>NZ_CP095552.1 GCF_023078355.1 Gordonia hongkongensis
GTGACTTCAGACCGAGACACTTTCGGCGAAGTGTGGCAACAGGTCGTCGCCGAACTCAACGACGACGAAGCCGCACGCGACCACGAACCACTGACACGCCAGCAGAAGGCGTGGCTGTCACTGGTTCGACCCCTGACCCTCACCGAAGGCTTCGCCCTGCTGACCGTGCCGACGGCGCTGGTCCAGGAACAGATCGAACGCAATCTCCGCGAGACCATCCGCTCGGTTCTCAGCCGTCACCTCGACGAACCCGTCGATCTCGGCGTCCGTATCGCCACCCCGCGCAACGACGAGCCGGTGGCGGAAACACCGGTTCCCGACGTACGGCCCATCGCCGGAGCGGCCGCAGCAGTCGACTACACGGCCGCCCC
Organism: Gordonia hongkongensis; assembly: GCF_023078355.1. Lineage (NCBI taxonomy): Bacteria > Bacillati > Actinomycetota > Actinomycetes > Mycobacteriales > Gordoniaceae > Gordonia > Gordonia hongkongensis. The sequence goes on from NZ_CP095552.1 coordinate 372, forward strand.
CGTGGGCGCGGGCCGCGCGCCGTCCCACATGCCGGAGTCGACGCGCCCGTCCGGCGACTGGGCGTCGTACTTCGCCGAGCGGCCCACCTCGACGCCGCCGGCCACCGGCGCAAACCTCAACCCCAAGTACACCTTTGACACCTTCGTCATCGGCGCGTCGAACCGGTTCGCGCACGCATCGGCGGTGGCGGTCTCGGAAGCCCCCGCCCGGGCCTACAACCCACTGTTCATCTGGGGAGAGTCCGGACTCGGCAAGACGCACCTGCTGCACGCCGCGGGCCATTACGCGCAGCGCCTCTTCCCGGGCATGCGGGTCAAGTACGTGTCCACCGAGGAATTCACCAACGACTTCATCAACTCGCTCCGCGACGACCGGCGGGTGGCGTTCAAGCGCCGGTATCGCGACGTCGATGTGCTGCTGGTCGATGACATCCAGTTCCTCGTGGGCAAAGAAGGTATCCAGGAAGAGTTCTTCCACACCTTCAACACCCTGCACAACGCGAGCAAGCAGATCGTCATATCCTCTGATCGACCGCCGAAACAGCTTGCGACACTGGAAGATCGGCTTCGTACACGGTTCGAGTGGGGCTTGATCACCGATGTCCAGCCGCCCGATCTGGAGACCCGGATCGCGATTCTGCGCAAGAAGGCGCAGATGGACAACATCGCGGTTCCCGACGATGTACTCGAACTCATCGCGTCGAAGATCGAGCGCAACATCCGTGAACTCGAGGGTGCACTCATCCGCGTGACGGCGTTCGCGTCGCTCAACGACGCCGCTCTCGACAAGTCCCTGGCCGACGTCGTCCTGCAGGCCCTGCTGCCCAACTCGGGGACCCTGGAGGTCAGCGCGGCGAGCATCCTCGCGATCACCGCCGAGTACTTCGACATCTCTGTCGAGGAACTACGAGGTCCCGGTAAGACACGGTCGATCGCCCAGGCCCGCCAGATCTCCATGTACCTGTGTCGTGAGCTCACCGACCTCTCGCTGCCGAAGATCGGCGAGACCTTCGACCGCGATCACACGACGGTCATGTACGCCGAACGGAAGATCCGCAAGGAGATGGCCGAGCGCCGCCGGGTGTACGACCACGTCCAGGAACTCACCGCCCGCATCAAGCAGCGCGCCGTGGGCTGACACGCGCACACCTACAGCTCTCCGCACCCCCGAGGCCACGACGGCCCGGGGGTGCGGTCGTCCGGGGGTGTTCCGCCGCCCGCAGTGGCATCCGATGGCGACTGCGATGGCCCCTCCGAATGCCAAGTCTGGTCCTTAGGTCGAGAGTCTTCGACACCGTGGACCGCCTTCCCGCAGTCGGATTCGGCCGACATCGACCCTGCTCACGATCGATCACCAGCTGTGCACAATCCTTGGGATAAGCGGGGTCGGCATGTGCATCGCCGGTGGACGCCGAGCGAACAACATGAGAACTCCACATCCCCGGACGGATCCGCTCGACGTTGCTCCACCGGTCATGCACACGTCCACACCCGCCCGGACTGGCCCGATGTCATGGTTGTCCACAGATTGCACAACTCCTATTACTGAGATGGATCCCTCTAGAAAGAGATTCTTTTGTAAGAAGGTCTGTGCACAGACCGTCGCCGATCGGGTCGCCCACGGCCGGCTCCGACGACGGTCTGACTTGGCCCCAACCACTCCGGCTCGGGCGGCGGCGTTCTACAGTGGGATTCCCGGATGCGGGATCCCACTCCAGGCCGGCCGACCCACTGCGGCGCCGACCCGGCGATCCAGGCGGGAACGAGAACGAGAGAAGGGCAACCTCCCAGCATGAAGTTTCGTGTCGCGCGTGACGAGTTCGCTGATTCCGTCGCCTGGGTGGCCCGCAGTCTCCCGTCTCGTCCGCCCGTCCCGGTTCTCGGCTGTGTGGTGCTCAACGTCGGCGAAACGGGCCTGACCGTCTCGGGTTTCGACTACGAGGTCTCGGCCCAGGAAAATCTGGGCGCGGAGGTCGCCGAGCCCGGACAGGTCCTGGTCTCCGGTCGGCTCCTCGCCGACATCACCAAGGCCCTGCCGAACAAGCCGGTCGACGTGACCCTCGACGGCGCACGCGTCGCGATCACCTGTGGCAGCGCGAAGTTCTCGCTCCCGACGATGCCGGTCGAGGACTACCCGCAGTTGCCCGACGTGCCCTCCGTCACCGGAACGATCCCGTCGCAGCTCTTCGCCGAGGCGATCTCGCAGGTGGCCGTGGCGGCCGGCAAGGACGACACCCTGCCCATGCTCACCGGTGTCCGCGTCGAGATCGAGGGCAACTCCGTCGTCCTCGCCGCGACCGACCGTTTCCGGCTCGCTGTGCGTGAATTGCAGTGGGAGCCTTCCGATCCCGACACCAAGGGAGCCGTCCTGGTGCCCGCCAAGACGCTCTCGGAGAGCGCCAAGACCGCAGGTGCCGAGGGCACCGGCGTCGTCTCGCTGGCGTTCGGTGGTGGCGCGGCCATCGGATCCGACGGCATCCTCGGCATCCTCGGCGAGACCAAGAAGACCACCACCCGCCTGCTCGACGCGGAGTTCCCGAAGTTCCGTCAGCTCCTCCCGGCCAGCCACACCGCCGTCGCCACCATCGACAGCGGCCCGCTGATCGAGGCGATCCGCCGTGTGGCCCTGGTCGCCGAGCGCGGCGCGCAGGTCCGGATGGAGTTCTCCGAGGGATCCGTGCTGCTCACCGCGGGCGGCGACGAGGCCGGCAAGGCCGAGGAAGAGCTGCCCGTGTCGTTCCAGGGTGAGCCCCTCACGATCGCGTTCAACCCCGGGTACCTGCAGGACGGATTGTCGGCGATCAACGCCGACGCGGTGGACTTCGGATTCACCACCCCCAGCCGGCCTGCCGTGCTCCGTCCGGCCAGCGGAGAGGATCCGGTCGCGGACGAGTCCGGCGCCTTCGTCGCTCCCGAGAGCGCGTTCAGCTACCTGTTGATGCCCGTCCGCCTCCCGGGCTGACGGCCGCCACGGCCTCACCGTCCTCAGGATCGACGCCGACTCGTGTTCGTCCGTGAGCTGCATCTGCGCGATTTCCGATCGTGGCGGGCCGTCGACCTCGATCTGGTACCCGGGCCGACGGTCTTCACCGGCCGCAACGGCTTCGGCAAGACCAATCTGCTCGAGGCGCTGTTCTATCTGTCGACGCTGCGCTCACACCGGGTGAGTTCCGATGCACCGCTCGTACACGCGGGATCGGCGTCGGCGTCGGTGACCGCGACGGTCGAGAACGACGGCCGTGAGCTGACCGCCGAGCTGCGGATCAATGCCGAGGGCGCCAACAAGGCGACCATCAACCGCAGCCCGGCGCGGCGGCCCCGCGACCTGCTCGGCATCCTCCGTACGGTGCTGTTCGCGCCGGAGGACCTGTCCCTGGTGCGTGGTGATCCGAGCGACCGCCGACGCTTCGTCGACGAGCTCGTCGCGCAGCGGGGTCCCCGTTTCGCCGCCGCCCGCGCGGACTACGACCGGGTCCTGCGTCAGCGGTCGGCCTTGCTCAAGACTGCCGCCGCGGCGCTGAGACGTGGTGGGCAACAGGCAGATTCGGTGGTCAGCACGCTCGATGTCTGGGACGGTCAGCTCGCGGATCTCGGCGGTCAGGTGATCGCCGCACGGTTGTCGGTGCTCGCCGAGCTCGAGCCGCACTTCACCGGCTCGTATGCGTCGATCGCGCCGCATTCACGGCCGGCCGTGCTCCGGTATCGTCCCGCCGGCGGTGTGGAGATCGAGGAACACACACCCGAGGCGATCGCCGACGCGCTGGCACTACGCCTGACGGAGTTGCGCGACAAGGAGATCGAGCGGGGCCTGTGTCTCGTCGGTCCGCATCGCGACGACATCGACATCGTCCTCGGCAGCGATATCGCGAAAGGCTTTGCCTCACACGGGGAATCCTGGTCGTTGGCCCTGGCTCTGCGCCTCGGCTCCGTCGAGCTCACCCGCGCCGAAGGTGTCGAGCCGGTGATCATGCTCGATGACGTGTTCGCCGAACTCGACGCCAAGCGGCGCGCGCAACTCGTCGATTTCACCGCCGACGCCGAGCAACTCCTCATCACCGCCGCCGTCGCCGAGGACATCCCCGGGCGTATCGGTGGCCGGCGGATCGGCGTCGATGTGGTCGACGACGACGCGGGCCGACGGTCGCACATCGTCGACGGCGCGCTCGACGATGTGACGGCAGCGGGGGAGGAAGCCCATGAGTGACGATCGACCGTCCGGGTCCCCGGATCCCGCCGACCCCGCACCACGGCCGACACCGCCCGGCGAACTCGGCGGGTACGAACGTGCCCGCAAGGCGCTCGAGGAGGCCCGGGCACAGGCCCGCGCCGCGGGTAAGTCGGTCGGCCGGGGCCGGGCGTCGCCCGTCCGTCGGGTCCCGCGCGGATCCCAGGGGCGTCGACGCTGGTCCGGCTCCGGTCCGGATCCGCGGGATCCGCAGCCCTTCGGCCGGCTGGTCGGCGGGCTGGCGAAGGATCGCGGGTGGCAGGAGAAGATCGGCGAAGGCACCCTGTTCGGGATGTGGGAACAGATCGTCGGTTCGGACATCGCGGCTCATGCGAAGCCGGTTGCGTTGCGCGACAACGTCCTCCACGTGCAGGCCGAGTCGACGGCGTGGGCGACGCAACTTCGCTACATCCAATCCCAGATCCTCGCCAAGATCGCGGCCGCCATCGGCAACGGCCAGGTCACCTCGTTGCGGATCAGCGGTCCGAAGGGCCCGTCGTGGCGTAAGGGTGAACGGCATGTGCGCGGGCGCGGCCCACGCGACACCTACGGCTGACGCGCCGCTAGCAGAGTCGACCGCACTTTACTAGTTGCAGAGCCTCGTGGGCCGTTTTCCATCCCCAAGCCACGATCGAACCGGGATCGAGGCAAAAAAATCGTTCTGAGGGCCTGTTAGCGGCCCCGGATGCGCGTTCCAGGGCGAGTCAGGCAGTACACTGTGGAGAGTTGTCCCGACAGGGGTGCACAACAGCAGACAGACAGCGCCTCCAGGCTACCCGGATGTACCCACCGGGTATTCCTGTGCGCGCAACCGCCGTGTGCCCCGTCGAGAAGGATCGACGACGGATCCGGAGACCACCTGATCCGTCGATGAGCAGAACAGGAGCGGACGCACCTCGTGGCCGACACCAACGACACCGGACCGAAGAAGAACAAGAAGAAGCCGTCAGAGTATGGCGCCGATTCGATCAACATCCTCGAAGGTCTGGAAGCCGTCCGCAAACGGCCCGGCATGTACATCGGATCCACCGGTGAGCGAGGGCTGCACCACCTGATCTGGGAGGTCGTCGACAACTCGGTCGACGAGGCGATGGCCGGCTTCGCCTCGCGCGTCGACGTGACCCTCCTGGCCGACGGCGGTGTCCAGGTCGTCGACGACGGCCGCGGCATCCCGACCGGCATGCACCGCACGGGCGTGCCGACGGTCGAGGTCGTCATGACCCAGCTGCACGCCGGAGGCAAGTTCGACTCCGACGCCTATGCGGTGTCCGGTGGTCTGCACGGCGTCGGCATCTCGGTGGTCAACGCGTTGTCCACCAAGGTGGAACTGGAGATCCAGAACGACGGATTCAACTGGGAGCAGACCTACACCTACGCGACACCCGGCGCCCTCGAGAAGGGGACCCCGACGCGCAAGACCGGCACCACGGTGCGGTTCTGGCCGGACCCCGAGATCTTCACCGAGACCACCCGATTCAACGCCGAGACCGTGGCGCGTCGTCTGCAGGAGATGGCCTTCCTGAACAAGGGGCTCACCATCACGCTGACCGATCAGCGTCCGCAGGCCATCGAGCCGCCGGGTGACGCCGACGGTGACGAGGAGAGCGGCACCACCGAGGCCGCCGAGGTGGTGAAGTCCGAGGAAGAGAAGGCCGCCGCCGCGGCCAAGCCGAAGACCCGTACCTATCACTACCCCGACGGGCTCGTCGACTACATCAAGCACCTCAACCGGACCAAGCAGTCGATCCACACCACCGTCGTCGGCTTCACCGGCCAGGGCACCGGCCACGAGGTCGAGGTCGCGATGCAGTGGAACGCAGGTTATTCCGAATCGGTCCACACCTTCGCCAACACCATCAACACCCACGAGGGTGGTACCCACGAAGAGGGTTTCCGCGCCGCGCTGACCCTCACCGTGAACAAGTACGCGGTGGACAAGAAGCTCATCAAGGACAAGAAGGAAGACCGCCTCTCGGGTGACGACATCCGCGAGGGCCTCGCCGCAGTGATCTCGGTGAAGGTCGGGGATCCGCAGTTCGAGGGCCAGACCAAGACCAAGCTGGGCAACACCGAGGTCAAGGGATTCGTCCAGCGCGTCTGCAGTGAACACCTCGGACACTGGCTGGAGGCCAACCCGGCCGAGGCGAAGACGATCATCAAGAAGATCGTCGAGTCGCAGCGGGCCCGGATGGCAGCGCGCAACGCCCGCGATCTGGTGCGCCGCAAGACCGCCACCGACATCGGTGGCCTCCCCGGCAAGCTCGCCGACTGCCGCAGCAACGATCCCGGCAAGTGCGAGGTCTACATCGTGGAGGGCGACTCGGCCGGCGGCAGCGCCAAGTCGGGCCGCGACTCGATGTACCAGGCGATCCTTCCGTTGCGCGGCAAGATCATCAACGTCGAGAAGGCGCGAATCGACCGGGTGCTCAAGAACACCGAGGTCCAGTCGATCATCACCGCCTTCGGCACGGGCATCCACGACGAGTTCGACATCAGCAAGCTCCGCTATCACAAGATCGTGCTGATGGCCGACGCCGACGTCGATGGTCAGCACATCTCGACCCTCCTGCTCACCTTGCTGTTCCGCTTCATGCGGCCGCTCATCGAGCACGGTCACGTGTTTCTCGCGATGCCGCCGCTGTACAAGCTCAAGTGGCAGAAGTCGGCTCCGGAGTTCGCCTATTCCGACCGCGAGCGGGACGGACTGCTCGAGGCCGGTCGTGCGGCGGGCAAGAAGATCAACACCGACGACGGCATCCAGCGGTACAAGGGTCTCGGTGAGATGAACGCCAAGGAACTGTGGGAGACCACGATGGACCCGGCCGTGCGTGTCCTGCGCCAGGTCACCCTCGACGACGCCGCGGCCGCCGACGAACTGTTCTCCATCCTGATGGGTGAGGACGTCGCCGCCCGACGCAGCTTCATCGCCCGCAACGCGAAAGACGTTCGCTTCCTCGATGTCTGATCGCGGGTTCCTGCGATTCCGCTCCGATCGGAGAAAGTACACACATGACTGACACCACCCTGCCGCCCGCCGGCGGTGAAGGCGATCGCATTGAGCCCGTCGATCTCGGGCAGGAGATGCAGAAGAGCTACATCGACTACGCGATGAGCGTCATCGTGGGCCGTGCGCTCCCCGAGGTCCGCGACGGTCTCAAGCCGGTGCACCGCCGCCTCCTCTACGCGTCCTTCGACGCCGGGTTCCGCCCGGACCGCAGCTACGTCAAATCGGCGAAACCCGTTGCGGAGACGATGGGTAACTACCATCCGCACGGCGACACCGCGATCTACGACGCCCTGGTGCGCCTCGCCCAGCCGTGGTCAATGCGGTACCCGCTCATCGACGGTCAGGGCAACTTCGGCTCGCGGGGCAACGACGGTGCCGCGGCGATGCGTTACACCGAGGCCCGGCTCACCCCGCTGGCCATGGAGATGCTGCGCGACATCGGCGAGGAGACAGTCGATTTCGTCCCCAACTACGACGGCAAGACGAATGAACCGACGGTCCTGCCGTCGCGTATCCCGAACCTGCTGATCAACGGATCCGGCGGTATCGCCGTCGGTATGGCCACCAACATGCCGCCGCACAACCTCAACGAGGTTGCCGACGCGGTGTTCTGGGCTCTCGAACACCACGATGCCGACGACGAGACCACTCTCGCCGCCTGTATGGAATGCATCAAGGGACCCGACTTCCCCACGGCCGGACTGATCGTCGGCAGCCAGGGGATCAAGGACGCCTACACCACCGGCCGCGGCAGCATCCGCATGCGCAGCGTCGTCGACATCGAGGAGAACAAGGGAACCACCACGCTGGTGGTCACCGAGTTGCCCTACCAGGTCAACCCGGACAACCTGATCCAGTCGATCGCCGAGCAGGTCAACGAAGGAAAGCTCAAGGGCATCAGCCGGATCGAGGACCAGTCCTCGGACCGCGTCGGCATGCGCATCGTCGTCACGCTGCGTCGTGACGCGGTCGCGAAGGTCGTGCTGAACAACCTGTACAAGCACAGCCAGCTGCAGACCAGCTTCGGCGCCAACATGCTGTCCATCGTCGACGGCGTACCCCGCACCCTGCGTCTCGACCAGATGATCCGCTACTACGTGGCGCATCAGATCGACGTCATCGTGCGCCGCACCCGGTACCGGTTGCGCAAGGCAGAGGAACGCGCGCACATCCTGCGCGGCCTGGTGAAAGCCCTTGACGCACTTGACGAAGTGATCGCGTTGATCCGCCGGTCGGCCAACACCGACACCGCGCGCACGGGCCTCATCGAGCTGCTCGACATCGACGAGATCCAGGCCGACGCCATCCTGGCGATGCAGCTGCGCCGCCTGTCGGCGTTGGAACGCCAGAAGATCGTCGACGAACTCGCCGAGATCGAGCTCGAGATCGCCGATTACAAGGACATCCTGGACAAGCCGGAGCGTCAGCGCGCCATCGTGCGTGACGAGCTCAAGGAGGTTGTCGAGAAGTACGGCGACGAGCGTCGTACCAAGATCATCGCGGCCGACGGCGACGTCAGCGACGAGGATCTGATCGCCCGCGAGGACGTCGTCGTCACGATCACCGAGACCGGCTACGCCAAGCGGACCAAGACCGACCTCTACCGCAGCCAGCGTCGCGGCGGCAAGGGTGTTCAGGGTGCGGGTCTCAAGCAGGACGACATCGTCAAGCACTTCTTCGTCTGCTCGACCCACGACTGGATCCTGTTCTTCACCACCAAGGGTCGGGTCTACCGGGCGAAGGCCTACGAACTGCCCGAGGCCAACCGCACCGCGCGCGGTCAGCACGTCGCCAACCTCCTGGCCTTCCAGCCGGAGGAGCGTATCGCGCAGGTCATCCAGCTCAAGACCTACGAGGACGCGCCGTACCTGGTGCTCGCCACCCGCAACGGCCTGGTGAAGAAGTCCAAGCTCGTCGACTTCGACTCCAACCGCTCCGGCGGTATCGCCGCGATCAACCTGCGCGGCGAGGACGAACTGGTCGGCGCGCAGCTGTGCTCCTCCGACGATGATCTGCTGCTCGTCTCGCAGAAGGGCCAGTCCATCCGTTTCCACGCCGACGACGAGACCCTGCGGCCGATGGGCCGGCAGACCTCGGGTGTGCAGGGCATGCGGTTCAACGCCGACGACACCCTGTTGTCGCTCAACGTGGTCCGCGATGACACCTACCTGCTCGTCGCGACGTCGGGTGGCTACGCCAAGCGCACCGGCATGGACGACTACCCGGTCCAGGGTCGCGGCGGCAAGGGCGTGCTCACCATCGCCCACGATCGCCGGCGCGGTGAACTCATCGGCGCGCTCATCGTCGACGACGACTCCGAGCTCTACGCCATCACCTCGGGGGGCGGAGTCATCCGCACCACGGCGAAATCGGTGCGCAAGGCCGGACGCCAGACCAAGGGTGTCCGTCTGATGAACATCGACGAGGGCACCACGGTCATCGCCATCGCCCGCAACGCCGACGAGCCGGACGAGACAGAGGTCTCTTCCTAGGCGTTAGGGTGAAGGCCACTGTTGCTCGACCCGTCGCGAGTCGACGGGTCGGGGAACGGCGGGCTCGGACCCGGCGCCGAGCGAGCAACGTCAGGAACGCCTGAGTGAGGGAATGTCTGTGAGCACATCGAACGAGCCGCATCAGGACCAGAACGGGCGCCCCGCCGGGGGACCGGCGGGACCCGGAACGGGAACCCCGACCGGGGGACTGGTGCCGCCGTGGCAGCGGGGGCCGGCCGACGATCCGTCGGCCGCCCCGACCGAGACGTTCAACCGCGACGCCGCCCAGCGTCCGAGCACCGGCGAGGGCCCAGCCGGCCCGCCGCTGAACAACCCGGGCGGCCCGCCGCCGCGTGGCGTCGTGACGAACAGCGGCACCGCTGCCGCCAGCATGAGCGGCCAGCAGGCCCCGGTGACCAAGCTGGAGAGTCCGCGCCGATCGGGTACGGCGACGGCGACCGAGGAACCCGGCTTCGTCGAGTCACCCACCAGCACGATCGACCGCGGACACCTTCCGGAGAACGATCTGCCCGACCTCGATCAGATCCACCACACGGCGGACCTGAAGCGACCCGAGACGGCACAGGCGCCGGGATCCAAGCCCTCCGCACCGCGGTCGGCGCCTCGCCAGGTACTCGCCGCCGGGACCGCGCTGCGCGCCTCGGTGCAGGTGCGTCGGATCGACCCGTGGGCGACGTTCAAGGTCGCGGCCGTGCTGTCGGTGGTCGGGTTCTTCATCTGGATGATTTCCGTCGCCGTGCTGTACCTCATCCTCGACGGCATGGGCGTGTGGGATCAGGTGAACAACAGCTTCGGAACGCTCATGGCGGAGGAATCGGCCGCGAGTAACGACGTGATCGGGGCGGGCACCGTCTTCGGCGCCGCGGCGCTTCTGGGCGCCATCAACGCCATCCTGCTGACCGCGCTCGCGACGATCGGCAGCTACATCTACAACATCTGTGCCGACCTCGTCGGCGGCGCCGAGGTGACTCTCGCCGACCTCGATTGAGTGAGCGCCTGACCAGCCGTTTTGTTTGTTGGGGCATCGGTCGGGTAATCTCACTCCTCGGTTCAAGGGCCTATAGCTCAGGCGGTTAGAGCGCTTCGCTGATAACGAAGAGGTCGGAGGTTCAAGTCCTCCTAGGCCCACTGCGACAGATGTTTTCGGACATCGGAATCTCGCATCCCGCCGAACCGATCGGGACGGCACGGGGCCTTAGCTCAGTTGGTAGAGCGCTGCCTTTGCAAGGCAGATGTCAGGAGTTCGAATCTCCTAGGCTCCACAAATGCTGGCCCGCGGAGTTATCGCTCATTCAGTCTGGTAGCACATAGCGTGAACCGCGACGTTGCCCTACCAGAATCAGTCGGCCGTCTTCCACCAGCCGCTTCAGTACCGAGCGGGCTTGAGGCGGGATGGTCTGGCAGAGCTCGGCGGCCTGACTACGGGTTATCGAACCGTACGCGGCCACATAGTCTAGGATCATTCGTTCCTGCTGGAGCGGATCGACGCCTTTCACACGCACGTAGGCGTTGCGATCTTGCGCAAGATCGTAGAAGCGCGCGGTCAGGTGGTATTTCCGACTGCGACCGACACCGCGAGACTCGAGGATGCCCCTCTCGACGAGCTGCCCAAGGCTAGTCCTGGTGCTCGCAGGAATGAGATGCAACTCCTCAGCGACTTCGCTACGTCGCCGAGCCCGAAGTCTTCACCTCGTGGACAATCCGCAACTCGTCGAGGCTCAGTGGTTGCTGGTGTTCGTTCTCCCATGTGAGTAAGAAACGAACCAGATCCAGGTCTGCGTTTCCGAGGGGGACGGTGACCACAACCGAGTCGCTGGTGCTGTGTGAGTAGTCAGGGACGTCTCGTCCGGCCCTTAGCTGCTGTTCGAACATGTCATTGACACCCTTGCCCTTCCTCTCGACCAAGCCGGCGCGTTTGAACGCTCCAGCGAGAATCAGGCTTCGAGGTCTGGACTGGTCAAGAATGTTCTGCGTGGTGACGCCCGGTGGAAATCCGCCCGGACTGGAGACCACGAAACTGCCGTCCGTCAGCTGCAACCGTATGGGACCAACAGCGGTGTAGTCGCGGTGTACCAACGCATTCGCGACAGCTTCCCGACGAGTGATCGATGGGATGAGTGGAACTTCAACACGCAGGAGCCCAGCCATGACTTCCGTGACTGTGTTCTGTGCATCTACGAGGTCGCGCAGCTTCTCAGCCGTCTTTAGTAGTGGTTCCACCATTTGGATGTTTGTGGGTGGGTGCCCGCTGCGTACGTCTTGGAACAACACTTCAGCGTTTGGGACCCATCGTTGCACCGCGGACCCAGTTCCGAAGAGAAGGACTGCCCCGATGCTGACCGGGGCGGACAAAGGTACGAGCCCGAGAGCCCGGAGTATATCTGGGTCGGAGAGGTCTGCAAGATCGTCTCCCGACGCAAGGCACATCCGACGAAAACGATTGAACTCAAACGGATCGAGGTCAGTCAGGGTTGCGTCCCACGCTGCAGAGGCTGCGAAATCCTGACCGCGGGTGATCATGCCCATGCTGACAATCTCATGCGCGGTCATAGGGGCGCATTCTGGCTCGCCCGTAGACTTGATCACGCGCTTGGTGAAGACTCCCAACTTCGTGCCGACGGGGCCAGGGTCGGCGCGGGGAACATCAATCCGGATGATCTCTTGACCGTCGACGCTCTCCAACCGAACGCCCACCGCGAGCGCAGGCTCGGTATTGGCTTGGATGTATGCACCAACCCGCGCCGGGTCGGTAGTCCGGCCGTGACGCGGTTGTGCACCAACCACGATGCCGTTGTCGTCTACGCCAACCAACAGAACGCCTCCGTCGCCGTTGGCGAGACAGGCGACAGCCTTCGTGAGCTCCTTGTCGTTGATATCCGAACGCTTGAACTCAGTGGTGAAGTTCTCGCCGTCGGCTATGAGAGCGCGCGTGTCCATAAGAAGATTATGCATAAGTATGACATGGGAGAGCCTGTACCTACTGGAGTCATAACTTTTAAACGCTATGGCGCGCCGTACAGACCGCCCTTCCGAAAGGACGACACCGTGCCGTTAGCTCTACTTCCATCGACAAAGCGCGACCCCGGCCGGTCGCGGTACGACCAAACAGATGCAGGATCTCGACCGGGTTGTCGTCAGCCGCTCCGTACCAGTAAGGAGTCGTCGGATCGAACTGGGCCGTCTCGTCGGGTCCTAGGACGTGCTCGGCGTCGAGCATGATTGTCAGGCAATCGCGAACTGGAAGTGGTGTCTATGAGCGAATCGAACAACCGTGAGGACCTGCGGGTCCTCCTGCTCGGCGGGCGCGGTGCGGTGGGCGCCGTCGTAAGACGCGAGCTCGAGGTGGATGGCCATCTCGTGACCACGACGAGCCGAGCAGCGAGCGCCGATGTTCGGCTCGATCTACGCGAGGATCTCGCGGCACTACGCGACCTCGCCGCTGGACATGACGTCGTCGTCAATGCGTCCGGCGTCGAACGCGCGGAACTCGGCACCGCGATCGGACCAACGCCGCTCGTGGACATCTCGGCGTCTGGCGCCTACCTCGATGCGTTGCGTGCGACCGCGGCCGGACCCATCGTCCTGGGGGCAGGCCTCGCGCCCGGGCTCAGCACGATCCTGACCGCCGCACTCGATTCTCGGCCCGGCGACGACCTCGACGTGCTCGTGATGCTGGGGGCGGGGGAGAAACATGGCCCGGCGGCGGTCGCCTGGACGGTCGGTCTGATCGGCACCGATGTCCACCGCCCGCCCGAAGGCGGGAAAGTCCGCAACCTCGGTGAGACCCGGCGCGCCACCGGACCCGACGGACATGGCAGACGATATCTGCGCGCGGACTTCCCCGACCATGTCCTTCTCGACAACCGGCCGGGTCACATCCGCTCGTATCTCACTCTCAGCTCGGCCCCGATGACCGCGGCGCTCGGCCTGATCGGGCGGGTGCCGGCGTTGCGCGGCACGCTGACGTGGGCGCCTCCCCTTGGTTCCGATGCCTGGCACGTCATCGCCGAGAATCGGCGCACCGGTGAGCGTCGGGAGGCCTCCGGGACGGGGCAGTCCGACGCCACGGGCCGACTGACGGCGCTGGCCGCCATCCGCGCCGCGACGGAACTCCATGGCGCCAAGAGAATAGTGACGATGGCCGACCTGGTCTCACTCGACGACGCGCTCTCGGTGCTGAGGTAGGTCCGCCCCTACGTCGCGGCGTATTCGACGATCGACACCCCGGTGTCGAAGTCGTGACCAGTGACGCGGCGAAACCTCCTGGGCGCGTACCGGCCGGGCGCCATCAGCGGAATTCCACTCCCGAACATCACCGGCTGACGTTTGAGAACGAACCGGTCGATCTCCTCGGCCAGCTGCGTCGCGAGGTTGCCGCCGCCGCAGAGCCAGATGTCTTTCCCCTCGATCTGTTTGAGTTCGCGTACCACCTCGACCGGGTCGCGGTCGGTGAACGTCACACCGTCCACCGGGTCGCGTCGACGATGGGTGAAGACGTACTGGTCGAGGTGACGATACGGACTCGTCACCTCAGGCAACCCGGCGGCATAGGTACCGGCTCCCATCAGGACGGTGTCGAACATCCCTGTGCTCTGGTCGATCCCGCGTGCGGCGGCGTAGTCGGTCGGGATGGTGTCGGCGAACCGCTCGTTGATGCCGTCCATGTGATCGCCCTCCATCAGAAAGGCGTCGAACTGGCCGTCCGGTCCGGCGATATACCCGTCGAGACTCACGGCCACGTAGTACACGAGTTCACGCATGCTGTTCCCCAATCACTTCAGATGTAGTGGTTGAGAAACTACAACACATGTAGTGGTTGCGCTATCGTTTTCTCATGGCTCGCAACGATGACCGCCGACGGGCGCTGGCCGACGCGGGTCTCGAAGTGCTTGCCGACGCCGGCGCGCGGGGACTCACCCACCGCGCGGTGGACCGTGCCGCCGGCGTGCCCCTCGGTACGACGACGAACTACTTCCGTTCTCGCTCAGCACTTCTCACCGGATTGGTGGAGCGCATCTACGAGCGACTGGCACCGAGCGACGAGTTCATCGCTGAGCGGGCCGGACGCACACCGACGCGGGAGCTCTTCGCCGAGTATCTCCGCAACATCGTCGAGCGTCTGATGGCAAACCGGACTGTCACCATCGCACTGATCGAACTCCGGTTGGAAGGAATTCGACGCCCAGAGGTCGCGGAGATCATCGGCGAATGGCGTCGGACCGGGTTCACCGGGGACGTGGCGTTCAACGAACAAGCCGGCCTGCCGGGGACGGCCCGGGAGATCGCCCTCTTCCACTACGCCGTCGACGGCCTCCTGCTGGACCAGCTGACCGGTCCGCTGCTCCCGGATGTGCCGGTCGACGACATCGTCGACGCGCTGGTCGACGGGTTGCTGCCGGGCTGAGATCACGCCGTCCGGCCCCGACTTCGGGTCGACGATGGCTGGGCATGGCACCCGCTACCGTGAACAGGTGGACCGAGACCTGCTCGACGGACGCTACGAGATCCGGGAAGTTCTCGGCCGAGGCGGCATGGCAGTGGTCTACGACGGGTGGGACCGGCGACTCCACCGATCGGTCGCCATCAAACTCCTGCGCTCAGAGCCGGAGACCCCGACGGTCGCACGTGACAGATTCGCTGCGGAGGCGAGGGCGGCCGCGGCACTCAACCACCCCAACATCGTCGCCGTCCACGACTTCGGTGAACACGGCGGGACGCCGTACATCGTGATGGAACGGCTGAGTGGCACAACGGTCGGCGACCTCATGGTCGGCGGGCCGTTGCCGCCCCACCGAGTCACGGCAATCCTCGACGACGTCCTGGCCGCCCTGAACGCCGCCCATTCCGCCGGCGTGCTGCACCGCGACATCAAACCCGCGAATCTGCTCATGTCCGGCGACCGGGTGAAGGTGGCCGACCTCGGCATCGCCAAGACCGCCGGGATGGCGCACACGGCGACGGGAGAAGTGGTCGGCACGATCTGCTATCTCAGTCCCAGTCGCGTGGTGGGCCGGGCGGCGACACCGGCCGACGATCTCTACGCAGCTGCGATCGTCGCGTATGAGGCGCTGACGGGTCGCCGAGCCTACGACTACGACAACCCTGCCGCCGTGGCACACGCCATCCTGCACGCGCCGCCGCCCCTGTTGGCCGACATCCGTCCGGATGTCGCGCCGACACTGCGCGAGACGATCGACCGGGCGATGCGTCCGGGTGACACCGTGCCGTTTCCGAGTGCCGCGGCGATGAGCGCGGCGTTGGCCGGACATGGCGACCACCCCGGCCCGGACGCAGCGACGAATCGCCTCACGGCGCCGCTGCCGCCACTGATCCCACCACCTGCGCTGGCCTCGGGAACGGCGCCGCTTCCGGGAGGGCCGAACCGGTCCCGACGTCGAACGTCGATCGCGGTGCTGGGTGGCGCCGCAGTTCTGCTGACCGCCCTGCTCGTCGCCGTCGTCGTCACCGGATCCGACGACGACACACCTGTTCCGTCGACCCCGACCTCCTTGCCGGCCGCCGAGCCCTCGACCACCGAATCCCGCCCGACTCCGCCGAGCACAGTCGACGCGCCGCCCCCGCCGATCCCTGTCCCGACCGGCGCGACGGAGATCGACGCGACCCAGGCCGAGGAGCGCGGAAGCGATGGAAACGGGCGGGGCAACAGCGGCAGGGGCAGCAGCGGCGGTGGCAACAGCGAGACCAAGGGGAACGGGAAACCGAAGGACGACAAGAACTGACGTCGTCCGGCGACGACCCTCAGTCGTTCCTCTTCTCCAAGTGCGCGTAGCGACGGCGGAACTTCTCGACCCGGCCGGCGACGTCGGGGATCGTGTTGACCCCGGTGTAGAACGGGTGCGAATCGCTGGTGACGTCGACGGTGATGAGCGGGTACTCGTTGCCGTCGGACCAGGTGACCGTCGTCGCCGACGTCGCGGTCGAGCGCGTGATGAACTCTTTGCCCGTCGAACCGTCGCGGATGACGACGGGGTGGTAGTCGGGGTGAATGCCCTTCTTCATGATGGTGCCTTTCAGGAGATGGGTGGAACGTCAGTTGTCCCGCTGGTCCGAGGAGTCGAGGCCCGGTGCCGCGTCCACGGTCGACTCGGAGACCTCGAGGTCGTCGCACGGGTCGGCGTGGAACCCGCCGAAGGGATCGTCGAAGGTCGACCAGAACTGTTGTCCGGCAGCGAATTCGACTTCGTTGAGGCACGCGCTACGGAGTGCCTCCTCGATCTCGGCGGGGTCGCCGGAGTGAACGAGAGCGACGAGTGACGTGTGCCGGTCGCCAAAGGTTTCGTCCCAGCGCAGTGCACCGAGGGCGCGACGCTCGTCGGGTACCTGCGCGAATTCGTCGTCGGACATCGAGGCAAGCCAGGGACCGCCGTGGGCGACACGCAACCCGCCGCCGGCCGACTCGAGCCACAGTGCCTCGTCGGGTTGGGTGGCGATCCACAGTCGGCCACGCGCACACACGACCCCGTCGAGCAGCGCATCGATCGCCTCGTGGAAACGGCCCGGGTGCAGAGGTCGATCGCTGTGGAACTCCACCCACGTCACCCCGCAGTCGGAGTCCAACGGGGGTTCGCCGGCGAGCAGGGGATCGTGCGGACCGTCGATGCGACCCCGCCGTGAACGTGCGGGCACCGCGGCGAGCAACTGCTCGGCGAGAACCGGGGTGATCGGGCGCTGGGGCAACTCGAACATCATCGGGACATTCGGCGCGAGCCGTTTGAGGACGGCGACGAGTCGGGCCGACGCCCAGGCGTCCCGGAAGGTCGGGTCACACGCCGCGACCACCAGCGCATCGGCGAAGGCGACCTGTCCGACCGCCACCTGAGCGAGCGTGCGGTCGTCGTCGAGCGCGACGTGCCCGCCTTCGGCGAGGGAGAGGTCGCCCGTCGCCGACGTCAGCCAATCCTCCTCGGCCACACAGGCAACGGTGAGGTCGACGCGGACGTCGGCGGCCGCCGGGGCGTCGTCGAACCCCGGCATGTCGGCGACGATGACGTTCTCGATCGACCAGACCACCTGTTCGGGTTCCAGGACGGGATCGAGCGTGAGGACGATCCGCTTCACCGACGGTCGACGATGAAGTCGCCGGAGCAGGGGGAGCAGGTCTTCGCGCAGCGTGCACGAGATGCATCCGTGGGCCAACTCGACGATGCAGACGTCATGTCGGCTACGACCGTCGGGTCCCCGCCAACTGAGGGTCCGGACGACGCGGCCATCCTCCACCTGGGTCAGGTCGTGGTGTACCTGGACGCTGCCGACGCCGCCGCACTCCAACGCATCGCCCACCCGGTGGATCGACGACGCGTCGAGCCCGGTGACCAGGACGACCGGGGTTCGATGGTCGGTCGGTCCGGCGTCATCCGGTCGGTTCGCGAGTCCATCGTCGAGCACGACTCCACTCCGATCTATTGAGAATGATTTCCATTTATGCTTCGACGGCGGTACCGTGACCGGACAGTTAATGCCAATCATTGTCGATAAGAACAGGAGGCAGCATGTCCAAGAGGTGCCAGGTCACCGGTCGGGTACCGGGATTCGGCAAGCAGGTGTCGCATTCGCACAAGCGGACGTCGCGCCGATGGGACCCGAACATCCAACGTCGCCGCTACTACGTGCCCAGTGAGGGGCGGTACGTGACGCTGCGCGTGAGCGCCAAGGGGATCTCGACGATCGACAAACACGGCATCGAGTCGGTGCTGCGCAAGATCCGTGCGCGTGGGGAGAAAGTCTGATGGCACGCAACGAGATCCGGCCGATCGTCAAACTGCGTTCCACCGCCGGAACCGGGTACACCTACGTGACCCGGAAGAACCGTCGCAATGATCCCGACCGGATGGTGCTCCGTAAGTACGACCCGATCGCCCGCGCCCATGTCGACTTCAAGGAGGACCGCTGATGGCGAAGAAGTCCAAGATCGTCCGTAACGAACAGCGCCGCGAGGTCGTCGCGCGGTATGCCGACCTCCGCGCCGAACTGAAGCGCGCGAGCGTCGCAGCCAGTTCGACGCCCGAGGAGCGTTCAGAAGCGCTACGACGCCTACAACGGCTGCCGCGCAACGCAAGTCCGACTCGGCTGCGCAACCGGGATGCCGTCGACGGCCGGCCCCGCGGGTATATCGGCAAGGCGGGCCTGTCCCGCGTGCGGTTCCGTGAACTCGCGCATCGCGGTGAACTACCCGGAATCCAGAAGTCCAGCTGGTGATTCGGACTCACGACTACGAGGAACAGTGATGGCCAACAGAAGACAACGTCAGCGCGAGGAAGTGCCGGCGAAGCGCAAGCGGAACCTGCTCATCGCACAAGGCGTGCGGGTCGACGGTCGTAATCCCTTGGACTACAAGGATGTCGCGCTGCTGCGGCATTTCCTGTCCGACAAGGGCAGAATCCGCAGCCGACGCCTCACGGGGCTGAACCCGCAGGAGCAGCGCCAGGTAGCCACCGCGATCCGCAACGCACGCGAAATGGCGTTGCTGCCGTACGACTCTCGGCACTGAGAACGAGCGCGACGCCTGCCCCCGTGTGGGGCAGGCGTCGCGCTCGGTGGTGAGTGCCCTGCTACTTGGAACCCTGCGGCACGTTCTCGAGGCGATCCAGCAGGGTGCGTGCCAAGGATTCCGACGACGCGGGATTCTGGCCGGTCAGCAGGTTGCCGTCGGTCTCGATGTGGACCGTCCACGGTTCGGCGAGGGTGACCTTGAACCCCGCCTGGGTGAGCCGATCCTGGAGGAGCCAGGGAGCTTTGTCGGCGAGCCCGGCCTGTTCCTCCTCGGCGTTGCTGAAGCCGGTCACCGTGCGGCCGGCGAACGCGTTGACTCCGTCGGAGTTGTTCGCCGCCAACAGGATCGCCGGACCGTGACAGACGATTCCGAGCGGCAGTTGCGCCTCGTCGGCCGCTATCAGCAGAGCTCCCGCGTCCGCGTCGACGGCCAGGTCCTCCATGGGTCCGTGGCCGCCCGGCACGAACACGGCGTCGTAGTCGGCGATGCGAACGTCGGTGAGCGCGATCGGCTTCTGCAGCTCCGGAGCGGTCTCCACGACGTGGCGGATCTCCGCGGCGCGCTCAGGTGTGCCGATGCTCTCGACCGCGAGGCTCGTCTCGTCGACCGGTGGCTTCGCGCCGTTCGGAGTGGCTACGGTCACCTTGTAGCCGGCTGCGCGGAACACTTCCAGCGGCGCGACGGCCTCCTCGGCCCAGAACCCGGTCTTGTGGCTCGAGCCGTCATTCAGCGTCCAGCTGCCGGCGCCGGTCATGATGAAGAGGATGTTGCGTGTCATCTGAACCTCCTGTGTCCAGGTAGACGGTGTCGGTCTCCGACCGCCAACGTAGAGAACAACCGCGTCTTCGGCCACGGCCCAGGTCAGGCCGGGGGAGACGGGTCAGGTCACGTCAAACCGGTGAGTTCCGCCGATCGCTGCCACAACCCGTCGATCAGCTTCTGGTCATGGGCCTGACGGTTCTCCCGACCATTGGCCTTGTGGCGATCGAAGTACACGCCGTTGACCGTCGGGTCGGCGCCGCGCTCGGCCAGGGCGATGAGCGGGGCGGCTCCCTGCTCGGGGGTGATGGTCACCAGGCGCGTCAGCGGAGACCGGTAGGCGAGCCCGACGAAGCGCGAGTCGCGGCCGAAGCTCGTCGCCGCCGGTCCGGGATGCACTGCGGCGGAATAGATCTTGTCACCGGTCCAGCGCTGCGCGATCCCGCGTGTGAACAGGATGTTCATCAGCTTGGCCGTACCGTAGGGCCGCATCGCGAGGGTCCGGCGCTTCTCGAAATCCAGGTCGTCGAGGTCGACCTTCCCGAAGAGGTTGCCGACGCTGGACGTGTTCAGGACGAGCGATTGCGGGGCCGCGGCCAGTCGATCCCGCAGGAGGTGGGTCAGCAGGAACGGCGCGAGGTGGTTGATCTGGAAGTTGGGTTCGTGCCCGTCGGACGTGCGGTGCGACGCGTCGAACGTCCCGCCTGCGTTATTCATCAGGACGTCGATGGTCCCGACGGCGGAGTTGATCTCGGCGGCGAGATCCCGCACCTCCGAGAGCGCGGAGAAGTCGGCGGTGAACTGCCGCGCACCGGTCTCGGCGGCGATCGGCGCGAGCTTCTTCGCCGAGCGTCCGACGAGGACGAGATCGGTGTCGGGTCCGGCCAGGGATCGCGCGGCAATTGCGCCGATCCCGTCGCTGGCGCCGGTGAGCACGATGGTGCGTTTCTGTCCGGACGGGGTGTCACTGGCCATCGGTCGTGCCCTCCGATCCGCCGACCGCGTGACCCTCGTCAGTGTGGTCGGCCGGTGGCTGCGCTCCGTCGTAAGACGCCTTGTCTTCCCGGATTCGGTCGGTCTCGCCGATCTCGGTGTCCCCTGCGGTGGGCAGTGCCGAGGCCGGCCCGCCATTCTCGTCGGGGTCGCTCCGCATGTCGGGGTCGGCCTTCACTTCGTCGTCGGTCGTGGTCCATGTGGGCTTCTCGTTGTCCGGCATCTCTCCACCTTGCCCCAAGACGCGGGATTTCACACCGCCCTTGACTTCAACTGAACTTGAGGTTGTGTGCTCGTCGTCGTGATCACACTCGACCCGGCGAGCCGGCGCATCGGCCTCATCCTCGTCGTCCCGACCCTCATGGTGATGCTCGACGTGACGGTCGTGACCGTCGCGCTCCCGCAACTGACCACCGAATTCGACGCGCCGCTGTCCAGCGTGCAGTGGGTGACCACCGCGTATGCACTGGCCCTTGTCGCGGTCATGCCGCTGTCGGCCTACGCCAGCAACCGCTTCGGCGGCCGACGGGTCTACTGCGCGTCCCTCCTGGTCTTCGTTCTCGGTTCGCTCCTCACCGCCCTGTCCTGGAACATCGGCAGTCTCATCGTGTTTCGTGCGCTCCAGGGGCTCGGTGGTGGGATGCTGCAACCCGTCGGCATGGCCATCGCGCTGCAGGCGGTGCCGGAGGCGCTGCGCGGACGGATGATGGCCATCCTCGGACTGCCCACCCTCGTCGGTCCCGTGCTCGGTCCGGTGCTGGGCGGCGTACTCGTCGACCACGGCAGCTGGCGCGTCGTCTTCGCGGTGAACGTGCCCCTCGGCCTGATTGCGGCAGTCCTGGCGTGGCGGTTCTTCCCCCGAACCGCCACGCGCCGCATGCCGCGCATCGACCTGCGAGCCGTGGCGGCGCTGTCACCGGGCGGGGCGTTCCTGGTTCTCGGCCTGTCCCGCGCCGGGGACACCGGGTCGCTGCTCGCGGCATCGATACTTGTCCCGGTCGGTATCGGCCTGGTCCTCCTGGGCTACTTCGTCCGACGATCGCTGCGCAGCCGCACGCCCGTCCTGGATCTCCGGTTGCTGGCGCACGCGCGTCTACGCGGTGGCGTCGTAGTGATGATCTTCTTCGCCGGGGCGTACTTCGGGTCGATGACGATCCTGCCCATCTACGTCCAGTCGGTCCGGTCCGATTCGGCCACGACCGCGGGCATGCTGTTCGTCCTCCCCGCGCTCCTGAGCGGCATCACTCTCCAGATCGCCACGCGGGTCGCCGATTCCGTGGACCCGCGACGGGTTGCGATGTGCGGCATCGTGCTGTCGACGACGGCGATGATTCTGATGGCCACGCTGCTCGACGAGTCGACCCCCTACCCGGCCGTCGTCGCGATCCTCGCTCTCATGGGGATCGGTGTCGGCGCGACGATGCTGCCCACCATGACGGCCGCCACCCGCGACCTCGAGGGCGCAGACACCCCGGGCGGCACGACCATCCTCACGACCTCGAACCAGTTCGCCGTCGCGCTGGCGTCGGCCGCGATCACGGCCATCATTGCGGCCCTGATGAATTCGCGCAGTCCGGCGGTCGACGGTCGGGGAGTGGCGGGTGCGATGTCATTGAGTCCCGCCGAACGCATCGACGCTGCGCCCGAGTTGGCCTCGGCGATCGCCGACACGTACCTCCTCACGGCCGGTCTCCTCGTGTGTGCCCTCCTCGCGGCCGTGTTAGTGATGCCGGCGCGGGGGACCCTTCGAGACGCTCGCAAGCTCGCTCCTCAGGGAGCAGGGGTGACGTGTTCGCTCCTCAGGGGCCGGATGGGCGGCTCGCCGCTTGTGAGTCCGGAGTCAGGCGATGAACAGAATCCACCCGTAGACGAGCAGCCCGAAGACGAAGACCCCGGCGTAGGCCCAGCCGACCCAGATGGCGGCGGTGGCGAAGGGGAGACCCGCCTCGCGACGCTGCCGGATCTGGGTGCGCGCACGGTATCCGAGGACCAATCCCACGATGAAGGTGATCCCGAGGATCGACAACGCCAGGGCCCACAACGCCATCCGATTGACGCGCGGACCGGCACCGGACTGGGGAGCCACGCTGTCCTCCGAACTTCTGGCGGGTTCGACTGCTGAATAGGCCTGGGTCGCCGGGGAGGCAGGGCCCGAGGTCTCGGTGTCCGGGCGGTCGGCGGCAGGTGCGCCGGCCGTGCCGGGACCGTCCACGACGCGGGTATCAGGGGACGGATCGCCGGACAGACCGACTGCCAGTCCGCCCGCACCCACCACCTGTGTCGCGTGATCGTCCCGGTCGGAATCCCGACCGGAGGAGTCCGGTCGTCCGCCCGGCGCTGGACCCGGCCGGGGCCCGGCGAAGGGTGGACGGGAGGAGCCATCTGTGGGCCTATTGCCTTGCGGCGGAGTGCCTTTGGCGAACGGCGCCCCTCCCGGGCCCGGCCGTTGACCGGGCGGGGGCCGGCGTCCGGGCGGACCCGATGGCATCGGCGGTCGCGGACCCGGGCCGGGCGGATTTCCGCCTGGGCGCTGCACGGTGGGGTTGGCGCCCGCTATCGGGGCCGGCGCGGGCCCGGGGCCATTCGGCCGCGGACGCGGCGCACCGGGCGGGTGCGGTCCCCCGGAGGGACCAGACGTCCCGAACGAGTCACCGCGCGGCGGGGCCGGTCGCCGGCCCGGCGGGGGCCCGGGTCTGGTGGGCGGTCGACCCCCCGGCGGCGGCGCGGAGTCACCGCGGGGCGCCGGCCGGCCGTCGGAACGGTCGGGGGCGTCGGCTCCCTGCGACGAGGTCGGCGAGCCCGCAGGTCGTGCGGGGGACCGTTCCCACGGCGCCGGGTTGCTCGCCGGTGCGGAGCTCTCGGGCGCCGACCAGGACTCGCGGGTCCGATCGGCTGCGCCGCCGGACCCCGGCGGCGGGTTCGGGGAGCGCTCGTCGTCTGAGGTCACGAGACCAAATTACCCGTGCGCGCCGAGCGGTCCGGTGCCGAGTCGGGCGCGGCGGGTCACGATGCCTGCGTCTCGGTGCTCTCGGCGAGGGCCTCGCGGACCTCTTCGATCCGCGGGACGGTCGGGGACACCGGGGCCACCACGCGTCGGGCGCGACGCAGCGAGCCGGCGACGACGGCGGCGGTGACGGACGCGGCGACCACACCCAGCGCGGTCAAGAGGTAGTTCTTGGACATGGGCTCAAGAGTGCCAGCCGGTGTGCGGCGCTGCCACCCCGCCCGGTGCATCTGCGCACCTCGGGGCCATGTCCCGACCAGCGGATCCGGGTGAGTGGTTGGATGGAGGGATGACTACACCGAAAAGCTCCGCAGTCATCCACACCAATCGCGGCGACATCAAGGTCGACCTGTTCCCGAACCACGCACCCAAGACGGTCGAGAACTTCGTCGGGCTGGCCGACGGGAGCAAGGAATACAGCAAGCCCAACGCCTCCGGCGGCAACTCCGGCCCGTTCTTCGACGGCTCGGTCTTCCACCGCGTCATCTCCGGCTTCATGATCCAGGGCGGCGACCCGACCGGAACCGGCATGGGCGGCCCCGGCTACCAGTTCGGCGACGAGTTCCACCCGGAGCTGCAGTTCGACCGTCCGTACCTGCTCGCGATGGCCAACGCCGGCCCGGGTACCAACGGCTCGCAGTTCTTCATCACCGTCGGCCCGACCCCGCACCTCAACCGTCGCCACACCATCTTCGGTGAGGTCACCGATCCGGCTTCGCAGCAGGTCGTCGACGCGATCGCCACGACGTCGACCGACCGCAGCGACCGCCCGCTCGACGAGGTCGTCATCGAGAAGATCGAGGTCAACTGACCTCTCCGGAGCACACCGCCCCGCAGCGGGCGGTGTGTTACCGGCATCCCGACCGTCCGACCGGCCTGTCCTGCAGCCGGTGCGGGCGGCCGGCGTGTCCCGAGTGCCTGCGTCCGGCATCGGTCGGCCAGCACTGTCTCGAATGCCTCCGCAACGACGGCGTGCAACGATCGCCATCACTCGGCGGCCCACGCCGCGGTGTCCCCGTGATGGCGCGCACCCGCACGGCCCCGACGCAGCCCTACGCCACGTACGCTCTCATCGCGGTCAACCTGCTGATCTTCGCGCTGTGCGTTCTCCAGGCCGGAGTGGGCGATCCCGGCGGTGCGGCGATCTTCGGCGCCGGCGATCTCCTCAAGAGCGACGTCGCAGCTGGTGAGTACTGGCGTCTCCTCACCGCGGGCTTCCTGCATTTCAGCGTCATGCACGTGGCCGTCAACATGCTGTCGCTCTACATCCTCGGCCGCGATCTCGAACTCGCCCTCGGCATCGGCCGATACCTGGCCGTCTACCTGATCGCACTCCTCGGCGGCAGCGCTGCCGTCATGCTCTTCGAGGACGACCGCGCCCTGACCGCAGGAGCCTCCGGAGCCATCTACGGACTCATGGGCGCGATGCTCGTGATCATCCTCAAGGCCCGCGTGTCCCCGGTCCCGGTTCTGCTCATCATCGGCTTCAACGTGGTGCTGTCGTTCTCACTGCCCGGCATCTCGGTCCTCGGGCATCTCGGCGGGCTCGCCTTCGGAGCGGCCGCCACCGCGGCGATCGTGTACCTCCCCGACGCCGTGCTGCCCGCGGGTCGTCGGAATCCCCAGGCCGCGAGTCGCGTCGGCTGGATCGCGCTCGCCGCACTGTTCGTCGTGGCGCTGGGGCTCGGCATCGGCGCGGGCGTCGCGTACGACGGGCTCGTCTACATCCGCTGAGCAGCGGCGCGACCTACCCCTCGTCGACGACGAAGCCGGCGTCGCGCAGCGCGTCGACCACGGTCGGCAGGTCGGTCCCGAGGTCCCAGCGGCTGAAGACCACGAGTCGGGTGTCGTCGCGAGGGCCGACGCCGCGGTCGTGCGCGGTCGTGCCGGCTGCGTCGTCGTCGAGAACGTCGATCTCCAACTGGCCGACCCGCCGGCCGACCCGACGGATCGACAAAGTCCGAATCCGTTCGATGCGTTCCGGGGGGTACGTCCGTTGGCCTCGCAAGGTCCCGAGGACCAGAGCGGGGTTCGGCCCCGATGTGATGGCCAGTCGGGGACGCACCAGCAGGGTGTAGGCGCCGAGCACGAGAAGAAGAATCCCGGCGACGCCCATCAGGACCATGCCGGCCGGATCGGCAGCGGCGACGACCGCCGCCACCACCAACGCCACGCCGCCGAGGCAGCCGACCAGACCGGCGCCGACGGGGGTCGCCCACGCGTGTGTGTAAGAGACCTCGGAGTTATCCACAGGAGTTACTCACAGTGGGGATGACTTACACACATGTGATTTCCACAGTGTGGATAACTTACACGCGTGTGTTTCAGCAGCTCAGCGCATTCGACACGCGAACGACCGTCGGCGTCTACCGCCAACGCATCGTCATCAACAGGCCCGCCACCATCAGCGAGAAACCGATCAGGAAGTTCCACGAGTTGAGCTCGGCCATCCAATGCAGGACCTGGCCCTCGCCGCCGTACGCGGTGGGCGTGGCGGCCAGGTAGTAGACGACGAGCCAGGCGAGACCCAGCACCATCAGGCCGAGCATGACGCCTACATAGATGGTGCTCGAAGGGCCGGCCTTGACCTTGACCGGCGTCCGGCTGGCCGGGTTGATGGTGTAATCGGTCTTCTTCCGGACTTTTGACTTCGGCATGACTTCCTCTGTTGTGCGGCACCGCCGGGGCGGTCGTACGCGGGCGGGAGAAGGTGAGCTCGTCCCCGCCACTGGCAAACACTCGAGATCTACGGTATCTCACCAGGTCGCCGACGCCGACCACCTGCTTCGGCGGTAGCCTTTCTCGCGTGAGTCGCATTCTGGTGGTCGACAACTACGACAGCTTCGTCTACAACCTGGTCCAGTACTTGGGCCAGTTGGGCGTCGAGGCCGTCGTGTGGCGCAACGACGACCCGCAACTCTCCCCGGCCGATCCCGACCACCTACGCGAGGCCGTTGCCGGATTCGACGGCGTCCTCCTCAGCCCCGGTCCCGGCACGCCCCAGCGGGCCGGTGCGACGATGCCGATGGTCCGTGTCGCCGCCGAACGGGAACTGCCGCTGCTGGGTGTGTGCCTGGGACACCAGGCGATCGGTGCGGCGTTCGGCGGCACCGTCGACCGCGCACCCGAACTCCTGCATGGCAAGACCTCACTGGTCTTCCACGACGACGCCGGCGTGCTCGAAGGACTGCCGGATCCGTTCACCGCCACGCGCTATCACTCGCTGACGGTGCTGCCCGAGACGATCCCTGATGAACTCGTCGTCACCGGACGCACCGAGTCGGGCATCGTGATGGCGATGGCCCACCGTGAACTGCCCATCCACGGCGTGCAGTTCCACCCGGAGAGCGTCCTGACCCAGGGCGGTCACCGGATGCTCGCCAACTGGCTCAAGACATGTGGGATCGAGATCGACGAGACCCGCGTGGCCGCCCTCGAAGCCGAGATGGCGACCGCGGTCGGCTGACTTCGGCGGCGAGGTCACCGAAGTGGTTTCGACTCGGCTCCTCGACCTCGACGCGCTCCTTCGTCGCTTGCTCGGCCCGGCGGCTCCGCTCGGTGCCGGCTCAACCAGCAGAGAAGCTCAGTTGGGCAGCAGGCTCGCCTGGCCGACGATGATCGTGATCGAACCGCTCTTGCGGGCCTGGGAGCCGGGATTCGGCTCCTGACCGACGACGCGACCGTCGTCGGGGCTGCCGAGCGGCACGTTGCGGGTCTGCCGCGTCAGCGTCGACCGCTCCCAGCCGGCCCGCTCGAGATCGGCCTGGGCCTCGGCGGGCGTCTTGCCCCGGAGGTTCGGGACGGTGAAGAGGTTGCCCCGCGACACACTGATCTGCACGGTGCTGCCCTGCTCTGTGGTCGACCCGGGACCTGGTGAGGTGCTGATGACCTCACCGGCCGGACGCTCGGAGTCGGCCGCGACCACGACGACCATCATCCCGAGCTCTTCCAGCACGGCTCGTGCCTGACTCTCGGACATGCCGACGACGTCGCGGACCGTCACCTCGCGCGGGCCGTTGCCCACGTTGACGACGACCGCACCGTTGACCGGGACCTCGGCGCCGACGGCCGGTGCCGTCGAGACCACCTTGTCCTTCATCTCGGTCGTCGAGTCCACGCGGTCGGTTCGCACGTTGGTGAACCCGAGCACCTTGAGCTGATCCAGCGCCTCGGCCGGCGTCTTGCCCACGAGATCCGACGGCAGGCGCACACGCTCCGGACCCGTCGAGACGTAGAGCGCGACCTCGGACCCCTCGGCCGCCATCACGCCCTCACCCGGGGTCGACCGCGTGGCGAGACCGACACCGACGTCGAGGCTCGGTTCCTCCAGCACGCGGACCTCGAAGCCGGCCCGTTCCAGCGAGGCCTGCGCGTCGTCGGAGCTGAGTCCGGAGACCGCCGGCACCGACACCTCCGCCGCCGAGCCCGAACCCCACGGCGACCACAGGAGCAGACCACCGACGAGCACCACGACGGCGAGCAGCGCGCCGGCCATGAGGAGCCGTGAGCGGCGTCGGGGTGTCTCCTCGGTGTCCTCGTCACGCCGATGGTTTCCGCCGTTGCCGTTCGAGGTGCGGCCCGCGATCGGCCGACGCGGACCGGTCGTCTCCGTCCGGGTGGGCCGGCGCGGTCCGGTGTCGATGAACTCGGTGCGTTCCTCGTCCGAGAGCAGCATCGGCGCCGACGGTTTGCCACCGGCGAGCACCCGGATCAGATCGGCGCGCAGGTCGGCCGCCGACTGATACCGGTTGTCCTTGTTCTTGCTCATCGCCTTCA
The DNA here is from genome assembly GCF_023078355.1 of Gordonia hongkongensis. Classification (NCBI taxonomy): domain Bacteria; kingdom Bacillati; phylum Actinomycetota; class Actinomycetes; order Mycobacteriales; family Gordoniaceae; genus Gordonia; species Gordonia hongkongensis. The sequence continues at coordinate 29,160 of NZ_CP095552.1, forward strand.
GGACGACGGAATCGAGTTCGCGCGGGATCTCCGGCCGGACGTGCGACGGCCACGGCGGGTCCTCGTGCACGTGCTGGTGTGCCACCGCCACCGGCGAGTCCCCGGTGAACGGCGGCTCACCGGTGAGCAGCTCGAAGAGCACGCACCCCATCGAGTAGATGTCGCTGCGCGGGTCGACCTTGATGCCACGGGCCTGTTCGGGCGACAGGTACTGCGCTGTACCCATGACCGCGGACGTCTGGGTCATCGTCGACGTCGAGTCGCTCATCGCGCGGGCGATGCCGAAGTCCATGACCTTGACGGCGCCGGACTTGTCGATCATCACGTTCGCCGGCTTCATGTCACGGTGGACGATGCCGTTGCGGTGCGAGAAGTCCATCGCCGCGGCGACATCGGCCATCCACGTCATCGCCTGTCGCGGCGAGATCGGACCGTTGGCGCGCAACACATCCCGCAGGGTGTCACCGTCGACGTACTCCATCACGATGAACGGCAACGGGCCGTCCTCGGTCTCGGCCTCGCCGGTGTCGAAGACCTGCACGATCGTGGGGTGGTTCAGCTTCGCGGCGTTCTGGGCCTCGCGGCGGAACCGGAGATAGAACGACGGGTCACGGGCGAGGTCGGCACGCAGCACCTTCACTGCGACGTCGCGGTGCAGCAGCAGGTCGCGCGCATAGTGCACCTCGGACATGCCACCGAAACCCAGCGTTTCGCCGAGTTCGTAGCGGTCGGAGAGGTGGTGTGGTGTCGACATCGGCCTCGGTGGTTGCCCCTCAGGATCTGTGGTCAGAACGGGTCATTCGGAAACTATCGGCTCAAACGCACGGCTCGTACACGCAGGTACCATCAGCACAGCGGTGAGAACGGTACGCCGGGGAAACACGGGGTTCCGGTGGCGGCACCGGGGTCCGGCGGCGGCTCGGAGGTGTCGGTCTGCTGACGCGGCGTGGTCGTCTCCGTCGACGTCTCTTCGCTGGTCGTCTCTTCGCTGGTGGTCGTACGGGTCGTGCGTCGAGTCGTGGTCGGCTCGTCGGGCTCCTCCGTCGGTTCCACCGCGGTCGTGGTCTCGACGACCGTCGTCGACGGCGGCGGCGGTGTCGCCGCGTCCCCGTTCCCGCTGTTCACCAGATAGAACCCGATGAGCCCGATGGCACCGACGAGAAGGGCGGCCGCGATGCCGGCCAGGACCTTCTGCCCGGTGGTCCAGCTGTTGTCCGGCGGCGGTGGCGCCACCGCGGTCCGCGACGTCGGCCGAGGGGTGACCGGCCGCGAGGCCGCACCCGTCGCGGTGGCCCCACGAGCGACTGCGGCGCCGAGCGCGGCGGCTCCCGCTGCGCCTGCCGCGGCACCGGCGATCGCACCCGGTCGCGGCGGACGACGCCCGGCACGCACGGCGGCGACCGCGTCGGCGAACTCACCACCGTTGGCGTAACGCTGCCGCGGATCCTTGGCCATCGTGATCTCGATGAGCTCGCGGACCCCGGACGGCAGGTTCGTCGGCAGGGGTGGCGGTGCCTCCCGGATGTGCTTCATCGCGACGGTGATCGCACCGTCGCCGAGGAACGGACGACGCCCGGTGAGGGCCTCGTAGCCGACGACGCCGAGCGAGTAGACGTCCGACGCCGCGGTCGCCTCGTCGCCGGTGGCCTGCTCCGGGGAGATGTACTGCGCGGTACCCATGACCATCCCGGTCTTGGTGACCGGGGCGGAGTCGACGGCCTTGGCGATGCCGAAGTCGGTGATCTTCACCTGGCCGACGGGGGTGATCAGGATGTTGCCGGGCTTGACGTCGCGGTGGACGAGTCCCTGGCTGTGCGCGGCCTGCAGGGCGCGGCCGGTCTGCTCGAGCATGTCGAGGGTGTTGGTCAGCGACAACCGCCCGAGGCGGGAGATCACCGAGTTCAGGGGCTCACCGTCGACGAGCTCCATCACCAGGTACGCGAGCGGGTCGCCGCCGTTGTAATCCGGGGTCTCGCCGTAGTCGAAGACGTTCGCGATCCCGGGGTTGTTCAGCTTCGCGGTGGTCTGGGCCTCCGCGCGGAACCGCGCGATGAACTCCGGATCGCTGGTGTACTCGGCTTTGAGGACCTTCACCGCGACCCGACGATTGAGGCGCGTGTCGAGCGCCTCCCACACCTGGCCCATGCCGCCCGTGGCGATCAGGCGGATGAGCCGATACCGGTCGCCGATGGTGGTGCCGTTCTGCAGGCTCATCGACTGCCACCTCCCACCAGTGAGTTGATCACTTCTCGTCCGATCGGCGCCGCGACGGTCCCACCGACCGAGTCCGCGCCGAATTGTCCATTCTCCACCACGACGGCCACCGCGATCTGTGCGTTCGACGACGGTCCGAAGGCGATGTACCAGGAGAACGGAGTGTCCGTGCTCGATCCGCTCTCCGCCGTACCGGTCTTCGACGCAATCGACACCGGGCCGCCCGCGCCGGCCGTCGACCGCTCCGACTCGATCATCATCGACGTCAGCTCGGCGGCCTGCTCGGGCGTGATCGGCTTGTTGGCCGTCGTCGGCGGTGTGGTCTGCAGGGTCTGCAGGTCCGCGGCCTGCAACTTGTCGACCAGGTACGGCTGCATGCGCACACCTCCGTTGGCCACCGTCGCGGCGATCATCGCGTTCTGTAGCGGGGTGAGCCGGACGTCACGCTGGCCGATCGACGCCTGCGCGAGGACGTCGAGGGACGGGATCTGCCCGACCGTCGAGTCGACGACGGGCATCGGGATGTCGGGGCCGGGCTGATCGAGGCCGAACAGACTCGCGGTCTCGGTGAACTTGGGGATCGCGTCGGACATCTTCTCGGTCACCAGTTCGGCGAAGGCGGTGTTGCACGAGTACTTGAACGCCGTCTCGAGCGACACGGTTCCGCCCGACGACCCGGGGCAGGTCTCGCCGCCGTAGTTCGGGAGAGACACGTCGGTGCCCGGCAACGGGAAGGTCGGAGCTGCGGTGAGGCGGATGCCCGGGGTGATGTTGTCGCGCAGGGCCGCGGCGGAGGTGACGACCTTGAAGGTCGAGCCGGGCGGGTAGAGCTGGCTGATCGCACGGTTGAGCATCGGCTGCGCGGTGTCACCGGGCCGGTTCCACGCCTCCCAGCTGCTCTCCCGGACCTCCTGGTCGTGGCTCGCGAGCCGGTTGGGGTCGTAGCTCGGCGTCGAGACCATCGCCAGGATCTTGCCGGTGTTCGGCTGCAGCGCCACGACCGCCCCGCGGCACGGACCGTCGCACGGCCCGTTGAGCATGGCCTGGTACGCGGCCTGCTGCACCTTGGGGTTGATCGTCGTGACGACGTTGCCGCCGCGCGGGTCGCGCCCGGAGAACATGTCCATGAACCGCTGACCGAAGAGTCGGTCGTCGGATCCGTTGAGGATGCTGTTCTCGTAGTGCTCGATCTGGCTGGCCAGGTACTGGAAAGAGTAGAAACCGGTGACCGGGGCGAACGCCTCGGCGCCCTCCCGCGGGTACTGGCGCAGGAACTTCAGGCGGCTCTCGATCGGCACCGACAACGCGATCACCGTGCCGTCGGCGGTCGTGATCAGGCCGCGCTGCCGGGAGTACTCGTCGAGCAGCACCCGATTGTTGCGGGGGTCGGTCTTGAGGGCGTCGGCCTTGAACACCTGCACGTAGGTGGCGTTGGCGAGCAGGGCGATGATCATCACGATCACCGCCATCGACACATTGCGGATGGGCTTGTTCATCGACGCTTCACCACCTGCGTCGGCAGTGCCTCGACGGGCTTGGCCGCGGGCCGCTTCTTCCCGGGATCGGGTTCCCGCGCGGCGTTCGAGATCCGGATGAGCAACGCGACCAGGATGTAGTTGGCCAGCAGCGACGATCCGCCGTAGGACAGGAACGGCGTCGTGAGACCCGTCAGCGGGATCAACTTGGTGACGCCGCCGACGACGACGAAGATCTGCATCGCGATGGTGAACGCCAGACCGGTCGCCAGGAGTTTGCCGAAGCTGTCGCGGACGGCGATGCCGGTCCGCAGCCCGCGGTGGATGAAGATCATGTACAGCAGCAGGATCGCGGTGAGGCCGGCCAGGCCGAGTTCCTCGCCGATGGTCGAGATGATGAAGTCGGTGTTGGCGAACGGCACGATGTTGGGCCGGCCCGAACCGAGTCCGGTGCCGAACAGTCCGCCCGTGGCCAGACCGAACAGGCTCTGCCCGATCTGGTAGCCCGAGCCGTCGAAGTCCTCGAAGGGGTTCAGCCACACCGAGACCCGGGTCTGCAGGTGCGAGAAGATCGACCACGCGAAGACCGCGCCGATCGCGAAGAGCCCGATGCCCAGCACCAGCCACTCGACACGCGAGGTGGCCACGTAGAGCATCGTCAGGATGGTCGCGAAGATCAGCAGCGACGTACCCAGGTCTTTCTGGACCACCATGACGGCGATGGCGATGGCCCAGGCAGCCAGCAGCGGACCGAGGTCACGGGCGCGCGGGAGGTCGACACCGAGCACGTGCGGACCGGCGGTGATGAACAGATCACGCTTGGAGACCAGCACCGCGGCCGCGAAGATGATGATCAGGATCTTGGAGAACTCACTGGGCTGGATCGAGAAGAACGGCGTGATGATCCAGTTCTTCGATCCGTTGATCTCCGAGAACGCGCTGGGCAGGATCGCCGGGATGATCAAGAAGACCAGTCCGCCGAGGCCGAGCGTGTAGGCGTACCGCGAGAGCGTGCGGTGGTCGCGGATCAGGATGAGCACCGCGGAGAACGCCACGATGCCGAGCACTGCCCACAGCAACTGCTGATCGGCGTTGCGGGTCGCCTCGGTGGCGTTCACCGACTCCCCGGTGTTGCCCGTGCCGAGGTCGAGACGATGGATCAGGACCAGGCCGAGACCGTTCAGGACGGCCACGACGGGCAGCATGATCGGATCGGCGTGGGGTGCGTAGCGGCGAACCACCAGATGGGCGACCCCGAACAGTGCGGTGTACGCGGCGACGTACTTCAGGATGTCCCAGGTCAGGTTCTGGCCCTGGGCGGCTTGGACGATGAGCAGCGCCACCGTCACCAGGCCGATGGCGAATCCCAGGAGCAGCAGTTCGGCGTTGCGGCCGGTGCTCGTGGCGGGTTGGCGTGGCGGGGCGTGCGGGGCGGGCGCGGCTTGAGTCATCTCACCTGCTGCCGGCAGCTCGTGACGGCGTCCTGGTCAGGTGCGGGCGTGTCGGCCGGCCCGGCGTTGCCGGTGGACGGTGCCACCGATTCGGTGGCGCCCTGCTGCGGGATGCCCGGCGCCGGCGCCGCGGTGGCGCGGGGTGCCGGGGCGGACGGATCGGTGCTCGGCGTCGACTCCGACGGTGCCGGTGCCGGGGGAGTCGGCGCGGGGGAGGGCGACGAGGGTGCGTTGTCGCAGCGGAAGGTGAGCTCGTCGGTGACGACGCCTTGGATCTGTTCTTCGCTCTTGTTCCGGATCATCACGTTCTTGACCGACTGGGCAGGTCCCGACACCAGGTCGTCGACGTTGAGCGGGAACTCGCAGGAGGCGTCGTAGGAGATGAACGTGTAGCTCGGTTCCGCCTGGTCGAGATCTTCGACGCAGACGCGCTGCACCGGGTTGCTCATCGACAGGAAGAAGACCTTCTCCGGTGAACCCTGGTAGATGAGCACATCGCCGGTGTCGTCGGCGGCCACGTAGTAGTTGCTGCGCACGATGGCGCGGACGACGAAGATTCCGACGACGAGCGCGACGATCACGGCCAGCGCGACTCCGGCGACGATCCAGCGGCGGTACTTGCTCTTCTGCTTGGCGGGGGGCTCGTCCTCGGTCAGCACCGTCGGGCGCTGCGGTTCGGCAGGCGGCGGGCGTAGTGCCGCGGCGCGTCCCGCGGCGGTGGCGGGATCGGGGGTGTAGATCTCCTCGTTGCCGCCGGCCGCCCCGCCGACGATCGGTCGCGAGTCGCCGTACTGGGTGTCGACGACGTCGGCGAGGACGACGGTCACGTTGTCGGGGCCGCCCCCGCGCAGTGCGAGCTCGATGAGGCGGTCCGCACACTCCTTGGGGTCAGCGATGGAGCCGAGGGTCTCGGCGATGGTGTCCTCGGTCACGACGTCCGACAGGCCGTCGCTGCAGAGCATGTACCGGTCACCCGCGCGCGCTTCCCGCATGGTGAGGGTCGGCTCGACCTCGGTGCCGGTCAGCGCGCGCATGATCAGCGAACGCTGCGGGTGGGTGTGTGCCTGTTCGGCGGTGATCCGACCTTCGTCGACGAGGGTCTGGACGAACGTGTCGTCGCGGGTGATCTGGGTCAGGGCACCGTCGCGATACATGTAGCCGCGAGAATCGCCGATGTGGCACAACCCGATTCGGCTACCGGCGAAGAGGATCGCGGTGAGCGTGGTGCCCATGCCGTCGAGTTCGGGTGACTCCTGCACCTGCGCGGCGATCGCCTCGTTGCCGGCTCGGGTGGCGCTGTCGAGCTGGGTGAGCAGGTCGCCGCCGGGCTCGTCGTCGTCGAGCGTGCTCAGCGCGCGGATGACCAGTTGGCTGGCGACTTCGCCGGCCGCGTGGCCGCCCATGCCGTCGGCGAGTGCGAGCAGGCGCGGACCCGCGTAGAAGGAGTCCTCGTTGTTGGACCGAACGAGACCGCGGTCGCTGCGCGCGATGTAGCGCAACACAAGTGTCACGGGCGCAACTCGATCACGGTCTTGCCGATGCGGATCGGCGTGTTCAGCGGCACCTTGACCGCGGTTGTCACCTTGGAACGATCGAGGTAGGTGCCGTTGGTGGAGCCGAGGTCTTCGACGTACCAGTCGTCGCCGCGTCGCGAGAGCCGCGCGTGCCGTTCGGAGGCGTAGTCGTCGGTGAGCACGAGCGTCGAGTCGTCCGCGCGTCCGAGCAGGACCGGTTGCTGGCCGAGGCTGATCCGTGTGTTCGCCAGTGCACCGTGGGTCACCACGAGGTAGCGGGCCGCGCCGCGGACGCCACCACCGCGGCGTCGTTTCTCCGAGCCGCCCGAGTACCGGGGCATACGCAGACCGCCGGCCGACGCGATGTCGGCGCGCAGGGTGCGGATCACGGCGAAGACGAACAACCAGAGCAACAACAGGAACCCGATGCGGGTCAGTTGCAGCACCAAGCCCTGCATGTCGTGTTCACCTCCAGCGCGTTCCGTCTCGGTCGGGTCGTACCCGCGGCAGCAGTCGTCGGACCGCCGATCGAAAGGAGCGGACCCGACTGCATCTTATGGGCAGATCCGCCGAACCCGGTCATTCGGATATGACAGTTCAGTATCAACCGGCCGGAGAGGTTTCTGGCCGGTGTCGACTGCCGCGCGCCCGCGGTGGGCGTGCGCTCGGCGTATGCGGGTCTACTGGAACCGGACGGTGATGTCGGAGTGTCCGACGCGGATGCGGTCGCCGTCGGCGAGTTCCCAGGTGTTCACCTGGAGATCGTTGACGGTGGTGCCGTTGGTTGAGTTGAGATCGGTGAGCATGGCGGTCGCGCCGTCCCAGCGGATCTCCACGTGCCGGCGCGAAACGCCGGTGTCGGGAAGACGGAACTGTGCGTCCTGTCCGCGGCCGATCACATTGGATCCCTCGTGCAGCTGGAAGGTGCGGTTGCTGCCGTCCTCGAGCAGCAACGTGATCGACGACGGGGCGTACCCCGCTGCCGGCCGGCCCGCGCCGTAACCCTGGTCGTACCCGCCCTGGTAGTCGTACCCGGCGGGCTGCTGACCGTACGCCTGCTGGCCGTAGCCCTGCTGCTCATAGCCCTGCTGGCCGTAACCCTGGTCGTAGGCGGGCTGCTGGCCGTAGCCCTGCTGGTCGTAACCCTGCTGTCCGTAGCCGGGCTGCTGGCCATAGCCCTGGTCGTAGCCGGGTTGTTGACCGTAGCCCTGCTGCTCGTAGCCTTGCTGGCCGTACCCGGGCTGCTGGCCATAGGACTGCTGGTCGTAGCCCTGCTGGCTGTAACCCTGCTGTCCGTAGCCGGGCTGCTGGCCGTAACCCTGGTCGTACGCTTGCTGGCCGTAGCCCTGCTGGTCGTATCCCTGGTCGTAGCCGGGCTGCTGACCGTACTGGTCGTAGCCCTGTTGGCCGTAACCCTGGTCGCCCTGCTGTCCCGATCCCTGGCCGTACTGGTCGTACGCGGGATCGGCGCCCCTGCGCTGGTCGTATCCGGGATTCTGAGTCATCTTGGGGGCTCCTTGGTCGGGGGCGTCGGTAGGTGGGGGAACAGGGGCCGGGCGTCCGGCCGGCGGGCCGGGGACCGGTGCACCGTGCGGCTGTTCCGGACGCGCTCCCACCGGGCGGGGCCGCGCATCCGGGTTGACCGTGCCGCGTGCGCGGAAGATCCCCGTGTGCAAGGACGGCGATTGCTCGAACTCTACGACGACCTTGCCGTAGGTCTGCCACCCGTTGTCCTTGATGAAGTTTTCCAAATGCTTCGAGAAAGTCTTGCGGTTCAGCTCGTATTCCGCAGCGATGTGCTGATGATCGGTGGGACTGAACAGCAGCGTGTAGCTGTTGGCCGCAAGGACCGTACCGTCACCGAGGTTCTCGAGCGACTCCTCGGCTTCTCGCTGTAGCCCGTTCTCGATCTCCTGCGGGGCCACCTGACCACCGAAGACACGGGCAAAACCGTCGTCAACTGCACCTTCGAGCTTGCGTTCCAGTCGTTGCAGGATCCCCACCGAGACCTCCTTTCGCGGCAATAGAGCGTGTCGCCGTGCATCTGGCCTTGTTTGATGATAGCGACATCAACGGCCAACTGTGCCACCAAGGCAACTGGTGCACCGTCTGCAACACCTGTCCCAATGGTGTGTATTCGGCATCTGACGTAACCCGACGTACTGCACAAATGCAACGTCGGAGATCGAGTTTTGTTTCGGTGGCGGCGTGCTGCTATCGTCGTCCAGTCGCCGGACACACCCAGTTCGACGACATGCCCACCGGAACTCCGGTGGCCACGGGCGAGTGGCGGAATGGCAGACGCGCTGGCTTCAGGTGCCAGTGTCCTTCGGGACGTGGGGGTTCAAGTCCCCCTTCGCCCACCAGAGCGGACAAGGTCAGGTTGCTCACGGCAGCCTGACCTTTCTCGTTCGTCCGGTCGCGGCCGATCTCTAAGGCGCTGGATTTCGGGGACTTGCCAACCATCGGTCCCTGGAAGCAGTTTGGCGTGCAGCCAGCAGCGGTGGGTGCGCTGCGCCATCGTCCGCGAGTTTCCGACGCCATCCTCGGCTGCGGCTATACGATCTACTGCGTCGAGACGGTTGCACACACTCCACTGAACATGTGCACGAAATGAAACGCCATCATCGCGTTGTGATCCTTCGTAGTGCGGACGGCACAGGTCGATGGTGGCGACTCTGCCCCAAGAGAACGGAACGTGGTTGAAGACGACTGACCTCGCCAAGGTGCGCAACACCCTTTGGGCCGCCGCTGACGAACTGCGAGCAAACTCGAAGTTGACGCCGGTCCAGTACCGCAATCCGGTTCTCGGCCTGGTGTTCCTGGCGTACGCAGAAAACCGCTTCGAGGCCGTCCGCGGCGAGGTTGAGGGAAGGGCTTCCGCCCGTAACCCCGCCTCGGTTGCGGACTATAAGGCCAAGTCGGTGCTCTATGTCCCGGCAGAGTCGCGGCTGTCGTACCTCAACGACTTGCCAGAGGGCGACGATATCGGCAAGGCAGTCGACGAGGCGATCAAGGCGATCGAGGCTGCCAACCCCGAACTCAAGGACATTCTCCCGCGCGGGTACCAGAAGCTTGAGCGCTCGACTTTGATCGAGCTGCTGCGGTTGTTTGCGCCGCTGCCCACACAGCTGGAAGGCGACGCCTTCGGCTTCATCTACGAGGACTTCCTCTCAAACTTCGCCGCGCAAGAGGGTAAGGGCGGCGGTGAGTACTTCACGCCATACTCCATCGTCCGGCTGATCGTCGACATTTTGGAGCCCTTTTCAGGTCGCGTCCTCGATCCCGCCTGCGGATCGGGTGGCATGTTCGTCCAGTGCGCTAAATTCGTTGAACGTCATCATGAGTCGGCAACGCGCAAGCTCTCGATCTTCGGCAACGAAAAGACTGAAGACACGGTTCCGTTGGCCAAAATGAACCTTGCACTGCATGGTCTATCTGGCGACATCCGGCAAGCCAACAGCTACTACGAAGATCCACACAAAGCCGTCGGTACATTTGACTACGTCATGGCCAACCCGCCGTTCAACGTCGACAAGGTCAAGAAAGATCATCTTGCTGGCGACAAGCGCTTCCCATTCGGGATACCCAAGCCCGACAACGCCAACTATCTGTGGATACAGGAGTTTTACGCGGCCCTCGGACCAAAGGGTCGAGCAGGCTTCGTCATGGCGAATTCAGCCGGGGATGCAGGACACTCCGAAGGGGAGATCCGAAGGCAGATCATCGAATCTGGGGCGGTCGACGTGATGGTCGCGATCAGCTCGAACTTCTTCTACACGGTAACGCTCCCGGTGACATTGTGGTTTTTAGACAAAGCTAAGGCCGGAACGCCACGCGAAGGAACCGTGCTTTTCCTCGATGCACGGCACACATACCGGCAGATCGATCGTGCTCACCGCGATTTTATGCCCGAACAGATCGAGTTTCTCGCCAACGTTGTCCGGCTCTACCGAGGTGAAGGGGTGGAGACGATTGCGGGCAGCGAGGTGTTGCTCAAGGAGAAATTTCCCGACGGGAAGTACGTTGACGTAGCCGGTCTCTGCAGAGTCGTAACGCACGCTGAGATCGCCGATCAGGGGTGGAGTCTCAACCCCGGCCGTTACACCGGATCTGAAACCGTGGCGGATACCGATGTGGACTTCGCCGCGAAGCTCGAGGAATTGTACGAGGAGTTCACTTGTCTCAGCGATGAGGCGGAGGGTTTACGTGCGCAGGTCGATACAATTCTCGACGGGATTCTCGATCATGAGTAGGTGGCGCGACGTTACGCTCGCGGATGTCGCTGAACGGGTGGATTATGGATTTACGGCCTCGGCGTCATCAGACCTCAATCTGCCAAGGTTTCTCCGCATCACAGATATCGCTCGGCCCAGCCTCGATTGGTCGAGGGTGCCCGGTTGTCTGATCGACGAGAATGATTTCAAGAGGTACGAGCTCGCCGCCGACGACATCGTCGTTGCTCGGACGGGCGCGACCGTTGGGTACGCAAAGCGCATTCGGATGCACCCACGGGCGGTGTTTGCCTCGTATCTCGTGCGATTCAGACTGAGAGGCGATGTTGATCCGCGCTTTGTGGGTGCGGTTGTGGAATCCCACGCTTATAAACGGTGGGTTCAGCAGAACGCAGGTGGTGCAGCCCAACCGAATGCGAGTGCCAAGGTGCTCGGAGCATTCCCGTTCAGTTTGCCCGACAGGCCGACTCAAGCGCGGGTTGGGGCAGTGTTCGATACGATTGATGCTCTGATCGAGAACAACCGGCGGCGGGTGGAGGTGCTGGAGGAGATGGCGCGGGCCATCTACCGCGAGTGGTTCGTTAAGTTCCGCTACCCTGGCTACGAAGACGTTCCACTCGTCGACTCCGCCCTCGGTCCGATCCCGGTCGGGTGGGAGGTACATCCGTTCTCCGCGATAGTGGAGTACCACATCGGGGGCGGGTGGGGTACAGAACAAGAAGGGACGGGTTCGGCGGAACCTGCATACGTCATTCGTGGGACCGATATTCCACGCGTGGCCCATTCAGACGTGACGACCGTTCCATTCCGTTTCCACCGCGAATCCAATCTTCGTTCTAGAAAGCTCAGGCACGGGGACATCGTCCTTGAAGTTTCCGGCGGTAGCAAAGGCCAGCCGGTTGGCCGCTCACTGCTTATACGGCAGTCTTTGCTCGATGCGTTTGACGCACCGACAATGTGTGCCAGCTTCTGCAAACTGGTCCGGGTCAACCCGGCCGTAGCTGAGCCCGGCATCGTGTTCCTAATGCTGCAGGAAGCCTATGCGAATGGCCAGTTGGACACCTTCCAGGTCCAGTCGACAGGCATCACGAACTTCAGGTGGAAACCCTTCCTACAGCATTTCAAAGTTCCAATGCCTCCTCGGCAGCAGCAGAAAGAGCTTGTTCAAGTCTTCGACCGTCTGGGCGACCTCGCCGCTACCAGCGGACGCAGGATTGTTGTCCTGACGCAAATCCGGGACATGCTGCTGCCAAAGCTCGTAAGTGGGCAGTTGGACGTGTCCTTGCTAGACCTTAGCGCTCTGGTGGCAGATCGGGTTGAGTGATGATGGCACGGGGTCCGGAGTACGACTACGTCGAGCGACCGAGCATGGAGTTGTTGGGTGAGCTTGGCTGGACTCCTATCGACGCCTTCCATGAAATCCTGGGCTCTGATGGCACTTTGGGACGTCACTCTCAGCACGATGTGATTCTCACGCACCGCCTGCGCTTTGCGTTGCGCAAACTCAACTCCGAAGACGTCCCTGATCTAGCTTTCGACGAAGCGATCGTGGCGCTGACCAAGGACCGCTCGGTGATGGACCGGGCGCGCGCCAACCAAGAGGTCTACGACTTGCTACGCGATGGCTACCAAGCCGAGTGGGTGGATGACAACGGCGACAGACAGATTGAAACGGTCCGCTACGTTGATCTGCGCGATCCTCTGAACAACGACCTGCTGGCAGTCCAACAAATGTGGGTCAAGGGACCCTTGCACAGCCGGCGCCTCGACGTGGCTCTGTTCGTCAACGGTGTGCCGTTCGTAGTGCTGGAGTTCAAAGAGCCTAATGCGCCAGTCAAGTCTGCTTACGACGACAATCTCACCGACTATCGGGACACCATCCCGCAGCTCTTCGTCCCTAACTGCTTCGTGCTGCTCGCCAACGGCAGTGAGGCGAAGGTCGGGTCGACATATGCGCCGTGGGACTTCTTCTCGGACTGGAAAGTTGTTGACGCATTCGGTGCTCGCAGCAAGATTGCCCTAGAGACAGCACTTCGCGGCACCTGCGATCCGACAAACCTGCTCGATCTGTTCGAGAACTTCGTTGCCTACATGGAACGTCCCGGCGGGTTAATCAAGATCACGGCGCGCTCACACCAGTACCTGGGCGTCAACGCTGCGATCGAGAATCTCCACCGGGCCCGCGCCGAACAGGACAAGCGCCTCGGGGTCTTCTGGCATACCCAAGGATCGGGCAAGAGCCTATCGATGCTTTGGTTTACGCGGAAGGTGTTGCGTCATGTGCGCGGCAGGTGGACCTTCGTGATGGTCACGGACCGAAGTGAACTCGATACGCAACTGCATGGGGAGTTCGCGGACGCCGGTGCGATCCCGCCCGAAGCACGAGTACACGCCGACTCCATCGCGCATTTGCGTGAACTACTTGCAGCTGACCACCGCTACGTCTTCACGCTGATTCAGAAGTTCCAGCCATCCAAGGGTGAACGGCAGATGCCGGTGCTATCCGACCGCTCGGACGTCATCGTCCTCACCGATGAGGCACACCGCAGCCAGTACGACACCCTGGCACTCAATATGCGAACCGCTCTGCCCAACGCCTCGATGATGGGCTTCACTGGAACCCCACTGATCGCAGGCGAAGAACAGGCGACCCGCCAGCAGTTCGGCGACTACGTCAGCATCTACAACTTCGGCGACGCCATCGAAGACGGCGCCACTGTCCCCCTCTACTACGAAAACCGCATCCCCGAGCTACAACTCACCAACGCAGAATTCGCTGAAGAACTCGATGCGCTGCTGGAGGAAGCGGAGCTCGACGAAGACGCAGAGGGAGCACTGGCACGCCGATTCGGAAAGCAGTACACACTTCTGACCCGTCCAGAGCGTTTGAGGACCCTCGCCAAAGACCTCGTTGCGCACTTCGCCGGCCGCGGGTTCTCGGGCAAGGCGATGTACGTCGGCCTCGACAAGGCCGCAGCGGTGAGGATGTACGGCCTCGTGCAGGTGGCGTGGAACGAGCAGATCACCGATCTGAAGCGGCAGCACGATGCTCTTCCCGAACTGGAACGACCCTGGCTGGCCTCTAGGATCAAGTTGATGGAGACCACAGACATGGCAGTCGTTGTCTCTCAAAGTCAGAACGAGTTGAAGATGCTCGACGACCTCGGCCTCGACATCCGGCCGCACCGCGAGCGCATGAACCGCGAGGATCTTGCCGAGAAGTTCAAGGACCCGAACGATCCGCTTCGGCTGGTGTTCGTGTGCGCGATGTGGATGACCGGCTTCGACGCCCCAAGTGTGTCGACCATCTACCTCGACCGCCCGATGAAGAACCACACCCTCATGCAGACCATCGCCCGTGCGAACCGCGTGTTCCCGGAGAAGGACAACGGCCTGATCGTCGACTACGTCGGCGTTTTCCGAAACCTCGAGAAGGCCCTCGCTGTCTATGGAGCGGCCGACGAGGGCGAATCGCCGATTGAGATCATCGACGCTCTCGCGGCGGCGCTCGACGCTGCTGTTGCTGAACTGATCAACTTCTGCGCGGCCGTAGGCGTCGATCTGATTGTGTTGCGCGACGCTGAGGGTTTCGACCACGTGGCTAAGCGGGACGCCGCTGTCGAGGCACTGCTGGTGGACGAGCAGACCCGCAACGACTTCACCGGGAAGGCGCGACAGGTACGGAGACTCTTTAAGGCGCTCCTTCCGAACACGAAAGCCGCTGCGCAGCAGCGCACTGTTGCAGCGATTCGAGTGCTTGCCGAGCGCATCAACGAAGTGACTAAACCTCCGACCCCCGACATCGGAAGTGTTGCCGATGCTGTCGACGCGTTGCTGGACCGCTCGGTCGGTGCCGAGGAGTACGTCATCCGCGCGGCTGCCGAAGGAAGCGAGCCCGACCCGCTAATCGACTTGTCGCAAATCGATTTTGACGGACTTGCCGCGAAGCTGGCCGGCCGCAAGCGCGCCGAGACCGACCGCATGGCTCAGCTTCTTCGCCAGCAAGCCGTCGGCGCAGCTTTGCGCAACCCGACACGCTACGAGCTGGTGGAGCGGATCGAGCAGTTGATCGCCGAATACAACGCGGGCAGTGTGAACATCGACGAGTACCTGCGTCGTCTCATCGAGCTATCGAAAACGCTGACCGCCGAGGAGGACCGAGCGGTCCGCGAAGGCATGACCGAGGAGGAGCTTGCGATCTTCGACCTTCTCACCAAACCTGATCCCGTGCTGACAACCGAGGAACGGGAGAGGGTTCAGGCAAGCGCGAAGACCGTGTTAGAGCACTTGCACGAGAAGCTGGTGCAGGACTGGCGACGCAAGGTGGACGTGATGAACGACGTCAACAGCACCATCCGACGCGTCCTCGACTCAGGTCTGCCCGAGACGCCGTACACCGTCGACATCTTTCGTGAGAAGGTACAGCTCGTCTACGATCACGTTCTCAGCGCATACGGAGACGACGGCGAAAGCGTCTACAGCCGACGCACCGACTTCAGGTTTCCAAGCCAGAACGTGGAAATCGAACCTGCGGGACCGATCGACGTGAACAAGGTCGCTGACGATGTCGTAGCGCGCATACATGCCGATCCGATATTTGCGGCACATGTTGCTGAGCAGCTGCATGAGCAGCGACCTCGCGGCTGACAGTTGGGTGGTCTGATTCCGAAGACATGTGAGAGTGTCGAGTCGATCTGTCGGGTGATCCGCTGGGCGTGTGCGTTATCGCCCTATCCGGTAGCCGATAACGCAACAGGGCGCTCCTCCGCGTCGGGTTGACCCAAGGCGGTTAGACAGGAAAGGCAAGTCCCCGGCAATCAAGGCAGTTGTTGGTCGACGATTTCTTTCTGCCATGTCACGGCCACCAACGAGATGGTGCCCGCAGTACCCCCCGGATACGTCCCCGTGTACCTGCCAAAACCTTGGCGCGGGTGAAGGCCAAACTGTGCGGTAGATACCCCACACAGAGTAGCCGTCGTCCGGCTATGCGCATGCGATTTGTTGCACGGACACGGAGCGCGCGCGGCTCAATCGAACGGCCAGGCGTGGCGGTTGTCGAGTTGCGCTAGTCCTTCTGTCGTGCGGCGGCAGCGATTCGCGACATGGCACTACGTCTACTGACGGGAAATCTCCGAGTCTCGCCGGACTCCGATTTCACCGTTACGATGGCCCAGTCGCTGCCCTTCAGTTCCACCGCGGTGATCGGGCTATCCTCGTCCGTCGCTTCCAGGGTCTGATTCGGGGTGCGAGGCATCGTCACTCTCTCTGGCGGTCAAGTTCAGGCAGAAGGTACCGCAGGACAGGATACACGGCGTGAGCGTAGCACCATCCAAGCGGAACGTCTGACACGTGCTTGAATGCGCCAACCCGCTTCGTGTCGACACAGAGGAAAGCTAAAGGTGGCTGGAGTTCGCTCGGTCCAGCCAGTTGCGCGGCCGACTGGCTGATTGGCCAGACGATCGTCGACCGGTATGGGTAGTCCCGGGTCTTCAGTAGATTCCTATCCCACTTTGAGTTTTCGTACTCCATTTTCCTGAAACTCATGGGCAGATCGTTATTGAAGAATGGCTTTCCGGTCTGGAGGATGTGGAGAAAATCGGTGTTCTTTGCCACAGGCTGGGGTTTCTCAGGTCCCCACCGTTGCTCTCCACTGCGTAGAATAATATTAATTACAAAAATGTCGGCTGGAGAAGGTGGCGACCCTCGATGCGGTCGAATGTCAGTATCGACATTGACCTCGGCAATGCAAGCCCTACACTGAGATCCAGTGATCAGTGTGAACGACTGTGCGAAAGAATCTAGTGATAGACTCAAACGTTCAATGAATAGGTCAGGGTTCTCGATTCCATGGAGCGAGCACTCGGAAGCTTCCTGTAGGTGACGATATGCCCGCTGAAGGATGCCCGCACTCTCGGAATAGCGAGCCCACCGCTCCTGGCGCATGTAGCGAATTAATAGGAACAAAGACAAAAGGCATAAATAGACGATCGGTATAATCGTTGCCTGCCACGTAAACAACGCACCGAGGGATACAAGTAGCCCCAAGATCGACGCGGTATTCGCTATTTGGTTGAACGGACGTGAGACCGACGTGGCCAGAAAGTTTAATGGTGACCGAAGGACGTTCCAAAGTGGTCGAAAGAAGCGCCGTGTCACGGTTCCTCGCGATCAGGTAGGCATCGTAGTGTGCAGCGTGCGGTATCTAATCGTACTGGAGGCCGCGATCTGAGCTGCTCTTGATGGAGGCGGTGTAGCCAGCCATCGGTGGTGTTCCGGCCCATATTGCGAGCCTCGACGGAGTTGAACTACCGCCAAGCACCCTCACGATCGACGGGTTCGGGCGCGAGCCTATCGGTGCCGGCAACGCACCGCACTGCGCGCGCACGTATTTACAAGCGTCGCCGTCCACCGGCGCTCGTAGGGTTCGTTTGAGGGTCAGGGTGCGCGCAGCGAGCCAACACTTCTCGTTTCTGGATCTGTCGAGTGGGTACCGTCCTGTCGTTCTACTCGTACTGTTTGCTCTTGCAGCTGTGTAGCGATGCTCGACCGCACATGGTTCGTCTACTCGACCGGAAGGTGCGCAGATGTCCGATAACCGCGACCGCGACTCCGACGGTCGCGCCCGCCAGGCTCGGCCGCGCGACGAGTTGGGACGGCCGCTGCCATATGGCGCACAGGGCGTCGAACCGGTGTCCGAAAAACCGTTGCCGCCCGACGAGACGATCGCTTACGCGTGGCAGCTGCTCGTGGAGGGTCGGCCGTTCTCCGCGCATGAGGTGTTCGAGACCCGGTGGAAGTCGTGTCCGCCGGACGAACGTCCGTTGTGGCAGGGACTTGCGCAGCTCTGCGTCGGTCTCACGCACCATCGTCGGGGCAACGCCGTCGGGGCTCGACGCCTCTACGACCGTGCCGCTGCGCACCTGGACGAGTACGAGCGGTCGCACGGACCGACCTACGGGATGGATCTCGCGGCTATCCGCGACCGTGCTCTCGCGGAGATCGAATCCGATCCGGCGTGACGCGTCACACCTTCCGGTAGCGCAACAGTGAGACACCCTGTTCGAAGCTCTTGGTCTCCATCAGTTGCAGCGCGGGGATCTCCATCCCGTCCGGGAACAGGCGACGACCCGATCCCTGCACGGTCGGATAGACGAACAGCCGGTATTCGTCGACCAGCCCGGCGCTGATCAGCTTGTGGCACAAGCTGATACTCCCGGTCACGACGATGTCCTTACCGTCGGCCTTCTTCAGCGCGGTCACCTCGTCGACGACGTCACCGGACAGCACCGTCGAGTTCTGCCACTCGGGGTCGGTCATCGTGCTCGACACCACATACTTGTGGACGGCGTTCAGATAGTCGGTGACCCCGGTGGCGTCGTCGGTCTGATGCGGCCAGAAACCGCGGAAGTCCTCGAAGGTCTGTCGTCCGACGAGCAGCGCGTCGGCTTCGGCGTCCTGCCGGTGGGATTCCGCGGTCAGGTCCGGCGCGTCGACCGTCGGGTCGAACCAGTTGGTCAACATCTCGATCGAGCCGTCGACGGTGATGTTCTGGGTGATCGCGAGCGTTCGCATGTCTCTCCTCGGGGTCGGCACGTTGCTTATCCCATATGCCGACCGGTTAGCCAAGCGAATGTCATCGGTGAGGCCAGCAAGGCCCCTACCGAGGCGTCAGCTCGACGATGGCCAGCGGGCGCGTCGTCTTCTTCTGGTATCCGGCGTAGCGACCGCGGTTCACCTCGTCGACGAGGACGAAGCGCCGGGCGTAGTCCGGGTGGTCGGGGTAGGTCGCCCGAGCGGTGACCTGGATGCGGCGTCGACCCACCTGGACCTCGACGCTCGGGTGGGCCTTGAGGTTGGCGAGCCACCCCGGGGGTCGCGGCGATCCGCCGTTCGACGCGACCACCAGGTAGGCCTCGCCATCGCGCGCATAGGTGAGCGCATTGCACCGCGCCTCGCCCGTCCGGCGGCCGATCGTCCGCAGCAGCAGCGTGGGAATACCCATCAGCAGTCGGTGGCCGACGAGACCGCCGGAATGCTCGTAGAGCCATTGATGGGTCTGCAGTGCTCGGATGAACAGCGACGTCATGGGTCCACTATCGCCGATGTAAAGCCGAGTGAGTGCTCTACAAAGCGCGTCGGCCTCGACGTCCTCCGCCGAGTGCCCGGCCCGGCGGGTTTCGCTCCTCGCACCTGCAGCACCTGCAGCACCTGCGGCCTGTCGGCCGTCGTGGGCTACGAAGGAACATTCGTGAGCGTCGAAATCTCTGCTCCCTGAGGTGCGAGCGAAGCGAGCCACGAAGGGTTTGGCAACGTGTCGCACCAGGCCCTTCGTGGCTCGTCGCTGCGCTCCTCGCACCTCAGGGCCCAGGGGTTATGTGGCTCTTTCGGATGAGGGGGCCAAGGGGCTGTCGCCGCTCGCCACCCGCGCTGCGAAGCCGGCCAGGTGACTCCGCAATGCCTGAATCCGCTGTTGCCGAACGGTTTCGGCGTCGTCGGTGGAGAAGATGGCCGACGGCTTCGCGCGGACATTCGTCGAACATTCGAAGTTCGAGCAGATGAGTGTCCCGACGGTGTTGCCCTTGCGGCCCGCCGCTCCGGCGAACTTCGCGCTGAAGAACGCCACCTCGTTCGGCAGCTGTACGTCTTCGCAGAACGAACACAACGGACGGTTGCGAGGCTGTCGGCCGCCCAGTCGCAGCATGATCCCGACGACACCATCGTCGGTCGGGATGACCAGATAGCCGACCATCGGGAGTTTCGGATCGCGCCAGCCGACGAAATCCAACCGCTCCCAATCCAACTCGTCGAAGTCGGGTGGGAGCGTCACGCTCTTGCGTTCGCGCAGCGAGGCGTTGACGAACGACGAACGGATCTGGGAATCGGAAAGGGAATGCATGGATGTGTACACCTCAGGTGTCGGAGGATAAATGAAGAGAGCACGAGCTGACCGACGCGGTCCGTGATGGGACGCGCGCCGATCGGGGCGGGCTGCTCAACCGTCGGCGCGTACCACGCCGACGACCTCCTCACGCCCGGGGGGCGACACACTGACTGACACGAGGACCGATGGTGGACCCGCGCGCCATCGCTGTCAACCTGATTGCGGTCCTCGTCGAGCTCACATGTTCCGTTCCCGCTCAACGGGATGTCGTGAGCGGGAACGGACGATGTGAGCGGTGACGTCAGGAGGCGAGACGTCCCGCGATCGTCACAACCCGTTGCGCCATGTGCGCGAGCGCGGCCTTGGTCGCGTCGTCGAGCGGGTTCTTGTTCTCCGGGCCGGTGACGTGGGAGACGCCGTACGGGTTGCCGTCGGCGAACTTCAGCCCGTCGGTGTAACCCGGAGGCACCAGGATTCCGCCGAAATGCATGAGCGATGTGTACAGCCCGACGAGCGTCGTCTCCTGCCCGCCGTGGGCGGTGTTGCTCGAGGTGTACGCAGCGTAGACCTTGTCGGCGAGCTTGCCGTCGGCCCACAGACCACCGAGCGAATCGATGAAGGTCTGGAATGGCGACGCCGTGCTGCCGAATCGTGTCGGACTGCCGAAGATCACGGCATCGGCCCAGACGATGTCGTCGCCGGTCGCCTCGGGCAGGTCCTTGGTGGCCTCGTAGTTCGCCGACCAGGCCGGGTTGTCGGCGAAGGCCTGGGGGTCCCGGGTCTCGGCGATGTGCCGGACCCGAACGTCTGCACCGGCTGCTTCGCCGGCCTTCGACAGCGCCTGCGCCATCGTCGTGCCGTGTCCGGTGGAGGAGTAGTAGATGATCGCCAGGTTGGTCATAGGTCTCCTGTCTCGGTGATTTGCACGTGCCACGGACGGGTACCCGCCGGCGGTGAGTCCACACCCACCCGAATGCCGAGTACTCGTCGTAGACGGGATTCGTAGCCCCGCCCGAACCGGATAGCCGGCCCATGCTGTACATCGGCACCTCCGGCTGGCAGTACCGTGACTGGCGCGGCGGGGTTCTACCCGGACAAGCTCCCACAACGACTGTGGCTGGACTTCTATGCGCGGCGATTCCCGACCGCCGAGGTCAACAACACCCTCTACCGGTTGCCCGAGCGGAAGGCGTTCGAGCGCTGGGCCGAGACGGTCCCCGCCGACTTCCGGATGGCCCCGCAGTATCCGGACGTGGACCGGTACCACGACGGCCACGCCTGGGCCGCTCACACGCGGCCCGCATCGGCGCAGACTAGTAGCCGGCCGGCTCACCTCGCGTGACCGGAGTCACCTCATTTAATTGGCATCTAAGGTGCCAATTTGTGTTCTACTTACGACATGCAACTGACGCGCTTCACCGACATCGGCCTCCGGGTCGTGATGCGGCTGGCCGTCTCGGGTCAACATGGCTCTGTTGCAACAGCTCTCACCACCAAGGATCTCGCCCGCGAACTCGCGGTCCCATACACACACGTCGCCAAGGTCGTCGGAAGGCTGTCGGAACTCGGCGTCGTACACGCTCGGCGCGGTCGAACCGGCGGGCTGACGATCACTGAACTCGGCCGCGATGCCCGCGTCGGGTGGCTCGCCCGTTCGCTCGAAGGTGACGGCGAGGTCGTGGAATGCGAAGGCGCACAACCCTGCCCGTTGCGCCACGCCTGCCGGCTCCGGGGGTCCCTCGCCCGAGCGGTCGCCGCATTCTATGAGAGTCTCGACTCCGAGACGGTCGCCGATCTCGCCCGCGAGCCGACGACCGCGGTGTTGCTGTCGCTGTCGTCCCGGCCGCCGCGGGACGGACCGGTATCCGAAGCTGCCGCACCCACAGCGACCTGACGCTGTAACCGCCTGCTGCGGTGGTGGTTTCGACAAGCTCAACCAGCGGGGGCGGCGCTCGACCCGTCACACATTCTTCCTGCGCACCAACCCGATGAGCAGATGAACAAAGGAGTTCTCATGCTGTCTGACACCCAACGCGCGACGATCGCCGCCACGCTTCCCGCCGTCGAAGGGTCGCTTGCGGAGATCACCCCGCGCTTCTATCGGGGACTGTTCGCCGCGCATCCCGATCTGCTCGACAATCTCTTCAACCGCACGCACCAGAAGTCGGGTGATCAGCCGCAGGCCCTTGCCGGTTCGATAGCCGCGTTCGCTCGTCTCCAGCTCGAGCCCGACGTCCGTCGCCAGCGTTTCATCCTCGACCGCATCGCACACAAGCACGCCTCACTCGGGGTCACAGCCGATCAGTATGCCGTTGTGCACGAGCATCTTTTCGCTGCGATCGTCGAAGTGCTCGGCGCTGCGGTCACTCCCGACGTCGCGGATGCCTGGGATCAGCTGTACTGGGACATGGCCGACCTGCTCATCGCATCGGAAGCCGAACTGTATGCCGCCGCCGACGTCGGTCCCGGGCAGGTCTGGCGTGAGGTCCGGGTCACCGACCGCGTGCAGGTCTCTCCCGACACGATCGCGCTGACCGTCGATGCAGTCGACGGTGATCTGCCGAGATTCCGACCTGGACAATACATATCGGTGCAGGTCCCCCTGGCCGACGGCGCCCGGCAGATCCGCCAGTACAGCCTCACGGGCTCGCCAGCGGAGTCGCGATGGCGGTTCAGTGTCAAACTCGCCGGCGAGGTGTCGGCGCATTTGCACGAGCACGTCTTCGAAGGTGACCTCCTCGATGTCAGCACGCCCTTCGGTGACCTGGTGCTGCCCGACGACGACGCTCCGCTCCTGCTGGCTTCGGCCGGGATCGGCTGCACACCTGTGATCGGGCTGCTCACCGCCCTGTCGGAGAAGCGCGACACCCGGCCGGTGACCGTCCTCCACGCCGACCGTTCGCGGGATCGTCAGCCGCACCGCGGCATGCTGGCTGCGCTGGTCGACTCGCTCCCGTCGGGCCGGCTGATCCAGTGGTACGAGAGCGCCTCGCCGCACGTCGTCTCGGACGCGATCCGCATCGGACAGATGACCCTCGACAACCTCGACGTCGAGAGGGATGCTCACATCATGCTCTGCGGTCCCACCGGATTCCTGTCGTCGATGCGTGAGGCCTTCGTCGGTCGCGACGTCGACGAGAGCCGGATTCACTACGAGACATTCGGACCGGAACTGCTCCGGACCGGCGCCCGATGAGCACCGCGGGCGCGGTGGTGACCGCGCTGACCTTCTTGTGGCTCGGAATGGTGTTCGCCATCTCGTTCATCGAGGCGCCGCTCAAGTTCCGTGCCCCCGGGGTGACTCTGCCCATCGGTCTCGGCATCGGCCGGTTGGTGTTCCGGGCGCTGAATGCGGCTGAGATCGTCTGGGCGGTCGGCATTCTGATCGCGGTTGTGTGGGGCTCGTGGTCCGGCGCTGCCGTGCCGATCACCGCCGGTGTGGCGATTGCCGCGCTCGCCGTTCAGTTGGTGGCCGTCCGACCGGCACTGACCAAGCGGTCCGACGCAGTGCTCGCCGGACACGACGGACCTCGAAGTCACGCCCACCTCGTCTACGTCGGCTTCGAGGTCCTGAAGGTCGTCGCGCTCGTCTGGCTTGGTACCGCCGTGCTGATCGGTGCTGGCTGATCCCTCCCCAATCCGGAAGAACGACATGACCATTGATCCCTGAGGTGCGAGGAGCGCAAGCGGCCCACCCCCTGCTCCCTGAGGTGCGAGGAGCGATAGCGACGAGCCTCGAAGGGTTTGGCGACGCACCTCACCAGGACCCTTCGTGACGGCCTCCGCAGGCTCCGGCCTCCTCAGGGAGCAGGGGGGTGGCGCCTCCGCAAGCTCCGGCCTCCTCAGGGAGCAGACGTTGGCTCGCTTCGCTCGCACCTCAGAATTGTCGTACCCACGGCATAGCGTGTGCACGACTGACACCGGGACGAGGGGACTTCGATGCCGAGCAGGATCGCTGCATTTCAGAACCACGACGCTGCGACGCTCGCCGGTTATCTCGAAGTGTGTGAGGACCAGTGGGAGAACTGGCAGAGCCGAGCAAACGGCGCCCGGTTGGTAGCAGCCGATTCGCGGACCATCCGGTTCTACGACGACGAGGCCGCGTACTGGAGCCACTTCGCGGAGATGCTCCGTTCCGCGATTGCCGAGGTGGAGGCGTCGACTCGACGAGCAGGGCGCCGACGACCGGCGTGACGTACCGGAGCTGACCACGCCGGGGTCCACCCCCGCCAGGCCGCATCCGAAAACCCTTGGCGCAGCGTCGTCTCCGCCTCGCCGATCTGGTAAGTTGGATCACACCCCATCCACGATCGGAAGATGTTGTGACGGAAGCGAATAAGTCTGGCCGACGCCCGGCGTACCAGGTCGTGGCCGACGCGCTTCGCGTACGCATCCTGGCGGGTGAACTGACCCCCGGTACCCGGCTGCCACCCGACACAGACTTGCGGGCCGAGTTCGGCGTGGGGCAGAGCACCGTCCGGGAGGCCATCCGGTCGCTCGCCAGCGAGAATCTCGTCCACACGACGCGCGGGGTCACCGGTGGAACGTTTGTCGCCACCCCCGACATCAGCCAACTGAGCGCTCACCTCGAAGCCGGGGTCACGCTGCTCGCGGCGGCCGAGGGCGTGACTGTTGACCAACTGATGGAGGTCCGGCAGCTCACCGAGGTCCCGGCCGCCGGCGTGGCCGCGTACCGCCACACCGACGCACACCTGGAAGAGTTGCGCGCCACCATCTTCGACGCCTCGGGCGAGATCGGTCCGGAGGTGTATGCGAACAACCAGGAGTTCCACCGCGTGCTGCTCCGGGCCGCGGACAATCCGCTTCTCGACCTGATCACCGTGCCGGTCTTCCGCGTCATCGGCAGCCGATTCAGCCGCGACGCCGCGCCCGAGGACTTCTGGAAGTGCGTCGACGAGGACCACCGCGCCATCCTCGATGCGGTAGAGAAGCGGGACTCCATGACGGCGATGACCCTCATGCGACGCCACCTCGACCACCTGGGTGACGTCTACAAGCAGATGGACCTGCTCAGACGCCAGGGCTGAGCAGGCCCGCCCCGCCCGAGTTCAGCCCACACCGACCCGGGCCGGCGGGAGCCGTCGATGCCAGTCCGTCTGCGCCTGGAACTGCTCGGCGAGAGCGAACAGCGTTCCCTCGCCACCCTTCACCGCGGTCAACTGCGCCCCGATCGGCATGCCGGACGGATGGGTACCCACCGGCAGGGCGAGCGTCGGTCCGTCGTGCAGGGACCACGGGTACGTGAGCTGTCCCATCCGACGCGCCTGAGCCACAACGGCATCACCTCCACCGAGCGGCGGGACGTCGCCGGGCATCGCCGGTGTGAGCACCACATCGACCTCGTCGAACAACTCAGCAGTCCCGGCGCGGAACACATCACGCTGTTGCCGAGCAGCGACGACCTGGTCGTCGGAGATGCTGAGGCCGAGCCGAATTCGCTCACGAGTGGCCGGCTGAAAGCGTTCCGGCTCGTCCCGCAAGCGTTCGGCGTGGGTCTTCGCCAGGTCCGAGTAGATGAGGGTGTACACGACGTCCTGCGCCGATTCGCTGTGACGGACCGGTACGTCGACGACGCTGTGGCCCAGTTCGCGAAGCAGTTCCGCGGCAACTCTCACCGCGTCCCGCACCGCCGGATCCACGTCGTCGGTGACGAACGGCCACGGCATCGAGATCCGCAGCGGACCGGTCCGCAGCGGTACCGGGTCAGCGCCCGCGAGCACCGCGAACGTCTCCCGAACCTGAACGGCCGATCGTGCCAGTGGACCGACGGTGTCGAAATCCGCACTGACCGGGAAGATCCCGGACATGTCGAGTAGTCCGACCGACGGCCGGAGACCGGTCACGCCGCAGCACGCGGCGGGCAGGCGGATGGACCCGCCGGTGTCGGTACCGAGCGCGACGTCGACGACTCCCGCAGCCACCGCGACACCCGACCCGCCGCTCGAACCGCCCGGCACCCGCGACGGGCTCCACGGGTTCACCGCACCACCCGCCGCCGAGTTCTGACTCGTCACCCCGACAGCGAACTCGGCGAGATTCAACGTCGATGTGATCACCCCGCCCGCACGCTTCAGCGCGCCCACACAGGCGGCGTCGGACTCGGCCACCCGGTCGGCGAAATACTCCGACCCACAGGTGGACAGCACTCCGCCGACCTCGATGTTGTCCTTGACGCCGATCCGCACCCCGGACAGCGGACCCGGCGCCGCAGCCGGATCGGAACGCAACTCGTCGGGGACCCAGGAGATGACCGTGTTCAATTGCTCGGCGACGGAAAGCACGTCGGCAGAACAGCTTTCGGACATGCCGGAAGGGCCGGCAGTGTCGCCGGCCCTTCCGAGGTCACTGTTCAGGACGCCACCCGGGACGCACGCAGCCGGTCGGTGGCCGCTGCGTCGACCGTCCAGTCCTCGGTGTTCACGACGACACCGTAGTCCTGGCGTGCCTCTTCGGCGGTGAGGTACTCGTCCCACACGTCCGAGAGGACGGCGAACGGGTCGCGCAGGAACGGATCGCCGAAGCCGCCGCCCGACGGCATCCGGATCTCGAGTCGCTCGCCCTCGCGGATGACCTCCTGGGTCACCTTGGAGAACAGCACCTCCTCGTCTGGAGTGCCGGGGTTGCGGATGAACGATCCGGACGCGCCGTCGCCGCCACCGAGGGCGCCGGCCGGCGGGTCGGTGCGGTTGTCGGCTTCGGAGCCCAGGAAGGTGTCGGTCTGCATGTACCAGGTCCGCACGCTGCCGATGCCGCCGCGCCACTGACCGGGAGCAGGCGACTCGTCGCGGAGTTCGTACCGTTCCGCGCGCATGGCGTGGTTGAGCTCGAGTTCCTCGATCGGGTTGTTGCGCGTGTTGGCCATCAGGGCGTCGACGGCGTCCATGCCGTCCTTGCCGTTGCGCGCACCGTACGAGCCCTCGTTGATCTCGATGTACACCCAGTACGACTCGCCGTCCTCGGCGAGTCCCGAGTAGGCGATGGCGCACAGAGCCGCCGACGACCCGGCGATCGCACGCTCGGGCAGCACCGGCGCGAGCGCCAGGTTGATCGAGTCGAAGATGCGGTTCACCTGGGAGAAGCGTGCAAAGCACGACGCCGGGAAGTCCGGGTTGAAGATCGTGCCCTCCGGCGCGTAGGCGCGCACCGGACGGAAACAACCGTCGTTCTGCGGGACGAACTCCTCGGTGAGGTGCTCGTCGAGCAGGATCGTGCGGATGGCGCTGACCGCGACCGGCAGCACCGAACCCTCGAACGGCACGTTGAACGCGGTCGGCACCTGGTCGTTCGAGCCGGTGAGGTCGATGAGGACGTCTTCGTCCTCGACCTGCACGCGCACCGCGACCTTCAGCGGCACACCGCGGTTCTTGCCGTCGTCGTCGAGATAACCGATCGGTGCTTCGTAGCTGCCGTTGGGGATCTGACGGATCCGGCTGCGCAGCATCTCTTCCGAGTAGTCCATCCACCGGTCGGCGGCGGACATCACGACGTCGAGGCCGTACTTCTCGAGCAGCTCGACGAACCGCTTCTCGCCGATTCGCGAGCACGCGATGAGGGCCTCGAGGTCGCCACGGTTCTGCTCGGGGGTACGCACGTTGTCCAGGATGTGCTGGATCAGCATGTCGTTGCGGACGCCGCCGTCGTAGATCTTCATCGAGTCCATCAGCTTGCCCTCGGCCCAGACGTCGACGACGTCCATGCACAGGCCGGGGAAGTTGCCGCCGATGTCGGAGACGTGTCCGGTGCAACCCGCGAAACCGATGTGCTCACCCTCCCAGAAGATCGGGATGATCACGCCGTAGTCGGGGGAGTGCGCCGCACCGTGATACGGGTGGTTGTGCAGGATCACGTCACCCGGCTTGTAGGTCCCGGCGAGCTTGCGATTCACGCCACGGATGTAGGCGGGGATCGAACCGCAGTGCATCGGAGTCGAATCCGACTCGCACAGTTCGCGACCGTTGACGTCGAAGATGCCCGCGCCGAGATCCTCGGACTCGCGGATCAGGCTCGAGTACGCCATCCGGTAGAGGACCTGGGCCATCTCCTTGGCCATCGAGTTCAGCGCACCACCGATGACGCGCAGCGTGATCGGGTCGACCTCGACGGTGTTCCATGTCCGGTTCGCCTCGGCGGCAAGCGAAACGCCGTCCGTGGGCATCAGGGCCTTCGCCATGTCAGGCGCTCCTCTCGATGATGATGTGGCCCACGGCGTCGACCGTGGCCTTCTGTCCGATGCCGACGATGGTCGTCGAGTCGAACTGCTGGACGATGGCCGGGCCCTCGAAGGTGTTGCCCGCCTTGAAGAGTGCGCGATCGTAGACGGGGGTGTCGACCCATTCCGGATCAGCCGAATCGTTCTTCCAGAAGAGCGCGCGGGTGGTCTTCTTGATCGCGGCCGAGGCGTCCGCGTCGCCCTTCTCGATCTCGGCGATACGGATGTGCTCGACCGCGCCGACACCGGTCACGCGGATGTTGACCAGCTGGACCGGCTTGTCGTCGAAGCGCTGCGAGTAGGTGCGGCCGTGCACCTCGTGGAAGGTGGCCGCGGTCTGCTCCACCCAGTCGGCGGTGATGTCCCCGGCGGGTGCGGGCACCCGGAGTTCGTAACCCTGTCCGACATAACGGCAGTCGACGCTGCGCTCGAGGGTGATCGCGTCCTCGGCGATGCCGTCGGCCCGAAGCTGGGCCACGGCCTGCTCGGACAGCCGGTCCATCTCACGACGCAGCAGGTCGAGGTCGGGCTCGGCCGACGAGGTCCACACGGTGGTGGGGACCTCATAGCGGACGTCGGTGGTCAGCAGGCCGACCGCCGAGGTGATCCCGGGATGGCCAGGGACGATGACGCGTGGGATGCCCAGGTGCTCGGCGATCTGCCAGGCGTAGAGCGGCCCGGCGCCGCCCTCCGCGACCAGCGAGAACTCACGCGGGTCATAGCCTTTGCGGACCGAGTGCAGCGAGATGGCCTCGGTCATCGAATGGGCGAGGATCTGGAAGATGCCCATGGCGGCATGCTCGAGATCGGCGCCGAGCTTGTCGGCGATGTGGGTCCTGACCGCCTCGGTGGCGAGCTCCGGCTTGACCTCCATGGTTCCCGACAGGAAGCTGTCGGCGCCCAGCCAGCCCATGACCACCATCGCGTCGGTGGATGTGGGCTCGGTGCCGCCGCGGTTGTAGCAGGCCGGTCCGGGCATCGCGCCCGCGCTGCGCGGCCCGACGCGGAACATGCCGCCCTCGTCGATGCTGGCGATCGAGCCGCCGCCGGCGCCGATGGTGTCGACCTCGGCCATCGGGACCATCGCGTGGTAGTCGCCGATGCGGGTGTCGAGCAGGTGCTTCATGCGGAGCTTGCCGTCAGGCGCGACGCCGATGTCGGCGGAGGTGCCGCCGACGTCGAGGGTGATGACGCTCGGATAGCCCGACGCCTTGCCGATGAAGCAGCCGCCGAGCAGACCTGCGACGACGCCGCTGGTCAGGAGCGAGACGGGCACCTCGCTCGCGCTGCGGGAGGTGACCAGTCCGCCGGCGGAGGTCATCAGGTGGACGTCCTCGCCCACCTGGGCGGCCTTCGCCTTGCCGGCCAGGTTCTCGATGTAGCGCGAGGTCTTGGGACCGACGAAGGCGTTGAGAGCCGTTGTGGAGAACCGCTCGTACTCGCGGTACTGGGACGCGACGTCGCTGGAGAGCGAGACGAACACGCCGGGGTACTCCTCGGCGATGATCTCGCGGACGCGACGCTCGTGCGTCGGGTTGCGGTAGGCGTGCAGGAACGCAACCGCGATGGCCTCGACGCCGCGCTCACGGAGCAGCGCGACCTCGCGTCGGACGGCGTCCTCGTCGAGCGGGGTCAACACGTTGCCGGCCGCATCCATCCGCTCGGCCACGGTCCGCCGGTTGCGGCGGGGCACGAGTTGCCACTTCTGCCAGGGCAGATCCTGATAGTTGGAGTAGTTCAGGGGGCGCTTCTTACGCGCGATGTGCAGGAGGTCCCGGAACCCGTCGGTGGTGATCATGCCGACGTCGCTGCCGTTGTGCTCGAGCACGATGTTGGTGGCCACGGTGGTGCCGTGGAAGAACATCTCGATGTCCGCGACGTCGATACCCGCGCGTTCGGCGAGCACCCCGATCCCGTCCATCGTGCCGATCGAGGGATCGTGGTTGGTCGACGGCGTCTTGTGCACCGTGACCGTCCCGTCGTCGTCCCACAGGACCAGGTCGGTGAACGTGCCGCCCACATCCACGCCGATTCGCTTCATCGAAACTCGCTTCCTCTTTTCATGCTGTCACCCGGGGCGGGGCGGTGTGGCCGCCGACGATGACCGGAGTGATCTGAGCCATAGATGCGCTCGGGAGCATCATGCAATACATCCGATGGTTTCGGCAACACTTAGGACGAATCTCAGCGAACGACCAGGAAGTAGGACACCTTGACGGCATAAAAATCAGAGGTTTATGGTGGGCCGCGTCACGGTGTCAGCCCGTTCTGCACGACGCCGCACCCCTCAGGAGGACCATTGACCACCCATCCCGCCACGCTCGGACGCTTCTTCGAGGACTACGTCGTGGGCGACGTCTACCAACACCCGATGGGCCGCACCATCACCGACACCGACAACGCATGGATCACGTGCCTGTCGATGAACACCAACCAGAACCACTTCAATGAGCACCTGGCCGCGACGAACCCCATCACCGACGGCAAGGTCATCGTGAACTCGGGCTTGACCATCGCCCTGGTGCTCGGACTCTCGGTCATCGACATGAGCCAGAACGCGGTGGCCAACCTGCAGTTCACCGACGTCAAGCTGGCCCACCCGGTGTACGTCGGCGACACCATCTACGCCGAGAGCATCTGCACCGACCTGCGTCTGTCGAAGTCGCGCCCCTACGCGGGGATCGTGTCGATGGTCACGCGCGGGGTCAACCAGGACGGTGAGGTCGTCATCTCCTGGAAGCGTTCGGTGATGGTCGCGACCCGCGAGAGCGGCATCGGCCAGAACTACTTCCCCGAGGTCAAGGCGCCGGCGCTCACCGAACTGACCGCCGGCAGCGCTACGGAGGCCGTCCGATGAGGCCGCTCGAGGACGTCCGGATCATCGCGATCGAGCAGTACGGCGCGGGCCCGTTCGGCAGCGTCCACCTCGCCGATCTCGGTGCCGATGTGCTCAAGATCGAAGAACCGAAGTCCGGCGGCGACGTCGGACGCTACGTCCCGCCGTACAACTCCGGCGAGGACTCACTGTTCTTCGAGACCTTCAACCGCAACAAGCGCAGCCTCTCTCTCGACCTCGGAACACCCGGCGGGCGCGGGGTTTTCGAGGATCTGGTGCGGACCAGCGACGCGGTGTACTCGAATCTGCGCGGCGACGTCCCGGCGAAGATGAAGATCACCTACGACGATCTCAAGCATTTGAACCCGGCGATCGTGTGCTGCAGTCTCACCGGCTTCGGCATGACGGGGCCGCGGGCGAAACAGCCCGGCTACGACTACATCCTGCAGGGCCTTGCGGGCTGGATGGACCTCACCGGTGACCCGGACGGACCGCCCACCAAATCCGGTCTGTCCCTTGTGGATTTCTCCGGCGGGTTCGTCGCCGCCCTGAGTCTGCTGGCCGGTCTGCACGCCGCACGACGCGACGGGGTCGGCGGTGACTGCGACGTCTCGCTGTACGACACCGCGGTCTCGATGCTCACCTACCCGGCGGCCTGGCACCTCAACGCCGGATACCGTCCCGGCCGGACCAAGAACTCCGCTCATCCCTCGCTCGTCCCGTTCCAGGCGTTCGAGGCCGCCGACGGCTGGTTCGTCGTCGGCTGTGCCAAGGAGAAGTTCTGGGTGCGTCTCGCCGAGGCGATCGGCCTGGCCGAGCTGCTCGATGACCCGCGGTTCACCGACTTCGCCGCACGCGGTCAGCACAAGGACGAGCTACTCCCGTTGCTGGAGAAGCGGTTTGCCGAGGGCACCGTCGAACACTGGGTGGACGTGCTCACCACTGCGGGCGTGCCGACCGGACCGATCAACGACGTCGAGCAGGCTCTCACCGAGGAGCACACGCTCGCACGCGGACTCATCGCGACGACCGAACACGAGGTGTGGGGTGAGGTCCGCCAGGTCACGTCACCGGTGCGCTTCGGCGCCGAGCAACCCGAGTATCGTCGGGCACCACATCGTAACGAGAACTTCGACGAGGTGATGACCCTGCTGGGATACAGCGCGGACGACATCCGGGACCTCGTCGACGGCGGTGCGTTCGGTGCCGTCGCCCAACAGGCCAAGCCGTGACCGCCCGCCGGCTCGCGAGCTGGGCTGCCGGCCTGAGCGTCGACGCCATACCCGAGAACACCCGCCGCGCTGCGCTCCGGCATCTGCTCGACGGCCTCGGCAACGGCATCGGTGCCCGCCGGCGCGATCAGGGCGGTCCGGGCCTGACGGTGGCGCGCGGACTCGGCGGTCCGGCGCAGGCGCATCCGCTCGGGGACTCCGAGGCCATCTCCGCCCCGGCGGCGGCCTTCGCCAACGGTGTCCTGATGCACGCGCTCGACTTCGACGACACGCACGCCGGCGCTCTCGTGCATCCGACGACCGTTGTGGCGCCCGCGGTTCTCGCGGTCGCCGAAGAGGTCGGCGCCACCGGAGCGCAGGCGGTGACCGCACTGGTCGCCGGGCTCGAGGTCGCGTGTCGCCTGGGTGCGGCGGCTCCGCACGGGTTCCATGCCCGGGGCCTGCACGCGACCGCAGTGGTCGGACCCCTCGCCGGGGCCGTGGCCGCCGGACTCCTCTACGGTGCCGACGCCGACGTGCTCACCGATGCGATCGGTATCGCGGCGTCGTCGTCGGGCGGGTTGCTGGAGTTCCTCGACACCGGCGCCAACACCAAGACCCTGCATCCGGGCAACGCCGGGTTCAGTGGCGTCCTGGCCGCGCGGCTGGCCATGGCCGGCGCCAGCGGCCCCGAGTCGGTGCTCGAGGGCAGGCGCGGGCTCTACCGCGCGCTCGCCGACCGTGACATCGATCCGGATGCGATCGTCGCCGAGCTCGGAACCCGCTGGGAGAGTGCGACTATCGGCATCAAACCATATCCGAGCTGCCAGCTCATGCACGCCACGCTCGACGCCGTCTCCGCGGCGCTCGACGCCGCAGGTGCGCAGGGACTCGATGTCACTCCGGCGCGCATCGCCGCGATCACCGCCGACGTCCATCCGGACAGCCTGGAAATCGTGTGCGGGCCGGGGACCGGCACCCGGGCGCCGCGCAGCGTCTACGACGCGAAGTTCGACCTGCCCTGGAGCGTCGCCGCGCTCGTCCATGACGGAGCGGTGACCGTGGACACCTACACCGAGAGCTCGATCGCGCGTGCCGAGGTAGCCACGACCGCCGGCCTCGTCGAGGTCGTTTCCGTACCCGATGACCGCCCGGCCGCCGATGCTGCCGGCCGGGCGGTCATCACCTTCGACGACGGCAGTCGGATCGTCGGCGAGGTGCCGTGCAGCCGCGGGACGTCGGGACAGCCCATGGACGACGCCGCGGTCGCCGAGAAGTTCCGGGGCAACACCGGTGGGGGCGACGATACGGAAGCCCTCGTGCACGCGGTGTTCGCTCTGGGCGACGCACCGTCCGTCCGGCCGATCCTGACGCTCGCGGCGACCGTCGTCGCCGGCTGAGCTCGCCCCGCCGCGCACCTTCCTCCCACTCGAATCAAGGATCACACAATGGATTTCAGCTTCAACGAAGAGCAGCGTGACTTCCGGGCGGCCCTGCGTCAGCTCGTCGACAAGGAGATCATCCCGGTCGCGAACGAATGGGAACGCACCGGCCGGTATCCCACCGAGATCGTCGACCGGTTGCGTGAGATGGGCTTGTTCGGGATCACCACACCGGAGGAGTTCGGCGGGCTCGAACTCGACATGGTGTCGTTCACCCTGGTCTACGAAGAACTCGCGCGCGGGTGGATGGGCATCGCAGGAATCCTCGGCAGCCACAACCTGGCCTGCTGGATGATCGCTCGCCACGGCACCGATGAGCAGAAGGCGCAGTGGCTGCCCCGGCTGGCGAGCGGCGAATGCCGCACCGGTATCGGCCTCACCGAACCGGGTGCCGGAACCGATCTGCAGGGCATCAAGACGACCGCCACCAAGGACGGTGACGACTACGTCGTCCGCGGCACCAAGACCTGGATCACCAATGCACGCCATGCGAACGTGCTTCCGGTACTGGTGAAGACCGATCCGTCGACCACCCCGGCGCACAAGGGGATGAGCATTCTGCTGGTGGACACGACCACGCCCGGCTTCGAGGTCCAGCGCGACCTGGGCAAGCTCGGATACAAGGGCACCGAGTCGTGCGAGATCTTCCTCGACGAGGTGCGTGTCCCACAGTCGACGTTGCTCGGCGGCGTCGAGGGCCGCGGTATGCAGCAGGCGCTGTCGGGCCTCGAGATCGGGCGTCTCAACATCGCCGGACGCAGTGTCGGCATCGCCCAGGCGTCCTACGATGCGGCGCTGAACTACTCGCGGGAGCGGACCGCGTTCGGCAAACCGATCTCGGACTTCCAGGCAATCCAGCTCAAGCTCGCCGACATCGCCACCCAGCTGCAGGCCGCCCGCCTGATGACGTACTGGGCTGCGGCCAAAGCGGATTCGGGTGCCCGTGTCGACGGCGAGGCCGGGATGGCCAAGTACTTCGCGTCGGAGACCGCGATCACCGCGAGTCTCGAGGCGATGCGCATCCACGGCGGCTACGGCTACTCGACCGAGTTCAACGTCGAGCGCTACTACCGGGACGCCCCGTTGATGTCGATCGGTGAGGGCACCAACGACATCATGCGGACGGTCATCGCCAAGGCACTGGTCAACGGCACCGTCACCGTCGGATGAGTTCCGAGCTGATCTTCCTGTACGTTCCGGGAGACCGGCCCGAGCGGTTCGACAAGGCGACCGGCTCGGGTGCCGACGCGGTCGTCCTCGACCTCGAGGACGCGGTTCCGTTGTCGGGCAAGGATACTGCGCGCATCGCGGTGGGCGAGTGGCTGGCGAGCCCGGCTCGCCCGTCCGTTCCTGCCTGGGTGCGGGTGAACCCGGGCCCTGAACTCCCCGACGACCTGACCATGGCGGTCCGGGCCGGCGCCGACGGGGTCTGGCTGCCCAAGGTCGACGACGCAGCGATTCTCGACCGTGTGGACGGTCTGCTGACGGAACTGGAGTCCGAGTTCGGCGGCCCGCGAACGCCGGTGTCGCCGCTCATCGAGACCGGTGCCGGCCTGTGCAACGCGGCGGCGATTGCAGCGGGCCCGCGGGTGGCGTTCGTCCAGATCGGCGAGGTCGACCTTGCTGCGGATCTCGGAGTCTCACCAGTGGTCGGCAACGAATTACTCTGGGCACGTTCGCAAGTGGTCGCAGCGTCGGCGGCGGCGAAGATCCGCCCGCCCCTGGCGGCGGCGTCGCCCTCGATCGGTGATGACGCCGCGTTCGAGGTCGAGACCAGGCAGCTGATCGGTCTCGGGTTCTTCGGACGGGCCTGCATCCATCCGCGTCAGATCGCGCCCGCGCGATCCGGCATGGCGCCATCCGAGTCCGAGGTGGCGACGGCCCGCGACATCCTCACCGCGTTCGACGCGGCCGGCGGTGCCGCAGCCACCGACAGCGCCGGGCGACTCATCGACGAGGCCGTCGCGCGGATCGCCCGGAGAACTCTCGCCCGGCAGCCAACGTAATATCGGTGACGCCGGGTCGGGGGACTCCGCGGTTCCCGCTCGGCGTGCCGGACCCGACACCTCACGCGACATCGAAACGGAGACAGACATGGTGGACACCATCTTGTGGCAGGCGATTCAGGACAACGAGCTGGCACTGGCGGTCCTGCAGTACGTGTTCTCGGGCGTCAAGTAGGCCACCTGCGGTCATCCGGGGCAGATTCCGGCGAACTCCGGCGGGCCCGGGGTTGACGCGCAGGGATCACCGACGAACCCCGGGTGAAGGCTCGGTGAAGTCTGCTCGAGGCGCCTCGTGATGCGCTGACCTTGATCCTAGGGTCGGCATCATGAATCGATCTGTGGTGAAGAAGATGTCGGTGGTCGCCGCGACGATGGGCGCGGCGTCGGTCCTCAGCGTGGTGGGTTCGCCGGTTGCGTCGGCGAACTCGTTCTCCACCAGCACGCATGGTGGAACAGCGAGTTACGACGACGGAGGCGACCGGTTCTGTGCGTTCGCGTGGAACACCGAGGGAGTCCGTACGGTCCGGGTCACCCTGACCGCCATCAGTCGCCCCGGCCCGAGCCACGACTTCACCGAGCGCAACACCTACGCCGGCGGCACTGCGGGCAACACGTGCCGCAGCCTCGCCACCGCGTACGAGGACACCCAGTACCGGGCCGTCATCCGCGGGTACTGGGGTGAGCCCGGGACGACCGAGACCAAGACCGTCACCTTCTACAGCTGACCCGACCCATCCGGTACCGCGCCGCCGGTCGCTCTCCCGAGCGGCCGGCGGTGTGCTGTGTCGGGAGTCGACCTTTTGTACACACATTCCCGGTGCGATTTCGGAAAGAGCTGAGCGACGATTTCGGGACGCATTACCGGAATCATTCCGCGAATTGGTCGACTCATCCGGCGACGCCGGAAATGTCCGCTAACGTTTAGCAATGCTCACTGGCGCACGCGGAAATCGATGGCAGATCCGACTCGCCGCGGCAGCACTTGTGCTGGTCGTGGCCGCAGGTCTGTCCATCGTCTCGTCCGGCCCGTCCGCGGCGGCGCCGGTGGTTAACCCTCAGGCCGGAAAGGTCGTCGCGCACGCCGATTTCCAGGTGAAGCGGGACGGTTTCTCCTTCGAGAACTGGGGACCGAATGATGCGCTGCACACCCGCGGCCTGAGCATCGAGGGCATGCGTGCCGTCTTCGGTGACGAGGTCTGCGCCCGTATAGTGCTCGGGGTGTGTTCGCCGACGACGGTGGCCGAACTCGTGCAGCAGGAATTCAACGAGTCGATGTCGGGCGGGCACTGCTTCGGAATGGCCGCACTCGCCGGACTGTATGCCACCAAGCGTCTGAACCCGTTCCCGTTGGCGATGCCGTGGCAGTCCGTCTACAGCATCCGCCCGTCGGCACCGCTCGACGAACTCATCGCCCGGATGTTCATCACCCAGGGGTTCCCGCCCACCGACCTGGCGCAGTCCGAGGTCACGGTCACCCAGGCACTGTCCCGTCTGCGGTCGGCGTGGGCACGCAACGACAACTACGTCTTGGCGATCTACACCGACGAGGAACAGAGCGCCGGACACGCCATCAACCCGATCGCGATCCGCGACCTCGGGCAGGGCAAGCGCGGCATCGTCGTGTACGACAACAACTTCCCCGGTGTCGAGAAGATGATCGTCGCCGACCCCGCCGCGAACAGCTGGTACTACTCGACCGCGACCAATCCGTCGGAGCCGACCCTGCTGTTCCAGGGCTCCCCGCTCAACAAGATGATGCTGGTCCCGTTGGCGCCGATCCTGGCACGTCATCAGGATCCGGAACTGCGCAGTGACGAGACCGTGGTCATCGTCTCGGACAACAACGGTGGCGCCCGCGGCTACGGCGACGTCGACTGGGATGTGCGGGTCACCGACCCCGCGGGCCGCGCGATCCCGGGCGTCGACAAAAAGATCCTGTTCAACAACGACAACACCGCCACCTTCACGGTGCCCGCCAACCGCACGTTCAAGATCATCGTGGACGGGGTGGAAGCGGGTCGTACCGCGGACATCGACGCCACGGTGCTCAGCGCCGGCGGTGTGGTGGCGATGGGTGATCTCGAAGTGCCCGCCGGCGCGGTCGCGGCCATCGACGCCGACCCGACCCGGCACGGCATGCGGGTGACCTCGTCGGCGCCGTCGACCGCGGAGTTCCAGGTCGCGACCGAGGATTCGCTGCGCTCGTTGTCGACCGAGACCACCCAGCTGGCAGTCGGCCCGGGTTCGGCGGTGTCGGTCGGAACCGCGAGTACCGGTGTCACCGTCCGGTCCGAGGGACGGGCGCAGCGACTGCGTCTGGAGGTCGAACGAAGTGACACCTTCACCGATCGGATCGCCGTCAGCCCGACGTCGATCTCGCTGCCCGCGGGCGCGACGGTCACGGTGCCGGTGAACCTGTGGCCCGGTTTCGGACCGGTCCCGGCGACCGTTCGTAGCGGTCCGTCGATCACCCCTGTGCCCCTGAGCATGCGGTGAGGAATACGTCGGGCGGTGGCCGCCTCGCACTGGCCGTCCTGGCCGCGACTGTGGTGGCGCTGTCCGCGTGTGCGGACGGAACGACGCCCGTCTCGACCTCGAGCAGCAGCGCCACGGCCGCCCCGGTCGAGTACCTCGACGAGGTGACGGTTCAGCGGGTGCGGTACCCGACCCCGGATGACGGTGACACAGACCAGAATTGGGCCGAGCTGTATCTACCCGCGGGTGAGCAGCGGGTCGATTCGATACCGCTCGTGGTCCTCGTCCACGGTGGTGCATGGCAAAGCGCCCTGGGCGCCGATGTCTTCGAGCCGCTCGCGCGCGACCTCGCCGGCCGCGGGATGGCCGTCTACAACATCGAATACCGCCGTGTCGGCTCGGGCGGCGGATGGCCGACGACGTTCCGCGACGTCGCGAGCGCCCTCGATCACGTCGTCGTCGTGGACCGGCAGTTCCCGCAGATCGACACCGACGACGAGCTGATCGTCGGGCACAGCGCGGGTGCACAACTCGCGGTGTGGGGCGGCACCCGGCACAAGC
The DNA here is from genome assembly GCF_023078355.1 of Gordonia hongkongensis. Taxonomy (NCBI): domain Bacteria; kingdom Bacillati; phylum Actinomycetota; class Actinomycetes; order Mycobacteriales; family Gordoniaceae; genus Gordonia; species Gordonia hongkongensis. Next base: position 67,691 of record NZ_CP095552.1, read on the forward strand.
TGGAGGACGACGAGGTCGGTGCCCGACCATTGTTCCGCCCGACGCGCGTCGTCTCCCTCGCCGGTCCGCTCGACATGACCTACGCCGCAACGCACGGCGACGACCGCATCGTGACCGCCCTCGGCGGCACCCCGGCGCAGGTTCCGCAGCGGTACACGATGGTCGATCCCATCCAGAACATCGATCCCGACACCCCGGTGGTCGCCGTCCACGGCACCGCCGACCGAATGGTCTCCCCGGCGAACTCACAGCGGTACGCCGCCGCCGTCGTGAAGGCCGGCGGCGACGCGGAGGCCGTACTGATCCCAGGCGGCAACCACGGTTCGGTGGTCACCTCGAACGCGCCCGAGTACCCCCGTGTCCTCGACATCATCACCGGCGCGTCGGCCGCCGACGTGCAGGACGTGGCCTGAGCCGGTCCTCGGCCACTGGGACCGACGCGACTGCCGGGCCGCCTCAGAGCGTCACGAGACTCGCTGCGGGCGTGTACTTCTCCCGACTGATCCGGCGCGGGGGCATCCGTCGCCGCTTGAGTGCCCGGACCCCCGCCTCGACCATCGCGGGCGGGCCGCAGAGATACGCGGCGTAACTGCGGCAGGAGTCGAAGTCCGTCATCATCGCGTCGCCGACGTAACCGGTGCGGCCGCACCACTGTTGGCGACTGAGGCAGGGCGTGTACCGGATGTTCGGGTGGTCGGTTGCGAGTGTGCGCCAGAAGTCGACGTCGTACAGTTCGGCCTCGGTGCGGACGCCGTGGTAGACGTGGATCTCGCGATCGGGGTCGGTTTCCAGCGCGGCTCTTGCGATCGCCTTCAGCGGCGCGAGGCCCGTACCCCCGGCGAGCAGGATGAGTCCGACTCCCGGCTCGTCCTCTCGATGACAGAAGTCACCCCAGGGCCCCGTCATCGACACCGACGATCCGACGGTCAGCGAATCGAAGATCCACCCGTCGGTGGCCAGACCGTCGGGTTGCCGGCGGATGTGGAACTCGAGGGTGCGGGATTCGCTGGGCGGGTTGGCCATCGAGTACGGACGTGTCTGGTCCGTGCCCGGGATCGACAACCCGACGTACTGGCCCGCGGTGAACTCGAACGGGTCGTCGAGCGACACCGTCACGGAGACCGTGTCGTCGGCGACCGTGGTGAGGGAGCTGACGGTTCCGGCGAGATCGCGCAACGCGTGGTGGTGCGCGCCGGACTCGTCCGCGGGTGGTTCGACGACGATGTCGGTGGTGGGCGTCGACTGACACGACAGCACGTATCCCTGGTCCCGCTCGCCGTCGGACAGCACGGTGTCGGGGGTCGGCGGCGCGTCCACCATTCCGCCGGTGACGCGTACCTTGCAGGTACCGCAGGTTCCCTGGTTGCAGGAGTTGGGAATCCACACACCCTGACGTAGCAGGGCATCGAGAACCCGCTGCCCGGATCCGCAGGTCACCGAGGTCGTAGGCGTGTCGATGCGGAAGGTCGTCGGGTCGGACCGGGTCGTCGGGTCGGACATCGTCACACCTCCCAGACCGTATGCAACGACGTCGGGCCACGGAAACCCCAACCCCAGAACTCGACGTCGCTGCTGTCGTCGCGCTCGAGGTTCGGGATCGACTCGAACAGCTCCTCGAGTCCGATTCGGCACACGTGGTTGGCGAAGTAGATGCCGGCACACGCGTGGTTGCCGGCACCGAATGCCAGGTGAGGCAGGGGCGGTCGCGTGATGTCGTACTCCGACGGCGCCTCGTAGACCGAGTGGTCGTGGTTGGCCGATCCGTACGACATCAGGACCACCGAGCCCGCCGGCAGGTCGACGCCGGCGACCTCGGTGTCCGTCGTGCTGATCCGGGCGGTCGCCGACCAGATCGGCGACGTCCACCGCATGCCCTCGGAGATCGCGCGCGGGATGAGACCCGGCTCGTCGACGACTTGCTCGAACTGATCCGGGCGACTGAACAGACCGACGAGTGTCGACGCCATGGCGTGACCCGGCTCCTGCATCGCTCCGAGGAGGTAGACGTACAGCGTCGGATAGATGTAGTCGCGGTCGCGGGTCTGCCCGTCGGGCATCCCGTCGTGCAGCCAGTGCGAGATCGCGCTGTCGTCGGGATTCTCGATCCAGTTGTCGATCAGCGGATCGACGATCGACTGGATCTCCAGCTTCGCGGCGTCGGCCTCGGCGAAGCCGTCCGGGTTGGTGAACTCGCCGTTCTCGTCGACTCCCGCATTGGTGAACGACACCGACAGTTTGTGGAACCATTCACGCAACTTGTCGGAACTCACCGACTGGAGGCCGAGAAGGTCGCCGAGCGCGCGCACACTGACGGGTTCGCAATACTGGGCGACGAGTTCGGCGCGCCCCACGTCCTCGAAGTCGCTCAGGTACCGGCGGGCGATCGGCCGGACGAGGTCGTCGATCCACCGGTCGACCTCCTGGGGTTGCAGGGCAGGATCGACCATCGACCGTAGGTCGTCGTGGATCGCACCGTTCACCCCGATCACTGCCGGGTGTCCGAAGGTACGGCCGCCGGCCTTGGTGATCACCGCCTCGAAGTCGGGGCTGGTGGCGATCGACCGGCAGATGTCCGCCGTCGTCGCGACATACGACCCGAGAACCGGGACATAGGCGAGCGGCGCCTCGGCGCGAAGCCGTTCGTAGACGGGGTAGGGGTTGCGTTCGAGCTCGGTCATCGTGATGTCGTCGATCCACGACATGGTGCTGGTCATGGGTTCCTCCGCTGTGTTCGTCTCGAGGCCGGGGGTCTGCGCCGGCAGGCTGTCGGCGACCCGGTGCGAGGTGACACTAGGGACCGCCGGACCGGCGGTCGATACGGTTCGCGCGCCGGCGGCACCGATCGCGCGACGATGTGATCGCAGTCTCTGAGGAGGGTGGCGAGTGTGACCGGTCACCGGGTTGAATCGAGACGCGGGACCCTTGCGTGACCGGAGTACGAGGAAGACATCCATGCGGAGCACCACATCCACCAGTGACTGGGAGACGGCGCATCGTGCCGTCGAAGAGGTGTACTTCCCGCATGAGCTGACCGCGCTGTCGTCGCCGGATCAGCTGAATCTGAACCTGCAGACCGTCGAGCTGGGACCGGTCACGATCGGCAAGCTCAACTGGGGGACCGATGTCTCCATCTCCTGCGACTATCCGGGCGCCTACGAGATCAACATCCCGGTCCGCGGCGTCCTGGACTCGCGCGCCGGATCGGTGCAGACGACGTCCGAGGAGGGGACGGCCACGGTCTTCACCGCGGACCGCCCGTCGACGATCACCCGGTGGTCGGCGGACTGCGTCGTGGTCGGGGTGAAGTTCGACGCCGAGTACCTCGAACGTGAGGCCGACCGGGTCCGGGCGTCGGCGCTGCGTTCACAGTTGCGGCTGCCGGATCAGCTGGATCTCGCCGGACCCGACCAACAGGCATGGTTCGGGCTCGTGCGTGCATTGTCGGCTCAGGTGCGCGAACCCGCCGACCTCCTGTCGAACCCGCTGGTCGGACCGCAGCTGGCGAGCGCGATCAGCAGCGCGTTCCTCCTCGCTGTCTCTCCGGAAGAGGCGGGTACCGGTCTGCGCCCGCGGATGGTCAAGCGCGTGCTCGACGCGTTGCACGACGATCCCGGACGCGACTGGCGTCTGGCGGACATGGCCGAACTGAGCGGCTCGAGCCTCCGACGACTGCAGGAGGGCTTCGCCGAACACGTCGGTGCGAGTCCGACCCAGACGCTGCGGGACATCCGACTCGACCGGGCTCACCACGACCTCACCGAACCGGACAACACCGACACGGTGGCCGAAGTTGCTGCGCGATGGGGCTTTTCGAGCCCCAGTCGGCTGGCGGCCGCGTACAAGAAGCGCTACGGCATCCCGCCGTCGGAACACCGTCGGCGGTAGCCCTTTGGGACGTCCGGTCGAATCTGAGTCGGACCTTTGCAGTTCAGGCCCCATCGTGTCGTCGATCGGTTAGTTTCCGCACTGCGTGACCTCCGGACGTACCCATCGAAAGGCGCGGCCATGAAACGTCGCCATGCTCTGCTCGCCATCTTCTTCAGTCTTGCGCTGGCGGTGTCCGGGGGAGGGGTCGCGGCGGCCGCACCGAATCCCCTGAGATCGTTGGACTTCGGATCGCTGGGCGGGCCGGAGGCGGGTGGATGTTCCGCACAGTTGTTGTACAACGACGAACTGTTCGGTCCGAAGATTCTGGCGACCGATGCCCCGGTGGGTCCGCAGTTGAGGGGTTACGACCGGCTCGCGGGTCTGAGTCCGAGCGAGTTCCTGCAGACGTATCGGAAAGGGGACAAGTGGGACTATCCGGACCACGACGGATACACGCTGAACCCCGACGGGTCCGCCAAGAAGTCGGTGACCACCCTCAACCCGAACAAGCGGATAGATCGCTATGGTCCCGCCAATGGTCGCTTCCTGGCCCCCGCGGGCACGCACTACAAGAGGCGGGCGCTTCCGCCGGAGAACCTCGTCGACAAAGACAACCCTCAGTTCTGCAACTATCACGTGTACGTGGTCATGCGCCCGGTGAAGGTGTGGATCGGACGTATCGCCAAGGGCTTCGGTCAGCCGGGCGGCGGCATTCAATATCAGATCGACCAGCAGCTCCTCGATCCCGGGTTGATCGAGGACCATCGCGGATGTTTCAACGAGACAAGCGGTTTCGTCAACACCCAGTGGTTGCTGTGTTCGGGTGTGCTCGAGAGCGTCTTCCCCGGATGACGTCGGGCGCCGACGACCAGCTCGACCCCGAGATGCGCAGCCGGATAGCCGATCTCGCGGCGACGATGTCGGCGGAGCCGTCCGATGTGCCTCGCCTGGGTCACATCCCCGACGACGCGACGCCCTCGTGCGTGCGTGACTCGGACGGTGTGTGGCACTTGATCATCCGCGAACGCGGCACGGTGATGTTCGACCGGCAGTCCAGCGATCCAGAGGAGTTCCTGAGCTGGGTTGCGGTGGCGATCGCCGAAGCGGCGTCGTATCGGCTGCACTCGCCCGGCGCGCCCGACTATCTGCGCCGCATATGGGCAGAACAGTATCGGATGCTGACCGCGGCCGACCCGGAGTGGGCCCGTGCGTGGTTGGAGCGGACCCGGACAAGGTTGGTCGACCAGGGAGCCGACGATCGTGAACTGGCGCAACTGCCGGGCCGGCATCCCGGCTGAGACGAGGTTGGGAATCGGCGTCCACCGGTGTGGGCGGCGTAGCGGTGCAGGTTCGCTATCCCGAACTTGAAGACGATCGTAGGACCACCACGGTTGGTCGAGCTATCCTCATGCTCGTTCGACGATGCGGCACAGCCTGTTTCAGGCCGGTTATGTGGAGTCCACTCGAGTCCGAAGAGGGTCAGGGCGCGGGCCAGTTGTGGATCCGCGGCGTCAATGGGGGAGTGGTCGAGAACGCCGGAGTGGGGCTGATGTCGGGGTCGGCGGCGCGTTCATAGAGCGCCCACATGCGCAGCTGGTCGCCGTGTCGGGAGTCGAACTCGATCCCGTCGACCGCTGCATGGCCGTGGTCGGTGAGGGCGTAAATCCAGCGGGAGATGGCCTGGGTGAGCCCGCGGGGCCGGCCGTCCCGCAACGCGGCGGTGTCGAGGTCATCGAGCCCGTAGCGGATCGCGAGCGGCCGAAACACCGTCCGGAGGGTGGCGAGGCTGTCCGGGTCGGCGGGCACCGCGAACCGTCCGGTCAGGGTGCCGTGACCGATCATCCGTAGATCGCACCACGATCGCGGAACGTGGCCGGGCGGCAGCGCGGGGTAGTCCTGCTCGTCTTCCTCGTCGACGACGATGTCGTCGAGCTCGGCGATCAGTTGTGGGCTGGGTCGGGCGAAGGCGAGGACTTCGAGGTAGCAGGCCAGGGGAGTGTCGGCGCAGTACAAGGTGCGCCACACCCCCGTCGGGGTCGTCCCAGCGGCCGGCGAAGCGGTCGTCGGTGGCGTACTCCCATGGTGTCCACTCCCACGGGCTGGGCGCGTATCCGACTCGATATATGGGCGTGGCAGTCCGGATGCTGGTGGTGATCGGGCCGTGCGGGGTGCTGATCGTCGAAGGCTGTGGTTGGTTCATCCCACCGCGGCGAATTGGCGGGCGGCGGCGAGTACTTGCGGTCCGACGTCGGCGAGCTCGCCGTCGCGCAACAGCAATGCCGGCGCCCGGTCGTCGAGGACCGGGTTGAGGCCCTGGAACCAGGCTTGTGCGACGGCGGGGGTGTCGCGTTCGGTGATCAGGCGGGCGGCGCGGTAGGCGATCCGGAGCCGTTCGACGTCCTCGGGGTTGGCGATGGTGCGGGTGCCGTCAGCCCATTGCCGCACCGCCCGGGTCTCGCTCACCCGACCCAGGTAGGCGACCAGCCGCGCGCCGAGCAGATCTCGCAACGCAGCCACCAGTTCGGGCTGCGACATACGAGCCGCCTCGGCGTAGGCAGCTAGTGTTCTGAGTCATTAATTCGTGTGCAGTAGTGGGCGATGGAGTCGAGGATCTGGTCAGCGGTCTTGACCCACACGTAGGGGCGGGGGTTGTCGTTCCAGGTCTCGATCCATGCTCTGATGTCGGCGTTGAGCGCTCTCACGGTGCGGTGGGGGGAGCGTTGGAGCTTCTTGGTGGTCAGTTCGGCGAACCAGCGTTCGACGAGGTTCATCCAGGATGAGCTCGTCGGGGTGAAGTGGACAACGAATCGTGGGTGCGAGGTCAGCCATCGTTTGACCGCGGGCGTCTTGTGGGTAGAGGCGTTGTCCATGACCAGGTGGACGTCGAGCTCGTCGGGCACCTCGGCGTCGATCTTGCGGAGAAACCCGATGAATTCTGTTGCCCGATGCCGTGAGTGAAGCGAACCGATCACTTTTCCCGACGCGATGTCCAACGCCGCGTACAGACTGGAGGTGCCGTTGCGCACATAGTCGTGGCTGGCCCGTTGCGGGGTGCCCGGGAGCATGGGAAAGATCGGCTGGGTGCGATCGAGAGCTTGGATCTGGGTCTTCTCGTCAACGCAAAGCACCAGGGCACGTTCGGGTGGGTTCATATAGAGCCCGACGACATCGCGGACCTTCTCGGTGAACAAGGGATCTCTCGACAGCTTCCACGAATCCTGTTTGTGCGGAGCCAATCCGAACGCCCGCCACACACGCGACACGGTTGACTGTGACATGTCGAGATGCTCGGCCATCGCCCGCGTCGACCAGTGTGTCGCATTCTTCGGAGTGGTCTCGAGAGTCGCGGTGATCAAGTTTTTGATCTGCTCGTCGTCGACGGTGCGAGGTCGCCCAGGCCGGGGTTCGTCGAGCAACCCCTCGCAGCGGTGCTCGACGAACCGGCCTCGCCAGCGCCGCACGGTACTGCGATTGAGGCCGAGTCGTTGTGCCACTTCAGTATTCGAACCGCCATCAGCGGCGGCGAGAACGATTCGTGAGCGCATCGCCAAACCCGAGGCCGTCGTTCGCCGACGCGCCCACCCTTCGAGCTCACGGCGCTCGTCATCAGTCAGAACAATATCCACTGCTCGCGGACCCCGGGTTGCCATTCCCTAGCCTAACAACCGAACGGAAATTAATGACTCAGGACACTAGGTGGGGTTCGCCGCGCTACATTCCAGTGATGACCGCACTTGAGCGCGGTCTTCCCGTTACGGCAACGTCGAACACACTCGTGAGCTGTCGTGGCTGAATCTATTGGCGATGGGCGGTTCGAGGCCGGGCTCGAGCACCTGCACCGCTACGTCGCGGTGTACGGCACCAGCAACGCCCGCCGGCGCGATGTCATTGACGGATTCGCGATCGGCACCTGGGTGCAGAGCCGCAGCGCTGACTACCGCAAGGGCCGGTTGTCGGCCGAGCGGATCGAACGGCTCGAGACCGAGTTCCCGGACTGGCGGTGGACCATCCGGACTAATCAGGGATGCGTCAATGCATCGCGACCGTAAGATGGCGAGCAGCCACCGCTCACGGAAGCGGAGCTTGAGAAACTGTTCCTCGCACTGGCCTAAACAGTCGGCCAACCTAGTACTACCGCGAGTCGTAGCGACTTGAATCGCCCCGGGTTTGCTGGAGGCTCGGTTAGTTGGTTCCAGCGTTTGCGGGGACCGGGTTCTCACGGTAGCTGGTGACGGTTTGGGTCGACCAGTAGGCGCTCTCGTACTCGACGGGTGGGACGTGTCCGATCTCGCCGTGCAGGCGGCGGTGGTTGAACCATTCGACGTACTCAGCGACGGCGATCTCGACCTCGCCCACACCTGCCCAGCCGCCTCGCGGGCGCATCACGGGGTTACGGATGCATTCGGCTTTGAACAGCGAGTTGAACGCCTCAGCCATCGCGTTGTCGTATGAATTCCCTTTGGAGCCAACAGATGTCACCGCTTCGGCTTCGGCCAGTCGTTCGGTGTAGCGGATGGCTCGGTATTGCACTCCGCGGTCGGAGTGGTGGATCAGCCCGGCCACGTCGTGGCCGGCACGCGACCGTGCCCACAATCCCATGTTCAGGGCGTCGAGGGCGAGGTCGGTGTGCATGGTGGTCGAGACCTGCCAGCCGACGACCATCCGCGAGAACACGTCCAGGACGAACGCCGCGTACACCCAGCCCGAGTGGGTGCGGATGTAGGTCAGGTCCGCCACCCACAACGCGTTCGGTGCCGCCGCGGTGAACTGACGGTTGACCCGGTCAGCCGGCCGGGGTGTTTCAGCTCCCTCGCTGCGCGTGGTCTGCGTGTCTTGAGTCTCGCTATCCCTTGCAGCCCATCGGCTTTCATCAATCGCTCGACGGTGCAGCGGGCAGCACTATGGCCCTGTCTGCGCAATTGGGCATGCACCTTGCGGGCACCGTAGACGCCGAGGTTGTCGGCATGCACCGCGCGGACCTGGGTAAGGAGCTCCCGGTCACGCACCACACGAGGCGCCTCGGTCTTCTGGGGGCTCAGGTGGGCTCGTACCGTGGACGGAGCGATCTGGGCGGACGTATCGCGCAATGCCGCACAGATCGGATCGACTCCGTGTTCATCGCGGTGAGCCGCGACGAACTCCACGATCAGCGCTGTGGGCGGTCGATCTCCGCCGCAAAGAAAGCCGAAGCCTGCTTCAAGATCGTGTTCGCTCGCCGCAGTTCACGGTTCTCCCGCTCCAACGCCGCGATGCGGTCAGCGTCCTCACTCGTGGTGCCCGGGCGGACCCCGCCGTCGATCTCGGCCTGACGAACCCAATTGCGCAACGCCTCGGGATGGACTCCGAGCTGATCGGCGATCCGCTTGATCGCACCTCTCGACGAATCGGGATCTCGTCGCGCTTCACATGCCATCCGGGTGGCCCGGTCCTTGAGTTCCTCACTGTACTTGCGTGGTGCTGCCATGCTCTCCATCCTTCACAGGTTCGAGAGCCTCCGACAGACCCGGGGCGGTTCAACTGTAGCCAGGACGGAAGGAAGAGAGCTGCACATTCGAGGGAGCTCGCCGCCCTCCCCTCCAATCCTGTGAGAACAGTGCTGCCGGTGACCGTTATGGTTCAGCCGCTGTGTACGAGCCTGATGCTGCAGCGCCGCGACTGGTGGGCGGGCAATCCGCTCGGCCTGACCCTCGCGGTCAAGCCGGTCCTTGCGGTGTTGTTTTCCTGTCGCTACTGAACCGGCAGTGGAAGGCCGAGCGTTTGCAGTTCCAGCCCTGTTGACCGTCGCAGCCTGACCGCTGGCGGTGGATCGCCGAACGTGGTCGCGTACCTCGCAGAGTTGGCGGCGCGCAGAACGGAGACGCGTGCGGCGTCAGTCTGACCGCGTGAAGTTGGCGAAGAAGTCATCGATTGTTGATACGTCGGCATAACGTCGAAAGTGAGCAACGTCGACCTTGACGAAAACACCGCTAGAGGTGAAGTACGTTTGCTCATCGAACGATCCGGCGGCCGCGATGTGCAGTAGGCGATCCGACTCGTGGTCAATCCAGGCAGTGAGACGTATGGGAGTGTGCAGCGGGACCGGCCGGCGGTATTCGACGGTCAGGGTGCGGGTCACCGCGGGGGTCCGCGCGATCCACAGGGTGAAACCCATGATGTCGTCGCAGGCGGCCGAGATCGCGCCACCGTGCGCCAACCCGGGCGCGCCGAGGTGTTTCTCGTCGAAGGTGTGATCGGCGTACACCCGCTCGCCGCTCCGGTAGACCTCAAGTTGAAGTCCGTGGGGGTTGCTGCTTCCGCAGCCCATGCACTGGGACGAGTGTGCCGGCAGTCTTGCTTCGGGGGTCATCTCTGATCGTTGTCCTTAACTCAGCCCGCCACCTACGCAACAGGGTGCGGGGGGATCGATGAGGTGTGGGAACCGGTCCCGAACACGGTCTGTGCTCACCACTATAGGTAATACTGCCAGTACCTGATACTGTCCATTACGCACACGCGAATGGAGTGGCGCACACCACGCGCACTAGGGGGGAGATGGCCATCACCACCGGCACAGGCGTCAACCGTCTGCTAGACGGCGCTGCCACTTTTGGTAACACCGTCGGCTTGGCTGGTCAGGCCCTGCGGTGGGTAGCAGTAGACATTGCTACAGGACGATTTCCGTTTCGCGAAGCCGTATCGCAGACCTGGTTCGTCATCGTCGTGACAACTCTGCCGGCGATTCTCGTAGCTGTGCCATTCGGTGTCATCGTGTCAGTACAGGTGGGTAGCCTCACTCAGCAAGTTGGGGCCACGTCAATAGCTGGCGCCGCTGGTGGCCTCGGGATTATTCAACAGGGAGCGCCCATCGTTACCGCCCTCCTACTCGGGGGCGCGGCCGGATCAGCGATTGCCTCTGATTTGGGTGCTCGAACGATTCGCGAAGAAATTGCTGCCATGGAGACACTCGGACTCAATCCGATCAGGCGAGTCGTAGCGCCCCGGTTCGTATCTGTGTTGATCACCGCGCCGCTGCTCTGCATGCTAATCGTCTTCACCGGGCTGCTGGCGGGCTACGCCATCAGCGTCGACGTCCAAGGCATCACACCAGGCAGCTACGTCGCCTCGTTCGCTTCGTTCGCATCGATAACAGACATCGTTGTCGCTCTATGCAAATCGCTTGTGTTCGGACTTGTAGTGGTGACGATTGCTTGTCACCGCGGCCTGTCGACGAAAGGCGGCCCTAAAGGCGTCGCAACCTCAGTAAATGCCACCGTAGTACTGGGCGTCGTCGCATGCTTCGTGATCAATGTCTTTATCACGCAATTAACAACCATGTTCGTCCCCCAAACTATTGGATGAGAAACGCCTCGTGACCACCGTTCCCTCCCGGAGGTTCTCCGCCGCCACCCGCCCTGTCGAAGCCGTGATCGCGCCAGTTGTACACGTACCTGAACGCTTGGGGCACGTCGCGACCTTTGTGATCGCCGCGGTCCTCGGCATCCGCCATGTGATCACCACCTACCGACGCCAAACCCTGCTCTAGATACAAGAATTCGCCTGGGGTAGAGGTGCAGTCTTGGTCGGTGGTGGAACGGCCATCGTCCTCGCCATCCTCGGCATCGCCGTCGGCGCCTCAATCGGTATCCAGGGTTACGCCTCTCTGGACCTCGTAGGGATGGGTTCACTGACGGGGTTCATCTCTTCCTATGCCAACACCCGAGAGCTTGCGCCAATGATCGCGGCGATCGGGTTCGCAGCACAAGCCGGCTGCCGGTTGACAGCTGAGATCGGCTCGATGCGCATTTCCGAGGAGATCGACGCTCTCGAGGCTATGGCGGTACGTCCTATTCCATTCGTCGTCAGCACTCGCGTAGTTGCGTCGATCACGACCGTGATTCCTTTGTACATCGTCGCGCTTATTCTCGGATTCGGGGCCGCCAAACTCGTCGTCACACAAGTTCACGGCCAATCCGGCGGCACTTACGATTTCTATTTCGACCAGTTCCTCAAACCTCAGGATCTTGCCTTCTCGCTTATCAAAGTTCTTGTATTTGTCATTTCTGTAGTGATTATCCATAGCTATCAGGGCTACTTCGCCACAGGCGGAGCTGAGGGGGTGGGTCGAGCGTCCGGTCGAGCGATCCGCACGAGCCTCATAGTCATCGTCGTGGAGGACATGATCTTGACCCTTCTGATGTGGGGATTCGATTCCGGCGTACGGATTTCAGGGTAGGGGGTTCAGTGGCTGTCTTTCATGATCCGTCCGGACGCGAGCCGTCGCACGGGAACCTGGCCCTTCGGGGGGTCGCCCTATTGATCCTCGGCGCGATAGCTGCCTACTTACTGATAAGTGACGCTAACGGCGACTTCAGCGATCACACGTCGTTGACCATCAACACCGACGCGATAGGCGACGGATTGAAGGGGGGATCGGATGTGAAGTACCTTGGGTTCACCGTGGGGGAGGTCTCGAGCATCGCGGTTCGAGACCGTGGCGCGGCGGTCAAAATCAACCTCACCGGTTCCGGTAACGACCTAGTTCTCCGGCAGGGCATGACGGTGAACTACACCTCGTCAAACGCATTGGGACCAACTGCACTGGAGATCGTAGATCCTGGACAAGGACCACCCATCGGTTCCGGCGGGAGTGTCTACGTGAGCAGGTTGCAATCTGAACAGACCTCGGTGTCAACGCTTGTTCGCAAGATCTCCACGCTGGTCGAGGCACTGGACCAGCCCTCATTTGAAGCGGTAGTGAGGTTCATCGTTGAGGACTCGCAGGCAATGGCTGATAGCGGAAGACTCGTTCTCCAGATTGCGCAACTCACGCGAGATGTCCAGAAACGGCCGGTCGGGGAGGACCTAGGAATTGCGGCTAACCTGTCCACCGGAGTCGCCGACTTCATGACGCCGTTTGTCCCTGGCGTCTTGAAGAACGTCGATATCGCTGACTTTTTCGCCACCCAACAAAACATCGACCGCACGAAGAGTAATCTCGGCGACACGGGAAAGGTTCTTTTCGGTGGGCTCGGCGGCCTGCTCGATAAGAATTACCCAGCCCTGAGTTCGCTGTTAGACGTCGGCCTTGACCTAGCGCGGCCCGTCGCCAGATCCGCCTCGGGGCTAGTTCGCACGGTGTACACGATCCCGCAGATCCTCGATGGCATCGACAAAGCCTTGCCGAAATTCAACGAACGGGTCCAGCTCCAGCTAGCACTGGTGGTCCAGACGTCGCCTGCCCTACAAGGCGCATTGAGAATGGGGGGTGCCACGCGATGACTCTGAGGTCGCTAACACCCACAATCATTAAAATCGTCGCTTTCATCGCTCTCATCGGAGTCCTTTCATATGTCATCATCGCGATTCTGCAGCCGACCAACGAAGGGTCACCCAGTTCGCAGCGTTCCGCGGTGTTTGCCGACGCTTCCGGACTCAAGCCCCGCGACGGGGTACGACTCGCTGGAGTGAAAGTGGGATATGTAACGGCTGTCGATCTCGAGGGCTCAACAGCGATCGTCCGTTTCCAACTGGATGACGGTGTCGCGATTACCCCCGCGACGACTGCCGCTGTGCGTTACCAAAATCTGCTGGGGCAGCGGTATGTGGAACTCATCAATGCCGGACAAGGCGCCGACCAGGACTCGATCACACAGGTGGCACTCGAGAAGACCGTCCCGTCCTTCGACGTATCGACACTATTCAACAGTTTCAAACCAGTATTCGATACATTGAATACTGCGGAAATCAACGAGCTTCAGTCGAACCTTCTACGGGTTGCCCAGGGAGACGGTCGAGGTATCGCACCAGTCATGAAGCAAGTCGCGAACATCACTGATTACGGGAACCAGCGTTCAGAGATCATCACCAATATTGTGACGAGCCTGGGGCAGGTGTCCGACCAGTTGATGGGGCGCTCCGCTGAACTGGTTGAGTTGATAGACAAATTGGGGTCAATCGTCGATGCGTTCAGCCGCGTGAGCGATCGACTGCGGGCCTCGCTGCGAGAGGTCAACCGTTCGATGGCAAAGACTGTACTCGCCGGTGAGCAGATCGAGTCGACCTACGACACCAGCTTCGCGGCTATCTTTCAGAGATTAGTGCGGGAGCCAGGGGATACAGAAGGCCTACTGAATGGTGCCGTTCTCCTGAAGCCGCTCCTGGACGCCCTGGCCGCAACATCCAACGCGACTCCCCCGCCCTCGGCGGCAGGGTGTGCCCGAGGGGTGCTCGACCTACCGAGAACAGTGCAGATCGCCCTGATGGGTCAACGACTGGTGGTGTGCCAGTGACCCGTTTCTTCGGCAAGCGTCCGCATCACCGCCCGCAGCGTCGGCGGGACCTCATCCTGGCGGGGGTCGTAACGATGGTCACGGTGGCCGGTCTCGTCGCCGCCGGAGCTGTGTATATCTCGCCGCCCGGACAAACTATCTACAGCGCGGAGTTAGTCAATACCGGCGGATTGGAAGCTGGCGACCAGGTACGTATCGCCGGGATCAGGAAAGGCAAGGTAGCGTCGGTCGACCTGACCGGAACGTTCATCACCGTGCGGTTCCGGCTGGATGACTCGATTGCCGTTCGGTCGGACGCGACGGCGAACGTCCGTCTCCTCACCCCTATCGGTGGACGTGTATTGGACCTCGACCCAGGTTCAGGCCCGTCGGCCATTGACGGCGCGATCCCACTGGTGCAGACAGGCAGCACCTATGATATTTCCAGCACCCTGGAGACATCTACACCGGTGTTCCGTGACGTGCGTGGTGTTGATCTACGGCGCACGGCGGCGTTGCTACAGGATGCCTTTTCCGACGGAAACACCAATATCCCTGATGCCCTGCAAAACGCGAGCAGCCTGATGGACTTGCTGGAGCGTCAGTACGCACAACTCGACAAGACGGTGGCTTTGTCCGACGAGTATGTCGCTGCCCTCGCAAACCGCAAGCAGGTACTCGTGGACTTCCTACGCCAGCTCAGCTTCCTTGCCCGCACCCTTGGACCAGACATCGCCAACGTCCAGAGCGGGTTCGATTATCTACGTCGTCTTTTTAAGTTGCTGACCCGGCCGCTTGTCGCGTACCGCGACGGTATAGAACCATCGGTACAGCAGTTTAAGATCCTTCTAAACAAGGTGTCGGCCCAGATGCCCGCCTACCAAGACGCGCTGGCCCAGGTCGATCAGATCACCAGAAGACTGAGCATTCTCCTCAATGCTCCGCAGGTCGGACCTGCGAGTCCTGAACCGACCGTCCGCGTCTGTATCCCGATTGGTGATAACAAATGTTGACGGAGCGGATGCGTCGGCATCTGATCCCGATCGCCACCATTGTCACACTGGCAGTAGTGATCGGCGGCGTCGGAATCGACTATGCGACAGCCGACGACGACACGCGATCACTATGTGCGGAGTTTTCTGACGCATCAGGTCTGTACGAAGGCAATTCCGTCGCGATGCTCGGCAAGAAGGTGGGCAGGGTCGTAGGCATTCACGAGGAGGGACAGAAAGGTGTGCGTGTCGATATGCGGATCGACAAGACCGTGCCGCTTCCCGCAGATGTGGGTGCGACCCTGGTGTCCACCTCGATTGTCACCGAAAGACAAATCGAGTTCACCCATCCCTATCGTGGCGGAGAATATTACAAGTCGGCTGAGTGTATCCCACTGGAAAAGACCAGGACTCCACTGGGGATTAGTCAAACGCTCGACGCGATCAGCACTCTTTCAGACGAACTCGTCAAGGACGACGGACGTAACACGGATGCGATTCTTCAGGCACTTACACTCGTCTCGAAAAACATGGAAGGGACCCAGGGTGATATATCCGGCATTCTCCAGGACTCGGCCACGCTAATCAACGATCCGACCCGGCGTGATAGCCAGATACGCAGGATTGTAGCCAATCTCGCCACCTTAACCGGTGTTGCCACCGAAAACAGTACTGAGGTGACCCAGCTATTCGACAACTTCGTAGGCGCAATTGAGGTGATTGTTGCTTTCGGTCAAACATTCGGCGCCGCAACAGAGTACGCAGGCACCTTCGTCCCTATCCTGTCGCGCCTATCGTCTGACTTCGGGCCACCTATTTTCTCACTTGGAGATGCTGCGGTTCCCCTCCTCTCGCAAGCGGGCAAGCAAGAAAACATACTTGCGTCCGTCGCCGCTCGAACAGCTGACCTCATCGTTGAGCATCCAGATGCGAAGTCGATCCTGCGGGCATTCGCAATATCTGTACCACTGCAGGCCCTCAAGAACGCGTGCGCTCCTCCTTCCGTCAAGGACGTTTGCGCGACGGGTAACGAAGCGGCGACGATCGCCAACTTGATCGGAGGGCAACCTCGATGATGATCTACGGCTACCTTCGTCGTGTCACGGCCGCGATCGTGACGCTGTTCGTAGCGACTATCGCCCTCGCCGCCTGCAGCATCAGTGCTGACAACCCGCCGACCATCGGTGGATCATCCGCCCGAGACGGCTACGACATCGAGATCGAGTTCACGAGTGCTCTGAACTTGCCTGCCCGTGCCAAAGTCCTCTCTCGAGGGATTGACGTCGGTGCCGTCACCAGCGTCGCTTACGACGGAGGCCACGCGCTGGTTGCTGCCCGAATTGATAAAGACGCCCAGCTGCCGGAAGATTCGCGCGCGGAACTCCGCCAAGACACTCTCCTGGGCGAGATTTATGTGGCCATCCTTCCCCCTGCACAGCAGTCCACCCAAGGCTTGCTGCGCGCGGGATCGGTAATACCTCTCTCACGCACCGAACCGGCTGCCAACGTCGAGGACGTGATGCGGGGTATGGCTAACGTATTGGGCGGGGGTGAACTCGATAAAATCCATACCGCGATATCGACGCTGAACTCGACTTTTCCGAGTGACCCCGCCCAGTTCGATGCGCTCTACCGCACGACCTTGCGCACCGTGTCTGAGGTGTCTGCCAACACCGACAAACTCGACGTAATCCTGCAGTCAGCCGATCGCACACTCAAAGTGATCCTGGCCGACCCGTCAGGTACAGACCGAATGTTGACCAAGGGGGAGTGAACTTTTATGGTCTGGGCTACTCGCTAATTGACGTAGCGCTACTCATCGCTAATCTGCGCGACTTCGCGGTATCCGCAGGCCGTATCGTCGACCCTGAGTATTCCCGCATCAAGGAAACGGTGGGCGCGATCGCGCCAGTGGTCGCGTCCATCGCGTACTCGGACATCTACTCCAAGGATGTTTCCGACAAGGCGGCTCGTGTAATACGCGAAAGGCTCATCCCATTCGTCAGCTCGCCAGATATCAACGTCTCCGATGTGTCTATCGATGGCCGAGAACTGGCGCGGCGTGATGCCGAGTCGTTCATAACCGTCTTGCGAGCGATCGGAATGATGCCATGATCCGCAGCACCCTCGTATCGCTGGTTGCCCTTGTCCTCGTTCTCCTCGTCGGAGCGACATACTTGATCATCGACGTGGCACGGGTAAACCCGTTCCGCACCGACTACGCGATCTCGGCCATACTCGAGAGCTCGGGCGGCCTTCTAGACACATCACCGGTAATGTTAGAGGGGGTGCCGGTGGGAAAAGTGACATCTATTCGCGTCACAGGTAATCAGCTCGCCGTCGACATGTCCATCGACTCCGACTATAAGATTCCTCGCGGCAGTGTCATGACGATTCAGAACCTCTCGGTCGCGGGAGAACAATACATCAATTTCATCCCACCGGGCACAACCACCAGTGAGTACTTGCGTAGTGGGGACCTAGTGCCCGCCGGCGCCATCCGCGTGTCGCAATCCGTTCCCCAGGTGCTCCCGAAAATGTCGGCAGTGGCGGACGCGCTCGATCCAGCATCGATTCAGTCCATCAACGAAACGATCTCGGCGGCAGTCGACGGCCGGCAAAAGGACCTCGACACGATCGGAGACATGATGCACCGCCTCGTGGACTTCGTCGGTGACGACGGTGCCGTCCGTACCACTGCGGACAATGCCGAGTTCCTCCTGGGCCTTATGTCGAACGTGGGCGGTGTGCTCAGCACCGCGTCGGTCCGGACCCCGGATGCCGTCGACGGTTTGGCGAGGATCCAACGTGCGTTCATCGTTTTCACTTCTACGTCCTACGACAAATGGCCACCGATCCTGAAGCTAGTGGAAAAGCTCAGCGGCTACATCCAGATACTCCAGCCCGATATTGTCGCCATTACCCGCGCGGTGAAGCCGGCGACGGCGAAAGTCGCAGACACATACATCGACTTCGGATCGATCGGTGATCTTCTGGCTCGAACATTCCCAGCGTCACATCGGGGGCAGGCGCAGATTCCGATCGCCGTCACGCCATCACCTCGCTGACGCCCGATGGATACCTCCTACACCAGCATTCACAGAAGGCAGCAAATGACGGCACAAGACAACGGACCAGAATCCAAGGACAGCAGCGCTGAGGATAAGCTGACTGCGGCTTCCGACAAAGCAGATCGCAGCGACGCCACTGGTGCTACAGAATCTGCGACGTCCCAAGACGGTCCCGCCCCGGACGAGGCAAGCCCCCCGACGTCCGATGCCAGGCACCGATGGAGATCAGCACGCGTCCAGGCGGTGGCCGCCGGCGCTTTCGTGGTGGCACTCGCGGTGCTGGCCGGCCTCTTTGCTTACCTCTACATTGACATGAGGGAAGCAAAGACGTCCGCGGAGAACGCTGCCACACAACGAGCGCAGGCAGCGCAGGCAGCATCGGACTACACCACAAAGTCGCTCACCTACAGCTACCAAAACACCGGCGCATTCTTTACCGAAGTGAAAGAGAATGCCAGCGATGCGTTGGTCAAGCGATACGACGATGTCGAACCCACCCTGACCCAAATCATGGAACAGGCCAAGGTCCAAGCGTCGGGACGCGTACTGGCGACCAGTGTCACCGGCAGCGCCAGCGAGAACCGGGGGGAATACACGGTGCTGGTCTTCGCCACCCAGAAGACCCAGAATGTTCAGAACCCTCAGCCGAGCGAACTCCCCACACTGTTGAAAGTAGTCGTGCTGAAGACCGAGAACGGCTGGCAGATCCAGGATTACGGACCTGCCGAATGATCCAGCGTCCGCCGCGAAAGGAGAATTTGATGAAAAGCACCATGCAGGAGGTGCCGATGACAGTGTCATCGATACTGCGTCACGTCGCAACCAATCATACTGATAGGCAGGTGATTACTTATTCCGCGAGCGACTCTGCCCGGTACGCAACCTACGGCGATCTCGAAGAGCGATGCGCACGTCTGGCGAATGCTCTGCGCCGGGTCGGCGTGGTCGGCGACGACCGCGTGGCAACCATGCTGTGGAACAACCAGGAGCACCTCGAAGCGTACGCTGCGGTACCCGCGATGGGCGCGGTGCTGCATACGCTGAACATCCGGTTGTCACCGGCTCAGCTGCAGTTCATCGCGAACCACGCCGAAGACAAGGTCATCATTGTGGACGGGTCGCTGGTGCCGTTGTTGGCGGCGGTCTTACCGGGCTTGGCGACGGTTCGGGTTGTGTTCGTTACCGGCGACGGCGACACCTCCCCGCTCGACGGCCACGGCGTGACCGTGATGCGATACCATGACGCGCTCGCAGCAGAATCACCAATGTTCTCTTGGGTCGATCCCGACGAGCGGTCGGCTGCGGGTATGTGTTACACGAGCGGCACTACAGGCGATCCCAAGGGGGTCGTCTACAGTCATCGCTCGGTGTTTCTGCACTCCATTGCAGCGTGTACTGGTAACGCTCTGGCGATCGCAGAAGCCGATCGTGTACTTCCCGTCGTGCCGATGTTTCATGCCAGCGCCTGGGGTCTGCCCTACGCGTCGCTGATGGCCGGCGCGGACTTGCTCATGCCTGATCGATACCTTCAAGCGGCGCCGCTCGCCGACTTGATCCAACAGCATCGCCCCACGAAGGCAGGAGCAGTACCGACAATCTGGAACGATCTTCTTCAGTACGGTATCGCGAATCCGGGTGTCGACTTGTCATCAATCGACCTTGTCGCCTGTGGTGGAGCTCCTGTCCCGCAGTCGTTGATCGAAGGGTTTGCGGACCGCTTCGGCGTACAGATTATCCAGGCGTGGGGCATGACTGAGACGTCCCCGCTTGCAGCGGTAAGTCGGCCTCCCGCCGGGATCAGCCCCACAAAGGAAATGTCGTACCGCAAGCGACAGGGACGGGCAATTTGCGGGGTGGAGATGCGCCTCATCGACGAGGGCGGCCTGCCGGTTCCCCGTGACGACAAGTCCGTCGGCGAACTCGAAGTGCGGGGTCCGTGGGTCACAGGCAGCTACTACCGGCTCGAGGACGCCGAGAGGTTTCGGGATGGCTGGTTGCGGACCGGAGACGTGGGACACATCAGCCCGGACGGGTACCTGACGCTGACCGACAGGTCCAAGGACGTCATCAAGTCAGGGGGCGAATGGATCTCGTCAGTGGAGCTCGAGAACTGGATCATGTCGCACCCAGATGTCGCCGAGGCCGCGGTTGTCGCGATGCCCGACCCCCGGTGGCAGGAAACAGCTCTCGCCGTGGTGGTTCCGGTACCGGGTCGCAAGGTGTCGGCTGACACGCTTCACGAGTGGTGCCTAAGAAATTGCCCGGAGGAGATCCCACACTGGTGGATCCCGAAGAACTGGACGTTCGTGGAGCAGGTACCGCGTACGAGCGTGGGCAAGTTCGATAAGAAGGTGTTACGCGCGAAGCATGAGCAGGGCGAGCTGCCGGTTGTATCGAATTAGCGCCGCTATAGGGCGCAAGTGTGCCCACCGAACGTCGTCAGCGTTCGGTGGGCACACTTCTATAGAAGCAATGCATTTGCCGATGGGGACTGCTGCACGGATAGGTGACAGTTTGGGTGTCATGCCGCGGCAGCGGCGGTGTTGATCATTGCTTCGAACTCGACAGGCGTCAACCGACCGAGGCGGGCTTGCCGGCGCCGGCGGCGGTAGGTCCGTTCGATCCAGGTGACGATCGCGATCCGAAGCTGCTCGCGGGTGTCCCAGCGTTGGCGGTCGAGCACGTTGCGTTGCAGGAGTGCGAAGAAACTCTCCATCGCTGCGTTGTCCCCGCACGCTCCGACTTTGCCCATCGACCCCGTGAGTCCATGAGTGTTCAAGGCGTGTACGAATTTTCGCGATCGGAATTGGGCGCGTTCAATCGGTCGATGCAACACTGGGTTGTTGTAGCGAGTGTAGTTGTTCGCCAAAGACTTCGGCGGGAGTTTTCCATCCAAGGACTTTTCTAGGACGGTTGTTGAGGGTGTAGGCGATGGCCTCGAGGTCCTCAGCTGACCACCGCGACAGATCAGTTCCCTTAGGAAAATATTGGCGCAGAACACCATTGGTGTTCTCGTTGGATGGTCGCTGCCACGGTGAGTGCGGATCGGCGAAGAACACCTGCGTTCCGGTGTCCATCGCGAACTGGGCGTGAGCGGACAGTTCCTTGCCGCGATCCCACGTCAACGTTTTGCGCAACTGCTGCGGCAGCGCGGCGATCGACGCTGTCAGTCCTGCATTCATCGCGATGGCACCGTAGCCACCGAGTGCGGGCCCGTTCTTCACAGGCGGCTGCTCACCCCAGCCCTGCTGGCGTGGCAGATGCACCAGAAGTGTTGCACGACTACGACGTTCAACGATCGTGCCGATCGCCGATCTCCCAGTTCCGATAATCAGATCACCCTCCCAGTGCCCGGGGACGGCACGGTCCTCGGCCTCGGCAGGGCGCTGACTGAACACGACATCGGAGGTGACGTGACCCTGCGGCTTGTTGCGCGAGCGGGCCCGCGGCTCCCTCAGTGCACGTCCGGTGCGCAGGCACGCGACCAGCTCACGTTTGAGCGCGCCGCGGCCCTCGATGAACAGGGACTGGTAGATCGCCTCGTGACTGATACGCATGGATTCATCATCGGGGAAGTCGACCTTCAAACGCTGGGAGATCTGCTCTGGACTCCACGCCAGCGACCACCGCCGGTTGGCCCGGTGCGGTTTGTTAAGCCCCTTCCATGGCGGTGGCGTGGGGCCCGCAGCGATCGTGCCATCGGGACGGCGGACAACGCCGGCCAGGCGGTCCTGTACGTACTCCCGCAACTCGACGTGGGCCACGAGCTTCGCTGTTTTCGGGCGCTTGGCGGCCTGCTGGGCTTTCCACTGCGCCACCAACGCCCGATACTCGAGCTTCCCGCTCCTGGTTGCGGCGTTGCGCCGTAGCTCACGCGAGATCGTGGCCGGACTCCGCCCGATCCACCGTGCGATCTCACGCACCCCACGATCCTGGGCGCGTAGCAGCGCGATCTCTTCCCGTTCGGCGAAGGATAGATAGCGGCCCGAAGGCTCATCCAGACTCAGCGGCCTCATGCCGCCAGCGTGGCGGAACCAGCGTGTACCCACCGGCACCGACACACCGACAGCGATCGATGCCTGTGCCGTGCTCACCCCCGTCGCGACCACCCGCCAAAACTCACGTTGCACCTGCCGCGACGGCTCCGGCCGCCCCGGCGATCGCATCGCCGGCCGAAGTGCACGATCAGCACGCCACTGCCGACGAACACCTACCGCCACATCGCTGGTCCTCCGACTCCAGTCCGCCGTAGCCACCGCAAACACCTCCATGATCATGGTGTTGCGACGACCAGTTGAATCCGCCTTGCACTCCGCGGTCGGAGTGGTGGATCAGCCCGGCCACGTCGTGGCCGGCACGCGACCGTGCCCACAATCCCATGTTCAGGGCGTCGAGGGCGAGGTCGGTGTGCATGGTGGTCGAGACCTGCCAGCCGACGACCATCCGCGAGAACACGTCCAGGACGAACGCCGCGTACACCCAGCCCGAGTGGGTGCGGATGTAGGTCAGGTCCGCCACCCACAACGCGTTCGGTGCCGCCGCGGTGAACTGACGGTTGACCCGGTCAGCCGGCCGGGGTGTTTCAGCTCCCTCGCTGCGCGTGGTCTTGCGTGTCTTGAGTCTCGCTATCCCTTGCAGCCCATCGGCTTTCATCAATCGCTCGACGGTGCAGCGGGCAGCACTATGGCCCTGTCTGCGCAATTGGGCATGCACCTTGCGGGCACCGTAGACGCCGAGGTTGTCGGCATGCACCGCGCGGACCTGGGTAAGGAGCTCCCGGTCACGCACCACACGAGGCGCCTCGGTCTTCTGGGGGCTCAGGTGGGCTCGTACCGTGGACGGAGCGATCTGGGCGGACGTATCGCGCAATGCCGCACAGATCGGATCGACTCCGTGTTCATCGCGGTGAGCCGCGACGAACTCCACGATCAGCGCTGTGGGCGGTCGATCTCCGCCGCAAAGAAAGCCGAAGCCTGCTTCAAGATCGTGTTCGCTCGCCGCAGTTCACGGTTCTCCCGCTCCAACGCCGCGATGCGGTCAGCGTCCTCACTCGTGGTGCCCGGGCGGACCCCGCCGTCGATCTCGGCCTGACGAACCCAATTGCGCAACGCCTCGGGATGGACTCCGAGCTGATCGGCGATCCGCTTGATCGCACCTCTCGACGAATCGGGATCTCGTCGCGCTTCACATGCCATCCGGGTGGCCCGGTCCTTGAGTTCCTCACTGTACTTGCGTGGTGCTGCCATGCTCTCCATCCTTCACAGGTTCGAGAGCCTCCGACAGACCCGGGGCGGTTCAACCACCAGCCAGCCGCGTACCAAGGTCAGTGCAGCTAGCGTTTGAATTAGGACGCAACTCATCTATCACGGGCGACGGTGCTGCGTCATGCTTATGCCCCTCCTACCTGTTGACGGAATGGTCGGGATATTCAGCGACCGACGCTTGTCAGATCCCCATGGGTCCGTCCGCGTGACTTTTGCGATGGTCAAGGGGCGAGCCGGAAACGGTCGATGTCACCCGGCCACCAGCTCGCAGTGCCCAGCAGCACCGCTAGCGCCGGGACTACTAAGGTCCGCACCAGGAACGTGTCGAGCAGCAAACCGACACCGATGATGAACCCGATTTGCACCATCACATCGATGGACCCGACCATCAGCCCAAACATGCTGGCCGCGAATATCAACCCAGCCGAGGTGATGACCGACCCGGTGTAAGCGACGGTACGCATTACGCCGACCCGCACGCTCCACCTCGTTTCCTCTCTCAGCCGTGACACCAGCAGCATGTTGTAGTCGGCGCCCACCGCCACCAAGACAATGAACGACACCAGTGGCACGGGCCAGGCGATCCCGGCACCGAGGATGTGTTGAAGTACGAGCACACCAATACCGAGAGCCGCCATGTAGTTCAAGACGACGGTTGCAAGGAGAT
Source organism: Gordonia hongkongensis (assembly GCF_023078355.1). Taxonomy (NCBI): domain Bacteria; kingdom Bacillati; phylum Actinomycetota; class Actinomycetes; order Mycobacteriales; family Gordoniaceae; genus Gordonia; species Gordonia hongkongensis. Next base: position 91,799 of record NZ_CP095552.1, read on the forward strand.
AGACAGGTGCAACGACGGCCCGCAACAGCAGCATCAGGATCAGACCCACGATGAGAAGGGTGGCTATGCCGAGCAGTTTGAAATCGTACGACAACAGTCGCTGGACGTCGGCATTGATCGCAGGAAAGCCCGCAACAGAAGCACGTCCGCCCTCCAGAGTGGTGTTCGGCATCGCGTTCTCGGCGACGCTGGACAGCTCGTTCGCCAGCGTCATTGCATCGGCAGAGTATGGGTCGTAGGCGGTCTGTACCGCATAGCGCACGGTTTTCCCGTCGGACGAGATGAACTGTCGAGCGACCTGACTGAACTGCTGGTCCTTGAACGCATCCGCGGGGAGATAGAAGCCGGTTGCCGAGTCAGAATCGCCGACCTCCCGTGCGGGAGCCCGAAGCTGTGCGGCGACCTGTGCCAGTCCACTGAGTAGCTGAAGGTTGCTGTCCACCAGAGCACCGACTCCGTTCGACAACTGACGCGCGCCGTCGGCAAGTGCGCCGACGCCGGATTCGAGTTGCGAGAGCCTGTTCCCGAGGTCCTGTCCGCCGATGGCTTGTAGTGCAGAATCCAGCGTTTGAAGAGAACGCTGCAGCTGTGCAATGTTGGTCGAGCCTGGCGCACTCACGCGGCCGAGCTGCGCGGCAAAGTCAGCCACCCTCCCAAGCGACTGATCATCCGCGAGTGCCCGGATGTCGGCCATTTGCGCGCGCAGTGCCGAGCACTGCGCGATCTGCTGGCACCACGGATTGTCTAACGCGGACAACGCCGGCGCGACCGCATCTGCCGCAGACTGGGCCCGACGTGCGAGTTGAGACAGCTCGGGCGCTTGCTTGGAAAACTGTCTAAGCCTTGGGGCAGCGTTCGCCAGTTGGTTCACAAGCGGCCGATACTCGTCGAGCTGCGGGCCAAATGACGACACCTCGTCGAGCAACCCCGACAGCGGAGCGAGGTTGGAGGATATCTGGTCTTCTAACAGTGCCAGGCCTCCGGCGAGCTGCTCTGACCCCGTCTTCAGGACGGCCAGATCACCCTTGCGGGCCTGTCCATCACCGGTCTCCTCGGTGATCTTGGTACCGATCTGATCATTCTGCCAAGATAATTGCGCCTGCTCTAGCTTCTCACCGGTCGGCCGCGTCACGCCAATGACCCTGGTCACGCCGGGAATCTGCGCGACGCGGGAGGCTAGCTGGTCGAGGTCGGCAAGGCCTTGAGCCGTGCGCATGTCGTTCTCGGACTCCACCACCAAGAATTCTGAGATGATGATGTCTTTCGGGAAGTGGCGGTTGAGAAGCGCGTATCCTTCGTTGCTCCCTGTGTCAGGTGGCTGCCCCTCGCGATCGTCGTAGGTGATCTGAATTGTTGCGGCGACCATGGCGAGGCCGATCAACACGACCACACTGATCGCGAGCAGAGGGACCGGCCGCCGGATAACCATGACTCCGACTCTTCTCCAGTAATCCCGCGTCAGGTCACGGCGGGGAAGGCCGGCGCCTTTCTTGGCAGCGAAAGAGAGTACGAGGGGCAGCAATGTCACCGTCGCCAAGAATGCGAAAGCTATGGCGATTGCGCAGGCCGGACCCAAAGTGTTAAACACACTGAGCTTGGCGAAGGCCATAGCCAGGAACGCTAGGGCCACAGTGCCCGCCGACGCTAGAACCACGCGGCCGATAGTTGCATTCGCGTGGGCGATAGCGACATCAGGAGAGTAACCCGCTCGAATACCTTCATGATAGCGGCTGATGAGGAACACCGAATAGTCAACTCCGGCACCAAAGATGATGACGGTCATGAACATTGACGTGAACTGGGATACCGGCATGCCCAGCTCGCCCAGTCCAGATAGAACTCCGCGACCCACAGCCAAGCTCATGCCCACGACAAGCAGCGGCATCAGCGCGGTGAAGACCGAACGATAGACGATCAGGAGGATCACGGCGATCAGCAGCACGGTGGCAACAGTGATCAGGACCAGATCCGACTCGCCCACGGCGAGTTGGTCGCTAAAGGTCGCGGGCGGGCCTGTCACACGGACTGTCGTCCCACTGTCACGAAAGATACTCTCAGCGATCTCACGCACCGCTGCGACCGCCTCCGCGGTATCGGGTCCCCCGAGTGTGCCGGCCACTCCCACGGGCAGATACCAGGCTTGCTTGTCTTTGCTGAGAGCCTGACTTGCGGTGAGGGGATCGCTCAGCAGGTCCCGGACAGCGATGACGTGCCTGTCGTCCGCCCGCAGGGTGTCGACAAGCACGTGATATCGATCGCGGGTGTTGTCGGACAGGCCTGCACTGTTCTCCATCACAACGAATACTGTGGTCTTGGCGCCGCGCTCGTCGAAAGCGGCGCCCATACGGTCCAAGGTCTGAAAAGACGGGACTCCGGCCGGGATCGGATCCACAGATTGTTCCCGTATCACTGACTCCAGTTGAGGAAAGAGAAGGCCTAAGCCGATGGCGGCGCCGAGCCAGACCAGCGTCACAATCCCTTTGCGGCGGAGGGTAAACCATGCAACCCGCTCAAGGGTCGGACTGTATTCGCCGAGTTTCTCGCCCCCTCTCGACGGGCGGGTTCGAATGGGAGACGAACTCACCATGTGAAATTTCCTCTCGACCTGAAGTGGGCGACCCAATCGTGCGCACCCGTTATGCGAACGTCCGTGCGGCGGTGGATGGTTGTCACTTGCGGTGGTGCTCGGCCATGTCTTCGACCTCCTCGAGAGTGGTGGGCAGGTGGTATGGGGGGGTGCTCTTACCTGAGATGCGGTATCGGCCCCAGAAGTCGGGATCCCCGACGACACACTCCGCTCGGCCCTCGGGGGTCGTAAATACAGCGATCGCGCGGGCGCCCTTCAGGAGCTCGTCGAGCTCATCATTCTTCTGAATCCGGCCATACCAGGTGTAGAGGCCGTTCAGCGGCTGGAAATAGCCTTTGATCTTCGCTTCGACATGGATCTCCGTCCCGCGGCACACCAGGGTTCCTTCGCCGGAGTAGTCGAGGTCATGGTCGTCAGACATGCAGCCCTACCTTCTTCGCATTGAGCGTTGACAAATAACGCGGTTCGTGGATACTAGCAGTACCAGATACTGCGAGTAATGGGTACTGGGCGCCAGGCCCCGACTCCCAGCCTTGAACGACCGAGGAGAAGACATGACCGTGCAGGATGCCCATATCAAGCCCGACTTTTCACAGGAGGGCATGGCCCGGGTGAACGGGCGCAAGCCCGTCGACATGGAACGATCTGCAGGTCGTCTGTTGCGGTCTTCCGCGGAGAAGTTCTACGACGCGGAGATCGACATCGACTGGGAGTCGCCCTGGGAGGAAGGCAAGTACTTTCTGCCAGAGCACCGGGTGTCGCTATACGGCACCAAACTATGGAACAAGATGACCGAGGAGCAGCGTCGCGAGCTGGGACGCCACGAGATCGTGAGCATCCTCAGTTTCGGCATCTACGCAGAGAACCTCTTGAGTTCGGCGCTCCTGCGCATGTCGGCAAAGGGGGCCCTAACCGATCAGAAGTCCCTATACGCGCTAACAGAAATCGGCGATGAGTCCCGCCATTCCACTATGTTCGCGCGCCTCATTAACAAAACAGGCGTGCCCCCTTACAAGCTCCCTAAGGGCTTCTTGAGCTTCGCAAAGATCCTGCATTTCGTCCCGCTCGGACCGTCGGTGTCCGGAGCCACGCTGCTGATCGAGGAAATCCTGGACCGCGCCCAGCGCGAGGCGATGAACGACCCCAGTATGCAGCCTCAGCTTCGCCAGCTCATGAAGATCCATGTCCTCGAGGAAGCCCGTCACATTACCTTTGCGCGACTGGAGATGATCGAAGGCATGCAGCGTCGACGTAAGGCGACGCGCGCTTGGCACCGAGGGGTGCTTGCCGTCATCGCGAACCTGGCGTACCCGCTGCTCATTAATCCGAAAGTGTACCCCGCAGTGGGAATTAGCCGCTGGCGTGGCGTATGGGCACAACAAACCAGCCCAAACTATCGGACCAACCTGCAGTTCATGTCGGAGCCCATGATTCGGTTCTTCCATGAGGCGGGAATGCTGGGAGGCAAGTTCACAATGGCCATGTGGCGCGCGACGCGGAGCCTTCCCGACGATCTCCGCTGATCTCCGTTCACGCGGCCGAGCCGTCACGGTCGACATCAGTTAGACCTGTGCGGAGCATTCTCGATGGCTTCGCGATCACTTCCGCCTCAACAGATCACCCGCTGCCACTGTGCGCAGGTGATGTGTTGTGCCAACGAACCCACGAGGGAGAAAGCATAAACATGGCATCTTCAACTACCCGGCGCGCCTCGCGCGCCGCCGCCAAAACCGACTCAACCGACGACCCGATTTCGACCAAGATTCTGATCATCGGAAGCGGGTTCTCTGGTCTCGGGATGGCCGCACAGCTAAGACGTCGCGGGTACAGCGACTTTCTAATCCTGGAGAAGGCAAGCTCCGTCGGTGGAACCTGGCGCGACAATACCTATCCGGGCTGTGCATGTGACGTCCCGTCGCTGATGTACTCGTACTCATTCGAAAGTCGAGGTAGCTGGTCGAAGGTGTGGTCGTCACAACCAGAAATTGAGCGGTATCTACAAGACGTCGCGGACAAGCGCGGCGTGACACAAAAGATTCATTTCGGTCAGAAGTTGGTTTCCGGATACTGGAGCGAGTCAGAGTCGCGGTGGCACCTGCGTACTGAGTCCGGACGTGAGTACATTGCTCAGTTCGTAGTTTCAGGAGTCGGTGCGCTGCATATCCCCAATTTTCCCGAAATTTCGGGGATTGAGGACTTTAAAGGCGAAGCGTTTCACTCCGCACAGTGGGATCATTCGGTGGATCTGGAGGGCAAGCGTGTCGCCGTGATCGGCACTGGTGCCAGCGCTATCCAGTTTGTGCCGTTCGTACAGAAGGAGGCCATGTCCCTCAAGGTCTTCCAGCGAACCCCTGCCTGGGTCCTACCCCGCAAGAATTTCACCGTTCCGCCGGCCCTGCGGACTCTTCTGAGCAGACTCCCGATTGCACGTCGTATCGCCAGGTGGTCGGTGTACTGGGGTGCGGAGAGCCTAGCCTTCGGCCTCAACGGTCACTCCAACCTTATGCGGCCAATCGAACGGGTCGCTCGGTGGAACATTGAACGCTCCATCTCTGATCCGGCACTACGCAAGAAACTGACCCCGTCATATCGCATCGGCTGTAAGCGAATTCTGGGGTCAAACGACTATTACCCTGCACTTGCGGCGCCCAACACCACCGTCATCAGCGATCGGATTGAGAGGGTCACCGCTGATTCCATCATCACCTCAGACGGCGTCGAGCACCTCATCGACGTAATTATTTATGCGACCGGTTTTCACGTGACTGATGGTTTCGATCAGCTCGCCCTGAAAGGTGCCACTGGCGAGGATCTCCCGTCCCACTGGCATCAGACGGGGATTAACACGCACCTGGGCATCACGACCGAGGGTTTTCCCAACCTGTTTTTCCTCCTCGGACCCAACACGGGCCTCGGCCACAACTCAGTGGTGTTCATGATCGAGCAACAGATCAAATACATCATGAAGGCCATCGACACAGTAGAAAGCCGAGGCGCTGAGAAGGTTGACGTACGCCCGTCCGTGCAAGAACAGTTCAACACCGACATCCAGCGGAAGCTGGCCAAGGGAGTGTGGACCAACGGCGGCTGCACGAGTTGGTATCTCGACTCGCAGGGCGTCAACCGGACCGTGTGGCCGGGCTTCACATGGCAGTACTGGCGCGCCACAAAAGATTTCGACCCCGCCGAGTACGACATCGCCTGAGCCCGAACGCACGGAGAGACACGATTCGTAGAAATGGTGAGACGACAGTGAGCAATTCTGACCGGCATGATTACACAGGCAAGGTGGCAGTGATCACCGGTGCCGCGTCAGGGATCGGTCGGTCTCTGGCACTCCAGTTGGCGGAGCGAGGTGCCGCACTGGCACTGTCCGACATTGATGAGATGCACTTGAAGGAGACTGCAGAACTTTGCCGCACCACGTATGCGGCGACGGTAACCGCCGCCGTACTAGACGTTGCGGACCGCAGTGCGTTTCAGGACTATGCCGACGGAGTGCGGTCAGAGTCGGGCCACGTCGACATGGTGTTCAACAACGCCGGCGTGGCCTTGGGCGTCGACGTGGTCGACATGACCTGGGAAGACTTCGACTGGCTCATGGGCATCAACTTTGGCGGAGTCGTTAACGGGTCGAAGGCGTTTCTGCCTCACCTGATCGCGTCCGGGGACGGACATCTCATTAACACGTCGAGCGTCTTCGGCTTGATCGGAATCCCCAGCCAGAGCGCATACAATGCCGCGAAATTCGGCGTCAGAGGCTTCACCGAGGCGCTCCGACAGGAGATGAAAATCAGTCGATACCCGGTCACAGTGACATGTGTGCACCCGGGGGGTGTAAAAACCAACATCGTCAACAATGCCCGAGGCGTTTCCGCCATGGGGGCAGACACCGCGACTGTCGCCTCGCTGTTCGACAGGATCGCACGAAGCACCCCGGATAAAGCAGCGGCGACAATCCTCAAAGGTATGGACAAGAAGAAGGCACGAGTGTTGATCGGTGCGGACGCCCGCGGTTTCGACTTCGTGGCACGGGTGATCGGTCCCCGCTACCAGGACATCGCGGCGCCACTGACACGGGCGGGTTACGCGGTCGCACGTAGACAGGGGATCCTCAAGTGACCGTCGAACCCGATGCACGTCCGGCTGCCGCAGCCCGCTCACGCACCTTGCGCGTCTCAGAAGTGACCCAGGAAACGAAAGACTCCGTCACCATTTCGTTCGAGATCCCCGATGCCATGGTCGAGGAGTTCAAGCATGTCCCAGGGCAATTCATCACCGTGAAGATCCCATCTGATCGGACCGGTCATGTCGCACGATGCTACTCGTTGAGCAGCTCGCCTCACGTCGAGGACTTCCGTCTCGAGATCGGGATCAAGCGGACGGAGAACGGTTACGCATCGAACTGGCTGTGCGACAACGCGATGACGGGAATGGAGTTGACCGTCCTCCCGCCGTCGGGGCACTTCACGGCTAAGAATCTCGACGTCGATTTTCTATTCTTTGCAGGAGGAAGTGGGATCACTCCGGTCTTGTCGCTGATTAAGTCGGCGCTTGTGTGCGGCGGGGGCGAAGTCACACTGTTCTACGCGAATCGCGATGCCGAGTCGATCATGTACGAGGGCCAACTGGCGCAGATCGCCTCCGAGTTCCCCGAGCGTTTCACGGTCTTCCACTGGTTGGAGTCGGCTATGGGGATTCCGGCACCTGAGGATGTCGAATCCGCCATACGTGAGCACCGCGGTGCACAGATCTACACCTGTGGTCCGGCGCCGTTCATGGATCTGGTTCAGAAGTCGGCGGAGGCCTGCGGTGTCGAGCACGCCTCGGTACATCGAGAAGTCTTTCAGTCACTGACCGGAGATCCATTCGAGACAGCCACGATGCGTCAGCTCAGTGACGACGATGGTGTGGCGACCGCCACGGTCTATCTGAATGGGCAGTCCATCACGACTGAGTGGCCGCGCAACACTCCGTTGCTCGACGTGCTATTGGCCCAAGGTCACAATGCCCCGTACTCCTGCCGAGAAGGGGCCTGCAGCGCGTGCGTATGCAAGCTGGTTGAGGGTGATGTAGAAATGGCACAAAACCACATCCTCGTTGAAGATGACATTGCCGACGGTGAACGGCTTGCGTGTCAGGCACTTCCGCTGACGGATTCTGTCACGGTGAGCTTCGATGACCTCTGAGTTTGCGAGTGCGTCGCGAGGATCGCGTGACCTCGAGGTCCTTTCCTCCGACGGAACCAGGTTGTTCGCTCAGGAATTCGGTCCGGGCCGGGATGCTCCACTTCTAGTCTTTAGTCACGGCTGGGCCTGTCAGGGGCGTTTCTGGCGTCCGCAGGTCGAGCAGTTCGCGGCGACGCATCGGGTGGTGGTCTACGACCAACGCGGACACGGGTGGAGCGACCGGGGCCGGGTACCGTTCTCGGCGAGACTTCTGGCCGATGACTTGGAGGCCGTAGTTCGGGCGGTAGCGACTCCCGCCGACAAGGCTGTCGTGGTCGGACACAGCATGGGAGGTATGTCCATCATGAGCTGGGCGGCTGAGTACCCCGCCTCGGTGTCGGAGCTGGCCCGCGGAGTAGTACTGGCAAGCACCGGGCCATCACAGTTGGTGGATCGGTCAACGTTACTCAAGGTTCCCCGACAGCTACGACCGAGACTTGAGCGGGCCTTCGCGGCTAGTCTTGCGGTCGCGGGACCCGAGATGCAGGGGACGCGTTTGTCTCGCCGCCTGATTCGTTACGGAACCCTGGGCCCGGGCGCGACTGTCGAGGTAATCGATGAGTGCGCCGACATCGTGTTGCGATGCCCACCACAGGTGCGGGGGATGTGGGGTTCAGTGTTGGCGACAATCGACGTCAGCAGGGGTGTTGACTCGCTGACAGTGCCGGCGGCGGTCATCGTGGGCGATGCCGACAGACTGACCCCGGCGGCCCATTCGGTGGATCTCGCAGCGCGCCTGGGTCGGCAGGGCGTTCTATTTGAATTCACTCTTCTCGACAAGGTCGGTCACATGTCCAACCTAGAGGCCGTCGAAGACTTCAATTCAGCCGTGGCCAGATTAGACAAATCCGCCTGACGCGGGTCTCGTCGACCCAACCCATGTTCACTGGCTAGTGCGTCACTGGCGCGACAAGTCAGCCATCCTGATAACGTAGGAGGTCATGTCTGTAGTCCGTCGCATCTCCGCGGCCCCGGTGAAAGTGCAGCGACGTGTGCGCGACGCTCGAAGCACGCGCTGGGACGACCACCGCGCCGTCGTCAAAGCTGAACTCGTCGATGCAGCGATACGCGCGATCGAAAAGTTCGGCGATGCCGTGAGCATGGACGATTTTGCGGAAGAGGCTGGTGCGTCGAAGCCTAAGCTCTACCGCCATTTCGGTGACAGGGCTGGGCTCTACTCCGCCGTGGCAGCCCGTCTGGGTTCTATGATGTGGGAGTCAGCGCAGTCAACTCTGCTCTCCGGACAGGCAGACAGCACCGTCGACGAACTTTTCCGTTCAGCGGTGTCCGCATACGTATCCTTGGTTGATGAACATCCAGCGGTCGTCCGTTTCCTCATGACGAACCACATGTTCCAGTACTCTGAGTCCGGCGAGGGTGGGGCCGCAGATCAGCTGAGATCGGCAATGGAGATTATTTCCGACGAGTTCGCTCGTGGCCTCCGAGAGGTCGATGCCGAGGAGTCCCCCGTCGCCGTAGCAGTAGCCTCCATTCTGGGGGCTGGCCTATCAGCGACCCAGTGGTGGATCGATCACGGTCGGCAGAATGGAATGAGCAGGGACATGTTTGCCGCGCACCTGTGCCAGACCTCGTGGGGGATCATAGACGGCGCTGCAGCCACAGTAGGCGTTCGATTCCATAGGGACAGGCCCTTAGGCGACCCTGGATTCGCCACTCGCCTCGACGCCGTCTGATCCCCTTCGTACGGGTGGTCCGCCCTGTGTCACGCACGCGGCAGAACTGCTCACACAAACGGAGCGCATTTCACAATCCTGACTGCTGGCTGTCATGGGGGATCATCCTTGGTCGCCGCTCATCTTAGTAGCGGAGCGCTACAGACGGTACTGTTGACGACAGTGCCACAGTCGTGGCGGCACTCATAAGGCCCCCCTCGAGCCTTCCATCGGTACCGCCACTGGCAGTTTCGTTCTGTTACCGACGGTATTGGTGTGCAGTCAGAGGTTCTTGATTTGGTTTCGTAGGGAGTGGCCAGGGTGGAAACCATCGATTTCGACGATGTTGACCCGAGGCGGGTTCGGTCGCGTCAGCGTTTGTTGGATGCTGCGGTGACCTTGCTGAACAGTGGCGGGGTCGAAGCCGTTACCGTGGAGGCGGTCACTCGACTGTCTCGTGTTGCTCGCACCACCTTGTATCGTCACTTCGAGAGCTCCACAGATCTGGTGGCGGCTGCCTTCGAGCGATTGTTGCCTCAGGCCGAGACCCCCGAGACGACGACGTCGATCCGTGATGACCTGCTGAAGCTGATGCAGCGGCAGGCTGAGCTTATTGAGCATGCACCGCTGCAGTTGACGACGCTGGCATGGTTGGCAATGCTTCCCGAGCAGCCCCGGCAATCCGGGCAATCCGACGGGGATCAGAACGCGCTCGCGCCACTGCGTCGTCGAGTCGTCGAGCAGTATCGAGAACCATTCGATCGAGTTTTGACGAGTGACGTGGCCACGGCTGAGCTCGACAACTTCGATTTGACCATGGCTGTCACCCAGCTCGCGGGCCCGCTGATCTTTGCCAAGCTCACGGGCATTCGGTCGATGACCGTTGGCGATCTCGAACAGCTTGTCGACGATTTCCTCATGGCCCACCGGCGACACCAAACCTCCTGACCTCCTTCCCCATCTACGGTACTGCTAGTACCGTAACGATACCGTCGGTTTCGTAGACGGGCTGGGTCGAGGGTGAGGTGCTGCATATGGTGGTCCAACGTCCAAGTGGTGGGCGCTTGGCGGCGCGCCGGTTGGCGGAACGCAGCGAGTACAGCACGACATTGGGGCGGTTGGCACGGTTCACCTTGGCGCACAGATTCCTCGTCATCGGGGCGTGGGTGGCTGTGGGTATCGTCTTGGCGATTCTGTTTCCCCAGCTGGAGACGGTGGTGCGGCAGCAGTCTGTTGATCCGATCCCTGCTGGGGTTCCATCGTTTCAAGCACTCGATCAGATGGGTGGTGCGTTCGGTGAGAAGGGCGCCAAGACCACTGTTTTCGTGACCATGGAGAACCCGAACGGGTTCACCGACGTGGCGCGGGAACGCTACGACATGCTCGTTCTGCAGCTGCGCGAAAATTTCGACGATGTGCAGTCAGTGCGGGATTTGCTTTCCGATCCGACGACGGCCGGCCAAGCCTTGAGTGAGGACGGGCAAGCCTGGTACCTGCCTGTCGGGGTCACCGGAACATTGGGAGGGCCAACGGCCACGCATGCTGTGGAGACCGTGCGCCAAACCGCGCAGCGCGTGTTTGACGGTACGGGCACCACTGTCCATGTCACCGGGCCGACAGCCACTTTCAGTGACCAGATCGTCAGTGCTGAAAGCGATTTAGTCGTGATCACTCTGGCGACGGTGGCGCTTATCGCGATCATTCTGTTGATCGTTTACCGATCGCTGTTCACCGCGCTGGTGCCGTTGTTGGTGATCGGTGTCAGCCTCGGCGTGGGCCGTGGCATCTTGTCCGCACTCGGCGAACTCGGTATGCCGGTATCGCAGTTCACCGTCGCGTTCATGACCGTCATCCTGCTCGGAGCCGGGGTCGACTACTCAGTCTTCTTCATCAGTCGCTATCACGAACGGCTACGCCAGGACGCCACCACCGAGGTTGCGCTCGTGGACGCGACAGCAACTATCGGACGGGTCATCCTGGCTTCAGCTGCCACGGTGGCGCTGGCCTTTTTGGCGATGGTCTTTGGTCAGCTGAGCGTGTTCTCCACCTTGGGTCCGGCATGCGCGATCGCCATCCTCATCGGATTCCTCGCCACGGTCACCCTGCTACCACCGGTGTTGCTGTGGGCGGCACGATTCGGCTGGGGCGCACCCAGGCGAGATCTGACCCGAAAGTACTGGAATCGCGTCGCCGTGCTCGTCGTGCGGCGTCCTGTGCCGCTGCTGGCACTAACCCTGGTCGGGCTAATCGTGCTTAGCGTCTTCGCGACGGGCATCCAGATCACCTTCGACGATCGTGAGGGGCAACCCGCGACAACCGACAGCAACGAAGGCTACGCGTTGCTCGACCGTCATTTCCCTCAAGACGTCACTATCACCGAGTTCCTCGTCGTAGATGCACCGATCGATCTCCGTACTGCCAGCGGGCTGGCCGATCTTGAGCAAATGGCCTCACGTGTATCCCAGATCCCCGGAGTGACTCGAGTCATCGGCGTTACCCGTCCCACCGGGGACAAGCTCGAGCAAGCCGAGCTGTCCTGGCAGAACGGCCAGATCGGGAACCGGCTGGCGGGTGCGGTCGACGATGGCCAGAACCGCCGCGGTGACCTCGAACAGCTCCGTACAGGCGCATTCCAACTCGCCGACGGGCTTACTCAGCTCGACACCCAGGTACGCACCAACTTGGCCCCCCTGGCCGGCATCCTCGATCAGGCAAGCACAGCCGGGCAGCAAATTCAGCAGTACCAGCCACTACTACGCCAACTCGCCGCATCTGCACCAGCGCTCGATCGCGCTTCTCAGAATGCCCCACAGCTGGCCGCGCTCACCCGCCAAACATCTGCAGCCCTGGCAACAGTGACCTCGATCCTGCCCATCCTCGATAATGCGCCCTGGTGCACCCAAGTCCCGCAGTGCGCAGCTCTGCGCGCGCAGACCCGCAATCTCGACGCCCTACTGAGCAACGGGACCCTCGACCAGATCGCCACGCTGTCAACACAACTCGCGCAGCTGGATACACCGATCTCAACAGTCACCGACCAACTCACTTCCACCGTCAACTCACTGGGCTCCACGCTGGGAAGCATCAGCAGCCAAGACCTTCCCGGCAAGCTCACCCAACTGCAAACAGGTATCAGTCAACTCGCGGCGGGATCACGCCAACTCGCCGCCGGTGTATCCGCGCTGATCGACAGCAACCTTCAACAACTCGCCGGGATGGCCGCGCTAGCCACACAACTACAAACCTCCGCCCGCGAGACCGCCGGAACAAACTCAGCAACCGGCTTCTACCTCCCACCTCAGGCCAACGCAGACCGCCGTTTCGTCGACGTCGCTCGCCAGTTCGTCTCGCCCGACGGCCATACCGTGCGCTACGCAATACAAACCAGCTTCGACCCCTACAGCACCGAGGCCATGCAACTGGCCGACACAATCACCGATGTCGCACTCGCCGCCAGACCGAACACAACCCTGCAGGACTCCAACATCGCGACAGCCGGGTTCCCCGCCATCAACGCCGATCTGCAACGTCTACTCACCGAAGACTTCCGACTCCTAGCGTTGGCCACCCTCACCATCGTCGGCCTGATCCTGATACTCCTACTCCGAGCACTCATCGCGCCGCTATACCTTCTGGGCACCGTCATACTCAACTACACCGCGGCACTGGGTATCGGCGTCCTGATCTTTCAACACATCCTCAAAACCGACATCGCCTGGCCCGTACCACTACTGGCCTTCATAGTCCTCGTCGCGGTCGGCGCCGACTACAACATGCTTCTCATCTCTCGCCTACGCGAAGAATCCCAAAACAACATCCGCATCGGCGTCCTGAGAACCGTCACCAACACCGGATCAGTCATCACCTCGGCCGGCCTCATCTTCGCTGCCAGCATGTTCGGACTCATGGCCGGATCCATCTCGATCATGACCCAGGTCGGACTCATCATCGGCATCGGCCTGCTGCTCGACACCTTCATCGTCCGCACCATCGTCGTGCCGACCATCGCCACACTTGTCGGCAGAGCAAGCTGGTGGCCGAGTACCCGAACCGACACGCATCCAGCGTCCCGCTAGTACGCACGCACGTGCCGAGATCTGACCGGCCCCGCCAGTCATCCAGCCATCGCGCCCACCTCATCGACTGACACCCGCTCGACGGTCGGCCGCGGCACCACACCCGACCCACGTGCGAGCGCCCCTCGCGTCGTTGACGCTGGTAGAACTCGCAGGAGGGCCCGTCGCGGCGTTGGGGACTGTCGCTGATTCGGTGTAAGTGGTTTTGATCGCCCCCGGCGTGGGGCAGGAGGAATCACGACGATGACCGACACAATCGGGGGCGTGGATGCCCCGGTGGCAGGGCCGGTTCAGACCGGTCAGGAACACGATGTCACCACCGCGGATGCGGTGCGTGAGCTCTCGAAGGCCGAGCAGGCTTTGGTGAGCGATCTGGTACGTAGCTCACGCGCTCAGGGAGTGGCTCTGACCGGTCCTGACGGGCTGCTCAAAGCGCTGACCAAGAGCGTGCTCGAAGCCGCGCTCGATGAAGAGATGACCGAACATCTTGGCTATGACAAACATGACGTGGCCGGCCGCAACACCGGCAATTCACGCAACGGCACGCGCACGAAACGGGTCCTGACCGACGCGTGCGGGCAGGTGCCCATCGAGGTGCCCCGCGACCGCAACGCCACCTTCGACCCGGTAATTGTCGGTAAGAGCAAACGTCGCGTCACCGATGTGGATCGGGTAGTGCTGTCGCTGTATGCCAAAGGCCTCACAACCGGCGAGATCTCAGCGCATTTCGCCGATGTCTACGGTGTCAACGGCGGCTGAAAACTGACCCCTTATCGACGGTTGAATTTTGACCCCCTTTGGTGTGGTTACTGGTCGGTGTTGACGAGTTCTCGTCGGGCTTTGGTGCGGTAGGAGTCGCCGTCGATAGCGATGACCTCGGCGTGATGGACGAGGCGGTCGATGAGTGCGGCGGCGACGACGTCGTCGGCGAAGACTTCGCCCCAACGGCCGAATGGCATGTTCGAGGTGATCAGAATCGAGCCTTGTTCGTAGCGACTGGCAATGAGTTGGAAGAACAGGTTGGCGGTGTCGGAGTCGAATGGGAGGTAGCCGATCTCGTCGATGATGATCAGTCGGTAGCGGCGGAGCCGTTTGAGTTCGGCGGCCAGGCGGCCGGTGGTGTGTGCCTCGGTCAGGCGGGTGGCCCATCCGGTGGCGGTGTCGAAGAGCACGGGGTAGGCGTTGTGTGCGGCTTTGATCCCGAGCGCGATCGCGAGGTGGGTTTTTCCACCCCGGGTGGTCCGAGAAGGATCACGTTGTCGCTCTTGGCGATCCAGGTGCTGGTGGCCAGGTGGGCGATCACATCACGACGCAGTCCTGGAAGGTGGTCGAAGTTGAAGTCCTCGAGTGTTTTGACCGCAGGGAAGCGCGCGCCGCTGATCCGCAGCATGGTGCCGTTGGCTTCGCGTTCGCTGACCTGGCGGTCAAGAATCGCTGCGAGGTACTGCTCGTGGGTCCAGTTGTCGGTGCGGGCCCGCTCGGCCAATTCCGCCCAGCATCGGCGGATCGCTGGCATCTTCAACGCCCGCGCCGCGAACTCGATCTGTTTACCTGTTTGATTGTCGGACACAGTCTTTCACCTTTCAATGCTGGTGGATGTGGTGGGCGGGTGAGCTTGGGGCGGGGTGGCAAAGTTCACCCCGAACAGCTCGTCGTAGTCCGGTAACGCCCGGATCGGCACCTCGTGGCCATCAGGGTGGGCGCGGATGCGGGCGGCGTTTCGGGCCCGGTTGGCGAGGTCTTGGCGGCGGTAATCGCGGCGCAGTTCTTTGGCTGCTCGCACGTGCTGAGGGTCGGCGATGGTGACGTGGTTGGCCCAGCTGCGCGCGTGGTCGGCGACGGTGACCTCGCCGCAGAGGATGCGCACCTGCTGCAGGTCGGCAGTGATGTCGACGAACCGACCGATCACCGACGGGTGCACCGAATAGTCATTGCCGGCTACACGTACGTAGTAGTCGCGACCGAGTCGCACCCGGCTACTCAAGCCGATATGCGGTGCGGTCGGAGGTAGGCCGGTCATCTGCTCGAGGTCCTCGGCGAACACGTCACACGGGCGTCGATCACCGATCGCGCGCACCACTCGGGTGTTGGCATGATCGGCCAGCCACCGATCGAACTGGGCGGTGAAATCGGCCGGTGAGCTGAACTGGCGGCCCGGCAGGAACGAGCTCTCGAAGAACCGGTTGTTGCGTTCGACCATGCCCTTGTACTCGGGGTCTGAACCGCCCCGGGTCTGTCGGAGGCTCTCGAACCTGTGAAGGATGGAGAGCATGGCAGCACCACGCAAGTACAGTGAGGAACTCAAGGACCGGGCCACCCGGATGGCATGTGAAGCGCGACGAGATCCCGATTCGTCGAGAGGTGCGATCAAGCGGATCGCCGATCAGCTCGGAGTCCATCCCGAGGCGTTGCGCAATTGGGTTCGTCAGGCCGAGATCGACGGCGGGGTCCGCCCGGGCACCACGAGTGAGGACGCTGACCGCATCGCGGCGTTGGAGCGGGAGAACCGTGAACTGCGGCGAGCGAACACGATCTTGAAGCAGGCTTCGGCTTTCTTTGCGGCGGAGATCGACCGCCCACAGCGCTGATCGTGGAGTTCGTCGCGGCTCACCGCGATGAACACGGAGTCGATCCGATCTGTGCGGCATTGCGCGATACGTCCGCCCAGATCGCTCCGTCCACGGTACGAGCCCACCTGAGCCCCCAGAAGACCGAGGCGCCTCGTGTGGTGCGTGACCGGGAGCTCCTTACCCAGGTCCGCGCGGTGCATGCCGACAACCTCGGCGTCTACGGTGCCCGCAAGGTGCATGCCCAATTGCGCAGACAGGGCCATAGTGCTGCCCGCTGCACCGTCGAGCGATTGATGAAAGCCGATGGGCTGCAAGGGATAGCGAGACTCAAGACACGCAAGACCACGCGCAGCGAGGGAGCTGAAACACCCCGGCCGGCTGACCGGGTCAACCGTCAGTTCACCGCGGCGGCACCGAACGCGTTGTGGGTGGCGGACCTGACCTACATCCGCACCCACTCGGGCTGGGTGTACGCGGCGTTCGTCCTGGACGTGTTCTCGCGGATGGTCGTCGGCTGGCAGGTCTCGACCACCATGCACACCGACCTCGCCCTCGACGCCCTGAACATGGGATTGTGGGCACGGTCGCGTGCCGGCCACGACGTGGCCGGGCTGATCCACCACTCCGACCGCGGAGTGCAATACCGAGCCATCCGCTACACCGAACGACTGGCCGAAGCCGAAGCGGTGACATCTGTTGGCTCCAAAGGGGATTCATACGACAACGCGATGGCTGAGGCGTTCAACTCGCTGTTCAAAGCCGAATGCATCCGTAACCCCGTGATGCGCCCGCGAGGCGGCTGGGCAGGTGTGGGCGAGGTCGAGATCGCCGTCGCTGAGTACGTCGAATGGTTCAACCACCGCCGCCTGCACGGCGAGATCGGACACGTCCCACCCGTCGAGTACGAGAGCGCCTACTGGTCGACCCAAACCGTCACCAGCTACCGTGAGAACCCGGTCCCCGCAAACGCTGGAACCAACTAACCGAGCCTCCAGCAAACCCGGGGCGATTCACACCGTCTCCCGAATCACGGATCGGGTCATCGAAGAGATGGTGTCGTGGTGGGCACGCCCGCTGGAGAAAGTGTACGCGGCGGTGTTCATCGACGCGATCATGGTCAAGATCCGGGATGGGCAGGTGCGTAACCGGCCCATCTACGCCGCGATCGGGGTGGATCTCGACGGGCACAAAGACATCCTCGGCATGTGGGCCGGCGACGGCGACGGCGAGTCGGCCAGGTTCTGGCTGGCGGTGCTCACCGACCTCAAGAACAGGGGTGTCCGCGACATCTTCTTCGTTGTGTGTGACGGATTGAAAGGGTTGCCCGACAGTGTATCTGCCGCGTTCCCGTTGGCCACGGTACAGACGTGCATCATCCATCTGATCCGCAACACCTTCAAGTACGCCTCCCGCAAGTATTGGGACACGATCAGCGCCGATCTCAAACCGATCTACACCGCGCCGACCGCCGCTGACGCCCGGGCGCGGTGGGAGGAATTCGCCGAGAAATGGGGCACGCCGTACCCGGCGATCGTGACCCTGTGGGAGAGCGCGTGGGAGGAGTTCATCCCGTTCCTTGACTACGACGTCGAGATACGGCGAGTGTTGTGCTCCACCAACGCGATCGAAAGTCTCAACGCCCGCTACCGGCGTGCGGTGCGCGCTCGAGGACACTTCCCGAACGAGCAGTCCGCACTCAAAACGCTCTACCTGGTCACCCGGTCGCTGGACCCGAAGGGTACCGGTCAGACGAAGTGGGCCGTACGCTGGAAGCCAGCGCTCAACGCCCCGGCCATCACGTTCGCCGATCGTATGCCCGCAGCCGAAGAACGCTGACCCGCCGAGCAATCGGAAAACCGCCGCTTACACCGAATATCGGACAGACCCGTCGGGGCCCGATTCCCGCCGAGCTCGTGGTGAGCGTGCGTGAGACGCTGGGTGGGGGTCGTCCAGAACGGGGGGTGTCCCTATGGGTTTGTCAAGCAGCGGAAGCGATTGGGGTTCGGTAGGGCTCGCTGTGCTTGAGCATCGCGTAGAGGACGTCGCATCGTCGGCGTGCCAGGCAGATGAGGGCGGCGTTGTGTTTCTTTCCTTCGGCGCGTTTGCGGTCGTAGTAGGCGCGGCTGGTGGGGTCGTGCAGTGCGGCGAACGCGGAGAGGAAGAAGGCTCGTTTGAGTTTGCGGTTTCCGAATCGGGCGGGGTGCTCGCCACGGATGGAGGTGCCGGATCGGTGGGTGACTGGTGCGATGCCGGCGTAGGCGGCCAGGTGGCCTGCGGTGGCGAATGCTGAACCGTCGCCGACTTCGAGGAGGATGCGGGCTGCTGTGTAGGGGTCGTAGCGGATCTGGTTTCGCACCGCGGCAAAGTGGCTCCGCGCCATGTCTCGATCGTTGTCCGCGTCGCCGGTAGCATCACGGGTGGACGCCTGCACGGTGGCGTGGTCGAAGGCCAGGATACGTGACGCTGCGAGAAGAACTGCAGGCTTCCCGGTTGCCTCCTGTCGATGTCACAGGACCCGGGTCAGCGGGAACCGGCGTCCTGCTGATGGTAATGCTCCTGCGTGCGTTTGTGTGAACGCGGCGGCCCTGCTTAGCGTCCTCCTCGCGGACTTGCCGCGACAGGCCGGTTAGCCTGACAAGGATGCTGCGGCCTTTCGTAGTGACGCCTCCAGGGTCGTTTCCGCCTCGGGTAGAGCCGCCGCGAGGGTTGTGACGGATCGGAGCCGCTCGGATGGGGCGTGATCCTTCTGTACTGCTGCGCGTGCGACTGCAGTCCAGGATGTCGCCGCATGGTGGGCGTTGGCTGCAAGGATGGCGGTGGCGTGATCGCCGGTGAGGCGCGCGATTTCGTCGCAGCCCTGTGCCAGCAGTCGGCGGAACAGGCCGCCGCCGGTCCCCGCTTTCTCGATGAAGGCGCCGAGGCTGAATAAATGCATCTCGAGGTCGTCGGTCGACAGGGCTCCCCAGCTGCAGACGTCGGATGCGAGCGCGCTGGCAGCGTCGAGGCCGTGTGACCCGTGTTCTGCGGGCCCGGCGATCGTCGATGCGCCTGGGGTGCTCAGGCTCGCTGCGGATTGTGCGAATGCCTGTGCGGCCACCTCGAGAATCGAAGGTGGCGTCTGTGGCCAATTGATACGAAACAGCGTGTGTCGGGTTGGCTCCGGGAAGGAGGTCGAGCGGCGCGCGCGTGCGAGTGCGTCCAGTGGGACGCGTTGAAGGTCTTCGCGATCGTTGTCGGCGATGTACGCGACGCCTTGCGTCTCGTCGTAGCCGACTACAACGATGTCGTGGCGGCTCATGCGCAACTGGACCCGCAGGTAGGGGAGTTCTGCGATCTCCGCCCAGACCAGTGCAGGGCGTCCCTGATCGATCTCGCCACGAAGGTTCTCCCAACCCTCGGCCGGGTCGTCTGTGGCAAGCACCTCGACGGTGCCGCCCAGACGGCGGGGGAGGTCGATCTCAAAATCAGGTCCTCGTCCGACTAAGTACACGGGTGGCATCAGCGCTTTTGATCGAATGTAGGTGAGGGAGAGGGCTCCGCCGAGGGCAAAGACGAGGCCCTCGTCGGGTGGGCCGTCGTAACCGAGCCCGGTCCACTCCATGAGGTCTCGCATCGCACCGGACCCACAGTGGCCACCCATTCGGTGCGGGTAGGGGTCGATCATCGAGGGGCCGGACACTGACACGATCCTCCTGTGTTGAGGCGGTACGAAAATTGTCGATTGCCGGGCCGACGACTGAGGCAGACCGGGTTAGGCGTGGAATGCATCTAGTGACGTCGCACGCTGCGTGAGTATAAGAGGGCCATAGGCCTCTTTGAGAGCCACCAGGATGTTGTCGAGAGGCAGGTCGTTGTACACACCTCTTTCGCGGACGTACTCCATGTGTGTTGAGCCGTCCGCGGAGTGAGCGTGGAGCAACGCGTCGCTGTCGCCGGTGAAGTCGATCGGGGCGACTCCGAACCGCGCGCACAGTTCCGAGTTGAACGCGGGTGTCGCCTTGAGCCACCGTCCGTCTATGTAGACGTGGCTGTACCCGTGATAGACGAAGACGTCGGTTCCCATCAGCTCACGTAGGGCGCCCGTTTGGAGGTGATTACGGACGTCGGCGAAGCCTAGCCGCGCTGGGATCCCGGCGGCGCGGAATGCGGCGGTAAGCACGACGGCCTTGGGGACGCAGTATCCACGCCCGGATTCGATTACATGGCTGGCCCGGTAGTGCTCTGGGTCGTTGGAGACGGTGTACGGGTCGTAGCGGATGGCGTCGCGCACCGCGGTGAACAGGCGGCCGGCTTTGTCTTTGTCGGTGGTCGCGTTGCCGACGGCTTCGCGTGTGAAGGTTGCGACGGTGGCGTGCTCGATGTCGAGGAAGCGTGAACCCGTCAGCGCCGCCGGGCTGACCGCATTTGTCGGTGATGTGGTCATGGGGCCGCTCCGATCAATTCGGACCTGACGATCGGCGCTCGTTGTGCAATGGCGCGCTTGGCGGTCACGAAGTCAGCGGGTCTGTTGACGCAGTCAGCTGCAATCAGTTCTCCGGCGGTTAAGTAGTAGCAGGTGAAGTCGCGGCCATGGGCGGGGTTGCCGCTGACCAGCACCTCGTCGTATCCGGTGTTGAGCCCGGCGATCTGGAGTTTGAGGTCGTATTGGTCGGACCAGAACCATGGCAGTGCGGCGCGACCGGTTGTGTTGTCGCAGATTGTGGCCGCCGCGATCTTGGCGTGCTCGGTTGTTGCGGACACGCACTCGAGACGAACACGTCGCCCGTACCGCTCGATTCGGTGGTTGGCGCAGTCGCCGGCTGCGACGATGTCAGGATCGCTGGTACGAGCGCGGTCGTCGACGAGGATGCCGTTTTCGACGTCGATGCCCGCAGCTGCTGCGAGCTCCGTGTTCGGAATGACGCCGACGCCGACGATGACCAGGTCAGCGGCCAGCGTCTCCCCGGACAGGACAACGCCGTCGACTCGTTCGTCGCCGCGGAACCCTTCGACCATTGCGTCGGTCCGTACCTCGACACCCTTCTCGCGGTGAATTCGATCGAAGAATTCCGACACGACGGGCGCCGTGACACGTTCGAGTACGCGTCCTGCCGCCTCCAGGACGGTGACCTCGACACCCAGGGTTCGAAGCGAGGCCGCTGTCTCCAGGCCGATGTACCCGCCGCCGACAATGACGACCCGCGAACCCGGGACCGCGGCGGCGCGGATGGCCTCGACATCGGTGGCGGTGCGCAGATAGTGCACGCCCGGCAGGTCGGCGCCGGGGACCGGCAGTGCGCGAGCTCGAGCGCCGGTGCACAGGGCCAACTTCGAGTAGGACACCGCGTCGTTGTTGCCAAGAGTGACGGTTCGTTCGGCACGGTCGATCGAGGTCACGGTCCCGTCGACGAGCTCGATCCGTTGCTTGTCGTAGAACTGGCGGCTCCGAATCGCGACATCGTCGAGATGGCAATCGCCAGCCAGGTATGCCTTGGACAGCGGCGGCCGCTGATACGGCAGGCGGCCCTCGTCGCCGATCAGCAGGATGGCCCCAGCCCACTTCTCCTTGCGCAAATTGGCCGCCAGCTGTGCGCCCGCGTGGCTTGCGCCGACGATCACGACCCGATCAGTACTCACGTCTCCGGCTTGGGAGTCAGACGGACCATCATCTTGCTGATCCCACGAACGAAGTTGGACTGCACGTACTCCGGATCACCGACCACCTCGATGTCGTCGAAGCGCTCGAGAAGTTCTTCCCAGAGAATGCGCAACTGCAATTCGGCCAAACGGTTTCCCATGCAACGGTGCACACCGAAACCGAACGCGATGTGGTTGCGAGCGTTGGACCGATCGATGATGAGCTCGTCCGGGCGGTCGAACACTCGCTCGTCGCGGTTGCCGGAGGCATACCACATGACGACTTTGTCACCTGCGCGGATGAACTGACCGTTGAGCATCACGTCCTTCTTGGCGACCCGACGCATGTATGCCAGCGGGGTTTGCCACCGGATAATCTCCGACACCGCATTGGGAATCAGATCCGGATTGGCTTTGAGTTTCTCGAACTGCTCGGGAAACTCGTTGAGAGCCAGCACTCCGCCGCTCATCGAGTTGCGGGTGGTGTCGTTGCCGCCGACGATCAGCAGCACGAGGTTCCCGAGGAACTCCATCGGGCTATTGTCGAGAAGGTTCTTGGTGTCCTCGTTGCTCTGCAGCATGGTGATGAGGTCGAATCCGGTCTCCTCGCCTGCCGCGGTCCGCGCGGCCTTGTCTCGCCACAGCGCACTCAAGCCCTGTGCCATCGCGACCATCTCGCGGAAAACTTTGTCGTTGTCCGATGGTCCGCCGTTGGCCTGCTCCATCGACGTGGCCAAATCCGACCACTGGACGAGTTTGTGGCGCTGCTCGTAGGGGTAGTCGAGCAATGTCGCGAGCATCCGCGCGGTCAGTTCGACCGACACGGTCTGGACCCAGTCGAACGGTTCGTCGAGCGGTAGCTCCTCGACGACTTCCCGGACGCGAGACCGGATGAGGCCCTCCATCTCGCGCAGGTTCTTCGGTGCGACGACTCCCTGGACGGCGGCGCGCTGCTTGTCGTGCCGCGGCGGGTCCATGGCGATGAACATCGCGATATCCATGAAACGCGGGGGCCGACCGATGATGATGAACGGTTCGGCGGAGAACGCTTCATGGTTTTTGTCGACAGCGATGATGTCGGCATGTCGAGTGACCGACCAGAACGGCCCGAAGGGACTGCGGGGCTGGAAGTGAACGGGCGCCTCATTGCGCACACGCTCGAAGTAGGACCGCCACATGCCCTGTCGGTAGAGAAATGGGTTGCTCAGATCGATGTCAGTGAGTTCGACGTCCTCGACCGGCGGGATGGGGGTCTCGGTGAAGATTTTCTTGCCGTCGGTTCGGGTGACGATCCGGCGGGTCTTGTCATAGACGTGAGCGCCACGGATCTGCAGATCGATCGGGATCATGGACTGCGCCTTCTCGGCGATCGCGGTGGTAATGCTCATCTGAAAGTCGCTCTCATTCTCTCACTTCACAACTGGAACTCGGGGAGGTGAACGGTCAACCCGTCCCACTCTTCGCGCGCGGTCATCTGACACGACAGCCGCGAGTTGGCCTCACGCTCGGGGTGCATGCTCAACATGCCTTCTTCGACGTCTGTGCTGTGGCCGACGGTGTCGATCCACGCGCTGTCGACGACGACGTGGCAGGTTCCGCATGCCGCCTCACCGCCACAGTCGCCATCAATGCCCGGTATCGCCTGGTCGACCGCGGTCTGCATCAGTGACCTGCCGGGCATCACCGGCGCGGGGTAGTCCTCGCCGTCGTGGGTCACGTAGGTGATCGTGGCCATGGCCACCTCCTTGTTCCTGGGTCGTAGAGATGAGTGTGCGCGCGGCGAATGTGGTCGATCCAGGTTCGGACGTCGCGATGTCTTGTTAACTTGGCTCATATGAGCCTTGTCGAGTCGGGGATGCCGCCGCTGGCGTTCGCCCAGCTCCTCGACAGCGGCGCCTTGGGCGCGGCGGAGACCCGAGCGTTCGAACGCATCATGGCCCGCGAGGGCGTCGATCTCGCGGTCGTCATTGCGCGACAGGGCCAAGTGCCTGTCCGGTGGTTTCACGAGGTGTATCCGGCGATGGATTCCCAGCAGGGATTCCGGTTGGGCGTAGCGTTCGCCGAGCACGCTCAGCTCACCTCGTTCGGCCCCATCAGTTTGCCGCTGGTCAGTGCGGGTTCCGTCGTCGAAGTTGTTCAACTGCTTCAGTTCTTGCCCCTGATATCGACCGCGCTGAGCACCGAGTTCCAGCACGGAGATTCTGGACTGACGATCGCTCTGGCCGGGCGCACCGACAGCGCCGGCACCGATTGTTTCGCCGTCACCTACGGTGGTCTGGCTGTCCTGCGGTTGGTGGACATGCTCGCCGGTGCCGTCCCCTCCGTGGAGCTTCATCTGACATGCCAGGCGCCGGCAGACCTGATCGCCGTGGGTGAGATCGGCCATCGGATCGTTTTCAACGCGCCCGCGGCGTTCGTGCACATACCGGCTGCCGTGCTCTACGACGTGTGCCGTTTCTCCGACCCCGTGGCCTACCGGATCGGTATTGCCGAGCTTCGACGCGTCTACGAACAGCGTAGGCCCAGTTCCTACACGCAGCTGGTCCGCGCACAGTTCGATGCCGACCCTGCCCGCGCTGACGGTGCTCGTATCGCGGCGGAGCTGTCGATATCGGTGAGCACACTCAAGCGACGCCTGAACGCCGAGGGCACCACCCTGCGTCGCCTGCGGCAGCAGTTCGTCCAAGAACGGGCCACCGCGCGACTGCTGGATCCGGGCATCGGTGTCGGCGAGATAGCCGCAGAACTGGGGTACTCCGACGCCGCCAGCTTCTCTCATGCGTTCACACGGTGGGTCGGATGCTCCCCGACGCGGTTTCGCCGCGCACCGGCGAATCGGCAGGCAGCGCCGGGCATCTGAGCAGGTCAGTCCGCGCGAAGAAGATTGACGAAAAAGCTGTCTACCGTGGAGGTGTCGGCGTAGCGCGCGAAGTGCATGAGATCGACTTTCACGAACTCGCCGGTGGCGGAAAAGTAGGTCTCGCCGTCCACAGTCCCGCTCGCCCCGATGTGCAGGATGTGATCGGCGTCCTCGTCGATGCACGCCGTAAGACGTACTGGTACGTGGAGGGGTACCGGTCGGCGGTACTTGACGGTCAACGTGCGCGTGACGGCCGGGGTGCCGGCGATCCACAGCGTGAATCCCATGATGTCGTCGCACGCGGCCGAGATAGCGCCTCCGTGCGCCAAACCTGGTCCACCGGAATGCTTGGTGGTGAAAGAGTGATCGGCAAAAACGCGGTCGCCGTCGCGGTACACCTCGAGCTGCAGGCCGCTGGCATTCTCCGGCCCGCAGCCCATGCACGATGGGGAGTGTGCGGGCAGTTTGGTGGGTGCTGACATCACAGTCCTCGAATCGATGCTCGTGCCGGTAGCAGACCACTACCAACGGTATCGTTGGTAGAATGCCACATCCACGCTGGACCAACAGCGTGAGGAGACCTGGTGGCGGTGAGCATCAATGGCCTCGACGACGTCGATCCGCGGCGGGTTCGTTCCCGGAACCGTCTGCTCGACGCCACGGCGGTGTTGCTGCGCAGCGGGGGAGTGGAGGCTGTCACCGTCGAGGCGGTCACGAGCGTTCCCGCAGCTGGAGACAGTCGTGCGGCAGCAGTCGGTCGACCCGATCCCTGCGGGAGTGCCGTCGTTTCAGTCATTCGACCGGATGGGCACGGCGTTCGGGGAGAAAGGCGCCAAGACAACGGCGTTTATCGCCATGGAGAACCGTGGCGGCCTCACCCCGACGGTGCGTGCACGCTACGACGAGCTTGTCCAGGAACTTCGTGGCACCACCGCCGATGTCGCTTCCGCCCGCGACCTGGTGGGGGGATCGCCGATGTGTGTTGTCGAACTTGTCAGGATGTAAAGCCTGGGACGGGATCACGGTCGTTCTAGAAGTACTGGCCGACGTCGGCAATCTTGTAGGCCACCGGGTCATGCAGGCTGTGCGTCCGGATGTTGCGCCAGAACCGGTCCAGCCCCAAACGCGGGTGTGTCCCACGCGCCCCGATGACCTCGAAGATCCGGCTGCCTATAGACAGACCCGCCTCGGTGGCCAAGACCTTCACCCCCGACACCTGAACCATCAGCGAGGCCCGATCGGCGGGTGCCAAAGCATCACCCTTCTCCCAGATCCGCTGCACCGCGTGCGACGCATCGCGGGCCGCCGCGTCAGCGCCTTGTAGTTTAATCGCAAGCTCTCCAAAGGTCCGAACTACGTATGGATCCTGCGTGGCCTCAGAAACCCCCGCAGGGGTCCATGGCCGTGCGTGCTCCAGCGTGTATTCGCGAGCGGAGTCCAGCGCTTCGGCGGCAATTCCTATGTAGACGTGCGAGAAGATCAGTTGCACCAACGGGCCGAATAGGCTGGCGCGCCTATAGCCGAAAAAGTCGGTGATCACGCTGTTCGGAGCCCCCAACACCTCGTGCGGAAGCACTTGAACATCTTTGAAGTCCGTTGTACCGCTGTCGGTCCGCCGCATCCCCAGGGCTTTCCAGTCATTGTTGGGACGCACTCCCCCTCGGTCGGTGGGTATGACCGCTGTGATAATTCCCGACCGCTCGGGTGAGTCATCATCCTGCGCCACGCCAAACACCAGAAGCAGATCGGATCCGAGCGCCCCGCTACAGAAATGCTTGGTCCCGTTCAGCACGTAACCACCGTCGTCGCGTGGGGTTGCACGCACCTTCCAGTCGAGAATGTGACTGTTGTTCTCGCTCAACGCGTTCCCCGTCCAGGAACCCTGCGCCACGCGGCGGTAAGTGGCGTCGCGCTGCTCCGGCGAGCCGAGGAGTTCGATGAAGGCTGCACACACGAGGTGGTATCCGTAGAGGTGGCCAAGCGAGCCGTCGACCTTGGCAATCTCGCGGATTACTGCGAAGACTGAATCGCCCCGGGTTTGCTGGAGGCTCGGTTAGTTGGTTCCAGCGTTTGCGGGGACCGGGTTCTCACGGTAGCTGGTGACGGTGTGGGTCGACCAGTAGGCGCTCTCGTACTCGACGGGTGGGACGTGTCCGATCTCGCCGTGCAGGCGGCGGTGGTTGAACCATTCGACGTACTCAGCGACGGCGATCTCGACCTCGCCCACACCTGCCCAGCCGCCTCGCGGGCGCATCACGGGGTTACGGATGCATTCGGCTTTGAACAGCGAGTTGAACGCCTCAGCCATCGCGTTGTCGTATGAATCCCCTTTGGAGCCAACAGATGTCACCGCTTCGGCTTCGGCCAGTCGTTCGGTGTAGCGGATGGCTCGGTATTGGGCGCGTTCAATCGGTCGATGCAACACTGGGTTGTTGTAGCGAGTGTAGTTGTTCGCCAAAGACTTCGGCGGGAGTTTTCCATCCAAGGACTTTTCTAGGACGGTTGTTGAGGGTGTAGGCGATGGCCTCGAGGTCCTCAGCTGACCACCGCGACAGATCAGTTCCCTTAGGAAAATATTGGCGCAGAACACCATTGGTGTTCTCGTTGGATGGTCGCTGCCACGGTGAGTGCGGATCGGCGAAGAACACCTGCGTTCCGGTGTCCATCGCGAACTGGGCGTGAGCGGACAGTTCCTTGCCGCGATCCCACGTCAACGTTTTGCGCAACTGCTGCGGCAGCGCGGCGATCGACGCTGTCAGTCCTGCATTCATCGCGATGGCACCGTAGCCACCGAGTGCGGGCCCGTTCTTCACAGGCGGCTGCTCACCCCAGCCCTGCTGGCGTGGCAGATGCACCAGAAGTGTTGCACGACTACGACGTTCAACGATCGTGCCGATCGCCGATCTCCCAGTTCCGATAATCAGATCACCCTCCCAGTGCCCGGGGACGGCACGGTCCTCGGCCTCGGCAGGGCGCTGACTGAACACGACATCGGAGGTGACGTGACCCTGCGGCTTGTTGCGCGAGCGGGCCCGCGGCTCCCTCAGTGCACGTCCGGTGCGCAGGCACGCGACCAGCTCACGTTTGAGCGCGCCGCGGCCCTCGATGAACAGGGACTGGTAGATCGCCTCGTGACTGATACGCATGGATTCATCATCGGGGAAGTCGACCTTCAAACGCTGGGAGATCTGCTCTGGACTCCACGCCAGCGACCACCGCCGGTTGGCCCGGTGCGGTTTGTTAAGCCCCTTCCATGGCGGTGGCGTGGGGCCCGCAGCGATCGTGCCATCGGGACGGCGGACAACGCCGGCCAGGCGGTCCTGTACGTACTCCCGCAACTCGACGTGGGCCACGAGCTTCGCTGTTTTCGGGCGCTTGGCGGCCTGCTGGGCTTTCCACTGCGCCACCAACGCCCGATACTCGAGCTTCCCGCTCCTGGTTGCGGCGTTGCGCCGTAGCTCACGCGAGATCGTGGCCGGACTCCGCCCGATCCACCGTGCGATCTCACGCACCCCACGATCCTGGGCGCGTAGCAGCGCGATCTCTTCCCGTTCGGCGAAGGATAGATAGCGGCCCGAAGGCTCATCCAGACTCAGCGGCCTCATGCCGCCAGCGTGGCGGAACCAGCGTGTACCCACCGGCACCGACACACCGACAGCGATCGATGCCTGTGCCGTGCTCACCCCCGTCGCGACCACCCGCCAAAACTCACGTTGCACCTGCCGCGACGGCTCCGGCCGCCCCGGCGATCGCATCGCCGGCCGAAGTGCACGATCAGCACGCCACTGCCGACGAACACCTACCGCCACATCGCTGGTCCTCCGACTCCAGTCCGCCGTAGCCACCGCAAACACCTCCATGATCATGGTGTTGCGACGACCAGTTGAATCCGCCTTGCACTCCGCGGTCGGAGTGGTGGATCAGCCCGGCCACGTCGTGGCCGGCACGCGACCGTGCCCACAATCCCATGTTCAGGGCGTCGAGGGCGAGGTCGGTGTGCATGGTGGTCGAGACCTGCCAGCCGACGACCATCCGCGAGAACACGTCCAGGACGAACGCCGCGTACACCCAGCCCGAGTGGGTGCGGATGTAGGTCAGGTCCGCCACCCACAACGCGTTCGGTGCCGCCGCGGTGAACTGACGGTTGACCCGGTCAGCCGGCCGGGGTGTTTCAGCTCCCTCGCTGCGCGTGGTCTTGCGTGTCTTGAGTCTCGCTATCCCTTGCAGCCCATCGGCTTTCATCAATCGCTCGACGGTGCAGCGGGCAGCACTATGGCCCTGTCTGCGCAATTGGGCATGCACCTTGCGGGCACCGTAGACGCCGAGGTTGTCGGCATGCACCGCGCGGACCTGGGTAAGGAGCTCCCGGTCACGCACCACACGAGGCGCCTCGGTCTTCTGGGGGCTCAGGTGGGCTCGTACCGTGGACGGAGCGATCTGGGCGGACGTATCGCGCAATGCCGCACAGATCGGATCGACTCCGTGTTCATCGCGGTGAGCCGCGACGAACTCCACGATCAGCGCTGTGGGCGGTCGATCTCCGCCGCAAAGAAAGCCGAAGCCTGCTTCAAGATCGTGTTCGCTCGCCGCAGTTCACGGTTCTCCCGCTCCAACGCCGCGATGCGGTCAGCGTCCTCACTCGTGGTGCCCGGGCGGACCCCGCCGTCGATCTCGGCCTGACGAACCCAATTGCGCAACGCCTCGGGATGGACTCCGAGCTGATCGGCGATCCGCTTGATCGCACCTCTCGACGAATCGGGATCTCGTCGCGCTTCACATGCCATCCGGGTGGCCCGGTCCTTGAGTTCCTCACTGTACTTGCGTGGTGCTGCCATGCTCTCCATCCTTCACAGGTTCGAGAGCCTCCGACAGACCCGGGGCGGTTCAGACCGTCGGCCAATCTGCGCCCCAACCACCGTGCTCCTCGGGTACCGCGAGCGCCAGCAGACCACTTAGGCGTAAGTCCTCTTTCTCACGGGTGGCTGGCCCCCCATCGCGATCCCGTTCGACGATTCCCTCCCGCCAGCTTGCAGCAAGGTCTCGAGCCACCGCGAGAGGATCGCCCGCCCGCCGGTCGGTGGCCGCCGCCGTGTCGTCGGTGACTGTCATTCGTATTCTCCAATCGCTGATGTGCCGGCCGCGCATGTACGCAGGCTCGTCTGCAGAAATTCCGGGGCCGACCAATCAGTCAGGTCGATCGCCTTATCCACCAGATCGTGGTCGACCAGGTACCGCTGTGTCGCAGCAAGGACAGTGAGCGCATCGTGGTCGAGGGTGGGTACTAAGTTGTCGGTGAAGTGCTCGCCGAAACCGCGTGTCACCGCAGTCTCGCTAACACCGAGGTTGCGGGCATGAATCGCGACTGTCTCGGTCAGATGATCGCGCGCCCAGGAGCCTGCCCGGACCACCGTATCCACCAGATGCTGCACGAGTGACGGGTTCTTATCGACGAGTTGCGCGCTGATTGTCCAAACGCTGGCGTAGTGGCTTGTCCTGTCCAAGCTCAGGTCACGCAGCGGTCTAACACCGGTGAGGTCTTCGAACTCCGCGGACCACGGAAGCCAGCTGAATAGCGCATCGACCGTCCCCCCGGCAAAGACTTGTGCCTGATGGGCCCCGACGGCGGGAAAGAGGTCCGAACCGTTCACTGATGCCGATGCGCTGAGTCGGTCCTGCGGTAAGTCGACTCCCGCCGTCTCAATGGGTACGAGCTCGATATCGTTTACTGTTACGCCGGAGTGACGAAGGGTGTGCTGCAGGGCTCGCGCCTCCCAAGTGCCCAGTGCGACGAGAGTCTGGCGCCACGGGTCGAGCTGTCGGTAGTCACCAAGGTCGCCGCGCAGGATCCGGATTGCCGATGCGGATACGCCGACACGATGCCCCGCCAGTTGCTCCGGTGCGGTCAGGGTGGGGTCGGCCGCGTAAAAGCCCAGCTTTCCCTCGAACAGGGTGACGCCCAGGAGGCGTGTGCGACCCGGTGCACGCAGGCCCTCACTCACCAACGGCGGGATCTCTCCGCCGAATCGGGTGTAAGCGGGATGATCGTAGGTGAAGTGCAAGGAGCCCAGCGGCCCTCCCAGCACGTCCAGATTGATGCCAGCCTCGGCGAGCAACTGCGACTCGCGGCCAACCAGCAGGGCGTTGGGAACAGGGCAGTTGCTGTACGCGAGGGTGTGGACCGCTGAGCTGGTGTCGGTCACAGCGCCGCCGCCCCGCTTGGCAGTTCCAGGCCGAGGTGGTCGCGCAGCGTTGATCCCTCATACTCGTCGCGGAATACCCCACGTTCTTGCAACAGCGGCACCACCTGGTCGACAAAGTCCTCGTAAACGCCGGGCAGATAGGCGGCGGAGATGATGAACCCATCAGCCGCTCTCGCATCGAAGTACTCGACCAGTCTGTCGGCGATCTGGGTGGGCGTTCCTCCCCACTGCGGGACAAAACCCACGTTCGTGCCATAACGCTTTCCAAGGTCGGCCAGTGTCAGATCCTCGCCGTCGCTCGCAACCGTGGAGAACATGTGGAGCATGGTGGGGATGTGCGCGTCCCCCAAGCTCGCGACGATGTCGGAGTACTTCGCGTCTAGGGGGAAGGCGGACAAGTCGATTCCACTATGACTCGACAACGTCGACAGACCGACCTCGGGGTGGACGAGACCGTTGATGTATTCGAGGCGATCGCGTGCGATCGCCTCGGTCTCCCCAAGTATGGGCATGACAGCTGTGAAAACCTTCGTGGCGTCGGGGTTGCGACCCGCGGCACTCACTTGCCCCTTGATGTCCTGGTACGTGCGCTGCATCATCTCCAGCGTCGGCGAGATGCTGAACACGGCGTCGGCCCACTGGCCCGCGAAACGTCTACCGCGAGGCGACAATCCGGCCTGGAGGAGTACTGGCTCGCGCTGACTTGAAGGGGGATTTGCAGGGGGCCGCGCACGTCGAACCAGTCACCACGGTGATCGACGTAATGAACTTTCTTAGGATCAGCGAACCGGCCGCAGATCTTGTCCAACAGCAGCGCATCATCGTCCCACGAGTTCCACAGCTTACGTACGACCTCGACGAACTCGTCCGCGCGGTCGTAACGGGTGTCGTGTTCAAGATGAGCATCGATTCCGAAGTTCTTTGCCTCTGAATCGTTCAGCGATGTCACGATGTTCCACGACACCCGCCCGTCGGACAGGTTATCCAGCGTTGCCAGGATACGGGCGACGTGAAACGGCGGGTAATACGTGGTGGAGATGGTGGCTCCAAGTCCCAACCGGTCGGTCACGGCGGCCATCGTCGCCACCACCGTGGCGGGCTCGAGTGCGATCGCGCCCTGGCCGCCCAGTCCGACGCCTGTTTGCAGATCATGGCCGTAGCTGTCCTCGACTGCGAGAGCATCCGGAAGGAAAAGAAGATCAAACTTTCCGCGTTCAAGGGTCTGAGCGATCTTCTTATAGTATGCACCGGAAAGAAAATCGTTAGTTGCTGCGGATCTAGTGTCCTGAGTCATTAATTTCCGTTCGGTTGTTAGGCTAGGGAATGGCAACCCGGGGTCCGCGAGCAGTGGATATTGTTCTGACTGATGACGAGCGCCGTGAGCTCGAAGGGTGGGCGCGTCGGCGAACGACGGCCTCGGGTTTGGCGATGCGCTCACGAATCGTTCTCGCCGCCGCTGATGGCGGTTCGAATACTGAAGTGGCACAACGACTCGGCCTCAATCGCAGTACCGTGCGGCGCTGGCGAGGCCGGTTCGTCGAGCACCGCTGCGAGGGGTTGCTCGACGAACCCCGGCCTGGGCGACCTCGCACCGTCGACGACGAGCAGATCAAAAACTTGATCACCGCGACTCTCGAGACCACTCCGAAGAATGCGACACACTGGTCGACGCGGGCGATGGCCGAGCATCTCGACATGTCACAGTCAACCGTGTCGCGTGTGTGGCGGGCGTTCGGATTGGCTCCGCACAAACAGGATTCGTGGAAGCTGTCGAGAGATCCCTTGTTCACCGAGAAGGTCCGTGAATCACCCCTGGTTTGATGCCGCTTCCTTCTGAGTCAGGAAGGATGAGCACATGCCTAAGAAGATCGATCCGGAGGTCCGTTCGAGGGCCTTGCGTTTGCTGGAGGCGCACGGCGGCGAGTACACGTCGTTGACTGCCGCGGCAGAGGCGATCGCCAAGCAGGTCGGTGTCGGTGGGGAGACGGTACGTCGGTGGGCCGTGCAGGCCCAGGTCGATGCCGGCGCCCGGTCGGGGACCACGTCGAAGGAGTCCGCTGAGATCAAGCGACTCAAGGCGGAGAACAAGCAATTGCGAGAGGACGTTGCCATTTTGAAAGCGGCGACGACTTTCTTCGCGGGGGAACTCGACCGCCGCAACCGATGATCGTGGCGTTCATAGATCAGATGCGCGCCAACGGTTTTGCGGTCGAGTCGATCTGTCGGGTCTTGCGTGAGCAGGGCTGCATGATTGCCGCACGAACCTACCGGGCATCGCGAACACGCACGCCTGCCGCTCGGACCGTCTCCGATGCCCACGTCGTCGATGCGGTGCGCACCGTGGTCTGGCGCACCGATGACGACGGCCGGCGGAAGATGACTCCGGAGGGCCTCTACGGGCGGGTGAAGATGCGCGCCCATCTGCATCGGACAACACTGCCCGGGGTGTCCTATGGCGCCGTTGATCGAGCGATGAAAGTGCTAGGCCACAACGGGATTCGAAGGTCCAAGGGAGTCCGTACGACCGTGCGGTCCGCTGATGGTGTACGTGCGGAGGATCTGGTGAATCGACAGTTCAGTGCCGTCGAGCCGAACCGGGTGTGGGTGACCGATTTCACCTACTGCCGGACGTGGGCGGGGTGGGTGTACGTGGTGTTCATCATCGACGTGTTCTCACGTCGGATCGTGGCGTGGCACGCCTCGACGTCGAAGACGGTGGAGCTGGTGACGGTCCCGCTTCGGATGGCGCTGTGGCAGCGGAAACGAGAGGGTCATCCGGTGAAAGCTGCTGAGCTGATTCATCATTCGGATGCTGGAAGTCAGGGCGGATTCAACTGGTCGTCGCAACACCATGATCATGGAGGTGTTTGCGGTGGCTACGGCGGACTGGAGTCGGAGGACCAGCGATGTGGCGGTAGGTGTTCGTCGGCAGTGGCGTGCTGATCGTGCACTTCGGCCGGCGATGCGATCGCCGGGGCGGCCGGAGCCGTCGCGGCAGGTGCAACGTGAGTTTTGGCGGGTGGTCGCGACGGGGGTGAGCACGGCACAGGCATCGATCGCTGTCGGTGTGTCGGTGCCGGTGGGTACACGCTGGTTCCGCCACGCTGGCGGCATGAGGCCGCTGAGTCTGGATGAGCCTTCGGGCCGCTATCTATCCTTCGCCGAACGGGAAGAGATCGCGCTGCTACGCGCCCAGGATCGTGGGGTGCGTGAGATCGCACGGTGGATCGGGCGGAGTCCGGCCACGATCTCGCGTGAGCTACGGCGCAACGCCGCAACCAGGAGCGGGAAGCTCGAGTATCGGGCGTTGGTGGCGCAGTGGAAAGCCCAGCAGGCCGCCAAGCGCCCGAAAACAGCGAAGCTCGTGGCCCACGTCGAGTTGCGGGAGTACGTACAGGACCGCCTGGCCGGCGTTGTCCGCCGTCCCGATGGCACGATCGCTGCGGGCCCCACGCCACCGCCATGGAAGGGGCTTAACAAACCGCACCGGGCCAACCGGCGGTGGTCGCTGGCGTGGAGTCCAGAGCAGATCTCCCAGCGTTTGAAGGTCGACTTCCCCGATGATGAATCCATGCGTATCAGTCACGAGGCGATCTACCAGTCCCTGTTCATCGAGGGCCGCGGCGCGCTCAAACGTGAGCTGGTCGCGTGCCTGCGCACCGGACGTGCACTGAGGGAGCCGCGGGCCCGCTCGCGCAACAAGCCGCAGGGTCACGTCACCTCCGATGTCGTGTTCAGTCAGCGCCCTGCCGAGGCCGAGGACCGTGCCGTCCCCGGGCACTGGGAGGGTGATCTGATTATCGGAACTGGGAGATCGGCGATCGGCACGATCGTTGAACGTCGTAGTCGTGCAACACTTCTGGTGCATCTGCCACGCCAGCAGGGCTGGGGTGAGCAGCCGCCTGTGAAGAACGGGCCCGCACTCGGTGGCTACGGTGCCATCGCGATGAATGCAGGACTGACAGCGTCGATCGCCGCGCTGCCGCAGCAGTTGCGCAAAACGTTGACGTGGGATCGCGGCAAGGAACTGTCCGCTCACGCCCAGTTCGCGATGGACACCGGAACGCAGGTGTTCTTCGCCGATCCGCACTCACCGTGGCAGCGACCATCCAACGAGAACACCAATGGTGTTCTGCGCCAATATTTTCCTAAGGGAACTGATCTGTCGCGGTGGTCAGCTGAGGACCTCGAGGCCATCGCCTACACCCTCAACAACCGTCCTAGAAAAGTCCTTGGATGGAAAACTCCCGCCGAAGTCTTTGGCGAACAACTACACTCGCTACAACAACCCAGTGTTGCATCGACCGATTGAACGCGCCCAGTACACATCGGTTACACTGACTGAGCGGCTGCGGCTCGAAGACATCGCCGCGTCGATCGGGTCGGTCGGAGACGCCTACGACAACGCTCTGGCCGAGTCGGTGAACGGGCTGTACAAGACCGAGTGCATCCGGACCACGATCTTCCACTCCGGCCCGTACCGGACGATCTCCGACGTCGAGTTCGCGACCGCTGGTTGGGTCGACTGGTACAACAACAGCAGGCTGCACTCGAGTATCGGCCAGATTCCCCCGACCGAGTTCGAAACGCTCCACTACGCTGGCCTCGGCCCCGAGGACCAGCCCACACTGGAGGCGGCACAAAACCCTAGGGTGATTCACCCAGCCGATCTTTCCCATGCTCCCGGGCACCCCGCAACGGGCCAGCCACGACTATGTGCGCAACGGCACCTCCAGTCTGTACGCGGCGTTGGACATCGCGTCGGGAAAAGTGATCGGTTCGCTTCACTCACGGCATCGGGCAACAGAATTCATCGGGTTTGTCCGCAAGATCGACGCCGAGGTGCCCGACGAGCTCGACGTCCACCTGGTCATGGACAACGCCTCTACCCACAAGACGCCCGCGGTCAAACGATGGCTGACCTCGCACCCACGATTCGTTGTCCACTTCACCCCGACGAGCTCATCCTGGATGAACCTCGTCGAACGCTGGTTCGCCGAACTGACCACCAAGAAGCTCCAACGCTCCACCCACCGCACCGTGAGAGCGCTCAACGCCGACATCAGAGCATGGATCGAGACCTGGAACGACAACCCCCGCCCCTACGTGTGGGTCAAGACCGCTGACCAGATCCTCGACTCCATCGCCCACTACTGCACACGAATTAATGACTCAGAACACTAGCGGGAATTATGTCATAACGTAGGTTATCGGCGAATCTTGGAGAAAATCAGGTCATTTCGTCATCAATGACGAAACTGTGGAGCAATCACGAACCGTTCGGCCGTCGAGGCGTTCTCCAAGCTGATCCTGCGGAACGAGTACACCCTCTCCGACGTCGAGAAGGTCATCGCCGGGGACACCGATGCCGTCGACGTGCCACCCGACTAGACCCCGTCCAGCGGTGGGCCGCGACCTCTCACGGTCGCGGCCCAGCGCCCCGGCCCCGCTCACACCCGCCACCTCGAGGAACCATCGTGACCATCACCGCCGAACTTTTCCCCCGCTGCGCCCTGCCCGGCTGCGCGATCCCCACCGACACCCAGGGCCACCCCTGCAGACAATGCCGCCGTGACCTCGGAACCCTCGTGCGCCACAACCCCGGCGGCCGCCGACGCCCAAACCGGCCGCGACCACGACGTCGCCCTGGCCTACCGGGCTTAAGAACAGCTACGCATCGCCGACGCCGCCGAACAACGCATCGCCCTCCAGATCGGTCAGCGCGAGAAGCCCGGACAGTCCAGTTGGCTGTGCGAGAAACGCCGAAGGTGTGACATTCTGTCCGTTCCGTACCCGAGGAGTGCGAACGTTCTGTAGGTATCGCGCGACGGGCGGTGCGACCACCATGGATGCACTGCGCATCGTCGCGCGCCATGCCCGAACGCACCCCGCCCAATCGGGGGCCGACACTTCCTGGACGGACTCCATGACCGCACTCGACGCCGCGACCCCGTCGGCACCCGGACCGGGCCATTCGGGCCCGCAGGCCGAGGCCGAACTCGAACTGATCCCCGAGTCCGCGAAGACCCATGACGTGCGCGGACAGTTCTGGATCTGGGCCGGTGCGAACATCGCGCCGATCAACTGGGTGCTGGGTGCACTCGGCGTCACGATGGGCCTCGGGCTGTGGGAGACGGTGGCGGTCCTCGTCGTCGGCAATGCCATCGGCATGACCATCTTCGGCGTCTTCGTCGTCATCGGTCAGCGCACCGGGGTCACCGGAATGGTGCTGTCGCGAGCCGTCTTCGGACGCCGCGGCGCCTACGTTCCCGCCGCCGTCCAGGCCCTGGTCTGCATGGGCTGGTGCGCGGTCAACACCTGGATCGTTCTCGACTTGGTGATGGCGCTGCTCGGCGAGATGGGACTCGTCGACCCGGACCTCGACAACAACGCCGCACGGATCGTCGTGGCCGCGGTCATCATGGGGATGCAGGTGACGATCGCGTGGTTCGGGTACCGGGTGATCTCCGCGTTCGAACGATGGACGGTGCCTCCGACGGTCGCGATCCTGCTCGTCATGACCGTCGTCGCGTGGGTCGGCCTCGACGTCGACTGGGGACAGACGACCGCTCCGGAGCTCACGGGATCGGCCCACATCGGCGCGATCACGGCGGTGATGACCGCGATCGGCATCGGCTGGGGTCTGACGTGGATCGGTTACGCCGGCGACTACTCGCGCTTCGTGTCCCGGGACGTCCCGTCGCGCAGGCTGTTTCTCGCCAGTGCACTCGGGCAGTTCATCCCGGTCGTCTGGCTCGGAGTGCTGGGTGCGTCCCTGGCGACATTGAGCGACTCCGCCGACCCGGGTGAGATCATCGTCGACGCCTACGGCGTTCTCGCACTGCCGGTTCTGTTGCTGGTGATCCACGGACCGCTCGCGACCAACATCCTCAACATCTACACGTGCACGGTGTCGACGCAGGCGCTCGACATCCGCGTCGACCGGCGCGTGCTGAACCTGATCATCGGCGTCGTGGCGATGGCGGTCGTCGTCTACTTCGTGCTCAATAGCGACTTCGCGACCACCATCGACTTCTGGCTGGTGTCGATCGTCGGCTGGTTGAGCCCTTGGGGCAGCGTTGTTCTCGTGCACTGGTTCCTGATCGCGCGGCAACAGATCGACGCCGAGAGTCTGTTCGCCACACCGGCGGACAGCGTCCTGCCGATGGTCCGGCCGACCGCCCTCGTCGCACTCGCTCTCGGTGTCACCGCGACCTGGATGTTCATGTACGGGATGCTGCCGGCACTGCAGGGGCCGGTTGCGGTCGCACTGGGCGGGATCGACCTGTCGTGGCTCGCCGGGGCAGTCGTTGCCGGCACCTCCTACTGGACCATGGAGAAACTCACCGCGCCACGCGCTGCCTGAAGCCCGTCCCGCCAGAGCCGTGGCGGTCGGCGGCGACGACGGGCGAAAGCCGCCTGCCGCATCAGGTCGTCGACTAGGGTTCGGCGCAGTGGAGGCAACGCGGCCTCCTGG
Organism: Gordonia hongkongensis; assembly: GCF_023078355.1. Classification (NCBI taxonomy): domain Bacteria; kingdom Bacillati; phylum Actinomycetota; class Actinomycetes; order Mycobacteriales; family Gordoniaceae; genus Gordonia; species Gordonia hongkongensis. The sequence goes on from NZ_CP095552.1 coordinate 130,086, forward strand.
TGAGGAGGTTCCATGGCCACCGTCCACACCGCGACCGGCCCGATCGATTCCGCTGACCTCGGGAACGTGTTGGTGCACGAGCATGTGTTCGTCGTCGGCGAGGAGTTCCGGCAGAACTATCAGGACGATTGGGACGAGGACGAGAAGGTCGCCGAAGCTGTCCGCGACCTGACCGAACTGAAGGAACTCGGGATCGACACGATCCTCGACCCGACGGTTCTCGGTCTCGGCCGGTACATCCCACGCATCCAGCGGATTGCCGAACAGATAGACCTCAACATCGTCGTCGCGACCGGGTTGTACACCTACAACGACATCCCGTTCCAATTCCACTACGCGGGACCGGGAATGCTCTTCGACGTCCCGGAGCCGCTGGTCACCCTGTTCACGAAGGACCTGACCGAGGGGATCGCGGACACCGGTGTGCGAGCGGCCTTCCTGAAGTGCGCCATCGAATCACAAGGATTGACACCGGGAGTTGAGCGCGTGATGCGCGCGGTGGGACAGACGAGCGCCCAGACGGGGGCGCCCATCACCGTCCACACCGATCCGCACAGTCAGTCGGGTCTGGTCGCCCAGCGGGTCCTCGCCGAGGAGGGAGCCGACCTGACGAAGGTGGTCATCGGCCACTCCGGTGACAGCGTCGACCTCGACTACCTGATGAAGCTCGCCGACGCCGGTTCCATCCTCGGCATGGATCGTTTCGGGCTCGACCTCCTCCTGCCATTCGACGAGCGCGTGAACACGGTCGCCGAACTCTGCAAGCGCGGCTACGCCGACCGTATGGCCCTCGCGCACGACGCCGCCTGTTTCATCGACTGGTTCGACCACGAGGCCAAGAAGCAGGCACTCCCGAAGTGGAACTACCGGCACATCAGTGAAGAGGTGTTGCCGTCGCTGCGGGAACGCGGGGTGAGCGAGGCCGACATCACGACCATGCTCGTCGACGTGCCGCGCCGCTACTTCGAGTAGGGCCGCGATGCACGGACCACTTGGCTTCGCGGAATGTCCGCGAGCCGGCGCGGACTCAGGCCCTGGGTACCGGGACCGCCACAGAGTTCGACCGGGCTCAGGATGGCGGATGCCAGCGCGCGGAACTCGCCTTCGATGCCCGGCCGCGAGCGGAGCTCTGGCGACGAGATGACCTGGTAGACGAATCCGGCAAGTGCCTGCGTGAGCGCGTTGGCATCGGCGTGCGCCAGGGTCGGTGAACGGGCCAGGATCGCGGCAGTCCACTCAGCGGTGTAGTCCGACGCGGTCCGGCGAAGTGAGACCTGGTCTGCTTCCGGCAGATACACGATGTCCTGGAGGGCGATGACCAACACTCGACCGTTCGGGCCGAGCGAGTAGTCGAGGAACACACCTACGAGGACGTCCAGCGCTTCAACCGCCGAGGACTCCGCCAGTGCGTCGACGGATATCCAGTGCAGATTCTCGAGACCTCGACGCATGATGGTCATCAGGATGTCGGTCTTTCCCGCGTACTCCTGGTAGACCGTCGCCGGCGACACATCCGCTTCGGCGGCGATCTCGTGGATTCGGACGTTGGGAAATCCGCGCGCGAAGAACATCCGGGTCGCGGCGGCGAGTATCCGATCACGCCGCGCAGCGGGCCGTCGGCTGGATCCATCGGCGAACCGCGCGCGGGACTGTGCCCCGCGGGGAAGCGGACAGCTCAGGATCGAGTCCACGACCGCCCGCTGGATCTGCGTGAGCCGCCGTGGGGTGAGCGAACCCCGCATCGCGGCGGTGCTCGAGAACACGCTGACCGCCGCGGTCGCGAGGAGTTTCGCGGTCTGGGCGTCGATGCCGGCCTCGGTGGCGTCGAACTTCGACGCCAATGCGTCGATCAGCATGCGGTGGTGCCCGTCCATGTCGTCGAGATCGGATCGGTCGAGATGCCGTCGCTCGCGGGTCCACAGTGTCGAGACGTCGCCGTGCGCCGCCCTGGTCGCAAGCAGGTCGAAGAACACGCCGAGCTGTTCGGCCGGCGATTCGCTGCGCTCCTCGGCTTGGGTCAGGAGTGCGCGTACCCCCTCCACCTGCGTCGCCAGCGCTTTCGCGAGAATGTCCTGCTTGGACGGAAAATACCGGTACACCGCCGGCCCGGTCAGTCCGACGGCGGCGCCGATCTCCTCGACGCTCACATTCCGGTAGCCGGCGTCCTGAAAGAGCGAGGTCGCTTCCGCGATGAGCTGCTCGACCCGCGGTTCCGGGGGTCGCCCCGGCCTCTCGTCTCGAGGCGCGGGAGCCGGCGCCGACCGTGACGGGGACGGAGGTGTGGGTGAGTTCATCGCGCGCCGGCAGCCTTTCCTGCTCGAGGTCTGACGACCTCGGGGTCACTTTCCATTCGTTGGAGCCCGCCGGGTGGATCCCAACAGTGCCGCGAATCACACTCGCGATTCTGAGATCGAAACCGAACGACTCTTGACCACGCGGCGTAGGCGTGTGTTTCCGGCTCGGGGCCGCAGACCGCGGTCGTCGGACGACGCTTCGAACCCAGCTGTGAATCGCAGGTCGACGACGCAGCGCGTGTAACGGCGACTCACTGAATCCGCCGACCGCGTGTGGAGGCCGGCCGCTGTGCTGGGGTTTCATCCCGTCTTCGCGGCCGGAAGGCAGTGCGTTACCGCGTGTATCGGCCATTAACCCGGGACGTGTGCTCCGCGGCTGGAGGATGCCTGTCCGTACCGTCAGGTACATAGGCCAGGCACGAGTTCGGTTGCGCTGCGGCGCGTTCCGAGTTCGGAATCCGTTCACTTTGCGAAGCTCCACAGGTGCGCTGTACGCCTCCCCATCTCGCCAATCCTCTGCTAGTGTGCGAATCGGGTCGTCGGGGAGGACGGCCCTGTCTCTCTACTTCAGAACGCGCACTCGCTCGACTCGTTCAGTCGATGCTTCCGGGGGGAAGTCTCGTACACACACGTGTGGTTGGACCGTGCGCGGGAATGGACACAGTGATCGAAATGACCGGCCAGAACAACGGGACCGCAACTGTTGCGGCGCAACCAACAGATGCCCAGCATCGACTCAGCAATGGATCATTCGTTGGGTACCGAGATCTCGGCCCGACGACATCCACGGTGAGCCTCATCATTCCGGTCCGCAATGAAGCACGGAACATCGGTTGGGTGTTGGAACAGATCCCCAAGCGGATCGACGAGATCATCCTCATCGACGGAAACTCCACCGACGCAACACTCATCACCGCGCGGAGTTACCGCCCCGACATCAAGATCGTGCAACAGAGCGGACCCGGCAAGGGCAGTGCGTTGCGTACCGGTTTCGCCGCCGCGACGTCCGACATGATCGTCATGATGGACGCCGATGGCAGTATGGCTCCGCAGGAGATCACGCATTTCCTGCACTTCCTCGAGAACGGTTACGACTTCGTCAAGGGGTCGAGGTTCATGGGCGGGGGCGGGTCACTCGACATCACCCGGTTCCGGCGGTTGGGCAACTACGGGTTGCTCGCGTTCTTCAACAGCTTGTACCGAACCGAGCTGACCGATCTGTGTTACGGCTTCTGCGCTTTCCATCGGCGATACCTGGATCTTCTGGATCTGCAGGCGACCGGCTTCGAGATCGAGGCCGAGATGACTGTACGCGCGGTGCAGGCCGGCCTGCGGATCGCCGAGGTTCCGAGCCTGGAAATGCCGCGTCGCACAGGTAATTCCAATCTCAACGCGATCTCCGACGGCCGACGGGTGCTGCGCACCGTGTGGCAGGCGCGAGGTGGCAGGCGGCCGGCGACGATACGTCCTGATGACAATCATCGAGGCGCCGCCCAGGTCTCCTCGGGTCACCCGGCCGGCTGAGCCGTGACCTCCGTCAAGGTCGACGACGCCGGTGAGCGGCGTGGTCGGATCGTGGTGATGACGGATCGGATGAGTCCCGGCGGGGTGAGTCATTTCATCCTGCAGGTCGCGACCCACTTCGCGGGCGAGGGACATCAGGTCGACGTGCTGTCGCTGGCGGCCGGTGAATGGGACCATCGGCTCGCCGATGCCGGCATCCGACGGCTTCGTCTCACGGACTCCGCAGCACTCCGCGCACTGCGATCCGCCGACGTGATCCATTGTCAGCAACGATTTCTCGGACTGATCGCCGCTGCGCTCGGGCGTGGTTCCCGCACAGTCGAACACGTACACAACGTGCTCACCGACCATCGCGGCCTGTCGTATCGCACGCAGCGGATCGTCGCGGTGTCGGGCGCCGTCCGGGCGTCACTACTCGCGAACTTCCCGCACGTGACTGCTGAGCGGGTCTCGGTCGTGCACAACGGAGTACGGAAGCTGGGCGCCACCATTGCGGCCTATGAAGACAGGCCATACGACCTCGTGAACGTCGCGCGGTTCGACGAGCAGAAGGACCCGCTGCTGTTCCTCGAACTGGTGAAGGAGCTCTCGGAACGGCGGGAGAGTCTTCGTTGCCTGTGGATCTCTCCCGGTACGGGACCGCTACAGGACGACTTCCTCCGAAGACGCCAGGAACTGCTCCTCGAGGACGTGGTCCAGATCAGCGTCGGGGACACCCACGCGCACACACGCGCACAGGTTGCCCGGTCCCGGATGTTCCTGCTCACATCGCGGTGGGAGGGCCTACCGCTGTCGGCGCTGGAGGCGCTGGCCAGCGGCACGCCGGTGGCGACAACCCCGTGCGGCGAGATCGCACACATCGTGAACGAGAGGTCGTGCGGTGTCGCCATCGACCCGCAGGCAGACGACCGTGCCGACCGGATCAACGACGTGCTGACCAATCGGACGTCATGGAATCGGCTCGCGCACAGAGCTTTCGCCGTAGCGGATGACTTCAGCGAAGTCCGCATGACGGAACAGATCAGACACATCTACGCCGGGATCGCCCCGGTATTCAGCAAGGTGCCCAGTCGGCACCTCGACAGCCAACGAACAGGAGGACGGGGATGAGGGTTCTCGTCACCGGACATCTCGGATACATCGGAGCCGAGTTGGTCCCCATGCTCGTCGACGCCGGACACGACGTCGTCGGGCTCGACACCGATTACTATCGGGACCGCGACTTCCGCACGGAACCGCTGCGCGTACCCACGCTCGACATGGACATCCGTGACGTCGAGCAGCGTCATCTGGCGGGGTTCGACGCCGTCGTACACCTGGCGGCACTGTCCAATGATCCGGTCAGCGAGCTGAACCCGGAGCTCACCTACGACATCAATCTCGATGCCAGCGTGGGCATCGCCCGAGCCGCGAAGGCGGCCGGCGTTGCCCGCTTCGTCTTCTCGTCGTCGTGCAGCCTCTACGGGGCGGGCGCGGAGGGTGCGCTCACCGAGGATGCCGAGATGGAGGCCGTCACTCCGTACGGCGAATCCAAAGTCCGCGCCGAACAAGCGATCAGCGAGCTGGCCGACGACGCCTTCTGCCCCACCTTTCTCCGGAACGCCACCGCGTACGGGATCTCCCGTCGCCTCCGCACGGATGTCGTGGTGAACAACCTCGTCGGGCATGCGGTCACGTCCGGAAAGGTGCTGTTGATGAGCAATGGCGCCGCCTGGCGACCGCTCGTCCATGTCCGCGACATCTCGCACGCGATCGTCACGGTCCTGCAGGCGCCACCGGCGACCGTGCACAACGAGGTGTTCAACGTCGGTCGCAACAGCGACAACCATCAGATCCGGGATGTCGCGAAGATGGTCGCCGACATCGTGCCCGAGTGCGAGGTGGCCTTCGCCGACGACGTCGTCGTCGACATCCGGAACTACGTCGTCGACTTCACCAAGATCGAGACGTCGCTACCGGGCTATGCGCCGCAGTGGACCCTGGCCACCGGCATCGCGGAGATCCACGCCGCCTACGTCGACGCGGGCCTGAGCGCGGACCGGTTCAACGGAAACGACTTCGTCCGGCTGCGAGTCCTGCGCGAGCTCCTCGACGCCGACGTGCTCGACGCCGATCTGCGATGGACGGGTGATCGGTCATGAAAGCGGTGATCCTCGCAGGAGGCAGAGGCACCCGGATCAGTGAGGAGTCCGTCGACCGGCCGAAACCCATGGTCGAGATCGGCGGACGCCCGATCATCTGGCACATCATGCAGATCTACGCGGCCGCCGGCGTCACGGATTTCGTTGTGCTGCTGGGCTACAAGGGCTACATGATCAAAGAGTTCTTCGCCAACTACTTCCTGCACGCCAGCGATGTCACCGTGGATCTGGGCACCGGCGCGATCGAGAACCACTCGTCGAACGGTGTGCCGTGGCGCGTCACCCTCCTCGACACCGGTCTGGACACGATGACCGGCGGCCGCCTCCTGCGCGCTCGCGAACACATCGGCAACGAGACCTTCTCGTTCACCTACGGTGACGGTGTCGCCGACATCGACATCCGAAAGGTGTTGGCGCACCACGAGATGTCGGGCAGCATCGCGACGGTGACGGCCGTGCAACCACCCGGGCGGTTCGGCACGCTCGACGTCTCTTCGCCGCAGACCAGATTCGTCGAGAAGCCGGAAGGCAGCAGCGGCTGGATCAACGGCGGGTTCTTCGTCTCGTCGCCGAAGATCCTCGACTACATCGCCGGCGACGCCACCCTGCTGGAGAAGGAGCCGCTGGAGACCCTGTCCGCTGAGGGGCAGCTGTCGGCATACCAGCACGACGGATTCTGGCGCGGGATGGACACCATCTGGGACAAGGTCTTCCTCAATGATCTCTGGGATCGCGGAGAGGCGCCGTGGAGGTGCTGGTCATGACGACCTCGATGGATCGAGCCACCTCGACGGTGCCCGTCTACCGCCCCTACCTGGGCGAGGATGTCCAGCAGGCTGCAGTCGATGCCCTCGCGGCCGGATGGCTGGGCATGGGTGCACTCAGCAAGCAGTTCGAGGAGGAGGTCGGAACCTACCTCGGCGCATCCGAAAGAACTGTCGTGTCGACGAATTCGTGTACCGAAGCGCTTCATCTGGCGGCCCGGCTGATCGGACTCGGCCCGTCCGATGAAGTGATCTGCCCGTCGTTCACCTACGTCGCGGGTCATCAGGCGTTGACACGAACCGGGGCTGAGGTCGTCTTCTGTGACGTCGAACCGCGGTACCTCAACATCGACCCGCAGCGTGTGCGCGAGCTGATCACGCCTCGCACCAAGGCGATTCTGGTGGTCGACTATCTCGGCTTCCCGTGCGATCTCGACGAGCTCATGGCCATCGCGCGCGAGCACGGGTTGCGGGTGATCGAGGACGCCGCCCACGCCTTCGGCAGCGTCCGGGCTGGACGCCGCGTCGGATCACACGGTGACATCACATGTTTCAGCTTCGGACCGGTGAAAATGATCACGACGCTCGAGGGTGGGGCGATCGTCACCTCCGATCCCGCTGATCTGCAGGTGCTTCGGGAACTTCGGCATCTCGGCATCGACTCCGACACCGACGCGCGATATCGGAACCAGCGCAACTGGGACTTCGACGTCGTCCGGCAGGGCTACCGGTGCCACCTGGGCTCGGTGCCCGCCGCGATCGGACTGTCGCAATTGGCCAGGGTCGACGAGTTCATCGCCAATCGCCAACGCTACTGTCGGTTCTACGATTCGGCATTCTCCGACATCCCCGAGCTCGAGCTATTCGACACGGACTGGTCTGACGTAGCTCCGTACATCTATGTGATCAGGACCGGCGGTCGCGCCGAACGCGCCCAGTTGGTCGAACACCTCAAGTCCGCAGGAGTCGCCACCGGAATTCACTTCCAGGGTGCGCATGAGTTCAGTTACTACCGGAACAGCCGACGCGGTGACCTGTCCGTGACCCAGGCCGCTGCCGACCGTGTTCTGACCCTTCCGCTGCACTCGTACATGAGCGAAGCGGATCTCGACCGGGTCGTCTCCGCGGTGACATCCTTCTACCGTCCCGCCATCGGTTCGGGGCGGGCCACGGACGGATAGACGTGGTTCACCGACTCGAGGTCGCGATCGCGAGGGCGCTACCGAGCCCGCCGACTGCGCACTCGGTGCCTGACCGTGCACCGGCCGTCGTCGCCCTCCTGTCGATGACGGTGATCGCGGTCTCGACGCTGATGTGCGTTCTGACGGCGTCCGGGGTGGCTCCGCTCCTGCCCGAGGGGCTCCGCGCCGTGGCGGTGGTGAGTGTGACCCTGGTTCTCCCCGGGCTACCGATCGCGGGGCTGTTCGGGTGGCCGCGCAACGGACTTCTGCCGAGCGTCGCCATCGCCCTGTCGTTGAGCACCACCGCCATCATCGGGCTGGCCTCCCTCCTCGCCGGCTTCTGGCATCCGCTGCTCGCGCAGGGAGTCATCCTCGTGATCGCTGCCGTCGCAACCGGGGTACTCATCAGAGCGCGATGCCCGCATCCGTCGTCCGACCTGCGCGCTGGCGCGGGAGCGGCGGCGTCGGCGGTGATCACGTCGGTCCGGACGTTCGATCGGGTCACCGCGGCACTGCTGGTGGCCGCCTTCGTCCTCTTCCTGATCGCCGTCGCCCGACTGCATCCCGAGCAGGCAGGTGTGTACGGGCTCGTACCGATTCTCGGGATCACCTACTTCATCGGATTGGCTGCGCTCTGCGTGGCCCTGTTCCGGGAGTATCGTCGACGCCGACTGCACCGGACGGGTCTCGCCGCGACCAACGTGATGCTCATCGTCTACATGAGCATGCCGGTCGCATGGTCCAGTGGCACACCGCCTTTCCCGACCGCCTACGTGCACCGGTTCCTCACCGATTGGTACTCCGAGCTCGGCGCGCTGCCGCCCGCGGTCGACGGCCGGATCAGCTGGAGTGGCTTCTTCGCGGGCGCGGCGCATGTGATGAGGACGGGTGGGCTCGACGACAGCACGGTCTTCCTCACCAGCGCGTCGCTGATCTTCGGAACTCTGCTGATGTTCCCCCTGTACGCACTCGGACACAGCGTGTCCGGAAGCGCGCGCGTCGGATGGGGGACCATCACCATCTACATTCTCTTCAACTGGTATCAGCAGGATTACTTTGCGCCCCAGGCGCTCGCGATGCAGTTGTACGTGACGATCGTGGCTGTGCTGATCTGGCAGCTGAGGGTCTCACCCCTCCCGCCCGTCGGCTTCTGGCGCGTATGGCGACGCGTGCCAGGACGACCACGTGGTCGTGGACGTGGATTCTCATACGCGGTCGAGGGAGTTGTGATCGTCCTCGTCGCCGCGATGGTGGTCAGTCACCAGTTGACCCCGATGGTGACCATTGCCGCCCTGGCGGGGCTCGCCCTCGTCGGGTCCACACGACACAAACTGCTCTGGCTGGCCGGGCTGCTCCTGTTCAGTGCGTGGTTCACCTTCGGTGCGAGCGGGTATTGGCTGGGGCACCTCGATCAGATCCTGACCGAGATCGGCGACGTCACCGCGAGTGTCAGCTCCGGGCTGTCTGACAGAATCACCGGGGATCCGGTCTACGGTCGGATGCAGTACCTCAGGATCGGTGGCACCGCCCTGCTCCTCCTGGTGGCCACAATCGGCTGGTTCCGTCTCGGCAAGAGCCGATTCCGATCACCCCTCGCCGTCCTGTCCCTGGTCCCGTTCGCACTCGTCGTGGTGCAGAGCTACGGCGGCGAGGTGCTCGTACGGTGCTTTCTGTATGCGTCACCCGCGCTGGCCGCACTGGCCGCGCTCGCCGTGGTCGGTGCGGCGCGTCGAATCCGAGGTTCCGCGCGCATGCCCGCCACCGTGTTCGCGATCAGTGCGGTCGCACTCACTCTCGTGGTCGCGGTGTTGGGGGTCTCCAATCGTGCGCTCAACACCTCGTTCGAGTATTCGCGGCCGGCCACCGTGCGGGTTTCCGACGAGCTGGTGGCCCAGGCGCCGTCTTCCGCGATCGCCTATTGGGGGCAGGGCTCGACGATCGGACTGCCGCGGGCCTACGACATCGGGGCCTCGTGCATCGCCGAACAGCGCGAGTTGGCGGAATGCACTGCGGCTGAGGACATCGACTATCTGCTGGTATCCGAGGAGGACGAGAAGCTGTTGCAGTACCGGTACGGGATCAGCCCGGACGAGGTCGCCCGACAACTCGCGCTGATGGTGCAACGGGACGGTTTCGTCTCCGCCTACGACGACGGAGAGGTCCACGTGCTGAAGCGTCTGGGGGCTCCCGACATCGATCTGGAGGCCGCGCCGTGATCGCGACCGTCCTACTGTTCGTCACGGCCGCAGCTCTTTTCGTAGCCGCCGCCGTTCGGCGCGAGCATCGGGTCCCTCCATGGGGAGCGGTGTCCACCGATCGCGTGTCACAGGTCCTCACCGTCGTGGCGATCACGACCACGGCGATCGCCTGCGCTTCCGCCCTGCTCTACATGGTGGGCCGGATATGACGCGTGCGCGAGGTGGTTGGTTCCGTACATTCCTGCAACTGCTGACGGTGGTTCTCCTCGCCCCGATCGTCGGATGTGGGATGACACCGGCGCGGGGGTTTCCTCGCGGGGACCTCCCCGGCTGGAAGCAGGTGTTCTTCGACGACTTCGATCGTGATGCGCAGGTGGGGAGTTGGGCGAACGAGTGCTCCCCGTACGACGTCGTGTACACCGGCGCGGAAGGTCAGCAGTGGTTGACCTATCCGCGGTGTTTCCCGGACACCTTCGACCGTCGGCCGTATCGAGCGGACGAGGTACTGAGTGTGGACAACGGGTACCTCGTCTTCGATCTGCACAACGTCGACGGGGTTCCGGCTGGGGCGAGTGCATCACCGATACTCGACACCGGTAGCCAATACCAGACCTACGGGCGTTACTCGGTCCGGATGCGGGTCGACACGCCAGACCTCGACGAGTACTACGTCGCATGGCTCCTGTGGCCGCAATCGGAACAGTGGCCGCGGGACGGCGAACTCGACTTTCCCGAAGGCTGGCTGTCGAGAACCGTTGGTGGATGGCAACATTTCGCGGGCGAGGGTTCCTGCGACGGGTGCAAGATCCCGTCCCGGGACATCGGGGCGCGCTTCACCGACTGGCACACCTACACCATCGAATGGTCGCCGGGGCGTGTGCGGTACCTGCTCGACGACACCGTGGTCCTGGACAGCACGCAGTGGGTCCCGACGACACCGATGCGCTGGCAACTGCAGACCGAGACCCGGGGCGACGGGAACAACCGCGGCCGGGTTCTCGTGGACTGGGCTGCGGTGTGGTCGTACGAGGAATGACCCTGCACGACCGAAGACTTCGACCGGAACTGAAGAGGACTGATGGGAAATAGTGACATCGGCAAGTTGTCGGTGGTGATCTGTGCCTACACCACCGACCGATGGGCTGACCTGATCCGATCGGTCGACGCCGCCGAACGCGAACTGACCGACGACGATGAACTGATCGTGGTGATCGACCACAACGACGAGCTGTTCGACCTGGCGAGGCGGGAGTTCGCCTCGTCGCTCAAGCCGCTGATCTGGGTGGTGGCCAACGACGAGAAGCGCGGTCTCTCCGGTGCCCGCAACTGCGGCACCCGTCTCGCGTCCGGTCAGGTCGTCGGGTTCGTCGATGACGATGCTGCCGTCGAACCCGAATGGCGCCGGCGACTTTCCGAGCAGTTCACCGACTCCGATGTAGCGGCGGTGGGCGGATACGCGGAGCCGGTGTGGCCCGGCGGCCGACCCCGTTGGTTTCCCCGGGAATGTGACTGGACAGTGGGATGCAGTTACGCGGGTTTGCCGACCGCGCCGGCGCCGGTCCGCAACCTGATGGGGTGCAACATGGCGTTCCGTCGCCGGACCCTGCTCGACGTCGGGGGATTCGACACCGACCTCGGACGGGTGGGCACGCTTCCGGTGGGCTGCGAAGAGACCGAGTTGTGCATCCGGATCGCCCGATCTGACCCGGCCGCGAAGATCATCTTCGACCCGGATGTCCGTGTGCGACACCATGTGAGCCGGAACAGGACACACGTCCGGTACGTCTTGCGGAGGTCGTTCGGCGAGGGCGTCTCCAAACGACAGATCAGTGGCCTCGTCGGGGCAGCGGACGCCACGAGCTCGGAGCGTTCGTATCTCGCCAGGACGGTCCCGGCGGCCGTCCTGCATTACCTTCGTGACAGTGTGACGGCCGAGAAGCGCCGGACGGATCCCGGAGGACTCGGACGTTGCACCGTTCTCGCCGGGACCGTCGTCGCAGCAGGTCTGGGCTACCTCTTCGCGATGCTGACCGAGGCGCGAAGCGCGTTGAGTCCTCAGACATGAGCATCGTGAGCAGGCCGGTGATGCTCGGCTCGAGGGCGATGACGGTGGACTCCGTTGCCGTGGTGGCGAGCTTCTTCGTCACGGCTGGGGCGGGAATGCTCTTCTGGGTGGTCTCGGCCCGGGTCATCCCTCCACATGCGCTCGGCATCCAGACCGCGCTGTTGTCACTTGTCACGACGGTCGGCACCATCACCGCGTACGGGGTGGGAAGTGCCTACAAGGCGATGCTGTCGACGCCCGACTGCCCACGTCGCGAACGGTTGCTCGAGGGCCTGCTCATCACCATCGGCTCGGCCGCCGTCTTCGGCGTGATGGGCGGGATGATCGCGGGCGACATGCTCGAGAACCGGGTGGCGACCGTCGTGCTGGTGGCCTGCGGGTCCGTCGTCATGGCGCTTTTCGTACTCAAGGACGCCGCTCTGATCGGACTGCACGCCTCGCGCTGGCTTCCGATCGTCAATGTGGCCGCCGTGGTTCTGAAAGTGGCCCTCGTCTGCGTGTTGGCGAGTGTCGTGGGGCTCGCTGCGGTGTGGGCCACGATCGTGCCCGCCCTGCTCGGGGCGTGCGTGGTGTTCGTCGTCCTCGTGCCGCGGATTCTGCGGCGCCCCGAGAACCGCACAAGCCCGCACCGTGTCGTGGTGGTGGATCGCGCCCAGATGCCGATGTTCGCTCTGCGCGATGGCATCGGAAGCGCGACCTCGTTCGGACTCATCCTCGTGCTGCCGTTCCTCACCACGCTCGTCGCCGGACCGGTTGCGGGTGCGACTCTGGCCTTGGCGCTCGCGGTGGCACAGGTGCTCGACTTCGTGCCGGATGGCATCGGAGCAGCACTCACCGCGCATCTCGCGCGCGATCCGGCGGCACTGGCCGGGCAGATCCGTCGAATCTGGGCCATCTCGCAATGTCTGGTCGTCGTCGGAGCAGGGGTTCTGATCGCAGCCTCGCCGCTCGTCGGGAAGATCTTCGGCCCGGCCTACTCGGGCTCGGAGTTCACGACGTCGTTGTGCCTGCTCGCGGCCGCCTCGGTCCTGCGCGTCCCGTATTCGATCTGGATGTCAGTACTCCGGGCGGAGTTGGACACCAAGACGATCCTGCGAGGCAACACGGTGGTGTTCGTCATCACCTTTCCGGTCACCCTCGTGCTGGCGGGCACCTGGGGCAGCATCGGTGCGGGCTCGGGTTTGCTCGTCAGCTCGCTCCTGCTGGGCGCTGTCGGCACCTGGGACCTGAGACGACGATGGTTGTCGAACGCAAAGGGTCACCGCAAGCTCGTCTGGTAGCGGCGCATCCCACGCAGCCACCGGTCGTAGTCGGCGCCCTTCTGGCGGTACATGTCGAGGACCTCCGGGTGCGGGAGGATGAGGAAGCGTTCGTCGGCGACGGCCTCCAGGACGATCGCGGCCACCGTCCCGGGGGTGAGTACCGCGCCGGCGCTCTCGACCGCCCGCTGCATCAACCGCTGTTCGGTGGTGGCGGAATCACCGTCGGGCCGTAGCAGTTTGGTGTCGACACCCATCGGGCAGAGGCAGCTGACCCGGACTCCGGCGTCGCCGTGGGTGATGTTGAGCCATTCCGCGAAGCCGACCGCGGCATGTTTGGTGACCGAGTACGGCGCGTTGCCGATCTGGGTGAGCAGACCCGCGGCCGACGCCGTGCTGACGAAGTAGCCGCTGCCTCGTTCCACCCAGTCCGGGATGAGGCGTCGAGCAGCTCGTATGTGGGCGCGGAGGTTGACGTCGAAGGCGAGATCCCACACGTCCTCCTCGGTGTCGACACCGCCGCCCAGTCCGACCCCGGCGTTGGCGAAGTAGAGGTCGACCGGACCGAAGGTGTTCTCCGCCAACCGGACCGCGGCGTCGATGTGTTCGTCGGACGAGGCATCACCGGCGAGCGCGGTAGCCGAATCGCCCAGCTCCTCGGCGACGGCCCGGGCACCGGACTCGTCGAGATCCGTGACGACGACCCGCGCGCCCGCATCGACCAGGGCATGCGCGATGGCCGCGCCGATACCTCCACCGCCACCCGTGACGATGGCAACCTTGCCTGCGACGTCCATGGATCTCCTTCGATCGCCGATGTGTGGGTCCAGAGTTACCAGACGGCGGGGCGAAATCCCGCTCCCTGAGGTGCGAGGAGCGTAAGCCGCCGGGCCGAGCAAGCGACGAAGGAGCGCGTCGAGGTCGACGAGCCTCGAAGGGCCCCGACAGAGGTCACGAGACTCTCGACGCCGATGACTTTCCCGCCGCCCCACGGTCTGACATCGTGACGTTCACCGAAGTGACGAGAGGCAGCGCAATGGGAAAGATCCACGTCCACGAGTTCATCACCCTCGACGGCAGCTACGAGGACCCGAGTTTCACGATGCCGTACGGTTTCCCCGACGCGCTCGGCGAGACACTCAGTTCGTTCATGAACGACTGCACCGGAATCCTGCTCGGACGCAACACCTTCGAGATGTTCGGCCCGGCATGGTCGGACCGGACCGTCGACGACGATCCCGGCGCCCCGTTCTTCAACGGCACCACCGAATACGTGGTGTCCTCGACCCTCGACGAGGCGACCGGGTGGCAGAACTCCGAGGTCATCGGGGCCTACGACGCGGACCGGACCCGCGACCTCAAGAAGGACCGTGACCTCTACATCAGCGGCAGTGGCACCCTCGTGCGGGCGCTGCTGCGCGACAAGCTGATCGACGAGTTGCACCTGCTGGTCTATCCGGTCGTCCTCGGCAGCGGTGCCCGCCTGTTCGACGGTCTGGCCGACCTGCCGCTCACGCTCGTCGGCACCGACGTCTTCGACAACGGCGTCGTGCACCTGTCGTACAGCTCCACCGACTGAGCGGCTGTTGCCGGATTGGCCTCGGAGGTGCTCGGGACGTCACCCCGCTCTCTGAGGAGCAGAGACACCGGCGGAGATCACACCCCCGGCGACCCGCCGGCGAGGTCCATCGCGGTGAGGAGCAACCGGGCGACGCGGGCGTAGGCCTGGTGCTCGGCCTCGCAGAGCGCGATCTCCTCGTCGCCGAGTTCGGCCTTGCGGGCGGTCGTGAGATTGTCCATCCACTCCCGCATCTCGGCCGCGCAGATGTCGAAGAACTCGTGGACGCGCTCACGGTCCTGACGGCACATGGCCAGCACGGTCGTCGGGGAGAGCTTGTTGTCGAGCTTCTGGTTGACCCGTAGGAGCCCCTGCAGCGCCACGGGAAGGCGATCGCCACGGCGGCGGTGCTCCAGTTTGGGGCCGCTCTCGAGGCGTCGGATCATCTCCCCGCGCGCCGACCGGGCGAAGTCGTCCCAGCGTCGGAGTGCGGCATCGAGATTGGCCGGACTGAAGACCGCGACGTCGATGCGGCGCTGGGCGAAGACGAGCCCGTTGCGTACGACCAGCGCGACTTCGGGCCACCGCGGCGAGAACTCGGCGACGACCATTCCGAGCAGCGAGGGTGCGGGCACCGACGAGCTGAGGATGGTCACGATCTCCAGGGAGCGGGCGTCTCGGGTCGGCCGGAGCAGTGAGGTGCCCGTCGACCGCAGGAAGATGGCCTTGCGTGGGCTCACCACGGCGGGACGTCCGGCCGCGCTCATCGCGGCGCGGGCCAGTTCCACGAGATGGTCTTTCGACTGCGGCACCACCCCGCCCTCGACGGGGGCGTCGAGGAAACGGGCCGGGGCGGTGAAGCGCAGGGTGTCGGCGTCCGTGCTGCCGGCTCGATCCGAGTCGACCGGCCGGCCGGCGTCGGTCTCGTCGGCGTCGATACCGTCAGCCGGGGAGTGGTGTCGGGCGAAGGACGGGTCGCCGATGCTCACGAACGACGGGTGGATGACACCCCACACCTCGCGCAACGCCCGCACGGCGGCGCCGGCGAGGTCGCCGGACCGAACGGCATCGGCTTCGAAGCAGAAGGCGCTGCGACCCTCGAGCCGGCACCAGCCTCGGTCGACGATGTAGGTGGCCTGGCGCATCCACCGGTCCTTGTCGGTCCAGGTGAGGTCCCCCGCCGAGATGGTGCAGCGCAGGCGGTCCGCCGACTCTCGACTCCCGGCCACCGCGAAGGTCATCCGTCGTCGCCATCCGCCGGCGGCCGCCTCGACGATCGACAGCGTCTGACCCGGCAGGAGACGTGGCACCCGAACCGCGAGAGTGTCGGCGAAGTCCCGCCAGGCCGCCTCGAGGTCGGCGTCGAAATCGGGGGACATGCAGGCTCCTCGTGGGCGGGACGTACGCGGACCGGATCCGAATAGTACGACGCCGCGCAGACACCCGTGGCGACACCCGCAACAGAACTACAGGGGGGCGGAGTGCTCGATCGTCTCGTCGTAGACCGGGTCCCACGGGAGATCGTGGTCGGCGTAGTCGGTGCTCGTCAGCGCCACGTGGGGTACCGGTTCCCCGGTGAGCGATTTCCACGTGATCGAGTTGACGATGCGGACCGCGGCGGCGTCGGACGTCGTCGGATGCCAGGTGTCCGCGGACTCCAGCGGACCCATCACGCGCGGCGCGGGGAGCCGGGGATGCGCACCGGACTGCCCGGCTCGCGACATGTCGCAGAGCACACAGGTCCCCGACGCCGACGGCAGATGACGGCGGCGTCCGGCCCACGCTTCGGCGCGCATCGGGATGACCGTCAACTGCACGAGCGTCCCGGCGGCGCTTCCGACGGCGTGCGTCGACGGTGCGACGAACTGACGGTTGCCGCCGGCAAGGCTCCGATACGAGGCGAGGGACGGTTGTGTGGGCACCTCGAGGTAGTCTCCGGCGTCGAAGTCCGGTGCGCCCGTGAACGCGTGGCCGCTGATGACGTTGACACCGTCGACGCCGACCATCACCAGGAACGGATGTAGGTGCGGTGAGGAGAAGTCGAGCCAGGTGGCCTCCGACTGCCACATGGGGATGGTCGCGTGCGCGTCGCCGTCGGGTGAACCCTGAGCGAGGCGGAGGGCGCCATGGCCGCCGACCGCGCCGGGCCGTCCGACCGGGTCCGGGGTGCGCAGAGCCCGCTGAAACGTGACGTGCAACCGCGCGTCGCGACCCAGTTCGGGAAAGGTGATCGTGAGTGCGCCGCGATCCGTGGTGATGGCCATGTGAGGGCTCCGATCGATGACTGAACCGCTGAGGGTTGCCTAACCGATTGAACGCCTCATCTGGCCGCGGTGCGATGCTCCGCGTCGAAAATCGTCCGCGCAGACTACGTGCAGAGGTGTTGTCGGTACCGATTTGCCTGAGTCACTTGGCCGGTGAGCTGCGATCCGCGGCGTCGTCGTCGGACAGCACGACGACGCGCAGCGCCGCCCGCAGGTTGTGCGTGGTCGCCTTCCAGGCTTCGGCTTCATGGCGGCACGCGTCGGCCTCGGCCGGGTCCGACGCGGCGGCCGCGTCGACCGCCGACCGCCGCCAGGTGAGGTGCTGCTCCTCGCTGGTGTTGATGTACGAGAGGATGTCGGCCTGGCTGTACCGGCAGATCTTGGCGACCTCGCGGGCGGACAGCGAGCGGCCGTCGGGGTCGAGTTCGAGCAGTGTCTGCAGAGCGTCGGGGAAACGGCCGTCGTTCCTCGCGGTCAGTGGTGCGTCCTCACCGACCTTGGCGATGACCGACGGGGCGCAGTCGGCCAGGAACGTGAACCACTCGGCCAGCGCCGAGCTCAGGTTGTGCGGATGGAATACGGCGCACTCGACGGTCAGCGTCGCGAAGACCTCGTCCTCGAGGAGATGCACACGTACCGCCGACCCCATGGTCGGCTGGGCGGCGACGATGTCGGCGGCGCGCCGGCGGTCGGTGATGTCACCGGCGAGGCGCGCGAAGAACTCGAAGCGGGGTGCGTCGCTGCGCGGACTCAGCCACGACGAGACGGGCTTGGTGGGCAGGGCGATGTCGCCGTCGGCGTCGGTCTGGATACGGCAGCCGGTGAGGTCCTCGAGCGAGCCGACGAGCAAGGCCCGCAGATGGTCGGCGTCGAACGGCTGGACCGCGACCTCGATCTGGGGTTCGGGGCGCGCGGCAGGCGAATGGTCCAGGAACGCGGGGTGCACGACCTCCCAGACCTGCCGGAGCGTCAGCACCGTCGTGTGCGCGAGCTGATCGACGCGGCGCCGCCCGACTTCGAAGATGTGGGTTCCGTTGCGCAGACGTCGCCACCCGAGGGCGGCGAGGAGGTCGAGATGCTCGGCGAAGTACTCCGGCGTGGGATGCAGGTCGGTGTCCTCGATGGTGCAGCGCAGCCGGCGCGAACCGGTGACCGAGAATCGCATCGTCCCGTGCGGACCCTCCGGGATGGCGGGGTCCTGCTGGATCGTGAGGGTCTCGCCCAGCTCGAGATGCGACAGACGATCTCCGACGTGCAACGCGAACGTGCGCCACGCGTCGTCGATGTTCGAGTCCACGGTGAAGTCGGTCATCTCGACTCCCTTCCTCGTGCGCTGACGTGCATGCGCATTGTGCAGCGATGTCAGGATCGGGAGCACGCTCCACCGAGCTGTTCGACGGCCGGCCCCGAACCCGCCTTCGGACTTCAGGTTATGTGACTCGGCCGACAGACTTGGTCACTTGAACAGACCCGTCGACGAAGCCTTGCCCGAACCGTACCCCTAGGTCGGCGGCCCGGCTGACTCAGGCATCGGTTGTTAACCGACAAGAAGTACTTGTGTCCCCAGCCCGGGGGACACCCGTCTCACGGGCGGTTCTCAGACGCTCTGTCGTTGACGCCAGCTCAGGGTCACCGAGGTCCCGTGCGGTCCGCTGGTGACGTCGGATGCGTCGCAGAGTGCCGAGATCAGGGCGAGTCCGCGACCGCGGTACGGCGACGACGACGCATCTGTCTTCCACTGCCCCGTGTCGGTGACCCTGACCTCCAGGGACTCGTCGCGCGTCTTCCGCGCCCGGACATCGATGGCACCGGGCCGGGTGCCGGGCGATGGGGTGGCGTAGGCGTGCTCGGCCGCGTTGGCGACCGCCTCGTAGACCGCGAGGACGATGTCGCTGCGACGCTCGACGTCCACGCTGATCGTCGCGTCCAGCCACTGCGCGAACTGTTGCCGGAAGCGGTAGGCGGACTCGGGAGAGGCCGTGACCGAAAATGCGAGACCGGTCGCGTCCGTCCCGTCCGAGTCGCCGGGGTCTCGGTGAGCCGATGAGATCCGAACCATCTGTGACTAACCAGCCGGACGGTCGGCCAGCCCCTCTGTGGTGGTCATGGCCGTGATCGCATGGTTCAGCGTCGGGTAGAGCACCATCGTCTGGTCGAGGCCCATGATGGTGAGGGGGCGGGCGGTCGCCGGTCCGGCGGCCACGACTCCGAACATGCCGGTGGGTGCGATGGCCTCGTGTGCCGCGACGAGCGCCGCCATCCCGGCGGAGGCCAGGAACTCGGTGGTTGTCAGGTCGATGATCAGACCGTCGGGTTGTCCGCTCAGCGCCTGCGACACGGCGTCGGACAATTGCGGGGCGGTGAGCACGTCGATGCTGCCCTCCACGGTCAGGATCACCAGTTGCTCATGTGCTGCGGACACCACCGACATCAGCGCGCGTCCGGCACTCAGGCCACTGTCGTCGACGATCACAGCATCAGGATTCTCTGCCTGCATCGGGTGGCCCTCTCTACGGGGGACGGCGGCAGCCCGACTTGCGGCCCCGTCCCGGGAGATGTACGACGGCAGCTGCTCAACCGGTGATCCCATCGTGCCACGGCATGACGCCACGCCGGTACCGGGGTGCGCGAACGCCCTCGGCGGTTACTTTCCGAAGAGCCGGCCGAGGAAGGGGATGGTGTCGGCTTGCGACCGGACCAGCGTGCCGCTGTGGTCGCTCGGATAGGTCCGGAAGGTCACCGGCTGGCGGTTGGCGGTCAGCGTCGCCGCATAGGCCGCGGTGGTGGGATACGGCACGTCGGTGTCGAACAGGCCGTGGCCCATGAAAAATGGCTTGTCGAAACCCTTTTCGGGCATGCCCAGGTAATTCGCCAGGGTCGCGGAGAATCTCGGCAGACTGGTCAGCGGGGCGGTGAAGTAGTCGCCGAGCGAGACGCCCCGGAGCTGCTCCTCGAATTCGCCGACGCAGCGGGTCTCGGCGAGGGCCACATACTTCCGGCCGGTCGGCGTGAGGATGCGATCGATGCCGAGCTCGGGGTGTGCGTATCGGAGTCCGGCGAGGATGTAGCTGAGGTAAGCGGTCAGCGCCGGGGTGATCGCCACCGGCGGGACACCCGGACCCGCGATCTGGACCAGTCGTTCGATGTAGGCCGGCGTGCCGGTGCCGACGGCACCCCGGTAGTCGAGCTCTTCACCGCCGAACTCGGTCGCGTAGCGCGCGGTGTAGATGGCCGCGCCGCCGCCCTGTGACTGCCCGACCGCCGCCCAGGAGCGCGACAACCGTTGTGCGACAGGTCGAGTCGAGGAGAACTCCCGGCCCGCTCGCACCATGTCGACGACGTTGTGGGCCGTCGTGCGGCCGTCGAGGTAGGCGTGCAGACCCGGGGTGCCCAGGCCGGCGTAGTCGCTGGCCACGATGGCGTAGCCCTGCTGCATCCACTTGGCGAGGTACGGCAGGTCGCGCTCGGGCAGGCCCGGACCCCGGACCGAGGGGGCGCAGTCGTCGCCGATCCCCGACGTCCCGTGGGCCCACGAGATCACCGGCCAACCGCCCGGCGGTGCCGTCCCCCGTGGGGTGAACACGGTCCCGGTGCTGAGCGCCTTCTTGCCGAAAGCATCGGTCGTGACATAGGTCAGGACGGTGGCGTCGGCGGAGCCGGGCACCCAGAACTGCGGGGCGAGCGGCCTGGCGGAGACGACCGTGCCGACGTCGCCGAGGTTCGACGGCGAGGAGATCGCCGGGCCGGCGGCGAGGGTCCCGGCCGCTCCGGAACCGCCGATCGCGACCGCCGCACACACGGCCAGTGTCAGAACCTTGCGGTGCCATCGCGTCACGATCCACACCGTACTGCGAACGGGTTCCGGTCGTCGATTCCTCGCCTGTTCCGTTATCGCTCAGTTCCTTTCGGTGCGCCGGGAGCGGGACCGTCGGCCACGGCAATACCCTGGTTCGGACAAACCCGGCAGAGAGGTGTCACGGCATGGCGTTGCGGACGGTCGGGTTGCCGACCCCGGGGGAGATGAAACCGAGGTGGGCTGCGTACGCGGCACTGCTGGCCGTGCGGGGTGAACGCTGGGCGCAGGGGGCGCATGCGACCGCCCACGGGTGGCATTACGACGACGGCGGAGGCAACTGGGCCGACGTGGTGTTTGCCGGTTCCGGCCGCGCGGTGCTCGTCGGGCACGACCATGAGTACTCCGAGACGTATTTCCGCGAGGGGGCGACGTACTTCGGCGAGGAGGAGACCGACCTGCTCGCCGATGCGCCCGGCTGGTGGGAAGCGGCGATCGTGCCGTACCTCGACCGGCAGCGCACCGAGGGGATGTGGATCGGGTTCATCTACGGCTTCGACGGCCGGTGGATGCGGTCCGACTACGACGCCGATGACGGCTTCACCAGCATCGGTCTGCCGTTCACCGACGACGAGACAACCGGCGACGCACTCGTCGATCTACTCGGCAACTGGTTCGGCGAGCTGGGACTCACGTCGCGGGCCGGCCTCGGCACCAGGCTTCGGGCGATGGTCGCCGCCGGTGATGCGCCGACGGCGGCAGACCTGCGGCGGATACTCGGACCGGCGGCCGCGCACGCCGACATCGACGCGGCAGTGGCTGCGGCACAACGTTTCTGACGATGTCAGGTCCGTCGCGCCGCGCGTCCGTCACCGCGAGCGCAGTTCCCGCTTGAGCAGTTTGCCGCTCTGGTTGCGGGGGAGCTCGTCGACGAACCGCACCTTCTTCGGGACCTTGAACGGCGCGATCCGGGACCGGACGTGCTCGATCAGTTCCTGCTCGGTCACCGACCGGCCGTCCCGCACCACGACGACCGCGGTGATGGCCTCGATCCACTTCTCGTCCGGCTCGCCGATGACGGCCACCTCCGAGACCGCCTCGTGGGTGTAGATCGCGTCCTCCACCTCGCGGGAGGCGACCAGGATGCCGCCGGTGTTGATCACGTCCTTGATGCGGTCGACCACCGTGATGAAACCCTCGGCGTCGCGGGTGACGAGGTCGCCGGAGTGGAACCAGCCGTCACGGAACGCGTCCTCGGTGGCGGCCGGGTTCTCCCAGTAGCCGCGGCACAGTTGCGGCGAACGATAGAGGATCTCGCCGGCAACCCCGGGTTCGACGTCGTTGCCGTCGGAGTCGACGACCCGGGTCTCGACGAAGAACACCGGCCGACCGCACGAGGACGGCCGGTCCTCGTGCTCCTCCGGGCGCAGAACCGTTGCCAGCGGCCCGATCTCGGACTGCCCGAAGCAGTTGTAGAACTGCATGCCGGGGAACTGCTCGCGGAGCCGGTTCAGCACGGTCACCGGCATGATCGACGCGCCGTACTGGGCCTTGCGCAGCGAGGACAGATCTCTGGTCGCCAGGTCCGGGTGACCGGCGAGCGGAACCCAGACGGTCGGCGCGAGGAACAGCGACCCGATGCGGTCCGCCTCGACGCGACGCAGGATCTCCGGGATGTCCGGGGTCGCCATCAGCCGGACGGTCGCGCCCACGGAGAGGTACGGAAGCATGAAGACGTGCATCCCCGCCGAGTGGTAGAGCGGCATGGCGATCAGCGGGTTGTCATCCGCGGTGAAGTCGAGGGCGACCACCGACGACACGTACTCGCTGATGAGTGCCGCGTGGGACATCATGGCGCCCTTGGGCTTCGAGGTGGTTCCGGAGGTGTAGAGGAGCTGGGCGAGATCGTCGCCGTCGGCCGCCGAGGTGAACTGGCCGGCCGGGCTGGTCGCCGTCTCGAGAAGCGAATCGTCGGCGTCGCGCAGCGGGACGATCTCCTCGACCTCGGCGAGATCGCCGCGGATCTCGTCGATCCGTTCGGACAGGGCGGGGTCGACGAGGACGGCACGTGCGCCGGACTGCACGACGAGATAGCGGAGCTCCTCACCTCGCAGCGCGTAGTTGATCGGGACGTGGACGAGTCCCGCGCGGCAGCACGCCAGGAAACCGATGACATACGCGTCCGAGTTGGTGCCGTATGCCGCCACCCGGTCGCCCTGCTGCAGTCCGCGTGCCAGCAGCCCGGTGGCGGCAGCGGACACCGCGTCGTCGAGCTGTCGATAGGTGAAGGAACGGTCGTCGAAGACCAACGCGGTGCGGTCGGGATGCCGCGCCGCGGACCTGCGGAGGATGCCGTCGATGGTGTTGGCGGAAGAAGGTCGCGAAGCCATGCCGTCGACGATACTTGGATGCCCTAGTGAACCGTGGCGGATCCGCCCATCAGGGCCCGGGTGTGCCCGTCAGGGCCAGAAGATGGTGCCGTTCAGGAAGTCCTGGGCGAATCGGTTGCCGGTTCGGTACTCGCCGCCGAGCGGGACCCCGAAGTACCCGCCCGCTCCACCGGTCTCCTCCCACTTGCGCCGGATCTGGCCCCAGACGATCTGCGCGCCACCGGTTTTCGACCATGTGACCACACCGCCCTGGAAGTCGTTGCTCCGTCCGCTGCCCGACCGGTACTCGTTGCTGACCGGATAACCCAACGCACCGCGCTCGGCCCCGGCCTTCTGCCACCGGCTCCGGATCGCGCCGCCGACCTGGTGTGCCGTACCGCCGTCGGCGGCGGGGTGCCAGTAGAACGACGTGTCGCGTGAGAACACCTGGAATCTGCCACGCTTGGCTCCCGCGCGTTCGGGGCCGGTCGGGACGCCCCACTTGAAGAAGCCGCCCGTCGACGAGTAGGCCTCGCCGATCTTGCCGCCGACGAGGTGACCGTTGATGATCCGATCGGCCTGCGCACTCGGCGCGAGCATCACCAGCGACACCATCGTCGCCACGACCGCGACGCTCGCCACCCGCCGTCGGACGCGTCTGCGAACGGACTCCGGACGGAGGTCACGGGCGGGGCTCGGCGTCGACGTGGTGAGAGCAGACATGCGCGCGATGGTACGGACGTCCCACGACGCCTGCTGTTGGGCAGCTCACATCAGGGGTCTCACCGCAGGCGTCAGGGGCCCGCGGGAGCCTCGGGTGGGGGTGAGTTCTCCGTGGTGGTCGTGGTGGTCGTCTCCTCCGGGGCTTCCGCGGCGGGCGGCGCGGCATGAGTGGAGGGGTCCGGCGCCGGCGGATCCGTCGTCAGGGGGCCCGGCGCAGGCTGGTCGGGACCCGGGGCGGCGGGCGGTACGACGATCCAGTTCGCCGACCGGACGGTCACCGTCTTCGATGCGCCGACCGCCGTCAGCGTCAACGTCCACACCCCGGTGCTGGTGGTGGACCCGGACACCGAGGTGCGCTGTAGGGCCGAACCGGCGACCGACCGCGTCACGCCGTCGGTGCACGAGAGGGCGACCGTACCCGCCGAAGAGCTGCCGGGGGTCGTGCAGCCCACCGACAGCCCCGCGTCGTCGAAGCTGAAACTGCCGATGAATTCCCCCGAACCGCTGAACGAGGTCGGCGTCGCGGGGGCCTCGGCCGGGGCTTCCGGTGCCGGCGCGCCGGGGACGCCCGGCTCCGACCCGGGCTCGGGCGCCTCCGGACCCGGCGCCTCGTACCCGGGCGCCTCGGGGGCCGGGGCGTCGGAGGCGGGCACCGATTCATCCGGAGGCGGCGCGTCCGAGGCCGGTCCCGGGTTGCCCGGCGCGGCGGGCGTGACCGCGGAGTCCGATTCGGACGAGTCCGGTCCAGCGGAGTCCGGAGCCGCCGAGTCCGAGTCCGGTGCTCCTTCCGGCAGACCGCCGTGCTCCTCGGCCCGCTCCTCGAGGGCCGGGGCGGCCGCGGGGTTGCCCGGCGCGATCAGTCCGTTGTGCTCGGCGTCCTCCTCGGTGTCCGCCTCGAACGGCGTGTTCAGCGCGGCCGGGGTGGGCAGGGGACCCGACGGTGGCGGGAAGCGGCTGAGATCGAGCAGTCCGCCGAGCGGTTGCGAGAAGATCTGTCCGGTCAGGTAATTCAGCAGCTGGAGCGCGTCGCCGACCGGGGTGCCGGGGGCAGCCGGGACCGACGGCGCGGGCACGATGGTCGTCGACTTGCCGACCGCGGTGACGTTCTGGTTGTTGTACGCGATGCGGGTGACCGATCGACTCTTGTACCCCTCCCACGTCCGGCCCTCCAGCCGGTACCCGCCGAGCGGGGCGGCGGCCGGCGGAGCGAGCGGATTGCCGCACGAGCACATGGCGCGCGGGACGCCGGCGGAGTCGACGTAGACCGCCGTCCCACGCTGCAGGACGGACTGGAACGGGACCGCTCGGCCGGAGGTGTACGAGTGGTTGGTCACCCAGGTGTCGGTGGTCAGCACCACGGGGGTGAGGGTGTTCAGATAGTGCGGGATGTCGGCGGTGCCGATGCCGTAGACGCCGGCCCAGGCGCGAGCCGCCGGGGGATCGGCGAGCAACCGGTTGCTGAGTGCCGCGGTGTCGCAGGCGGCGGTGTCTCCCGCGGCATACAGCCCGGCGTCGGTGCCGTTGACCGCGCGGCCACCGAGGTCGGCTGCGCCCGCGGTACCGGTGAGTGCCACGTTCGCCGGGAGGTCGCCGGCCCCGGACACGAGGACCGGATCGGTGAACGGATCGATCCCGGGGTCGTTCGCCGCGGTCAGGGTGAGGCCGGGGACGTAGATGTCCCCGTCGCGGGCCTTGACGACGAAGACGATGCCCGCGGCGAGGACGAGCGCGAGGACGACCACGACGGCGCTCAGTACGAGGGTCAGTGCGCGACGACCGTCGGGCTGCGGCGGGATCGCGCCGTACGGGGTCGACGGGTGGGTCGGGGGACCGGGTGGATAGGTCATCGCGCAGCTCCTACTGGTCCACTCCTGCCCGGGCGGGCAATCGTTCGACCCGAGCCCAGTATCGGCGCGTCACAGAACGGGGAGCAAGGCTTGACCAGCATTTTCACGTCGTCGATGGCAAATCTCGACCGTTTGGACCACACCGCCGTAACGCCGCGCGGCGGGGCACCGACACCAGTCCGGGCCCCGCGCGCGGAGCCGGGTCAGGCCCGGCCGAACACCATCGATTCCTCGACCTTGTTGATGCGGTGGTCGATGGCGTCGCGGTAGTAGTTGTGCCGCACCTGCCAGTGACCGCGGGTGCCCGACTTCGGCAGTGCATCCGGGGACCGTTCGACGTACCCCGCCTTGAGATCCCACAGCGGCCGCGAACCCATGACCTCCGAACCCAGATGCGGATAGGCATGGGTGTAGCCGTTCGTGCGCATGTACCTGATCAGGTCGGCGACGGCGCGAGCGGTCATGTCCGCGCGAAGGGTCCACGAGGCGTTCGTGTAACCGACCGACCAGGCGAGGTTCGGGACGTCCTCGATGAGGTAGCTCTTGAAGACGAAGCGGTCGTGCGGTTTCACCTCGGCGCCGTCGACGCGGAGCCGGGTACCGCCGAAGCCGAGCAGTTGCAGTCCGGTCGCGGTGACGATGATGTCGGCGTCGAGGTGCTTGCCCGAGGTGAGGGTGACCCCCGTGGCGTCGAACCGGTCGATGTGGTCGGTGACCATCTCGACCTTGCCCTCGGTGATGTCGGCGAAGAGGTCGGCGTCGGGGACCATGCACATCCGCTGGTCCCATGGGTTGTACGTCGGATTGAAGTGGACGTCGACCGGATAGTCCTCGGGCAGGTTCGCGACGACGTTGTTGCGGATCATCTTGCGTCCGAGCTTCGGGAACCGGTGGGTCAGGTGCACGATCGCGGCCGTCTGGGCGGCGTACCTGGTGCGGATGACCTTGTGCGCCGCCTGCGGTGGCAACAACTTCTGCACGAGCGGTGCCAGGTACTGCTTCTGCTTGGACGAGAAGATGTATGACGGCGAGCGCTGCAGCATCGTGACGTGCTCGGCCTGCTCGGCGAGGCTCGGGATGAGACTGACCGCCGTCGCGCCGCTGCCGATCACCACGACGCGCTTGCCCCGGTAGTCGAGGTCTTCGGGCCAGTGCTGCGGGTGCACGATCTGGCCGGTGAAGTCGTCGGCACCGGCGAACCGTGGTGTGTAGGGGTTGTCGTAGTCGTAGTAACCGGTTGCGAAGATGACGAACCTCGCCCGGTGGGTCTCGCGGCGCCGGTCCTCACCGACCTCGACCCCCAGCGTCCAGGTGTCCGTCTTCGAGTCCCAGTCGGCGGTCAGGACGTGCTGCCCGAACCGGATGTGCTCGGCGATGGCGAACTTGTGGGCGGTGTCCTCGATGTACTCCCGGATGTCGTTTCCGTGCGCCAGCGCCCGCGGCTTGCGCCACGGCTCGAACGGGTAACTCAGCGAGTAGATGTCGCTGTCGGACCGCACGCCGGGGTACCGGAACAGGTCCCACGTCCCGCCCATGCGTTCGCGGCGTTCGAGGATCAGATAGTCGGCGTCGGGATTCTGCTCCTTCAGCCGATAGGCGCAGTCGATGCCGGACAAGCCGGCGCCGATGATGATCACGTCGCGCACGGTTGGCTGTGTGGCGTTCGGTTCGCTGTCGGTCACGGGGACCTCCTCGGTGGGGATGCCTCAGGTGCTGTCATCATGCAACACTTGTCTTCAGATGTGAACGGAATCACACCAACCGTAGGCCTGCCCGCCTGCGGCCAGTCATCGCGCGAGGTCAGGGGACGCAAGATGCCGATGGAAAAACACACTTACTGCCGAATCTGTGAGCCGCTGTGCGGCATGATCGCGACCGTCGAGGACGATCGGCTGATCTCGTTGCGGCCGGACAAGGAGCACCCGCTGTCGCGGGGCTTCGCGTGTCCGAAGGGGATCGCGTTCGCCGAGATCGTCAACGATCCCGATCGTCTCCGGCACCCGCTCCGGCGACGCCCCGACGGCGAGTTCGAGCAGATCTCATGGGACACGGCGCTCGAGGAGATCGGCCGCCGGCTCGTCGAGGTGCACCAGAAATCCGGCAGCGACTCGATCGGCTGGTACTTCGGCAACCCGGCGACGTTCTCGACCGGACACACGCTGTGGACCGCGATCTTCATGAACCTCCTCGGCACGCCGCACGTGTACTCGGCGGGATCCCAGGACGTGAACAACCGCTTCGTCGCCAGTCACTTCCTGTACGGCAACCCGCTGACCGCGCCGATTCCCGACATCAACCGGGTCGACTACCTCGTCATCGTCGGGGCGAATCCGGTGGTGTCGCATGGCAGCGTGATGAGTTCGCCGCGAATCCGTGAGGGACTGAACGCGATCACCGCACGCGGCGGGTCCGTCGTCGTGGTCGATCCGCGCCACACCGAGACCGCCCGTGAGTTCGACTGGCTGCCGATCACGCCCGACACCGATGCGTTGTTCCTGCTGTCGCTCCTACACGTGCTGTTCGACGAGAACCTCGCCGACCGTGAGCGGCTTCGGCGGCAGGCGCGCGGCGTGGCGGAGCTCGAGACGCTCGTCGCGGCCTACGCGCCGGAGGTGACCGCGGGCCGGACGGACATCGATCCGGAGCGTGTGCGCGCTGTCGCCCGCTCGCTCGCCCGTACGGAGCGGGCCGCGGTGTACGGACGGGTGGGTACCTCACTGGGGCGCACCGGCACGCTGACGACCGCCCTGCTGGACATGGTGAACCTCGTCGCGGGCAACCTGGACGTACCGGGCGGGTCGATGTTCGGTGATCTGGGGATTCCGGGTCAGCGCCTGGGCGTCGCCGCGCTGCAACGGCTTTCGAGCTTTCGCTGGGCGGGGCGCCGAAGCCGCGTCGGCAGCCTGCCGCAGGTCCTCGGGACCGCGCCGGCGTCGTTGATGGCCAAGGAGATCACCACCCCGGGCCGCGGGCAGCTGCGCGCGCTGTTCGTCAGCGCGGGCAATCCGGTGCTGTCGGTTCCGAACGGCGACGAATTACGTTCGGCGCTGGACGAACTCGACCTCATGGTGTCCCTGGACATCTACCGCAACGAAACCAACGCCCGGGCCGACTACATCCTGCCGGCCACCACGATGTATGAACGCGAGGACTTCCTGCTCCCGTTCCAGGCCCTGTTCACCACTCCGTTCAAACAGGCCACCGAGGCTGTGATCCCACCACAGGGCGAGGCGCGAGAAGAGTGGACGGTCATCAACGAACTGATCGGCTTCCTGTCGTCGGAGAGCCTGCTGATTCGCTCGCTGCACGTCGGCACCCAGCTGGCGCGACGCGTGGGCCGGCCGGTCACCCCGCGCCGGGTCTCGGATCTGGTGATCCGAATGGGATTGGGAGGAGACCGATTCGGCCTTCGACGCGGTGGACTCACCTACCGCCGGCTCGTCGAGGACCATCCACACGGTGTCGTGGTCGCCGACGACCTCGCGCCGGGGCAGCTGGCCAAGAACGTCACGTATCTCGACGGCCGGATCCGGTTGACCGCACCGGAGTTGATGACCGAGGTCGAGCGACTCGGTGTCGCTGACGACGCAGGGTATCCGTTGCGGCTCATCGGGATGCGCGAGATCCGGTCGGAGAACAGCTGGCAGCACAACGCGCCGATGTTGTTGCGCGGCGGACGGTCCCACGCGGCCCGGATGCACCCCGACGATGCCACGGCACGCGGGCTGGCCGAAGGCGACCTCGCGACGGTGGAGTCCCGGCACGGTCGGATCTCGTTGCCCGTGACCGTCACCGAGGACATCAAGCCCGGCGTCGTCGCGATCCCGCATGGATGGGGACACAACGGCTCCGGCGGTTGGACGCAGGCGAACGCGGCTGCGCAGAACGATCTGGGTGCCGGTGGCGTGAACGTCAACGCACTCATCTCGTCCGACCCGGCCGACCTGGAGCGACTTGCCGGGATGGCGAACATGACCGGGGTGCCGATCCAGGTGTCGGCGTTGACCGAGAGCCGGGTGCGGTCCGAGACGGATGCGCAACCCGCTCGAACCTGAACGCACGCACCGGTTCCCCAGACAAGCAGTGATGCTCGCGCAGGGAGCCGGTGTGTGTTCTGGGTTTGGCGCGGTGGCCCGTGCGTCCGTACGTCATCCCGCCCACGGAGTCCGGACTCTTCCGTGTTCGAGGCGAACGGATCGCACCCGGGTCATGCAGCACGATTCTCACCGACGGATCGCGTCGGTGAGAATCGTGGAAAGCGCTCTCGCGCAGTGTTTACGGAGAGATCACATGCCGGCCGGGGGCATGAGCACGCTGTCGATGAGGTACACCTGCGCGTTCGAGGTGGTGACGCCACCGCAGACCACGCCGGCCTCATTGACCTTCAGGTTGTCGCCCGATCCGGTCACGTTGACCTGCTGACCCTCGAGAGTGGTGTGCTCCCCGACGATCTGGTCGGGGGTCGCCTGGCCCTCGACCACGTGGTAGGTCAGGATCTTGTTGAGCAGGTCAGCGTCGGTCTTGAGCTGCTCGACGGTCTCCGGGGGCAGCTTCGCGAAGGCGTCGTCGGTCGGCGCGAACACGGTGTACTCACCCTCGTTGAGGGTCTTCACGAGGTTGACCTCGGGGTTCAACTGACCCGAAAGTGCTTGTGTCAGAGTCGTGAGCTCGGGGTTGGTGGCCGCCGCGGTGGCAACGGGCACGGTCGACATCCCGTTCACCGATGCCGGTCCCGAGGGATTGGCCTCGGCGTAGGCGGCGCAACCCGGCCCGACGAGGTTGGCGGCCGGATCGGCCATCGCGCTCTCGCTCATCATGGCGCTGGATTCTGTTGCCGCGCCGGTCGTTCCGCTCGAGGTGTCCGAATCGTCACTGGAGCAACCGGCCATCACGCCGACGGCGAGGACCAGTCCGGTCAACGCTCCTGCTACATGGGGAATTCGCTTGATCATCGCCGATCCAATCTGTGTTGGGGTGTCGACTGCGCCTGGCCGGCAGCCTCACAACGTCTTCGGCGCCCGGGCGCCTGCGGATTGGTCGGAGATGAGACTGATCGACGAATGCCCGGTGTAGCTCACCGCGCAGGCGTCACTTCGCCCAGTCGGCGTCGGCCCACTGCTCGGCCCATTCCTGCCCTTCGGAGATGGCGCCCATCGTGGTCTGGCCGTCGAGCGCCTCTCGGATGATGTCGGCGTGACCGCAGTGGTGGGCGGTCTCCCGGATGAGGTGGATGATCATGGCCCGAATCGACAGCCACTCGCGTTCCGGCTGCCACGGCGCCGTGGGCTGAGGGATCAGCTCGTCGAGGCTCTCGGCGTCGGCGATCACGCGGTCGAACTCGGCTGCCCCACGGTCGTATGCGGTCAGCCAGCCGGCGAGAGTCTCGTCGCCGGTCATCTCGTACTCGGTCATGGCCTGGCTCATGTCGAACTCGGCGTTCTCGTCCCGCTCGGTGATGACGCGGGCCGCGTTCTCCTCGCCGTGCGCGAGATGCTTGATCAGCGCGCCGATCGTGAGGGTGCTGACCGTCGACTGCTTGCGGGCATCGTCGTCGGAGAGGTTGCGTGCGGTGATCTTGAGCATGTTGCGCTGATCCTGCAGCAGGATGAGCAGGTCGCGCTTCTCGCCGGTGACGTCGACGCTGAGTTCGGTGGAGGTGTAGGTGCTCATGATGTGTCCTCTCGGTTGGTGTGAGGACCACGCTATGAGCGATAGAGGACAATTCCGGTCCTCGTTCTTCCGTTGCTTGGAAGGCAATTCTGGAAGCCTCATCCTGCTCCCTGGGTGGATCCCCCTCTGCGGTCACCGACGCCGGCGAGCAAATTTGTTGAGCCGGGCGCGTTCGGAGGCGACCATGTCCGCATGACTTCGACCGGCAGTACCCCGTCCGACGCGACTTCGCGGCTGGCGTCGTTGACGCGCAAGCCCGATCGGGCAGCCGATCGCGAGCTGCTCGACGCCCTGCTCGACGAGACCAAAGTCGGGACCCTCAGCACCGTCGTCGACGGTCTGCCATGGTCGGTGCCGATGCTCTTCGCCCGGGACGGCGACGCGATCTTGCTGCACGGATCGACCGGGGCGGGTGCGCTTCGGCACGTCGCCACGGGTGCGCCGGTGACGTTCACGGTGTTCGCGCTGGACGGGCTCGTCGTCGCCGACACCCTCTTCGACCATTCGGCGAACTACCGGTCGGCGGTCGTACGCGGAGTCCTCGAAGTCGCCGACGACGCCCAGGTAGCTTTGGAAGTGTTGTCCGACAAGCTGATTCCGGGGAGGGTGGCCGAGGTCCGGCCGACGACGCGCAAAGAGTTGGCAGCGACGGTGGCCCTGCGACTGCCGATCGTCGACGGCCAGTGGATCGCCAAGGCGCGGACGGGCGGGCCGGGTGGGGAGTCCGCGGACTGGACCGGCGTGGTTCCCGTGCGGACCGTGTACGACGCCCCGGTCACCTACAGCGGCGACGTGCCGCCCGACTCGGTACGAGCGCTCCTGGACTGATCTCGCCAGAACCGGAGATGCGCAACCAGCGGATAGGGGTGTGACCCGCTGGTTGCGCGTCCGGTGATCGCGTCGTGGGGCAGGCGAGGTCCTCGGAGTCTGCCCGACGCGATCGGCTGTTGGCGCGGCCCGGCTGCGGGTCGCGCAGTCGGTTCATCGTTCGCGCACGGTGGCGCCGTTACGCGCCAGGTTGGCGCACCACGGCAGCCATTCACCGCTGGCGCAGCAGGAACCGCTGGATCTTGCCGCTCGGCGTCTTGGGCAGGGCGTCGACGAAATGCACGGTGCGCGGGTAGGCGTGCGCGGCGAACTGCGTCTTGACCAGCTGCTGGAGCTCGGCTTCGAGCGCATCGGTGCCCTCGACCCCGTCCGCGAGGACGACGAACGCCTCGAGGACCTCGCCGCGGAGCTCGTCGGGGCGCCCGACGACGGCGACATCGACGACCGATGGATGAGTGATCAGCACGCTCTCGACGTCGAACGGGCCGATCCGGTAGCCGGCCATGATGATCACGTCGTCGTCGCGTGCGTTGAAGAAATAGCGGCCCTCGTCGTCCACCCGCCCGGTGTCACCGGTCAGGTACCACCGCCCGTCCGGCGAGAAGCGCTGTTTGGTCTTCTCCGGAGCGTCGAGGTAACCCGCGAACCACATCAGCGGGCTGGCCGGGACGTCGATGGCGATCTGACCGTCGACGATCCCCGCGGCGAAGCCGGGCATCGGCTGTCCCATCGAGCCCGGGACGAGGGTCTCGTGGACCGACTCGTGCCAGTGGTTGTTGATGAACATGCCGTGTTCGGTCTGGCCGTAGTGGTCGCGGACCTCGGTGCCGATGGCCCGCAGCGCCCAGTCGATGACGTCGGGGGTCAGGGGTTCGCCCGCCGACGACGCGCGGCGCAGCGAGAAGCCCGAGATGCGCGGGTCCTTGCTGAGCGCTCGGTAGACGGTCGGTGCCGCGGCGAAATTGGTGACGCCGAGGTCGCCGAGGATCTTCGCGGTCAGTTCGGGGGTGAAGCCGGCGTGTAGCAGGAGGTTGCGCCGGCCGGCGGCCAGCGGCCCGAGCACGCCGTAGTAGAGGCCATAGGCCCAGCCGGGGTCGGCGGCGTTCCAGAACACGTCGTCGGCGCGGACATCCAGGCCGAAGTGCATGTAGGCGACGAACGAGGCGAGCGCCTTGACCGGGACCGGGACGCCCTTCGGCGCGCCGGTCGTGCCGCTGGTGAAGAGCAGGATCAGGGTGCCGTCGCCGCCGACCGCGACCGACTCGGTGACCGGCTCGTGCGAAGCGATGAGTTCCTCGAACTGGTCGCCGGCGATCACCGTGGTGACCCCGTCGATGCTCGCGAGCTTGTCCGCCTGACTCGACTCGGTGATCACGACCTTCGCGGCGCCGGCCTGCAGCCGCATCTCGATCGCGGGTGTCGCGAACGCGGTGAACAGCGGGATGTAGATCGCGCCGAGGCGGGCGATGGCCAGCAGCGAGACGACGAGCTCCTCGCGCTTGCCCATGAGGACGCCCACCGTGTCGCCACGACCGATGCCCATCTCCGCAAGGGCCGCCGCGAGTCTCTTGGACCGCTCGGCCAGTTCGCCGTAGGTGATGTCGGTGGTGACCGGACGTACGCCGCCGGACTGCTGATCGTCGGTCTGCTCGACCTCGATCACCGTGAAGGCGATCGCCTCGGGATCGTGCCCGTCGACGAGGAGTGCCGCCGCATCGGCGTCGGACGCCCCGTAGATTGCCAACCATCGTTCGACCATGTCGGTGGGGGTCGTGGTGGCCTGTGTCATCGTGAACCTCGCTCCGTACTGAGTAAGCTGAGTCACAGTGTCCTCCGCGACCGGCCCCAGGAACACCCTCGGAAGAGGGGGAGAAGTGAGGTGAGATGCCCGAGCCGCTGAGCGGGATCGTCACCGAGGCGTTGCGCCGGGTGCGCAAGTCCAGTGGGGTGCCACTGGCCTTCGCGGGTGTCCTGAACGGACCGTCGAACCTGCGTCTGCAGCATTTCGCCGGTACGACCGTGGGCGCGTTGAACGGGGTGTCGGTCGACGTCGGGCACGGGCTGGGCGGCAAGGTCGTCTCGCTGAACCGCCCGATGGTCGTCGACGACTACCTCCGCACGCCGCGGATCACCCATCGCTACAACACGATCATCGAGCGTGAAGGGTTGCGCGCCATGATGGCCGCTCCGGTCATCGTCGATCGGACGCCCGTGGCGGTGCTCTACGGCGCGCTGCACACCCCGGACCCGATCGGCGGGCGGATGCTCGACGTCCTCGCGATGGAGGCCCGCACCGTCGAACACGAGATCGTCGCGTCCCGCGCGCGGCTCGAGCACGCCGCGCAGGACGAGGCGGAGATGCGCGACCGGATGACCGCGGCCTACGCGCGGCTTCGGTCGCTGGCCGAGACGGTCGACGACGCCCGGCTCGCCGACGAACTCGCCGCGATCACCGAGGCCCTGATCGCCGCGAGCCCGGCGTCGACGACGCAGGTGGAACTGACCGGCCGGGAGCAGGACGTGATCTCCCTTGCCGCACTGGGCTATTCGAACGCCCGCATCGCGGAGACCCTCGGGGTCACCGTGTACACGGTGAAGGGCTACATGAAGGACGCGATGCGCAAGCTCGGGGCGTCGTCGCGGCTGGAGGCCGTGGTGACCGCTCGCAGCGCCGGTCTGCTGCCCTGACGGACTCCGCTCGCGTTCCCCGGTCGGAGGGGTTGATCCGCGCGCAGATGGGTATCACCGGGTCCCATGCGAGCACTCTCGGCGGCACTGCTGGCCCTCGGCCTCATCGGAACACTCGTGGTCGCCGCCCCGGCGCCGGCGCATGCGGCACCGGCCGAGACGTGTGGAACCGATCTCCGCCCGGCCGACCGCGAGCGGATCGTCGAACTCAGTACCTACGAGCAGGATTCGAAGGACCTCCCTCTCGTCCAGCTACGACGAAACGTCGACAAGCTGTACGGGATCGTCGACATCCTCACCGACCGCCGCGACCGGCGCGGATTGTTCGCCCTCGGGCTGGCAGCGGTGGAACGCGACGCGGTGATGCCGCTGCAGAACAACCCGCGCGTCTTCCAGACTCCGCGGTGGGCGCCCGTCATCAGTCTCGAACTCCTCAACCGGTTCCTCGACGCCGTGCGAGGCGAATTCGGCGGCGGACCTGTCGCACCCCAGTGGCGGCACTACTTCGACATGGCCGACGACTGCGCAGTCCCCGGCCAACGGGTCGCGATGGCCGGTTACAACGCGCACATCACCGTCGACCTCGCCTATGCGACCGCCGACGCCCGGGCCACGACGGCGAATGCGCGGGATTTCTTCTTCATCGTCGATGCGATTGCCGCACATGGTAATTCGATCGTCATCGCGACACTCCGTGAATACGGCGTCAACCTCGGACCGATCTTCCGGTTCTACGTGGTCGGTGAGGGCCTCGACCGCGTCGTGGGCGCCGGCCGGGCGACCGGGCCGATGCTGCGGGCCGCCGACGTCGGATACAACGTGCTGACGTTCCGCAACGGACTCGCGCTCCAGGATCCGGCGACCGCTGCTCGGGCACGCGGCGACGTGACCGGGCTGTGGAACACCGGCGAGACGGCGTTGACCGCGTTCCAGCGGGTCGGGCTGGTCCGATGACCGGCCGGTCGGCCTCATCGGCGGGTGTCGGGCAGGTCACGTCGGACGGGCCGGAATATCCCGAGCGGGGTCGTAGTTGTACCCCGCGACGGTGACGGACTCAATGCCCCGGGTCCCACCCTTTTGCCGCTTCGAGCGGCCTGTTTGCCGAGAGGCGCACTGACCGGCACCGTCCCTTTACACATCGAAGCCGCCGACCCCTCGGGTCGGCGGCTTTGATGTTCTCCGAGCAGACGGGTCTCAGTGGTCCCGCAGCTTCTCGATGAGCTCGTCCTTCTTCAGGTCGGAGTAGCCCGAGAGGTCGAGTTCCTTGGCGCGGTCCTTGAGCTCGTCGACCGTCCAGTCCTCGTAGGACCCGGACTTGCCGCCGCTCTTGCCGACGTCCGACCGTGAGCTGTTGGCCGCGGCGTTGGCGATCCGAGCGGACTTCTCCTTCGAGTTGCCCTCGTCGCGCAGCTTCTCGTAGAGCTCGTCGTCCTTGACCGAAGGTCCAGGGTCCTTCTTCTTCTCTGCCATGGTCTACCTCCTCGTGGTGGAGATGAGCGGTCCGCACCAGGGTTGCCAGATGCGTCGGTGGTCAAACAACGGGATCGGGGTGGACGGATCGGACGCTGTGTTCACGATGACCGAACCCGAAGCGGGTGCGCGGTTCGTCGAACTACGGTTACATCCGAACGGGCGCGTAGATAATCACAGTAGACGACGACCACTCTGAGTAGTCGATATTGATCGGTACCGATAAGGTTGTGGCGATGTGTTCCGGCGACGTCACCCATACGTCGCCGCACTCGCAGCACACGTCGCACCCGTACCCCGAACAACGCAGTTGCGGAAGGAACAACGTATGTCGCAGACAGTCAAGGGAGTCATCTCGCGCAGCAAGAAGGCGCCGACAGAGGTCGTGGACGTGGTGATCCCGGACCCGGGTGCGCGTGATGTGGTGGTGGCGATCAAGGCGTGCGGTGTCTGCCACACCGACCTGGCCTACCGCGAGGGCGGCATCAACGACGCGTATCCGTTCCTGCTCGGCCACGAGGCCGCGGGTGTGGTCGAGTCGGTCGGTTCCGATGTCACCCACGTCGAGGTCGGCGACTTCGTCGTCCTGAACTGGCGGGCGGTGTGCGGGCAGTGTCGAGCGTGTAAGCGGGGGCGTCCGTGGTACTGCTTCGACACCTTCAACGCCAGCGTCCCGATGACCCTGACCGACGGCACCGAACTGACCCCCGCACTGGGCATCGGGGCGTTCGCCGAGAAGACCCTCATCCACGAATTGCAGTGCACCAAGGTCAATCCGGACACCGACCCCGCTGTTGCCGGGTTGCTCGGCTGCGGTGTGATGGCCGGAATCGGGGCGGCGATGAACACCGGCAACGTCGGCCGCGGCGACTCGGTCGCGGTCATCGGGTGCGGCGGTGTCGGTGATGCCGCGATCGCCGGCGCCCGTCTGGCCGGTGCGACGACGATCATCGCGATCGACCGCGATGCGTCGAAGCTGGAGTGGGCGAAAGATCTCGGTGCCACCCACACCATCGACGGCTCGAAGGTCGACGATGTGATCGCCGCGGTGCAGGAACTGACCGACGGCAACGGCGCCGACGTCGTGATCGATGCGGTCGGCCGCCCGGAAACCTACAAGCAGGCCTTCTACGCGCGCGATCTCGCCGGGGTCGTCGTGCTGGTCGGTGTGCCGACCCCAGAGATGACCCTGGAGATGCCGCTGGTCGACTTCTTCTCCCGCGGTGGTGCGTTGAAGTCGTCGTGGTACGGCGACTGCCTGCCCGAGCGCGACTTCCCGATGCTGATCGACCTGTACGAGCAGGGTCGTCTGCCGCTGGACAAGTTCGTCACCGAACGCATCGGCATCAACGACGTCGAGGCCGCGTTCTCGGCGATGGAAGCCGGCAAGGTGCTGCGATCGGTGGTGGAACTCTGATGTCGGATCTGCGCATCGACAACGTCGTCACCTCGGGCACGTTCAGTCTCGACGGCGGCACCTGGGACGTCGACAACAATGTGTGGCTCGTCGGCAACGACGACGAGGTCATCATCATCGACGCCGCCCACTCCGCGCAGCCGATCCTCGCCGGCGTCGGCAACCGCACCGTGAAGGCGATCGTGCTGACCCACGGGCACAACGACCACGTCACCGTCGCCCCGGAACTGTCGCAGGCCACCGGAGCGCCGATCCTGCTGCACCCCGGCGACGACATGCTGTGGAACGACACCCATCCCGATGTCGCGCACCAGGATCTCGAGGACGGGCAGAAGATCGGGATCGCCGGTACCGAGCTGACGATCATCAACACCCCGGGCCATTCGCCGGGCTCGTCGGTGATCCACCTGCCCGAGGCGAAGGTGCTGTTCTCCGGCGACACCCTGTTCCAGGGCGGGCCGGGCGCAACAGGCCGCTCGTACTCGAGCTTCCCGACGATCATCGCCTCGATCACCGAGAAGATCTTCACCCTCGACCCCGAGACCAAGGTCTACACCGGTCACGGCGACGGCACGACCGTCGGCGACGAAGCTCCTCATCTCGAAGAGTGGATCAAACGGGGTAGCTGAGGCGGTACGTCCTTCGGCCGACTAACGGCGGTTGCCGGTAGTCGGCCGGCCTCGAAGACCTTCAGGAGATCTCTGCGACAAGGCTTTTCAGCAACCGCCGGAAGGTCGCTGCCTGACCGTCGGACATGGCGCCGCGGAGTAGCTCGTCTTCCACGGCTCGGATCTCGGCCCGGACGCCATCGTGCAGTGAACGCCCCTCCGGCGTGGTCGAGACGGTCCACTGGCGACGACTGCCCGACCTGTCCCTGGACACGAGGCCCCGCTGCTGGAGTTCGTCCAGGTGCTTGCCGAGCCGTGTCGGATCTCGCCCGGTGCGTTCGGACAACTCACGCTGCGACACTGCCGGCGTCGCGGCGATCTCGCTCACGATGGCGTACTCCCACATCGACAGTCCGGCGGCCCGGAGGATCGGCTCCTCGAGGGTGATCAGATGCGGTATCAGTCGCCCGAGAAGTGCGCCGAGATCGGGCTCTGCGCCCGAGGCACTGTCGTCGTTCACCATCGACATCCTCTCTCGAATCGTCTACCGTGGTAGACGATCGCTGCGAACGGCCTCTCCCGTGCGGTGCGGGAGCATCCTCTCATCATCGCGGTCCACCGGGACTGATCGACAGATTGATCGGGCATTGTCTGGAAGAAGGGACGTCGAATGGATACATCGGCTTTGCGGGCGGTCACTGACGATGTGGGTGCGCAAGTCTCGGAGATGACAGTCGGTGACATGGCCATCGGGACCACTTCGGGGTGGGGCGACCTCGGTGATCTGTACCTGGCCGCCGTCGAACGAAACACGCGTCTCACAGCGCTCCTCACCGGCGAGGAGCTGAACTCTCGGCGAGCTGCACCGATGGACAGGGCATCGTTCCCGCTGGTGGCGGACCAGTACGGAGGCGGATTCGAACACCGATACCGGCGAAGTGCCGACCTGCTGGTCGCCGCCTTCGCCGAAGTCCTCGACACGCAACGGGTCGTCGACCTCGACGGCACCCACACAACTGTGCGAGCGCTCTACGACCACGCGGTCCGCGATGCCTTCCTGCTCACGTGGAACATCGCGACCGCAATCGACATCCGGTACCAGCCGCGACCCGACATCGTCCGAGGGGTCGTACAGACGATGCTCTCGGACCTCGAGGATGCCGATCTGGCAACGGCAGTCGACGTCCTCGTCCAACTGACGGGTCCACACCGGGACAAGTGAGCAGTCGGGTTGGACTGCGATGCCGCGTCCGCTGGGTGTCGCGGTCCGCTCAGCTTTTTCTCAGGGGTCGGAATCGATCGCTCGAGCCGCAGGCGTAACGTCGCGCGAATGAGCGATTCCGCGGTCCGCAACATCGACCATCCCGATCAGGCGCCGGTACCCCGCAGCCGCATCGTGGTCGCGTCGATGATCGGGACGAGCATCGAGTTCTTCGACTTCTACATCTATGCCACGGCCGCGGTCCTCGTGTTCCCGGTGCTGTTCTTCCCCAAGGGGGACGACACCGCGGCGCTGCTGTCGTCGTTCGCGACCTTCGGCCTCGCGTTCGTGGCGCGGCCCATCGGCTCGATCCTGTTCGGGCACTTCGGCGATCGCATCGGACGTAAGGCGACGCTAGTCGGTTCGCTGCTCACCATGGGCATCGCGACCTTCGTCATCGGCCTGCTGCCCACCTACGATTCCGTCGGCTATCTCGCGCCCGCGCTGCTTGCGCTGATGCGGTTCTGCCAGGGCCTCGGGCTCGGCGGGGAGTGGTCGGGCGCAGCGCTTCTCGCCACCGAGACGGCCGAGAAGGGCAAACGGGCGTGGGCCGCGATGTGGCCGCAGCTGGGTGCGCCGATCGGGTTCTTCTTCGCCAACGGCACCTTTCTGCTGCTGATGCTCGCCCTCGATTTCGATGCCGCGACCGCCGACCCCGACCACGCCTTCATGACCTGGGGCTGGCGAATCCCGTTCCTGGCCAGTGCGATCATGGTGGCCGTCGGGCTATACGTGCGTCTGAAGCTCACCGAGACACCGGTGTTCGCGAAGGCCGTCGCGGACGGCAAGAAGGTCAAGGCGCCGCTGGCAGAGGTCGTCAAGACCAGCTGGCGTCCGCTCATCGCGGGCACGTTCATCATGGTCGCGACGTACACGCTTTTCTACATCGTGACCACCTGGGTGATCTCCTACGGCACCGGCAAGGTGACCGACGAATCGGGTGTGAAGCTCTCCATCAGCTACGTCGACTTCCTGCAGCTGCAGCTCGTCGCGGTCCTCTTCTTCGCCGCGTGCGTGCCGATCTCGGGGCGCCTCGCCGACCGGTACGGCCGCCGCGCCTTCCTCATCGTGATCACCGCGGCGATCATCGTCTTCGGTCTGTGCTTCCAGTGGCTGCTCGACCCGGCGTCGATGACCGACGGCATGATGCTGTTCTTCCTGATCCTCGGAATGACGCTGATGGGTCTCACCTTCGGGCCGATGAGCGCGATCCTGCCCGAGCTGTTCCCGACCAACGTGCGCTACACGGGTTCGGGCGTGGCCTACAACGTGGCGTCCATCCTCGGCGCCGCCGTGGCCCCGTTCATCGCGACGTGGATCGTCGCCGACTACGGCGTCGGCTGGGTGGGCGTGTATCTCGCGGTCGCCGCCTGCGCCACGATGATCGCCCTGCTCAGCGTCCGCGAGACCAAGTCCGTCGACCTCACCGAGGTCTGAGCAGGACGGGTTGTCGGGGGCTCGGCGTACCGTCGGACAGGTGAATGCGCGTCCGGCAGCAGGTGAGGCGACATGAGGCTGATCGACGTCGTCGAGACCTCCGCGGATGTCGCGCGAGACCGGTCGCGGATACGGAAGACGACGGTGCTCGCCGAGGCGCTCTCCCAGGCGACCGACGAGGAACTGCCGGTCGTCGTCGCCTGGCTGTCGGGGGAGATCCCGCAGGGCCGGCTCGGCGTCGGGTGGCGGTCGCTGTCCAAACTGATGGCACCACCGGCCGATTCGCCGACCCTCGAGGTTGCTGCCGTCGACGCCGCGCTCGGCGAGCTCGCGTCCGCGTCGGGTCCGGGTTCGACGAAGCGGCGCGGCGAGATCATCGCGTCGTTGTTCGCCGCGTCGACCGAGTCCGAGCAGAAGTTCCTCGTGGCACTGCTCACCGGTGAATTGCGGCAGGGGGCGCTGGCCGGTGTCATGACCGACGCCATCGCGAAGGTCACCGGCCAGGATCTGGCTCTCGTGCGCCGCGCGAACATGCTGACCGGTTCGCTGCCGGTCACCGCCGCGCTGGCCCGGTTCGGCGCGGAGTCGCTGGCGGGGGTCGGCCTGGAGGTCGGACGCGCCGTCGAACCGATGCTCGCGACACCCGCCGACGACCTCGACTCCGCGCTTACGCTCCTCGGGCCCGACCTCGTCGTCGACTACAAGCTCGACGGTGCCCGAATCCAGGTGCACCGCAACGGAGCCGAGATCTCGGTGTTCACCCGCACGCTGCGCGACGTGACGGCGAACGTCCCCGACCTCGTCTCGGTGATCGCCTCCCTGCCCTGCGATTCGGTCATCCTCGACGGCGAGACGTTGATGCTCTCCGACGACGGGCGCCCACGGTCGTTCCAGGACACCATGAGCCGCTTCGGCTCTGGACCCACCGCGGCCGGCGAACCCGAACGCCTGCTCAAGCCGTTCTTCTTCGACTGCCTGCATCTCGACGGCGTCGACCTCATCGACCGGCCGCTGTCCGAGCGGCTCGCTGCGATCGACTCGATCGCGCCGCAGTTGCGAATCCCCGCGGTCACCCGGCCGAGCGTCGAGGAGGCCCGCAGCCACTTCGACGCCGCGCTGGCCGACGGCCACGAGGGCGTGATGGTGAAATCGCTCGCCGGCCTGTACGTGGCCGGACGCCGCGGAAAGGCGTGGCAGAAGGTCAAACCGACGCACACGTTCGACCTGGTGGTGCTCGGCGCCGAATGGGGCTCGGGCCGGCGGTCGGGGTGGCTGTCGAATCTGCATCTCGGCGCCCGCGATCCCGAGACGGGCGAGCTCGTGATGGTCGGCAAGACGTTCAAGGGCCTGACGGACGAGCTGTTGCGCTGGCAGACCGAGGAGTTCCCGAAGCACGAGACGCACCGGGACTCGTACACGG
Source organism: Gordonia hongkongensis (assembly GCF_023078355.1). Classification (NCBI taxonomy): domain Bacteria; kingdom Bacillati; phylum Actinomycetota; class Actinomycetes; order Mycobacteriales; family Gordoniaceae; genus Gordonia; species Gordonia hongkongensis. The sequence goes on from NZ_CP095552.1 coordinate 172,865, forward strand.
TGTACCTGCGTCCGGAGATCGTCGTCGAGATCGAACTCGATGGTGCGCAACGGAGTTCGAGATATCCGGGCGGAGTCGCGCTGCGCTTCGCGCGCGTGGTGCGTTACCGCCCGGACAAGACTCCCGCGCAAGCCGACAGCATCGAGGCGATCCGCGCGCTGTTGAAGTGAGTCCGAAAACCACCCGTAGGAAACGGACAGCCGACGATGCGTCGCGTGTCCGGTTCCACAGGGTGGTTTTCGGCGAGATGCTCAGAGCAACGACAGCTGGGCGACAGGGGTGGTGGTGGGACGGTCCGAACCGCCGGGCGGTTCGACGGTGAACGCGAGCGTGGAGGCGTCGTTGATCCCGGAGAGCACGGCGGTGGTGACCGGTTCGACCTCCTGGTCGGTCATCGTGCCGGCTGAGCGAGCGCCGCCCGGCCCGATGAGCCACATCTGGTAGACGGTCCCCGGCTGTGGTGGCGGGACCGAATCCATCACCAGTACACCGGTATCCGCCGACTTGGCGAGATAGACGGTGACATTGCCGGTCGCTACCGGGCCGCCCGTCGACCGCAGGTCCTCCGCGGAGAAGACCTGTTCGGCCGGTGAGGCGAGTGGGCGGACCTCCGGTTCCGGCGAGCTCGACTCTCCCATGACCCACCCGGCGGCGCCGATGGCGACGGCCGCCACCGCCGCGGCGGCGAGATACGTCCAGCGGCGAGGCAGGCGCCGTCGGTCGTCCGATTCGAGCGTCGGCGTCACGGGGGCGGGAACGCTCGGGTCGGTCGCCGCGGGAGCGGATTGCTGCTGCGGCGGGGGCGATCCCGGCCCGGTCGGCGCCTCGGCGCCCGGGCCGGCGACCTCCGGCGCGTCGAGACCTGCGTCGGCACGCGCAGCGGAGAGGATGCGATCACGGAGCGTCGGCGGGGGCGGCGTGGCCGTCGTCTTGCTCATCGCGGCCAGCGCCTCGCGGGTCGCGCGGACCTGCTTGTCGAACAAGGTCTGAAGATCCTGCGGCGCGGCCGCGACCCGAGCCTGGACGTCGCGCAGTTCGTCGGCGGACAATGCGTCGAGCGCGACCAGCGGTGCCATCTCCAGCAATTCGGCAGCGTCGGGATCGAGATGATCAGCCATCACGTGCCTCCTGCCGTCGTCGAACGATCTGTTGCTGTCCCCCCGAACGCCGCTCTCGGCGAGCGGGCGTCACGTTTCCGCGTGGGCCCGGAGGCAACGAGGCTGCGGCAAGAAGTATGACGTGCGCGGATGGTGTCCGGGGTACTCGGGCCGTCGGCTGAACGACTCCTGGTGGAGTCGGGCGCCGGTCGCGTACAGCGAGAGACAGGCGGTCGCCACCGGCGGCAGCGTCGCGTCCGTGCCGGGCCACGCGCTCGCGACGTCAGTCTGGGACCCGAGTGTCATGCCACCTGTTCGGATCCATCGGCGTCCCGGATGGGTTGGGTGACGGATGGGTCGGGGGAGGTCAGCGCGACGTTCGGTGGATCACATCCGCACCGGCGTACCGCCGGGCATCTGCTGATCGGTCGGGACGATCTCGGCGCCGAGGGGCAGAAGCGACACCGGCACCATCTTGAAACTCGCGATGCCGAGGGGGATGCCGATGATCGTGAGGCACATCGCGATGCCGGTGGTGATGTGCCCGATCGCGAGCCACAACCCGGCCACGATGATCCAGATGACGTTGCCGATGGTCGACGCGACGCCCGCGGTCGGCTTGCGGATGACAGTTCGTCCGAAGGGCCAGAGCGCGTAGCTCGCCATCCGGAACGAGGCGATGCCGAACGGGATCGTGATGATCAGGATGCAGCAGATGATGCCGGCGACGACGTAGCCGATCGCCATCCACAGTCCGCACAGGACGAGCCAGATGACGTTGAGGATGGTCTTCATCCCACCATTGTCCATGCGGCGCCGACCGGTGGGGACAAATGCGAGACGCGCGAGGCCTGCCCGCGGCCCGGCCCGACATTACGATGACCGTCGTGGCGGGAAGTCCGGGGCGGGCGCGTGAGGCGGTGTGGGCGGTGCTCGCCACGGTCGTCCTCGTGATCCGCATTCTGGCGACCATCGCGCTCGTGCTGTTCGTGATCGGCTGGGCCGTCGCGGCGGTCCGCGATTCGCTCGACAACGCGTTCCTCTGGCCGTCGATCGGTGCCGGCATCGCACTGCTCGCGAGCACCTACGTCTACGGCCACCTCCGCGCGCGCTACCCGCGGCACAACGGCTGGATTCCGTGAGTTCTGCGCACCGCTCCCTCGGTGCGTGCGGGCCCGCCCCCGCTCCCTGAGGAGCGGCCGGAGCTTGCGGAGGCCGCGTCACGAAGGGTCCTGGTGAGGCACGCTCACCAGGCCCTTCGAGGCTCGTCGCTATCGCTCCTCGCACCTCAGGGAGCAAGAGGAGACTCGCACCGCAGGGAGCAAGGAGGCTCGCACCTCAGGGAGCAAGAGGAGACTCGCACCGCAGGGAGCTTGGGGAGGCTCGCACCGCAGGGAGCAAGGGGAGGCTCGCACCTCAGGGGGCAGAAGGGGCCGTCTGGTCCCCGCAGGGACCTCAGGACGCGACGCGACCCAAACGGGCGAGCAGCGTCGTCTGACGATCGGCGCCGGCCGGGATCTCGACCTTGCGGCACACGCCTTCGGAGTAGATCGCATCGCCGAAACCGTCGACGGCGGCTTCCATCTCGGACAGGTCGTCGTCGGAGAACCGATGGTCGGTACCGGCTGCGCGGGCGATGTCCCAGCGGTGGGCGACCATGTCGAAACCGTAGAAGCGGATGAGGGTCTCGCCGATCGTCGTCGGTCCGAAGTGTCCGTCGAAGGTGTGTTCGCCGACGGTCGGGTCGGCGAGCAGTCCGGCGACGGTGTCGCGGTGGGTGTGCCAGGCGGCGGCCGGGTCGTCGAGCGAGGGTGCCGGTCCGGCATCGATGTCGTGGCGGGAGAAGAACTCGCGCTGGGTGTCGATGACGTGGCCGACGACGTCGCGTCCGGTCCATCCCTCGCACGGCGAGTCCGCGGTCCAGGTGCCGGCGGGCGCGTCATCGAGGACGGTGGCGAAGCCGTCGGCGAGGCGGACGTAGTGGTCGAGCAATGGTGAGGTGTCGTTGATTGCGGTCATGATGAGAGTCAACCGCGAGACCACGGGACGGTGATTGATGAAACCCGACAATCCGGCGCGGCTCGACGACGTCGAGCGCGCGCACCTCATCGACCCGTCGGACGCGAGCTTCCGCATCGGACGGTGGGCGCCGAGCCCCGATCTGGACGAACTGGTGCGCCGCTTCTGGGTGCCGGTGTGGTGGGTCCCGCCCGGGGCGGAGGCGCCGCAGCGCGTCCTGCAGTACCCCGTCTGCCTCATCGTCGTCAGCAACACCTACGCCCGCTTCTACGGCGTGGTGACCGGGTTGTCGGAGACGGTGCTGACCGGCGACGGCTGGGCAGTCGGGGTGATGCTCACGCCGGGAGCCGGGGGAGTGCTGACCGGCGATGTCGGGAAATGGACCGATCGGCATGCCGAACTGTCCGAGGTCTTCGGCGACCGGGGCACCGACCTCGAGCGGTCGGTGCGGTCGGTGATGGCAGTCGAACCCGGCGTCGAGGCGACCCAGCGTTCTGCGACCGACCGCGTCGAGGACTGGCTGCGGTCGTATCTCCCGCTCGACGACGACGGCCGGCTGATCAACGCGATCGTGGAGTACGTGGAAACCGATTCGTCGGTGGTGGCGGTCGCGCAGATCTGCGAGCGATTTCACCTCACCGAACGCAGCCTGCAGCGGCTGACCCGGCGTCGTCTCGGTCTCACCCCGAAGTGGCTCATCCAACGTCGACGGCTCCACGAGGCGGCTGAGCGGTTGCGCGACCGGTCGGGAACGCTCGCCTCGCTCGCGGCGGAGCTGTCCTACGCCGACGAGGCGCACTTCGTGCGTGACTTCAAGACAGTCACCGGTATGACCCCGCGGACGTTCTCCGCGCGGTTCGGCTAGGCCGGGTACGTCGAGCGGGGCGCAACGACGACGACCTCGGTGGTTGTTGCCGAGATCACACCGCGGCAGGCAGAATCGTCGACATATCGGGCAATCGACTCGGCTGATCGTACGGAGGGTGCATGACGGACGCGGCTTCGGTGGCCACGCGCATCCGCCGGGCGTACGAGGACTTCCTCTCCGGCGGCAATCCGCCGGCCGATGCGGTTCGGTCGATCGTCCGCGACTCGTGGGCGAGGTCCCTGACCGGCGGAGTGGACCCCAGCGACGCGACCCCGAACGGCGATCGTGCCTCCACGATGTCGCCTGCGGAGTTCGCCGCCTACCGCGCCGCGCATCCCATCACAGCCGTCCGGCCGTTGGTGCAGTCCCTGATGGTCGACGCCATCGCCGACACGGGGGTCGTCGTCGCACTGACCGACCAGTCCGGGCGTCTGCTGTGGATCGAGGGCGACTCGGCCGCTCGTGATCGCGCGGGCCACATCGACTTCGTCGAGGGCTCGGTGTGGAGCGAGGAGGTCGTCGGCACCAACGCCCCCGGACTGGCACTGGCCGTGGATCGGAGCGTGCAGGTGGTCGGGCCCGAGCACTTCGCCGGACCCGTCCAGGAGTGGAGTTGTGCGGCGGCGCCCGTGCACGACCCGCTGACCGGGCACGTGATCGGTGTCATCGACGTGACCGGCGGGCGCGAGGTCGCGGCGCCGTTCGCGCTGGCGGCGGTCCGGTCGGTCGTCGCCGCTGTCGAGCGCGAATTGCGGGCGGGCGCCGTCGATCTCGCCGACCCGGCCACCTTCGACCCGGCACCGGGCCCGCGGGCCGCGGCCCACCTCGCCGTGCTCGGTGACGGTCCGGGACGCTGGCATCGCGCCGCCGACGGGCCCGGCGCCCGCACCCTGTCGCGCCGGCACGCCGAGATCCTCGTTCTGCTGCAAGCGTTTCCGGAAGGTCTGAACACCGAACAGCTCGCGTTGAAGCTGGCCGAGGACGGGCTCGACCCGGTCACCGTGCGGGCCGAGATCTCCCGACTCCGCCGCGACCTCGGTGCCGACGTCGTCGCGAGCCGGCCGTACCGGCTCACACTCGACATCACCTCCGACGTCGACGATCTCCGGTCGCGCATCTCGTCGGGTTCGGACCTCGCGTCGGTCGTCGATGACCTCGGCCGCGGCGGGTTGCTCGCCGAATCGACCGCACCGGGGATCGTCGAGATCTTCGAGGAACTCCGCGAGGACCTGCGGTCGCGTCTCTTCGCCGGCGGCGACGTCGCAGCGTTGCGCCGCTGGACGTCATCGACGCACGGTCGTGACGACCTCGCCGCGTGGCGCCGCCTCGAGCATCGCCTACCCGTGGGCGATCCCGACCGGGCCGTCGTCGGCGGCCGCATCCGGCTCTTGGACAAGAGGTACGGAGCCTAGCGGCCTGAACTGCATGAACCGCAGGTGGCCGACGTGCAACGCACGTGCAACCAACCCGCCCCTAATGTGTGGAACAGATCACAACGGACGCCCTCGGTGTCCCGTGTGACATCCGCAGAGCGTCCTCAGCTGAGGCCCACACGCAAGGAGCAACCATGACCGTCTTCGCAAAGCCGGGTGCCGATGGCTCGGTGATGAGCTACGAGTCGCGTTACGACAACTGGATCGGCGGACAGTGGACCCCGCCGGTGAAGGGTCAGTACTTCGAGAACCCGTCGCCCGTCGACGGCAAGGTGTTCTGCGAGGTGGCCCGCTCGACCGCCGAGGACATCGACCTCGCGCTCGACGCCGCACACAAGGCCGCACCCGGATGGGGCAAGACCCCCGTCGCCGAGCGCTCGCTCGCCCTGCTGCGCATCGCCGATCGCATGGAGGAAAACCTCGAGAAGCTGGCCGTCGCCGAGACCTGGGACAACGGCAAGGCCGTCCGCGAGACCCTCGCCGCCGACCTCCCGCTGGCCATCGACCACTTCCGCTACTTCGCCGGCGCGCTGCGCGCCCAGGAGGGGTCGATCTCCGAGGTCGACGAGGACACCGTCGCCTACCACTTCCACGAGCCGCTCGGCGTCGTCGGCCAGATCATCCCCTGGAACTTCCCGATCCTGATGGCAGTGTGGAAGCTGGCACCCGCCCTCGCCGCGGGTAACGCGGTGGTGCTCAAGCCCGCCGAGCAGACGCCCGCGTCGATCCTGTACCTGGTCAGCCTCATCAGCGACCTGCTCCCCGCCGGAGTCCTCAACGTGGTCAACGGATTCGGCGTCGAGGCGGGCAAGCCGCTCGCCTCGAGCAACCGCATCCGCAAGATCGCGTTCACCGGTGAGACCACCACCGGCCGGCTCATCATGCAGTACGCGTCGGAGAACCTGATCCCGGTCACCCTCGAACTCGGTGGCAAGAGCCCCAACATCTTCTTCAACGACGTGATGTCCGCCGACGACGGGTTCCTCGACCGTGCGCTGGAAGGCTTCTCGATGTTCGCGCTCAACCAGGGCGAGGTGTGCACCTGCCCCAGCCGTGCGCTGATCCAGCAGGACATCTACGACGAGTTCATCGCCAAGGCCGTCGACCGCGTCGGAAAGATCAAGCAGGGCAACCCCCTCGACACCGACACCATGATGGGCGCGCAGGCCTCGAACGATCAGTTCGAGAAGATCTCCTCCTACCTTGCCATCGGCAAGGACGAGGGTGCCGAGGTGCTGATCGGCGGCGAGGCGGCGGATCTCGGCGGTGACCTGTCGGAGGGCTTCTACATCAAACCGACTGTCTTCCAGGGCAACAACAAGATGCGCATCTTCCAGGAAGAGATCTTCGGCCCGGTTCTGGCGGTCACCACCTTCAAGGACTTCGCCGACGCCATGCACATCGCCAACGACACCCTCTACGGACTCGGCGCCGGAGTGTGGAGCCGCGACGGCGCGACCGCCTACCGGGCCGGCCGCGAGATCCAGGCCGGCCGGGTGTGGACGAACACCTACCACGACTACCCGGCACACGCTGCCTTCGGCGGCTACAAGCAGTCCGGTATCGGTCGCGAGAACCACCTCATGATGCTCGAGCACTACCAGCAGACCAAGAACCTCCTGGTCGGTTACGCTCAGAGCGCCAAGGGTTTCTTCTGACCCGTCGAGCCCTTCGAGGCTCGTCGCTAGCGCTCCTCGCACCTCAGGGAGCGGAGGGGTCGCGCTCCTCGCACCTCAGGGAGCAGACGAAAGGTGATTGACGATGACCGCCGAGCAGAGTGTTCCTGATCGCGTGGTCGCCACAGACTCCGCCGTGCAGCTCCTGACCAAGTTGTCGGAGCTGCACGGCGGCCTCATGATCCACCAGTCCGGTGGGTGCTGTGACGGCTCGGCCCCGATGTGTTATCCGGTCGGGGAGTATCGCGTGGGCCAGCGAGACGTGCTGGTCGGCGAGATCGAATTACCCGAACCCATTCCGGCCGTTCGGGTCTGGATCAACGGTGACCAGTTCGAGCTGTGGAAACACACCCAGTTGATCCTCGACGTCGTGAAAGGCCGCGGTGCCGGATTCAGTCTCGAGGCACCGGAAGGGGTTCGTTTCCTCTCGCGGGCACGGGCTTTCACCGACGAGGAGAACGACCTGCTGGCGACGTCGCCACCACTGACGGGGGCCACCGCCGGCCCCTGAGGTCCGACCCACACAGAATGCGTCGTAGGTACCGGAAACCGGTACCCACGACGCATTCTGCGTTTGTCCGCGGTGTGTCACCACTGGTCGAAGCCGACGTTGACCTGGGGGTATCCGGTGTCGATGTGGTTGTTCATCCAGTAGTTCTGGGCGTGGGGTCCCCAGATGCTGCTCATGGCGGTGTTGACGTTGTGGGGGTGGTTGGTGAGTTGGTAGTTGGCGGTGGGGCCGAAGGCGCCGATGCGGTAGATGGCGTTGACGTCGAGGTGGTTGGTGAAGGGTGCGGTGGCGGTGATGGTTTCGGTGGCGCCGGGGTAGAGGATGTGTTGGGGTGCGTTGATCCATTGGCCGCCGTCGGTGTTGGCGCCTTGGAGGTATTCGGGCTTGTCGGTGTGGTTGGTGATGGTCATGGCGACGGTGGGTTCGCCGGGTCGGGTGATGGGTAGGGTGCCGGCGTGGGCTGCGCCGGCGGCGCCGAGGGCGATGCCGGTGGCGGCGACGAGTCCGAGGGTGGCGGTGGCGATGCGGGTGGTGGTTTTCATGGTGGGCTCCGGTGTGGTGTGGGGGTTGTGTTGGTGACACCACTGACTCTGCCGGGGATGGGTGGTCGGGGGATTCCGCTGACCGGGTGATCGAGCGGGTGAATGGTGCCTCCACCGATCGGGGGACATGCGGTGGTGGTCGCGGGGCGGCTTCGAGAACGATGATCCGAGGTTGCGCCGGTTCGGGGTAGCGGAACGCGCAGGCAACTACCATCGAGGGATGTCGAACGCCGACGGCTCTCCGCCTCCCCGCCCGCGCGTCGCCGTCACGCCGCTGCGCCCGCAGCGGCCGGTCGGACGCTCCCCGGTCACTCGCTATGTGATCCTCGGCTGGTTGGTGTCGGTGGCCCTGGTCGTGGTGACCGTCGGCCTGACGCTGGTGTCGCTGAACGACATTCGGGCCGTTCTGGCCGCCGATCTCGTCCGGACCAATCCGGGCAGCGGGACCGATGCCGCACGCGCCGTGGACATCTCGTTGATGGTGGGCGGGGCGATCGCACTGGTCGTCGTGCTCCTCGGGCTGTACGGGTCCGCGCGACTCTGGGACAGTCGACGGTCCGGCCGGAGCATCCTGACGGTCGGCGCCGTCGTCGCGGTGGCGGGCGCTGTGGCCTTCCATCTCACGGTCAACCCGTCCGCGACAGCACTCTCCGACGCCGGTTTGCCGGTTGTCGCCCAGTGGGTTCCGGCGGCGGCCGCGCTTGTCGCGGTCGTCGCCACCGGAGCGTCCTACACCCGGTCGGTCACGGCATCCCTGCGCTGAAACCATGGCCGCCGCTCCGGACCGCCTCACCGAGTTGGGCGACGATACCCTCGGCACTACGCACCGCGACCTGACATGCCGACGCCGAGGCCGGCGCGAGGAGCGGGTGGCCGGCACGTGCCCGCCAGGTCCGCGCGGCGTCGATCGCGGCGTCCCGCAGTGTGTACACGTCGGCGGTCGCGGGCAGTCCGAGGCGGGCCGCGGGATCGATGCCCGACCCGCCGATGAGCCGGGTGATCTCGGCCGTCTGGTCAGCGGGGAGGTCGACGCCCCCGGCCCGGATGGTGCCGAGCAGACGCAGCTCTCGGAAACCGTGGACGTCCGCGAGTTCCCGGCGAACCGCGGCCCGGACGTCACGCGCCCCCGCCGACGATGACGCGGCCAGGAGGTGATCCATCGTCACCAGCGCCGAATGGGACTTGAGCTGGTCCGCGCGCTGCCCGAACTGGGTGTCGATGATGGCGCTCAACTCCGAGAGTCCGCTGCGCTCGACGAGTTCGGCGGCCAGCGCCGACGAGGAGCTCGCACCGAACCGGATGAGCGTGACCGCCATCCGGATGCCGAAGGCGCCGAAGCGTTCGGCCAGCGAGCGCCGGAGCTCCGCGGGTATGTCGGGCAGGATGTCCGGCCGGGAGAACCGGTCCATCGTCAGCAGGGCCGCCTCGAGGTCGGGCGCCGGGGTCGCGGCCAGCTGTGCCAGCGCGCGGAACTCGACCTCCCGCATGGTGCGGGCGGCCAGTGCCAGCAGTCCCGCCACCGGCACGACCGCCTGGCACAGGCCCGTGCGTTCGAGCTCGCCGGCGAACCGTCCGGCGATCTGGTGCGCGGAGATCATCGCATCCATCCGGCCGGCACCGAGCTCGTCCGCGCGGGAGACGACGCCGATGACACCCAGCGGGCCCGACGATCCGCCGATGGCCGACCCGATGCGGCGCAGCATCGTTGTGTCGGTGGCGGTCAGCGAACGCAACAGGTAGACGACGGCGTCGACGCCGGACTGGCCGTCGTCGGGGTGAGGAGCCGGATTGTCGACGCGGACAACTCCGTCGACAACGACGCCGTGCCCGGGGTGTCGACGATGGTCGTCGACTGTAGGGCACGCGCGGGCCATTCGACATCCAGGCGGTCGACACGATCGGCGGTGAGCCGCCCGAAATCGAAGCCGAGCCGACCATCGATGCGGGTCACCGGGATGCCCACCGCGCGGCCGTCGTCGACGTGTGCGGTGACCGACGGCGACCGGCCGTTGCGGTACCAGGTGACGACCCGCGTGCACTCGGTGGCATCGGTGGGGGCGATGTCCTGTCCCACAAGGGCGTTCAGCAGCGTTGACTTGCCTGCTTTGAGCGAACCGGCCAGGGCGACCCGCACCGGCTGATACAACCGGTGGGCGCACACGTCGAGCTCGGCCTGTGCGTGCGGGTCGTCGGCGAGGGCGGTGCGGGTGGCGTCGAGAAACCCTCGGGCGCGGGCGATGTCGGTCATCGGCGCGGAAGCTCCGCGGCGGGTTCGTCCGGGTCGAGATGATCGGCGGCCTTGCGCAGCGCGGCGACCGCGGTGAGCCGGGACTCGAGTTCGGCGACGCGCCCGGATCGCTCCGAATCGGCGAGGGTCGCGGCAGACTGTGCGGCACTGAGGGATTCCGAGATCGAGCGTGCGGTCTGTTCGGCGACCGAGGTGAAGTGATCGCGGAGGACTCGCTGGATGACGCGCAACCGATCGCGGGATTCCTTGCCGACCTGGAAGCTGACGTCGTCGGTGAACGCGCGCACCGCGACCTTCGCCTTGGCGCGGCGTTCGAGGACCTTCGCCTCCTTGTCATCCCGGTACGCCTTGGTGCCCAGGAGCAGTCCGGCGCCCACGGACACCGGGTTGATGAGCGCCATGCCGACCATCGTCGAGATGAGTCCGAACATCAGCACACCGCCGTACGACCCGCGCATGCCGATCAACAGCTTCTGGGCGAGACCGACTCTGCCGCTGTCGAGTTCGGCGAGCTCGGCCACGGAATCGAGCACACCGGTCAGATCGGCGACGTCGATGTCGGGCAGCGAGTTCTGGCCGGCCGCCGCGAAGTGGTCGGCCACCCGCTCGGCGAGCCACACCGATCGTTCATGCGCCCAGACGAAGTTGTCACCGATGACGGCGGCGGTCTGATCGGCCAGCCACTCGCTCAACTGTTCCCAGTCGACCCCCGGATCGCCCTCGTCGATGGCCCGTTCGGCTTCCCGGGTCACCGCGCGGAGACGGTCCCGCAGGTCGTGGTCGATGTCGGCCGCGAGGTCGGCGATGCCGTCGGCCAGCGTCTGCTGCCACTGAGCGGACTGACGCCGCATGGCCTCCGCATCGGACTTGGCCTCCCGGAGTGCGCCGACAGCGCGGCCGGCGGTCTCCGGATCGCGCAGGGCGGCGAGTTCGCTGCCCAGGGTGAGCGCGAGGTGTTCGCTGACGACCCGCAGATCGGTGGCGACGGTCGTGCGGGTCGCCTGCCGTGCGGTGGACACCACGCGCTCGCGCAGGTACCGGTACAGATCGAGGAACCCGGCCTCCGCGTTGAGTTTCTCGTCGCCGAGCCGCAGCGCGTGGGTGCGCAGCACCGATGAGACGGGCAACAGCGGGATGTCGAGGTCCGCGGTCTGCAGATGGGTGCGGTCGGCGTCGACGATGGCGCGCCAGTGCGGGTACAGGTCGGTCTTCGTGATGAGGCACGCGATGGTCGGGCACAGTCCGGCGACCTGCTGGAGGAAGGACATCTCCGGCGCGGTGAACTCCTGGCTGGCATCCGACACGACGAGTACCGCGTCGGCTGCCGCGACCATACCCAGAGTCGCTGCGGCATAAGGGTGTCCGTGGCCGCCGACGCCGGGGGTGTCGACGAGGACGAGGCCGTCGGCGAGCAACGGGCCGGGTGCCTCGATCTCGAGCCGGAGCACTTCGCGGCCACCGGCGAGCGGGGAGTCCGGGGTGATGCCGGCGATGGCGTCCATCGGCACCGGGATGCGGTTGTCGGCGGCCGGGCCGTCGACGATGAGATGGGCCGACGGTTGCGCGGCGTGCGAGATGACCGTCGGCACCGCGGTCGTCTCGTCGTCGCCGACCGAGCACACGTCCAGGTTGAGCAGTGCGTTGACGAACGAGCTCTTGCCCTGTTTCAGCTGACCCACCACGACGATCCGCAGGCGGGGGTCGGTGATCCGGGTGCGTGCGCCGTCGAGGCGACTGACGAGATCGTTACGGCCCGCCTCCCGGGCCACCTCGGACATCGTGGTCAGCAGGTCGCCGATGGTGTTCGGCACCTGCGTCCGTGCCGGGGTCGCCACTGCCGGGGTCGCCGGGGCTGGGGCCGTGGTCGCGGGTGGCCGGGGCGGGGCAGCGGCGTGTGCCGGTGCGGTCGGGGCTGCTGCCTTCCAGATGGGGGCGGGATCAGGTGCGTCCCGATCGGCGGCGTGCCGGCCGACGCGAGGTGGTTCGGCGGGTGGAGTGGTCATGGTGTCCTCACGGTAGCGGTGAGTCGGCCCGTCCGGTCGGCATCGCCGGGGCTCCGCACTCGTTCGGGCGGTGCGTGCGAGCATGCCGGGCGAAGGCGGGGCCGGACGAGGACCGCCCCGGGGCCGGCCCACGTCCAGGGTTGCTGGAGCGCGGGACGGTCCCGGGGCGGGTTTGCCGACGTGACCCGGTCAGTCGGCGTCGGGTCCGGCGTCCGGGGTGTTGACGCCGATCCCGGTGTCTGTGTCGCCACCGAGGCCACCGGTCAGGCCTCCGGTGAGACCGCCGGTCAATCCGCCGGTGAGGTCGGCGGTCGTGTCGGCCACGCCGCCGACGGTCGAGTCGACCGCGCCGCCGACGGTGGTGTCGACCGCGCCGCCGAGTTCGGCACCGGTGTCGGTCACGCCGCCCAGGTCCAGGCCGCCGTCCGCGCCGGCACCGCCGCCGGCGTCCACGCCACCACCGGCCACTGCGCCGCCGGTCAGACCACCGGTCACCCCACCGACGATGTCGGTGGTCGTGTCGAGGGTGCCGCCGACCCCGGCCTCGAGTGAGCCCGCGGCGTCGCCGACCACGTCCACCGCGCCGCCGGCCGTGCCGGAGATCGCGGTGGTCAGTTCAGAGGTGACCTCCGCGGGCAGCTCGGTGTCGAGCGCACCGCCCAGGCCGAGGTCGCCGCCCAGACCGAGATCCCCACCGAGGCCTCCGCCCACGCCTGCGCCGGCGCCGAGAGCACCGTCGAGAACCGGACCGGCGGTGGCGCCCAGATCGGCCTCGCCGAGCCCGGCGCCCAGGCCGGCGAGTCCGGTCTCGAGGGTCCCCTCCAGGCCGCCCTGCAGAGTGCTGTCCAGCCCGGCGACCAGGTCCGTGCCGGTCTCGGCGACGGTGCCCAGGCCGGCCAGTGTGCCCGCGCCCAGGTTGCCGGTGAGACTGTCGACCACTGTGCCGCCGAGGGTTTCGGTGACCAGGAGCGGTCCGCCCACGGTGATGGTGCCCTCGGGGGAGAGGATGAGGCTCGGGTTGACGATCGCCTCGAGTTCGCCGGTCAGCGCCCCGCCCAGGCCACCCGTCGCCTCCAGGGTCGAGTCCAGGGTCGCGACGAGGCCGTCGGTGGCCGACAGATCCACGTCGAGTGCGGAGCTGAGAACGGTGCTGAGGGCTGCCGGGAGTTCGGCCCCGCCCGCCAGCTGGCCGGCCAGCGAACCACCCAGCTCACCGCTCAGCGCGGTCCCGAGGACGGCGCCGAGAGACGCGCCGAGGTCGGCACCCACATCCCCGCCCGCAGCCAGCACGGCCTCGAGGGTTCCGCCGAGGTCGGCGGCGGTCTCGGTCACCAGGCCCAGTCCCGCGCCGGCGTCGAGTGCGGCGTCCAGCGCCCCGCCCAGCTGTGTGATGAGGGCGCCGTCGACGCCGAGTGCACCGCCGAGGTCCGCGGCCAGCAGTTCGCCGACGTTCAGGCCGGCACCGGCGGCGGCGTCGAGGATGCCCTCGATGCCTGCGGCCGCGCCCAGCACGCCGCCCAGGGTGGCGCCGAGTTCGCCCGCGAGCTCACCGCCGCCACCGACGATCGCGCCCAGTTGCGCGGCCAGGTCGGTGGCCAGGCCGCCCTCGAGCAGACCCGTGAGGTCGGCGCCGAGGACGCCGCCCAGTTCGAGTGCGCCACCCAGCGCGGCCCCCAGGTCGGCGCCCGCGGCAGCACCGAGGACGCCGGTGAGCACGGTGCTCAGCGCGGTGTCGAGGCCGGCGCCGGCCGACAACAGTCCGTTGAGCGCGGCTCCGAGTTCGGTGCCGAGACCGCCCACGACCCCGAGGCCGCCGCCGAGAGCGCCCTCGACCGCGCCACCGAGACCCGCGCCCAGTCCGGCACCGAGTCCCAGTCCCGCTTCGAGTGCGCCGCCGACACCGGCTCCGAGGGCACCGCCGAGACCGAGACCGGTTTCGAGGGCACCGCCGAGTCCGGCAGTCAGATCGGCGGCCAGGCCACCTTCGAGGGCTGCGGCCAGCGTGCCGCCCAGGGCCGCACCGAGACCGGCGGCGGCTTCGCCACCGACTTCGAGGCCGGCGGCCAGAGCGCCGGCGAGAGTCGTGCCGAGATCGCCGCCGGCTTCGAGCAGCGCCTCGACGTCGACGATCCCGCCGGCTTCGAGGACGGATTCGAGCGCCGCGGCGAGTCCGGCCTGAGCGCCGCCGCCGACACCGAGGACGGCGGTCAGGGCGCCACCGAGGACGGCGTTCGCGCCGGCCGCGCCGGTCAGGACCAGTCCGCCGGTCGCCGCGGCCGTCGACGTCAGGGCCACACCGAGTGCGGTGCCGACGGAGGCGGCAGCGGTGCCGCCCGCGGCCAGGGTCGAGCTGAGAGCGCCGCTGAGGGTGGCGCTGAGTTCACCGGACAGGTCGGCGATGGCCTGCGCGTCGAGCAGACCCGACAGCGTCGCCGAGAGGTCACCCGCGACATCGAGAGTGGAGGTCAGCGCGGCGGCCAGGTCGCCGGACAGTTCGGCGCCGAGACCGAGCGCGCCGGTGAGTACCGCCGAGAGCGCGCCGCCCGCACCGAGACCGGCACCGAGCGCGGCCGCGAGGTCGGCGCCGAGTGCGCCGCCCGCGCCGATCGTGGCGCCGAGCAGACCGCCCAGCGTCGCGCCGAACGAGCCGGCGAGTTCGCCACCCAGTTCGAGCGCCGCCGACAGCTGCGCGGCGAGACCGCCCCCGAGTCCGAGCCCGAGGTCGGCGCCTGCGGCGAGGAGTGCGTCGAGCGAAGCCCCGAGCTGGGCGACCAGGGCGCCCTCGGCGCCGATCGCACCGGCCAGCGTCCCGGCGATGACCGGTCCGATGCCTGCGGCGAGCTCGAGGCCACCGTCGACGACCGTCTCGAGCGCGGCTCCCAGCGCGGCACCGAACTGCGCGGCGATCGCGCCGCCGGCGCCCAGGCCCGCGGACAGCGCCGCGCCCAGGGCGACGGCCAGCTGGCCCGCGAGGTCGAGGTCACCGAATGCGATACCGCCGAGGTCGAGATCGGCCAGGGACAGACCCGAGAGGTCGATGTCGCCCAGTCCGATGCCGCCGAGGAGACCGCCGAAGTCGATGTCGCCCAGATCGATTCCACCCAGATCGAGTCCACCCAGATCGAGTCCACCGAGGTCGAGGTCGCCCAGTTCGAGCCCACCGATGCCGCCGAGGTTCACGTCACCGAGGTTGACGTCTCCGCCGCCGACGTTGATGTCGCCGAACTCCAGGCCGCCCAGGCCGACTCCGACGCCACCGCCGCCGATCACGCCGCCACCGACCGCGCCGCCGCCGATCACGCCGCCGCCGACCGCCCCGCCGCCGGCACCGATGATCGCACCGAGGCCGCCGCCCGCGGCCAGACCGCCTCCGGCGACCAGCGGGGCGGCTGCGGAGATGTCGGCGGGGGTGACGCCGGTGAGTCCGGCGCGATCGATCGCGGCCTGGGGATTGCCGCAGTAGGCGTTGAAGGATTCCTCGTCGCGAAGCAGACCGAGGATGAAGTCGAGTACCGCGTTGGTCGCCATGGCGTCGTTCCTTGCGTCGGGGAGATCGCAGTTCGATCCCGTGTCGAGTTCGACCGTATGGACTTCGGGGCCCGACGACATCGGGGTAAATCCCCAGTCCTGCCGACGACCGGGGGTGGGTCATCCCCCCAGGGGGATTTCGACCGGGGTCCGGGGTCCGGGCGCCGCCGGCATAGGGGGGTCGGGACTTTCCCCCTAATCCCCGGCCAGGGCTAACACCAGGGGGCCGGTCCGCGACACACTGGGTGAAGTGCGCCGCCGGGGCCGGGGCACGTGACATCGACGGATTGCCCGCACGACGCGGCACCGTCACCGCCCACCGTCTGCAGGTGCGAACAGGAGTGAGCGTCATGGCCATCGGGATCGGTGTGAAGATCGGGTCCGCGAACAGCGTGGCGGTAGCCGCCTCGGAACAGTCCTGGGAGGGCGCGGTCTCGGTCGAGACGTCCGCTCTGGTGGATGCCGACGACTTCCTCGGACGGGTCGGCGACCCGGTCCCGATGCTCGACGACCACGGCCGCACGATCGCGGCCGCCGACCTCTACGCCGACGCGGTCGCGGCGCTGGTCGCCCGGCTCGACCTCGGCACGACCAGCGTCGACTCAGCACCGTCCGACGACGTGCACCTGACCGTCGTGCACCCCGACAACTGGTCCGATCAGGCCGTCGACGAGGCCCGGGCGGCGCTTGCCGCCCACCCCGACTCGGTGCCGGCGGACGCGATCACCTGGGTGACCGAGTCACGGGCGACCCTGGCCGCAACCGAACACGCCGAGGGCGCCTTCGGCGACGGCGCGGTCGTCGTCTGCGATCTCGGCGCCGGGGGGCTCACCGTCTCTGTCCTGACCACCGGTTCCGATCCGGCCCCGATCGGCCGTCCGCTGCATCTGGACACCGTGAGCGGCAACGAGTTCGACCGTTTGCTGCTGGCGCACACCCTGCGGGTGACCGGTGCCGGCGCCGAGGTCGACGCAGGTCTGGCCGACCCGGCCCGGAACGGCGCGATCCTCGACGACGTGAACCGGCTGCGGGAAGAGTGCCGCCGGGCCAAGGAGTCTCTGTCGGTGGACACCGACACCGTCGTCGACGTGCGGATCGGGCAGGTAAGCACCGAGGCGCGGCTGGTCCGCGACGACATCGAGGACCTGCTGCGCGCACCGGTCATGGAGGCGGTCGCGCTGGTTCGTGAAGCGGTCTCCGCGTCCGCCGTCGGCCATGACTCGTCGGGCGCGCACGCGGCCCCCGGGATGAAGCCGGCCGGGGTGACCGCGGTCCTGCTCGGTGGCGGCGGTGCGGCGATCCCGCTCGTCACCGAGATGCTGTCCTCGACCCTGCGTCTGCCGGTCGTCGGAGACCCCGATCCCGCGTCCGCCTCGGCAGCCGGCGGCGCGCTGATGGCGGGCACGACGCTTGCCGCGCGCCGGTCGGCGATGGCTCCGGCCGCCGCCACGACCGCGGCCCTCGTCTCGGCCGCGCCCGAGGAGCGGCCGCTCCGCGAGATCGTCCCGGCTCCGAGCACCCCGGTCGCCGAGCCCGCTCCCCGGTTCTCGCGCCGCAAGCGCGGCACCCTGATCACGGTCGGCGCCGCCGCACTGGCGCTCGTCACCGCAACCGGACTCTCCGTCGGCACCGGACTCGTCGGTTCGGTCGGCGAGGCGACGCCCCCACCCGCGGGAGCGGCGACCACCACGGCCACCTCGACGCAGAACCCCGGTGGCGCCCCGGGCACCACCGCGACCGGTGCGCGTCCCGGGACCACCGCAGCACCGGTGACCGGTACGGGAACCCGGGCTCCGGGCACCGCAACCGATGCGCCGCGGCGGACCGCGGCCGGCGCCCCGTCTGCGGGCGCCCCGTCTGCCGGCGCCCCTGCGCCCGGAAGCACCCCCGGCCGGCCTGCACCGGCGCCCGCGCCTGCTCCAGCGCCCGCACCAGCACCAGCACCAGCGCCGGCGCCCGCTCCGGCACCAGCGCCTGCACCGGCGCCGGACTACCCCGAACCGGACACCGGCGGTGGCGGCATCACCCCGGGCGGGGTCCTCGACGGCACCGGCCGGGTGCTGTGCGGCGT
The DNA here is from genome assembly GCF_023078355.1 of Gordonia hongkongensis. Lineage (NCBI taxonomy): Bacteria > Bacillati > Actinomycetota > Actinomycetes > Mycobacteriales > Gordoniaceae > Gordonia > Gordonia hongkongensis. Next base: position 190,861 of record NZ_CP095552.1, read on the forward strand.
CACCGGCGTCGTCGGCATCGACTGCTGAATCCGTTGACTCCCCGGTCACCCCTGGACCGTTCGATGACCCCGACGACACCGGTCTCCACGATCGGTGACCGTCCGGACCCGTCCTCGGCCGCGTCGCGCACCTCGTCGTGGGTGGCGAGCATCGTCGATCGCGCGCAGGCGGGCCATCCGCTGTGCGCCGTGGCCGTCGGCACCCCCGGCAGCGGACGCTCGGCACTGCTGAACGCCGTGCACGAACAACTCCGACGACTGGACCTCCCGGTGAGTGTGGGGCTGCCCGTCGCGGACGGCGCGGGTCCCGTGTTCGTGCTGGCCGACGACATGCATCTGTGGCCGGTGGCCATGTTCGAGACCGCGCTGGGCATGCTCGACGCGGGAACGATCGGGCTGATCGCCACGATCGAACCGCGGGAACTGGACCCGAACGTCCGCCGGTTGCGCGACCGCGCCCGACCGTTCGGCGCGGTCCTCGAACTCGAGGCGCTCGGAACCGCCGATGTCCTGACCCGCGCGACCCGCGCCGGGCTGACCCTCGCGCCGACCACGGCATCGCTGATCCGTCGACGCTGTGGCGGTGCGCGAGCTCCCATCGACATTGTGCTGCGGGCGCTCCGGAGCACTTCGAGCAGCGCCTCGCGCGTCCTCGACGAGCCGGGGGCCGACGAAATCGCCGTCGTCGATCGGGTGTCCCGCGAGTGGCACCATCGGCTGCTGCGCGGACTCGATCCGCTCACGCTCGCGGTGCTGGCCCTCGCCTCGGTCCGGGCGCCCCTCGACCCCGACAGCGTCGCCGAAGCGGCGGGCATCGACCGAGCCGCCGCGCTCGAGGCGGTCGACCGGGCTCGCGGGTGCGGCCTGTTACGCGGCGCGGACGTCTTCGTCTCGGCTGCGGCCGGGCCACTGCGTGATGTGCTGGGAGACAAGCGGATCGACGAGCTACGACGCAACTCGGTCGTCCTCGGACTGCGTGCGACCGAGCTCACCCCCGACACCGCGCTGCTCGCGGCCGAGGCCGGTGTCGACGACCCGCGAGTCGTCGACGCGCTGCTGGCCGGCGCGGTCGACGCGACTGCTGCGCGGGCGGTGGTCCTCCTGCAGGCCGCCGATCGGGTGGAGCCGGGGCGTGATGACGTCCGGCTCCTGATGGCCCAGCGCGCCCTGGCGTCGGGAGATCTCGACGGTGCGGGTGCCGCGGCCGACCGCCGGCTGGAAACGGCCGCACCCACAGACGAATGGGTCGCGGAGTGGGTGGAGCTCGCCGCCGCAGTTGCAGCGCGTCGCGGACTCGCTTCGCACGCCGCCGACCTGTACCGCTGGACGGGATCCGATCTTTCTGCATCGCAGTCGTTGTCGGCTGCCGTCGCCCTGCTCGCGGTCGGCGACCGTGCGGCAGCCACGGCCATCGGCGCGGCCGATCGTGGCCGCGCGCCGGTGGCGAGTCGGGCCACACGGTCGCTGGTGGTCCGCGGGCTGCTCGCCACCCTCGACGACACGGCCGAGATGAGTCCCGGCGACGCGGTCGACGCCGTGGTCCGGGGGATCTCGGCAGGGGCGACATCATCCCGAGACCCGTCTGCGGCCCGAATTCTGCACGCGGCCGCCGCGGTGGCGCTGAACCTCGGCGACACCGTTGCCGCGCAATCGATCCGGACGGTGGCGGCGGAGCCGGCCCGCACCATTCTCGACGCCGAGGCCGCGCTCACCGTCGGCGATCTCGAAGCGGCGGCGCGTCTGCTCCCGACGGCGGAACCGCAGGGGATGTCCGAACGCTTTCGGGTGCAGGCCATCCGGCTCGGGTTGGCCCGGCGCCACGGTGACCTGTCCGCGCTGTCGGCCGCGTGGCAGGACGGCCTGTCGCTCCTCGCCGCCATCGAGGTGGACCTCTACCTGCTGCGTCCGCTCGGCGAGTTCTGGATCGCCGCAGCGCGACTGGGTCAGATTCCCGCGATTGCGCGGCATGTGCACGCAGCCGACCGGTTGCTCGCGGATCTTGGCGACCCCGGCGTGGTCGGCGTCGTGGGACTTCGCGGGCGTCCAAGCCGTTGCCATCACGCGCGACCAGTCCGCTGTGGCGCACCGGTTGACTCGTCTCGACCTCGCCGCGGCGCAGAACCGCACGGCCGGGTCGTTGTCGACCGGTGCGCGCGCCTGGGTCGCGCTGAACGACGCCGGCGAATCAACGGAACCCGTCACCGCCGCCGTCGAAGCGCTACGGAGCATCGGATTACACTGGGAGGCAGCGCGTCTCGCGGGTATGGCCGCGTCTCGCGCCGACGATCCCGCGACCGCGGCCGGCCTCCTGGACACCGCTCGCTCGGCCGGTGAAGATCGGCGGCTGACTCCACAGGTCGGCGGGCCGCTCACCGGTCGCGAAGCCGAGGTCGCCCACGAGCTGCTGCAGGGTTTCACCTACCGGGAAATCGGTGAGCGCCTGTACATCTCGGCAAAGACCGTCGAGCATCACGTCGCCCGGATCCGACGCCGGCTCGACGCCGGATCACGGTCGGAACTGATGGCTGCCCTCCGCGCGGCTGGGTATCGGTAGGCAGGCTCGCGCCGCCTGTGCTGAAAACCGCCCGACAGCGGCCCGGCGCGAGCGATATGTTGTCTGTCCGTTTCTGTGGGGCGGTCTTCCGGGACGGAATGACTCAGTGCCACGGTCGAATTCGAGAACCGACAGCAGATGATCACGGCTATGACCGAAGATCGGGGCGAGGCGACCGCCGCCTTCCTGGAGAAACGAGCACCGAGGTACCGACGACGATGACTTCTGACCTGTTCGATGTGAGTGGTAAGACCGTGCTGGTGACCGGCGGGACGTCGGGTATCGGGGCGATGATCGCCCACGGACTGCACAACCGCGGGGCCCGGGTCCTCATCACCGGTCGCAACGACGACGCGCTCGCCGAGGCGCGCGCCGCGGGACTGACTGCGTTACAGGCGAATCTGTCGACGCCCGAGGGCGCACGAACCCTCGCGCAGCAGGTGGCGTCGGACACCGACACCCTCGACGTCCTGGTGAACAACGCCGGCGCGACCTGGGGTGCGCCCCTCGAAGAGTTCCCGGACTCCGCCTGGGACCGGGTGCTGAAACTCAACGTCCAGACGCCGTTCGTGCTCACGCAGACGCTGCTGCCGTTGCTGACCGGTTCTGCGACGGCCGAGAACCCGTCGCGGGTGATCATGATCGGCAGTGTCGACGGGATCCGGGTGCCGCGCACCGCGTCGTACTCCTACTCGTCGAGCAAGGCGGCCGTCCATCAGCTGACGCGGCATCTCGCGCGGGACCTCGGACCGCGTCACGTCACCGTGAACGCCATTGCGCCCGGGCCTTTCGAGTCCAAGATGATGGCACCGATCCTGGCCGAGCTGGGCGAAGAAGTCGCGGCAGCATCGCCGTTGGGCCGTATCGGTCGAGCCGACGACATGATCGGCACGGTCGTGTACCTCGCCAGCCGCGCCGGCTGTTACCTCACCGGGACGGTCATTCCGGTCGACGGTGGGATTGCGACGACGCTCTGAGTCCACGAGTCCAATTGACGAAATACGGCACACAGTCAACGAAATTCGATGCACAGTCAATGGGATTCGGCGCACAGTCACCGGGTGGTGCGGAATAGGCAGATAGCCGGGATTTCCGGATTTAAAAGCGAACATGCGACATGGTCCACTGATGCACTGTGCGTGCAGGTCAGGTTCGCTGTGTAAAGGTGTTCCTCATTCAGATGCCTTTAATCGCGCTGGTATCTGATTAATCCCTTTGTTAGCTTGCGGGAGTTCGATGGACCCGAACGACAAAGGAGGAAAGAACCAGTGCGAAGAAATCTCATTCGTGTGACGACGGCTGGCGCGACCCTCGGGGTCGCGGCTCTGATCGCTCCCGCGGTGGCAACAGCAGCCCCCGTATCGGAGGCGAACTGTGCCACGGTCTCCACTCCGGCCAATCCGGCGGGGTGGGGCAACACGTTCGGTGACGAGCGCGGCCAGGCCGGCAAGGTGACGGCGACCAATGTTGTTGATCAGGACGGGTCTCTCGAGTTCGTGACGACAGAGCAGACACCGCGCCAGGCGTCGTACAAGAGTGCCGGGCAGCTCAAGCTGACGGAGGCCATCACGAAGCCGCTCACGTTCAACAAGTCCGACGGGCAGGCGAACTGGCAACTCCGCGTGACCGGGGCCAACTCCGGTGAGAGCAATGGATTTGCGACGCTCGTCTGGACCGCGCCGGCTGGTGCGGGCAAGGCGGATGCCGGCGGATCTGACCAGTGGTGGTCCACCCGAGATCTCGGCACGATCAAGAGAGGCACCAACGCCACCCTGGATGATCTGGTGAAGGCCGCCAATTCAGAGGGCCACACCACCGTGGTCGACCACTACGGAATCTCCAGTCAGCCCAACGAAAAGACCGGCAAGGTCAGTGTCGACAACGTCTCGTTCAACGGCTGCACCACCAACTTCGCCGCATCGGGTGCCGGCGGAGCCTTCGGATCGCTGGAGAACATCTTTCCCTGATCCGTGAGTTCGACTCTGCAGCAGGCGCTCCGCGGCCGATGACCGGTCGCGGAGCGCCGCCGTCGCGGCGAGAATGTCGTGACGGCCGGCTAGTCGTACAGAACCGCTTCGCCCCGCTGCCGGAGTGCTTCCAATCCTGCGCGGAACTGTCGGAGGTATTCCGGCGAATGTCCCACCCAGTCGATCATCTCGCCGACGACCCGGACCGGCTGGGCGCTCCGGTAGGAATGGGTGGGGTTGCCGGGAAACTTCTTGTCGGTGACGTTCGGATCGTCGTGTACGTCGTCCTGGGGTTCCACGACGTAGACCCGGGGGCGCCCGTCACCCACCGCCATCTCGGCCGCGAGCACCGCGCCGTCGAGCACCTTCGTCATGTAGACGTAGTTCGAGATGTGCTCGCGCCGGTAGTTCGATCGGTGACCGGGGGTCAGGAAGTCGCCCACCCGGAGGTCGGCGCGGGTGCCGTGGAAGTAGGCCCCGGACTCGTGCACCCGGAATCGTTCCGGGGTACCCGCCATGTCGGGGTGGTCTGCACTCTCGGGCATCGATGGCCTCCTGCGTCTCGGTCGTCGTCGAGCGATTGTGCACGGCCACCAGGGCCTTGCGGCAAGCCCCCGTCGTCGACATATGGTGGAAGTGGCGGGGTTCGGGGGCGGGCGACCCGCCCCCGAACCCATCTCCTTCCTCCTTCTCACCACGTGTTCGACCTCACCACTGGTCGAAGCCGACGTTGACCTGTGGGTATCCGGTGTCGATGTGGTTGTTCATCCAGTAGTTCTGGGCGTGGGGTCCCCAGATGCTGCTCATGGCGGTGTTGACGTTGTGGGGGTGGTTGGTGAGTTGGTAGTTGGCGGTGGGGCCGAAGGCGCCGATGCGGTAGATGGCGTTGACGTCGAGGTGGTTGGTGAAGGGTGCGGTGGCGGTGATGGTTTCGGTGGCTCCGGGGTAGAGGATGTGTTGGGGTGCGTTGATCCATTGGCCGCCGTCGGCGTTGGCGCCTTGGAGGTATTCGGGCTTGTCGGTGTGGTTGGTGATGGTCATGGCGACGGTGGGTTCGCCGGGTCGGGTGATGGGTAGGGTGCCGGCGTGGGCTGCTCCGGCGGCGCCGAGGGCGATGCCGGTGGCGGCGGCGAGTCCGAGGGTGGCGGTGGCGATGCGGGTGGTGGTTTTCATGGTGGGCTCCGGTGTGGTGTGGGGGTTGTGTTGGTGACACCACTGACTCTGCCGGGGATGGGGCGTGAAGGGATTCCGCTGACCGGGTGATGGGTGGGGTGAACGGCACGTCCACCGATCGGGGGACGCGGTGGCCACGGGCGCTGCGCGCCTCACACCTCGCGGGCGGGAACCTCGACGATCGCGACGGTTCCGCCGCCCGGATGGTTCGACAGCGACAACGTGCCACCGCTTCCCTCGACGCGCACGCGTCGCGAGGCAAGTCCGATGTGGCCCTTGGCTTGTCGTCGACGCATCAACTCGTCGACGTCGATGTCGGCAGGTAACCCGATGCCGTCGTCCACGACGACGAGGCGCGCTCGCCCGTCATCGAACTCGGCGGTGACGTCGACCGTCGTCGCGGACGCGTGTTTGGTCACGTTCGTCAGCAATTCGCGCGCGGTGGCGAACAGCAGCGAGTCGGCGGACGTGCGTAGTTCGGGCGGCCAGCCCGCGGTGTCGACGGAGATCGTCGGGGCACCGGCGCGGCTACCGAACGAGGCGGCGAGGTCGGTGAGGGCCACCGACAGACCGGCCTGTTCGAGAACGGCCGGGTGCAGCTCACTCAGCGTCGAACGCAGCAACTGCGCCGCGTCGCGCAACGCACCGTCCACGCGATCGAGGGTCACCGGATCGGCGGAGTCGCGTAGCGTGGCGAGTTCCTGACGCGCCGCCAGCACATACTGCAGGGCCCCGTCGTGGAGGTTGTCGGCGAGATCTCGGCGTTCGCGTTCCTCGATCTCCATCGTTGCGTCTAGCAGCCGGGCGCGTTCGGCGGCGAGCGCCCCGATGGTCTTCACCCGGGATCGCTGTAGGCGGGACAACAGGATCGCGCCGACGGCCAACGCCGCGACGACGAGGATGCGCAGGACGATCACCGACCACGGCTCGCCGTTCGACGTGCGGGCCAGCATGGAAGAGACGGCGTACACCGCGGTCGTGACGATCACCACGACCGCACAGGTCCTGGGCTGCAACGCGATCGCCGCGATCATCGGCACGAGGACGAATCCGCTGAGGAGAACGTCGGTGGTCCAACTCAATTCGTTGGACTGGCTGGCGGCGACGGCGAGCGCGGTGAGCAGGAGGAGGTCGATCGGCAGCGCGATCCACGAGTACCGGATCATCGCCGATTCATGGCGGACGACCACGACCGCCCCGCCGATGCACCAGGCCGCGTACAGGATCGCCGTCACGACGCTGAACGTCTCCGCGTGCGCGGGTGGGTCGAGGCTGACGGTCAGCAACACGAACAGCGACAGAGATAGTCGGAGGACCACCTGAATCCGGATGCCACGGATCGCGTGGCCGATCAGGATGTCATGGATCCGCGGCTCGTCGGCGAACTCGTCGAGACCCAGATAGCGTGTCGCCCCCGCGATCTCGACGCTGCCACCGTCGTCGACCCCTGGCTTCGAGGGGTCCGCGCTATTCGAGGAGCCCACGGCGCATCGCCTCGGCGACCGCGGCCGCACGGTCGGACACGCCGAGCTTCTCGTAGAGGCGCTGGGTGTGCGTCTTGACCGTGGACGCACCGATGTAGAGCTCGGCGGCGACCTGTGGAATCGACTGTCCGCGTGCAAATCCCGTGAGCACCTGGCGCTCCCGCTCGCTCAGGGCCGGCGCATCACGCTGGGTCTGCGCGCGGATCTCGCCGGCCAGTCCCGCGGCGAGTTCCGGCGGTACCACCGTCTCTCCCTTGGCCACCCGGGTCACCGCGCCGACGATGTCGTCGCGATCGGCGTCCTTCGACAGATAACCGGCCGCACCCTCCTGCAGCGCCCGGAAGACGATCGGGCCGTCGGTGACCGCGGACAGCAGCAGCACCCGGGTCGGCAACCCGTCGCGTGACACCGCATGGGCGACCTCGACGCCGGTCATGTGCGGCATCTGGTGGTCGACCACCGCGACGTCGGGTTTCTCCCGACGGATCAGCTCGAGCCCGGCCAGACCGTCGGCGGCCTCGCCGACGACCCGTACCCGTCCACTGGCCGCCAGGCCACGGGATACACCGTCGCGGAAGAACGGGTGATCGTCGACGACGACCTTGGTGACGAGGGTGTTCATCGGATCAGGATAGGCGGGGTGAGGACCTGAACCGAGCCGAACAGTGCTCCCGTCCCCGAATGGGTCATACCGAGAGACCACCCCGCGCCGGTCGCGCAACTCGACGCGATTTGGCAACCTCGGATCGGGGACCGATACCGAGGATCGGAGTGGGGGATGTATCGACCGGACCTGCACCTGGGAGCGCTGAGGGGCCCGCTCCCGCGATCGCCGCTGCATGTGCTGCGGACCTATCTGGCGGTGACGACGCTGCTGTACGCGGTGGGCGTGGCTCTCACGCTGTTCCCGACCGACGACTCGGCGACCCTGTCCGACCCGACCGGGGGACTGGTCGCCGTCGTGCTGGGCCTCGCGGCGCTGGGGTGGCTGTCGGTGCGGCCGCAGCGCCCGCTACCGGCCATGATCGCGGCCGGTGTCGCCACCCCCGCGGTGATGGCGTTCCACGAGCTGATCAGTGCCGAGTTCCTCTGCATGATCGCGGCGATGTTCCTGGCGATGTACGTCCGTGCCACTCTTCCGCGTCGGCAGGCGTGGGCGTTCATCGGTGTGCTGACGGCCGGGTGCGTCGTCGCGCTTGCCGTGGCGCCCGCACCGAAGTACCTCAGCACCTACATCGTCGTCGCCGTCGCCATCCCGGCGGCGGCCGAGTCGTTCGGGTTGCTGACGCGGACGCTGCTCACCGCGGTCTGTGCTGACCCGCTGACCGGCGTGTTCAACCGCGCGGGCTGGGAACTCGCGACCGCGGGGCTCCTCGACGGACGGCGGTCGGCCGCGGCGGTCACGGTGATCTCGTGGTCAGTCGACGACTCCGGGACGACCGACGACCCGCGCGAGCGGGAGCAGCGACTGGTTCGCCGGGCCCGGACCTGCGTCGAATTGCTTCCCGCCGATTCCGCCCTGGCACGCCTGGCCGATTCGGAGTTCGCGATCTGCGTGGTGCACGACGACGATGGTCCACCCGGGCAGGCCGCGGCGTTGATCGAGGAGCTGCGTCGACACCTGCCCGATGCCTCACTCGCGGCGTCCACCGCGCCCGCGCCGGCAGCGGACGTCGCCGCCCTACGCGCGCAGGCGTCGTCCCGCCTGGCGTCCGCCAGACGCAGCGAGCCCGGGCCGGCCCGACATTCCGATCACCCCGACATGCAGTGAGGCGGGCGGCTCATCCGGGCAACCACCATGTCGAGCCCGGCATCGAGTTCTGCGATCGCGGTCGTGCCGGTGCACATCGAATACGATGCCGCTCATGACCTCGGCCATCGTGGTGGGGGCGGGGCCCAACGGGCTCGCCGCCGCCATCACCCTCGCGCAGCGGGGCATCGAGGTGACCGTGCTGGAGGCGGCCGAGACGATCGGTGGTGGTGCCCGCTCGTCCGAGCGAATCCTGCCCGGTCTGCTGCACGACGACGGTGCTGCCGTGCATCCGATCGGGCTGGCATCGCCGTTCTTCCAGAGTCTCGGACTCGCCGACCACGGCCTGGAATGGGGTTGGCCGGAGATCGACCTCGCACATCCGTTGCCCGACGGCCGGGCCGGCGCCATGATGAACTCGCTGGACGAGACCAGTCGGCTTCTCGGGGTCGACGGCCCACGATGGCGGAGCCTGTTCGGTCCGTTGGCGGAGAACTTCGACGACCTGGCGCAGGAAGTGCTGGGCCCGCTCCTGCACGTGCCGCATCATCTCGGCCCGCTTGCCCGGTTCGGGCCCGCCGCTCTCCTGCCCGCAACCGTCCTGGGACGGGTGTGGCACACGGACGAGGCGGCGGCCTTGTTCGCCGGGAACGCCGCCCATGGGTGGTACCCGCTCACCCGGCCGACCACTTCTGCGTTCGCGCTGATGTTCGCCGCCATCTCGCATCGGTATGGCTGGCCGATCATCAAGGGCGGGACGGCCCGAATGCCGGCGGCCCTCGCCGCGGTGCTGACAACGCTGGGCGGCCGCATCGAAACCGGCCATCGGGTCAGCTCCCTCTCCGACCTCCCACCGGCGGATGTGATCCTGCTCGACCTGGAGCCCGGCGCGGTCGCCGACCTTGCGGGGGACGCACTCCCGAGCCGAGTCCGTAAGGCGTATCGACGGTTTCGGCGGGCGCCCGCCGCGGTCAAAATCGACCTCGCCGTCGACGGCGGAATTCCGTGGCGGGACGAGTTCTCCGGTCGGGCGGGCACCGTGCACGTGTGCGGCTCCGCCGCCGAGGTCGTCGCGTCCGAGGCCGAGATCCATCGTGGCCGGATGCCGGAGCGGCCCTTCGTCCTCGTCGCCCAGCAATATCTGGCCGATTCGGCGCGGTCGGTCGGTGACGTCCATCCGGTGTACGTCTATGCACATGTGCCGCATGGCTACAGCGGCGACGCCACGAACGCTGTGCTCGCGCAGCTGGAACGCTTCGCGCCGGGGACGCGCGATCGGATCGTCGGGTCCGTCGTGCGCACGCCCGCAGATCTCGCCGCGAGCAATGCCAACCTCGTCGGCGGCGACATCATCGGCGGCGCAAACGATCCCCTCCAGGTCGTGATGCGCCCCCGGATCGCTGCCGACCCGTACGCAACCGGAATCCCGGGTGTCTACATCTGCTCGGCGTCCACGCCACCGGGCGCCGGCGTGCACGGAATGTGTGGCCACAACGCGGCTCTGAGTGCACTGCGCCGGCTCGGCCCGTAGATCAGAGTCGCGATTGCCCGCGAGAACCCCCGGCGCTGCCGCTAGGGTCGGGGGATGACCGGGTGGTTCGATGAGCGGATCGTCGAGACCGGTCGTCTGCCGTTGTTCTTCCTGTTACTCGCCTTCGTCCTGACCTTCCTGTTCATCCGCTTCAGTGTGCGGATGATCCGCGCTGAGGTCAGTTGGTGGCCGGGCAACGTGACGCCGGGCGGGGTGCATGTGCACCACGCCTTCTTCGGCATGATGGCGATGTTGGTGGCGGGCTTCGGATTCGTCGCGGTCGACCCGCTCCGGACACCGGTGATCGACTGTGTCCTGGCGGCCCTGTTCGGCATCGGAGCGGCGCTCGTGCTCGACGAGTTCGCGCTCATCCTCCACCTGCGCGACGTCTACTGGGCGGAGGAGGGGCGGACGTCGATCGACGCGGTGTTCGTCGCGATCGCCATCGGTCTGCTCTTCCTCCTCGGGTTGCAGCCGTTCGGGGCGTTCGAGGTCGTCGGGGACATCCGGAACGAGAACGGCCTGGTGGCACGGCTGGTCGCGGCGGGTGTCGTCGTGCTCAACGTGCTCCTGGCGATCGTCACCCTGATCAAGGGCAAGGTCTGGACCGGACTGGTGGGCATGTTCGTCCCGGTCCTGCTGTGGTTCGGTGCCGCGCGACTCGCGCGGCCGCGATCACCATGGGCCCGGTGGCGATACAAGAACCGCCCCCGCAAACTGGCTCGCGCGATCGGGCGTGAGCAGCGATATCGAGAACCGTTGATGCGATGGAAGATCGTCGTGCAGGAGGCAGTGGCGGGGCGTTTCGGGGTGCCCGACGCGCCGGCTCCCGTTCCGGTTCCCCCGCCGGCGTCCGTCCCGACGGCGGTCGGCGTGGTGACCGAGAAGGTACCGAGCGCGCTGGCGACCGCTATCCGATGGCGGCGCACGCGCCGGGCCCTGCGCTCGGTCCCGATCTGGCGGCTGCCGGTCGTGCTGGTGACGTTCGCGATCGTCGCCGCGTGGACCACCGTCGGATTCGATGAACTCCTCGAATTGGAAGTCGATCCCGGAACGCTGGCGACGCTGCTCAGCGTCATCGCTGGTTCGATGGCGACCCTGACCGGTCTCGTGTTCACCGCCGTCACGCTCGCGATGCAGTTCGGGGCGTCGTCGATCTCGGTGCGGGTAATCCCGATGTTGCAGCAGGAACCCGTCATGCGATGGTCCACCGGCTTCTTCCTCGCGACCTTCGTCTACAGCGTGATCATCGCGATCGACCTGTCGGTCGGGGGTCCGGACGAGCCGACCCCCGGCCTGTCCACGGCGATCGCGTTCATGCTCACCACCGTCAGCGCGTACCTGTTCATCGCGCTCGTCGGGAAGGTCGGCACGATCCTGAACACCGCGCGCCTACTGCAGTGGATCGCCGACGACGGCCGGTCCGCGATCGTGCGGCAGCTGCCGATGCCACCGGTGAAGCACGACGAGCATTCGGTGGCAACCGGTTTCGACGGTGACGCCGTTCCGTCGGTCACCGCCGGACCTGACGAGCAGACCATCGATCGGGGCGCTGCGACGGATGCGCCACGCATGCAGATCAGGCTGGGGGAGGTGTCGGCGCGGGGCCGGGTGTTGCTGGCCGTCAACGGTGATCGTCTTCGTCGATACGCAGCGTCGTGGAACGTCCGGATCGACGTGCTCGTCGCCGTCGGCGACCATGTGCCACACGATCTCCCGGTGGTCGAGATCATCGGTGATCCGATCCAGGTGGAGAAGCGCCGCGTGCTGGCCTGTCTGCTGTTCGGGGACACCCATCAACCCTCGGTGAGTCCCGCCGCGGCGCTGCAGGCGATCTCGGACATCGCGCTCAAGGCGATGTCGGCTGGGAGCAACGATCCGAGCGTCGTGGTCCAGGCGCTCGACCACACCGAGGACCTGTTGCTGCTGCTGGCTCCGCGGCTTCGCAGCGAACATTTCTCGAGCGACCCCTCGGTCCGCGGCATCCGGCGCAGCTGGGCGGACTACGTCGCGATCGGGACCGACGAGATCCGACGGCACAGCACCGGCCAGGTACAGGTGCAACGCCGCCTGCGCGCGCTGTTCGAGTCCCTTCTCACCGGGTGCGGGCCCGCGCAGCGCGCGCCGGTGGCCGAGCGACTGGCCGTGCTCGACGCGCAGGTCGCCCGCGACTGGTCCGACGACCTCGACCGGCGACTGGCCGCGGCTGCGGACCGGCAGGGATACGGGTCCGAGTTCGGCCGGTGAGGTGAGCAGATAGATCACGCGAATCGGACACAACCGATACCCTGAGTCCGTGCTCGCGTCCCAGTCCGCCGACCGTCGGGCGGTGGTCGACGAGATGCGCGACTTCGTCGCCGCTGCCGAACGCGATTCGGGTTCCGCCCGCCGTGGGGTCGGCGTGATCACCGCCGGCCCGGGCGCCGGAAAGACCCATACGCTCCGGGAACTGGCCTCTGACACTGATGGTTCCGTTCGCACGGTGCGGGCAGACGAACTGTCATGGCGCCAACCGTTCGGACTCGCCGGGCAGCTGCTCGGAGTGGATCTGCCGACCCCGGTTCCCGATGGCTTCGACGACGATCTCTACGCGCGCGTGGACACGCTGTGTGCCGACGGGCCGCTCGTGCTCGTCATCGACGATGCCCACCACGCCGATGCGGCGACCCTGGAACTGTTGTCCCGCCTCGTACCTGCCACGCGGGTGCTACCGCTGGTGATGCTCCTCGGCCGGCGGCCGCTCCCAGAACGGGATCTGCTGAACCGGTTGGTGGCGCGAGCGGAGGTCGTCGACTGGTCCCTGCCCCCGCTGGGCGCCGACGAGGTCCACCGGATCTCGATCGAGACCGTCGGTGCCGCACCGGACGCCGAACTCTTCGGGCTGCTCGGTGCATCGGGTGGGAACCCGATGCACGTGATCTCGGTGCTGCGCGCGCTGCAGCAGTCGGGCGGTCTGCGGATCGTCGACGGTCACGCGGCGGTCGACGCACGCACCGCGTCGGGGGTACCGAGTGGACTCGAGGACGCGATCGCCGAACACGTCGCCCTCCTCGACGGTCGTGCCCGCGAGCTGACGCAGAAGCTCGCGGTGTGGGGCCGCCCGGCGACGCTCGCTGTCGAGATGCAGCGAAGATTGACAAGAATCGTGGGGGGTACTTCGACAACTTCACCGAGTGTCGGCATGCACTGTCAATCTTCACTGTCGCTTGTCTGTACGGTTGCATCCACGAGTGAGCGGACGGACCACCGCGGGTCGCGTAGAAGAATGCCTCGGGCGCTTGAGGCCTGCCGATGTTCTGCCGCAGCCAACGCACGTGCCAGCGCACGTCGGACACGAACATCACGATCTTGGCTCAGTACACGCCCCAAGTCGTCCGGCATGTCAGCCGATTCGGCCCACAAGATGGCCGCCAGACTTCGGAGTGTCCAGCTGCCTTGCGCCAACAGGCCGATGCTGTCGCCGAGCTCAGATTGAACGAGTTGGAGGGCGGTGGCGATTCGATAGTCATCATCCGAGCCGACGCCGATGAGGCGCAGCGCTGCATCGCGCACAAGTCGCTTCTCGCCAGCAGATTCAGCAAGCCTACCTGCAAGAAACGCTGCTGCCGGACGGCTGTCACTTCGGTCGTTGACGCGCATCGCGCCAAGCGGATTGCTCATGGACGCGTTGAACGCATCTGCCTGAGAAGTAGGTGGGCTGGAGACAAAATTCATTGTGGTGCTGAAGAATTGAGCGCGATGCTCCTGATCGAGGCCGTCGACTAAATTGCTTGCTGCGATGAAGTAGCTGTCCCGGTTCGATGACGGCTCCCAGGGCGAAGACGCGTTCGCCAAAAGCACCTTTATGCAGACAACACGCTGCTCCACTGGTAGTACGGCTGCGACGAGCGAGTCGTCCACAGCTCGTGTCCCCGTCCCAAACCTATTGGGTCCGTTCGTCGTTTGTGTGCATAATTGCTCCGCTGCGGCCTTGGCCGCTTCCGCCGATACGTGTTCGGGATCGCTATATCCGAGCAGTGCACCAGCGTCACGGCGGCCGTTGTTAGCCATCTCTTGCAGGCGATCGCGAACTTGGTCCAGGTTGTCTACTAGGACATTGCGAGCAGAAGCTCTAAATGGGTGCGCCTCGCGTGCATACAGTCCGACCAGCTGTTCGAGAGCAGTATCCCGAAGTTCACCGTTGTGGGCCCGGGCTACGCCTGCCGCGATCTCGACATGGCTTTCATCCGTGCGCCGGTAGTGATGTTCCTTCACGACAACCGCGTCAGCAAGCATTTTGAGCAGCGTTTGGGCGTGACGTGCTGCGAGACGCTCTGCTAGCTCGGCGAGCAGACCATAGGCCGACAGATAGATCTGCGGACTCAACATTGGAGAGTCGAGGCGCGTACCTGCCGCGGATTCGTTGATCGCGCTTAGTGCTAGCTCAGCAACGGTATCGACATCTTCGTCGGGTATGAGGTCAGCCTGTTCGGTGGCGAACTGCAGGGCGGACGCTGCCACCCATGACAGCGGACTCCTCATCCATTCGGTGACATCGTGGTAAACGTCACCAAATGCTGCGGCGACTGCGCGCGCCGCTTTCGGATCACCTGCCCCGATTGTGTAGTAAGCCGCCAACTCCAGATTATCCGTGCTGCGGTAGGTCTCGCCGAGCAGCCGACGAGCTTCACGTTCGTCGTGGAAAGACGCCGATCTAATCCCGTCGAGGAGCAGCCTCCGGAGATTGATCACAGCAACTCTCGGCTCGTCGTAATGCATCGCTGCGAATGCGCGCTCCCGCGCGTTAGTCGCAGTTGTGACGATTCTTGGCCGCGAGGGCAAGTCGGATAGCGCTTGCGCAAGAGGGTGCCACGTGTCTTCGACGAATCCACGGTAGCGATTCGCGACGAAGCGCTGACTATAGAGCCAGTCCGCTGCGTCCGCGTGTCGCTGCGCTAAGCACGCCTCACCGATGGCGTCGCGCCACTCGCTGTCTGCCTCTGCCGGAGCCGCCTGAAGCAGCCGGTGACGGGCAAATCGTGCAAGCGTTAGAGCTTTGAGGTCGCGACGCATCCGCGTCCTCGCAGTATGCACTAAGTCGGTCCACTCTCCGGTCGCGTCGGCTATCGCTAAACGTAGCCGGACTGCCAACTCGATGTTGCTGACGTCTATCTCGGCTGCGGTCGACTCGATCTGCTGCTGGTGCTCAACGAGCCAAGTCAGATCGTCGTTGCCTAGCGCGCGTTCAGCAGCGAAGGCAATCGCACGGGCCCGGTCTCCGAGTTCGGAGAGCGCAATTGCTTCTGCCGGAATCTCGATACGCGTCGGGATCGGCGTATGCATCTGATCCGAAACGAAGTCTGCAATCTCGAACGCAGCACCAAGTCTTGGCGTTCGAGGCACTTTGTTGCGCGTAGGTCCGAACTCAGGGAGGTCGGCGAGATCGCGTAACCTGCGACCAACTCGGTCAACGCCAAGCGAGTCACCTTTACCCTCCGCCACCCACAGTGCGTCCATCAGCGGCCGTATTGCAGTCTCGGCCTGGTCTGTTCGAATAGACAGCGCCACCACTGTGTCATCAAATTCTGCTGCGTGGCCGGGAAACCCCGCCGCTGCTAGTCGCTTCTGCACCTCCTGGTAGAGCTCAAGTGCCGCACCAGGATCATCGTTGGCGATATCGTTTGCTCTATCGACAAGTCTTTGGGCATCGGTACTTACTAGCGGCCCGAGCAGAACGGCGTCTGCCGTTGCTACAGCATCAGCCCCCGGAATCTCGACGGGGACGAGCACGTGTGGAATACAGAAGCGCTCAGCAGCGCGAAGCCCAAAGTACTTGATCACGATCTCGGGTTTATCCCGCAGCATCTCCGATATCCGTGACTGATCCCAAACATCGATGTCTACAGGATGATGTTGCTCGTTAAGAACCGCTTTGCGCTCCACCACGGCGCGATCATCTACCTTGGCGCTGACACCAACGACGAGTCGGACGAGTGTGAAAGGCACATCGGATCGCGTGTATTTTTCCACCGCGGAGTCCAAATGCGCGACTGTGAACTTCTGGTAGCGCTTCGACTGGATGCCCTCGCACTTTCCGTGGGCATTTGTGCCGACAACGTCGAGCCCCTTCTGAGCTTGCCCTCGCTTCCCGAAGTAACTCAGTGAACGCAGCCCCAGTTCGTGCCGTCCGAGATCTAACAGGAGTCGCTCGAAGTCCTCCCAATCCATCAAGTTTGTAGGAAGCAACTCAAGCTGGGGATCGACGGGCGGTTCGACCACATTGCTTGCTTGCTGGCGGATCGGGTCGTCAACGGGGATGGCGAGCAGTTCGTTGCTTACCTGCATATCCTCCTGATCGCCCTCACTGTCGGTCACAGACTGCTCCCTATCCTCTGAACTAGCTTTCCTCGAAACCCGACTGGTCGAACTTGAGCGTCCTGGCATTCTCAGAGACGGTTCGAACCCGGTTCTCGTTGAAGCCGTCGGAGTCAGTCGCCTCTATCTCAATCCGTACTGTCACGTTGGTGTTCGCCCCCGAACGGAGATGTGCAAGCACCTCCTCGGCTACGTTCTTGAACTCGAGCGCAATCTTGTCGGAGTTGAGTGTCTTCACCCCGTAAAAGCGTGTCGGCCAAACGATGTCCACCCTAGGGCTGGGGCCGGGCGGCGGGGTCGGTCCGGGTCCCGGGCCCGGCGGCACAGGGCCAGGTCCCGGCTTCGGACCGGGGCCAGGTTCTGCCGAGCGCTGCTTCTCAGCAACGTCGGGTCGAACGAGTAGCAATGTGTCGGTGGCAACAGGCGCAGCGCCCTTGTCCTCGGGCGTCCACAGACCGATGTAGCGGCCAGCCGCCTGGTCGTAATCGGTAGCGAGTGCGAACCCATCGGTCGACCAAATCATCGGCAGGTCGACAATGCCTTCGTCGAGTACCTTCCGATCCCGGAGCCGAGGCATGTACGGATACTGCGCGTAGAGCCCCCACAGGGCACCCAGCGAGATGTGCCCGTCCTTCCAGATCTGCGGAACCTTGTTGATCGCCAACCGGATCGTCGCAGCTGCCTGTCGGGTTGAGAGATCGCCGTCGTTGCCAAGTCGACGCGAAACGCGCTCGGCCAGTGACTCCGACTGGCCCTCGACTCTGGTCTCACGGATCAGGAACGGCGAGCTGGGTTCCGGCTGCGTCGGCACCAGCGCCCAGGTGAACGTCTGTAGCAGGCGCGCGGTCACTGTCTGGTCGGCCTGATCGCGACGTTGCGCCGCTTGGTTCCTCTGGTTCTGTGTCAGGTCGAGGTCGGCCTCGTTGTCCAAGACATGCTTCCAGCCGAGGAAGTCCCTGGTCGCGGAGTCGAGTTCTTCGAGACGAGCCTCATCCGCGGCCAGGTAGACGACCATGTTGCGATTGGTCCGGTTGGCGCTGCCCCGCTGCTCAGTGGCCTTCTGCGCGAACGCCTTTGCGTCAGATTCCGTTTTGCCCTTGTGGGCAACCTTTGGGTGAAGGATTACCAGCCGCGCCTCGTCGGTGTCGGGGATATCGGCGTTGCTTTCGGGGCAGACGTGGACGCCAGCAAACTCGCCGCGGGTGCGGCCCTGACTCTGGAGGCGGCGGACGATCTCCGCCCAGACGTCCTCCTTGTGCAGACGCTCCGCCTGATCCTTTGCGGTACGGGTGATGTTGGGCTGCAAGTCATACCAGTACTTTCCCGACCCCGAGTAAAAGTACGTCGCTCGATCACCGAGCTGCGTCAGCGCGGCATGGAAGTTGCCAGGCACATCCCCAGGTACCGCGGTGCCAAGGAACACGCGCTGAGTACCGATGCCCTTGTGGGTCGAACCCGGCGCGATGGTCGGCGCCGCACCGAAGAACACGGTGCGCGCGAGCCGCTTGGTGAGGGCACGCTGCCCGAACAGCGGCTTCTCTTTGTCGATGCGTCCTGGCTCAGAGTTAGGCCCGTCGACATCGGCGTCGATGATCGTCTTCCAGGAGTCCTGAAGATACTGTGTCAGTTCGGCATTCACATTCGCCGTGGCGAGCGGAATCGATCCGGGCATGATCAGTGGCGATGCATCCTCACCCGTCCAGAGGGCGTGAATGACAGTGCTCATCAGGCGCAGCACACCACGCGTGCGCTGGAAGCGTTCAAGGGACGACCACTCCTCGTAGAGAGTGTCGAACATCTCCGGGTGGATCGGATAGGTCCGCTTGATGCGGTCTTCATACGCGGTGTCGCGTGCTTCGCGCGGGAAGTCGTCGGTGTACTTGCGGTACATCTCGACGTAGGTTCGCGCAGTCGCACCGATGGAAGCGAGCGCGGCGGCGTCAGCGTCTTTAAACAGCCGCTGCTTGACGATGTGGTACGCCTCATCCGACGACGCCGGCCGCCACTGGTCAGCCACGCGACGTACCACGTTCTGGAGTCGTTTCAACGCCTCCAAGCCATGGGCACCACCGACCTCCTCGGCGTTTCCAGCAACGGTCTTGTCCCCGCTGTCGCCATTTTCGGAGGCAGGGATCGAAATCGCCAGCAGGACACCCGAAGTGCCCTTGGCTGCCTCGGTCAGCGACTGAGCAAAGGTGAACTGGTCGTCGAACGTGCCGCCGGCGAGATCATCGCGGCCGACGAGTGATCGGGCGTAGGCCACCCACTCGTCGATCAGAATGACAGCGGGAGCGTAAGTGCTCAGCAACTCGTGGAGCTTCTCGCCGGGGTGTGTGCGGTCAGCGTCGGAGCGAGCGACGAGGGCGAACGCCTCGGCGCCGCCGAGCTGCCACGCAAGCTCACCCCAAATCGTGTTGACCTGAGTACCGTCGTCCTTGACCACCCCGGACGGGCTGAAGTGGTTACCGACAATGGCGACGCGATTGACCTTGTCTCCCTGGTAGCCGCTTGCGATCAGTAACTCCTGGGTTGCCTGCGGGAACTCGCCCACCGGTAGCCCGGCGGCAATATGCCACAGAGAGAGCATCGAGTGCGTCTTGCCGCCACCGAAGTTAGTCTGAAGGTTGATGACTGGAGAGACGTTGTCATCTCCGGCAAGACGCCGCACCGCCCGACCGATCAAGTCGCTGAGGCCCTCGGTTAGATACGTGCGGCGGAAGAACTCGACAGGATCGGAATAGTCCGAGTCGACCTCGCCTCCCGTCGCAACCTTATACAGATCAGCCGCGAACTCAGAGGCATGGAAGTTGCCCGTCGCCACATCATCATGAGGCTGAAGAACCTCTCGCCAAGGCTTCAGCCCCCCGACGGCCTCGGGATTGTCGACCGCCGCCTTCAAGACTCGCTTGTCGTCGCGGTCGGCGGTCACGCGGCGGAGATTGAGACGAATGCCCTTGATCAGGTCACCCTCACCCGGCTTGGCAAGCAGACGCATCAACCGCTCCGCGGTGTCAAGGACGCGGTAGGCATCGTCATCGGTGAAAGAACCGTTGTGGGCCCAGGTGTTTCGGGCGTTCTTGAGCTCCGTCGCGAACGCTTCGCCCACTCGACCGAGTGTGTCGGAGAACGGATACCAGCGAGGCTTGACGTTGGTTGTGATCGCCGACTCCGTGAGCATCCGCAGCTGCACCTGTGGATCGAGAGGGTCATAGACCTTCCCAGTGTGTTTGTCTTTGGCCGCGACGAGTTGGACCCAGTTCGCGCCTGCACTGGGATCTACTGCGCCGATCACCGAGGAGATGTAGTCATCCAGTGCCGGGGCGATGGCCTCGAACATTCTGCCGACGCGGTCGCGGTTACTCAGTGCCATGTCAGTTGTCCTCATCGAAGTCGAACGCGCCTTGCGCCTGGGTCGGTTTCCTCGCGGAGCGGGCAACTTCGAGAATCTCAGGCCAACTCGTCACAAGGCTGTTGAAGGAGAGAGCATCCTTCGTCCACCCATTAGCTTCAGCAACTCGGAAGAGCAGGTGCGCGAGCTCCTTCACCAGGTCGGCATCGACTGCCCCATCGGGCCGGCTCAGCGCGACCTGAAGAAAGTCACCAGCGGGTGCGATGCCATCCCGCTCCAACACCTTGATGAGGTGGTGAAGTGCTTCCCAGTTGCTCGTGTGGAGATCGGCAACAGGGTCATAGTCCCAACTCAGATCGGAAGCCTTGATGAGCTGCACCTTGCCAGCCCGGCTGGAGAGGATCCCGGCGCGGTCCATGACGTCGACGGTGGTGTTGCGAGCGTTGGCGAGGTTGTTCGCGTCACCGAACGCACCGACGTCATACCCGTGCTGCCGGTACCAAGCGATTGCGAAGCGAGTCGGCGAGTCGAAGTCGCCCTCCTGCTCATTAAGCACTCGGTCGAGGATCTCATTGATCCTAGCCAGGGCCGACCGGACAGACATTTTCGATCCGTCTGGCTCAAGAACCGCGGCGTACCGGCTGAACACGGCCATACCTGGGCCAATGGCGGCCTGCGGGAGGTCCACCGGCGCGATCTGACCTTGCTGTAGCTTGCGGAGGGCGTCTGGAAGCTCCGCAACTAGCGCAGCAACAAACCCTCTGCGATCGGTGGTAAGCGCCTCGTCGCTCCTTGGACGGAGGGACAGAACTATCGAGGAAGC
This sequence comes from Gordonia hongkongensis, assembly GCF_023078355.1. NCBI lineage: Bacteria > Bacillati > Actinomycetota > Actinomycetes > Mycobacteriales > Gordoniaceae > Gordonia > Gordonia hongkongensis. Next base: position 211,846 of record NZ_CP095552.1, read on the forward strand.
GAGAGCGTTCTTGCCACTCGCGATCATCCTGTTGCTGAGTTCCGAACGACTTGGCCAAGTCGAGGTAATCTCCCAACCGCTCCGAATCATGCCTTCGAGGAGGGTCTCCCAGCCCGTTGATGCCGCTCCTGACTCATCGCTATCGCTCTGCTTGAAGGCGTACCAGACGGTGATTGGATAACGGTCAGACGCGGACTCTCGCACCCGCGCGAATACTTCCCGGAAGCCGTCCTCGAAGAAGGTTCTGGCGCCGTCCCGCCCATCGTGGCGGTACGGATTCGCGACGAGTTCCTCGGCCTTTGGCACGAGCATCGTTGACATAAGCGCTGGATGGATATCCCGAAGCGACCTGCGCAGCCAAACATAGAAGAAATCCGAGAGGTCGGAGTATCCGATGTTGTCGTAGTACGGAGGGTCCGTACTAACGACGAAGCCCTCGTATGTCCGCGTCGCGGCATCGGCCGTCTCGGCATGCCCCGCGACTCCGTTGGATGGAAGGCCGGACAGGGCTTCTGCGGTCCAGGAAACGGCGCCCCGCCAACTCCCGGTGCCGTCGGCGAACTGATTCGGCTCGACGAAGTCCCAGGTCATCGGCAGGGCCTGGCGGGCGAAAGTGTTGCGTGTGCTTTCTCGGCCCAAGAACCAAGTGACGATTGTTGACCCTCGGTCCGCGAGCTTCGAAATCGCCATCGCAAGGTAGGTGGCAACAGCATCCGCGTACTCACGCGTACCACCGTCGCAGACGACCTGCTCGTGCACGGACTTCACGAGATCGCTGAAAGTCGAAAGTGCCCACAGTTGCCGATTGGTGAACAGGTCCGACCACGTGTCAAAGCCGTAAATCTTAATTGTCTGGTGGGTCGAAGGGCTCACGCTGTGGTCAGGCATGGCCTGTGACGGAACATCATCGGGCTCCGGAACGTCCGAGGCTTCGATGTGGGCGGAGTCCGGGGCGAGGTACTCGCGCTGCCGGTTTCCCTCGGCGACGATGGCCATCAACTGTTGCGACAACCGTCCAGCTTGCCCCTCGGCGCGGACATACTTTAGGTCAACCGGGGACTTACACGCGATGCACACCGCGCCGCGGCGCCCGACTGTGCCATCGGTCTGCGCAGTCGGCGCCCCCGTCGCGCCCTCCCCTATTGTGTACTCCACCCGCTGCCCAGATGGGTGGTCAGGAGCCGCAACGATCTGCGGCACCACATACCTCTCATTGCCCTTCTTGTTTCGAAGCCACCACGACCGTGTCAGCGGCATTTCGATCGCACATGCGGGGTTGGGGCAGGTCACCGTGCGCGCCCACATCCAGGCCACGACTTTCAGTCGTCGCCCATCGGTTGTCGTTGCAGCCGGGTACATGTGCGCAAGACGCTCGAATGCACGTTCCCTCATCCATTCGCCGTATGCTCGAATGTCCGCGGCGAGCCCCTCTAGCCCGCGCCAGGACCGAATCTCGGCGTCGATGGCACCGGGGAACAAAGGGGGCATCCCCGCGCTGCAGCGGGCAGCTCGAGAAGGGCCCTATTAATCAGGACAGCTACAGGATTCAGGTCTGAACCCGTGGCGTCCAAGCCCAGCCGCTGCGCTTCGAGGGGAATAGTTCCGCCACCCGCGAAAGGATCAAGAATCGAGGGTAGCTCGCCACCTGACGACCTTCGGATCTCGTCGAGGGCCTCCGCGAAGAGACGGCGGTCGCTACTGTTGTCCCAGCTCGCGAGTCTTTCGATCAAGCGGTGTAGGCGTTCACGCTCGAGCCGCTGCGACTCCTCCGTTGGAAACTCGTCAGGGCGCGCCGACGGGTCATCAACAAGCTGCGCAAAGATAACAGCCCTAGCCGCAGTGTGAGGTCGGCGCGCCCACCACATGTGCAAAGTGGACGGGTGTCCGTGCTTGATCGACTTCTCACGCGCGGATTCTCGGTTGATCGCTTCCAGTGGCAGTGCCACCTCGATCAGCTTGCGCTTCTGAACCAAATCGACCCCTCTACTCACCCTTTGGCAAAGCTGAACGGCGACCTACGCCGTGAAGCCCGCACATCTAAACCTATCGGCCAAGCCCGACGAAAACTCAGGCAACGTCCACGTCGCACCACGTTTGCTTGCCACCGACAGCCCTCGTCGAAGGCGGCCTCAGGGGGCAGCGGAGACGGTCGACCTCATCGTCGACGCTTCTTTCGCTTGGCGGCACGTCTTTCTGCTCGACGACGTTGCGTCATCTGCGCTGGTGTTTCGATGCTGCCGGGCGGTCTCAGCGACGCGACCACCTCGGCGAGGACCTCGGGTTCGACCTCCGTCTGACCTGAGTCGTACGAGGCGCCGATGGGTTGGCCGCTGGGTTCGTCGTACACAAACGACGCTCCGCGGCGATACCCGAGTTGGTGTTTCTTCGCCAACATGTAGGCGTGCGCTCGGCGGACTACCTGCGCGACGTCCATCGCCGCCGGTCGCGTCATCCATACGAGCAGCCAGCCATCCTCCTTGGTGAGCCCCGAAGGGAGGCCGATGCTTCTCGGTTTGCCGTCGGGATCAGGGTTGTTGATCAGGTCAATCGGGTATCTCGCGAGTTGCCGCTGGGCGTCCGACGAGCCATCCAGGAGGCTTGCTCCGATGCTCAACCATCCAAAGATTGCGTTCGCTTGGAGCCAGTCGATGAGAGGGGCCAGTGGGGAGGGAATCATGCGCGGCTTGGGCGCGACTGCATCGGGTTGCGCCGCACCGGCTGGAGGGTGCTTCGAGGAGAACCACGCATCGAGCTCATCTGTCTGGCTGGTGACCAGTCCGGGAACCTGCTTCTTGAATCGGCGCACGTCCGCTGTGCGCGGCTTGCCCCGCCAGGGCATCTCGCGCCAGGCCGTTTCGGGATCGGGCTCGACGTAAAGGCCCATCCGGAAGAACAGTAAGAAGAGGTCCAACTCGTCAACCGCCATGAACATTTCGGTGGCCTTGGATTCGGTCCGCCGCCGCACATACAGCAGGAACTCCGCGGCGCGGTCGACGAGTTGGGCGATGAGGTCGAGGTCGTTGAGGGAGACAGTCCAGGGAATGTTGTCTGGCGATAGGAGCCCCGCACCAATCAGCTTCGCGGTCGCGGTGGCGATTCCTGGCATGTCGTCCAGACTTGTGACAACGGAGTGGATCTCGCGAATATCAGCAAGGTCGAGCCAACTCCCGTCTCGGAGACGAAGACCGTGGTCCGCGACTATCCGCTGCTTCATCCGTCCTGCCTGCTCGGCCCCCTTCGTGATGGCGGTAGCAAGGTTCCTGCGCAGTGGGTTCAGCTCACCGGTCCGCGAGCGATCGCTGAGAGGAATGGCCTTGTCCTCCACGATGAACGCGACGTCGTGAAGGATGAACAAGTGGTCGCCCTCTACCAACTTCGTGTAGCCGACGGGATCGCCGGCTTCCTCGGCCTCGTTGGCGGGTACGAGGTACTCGATCCCATGGTGCGAGGTAACCCCCGGGACAAGCGTGTTGAAAAGCTGCGCGACTCGGTCTTCCAGATACTTCCCACGATGGGCCGCGTAGATCTCCCAGTGAACTGAGTTTTTCAGAGCGTCTTCGAATGCCGGCTTCACCGCGTCCGCGATGAGCGCTGGGTGGATGGTCATCACCAAGTCATCTCGGAGAACAATTGGATGAGAGCGCACTGGTGAGTTGCCATCCAGGTATGCCCGCAACGCGGTGCCTGCGGTTTCGGTCGGGCTAGGTGGTGCGAAGAAGGTTGCAATCTTTGTCCCCATCTCGGCCGATAGTCCAGCTCGGTCAGCCACGTCAGCGACAGGGACGGCCGCGTGAGTAGCACTTGGATTGAAGATGCCGGTGAGTCCTTCGAGTGCGATGCGCTTCTCGTCATCTGTGGGCGTTCGTTCCTCGCTCACGTCGAGCGCATTGAATGCATCGGCGAGAGCTTGACCTCGCGCGTTGAACTGTTCCATCTGCATCTGGTCGCAGGTGTTGAGGAATGACAGCGCGTCCTCGACGCCGAATCCGAGGAGTGCTCTTAGCCCAGCTTCGACCGGCGCGCCAAACAGACCTCGAAGCGTCTCATTTTGCATCTCGGGGTATGAAGTTCCACGCATCATGCGCCCGTTGCCACGTACAGACGCGGCCACCTGCGACATGGCGTCGAACTTCTGAGCTGACAGGATGTCGCGGACGGCGCCGAGGTTGAGGAGCTCCTGAGCAAGAGGGATGAATCGCTCGCTGATAGCACCGCAAAGGTCTTGATCGACGCGCTTGGGTTCGACACCGGAATCCATCTCTGACTCCGCACACCGGAGCACAACGGCCAAGACCTCTGCGACAGCTGGGCCGCTCTGCGCACTGGCGGGCGGCGAGACGCCCGCCGGGGCGAACGGCAATGTCATCATGCGAATGGCCTCAAGCGTCCCCAGAGGGTCGTAGCCAGCGAATCCCTCGACGAACTGCGTCGCCGCATCGTCGATACGCTGCTCAACTTCCACCGCAGGATCGGTCGCTTTCAAGACCTCTGAAAGCAACTCAGCAGTATCAAGGGCACGGTCCAGCGCTACCCGAACGTGTTGGTCCGCGTGCCAGGCTTTGGCGTCCTGGCGGCGCTTCTTGTTCCGCCGTTTTCGGGAGGACTTGGATGCCATCAAAACGGTGCCTTCCCTTTTGCCCACTGCTTGGACCAATCGCCTCGGATGCCGGTGGCGTTGAAGTCACCGAGGTCGGTGGTGGCGAATGGGTTGTCGAGGTAGTGGACCTCGTCGTGCTGGGCGCCGCGTGAGTCGACGCGGACGAGGGCGAGGCGGTAGCGCGGGACGGCGTTCTTGCCGACCATCACCTCGTTATGGGTGACGAAGAAGTCGGTCGCTCCTTCAATACGCGCTTTGACCTCGATGCGGTAGGTGTCGCCCTTGGCGTCGGTGGAGAGGATGTCGAAACCGGGGTTGTTGAAAGCCTGCTCGACGGGCTTACGACCGAGTTCACGCTCACGGGCCAAGACCAGGTCGACGCCGCGGCGTTCGACCTCCTTGGTCTCCTTGGCGTGGATCGGCGCGGTCGCGGGAAGGTCTGCCTCCAACATCCCGATGGGGATTACCAGTGCTGCGGTGACGATGCGTGGTGGCTTGGTCGACATGAGCTGCTGCTGGTCAAGCAGTGCGAGCCTCTTGCGTAGACGGGCGTCGAGTTCGACGGCCTTACGATTCAGGCTCTCCGAAGATTCTTTCGGCTTCTCACCGGCGCGTTCCTTTTCCGCCGCGACGGCGGCATCGAGGATGAGGCGATCGCGTTCACCTTCGAGCCTCTTGATGACCAGGTCACGTGCCTTACTCAACTCGGCAAGGCGCCTCGGCTGAACGTCGGCGAGGTAGTCGGGGAGTTGGTTGGCGATGATCCAGCTCGTGGCTTTGTCTTCAGCATCGGCCAGCCACGGAAGGGTGCGGGCTGAATCGGTGACGGCGTTCTCGGGTGCCGCCACGCAGTCCAGGTAGGGCGCGGGGCCAGCAGGCGTCACGGTACCGAAGCTGTCGACGTAGGCGTAGCCGAAGCGACGTGCGACGGACTCTCCGGTCGCATCGGCGACCTCTTCGATCACGCCCACGAGCAGGTGTGTCTCCTCCAGCGTCGAGGAAACCAAAACCGTGCCTCGGTTGAGGGAGCCGCCGAACTGGCGCACGGACTCTTCCATGACCGCGTCGTGCAGAGGATGACCTGGGGCAAGCAGGTCGGCGCGGCTGAGCTCCTCTGCGTGGACTTTGCCGAGGTCGAACGTGACTCGGTCGTATTTTGTGGCTATTGGCCCTTTTCCGGCGGCGCGGATCTGCTGGGGCACGTTTGCAATCTCGTAGCGGCCCCGTTCGCGCTTCACGATGCGGCCACCGAGGCGAGAGAACGCGGCCTTGAACGCCATCTCGATATAGTGCGGTTGAAGCCTGCGGGCGCGTGCCTCGTCCATTGCCGCGCGCAGTGCATACAGGTCGGCCTCGGCCAGGTTCTCCGACGCCAGTGCCCGTTCATCGAGAAGGTCCTTGAGTCCATCCCCGACCGAAGCGTCGATGACCTCGTGCATCTTGGCCTTGACGTCGGGGCGCTCGCCGTACTGGATGGCATCGAGTAGAAGGTTGCGTAGCGGGGTTTCGGTGAAGGCCTCGCCGAGGACGTCGAAGACTCTGCCGCCGTATGTCTGGCGCATCTGGTCGAGCTTCTCCAGCAGGCGGGTGAAGACTTCACCCTCGCGGGTGTTGGAGGCTACAAGGTTCCAGAGTCGGCAGACCTCTTCCTGGCCTATGCGGTGGATGCGACCGAAGCGCTGCTCGATGCGGTTAGGGTTCCACGGCAGGTCGTAATTGACCATCAGATGCGCGGCCTGAAGGTTAAGGCCTTCCCCGGCGGCGTCGGTCGCGATCAGGATTTGGACGTCGCGGTTCTTGGTGAACTCCTCGGTGATCACGCGCCGCTCGCCTCGGCGGACGCCGCCGTGGATCGCCTTGACCGAGTCGGGCTTGCCGAGCAGGGAGCCTATCTTGGACTGGAGGTAGTCAAGGGTGTCGCGGTGCTCGGTGAAGATGATGAACTTCCGGGGCCAACCGTTGGAATCGGTGACCAGTGCATTGTCCTGAAGGATCGTGGAGAGTTCGGTCCACTTGCGGTCGGTGCCAGCCTCGCGGACCTTCTTGGCGGTCGCAATCAGATCAGCGAGTTCGACAAGTTCTGCGTTGAGCTCCTCGACGGTCTGGGCGGCGGTGGCCGCGTCCATCACGTCTTCCTCAAGTTGCTCCAGCTCTTCGGCGTTGTATTCATCTTCGTCGAAGTCACCTGAGCCGATGACGTCGTCGGGTTCCTTGTAGGTGCCGTTAAGAATCTCGGTCTTCTTGCGCTCCAGCCGTTCGGAGCGTCGGACGAGACTCTTGTAGATCGCCTCAGGGCTGGAGGCGAGTCGCCGCTGGAGAACGGTCAGGGCGAAGCCGACCGTGTTCTTACGTTTGCCGCCGAGCCTGTCGGCGCGGTTCATGCCCTCGCGAACATAGCGAGTGACGTCCTCGTAGAGGTCCTTTTCCCCCTCGGTCAATTCGTAGGGCACGGTTTCGGCGATGCGTTCGGGGAAGAGCTTCTTGCCTTCGAACGTCAGCAGGTCTTCCTTGACCATGCGCCGCATGATTCCGGTGACATCGACAGACTTCTTCTGTTTGCCCTCGAACCGGTCGCGGTCGAGCAGGGTGAGGAAGAGCTGGAAGTCTTCTTCCTTGCCCGAATGTGGGGTCGCGGTCATCAGCAGGAGGTGGCGGGTGATCTGGCCGAGCAGTTCCCCGAGCAGGAAGCGTTTGGTCTTCTCCAGCTTGCCGCCGAAGTAGTGCGCACCCATTCGGTGTGCCTCGTCGACGATGATCAGATCCCACTCGGTCTCCTTGAGCTGGGCTTGGAGTGCCTCGTTGCGGGAGAGCTGGTCCATGCGTGCGATCAGCAGCGGGTTGGTTTCGAAGACGTTGAGGTTGATGTTGGCGTCGATGAGCTGATTGGTCAGCAGATCGAACCGCAGCCCGAACTTGAAAAACAGTTCGTCCTGCCACTGCTCGACCAGTCCACCGGGAGCGATGATCAGGCACTGCTTGACGTCGTCGCGGAGCAACAGCTCCTTGACGTAGAGGCCAGCCATGATCGTCTTGCCGGCCCCTGGGTCGTCGGCGAGGAGGAACCGCAGCGGAGTCCGCGGCAAGAGCTCCCCGTATACCGCACGAATCTGGTGCGGCAACGGCTGCACGTCGCTCGTCGCGACAGCCAACATCGGATCGAACAGCCCAGCTAGCGAGATGCGCTGGGCCTCGGCGACGAGCTTGAAGTCACTGGCGGTTGCGTCGAACGCGCGGCTCCCGCTGGCCGCGACGCTGAGGTTGTCTTGGTCCTTGCGGAACACAACCCGTTGGCCGAGGCCACCTGAGGCGTTCTGGTAGGTGAGTGCGAGTGCGTCCGTGCCATGCCACTGGGCAGCGATGACGGTGATCACCTCTGCGGGAATGAGACCCTCGATTCGCAGACCGGGCTTCAACTCTTCAAGCTGCACGTGTGGACCTCCTCATTGACAGCTCTCGAACGCTACCCGTCAACACTGACAGGTTCGCCATCGCCGGGAATTCAACGAGACCAAACCGAGTGGCATTGCCAGGCCTTCGAACGCTTGCTGAGAAGCTGTCGAAGACTTCGCTGAGGTGCCACCCGACGCCCGTCACCTCGAATTCCCATCGGCGAGTTCGCGCAATGCTCGCCCCAACTCCTCCGGAAGCGTGTCACGAAACACCCGATAAGCCGCCTTCGATTGTCGGGTCACCGGCGGCGGCCACGCCGGGCTGGTGTCCAACCACCCCTGAGCAACCTCGCACCACATCCATGTCACCGCGTACGGGAGTGCGGCCGCGCGCCTCCTCGGACTCGCCGACCGCGCCCAATCGGTAAACCACGTGTCGGGCGTACTCGCGAGCTCGATGACTCGTCGCTCGAGCGCCCGATAATCCCGTCGACGCGATAGTTCACTCGCTGCCGCGTTGGCGGCTGCCGCGATCTCTGAAGGACTCGCGGCCAGTCGCGTGCTCGCCGCTCGCGATGTCCGTCTGCCAATGGACTCGCGTCGCGGGCATCGTCAACGGGACCACCAACTTCATCCTGTCCGCGATGGACGAGACCGGCGCCGACTACGCCGAGGTCCTGGCCGAAGCAGGTCGACTCGGGTACGCGGAGGCCGATCCGACCGCCGACGTCGAAGGGCACGACGCCGCCGCCAAAGCTGCGATCCTCGCGTCCATCGCGTTCCACTCGCGTGTCACGGCGAGCGACGTGTACTGCGAGGGCATCTCGTCGATCACCTCCGACGACCTCGCGGCGGCGAAGAAGTTCGACTGCACCGTCAAGCTCCTCGCCATCTGCGAGCGCATCGAGGCAGACGGTGTTGAGAAGATCTCCGCCCGCGTGTACCCGGCGCTGATCCCGTTCGAGCATCCGCTCGCAACGGTGAACGGTGCTTTCAACGCTGTCGTCGTCGAAGCCGAGAACGCGGGACGCCTCATGTTCTACGGCCAGGGCGCAGGCGGGGCGCCGACCGCGTCCGCCGTGCTCGGCGACCTCGTGATGGCGGCGCGCAACCGCGTGTACAGCGGCCGTGGACCGCTCGAGTCGACCTACGCTTCGCTGCCGATCGCCCCGATCGACGATGTTCCGACCCGCTACTACGTGTCGATGCAGGTCGCCGACAAGCCGGGCGTGCTCGAGCAGGTCGCCGCAGAGTTCGCCAAGCGCGACGTCAGCATCGCAGCCGTTCGACAGGAGGGCGCGGGCGAGAACGCGCGCCTGATCGTCGTCACACACCGCGCCTCCGACCGCGATCAGTCGGAGACCGTCGCCGCAATCGAGAAGATGGACTCCGTCATCAAGGTGTCCAGCGTGCTCCGCCTGGAGGGAACCAATGACTAACGCCGCACATCAGCCCGTCCACCAGGGCTGGCCCGGACTGATCGAGGCCTACCGCGATCGCATGCCCGTGCAGGACGACTGGAAGATCGTCACCCTGCACGAAGGTGCGACGCCGCTCATCGCAGCGCCTGTCCTCTCCGAGATCACCGGTTGCGAGGTGTACCTCAAGGTCGAGGGACTGAACCCGACCGGTTCGTTCAAGGATCGCGGCATGACGATGGCGGTCACCAACGCCGTCAACAACGGCAAGAAGGCCGTCCTGTGCGCGTCGACCGGCAACACGTCGGCTTCGGCTGCCGCGTACGCCACTCGCGCCGGAATGACCTGTGCCGTCCTCATCCCCGAAGGCAAGATCGCGATGGGCAAGCTCGCCCAGGCGGTCATGCACGGCGCTCAGGTGATCCAGGTGCAGGGCAACTTCGACGACTGTCTGGAGCTCGCCCGCAAGGTGACGGCCGAGTTCACCGAGATCGAACTCGTGAACTCCGTGAACCCGGCACGTATCGAGGGACAGAAGACGGCGTCGTTCGAGATCGTCGATGTTCTCGGCAAGGCTCCCGACATCCACGCACTGCCGGTCGGCAACGCGGGCAACATCACCGCGTACTGGAAGGGCTACCGCGAGTACCACGCGGACGGCGTCATCGACACGCTCCCGCGCATGCTCGGCGTTCAGGCCGCGGGCGCCGCGCCGCTGGTCAACGGTGCACCGGTCAGTGACCCGGAGACCATCGCCACCGCGATCCGCATCGGATCGCCCGCCAGCTGGAATCAGGCCGTCGCTGCAAAAGACGAGTCGAACGGGCAGTTCCGCGCGGCCACCGACGAGAAGATCCTCGAGGCTTACCGCCTGGTGGCAGGCCGTGAGGGCGTCTTCGTGGAGCCCGCCTCGGCAGCCAGCGTCGCCGGTCTGCTCGCCGCACACGAAGAGGGCTGGGTCACGCCAGGGTCCACCGTCGTGTGCACCGTGACCGGCAACGGTCTGAAGGACCCCGACACCGCGCTGCTCGGCATGCCGAAGGTCGACGCCATTCCGGTTGATCCGGTGGCCGTCGCTCGTGCCCTCGGCGTCAGCTGACATCCATGGAGAACGCTGTGACCGCTGTGACGATCGGTGCGCCTGACGCCGAGCTGGTGCTGACCCCCGGAGTGACCGCACGTGTGCGGGTGCCCGCGTCGAGCGCCAATCTCGGCCCCGGGTTCGACTGCCTGGGTCTGGCTCTCGGGCTGTACGACGAGGTCAGTGTGACGGTCACGGAGCAGGGCACCGGTGTCGTGGTGACTGCAGAAGGGGAGTCGGCGGGCGACGTTCCCCTCGACGAACGTCACCTGGTGGCACGCGCTGTGATCCGCGGCCTGGAAGCCGCGGGCGTTTCGGCGCCGGGCATCGCGCTGCACTGTGTCAATGCGATCCCGCATTCTCGTGGTCTCGGCTCGTCGGCGGCCGCCGTCGTCGGCGGCCTCGCGGCAGCGTCCGGCCTGCTCGTCGCCGATGCACGTCGTCCTGCGCTGACGCAGACTCAGCTCGTCCAGTTGTCCAGCGAGTTCGAGGGGCACCCCGACAACGCCGCGGCGTCCGTTCTCGGATCGGGTGTCGTCACCTGGACCCACGGCGACACGGAGTTCTTCGCGCGCAAACTGCCGCTGCACCCGTCGATCAAGGCGACGTCCTTCGTTCCGCAGACGCAGTCGTCGACTGCCGAGACGCGCGGACTTCTGCCCGACGCGGTCCCGCGTGAGGACGCTGTGTTCAACGTGAGCCGTGTGGCGCTCGGTGTCGTCGCCCTCACGACGGATCCGACGTGCCTGATGGATGCGACCAGCGATCGTCTGCATCAGACCTATAGGGCATCCGCGATGCCTGCGTCGAGCGGTCTGATGAATGCGCTGCGCGACCGCGGGCATGCGGCAACGGTGTCGGGTGCGGGGCCGTCGGTGCTGGTCCTGGGCACGATCGACCTCGGAGATGTCACCGCTGTTGACAACGGTGGTGACCGGGTGGTTGCATTCGAGTCGTTCCACTCGAGCAGATCCCTCCCAAGGAGCTCACCCGTGCTCATGCGTCACCGCGCCTTCGCCGTCACCGCAACGGTCGCCGTCTCACTCGGTCTCATCACGGCGCCGGCGGGCGCGGTGCCGGAGCCGGAGTCGCTCCCGGTTCTTCCCCATGTGATCTTCTACAAGACGACGACCATGGCGCCGTCGTCGACACCCGTCGAACTCCCTAGGGTCCCCGGACGACTCGGGGCGACGTACCGCTACCAGGGCAAGACGCGGACCTTCGACGATTACCTTCGACGTACGTCCGCACGCGCGCTTGTGGTGTTGCACAACGGCGAACTGCTCGATGAGCGGTACTTCGCGGGCTACACGATGAACAGTCACTTCAACTCGTGGTCGGTCGGCAAGTCGATCACCTCGACGGCAGTCGGCATCGCGCTCGGCAAAGGCCTCATCGAGTCGGTCGACGATCCGATCACGAAGTACCTCCCGGAGTTGAGAGGCTCCGGATACGACGGCGTGCCGATCAAGCACATCCTGCAGATGTCGTCCGGCCAGAGGTACGACGAGTCGAGTTACGCGAATGTCACCGACGGGGCCACCGGCACCACGATCCGGATGGTGCTCGGGCAGCCGCTGATCGACCAGGCTCGACAGTCGGTCCGGACGACGTCATCGGGCAAGAAGTTCAACTACGCCTCGCTCGACACGTTTGTTCTCGGACGCCTCGTGACCAAGACCAGTGGCCAGCCGCTCGCCACCTTCGTGCAGAACAACATCTGGAAGCCTGCCGGGATGAAGAACCCGACGCCGGTCGGCGAGGACTACTACGGTTCGGCGATCGCGTACGCCTCGTATCACGCGACCACTCGCGACTTCGCGCGATTCGGCCAGCTGTTCATGAACGGCGGTGTGGTGAACGGCCGCCGGGTGGTGCCTGCCGCGTGGGTGAAGGAGGCGACATCGGTGCAGTCGGCGCAGGTCGCGAACGGTGCACTGCACGGCGGCTCGGTGTACGGCTACGGCTATCAATGGTGGCTGGGCGACGGCGACCGCGGCGACTTCCTCGCCGTCGGCATCCTCGGCCAGTACGTGTACGTGTCGCCCCGCGACAACGTCGTGATCGCGCAGAACAGTGAAGACCTTCAGGCTGACACGAATATGGAGGAAGCCCTGCCCGCGTTCCGTGCCATGGCCGATCGGATCACTTCTCGCGCCTGACCGCGTGCCGGAATCGGGAATTGTCAGACCCCGCTCGTAGTATTTCAGGCGAGTCGATCGCTGAGATCTGGAGAGGGGGACCGATGAGCCGACCGATGTACGAGATGGAGCCGCTCTTCGAGCTCGATCTCCCCGAGGCCTCGCCTGCTCCGACGAAGAAAAGGGCGCCGAAGCAGCGAGCGGAGCCCGCTCCGCCTGCTCCTGCCGCCGATCCGGAGGTCACGTTCCTTCATACCGCCGACTGGCAGCTCGGGATGACTCGGCGCTTTCTTCCGGGCGAGTCTCAGCACACGTATGCGGCGGCACGCGACGCCGCAGTCATCCGCATTGGAGAGGTGGCCGCGGAGACCGGTGCCGAGTTCGTCGTGGTCTGCGGCGATGTGTTCGACGATCCTCGTGTCTCCACCCGCATCATTCGCAGGACGCTCGATTCGCTCGGCGACTACCCGGTTCCCGTCTACCTGCTGCCCGGTAATCACGACCCACTCGACGCGACCAGCGTGTACACGTCGGTGGAGTTCGTGCGCGCCTGCCCGGAGAACGTCCACGTTCTCGACAAACCGGGGGTGGTCCGGATCCGCGAAGGCGTGAGCATCGTGGCCGCTCCGTGGCACACCAAACACCCGTCGTCCGACCTGATCGCCGACCAGCTGTCCGGCCTCGGACCGTCCGACGACATCCGGATCGTCGTCGGCCACGGCGGCATGGACAGCCTCAGTCCCAACCCTGACCCGTCGATCGTCGCCAGCGCCCGCGTCGACGCCGCGACCGCGGCAGGTCTCGTCGACTACGTCGCACTCGGCGACCGCCACTCTGTCACCTCCGTCGGGGACACCGGGCGGGTCTGGTATTCCGGTGCTCCCGAAGTCACGGCGTTCGACAACGTCGAGACCGAACCCGGCCATGTGCTGCAGGTGACGCTCCGGCGAGGCGGAGAGCGGTCGATCGACGTTCGACGGCACCGCGTCGGTCAGTGGGCGTTCCGCACGCTGACTCAGGACATGAATTCGATCGCCGACGTCGATCGGCTGCGGGCGACGCTCAGCGCGATCACCGACAAGCCCCGGACCGTGGTGCAGCTCGGTCTCGTCGGCACCCTCACAGTGGCCGAGAACGTCGCCCTCGACGAACTGTTCGACGAGTTCGGCGACCGTTTCGCGGGGCTGACGACATGGGACCGGGAGCACAACCTCGTCGTGGTGTCCGACGACGCCGATCTCGACAGCCTGGACCTGCAGGGATATGCGGGTAGCGCGGCTGCGGAGATCGCCGAACGGGCGGCCGACGATCCCGAGGCGCGGTCGGCGCTGTCGTTGCTTCTGCGCCTGGCCGGGAGTCGAGCGTGAGGGTTCATCGGCTGAAGGTGGTGAACTTCCGCGGTGTCGTCGAACGAGAAGTCGTGTTCGCCGACGCCGGTGTGACCGTGATCGAGGGCGAGAACGAAGCGGGCAAGTCGTCGATGGTCGAGGCGCTCGACCTTCTGCTGACGACGCGGGACAAGAGCAGCAAGGCGAGCGTGCGGTCGGTGCAGCCGTCGGGCCGCGACGTCGGAAGCGAGGTGACTGCCGAGATCTCCTGTGGGCCATGGCGCTTCGAGTACTTCAAACGCTTCAACAAAGCGCCCGAGACGGCCCTGACGATTCTGGAGCCGAAAGCCGAGCAGTTGACCGGCCGGGCGGCGCACGAGCGTGTCGAACAGATCCTGGACGCGTCTCTCGACCGCACGCTGTACCGGGCTCTGAGTCTGCTCCAGTCGACCGACCCCGAACTCGGGGCGCTGACCGACAGTTCCGCGTTGTCGCGAGCACTCGACCGCGCAGCGGGCGACGTCGACGTGGAGCAGGCGGGGGAGAGCCCCCAGACGCAGGACCTCCTCGCTGCGGTCACGGCTGAATACCAGCGCTACTTCACCGCGGCACAGGGCAGACCGACCGGCGAACTGTTGGCAGCCGAGCGGGCGGCGATCGAGACATCGGACGCGGTCGCGGAACGGGAACGGATCCTCGCGACCGTACAAGAGGCGACAGACCGACTGCCCGGTGTCGCCGCCGCCATCGCCGAGTTGTCGGAACTGGAGTCCGAACAGCGCGTCGAGGTGGCGAGGCTGGCGGCAGAGGTCGCGCAAGCGGACGCGGTTGTGGAGAAGCTGGACAAGTCGAAAGCGGTCGTCGCTCAGCGGCAGGCCGAGGCCACGACGGCAGCGAAGGCCGTCAACGAACGCAAGGGTCTGCGTGCTCGTCTCGGACAAGCGGAGTCGGACGTGGCGTCCGGCCGTGCGGCTGTCGAGTCGTCGCGGAACGATGCTCGTGCGGCAGCGCAGCGTGCCGAGGAACTCGACATCGAGGCGACCGCGGCGCAGGAGAGGCTGACCGGCCTGCGTGAACGGATAGCCGCAGCCGAGGCGGCAGAGGTCGTCGCGCGTGACCACCGTCGGCGTGCTGAGCTCGATTCGACGCTCGCTGAGGCCGCCCGGCTCCAGGAGGAGTTGGACGAGGCCGTGAAGGCTGCGAGCGACCTTGTCGCGACTGATGCCGATGCGGCTCGCGCAGTGGACCTGGACCGTGCGATCGCCGCAGCTCAAGCGCGAGTCGACGCCGGAGCTCCGACAGTGATCGTGACTCCTCTGGGCGGCGCCGTGACCGTCGACGGCGAACCGGTCACCGACGAGACCACGGTGAAGGCCGGACACACGGTGTCTGTCGACGCCGCAGAGGTCCGGGTGCGCGTGGTGCCGGGAGACGACGCACAGGCGTTGGCCGACGAACTCGAGGCGTTGCGTGAGGAGGCGACCGAGCTCGTCCGTCGATGCGGCGTCCGGCGACTGTCGGATGTCGTCCCGGCCGCCGCACGACGCACCGAGGCGCATGGTCGGGTCCGCGAGGTGGAACGTGCGCTCCGGAGAGAACTCGGTGAGAACAGCGTCGACGACCTGACCGCGGAGAGAGCCGTGGTCGACGCGCGGATTCCAGACGTCGAGCCGGAAGAAGTCGACGACCTCGGCGCCCTTCGCATCCGGGAGCGAGACGCTGCGAACGCGCACGCCGCCGCCGAGCGGGCTCGTGACGTGGAGTCTGCGCGCGCCCGTGAACACACGAGCCGAGCGGAGGTCTGGGAGAAGTCCGGTGAGAGGGCGGCCGAGACCGCCGTCGCGCTTCGTGAAGAACTGATGCGGGCAGTGGCCGAGGCCAGTGATGCAGACCTGGTCTCGTTGTCGTCGGCTGCCGCCCGCGACCTGGAGAACGCACAGGTCGCGGCGTCGAAGGTCGCCTTGGACGCTGCGCGTACGGATGTCGAGGGCGTTCGTGCACGTTATGAGGAAGCCGAAGCTGCGCTCGACCGCACACGTTCGAGGATCGCCGATGAGCGCAAGACCCAGACGGAATTGACAACCCGTCTCGAGGTCTGCCGAAGTGACGGCCGGTTCGACGAACTGTCCGACGCCGTCGCGGAGAACGACGCGGCTGTCGCGACGCTTCGGCGAGTGACCGAACGCGCGGCCGGTGCGCGGGTGCTGTTCGAGACGTTGCAACGAAAGCGGACCGAGAGCCGAGCGAGGTACGTCGACCCGTTCACACGTCGCCTCGAGGAGTTGGCCGGCCCCGTGTTCGGAGACGGCGTTCGGTTCGGAGTCGCCGACGACTTCCAGATCCAGACGCGCACTCTCGACGGGGTGACCGTCGACGTCGAGTCGCTGTCGGGTGGGGCCCGCGAACAGCTGGGCCTGCTCGCGCGGCTCGCGTGTGCGTCTCTCGTCGACGAGGCCGACGGCGTGCCGGTGATCCTCGACGACGCACTCGGATACTCCGACCCGAAGCGCCTCACCTCGATGGCCCAGGTCCTGGGACATGCCGCGGGCGACTCTCAGATCATCGTCCTGACCTGCACGCCCGACCGCTATCGCGACGTCCGCGACGCGACGTTGATCGCCGTCTGACGCACCAGGTCGCCCCCGGTGTTGGGGCGCACGGGGCAGGTGCGCTAATGTTGCTCTCGCTTGACCCGCCCCCCTAGCTCAGGGGATAGAGCGTCTGCCTCCGGAGCAGAAGGTCGCAGGTTCGAATCCTGCGGGGGGCACTGTGACATCCGCGCCGACCTTTGGTCGGTGTGCGCCCGCCTTGGTTTGGAATGACTTCACGTGGGTGCCAAGTATCTGTCCAGCCCACGCCTCGTGCGTGGGCTTTTCAGTTGGCCTGGGCGAGCTCCCAAAGCTCAGTACCGAGATGAGTACTCGAGAGCAATATTCCCTCGAGTGTCGATCTCAGTACTGAGTTTGGAGAGTTTCTGGATCAGAGATACGCCTGCGTGAGCATTTCGAGCAGGTGGCCTGACGGATCTTTGAAGTACACGCGTTTGCCTTCATCTGTGGAGATCTCGCCGGGGCGTGTCATCTGCGGGTCGGCCCAGTGCTCCACAGCGAGCGTCGTGAGGGCGTTGTATCCACGATCGAATTCTTCATCGTTCATGAGGAACGCCATGTGAATCGGATCGTTGACCGGTGCCGGAGCGAACTGCAACAACGTGTCGTCGTCGAGCTGAATGTTGATGAACGGGCCCCAGTTCGGAGCGGGGCGCGCGCCGAGAACGGCGAGGTAGAAGTCGGCGGACAACGCGGGGTCGTGCGCGCCGATGATGGTGTGATTGAAACTGACTGGCATGGTGAGACTTTCGTCTACGGCACCTCCATGTCTGACGCAGTCCGTCACCGACACGCGATGCTGACCGCCACGGTATCAGTGCACGGCTGTTGTGATCGGCGACATACTGGCGGAGTGTCACAGGCAGGCGCCGGGCGGTGTCCCATGTATGTCAATCACCGACGTTGAGGGAGTCACACCATGGACATCGTGATCGCAGGGGCTGGATATGCGGGAATCGTCGCGGCGAATCTGTTGGCGCGCAAAGGAAGTGGACTGACCGTCACGGTCGTCAGTCCGCACTCCGAATTCGTCGAGAGAGTACGGCTGCACCAAGAGATCGCCGGAAGCGGACCGGCGACGCGGCCATTGTCAGAGATGCTCGACGGCCGTGTCGTGCACCGGAAGGCTGCAGTCGAGAAGGTCGGCGACGGCGTCGTCGAGCTGTCCGACGGCACGTCGCTCGACTACGGCCGCATGATCTATGCGGTCGGAAGCTCGGCCGCCGCACCCGAGGGGACGCTCGCGGTCGGAGACGTCGACCAAGCACGCGAGGCCGCCCGACGCCTGCGTGCCCTCCGAGAAGGCGCGACGGTGACCGTCGCCGGGGCAGGCTTGACCGGGATCGAAGCCGCGTCGGAGATCGCCGAGCAGCGACCAGACCTGGCCGTTCGGCTCGTCGGCGACGAACTCGGTGCATCGCTCGGAGACGCCGCACGGACCAGGGTCGCCGAGGTCCTGTCGTCTCTGGGCGTCGAGATCGTTCGAGGCACGTGGACGACTGCCGACCACTCGGACCTCACATTGTGGGCGGTGGCCGCTCGGGTCAGCGACCTGGCGGCACGCAGCGGCCTCGACGTCGATGAGACGGGCAGAGTGCGCGTCGACTCGCAGCTTCGCAGTACGAGTCACCTGAACGTGTACGCGGTCGGCGACGCCGCGGCGGTCGCTGGAACACGCGCCAGCTGTCAGGCGGCGTTGCCGCAGGGCGCGCACGCGGCGAAGAACGTGCTCAGGGAGCTCCGCGGCGACGAACCGACACCGTTCTCGATGTCGTTCGTCGGGCAGAACGTGTCCCTCGGGCGCCGGAACGCCGTGATTCAACATGCGCACCGCAACGATGTGCCGACGCGCATCTGGTTCGGAGGTCGACCAGGCGCGTACTTCAAGGAGCAGGTCTGCAAGTTCGCTGCGACGTCGGCCCGTAAGGGTTCCGCGGTGACGATCCCGGGCCCACGATGACTGACGAGTTCGTCGAGCATCGGCCCCTGCTGTTCTCGATCGCGTACGAGATCCTCGGGTCGGTGGCCGACGCGGAGGACGTCGTCTCCGACAGTTGGCTGCGGTGGCGTGACGTCGACAAGGAGAGCATCACCAACCCGCGCGCGTACCTGGCGCGGATCGTCACTCGGCAGGCGTTGAACGCGGCGCGGTCGGCGGCCCGTCGGCGTGAGGATTACGTCGGACCGTGGCTGCCGGAGCCTCTCGAAACGGCGTCCGGCGATGCCCTCGACCACGTTCTGACGGGAGAAGCGGTCACCACCGCGATGCTGCTCGTCCTCGAATCGTTGACTCCATCCGAACGCGCGGTGTTCGTGCTTCGTGAGGTCTTCGCGTTCGAGTACAGCGAGATCGCGGCGGCGGTCGACAAGTCCGAGCCCGCGGTGAGACAGATCGCGAGTCGCGCGCGAAATCACGTGCGCGCCAGGCGAAGCACGGCTGTTTCGGAACCGTCCCAGGCACAGGCCGTTGCTGAACAGTTCCTTGCAAGCGCCATCACCGGCGATGTCCAGGGCTTGATGGACGCACTTGCTCCTGGCGCGGTGTTCCTCGGTGACGGCGGTGGCGTCGTCTCGGCCGCACGGCGCCCCGTACGCGGGGCCGACCGAGTCGCGCGACTGCTCGTCGGCCTGCTCTCGAAGGGGACGGCGATGGGCGAACTCGGCTTCCGAATGACCGTCGTCAACGGAATGCCCGCGGTGCTCTCGTCGATTGACGGCACGATCGACAACGTCACCTGCATCGAGGTCGTCGACGAGCAGGTCACGGCGGTGTACGTCGTTCGAAACCCCGCGAAACTGACGTCGCTGAGCCTCTGAGGCGAGAACAGCGGGGAACCGGCGATCCCGAGTCGTGACGAGTGCGGCGGGCTCGCTCGTCGTCCGCATACGATCGAGGCCATGAGCGCACCCCACTCCCGAACTCTCGATCGCGACACGGTCCTCTGCGTCTCGCTCGCCGCCCGGCCGTCCAACATCGGGACGCGGTTTCACAACTATATGTACAACGAGCTCGGCCTCAACTACGTCTACAAGGCGTTCGCGCCCGCCGACATCGAGGCGGCAGTCGCCGGGATCAGGGGGCTGCCGATCCGCGGTGCTGCGGTGTCGATGCCGTACAAGGAGGCGGTGATCCCTCTGGTCGACGTGCTCGAGAAGTCGGCCGCGGCGATCGATTCGGTGAACACGATCGTCAACGACGACGGCGTTCTTCGGGCGTACAACACCGACTACCAGGCGGTGGCGGACCTGCTCGCGGCGTCGTCGTTCGATCGGACGGCCCCGGTCGCGGTGGCGGGCAGCGGCGGCATGGCGAAGGCCGTCGTCGCCGCATTGCGTGACGAGGGGTTCACCGATGTCACGGTTGTTGCGCGAAACGTCGAGACCGGCGGGGCGCTCGCCGCGAAGTACGGATTCGCGCACGCCGTGGAACTCGGCGACTCCCGCCCGACGACGTTGGTGAACGCGACACCGATCGGAATGGCCGGCGGCCCGGCATCGGAGGACCTCCCGTTCCCGCAGGACGCCGTTGATGCCGCGCAGGCCGCGCTCGACGTCGTCGCGATGCCCCCGACCACGCCGCTGATCCGCGCACTCCGCGCACGCGGCGCTGAGGCCATCAGCGGCGATGCGGTCATCGCCGGTCAGGCGGCCGCGCAGTTCGCTCTCTACACGGGGATCACTCCGACGCCGGAGCAGGTTCGTGCGGCGTCGGAGTACTCGCGGGCATAAAATCCCAGCATGCTCATCGCAGGTCTCGTCTTCGCCGCAGTGGCGGCCCTCGTGCACGTGTTCATCTTCTATCTCGAATCCATCGCGTGGACGACACCTCGGGCGCGTGCTGTGTTCGGGACCTCCGAGGCGGAGGCGGAGGCGACCAAGCCGCTGGCTCTCAACCAGGGCTTCTACAACCTCTTTCTCGCGATCCTCATCGGTGCGGGCATCGTGGTGATCGCCGCGGGGCAACAGGCCGTCGGTGCGACGCTGGTCTTCGCAGGTGCCGGAAGCATGGTGGCGGCGGGCATCGTGCTGATCGTGTCGGATCCGTCGAAGACGTCCGCAGCGCTCAAACAGCTCGTCCCACCCGCGATCGGTGTGCTGCTCCTGGCGATCGGGCTGCTGGCGTGATCAAGGTCCTCGCGTTCGACACCTTCGGGACGGTCGCCGACTGGTACACGGGAGTGTCGACGGCACTCGCGGAGACGTTCCCCGACCTCGATTCATCCAGGCTGGCGCTCGACTGGCGACGCACCTACGTGCCAGGCCTGCTCGAGGTCGAGTCAGGTGAACGTCCGTGGAAGCTGCTCGACGACCTGCATCGCGAATCGCTCCAGCGGCTGCTCGCCGACTCGTACGGCGTCACTGCGACCGCCGCACAACTCGACGCCGCCGTCCATGCGTGGCACGTGCTCCCGGGATGGCCCGACTCCTCGGACGGGCTGCGTCGCCTCAAGACCCGATTCACGATCGGGGCACTCAGCAACGGAAACGTCGCATTACTGACGGAGATGGCGAAGAACGCCGACTTCCCGTGGGACTTCGTCGGCGGGGCAGACCTGTGGCGGCACTACAAGCCCGCGGCCGAGGTGTACCTCGGCGTGGCCGACCTCATGCAAGTGCGGCCGGAAGAAGTCCTGATGGTCGCCACCCACGTCTCTGACCTCGCGGCAGCGCGATCGTTCGGACTTCAGACCGCGTACATCGAACGGCCCCGCGAGTGGGGTCCAGAGCCCAAGCCTGCCGAACGCGATCCGCTCGACCTGTTCCACGTCTCCGGCATCGATCAACTGGCAGACGCGCTCGGCTGCTGAGGTCGCACTAAGCGATCCCGCGGCCGGAGACCGTCAGCAGCAGGTCGAGGGCTGTTCCCTCCACGTCGCGGCCCTCACCCGCGACGTAGTCGCAGTCGGTGGCGATCAGGCGCAGTCCTTCGGCGCGCTCGGCTCCGCCGCCCCAGCTGACAGCAGTTCTCAATTGGTAGTCGAGTGCGTCGAGGACGGCGTCCACGGGATAGTCGCCGACCAGCCCGAGGGGCCGCCGCACGTCCTCACCGTGGACGATCGCCTCGACCAACCGGGTGGCCGGCGGCGCCGGGGGAGTGCGTGTGAGGTCGACGGCCGCACGGATGTCGGCCACAAGGTCTGCCGGTCGGGGACGGCGGCGTCGTTTCACACCGAGATCGTTGGCCCGGTCGAAGTCGAAACGCGCGAGCAGCATGTCGCGGACGAACGCGAGACGACCCATGTGGGCGGTGTCGACGATGTGCGCGACGACGTCGGCGACATCCCAACCCGGGCACAGCGACGCCGCCCGCCACATCTCGTCGGGGATCTCTGCGAGGTCGTCGGCGAGGCGTCGACGTTCGTCGTGGACCGCCGTCCACACCTCGTGCCGGCTGAGTCTCATAGAGGGGCCCATGCCGTCCATTGTCGACCGAACAGATCAATCGGGGGAGGTTTCGCGTAGTCCGGGCGTCGGCGCCTGCCTCGGTCGGTCGACTGACCATGCCGACCGGCGTGGATACGCTCCGAACCGTGAGCACACACGCGGGAGCAGACGAAGCGTCGGACGTAGCGCGACCGCACACGTCGATGGTGGGGGCGGTGATCGCACTTGCGTTGACTGCCGTCCTATCGGCCCTGGCAGGATCGGTGACCGCAGCCGATGTCGTCGAGCCTCTCCAGATGATGGTCTGGCTTCCGGCCGCCTCGTGCGTGATCTCGGTGGCGGCGATCCTGGCTGCGGGATGGAACCTCGCCGGTCGGGGAGCCTCGCCCATAGTTCGGGGCGCGGCTGTTCTCGCAGCACTCGCACCCCTGGTCGTCGTGGCCTCCGCATCAGGCGACTGGAGCGGCGCCCGGTTCGTCGATGAGGCGGGCGCGGTGGTCTGGACGCTCACCGCGGTCGTCGCGTCGTCCACCGCCCTGCTGGTGTGGGCGGGGGCGCCGCGTCGAGGAGCGCGCGGATCGATAGGACTCGGCATCGCGGTCGGAGCGGGCTGCGCGATGCTCGTCGTGCTGCTCGCGATCACGGCCGCTGTGCCGTACCTCCAGAAGACGGAAGCGGTGGTTCACAGCGAGGGCTCGCAGACATCCGAGCCCGCCGACGTGGGCACGCCACGATATCGACTGTCCGTCGCGGGACCGATCCACGCCGTCGGCCCCGGGTTCGCGCATGTACGCGGCTCGACACTCGAGGTGGTCGACGGGCCGACCGGAAGGCCGGTGTGGTCGTACGACCTCGGCGAGGTCACGGACGCCGGTCCCACAGTGGTCGTCGACGCGTCGACGAACCGGACTCCATCGGTGACCGTCCGGCGAGGACACCTTCTCGCCGTGCTCGACTCGTTCTCCGGCCGGGTCGAAGACACTCGATGGGCGACTGACTCCGCTGTCGACGACGGCGCCTCGCACAGTGACCTCACCTACGACGGCGCGCAAGTACAGCTGTCGACTCTGCCAGGCGAAGCGGTGACCAGAGCTGTCATCCGCGACCCGCACGGGGTGACGATCGACGTGTTCACGATCCGGGTCGAGTTCGATACTCGCTGCAGCGGTGGACCACGTCGACCCTGGCCGTTGTGCGCGCGCAATACACAGGGAGGCATACAGCCGCCCCGTGCTTTCCTGCGTTGTTAGCATCCCAGCGAAATGACGACGGTAGGTGTGCTCATCGAGAAGTTGAGGGATCGCTGACAGCGGCAGATCGATCAACGCGTCGTGATGATCGATCTGCAGGCCGACATGGCGGCGGGCTGAAAGCACCTGGACCACCAGCCAGCTCAACACCGGACTCTTTGCCGCGCGATTGACGATCCATCCTCTCGGGCCGCCCGGGACGTCCGGGATCAGATCGAACCACTCGGCCAACCGTGCGACGGCGTCCGCACTCTTCGGACTGGACAGAATCCCATCCGCCTCCGCCAGTGCTTCACCGCGGGTGACTGCACTTGTCGGCGGCTGAATACCCCACCGAGGCCCTCGAAGCTCAGTTGTGCGACCAGCGGCTTCGGCTTGGAGCTCTCCGGCCCATTCGACGAAACCCCTTGCGCGAGCCCGGGATGCGAGGTGAAGCAGAAGAGTGGTTAAGTTTCGGACTTCTGCGAGGTACGCGGGGGGCGCGAGAGCGCCATCGAGAACGCTCGTTTCTTCGCCTTCGATAGCGGCCGTAACCCGCTTTGCGGTCCGAATTGCACCTTCGGATGCAGCCGTCGGTTTCTCTCTCAGGATGGAGTGTCGGCAGGGAGCCGAGAATCCGAGCGGATTTCCGCACGGCTGGTGTTCATCGAGCCGAGGACGCAGCGGACTGTGGTGTCGCGTTCGAAAGCGCCGGCCACAGCTTGAACACTCAGCGACCAGGTAGACGCCGTGGTCGGGACACACTGTCGACACCGGTAGCTTCCACGACAGCTGCCAGATTCCGTCGTGCGATAGGCAGAGTGGGCATAGTTGCGTCCCATGCTGCGGGAACCACCCCTGGCAAACGATGGCGCGGTAGCTCGCCCGATCGATGTCCATGGCCATGAGAAAGTCCCCACTGGTGGCCAGGTCGAGGTCCCCGCTGGTGGCCAGATAAAAGTCCCCACCCTGTGTTCGTCGTGTCGACCCGGAACTGAGGGCCCAGGCGATGACGGTGAAGGTGCCAACCGATCACCATCACCGCCTGGGAGTTCCATTGAAGTCTGCGAAGGACCGTATGGACATCATTTCTGCTTACCGAGAACTCGGAAGCTATCGCGCCGCAGCCGAGGTGTGCGGCACCACCCACAAGACCGTCAAACGTGTGGTCGACCGGTTCGAGGCCGACGATCAACCACCCGATCGCAAGGAACGGGCCCGCAACTACGACACCGTCGCCGAGCTGGTCGCCGAGCGAGTCGAGCGGTCACACGGCCGGATCACCGCCAAACGTCTGCTACCAGTAGCGCGAGCGGCGGGCTATGCAGGCTCGGCCCGCAACTTCCGTCGTCTCGTCGCCCAGGAGAAAACACAGTGGCGCCGTGATCACCATCGTGGGCGTCGCCCGGCAGTGTGGGCTCCGGGTGACTACCTGGTCATCGATTGGGCCGTGATCGGCGGCCTGCACATGTTCTGCGCGGTGTTGGCGTTCTCACGCTGGCGGTTCGTTCGGTTCGCCACCAATGAAACATCCACCACCACACTCGGATTCATCGCTGAAGCCTTTGAGGAGATCGGTGGAGTACCCAACAAGGTACTCGCTGATCGGATGGGCTGCCTCAAAGGTGGAGTCGTCGCCAACGTCGTCGTACCCACCCCCTCGTATGTGCGGTTTGCCACCCACTACGGGTTCGCCCCGGATTTCTGTCACGGCGCCGATCCGGAATCGAAAGGGATCGTGGAGAACCTCTGCGGGTACGCGCAGTCAGATCTGGCGCAACCGTTGTGGACCGAAGCCAAGATCGCCGCTGGTCGTGACGACGTGCAGCTGGATGTGCACGCAGCGAACCGGGCCGCGCGGGACTGGTGTGTCGAGGTCAACACCCGCCGCCACAGCGACACACTGTGCGTGCCTGCTGAGCAACTCGATGTGGAACGAGAAGTGCTGTCGACGTTGCCATCTGCGGGCCCAAGTCGGCCCACCGCCGGTCACCCGAAAGGTCGATCGCCTCTCATGTATCCGGTACGCCTCGGCCCGCTACTCGGTACCCAACCGGCTCATCGGCACCACCGTGACCCTCATCCAGGACGGTGAACGGCTCCTGATCGCCGAACCCGCCTCAGGCGAGGTGATCGCCGAACATCTGCTGGCCGCACCCGGAGAGGTCGTCCTCAACGATGACCACTACGGCGGGCCACGCACACCGCCCAGTCGTGCACCACGACCCAAAACCGCAGCAGAGAAGCAGTTCTGCGCTCTCGGTGAGGTTGCTGAGCAGTTCCTGGTCGGTGCCGCCGCGATCGGTAACACCCGCCTAAGCGGTGAACTCGACGACATCCTCGGGCTCGTCACCTCCCACGGCCACGAACAGGTGCTCACCGCCCTGACCAGGGCGGTGGCATTCCGACGGTTCAAGGCCGCCGATGTGCGTTCGATCCTCGATGCCGGAGCCGGCACCCCCAACCCGCGACCGGCCGGCACAGCACTGCTCGGGCACCTGCCTACCGCGCCCACCCGCTCGCTGGATGCCTACAAGCTCGGCGCCGGCGACAAGGAGGTGTCATGACCACCACAACATCGACATCAGTTGCACCAACAGTGCCGCCACTACCGGCCGACCTCGACCAAGCGCTACGCCGATTGAAGCTCGCCTCGATCCGCCGCACCGCACCCGAGGTACTGCTCACCGCGAAAACCCAGCGATGGACACCCGAAGAAGTGCTGCGGACCCTGGTCGAAGCCGAGATCGCCGCTCGTGATGCCTCCAACATCCGCAACCGACTCAAAGCTGCCGGGTTCCCGGTCACCAAAACCCTGGAATCGTTCGACGTGGCCGCATCCTCCATCCCGGCCAACACCTTCGAATACCTATCCTCACTGGAATGGGTTCGAGCCCAACACAATCTGGCCTTGATCGGCCCAGCCGGGACTGGCAAGAGTCACACCCTGATCGGGCTGGGGATCGCCGCAGTACACGCCGGACACAAAGTGCGGTACTTCACCGCCGCCGACCTCGTGGAGACCCTGTATCGCGGACTGGCCGACAACACCGTCGGCAAAACCATCGACACCCTGCTACGCCAAGATCTGCTCATCCTCGACGAGATCGGATTCGCACCACTCGACGACACCGGCACCCAACTACTGTTCCGGCTCGTCGCCGGCGCCTACGAACGCCGCTCTCTCGCGATCGCCAGCCACTGGCCCTTCGAACAATGGGGACGATTCCTGCCCGAACACACCACCGCCGCCAGCATCCTCGACCGGCTCCTACACCACGCCACCATCGTCATCACCGACGGCGACTCCTACCGCATGACACACCGAACGGAGGTACCACCCACCTAGAACATCCCGCACAGGGTGGGGACTTTTACCTGGCCACCAGCGGGGACATCAAACTGGCCGTTGACACCGATCGAGCGGGTCGAAGCCGTCGAGGTTGAGTGGCGCGCCTCCGTCGTAACGCAACAAGGTCGAATTCTCGACGGCCGATGCCCCCAGCCCAGTGAGATCCACTATTCGGCCGACGAGCTCATCGCTAGGCCGGACCAGCATGAAAGCCGTCGAGACCGACGATCCGTCCCGGTTCTCCTTGAGCATGCGGACAAGACTCTTGGTCGTCAGATCGTTCACAAGTGCAATCCGCTCGAGGTACGAATCAAGCGACTCGCGTGGATCGATTGCAACTCGAGCGGGGAGCATTAGCTCAGCGGCTCCGTCGCCGTCGCGGTTTGGTAGCGCCCGCAGTCGGCGAGCGACTGGAAGTCACGCGCCCACACGAGTCCGGTCCTCTTCTGAGACTCGGTCCGAATCCACCACACCGAAGTCTCCACTCCCAACCTGACGCACAAGATCTTCGTCGGCGACGCAGATCGCTTCGGCGGCACTGCGAAGGATGAGACGGCCTTCAGGGTTGAGCGCAGCGTCAAATGCTTTCAGGTGTTCGGCGTCTGGCCGTGTACGCGGGCTATCACAGGTTGCATCGAACCACATCCAAGATGCGGCGAGCCGGGCGCAGCCATCGAAGTTCCGGGCGGCTGCGGGCAGGGTGCCGACCAGGTCCGGCGGGGCGGCTTCAATCCTTCTTAACGCGTCGCGGCGCTCACGGTAGTTGACGAGCTCATCGAGGCATAGGGCTCGCGCCAGATTCATCGCATGGGCAATGTCGCTCTCGCGGTGGAAGATCGGAGTCCATTTCGGCCACGCCCCTATGCAAATCGAGTAGCTACCAGCTTTCGTCAGACGGTAGGTCGGCTCGTCGGCAAGGCTCCAATGATCGCGCAACCGAACACATTGACTGAGAAGTAGCGCGACTCTGGAACGCCACAACCACTGGGCGGGGTCGAGCACGAACGGTTCGCCTTCTTGCCGGTAGATCCCTGGGATGTGGTCAAGCGTCAATTGCGTATGGCCAAGCGCCAGCCGGATCAGATCTTCGCCGCGTGGATGGCGGACTGAGCTCTTCGGTAACCGCATGGTCTTGACAGTCTTCGCGCCTGTGCGGAGTACCCGTCGAGTGAAGACCTGCGAATCGGGTATTTCAGAATTCTCTGGTCGGACAGGAGTGGGACGTGGATGTGGAGATACTCGTGGTGTCAGCCACGTTCGCTGTTCTTCCCAGGCCATTGCGATGGCCAGTGCACGAACGGCAGGAGATCGCGGTAGCTCTTCCTCGGACTCGTGACTCGTCGCAAGATCTGCCGTCGCAGTGGTCACCAACTGAGCATCCGCTGGGATCCAGTGTGCAGATCCTCGACTGAGCCGACGAGCCACCGAGGGTAGTTCCGCGCGGAGACACTCAAGTCGGTCGAGTGCATCGAAGTCATTCGCAGATCTGTGCGCAGCGGACGAGACCTCCTTGCAGACCGACAGAATCCGGTCGGGAACTCTGGTCAGCTGCGCAGTGCCGCTACCGGGCATGCCGATGAGGTGCCCGCAGTAGAAGCAGACCGGAGACAAAGCCAACGCCCACTCTCGCCGTGCCACTCCGTTTGGTGCGCAACGGCAATGCTGACCCCACTCACTTGCCAGCCAGCCTTCCTTCGCGAGCACTCGACTATGGCAGTCATCAAGGGTCATCGCCGAAATGCGCGAGAATGGCTGGCGCGTCAGCGTGGCCAGGTGCCGCAGAATCGGCTCGTAGTCAGACGCTGATCGCGGTAACTGACTTCGACCAAGGATCTTGGTGACGGTGGTGCAATTCGCCGTCGCCGCGCGCGATACGAAGGACTCCAGCGATTCATCGTCGGCTGGAATCGGTCGAGCAGGCAGATAGCCGATACGAGGCTCTCGCATGGATAGCCCCCTTCCGTTGTCTGCCGGTGACATCACACCCTGCTCTGCTTGCTGCGGCGCCGAAGATCGATTTCCGCCTCTGCTGCGTGCGCTCGTTTACTGAGGCGGACTTCCTTCAGGTGTTCTGGGTTGATCGTGTGCGTGCCGTCGGCGATCGCTGCAAGTGTCGCAATGCGGAGGAGGCGTGTCGCGTCACCGACGTAGCCCTGAGATCGCTTCCAGATGGGCCCCGCGAGCTGTGAAGTGAGAAGCCCTTCGCTTGCCCGAGGGAGATGCGGAAGGAGATAACCTTCCAGCCCGTAGAGCAGTTGCTGCCACGCGTGTTGCTCCTCCGAAGTCTCGATTCCGTACGGACTGAAGCTCATTGGCTGGAGGCGGCCGATAAGCTGGGCATCGCTCATGGCTTCACTGGATTCGAGGTCTGTCCCAACCAGAATTAAGCTGGCGTTGAATTCGCCGAGCTCGGTGTTCATGTACTTCACGTGATCGAGGACCTCCCGGCCGCCCTTCCAGTTGGTACGCAGTAGATGGAAGTCGTCGATGAGAAGGGTGCGCACGCCGTGGCGTGCCAATGCCCTGACCGCGGCGGTTGACGTCTGGTGGGCGGCGCCGCTGGCGGATAAGCGGAAGAAGTCAAGGACTTGGGAGTTGAATCCTTTGACCATCGAGCCAGATTGCAGGTTGACCCAAACGACGGGGCATAGGTCTGCGTCGATCGTTGGCTGAGGGTTCCACGTGGGCAGTTCTGCAGGGCCTTTCGGTGCGCCTACGATCCATTCCACGTATTTCCTTGTGGCCCAGCGGCGGACCGCCGTGCTCTTCCCGAGCGTGCTTGCACCTGTGACCGACGCTATTGCCTTCGCACCGGGGCCCGTTTCAGAATTCTCCTGCACGATCTCAGTGAGTCGGTCTGCGACTGCGCGGGTCTCGGCCGTTTCGACGTAGAGTCCATTCATCCATTGACGCAGCGCATCGACCGCCCGCGCGCGGTCCTCGGATGTCATCCTGTCCCAACCAGCCGACGTGTACAGAGGTGGTTCTGGCAACTCCGGTTTGGTGCAAGCCAAATGCCAAGCGAGGGAGTCCATCAGGAGTCGGCCCGCATCGTCGGCCACGGGACGTCGAGGATGTCCAAGGGAACGTCGTCCTGGGGTGAATCGGTATGGGGCGTCTTGGTGCGTGCTTCGTTGCCGCCCGACTGAGTGGCTTCGTCGCGGGTTGCACCTTGGGCTGCCTGAGCTTCTTCGTGGTCTTTGCGCGATTGTTCAACTCTGCGGTGCGCGGCTGACAGTTTGGCAGTCCAGTCAGTTGGAACGGGCCCAGAGGTGAGTTCCGTGAGCTCGTCGAGGATCTGCCGCTGCGCTGAGCCCCGACTCAGAATGTGGTTGCCGCCGCGTTCGCGGACGCGCCGCCTAACAGCCTGAACGATCGTATCGGTCATCGGCGCGTCAGTGAAGAAAGATCCTCGCCACGCAACGGGGCGTACACGGCCGGTCTCGGGGTGCGGGAACCAGATGCTCGACAAGTCGTGCGGGTCGACAAGAAAGGGAACCTTGTTGTCGTCGTCCCTGAACTGGCCCCGTGCGACATTCCGGAAATCATCGAGTAGCTTGCCGTCGTAGACCATCTCAGCAAACTCGACACCTGCGACTCCGACTGTGCCCCACTTGACCGGAAGCATCTGATAGATCATGTCTGCACGCTGCGGTACGTCGATACGGCCGGTGACGTCGAGCATGATGTCCCAGAGCTCCAAAGGACTGGTGCGAGCGGTGGGCTCACCACCGATAACCAAGCCTGTGTGCCACGACCGGTGGTAGTCCAAGGCGACGAATCGCCGAAGGTGTTCTTCCAGTTCGGCGGCCGTGACCAATGCCTCCTCGGCGACCAATCGGCCGCGCTCCGAGGTATTGCGACCTTTGTAGCCAGGGAGCTGTTGAACGGCCCGCTGTAGCGTCTCGTGCCAGCGTTCAACGTGGGGGTTGTCCGTTGGCTTTTTCCCGCGACTGAGCAACAAGTCAATCCCGAAGTCACGCAGAATCGCGCGGAAGTGATCGGACACGAAGATCGAACCGTGGTCGGCGCGGATCGCGTCCGGCATGACGCCAGGGATGTGGTGCTCTCCTTGAAGCGTAGTGAAATCGGGTGCAACACTTCTGCGCCCAACCTTGACCGCGACATCAGAAGCGTCGACGACTTGGGGCAAACCGGCCCAGCGCCAGTGACTGATGGTGGTGCCCTCCACCATCATCGAGAACGGGCGGCAGATGTCGTAAAGAAGTAGCCCGGCATCGATTCCATCGGCGCTCTTCGGCACCACGCGCAGTGCGAGGATCACTCTGGTGGCGACGTCGATCGCAGTGAGGATTTCGACGCTGAAGGGTCGCCCGAGAAGCGGGTCATATACGAGGTTATCCGCCCTCGTGGCGTCGATGGCGACTATTTGCCCAGGCCTGATTGCGGGGAAGTGCTCTTTGCCCGATACGCGCTGTAGCGACCGGCTTCTCTGGGTGCGGGTTGTTGCGCCCGCGCCCCGTTTGAGGTGCGCGAGATACTCTGCCGTCAGGCGCTGCGGCGTGGAGACATTCACGTGCCCTGCACGCTTGAGCTCAACCTTGATCCGCCGATCAAGCTCGCTGATGTTGACGTCCGCCCGATCTCCGTCCAGGGTGGCGAAGACCAACTCAGCAACAGTCCGATAGCGCTCATCGATTCGCTCCCACGTCTGTTCGCGACGCAGGGATCTGGCATCGAGGAGCCCGAGTAGTCCGTCGCGTTTCCAAGCACGCACCCAGTTGCGGATGGTGCTGTCGACCGGAGCCGATCGCTTGATCTCACCGTTCGCGATGCGGCGTTGTAGGGCACGATCTCCCGCAGCTTCTTGCTGCAACGCGACCGCCATCGCGCGACAGCGCGCCGCCTCGGAGACGCCGAAGCCTTCACCGAAGGGTGGGCGCGGTTCGCCGTCGCGCGCGAGTTCGGCGTGACCGTCCCGGTAGCCGGTCAGTATCTCTTGCACGATTTCAAGTTTGTCGAGGGCGGCTCGGCGCGTTTCCTCAGACAGGCCATCCCAGTACGGGCGGAGCGCCGGTCTGATTGGCGCTACATCGCCATCGACCACGAGTCGCACCTCGGCGAGTTCGGGCCAATCGACGTGCAAGGAATCGCCGACGCTGGTGCGGAGGTCTACGCCGGCCGCTGATACCGCTGTCACCAGACCGGTTCCCCACTCAGTCAGAAGTCGGCCACCGACCTCAACCACTGTGCGACTTGTGTCCATTACGCCACCAGTCCTGCGCGCACTGGCGTTTCCATCGTCAATCGCTTCGAGAGGTTGGTATCCAGTTCGCCGGACCAGACCATGTGCCAGACCACGGCGATGGCCTCCCCGTTTCCGGTATCCAGACGAAATAGGGAGCCCAGAGTCGCGGCGTCGTTACTTGCTTCCTTCCCGATCTCGCCAGCCACCTGGTCATACCAGGAAGGCCTTCGGCGGTAGCCGTGCAGCCACAGAAGGTTTAGGCGTTCTACGCGGTCGAGCCCGTTGAATACCTCGTGGCGCCATCCCACATTCGCGCAGGCGGCCTCGACCATTGCGACCTGAAGCTTGAATTTGTCGTCCATCTTGTGCGGCAGGCGTGCATTCCAGAGCGTTACCGACCCGGTGTCGTCAAGGCTGAGTAAGTCGGGCGTGTTTTTCGCCGAGGACGATCCGCCCCGCTTCAGCTGACACGGTTGCGGTACCAGCGCGACGACATCGTGGAGCCGGTCCAGGCGTCGCAAGAGGTCATGCTCGAGGCCCGACTCGAGTTCAAGGTGGTCGCGCATGGTCAGTGAATACGCAGTGACCGGTATGTGCCGTTGTCGCTCCGACGATCGAGGCTTGCGAATCGGAACTACACGTGCAAGATCCGGCGGACCGTCAGACTGCCAGTTCCACACACGGGACACCTTGTCGCCAGCGAATCGGAACCGCCAAGTCACCGCCGCGCCGGAACTCTCGGTCAAGTGACACCTCCGCTTCGGCAGGAATTAGCAGCAAATCTAGCAAGAAATCGAGGTCGGAGAGCCGCTAAGGGAGGAAGTCGACAAACGGTCAGCGAGGCATTTCGCGTGATAGGCCGACGTCTCCTCCGCCCCATCAGCGGTCCGTGTCGGAAGGTTGCTATAGGTTGCTCCCATGGCCAAAGGCGATCAGGTCGCGCCGTCGACGAAGTTCGAGCAGACGCTGCGGGCATCGGCTCAACTGCCGGGTGTGCAGATCAACCGGGAGGCCTTCCTCCGCAGAGAGCTGAAGCGATACTGCACCGACGAGCAGATCAAACTCGCTATCGCCACAACACCGGCCGAAGCAGGCGTAACACCTCAAGTGATCGACAAGATCGCCAACAGCGTGATCAAGTACGAGACCGGCAAGGTGACGACACTTTCCACGGCAGCTGGCATCCCCGGAGGCCTCGCAGCGATCGGCACGGTCCCGGCCGATATCGCACAGTACTATGGCTACCTTCTTCGCGTCGTCCAGAAACTCGCCTACATCTACAGCTGGCCGGAGCTCTTCGACGACAACGCCGACGGAATGGACTCCGCGACCGAAAGCATGCTCACGCTGTTCATCGGCGTGATGTTTGGCGTGAACGCGGCCCAGGCCAGCGTGGCGCAAGTCTCGAAGTTGATCGCAAGTGAAGTGGCCAGGAAGCTGCCGCAGAAGGCTCTCACCAAGGGTGCGATATATCCGGTGGTCAAGAAGGTTGCAGGGCTCCTGGGCATTCAGATGACCAAGCAGGTCTTCGCCAAGAGCGCAGCCAAGGTCGTGCCGCTGGTAGGAGCGGTTGTCTCGGGAAGCCTGACCTTCGTCACGTTCATGCCGATGTCGAAGCGGCTCCAGAAGCACCTCGCAACCCTTCCGCTGACCAAGCCCGGTCACGGAGTCACCACACAAGCGCCGAATCCGCCGAGCACATCCCCAAAACCAGCGCCAACGTCATCTGCGAATTAGACGAGCTCATCCCACTGGCCAATCGCCGATGGCCGGCCGCCAGACGCCGGTCACTTCAGACCCTTCGTCGCCCGGTTTCACCGCGCAATCGGCGATTCCCAGGCATAGATTGCCCGGCAAAATTAGCAGGAAATCACGCGAAAACGCGGGCTACGGGCAACGCTCGACCGACCATGTTTGCCCTAGTCAGGGCGGTTCTTACGCCGTGATCAGGCTTGTTAAACAAGCTGGACCACCTTGTTAATCTTCGCTGCATCTCGACACTCGCCCAACTGGCCGCGGTCGACGCGGTTCCACCCGCCTCGCTGGTCGGGCCGGCCCAGTCGGCGATCGACGCCGGGATCGTCGGCGTCGACGACGGGGGAGCGCTGCGGTTCACCCACGATCTGTACGCCGATGTCACCTATCGACAACTCGATCCGATGCTGCGCTCGGTGCTGCACGATGCGATCGCCAGCCATCCCAGTACCCGGCACGATCCGCAGTCCGTGGCTCATCATCGAATCGCTTCGGGCAGTGACGAATCCGCGATGTTCGCGGCGGTACGCCGCGCCGAGAGCGAACTCGCCAGCACACCGGCGGTCGCGGCGGAACTCCTGCAGACGTTGGCCGGCACCGCACGTCCGTCGGCGGGGGTCAACACCGCACTCGCGCTCGCCCTCGCCCGAACCGGGCAGCTCGACCGGGCTTCACGCGTCGCCGAGGACGGCATGGCACTGGCGACCGAGATCGCCGAGTTCGCCGAGCTGCATCGGATCCTGTTGTTCGCCCTGATCGCCAAGGGGGACACCGACCGGGTGCGGGACCTGATCGACGAGACCCTGCAGCTCCCGGTCGGCGACGACGTCGCCGGCACGCTCACCGACCTGCGGCACTACGTGGGCATTCTCGACGGACGAAGACCCGCGCCGGACACCCCGTTCTTCGACGTCGAGCGGGACGCGTCCACCCGATCGGTGTCCGGCCTGATCGCCGAGGCGCTACGCCGGTTCCTGCGCGGCGAGGTGGAGGAGGCGCTCGGGATCGCGCTGCTCGCCTCGCGTCGGGACGCGGCGGAATCCGCCGGCGGCACACTGTCGACGTCGTCGGCCGACATCTGGCCGTCGCTGATCGAACAGTATGCGCACGGCCCGGCGGCGGCGGCCGACCTGCTCGCGGGTGCCGCCCGGTTGCGATCGAGCCGGGGCGCCGACTGGATGACCGCCTACCACGAGTTCACCCGCGGCGGAATAGCTCTCGGGCTCGGCGACCTCGACGACTCGGCGGCATCTTTCGATGCCGGACTGGATCGCGCGGACTCCGCGGACATGGGCTGGAAGTCGATGGCGGTCGGCGGGCGGGCCATGGTCGACGTGCTGCGCGGCGACCTGGCGGCCGCGTCGACTCGCCTCGACGCGTGGGACGACACGGGGTTACCGGACCAGTTCGGTTTCCCGGTGCCCACCCGCGCCCGCGCCCTGCTGCTCGAGGCGAACCGGAAACTACGTGCGGCCGCGACGACAGCCGGCCGCGCATGGGACCACGGCCGCCGGTTCGGTCTGTACTCCTGGCTGCCCACCGTCGTTCTCGAGACCGCGCGGATCGGCGCGCGTGCGGGCGACACCGCGCTGCTCGGCAGCATTCTGGACGGGCTCGACGAGTTCCCGGTACCGCCCGCGCGGCCCATGTCCGGGCCCGTCGCGGTGGCCCGCGCGATGTGTTCGGTGGTGCTCCACGACGCGGACCCGTTGACGATCGTGCACGCCGCCGACGAGTACGCCGAGATCGTGCAGGCGGTCGGGGACCGGCAGTCCGAGGCGTGCATGTGGGAGGAAGCCGCGTGCGCGGTCGCCCTTTCGGGAGACCGGGACCGCGCCCGCGAGCTCGCCCGGCGAGCGATGCGACTGACGCGTGCCATGGGAGCAAGCACCAGCTCCGCACGCGTGGCCTCGCGGTTGCGTCCGTTGGGGATTCGGCTCGACCCCGCGGCACGCGACCGGCCGACCCATGGTTGGGACAGTCTCACCAAGACCGAGACGACCGTCGCCGAACTGGTCGCGGCCGGCATGAGCGGCGGCGAGATCGCCGACCGACTGTTCATCTCGACCCGCACGGTGCAGACCCACGTCTCCCACGCCCTCGCCAAACTCGGCCTGCGCACCCGCGTCGAACTCGCCGCGTTCGTCGTGGGTCGGCAGCAGAACTGAGCATCGTCGCACGGTTGGCGCAGATTTCTCCGTCATGACGCAGATGTACGCGTCATCGGCCCGGCGGACAGTGGATGTACCCCAACGAGGACCCACCTCGGCCGTACCGAAGGAGACCAGCCGTGAACGCCAAATCCATGATCTTGGGACTAGCCCCCTGGTTCGTGTTCGCCTGGGCGGCCGAACGCCTGGGTGCCGACCACGTCACGCTCGCCGCGATCGCCGCCTGCGCGCTGGCCCTGGCCGTCACCATCTACGAGGCCGTCCGCACCGGCGGCGGTTGGAAGATCATCGACGTCGCCGGGGTCGTCCTGTTCGGCGTCATCGCGCTCATCGGCATCGTCGGTGACACCCAGGTCGATGAAGCGCTCGTGTTCTTCGGTCGCGGTGGTTCGGCGTTCGTCCTCGCCGCGGTCATGGCCGTGTCCGCGTTCACGGTTCCGTTCACCGAGCAGTACGCCCGCGAGACCGTCGATCCCGCCCTGTGGCACTCACCGGTGTTCCGCGCGAAGAACCGCCAGATCAGCCTCTTGTGGGCCGGGGCGATCGCACTCATGGGCTGCTCGCACATCGTCGCCGGATTGCTGGCGTCGTCGGCATCGGTGTCCGGCAGCCACCCGGGCAACATCCTGCTCAACTGGGTCGTGCCGATCGCGCTGATCGTGTTCGCGGTCAAGCGGACCCGGGCAATCGCCGACGCGGCCCCCAGCGCGCCCGCCGCCTCCACCGCCCCGACCGCCGGCTGACCCCCGCGGCACAGCCCTCCTACCGACCCGCCCTAAGGACATCCGATGACCATCACCACGCCCCCCACCCCCGCCCCCGTCGACCTCGCGCATCACGCCCACCTCACCGGTGTGTACGCCCCGCAGCGGGAGGAGGTCGATGTCACCGACCTGCCCGTCCGCGGCGAGATCCCCGCGGATCTGCGCGGCAGCTACCTGCGCAACGGCCCCAATCCGCGTTTCGATCCCATCGGATCGTTCGTCTATCCCCTCGACGGTGACGGCATGGTGCACCGGATCAGCATCGACGGCGGTCGCGTCGGGTACACCAACCGCTTCGTCCGGACCCCGATGGTCATCGCGGAAGAGGCTGCCGGACATGCACTCTGGTCCGGGCTCACCGACGGGTACACACCACCCGCGAGCGTTGTCGGGGACGAACTCGCCGGCACCTACCGCGAACTGCCCGACATCAACATCGTCCGCCACGGCGGACGGTTGATGGCGATGGCCGAATCCGACCAGCCCTACCTGCTCGAGCCGTCGACGCTGGCGACGCTGGCCAAGACCGACTGCGACGGCGCGATGCGGGTCGGCAGTACCGCCCACCCGAAGATCGACCCGGCCACCGGAGAGATGGTCTTGTTCAACTACGGACTCGAGTCGCCATACCTGACGTGGTCGGTGGTGTCCGCGGACGGGACGACGACCACCGGGCCCACGCCGGTCGACGGTCTGGACAAGTCGGTCATGATCCACGACATGGCCCTCACGTCGCGGTACCTCGTACTCTTCGTGTGCCCGTTGATCTTCGACCTCGAAGCCGCGATGACCGGTGGCTCGCTGCTGTCTTGGCAACCCGACGACGGCACGCGCATCGCCCTCATCCCGCGCGACGGCGGTCCGGTGCGCTGGGTCCAGACCGACCCGTTCTGGGTGTGGCACTTCGCCAACGCCTTCGACGGCCCGAGCGCCGAGGACGGTGTCACCGTCGACTACGTGGAGTGGAGCTACCCGGGTGGTTTCGCCGCCGAACCCCGGCCGGCGACGTCGGCGCTCACCCGCGCGATCATCCGCCCTGATGGCACCATCACCCGGAACACGATCAGCGACAACGCCTTCAACATGGAGTTCCCGCGAGTCGACGACCGGTTGCTCACCCGGGACCACCACCGCGTGGCAACGGTGGCGAAGGGGCCCCGCGACACCGATGCCACCGACAGTCTCTGGTTCCACGATCTCTCCGCCGGCACCGAGACCTTCTGGAGTCCCGGAACCGCGATCGGCGAACCGATCTACATCCCGGGCGTCGAACGCGATCACTGGGGCGCGATCGGCACCGACCCCGCCGACATGCGGTCGTACTTCTACCTTCTCGCCGCCGACGAGCCGACGGCCGGACCGGTCGCCACCGTCGAACTCCCGATCCGCGTCCCCGCCGGGCTGCACGGGGCATGGCTCGCGGACCCTTCGTGACGCGCCCTCCGCAGGCTCCGGGCGCTCCTCAGGGGGCGGGGGGTGAAGCGGGGATCGTAGACTCGTGCCTCCTTCCTGAGCAGCGAGCTTCATTCTCTGTTCCCTGAGGTGCGAGCGAAGCGAGCCGCGAAGGGTCTCGCAAGGCATCTCACCAGGCCCTTCGTGGCTCGTCGCTATCGCTCCTCGCACCTCAGGGACCAGTGCTCTTGCGATTCCTTCGGTTCAGGGAAGAGTGAGTGTGCGAATTATTCGGATTTGATTCTGTACGAGGGGCCCTTCGGATCATGTAGCAACCGGCGCGGTCAACTCGATGAACCGCGCAGCGATGTCGATGGCCGACCGCGCCTCGGCCGACAGGCGGGGGATCAGCTGGAAGACGTGCCCCTGGTCCGGCCAGGCCTGGATCACCGAAACCCCTCCGGCGCCGGTGATCTCGTCGTGGGTGGCCCGGGCGTCGGCCCCCATCACCTCGCGCGCCCCGTATTGGATGAGCGTCTTGGGCAGGGTCATGTCCGGGGTGAGACGGACGCGCATCCGTGGATGATCGGGGTCGGCGGTCCGGGTGTAGAGCCGCAGGATCTTGCGGGCGGACATCGCGTCGATGATCGGGTCCCGTACCCCGGTGCGCTGATTGCGCACGGCCAGTTGGAAAGTCGGGTCGTAGAGCGGCGAGAACAGCACCATCGAACCCGGTTGCGGGGTCCCGGTGGCGTGGTTGACGGCGAGCAGGTCGAGAGCCAGGTGGCCGCCGGCGGAGTCACCCGCGACCACGATGTCCTCGGCGCGGTACCCCTGGGACAGCAGCCAGCGATAGCCGCGGACGGCGTCGTTGCCCGCGCACGGCCAGGCGTGCTCGGGGGCGAGCCGGTAGTCCAGGCTGAAGGCGGGCAGCCCGGTCTTGTTGCCGAGCCGGCCGACCAGGCCCCGGTGCGTTCGCGGCGAGCACACCACGTACCCGCTCCCGTGCATGTAATACAGAATCCGCGAACCGGGGATCGGAGCGCTCGCCTGCCGGCCGATGACCCACTCACCACGGACCTGCCCACCCCGGAAGTTCTCGCGCACGATCTCCACCCGGGTGTTGGCCGGGGGTGGGTTGATCCGCTCGATGGTCCGGTTCAATGCCGGGCGCGTCCGCTGGATCATCTGCGCGGTGACGCGGGGGTGGCTGACCCCGGCCGCGGTCATCATCGGCCAGGTGACCCGGGCCAGATAGGCGTTGACCGCACGGGAACGCCGCGAACCGTACGGATCGACGCCCAGACGGCCGAACGGATGCGCGAGGAGATCCGCTTCCGGGGTGGGCTCATCGGCCGGTACGGTGACGCTCATCACCTGACGGTAGTGGCTCGACGACGTGCGGGTGCGGGATCGGTCAGGGCGAGACCCGGCCGCAATCGGGCCGCGACCGTCGACGCTCCCGAACCGCCCGCGCGGGCCGTCTCCGGGGCGGACCCCGAATCGCCGGATTTCCGTCTGACGTGCACCGGCGGTGTCTCTGTGGTAACCGGATTTCGAGAGTGAGCCCTTCGCGTGGAAAAATGACTCACAATGCTCATACGGCTGCCCGGGGGCGCTCTGGCGTGCTGCGCGCGGTAGCTGCGATGAGCAGGGTGGTTCGGGTCCCGACGATGCGGCCCGAAGGGACCGTCAGCAACGGCGCTGACCGGGACTCACCGCCGCTGTGATCGTCGGCTCTGCCCAGGTCAGCCCCGATGCGGGTGGAGCACGACGACGCCGGGGACATCGTGGTCCGCGGCCCGACACGGCCGGGTGTGGCCCCAGACATCGACGACGGGTAGTGCGTGCACTCCTCGCGCGCAAAGTGAGGCGAACTATGAAGCAGGCTCCGGGACCGGTGGGTCTCTACGACCCACGCAACGAGCACGACTCGTGTGGCGTGGCGTTTGTCGTGGACATGCACGGGCGGCGCAGTCGCGACATCGTCGACAAGGCGATCATGGCGCTGGTCAATCTCGAGCACCGCGGCGCCGCGGGTGCCGAGCCCAACACCGGCGACGGTGCGGGCATCATGATCCAGGTCCCGGACCGTTTCCTGCGGGAGACCGTGGACTTCGAGCTGCCCGCGGAGGGCAGCTACGCGACCGGTATCGCCTTCCTGCCCCAGGGCTCGGAAGACGCCCGCCTCGCCTGCGAGGGCGTGGAGAAGGTCATCGAGGCAGAGGGTCTGACCCTGCTCGGCTGGCGCGAGGTGCCGACCAACGAGAACTCGCTCGGAGCACTTGCCCGCGATGCCATGCCGACCTTCCGGCAGGTGTTCGTCGGCGGCGCGGAGGGCATGGAACTCGAACGTCGCGCCTACGTCGTGCGCAAGCGGGTCCAGTACGAACTCGGCAACAAGGGCGCCGGCGCCGACGGGCCCGGACGTGAGACCGTCTACTTCCCGAGCCTGTCCGGACGCACCTTCGTCTACAAGGGCATGCTGACGACGCCGCAGCTGCGGGAGTTCTACGTCGACCTGCAGGACTCGCGTGTCGAGAGCGCGCTCGGTCTGGTGCATTCGCGCTTCTCCACCAACACCTTCCCGTCGTGGCCGCTGGCGCATCCGTTCCGCCGCGTCGCCCACAACGGCGAGATCAACACCGTCACCGGTAACGAGAACTGGATGCGGGCCCGCGAGGCGCTCATCGACACCGCGGCCTTCGGGGCCGACGCGGCGTCGAAGATCTTCCCGATCTGCACCCCGGGTGCGTCGGACACCGCCCGGTTCGACGAGGTGCTCGAGCTGCTCCACCTCGGTGGACGTTCCCTCCCGCACGCCGTGCTCATGATGATCCCGGAGGCCTGGGAGCGTCACGAGTCGATGAAGCCCGAGCACCGGGACTTCTACCGCTACCACTCCGCGCTGATGGAGCCCTGGGACGGACCGGCGTCGGTGTGCTTCACCGACGGCACCGTCGTGGGTGCCGTGCTCGACCGGAACGGCCTGCGGCCCAGTCGGATCTGGGTCACCAAGGACGGGCTAGTCGTGATGGCCTCCGAGGTCGGCGTGCTCGACATCGATCACTCCGACGTCGTGCAGAAGATGCGTCTTCAGCCCGGCCGCATGTTCCTGGTGGACACCGCTGCCGGCCGCATCGTCGACGACGAGGAGATCAAGGACGAGCTCGCCGCCGAGCACCCCTACGGTGAGTGGCTCGAGCAGGGACTGGTCGCGGTCGACGACATCGAGGCGCCGCCGCATCAGCACATGCCGCACGACCGGGTCGCGCTGCGCCAGCAGGTGTTCGGCTACACCCGTGAGGAACTCGACCTGCTGGTCGCGCCGATGGCGAAGACCGGTGCCGAGGCACTCGGCTCGATGGGTACCGACACCCCGATCGCGGTGCTGTCCAAGCGCCCGCGCATGCTGTTCGACTACTTCCAGCAGCTGTTCGCCCAGGTGACCAACCCGCCGCTCGATGCGATCCGCGAAGAGATCGTCACCAGCGTCGGCGGCACCATCGGCACCGAGGCCGACCTGTTGAACCCCGGCCCCGAGTCGTGCCGTCAGATCGAGCTGCCGTCGCCGGTCCTCGACAACGACACGCTCGCGAAATTGGTGGAGATCAACTCCAACCAACGACGCACTGCCCGGTTTCCGCAGCGTCCACATCCACGGCCTCTACCCGGTGGCCGAGGGTGGCGCCGGTCTGCGCAAGGCCCTCGACGAGGTGCGTGCGAAGGTCAGCGCCGCGATCGACGACGGCGTGAACCTGGTCATCCTGTCCGACCGCGAGTCGGACGAGACCTACGCACCCATCCCGTCGCTGCTGCTGACGGCTGCGGTGCACCACCACCTGGTGCGGGAACGCAAGCGCACCCAGGCCGGTCTCATCGTCGAGTCCGGTGACTGCCGCGAGGTCCACCACGTGGCCGCACTCGTCGGTTTCGGTGCGGCAGCGGTGAATCCGTACATGGCCTTCGAGTCGATCGAGGACATGACCGAGCGCGGTGTGCTCGGCAACCTCGACTTCGCCACCGCGCAGAAGAACTACATCAAGGCCGCCGGCAAGGGCGTGCTGAAGGTGATGAGCAAGATGGGCATCTCGACCCTCGCCTCGTACACCGGTGCACAGCTCTTCCAGGTCATCGGTATCTCGCAGGAGACCGTCGACGAGTTCTTCACCGGGCTCAACAGCCAGCTCGACGGCATCGGTCTCGACGAGATCGCCGCCGACGTCGCGACCCGCCACGCGCTGGCGTTCTCCGATCGCCCGTCCGAGCGCGCCCACCGCGAGCTCGAGGTCGGCGGCGAGTACCAGTGGCGCCGCGAAGGCGAGTACCACCTGTTCAACCCGGACACCGTCTTCAAGCTCCAGCACTCCACGCGCACCGGCCAGTACAAGGTGTTCAAGGAGTACACGAAGCTGGTGGACGACCAGTCCCGACAGATGGCGTCGCTGCGCGGCCTGTTCGACTTCAATTTCGGTGACCGCGACCCGATTCCGATCGAGAAGGTCGAACCGGCCCGCGAGATCGTGAAGCGGTTCTCGACCGGCGCGATGAGCTTCGGTTCGATCTCCGCGGAGGCGCACGAGACCCTCGCGATCGCCATGAACCGGCTCGGTGGTCGCTCGAATTCCGGTGAGGGCGGCGAGGATCCGCGGCGCTTCCATCACGACGAGAACGGTGACTGGCGCCGCAGCGCGATCAAGCAGGTCGCGTCGGGCCGCTTCGGCGTCACCTCGCACTACCTGTCGAACTGCACCGACATCCAGATCAAGATGGCGCAGGGTGCGAAGCCGGGTGAGGGCGGGCAGCTGCCGCCGCACAAGGTGTACCCGTGGGTCGCCGAGGTCCGTGGTTCGACGCCGGGCGTCGGCCTCATCTCGCCGCCCCCGCACCACGACATCTACTCGATCGAGGATCTCGCGCAGCTGATCCACGACCTGAAGAACGCCAACCCGCAGGCCCGCATCCACGTGAAGCTGGTGTCCGAGGTGGGCGTCGGCACCGTCGCGGCCGGTGTCTCGAAGGCGCACGCCGACGTCGTCCTCATCTCAGGGCACGACGGCGGTACCGGCGCAACGCCGTTGACCTCGGTCAAGCACGCCGGTGCGCCGTGGGAAATCGGCCTGGCCGAGACCCAGCAGACCCTGCTGCTCAACGGACTCCGCGACCGGATCGTCGTGCAGGTCGACGGCCAGCTCAAGACCGGTCGCGACGTCGTGGTCGCCGCCCTGCTGGGTGGCGAGGAGTTCGGTTTCGCCACCGCGCCGCTGGTGGTCGCGGGTTGCATCATGATGCGGGTGTGTCACCTCGACACGTGCCCGGTGGGTGTCGCCACCCAGAACCCGCTGCTGCGTGAGCGTTTCGCGGGCAAGCCGGAGTTCGTCGAGAACTTCTTCCTGTACATCGCCGAAGAGGTCCGGGAACTGCTGGCGCGCCTGGGCTTCCGCACCCTACAGGAGGCCGTCGGTCACGTCGAGGCGCTCGACACGACCAAGGCGCTCGCGCACTGGAAGTCGGAGAAGGCGGGCAAGCTCGACCTGTCGTCGATCCTGGCGATGCCCGAGTCGCCGTTCATGAACCAGGACCTGTACTGCTCCGGCGTGCAGGACCACGGCCTGGACAAGGCGCTCGACCAGCAGCTCATCGCGCAGAGCCGCGAGGCCATCGACCACGGCACGCGGGTGTCCTTCACCTCGAAGATCACCAACGTGAACCGCACCGTCGGCACCATGCTGGGCCATGAGGTCACCAAGGCCTATGGCGCACAGGGTCTTCCCGACGGGACGATCATCGTCGACTTCGCCGGATCGGCCGGCAACAGCTTCGGTGCCTTCGTTCCCAAGGGCATCACGCTGCGCCTCGAGGGCGACGCCAACGACTTCGTCGGCAAGGGTCTCTCGGGCGGTCGCCTCGTGGTCCGTCCGGCACGCAACGCGCCGGACGACTTCGTCGCCGAGCACAACATCATCGCCGGCAACGTGATCGGCTTCGGTGCCACCGCGGGCAAGATCTTCCTGCGCGGCATCGTGGGTGAGCGCTTCTGCGTTCGCAACTCGGGCGTCACCGCGGTGGTCGAGGGTGTGGGCGACCACGGCTGTGAGTACATGACGGGTGGACGCGTCGTCGTCCTCGGCGACACCGGCCGCAACTTCGCGGCGGGCATGTCCGGCGGTATGGCGTTCGTCTTCGACCCCGAGGGCAAGCTGGCCGACAACCTCAACACCGAGCTCGTCGACCTCGAGCCGCTCGAGGACGAGGACATCGAGTTCCTCGCCACGATCATCGAAGAGCACCGCGCCGAGACCGAATCCCCGGTCGCGGCAGCGCTGCTCGGCGATTGGGACAGCGCCCAGACCAAGTTCGCCAAGGTCATGCCGCGCGACTACAAGCGTGTGTTGCTGGCCATCTCCGAGGCGGAGAAGACCGGGCGAGACGTGAACGAAGCGATCATGGAGGCCGCACGTGGCTGACCCCAGAGGATTTCTCAAGCACCCCGAGCGGGAGCTGCCCGACCGCCGCCCGGTGGAACTGCGTCTGCTGGACTGGAAAGAGGTCTACACCGACTTCGACAAGGGCCATCTGAAGACGCAGGCGAGCCGCTGCATGGACTGCGGTATCCCGTTCTGCCACAACGGCTGCCCGCTGGGGAACCTGATCCCCGAGTGGAACGACCTGGTCTACAAGGACCAGTGGCGCGACGGCATCGAACGTCTGCACGCGACGAACAACTTCCCGGAGTTCACCGGCCGCCTGTGCCCGGCTCCGTGCGAGGCGTCGTGCGTGCTGGGGATCAACCAGCCGCCGGTCACCATCAAGCAGGTCGAGGTCGAGATCATCGACAACGCCTTCGACAACGGCTGGGTGACCCCGGTCATGCCGTCGGAGAAGACCGGCAAGTCGGTGGCCGTCGTCGGCTCCGGGCCCGCGGGACTCGCTGCGGCGCAGCAG
This sequence comes from Gordonia hongkongensis, assembly GCF_023078355.1. Classification (NCBI taxonomy): domain Bacteria; kingdom Bacillati; phylum Actinomycetota; class Actinomycetes; order Mycobacteriales; family Gordoniaceae; genus Gordonia; species Gordonia hongkongensis. Next base: position 256,611 of record NZ_CP095552.1, read on the forward strand.
CTCACGCGTGCCGGACACGACGTGACGCTGTTCGAACGGGCCGACCGCATCGGTGGCCTGCTCCGCTACGGCATCCCCGAGTTCAAGATGGAGAAGCGCCACATCGACCGTCGTCTCGCGCAGATGGAGGCCGAGGGCACCGTCTTCCGCACCGGCGTCAACGTGGGTGTCGACGTCACCGTCGAGCAGCTGCGCGCCGACTTCGACGCGGTGATCCTCGCCAACGGTTCGACCATCGGTCGCGACCTGCCGATCCCCGGGCGTGAGCTCGACGGCATCCACCAGGCCATGGAGTTCCTGCCGCAGGCCAACCGGGTGCAGCTCGGCGACGAAGTCGAGGGCCAGATCTCGGCCAAGGGCAAGAAGGTCATCATCATCGGCGGTGGCGACACCGGCGCCGACTGCCTGGGCACCTCGCTGCGTCAGGGCGCGGAGATCGTCCACCAGTTCGAGATCATGCCGAAGCCGCCGATCGAGCGTGCCGAGTCGACCCCGTGGCCGACCTACCCGCTGATGTACCGCGTGTCGTCGGCCCACGAAGAGGGCGGCGAGCGCGTCTTCTCGGTCAACACCGAGCAGTTCCTCGGCGAGGACGGCAAGGTCACCGGACTCAAGGCGCACGAGGTCGTCATGCGCGACGGCCGCTTCGAGAAGGTGGAGGGTTCGGACTTCGAGCTCGAGGCGGACCTGGTGCTGCTGGCCATGGGCTTCGTCGGACCCGAGCGCGAGGACCTCCTCGACAAGATGGGCGTCGAGTACGACCCCCGCGGAAACGTCAAGCGCGACGGCAACTTCGCGGCTGTCGGTCAGCCGGGTGTCTTCGTCGCCGGCGACGCCGGGCGTGGACAGTCGCTCATCGTGTGGGCCATCGCCGAGGGGCGCTCGGCCGCTGCGGCCGCCGACGCGTTCCTCACCGGGGCGTCGGACCTGCCCGCACCGATCGTGCCCACGCAGGTCGCGCAGCGCTGATCGCGCGTCGCACTCAGCAGTACTCGACTCCCGCTCACCCGCTCAGGGTGGGCGGGAGTTTTGCGTAGGCAGATCCGTCGTTCCACGGGAGTTCCGCAGGCGGCAACACGCCTGCCGGATGCCCGACCTAGACTCGGCGGTAAAGCTGCCTCCTCGGCGTGTACGAAGGGAACGGACCATGCGTCGGATCATCGCGACCGTATGCGCCCTGCTGTGTGCAATCCTGGCCGGCGGTGTGCTCGCCGTCCCGACGGCGACCGCCGCGCCCCGGGGCTGCCCGGAGATCTACGTGCTCGCGGTCCCCGGGACCTGGTCCAACGGTGCCAGCCCGGGTGTGCTGGGGGAGGTCACCGCCGGGCTCGGACCGGAAACCCGCGTGCAGTACGTCGGATACGACGCGACGGCGTTCCCGTGGGAGAAGGCGATCTACGGCAAGTCCAAGGCACAGGCGGTTGCCAACACCACGGGGCTCGCCCTTCAGATGCTCCGACGATGCCCCGGTACCCGGATCGCGCTCGTCGGCTACAGCCAGGGCGCCGACGCCGCCGGTGACCTCGCATCCGAGATCGGCACCGGTCGCGCTGCGATCCGTCCGAGCCAGGTCGCGGGGGTCGTGCTGATCGCAGACCCGCGGCGGTCGAAGCGGGACAATCTCATCGGCCCCGCCCTGAGGGGTGAGGGCAGTGGCGGACCACGCCTCGATGGCATGGGGTGGGTCCTGCCCAGGGCCTTCACGATCTGCGAACCCACCGACGTCTACTGCAACGTGCCCCGCGACTACTACGTGACACGGATCGTCGGCTACCTCGCCGAGACCAGCGACCCGACGCCGAGCCAGATCGTGCAGTATCAGGCCGAGGCGGGCGCGATCTTCTCCGAACTGCTCACCCTCGGCGGCCCCGGCGAGATCGCGCAGGAGCTTGGTGACGCGCGCGCTCGCGAGCAGATCAGGTCGTTCAACCAATTCCTCCAGTCCGGGTCGCACGGCACCTACCGGGACTTCGAGGTCCGTCCCGGCGTGACCGCGGTGCGGTGGGCCAACCGGTTCCTCGCCGGCCTCGCGTGACGACGCCGGTCGGCTGACCTGCACGAGAACCGGATGAATCGGACGTCCGACTAGAGTGGCGGCCGAAGTGGTCACCGATCCCGGGGACCAGCCGCCCGCCCTCGGACAGACGGAACATCTCCTTGCCAACGCAGCTCGCCGCCGTACTCGCCCAGACCGACCCGTCGCAAGGTCACAGCGGTTTCATCGGCTGGATTCTCGACCTCATGGACACGCTCGGCGAGCTGGGCGTCGGGGTGGCGATCCTTCTCGAGACCTTCCTGCCGCCGATCCCGTCCGAAGCCGTTCTCCCTGGCGCCGGGTTCCTCGCCTACGAGGGCCGCATGAACGTCTGGCTCGCCTGGGCCGCGGCGACCATCGGTTCGCTCGTCGGGGCCTGGCTCTGGTACTGGATCGGCGCGGCTCTGGGTCGCGACCGCACCCGGCGACTCGTCGGCCGGATGCCGCTGCTCGACTACGACGACTTCGACAAGGCGGAGGAGTACTTCGTCCGCTGGGGCGGAATGGCGGTTCTCCTCGGTCGGTGCGTGCCCCTCGTCCGATCGTTCGTCTCCATCCCGGCCGGGATCGAGAAGATGCCGTTCTGGCGTTTCACCGCCTACACGACGCTCGGCTCCGGCGTGTGGAACGCATTGTGGATCGGGATCGGCTTCGGCTTCGGTCCGGCCATCGCCCCCGCGCTCGAACGGTGGAGTGGCGTGCTGAGCAACATCGTGATCGCCGTGCTGGTCCTCATGGTCGCCTGGTTCGTCGTGAAGCGGGTCCGCCGACGCCGCGCCAGTGCCGCGGGATAGCGGGCCGGAAGAGTGGGACGACCCGTGGAATACCTCGTGCGGAAGCGCGGTTGTACCCCGCGACGGTGACGGACTCAATGCCCCGGGTCCCACCCTTTGCCGCTTCGAGCGGCCTGTTTGCCGAGAGGCGCACTGACCGCCATCGTCGTCCATCACACCGAAGCCGCCGGCCCGATTCCCGGGTCGGCGGCTTCGGTCGTTCGACGGCAACCGCGGTGGGCGAGTGGTCGCCTGCCCGCCCGGGTCATTCATGCAGGTGAGGGGCGCGTCGCTACGCGCGAGGTAACAGTTCTCGTGCGACGATCGATCTAGCCGTCGTGTGCGGCACTCGCCGTTTCGGGAACCGGAGCTGCGGGATTCACACGTGTCGGCAGTCGCGGGGGCGTGGCGAAAGCCACTGCAAAGTCCGGCGACACGACCGGGAACAGCCGCTACAGTAAAACAAAGTTCCAGTCCGTTGTAACGAATGTGAAGTATCAGGAAGTGATTGGTCATGAAGTTGGCTGACACATTTCACTCGCCCCGCCGGGGCTCTCTGTTGAACTCGCTGACCGGCTGGCGACTCGGAGGCCGCCGCGGTTCCACGACGATGTTCCCCGCCGAAGCGGAACGACTCATCACACCCGCCGAGCTCAGACGGTTCGGCGTCCGGTCCTAGCGCCCTTCGAGGCTCGCTTCGCTCGCACCTCAGGGAGCAGGAGGTCGTCGCTATCGCTCCTCAGGGAGCAATGGGGGACGCTTCTTCGGATCAGGGGGCAGGTGGCACGTCGCCTTCGGTGACGACACGCACGCTCATCCCGCCGACCGACACCACATCGCCGATCGTCAGCTGACGGCCGCGCCTGGTCTCCACCTCGTCGTTCACGGTGACCAGACCGTCGGCGATCACCTCCTTGGCCTCGGCCCCTGACTCGATCAGGTTGGCGAGTTTGAGGAATTGGCCGAGTCGGATGGAGTCGTCCCGGATCGTCACGTCGTACACGGCTTCGATCATGCCGGTCCACCGCCCGCCGGGCCACCTCGGCCGTCGGGGACGCAAGACGATCTGTGCCGGACGGGGCCCATCCGCGTGGAGTGCCGGGACATACCTCTCATCCCGACTACCTTTTACGCATGGCCACCGACACCCCCCTCGCGCCGGTCGACCCCGAGAATCCCGGCGAGCACCGCGACGTGGGACCGCGGACGCCCACCGCGGCCGACCGCAGGTCCCACGCGCTGCTCGACAAGATCCGACGGCCCTCCGGGTTCGGGTCCCGAGCCCCGCACATCGCCGGCACGATCGTCGGTGTCCTGGCGGCAATCGCGTTGCTGTCCAGCCTCTTCCCGGCGATCCGGCATCTGATCCACGACCCCCGCCGCTACGTCGACGACTACATCATCACCCTCCCCGACACCAGCTTCGCCTGGGCGTTCGTGCTCGCCCTCATCGCCGTCGCGCTCTCGGCCCGCAAGCGGATCGCCTGGTGGATCAGCGTCATCTACCTGATCCTGTTCATGGCGACCAACGCGTTCTATCTCGTGCCGTCGCTGGCCGACGACCTGGGCGTGACGCGGTGGGACCGCACGAACATCTACCTCGGACTGTTCATCGACGCGCTTGCCCTGATGTTCCTGCTGTCGACGTACCGTCAGTTCTACACACGGGTCCGCAAAGGCGCCGTCCTGGCGGCGTTCGGCACCCTGATCGCCGGACTGGCGATCGCGACCCTGCTGGGCTGGGCCTTGGTGTGGGCGTTCCCGCACACGCTGACCCGAGGCGACCGGTTGCCGTACGCGTTCAACCGGGTCGTGGCGTTCGGCGCCATCGACCAGGATGCCTCGTTCGACGGTCGGCACACCCACCTGTTCGTCAACGGCCTGCTGGGACTGTTCGGCGCCCTGGCGCTGATCGCCGCGGCCGTCGTGCTGTTCCGGTCGCAACGGCTGCGCTGGCTCATCACCGCCGAGGACGAGGCCCTCATCCGGGCGCTGATCACGCGGTTCAACGACGACGATTCGCTGGCGTACTTCTCGACCCGCCGCGACAAGGCCGTCGTGTTCTCGCCCGATGGTCGGGCAGCGATCACCTACCGGGTGGAGGTAGGCGTCGGACTGGCGGGCGGTGACCCGATCGGCGATCCGGAGTCGTGGCCGGATGCCATCGCCGAATTCCTCACCCTGTGCGAGAAGTACGGGTGGCACCCGGCGTCAATGGGGTCGAGCCCGCGCGGCGCGGCCGCCTTCGACGCCGCCGGTTTCGTCTCGCTCAACATCGGCGACGAGGCCATCCTGCACACGCGCGAGTTCAGTCTCAGTGGGCCGGCCATGAAGGCGGTGCGCCAGGCCGTGACCCCGACCCGTCGTGCCGGGGTCGGTGTCCGTATCCGACGGCACAACGAGATCGGCGACACCGAGATGGCGAAGATCGTCGCGCGCGCCGACGACTGGCGCGACACCGACGAGGAACGCGGCTTCGCGATGGCGCTCTCGCGCATCGGCGATCCCGCGGACGGCGACTGCCTCCTGGTCGAGGCCGTGATGGACGAGGGCACCCCCGACGAGCGGGTCGTCGGCATGCTGTCCTTCGTGCCGTGGGGGCGTCGTGGTGTCTCGCTCGACCTGATGCGTCGTGACCGGCACGGGCCCAACGGCGTCGTGGAGACCATGGTCGCCGAATTGTGCCGCAACTCCGAGCAATTGGGTATCACCGAGGTCTCGCTGAACTTCGCCGCGTTCCGGGCGTTCTTCGAGCAGGGTCCCCAGATTGGGGCCGGGCCCGTGATGCGGATGGGCTACTCGATCCTCATGTTCGGCTCGCGGTTCTTCCAGATGGAGTCGCTGTACAAGTCGAATGCGAAGTATCTGCCGGACTGGCAGTCGCGCTACCTGTGCTTCGAGGACAGCCGGATCCTGCCCCGGGTGGGCCTCGCCGCGATCGTGACCGAGGGTTTCATCACGTTGCCGCGCTTCGGACGGGCCAAGCACTACACGCAGGGGCCGCCGTCGATCCCGCCCGGTGTCAACGCGCCCGCGCTCATCGCCGAGCTCGACGCCGAGGCAGCCACACCCGAGGGTGCGGTCGTCCACCGGCCGGAACAGGTGCGCGTCCGACTCGAGAAGATGGACCGGCTCGTCGAGCGCGGCTTCGATCCGTACCCGCCGGCCGATCAACCCACTCATACGATCGCGGCGGCCAAGGCCGAGCCCGAGGGAACCGTCGTCACCGTCGCCGGGCGCGTGACGCGACTTCGGGACTTCGGCAAGGTGGTGTTCGCCGACGTCCACGACTGGTCCGGCGAGGTGCAGGTGCTGGTCGAGGATTCCCGGATCATCCCGGGCACACCCGATTTCGGTACCGACGTCGACCTCGGGGATCTGATCCAGGCCCGCGGCGTCGTCGGCACGAGTCGTAAGGGCGAGCTGTCGATCCTGATCGATGCCTGGCGGATCAACGGCAAATGCCTGCGCCCGCTGCCCGACAAGTGGGCCGGTCTCACCGATCCGGAAGCGCGTGTCCGGCAGCGCTATGTCGACCTCGCCATCAACGAGCAGACGCGCAAGTCGCTGGCGACCCGCAGTCTCGTGGTGAAGTCGTTGCGTGACTTCCTCGGCGCTCGTGGCTTTCTCGAGGTCGAGACACCGATCCTGCAGCAGATCCACGGCGGCGCGAACGCCACCCCGTTCCAGACGCACATCAACGCCTACAACCTCGACCTGTATCTGCGGATCGCCCCGGAGCTCTACCTCAAGCGACTGTGTGTCGGAGGTGTCGAGAAGGTCTTCGAGATCGGCCGCAACTTCCGCAACGAGGGTGTCGACTTCAGCCACAACCCCGAGTTCACGAGTCTGGAAGCCTATGAGGCGCACAGTGATTACCTCAAGATGCTCGACCTGACGCGCGAGATGATCCAGTACGCGGCGACGGCGGCCTACGGGGAACCGGTCATCGTGCGCACCGATGCCGACGGAAACGAAGAGCGCGTCGACATCTCCGGGGAGTGGCCGGTCAAGACCGTTCATCAGGTGGTCTCGGAGGGCGCGGAGCAGGAGATCACGCCGGAGACCTCCGTCGAGGAGTTGCGCGCGGTGTGTGACCGCCTGGAAATCAATCACCGGCCCGACTGGGACGCCGGGCAGATCGTCCTGGAACTGTACGAGCACCTCGGCGAGGATCGCACCACCTTCCCGACCTTCTACACCGACTTCCCGACGTCGACGTCGCCCCTCACGCGCGCACACCGGAGCAAGCCGGGCGTCGCCGAGCGGTGGGACCTCGTCGCCTGGGGCGTCGAACTCGGTACGGCTTACACCGAACTCACCGATCCGGTGGAGCAGCGGGCACGCCTCACCGAACAGTCGATCCTGGCTGCCGACGGTGATCCCGAGGCCATGGAACTCGACGAGGACTTCCTGCAGGCACTGGAATACGCGATGCCGCCGACCGGAGGTCTGGGGGTCGGTGTCGACCGGGTGGTCATGCTCATCACCGGACAGTCGATCCGCGAGTCGCTCGCGTTCCCGCTGGCGAAACCGCAGGACGCCTGAGGCGCCTTGGCGCCTTGGGCTCCTGTGTGATGAGCGTTCCTAAGCGTGATGTACACCATCCTCAATCTGTGCGACGCTGAAGACGCTGTGCAGCGCAACTTGTCTCATGAATAGCTGACCTGGAGGCTCAGAGAGATGAAAAGTGCGCGGAGAGTTGTCGTTTCGATCGCCGCGTCGGCCGTGATGCTGACGGGGTCGGGTGTGGGACTCTACGGCGGTGTGGCCGGGGCGGCACCCATTGGCGAGGGTCACGGCCTGAGTACCCCTGCGGGAGCGGGTTTCAGCTCGTTCCCGACGATTTATCAGAACTGGTTCTGGCCCAACATCGGTGTCCGTATGGAGTTCAATACGCTCTTCAATGCGGCGCAGACGCGTGACATCGCGCGTACCGGGATCGTGCCGGCTTTCGCCGGAACGGATCTGCCGTACAGCGGGATCGGCAGGTGGCTCGATGGAGGGGAACTCCAGAAACTCGTATCGAACGGTGGGTGTTTCGCGGTCGGCATCCGGCGGACCGAGGTGCTGTCTCCGGTGACGAAAAAGAAGGTCGCGTGGGCCGTCCAGACCTACCGCACTCCCGGGAACACGCCCCGGGATGTCGCGGCCGTCTGCGAAACCGGCGGGGACAACGGAGGCGGCGGGGACAACCGAGGCGGGGATTCGAATCAGGGCCTCTGATTCTGATCCGGCCGCCGCTCGCCGAAACCCGCCTGACCCGGGGTGGCAGTTGAGGTGTCGCACGGGACAGGTCCATGCGTGTGACTTCTTCACGTGTGAGCCCGCCCCCCAGTTCACCTCAGCCGCAGAGTGCTCCGACGGCGTCATGGTCGTGGGTGGGGATCACGCGCACGGTGTGGCGGGCCAGGTGGAGGCGGTGCAGCGTCGCGAACGCCGCGTCGCGGTCGTCGTCGACGAATTCGCCGGGGATGCTCGGCTTCTGGCGCAGGCGCGCCACCTGCTCGAAGTGCCAGGCCGCATCGCCGGCGAGCAGGACCGGGCCGGAGGACGTGCGGGCCAGGACGCCGACGCTCCCGGGGGTGTGCCCGCCGAGGTCGACGACGACCACGGAGCCGTCGCCGAACAGGTCGTGGCTCGCGACGAATGTGGACACGGGCGGGCCGTCGAGTTCGTAGTCGAGGATCGGTCGGCCGTCGGTCAGAGCCGCCCGCACCCCGCCGACCGGTGGTCGCGTGCCCGCCAGTATCCATTCGCGTTCGGGCCGAGGTAGCCACACCGGCAGGCCGGGCAGGTCCAGCAGGCCGCACACGTGATCCCAGTGAGCGTGCGTCGGCAGGGCGAAGTCGGGGGAGCGGTGCAGCGGCCGCAGCTCGAGACCGTCGGCGGTGCTGACCGTCGACCGCGGCGGGGTGATCAGCGGGCGCAAGATCGTCGGCAATTCGGGCAGGACGCGGTGGTGGGCGTCGCGGCAGAAGCCGGGATCGACCAAGAACGTGGCCTCGGGGTGCTCGACCACGAAGGTCGTCATCGCCGACGACGCGCGACGCAGGGTACGAGCTCCCTCGACGAGGCCGGCGAGCGGTACCCGTCGCGCAACCTGGGGCAGGGCGCGCACCCGGACCGTCACCTCGCCGTCGGGGAGCCCGGCGTCCTCGATGGCGTCGAAGAGTCGCCGGTCCGGCGGGCGCGGACGGAACGCGCCACGCACGGCGAGCGCACCCGTGCGCAGCATCTCGGCCGGCGCCGGGCCCGGCTGGCGAAAGGTGGCCACCGCGTATTCCTACCCCGGCCGCCAGGTGTGCGCGCCGATTCCGGGTAAGCGGATGTCATGTGTAGTTCACCGAGGAGAGGTTTTGGGTACCACTCCGCCGTCGTTGAATGGTCCTGGCCCCTCGAAAGGCCTGCTGTCCTCCCAGCGGGCTACAACCGAACACAATGTGTAACGACGCGCTAGGGTCCAACGACCTACTCATCGACCCCCGACGTCTGACGAGAGGTACCGGAATGGTTGTCGAAGAGCTCGTACACCAGGACCGTCGGGCGGACCGTCGCTGACATGCACCCGACCCTCATCTGGTTCACGGCGACTCCCAGGCAGCCACTGAGCCTTCCCGTGCCTCGTCCTCGACCCGGCAATACCTGAAACCGTGGCGCCGAGGGAGAGCGACGCCACCGCGAATGCGGATCATGGGGGCGGGGGAGAATCGCAGGTCCTACGCGACCTGCTGGCTCTGGTGGCCGCAGGGGACCGAGCGGCGTTCACGCGCTTCTATGACCTGACCAGTTCGCGGATCTACGGTCTGGCCGTCCGGGTGGTGCGTGATCGGCACTACGCCGAGGAGATCGTCCAGGAGGCCTACCTGCAGTACTGGCAGCGGGCGGCCGACTACGACCCGACCCGCGGATCGGTGATCACGTGGATGATGACGATCGCGCACCGGCGCGCCGTCGACCGGGTCCGTACCGAGGACATGCAGACCGAGCGGTTGTCGGAGTACGGCGTCCGGGCCGCCGAACCCGAGATGACGCAGGATCTTCCGCTCGAAGCGGTGCTGCGGTCGGTGGAGGTGAGCGCAGTGCACACCTGCCTCGGACATCTCACGGAACTGCAACGAGGAAGCCTCGAGATGTCGTACTTCGGAGGACTCACCTATCCCGAGGTGGCGGCGCGCACCGACACGCCCCTGCCCACCACGAAATCCCGTATCCGGGACGGCCTGAGACGGCTGCGGAGCTGCCTGGACGCGCAGGACGACCGCTGACGGATCGGCGGTGAGCGCGTCGTGCCGTCCGGCGACGCCGCGCCATCCGCGCGGGCACACTGGACGGGTGCACGAGACGACACCCGACGCGGGTCTGGATTCACCCGGTGAGTTCGTGACGGTCGGGGAGCATCGGCTCCACGTGCTCGACGAGGGGGCGGGTCCGCCGCTGCTGCTCATGGCGGCGCTCGGGAGCAACTGGTTCGACCTCGATCCGCTTGTCGCGCGGCTCGTCTCGTCGTGGCGGGTCGTGCGGTACGACCGCCCGGGTTACGGGCTGTCCGATCCCATCGGTCGGCGTCACCATCCGTCGCTGCTGGGCGAGGTGGAGCGGATGGCCGCGGTGCTCGACGCTCGGGGTATCACCGAACCGGTTGTCGTCGTGGGGCATTCGCTGGCGTCGCTGTATGTGGAGGCGTTCGCACGCCGATATCCCGAGCGGACCGCGGGCGTCGTCATCCTCGACGGATCGTTCGTCCTGGTGCCGTGGCGGATCGTTCCGCTGTCGTTCCGGGTGGGCAACGCCCATCGGGTGGTCGGTGCGGCGCGCGCGGTGACGAGCCGCGTCGGGATTCGTCGCTGGCCCAGTTTCCAGGTGTGGAGCCGCGTCGTGCCCGCGCCACCGGAGGGTCGAGGCGAGCAGCAGCGCCGATGGAGTACGCGCGTCTTCGGGCAGCCGCCCTACCTCCTGGCCCTTCTCGTCGAGAACGCCGCCTTCGGATCGATGAACCAGACGTTGCGGAGTCTGCGACGGTCCGAGCCGATGCCGGACGTCCCGGTGATCGTCGTCGTGGCGTCGTCCAGGCTCCCGGGGTGGCGCCACTTCTGGGAATGGAAGCAGCGACGGTACGCCGACGTGCTCGGTGCCCGCGAGATCGCGGTACTCCCGAGGGCGCGGCACTTCCTCGTGTCGGAGCGCCCGGACGACGTCGCCGAGATCATCGGCGGGGTGCGGCCCATCCCTACCCGCGAGTAACCAGCTACTTGCGGTTACACCTAAACTGTTCGGCATGAGCGAGCTGACCTTCACCCCGACGGCCGACCTCGTCGACGACATCGGCGCCGACGTCCGAAGCTGCGACACCCAGTTCACGCAGTTCGGCGGAAACCGGGAGTTCGTCGGACGGGTGTCGACGGTCAAGTGCTTCCAGGACAACGCCCTGCTGAAGTCGGTTCTGGGTGAATCCAACCCCGGCGGGGTGCTCGTCGTCGACGGCGACGCGTCGGTCCACACCGCACTGGTCGGAGACCTCATCGCCGAGCTCGGCCGCTCCAACGGCTGGGTGGGGATCATCGTCAACGGCGCCATCCGCGACGCCAAGACCATCGGCGGGATGGCGATCGGGGTCAAGGCCCTGGGTACCAACCCGCGCAAGTCGACCAAGACCGGCGCCGGTGAACGCGACGTCCCGCTGACCATCGGCGGCGAGACGTTCACCCCCGGCGACATCGTCTACTCCGACGACGACGGCATCGTGCTCGTCGCGGCGGGAGACAACCAGTAGAGCCCCGACCGCAGACCACGATCGACATCGAAGACCGGACACCCGCACAGCGCTGAGGAGCACCGCCATGCCGAAGCCCACCGCCGACTATTTCGCTCGCCTGGGTGCGCTCGTCGCCATCGACGACGCCGCGAGTCGTCCCACGCGCCCCGTCCTCGAGGCGTTCAGCGGGACGGAGATGGCGACCATCCCGGTCGCCACCGCCGACGATCTCGAGGTGGCGGTCGCCCGGGCCCGCCAGGCGCAGGAGGGATGGGCGGCCCGCACGCCGGCCGACCGCGCCGCGATCATCGACCGTTTCTCCGACCTGGTCCACCGCAACGCGGCGTCGTTGATGGACATCGCGCAGGCCGAGACCGGCAAGGCGCGCATCTACGCGCAAGAAGAGGTCATCGACGTCTCGATCACCGCGCGGCACTACGCGACGAACGGACCCAAGCTGCTGGCCGATCGCAAGGTCAAGGGCATGCTGCCGGGCGCGACCAGCGTGCGCGTGCGGTACCTGCCCAAGGGTGTGGTCGGCATCATCAGCCCGTGGAACTACCCGCTGACACTGGCCGTGTCCGATGCGGTGGCCGCCCTGATCGCCGGCAACGGCGTCGTGATCAAACCCGACAGCCAGACGCCGTACTGCGCGCTGGCCCTGGCCGAGTTGCTGTATGAGGCGGGTCTGCCGCGTGAGCTGTACGCCGTGGTGCCCGGACCGGGAAGCGTTGTCGGGCAAGCAATCATGGCCAGCACCGACTACGTGATGTTCACCGGCTCCTCGGAGACCGGGGCCACCCTCGCCGAACAGGCCGGGCGTCGGCTCATCGGCTTCTCGGCCGAACTCGGCGGCAAGAACCCGATGGTCGTCACCGCGAGCGCCGACATCGCCAACGCCGTGCGCGGCGCGGCGCGCGCGTCGTACTCCAACTCCGGGCAGCTGTGCATCTCGATCGAACGGATCTACGTCGACAAGAAGATCGCCGACGACTTCGCCGAGCGGTTCGCTGCGTATGTCTCCACGATGAAGCTGTCGGCCTCCTACGATTTCAGCGCCGACATGGGTTCGCTGGCCTCGGCCGCGCAGATCGACACCGCCGAAGCACACGTCGAGGACGCGGTCGCCAAGGGCGCGAAGGTGCTCGCCGGCGGCAAGCGTCGCGCGGACCTGGGCCCCTTCTTCTTCGAGCCGACGGTCCTCACCGACGTCACCGACGACATGGTGTGTTTCGCGAACGAGACCTTCGGACCGGTCGTCTCGATCTACCCGGTGGACTCCACCGACGAGGCGATCAAGCTCGCCAACGACACCGACTACGGTCTCAACGCCAGCGTCTTCGCCGGTAGCAGCGCCGAGGCGCAGCAGGTCGCCGAACAACTGCGCGCCGGGACGGTGAACATCAACGAGGGTTACGCCGCCGCATGGGCGTCGACGGCGGCCCCGATGGGCGGCATGGGCATCTCCGGCATGGGACGCCGCCACGGTGACGAGGGCCTCCTGAAGTACACCGAGCCGCAGACCATCGCCGAGCAGCGTTTCATCGGCATCGATCGCATGCCGGTGGTCCCGACGAGCATCTACCGCGCCATCACGCCGACCGCCGTCCGCGCGTTGAAGTACCTGCCGGGGCGGTAAAAGAGTTCACACTCTGCTTCGTTCGGGAGCGGGATGACTCGTTCCCTCGACGGGCGTCGAGTAGGACGAATCTCCGTCCACCTCAGGGTGTGGGAAGGGCAGATCGCCCTTCGACCTCGCTCACAGGGACGCAAATTCCTCACCTCGGACGGCGTCGCCACCACCCGGTCGCTCCGGTCGGGCCGCGACGTCTCCATCTGGCGTGCCTCGGGAGCACGATTTCGCTGATCGAGACGCCCGATGTCCTGCCCCGTCGGTGTGAGCGTGGTTACGGTAGGCCTCGTGACCCGAACACGTCATGGACGCAGAAAATCCGTCCGATCACCGGCCCGTGGGCTTGCGACGATGACCGCGTCCGCGGCCGTCGTGGCTGGGTTGTTCATCGCCGGCCCGGCGGCTCATGCTCGAGTGCCGCTGCAGGTCACTGCTGTGACTGGCGGGATGACCATCCCCTGGGGTGTAGTTGTTGCACCCGACGGCACCGTGCTTTCCGGTGAGCGCGCGGGGCGGTTTGTTGCGGTGCGCCCCGGTGGAAAACGTGTGAACGTCAGAGCAGATCTGTCGAAGATCTTCGCGGTCCACGAGGCGGGCCTCATGGGGCTCGCCATCGACCAACGGTTCTCGGACAACCGGCGTGTGTATTCGTGTCAAGCGGAGTACACGGTGCCCGGCGCCTTTGTCGTGCCGGAACCTCTTGGCGGCGCACCTCTTCCGGCCCCACAGACTGGTCAGACCATCAAGGTGGTGTCGTGGCGGGTGAGTGCGGACTGGACGCAGATGATCCGTGAACGGACGGTCCTCGGTGGAATCCCCGTGACGTCCTCCGGCAGTCGTGCCGGATGCGGCCTATCCGCTACCGCCGACAGCCTCTGGGTCGGTACCGGCGACACAGGCACACCATCCGTTGCCCAGGACCGGAAGTCGCTGGGCGGCAAAGTTTTACACATCAAATTCGACGGTACGCCCGCTCCGGGAAACCCGAACCCGCGCAGCCCGATCTACAGCCTCGGGCATCGCAACGTACAGGGCGTGGCGGTCCAGCCCGGCACGGGTCGCGTGTACGCCATCGAGCAGGGCACGAGCCGCGACGACGAGCTGAACCGCATCGTCGCCGGGGGCAACTACGGTTATAAGCCCGATCGCACACCGATCATCTACGACGAATCGGTGCCGATGACCGATCCGGTACGGGTCCCCGGCGCGATCGGTCCGGTCTGGAGTTCGGGCAACGAGACGATCGCTCTGCCCGGAATCGCATTCCTGCCCGAAACCGGTTGGGGCGCATACAACGGCGGCGTCGTGCTGACGGCGCTCAAGGGCAAACGACTGGTGTTCCTTAAGCTCTCTGACGACGGACGCCACGTGGTGTCGCGAACCGAGGCCCTGAAGGACGAGCATGGTCGCCTGCGCGGGGTGACCGTTGCGCCCGACGGCTCGCTGATCCTGACAACCAGCGACGGCGAAGGCGCAGACCGCATCCTGCGGGTGCGCTGGGACGGCTGAGCAATGTGCGACAACTTGGCCGTCGGACACGCAATCGACCGTGATCGTCGGCGCACCGAAGTTCGCCGGTGGTACCGGCGGTCCGGCGCGCGTGATCGCCATGGTGTGAATCGGACACAGAAAGGTCATCGATGACGACGCGCATCACCCGGTTCGACCGCGGACCCCACACCTTCGACGTCACCGACGAAGGTCCGATCGACGGTGAACCGATCGTGCTGTTGCACGGGTTCCCCCAGCGGGCCTCGTGCTGGGAACTGGTCGCGGAAATCTTGCACGACAACGGGTTCAGGACCCTCGCACCGGACCAGCGTGGGTACTCGCCCGGTGCTCGCCCCGCACGCCGACGGGACTACGTGCAGAGCGAACTGACCGCGGACGTGCTCGCCCTGCTCGACGCCGCAGGCCTCGAACGAGCCCACGTCGTCGGCCACGACTGGGGCGCACTCGTCGGGTGGGCGGTCGCCGCGCACCATCCCGAGCGGGTGAAAACGCTGACCGCCCTGTCTGTTCCGCACCCAGGGGCGTTCCTGCGCTCGATGCGCCACGGACAGATCTTCCGGTCCTGGTACATGGCCGCCTTCCAGATTCCGGTCCTGCCCGAGAAGTTCCTCGGCTGGGCGATGCGAACACAACCGGACTTCGGGGAGCGGATGGGACTTCCGCAACCGTTCGCGTCGCGGATCGCCCGTGAGATCGGTGACTACGGCGCCCTTCCCGGCGCGCTGGGTTGGTATCGCGCGATGCCGCTCCCCGACAAGCGATCCGCGCCCCGGCGGGTCCGCGTCCCGACCACGTTCGTGTGGGGCGACGCGGACCCGGCGATCGGCGAGGAGGCGGCCCGCCTGTGTTCGGGGTGGGTCGACGCGAAGTACGAGTTCATCGCGTTGCGCGGTGCCGACCATTGGCTGCCCGAAGCGCACGCCGACGACGTTGTCGCCGCGGTTCTCGACCGGGTCGGCGATCTCGCCCCGGCGAACGGGTCGACCACCGCCCCGTCGGCGGCGGGACCGTCAGCGCAGGACTCGGCGTAACACGACGAAGACGATCAGCGCGACCACAGCTGCGAGCCCGGCATACGCGGGCGTGAGATTGGTGGTCGGGGGTTCGGTGGGCGAACCCGATCGCAACTGCGCGAAAGTCGCACGGGCGGCGTCTGATTCGGCGACCACATCGACCGGCGGGTGCGCGGGCGTGGGATCGGCGGGCGCGGGGGCCGAGGACGCGGTCGGGGCCGGCTTCGGGGAGTGCGTCACCGGCGGCTCGGGGGGCGACGCCGGGGTCGTGGCCGACGACACCTGAGGCGCTTCGGGTTCCGGGGTCGGAGTCGGCGGATCCACTGGCTCCGGGGCGGGCGGCGCCGACTTCGGCGGCGCCTTCTTGGCCGGTGCCTTCTTGGCTGCCGACTTCTTCGCCGGTGCGGCCCCGGCGGCCTTTTTCGCGGGGCTCTTCTTGGCCGGTGCCTTTTTCGCGGGGCTCTTCTTCGCCGCCTTCTTCGGCGGAAGCTTGTCGCCGCCGGATTCCGCGGCAGCCGTCTCCGGCGAGGCCTTCTTCGCTACCGGCGCGGCGGGTACGGCGTCGGGTACGGAGGCGGACTCTTCCGGTGCGGCGATCGGGAACAGCGCCTGCTCGTCTTGGTTCGACTCACCGGCGGACGGCGTGGCGTTCGGATCCGGCTCGGTCATACGGCGCTCCCTCGCAAGTATCCGGCAGGCGCCCGGCAACTGCTGCGCCGCGCGACACGTTCGCACCCATCCTAATGGTGTGCCCCGGAACCGGGCACCGGCGACCGGATCCCGCAGCCTGTTCCACACGTGCCGCTGATCGCTCGCCGATCTCACCCGACGGGCCGCCGTCCACCGGCGCGGCGAGGACCCGGCTCGGACCGTGGGTCAGGAACGGACCCCGAGCCGCGCGAGGATGTCGGCGTCGACGGCTTCGAGTTCGTCGGCGATGGACTTGTGGGCGGTGCGGCGCTGACCGGCCGACATCGTCTCGGCGGTCTGCACCGCGATGTCCAGATTGTCGAGGCGCTTGGTCATCGCCGCGACGAAATCCGTGGAGTCGGAGCTGGTGTCCTGCGCGACGACCTTCTCCAGTGCCGTACGGGTGGTCGCGATCCGCGCGGACAGGGTCGCTCCGTGACCGCTGAACTGGCGCAACACCTCCGGTGAGACCCCCGCGCGGTTCGCCTGCAGTGTGGAGAGCTGTTCGCGTCCGGCGACCGCGGCCCGGTAGACGACGGGTGCGGCGATCGGTGCCACGAGCCGGGCGACGGTGAGGTAGCGCTTCACGCTGGCCGGGCTGAGAGCCTTCGCGTCGGCGGCGGCCTGCGCCTCGACGGCGAACTTCTTCGCCTCGGCCTTGCTCACCTTCGTCTGGGACTTGGCGAGCTGCTTGGCGGTCTTGCGCTCGGCTTTCATCTCCTTCTGGAAGTACTTGTGCTCGTTCTTGCGCCGGGCCTTTTGTTCCTTGCGCCGCGACTTGGCGTCGAACTTGGCCTCCAGCTTGGCTTTCGCCTTGAGAGCCTTGGCCTCTGCCTTGCGCTGAGCACGAGTCGTACCGTCGGAGGAGAACAATCCCATCGAATGCCCTTTCGCTGCTGCCGAGAAGACCGCAGTGGACCCCCGGCCTGCTCTCGTTCCGCTCCCGGCGCCGGTGTCGACCGGCTCGCTCGATCGCGTCCGGCGCCGCACTTCGTGGCCCCGCTCGCTTCGCTCCCGACGTCAGGCGCGCGTGATAACAAGTACAAGCATGACATGTGGTTGTATCCGACCACGTGTCCGTCCGTTCGAGCCCGGAAAGGGATGGCGTGGTCCCTGTCGTGTTGTCGCCGCGCGACCTCGCCGGTTGCGAGCACCGGGTCGCCCTCGATTTCGCGCACGACAGACGTCCCGCCGACGAACCCGATCCGCCTGGCGTGCAGCGCCGCAAGGAGGCCGCGGCCGACCATCGGGCGGCGATCCGCGAGCTGCTCCGGGGGGTACACAGCGATCAGCCGGGCGCGTTCGTGGTCGTCGACGCCGATGCGAGCACCGCTGAGCGCGTCGCGGCCACGCTGCGTGCCTGCGACGCCGGGGCGTCGTGGATCTGGAACGCGACCCTGCCGACCGACCGGGAGCACGGGCGCCGTGGCCATTCCGAACTGCTGGTGCGGGTCGGGGACGGTTACACACCCGTCATCGTCGTCAACCACCGGGTCAGCCAGCCGGCGAAATCGACGCCGGAACCGGACGGGCGCGCGCCCAGCCTGGTGACCAGTCCGTTCTGGATGTGGGCACCGAGCCCCGACCCGTATCGGACCGGCCGGCCGAACCGACGGGACAACCTCCGGCTGGCTCATCTCACCGCCATGCTCGTGGAGATCGGCAGGGCGTCGTCGACCGACACGACAGAGTTGCGCGGCGGCGTGATCGGCGTGGACGCGGACTGCATCGTCGTCCTGGACACCGGGGCGATGCTCGAGGACTACTCGGCGATCCTCGAGCATCGGCTCGCGGTCGCGGGTGGGCAGGTCCCCACCGAGCCCCGCCGGATCAGCGAATGCCGTTCGTGCCCGTGGTGGGTGCGCTGCGGACCGGAGCTCGAGGAGAAGCGCGACGTCAGTCTCGTGGCGAGCGGCAACCAGGGTTCGGTCCTGATTGATGCCGGGATCACGACGATCGACGAACTGGCCGCACAGCGCGGGGCCCCACCGGAGGGCTGGCCGGGAGGCGTCCGGTTCGGCGACGCGATCATCAACGCGATCGCCTGGCTCACCGGCACCGAGCTCGTCCGGCGCGTCGACTCGCCGCGGGTCCACCGCGCCGACATCGAGATCGACGTCGACATGGAGAGCTACGGCGAGCACGGGGCGTATCTGTGGGGGACACTGCGCACCGACACCACCGACTCGTCCGCGCCCGTCGAGTACCGCCCGTTCGTCACCTGGGACCCGCTGCCCACGCGCGATGAAGCGCGGTCGTTCGCCGAGTTCTGGGGATGGCTCATGGCCGAACGCGCCGCCGCCCGCGAGGCCGGGAAGACGTTCGCGGCCTACTGCTACTCCCAGCAGGCGGAGAACCGATGGCTGCTGGGGTCGGCCGACAGGTTTGCCGGCGAGCCGGGCATCCCGGCGCGCGCCGAGGTCCAGGCCTTCATCGCATCGTCGGAATGGGTGGACATCTACGAGGCGGTCGGCGAGAACTTCATCTGCCCGCGGGGCAAGGGCTTGAAACGAGTGGCGCCGGTCGCCGGGTTCTCGTGGCGCGACGACGACGCGAGCGGCGAGGCGTCGATGGAGTGGTACCGGGCGGCTGTCGCGCTCGGGGGCGGGCGCCCCGACGACGGGCAGCGCCGGCGACTTCTCGAATACAACGAAGACGATGTCCGTGCCACAAAAGTGTTGCGCGAGTGGATGACCGACGGCGCGGCCGCGCAGGTGCCGCACGAGCGGGATCTGCTCGACCGGTTCCGGGCGAGCTGACGACCTCAGCCGAACCGCGGGGTCGAACGTCTCGTCGCCGCGTGTCAGGGACGCATCGAGCGCAACGAGTCGAGGAACGACCCGCTGCCGAGCAGGGCGACGGCGCCGAGCAGCAACAGTGCTCCCGGCGCCACGCCGAGGACGAACTTCCGCACCGACGTCAACGTCGAGTCCTCCGGCACACCGGGCGAGGCCTGCGGCGGATCGACCGGCGGACCCGCTGCACCCGCAACCGTCTGCGAGGTGTCGGAGCCGTCGGATTCGACACCGGTGTCGGGCTGTGGAGAACGACGATCGGTGTCCGGCCCGCTGCCGGAGCCGGAGTCCGGAGTCGGCCCGGTCGAACCACCTCCACCAGGCGGGGCGACCGTCGGTACGTCGGTGACGGCCGGACCGGTGTTCGCGGGGACCCCGGCCAGGTCGGACCCGCTCACATCGCCATCGGACGCCGAGGGAGCGTCCTCCTCCCGGCGGATGCCGCGGGACGGGTCGTCACCGTCGCCATCGCGCCCGGACGTGGTTTCGCGCCCGGACGTCGACGGATCCGGATCGCCGGTACTGGTCGTGGTCGTGGTCGTGGTCTCGCTCGTCGTGTCCGACGTCCCTGGCATGGGCGACGATCCACAACCGCAGCCCGTGGGATGGGACGGTGCGGAGGACTCGTCCGTGGTCTCGGGGTCCGTGGTTTCGGGTTCGGTCGTCTCGGGGTCATCGGTTGCCGAGCCCGCGGGTGTGTCGGTGTCGGTGTCGTCGACCTCGTCCGTGTCATCGGGATCGCTGTCGGAGTCGGAGTCGGAGTCGGAGTCGGAGTGGGCGTCACCGGCCCAGTCCGCGCCTGGCGCATCGGGGCCGGGTGGGGCTGTCGACGCCACCCCGGGCGCGACGACGATGAAGAGAATCGCGGCGAGAGCGATCAGAAGGACGGCGAGACCACGCGGCTTGGCACGGGCGCCGCGGGGGTCGGGAGACGGTGGCTCATCGTTCGTCAGGCGTACAGTCGAGGGGGTGAAACATCGTCGCTGACACCGTGCGGCGGATCGACGCGCACCGCGGGCCGAACCCGAATGTTCATCTGACGGATCCGCGTCGGCAACCCATGACCCCCATGAATGTGAAGAACGCCACACTATCGATCGTTACACCATCTTCACAGGTGATACGCGCAGAGCGCGGCGGTCCGGTACTTTCTGATCGTACCGATCGTTGCAACGGCCGTGTACAGCGGGCTTTAATGCTTGCAAATTCAAATTTTGCGTTTCGGAGAAGATTGTCATGACTTCAGGAGGGGCGGAGAAGCCTATGGGCGACACCGGACGCACCGACTCCGATCGTTCGAGGACGACGGACGCGGATGCTCTCGACCCCGGGCTGTTCGCCCGGCGGCTCGAGGAACTGTTCCGGACGGTTCCTGGTCCGAACGGTAGGGCGTACAGCGCGAAGGCGATCGCGGCGGGTGGATTCCGGCGTGGTGCGCGCTCGTGATTCGATGAGCTCATGCGTCGATCCGAGCGCGCATTGCGCGCATTGTGCCGCGCCGAGCTGAAGGGGCTCGATCTCGATCTGCCCCTCGACGTGGCTCAACTCTGCGAACGGTACGGTGACCGTCGCGGTCGGCCCATCCGCTTGATCGAGCATGCCTTGCCCGCGGGGGTTCCCAACGGCATCTGGCTGGCCGCGACCGACGCGGACTACTTCTTCCACCAGGCCCACACCTCACGCTTGCACCGCAACCAGATCGTCGTCCACGAGTTCGGCCATCTGATCGCCGGCCATCAGATCCTCGGTGAGGCCTCGGCGGCGGGGATCGCCGCCCTGACGCAGGACGAGTCGGCAGCCGCGCTCCGGCGCACGTGCTACTCCGACGACGCCGAGTGGGAAGCCGAGATGCTCGCCTCGTTGATTCTCGGCTGGGCCGAGGACGCCGGCACCGGCGTCGGGAGCACCGCGTCGCACGGCGAACTGCGTGGACTCCAGAAACTGTTGGGGGGTCATCGCGGATGGCTGTGACACGCCGGTCGGTTGCGGCACCGGGAAGAATGTGAGTCCCTGTTGGGCGTGATCACTGTCGCGGGCGGGGGCCCGACGGTCAATCTGCTGGCCTCAGGGGTGGACGTCGGGATCGGCGCGGTCAACGCCGTCGCCGCGGTCGTCTTCGCCCTCGCGTTCTGTTGGCGCCTCGATCAGATCCGCCGTGCGGGATGGGGGTTGCAGCCGCTGGCGATGATGATCGCCGTGGCGGCGCTGACCCTCGCATTCGTCGTCGTCGACGACTCGGTCGCCGACGTGCTCAACGAGGTCGGTTTCACCGGCCTGTCGAGGGTGGCGTTCTACGCGCTCCTCGCGATCGGGGTCGCGGCGCTCGTGGTGGTGTTCTTCTTCCCCGGCAAGGTCACGCGCGAACGCCGGGCCGGATGGGAGGCGTTGCCCCTCGTCGTGGCACTCGTCGGGCTGCAGGTGACCATGCTGGTCATCCCGGTCGAGATCCGGACCGCGACCATCGACGAATGGACCGTCCAGAACTGGGGTTTCGCGCTGTTCATGCTGATCGCCAGCGGCTACCTCGCCTACGGCTTCGTCGCCTGCGTCAACAGCGTCCGCAAGTTCTATGCGACGGCGGACGGCTATCTCCGTGTGTCCCTTGGCCTTCTGATGACGGGTCTGACGTGTCTCGCGGTCGGCGCGGTCTGTCAGATCGTGTTCGTGATCGTGTCCGCGACGAACGTCGTCCGGTCGCCGTGGCTCCTGACGACGAATCGGGCCGTCGCCATCGTCGGCGTCGTCACGTTCCTGATGGGGATCAGCTATCCGATGGTCTACGCGCGGGTTCAGTCGGTCGCGGCCAACCGGCGTCGTCGACGCCTCGACGCCGAACTCGTGCCCCTGTGGCGACTGGTGACCGACGCGGTCCCCGAAGTGGTGCTACCGGATGCCGGCCGGCTGACACCGACCACCCGATTGCATCGGCGCGTCGTCGAGACCCGAGACGCGTTGACGCAGTTGAGTCCTCGGGTCCCGGCGGTGTTCGGGTATGCCGAACCCGAGGTGCAGGCGAGGCTGTTGCGGGCCGCCGTGGCCGGACACGATCCGCGAGAGGGTGACGGCGGTGCCGTCCGAGACCTGGCGCCGGCCGATGGCGAGGGTCTCGAAGCTGATGCCGTGCCGTTGATCAGACTGGCCCGGGCGCTCGACGCCGTGCAGTTGGTCGAGGAGCGGGCCGACCGGTGACGCGCCGGCCGGCCCTCGAACAGGCGAAGTCGCCTCAGGTGAACAAGGCGGGTCGGTCGGACTAGCGCGGCGCCATCCGGATCGCGCCGTCCATGCGGATGGTCTCTCCGTTGAGGTAGTTGTGCGCGACGATGAATTCCGCCAATTGCGCGTACTCGTCGGGCTCGCCGAGACGTTGCGGAAACGGGATGCCCTCGGCGAGGGTCTTCTGGAACTCGGGGGTGACACCAGCCAGCATCGGCGTGCTGATGGTGCCGGGGGCGATGGTGCACACGCGCACGCCGACGCGTGCGAGGTCGCGAGCCGCCGAGATGGTCATCGCGTGCACACCACCCTTCGACGCCGCGTAGGCGATCTGACCGATCTGGCCTTCGAACGCGGCCACCGATGCGGTGTTGATGATGACGCCGCGCTGACCGTCGCCGTCGATGGTGGACTCTTCCTGCATGCGGTTGGCGGCCAGTCGCATGACGTTGAAGGTGCCGACCAGGTTGATGTCGATGACCTTGCGGAAGAGGTCGAGCTCGTGCGGGCCCTTCTTGCCGAGTATCCGTGCGGCCCAGCCGACGCCGGCGCAGTTGACCGCGACACGCAGCGGTGCCCCGGACTCGGCGATGGTGTCGATGACGGCCTGGACCTGGGTCTCGTCGGTGACGTCGGCCGCGACCAGCGTGACTCCGTCGGTGGGCGCGGCCTTGTCGATCGAGGCCTGCAGGTCGAGGCCGAAGACCTGGGCGCCGGCTGCGGCGAAACGCCGTGCGGTGGCCGCACCGAGGCCGGAGGCCCCGCCGGTGACCAGTACGGAAGCGCCTGAAACGTCCATGTGTGAGGTGATCCTTTCGCGGTACCCGACCCGTTCTCCTGCCGGCCGCGCCGCCGTCGTCGGCGACGCCGCTCCGGCTCGTGCTGCAGTTTCACGATAGTCAGACGGCTCGCACCAACCGCGAAAGACCCCCTGAATTACCGAACGAGCGCTCGGACGCTCTCGTCGGAACGGAGGCGGTTCTCCCGGCGGATCAGCACGATGCCGATCCCGGTGATGATCACGACCGCACTCAGCGTGCCGGCGATCACAGGTACCGACGCACCGATCAGACCGTCGGTGATGAGCCAGGCCGCGAAGGCGAAGAAGAGAACTGCCGCGCCGATCGCGATGACGCGCTCGGGAAGGTGGCGGCCGAGCAGGACACCCACACCGATGGCGAGAGCGTCGGCGGCGACCATGCCGAGCGTGGACCCGATCCAGACCCCGAGCCAGTCGTTGTCGGTGGCCAGCGTGATGGTCGCGAGCATGGTCTTGTCGCCCAGTTCGGCGAGGAAGAACGCCGACATGACGGCGAAGAACACCGAGGCGCCGACGCGGGTCGCCCGGTTGGACTCCTCGTCGTCGAGCCGGTCTCCGCGCAGCGTCCAGAGGCCGAAGACAAGCATCGCCAGGCCGGCGAGGATCGTCAGGAGCGTGGTGGGTATCGACAGACCGAGGAAGTGGCCGAAGAACACCGAGACCGCGTGCACTGCGGTGGTGGCCACAGTGATCGCGAGGAGGATGACCCACCAGCGATAGCGCAGGGCGTAGGTCATCGCCATCAGCTGTGACTTGTCACCGAGTTCGGCCACGAAGATCACGCCGAAGCTGAGGAGCAGGGCGGCAATCACGGACGCCAGGTTAGTCAGCGCTAACTCGCGGAAGCAACTCGTCGAAGACCCGTATTTCCGCAGGTAGGGCCATCAAAATCAGATGTTCGGGGACCCGTATCCACGGGGTCGGTGACCCGTCGTATGGCCTTCGGACAGCCGCCCCGCCCTACGCTGCGAGAAGCATGGCCAGCACGGCGGTGTCGGGGTCGGCGTTGGGGTCGATACCCACCTGATTGCGTAGGTTGACCACCGTGCCGTCGGCCTCCGCCTCGGCCCATCCCGCCCGGTGTTCGAGCCCGAGTTCGGGGAGTCCGGGTAGCAGCACGCAGCCGGAGGCGACCTGGGAACACTCGGGCAGGGACGGGCGCGTCTGCGACGGGGGATGCAGCATGACCAGCGCCGGCGGATTGTTCAGGAAGCGGCCCGCCTCGACGAAGCTGTCGTCGACGACATTGCCGATCGCGACCATCATCCCGACGGTGTCCGCCTCACCCTGCTCCGGACGCTGCTCGACCACGCCGAAGATCGTCGTCGTGGGCAGGAAACCCGGCCGGCAGGCGATCCGGACCGAGGCCACCAGCGTCTGCGTCCACTCGAGCGTCGACTCCGGCCAGCGGCCCGAGATGAGAATGCCGTTCAGCGTGCCCTCGTGCTGGAACGGTGTGAGGCCGATCGGAATCGATTGCATCATGTCCTCCTCCGACCCGGGCACGACCTCGGGTGATCCACGGACTGGGGACCGACGGCCGACCCTGGTGAGAAGACCTTCCACCGGTGGCGAGGCGTCGACAACTCGAATCACCGTGTTGTGATGGATCTTTAACATGCGAACGAACGACAGCGGTGGTCGCGGAGCACTGTCCCCGCCGGTGGGGGCGACGACACCAGGCACACTGGACCGGTGAAGAACTCGCCCCCGCTGCGACCCATGGAGTTCGCGTCCGTCGCGATCTTCGGCGGACTGACCGTCGCGGCGGTGGTCATCGCGTCGGTCATCCCACTGGCCCAGGCCGCCGGACTGCTCGCCCCGGTGCCGCTCGCACTCATCGCGGCGCGTACGCGGCCGCGGGCCCTGGTCACCGCCACGGTCGCCACCACCGCGGTCGCGTTCGCGATGGCGGGCACCGGCGCGATGGCAACCGTCCTCGGATCCGCGCTGGTCGGCGGCCTGGTCGGCGACATCAAGCGCCGGGGCCGGGGGATCGGTGTGCTCGGGGTCGCCACGCTGGTCGCCTCGCCGGTGCTCGGTGGGATCTCCGTGCTGATCCTCCTGATCCTGGTGCCGCTGCGTGAGCTGACGATCGAGGCGATGACCAACTCCATCCACGGCGTCGCGAAGTGGCTGCACGGATGGGGCCCGACCGGCGGCGTCGCCGATGGGCTCGACGCCATGAGCCGGAGCATCGCTGACGACTGGTGGGTGTGGGTCTGGGTGTCGGGAACCCTCGGCACCGCGATCTCGCTGCTCGTCGCGTGGTGGATCCTCGGTTCCGTGATCAGCAGGCTGCGGGACGTGCCGAGCGAGGACACGCTCGATGCCGTCCCGTCGGGGTTCGCCCCGGCCGCGGTGGTCACCGCGGCCCACGATCCGGGCATCGCGCCGCTTCCGGTGGTCTTCGAACATGTCGGATTCGCCTACGCACCGGAGGCGCGCCCGGTGCTGCACGACATCGACCTGCGGATCGATCCCGGTGAGTTCGTCGCCGTCGTCGGCGCCAACGGTTCCGGGAAGTCGACGCTGGCGAAGATCCTGGCCGGGCGTGACCCGTCCACCGGTGTGGTCCACCGGCCGGGCCTGCCCGGTCTGGGCGCGCACGGCGGGACCGCGCTCGTCCTGCAGCGTCCAGAGATACAGATGCTGGGTTCCCGCGTTGCCGACGACGTCGTCTGGGGTCTGCCGCCCGGCGTCGACGTCGACGTCGAAGCACTGCTCGACGAGGTCGGTCTCGCCGGACTCGGTGACCGGGAGACCACGGACCTGTCCGGCGGTCAGCAGCAGCGGCTCGCGATCGCCGCGGCGCTCGCCCGTGATCCGCAGCTCCTCATCGCCGACGAGGTGACGTCCATGGTCGACCCGGAAGGCCGGGGACAATTGCTGGCGCTGCTGGCGGGCCTGCCGGCGCGCCGGGGGATCGCCGTCGTCCTGGTGACGCACCGCGGCAGCGAGGCGGCGGCGGCCGATCGGGTGATCCACCTGGCCGGGGGACGCCTCGTGCCGCACGCGCCCGACTGGATGCCGGGTCCCGACGCCGACCTGGGCGCGCCGAACCCGCGCCCGTCGCCCCCGCCCGCACCGACCTCGCGGATCGGCGGGCCGCTCCTCGTGCTCGACCAGGTGGGTTACGCGCACCTGCCGGGCTCACCGTGGGAGGTCGTTGCCCTGCAGGACATCTCGCTGACGGTCTACCGCGGCGAGGGACTCCTCGTCGTCGGCGGCAACGGATCGGGCAAGACGACTCTCGCGTGGATCATGGCCGGCCTGCTCCCGCCCGGGACCGGTACCTGCCGTCTGCTGGACATCCACGAGAAGATCACTCCCGGAGCGGGTTTCGACGCCGGAACACCGATGACGGAGCGGGTCGGCGCGGTCGGACTCGGATTCCAGCACGCGCGTCTGCAACTGCAGAAGGTCACCGTCGCCGACGAGATCATGGCGGCCGGTGGTGAGAAGGTGGGCACCGCCGAGGTCGCCCGGGTCCTCGAACTCGTCGGGTTGCCGCGCCGGATGGCGGTCACCAAGGTCGACGCGCTGTCGGGCGGACAGATGCGGCGCGTCGTGCTGGCCGGTCTCATCGCGCGCCATCCCGACCTGCTGGTCCTGGACGAGCCGCTGGCCGGTCTCGATCCGCCGGCACGCGAGGAGATCGTCGCACTGCTGGCCCGGCTCCGCGCCGACGGGATGACCATCGTGATCATCTCGCACGACTTCGAGTCGTTGGAGTCGGTGTGCACCCGGCGGGTCCGACTGGTCGACGGGCGTCTCCTGCCCGATTCGCAGCAGATGATCGACCAGGCTCACGGCTGGGACGGAGGAACCCGATGACGATGCGTACCGTCCCGCTGCGGCAGGTGCCCGGCGACTCGTTCGTGCACCGGCTGTGGGCGGGGACCAAACTCGTGATCGTGCTGATCCTCGGGATCATGACCTGGGTGCTGCCGTCGTGGCCGGCGCTGGGCATGGTCGCCGCGGTGGTGGTGATCACCGCCCTCGTCGCGGGAATCCCGTTGGGCGCCATACCTCGTCCGCCGTGGTGGTTCTGGGGTCTGATCGGCATCGGCGTCGCGTTCAACGTGTCGTTCGCCGGCATCCCCGGCGCCCTGGTCTTCCTGCGCGCGATCACCCTGGCGCTCGTCCTCGTCGCCAGTTCGATCCTCGTCATCTGGACCACCCCCATGGCCGACGTGGCGCCGGCGCTGGCGCGGCTGATGCGCCCGCTGCGGTGGCTCCGGCTGCCCGTCGACGAGTGGGCGGTCGCGATCGCGTTGTGCCTCAGGGGTCTTCCGCTGCTCATCGAGGAGTTGCGCATGCTGCGTGCGGCGCATCGCCTCCGGCCGACGGCCAAGGGCCGCAGCGACCATCCGTCGGCGGAGATGGGGATCATGGATCTGATCACCGCGGCGATGTCGTCGGCGCTCCGACGCAGCGCCGAGATGTCCGAGGCGATCACCGCCCGTGGCGGCACCGGCCGTCTGACCGCCCATCAGGCCGGCCCCGGGCGCGCAGATGTGGTGGCGCTCATCGTGATAGGTGTGGCCTGCGCGGTTGCCATCACGGTCACGCTCGTTCTCTGAGGGTGACACTCGTAAGCTCGCTCCTCAGTATCTGCGGCCCGACGGCCGTCGTGGACCGCGACGGAATTCGTTGTCTCGGAGCGGGCCCACCCACTGCTCCCTGAGGAGGCCGGAGCTTGCGGAGGCCGTCACGAAGGGTCCTGGTGAGATGCGTCGCCAAACCCTTCGTGGCTCGTCGCTAACGCTCCTCGCACCTCAGGGAGCAATGGATGTGTCGCACTCTCGGATCAGGGAGCAGGGGGGCTTCGCCTCGCACGTCGGGGGAGCAGGGGTTTGCTCGCAGCAGAGAACGTGGCCCCGAACAACAAACAGCGCCGGTCACCCGAAGGTGACCGGCGCTGTTGAGGTTCGGCGAACCGGGATCAGGCCGGGACGACCAGGCCGCTGCCCTGGCTCTTCGCGCGGGCGAGACGCTCGTTGGCGTCGGCCCAGTTCACGACGTTCCACCACGCCTTGACGTAGTCGGGCTTGACGTTCTGGTAGTCGAGGTAGAAGGCGTGCTCCCACATGTCCAGCATGACGACCGGGATGATCGCGGCGGGGATGTTGCCGCTCTGGTCGGTCAGCTGCAGGATGACGAGCTTGCCGCCGATGGTGTCGTAACCCAGGATCGCCCAGCCCGAACCCTGCAGGGTGGTGGCGGCAGCGGTGAAGTGGGCCTTGAACTTGTCGAAGCCACCGAACTGTTCGGTGAGGGCGGCCGCGAGGTCGCCGTCGGGCTCGCCACCGCCGTTGGGCGACAGGTTCTTCCAGAAGATGGAGTGGTTGGTGTGACCGCCCAGGTGGAACGACAGGGTGGCGGAGAGTCCGTAGACCTTGCCGGCGATGCTGTCGTCGTCGCGGGCCGCGGCCAGCTTCTCCAGGGTGTCGTTGGCGCCCTTGACGTAGGTGGCGTGGTGCTTGCTGTGATGGAGCTCCATGATCCTGCCGGAGATGTGCGGTTCCAGTGCCGCGTAGTCGTAATCGAGATCCGGCAAGGTGTATTCAGCCACGATGTTCCTCTCTGAGGTGCTACTCGTTTCCCTGTCCACGCATGGCTCCGACGACTCGGCCGGGCGCCACGCGAATGCTTCCAGCCTTCCCCAGAGCATGGGTGATTGCAACAATCCCGCGCCAAGAAACATCAAGTGCGGTTGAGATGTCAACGATGCGAGAGTGCGTCGGCTGAGAGTTGACCAGGCCGCATCGAGGCGGCTGGGTTCAGATGAGGACGAGCAGGATGAAGACCGCGATGAGCGCGAGAATGGTCAGGGCGCTTGTGCGGCAACTCCTCGCGACGTCGTAGTTGGCGCGTGGGGCGGTCCGACCGAGCCCGGGGGCGCGTCGGAGATCTCCGGTCGCGTGCGTCGCCATCGTCGCCTCTCGTCCCTGGAACGGCTGCACATCCCTGCCGGCGGACGGGCCGCGATGGCGTTCGAGTGATCGGTATCACAGTGCCACGGATGTGACCGCCATCATAAACAGACTCGAACGGTCAGCTCAACTCGTCGTCGCCGGGCCGTATCCCACCGCGCGTAGACTCGGCGCATGTCATGGCTCGACCAGCTCTTCGCCGCCGGTTCACGCAAACGGGATCTCGTCGCCGCCGACGCAGCACTGCCCGGCCGCTCGTCCGAGATCACGGTCCCGGGCGAGCACCTCGTTCTCGGAACGCCGATGCGGGGTCGGGCCGAGGCCGACGGCTCCCACGTACACGGCATCGGACGCTTCGACGACGGCCTCGACGCGATCGTCCTGGCCGGTGGCTGCTTCTGGGGGATCGAGGAGATCTTCTGGCAGGTCCCCGGTGTGTACACGACTGCCGTCGGATACGCGGGCGGTTACACGCCCAACCCGACCTATGAGGAGACCTGCACCGCGCGGACCGGTCACACCGAGTCGGCGCTGGTGGTCTTCGATCCGGCCGTCGTCGATCTCGAAGGCCTGCTGAAGGTCTTCTGGGAGTCGCATGACCCGACGCAGGAGATGCGTCAGGGCAACGACATCGGCACCCAGTACCGGTCAGCCGTGTACGCCCTGACCGACGCGGACCTTGACGTCGTCCGCAGCACCGCCGCAACCTTCCAGACCGCACTCGACGCTGCGGGCGAGGGTGCGATCGCCACCGAGATCAAACCGCTGGCGCAGGCGGGCGACGGACGGTTCTACTACGCCGAGGACTACCACCAGCAGTATCTGGCGAAGAATCCGCATGGATACCGCTGCCATGCCGCGACCGGTGTCGCCTACCCGGCCTGACGTCGCGGTGCGCCGCCGTACCCATCGGTCGCAGACCCGACGAGACACGCGGTGACCGAACGGATCTCGCTGCGGCAGTGGAATCGCACCCTGCTGCAGCGTCAGCACCTGCTCACCCGCGTCGCGGAGGACGCCATCGAGGTTCTGGACCGCTGCGTCGGACTGCAGTCCCAGGACCCGCGGGCGGCGTTCTTCGGATTGTGGTCGCGGATCGCGGATTTCGATCCCCTCGAGCTGGACGATCTGCTCACCGACCGCGAGGTCGTGCGCATGACGCTGCTGCGCGCGACGATCTTCCTGATCGACGCCGAGGACGCACGCTGGATTCGTCCACTCGCCGAGCCCACGCTGCGGCGTGGACTCACCGACATCCACGCCCAGCGACTGGTGAACGCCGACCCGGCGCAGGTCGTGCGGTCCGCCGCCGAGATTCTCGCGGGTCGCGAACTCGCCGTCGCCGACCTCGGGAGCGAACTGGTTGCCCGCCATCCGGCGGAGGATGCGTCGACCCTGACCGCCATCGCACGGTGCGGGCTGCCACTGGTCCAGGTCCCCCCGCGTGGTTTGTGGCGCGGGCGGGGCGCTCCGACGTACCGCCTGTTCGACGAGTGGGCCGGCCCGGGCGAGCCGGCCGTCGTCGACGACGAAGCCCGTGCCGATCTCGTCCGGATGTATCTGCGCGGGTTCGGCCCGGCCACCGTGAAAGCCATCCAGACGTGGTCCGGGCTCACCCGGTTGCGACCCCTCGTCGAAAAGCTGGAGGCGGACTGGGAGCTCGTCCGGCTCGATGGCCCGAACGGCGAGGTTCTCTACGACCTCGACGGGCTCGCCCTCGCCGACCCGGATGCGCCGGCGCCGGCGCGGCTGATCGCCCCCTTCGACCACGTGATCGGCGCCCAGGCCGACCGAATCCGGGTCGCCGACCCGGAGATGTACCGGCGCACCGTGACTCCCAATGGCCGGTCGCCCGGATTCGTGTTCCTCGACGGATTCCTCGCAGGGACATGGTCTCTCGACGCCGAGGACGTTCCGGCGGTCGAGTACCTGCGTCCGGTGACCGCCGCCGAACGGCGCGAGGTCGACGCCGAGGTCGACCGGCTCCGTGAATTCCTGGTCGATACCTGAAGCTCGGAGCGACGGGGCCCGGCAGATGTCGCACATCGTGGCGCCGAGCGCAACGACACACTACGTCTGCGAACCGGATCGAAGGAGCCCGCGACTCAATCGCCGGTGCGCGGGTTCCGCGAGGTGATGCAGTAGCGGCGACCGACCGGATCCGCCATCGTCGTCCAGTGCGGGAAGTGCTCGATCGCGCGGGCGCCCCAGTCCTCGTGTCGTGCGACCTCGTCGGGGACGGAATTCGTGGCGATGTCGAGGTGTGCGGTCGCCACATCGCCGTCCGGTGACTCATCCTGCGTGCGCTGCAACAGGATCCCTAGGGTCACCGCGGGGTCGCGGCGGAGCGCGACCAGCTCGGGCCGACCCCGGGGCTTCGTCGGCCAGCCGGTGAACCCGGTCCAGAAGTCGACCTCGGCGTCGAACATGCCGGCGGGGATGTCGATGCACAGCTGGTCGATGATGCTGATGGTGTCGCCGGGCCAACGGATGGGCCGCGACCGCTTCGATTCGCCCTCCCACGGCACGAGGCAGAACACGAAACCGGCGGGTGACCGGAGGGTGAGGTGAGTCCCGGCGTCGACGACGAGGGTCGCACCGAGTGCCTGTGCCTCGGCGGTGGCGGCGTGCGGGTCGTCGGTGTGGATGTCGAGGTGGACTCCACCAGGTCCGTCGTCGATCCGCTGGACTCGCAGATGCGGGTCGCCGTAGAAGGGCTCCAGCGAGGCGAACTCGCGGTGCTCACCCCGCGGCGGGGAGACCGTGCTGCCCGAGATCGCGCGCCAGAAGGTCACCTCGCTGCCGAACACCTCCGCGGGGAAGTCGAGGAATGCGCTGAGCCACCGCACCTGCACCCGGCAGATTCTACGGTGCGTCCCACGTCGCGGACTGTCGCGGCGCGTGGGAGAACAGCAGGCGGGTCGCCGTCGTTACACTCGGACAGATGA
The DNA here is from genome assembly GCF_023078355.1 of Gordonia hongkongensis. Lineage (NCBI taxonomy): Bacteria > Bacillati > Actinomycetota > Actinomycetes > Mycobacteriales > Gordoniaceae > Gordonia > Gordonia hongkongensis. Next base: position 288,737 of record NZ_CP095552.1, read on the forward strand.
CTGCAGGACCGCTGGGGGCGGTGGGGAAGAAATTCTCGAAGGCGCGGACCGAGCAGGTCGCGGTCGTCCGTCTCGACGGCCCGATCGGGATCGCGGGGATGGGCAAGCACGGCGTCAACACCGAGTCCGTCGAGCCGGTTCTGAAGAAGGCATTCGCCACGGAGCGATTGCGGGCCGTCGTGGTCGTCATCAACTCGCCCGGTGGCTCGCCTGCGCAGTCGGAGTACATCGCCGAACGCATCCGCCAGCTGTCGGCGGAGAAGGGCGTGCCGGTCCTCGCGTTCTGTGAGGACGTCGCGGCCTCCGGCGGCTACTGGATCGCCTGCGCGGCCGATGAGATCTTCGCCGCCCACACCTCCATCGTCGGCTCGATCGGTGTCGTGTCGTCGGGCTTCGGTTTCTCGGCCGTGCTCGACCGCTTCGGTGTACAGCGCAGGCTGTACACGACCGGCGAGAACAAGGCGCGACTCGACACCTTCTCGCCCGAACAGCCCGAGGACGTCGAATGGCTGAAGGAATTGCAGGGCCAGCTGCACGAGGCGTTCATCGCGTGGGTCCGGCAGCGCCGCGGTAAAAAGCTGACCGCTTCCGACGCGGAACTCTTCAACGGCGACGTGTGGATCGGTCACCGCGCCGCGGAACTCGGGGTCGTCGACGGGATCGGGGTGATGCGCTCGGTCGTCGCCGAGCGGTACCCCGACGCGGAGATCACCGTCGTGGAGACGCCGAAGCCGCTGCTCATGAGACTCGTGGGAAGCCAGACATCGGTTGCCGGATTTGCGGAGAGCGTGACGACCGGCGTTCTGGCGGCATTCGACCGCGCCCCGTCGTTGCGGCTGTCGCTGCTCCACCGGGACTGAAAGGCCCGATCACAGCCCGTTCACATGGTTTTGCTTGTAAATTGTCCCCACGTTATCCACAGGTGCTGTTCATCGAAGGAAGAGTTCACGACGTTCCGGCGTGTGCACTTTCGTGAATTTCCTACGCGCACATTCGGCTAAACGAGTGATCGCGGTCACAAGTCGCGGGCCGGTGGCCAGCGTTTTTCCACAATTCCACAGTCTCATCCCCAAGTAGACGGTCAGTGCGCGAACGAGGGACAAATGTCCAGGACGTACATGTGGATAAATTTATGTAGGTCTACATAGCGCCTTGCTCCACACCCGTCTCGGTGATGACAGCGGGGCGCGCGGGCAGTGGTCCGGTCGAGCTGCCGCCGCGCCCGGCCGTCTCTGTGCCACCATGGAAAACGTGAGCATGGGCGACATCACTCAGGTGCCGGTGACCGACCTTCCGGATGACTTCACCGGGCAGACCGACGCGGTGATGCTCGACGTCCGTGAGGACGACGAATGGGCGTCCGGTCACATCCGGGGCGCCGTGCACATCCCGCTGGCCGAGGTGCCCGGCCGCCTTGCCGAACTCGACCCCGATCACGATCTGTACGTGGTCTGCCACTCCAGCGGCCGATCGATGCGCGTGCTGCAGTACCTCGCCCAGGTCGGATACGACGGGATCTGCGTCCGCGGCGGCATGCTCGCCTGGCAGGAACACGGCAAGCCCGTCGAGATCGGTGATACGCGACCCGCGGGCGACGCCGGCCGATGATCGACCTGTGCCCGCGGTGTCGAATCCAGGCACCGCACCGTCCCGGCCGTGAACACTGCCCCCGATGCGGCGGACCGCTCAGCGTCGTCGAGGATGCCGCGCGGGCGCTGGCCGCCCGGCAGACGCCGGCACGATCGCCGGCGCCCGGCGCGGTGCGCCCGCCGCACGTCCCGTCTCGCTCCGGCCCGGCCCCGGTGTCCGCCGGACGTCTCTACCGCAGTCGCAACGTCCGGTGGGTGGCCCGCCGCCCACCCGAGGCGATTCCTGTCCGCCGCGGCCCCTCGGGTCGACGTGGCCCCCGACTGATTCCCCGGTACGTCTACATACCCACCTGGGGTCTGCACGACGAACCGGCGGAGGTCGACACCGCGCACCAGAAACTCGAGAGTTCGCGTGTCCGACTGCAGTTCGCCCTGAACGTGGCGGGCTCTGCGCTGGCCGCGTCCGCACTGGTCCATCTCGTGCGCTACCTCCTGCTGGTCGTCAACCGCGACCGTCCGCTGCCCGAATTCCTCATCGTCGCGTCCGACTGGCTGACCATCTTCGTCGGTGTCGTCGCATTCCTCGGATTCGTCCTGGCGACGCTGGCTTTCATGCGCTGGGTCCTGGAGTTGCGCGCGGACACCTACGCCGCGGCCGGTCTCGTCGACCCGCGCCGGCCCGGTTGGGTCGCCGCGCTCGCCGGCCTGCCGCTGGTCAACCTCATCGGTGCGCCGCTGGTGGTGCAGGAGGTCGCTGTGCATCGGGTCGGCCAGGACCCCGCGCTCGATGCCGACCTCGTCGGCCGACGACTCCGCAAGTTGTGGGTCGCCTGGGTGGTGGTGAATGTGGCGGCCGGGGCGGCGATCATCGCCCGGCTCGTCGCGTGGCGCTCGGACTCGCTGCAGACCGGGGCGAACGCGATGGTGATGGTCATCGTCAGCGCAGCGGTCTCGGCTGCCTTCGCCTTCTGGATGGCACGCCGGGTGCGGACACTGTTCGACGCCGCCGCGGCGGCCCCGGTCCCGACGAGACGGTGGGTGGCGGTCGGATGAACTCAGGGGTGAACGTGGGCGCGGCCGAAAAGGTCTCCCGATCGGGCAAGCCGGCGGTGGTGGCGCACCGCGGGGCGTCGGGCGACTGTCCGGAACACACCCTGGCCGCCTACGAGCTGGCTCTCGCACAGGGCGCGGACGGCCTCGAGTGCGATGTCCGGTTGACCGCCGACCACGAACTCGTGTGCGTGCACGACCGGACCGTCGACCGGACGTCCGACGGCTCGGGGATCGTCAGCGAGATGACGCTCGCCGAACTGCGCGAGCTCGACTTCGGGAGCTGGCATGCCGCTGGTGGACCCGCGTCGATCCTGACGCTGCGGGAGCTGCTCACGCTGACCCTGGACTGGCGCCGACCCGTCCGCCTGTTCATCGAGACCAAGCATCCGGTGCGGTTCGGCAGTCTCGTCGAGCAGAAGCTCCTCGAGATGCTGCACGAGTTCGGGGTGGCGACGCCGCCGTCGGCCGATCACAGCCGCGCCGTGGTCATCTCGTTCTCGTCGGCCGGGGTCTGGCGGATCCGGCGCCACGCCCCGATGCTGCCGACGATCCTGCTCGGTGACACCGCCCGGGTCCTGGGCGGGGGCGCCGCGACCGCGGTCGGGGCGACCGGCATCGGACCGTCGGTGATGACCCTGCGGCAGTACCCGGACCTGGTCGATCGCGCCGCCGCCGCCGGTCGGGTCACCTACTGCTGGACCGTCGACGAGCAGGTCGACGTCCAGCTGTGTGCCGATCTCGGTGTGCGGTGGCTGGCCACCAACCACCCGGCGAAGGTGCGCGACTGGCTGGTCACCGTCGACTGAGCTGCCGCCCGCACGACCTGTCGGGCGCCGCGGGCCGACGTGAGAGAGTGGACCGATGGGCAAGAAGAGCAAACGGGGTAGTGGACCACGTCCGGGAAGCAATCGCGCCGAGCGCGTCGCAGCACGTAAGGCACGCCAGGCCGCAGCTCTGGCGCCGCCGCCCCGGCCCTTCGCCGGGTTCGCGTCCGAATGCGATTTCGTCGCGCTGCGGACCTTCGTCGCCTCGGCGACTGCGCGGTTGGAGCTCACCGAGCCGGCCGGTTCCCGCAACGACGTCTCGATCGTGACGATCCTGCCGGGCGCGGTACCTGCTCTCGCGCGCGACCTCGACGGTGCGACAGAGGGTTTCGTGGGTCTGCAGACCGACCCCGATCGCTCGGCGCTGACCGTCGAACTCGCCGCGGCCATCGCGTGGGCCGCTCACGCCGACGCCGGCAGTGAGTTCGACCTCGAGGCTGCCGACGAGGCCCCGAGCCTCGACGAGGTCGTGAAGACCGACGCCGCCTTGGACATCACGGTGCACCAGGACTTCGGCTGGTGGTTCGTGGAGGGCACCGAGGTCCCGGCGGAGATCACGGCCATGTTCGAGCGCGCCAACGACTCGGTGCTGCCGACCGCGCGGCTCGTGGTCGACAGCGGCGCCGGTGCGCCCTGGTGGGTCGATGCGGGCGAACGTGCGCACCTGCGCTGGATTCGACCCGAGCCGGAGGACGACCTGATGTCGGCGATGGCCCGGCTCCACGCGGCCGGTCATCTGACGATGGGTGAGGGTTCGCGGTTCGCCGGATCGTTCCGCACCCACGGATTGCTCGTCCCGGTCTTCGACCTCGACAACGAGATGCACCACGAAGAGTGGTACGCCGGTCTCAACGAGCTCGATCGCCGCCTCGGCGAAGCGCTCGCCGACACCTCGCCGCTGACGATCGAACAGCGCAGCTCCCGCAACGGCATTCGCGGTCGCCAGGTCACGCTGCGCTGACCGGCGTGGTCCGTAACCGCGCTGTTTCTGCTCCCTGAGAGCCTTCTTCTGCTCCCTGAGGTGCGAGCGAAGCGAGCCACGAAGGGGCGTGGTGACGTCCGTCGCCAGCCCTTCGTGGCTCGTCGCTTGCGCTCCTCGCACCTCAGGGAGCGAGGGTTATGTCGTTCTCTCGGATCTGGAGCGGGGGTTTCGCGGCTCTTTCGGATTGGGGCGGATGGAACTCCGTCAGATGTTCCCGCCGGCCGCGACCGGTGCGGTGGCGTCGGATGTCTTCTCGCCGTTGAACTCTCGCTCGACGAAGTTCTCCAGGTCGAAGAGGTTCCCGTTGCAGCGTTCGGCGATGGTCTGCAGGGTCGTCATGGTCGCGACCTCCTCGACCTGTTCCTTGAGGAACCACTGCACGAACTGCTCGCCTAGGTAGTCGCCGGTGTCGCGGGCCGACTTCGCCAGGTCGACGACCTGCTGGGTCACCGTCTTCTCCTGTGCGAGAGCGAGATCGATGGGCGCACGGTAGTCCTCGAACCGGTTGTTCGGTGCCGGGATGCCGGGGATCTCGACCTCCATGTCGCGGTCGAGGAAGTACTGCACGATCATCATCGCGTGATTGCGCTCTTCGACGGCCTGGCGGTAGAAGAGCTTTGCCAGCTGGGGCATGTCGTGGTTGTCGAAATAGGTGGCGACCGCGATGTACTGCTGCGAGGCGTAGAACTCGTTGCTGATCTGGTCGTGCAGCAGCTGATGGAACTTCGTGTGTTCGGACATGCGACCCATCGTAGAGACGAAAAATGGCTCTCACCAGCAAGTTCAGGCTAAGTAAGGCAAGTCTGGCCTGCGTTTGGCGACCCTTTCACGACGGCCCGCCGGCGTCGACGAGAAGCTCGTCGGGGACGGGCTGACCTGCGCGGAGGTAGCCGAAGAAATCCTCGGTCTGCTCGGTGACGGGCAACGCCAGTCCTTCGTCGGTGAAGGTGCTCTCGCCGGCCGGCGTCGTCGTCGTGATGGGGTCGCGCAGCGCGAACATGAGGGACGCGAGGTTCCAGATGTGATCTCGCTCATCGACGGTGAGCGCGTCGATGGCGCCGCCGACGAACCCGAAGAGTCGGAACGGGTTGAGCAGGACCGACGGACTGGTCGCGCGAGACACGAGTGCGGCGAGGAACTTCCGCTGATTGACCACGCGCTCGAGGTCGGCGCGCGGGAATGCGCGGGTCCGGACCAGCCCGAGAGCCTGCCGACCGTCGAGACGATGACAGCCTCTCGCCAGGCGCAGACCGGCTTTGGGGTCGTTGAGCGGTTGGTCGAGACACATGTCGACGCCACCGACCGAGTCGACGAGGGTGTCGAATCCGCCGAAGCCGATCTCGGCGTAGTGGTCGATGCGGATGCCGGTCAGGTTCTCGACGGTCTGCACGAGCAGCGCCGGACCACCGATGCTGAACGAGGCGTTGATCTTCAGGCTGCCGTGGCCCGGCACCTCCACGTACAGGTCGCGCGGGATGCTCACCACGATCGCCTTGCCGCCGCCGGGCGGGTTGTGGACGAGCATGATCGTGTCGGTGCGGGAGCCGTCGGCGTCACCCGTGGCCAGCGCCCGGCGTTGTTCCTCGGTGAGATCGGATCGCGAGTCGGTACCGACGATGAGCCAGTTGGTGCCGGGGGTGTCCGACGGGCGTCCGGCGTAGGCCGGCAGGGCGTCGATCCGGTCCAGTCTCGTGTCGTAGTAGAACAGCAGTCCCACACTGCCGAGGACGACGACGAGCAGCAGGATCATCAGGATCTTGCCCACCCGGACCGCGCGGCGCCCCGTGCGCCGGGGCCGGCGAGGACCGGCCGGCCCCGGGGTCGCGGGCGGACGTCCGACGGACCGGTCCCGGTCGCGACGGTCGCCACGCGGCGGACGAGGTCCACGAGACCGATTGTCGGGGATCGGCTCCGGCTTCTGGGTGGGCGCATACCCGCCGGGAGCGGGCCGCGCCGATGGTGGCGGCCGATCGGCCGGGGACGGGTGCGGGGGCCGGCCGGTGGGACCGGGGCCGGGCGCCCGGCGCGGGTCGGGACCGCGTGCAGGGATCCGCGGCATGGCCTGCGGATGAGCGGACGGACCGACGGCACCGGGAGGAGGGCGGTGGCCTTGTCCGGGTGGTGGCCCCGGGCGCGGAGACGGGCCCGCTGGCCGCCCGGGCGGCATCGGCGGTCCGGGGCGACCTCGCCGGAGGATCGGCGGGTCCTGCTCGTTCATCCCAACCAATGTACGCATGGGCGGTGGCCACGGATGTCGGTCGGTTGGTTGCCGACGTGGCGTCGAACCGCCCACCTGAGGTCTCGTTCCGGACCGAACGGGGTACAGGACACGCCATGACCGACAAACACGTCGCCGACGCCACGTCGCAGGACTCCGGGAACGATGACGCCCGGACCGACGGCGGGCACACCCCGCTGCGTCGCGCCATCACCGGCAAACTCCTGTTCCTGTTCATCCTGGGCGATGTCCTCGGTGCGGGCATCTATGCGCTCGTCGGGGAGGTCGCCGGTGAGGTCGGGGGAGCGATCTGGGTGCCGTTGGCGCTCGCCCTCGCGCTGGCGATGCTGACCGCGGCGTCGTATGCGGAGCTCGTCACCAAGTACCCGCGGGCCGGCGGCGCGGCGGTGTTCGCGCGGCACGCGTACCGTCATCCGCTCATCTCGTTCCTGGTGGGGTTCTGCATGCTGGCGGCCGGTGTGACGAGCGCCGCCGGGTTGGCGCTCGCCTTCGCTGGCGACTACCTGCAGGTCTTTCTGGACGTGCCCACCACCGCGGCGGCGCTGGTGTTCCTGCTCGCCGTCGCGGCGCTGAACGCCCGCGGGATCACCGAGTCCCTGCGGGCCAACGTGGTGATGACCGTGGTGGAGGTCTCCGGACTCGTGCTCGTCGTCGTGTTGGCCGGGATCGTGCTGGGTCGCGGTGACGGTGAGCCGCAGCGGGTGCTGGAGTTCACCGACGAGACGACCCCGGCTCTCGCCGTGCTGGGCGCGGCGTTGCTCGCCTACTACTCGTTCGTCGGGTTCGAGACCTCCGCGAACATGGCCGAAGAAGTCCGTGACGTGCGGCGGGTCTATCCGAAGGCGCTGTTCGGTGCGCTGATCGCCGCCGGCGTCGTCTACGTCCTCGTCGGTCTCGCCGTGTCGGTCGTCGCGCCACCGGAGCGCCTGGTGGAGTCGTCGGGCCCGTTGCTCGAGGTCGTCTCGATCGCCGATGTCGGGATCCCTGACCAGCTGTTCTCCCTGATCGCGCTCATCGCCGTCGCGAACGGCGCGCTGCTCACGATGATCATGGCGTCGCGCCTGACCTTCGGCATGGCCCGCGACGGGTTGCTGCCGGGTGCGCTGGCGAAGGTGCTGCCCGGTCGTCGGACGCCGTGGACGGCGATTGTCGCCACCACCGCCGTCGCGATGATCCTCTCGGCAACCGGGACCGTCGCGGCACTCGCCGAGACGGTGGTGCTCCTGCTGCTGTTCGTGTTCGTCAGCACCAACGTCGCCGTCCTCGTCCTGCGCCGCGACCGCACGGACACCGACCACTTCCGGGCGCCGACGATCCTGCCCGTGCTCGCGGTGATCTCCTGCATCGTCCTGATGACGCAGCAGAGCGCATCGACCTGGTTGCGCGCGGGCATCCTGATCGTCGTCGGACTCGTGCTCTATCTCCTCGCACGTGTGACCGGGTCGGGTGGGCGCCGGGTCAACGACGACGACATCGACGACGACCACAGCCCCGGGCGCCTCACCTGACGCGGATGTTGTTCGCGCGGTAGTCGTATCCGTCCTGACTCGCTCGCTCGTACTGGAATTCGACGATCTGCCCCGGCACCAGGTCCCGGAAACCGGTACCGACGATCTCGCTGTAGAACGCCCACGCCCCGCCCGGGGTGGCGTCGGAAGCGAGTACGCCCCAGCCCTCTTCGCCGTTCCACGACCGAACGGTCCCGGTGGTGTTCGGGCCGAGGGCAGCCGGCGGTGACGTAGGTGTGTCGGTGAGGGCGGTCTCCTCGATAGTCGTGAATCCGTCCGGTCCGGCGTCACCGACGCTGTGCCACAGTGCAGTTCGGAACACGCCATTGTGCTTCGGATCCGGCCGGGCCACCTCGGTCGGCCAGACCGAGAGCGCCACATATCGGCATCCGCTTTCCGCTGGCACAGCTATCGCATGGTCGAAGTCGACGACGGTCCCCGGACGCAAGCCCGGCAGGGACAGCTCGTCGAGATTCTGAACGGCCCGAACACGGACGACGAAGGTGGACACGTGGACGGTGCCGGACAACGCTGGTGACTCGATGACACCCCAGCCCTCGTCGTGGTGCCATTCGCGGATCATCCCGGTCGTCGACATCGGTCAACCGTAGGCGCCGGACCCGTGGCGCGACAGTGAATTTCCGTTGGGGCACTTCGCGTCCGGGTGGGGCGAACGCCGCTAGGACAGGGGTGCAGGCTGAGGCCTGGGAAAACGTGGGATCTCGAGCCCGGAATCCGGACGCGGCGTCATACGGCTTCTCAACGCTCCGCGAGCGATCCGATCTCGGGGGCGTCCGGGCCGAAGTGGCGGAAGAGTGCGCGGCGTCGGGAACGGGTGCCGGTCCATTCCAGATAGCGCGGACCGGCCGGTGTTCGTGCGATGACCTGGTAGACAACAGTGTTGCGGACCCACGCGAGACCGAACGCCCACGGCACCGCGGGGCGGAGACCGAGGTCGCGCATGCCGCGCACGCCGAGAAAGCCCTGCAGCATGCTCAGCAGGCGGGCGCGGGTGTAGCGCGCGGCGAGGCGGGGGAACAACCGGTAGTGCAAGCGGCTCTGGGCGTCGACGATCGCTGTCGTGAGGGCCGCGCCGGCGTCGGTCACGTCGTGCTGCGCCAGTAAGACCGCATAACTCAGCTGATGCTGGTCGCGTTCGGAGTCGAAGAGCCAGTCGTCGTCGACGCCGATCAGCCAACCGACGTACTTCCAGAGGTGCATGAGGGCGCGGGAGTCGTCACGACTCACCGGGACGCCGAGGGCGCGGACCCCCATCATCAGTGCGCCGCTGAAGAGGTTCAGCGTCGCGGCGAGGTCGGACTGGTTGATCGGCAGACCCCACTGGTCGATGTCCCAGCGGCCGTTGTGCTCGTACCGCTCGTTGACCAGGGCGTGCATGAGGCGCACATGGACGGTGAGTCGCCAGCCGTCGCCGTCGCGTGCCATCCCGCCCGGTTCGCCGACCGCGATGGCCCAGGTCTGCGTCTCGCCGAGTCGTCGGATGACCGTGTTCCCGGTGAGGCCGCCGGTCGCGACCAGCAGGTCGGCGGGACCGCCGAAGCGGTAGCCGCCGATCAGGGAGAGCTGGAGCAGGACGTCGTTGGCGTTCTGGCCGAACCGCCGATAGACGGCGGCGCCGCGGTCGCAGAGAGCGGGATCGACCCAGTCCGGTGTCTTCTCGACGAGTGCGAAGAAGTCGCGCAGGGCGTCGGGCGCATCGGAGGGCATGTCGCCGGCGAGGGCCCGCTCGAACTGGCGCATCGTGACCCGGCCGTCGGCGTCCCGCGGGAGGCGCATGGCCCGAACCAGCGCCGCGGCGGGTTCGTCCCGTGTGCGCAGCCGACGCCCGAGCTCCGCGAGCTCGGCGTCGCCGGGTTCACGGAGGTGGTTGTAGACCTTGAGCAGTCTGCCGATGCGCCGGCCGCGGGACTCGGCGGCTCGATGGCGTCGCGGGAAAGGGAGGCTCGCCGGCTCGGCGGTCGGGTCGGACGGCGCATCGACGGTCATGAGACGAATCTAGCGAATCATCTCACCCCGTTCAATGGTGGCCGGTAGGGGCGCACGGTCGGAGTGCACAGTCGACGGGCAAGGCCGCACGGTCGACGATGTCTCGGTTCTCAGCCGACCCAGGACAGATGGTCGCGGAGCAGTCCGTAGCCGATGAAGGCGACCACATCGATGACCGCGTGGGCGATCACGGGGGGCCAGATGCGGCCGGTGACCTGGAAGAAGCGCCCGTAGACCACGCCCATGACCAGATTCCCGAGTCCGCCGCCGAAGCCCTGGTACAGGTGATAGCCGCCGCGGAGGATCGCGCTGGCGGCGAGCGACGCGTTGTCGGACACGCCGAGTTGTCGCAACCGGGTGATGAAGTACGCGACCACCACGATCTCCTCGGCGGCGGCGTTGCCGATCGCGATGAGCACCAGAACCGGCCACTCCCACCAGGTGTCGGCCTGGCTGGGCACCAGGCTCGCATTGAGGCCCAGGGCCCGGGCCACGGCGACGAGTCCCAGGCCGGGCAGACCGATGACGGCGGCGAGAACCAGTCCCGAGGGGATGTCGCGGCGCGGGGTCCACCGACCCAGGCCGACGCGCGACAGTCCGATCCCGCTGCGCCACAGCAGATATATCCCCAAGGCGGCGATGGCGAACAGTCGGAGGCCGCCCATGATCTGCCGGACGGCGTCGATGAGACCGAGGTCGGAGCGGCTGGGATTGAGTGCGACCGTGGTCTCGCCGATACCGCCGGCGAGCTGCGCCTCGAGCAGTGCGAGTGCCGCGGACAGCGCCGAGAACGCGAATGTGAGGACACCGACGATGACCAGTTCGACGATGATGCCGCGTCGTTCGGTCCGGTCGGTGACGACCGGGATGCCGTGGGGCGACGGTGTGAGGTACTCGCGCAAGGCCATGCCGGTCAGCCTAGGACCCCGCGATCCGTGGTGCGGATGCGTGATCCGCGGGCGGCGTTGCTACGGAAGCCGGGTCAGTCGGGCATCGAGTTCAGGAACGGGCAGCCCGCGAGATTCCGCAGCGCGCGGGACAGTTCGAACACGTCGGAGACCGGCCGCGCGAACGGGAGGCGGACGTCGGAGTCGCTGTCGAGTCCCTCGATGCGGAACCGGATGCCGAAGCGATCGAGGCCGAGCGGCCGCACCCGTCCGGTGCGCAGCTCGACGGGAAGCTTGCGGACCAGTTGTCCGACGATGTCGGCGTGGTCGCTGTCGAGATGTTCGAGCCAGCTGCCCTCGTGCTCCCAGAAGGGGTCGGGGTCGGCGTCGGCGAGCTCGGTGGCCGACACCGACGCCGCGCCGTCCGAGGACGCGATGACCGCGGTGTCGACCTGCAGGCGCATCATCGACGCGCCGTGTCCGATGTCGAGGAGACCGTCGTCGGGGTGTTCGCCCGCGATCTCGATGGCCAGGTCGCGTTCCAGGTTGCGCGGGACCTCGTGCAACGTGCCGTTCAGCCAGATCACCGAACGCACGCGTTCACGCAAGTCGATGGGTGCCCAGTCGGTGACCTCGAGCATGGCGGGCACGCCCTCGGCGCCGTCGACGGTCCGCATCGCGTCGCCGTCGGTGGGGACGAGGACGAAGGCCTGGGACTCGAAGAGGTGCACGACGTCGATCGGGGTGGCGTCCGCACCCTCGACGGCCAGGATGGCGGAACCGCCGCGACGACAAGCCGTCTGGATCATCTCGGCATCCGTGGGGCGGTCGGTCGTCGTTCTCGTCATGACAGTCTCTCCGGTCGGCGTCGCGGGGCGCGGGTCGTATGAAAGGTAACCCTAACCTAAATACCGGGAGCGTACGCGTCAATGGTTTCGACACCCCTGCGTAGAGCCTGGGACACATGCGCGAAAGGGTCTCGGCAGGCCTGTTCCACTAGGCTCGTGTGGTGCCTGTGATCGCCTACTTCGGCCCGCCCGGAACCTTCACCGAGATGGCGCTCGACGCGGTCCTCGCCGAACAGCAGTCCGCGGCCGGCCTCGACCTGTCGGGCGGGGTCGACCGGGTCGCCGCGTCGAGCCCGGCCGCCACCATCGCCATGATCCGCACCGGAGATGCCGACTACGGCTGTGTGCCGATCGAGAGTTCGCTGGAGGGTTCGGTGCCGGCGACGATGGACGCGCTGGTACCGCCCATGGCCGACGGCGCCGACGGTCGGGTGCAGGCCTTCGCCGAGACGGTGCTCGACATCTCGTTCGCGATCGCCGCAACCGCGCCGATGGCCGCGGCCGATGTCCGCACGATCGCCGCCTACCCGGTTGCCTCCGCGCAGGTGCGTCAGTCGATCGGCGAGCTCTTCCGCAACGCCGAGTTCGTGATCGCGAGCTCCAATGCCGCTGCCGCGCAGGACGTCGCAGCCGGGAAAGCGGACGCCGCGGTCACCACGGGGCTCGCGGCGCGCCTGTCCGGACTCGTGGTGCTCGCCGACGGCGTCGCCGACGCGCGGGAGGCGACCACGCGGTTCCTCCTGCTCGGCCGGCCCGGGGTTCCGCTGCCCCGCACCGGCGCCGACAGGACCTCGGTCATCCTCGAGCTGTCGAACGAACCGGGCAGCCTGATGGCGGCGATGAACGAATTCGCTTCGCGTGGAATCGACCTCACACGGATCGAGTCGCGCCCACAGCGTGACGAGGCCCAGGGCCGCAGCATCACCGGCCGGTACCGGTTCTTCCTGGACGCGGTCGGACACATCGACGATGCGGCCGTCGCCGAAGCCCTTGCCGCCCTTCACCGCCGATGCGAGCGGGTGGTGTTCCTCGGCTCGTGGCCCGCGGTGCGCACCACCGGCTCCGCGCCGCCGGACCACACCGAGTCGCTTGCATGGGTCGACTCGATGCGTCGGGGAGGAAGTGATGGCGCGGCTGCATCTGGTCCGTCACGGTGAGACCACCTCGAACGTCATGCGTCGCCTCGACACCGCTCTGCCCGGTGCCGCACTCACCGATTTCGGTGCGCGACAGGGTGTTCGGTTCGGTCTCGAGAACGTGCCGGAACAGCACGCGGTGCTGCTCAGTTCACGCGCGCTCCGCGCCCGGCAGACCGCCGAGCTGATCGGGTCGGTGTGGGATGTGGAGACCGCGGCGATCGACGGCGTGCACGAGGTCCAGGCCGGCGAGCTCGAGGACCGCTCCGACCGCGAATCGCATGAGGTCTTCCAGGACATCATGCACCGCTGGCACGCCGGCGACCTCGACGCACGCATCCCCGGTGGCGAATCCCTCGCGATGGTCTACGACCGGTACCTGCCGACGGTCGAGGACCTCGCCGACATGTACCTCACCGGACCGGACCAGCGCGATGTGTTCCTGGTGAGTCACGGTGCGGCCATCCGCCTGATCGCCGCCCGGCTCGCCGGGATCGACTCCCGGTTCGCCGCGGCGACCCACCTCGGCAACACCGGTTCCATCGAACTCGAGTACTCCGACGGCATCTGGGTGTGCACGCGATGGGGCGCCACGACGGCCCCGTTCGAGATCGCCGACGAGCCGCTCGTCGACGAACCGATGGGCTGACGGCGTCCCTCCGTTCCCTGAGCCTGAATCTTTCACGGGTGGGTAGGGTTTCGCCGATCGGTTGTCGGTGTCGCCTTTTGATGGTTGGTGCTGGTGTGTGGGCAGGGTGGATCGCCAGCGTTGGGTTCGCTGGTTGTTCGGGTTCTGAGGTGGGGTGGGCGGCGGTGACGGGGCGCGGTGACCGAGGGGCTGGTTAGGCGGTGAGGCGTTGCCAGCCGTGGCGTATGTGGTGGTTGTAGGGCCAGTCGGTGGGTAGTCGCAGGGTGGTGGTGCGGGCGTGGGTGATGATCTTGCCGCCGACGGTGAACAGGCGGTGGCGCAAGCGTTTGGGTTCCCAGCGGCGGATGGGGTCGTGGCGGTGGTAGCCGAGGGTTTGAGTCCAGGCAATGAGGTCGGAGGCCAGGGCGACGATATCGAGCCACAGTTGGTTTTTGGCGAATGAGTCGAACGGTAGGTTGGCCATGCCGGTGTCTTTGAGGCAGCGGATACGGTCTTCGGCGCGGGCACGTTGACGGTGACGCAGTTCCAGGATCGGCAGTGTCCAGCCGCGGCCGCGGGTGTTGGTGGCGAACACGGTGTAGCGGCGGCCCTCGATGTCGGTGATGAGGTGTTGGGCTCCGTTGTGGGGATATTCGCGGCGCGCGATCAGCCGCATCCCGGGTGGCCAGGGCTCGTAGGCGGTTTCGGTGTCACGGACCGAGCGCGGCATGTGGTCGGTGATCTCGGCGACCTGGGCATCAGCTCGTGGATCGGCGTCGTCGGTGTTGATCGCGGTCACCCAGGCGGCCTCAGGCAGCACGTCCAATGCGTCTTTGACCAGTTCGGAGATGGTGAACCCGACCGAGTACTGCAGGCGTTGCTCGGCCAGGTGGGCCAGGAACTTTTTGGCACACCCGGCCGAATCGGTACGTATGAGCACCTGGGCGCGTTCAGCGGCGGGCAGCTGGGCCAACGCCGCCTCGAGGGCCGCGATGTGCATGTCCGCACCTTTGGGTGAGGCACCTCCACGCCGCAGGTCCAGGTTCAGTGTTTCCCCGGTGCCGAAGGCGCCGTGGTCGACGAACGAACACATCGGGGAATGCCCGAACACCCGCTTATACGTTTTCTGGGCCTGTTCTTTGGCCGAGCCGGCGGTCACGGTCGTGGCATCGAGATCAACGATCACCAGCCCGCCATCGATGCTGCCCGCAGTGCCCTCCAACGGGCGGGCAATGCCCCACACCCGCTCCCGCGCCGCGGCGCGAGCCGCGCTGATCGCGGTACTGACCGCCTCGACATCGGTAGCCAGCCTGCTGATCACCCGCGAAATCGTCGGATCAGAGGCCACCTGCCCGTACAACTGTGGCTGAGCCCGGACTGTGGCCACATCGGCCACACAGTCACCACCGGTCGCCAAGGTGAGCGCCAGATCCAGCACGATCTTGGCCGGATCATGGACCGTCGCCGCGGTCCGCCACGGCGCCATCGCCGCGGTCAGCTCGGCTCCCAGGCCCGAGACCTGCACGGTTTTCGTCAGCAACACCCCGCCCGAGGTCGTCAGCACCGACTCAGTGCGCGTAGGGTCCACCATCAACTCGGGATACACGTTATTCTTCACCTGCGAGGTGCCTTTCTTCTTGTGACTATTTGTTTGTGGTGAATCAATAATCACAAGGCAGACAGGCACTTTCGCGTATCACACGCCGAACACCAGCAACATCAGTGAAATATCCAGGCTGAGGAGCGAGCTTGCGAGCGTCACCCCGTTCCCTGAGGAGCGAGCTTGCGAGCGTCACGAAGGGTTACTTGATGATGGCGTCGACCGTCTTCTTCAGCGCCGACGGTTGCGACGGGCGTCGGGGAGCCTTCTCCCGGCGACGCAGCATCTCCTCACCGATCTCCCGGAGTTCCTTGCGGCTCAGCGCCTCTCGGACCTTCGGGAACCACTCGTCCTCTTCCTCCTCGATGTGGTGCTCCACGTTCTCGATCAGGACGGTGGTCTTGGCGTCGAACCGCTCGTTGTCCGGCGAGAGAGCGGCCAACTCGACGACCAGTACGTCGGCGACGTGGTGCTCCTCGTAGGACTCGAGGATGTCGTCCTCGAGATCGGGGACCCGCTTGCGGATCTCGGGGTACATCACCTCGTTCTCGATGTAGGTGTGCACGGTGAGGGCCTCGATGATCTTGTCGACGATCTTGCCCTTGGTCTTCACGGCGTTGTCGCCCTGCGACCTGAAGTCGCGGAACAGTTTGCGGATCTCCTTGTGGTCGTCCCGGAGGATGACGATGGCGTCTGAGGACATGGACGTACTCCTGAGATAGAGGGCTGCTCGATCTGCTACCCCTCGTACCGCGTTCCGCCGCAGGTCAAACATCGAGTCGGCGGCATCGGGGCGCCGGCCACGCCACTAGCCCCAGCCGTTGGCGTGCAGCCACTCGTCGTCGATGCCGAAGTGGTGTGCGATCTCGTGGACGACGGTGACCGCCACCTCGTGGACGACCTCCTCCCGCGAGTGGCACATCGCGAGGATGGGGTCGCGGTAGATGGTGATGGTGTCGGGCAGGAATCCGCCGTAGTCGGTGGTCCGCATCGTGAGTGCCACACCGTGATACAGCCCGAGGATGCCGGGTTCTTCCGGGTTGTGCGGTTCGACGAGGATCACGACGTTGTTCATCGCGTCGGTCAGTTCGCCGGGGATGGTGTCCAGCGCGTCGGACACCAGCCCGTCGAACTCGTCGTCGGACATGTACACGGCCATCGGGTCAGCCCGCCGGGGCCGGTGCTTCGGCGGGATTGGGCGCGATGCCCGGCGGGAGCGGCACCGGTGTCGGCAGGGCCCGGCCCGGGGGCGCCTCCGGGGGCGCGACCGGCGCACGCCCGTTGATCAGCAGCGCACCGCCCTTGGCGTCGCCCACCAGGGTCGCGAAGCCGCCGCGCTTGTCGGGTAGCCCGAGGTAGCACACCACCTTGCGGCTTCCGGCGAGCCAACTCGGCTCGCTGAGCACCGACCACTGGACGTTGAGCGTGGTCGCGTCGAGCTGCTTGCGCCCGCCCACGAACCGTTCGGCCTGGACCGGGCATATCGAGCCGAGGTAGCTGTTCTGGGCGCCGGTCGGCGGCCACGGCTTGTTCGACATCCGGTCGCCGAAGCGGACCGACAGATCGACGATCCCGGTCGTCTGGAAGGCATGCGGCTCAGCACAACTCACCGCGAAACCGGTCGGGGCGCGCGTTTCGGGATCGATGCCGACGCAGGTGCCCTCGGGCCAGACGTACGACTGGTTCTGGTCGGCGACCCGGCCGGAGAACTGGACCGGAGCTCCGTCGGCGCCGTTCTCCTGGACCCCGCACCGCAGCTGACGCGCGCCCTTGTCCCACTGCACCCGGGAGGGGTACATCATCCCGACGGCGAAGCGTCCCTGCGGGTCGAGGCGCCCGGCGAGATACTGGTCCACCATCACCGGGCACTGTTCGTCGCGGATCGTCGCGAACCGCTCGGCGCCGGGCCACAGCGCGTCTTCGCCGAACTCCGCGCCGGGGATCAATGCGGTGTCGATGGCTCCCGCGACCTCGAAGCGGTGTTCCTGCTCGCACGGCACATCGACCGGCTGGCCGGGGTTGCCGGCCGGCCAGTCCAGACAGTCGCCCGCGACCGACTTCGTGAAGGCGTTCTCGACCAACCGCTCACCCTCGCCGATGTTGCTGCCGCCGACGCTGCCGCTGTCGTCGAAGACCCCCGCAGCGAAGGCGATCCCGCCGGCCACGAGTGCGCCGACGACGATCGCGCCCAGGACCACGAAGACCGGGTTGCGGGCGAAAGCGCCTGGTCGGCGGGGTCCGCCGGCCGGTGCGTCGGCGTCGGCGGGGTGGCTGCGGTCGGGGTCGGGCGCGTTCATCGGGATCCATCATGCCTAACGGATCGGACGGGGCACACCCTCGTGCGCCGATGGCCGGACCGGGCCGATGCACCGCATGACCGCGCCGGTCGGGTTCGGAGACCGGTTCCTCACTCCCCGTCGGGTGCCAGGTGCCGGGCGGTGAGTCCGGTGAGCTCGCTGCGAAAGCCCTCGTACCCCTCGCGGAGCCGATCCCCGGGCCAGGCGTCGGGGAGGAGTTCCGCGGGCAGGAGCGGGTCGCGGAGGATGTGCCGCACGATGGCGGCGGCGACCTCGAATCGATCGGCGACCGTCGCCGCGGCGGCGAGTGCGTCGAGCAATTCGTCCGCGGTCGCGGCCCAGGTCGACGGCGTGAACAGTCGTGCGGCCAGCTCGGTCGACGCCTCCTCGGGAGCCGCCCGGAAGAGGCTCAGACGGCGGCGCAGTTCGGGTGGGAGCTCGATGTCGAGGTTGGCCGGGCGGGCCCAGACACCCTCCCGGATCTCGCCGAGCCGGGCCTTCCGCAGCGTGTCGCGCAGCAGGGCTCGTTCGGTCGAGCTCTCCGAACCGATCGTCACGATCGCGAGATCCCAGCTGCCGTCCCAATCCCGTCGTGTCGGGTGGAGTGCCCGGTCCTGGCGCTGCTGTCGTTCGACCAGGCGGGGCGAGAGTCGGCATCTGCCGTCGGTGCGTTCCAGGTCTCCCGCCGCGACCAGACGCGTCAGCGCCACCCGCACGGTCGATTCCCGGAGCCCGAGCTCGGTGGCCGTGGCCAGGAGCCCGTTGATCGACGCATCGGGGGAGTCAAGGCCGAGGAGGGCGCTGAGGATGACCGATCGCGCCGTGAGCTTGGGAATGTCCACGCGTCCGGGCACGGCGTCGATGCTATCGGGCGGGATCGGCTCGGCGGAGACGACGGGTATTACAAAACCCTGGCGCACAGCAGAATCATGTAATACCGTGGGTCACGACCTCCACCAGGAAGCGGGTTCCGCCATGTCCACCCACGTCGTCACCAATCAGGTCCCCGAACTCGTCGACTTCGACGCCGCGGACATTCCGGCCATCTCCGAGGCGGTTCACCGGGCGGGCGCCGACCACATGCTCGAGGACCTGCACCGTATCGGCCGTCTCGCCGGTGGTGCGGAAGCGCTCGGATGGGGCGACCTCGCCGAGTCCCACCCGCCGGAACTGCGGACCCACGACCGCTACGGCAACCGGGTGGACGAGGTCACCTACGACCCCGCCTATCACCACCTCATGCGGACGGGCATCGGTTTCGGTCTCGGTGGTACCGCATGGTCGGACCCGAGCCCGACGGCGCACTTCGAGCGTGCGGTGAAGTCGAGCGTGTGGGGTTCGGTGGACGCCGGGCACGGCTGCCCGTTGTCGATGACCTACGGGGTGGTGCCGGCACTGCGGGCCAACCCCGAACTCACCGGGCTGTACGAGCCGCTGCTCGTCTCGACGACCTATGATCCCGGTCTCCGGGCGCCGCTGTCGAAAGCGGGGCTGACCGCCGGAATGTCGATGACCGAGAAGCAGGGCGGCTCCGACGTTCGCGCGAACACCACGACCGCCGTCGTCCAACCGGACGGGACGTACCGCATCACCGGCCACAAATGGTTCACCTCCGCACCCATGAGCGATGTGTTCCTGGTGCTGGCGCAGGCGCCGGGAGGTCTGTCGTGCTTCTTCGTGCCGCGGGTGCTGCCCGACGGCTCCCGCAACACCTTTATGCTGCAGCGGCTGAAGGCCAAGCTGGGCAACCACTCCAACGCGAGCAGCGAAGTCGAGTACGACGACACGGTCGGGTGGCTCGTCGGTGACGAGGGCCGCGGGGTGGCGACGATCATCGAGATGGTGAACATGACCCGCCTGGACTGCACCCTCGGCTCGGCGACCGGCATGCGGGTCGGCGTCGCCCAGGCCGCCCATCACGCCACCCACCGCCGGGCCTTCGGCGCCGCGCTCGTCGACCAACCGCTGATGCGCAACGTGCTGGCCGATCTCGCGGTCGAGTCGGAAGGAGCCACGATGACGGCACTGTGGCTCGCGGAACTGACCGACAAGGCGACCGCAGGCGACACTCGGGCGGATGCGCTGCGGCGGATCTCGCTCGCGGTCAGCAAGTACTACGTGTGCAAACGCGCCCCGATCCATGCCGCCGAAGCGCTGGAGTGCCTGGGCGGCAACGGATATGTGGAGGAGTCACGGATGCCGCGGCTCTTCCGGGAGTCGCCGCTCATGTCGATCTGGGAGGGGTCGGGGAATGTGGCTGCGCTCGATGTGTTGCGGGCGATGGCCAAACAGCCCGACACGGTGACCGTGTTCCTCGACGAGATCGACAGTGCGGCAGGGGCGGACCGGCACCTCGACGCCGCGGCCGACGAACTCCGACGCGAGCTGGGCGACCTCGACGCGATGCAATACCGGGCCCGGCGGGTCGTCGGCCGCATGGCCCAGCTCCTCCAGGCCTCCCTGCTGGTGCGGTACGGGCATCCGGCGGTCGCCGACGCGTTCGCCGCGAGTCGGCTCGGCAACGACCGGGGCGACGTGTTCGGCACGCTGCCGTCGGGGATCGACACGGCGTCGATCATCGAACGGGTGACGCCGAAGACCGTGCAGGACAACGCCCGTGGATGAGCCGTCCGGCTCGCGGCCGGCGGCGTGGCGCGACGACCTGCGCGGCGGTCCGGACTCGTTGTTCGCCGGCCGCGCCGGACGTGAGCCGGATGTCGACTACCGCACGCTCACCTACGAGGTCACCGGCCGGATCGCCCGTATCACCTTCAACCGGCCGGATCAGGGCAACGCGATCACCGTCGACACCCCCGTCGAACTGTCGCACGCGGTGGAGCGCGCCGACCTCGACCCCGGTGTCCACGTGATCGTCGTATCCGGGCGGGGCAAGGGTTTCTGCGGCGGATACGACCTGTCGATCTTCGCCGAGAACGGCGGCGAACCGTCCGAGGCCGTCGATCCCCGGACCGGCACCGTCCGCGATCCCGTTGTGCAGGCACGTAATCACGACCCGGGCCGCACATGGGATCCCATGATCGACTACGCGATGATGAGCAGGTTCAACCGCGGTTTCGCCAGCCTGCTCCACGCGAACAAGCCGACGGTCGCCAAGCTGCACGGGTTCGCCGTCGCCGGCGGCACGGACATCGCCCTCTACGCCGACCAGATCATCTGCGCCGACGACACCAAGATCGGCTATCCGCCGACCCGGGTGTGGGGCATCCCCGCCGCGGGGATGTGGGCTCATCGGCTCGGCGATCAGCGCGCCAAACGGCTGCTGTTCACCGGCGATTGCCTGTCGGGAAAACAGGCGCACGAGTGGGGGCTGGCCGTCGAGGCGCCCCCGGCCGACGAGCTCGACGACCGGACGGAGGCATTGCTCGAGCGGATCGCCCGCATGCCGATCAATCAGCTCGTGATGGCCAAACTGGCGCTCAACAGTGCGCTCCTGGCTCAGGGGGTCGCGAATTCGGGGATGATCAGCACGGTCTTCGACGGCATCTCCCGCCACACCCGCGAGGGCTACGCCTTCCAGCAGCGGGCCGCAACCGCCGGGTTCCGGGACGCCGTCCGCGAACGCGATGAGATCAACGGCGACTGGAAGCGTGCCCAATTCCGCTCGCCGACAGAGTGATCGACGCCGCACTGGCGTGAGCGAAGTGCGCCCCGCTCTGCTCCCTGAGCTGAGGAGCGTCCGGAGCTTGCGGAGGGCGCGGCCCCCACCGCCCCCTGAGTCTGAGGAGCGTCCGGGGCTTGTGGAGGGCGCGTCACGAAGGGTCCGGCGTCCGAGGCGGTGCCCCCCGGTGCACCCCTCCGGCGTCTGTGACTGGTGGGGTTTCTGTTCACCACAGTCCACCACGGTTCACCGCTGGGGTGCGAGTGACAGCGACTGTAGTGCAACAGGATTCGATGACTATGAGGCCTGTGGAGAATTCTCGTCGTCGAACGTGATTGCGAGTAGCTTGGTGTCATGCCCTCGATCACCGAACTCCGCGACACCCTCATCTCACTGCCGTCACCACCCGACGACGGCAGTGGCTGTGCTCTGCACGAGCGGCTCGACGAGCTGCGGATGTTGCGCAACGTGCTCGATCATCAGATCGCCGTGCACGTAGCGCTTTTTGACGCATTAGGTGCCGCTGGGCGGGCGGGGTCGACCACACGGAACGCGTTGATCGAGATGGGCATGCCGCCCTCGGCCGCGCACCGCTATGTACGGATCGCCGGCGGGCTGGAGTCGGTGCCGAAGGTCGGAGACTGTGCCGCCGAGGGTTATCTGTCCGCCGAGTGCGTCGACGCAGTGATCCGCGGGCTAGCGCTCATCGACAAGCGTTCTGCCACAACGCTGTCCGACGGCGATCGCAGCGGATATGAGAGCGAGTTGCTTGCGCAGGCATTCTCCGGCGCCACCCCCGCCCAGATCGACGACCACGCCCGCGGGATCGCCCAGCGGGTCGCCGACACCGACCCCAGCACCGTGCCGGCGGCCGATGACGCATCGCTGAACACCGTGCACACCAGGATCACCGAAGACGGGCGGGTCGCGATCGCCGGAGATGTGACCGCGGTGATCGGAGAGAAGTTCGTGTCCATGATCGACGAACGGTCCTGTCCGCGTCCCGAACCCGACGGCGCTGCCGATCGTCGAGGTGCGGCCGAGCGACGCGCCGATGCGCTGGAGTTGCTGTTGGATCAAGCCGCGATCGGCGCGGCGATGACCACCGCCGGCGCACCCCGCACCCAAGTGATGGTGACCATCCCCGCCGACGGCGCTGATCCGGCACGGCTGCCGTGGATGGGGGCGGTCTCGGAGTCGACGACAAGACGGCTGTCGTGTGATGGTGGGGTGGCCGAGATCGTCCTTGACGACGAAGGGGTGCCGCTACAAATGGGCACCACGAAACGCCTGTTCCCGCATCACCTGCGGCAGGCGATCGTCGTGCGCGATCGGTGTTGTGTGAAATGCGGGGCGCCAGCAGCGCATTCGCAGGTTCACCATCTGGTTCATTGGGTCGATGGTGGTCCGACCGATCTGGACAACGGGTGCCTGTTGTGTCAACGCTGTCACACCCAGGTTCATCATCACGGCTGGCAGGTGGTGATGGGTCCCGACCGGCACCCGTGGTTGATCCCACCCGCCGATATCGACCCACGGCGCCTACCCCGACCCGCCTACAATCGGCGCACCATGCGACTCGACGACGCTCTCGTATAGCTGCCGGCCCCGCGCAGACCAGACCCTCCGGCGTCGACCCCGGCGCCACAAGACCTTTGACAACTCCACAGTGTGAAACGGAATCACCAGGGATCTCGTAGCGAAGGCACGACCCGATCCGTGCGCTTGCGCTACGAGACCCCCGGTGAGATCAGGGTGCGTCGGGCACAAGGTCCGCGTCGCCGGGGGCGGAGAGGGTGAGTACCGCCTCCGTGATTCGCGGGTCGCGCTCCAGCTCGTTCTCGAGTTGCCGGAGAGCGGTGGCCACCGAGGACTCGGCGTCGTCACCCGTGAAATCGACGGCGGCGACGAGGAACAGCTGAACGGGCCCGGTGTACTCGACGTGCAGGTAGGTGACGCGCTCGATGTTGTTGTGCGCGAGCAGGTCCCGGAGGACGCGCTGCTGGACGGCGTCGTCGACCGCCTGCCCGAGCAGGAATCGCCTGTTCTGGTTGATCAGGACGATGGCGACGACTCCGAGGAGCACGCCCACCAGGATCGACCCGATCGCGTCGTAGGTGGCCGACCCGGTGATCTGGTGCAGGAGCACTCCGACGAAGGCGATGGCCAGACCGATGAGCGCGGCCGCGTCCTCGGCGAAGACGGCACGCAGAGTCGGGTCGGAGGTGCGGAAGACCTGTCGCAGCAGACCGATCCGACGCTTGACCGCGCCGCGCTTCGCCTGTTGATACGACCGCACGAACGAAATGCCCTCGAGTACCGCGGCGATCGCCAGGACCGCATAGGCGATGCCGTAATCCGTCGCCGGCTCCGGTGACAGCAGTTCGGTGATGCCGTGCTGCACCGACACCGCGGCTCCGACCGCGAACAACCCGAAGGCCGCGAACATCGACCAGATGTATGCCTCGCGTCCGTAGCCCTGTGGATGACGGGCATCCCGGGGCCGATGCGCACGTCGCTCCGCGATCAGCAGCAGGATCTCGTTCCCGGTGTCGGCCCACGAGTGGGCCGCTTCGGCGACGAGCGACGCGGAGCCGGTGATCATCGCGGCGCCGGTCTTGGCGACGGCGATCAAGAGGTTCGACACGAACGCGATGACGACCGTCAGGAAACTCTCGCCGGGTCCGCCGGATTCGTGCTGCGCGTCGGGAGGAGTCACTGCGCCGAGTCTCCCACACGATGCGGTGCCCGCGGCCTCACCCAGATCGAGGGAGTGTCGGCCGCGCCTACACTCGCGGGAGTGGCAGCCAATTCCGACGATCCACTCGAGGCCGGGCCCGGCATCGACGCCCCGGGCCCTGAGGTCGTCGAACTGGCCACCCGACTCTTCGACATGGCGCGGTCCGGTGCCACCGACACGCTCGCCGGTTACCTCGACGCCGGCGTCCCGGCCGATCTGCGCAACCAGTCCGGTGACTCGCTCCTCATGCTCGCGGCCTACCACGGCCACGCGTCGACGGTGTCGGCCCTCCTCGACCGCGGCGCCGACACCGACCTCGCCAACGACAAAGGGCAGACGCCGTTGGCGGGCGCGGTGTTCAAGGGTTTCGACGACGTGGTGCGGGCGCTCGTCGACGCCGGGGCGGACCCGCACGTGGGAACTCCGGCCGCGGATGCCGCGGCAGCGATGTTCGGCCGTGAGGACCTGCGTCGTCTGTGGAGCTGAGACCTCCCCGGGGACCCGACGGCGTGATCGGGTTCGCATCGCGCTCTCAAGTAGGGTTTGAAGTCGTGATCGACCTGAAGACTGTTCGCGACAACCCCGACCTCGTCCGCACCTCACAGCGCTCCCGCGGTGAGGACCCGGGCCTGGTGGACGCGCTGCTCGCCGCCGACGCCGAGCGCCGGGCGGCCATCGTCGAGGCGGACGCGTTGCGATCCGAGCAGAAAGCTCTCGGCAAGCAGGTCGGCAAGGCTCAGGGCGACGACAAGCAGGCGCTGCTGGCCAAGGGCAAAGAGCTCGCCGAGCAGGTCAAAGCTGCGGTGGCGCGCCAGTCCGAGGCCGATGCGGCCGCGGCGAAGGCCCATCGGGCCATCTCCAACATCGTCGCCGATGGGGCGCCCGCCGGCGGTGAGGACGACTACGTGGTCCTCGAGCACGTCGGCGAGCCCCGCGACATCGAGAACCCGAAGGACCACCTCGAACTCGGTGAGTCGCTCGGACTGCTCGACATGGAGCGCGGCGCCAAGGTGTCGGGGTCGAGGTTCTACTTCCTTACCGGCCAGGGTGCGCAACTCCAGCTCGCACTGCTGAACATGGCCGCGGCGAAGGCCACCGCGAACGGGTTCACCCTGATGATCCCGCCGGTGCTCGTCCGGCCGGAGGTCATGGAGGGAACCGGGTTCCTCGGCGCCCATGCCGACGAGGTCTATCACCTCGACAAGGACGACGACCTGTACCTGGTCGGCACGTCGGAGGTGCCGCTCGCGGGGTACCACATGGACGAGATCCTCGACCTGTCCGACGGTCCCAAGCGGTACGCCGGCTGGTCGACCTGTTTCCGACGCGAGGCCGGCAGCTACGGCAAGGACACCCGCGGCATCATCCGCGTCCACCAGTTCGACAAGGTCGAGGGCTTCGTCTACTGCCGGCCCGAGGACGCCGAGGCCGAGCACCAGCGCCTGCTGGGCTGGGAGAAGGACATGCTCGCCGCCATCGACGTGCCGTACCGCGTGATCGATGTCGCCGGCGGCGACCTCGGCTCGTCTGCCTCGCGGAAGTACGACTGCGAGGCCTGGGTGCCGACGCAGGGCACCTATCGCGAGCTGACCTCGACGTCGACTGCACCACGTTCCAGGCACGACGCCTCTCGATCCGCTACCGCGACGAGAACGGCAAACCGCAGACTGCCGCGACGCTCAACGGAACGCTGGCGACCACCCGCTGGCTGGTCGCGATCCTCGAGAACCACCAGCAACCCGACGGTTCGGTCCGGCTGCCCGCCGAGCTCGCCAAGTTCGTGGGCACCGACGTGCTCACGCCGCGTTGAGCTGAGCTCCTGTCATGACCGCCGGCATCGTGATCGCGGTGATCGGTTCGCTGGCGTTCGCCGCGGCAGCGGTGCTGCAGGCGCTGGGCGCCGAGCAGGTTGCGCAGCGAGCGGCGATCCGTGAGGAGCGCCGTCGGTCGGCCGCCGCGCATCCGTCGTTGCGCTCCACGGCGGCCACCATGCTCACGGTGCCGTTCCTCGTCGGATTCGTCTTCGACATCATCGGTTTCGTCGCGACCATCGCGTCGGCACGGCTGATCCCGCTCTTCTTGTCGCAGACGATCATCTCCGCGCGGCTCGTGGCCACCGCGTTGCTGGCGATGGTGGTCCTGAAAGTTAGTCTGACGCTGCGGGATTGGATCTCCGGGGCGGTGATCGTGCTGTCGTTGGTGCTGCTCGCGCTCTCGGCGGGCCGCGAAGGTGTGGAGCACGATGCGTGGATGCACTGGGGGCGGTACTCGTTGCCGGACCGGCGCTGATCGCGCTGGGCGTGATCGTGATGCGCCGCTTGCGTAAGCACATCGCGGCGGTGACCGGGCTCATCGCCGGGGCCGTCTTCGGTGTGATGGCGGTGGCCTCTCGCATCCTGGACGGTCTCGACCCACTCGATCTGTCGGTGTTGTTCACCGACCCCGCGCTGTATGCGTTGCTGCTCAGCGGGATCGGCGGTTTCTACCTGTTCACGGTGGCGCTGCAGACCGGCTCGGTCAACGGTGCGGCCGCCGCCTTGGTCGTCGGGCAGACGGTCCTGCCCGGGGCGGTCGGCATCGCGTTCCTCGGCGACGTCACACGTGCCGGATGGGGTCCGGTCGCGATCGTGGCCTTCCTCGGCGCAGTTCTCGGCGGCGTCGTACTGGCGTCGTCGGGTGCCGTCACCGCGGTCGAGACGGCCGACGCGACGAATGCGCCTCGCGGGTACGGCCATCCGCCGCGCGAGGTCGAACGGCGATAGGCCGCAAGGCCCACCGTTCGCGTTGCGATTCGAGCCGCCTTCCGGGACGAATCGCATTGAGATTCTATTGGATTCCTCACACGATCGCGGCCAGCAGCCGATCCAGCGCGCGGTGGGCGCGTTCGCGTGCGGTGTCGTCGTCGGGATGCCGGGCGAGCCAGAGGGCGGCTTCGTTCATCGCACCCGACAACAGCATCGTCATCACGTCGACCAACTCGCCGTCGACGCCGACCGCCACGAGGGCCTCGCGCAGATGGGTCGCCGACCCGGCCTCGTCGAGTCGGCGCCACTCGTCCCAGCCGACCACCGCAGGTCCGTCGATCAGCAGGATGCGCACGGCCGCTCCGCTGGTGATCGCGTCCACGAACGCGTGCGACCCGGCACTCAACTGACCGGCCGGGTCGGTGCCGGCGGCTTCGGCCGCCGCGACGACCGCATCGGCGACCTGCTGATGGCAGGCCGCGGCGACCGCCGCGAACAGCGCGCCTTTGTTGCGGAAGTGGTGATAGACGGCGCCGCGGGTGACGCCCGCGGCTTCGGCGACGTCGTCGAGGGACACCTCGGAGAATCCACGATCGGCGAACTGGCGGGTGGCGGCGGCTAGGACGGCACGGGCCGTCTCGGCTGCGGCCGCGGCGGAGGCTCTCGGCACGGAAGGTTCCTTTACGTACGCTGCGTATGTATAGTCGGCTATACAAACACATCGTACGTAAAGGAGCTCCGACATGAACGTCACCAGCGTCTACCCGGTCCTCATGTCCACCGACGTGGCCGCGGCCGCAGACTTCTACCAGCGGGTTCTCGGCTTCGAGGTCACCTTCTCTGCGGACTGGTACGTCAGCATGCGCACGGGCGTGTTCGAGCTGGCGCTCGTGGACGCGACTCATCCGACGATCCCCGAGGGCCACCGCCGACCGGCCGCCGGACTGCTGGTCAACATCGAGGTCGACGACGTCGACGTGCTCTACCGGCGTCTCACGGACGAACACGGACTCCGTCCGGTGCTCGAGTTGCGCGACGAGGACTTCGGTCAGCGGCATTTCATCGTCGAAGGTCCCGACGGCGTACTCCTCGACTGCGTCCAGCCGATCCCCGCGATCGGCGAGTTCGCCGACGCCTACGTCGCCGACGCGTCGACGAACTGATCGCGATCGTCATCGTCCCGCACGACCGCTCGACGGTGGTTACTGTTCGACCATGCTGATCGGGATCCTCGCGGCGGTGTTCGCGGCGCTGGCGTACGGCACCGCGTCGGTGTTGCAGGCGCGTGGCGCGCAGAGTGTCGAGGACACCGGCGCGCCGGGTGAGGCGCCGTCGCTGCGGTCGACGATCACCGCGATGCTGACGGTGTCGTTCCTCGCGGGCACGGCGCTCGACGGCATCGGATTCCTCGGCAACATGGTCGCCGCCCGCATGATCCCGCTGTTCCTGGCACAACCGATCGTCAGTGCGAACCTCGTCGTGACCGTCGTGCTCGCCACGCTGTTCCTGCACGCGCGGTTGTCGGTCCGCGACTGGACGGCGATCGCGGTCGTCGTCGTATCGCTGGTCCTGCTGGGCTTCTCGGCCGGCGACGAGGGTCACGAGCACGAATGGTGGCTGCACTGGGCGGTGCTCGTCGTGGGAGCAGCGATCCTGGGACTCGGCGCCGCGATCCTGCCACGGATGCAGAGTCGTGTCGCGGTACTGGCGGGCCTCTCCGCCGGCGTGCTGTTCGGGGTCCTCGCGGTCGCGGTGCGCATCCTCGACGGCCTCGACCCGTTCGATCTCGGTGAACTGCTCACCGACCCGGCGCTCTACGCGATCATCCTGTGTGGCCCGGGTGGCTTCTACATGTTCACCGTCGCCCTGCAGAAGGGGTCGGTCAGCGCGGCGTCGGCCGCTCTGGTCGTCGGCGAGACGGTCGTCCCCGGTGTCATCGGCATCCTGGTGCTCGGCGACACCACGCGTGCCGGTTGGGGCGCCGTCGCCGTGATCGCCTTCGTCGCTGCCGTGGCCGGCGCGGTGGTGGTGGCGATGTCGCCGGTGGTCGAGGCGGTCGAGCGGGCCGGCGAGAACCCGGTGCCGGACGCCACCCCTGGCTGACGCCCCGGGTGTGACCTTCGGTGTGACATCCGGGCGCGGTCTCGTGCCGAGTCGGAACCGAACGACACAGCAGACGCCGCATATCGGGCAGGATGACGATCCATGCGGCTTCTCTCCCGCGGCCTCGGAACGCTGACCGCGATCCTCGGGCTGACGACGACCCTGTCCCTCCTCGCGCCCACGGTGTCGGCGGCGCCCGTTCCGGTACCAGCGGCAGCGCCGGCGCAGTTGCCGTCGCAGGACCCGTTCTACGATCCGCCCGCAGGCTACGAATCGCGGTCACCAGGCGCAGCGCTGCGGACGCGTCAGATCGAGTTGGGTTGGCGCGGAACCAGTATCCCGATCTCGGCCACCCAGATCCTCTACCGGACGACGAACCAGTTCGGCAGGCCGACGGCGACGGTCACCACGGTCATCTCGCCGCCGGGCGCTGCCGCCGGGACGCCGCGCCGCGTCGTCTCCTACCACTCGTTCTACGACGCCCTCGGCTCGCAGTGCGACCCGTCGTACACGCTGCGCGGCGGTAATGCCGCGGAGGCGCCGATCGACATCACGCTCATCTCCGGGCTCCTCGCCGCCGGTTACACCGTCGCCGCCCCCGACTACGAGGGCCGCGGGCTGCGCTGGACGATGGCGCGCGAATCGGGGTACGCCGCGCTGGACGGCGTGCGGGCCGCACTCGGTCACCTGCGGGCGCCGGCCCGGACGCCGGTCGGACTGTTCGGCTACTCCGGCGGATCGATCCCCACCGGCTTCGGTGCGGAGCTGGCGCCGCGCTACGCGCCGGAGCTGAACATCGTCGGGGCCGCCGCGGGTGGTGTGCTGGTGAACCCGGCGAACAATCTGGGGTACGTCAACGGCAGTCAGAACTGGGCCGGCGTGATCCCGGCGCTGATGGCGGTGTACGCCGAGACCTATGGCATCGACATGCAGTCCTACCTGTCCCCGAAGGGCAAGCGGGTCCTCGGACAGGTCGCGGGGGAGTGCATCGAGGCGTTCGCCGACAAGTACCCGGGTCTGACCGATCACCAGCTCCTCGTGTCGACGGTCGGCGGCCTGCTGGACGTTCCCGGTGTCCGACAGGCGATCTCGCAGAATGTGATGGGGACGCTCGGCACTCCGCGCAGCCCCATGATGCTCGGGGTCGGCAATGTCGACGGCACCGGCGACGGTGTGATGATCGCCGCCGATGTCGCGCGCCTCGCCGGCTCGTTCTGCAATCGCGGGGTGCCGACGACGTTCACCGAGTACCGCGGCTCGAACCACACCCGGGCGTTCATCCCGTGGAGCGCCGAAGCGCTCGGGTTCCTCGACCGTCGATTCTCCGTGCAGCCGGCCGGCGGGTGCGGCCGGTGACAGCGACCGTCACAGCATCACGACGGCGTGCGGACAACCCGTGAGCAGGTGGGCGACCCGCGCCGAGCGTGACGGGGATGCCGACGCGATCCGCGACGTGGTGCTCGCAGCGTTCCCGACCCCCGACGAGGCGCGGATCGTCGATGAGCTGCGGGCCGACAGCGACGCCTGGATCGACGGGCTCTCCATCGTCACGACCGACGCCGACGGCACGATCGTCGGGTACGCGTTGTATTCGCGGTGCCGCGTCGACGCGGCACCGGCGCTCACGCTCGGACCCTGCGCCGTGTTGCCGTCGTGTCAACGGTCCGGGGCGGGCTCCGCGGCCATCGTCGCGGGTCTCGACGTTGCCCGCGCGCACCGCGAGAACTTGGTGGTGGTGCTCGGCCATGCCGAGTACTACCCGAGATTCGGTTTCGTCCCGGCGTCCCGATTCGGAATCCGCGCACCGTTCGACGTCCCGGACGAGGCGATGATGGCGCTGGTGCTCGACGATGCGCGCCCGGTGCCGAGCGGGACGATCGCCTATCCGGCTGCGTTCGGGGTCTGAGAACGGACTTCGCGCCCCGGGAGACCCGGGGCGCGAAGGGTGGCCGACCTCGTCCTGCCGAGGGGAGGCGGTTCAGTCGGCGTCGGCGGACGGGCTGGCGTTGGTGCCCCCGTCCGAGACCTCGAAGTTCTTCCACTCGCCGTCGTCGTGCACCTGCATGACGGTGCCGAGGCTGTCGTCCGGTGCGGCGACGGTCTTGAACCAGTCGTATGCGCCGGTGGCGTCGTCGAACTCCTTCTCCTCGACGACGTTCTCGCTCGAATCGATGACGCGGTACTTGGCCATGATGTTCTCCTCACGGTCGTTGTGTGCGACTCGCGGTCCGACGTCCTGTCCGGCCGTGAGCCCTGTTCCTCATCGTAGAAATCTGTCCGCGCCCGGGACCCCTTGCCGAGGTCGTCGAGCTCGGATCGTGTCGCGCGCAACGGGTCGGTAACGGGTCGCGAGCGAACGTGCCGCAGGGCTACCCACAATCGCGTCGGAGTAATCGGCCGGCGTCGAATCGCGGTCCACGGACGACGAATGACTCCGGACGCGGTTGGGTACACCCCGACGGTCCGAAGGCGTCGTCACGTCGTGGGGAGGGAATCGTGGCCGATCGCATCGACGATCTCTGGGGCGGGCGCACCCCGTACGCGCCGGGTGAACGATGGCCGGTCCGGGTCGATCAGCATCTGGGCGACGGAATCGGTCCTGACGAGGTGCAACGTTGGGTTCGCTCGGCGTCGGTCCTGCATTCCAACGGCGATGCCCTCGACATCGCGGTGGTCGACGACCGGATCGTCGGCGTCCGCGGCCGGGCCGACGACCGTGTCAACCGTGGTCGCGTCGACGTCAAGGATCTCTACGGATGGCAGGCCAGTTCGTCTCGGGACCGACTGACCCGCCCGCTCGTCCGGCAGCACGGTCGGCTGGTCGAGGCGACGTGGGACGACGCAATGGGACGCATCGTCGAACGGTCCCGGGCTCTACTCGACGAACACGGACCCGCCGCGATCGGCTTCTACACGTCCGGACAGCTCTTCTTGGAGGAGTACTACACGCTCGGGGTCATCGCGCACGGGGCCATCGGCACCGACCACGTGGACGGCAACACCCGGTTGTGTACTGCGACGGCCGCAGAAGCGCTGAAGGCCTCGTTCGCCAGCGACGGTCAGCCCGGCACCTACACCGACCTCGACCATGTCGACACCATCGCGCTGTTCGGTCACAACATCGCCGACCCAGACCGTCACCTGGATGCGCATCCTCGACCGACTCGCGGGTCCCCACCCGCCGGCCATCATCTGCGTCGACCCGCGGACGACGCCGGTGGCCCGGCATGCCACCGTCCATCTGGCACCGCTGCCCGGCACGAACGTCGCGCTGATGAACGGGCTGCTGCACGAAATGATCGCCAACGATTGGGTCGACCACGACTACATCGACTCGCACACAGTCGGTTTCGACGACCTGCGTCGGATGGTCGACGACTATCCACCGGAACGCGTCGCCGAGATCTGCGATGTCCCGGCCGACGATCTCCGTCACGCCGCACGTCTGTTGGGCAGCGCCGAACGACTGGTGTCGACGGTGTTGCAGGGCTTCTACCAATCGCACCAGGCGACCGCCGCGGCGGTTCAGGTCAACAACATCCACCTCATCCG
This sequence comes from Gordonia hongkongensis, assembly GCF_023078355.1. NCBI lineage: Bacteria > Bacillati > Actinomycetota > Actinomycetes > Mycobacteriales > Gordoniaceae > Gordonia > Gordonia hongkongensis. Next base: position 321,093 of record NZ_CP095552.1, read on the forward strand.
GGGGATGCTCGGGCGGCCCGGTTGCGGTCTGCTGCAGATGAACGGCCAGCCCACCGCCGAGAACACCAGGGAGTGCGGGGCCGACGGCGATCTCGCGGGGTTCCGCAACTGAGAGAACGACGCCCACGTGCGCGAACTGGCCGACCTGTGGAACTCGTACGGCAAGAATTGCTCACCGGCGAGCCGCTACAACCCGATGAGTACCGCGACCTCAACCCGGCGGCGCGGGCGCTGGTCAAGGCGGCGCCACACCTGCCACCTCCCGAGAGTCCCAGTGCCGACCACCCTTTCGCGCTGATCACGGGACGAACGGTCTACCACTTCCACACCCGCACCAAGACGGGCCGCGCTCCCGAACTCGACGGGGCGGCGCCGGAGGTGTGGGTGGAGGTCAACGCACTGGATGCCGCGCGCAGCGGTGTGCACGACGGCGACCTCGTCGAGATCGCCAGCCCGCGCGGCGCGATCCGCGCAACGGTGCGGATCGCCGCCATCCGTCGCGGCGTGCTGTTCGTGCCCTTCCACTACGGGTACTGGGACGCTGACGACGACATCGGGCACCATCGCGCGGCCAACGAGCTGACCATCACCGACTGGGACTCGGCGTCGAAGCAGCCGATCTTCAAGATGGGTGCCGCGGCGATGACGCTCGTGACTGCGAAGTGCGGGATTCGTACCGAAATCCGGTACGAATCCCGCACTCCGCGATCCGGCTACGAGTCGAGCTTCGACGCGCGGAGTTCATGCCCCTTCGACGTCAGGCAGCGTCCCGTGGGCAGATCCCACTGCCATCCGTGCAGATTGCAGGTCAGCTTTTCGCCCTCGATGACCCCGAACTTGCCGAGATCGGCCTTGAGGTGCGGGCAGCGCCGCTGGATCTCCCAGCCGTCCTTGGTGATCGACGCCGAGTCGTCGTGTGCTTCGGCGAACCAGCCGTCGGCGTAAGCGATCCGTTCGTCGGTCAGGCACTTGAAGAAGGTGTAGAGGAACTCGTTGTAACCGCCGATGCGCCAGGTGGTGAACCGCGTCGACAGGAAGATGGTGTTGACCCAGTCGGGCTCGTTGTCGCGCAGGACGGTCCGGACCAGCTCGGTGGCGATCCGGAAACCGTAGCGGTACTTGCCCTCTCCCTCCTTGGGCTCGCGCACGATGCGGTTCGGGAAGTCGATCACGACGGTCTCGGTGGCCTCGATGACCGGGCCGCCGCCGGGGGTCATCACCAGTCCGACGGGGTAGCCGATGCCGTCGCAGATCAGATCCGACTGCGCCATGATCGGCTCGAACAGCTCGCGGAGCGCGCCGATCAGCGGCTCGCCCTCGGCCGGCGCCCACGTGGCCTTCTCCGCGGCGATGACCGGTGCGAACTTCTCCTTCATCCGCTCGAGGTAGGCCCGCTTGTTCTCGCCGAAGACATCGGCGGGCGCGTAGGGATGGGTGACCTCGTTCAGCGTCGGTCCCGAGAAGTCGGCGACCGAACCCGACACCATCATCAGGCCGCGGTGCTTCTCGCCGTCGTCGGTGCCGTGGATGCGCATCTGCTCCAGGAAGGTCTCCTGGTCCGGGAAGATCGACGTGGTGTCCGCGGTCTCGCCGGACCCGAAGTCGTTGAGGTAGAACAGGTCCTCGTCGAGGAACATCGGCGGTCCGGCCGACGGCACCACCCACGTCGCCCCGACCTGCTCGATATAGGAACGCGCACGGTCCATTCCGCGCTGACGTTTCTGAGAGGCGAAGTTGGCCTTGGACTTCCGCGGAATGTCGTAGACCATCGGGTACCAGATCGCGCCGGAGTACTGCAGCAGGTGGACGTCGACGTGCCCGAACGCCTCGTCGACGACGTCCAGGTCGATCGGCCGGGCGTCGTTCATGTTGAAGCACACCGTCTCGCCGTCGGAGACGATGAGTCCACTGTCGCCGATCGGGCCGTCGGCGGGCGCCCGCAACGCGATGATCATGACGTCCAACGAACCCTTGTCGTTCGTCACCGTCGTCTTGACCGAGTCGGTGGTTTCCACGAACTTGGAGAATCCGAGCTTCTCGAGTTCGCGGCGCAGGTCCGGCACCGGGTAGTCGGGGAGCAGGACGGTGGCGTCCTTGTTCACGTTCTCGCGCAGGTTCCGCTCGTCGAAGTGATCGCGGTGCAGGTGCGAGACGTAGAGGTAATCGCAGTCGCCGAGCGTCTTCCAGTCGAGTTCGGAGTTGTCCGGGAAGGGCACCCAGGAGGCGAAGTACGTCGGGTTGACCCAGGGGTCGCAGAGGATCGATCCGGCGGTGGTCTGGATGTGGAAACCGGCATGACCGATGCTGGTGATCTGCACGAAGGGGCCTTTCATGGTGTGCGCGGGGCTGCGCGGCAGGGCACGACAGACGTCCAGGGTATCGAGCCGTGCCGGACTGGTGCGTGGGCCATGAGTCCCGCGGGATGCTCACCGTGAGGAGTCTCACGGGTCCCGTCGTGATGAACGTCGGTCACGGCGACCAGGCTGCCGACGGCGGCGAGGGCGCCGAGGAGAGTGGCTAAGCTCTCTCGCATGGAACCCGTGTACGACACCGTGATCACCGCCGCCCGCCTGTTGTGGCTGGCCGAAGGTCTGAAGTTCAAGGTGTCGGGTGTGGAACACGTACCGGCCGACGGCCCCGGCGTCGTCGCGATCAACCACACCGGCTACCTGGACTTCACCTACGCGGGTATCCCGGCCTACCTGCAGGGCCGTCGCAAGGTCCGCTTCATGGCGAAGAAGGAGGTCTTCGACAACAAGATCTCCGGGCCGATCATGCGTTCGCTCAAGCACATTCCCGTCGACCGCGCGCAGGGTGCGGACAGCTACCGCAACGCGGTCGAGTACCTCAAGCGCGGCGAGCTCGTCGGGGTCTACCCCGAGGCGACGATCAGCCGGAGCTTCGAGCTGAAGGCCTTCAAGTCCGGTGCCGCCCGCATGGCGATCGAATCCGGCGCGCCGATCGTCCCCACGGTGATCTGGGGTGCGCAGCGCGTGTGGACCAAGGGGCACCCCAAACAGCTGGGGCGCACCGGGTACAAGATCTCCATCGGCGTCTGCGAGCCCCTCGAGGCCACGGGCAGCGCCGACGCCCTCACGGCCAAGCTGCACGAGGTCATGAGTGCGAAACTCCTCGAACTGCAGGATGCCTACGGCGAGCACCCGAAGGGTGAGTTCTGGGTCCCCGCCCGGCTCGGCGGTTCGGCGCCGACACTCGAGGAGGCCAACCGGATGGACGCCCAGGAGCAGGCGGAACGTGCCGCCAAACGCGAGCCGCGGAAGGACGACCCCGGGGTCGTCTGATCGACTGTCGGCCGGTGAGGCGGCGTTAACCTGGACCCATGAGCGCAGCCAGGCACGGACACCGCGAGCCGGTGTATCGCACCTTGGAGCTCATCGCCAACGGGATCGTCCGGGCGCAGGCTCTCGACCTGCACTTCACCGGCATCGAGAACATCCCCGACTCCGGCGGCGCCGTGCTGTGCGTCAACCACACCGGCTACGTCGACTTCCTGCCGCTCGCGCTCGGGGTGCAGCGGGCCGGACGCCGGACCCGTTTCCTCATCAAGTCCGAGGTCATGGACATCGGGATCATGCGGTTCCTGGTCAACCACACCAAGACCGTCCCGGTGGACCGGTCGCGTGGCGCCGAGGCGTATCGAGCCGCGCTCGGTCGGCTGCGGGACGGCTACATCGTCGCGGTCTATCCGGAGGCGACGATCAGCCGCAGCTTCGAGCTCAAGGAGTTCAAGAGCGGTGCGGCCCGGATGGCCGCCGAGACCGGGGTGCCCATCATCCCGGCGATCGTGTGGGGTGCCCACCGCCAGTGGACGAAGGGCGGACTGCGGAACATCGGCCGGAGCCGGCTGCCGGTGCATGTCCGGTTCGGTCTGCCGTTCACCCCAGCTCCGGGTGAGTCCCCCGAGCGTGAGACCCTGAGGCTCCGCGACACCATGAACTCGATGCTCATCGAGGTCCAGGACGCCTACGGTCCGCACCCGCCGGGTGAGTTCTGGGTTCCGTCGCGACTGGGCGGTTCGGCACCGACACCTCAGGAAGCCGCGGTGATCGAAGCCGACGAGGCGCTCCGCAAAGCCGAGGCGCGGGCGAGACGAGCCGCCGAGAGATCACGGTCGAGAGAAAGCAGACGCTGATGACATTCGGTCCACCCACACTCATCGCCAGCGACGTGGACGGAACCCTCATCGACGACGAGAACCGGGTCTCCCCGCGCACGCTGGCCGTGCTCGCCGCCGCCCGTGCCGCCGGTACGGAATTCGTGCTGGCCACCGGTCGCCCCCCGCGCTGGATCGCCGAGATCACCGACCAGTTCGCCGGCACCGACGCGTTCGTCCGGTACGCGGTGTGCGCCAACGGCGCCATCATCTACGACGCCGAGCACGACCACGTGCTCTGGTCGGCCAATCTCGAACCCGACGCCCTGGTCAAACTCGGCGAGATCGCCTACCAGCAGATCCCGGGATGCGGCATCGCGGCCGAGCGGGCGGGCCGTTCCGCACACGACGCCGCGACCGCACCGTTCGTCGCGAGCGCCGGCTACGAACACGCATGGCTCAACCCCGACCACGTCGAGGTCGGTGACGACGAGGTGTTCGGCGATCCGGCCGTGAAACTCCTGGTCCGTAAGCCGGGCATGGCCTCCGACGAGATGGCTCGTCGTCTGGAGCCGATGGTCGGCGACCTCGCCCAGGTGACCTTCTCCACCGACAACGGGCTCATCGAGCTGTCCGTACCGGGCACACACAAGGCGTCTGGACTCGCCCGGCTCGCCGAGCTCACCGGACTCCCCGTCGATGCGGTGATCGCGTTCGGCGACATGCCCAATGACGCCGAGATGCTCACCTGGGCGGGCCACGGGGTCGCGATGGGACACGGTCATCCGACCGCACTCGACGCCGCCGACGAGGTCACCGTGGGCAACAATGACGACGGCGTCGCGAAGGTGCTCGAGCGTTGGTTCGCCGGAACCTGATCCGTCCCCGCGAATCGCCGGACCCGGCTCAGGCCGCCGGCGGCACCGGGGCGGGGGCACCCGGTTCGACCGGCGGCGCGGGGGCACCGGGTGCGGCCGGCGGAGGTGCCGGGGCTGCGGGATCGGCGGGCGGCGTCGGTTCGGGTGCCGGCGGGGCGCCGCCGGCGAGCGCCCGGATCGCGGTGAGCGCCGCGTAGCCGTGGACTCCCGGACAGCTGGTGCTGTTGTAGTCGCGGTGCCCGGAGATGACCGGCAGGTTCGACTGCGTGCCCGCCGCGAACTTGGTGCCCGCGAACCCCTCTGAGGTCAGCGTCGCCGTGCCCGCCGGGTTGAGTCCGGCCTTGCCGAGGCGCCAGCGCAGGAACTTGCCGGTCGCCGACACCATCGCCGCGGTCGGCGGCGCCTCCTCGAGGTTGCCGATCATCGACACCCCGAGGGTCTCCTTGTTGAACCCGCCGGTGTGCGTGCCCTCGACATTGCGGTCGAGTCCGCCGAACGCGCCCTCGAAGATCTGGCCGTACTTGTCGATGAGCACGTTGTACCCGATGTCGCACCAGTTCAGGCTGCGTGCGTGATAGGCGTAGATGCCCCGGACGATCTCCGCGGACTGCTGCGGGGTGTAGTCGTTGCTGCCGGCCGTGTGGTGCACGATCGCACCGCGCATCTGCGGCGAGTACACCGGCTGCGAACACCGGATGGACTCGTCGGCGCCCCAGGCCTGGCGGGCCACGACCTGCGGTCCGCCGGTCAGCGGCGACAGCAACGACGAACCCAGGCCGAGCAGGCTCTCGGGGCTGATGAGCGTCGCCTTCAGCGCATTGAGGGCAACCGTGGCCAACTCCGTCACCACCGTGCTCGCGGTGCCGACGGCCAGCTGGGCGAGATCGCCGCCCTGGGTTTCCGCCGCCGGGATCGCGAGGCCGTCCTTGCTCGCGGCGACCTGCACCTCACGTGCGTCGCCCACCCAGACCGGTTCGGTACCGACCGGGTTCTTCGCGCTGGGCGCCTGTCCGCGGGAGATCTGCTCCAGGACCGTCCACGGTCCCCACTTGCCGTCGGGGTTCTTCGCACGCAGCTTGAGGTCGACGTCCACGGGTCGCTCCCAGGTGAACGCCACCATCTTGATCGGCGCCTCGCGCACGATGTGCGTGACCGCCGCCCCGACCTCGCGGCCGTCGGCCATCGTCGGTGTCGCCGGGGTCGTGCTGCTCGGGTTCGATCGGGTCGGGGTCCCCGGTGCCCGGTCACCTCGAGGCGCCGGCTGTTCCCGCGTCGTCGACGGTGCCGACCGCTCGCTGCTGCTGGGCGCCTCGGTCGTCGGGGTGGCGGCGGGTTCGGTTGTCTCCGAGCTGGTTTCCGGCGGCGACGATTCTGCCGAGGGGGATTCCGGCGGCGACGATTCTGCCGATGACTCCCTCGACGGCGATCCCGACGGGGCAGAGGGATCGGTGCTCGACGATGAGCCGGCTCCCGGGACGAGACCCTTCGGCAGCGGGACCGTCAGATCCGGCAGCGGGAACGCGTCCGGATCGATCGGCGGCAGTTCGACCCCCGCCGCGGCGAGGCCGGACGTCGCCACGTCGACGATGGCGGCGGGCAGTTCCCGTAACGGGACCTGCTCGATCTCGGTGTTGGAGACCGTCTGCTTGTTGTCCACCAACTGTGGTTCGGACTGGCTCGCGATCACCACGAACGGGCTCGCGACGACCGCGGCGGCGATCGCGGCGAGCGCGATCGAAGGTTTCGGTCTGGGGTAACGCACTCAGGTCTCCTCGCAGGTTGGTCGGACCGCGGCGCTGGTGCTCCGGGGGTGTGGTCGGGTCCGCTCAGCCGTCGACATCAGCGCAGCCGACGGCGTCGAAGCCACCAGGACTTCGAAGTCGTCGACTGTGCTCGGTACGGCGGTCATCGTCGCCGTCAGGCATCGACGACGGCGGCGACACACGCCGCGCATCGGTAACTCGTGATGTTCTTGTTATCTGTGTGACGGATGTGACTGATGTGTTGATGCTCGACGATGAGGTGGCAATGAATCCGGGGACCTGACCCCCGCGCCAGAGGTCACGGCGGCCCGGGCAACTCGTGATCCGGTTGTGATCCCCTCGGGTTGGTGATCGGCATCTGAATTCACTAGGGTCACTTAAGTCCCAATCGTCACATCAGTCACAGGCGTTACGAGCGGTGCAGAAGTTCGCCGCCCGCGGCTGGTGTCGTCGCGACCGAAGGATGTGTTCTGCAGTGACCAAAGCCCGACCTACACGGCTTCTGCCGCGATGGCCGGCGAGCGGTGCGCGGCCCGGACGGGCCCGCAACCGCGCGTTGACCTGGGCCGCGGCGGGGCTGGCGCCCGCACTGCTGGCCGGTGGACTCGCTGTCGCGAGCTCATCGGAATCGGCCGAACAGGTCGAGCTCTCGGTCGGGTCGACGGTGACGCTGATCGGGCACGGTCATGGCCACGGCCGCGGAATGGGGCAATGGGGAGCGTACGGCTACGCCCGCAAGGGCTGGACGGCACAGCAGATCTTGCGCCACTACTACGGTGGCACCACCGCGGGGAAGGTGGACAGGCCCGAGATCCTGGTGGCCCTCACGGGTCAGGGCTCGGTGAATGTGCACGCGGACGCCGGCATGCGAGTCGGTGGTCAGACGGTGGCTCCCGGGCAGGCGGTCAGCCTGTCCGGGGGCACGGCCACCATCCGCAGCGGGTGCGGCGGCGGTGTGGTGCGGTCGGTGCCGGCCACCTTCGTCGAACCCCTCAGCATGGCGCCCAACCGCCCGGCCGGTGAATTCCTCAAGTTCTGCGGATCGAACAAGGCCTACCGCGGGGCCATGGGACTCGAAGGCGGGCGCGTGGTCAATCGCATCCACATCGACGACTACGTCAAGGGCGTCATCCCGCGCGAGAGCCTGCCCGCCTGGGGCGACTCCGGCGGCGCGGCGGCGCTGCAGGCGCAGGCCGTGGCGGCCCGCACCTACGCACTAGCGGCGATCGCGGGCGGCAAGAAGATCGACGACACCCAGAATTCGCAGGTCTACGGCGGTGTCTCGGGCGAGGACCGCCGGACCAACGCGGCCGCCGACGCCACCGCCGGCCAGATCCTGATGCAGAACGGTCAACCGGCCTTCACCGAGTTCTCCGCGTCGACCGGCGGCTACACGGCCGGCGGACGTTTCCCGGCCGTCGTCGACGAGGGCGACACGGTCTCGCCCAACCACAACTGGACCGCCACCGTCAGCGCGGGCAGCATCGGAATGGCGTTCGGAGTCGGTGCGCTGCGGAGCTTCGAGGTGATCGAGGCCAACGGCCTGGGCGCCGAACACGGACGCGCGATCAAGGTGCGCGCGGTCGGCTCCGGCGGGACCGCGGAGGTGAGTGGCGAGGAAGCTCGAACCAAGCTGCAGCTGAAGTCGTCGTGGTTCGCGGTCCAGGGTCAGCCCTCGCCGCCGCGGATCGTCAAACCGCCCACCGGCCCGGCGTCGCCCGGCGGCGGGGGTATCGATTTCGGCAGCCTCAACCAGCTCGCCGAACAGATCCTGCCCGGATCGTCGAAGTTCCTCGACATGGCGACGTCGGCGATGAACGGACGGTTCGCGGACCTCGGCGGGATCACCGGACCGCTGGGCCAGGCGCTCGGTGTGCCGACCCTGACCCCCGACGCCGCGGGCGTCACCCAGCTCTTCGAGAAGGGGATGATGTTCTTCACCCCGGCCACCGGACCGCGGGTCCTCGTCGGCAAGGGGCTCGAGCGCTACCAGGATCGCGGCGGCATCCCCGCGCTCGGTTTCCCGAAGCGCGACGCGTTCCGCTGAGAGCTCAGTCGCCTTCCGGTCCCGCCTTGACGATCTGGGTGGCGACCTCCACGAGTTTGGTGTTGGTGTCCTGCGACAACCTGGCGAGCAGTGCGAACGCTTCGTCGGCGTCGAGCCGGTAGCGCTCCATGATCATGCCCTTGGCCTGGCCGATGATGTCGCGCGAGCCGAGCGCGGCGCGCAGTTGCTGCTTCTCCTGGATGGCCCCGAAGGCGGTCGCGGCGTGCGCGGCGAACAGCTCGCCGAGTTGACGGGCCTCGGCGGTGAATGCCGCCGGTTCGGTGCTGTGAAGATTCAGCGCGGCCGAGTCATCGCCGTCGATGTAGAGGTAGAAGCAGGCCATCGACCGGATACCGAGATCGGCTGCCGCAGCCGCGAAGTTCGGCCAGCGCGTCTCGGTCCGCATGTCGTCGATCCAGACGGTGAGATCGGAGACCGCAGCCCGGATGCACGGGCCCTCGCCGAGGTCCCGCTGCAGATTGTCGGCCTGGCCGCCGAGGTCGCCGACCATCACCGGCGTCTCGATGGTGCCGTTCGCGACGAGGGTCACGGTCGCGTACTCGGCTCCCGGAATGGCGTCGACCGCGAATTTGGTCATCGAACGAAGCGCTGCTTCGGTGTCGTCACTCTCGCGGCGCATCTCGCCGGCGATGCGCGTCATCTGAGCCCCGAAGTCCGCCAACTCGGTCACTCCTGCCTCCTCGTGAGACGTTGTTCAGAGCGCTTCGACTGGACCGACAGCAAAGCGCAGGCTTCGAACTCCCCCAGGCGTTCAAAGAGATCATTATGCCGTACGGTGCGCGTCCGCGACGGTGACGAGTCCTTCTCGTTGCGCGACCGACCCGATGGGTGATGAAGTCATCACGTCGACGCAGAAGTCCGTGTCCGAGTACGACGCTGACGGGTGCAACGCCGACGACCGCAGGGCCGCGTGCACCTCGTCACCGGTTCGCGGGTACTCCTCGACCCGCCACCGCCAGTGCACCGCGAGCACCTCGCCCGTCGGGGTCAGACATTCCGGCAACCGTGCGATCAGTTCGTCGAGATCCGCGTCACCGAGGTAGTAGAGGACCTCACTGAGGACGATCAGGTCGAACTGGCCGGGCGGCCAGTCGGAGACGATGTCGCCGACGTGCACCTCGACGGAGTCGTGGCCGTCGAGTCGCTCGCGTGCGAGCTCCACCGCGCGCGGACTGACGTCCGTGCACAGCAGATGATCGGCGCGCGTGGCCAACTGCGCGCTGAGCACGCCGACCGAGCAGCCGGGCTCGAACACCGACCCGTACCGGGGAGAGCTCAAGGCCGCCAGGCTGAGGGCGTACTTTCGTTGTTCGTACCACCGCGACGTGAAGCCCCAGGGGTCGTCGCTGTCTCGGTACATGTCGTGGAAATAGTTGTCGGCGAGCCCTTCTCGGCTCCCGGCGGTGTGGTCGTCGGCCATGTCGTCCGTCCTGATGATCGTCGGTGTCGAGTGCCGTCCCGGGCCCTCGTCGATGCCGATGTCGTGAGCGTCTTGAGTTCACACGAAGACGAACTCCCGATCGCGGAGCAGGCGGTCGAGGATGTGCGGTCCGAGGACGGTGGCGTCTTCGGGGGCGGGTGACAGCGGGCGGATCTGGGTGTCGAAGGCCTGCACGGCCTCTCGTTTGGCGGCCTCGAGATCGTCGTTGAGGACGAAGGTCCGCATCCGCTCCCACGGGATGTCGGGATCGTCGGGTGTCGCCCAGTGCCACATCCAGATCGGATACATCCAGGTGGGGACGCCACATCGGTCGCCGACGCGTCGGGCACCCCGTCCGACGGCCTCGTGGTCGGGATGACCGTCGTGCGCCCACACCGCCAGCAGGGCCGTCGGGGTCTCGGGCTGCTCGGCGAGGGTGTGCTCGACGATGGCCTCGATCTCGTCCTCGTGGTCGGCGAGCGTGCCGTCGCCGAGCCCGCACCATCGCGTCGGTTCGATGCCCAGAACCGATGTCGCGGAGTCCACTTCGGCGCGTCGTCGGATCGCCAGCTCGGCGGGCGAGAGCGTGGGCGAACCAGGGTGCGACGCCGAGCCGTCGGACAGGCAGAGCGCGACGACCTCGATGCCACGTCGGTGGGCAGCCGCCATCAGCCCGCCGACTCCGAGTACCTCGTCGTCGGGATGGGCGGCCAGGACCACGAGCCGCCGGACGCCCGGCTCGAAGTCGGGCCACGGACCCCGCGCGGCGAACCACCGTTGCCATTCGACTTCGGGAGTTCCCTCCGCCGAGGTGGGGGTGGCGCCGAAGCGGTGCGTCGAGGGGGAGCCGTCGGCGGTCATGGACCCGCCGATCCCGGTCCGGGTGGGACGCCGTCGGTCAGTGCGCCGAGTACTGCGAGGTCTCGATCGGCGTGGGACTGCCGGATGTAGACGGTGAGATCGGCGACGGCCTGCGCGTGACCGGCGTCGGCGGACAGCGGGCCGGGACCGAGCGCGCGTCCCACCCGGTCGATCACCGCGGTCGCGACCTGTTCGACCGACCAGCGCACGGCGAAGGCGAGTCGTTTCGACGGCGCGCCCGGGTCGGTGTCGATCTCGCGTGCCGCGGCCTGCAGATGCGCCCAACCGGACGCGAGATGGGCGTCGACCGCGCCGGCGTGCATCAGCAGCAGCGGGTCGTCGGAACGGGCGGCCGCGCGGTAGAGCGGCGCCGCGACCTTGCGGGCCCCGCCGAACCAGCATGCCGCGACCCCGATCCCGCCGTGCCAGAATCCCGGCCGGTCGAGGTATGCGCCCGGTTCGCCGATCGCGTCGGCGGGCACGGCGTCGAACGTGACGGTCCCGGTGTCGGAGTCCCGCATGCCCGCGTTGGCCCAGCCCGAGCTGTCCGCGGAAACCCCCGGGTGGCCGAGGTCGACGCCGAACAACCGGTTGCCGGTGTCGGTGCGCGCGGTGACCAGCGCGTGGGTGCACGACGACGCGCCCGAGCACCACTCCTTGGTCCCGCTCAGTTCCCAGCCGTGTGCGCCTCGGCGGGCGTCGACGCCGCTCCCGCGGGTCTCGGCCGCCCACACACCCCAGAACTCGCCCGGGGCGGTCCCGCCGTCGCAGATCTCGGCGAGGATGGCGTCGGCGTCGGCGTGCGCCTCGACGAGGCGACCCGTGCTGATGTCGTCGGAGCAGGCCCGGACGAGGGCGGCGAACCGGTCGAGGGTGCATCCGCCGCCCGGGCGGGGGAGCGCGAAGGACGGGTCGCCGACGATCGCGCGTGCCCGTGCGGGCGTCACCCGGCGACCTCGTCGGGCCGGGCCCCGGACAGCTGCCGCAGGTAGCCCGCGAAGCCCTGCCGTGCGCGCCCGTCGCGTCGCGTCGAGGTGCGGACCGGCGCGTGCGCACCCCGCTCGATGACCGCGCCCGCGGCATGCAGGCGGTCGACGAGATCGACGTCCTCGTCGGTGTCGAGCTCGCGGAAACCGCCGACGTCGGCGTAGGTCGAGGCGCGGACGCCGAGATTGGCGCCGTGGACGTGACCGTGCCCGGGGGACGGGTCGTACTCCCGCAGGTACATCTCGCCGGTTCCCGCCGGCCACTCGTCGAAACCGTCCGGGGTGACCGTGCCCACGTACGCGTCCGCCCCCGCATCCGCGGCGGCGACATGCTCGGCGAGCCAGTCGCGCGGAACCGTCGAATCGGCATCGGTCGTCGCGAGCCACGTGGTGGCCGGTTCCGACGACGACGGACCCATAGACGCGAAGCCGGCTCCGCGCGCCGCGCCGACACAGCGGACGTCGACCACCACGGTCGACACCTCGTCCGTGACCAGCGTCGCGGAGTCGTCGTCGCAGGCGTCGAGCACCACGATCACCTCCACGGGGATCGGCACCGCCGTCGCCGCGGCCTGCAGGGCTTCGAGGCACGCGGGCAGACGCTCGGCCTCGTTGTGGACGGGCACCACGACGACGATGCGCTCGATCGGAGCCGTTGCCTGGTGTTCCTTGGGGAGCCCCGGAGCCTGCGGGGACACCCGGTCGTCGGGCGATCGTACGAACAGCGGCGTCACTCAAACCCCGAACTGGTCACAGGAGAGGATGGGGCCCGGGGGCTACAGGCCGACGTTCGAAACAATACCCGGCTTCCGTGCCAGGCCACGTGGCTCGGAGATTACTCAGGGAGGGTCCGTTACCCTGAGGACCCGTGGCAACCAGTAGCAGCTATGACCTGATCGTCGTCGGCTCCGGATTCTTCGGCCTCACCGTCGCCGAGCGGGCCGCGACGCAGCTGGGCAAACGGGTCCTCGTGCTCGACCGGCGCGACCACCTCGGTGGCAACGCGTACTCCGAAGCCGAGCCGACGACCGGCATCGAGATCCACAAGTACGGGGCGCACCTGTTCCACACGTCCAACGAGCGGGTGTGGGAATACGTCAACCAGTTCACCGACTTCACCGGCTATCAGCACCGGGTGTTCGCGCTGCACAACGGGCAGGCCTACCAGTTCCCGATGGGCCTCGGGCTGGTCAGCCAGTTCTTCGGCCGTTACTTCAGTCCCGACGAGGCGCGGAAGCTGATCGCCGAGCAGGCCAGCGAGATCGAGACCGCCGAGGCGCGCAATCTCGAGGAGAAGGCGATCAGCTTGATCGGCCGCCCGTTGTACGAGGCGTTCATCAAGCACTACACCGCCAAGCAGTGGCAGACCGATCCCAAGGAACTGCCCGCGGGCAACATCACCCGGCTTCCGGTCCGCTACACCTTCGACAACCGCTACTTCAACGACACCTACGAGGGTCTACCTGTCGACGGTTACACCGCGTGGCTCGAGAACATGGCGGCCGACGACCGCATCGAGGTGCGCCTGTCCACCGACTGGTTCGACGTCCGTGAGCAGCTGCGCGCCGACAGTCCCGACGCCCCGGTCGTCTACACCGGCCCCGTGGACCGTTACTTCGAGTACTCGGCCGGCCGACTCGGCTGGCGCACACTCGACTTCGAGACCGAGGTGCTCGACACCGGCGACTTCCAGGGCACACCGGTGATGAACTACAACGACGCCGACGTCCCGTTCACCCGTATCCACGAGTTCCGGCATTTCCATCCCGAGCGGGACTCCTACCCCGACGACAAGACGGTCATCATGCGGGAGTTCAGCCGGTTCGCCGAGAACGACGACGAGCCGTACTACCCGATCAACACACCCGAGGACCGGGCGATGCTGACCACCTACCGTGACCTCGCCCGCACCGAGACCGCAAGTGCCGGAGTGTTGTTCGGCGGTCGCCTGGGCACCTATCAGTACCTCGACATGCACATGGCGATCGCGAGTGCGCTCACCATGTTCGACAACACCCTGGCACCGCATCTGCGTGATGGTGCGCCGCTGGTGGCCGACCCCGCAGGAGCCGAATAGATGACGGTGACTCCCGTGAACCAATCCGAGATCCCCGACGCCGGAGTGGGGCCGTCGAAAGCGAAATCCCTTCTGCAGCGGGTGATCTTCCCGCGCGCAGGCGAACCCCTCGACGTCCGGTCGCTGTACGTCGTGGAGTCCGAGAGCAACAACCGCCGGGCGCACGCCCCCAGCCGGACCTCGGTGCTCCTCGGTGCCGAGTCCGAGGTGAGTTTCGAGACCTACTTCAACGCCTTCGCCGCGGCCTACTGGCGCCGCTGGAGCATCCTCGACTCCGTGGTGCTCCGCGTCGAGGTGATCGGCACCTGTCGCGTCGACCTGTACCGCTCCAAGGTCGACGGGTCGCGTATCGGCATCGGCGGTGATCTCGTCGACACCGACGAAACCGGCCGCGGCGTAGTCGAATTCGAGCTGGACCTCGGCCCCTTCGAAGACGGCGGCTGGATCTGGTTCGACGTCACCACCGACACCGACACCGAGATCGTCTCCGCCGGTTGGTACGCGCCCATCGAGGCGCCGACCCCGGACGCGGAGACCAAGCGCGTCACGGTGGGCATCCCGACCTTCAACCGCCCCACCGACGCGGTGAACGCGTTGGCCGCGTTGACCTCCGACCCCATGGTCGACGAGGTGATCGACGCGGTGATGATGCCCGACCAGGGCACCAAGAAGGTCGTCGACGAACCCGGGTACACCGAGGCCGCGGCCGCTCTCGGCGACCGGCTGCACATCTTCGACCAGGGCAACCTCGGCGGCTCGGGCGGGTACGCGCGCATCATGTACGAGGCGCTGCGGCTCACCGACTCGCCCTACGTCCTCTACATGGACGACGACATCGCGATCGAACCCGACTCGATCCTGCGGGCGCTGGCCATGTCGCGATTCGCGAAGGCGCCCATGCTCGTCGGCGGTCAGATGCTGAACCTGCAGGACCGCAGTCACCTCCACTGCATGGGTGAGGTCATCCGGCGCGACACCTTCATGTGGACCGCGGCGCCGTTCGTCGAGTACGACCACAACTTCTCCAAACACCCACTGCGCGACCGCGAGAACTCGAAGAACCTGCACCGGCGGATCGACGTCGAGGGCAACGGTTGGTGGATGTGCATGATCCCGCGCGAATGTGCGGAGCAGATCGGCCTCCCGATGCCCCTGTTCATCAAGTGGGACGACTGGGAGTTCGCACTCCGCGCGTCGAAGGCCGGTTACCCCACCGCCACCGTGCCGGGTATCGCGATCTGGCACATGGCCTGGAGCGACAAGGACGACGCGATCGACTGGCAGGCGTACTTCCACCTGCGCAACCGGCTCGTCGTCGCTTCGATCCACCACGACGGTCCCATCAAGGGGATCGTCCGGTCGATGACCAAGGCGACCGCGAAACACCTCCTCTGCCTGGAGTATTCGACGGTCGCGATCCAGAACGAGGCGATCCGGGACTTCCTCGCCGGACCCGATCACATCCGCAGTCTGCTGCCCACCGCGCTGCCGAAGGTCGCGCAGATGCGCAAGCAGTATCCGGACGCGGTCGTCCTCCCCTCGGCGACCGAGCTGCCGCGGACCTCGGGCGAGGCAACGCATCTCGGGACCTCGATACCGCTGAACCCGATCAGCAAGATCAAGGCGCTGACCGCCGCGGTGGTGAACAATGTCCGCCCGGCCGATCCCCGGCATCACGAGGTGCCGCAGGCCAACTTCCCACCGATCGAGGCGCGATGGTTCTCCCTCGGACGGGTCGACGGTGTCACGGTCACCACCGCCGACGGCCGCGGCGTCGTCTACCGGCAGCGCGACCGCGAGAAGATGATCGAGCTCGCCCGGGAACATTTCGCCCTCGTGAAGGAATTGCAGGACAAGTTCCCGGAGATGAAGCAGCAGTACAGGTCCGCACACCGCGACCTGACGTCGAAGGAGAGCTGGGCGGGTGTCTTCGGAATCTGATGGTCCGGTGATCGGCAGCGGGGGCGACACGGTCCTGGAGGACCGTGCGGAGACGGGGAAGGTCCCGGCCGACGACACCCCGCGTCCCCTGAACGGCGAGGAGAAGGCGCTGGTCGCCATCCAGGCCGGGCTCGGCGCCCGCCCGGGCGTCCGCCCGGCCGCGCGCGGACTGTCGCACGTGGGCGAGCACGCGCTGGGCTGGCTCGCGATCTCGGGGACCGGTTGGGCCCTGGCCCGCCGCCGCGGTGACGTACGGGCGCAACAGCTCTGGCTCGAGGCGGGAGTGGGCGCCTTCGGCGCGCACGCCGCGTCGGTGATCATCAAGCGGATCGTGCGCCGCCCGCGGCCCGCACACCCGGCGATCGCCATCGGGGTGTCGACGCCGAGCAAACTGAGTTTCCCGTCCTCACACGCCACCTCGACCACCGCGGCCGCGATCCTCATCGGCCGCGCCGCCGGCTGGGACCCGAAGGTGCTGCCCGCTGTGCTGGTCCCGCCGATGCTGCTGTCCCGACTGGTGCTGGGCGTGCACTACCCGACCGACGTCACCGCGGGTGCCGCGATCGGTGCCGCGAGCGCAGCGGCGGTCATCGTGGGCGATAAGGTGCTGCTCGAACCCACCCGGAATGACCAGGAGTCCGGACGTGCCCGCCGCGCGGCGCGCGTCCTGGCCCGGCTCGGCCTGACGGCCGCGGTCCCCGGCGGGACGCTGCGTCTTGCCGCGTCCCCCGTCATCGCGCGGGTGACACGACACAGGGAGAGTGCATGAGCGAGGAGCCGATCGAGCACGGGAAGGTTCTCGGACCGCCGAAGAACCTGACGTCCGGGCTGATCAAGGCCGTCCGGCCGCGGCAGTGGGTCAAGAACGTCCTGGTGCTCGCCGCTCCGCTCGCCGCGGGCAACATCACCGACGTCTCGGTGCTGGGCTCCGCCGGTATCGCCTTCGTCGCCTTCTGCCTCGCCGCGTCGAGCATCTACCTGGTCAACGACGCGATGGACGTCGAGTCCGACCGCAACCACCCGACCAAGCGGTTCCGGCCGATCGCGGCCGGCGTCGTCCCGGTGACCCTGGCCTATGTCCTCGCCGCCGTCCTCCTCGTCGGCTCGATCGGCATCGCGTTCCTCGCCAACTGGCAGACGGCCGTCGTCATCGCCATCTACCTGGTGATCCAGCTCGGCTACTGCTTCGGCCTGAAGAACCAGGCCGTCATCGACATCTGCATCGTGTCGTCGGGCTTCCTGCTGCGCGCCATCGCCGGTGGTGTCGCCGCCGAGATCGTGCTGTCGCAGTGGTTCCTGCTCGTGATGGCCTTCGGGTCGCTCTTCATGGCGGCGGGTAAGCGCTACGCCGAACTCCAGCTCGCCGAACGCACGGGCGCCAAGATCCGCAAGGCCCTCGAGTACTACACGACCACCTACCTGCGCTTCGTGTGGACCCTGTCGGCGACCGCGGTCGTGATCTTCTACGGCCTGTGGGCCTTCGACAAGGGCGACACCAACGTCGCGTACGCCATCTCGATGGTGCCGTTCACCGTGGCGATCCTCCGTTACGCCGTCGACGTCGACGGGGGTGCCGCGGGCGAGCCCGAGGAGATCGCGCTCGGCGATCGTGTCCTGCAGCTGCTCGCCGTGGCGTGGCTGGTGTGTGTGGGTGTCGCGGTCTATGCAGTCAATTGATGAGTCGCCAACCGGATTCCGGGCGCTGACGACCGGCCGCACCAAGGTCGCGGTCATCAGTTTCGTCGTCGGGGCCGCCGTCGTCACGACGTTCTTCGCGATCGGTGCGTGGCAGCGCCGGTGGATCGCCGACGACGGACTCATCGTCCTGCGGACGTTGCGCAACCTCTTCGCCGGCAACGGTCCGGTCTTCAACGCCGGGGAGCGGGTCGAGGCGAACACCTCGACCGCCTGGACCTACCTGCTGTGGTTCTGGGCGTGGCTCACCGACGGTCAACTCGAGTACGTCGCGCTCTGGGTGGCGCTGGTGTGCTCGGTCGCCGCGATCCCGATCGCGATGTACGGCAGCGCGCGACTGTTCGGGACACGCATCGGCGGGCTCACCGGCGACGGCTGGACCCTGCTGCTGCCGTTCGGCGCGGTCATCTACATCGCCATTCCGCCCGCGCGCGACTTCGCCACGAGCGGGCTCGAGAACGGACTCTGCATCTTCTGGGCGGCCGTCCTGTGGTGCCAGCTCGTCGCCTGGGCGCGGCGCGGCCCGCGCACGAGCCGCAGGAGCGCGGCGGCCACGCTCGTACTCGCCTTCACCGCCGGTCTGGCGCCGCTGATCCGGCCCGAACTGGCGATCCTCGGCGGCCTCGTGCTGCTGCTGGTGTTCTTCGCGCCCCTCGGCTGGAAGATGCGTCTGGGCGTCGTCGTGGTCGCGGGGACCCTGCCGGTCGGCTACCAGATCTTCCGGATGGGCTACTACGCCCTGCTGGTTCCCAACCCCGCGGTCGCCAAGGACGCCAGCGGTGCCAAGTGGGACCAGGGCTTCGCCTATCTGACCAATCTCTTCGGCCCCTACGTGCTCGTGCTGCCGGTCGTCCTGGCGGCGGTGGCCGGGGTGCTGCTGGTCGTCGGCGGCCGCATGCGGTCGAAGAGGGCCGACGCCACGGGTGCCGACGCGACCGCGGATTCGGTTGACGCAACGGCCGACTCGACGACGGACACCCGGTCGACGCGCCTCGCCGGATGGTCGCGCCGGCTGCAGTCCTCGACCGCGGTCGTGACCGTCGTGGTCCTCGCCGGCATCGTGCTGATCGTCTACTGGATGCGTCAGGGCGGCGACTTCATGCACGGCCGGGTGCTGCTCGTTCCGGTCTTCATCACCCTGTTGCCCTTGATGGTCGTGCCGGTGACGATTCCCGCCCACGTCGGTGCGGCGTTCCGTCGCCGGCCGTCGACGGACTCCGAGTCCGTGATCTCCGACCCGGTGGACGACGCGGCTCCGGCGCCCGAATCCAGCCCCGCCGACCGCCGGCGCGCGCGGGCCCAACTGGTCGGCGCGGTGGCCATGAGCGCAATGTGGATCACCGTCGTGGTGTGGGCGGTCTCCACCCACGCCAACGTGCTGCCGAACGCGGGCATCGACATCGGCCGCAGCGGCATCGTCGACGAGCGCCGCTTCTACGTCACCAACATGGGCAACGAGAATCCCGTGACCGCCGAGGATTACCTCGACTACCCGCGCATGAGCGCGATGGTCGAGAAGATCGACGAGTACCGCGAGGACGGCGGCGTCATCCTGCCGTCGTTCAACTACGACGAGTGGTACGTGGCGCAACTTCCCGGCGTGATGCCGAAGGGTGCCGAGCGGCAGGTGACCGTCTACTTCCTCAACCTCGGCATGACGAGCATGAACGCCCCGCTGGATGTGCGCGTCATCGACCAGATGGGTCTGGCGTACCCGCTCGCCGCGCACACCGAGCGTCTCGAGGACGGCCGCATCGGCCACGACAAGATCCTGCCGAGCGAGTGGGTCGTCGCCGAGGCCGGGGCATACCCGCGCCGTCCCGTGCTGCCCGGGTATCTCGACGAGGACCTGGTCCGCCAGGCCCAGGTGGCGCTGCAGTGCCCGGAGACCAAGGACCGGTTCGCCTCATTCGAGGCGCCGTGGTCCTTCGACCGCTTCAAGCACAACCTGCGCCAGGCGTTCACCTTCAACAGCTATCGCATCCAGCGTGAGCCGGAGTACGAGATCCAGCGCTGCGGCCTGGAGATGCCACCGCCGGTGAATCCGCGCTAGTGACGCGCGCCCGGGCGCGGCAGCCAACCACACGACACCAAGAGAATCCCGAGAAAACGCGGGGTCAACCTGTGGAGTTGCCGTCGAACATCTCGGATCGGTAACGTCCCCGTGGGCGCGGCCGATAGAAAGGTCGTGACTGAGGCGTTCTGAACTGCTTGGACGCCGAAGTGACGGGGGTTGTGATCGCGATCACATGGTTTGTCACGTTCGGGGGCATCGAATAGGCTCGCCGACGGTGAATCGCATGCGAGAACGACTCGTGAACGACGTCGCGCCGCGCAATGAGCCGGGGGACGAAAAATGTGTGACGCACAAGGACCGGTAGGCCACCGGGGACCATGAGTTCCGGCCGATCGGCTGAAGAGGGAGATTCTGTACATGCGTGAAGCTGCCACCGAGGCGCCGAGGCCTGCGCGCAACCGGATGAGCAACCGGTTGCTCGCCGCTTTCGTCGCCATCCTGACAGTTGTGGGACTGACCGGTGTCGTCGCCGGCCAGGCCAACGCCCGGATCGGCGGAACGCAGGTCGGCAAGCAGGAGTTCTGGGTCAACGGCTGCGGGATGCCGAACGTCAAGGTCCGCGCCTGGAAGAAGCCCGGCAACTACAAGACCGTCATCCTCCTCGACGGCATGCGCGCCCAGTACGACTACAGCGGCTGGGAGATCAACACCAACGTCCAGGAGATGGTGAAGTCCGGCGTCAACGTCGTCGAGCCCATCGGTGGACCCGCGAGCTTCTACACGGACTGGGACGCACCCAGCAACTTCAACCGGCAGCCCTACCGGTACCGCTGGAACTGCGTCATCAGCCGGACCCTGATCAGCGCGCTCGACGCCCGTGGTTTCCGCGTCGGACCGTCGAAGCGCTACGCCATCATGGGCCTGTCTATGGGCGGTAACGCCGCACTGGTCCTCGGTGCCCAGAACCGCCAGCACTTCGACCGTGCCGGTTCGCTCTCGGGTTACAACTTCCTGAGCGCGCCCGGCATGCGTACCGCGCTGCGCCTGGCGATGCTCGACGTCGACCCGAAGCCGTGGAACATCGACGCGATGTGGGGCCCGCCGTGGAGCATCCGCTGGTTCCAGAACGATCCCTTCTGGAACATCGGCCTGATGCGCGGAATGAAGGTGTTCGTCGGTTCCGGTAACGGTCTGTTCGGCCGCTACAACGCACTGCCCAACGTGTTCGACGACCTGTTCAAGGGTTCGACCCTCGAGCTGCTCGCCTTCACGCAGTCCAAGGCCTTCGAGGCCGCGGCCTTCGTCCAGGGCGTCCCGCTGATGACCTACTACGCCAACGGCACCCACGCCTGGGGCTACTGGCAGGACATGATCTGGAACGCCAAGAACCGCGGGTTCTTCCGCTGATCTGACATCGCCGGTCCGCCGGCCACACGACGCCCCGCCCGGGTTTCCGGGCGGGGCGTCGTCGTGCGTGGGCGCGCCCACCTGCTCCCTGAGGAGCGCCCGGAGCTTGCGGAGGGCGCGTCACGAAGGGTCTGGCGACCGAGGTTGCGAAGCAGGCCGGGATATCAACTGTCACACAAATCCCACGTGTCACAGCGTGGCGCGCGGACAGGCTGCGCTGTGGCGTGTAAGAAACTCCTGAGGCGTTTGATACTCATGAGGCACGTGTGACTGACGGGGAATAGGTCTCGACGCTGCGGGCGCCGGGGTACAGGGGCGAAGGAGTTCTGGAGAGTGATGCGGCGAAACAGTGGTACAGGCAGGGTCGACGCGCGACCGGCTGACGCAGGACAGGGTGACGCGCGCCCGGCCGGTCGTCGGGCGACCCTTCGCCCGGTGACGGCGGCCGTGGTCGCGCTGGCGACCGCCGCGGTGCTCGTCATCGGCAACGGTCTCGCCGGCGCCGAGCCCGCTCCGGCCCCGCCTGCCCCCGCGGCCCCGCCCGCGCCCCCGGCGTCGCCGAGCGCTCCCGCGCCCGCGCCACCGAACTCGCGCGCCCCGGTCGCTCCGGCGTCGGTGCCGGCCGCCCAGCCGGCGAGGATGACGAACACCTACTGGTACACCGACCGGCGCGTGGCCCTGTGGGTGTACTCGCCGGCGATGAACACCAACATCCAGGTGCAGATCCTGCTGGCCCGTGACTGGCACGCGAAGCCGAAGGAGAAGTTCCCGCAGCTGACGATGCTCGACGGCCTGCGAGCGCAGGACGATCAGAGCGGCTGGATCATCAACACCAAGATCGTCGACTTCTACAAGGACAAGAACGTCAACGTCATCCTGCCGATCGGTGGTGAGTCGAGCTTCTACACCGACTGGAAGGAACCCGACCGCGGCAAGAACTACAAGTGGGAGACGTTCCTCATGCGGGAACTGCCGCCCATCTTGGAGAACGATTGGCGCTCCACCGACGTCCGCGGCATCGAGGGGCTGTCGATGGGTGGCTCCGCGGCCATGATGCTGGCCGCGCGCAATCCCGGCTTCTACAAGTTCGCGGCGTCGTTCTCGGGGATCCTGCAGCTGAGTTCGTTCGGCATGCCGCAGGCCATCCAGTTCGCGGTGCGCGACGGTGGCGGCTACGACTCGATGAAGATGTTCGGCCCGCCCTCCGATCCGGCGTGGAAAGAGCACGACCCCTATCTGATGGTCGACAAACTGCAGGGCACGAGCCTGTACGTCTCCTCGGGCAACGGCATGGTCGGGCCGCACGACAAGCCGTCGGACATCCCGATGCTCGCGACCAACTATTCCGGCGTCGGACTCGAGATGCTGAGCCGCGTGACCTCGCAACAGTTCGCGATCCAGTTGAACCGCAAGGGGATTCCGGGCCAGGCCAATTACCGGCCGTCGGGCACCCACACCTGGCCGTACTGGGAGTTCGAGATGATGCAGGCGTGGCCGCAGGCCGCCGCGGCCCTCGGACTGTCGCGCGACGCGGTCGCATGCCGCGTCGACGGCGCCTTCCGCAAGGTCTGGGACGCCAACAAGGCGACCCTCGGGGGCTGCCTCACCCCGTCGTACCCGGTTGCCGGTGGCAAGGCACAGGACTTCGCCGGCGGACGAATGTTCACCGGCCCGAAGGGTCCGAAGATCGTCACCGGCGCGATCGGTGGCGCCTACGTCGCTGCCGGTGGACCGAGCGGACGTCTCGGCAAGCCGACGACCGACGAACTCCCGACCCGCGACGGCAAGGGCCGCGTCAACCACTTCGAGCATGGCCGGATCACCTGGACGGCGAAGGACGGCACCAAGGTCCTGAAGTGACGGTCAGAAGGAGGGGACGGGGCGCGGACGGTGCCCCAACCTCGACCCCACGTGTGTACGGCCTGAAACTTCGCTGAGGAATCGGACCGTTACCGCAGGTGGTGCTGGTGCGGCGGCCGGAACGGCCTCGCGCGGACGGTAGCCTGACGTGGTGTGCGATGCAGGGTGCCCCTGCGTTGCGATCGGCCGCAGGCCGGACGTGAGTGTCGCCGGACGAGACCGTCCGGCGGTGCGTTGATCTCGACCCGAAAGGTTCGGCAGGAAGTGGCGATGACAACGAAGTGTGTGCGGCTGGTGCTGGCCGTGACGGGCCTCGCTCTCGCGCTCGGGTCCGTGTCGGCCTGCGCCGATGACTCGACGGCCAGTGCGCCGATCACCAACAACCCGGTCACGACGACGTCGCTGTATTCGGCCGCTCCCTCGACGAGCGCGTCGCAGGGTTCCACATCCGAGGAGACCACCCCGTCCACGCCCGGCGGCACGTCGGAGCTGCCGGCGACCGAACCGAACCCCAGCACGAAGGTCCCGGCCAGCTTCCCCGGACCCAGCGGCCAGCCGCTCGACGACAAGGCCCGCGCGTATCTCGCCGCGTTGAAGCAGCAGGACGTCACGTTCATGGGTGACAACGACAATTCAGTGGCCCTGACGATGGCGAAGTACGTCTGTGGTGCCAAGCAGAAGGGCACCGACCCGAGCATGGTGAAGGCCTTCGTCACCGCCTCTGTGGGTCCGGGGGCGGACAACGTCGAGGAAGCGAACTCGAAGGCCGACAAGGTCATCCGCGCGGCCGAACAGCACTACTGCTGACGTGGCCGCTCGACGCAACGCCGCGGGCCGCATCCGGAAGGGTCCCGTCCCGCGGCTCGGCGCTTTCGCGCTGCTCCTCCTCGCGCTCGCGGTCATCGCGATCGTGCTCATCGTCGTGCTGGTTCTGGTGTGGCTGGCTCCGGGACCCGCGCCGATCGGCCCCGGCGGGCCGTCGACGACCCCGCCGTCGAAAGAACGGCCGGATGCACAGCCTGCGGACTGCCCGGACGTTCTGACCGTCGTCGTGCCCGGCACCTGGGAGTCGAGCGCCGACGACGATCCGTACGCGCCGTCGGCGAATCCGAACTCGTTGATGCTGCGCGTGTCGCGTGCCCTCTCGAATGACTTCGACTCGTCCCGCAGCGAGATCTACACCGTTCCCTACACGGCGCAGTTCCGGAATCCGACCAACCTCGCCGACCGGCAGGCCGATTACAACGTGTCACGCACGCAGGGATACAAGCGCGCGGCGGGCAAGATCATCTCCACCAACGAACGCTGCCCGCTGACGAGCTACGTGATCATGGGATTCAGTCAGGGTGCGGTCATCGCCGGCGATCTGGCCAGCAACATCGGCAACGGCCGGGGCGTGCTCGAGGACGGTGACCAGGATCTCGTGCTGGGCGTCGGGCTGATCGCCGACGGTCGGCGCCAACCGGGTGAGCAGAACGACATCGAGCCGAGCCCGAACGGCGTGGGCGCCGAGATCGCGCTCGGCGGCATGGGCAACCTCGTTCCCGGCATCTCCATGACCGGCCCGCGCACCGGCGGTTTCGGCGATCTCCGCGACCGGGTTCAATCCATCTGCGCCCCGGGCGATCTCATCTGTGACTCGCCGACGATCGTCAACCCGCTGGCGGCGGTGTCGAAGCTGGCGAACGCGGCGTCGAATCCCGTCCACGCGATGTACGCGACCACCCGCTACTGGGAGAACGACGGTCAGACCGCGACCCAGTGGATGTACGACTGGTCCAAGGATCTCATCGAGGACGCACCCCAGCCGAAGCACAACTGACCGGCAATCTGCCGGTCACGGCTGACCGGATGGAAGCGTCTCGGACGCGACTCACCCGACCGGGCGCATCGTCGAACTAACCGGCCGGTAACCTCTTGTCGCGGCTGCGGCCGATTCGTTTGGCGGCGCCGTCACGCTGCATTAACGTGTTGGGCTGGCCCGAGGAACACCGCAGTGCGCCGCAGACGCCGCACGCGACCTCACCAGCCGGCGATCACGATGAGAGGACAGCGATGACGCAACCCCCGAGCGATGCCGGTGCCACCTCGGCCGGATTGCGGAGGTTCCGCTTCGGCGCGGGTGGTGAGGGCAACAAGGACGAGGGCGGTGCCCGCAAGTTCGTCAAGCTGGCGCAGACGGCCGAGGAATACGGTTACGACACCTTCGCGGTGCCCGACCACCTCGGCAACCAGGTCGGTCCGCTCGCGGCCCTCGGCGCGCTGACGCAGGCCACCAGCACGATCCGCCTCGCGACCTCGGTGCTGGCCAACGGCTGGCGTCATCCCGCCCTCCTCGCCAAGGAGGCCAACACGATCGACGTCCTGAGCAGGGGACGACTCGAGTTGGGCATCGGCGCGGGGTGGATGAAAGAGGAGTTCGACAAGGCCGGCATCGAATTCGAGTCGCCCGGCGTCCGCATCCGTCGCCTCGACGAGGCGCTGACCGTCCTCGACGGCCTGATGCGCGGGGAGACGGTGAACTTCGACGGCGAGTTCTATCAGATCAACGGCCTCGAGGGAGTCCACGGCCGCGGCAGGGACCGCGTCCGCCGATCGCCGTCGGCGGCGGTGGACCCAAGATGCTCGCCCTGGCCGCCAAGCACGCCGACATCATCTCCGTCGCGCCCGGCACCACCACCGACGGCAAGATGAAGCTGTCCGACATGACCATCGAGAAGACCGCCGAGCGTGTCGACCGGATCCGGCAGGTCGCCGGCGACCGGTTCGACGAGCTCGAACTGAACTGGACGATCGCTGTCATCGTCATCACCGACGATCGGGTCGCCACCGCCGAGATGGCGCTGAAGGCGCTCGAACAGGGCTATCCGCCCAACATCGCGCACGACACCGAGTTCACCGTCGACGACGTGCTGACCTCGCCGTACATCGCGATCGGGAGCTTCGACGAGATCGCCGACCAGATCCGGGAGGTGCGCCGCCGCACCACCATGTCCTACGTAGGGGTGTTCCCCACGCAGATGGATGCTTTTGCGCCCGTGCTGGCGCAATTGAAGGGGGAGTAGGATGGCCGACGGTCTCGCGAGTCAACAGCGAGGTGACGGGTCGGTGAACCCGGGGGCGCGCGTCGAAGGGCGACGCGCGCTCATGCGAAGCCGAGCATGACGAACGCGAGTTTTTCGTTGGGTAACTGGACGTGCGCTACCGTATCCCGCGGTCGGCACAGGACGTGGACAGCAGGACTGCGTGGTGGTGTCGCCAAGACCTCGCCGGAGAACTGCGCCCGCGTGGGGGAGTCCACGAGGGGGCACAGGAGTAATGAATGCTGAGTACTGAACTCGAAGACTTTCTCGATGAGACCGGGAACATCTCTTTCACCGAGGAAGCGACCCTGGTCGACTACGTCGAGCAGAACGTCCGCGAACAGGCCGACACACTGGCCTACCGGTTCATCGACTACAGCCGCGAACGCGATGGCGAGCCCCAGGATCTGACGTGGGCGCAGTTCGGCAAGCGACTCCGCGCCGTCGCAGCACGTCTGCAGCAGGTCACCAAGCCGGGCGACCGCGTGGCGATCCTCGCGCCCCAGTCGCTGGAGTACGTGATCGGGTTCTTCGCGGCGCTCTACGCCAGCAACGTCGCCGTCCCGCTGTTCTCCCCCGACGAGCCCGGACACACCGACCGACTGCACGCGGTCCTCGACGACTGCAAGCCGACCGCGATCCTCACCTCGACGAAGTCCGCCGAGGCGGTGCGTGACTTCTTCGCGCCGCTGCCGGCCAAGGAGCGACCGCGCGTCATCGCCGTCGACGCCGTCCCCGACTCGGTCGGGTCGAGCTGGGTGGCACCGGTCGCCGGTCAGGACAAAAACAAGGACACCGTCGCCTACCTGCAGTACACCTCGGGTTCGACGCGCGTCCCGGCCGGTGTGGAGATCACCTATCAGGCGGTCGCCGCGAACGTGCTGCAGATCTCCGACACCATCGGCATCGATCGCAAGGCCCGCGGCGTCACCTGGCTGCCGATGTTCCACGACATGGGTCTGCTCACCGTGATCCTGCCTGCGCTCGGCGGCCGCTACATCACGATCATGAGCCCGCAGGCCTTCGTTCGCCGTCCCGGTCGCTGGATCAAGGAGCTCGCCGCCGCCGCCGACGGCGCGGAGACCTTCGCCGCGGCTCCCAACTTCGCCTTCGAGCACGCCGCCGCGCGCGGTCTGCCGAAGGAGGGCGAGGAGCTCGACCTCTCCAACGTCATCGGTCTGATCAACGGGTCGGAGCCGGTCACGGTCAGCTCGATGAAGAAGTTCAACGAGGCGTTCGCGCCGTACGGGCTGCCGAAGACGGCGATCAAGCCCTGTTACGGCATGGCCGAGGCCACGCTGTTCGTGTCCGCGACGCAGCGCGAGAACGAGGCGAAGGTCGTCTACGTCGACCGCGACGACCTCAACGCCGGCAGTTTCACCCTCGTCGACTCCGACGCGCCCAACGCGGTCGCGCAGGTGTCGTGTGGTCAGGTCGCGGTGAGCCAGTGGGCCACCATCGTCGACACCGAGACGGCGACCGAACAGCCCGACGGCCATGTCGGGGAGATCTGGTTGCATGGTCTGAACATCGGCGCCGGCTACTGGAACAAGCCGGAGGAGACCGAGGAGACATTCCACAACAAGCTCGTCACCCCGCTCCCGGAGAACAGTCACGCCGAGGGTGCGCCCGCGGACGCGATCTGGATGCGCACCGGCGACTTCGGGGTCTGGCTCGACGGTGAGCTCTACATCACCGGGCGAGTCAAGGACCTGGTGATCGTCGACGGCCGCAACCACTACCCGCAGGACCTCGAGTACAGCGCGCAGGAAGCCA
The DNA here is from genome assembly GCF_023078355.1 of Gordonia hongkongensis. NCBI lineage: Bacteria > Bacillati > Actinomycetota > Actinomycetes > Mycobacteriales > Gordoniaceae > Gordonia > Gordonia hongkongensis. The sequence continues at coordinate 349,039 of NZ_CP095552.1, forward strand.
GCGACGCGCTGCGCCCCGGCTTCGTCGCCGCGTTCTCGGTGCCGGCCAATCAGTTGCCGGGCGAGGTGTTCGAGTTCGCCGGCAGCGGTTTGAAGCCCGACGCCGACGACGCGTCCGAGCAACTGGTCATCGTCGCCGAGCGCGGACCCGGCCGCAAGGCCGACCCGCAGGAGGTCGCCGACACCGTGCGTGCCGCGGTGGCCCAGCGTCATGGCGTGATGGTCCGCGACGTCCTGCTGGTTCCGGCCGGCTCGATCCCGCGCACGTCGTCGGGCAAGATCGCGCGGCGCGCGACCCGTGCGGCCTACATCGACGGCAGTCTCCGGGGCGGCTACAAGCAGACGGCGTTCCCGGACGCCGAGTAGCGAATCTGCGGACCCGGGCGGGGTGAGTGCGTCGAGTTGCCGCGCCCGGACACCCCGCGGGCTGATAATGCACCCGGCACCAGTTCAGGTGCCCCGAGATCAGTAGTCTGGAAGCGATGTCTGAACTGAATACCGACGAGGCCCGCAGTATCGATTCCGCCGCGGCCGGCACCGACGGCGAGACCGCCGGTGACCTCACTGTCGACCAGCTTCGTGATTGGCTGCGCGAGTGGGTGTCACAGGCGACCGGGCTCCCCGTCGAGCAGATCGCCGTCGACCGTCCCATGGAGGAGCTCGGTCTCTCGTCTCGCGACGCCGTGGCGCTCGCCGCCGACGTCGAGGACAAGACCGGGGTGATCCTCACCGCGACGGTCGTCTACAACCATCCGACGATCGCCACGCTCGCGCAGCGCATCATCGAGGGCGATCCCGACGAGGGCGCCGACGGCGATGCGGACACCTTCTGGCGGCGCGAGCGCACCGCGGACGACGACATCGCGATCGTCGGGCTCTCGACCCGGTTCCCGAAGTCGGGCACGACGCCCGAGTCGACGTGGGACGCGCTCATCGCCGGCGTCGACGGTGTCTCGGACCTGCCCGCGGATCGGTGGTCGGAGTTCCGGTCCGATCCCCGGCTCGTCGAGATCCTCGACGCGGCCAACACCAAGGGCGGTTATCTCGACGACGTCCGCACGTTCGACGCCGACTTCTTCCAGATGAGTCCGCGCGAGGTCGAGATGGTCGACCCGCAGCAGCGTCTCGCGCTCGAGCTGACCTGGGAGGCACTCGAGCACGCGCACATCCCGCCGAGCGATCTCAAGGGTGCGCCGGTCGGTGTGTTCATCGGCTCCTCCACGAACGACTACCAGCTGCTGGCGACCCTCGGCCTGAGTGAGGGCGCCGAGGACACCGCCGCGTATGCGCTGACCGGCACCTCCACCGCGATCGTCGCGAACCGGGTGTCCTACTTCTACGACTTCCGCGGGCCGTCGATCGCCCTCGACACCGCGTGCTCGTCGTCGCTGGTGGCCGTTCATCAGGCCGTCCGCAGCCTGCGGACCGGCGAATCCGACCTCGCGCTGGCCGGCGGCGTCAACATGATCATCAACCCGGCGGCCACCCTCGGTTTCGACAAGATCGGCGCCCAGGCGGCGGACGGGCACGTGAAGGCGTTCTCCGCCGACGCGGACGGATTCATCCGCGCCGAGGGTGGCGGCCTGTTCGTCCTGAAGCGACTGTCCGACGCGCGCCGTGACGGTGACGACGTCCTGGCGGTCATCGCGGGCTCGGCGGTCAACAGCGACGGTCGCTCGAACGGTCTACCGGCACCCAACCCGGAGGCGCAGGTCGACGTCCTGCGGGACGCCTACGCCGACGCCGCGATCGATCCGCGCACCGTCGACTACGTGGAGGCCCACGGCACCGGGACCATCCTCGGCGATCCGATCGAGGCCGACGCCCTGGGCCGCGTCGTCGGTCGCGGGCGTCTGCCCGGCTCGCCGATGCTGCTCGGATCGGTCAAGACGAACTACGGCCACATGGAATCGGCCGCGGGCGCGGGTGCTCTGGCCAAGGTCGTGCTCGCGATGCAGCACGGCACCATCCCGGCGTCGCTGAACTACAGCGGCCCCAACCCGTACATCCAGTTCGACGCCAACAATCTCAGGGTCATCCCGGAGGCCACCGAGTGGCCGCGCTATTCCGGTCATGCCGTCGCCGGTGTCTCCGGATTCGGTTTCGGCGGCACCAACGCGCACGTCGTCGTCCGCGAGGTGCGGCCCGAGGATCTCGCGCCGGCGTCCGCGCCCGCAGGCGATGCGGGCGCATCCGAGTTGCCCGCGTCGGCGTCGCTCGTCGACGAACCCGATCTCGACGACGACGACGTCTACCTCACCGAGGCCGAGCGCGCCGTGCTCGCCGCGCAGGCGAAGAACATCGATCCGGTGATCGAGGAGACCGCGCCGGATCCGGCCGCCGGATTCGCCCCGTGCGCGGTCGAGGGTTCGGTTGTGCCGCTGGTCATCTCGGGCTTCCTGCCATCGCGTCGGCGCAAGACCGCCGCGGACCTGCTCGAGTGGCTCGAGTCCGACGAGGGACGGTCGACGCCGCTCGCCGACATCGGCCGCGCGCTGGCACACCGCAACCACGGACGCTCGCGCGCCGTCGTCATGGCCCGTACGCACGACGACGCGATCACCGGTGTCCGCGCGGTGGCCGAGGGCAAGAGCAATCCGCTTGTCTACTCGTCGGATTCGCCCGACGCCGCGTCCGCGGTCTGGCTGCTCTCCGGCTTCGGTTCGCAGCACCGCAAGATGGCCAAGCAGCTCTACACCGAGAACCCGATCTTCGCCAAGTACGTCGACCGGGTCGACGAGCTGGTGCAGAACGAGCTCGGGTACTCGATCGCGGAGATGTTCGTCGACGACGAGCAGACCTACGGCATCGAGCAGAGCCAGGTCGGCATCTACACGATCCAGGTCGCGCTCGCCGACACCCTGCGGCACCACGGCGCCGAACCCGGTGTGCTCGTGCCGCATTCGATGGGCGAGGCCTCGGCCGCGTACATCAGCGGCGGTCTCTCGCTCGAAGACGCGACCCGGGTGATCTGCCAGCGCTCGCGCCTGATGGGCGAGGGCGAGTCGATGCTCCAGGGCGACGACATCCGCCTGATGGCGCTCGTCGAGTACAGCGCCGAGGACATCACCGACGTCCTCACCGACTACCCCGACCTCGAGATCTGTGTCTACGCCGCTCCGACGCACACCGTCATCGGCGGACCGGAGTCGCAGGTCGACGCCATCGTCGAGCGTGCCGAGAAGGAGGGCAAGCTCGGACGCAAACTGGCGACCAAGGGCGCCAGTCACACCTCGCAGATGGACCCGCTCCTGGGTGAGCTGGCCTACGAACTCACCGGTATCACGCCGTTGCGGCCCACCACCGGGTTCTACAGCTCGGTCGACCGCGAGGTCTTCTACCGCGCCGGTCACGAACCCGTCCACACGATCGACTACTTCACCAAGGGCCTGCGCCACAGCGTGTGGTTCAGCCAGGCGATCGCGAAGTCGGTGGAGAACGGCCACCGCACCTTCCTGGAGCTCTCGCCGAACCCGGCCGTTCTGATCTCCGTTGCCGCGGTGACCTTCTCGGCTGGGCTGCACGACGCCGAGCTCATCGAGACGCTGCGGCGTAAGGAGGACGAGAGCTACGGACTCGTCAACGCGCTGATGAAGCTCTACGTGCACGGACATCCGGTCGACGTCGCGTCGCTGTTCGGTCGCGGTGGTCACGCGGCCATTCCGCGTACCCGCTTCGAGCGCAAGGAGTTCTGGCTCACCGCGAAGATCTCCTCGGGCGGCTCGGCCGGCACGGTCCCGGGATCGCACGTGGCACTGCCCGACGGCCGTCACGCCTGGGAGGTCAACGCGGCCGCGGTCACCGATCCGCGTGAACTGGTGCGTGCCGCGGCGGCCCAGGTCCTGGCGAATGCGGCTGTCGGGGCGTCGGTCGCGCACAGCGCCATCCCGGCATCGGGAACCCTCACGACGACGCTGAGCCCGCATCCCGGCGGTGCGGCGGTGACCGTGCACGCCAAGGCGGACAAGAACTTCCAGCTGCTGTTCGAGGCGGCGGTGACCGGCGACCTCGACGACACCGCAGGTGAGGTCACGGCCGCGCCGGCAGCCCCGGCACGGTCCGGTGCCGAGGTGTTCGCCGATGACACGGTGGTCGTCGAGGACGACGTCGTAGACGACATCGGCAACCGATGGAACCCCGAATCCGGTGAGACGGTGGGTGATCGGCTCGCGATCATCGTCGGCGAGTCCATGGGCTACGACCCCGAGGACCTGCCGCGCGAGATTCCGCTGATCGAGCTCGGTCTCGACTCGCTGATGGCGGTGCGGATCAAGAACCGCGTCGAGTACGAGTTCGACATCCCGCAGCTGCAACTGCAGGCGATGCGCCAGGCGAACCTCGCCGACGTCGAGAAGTTCGTCGACTTCGCGGTGACGCATCGCGATCAGCTCGACGATCTCGCCCAGAATGCCGCCGGCGGTGGCGAACTCGACACCGCGGCGCTCAATGCCTACATCGACGAGCAGAACGCCGGCGGTGGTGAGTCGGCAGCCTCCGCACCGGCCGGTCAGTCCGACGAGCCCGGCGAGCAGTCGCCGGAGCCGAAGCGGCACATCGCCGAGGATCTGGCCGACGTCGAGCAGGCGGTCGCGAACTCGCCCGAACCGGAGGTGTCGTCACGCGAGGAGGCGGTCGAGGAGTCGGCCGCTCCCGCGGCAACCCCGAAGCCGGCCACCGACATCACCTCGCAGCGGGCCGTCGCCGAGGCGGCCGGCTCGGACGTGCCGCCGCGGGATGCCGCCGAGCGCTTGACCTTCGGCACGTACGCGGTGGTCACCAAGGCCTCGGCCGGCGGCATCTTCAACAAGCTGCCGGTGCTGTCGGAGGACGTGGCCCAGCAGCTCACCGATCGCCTCAACGAGCGCACCGGCGGGGATCTCGACGTCGAGGACATCCTCGACTCCGAGACGATCGAGGAGATGTCGAACTACGTGCGCGAGCATCTCAATGCCGGCGCGTCGACCGACGGGTTCCTGCGCTACCTGCGCCTCGTCCCGGACGGCAAGAAGGTCTATGACCCGTCCGCCGGCGATCCGACGCCGATCCTGCTGTTCCATCCCGCGGGCGGGAACACCTCCGCCTATGAGGCGCTGCTGAAGCGTCTGCCGGCGGACCGGCCCGTCATCGGCTTCGACCGTGGAGTCGAGGGATCGATCGAAGACCGTGTGCGCGAATACCTTCCGCGCCTGCGTGAGCTGCAGCCGAACGGCCCGTACGTGCTGGTCGGCTGGTCCTTCGGCGGTGCGCTCGCCTATGGCGTCGCGCAACTCCTGCGTGAGGCCGGGGAAGAAGTTGCCTTCGTGGGCCTCATCGACGTGGTGCGCCCTCGCGCGGACATGACCGAGACGCCGGACAGCAAGCGGGCGCGGCTCGAGCGGTGGAAGGAGTTCGCGATCCGCAACTACGACCTCGACCCCGATGTACCGATCCCGATGGATCGGCTTGTGGAGGCCGACGACGAGGGGCAGTTCGCGATCATCATGGAGATGATGTCGATGTCGGGCACCAAGATCCCCGGCGGCATCATCGAACACCAGCGGACCTCGTTCATCGAGAACCGCGTGCTGAGCAGCATCGCGCCGGAACCCTACGACGGCAAGGTCGTGCTGTACCGGGCCGACAAGATGCACGCCGGCGCCGTCGAACTCGAACCGCAGTGGGCCGAGATCGACGAGGACGGCCGCTGGGGTGAGGTCGTCGACGATCTGGAGATCATCCATGTCGGCGGTGACCACCTCTCGATCGTCGACGAGCCGTACATAGCCAAGATCGGTAACGACCTGGCCGCGCGGGTCGGACGGCTCGATGAGCAGTAGCGGCACGGCTGCTCATCGTCAATCAGTGGTCGCGTAGAAAGTGAGACACCGTGGCTGACACCACCGCAGGCAAGCTCGCCGACCTCCGTCAGAAGTTGGAGGCCGCTCGCGAGCCGGGAGGCGAGAAGGCGCTCGCGAAACGCGCGGCGAAGGGGATCTGTTCTCCGCGTGAGCGTCTGAGCATGCTCTTCGATCCCGGGACCTTCGTCGAGATCGGTGCGCTGGCGAAGATGCCGGGTGCGGCCGAGAGTGGTTACGGCGACGGCGTGGTCACCGGACACGGGCTGGTGCACGGGCGTCCGGTGGCGGCGTTCTCCCACGACCAGTCGGTCTTCGGTGGAACCGTCGGTGAGATGTTCGGCCGCAAGGTCGCCTCGCTGATGGAGTGGGCGGGCAAGATCGGATGCCCGATGGTCGGTATCAACGACTCGGCCGGTGCGCGGATCCAGGATGCCGTCACCTCACTCGCGTGGTACGCCGAGATGGGTCGCCGCAACGATCTGCTCTCCGGTCTCGCGCCGCAGATCTCGGTGATCCTGGGCAAGTGCGCCGGCGGCGCGGTCTACACCCCCGCCAACACCGACATCCTGGTGGCCGTCGAGGACAAGTCGTACATGTTCGTGACCGGACCCGATGTGCTGAAACAGGTGAACGGCGAGGAGATCTCGGCCGAGGACCTCGGCAGCGCGCACAATCAGGCGCGGTGGGGCAACATCCATCACGTCGCCCCCGACGAGAAGTCCGCGTTCGACTGGGTCCGTGAGTACCTGCAGTACATGCCGTCGAGTGCCTACGAGCGGCCGCCCGTCGTCAACCCGGGTCTCGAGCCGGAGATCACCGAGTCCGACCTGTCGCTCAACGACTTCATGCCCGACAACGACAACGCCGGGTACGACATGCACGACATCATCATCAAGCTGTTCGACGACGGCGCCTTCCACGAGGTGGGAGAGTTGTTCGCGCCCAACATCATCACCGGGTACGCACGGGTCGACGGCCGGTCGGTGGGTGTGGTCGCCAATCAGCCGAGCGTGATGTCGGGTGTGCTCGACACCGACTCGTCGGAGAAGGCGACGCGTTTCGTGCGCATCTGCAACGCCTTCAGCATCCCGTTGGTGTTCCTGGTAGACACCCCGGGCATCCTCCCGGGTCTCGCGGAGGAGCAGAAGGGCACCATCCGACGCTCCGGCCGCTTCCTGTACGCCTACGTCGAAGCCGATGTCCCCAAGGTGACCGTCGTGCTGCGCAAGGCTTACGGCGGCGCCTACGCGGTGATGGGCAGCAAGCACCTCGGTGCCGACGTCAACTTCGCCTGGCCGACAGCGAAGATCGCGGTGATGGGCGCCGAGTCGGCGGCCGCGGTGCTGACCCGACGTCAGACTGAAGGTCTCTCGGCCGCCGAAGCCGACAAGATCCGGCGTGAGTTCATCGACTTCTACAACACGATGATGGCGACCCCGTACCTCGCCGCCGAGCGGGGTTACGTCGACGCGGTCATCGAGCCGTCCGAGACCCGGCTCCAGTTGCGAAAGGCGTTGGCGCAGTTGCGCGACAAGCAGGTCCTCAAGACCCCGCGCAAGCACTTCCTGATGCCGATCTAGCGACGGGCCTCGCTCCGCTCTGAGGTGCGAGCGCTACCTGTACCGCCCTCCGCTCCCTGATCGAGAAAGTCGCAGATCCCCTGCTCCCTGAGGAGCGAGCTTGCGAGCTAACCTCCTGCTCCCTGAGGAGCGAGCTTGCGAGCGTCACGAAGGGTCTTGGTGACTCGGGTCGCGAAGACCCCTTCGTGACGACGCGCCCTCCGCAAGGTCCGGGCGCTCCTCGGGGAGCAGAGTGCGTGGTAGTGCGCGGGTAGCAGGACTGCCTAGTTCTTCACCGCCCGCATGGGTCCCGGGGTCCAGAGTCCGTGGTGGGTGTCGGTGGTGATGGTCAATTCGGCGTCGGTCTGCGGGAGGATCGGGGTCAGGCTCTGAAGCATGCCCCAATCCTTGGCCCAGTCGTTGCGCAGGTACGACGGGTACACGCGCGGCCGCAACTCGTTCTCGATGATGCCGAGCGGGCCACCGGAGTCGCCGGCCATCCAGCGCTGGGAGTTGACCCGTTCGCCTTCGCGGTCCGGCGAGATCCGCCACTCCGGTGTCTCCAGAACCCCGTACTTCACCTGGGCGGGACGCTGACACGGGAAGGCGAGACCTGCCTCCCAGTCGATGAGCACCGGATCCTCGCTGCCCACCAGCGAATTCAGCGTCACCATCGACGAGACGCGTGGCGGGGTGACGGCCAGCCACTGGTCGCGCAGCGTCGAGGTGTCCTCGGCGAGAACGCGGACCACCGTCGCGCCCGGGGGCGCCTGGTCCATCGGGAAGCGCAGGTTGCGCCACTCGGGGGCACCACCGATGTCGAGCGGCACCATCTGACCGGCCGGTGCCACCGTGCCGTCCGGCGCGACGCGGCCGAACTGCAGTCGCACTCGCTGTCCGGGCCGGGTGACGGCGAGGTCGTCGATGTACTCGACCTGCCCCGCCACCGACATCGTGACGAGCGGCTGCTCGCCGGAGGGGTTCTCCGGCAACTGATACCAGTCGGACGTGAGGCGTCCGGTGCCGCTGGGGGAGTTGTAGGTTCCGAGGACCGGGGTCTGGCTCGGTGACAGACCGAACGGCAGCTTCACGGTCGACCCGTTGACGCCGGCCTGGGCGGTCTGCCCACCGCTGGTGTCGCTGGAACCGGTCGTGGTGTCGGTCTCGGCGCTGGTTCCGTCCTCGGTCGGATCGGACTGGGTGCGGTCGACTTCCGCGGTCGAGGTGCCCGACGAGGACTCCTCGGCTTCCTCTTCGGTCTCCTCGGACAGGTCCGACGCCACTCCGTTGGGGTCGAACCCTTCCATCCCGGTTCCGGCCAGCGCGGCGCCCGGCGACGGGTTGTCCTGTCCCGCCACTCGCGCGGGTGACAGCAGTCCGGCGTTCGGATCGTCCTCCACCAGTACGGCGTCGGCGAGCGCGCACGGCTGTCCTTGGAGCGCGTTGACGTTCGAGCTCAGCCACGACCACGAATTGCGCTGCGTCCAGTCCGCTTTCGCGAATGACACCAGGGTGAACAGCAGCATGATGGTCGACACGACGATGATCGACGGGCTGCGGAGTCGGGCGAACACCGACCGCGAAGTACCGGTCCGGACGGCGTCGTCGACGTAGTCGTCGCGGAAGTGTTGCCACAGACCGAGAGCGGTCAGCGCCACCGCCACCGCGAGGATCCCGGTCCAGAGCGGAATGCCCCGGACGTCGGGAACCGCGTCCCGCCAGGGGATTCCGTAGCTGCCGACGTACCACCACTGGTTGCGTCCGGAGAATGCGAGCGCCAGAACATATGCGCAGGCGGCGGCGAACAGGGTCCGGTTGCGGCGACGACGCATGATCGTGCGATCGGCGCAGGCGGTTGCCACCGCGGCGAGCGCGCCGCCGATCGCGGCGTACACGCCGAGCTGGTGGGTCCACTTGGTCGGCAGGAATGCCATCAGCACGGCCGAGCCGGCGACCATGGCGACCAGACGCCACGTGGGTGCGGTGGCGATGCCGGGCAGGCGGCGCCGATTGAGCAGCATGACCACGACCAGGACGAAGCAGGTGAACACGATGAGAATGCCGAAACGCCGGGCGATTCCGCCGTCGGCGGTGGGGTTCATCAGCATGTAGTAGCGCATCGGCTCTTCCCACCACTTGTTGGTGGGGCCGACCTGCCCGTTGACCGAGACCGCCTCCAGGATCGGTGCCAGCGGCTGGTCGGCGAAGATCTCGAACATCACCGCGAGCCCGGCGGCGAGGATCGGGAGGAGAAGCGGCCACAGACCGTCGCGCTTGCGGCGCACCGCGAGACGTTTGATCAGCGGCCGGATGCCGGCGATCAGGGCGATCGAGGCGATGACGCCGGTGGGATGGATGGTGAGGGTGAACGCCGCGGAGATGATGCCGATCGTCAGCGGGAAGAACCGGCCGGTGGCGATCGCGCGCTCGACGCACACCCAGGTGAAGATGGTGCCCAGCGCGATGAGCGGTTCGACGCGCAGTCCGTTGTTGTACGGCATCCACACCGCCAGGAAGACCAGGGCGGCAGCCCAGATCGCCGCCGTCGACTCGCGGACGGCCCGCCCGAGGCGGGGGATCGCCGCCCTGCTGATCAACCACCACGACGCCATCGCGAACATGAACGGCAGCACTCGCAACCACGGCGTCGCGGTGCTGATCTCCATCCACGCCGACAGGTAGTGGTAGTGCCAGCCGAACGGATCCTGCGGGACACCGAAGTAGCGGTAGTAGTTGTCGAGATAACCGGCCTCGCCGGCGATCCGGCCGACCGTCACCTGGTATCCGTCGTCGGCGGTGTTGCCGCCGACGAACAGCCAGATCAGCAGCACCAGGGTGACGACTCCGTCGACCGGGCGTACGCGCCACCAGCCCGCCGGGAAGATCTTGTGATGGCCGCGCGCGTCGCGGGCGTCGAGGACCGCCAGCGCGGCGAGGGAGAGGATCGTCGACGCGATGCCGAGGACCAGCAGCCAGAACTTGAGTGTCGTGGGCGTGGAGACGAACCGGGTGTCGATGGTCGACCGGAAGGAGAGTCCGTCGGTGCTGACGTCGGCCGGAAGGCTCGAGTACACACCGATGATCTGCGGCCGGGCGTTGGGATCCCGCAGATCGAAGGACCGGACGGCGCCGGTGTCATCGTCATTCGGCGCGCTCGCGCCGCTCCCGGCGCCGGCGGCGTTCTCCGGCAGGCCCTGGATCGACCCCCGCGTGCCCTCGGTGTCGGATTCGACGACGATCCGGCAGTCCGGCGCCGACTGTGCGGCCGCGCGAGGAGTGTTGAGCAGCACGACGTTTCGTTGCACGACCTGGAGCGAGTCGGCGGTGGCCCGGACGAAGAGGCCGACCTTGCCTGCCTCCGCGCCGCCTTCGGGCACCGTCGACAACAGCACTCCGCCGGACGAGGGCAAGGATGCGCCGAGTGCGCACGGAACCGTGACGTCCATCGAGACCGGGACGAACGACACGTTCGGTGCGGCGACGTTCGCCACCGAACCCTGTTGCGGCCAGGTCAGTTCGGCCTTGGTGTAGTCGACCGGCAGGAACGGGCTGAGCAGTGCGAGCAGGATGCCCACGATGCCCGCGGTGATCGCGACGATACGCGCGGTGCCGGCGTGGCGTTCGGCGAAGCCCGGGCGGCGGTCGCTCACGAATGGCGCGGTGTCGGCGGGACTTCGGGAAGAAGTGTCGGTGTCTGCCACGTCTGCCTGGTTCTCTCCGGGGTGCCGCGTCGCCGGTTCGGCGTGCGAGTGGTCGGGGTCAGTCATCTTCGGGCACCACCCTGATCGGGCCGGGGCGCGACCATCCCCAGGTGGTCGACGTTCCCGTCTGCACGTCCGCGGGTCGCGCCTGCGGCACCAGCGGGGTCAGGCGCTGCAGGTTGCCCCACTCGCGGTACCAGTCGTCGTCGAGGTAGGTGGCGAGGGTCGACGGCCGCGTGAGCGCCTCCACCGGCGCCAGCAGGCCGCCGTCCTCGGTGGCCATCCAGGTCTTGGACTGCGAGTTGGCGATCCACGACTCGGGCAGGATGCGCCACTGCGGGAGGTCGAAGACGCCGTGGTGGGCGGTCATCGGACGCTGGCACGGGAACACCGCGCCGGCGGCGAAGTCGATGAGCACGGGGTCGGTGGAGCCGACGACGGTCTGCAGGGTCTGCAGCACCGGGGCCCGCGGCGGGGTGATCGCGAGCCACTGGTCCGGGTCGAGGTTGTTGTCCCGGGCGACGATTCGCATCACGGTCGCGTCAGCGGGAACGCGGTCCATCGGGATGCGCAGGTTTCGCCACGGGCGGTTGGTCCGCTCGGGGTCGATCGGGATCGCGGGCGCGCCGACCTCCTCGAACTGTCCGTTGGCAGGAACATTCGGCCCGCTCGCTTCGCTCCCGGCGCCGGCTTCGGGCTCCCTACCGAACTGAACCTCCAACGCCTGCCCGAAGTTCGGGACGCCGTCCCGGTCGAGCGTGAAGACCGCGCCGGCGGCGGTGATGACGATCAGCGGTGAGGAGTCGCGGGCGGGCAGGCGATACCAACCGGTGGTCAGAGTGGCCTGGCCGCTGTTGGTCTCGTGGCTGCCCAGCACGGGTGTGGTCGCCGGATCGAGGCCGAATGGCAGTGCCGCGGTGCTGCCGTTGACGCCGCGAGGCCCGACGCCGCCGGTGGTTCCCGGGTTGCTGCCGTAGACGATGAATGTCTTCGACAGGTCCGCGGAGGTGTTCATCGCGCCGGGTTTCTGGGCGCCGGCCTGCGGTGTGAGGTCCGGCTTCACCCCGTCGGGACGGAATCCCTGGGACTGACCCTGCAGCGTCGACGACGCCGTGCCGCCGTCCGCCGGCGTCAGCATGCCGCGATTGGGATCGGGTTCGACGAGCACGGAATCGGCCATCGCGCAGGTGTTTCCGCGCGCGGAGTCGAGATTGGCGGACAGCAACGTGAAGGTGTCCGCGCGGCTGGTCGCGGCCTTCGCGAACACCGCGAGTTCACTGACGACGATGAGGACGGCGATCACCGCTATCGGTGCGGACGCGACCCCGATGCGCCAGCCGGCGGGCGCGGCACCGCGGTCATGGGCGAGGCCGGTCTCGTCGACGAAGTCCATCCGGAGGTGTTGCCAGATGGCGAACAGCAATGCCACCACCGCGAGCGCGAGGAGCACGGTCGACACCTGGATCCCGGCGACGACAGGTGCCTTGTCGAACCAGGCGATGCCGAAGTTGTAGGGCCACGGCCAGGCGTTCTTGCCCGCCGCCGCGGCCGCGCACGCCACCAGCAGCCCGGCGACCAGGATCGACAGGTTGCGGAGCGTGCGGCGCGCCGCCTGCCCGATCGCCACGCAGGCGACGGCGGCCAGCGCCGCGCCGAGGCCGGCGAAGATGCCGAACTGGATGGTCCACTTCGTCGGCGTGAACGACAGGAACAGGATCGTCAGCAGGGAGGCGCCCAGTGCCCGCCACACCGCGCCCGGATCGAGGCCGTCGATCCGCTTGCGGCGCAACATGATCGCCAGGACGACGAACATGGACACGGCGAACAGGAGCACCGGGATGCGGCGGGCCAGGGCGCCGTCGGTGGTGTTCACCGCGAGGAAGTAGTAGCGCAGGAGTTCCTGATACCACGCCAGCGTCGGACCGACCGAGTAACGGATCCGCAGGGCCTCGAAGACGGTCGCCAGGGTCTGGTCGCGGAAGACGATGATGACGACCAGCGCCACACCCGCGAGAAGGGGGCGAGCAGCGGCAGGAGCCCGTCTTCGGCGCGGCGTCGGACCAGGATGCGGAGCATGGGCCGGGCGCTCGCGATGAGCAGGGCGAGCGCGACGAGACCATGCGGGGCCAGGGCGAGCGTCAGCGCCGCGGTGAATGCGGCGATGACGGCCGGCAGCATTCGTCGCGTCGAGACCGTGACCTCCACCGCCCACCAGGTCGCCAGGGTGCCGAGGACGATGATTCCCTCGCTGCGCAGCCCCGAACACATCGGGAGCCAGAACGCGAGGAAGACCGCCGCGCCGGTGAGCATCGCCCACTGTGACCGCCGCACGGCGCCACCCAGGCGGGGCAGGAGAACTCGGCTGAGGATGAACCAGGCGGCCAGGCCCGCGAAAAGCGACGGGAGCCGCATCCACAGGCCGGTCGTCGAGATGGTCGACCAGTACGCCAGGAAGTTGTAGTACCAGTCGAACGGCGCTTCGGGGATGCCGTAGAAACGGTAGTAGTTCGCGAGGTATCCGGCGTCGGCGGCGTTGCGCCCCATGTTGAGGATGTAACCGTCGTCGGGTGACCCCGCCCCGAGGAAGTGCCAGACCACCAGCGTCACCGTCACGCCGATGTCGGTGGGGCCGGGCCGCAGGACCCGGCGCCACCGGAGGCGCCGGCCGACTCGTCGGTGATAGCCGTGGATGCGGTCGAGGCGTCCGACGGCCACGAGCGCGACGATCGCGGCTCCGACACCGACGACCATCACCACCCACTTGAGGATCGACGGCGACGAGTCGAAGCGATCGTCGATCTCGAGGCGGACGTCGACACCCGGGGCGGCCCGGAGCTGTTCGGGCGTGAGGTCGGTGAAGATGCCGGCGATCTGCGGGTTCGACGCCGGTTCGGCGAGGCCGACGGCGCCGCCGCCCGCGATCGCCGGTCCCGGGGGCAGGCCGACGAACTGCGCGCCGGTCGTCGTGGCGTCGGAGAAGATGCGGAGTTCGGTACAACCGGCCAGCGCGTCCCGCGGCACCGAGGCGAGCGTCTTGTTGCGGTTGGTAACAGATACGCCGTTCGCGTCGGCGACGACGAACAGCCCGTTGTCCCGCGCCTTCGCCGCGGCCGCGGGCATCGTCGACAGCACGACGGTCGACGTGTCGGCGGGGGTCGTCGACAGCATGCGACACGGGATCGAGATGTCGACGCTCCGGGCGGTCTGCGCCACGAGCGGAGCCGTGACCGATGCCGAAGTGTCGGTCTGTTGTGGCCACGTGATCGACGCCGTCGAGGTGCTGACGGGCAGGAACGGGGTCAGGATGCCGGCGACGACGGCGATGAGCCCGGCGACCGCGGCGACGAGCGCGACGGTGCGGGACTGCGGTGCGCCGGACGCACGCTGGGCAGCAGCTCCAACGGTGGTGTCGGCGTTGCCAGCGGACACTTCAGGCGACTTCGGCACAGGCGCATCGTAGTCAGCCATGCTGTGACAAACCCAAATCCCCTGACCGGATAGCTCGATGTGGCTTGGGTGGCTTCGACACGGCTCCTCGCTGCGCTCGTCACCTGCTCAACCAGCGGGAGAGGCGAGACCGCCGGAGTTCCGCCCGCTGGCCGAGCAGCGTCGTCCGAGCGCAGCGAGGCCGCCGGAGTCCCGCCCGCTGGCCGAGCAGCGTCGTCCGAGCGCAGCGAGGCCGCCGCGTCCGTCGAGGTCACGTCCCGCGCGCGACTCGGATCAGGAGAACCGCATGAGGATCGAGTGCACGGCCTGGGTGACGGTCATGCGGTCGTAGGTCTGCACGAACTCGAAGGTGCGCTCGAGATCGGGACCGGCGTCGTGCTGGTCGCGCGCCGAGAGCAGCGCCGCGAAATGCGGCCCGAGGACGGCGACATTCCACTCGTTGATCAGGTCGTCCTCCGCGTCGAGCGGCGCGCGATGGACGTTCCCGTCCCGGATGTCGGGCAACCCGACACCGTAGACCCCGGCCAGACCGGTCTTCTCCGACATCTCACGCCACCGCTTGGCGGTTCGCGAGGTGAAGTGTTCGGCGAACTGGAAGGTGCCCAGCACGATCGCGGCACCACCGATGGCCGCCTGCTCCTCGAGTGCCTTGCTCATCTCGATGAGCAGGCGTTTGTTGCCCATACGCGGCGGGATCGAGGTCGACGCGATGCGGTACGGCGTCGACTTGTCCGGGCCGGGGGTGGTCCACACCGGCATCTCGGGCAGCGGCACGACGGTCCGGCTGGCGAGGACGGACGGGTCGGTCACGGCGGGATACAGGTCGCCGATACCGAAAGCGGCGCCCATCGTCTGGGCGGTGATCCGGGTGGCCTCGTCGTCGACGCCCTCGGCGATGACGACGGCATGGCTGCGTTCGGTGTGCGCGGCCAGCGCGTGGGCGAGGTGCGCGGCGTCGGAGCTGGTCTGCGACGTGAGCAGTTCGGCACCGGTGACGATGATGTCGGGTTCGACGAGGGAGAGCAGCGTGGCCGCGTGCTCGCTGCGGACGAGCCCGTCGACGCAGATGATCTTGCCGGCCGCCCGGGCGCGGGCGACGCGGGCGAGTGTCCGCTGCGGGCTGCGTTCGACGGCGTCGGGGAGGATGACCATGACGTGACGTTCGAGGCTGCGCGCCGTCTCGTCGTCGAGGTTGTCGATCAGGTCGAGATCGAGGGAGACCAGCAGCGGCAGGATCTTGGCCAGCGACTGCGCACGTTGGGACGCGGCCATCTTGCGCTTGCGCTCGTCGAGTACAGGGTGTTCTTCGACGAGACGGGCGGCGCGTTTGAGGGCGGCGGCGGTGGCGAGCCGGGTACCGGCCGGCCCCCGGAGCTGCAGTTCGACGGCGGCGAGAGCGCCATCGGACAGCCGGCAGACCGGCGCGAACTGCATGTGGAGCTCCAGATCATCGAACAGGGTGAATGATCGCGTTTCGGACACACGTGCCTCCCCGTCAGAGCGGAAAAGCGCTCCGATCGATCTGGTGGACGCGGTTTGCTTCACATCCTGTTCGCGGCATCAGCCTGTGGTCAGCGTAACAAACCACGAACCGTGGACATGGTCGAGAAGCCCTTGGTCCCTGAGGTCCCAAGCGGCGCAAGGTATTCGGCTGTGTATCCGGGTGCGGGTGTCAGTGCCTGTTCGTAGTTGGTGGGTACAGAGAGGTGTTACCGCGGCCGCGACCAACGGGGCGGAAGGTCGCGACCGCGGCTCCGGGCGGGTCCGGGGGTGTGGTGACCCGCTACTCGGTCTGTTGCGCCAGGTCAGCGGGCTGCGTCGGCCGCTGCCTTTTCGCCGCTGGCGCCGGCGTGGGTGAGCTCACCGGTGTAGCTCTCGAGGTGTGCGCGGACGAACCACTGGAACTTCTCGAGTTCGGCGGTTTGTCCGATGAGGATGTCCTCGGTGATCGGATCGATGTCGCCGATCTTCTTGATGCCGTCGCGGTGCGAGGTGATGAACCCGTCATAGACCAGGTCGAGCGCGCCGAGGTGTGCCTGCGCGGTGTCGCGTCCGATGGAGTAGTCGTTCCACGAGCGGTCGTTCTCGATCGCCTTGGCGGTGCCCTTCGGCGACGCTCCGAGCGTGGCGATGCGTTCGGCGATGGTGTCCGCGTAGCCGCGGACGAGCTCGACCTGCGGGTCGATCATCTCGTGCACGCCGATGAAGTTCGCGCCGACGACGTTCCAGTGGATGTGCTTGAGGGTGAGGTGCAGGTCGTTCAGCGCGCTGAGGCGCTCCTGCAGGATGCCCACGACCTCGTTGGCGGCTTCGTTGCTGAGTCCAGGTGCGGTGAATGAAGGCATGACTCGAAATTAGGCCGGTACCGGCGGCGTGACGAGGGCTGCCGGCCATGAGTGACGGAACCGAGACAGCACATCACAGTGAGATAACGAAGGCCTCGAGCGTGTTTGCCGCACCGACCGTGGGGAAAAGGGAAACCCCAGGTCGGCGCGGTGTCAGACACCAGGTCAATACCCGCTGGAGCGCATCGGCGCGGGGTCGTACAACCCTGAACGGCGAGCCGTCCCGAGGTCCAGTTCCGCAGCCGGCGCCGGGATGATCTCGGTGAACTTCTGCAGGCCGCCCCAGTCACGTCCCCAGTTGTTCCGGAGGTACGTCGGCAGCAGGGTGGGTCGCAGCATCGCCTCGGTGATGCCGAGCGGACCGCCCGCGGTGCCCGACATCCAGGTCTGGCTGTTCTTCCGGGTGGCCTCGGCGTCGGGCATGATCCGCCATTGCGGTACCTCGAGGACGCCGTTGCGCACCTTCATCGGCTGCTGGCACGGGAAGACCATTCCGGGCAGCCAATCGATGAAGACCGGGTCGGTCTGGCCCACGACGTCGTTGAGGGTGGCCAGGGTGCTGACCCGCGGTGGCGTCACCGCGACCCATTCCGACGGTGCGGCCGCGGTGTCGGCGACCTCGACCCGGACGACATCGGCTCGGAGCGGTGCGTCGGCGAGCGGGAACCGCAGGTTGCGCCAGGTGGGGGTCTCGCCGATGTCGATCGGGAACATCCGGCCGAGCGCGCTCACCCGCCCGTCGGCCTCCACGCGGCCGAACTGCATAGTGACCTTCTGGCCGGCGTGCACGACCCCGATGCCGTCGACCGCCTCGACCGATCCGGCGACCGCCATCGTCAGCAGCGGGGTGTCGTCGGAACGTTCGGGCAGCTGGTACCAGTCCGAGGTCAGCGAGCCGGTACCCGACGGCGAGCCATAGCTGCCCAGGACGGGGGTCTCGGCGGGGTTCAGGCCGAACGGCAGACGCACTGTCGACCCGTTGACGCCTCGTGCGCCCTGGCCGCCTTCGGTGCCGCCCTGCGCGGACGAGCTGTCGCCGGATTCGTCTGAGCCGGCGCCGGTCTGGGCGCTGTTCTGCGCGCCGGAGGTGGTCGACGACTCGGTGTCCTCGGTGGCGTCGACGGACAGGCGATCGGGTACGCCGTTCGGGGAGAAGCCCGTCGTGTCCGGTCCGGCCAGCGCCGCGGCGATGCCGGGGGCGGGCCGACCGTCGACCGCCGCGGGCTGCAGCAGTCCGGCGGTCGGATCGGCTTCGACGAGGACGTCGTTGGCCAGCCCGCACGAGTTCCCGGTGAGAGCGCGTGCGTTGGACTTCATCCACGACCACGAATCACGTTGCTCGTAGGCGCCTTTCGCGAACGAAGCGACCATGAACAGCACCATCAGCCCGGAGATGACCGGCAGCGGCGAGAACTTGAGCTTCGAATACCACTTGTCGGCCCCGCGCGTACGGGTCTGTTCGTCGACGAAGTCGTCGCGGAAGTGGAACCACAGGCCGGCAAGTGCGGTGGCGACCGCGGCGGCGAGGATGAACCATGCGATGTTGATGCCGCCCACCGTCGGTGGGCGATCCCACCACGGGACGCCGTAGCTGCCGACGAACCACCAGCCGTTGGTGCCGGCGAAGGAGATTCCGGTGATCGCGAGCACCGCGGCGGCGAAGAAGCTGCGATTGCGTCGCGACCGCAGCACGGCCGGCGCCATCATGGCGCCCGCCGCGGCGGCGAGGCCCGCGGCGATGCCCGCGTACACACCGAAGTGGTGGGTCCACTTGGTCGGCGTGAAGGCGATGAAGAACATCGTGCCGAGGGTGACGGCGACCAGTCGCCAGATCGGTGCGCGCGCAATGCCGTTGGGATGCTCCCGCCGAAGTAGGCGGAGCAACACGACGAACAGGCACAGGATCATCGCCAGCACGCCGAAGCGTCGTGCGAGCGTGCCGTCGGCGGTCGGCAGGATCAGGTAGTAGTACCGGATCGGTTCCTGCCACCACTCCAGCGTCGGGCCGACGTCGGAGGCGACCTTGTTACCCGCGATGAGCGGCGCGAGCGGCTGATCGGCGAAGATCTGGAACAGTACCGCGGTGCCGGCCGCCAGGATGGGCGCGAGCATCGGCAGCAGGCCGTCCCGGGACCGGCGCGACACCAGGGTCTTCACGATCGGTCGGATCCCGGCGAGCAGTGCGGCGACCGCCATCAGACCGCCGGGCGCGAGCGCGAGGGTGAAGGCGGCGGTGACCACCGCGACGGCGTAGGGGAGCAGTCGGCGAGTGGCGATCGCGCGTTCCACGCAGCACCAGGTGAGCAGAGCGCCGACGGCCTCGGCCGGTTCCGGACGCAGACCGTTGTTGAACGGCAACCAGATCGCGAGGAAGACGAACGCGGCCGACCACACCGCCGGCGTGCTGTGCCGCACCGCGCGGCCCAGGCGCGGGATGACCTCTCGGCTGATGAGCCACCAGCCCAGCAACCCGAGGAGGAAGGCCGGTAGTCGCATGAACGGTGCCGCGACGCTCACGTCCGTCATGGCCGAGATGACCTGGAAGTGCCAGCCGAACGGGTCCTGCGGCACACCGAAGTAGCGGAAGTAGTTGTCGGCGTACCCGGCGTCTCCGGTGATCCGGCCGACGATGAAGTTGTAGCCGTCGTCGGAGGTGTTGGCGCCCGCGAACCACCAGAAGGCGAGAATCGCGAACACCGCGACATCGGGCGGCCGGATCGTGAACCAGCCCGACGGCAGGAAACGCTTGTGGCTGCGGCCGTCCCGGCGGTCCAGGATGCCGAGCGCGATCAGCGAGACGATCGTCATGAGGATGCCGAGCACGATCGCGGTGAGCTTCAGCAGGGTCGGGGTGCTGACGTAGCGGGTGTCGATGGTGGCGCGCAGCGACAACCCGTCACGAGAGACATCGGCGGGCAGATCGCTGTAGACGCCGACGATCTGGGGACGCATCTCGTGGTCGGCCAGCGCGAAGCCGTGCGCGGCGCCGGAGTCCGCGGCCGGTTCGGGCAGGCCCTCGAATCGTCCGCTCACCCCCTCGCCGTCGGCCCGGAAGACGATGCGACAGTTCGGATTCGATTGCGCGGCCGCTCGATCGGTGTTCAGCAGGGCGACGTTGCGGTCGGTGAGGGTCAGAGCGTCGGACGTCGCCCGGACGAAGAGCCCGCGGGCCCCGGCGTCCTGGCCGCCTTCGGGGATCGTCGACAGCAGTACTCCGCCCTGGCCGGGCAGGCGGGTGGCGAGTGAACACGGAACCGACGTCTCCATGTCGATCGGCACGAAGGAGACCAGCGGGGCGGCGACATCGGAGACGTCGCCGCCCTGCGGCCACTGCAGTTCGGCGGTCGACTGGTTCACCGGCAACAGCGGGGAGAGGATCGCCAGCAGGAATCCGAGCAGACCGGTGACGGTCGCGACGATCTTCGGGTTGACCGTGGTCGCCAGACGGGACGTACGAGGCGTACGGGACTCACTCATCGGATTGGGGCTCCACCCTGATCGAGCCGGCTCGTGACCAGCCCCATTGCGTCGTCTGTGCCGTGTCGATCCGCGCGTCCGGTGCGTCGGACACGAGCGGGGTCAGCTTCTCCAGTGCGCCCCAGTCGCGCACCCAGTCGTCCTGCAGGTACGTCGAGACCGCCGACGCGGACGTGGTGGCCTCCGAGATCCCCAGCAACCCGCCGTCCACGCCGGCCTGCCACGTCTTGGACTGGGAGTTCGTCAGCGGATAGTCACCCAGGATGCGCCACTGCGGGACCTGGGCGACGCCGTGGGACACACCCATCGGCCGCTGGCACGGGAAGTGCGACGCCACCCCGAAGTCGATGAGGGTGGGTACCGTCGAGCCGACGACTGCCTGCAGCGTCTGCAACCGCGGTGCGCGCGGCGGGGTGATCCCGATGAACTGCTTCTCGCCGAGGTTGTTGTCCTGCAGCGACAACCGCATCACGGTCGCGCGCGGCGGGGCGGCCGACATCGGTACGCGCATGTTGCGCCAGGGCATGTTCAGGATCACGGGACCGGGGTCGATGGGCAGGATGTCCGGGCCGACCTGTTCGAAGTTCCCGTCCGCACCCGGGCGGCCGAACTGCACCACCATCTTCTGCCCGAAGTTGCGTACGCCGAAGGTGTCGATGGTCGAGACGGCGCCCGCGGTGCTGAACACCAGCAGCGGCGACGCGGCACGGTCGGCGGGCAGGTCGTACCAGCCGGTCGTGAGCCGGGCCTCGCCCGGATACCCGTAGCTGCCCAGGACCGGCGTGGTGGCGGGGTCGAGCCCGTACGGCAACTTGGCGGTGGAACCGTTCACGGTTTCCGGTCCGCGCCCGCCGGTGGTCCCGGCGCCCAGCCCGCCGGTGATCGCGAACGGGCGGGCCATACTCGCCGACACGTTCATCTGTCCGGGGCGCTGGCTACCCGGCTCGGGCTGGAGGTCGTCGGGAATCCCGTTCGGGGAGAACCCGACCGGGTTCTCACCGCGCAGTGCCTGCGTCGTGGTGGCGCCGTCGGCCGGGATCAGCATGCCGGCGTTGGGGTCGAGTTCGACGAGGACATCGTCGGCGAGGCCACAGCTGTTGCCGCGCAGCGCGTTCAGGTTCTCGGCGAGTGCGGTCGACGCCGGGTACCGGGTCACCGCGGCTTTGGCGAACAGCAGCAACTCCACGATCACCAGCAGACCGGCGATCACCGCCAGTGGTGAGGAGGCGAGAAAGAGTCGTCGGCGATCGGCTCGGGTCTCGCCGGGCCCGGTGTCGGCATGTGCGAGACCGCGATTGGTCACGTAGTCCAGCCGCAGGTGTTGCCAGACCGCGACCGCGGCCGCGAGCACGGCGAGGATGAGGAACAGCGTCGACGCCTGGTAGCCGGCGATGACGGGGGCGCGGTCGAACCAGGAGATGCCGTATTCGTAGAGGAACGGCCACGAGTTGTATCCGGCCATCGCGGCGGCCATCGCGAACAACAGTCCGGAGACGAAGACCGTCAGGTTTCGCGCCGAACGGGCCGCCGACTGGGCCACGGCGACGGTGGCCGCCGCCGCGATCGCCGCCGCCAGCCCGGCGAGCACGCCGAACTGGATGGTCCACTTGGTCGGCGTGAACGCGAACAGGAGGAGGGTGACCCCGACGGCGCCGATGAGACGCCACACGGGTCCCGGGTCGACTCCGCGAATCCTCGTGCGCCGCAACATGACCGCGACCGTGACGAACAGGCCGGCGAGTAGCAGGAGCAGCGGTACGCGACGGGTGAGGGCGCCGTCGTCGGTCACGACCGAGATGAAGTAGTACCGCAGGAACTCCTGGTGCCAGGAGATGACCGGCCCGACCGAGTAGCGCAGCTTGATCGCTTCGAGGACGGTGGCCAGGGTCTGATCGCGGAACACCACGATCAGGACCAGCATGCCTGCGGCCGCGATCGGCGCGAGGAGGGCGAGCGTTGCCGCCCAACGGGATCCGTCCATCCGGTTCCGTCGGTCGATGAGGATGTGCAGCAGTGAGCGGGCCGCCACCAGCAGGATGGCCACGCCGACGACGCCGTGCGGGGCGAGCGCCAGGGTGAAGCCCGCGACGAGGGCGGCCAGTGCCGCGGGCAGGAGCCGCCGGGTCGCGATGGCGTATTCCGCTGCCCACCAGGTCAGCAGCGAACCGAGGACGATGATCCCCTCGCTGCGCAAGCCGCTGCAGAACGGCAACCAGAACGCGGTGAACGTCAGGGCGCCCGCCCAGATGGCCGACGAACTGCGCCGTACCGCGGGGCCGAGGCGTGGCAGCAGCACCCGGCTCAGGACGAACCACGACACGAGTCCGGCGACGAGTTGCGGGATGTGCATCCACAGCACCGACGGCGAGACCGACGACCACGCCGCAAGGAAGCTGTAGTACCAGTCGAACGGTGCTTCGGGGATGCCGTAGAAGCGGTAGTAGTTGGCGAGGTAGCCGAAACCGTCGGCGGTACGGCCCATGTTGAGGATGTAACCGTCGTCGGGCGAACCGGCCCCGAGGACGCTCCAAATCAGCAGGATCGCGGTGACGACCAGGTCGCTGGCCCGGGCTTTCAGTAAATGCCACCACGAGCGGGTGCGCGCGCCGATCCGCCGGTGGTACCCGCCGATGCGGTCGAGCAGCCCGAGCGCGACGACGGCGACGAGTACCGACAGCGTGGCGAGCACCATCACGATGATCTTGAGGATCGACGGGGACGACTCGTACCGGTTGTCGATGGCCACCTGCACGCGCAGGCCGTTACCAGCGGCGTCGCGTGCCTGTTCCGGGCTGAGGTTGCTGAAGATGCCGTCGACCTGCGGGCGGCGGTCCGGCGGCAGGGTCGTCGACTCGCCGAGCCCGACGAACTGCGCACCCGGGCCGGTGGGGGCGGAGAAGATGCGCAGTTCCGAGCATCGGCTCAGGTCGGCGCGGGAGGCGGTCGCGGCGAGACTGTTCCGGAAGGTCACGGTGATCGCGGCGTCGGTGGCGGTGACCCACAGCGACGACGACTTCGAGCGTGGTGCATTGGTCGGCATCGTGGCGAGGACCACGCCGTCCGGTGCCGACGCCAGCGTCGCGCACGGAATGCGGGCGTCGAGGGTCTGCGGGGTCTGCGCGATGAGCGGCGCCATCACCGACGACGTGTCGGCGTTCAGATCCTGCCCGGCCGGCCACTCGAAACCGGCATCGACGGCCTTGACCGGCAGCAGCGGGGTGAGGGCACACAGCACGATGCCGGCGATCCCCGCCACGATCGCGATCCACCGGGCGGTGCCCGCGGAGATCCTGGTCCCTTGCCCCGACGATGCCGGCCCCGACGAGGACGGTTCGGCGGAATCCTCAGGCGAGGTCGGGGCTGTCACAGGCACGGTGCCTCATCGTAAGCGACGTCCCCCGGGGTACCTAGGGCCCACCCCGCGGCTCTAAAGGTTGAGGTGCGTGAGCGCCGGTACCCCTGCTCCCTGATCCGAAAGAACGACACAACCATTGCGTCGAGAGCTGAGGAGCGGCCGGAGCTTGCGGAGGGCGCGGCCAACCACTGCTCCCTGAGCCTGGATATTTCACTGATGTTGCTGGTGTTCGGCGTGTGATACGCGAAAGTGCCTGTCTGCCTTGTGATTATTGATTCACCACAAACAAATAGTCACAAGAAGAAAGGCACCTCGCAGGTGAAGAATAACGTGTATCCCGAGTTGATGGTGGACCCTACGCGCACTGAGTCGGTGCTGACGACCTCGGGCGGGGTGTTGCTGACGAAAACCGTGCAGGTCTCGGGCCTGGGAGCCGAGCTGACCGCGGCGATGGCGCCGTGGCGGACCGCGGCGACGGTCCATGATCCGGCCAAGATCGTGCTGGATCTGGCGCTCACCTTGGCGACCGGTGGTGACTGTGTGGCCGATGTGGCCACAGTCCGGGCTCAGCCACAGTTGTACGGGCAGGTGGCCTCTGATCCGACGATTTCGCGGGTGATCAGCAGGCTGGCTACCGATGTCGAGGCGGTCAGTACCGCGATCAGCGCGGCTCGCGCCGCGGCGCGGGAGCGGGTGTGGGGCATTGCCCGCCCGTTGGAGGGCACTGCGGGCAGCATCGATGGCGGGCTGGTGATCGTTGATCTCGATGCCACGACCGTGACCGCCGGCTCGGCCAAAGAACAGGCCCAGAAAACGTATAAGCGGGTGTTCGGGCATTCCCCGATGTGTTCGTTCGTCGACCACGGCGCCTTCGGCACCGGGGAAACACTGAACCTGGACCTGCGGCGTGGAGGTGCCTCACCCAAAGGTGCGGACATGCACATCGCGGCCCTCGAGGCGGCGTTGGCCCAGCTGCCCGCCGCTGAACGCGCCCAGGTGCTCATACGTACCGATTCGGCCGGGTGTGCCAAAAAGTTCCTGGCCCACCTGGCCGAGCAACGCCTGCAGTACTCGGTCGGGTTCACCATCTCCGAACTGGTCAAAGACGCATTGGACGTGCTGCCTGAGGCCGCCTGGGTGACCGCGATCAACACCGACGACGCCGATCCACGAGCTGATGCCCAGGTCGCCGAGATCACCGACCACATGCCGCGCTCGGTCCGTGACACCGAAACCGCCTACGAGCCCTGGCCACCCGGGATGCGGCTGATCGCGCGCCGCGAATATCCCCACAACGGAGCCCAACACCTCATCACCGACATCGAGGGCCGCCGCTACACCGTGTTCGCCACCAACACCCGCGGCCGCGGCTGGACACTGCCGATCCTGGAACTGCGTCACCGTCAACGTGCCCGCGCCGAAGACCGTATCCGCTGCCTCAAAGACACCGGCATGGCCAACCTACCGTTCGACTCATTCGCCAAAAACCAACTGTGGCTCGATATCGTCGCCCTGGCCTCCGACCTCATTGCCTGGACTCAAACCCTCGGCTACCACCGCCACGACCCCATCCGCCGCTGGGAACCCAAACGCTTGCGCCACCGCCTGTTCACCGTCGGCGGCAAGATCATCACCCACGCCCGCACCACCACCCTGCGACTACCCACCGACTGGCCCTACAACCACCACATACGCCACGGCTGGCAACGCCTCACCGCCTAACCAGCCCCTCGGTCACCGCGCCCCGTCACCGCCGCCCACCCCACCTCAGAACCCGAACAACCAGCGAACCCAACGCTGGCGATCCACCCTGCCCACACACCAGCACCAACCATCAAAAGGCGACACCGACAACCGATCGGCGAAACCCTACCCACCCGTGAAAGATTCAGGCTGAGGAGCGGCCGGAGCTTGCGGAGGGCGCGGCCAACCACTGCTCCCTGAGGAGCGGCCGGAGCTTGCGGAGGGCGCGTCACGAAGGGTCCCACACCGCAAAGACCGCACAGTTCTTGCCCGCAGGCGGAGACTACCAGCAACCACCGACAATCCAAGGTGGCAACTCCGCGCAGCAAAGATTCTGTTGGACAACGTATTTCGAGCTGCCGTTTACCCTTCTTTCGTGTACAGTCGAACGTACATTCGCAGCAACGGTTCTCGGGGGAGGTGACCGTCATGTCCGACACCACACGCGTCGGTGGCGATTCGACAGCGCCGCAACCGCGTGCCGTTGAGTTGGTGGCCGATCTCCACCGCACCCTCGACAAGTTGCAGACCGTGGATCTGTCACCGTGTACCGATGCCGAACTCGCTGAAGTGGCCGCGGAGACCGAACGCGCCATCGCACGTCTGACCGTCGCCGGAGACCGGCAGATCGATCAGGCCGTCGCTCGCGACCTGCCCCGCAAGGCCGGCTGCCGGACCCTCATGCAGTACATGACACATCGGCTACGAGTCTCGAACCCGATGCGCCGCCGTAAGCAGATGGACGCCACCGCCCACCGGACCAGCCTCGGCGGCGAGGTCCTCCCACCCGAATACCCCTGCCTCGCGGAAGCTTTCGCACAAGGCGCGGTCGGCACCGCGCACGTGCAGGCCGCATTGGATGTCCTCGACCGCATCCCGGTCGCCGTCGACCACGACATCAAGGTCGCCGCTGAGCGGCAGATGGCCGAGATCGCCACCGACCACACCCCCGCTGAGATCACCCAACTCGGTGCCCGCCTGCTCGCCCACCTCGACCCCGACGGCACCCTGACCGACGACACCGACCAGAAACGACGCCGCGGCCTGTGGATCGGTCGGCAACGCGCCGATGGCACCGCCAAGATCTCCGGCACCCTGACACCCGCACTCGCCGCCCGACTCACCATGATGTTCGCCGTGTGGGGCAAACCCGGACTCAATAACCCCGACGACCCCGCCTCGCCCAGCGGGCCGGCCGGTGCCGCCGACCCCGACGCCCTGGCCACCGCAGCCGACCGCGACGGCCGCACCCTCGCCCAGTCCAATCACGACGCGCTCGACGCTGCACTCGCCGCAGGTTTCGCCGACGGCGCACTCGGCACCTCGCACCGCGGCCTGCCCGTCCAACTGATCATCAAAGCCGACCTCGGCGACCTCGTCCGCGAAGCCGGACTCGCGACCACCGCCACCGGAACCCTGCTGCCCATCCGGGACTTGATCGCGATGGCCGGTGACGTCCAGCCGTGGTTGGCGATCTTCAAAGACGCCACCACTGTGCCGCTGCACTTCGGGCGCGGCAGACGTCTGGCCACCCGCGAACAGCGCCTCGTCTCTTTCGCCCGCCCCGACGGGGAAGTGTGCTCGGCACCCGGGTGTGATCAGCCCGCCACCCAGGTCGACATGCATCACGCCCACAGGGATTGGGCCAAGGGCGGTCTCACCGACATCGACGACCTCGCCCCGGCCTGCCCGCGACATAACCGGATGGTCGGTGACCAGCCCGGGCAGTACACCACCCGCATCGCCCGGTCCGGACCCGACGAAGGCCGCTGCCTGTGGCGGTTGAACGCCGAACCCGGTGCACCGCCCAACCCCGAGCGCCTCAACCGCCGACCCGACATACCCCGGCGGTTCGCAGAACACCTGAACACCGTGCGCAACGAGATCCACGGACCTGCCACCAGGTCCGGCGATGACTCGCGCCCAACCCTTCGTGACGCGCCCTACGCAAGCTCCGGGCGCTCCTCAGGGAGCAGCGGGCGCCCCGACGCCGTCGGCTACGGCGACCGCGGCCGGCGCCTCGAACTCGCTTATCGCGAACTGGTCCATCCGCGAACACCGCCGGAGCACCTCACCACCCCACCGCTGACCCCGGTCGAAGCAGCACTCGCACGCATACTCGCTGACCATCGGTGACGGCAGAGCAAGCTCGCCGGGCCGACAGATACCAAGGCGTGCGGACCGTCAGCGGCGTCGAATCGTCAGCGCGCCGTCGAACCGTCAGTGCCGCAACGGCGCGGGACTCCACAGTCCGCTGCGGGTGGCGGTGCCGGTCTCGATCTCGGCGAGCGTGTCGACGTCGCCGTATGGCTCGTAGCGTTCGAGGGCGCCCCAGTCGCGTCCGATGTCGGCCATCAGATAGGTCGGCACCGCCGTCGCCTGCTGGGAGACCTCGAGCCAGCCGAGCGGACCGCCGCCGAAGCGGTTCTGCCACGCCGACACCGCGGCTGCCAGGTCGGAGCCCGGCTTGATGCGCCACTTCGGGATCTCCGCGACCCCGACGTCGTGGGTGAACGGGCGCTGGCACGGGAACGCCAGGCCCGAAGTCCAGTCGATGTGGACCGGGTCGGTGCTGCCGACCACGTCCTGCAGGGTGTCCATCTGCGGGATCCGCGGCGGGGTGAGCACGATGAACCGGTCCTCGGCGAGGTTGTCGTCGGTCGCGACGATCCGCACGGCGGTGGTGTCGGACGGCAACTCGTCGGTGTTGTAGCGCAGGTTGCGCCACGACGGCCGTGGACCGGGATCGATCAGTTCGGTGTCGCCGGCGGCCTCGAGGTCGGCATCGCCGGTGTCGGGACCGATCGGGTCCGCGGTGTACTCGAGCATCACGTTCGGGTTGTCGTACTCACCGGCCACCGACATCGTGAGCAGCGGGCGGTCCCGCCAATCCGGCGGCAGCGCGTACCACCCGGAGGTGAGGCGGGCCGGGACCTGGTCGAGCTTGGAGTAGCTGCCCATGACCGGCGTCGAGGCGGGATCGAGGAAGAACGGGAGCGCCGCGGTGCTGCCGTTGATCCCGGGTTCGGCGATCTCGCCGCCGCCGGTACCGCCGGGGTTGGAGTTGACGATGTCGGGGGACTGCCAGACGTCGCCGGACAGGACACCCAGCGAACCCTCGCTGGCCGTCGACTCGAGTGCTGTCGGCACACCGTTGGGGAAGAATCCCGAGGTGGACGGCACGCTGCCCGGTGCGGGCGGTGGCCCGCCGAGAGGATTGGGCAGCGTCGGGTCGACCGGGCGGAGCATGTCGCGGTCGGGGTCGGACTCCACCCAGACCTTGTCGGCCATCCCGCACGGGTTGCCGGCGACGGCGGCGAAGTTGGACCGGGGTACCGAGTACGACGAGCTCTGGTGGATGCCGGCGAAGATCGCGGTGACGATCTGGAAGACGACCACCGCCATCGCCAGATAGGCCAGCGGGGCGGCCGCCATCGAGGCGACCAGTCGTCGGTACCACCGCTGATGCGCGGCGTCGGCGCCGGTGGATTCCTCGACGTGCGGATCGGTCCCGGTGAACGGCTCGCGGAAGTGGAACCACAGTGCGACCAGCAGCAGGGCGAGCGCGGCATAGAGCAGCACGCTGCCGAGCATGATGCCGCCGATCTTGACCTGCTCGACGCCCCACGGCATGCCCCACGCGGAGTAGTAGTAGTACGAGTTCGGCGCGGTGAAGGCGAGTCCGCCGATGAACAGGACGAGCGCGCAGAACAGGGTGCGGTTTCGCCTCGAGTGCATGGACTGCTGGCTGGCGGCGATGGCCGCGATCGCGGCGAGGGCGGCCGCGATACCGGCGAAGACGCCGAAGTGGTGGGTCCATTTGGTGGGGGTGAACATGAGGAACACCAGCGATGCGAAGGTGATCGCGACGATGCGGCGGGTCGGGCCGATGGCGGTGCCGGGGATGCGGTTCTTGCGGACCAGCACTGCCGCCGAGACGACCAAGCCCAGGATCATGGCCAGTACCGCGAACCGACGGGCGATGGAACCGTCGGCGGAGAAGGCGAAGAGCGCCGAGTAGCGACCGATCTCGTTGTACCAGCTCATCGACGGCCCGAGCGCCGACTTCATGCTCGACGCCTCGACGAACGACCGCAGGGTCAGGTTCGAGAACACGACGAAGACGACGAAGGTCCCGGCGGCGAGGATCGGCGCGATGAGCGCCACGAACGACCAACGCAGCGAGCGTTTGCGATCGCGGTCGGCGGTCTCGGGATCGCCGGATGCCGATCCTGCGGATTCGGTGTCAGCGGAGGAGAGTTCGGCGACGACGCGGGCTCGCTTGATGAGCGCCATGATCATCGGGCGTGCGCCGGCGATCAGTGCCGCCACCGCGAGCAGGCCCGTCGGGCCGGCGGCGATGCTGAACGCTCCGATCAGGCACGCGACGGCGGCCGGCAGCATTCGACCGGTGGCGATGGCCCGCTCGACCGAACACCAGGTCAGCAGGGCACCCAGGCAGATGATCGGTTCGGGCCGTAGGCCGTTGTTGAAGGGGAACCAGCACGCGAGGAACGCGAACGCCGCCGTCCAGGCGACCATCGGGCGGGTCAGCGCGGCACGTCCCAGGCGGGGGAGAACCTCGTGACTGACGATGAGCCACACCAGGATTCCGCACAACAGTGCGGGCAGACGCATCCACGGACTGGCCACCGAGATGTGGCTGAGCAGTCCGAAGACCTGGTAGTACCAACCGAACGGCGCCTCGGGCGCGCCGTACCAGCGGAAGTAGTTCGCGGTGTAGTCGCTGTCCTGGGCCACCCTCGACATGGTCAGGAGGTAACCGTCGTCGGAGGTGTTGGGCCCGATCATGTGCCACACGATCAGCGCGCCGATCACCACATAGTCGCGCGCATTGAGTCGCCACCACCGTGCCGGGAAGATCCGACGATGCCGTCGGCCGTCGGTCGAGTCCAGTGCTGCCAGGGCGGACAGAGCCAGTAGCGTCGACGCCACTCCGACGATCACGACCAGCCACTTCGAGATGGTCGGCGCGGTGTTGTAGCGCGAATCGATGGTGACGTGGGCGTCGAGTCCCGCGATGTCGGCCGCCGGCCCGGCGAGATCGGTGAAGAGGCCGGTCACCTGGGGGCGCTGGTCGGACGAATACTTGAAGGCCTCTTTGTCCTCGGTCGTGCCGGCGAGTGGCTCGTCCTCGCCGTCCTCGTTCCGGATACCGCTCGTCATGCCGACGAATTCGGCGGTCACCGCGTCGGAATCGGCATGCACGACGATCTCTCGGCACCCCTGGTCGCGCATGTCCTGCAGCGTCGCCGACACCAGCGAGACGTTGCGGATGACCACCTCGACGCCCTGCCGGTCCAGGGGCGCATCGGCAGCACCGGTCTTGCGGATGAACAGGCCGCGCTCACCGGACTTCGGTGCCTGCTTGGGAGTCGTCGAGAGCAGCACCGACCCGCCGGGCGGCAGGGCGTTCACGGCAGTGCAGGGAATCGAGACGTCGAGGTCGACGGGCGTGTAGCCGATCAGCGGGGCCGACACCGAACCGATCTGACCGTTCTGCGGCCAGTCGATCTCGGCCGTTCGCTGCGACACCGGCATGAGGGGAGTCGCGAGTGCGAGCAGGAATCCGAGTAGACCGGTGACGATGGCGACGATCCTCGCTCGTCGAACGGTCTGCGCTGGCACAAAGAGAGATGGTAGCCGTTGGGATGTCTCACCCCCGTCGGCGGCGGTGCGGGCACGACGGGCGGGTGCTCACGGTCGCGCCGCGGCGACGCAGGAACGCCGATCGCCAGGTCAGGGCCAGTAAGGTGAACGCCATGTCCGACGCCGAGGTGCCCGACCGTCTGCCGATCCTGCTGCTCAACGGCCCCAACCTGAACACTCTCGGCACCCGGGAGCCGGCCGTCTACGGCTCGGACACCCTGGCCGACGTGGTCGACCTGGCCGAGCGCACCGCCGCCGAACTCGGTTTCGGTGTACGCGCGGCGCAGACCAATCACGAGGGGCAGATGCTCGACTGGATCCACGAATCCGTCGGCGAGATCAGCGGCATCGTCATCAACCCCGGGGGATGGACCCACACCTCGGTCGCCCTCGCCGATGCGCTCGTCGTCCCCGATGTCCCGATCCTCGAGGTGCACATCAGCAACGTCCATCGGCGCGAGGCATTCCGGCATCACTCCTATGTGTCACCGATCGCCGCCGGGGTCATCGCCGGTTTCGGCATCCGCGGTTACGAATTCGCGGTTCGCCGACTCGTCGATCTGGTCGGCTGACCAGAGCGGCACGGTTCCCAGGAACCGTCCAGGTTTCTCCCAGGGAGGGAGCAGTGGGCGCCGATAGCTTTCGTCGTATGCACAAGCGAACCTCTGCCTCTGCCCTTGCCTCTTCTCCTCGCCGCGTGCGCGTCGCCATCGTGTCGGCGCTGCTGGCCGGGGGCCTGCTCCTCGGTGGCTGCACCACCGACGCTCCCAGCACGTCATCGGCCTCGACCTCTGCGTCTTCGTCCGTGTCCTCCTCGATCACCACCGAAGACGCGTCAACCACCGCCACCACGATCTCGTCGTCCGCCGAAGCCGCTCAGGCGTTCCTTGCCACCCTGTCCGATGAACAACGCGAGCAGGTCACCTACGACTACGACGACGAGACCAAGACGACGTCGTGGTCGAACTTCCCGGTCACCTTCGTCGACCGCGCCGGGGTGAACCTCGCAGATCTGTCCGACGAGCAGCGGGCCGCCGCGATGAAGGTCCTGGAAGCGCTCCTCAGCGACGAGGGCTACGCCACCGTCACCGGAATCATGGGCAATGACAAATATCTTCATGAGAAGAGCAGTTCGACGGAGGAGTCGCTCGGCCAGTACTACATCGCCTTCTTCGGCGATCCGTCTGATTCGAGTGCCTGGGAGATCCAGTTCGGCGGGCACCATCTCGGCATCAACGCCACACTCGATGGCGCGGCCGATGAGATCACCTTCGCTCCCACACATCTGGGAATTCAGCCGGCGGTGTACACCGATTCCGACGGCAACGAGGTCCAACCGTTCGACGGCATCTACACCACGGCGTTCGCGTTCTACGACAGCCTGACCGACGAACAAAAGGCAGCCCTGTACCAGGGGTCGACCGTCGCGAACATGGTGTGCGCTCCCGGAAGCACTTGTGATTACCCCACGGGGACAGGAATTTCGGGCGCTGATCTGACGGATGAGCAGAAAAAGCTGCTGCTCGACGTCATCGCGAACTGGGTGGGCCTGTCCGACGAGGAGACCACCTCCGAGGCACTCGCCGAGATCGAAGCGACGCTCGACGAGACCTACATCAACTGGTCGGGAGCCACCGCCTACGACATGACACAGGGTGACGGTATCTACTTCCAGATCTCCGGCCCCGACGTGTACATCGTATTCGCCGCGCAGCAGGGTTCCGCCGGTGCCGATGTCGAGGGCGTGACGACGTCGGGCTGGGGACACGTCCATACGATTTATCGCGATCCCGGCAACGACTACGCCGGCAGCGTGACCCAGCAAGCCGCCACCGGCATGGCCGGAGGAGCGGGCGGTCCCGGCGGGCAGGCTCCGGCTGGATCTCGCCCCGCCAGTGGTTAGTTGTCAGCCTCGGGCAGCCGCCGTCAAGCGACTCGCGAGTCCAGAAATCATCGACTGGCGCAACCGTAGGGTTGCAGAACCTCCGGACTGCTGCAACTATGGAGTTGCAGCAATCAACTTAGGCGAGGGAGTATCGATGAGCGAGAACACAACCACACATGACGTGACCGATTCGGCGACAGGAGAATTCGACCGGATCGAGCGCGAGATCGCGATCGACGCACCCGCCGACCGGGTCTGGTCTCTGGTCAGCGAACCGGGATGGTTCATCAACGACAAGGCGATCACCGAGCACCGGATCGAACGCGACGGCGACCTGTCGACCATCCACGACCCGGTCCACGGCGCCTTCACCTTCCGCACCGTCGAACTCGACGAGCCGCGATACGCAGCGTTTCGATGGCTCGCCGATGCCGCTGATCCGCAATCGGATTCGACCCTCGTCGAGTTCTGGATCACGCCGGCGGACTCCGGCGTGCTCCTCAAGGTCGTGGAGTCCGGTTTCGCGTCGCTGCCGGGAACGGAAGCGGAGCGACGCGCACGGTTCGACGGCAACAACGAGGGATGGACCATCGAACTCGAGCTGGCCCGAACACATCTCGGCGGCGTGCATGCCTGACGTCGCTCCCGTCGAGGTCTTCGCCGCGCTGTCCGACGAGAGCCGATGGCAGATCCTCACGCGACTGGGTTCGGAACCCGCGTCCGCGTCACATCTCGCGGCCGAACTCCCGATCAGCAGGCAGGCGATCGCGAAACACCTTCGGGTCCTCACCGAGGCGGGGCTGGTGACGTCCTCACGTGTCGGCCGCGAGATCCGTTACGAAGCCGTGGGGGCACAGCTGTCGCGGGTTGCGCATCGGCTCGACACCATCGGCCGTGGTTGGGATCGCCGTCTGGCCGACATCAAACTCCGCGCCGAAGAGGGCTGAGCCGCACGACAACCCTCCATGATCCGAAAGAAGCGACACCCATTGCTCCCTGAGGTGCGAGGAGCGATAGCGACGAGCCTCGAAGGGTCCTGGTGAGACGACTCGAGAGACCCTTCGTGACGCTCGCAAGTTCGCTCCTCAGGGAGCAGAGGGGGCGTCGACTCGCTCCCTCAGCTCAGAGAGCGCAGGGCTCCTCAGGGGGCGGCTGTAGCGGAGGGAGCAGCGGATCCGATCACCTCGTCGATCGCCCTGGCGGTGTCGGCGGCGTGGGGTGCGCGGATCATCGAGATGTGGTCGCCGGAGACGTCGTGAAAGGTCACGGCGCCGGTCGACATCCGCCGCCACAGGCCCGGGTCATCGGGATTGGTGCGGGCGCGGATGACGCCGACGGGACCCGCGTACTCCCGGGGTCGGTACCGGCGGATCATCCTGGTGCCCAACCGGAAGAACACGATCCACTGAACCGGCGTCGGGAGCTCGACCATCCCCGCGGTGGGGACGAGGACGGCCAGCGCGAGCTCCTTCACGATTCGCTGGGGGAGCGGTTCGCGGGCAGGCGTGGGGTCGTCCCCGGTGCGGTCGGGCAGGGCGGTGTCGCGGGTGCCGCCGCGCAGCGCACGCAGGCGTCCGACGATCCCGACCTTCTCACCACGAACCCGCTTGGCCAGTGCCGGGTCGAAGAGCGAGTCCAGCACGACGACTGGATCACATGTCTCGCCGGCCTTGGTCAGCTGCGCCGCGACCTCCATCGCGACGAACCCGCCCAGCGAGTAGCCGCCGACCTGGTACGGACCGTGTGGTTGCACCGATCGCATGTCGGCGATCGCGCGTCGTGCCGCGGCGCGCACGGAATGATCAGCGCGGCCGCGCTTTTCGACGCCACGCGACTGGATCGCGTAGACCGGCCGGTCGGTCTGCAGTGCTCGGACGACCGGGGTGAGGCTGGTCGCCAGGCTACCGGCGCCGGCCACCAGGAAGATCGGCCGGCCCGTGCCCTGTCGCAGCGGGATGAGGGTGGCCCCCGACGCGTTCGCCGACCGCTCCTTCGCGGCCGACTCGATGCGCTGGGCGAACAGCGCGATGGTCGGCGCCTCGGCGAGCATCGCGGTGTTGACGTCCAGCTGGAGGTGATGCTGCACCTCGGCCAGCATCTTCGCGGCGGCCAGCGAGTCGCCGCCGAGTTCGACGAAATCCTCGTTCCGGCCGATGGATTCGAGGCCGAGGATCTGGCACCAGAACCGGTGCAGCGCCATCTCGGTCATCCCGCGGGGCGGTTCGTGATCCGGACGTGCGGGCGGCGAAGGCATGGCCGCCCGGTCCACCTTGCCGCGCTCGTTGCGCGGAAGTTCGGCGAGCACGATGATGTCGCGCGGAATCATCCACGGGGTCAACGTCTTCCCGAGCTCCTGCCGGATCTCGGCCGGGGAGGGTGACCACTTCTCGGGGTCCACGGCGACGTGGGCGGTGAGCCGTGCCTCGTCGCGGTTGGCGGTGACGACCGCGTCGGTGGTCCAGGGCAGCGCGCGGATGGCGGCTTCCACCTCGAGCGGTTCGACGAGGTACCCGCGGATCTTGATCGCGTCATCACTGCGCCCGAGGAGCGCGAGTTCGCCGGACTCGTCGAAGCGTCCGAGATCGCCGGTGCGATAACGTGTCCGGCCGTCGTGCAACCCGATGAAGCGCGTCGCCGTCAGCTCCGGATCCTGGTGGTAACCGGACGCTACATGGGCGGATTCGACGATGACCTCGCCCGTGCTGCCGACCGGCAGATCGTTCCCGTCCGCGTCGACGATCCGGACGTGCTTGTCCGACGCCGGCACGCCCACGGGGATGGCGCCGGGCTCGACGTCCCGCTCGGGCGGGAACAGGTTGAAGGCCAGGTTGCCGACCTCCGATGCGCCTGCCCAGCAACAGAAGACTCCGTCGGTCAGGATCGTGTCGCGGGCCAGCTGGATGTCGGCGCGGTGCGTCGGCTCACCGCAGGTCGACAGCAGTCGCAGGGATTCGACGGCGTCGTCGGCCGACAGCTCACCCAGCCAGGATCGCAGCAGCGACGGGGTGCAGTGCGCGGTGGTCGCCTCCTGTGCGACAAGCCAGTCCCGAAGCCCGGTCGTGGTGCGGCGGCGGACATCCCAGAGCAGCATGGTCGACCCGTTGAGCAAGCTCATCGCGAGCGCGTCGAGGCCGCCGCCGAAGCTGAGGGGCAGTAGGACGACGGCGCGGTCGTCGGGTCGCATGCCGAGGAAGCGACGGCCGTCCCGGGCGTGGTTGACCGGCATCTTCTGCGCCAGCACCACGCCTTTGGGGGTGCCGGTCGAGCCCGAGGTGAACAGCAGGACCGCCGGATCGTCAGGACCGGGCTGGTCCGCGATACGCGTCTGACCTGGTTCTCGGGCATCGGCTGCGGTGTCCAGGACATGGGCACCGGACCGTTCCAGCACGACCTCGCGTCGGTCCGGCGGCAGGAACGGGTCGAGAAGGACGAGGGGGCGTCCCGAACACAGCACCGCCAGCATCCCGATCACCGAGTCGATGTCGGATTCGATCTCCACCGCGACGGGTCGGTCCGGATCGGTGGTGGCGACGATCGTGCGCGCGAGGTCGTCGACCCGGGAGGCGGCGTCGGCGAACGTGATCGACTGCTCGGGGGTCTGGAGTGCGACGGCCTCGCCACGTACCGCGGCGACGGCTCGCCATCGGGCCGCGGCGGTGTCGGCGGCGTCGACGCCCGGAAGGTCGGTGACGACCGTGGCGCCGGTGGGAGTCACCCGGGCTTCGGGAGGGTTATGGCTGTTCATGTCCTCAAACTTCCGCGGAGCGGGAAACGTCGACGGTCATGGACGGGCCAGGCGAACTCGAGCCCGGGCAACGGTGCCACGCCGCGCGGGACTCGGCCCCTCCTCCGGTCCCGACAGCTTGCCTGGCAAACCTACCCTTAGTCGCGCGAAGGAGCACGATCGGAGCGGGTGGGAGTACGGAAGCGGCCTGGTCGGCCGGGCATGACACCGGAAGCGGAGACATCCGGCCGGTCGGCGGTAACGTGTTCACCGGTCGTCGGACGGTGTGGTCCTGCATCGCCGTCCGCGACGACGGGTGTTCGAGGCGTGCGAGGAGAGATCGACGATGCAGTACGACGAAGTGGTCTTGGGACGTCGCAGCACCCGCGGGTTCACCTCCGACCCCGTGCCTCGGGAGCTCATCGAGGAGATCCTCACCCTCGCCATGCGAGCCCCGTCGTCGATGAACACACAACCGTGGAACTTCCACGTGATCACGGGCGAACCGTTGGATCGCATCCGCGCGGGCAACACCGAGCGCAACCTGGCCGGCGTTCCCCATTCGCGAGAGTTCCGGACGGGCGCGGAGAAGTTCACCGGAACGCACCGCGACCGTCAGGTCCAGGTTGCGAAGCAACTGTTCGGCGCGATGGGCATCGCCCGCGAGGACATGGAGATGCGGCAGGACTGGGTGCTGCGGGGGTTCCGTCAGTTCGACGCCCCGGTCTGTGTGATCGTGACCTACGACCGCATCCTCGACGGCAGCGACGACACCCCGTTCGATTGCGGCGCGGTCTCGAATGCACTGGTCAACGCGGCCTGGTCGCGCGGTCTCGGCGCGGTCATCAACAGCCAGGGCATCATGCAGTCGCCCGTGGTTCGCGAGCACGCCGGCATCCCCGACGATCAGGTGATCATGAAGAGCATCGCGCTCGGCTGGCCGGATGAGACCTTCCCGGCCAATGCGGTGGTCTCCGAACGCAAGTCGGTCGCCGAGGCCGCGACGTTCGTCGGCTTCGAGTAGCGGTGGGGCTGATCCTGCCGGGGCTCAGCGTGACAGCGCCGCACGCGCGGCCGCGGCCACGCCGCCGTGATGAACCGGGCCGTGGCCCGGGAGCAGGATGTCGGCGTC
Source organism: Gordonia hongkongensis (assembly GCF_023078355.1). NCBI lineage: Bacteria > Bacillati > Actinomycetota > Actinomycetes > Mycobacteriales > Gordoniaceae > Gordonia > Gordonia hongkongensis. The sequence continues at coordinate 386,913 of NZ_CP095552.1, forward strand.
GAGCTCGGTGAACCGTTCGACGCTGCGTCGCGCGGTGGGTTCGTCGTGCTGGAACAGCGACGGGATGCACTGCGGCCCGGTGATCGACGAGATCTCGTGTCCGCTCACCAGTGCGTCGCCGGACACCAGGGCGCGGCCGTCGGCGACGAGGTAGGCGCTGTGGCCGTCGGTGTGGCCGGGGCTCGCCACGGGGACCGGTGCGCCCGGGAGGTCGAGCGGTCGGTGCCCATCGGTGGAGAACCCCGACGCCCGCGCGAGACCCGCGCGGCTGAGGACGCCGAGCGGAGTGGTCTTGGCCAGCCACGCCCACAGGCGGGGATTCGCCACCTGCGGGACGAGATCGAGCGCGTTCGCCTGCTGGAGGTGGTGGCGCAGCGCGTGATCCACCTCGACCGGGTCCATGTAAACGTCGAACCCGTACTGCGCCTGCAGCTTGACGAGACCACCCAGGTGGTCGACGTGAGCATGGGTGAGGAGCGCGCCGCGTACGTCCTCGGGCTTGCGGCCGATCCGTTCGATGGATTCGACGACCTGGGCGGCCTGGCCCGGATAACCGCCGTCGATGAGCGTCAGCTCGCCGTCCTGCTCCAGCAGCACCCAGTTCACGACGTCGGTGGAGACGAAATGGGTTGTCGACGAATCGCCGTCGACCCTGGTGATGGTCATCGGTCGCGCGGTACGCAACGGGAGTCGCATCATCATCACTTCCGGACGACGAGCACGAACGGGCCGCGTTCGGTGACCTGGAAGCGCGGGTCGTCGAACACCGCCGGGTCGAAGGTGACCGTGTATCGCTTCACGTTCGGATCGTTGGGATAGACGTCCTCGGCGAGGCGGAGCGTGTAACCGTCTGCGCTGTAGCGGAACAGGAAGACATTCGGCGGGGTCCACGGGGATCGGTCGAGCGCGTCGACGAGCTGGTCGGCGTTCTCGCTTTTCGCCCAACGCTCGATCGCGGCTGCGCGCTTGTCGAATTCGGCCAGCGGGTTCGCGTAGTGCGAGGTGAGTCCCTGGAAGCCCCAGTACGGGTAAATCGACAGGAAACCGAAGTCGGCGGTGAGGACGACGTTCTCGGTGCGCGGCCGGCCGGTCTGTTCACCGATCAGCTTGTCCAGCTCCGCGAAGTACGACTCGGCGCCGGCCGGGCGGGCGTCGGCGCGTTCGCCGTATCCGTCGGTGTCGGTGTAGGCGGTGGTGATCTCGGTACCCAGATGGCCCGGGATGCTCTGTGCCATCGCGATTGCCGAGAGGACGGCGAGTGTACCCACGACCACACGAACGTCGCCGAAGCGCCGTACCGCCGCATGCGCGAGGTCGACGACACCGAAGACGCCCGCCGCGCTCAGTGTGGCCACCAGGATCGGCTCGAGACGGAACGAGAGCAGGGTCGTGCCCAGAGCCGTCATCAGCATCGACAGCAGGCAGAACAGATAGACCGTCACCACGGTGACGCCCATGGCCAGGGCGACGGTGCGGGTGCGGAAGCGCAGCAGAATCCAGAGGAGGCCGATCATCGTGATCGCGCCGACGAGGTTCAGCCCGAACATCGGCAGCGGCAGCACCGAACCGCGTTCGGGCAGATAGTGTTCGGCGGTCCCACCGCTGGCAGGGGTGTTGGTCAGGCGTGCCCACAGGTAGGGCGCCCACACCAGCAGGGCGATCAGGCCGGAGAGGACCCCGACGACGACCAGACGACCGATCACCGCGAGCACGACACCGCGCCGGCGGCTTGTCACCGTGGCCGACGGCGTGGCCTTGTTCGACGCGCTCAGCCAGCCTTGGACGGCGAAGTAACCGGCCAGCAGGACAGCTGTGAGGGCGAACAGTCCGGTGTAGAGCGTGTAGGTCGCGGCCGAGATCCCCAGGAACACACCGGACGCCGCCACCGCGGGCCAACTCGTCGCGCCGAAGAGCGGACCCATGGGCCCGTCGACGGCTCGGGTTCGTCCGCGCAGCGCGTAGGTCAGCGTGATCAGCATGGGTACGCCGATCAGCACCAGAATGGCCGCATACGGCTCCGGCGAGGCGTACAGCAACGTGACGGTGGTGACCGCGAGGCCCAGCGCGACACCGCGATCCGCGCCGAACATGCGGATGAACAGGATGACGCCGACGGCCGCGGCCACCGCCATCGACACGATCGCCCAGGTCTTGTAGGTCTCCCAGCCGGGCTGGCCGAGCAGGTTCGCGAACCGGCCGCCCCACCAGAACCAGCCGGCCGGGTAGTAGGGCGGCAGATCGGTGTAGGTCATGTCCGCGAGGTGCGGGCTCGACGTCATGCGGGTGAGGTATTCGGTGCGGAACTCCTGGTCGACCGATAGTCCGAAGAGGTAGAGACGTGTTGCGCCCAGCGGCATCCCGATGGTCACCGTGACGAAGCCCGACATCGCGGCCGCCGACAGCACCGGCACCAGCAGTCGGCCCTTGCCGTAGCGATAGAGCAGTGCGGCGATCACCAGGATGGCGATCGCCAGCACCTGTCCGGCGGTCGTCAGCGACCGGGTCACGTTGGAGGAGTTGAACGCCGGCCACTCGACGGTCCCGATGGCCGTCAGTCCCGCCATCGACACCAACCCGCCGACCACCACGGCGATCAGCAGCGACAGGACCGCGCGCCCGTAGCCCGTCGAACCCTGCGGTGCGGAGGGCGAGTCCTCTTCCGCTCCCTGAGGAGTCCCGGAGCTTGCGGAGGGACGTCTCGAAGGGTCAGGTCGGTTCATCACGTCCACTCAGACTCTGCTGTTCAGCGATTGGGCGATTCAGCGATCAGATCGGCAGCTTGCGGAAGATCGGACGCGGGATGTGGCGGAGCACCATCATGATGTAGCGGAACGGCCCCGGCACCCAGACGATCTCCTTGCCCTTGGTGGCCGCGGCCACCGCGAGGCGACCCACGTCCTCCTTGTCGACCGTGAGCGGCGCTTCCTTGACATGCGCCGACAACCGGGTGCGGACCTGGCCGGGGCGGATGACGAGGACGCGAGCACCGAAGGGGCGCAGCGCCTCTCCGAGCCCGAGGTAGAAGCCGTCGAGTCCGGCCTTGGTGGAGCCGTACACGAAGTTGCTGCGGCGCACGCGCTCGCCGGCGACCGAGCTCATCGCGATGATCTGTCCGTGGCCCTGTGCCTTGAACTTCTCGCCCAGCAGGACTCCGACGGAAACGGCTGCGGTGTAGTTGATCTCGGCTTCGGCGACCGCGAGGCCGTGGTCCTGCCAGGCCTGCTCGTCGTCGCCCTGGATGCCGAAGGCGACGATCGCGACGTCGACGTCACCGTCGGCGAACGCCTTGTCGATGACCGCCCGGTGCGTGTCGGTGGCGCGGGCGTCGAAGTCGATCTGCGTGACCTCGGTGGCGCCGGCGTTCTTGGCCTTCTCCACCGCCGCGTCGGCGGTGGGATCACCCGGCAGGGTGGCGAGGATGACCCGCGCGGGGCCCTTGCTGAGGTACTCCGCGGTGATGGCGAGCCCGATCTCGGAGCTGCCGCCCAGGACCAGGATGGACTGTGGGACGCCCACGGCGTTGATCATTGTGTACTCGCTTTCGGTGACGTACAGGTCGGGTGCGCGTGCGGCGCGTCGAAAAGGGCAGTCGGTCAGGCGAGTTCGAGTCGCCGACCCATGTCCGACATGAACACCCGGTTGGGGTCGATGCGACGACGCGTCGCGATCCAGTCGCCGATCTCCGGGTACATGGCGTGGAAGTTCTCGGCCGAGGTGCGCGAGTCCTTGGCGGTGTAGAGGCGGCCGCCCATCGCCATGACGCGGCGGTCGAGCTCGTTGAGGAACTCGGCGAGGCCGGCCTTGACCGGGAAGTCGAGGCAGACGTTCCAGCCCTTGAACGGGAAGCTCAGCGGCGCCCGGTTGCCCTCGCCGAAGAGTTTGATGACGTTGAGGAAGCTGACATGGCCCGACGCCTGGATGTCCTCGATGAGCGCGGTGAACTCGCCCTCGTTGCCGGTCGGCACGATGAACTGGTACTGGCAGAAACCGCCGCCGCGTCCGTAGGCGTTGTTCCAGTCACCGAACACGTCGAGCATGTGGTAGAACTGCGCGAGATTTTTGACCTTGCCCTCACTGGGCGGTCCGATCCGGTAGTACGCCTCGCCGACTGCGGAGAAGCTGAGCTTGTTCGCCAACCCGCGCGGGAAGATGTCGGGGAACCGGACGAGTGGCTTGTTGTTGAACGACAGCGGGTTGTCGCGGTACTTCTCCGGCAGTTCGTCGACGCGGGCGAGATTCCCCCGGGAAAACGTGCCGCGACCGAGCTTCGGCGGCGCGCTGATGGTGTCGAACCAGCCCGAGGCGTACTCGTATCCGTCCTCGAATCCGTCCTGGAGATGCAGGTCGAGGGTCTCCTGCAGCGAGCCGGTGCGCGCGGTGTCGGCGATGAAGTAGGCGCTTTCGGTGCGCTTCATCTGGATCTTGGCGCGCAACACGATGCCCGTCAGTCCGATGCCGCCGATGGTCGCCCAGAAGAGTTCGCCGTTCGGGTCGTCGGCCGAGCCGCCCGGCGTGAGGGTGAGGATGCGGCCGTCGGCGACGAGCAGCTGCATCTCGACGACGTGGTTGCCGAAGCTGCCCTGGCTGTGGTGGTTCTTCCCGTGGATGTCGTGCGCGATCGCGCCGCCCACCGTCACCTGTCGGGTACCCGGGAGCACCGGGACCCACAAGCCGTGGGGGAGCGCCGCCTGCATGAGCGTGTCCAGGGAGACGCCGGCGTCGACGTCGACCGTGGCCGACTCGTCGTCGATCGCGTAAATCCTGGTCAATGGGGTCATGTCGATCGTGAGGCCACCACTGTTCTGGCCCGACTCGTTGTACGAGCGGCCCAGCCCGCGGGCGATGACGCCGCGCTTGAGGTAGTCCGGCTTGTCCGCGTTGTCGTCGGCCACGCGGGCCACCGCCTCGGCGATGACCTCGGGGTACGGCGTGGACAGGACGTGACCCTCGATCGGGGTGGTGCGAGACCAGCCCACCAGCTTGCGGGTCGTGATCGGCAGCAACTCTTCAGTAGACATCGCTAGAGAGGTTACCTGGGCGGGGTTCACAGACCGACCGTCATGCCGGGGACGCGGAATCGTACCCATGACCTCCGAGCGCTCGTCGATGCCATCGAAAAACGCACCATTGACTGATGGCACGATCCGTGGTGGCATGCATCACAGACGTAATACTGCGCACGACGAGGAGCCCGGCATGGAAGCGCTCAGAGATGTGACCCGTTCCGACGACGGAATCGACGAGGTGTCGCAGCGCCTGCTGGCATCTGCCGCGCGGTTGTCGCGCAATGCACTGACCGAGATCGACTGGGATGCGCCGCTCGAGAAGGAGAAGTACGGCTGCAGCCCGGAGTGGTCGACTCTGTATGGAACGGCCTACTGGGAAGAGATGACCGAGCAGCAGCGGATCGCCCTCACCCGGCACGAGACCGCGTCGATCATGAGCATCGGCATCTGGTTCGAGATGATGCTGCAGGAGATGGTGATCCGCGATCAGTACCTCGGGGACTACCACCGCCCGGAGTTCCAGTTCGCCCTGACCGAGGTCGCCGACGAGTGTCGGCATTCGCTGATGTTCGCCAAGACGTCGTACAAGCTGACCGGGACCAGCTACACGCCTCATCCGCGCCTGGGTCGCTTCGGCAAGTTGTTCATGCGCGTCGCGGGCAGCGAAGTCGCCTACGCCGGAATCCTTGCCGCCGAGGAAGTCCTGGACGTGCTGCAGCGGGGCTGCATGCGTGACGATCGGGTGCTGCCGCTCGTGCGCACCGTCAACGAGATCCACGTCCTCGAGGAATCTCGCCACATGCGTTTCGCGCGAGAGGAAGTGCGCCACTTTATGGCGGAAGCCAGTTGGATTCGGCGACAGCTCAGTTCGGTGATCACCGCGATGGCCGTGTCCTACATCCTCGTCAGCCTCGTCCGCCCGAAGGCCTACGCCGACGCCGGTCTGGACCACCGTCGGGCGGTCGGAGAGATGCGCCGCAACCACCATTTCCAGTCGATGGTCCGCTCGGGTTGCGCACACCTCATGGGCTTCCTCGACGAGGTGGGTCTGCTCACCCGGCCCGCGGCACGGATCTACCGCAAGGTGCACATGCTCTGACGGACTGAGGGCGATGGCCGCTGGTGATCACGAATCCTGGTGCGGCGGAGTGATGATCGCGGCGTTGACCAGCGAGAGCAGGTCTTCGATGCCGGTGCCGTCGGGCAATTGGTCGGCGAAGTCGGTCTCCAGTGCGGCCAGGCCGTGCGCCATGGCGAAGGTTGCGACGGCGATGAGGTTACCGGGCACGCCGCCGCCCCAACCGTGGTCGGCGGCGTCGGAGACGGTGCGCGTGTGCAACTCCCATCCGCGCGCCCGTGCCGCGACCAGGTCGGGCGCCTTGTTGTCGACGAGTCGTGAGCCCATCATCAGCGTGACCGTCGCGCGATTGTCACGCGCGAATCGGACGTAGACCTGCCCCAGCGTGGCGACGGCCTCGCCGAGCGGGGCGTCGTCCGGCAGTTGCTCGAGCGCGCGCATGTGTTCGGTGTGGAGGTTGTCGAAACCGCGGACCGCGACCGCGGTAAACAACGCCCGACGATCGGCGAAGTGGTGGGCCACCGACTGATGCGTGATACCCACCCGCCGGGCGATCGCACGCAGGCTCGCGTTCTCGGGCCCGGCCTCGTCGAGTTCGGCGACAGCCGCGACGAGCAGCGATTCACGGACCTCTGGTGCGGTCCGGCGTCGGATCGGGCAAGCCGGCTTCTGCATGCCCGCGATTATGGCTCACGGCGTTCGTGACGTGGCACGACCTCGCCCTCTTGTACGAACCGGGCGGCGGCCGGCGAGGGACGCCGGCTTCGGATCTTTCTGGACTGTCTTTCGATCTGGGCGTCCAGCAGGCGATTCATTCTGCGACGATGGGGCCATGGAGCCAGCCCACGGCAGTCCGGTCGACGGCACTCGATGAGAACGACGGTGCTGGGCGTGCCCAATAGTGCGGGCGCGTATTGCGTGGGCGTAGAACGAGCGCCCGGCGCGTTGCGAGCTGCCGGCCTTGTCGAACAGCTGCGGGCGTCGGGCACGGACGTCGTCGATGCCGGCGATCTGACGACGCGGCTGTGGTTTCCCGACCGTGAGCGACCGTTCGCGCAGAACCTCGGCGAAGAGGCGGATGCACTCGTCGAGCTTTCCACCGCTGCGGCGAGCCTGCTCGCAGCGGAGCAATGTCTGCTCGTGCTCGGCGGAAGCTGCACAGTCGCCGTCGGACTCTGTGACGCGATGGCACGTGCCGGAGAACGGCCCAGGCTCGTCTACATCGACCGGCATCTGGATCTCAACACCCCGCTCGACGACGGAGGGCTCACTGAGCTGGATGGGGATGGCACACGCGCTGGGTCTCGAGGGGGCCGCGCCGGAGTTGGTCGATCTGATGTACCGCACACCGTTGTGCAGCCGTCGGAGCTGGTCTACCTCGGCGTTGATCTGAGTCGAGAAACAACTGATTGGGAACGCGGACAGGCTGCAGAACACAGAATCGCGGTCGTCGATCAGACCGCGCTCTGCGACGACCCCCGAGGTGCGGCCGCCGACGCCCGCCGGATTCTGGCGTCCGGACCGTTCCTGGTGCATCTCGATGTCGACGTACTCGACTTTCTGGACGCGCCGATCGCCGAGAACGTGAACGGCCGAAACAGCGGGCCGACCATCGCGATCCTCGGACAGGCACTCGGCGCGCTGCTACAAGATCCCGACTGCTGGGGGTTGTCGATCGGGCAGCTCGACCCGGCGCATGCGTCGGCAGATCGAACCGCGATACCCAGGCTCGTGTCGGTGCTCGTCTCGGCACTGAGCTCCACCTAGCCCCGTGTGGTGACACCCGCTCACTCGCGTCTGTACCGGCTCGATCCGCGGTGAGCTGATCCGGCCGTGTCCCGAGTCACCGACCCATGGAATAGAACTCGTGATTGGGTGCCACCGCCGTCAGGTGTGCGAGTCGGTTCGACGCGGCGAAGAACGCAGTGATCGCCCCGACGTCCCAGATCTCGTCATCGGTGAGCCCCGCTTGCCGGGCGCGAGCCATGTCGCTGTCCGCGAACAGTTCTGGGGTCCTGGTCAGGGCGAGAGTGAGCTCGACGATCGCGCGCTGACGCTCATCCAGGACCGCTCCGGCAGGGTTGGTTGCCACGTGATCGGAGAGGTGTGGATCCTTGGATCGCACGCGCAGGATGGCGCCGTGGGCGACGACGCAGTAGACGCATCTGTTCGCTCCAGACGAGGCGACCACGACCAGTTCACGTTCGGCCTTCGACAGCGGGCCCGGTTCCTCCATCAACACGTCGTGATAATCGAGGAACGCTCGCAGCTCGTTCGGGCGATGCCCCAGGGCGCGAAAGATGTTGGGGACGAAACCGGACTTCTCCGCGACGGGGTCGATCCGTTCACGAAGGTCATCCGGCAGGTCGGCGAGTTCGGTCAAGGGGAATCGGCTCGTGGTCATGGCAAGGCCTTCCGTCACAGGGGCGCACCCTGCTCGCTTCGCGAGGAGCCCATGGTCGCGCCTCGCGACGTGACTCACCACCCCGGAAGAAGGGGTCACGGCCACCACGCATGGAGTTCATGGCGGAGGTCCGCGTCGGATGGCTTCGAAGCAAGACGCGGGCGTTCGGTGGACCTTGCCAACGTGCAATGTCACATATAGAGTCCCTGCCACTGGCAGGCTGAACGCTGCTCGGCAGGCATGAGGCCAGGTCGAGACGCGGATGTCTGATGTCGATGGGGGTCCGATGAAGAAGTCCGTTGCGTATGCAGGCTCGTGGTGGATCGTGTGGGTGGTCATCGCGGTGATGTCCGTGTCGGCGTTCTACGTCGGCAAGCTGCGCCTGAGTGAGATCCCCGACCGGGCGATCGGCCACTCGCCGGCGGCGCCTGAGGCGGGCGTCGTGCGCGACAAATCGATCGAGTACGTCGTGACCGGCCCGGCGGGCTCGTCAGCGCGGGTGTCCTACATCGAGCCCGGGGGACGGGTCGTCGACGACAAGGTCTCCGTTCCGTGGCGGATGGTGCTCCGTACGCGCGAACTGACGACTTCCGTCGGGGTGCTCACTCAATCATCAGGTCGCGGCGCGGTGTCATGCGCGGTGCGGGTCAACGGGTTCGAGCGAGCGAGGCAGACCGGCTCGGGCGCCGACGGCAGCACGGTCGCCAATTGTCTGGTCCCGGTGGCGTAGATGAGCACCGACGAAGGGGAGCGGCAGATGACCACCAGACGCGAGCGGTTCGCTCGACTCCGACAGGGACTCTCCACCGAGATCCGGCGGCCCGTTCGCCGCGAGGTGCTGCGCGACAGGGCATCGCAGAGGCCGCGGTTCGCACGCTTTCTGTACGCCTGTTCGCTGCCGGTCATAGTCATCTGGTTGCTCATCGCCGGTGGTCTCAACATCGTTGTGCCCCAGCTGGAATCGACGGTCACCGAACATGCGCAGTCTTTCCTGCCCGACGAGGCGTCGTCGGTGCAGGCGCTGGTCAAGATGGGCGAGTACTTCGGCGGCGGGGGCAGCAACAACTTCGTCTATGTACTCATGGAGGGTGACGAACCGCTGGGGCCCGACGCCCGCACCTACTACGACGACCTGCTGGCTGCGCTGACCGCGGACACCGAACACGTCAATTCCGCGATGGACCTGTGGTCGAATCCCGATCTCGCTCCGGCTGCACAGAGTTCCGACGGTCACGTTGCCTACGTCCTGGTGAATCTCGCCGGGAACATGGGCACCGCGCTGGCCATGGAGTCGACCCAGTCCGCGCGGGACACGGTCGCCGCGTCGACACCGCCACCCGGTATCGACGTGCACGTCACCGGTCCGTCGGCGGTCGTCAACGACGAGATGGTGGCGATCAACGACTCCATCATCCTGCTGGTCTCGGTGTGCGCATTGCTGGTCGGCGCCGTGTTGCTACTGGTCTACCGGTCCGTCGTCACCGCGATGGTGCCACTGCTCGGGGTAGGGCTGGCGTTGGCCGTGGCCCGCGCGACCATTTCCTTCTTGGCCGAGAACGAGATCATCAAGGTATCGATCTTCGCCGCGGCGCTGTCGGCGGTGATCGTCCTGGGCGCGGGCACCAACTACGGGATCTTCCTGGTGGGCCGGTACCAGGAGGCCCGCCGAAAGGGTCGCGACCGAGAAGACGCGTACTACGATGCGCTGGCCGGCGTCCAGCACATCGTCGTGGCGTCGGCGCTGACAGTGGCCGGTGCGATGGCGTGCCTGGCGGCAACGCGTCTGGCGATGTTCAGCACCTCGGGATTGCCCTGCACCATAGCCATTCTCATCACCCTGGCGGCGCCCACCCTCGGCCCCGCGGTCCTGGCGCTCGCCACCCGGCTCGGGTTCGTGGAGCCGCGCGAGTCGGCGTCGCCACGACGCTGGCGCCGGATCGGGACCACGGTCGCCCGCTGGCCCGGCCCGGTACTCGCCGCGGCACTCGTTGTTCTCGCGGTCATGATCATCCCGCTCTCGATGTACGCCCCGAGCTACAACGAACGTCGTGCCCAGCCGGCGGACTCGCCGGCGAACGTGGGATTCGCTGCGGCAGACAGGCACCTGCCGCCCAACATCATGGCGCCGAGCGTGCTCATCGTCGAGTCCGACCATGACATGCGCAATGCGGCGGATCTGATCGCCCTTGCGCAGATGACTGATGCCGTCGCCTCGATCGACGGCGTGAACGCCGTACAGGGGATCACCCGCCCGCTCGGACAGACCCTCGACCAGGGCACCCTCACCTCCCAGGCCGGGTACATCGGTAGCCGCTTCGGTCAGATGACATCGCTTCTGCGCGATCGGATCACCGATCTCGACGCGATCGGCGTAACGGTCGATCGTCTGGACACCGCCATCGACGGCGTCGACGCCGCGCTGCAGCAGGGGGCGGCCGGCGCGGGCTCCTTGTCCGATGCCACTGCGCAATTGCAACGAACGAGCGAGTCGACGCTCACCAAGGTCGACGAACTGTCGGCGGGGATTGCGCCGATGCGTGGACTCGTCGGGTCGATCCCGCGGTGCCAGGATGTCGTCGCGTGCCGCACCGCCCTGACCGGGCTGTCCGTTCTCGACGCGTTCCCGCACTGCGGGAATCGGTCCGGGATCTCGCCGGCGGCACCCGCTCCCTGAGTGGCGCGTTGCCCACCGCCGCCGCGCAGATCCCGACGCTGCGCGCCACGGTCACCGACATCCGCGAGCTGATCGGCCCCTTGCGCACGACACTGGGTGCACTGCTCCCGCAGGTCGGCGAGATCACCGACTTCCTCGACGAGGTCAGCGGGGCGTACTCGGCGGGCAGTCCCGCGGCCGGCGGGTTCTTCCTGCCCAGCCAGGCGCTGGAGAGTCCGCTCTTCCAGAGCGGCATCCCGTACTACTTCTCCGACGACGGCAAGGCGACGCGGATGATCGTCACCCCGCAGCGCGAAGGTTTCAGCCGCGACGCGATGGACGTGAGCGCGGAGGTGATCCCGACGTCACTCGCGGCGATCAAGAACACATCGCTCGCCGGATCGACCGTCAGCATCGGCGGGCCGGGCGGCACGCTCCTCAACATCGAGTCGTTCGCGCACGAGGACTTCATCGCGATCGTCGTCGCCGCCTTCGCCTTCGTGTTCTGCGTCGTCCTGTTCCTGCTGCGCAGTCTCGTCGCGGCACTCGCCGTGATCGGGACCGTCGGGCTTTCCTATCTGTCCGCGATGGGTGTCTCGGTGTTTCTGTGGCAGGGCCTCATCGGCAATCCACTGCACTGGTCGGTCGCACCCATCGCGTTCACCTTCCTGGTGGCGGTGGGCGCCGACTACAACATGCTGTTGGTCAGTCGTTTTCGAGAGGAGTACGGGGCGGGTGGCGGCACCGGCCTGATCCGCGCGATGGTCGGTACGGGCAGCGTGGTCACCCAGGCCGGACTCACCTTCGGGATCACGATGCTGGCCATGCTCGCCAGCTACGCCCACAACGTCGCGCAGATCGGCACGACCGTGGCGATCGGACTGCTGATCGACACCCTTCTCGTCCGCACACTGGTGATGCCGGCGATCGCGCGACTGTCCGGTCGCTGGTTCTGGTGGCCGACGCCGTTCGTGTCGCTACCCGCGCGAGGAGCGGATCGGGCCACGACGACCATCGCCGATGACCGTCCCCTCGCCGAGATGCGCTCATAGGGCCCGGTCGACGGGTTTGGCGCCTGGCTCTGACGGGCACGCGGATATCTCACGACCCCGACGACAGGAGCGCGGCAGATGAGTCACAAGCCACCGAAGGACGTCCAGGAGGCTGCCCAGCGCGCGGTGCGATGGATCGACGACGGCAAGGCGGGTAAGGGGTTCACTGACACCGGCCGCCATCGGGCCCACCAGTTGGCCGACGGCAAGGACGTCGACGACGACCAGATCAAGAAGATGCGCAACTACTTCTCTCGCCACGAGGTGGACAAGAACGCGACCGGGTTCAACAACGGCGAGGACGGCTTCCCGTCAGCGGGACGTGTGGCCTGGGATGCGTGGGGCGGCGACCCGGGACGCCGGTGGGCGAATGCGCAGAAGATCGAGGGTGACTGACCGGGCGTGGAGGTCCGGCCGTGATGTCTAACGAGGCGACTCGAGCGCATCCGCGCCCAGCACTGCCGCAGCGGCGTTACGGCCCGGGATACCGCTGACCCCGCCGCCGCGACGAGCGCCCGCGCCGCACAACAGAAGTCGCGGATGCGGGGTCTCCACGCCCCACTGGCCGACTTCCGACACGGTCTCGGCCCACGGCCATTGCAACGGCCGGTGGAAGATGTGCCCGCCGGGCAGTCCGACGGCGTCCTCGAGGTCCTGCGGGGTCTTCGCCTCGATGCACGGCCGGCCGTTGGCATCGTGCGCGATCACCGCCTGGATCGGTTCCCCCAACACCGAATTCAACGAGGCGAAGGTCGCGCCGACGGCGTGTTCGACGGCGCCGGGTTCGTCGAACACGTCTGCTGGCATGTGCAGCCCGAAAAGCGTCAGCGTGTGTTTGCCCGCGAGCTCCGGGCCCAGGATCGACGGGTCGGTGAGCGTGTGGCAGTAGATCTCGCACGGCGGGACCTCCGGCACCTCACCACGATTCGCTTGCCGCCACGCGTCGTGCAGCTGGGTGGCGGTCTGGTTGATGTGGAAGGTCCCGGCGAATGCCGACGCCGGCGGGGTCGACCCGTCGCGGAGTCGCGGTAGTCGGTCGAGCAGGAGGTTGATCTTGAGTTGCGACCCGCTGGCGTCTGGCTCGCAGGGGATCGGCGTCCCGTCGAGGAACGTGTTGAACACCTGCGGCGCGCACGCGGCATAGATCATCGAACCGCGGAAGGTGCCGCTCGTCGTCTCGACGGTCCCGTCGCCGGGATCGACGCGGGTGATCTCGACGCCCGTTCTGATCTCGGCTCCCGCCGAGGTCGCCGCCTGGTAGAGCGCACCCGACACCGCGCCCATCCCGCCGACCGGGACGTCCCAGTCGCCGGTTCCGCCGCCGATCACGTGGTACAGGAAGCAGATGTTCTGGCGAAGGGACGGATCATCGAGGTCGGCGAAGGTGCCGATGAGTCCGTCGGTGGCGGCGATCCCGCGGATCAGGTCGTCGTCGAAGTACTGACGGAGCAGCGTGCCCAGCGGCAGCGTGGTGAGCGCCTCCCACAGTTCGGCGGTCGACGTGTCGGTGGTGGACTTGTCTGGGCCGACGACGAGGTCGTGCATGTCGGCGGCGGTCCGCAACGGCTGGGTCATGGTCGGGAAGACGCGGTCGGCGACCACGCCGAGCCGACGGTAGAACGACTGCCACGCGGTGAAACCGAGGTCGGAGCCGGTCACCCGCCGGAACGACGCGGCCGTCGCATCGTCATCGAGGTTGTCGACGAGGATGCCGCGCGCCGGATCCGACGGCAGGGGCGTGTACGACGAATAGCGCCGTCGGATGAGTGTGACGTCGAGGTCGAGGTCGGTGATGATCTGGCTCGGCATCAGCGAGACCAGGTACGAGTACCGCGACAACCGCGCGGAGAGACCGGCGAACGGCGTCGCCGACACCGTGGCGCCGCCGACGTGGTCGGCCTTCTCGAGGACGAGCACACGCCGGCCGGCACGAGCGAGGTAGGCCGCAGCGGTCAGGCCGTTGTGTCCCGCGCCCACCACGATGTCGTCGTACGACGCGTCGTCTCCGGTACTCATCGGTCAAGCGTTCCAGATCGACCGGCGGCGCAGGATGTGGTTGTCGACATATCCTGATGCGGTGGACATCCCCTCGGTCGAGCTCAGCAACGGCACCTCGATCCCCCTGGTGGGGCTCGGCACCTACAACATGCTCGGCCGGCCGGCTGTCAGCGCCGTCAGCTCGGCGATCAAGTCCGGTTACCGCCTCCTCGACACCGCGCCCCGGTACAGCAACGAGCTGAGTGTCGGGATGGGCCTGCACGGGACCGGCGTCCCGCGCGAGGAGATCGTCGTGCAGACCAAGTTGAGCGGCGGTGACCAGGGTTTCGACGAGGCGATCAACGCCGCCAAGGAGAGCGCTCGCCGGCTCGGTGTCGCGCATATCGACGTGTACCTCATCCACTGGCCGTGCCCCAGCCTGGGCCGCACCGTCGACTCCTGGAAAGCGCTGCTCACGCTCGCCGACGAGGGATACGTCCGCACACCCGGCGTCTCGAACTTCAAACATCACCACCTGCAGATGCTCTTCGACGAGACGGGACGCTGGCCGGTTCTGAATCAAATCCAGTGCTCTCCCTCACTGCCACGGACCGAATTGCGGGAGTTCATGTCCGACAAGGGTATTCATGCTCAGGCGTGGCATCCGACCGGCCGCAAGGAAGGCCTGCTCGCCGACCCGGTCATCCTCCGGATCGCGCGCAAGTACGGCAAGTCGCCGACGCAGATCGCGTTGCGCTGGTCGGTGCAGAACGGCATCAGCGTCGTCCCGAAGTCGTCGCACACCGGCCGTCAGGTGGAGAACGCCGACCTGTTCGACTTCGCTCTCGACCCCGCCGACCTGGCCGAACTCGCCACCCTCGACCGCGGCGAGCGCGCCGCCCGTGACTCCGACGTCGACGAGGAGTTCTGACCCGCCCGTCGACTGGGCGTCCGCTTTCGTTGACCGTGCGTTCTCGGGTCAGCGGATCTTGAAGATGACCATCCGCTGGACGACGAAGTTGATGACCGTAGCGGTGCCTTGTGCGACGACGTACGCCGCAAAGCTGTACAGCAGCGTTTCCTGCCAGGCATGCGACAGAAGCGTGTAGATGCCGACGTTGACGAAGTAGGTCACCACGTAGAGCGCGACGACCGACACGAACCGCGCCATGCTCGGTTCGGCTCGGAACGTCCATCGACGGTTCAGCAGGTACGCGACGGTGGTGCCGAGGATGAACCCCGCGGATTTCGCGGGCCAGAACGGCAGGTCCAGGCCGTATTGCAGGAGGATCGTCAGCCCGAAGTCCAGCAGCCCGGAGAACCCGCCGGTGATGACGAAGCGCACCAGCTGGGTCTTCAGACCGACGTTCGTCGACGCCTCTTCGTCGTCGAGGGGCAGCTCGATCGGCATCGGCGCATGGCGTGTGGCGAAGTCCTCGTGGCTCGGTTCGTCGTCATCGCGGACGTGGTCACCAGGGTCGGGTCGAGACACGCTGACACCCTAGCCGACGACGCCCTGGCAACCGTGCCGACGGGCGTGGCGGGGTTGCAACGCACAGTCGACGGGTCAGGCCCGCTGCGGGACCTCCGGCGGGATGGCCGCGAGCAACGCGCGGGTGTAGTCGGTCGCGGGGTCGTGGAGGATGGTCGACGCCGGTCCACTCTCCACGACCTTCCCGTCCTGCATCACCGCGACGGTGTCGCTGATCTGCTCGACGACGGCCAGGTCGTGCGCGATGAACAGGTACGTCAGCCCCTTCTGACGCTGGAGCTCGGCGAGCAGGTCGAGGACGCTGGCCTGCACCGACACGTCGAGCGACGCCGTCGACTCGTCCAGGATCAGGACCTCCGGGTCGGACGCCAGCGCGCGGGCGATGCTCACCCGCTGCCGCTGGCCGCCGGACATCTCGTGCGGATAGCGGTCGAGGTATGACGCGTCGAGGCTGACGTCGGCGAGCAACTCTTCGGCACGACTCCGCGTGCCGTCCCGGCCGTCGGTGAGGCCGTGCGTCCGCAGCGGTTCGGCGATCGACGCCGCCACCGTCATCCGCGGATCGAGCGAGGCGGCCGGGTCCTGGAACACCATGGCGACGCGGCGTCGGAGCAGGGCCTCGTCGGCACCGCGTGCCCCGATGGCCTCGACCCGCCGGCCGTCGAGGGTGACGGTCACGCTGCCCCGCACCGTCGTGCCCTGGGCGGACGTGATGAGGCCGGTGATGACGCCGGCCACGGTCGACTTCCCCGATCCCGATTCGCCGACGATCCCGAGCGTCCGGCCACGAGCGACCTGCAGGTCGACCCCGTCGGCGGCGTGCACCACCCGGCGCCCCGACGGGCCGCGGACCACATAGTCGACGCCCAGCCCGGTGACACTCAGGAGAGGCTCGTCGTCGACTCGCTTCTGAAGGGGCGACGCGCCACCACGTTCGGTGACCTTGCTCAGCAGCGGGCGTGAGTCGAGCAGCGTGCGGCTGTACTCGTCCTGCGGGTCGTCGAACAGCGTTGTGACGTCATTGCTCTCGACGATCCGGCCGGATCGCAGCACCATCACCCGGTCGGCGATCCGTCCGATGACGCCGAGGTCGTGGCTGATCCACACCACCGCCATACCGCGTTCGCGCTGGAGTTTCGCGACGAGGTCGATGATCTGTGCCTGCGTGGTCACGTCGAGTGCGGTGGTGGCCTCGTCGGCGATGAGCAGTTCCGGGTCGCAGGCCAATGCGATCGCGATAATGACGCGCTGCCGTTGGCCGCCGGACAACTGATGCGGGTATGCGCGCAAACGGCTTTCGGGGTCGGGCAGGTTCACGTCGCGCAGCAGGGTAAGGGCCCGTTCGCGTGCCTCGCCCCGCGTGAGCCCGAGATGCCGGCGCGGCCCCTCGGTCAGTTGCTGTTCGACGGTGAGCAGGGGATTGAGGCTCGACGACGGGTCCTGGAAGACGAAGCCGACACGCGAACCGTGCAGCGCCCGCAGTTTCGCCGGTGTGGCGCCGACGATTTCGGTGTCGCCGAGGCGGGCCGACCCGCGGACGTACGCGCTGGGCGCGTCGAAGAGCCCGGTGGCCGACAACACGCTCAGTGATTTGCCCGATCCGCTCTCCCCGACGATCCCGAGCGTCTCACCCGGCGCGACCGAGAAACTGATGCCGTGCACGATCTCTCGCGGACCGACACCGACGACGAGGTCCTCCACGCGCAGCACCGTTCCGTCGGAGTCGACGTGTTTCGCGGTCGACGGTGTGGTTACCGTCGGCGACTTGCGTTCGTACCCGCGGTTGCGCAGCAGCGTGCGCTGGCGCGGGTCGAGCACATCGCGTACGCCGTCGCCGACGAGGTTGAATGCGAAGACCGTCACGAGGATCGCCAGACCGGGGAACACACCCATCCACCAGGCGGTGGTGATGAACCCCTGTGCGTCGAAGAGCATCCGGCCCCACGACGGGTCCGGTGGCTGGACGCCGAGACCGAGGAACGACAGCGCCGCCTCCGACAGGATCGCGAACGCGAGCGAGATGGAGGTCTGGACGATGACCGGACCCGAGATGTTGGGCAGCACATGCCGCATGAGGATGGCCGATGTCCCCACACCCATGGTCCGCGATGCCTGGACGTACTGGGTCTGTCGCACACGCAGGGTGTCGGCGCGCGCCACCCGGGCGAAGATCGGTATGTAGACGACGCCGATTGCGATCATCGCCGAGGTGACTCCCGGTCCCAGGATGGCGACGATGGCGAGCGCGAGCAGCAGTACCGGGAAGGAGAAGACCACATCGACGATCCGCATGAGCGCGGTGTCGAGGACGCCACCGGCGAAACCGGCGACCATACTGAGGATCACGCCGACGGTGAGGGAGATCGCCACTGCGATGACCGCCACGCGCATGCTCACCGACGCGGCGAGCACCACCCGGGAGAAGACGTCGCGACCCAGGTCGTCGGTCCCGAAGAGATGGGACCAGCTGGGTGCCTGCAGCGCATTCGGGACGTCGATCTCGTTGGCGCCGTAGGGCGCGATGAGCGGACCGAACACCGCGCACACGAGGACGACCGCGATGATGACCAGCCCGATCACCGAGGTGCGGTTGCGTAGCAGCAATCGCCAGGCCGAATCGGTCGACGGAGCTCCGGCCGATTCATCGTCGACTCCGGTACCGGGTTCCGGCGGGTCGGGTGAGGTGAGGGTCATGACAGTCGGATCCTGGGATCGATGACGGCGTAGAGGATGTCGACGACGAGGTTGACGACCAGGAAGATCACCGCGATGAGCAGGATCGCACCCTGGAGAACCGGGTAGTCGCGCGCGGCGACCGAGTCGTAGACCAGCAGACCCAGTCCGGGCCAGGCGAACACGACCTCCACGACGATGACACCGCCGAGCAGACCGGCGAACTGGATACCGGAGATGGTCAGCACGGGTACGAGCGCGTTCCGTCCGACGTGATCGAGCAGAACACGCCTGGTGCTCAGCCCTTTCGATTCGGCCGTCGTCACGAAGGGTGCGTTCACCACGTCGAGCACCGACGAGCGCACGTAGCGCGTCATGATCGCCCCGGTCACCACCCCGACCGTGATCGCCGGCAGCACGAGGTGTTCGAGCCAACCGAGTGGGTCGTCGGCGAAGGGTTGGTACCCGGCCGATGGTAACCAGCCGAGCGCGGTGGAGAAGAGACCGATCAGCAGGATGCCCATCCAGAAGTCGGGCACGGAGATCCCGAACTGGCTCACCACGCGAATGACGTTGTCGGCCAACCGACCTTCCCGCAGTGCCGCCCAGAAACCGAGAGGGACGGCGATGAGCAATGCGACGACGATCGCCGCGGTCGCGAGTGTGATGGTGGCGGGAAGCCGATCGAAGAGCATCGTCGTGACCGGTTCGCTGTTGCGGAAGCTGACGCCCAGGTCGCCGGTGAAGGCAGTGCCGACATAGTTCACCAGCTGTGATGCGAGCGGCTGGTCGAGTCCGGAGGCGCTGCGCAGCGCCTCATACGATTCCGGGGTGTAGCGGGTGCCGAGTGCGATGCGGACGGGATCACCGGGCACGACCTGCATCAGGAAGAACACCGCGACGATCACGCCGAGCAACACCGCGACCGTGTAGAGCAGCCGCACGATGATGAAGCGCGCCAGCGGCGAGTGCAATGCGGTCATCTCAGCTCCTCTCCAGCCGGGCATCGCGGAACCGGATGGCCTTGTCGGGTCGGACGACATATCCCCGGAGCTGCGTCACAAAAGCCTGGGTCGACGACGGGTTGTAGAGGTAGAGGTAGCTCACGTCGTCGGCGATGATGCTCGCGGCCTCGGCGTAGATCCGCTTGCGGGCCTCGACGTCGAGTTCGGTTCGGCCCCGGTCCAACAGCGCGTCGACCTCGGGGTTCGAGTACTTCTGCGAGTTCGACGTGCCCTCGGAATGGTGTTGGGCGTAGTAGAAGTCGTCCGGGTCGATGTTGCCCAGCCAGCCCAGTAGCAGGGCGTCGAAGTCGCCGGCGGCCTGGCGATCGAGCCATGCGCCGAAGTCGAGTTGTTCGATCCGCACGTCGATCCCGACGTCGGCGAGGTTCGACGCGATCACCTGCGCCGCCGTCACCGTCTCGGGATACTCGGTGGTCACCATCAGGCGCATGTCGAGTCCGCGGATGCCGGCCTGCCGGAGCAGGTCTCTGGCGTTCGCGACGGCGGCGTCGCGGTCGAGTCCGGCGGTATAGCGGTCGTAGGGTGCGAACCAGGGACTGGTCGAGGGGATCGCGAGCTCGTTGGGCGTCGCGGTCCCGTATCCGACGACCTGCGCGATCGAGTCCCGGTCGATCGCATACGCGACCGCCTGGCGGACCCGGGTGTCGTCGAACGGTGGGGCGTCGAAGTTCATCGTGACGTACCAGTAGTCGTTGGCGACCACGGTCCCGACATCGAGTGTGTCGTCGCGGCGCAGGATGCTGAGCTGCTGGGCGGGAATGGCGTCGGTCCAATCGATCTCACCCGACCGTAGTGCGGACACCGCGGTGGTGCCCTGTGAGATGAAGCTGTAGCGGACCCCGTCGACGGCGGGTGCCCCACCCCAGTAGTCGGGATTCGACGCCAACACGATGAATGCGCCCGGCGACCGGGAGACGAACGAGAACGGCCCGGTGCCGATCGGCCTGGTCGTGATCTCACCGGATTCGACGTTGCGGCGGTTGACGATGGCCAGTCCCTTGAACCCGCCGATGCTCGTCAGCAGATTGGGGGTCGGCGCGCTGACGGTGAACCGGACCCGACGGTCGTCGAGGGCGGTGATCGACGCGATGGCCTCGAGTTTGTATGCGTTGGACAGTTCTTCGTCGATTATCCGACGGAAGGAGTATTCGACATCGGCTGCGGTCAGCGGGTCGCCGTTGTGGAACGTGACCCCGTCGCGCAGCGTGAACGTCCATTGCAGGCCGTCGGGGCTGACCTCCCAGCTCTCGGCCAGTGCCGGCCGCATCTGGAGTTGCTCGTCGGGTTCGACGAGGGTGTCGAAGACGTTCTCGAGTACTTCGAAGGTGAAGTAGGAACTGGACTTCTGCGGGTCGAGCTGGTCGGGTTCACCGGCGATGGCGGCCTTGATGGTGTTGACGGTGTCCGGCGACCCGCCACCGCATGCGGCCAGCACGGACGTGCCCAGCAAGGCGGTTCCGGCGACACCGGCGACGCGAAGGAACCCGCGGCGATCGAGAACGTCGGGTCTGCGCGGCGGAAGCTGCTCGCGCACAGATGAATACACCGACCCGCTCGGCGAATCGGTCATCACTGTCCTCCCGCCCGGCGAGTGTTCGCCTCGGAGTCTCACCGCACGTCGGCCGCGCCACGGCATGCGTGAGGCGCCCTGCTGTGCAGTGTGCCCCAGCGGTACAGGTGGTGCAACCGTGCCATACCTCCGCGGACGGAGAAATTGCGGCAGGAGGACAGGATCAGCTGTTGACCTTCGCGATCACGTTGTCGGCGTACCAGTTCAGATGGTCGATCTTGGTCTGCAGCGGCTCGGTGTCGTCGCCCATGACATACGGCAGCCGGAAGCCGACGATCACGTCAGTGATCCCTTTGTCTTCCAGCCGCTTACATCCGTCGACGGTGTAGGCGTCCATGGAGATCACGTGGATCTCGAACGGATCGTTGGTCTTTCCCTCGGCCTTGCGGATCTCGTTGATCCGGTCCAGCAGAGTCTCGAGCTCCTCGGGCGGACCGCCACCGTGCATCCAGCCGTCACCGCGGATGACCGCACGACGCAGCGCGGCGTCGGCGTGGCCGCCCACGAGTAGCGGGATGGGTTCGGTGGGCGCGGGCGTCATCTTGATCTTGGGGATGTCGTAGAACTCGCCGTGGAACTCGAAGTACTCGCCGGTGGTCAGGCCGCGGATGATGTCCATGCACTCGTCCATCCGCTTGCCGCGGCGCTTGAAGTCCACGCCCATGAAGTCGTAGTCCTCGGGCCACGGACTCGTGCCGACGCCCATCGCGAAGCGGTTGTTCGTCAGGTACGCCACCGAGCTGGCCTGCTTGGCGACCAGCGCGGGCGGGCGGACCGGCAGCTTCACCACGAAGGGTGTGAAACGGATGGTCGAGGTGACCGCGCCGAGCGCCGCGGCCTGGATGAAGGTCTCGATGAACGCCTTGCCGTCGAGGAACTCGCGATTGCCGTCGGGGGTGTACGGATACTTCGCGTCCGATTCCTCCGGATAGGCCAGCGAGTCGGGAATGGTGAAGCCGGCGTACCCCGCGGCTTCGGCGGCCTGCGCGAGCGGCGCGTAGTACGACGGATCGGTCATGGCCTCGGCATACGTGAACCGCATCATGCTCCTCGGGACGTTAGTGGAACTCCCATCACAGTAGAACACGTTCTAGTTGTGCGACATGGACTTCGTCATCGTCGCAGGTCTCCAGCGCGCAGGGGGCGGCGATTGTCGGCTGGTGGAGGCCCAGGGTCAGCGAAGCCCCGCGAGGGGATTGTCCGAAGTCGCGCCGGGGCCCGGGTGTACGCGTAGTTCGCCGGTGCCGATTCGCTCGCCGCACGCGGAGCACGTCGGCTCGACCGTCATCGTCTGGCCGCATGAGTGCGTCGACACCACTGGTGCGCCGTCCTCGGCGGTCCACCGGTCACCCCACTGACGTAACGCGGCCAGAACCGTCCAGAGGTCCCGGCCCTTCTCGGTGAGGCGGTAGTCGTAGCGCACCGGGTTGTCCTGGTACGGCTCCTTCGCCAGGATCTCGTGTTCGACGAGGGTGTCCAGCCGCTGGGTCAACACGTTGCGCGCGATCCCGAGCCGCGACGAGAACTCGTCGAATCGCGTCACGCCGAACATCGCGTCCCGGACGATCAGCAGCGTCCACCATTCGCCGACGATCTCCAGCGTCTGGGCGATCGAGCAGTTCATCTCGGCGAACGAGGCGCGGCGCATGAGATCGAGAGTAGTGGGTTGCGTGACGCAACTCAACCTGCTTGCATGAGTTGCGTGAAGCAACTCAGCAGGCAACAAGCCGTTGAAGACGGATTGTTACCCAGTTTCGGAGCAAGTCCGACCGGAGACGGTCGATGGTCGGCGACCATCGACCGTTCCTGGTGGGGATGGTCGGGCCCGCATGGCGGCGCCATCGCGGCGCTGGCTGTCCGGGTCGGCGCCGATGCAGCGCCGGGTACGTCGGTGCGCGCTCTCGATCTGCGATTCGTCGGCAAGCCCGACGGCGGGGAGTTGCTGCTGACGCCGTCGGTCCGGGAGGTCGGCCGGCACACAAGGGTCGTCGACGTCACGGTCACCCAGGCAGGCGTCGACATCGCGTCGGCATCAGTCACGACCGGGCGGGTCGGGGAATCCGCACCCACCGATGTCAGCGACCGGGTCGCGGGCGTGCCCGGCCCGGAAGGGCTCGACCCCTTCATGATTCCGCCGGAGATCGTCCCGATGGGCGCGCAG
This sequence comes from Gordonia hongkongensis, assembly GCF_023078355.1. Lineage (NCBI taxonomy): Bacteria > Bacillati > Actinomycetota > Actinomycetes > Mycobacteriales > Gordoniaceae > Gordonia > Gordonia hongkongensis. The sequence continues at coordinate 410,004 of NZ_CP095552.1, forward strand.
CTCGATGTGCGACCGGTCGACGGTCCGCTCGCGCTCACCGGAGCCGACGAGGCCTGGATGCGGGCATGGATCACCACCCGAACCCCGATGGCTGTCGACGCCGCCTACCTGGCCCTGCTGGCGGACTGCCTACCGCCCGCCGTCTTCCCGACTCTGACCGCGCCGCTCGCACTTCCGACGGTGGCATTCTATATGCACGTGACGGCGCCGCTGGACGACGCCACTCCGGCGCCGATCCTCGTCCATACGCGTAACACCTCGACGTCCGGCGGTTGGTCGGTCGACGACACCACGCTGCGCGACCGCGACGGTCGGCTCCTCGCCTCCGCGCGCCAGAGCCGCCGGGTTCTCGGATGGCCGGTCCGATGACGGTCACTCGCAGCGGCCCGGCGACGCCGGCGCCGACTGTCGCGCGGCCCGGCCTCGTCCTGCTCATCCTGTCCGGGGCGGCGTTCATGGCCAGCCTCGACGTCTTCATCGTCAACGTCGCCTTCGACGACATCGGTGCCGACTTCACCGGCGCGACCCTGTCCCAGATGTCCTGGATCCTCAACGCGTACGCCATCCTGTATGCGGCGCTCCTTGTTCCGGCGGGCCGGATCGTCGATCGGTACGGCCGCAAGGGCGGCTTCCTGCTCGGTCTCGCGATCTTCACCGCGGCGAGTGCGGCATGTGCCGCGGCGCAGGGCGTCTGGTGGCTGGTGGCATTCCGCGCACTGCAGGCACTCGGCGCGGCGATTCTGACCCCGGCGAGCCTGGGTCTGGTCGTGGCGACGTTGCCGCCGGAACGTCGGGCCCGGTCGGTGCGCATCTGGGCGGCCACCGGCGCCCTGGCCGCGGCCTTCGGGCCGGCCGTCGGCGGTCTTCTCGTCGAGGCGTCGTGGCGCTGGGTGTTCCTGGTCAACGTGCCCGTCGGCGTGGCGGCGATCGTCCCCGGGGCGATCGTACTGTCCCGCCCCCAAAACGTCTCGGCCAGTGGCTTTCCCGACGCGTTGGGCGCGCTTCTCCTGGTCGTCTCGGTGGGGGCCTTGACACTCGGTCTGGTCCAGGGGAGTGAGTGGGGTTGGACGGACGCGCGGATCACCGGTGCGTGGATCGTCGCCGGGGCAGGGCTCGTCGGCTTCGTCCTCAGTTCGGCGCGTCATCCCGAACCGGTGATCTCGCCTGCACTGCTGCGGATCCGGGCCTTCTCGGTCGCGAACGTGACGATGCTGCTGTTCTCCATCCCGTTCGCCGGCGCACTTCTCGCGAACATCCTGTGGTTGCAGCAGGTCTGGGGCTTCTCGCCGATCGTGACGGGTCTCGCGGTGTCAACCGGACCGCTGATGGTCCCGATCTTCGCGGCCGTGTCGCATCGCCTCAGTGCGCGGGTCCCGGTGGGGCGACTCGTCGCCTTCGGTTGTGTGCTCTTCGGTCTCGGGTCGGCCCTCATCGCCCTGTCGGTCGACGCCACACCGGATTTCGCCACCGAGTTCCTGCCGGGCTGGCTGATCGGCGGTGTCGGAGTGGGCTTCGCGTTGCCGTCGATCCTCTCCTCGGCGACCGCCGACCTCCCCGCAGATCAGGCCGCCACCGGAAGCGCGGTGGTCAACATGAGTCGTCAGATCGGCATGTCCCTGGGCGTCAGCTTGCTGGTCGCGATCATCGGCACCTCGGCGGTGTACGCCGATGTGCACGACTCGTTCCTGACCGCCTGGTGGGTACTCGCGGGAATCGCTGCGCTGGGCGCGATCTCGGCGTTGGGGATGACCCCGCGAGCGGTGCCCAATTCCGCCCCCTGAGGTGTGAGGACCCATTGCTCCTTGAGGTGTGAGGAGCGCAAGCCGCCGGGCCGAGCAAGCGACGAAGGAGCGCGTCGAGGTCGACGAGCCTCGAAGGGCATGGTGACGTGCGTCGCGAGACCCTTCGTGGCTCGCTTCGCTCGCACCTCAGGGAGCAGAGGGGGTGCGCTCGGCACGCACCTCAGGGAGCAGAAGGGGGTGCGCTCGGCACGCACCTCAGGGAGCAGAAGGGGGTGCGCTCGGCACGCACCTCATAGATCAGTGAGAGAGCAAGCGTCTAGGGACGCGTGAACCGCTCCCGGCGACCGAGGCCGCGGAGCCGCACCCACTCGGCGAACCCCTTCGGATCGCGTTGCTGCACAAGGAAGAACCAGCCGAAGCGGGCATACTCCTGCGGCAACAGCTTCCGGAGTCCGGGCTGGCTCATCAGGTAACCGCGGTTGCGGTAGGTGAAGAACCGCTTGGTGTCGTTGTCGGGGTACTGGGTGTGCATGCGACCGCCCAGGATCGGTCGAAACTCCGCCGAGCCGTCGGGGTGGAGGTATCCCGCGCGAAGGCAGGTGCCGAACCGTACGCCCGAGCGGACCAGTCGACGGTGCACCTCCACCTCGTCGCCGCGGAAGAACAGTCGCAGGTCCGGCACGCCCACCTGTTCGAGGCACCGTGCGGAGAACAGAGCGCCGTTGAACAGCGACGCGATGCCGGGCAGCAGATCGTCGTCCTGGGTCTGACCGGTGACATCTGACCCGCTCGCTTCGCTCCCGGCGTCGGCAAAGAGTTCCGATCGCTTGCGTCGCCACACGAGTCCGCGTCGCAGCGGGAAGGCGAGGGTGTCCGGGTCGTCGAGGTTGGCGACCACCGGTGACACCTCGTCGAGGTCATGCCGTGCGGCGCAGTCGAGCAGCGTCGAGAGGACCGTCGGACCGTCGGGTCGGCCGTCGTCGTCGGCGCACCAGACCCAGTCGGCGCCGAGGGCGAGCGCATGCAGCATGCCCAGCGCGAATCCGCCGGCACCGCCGAGATTGCGCTCCGATCCCAGATACGTCGTCGGAACGGGCTGCGCCGTCACGAGTTCGGCGACTTCAAGTTCGTCGGCGTTGTCGACGACGATCAGATGATCGACGGGCCGGTCCTGGCCCGACACCACGGCCAGCGACTCGGCGAGCAACTCCGCGCGACGGTGCGTGACCACGACCGCGATGACCTTCGGAGCGACGGCGCCGTCGGTCACTCCGGGGTCCCCTTCTTGTCCGCCTTCTCCAGGTCGGCGATCACCCTGCGGACGTGTGCCGCGGCATCCGGGCCCTCGTAGGCCTCGACGACCTCTTCGATGCCGCCTTCCATGCGGACCTGTCCGTGGTCGATCCACAGGGCGCGGTCGCACAGCTGGGCCAGGAACTCATTGGAATGGCTGGCGAACACCAGGATTCCCGACCGCTCGACGAGCGCCTGGAGCCGACCCCGCGCCTTGCGCATGAAGTCGGCGTCGACGGCACCGATGCCCTCGTCGAGGATGAGGATCTCCGGGTCGATGGAGGTCACCACGCCGAGTGCGATGCGCACCCGCATACCGGTGGAGTAGGTGCGCAGCGGCATCTGCAGGTAGTCGCCGAGCTCGGTGAACTCCGCGATGTCGTCGATCTTCTTGAGCATCTCCTTGCGCGTCATGCCCAGGAACATGCCGCGGATGATGATGTTCTCGTAGCCGGAGATCTCGGGGTCCATGCCGACGCCGAGGTCGAAGACGGGGGCGACCCGGCCGTGCACCCGGCAGGCGCCGCGCGTGGGTTCGTAGATGCCCGACAGCAGACGCAGCAGCGTCGACTTGCCGGCGCCGTTGTGGCCGACCAGCCCGATCCGGTCGCCGTGCTTGAGGTGCAGATTGATGTCCTTGAGCGCCTCGACGACCACCACGTTCGACTCGGTGGAGCCGATGACGCCGCCCGCCGCGCCGATCACCGACTTCTTGAGCGACCGCGTCTTGGCGTCGAAGATCGGGAAGTCCACACACGCGTCCCACGTGTCCACGCGGACGCGGGTGTCGCCGAGATCGTTGTTCCTGGCCATCGAATCCGTCCCTACACCCAGTACGCCACGCGGGCCCGGTAGTTGCGCAACACCATCATGGCCAGCACCCAGCCCACGGCGGTGCAGCCCAGGACGACGGCCCAGTGGTAGAACTCGACCGGCTCGCCCAGCAGCGGTCCGCGTGCGATCTCCAGATAGTGGAACATCGGGTTCAGCTCGACGAGCTTCAACCTCGACGAGGCCTCGCCGGTCGCGTTGCCGAGGCTCTGCGTCGTCCAGATGATCGGCGTCATGAAGAAGACCAGCTGCACCGCGGTGGTGAGGAGCTGGCCGATGTCGCGGAATCGGGTCGACAGGATGCCGAACACGATCGTCACCCAGATCGAATTGAGCACGTACAACATCAGGGCCGGGACGATCAGCGTGACGGTCCAGTTGAGCGGGGGCGGGAAGATCAGGAACAGGATGACGATGATGACGACGTTGTGCGCGAAGATGATCAGCGCACGCCACACCACTCGGTAGACGTGCACGCTCACCGGGGCCGGAAGCTGTTTGATCAGCCCCTCGTTCTTCGAGAAGACCTCGGAGCCCTCGAGGATCGAGCTCGAGATGAAGTTCCAGAAGATGAAGCCTAGCGCCACGTACGGCAGGAACACCTTGATGTCCATGCCGAAGAGCTCGCCATAGAGCAGACCCATCGCGATCGCGGTCACACCGGTCGCGATCACGATCCACAGCGGTCCCAGGACCGAACGTCGGTAGCGCTGCTTGATGTCCTGCCAGCCGAGGTGGAACCACAGCTCGCGGCTCGCGAAACCGTCGCGGAGGTCCTTGACTGCGCGCGCGAAGCTGCGCGAATCAGAGCCCTGGGGACGCGCGGGGATCGCGTCGTCGTCTACTACCGCTGACACGAGGAGTCAGCGTACCCCTCGGCCCATCCGCTGCCCGCTGCCGGTTGAGCGGGTGACCCTCAGGCGGTTGAGCCGGTGTGGCGACCTAGAGGTACTGCCCCGTGCTGTGGCCGGGTCCGCCGGCACCACCGGGGGCGGGCATGCCGGGCGGAAGCGCGCCCTGACGCATCTGCTCGAGCTGGGCGCGGGCGGCCATCTGCTGGGCGAACAGTGCGGTCTGGATGCCGTGGAAGAGTCCCTCGAGCCAGCCCACGAGCTGGGCCTGGGCGATGCGGAGCTCGGCATCCGACGGGGTGCCCTCGTCGGAGAAGGGGAGCGCGAGACGTTCGAGTTCTTCGCGCAGCTCCGGGGCGAGGCCTTCTTCGAGTTCACGCACCGACGACTGGTGGATCTCACGCAGGCGGTTCCGCGACGCGTCGTCGAGAGGAGCCGCACGGACCTCTTCGAGCAGCTGCTTGATCATCGTGCCGATGCGCATGACCTTGGCGGGTTGCTCGACCATGTCGGCGACGCTGGTCGATTCCGACGACTCGCCGTCCGTCTGCCCATCCGTGCCCGCGCCGACGACGATCACGTTGTCGGAGTCGCCGGCCGAGCCGAACGGTCCTGAGGTGGGGCCGGGTCCTGGAGTACCTTCGATAGCCATGCGTCCCATTGTGCCCGGACACCGCGAAACGGCAGATGGCCGACGTCTATCCTCGTGCCCATGGCTTTCGACGTCGCCTATGTGCGTGGATTGATTCCATCGCTCGGCGACGGCTGGATCCATCTCGACCCGCAGGCGGGGATGCAGATCCCCGATTCGGTCGCGACCGCTGTGACCACCAGTTTCCGCTCTCTGTCCGCCGTCCCGGGCGGGGTCTACCCGTCGGCTCGCGCGAGCGCGGAGGTGGTCGACGGTGCCCGGCGCGCGATCGCCGACCTCGTCGGCGGAGACGCCGCGGGTGTGGTGCTCGGACCGTCGCGGTACGTGCTGCTGGCCGGTCTGGCGGAGGCGCTCGCGCCGCATGCGTGGCTGCGGGGTGACGTCGTCGTTACGCGTCAGGACGACGAGCCGAATATCGTGCCGTGGCTGCGCGCGGCGGATCGTTATGGCGGCCGGGTTCGCTGGGCCGAGGTCGACGTCGAGACCGGCGGACTACCGGCCTGGCAGTTCGGCGATCTCGTCACTCCGGATACGGAGGTCGTCGCGGTGACGCTGGCGTCGTCCACGACGGGGGCCGTCACCGACATCAGCGAGATCGCGCCGCTGGTCCGCGAAGCCGGTGCGCTGCTGGTCGTCGACGCCACCAACGCGGCGCCGTACATCAGCCTGGACATCCACGACCTGGGTGCCGACGTCCTCGTCGTGTCTGCTGAGCGGTGGGGTGGTCCCCGCATGGCGGCCATGGCCTTCCGCGAACCCCACCTGATCGACCGGCTGAAGCTGATGTCGATGGACCCGTCCGCGCGCGGACCCGCCCGGCTCGAACCCGAACCGCATCAGGGCGCGATGCTCGCCGGATTGGTCGCTTCGGTGGAACACCTCGCCGGACTCGACGAGGCCGGCATCGGCAAGCGTCGGCGGCGTCTCGTCACGTCGATGGACGGTGTCTACGAGTATCTGCAGCGCCTCAACTATTACCTGGTCACGACGCTGTCCCAGCTCAACCATGTGAACCTCGTGGGGACCGAGGAGAACCGGATTCCCCTGGCGAGCTTCACCGTGGAGTCGGTCGGTGCCGACAAGGTCGTCCGGCGTCTGGCCGACAACGGTGTCTGCGCACTCGCCGACCTTCCCAACCGTGCACTCGCACGGATGGGCGCACCCGACTTCGGCGGTGCCGTCACGGTCGGGCTGGCCCCGTACTCGACGCCGTACGAGGTCGATCACCTGGTGCGAACGCTGGGTTCATTGGCCTGAAGTGCCCGGCAACCTTCCGAAATTCACTATGGTGTTGTTTGGGTTAACGACAATGTATGTTGTCATGCTGTGTCGGCAAAATCGATTGATGGTCCACGAAAGGGCCCGCCCCGGTCGCTCACCGCTGCGGAGGCCGAGAGCTGGATGAACCTCGTCGACGGCGGCTGGGCGCTCTTCGCCCGCGTCAACGACGAGTTCGCGAGACGAGGACTCTCCGTTTCCGATCTGCGCATTCTCGAAGCGGTCTGTACCAACCGGCAGTTGAGCGTCAGCGAGGTCGCCGACGCCGTGCACATGCGGGTCAGCACGGTGTCGCGCATGATCGGCCGGCTCAGTGACGACGGCAACATCCACCGGTTCGAGTCGAAGGCCGACGGCAGACACCGACTCGTGCGTCTGACCGATCACGGTCGGCGCACCCTCGCCCTCCATGTGAACGCCCGAGATCAGGTGATCCGGCAGTTCGTCGTCGACGCGATGACCCCGGAGGAGTTCACCGCCCTCGGCGTCGCGTTCCGCAAGATCCGCGAGGCCGTCGACGCCGCGGAGCCCGCGGCTTCCGACTGAGCCACTCTCAGCCCGCGACGCTCAGCAGCACCTTCCCGACCACGTCACCGCTGTTGAGATGGTCGTGCGCGGCGCCGGCGTCGGCGAGCGGGAACACGCGATCGACGACGGGTACGACCGTGCCGGCCTCGATCAGCGGCCAGGTCCGGGTCAGGGTCGACGCCACGACCTCGGCCTTGCCGCCGGGACCGTGTACGGGCCGGGCGCGCAGCGTCGTACCCATCACCGACAACCGCTTGGCCAGCAGATGCCCGAGGTTGATCTCGGTGGTGGTGCCGCCTTGCATGCCGATGATGACGAGGCGCCCGTCGGTGCGCAGCGCCTTCAGGTTCGACTTCAGGTACTTCGCGCCGATGATGTCGAGGATGACGTCGGCGCCGCCGGCGTCCTGGAGGATCTCGGCGAAGTCCTGGCTCGAGTAGTCGATGAGGATGTCGGCGCCGAACTCGCGGCAGCGCTCGAGCTTGTCCTGCGTGCGGGCGGTCACCGCGACGCGAGCGCCCATCGCGTGGGCGATCTGGGTGGCGTGGGTGCCGATGCCGCTGGACCCGCCGTGGATCAGCAGGAGCTCGCCGGTGGTCAGATGCGCGGTGTCGAAGATGTTCGACGACACGGTGCACGCCACCTCGGGCAGCGCCGCCGCGGACACCAGGTCGACGCCCTTGGGCACTGCGAGGACCTGCTCGACCGGGACCGCCACCTTCTCCGCGTAACCGCCGCCGGCGAGCAGCGCGCACACCTCGTCACCCTCCGACCAGCCGCTGACCCCGTCGCCGAGGGCCGAGATCCGCCCCGAGACCTCGAGTCCGAGGGTGTCCGACGCACCGGGTGGCGGCGGATAGTTGCCCGCCCGCTGCAGGATGTCGGCGCGGTTGACGCCGGCCGCGACTACATCGATCACGACTTCGCCGGACGCGGGAGTCGGGTCGGGCACATCGGACAGGGACAGGTTCTCTGATTCGACGACGATGGCTTTCACCTCTTCGATGGTGTCACAGCGCACCGCAGTGCCAGGCGAGGTCCGGTCCGACGTTCGTGTGTAACCTTGCTCGTCAGGGAAGCGTGGCAGAGCGGCCGAATGCACTCGCCTTGAAAGCGAGCGTGGGTAAAACCACCGGGGGTTCAAATCCCTCCGCTTCCGCCAGAGGTGTTACTTGTTTGCGCAGGCAAGCCAGCCGCCTGAGTCCGCGCCACCCGTGCCCTGACTGCTCGGCGCCGGCAGATGCCTGACGGTCTGCGGCGTTGACGACGGCCTTCAGATCGTCGTCTAGTGGATGACCCGCATCAGGGTGTTTGAGCAACAGTCTCTGTGGCGACCGTCGATGCGGCCCGCGAGTTGGCCTCACCTCACTGCATCGGTGCTCGACGGACCCGCTTTCCAGGGCTGCGGTGAACCTTGAAATTGACGGGGCCAATTTCAAGGTTAGTGCGTTAACCTTGAAATCACATCGTTGGTTTTCAAGGTTGGATCACCCAGTGGATCTCGAGAGATTGAGAAACAGCCCGGTCGGGGAGCTAGTGCCCATCAGGGGTTACGACCCTCGGTTCAACGAGGAGTACGAGTACTTCGGCTACGTCCCCAACAGACTGCCTGCGGGTTTCGAGTTGCAGGCGTCGACGTACTCGGTCGTTGTCGAAGCGACCGCAGCGCTCGCCCGAGCAGATCAGGCTTCTTCGCTGCTCCCCAATCCCACACTGCTGGCGCGGCCGGCGACGCGCCGCGAGGCAGTCAGCACGTCGGCTCTAGAAGGGACTTACGCGGCTCTGTCGGACGTGTTCGAGGCGGACTTCCTTGACAACGACGAGATGACCAGCTCAGTCAGTGAAGTTCGAAACTACGTAACCGCAGCGGAGCGCGCTTACGAGATGATCGGTCAAGGCCGATCGATCTCCATCCGAATGCTCGAAGACCTGCAAGCTGAACTACTCCGAGGCACACCCAGTGACGGTGCACACGCCGGTAGCGTGCGCACCTCTCAGGTCTTCATAGGTGTCGGCAACCGGCGTGTGGATTCGGCCCGCTTCGTTCCGCCTCCAGCGGACCATCGTTTGACCGATGGCTTGGAAGCGTGGCAAGCGTGGATACGCGAGGTCAACGACGTGCCCACGATCATCCGTGTTGCTGTGTCTCACTACCAGTTTGAGACGCTCCACCCGTTTCACGACGGAAACGGTCGCTTGGGTCGGCTCGTCGCGACTTTGCAGCTCATGTGCGCGGGTGAGTTGCGATACCCCATTCTGAACTTGTCTCCATGGCTAGTGCAGAGGCGCTCTGAGTATCAAGAAGGATTGCTTCGCGTGTCACAGACGGGGGACTGGGACACGTGGATTTGCTTTATGTCTGCAGCAATTCACGCCGAGGCTCTCGAGGTTGTGGCCCGAGTCGATCGGCTACTCGCCCTGCGCGAGAGCTTCCAGCTGACACTGCGCGGGTCGAAGGGCGTCGCACTGCGTATCGCTGACGACTTGGTGGGGTACCCAATGATCACGGCCACCCTCGCTTCGAAGTTGTACGGGGTTTCGTACCAAGCAGCGAACTCTGCGATAGCGAAGTTAGTGGACCTGAAAATTCTTCGACAGCGTACCGCTGGTCGGTACGACCGGATCTTTCAGTGCGATGCTGTCCTGACTGCCCTGGAGTACTGAGCGACGCCGAGGCCAGAGGAGAATGATGACGAGCACCGGTGGATTCACGGTTGCGTCGTTCAACGTCAACGGGATCCGCGCCGCGCGCCGTCGGGGGTTCGACGCCTGGCTCGCCGGACGGCAGCCCGACGTGGTCGGACTACAGGAACTGCGGTGTGGCATCGACGACGTCGGCGAGTTCGACGGTTACCACGCAGCGGTCGACGTCGGCTCCATCGCGGGACGTAACGGCGTCGCGGTGCTCACCAGAAACGAGCCGGCCGCGGTGCGCACCTGGCTGACCCATCCGCCGAAGGCTCGCGGAATGCCCGCCTTCGCTCACGAGGGTCGCTACGTCGAGGTCGACCTCGCCGATCGTCCACTGACCGTCGCCAGTCTGTATCTGCCCAAGGGCGGACTCCCAGTCGAGTTGCAGCGCCCCGGCTCGATGCGGGAGGCGCCCGACGGCGGCGCCAAACACGCACGCAAGCAACGCTTTCTGGCCGGGTTCACCCGTGAACTCGAGCGCAACCGGCTCGCCGCCCGCCGCGCCGGCCGGGAGTTCCTGCTCCTCGGCGACCTCAACGTGGCACACCTCGAACACGACGTCACCAACTGGCGCGCGGCCCGCAAGATGGAGGGCTTCCTGCCCGAGGAACGCGCCTGGTTCGGCGAGATCACCGGCCCGCGCCGGCTGGTGGACGTCGTACGCGCCCTGCACGGTGACCGTCCCGGACCGCTCACCTGGTGGAGCTGGGCGGGGGAGTCGTTCGTCAAGGACGTCGGGTGGCGCATCGACCACCAGCTCGCCTCGCCCGCGCTTGCCCGGCGGGCGCGCTCGGTGGTGGTCGACAAGGAGGCGTCGCCGGACCTTCGGCTGTCCGATCACGCCCCGCTGGTTGTCGAGTACGCCGAGCTGTGATCCGGGGTCGCGACTTCCGCGTCACGTGAATGGTGGTTGTCGCCGGGTGGCTTCGACTCGGCGCCTCGCTGGCGCTCGGTGCCGGCTCAACCAGCGGGTGGGCGGCGTGACCAGCGGTTGTCGCCGGGTGGTTTCGACTCGGCGCCTCGCTGGCGCTCGGTGCCGGCTCAACCAGCGGGTGGGCGGCGTGACCAGCGGTTGTCGCCGGGTGGCTTCGACTCGGCGCCTCGCTGGCGCTCGGTGCCGGCTCAACCAGCGGGAGGGCGGCGTGACCAGCGGTTGTCGCCGGGTGGCTTCGACTCGGCGCCTCGCTGGCGCTCGGTGCCGGCTCGACCAGCGGTGGTTGCGGTTGCGGCTGCGGCTCGACCAGCGGTGGTTGCGGCTCACCCGACCGTCAGCACCGCGCGGAGGTACTCCCACTCCATCCGTCCGTTGGTGAGGTAGCGGTCGGCGTGGGCGGCGATGGCGGCGTCGAGTTCGTCGACGCGCGCGGGGTCGTCACCGACGTTGCGGTACGCCATGATGGTCGGTCCGTAGTGCGCTTTGAAGAAGTCGCGGAACGCCCCGCCGTCGTCGAACTCGCTGATCGCCACGGTCTCGGTGACGAACTCGTGGTCGGTGACAGCTGAACCGAACAGCGACCGCACGTGGTCGGCGTCGCCCCAGAGCGGCCCCGGCTGCGCACCGGGCGGCGGTGGCGGGGCGTACGGCTTCATCACCGCGAACAACTCACCGATGAATCCCGTTGGAGTCCAGTTGATCAGGCCGATCCGTCCGGCGGGACGCACGACTCGTACGAGTTCGTCGGCGCACTTCTGGTGATTCGGCGCGAACATGACGCCCACGCACGACGTCGCGATGTCGAAGTCGTCATCGTCGAACGGGAGATCTTCGGCGTCGGCGGTGCGCCAGGTGATCGGCAGGTCGCGGTGCCGGGCTTCGCCCACGGACAGCAGTTCGGGTGTGAGGTCGCTGGCGACGACATGCCCGCCGGCTTCAGCGGCGGGTACGGCGACGTTGCCCGCGCCGGCGGCGACGTCGAGGAGTTTGTCCCCGGCGGTGATGTGCAATGCGTCGACGAGGCGTCGGCCCAGCGGCGCGATGAGGTCGGCGACGGCGGGATAGTCGCCCGACGCCCACAGCTTGCGGTGGCGGGCCTTGATCTCGGCGTCGAACGGGGTGGGGTGGGTCGTGGTCATGATGGCGGTCCCTCGAAGTTGTCGAATGGTGGTCGTCCGTGACCGGACACAACGAGCATCCGACGAACTCCGACCCGTCCTCTAGACCAACATCTGTACTGGCGGCAGTTCAGTTTCTGTACTGGTCATCAGCCGGCGACGGGTGTGTACTGGGTCGAGGGAGGTTTCGACACGGCGCCTCGCTTCGCTCGGGGCCGGCTCAACCAGCAAGAGGCGGCGCCTCGCTTCGCTCGGGGCCGGCTCAACCGGCAAGAGGTGGCGCCGGCTCGACCAGCAGTGGGGAGGCTGCGATGACATCGTATGGACAGTTCTGTCCGGTGGCCAAGGCGATGGAGTTGCTCGACGAGCGCTGGACGATTCTCATCGTCCGCGAACTGCTCTTGAGCAGTCGGCATTTCAACGAGTTGCGACGCGGGGTGCCGAAGATGTCGCCGGCGCTGCTCACCAAGCGCCTACGCAGTCTGGAACGTGCCGGGGTGATCAACCGCAGCGTTGTCGGCGGTCGTTCGGTGTACACGCTGACGGCGATGGGCGAGGAGCTCACCACGGTCGTAGAAGCGTTGAGCGCGTGGGGTATCCGCTGGATCGGCGAGCTGGGCGACGCCGACCTCGACCCGCATCTGCTCATGTGGGACATGCACCGCACCGTCCCGGTCGACCGGTGGCCGCGACGACGCACCATGGTGCAGTTCGTCTTTCGCGATGTCATCGGCAAGGCGAGCACATGGTGGCTGGTCGTCGCGGGTGGTGAGGCGCAGGTGTGCGACTTCGACCCCGGTTACGAACTCGACGCCACCGTGATGACCGATCTGCGTACTCTCACCGAGATCTGGCGGGGCGACATCGACTGGCGTCTGGCGCTCGCCGCCGACCGCGTCGAGATCCACGGTGCCGCGGAGGTGGCACGAGACGTGCCGTCGTGGATCGGGCAGAGCCTCTCGTCGGCGGTCCCGCGACCGGCGTGAGCGGGCACCGTCAGGCGATGTCCCGGCGGAACGTCGTGTAGCGACCGATGGCCGCGAACGCGGCGATGTAGGCGAGCATGACAAGTGCCCCGGCCCACTGCGGCAGCAGGTCGTCACTGCCGCCGCCCATCGTGGCGAAGAAGCTCGATCCGACGAGGGCATCGGCGGCGGACCCGGGCAGGAACTTCGACACCGATGAGGTCACGTCGAAGGTCGCCAGCGCGATGCGTGCGATCGGTTCCACGAGCTGGGTGAAGGCCAGCAGGATCACGATCGCGGCGACCTGGTTGGACACCACAGCGCCGAACGCCACCCCCATCGCGGTCCACAGCACCATCACCAGCATCGACAGGCCGATCACCTCGAGGGTGGAGCTGTCGCCGAGGAACGCGCCGTCCCCGACCGTCGCGAGGATCGGTGCCGCCGTCGCGACGACCGCCAGAGTGCCGAGCACGCCGTAGAGGAGCCCCATCGGGATGCCGGCGATCAGCTTGGCCACCAACAGGATTCCGCGTCGCGGTTCGACGAGCAGGCTCGCCGTGATGGTCTTGTGCCGGAACTCCCCGGTCACCGCGAGGCTGCCGATCACCAGGGCGAACACGTAACCGATCGGGCTGGTGAGGGCGTAGATCGAGCGGGCCAGATCGGCGCCGACGAGCGTCGTGGGTTGTTGCATGGCATTCTCGGTCGTCATCGAGAACGCCAGTGCCGCACCGATGAACCCGAGATAGGCGACCATGGCGATGAGCAGGACCCACCACATCCGCGTGGAGGTGAACTTGCGGTACTCGGCGATCAGGGCGGCCCTCATCGGACTGCCCCCGGCGACGTCGGTGCGCCGTTCGGGCCGGGATCGGCTGACCCGCCGTAGAAATGACTGGTCGGTGCGTCCGAAGACTTCGTGAGATGCAGGAAGACCGCCTCGAGATCGGCGCCGACGTCGGCGAGTTGGTGGAGTTCGATGCCCGCGGTGAAGGCGGCCGTCCCGACCGTGGCCGCACTCACGCCGGGCACCCGGAAACCGTCGTGCGTGTCCTCGAGGTGCCACCCGCGCTCGCCCGCGAGCGCGACGAACGACGCCCGCGACGGCGTCCGCACGACGACCGCGTGCTCGGCCAGCGCCTCGAAGTCGGCGAGCGTGGAGGCCCGGACCAGTTTGCCGTTGCCGATCACCACCACGTCGTCGACGGTGCTCCGCACCTCGGCGAGCACGTGGCTGGAGACCAGGACCGTTCGACCCTCGTGGGCCAGTGACCGCAGCAGCCCGCGCAGCCACACGATGCCCTGGGGGTCGAGACCGTTGGCCGGCTCGTCGAGCAGGATGATCTGCGGATCGCCGAGCAGCGCGGTGGCCAGGCCGAGGCGCTGCCGCATGCCCATCGAGTAACCACCGACGCGGCGGTCCGCGGCCTGAGCGAGTCCGACGAAGTCGAGCACTTCCCGGCACCGCGACGTCGGGACCCCGACCTGCGGGGCGAGTGCCTTCAGGTGCCCGAGTCCGGTGCGCCCGGGGTGAAAGCTCGACGCCTCGAGCGCCGCGCCGACGTGCTGGGCGGGTCGCGGGATCTCCCGGAACGGGCGGTCGCCGATGAGTGCCCGGCCGGCGGTCGGTTCGACCAGGCCCAGGAGCATCCGCAGGGTCGTGGTCTTGCCCGAACCGTTCGGTCCGAGAAACCCGGTGACGCGACCGGGGGCAACGGTGAACGACAGGTCGTCGACCGCGGTAAGGCTGCCGAATCGCTTGGTGAGACCGTCGATCGTGATCGCGGGTGACTCCATCGGTGCCTTCCGTCGGTGGGCTGGCCCATACGCTATCAAACGCGCACGTGGTCAACCGCTTTCATGTCGAAACCCGCCGTGTACGAGTCACACCCGTTGCAGGACAACACATCCGACGACGCGGTCACAACCAGTCGCGTTTCCGGAACGACAGATAGAGTCCGACGACCACGACGACGATAAGCGTCGTGCTGGTGATGAAGCCGAGTAGTCGCTCGAAACCGGGAAACGGCACGTTCTGTCCGTAGAAACCGGTGATGGCCGTCGGCACGGCGATGATCGCGGCCCACGCGGTCAGCTTCTTCATGACGGTGTTGAGTCGCGCGTCGGCGAGGGTCAGGTTGGTCTCGAAGACGGTGGTGATCATGTCGCGCAACGATTCCGTCCACTCCGACGCCCGGAGCGCGTGGTCGTAGAGGTCGGAGAAATGCGGGTCGAGTTCCGGCGGCGCGTGGTTGTCGAACCGCCGTCGTTGGATGCCGGCGATCACCTCGCGCATCGGCAGGACCACCCGTCGCAGGACGACGAGGTCCTTGCGCAGGTCGTAGGTTCGGCGCTGCAGTTCGCGGCCGGGGATGCGCTCGTCGAACAGCAGTGCCTCGAGGTCTTCGATCTCGTCGTCGAGGCGTTGCACGGCGTCGAAGTGTCCGTCCACGACGACATCGAGCAATCCGTGCACGAGCGCGCCGATCCCGTATTGCGTGGCCCCGCTGTCCGACCAACGCCGCATGACCTCGTCGATGTCGAGCGCCGGGGTCGGTCGCACGGTGATGAGTGCGTTCCGTTTGACGAAGATCGAGATGCGGTGCAGGTCGAACATCCGCGCCCGACCGTTCGCGGAGGCACGGAAGTCGGTGGCCGCGGCGCCGTCGTCATCGTCCCGGTCGTCGGCCGGCGAGTCGCCGTCGTGTAGCGACACCGCGTAGACCATCACGAAGGTGTGCCCGGTGTAGGTGACTGTCTTGACCCGTTCGGCCGCCGCGACCGTGTCCTCGATCGCGAACGGGTCGAGGTCGAGTTCGGTCGCCAACCGGGACAGGGTCTCGTGGGTGGGGCTTTCCAGATCCGCCCAGATCAACTTCTCCGGATTGTCGAGACAGGTGGAGATCTCCTCGAGGTCGAAGCCATCCACCGGGTCGCCGTTCCGCCAGATCTGACCACGGATGCGTTCGACGCCGCGAGGTCCCGACACATCCGAGGGAACTGTCATGTGGCCATCGTGACACCCGTGGGGGTGTTCCGTCGGTGCGACAGGCAGGCGAGACGTCGACCACACCGGGTGGTCGTCGCCCGCGGGTAGCATCGAAATCGGTGTCTGTGGACGGGTGCGGACACCGATTCTCCAGGTAAGGCGGCGGCATGGTCGACAGCAGTTCCCGCGGACATCGCTTGATGCCCGCGCGCACGAGCGAACAGATCCGCGAGTGGTGCGATCGTTCGGCGGTACCGGGCGAGCGGCGCGAACTGTCGGACACCGCGGCGCTTCTCATCGCCTCCGGATACCTCACCCCGGGTGGTCGTGCCATCGTGGTGCGCCGGATCTCCACCGGTCGGCCGATGCCGTCCATGTCCGCGGGTTTCGGCGATCTGCGCCGCTTGCAGCGCGCGATCGTCCAGATCGAACACCAGTTGTCGAGCCCGGTGGTGCCCGGTGTGGTCGCGGCCGTGATGCGCAACCGGCTCAACGGCCTGCAACGACGCCGCGAGGACGCACGCAAGCAGATCGTCGCCGGTAAGGGTGTGTTCGCGTCGGGGACCCGGGCGATCCGACGCGAGCGACGGGAGAACGTCTATCTCGAGATCGAGGAACGAGACCGGTTGTTCGCCGGGCTGCTGTGCACTCCGACCCCCAACGTCAACGCGTCGAGCTATGTCCGTCGCGCCGGCACCGCCGCGTTCGACCGGATCGCCGGCGTGGTGGGGCAGGTCGCCGCGAAGTCGGGCAACTCGCAGGCGGGGCAGTGGGCGGACCAGTTCCTGTCGGGCGTGCGCGAGGCACCGGGTGGTGCCTCCCAGGCCGGTGCGCCGCGTGCCGCGGCCTTCGTCGACGGCTACGAGACGCTGCTGTTCATCACCGGTCACTACTACGACCGCATCCTCGGCAACCCCGCCTGGCGCTCCGACCATTTCGAGGTCCAGCGCACCCAGGTGAACCTGCACGCCGAGGTCGCCGAGATCGCCGCCGACGTCATCGCGTTGCGGGCGGTACGCATCGACCTCGACCGGGCCAAGCGCAATGGCGGCTTCGACCGCACCTTCGCCGCGCAGATCGATCAGCGTGAGACGACACTGCGACCGGTGTGGACCGAACTCATCGACCGTGTCCAGGCGCTCGGCGAGGTCGCGCATGTCGTCGAATCCGCGGCCGTCGAGCTGCAGGTCCTCGCCGAGTACAACAAAGCGGCGACCCTGGACGACCGCATCGACGCGTTGATCGCGCGGTCGGGCGACCGCGAGATCTCCGTCGACAACGCGAAACGGCTCACCGAACAGGTCCGCAGCGGCGAAGAGCAGTTGCGCATCTATCGGGATGTGTTGCAGGGCAACATCGCGCGGATCTCGCCGGCGGTGCCGCGCGAGTTACCCGCTCGCTACGAGCCGTCGTGACCACGTGCTGAGGTAGTCCTTCTCGGTGGGGGACAGCCGCCGCAGGGTGTGCTTCTCGATGTCGACGACGGCCATCTGCGTGCTCGCGACGCATGCCGGCCGACTGGCGTCGTCGGCAACGCCGCTGCGGATCTCGTAACCGATGGTGAAGTCCACCGAACGGAAACCCTTGATCCACATCCCGATTCGCAGCGGCGAGTCGTCGTGACGCAGCTGGGCCTGGTATCGGATGTCGACGTGCACGATCATCGCGCTGGTGATCAGCGGGGCGTAGTCCTCGCCGGCGCTCAACAGCCACGCGATGCGCGCCTCCTCCATCAGCGTGACCATCCGCGCGTGGTTGATGTGTCCGAACGCGTCCATGTCCGACCAGCGCACCCCGACCTCGGCGACGAAGGCGAAGTCGTTCGGACCGAGTCCCGTGGTCGACGGTGGTTCGTGCCGCTCGGAATGCGCGTGGTGAACAGAAGGTGAAGTGGGCATCGTCGACTTTCCTCGGAGGTCCCGGTGCCCGTGAGATGCCGTGGTCACGACCTTCCACTCGGCTGAACGCCGGGTAGTCTGTGAGTCTAGATGTCCGCGTCGGGCCGATCCGGTCGGCGCGGACTCGCACGTGGTGACACGACGAGGTCCCGGGTGCACTCCGGGGGGATTGTCGGTGAGGGAGTTGGCGAGATGTCGAGGCGATTGATCGCGGGTCTGGTGTGCCTGATGGTGGGGATTCTGTCGACCCCGGCCATCGCCGACGCCGCTCCCAAACAGGTGGCGCGCATCGCCAAATCCGAGAAGCTGAGTGCGCTGCGTACCGACATCTGGGTCTTCTCACCGGCGATGAACGAGCGGATCAAGCTGTCGGTCCTCACCCCGGTCGGCGGCTCGACGCCGCGGTCGACGGTCTACATGCTCGACGGTGCCGGCGCCGAGGGTGAGGTCAGCGACTGGATCACGAAGGGTCGCGCCGGCCGCTTCTTCGCCGACAAGAACGTCAACGTCGTACTCCCCACCGGAGGAAAGGGCACCTTCTACACCGACTGGCAGAAGAAGGACGCCGCGCTCGGCAAGCCGATGTGGGAGACGTTCCTCACCAAGGAGCTGCCGCCGCTGATCGACGACCGGTTCGACGGCAACGGCCGCAACGCGGTCATCGGGCTGTCGATGGGTGGGCAGGCCGCGTTCTCCCTGGCCATCCGACACCCGGAGATGTACACCGGCGTCGCCTCGCTCAGCGGCTGCCCGCCGGTGTCCGGTCCCGTCAACGAGGCCTACGTCCGTACGACGGTCGGTCGCGACGGCGGCGACGCCACCAACATGTGGGGCCCGTTCGGCTCCGCGGGCTGGCGCGCACACGACCCGAGTCTTCATCTCGACCGGTTGCGCGGAAAGAACATCTTCATCGCCGCCGGGTCCGGCGCCATCGGCCCCCTCGACCTCCAGCGTCAGATCGAGCCGGACGAGGGGCCGCGCGACGTCGTGACGGCATCCTCGTCGGCGCTCGAACTGGGTGCCTACCGCTGTTCGCTCGAGTTCGCCATCACGATGCGTGCCGCGGGGGTGCCCTACACCGACGGTTTCCGCCTCATCGGAACCCACACGTGGGCGTACTGGGAGCGCGACCTCGCGGCCCTGTGGCCGACCATCGGCCGGGGGCTCTGACCGGCTCGGGGTCCAGGATCAGCTCCGGGGACCGTCCCAGCTCTCGGCGAACCGCAGGAACACGTCGTCCTCGGCGGCGTTGGTGACGGTCACCCGCACGCCGTCGCCGTCGAACGGGCGGACCACCACCCCGGCGTCGACGCAGGCGCGCGCGAAGTCCATCGACGCCGCTCCCAGGTCGAGCCACACGAAGTTGGCTTGCGAATCGGGGACCCGGTAGCCCGCGTCGCGCAGTCGTGCGGTGACGCGGGCCCGTTCGGCGACGACCGCGTCGGTGCGGGCCAGCAACTGGTCCCCGGCGTCGAGGCTGGCGAGCGCGGCGGCCTGGGCGACGCTGCTGACCGAGAACGGCACATGAACCTTGCCGAGGGCGGTGATGACCTCCGGATCGGCGATCGCGTAACCCACGCGCAGCCCGGCCAGCCCGTACGCCTTCGAGAAGGTGCGCAGCACCACGAGGTTGCGGAACTCGCGTCGGAGTTCGAGTGCGTCGTACGCCTGACTCGACGGCAAGCGCAGGTATTCGAAGTACGCCTCGTCGAGAGCGACGATGACGTCGGACGGCACGTTCTGCAGGAACTCCCGCAGGTCGGCTGCCTCGACCACGGTCCCGGTCGGGTTGTTGGGATTGCACACGAAGATCAGCCGCGTGCGGTCGGTGACCGCGTCGGCCATCGCGCGTAGGTCGTAGGTCAGATCGCCGGTGAGCGGGACCTGGACCGGTGTCGCGCCCGCGACGCGCGTCGCCAGGGGATAGGTCTCGAAGGACCGCCACCCGAAGACCACCTCGTCGCCCGGTCCGCTGGTGACGAGGATGAGGTTCTGGCAGAGGATGACCGACCCGCATCCCACCTGGACCTCGTCTTCGGTGACCCCGAGGCTCTTGGCCAGCGCTGCGGTCAGCTCCACCATCCCGTTGTCGGGGTAGCGGTTCACGGCTGCGGCCGCCGCGCCGATCGCCTCGACGACGCTCGGCAGCGGACCTTCGGTGACCTCGTTGCTGGCGAGCTTCACCGCTCCCGGAAACGTCTTGCCCGGTACGTATACGGGAAGGTCGTCCAGGTCGGGGCGGATTCGCAGGCTCACCCGACCAATGTAGGCCGCGACCCCGATGAGGCAGAAACCGGCTCTGACCAACCGGTTTGCTTGTGGACGCGAAGGGTGTGTAACCTTTCGACTCGGCAGTTCGAAAGGACTCCGCCAAGGAGGCGTGCCAGAGCGGCCGAATGGGACTCACTGCTAATGAGTTGTCTCGCTAAAACGGGACCGGAGGTTCAAATCCTCTCGCCTCCGCCACCGCAGTCGGCCGACGGCGGTACAACTGAATAGCACGCGCCCGTAGCTCAACGGATAGAGCATCTGACTACGGATCAGAAGGTTTGGGGTTCGAATCCCTACGGGCGCACCACAGAGGCCCGTCACCGATCCCGGTGACGGGCCTCTTCTGTGTGCACCGGAACCCTGGGTGGGTGGGCGAGGTGCCGGTGCTGTCTTCCATCCTCGCCGGCGTCCGGGACGTCGACACGAGTACGGCACTACCCCAATCGGTGGTGGGGTCTACGTGCGGAGGATCACCAACTGCTGAGTCGCCCGGGTCATCGACACGTAGCGGTCGACCGCGCCTTCGGTGCCCGCGCCGAAGGCGTCGGGGTCGACGAGCACCACGAGGTCGAACTCGAGCCCCTTGGCGAGGGTGGGGGTGAGCGACCGCACGCGGGCGGTCCCGGCGAAGCCGGGTTCGCCGATCACACAGGCGATTCCGTCTCGATGCGTCGAGGTCCAGTCGTCGACCACGGTGTCGAGGTCCGCGCGGTCGCCGTAGGTGACCGGAATGCCCGCGCGCCGAACCGAAGTCGGCACGTTCGCGTCGGGGAGCGCCGCGCGGATGACGGGGGCGGCCGCATCCATGATCTCTTCCGGGGTCCGGTAGTTGATCGTGAGTCCCGCCGAGGTGACGTCGCGCAGGCCGACGCGCCGAAGCCGCTCTGCCCATGACTCGGGGAATCCGCGTCGTGCCTGCGCGCGGTCGCCGACGACGGTGAAGCTCTTCGACGGGCAACGGTCGATCAGCATCTGCCACTGGGCGTCGGTGAGTTCCTGCGCTTCGTCGACGACGATGTGCGCGAACGGCCCGGACAGTGGGCGGGCGGTCTCGCTCACGGACCCGTCCCCGAGGTTGTGGCGCAGGTTCTCGTGCCGGAGCATCGTCATGAGTCCCTCGCCGTCGTCGTGGACCTCGGCGGCGATCAGGTCGTCGACCACCTGGTCGATCCGCTCGCGTTCCTTCGCCAGGTCCGCGCGCTGTCGGCGACGACGGGCCGACGCTGCCGGGTCCCCGATCCGGCGGTGGGCGCGGTCGAGGACCGGCAGGTCGGCATCGGTCCAGGCATCGGGGACGCTGCGCTGGAGTGCGCGTACCTCGCCGGGTGACAGCCACGGCGCACACATGCGGAGGAAGGCCGGCACCGACCACAGGTCACCGACGATCTCGGCGGCGTCCAGGATCGGCCATGCCCGCGAGAAGGTTGCCGCGAGTTCGTCATTCGCGGCCAACGCACGACGCAGCGCGTGCTGGGGCACGTCGTCGTCTTGTCGCGACGCGATGATCGACACCAGTTCTTCCCACACCTCCTCCCGCTCCTCGTTGTGTGCGGTTCCGCGCTCGGCTGCGTCGAAGGCGTCTGCCCAGTCGTCCGCGGTCAGAGTCGTCTCCATCCAGGGTGTTTCGACCACGAACGGCGTCGTCGGCGGTTGTTCGTAGAACTTCACCGCCGGCTCGACCGCCTCGACCATGCGAGCCGACGACTTCATCCGTGCCACGTCGACGTCGGCTTCGGTTGTCGCCGAATCGCCTTCGACGACGAGATCGGCGAGAGTGCAGGTCTGGACGCTCTCCTCGCCGAGGCTCGGCAGCACATCGGCGACGTAGGCGAGGTACGGCCGATGAGGTCCGACGACGAGCAACCCGCCTCGACGACCGGCGAGGCGCGGATCGGCGTAGACGAGGTAGGCGGCACGATGCAGCGCGACGACGGTCTTGCCGGTTCCCGGCCCGCCGTCGAC
Organism: Gordonia hongkongensis; assembly: GCF_023078355.1. Taxonomy (NCBI): domain Bacteria; kingdom Bacillati; phylum Actinomycetota; class Actinomycetes; order Mycobacteriales; family Gordoniaceae; genus Gordonia; species Gordonia hongkongensis. Next base: position 432,010 of record NZ_CP095552.1, read on the forward strand.
GACGAGGGTCCCGTGCGAGCCGGCTCGGATGATCGCGTCCTGATCGGTGGCGATGGTGCCCAGGACATCTCGCATGCGCGGGGAACGACTGGCGCCGAGGTCGGCGAGGAACGCGGACTGCTCGTCGAGCGCGGCGTGGGAGGCGAGCACCGCGGGGTCGTCGACGAAGACCTCGTCCCAGTAGTCGGTGATCCGGCCGTGGGTCCAGCGGTAGCGGCGTCGGCTCACCAGTCCCATCGGGTCGCGGCGGGTGGCGGCGAAGAACGGCGCGGCCAGCGGGGTGCGCCAGTCGACGAGCAGGGTCTCGCCGGCGGCATCGGTCAGCCCGAGCCGGCCGATGTAGAGGATCTCCCCGTCGTCGCGGACCAGCCGACCCAGGCACAGGTCGAGGCCGAACCGCCGCAGCGATCGGATACGTGCGCCGAGCTGGTGGATCTCCATGTCGCGGTCGACGGCCCGACGACCCCTGCCACCGGCCTCGCGCCGAAGGTGCTGCAGGCGCTCGTCGGTGTCGGCCAAGGTGCGTCGCAGGTTCGTGGTGATCGAGGCGAAGTGTCGGGTGTCGTCGGCGACGAGGGCCGGATCGTTCTTCGGGGACAGGCTGTCGGGGAGGGCGAACACCGCGGTGGTCGTTGACGTCGCGTTGTCTTGGACTGGGGGCACAGAGATGACTCCGAATCAGCAGGTGGCAGGGGTGGTCGTCGCAGGTGAGACAGCGATTCTGCACCGGATGGGGGGTCTTGCGGCAAGCCCCTGTCCAGGGCTTATGGTGAAAGGGGCAGAGATCGGCGGGTGCGCAGGTGAAACGGACCCCGATATCACTTGTCCTGGACGTCCGCGCAGCTGTTGCAGCCCGCGGTGCTGTATGTGAAAGTACTTTCAGTTCACTACGGTGAACTCTTTTCGGTGGGGCCTGTCAGGGGGCTGCCGCCCCCGAGGGCACGGGGGTGGGGCGGCAGCGCGGCCACGGTCTCCGCGTCTCACTCGTCAGTGTTCGGGCTCATTCGACCGACTGGTTCGCTGTCGTCGCGGCATCGCCATGACCTGCGGTCTTCCGATCGTCGAGGTGGGCTCCCGACTTCGCGCCGTAAGGTCGGAGAGGGAATGACGCGCGGCGTCGAGCCGAACCGATGATTTCGGCTGAGGCCGCGCCGCGTCGACGACGACGCTCGAGAATCCGACCGGAGGCCGACGATGGGACAGCCGTACGGGGGGCCGAACCCCGGCGCTCACGACCCTCGACGCCGCGACGGAGGCGGCAGCCAGACCGGCGGGTCGCCTCGCGATCTCTACGGGCAACCCGTAGTACCGCAGCTCTATCCGCCGCTCGGTTACGCCGCGGACGGGACCCCGATGTTCCGCCCCGGCCAGCCGACCAACACCGAGCTCACCCTGGCCGAGCGCGCCGAGCGTGCCGAGGCCGAACGCGTCGCGGCGGCCGAGCGGGAGGCCGAAAGCGCCGACGGCCGACCGGGTTCACGCATCCGCAAGGTGCCCACCGCAACCCTCATCCTGACCCTGGGCGTGGTGGTGCTGCTCGTGGTGGCTTTCGTCGGGTTCCTCGGGCTGCGGGAGGAGGCACCGCAGGACCGCTTCGCCGACTCGCCGGCGGTCACCGACACCATGCCGATCCCACGCACCTTCGAACCGCCCAGCCTCACCCCGCCCGACCCGGGACAGCAGCTCCCAGGTCAACCCGGTGAGCGGATCGATCCGCAGAACAAACCGGTGACCTACGAGGCGACCATCGACGGGCAGGCCACCATCCTCTACGTCGACGACAACGGCCTGCGCTCGGAGTTCGCCCCGACGAATCCGTGGACCGTCCAGTTCACCGGCGGGGTCAACCCGCTGCGCCTCTTGGTCATCGCGGGAACGGGTAGCTCGGTGAGTTGCTCGATCACGGTCGCGGGCGAGGTGGTGGTCGAAGACACCGTGACGCCGTCATCGCCCCGCCGAACCGCGTCCTGTATCGCCTGAACGGTCACGTCTTCGGGGTCCCGGGCCGGGTGATCGGTCGGGTGACCAGGTCGTCCGATGTGTGATCGGGGCGGTTGCTCGCTACCGTGGTCACGTGAGTTCTCCGCAGACAGCCCCTGACAGCGGTCAGTCCTCCGCCACCAACGACGAGTTCAAGACGATGCTCACGTGGCGAGGCGAAGACACCGATCGACTGGAACAGGTCCGCCTGGTCGTGTCCGGCGCACGACTCAAGGCCTATGGACGGATCATCGCCGCGGCGACCGCCGACCACGAGGCGTTCTCCGCGTCCTACGAGCTGCAGACCACCGATGCCGGTGTGGTCAAGCGGCTCACCGTTCACCTGGTTCGCACTGACGGTGAGACGCAGTTCGGCATCACGCGCGACGACGAGGGCACGTGGCTGATCCGTCGTCCCGACGGTGAGACCACCCGTTCGGACTTCGACGGCGCCGAAGACGTGGACCTCGCATTGTCACCGATGTTCAACGCCTTGCCGATCCGGCGACGTGCTCTCTCGGCGTCGACTCCCGGAGCGGTCGAGATCCCGGTCGCGTACATGTACCTGCCCAGCGGAGACGTGAAGCCGGCGACGATGTCGTACACCCCGGGCACGGACGGATTCCGTGTGGTGTCGCCGCTTGCGACCACCACCATCACCGTCGACGAGAACAACTTCGTCGTCGACTACCCGGGCCTCGCGCGCCGGGTCTGACGTGTGCGGGCGGCCCCAGGGACACGGCGCGGCGGTCAGCCCACCCACACCCGGCCCTGATGGGCCTGCCGGCGTAGTTCCTGCTGCCACCCGTCGTCGCCGACCGTCACCCCGGAGATGACCTCCGCGGCGCCGGAATGCAGTTGCTCGTACGCCTTTCGCGCGCGGTGCCCGTCGTCGACGAGTACTTCGGCGGTTCCGTGGTCGCGGAGTTCGTCGCGCACGGCGGTGAGGCGGTCGATCGTCTCGCTGAGGACGTTGAGCACGGCGATGCCGTTGGCCTCGATCATCGCGCGTTGCAGGGCGGGTGCGGTGCCGGCGACCCGGGTGCCGTCACGGAAGCTGCCGGCGGCCAGGCGTAGGGCGAGGTCGCTCTCACCGGCCCCGACGGCGGCCGTGGCCGCGGCGGTCAGGTGTGGCAGATGCGAGATCGCGGCGACCGCCCGATCGTGCGCGTCGGGTGCGACCGGCACCACTCGCGAGCCGACCGTCACGGCCAGCGCGGCCACCGTGAGCCAGTCGTCGGCCGGGGTGTGATCGGTGGTGGTGACCGCCCACATGGCCCCGTCGAAGAGGGTGGCGTCGGTTGCCGCCCAGCCCGACGAACTGGTCCCGGCCATCGGATGCCCGCCGACGTATCGACCTCCGGGATGCAGATCGGCGAGTAGGCGCTCGACTTCCTGCTTGACGCTGATGACGTCGGTGACCAGGAGCCCGGGCGCGTTCTCGGCGATGGCCGTCACCAGGGGGCCGATCGTCGTCACCGGTGTCGCGAGCACGAGCAGCGCGTCCGACGACGCCGCGCGCCAAAGCGTCGCAACAAGATCCGCGGACGCGTCATACCCGTCGCCGATGGCCGCATCGACGGTCGTGGCCGACCGGTTGTAGCCGAACGCCTCGTGCCCGGCGTCGTGCAGGGCCCGCAGCAGCGAGCCGCCGATCAGGCCGAGACCCAGCACACAGACCGGCGTGGGAAGGGCGACAGCGGGGGACGACGGCGCGGCAGTCACCCTGACACGTTCCCATACCGGTCATGCCCGGTGAACCGGGACTTGGGAGTACCGGTGATAGGGGCTACGGTTTGTCGCATGGCCGGTGCCGGATTTGGGAAGTCGGGGTCGAACGCGCAGGACGTGGACGACGACATCGACGGTTTCGCCGTGGCGGTCGTCCGCGACGAGAGCGGGTGGAAGGTCACCGCGATGAAACCGTCGGCGCTCTCTGATCTCGAGGACGCCGAGACCCAGTTGCGTGAGCTGCGTTCGGCGGGCGCGGTCTTCGGGCTCCTCGACGTCGACGACGAGTTCTTCATCATCGTCCGGCCGTCGCCGACCGGGGCGCGTCTCCTGATCTCCGATGCGACCGCCTCCGTCGACTACGACATCGCGGTCGACGCATTGGACGCCCTCAACATCGAGGTCCCCGACATCGATCCGGACGAGCTCGATCAGATCGATCCGTGGGAGGAAGGGGACCTCGGGTTGCTCGCGGACCTGGGACTGCCCGACGCGGTCATGAGCATCATCGTCGGGGACACCGATCTGTACGCCGACGAACAGCTCGGCATGATCGCGGCGCGGCTCGGTTTCGCCGACGAGCTGGGCAAGGTTCTCGACTCGCTCGGCCACTGAGCCCGCACGAAGCCGCGCGATGAGTGCGCCCGCCTGGGAGGCCATGGTCCGCTCCGCGCTCGACGCGGCGGCACTGTCGGGGACCGACGACGTACCCATCGGGGCAGTCGTGTTCGACCCCGAGGGCGTCGAACTGGCCCGCGCCGCCAACCGTCGCGAGGCCGATTCCGATCCGACGGCCCACGCCGAGGTGCTTGCGCTGCGTGCCGCGGCGCGGGCGTTCGGTGATGGATGGCGGCTCCCGGGATGCACTATCGCGGTGACCGTCGAACCGTGCACCATGTGTGCCGGAGCGATCACGCTGTCCCGGGTCGACGCCGTCGTCTTCGGGGCGTGGGAGCCCAAGACCGGTGCCGTCGGTTCGCTGTGGGACGTCGTCCGCGATCCACGGCTGTCACATCGCCCCCAGGTGAAGGGCGGCGTCCTCGAAGCCGAGTGCCGCGCACTCATGGTCGACTTCTTCGCCACCCGACGACACCCGTGACCGTCGTCATCTCGGGGTCGTGAGGACTCAAGATCGGTGAGATCTCAGGGTGCAGACCGGTGGTCGGTGGCGGGCGGTCCTGGCAGATTGGACGTCAGCATCCCCGATCCGCGAGGAGTAATCATGACCGATCCGTCCGACAAGGTGACCGCGGCCTTCGACACCGCCAAGGCCAAGATCAACGAGTTCGCCGAGAGCGGCAAGGTCCAGGAGGCGCTGGGTACCGCGCGCGACAAGATCGACGAGTTCGTCGAGAGCAAGCAGGTCCAGGACGCGCTGGGCACCGCCAAGGACAAGCTCAACGATCTCGCCGAGAACGAGAAGGTCCAAGAGGCGTTCAGTACCGCCAAGGACAAGATCAACGAGGTGTCCCAGAAGTTCAACAGCCGCTGACAGGTCGCTGACCTGCGGTCATGCAGCTCAGTGCACACCTGTGGCACGGTGGGATGCGGGAGTCCGCTCCCCAGGCGGCGCCAGTGTCGAGCAGCCGGCGCGTCGGTCGTCGCCGAGTTCTTCCACATCGGACGGCACCCGGCCGCGCCGAACCTCACCGAGGAGGCTTCATGGGAACCACGGACGACGCCAAGAACAAGGCCGAAGAGCTCAAGGGTCGCGGCAAGGAAGCTGCCGGCAGCCTCACCGACGATCAGGACCTCAAGAACGAGGGCAAGGGCGACCAGGCGCAGGCCGAGGGCAAGCAGAAGATCACCGACGCCGCCGACGCCGTCAAGGGCAAGATCGACGACGTCAAGGACAAGCTGACCGGCCACTAGGCCCCCTGCTCCCTGAGGTGCGAGGAGCGATAGCGACAAGCCTCGAAGGGGCCTGCCGAGACGAGTTGCGAGGACCCTTCGTGACGCTCGCAAGCTCGCTCCTCAGGGGGCGGGGGTGGGCCTGAGCAGCCGATTTAAGTCTGACCGCGGGTCTGCGGTACAGTCTTCGGCGGTGGCGTGTCCGAGCGGCCGAAGGTGCAGCACTCGAAATGCTGTGTGCGGTAACCCCGTACCGAGGGTTCAAATCCCTCCGCCACCGCCAGAAATGGCCCCCCATCCTCACGGATGGGGGGCCATTTCGCATCTCTGGGAGAGCGGTGGTCGGTCAGCCCATACTGAACGGCTTTCCGTACACGGCGATCGACTGCGACACGTTGTCGGTGGTGATGCTCACCTTGGCGTACGACCGGGCCTGCGCGTAACCGGCGCAGCCGTTCACCATCATGGTCTCGTTGGTGTACGCCAGCGTGCCCTTGCCGCCGGAGAAGCTGATCGACGACGAGTGGCCGGCGGCACCGAACGCGTCTTTGTACTCACGGTCGTTGATGACGTAGTTGACCGCCTGGCCGGGCCCGATGGTCACGCCGGCGCCGGTCTCGGCCGTCGTGGTCGCGCTCTGGAGGTCGAAGTCGGGTGCGGTCGCGCCGGCCCTGCTGTTCGAGTTACCGCCCAGCGTCAGCTGGCAGCCGACGATGTAGCCGGCGCCGACACCGATCTTCGCGGCCGGGTCGGACGTGGTCACCACATACTTGCCGGACACCCAGGCGTTGCGGTGCAGGGGCGTGGCGCCCATCGACGGGGTGATCCGCGCGGACTCTTTGCTGCGCGTGATGGTCACCGTCGTACCGTCTTTCAACTTCTTCGTGACGGATTGCCCGGGGAGTTGGACGGTGGTGTCGGCGTGTGCGGGTGCGGCATCGAGGACGGGTATCAGTGCCGCGCAGGCGACTGCGGTCGTGGACGCGATGATCCGGGTGCGCGCGGTGCGGCGCTTGGCGACGGTCATGGGAGCTCCGATTCGGCGGGTCATGGTGGTGGGCAACGGGTTCGCGGTCAGCCGATGGAGAACGGCTTGCCGTAGAGGTTCACCTTCTGGTGCACCTCGCCGGTGGTCTCGATCGTGGTGAATGCTCGCGCCTGGGCGTATCCGCCGCAGTTCTGCACGTCGATCTGCGCGTCGTCGTAACCGAGGTGGTAGGTACCGGCCTTCTCGATGTTCTTGGTGTTCAACACCACGAACGTGACGTCGCCGGCGGCCAGCGGGACGGTCAGGGTGCCCGACAGGGAGGGTGCGGTCGGGGTCAGCGATCCGGACAGACCGCCCTGAAGGCCCTTGATGTTCACCTGGCACCCGATGATGTAACCGGTGGACAGGGTGGCGGCGGCGCCGTTCGTTGCGGTTCCGTTGCTTCCGGGCAGCGTCGTCTCGCCGGCCGCGCCGACGCTCGGTCCTGCCTTGGCGGGCTTGAGATTCGGTGCGTACAAGGTGATTTGACCGCTGACCCAGGTGGTCCTGGACACCCCGTTGGCGGCCATCGACGCCGAGACCCGCGCGCTCTCCTCGGACCGGACGATCTGGATGCCCTCACCTTTCGCGGTGCCGCCCGGAAGCCGGACGAATGCATCTGCACCCGCCGACGCGGCGCCGGCCAGCAGCGCGGCAGTGACCGATCCGCCGATGAGTGCGGACAGTCCGACGGCCCGCAGGGTTCGTTGTGTCATCTCGTGCTCTCCTCGTGTCATCTACCCGTTCGGAAACGGGGTGTCGCATGCGCGTCGGGACTCATCGCAGGGGGAGGCCCGACAGTGCGGCAGGGTGGGATCGTAGGTGAACGTACCCTAAATATGAGATGAGTGAAAAACTATGTAGTGGGTTGACACCGACCCGCCTGGTAAAGGTAGCCTAACCTCTGCAAGGCGAGGGTCTCATGCCGGTGCGAGCCGGCGGAGCCGCCCGCGAGTTCTACGAGTTCGGCTGCACGGCAGACGAACTCGCTACACATACGGGGATGTGTGAGTCAGACGTCGGCTTCATGTTCGCCGCTGAGCGGCGCCCACGACACCCATGGCTCGCTGCCCGCGGTGCACACCGGTGACGCCGTCATCGACTTCGAACGGTTCTACGAGTCCGTGGAATGGATGGCCGAGCAACTGGTCTCCTGCGGGGTCCGCGCGGGCAGTCGGGTGGGCCTCGTGATCCGCACGGGTTGGGAGTTCGTGCTTGCCTGGCATTCCTTGCTGGAGGTCGACGCCGTCACGGTTCCGATCGTCCTCGGCCCATCGTGCGAACCGGCGCATTCGTGCGAGATCGGTTTCGTGCTTGCTCATGTCGACCAATGCATCGAGGTCGAGGATCTGGTCGAAGCCGCCGTGCCCCGGAAGCACTGCCGTCAGATGTACCGCGTCGGCGACGAGTTCGTCCTCGCTGCACTCCGGACGGCGGACATGCTCCGGAACGAGGGCGGCCTCGTCGTCGACCTCGGCGACGGATCACAAGACGCCACAGGCCAACTCATCGCCGAGGCGGAGCGGATGGTGGCAGACGTCGGGCTGCGTCGTGGCGAGTATGTGTCTTTCGAAGGCGATCTCGGTACTCGCGACACCATGGTCCGGATCCTCGCCTGCGCGTCGGCCGGCGCATGCGTCGCGGTCGACGCCCCGTACGGCGAGCCCCACTGGGGTGCCCCGAGCACTCGCTGACCGATGCCCGATGCTCAGCGCAGTGCGCCCGCGACCCGGTCCGAGAGGTCGGTCTCGCGACGCCTGCGGAGGAGCTCGACGACCTCGTCGATGCCGGATTTCGATGGCAACCAGAGTGATTCGGCGAGAACCTGGATGAGTCGGGTTCGGGTGAGCCGGGCTGGCCGCCGCCCGATCCGGGTCAGGATGTCCGCGGCGGACAACGCGGTTGCGTGCTCGGCCCGTCGAACGGCGAAGGTGTGCGGCCCGAAGTCGAGGAACACGGGCGTACCCGGTTCCAGTTCGAGCTCATCGATGAACCGCTTGATCGAGCCGGTCCGTGCCTGAACCGATGCCCACGTGAAAGCCTGTGTGCCCAGCTCGGTCTCGAGTGTGACCGGTGAACCGGGGCCGATGCCGAGAAGGCCGGCGAGTGCGCTGGGTATGTTGAAACCCGTTCCGCGACACTGCGCGGGAGTGATCGTCGTCGACCAGTGCACGACGTCGTCTTCGCGGTACAGTCCGCGCGTTCGTCCCGGCGTCCGCCGCGGCCGATGTGGTCGTTCGCGTCGGGTGACGATGCCGTCGCGAATCTGGAATTCGCCGGCGCCTGCGTACGCACGGATCGTGGTGTCGCTGAACTCGTGTCGGCCCTGGATCGTCGCGATGACGTCGTCGATGGGTGCGGCGCCGTCGTGGTCGGAGAGAATCGCATCGATCTGCAGATGCACCGGCTCGTACCGGCGAAGCCCCCACTCGGCGAGGCCGTAGCGGGTGCGATCGGTCTTGACGATGCGGGCGTCCGAGGTGATGGCGTTACGGATGCTGGCCTGTGCGCGGGGAATCGGTCGCATGGCGTCGACGATCTCGCCGAAGGTCAGTGGTGCGCCGCTTTCTCCGAGCACAGCGGCGACGACGTCACCCGTCGACGAGGTCATCGCGATCGCGTGGTCACCGAGCACCGCGTATCCCGTGCGACGCAACCATCGTGCGCCGGACGCGCGGGTCAGGCTGAGGCCGGCGGCGACGGCGTCGACCGGAACCAGCCCGCCGGTGTCGGCGGCGCCGTCGGCGACCGTCTTCGTCAGCTTGGCGACGGCGCGCAACGTGCCCCGGATGATCCAATCCTCGGTCGTGCGCAGGCCGGAGGCCCTGGCCACCACGCGCCAGCAAGGTGCGTCGTCAACGCCGACGAGGGCCCCGGCGATCGGTACGTCGGCAACGAGCCGGACGGCGTCGGCGATCGGGGCGGTCGCACGATGGATCGCGGTGGACACTTCGGCCAGCGGGGGTGTCGTGCCGACCACGGAGGCGAGTCGCCGACGCAGTGAGCGGTCGATCTGGGTGACTCGCTCGCGGGACGATCCGAGGAGCTCGGCCACCTCGGATTGCGTCCGTGGGTGCAGGGCGTAGATGCGCTCGGTCAGTACTCGACGGTCCCGGTCCGAGAGCCCCGCCTCGAAGTCGGCGATGGCGGCTTTCGCCGCTGCCTCGGTGCCCGATCGCCCGGCCGTCGGTGGCACATTCGGGGACGCGGTCATCGGTGGCAGTTCCTCAGCGGACGGTGGCGGGTCGCCGGTCGGCAGTGACAACAAAGGCTACCCGCGCGGGACTCAGGCCTGACCGTCCGACGGTTCGATGTCCCGACGGAGTTGCCCGGTGATCTCGTCGATCTTCGCTCCCGTCGTGGGCGCGAAACGCGAGTCGTCGAAGCGAGGCCTCCCGTCGACACGCAAGTCGTACCGCCGGAGTTTGTCCCGCACCGGATCTTTCATCTCCGCGAAGACGAGTTCGATGTCGTGGGTGCGGAGGTAATCGTCGAGTTCGACGAGTTCGTCGACAGCGGTGGCGTCGATGTCGACGATGGGCTCGGCGGCGATGATCACGGTGTGGAGCTCTCGCCCCGCTGTTCTCGCCTCGCGGACTTTGCCTCGGACGTAGTCGTCGAACATGCCGCCGTTGGCGAAGAACAACGGGGCGTCGAATCGGATGATGAGCACACCGTCGATGCGTTCGGCCTCGGGATGGCGGGTCACATCGTGGTAGCCGCGCAGTCCCGGAACCCGCCCCAACTCCGTCCGGTACGGTCGCCACGCGAGATTCACGAAGGCGATGAACGACAGGCCGATCGCAACCAGGATGCCCTGCAGGACACCGATCAGCGCGACACCGAGGAACGCGGCGATCGACAGCGCACCCTCGACCCAGTTTGCGCGGAACAGCGCCACCACGCCGGAGATGTCGATCAACGAGATGGCCGCGGCGATCACGACGGCGGCCAGCGCTGCTGACGGAAGGTAGGCGGTGACTCCCGGTGCGACGAAGATGAACACGACGATCAGAAGCGCCCCGACGACCGCGGCGAGTTGGGATTTGGCGCCGGCCTGTTCGGCCACCGGGGTGCGGGAGGACGACGCCGAGATCGCGAAGCCGCTCAGGAAGCCGGTGGCGATGTTCGCGGTGCCGATGGCCGCCATCTCCTGGCTGCCGTTGACCTGGTCACCCGCACGCGCGGCGAATGTTCGCGACAGCACGCTGGTGTCCGCGAACGCGATCAGCGCGATACCGACGGCCGGGCCGATCAGGCTGATGACGTCGTCGAGGGTCACGCCTTCCAGGGACGGCGACGGGAATCCGCGGGGCATCGCTCCGACGACCGGCAGGTCATCGGACCAGCCGAAGACCGCGACTGCGATGATCGAGGCCACCACGGCGACCAGGACTCCCGGAATGGCTTTGCGCCAGAACTTGAGTGCGAAGATCAGGACCAGGCACGACACCCCGATGACCGTCGGCAGCAGTTCGGCCTCCCCGGACGCGACACCCTTGACGATGTTGATCGCCTCCTGGATGACCGAGTCACCGTCGACGCTGAAGCCCAACAGTTTCGGCAACTGGCTGAGCACCACGACCAGTGCGATCCCGTTGAGGTAGCCGATGCGGATGGGTTTGGACAGCAGGTCGGTGACGAAGCCGAGCCGGAGGAGGCCGCCGATCAGCAGCACCAGACCGACCTCGATGGCGAGTACGCCGGCCAAAGCGATGCGCTCGGCGTCGAATGCTGCGAGCGGAATGATCGACGCCGCGATGATCGGGGCGAGCGACGAGTCGGGGCCGAGGACCAAGATGCGGGACGGTCCGACTACGGCGTAGACGAGCAGCGGTATGACCGTTGCGTAGAGACCGGTGACCGGTGGCAACCCGGCGACTTCGGCGTACCCCATGCCGGCGGGAATGAGCAACGCTGTCAGGACGATCCCGGCGACGATGTCACCCTTCAGCCATGACTGCTCGTAGCTGCGGAGCACTCCCAGTCCGGGCAGGAATCGTGAGACCGTTTCCGGTTGCATCAGGCGATTATGAGCCCTGGCGGCGGTTTCGGCCTCTCTTTGCCCAGTAGTTGTCGTGCCGTTTGCGATTGTGTCAGGCGGTGACCGCCCGGGGGCGTGTCGCGGGTCCGTTGTCCGCGGCGGGATCACGGGCGACAGGGCCAGGGCGATGGTGCCGGTGACCGTGAGATGCGCGGGGGCTTCGGCGTGCAGGGTGCGACGATGCCGGGACAGGTCGACGACGGTGATGTCGACCATGGTCGCACCCGCCAGATGAGTCCCCGGGAAAGCGACATCGAGCAGTGCGGAGTGAAGCGGGAGGGCGGCGTCGACATGGACGACGACGCGTTCCCGGGCGACGATCGCAGACGTGACCCGGGTGACCAGCGTCGGGAACCACACCCCGGTCGGGCACAGGGATTGGCAGACGGGCTCGCCGTCGGCATCGAGGTAGAACGCGATCTTGCGGTGCAGCGATTCGGTGCGGAGGGACAGGTCGCCGGCGACGACGTCCGGTCCGACGGTGCGTAACGGTGTTCCCCACGTCGCGGTGTCGAACGATCTGGTCACGGTGACGCCTTTCAGAGAGGGCAGAATGTCGAACAAGGTCACCGCATCAGATCTACTCCGCATCATGTTGCTGCGGAACGCATCCGGGCGCTAAGAGTTCGTCAATTCGACTGCTGGCCGTCGAAGGTCTCGAGTGCGAAGTCGCGTGCCGCGTCGAGAGCTCCCGGCTCGACCCCCATCCCGGCGGTCACCAGCGCGCCCTCATGGAGGATGAACAGTCGCTGTGCCAATGTGTGCGAGTCGGGCACGCCGGCCTTCGTCGCGATCGAGGTGAAGAGGTCCTGGAGCTCGTGCTTCTGCCCGACGATGATCGAGAACGCGGGATGCCCGGGATCGCTGATCTCGGCGTGCGCGTTGATCATTGCGCAGCCCTTGTGGCCGCGGTCCTCCGACCAGTCCCGCGTGGCGTCGAAGATCGCCGCGAGTTGTGCGCTCGGCGACGCATCGGCGGCGTCCAGGCGGGACCGGAGGAACTCTTGCCAGGCGGCGTTGCGGGCACGCAGATACTCGACGACCAGTTGCTCCTTGGAGCCGAAGCGGTCGTAGAGCGTGCGTTTCGTGACGCCCGCGGCTGCCGCGATGGAGTCGACACCGACCGCGTGGATGCCGTGTTCGTAGAACAGTGCCGAGGCCGCGTCGAGGATGAGTCGGGCCTTGGGTGTCCACTCCACGGTCGAGAGTGTGGTCTCGGCAGTCACATGACAAAGACTACACCGATCGGTAAGGTCGTCTGCATGCGAACTTCACAGATCGGTATACCTGCGCGATGGGTGACAGTTGTCATGTCGGCGGTGTTCGTCGTCTGTTGGTCGTCGGGTTTCATCGGCGCGAAGCTGGGCGCGGGTGAGGCGCCGGTGCTCACGGTCCTCATGTGGCGATTCCTGGTGGTCGCGGTCGTACTCGGGGCCGCGGTGTACTTCCGGTGGCGTCGGCGTGGCCTCGCGCCGATGTCCGGGCGAGCGGTCGGTTCCCAGGTCGTCATCGGTGCGCTCTCGCAAGCCGGCTACACGGTCACGGTGTACTGGGCGATCGCTCTCGGCGTCAGCACCGGGACGACCGCACTCATCGACGGTGTCCAACCGCTCGTCGTCGCCGCACTGGCAGGTCCGTTGCTCGGGGCGGTCACCCACCGACGACGGTGGTGGGGTCTGCTCGTCGGGGCGGCCGGGGTTGTACTGGTCACCTGGTCGGACGCGACGTCATCCGCGGACGCGCCGTGGTGGGCGTATCTCGTCCCGCTGCTCGGTATGGCCGCGCTGGTTGCCGCCACCTTCCTCGAACGACGCGTCGTCGACCCGCCGTCACCCATGATCATCCTGGCGATCCACTGCGGCGTCTCCGCGGTGATCTTCACCGCGGCAGGCCTTCTCGCGGGGGTGGCGGTGCCGCCGGCCGACCGCACCTTCTGGCTGGCGATCGCCTGGCTGTCGATCCTGTCGACGCTCGGCGGTTACGGGCTGTACTGGATACTTCTACGACGGTCCGGCGTCACCTCGGTGAACACGCTGATGTTCCTGATGCCGCCCGTCACCGCGGTGTGGGGCACCGCGATGTACGGCGAACCCTTCGGCTGGGCAACGGCTCTCGGGCTTGCCATGGCCGGTGGCGCCACCTGGGTCGTGAATCGGGCGGAGTCGTCGACCAAGGTGCGTGACCGGCGCCGGGCTGCTGAAGCTGTGGGGGCATTGTGATCCGCCTGGCGGACCCAATCGCCCCGACTCACCCGGTGGGATCTGCCCGGCCGTCGTCGGCGCGCCAGGTCACCGTGACGGGAACCTGGTCGTCCCACGGCTGTCGCGTGACCAGGTCGGCAACGCGTACGTATCCGCGTTCGAACTCGCCGATGGCCGGGTCGACGAGTCGGTATTCCTGCGTCTGACGGAGGATCGGCTGCGCGTCGAGCAGCACGATCCGGACCTCCCCGGGCTCGAAATGACAACGCCGCTGTAGGGATTCGATGAGCTGCTCGTTGGAGAGATGCCCGTCGCCGAAGTTCCATCCCATCGCCGTGCTGCAGATTCGTTCGCCGTCGGTCAGTACATACTCCGACTCCGCAACGCCGTTCTCATCCGGCCCGCTCGCTCCGCTCCCGGCGCCGGCCATCGCTCGGTGCGCCAACGTGAACAGGGCCCGACCGTGACTGTTGAACGAGCGGAACGCATATCCCATGTAGAGCGGTATCTGGGCCGCTTCGGGGCTGCCGTAGAACCGTTCGAGCTGCGCGGCCGGCATCGACGCGATGGCGACGATGCCCTGTTCGATCTTCGCCGACGCGGACGGCTTGATGCACCACAGGCCGGTGTCCCAATTGCCGGCGTAGTAGCGCATGCCGGGCAGGAACGAGACCTTGCGCGGCATCAGGTTCCCGATGATCACCGTGCCGGCAGAAACTGCGAACAGCAGTAGCGGCCAGGGTGATTGGAGGTCGGCGAGTCCGATGTCGGGGTGACCCACGAAGATCGCCAGGATGCCGAACATCATGAAGACGTTCCACTCCAGCGGGACGCCCATCGGGATCGACGACAGGATGCCGAAATGAAAGATCAGCATGATCGTCGCCGCCACCGCGGTCACCCACCCGCCGTGGGAGAAGAACAGGACGAGCGGCACGAGTCCTTCGACCGCAGTGGAGAAGTGCGCGATCCATCGTGATCGACGGCCCGGCCGCAGGTCGTCGGGAAAGTCCTCGAAGAACTTCCGTTTGATCTTCGGGGAACGCCAGATCGGGTTGTTGGACATCATCGTCGCGATGACGAAGGGGAAGTGCTTGTTCAACTTCGACGTCGCTGCCCCGAGCCAGATGCAGAGGAAGACCAGCTTCGCGGCGACGATCATGTCGACCCCGCTGAAGAGGAACGCCACGGTGAACGCGCCGTAGACCTCACCGCGCGCCGCGAGGAAGACGGTCTTGTCACGCAGACCGATCGCCGCGAGCACACCCAGGACGGCCCAGATGTGCCAGCTGGGGAGGACTCCGACGGTCGTGTCCAGCTCCGGGATAGCGCCGGTACCCGGACTGAACAACGCTATGACCAGCAAGGCGAGTAGCGCGCCATAGAGGATGACGTCGACCGGGTTACGGGAATCGCCGGCAGTCAACGGAATCCGCGGCCATGGTGGCTGCCGGATGGTCTTCGGTCGCAACCAATACAGGATCGAACCGAGCGGCGGGAAGAACCGGTTGTTCAGCGGCCCGAACCCGCACCCGAGGCCCACGACCTCGAACAGCATCGTGTACAGCACGATCTTCTGGAAGACGATCGGCTCGTTGTACCAGTCGGCGACGTCGAAGAAGCCGTCGATCCCGGGTGTGCTGATCACGATGACCCAGCCGACAAGCACGTAGAGGAGGATCTTGCCCACATAGAACAGGTGCAGCGCCACCGGCGTCCCGAACCCGACCTCGGCCCAGTGCCGCGCCATCGGCTCGATCTTCTCCGCGCGCGTGCCCTGACTCCAGGTCGGGAAGTCGATCTCCGGCGTGGTCTGCTTCAGGAATCCCATTGACCGAGAACCTAACAAACCAAGTGCTTGCTTGGTGCTGATTCGGTGACGCTGTGGAGAAACGTGGATGACATCCGATGCGGTGCAGACGTTGGGTCCCGCCGCCGGCAGAATCGCCTAGCCTCGTCGTGTGGCAGCGTTCGATCAGTTATCGCCCGCGGAGTCGGGCCTGCTCGTGTATTTCGACGTCGCGACGATAGGCCGAGGTGCCGCATACGCACAGCAGGGGCGCGTAGCTCTCGACGACTGGGACCCGCTATTCATGTCGGCGACCGGGACCTGCGTCGGTTCGAGTGGCGAACTCTACTCACTCGAGATCGGGTTCGGTGACGGCGCCCGCGGATACGTGGTCGATGTCGCTGAATGCGACTGTCCGGTCGGTGCCAACTGCAAGCACGCCGTTGCTCTGGCGCTGGGGGTGATGCGTGCTGGGCTCATCGGTGCGTTGCCTCAACACGTTGGGCACGCGTCGGAGCCGTGGCGGGCTTTGCTGGGTGACCTTGTCGCCGGTGCCACCTCGAAAGAGCCGGGATCGGCTCCCATCGGTCTGCTCGTCGAGCTCGACGATCCCGAGTGGATGAGCCTGAAGACGGTGACATTGCGCCTGGTGACCCCCGGCAAGAAGGGCAACTGGGTACGCACGGGGATCACGTGGAGTTCCATCGAGCCGGGATATGTGACCGAGTACTACAGGTCCACCACCGACCATCCGGCTGAGCACTTCGACCCCGTTCACCTGGCACGAGTCCGTGCCGTCCACCTCTGCGCCGGGGACAAACACCTGTACGGGACCTCCCAGGTTCACCGATTGGACCAGGCGTCCGCCGAGATCTGGACCGCTCTACGGGCGGCGGTAGACGATGGTGTCGTACTGGTGGCGCATAAGTCGACGGGCGCCAAGAAAGTCGAGCTGCTTCCACCCGCGACGCCCGCGTTGACCGTTGATCGCGGCGACGAGGGTCTCGTGGTGTCGGGCGGTGTCGACTTCCCGACTGTCGGGCCGTCTGAGGACGACGCTCTGATGCTGTTCGGATCGGTGCCTCACGGAGCGAGCCTGGTACGAGGCGGCACGATGTTCCTGGCGCCGCTCGTCGACGACGGGTCGTCGAAAGCCCTCCGGGCACTGCTCGACGCCGGGACGATCAGGATTCCCGACACTGACATCGCGGAGTTCGCCGACGAGGTCCTCCCCGACCTCGCCGGTCGGATGTCCGTGACCGTGGCCGATGGCGCCGTGACCCGACCCGAGATCACCGGTCCCGACGCGGCAGTCACGCTTCGGGTCGCCGACGACGGCGGCGCGCACCTCGAGTGGGGTGTCGTCTACCGCGTGAACGGGAGCAGACGATTCTTCCCGTCCGGGCAGAGCTCGGGGTTCGGTGACGACGTGGCCGAACGTCGCCTGTGGAAGCAACTCCGTGGTCACCTCGAAGCTGCGGCTCGGGTGTGTGATCGATGGCAGATCCAGGTCGCCGGGTTTCCGGGAAGCAAGTTCGCAGACGATCCGGAACTCGCCGAGATGAGTCGCGACGAGGCTCTCGCATCGGCATCGGTTGCGCTCCTGACCCGCCGCTACCGTTACTCGCCCGTCGACACCGCGCGTTTCGTCACCGAGGTCGCCCCGGAGCTGCGGGCTGCCGGCATCGAGGTGGAGATCGTCGGCGAGCTCCCCGACTACCGTGCCGCCGAGGTCGTCCCCGAGATCGGTTTCGGTGCCGAACGGTCCGATGACAACGACTGGCTCGGCCTGTCGATCACCGTCGAGGTCGACGGCGTCGCAGTGCCGCTGCACCAGGTGCTGACGGCGTTGTCGAACGGAGCGACACACATGCTGTTGCCCGACGGGGCCTATTTCGTGCTAGACACCCCGGAGCTGCAACGCCTGGCCGAACTGGTGGCCGAGGCCCGCGCACTGGGTGAACTCGACCGTGGGCGGGTCCGCCGGGATACGCACAACGCCACGTTGTGGGACGAGCTGCTCGAACTGGGGACGGTCGACGACGATCTCACGAAGTGGCGCGAGCAGTTGCGTCGTCTGGCCGCCGCGACACCGCCGGTGCCTTGTCCGGTGCCGACCGGGCTGCATGCGGACTTGCGTGACTATCAGAGGGCCGGCCTCGACTGGCTGAACTTCCTGTGGGAGAACAGAATCGGCGGAGTGCTGGCCGACGACATGGGGCTGGGCAAGACCCTCCAGTCCCTGGCATTGATCGCGAAGGTCATCGAGGAGGAACCGCAGGCTCGCTTTCTCGTTGTCGCACCGACCAGCGTGATCTCGAACTGGGCGGTCGAAGCGGAACGGTTCGTACCAGGTCTGAGGATTGCAACGGTGACCGAGACGAGCGGACGGGCGAAGATCGCGTTCGCCGATCGTATTGCGGGAGCGCAACTGGTCGTCACCTCGTACGCGCTGATGCGCATCGGGATCGACGAGTTCACATCGGCCAGTTGGTCGGCCGTGTTCTTCGACGAGGCACAGTTCGTCAAGAATCACGCGAGCAAAGCTCATCAGTGCGCTCGCCGTCTTGATGCCGAGGTCAAGATCGCGATCACCGGCACGCCACTGGAGAACAACCTGATGGAACTGTGGTCGCTGATGGCGTTGACCGTGCCGGGTCTGTTCCCGTCGGCGAAGACCTTCACGTCGTACTTCCGGAAGCCGATCGAAAGTGGCACGGAGCCCGGGCGGTTGGCGTTGCTACGACGACGGATTCGTCCGATCATGCTGCGGCGCACGAAGCACCAGGTCGCCACGGACCTGCCCGCCAAGCAGGAACAGGTGCTGTCGATCAGCCTGAACGCGAAGCACGACAAGCTGTATCAGACGCGCCTCACTCGGGAACGGCAGAGCGTGCTCGGCCTGCTCGACGACTTCGAAGCCAACCGGTTCCAGATCTTCCGATCGCTCACCATGCTCCGGCAACTGAGCCTGCACGCCGGGCTCGTCGACGAGAAGCACACCGACATGGACTCGGCCAAGATCGAGTTCCTCGTCGAGCAGATTCCCGAGCTCATCGCCGAAGGTCATTCCGCCCTGATCTTCAGCCAGTTCACCGGTTTCCTCCGATTGGTCGAACGCGCCCTCGACGATGCCGGAGTCGAATACAGCTACCTCGACGGATCGATGACCGCGCGTCGGCGCACTGCGGCGATCAAGCAGTTCACGAGCGGGGCGTCGAAGGTGTTTTTGATCAGTCTCAAGGCGGGCGGTTTCGGGCTGAACCTGACCGAGGCGGACTACTGCTTCGTGTGTGATCCGTGGTGGAACCCGGCGGCCGAGGCCCAGGCCGTGGACCGCGCCCATCGCATCGGTCAGACTCGTCCGGTCACGGTCTATCGCCTGGTGTCGGCGAACACGATCGAAGAGAAAGTGGTTGCGCTGCAACAACGTAAGCGCGACCTGTTCGACGCCGTCGTCGACGATGGTGACCTTTTCGGCGCCGCCATCGGCGCCGATGACATCCGCGAGTTGCTCGGCGGGACCACGCCGGGGGCTGACGAGCGAAGCCGCCTAGGGCCCGACGATGTGCGGCTCAGGTGGGTCGAAGCTGGGATTGTCCGGAAGCGGTGTCTGACCCAGACCGTCACCGATCTCCTTGATGGTCTTCACTCCCGACAGCTTCGACGCGCCGCGGCGGGCGAGCGAGTCGTCGTACCACTCGAACCACGGATAGCCGTATCGCTGGTACTCGGTGATCGTCGGTGGAGCATGGTGCGGTGCGGACCCGGTGAGATCGTGCCATGCGTCACTGTTGACGATCCGCACGGTCGCCTCGACGGTGTCGCCCACCGCCCAGTTCTCGCGCGGCTCGAGCGGACTGGCGATGGACTGGGTGATCGACCCACCCGCGCCGAGGCCCATCGCGGAGTCGGATGTAGGTGCGGGACAGAAGTTCAGGGTGCCGAGATCAGCCGGCGGCTCCGGCGTCGCGCGTCGAGCAGCCAGGCGCTCGTTCCATGTCGACGCGCGGAGGGGCGTGACCTGGATGCGTATCGCGCCGTCGTCGGACCCGACGAGCTGCTCCGCGGCGGTGTAACCGGAGCCGAGTGGCATGGCGACGAACTGACGGACGGATCTCTCGTCGACGCGGAAACCGTCGAGCCAGGGTTGTTCGGGTACCTCGAAATAGTCCTCGGCGTCGAAGTCCACGGTTTGCGCGAAATCCTCGCCGGTGATCGCATCGATCCCGCCGACAGACATGCGTACGAGGAACGGGTAGTCGGTCGGGGAGGTGAAGCGAAACCATGCCGCCTCGGCCTGCCACATGGGGAGCAGCGTGTCGGACTCGGACCAATCGGCATGCCGGCCTCGAAGTCTGCCTGCGTTCGTGAGGTGGAAGCGTCCCAGCCCGGGCGGTAGACCGAATGTGGTCTGGTCATCGGGGACGCGCAGGGTTCGCTGCACTGCGATGGACAGGCGGGCCTCGGCGTGGACCTCCGGGAATGCGAAGTCCAAACAGTCGTCGTCGATGGTCATGGGCATTGGGGACCTCCACGGAGTCGGTTGTGGCTCGAGGGTATGCACGGGGTCCGACATCTTCAGGCGTGCGCTGTCCTGCACAGGAATCGGCCACCTCGTCGTCAACCGTGGTGTACTGGATTGATGATGTACGTCGTGATTGCCGTCTTCGTGGTGGTCATGGCGGCGGCCCTCGTCGTCTTAATGGGAATGGCCATCGGCGCGTTCTCGGCGATGTTCTCGGGCATGCGCGACGACCGACGCGCCCGGAGGTCGGAGGTACGGTTGCGGTCGGGCAACCCGGGCCCGGCGCGGGCACCCCAGGACTCCCCGACGGATCCGTTGGGCGACCTCGCCGACACGCTTCGACTCGCACAGGCTCGACGCTGGGAGTCGTGTCAGGCAATCCGCGAGCGACTGGACGGCGATTCCACTGACTGTGGGAAGGCCGGTGCCGGCGGGTTCAGGCTCCGTGCCCTGGACATCTGGTGCGGTCGGTCGCCCGAGGGGATCGACGTCGGATCCGACACCGGCGCACTCGACCGCTTCGCATCCGACCCGATAGGCCAGATCGCGTGGACGACCGCGGCGGTTGCCGACCGCATCAGTGAACTACCCGCGTGGCGTCTCGACTTCTTCGATCGCCACTCCGTGCGCGTCGACCTGGGCAGTGAGGTCACCGCAATCGCGAGCGCGGCCGTCGGCCTTCGCGACCAGTTCGCGCTGCTCGGCGAGGCGCCGTCGGGACACCTGGCCGCCGACCCGGAAGTGGTCTCGACCTTCGCCGACAAATCGTTCCTCCTTTCGGGGCGACTCGACGAACTCGTGCGGCGACTCGAGGCGTTCGCCGGGTACGAGCAGATCGTCGCGCAGATTCAACATCGCCAGGAGAAGCAAGCGTGGCTCGACCGTGTCGGTGAGATCGACGATTTCGAGCACGCCGTCGCCACCGAATGGGATCGGGCAGAGGCCGATCGGGTGCGGCACCTGGCCGACGAATCGGATGTGCTGGCCTCGATCTACCTCGATGAGATTGCGCCGCTGGTGAAATCGCTGAAGCGCGATCGACTGTAGGCTTCTGGCACCGTGATCACTTTGGGGCAGTGACGATCTGGAACAGCACTTCCCGGCGGACGACGAAGCCGAGCTGCTCGTACAGTCGGATTGCGCCGACGTTGCGGGCATCGGCATGGAGGATCGGAAGATCGCCGCGTGCCCGGATGCGGTGCGCCAGGTCGAGTACGAGTCGTGAGGCGAGTCCGAGGCCGCGATGGTCGGGGTCCGTGCACACGGCGCTGATCTCGGTGTATCCCGGTAGGCTCAACCGTTCGCCACCCATCGCGATGAGGCGGCCGTTGCGTCGGATCCGACGTAGGTGCCCATCTCGATGGTCCTCGGCCGGAACGGGCCTGGGCGGGTGAGTCGGACCAGCTCGGTCATCTCGGGCACATCCTCGTGCGCCAGTGTCACGGCTTCGTCGTCTGGTCGAGTGTCGAGTCCGGCGTCGATCATCTGCACGCCGGGCAGATCCATCGTCGTATCCCATTCGGCGGGAGCTCGATTCGTGACCACCGGCAGGAACAGGGAGCCACCCGGACCGACGAGTTGGGCGGCGTCCGACCAGTCTTCCGCGGTGGGGGAGTCGGGCAGAGCCGCCATGGGGCATACGTCGGGGTGGTACCGCAGGGCCGCACCGTGGCGCTGCGCGAAGTGGGCATGCGGTCCGGTCAGGGCCGCGAGAGCCGGATTTTCGAGCATCGCGTGACCTGCGACGCCATGTTCGGATGTTCGTTCGTCGGTGATGCGGTCGGTCACACGGTGACGATACGCCCGCGCGGTGGGGGCCGGTGCTCGGGTGTCTTCGCACTTCAGGGTCGTCCGCCGAACCCAGGGCGTCCTGGCCCACGCAGCACCGTGACCCGCATCCAGGTCTCGGTGCCAGATAAGGGGACGTCAGGTCGAGGCTTTGTCGGACCCCTGGGCGAGTATCGACATATGACTGAATGGATACCGCTGATCGGCGGATTGGCTACTGCGTTGATCGGCGCGCTTGCTGTGACTGTGAAAGCGCGCGGCGACATGGCTACCAAGGGGAGCTGGGAGAGAATAATGCTGCTGATAGAGATCAGCGAGAAGCTGCCGGAAGGCAACCTGCGTCTTCGGCTCGACCAGTACAGGGATGTGCTCGTGCGCGGCGCACTACTGAGTTCCACCCGTGTTCGTGCCCGTTGGTTCTTCTTCTGTTCGTTCCGGGTGGGATCCTCGCTCTCACCGGCAGCGGTATCGGACTCGCGGGAGTGATAGCCGACGACGCTGCAATGGAGTCGATCGCAATGTCGCTGTTCTGGACCGGTTTCGTAGTCATGTTGCTTGCGCTGTTCGTTCCGATGGCGCCGCAACTGCCGCCTGGGGCGCCGCGCCGCAAGGCCAACAGCGAATTGATTGAATTCAGAAGACAGGTTCTCGAGGATTTCCCGAACATCGAATCCGAGAAGGGCCTTTCGATAGCTTCGGATGTCCTCGCGGCGATGAGACGGTAAGTGGTGTAGCCCAAGAGTCTGAAGTTGGATCGTTTGATCACTGGATGACGATGCGCCCGGTTGGGTACGCGAGAATCCGATAGCCGACTCGTAGACCAGACGGTCGCCGAGTCCGAGAACTTCGGAGTCCTCAGGTCAGTACGATCTCCACTGGCACCCCGTTGCCGAGGGTGTGTCCGACAGGTGAGCTGGCCCGGACCTTGGCGTGCAGTTCGTCAAGCTTCTCGCGCGGTGCGTCGGAGTCGAGTGTGACTCTCGCGGTGATGGATTCGAAGCCTGCGTGACCTTCTGCAAGGCCGAGGAACACGTGCAGGTCGAGGTCGCCCTTCAGGTCGATTCGCAGGTCCTTGAGCTCGATGCCCGCAGTGGTGGCGTTCGCGGCATAGCCGACAGCCAGGCAGTTGCCCAGGGCGCCGAGCAACTGCTCGACCGGGTTGGGTGCCGTGTCGCCGCAACCGAGGGCGGCGGGCTCATCTGACGCCACAGGCGGGAAGTTTCGAATACGGGCCTCGGATGCGAACGAACCGGTCCACCGGACGTGCGCGGCCCACGTTGTCTGTGCCTTGGTCGCATCTCCTTGGATCGCTGCGACCACTTGGCCGACGGCGTCGATGTCCACGTCGTTGAGGCGGGTGGCGGTCTCGGTCATGGTGCTCCTTCGACGGTCTGGTTGCCGACGAAGCTATCGGGCGCAGCTGAGTACGCCGACAGTCTGCATCACCGTGAGCGGAACACTTGGATGTTGTCGCAGCCAGGAGCATCCTGCACCACAGGGGTCAGTACCCCCGCGACCGCCAGACCTCAACTCGATGGCCAGACCTCGATCGAAGTCCAGGAGTCGAGATGAGGTTCGCCGGTGGCCGAGTCACCCAACGGACTGTTGAGCACAGACGCTGCGCCTGTCTACCAGGAGATCTCGATCTCCAGCTCGGACTCCTCGGCGCCCCGTTCGATCTCGATCTTCAACTGCACCGTGTCCGGGATGTCGACGCGCACTGTCTTGTTGTTCTCCACATACGACACTTCGTTGTGGCGTGCGATCGCGTCGGCGAGTTCGTGAATTCGCTTCGCTGCTTCTTCACGGGTGAGCTGTGTCTTGGTCTTGTGCTCGAACAGTTCGTCGCTCATCAGTCCATCTGAGCCCACCGCTGGAGCGCGGTCAAGCGTGTCGCGTGCCGAAGTCGAGAGTTCACCGCAGCTCAATGCGGTGGCAGTGGACGCGTCCAGTATATTGTTCAGCATGCTGAATAATATGGGTGAACGACGCGCCGTGCGTACGGCAGTGGAAGCTCGGGTGTGAGTGTGACACCCGTGGATCAGGTCTCGGTGCCGCTCGCACTGTTCGACTATGTGCCGGTCGTGCTGGGTGCGGTCGGAGCCTTCCTCGTCGCGCGACGCCTGGGGGCGGCGCTTGCGTACATCGGTGCCGCGATGATCTTCGCGGGTGGGTTTGCCAAGGCGACGGAGAAGCTCTTGTCGGCCACTGGTATCGCGGACATCCCGAGGCTCGCGGATGCCCTGTTCCCTGTGATGGGTTGCGGGTTCCTGCTTCTGGCCGCTAGCGCGTGGGGAGTCCGCAATATTGCTCTCGCGGCGCCCGTAGTGGGTGCGGCTGCCATCGGCGTCGCGGTACCGGATATCGCGGGCCGGTACCTGGTCGGTGTCATCGTCGGAGCCACCGCGCTGTACGCAGCTCTCGCGCGCGACGCATGGCGCGACCGAGATGTGACGACGGTGGCGTTTCTGGTGGTCTGTCTGGTGGGCACTTACACGTTGGGGCCGTTGGCAGGGCAGGAGCAGACGGTCGCGTTGCAGTGGATCGAGCAGTCGATCAACACGTTCAGTCAAGGAGCATTCGCTGTCGCGGCCTGGCGTCTGAGCGTCGGATCACGGAACAGAGTCTCGGTTGGGACGTTCGCCGAGGCGCAGCGAACACGTGTACCGAGACGCGGACCTAGGCGTTCCAGCTGATGTCGGTCCGCGCCAGTAGCGTGATGGTGTTGCGGTCCAGCCAGATTGGCGTGTTGATCGGCTGGGTGGCGTAGAGTCCGCGGCTCGCCGCGACGACGCGGTCGTACTGGCTCGGCCAGTTGATCTCGCTGGCGATGGCGTCGAGCGTGGGCCTCCCGCGACCAAGGGCGCGCCTCACGTGGGTCGGGGCGGGAAGCCGATCGGACTTGCTGGAGTTGCACACCTGGCAGGCCACCACAAGATTGGTGAGTCCGTCGATACCTACGCGCGACCAGGGGCGAGCGCCGTGCAGACACCGGGGAACAAGGTCAGCTTGTCGCCGTGTGCGGTAACCACTTTCCGGGAATCGGTCCCCATCCAGGAATCGTCGTACAGGAAGCGCGAGTTGATGTCGCCTGATGTCAGGTTCTGGAGTAGTTTCAGCGGATACCTCACCAGCGTGCGCTTGACTGTCGAGTGTGCGGCGCGATAAGCGTCAGAGTCGTGGGGCCCGCCGACGTAGAGCACTCTCGCCCGTGGCCCCACATTCGACGAGCACAGAGTCGCAACGACATTGAAGATGACCCCGCGACCGTCAGCGGACTGACGAAGTAGGTGACCGTCGAGCGGTCGCAGCTGTCGCGCGTACAGTTCGATGACCCGGTCGGTCAGGTCGTCGAGGCTGATGTCGACCTCAGCGTTTGCGTCGGCGGGAACCGACTCGACTGCGAGGTCCAGCAGCGCGACGAGCACGGCCAGCTTGTACGTTGCCGTCCGCCTGCCGCCCTCGAGAATCGCCACGAGCTTCTGCCCGAGTTCGAGCGGATCGGCGGGCGCGGACATGGGGTCGAGTCTATGTCGCTGCCAGCGGACGCATGTGCGCGACGACCTTCTCCCAGTTCTCGTAGTCCGGCTGCCCGAAGTGGATGTGCTCGCCCTGGAATTGCTCGACCCCACGCGCGGTCCGGTCGTCGATGATGTAATGGCCGAGATTCAGATTCTTGTGATGCGAGAGAATCAGGCGTTTGTAGGCGGGCGAGTCTTCGCCTCGACCGAAATGCAACTTCACCCAGAGCAGTTTCTCGGTCCAGGCCAGCGGATTGTCCCACGGTGCGGTGGACAGGATGTAGGTGTCGAACAGCCCGGACAATTCGTGAAACGCTTCGATGGCGCCGGGCATCGGCTCCATCAACGAGAAGATTCCCGGGACGTCATCGAGGTCGCCGTGGAACCGCTGCTGCTCGGCCTCGCTCAGTTTCGCGATGCCGGACTCGAAGTCGACGAGAGTGTTGTCCATGTCGATGTAGAGGACTTTCTTGGAAGGTGTGCTCATGGTTCCTCCTGTGGTGAGAATTGAACTGTCACATCGAGAGTGGGTCGCAGTCCCCGAGCGTCAGTCACTGTTGTGCTGGAGCCGCGGCTGCAGGTTGACGATCCTGTCACCGGCGGGCCTACCCCGTCGAACGGTCTGTAACCGTGGGGCCGGGTGAAGCCGGTCGTGGAGTCGGGGCAGCCCGTTGTCGACGAAGTCGAACCACTGGTAGAGCCCCGTGAACAGATGGTCGCGTCCGAAGCAGCGGGCGTCGACGCGTCGAACAGCCCAAAGGTCGGTTCCGTCGAGGACGAACTCGACGGTGGGGTAGTCACCCGCGAGATCGTCGAGTAGGCCCTGAGTGAATCGCGGGCGCCTGACGTCCGATTCGAGGTGCCCGAAGATGTCGATGCACGGAGCGTCAAGGGAGATGCCGATCGACGACGTGAAATGCGCTGTAGGAAGTGCGATGGTGGCGTCGGAACGGATGGGGAAGGACCCGCCGCAGAAGGTGGCGAGTTCGTCGCGGATCAGCAGGCGGAACCGATCCGGTCCGAGATTTTCGGGGTCGATCACCGGCGCGCGGTCTGGACGGGGCCGACCGACATCACAGATGAAGCTGGGATCCGGGACGTTCCAGACTTCGCGCAGCGTCTGCGCGGCGATCTCCGCCAAGGCGGCGGGTCCCTGGTGCCGTTCGCAGGTCAAGCGCCCGTCAGTTCGTTTCCGCCAACCGGACGTTCGAATGAGATCGTCCAAACCGGTTGTCTCACAGGCGATGGTGGCGTGCAATGACCCGTGTCTCCGCCGGCCGAATCGCAGAGCGAAGCGGAGGCCGGTGTTTTCCGTCGGCATGACGAAGACGATGTCGTCGAGTTCCATCGTTGCCAGCCGAGCTGTCAGCGTGCGTTCGAAGTGAGCCCACGCCGTTTCTACGGCTGCCTCGAAGGTGTCCTTGGCCATGGTTGTCTCCTTTCCGGCCACGTTCGACCTCGACGAGGACCCGAACGCGGGCGAGCTGGGGAGTGCTCTCGAATGGGAGCGGTGAGATGGTCCGCGCCGTAGCCGGCGCAGGATCACTTGACGCCCTCAGGATAGAACGCAGGTCCGACACTCTGTAGCCGGACATCGCGGAGAGGCTCTCGACCGAGAGCACCACGACCCACCGGTCAGTCCAACATCGATGATGTGTCAGACGGACCAGGCATCATGACCCCATGCCCCCGATCGACCTCCTGGCCGAAGCTGTTATGCGGATGAAAGCTGGTGCGCCACTCGCCAAGGTCAGTGTCGTCGTGCCCGACCACGGCTCCGGACGGGATGTCCTCCACAGTCTGGCTCGAGCAGGGTCCGTGGCCAGCACTAGCGTTCTCACGCTTCAGCAAGTCGTCTCGAATCTCGCGGGTCCAACTCTCGCACCTCGCCTGGCACTCGCATATCCACTGCTGGAAGCCGCGATTGCGCGAGTCCTCGCCGACGTCCCGGGAGTCTTCACCGACGTCGCCGACCAATCCATCACGGCGCAAGCCCTCGCCGGCGCGGCTTGGGAACTCACCGCAATCGACGAGCCGCGGGTGGACTCACCGACGCCCCTGGTCGCCGACCTCCTCCGCGTATATCGCGCAGCGATCGAGCGTCTGATCACCAGGTACTACCTCCCGCACGAGGCGTATGCGATTGCAGTTGAACGTCTGGCCGACCTCGGCGCGGTGATCGTCTACCACCCTGTCAGCAGGACCCGCGCCGAGCAGAAGCTCCTGCGTGCACTCCAACAACACGGTGAGACCGTCGAACAGGCGGTCACCGTCTCGCCAACCCGGATCATCCACACCTCTGACGCCGACGACGAGGTCAGAGCCGTTGTCCGCCTCGTGCGCAAGCATCTGGCCGGGGGCACACCCGGCCACCGCATCGGCGTCTTCTACGGCAGCGATGACCCATACCTACCACTGCTCCACGAACACCTCACCGCCGGTCACATCGCCTTCACCGGGCCCGAATGCCACACGCTCGTCGACAGACCCACCGGCCGTGCACTACTCGGGCTGCTCAAGCTCGACCTCGACGGGATGCCGCGCCGCGAACTCTTCACCCTCCTCGCCGGGGGTGCAGTCCGGCGCCCCGAAATCGACGACGACCCGATCTCGCAACGTCGGCTCGAACGCCTCACCCGCGAGGACGAACCCATCGTCGGCGGCGCCGACTGGGAACGACTCACCCGTGTCGGTGCACATGAAGAGCATCATGCGATGGCCGTAGCGCTGTACACGTACGTCAGACAGCTGCAAGCCGACCTGCACGCCATCGTCGAAGCGCCCGACTGGACCACCGCGGCCGGACGGCTGGTTGCACTGGTCGACCGCTACTTCCGTACACCCACGCGCGAGGTCGCTGCGGCCGACTTTGCCACTACCCGGGCCGACTGCATCAGCCTTGCCGGCATGGACGGCATCGCACCGCCGCCGAACGCTGCGCGCGTTCTGGATGCGGTCAGCGTGCGCCTGACTGCGCACCGAACAATGCATGGAGACTCCGGCGCAGGCGTGACCATCGGACCGATCGCCGCGGGCGCCGGGCGCGACCTGGACGTCAGTGTCGTCATGGGCAGCGCTGAAGGGATCATCCCCGCACCCCGCCGCGACGATCCGCTGCTACCTGCAGAACTCACCGGCATCACCGCCCGCGAGCGTATGGAACGGCAACGTATCGCCTTCGCGAGTGCGGTCAGCACAGGGCGCACGGAACGGATCGTCACGTTCCCCCGCGGCAACCTGCGCGGTGGCGCGGAGAGGGTGCCGTCACGATGGCTCATCCCGGCGATGGGCGGACTGGCCGGTCGTGACGTCAATGTCGTGAACTGGCAACGCGAAACCGAGAACGTGGAGCCGATCGTCGCGGTCGAATCTTTCGACGTCGCCGCCCAGCGCGCCGACGACCGAATAGGTGCATCAGCCGCATCCGACACCGAATGGCGGCTCCGCGAGCTCGCAGCCGTCCCCGCCGATCAACGCCGCGGCGCCCTCGACGACCCGATCATCAACCTCGGCATGAACCTGCGCAGCGACCGCCTGAACGGCCGCTTCACCCGGTTCAACGGCAACCTGTCGACGGTCAAGGAGCTGATCACCACCTTCGACCGCCCGGTGTCGCCGACCGGTCTCGAACTCTGGGTGCAAAGTCCCTATCAGTACTTCCTCGAACACATTCTGCAGCTCCGTGCGCTGGGCGACCCCGACGAGGTCGCCCAGATCGACGCCCTCACCCGCGGCACTCTCATTCACACGATCCTCGAGCGCTACGTTCTCGACACCATCGACGGCGCCGAACTGGACCTCGCCCGTCTGCACCTCGTCGCCCATGAGGTACTCGACGAAGCGCAGGCCAACAGTCCCGGCTGGCTCGAGCAACTGTGGGCCAAAGACCGCGGCATCATGCTCCGCGATCTCGCCGACTGGCACAAGCACAACCGCGCCGACCAAGACGATGGCTGGCGCCCGACGCACGCTGAACAGACATTCGGCACCGACTCGGCAGCCGAGGTGTCACTGGCGCTCGGCGACAACAGAATCCGCTTCCGCGGCCAGATCGATCGCATCGACCGACACAGCGGCGGCCGCATCCGCGTCACCGACTACAAGACCGGCAAGGGTGACAAGTACAAGGACCTTTCCGACGTCGCTCCCACCAATTCGGGGCTACAGTTCCAGCTCCCCGTCTACGGACTGTTCGCCCGCACGCTAGGAGCCGACGTCGAGGCCCGGTACTGGTTCGTGACCTCCACAGGCAAGTTCGCCTCCATCGGCTATCCCGTCACCGACGACGTCATCGCGACCCTGATCGACGACATGGCCCTCGTCCACCGCTCGATTCTCGCCGGCCACTTCCCGCCCAAGGTCGAGGACACACACTGGGAGCTGCCGGTCATCGACCTCCTCGGCCGCGCCGGACTCCGCCGTGCCTGGGCTGCGTTGGAGGACGTTGACGAAATCGCCGACTATGTACGGAAGTACGGAGGCTGACATGACCGCACTCCCTCTTGCCGACCAAGCAGCCCGCGATCGGATCACCTCCGACACCGCCACCACCCTGTTCGTCGAAGCCGGCGCCGGCAGCGGCAAAACCCACTCCCTGGTCGGCCGCATCTGCCGGCTCGTCCTGCACGACGGCATCGAACTCGATCGGATCGCCGCCATCACGTTCACCGAGAAGGCCGCAGCCGAACTTCGCGAACGAATCCGAGTCGAGTTGGCTGAGCACGACACCGAACGTGCCCGCGGTGCCCTCGAACAGATCGACACCGCGGCCATCGGCACCCTGCATGCGTTCGCCGCCCGCATCATCAGTGAGCATCCACTCGAAGCCGGTGTACCCCGCGCATCGCGGTCGTCGACGCGATGGGGTCGCAGCTGTCGTTCGAACGCCGCTGGCGACGCATGCGCACCCGCCTTTTCACCGACGCCGCGCCGCCGATTCTCGTCGACGCCATGGGCATCATCATGGCGGCCGGCGCCTCGCTCGATCAGATGCGCGCGCTCGCCGACGCACTCGACCGCAACTGGGACCGCCTCACCCTCGACGACAACCCACAAGGCATCGCTCCCGCACACATCGACCGCATGCTGTGGGAGGCAGACGCGATCGCCGACAACCTCGCCGATTGCCTCGACCTCGACGACAAGCTCGCGCAGAAGCTGACCGAGCTGCAGGAGTGGCGCATCCTTGTTGCGGCAGAACGCGATGCGACAGGATGGATACCTGTAGCGGCTCTCTGTCCAGGCCCGGGAAACGGTGGCGCAGGGAAGAACTGGCGCGGTGGGTCCGCTCAGGTCAAAGAGATCAAGACTCGAGTCAAGGCGTTGCGTGACGAGATCTGTCCCGACATCGTCGGCACCTATGTCGACGGCGCAGTTCGCGTGGTGGTGCGGCATCTGTCCGAGATCGTCCTCGACGAAGCGCGCGAGCGGCAGCGGAGCGGCCAACTCGAATTCCATGACCTACTCGTCCTCGCTCGCGACGTGCTCAGCAAGCACGCCGTCGCCGCGACCACCCACGAGCGCTACCAACGGGTGCTGCTCGACGAGTTCCAGGACACCGACCCGCTGCAACTCGAGCTGGCGCAACGTATCGTCGCCGGCACCGACGAAGCGGGCAGGCTGTTCACAGTGGGTGACCCCAAGCAGTCCATCTACCGCTTCCGCCGGGCCGACATCGCCGCCTACATGGCCGCGCGTGACCAGACCCCTGCCGCCGACGTCGTCCAACTGACGACCAACTTCCGCTCCACACGGCCGGTCATCGAATGGATCAACACGGTGTTCGGTCGGATGATCGTCGCCGACGGTCACGTCCAGGCGACCTACACGCCGCTAGACCCCGTGCCGAGCAGGCCTCGGTGGGACATCGAGTGGGGTCCGGAACCATTCGTATTCCCTGACAACGACGAGCCCGTCGACGATGAGGCTTCGCTGTCGCCGGCGGAGGCGATTCGAGCACGGGAGTCTCGCGATGTCGCCCGGATCATCGCAACGGCTGTCGACAAGGGCTGGTGTCGAGAGTCGCGAGCCGACGACGAGACCTACGGGCATGCGGCATTGACATGGAAAGACATCTGCATCCTCATCCCGTCGCGCACGGTTCTGCCCTTCCTGGAGAAGAGTCTGGATGCAGCAGGGATCGAGTTCCGTTCGGAAGCATCGAGTCTCGTCTATTCGACGCAGGAGGTTCATGACCTGCTGGTGACCTGTCGGGCGCTGGCCAACACCGCAGACGAAGCGGCGCTCGTCGCCGCGCTGCGCACACCGCTGTTCGGTTGTGGCGACGACGACCTGCTGCGATGGAGCGCAGCGAACGGCCGATGGAGTATCCACGCCGACGCTCCGACCGAGGTGCTCGGATCCTCACCCGTTGCCGCCGCTTATCGGTACCTGCGCGAGCTGTCATTCGAGCTCGGTGACCTGAATCCCAGTGCCCTGCTCAGCCGTTTGGCGACCGACCGACGCGTCTTCGAGGTCTCGATGGATTCGCCCCGACACCGCGATGTGTGGCGACGACTGCGGTTCGTCATCGATCAGGCTCGCGCGTGGTACGCCGAGGATCGGGGATCGTTGCGCGACTACATCGACTGGGCCGACACCCAGGCCGACGAGAACGCGCGTGTGGCCGAGACCGTCCTTCCCGAGATCGGCGTGGACGCCGTGCGGATCATGACCATCCACGCCGCCAAGGGTCTGCAGTTTCCGATGGTCGTGGTTGCCGGGATGAGCGGCGGATTCCGCACGCTGCCGGAGTCCTTGCTCTGGGATGCGAGCGGCACACTGCAGGCATGCGTGTCGAAGTCGGTGACGTCGAAGGGGTACAAGCCGGCAGCCGACGCGGAGAAGGCCCACGCCGAGGCTGAGAAGAAGCGCCTCCTCTACGTTGCCTGCACTCGCGCAGAGAGTCACCTCGCCGTTTCCGGATACACGGGCAAAGGTGCCTCGTGGAGTGTGACGCTGGCTCCCGCGCTGGACGGTCTACCGAACAGGGTGCCCGAGCTGATCGAACCGGTACGACGCGACGACGATCCGATCGAGCAGTTCGAGCGGCAGCCCTGGGATGAGTGGACAGCCGAGACGGCCGCAATCGAGGTGTCGTCGGCGTTGCGTGCGTCGTACTCGGCGACGCGGATAGTGCACGGTGATGATGCCGCCGAGGTTGCGCTGCTGGACCGCTACCGTGAGGCCGGCCTGCTGACAGTCGAAGCAGGAGAGAATGTTTCACCCGGCGTCGGAGGCGTCGACAGCGGGGCTTCGCTGGGCACCGCCCTGCACGGGGTCTTGGAGCAGACCGAGTTAGGCGCGGTCCTCGACGAGACCTTCGAGGCGGTGGCCCGCCAGGCTGCTGCTGCCGTCGGCATCGTCGATGTCGACCACTTCGTCGCACTGGCCCGATCTGCACTCGAGTCCGAATCCGTCCATCGCGCGGCTGTCGGCGAGCACTGGAAGGAGATGCAGCTCGCGGGGCTCGGTCCCGATGGCACAACGGTGGTCGAAGGCATCGCGGATCTGGTCTACCGCGACCCCGACGGCGGACTCGTCATCGCGGACTACAAGACCGACGTCGGAGTAACCGCGCACACGCTCGAGGCCTACTGGGCACAGTTGGCGATCTACGCCGATCTGCTGCGAAAGGCGACGGGTGAGAGGGTCGTTCGGTTGGAGTTGGTGTTCTGTCGGGTGGGGCAAGCGGCTGTGCTAGCAAGGAGTGCGCACTAGCGGCATCCCGTGGTCACATCGCTCCATGTTCGGCGAGTGGCAGCCCGCTGGTCGCCGGAGCGACCGTAAGCAGTTCGGATATTGCCGAGTGCTGAGTGGTGCTCGAAGGAACCGTTCGAGGTCGAACGACAGTCAGCGTATAGTCGATTCAGCGGTCACGGTCCGAAGGGCAAATGTGAATCCAATAGTGATGCACCCTGTGTCTCTTCAAGCGATCTGTTGAGCAAGAGCTCGAACCCCGGTTGCGAACTCATTCAGACTGAGAACCTTATGGCCACCCTGTAGAGAGTACGGCGAAATGCCCAATTGTTCTCGTGTCACGACAATTAGTTCACTAGGAACAATGCGCGGAATGGTCTTGGTCACCCACGGCCATCTCTCGCCAATCCATGATTCGCCGTTACTGTTCACGGTAACAAAATCAGGATCGAACGAGGCGCTGCCAGCAATCTCAAGCACTGCATATGCTCCGCGAGCCTCCTTCGCGAAGATTAATACTAGGTCGCCAGGCGCGAACCTTGGCCTCCCTCTTGCGGGACTGGAAAACCAGTGAGGATGGCGCCACTGTTCGAGGCTCGGCGCTCCATTCTCAGCTTTGATCCATAGCGTGCGGCTCGGGTCACGCGCATCCGTCAAGATGCGCTCAACGGCCGCGTCCGTAGTTTCTTGCGCGTCGACAGTCGCCGACTTCGGTGTTGCGGGCAACGCTGACGCTAACTCCTCCGCGCGAAGCAATGCAGCCTCGTCGACCTCGGTTGCACTCGACCACCACTCGTCGTAGATACGGCCTGCTTCGATAATCTCCGGAGCGATCAGCGAAACAGAGAGTTCCGCATTGTGGCGCGCAGTCAGGCCAAGACCGGAGGACGTGAGATTCGCCGAACCGGCCAGGCCAAAGTCGTCTGCGAGGTATACCTTTGCATGAAGTCTCGGGTGGGTGCGAACGCTGACGTCTGCTCGGAGCAATGATCTCAGTCCTGCTGCAGACAAGTAACCGCCTGCTAGGGCCACTGGGTCTAACTTGGTAAGCAATCTCCAGGTCGCCTCATGGCCGCGTGCGATCATGCTGATCTTGTGCGCCACGTCGACAGTCAGGTACGGGCTGGACAAGGACACTCCGCTGCGAGCCGACCGGAGTGCCTCGAACAGAGACGATCCAGCCCGAACCTGAGTCCGGTCCACGTTGGGAACCATTTCGTCACCATAGCTAGAAAACGCAGTGCGTCAGCCTGGTTTGGTCCGTTTGGCTCGCGCGGCTGCACGGACAGAACCTACTTCCCGTAAGAGTATTTCCGACTCCCTGCAGTAAGCGTGAGAGGGTCTGTGGCTTCTTTCTCGCGAGTGACGACACTAGCGTTCGAGCAAAGCGCCCAAACGCTCCTCGCTGATCACATGGATTCGTTCGCCGCGACGTTTGCGTTCGCGGACCTCGAACAGCTTGCTTCCCTCGCCGACCCCTACCGTATTCGCCATACTGCCGGCCCGGACGAGGACTGTCGTCCTGTCTGTGACCGTGGATTGGACGGTTCCGCCGGCGCGACTGATCATCTGCGCCAACTTGCGTTGCGACCCCATTGCGAACCGGCCTGTGAGCGTCACATGATGTCCCCGTATCGATTTCGGCCCGGACTTGTCTCTCATGTCGACATCTCGTAGCTGCCGAAGCGCCTGAGATGCTTGCAACCCGCTCACGTATCGAAGGCCGTGATGTGCGGTGGCGTGCCACATCCAACATTTCAGATCGTCGGGGATGTCCAAGTCGCGGATGCCGGGCACGTGACTACTGTCGAAATCGTCGCCCGTCAACAAGGTACCGGCTAGCAACCCGACCTGGTAGATGTCCACCCACGTTGCCCAGTTCTGTCGTTCGTCCATGTTGTTCGGGGAGTAGGCAGGGGTGTAGGCGTCGATAGCAGAGCGTCTCGGGGTCAGGGAGTGTTTGGAGATACCGAAGTCGCCCAGCACAAGATGCCCATCTCGGATGAAGACGTTGGCGGGCTTGATGTCACGGTGAGTCACGCCACTTGCGTGCATGAGTGCGAGCACTTTCAACAGACGGCTGATCTCGCGACGGACTCGACCTGGAGTCCAACCGCGCCAGTCACGGTCGTCTGCCAGATCGGCGACGGTCCCTTCGGGCATGTACTCCGTCACAAGGACATAGCGAGTGCGCCGGCCCGCCCCGGTGCCGAACGCAAACGAATCGAGAAGCTCGACCACCTCCGAGTATCCGGACAGCAGGTTGCCAAAGTGTGCCTCGCAATGCCAGTCGTCAGCGGACGCACAGATCTTGACGCAGACGGTGGTGGCTTTGCGTTGTCCGCGGCCCGACATTGCCGTCGCGCGGTACACAGAGCCGTAACCTCCACCGGCGATGTACGCCTGAATACAGTACTTCCGGCCATCGTCGTTGGTGATCGTCTGACCTGGGCGGAGCCGGGGTGAAGTCGACGCCATCGTTCAACGATAGGCGTCGCCGGCAGACGTGAGACCGAGAATCGAGAACCTTCGCATCGGTACCCAAGCTATGAAAGTCGCTTGTCACACCCCCGGCGGCAACTCCCCGAACCTGAACACGCGGTCGAAGACCTGTACGAAAGTCGATGAGACCGGGCCACCCGTCGGATTGGCATTGGCGTCCGCGGCACGTGGCCAGCGGTAGGTCACGGTGACGCTCACCGGAGTGAATCCGCTGACCCGGGTGTGTCCGGTCGGGCGGTTGGTGACACCAAGGTACTTTCCGGGCCGGAAGAGCAGCACCACGGCCGGCGACGAGACGGTGCCGCCCGCGACGTCGAACGTCGCCCACATCAGGGACGGGCAGTTAGGCGCGCGATCCAGCGATCGCGCCATCGGTGCGCGACGCGCTACCCATCGCAGTCCGGGCTGCCCGAAGGGGGACCGACCGCGCGGAGGCCGAGCTTGACCTCCGACGAATTCAGATCGAGGCATAATCCTTGCCCCGCTGTTCCGGCCACCGGTTGGCTCCGTTGCGGAGCAGCTGATGCTGCGGGCGCGGCCAGGGTGATGGTCAGTAGCGCAACCGCGACCACGATCAGTTGATGGACGGCACGTAGGCGTGAGCCGGACATGGTTGTCTCCCCTGGGAGCGTCGGACGGTGGATGCAGTTGCGAAGCTACGCCGGTGAGGCGCCGCGGTTGCTGGATTCGGCCGAGGCGGTCAAATAGCTGCGATCGAAGACGAGCCGGCGTCCCACACGAGTCCGCGACCCCGTGCCGCCGGTAGTAGTTCGAGCACCTTCTGCTGTACCTCAGCGACCGGATGGCCGAGCAGGACACCGTAAGCGACAGCCACGCTGGGTGTTCGCTGGTGTCCGGCCACGCAGTGCAACAGCACGGTTCTGCCCTGGGCGCGCAGACCACGAACCGCGTCTGCGGTGTCGGCGATCACGAACTCCAGGTTCGGGTTGTCGGCTGGATCGTCGGAGTCGATCAACCGTGATTCGACGATGTCGGCAGCGCCCGCGAAGCAAGTCTGACGTCGACCGACCCGGCACATCGACACCACTGCGTCAGCCCCATGGTCGACCGTGGCGTGCGTCCCCAACAACACGCCGTCGTCGTACGGATGCGCCACCACCTCGGTGGCGACATGCTCCCGATAGCGGACGTCTTCGACGGTCGGCCATCCCTTCGGATCTGCGCGCCCGTCGCGCGCGGCCAAGGTGCCGAGGCGCACCAGGTCCCGCGCATCGCTCGGCCGGTCCTCCGGTGAGCAACCCTGCCGAGGCCAACCGTGTAGCGCGCGCCTCCAGGACCAGGGCACCGCGCTTGCGCCCCAACGGGCACCGAGTAGACCGCCCGCGATTGCTGCGACGGTGTCCGTGTCGTTCCCGATGCGGATGGCGGTATCGAGCGCGTGCTGCAGGTGGCGGCACGGAACGTCGTCCGGGATCGGCGTCTGCATGATCGCGGCGACGGCGGCCTGGAGCGCGGTCACCGTGAAACCGTTGGGAGTGAACGTTTTCGGATCTACGGTCGTCGCCTCGTCGAGCCATTGCGACCACCGCGACCTGCGGTCGGAGGGCAACAGGTCGAGGCCGGTGGACACAGCGACCCGCCCGGTGAGCACGGCTGTGCGGATGGCTTCGGACCACAGCACACACGAGTCGCCGGCCAGCGGGTCGGCGTGGGTCAGCTCCGCTACGGCGCGGGTGGCGATCGCCAGTCGGTCCCGGTCGTGGAGGTGCGCCAGCGCGACCGGTGCGGTTCGCATGAGCGCTCCGTTGCCTGCCGACCGCGGATGTGTCTGCGCAAAACGCGCTGCCTCGTCCCGCATGAGGGACCCGACGCGCTCATGGTTGGAAGCTGACCCGCGTCGAACGGCGCTCAGCACCGCGCGGGTCTGTACTCCGACATCTGGTGGGTTGCCGTCGAACCAACTCAGAAAGTTCGTCGCGATGGCGTCGATCGCGTCCTCAGAGGTGAGATCGGCGCCCTTGGCAGCAACGAGTGCGATCGCCATGGCCATCGACGTGTCGTCGCTCCACTCGCCGGGTGCGAAGTCGCCCAGTCCGCCGCCGAGCATCATCGGTCTCTCGTCAGAACCCAGACTTCTGCTTTCGAACTCGTACGGAACGCCGAGCGCGTCCCCGGCGGCTGTACCGAGGAGAACCCCTGCGGCTCGGTCGAGTTGGGCGATGGTGAGTCGACTCACGTGAGGTCCTTTCAGTCGGATGGGTGGGAACAAGCGGACATCCTCAATGGCGTCGGCCACGCTTGCGGTTCGTCCGGTGGTACGAGGCGCGCATCGCCTTGGATGCATACACGCTGTCCAGGGCGCCTGCGCTGACTCCGAAGCGGTCGAGCATCGCGATCTCGTCGGCGATGGCCGCACGGTCCTCGGGACGAGCCTCCTGCATGGCGTACTCGAGCTTCTGACGCGATCGTGCGAGGCGCCGCGAACCGCCGTCGATGTCGCCGGCCTCGTACGCTCGGGAGGCCTCCAGCTTGTCCTGCTGACCTTCTTGGTAGAGACGCTCGGAGTACACCTTCGGGTCAGGGACACGGCCTGCAGCCTCGTCGCCAGGGACGACGTTCACGACGACGGGCAGCGACACCGTGTGTTCCACGAGGGACGCGGTCTCGACGTAGCGCAGCTGCAACGTTGCCAGTTCGGTCAGGCCGAGGGCGGAAATCGAACCGACCTTCATGCGCAGCAGCAGTTTTCGTTCCTCGAGTGCGTAGAGATCACCCAGCTCGATCATCACCTCACCATCGCCGATCTGGTGCGCGGGAAGATCGTTGAACAACGCGAGCTCGTGGACGCGCTGGTCGTATCGAACGGTCAAGGTGACCGCTTGCGCCGACTTCGAGAGCAGGCCGTCGACCTCACCCGCGATGGCAGCACCGGCGGCATCCGGATTATCGGCGAACACATGATTTCCGTTGCCGGCGCGCGAGATCGCCGACAGCAACGTTTCGTCGTACCCGCGGCCGTAGCCCATGGTGGAGGTGACGATCCCTTTGGATCCTGCTTTCGCCGTGATGCCCGCGAACTCGTCGACGTCGCGGATCCCGCTGTTGATGTGACCGTCGCTGATCACCAGGACGGTCCCGCCGCGGATACCGGCAGACTCCCCGGCGCGCCGTATCTCCTGCAGGCCGCGTAGATAACCCGACGACAAGTCAGTGCAACCGCCGGTTTCGATGGCCCTGATCGCGTCGACGGCGCGCTGCTTGTCCATCAACGACGACGCAGGCAGCGCCACCTGGGCCGTGTCGTCGAACGTGACGACGCCGAACACATCGTGCGGGTCGAGTTGGGCGACCACCCCGGCCAGCGCCTTCTTGGCGCCGTCGAGCGGCGCGCCGGACATGGAGCCGCTGCGGTCGAGAACGACCTGCAGGGCCGTCGGGGGCCGGTTCGCAGTCGGCGCCTCCGGTGCCACCAGCTCCACGAGAACCGTCAGCTCATCGGCGGATTCCAGGGCGACGACGTCGACATCGAGTGCGGCAGAGAGCTTCATGATGCTCCTTCGGTGGTGAGGTGGGCGTGTGCGCCCTGGAGAGGTGAGGCCCGTGCGGACGGCGGGGAAATGCGCCTTGAGACACCCTTTACGCAGGAATGCGATTAGTAGTTTGCGCGAATTCTCGCATAGTGTCAAGCGGTGGCTTCGAGATCGTCTGAACAATTGACTGACTATCCGCGCCCCAACGTCGCCGTCGACATCGCCGTGCTGACCGTCGCTGCAGGTGCTGTGCACGTTGTCGTACAGCGGCATCCCGACTCGGGGCGCGTGGCTTTGCCAGGTCGGTTCGTGAGGGAGCGACGTTCGGTCACTGACACCGTGCGTGAGGTACTTGAGCTGAAGCTGGGGCTCTCGCCCGATCACGTTCATCCGCATCTTCTGGCGGTGTTCAGTGATCCTGATCGAGATCCACGGGGCTGGACGATCTCGATCGCGCATGTGGTCGCGTTGCGAGCCGACGACCTGGGTGGGGTGACCGGAGAACTCGTCGAGGTGACGCCGGACGGGGCTCTGGCTTCAGGGGAGCGGCTGCTGTACGACCACGACGCCATACTGGCAGCAGCCACCGACAATCTGCGCGAGCGCTACGAGGACAAGCCCGACCCGGACAATCTGCTGCGGGAGCCGTACACCCTGTCAGAACTGCGAGAGCTTCACGAGGCGATCCTGGGGCGACGCTTGATGCGGGATTCGTTCAACCGGCGGGTCCAGCCTCTGCTGGCGCCGCAGACCGACGGCGACGGAAACCCGGTCACACGTGTCGCCGGCGGCCGTCCGGCGCGGCTGTTCGCGAAGGAGGCGCCGCCGACGGCAACCTTCGGATGGCGGTTGCCGAGTGCGGATCCGCCGGCTTTCTGATGCGAAAGAGTCTTCAAATCGCTGGTCCCTACCTGCGAGTCCTGCGCCCTGGTCCTCAGTGGGGGCAGGATGAGTGACAGTCGAGGTGTCGACGTAGATGAACCGCCTGGTGGAAGGGGAACGCGGTGGTGACAGTACTTCCTGCGACTCCGCGATTCGCGGCGTCGAGTGAAGAGACTGTGTTCAAGGCGATCGTCGGACAGTTGCTTGAGGACGACCTGCTGATCGTCGGACAGCGCGTCACCGACCACGCGAAGGATCACGAGATCGATTTCCTCGTTGCCATCGCCGGCGCCGGAATCGTCTGCGTCGAAGTGAAAGGCGGTGAAGTGTGGCACGACGGAACATCGTGGTGGCAGGAGCGGGCAGGGCAGTCTGCCAAACGTATCGACCCCGTCGGGCAGGCCCGCGGCGGCTGCTACGCACTGCGAGAGTTCGTCGAATCGGATCCGAGATGGACTCAGGGGCGGGTGAGATGGGATCACATGGCCGTGTTCCCGCACTCGGAAGTCGGGCCCGCGTTCGCGCTGGCGGACTGTCCGCGGTGGAAGATCGTCGACCGCAATCAGATTGAGCAGATATCGCCGCTGATTCGAGAGGTTCTGCTGCAGAAAGTCGGGAGCCTTCCGGTCCTCGACGGTCCCGGGATCGAGCAGCTCGCCACGGTGCTGAGCGGGCGTGGCCTGCCGCAGCGCGACGTTGTGGCCCGCGCGCTGGAGAACGAAGAGGTGGCCGACGCTCTGACCTCTCAGCAGGCTGTCATCCTACGGGCCGCCCATCAACTCCGTCGCGTCGAGATCCGGGGTGGCGCCGGAAGCGGCAAGACGTTCCTCGCCATCGAACAAGCTCGGCGTCTGGCGCGTGACGGACAACGTGTTGCGCTGGTTTGCTATTCACACGGACTCGCTTCGTATCTCGAGCGGCTCACCGCAACCTGGAGTCGCAAGGAACGACCCGCCTATGTGGGCGAGTTCCATGAACTGGGAATCACGTGGGGAGCCGCAAGCGGACCCGACGAGCAGGAGCGCACCAAGGCCGCGTCGGACTTCTGGGAGTACACGCTGCCGCAGCAGATGTACGAACTGGCCCAGGCGCTTTCGCCGGGCAGGCGATTCGACGCGATCGTGGTCGACGAAGCGCAGGACTTCGCCGACGAATGGTGGAAGCCGATGCTCGCCTGCCTGCGTGACGAGGACACCAGCGGGATCTTCGTGTTCAGCGACGAGGCCCAGCGTGTGTTCGCTCGGCAGGGGTCGCCGCCCGTCGACCTGGTGCCACTCGTCCTCGACCACAATCTGCGCAACACCAAACAGATCGCAGAGGCGTTCAAACCGCTCGTCGGACAACGGATGAGGCTCAACGGTGGCGACGGGCCGTCGGTCCGGTTCATCGCCTGCACGGCTGAGGAAGCACTCGGTGTGGCCGACGATCAGATCGACCCGCTGCTCGAGGACGGATGGCGCCCGGAAGACATCGCGCTGCTGACGACCGGCAGCCGACACGAGGAACAGAAGGCGCGCCAGTCGCAGGGAAACCGGGAGTACTGGTCGTCGTTCTGGGATGCCGAACAGGTCTTCTACGGTCACGTGCTGGGTTTCAAAGGTCTGGAACGGCGCGTCATCGTGCTTGCGCTCAACGAGGAGAAGTCGTGGGAGCGGTCACGCGAGCGGCTCTACGTCGGGCTGTCTCGGGCGCGTGATCAGTTGATCGTTTGCGGAGACCCGCAATTCGTTTTGGAGGTCGGCGGTCCCGAGGTGGCCCGGCGTCTCGTTCCATCAGGGGACGGAACGCGTAGATCTCGCTGATGTGTTGCCGCGCGCGAGCCGGACGGACGCCGAGACTTCACCTGCGCTTCACCAGCCATTGGAAGTGCTACGCCACGCTGGCGCCCATGGCCCGACCTCATCGAGCAGACCGTCCCACGTCCAGGCGCACGATTCTGCGGACTGCCGCTACGGGGGCGCTCCTCGTCCCGGTCGGGTCCGCGCTGGCAGCCTGCGGGTCGTCGAATCCTGGTTCGGCGACGCCGAGTCTGGTCAGAAACCGGCCGGTCCTCACCCACGGGGTGGCCACCGGCGAGGTGACCAGCGGAGGGGCGCTGGTGTGGGCGCGGTCGGACCGGCCGGCGACCATGATCGTCGAGACCGCATCGAGCGAGTCCTTCGGCGCTGCA
Source organism: Gordonia hongkongensis (assembly GCF_023078355.1). NCBI lineage: Bacteria > Bacillati > Actinomycetota > Actinomycetes > Mycobacteriales > Gordoniaceae > Gordonia > Gordonia hongkongensis. The sequence goes on from NZ_CP095552.1 coordinate 474,213, forward strand.
CGGAAATTCCGCGGACCGCAGGTGACGCCCGCCGGCGACGGGACCGGCCGACTGCGGGTGGCCGGCCTGGAGCCCGGCCAGACCGTGCACTATCGCGTCACCTTCGAAGGTGAGGACGGCGCGCTCTCCGAACCGGCGACCGGAATCTTCACGACAGCTCCGGTACGAGACGGCGACATCAGGTTCCAGTGGTCCGGCGACGTGGTCGGGCAGGGGTGGGGCATCAACCCCGATATGGGCGGGATGACCATCTTCGCCACCATGGCCGACCGTGACCCGCAGTTCTTCATCCACTCCGGCGACGCCATCTACGCCGACAACCCGGTCGAGGCGACTCAGGAACAGAACGACGGGAAGACCTATCGGAACATCACCAGTCCGGCGAAGGCTCAGGTGGCGCAGACCGTCGAGCAGTTTCGTGGAAACTACGCATACAACCTGACCGACGACCACTTCCGACGCTTCGTCGGATCAGTCCCGCAGCTGGTGCAGTGGGACGACCACGAGGTCGTCAACAACTGGTTCCCCGGGGAGAGTCTCGAGGGGCAGGGCCGCGAGGGATACACCGAGATGAGCGTCGACGTATTGGCGCGCAACGGACGTCAGGCCTGGCAGGAATGGCAACCCGTCGAGATCGGTGCCTCGGATCGTCTGTACCGCAGGGTGTCATACGGTCCGCTGCTCGACGTCTTCATCCTCGACATGCGCAGCCACAAGGACCCGAACCCCGATGCGTGGTCGAGGGACGACGTCGACGGCTTGCTCGGTTCGGAACAGGCCCAGTGGCTCATCGACGGACTGCGGGGTTCGACGGCGACCTGGAAGATCGTCGCCAATGACCTGCCGCTGAGCATCGTCGTGGAGGACAAGAACACGACACCGCCGGACGGTCCGAAGGCGATGGAAGCGGTGGCCCAGGGAGATGAGGGCGATCCGCTTGGTCGTGAGATCGCGTTCTCCCGCATCCTGTCTCAGACGAAGAACGTCCGGAACGTGGTGTTCCTGACCGCCGATGTCCACTACACCGCCGCGATCTCCTATGAGCCCGACCGTGCCGGCTTCAAGGACTTCGCCCCGTTCTGGGAGTTCGTCGCCGGACCGCTGCACGCGGGTGCGTTCCCGGAGAGCCCGTTGGACAGCACATTCGGTGCCGAGTACGAATTCGTCCATGCGCCCACCGAGTCGAATGTGTCACCGGCCGAGGGGTTTCAACACTTCGGCGAGGTGACGATCGACGGCCGGACCAAGGTGCTGAGCGTGGATCTGGTCGACGCGTCGGGCAAGACCCTGTACCGAAAGGACCTCGAGCCGGCGTCGTGACGACCCGTTGACAGAGTGCGGGATTCGTCCCGGAATCCGGTGCCGTTCCCGCACTCTGCGGAAGCTGCTCACTCGCTCAGCGGCCGCAGGAACTCTCCGGTCACCTCGACAGCGGGTGCGGACGACCCGCCTCCGACGACGAGCGTCGCGAACGCCAGGTCCCCGACGATCCCGGCGAACCAGCCATGCGGGTTCTTGTTGTCGCCGTACTCCGCCGTGCCGGTCTTGCCGCCGAGGCCGGGGATGTCGCGTAGTGCGGTTGCCGTCCCGCGGGTGACGGTGTCACGCATCATGCCTCGGAGCGCACGAGTGATGTCGCCCGGGATCTGTTGCGGTTCCACGTCTCCCGTCGTGTCCCTCCCGCGAACCAGACCGGGGGTCACGGTCTCACCGCGCGCGAGGCTCGCCTCGGCCAGGGCGAGACCGAAGGGGCTGACGGTCACCGTACCCTGACCGATACCGTTCTCGACCCGCAACGCAGGCGAATCGGCGCGGGGCACCGACCCGGTGACGGTCGTCAGGCCCGGAACGGTGTAGTCCGCGCCGATGCCGAACCGTCGTGCCATTGCGGTGAGCGCGTCGTCGGGCAGCCTGTTCGCGAGGGCGCCCATCGTCGTGTTGCACGAGCGCGCGAAAGCTGTTGACAGTGGCACGGTCCCGAGGTCGAAGTCGTCCTCGTTCGGGATCGTCCGACCTTCGATTGTGGTGCGGCCAGGACAGCGGACCTGTGACGTCGGTTGCACGGCTCCGGCGTCCAGTGCTGCTGCGGTCGTGATGGTCTTGAACGTCGAACCCGGAGGGTAGAGCCCGGACAGTGAGACCGATCCCGACCTGTCGGCGGCGTCGTTCTGCGCGACGGCGACGATGCCCCCGGTGGACGGCTTGATGGCCACGACCATGGCAGGGCGTCGTTCGCCGTCGACGGCGAGTTGCGCACGGGTCTGGACATCGCGATCGAGGGTCGTGCGTACCGGTGGCGTGACACCGGGTTGCGCCGAGTCGACGAGATGAGTGGGTGTGCCGTCGGCGCCGACGATCTGGACGGACCACCCCGCCGTGGCGTCGATGTGCTCGCGCCAGATCTCCTCGAGTCCCGACATCGCCGGCGAATGCAGTGCTCTGGTGGCGCTGAGCAGCGCGCCCTGCTCGTTGAGCGCGACACCCGGGATCGGCTCCACCGAGCGCCGGACGCGCCGGAGATCGGACTCGCGGAGCCGGATCACCGTGTGCTGCGGCGCATTGTTGCCTGCGAAGGCCGCGCGGATACCGGCGGCGGTCATACCGGGTTCGACGGGTCGGAGGGCGCGGGCGAGCATCTCCGCCGAATCGAGTTGCGCGCGTTGCAACGCGACCAGGGTGACGGCCTGCCAGGTCATGAGCGGCCGATCGTTGGTGTCGAGGACCGGCGTCCGGTAGGCGCGATCGTCGCTGTACGAGAACGATTCCCCGGCACGGAGTTGCCGGTGCAGGACGGAGGGCTGCCACCGGATCTTCCATTGGGAATCCGACTCGGCGAGAACGACAGAGGTCTGATACTCGACGCTCCGATCGCGGATCTGCCAGCGATGGTCGAGTGTGCCGCTGACCTCCTTGTCGTCGACCAGGTCGGCCGCGACCGAGAGCTTGGGCGTGCGGCCCATGCCATCGAACATGGCGGTGATCGCCGCGCCTGCCGCGGTCGGATCGTCGGTGAGCGCCGCGGCTCTGGTGGCATCGCCCTCCTGCAGCGCGGCCGCGAACGACCGTAGCGCGTCCTCAGGTGATTCTGAGGACAGGAAGCAACCCGACATCGTGCCCACGATCGCCATACATGCACTCACCAGTGCCCACCATCGACGCATGACCCGAGCCAACCCATCGGGACGCCGTGATGCCAAGTTTCGGCACGCGATCGGCCGATAGCGGTTCGCTATCGTCGCTGTTCCTGGTCCGGTTTCAGGTCAGTCATCCGGTCTTCGGAGTTCGGTGACAATCACGCGGGCCACCTCTCCGATGGCGCGGTCGACCTCGGGTAGCGCCATCTCGGATCTCGCGCTCATCGTGAACACCGCGACCGCGATCGGCACTTCGCCGGGGAACTCGATGACGCCGATCTCGTTGCGAACGGCGACGAGCGTGCCCGTCTTTCCCGCGACGCTCACCCGGCGGAAGGGAAACCCCGATGCGAGGCGCGAAGTGAAGACCTGTTTCCTCATCGTCTGGCGAATGAACTCGCACGACGCGGTGGACGCTGCGCGATCGGTCCAGATCGCGTCGAGCAGCGTCGTGCAGTCGCGCGGTGTCGCAGCACTGGAGTAGGCGGCGTCGTAGGCGCTGACCGAGGCGTCGAAGTCGGGATCGGCCAGGGCGGCGAAGGCCTCGGCGACGGTGCTCGTGCCGGTCTCCCGCTGCAGACGCGCGTGCGATTCGGCGACACCACCGACGATGCGGGTGTGTGTGAGGCCGAGGTCGACCAGGTCGTCGTGGATCTGCGGCAGTCCGATGTGGGCGAGTATGACGTCGGCGGCGACATTGTCCGAGACGGTCATCATCGAGGTGGCCAGGTCGCGCCAGGAAATGATGACCGGGTCGGAGAACAAGGCGAGCCCGGTCGGGCCCTGAGCCCACCGGGTGGGATCGACGGTGGTTGACGCCGTGAGATCGATGTCGCCGCGATCTGCCATGCGGCACAGGGAGACCAACACCGCGAGTTTGTACACCGACGCGAGGACGACCGGGGTGTCGGCGTCGTGGCAGTACTCGACCGGCGTCGGACCGATGGTCCGAACATGCACGCACCCCGAACAGCCGGCGTCGGCGAAGGTCTCGTGGACAGCGCGGTCGAGCTCGGTGCGGACCGACTCGGGCAGGGGCGCCGACGAGCTCACGTCGCCTTGCCGATCCGGTAGAGGGCGGCGGTGACGACCTCCGCCACCTCGCTGAGGCCGGGTTCGCGGTAGACGACGCGAAGGCGCAGCGCGGTGGCGTCCGGTCCGACGGACAGGCAGCGAACGGCGTCGACCGCAGCAAGGACATCGCTATCAACGGTCAGCGCGAAGGCGTGCCCGGCAGCTACTGCCGCCAGTACTTGGTCGGCGGACGTCACCGGATTCAGCTGCGGGTCGAGGCCGGACTCTCGGAGCCGGTCGATCAGCTGGTCGTGCGCAGGCGGGTTGAACGCCCGTGGTGTGTGGCAGAAGTGCAACCCCGCGAGTTGACGCAGGCGCGGCCGGTCGGCATCTGCTGTCGGATGCGAAGCAGGCAGCACGACCGAACGCTTGAGGACGACGATCGGGCCGCTGCTCAAAGAGCCGGTGACACAGGGCGCTTCGACGACCGCAAGGTCGAGTGACCCGACCGACACCTGTTCGACGAGATCGACCGTCGAGGAGCTGACCGTGTCCTGTCCGGACGCGACCCCGGCGATGCGGCGTGCCAGCGTGGCCGTGATCGTCGGGCCGACCAGTGATGGGGTACCCCAACGCAATACCTCGGTCCGCTGGTGCAGCCGCCGGGCCTCGCCGACGAATCTCGAGGCGTCGTCGACGAGTAGACGCGCGCGCGGAAGCAGTTCGCGTCCGGCATCGGTGAGTTCGGCGCCGCGAGTGGTGCGTCGGATGAGCTGGAGTCCCAGCTGCTTCTCCAGGCGACGCAGACCCTGCGACACCGGCGGCTGTGTCATCTCAAGGCGCGTAGCGGCCTCGCCGAAGTGGCCCTCCTCGGCCACGGCGACGAAGAACCGCAAGTGCCTGATCAGATCCACGGGTTCCAGGATGGCATGGTTGCACCCGGGAAGGCTTCAGCTGGGAAGTGACCACACACAGCGCCTGACGTTGGGGCAGTATGCGTCGCATACCGGACCCAAATGCCCCAACTCGATATGTGACCGTGCACGATCCTGCACAACTCCGCAGTGGTCGACGTTTCGCTGACAGATCCGTTCCTGATCATCTGTCAGCGCAAGAACACCGCTGCCGCGTCGGCGAGGTCGAGCAGCGGTTGCGGAAAGATACCGAGCGCGACCGTCACCAGAGTGCACAGGGCGATGCCAGACGTCGTCAGCACACTCGGTTTCACCACGTGCGGGGCGCCGGAGGTGGGGACGTCGTCGAAGAACATGGCGACGATGATGCGGACGTAGACGTAGGCGGCGATGGCGCTGCTGATGACGCCGATGACCACCAGGACGCCGCCGCCGGAACCGGCCGCGGCGGCGAAGACGTCGAATTTGGCGATGAAGCCACTGGTCAGCGGAATGCCCGCGAAGGAGAGCAGGTACACCGAGAACATGGCGCCCACCAGCGGGTAACGGCGCCCCAACCCCGACCACTGGGTGAGGTAGGTGGCCTCGCGGCCGGACAGGTGCGGGTTTCGCGGCAGCGGTGACGTGCCGTGGATGGCGACTGTGCGGGCGGAGGGACCGGAGTCGGTGTCGGGCTCGCGGATGACGGCGACGGTGGCGAAGGCGCCGAGAGTGGTGAACGCGTAGGCGGCGAGGTAGAACAGCGTGGCGCCGAGTCCGGCCTCGTCGAAGGCGATCAGGCCGAGCAGGATGAACCCGGCGTGCGCGATGGACGAGTACGCGAGCATCCGCTTGACGTCGTTCTGGGTCACCGCCATGACCGAGGCGATGACCATCGACGCGATGGCCACCGCCCACAACGCGGGTTCCCACTGCTCCCTCAGGCCCGGGAAGCCGACGTAGAAGACCCGGAGCAGCGCGCCGAAAGCGGCGACCTTGGTGGCGGCGGCCATGAATGCGGTTACCGGCGTCGGAGCGCCCTGATAGACATCGGGAATCCACGAATGGAACGGCACCGCACCCACTTTGAAGAGCAGGCCGACGGCGAGCAGCGCCAGCCCGATGAGTGCCAGTGTCGTGTCACCGCCGCTGTCGGCGGTCGCCGAGATCGACGCACCGATCGTCGAGAGGTTCAGCGAACCCGTGGCGCCGTAGACGAAGGCCGCTCCGAACAGGAAGAACGCGGACGAGAACGCGCCCAGCAGAAAGTACTTCAGGGAGGCTTCCTGCGAGATGAGGCGCCGACGCCGGGCCAGTCCGCACAGCAGATACAGCGGGAGCGAGAACACCTCCAGCGCGATGAACATCGTGAGCAGGTCCCCACACGCCGGGAACAGCATCATCCCGCCCACCGCGAGCAGGGCCAGGGGAAAGACCTCGGTCGTCACCGCTCCGGCGCGGGTGGCCTCGAACTCGGCATCGGTGTTGGGTACCGAGGCACCGGAGGGGGTGAACATGTCGGCGTCCACACCGCCACCGGCCGGGCCGCCACGCGTGGTCGCGTCGTCTCCGCCGCCGACCCCGGCGAGCCTTCGCATCGTCACCGGTGCGACCACTCGCTCGAGTCGGCGCTCGGCCATGAACCCGACGGCGACGACCGCGATGATCAGCAGCAGCCCTTGTAGATACAGTGCCGGTCGGTCGATCACGACCGCACCCGACATCGCGAACTCGCCGTTCGCGCCATCGTGTGTCTGCGCGACCGCCACCGCGATCAGGGCACCCAATCCGACGACCAACCCGCCGAGCGCGAGCGAGAGTTGCAGGGGATACCGCAGACGACGCGGCGCGAACGCCTCGACCAGGACCCCGACGACCCCCACGCCGAAGACGATGAGCATCGGTGCGAGAGATGCGTATTCGACGCTGGGGGTGTCGATGGCGGCCAGCGTCATCGGACCGTCGACGAGGGTGGTCGATGTCATCAGTTGCCCTCCGGATCAGACTCGGCGACGGCCGGTTCGGGCGCCTCGACGCCGACAGTGGTGAGGGTTGCCTGTACCGCCGGATCTATCAGGTCGATCATCGGCTTCGGATACACCCCCAGCGCGATGAGCAGAGCCAGCAGCGGAGCGACGACCACGAGTTCGCGACCCGCCAGGTCCCGCATCGACGACAAGCGGTCGCCGGCCGGTTTCATCGGCCCGCCCATCATGCGCTGATACGTCCACAGGATGTAGATCGCCGACAGGACGAGCGCCGAGCAGGCGATCACCGCGGCCACCGGGTAGCGGGTGAAGGTGCCGATGAGAACCAGGAACTCGCTGATGAACGGGGCCAGCCCCGGGAGCGAGAGGGTGGCGAGCCCGGCGACGAGAAAGGTGCCGGCGAGGACGGGCGCGACCTTCTGCACGCCGCCGTAGTCGGCGATCAGGGTGCTCCCACGACGTGATACGAGGAAGCCGGCGATGAGGAACAGTGCGGCGGTGGAGATCCCGTGGTTGACCATGTAGAGCGTCGACCCGGTCTGGCCCTGGTCGGTCATCGCGAAGATGCCGAGGATGATGAAGCCGAAGTGCGAGATGGAGGTGTAGGCGATGAGCCGCATCACGTCGGTCTGGCCGATTGCCAGGACCGCGCCGTAGACGATGCTGACGACCGCGAGTCCGCAGACGAGCGGCGCGAAGTACTGGGATGCGTCCGGGAACAGCTGCATGCAGAATCGCAGCATCGCGAAGGTCCCGACCTTGTCGATCACGGCCATCATCAGCACCGCCGAGGCGGGCGTGGCGGCGACGGCGGCGTCGGGCAACCACGAATGCAACGGCCACAGCGGTGCTTTCACCGCGAAGGCGAACAGGAAGCCGAGGAACAGGAGTTTGGCCAACCCGGTCGAGTCATCGATCTGTCCGCTCGCGACAGCTGCGGCGATGTCCGGCAGCGCGAACGTCCCGCCACCGTCTGGGCCCACCCCGTCCTGGGCGGTCACCACGTACAGTCCGATGACCGCGGCCAACAGAAGGAGTCCGCCGAAGAGGTTGTACAACAGGAACTTCACCGCGGCTGCCGATCGGTTGGGTCCGGTGCCGAACCCGCCGATCAGGAAGTACATCGGGATGAGCATCGCCTCGAAGAAGATGTAGAACAGCAGCACGTCGAGCGCGACGAAACTCATCAGCACCATCGCCTCGGTGGCGAGGAACAGCGCCAGGTAGATGTGCGGGCCCTTCTGCGCGCGGCCACCCGAATTGTCCAGCGAGCCCGCCGACTCGGCATCGCGCCAGCCGGCCACGAGCAGCAGGGGCAGGAGCGCCGCGGTAAGCAGCACCAGGACGAGTCCGATGCCGTCGAGCCCCAGCGCATACCGCGTACCCAGCGCCGGTATCCAGCTGACGTCTTCGACGAACTGGTAGCGCTCCCCACCGGGATCGAAACCGGCCGCGAGACCGACCGAGAGGACGAGGACAGCCACGGACACCACGAGCGCGAACCATCTCGCCGCGGTCGCCCGGTGCGCCGGGACCGCGAGGACAAGGGCCGCGCCGACGGCGGGCGCAACCCAGAGGATGGTCAACCAGGGGATGCTCACAGGACGTTCACCGCCATCACCAGGGCCACGATCACGGTGGTACCCGCGAACATCGACAAGGCATACGACCGGACATAACCGTTCTGCCACCCGCGTATTCGACGCGACGCGCCGGTCACCGCATCACCGACACCACTGGTGAGCGCGTCGACGCCGTCGGACTCGACCGCGACGAGGCCGGCGGTGACCCGCTGACCCGGCCGCATCAGCAGCTCCTCGTTGACGGCGTCGCCGTACAGATCGCGGCGAGCGGCGACGGTGAGCACGGATACGTCCTCGGGCGCGGTCACCGGCACCGGTCGAGTCGCGTACTGACGGTAGGCGACAGCCACGCCGACGGCGACCACGAGCAGGATGATCGCCGTCATGGCCCACACCGGGACGAGATGGTGCTCGGTGTGTTCTCCGACAACGGGTTCGAGCCACGTCTCCAGCGATCCGCCGATGGCCAGAAGGCCGCCCGATGCAACGGAGCCGAGCGCGATCAGGATCATCGGGCCGGTCATGACACGCGGCGACTCGTGCGGGTGAGGTGCCGGCGCGTGCGTGCCGTCGTGCCAACGCTTCTCGCCGAAGAAGGTGAGCAACATGACCCGGGTCATGTAGAACGCGGTGATCCCGGCGCCGAGAAGTGCTGCGCCACCGAGGATCAGACCTTTCGCTCCACCCGCTCCGAACGCGGCCTCGATGATGTGATCCTTCGAGTAGAAGCCCGCGAACGGCGGCACACCGATGATCGCGAGATACCCGACGCCGAAGGTGACGAACGTGATCGGCATGAGGGCGCGCAGTCCGCCGTAGCGACGCATGTCGGTCTCGTCGTTCATCCCGTGCATCACCGAACCCGCACCGAGGAACAACCCCGCCTTGAAGAACCCGTGGGTGAGGAGGTGCATGATGGCGAACGCGTAACCCGCCGGACCGAGCCCGGCGGCCAGCACCATGTACCCGATCTGGCTCATCGTCGACGCGGCGAGCGCCTTCTTGATGTCGTCCTTCGCGCAACCGATGACGGCACCGAACAACAGGGTGACCGCGCCGACGACCACAACCCCGACCTGGGCGGCGGGGGCGAGGTCGAAGATCGGGCCCGAGCGCACGATGAGGTAGACGCCTGCGGTCACCATGGTCGCGGCGTGGATCAGCGCCGACACCGGCGTCGGGCCCTCCATCGCGTCGCCCAGCCACGACTGCAGCGGCACCTGCGCCGACTTGCCGCATGCGGCGAGAAGCAGCACGAAACCCAGTGCGGTGAGTGTCGTCTCGCCTGCCTGGGAAGCACCGTCGAACACCGCGGTGAAGGCCACTGAGCCAAAGGCGGCGAACATGATCATCAGGGCGACAGCGAGCCCGATGTCGCCGACCCGGTTGACGACGAATGCCTTCTTGGCCGCGGTGGCCGCCGACGGCTTGTGCTGCCAGAAACCGATCAGCAGGTACGACGCGAGTCCGACGCCTTCCCAGCCGAGGTAGAGACCCAGGTAGTTGTCGGCCAGGACCAGGACGAGCATGGCCGCGAGAAACAGGTTGAGGTAGGCGAAGAATCGGCGACGATCCGGATCGTGCTGCATGTAGCCGATCGAATAGACGTGGATGAGCGAGCCGACGCCGGTGATCAGCAGGACGAAGCACATCGACAGCTGGTCGAGGAGAAACCCGAAGTCGACCTGGAGCTCGCCCACCGGTACCCAACTGAACAGGACGTCCGACACGACGCGGTCGTCGGCAGATCGGGACACCATGCCGATGAACATGATCAGCGCCACCGCGAACGACGCGATCGCGAGGCCCGTCCCGAGCAAATGCCCCCACCGGTCCGTGGCGCGACCACCGAGAAGGAGGATCGCCGCACCCAGAAGCGGCAGAGCCGGTATCAGCCAGAGCAATGACGCAGTGAGTTCGGCGTTCACCAATCCTCCTCTACCTCTTCAGCAGATCCGCGTCGTCGACCGACGCCGAGCGGCGTGATCGGAAGATGGTCATGATGATCGCCAGCCCGACCACCACTTCCGCCGCGGCGACGACCATGGTGAAGAACGCGATGACCTGGCCGTCGAACGACTGGTTCATCCGGGCGAAGGTGACGAAGGCGAGGTTGGCCGCATTGAGCATGAGCTCGACGCACATGAACACGACGATCGCGTTGCGTCGCAGCAGTACTCCGGCCGCGCCGATGGTGAACAGCAGCGCTGCGAGGTAGAGGTAGTTCTCCGGGTTCACCGGTCGGTCCCCGGGTCGTCGGCCGGGCGGGTGCGGAGTGTCCGCGCGGCCAGGATGGCGTTGACCGACAGGTCCGACGGCGACCCGTCGGGCAGACGGGCCGGCACGTCGACCGCGTTGTGTCGCGCGTAGACCCCGGGTGTCGGCAGCGGGGTCAGGTTGACCCCACTGCGGAACCGCGCCTGCGACAGTTCTTTCTGGGTGAGTCGTGGGCCGAAACGCTCCCGGTGCGCGAGCACCATGGCGCCGAGCGTGGCGGCGATGAGGAGGGCTCCGGTGAGCTCGAACGCCCACAGGTAGCGGACGAAGATCAGCTCGGCGATGGCCTCCACACCGGCGTCGCTCTGCGCGGCCACCACGTCGGGGTTGGTGGCACCGGTGACGACACCGACGGTGGCGCTGCCGATCCCGGCGATCAACAGGATCCCGAAGCCGACACCGAGCAACACCGCGGACAGTCGCTGGCCGCGCAGGGTCTCCCGCAGTGAGTCCGACGAGTCGACGCCGATCAGCATGATGACGAACAGGAACAGCATCATCACCGCACCGGTGTACACGACCACCTGCACCACGCCCAGGAACAGCGCCCCCTGCGCGACGTAGAAGACGGCCAGCACGATCATCGTGGTGGCCAGGAAGATCGCCGAGTAGACGGCCTTGGTGGCGAAGACGACACCCAGCGCACCGGCAACCGCGACGGCCCCGAGAACCCAGAACTGGATCGCCTCACCGGTGGAGGTTCGCACCACCTCGTCGGCGAGCCACAGGGTGCCACCGGAAGTCATGACCGCGGCTCGCGTCTGGTCGGGACAGTCGGATCGGGCAGGGCGACCCGCCCGTCGGACGTCACCTCGCCCCGGTAGTAGTTCTCCTCGGTGGAGCCCGGCGCCATCGCGTGCGGCGGCGCGTCGACGCCGGGCTGCAGCGGGGCCAGCAGACGGTCCTTCTCGTAGATGAGGTCGGCGCGATTGTCATCGGCGAGTTCGTAGTCGTTGGTCATCGTGAGCGCGCGCGTGGGGCACGCCTCGATGCAGAGCCCGCAACCGATGCACCGCAGATAGTTGATCTGGTAGACGCGCCCGTACCGTTCGCCGGGCGAGTAGCGCTCGTCGGGTGTGTTGTCGGCGCCCTCCACATAGATGGCGTCAGCCGGGCACGCCCACGCGCACAGCTCGCACCCGATGCACTTCTCGAGACCGTCGGGGTGCCGATTCAGTTGATGGCGACCGTGATAGCGCGCTGCGGTCGGCCGTTTCTGCTCGGGGTACTGCTCCGTGATTGTGGGTTGGAACATGCCGCCGAAGGTGACGCGCAATCCGCTCACCGGTTTCAGGAAGTCAGGCATCGGTGGTCTCCCTCACGGTGCTGGGCATCGGCGGCACGGGGAATCCGCCGGCCATCGGGTCGAACTCGTCGGGTGCGGCGGACGGGTCTGCGGAGTCCTGCGTCGGGTCCGGGATGTCGGGGACCCGCATCAACCGCCACACCGCGTAGGCGATGAGCCCGGTGACGACGAGTCCGGCGCCGGCGGAGACCAGCGCGCGGGTGAGGTCGGCGTCCTCGCCGGCGAAGGCTGCGCGGATGATCGCGACGACCATCACCCAGGTGAGCGAGATGGGGATCAGGACCTTCCAGCCCAGATTCATGAACTGGTCGTATCGCAGGCGCGGCAGACTGGTTCGCAGCCAGATGAACACGAACAGGAACGCCCACACCTTGAGCGTGAACCAGAGGACGGGCCACCAACCGGAGTTCGCCCAGTCGAACGTGCTCAGCGGCCACGGCGCCTGCCAACCGCCGAGGAACAGAGTGGTGGCGAGCGCGGAGACGGTGACCATGTTGATGTACTCGGCGAGCATGAACATGGCGAACTTCAACGACGAGTACTCGGTGTGGAACCCGCCGACCAGCTCACCCTCGGCCTCGGGCAGATCGAAGGGCGCCCGGTTGGTCTCGCCGACCATCGAGATGGCGTAGATGACGAACGAGGGCAGCAGCAACAACACGTACCAGTGGTACTCCTGGGCGGCAACGATTCCCGACGTCGACATCGTCGCGGCGTCGAGGAACACCGCGGCGAAGGTGAGTCCCATCGCGATCTCGTACGAGATGACCTGTGCCGTCGAGCGGAGTCCGCCGAGCAGCGGATAGGTCGAGCCCGACGACCAGCCGGCCAGCACGATCCCGTAGACACCCACCGACGTGACCGCCAGGACATACAGCACTCCGACGGGGAGATCGGTGAGCTGCAACGGAGTCTGGTGACCGAATACCGACACCATCGGCCCGAACGGGATGACCGCAAAGGCCATCACCGCCGGGACGACCGCGATGATCGGTGCCAGCAGATAGATCACCTTGTCGACGCCGGTGGGGATGATCCCCTCCTTGAGTGCGAGTTTCACGCCGTCGGCGAGGCTCTGCAGGATCCCCTTGGGGCCGACCCGATTCGGCCCGAGGCGGGTCTGCATGCGTGCCATGATCTTTCGCTCGAGCAGGATGGCGATGAGCGGATTGAGCACAAGGAACACGAACACGGCCAGCGCCTTGGCGACGACGAGCCAGATCGGGTCCTGGCCGAAGTCGTCGAGGGTCGGGAAATCGGTGGCGAGGTTCACGCGGCACCCCCTGCGGCGTCGGTTGTGTCGGCCGGGGCCGGCGCGAGGGCCACGAGGTCACCCTCCTGCACGCGAAGCGTGGCGTGGACGTGCGAGCCGGGTGAGAACAGCGGGAGCCACACGACCCGATCCGGCATGTCGGTGATCTCCACCGGCAAAACGATGGCGCCGTCGGCGGTGCTGACGCGCAGGAGGTCGCCCGACCCGACACCGGCTTCGGCGGCGGTCGACGGCGCGAGCCGGGCCACCGACGGACGGGCGGTGCCGGCGAGGTGCGGTTCCCCGTCTTGCATCCGGCCGTCGTCGAGCAGCGTGTGCCACCCCGCCAGAACCGCCTGGCCGGCAGTCGGGCCGGGCTGCGGCCTGTCATCGGCGTCGATGGGGGCCCGCCGGCCGGACCATGCGCCGATGCGTCGCAGGTCGATGTGGATGGTCGGGACGTCGGCGCACCGCATGTCGACACCCATCTGCCGGGCGATCGCGTCGAGGATGCGGTGGTCTGATAGGTGGCCCGAGTCCGTCAGGGCGGTGGTGAAGCTCCGCGGGCGGCCCTCCCAGTCGACGAACGTGCCCTCCTTCTCCGCGACGGCAGCCACCGGGAAGACCACGTTCGCGCAGCGTGTGACGGCGCTGAGGCGTTGCTCGAGGCTGACGACGAACGGTGCGGCGGTCAGCGCCTCGGTCGCCGCGACGGGGTCGGGGAGGTCGTCGACGTCGACGCCGCCGATCACCAGCGAGAGCCCGTGATAGCGCGCGGCGTCGATGATCCCGGCGGTGTCGCGTCCGGGCCGCGGGTCGAGATCGGTGCCCCAGATCTCCGACACCGCCTTGCGGGCGTCCTCGTCGTCGAGTGGCCGGCCGCCGGGTAGCAGGCCCGGCAGGGCGCCCGCTTCGAGCGCGCCTCGTTCGCCGGCGCGGCGCGGAATCCAGGCCAGCCGGGCGCCGGTGCGGTCGGCCAGTGCCGCGACTGCGGCCAACGCGCCGGGCCGGGTGGCCAGCCGTTCACCGACGAGGATGACCGAGCCGGCGGGCCGCAGGTGCGCGGTCACCTCCTCCGATTGCAGCACCTGTGCCTCGCTGCCGGGAACGGACCGGAGGACCGCGGCGTCGAGTTTGGTGGCGCCGCGGCTCGCGAACGGGGCGACCGTCGCGACGCGCTGCCCGGCGGTGCGTACTGCCCGCCGGAGACGGAGGAAGACGATCGGGGACTCTTCCTCGGGTTCGAAACCGGCGAGCAGCACCGCTGGTGCGGCGGACAGGTCGTCGTAGGTGGTCGCGAGTCCGTGACCGGCGATACGCGCGGCGAGGAAGGCGGCCTCCTCGGTGCTGTGGCTTCGGGCGCGGAAGTCGATGTCGTTGGTGTGCAACACGGTTCGCGCGAAGCGGGAGTACGCGTAGGCGTCCTCCACGGTCAACCGGCCACCCGTGAGTACACCGACGTTGCCCGGTGAACGGGTCAAGCCCTCGGCCGCCGCGCGCACGGCGTCGGCCCACGACACCTCACGGAGATCGCCGTGCCGGTCCCGGACGAGCGGGGCGGTGATCCGGTCGGGCGACGACGTGTAGGCGAACGCCCATCGCCCCTTGTCGCAGTTCCACTCCGAGTTGACCTCGGGATCGTCACCGGCCAGCCGGCGCAGCACCTTTCCACGGCGGTGATCGGTGCGCTGGGCGCATCCACTCGCACAGTGTTCGCACACGCTCGGCGTCGACACCAGGTCGAACGGCCGGGCGCGGAACCGGTACTGCGCCCCCGTCAGCGCACCGACGGGGCAGATCTGCACGGTGTTGCCGGAGAAGTAGGAGTCGAACGGTTCGTCGGCGTAGATGCTGACCTGTTGTAGCGCACCGCGATCCGCGAGCTCGATGAGCGGATCACCCGCGACCTGTGTGGAGAATCGGGTGCAGCGGGCACACAACACACATCGCTCCCGGTCGAGCAGGACCTCCGACGACAAGGGGACCGGCTTGGTGAAGGTCCGCTTGACGCCGTCGAACCGCGACTCGGAACGGCCGGCCGACATCGCCTGGTTCTGCAGCGGGCACTCACCGCCCTTGTCGCATACCGGGCAGTCCAGCGGGTGGTTGATCAGGAGGAGTTCCATCACCCCGCGTTGCGCTCCCGCCGCGATCTCCGAGCTGAGCTGCGTCCGCACCACCATCCCCTCGGTGGCCACCGTCGTGCATGACGCGAGCGGCTTTCGCTGCCCCTCGACCTCGACGAGACACTGCCGGCAGGCACCGACCGGTTCGAGGAGCGGATGGTCGCAGAAGCGCGGGATCGTGATCCCGATCTGCTCGGCCGCGCGGATCACCAACGTGCCCTTGGGTACCCGGACGGCGCGGCCGTCGATGGTGATGCCGACCAGGTTGTCGGTTGCGGCCGCCGGGTCGCTCCCGTGGGTGAGTGTCATCGGACGACTCCTGCCCAGACGGTCGACCGTGAATGGTCGAACGGGCACCCGTGGTCGAGGTGGGCGAGGTACTCGTCGCGGAAGTACTTCAGCGACGACACGATCGGGCTGCCCGCTCCGTCCCCGAGCGCGCAGAACGACTTCCCGACGATGCTGTTGGTGACATCGGCGAGGGTGTCGAGGTCCGCGGCGGTTCCGCCCTCGTGCTCCAGCCGGTGCAGCAGTTGCACCAGCCAGTACGTGCCCTCGCGGCACGGGGTGCATTTACCGCAGGACTCGTGTTCGTAGAACTCCGTCCACCGCAGGACCGCGCCGACGACGCAGGTCGTCTCGTCGAAGATCTGCAGGGCCTTGGTGCCCAGCATCGAACCGGCCGCGCCGACGCCCTCGTAGTCGAGCGGGACGTCGAGGTGCTCCGGCGTCAGCAGTGGTGTCGACGACCCGCCCGGTGTCCAGAACTTCAGCTCGTGCCCGGCGCGCACCCCGCCCGCCCGGTCGAGTAGCTCTCGTAGCGAAACACCCAGCGGCGCTTCGTATTGTCCGGGACGCGTCACGTGCCCCGACAGCGAGTAGAGGGTGAACCCGGGTGACTTCTCGGTGCCCATGGACCGGAACCAGTCGACGCCGTTGCGGATGATAGCCGGGACGCTCGCGATCGACTCCACGTTGTTCACGACCGTCGGACTCGCGTACAGGCCGGCGACCGCCGGGAAGGGCGGGCGCAGACGCGGTTGTCCCCGGCGGCCCTCGAGCGAATCGAGCAGGGCGGTTTCCTCGCCGCAGATGTAGGCGCCCGCGCCGGCGTGGACGACCAGTTCGAGATCGAAGCCGGATCCCAGGATGTCCGTGCCGAGATAGCCTGCGGCGTACGCCTCGTCGACGGCGGTGCGCAGTCGACGGAGAACCGAGGCGACTTCGCCGCGCACGTAGATGAACGCGTGGTGCGCGCGGATGGCGTACGCCGCGATGATCACGCCTTCGACGAGGGTGTGCGGCGACGCGAGCATCAGCGGCATGTCCTTGCACGTGCCCGGCTCGGATTCGTCGGCGTTGACCACGAGATAGTGCGGGACAGACGGGTCGGTCTGCGTGGAATCCTGCTGGGGAATGAACGACCACTTCATCCCGACCGGGAACCCCGCGCCGCCTCGGCCACGGAGACCGGAGGCCTTGACCGTCTCGATGATGTCGTCGGGGGGAGTGGTCAGTGCGGTCGACAACGCTCGATAACCGTTGTGGCGCAGATAGTTGTCCAGGGTCCAGGATTGCGGTTCGTCCCAGTGGCGGGACAGGATCGGGGTCTCGGGGGGTTCGGGTTCGGGGTCGGGTTGTGGTGGTTGCGAGGTGGCTTCGACTCGGCTCCTCGCTGCGCTCGGTGCCGGCTCAACCAGCGGAGAAGGTGCCGGCTCAACCAGCGGAGAGGGTGGTTGCGAGGTGGCTTCGACTCGGCGCCTCGCTTCGCTCGGTGCCGGCTCAACCAGCGGAGAAGGTGCCGGCTCAACCAGCGGAGAGGGTGGTTGCGAGGTGGCTTCGACTCGGCTCCTCGCTGCGCTCGGTGCCGGCTCAACCAGCGGAGAGGGTGGTTGCGAGGTGGCTTCGACTCGGCTCCTCGCTTCGCTCGGTGCCGGCTCAACCAGCGGAGGGGCGCTCGGTGCCGGCTCAACCAGCGGAGGGGAGGGCTCAGCCAGCGGCGGGGTGGGCTGAACCAGCGGAGGGGCGCTCGGTGCCGGCTCAACCAGCGGAGGACGGGCCCCGGCCAGGTCGCGTTCGGTCTCGCGGAACGATCGCACGGGGCCGGTACCGCGAGCCGGGGTGACCTCGACACCGGCGCGAAGGTCCTCGATGAGCTCGATGGTCGACTCTGGGGTCTGGTCGTCGAAGAACTCCCAGTTGACCATCACCACCGGCGCGAAGTCGCAGGCCGCATTGCATTCGACGTGTTCGACGGTGATGCGGTGGTCGGCCGTCGTGTCCCCGGGTTCCACGCCCAGGTGCTCGCAGACCGAACGGAGGATCTCGTCGCCACCCAGGGTCGCGCACAGGGTGTTCGTGCAGACCCCGACGAGGTACTCGCCGGTGGGTGTGCGTCGGTACATGGAGTAGAAGGTGGCGACCGAGGCCACCTGGGCGGGTGTCAGATCCAGTTGTGCGGCACAGAATTCGACACCGGCACGTGTGAGACGGCCGTCGTGGGATTGCACCAGGTGAAGCAGCGGCAGCAGCGCCGACCGCGCCTGCGGATAGCGGGCGATGATCGGAAGTGCCTCTGCGGTCAGCTGTTCGATGACCTCGTCGGGGTAACCGGCCGGGCCGTCGAAGGTGATCGGTGGGACGGGTGCTCCGTGCGCCGGCGCCGATCCCTCCGGCGGGGGTGCGGTGCTCAGGTCCACGAACACGGGATCGGTCATCGGTCCACGCCTCCCATCACGGGGTCGATGCTGGCCACCGCCGTGATGACGTCGGCCACCATCCCGCCTTCGCACATCGCCGCGACGGCCTGCAGATTCGTGAACGACGGGTCGCGGAAGTGGACGCGGTACGGCCGGGTGCCGCCGTCGCTGACCATGTGCACGCCGAGCTCGCCCCGCGGTGATTCGACGGCGACGTAGCACTGGCCGGCCGGGACGCGCATCCCCTCGGTGACGAGTTTGAAGTGGTGGATGAGGGCTTCCATGGAGGTGCCCATGATCCGGGCGATGTGCTCGGGCGAGTTGCCCAGTCCGTCCGGTCCGAGCGCGAGGTCGGCCGGCCAGGCGAGCTTGCGGTCCGCGACCATCACCGGCCCCGGCCGGAGCCGTTCCAGACACTGCTCCACGATGCGGATCGACTCGCGCATCTCGCGCACGCGGATCAGGTAGCGGCCGTAGGAGTCGCACGTGTCCTCGGTGATGACGTCGAACTCGTAGTTCTCGTAGCCGCAGTACGGCTCGGCGCGGCGCAGGTCGTGGGGGTAACCGGTGGACCGCAGCACCGGACCGGTGATCCCGAGTGCCATGCAACCGGTGAGGTCGAGATAACCGACGCCCTGGGTCCGCGCCTTCCAGATGTAGTTGTCGTTCAGCAGGTCTCCGAGTTCGTCCAGGCGGCCGGGGAGCTGTCGGATCACCTCGGCGACCCGGTCGATGCCATCCTCCGGCAGGTCCTGTGCGACACCTCCGGGGCGGATGTAGGCGTGGTTCATCCGCAGGCCGGTGATGAGTTCGAAGAGGTCGAGAATCATCTCCCGCTCGCGGAAACCGAGGAACATCGCCGTCACGGCACCGAGTTCCATTCCGCCGGTGGCCAGCGCGACGAGATGGCTGGAGATGCGGTTGAGCTCCATCAGCATCACCCGGATGACGGTGGCGCGTTCCGGGATGTCGTCGGTGATACCGAGGAGCTTCTCCACGCCGAGGCAGTAGGCGGTCTCGTTGAAGAACGGTGACAAGTAGTCCATCCGGGTGACGAACGTGACGCCCTGCGTCCAGTTGCGGTACTCGAGGTTTTTCTCGATCCCGGTGTGCAGGTAGCCGATTCCGCAGCGGGCCTCGGTGACGGTCTCGCCCTCGATCTCGAGGATCAGGCGCAGGACGCCGTGCGTCGACGGGTGTTGCGGACCCATGTTGACGACGATGCGTTCGTCTCCCGGTTGCTGCTCGGCGCGGGTACGGACGTCGGACACGATCGAGTCCCAGTCCTGTCCCGACACGGTGTAGGTGTGCGTATGGGTGTCGGTCATCAGTTGTACGACCTCCTCCGGTCCGGCGGGTCGACGCGGGTTCCCTTGTATTCCACCGGGACTCCGCCGAGCGGGTAGTCCTTGCGCTGGGGGTGGCCCTCCCAGTCGTCGGGCATCTCGATCCGGGTCAGTGAGCGATGGCCGTCGAAAACGATGCCGAAGAAGTCGTAGGTCTCGCGTTCGTGCCAGTCATTGGTGGGGTAGATGTCGCAGATGCTCGGGATGTGCGGGTCGGCATCGGGCGCCGCGACCTCGAGACGGACGCGACGCCCGTGGGTCAGGGAGGCGAGCGGATAGATGGCATGGAGTTCGCGGCCCGGGTCGCCGGGATAGTGGACCCCGCTCACGCCGAGGCAGAGTTCGAATCGCAACGCGGGCGCGTTGCGCAGAGTCAGTGCGACGGCGGGAAGGTGCTGTCGTACAACGTGAATGGTCATCTCGCCCCGGAAGACCACGACCTTCTCGATCGCGTCGTCGTAGCCGTCGCCCATCTCGTGGAGCAGACAGTCGGCGATCTCGTCGAAATACCCGCCGTAGGGTCGGGACGTACTGGGCGGCAGCGTCACCGGCCGGACCAGGCCGCCGTACCCCGACGTGTCGCCGGTTCCGGGCGGACCGAACAACCCGTGTCGGACGCCGATCTGCTCCGCGTCGTGCGGTGGGGGTGCCGGGTTCTCGGGGTCCTGATGGCCTGCGGGCGTGGTCATCGGAGCAACCCCTTCAGCTCGATCGTCGGGGTGGCCTGGAGGGCGGCACGTTCGGCCGCCCAGATGGCCTCCTCGCGATTGACACCGAGCGGCATCTCCTGGATCTTCTCGTGCAGCTTCAGGATGGCGTGCAGCAACATCTCCGGGCGTGGCGGACAGCCCGGCAGGTAGATGTCGACAGGGACCACATGATCGACGCCCTGGACGATCGCGTAGTTGTTGAACATCCCGCCCGACGACGCGCAGACCCCCATGGCGAGAACCCATTTGGGCTCCGGCATCTGGTCGTAGATCTGCCGGAGGACAGGGGCCATCTTCTGGCTGACGCGGCCGGCGACGATCATGAGATCGGCCTGTCGCGGCGACGCCCGGAATGCCTCCATGCCGAACCGGGCGAGGTCGTACCGTCCCGAGGTGGTGGCCATCATCTCGATGGCGCAGCAGGCCAACCCGAACGTCGCCGGCCAGAGTGAGCCCTTGCGCATGAACCCGGCCAGATCCTCGACGGTACTCAGCAGGAATCCGCTGGGGAGTCGTTCCTCGAGTCCCATGGGTGACCTCCTTGCCGTATCGGATCGGTGAAAAGCGCTCAGTCCCAACTCAGTCCGCCGCGACGCCACTCGTAGGCGTACGCGACGGAGACGTTGACGATGAACAGGAGCATGGCCATGAGGCCGAACCACCCGAGTGAGTCGAAGGCGACCGCCCACGGGTAGAGGAACACGATCTCGATGTCGAAGATGATGAAGAGCATCGCGGTGAGGTAGTACTTGACCGGTACGCGCTGGATCGAGCCGGTTGCCACCGTGCCGCCGGCGGTGCGTCGCGTCGGGTAGACCAGACTCTGTTCGACCGGCTCGATGCCGCACTCGTAGGGCTCGAGTTTGGCGCGGTTGTACCGTTTCGGACCGATCGCGATGCCGATGAAGACGCTGAAAACGGCAAACGCCACGCCGATTGCCCCGAGGATCATGATCGGGACGTAGGCGTTCAAAGCGCGGACCCCTCCTCGCTTGTGGCGACCGGAGTGCACCTGTTCGGTGCGGCCGGCCCGGGTGTTCGTCCTATCCGTGCCGTCGGCCGATCTGGTCCGGCAGTACGAATGTGAGCTGTAACACAAGCCTAGTGTGAGTGTGTGGCGCGAGTCACTGTTTTCTAGAGTTCGGCGTTTCCGATCATGTCGACGAACGCACGCGGAAGAGTGATCGGGTCGACGGGCAGGACGGCCACGGCGTCGGCGCGGGACCAGTCCGCGAGCCACCGGTCGTCGGCACGCCCGAGAAGGACGAGCACCGGTGGACAGGGATCGAGTTCGTCTTTCATCTGCTTGGCCAGGCCCATGCCACCGGCCGGGGTGGCTTCCCCGTCGGCGATCACGGCGTCGACGACACCGGCGTCGAGCTGCGCGAACACCATTGGGGCGGTGGCGACCTCGATGTAGCTGACCGGTGGGATGCCCGGGTCGGGCCGGGTTCCGATCGCGCCGATGACCTGCGCGCGGGTCTGCGCGTCGTCGGAATAGACCAGCACGCGCAGGGCCCGCGCAGACTGGGAGTCGGTCACGGTTGGCATGCTACAACCCGGCACCCTCGCCGAGCCCTGGAACATGCGCGCGTCTGCACATCGGCGTCACGAGCGTGCGCCGCTCTCAGTGCTCGGTGGAGAACCCCGTGCGACGGCGGTGCACCTCGAGCGCGAACGTGACGAGCTGATCGATCAGGTCCGGGTAGGGCACGCCGGTCGCCTCCCACAGCTTGGGGTACATCGATCCCGGGGTGAAACCCGGGATGGTGTTGACCTCGTTGAGCAGCCAGCCACGGCCGGACTCCTCGTAGAAGAAGTCGACGCGGGCCATGCCGGTGCAGCGCATCGCGGTGAACGTCCTCGCCGCGAGCTCGCGGACCTCGGCGGCCGCCGCGTCGGACACCGCAGCGGGGATGACCAGCTGGGCGGCGCCGGTGACGTACTTGTCCTCGTAGTCGTAGAACTCGCTCCCGGGTTTGATCTCGCCCGGCACCGAGGTCTCGGGCGCCGTGTCACCGAGAACGGCGACCTCGATCTCGCGCCCGGTGACGGCCTCCTCGATGATGACCACGTTGTCGTATCGGAGCGCGAGATTCACCGCCGTGTCGAGTTCGGCCTCGTCGTGCGCCTCGGTGATGCCCACCGACGAGCCAAGGTTCGCCGGCTTGACGAACACCGGGAGCCCCAGCGCATCGATCGCGCGGGCGGTGATCGTCTCCGGGTCGTCGACACCGTCGCGGAACTCGACCCAGCGGCACTGCGGGATGCCTGCCTGCTCGGCGACGATCTTGGCCATCGCCTTGTCCATGCATACCGCGGACGACAACACACCCGCGCCCACATACGGCAGCTTGAACAGCTCGAGCATCCCCTGGATGGTGCCGTCCTCACCGTGCGGTCCATGGAGAAGGGGAAGGACGACCGTGATGGCCTCGTCCGCGTGACCACGCAGTTCGGTCAGCGGGTCGACGGCGGTTCCGGCGACCTCGAGGGTGTCGGGGAGTGGCGTGCCGTCGGCGATGGCGGCGATCGCCTTGTCGTTGCGCAACCACGTGCCGTCCTTGGCGATGCCGATGGGGACCAGGTCGTATTTGGCCCGGTCGGCCGCGGCCAGGACATGAGCCGCTGTGACCCGCGACACATCGTGCTCGGCGGAGACGCCACCGTAGAGAACCACCAGACGCAACAGCCGAGAAGACATGCCTGTCACGATACGGCCCCGTGCAATCGGGTTCTCGGCGTGTGCTGGGGACTCGGCTAGCGTGAGACCGTGCATTTCAGAGCAAGCGAGGTCGCGGAGGCCGTGGGCGGGGAGCTGCTGGGCCCCGACGTGCAGATCGACGGGGCGAGCATCGACTCGCGGAGTGTTCGGCCGGGCCAGCTGTTCGTGCCGATCGTCGCCGAGCGCGACGGCCACGATTTCATCAAGTCCGCACTCGACGGCGGGGCCACCGCCTACCTCTCCTCGAGGGTCGACCCGGTCGGCGGGACCGCCATCCGCGTCGCCGACACCGCGCTCGCCCTCGCCGACCTCGGTCGAGCGGTCCGCGCCCGGGTCCCCGATCGCGTGGTGGGCATCACCGGCTCGGTAGGCAAGACCTCGACCAAGGATCTGCTCGCGGGTGTGCTGCGCACCACCTACCGCACCGCGGCGAGCGAGAAGTCGTTCAACAACGAGCTCGGGCTGCCGATCACCCTCGCCGCGGCCGCCGACGACGTGGAGGCGGTGGTCCTCGAGATGGGCGCCCGCGGCGTCGGGCACATCGACCTGCTGTGTTCCATCGCGAAACCGACGGTCGGCGTGATCACCCGCGTCGAGGGCGTGCACCTGGAGCTGTTCGGTGACATCGAGTCCGTCGCGCGCGCGAAGGGTGAACTGGTGGAATCGCTCCCGGCCGACGGGATCGCGGTGCTCAATGCCGACCATCGGTACGTCGCGGCGATGGCGGATCGCACCTCGGCGCGTGTCCTGCGCTACGGGCTGTCGCCGGACGCCGATGTGTACGCGTCCGACATCGTCCTGGACGACGAGTTGCGCGCGACGTTCCGGCTGCACACACCGTGGGGTTCGACGGAGGTCCGACTGGGCGCCCGCGGCGAGCACCAGGTCCCCAACGCGCTGGCGGCGGCGGCTGCCGCCGGCGGGCTAGGGGTGCCGGTCGAGTCGATGGCGGACGGGTTCCTCGCCGCCGAATTGTCCGGTCTACGAATGGAACTCGCCACCTCGTCGCGAGGCGTCACGGTCCTCAACGATGCCTACAACGCCAACCCGACGTCGATGTCGGCTGCGCTGCGGTCGCTGGCGACACTCCCCGCGTCGCGTCGGGTGGCGGTTCTCGGCACCATGGCCGAACTCGGCGCCGACTCGCCAGACCAGCACCGTGCGATCGCACTGGAGGCCAGGGATCTGGGCATCGAGGTCATCGCGGTCGCCGAGGCCGACTACGGTGACACCGCTCGGCACGTTTCCGACGTCGACGGCGTGTCGGCCGAACTCGGCGACCTCGACGACGGGACCGCAGTGCTGGTCAAGGGGAGTCGGGTCGCGGCGCTCGAGCGCGTGGCGGAGGCGCTGCTGGACTGAGGGGGTTTCGACAAGCTCAACCGGCGGGGGAGAGCTCAACCGGCGGGCATCAGTGGTGGAAGTGTGACCCGTCGCCCTCGCGTGGCATCGGGCTCTCCAGGCGGTTGAGGAAGTCGACCTCGGTCCGGATGTCGGCGATGAGTGCACGGGCGAGGTCGTGACTCAGCCCGGCGCGCACGACGATTCGCTGCACGGACAGGTCGGCGAGGTCGTCGGCCATCGGGTATGCGGGAACGAGCCAGCCCTTCATGCGCAGGCGGTCGGACAGGTCGTAGAGGTTCCAGTTCTCGCTGTGCCCGGCCTTCAGTTTCCAGGCGAAGACCGGGATCGTGTCGCCCTTGCTGACCAATTCGAGGCCGTCGATCTGGGCGATCTGTCCGGAAAGCCATTGCGCCACATCGAGAGAACCCTGCTGGACCTGGGTGAAGCCGTCGCGGCCGAGCCGCAGGAACACGTAGTACTGCAGCAGGACCTGTGCGCCGGGACGGGAGAAGTTGAGTGCCAGGGTCGGCATGTCGCCGCCGAGGTAGGAGCAGTGGAACACCATGCTCTCGGGCAGTGCGTCGGTGTCGCGCCACACGATCCAGCCGACACCTGGATAGACCAGTCCGTACTTGTGGCCCGAGGTGTTGATCGAGACGACACGGTCGACACGGAAGTCCCATTCGAGGTCCGGCTGACAGAAGGGGGCGATCATCGCACCCGACGCGCCGTCGATGTGGATCTTCACGTCGAGTCCGGTGTCGGCCTGGATCTCGTCGAGCTTGGCCGCGATCGCGGTGACCGGCTCGTACATGCCGGTGTAGGTCTGTCCCATGATGGCGACGACCCCGATCGTGTTCTCGTCCACGTACTTCTCGAGCTCGTGACCGTCGAGGACGAGGTGGTCGGGGCTGATCGGTACCCATTTGGGCTCGACCTCGAAGTAGTTGCAGAACTTCTCCCAGCACACCTGGACCGCCGTCGACAGCACGATGTTGGGATTCTCGGTTG
Source organism: Gordonia hongkongensis (assembly GCF_023078355.1). NCBI lineage: Bacteria > Bacillati > Actinomycetota > Actinomycetes > Mycobacteriales > Gordoniaceae > Gordonia > Gordonia hongkongensis. The sequence continues at coordinate 499,621 of NZ_CP095552.1, forward strand.
ACTTGCCCTCGGCGCGGCGCCGGGTCTGCCAGTGCCGTTTGAGCGCGAGCCCACCGAGCATGCAGGCCTCCGACGAGCCGATCGTCGAGGTACCGATCGCGTTGTCGACGTCCGGGTTGTGCCACAGGTCGGCGAGGATGCGCCAGCACCGGTCCTCGATCGCGGCCGTCTGCGGGTACTCGTCCTTGTCGATCATGTTCTTGTCGAAGGTCTCCGAGTACAACTTCTTGGCCTCGTCGTCCATCCACGTCGACACGAAGGTCGCGAGGTTCAGGCGGGCGTTCCCGTCGAGCATCGCCTCGTCGTGCACGATCTGATAGGCGGTGTCGGGCAACAACATCGAGTCACCCAGTGCGAACTTGGGGAGGTCGGTCGCCTCGCCTTCGCGGTTGAAGACGGTGCGCAGGGTCATCGCATCGCCGATGTTGGTGGTGGCGCGGGCGCCACCGCTCTTGTTGTGGACGCCCGGGTCGGTGGTCATGGACACCGAACCTATCCGACCCGGACGACCGGCGGGTGGCGATCTTTCACCCTCGTCCCGCGTTTGCGTGGATCACCTCCCGCAGGTAGACGGCCAGGCCGGGGGCCTGCGCGTCGTAGTGCTCGGTGAACCGCGGGTCCGCGACGTACAAGTCGGCAAGGCACACCTGCATGGCGTGATCACAGTCGTAGAAGCGCCCGATCTGTGCGCGGTGCTCTTCGGCGAGCGAGTTCGCCTCGGCGGTGCCAGGAGTCACCCCGCGACGCATCGCGTCCGCGAGCCGTCGTTCCAGGTCGTCGGTCTCGTCCTTGATGCGCTGCCAGTCCTCCTTGGAGAACTGCCCGGTCCGCTTCTGGCTCTGCTTCCACGCGTCGGTGTTCCCCCAGCGTTCCTCGGCCTCGGCGGCGTACTCCTCGCCTGGCCATTGGTCGCCGAAGATCTCGGCCTGCTCGGCCGCCGACAGGGCAATGCCTTCCTTCTTGGCGTTCATCATCTCCTCCAGTGCTGCGACCATCCGGAGCAAGCGATCGATCCGGCCGGTCAGCAGCTCGCGCTGCGTCTCGAGGTGACCCATGGGGTCCACATCCGGATCGTCGAGCAGGGTCGCTATCTGCTCGAGGGAGAAGCCCAGCTCACGGTAGGTGAGTACCTGGTGGAGACGTTCGACGTCGGTGTCGTCGTAGACGCGATACCCGGCTGGTGTCCGACCGGACGGCACCACCAGGCCGATCTGGTCGTAGTGATGCAGCGTGCGGATGCTGACGCCGACCATGCCGGCGACGACACCGACGGTCAGCTCCCGGGTGTCCACCTTGGAAGTGTGCTTTTCCTCGCTCACATCGACAACCCTGCTGCCTGACGTCGCGTGAGGGTCAAGTGTGCGGAGCGACCGGTGCCGTCGGCGTCACAGAAACTTGACATGTGTATCAGATTGGAAACCAGGGTACGTGTGCACCGATCTCGGGCCGTCGGCCCGGTAGTGTTGGTATCACCTGCAACACCAGTAACACGCGTACCACGATCTGGAGTCACCGCATGTCCGTGCCGTATGGCCGCAGCCCCCGCCGAGGCCTCGGCATCCGAACCCTGCTGACGGCGGCGGCCACCATCGTCGCTCTCCTCGCCGGACTCGTCACGGCCGGCGGGGCCCAGGCAGCGGACGGATACGCATACGTGAATCTCGGTGACAGCTACAGCGCAGGCGCATCGGTGTTCCCCCAGGCGACGAGCGCGGCGACCTTCTGCTCGAACTCGGCGATCAACTACTCCAGCCTCGTTGCCAAACGACGCGGGACCGAGGTCGTCGATGTCAGTTGCGCGGGCGCGACGACCGAAGACCTCACCAAGTCGCAGTATCGGTGGCAGGGACCGCAGATCAGCGCGATCGGACCGGCCACCCGCTTGATCACCCTCACGATCGGCGCGAACAACAACAGACTGTTCAGCAATTCGACCTCGGCCTGCCAGCGGGCGTGGATGGCCGCGCCGTTGTCAGCGACCCCATGTCGCGACGAGTTCGGTACCTCGTTGGTCGACAAGATCAAATCCTCGACCTACCCCGACCTCGTGAACGCCCTGCGCCTCGTCGGCCGCGAAGCGCCGCGCGCACGCGTCGTCCTCGTCGGATATCCGCAGATCTTCCCGGCCACGGGTTCGGCGCTCTGCTCGGCGTCGTTGCTCACGACACCCGGGGACACCGCATACCTGCATCGTGTCTTCAAAGCCCTCAACGACGCCATGCGCCGCGCCGCCGCAGCCACCCGCGTGACCTTCGTCGACATGACCAAGGTCTCCGCGGGCCACGACGCCTGCGCGGGCGAACGGCGATGGGTCGAGCCGACGCTCGGTGCGGTCAGCTTCCCCGCGATGCACGCCAACGCGCGCGGCCAGAAGGCGATGGCCGACCAGGTCGTGGCCGCGCTGCGGTGAGGGACCGCTGTGCGGGCTGCTCGCCGTGTAGAGGCACTGCTCACTGGTCGGTAGGGGGGTACTCATGGGACTCATTCGGTCGTACACCAGGCTCAGCGACGATGAACTGCGCGAAATCAACATGATGGGTTCGGCCCGGGACATCGCCGACTTCGTCAGCAGCCTCCGTCAAGCCGACCCGACCATCTCCACCGACATCGACAAGGCGTATCAGGCACTCGAGCTGATGTTCGACCGATCGGCGATGCCGGTGAACCCGGTCCGAGGGCAAGGAATGGTGCCCGGCAACATCGACTTCGGCGAAGGTGTCCCGAACTACATGAGTCCCGAGTACGTGGTGGCCACCCGGGACATCCTCGCGCACATCACCTTCGACACGTTGCTCGATGACACCACCGCGACAGAACTCGCTCGCCAGGAGGTGTGGCCGATGATGCGCCATTGGGACGATGGGGCTGTCGAGTACTTGCGAGAAAAGTACGCGATCATGGCTGGTTTCGTCAGCCTGGCCGCCGATCTCGACAACCACCTGGTGCTGGAGCTTGTGTAGGACAGACGTGCCGCCGTGGGTCGGTTCGAAGCCGGCTCGAACAGTTTGGCTCGGCTGCCCGACTGACGCCCCATAGAAGAACTACGGCGCGAAACCGATGACCGCGGTGCCCTTCTGGCAGGCCGCAAGGACGCCTTCGAGCTGAGACGGCGCGCAGGTCCAGCCGGCCACCGACTGCTGTTGACCGGTGGTGATCTTCGGTCCGTACTGGGTGGCGATGGTCCGTGCCGAATCGCAGGACACGTCGCCGGCGAGGATCATGACACGCAACGCGCCGTCGGGGCCCGGGATGGTGCCGCAAGTGGTGTCGGAGTCGTCGGACGCGGTCGCACTCGACGCCGTGGTCGACACCGGCTTGCGGCCGGGGACCACCGGCGGCGAGGTGGCGGGCTGTTCGGCGGACGGTGGTCCCGACTCCGCGGCGCCGGCCTGAGAGGTCGACGAAGCGGTGGTCACGTCCTCTTCCGCGCCGCAGGCCACGAGCGTCGACATCGCCGCCGCGAGTCCCAGGGTCGCCGCCGCGACCCTGATCGGTCGGCGAGAGCGGCTCGTGGTGGGACCGGTGGGACGAGTTCTGCGCGACATGGTTCACTACGGTAGCGAATGCGGTGTCGTCGACCGCACCGGTGGCCGGTGCCGGCCGTCGGTTTGGGATGGGCGTGCCCGACCTGCGAAGATGCTGCACGTGAGCAGTACCGGAACCGAAGTCGCCGACCCCACCTACACCGTCGGCACCACCCTCGCCGGCACCCGTGGGCGCACGGGGACGATCACCACACCGCATGGTCAGATCCACACCCCCGCGTTCATCCCCGTCGGTACCAAAGCGACCGTGAAGACGGTCCTCCCGGAATCGGTCTCCGCCCTCGGCGCCCAGGCCGTGCTCGCCAACGCCTACCACCTGTATCTGCAGCCGGGGCCGGAGATCATCGACGCGGCCGGCGGGCTCGGCGCGTTCATGAACTGGCGAGGGCCCACGTACACCGACAGCGGCGGCTTCCAGGTGATGTCACTGGGTGCGGGGTTCAAGAAGGTCATCTCGATGGAGGCCACCGGCACCCCCGACGACGACCTCACCGCCAACGGCAAAGAACGGCTCTCGCGGGTCGACGACGACGGGGTGACCTTCAAGTCGCACCTCGACGGTTCGGCGCATCGCTTCACGCCGGAGGTGTCGATGCAGATCCAACACCAGCTGGGGGCCGACATCATCTTTGCCTTCGACGAGCTGACCACCCTGATGAACACTCGCGAGTACCAGGTGAATTCGCTCGAGCGCACCCGGTTGTGGGCGATTCGCTGTCTCGCCGAACACAATCGGCTGAGCGTCGAACGCGCACACCGGCCGCAACAGTCGCTCTGGGGTGTCATCCAGGGCGCCCAGTACGAGGATCTGCGGCGCAAGGCCGCTCGCGACCTCGTCGCCTTGAGCGAGGCGGACCGCGCGGCCGGCGGAAAGGGCTTCGGCGGCTACGGCATCGGCGGAGCACTCGAGAAGGACAACCTCGGCACCATCGTCGGTTGGGTCAACGACGAACTCCCGGAGGACTCCCCGAAACACCTCTTGGGGATCAGTGAACCCGACGACATCTTCACCGCCATCGAGAACGGCGTCGACACATTCGACTGCGTATCGCCGACCCGGGTCGCCCGCAACGGTGCGATCTACTCACTCGACGGCCGGTACAACGTCACGAATGCCAAGTACCGCAGTGACTTCCGGACGCTCGACCCCGAGGTCGAGAACTACACGTCGCAGTACAGCCGGGCCTACCTGCATCATCTGTTCAAGGCGAAGGAAGGCCTCGGCCCCACGCTGGCGACCCTGCACAACGTGTCCTTCATCGTCACGCTCGTCGACCGGGCCCGCCAGGCCATCGAGAACGGCACATACACCGAGTACCGCGACGAGTTCCTCCGGCGTTACTACGGAGGTCCCCGGTAGGCGTGACCATTGCTCAGAACGGTGGCGGGTTGGCGTCGTTCCAGCGCTTCTCGGCGCGTTGGTGGCGTCGGAAGTCGTTGTCGCGCTGGGTGTTGAGTCTGTCTCGGGCGGGGTGATCGGGTGACCGTCTGGGGAAGAGCTTGTTGAACAGGTCGCGTCCGCTGAAGGCGTTGCCGACGAACATGTGCCCGGTGGGTGTGGTGAACCAGGCGGTCTGGAGTTCGTCTTGGTGGTCCTGCCAGCTGGTGAAGGTCTTGATGCGGTGATGGAACCGGCACAGCGGTTTGAGGTTGCGCGCATCGGTCGGGCCACCGCGACGCGGGTCGGCGTGGTCGAAGGGTTCGGTGTGGTCGAGATCGATCTGCCAGACCGGGGCGTTGCAGCCCGGGAAGGTGCAGCACAGTTCGCCGGCACGCACCAGGGCCTGCAGCTTCTTCGACGGGGTGTACCGCGTTGTCGAACTGTCTGCGTCTGGAGCCGGTGAACCGTCGGGTCCGGTAGGAGCGGGGTGGATGTAGGTGCGGCGCGCTTCGGCGAGCAGCTGCCGGGCGGTGTCGGCGTCGATGATGCCGTGGCGGTCGAGGAAGGCGGGATCGTTGTCGAGACCGATCAGGGTCGACAGGTTCACCACGATGTGAAAGGTCGCGCGCGGCGCAGCCGAATCCGACGCCGAGGCGGCCGGCTCAGCCGGGTCATCGACAACGACGTCGGCTGACGGGTCGACGATGGTGTCCGCCTCCGTCATCGCAGCAGTTGGTGCAGGCGGCTCGGCGGTATCCACTGTCGCTGCGTCGGAGTCTGGTGCTGTGTCGGGTTCGGTTGCGGCAGGTCGACAGTCGTCGCATAGGCAGGTGATGGCGGCTTCGCCGCGCGAAAGTGCTTTGAGGGCATCGACCCGGCGATTGGCCAACTTTCGCGGGTCACCGGCGTGGACCGCGGTGGCCATCGCTGTCAGGCGGGCGTCGAACTCGGCGGCATCAGCGTTGGGAAGCGTGCCGGAGATCCGGGACTGCCCGGGTGTGAAGCGGTCGGGGGTGATGGTCACCTTGCGGTCGGACTTCACCCGCTCCTTGCGTCGACGGACCGCGTCGGGCGCCCACTTGGCGACGATGGAATCGACCATAGCGGTGAACCGCGCCGTCGACATCGGTGCGCGGGCGAAGATCGCCTCGGCGAGATGGGCGTCGACGGTCTGCATCTCTTCGTCGTCGGTGATGAGGTCGGTGCGTTTGAGGGCGATGAGGAAGCGGCGCTTGTCGATTCGACCGCACGCGAGTGCGTGTCCGGTGAAGGAGAGTCGGTAGCGCAGTGCGTCGCCGGCTTCGATGAGGTCTTTCGCCTCGGCCGGTGTCACGGTGAGGGTGGCGCCGACTTCGGCGATGGCCTGTTCGAGACCGTTCGGTCCGAACTGCTCGTAGGGGTTCTCACCCGCGGCCACTCGCGCGGACAGGGCATCGAAGGCCTCAATCGAATCAAGTTCGCCGCTGTGCGTCTCGGCGCGCCGCTGCGCGTAGTCCATCTCGCGTTCGTCGTGAATGAGGCTGGCAACGACCATCATTCGATGCGCGGACGCTGCCGCCAAGCCCGCGCAGTGGTTGAGGACCTCGACGAGTTCGGATGCGGAGAGTTCATGGTCGGGACGAAAGCGCGGCTCGACCGACTCCTGTGATGGGTCCACCGATGTAGTGGATCCGGCCCCCGCCCCCGATGACATACCTCCACGATACTCGAATATATGTTCGAGTCAAGGGTGATCTCTGGATTTCTCGGGGTGGTCTGGCAATCGAATCACGCCGCACCGACAAGAGTGACGCGTCGCCTCGGTGGCCTCGACGGACGCGGCGTCCTCGCTTCGCTCGGTCGACGCTGCTCGACCAGCGGGACACTGCGGCGCTGCTCGACCAGCGGGGCACTTCGACGCGGCTCGACCAGCGGGACACTGCGGCGGTGCTCGACCAACAGAGGGCGGCGCACCACAACGAGCGACGGCGGACGGGTGTCAGCGGGAGTCCTCGGCAACCATCCGTTCGCGGATGCCGCCGGCGACCCCGGTGCTGTCCGGGTTGGGGTCGTGGATCGCACCCGCGTGCGGCTCGACCGGTGTCCCCTTCTCGGTCTCGGACTTCGCCGTCGCCGCCGAGAACCGCTCGGTGATCCCGGGCATGAGATGGTGAGAAGCGTTGGCGGCCTTGGCCTTGTAGCCGACCGGTTGGTCCAGCTTCGGGTCGGTGCAGGCTGCCACGATCGCGTCGACCACGATCTGCGGATCGTCCATCGCGGACATCCGCGGTTCGTGTCCGGTGTAGTTGGCGGCGTGGACCCACCATGGGGTGTCCACGGCCCACGGCATGATGGTGCCGACCTCGATGGCGTCGTCGCCGGCCATGCGCAGCTCTTCGCTGATCGAGTGCCCGAGGCTCCGAACCGCCGCTTTCGTTGCGGCGTAGGTGTTCTGGAGTGCGATGGGTACCTCGCTGTCGACCGAGCCCACGTTGATGAGTGTGCCGCGACCCTGCGACCGGAAGACGCGCAGCGCCGCATGTGCGCCGTAGATCAGGCCCTTCAGGTTCACGTCGACGAGGCGAGCGTGGTCCTCGGTCGGGATGTCCCAGAAGTACCCGACCGCGCCGACGCCGACGTTGTTCACCCACACGTCGATCGATTCGAGCCATTCGAGCGCGGCGGACGCGAGATGGGCGACGGCACGCGGATCGCTGACATCGGTGGGCACCGCCAGCGCCGACCCGCCCTTGCCGGTGATCTCTGCGACGACCTCGTCGAGGACCGCGGTTCGACGCGCCGCGACGACGACGTTCGCGCCGAGTTCTCCGAGTCGCACCGCGGCGCCGCGTCCGAATCCGCTCGACGCGCCGGCGATCACGACGGTGGAGCCGTTGATTTCCTTGTTGTCTGTCATGGTGATCGCCTACCCGAGGCGGGGTTCACCAAACCGAGAGGAGGCGCGCTCAGCCCGCGGCGCGGGACTGCCGGAAGGACTCGATCGCGGCGAGATCGTACGAGTTCGCCCCGGTCCCGATGCCCTGGGCGACGTGCGCGGCCACCGCGCAACCGAGTTCGGCGGAGTCGGCGAGACCGAGCCCGCGCAGCCGGCCGGTCAAGAACCCGGCGGAGAACGAGTCGCCGCAACCGGTGGTGTCCACGACGTCCACCTCGAACGCCGGCACCGCGACCACGTCGTCGCCGGTCACGACCAGCGCACCGTCGGCACCGCGGGTGAGCGCGACGCAACCGACACCGCGGTCCAGGAGCGCCCGTGCGCCGTAGGTGAGGTCGTCGGTTCCGGTCAGTCCCCGGGTCTGCTCGTCGTTGGGCAGCAGGTAGTCGAGGTGGGGAAGTGCGTCGGCGATCCACTCGAGAAGGCCGGGGTCGCCAGCCGACAGCAGATCGGCCGACGTCGTGATCCCGCGGTCGCGCGCCCGGCCGAGGAGCTCTGCGGCGACGGCGCCGCCCAGGAATTCCGGGCCGCCGAGGTGCAGGTGGTCGAGCCCGGTCAGCGCGTCTGCACCCAGGTCGTCGGGCGTGAACTGTGCGTTCGCCCCGATGCAGTGCCACGCGGGACGGTCTCCATTGGGTCGGACGGGTATGACCGATGACGACGTCTGGACCCCGGGCTTCGGAACCAGGCCGCCGGTGTCGACGCCTTCGGCGTCCAGCAGTGCGGTCAGCGAACGCCCGATCGTGTCGTCGCCGATCGCTCCGTGGGTCCGGACCGTGGCGCCCAGCCGACTGAGGACGAGCGCGGTTCCGCCCGCGGTACCGGCGGCGGAGAAACCGATGGACTGGACGAGCGCGCCGTCGGACCCCGCCGGGATGGACTCGATCCCGACGACGTGGATGTCCAGCACATGGACGCCCACGGTTGCGATCGTCGGCGGTTCGAGCCGCGGTGAGGGTGTCACGTCCGGTTCTCCTTGGGTGTCCCGTAGTCCAGCCGGATCGCCTGGGCGACAGTGGACTGCTGTTGGTCCTCGGTGAGTTCGCGAGGCCGGCCCATGCTGCTGGTCCGGTGAAAGAGGGTCGCGAGCCACTCCAGCAGCAGGGCGTTCTCCACCGCGTGGGCCAGGCTGGAGCCGCGTGCCACCGAACCGTGGTTCGCCATCAGCGCGACCTGGGTGTCGACCAGCGCGTCGGCGACGATCCCGGCGAGCTCCGGGCTCCCGAACGTGGCGTACGGCGCGACCGGGATGGCACCGCCGAGGCCGAGTTGCTGGTAGTGCAGCACCGGTAACGAGGTCAGTCCGCTGACGCAGGCGACCGCGGTCCCGAAGGGTGCGTGGGTGTGGACGATCGCCTGTGTGCCGGTTTCCTCGTAGACGCGGAGGTGCAGGTCCAGCTCGGACGACGGCGCGATCGGCCCGTCGACGACGTCGCCGGCAAGGGACACCACCGTCACGTCGGTCGCGGCACAGTTCGCGAGCACGACCCCGGTTCCGGTGATCGCGACGTGATCGCCCGCACGCGCCGACACGTTGCCGGAGGTGCCGATCAGCAGACCTTCGGCCGCCAGCCGTCGAGCGGCTGCGGCGACCTCGTCGCGTATCGACGGGTCGCTCATCGGCCGAATGCGTCGGTCCGCACTCCGCGGAGAAGGATCGCCGGGCATGTCGCGGAACTCGGAGCGCATTCGGTACGTTGGGACCACATACCGGACATTTACGCACATGCCTTTGCTCCCGGCACCCGGTATGAAATACCCGAGCACCAGCGAGAGAGACGATGAGACGCGGAAAGCGCCGAAAACGCCGACGACACCAGTCGGCCCCCTGTTGCGAATTGCATGACCCGGGTCTTCCGCCCGGCCCCGACACCGGGACGGTCTCATGCTGACCCTCCTCGGAATCGGACTCGGAATCCTGGTGGTCTTCCTGATCACCGCCCTCACCGGTTACTTCGTGGCCCAGGAATTCGGCTACATGGCGGTCGACCGGTCCCGCCTCAAAGCCCGTGCCGAGACCGGTGACGCCGCCGCGAATCGCGCGCTCGCGGTCACCCGCCGCACGTCCTTCATGCTCTCCGGCGCCCAGCTGGGCATCACTGTCACCGGCCTTCTCGTCGGCTACGTGGCCGAACCCCTGATCGGTTCCGGCGTCGGCGAGCTGCTCGGCGGCGTGGGTATCCCGGTGGGCGTGGGTGTCGCGATCGGCACGATCATCGCGATCATCTTCTCCACCGTCGTGCAGATGGTCTTCGGTGAGCTGTTCCCAAAGAACCTCGCCATCGCCCGGCCCGAGCCGGTCGCACGGTGGCTCGCCCGTTCGACGACGATCTACCTGGCCGTATTCGGTTGGCTCATCGCATTGTTCGACAAGTCGTCGAACCTGCTGCTGCGAGCGCTGCGCATCGAGCCCGTGCACGACGTCGAGCATTCGGCGTCGGTGCGCGACCTCGAGCACATCGTCGCCGAGTCCCGCGACGCGGGTGACCTGCCCGACGAGCTGTCCGTCCTGCTCGACCGTGTGCTCGAATTCCCCACGCGCACCGCAGAACACGCGATGATCCCGCGACCGAACACCGATCATGTCGACGCCGATCTGGCGGCGGGTGAGGTGCTGACACTGATGAGCACCGGCCACACGCGGTACCCCGTGCTGGCCGGCGGTGACGACGAGGTACGCGGCGTGATCCACCTCCAGGACCTCCTGGAGTGGAGCTACGCGCTGAAAAAACAACCGCCGCAGGCTGATTCGTCGGCCACCGCGGTCGACCTGTGTCGTCCCGCAGTGGTGGTGCCCTCGACACTCCCGCTGCCCGAGGTGTTGGAGACCCTCGCGGACGCACACGACGAGATGGCGGTGGTCATCGACGAATACGGCGGCTTCGCCGGGGTCGTGACCGCCGAGGACATCGCCGAGGAACTGGTCGGCGAGATCGACGACGAACACGACTCCGAGGCGACCGTCGCGATCGAGGAGAGCCCCGAGGGATGGCGCGTGCGGGGTGACGCACACGTCGACGAGGTCTCCCGGACGGTCGGCTGGGACCTCCCCGAAGGCGACTACGAGACGATGGCCGGACTGGTGATCGCCGAATTCGTCGGACTCCCGGAGGTCGGGGACACGGTGACGATCGAGATCGATCCCGATCCGTCGACCCTGCTCGAAGACGACGAGGCGCCACCCCGCACCGTGCGGGCCACGGTGCTGGAAGTCGACAAGCGCGTCCCCGCTCTGCTGTCGATGAGCGTGGCACACAACGACAACAACCCGGGCGAGAAGAGCCCGGACGACAAGAACCGGGGCGAGAAGAAGAACCCGGCCGAGAACGGAGAGGAGAGCGACAATGGATAACCCGTGGGTCGTCGCGGCCGTCACCGTGGGCCTGATCGCGTCCAGCGCCTTCTTCGTCGCGGTCGAGTTCGCCCTCATCGCCGCGCGTCGGCACCGGCTCGAAGACGCGGCTGCGACCAGCGGCAGCGCCCGCGCAGCACTGCGCAGCGCATCGGAACTGTCGGTGTTGCTCGCCGGATCGCAGCTCGGCATCACGGTGTGCACGCTGGCACTGGGTTCGGTCACGAAACCCGCTGTGCACTACTGGCTCACGCCGCTGTTCGCCGGCTGGGGCCTGCCGTACTGGTCGGCCGACGTGATCGGCTTCGTCCTCGCCCTCGTCATCGTGACGTTCCTGCACCTCGTCGTCGGTGAGATGGCGCCGAAGTCGTGGGCCATCGCCCACCCCGAGAAGTCGGCGATCATGCTCGCGATCCCGATGCGCGCCTTCATGTGGGTGACCCGTCCGTTCATCGTCCAGCTCAACCACCTCGCCAACTGGTGCCTCAAGCGTGTCGGCGTCGAACCGGTGGACCAGGTCGCGACCGGGCAGGACAGCGACGCCCTCCGCCACCTGGTGGAGCACTCGGCCACCGTGGGCACACTCGACGAGCGGTACCACGCCCACCTGACGAGTGCTCTGGAACTGGAGTCGTTGACCGTCGGCGACGTCGTGACCCCCAACGACCATCTGGCCGTGGTCGGTCCGGCCGCGGACGCCGATGAGATCCAGACGGCCGGCCGGACCTCGGGCCACCTGCGGCTGCTGGTGCGCGACGATGCGTCCGGGGCGCCGGTCCGCGGTGTCGTGCACGTGCGCGACAGCCTGACCGCGTCGCCCGGCACCACGGCGGCCGATCTCATGCGCCCGGTCCTGAGCGTCGAGTCGGCGCAGCCGGTGTACGAGACGCTCACCGCCATGCGGGAACAGCGCGCCCACCTCGCGCTCGTCACCGATGGGGGCCGCGCGGTCGGACTCATCACCATCAACGACGTGCTCCAGCGGTTGCTGGCGACCACGGCGTAGGAGGGTTGACGAGCGCGCGTCGCTTACCCTTCGTGGCTCGTCGCTTGCGCTCCTCGCACCTCAGGGAGCAGGGATTATGCGTTCTGGGGACGTGGGCCGCTAGGTCCACTCGTCGGCCGTCAGGAACCACGGTTCGGCCGGCAGCGCGGCGGGATCGAACCGCTTCGCCAGTTGCTCTGCGCGCACAGGCTCGTCCCGGTCGCCGAGCCCCAGTGAATGGGCGATGCGGGACAACACGGTCGACGTCGCCACCCCTGCGGCGGCGAGGTCGGCCAGGGTCACCGCCCCGTCCCGCTTGCTGAGCCGGATTCCGTTGGCGTTGAGCACCATCGGGACGTGCGCGTACGTCGGCGGGGTCTTCCCGAGCAGCGTCGCCAGGTAGGCCTGCCGGGGCGCCGACGACAACAGATCGTCCCCGCGGACGACCTGGTCGACGCCCTGCGCGGCATCGTCGACGACGACGGCCAGGTTGTAGGCCGGGGTGCCGTCGTTGCGCAGCAGCACGAAGTCGTCGACCGCGCCCATGTAGGGGCCGTGCAGCAGGTCGTCGACGCCGTACTCCCGGACGTCGGCCCGCAGCCGGATCGCGGGTGGCCGGGTGGCACGGCGTTCGTCGCGCTCGGCGGCGGTGAGGTCGCGGCACGTGCCCGGGTAGGCGCCCTGCGGCGCATGGGGTGCGGACGGCGCGTCGAGGATCTCTCGGCGGGTGCAGAAACACTCGAAGGTGCGGCCGGCGTCGCGCAGGTCGTCGAGGACGGCACGGTATGCCTCGAGCCGGTCGGTCTGGTGGACGACGGGCGGGTCCCAGTCGAGGCCCAGGGCCGCGAGATCGGACAACTGCCGGGAATCCGCACCCTCGACGGCTCGGTCGAGATCCTCCATCCGGATCAGGAATTGTCGGCCGGTGGTCCGCGCGAAGAGCCAGGCGAGCACGGCGGTCCGCAGATTGCCGACGTGGAGGTCTCCGGAGGGGGAGGGCGCGTACCGGCCCGCTCGCTGCGTCGACACCGCGTCGAGATTACCGGTCGGCGATGAGAATCCGCGCTGCGGCCGGTCTGCCTGTAACGGCCCGGACGACGACACGCCGGGTATGCGGCGGCGCGTAGGCGTTGCGGTCCCGTCGACGAGTGAGGAACGATGAGTTTCATGGATCTCCCGGTCATGCCGCCTGTTGCGCCGATGCTGGCCAAGGCGGTGACCAGCGTGCCGCCGCAGCCCGACGGTTCGGTGGCGTGGTCGTATGAACCCAAGTGGGATGGTTTTCGCGCGTTGGTCTTCCGCGACGGCGACGAGGTGACGATCGGATCGCGAGGCGGCAAGGACCTGGCCCGGTACTTCCCCGAGATCGTCGCGGCGGTGAAGGACGAACTGCCCGACAAGGTGGTCCTCGACGGTGAGATCGGGGTGCCGGCACTGATCGGCGACACGCATCGGCTCGACTGGGATTCGCTCGCGCAGCGCATCCATCCGGCGGAATCGCGCGTCACCATGCTCGCGGAGAAGACACCGGCGATCTTCATCGGATTCGACGCGCTGGCGCTGGAGTCGACGAGCGTGATGGCCGAACCCTTCGAGGTGCGCCGGGAGGCCCTGCTACGGGCCGTCGGTCCGGGCGGCCGGGACCGACGCGTGCATGTCAGCCGGGTGACGAGCGACCCGGCGGTCGCCGAGGACTGGTTCTCCGCCTTCGAAGGCGCCGGGCTCGACGGCGTCGTCGCCAAGCGACTCGACGGCGTGTACGTCGAGAACAAGCGGGAGATGCTGAAGATCAAACACAAGCGGACCGCGGACTGTGTCATCTTCGGGTATCGAATCCACAAGTCGGGCACGGGGATCGGATCGATGCTGCTCGGACTGTACGGCGACGACGGCGAACTGCGGATGGTCGGCGGGGCGGGTGCCTTCTCCGACGCCAAGCGGATCGAGTTGCAGCAGATGTTCGAGCCGATGCGGCTGGACCCGGAGAAGGCGTCGCCGGGCGAGCCGACGCGGTGGCGTTCGGAGAAATCGGGGGAGTGGATCCCGATCCGTCCGGAGCTGGTCGCGGAGTTCGCCTATGACCAGATGGAGAACCATCGCTTTCGGCACACGGTGAAATTCCTTCGCTGGCGGCCCGATCGAGAACCGGAGAGCTGCGGTTACGACCAGCTCGACGTCCCGCTGACCTACGATCTCCACGACGTCCTCGAAGGAGAATGACCATGGCATCTCGTTCGCCCGCCGAGGAACTCGACGTCGACGGGGTCGCCGTCCGGATGAGCAACCCGGACAAGATCTACTTCCCCGAACTCGGCGAGAACGGCGGCCGCAAGCGCGATCTCGTCGGGTACTACCGCACCGTCGCACTCGGCGACACGGGTGGCAGGGCCGACGACAGCGGCGACGGACCGCTGATGCGCGCCACCCGCGACCGCCCGACCTTTCTGCAGCGCTTCCCCGACGGCGTCGAGGGCGAGGAGATCTACCAGAAGCACATCGCGAAGAAGCGGCCCGAGCATGTGCAGTCCACCCCGATCGTGTTCCCCTCCAAACGAACCGGCGACGCGATCCGTCCCACGGTGCCGGCTGATCTCGTGTGGGGCGCGAACCTGGGGACCGTCACCTTCCATACCTGGCCGACCCTCCACCCCGACAACGACCATCCCGATCAGCTTCGCATCGACCTCGATCCGCAACCCGGCACGACGTTCGAGGATGTCCGGCGTGTGGCGATCGAGGGGCTCAAGCCCCTGCTCGACGAACTGGGCTTCACCGGTTTCGTGAAGACCTCGGGCGGTCGGGGAGTACACGTGTACGTGCCCATCGAACCGCTGTGGGACTTCATCGCGACCCGACGCTGCGTCATCGCGATCGCCCGGGAACTCGAACGCCGCGACCCGGACGCGGTCACCACATCGTGGTGGAAAGAAGAACGCGGAGAACGGATCTTCATCGATTACAACCAGAACGCCCGCGACCGCACCATGGCGTCCCCGTACTCCGTTCGACGCAGCGCCCGCGCCCGGGTGTCGACGCCGGTGACGTGGGACGAACTCGCCGACGTCGATCCGGACGACTGCACCATCGCGACCGTCCCGAAGCTCCTGGAAGATCGCGGCGACCCATGGGCCGACATCGCCGACCACCGGCGCGGCGTCGAGAAACTGCTGGAGATGGTGCAGGCCCATGACGCAAAGGGACTGGGCGACATGCCTTATCCGCCCAGCTATCCCAAGATGCCGGGCGAGCCGCCGCGCGTACAGCCGAGCAAGAAGGTCGCCGAGCACTGGGATGAGAAGGGCAACCGACGCTCCGACGGCTGATGCCCGGGTTCCGTATGGGTCAGCGGCGCAGCGCCTCGGCCGCCCAGGTCGCGAAACTCTGCCAGCCCACATCAGGGAACCGGCGGTGCAGCGTCGGGATGTCGACCTCGTACCCGCGGTCGCCGAGGAACGTGAACATCGCCCGCATGTCCTCGGACTCGATACGTTCGGGATCGTAGGACTCCGCCGTGACCGTGGTGCCGAGAACGTCGCCGATGATGCGCGCCATCTCCTCGGGCGTCGGCTGATCGGACGCGAGGTCGATGCGCTGGCCGACGTGGACGTCCGGGGCGGCGAACAGAGTGGCGACGAGTCGGCCGAGGTCGCGCCGCGAGAGTTGTTGCAGCGGCTTGTCCGCGGGCATCGCGATCGGCATCACGCCCGCCGCGAGCGCGTCGGCTCCGCCGAGCAGGTTGTCGAAGAAGTAGGCCGGGCCGACGATCGTGTGCGGGATCTCGGTGGCTGCGAGCATCTGCTCGACCTCGAACTTGGAATCGAAATGCGGCACGCCGGTCTGACGATCGGCCGAGGCCACCGAGGAGAACACGAGGTACGGGATCGACGCGGACGTGGCGGCTTCGATCAGCGCACGACCCTGACCGATCTCGGCCTCGACGCCGGATTCGAACGGGGTGGTGAGCGCGAACACGCCCGCGGACCCGGTGAATGCCTCGGTGAGACCCGACCCGCTCACGATGTCCCCGACGGCGAGTTCGACGCCTCGGTCGGCCAGGCGTGCCGCCTTGCTCGACACCGCGTCCCGCACAACGGCGCGGACCGGGAAACCGGCCTCGAGCAGCGCGTCGAGCACAGCGCCGCCCTGCCCTCCGGTGGCTCCGACGACAACGACAGGAGAGGAATCGGCCATGTCGTCGACCCTAGCGGTCACACTCGACGGCCGGACGGTTTGGGTGAGTGCGCCGTCGGCGGCTATCATCTCGACGTTGGAGGATTCGCCTAGTGGCCTATGGCGCTCGCCTGGAACGCGGGTTGGGTTAACAGCCCTCAGGGGTTCGAATCCCCTATCCTCCGCCACCGAAGGTCCGCAGTGACACCCGTATTACCGGGTGACACTGCGGACCTTCGTCGTATCCCCGAGCGTGCGGGCCGAGTGTGATCGAGCCGCGCGGACCGGTTCGAGGACCCCGGCTCCGGCCGCCGGAACCCCTCGCTACACTGGACGACGGATCCCGCGCGGCGTGCATCCTGTGAACTCCCCCAGGGCCGGAAGGCAGCAAGGGTCAACGGGCTCTCTCGGGTGCGCGGGGTCCCCTATTTTCCCGATACGAAGTTTCAGGTCAGGGGCGTCGGCCACCCGCACCGGCGTCGAGCCGCGAGAGGGCCAACGTTGAATTTTCACTCGATGAGTGCCGACCAACTCCGGAACACCCAGACGGAACTGACCAAGCAATACGAGGCGCTGCGCGCGCTGGGTCTCAAGCTCGACCTCACCCGCGGCAAGCCGGCCCCCGAGCAGCTCGATCTCTCGAACGGTCTCCTGTCGCTGCCCGGTGACGAGTATCGAGACGGCGCGGGCACCGACACCCGCAACTACGGCGGACTCAACGGACTGCCCGAGTTGCGCGGCATCTTCGGGGAACTCCTCGCCGTCGACCCCGACAACCTCCTCGCGCTCGGCAACTCGAGCCTCGAGATCATGCACGACCTCACGGTCTTCGGGCTGTTGCACGGCACCGTCGACTCCGACGAGCCGTGGGGACGTCAGACGATCAAGTTCCTGTGCCCGTCGCCCGGTTATGACCGCCACTTCGCGATCACCGAGAGCTTCGGCATCGAGATGATCCCGGTGCCGATGCTGCCCGACGGCCCCGACGTGCGGGTGTGCGCCGAACTCGTCGCCGCCGACCCGAGCATCAAGGGCATGTGGGCGGTGCCCACCTACTCGAACCCGACCGGCGTCACCTTCTCCGAGGAAGTGACCCGCGGACTGCTCGAGATGCCCGCGGCGCCGGACTTCCGGATCTACTGGGACAACGCCTACGTCGTCCACACGCTGGTGGAGACCCCGCCGACGCCGCTGCCGATCCTGGAGATGGCGGCGCAGGCCGGGCACCCGAACCGCGTGTACGTCCTCGGCTCGACGTCGAAGATCACCTTCGCCGGCGCCGGCGTCTCGTTCTTCGGGTCGTCGCCGGAGAATCTGGCCTGGTTCAGCAAGTACCTGTCGCTGAAGACCATCGGACCCGACAAGGTCAATCAGCTGCGTCACCTCAAGTTCTTCGGCGATGCCGACGGTGTGCGGGCGCACATGGCCCGCCACCGGGAGATCCTCGCTCCGAAATTCAAGCTCGTGCTCGACATCCTCGAGGACCGGCTCACGGAGTCGAAGGTGGCGTCGTGGTCGGAGCCGGAGGGCGGCTACTTCATCAGCCTCGACGTCGTCGACGGCGCGGCCCGACGCACCATCGAGCTGGCCAAAGAAGCCGGTATCGCGCTCACCGCCGCCGGATCGGCGTTCCCGTACAAGACCGATCCGCACGATCAGAACATCCGACTCGCACCGACGTTCCCGAACACCGACGACCTGCGGGCTGCGATGGACGGGGTGTCCACGTGCGTGCTGCTGGCCGCGGCGGAGAACCTGCTCGCCCGCTCCAGCTGACCCGACACGCCGATCCCGGCGTTAGATTGCTCTCATTCTCCGGCGAGTGCGCTGGCGTGCGCGCCACTTTGTGACAGGCTTTCAAATCGTGAATCTGCCCAGGCCGGTTCTTCTCGCAACCGGTTTCGCCGTCGTGGGGGTCATCGCACTGGCACTCCAGGATGTCGTCGTACCCCTGGGCGCCCAATTCTGGGGTTTGCTGCACAACCAGATCGATCTCTCGGTGTATCAGGCGGGTGCCCGGGCGGTCGCCAACGGCGTCAGTCTCTACGACGTCAAGATGATCGGCGACCTGGACTACACCTACTCGCCGTTCTCCGCCTTGCTGTTCAGTCCGCTGGCCTGGATGTCCTTCGACGTCGCCCGCATGTTGTGGTCGGCGGGCATCGTCGTGGCGCTCTATCTGGTGATCATGCTGAGCTTCCGCAGCCTCGGCCGGCCGGTGACCTGGCCGTTGCGCGTGATCGCGGCGTCGCTGGTGGCGGTGGCGATGTTGTTCGAGCCGGTTCGTACGACGATCTGGTACGGGCAGATCAATGTGTTCCTGATGCTCGTGATCGTGGCCGATCTGGCGCGTCCGGACGGTGGACGCCTCAAGGGGTTCTGGACCGGAGTCGCCGCGGGAATCAAGCTGACGCCCCTCATTTTCGCCGGTTACTTCCTCGTGCAACGGAACTGGCGCGCCCTCGCCGGGGTGGTGGGCGGCTTCGCCACCACCATGCTCATCGGGTTCGCCGCCTTGCCCGGGGACTCGTGGTCGTACTGGACGGGCAAACTGTTCGAGTCCGACCGGGTCGGTTCGGCTCAGTTGCGCGGTAACCAGTCCCTGCGCGGCATGCTGGCCAACCACCTCGACACCGACAATCCGCCGACGCTGCTCTGGCTCGCCCTGGTGCTGGCAGGGCTGGCGGTCGGCTTCGCGGTGGCGACGTACGCCCATCGCAAAGGTCAGGAACTCCTCGCCGTCAGCATTGTCGGGATGACCGCCTGCGTGGTGTCGCCGATGTCGTGGGGCCACCACTGGGTGTGGTTCATCCCGATCCTGGTCATCGGAATCCACCTGGTCCTCGACACCCGGCAGCCGCGGTCGCCGCGGGTGTGGGCCGGGGTGGGCGCGGCGGCACTGGTGCTTCTCGCGTTCTCGTGGCCGACGCATGTACCGGCGCTGATCCCGGACGGTTATTACACGGGGCTGTACGTCAAGACCCGCATCACGTGGCTCAACTGGTTCACGGTCAGCCCATATCTGTGGGCCTACCTCGGCGTGCTCGTCGCGACGGTCGTCGGCCTGCGGATGATCGGCAGCCGCGGCTACTCCTCGCCGCCGCCCGCCGACCCGATCATCCCGCCCGGCGTCGCGGCTGCGGTGATCGCCGAGGGTGGGCTGCCGACCGGCGATGCGGGCGGCACCGCCAGTGAGGGCACACGACGGCCGGACATGGGTGGCGAGGAGTCCGGGCCGCGCGACTCGCGAGGCACGTCCGGGCATACTCCGCGTACTTCGGAAGACACCCCCGGGATGGCCGATGACCTGGTCGGAACCGATGGCGAACCCGTCACCGAGACACCCGATCAGGGGCCCGCTGCACCAGTGTGAGGCACACTCATCGACTGTCACGGGTCGCCGGTAGTCTCGACGCGTGGCTCTGTATCGCACCTATCGCCCGGCTACCTTCGCCGACGTCGTGGGGCAGGAGCACGTCACCGATCCGTTGAGCCGTGCCCTGGATTCCGGTCGCATCAATCACGCGTATCTCTTCTCCGGTCCTCGCGGTTGTGGCAAGACGTCGTCGGCGCGGATCCTGGCTCGTTCGCTGAACTGTGTGCAGGGCCCCACCTCCACACCGTGCGGAACGTGCGTCTCCTGTGTGGCGCTCGCGCCGGGCGGCCCGGGCAACCTCGACGTCATCGAGCTCGACGCCGCGAGTCACGGCGGTGTCGACGACACCCGCGAGCTGCGCGACCGCGCCTTCTATGCGCCCGCCGAGTCGCGCTACCGCGTGTTCATCGTCGACGAGGCGCACATGGTGACGAACGCGGGATTCAACGCGCTCCTGAAGATCGTCGAAGAGCCGCCGGAGCATCTGATCTTCGTGTTCGCGACCACCGAACCCGAGAAGGTGCTGCCGACCATCCGGTCGCGCACCCACCACTACCCGTTCCGGCTGCTCGCGCCGCCGGTCATGCGCGGTCTCCTGGAGACGATCTGTGAGCGCGAGGGCGTGACCGTCGCGTCCGAGGTGTACCCGCTCGTCATACGGGCGGGTGGCGGTTCGCCTCGTGACTCGCTGTCGATCCTCGATCAGCTGCTGGCCGGCGCCGACGACCAGGGTGTCGCCTACGAACGCGCACTGGCGCTGCTCGGCGTCACCGACGTGGCGCTGATCGACACCGCGGTCGACGCTCTCGCCGACGCCGACGGTTCGGCATTGTTCGGCACGGTGGAGAAGGTGGTCGACGCCGGGCACGATCCTCGACGGTTCGCCGTCGACCTGCTGGAACGTCTTCGCGATCTGATTCTGCTGCAGGCTGTTCCGGACGCCGCGGACCGCGGACTCGTCGAGGCGCCGGGTGACCAGCTCGCCCGCATGCGCGCCCAGATCGAGACCCTCGGGCCCGCGTCGCTGACCAGGTTCGCCGAGATCGTGCACAACGCGCTCGGGGAGATGCGCGGCACGACGTCGCCGCGACTCCTGCTCGAGGTGATGTGCGCGCGGATGCTGCTGCCCGCGGTCTCCGCCGACGACGCAGCTCTGTTGCAGCGACTCGAACGACTCGAGTCGGGTATCGGCACGACGTCGATCCCGGTACCCGCGAAACCGGCTGAGCCGGAACCGGAACCGAAGTTCGTGCGGCCCTCGCAGCGCAAGGCGATGGAAGAGGCCAAGGCTGCCGAGGCGTCCGAGCGCGCAGCCGCGGAAGCCGTCGAGGCCGACGCCGCGCAACCCGACGCCGGCCGGGTGCCGGAACCGGTGGTGTCTGAGCCGGTTGCGCCGGCGACGGTGGTGGAGACTCCTGCGCCGGAACCCGTCGTTGCTGAAGCGGTCACGGCAGACGCGGCGCCCGAGGCGGTTGAACACGACTCGACCGACGTCGCAACGGGTTCGGGGGTCGAGGCCGAGGCGGTGCTGCCCGCGGAGGAGCCCGCCGACGACGAGTCGATGCTCGACGAACTGATCGCCGACCAACCGAGTGCCGAGGCGGCAGAGGTCGAACCGGCGCCGGCCGCTGACGCCTCATCGGACGACGAGACGGCATCTCTGATCGAGGTGCCCGCCCCGCCGACGCCGCCGACTCAGCCGCCGGCACGGTCCGACCGGACCCCGTCCGCACCCGAACCGCCGTCGCGCCATCGGGACGCGTCCTCGCCCGAACCGGAACCGATTGCCGAACCGGCGTCGACCGCGGCGTACGACGACATCCCGCTGCCCGATGAGCCCGTCGACGAGGACGACGTCCCGCCACCCGACGCGATGCCGGTCCGTGCCCGTCGGCCCGAGCCCGAGCCGGTGCCCGAACCGGAGCCCGAGCCCGAGGCGACCGCCGGGCTCGACGCCGACTCGGTTCGCAAGCGGTATCAGGACATCCGGGCCGCGGTGCGGGAACGGTCGAAGAGTCTCGAGCCGATGCTGTCGGCGGCGGTCATCGCCGACGTCGACGGGACGACCGTCGTGCTCTCGCATCCGGTCGAGGTGCTGGTCGGGCGGTTGTCCGCGCCGCACGCCGTGACGATCATCCGCGAGGCGCTCACCGAGGTCTTCGGCACCGAACTCGACGTGCGTACCGTGCACCAGGCGCCGGGCGCCGCCGCGCCCTCCGCCACGTCGACCGCGCCGCCGTCGAAGCAAGCGGCCAAGGCTCGGCAGTCGTACTCACGTCCGAGCCGCGCGCGTGACCAGTCGGCGGCGCCGGCCCCCACACCGGACCCGGTCGCCGAACCGGAGGAGCCCGAGCCGCCACGTGCCGACGAGGACATCCCGCACGACGAACGCGCGGAGATGGTGGCCGATGCACGCACCGGCAGCCCCGAGCAGCGGCTCGACCCCGACCAGGTGGCGCTGGAACTGCTCAAGTCGGAGCTGGGGGCACGGCCGCTCGAGTGACCGGGTGCGCTCGGGAAGCTTTGTCTGAAAACCGCCCCGCGCAACAGGTTCGACGACGATACGCCGCGTGTCCGATTTCTGAGGGCGGTTTTCAGAGGCGGGTCGGGCTCAGGCGTCCCACCACGGCCGGAGTGGCACCTGGTGGCCGCCGTCCTCGTCGAGTTTGGTGGCGAGCACGTGGTGAAGCTGGATGATGTTGCGGTCGAATCCGATTCGGCAACCGGCCATGTAGAGGCCCCACAGCCGCGCGGTGCCCTCGCCGACCTCGGCCACCGCTTCGTCCCAGTGCTCGACGAGGTTGATGTTCCAGTCGCGCAGCGTCATCGCGTAGTGCTCGCGGAAGTTCTCCTCGTGGATGACCTCCATGCCGCCGATGTCCTGCAGCTTGGAGATGATCTTGCCGGAGCCGGTGAGCTCGCCGTCGGGGAAGACGTAGCGGTCGATGAACGATCCCGCCTTGCTGCGGCTCGCGTTGTCGGGGCGCGTGATGCAGTGGTTCAGCAGCATGCCGCCGGGACGGAGCTTGTCGCGCATGAACCCGAAGTAGGACGGGTAGTTGTGGACACCGATGTGCTCGGTGAGCCCGATGGACGACACCGCGTCGAAGCCGCTCTCGGCGACGTCGCGGTAGTCGCTGTGCCGGACCTCGGCGAACTCGCCGAGCCCTTCGTCGGCGATCGCCTTCTGGGCCCACTGCGCCTGCTCGGCGGACAGCGTCGCCCCGATCGCGTGGACACCCCGACGCGCGGCATAGCGGACCATTCCGCCCCAGCCGCAACCGATGTCGAGGAGGCGGTCGCCGGGCTTGAGGCGGAGCTTCTCGAAGATGAGGCGGTACTTGTTCTCCTGCGCGGCTTCCAGCGATGCGTCGCGTTCCGGGTAGACGGCGCAGGTGTACGTCATCGACGGTCCGAGCACCCACTCGTAGAACGTGTTCGAGACGTCGTAGTGGTAGTGGATGACCTCGGCATCACGAGACTTGCTGTGCCGCAGTCCTTCCGCAAATCGACGCCAGCGCGGCACGGCCTCCTGCGGCGGCGGTGCGATCGGCTTGAAGTGATCGATGCCCAGCGACCGCGCGATGTGGGCGAGCGACAGGGGGGAGGGGCGGTGGAACTGCAGGTTGCTGGCCAGTGCCTTCAGCGCGGGGTACGGATCACCGGGGTGCGCGCCGATGAGTTCGAGATCGCCTGCGATGTAGGCGCGCGCGAGTCCGAGATCGCCGGGTGCGGTCACCAGATACGTCGTACCGCGCGGGGTCTTCAGATCGAGGCCGTACTGGGCGTCGACGGGTCCGGCGCTGCTGCCGTCGTAGGCGGTGATCCGGATCGACAGGTTTCCGCCGAGGAGTGTTTCGAAGATCTCGGCGAGGGTCATCTTGCCGGCGTGCGAGTCCACACTCGACGCCGAACTCTCCTTGAACGTGGTCATTGGCGTTTCACCGCTTTCGAGTAGAGGTCCAGCAGACGACCCCGCGGGTCGTACCGCTTCTTGAGGAGCCGATAACTCTCTCCGCCGTAGAGTTCGTCGAACTCCTCCGGCGTGTAGAAACTCTCTGAATACAGCGACTTGTGGCCGTCGAGTTCGGCGACCTTGCGTTCGATGATCTTGTTGGTGTGCCCGGGATCGCCCGGGGTGACCGGCACGGCCGACCAGAAGCCGACGTTGACGTACGTGCGTTGCGGGGCAAGGGGATACAGCGGCCAGGGGCGTACCGGATCGGCGCCGGGGAGGGCGGGCTCGCGAAGCCGGAGGGGGCACAGCCAGATCGGTTCGATGGGAATCTCGGAGAGGAACCACTCGACGTAGTCGGCGGTCCGGTCAATGGGAACCTCGATGTCCTGCACGACGCGTTCACCCGCCGGTAGTCCCTTGCGGGCGTTCAGCCGGTCGCCGATGTCGAACCGCTGGTCGAGCCCGATCAGCTGCCAGTAGAAACTGCTGCGGAGGTACCGCTTCGGCCACCAGCGCCGGATTCGCGGGTTCTGTGCGCCGAAGGCGCGCGAGCACCAGAACCAGTCGGTGTCCCAGCGCCAGAGATAATCGTGGATCGTCAACCGGTCGGTCGTCTTCTGTTGGATGGACCGATAGAAGATGTCCATCCCGGTGTAATCGCTGACCGGTCCGTCCTCGTCGGTCTGCCGGCCCAGCGTCAGATAGGACTCGTTGGCGGAGAACACGACTCCGTCGAGGTAGTCGACCGGTTCGCCGTCGTGCGACTTCGTGGTGACGATCGTGTCCATCGCCGACTGGAGGTCGACGATGCTCGTGAACCGAATATGGCGCAGCGCGACATACGGCTTCACCGGCTCCAGTTCGATGCGTAACCGCACCGAATAGCCGAGCGTGCCATAGGAATTAGGGAAACCGAAGAAGAGGTCGGCGTGTTCGTTGGTCGGCGTCGCGGTCAGGATCTCGCCGTCGCCGGTGAGGATGTCGATCTCGAGAACAGACTCATGGGGCAGTCCGGAGCGGAAGGACGTGCTCTCGATGCCGAGTCCGGTGACCGCGCCGCCGAGGGTGATCGTCTTGAGCTGTGGGACGACCAGCGGTGCGAGACCGTACGGCAGAGTGGCCGCGACGAGGTTCTCGTAGGTGCACATGCCGGCGACGTCGGCGGTGCGCGCCTCGGGATTCACCGAGATGACCCGATCGAGTCCGGAGACGTCCAGTCCCGGATGCGGATTGGCGGCGCGCTTACGAAAGAGGTTGGACGTCTTCTTCGCAAGACGCACGGTTGCCTGCGGCGGGATGGCACGATAGCTGGCCAGGAGGTCGGCAACCCCCTGGTCGAATGCCGCTCCCCCCATCTCGAGCCCGTTGGTCACCCGGTTAGCCTAGGACTTGATCAGTTCGCCCGCCAATCGTTTCGTAACTGAGGAGTGTCCAATCGTGGGTCAGGTTTCCGCATCGCAGTCGCTCGACATCGCCGCCGCCCCGGACGCCGTGGTCGGAGCTCTCGCCGACTATGAGGTCGTGCGGCCGGCCATCCTCCCGGAGCAGTACCGCGACTACAAGGTGATCAGCGGCGGCAAGGGCGACGGCACCGTCGTGCACTGGATTCTGCAGGCGACGTCGAAGCGGCAGCGCGACGTGCAGGCGACCGTCAGCGTCACCCCGGACACCGTCACCGAGCGCGACGCCAACTCGACGATGGTGACCACCTACTCCGTCGCGGCATCGGGCAGCGGTTCGCGCGTCACGACCACTACCACGTGGCAGGGGGCCGGCGGCATCGGTGGGTTCTTCGAGAAGACATTTGCGCCGAAGGGTCTCAACCGGATTCAGGCCGAGGTCCTCGGCAACCTGAAGAAGCGCCTCGAGAGCTGACGGCTCGGCATCTCCGACCGCGGCGCTCGATGACCTGCTCACCCGACAGCGTGCGATGACCGGCGCGGGATCGACCGATCCCGTCCGGCGCCGCCGTGGCCGGGCAAGGCCGTCGCCCTTGCCCATGCGCGACGGCGTCGACGCCACGCGCGTGGTGTTGCGTTCGGGGCCGGAGCTGACCGTCGGTCAGGCGCTGCTGGCCGCGCCCGTGCTGGCGGGGCTGACCGCCGACGATCTGGGTCGACGCGCCGCCGCGGGCGAGATCGTCGATGCCGACGGCCGACCCGCGGATCTGGCCGCGCCGTCGAGCCGCAATGTCTCGCTGTACCTCTACCGCGACCTCGACGACGAGATCGCGGTACCGTTCGACCTGCCGGTGATCCACCGTGACGAGAACATCGTCGTGGTGGACAAACCGCACTTCCTCGCCACGATGCCGCGGGGCCGTCACGTGACCGAGACCGCGCTGGTGCGGCTGCGTCGAGAACTGGGCTCCGACACCGTCTCGCCGGCGCACCGTCTGGACCGCCTCACCGCCGGGGTGCTGCTGTTCACGCTGCGGCCCGAGGTGCGCGCGGCCTACCAGGATCTGTTCGCGTCCCGGACCGCCCGCAAGGAGTACCTCGCGCTCGCCCCGGCCGACGAGGCGCTGGCGTCGACCGTGACCGTGCGGGACCGGATCGAGAAGACGGCGGGCGACCTGCGCGCCCTCGTGGTGGACGGGCCGGTCAACGCCGTCAGCGACATCACGCTGACCGAGGTCCTCGGCGGCCTCGGCGTCTACCGACTGGTGCCGCACACCGGCCGCACTCATCAGCTCCGGTTGCACATGGCGTCGCTCGGGGTGCCCATCGTCGACGACCCGCTCTACCCCGATGTGCGGCCGGGGCTCGCCGCTCTTCCCGATCACGGGGACTTCACCCGTCCGCTGCGGCTGGTGGCCCGGGCGCTGGAGTTCACCGACCCGCTGACCGGCGAGGAGCGCCGCTTCGAGAGTCGGCGACCGGTATCGGGGTAGGGGTCCACGATCTACCCTGGCGCCATGACCATCCGCGCGTCCTACGAACGGCATCCCGACCTGGGCTGCGAGGCCGTGGTCTTCATCGACGACGAGTCGCTGGCCTGTTTCCAGATCCAGCGCGATCTGGTCGGCGGGCCGCGCGCCGACGAATACTGCGTCACCACGGGAGCCAGTGCGCCCGTCTACGGCGGGATCACGCAGTGGCGTCGCATCGACGACCGATTCGAGTTCGCGCTCACCGCGCGCGCCGGTCGGCTGTTCGGCGACGAGGTCCTGTCCTTCGAGGTGGCCGCCGTCGAGGAGTCGACCGTCGACGACATCGCCGCGCATGTCGATCGGTTGCTGCGCTGACGCTGCGACTACCCTGGGCCGGGTGACGCAACCATTCGATCCCAGCGCGTTGTTCGGCGGCGGTCAGGGCGGGGAGAACCCGATGGCCGGACTGCTGGCCCAGGCGCAGCAGATGCAGGAGAAGCTCCTGTCGGCGCAGAACGAGATCGCGGCGGCGGAGGTGGTCGGCAGTGCGGGCAACGGGCTCGTCACCGTGACCGGCAACGGCACCGGTGAGGTGACCGCCGTGTCGATCGACCCTAAGGTCGTCGATCCTGACGACGTGGAGACCCTGCAGGACCTGTTGCTCGGTGCGTTGGCCGACCTGTCGGAGAAGCGCGAACAGCTCGCCAGCGAGAAGATGGGCCCGCTCGCCGGTGGTCTCGGCGGCGGCCTCCCCGGATTGGGCGGCTGAGTACGCCCACCCCGCGTACGACGCCGAACGACGAGTAGGAATCCCGGACACCGTGGACGCAGATCAGCATGTATGAGGGACCGATCCAGGACCTGATCGACGAGCTGGCCAAACAGCCGGGCCTCGGTCCGAAGGGCGCCCAGCGCATCGCGTTCCACCTGCTGGCCGGGGAGAAGTCCGACATCGATCGCCTCGTCGCCGCGCTGGGACGGGTCCGCGACGACGTCGTCTTCTGCGCGGAGTGCGGGAACGTCTCGGCCAATCGGCTGTGCCGGATCTGTTCGGACGCCCGCCGCGACGCCAGCAAGATCTGTGTCGTCGAGGAGCCGAAAGACGTGCACGCGATCGAACGGACCAAGGAGTTCACCGGGCGCTACCACGTACTCGGTGGTGCTCTCGACCCGTTGTCCGGGATAGGCCCGGACCAGTTGCGTATCCGTGAACTGCTGCGTCGGCTGGCCAATCAGGAAGACGGCGTCGACGTCTCCGAGGTGATTGTCGCGACCGACCCGAACACCGAGGGCGAGGCGACCGCGACCTACCTCCAGCGCATGCTGAAGGACTTTCCCGGCCTGTCGGTCACCCGGCTCGCGTCGGGGCTGCCGATGGGCGGCGACCTCGAGTTCGCCGACGAACTCACCTTGGGTCGTGCACTGTCGGGTCGTCGCATCCTGGCGTGAGGTCGGTGGCCGTCGTACCCGGCAAACCGGACGGCTAGGGTCATGTGGTGATCTCGCGTACTGGGTGGCGTCGTCGTGTCCGGGGTGTTGCAGCAGGCCTGACGGTGGTGGTCGCGGGCGGCCTGGTGGGTGCCGTACAAGGCGTGCAGCCGCCCGAAGCATCCGCTGCGCCGGCGCTCGATTGGCAGGCATGCCCCGCGGTGCACGGCGTACCGGCGACGGTCCGGTGCGCGACGGTCGAAGTTCCGCTCGACCACTCCGAGCCGAACGGCGAGACCATCGAGATCGGCGTGAGCCGTATGCAGGCGCGCGACCAATCCCGGCGTCGCGGTGTCGTGATGGGCAACCCGGGCGGCCCGGGCGGCGACGGCATCGCGATGTTCAGTCAGCTGCGCCCGCCGGCGGCCATGCTCGACGAATGGGATCTGGTGGCCGTGCAGCCGCGTGGTCTGGTGTCGGGCACACCGCTGCGCTGCGATCCGATCACCGGCGACGAGCCCGAACTGATGACGGCGCTGGGCAAGCTGAATCGCGATCGCTGCGAGGCGCGTACGCCGGGCCTCGGGGCGACGCTCACCACCGAGAACACCGCCCGCGACATGGAGGTCGTCCGGCGGCTGCTCGGCGAACCGAAGGTCAGCCTCTACGGCATCTCGTACGGCACCCTGCTGATGTCGACGTACGCGACACTGTTCCCGCAGCGCGTCGACCGGATGGTCCTCGACTCCGGCTTCGACCCGAGCGTGGTGTGGAACAGCCTTCTCTCCGTGCAGACACCCGGCTACAAGGCGCGGGTGCACGAGATGATGGCGTGGATCGCGCGCCACGACCGGATCTATCATCTCGGCACGACGCCACTCGCCGTGTACCGGAAGTGGAGCGACCGGGTCAGTGCCGAGGCCGGTGTGCCGCCATCGCTGCTGGCACCTCCCGCGCAGGTCGGGGACGTGCCGCCAGGCCTGCGGGCGGTCGCGCAGCAGTACATCGCGGGAACCGATCTGACCGCCGACGCGCGTGCCAGGTTCGAGAACCTGGTGTTCACCTTGCTCCGGCCCGGGTCGCTCCAGCTGACGTCGCAGCTACTGGTGCTCACCCGCGCGCTCGCGCCTGATCGCAACTCCTGGCCGACAGTGGCGCTGATGACCGCGAACCCCGGCCGGAAGCTGCCCACCCCGGGCCCCGCCGCGATCGAGGCCGCCCAGGTCTCGCAGGACATGCAGGCCGCGGTGCTGTGCAACGAGAACCAGGTCCCCGCCCAACCGTCGCTCGGCTTCCAGGCGTTCGTCGCGAACTACGTGACCGGGGATCCTTTCGAAGCGCCAGGTCTCGCCTACGAGTCCGGCCTCGCGTGTGCCGGAGCGCCGGCGCTCGCGCGGCCGGTCGAGATCCGCAACCGCGGGCTGGCGGTGGCGCCCCTGCAGATCCAGAGCGTCGGCGACCCGCAGACCCCGTATCGCGGGTCGCTGAAGATGCGTGAACTCATGCGCAGCCACCTCATCACGGTCGGTGGTGGCGACCACGCGCAGCTCGGTCGCGCCAACAAGCCGCTCGACGACGCCATCGTCGAGTACCTCCGCGACGGCCGGACCTCGGTGCAGCGTGTCCCCGAAGCACCGATCACGGCTCCGCTCACCCGGTTGCCCTCGGCGTTCGCGTCCGGGGCGGCCGGTCGGTGACCCATCCTGATCTGGTGAACCTGCAGACCCGCGCCCGTGTGACCGAACTGGCCGCTCGCCTCGACGCCGGGATCGTCGCGATCGACGGACCGTCCGGAGCGGGCAAGTCGACGATCGCCGATCTCCTGGTCGCGGACCTGCGCGCTCGGGGAGTCGGGGTGACTCTGGTCCGCACCGACGACTTCGCGACGTGGGACGATCCCGTCGCGTGGTGGCCGGAGCTGGAAACCGATGTGCTGCACCCGTTCACCCGACGACGCGACTACCGGTACCGGCCCCGCGTGTGGCAGAACGGCGTCCCGGCCCCCGGGCCCCGCGTGTGGATCGAGTGGCAGCCGCTGCTGATCATCGAAGGGGTGTCCTCGGCGCGGCGCCGGATCGCCGACCGCCTGTCCCACGCGCTGTGGCTCGACGGCGGGACCCCGGGCGAACGGCTCGAGCGGACGGTCGCCCGCGACGGCGAGGACGCGCGAGGTCATCTTCAGGCGTGGCAGGAGTTCGAGCGCGGCTGGTTCGGCGTGGATCGCACGCGAGAACGGTGCGTCGTACTGGACTGAGCGGTCTCGGACTGACGGTCCCGTCGGCCGGCCGGGATGCCGAGCGGACGCCGCGGTTAGTGTCGAGGGATGGCCACCCGACGACGCTTTTGTGATCTGGCGGAGCTCGACGCGCAGCTGATCGAGTGCCGTGCATGCCCGCGCCTCGTCGAATGGCGGGAGTTGGTCGCGCAGGAGAAGCGACGCGCGTACGCCGACGAAAAGTACTGGGGGAGGCCGGTGGCCGGTATCGGTCCGGCGGATGCGCGACTGCTGATCGTCGGCCTCGCCCCCGCGGCGCACGGTGGGAATCGGACCGGGCGCATGTTCACGGGTGACCGCAGCGGCGATGTCCTGTTCTCGGCGCTGTACCTCGCCGGCCTTGCGAGCCAGCCGCATTCGGTCGCGATCGGCGACGGGCTGGAACTCTTCGACACACGGATCACCGCGCCCGTGCACTGCGCCCCACCGCAGAACAAGCCGACGGTCGCCGAACGCGACACCTGTTCGTACTGGTTGCACGCCGAACTGGAACTGCTCGCGCCGACGGTCCGCTCGGTGGTCACGCTGGGCGGATTCGGTTGGCAGTCAACGCTTCGCACCTTCGCGAAACTCGGCTGGACGGTGCCGAAGCCGATGCCGAAATTCGGCCACGGTGTCTCCACGACCCTCGTCCGCGACGGTACCGAACTCGAGGTGTTCGGCTGCTACCACGTGAGCCAGCAGAACACCTTCACCGGACGGCTGACGGTCGAGATGGTCGTCGACGTGCTCACCGCCGCGGCACGGTCGGCGGGGATCGAGAGCGGGTGAGGCCCTTCGAGGCTCGTCGCTATCGCTCCTCGCACCTCAGGGAGCGGAGGGGTGCGTCGCCATCAGTGCGGTCCAAGTCCCTACCGACGCCGGCCGGCGGTGAGCCGCTCCCGGCGGAGCCGGTCTACCTCGGGAAGGTCAAGCGGTGCAAGCGTTTCGACGCCGAGCGCGGTGGCCAGGAGGTGATCGGCGAGTTCGGGGTTGCGGGCCAGTGCCGGACCGTGCATGTAGGTGCCGATGACGCTGCCCTGGACGACGCCCTCGGTGCCGTCGCCGACGCCGTTGCCCACGCCGTGCCGTACCCGACCCAGTGGGGCCGCGTCGGACCCGAGAGTCGTTCCGCCGCGGTGGTTCTCGAAACCGGTGAGGGACTGTGACAGTCCTGGGAGGGTCGGATCGACGAGCAATTCGCCGATACTCCGCTCCGCCTGGGGCGCCGTCGTGAGATCGAACAGGGAGATGCCGTCGACGCGTTCGCCCGCCGATGTCTCGTACCAGTGGCCGAGCACCTGGATGGCGGCGCAGATGGCCAGCACCGGCCGTCCGGCCGCCGCCGCCTGCTGCAGACCCGGGTAGCGCGTGAGGTGCCGGGTGGCGAGCCGCTGCGCGTAATCCTCGGCGCCACCGAGGGTGTAGACGTCGAGCGAGTCGGGGACCGGATCGTCGAGGGTGATGTGGATGACCTCGGCGTCGATGCCACGCATCAGTGCGCGGCGCTTCAGGACGAGGGCGTTCCCACCGTCCCCGTAGGTACCCATGACGTCGGGCAGGACGAGGCCGATCCGCAGGGTCGATTCGCTCACTGCTCCGCCTTCCGTGATCGTGCTGCGCGTTCCAGGGCGGTGCCGAGATCGCGGAACGCCGTGTAGTTCGCCAGGACCTCGACGCGTCCCGGCGGGCAGGATGCGATGGCGGCCATTGGGTCCGGGATGGTGGTGTGTTCGGCGCCCGCGTAGAGCAGCCGGACCGACAGGTCGGCGGCGCGCTCGCCGGCCGCGACGACCTGCATGGTCTCGAACGCCTCGAAGCGCACGTCCCACAACCAGGACAGGTCCTCGCCGTCGGGCACCTGGCCGTTGACCGCGATCACCAGCCCGTCGGCGTCCTGGTCGATCATCGACATCGCTTCTTGCCACCCGGCCGGGTTCTTCGCGAGAAGTGTTCGGACCGAGTGGTTTCCGACCTGGTGGATGCCGTACCGGCCGGCGACCTCGCCGACGGTGCCGACGGCGGCCACCGCGTTGCGCGGGTCGGCGCCCATCGCGACGGCCGCGGCCACCGCCTGCGTCGCGTTGCCGCGGTTGGCTCTGCCCGGCACCGCGAGCTCCAGGGGAGCGCTGAAACCGTCGGGGCCGTAGATGTTCTCGTCGTCGAACCACCAGTCGGGGGTGGGGCGGCGGAAGTTGTCGTCGCCGGTCGACCGCCACCCCTCCTCGGAACGGACGATCGGCTCGCCGGTACGGGGGCAGCTGACGGAATCGCCGACCCAGCTCGCGCCGGCCGCGACCCAGACCACGTCCGGGGCGTCGAAGGCGGCTGACGTCACCAGGACGTCGTCGCAGTTGGCGATCACCGTGGTCTCGGGATGACGTGCGATGCCTTCACGCAGCCGACGCTCGATCATGTTGATCTCCCCGACTCGGTCAAGCTGATCCCGGGAGAGGTTGAGCATCACGAGGACCTCGGGGTCGACGGCGTCGCTGACGTGCGGGACGTGCAGTTCGTCGACCTCGAGCGCGCAGAACGGCGCCGTCCGGCTCAGGGTCAGCGTCGCGATGATGCCGGCGTCCATGTTGGCGCCGTCGGCCTGGGTGGCGACCTCGCCGAGTTCGGCCATCGCGGCCGCGGTCATCCGCGTGGTCGTCGACTTCCCGTTGGTGCCGGTGACGATCGCGGTGCGTTTGCCCGCGGCGAGCCGACCCATGATCTGGGGGTCGATCTTCGCGGCGACCAGCCCGCCGATCATCGACCCCTTGCCCCGTCCCGCGGTGCGCGACGCCCACCGGGCCGCGGCCGCAGCACCCAGGGCGACGGCGGTACGGGCGGGAACACGGGTGTTCGTGCGGGTTGCGGAACCGGCGGAAGAGAGTCGGTCGGGCATGCGCACGAGTGTGTCACAGGCCGATCCGACGGGAGTGGTCGTGCCGTGCGCCGACGCCGCGTAGGCTCGGCGGCTGTGAGTCGCGACACCCATCTGCGCCTGTCCCTGCCCGCCCGAGTGCAACGCGGACTGTTGCTCGCCGTCGCACGAATCCCGGCCGGAGCGTTGGCCGTTCTGGGGCGACGGGCACCGGTCAACTCCGACGGTGAGCGGGTCGCCCCCGAGCTTGCCGCGATCGGCTGGGCCAACGACAACGTGCCCGGGCTGAATCCCTTCCAGGGCGAGGTGGCGCAGTCGCGTGCGCAGACCGACGAGGTCGGCGCCGCCATGGCCGAGGCGCTGCCTCCCATGGCGGTGGAAGAGGACCTCGTCATCGACGGACCCGCCGGCCCGATCCCGGCCACCCGGTATCGCTCCACCACCGACTCGGCCGGGCTGCTCGTCTACTTCCACGGCGGCGGCTTCGTCACCGGCAGCCGGATCAGCCACGACACCTTCGTCCGGCGTCTGGCACATGGCACCGGCCTCGACGTGCTCTCCGTCGACTACCGGTTGGCCCCCGACGCCCCGTTCCCCGCGGCCGTCGAGGACGCGGTGGCGGCGTGGCGCTTCGCCGTCGAGGTGGCGCCGCGGTGGGGTCTCGATCCGGCGCGGATCGTCGTCGCCGGTGACAGCGCGGGCGGAAATCTCGCGACCGTCGTCGCCCGGGAGGTCCGTGGCGAAGCGGTCACCCCGGCTTTCCAGCTGCTCATCTACCCGGTGACCGACCAGGCCGCCGACACACCCTCGCGCCGGGAGTTCGCGTCGGGGTACTTCCTCACCGCCGACGGCATCGGCTGGTTCACCGATCGCTACCTGCCCGACGCCGCGCAGCGGAGCGACCCGCGCTGCTCGCCACTGCTTGCCGACGATCTCAGCGGTCTCCCGCCCGCGCATGTCATGGTCGCCGGCTTCGACCCGCTGCGTGACGAGGGCCTCGCGTACGCGCGCAGGCTCGAGGAGGCCGGCGTGCCGGTCACGGTCCGGCGAGAGGGCGCGATGATCCACGGGTTCGTCAACATGACCTTGATCAGTCCGGGGGCCCGGGCCGCGGTCGACCGTCTGTGCGCGGTGGTGCGCGAGGCCCTTCCGCCGGCCGGGTCCAGCTCAGCCGCCTGAGCGCACCGGTGTTCCGGCGCCCTCCCGAGCGCCCGTCACCGCCGACACGGAATCGGCCGGCGTCTGCGTGGCACCTGGAACGGTCGGGCGCCTACGGGTTCGCGGCCGGGCCATCACCCCAGCAGCGCACCCCGCGACGACGATGACCGCACCGACGATCTCCCCGACGCTGGGGACTTCGCCGAGAACGAAGAATGCTGCCGAGATCCCAACCACGGGCACGAGCAGCGACATCGGCGACACCCGGCTTGCGTCGTTGCGTCCCAGCAGCGTGGTCCACAGACCCGCACCGATGACGGTGCCGAAGATCGCGAGGTAGGCGAGGCCACCCAGGGCACGGAGTCCACTCTCGGTACCGAGCGTGGCCAGCGCGTCGAAGCCGGCGGAGGGTCCCTCGACGATCAGGCTCACCGCATACAGCGGCGGAGTGGCGACGACGGCCATCCACAACGTCATCCGCAGGGAGTCGTCGGGACGGGCGAGTCTGCCCCCGATGTTGCCCGCTGCCCAGCTCAGACCACCGAGCACGGTGAGACCGATCGGGAGCAGAGCGGCCACGCCGAGGTCGCTGCCGCGCATCCGGTCGATCGCGATGACCGCCATGCCGAGAACCGCGACCGCCAGGCCGAGGATCTGTCCGGCCGTCATCCGTTCTCGGAGGAACAGCACGCCGAGGATGACCGTGAAGGGCGCCGAGGTCTGGAGAACCAGCGAGGCGAGCCCGGTCGGCATGCCCAGATCCATGGCCAGGAACAGCATGATGAACTGCACGCTGCCGAAGCCGGCGACGTACAGCAGGAACCACTTCAGGCGCACCTTCGGGAACCGCACGAACAGCATGACCGGTATCGCCATCACCGCGAATCGCATCGCGGCGAGGAAGAACGGTGGGAAGTGATCGAGCCCGACTCGGATCGCGATGAAGTTCAGTCCCCAGAGCAGGACGACGAACAACGCGAGGAGGCGATCACGAGTGGACATGGGCCCATCGTCGGTGTGGACGATGTGAAGGACAATCGAATTTAACCGGAATAACTAATCAGTTTTCCTGAAGGGTTATTCCTGTGCTGCGGCGACCTTCGCCCGCACGTCATCCATGTCGAGACCCTCGACGGCGCCGATCAGTTCTTCGAGCTGAGCCGCAGGCAGTGCACCGGGCTGGTTGAAGACCAGAATCCCGTCCCGGAATGCCATGAGCGTCGGGATGGAACGGATTCCGAGACTGCCGGCGAGTTGCTGCTCGGCCTCGGTGTCGATCTTGCCGAACACGATGTCGGAGTGTGCTTCGGAGGCCTTCTCGAAGACGGGCGCGAACTGCCGGCACGGGCCGCACCAGCCGGCCCAGAAGTCGAGGAGGACGATGCCGTCCGAGGCGATGGTGTCCTCGAAGGTTTCCAGGGTGATGTCTTGTGATGCCATGCCCCCACCAACGGATCGGACCGCTCGGACATTCCACCCCGGAGGTCATGCCGTGACCCACGGCACCGCCTGACGACGACGTGGGCCTGAGTACCGTTGTCGCATGGAAGTCCGGCGTCTGCGGCTGCTGCGGGAATTCGCCGACCGGGAGTCGATCGGCGCGGTCGCCGAGGCGATGCACATGACCCCGTCGGCGGTGTCGCAACAGCTGAAGGTCCTGGCCGAGGAGGCCGGTGTCGCGTTGTTCGAACCCGATGGCCGCCGAATCCGATTGACCGAGGCGGGGCGTGCGCTCGTGCTGCGCGCCGATGACGTGATCGCGGCGGTGGATCGGGCGCAGGAGGAGATGTCGTCGTATCGGTCGGGCAAGGCCCGGGTCCGACTGGCGATGTTCCCGTCCGGTGCGACCCTGCTGCTGCCGGCGGTCCTGGAGCGGGCCACCGCATCGGGCATCGACGTACACGCGGTCCATCTCGACGTCGGATACCACGACGCGGCACCGGCTCTCGCCGACCACGACATCGTGGTCACCCACCGCGACGAACGGACCCCGGCGATCAACGTCCCGCGGGTCCGGGTCACCGAGCTGATGCGTGAACCCGTCGACGTGATCGTCGCCGCCGGCAGCGAACTCGCCGTGCGCGACCAGGTCGCGGTCACGGAACTCGCCGATCACGACTGGATCAGCGTCGAAGGCGGCTTCCCGGTCGACGATGTGCTGCTGTCGATCTCGGCGGCGACCGGGGTGGCGCCGCGGGTGACCCAGCGGATGCTGGACTTCACGACGATCGAGGCACTGGTGGCCCATGGGCACGGCATCGCTCTGATGCCGCGGTTCGCCGTCCGCCACCCGGGGGTGAAACGGCTGGTGCTCAAGGGTGTTCGTGCCGCACGGGTCTACGAGGCGCTCGCCCGGCCACGTTCGCGAGCGGCCGTGCAGCAGGTCGTCGACCACCTGCGCGGCGTCGGCGCAGACCAGGGCTGACCGCCGCCGCGCCAGGATGACGCACACAGCCCGGGGCGTGGCCCCGGGCTGTGGACGATGTCGAGGACTCAGACGCCGAGGCTCTTGCCGACGATGTCCTTCATGATCTCGGTGGTGCCACCGAAGATCGTCTGGATACGCGCGTCGGTGTAGGCGCGGGCGACGCGGTACTCGTTCATGTAGCCGTAGCCGCCGTGCAGCTGCAGGCAGCTGTCGATGACGCGCTTGGCCAGTTCGGTACACCACCACTTGTTCTTCGAGGCGTCGACGGCGTTCAGCTCGCCGTCGAGAACGCCCTGCAGGCAGCGGTCGATGTAGACCTCGGCGATGTCGAGCTCGGTCGCCATCTCGGCGAGGCTGAAGCGGTTCGCCTGGAAGGTGCCGATCGGACGGCCGAAGGCCTTGCGGTCCTTGGTGTACTGCAGGGTCTCGTCGAAGATCGCACGCGCACCGGCGATGGCGCCGATGCCGATCGACAGCCGCTCCGACGGCAGGTTCTGCATGAGGTGGTAGAAGCCCATGCCCTCCTGGCCGAGCAAATTCTCGACCGGGACGCGCACGTCGTTGAAGTGCAGCTCGGCGGTGTCCTGGGCCTTGAGGCCCATCTTGTCGAGCTTGCGGCCGCGCTCGAAGCCCTCCATGCCGCGCTCGACGACGAGCAGCGAGAACGCCTTGTGGCCCGCCTCGGGATCGGGGTTGGTCCGGCAGACCACGACCACGAGGTCGGAGTTGATGCCCGACGAGATGAACGTCTTGTTGCCGTTCAGGACATAGTGATCGCCCTCGAGCTTGGCCGAGGTCTTGATGCCCGCCAGGTCGGAGCCCGCGCCCGGCTCGGTCATCGCGACGGCGAGGATCGTCTCGCCGGTGGCGATCCCGGGCATCCAGCGCTTCTTCTGCTCGTCGTTGGCGAGGTGCACGAAGTACGGTGCGACGACGTCGTTCTGCAGGCTGAGGCCGGGTGCCGCGCCGTCGAACTTCGCGAACTCCTCGACCACCACGGCGTTGAACCGGAAGTCGTCCATGGCACCGCCGCCGCCGTACTCCTCGGGGATGTTGAATCCGAGAAGACCTGCGTCACCGGCCTTCTTGAAGGCGATGCGATCGACCTGACCGGCTCGCGTCCACTCCTCGGTGTACGGGGCGCATTCGCGCTGCAGGAATTGCCGCGCGGTTTCCCGCAGGGCCTCGTGCTCGTCTTCGAAGATGGTGCGTTTCATGGCTTCTCCCTTTCGTGAGTGAGTCTGTACTCGGTGTCGTTCGGTGATCAGTCGTCGGTGTGCCCCTGCGCGCCCACGACGCGCAGCGAGATCAGGGCGTACGACGCCGCGACCTCGGCCGGTGTCCGGGCACCCGAGGGGCGATACCAGGTGGTGACCGCCTGGCACGCGCCGAAGAGGTAGCGCAGGACGTCTTTCACGTCCTCCTCGAACGAGAACTCGCCCGATTCGACACCGCGCGCGATGACATCGGCGAGCAGGTCCTCGGTCTCGGTGCGCATCGCGACGTAGGTCTCACGTCGCGGATCGTCGGAGTCCAGATGGCGGAACTCGTGAGCAACGCTGGCGAGTTCGAGATCGCTCGTCATGTGCAGGACGATCGACTCGATGGCATTGGACAGCTGCTCGCTCGGCGTCCGGCCGGACTGAATGGCCGCGCCGACCCACGCCAGCACCGAGGTCATCGCGGCCTCGAGCAGTTCGACGAGGATGCCGAGCTTGTTGTCGTGGTGGTAGTAGAGCGTCGGCAGCGAAACGCCTGCCCGCGAGGCGATGTCACGGATCGAGGTGCCGTGATAACCGCGCTCGTAGAAGGCGTGCTTGGCCGCGACGAGGGTGGCCGGCAGCGGCACCGGTTCGCGCTCCCGCCAGTCCAGGCCCTCGGTCTCGATCGTCAGCCTCCGGGTGGGAGCCGGCCGCGCCGCCTCAGACACGTTCGATGATGGTGGCGTTGGCCATGCCCGGGCCCTCGCACATGGTCTGCAGGCCGTACCGGCCGCCGGTGGCCTCGAGGTGGTTGACCATCGTCGACAGCAGTCGGGTGCCGGAGGAGCCGAGTGCGTGGCCGAGCGAGATCGCGCCACCGCGCGGATTCAGTTTCGCCGGGTCGGCGCCGAACTCGTGGGCCCAGGCCAGCGGCACCGGAGCGAAGGCCTCGTTGACCTCATAGGTGTCGATCTCGTCGATGGACAGGCCGGCCCGCTTGAGGACCTTGTGGGTGGCCGGGATCGGTGCGGTGAGCATGAAGATCGGGTCGTCGCCGGCGACCGAGAACGAGTGGAAACGCGCACGAGGGGTCAGGCCGAGCTTCGACGCCATGACATCGCTCATGATGAGCGCGCCGGAGGCCCCGTCGGTGAGCGGCGAGGAATTGCCCGGGGTGATGAGCCAGTTGATGTCGGGAAAGCGTGCGGCGGTGTCCTCGGTGTAGAAGGACGGGCGCAGGCCGGACAGTCCCTCGGCGGTGGTCGACGCGCGAACCGTTTCGTCGACGCGGTGGGTGACGATGTCGCCGTTGGCGTCGGCGACATCGATCGGCAGCACCTCGCGGTCGAAGAATCCCTCGGCGGCGGCTGCCGCAGCACGCTGATGCGACTGGGCGGCAAAGGCATCGAGGGTGTCACGATCGAACTTCCATTTGGCCGAGATCAGTTCGGCCGAGATGCCCTGGTTCACCAGGCCGTCGGGGTAGCGCGCGGCGATGCTCGGACCGTAGGGGCTTTTTCCGGCGGTGGTGAAGCCCATCGGGACGCGGCTCATGGACTCGACGCCGGCGGCGATCACCACGTCGTAGGCGCCGGCGATGATGCCCTGCGCGGCGAAGTGCGCGGCCTGCTGGCTCGACCCGCACTGACGGTCGACGGTCGTCGCGGGCACCGACTCGGGGAAGCCGGCGGACAGCAGGGCGGTCCGCGAGATGTTCAGGGCCTGCTCACCGGCCTGGCCGACGCAACCGCCGATCACATCGTCGACGAGGGCCGGGTCGAGATCGTTGCGCTCGACCAG
Source organism: Gordonia hongkongensis (assembly GCF_023078355.1). NCBI lineage: Bacteria > Bacillati > Actinomycetota > Actinomycetes > Mycobacteriales > Gordoniaceae > Gordonia > Gordonia hongkongensis. The sequence goes on from NZ_CP095552.1 coordinate 539,337, forward strand.
CGAGCGCAGCACGTGTGCGAGCAACTCGACGGGCTTGGTCTCCGACAGCGCGCCCCCGGGCTTCCCCTTTCCGGACGCGAGGCGTACGACGTCGACGATGACGGCTTCGGGCATGAGGGTTCCTCTCGGGAGCGGGGACCAGCGCAGCAGTAAGCGCGGCTCACTTTATCTAACGATCGTTATACCGGTCTAGCACGCGCTCGGTGGCGGAATCAACAGCAAGCACCCGCAGAAATGGGTACCGCCCTCACCCGGGTGGACGGGTGAGGGCGGCGTCGTGACGTGTCAGATGGTGCCTTTGTCGGGCTGACCTGCGGGAACTGCGGTGAATGTCCGGACGTCCAGGGGGCCGGCCAGCAGTCCGCCGATGGCCTTGCCCAGCGTGGTGAGCGCCGGGGCGGCGCCGTGGGTCGCGAGGGCCTCCATCGATTCCCAGCGCTCGATCATCACCAGGTCGGTCGAGTCGCCGGTGGCCTCGTGCAACGCGTATTTCCCGCATCCCGGCTCGCCGTGCACCTCGGGGATCGCAGCCAGCACGGCCTCCCGCACCGCCTGTTCTTCTCCGGGCTTGGGGGAGATGGTGGCGACGACGATCACTTCGGACATGGGGGCTCTCCGTTCGCGTGGGGCTCGGCGTGTGTCTCGACAACTCGTCGGTGATGTCCCTCGGACACCGGACACCCCGGTGACGTTAGGTCAGCGAGTCGTCTCGATGTGGCGATTTCGGCACCCTGCGCAAGAACGCCGGCCCCGAACGGCTGCGCGCGGGAGGACCGGCGCGGCCGACGGGGCCGACGAGGTGTGCGTAACGCGGTGTCAGCGCCAGCCGAGAGCCGGCGCGACGTGCGTGAGGATCGACTCGAGGACGTGCGCGTTGTACTCGACACCGAGTTGGTTCGGCACGGTCAGCAGGAGAGTGTCGGCCGCGGCGATCGCCTCGTCCTCGCGCAACTGCTCGATCAGCTTGTCCGGCTCGTCCGCGTAACTGCGTCCGAAGCGGGCGACGCTGTTGTCGATGACGCCGACCTGATCGGATTCGGCGCCGCCGCGGCCGAAGTAGGCGCGGTCGCGGTCGTCGACAATGGCGAAGATGCTGCGGCTCACCGACACTCGCGGTTCGCGCGGATGTCCGGCATCGGCCCAGGCCTTGCGGAACCGCTGGATCTGCTCGGCCTGCAACTGGTGGAAGGGTACCCCCGTGTCCTCGGTGAGCAGCGTCGAACTCATCAGGTTCATACCCTGCTCAGCGGTCCATTCCGCGGTGGCGCGGGAGCCGGCGCCCCACCAGATCCGGTCGCGGAGACCGGGCGCCTGCGGCTCGATCGGCAGCAGACCCGGGGGATTCGGGAACATCGGGCGCGGGTTCGGCGTGGCGAATCCGCCGCCTTCGATCACCTTCAGGAACACCTCGGTGTGCTGGCGCGCCATGTCGGCGTCGGTCGACCCCTCGGGCGGGACGTACCCGAAGTACTTGTAGCCGTCGATGACCTGCTCGGGGGACCCACGACTGATCCCGAGCTGCAGCCGGCCGCCGGAGATGAGATCCGCGGCGCCGGCGTCCTCGGCCATGTACAGCGGGTTCTCGTAGCGCATGTCGATGACCCCGGTGCCGATCTCGATGCGACTGGTCTTCGCGCCGATCGCGGCGAGCAACGGGAACGGCGATGCGAGTTGCCGTGCGAAGTGATGGACGCGGAAGTACGCACCGTCGGCGCCGAGCTCCTCGGCGGCCACCGCGAGGTCGATGGACTGCAGCAGCGTGTCCGCGCCGGACCGCACCTGGGACCCGTGGGCGTCCGACCAGTGACCGAACGACAGGAAACCGATGTTCTTCATGCCCTCTAAATGAAACTCTGGTCCGTTTTGTTCCCGTCAGAACGATTCCGTCCCGCCGATCGGCGCGATCGACGGGACGGAATCGGGTCTTCGAAGGGGAGGGTCAGGGCGCCCAGGTGCCCGGGGCGGCCTCGCCGTCGGCGACCGGAACCGAGGTGACCCGGTAAGCGCGGTTCACCGCCGAGACGACCGCGCGCAGGCTGGCGGTGGTGATCGACGACGCGATGCCGACACCCCAGACCGTCTCGCCGTTGACCTCGGTCTCCACGTACGCCGCGGCGCTGGCGTCGCCGCCCGCGGTCAGAGCGTGCTCGCTGTAGTCGAGGACGCGGACGTCGTAGCCCACGGCGCCCAGCGCGTCGACGAAGGCAGCCAGCGGACCGTTGCCCGAACCGGAGATCTCGCGCTCGTTCCCCTCGACCTTGACCACCGCGGTGATGTGGTCGTCGCCACCGTCGACCTCGGCGGCGTCGACCTTCTGGCGCATCCGCTCCAGCGGCCACACCGGGTGAAGGTAGTTCTCCGCGAAGACATCCCACATCTCCTTGGGATTGACCTCACCGCCCTCGCCGTCGGTGATCTTCTGGATCTCGCGACTGAACTCGATCTGCAGGCGCCGCGGCAGGTTCATGCCGTGGTCGGCCTTCATGATGTAGGCGACGCCGCCCTTGCCGGACTGGCTGTTGACGCGGATGACCGCTTCGTAGTTGCGGCCGACGTCCTTGGGGTCGATCGGCAGATACGGTACGGCCCAGGTGATGTCGTCGACGTCGGAGTCGGCGTTGTCGGCGTCGACCTTCATCTGGTCGAGGCCCTTGTTGATCGCGTCCTGGTGGCTGCCCGAGAACGCGGTGTAGACCAGGTCGCCGCCGTAGGGATGACGCTCGGGGACGTTGAGCTGGTTGCAGTACTCGACCGTCCGGCGGATCTCGTCGATGTCGGAGAAGCTGATCTGCGGGTCGACGCCGCGGCTGAACATGTTCATGCCGAGGGTGACCAGACAGACGTTGCCGGTGCGCTCGCCGTTGCCGAACAGGCAGCCCTCGATACGGTCGGCGCCCGCCTGGTAGCCGAGTTCGGCTGCGGCGACGGCGGTTCCGCGGTCGTTGTGGGGGTGCAGGCTCAGGATGACCGAGTCGCGCCGGGCGAGATTGCGGTGCATCCACTCGATCGAGTCGGCGTAGACGTTGGGAGTGGCCATCTCGACGGTCGCCGGCAGATTGATGATCATCGGGCGCTCCGGGGTGGGGGCAATGATCTCGGTGACCGCGTCGCACACCTCCTTGGCGAAGCTCAGCTCGGTGCCCGTGTAGGACTCCGGCGAGTACTCGTACCGCCAGTTGGTGTCCGGGTAGTTCTGCTGTACCTCGAGGACCTTGTGTGCGGCGTCGGTCGCGATCTTGGTGATCGCCGCCTTGTCCGCGCGGAACACGACTCGACGCTGCAGGACCGACGTCGAGTTGTAGAAGTGGACGATCACGTTGGCCGCGCCGCGGCAGGCGTCGAAGGTGCGCTCGATCAGTTCGTCACGACACTGGGTCAGCACCTGGATCGTCACGTCGTCGGGGATGGCGCCGTCTTCGATGATCTCGCGGACGAAGTCGTAATCGGTCTGGCTGGCCGACGGGAAGCCGACCTCGATCTCCTTGTAACCCATCCGTACGAGGAGGTCGAACATGCGGCGCTTGCGTGCCGGGCTCATGGGGTCGATGAGTGCCTGGTTGCCGTCGCGGAGGTCGACCGCGCACCACATCGGGGCGGTGGTGATGACCTTGTCGGGCCAAGTGCGGTCGGGAACCGCCACTTTCTCGACCTCGTCGGCGAACTGTCGATAACGATGAACCGGCATCGCGGAGCTGCGCTGCGGGTTCCATGAGGGTTGTCCGGCGGGAATCGGGCCCGCGGGCTCGACGATTCGGCTGGCGCCGGAAGTGAAGCTGTCTGCTGGTGCCATGGTGGTCATTCTCCGTGTGTGGAAGGAAAGTGACCGGCGCGTCATGAGGCCCCGCGACGGAGGGCCGGTCGGTTCAGACCCCGCCGCGGCAACCGAGGAGGAGTGCGCGCTGCATGCGCTCGACTGTACTCCCCGGCGACGAGGTGGCCAAAGCTGCAGGTGAGGCCGGGTCATGACGTCCCCCTCTTCGGGGGGTGCCGCCTCACCGACACGGGCTCCAGACTATGACATGCCTCTCACCGCGCAGCCGGAGTGACCCAAATCATCCGAGCGGCGGACAGGGGCACCCGGACCGATGATGCCCGGGATCTCGAGCCGCCACCCCGACGCGGCCGTCTGCAGAAAGGGCTAACGCCAGTGACGACCATCCCCGCCGAACCGCCGGTGACCGAACCGCCGGAGGGTAAACGCACGAGCCTTCGACGCGTGGCCGCCGCGAGTTCCATCGGCACGACGATCGAGTTCTACGACTTCTTCATCTACGGCACCGCCGCCGCCCTGGTGTTCCCGACCGTGTTCTTCCCGGCCGCCGACGAGGTCACCGGGACCATCGCGTCCTTTGCCACCTTCGCCGTGGCCTTCTTCGCGCGGCCGGTCGGCGCGATGCTCTTCGGTCACTTCGGCGACCGGATCGGCCGTAAACGCACCCTGGTGTGGACCCTGCTCATCATGGGATTGGCGACGGTCGCGATCGGTCTTCTCCCCGGTTACGAGACCGGCGTGTTCGGCTTCGCCGAATCCGGGATCGGCATCGCGGCGCCCATCCTCCTCGTCTTCCTGCGGTTCCTGCAGGGCTTCGCCGTCGGCGGCGAATGGGCGGGCGCAACGCTTCTCACCGCCGAGTACGCCCCACCGGGCAAGCGGGGGCTGTACGCGATGTTCCCGCAACTCGGCCCGGCCTTCGCGTTCTTCCTGTCGAGCCTGACGTTCCTCATCGCGAGCCTGACGCTCGGCGAGACCAGTTCGGCCTTCCTCGACTACGGCTGGCGCATCCCGTTCATCCTGTCCTTCGCGCTCGTCGCCGTCGGGCTGTGGGTGCGGCTCGCGGTCGCGGAGACGCCGGTGTTCCGAGAAGCCCAGCAGCGCAGGGCAATCGACGGTCCCGTGGTCGACGGTCCGGCACTGCCGTTCCTCGACGCCTTCCGCCACCAGTGGCGCGAGATCCTCATCGCCGGCGGCGCGCTGGCGAGCCTGTTCTCGCTGTTCTACATGGGCACGGCGTTCCTCACGAACTACGGCACCAAGTCACTGGAACTGTCGCGGACCTTCGTGCTGACCGCGGGGATGGGCGCGGCCGTGGTGTTCGGACTGTCGACCGCGGCGTCGGCGGTGTGGTCGGACCGCGTGGGTCGTCGCCGGGTCATCCTCACCTCGTGCAGCGTCGCGATCCCCTGGGCGCTGGTGCTGTTCCCGATCCTGGAGATCGGCGGCGGCTTCGCGTTCGTGGTCGGACTCTTCGGGACGCTGCTGATCTTCGGCATCGCCTACGGTCCGGCCGGTGCGCTTCTGCCCGAACTGTTCGAGGCGCGGTACCGCTACACCGGTGCGGGGATGGGTTACAACCTGGCCGGCATCCTCGGTGGCGCCATCCCGCCGCTGATCGCCGCCCCGCTGATCGCGGGTCCCGGTGCGATCTGGGTGGGTGTCCTGCTCGCCGGTCTGTCGGCACTCAGCGTCGTGTGCACGATCAAGATCGTCGAGACCAAGGACAAGACGATGCGGGCGTCGGTCACCGACGACGAGCAGGTGCTGGTCGCGTAAGCTACTGTCCCGCAACCGTATACAAGAACTCCGCCCCGGGCCTGTCGGCTCGGGGCGGAGTTGTTGCCACCCCGTTCCCTGAGGAGCGCCCGGAGCTTGCGGAGGGCGCGTCACGAAGGGTCTTCGCAACTCGTCTCGCCAAGACCCTTCGTGACGCTCGCAAGCTCGCTCCTCAGCCTGGATCCGTGGAAGGAGTTCAGGTGGGGTGGGGTTGGGGCGCGTGATCGCCTGATTGTGTTGTGGGCGTGTGGTATTCGCTGACCTGTGTCAGCCTTTTCACTGGGGTTCCTTGGTCGTGGGTGGGCGGGTGGCGACGTCAGGTCAGGTGGTGTTGGCCGCGGCCCACAGGGTGGTGAAGGCGTGTTGGGTGGGCCAGTGTCGGGGTAGGTGCAGCACCGGTGTTCGTGCTGGTCGGGCTAGTCGGGCGGGTATCGCGATGAGGGTGCGGCGCAGCGTAGCGCCCCGCGCGGCACGCAGTCTGGGGGTGTTGGTGAATGCGGCGAGGGTACGCATCAGGTTGTGGCTGATCGCGGTCAGCGCCAGCCAGGCGGCGTTAGCACCGAACCGTCCGGAGGGCAGATGCGCCAGCGGTCCGTCGATGAGGTCGGCGAACACGGTTTCGATGATGGCGTGGCGGCGGTGGATGATGTCGGCGGTGACGGTGTCGTCGGTGGTGTTGGTGAAAAACGAGTGGTACCGCCAGGCGGGCATCAACGTGTCGGTGCCGGCGGGGTGGTGGGCTGTGACCCGCCGCACGATCAGTCGCGCGGTGACCGGCTGGGCGGAGTCCGGTTGCACGGTGTAGGTGGTTTCGGCGACTTCGGCGTCAGAGATCAGTTCGCCGGTGTCGGGGTCGGTGACCGCCCCGGGATAGTGCACCGGGGTCCAGGCGTCGTCGCCGATCGCGGTGATGGCGCGGGTGATCGCGGTATTGGTGCGTAGGACCAGCGAGAACGTCGCTGCGAGGCGTTGACAGGTACGCATCACCGCGGCGGTGCCATAGGCGGCGTCGCCGCGCACGGTGATCTCCCCGCTCGCCCCACAGCGGCGTGCGGTGGTCAGGGTTTCAGCGATCATTCTCGCTGCCCCGTTACCGGAAGCGGTGCGCCCGGCGCGTAGCCAGGCGTTGCCGATCACCGGTGGATGCCCGGCTGCGGACAGGGTGGCGATTAGTGGGGACAACCCTTTGCGCAGGAGTTCACGCCCGGCGATTTTGGCGTGCCCGTAGGAGCCGCCTTCTTTCTGGTAGCCGTAGACCGGGCGTAGTAGTGAGTCAATGTCGACAAATACCTGGGACCCGTCGGTGGGCAGCAGACCCGCCGTGGCGCACATCGCCGGCAATGTGTGGGTCATCACCGCGTTGAGTGCTCGGGCGTGTCCGGGGGTGAACTCGCGCAGCGTTTGCCCGATCGTGGCTGGGGCGTACACGCGGTACAACAGGCGGGGGTGCCCACCACTGCGGACCCTTCCGAGGTCGTCGATACTGTCAGCGCCGCAACACAATCCGGCGATCACGGTCAACAGTTTCGCCTCGAGGTTGGCCCCGGCGGAGGCGACCTGGGTGGTACCGAGATCGACCCGGTCGCCCAGCGATGCGGCCAACCCGGTCGACTCGGCCACTCTCATGACCGGTACCAGCCCGGCGTGCGACACCAGGTTGTCGTCGTCGAAGACCGCGGACTCGGCGGAGAACGTGTGCGATACTTTCACTGAAAATGCCTTTTGACTGGTTTGTTTTGTTGTCTCAACACCACCAATCATTCCAGCTCAGAGGGCATTTTCTTGTCATCGACACCCCGCACCCATCCACGGATCCAGGCTCAGGGAGCGGAGGGGGCCACGGCTTCCGCAAGCTCCGGGCGCTCCTCAGCTCAGGGCGCGGGGGTGGACGGCGTGTAGCGCAACCAGTCGACCGTCATGGTTGCCGGGCTCGGAGTCGTCGACGACGGGGGCCCGGGCCAGATGCCGCCGACCGCGACGTTGAGCAGCGCGTACATCGGCTTGTCGAAGACCCACCGTTCGTCGCCGGTGAGCGAGGAGCGGTTGATCGTGTAGACCGCGTTCCCGTCGATGGTGAAACGGATCTGCGACGACGACTTGGTCACCGCGTAGACGTGGAAGTCGCCCGGATCGATGCCGGTGAGGTCGTGGCCCCGCTCCCAGCGGCCGGCGAGCGGTCCCGGCAGCGGCAGTCCGGGGAGGAGATCGGCGAGCGAGAGATCGAGTGATCCCATCGCGGTGCCCAGCGTCGTCGGGCCGTGCACGCCCACGTGGACCCAGTCGGAGGTGTTGATCGTCTCGGCGATGTCGACCTCGCCGGCCGCCGGGTACCCGACGGAGTCGATGTCGCTCCCCAGCAGCCAGAACGCCGGGTGCAACCCGCGACCCTGCGGCAGGGAGATGCGCGCGGAGATCGTCCCGTAGGTGAACTCGAAGCTGTCCTTGGTGGTGAGCCGGGCCGACGTCCAGCCGCCGGTCGCCGCGCGGCGCGCCTCGATGAGCAGGTTGCCGTTGCCGTCGAGTCGCGAGTTCAGCCGATCGGCGGTGTAGTTCTGCACCTCGTTGTTGCCCCAGCCGCCGGCGCCGGTCTCGTGCTGCAGCGCCGACGGGAGAGTGCCGGCGGCGCCATCGAATTCGAGGCTGAACGGCTCGTCGGCGTGGGCGGCCGCCGGCACGGACAGTGCTGCCGCGGCTGTCAGTGCGGTGACGGCGGCGACGGGCGCGAGGTGCGCTCCCAGTCGGCGGAGGAGTCCTCGAGGTTGAGGTGTGACAGTCATGGAGAACAAGTACCACACGTCACTTCTGTCTCATATGCCTCGTTCGTCACATTCGCCGGTCAGGCGCCTGCGGAGTCCGGGAACGCGGGACGTCCCCAGCGGCCCGCGAACGCGACCTCGGACAGCGGGAGCCGGGTGCGGGGTTTCTCGTCGCGGGCGCGGATCTCCTCGGGAAGGGACGCCGGGTCGGCGAGCGCGCCGACTCCGAGCAGCACCAGCGGTCGTTTGTCGGCGGGGATCCCGAAGATGTCCCGGGCTGCCTCGGCGTCGAAACCGGCCATCGGATGGGCATTGAAGCCGAGGGCCTCGGACTGCAGGATCATCTGCGCCACCGCCAGTCCACAGTCGACGGCCCCGTACGTGTGGGCCTTCGCGTCGTCGGGGTCATCGGTGGTACAGACCAGGATCAGGGCTGCCGAGCGCGGCGCCCACCCCGAGTTCCCCCGGGTCACGACGCCGGCGAGGGCGTCGAACGTCGGGTCGCCGCGCAGTCCCGCGATGAAGCGCACCGGCTGCACCCGGCCCCAGGTGGGAGCCCAGCGCCCGGCGTCGACGATCGTGGTGACGTCGTCGAGCGAGATGGTCGAGGACGGATCGTAGCCGCGGGCGCTGCGGCGGCCCGAGATGAGTTCGTGCATCCGCCCGAGGGTAGTGGCGCGGCGATCGCCGGGCTCGCTGTCAGGAGTCGGTGCGTGCGACGCCGACGGGACCGGTCGCCGGGAGCGAAGCGAGCGGGACCGAATCAGCACCGTCGGGAAGTTGCACCTCGGCGACCTCGGCCTGCGGATCGGTGGGCTCGTCGCGCATCACGAACAGCAGGACCGTGCCGAGTGCAAGGAGCGCGAGACCGCTCGCCAGCGACGCCGCGTGCATGCCGTCGACGAAGGCCTGCTTCGCGGCGGTGGCCAACCCCTCTCCGGCCGAACCCATGTCGGTCGCCCGGTGCAGGGTCTCGCCCAGGGTGTCGCCGAACGACCAACCCCGGTCGCCGTGTCGGAACACGAGGGTGGCCAGCGATCCGAGAAGGGCCAGGCCCATCGCGGTCCCGAGCTCGAAGCTCGTCTCCGAGATGCCCGACGCGGCGCCCGACCGCTCCGGCGGCACCGAGCCGACGACCACGACCGACACCAGGCTGAACTGGATGCCGTAGCCGACGCCCGCGATCGTCGTGCACAGCACGTACACCCAGACCGGGGTCGAGGTGCCGAGGCTCAGCATGCCGAGATTGCCTGCGGCGGCCAGGCCGACAGAACCCACGAAGGCCAGCCGGGTGCCCAGGAACGCGGCGACCCGGGTCGCGCCGATGGAGAACACCGCCACCGCGACGGCCATCGGGAGGCCGGCGATGGCCGCGGCCAGGACATCGTGGCCCATGACCGACTGGAGGTAGACGCCGGTCAGGTACGACATGCCGCCGAGGGCCATCATGCCGATCAGCGCAACGGCGACCGCTCCGCTGAACTGCGCATTGCCGAACAGCTTGAGGTCCAGGAGCGGTGACGTGACCCGGCGCTGGTGCAGCAGGAATGTGACGAGCAGCGCGGCACCCACCACTCCGGCGACCACCACGCCGGTCGTGGCGCCTTCGCTCGCGACCGTCTTGACGGCATAGACGAGCGGGAGGATTCCGGCCATCGAGAGCACGACGCCGACGACATCGAACGGGTCGTTCGTCGCGGCCCGGTACTCGGGGATCAGGCGCGGCCCGAAGACGAACAGTGCGGCGAGCACCGGGACGTTGATGAGGAAGACCACGCCCCACCAGAAGTGGTGCAGCAGAACGCCTCCGATGACCGGACCGACCGCGCTGCCGCCGGCGAACGCCGCGGTCCACACGCCGATCGCGCGCCCGCGCTCGCGGGCGTCGGGGAACATGTTGGCGATGAGCGACAGGCTCGAGGGCAGCAGGGTGGCACCGCCGATGCCCATGAGGGCGCGCGCCGCGATCAGGATCTCGGGCGAGGGTGCGAAAGCAGCGATGACCGACGCGATGCCGAACAGGGCGGCGCCGGCGAGGAGGATGCGTCGACGGCCGACGCGGTCACCGACATTGCCCATCGTGATGAGCAGCCCGGCGATGAGGAAGCCGTAGATGTCGAGAATCCACAGCTGCTGGGCTGCGGACGGCGCGAGTGCATCGGTGATCGACGGGATGGCGAGGTACAGCACCGAGACGTCCATCGAGACCAGGAACACCGGCAGGGTCAGCACGGCCAGTCCCAGCCACGTTCGCCGGTCGGCGGTACCCGAGGTGGTCGGGCGGAGCCGGTTCGACGGGTCGAGCTGGGCGGACATCATTCCTCCTTCGCGGCAGACGGCAGCTACCTACGCGTACGGTGTACGCGGGTCAGCGTACGGGGATGAGTACGCTGTACGCAATCGAATTATTCCCGCCCTGAGCAGGAGGAACGAGAACGTGACGGCCGACACCTCAAAACTGTCGACGGCGACGATCGTCGATGCCGCCATCGCCGTGGCCGACGATGCCGGGATCGGCTCGCTGTCGATGCGGCGGGTCGCCGAGAAGCTCGGGGTCGGGGCCATGTCGTTGTATCGCCACGTCGAGGACAAGGACGCGCTGCTGCAGGCGATGTCGACCGAGGTCGGCCGGCGGTTCCCGTACCCGGTGGACACCCAGCCCGGGTGGCGTGCCCGGGTCACCGTCGCCGTCGACGTCGACTGGGACCTCTACACCCGGCATCCGTGGGTGGTCCTGGCCTACTCGTCGCCCCGACACAGTTACGGCGAGGATTCCCTGGCGTGCCTCGACTGGCTGGCGGCCGGATTCCTCGAGCTCGGCGTCGGCATCGAACGCGCCACCGACATGGCGCTGTCGGTCTGGAGCTTCGTCCACGGCGTCGCCCTTGTCGCGGTGAGCGATCAGTTGCTCCACGACGACGCCCTGCTGCCGTCCGCGGGACTGGCCGAGGTGATCTCGGGGGAGTCCGAGGTCGAAGTCCCGTCGCATCTCGCCCGCCTAGCCGGCCGCCGCGATGCCGGCCGGCTGCTCGATCCCCGTGCGCGCCTCGACGCCGGAATCGATTACCTCTGCCTGGGATTCGCGGCGTCGGCGGTGTGACAACCTTCGGCTCCCTGAGAGGCGAGCGAAGAGGGTTTTTCTGCTCCCTGAGGTGCGAGCGTAGCGGGTCGTCTCCTGCTCCCTGAGGTGCGAGCGTAGCGGGTCGTCTCCTGCTCCCTGAGGTGCGAGCGTAGCGAGCCTCGAAGGGTCTCGCACGGCATCTCACCAGGCCCTTCGAGGCTCGTCGCTATCGCTCCTCGCACCTCAGGGAGCAGAGGGGGTCCGCTCGTCGCGCTTTGGGGTAGAGGGGTCGCGCTCCTCGGGGAGCAGGGCAAGCGGTTGTCACATGGCGTGGGGGAACACGGTGAGCATGTGCGCGCCGAACCACGAGCTGCCGACCACGATCGGCACGACGATCAGTCCCGCGACCACCGGCCGCATCCGCGCCAGCGCCATCGCCAGCGGGATCAGCAGGACGAAGGCGGGCAGCAGCAACCGGGGCCGGCTCATCATCAGTCCGCTCGACAGCACGATCTGCGCGACCAGCAGCGAACCGTAGAGCAGGACTGGCCACGGCACCCGTGACCAGACGGCGACGCCCAGCATCACCAGCGTGCTCAGCACGATCCACGACGTGGCCACGGGGGCGATCTCGGCCGAATGGACGAGCATTTCGTTGATGAACTCGAAAGCGGCCACGCCCCAGTCGAACTGGGTGTCCCAGCCCTCGGTCTGGATGCGGAACCACCCGGTCGGCGACCCGGTGTGCGCCCACACCACGCAGAGATAGGCGAGGTAACCGAGCGGGCTGATGACGATGGCGACGACCGCGCGAACGCGTGCCGCTCTCGGGACGTCGGTGCCGCGCGCCTGCCACAGGAACACGAGGGCGGCGAGCATCACGACCCCGATCAGGACCGCCGCCGTCGGCCGGCACAGCCCGCAGAGCCCCGCGACGACGCCGGCGAGGAGCCAGCGCTTCTCGAGGACCCCCACCAGCGCCCACACCGCGAGCGCGCAGAACAGCGCCTCGGTGTAGGCCATGTTCAGCACGATCGACATCGGCGTCGCCGCGAAGAGCACCACCAGGAACAGTCCGGTTCCGCGTTCGGGTGCCGGGCCGATCGGGGACCGTCGTGCCATGAGTCGGGCGCACACCATTCCGAGACGTGCTGCACCGATCGCCGCCACGCATCCCAGGATCAGGTTCACCGTGATCGCCGCACCGAAGGGACTCAGGCCCGGCAGCTTCGCGATCAAGCCCACCAGGTACGGGTAACCGGGAAAGAAGGCGTACGCGGTGTCGACGGTGTGCAGACCCCGGGCGTCGGTGAGCGTGTAGGGCACGCCGTCGTAGCCGTGGGTCGCGATCGCGATCATCCACTGCCCGTCCCAGACCGCCAGGGAGTCGCCCAGCGTGGTGCCGCGGAGATCGGCGAAGCGGGCCAGGACGAGGATGCCGACGGCCCGGATGACGAGGAAGACGAGGAGAGCGTCGAGCCACCAGCGATGACCACGGACCGCGGCGGGCGACGAACCGAGCGGACCGAAATAGCCGCGGGTCATCGACGCCAGTCGACGGCCGTAGCTGTTCGTACCGACGGGACCGGTTCCGGTGTCACCGACGTCGGTTGGGGAGGCCACGCGAGCGATCCTAGGGCGGATCACCTCGGTCCGGTCCCGTCGGGTGGGGCGGAGACCAGGTCAGAGCGGTCGCGGCGGTCCCGGTAAGGTTGTCCCGGCAAGTTGACGTCTATCGACCGGCACACTGGCCGGCGGGAGGTAACTCGACGTGGCCCTCGTGGTGCAGAAGTACGGCGGATCCTCGGTCGCAACGGCCGAACGCATCCGTCGCGTCGCCGAGCGGATCGTCGAGACCAAGAAGCAGGGCAACGACGTCGTCGTGGTCGTGTCGGCGATGGGCGACACCACCGATGAGCTCCTCGACCTCGCCCAGCAGGTCAACCCGGCGCCGCCGGCCCGTGAGATGGACATGCTGCTGACCTCGGGTGAGCGGATCTCCAACTCGCTCGTCGCGATGGCGATCAGCTCGATGGGCGCGCAGGCGCAGTCGTTCACCGGATCGCAGGCCGGTGTCATCACGACGAGCAGCCACGGCAAGGCCAAGATCATCGACGTCACGCCCGGGCGCGTTCGCAGCGCACTCGACGAGGGCAAGATCGTGCTGGTCGCCGGCTTCCAGGGCGTCTCGCAGGACACCAAGGACGTGACCACACTGGGACGCGGCGGCTCCGACACCACCGCGGTCGCGCTGGCGGCCGCGCTCGAAGCCGACGTCTGCGAGATCTACACCGACGTCGACGGCGTCTACTCGGCCGATCCGCGGATCGTGCCCGACGCCCGCCGTCTCGACACCGTCTGCTTCGAGGAGATGCTCGAGCTGGCTGCCTGTGGCGCCAAGGTGCTGATGCTGCGGTGCGTCGAATACGCGCGCCGATACAACGTTCCCGTTCACGTGCGCTCGTCGTACTCGACCAAACCCGGCACCATTGTGACCGGATCGATGGAGGACATCCCCGTGGAAGAAGCCATTCTCACCGGCGTCGCACATGACCGCAGCGAGGCCAAGATCACCGTCGTCGGCCTCGACGACAAGCCCGGTTACGCCGCGCGGGTGTTCCGCGCCGTGGCCGACGCCGAGATCAACATCGACATGGTGTTGCAGAACGTCTCGAAGGTCGACACCGGCAAGACCGACATCACCTTCACCCTGCCGCGCGAGCTCGGGCCGCTCGGCGTCGAGAAGCTCACCAAGCTGCAGACCGAGATCGGGTTCACCGATCTGCTCTACGACGATCACATCGGCAAGGTGTCGCTCGTGGGCGCGGGCATGAAGTCGCACCCCGGCGTCACGGCCACCTTCTGTGAGGCCCTCAGCGACGCCGGCGTGAACATCGAGCTGATCTCCACCTCGGAGATCCGGATCTCGGTGCTGTGCCGGGACACCGAACTCGACGACGCGGTGCGCGCTCTGCACGCCGCCTTCGATCTCGGCGGCGAAGAAGAAGCCGTCGTCTACGCCGGAACGGGGCGATAGCAGTGGGCGTACGTATCGGAGTCGTGGGCGCGACCGGTCAGGTCGGCGCCGTCATGCGAACCCTGTTGGCGGAGCGCAACTTCCCGGCCGACGAGGTGCGCTTCTTCGCGTCCTCGCGCTCGGCGGGCAAGAAGCTGCCGTGGGGCGACGGCGAGATCGTCGTCGAGGACACGGCCACCGCCGACCCGTCCGGACTCGACATCGCGCTGTTCTCGGCGGGTGCCACCATGTCGCGCGAACAGGCGCCGCGGTTCGCCGAGGCCGGCGTGACCGTCATCGACAACTCGTCGGCCTGGCGCAAGGATCCCGATGTGCCGCTGGTGGTCTCGGAGGTCAACGGCGAACTGGCCAAGAACCCGCCCAAGGGCATCATCGCCAACCCGAACTGCACCACGATGGCCGCCATGCCGGTCCTCAAGCCGCTCCACGATGAGGCGGGCCTGCAGCGACTGATCATCTCGAGCTACCAGGCGGTCTCGGGTAGCGGTCTGGCCGGTGTCGACGAATTGGCCACCCAGGTGCGTGCGGTCGCCGGCGACGCGGAGAAGCTCGTGCACGACGGTTCCGCCGTGGACTTCCCCGCCCCGAACAAATACGTCGCGCCGATCGCGTTCAACGTCGTGGCGCTCGCCGGTTCGCTCGTCGACGACGGTTCGGGTGAGACCGACGAGGACCAGAAGCTGCGCAACGAGTCGCGCAAGATCCTCGGGCTGCCCGGATTGCTCGTGAGCGGAACCTGCGTACGCGTGCCGGTGTTCACCGGCCACTCGCTGTCGATCAACGCGGAGTTCGCGAACCCGCTGTCGGCGGCACGTGCACAGGAGATCCTCGGTGGCGCAGCGGGTGTGGAGCTCGCGGACGTGCCGACGCCACTGGCCGCCGCCGGCAAGGATGCCTCGCTGGTCGGCCGGATCCGGCAGGACCCGGGTGTTCCGGACGGCCGCGGTCTCGCGCTGTTCGTCTCAGGGGACAACCTCCGGAAGGGCGCTGCCCTCAACACGATTCAGATCGCCGAGCTGCTCGTCTAGAGCACCTCAGGTGGCGGGGGCGATACAGCAGCCGCCGCTTCGGTGATGATCGCGCGCATCGACGCCTCCGCGACCTCCGGGTCGCGGAGGCGTATTGCTCTGGCGACGTCGTCGTGCAGTGCGATGGCCACCGGATTCGGTGTCGCGGGCATCATTCCGTGGTGGGTGCGGCCGGCGAGGACCTCGTTCACCACCCCGGTGAGCGACCGGAACATCTCGTTGCCGCTGGCCTCCAAGAGCGTTCGATGAAAGACCTTGTCGGCCAGCAGGTACGACTCGAGGTCGCCGTTGCGCCCGTGTACCGACATGTCCGACACGGCTGCCGCCAGGATGCGGCACTGGTGCTCGTTCGCGCGCTCGGCGGCGAGGGCCGCCGCCACCGGCTCGAAGCCGCGTCGTAGCTCCGAGAGGGTGGCGAGGAACTCGGCGCGGTCGGCGCCGTCGAGGCGCCAGCGGATCAGCCGGGCGTCGAACACGCTCCATCGGGTCCGCGGCTGGATCGTGATGCCGACGCGGCGCCGGGATTCGACGAGGCCCATCGACTCGAGAACCCGGATCACCTCGCGGGATACCGTCCGCGACACCCCGTGGTCGGCGCTGATGGCGTCGAGGGTCAGCACGCTGCCGGCCGGCTGCGCTCCCGAGACGATGCGTCGGCCGATGGCCGCGAGGATCTCGTCGTGCCGCTCGCCTGTGCTCCGTGTGCCCTGACTCACCGTTTCATCTTCTCATTCATCGAGGTACGGACAAATGTGCGTACTTAATGGTCGCGAGGGCTTGCAAAAGTATTACTATTGAGGCAGCCTACGTGATCAGCAGCACAGCGTGGTGAGGAGTGAACATGCGATCGCCGATCGTCGTCATGGGGGTGTCGGGGTCCGGGAAGTCGACCGTCGGGGCGGCGTTGGCACAGCGCCTGCGGGTGCCGTTCGCCGACGCCGACGACTTCCACCCCGCCGAGAACATCGCCAAGATGTCGGCGGGAGAACCGCTCGACGACGACGACCGCCGACCCTGGCTCGAGTCGATCGGCGTCTGGCTCGCCGAACACGCCGACGGCGGTGTCATGAGCTGCTCCGCGCTCAAACGGCATTACCGCGACCTTCTTCGTGATCACGCACCGACGACGCTGTTCGCGCATCTGGCCGGGTCGGTCGAGGTCATCTCGCGACGGCAGGCATCACGCCCGGGGCATTTCATGCCACCGGCCCTGCTCGCCTCGCAGTTCGAGACCCTTGAACAGCTGACCCCCGACGAACGCGGCCTGACCGTCGACGTGGACCAGAGCGTGGACGCCATCATCGACGAACTGGTCGAGGCCCTCTCGAACAGTTCCGATCTCGACGCCGAGGAGAACTGATGTCGCCGACCACCACGATTCTCGCCGCGAGCACAGATCTGCCGCAGCCGGTCGCGCCCGGCTGGCAACTCATCGTCGCGGCGCTGGCGGGTATCGCCGTCATCGTCGTGGCGATCACGATCGCCAAGGTCCATCCCTTCCTCGCGTTGGTGGGCGGCGGCGCGACCGTCGGCATCGTCGCGGGTGAGTCGATCCCGACGGTCCTCGAGTCGTTCACCGCCGGATTCGGCACCACCGCAGCGGGAGTCGGCATCCTGATCGCACTCGGCGCCATGTTCGCCAAGCTGCTGGCCGACTCCGGTGGTGCCGACGAGATCGTGGACACGATCGTCGGTCACGCCTCACCGCGGATGCTGCCGTGGGCGATGGCGCTCGTCGGCGCCATCATCGGTCTGCCGATGTTCTTCGAGATCGGTCTCGTTCTCTTGATGCCGGTGATCTACCTGGTGGCCCGACGCTCGGGTCTCGGCCTGATACCGATCGGCATCCCCGCACTGGCCGGGTTGTCGGCGATGCACGGGTTCGTCCCGCCGCATCCCGGCCCGCTCGTGGCGATCGACGCCCTCGGCGCGGATCTCGGCATGACACTCGGACTCGGTGTGCTGGTTGCCATCCCGACCATCATCGTGTCGGGGCCGCTCTTCGGCGTGCTCGCCGGGCGATGGGTGACGGTCGAGGCCCCGACGACCTTCGACGTCGATCCGTCCGACGGCCCGACCACCAAGCGACCGTCCTTCGCGATCACCATGTTCAGCGTCCTGCTGCCCGTCGTGCTGATGCTCGGCAAGGCACTCGCCGAGATCTTCATCGCCGACGAGGACCAGCCCGTGCGCAAGGTCCTCGACATCCTCGGCACGCCCCTCATCGCGCTGCTCATCGCGGTGATCGTCGCGATGTTCACCCTCGGCCGTGGTTCCGGGATGGACCGCGAGACGATCTCCAAATGCACGGGCGCGGCCCTGCCCGCGATCGCGGGCATCCTGCTGATCGTCTCCGCGGGTGGCGGATTCAAGGAAGTTCTCGTCGACACCGGCATCGGCACCCTGCTCGCCGACTGGGCGACCGGCGCGAACGTCTCGGTGCTCCTGCTGGCCTGGACGCTCGCGGCACTGATCCGCCTGGCGACCGGATCGGCGACCGTTGCCACGATCACCGCGTCGTCGCTGATCTTGGGCCTGGTCGACGGGATGGGTTCGGGAGAACTCTCGCTGGTCGTCCTGGCGATCGGTGCCGGGTCGGTGTTCCTGTCCCACGTCAACGACGCCGGTTTCTGGCTGGTCAAGGAGTACTTCGGGATGACCGTCGGACAGACCTTCAAGACCTGGTCGATGATGGAGACGGTCCTCTCGGTGACCGGATTGATCGTGGTACTCGCACTCGGCTTGGTCATCTGAGCCGGCCCTCTGTGCGGTAGTTTGACCACTCATGACACGGAAGATGCGGGTCCGGGCGGCGGTGGTCACCGGGGTTCTGGCGTTGGCGGCGACGCTCGCGTACCCCGCAGCGGCACAACCCGATTCGCCGAGCACCGGACTCGGACCGAGCGACACCTCGCTCATGCACGGCGACCTCGCCTCCACGGACTCCACGGCGCATCGAGGCCCCGGCCGCGGGGCTCGACTGGCCGGCTCCTCGATACCGGGCGGCGCCTGCGCGGCAACGTTCGTGGGACGCGACGGGATGCCCGTCGCGTTGTGTACGCAATTCGTCGGATCGTCGCCCCCGGCATTCGCGGTGCCGTCGGTCGTCCTCTTCGATCCCCGGACCGCGCAACCACTGGCGTCGACGCAGCTGACGAAGGGCGGACTGCTCGGCGGCGTGTACGGCTATCTCGACGACCGCGACCGGGTGGTCGTCGCCGACGGGTCCGGGTCGATTCTCCGTGTCGCGCATGCGAAGACGGCCAGCGGCTGGCGAGTGTTCGTCGACGATCGGGTCGACGTCGACCACGCGATACCGGCGGGTGACGCGATCACCGGCCTGGCGCCCGGCTTCGACGGCCGCGTGTGGTTCGCGACGACGCGCGGGGTGGTCGGGACAGTCGACCGGCACGGCGCTGTGCGGTCCACCCGGCTGCCCGCGGGAGAGGAACTCGGCAACGGCCTGTCGATCCGGCGGACGGGGGCGTCGATCCTGACGACGCACGCGCTCTACGAGATGCGTGCCGATCCGGGTGCGGCACCGGAGGTCGTCTGGCGTCGCGCCTATGACCGGGGGTCGGCACGCAAACCCGGACAGCTCACCTGGGGTTCGGGGACGACGCCGACGTACTTCGGTCCCGGTGGCGATGGTTGGGTCGCCATCGTCGACAACGCGGAACCGCCGGATCTCCGCGTGCTGCGCAGCGATGACGGCTCCGAGGTCTGCCGCATGCGGGCCTTTTCGACGTCCGGGCCGGGCACCGAGAACTCGCCGATGGCCTGGGGCAACTCGCTGGTCATCCCGAGCACCTACGGCTACCAGTACCCGCCGATGGCGGTGCAGGGGCCGTCGGACCCGGCCGATGCACCGTTCGTCGGCGGCGCCACCCGCATCGATGTCGGGGAAGGCGGCTGTCGTCGCGTGTGGGAGAACGGCGACCGGATCGCGACACTCCCCAAGTTGTCTCGCGCGGACGGTCTGATCCACGCGATCGGGTATGGCCCGATCCGGCCGAACCTCCCACAGCAGATCGGTGAAGTCGACTATGTGGCAACCGACTTCGCGACCGGCCGGCGGGTGGCGACGGTGCCGGTCGGGACGGCGCCGTTCGACGAACCACTCGAGCTGACCGGGACGATCACGGCCGACGGATCGCTGTGGCAGGCAACTCTCAGCCGCGTGCTCAAGGTGACGCCGGGCCGCTAGGAGCCTGCTGAATTAGGGTCCAGCCTGGGTTGAGGTTCCTGCTGCGGGGATGTGTCGGTTCCGGGGTGTGGTCGTGGTGATCGATCTAGGTGGGGCGGCGGTGCCGCGGTTCAGGCGGTGGCCAGTGTCCAGGTGCCGTTGGTGATAGTCAGTCCGAGGGTGATCAGGCGGCGTAGGTTGATCGCGGCGGCGCGGTGGTGCAGCCAGTTGTTGTTGCGTTCGATTCCACGGTAGGGCACCCGCCGGTTACCGCGGGTGAGCCAGGCAATCGTCCGTTCGACCATGGGTCGATGCTGGCGGTAGGTGTCGGCAATAGTCTTGTCAGAGAAGTGTTGTCGGTGTTCGCGCTGGAGTTGGTGGTGTTCGCCGAATCTGATTTTGCGTCCACGAACCGCGGTGGTGCACCGTGCCCGAAGTGGGCAGTCGTGGCAGGCCGCACCGTAGGTGACGTGGCCTTTCGCGCTGACCGGTCGGGTCAGGTTGTTGGGGCAGGTCAATGTGTTCGCGTCGGCGTCGAAGGTGAAATCGTCGATGACGAAACCACCAGCAACCGCCGGCATGTGTGGCTTGGGTTTGATCACCGCGTTCCATCGTGTCCGCGCCAGCGTGGCCAGCATGTCACCGGAGGCATACGCTGAATCACCCAGCACCTCACGATCGTCGGCGTCGTCGGCGACGGTCGGATCGCTCAGCAACAACCGTGCCCCGACTGCTCCGTCGGAAGTGTCCGGACCAGCGGCTTTGGTCATCTCGATCGCGGTGACCAACCCGGTCTCCGGTTCATTGACGATGTGGCCCTTGAACCCGTCCTGCTGGCGTGCCCGGGTTTTGTGGGCGTGGCGGGTGTCGGTATCGACGGTGGAGATCACCCGGTCCGGGGCGGTCCGGGGCGCGATGCGCCAGCGTCCGTCGGTGCCATCAGAACCTGGTGCCGGTTCCACATCCTGGCCGGTCACCAATGCCAGCAATGCCACCGCCTGCGCCTGGGCCTGGTTACTCGGTTCCTTGTCGATGGCCTCGAGGTCCAGACCGTCGAGCACGGCCAACCCATCTTCGACAAGGGCGCTGATCAGGTCCTGTTGAGCACACTCATCATCCCAGGCGATCCGCGGCTTGCCGGGCCGGTCATAGCCGCCGCCGGTCAACGCGGCCAGACGAGTCGCGCGCTGCTCGACCACCACCGCACCACCGTCGACCTCTCGGGCGACCCGCCGGATCGCCGCGATCACCTGGGTGATGGCGTCCTGGCGGGCCACCGCGTCATCGAAGATCGTCGAATCCAGCGCTCGACGACTCTTACCGGCGAGCACCCCGGTGGTGGTGATGACCTCGCGTACCACCTCGAAAATGCGGTGCGGCCGGTCGCTGGCTGCCAGTCGCCGACGCCAGTACGTCAGAGTCGACGGATGAAAACCTTTGTTACCCAACACGAATCCACACGCCGCTTTCCACCGCAGATCAAAAGTGACCGCATCAGCGGCTTCGCGATCGGACAAACCCTGCAGCGTTTGCAGCACGATCACCGACGCCATCGTGGCCGGCGGGATCGACGGACGGCCCCGGCCGCTGGGAAACAGGTCCGCGAACATCTCCGCAGGAAACAACTGCTCGCGATGAGCAGCCAAAAACGCGAACACACTGCCCTCGGCCAGCAAATGCCCGACGACCGAGTTCACATCCAGAAACTCACCCTGACGATCCGGCTCACCCTGCATACCCACCAGGATCCCAGCCCACCAGGCAAACCCGCTCACCCCACACCGAAACGACACCGACTATTTCAGCAGTCTCCTAGGCCGTCGATCGGCGACACCCCTGTGGCCCTCTGCGAGGCGTCGCGCGCCCGGAAGCGACACCAGTCACCTGACTCAAGTTACTGTGCGGTAGGTTACACAGCCATGAACTGGAAGTCGGGGAGAACCATGACCCATCGCAGGACATCGAGACGGACGCTCGGGATCGCCGCGCTGGTGGCAGCGTGCGTCGCGTCGCTGGCCCCCGCAGCGGTCGGTACTGCAGCGGCGGCGGATTTCTACACCCCGCCGGCCCGGTTCGCGTCCGAGCCGGGATCGGTGATCCGCAGTCAGCCGAGTCCGCTGCTGCTCCAGATCCCCGGCATGGCGGGTCAGTGGCCGGGGACCGCCCGCAAGGTCATGTACACCTCGCGTTACCAGGACGGAAAACCCGCCGCGGTCACCGGAACCGTCATCGAACCCACCGCGCCATGGCGCGGCAAGGGACCGCGACCGACCGTCGTCGTCGGCTCCGGGACCATCGGTCAGGGCGACCAGTGTGCGCCATCGAAGCTGATGACCATTCCGTTCGCGGTGGATCTGATGAAGCCGGGCATCTCGGTGAACTACACCGCCCCGGAGATGTACTACATGCTGGTCAACGGCGTACGGGTGTTCCTCACCGATTACATCGGGATGGGCACGCCCGGTGTCCACACCTACGTCAACCGCGCGGAGACCGGTCAGGCGATGCTCGACGGCGCCCGGGCCGCACTCGCGATCTCGGGCGCCCCGAAGGACGCCCCCGTAGGTTTCGCCGGTTACTCGCAGGGCGGCGGCGCAGCCGCGTCGGCCGCGGAACTCGCCGAGACCTACGCACCGGAACTCGACGTGCGCGCGACCTACGCCGGCGCGCCCCCGGCCGACCTCGAGAAGGTCATCCCCGCGATCGACGGCACCACCATCGCGGGGGCGATCGGCTTCGCTGTCAACGGGCTGACCGAGCGGTATCCGAACGTCGCCGAAGTGGTGCGACGAGAGACCAACCCCACCGGCAAAGCCGCGCTGAAACAGCTCTCGACCAGCTGCATCGGGGACATCATCCCGGCCTTCGGTTTCCGCCGCGTCGAGACATGGACCCGAACCGGCGAGACACTGTCGTCCCTCATCGCACGATCCCCCGGACTGCAAGAGGCTGTCCGCCAGCAGCGGATCGGTCGCCTGAAGCCGAACGCGCCCGTCTTCGTCGAAGGCGGACTGCACGACGACGTGATCCCGTACGGCCAGGTCGCGCAACTCGTGGCGGACTGGCGCGCCCAGGGCGCCGACGTCACCTTCGTCACCGACCCCACCCCGCCCATCTTGACGAAGTCGATCGTGAACCATGTCGTCCCCATGCTCGGCACATTCGTCCCCGGGATGGAGTTCGTCCTCGCCGAGTTCCGGAAGTGAGCCGCTCGCGGCCGAACCTCCTCGACGCTGGAGGCCCGCCGGGGTGAGTGGCAGGATCGGGACATGACGGATCCGAAGGACCCGGCCGGGGGCGCGTCCGGCGATTCTGCCGCGGATGACCCCGATCGCGTCCCGAGCCAGGCCGAGCTGGACGCCGAGGATCTGGCGGCCATCGAGCGGTCCTCGCGCGATCGGGACCAGTCCGCGCTCTATCCGACGCGGCCGGGCGATGCGGGACCGCCGCCGGAGGCGCTGGCGGTGCACGCACGCATCGTGTGGTGGGGCGCGGCCGTGATCGGTCTCGTGCTGACGATCTACGGCTTCTTCAACCTCGGCACCATCACCGACGATCTGCGCAACCGACTGCTCGAAGGCGTGGTCTCGGACCCGGCGAACTCTGCACCCGAGAGTGAGGTCGAGACCCTCGCCGGCTTCTTCCCGCCGTTCATGCTGGTGATGATCGTCGTCGTGCTCGCCATCGAGTACGCGTGCCTGGTGACCGCTGCGTCGCAACACAGCCGCCATCTCCGCAACTTCTTCCTGGCCGCCGTCGTCGTGCATCTGCTGTGTATCCCCGTCGGCGTCGACCTGCTGTTCCGATACCCGGACGTGTCGTCCGTCATGGTCGTCCTGAGCTACCTCCAGTTCGGTCTCCTGGTGGTCGCCGCCCTCTGCACCCTCCGGCGACCGGTCAACCAGTGGCTGCCGGAGTCGACCCGGATGAAGCCCACGCGGATGATGCGCGGACGGTGAACCGGACTCCGACGCCGGTGTCGTGACCATCACGTCGCCGTCGCCGGTGTCGTCGGAATGTTCCGCGAGCGGGGTGGGTTGAACCGACCGTTGGCCCGGACCCGCACTGAGCATCCAGGAGGAATTCGAATGGCAATCGAACCGGTGTACACCATCTCGTCCAAGGCGTCCGGCGGCGGACGCGACGGCGAAGTCGTCTCGGCGAGCGGCCAGATCGATCTGGACCTGCGGCCGCCGAAGGAACTGGGTGGCAGCGGTGAGGGGACCAATCCCGAGGAATTGTTCTCGGCGGGTTACGCGGCCTGCTTCCTGAGCGCGCTGCGCGCCACCGCCAAGCAGGCCGACACCCCGGTGCCCGACGGGGCGACCGTGGACGTGGCCGTGGGGATCGGAAAAGACCCGGCGGACAACGGGTTCGGTCTCACCGTCGCCATCGAGGTCTCGCTGCCCGGCCTCGACGAGGCCAAGGCCAAGGAACTCGCCGACCTCGCCTACACATTCTGTCCGTACTCGAAGGCGACCAAGGGCAACATCGACTCGTCGGTCACCGTACGCGTCTGATCGTTGAGCCGTGCGGGGTGTCGGTGTCGGCGCCCTTCGTGGCTCGTCGCTATCGCTCCTCGCACCTCAGGGAGCAGAGGTAATCCATAGGACAAGAAGGGAGTTCTTGATCATGACCAACCCGATCACCAGCACGCTCACCGACGAGCAGCAGTCCGTCGCCGGAAAGGCGTTGCAGGACACCCTCGTCGACCTCATCGACCTGTCGCTCATCGCGAAGCAGGCGCACTGGAACGTCGTCGGCAAGCAGTTCCGGTCGGTGCATCTCGACCTCGATGAACTGGTCACGGTGTCCAGGGAATTCACCGACGCGGCCGCCGAGCGGGCCACCGCGATCGGCGTGAGCCCGGACGGCCGTGCCGAGACCGTCGCCAAGACCGCCCACACCAAGGGATTCGGTGAGGGTTGGACCAAGGACAGCGACGTCGTCGAGTCGATCGTCGACAATCTCAAGGCAGTGGTCGCGGGTCTCCGCGAGCGAATCGGGGTCACCGAGGAGGCCGATCCGGTCACTCAGGACCTGCTGATCTCGTTCGCGTCGAAACTCGAGCAGCTGCACTGGATGTGGCAGGCGCAGATCGCGTGAGCGAGTACGCCTGACCCTCTCACAGCAACGAACCCCCGTCGACTCGCGACGGGGGTTCGTTGTGTCCGGGGGCCTGTTCAGTCGACGGACCGAGCAGATCCGGGGATGCCGGGATCGGGGGCGTCGACGGCGGGATCGGCGTCATCGTCGGCATAGGAGTCGCTGAAGGAGACCCGAGGCGTGGTCGCCGAGTGGTACAGCGCGATGCCGACGTACACCAGGGCGGCCACCGCGAACACCGCGGACACGAGGATCGCCGCGATGTGTGCGACGGTCGCGAACACCCCGTCGAGCGGTCCGGTCGCGAGCGCTCCCGCACCGGCCAGCGCCGCGCCGAGCAGAGCCCACGCGGCACTCCGTATCCACGGGGCCACCACCGAGACGTAGAAGAGCCGTTGATAGATGGTCAGCGAGAACTCGTCGACCGCGGCCAGCCGGACCTCGTCGCCGCCGGCGAGGTCACGCAGTTCGCGCGCCAGCTGGGTCTGACGCTGCAGACTCGTCGATTCCCGCTCGCGGTACCGCACGAACCCGATGACGCCGAGCGCCGTCGCCACGAGCCCCAACCCGACCATCACACCCCAGTAATCCACGACGTTCACGCTACAACTAGAACCTGTTGCAGTCGTGAAGCGGGTCACACGCCCTGGGCGGCGGTCGGCAGATCCCGGTGGACCCGACGAGGACGCAACCGGGGGAACGTGGCGCAGATTGATCACCGATCCATCGGCGGAACTGCCGACGGGCTGGAAGAATTCTCCCTCGGAGGACTTCGTTTTCGGCGGCGTTCACCCGCGGGTTCCGACCGGGCCCGGACACACGGACCTCTGCCTGTGGCGGGGCCGCATCGACGTGAAGGAGCACTCCGTGTCGACACTTCTGTCCACTCCGCCCACCGCTGTCGAACTCGCCGCGTGCCCGACGCCGACGGAGCGGGCCGACCCGCTGCGCATCCTGGAAGCGCAGGCGCAGACCCGGGTCGCCGATCTCGTCCCGGTCCGGCACGCGCGGATGTCGGCGACGCCGTTCACCTTCTATCGTGGTGCGGCCGCGGTGATGTCCGACGACCTGTCGAGAACGCCGGACACCGGGATCATCACCCAGCTGTGCGGCGATGCGCACCTGAGCAATCTGGGCCTCTTCTTCAGCCCGGAGCGTCGAATGGTGTTCGACCTGAACGACTTCGACGAGACGCACATCGGACCGTTCGAGTGGGACGTCAAGCGTCTCGCCGCGAGCTTCGCGATCGCGGGACGTAACAACGGACTCGACGACGCGACCAATCGTAGGGTCGCCAAGACCGTTGCCAAGGCGTACCGGCGGGCGGTCGTGCGCAGCGCGTCGAAGACGACTCTGGAGAACTGGTACGCCGGGATCGACGTCGACCATTTCCTGGCGGAGTTCGGGCCCAAGCTGGACACGTCGATGAGCGAGCGGACGCAGAAGGCGCTGAAGAAGGCGCGGCACCGCGACAGTGCGCAGGCCCTCGCGAAGCTCTGTGTGATCGGCGCCGACGGCTCCGCGCACATCCGCAGCGACCCGCCGCTGCTGGTGCCGCTGCACGAGCGGTTCCCGGCCGAGACCGCCGAGATCGTGGCCGAACGGGTCCGCGAGCGGGTCAGCGCCTACCGCGACACCGTGCCCTTGCACGTGCAGGCGCTCCTCGACCAGTTCGCGATCGTCGACATCGCGTTCAAGGTGGTCGGCGTCGGCAGTGTCGGCACGCGGGCGTGGATCATCCTGCTCACCGGAAAGGAGCTGGGTGATCCGTTGTTCTTGCAGGTCAAAGAAGCGCAGCGATCGGTGCTCGCCGACCATGTGCCGGCATCGGGCTTCGACAACCAAGGGCAGCGGGTGGTCGAGGGTCAACGCCTGCTCCAGGCGACGAGCGACCTCTTCCTCGGCTGGTCGACCGGGATCGACGAGAACGGTGAGCGACGCGACTTCTATGTGCGGCAGCTCCGCGACGGAAAGGGCTCGGTCGTCGTCGAGGCCCTGAGCGCGGAGGGGATGAAGTTGTACGCACAGCTGTGCGGGCTGGTTCTCGGTCAGGCGCACGCCCGGACCGCGAGCCGGTTCCGGATCGCCGAGTACCTCGGGACCACCAAGGGTTTCAGTGACGCCATCGCCGAGTTCTCGCTCGCGTACGCGGATCTCAACGACTCCGACCACACCCGGATGATGGAGGCCATCGGCCGAGGCGAGCTCGAGGTGTACGACCTGGCGGCCGAGGGTAAGAGTTGAGTCCGACAGGGAAGGTCGCCGGTGGAACCGACTGCGCGCGAGGATGAGACGTCGTTGCGGGAGCAGGTCGCCGCGCTGATGCCGCAGGCGAGATCGGATCTCGCGGAGATGGTCCGGTTCCGGTCGGTGCACGACCCGCAGCAGTTTCCCGTCGAGGAGTGCGACGGGATGGTCGACTGGCTGCTGGCGGCCTTCGGTGCCGTCGGCGTCGACGACGCCGCCGCGCATGTCACCAGCGACGGCAGCAAGGCGATCACCGGGTCCATTCCCGGCCCGGAGGGTGCTCCGACCGTCCTGCTCTACTTCCACCACGACGTGCAACCGCCGCTCGGTGACGACGAATGGGACTCTCCCGTCTGGGAACTGACCGAGCGGGACGGGCGGTGGTACGGCCGCGGAGCTGCCGACTGCAAGGGCAACATCGCCGTGCACCTCACCGCGCTGCGCGCACTCGCCGGCCGGGCCGGGGTGACGGTGAAGATCATCGGCGAGGGGTCGGAGGAGCAGGGGACGGGAGGCCTCGAGGACTTCGCGGTCCGCAATCCGGACTTGCTTGCCGCCGACGCGATCCTGATCGCGGACTCCGGCAACTTCGCGGTCGGGAAACCGAGTCTGACGACGACGCTGCGCGGCATCGCGAACGTCGTCGTGTCCGTGGAGACGCTGGGGTCGGCGATGCACTCCGGAATGTTCGGCGGGGCCGCCCCGGATGCACTCGCGGCGCTCATCTCGATGCTCGCGACCCTGCGTGACGAGCACGGCAACACCACCGTCGCCGGACTCGACGCCGACGCCCGGTGGCCGGGTGTGTCCTACCCGCCCGACCGATTCCGCAGCGATGCAACGGTTCTCGACGGAGTCGACCTGGTCGGATCGGGATCGGTGTCCGACATGGTGTGGGCGCGCCCGGCCGCGACAGTGCTCGGCATCGACTGCCCGCCGGTGGTCGGATCGTCGGCGGCGGTGCAGCCGCGGGCGCGGGCGCGCATCAACCTCCGCGTGCCACCGGGGATGGACCCGATGGTTGCGCAGGACGCGCTCGTCGAGCACCTCCGTCGCGTCGCGCCCTGGAACTCACGGGTCTCCTTCGAGCGCGAGGCGGTGGGCGCGCCCTTCGTCGGATCCACCAGCGGTCCGGCGTACGACACGCTCACCGGCGCCCTGTCGACCGCCTACGACAGCGAGGTGCTGATCCAGGGGCAGGGTGGATCGATCCCGTTGTGCAACGTTCTCCAATCGCTGTACCCCGACGCCGAGATCATGCTGTTCGGCGTCGAGGAACCGCGGTGCCTGATCCACGCACCCAACGAGAGCGTCGACCCCTCCGAGATCGAGCGGATCGCCCTGGCCGAGGCACTCTTCCTGCGCGACTTCAGGTACCGCTGAAGCGGTGTAGCAGAGCTGTTTTGAGTTCCGGGCGGCTCGCGGCCACCAGGACGAACGCGGCTTCGCGGAACAACCGTTCGGAATCGCTCCCGCGCACGACGCCGCGGCCGCCGTCCGCGGACACCAACGCGGCCGCGGCATCGAGCGCCAGAGCCGCGGCGTCGGCCCGGGCCGCCAGCAGTGCGGTGGCATCCGCCATCCCGGCGTCGAGCGCGGTTCGGACGACGTCGGCGCGCTCGCGCAGCGCCCGCCCCTCCCGGTGATGGCCGCCGACATCGAGCAGTCCCGCACAGCGCCGCACCAGACCAAAGGGCAGGGTGCCGTTCAATCGGACGCCGACGTTCTGGGTCGCGAAGAATTCCGCGAGGCCCACGCGCGTGACCTCGCGATCGAACGGGACCATCAGACCGTCGACCCGTAGGGACACCGTGGTCGTCGCGGCGGCGGCGGACAGATCCACGGGCGTTGCCCGGACCGCTGCGGACGACCTGCCGCCGACCAGGTCGGGCATGCGCAGG
This sequence comes from Gordonia hongkongensis, assembly GCF_023078355.1. NCBI lineage: Bacteria > Bacillati > Actinomycetota > Actinomycetes > Mycobacteriales > Gordoniaceae > Gordonia > Gordonia hongkongensis. The sequence continues at coordinate 568,210 of NZ_CP095552.1, forward strand.
ATCGCGGAGATGACGTCATCGGTCGCGGCGTCGCGCGCCGAGATCTGGAGCAGGTCGACGACACCCCAGCCGCTGACGAACGGTGCGTGCCCGTTCAGGAGCCAACCGTCGTCGGTGCGCGTCGCGACCATCCGTGGTGGCGTGGGGACGACTCCGGCGTAGGCGACGCCCGCGTGTAGACGTCCGCTCACGGTCGCGTCGAGGAGTTCACCACGTAGCTCGTCGTTGGTGGTCCGGGAGAGGGACAGGACGACGCCGTGGTGCTGGATCCAGGTGAAAGCGGTGGCGAGGCACCCACTGGTGAGCACCTCGAGGATCTCGGTGACCTCACCGAATTCGAGTCCCGGCCCGCCGGCCTCGACCGGCGCCGCGATGCCGTACAGGCCGGCGTCGGCCAGCGCTCGCCAGTGGGATTCGGGGACCGCTCCGGTGCGGTCCACCTCGCCGGCCGCCGGGAACAGGACCTCGTCGGCCACCCTGAGCGCTGCTGTTCGCAACTCCGCTCGTCGCTCGGCTCCGGCGTCCTGGGTGGTCACGACTCTCACAGTACGACGAGTGTCCGGGCCGGCAGGAAGTTGGACGACTGACCGACTCCGCCATCGCGGCCGCTCACGGAAGTTCGCGTCGCGCAGCACAATCGCGGGACCGGGATCCTTGAAAGTGGGACCAAAGGCCCAAGACCGCAGGTGTGACCGTCGATAAACTCGTGTATCGGGTGGGAGCATTCTCTCGCGTGGAAGGAACCCAGGTGACCGCAGTCCTCAATGGTCGTGACGTTCAGTCGATACGTGTTGTGCCGGAATCGGTTTCGAGTGTAGTACGGTCGGACGTCCGGACGAGTGAGCGGTACCTGCGTGCCGCGGTCGCCGACCTCATCGAACAGAATTTTCGTGATCCCGACTTCAGTGTGGAGGTCGTCGCCCGGCACCTGCACGTGAGCCGCCGGCACCTGTACCGGGTGCTCGCCGGTGGCACCACGTCGCTCGCCGAGATGATCGCCGATCGACGTCTGGAGTGGGCGGAGGGGCTGCTCATGGGTCCGGGCAACCTGAAACTCGAGGCCATCGCCCACGCGTCGGGATTCGCCTCGACGGCGACGATGCGCAACCGCTTCCGGTCGAAGTTCGGCTGCACCCCCGACGAGTTCCGCCGGATGGCGCCGGCGTCGGGACCGGACGCCGAAGCCGGCTGAAACTACTCCGGCGCAGACCTTTTCATGTCTGCGCCGGAGTCGCGTCATCGTATGGCGTTGACCGTCACACCGTGCAGAGCGGTGAATAGTCGCTGCGACCACCGGTGGTCGGCGAGACGAGGAACGTGCACGGGTTGTACCCGACCTTCTCGATCTCCTTGGTCAGGCGACGCAACTCCGAGTTGGGGACCACCTTGTCGCGCGACAGCAGGAATCCCGATCCGCGCGAGGGGTCCCCGACGACCGCGTACCGGTACGGCCCGGCGGGATCCGGCCCGTCTTCGAGGTAGGCGACGATGTAGTTCGGTGCGCCGCCCGGGTTGATGCTGCCCGGTGTCTGTGGGAACCGGACGCTCAGTTGGGCATTGGTCTGCGGGTCGACGACCGTCGCACGGCCGACGACGCCACCACGCATGCCGGTGGGGCCGGTGCACTGGTTGTCGACGCCGATCGTCTTGGCGTCGATGTAGGTGTAGGTCGCGCTGGTGTCCCGGGCGCAGGTGACCCCGAAGAAGGACGGCACGGTGGCGAGCTGCCACCACTTGCCGAGGTAGCGATCCACCTCGACCTTCGCCACGGGGGCCAGCGGTGCGGCTTGCGCCGGACCCGTCCCGGCGGCGAAGCCGACGCTGAGGAGGACGCCGGCGACAAGGGCTGCGAGGGACCGGGTGATGCGCATGGTGTTCCTTTCGGGCGGTTCGTCGTCGCGCCGCCCAAGTGGAGCAGCGTCACCAGACGATTCGGACCGGATGCGCGTCGTGGATTGGTTACCCCGCAGCCCTCGTCTCAGCGAACTGTCGTCACTGCGTCAGAGCGGTCGGTCACAGGTTGTATTCGTTGTTGGGGTTCCAGGTGGAGACAGCCCAGATCACGATCAGGTCCAGCACGATGATCAGGATGGCCCACGCCGGGTAGTAGGGGAGCCACAGGAACTGGGCGATGATCGACAGCGAGGCGATGATGATCGCGGAGATCCGCGCCCAGTCGGCGCCCACCGCGAGACCGCCGGCGACGAGGACCCCGACGATGCCCAGGATCAGGTGGATCCAGCCCCAGGTGGTGAGGTCGAACTCGAAGATGTAGTTCTGGCCGGCGACGAACAGGTCGTCGTTCGCGATCGCCGAGATGCCCTGGAAGATCGAGACCAAGCCGGCTACGAAGAGCAGCGCGGCGGCCACGATCGCGATACCGAAGGCGAAACCCTGCTTGGCCGACGAGTTGGCCTGCTGATCGGGGAAGCGCTCATTGTCTGGCGTGTCCTTTCAGTGGTTGTGCGCCGACTCCTTGGTCCCGACCGACGGCGCGGCGGCACTGGTACGGATGGACCACATCAAGGATGGGATGTGCGACGCTACTTCGCACGGGTTTCAGCCACACCGGGCACATCTTTGACCAGGCGATTTAGTAGTCGGCGGGGGCGGGGTATAAGCTATCGCAGGCTACACACGGGGTGTGGCGCAGCTTGGTAGCGCGCTTCGTTCGGGACGAAGAGGTCGTGGGTTCGAATCCCGCCACCCCGACGCAAGGTTGAGATTGCAGAAGAGACCCTGACCTGGAGAAATCCGGTCGGGGTCTCCTCGTTTCTGGAGGTCCCGGCTGGGATCGCGTTGCGATTTCTTCCGGTTACCGGGACAAACCGCAACGTGAACCCGAAGGTCACTCCGGTTCCTCGGCCGACGACGACCGGCCACCGATGTGGGCCAGGATGATCGGATCGTCGGTGACGACGCGGTCCACCTCCTCGCCACCGTCGCAGCGCAGCAGACCCAGGGTGATTCCATCCGGTCCGTGATGGACCACCCGCCACGACGCCCCCGAATCTTCCCAGCGCAGCAGGTCGTCGAGTGTCATCGGGACGGGCCGGTCACCGACGGGCTCAGCTGCCGCGCGAGGTCGAGGAGATCCGTCGCGTGGAAGTCGTTGTCCGGCGAGCCGGAATCGTCCTTCTCGTCCCCGCCCCACTCGTCCGGCCGCTCGACGAAGGCCGTCCGCAGGCCGAAGGAGCGCGCGGCGTCGAGATCGCTCTGGTGGGTGGCCACCATCATCACCTCGGCGGGCTCCACCTCGAGCAGATCCGCCAGCCCGCAGTAGGTCTCGCGCGCAGGTTTGTAGTGCCGCCAGAGGTCGGACCCGCCGATCACGTCCCAGGGGAACGCGTTGTACCGGGCCATGTCGGTGAGCAGTGCGACAGTGCCGTTGCTCAGTGCGCAGACGATGTGATCGCGTTTGAGGAGTTGCAGACCCTCGACCGCGTCCGGCCAGGCCGGAATCGTCCGCCACGCACGGACGAGGGTGCGGGCCTGATCGTCGTCGAGTGTCAGTGCAAACAGCGAGGCGACGTCGTGCAGCGTCTCGGTCTGCAGGTCGTCGAGGCGACGCCACGGCAGTTCGCCGGATTCCACGCGAGCCAGGATCGGCGAGTACCGGCGTCGCCACTTCTTGGCGAACGCCGCTGCGTCGACCTCCGGTGCGATCGCGCCGACGGCGCCGGAGATCCCGGTGAACCAGTCGGTGACCGTCCCGAAGGTGTCGAACGCCAGGACCTTCACGCGGGGATGAAGGTCAACGCTCACATGGTCTCCCGGGCCAGCTGCGGGAGCGACTGGTCGGCGTCGTAGTCGGCATCACCGTGCGACACAGGTGTGAGGGTGAGCAGGCTGGCCTCGGGGCGGCAGCAGAAGCGTGCCGGGGCATACGGGGACGTGCCCAGACCCGCGCTCACGTGGAGCTTCATCGACGACCCCCAGCTCGACGGACCCTTGACCCGGGAGCGATCCAACTGGCAGTTCGTCACCAGCGCGCCGAAGAACGGCAGGCAGAGCTGGCCGCCGTGCGTGTGTCCGGCCATCACGAGGTCGTAGCCGTCCGCGGCGAACCGGTCGAGGACCCGCGGTTCGGGGGAGTGGGTGAGTCCGAGCCGCAAGTGTGCCAGGGGGTTCGGGCGGCCCGCGATCGTCTCGTAGCGGTCTCGCTCGATGTGGGGATCGTCGACGCCGGCCGCGACGACCCGCACGCCGCTGACCTCCAGCTCGCGGACCGTGTGCGTCGCGTCGAGCCATCCACGCTCGGTGAACGCCGCACGCAGATCCTGCCACGGCAGGGGCTCGCCGTGCGTGCGCTGATGGTCCTTCTTGAAGTACTTGAACGGATTCTTCGGCTTGGGGCCGAAATAGTCGTTGGACCCGAAGACGAACAGGCCGGGCCGCGACAACAACCCACCGAGCGACTGGATGACCGACGGCACGGCCTGCGGGTGCGCGAGGTTGTCCCCGGTGTTGACGACAAGGTCGGGTTCGAGCGCCTCGAGCTCGGCGATCCACGCCTGCTTGAGGCGTTGGTTGGGCATCATGTGCAGGTCGCTGATGTGCAGGACACGTAACGGCGAGGCGCCCGGTTCGAGAACGGACAGCGTCGTGTGTCGCAACGCAAAGGCGTTGCGCTCGATCACCGTCGAGTAGAGCAGTCCGGCGGCGGCGAGCCCCGCCGCGCCGGCCAGAGCGCGCGCGGGTACCCCGGAACCGGACGGACCGAGGCGAGAGATGCCGAGGCGTGCGATGTCGAGTTCGGAGTGCTGCATCACCCCAGAATACGCATCCCCCACGACGATCCCGCCCCGGTTTCGTGAGCAGCGCGGGCGGGGCGTCGATTGTCTGATCGCGGGTCAGCCGGGTAGCTGGATCACCACCGGGCCGACACCGGGTACCACGACGGTGGTCTCGGTGGGGCCGCCCTCGTCCCCGCCGGCGCGGCGGCCGTTGCTGACGTAGATCGTCACGGTGCTGCCGGGCATGGCCGAGTCGGACGGTGCGGTGAAGACCACGGTGCCCTGCGGGCGTCCGCTGTCCACGTCGAGCTCGCTGACCTTGAACCCGGCACCCTGCAGGCGCGATGTGGCCTCGCTGGCGGGCAGGCCGCTGACCTGCGGGATACGGCCCCGGTCGCTGCCGTTCCAGTACTCGCGGTCGATCGGGGGCAGGCTGACGGGGCCGAACTTCGTCGCCACCGGTTTGACGGCCTGGAACCAGGTGCGCGCCGGTTCCATGCCGCCGTAGAGGTCGCCGTCGTAGCAGGAGCGCAGCGGACTGCTGCAGACGCCCTGCGGGTTCGGGCCGTCGCTGTAGACGTACGCGGCGCCGGCGATCTGGTTGGTGAACCCGACGAATGCCGAGGAGCGGTGCGCTTCCGTCGTGCCGGTCTTACCCGACATCGGCAGCGTCCAGCCCGCGGAGCCCGCGGCACCGGCCGCGGTGCCGGCGCCCACGTCGTCCTTGCTCATGGCGTTGGCCAGCGAGTGCGCCAGGCCTTCGTCCACGACCTGCTCGCACGGCGGTGGCGTGAACGGCACCGCGGTCAGGGCGCGCCGGCCGTCCGGTCCCATGACCGGGTTGCCGTACTGGTCCCGCTTGATCTGGCTGATCGACTTGATCGGGTTGGGCGGGCACCAGGTGCCACCCGACGCGATGGTGGCGGCGACGTTGGCGAGCTCGAGGCCGTTGAGCGGCAGCGGGCCGAGGGTGAAGGAGCCGAAGTTCCCGTCCTTGACGTACTGGGCCATGCTCTTCTCGCCGTAACCCGACGACCCGGGGATGGTGTACGAACGCAGGCCCAGGCGGACCGCCATGTCGACCGCCGGTTTGACGCCGACCTGCTGCAGCAGCTTCACGAACGCGGTGTTCGGCGACTGTGCCAGGGCGTTCGTCACCGACATCGACGCCGGGTAGCGGCCGTCGTTCTTGACGCAGTACGCATTGGCGGGACACCCGTTGGCCCCGCCGCTGTTGCCCATGCCCTCGACGGCGATGGACCCGGGGACGGGGATGGTGGAACCGGCGCCGAGACCCTTCTCCATCGCGGCGGCGACGGTGAAGATCTTGAACACCGAGCCGGCACCGTCGCCGACCATCGAGAAGGGTTGCGGCTGCATCGTCTCGCCGCGGTTGAGATCGAGACCGTAGTCGCGGCTCGACGCCATCGAGAGCACGTCGTGCGATTTCTTGCCCGGACGCAGGGTGCTCATCACGTCGGCGACGCCGTCGGCGGTCGGGCTGGCCTGACTCTTCACCGCCCGCACCGTGGACCGCTGGACCTCGGGGTCGAGCGTGGTCTGGATGATGTAGCCGCCGCGCAGGACCGAGTTGCGGGACATGCCGTTCTCGGCCAGGAACTGAAGGGCGTAGTCGCAGAAGAAGCCGTTGTTGTCGGCCGCGATGCAGCCCTGGGTCGGGGTCCGCGGACTCGGGAGCACGCCCACGGGTGCCTCCTTGGCCGCGACGAGCTCGGCGCGCCGTTCCGGGAAGTTGTCGATCATCGTGTCCAGCACGACGTTCCGGCGCGCGAGGGAGGCTTCGGGGTTCGAGTACGGATTCAGCGCAGAGCTGGACTGCACCATGCCGGCCAGCAACGCGGCCTGCTCGACCCGCAGGTCCTTGGCGGGGATGCCGAAATAGGTCTGCGCGGCGGCCTCGATGCCGTAGGCGTTGTTCCCGAACGGCACGACGTTCAGGTACCGGGTGACGATCTGCTTCTTGGCCTCCTGCTTGGCGGCGGCGTCGTCGAGCCCCTTGTCGCGCTTGGCCTGATCGATGAGGGTCTGCTCGAGGGTGAGCGCCATGCGCACCTCGCGGAGCTTGCGCGCGGGTGTGGTCTCGATCGCGGCCTGGCGGTCGGCCTCGGTCCGTGCGAGGACCAGGAGTTGATAGTTCTTGATGTACTGCTGGTCGAGCGTCGACGCACCCTGCTGGACCTCGCCCGACGACGAGTTCTTCAAAGCGGCACGGATGGTGCCCTTCCAGTCGACGCCGTCGTGTTCCAGGAACCGCCGGTCCTCGACGGAGATGATCGCTCGGATCATGTCGGGGGAGATGTCGTTGTAGCCCACCTGATACCGGTACTGGTCGAACAGCACCGCGATCGGCTTCCCGTCGACGTCGGTCATCGTGGTGACCTCCGGCAACGTGCCGTTGAGCAGTTCGGAGGACACGTTCTCGACAGCGGCCGCCGCCCGGTTGGAGACGACGCCGATTCCGCTGGCCACGGGGTACAGCAGGCCGGCGACGAGAACTCCGGCCAGCAGGCTCGCCCACGCCAGCGACCACAGTTTCTTCGACATCACCCCGACAGGATACGTGCGTTCGTTCCGAACATCGTCCTGCCTCGCCCGCGGCATCGGCGCAGCGTGGTCCCGAGCCGACGGTCGGGGTGCCCGCGGGTCGCCGGGCGGATGCGCCGGAGGCCACCGTCCGCGGGCCGTCTGTTCGGATGAGTTTGCACGGTTGTCCCACTTTGTTCGCTCCAGGGGTTGCGCCCCCAAGCACAGATCCCTAGATTGAGTGCAGAATGTGACTCACTTAACAGTTCGTTACAAATGTGGCTTGAGCAGCGAGGTCGAGACGTTCTCGCAGCTACGCAGACACGACAGGTAGGGGTGGCGGATGGCGACAGCGGCAGTTTCCAACGAAGAGGATCGCTTGGCGTGGGTTGCTCAGGCGCGTTGTCGAGGGGGAGACCCCGATGATCTGTTCGTGCGGGGCGCGGCCCAGCGCAAAGCCGCCACGATCTGCCGCCACTGCCCGGTGCAGCTCGAATGCGGTGCCGATGCACTCGACAACCGCGTCGAGTTCGGCGTCTGGGGCGGACTGACCGAACGTCAGCGTCGCGCACTCCTCCGCCAGCACCCCGAGGTCACGTCCTGGTCGGCGTTCTTCGCCGCGCAGCGCCGGCGTCATCGCGACGCCGTCTGACCTCTTCTCCGCCGAGCCGTGTCGAGTGGTTTCGACACGGCTCGTCGCACGCTCCTCGCCTGCTCAACCAGCAGGGGGGCTCGGCGCACGCTCCTCGCCTGCAACCAGCGGGAGGCGGCTCGTCGCACGCTCCTCGCCTTCTCAACCAGCGGGGGACGGCTCGTCGCGCTCGGTGATCAGCCGCGGCCGGTGATCTGCTCGGCCACCGCGCGCAGGGCGGTCACATCGGCCACCTCGAACGGCAGCGCCGGGACCCCGACGATCGGCACCCGCGGGTGCGACGCCGTGAACCGTTGCAGCAGATGGAGTTCGCGCTTCCCGGTGGCGGCCCGATCCGCGTGAATCCGGAGTACACCGCGAGCCAGTTCGTCGTTGACCGATTCGAGGGCGACCAGCGCTGCCTCCTCGTGGATCGACGTCAGGTTCGGGTGGGTCCGGTTGAGGATCAGTCCGGCCAGTGGCATCGACTCCTCGGACAGGCGGTCGACGAAGAACGCGGCCTCCCGCAGGGCATCGGCCTCGGCCGCAGCCACCACCGCGAACTGGGTGCCCGGCTGTTTCAGCAGGGCATAGGTCTTCGCGGCGCGGTCCTGGAAGCCGCCGAACATCGAGTCCAGTGACTGCACGAAGGTCGCCACGTCGCGGAGCATCTCGCCGCCGATGATCGTCGAGACACCCCGCATGGCCAGGCTCATCGCGCCGGTCACCATCCGGCCGACGCCGCGACCGCCGCCGACCAGCACCTTCATCAGACGCCCGGACAGGAACGACCCCAACCGCTGCGGGGCGTCGAGGAAGTCCAGTGCGTTGCGCGACGGCGGGGTGTCGACGACGATCAGGTCCCAGTGGTCCTGCTCGAGAAGCTTGCCGAGCTTCTCCATCGCCATGTACTCCTGCGTCCCGGAGAACGACGAGGCGACCGTCTGATAGAAGGCGTTCTGCATGATCGCCTCGGCGCGTTCGGGAGTGGAGTACTCGAGCACCATCTCGTCGAACGTGCGCCGCATGTCGAGCATCATCGCGTCGAGCGTGCCCTTGCCGTCGATCGCGACCGGCTGCGGGTCGTTGGTGAGTTCGGACATCCCGAGCGACTGCGCCAGGCGCCGGGCCGGGTCGATCGTCAGCACGGCCACGGTCCGGCCCTGTTCGGCGGCGTACATCGCCATCGCGGCAGCAGTCGTTGTCTTGCCGACTCCGCCTGCGCCGCAACAGATCACGACGCGGGTCGCGGGGTCGGTGAGCACCGCGCCCATCTTGAGGTCGAGTGGCATCACGCACCCGCTTTCTGGAGGAGGTCGGCCAGCTCATAGATCGACCCCAGGTCGACGCCGTCACCGAGGGACGGCAGTTCGAGTGTCGGCATCTCCACCTCGTCGAGCTGCGCCTTGGCGATCTGCTGCGCCTGCAGGCGGGTCGCGTGCTCGATCGTCTCGGTGAGCAGGCCGGCCAGGTCCCCGTCGGCGAGCTTGAGTCCGGCGGCGGTGAGGCCGTCCTCGACACGCCCCGCGTCGACCCGACCTTCGGCGATCTCGTCGATCACCTCGGCCGGCAGGTGGGGTTCGCTGACGCGGTTGATGACGAGACTGCCGAGGTTGAGGTTCTTGCCCCGCAGTTCGTCGATCGCCTCGATCGTCTCCTGGATCGGCATCGCCTCGAGGAGCGTCACCAGGTGGATGATCGTCTCCTCCGAGTGGAGCAGGCGGACGACACCTTCGCTCTGGTTGCGGATCGGGCCGGTCTTGGCGAGGTCGGCCATGGCCTGGGTGACGTCGAGGAAATTGCCGATCCGGCCGGTCGGCGGCGCGTCGACGACCACCGCGTCGTACACGCGGTTGCCCTGCTTGTCGGTGTGGATGATGCGCTCTTTGATCTTGCCGGTGAGCAGGACGTCGCGGAGTCCGGGAGCGACGGTCGTCACGAAGTCGATCGCGCCGATCCGCTTCATCGCGCGGCCGGCGAAGCCGAGGTTGTAGAACATGTCGAGGTACTCGAGAAGGGCGTGCTCGATGTCGATGGCCAGCGCGGACACCTCGCCACCGCCCTCGGCGGTCGCGATGCGGGTGTCGGTGGGTGGCAGCGGCGGGATGTCGAAGACCTGCGCGATGCCCTGGCGACCCTCGGTCTCGACGAGGAGGACCTTCTTGCCGTCGGCGGCGAGCGCGAGTGCGAGCGCCGCGGCGATCGTGGTCTTGCCGGTGCCGCCCTTGCCCGTCACGAAGTGCAGGCGAGCGCGCGCGGCGGCCGCCGGCCACTCGTTCTCGCGCGCGACGGAGGAGTTGTCTGTCACGCCGGAATCGAGCGCCTCGCCCGACCCGGATCGTGAGCCCTGTTCGTTGGCCACCGCAACACCTTATCCATTGACCGTCGCCAGATAGGGTGAGTCCATGAGTGAAGTGACCGCGTGGGAATACGTGACCGTGCCGCTGCTGACGCACGCCACGAAGCAGATCCTCGATCAGTGGGGCGCAGACGGTTGGGAACTGGTTTCGGTTCTGCCCGGTCCCACCGGCGAGCAGCACGTCGCCTACCTGAAGCGACCGAAGGGCTGACCATGGCGACCACGTGGACCGATCGTCTGGCCGAACTGGGCATCGAACTCCCGTCGGTGGTGCCACCGGTGGCGAGCTACACCCCGGCCGTGCGCACCGGCAACCTCGTCTACACCTCGGGACAGCTGCCCATCGTCGACGGCGAACTGTCGGCGCGGGGCAAGGTCCACGAGGGCGCCGAAGGCGTCGTTCGGCCGGACGAGGCGACGGCAGCAGCCCGGGTCTGCGCGCTGAACGCGCTCGCCGCGATCCACGCACTCGTCGGGATCGACTCGGTCGTCCGGGTGGTCAAGGTCGTCGGGTTCGTCGCGTCCGCACCGGGCTTCACCGGTCAGCCGGCCGTGATCAACGGGGCTTCGGACGTCCTCGGTGAGATCTTCGGCGACGCCGGTGTGCACGCCCGGTCCGCGGTCGGCGTCGCCGAACTCCCGCTCGGTGCGCCGGTCGAGGTGGAACTGATCGTCGAAGTGGCCTGACGTCTCCATTGGACGTCGCGCTGCTGGTCGTGGCAGCCGCCGCGGCCGGGTGGGTCGACGCCGTGGTCGGCGGCGGTGGCCTCGTCCTGATCCCGGCGATGCTGATCGCCCAGCCGGGGTTGCCGATCGCGACGGCCCTGGGGACCAACAAGCTGGCGGCGGTCTTCGGGACCGCGTCGGCAGCGTGGCGTTACGTGCGGCACGTCCGGATCGATCTTCGTCGCCTGATCCCGGTGTTCGTTGCGGCGCTCGCCTTCTCGGCCCTCGGCGCGACGGTGGCCGTCGTCCTGCCCACCGAGATCTTCACGCCGATCGTGCTGGTCATGCTGGTCGGCGTCGGACTGTTCGTCGCGCTCAATCCCGGCTTCGGGACTGACGCGTCGACGGGACCGCGCTCGCGCGTCTCGACGATCGCGGGCCTCGTGCTGGCCGGTGTCGTCGTGGCCTTCTACGACGGGGTGATGGGTCCCGGGACCGGTACCTTCCTCATCATCAGCCTGACCGCGCTGGTCGGGACGAGTTTCCTGGAGAGCTCGGCGATGGCGAAGGTCATCAACACCGGTACCAACCTCGGCGCCCTCACGGTCTTCGGCCTGCAGGGAAATGTGCTGTGGCTCTTGGGTCTCGGCCTGGCCGTCGCCAACATCGTCGGCGCCCAGATCGGCTCGCACATGGCGATCGGCCGCGGCAGTTCGTTCGTGCGGTGGGTCCTGCTGGCCGTCGTCGTCGTGATGGTGGGGAAGCTCGGGTACGACCTGATCGTCGGCTGAGGTGGCCGGACTCGGCGGACAGCGCTGTGGAACGGCATCGGCCGAACTATGCTCTCCTCGTCGACCCCGCAGCGGACGGGTCGCGACCCGATCGTCGTAGAGGCGGTGCATCATCAGCGATTCGACGGCTTCCGAGGCCGCGACGCCGCTGTCGGGAAAGCAGCGGGTCCTCGCGCTGCTCCTCGCGATGGCGATGTTCGTTCTCGTCGTGGACACCTCGTTCATGAATGTGTCCATATCGGCGGTGGTCCGTGATCTGGACACGACCGTGAGCGGTGTGCAGTCGGCGATTGCGCTCGAGGCGTTGGTGTCCGCCGCGTTCATCCTGATCGGGGGCAAGGTCGGGGATCTGATCGGTCGCCGGCGGGCCTACGTGATCGGTTTGCTCGCCTATGCCGTGGGCGCGTCGGCCATGGCGCTCGCACAAGGTCTCACGACGATCATCGTCTTCTGGGCGATCGTCGGCGGGATAGGGGCTTCCCTGCTCCTGCCCGCGATGCAGTCGCTGGTACACGGCAACTTTCACGGCGGCGACCAGAAGCGGGTCTACGCCCTCGTGGGCGCCGCCGCCGCGATCGCGGCCGCCGTCGGCCCGCTCCTGGGCGGTTTCATCACCACATACCTGTCCTGGCGGATCGCCTTCGTCGGTGAGGTCGTCATCATCGCGATCGTGTTGTGCGGCATCGGTTTGGTCCGCGACGTCGAGTACACGGGTCCACGGGGAGTCGACCCCGTCGGTGCTCTGCTCTCGGTGCTGGGAATGGGTGGGATCGTGCTGGGGATCCTCGTCTGGCAGGAGGGCGGTGAGGCCGTCGGCATCCTGCTGGTCCTGGGTGCCGCGGGTCTGGGCGGACTGACCTGGTGGCTGACCCGCCGGCGGCGCGCCGGGCGGCCCACGCTATTGGACCCGGACCTGTTTCGCTCCAAGCCGTTCCGCCTGGGCGTCAGCCAGCAGTTGCTGCAGCAGATCGCTCTCGGCGGCATCATGATCTCGCTGCCGATCTATCTGCAGATGGTCCTCGAGTACGACGCCATGGAGGCCGGGTTGTCCCTGGCGCCCCTGTCGCTCAGCATGTTCGCGGTCGCGCTGGTCGCCGGTCGGCGGACACACACCCGGCCCCCGTCGACGTTGGTGCTCATCGGTTTCGGCTTGCTCACGCTCGGGGTCGCGGTTCTGCTCCCGATCGTGACGCGGGCGGACTTCGGCTGGGGTCTCGTCGTGCCACTCGTCGTGGCGGGTGCCGGCCTGGGGCTGCTCGTCTCGCAGCTGAACGACTACACGCTCGGGCCGATGAGCGACGAGCGTGTGAGCGAGGCGGCCGGAACCAACTCTGCGGCCGGATCATTCGGTCTGTCCTTCGGACTCGCGAGTGCCGGTGCGATCCTGTTGGCCTCGCTCGCCTTCGGATTCGCGCGCGAGGCAGAGTCCAGCGAGGTCCTGGCGCCCGCGGAACAGCAGCGGGTGGCGCAGGTGCTCGACGACGACGCACAGGTCATGAGCAATACACAACTGACCGAGTTGCTGGCCGGGCAGCCCACGGACGTAAGCGACGAGATCATCCGGATCAACACCGAAGTCCGGCCGGTCGCGCTACAGGTGGCGCTGGTGGTCCCACTCGCTGCGGGTGTTCTCGGCACGATCAATTCGCTGCGGATGCGGAGCAGACCCGGTCGTCCGCGATCATGAGTGAGAACGTCGCTCTGCAACGGCGGACCATCGTCCTGCTGTGCACGGCCCAGATCCTGGCCGGCCTGTCGATGGGCGGAGCCCTGGCGCTTGGGGCGATCCTCGGTGAGGAACTGTCGGGAACGGCGTCCCTCGCCGGCATACCGACGACCGTGGTCACGCTGGGGGCCGCGGCCGCCGGTCTCCCGTTGGCGTCCCTGGCCGCCGGACGCGGGCGGCGTCCCGCGTTGACCACGGGCCTGGTGATCGCCGGGGCCGGTTCGCTGGTCGTGGCCGCCGCCGTCGATCGCGGCTGGTTCGCGTTGATGCTCGTCGGGATGGCCGGGGTGGGGTCGGGCACCGCGGTGAGCCTGCAGGCACGTTTCGCGGCAACGGATCTGTCGTCGGCCGGCACTCGTGGCCGCGACCTCTCGCTCGTGGTGTGGACGACGATGGTCGGCGCGGTGATCGGGCCGGCGGTGGTCCCGATCGGCGCCACCGTCGCCGGGTGGTTCGCGATGGCCGATCTGTCGGGTCCGTTCCTCGTGGGTGCGGTCGGGTGCTTCGGGGCGGCGGCCGTGCTGTTCGTCGGCCTCCGCCCCGACCCGCTGGTCGTGGTGACCTGCGAAACGGACGGGGGTCGTGTCAAAGTGTCGCTGGCCGAGGGGCTCTCGGCGATCACGCACTCGCCGCCGGCGCGGGCCGCGATGGCCGCGGTGGTGTCGGCGCACGCGGTCATGGTCGGGGTGATGGCGCTGACGCCGGTCCACATGCATCACGGGGGCGCCTCGGTGACGCTGGTCGGCCTGTCGATCAGCGCGCACATCGCCGGGATGTACGCGCTCGCACCGGTGATGGGCCTGCTCGCCGACCGGACCGGCCGGATCCCGGTGATCCTCGGCGGTCAGGCGACACTCGTCGTCAGCTGCGTCGTCGGATTCGTCGTCGCGGAATCGCAGACGGGTCTCGTCGTCGCGCTGGTCCTGCTCGGCGTGGGATGGTCGGCGTCGACGGTGGCGGCCTCCACGCTCCTCACCGACAGTGTCGACACCGCGCGACGCGCACCGGCGCAGGGGGTTTCGGACACCGCGATGAGTCTGGCCGGCGCGGCCGCGGGCGCGCTCTCCGGACTCGTCGTCGGGGCCTTCGGCTACGGGGTTCTGGTGCTCGGCGCCGCCGTGATCGCGGTGCTCACGGCGGCCTACGTGGTGCTCGACGGTGTCCGCGACCGACGACGGACCGCCATGGCCTAGGGTTCGACACACGGATCGGGGACACTGGGGAGGCCGTCGGATGGCAGCATCGCAACTCGTCGGGCGTACCGGGACGGTGACGATGTCGATACCGGGCGGCGAACTCCTCGGGGAGATCGAACTGCCGTTGGCCGGCGGAACCGAGCGGTTCCTCGCCCGCGCCGCCGCACCGATCGGGCTCGACGCGCCCGTTCTGGTCATCGCCGAGCGTTCCGGCCGAGTCGTCGACGTCGAGCCATGGGTACCGGTCCCGGGCACGGCGAACCGAACCATGTGAACAACCGATCGTCGAAAGGTCCCGGATGCGGCAGGATCTGACGTCGACACATATCGCCTGCCGCTCGAGGAGAGACCATGCTCGGCTACTACGTTCCCGAACCCGATGAGGCGATGCTGATCTCCGGCGCCAAGTCCGACTTCGACGATGCGCCATTCGTGGTCGTCGTCGGGCACGGGAAGTGGGTCATGCCCTTCTTCCGGAAGGTCCGTTTCCTGTCGATGGCGTTGCACGAGGCGACTATCCGAGAGGTCTGTGTGACGACCCAGGGCATCCAACTCAACGTGCGGGCGGTCATCGCCCACAAGGTCGGCAATGACGTGGCGTCGATCGTCAACGCCGGACAGCGCTTCATCTCCGAGCAGGAGAACGAGATGAATCAACTGACCGGACAGATCTTCTCGGGTCACCTGCGTTCCATCGTGGGCTCGATGACCGTCGAGCAGATCATCCGCGAGCGCGACACCCTGGCCCGTCAGGTGCTCGACGCGTCCAAGCGTGAGATGGGATCGATCGGTCTCGTCGTCGACTCGTTCCAGATCCAGTCGATCGACGACATGGATTCCGGTTACATCAACGCGCTGGCTGCCCCGAACATCGCCAAGGTGCAGCGCGAGGCGGCGGTCGAACGTGCTCGCGCCGACCAGGAGTCGGCGAAGGCGCAGCAGGAGTCGCTGCGGAACCAGGCCGACTACGAGCGGGAGACCGCGATCAAGCGGGCTGCGATCAAGGCCGAGACCGACAAGGCCAATGCCGAAGCCGCCCAGGCCGGTCCGCTCGCGCAGGCGCGGGTCAACCAGGAGGTCATCCGCGAACAGTCCGTGCTCGCGCAGGCGCAGGCCGAACTGCGTGAGCAGGAGCTGATCTCCGAAGTGGTGAAACCGGCCGAGGCCGAGGCGTTACGACGACAGATCATCGCCGAGGCGGAGGCCAAGGCGGTCGAGATCCAGTCGGCGGCCGCCGCACAGCACAACCGCATCGCCCTCGATCAGCAGCTCATCGAGGCCCTGCCCACGCTTGTCGGCGAGGTCGCCAAGGGCCTCAGCACCGCGAACCTCACCGTGTACAACGGGGCCGAGGGCGTCAACGAGATCATGACCGGTGTGATCACCCAGGGCGCCGCGCTGCTGCGCAGCCTGCAGGATCAGGTGGCGCCCACGGTGGTGGACGGGTCGGCCAGCGAGCAGTCCGTGAACGGTGCAACGGTCGGCGGGGTCTGACCCGGGGATCGACTCGGCATGGTCGGATCGTCGGGCTTCGCCCGGTTCCTCGCACCGAGTGGATAGGCTCGGGGACCATGAGCTCACCGAACGACGCCGCACCCACGCACCCTGCCTACGGGGTGCTGCGGGAAGTGACCCCCTTCGCGTCGGTCCTGCTGTGCGACAACTCGGGGATGATGGAACTCGACGGCACGAACACCTACGTGCTGCGCGCTCCCGGCAGCGAGGAATGCGTGGTCATCGACCCGGGACCGCCGAAGTACAAACACCACGCCCGGCGCCTCGCCGAATTGCCCGGGGTCGCACTGGTCTTGGTGACCCACCGGCACTTCGACCACACCGGCGGGGTGTCGCGCCTGCACAAGCGCACGGGTGCGCCGGTACGCGCTCGGTTGGAGAAGCACTGCCGCAACGGGGCGCCACTGCGGGATCGTGAGGTGATCGAGGCCGCGGGTCTGCGGATCACGGTGCTGTTCACCCCGGGACATACGGGGGATTCCGTCAGCTTCCTCGTCGAACACGACGGACAACGTGCGGTCCTGACCGGCGACACGATCCTCGGGAGTGGCACGACCGTGCTCGATCCCGCCGACGGCGGGTTGCGCGACTATCTGAACTCGCTGAACCGTCTGATCGTCGAAGGGGAAGGAGCGGCACTGCTCCCGGCGCACGGTCCGGACCATCCCGATCTGGGCCCCGTCGCGCGGTACTACAAGGCGCATCGCGAGGAGCGGATCGACCAGATCGTCGCCGCTCTGGACACGATGGGTGTCTCGGCCCGCGACGCGAAGCCGATGAAGGTGGTGCGCAAGGTGTACTCCGACGTCGACAAGAAGCTGTGGCCCGCCGCGCGGATGTCGGTGAAGGCGCAGTTGGAGTATTTGCGCGAGGCCTGACCCTTCGAGGGAAGAGCAAAGCCGCCCGCTCCCGGAGGAGCGAGCGGCTTCGTGGTGAACTCGAGTCAGCGCGCGCGGCGCGCGAGACGCTCGGAGTCGGCGATGAGCACGCTCTTGCCCTCGAGGCGCAGCCATCCGCGCTGGGCGAAGTCGGCGAGCGCCTTGTTGACGGTCTCGCGCGACGCGCCGACGAGCTGGGCGATCTCTTCCTGGGTCAGGTCGTGGGTGACGCGCAGCGCGCCGCCCTCCTGGGTGCCGAAGCGCTGCGCAAGCTGCAGGAGCTGCTTGGCGACGCGACCGGGCACGTCGGTGAAGATGAGGTCGGCGAGATTGTTGTTGGTGCGGCGCAAGCGGCGTGCCAGCACGCGCAGCAGCTGCTCGGCGATCTCCGGACGGTCCTTGATCCACGCCTTCAGCGCGTCACGGTCCATCGACACCGCGCGGACCTCGGTGACCGTCGTCGCCGACGAGGTACGGGGGCCGGGATCGAAGATGGAGAGTTCGCCGAACATGTCGGACGGGCCCATGATCGTCAGCAGGTTCTCGCGTCCGTCGGGCGAGCGTCGGCCGACCTTCACCTTGCCGGACATGATGATGTAGAGCCGATCGCCGGGCTCGCCTTCGTGGAAGATCACGTGTCCGCGAGGGAAGTCGGCGGGCTGAAGCTGCTTGGTCAGCGCCGCGACGGCGGAGGGCTCGACGCCCTGGAATATGCCCGCCCGCGCCAGTACTTCTTCCACCTAGGGAACCTTTCTCGAATCTCTCTACAGCCCGCGTCAGATCGCGCCGTTGGCTACGCTACCCCGCGCACAAGCATATGTGTTGGATGGGTCACTGGAAGCTCATTGCGGGTGTGTCCGATTGGCGGAGTGTCGACGCGGTGGTCGGGCGGTACGGAAGCGGGGGTGGCGACGGCCGGTCAGCTGGCCCGCTGCGGCGATTCGGTGTGGCCGGACACCGCTGATTCGTGACGGGTGACCCGTCGGTCGCGGAGTTCGTCGAGCGCGGCCGGCATGCCCTCGCGGGCGAGGGTCTGGACGTTCTGGGCGTCGGCCGAGTCGAGGAAGTCCTCCACCTCATCGCGTGAGACCGCCGAGCGGTCGATCCGGGACTGGACCTTGTCCATGCCCATGGCGAACAACATGAGTACAGCCGGGAACAGCAGCGCCGCGAGACCGTGCATGGGGACAAGTAAACACAATCGACCCGCCCGGAACCGCATCGAGAGGGCCGCCGTCATTGACTTGTTACCTGACCGTAGGTTGCGCGTGAGCACGCCGATGTGGCCGTGACCAGCCCTTCGCCCAGGGCGAACACGCGGTTCTGACCTGCGGTGATGTTCCATTCAGGGGGTGTGTGAGAGTGCTTCGCCCCGTGTCGGGGGCCAGCGGAATCGGGCTTCGCCGTGCGCATCGCTAACCTGAATCAGGTGAGCGCACGCAAGTCTGCGGCCGCGGGACCGACCCCGGCACGCAAGCAGGAGACCCATCTCGGATTGGTCCGGCGCGCTCGGCGGATGAATCGGACCCTCCAGGTCGCCTTCCCGCACGTGTACTGCGAACTCGACTTCACCGACCCGCTCGAGCTCTCGGTGGCGACGATCCTGTCGGCGCAGTGCACCGATGTGCGCGTGAACATGACCACCCCCGCGCTGTTCGCCAGGTATCGGACGGCCGCGGACTATGCCGGGGCGGACCGCACCGAGCTCGAGGAGATGATCCGTCCCACCGGCTTCTACCGGAACAAGGCGAACTCGATCATCGGACTCGGGCAGGCGCTCGTCGAGCGGTTCGACGGGGAGGTCCCGGACAATCTGAAGGATCTGGTGTCGCTGCCCGGGTTCGGGCGCAAGACCGCGAACGTGGTGCTGGGCAACGCCTTCGGTGTGCCAGGCATCACCGTCGACACCCACTTCGGCCGCCTGGTCCGGCGCTGGCAGTGGACCGAGGAGACCGATCCGGTGAAGGTCGAGCACGCCGTCGGCGAGCTGATCGAGCGGCGGGAGTGGACGGACCTGTCGCACCGGGTGATCTTCCACGGCCGACGGGTGTGTCATGCGCGCAAGCCGGCGTGTGGGGTGTGCGTCCTCGCCAAGGACTGTCCGTCGGTGGGCACCGGACCGATGGACAAGACCGAGGCCGCGGCCCTGGTGAAGGGGCCGGAGACCGAGCATCTCCTCGCGCTGGCCGGGATCGCGGCCCCGTGAGCGAACCAAGCGGCCCGGCGTCGCCCCGGGGTTCTCGTTTCCCGCCCGCCGCGCGATGGACCGTGGTCTTCGTGGTCGTGATGATCGCGCTCATCGTGGCGATCTGGCCGCGCGGGGACGATCCGTCGCCGATGTCGAGCGCACCGCCCTCGTCGAGTGGAGTCCGCCCGATCGATGCGCCGGTGGACGAGGCGCGTCTGGCGGAGGCGCGCAGCACCGCCGACCTGCCGGACTGCCCGGTCACCGGACTGCCGGAGTCGCCGGACTCCGTCCTCGACGGCGTCGTCGAACCCTGCTTGAGCACCGGAGCGCCCTACGACCTCGGTGCCTCGACGGCCGGCCGGCCGCTCGTCATCAACGTCTGGGCGCAGTGGTGCGGTCCGTGCAAGACCGAGCTGCCCTACTTCGAGGAGTTCGCCGCGCGGGCCGGCGACCGGGTCACCGTGCTGGCCCTGCACGCCAAGGAAGGCGGTAGCAACCCGTTCTTCCCGCTGACGCTGCTCACCGAGATCGGAGTCCGCTTGCCGTCCGTGCTCGACCTCGACGGAAAGGTGGCCGCGGCCATCAACGCGCCCAGGGTGTTCCCCTCGACCGTCTTCCTTCGACCCGACGGCACGGTGGCCGAGGTCTATCCCGGTGTCTTCGACAGTCCGGAGGAGATCGCCGATTCGGTGGCCGAGCATCTGGGCGTGCGGATATGAGCGGGCGTTCGCGCGCCGATGCGGGACCGCTGGTCCCGAGGGACGAGATCCCGCCGTGGCTGCGGGCGTTGACCGACGATGTCAGCGCCGTCAGGAAAAGCGTCGACAACCGCGGCGGGGATCGATCGCGCTGGGCGTCGATGTTGCCGACCAACTCCCGGTCGGCGGCCGTTCTGATCCTGTTCTCGGGTTCGTGGGAGTCGGCCGACGATCATCCCGGCGGGGTGCCGGCCGACGCCGAGGTCCTGCTGACCGAGCGCGCTCCCACCCTTCGCCAGCACAGCGGGCAGGTCGCGTTCCCCGGGGGCGCGGCCGATCCCGGCGACGACTTCCCGGTGGGCACCGCGCTGCGCGAGGCGGCCGAGGAAACCGGCCTCGACGCATCCGGGGTGACCATCCTCGCGACCCTGCCGAGCTTTCCCGTCGGGGTCTCGGGCTTCGACGTCGTCCCGGTGATCGGTTACTGGCACCGCCCGAGCGAGGTGCGCGTCGTCGACCAAGGCGAGACCGCGCGCGTGGACCGGATCAAACTGCGCGAGTTGCTGAACCCGGACAACCGGTTCCAGGTCCGCCGCAAGGCGGTCGGCATCGTCTACAAGGGGCCCGCGTTCTTCGTCGACCAGTTGCTCGTCTGGGGATTCACGGGTGGGCTCATCGCCGCCATCAGCGAGGTGTCCGGCTGGGACCGTCCGTGGGACTCCGCCGACGTTCGTTCGTTGGAGAAGATGATCGAGCTCGCCGGGAGCCGGCAGGAATCCGGGTTCGCGGAGCTGCACCCGGACGACCGCGACGTGGTCGACGCCGGTAACGCCGAGCCCGGAGGTACCCGATGACCGGCTCGACGTGGGTCGACATCATCGTGATCGGCATCGCCCTGCTCGCGGCGGCCAGCGGGTACCGGTCGGGTGCGGTCGCCTCGGCCCTGGCGTTCATCGGAGTCGCACTCGGCGCCGTAGCCGGTCTGCTGCTCGCGCCCCGCCTGATCGAGCAGTTCGACGATCTGCAGGTGCGGGTGCTCGCCGGGATTCTGGTGCTGGTCGTGCTCGTGGTCGTCGGCGAGGTGGCCGGCATGGTTCTGGGACGTGCGGCTCGCGGTGGCATCCGGTCGCCCGGGCTGCGCGCCGTCGACAGCGGAGTCGGCTCGCTCCTACAGGTGGTCGCGGTGTTGCTGGCCGCGGGCCTGCTGGCGATCCCGCTGCGCGAGTCCGCCGACCCGGCGATCGCCGGGGCGGTTCGGGACTCGAAGGTGCTCACCGGGGTCGACGCGGTGTCGCCGCAGTGGGTCGACGACATCCCGGACGACTTCAAGGCGCTCCTGGACAGTTCGGGACTCCCGAAGCTCCCGTTCGTCAGCACCCCGTCGACGAACGTCGACCCTCCCGATCAGGCGCTGGCCGAACTGCCGGTGGTGACGCAGGCGCGTCCCAGCGTGGTGAAGATCGAGGGCGTGGCACCGAGCTGCCGACAGGCTCTCGAGGGGAGCGGGTTCGTCGTCTCTCCGGAGCGCGTCATGACGAACGCGCACGTGGTCGCGGGCACCGAACGGCTGGAGGTCCAGACCTCGACGGGGGCGCAGCTCCCGGCGCGCGTCGTGCTCTTCGACAGCGAGAACGACATCGCGGTGCTCGACGTCCCGGGCCTCCGGGCGCCGGCCCTGCGGTTCGCCTCACGCCCCGCGTCGACCGGGGACGACGCCATCGCACTCGGTTTCCCCGAGGCCGGACCGTTCTATGTGAGTCCGCTGCGGGTGCGTGCGGTCTTCGCCCACACCGGTGACGACATCTACCGGACCGGGCAGGTGACCCGTGAGGTCTACGCCGTCCGTGGTCTGATTCGGCAGGGCAATTCGGGTGGGCCGCTGCTGAACTCGGACGGCGAGGTGCTCGGTGTGGTCTTCGGCGCGGCCGAGAATGCCGCCGACGAGACCGGTTTCGTGCTCACCGCCCGCCAGGTGCGCTCCGACTTCGACGAATCCGAGCGACGAAGCGAGCGGGTGAGTACGCAACGCTGCGTCCTCGCCTGACCTTGCGGGCCGATCGGCGGGGGACGTCGGCGGTGGGTGCGGGTTCGTGGCGTAGGAACTCGAGGATGTGCTCGGTCACCGTGGCCGGTTGTTCTTGATGGACGAAGTGGCCGCTGCCCTCGACCTGCCGATACGTCTGGTGCGCGGCCCATCGGTGACTGTCGGCAATCGCGTCGTCGAGGATGTACGGGTCGTCGCGGCCTCGGAGGGCCAGCACGGGGAGATGCAGCCGCTGGTCCATCAGTTCCATGAAGCGGGCGCCGTCGGGCCGGAACTGCGAACGGAACGCCCAGCGCCGGTACTCCAGGCTGCAGTGCGCGACGTTGGGGATCAGCATGGCCGACCGGTTGAGTTCGACGGTGTGCGCGTAGTCGGGTTCACCGCGCCAGGGGGCAGACGACCGTTCCGCGAAGTAGTCGGACACGAAGGCCGCGTCGTCGCGGGTGACCTGCCGTTCACCGAGGCGGGGGATCTGGTTGCGCAGGAACAGAGGTAAGAACTGTGCGCGTTGTGCCTTGTCGCGCAACACGCGTCGACGCAGGGCGCGGGGGTGCGGGGACGCGATGACGACGATCCGGTCGACGACGCGTGGGTGCAGCGCGGCGGTCGCCCAGCAGACCAGGCCGCCGTCGGAGTGTCCGATCAGGGTGGCCCGGGTGTGTCCGAACGCGCGGACGAGGCCGTTGGTGTCGCCGGCCAGGGTCCAGCCGTCGTAGCCGCGCGGTGGTTTGTCGGTGTCGCCGTAGCCGCGGAGGTCGACTGCGACGGCGCGAAAGCCGGCGTCGGTGAGCGCGGTCAGCTGATGTCGCCAGCTCCACCAGAACTCGCCGAAACCGTGCAGCAGCAGTACCAGCGGGCGGTCATCGGCGGGAACGCCGGCGGGCTGGACGGCGTGGAAACGGACTCCGTTGGCGCGGACGTCGAGATGCTCCCAATCACCCGGGAGACGAACGGTCGAGGGGTCGGGCTCCTCGCTCACGGATCACCCTTCGCGGGCGGGCGGGATTCTCGGGTGCGTGGTGGTGTCGTGCGCCGCGCCGCGGTGGGGCAGGACGGTCGGCAGTTCGTTGACCGTCTCGATCGTCTTCGCGGGTCCGCGCACGCGTTTGAAGAACAGGTATCCGACGAACGCGGCGATCAGGGTGACCGCCACCAGGATGAGGAACACGATGAGGAACGCCAACCAGCGCCAGACCCACTCGTCGAGCAGTTCGGCGAGGAAGAAAAAGAAGAAGAAGCTCGCGTAGAGCGCCATCACACCGGCGACGATGAGCAGCCCGGTGCCCGCGCCGGCCTTCTTGGCCTCGGTGACCAGCTCGGCCTTGGCGAGCGCGACCTCGGATCGGAACAGGGTGGAGACACTGGCGGTCGCGTCCTTGACCAGGCTTCCGATCGTCGGCTCGCCGTTGCGGCCGGCGTTGGCGTCGGAGAGCGGGATCGACGGGACGGAGTCCCGGCCCGCGTCGGGCAGGCCGTGCTCGTTGGGGCTCACAGAATCCTCCGTTGTTCGGCTGATGGCCATATGTTGCCATGCGCGGGCGGTCCGGGTGGCGAGCCACCCATCGAATGGGGTGGCGAGCCACCCGTCGAATGGGGTGGCGAGCCACCCGTCGAATGGAGTGGCGCGAAGACGGGCAGGGCCTGCCGACCTCAGGTCGGCAGGCCGTGGAGAACTCGAACGGCCTCAGGCCTTCTTCGCGCGGATCGCTTCGAAGACCGAGGGGTCGACGAGGGTGGAGGTGTCGCCGAGTTCGCGGCCTTCGGCGACGTCCTTGAGCAGACGGCGCATGATCTTGCCCGAGCGTGTCTTGGGCAGTTCGGGCACGACGTTGATCTCGCGGGGTTTGGCGATCGGCGAGATCTCCACCGACACCTGCTGGCGCAGTTCGGCGATCAGCTGGTCCCCGGTGTTCTCCACGCCCTCGCGCAGGATGACGAAGGCGACGATGCCCTGGCCGGTGGTCTCGTCGGCGGCGCCGATGACCGCGGCTTCGGCGACACCGGAGTGCCCGACGAGCGCGGACTCGACCTCGGCGGTGGAGATGCGGTGGCCGGAGACGTTCATGACGTCGTCGACGCGTCCGAGGACCCAGAGTGCGTGGTCCTCGTCGTAGCGGGCGCCGTCGCCGGCGAAGTACCAGCCCTGCTCGGCGAACCGTGACCAGTACGTGTCGCGGAAGCGCTCGTCGTCGCCCCAGATCCCTCGCAGCATCGACGGCCACGGCTGGTCGAGCACGAGGTAGCCCTGCTCACCGGCGCCGACCGGGTTGCCCTGGTCGTCGACGATGTTGGCGCTGATGCCGGGCAGGGGCTTCATCGCCGATCCCGGCTTGGTCGCGGTCACGCCGGGAAGCGGCGAGATCATGATGGCGCCGGTCTCGGTCTGCCACCAGGTGTCGACGATGGGTGCGGAGTTGCCGCCGATGACCTCGCGGTACCACTTCCAGGCCTCGGGGTTGATCGGTTCGCCGACGCTGCCGAGCAGCCGGATGCTGGACAGGTCGTGGGCGTCGGGGATCTCCCGTCCCCACTTCATGAAGGTGCGGATCAGGGTCGGCGCGATGTAGTAGATGGTGACGCCGTATTTCTGGATGATCTCGAAGTGGCGGTGTTCGTTGGGGGAGTTGGGGGTTCCCTCGTAGACGACCTCGGTCGCGCCGTTGGAGAGCGGACCGTAGACGAGGTAGGAGTGGCCGGTCACCCAGCCGATGTCGGCGCCACACCAGAAGACATCGCGGCCTTCTTTGTGGTCGAAGACGTAGTGGAACGTGTAGCTGACCTGGGTGAGGTAGCCGCCGGAGGAGTGGACGATGCCCTTGGGCTTGCCGGTGGTGCCCGAGGTGTAGAGCAGGAAGAGTGGGTGTTCGGCATCGAAGGCCTCGGCGTCGTGGGTGTCCGACTGTTCGTCGACGGTGTCTTCCCACCACACGTCGCGGCCTTCGACCCAGTTCAGGTCGGGGTCGTGGTTGGTACGACGCACGACGAGGACCTTCTCGACGGATTCCGCGGCGTCGTCGCCGGTGCCGAGCGCCTCGTCGACCTGGGTCTTCAACGGCGCCGGCTGGCCACGGCGGTACTGTCCGTCGGTGGTGATGACGAGCTTGGCCTCGGCGTCGTCGACGCGGGAGCGCAGCGCTCCGGAGGAGAAGCCGGCGAAGACCACGGAGTGGGTGAGGCCGAGGCGGGCGCAGGCGAGCATCGAGATCAGGGCCTCGGGGACCATCGGCATGTAGATGGCGACGCGATCCCCGGCGACCAGCCCGATGGACGAGAAGTAGTTGGCGGCCTTGCTGACCTCGGCGAGCAGCTGGCTGTAGGTGAGGTCGCGGGTGTCGCCGGGTTCACCGACCCAGTGGATGGCGACGCGGTCGCCCTTGCCTGCGGCGACGTGCCGATCCACGCAGTTGACCGCGACGTTGAGCTTGCCTCCGACGAACCACTTGGCGAACGGGGCGTCGGACCAGTCGAGGGTGGTGGTGAACTCGGTGGCCCAGTCCAGCCGCCGGGCCTGCTCGGCCCAGAACTCGAGGCGGTCGGCATCGGCATGGTCATACATCTCGGCGGTGCCGTTGGCCTGGGCGGCGAACTCGTCGGAGGGAGGAAATGCCTGGACGGTGGAGGACATCGGTGACAAGGGCCTTTCGCTGTCGACGGCGGTCACTCAACAGTAGGGTGACCTGGCGTCAGAACGGGCAATCAGTGTGAGCGTAGTCACGTCGCGGTCCAGGCTGGAACCGTCCGGTATGTGAGCGCGGCCGATTGGCGACGAACGGCGGGTAAGCGGCGACGAGCGGTCGGGATGCCCTCTGGACCGCGCCGACGTCGGGAGCGATGCGTTTCAGTCAGTCAACTGACGAACACCGTGAACAATTACAGGTGCGCATTATCTGAAACGGTGACTAACAATGGATCATCGGCGCCCATTCGGCTGACACCGTGGGTGTCCGAATCCGTAGCCCTGATCGACCGAACCGAGGGCGACCTGGTGAGCGGTCCGCGGCCGCAACTATCGTCGGTTCGTGACCACCGACCCACTGTTGCCCCTGCTGGAGCTGCCCGGCGTCGCCGCCGCCGCCGATCGAGCACGGGATGCCCTCTCCGCAGTGCACCGGCACCCCGCCAACCTGCGAGGATGGGACAAGACCGCCACCGAGGCGTCGTGGCGGGCGGGCCGGTCCTCGGCCGCGATCGACGGCGGAAGTGTCGAGCTCCGACGCGATGGCGACTTCGACGACCCGATTTTGGCCGGCGCGATGCGGGTGTCGCAGGCCCTCGACGGCGATTCGCTGGTCACACTCACCTCGGTGATCCGCCGGGCTCCCGCGCAGGCGCTGGCGAGGTTGCACACCCTCGCCGCCGCGGACCTCGTCGACGACCCGGAAGATCTCGGGCGGCCCCGGAGTGGGACGGATGTCGCCGAACGTCTCAACTTGTTGGGGCAGTTGACAACCGGCGCCACCTCGGTCCCGGCGCCGGTGCTCGTGGCGGTGGTGCACGGCGAGCTGCTGGCAGTGGACGCCTTCCCCGCTGCCAACGGTGTCGTCGCTCGTGCCGCGTCTCGGCTCGTCGGCGCCGCGACCGGGCTGGACCCGCACTGCCTCGGCGTGCCGGAGGTGACCTGGTTCAAGCGGGTCGGCGAGTATCGCACGTTGGCGACGAACTTCGGGGCTGGTACCGAGTCGGGCCTGCGGGACTGGATCATCTTCTGCTGCGAGGCCCTGGAATCCGGTGCGGCCGAGGCGAAGTCGATCGCGGACGCGGCCCGGTCGGGTTAGTCTCGCGCGGTCTCGAACGCGGCCCGGACAGCACTGCGGGCGGCCGCCGGCGTCGTAAACGACGCGGTTGCCGCCCGCGTAGCACGGACTCAAGTTACCAAGCGTGCTTGGTGGGTTGTGGTCACCGCCTCGGCGATTGATCGCGAGTCGGGATTACTGACCGTCCACGTGCTGCCAGCTGTGGGCCATTCCTCTCGGGCCTGGCGCCTCACGAGAGGAAGGCGGTGGCGCATCGAGTGGTGGCGGTCGGTCGTCCTGACTGTGATGTCGCAGGCGCACAACACTTTTGCCATATGCGGCGTGCTCCGCGTGGGTGCTTGCCGCCCGTGCTGGGAAGTGCTCGGCGTGGGGGTCCGTTCCTTCTCTTCCGGATCGAACTTGGCCTTCCGAGATTCCGTAACCACTGTTCTACACCGTGACGCCGATCACATCAAGCGTTCGGCGCCGGAATATTGAGCAACTTGCGGATGGCGACGAAACACTCTGTGACGCAGCATCTTCGACGGAATCCGCCGGCGGTTCGGGGGCGGTGGGTGTCCGGTTAGGGGGTTCGGCGGCCTCGAGCGGGAACGTTGCAAAGACGTTGCGCGATTCGCGAGGCTGAATCGCGATTCCCGAATATGCGCCCGGAACGGGCGTCGCATTCGACCACCTGGTTACTCGGCAGTAGAACGGACATTAGTGAATGGGATTGTTGTGCTTGCAAATAAACCAAAACCGTGTGTATAGTCATCGGTACCCGGTTCTCATACCGGTGCGTTTCAGCCCGACCCCCGGGGCTGAAACGTGACGACCCCGGCCTCCTCCCCCTGGCCGGGGTTGTCCTCTGTCTGGGGTCTTTTGTATCCCGAGACCCCGCCGGTCGCGAGAGTCTGTCCACAGCCTTCGTCGCCGTCCCCAACCGCCCGCGATCCCAAGCGTCGGAATGCCGCACCTGCCGCATGATCGGCTGCATGCCCGATGAACTCCTGGTTCTCGTAGATCCCGACCTCCACGACGACGTCGCTCGCTGCGCCGCCGCAGCCGGATACCACGTCCTCAACGCGCCGGCGGACGATTGCCGTCGCGAATGGCTGACCGCCCGGGCCGTCGCGGCCGACCCGTCCGCGATCGCTGTTCTCGACCGGGTGCGCCCACCTCGGCGACCCGGTCTCGTACTGGTGAGTGCGGCCGAACCGGGAGCACACGTCTGGCGGATGGCGATGGAACTGGGTATCGAAGACGCATCGACGCTCCCGGCCGACGAAGGACGCCTCGTCCGGGTGCTGACGGAGTGCCGGGTGCCCAGACGCCGACCCGCGGGTGTCGTGGCGCTCATCGGTGCTCACGGTGGTGCCGGGGCGTCGACCCTGGCCGCGGCGGTTGCGCTGACGTCGGCAGGTGCCGAGTCGCCCACGCTGCTGCTCGACCTCGACGACATGGGCGCCGGAGCCGATCTCCTGCTGGGCATCGAGCGCCGCCGCGGGCTGCGGTGGCAGGATCTCTCGCTCGATGGCGGCGTCGTCGGCGGTACGGCGCTCCACCAGGCGCTGCCGAGCGCGGGCGAGGGCCTGGCGGTGTTGACCTCACAACGCCGGCCGAGCGCCGGGTTGAGTGTCGAGGCGGTCACCGCGGTGATCGACGCGGGGCACACCCATGGTGATCTCGTCGTGCTCGACCTGCCCCGGTCCGACGCGCCGGTGGTGCGCGCCGCGATCGCGTCCTCCGATGTCGTGGTGGTGGTGACCACGCCCACCGTCGGCGGATGCGCCGCGGCTCGACGCATCGTCGACCGTGTCGTCGGTGACGAGGTGGCCGTCGAGCTGGTGGTGCGCGGCCCGTCGCCCGGCGGGTTGCGTCCGCAACAGGTCGCCGATGCCATCGGACTCCCACTGCTCGCCGCCTATCGGCCGGAGCCCCGTCTCGCGGGGCGGCTGGAGGGTGGTCCGTTGCGGTTGCGGCCTCGCAGTCCGCTCGGACGCGCGGCGCACACCGTGCACGCCAGGGTCGCCGAGCGCCGCCAGCGTGCGTCGTGACCCAGGCGCGAATCGACGGACCGGCCGACGAGGCGCTGTTGGACCGGGTTCGCTCGCGACTGGCCGCCGACGCGGCCGACCCGAGTCCGGCCGTCATCGCCGACGCGATCCGCGCCGAGGCCGGGGGAGTGCTGGGTG
Organism: Gordonia hongkongensis; assembly: GCF_023078355.1. Taxonomy (NCBI): domain Bacteria; kingdom Bacillati; phylum Actinomycetota; class Actinomycetes; order Mycobacteriales; family Gordoniaceae; genus Gordonia; species Gordonia hongkongensis. The sequence continues at coordinate 597,110 of NZ_CP095552.1, forward strand.
ACACCGACCTGCTCGCCGCCCTCCGCTTCCTGCAGACCGAGCTGACCGGAGCGGGCAAGCTCGAGCAACTCCTCGCCGAACCCGACATCGCCGACATCCTGGTCGCCGGTCCCGACGAAGTCTGGGTCGACCGCGGATCCGGACTCGAGCAGACGACGATCCGCTTCCCGGACGAGGCGTCGGTACGCCGCCTCGCGGGTCGGCTGGCCCTGGGCGCCGGGCGGCGGCTCGACGACGCCCAGCCCTGGGTCGACGGGCAGCTGTCGAACGTCGGTCGGCGCGGATACACCGTGCGGCTGCACGCGATCATCCCGCCGCTTGCCGCGGACGGTACATGTATCTCCTTGCGGGTCCTGCGTTCGGCATCCAAGGATCTGCCGAGCCTCGTCGAGAGCGGCGCGATCCCGTCCGAGGTGGTGCCGATCATCGGGGACATCCTTCGGAACCGCCTGGCATTTTTGGTGATCGGCGGTACCGGGACCGGCAAGACGACCCTGCTCAACGCATTGATCGGAGCGATGGATCCGCGTGAGCGGGTCGTCTGCGTCGAAGATGCGCTCGAACTGGCCCCGCGCCATCCGCAGGTGGTGAGGTTGGTCGCGCGCGCGTCGAATGTCGAAGGCGTGGGCGAGGTGCCGGTGCGGACCCTGGTCCGTCAGGCACTTCGGATGAGACCCGACCGGATCATCGTCGGAGAGGTTCGCGGCGGTGAGGTCATCGACCTCCTCACCGCGCTGAACACCGGGCACGACGGGAGTGCCGGCACGGTCCACGCGAACTCGACGTCGGAGGTGCCGGCGCGGATGGAGGCCCTCGCCGCCCTCGGAGGCATGGCCCGCGACGCTCTCCACAGTCAGCTGGGTGCCGCACTGCAGGTGGTGCTCGGCGTGGCGCGCAACGCGGGCGGGACCCGCGGACTCGCCGAGGTCGGGGTCGTCCGGCGCGACGACGCCGGACGCGTGACCATCGTGCCGATCTGGTTGCGGAACAGCGGATTCACGGCGGAGCGCGATCACTTCGACCGGTTGGTCGCCGGGCGTGGGCCGGTGTCGGGGGACCGACGATGATGTCCACGCCGGTCGCCGTCGCGCTGGTCGTGGGAGCCGTGGGCGTCGCGCTGCAGCTGTCGGCCGCGCCGCGAGCGAGACACCGACTCCATACGGTGTCCGGACAACCCCGCCCCGCCCGGAGATCGGCACCGGCCGTGCTGATCCCGATGACGGTCCCGTTCGGGGCGCTCCTGATCGGCGGACTGGCGGCCGCCGTCGCTGCCGCGATCGTTGTGACCGTCGTGCTGTGGGTACGTCGGCGGCGGTCGGCCGAGAAGCGCCTCGTCCGCCAGTCGGATGACTTGCTCCTGGGGCTGTCGCTGATGATCGCCGAACTGTCGGTGGGCGCGCCACCGGTCCGGGCCTGCGAGGTCGCGGTCGCCGAACTCCGTCGTCGCGAGCCCCATGACCCGGCCACCGGAGCGGAGATCGCGAACGGGTTGGAGTCGATGGCGTTCCGGGCCGCCCTGGGCGGGTCGGTGATCGACCCGGTGTCCGGGGCCGGCCTGGCGGGCAGGGTCTCGGGCGAGGCGTCCTGGCGTCGTATCGGCGTGGCCTGGCAGATCGCCGAGGACCGCGGCCTGCCGATGGTCGACCTGCTCGGTGCAGTGCGTTCGGATCTTCAGGCGCGGCGTGGCTTCGCGGATCGGACGCGAGCCGGACTGTCCGGACCGCGGGCGACGGCGGCGGTCCTCGCCGGTCTGCCATTGCTCGGGATCGCCCTGGGTCAGGCGACCGGTGCGGGTCCGATCCAGGTCCTCCTCGGCGGTGGCCTGGGTGGGATCCTGCTGGTGGTCGGGTGCGCTCTGGTCGCCGCGGGGATCGGCTGGTCCGAGCGCATCACCGGCAAGGTGCTGGCACGATGATCGCCGGCGGCCTCACCGGCACGGCGTGTTCGGCGGTGCTGCTCGCGGCCGCGCTGTGGATCTGGCCCGCGCCGCGCTGGCTGCTCTATCGGGTGACCGATCCGCCGCCGCCCGATCGCACGCCGCGGTGGCTCGGTGCCGGTCCCACCGCCGACGACCCGTTCGCGGTCGCGGCGGCCTTCGATCTGTTCGCGGTGTGCCTACGCGCCGGTCTGCCGGTGGGGACCGCGGCCTCGGTGGTCGCCGAACGCGCGCCGGCGTCGATGGCGGCGCCCCTCGCTCACGTCGCCGACCTGCTGCAGCTGGGCGCCGATCCGGACGCGGCATGGTCGGCCCTGCTCGACGGACCGGACGGCGAGACGTCCGACGACCATCTCGATGCACTCGCCGCGATGGCGCGCCGGTCGGCGCGGGCCGGCTCGTCGCTGGCGGGCGGTCTCGCCGAACTCGCCGATGATGTTCGACGCCGGGCGCACGACGACGCACTCGCCGCCGCCGAACGGGCCGGTGTCGCGATCAGCGGCCCGCTCGGACTGTGCTTCCTGCCCGCGTTCATCTGTCTCGGGATCGTCCCGGTCGTCGTCGGGCTCGCCTCGTCGGTTCTGGGTTCGATCTGACGTATCTGTCGGTGCGACGACGCAGAATGTTCTCCATGACCGACTCCGGGCACCGACACCATGCCATCGACTACATCGAACTCACCGTCACCGACTCGGCCGCGGCGCAGGCGTTCTACGCAGCTGCGTTCGGCTGGCAGTTCAACGACTACGGTCCCGCATACGCGGGAATCGCGAATCCGGGCGGCCCGGACCTGCCCGAGGTCGGGGGTCTCGCGACGAGCGAGGTCGCGGCCGTACGCGGTGGTCCCCTTGTGCTGCTCTACTCCGACGATCTCGACGCCTCAGTGGAGCGGGTGCGCGCGGCGGGTGGCGAGATCGTGAACGGCCCCTACGCTTTTCCCGGTGGTCGTAGGTTCCACTTCACGGATCCGAGCGGGAACGAACTCGGGGTGTGGTCGACCTCTTAGCCGGGAATCGTCGGGGTTTGCGCCGGAAGGGCAGGGGCGGCAAATCCGAGGGATCCGAACGGCGACGCGCTGCGTCCAAGTACGTGCAACACCGTTCACTCGGTTCCATCGACTCCCAGGAGAGACCATGTCACGCACCATGTTCCGGACCCATGACGCCACCCAGGCCGCCGCGCCGCACGATCGAAGGGATGTGATCGGACGTCTCGGCGCGCACATGACGCGCCTGATGGCCGACGAGGAAGGCATGTCCACGGCGGAGTATGCGATCGGCACCATCGCCGCGGCGGCGTTCGGGGCGATCCTCTACACGGTCGTGACGGAAAGTCAAGATAGACTGTCATCATGCCGGAGCGAATCGCAGTCATCTACTGCCGCATCTCACAGGACCGAACCGGCCTACGAGCAGGCGTGGATCGACAACGAGCCGATTGCGAACGACTGGCAGAGTCCCTGGGCTGGACCGTGGGAGACGTGTTCGTCGACAACGACGTCTCAGCCTACGGGCGCCGACCCAGACCCGAGTACCAACGAATGTTGGACCTGCTTCGGGACGGGAGAGTGGGCGCCCTGATCGCCTGGCACACCGACAGGCTTTACCGATCCATCCCCGACCTGTCCGAGCTCGTTGAGATCTGCGACGACCGCGGCATCGAGATCCGCACCTGCAAGGCCGGCGAAGTGGATCTATCGACGCCCAGCGGTCGTCTCTCCGCCACAATGTTTGCGAGCATCGCCCGGTACGAGGTCGAACGCTCCGCTGAACGCCTCAGGTCCGCCAAAGACCAACAGGCCCGGGAAGGCAAATTCCGCGGCGGGCCACGGCCATTCGGCTATCAGGACGGTGGGCTACAGCTAGACGAGACAGAGGCGGCGAGACTCCGCGAAGCAGCCGACCATCTTCTGTCCGGTGGTTCACTGATGGCAGTAACGCGACGGTGGAACTCAGAGGGCTTCACCACCGCCCGCGGCTCGAAATGGACCGTGACGGCACTGCGGAAGGTTCTCACCCGCGGACGGAACGCCGGCCTGGTCGAGCAACAGGGGAGAGTCGTCGGCCCCGCTCTGTGGCCGGCAATCTTCGACGAGGACACCTTGCACGCGATTCGCGCCGTCGTCTCCGACCCGACGAGACGCACCGCAACCTCGTACGAGAAGAAGCACCAGGGCGCCGGGATCTATCGTTGCGGGAAGTGTGACGCACCGATGAAAACCATCAAGGCGCATGGTGGGGGCCGTGACTACCGTTGCGCTGAGCAACTGCACCTGTCCCAGAAACAAGACCCGCTCGACGAGTTCGTGAGCGCCCTCGTCGTCGGTCGACTTTCACGCCCTGACGCCGCCGTCATGTTCGCAGCGGAACCAGATTGCGACCCGGTTCAACTCGCTCGTACCCGCGAAGGCATACAGGCTCGCAAGGACGAACTCGCCGCGCTATTCGCGGCCGGGACCATCGACGGCTCGCAGCTGAAACGGGGCAGCGCGGATCTGCAGGTGAAGCTGGACGCGGTTGACGCCGAGTTGGCCGCTGCTCGACAACAATCCCCGGTTGCCGACCTTGCCCTCGCGCCCGACGTTGCGGAGCGATGGTCAGAACTGACGGCAGACGTGCGCGGCAAGATTATCGACGCGCTGATGAGAGTCACAGTGCTACCAGTAGGAGCCGGAGCGAAACGGCGTGATTTCCACGTCAGTGAGAGAGTCAGCGTGGAGTGGAAGAGATGAACCAGTCCTCGATCCGTGTGTTCTGCGATTCAGCCAGGCATTCGCCGCGGGTCGTGCCCGTGACCAATTTTGACAAGATCGACGGCACCTGGCACGAGCGCCCAACATCGCGAGCGGCGCAAACTGCGGGAACCGGCCAGACCTTGGTCGGAGATACTCTCCCGCAACCAGGTTGGGCGTTAGATCCAGCGATCGACAACAGAGATATTCGAGATCGATTCGACCTCAGATGTCGCAAATGCAAGGACCGACCGGTTCCAGCGCGCCGTGAGTCCTTGTTCGACGTACTTGATCGGTGGCTGGATTCTGGCGTGTCCGAACTCTCGCTTACTCAGATAGCTGCTAGTCTCGCAAGCAGAGGTGGTTAAGGTTGCCTCTCCCGAAGTTCGGCAGGGTTAACCGAACTGCATAAGTGCCTCAGCGGGCAGCGTTAATTCGCATGCCCTGGAGGCACTTTCTATGTCTTGGACCCAAGACCGTGCACGCGTTGCGGCTCTGTCCCGCACACGAACTCGTGACGATCCCGACCTGGTCTCGGCTCGTCAGACCCTCAAAGCCGAACGGCTCGCCGAGCATGTTGCGAAGGTGCTCGCTGAGGCTCCACCGCTCTCAGACGGACAACGCGAGCGCATCGCCGCGCTACTTAGGGTGAATCCTGGACGGCCTCAAGCGGGTCATGCAGACCTAGGGCTTGCGGACACCTCGCCCAGCGCAATCGGGGACGATGTCTGATGCCAGACAAGAAGGAACCCCCGGCGGTCACCGGGGGCTCTAGTGAAGCAGTCGGGTGGGTGCGCGACTTCCATCATCATAGCGAACCTCTGACGCCCGAAGAGCGGTACGAGGTAGCAGTCGTGTCGGCCGCCGCTGAACTTGGGTACCGGCCAGCCGTCCAATGCACACGGTGCGGCTCATGGCTCGTTGCCCCCAAATCCGTTGCGCTGCATCGTGGTCCTGTCTGCCGAGGGAAGGCGGGCGACGATGACTGACACAGCAGCATTCGAGCGCGTCATCGACGCATTCCGGGTCCAAGGTCTCACGGTCGACGAACGGGGAGACAAGGCGACCGCCCAAGCTCCGGGTCACTCGCCGGCCGACCGCTCCGTTTCCATCACCCGCGGCGACGACAAGGCACTCGTCCACTGTCACAGCGACGACACTGCCGACGTACTCGCTGCGGTCGGTCTCACCCTCAACGATCTGTACGACGACCGCCGAGGCATGGGCAAGGTTCCCGATTCGACACTTACCGCGGGACAGAAGCTGCTGCGAGACAAGCGTCGCGCCGAACAGCGAGCACGACGGTCCGAACTCGACCAGGCGCACGCCGACGAGTTCGCACGCGAACTGGCCGAAGCCGACCGCATCGCACGTGCGGAGAATCCTGACCGGCCGAGCGGTGGTGACCTTGTTCTCCAGAAGATCGAGAAGTTCCTGGCGCGGTTCGTGTGCTACCCGTCCGAGGCCGCTCGGGTAGCACACGTGTTGTGGATCGTTCACACGTGGATGATGCCGGCGTGGGAGTCGACACCTCGGATCGCTTTTCTGTCGCCTGAGCCGGGGTCGGGGAAGTCGCGTGCTCTCGAGGTCACCGAGCCCTTGGTGCCGCGGCCGGTTCACGCGGTCAACACAACCCCCGCGTACCTTTTCCGCAAGGTTGCCGACGAGGCCGGACCGCCGACCATCCTCTACGACGAAATCGACACCGTCTTCGGGCCGAGGGCCAAGGATAACGAGGACATAAGAGGCATGCTGAACGCCGGCCATCGCAAGGGCGCCACCGCTGGCCGCTGCGTCATCCGAGGAAAGAACGTCGAGACCGAAGAACTTGAGGCGTACTGCGCGGTCGCGCTCGCTGGTCTCGACGACCTTCCCGACACGATCATGACGAGGTCGGTTGTGGTTCGAATGCGCCGCCGCGCCCCCGGCGAACGGGTAGAACCGTGGCGGCTGCGCATCAACGGCCCCGAAGCCGCCGAGTTAGCCGCCGAGATCTACGGGTGGACAACAAGCGTCGCGGCGCAGGCTGGGGAGTTGTGGCCCGAGATGCCCGAGGGTGTCGAAGACCGTGACGCTGACGTGTGGGAGGCCCTACTTGAGGTCGCAGACCTTGCCGGCGGTGACTGGCCGGAGCGGGCTCGTGTCTCGGCTGTCACGCTAGTCACGGCTTCTAAGGACCGCACCCCGAGCTTGGGTGTGATGCTGCTGCGCGACATTCGGAGCATCTTCGGCAAGGAGACCAGGGTGTCCACGGAGAACATCCTGACCGCCTTGAACGATCTCGACGAGTCGCCGTGGGCAACGATTCGACGCGGTGACCCGATCGACGCACGAGGACTGTCGACTCGACTCGGCAAGTACGGGATCAAACCAGCGCAGTGGCGTGAAGGTGAAGATCGTCACCGCGGGTATCTCGCTTCTGATCTCGCCGACGCCTGGGAGCGGTATCTGCCCCCGGTAGGCACCCAGAAATCCGAGTCATCCGTGACAAGCGTGACACAGCGCCCGGTTGTCACTGCTGTCACGGGTGTCACGGATTTATCCGGTCCTATCCAGTGCCCGATCTGTCAATCACCGATGACCTTCGCCGACGACCTCGCTGTCGGCCATCACCTCACGTGCAGGGAGAACTGAGAATGGACCGCGAGACTCTCGACAAACTGAGCCGGAACTGTGAGCTGTACACGGGTCGGCCGTGGGACGGGACGATCGAGCACCTCGACGCCGCCCACGCCCGACAGACCGAGATGATCGAAATTCTGAACGCTCACGTCGCGTGGCTCAGTGCGACCAAAGAGCGGGTGGAACGGCGCGGGGAGCCCTGGAACACACGCACCTGCCGGGAGCAATCGCGCCGCGACGGCGACCTCGCCGCGCCCCCGCAATGGCTCGGCAACTACTCCGAGAACTGCACGCCGGAGTGGAAGCTCAACCGGTGACCACCGTTCGCTGCTGGCGCGGACCACGCTGGTACGCCGCCGCGGTCGTCCTCGACGCATCTGTTCCAGATGGAACACCTGCGGACCTGTCAAGGGAACCGGTATCCCTTGAAAAACTGAACAGACAGAAACCACATGCCCGAAAGGAAACACCATGTCCGACAACCTGACTGACAACAACGAAACCACCGATGCGACGGCGACCGGGGAAACTCCCCAGTCGGAGGACAGCACCACCGATTCGACGACACCGGACCAGAATCAGGACGGTGAAGTACAAGACGAGTACAACAGCGAAACCCCTGAGCCACAGAGCAAACGGGAAGCGCGGTACCGGGTGCAGCTCCGCGAGACCGAAGCCGAACGCGACACTCTCGCCGGCCGTATCGAGACGATGCAGCGCGCAGAGGTCGAACGCCTCGCGGCCGACGTAATCGGCAAGCCCACGGCGCTCTGGGCATCCGACACCACTCTCGCCGATCTTCTCGACGACGACGGCCAGGTCGACCCCGGTAAGGTGGCCGCCGCCGCCCATGCCGCCAAGGAGAAACTCGGACTCGAGATCGGGGAGGCAGCCCGGAAGAAGCGTGGACCCGTCGTACCGCGCGAGGGGACCGGCACCGGACACTCGTCACACAATGCTTGGAAGGACGCCTTCAACAAGTAGAGGTACACTGACAGCAGAACCGCGGTGAGACACCAGGTTCGACGACACACAGCCCACGCGGGCACCGGACGACGCGAGCCGCGCACCGAGAGAATCCACTCACTGGTGCGCGGCTCGCCGCGTTCCACACCCGTAAGGACTGACAAGCATGGCCATCCAAACCACCCACGACAGCGCCTCGGCCTGGTCTCCAGACATCACCGCCGTCGCACCCACCGACGCCGTACCCGACGCCCTGATCCTCAACACCTCGACTGTCGCCGGTGACATCGAGGGCGACGCACCACTCGTCCGCGTCCAGTACGTCGACGACGCCGACGCCTCTTTCACCGCCGAGGGCGAGTACATCACCGAGGAAGACCCCGGCCTGTCTGAGCGGGTTGTGCCCACCGGCAAGGTCACTCAGCTGATCAAGCTCAGCCGGGAACAGTGGGCTCAGCCCAACGCCAACGAACTCCTGTCCGCCAGCGTTGCCCGCGCCGTCACCAAGGCCGGCAACAAGGCGTACCTCGACCAGCCCGTACCGACTTCGCCCGCCGTTACACCACCTGCTGGTCTGCTCCACATTCCCGGCATCATCAACGGTGGCGCCGTCGATGAAGACCTGGATGGGCTGGTCGACCTCCTCGCGCTGCTCGCCACGAACGACAGCACACCGAGCCACATCGTGCTCAGCCCCACCGCGTGGGCATCGCTGCGGAAGTTCAAGACCGGCGCGGACTACAACACCAGCCTGCTCGGTACCGGCGCGACCGACGCCCAGAGGTTCCTGCTCGATTTGCCGGTGATCGTCACCCCGGCCGCACCCGTAGACACCGGCCTCGTCATCGACCAGACCGCCGTCGTCTCGGCCGTCGGACCCGTCATGGTCGCCACCAGCGAACACGCGTTCTTCGGCGCCGACAGCATCGCCGTCCGCTGCACCTGGCGCTTCGGAGCCAACGCGGTCAAGCCTGATCGGCTCGGCAAGTTCACCGTCACCGCACCCGAGTAAGGGCCGACACAGACCGCGCGACCGAGGGCGTCAACCCGTGACCCACATGAGAGCACGGCAAGACCACCCCACGACGAGGGCCAGTTCCGGCCCGAGGATGGCTCTGCGCCCCGGTCGCGCACCCACAACAACCCCAGGGGCAGGGTCCCCTCGACCACCACGAATCCGGCCCCTCTTGGCCATAGGTCTCCGTGTGTGTGACCCCCCCCACCCCCTCGGCTCTGAAAGGGTGTTTGATGCCGTTTGCGTCGACCACTGTCCGGAATCGGCGGCGTGCGGAGGTTCGTCGGCGTGATGGTGATGCGCCGTGTGCGTTGCAGATCACGGCGGACTGCCAGGCCGTTGATGGGCTGATCGAGTACGACGCACCGCCTCTTGATCCGCGGGCGTTTCAGGTGGATCACATCGTTTCGTCTGATGAGGCTCGCCGTATGGGGTGGTCGGAGGTCGAGGCCGACGTTCTGGACAACTGTGTCGGTGTGTGTCGGCAGTGCAACCGAGAGAAGTCGGCTGGCCGTGCTCCTACGGGGTCGCCTGTTCGTCCGACGTATGTCAATCCGCGATTTGATTGGGAGCCTGAGAGTTATGGCTGAGAAGTACACGACGCTGAGCGCGGCTATGGCCGCGGGCGACGAACTTGCTGAGGCTGAGATTCGGTATCGGCTGTTGGCTGAGACGTTTGAGCAGATGCCTCAGCTGCGCGGCAATATGAATGGTCAGTTGGAGCGGGTGAAGGCCGAGATCATCCGGTTGCGGGCGGCGAAGGCTACGGCGAAGAAGAGGCCGGCGGCGTCTACGGGTGATGACACGGTGGTCACGTTCGACTCGGCGCGGTTCCGCAAGTCGGGGGCGTAGCTGTCAGTCTCGCTCGCCAAGCTCACGGGCGTCTCATTTTCAGAATGGAATTTGACTCGTCGCCGGTCGCGATGGAACGTGCGCTGTCGATGCTGGGCAAGGGGTACTCGGGTTTGAGGACCCCTGTTGAACTGACACCCTTCGGGTGCCGGTGTCGTTGACCCCATCCCTTCGACCCACGACAACCATGCCCCTATCGCGTCCGGCCACGTCCAGTCGCCGCCTGACCCGAAGGGTAGGCGGTACCGCTGTGGCACCAGGCTCTCGTTTCGCGACGACGCGAGTGGTGGCGTACGTCCCCGGCGTACGACTGGGCTACGGGGAGCAGGCTGGTGGTTTCGGCGGGCTCTGCGGATAACGCCGGACACGCAGTCGGAGTGGTTGCGTGCGTCGTGCCCCTTGGCCGGGAGTCGAACCCGGCAACCATCGCCGTGAAGTACGTGGTGACCGTCAGGGCTGATTGGGTGTGAGTCAGACTCACCCCCCATGAGGGAAAGTGGGGAATTTCCCCACTTTCGAGGTGGAGTTCTCTGCACGGCCGTTACAGCCGTGGGCCTGCACTAGCGTTACGCCAGTCCAGGTCGGGCAACCACGGGCGTTACAGCAGTGGTTGACGCGGATGCCCTTGATCACAATGTGACTAACGGCAAGGGGGTCTGGATTTCAGGTCCGACCCTTCACTGGCGGTGGACTTTGCACCACGGTCCGTTGCGGCATGGCTTGCCCGAGCGGGTCATACGGCCACACTTCGCGCGCAACACCTTGATCGTGTACTTGGCGGGGAGTTTGCCGAGGCGTTCGTGGTCCGGGACTGGAAGGCCTTTGCAGGGTGCATTCTTGTCATCGCCATCAACGACGTAGAGCAGTTCGCCGCCCTCGGACCCGATGAGCGTGTGAATGAAGTAGCCGTCGACCATCTCGAATATGCGGTGGTCGTCAAGAAGCGTGTATCCCTCCCCATCGGCGTACTCGATGGGCAGACACTCGGGGCACGTCCGCCAATAGTTGGGGACGGCGAACACTCGATCACAGTGCTTGCACAAGCGGTTTAGGACGTGGGCAAGCTCGTCGCGGTAGCCCCGTTCGAAATCGTCGTCGTCTCGCAGCGTCATCGTCGCCAGCATCTGCTCTGCGACGCACCGTTTGTCATCACCCGACGCGCCCGCGCGTTCTGCGAGTTCCTCGCGGGCGGCACGCACCCCGGCGTTGTACGCGCTCACTGGTCTGACTCCAACCATGCGGCAACGGATGGAGTTGGTGACAGGATGTCACCGACCTCTTCGCCGGTCGCAACGGAGAGCGCCTGGATGACACGGCGAGCAAGTGCTTCGACGTCGTCGTGGCCGTAGTCGACGGCTTCCTCGAGCCGCCACACCGCCTCGCGGAGGTTGGCTGCGTAGTCGCACTCGGTGTCTTGTTCGTAGAGGCCCCAGGCGTGACGGATCAGGGTCTCGGCGGGGACGGTGGTCGGCGCGGTCATGCGTGCCACCCGAGCTCGATGCACACGGCCATCACGCCGAGCGGGACAAAGTAGAAGCTCAGGAGGAATGTCGCCACAGCGGCGACGAGGGATATGCTTGATACACGGTTCACGACGGAGTTCCGTTCCGTTTGTTCCGAGGCTCTGGAATCGGTGTTGGTAGCACCGGGCCGGAGCCGTTCCCGTTTAGGAACTGTCCAAGTCGTACATCCGTCGTCACCGGTGACAACATCGTGAGTGCCCTGACGGGCATCATCGGAAAGGCGCTCAACACCTCGGTCGGTTGATGAACCGCCGAAAGTGGCTGCGACGCCTGCTCGCCGACGAATCAGGCATGGTGACGGTCGAGGCCGCGTACGCGATCGCCGCGATCGTCGTGATGGTGCTCATCGCCGTGGGTGCGGTCGCCGCGGTGACCACCCAGATCCGCTGTACCGATGCGGCGCGCGAGGTGGCTCGCCTGTCCGCTGCGGGTGATGCTTCGGGGCGCGAGGTCGCGCAACGGCTCGTCGGAGATGATGCGCGGGTGTCGATCTCGGATGCGGACGATCGGGTCGTCGTGGTCGAGGTCCGATCGGGTGTGGCGATGCTGCCGGGTCTCACGGTGTCGGCTAGGGCAGTCGCGGCCAAGGAACCGACCGGTGTGGATCAGGTGGTGTTCGCGCCGGGGGTGGGGCCATGACGCGCCGTCGTGGGTTGATCGCCGACGACGGCGGTCACGCAACGGTGTTGGGCGCATTCGTGATCGCGGCGCTGGCTGCGGTTCTCGTCATGGTGATCTATGTCGGGGCAGCGGTGCTCGCCCGCCACCGCGCCCAGTCGGCGGCCGATCTGTCCGCTCTGGCCGCGGCGATCGATCATGCCGCGGGTGAGCCGAATCCGTGCGCGGCGGCACGAGGTCTGAGCCGCCGACAGGGCTCGGGGGCCGAGCTCGTGGAGTGCCGTACCGCCGGAGACGATGTGGTGGTGACGGTTCGGGTGCCGGTGGCACTCGGGAGCTTCGGGACGAGCGACGCCACCGCCCAGGCGCGCGCGGGACCGGTGGACTGACGTGCCGGAGGCGGCTCTACCCGAGACCGTCGGATTCGACGGAGATCCGCTTGGGGTACACCCGGATGGACTGCATGGGCGCGAACCACAATTGGTGGAAGTGCACGTCGGTGTCGCCTCGATAGGCGAGTTCGAGCGCATCGGTCCCGGTGTTCAGCGGAATCCACGATCGGGCGGCCCGGACGAACGACGACCAGTGGATGAGTTCCCCCTCGGTGAGGAAACCGCCTGCTGCTGCCCAGGTTTCACCGGAGTGGGCATCGGTGGACGCCAGATAGACCTCACCGAGGGAGGCGGTGACCCGCGGACCGACCATCGCCGTCTGCAGATACCACTGTGCCGTGGTCACGACATCGGTGAAACCTCCGGAACGGGCCGCGCACCAGGCGTAGTGGAGGTCCAGGGCGTCGAGCGCCTCGTCTTCGGAGAAGAACACGTCGCGCTCGCCGATGGACGACGGCAACTGGTCGGTGTTCTGCGTCGGGCGGGCGAGCAGGAAGAAGGCACGAGAGGGTCGGGTGACCTGACGATACGTGTGGGTCCCCCGGTCGGATGCCTCGTCATGCATGGGCCAAGTATTCCCGACGGAGAAGATCCAGGACGGCTACTGCGCCATTCTTGTCGAGCGGATCGTTACCGTTGCCGCATTTGGGACTCTGGACGCAGGATGGGCAACCGCTCTCACAACCGCAGCTGGCCACGGCGTCTCGGGTGGCGTCGATCCAGGTCAGGAACGCCGAATGCCCGCGTTCGGCGAAACCGGCACCGCCCATGTACCCGTCGTAGACGAAGACCGTCGGCAGACCGGTGTCCGGGTGGAGGTCGGTCGAGAGTCCACCGATGTCCCACCTGTCGCAGGTCGCAACCAGAGGGAGGAGGCCGATGGCCGCGTGTTCCGCGGCGTGCAACGAACCGGGCAACCGGGTCTCGTCGACACCGGCGTCGGCGAGTGCCTCCGGTGTGAGGGTGTACATCACGGCGCGGGTGCTCAGGGTCTGCTCGGGCATGTCGAGCTCGACGGCGTCGAGCACCTCTCCGGTGCGCAACGTGCGCAGGTAACCGACGACCTGATGGGTGACGTCGACCTCCACGAATGCGACCGTCAGCGGGCCGAATCGCCGGCTCGCGAGCGTCGCGGTGATGCTGATGTCCGTCGTCTCCCGCGCCGACGTCGTCCAGTCCGGGTCCTCCGGATGCGCCAGCGCGAGACCGTCGTCGAGATCGAGCTCGTCGACGAGATAGGTCTCGCCCTGGTGAATGTGGACGGCGCCGGGGTGCACCGTCGACATGGCCCGGCCGGTGTCGACGGTACCGAGCAGCTGCGACGTCGTGGTGTCGACGATCAGGACCTGCCCGCCGATGCCGCCGCGGATGTCGACGTCGGCGTGGGGTTCGGTTCCGGCCGTGACGTACCAGCCGGACTTACGTTTGCGCAGCAGGCCGTCGGCGGCCAGGTCCTGCGCCACGTCGCGGGCGTTCCAGGCGTCGATCTCGCTGTCCGACAGCGGTTTCTCCATGGCGGCGCACAGCAGGTGCGGACCGAGGATGTACGGGTTGGCGGGGTCGGTGACCGTGGCCTCGACGGGTTTGCCGAGGAGTGACTCCGGATGATGCACGAGGTAGGTGTCGAGCGGGTCGTCGCGGGCGACGAGCACGACGAGTGAGTCGCCGGACTCGCGCTGGCGTCCCGCGCGCCCGGCCTGCTGCCAGAACGAGGCGACCGTTCCGGGGTACCCGCTGACGATCACGGCGTCGAGTCCGCTGATGTCCACGCCGAGTTCGAGCGCATTGGTGGTGGCCACGCCCAGCAGTTCGCCGTCGGAGATGGCCTTCTCCAGACGTCGCCGATCGTCGGCCAGGTATCCCGCCCGGTACGCGCCGATCCGGGACTCGAGCTCGGGGGCGCTCTGTGACAACAGGTGTCGTGCGCTGAGTGCGGTCAGTTCGACGCCCCGCCGGCTCCGGGCGAAACACAGTGTACGAGCACCTTCCACCACGAAATCGGCCAGCAGTCGGGCGGATTCAGCGCCGGCCGAGCGTCGGACGGGTGCACCGTTCTCGCCGGTGACCACCGGCAGGAAATCGGGCTCCCAGAGGGCGACGGTCCGCTCCCCGCGGGGAGATGCGTCCTCGGTCACCGCGACGGCCGGTTCACCGATCAACCGGCCCAGCGCCTCGGCCGGTTCGGCGACCGTCGCACTCGCGCCGATGACGACCGGATCGGCACCGGCGGCCCGCGCGATCCGCAGCAGACGCCGCATCACCAGGGCGGTGTGAGACCCGAACACGCCTCGGTAGTGGTGACATTCGTCGACGACGATGAACCGCAGATGCCGGAAGAACTGACGCCATCGGTGGTGATGGGACAGGATGCCGATGTGCAGCATGTCGGGGTTGGTGAAGATCCAGCGCGAATGGGCGCGCGCCCACTGCCGGATCTCGGGGTCGGTGTCGCCGTCGTATGCGCACGGCTGGAGGTGCCCGAACTCCGGTCGCCCGGCGATGATCGAGGACACCGCCCGGATCTGGTCGGCCCCGAGAGCTTTTGTCGGCGCGAGGTATAACGCGGTCGCATTCTTTTCGTTCAGAAAAGAAGTGAGAATGGGCATTTGATACGACATCGATTTGCCCGATGCGGTCCCGGTGCAAATAGCCACATGATTGCCGCGGAATGCGGCGTCGGCCGCGCGCGCCTGGTGAGTCCACACCTTCTCGATGCCGTTGTCGGCGTAGGCGTCGATCAGGGGCTGCGGCACCCACTCCGGCCAGGCGTCGAAAGATGGTGAGCGCGATGGGATTACCGAGAGGTGGGTGAGCGGGGAGGGGTCGGCGTCGGACCCCGCGAGGGTGCGGGCCAACAGGCCTGTCCCGAATGTGGAGTACTGCATCTTCTGGTGAGAACTCTTCGAAATAGTGTTGCAGCGACGGGTCTCCGACCTGCGTCGATGTTACCGGCTGGTGTCGTTGGTCTGAAGTTTGACGAGGTTTTGACTCACTTTGGTTCGTGTGACTATCGCTGGGGGGCCGAACATGATTGACTGGTTCCGGCCGCAGCTTTCGCGACCCACCGCCCGGTGGGCGACAAGCATGTTGCAGCCGTGGTACTGAGGTTAGTTTGGCGGATCGATGCAGATCTTCGCGGGGCTCTTTGAGGTATGGCGGTCGACCGGCCACGACACGATGACCCATCGTGTCGCGACAGTTGATATGTAAAGGATTGCAAGAATGGCACAGGGAACTGTGAAGTGGTTCAACGCGGAAAAGGGCTTCGGCTTCATCGCGCCTGATGAGGGTTCCGACGACGTGTTCGTCCACTATTCCGAGATCCAGGGATCCGGTTTCCGCACCCTCGAGGAGAACCAGCGGGTCGAGTTCGAGGTCGGTCAGGGCACCAAGGGGCCGCAGGCCACCGGCGTCCGCGCTGTCTGAGAAGACCCGCGTGTGACTGCACCAAGCAGTCGGGGCAAACCACCGCTCCCGTTTCGATTCGTCGAGGCGGGAGCGGTTTGTTGTCTGGCTCCCGTTCCGCAGCGCTCCGCGCGTCGCGAACGCGCCACCTGAACCGCCCACCTATTTCCGAGACACAGCACTAGTCTCGAATCGTGGGCCAGTTGTCGTTTTTCTCCGCGGAGACCGAACAGCCCGCGTACGCCGACCTCGCGGGGCTGCTCGCGGCGCACGGACAGGCCGTCCGCTCCGAAACCGGTACGCGGGTCTCGATCGTGGTCGCCGACCGCTGGCGGGCAGAGCAGATCGTCGTCGAGATACGTGCGGCCGGCCTCGAAGCCGAGTCGACGGTCTCGGACGAGGGCACCCCGCTGGCCCGGACCGCGCCCTGCCATGAACTCGATCCCCTGCACGCGGCCTGGTCCGCGGGAGCGGTCAAGGCGATGCCCCCCGGTTGGGTTCCGAGTTACCGGGCCCTGCGCCTGTGGGTGATCGCCGCCGGTCACTCGGATGCCGGCCGCTACCAGCTCGGATTGGATCCCCACGCTCCGGAGTCGCACGCGGCACTCGCCACGGCGCTGATGCGTGTCGGCATCGCACCCACCCTCGTCGGTACGCGCGGGCATTCCCCGGCCCTGCGGATCGCCGGCCACCGGCGCCTGTCCCGGTTGCACGAGTACGTCGGTGTGCCGCCCTGTGCCGAGGCCGTCGCCGACTGGCCTCCGGTCGACGAGCATTAGTCATCCCGCATTCGAGCCGTTGAGCTGCTACAACGGGTCGGAACGGTGTCGGATCGGTCACCTCGCCGGGTCCGAGACGGAATTCAGATGTGCAAACGGCGCTATACATAAGGTACAAACCCATCGAACACACCTGAACTGACACGCAGGAACGTTCTCCACCCAGTCAACCGAAGGACGCCCCGGTGGCAGAGACCAGCACCGCATCCCGCTCGAACAGGGGTATTCGACGCCTCGTGATCGTCGAGTCCCCGACCAAGGCCCGCAAGATCGCCGGGTACCTGGGGGCGAACTATGTGGTGGAGTCCTCCCGAGGGCACATCCGCGACCTCCCGCGCGGCGCCGCCGACGTGCCGGCCAAGTACAAGGGGCAGTCCTGGGCACGTCTCGGTGTGAACGTCGACGAGAACTTCGAGCCGCTGTACGTGGTGTCGCCCGACAAGAAGTCGACCGTCAGCGAACTCAAATCGCTGATGAAGGACGTCGACGAGCTCTACCTCGCCACCGACGGTGACCGCGAGGGGGAGGCGATCGCCTGGCATCTCCTCGAGACCCTCAAGCCGAAGATCCCCGTCAAGCGCATGGTGTTCCACGAGATCACCGAGCCGGCCATCCGGGCCGCTGCCGAGAACCCGCGTGACCTCGACATCGACCTCGTCGACGCGCAGGAGACCCGACGCATCCTCGACCGCCTCTACGGCTACGAGGTGTCGCCGGTGCTGTGGAAGAAGGTCATGCCGAAGCTGTCGGCGGGCCGCGTGCAGTCGGTGGCGACGCGCATCATCGTCGAGCGGGAGCGCGAGCGCATGGCGTTCGTGTCGGCCGAGTACTGGGACATCTCCGCGACGATGGACGCGAGCGCGGAGAGTGCGGACAGCTCCAATCCGCAGACCTTCAAGGCGCGGCTGGTCAACGTCGACGAAGCCCGGGTCGCCACGGGACGCGACTTCGAGTCGACGGGTGTCCTGAAGAGGTCCGACGGCGTCATCGTGCTCGACGCCGACCGCGCCGAGAGTCTGGCCACCGGCCTGCGAGGTGCGGGGATGACCGTCACCTCGGTCGAGGAGAAGCCCTACACGCGCCGTCCGTACGCGCCGTTCATGACCTCGACGCTGCAGCAGGAGGCCGGCCGCAAGTTGCGGTTCACCTCCGACCGCACGATGCGGATCGCGCAGCGGTTGTACGAGAACGGCTTCATCACCTACATGCGTACCGACTCGACGAGCCTCAGCGAGTCGGCGATCAACGCCGCCCGCGCCCAGGCCCGCGAGCTCTACGGCGACAACTTCGTCCACCCGACGCCGCGCCAGTACACCCGCAAGGTCAAGAACGCCCAGGAAGCACACGAGGCGATCCGACCCGCCGGTGAGACCTTCCGGACTCCCGGCCAGGTCGCCGGACAACTCGAGGCCGATGAGTTCCGCCTGTACGAACTGATCTGGCAACGGACGGTCGCGTCGCAGATGGCCGACGCCAAGGGCACCACGCTGAGCCTGCGTATCGCCGGTACCGCCTCTTCCGGAGAGCGCTGCACCTTCGCCGCGTCAGGTCGCACGATCACCTTCCCGGGCTTCCTGTCGGCCTACGTGGAGACGGTCGACGAGCTCAGCGGCGGCCAGGCCGACGACGCCGAGAACCGGTTGCCGCAGCTCACCGAGGGGCAGTCGCTGACGGCCACCGACCTGACCGCAGACGGTCACTCCACCAACCCGCCCGCGCGCTTCACCGAGGCTTCGCTGGTGAAGGTGCTCGAGGAACTCGGGATCGGCCGACCGTCGACGTATGCGTCGATCATCGGCACCATCCAGGACCGCGGGTACGTGGTCAAGAAGGGCAACGCCCTGGTGCCGTCGTGGATCGCATTCGCGGTCGTCGGTCTGCTGGAGGCGTACTTCCAGAGCCTCGTCGACTACGACTTCACCGCGACCCTCGAAGACGACCTCGATCAGATCGCGACGGGCAACGAGAACCGCACGAAGTGGTTGTCGGAGTTCTACTTCGGCGACGACCATTCCGGTGCCGACGGTGAAACCCGTTCCGCCCATTCGGCAATCGCGCAATACGGTGGTCTGAAGAAGCTCGTCGGTGTCAATCTCGAGGAGATCGACGCACGGCAGGTCAACTCCATTCGTCTGTTCAACGACGAAGAGGGCCGCCCGATCTATGTGCGGGTCGGCCGTTACGGGCCGTATCTCGAGCGCAATGTCGCCGCGGACGGTGCGGACGAGGATCTGCAGCGCGCCAACCTGCCCGCCGACATCACCCCGGACGAGTTGACCCTCGCGGTCGCCGAAAAGCTCTTCGCGACACCGCAAGAGGGGCGTTCGCTCGGTACGGACCCCGCCACCGGTCACGAGATCGTCGCCAAGGAAGGACGTTTCGGTCCGTACGTGACCGAGGTCCTGCCGTCGGACGACGATGACGACGACGGGGACACGCCCGCAACCATTCCCGCGGGCCCGACGCCGCGTGACGGCGGGTCGGGCGGCGGCACCGGAGGTTCGGACACCGCCGACGGCGACGTCGTCCCGCTCGACTCGCCCGGCGGGGGCACGGCCACCAAGACGAAGCCGGCGGCGAAGAAGACCGCGAAGAAGGCGGCGAAGAAGGCCGGTCCCAAGCCGCGCACGGGCTCGCTGTTCAAGACGATGGACATCTCCACGGTCACCCTCGAGGACGCGCTGAAGCTGCTGTCGCTGCCGCGTGTCGTCGGCGTCGACCCGGAGTCGGGCGACGAGATCACCGCGCAGAACGGCCGGTACGGCCCGTATCTCAAGAAGGGCTCGGACTCGCGGTCCCTCGGCACCGAGGAGCAGCTCTTCGAGATCACCCTCGACGAGGCGCTGAAGATCTACTCGGAGCCCAAGCGTCGCGGTCGTCAGGCCGCCGCGCCGCCGCTGCGTGAGCTCGGCAAGGACGACGAGGTCAGCGGCAAGCCGATGGTCATCAAGGACGGTCGGTTCGGACCGTACGTGACCGACGGCGAGACCAACGCCAGCCTGCGCAAGGGCGACGAGGTCGCGTCGATCACGCCGGAGCGCGCGATGGAGTTGCTCGCCGATCGTCGGGCTCGGGGCCCGGCCAAGAAGGCTGCCAAGAAGACCACGAAGAAGGCGGCGGCCAAGAAGGCCCCCGCCAAGAAGGCCGCGGCCAAGAAGACGGCGGCGAAGAAGACCGCGGCCAAGAAGACGACGGCGAAGAAGACCGCAGCCAAGAAGTCGACCGCCAAGAAGACGGCGGCCAAGAAGGCGACGCCGGACGCCGAGTAAGAGCGCCCGATAATCGCTGGGGACAAGCGACGGCAAGTCCCTGCTCACACCTCAGGGGCAGGGGAGGGTGGTAGCTCAGTCCCGCCGGTCCGGCTCGAGGTGCGGGCGCGCGAGGAGCGTCTCGATCCCGCGGCCGCGGAGTTCGACGCCCTCGCCGATCTCCCAGTGCTCGGCTTCCTCGTGAGACGCCAGGAAGACCGCGCGTGCGGACCCGAGGACGCGGGTGGGTTCGTCCTTCGCGAGCTCGGTGAGGCGGGCGGCCTCGTTGACCGGGTCGCCGATGACCGTGTACTCCAGTCGCTGCTCGGCGCCGATGTGGCCGGCGATGGCCTTGCCGGCCGAGACGCCGATGCCGATGTCGGTGTCACCGAGGGTCTCGTAGAGCTCGGCCCGCAGCTCGCGCGCGGACGCGAGTGCCCGGCCGGCGAAGTCGTCGAGGTCGAGCGGCGCACCGAAGATGGCGAGCGCCGCGTCGCCCTGGAATTTGTTGACGAACCCGCCGTGGCGACCGACCACGCCGACGACGACCCGGAAGAACTCGTTGAGCAGTTCGACGATCTCGCGGGGCGGCCGATTCACCGCCAGGCGCGTCGAGCCGACGATGTCGACGAACAGGACGCCGACGTAGCGTTCCTCGCCACCGAGTTCGGTGCCGGTCTCGATGGCCCGCCGCGCGACGTCCTCGCCGACGTAGCGGCCGAACAGGTTGCGCAGCTGCTGGCGTTCGCGCAGGTCGGCGACCATGTCGTTGAATCCGGCCTGCAGCAGGCCGAGATCACTGCCGTCATAGATCTTCACCGCGACGTTGAGGTCGCCCTCGCTGACCTTGGACTGTGCGCGGCGCAGCTGCTTGATCGGATCGTTGATGGCGGCGACAACGCGCACGATCGCGATCACGCTGAACGCGAGCGCCGAGATCGCCATCCACAGGATCGGCCGCTCCAGGCCGGTGGAGTCGGCCTCGATGATGCCGAGCCGGTGCAGCACGATCATCCCGATGATCACCAGCATCGGGGCGACCACGCTGATCACCCAGAACGCGGTGATGCGGGTGGTGACACTGGGCGCGATGGCGTTGTCGGGATTGTTGGCCATCGCCGCGACCGTGATCGGCCGCATGACCTTCTCCGCCTGCATGTAGCTGAGCGCACACGTGACCATCGCGCCGATCGTGCTGGCGATCGCGACGATGAAGGCGTTCTTCGACGAGACGGTCAGGTTGACGAGCGTGAACAGCGTGCCGCCCACGACCCACAGCGCGGCGTTCACCGCGGTCAGCAGCATCGGTAGCGCGAGGGCGCGGCGTCGTGCGGCCTCGTTGTCGAGTCGGGTGCGACGCCGATGCCAGATGAGCACCGGTAGCGAGAGCTGGATGCTGGCGAAGCCGCCGATGACCATCGCGATCAACAAGTAGGCAGCGAAGATGACCTGGTTCAGCGCGGTGATCTCGTCGAGGCTGATCGAATCCTGGATCGGCATGCCGAAGCGCAGGAACGCGAAGGTGAACAGTGCACCGACGAGGTTCGCCCGCAGCATGTCCAGCGCGAGAATGGGCCACGGCGTATGAATCAGCCATCGGGCCAGATGCAGGCCCTTTGACCACCGCGACCGTTGTTGAACCACGGAGACTACGGTAGCTGGCTGCTTGCAATCGTTAAACACGGTTCCGCGCCTCAGGCGTGTCCGAACTGCGGATTAGGGTGTTGCTGTGACAAATGTCTTCGATCGGCTGACCGGGCAAGAGGCCATCGCCGACGATCTGCGGGCCGCCGCACGGGCCGCCCGTGCTCTTGCGGCGAGGCTCGACGCGGGTACGTCGGACGACCTGTTCCTCGCCGACGACGAGATCCCGGCCGTCGATGCGGGGTGGTCGCGGGCGTCGATGACCCACTCGTGGCTGTTCACCGGACCACCGGGCAGCGGTCGGTCGGTGGCCGCGCAATGCTTCGCCGCGGCTCTCCAGTGCCAGGCGCCCGACGCCGCGAACGTCGGCTGTGGCGAGTGTCGTGCGTGCGTCACGGTGATGGCGAAGACCCACGCCGATGTCCGCCACGTCGTGCCGGAGGGGCTGAGCCTCGCCGTCGGCGCTATGCGCGACATCGTGCAGGCCGCCGCGCGCCGGCCGGGCACAGGGCGCTGGCAGATCGTCATCGTGGAGGACGCCGACCGGCTCACCGAGCAGGCCGCGAACGCACTGCTGAAGGTCGTCGAGGAGCCGCCGTCACGCACGGTGTTCCTGCTGTGTGCGCCGTCGGTGGACCCGGAGGACATCTCCGTGACCCTGCGGTCGCGCTGCCGGCACGTCGCACTGGTGACGCCGACGACCGCCGACATCGAGCGGGTTCTCGTCGAGCGCGACGGTCTCGATCCGGAGCAGGCTCGGTGGGCGGCGTCGGTGTGCGGCGGCCACATCGGGCGCGCGCGTCGGCTGGCGACGGATCCCGAGGCGCGCACGCAACGCGAGAAGGCGCTCGGGCTGGCGCGTGCCGCCGCCCGCGACTCGACAGCCTATGCCGCTGCCGAGGAGCTCGTCCGGTCGGCCGATGAGGCCGCCAAGGCGATCAGTGCCGAACTCGACGCGGCCGAGACCGAGGAGATGAAGACCGCGCTCGGGGCGGGCGGTACGGGCAAGGGCACCGCGCGGATGCCGCGCGGAAGTGCCGGCGCGCTCAAGGAACTGGAGAAGCGGCAGAAGTCGAGGGCGACCCGGGTCGGACGCGACGTCCTCGACCGTGCCCTGGTCGACCTCGCCGCGCTGTTCCGCGACGCGCTCGTCGTCGGCGTCGGCGCCCAGGTCACCGCGATGCATCCGGACAAGGCCGACGACCTCGCGAATCCGCTCGCCGGCTACGCCAAGCCCGAGCAGCTGCTGCAGTGCGTCGAAGCCGTGCTCGCGTGCCGGGAGGCCCTCGACATGAACGTGAAGCCGAAGTTCGCCGTCGACGACATGGTCGCGCGAATCGGACTCGCGCTCGCGCGCCCGGTCGGGGCGTAGACAGCTTCACCCTTCTCTATTGGTAACTCATGTGTTACCAATAGGACGTGGATGACTTCGAGGCGATCGCCGACCCGGTGCGTCGTGCGCTGATCGAGCGGCTCGCTCGCGGGTCGGCGCGCGTCGTCGATCTCGCGGCCGACCACCCGATCAGCCGGCCGGCGATCTCGCGTCATCTTCGCGTGCTCGGCGAAGCAGGCGTTACGACGGCCGTCGACCACGGCCGGGAGCGGCATTACGAGCTGGCGTCCGGCGCGCTGGCCGGGGTCCGGGCGTGGCTCGACGCGGTGGACTCGGCGGTTGCGGGTTCGCACGCCGTGGACTCGGACGGCGTGGACTCGGACGGCGTGCAGCCGAGATTCGACGAGCGTCATCTCGACGCGCTCGACCTCGAGGTGCGACGTACCGTGCGCGAGTTCGTCGATGAGGAATCCGCGAACCCCCTCTTGCACAGCCCGATTCAGGCAAACGACACAAGGAGACAGGATGACTGCCGACATCGCGGCCACCGGCCGCCGAGAGGTGCGGGCCGGCGTGCCGCACGTGGTGCTCGAGCGGACGTTCGCCGCGCCGATCGACGCCGTATGGGCGGCGATCACCGAACCCACGCGGCTCGAACGCTGGATCGGCACGTGGGCGGGCGATCCGGCCGACGGGTTCGTCGACTTCCGGATGACCGCCGAGGGCGAGGACGTGGAGTCCGAACGGTTCACGATCCTGGAATGCGATCCGCCGCGCCGGCTGGTCGTCGAATCGAAGTCCCCGGCCCAGGACGGGGGTGAGGACGTGTGGCGGCTGGAACTGGACCTGGCCGAAGCCCACGGAACGACGACACTGACCTTCGCTCAGGGACTGCCAACGGCCGACATGGCCGAGAACGTGGGCCCGGGATGGGAGTACTACCTCGACCGTCTGGTGGCGGCCGAGGCCGGCCGTAGCGTCGCCGAGGTCGACTGGGACGCCTACTACCCGGCGCTGTCGTCGTCGTACGCGGACATGTTCCGGGACTGATCGGTCGCGCGCCCGGACTCCGATCGCCGGAGGGTGACGCGGGCCTCGACCTATCATGAGGTCACGGTCGCGTGCCGCGGCCGGACGATGAGCGAGGAGCGAGCGATGTCGGACTTCATCCGCAAGATCAAGGAAGATGCCAAGGCCGTCTCGGCCGCCATCGATCAGGAACTGACGGTGCTCGAGGGTGTTCCCGGTTACGACCCCCTCGCCGACAACAAGGACGCCAAGGCGTCCGACGAGAGTGCCGACGATTCGGCGCCGGTCGACGACGACGCCCGGTAGGGACAGACGGCAAACGGCCGCCGGATGGAGAATCCATCCGGCGGCCGTCCTGCTGTCACGCGGGTGTGCTCACTGCTGAACTCACCCCGGGGTGCTCACTTCTGAACGAACCCCAGCAGCGCCTCGTTCACCTCGGCGGCGTGAGTCCACAGCAGGCCGTGCGGCGCATCGGGGACCTCGACGTACTCGGCCTCCGGAACGGCCTGGTGGAAGCGGCGACCAGTGGCATCGATCGGCAGGATGTTGTCGGCCGTGCCGTGCAGGATCAGGGTCGGCTTGCCCGAGTCGCGCACTGCGGCAACATCTTCGCGGAAGTCCTCGATCCAGGCGGGGACGACCGAGTAGGCGGCGACCGGCGCGCTGCCGACCGCGGTGTTCCAGTTCGCATCGACGACCTCCTGGGTGATGCGGGTGCCGAGGTTGTCGTCGAGGTTGTAGAAGTCCTTGTAGAACTGCGTGTACCAGGCGTAGCGGTTCTGCTTGGCGGCCGCGGCGATACCGTCGAAGACGGACCGGTCGACGCCTTCGGGATTGTCGTCGGTCTTCACCAGGAACGGTTCGAGCGACGCCAGGAACGCGAACTTCGCGACCCGGTCGGTGCCGTGGTTCTTGGCGTAGCGGGCGAGTTCGCCGGTGCCCATGGAGAATCCGACGAGGATGACGTCGCGGAGGTCGAGCGTCTCCAGGACGGTGTTCAGGTCCGCGGCGAAGGTGTCGTAGTGGTAGCCGGTGCCGACCTTGCTCGACTTCCCGAACCCGCGACGGTCATAGGTGATCACGCGGTAGCCGGCGTCGATGAGCTCGCGCGCCTGCAGTTCCCAGCTGTTCCCGTCGAGCGGATAGCCGTGGATCAGCACGACGGCCTGGCCGGTGCCGTGATCTTCGTAGTACAGCTCGACGTCGGTGGAGTTCTCGGTGCCGACTTTGATGTAGCCCATTGCGATCACTTCTCTCTGTTGAGGCGACCCGATCGGGATCGGAATCGATGCGGCGGGCGGGAGAACGGTCGTTCTCGCCGGTGATTGCTACACTAGAGAACGATCGTTCCCCGCGCAACCCCCAAGCCGGGAACCGGCAGTAGAGGAGATCGAGGTGGCCGACGCCGTGGACCCGCGCGAGCAGGTGGTCCGTGCCGCTGACCGGCTGTTCAACGCGCACGGGGTCCACGCGGTGGGGATGGACAAGGTCCGCGATGCGGCGGGGGTGTCGCTGAAGAAGATCTACTCGATGTTCCCGTCGAAGGAGGCGTTGATCCTCGCGGTGCTCGACGATCGGACCCGGCAGTGGAACAGCGGGATCGCCGCCTGTGCGGAGGGGCTGTCGTCGCCGCGGGAGAGGCTGCTCGCCGTGTTCGACTTCTTGCTCCAGTGGTTCGGCACCGACGAGTTCCGCGGGTGCGCGTTCATCAACGCCTACGGCGAGCTCGGGGCCGAGATGCCCTCGGTCGCCGCCGCGGTCCGTGCGCAGAAGGCTGATTTCCAGCGTTACGTCGCGGGTCTGGTGGCGGAGTTGGGAGGCCCCGACGGCCTCGGCGCGCAGCTGTCCATCCTCGCCGAGGGGGCCCAGACCACGGCGGCGATCGCGGGCTCGGCGCGTGCCGCCGACGATGCACGAGCCGCCGCCGAAGTCCTGATCGACCAAGCTCTCCCGTAGTCGATTCCAGAGGGCCTGCGGCCGTGAGCTTCTCGACGGTTCGTGATCTGCCGCCCTTGGTGCGGCGAAAATCGCTCGCGGGAGACGCCCGATGGTGGGAGGCTGCGACGGTGATCGACGTCGACAGGTTCAGCGCAGACGGTTTCCTCAAGATCGAGCGTCCGTCGCTGCGCGAGGCCGCGGACCGGGCGCGGGCAGGATTGTGGGCTCAGCTGGGTCTGTCCGAGGACGACCCGGACGCCTGGACCGATCCGGTGCGCTGGGCGTCGGACATGGTGGGGGCCGGCCCATTCGGGTTGCTCGCGAACAGTCCGGAGCTGACCGAGGCGCTCGATGCGATCTGTGGCGTCGGCGGTTGGACACCGCGCGGCGCCCTGGGCAACATACCGGTCCGCTTCCCGCTGCCGCCGACGGTCGATGACCGCGGCTGGCACATCGACGCCAACACACCGCGCGAGGACGGATCGTGGGTGGTGAGTCGACGGCCCCACACCGTGCTGATCCTGACCCTGCTCTCCGAAGTCGGACCGACCGACGCACCGACACGCATCCGGGTGGGGTCACATCTCGACGCTGTCACGGTTCTCGACAACGACGGGATGAGCCCCTTCGAC
The DNA here is from genome assembly GCF_023078355.1 of Gordonia hongkongensis. Classification (NCBI taxonomy): domain Bacteria; kingdom Bacillati; phylum Actinomycetota; class Actinomycetes; order Mycobacteriales; family Gordoniaceae; genus Gordonia; species Gordonia hongkongensis. Next base: position 623,776 of record NZ_CP095552.1, read on the forward strand.
GCCGGTCCGCTACTCGACGCCGCGAGTCGCGAGCGTCGCGTCGCCTACGCGACCGGCAGTCCCGGTGACGTCTTCGTGGTCCATCCGTTCACCGTGCACGCGGCTGACGAACATCGTGGTGCGACTCCACGTTTCATGGCGCAGGGGCCGGTGATGCTGACCTCGCCGTTGTCGCCCGACTCGGCAGCACCACTGGCGTCGGTGTTCGGTTGAGCAGCTGATCTACGACGACGGATCAGGCGGCGGATTCCGAGGATTCGCTGCCGGAACCACCGCGGTCGGAAGAATCGCTGTCGTCGCCCGCGCCGGAGCTGTCACCGCTCGTCGAGTCGGATCGGGAGTTGCCCGAACTCTCGGACGGACCGTCGTCGCCCGCTTCGCCTGAGTCCGGTCCGGTGTCCCCGTCGTCTTCGACATCGGCGGACTCGGTCGGCAAGTCCTGGTCATCGTCGACCACGATGTCCCGCAGGGTTTCCCGGCCCACGTCCCGTGTCTCGACGGTGTTCCTGGGCGTCTCGGCATCGGCTCCGGCGTCGGATGTGGTGTCGCCACGGTCGGTGGTCGGCTCGATGGGCCGTCCGCGGGGTGGTTCGGTGACCTCCGGCTCGCTGCCCGTGCCGGCATCGGGACGTGGCGTCTCGACAGGGCGGTCCGTCCGGGGCGGGTCGACCTTCCATCCGATCGACTTCAGGAGTGCCGAGACGAGCGGGATGGTCTCCAGCCAGACTCGAATGCTCCACGGCCCGCGCGGATCCGACACCAGCACGATGATCGGCCCGTCGGTACCCGGCGGGGGAGGAGTCAGGCTGGTGCCGCCCTCGGGTACACCGGGCGCGCCGGGCCCGCCGGAGCCCTGGGCGTCGCCGGTGTAGACGACGAACGGACTGTTCGCGTCGAGTCCGGCGATGACGGTCATGACCGCCAGGTTCTGTTGCACCGCACGTTCTTTGAGTTCGTCGTCGAGCTCCGTCGACAACACTGCGCGGGTTCGGGGACCGCCGGCGATGATGGGGCCGACCGAGTGCGGAAAGTCGATGACCAGCGTTCTCGGTGTACCCGTGGAAGACAGGTCGCGTGTCATGGGAGCGGCCGGCCCGCCGGTCGGTGTCGCAGCGACGGACGGGGCGGCGGGGCCGCCGGCGCCCGGCGACAACGGGATCGGTTGGCTCCACCCTGTGGTCGATTCGGTGGCCACCTGGACGGTGTCCGGCGCGGCGAGAGCGTGGACCAGGGTGGTCACGTTGATCGATGCGACCGCGGTCGGGATGACGGTGGCCAGCGAGAGCGCGCCGAGGGTGAGAGAGGCGTTGGAGAGGCCCGAGGGTCGTCGAAGAGGGCCGACGCCGTCGTTCTCGACGGCGCGTCGCGTGCCGCGCCGATATCCTGCCACCCCTGGGCCCCCTCTTTGTCGATCAGATATTAGACGACGAGTGGGCAGCTCGCTGTCGTCTGAATGACACAAATCGGGACATCTACTCGGAGGGTCAGCTACTGGAGATCACGGTCCTTCCAGATCCAGCAGCGCGGCCACCCGCTGGGTGAGCCGGAAACGCAGCGGTTTCCTCGTGACGGTCTCGATGATCCCGGCGTCGTCCAAGAGCTGGAGTCGCGGTCGGACGAACTGACTGGATCTTCCCAGCACGTCGGCCAGGGTGTTCGATCGGACGGCGCGGTTCACATCGAAGTAGTAGGCCTGGCCGAGGGTGTACAAGATCGCGCCGAAGTCGTCAGGACTTATCGGCGGTGACGACTCGCGGTCGAGCCCTACGCTGAGCGGAAACTGTTCGTCATCAACCAGATCGCGAAGGCGTGCCCTGAGCGCCTCGATCTTCTGCCGACGTTCGGAGAGGTCGAGCAGCAGCCGATGTTGTGCCTCGGCGATGATCTCCAACATTCTGATCAAGAAAGGCGTCAGATCCCCGCGATTCAGTGGATTCTCCACGTCCGCGAACGCGCGATAGTAACGGTCCTTGTTGTCGGCGACGGTCGCCGACAGCGCGAGGCTCGCGTACGGAGCGATCACCTGTCGGAGGTCGAGTGCGAGAAGGTAGCGCCCGGTTCGGCCGTTGCCGTCGTAGAACGGGTGCGTGTACTCGAAGATGAAGTGCGCAGCCACGGCCCTGATGAGTTGGGGGACCGAATCGTCGCGCGCCTGGCTCAGCATCAGGGTGAGCGCTGCGTCGATCGCTGACTCGGGCACGACTCCGGTATGCACGATTTTGGTCCCGGATTCGATCGATACCGGTCCCTGCCGGAACAGCCGCCCATCGGGAGCGTCTTCATCACGGATCTCTCCCGCGGTCACCGCGTCGTAGACAGCCCGGATGTCGTCCAGCGTATGCGGACTTTCGGCCTCGTCGTTGCCGATGTCGAGGTAAAGACGCGCCATCTCCGCGAAGCGCTTGTTTTCGATGGGTTGTCGCGCCCGGACGGCCCTGATCGCAGCACCGATCTCCTGTCGGGTCGAACGGACCTGTTCGATCTCGTTGGTCGCTTGGATTTCGTCGATGACCATGCGATGGAGATAGTGGGTCCGTGCTCGTCCTGGCAGATCTTTCCACTCGGACTGAATCTTCGGCTCAAAGCTCATGATTCGTTCGATCAGCACTGCGATCTCGGGGGTCAGCAGCGCGAACATCGGGTACTCGCCGATCATCAAGTCCCAGCGGAGGGCGGCGGGAGACTCGCGTCGGACCCGTTCCTCAGCGTCGGCGCCGACTTGATCGCGCTGGTGGAAGACGGACTTGAGCGTTCTGTATGACACTTGATCTATCTCCGCATCCATACGCAAAAGCGGGGTGGCCTGTATGGCCTATGTTATACAGAGACGGAGATAGATAAAATAAGGAACAGTCGGAGTGGCCTCTATTGTTCCAATGGTGCCCAGGGCTGCGTTCGCAGGGTCGGTCGACGGGGGTCGCGCACCGCGGGGCTGCCACACGCCCGCCTGTTCATGGTTGAACGAGTGAACTAAACGGCCTGCGGTCAGTGCGTCGAGGCGGCCGCGCGGCGGATTTCTGACGACGCAGGGGTGGGCCAGAACCGAGGCATGAGTGGCCGAGAGGAGATGGAGCCGCCCAGGGGAATCGAACCCCTGACCTATTCATTACGAGTGAATTGCTCTACCGACTGAGCTAGGGCGGCGTGCTACGCGAGGCAGCGCAGACGAGTCTAGCGAGGGTCGGGGATCGAACAAAACTCGGGTCGTCGAAGCCAGAGGGCCCAGGTCAACCCGGGAAGTCGGAACCGCAGACGACCGGCACCCGACGCTGCGGATCGAGTGCGTTGCGGACGAGCGCAGCGACGGTCGGGGAGTAGGCCATCCCGACGTGACCGATCTTCGACGCCGGGCACACGTCCTGGATCACCGTGTTGGTGATGTTGGGGCCGGGCGGCATCAAGGTCACGGTGTACGGCGTCGAGATCTCGTCGAATCGCGTCGCGAGGTTCACGTATCGGATCGAGCGATGCGTCGGACCCCAGTAGCTCTGACCGGGGGCACGGGCCGGTAGGCGGTCGGTGATCGACCCGACGCGGGAGTATCCCCGGTTCGACGCGGACAGCCCGACGATCGTGCCCACCTGTTCGGCGCGTCCGGTAGCTGGGTGACCAGTTGGGCGATGGCGCCGCCCTGGCTGTGGCCGACGACATCGACCTTCTCGGCACCGGTGGCAGCCAGAACCCGTCCGACAAAAGCCGAGACCACACGGGCGGACTGCTCCTTGTTGCCCAGCCCTCCCGTGTTGCCGCTCCAACTGGTCTGGCCGTAGGTCAGGCTGAAGACGCAGTACCCCGCGTTGGCCAGAGTCTGCGCGAGGTAGGCCCAGTTGGCACTCTGGTTCATGGCCGTCGCGTGCAGCAGCACGACCGGATTGCGTCCGTCCCGGTCGCGGCAGCTGAAGCGGTTGGCGCCGGCGGGCGACTCGGTTGCCGGGCTGAGATATCGAGAGGCGATGGCAGTCGGCGCATCCGTGATCACCGGGAACGGCGCGGCGTTCGCGGTGCCGGCCACGAGGCACAGACCTGCGGCGGCGAGCGCGAGCACAGCCGCCGTGACTCCGGATCGGATGCTGTTCATGGTCGGATTGTCGCCGACGACGCGGCGACGCGACCCGCGATTGCCGGAACGCCGGGCGGTCTAGGCGAGTACCTCGGCCAGTTGCGTCAGGCGAACACTGTTTCCCGACGGGTCGCGGAAACCCGCGTCGATGCCGTACGGCCGTTCTTCGGGTTCCTCGGTGAACTCGACGCCCCGCGCGGCCAGGGCCTCATAGTCCCGCCGACAATCGTCGGTGGTGAGGAAGACCGTGCCGGCGAAACCCTTCGACATCAGGCTGCGGATCTCCTCGGCGACGCCGGAGTCGATGGCCGGTGGGCCGGGGATGCCCATGAGCACGATGCTCACGTCGTCCTGTTCGGGCGGACCGACGGTGAGCCAACGGAATCCGCCCATCTCGGGCAGGGACGCGTCCGATCGAATCTCGAGCCCGACCTTCGACGTCCAGAAGTCGAGCGCCTCGTCCTGGTCGTGTACCCACAGTTGGGCGCTGGCGATGCGAATCATGTTGTCTTCCTTCGCTTGGGGGATGTCGCGGTGGTGAGATCAACGTAGGTCGCTGCGGCCGTCGAGGTCTTCTCCCCGTGTGCTGTCCTCACCTGGTCCGTCGCGTGTTGCTTCACTTCCCGGGGGGGTACTCGGTCCGACTCGTCGGCGCCGGGCGCGAGTAGACGCGCAGAACGCATGCCGGTATCCGTGCGTACGTGGAGGCGGGCGGGAACGAATCCCGATATGCGGTCGGCGTCTTGCCGAATGCGCGAGTGAAGCTCGTGGTGAACGAACCGACACTGGAAAGACCCACCGCCATGCAGATGTCGGCGACGGTACGGTCTGTCGTTCGCAGCATGGCCGCTGCCCGTTCCAGTCGTCGAGTCTGCAGATACGCGTGTGGCGACTGTCCGTATGCGGCTGCGAAGGCCCGCGAGAAGTGGGCGCGGGACAGTTTCGCCGCGGCGGCCATGTCGTCGACCGTCAGCGGCTCGGCGAATCGCACGTCCGCGAGATCCTTGGCGCGCAGCAGGTGACGGGCCGGGTGTGCGCTGGGCATGAACTTGATGATGCCCACGTCGACACGTCGCCGTCGGATGTTCGGTGACCTCAGTCGCGGTCGCGACGCCGGAACTCGACGCCGCGCGGCGACAGTTCGTACCCGACGACGAGGCTGTCGGTCAGCCCGAGCTTCTTGAGCTTGGTGATGTCCTGCTTCAATCCTGCTCGGTCGGTGCCGAGTTCAGCCGCGAGGTCGGTCGACACCACGCCCGGGCGGCGCGCGATGATGTCGAGGGTTTCGCGGGTCCACGGCCCGTTCTTGGACCGGGCGTCCATCCGGTCGAGGCGGGTTCGGATCTCCTCCACGTCCGAGTCGGAGAGATCGTCGTCGGCGCGTAGGGCGATGCGCGGGTCCTCGCCGATGCACTGCAGTCCGATGCGGTAGGTCGGATTGTGGACGTTGACGCAGAGGGTGGCCCGGACGGCGTCGGCATCGTCGTATCCTGCGCGCCGCGCCTCGTCGCGCGTGATCCGTTCGGGGTCGACGCGTTCCAGAGACGTCACCTCGATGACGTGAGTCAGCGCGACGAAGCTCGAACCCGGATGTATGCGCGGATGGCCCCATCGCCGGAAGGCGAGGTCGACGGTACCGTCCGCGACCCCGCGGGCGACTGCGGCCGTGAGAAGCACACTCGCGACCCTAGTCAGCGCGACATCTGTGTGCATGAATTCGCAGCGGCAGGATCGCGTGTCACCCCTGTGGATGACAGCTGAGAACGTCCTGAGAGCTGTTGTAGGGTGTCCCGAGGTCAGCGACGGCATATGCCGACGTCATCGGGGGACCCCCTGCGTCGTGCCGTCGTTGAGTGCAACTTCACGACGACATGATCACCGGCCGGGGGAGGGATCTTTGGTGCCGCCGCGCGCTTCCGCACTGTGGTTCCCCGACGTCCCGCCGTCGCCCGCTTCCGACGCGACGCCAGCCGCCGATCTGGCCGCTCACCTGGCCCGATACCGCTCCGTCGGCCCAGCTCAGGTGGCCTCGCAGCCGTCCGCGGTGGCCGTTCTCGAGCGCCCGGTTCCGATGCTCGAGAAGCCGGTCCGGCCAGTGGCCGCGGCACCTCAGGTCGTCGCGCCGCGCCCGGCGTCGGAGCTTGACGCGTTCCTGGCGGAGGCGGAAAAGTCGGTCCGTGCGAAGCGGAAGAGCGGATCGGCCGCACGCGGTGAGAAGCCCGCACGTCTCGGTTCACCACTGCGAATCGCAGGTGCGGCAGCAGCGATTCTTGTGATTGTCGCCACAGCCTTGGGTGTGGTCCTGACGCGCGGCGGCGAGCCCGCATCGACGACGGCATCGACGTCCACCGCTGACGCCTCCGATTCGCTGTTGCCGTCCACGTCCGCTGTGGCGAGCGAGCCCGTCTGTACGCAGCGCCCGGTGGGGTCGGGGACGACGGTGTCCGACGGCGACGATGCCGGTAATCAAGAGTCGGGTGCCGGTGCGATCCGCGCCTTCAACCACGCCTATTACGTTCTGCGCTCGGCGAGGGCGGCACGGGCGGCCGCGGCGCCGGGCGCGGTGGCCTCTGAGTACGTGATGCAGCAGTACATCAATCAGCGTCCACTCGGTACCCGGCACTGTCTGACGGTCGCCGAGCGCGGCCCGGGCGAGTACTCGGTGGTGCTCACCGAACTGCAGCCCGACGCGGCGCCCATCACCTACCGCCAGGTCATCCGCACGACGACCATCGGCGGCAAGTCCTACATCCAGTCCATCCGATCCGTTGAGTGAGATCTCGCCCGCCGTGGGCGCACCAGAGAGGTAGTCGAGTAATGAGTCATAGTCGGGGTCGGCATCGGAAGCGTCGGGTGCCGAGTGGTCCATTGCTGTCGGTGACGTCGGCGGTGGTCGCGGTGTCGATCACTGCGGGCGCCGGGGCGGCGTTTGCGGTGCCGGAGCAGGGTGGCACGAGTCCGGGCGACACGGCTCCGGGGCAGGGTGGCACGAGTCCGAGTGATGTGTCGCCGGATGGTGGTGCCGGTGCTGAGGCGACGGTCGAGCCGGTCGTGGTTCCGGGGCCGGGCAGTATTCCGGGGCCGCCGGTGGAGGCGCCTTATCAGGCGTACACCGCGCCTGGGTCGTATTCGTATGACGAGCCCTACACTCCGTTGATCAACAATCGGGTGGCTCCGCGGGTTGCTCCGCCGGTTCGGCCGATCGCGCCGCCGCCGGAGAAGATCCGTGTGGGCAACTTCGTCACTGACATTCCGGAGGGGATGTCGAAGCGTGATGTGAACTCGATCAATGCGTGGTCGGCCTATGGCGAGGCGAAGATCGCGCAGGGACTGATTTCTGCTGGTGTTCCTGAGGATGAGGCGACTCGTCGTGCGGCCGCGACGATCATCGGCGTCATGGCCGGTGGCACGGCTGGTGCTGTCGCGCTTGGTATTCCGTCGGCTGTTGTGGGCGCGGTGGTTGGCGCCCCGATTGGTGCGGTGGCGGGTGCGATAGTCGGTGCCGTCACGACGGGTGGTGCTACATCGGGCATTAACGCACTCGGTGGAGCTGGAATAGGCGCAGCGGTTGGTGGAATCGGAGCTGGAGCTGCGGGGGCTGTGGTCGGTGCCGCTATTGGGGGTACTGCAGGTGGCCTACTGGCGTACTCGCTCGGGGCGGGCGACCCGGGTGCCGACCCAACCGAGCCGTGGCGTCAGCAGGGCCCGCGGCACGCGCTGCCCGAGTCTGGCCCGAACCAATTCGAATTCCACCTGACATCGGACCATGCGCGTCGCTCTGGACTGCCGGCTGTTGACTACGTGGTAAATCATCGCGGTGACGTCGATGCGACCGTCGGAGCCTCGACCTTCAAATGGTCTGGCATGCAAGCACGCTCGCCCTACGCGGTGTTCGGGCCTCAAGTCGAACGATCAGTCCGTGACTGGACGCGGGCGCAATCCGAGACTCTCAAGGATGCGGTCCCGGGTAGTGACGTGCAGTGGCCCGGCGAGGCCGACCACGCTAGCGCTGCTAGGAAATGATATGAAGCGCGCGAAGGATTACGTTAATCTCGGTCGATCAGCAAAGAGGTTGTGAAGTGAAAAAGGCAATCGTATCCGTGTTCGTTGTCGTAATCGCTACTTTAGGTGTCATTGTCGGCGCGGGCCAGGCGTCTGCTGCGCCGTTGCAGAACTTCAGTACAAACGGCACGACATTCGGTACGTTTGGTAACCATTCTTTCTGCCGCGGTGCTATTACATACAGAGTCGACGCCGTGGCTAAGAAACGTGGCGTTGTCAAGGTCACCGCGACTTCACACGGATTCTCGGGTCAGGGTCCTTCATGGAATCGGAATCCGAATTGCCGCTTCCTATTTCGCTCCGCTGTCACAAGTGTCCGAGGGATCGATATAGAGAAGTGGACGGTTGGTTCTTTCGGGCCGAAACCAGGGCAGAAGCAGACGTGGCACGTCGTGACCGGCTCCGGCCCCGCTTGGATGGGCATCACTACATATGCCGTCAACAGTGCCGTTCGCGTCCTGCAATCCCCTGCTGGACCCTCCTTCTTCATGACGGTGCCGTAGGCGTCGATCTGTTGCACGAAGGATCTGAATGAAAAAGCTCTTGATCTTTGTGGTCGCGCTTGTCTTGGCAAGCGTCGCTACGGTTGCTGGCGGTGGTCACGCAACCGCAGCCCCCATTCCCCAGCTATCAACGACCGGGAACAATTTTGGCACCTTTGGTGACCACTCCTTCTGCCGCGGAGCTGTCAACATCGGTCTCGATGCGCCGGCAGGGAAGCCCGGTGTGGTTCGAGTAACTGCACGGTCGCACGGCTTCACAGGCGACGGCCCGGGATGGAAGAAGAATCCGAGGTGTCGAGTCCTTTTTGCGACAACGTACACGAGCGGTCGAGGACTCAACATTCAGAAGTGGGTGAGAGCTGGCTTCGGGCCGCGACACGGTGAGAGCAAGACTTGGGACGTCCATACGGGTTCGGGTGTAGTCGTATTCGGCGTAACTGCCTACTCGACTAACAGCCCGATCGCCTCACCCCAGTCGTACGGGGCGGGTTTCTACCTGTTGGTCCCGTAACTGAGCGCCCGCAGAAGGTAAGGAGGGATCAAGTGAAACGATTACTCGCGACTATGTTTGTCGGCCTTATCGTTGGCGCGTTGTGCATGGCGGGCGTCAGTCAGGCGTCTGCGGCTCCGATTCCCCAGGTTTCGACCACCGGCTACAACTTCGGGATATTTGGCGACCACTCCTACTGCCGGGGTGCGGTTAACGCGACTGTGGATGCGCCGAAGGGTAAGCGGGGTGTAGTCAGGGTCACGGTGCGGTCGCACGGGTTCACTGGGGCTGGGGCGAGTTGGAAGCGTAATCCGAATTGCCGAGTGCTGTTTGGGAACTACTACACCAGCGTGCGGGGTTACAACCTGGAAAAGTGGGTTACCGCAACGTTCGGCCCGCGTCCGGGTGAGAAGAAGGTTTGGGAGATCAACACCGGCTCAGGTCCAGTCAGCCTTGGGTTCGGTGGGTTTTCCCCCAATAGTCCTGTTCGAGTCCCTTCCGGCTACGGTTCGACCATCTACATGCTCGTTCCTTGACCCCTGATGACCAACCCGACCACTCCACGCGACGGCGACCCGCAGGCCTGGGCCGAGCGGGCCGTCGTCGTGTGCGGGACTGCGGGAGGCGTTGGCACGTCGGTTGTCTCGGCGCTGCTCGCGGAGCATCGGGCGTCGTCGACGCTCGGCCTTCTCTCGTGGTGGGTGGATGCGTCGGGGAACGACTGCGACATCGAGCTGCGGCTCTGCGGGTCGGGTAACCCCGAACTGTTGCGCACGGCGTCGGGCACGGGTCTGTGGCTTCCGCCCGAGGAGGCGACGGTCACCGACGCCGTCGTCGAGACGTGGCGGCAGGGCGCGGTTCCCGTCGTCGACGCCGGCGCGCATCCGCTCACGCTGCTGCCCGAACTCGCCGAAGACGACCTCCCGAATCTCACCCCGGTACTCGTGATCGCGGCGCGACCCGACCTGCTCAACCGCGCCCGGGTCGTCTTCACCGAATGGGACCGGGCCGGGGTGCTGGAGAAGACCATCGTCGTCATCTCCGCCCAACTACCGGCCACCCATCAGGTTGGCCTCGCCGACATGCTGGTGAACGTGGTGTCCGGTGCGGTCGGCGGAGTCATCGGGCTCGACTACGACCCGGTCATCGGCGCCGGCACCGCCCTGGACCTAGAGGCGCGCCGCGGGTTCCTGCCGGCGACGCACCAGTCGATCGCGACACTGGCCGCGGCGACCACCAACAGGCACTGAGGCGCGCCCCCTTTCGCAATCCACCGGAACGGGGCAGCATGGGGCGACATGACCGGGTCCACTCGCTCACCGCTCACCACCGCCGAGGCCGCCGAGATGGTCGCCGATCCCTGGCGTGTCATCGCCGACCGACTCGCCGCCGCCTACAACACCGGATCGATGGTGCGGGGCGGTGAATTCGTCGCCAAGATCATCGACGCCGCCGAAGAGGCGAACCACCACCCCGACATCGACCTGCGCTACGGCACGGTGCATCTCGTGCTCACCACGCACAGCGCGCACCAGCTCACCGAAGCCGATGTCGCGCTGGCGAACCGGATCACGGGCATCGCCGCCGACCTCGGCCTCGAGCCGGTGTCCGCGCCCGTCACCCAGTTCATCCTCGCCATCGACGCCCTCGACATCCCGGCCATCAGGCCCTTCTGGAAAGCCGTCCTGGGCTACGGCGACGCGGCCGATCGCGAACCTGTCGACCTCGTCGATCCGGCTGGGCGCCTACCCAGCGTTTGGTTCCAGCAGATGGACGAACCTCGTCCCCAGCGGAGCAGGATGCACGTCGACCTGTGGATCCCGACCGACGAACTACACGAGCGGCTGCAGTCGGCCATCACCGCCGGCGGCCAACTCCTCACCGACGAGTACGCCCCGGCCTTCTGGGTCCTCGCCGACGCCGAGGGCAACGAGGTGTGCCTGTGCACCTGGCAGGACCAGAACTACTGATCAGTCGGCGTACATCGTCTGCGTGAACGCCATCCGGTCGCCCCGGTACAGCGAACGCCGATACTCGATGGGGACGTCGTCCTTGTCGTAGGACAAGCGGTTCAGCAAGAACATCGGCGTACGAGCGTCGACGTTGAGCAGAGCGGCCTCACGCGCGTCGGGCAACGTCGTCTCGATGGTGTCCTCGGTACGCCCGAAACGCACCCCGCGCCTACGGAATTCGGCATACAACGACGAGGTCACCTCGAAGTCGCGTTCGAGATCGGGGTACCGGAAGGCCGGCAGGCGTGTCCGTTCCAGCGCGACGCGCACCCTGTCGGTCGTGAAGACACGCTCGAGCTGGATGACCGGGTCGCCGACGGCGATCGCCAGGCGTTCGGCGAGCACCGCGTCGGCCGTCAGGTTCGTCCATCCCACCAGGATGCGACTGGTCTCCATCCCGCGCTCGCGGGCCGCCTCGGTGTACGAACCGATCGACAACGGTTGTCGGATCTTGGGACCCGCGACCACCGTCATCCGACCCCGGCGCTCGATTTTGCCGTCGAGCAACAGCTCTCGAAGTGCTTGTCGGATGGTCTCGCGTGACACCGAGAAGCTCTCGGCGAGATCGCGTTCCGCGGGAAAGGGATCACCCTCGACGAGGTCTTGAAGGAGTTCCTCCAGCCGGGACCTGACCACCTGGTGCTTGAGAACGCGCGGTTGCTCGGACAGGGTCATGCGACCAACATAGCAAATAATGGTCTAGACCAAGTGGCAACCGAGTGTTCACCTGGCGTTGGGGTAAGACACCCGAATTGGTCTATACCAAACGCGAGAGTGGGCTCATGCGTACAACCGATGACTTCACTGAGCCTGCTTCGGAACCTGCGGGGACAACCACCTCACACGACGGCACCTCGTCCGTCCAACTCGTCGTCTTCGACATGGCCGGCACGACGATTGTCGACGACGGGCTCGTCACCCAGGCGTTCGAGATCGCCGCGACCGCGGTCGGCATCCCGGCCGAGGGCGTGGAACGCGACCGCGCCCGCACCTACGTCCTCGACACGATGGGACAGTCCAAGATCGCGGTGTTCCGCGCGCTTCTCGGCTCCGACGACGCGGCCCGCCGGGCCAACGAAGCGTTCGAAGAGGCCTACGGAGAACTGATCGACGACGGTGTCGAGCCGATCCCGGGAGCGGCGGAGACCTTCGCGGACCTGCGATCGCGCGGGATCACTACCGCGTTCACCACCGGGTTCAGCCCGGCCACCCAGCAGCGGATTCTCGACTCACTGGGGTGGGCCGAGGTCGTCGACCAGGTCCTCGCTCCCACCGCCGGACTGCGCGGTCGCCCGTACCCGGACCTCGTACTCGCCGCCGCTCTCACCGCGCAGGTCGACGACATGGCCAACGTCGTCGTCGTCGGCGACACGTCGAGCGACATCGACACCGCACGGCGCGCCCGCGCCGGCCTGGCCGTGGGCGTGCTCACCGGCGCCCACGACGAGCACACCCTGCGCGCCGCGGGTGCCGATCGGGTGCTCGCGTCGGTCGCCGATCTCCCCGCTCTGATCACCGCCCCCTGACCCGCTCCTCGAACCGACCCCGCAACGTCCCGAAAGGCTGACCCCCGATGATGATCCGTAAATCTCCGCTCGCGATCACCGCCGCCCTCGCCACCACCGCCCTCGTCCTCGCCGGATGTTCCGGCGGCGATTCGGAAGCGGTCAACGACAATGGTTTTCCCGAGACCCTCACCCTCGCCGCGATCCCGGCCGAGAACTCCTCCGATCTCAAGGCCAGCTACGACCCGGTCATCAAGGTGATCGAACAGGAAACCGGGTCGAAGGTCGAGTTCGTGCAGGCATCCGACTATGCCGGCGTTGTCGAGGGGATGATCGCCGACAACGTCGACCTCGCCTTCTTCGGTCCCTTCGCCTACGTCGTCGCCGGCCTCAACGGGGCCGACATCACCCCGATCGGAGCCGTGGTGTCGGAGAAGGGCGCGGAACCGGGATACCAGTCCTACGGAATCGCCAAGGCCGACAACGCGTCCGTCAACAGCATCGATGACTTCGCCGGCAAGACGGTCTGTTTCGTCGACCCCGGGTCCACCTCCGGCTTCCTCTACCCGAGCGCCGGTCTCATCGAAGCCGGGGTGATCAAGTCCGGCACCGAGACCGACCTCGCCGCCGGCGTCACCCCGATCTACGCAGGCGGACACGACGCGTCGGCGCTGTCGGTGGCCTCCGGTGACTGCGAAGCCGGATTCGCCTTCGACTCGATGGTCGACAAGACCCTCATCGAGAAGGGTGACCTCCAGCAAGGACAGCTGAAGACGGTCTGGAAGTCGGAGATGATCGCGGGATCGGTGTTCGCGGCGAACAATTCGCTGGGCCCGGAAGCCATCGACACGCTCACCAAGGTGTTCACCGAGCAGGTCAACAAGGAGTCGATGGAAGCGGCGGGATTCTGCTCCGGAGACGAGTGCCTGATCACCGACGAGCGCGCCTGGGGCGTCGTGCCTGCCTCCGACGAGGACTACGCCGGTGTGCGGCACGTCTGTGACGTCACCAAGTCGGAAAAGTGTGCGAGCTGAGATGGCCGTCCATCCGCAGGTCGCAGGCGACGACCTCGTCGTCCACGTCGATGGTCTGACCAAGCGATTCGGGAACACCCTGGCGGTCGACGACGTGTCGCTCGACGTCCATCGCAGCGAACTGGTTGTGCTCCTCGGCCTTTCCGGGTCCGGGAAGTCCACCTTCCTCCGCTGCCTGAACGGACTGCATCCCGCGACGTCCGGCGTCGTCGACGTCGTGGGGCACCGGGTCGATCGCGCCGGGCGCGCCGAGATGCGAGCTCTACGACGCGACGTCGGGTTCGTCTTCCAGCACTTCAACCTCGTCGGCCGGATCAGCTGTCTCGAGAACGTCCTGCTCGGCGGGCTCGGCCGACTCCGGTGCCCGCGCTACGGTGCGCTCACGTACCCGAAGCACATGCGCCAGGGGGCCTTCGAGCACCTCGACCGTGTCGGTCTCGCCGACCTCGCCGACCGTCGCGCCGACACCCTCTCCGGCGGGCAGCAGCAGCGCGTCGCCATCGCACGCACGCTGATGCAGAAACCGACGCTCCTGCTCGCCGACGAACCGGTGGCCTCCCTCGACCCGGAGAACGCCGGCGTCGTCATGGATCTGCTGTTCCAGGTGTGCGTCGAGGAGAAGCTCACCATCCTCTGCACCCTGCACCAGGTGGACCTGGCCCTCGGATGGGCGCACCGCATCGTCGGATTGCGCAGTGGGCAGAAGGTTCTGGATCGCTCCACGGTCGGACTGGACCGCGACGAGGTGATGGACGTCTACCGACGGGTCGACCCGGTGTCGGCGTCGACGAACGCGGCGCGACGCCGATGAACACCCCGCTGCTCGATCGACCGCGGGCGGACCCGTCTGCGCGGAAGCGACCCGGGTGGAACCGCGCGGTCCTGCCCGGCATCGCGGTCGGAGGCCTTGTCGCCACGCTGATCTGCGCGTGGTGGATCGACTTCGCGCCGGGAACACTGATCTACGGGATCGAGGACATCGTCGCGCTCATCGAGCGGATGCTGCCACCTCGGCTCGGTGATCCCGGCCGGATCAGCTTGCTGGCGTTGGAGACTCTGCTGATGGCGGTGCTGGGCACCGTGCTCGCCGCGATCGCGTCGGTGCCGCTGGCGTTCCTGGCCGCTCGCAACACCAGTCCGCATCCTGCGGTCCAGGCGGTGGCGCGGGCCATCATCACGTTCTGCCGAGCGATGCCCGACCTCCTGTTCGCGGTCTTGTTCGTCCGTGCTCTGGGTATCGGTGTGCTGCCGGGCATCCTGGCCCTGGCGTTGCATTCGATCGGCATGCTCGGCAAGCTGTTCGCGGACGCGATCGAGCAGGTCGACGAGGGGCCGCGCGAAGCTGTGCGCAGCACGGGCGTCGGCTATGTCCGCGAGATGGTCAATGCGGTCGTACCGCAATGTGTCCCGGCGTGGATCGGGGCGTTCGTCTACCGCATCGACATCAACCTCCGGATGTCGGTCGTGCTCGGGTTCGTCGGCGCGGGCGGAATCGGCTTCGCACTGCAGGACGCGCTCCGTGGTCTGATCTATCCGCGAGCCCTCGGCATCGTGCTCGTTATCCTCGTGATCATCGCCGCGATGGAGTTGCTGGCCATCGGAATCCGCCGCGTGCTGCTGACGCCGTCGCCCATGCGGCCCGGTCTGGAACGCGCCGTCCGGACGGGTTTCGGGCTGCTGGTGGTCGCTGCGACGGTTGCCGCGATGGTGGTCCTGGAGATCACGCCGTGGGCGCTGATCGCGTGGATACCCCGGCCGTCGAGGTGTTCGGCCGGATGATCCCGCCCGACTTCAGCACTCTGGGCGCCGACCTGTTCGACGCCGCGTTCCAGACGGTCGCGATCGGCGTCGTGTCCACCGCGATAGGTGCGGTGCTGTCGATCCCGGTCGGAATCCTCGCTGCTCGCAACGTCACTCCGCATACGGCGGTGTACTGGGGTGCGCGGGCCTGGATCCTCGTCGTTCGGGCTGTGCCGGAGCTCATTCTCGCGGTGGTGTTCGTCGCCGCGCTGGGGCTGGGTCCGGTGGCCGGAACCTGCGCCCTGGCAATCGGTTCGATCGGCTTCCTCGCCAAGCTCGTCGCCGACTCCGTGGAGGAGATCGACCCGGGGCCCGTCGAGGCCGCCCGCGCGGTTGGTTGCGGGTGGTGGAGAACCCTGTTCGCTGCGGTGATCCCGCAGGCCATGCCGTCCATCGTCGGCTCTGGTTTGTACCTGCTCGACGTCAACATCCGCACATCCACGGTGCTCGGCATCGTCGGCGCCGGCGGTATCGGCTTCCTGCTCTTCGAATCGATCCGCACCCTCGACTTCGAGGTCGCCGGGGCCATCGTGCTCATCATCTTCGTCATCGTCTACACCATCGAGAGGTTGTCCGGTTGGATACGCTCACGACTCGTCTGACCCGTGCCGCCGTCTGGAGGGGCGATCGGATCGACATCGTCGAAATGCCCTTTCCTGCAGTTGGTCCCGGCGAGGTTCTCGTCCGGGTGCGCCTGGCCACGGTGTGCGGCAGTGACCTGCACACCGTGACCGGGCGTCGAGAATCGCCCTGCCCCTCCGTACTCGGACACGAGGCGGTGGGTGAGGTGGTCGACGCCGGCGCGGGAGCGACCGCCCGCACAGGGGATCGCGTCGTCTGGTCAGTCACCGTCTCGTGCGGTGAGTGCGATCGGTGCCGACGCGGCGTCACCGCCAAGTGCCGGCGGGTGCGCAAGGTCGGACATGAACCGTTCGACGGTGATTGGCCGCTGTCCGGGGGATACGCCACGCACATTCTGCTGCCGGCTGGCACCACGTCGGTCGGTATTCCCGACGCTCTCGACGATGTAGTGGCCGCCCCAGCGGCCTGCGCCACCGCCACCGTGATGGCGGTCGCCGAGCGTGCCGGGGAGGTGTCCGGGCACCGCGTCCTCGTCGGTGGAGCGGGAATGCTGGGGACGACCGCGGCGGCGGTGTGTGCCGACCGCGGCGCCGACGTCCTGATCGCCGACTGGGACCGGGCGCGCGTGGAGCAGGCCACCGGATTCGGGGCGCGGCCCGACGACGGCGAGAACGTCGACGTCGTACTCGATTTCACCGGCTCGTCGGACTTCATCCGACGGGGACTCGCCCGGCTGGACGTCGCCGGGACGCTCGTGCTGGCCGGTTCGGTGACCCCGGGCCCGGTGCTGGACATCGATCCGGCGCAGGTGGTCCGACGCTGGTGGACGATCACCGGGGTCCACAACTACGAGCCCCGTCATCTACAGCAGGCCGTCGACTTCCTGGCGCGAACCGTCGACCGTCATCCATGGTCGGAGTTGGTGACCAACCCGCTGCCACTGGACCAGATCGAGGGCGCGTTGCAACCGGCCCCGGGGGCCGCTCTGCGCGTCGCCGTCGCGCCCTGAATGACACCATCTTTCGACAGAGGAGAAGTGAACGCATGCGCGTGATCATCGTCGGTGCCGGCATCATCGGGACCGCACACGCCTGGATGGCCGTCGAACGCGGGCACGAGGTGATCCATCTGGATCGTGAACTCGAAGCGCGGGGCGCCACCGTCCGCAACTTCGGATTGGTGTGGGTCTCGGGGCGATCCGCTCCCGAACTGGAGATCGCGCTGCGCTCCCGCATCCTCTGGGAGCAGATCGGCACCCAGGTCCCGAAGGTCGGCTTCCGGGCGAACGGCTCGATCACCCTGTTACGTACCGAGGCTGAACTCGCCGTCGCCGAAGAGGTGCTCGCCCGCGACGACGCGCAGCGTCGGGGATTCTCCCTGTTGCGCCGGATCGAGGTCGCGGAGAAGAACCCTGCGCTACAGGGGAACTACCTCGCCGGACTGTACTGCGCGTCCGACGCCGCTGTGGAGTCCCGACAGGCGATGCCCGCCTTGCGATTCCGCTTGGAGCGATCGGGTCGATACACCTTCGTTCCGGGCGTCGAGGCGCGCGCGATCACCGGCACCTCGGTTCGTGATGACACCGGGGCCGTTCACGCAGGCGACTGTGTCGTGTTGTGCCCCGGCGCAACTCATCGCGGACTGCTCCGCGAGATCTTCGGCGAGCTGCCGGTCCGTCGGGTCCGATTGCAGATGATGCAGACGGCACCACTCGGGCAACGTCTCACCACTTCGATCGCCGACGGCGACAGCCTCCGCTACTACCCGGGCTTTGCGGGCCCCGCCCTCGAGGAACTTCGGCGCACCGAACCGCAGCGACCGGTCGCCGCCGACCACGGGATGCAGCTGCTGTGCGTGCAGCGCCTGCACGGTGGGCTGACCATCGGCGACACCCACGAGTACGTCGAACCGTTCACCTTCGACGTCGACGAGGATCCCTACGCCCACCTCGTCGAGGTGACGGAGGGGCTGCTCGGGCGGCCGCTGCCAAAGATCCAGCGCCGCTGGGCCGGCGTCTACAGCCAGTGCACCGAGCCCCATCGCATCGTGTGCCGCGAGTCCATCGGGGACGGGGTGTGGGCGGTCACCGGCCCCGGTGGCCGCGGGATGACCCTCGGCCCGGCCATCGCCGAGGAGTCGGCGGAGCTCATGGGGTGGTGAGTGACGCCGCCGAACTGCTGAAAACCACCCTCCACAGGCGGACCGACGACAAATTGCCGTCGGCGCCCTCCTGGAGGGTGGTTTTCAGTCGAGATCGAAGCCCTACGGCTAGGAGCAGTGCCCCTCGGCGCGGGCGACGTCGGCGACGGCGGCCGCGACCGCCGGGGCGACCCGGTCGTCGAGCGGGCTGGGCACGATGCGGTCGGCGCGCAAGTCATCGGCGACGACCGAGAAGATGGCTTCGGCCGCAGCGATTTTCATGCCCTCGCTGATGCGTCGTGCACCGGCGTCGAGCGCACCCTTGAAGACGCCGGGGAAGGCGAGGACGTTGTTGATCTGGTTCGGGAAGTCGCTGCGTCCGGTCGCGACGATCGCCGCGTACTTCGCGGCGGCCTCCGGATGGATCTCCGGGTCGGGGTTCGACAGGGCGAAGACGATCGAATCGTCGTTCATCGACGCGATGAGCTCTTCGGGGATCAGACCGGCCGACACACCGATGAACACATCCGCGCCCGCGAGCGCCTCGACCGCGCCACCGGTCAGCCCGCGCGGGTTGGTGCGTGACGCCAGTTCGCTCTTCGACTCGTTCAGGCCGTCACGTCCCGCAGACACGATGCCCTTGGAATCCAACACGACGACATCGGAGATGCCCACTGCCAGAAGGATGTTCGCGCACGCGACACCCGCGGCACCGGCGCCGGAGATCACGACCTTCAGGCCGGCGAGATCGCGGCCGAGGTGGGTCGTCGCGCCCTTGAGGGCGGCGAGGACGACGATCGCGGTGCCGTGCTGGTCGTCGTGCATGACCGGGCAGTCGAGGGCCTCGATGACGCGGCGCTCGATCTCGAAGCAGCGCGGCGCGGAGATGTCCTCGAGGTTCACGGCGCCGAAGCTCGGGCGGAGTCGGATGAGGGTCTCGACGATCTCGTCGGGATCCTGGGTGTCGAGAACGATGGGGATCGAGTTGAGTCCGGCGAAGCTGCGGAACAGTGCGGACTTGCCCTCCATGACCGGCAGCGAGGCGCGGGGGCCGATGTCGCCGAGTCCGAGGACCGCCGAGCCGTCGCTCACCACTGCGACCAGGCGATCGGTCCAGGTGTACTTGTTCACCAGGGTCGCATCGGTGTCGATCGCACGCGACACCTGGGCCACACCCGGGGTGTAGGCGATCGACAGGTCGCGCTGGGTGTCGATGGGTGCGCGCAGCTCCACCGAGAGCTTGCCGCCGACGTGGGCCAAGAAGATCTCTTCGTCGGTGATGGGGTGGTCGGCGATCGTGGGTTCGGTGTAGGGGGTCTCACCCATACGTGTGTCCTCCGTGCTCGTCACGGGTCCTCCTGAAAAGCCGCGAAATGCGGGTTGCATCGTCTCGCCGGCCACGCTGCCCGCGAGCTAGAAGTGATCCGCATCGACGCGAGCAGGTGGGCTCAGCGGACGCGGGCCGGGCTCGTGCGAGCGGGGTGACGCTCGTTACGGCCGGATTAAGTGTCTCACCGTCTGGGATCGTTCCGGAAGGTGGGTCGGCCCAGGTGAAGTGTCCAATGATCATTGATAAGGTACAACTTGTGTCTATGTTGCATGCGACCTCCGAATCCGCTGCTGAGCGGGTATATGTCGAGGTCAAAGAGCAAATTCTCACAAACGCGATCGCCGGCGGTGAGCTGATCAGCGAGGGTGAGATCGCCGCGAAGTGCTCGGTGAGCCGTACGCCGGTGCGCGAGGCGTTCCTGCGGTTGGAGACGGAAGGCTGGATGCGTCTCTACCCGAAACGGGGAGCCCTCGTGGTCCCCATCGGTGAGCGCGAGATCCGCGACGTCGTGGACGCGCGCCTGCTCCTCGAACGGCACGCGGTGCGTGCGGTCGTGGGCCGGCCGGGCGCGGTGGCCGGACTCGTGCGGAGTCTGCGCGCCAACCTCGACGCCCATCGACGGTCCGACGCCTCGGACATCCGGGAGTTCTCCCGCATCGACGCCGAGTTCCATCAGCTCATCGCCGCCGCCGGCGACAACGCATTGCTGTCCGGCTTCTACACCACGCTCGGGGAGCGGCATCGACGGATGACGACGGCGTCGGTGCACCGGGACGCGAGTGTCGCGGCCCGAATCCTCGACGACCACCGCGCGCTCCTCGACGCGATCGAGTCCGCCGACGCCGAACGTTTCGACACCCTGCTCGCCGGCCACCTCGTCGCGGTTCACGATCTACCCGGGCACGACCTCCCCGGGGCACCGGCATGAGCGCCGACCGCGCGCGCTTCGGATGGCCCGCCGTCGCGCTCGCCGTGTTCGCCACCGCGTGGGGCGGCAACGAATTCACGCCGCTGCTGGTCATGTACCGGCAGATCACCGACATGTCGCCGGTCGTCGTCGACGCGTTGCTCTTCGCCTACGTCCTGGGCATCGTGCCCGCCCTGCTGATCGGCGGCCCGTTGTCGGATCGGCTGGGCCGACGGCCACTCATGCTGCCCGCCCCGCTGTTCGCGGCGGTCGGCTCGGGACTGCTGGCCGCGGGCTCGGAGTCGGTGGCACTGCTGACCGCCGGGCGGGTGTGCAGCGGCATCGCGCTGGGTCTCTCGATGGCCGTGGGGGAGTTGGATCAAGGAACTCTCCGACCGCGACGGTGCGCAGACGGGTGCCGGCGCCGGTCGCGCGGCCATGAGTCTCACGGCCGGCTTCGGCGTCGGCGCCGGTGTGGCCGGGGTGCTCGCGCAGTGGGGGCCGTGGCCGCATGTGCTGCCGTACCTGATCAACATCGCCGTCGCGGTCGTCGCGGCGAACCTGATCGTGCTGGTGCCGGAGACGCGTCCCAGACAAGACTCGCCGGGGCGTCTGCGTGACGACCTGCGCATCCCGTCCGCGGGCCATCGTCGTTTCCTGTTCGTCGTGCTGCCACTGGCGCCCTGGGTTTTCGGTGCCGCCGCATCGGGTTACGCGATCGTCCCCGCCCTCATGTCCGCCCGCACCGCGGGAGCGCCGATCGCGTTCGCCGGCCTGTGCTGCGTCCTCGGCCTGTCCGCCGGTTTCGGCATCCAGTCGTTGGGTCGGCGGATCAACCGGCCGGGGAGTCTCCGCGGTGTCGTCGTCGCCTTCGTGGTGCTCGTGGCCGGAATGGTCCTCGCGGCCGTGGCGGCACACGTGCTGACCGTATGGGTCGCGCTCATGGCGTCGACGCTGCTCGGCTGCGGATACGGCATGGCGATGATCGTCGGCCTGCTGGAGGTGCAGCGCATCGCCGGACCCGACGACCTCGCCGGGCTCACGGCCGTGTTCTACGGCGTGACCTACCTCGGCTTCGGGGTTCCGGCGGTTCTGGCCTGGATCTCGGAGAGCTGGCCGGCGATCACCTACCCGGTCATGTTCGGCTTCGGCGCCGTCGCCGCGATGATGAGCCTGATCGTCGCTCTGCTCGGACATCGTCGCCACGGTGCGCCCGTCGACGAACCCGGTACCGCCGCAATGGCAGGCTCGGCCGCCGGGGCCGCCCGCACACGGTGACGCGTCGTCGATCGACCACCCGGTAACCTGCTGAGAGTTTGATCAGGCACCGCGCAGTGACACCGCGGTGCGACGGGGAGTGCAGCGGGCGAGTGTGGAAAGGCGCAGACGATGATGCTGGGAGCATGGGTCGTCGTCGTGACCGCGCTCGTGCTCATCCTGCCCGGCGCGTTCGTCGGCCGACGGATGAACCTCCCGTGGCCGGTCGCGCTGGCCGCCGGTCCGCCCATCACGTTCGCCCTGGTCTCGATCCTGACGGTGCTGTACTCCGTCGTCGGCTTCGAGTGGAATGCCGTCTCGGCCCTGGTGGGTCTGGTCTTCGCGGTCGGCGGTGCCTGGGTCTACTCGGCACTGCTGCTCACCCGCTGGGGTCAGCGGCTGGCGCCGGTACCCGACGCCGACGGCGAATCCCGCGTGGGACGGACCGCGGTGGTGAGGGTCGCCGCCGGGCTCGGACTCGGTGGACTCGTCATCGCCGTCACCTGTATCCGGCCGATCGCGACGACCGCATTCGCCGGTCTCGGCAACATCTCGCAGGTGTGGGATTCGTTGTGGCACGCCAGTTCGCTGCGCTGGATCCACGAGACGGGCGTCGGCTCGGCCATGCGGATGGGCGAGCTGATGAACTACGACACCCAGGGGTTCAACTACTACCCGAACACCTGGCATGCGCTGGGTGCGTTGCTGTTCCCGCTGACCGGTACCGACCCGGTCGAGCTCTACAACACGTATTCGCCCGCCGTGCTGGCGATCACCGTTCCGCTCGGTGTCGCGTCGCTGGCCTACTGGTTCGCGCGGCACCGCTACGACGTCGACTCGTCGGCTCTCATCGCCGGTACCGCGGGTGCGCTGAGCGCGCTGTTCCCGTCCCTGCCCTACGTCGAGGTCCAGCTGACCTCGGTGCCGAACGCGGTCGGCGTGAGCCTGGCGCCGGTCGCCGCCGTCCTCGTGATGAGCGTGGTGTCGGACAGATCGCGTGTGCTGCCGGCCGCGCTGGCCGTGGCCGGTGTGACCGCCACCCACCCCTCCGGCCTGATCGTCGTCGGCGTGATCGTCGGCCTCTGGTGGCTGTGCGAGGGTCTGTGGCGTCCGGTCGCCGGTCGCCTGCGCGATCTCGCGACGCTGGCCGTCACGGCGGTGGTGACGCTGGTCCTCATCGCACCCGTCATCCTGGGCACCATCCGGGTCGCCGACACCAACGAACTCCCGTTCTTCGACTTCCGTGAGGAGACGATCGGCGTCCTCGACGGGCTCGTCAAGGGCGCGTTCAACGGGACGATCCCGCTCGAGCTCGACCACTTCCCGGTGTGGCCGCTGATCGTCGTCACCCTGCTCGGGCTGATCGCGCTCGTATGGCTGCGATGCTGGGCCGGACTGGTCGCATGGTTCGTGTTCGCCCTGGTGACCGCCAACGCGATGGTGTCCCTAGGGCCGCTGTCGTACCCGCTCGGGGCGATCGGCGGCTACTTCTACAACTCACCCCACCGGCTCACGTTCGTGGTCGCGATCCTCTCGGCCGCGGCGGCCGGCGTCGCGATCGGGGTTCTCGCGCTCGGCGTCGCAGGTCTGGTCCGACGCCGCGTGGCATCGGAACCGGCCGACGGTCAGAAACCGGCCGAGGCGACTTCGGGGAAGGCGCGCTGGGTGGTGGCCGCGACATACGTGGTGTTGCTGGGTCTGATCGCCGGAGCCGCCGTCGTGCGTTATCCGCCGAACGCGCAGATCGCGTCGAAGGAGCGGGGCGGCAAGTATGTCGGGCCCGACGATCTCGCCGCCTACGAGTGGCTCGCCGCGCAGCCCGACGCCCAGGACGTCCTGGTCCTCAACAACCTCGACCAGGGCACCGGCTGGCTGTACCCGGTCACCGGGGTCACCCCGATGTTCCCCTTCTACCGAGCCAACGAGTTCTCCGAGCGGCAGCGCGACCTGTTCTGGGGGGTGTCGGAGATCGGCGCCGACCCGGCCATCGACCAGATCGTGCGAGACATGAACGTGCACTACGTGATCGACTCGCCGCCGAGTTACTGGGAGTTCCAGCGCGGCATGCCCGACCCCGCCCGCGGTCACCAGGGCGACCCCTTCCTGGCGTTGCGTCAGAACGGCGCTCCCGGATTGACCGAGGTGTTCCGCCGCGGCGACGCGGTGGTCTACCGCGTCAACGACCTCGTCTACCCGCCGCCGCCCGCGCCCTGAGTGACTTGACCCCCTTAGGCCCGATGCGAGGCGCGTACCCGCCCCATGCTCCCTGAGGTGTGAGGAGCGCAAGCGACGAGCCTCGAAGGGTTTGGCGAGGCAACTCACGAGGACCCTTCGTGGCTCGCTTCGCTCGCACCTCAGGGAGCAGGGGGTCGCGCCTCGCACCTCAGGGACCATGGGTTTTGCGGTTCTTTCGGATTAGGGAGCGGTGGGGCCGCGTCTCGCACCTCGGGGAGCAGCGGGTCTGCGCCGCGCACCTCACGAAGCGGGGGATACGCGGCCATTCGCCCCGTTCGACGATCGGGCACGGGCTAGCGTCGGGATATGCGGCCCTGGATGTGTGTGTTCTGCGCCAACGAGTTCCCGCCGGGCGAGACGCCGCCCGCGATGTGCCCGATCTGCGACGACGACCGGCAGTGGCTTCCGGTCAGCGGTCCCAGCTGGACCCCGCTCGACGAGACCGCCGACAACGCGCTGACCGCCCACGAACTGGAGCCCGGTCTGACCGCGTTGTCGGTGCAACCCTCCGTGGGGATCGGGCAGCGTGCCCTGCTCGTCGCGACTCCCGACGGGAACGTCCTCTGGGAACCGCCGGGTTTCCTCGGGCCGTCCCTCGTCGACTGGCTGGAGCAGCACGGCGGGGTCGGCGCCATCGCCGCGAGTCATCCGCATCTGGTGGGCGCGAGCGTCTCGCTCAGTCATCGATTCGGTCGAGTTCCGGTGTACTACAACGACTCCGACCGGCGATGGGTCACCCGCCCCGACCCCGTCGTGCGCTTCTGGTCGGACACCACCGAAGTCCTCGGCGGAGTGCGACTCGTGCAGTGCGGCGGTCATTTTCCCGGCAGCGCGGTGCTACACCTTCCCGACGCCGCCGACGGCAGGGGTGCGGTGCTGACCGGCGACACCATCAAGGGCGTCATGCAGCCCGGCATGGTGACCTTCATGCGCAGCTACCCGAACATGATCCCGCTGTCACCGCGGCTCGTCCGTCAGATCGTCGACCGGGTGAACGAACTCCGGTTCGACCGGCTCTACGACGCGTTCGGTGTCGTCGTGGCCGAGAACGCCCGGGACGTGGTGGACAGTTCGGCGCGGCGCTACATCGGCTGGGTCACAGACTCGATCGTCGATCCCGACGATCCGCACGCGCCTGCCCAAGGGGAAACCGGTCAGGCGTCCGGGTAGCCCTTCGGGTTGCCCGACTGCCAGCGCCAGGTGTCGGCGCACATGTCGTCGATGGTCTTGGCGGCGTGCCAGTTCAGGTCGTCGTTCGCCCGGGTCGGATCGGCGTAGGACGCGGCGATGTCGCCGGCCCGCCGCGGGGCGACCTCGTAGGGGATGGGGCGCCCACTGGCCTTCTCGAACGCGTGCACGACCTCCAAGACCGAAACCCCTTGCCCCGTACCGAGATTCCAGGTCGACATGCCGGTCTCGCCGGTGCTGATGCGGTCGAGGGCCGCGACGTGGCCGGCGGCCAGGTCGTCGACGTGGATGTAGTCGCGCACGCCGGTGCCGTCGGGGGTGTCGTAGTCGTCGCCGAAGACCGCCAGCTTCTCGCGCCGGCCGACCGCGACCTGCGCGACGAACGGCATCAGGTTGTTCGGAATGCCCGACGGGTCCTCGCCGATCTGCCCGCTCGGATGCGCGCCGACCGGATTGAAGTACCGCAGTGCCGCGATGCGCCACACGTCCGAACTGGCGGCGACATCGCGCAGGATCTGCTCGATCATCACCTTGGTCCAGCCGTACGGGTTGGTCGCCGACGTGGGTAGGTCCTCGGTCATCGGCAACTGTGGCTCGGCGCCGTAGACCGTTGCCGACGACGAGAACACCAGCGTGTGCACGTCGTGGCGCTCCATCGCGCGGAGCAGGGCGAACGTGGTGCCGAGGTTGTTCTGGTAATAGTCGAGCGGCTTGGCCACCGACTCGCCTACCGCCTTGAACCCCGCGAAGTGGATGACCGCGTCGATGTCCTCGTGGGCGAAGAAGTGTTCGGTCTTGTCGACGTCGGCGAGGTCGAAGGCGTGGACGGGGATGGAACGGTCGGTCAGTGCCTCGAGCCGGCCGACGACGGCCGGCTTGGCGTTGCTGAAATCGTCGACGATGACGACGTCGTGTCCGGCCGAGACCAATTGGATGACGGTGTGCGAGCCGATGTAGCCCGCTCCTCCGCTCACGAGTACGCGCATGACGACCACCGTAAGCGGCGACCCTGGGAATGGGCCAAGTGGACTGCATGGAGGTCACCAGGTGGCTTCGACTCGGCGCCTCGCTTCGCTCGGGGCCGGCTCAACCAGCGGAGGGTGCGGGTCAACCAGTGGAGGGGCCGGGTCACCAGCGGAGGGGCTGGTTAATTAGCGGAGGGGCCAGGTCAACCAGCGGAGTGGCGGCTCAACCAGGGGAGTGGCGGGTCAACCAGCGGGAGGGCCGGCTCAACCAGCGGGAGGGCCGGCTCAACCAGCGGGGGCGGGTCAACCAGCGGAGGGGCCGGCTTAACCAGCGGAGGGGGCGGGTCAATTAGTGGAGGGCCGGCTCGATCAGCGGAGGTGCCGGTCAGCCGGTGACGCGTTCGGTGGTGGCGTACTTCTGTTCGACGGCTTCCTTGGCGGGTTGCCACCAGCCGGGGTGGTCGCGGTACCAGTCGATGGTGGCGGCGAGGCCGGCGCGGAAGTCGAGGTAGGAGGGGGTCCAGCCGAGTTCGGTGCGCAGGCGGGTGGAGTCGATGGCGTAGCGGCGGTCGTGGCCGGGGCGGTCGGTGACGAAGTCGAAGGCGTCGGCGGGCTGGTCGAGGAGTTCGAGGATGGTTTCCACCACGGTGCGGTTGTCGACCTCGCCGTCGGCGCCGATGAGGTAGGTCTCGCCGATCTGGCCGCGGTCGATGATGGTCCACACGGCGTCGTTGTGGTCGTCGACGTGGATCCAGTCCCGGACGTTGCGGCCGTCGCCGTAGAGCTTGGGGCGCACCCCGGAGAGCACGTTGGTGATCTGGCGGGGGATGAACTTCTCGATGTGCTGGTACGGGCCGTAGTTGTTGGAGCAGTTGGAGATGGTCGCGGCCACGCCGAAGGAGCGGACCCAGGCGCGCACGAGCAGGTCGCTGCCGGCTTTGGTCGAGGAGTAGGGGCTCGACGGGTTGTAGGCGGTCTGTTCGGTGAAGCGTGCCGGGTCGTCGAGATCGAGGTCGCCGTAGACCTCGTCGGTGCTGATGTGGTGGTAGCGCACCCGGTGGGCGCGGACGGCTTCGAGCAGGGTGTAGGTGCCCACGAGGTTGGTGGAGACGAACGCCGAAGGGTCGGCCAGGGAGTTGTCGTTGTGGGATTCGGCGGCGAAGTGCACGACGAGGTCTGCTTCGGCGACGAGTCGGCCGACCAGGGTGGCGTCGGTGATGTCGCCCTCGACGAGTTCGACGCGATCGGCGACCGGGGCGAGGGTGTCGGGGTTGGCGGCGTAGGTGAGTTTGTCCAGGACCCGGATCGAGACGTCGGGGCGGGTCGTCAGGGTGCGCAGCACGAAGTTGGCGCCGATGAACCCGGCACCCCCGGTCACGAGAACACGCACGCGCGGCGCCTTTCGTCGAGGTCGATGGTCGCAGTCACTCTACCGAGCAGCCGACCTGCTCGCCTCGGGTGAGCGCAGCGGGGCGACTCGCGTGCCGTCGCGAAAGGCCGCGGGCATTACCCTGATCGCCATGAAAGGGATCATCCTGGCCGGCGGTACGGGCACGCGGCTGCACCCCATCACGCAGGGGGTGAGCAAGCAACTCGTCCCGGTCTACGACAAGCCGATGATCTATTACCCACTGTCGACGCTCATGCTGGCCGGGATCCGCGACATCCTGATCATCACCACCCCGCACGACGCCCCGGCCTTCGAGAGCCTGCTCGGCAACGGCGACCAGTTCGGCATCGACCTGACCTACAAGACCCAGCCCTCCCCGGACGGACTCGCGCAGGCCTTCGTCCTCGGCGCCGACCACATCGGTACCGACTCGGTTGCTCTCGTCCTCGGCGACAACATCTTCTACGGCCCCGGACTCGGCAGCCGGTTGCAGGGTTTCGAGAACGTCGACGGCGGTGCGGTGTTCGCCTACTGGGTGGCCAACCCGGAGGCCTACGGCGTGGTCGACTTCGATGCCGACGGCACCGCTATCTCGCTGGAAGAGAAACCGGCACAACCGAAGTCGAACTTCGCGGTGCCCGGTCTGTACTTCTACGACAACGATGTCGTCGACATCGCCCGCAACCTGCGGCCCAGCGCCCGCGGCGAGTACGAGATCACCGACGTCAACGCCCACTACCTCGACCGCGGCAAACTGTCGGTCACCGTCCTGCCGCGCGGCACGGCGTGGCTCGACACCGGCACGTTCGACAGCCTCCTCGACGCCGGCAACTTCGTCCGCACCGTCGAACAACGCCAGGGACTCAAAATCGCTGTCCCAGAGGAGATCGCGTGGCGGCAGGGCTATCTCTCCGACGAGGAGTTGCGGGCTCGTGCCGACAAACTCCGCAAGTCGGGTTACGGTGACTACCTGCTCGAACTGTTGCAGCGGGGCAAGGGTTTCTGAGCGCCGCCCCCGAGGCGCATGTCCGACGACCGACTCTGGGAAAGGTGTCCGCATGAAGGTCCGCCCGCTCGCCATCGACGGAGCGTGGGAGTTCACCCCGGTCCAGCACGGCGATGCCCGTGGGTTGTTCGCCGAGGCGTTCAAAGCCGACGTGATCGGCGAGACGATCGGCCACCGCTTCGACCTCGCGCAGGTGAACCTCTCGGTGTCCGCGGCCGGCGTGCTGCGCGGCGTGCACTTCGCCGACGTCCCGCCCGGACAGGCGAAATACGTCACCTGCCCCACCGGCGCGATTCTCGACGTCATCGTCGACATCCGCGTCGGCTCACCCACTTTCGGTACCTACGACACCGTCTTGCTCGACGACGTGGATCGTCGTGCGGTCTACCTGTCCGAGGGTCTCGGCCACGCATTCTGCGCGCTCGCCGACAACTCGACCGTGACCTACCTCTGCTCCACCGGATACAACCCGACGGGTGAACACGGCATCAACCCGCTCGATCCGGAACTGGGTATCGAATGGCCGACGCACGCCCGGAACGGTTCACCGCTGGAGTTCGAACTCTCGCCGAAGGACACCGCGGCACCGGGGCTCACCGAGGCGCGTGAGTCGGGTCTGCTGCCGAACCACGACGAGGTGGCCGACTTCCTGGGTTCGCTGCGGGATTGAGGCGCGAACGCCGAAACGTGCACGGCGCGAGCCGTACACGTCGCGGGGCGGGAAGCGTCAGCCGGTAGTGGATCGCCGAAACGCGGTGACCGCCCAGAAGTAGCCGACCACCAGGAACACCACGCACCATCCCAGCGCCCACGGCCAGCGATCACTGATGTCGAGACCCATGAGGAGTCCGCGCAGCGTGTCGGCGATGGGACTGAACGGCTGGTACTCGGCGAACTGGCGGACACCGTTGGGCATGCTGTCGGTCGGGACCAGCCCACTGCCCAGATAGGGCAGGAACAGCAGCGGCAGCGGCATGTTGCTCGCACTCTCCGGATTCGGCGCGACGACGCCCATGGCAACCGCGATCCACACGAGGCCGGCGGTCAGTAGCAGGAGCAATCCGCCGGCCGCGAACCAGTCGAGAAGGCTTGCGTCGGCACGGAAGCCCATCGCGAACGCGACCGCGAGCAGGAAGCAGACCGCGACCACACCTTGGATGAGGGCGCCGACGAAGTGTCCGGCCAGGATCGCTGTCGGCGGAGTGGCCAGTGATCGCAACCGATTGATGATGCCCTCGGTGACGTCCTGATTGACCGAGACCGCAACCGCCACCGTCAGGAACGACGGCACGAAGAGCAGTAGGCCGGGGAGAAGATAGTTGATGTACTTGCCTTCTAGCGGTCCGTCCGCGGCGAAAGCGCTCTCGATGGCACCGCCGAAGAAATAGGTCATCATCAGCAGGATCACGACCGGCATCGCAATCGTGGAGAACATCATGGTGGGGTATCGCCGTAGCCGGATCAGGTTGCGGCGCACCATCACCGCGGAGTCGGACAGGGTGTGGTCGAGCGTGGTGGTCATGACTTCTCCTAGTTGGCGGTGGTAGCGGCGGTGCGGCCGGTGATGGTGAGGAAGACGTCGTCGAGATCCGGTGTGTGGACCGAGATCCCGGCAGCGTCGATCCGGGCGTCGTCGAGGGTGGCGAGCACGCCGCGGACAGCGCCGATCCCGGCGCCACCGGGGACGGCGAGGGTGTTCTCGCCCGGGGTGTCGACCGCCGAGGGGAACTGCGACCGCGCCCGTTCGAGGTCGTCGGCGTTCGTGAAGTCGATCCGGATGTATCCGCCCGGCACGAGACGCTTCAGTTCGGCCGCCGTCCCCTCGGCCACGATGCGGCCGCAGTCGAGCACAGCGATCCGGTCCGCGAGGTGATCCGCTTCCTCGAGGTACTGCGTGGTGAGGAAGATGGTGGTGCCGCCGGCGACGAGACCGCGGACGGTGTCCCAGACCGCGCGGCGGGACCGTGGATCGAGTCCGGTCGTCGGCTCGTCGAGAAAGATGATCGACGGTTCGCCCACCAACGTCATGGCCAGGTCGAGGCGCCTGGTCATACCGCCGGAGTATTCGGCGACCCGACGGTCCGCGGCGTCGGTGAGGTCGAAGTCGCGCAGCAACCGGTCGACCCGTTCGCGGGTCGCCGCTTTCGAGAGATGTCGCAGGCGGGCGACCATGGTGAGGTTCTCCCGCCCGGTCAGCAACGTGTCGACGGCGGCGAACTGCCCGGTCAGGCCGATCTGCGCGCAGATCTCGGCGCGGTCGGTCCGCGGATCGAGTCCGGCGACCTCCACCTCACCAGCGTCATGTTGCGACAACGTGGACAGAATCTTCACGGTGGTCGTCTTCCCGGAGCCGTTGGGTCCGAGCAGGGCGAACACCGTGCCCGCCGGTACGTCGAGATCGATACCGTCGAGGACGGTGTGGTCGCCGAAGGACTTCGTGAGTCCGGTGGCGCGGATGGCGGTTGTTGTCATGATCGTGCTCCCAGTGGTTGATGGATCAATAAATAAACTCATGCGCATATATGCATATGTGGGTAGACGACCGTCCCTGATGGACGTCGCCGGGAAGTACTCGGTGGTTCTAGCGGTGCGGTCGGGTGGGGTTCACACGTCCAGGTCGTCGACCTCGGGTCGGAGGGCGGCGGCGGTACGTGCGTAGAAGCGTTCGGGGACAAGCGGTTTGAGCTGGTCGGGAGAGTCGACGATGTCGACGCGGTAGTCACCCCAGTCGGGTAGGTCGGCGGTGAACAGGCTGCGGACACTGGGAACGCCGGTCAGATCTTTCAGCCAGTTACCGGTCTTCTGGCGATGTGTCACCCCGTAGTTCGCCCAGTCGACGTGGTGGACCGCGAGGACGATCTTTCCGGTCCGCCCTTCGTAGGCGGTCAATTTGGTTGCATTGCCGGTGGTTTCGTCGTACTCGGTCTCCTCGGCGAGGACTCTGCCGAAGAACCGTTTACGACGCACTCCGTCGGGACCGTCGCGCAGGACGACCTCGTCGTAGCCGGCGTCGCGGTAGTCGGCCGCCCGCACGTACGCACGCAGTGCCTCGACGACTGCGCCGGAGAGATTGCCTCCCGACACCTGTTGGGCGCGTTCGAGGACTTTGAGGTCCTCGTCGGAGACGTAGATGGTCTTGTTGGGCATGCGATAACTATATGTAGATGTATACGTAGACGCAAGGGGTTGGCGAAACTGCGTCCGGGACGGCAGTCCGCGAGGGTGACGGCTCCGAATCGTTCAGTAAGCTGAGCGATGGGAGGTGGCGAGCTAATGCTCACTGGAGTGATCGGAAATTCGGCGATCATGGCCGCGATAGGGCTGGGGATGATCGCGTTGACCGCGTGTGCGTTCCGCCTGAGGCGGTCGTGTGGGGCCGTGGCCTGGTTGGTGGTCCTGCTCGGCGTGGCACTGACATTCGACAACATGGCGGTCGCCGTAGGCCGGATGGTCGGCTTCGGTGACCTTCTGTATGCGATCAATTTGCCGCGCTTCTGGATTCACGGGCTGTTGACTCCGCTGATCGTTGTCGCCGCGGTCGTGCTCGCCTGGCGTCTGGGGGTGCGGTGGAGTCGCCCGGTGGTCGTGGTCGGGGCCGTTCTCGTCGCCGCATTGGTGGTCGTCGGGATCGTCGAGTGCTTCGAGGCGCTGGAGCTGACGCCGGCGACCGACGGTGATGCGCTGCGGTACGCCAACGCCGCCGCGGCCGGCCCGCCGGTCCCCGCACTGGGCACCGTGCTGATCCTCATCGCGATCGGGATGACCGCGTGGCGTCAGGTGCGGTCGTTCTGGCTGTTGCTCGGCTCGGTGACGATGCTGGTCACCGCGGCCGCGGGCACGTCGGTTCTCTGGCTCGGCAACTTCGGTGAGCTGGTGTTGTACGCCTCCATCGTCGCCACCATGTTCCAGGTGGCCGCGGCCGAAAGCCGTTCCGCCGAAGGTGCGAACGATCGGCTGGAGTCGGGGAGGGCCGCGGCGCAGTCGATGACGGTCCGGAGCTAGTCGCCCGTTCCGGAATGGTTCTCGCGCTCCGCGTCCTGCAGCGCGATCGCGCGGGCCAGCCGCGCGTACTTGACCTCCAGGTCGCGGAACCGCAGATACGTCGACACCGTCGTGAAGGCGAATGCGATGACCAGCAGGAACAGGACCAGGTCGAGGCCACGTTGGATGCCGATCTTGTTGGCCACCCACGTGACGTCGTCCTGCCGCAGCATCGCGTAGAGGCCGAAGCCGATGAACGCGACGAACAGCAGCTTCACGCCCGCCGACGCGCGGGCCGTGCCCCGGTTCACCACGAAGAACCCGACGAGCGCGACCAGACCGAGGATCGCGAGGATCTGGAACCAGATCATCGTGGCATCACTTCCTCATCCGGGTGTGGAACAGGCCATCGGCGACGATGTTGACCCCGTTGATCAGCGACTGTCCCTTCGCCCGCGAGTAGTCGGTGTAGAGGATCGTCACGGGTTGTTCGGCCACCCGCCACCGGTGGTGATCGATGAGCGCGATGAACTCCGACGCGTGGCTCATCCCGCTCATGAGCAGGTCGAGCTGATCGGCCACCGTCTTGTTGAACGCCCGAAGTCCGTTGTGCGCGTCGGACAGTCCGAGGCGACGGGTGCGCGGGCTCAGGAACACGATGGTACGCAACGCCATCCGGCGCAGGATCGGAACCGATTCGCTGCGGCCGTCGGCGAAGCGGGTCCCGACGATGATGTCGACCGGCTCGCGTCGTAAGCGCTCGATCATGGCCGACACGTCGTCGACCCGGTGCTGTCCGTCGGCGTCGAAGGTCACGAAGAACCGTGCCCCCGGCCGGCGACGCGCGTACTCGACGCCGGTCTGGATCGCGGCGCCCTGACCGAGGTTCACCGGGTGCCGAACCAGATGCACCCCGGCGGCCCGGATCTCCTCGGCCGAGTTGTCCGAGCTGCCGTCGTCGACGCAGACGATGTTGGGAAACGTCTCGCGGGCCTTGGCCGCCACCTCGCGGATCACCTGGCCCTCGTTGAAAACGGGTACCACCAGCCACACGTCGGCGTTGGTACTGGGGTCGGCCATGGTCAACAACCCTAACCCGCTTCCGCGCGGAGTCTGCCGCCCGGCACGCCTCGGGGGCCGCGTGGTGATCGGACCTGGTTAGTCTTGTCCGGTGACGATCGACGTGATGATGCCGTTCTACGGCGACGTCGCCCAGTTCCGGCAAGCCGTCACCAGTGTGCTCGACCAAGACGACCCGGACCTTCGGCTCGTCGTCGTCGACGACTGCTACCCGGATCCGACGCCGCGGCACTGGCTGGAGTCGCTCGGCGACGCCCGGGTCCGGTACCTCCGCAACGAGACCAACCTCGGAGTGAACGGGAACTTCCGGCGCTGCGTCGAGCTGGTCACCGCCGACTGGTTCGTGGTCATGGGGTGCGACGACGTGATGCACCGTGCCTACCTCGCCACCGTCCGTACGATGGCCCGCCACCATCCCGACGCCGCGGTCATCGCGCCCGGCGTCGACGTCATCGACGAGAACGGACAACCGGTCACGCCGCTCGGTGACCGGATCAAGTCGGTTCTCGCGCCGCCGCGGGCGACCGTGCTGTCCGGGGAACAGCTGGCCACCTCGCTGTACCACGGCAACTGGACCTACTTTCCGTCCCTGTTGTGGCGGACCGCCGCCGTGCGCGAGGTCGGGTTCCGGCCCGGACTCGAGATCGTCCTCGATCTCGCACTCCTCGTCGATTTGGCGAGCGCCGGCGGGTCACTGGTCTACGACCCCGAGGTGGTCTTCTCCTACCGCAGGCACCGCGCCTCGGTGAGTTCCGTGCAGGCCGTCGACGGTCGGCGGTTCGCCGAGGAGAACCGATTCTTCGCCGACGAAGCGCAGCGTTGCGAGGCGCACGGCTGGCCGAAGGCGGCACGCGCCGCCAGGTGGCACGCGACGTCGAGGCTGAACCACCTCTCGGCTCGCGTCGGGGCGGGCCTCGGCCGGCTGCGGGGTTCGTCCGGGAGCTAGGAGCGGCCCCGGTCCTCGAGGTGCGTGTGAAGCGAGCCCAACCCCTGCTCCCTGAGGTGCGGGCGAAGCGAGCTTAACCCCTGCTCCCTGAGGTGCGAGCGAAGCGAGCCTCGAAGGGCTCGTAGCGCGCCTCACCAGCCCTTCGAGGCTCGTCGCTTGCGCTCCTCGCACCTCAGGGAGCAGGGGTTATGCGGTTCTTTCGGTCAACGACGGCCGCGAGGCCGCAGGTACTGAGGAGCGAGCTTGCGAGCCGACCCCATGCTCCCTGAGGAGCGAGCTTGCGAGCGTCACGAAGGGTCAGGCCCGCAGCAATCCGACGAGATGCACGCCGAGGCCGACCAGCGGTCCCACGACGAGGGCGACGCAGGTCCGGGTCGCGACGTCGAGCGGCAGCAACAACATCGCGATCGCGACCAGGGTCGACACCCACCATCCGGCCGCGTACCAGCGGTGGGCGCCCGCGGCGATCGCGGCGGCGCCGGTCACCGTCAGCAGCGCCAGGCACGTCGCGCCGAGCGTCAGCATCGCCACGACCACACCGTCGAGATCGAAGTCGGCGCCGAACACCGATCGCAGCAACCACGGGCCCACCAGCCACGCGGCCGTCACCCCGACGCCACCGACCGCGGCGACGATCCCGAGGGGAGCACCCAGCGCGGCGAGGCGGTGGTCCCGGCGGTCGACGAACCTCGAGATCAGCACACCCTGAAAGCTGTTGAGCGGCACCAGTAGTGGTGCGCGGGTCAGGGTGACGGCGAGGATCAGCGCGCCGATAGTCCGGACGTCGTCGGCGTCGGGGCCGCCACGCAGGTCGGTGGTCAGGTTGATGAGAACGGGAAAACCCATGACGAGGACGGCGCTCGCGGCGGCGGCGGCCATCGCGGTCAGGGTGTTGCCCGTCAGACGTCGGGGCGCGACGTCGCCGGCGACGCCGATCGCACGGCGGGCCGAGGCCGACACCACGAGCAGCAGGCACCACGACACCGACCCGACGACGGTGACGACCAGGAAAGCGGTGACACCCCAGCCGGCCGCCACCGCGACACCGGCACCAGCGAGCCGGATCAGCGCGTCGACCGACAGCAGCACCGCGAACGACGACCAGTCCAGCCGCCCCGACAACGCTCCGCACAGGTGCGCGTACACCGCGAAGCTCGCCACGCCGACGGCGAGCAGCAGCACCGACAGGCCGCGATCCGCGGTGAAAACGCGTGAGCTCCACACCGGTGACGTCGCGACGACCAGAACGGCCAGGCCGAGCCCGATGCCCGCGTTGACCAGCAACGGGCGTGACCGGGCGAGCCCCTCCGATGCGGCGGTCCGGACCGCCCGCGTCGTCTCCTGGAGTTGCCCGTTCTGCGCCCCGGTCACCAGGCCGTAGGCGGCCCAGAACACGGCGAACACGCCGTAACCGACGGCCCCGAGATGCCTGGCCGCCAAGAGCAGGACGACATACCCCGACGCGGCCGCGACGATCGTCGCCATCGTGACCCGGCCCAGTGAACGTGCGTCGGTGTCGCCTGGCGGACTGGCCGAACCGGCGTCCGGACCCGGCGTCGTCGGATCGGTCGTCATCGAACGGTTCAGGAAGGACCCGGGAACGGCGGCAACTCGGGCGTGAACAGCCAGTCGTCCCAGAGATCCTTGAGCGGCTTCGACGAGTGGGTGGCGGCGAGCGCCATGAAGTCCTCGGTGGTCACCGAGCCGTACCGATACTTGTCGGTCCACCGCTGCAGCAGCGCGAAGAAGTCGCCGTCACCGATGGTCAGCCGCAGTGCGTGCAGGGTGAGTGCGCCGCGTTTGTAGATCCAGTCGTCGAACATCTTGCGCGGACCGGGATCGGCGAGTGGCACACGCACCGGCGACGATTCGAGTTTCGCGTAGTAGTGACGCGCCCATTCGTCGGCGCTGCGGCCGCCCGAGTGCTGACTCCACAGCCACTCGGCGTAACAGGCGAAACCCTCGTGGAGCCAGATGTCGCGCCAGCGGGCCGCGGTCACCGAGTTGCCGAACCACTGATGCGCGAGCTCGTGGGCGATCAACCGCTCCGCGTGCCGGCTGCCGTCGCAGTGATTGGCCCCGAAGGTGGAGAAACTCTGTGCCTCGATGGGGATCTCGAGTTCGTCGTCGGTGACCACGACGGTGTACTGGGGGAACGGATACGGCCCGAACATCTCGACGAACGCCGCCATCATCTCGGTCTGCTGACCGAAATCGACCCCGAAGTTCTCCTCGAGTCGCGAGGGGACGAGGCCCGAGACCGGAATCGGTTTGGACGCCAACGAGATCTGCTTGTACTGACCGATCTGGATCGACGCCAGGTAGGTGGGCATCGGTTCCACCTGCTCGTAGACCCAGGTGGTCTGCGCGGCGCGGACCCGCTTGGACTCCAGGACGCCGTTGGCGAGCGCGTGATACGGGCTGTCGGTGGTGATCGAGATCCGGTACGGCGCCTTGGCGCTTGGGTGGTCGTCGCAGGGGAACCACGACGCCGCCCCGTTGGGCTGGTTCGCACAGAGCGAGCCGTCGGTCAGTTCCTCCCAACCGACCTCACCCCACGGGCCGCGGATCGGATGCGGACTGCCGTGGTATCGGACGGTGACGGTCATCGCCCCGCCCGGGGGGAGTGGAGTGTCGGGGGTGATGGTCAGCTTGTGCCGACGATGCGAATAGCGGGCGCGCTTGTCGTTGACCGACACCCGTTGCACCGACAGCGAGCTCGCCAGGTCGAGGGTGAAACGCTTGAGCTCGGCATACGACGTCGCGGTCAGGATCGCGGTGCCCTCGAGTCGATTGCTCGACACCTTGTACTCGAGTTCCAGATCGTATCGAGAGATGCGATAGCCCAGATTGCCGTTGTCGGGCAGATATGTATCGAGGACGTCGGCGGGTGCCCCCAGCACGGGTTGCCCGGAGTTGCCACGTGAACCCAGCCCAGACTTTCCCGGCACTCTCGACTCCTACTCCGTTCTGCCCCGGCGGGCTGACGTGCGGCGGCGCGCCTCGACGAGTCGCGTCGGCGACGCGCTGCGACCGGTCACGAAGCGGTTGCGGTTCGGTGGTGACGTCTCGATTCGGCTGTTCACCCGCGACGGGGCGATGCTGTCCCGGACACTGAGAGAGTACCTGGCGGCGGCACAGCCGGCCCGCCCGATCGATTCGAGGAGTGCGGAATGAGCGGATTCGGTAGTGTGGCGCAGTTTCTCGCGCGCCTGATACTCGGCATCATCTTCATCGCCCACGGGTGGCAGAAGCTGGTCACCCAGGGTATGGACGCCACCAAGGCGGCATTCGGCCCGGCCGGCATGGACATCCCCTACCCAGAGCTCGCCGCGTACTACGCGACATGGGTCGAGCTGATCGGCGGCATCCTGCTGATCCTCGGACTGCTGCTGCCGATCGTCGCGACCCTGCTGATCGCCGACATGATCGGCGCGATCGTGTTCGTGCACTGGGACGCCGGGTTCTGGAACATGGACGGCGGTTACGAGTGGCCGCTCGCGCTGATCGCGGGCCTGCTGGCCGTCGGCTACACGTCGGCCGGCCGGATGGGCGCCGACAGCTACATCATGCGACGCCGACGCCGAGACGTCGTCTGACGGCTCACACCAGAGCCAGACCGTCGATGGTGGCCGCGCTCGCCGGAGCGCCGCCACCATCGGCCAACCTATCGACCAGGCGCGTGAGCAGTTCTCGCTCCTCGTCGGCGTGAAGGAGTCCGACACCGTCGATGAGCCCCGGCGAGATCAGCGCGAGGGGATCGGTGTCGTGCCGATGGACCACCGCCGCGCCGAGCAGACGTTGCGCCTGGGCGGGATCGGACTTCCAGAGCGCGTCGGCGGTCAGCAGGTACAACCGGACGGCCGGCGGATAGTCGTGCAGGTGCACGAGCGCCCAAGCCCAGTGCTTCGCGACGTCGACCGTGTCGGCTTCGGCGCGCCCGTGCGTGCGCACGTACTTGCCGTGCAGTTCACGACACAGGTGGCTGGCGTCGGACCACAGCATGAGATGGGACATGCAGCGGACGCAGTCGTGCAGATTGGACAGGTACATCACCGAATACGGTCCCTCGCGGCGCGATCTGATCTCGCGGAGCACGGAGAACTCGGCCAGCGCGTGGTCGTATTCACCGGCCGAGAGCAGCGCCCGGGCCTCGGCCTGCATTTCCTCGATCACCCTCGACATTGTCGCCGATCCGGCACGACGGCACCGGCGATTCGGCCGAACCGGGTGAGCGCGACCGACAGCGGTCGGCCACGTCGCGCCGTCGGGTCGTCCTGGCGGGACTCCCCGCGGGCTGGCATCGTGGCAAGGATGAAGGACGACATCGGTAGCACCCCGGAGGGTTCGGACGGCGAGTACAGCCTGGACGAGGACGACCAACTGCAGCCGGAGGACACTCTGGACGACCGCGGCGTCGACGACGTCCTCGACGAGGGGTACTCACCGCCCGACTATGTCCCCAAGGGTGCCGTCCACGGGCTGACCTCCCGGGAACAGGCCGAGGGCGAGACGCTCGACGAGCGGCTGGCCGAGGAGGAGCCCGACGTCGGAGCGGTCGATCCGCTCGACGAGATCACTGCCGAGGAACGTGCGCGGACCGATTGGCGCGCACACGATTCCGACCGTGACGAGGAGTTCGAGGAAGACGACGAGGTCGGCGACCGCCGCGCCGGACGTCTCATCGCCCCGGATGCCGGATCTGGTATCGACACCGAGTCGGACGCCGTCGCCGAGGACGCCGGGATCGACGGCGCCGGGGCCTCCGCGGAAGAGGCTGCGGTGCACTACATCTCCGATTCGGACTAGTCGGTCTGACCCGGCCCGCTCGCTTCGCTCCCGGCGCCGGTTTGATTCGGCCCGCTCGCTTCGCTCCCGGCGCCGGTTTGATTCGGCCCGCTCGCTTCGCTCCCGGCGCCGGGCTGCTCCAATACCTGCGCCAGCGTCGCGACGATGGTCGAGCGGACGGCATCGGCCGTGAGACCCAGCCCGCTCATCGCCTCGGCGAGCGTTGCATCGACGAAGAAGCCGAGCAGGAGATGCTCCGTGCCGATGTAGTTGTGCCCGAGATCGAGGGCGGCAGCGACGGTCGACTCCAGGACCGACTTCGACGCGTCGTCGTAGGGCACCACGCTCGTTGCTTCGTCGTCGGCGATGTCCCGCGGTGCCGGGAGCAGTGGCGCGATGGCCGCACGCCAGGCGTCGGCGTCGACACCGGAGTCCCGCAGCACATGGAACACGAGGGACTTCGGTTCGACCGTGAGGGCCTGCGCGATGTGGGCCGGGGTCACGTGCTCGGCACGGCCCGCGGCCGCTGCCGCGTTCGCGGCCATCAGTACGTTCGCGGCCCGGGGCGTGAAACGCGAGAACGGGTTGTCCGCGCCGGGTGCATTGTTCTCGCCTGCGGACGACACGCGGTCGACGAACCGCTTCTGAGCGGCCTGTTTGCTCACGCCCATGCTGGTGCCGATCGCGGTCCACGATGCTCCCGAGCGGCGGGCCTGGTCGACGAAGTGACCGATCAGGCTGTCGGCGATGTCGCCCAGGTGCTGCGCGGCGACCACCGCGTCGGAGAGTTGGTCCAGCGGGTCGTCGTGGACCTTGCGGATGGCATGGATCAGGTCGTCGAGGCGGATGGTGACTGAATTCTGGGGCATGCGTCAACCGTAGGTTGACGAGTCGATCGCGTCAATCCCGAGTTGACGACGACACGTCGAGGCCGATAAGAGCCTGTGCGTTGACAGGAACGGCAAGCGTCATGACGATGGATGCGGAGATCGGCGAAGTCGTCGCCGGCCGCTCCAGGCTTTGCCACGGGAGGTTATCCAGTGAGCATCACCGAACCGTCGGTTCGTCCCCAGTCCACAGACACCCGGTCCGCCGAGAGCCCGCCGGCGCACGGTGTCGTCACCGATGTCGCGCGTCGCTACCTCGACGTCCGCGCCCTGACCGACACGCTGTCCGAACGGCTTTCGCCCGAGGACCAGACACCGCAGTCGATGACCGAGGCGAGCCCGGCGAAATGGCACCGGGCGCACGTCACCTGGTTCTTCGAGGAGTTCATCCTGCGGCGTGACCCCGCGTACAAGGTCTACGACGACACGTTCCGGTACCTGTTCAACAGCTACTACGAGGCTGTGGGAGAACGGCATCCACGACCTGATCGCGGTCTCGTCACGCGGCCGGGTGTCCGCGATGTGACCCGCTACCGCGAGCATGTCGACGCCGCGATGGTGGATCTCCTCGAGCGCGGCGACCTCGACGAGGCCGCACTCGAACTCGTCGAACTCGGCTTCAATCACGAACAGCAGCACCAAGAGCTGCTGCTCATGGACATCAAGCATCTCTTCTCCACCAATACGTTCGGGCCGGTGTACATCGATCGCGAACCCGACGAACCGGGCATCGCGAAAGCGTTGGGCTGGCGGCAGTTCGAGGGCGGCGTCAACGAGATCGGCGCGTTGGGCAGCGGATTCTCCTACGACAACGAGGGCCCCCGGCACCGGGTGTATCTCGAGGACTTCGAGATAGCCGACCGCGCGGTCACCAACGCCGACTGGCTGGAGTTCATGGCCGACGACGGTTACCGGCGCGCCGAATTCTGGTTGTCCGACGGGTGGGCGACCATCCGCCAGACCGGATGGGACGCACCGGGATACTGGCGCGACGAAACGGGTGCGCGCTCCACCGACCCGTCGGACTGGACGACGTACACCCTGTCCGGCCGGCGGCGGATCGTGCCCGACGAGCCCGTCCTGCACGTCTCGTTCTACGAGGCCGACGCCTACGCCCGCTGGGCGGGGGCCCGGCTGCCCACCGAATTCGAGTGGGAGATCGCTGCCGGCTCACTGGGTACCGAGCGCGGGGCCCTGCTCGACCCGGACCGATGTCATCCCGGCCGCGTCGGTGCGGCGATGATCGGGGATGTGTGGGAGTGGACGGCCAGTGCGTACCTGCCCTATCCCGGCTTCGTGCCCGCCAACGGCGCGGTGGGTGAATACAACGGCAAGTTCATGTCCGACCAGCATGTGCTGCGCGGGGCGAGCGCGGTGACGCCTGTGGGTCACGAACGACTGACGTACCGGAACTTCTTCCCGGCGCCGTCGCGCTGGGTCTTCTCGGGACTCCGGCTGGCCCGATGAGCCTCGACAGCGACACCCCGGTGACGGCGACCACCGGGGAGACGGCCATCGGGGGCCTTGCCGCAGACGCACTCTCGGGATTGTGGCAGCAACCGCCGGTCCTCCCGACGAAGTGGTTGTACGACGAGCGCGGCAGCAAGCTCTTCGACGAGATCACCCGTCTGCCCGAGTACTACCCCACCCGCCGCGAGACCGCGATCCTGCGCGCGCGGTCGGCCGAGATCGCCTCGACGACTCGTGCCGACGTCATCGTCGAACTGGGCTCGGGCACATCGACCAAGACGCGTCTGCTGCTCGACGCCTTCGTGGACGCGGCCGCCGACGGTGAGCGTCCGACCTACGTCCCCGTCGACGTCAGCACCGAGATGCTCACGACGACAGCCGAAGTGCTCGCCGTCGACTATCCCGGGATCGACGTCGTCCCCGTGGTCGCCGACTTCACCGAGCCCGACCTGGATCTCCCGCCCGCCGACGGCCCGCGCCTCGCGGTGTTCCTCGGTGGCACAATCGGCAACTTCGATCCTGCTGCGCGCGCGGAGTTCTATCGTTCGATGGTCGGCTCGTTGTCCCCGGGTGACTACTTCCTCCTCGGTACCGACCTCGTCAAGGACACCGGGCGGCTCGTCGCCGCCTACGACGACAGTGCCGGTGTGACCGCCGATTTCAACCGGAACATGATCGAGGTGCTCCGTGCCGGCCTCGACGCTCGCGGGCTCTACGCCGACGACTTCGAACACATCGCCCGCTGGAATCCGGGCGAGCACCGCGTCGAGATGTGGCTTCGCGCCCGGCGGGACGTCGACGCGTACTTCGGTGTGCTGGGCCGTTCGTGGCGGGTGCCCGCGGGAACCGAGATCCACACCGAGATCAGCACCAAGTTCCAGCCGGGGGCGCTCGCGGAAGAACTCGAGTCGGCCGGACTGTCCGTCGTGTCGGCGTGGACCGATCCCGCGGGCGACTTCCAGCTCACCCTGACCCGACGCTGAGCAGTTCGCGCACCCGCGGGATGACCTGCGTCCCATAGAGCTCGACACTGCGCATGAGCTCGGCGTGGCCGAGTGTCCCGTGCGAGTACTTCAGGTCGAATCGGCTCAGTCCCAGAGCTTGGACGGTCGACGCGATCTTGCGGGCAACGGTGTCGGGCGACCCGACGTAGAGCGAGCCGCCGGGTCCGGTCGACCGCTCGAACTCGATGCGGGTCGGGGGCGGCCAGCCGCGTTCGCGACCGATGCGTCCGACGTACTCGCGGTAGTGCGGCCACAGGTCGTCGCGTGCCTGCGCGTCGGTGTCGGCGACATGTCCCGGTGAGTGCACGCCGACGGGCATCAGCGGCTTGTCCATCTCGCGCAGGGCGCGGTGATAGAGATCGACGTACGGCTTGAAGCGCAGTGGGTCGCCGCCGATGATCGCGAGCATGAGCGGCAGGCCGTACGACGCGGCACGTACCACCGACTCCGGGCTGCCGC
Organism: Gordonia hongkongensis; assembly: GCF_023078355.1. NCBI lineage: Bacteria > Bacillati > Actinomycetota > Actinomycetes > Mycobacteriales > Gordoniaceae > Gordonia > Gordonia hongkongensis. Next base: position 666,856 of record NZ_CP095552.1, read on the forward strand.
CGACCGCGATCCACGTCGGCAGGGGCGGGTTCTCGAGTTCGGGGTAGACCGTCTGGGACTGCAGAGGACTGCGCGTGGAACCCGACCAGGAGACCGGTCGGCCGGTGCGCAGTTCGGCGAACAGGGCCAGCTTGTCGCTGAACAGTTCCTCGTAATCGGAGAGGTCGAAACCGAACAGCGGAAACGACTCGGTGAACGACCCGCGCCCGAGGATCACCTCGGCACGACCCGACGACAACGCATCGACTGTCGAGAACCGCTGGAACACGCGGATCGGATCATCGGAACTCAGGACGGTGACGGCCGAACCGAGACGCATCCGGGTGGTGCGCGCCGCGATGGCGCCGAGTACGACCTCGGGTGCCGACACCGCGTAGTCGTCCCGGTGATGCTCACCGACACCGAGGAAGTCGACGCCGACCGTGTCGGCGAGGATGGCCTGCTCGAGCAGATCGCGCAGGGTCTGCGACCCCGAGCGCAATGTGCCGTCGGGTTCGGCGGTGATGTCCCCGAACGTGTCGAGACCGAGCTCGACCTTCTCGATACCTACCGGGTGAGATTCCATGTCGCCCTTCGCGAAGTTGTGATCGTGCGGGGCGAAATCGGAGGAATTGCGCCCGCAATGGTCTTTTCACACGATTTCACGAACATCTTTCCAGTTCGTCACGGTGTCGAGGTCGGTGCTGTGTAATGCTTCATAACGGTTCATGTGCTCGGCTCTGAACTCGCCGATTTCTTCTAGACAAGGGAGACACTCCGATGTGGGATTCATTCTGGGACTTCATCTGGTACACGATCGTCATCTTCGCGTTCGTGGCCTACCTGATCGTCCTGTGGCACATCATCAGCGACCTGTTCCGGGACAAGGCCGCGTCGGGCTGGCAGAAGGCGGCCTGGATTGTCTTCTTGATCTTCCTCCCGTACCTCACCGCCATCGTGTACCTGCTCGCCAAGGGCAAGGGGATGGCCGAGCGTCAGCGTGAGGCGTACAACGAGGCCAAGCAGGCGTCCGACGAGTACATCCGGTCCGTCGCAGGCACCTCGCCGACCCAGCAGATCGCCGACGCGAAGAACCTGCTCGACTCGGGCGCGATCACACCCCAGGAGTTCGAGCACTTGAAGAGCAAGGCCCTCAGCGGAACCGCCTGACGGTCCCTCGACACAGACAACGCTCCCCGATGGCGCCGGTCGCCGTCGGGGAGCGTTGTCTGTTCTCCGGTTCGGGACCGGCGTCGCGTCAGTCCGCCGACCCGGCGCCCACACGCCACAGCGGATTGACCGGACCGTGGCCGGCGCCCAGTGGATACGCAGCGGCCAGGCAGCGGGTCACCCAGTCCTTGCCGAAGCCGACCGCCGCGGGAACGTCGTGCCCGTGGGCCAGCGCGCATGCGATCGCGGCGGCGAGGGTGTCGCCGGCGCCGTGGTCATGCGGGGTGTCGATGCGTTCGTGGCTGAGCTCGATGAACTGGTCGCCGTCGTAGAGCAGATCGGGGGAGTGGTCCGAGCTTCGCAGGTGCCCGCCTTTCACCAGCGCCCAGCGCGGCCCGAGATCGAGCAGCGCCCTGGCCGCGTCGCGTTGCGACGCGGTATCGGTGACCTCGATCCCGGTGATCAGGCGAACCTCGTCCAGGTTCGGGGTCACCACCGTCGCGAGGGGAAACAGGCTGTGCCGCAGGGTGTCGAGTGCCGAGTCGGCGAGCAGCTGGTTGCCGTGCATCGACGCGCACACCGGATCGACCACCAGCGGAACGGATGTGTCCCGGCCGATACCGCTCGTGCGGCACTGCTCGACGATGGCCTCGATGATGGGCGCCGACGCGAGCATCCCGGTCTTCGCCGCGGCCACACCGATGTCACCGGACACGGAGTCGATCTGCGCCGCCACGGTCTGCGGTGAGATCTCCTCGAACCCGCTCACGCCCACCGAGTTCTGGACCGTCACCGCGGTCACCGCGACACACCCGTGCACCCCGAGCAGGGCGAAGGTGCGCATGTCTGCCTGAATCCCCGCGCCCCCGCCGGAGTCCGAACCAGCGATGGTCAGGACCCGTACCGGGGCCGTTCCGGGCGGTGACAGCGGGAGTCCCGTGTAGGCCTGTTCGTCGACCGTGCGCTGATTCGCGTCGACTGTGCGTCGTCGTGCGTCGTCTGTGCGCATCAGGCGCCGCCGGTCGTCTGGAGCGGGAGGTACACGCGGTTACCGGCCTCGGCGAACTCGGCCGACTTCGCGGCCATGCCCTCGGCGATAGTCCGGTCGATGTCGTCCGCGGTGACGAGACCGTGCTCCTCGGCGTAGGCGCGGACGTCCGCCGAGATCCGCATCGAGCAGAACTTGGGTCCGCACATCGAGCAGAAGTGGGCGGTCTTCGCGGGCTCGGCGGGCAGCGTCTCGTCGTGGTATGCGCGCGCGGTGTCGGGGTCGAGGGCGAGATTGAACTGGTCGGTCCAGCGGAACTCGAAGCGCGCCTTGCTCAGTGCGTCGTCGCGTTCCTGTGCCCGCGGGTGGCCTTTGGCCAGGTCGGCCGAGTGCGCCGCGATCTTGTACGTGATCACGCCGACCTTGACGTCGTCGCGGTCCGGAAGTCCTAGATGCTCTTTCGGAGTCACGTAGCACAGCATCGCGGTGCCGGCCTGAGCGATCATCGCGGCGCCGATGGCCGAGGTGATGTGGTCATAGGCAGGTGCGATGTCGGTGGCCAAGGGCCCGAGAGTGTAGAACGGCGCCTCCTCGCACAGTTCTTCCTCCAGGCGCACGTTCTCCGCGATCTTGTGCATCGGGACGTGACCCGGACCTTCGATCATGACCTGCACGCCATGGGATTTGGCGATCGTGGTCAACTCGCCGAGGGTCCGGAGCTCGGCGAACTGCGCCTCGTCGTTCGCGTCGGCGATCGACCCGGGGCGTAAGCCGTCGCCGAGGGAGAACGTGATGTCGTAGCGGCGGAAGATCTCGCACAACTCGTCGAAGTGCGTGTACAGGAACGACTCCCGGTGGTGCGCGAGACACCAGGCCGCCATGATCGAACCGCCGCGCGAGACGATGCCCGTCACCCGCTTCGCGGTCAGCGGAACGTAGCGCAGCAGGACACCGGCATGGACGGTCATATAATCGACGCCCTGCTCCGCCTGCTCGATGACGGTGTCGCGATACAGTTCCCAGGTCAGCGAGGCGGGATCGCCGTTGACCTTCTCCAGCGCCTGGTAGATCGGAACCGTCCCCACGGGGACCGGCGAGTTACGCATGATCCACTCGCGGGTGGTGTGGATGTCGGCGCCGGTCGAGAGATCCATGATCGTGTCGGCGCCCCAGCGGGTGGCCCACACCATCTTCTCGACCTCGTCGGAGATCGAGCTGCGCACCGCCGAATTACCGATGTTCGCATTGACTTTCACCGCGAAGTTCTTGCCTATGATCATCGGTTCGGACTCGGGGTGGCGGTGGTTGGCCGGGATGACCGCGCGGCCGATGGCGACCTCCGACCGGACCCGTTCGGCGTCGACGCCCTCCCGGGCGGCGATGAACCGCATCTCGTCGGTGATGATGCCGGCACGCGCCCAGGCCAGCTGGGTGCTCGCGCCGTCGATCGGGTCGGGCCGATGCCAGCTGTCGCGGGTGGGGGTGAGGCCCTTCTCGACGTCGATGTGCGCCGCCGTATCGGTGTAGGGGCCGGAGGTGTCGTAGACGTCGAGGTGTTCGCCGTTGGTGAGCTGGATTCGACGCTGCGGCACACGCAGGTCGTCGACGGCGAGGTAGTGCTTGGCGCTGCCCTCGATCGGGCCGAGGGTCAGGAACCCGGAATCGGCGGGTGCGCTGCTGTTGCGGGTGGTGGATACACGTGTGCCCATGGCTGGTCTCCCTACGCCGGCATTACCCGGACAGGTTCGAGCGGTCGGCGACCGCCCGTCGCCATCTCAGCCCTCGGTCATCGTGAGAGCCCCCGCGGTGTGTAGTTGTCGTGCGTCCGCCACCCTACATCGCATCGTCCGGTCGGGTCGTGCGGGTGGGGAAGACCGTATCGATTTGCGACGATCACACGATCGGGGTCGGCAGTTACGGTTCCGTAAGGTACCGTGTGACCCGGATCACAGGGGTGGCGCTGTCGCGTGTGGCAGGTACGCGCCGGTGATCCGATGTCCGCGATCACGAGGTGAGGAGGGTCGGGTGCTACGCAAGCATCGTCAGCGACCACCACAGTCGGCAAAGTCCATCCTGCAACAGATCTCGCAGGTGGTACACAATCCCGACCGCGACCGATTCGAACTCTGGGTCGCCGGCGACCTGGTCGGCGTGCTCGGTTATTCGACCGAGTCGGCGGACGGTCAGACCACCATCACCGTGCTGCACACCGTGCTCTACGACGAATACAGCGGACACGGACTCGCCACGCGACTCACCCGTAGCGCCGTGCACTACACCCGCGAACAGGGTGCCCGCCTCCGGCCGGTGTGCACGTTCACCAAGCGCTACCTCGACAGCCATCCCGGGATCGTGCCGCTCGCGCCGGTGTGATCCGAAGGTAAGCCTCGGCGGCTCCAGAACATTCCTCGCCGGACCCTTCGAGGCTCGTCGCTATCGCTCCTCGCACCTCAGTATCTGCGGCCTGGCGGCCGTCGTGGGGGTCGAAGAGTTCGTGCTGGTCACCGGCGCGTGGGGGGTTGATAGTGGAGGGGTGGGATGCGGTGACCTTGAATTCCTCCCTTGTGCCGAAGAGCCAGTACCTCAGTGTGAGGCGCGGGGCCTGCCACGGGAATCGTGGATTGTTGCTACGAGCACGCGGATTAGACTCCTGCATTTGTTTGCCCCGTCCGCAGCCCACTTCCGAGGACTCGAAAGGAAACCGAGATGGAAGTGCTGCATCCCCGATGCGCCGGGATGGATGTCTCCAAAAAGGATGTGAAAGTCTGTGTCCGCCTGGCTAGTCCGGGCCGAAAGACCGTGCAAGATACCACGACCTGGTCGTCGATGAGCGGCGACATTCTGCGGCTGCGGGACTATCTGATCGCCGAGCAGGTGACGTGTGTGGTCATGGAAGCCACCGGCGACTACTGGAAACCGTTCTACTACCTCCTCGAAGACGCCCCGTTCGAGGTGATGCTGGTCAACGCCCACGACGCCAAGAACCTCCCGGGCCGCAAAACCGATGTGTCGGATGCGGCGTGGCTGGCGCAGCTGGCCGCCCACGGGCTGTTGCGGGCCTCGTTCGTGCCGCCCGAACCGATCCGACGGTTACGCGATCTGACCCGCACCCGCACCGCGATCACCCGCGAACGCGGCCGCGAGATTCAACGGTTGGAGAAAGTCCTCGAAGACGCCGGCATCAAACTGTCGGTGGTGGTCTCCGATATCAACGGGGTCTCGTCACGATTCATGTTGCAGGCGCTGGTCAAGGGTGAACGCGATCCCGCCGTGTTGGCGGAGTTGTCGGTGAAACAACTCCGCCGCAAAATCCCCGCGTTGACCCAGGCGTTGCAGGGCCGCTTCACCGACCACCACGCGTTCCTGGTCGAGTTGCATCTGGATTTCATCACCGAACACACCACCCGGATCGACGCGTTGACCGAGCGCATCGAGAAGGTGATGGCGCCGTTTCAAGCCAAACGCGACCTGATCTGCACGATCCCGGGTATCTCCACCACCACCGCCGATGTGATCATCGCCGAGACCGGCGGCCAGATGGCCCAGTTCCCCACACCAGGCCATTTGGCCTCGTGGGCGGGAGTCTGCCCCGGCCAGCACCAATCCGCCGGACGGGTCAAAAACGTCAAAACCCGCCCCGGTAACCGTCACCTCAAAGGTGCTCTCGGGGCTACAGCGTTATCGATCGCCAGCCACAAAGGCACGTTCCTCAACGCCAAGTACCGGCGCCTGGTCCGCTCTCGCGGCAAACCCAAAGCGATCGTCGCCCTCGAGCACACCCTGCTCACCGTGGTCTGGATCATGCTCACCGACAACGTCGTCTACGACGAACCCGGCCCCGACTACCACCAGCAACGCCACCCCGAACGCACCAAGAACCGCGCCATTTACGACCTACACAAACTCGGATACGACGTCACCATCACACCCCACGGAGCGGCCTGAGCAGCCACCTCACCTAACTCTTCGGATTAGGGAGCAGGGGTTATGCGCTTCTTTCGGATTAGGAAGCGGTGGTCGCGCTCGCGCCGGTGTGAGGAACGGGCTCCGACTCGGCTCAGCCCGCCGACGGCTCCGACAGCAATGTCTCGCGGAGCACCTTCTTGTCGATCTTGCCGACCGCGGTGACCGGCAGGGTGGTCACGACGCGGATCACGTCGGGCAGTTTGAAGGACGCGAGACCGCGGTCGGCGAGGAAGGTGCGGATCGCGGCGAGCTCGAGTGGTCGGGCCGGGGGGTGTTCGTGCGAGAGCACGACTGCCGCACAGATCTTCTCACCGAGCGCGTCGTCGGGCAGCCCGACCACCGCGACCTGCCGGACCGAATCGTGGGCGAGGAGGTTCTCCTCGACGTCGTCGGCGGCGACGTTCTCCCCGGCGCGCACGATGGTGTCCTTGATGCGGCCGGTCACGGCCAGGTGCCCCGACGGCAGCCTGGTGACCTTGTCCCCGGACCGGTAGAACCCGTCCGGCGTGAAGGATTTCTCGTTGTGCGCCGTGGCGCGGTAGTAGCCGCGGATCGTGTACGGCCCGCGCACCAGCAGTTCGCCTTCTTCCCCGTCGGGGACATCGGCTCCGTGCTCATCGACGACCCGGACCTCGTCGAGCTCGGACATCGGTGCCCCCTGCACTTGGTGCACCAAGTCACGCGGGTCGTCGGCCCGGGTGTAGCAGATGAGCCCCTCGGCCATGCCGAAGACCTGCTGGACGACGGGGCCGAGGGCCGCGTCGAGGGCGACGGCGTCGGACTGGGCCAGCTTGGCGCCGCCCACCTGCAGCAGGCGCAGGGAGCTGATGTCCGCCGGCTCCCACTCGGTCGCCGCGCACCAGAGTTGCGCGAGCGCGGGGACGAGCGCGGTCACCGTGACGCGGTGCCGCTCGATGAGGTCGAAAGTGTTGTCCGGACTGGGGTTGTCGGCGAAGACGACGTGGCCGCCCGCGCCGAAGACGCCCAGGATTCCCGGGCAGCACAGCGGAAAGTTGTGCGCGGCCGGCAACGCGACGAGGTAGGTGTCGTCGGCGGTGAGGCCGGCGACGTCCGCGGACAGCCGGGCGTTGAGGTCGTAGTCGTCGTGCGTGCGTGCGATGAGTTTCGGCAGTCCGGTGGTGCCCCCCGACACGAGGAACAGGGCGGGTAGCCCGGCGTCGGGGGCAGCCGGGAGCTCGACCGAGGCGGGGTCGGCGTCGGGGAGCGGTGTGAATCGACCCGGTTCGCCGGAGATGAAGACCCGGGCGACGTCGGGCACCCGTGACTGCAACTCGGTCGCGAGTTCGCGGTAGTCGAAACCCCGGCGGCCGTCCTCACCGATGTAGGCGACCGCGCCGGCACCGGCTGCGAGATGGGCGATCTCGGTGATCCGGTGCGCGGGCAGGGTCATCACCGGCACGACGCCCGCGCGCAGAAGGCCGTACAGGGTGACCGCGAAGTCGAGGGAGTTGTTCAGCTGCAACACGACCCGCTGCGTCGGCTGCAGTCCGGCCGCGACGAAACCGGCGGCACGACGGAGGGTGGCGTCGCGGAACTCGGCATAGGTGAGCGTGCGCGGTCCGTCGGTGGAGGCATCGGTCAGCGCGGGGGAGTCGGGAGTTCGCTCGGCGGCCAGATCGAGGCTGGCGAACAACGGGCGGTCGAGGAAGACGCCGGCGTCGCGGTACTTCTGTGCCTGTGCGTCGGTGTGGGGAGCGAAACCGTCGAGCAGATCGGTCGCGGGGTCGAGATGCGTCGGCATGAGTTCATTCAAACACAGGCAGGATAGGGTAACCTTACCGGTCGATGCAGGGCGGGAGGCCGGCTGTCGACCCGCGGGGGATTGTTTGATTAGGCTGCCCTAAGATTCCCTATGATCATCGGTGCTCGAGTGCATCACGACCGGAGGAACGAAGGACATGTCGCTGACAACCGAATCGCACGCCGCGCAGTTCGTCGACCTGCTCGCGCCGGCCTCGCCGCTGAGCGAGTCCGATGCCGCGCGGATCACCGCGGCCTGGGCCGGCTCCGGCGAATTCGGCGACCATGTCGTCTACGAGCGCGACCGGCGCTGGACCTTCGCGGCGGGTGTCCGCGCCCGCGTGGTGATCACACGCAGTGAGGTCATCGTCGATGATCTGGGCGACCGCACGACGACGCCCTGGCGCGGCGACCCCGCCGACGCGCTCGCCGCCGCGACCGCGTCGCTGTCGATTCCCGACTGGCGCGTCTACGGCTGGGTCGGTTTCGACTTCTGCGCGCCCTATCACGGCATCCTCGAGCGCGTTCCCGAGGACACGGTGCTGGCGCACCTCATCGTTCCCGAGTTCGAGGCGACCGTCGATGCCGACGGGGTCGACACCGGGTCGCTCGACGCCGAGCGTGCCGGTCGTCTCCTCGAGATCGCTTCGCGAGCAACCGTTTCCGTCGAGTCACGGCCGGTGGACGTGCAGTCCGACCCTGACGACTACCGCGGCCGTGTGGCAACGGCTGTCGCCGAGATCGAAGCCGGCCGGTATCAGAAGGTGATCCTCTCGCGCGCCGTCGACATCCCGTTCGACGTCGACATCCCCGCCACCTACGCCCGCGGCCGTGCCGACAACAACCCCGCCCGGAGCTACCTGCTCTCGCTCGGTGACCTGCAGGCGGCCGGGTTCAGTCCCGAACTCGTCGTCGCGGTGCACGACGACCGGACCGTGGTCACCGAACCACTGGCCGGCACAAGGGCTTTCGGGATCTCGGCGGAGCAGGACGCGGCGGCCCGCGCCGACCTGCTCTCGGATGCCAAGGAGATCGCCGAGCATGCCATGTCGGTACGTGCGTGCTTCGACGAGATCTCCTCGATCGCCACTGCGGACACCACGGCCGTGAGTGAGTTCATGGAGGTTCGTGAGCGCGGGAGCGTCCAGCATCTGGCCTCGACCGTGCGCGGGACCCTAGCCGATCACGAAACCCCCTGGCGCGCACTCGAGGTGGTGTTCCCGTCGATCACCGCGTCGGGCATCCCCAAGACCCCGGCCGTGGAGGCGATCGACCGTCTCGAGCCCCGACGCCGCGGCCTGTACTCAGGCGCGATCCTCACCGCGTCGTCGAGAGGCGAGCTCGAGGCGACCCTGGCCCTGCGCACCATCTTCTCGTCAGGGCAAGGCGCGTGGCTGCGTGCCGGTGCCGGCATCGTCGCGCAGTCCACGCCGGAGCGCGAGTTCACCGAGACCTGCGAGAAGCTGGCCAGCGTCGCCCCGTACGTGGTCCCGCGCTGACCGACCGATACTTTCGACCGAACATCACCACCCCAGGAGCCACCACATGTCCGACCACATCACCGAAGCCCTGCGCGGCATCCTCGAAGAGGACCTCGACCTCGCGCTCGGCGACATCAGCCGCGACTCGAAGCTGATCGACGACCTGGGGCTGGACTCGGTGGCGTTCGCCATCGGCGTGGTGGCGATCGAAGAGCGTCTCGGCGTGAAGCTGTCGGAACGGGAGCTCTTCGAGTCCAAGACCGTCGGAGATCTCGAAGACCTCATCCGGTCGAAGGCCGGCACCCCGGCCTGAGAAAACCCGGACCCGACATGACTGTGGAGGCCCCAGTGCAGACGTACGCCGAACTGCTCGACGCCGCGTTCGACGAGCAGGTGACGGCCTGGACGGCGCAGGCGGAACTGGATCATCGGTTCCCGCGGCCCCTGCTCGAACACCTCGGTGCCGAGGGCGTCTTCGTCCGCAAGTGGGAGGACCGCAAGGTCACCGACCTCCACGACCATTTCGCCCTCGGCGCACATCTCGGCGCGCTGGGTTCCGCGGCCATCGGAGTGGGTGTGAGCCTGCACGATTCGGCCATCGCCATCCTCCGCCGCTTCGGCCGCAACGACTACCTCAGAGACCTGGCCCAGCGCGCCCTGACCGCCGAGACCGTGCTGTGCATCGGGGCCTCCGAGGAGCAGGGCGGCTCGGACCTACAGAACTCCGAGACCCGGATCCTGCCGGAGAACGGCGGGTTCCGCGTCGTCGGGCACAAGAAGTTCGTGTCTCTCTCGCCGATCGCGGACCACGTGTTCGTGGTCTGCCGGGGCGTCGACGACGGTCCCGACGTGGGCGGCAACGTGGCGCTGGCCGCCGTCCCGATCGAGTCGGTGACGGTGGGGAAGCCGTATGCCAAACTCGGCGCCGGGCCCCTCGACACCGCGCCGGTGACCATCGACGCCTGGATCCCCGACGAGGCGCTGATCGCCCGGCCGGGGACGGGCCTGGCGATCATCAGCTGGGGGTTGGCGCACGAGCGGTACTCGGTGGCCGCCCAGATCGCCGCCGCGTGCGACGTGATGATCGGCGTGACGCTTGCCCGGATGGTGGAGCGCACCCAGTTCGGCAAGAAGCTCTACGACCACCAGGCACTCCGCCTGCGCGTCGCCGATCTGCAGGCCAGGGTCGACGTCCTGCGCTACTCGCTGGCCGGTGTCGCCGCGGAGGGCAAGATCAACCTGCGCACCGCCGCGGCGCTGAAGGCCACCGCCGCCAACCTCGGGGAAGAGGTCGCGTCGGAGTGCCTGCACATCTTCGGCGGGATCGGTTACCTCGAGACCGGATCCCCCATCGGTCGCTGGTGGCGGGACATGAAACTGGCCCGCGTCGGCGGCGGCACCGACGAGGTGCTGTGGGAACTGGTCGCGGCGGCGATGAAACCCGACACCGAGCGGTACCAGGCCATGTTCGTCGACTCCGAACTCCACGGCACCGGTTCGCCGGTGTCCTGAAGCGCTCGAGCCATCGTCCCTCTCACCCAGGCGGTCATCCCATGAACAGCCCAGCCAGCCAGGCACCGGCCGACGCGCGTGTCACCGAACTCGCGCCGCCCGACCACACCTATCTGCACATGGACAAAGACAGCGCGCCCATGCACTGGTCGATGATCCTGCAGCTCGAGAGCAACGGGGCGTTGCTCGGCCTCGACGAGGTGCGGACGCGGGTCCGGGAGCGGGCCGGGCTGTTCGAGATCTTCCGGCTGGGCATCCGCAACGGCCGCTGGCGCAAGCCCGAAGTGGTGCTCGCCGACGACAGCTGGGATGCCGGCGAACACGTGACCGAGTTCGGGTTCACCGATCGCGCCCATCTCCAGCGACGGGTGACGAAACTGCTCGAGTCGCCGCTGCCGCGTCCGCGCCCGTTCTGGGACATCACCCTGTTCACGCCGTCGGCGGGTGCCGAAGGCGTCGGACAGTGGGTCCTGCTCCGGGTGCACCACAGCATCTCCGACGGCATCGCGGGGGCGGCCTTCGCCGCTCTCCTCGCCGACGGGGAACCCGACGATCTCGCGGAGTTCGAGCGATTCGCCACAAGTCCCCGCTTCCGGATCAGCGGCATCGACCCCGAGGAACTCAAAGAGGCGAAGGCCGCCTATGGCGACCAGCACGCGGCGGGCGGTGGCAAGAAACGAGCCTGGCCCGCGCTGACGAAGTCGGGCGAGCGCGAGTACGCCCTGTTCGCCGCGTCGACCCGGACGCTGCGCAAGGCTGCCAAGGGCAACGGCGCGACCGTTCACGAGTTCCTCCTCGCCGCCATCGGCCGGGCGATCAGCCTCAACCCGCCCGCGTCCCCACAGGCCGACGTCGTCCGCGTGACACTGCCGGTGACCCTCGACGACGAGTTCCGGCACACCGGCAACGCGGTGTCCGTGGCGCTCCTCAACCTGCTCGGCAACGAGCCCGATCTGTCACGTCAGATCGGCCGTGCGCGAAGCGAACTCGAAACCATAGCGACGCGGAAGCCGGAGCTGTACCTGGCCGCCGCCGACGATCTGCCGCGCGCCCCGCTGTGGGGTCTGCAGCGCGCGATCGTGAACGCGTCGATGTCCCACATGCACCCCGACATCCACATCGGCATCAACCCCGGGTTCTCGCGGGTCCGGTCGGTGCTGGGGCGCTCGATCGTCACCCTGACACCGTTGTCGCCGCTCGCGGGTTACTCGCTGTCGGTGACGACCCTGATCCTCGGACACACCACCACGTTCGGCGTCGTCACCGACGCGCAGGCGCTACCCGGGTACGCCGAACGGTTCGTGGCCGCGCTCGACGAAGTGCTGCAGGAGGCCCTCCCGTCAACCTGACGGGGGTGCGAGCTTAGGCTTGCCTTGTAATCCGGGGTCCGAGGGCTGCAATATACAGGTGGCCGTCGGCTCGGCGGGGGCGAAGACATACACGGAGAAAGAACAACATGAGCAACGACGTCAACTACCAGGACCCGGCCGGGGCCGATTACTACTCGGGGGTCGACCACCGCGAGTCGGACACCGGTTCGTCTAGCCGATCGGGCGGGGTCAGCGTCCCGACCGTCCTGGCGTCGGCAGGCATCGCTGCCATCATCTCCGCGATCGTCGTGACGATCGGCGTGGTGGGCATCGTGGTCAGCGAGCGCAACGACTCCGCCACCGCCGCACAGCCGACCGTCGTCAACCTCGGTGCCGCGCAGACCGCGCTGCCCCAGCAGGGCATTGCCGGCCAGCAGCCCGTCCCGGGTCAGCCCGCACCCGCCGGCGCACCGGCCGGAGCGCCGGCGGCGGCCCCGACGGAGAACGTGCCCGAAGGCGGCGGAGCGATCGGTGGACCGGTCGGTCCTCCCGGTGAAGGAGCCGCGCCGGCTCCGGGTGCGGCCCCCGCACCTGCTCCCGCGCCGGGCACCACGGCCGCCCCGCAGCAGAGCGTTGCCGCCGGCCCGGCCGCGCTGACGCCCGGACAGCTCAACACCAAAGTCCGCATCGTCATGAACTCCAACGGCAGCCGCGCCGCACGCGCCGCCGAACTCGAGGGCGGTGAGCGTGCGCTCCGTCAGATCGACCTCGTCGCCCGCGCGATCACGACCTACGGCAATGTCGGGCTCAGCTACCAGATGGTGGGACCCGTCCAGGTCAGCGGCAACACGCTGACCGCTCCGCTGCAGATCAGCGTGGTCGGCCGCGGTAGCCAGAATCGCTCGATGACGTTCGTGTGGAGCGGCAACAAGTGGAAGCTCTCCAACCGAAGCGTCTGCACCATCGCGGGATTCGTCCTGCTGCCCTGCTCGCTCTGACCGCGCGGGGTGACACGGTCCGGTCCGCCGGACGACACCGACAACCCATTGGGGGATCTTCACGTGATTTCACGACCACGCCTGGGCGCACTCGCCGCGAGTGCACTCCTGTTCGCGGGCCTGCTGGCCGGTTGCTCGAGCTCGGATGACGAATCCGCCGGTGGCACCGTTCAACTCAACTTGCCGGACGGCCGGTCGGTGACGATCCCGGACACCCCGGAGCGGATCGTGACCCTGGGTGATCAATGGACCGACGTCGTGCTGTCGTTCGGTGAGACGCCGGTGGGGTACTACGATTACTCGAAGTCGGCGACCGGCGAGATGCAGCCGTGGTACGGCGAGAAGCTGGCCGACGCGACGTTCGTCGATCCCACCAAGGGCGACGACGCGACGACCATCGCCAAGCTGAACCCGGACCTGATCTTCGCACCCGGCTTCGCCTCGGACAGTCCGGAGTTCCAGCAGATCTCGAAGCTGGCCCCGACGGTCAATGCCATCAGCGACCAGGAGATCGATCCCTGGCAGGACATGGTCACGGTGATGGGCACCGTGCTGCACGACCCGGAGAAGGCGAAGTCGATCATCGACGACACCAACGCGAAGATCGCGGCGGTGGCGCAGGAGTACCCGGATCTGAAGGGTAAGACCTACGCCTTCGCGTTCATGTACGGCAACGACCAGCTGTCGGTGCTCGGCGACGAGAACGACGGCGCCGGAAAGCTGTTCACCTCGCTCGGGATGAAGATGGCTCCCAAGCTGGTCGCCGAGTACCAGCGGACCGGCCAGCCGCGCTTCGGGCTGAGCACCGAGAACATCCCGATGCTCGACGCCGACGTGCTCGTCGTGGCCACGGCCACCCCCGAGCAGGCGGAGACCCTGAAGTCGCTGCCCGGGTACAAGAACCTGAAGGCGGTCAAGGACAACGCCGTCACGTTCATGACCCAGTCGCAGATCACGGGTCTCAACGCGCCGACGCCGAACTCGATCCCGTACGTCCTCGACCTGCTGAAGCCGTCGTTCGCCGCGGCGTCCAACTGAGCTCGGTCTGGAACGAACTCGCCCTCCGCGGAATGCGGAGGGCGAGTTGGTTTTCGGGGGCACCGGACCCTTCGTGGCTCGTCGCTATCGCTCCTCACACCTCAGGGAGCAGGGGGTGCCCGTCGCTATCGCTCCTCGCACCTCAGGGAGCAGGGGGTGCCCGTCGCTATCGCTCCTCGCACCTCAGGGAGCAGCGGATCGCCCCCGCTGGTTGAGCAGGCGACGAGCGCAGCGGATCACCCCCGCTGGTTGAGCAGGCGACGAGCGCAGCGAGGAGCCGTGTCGAAGCCACTTCGCAACAACGACAACGGCCCGAGCCGCACGTGGCGAATCGGGCCGTGAGCCGGCTAGCGGGTTACGGCGCGACGATGTCGTCGTCGTCCGACGCGCCGAAACTGGTGAACGCGGTGTGCCTGGGCAGGCGGTAGGCCTCGCGGCCCAGCACGGTGTTCAGGATGCGTGCGTTGCGGACCGCGCCGATGTCGAGGTTCGGGGCCGAGACGCCGTGCGCGTGCTCCTCGGCGTTGGCGACGAAGATCCGGTTGGTCAGGGCATCGTCGGTCTCGATCTCGTGGTTGGCGCCGATGACCAGGCGTCCGCGCGAATCCCGGTGCAGCGCAGACTCGATCGGGGCCAGGAAGTCCGCCCTGCGGGCCTGGTAGCCGGTACTGGCGATGACCATGTCGGTGGTGTGGGCCAGCTCGGAGCCGGTGTCGAGGTGACGGCCGCGGACCCGGAGCTTGCCGTCGGCGAGGGTGTCGATGCCCTCGACCTCGACCGAGATCCGCAGCTGCACCGGGTTGAGCTTGTCCTGCAACTGGCGCCGGTACAGCAGGTCGTGCAGGCGCTCCAGGGTGTCGGTGGAAATGCCCTTGTGGAACTGCCAGTGCTGCGGGCGAACCCGATCCCGCGCGGCCTCGGGAAGGCTGTGGAAGTAGTCCATGTAGGCCGGCGTGGTCATCTCCAGCGAGAGCTTCGTGAAGTCCAGGGCGCGAACCACGGTGTGCGCGTCCACCATCGGACCGCGGGGCCGCCGCGTAGGTTCGCCTCCAGCAGATCGATGACGATCTCGGCACCCGACTGGCCGGAGCCGATGACGGTGACGGTTTCGGCGGCGAGCGCCTTCTCCTGTTTGAACAGGTAGTCGGAGCTGTGGACCACCGCGGGCGAATCCGACGAGAGTGCCTGCGGGACGAGCGGTTCGGTGCCGATGCCGACCACCACGTGTCGTGCGATCACCGTCGAGGAGCTCGCGCCGGTGTGCATGGTCACCCGGAACGCGTCGGCCTCGGCGTCCCAGGCCACCTCGTCGACGGTGGTGCCCCACCGGAGCGAGTCGAGCCGGGACACGCACCAAAGCAGGTAGGCCTCGTACTCGATGCGGGTCGGGAAGAAGTCCTCGCGCACCAGGAACCGGTACATGCGATCGATGTCGGCCATGTAGTTCAGGAACGACAGCGGATGGGTCGGGTCGACGAGCGTCACCAGGTCCGACAGGAAGCTCACCTGGAGGGTGGCGTCGTCGAACATCAGGCCCGGATGCCACCGGAACTCGTCCCGCGAGTCGACGACCAGGAGGTTCACGTCGTCGAGCGTCGAGGCGAGCGCGGCGAGGCCCAGATTGAATGGGCCGCAACCGATCGCGAGTACGTCTACGTTCTCGACAGTGGTCTTCTCTTCTGGGGTCATTCGGACACTCTCACCATTTCTTCACTGTGGACTTCCGCGCCGGGTGCGGCGGTGCCTTCCGACTCCACCTCGAGCGCGACGCGCAACAGTTCGTCGAACAGCTCGTCGATGTCGCTCTCCGAGGTCTCCGGGTTGAGGAGGGTCAGCTTCAGGCAGGTCTGGGGCTCTTCCTCACCGGGCACCCGGACCTGGGTACGGCCGATGAGTGCCTTGCCGTCGGCGATCAACCGACGCCGCAGTTCGCCGTTGACCGCGTCGAGATCGGTGCACCGATACCGGAACACGACGGTGGTCAGCGTGACCGGTGCGATGAGCTCGAGCTGCAGTTCGGTGGCGATTCGCTGTTCGGCGTACACCGCGAGGTCGTTGCACTTGTCGAGCATGTCACCCAGAGTGCGGCGTCCGTAGGCGAGCAGGGTCGCCGCGACCTTGAGGACGTCGGGACGTCGCGTCGTCTGCAGCGTCTGACCCAGGAGGCCGCTGTACCCGGCCTCCACGTCGTCGTCGGGGTTGAGGTAGGCCACCGAACGGTTCAGGGACACGAAGCGATCGGCGTCGGACAGCAGCATGAGGCTCGCGGCCGCCGGCTGCCAACCGACCTTGTGCAGGTCGAGGGTGACCGAGTCGGCGCGTTCGACGCCGGTGAGCAGACCGGCGAGGCGGTCGGAGAACAGCGAGCCGAATCCGTAGGCGGCGTCGACGTGCATCCAGATCTCGTGCCGCTCGGCGATGTCGGCGATCTCCCCGAGCGGGTCGACGGTACCGAAGTCGGTGGTGCCCGCGGTGGCGACGATCGCCAGCGGGGTCGCCGCGCCGGCCTCGCGGATGGCCGTCTCCAGCGCCTCCGGGATCATCCGGTGATGCGAGTCGACCTCGACCGGGATGACCGCGGTCTCGCCCAGCCCCAGTGCCGCACAGGCGCGGTGAACCGAGAAGTGCGCCACGCGCGAGCAGAAGACGACCGGGCGGTGCAACGCGCCGACGCCGTCGTGCCGCACGTCGATGCCCCGCCGGGCAGCGGTGTGGTCGCGAGCGATCATGAGCGCCAGCAGATTCGAGATCGATCCACCGGGACTGAAGACACCGCCGGCATGTTCGCCGAACCCGGCCATACGAGCCAGCGACTGTACGGTCCAGGTCTCGAGCGCCAGTGTGGCCGGGCCGGAATCGTAGGTGTCGAGTGAGGCATTGGTGGCCGAGGCCAGGGCGTCGGCGGCGACCGCGACCGACAGCGGAGCGGGTTGCAGATGCGCCGCGGCCATCGGATGGGTGAGGTCCAGTCCGAACTCGGCCACCAGGCGGGCGAGTCGGGTCAGCGCCTCGGACTCGCCGATCCCGTTCTCCGGAACTCCGTGCGGGCCGAGTAGTGCCGTCACCCCGCCGAGCACCGCGACGGGGTCACCGCTCGGCAGCGGGGCGCCGTGATGGTCGTCGCCGACCGCGGCCGCGACCTCGGCCAAGCCGCGCCCGACGTCGGCCCAGCCATCGCCGGGACGGGCGAATCGCGAGGCACCCCATACGGACTGGCGGTCTTCGGACACTGAGTTCCCCCCTGTTGACTCTGGTGCGCGGTGGCGCGGTGGCAGGCCGGTCATCCGGCGCTGCCCTTCTGTGGTGCGCTCTCGGCGAGGGTTTCGACGAGTGCGGAGACGTTCTGGTGCAACGACGTCGGAATCAGATCGACGAGTGCGGTGAGTACTGCGGTGGCGCGGTCGGCCACCGTGTCGGGGACGATCCCCGGTTGGTGGTCGACCTCGACGTGGGTGCTCTCGTCGTCGGCCTCGAAGGCGATCGAGAGCGGGTAGTTGGCGATCCCGTTGAACACCGACCGGCAGGTGACCGGGGCGTCGGCGGGTTGCGGGATCCCGCGCAGCGGTGCGGGCCGGACCGACGCCATGATCTCGATGACGGGAAAACGGCCGCCTTGCTGTCGCAACGCGGTGAGGATCGGCCCGAAGTCGGTGCCGGAGTGTTCCATCGATCGGTAGATGACTGCGCCCGCGTCCCGGAGAGCCTGCTCGACGGTGGCGTCGGGGTCGATGCGGAACCGCATCGGGATGATGTTGCCGCAGTATCCGACGTTCTGGGGTGACTGCGTCCGACGACGGTTGTCGGCCGGCACCATCAGGACGTGATCGGCGGCGCCGGTCAGGGCATACGCGGCCAGCGAACACACGCCGATCAGCAACGCGTTCGGGGTGGCCCCGACGGTCTGGGCGACCCGGCCGAAAGCGGCCAGCGAGTCGGCCGCCACCGGGGCGGCGACCTTGATGCCGTCGCGGTCGTCCATCGGCGAGAGCCAACTGTCGGCGGCACTCTCGGTGGGCAACTCGCCGCTGAGCGGATAGCGGACGTCGTCGGCGGCCCAGGTCGTGAGGGCGTGGCGCACCGCGTCCTCGGCGGCTGCCGAGGCGGCCGTGGAATCTGGTGTGACCGGGCGGGAGTCGGCGTTGACGTCCCCGGGCCACGATCCTGACACCAGGGTGCCCAGCAGCAGCGGCCATGAGGTGTCGTCGACGGCGAGATGGTGCACGACGAGGATCATCGTGACGTCGCCGTCCGAGCCCGAGACCCGAAGCCGGAGCGGCACATCCGACTTCAGATCGAATGGCGTGCGGGTCAGCGCGGTCGCGATCGCGTCGGCATCGTCGACGGGTCCGGTTGCCTCCGCGTCCGGCAGGCCCCAGGTCCACACCGTGCCCGATGCGTCCCACGATCCCGCGTGCGACACGGCGCGGCGACGCGGCGTGCCCGCGTCGTCGACCTCGACCACCGAGCTCAGGACCCCGAAGCGCTCGACGAGTAGCTCGGCGGAGGCGACGACCGATCGGAGCGTTCGAGTACCGCCGAACTGCAGGACGAGTCCGATGTTGTGCGACACCGATTCCGGATCCAGTTCGTAGATCCGCCACATCCGCCGTTCGGCGGTGCCGAACTCGCCGAACGGCACGGAGGCCCTCGGTTCGTCAGTCGCGGGCGCCGTGTGGGCGGGTTCGCCGGCCTGCGCGATTCGACGCCGCAACAGCGTCAGTCGCGCTTCGGTCAACGCGGGCATGGCTCCCTCTCGGTCGATGTGGCGGTGGACGGCGTCGACGCTGCTGCGGTCGTGCCACGCAAAACATCCCAGTCGCGGACGACCTCGATCAGCTCGCCCGCCGCCCACCGCGGCGCCTGGTCCTGGAAGTGATCGGAACGGGGATCACCGCTCACGCCCAGCGGGACGATCCAGCGGCTCGCCCCGCGGTCGGCGAGGTCCCACACGTAGCGTGCGGCGGCACCCGTGATGCACAGGTGGGTGCCGACCGCCGCGGCGTTGGCGAACACGCACTCGGCGTCCCCCGCCAGGGGCAGGGGGGTCGGACGAAGGGTGGCGAACAGGTCCGGGTGCTGCGGCGACGCGCCGACCAGGTCGAATCCGTGGATCGGTGACAGGCGGTGGACGCTGCCCCACGTGGGCGTCGAACCGAAGGTCCCGATCCGGGCCACCACGGCATCGAGGGCGGCGACCGCCACGGCCTCGATGTCGATGCCGATCCCCGCCGTGTTGGCGACGACCGAGGTCAGCGCGGTCGCGAGACGGGGCTCGGGCACGAACCACGGCTGGAACACCGCCGGGAACCCGTGCGGCCCGCGCAGCGGCGCGAGCACGTCGGTACTCGCGACCCCGAGAACCAACTGGGTACGGAACTCGGCATAGAGGTACGCGTCGGTGCTGTCGGCGGTCATCGACCGGTCCCACGCCACTAGGCGATCCCGGATGCCTTCGGCCTCGGCGTCGGCGCCGCGTACACGTGACAGCAACTCCTGGACGACGGTCGCCTGCTCGAGCCGGACATCGGTGTGGATGTCGGCGCAATCCGCCGGACTCACCGAACCGAGACCGTCGAGCCGCGCGGTGATGCGGTCGGCGCGAAACGGTTCGACGCACTCACTCGTGAGCGGCTGCAACGCAGGAACATCGGACATCCGCTGGTTGGCGGTGACGGTGATGCTGCTGCGGAGGGTCGCGTCGAAGCCGGGGTCACCGAGCGAACCCGCCTCGTATCCGCGCCACTGGTAGCGCTCGTCCCAGCCCGGGACCGGCAACCAGTAGTTCTCGGGCGCGCGGACCGGCACCCGGCCGGCCACGTGGGTGGCGACGGTGCCGTCGGCGTGGGCGATGACCGCGCGGTTGACCGGCTCGACCCACTTCGTCAAGGCTGCTTCGACATCGGCGACGGTGCGCGCGAAGAGGAGGTCGATCGGCGCGTCGAAGGTGACCTCTTCGGTGAGCAGCGGGGACCGGATGCTCATGGCGAACGACTCATCGGGGCCGCCGAAGACGACGGCACCGTTCGGGGTGGTGCCGAGCTGCACGGCAACGGGTTCGGCATCCCGGACGAGGATCGTCTCGGTGCTCACCCCGGCCGGCACCCGCCCGCCGCCCGGTACCTCGACCAGGAGCGTGCCGGCCTCGTCGCGCGTCAATCGCTCGAGGTACAGATCCTGATAGTCACCCATGGCATTCGTGATGCCCCAGGCGATGTCGTCGCCCTGACAGAAGTGCGGGACTCCCGGGACGCCGGCAAAGGCGAACCCGGTCATGTCGAATGCTTCGTGCGGACCTGTCGAGGCGAGGTGGAACTGCTGATAGATGCCCGGCAGTTCGAGGAATCGATGCGGGTCGCCGGCGACGATGGGCGCACCGGTCGAACTCCGCTCGGCGGACACACCCCAGGCGTTGCTGCCCGACATCGGATCGCCGAGGTCCACCGCCGGGGCGGGTTGCTCGGGCGACGCCGGGCGGGTGATCGCGAGGATCTCCCCCAGGAACGCCTCATCGGGCATCGCGGGCACCGTGGGGTCGGTCTCCCGCGTCTCGAAGTCCCAGAACCGCAACGCATCCAGACCGAGCGTGCGGCAGGCATGCAGGCGGAAGAGTTTCGTGGTGAACCGCCCGAAGAGCACGTGATGCATGATGAACACCGAGATCGGCGTCCACGGCCGCCACGGCAGCGGACGATGCGCCAAGGCCTCCAGTTCCGGTGCGGCAGCCGACGTCTCGAGGTCGCCGAGGGTGCTGTTCACGCCGTCGGCGTAGGCGGTGACCAGTTCCCGGGTGCGGGTGGACGATGCGTCGAAGATGCGTTTCGCCGCCACGTCGAGCTGGGCGCGGCGGGCGAAGGTGTCCCATTCGACGCAGCCGGCCCCGAAGACCTCGGCGGTACGTCCCTCGGCGCGCAGCCGCATGAACTCGATCTGCCAGCGCCGGTCCTCGCCGCATGCCCGGCCCTGTCCGTACAGAGCGCCGCGCGGCGTCGAGGCGAGGACGTGCGGGATGCCGTGGTCATCACGCAGGATCTCCACGTCGTCGGGTGCGTGGGTGCGGGTGGTGGTCATCTCCGTCACCGGTCCCTCGGCGGCGCAATCGGATTGACGAGCCGGTGACCCGCGTCGATCAGCGATGCGTAGGAGTCCTCGATGTCGACCATGCGCTTGTTGTTGCGCAGTTGCAGCCCATTCATGTGCACCGCCCCGAACTCCGGTGCGAACAGATCCCAGCGAGCGAACCTGTCTTCCAGATCGGGGTGGGCGGCGACGAACTCACGCAGGCTCTCGGCCACCAGCGACCAGAACTCGTCGTCGCCGACGATGCCGTGCGTGTGCAGGATCTCGGCGAGTGGACGCAGGAAGTCGTCGAAGACGTCCGACAGCACACCCAGGTTGCGGATCTCGTCCGGTTCGGTGGTCCGGACGCGGGCGCAACTCTCCGGGAGTCCGTCCGCCTCGCCGAACACCGATACCTCCTCGCCGATGTCCTTGAGGATCGCTCGCACCGGGATGCCCTCGGCGAGAACGAGGATGAGGTTCTCCCCGTGCGGTGAGAACTTCAGCTCGTATCGGTAGAGCAGGTAGGCGATGGGGTGCAGATAGGTGCGCAGGTAGCGACGGATCCACTCGGTCGCGGGAACACCCGAACGGTCGATGAACGCGCCGACCAGTGGCTCCCCCAGGTGGTCGACGTGAAGCAGCGCGGCCATGGTCGACAGTTGCTCGTCGGCGGCTGCCAGCGGCACCGGGCTCTGCCGCCACAGCGCGGACAGGATCTTGCGGTACTCCGACCCCGGCTGCGTGATCGGCGTGAACGTCGGACTGCGGTAACCGATCGCCGCGACCTCGAAGATCATCTCGAAGCCGATCGCGGCGAGGTACTGGTCGTCGGCGACGAGTCCACGGACCCAGTTGTTGATCAGCGGCGTCGTCCGCATGTAGTCGGCCGACATCCCGCGTGTGAAACCCATGTTCACGATCGACAGTGCGACCTTGACGTAGTTGCGGGTCGGGGTGGTCGCGTTGAACACCGTGCGGATCGACTGCTGTGCCTGATAGAGGTCGGGGCTCGTGCCGACCTCGACGATGCGCTGGTCGGCGATGTCGGCGGAGTAGAGCTTTCGTACTTTCTCGACCCACTGCCAGGGATGCACCGGGAGGTACCGGTAATCGGCCGGGTCACAACCGACTTCGCGCAGGGCGTCCCCGAAGTCGGACAGCGTCTCGGGTCCGAGCTCGTCGAGGAGCAGCGCGTCGTAGTCGACGTCGCTGACGGTGGCGACGTCACAGTCCTCGCGACGGACGGCGAGCCAGACGAGCCTGAAGTGGTTGCCCACCTCGGGGGCGTAGCGCTCGATGTCGTCCGCGCTGAAACCCAGACGGCCGGCGTTGGCGACGATGCACGGGTGCCCCTCCGTCATCGTCGCCTCGATGGTCTGGAAGTCGGCGTGAGCGAGATCCGTTGCCGGGATGCGTCGTTCGTCCGGACGGTCGGCGCTGATCGCCAGGGTGTTGATGAACTCCTCGAGGTACTCCGGCAGCGCCTGGGGACCGATCCCCAGGAACGGTGCCAGGTCGACGATCATCGCCACCGCGTCGATCGGGAGTTCGGCGCCGTCGCGCACACGACGCAGCGTCGACTCGTCGATCGCCCAGCTGTCCAGGGCGAGTCGGTCGGCGCGGAAGTGGTAGTCGGTGCGGCCGTCGGCGGAGGAGACGACGTACCCGTCGCCACTCGCCACCGGGGCGAGTGCCCGCTCGTGGGAGAACTCGGCGAGGATCTTCTTCGCGATCCTGGTGTGATACGTCTGGCGATGGCTTCGCGCACCCGACCCCCGGCCGTGCGCGTCGCGAATCCCGGAGTGGTCCCGATGTCCTGGAGAGTCAACGATCTACGCCCCCAGGTCCGTGACCTCGACGGGTCCGACGCACTTGCCGTTGTCGGTCACCTCGAGGAAGTCGGCTCGGGTGCAGTAGCTCAGGTGCGCGGTCTTGTTCCCGACGGGGTAGTCGCCGTCGACGCGGAAGCCGACACTCGCGTTGAGGCGGTGCACGGCCTTGTTGCGGACGTCGGGCTCGACGACGACGCGCGCGGCGCCGACCTCCAGGATCGCGGTCCGCATGATGTGCAGCATCACCGCGCCGGTGAAGCCCGGCAGGGACTGTTCGGCGTGGGCGACCAGCAGGTGCATGCCGATGTCGCCGTCGGCGGGTACGTAACCGCTGGCGGGGTCGGCGAGTTCGCTGGTGGCCGGGTCGTAGAGCTCGAACAGGAACTGCGGGCGCCCGTCGTGGTAGCCCAGGCGCATTCCGTGGGGCGTGCCGGCGGTGGCCTCGGCCGACTCGCGAATCATTTTCTCCACGTCGGCAACCGAGCTGTCGAGCATGTCCCAGTACTTGGCCTTGGGATGGGTGAGCCATCCGTGGACCGTCGCGGCGTGCGATACGTCGTCGAGGTCGACCGAGGTCAGGTCGTAGGTCGGGGCGGAGGAAATGGTCATGATGCCTTTGCTCTGGAGGTGGTCGGTTGGTGTGCCGGAGAAGGTGCCGGATGCGGTCAGCCGCGCGCGATCTCGGCCTCCACCTGTTCGTCGGTGAGTTGCAGGACGTCGAGGAAGGTCTGTGCCACGAACTCAGCGCGTTCCCCGCCGAGTTCGGTGAGCCGTCCGGCGAGCCCCGCGATCGTCCGCCGGGAGAAGATGTCGGCGACCGAGAGGCCGGGTGCGTCGAGCCACTGGCGCGTCAGTGCGACCACCCGGGTGGCCTGGACGGAATCGCCGCCGAGGGAGATGAAGTCCTCGGTGACGTTCCCGGGCGGGGTCGGCAGGACCTCGCCGAAGATCAGGGTGAGGGCCTCTTCGACCGGGCCGCGCGGCGCGACCGCCTCGACGGCGTCGTCGTCGGACCGGACGCCGGCGGCGATGGCCTTGCGGTCATGCTTGCCGTTCGGCGTCAGCGGGAACCGGTCCAGGACCGTGATGGACCGCGGGACCATGTGCGGTGGAAGGGCTTCCGACAATCGGGCGCGCAGGGCGGCGTCGTCCTCGGTCGATCCGTCGGTGAGTACCACCGCGGCACGCAGGTCGCGACCGTCGGACCAGGCGACGGCCGAGCCCACCCCGGCCAGACCCAGCAACCCGGCCTCGACCTCACCGAGTTCGACGCGGTACCCGCGGATCTTCACCATGTGGTCGGCGCGGCCCAGGAAGTCGAGGAAGCCACCCGGGAGGTAACGCGCGAGATCGCCGGTGCGGTACCAACGCTGTCCCTCGTGCTCGACGAAACGATCGGCGGTGCGCTCGGGGTCGCCGCGGTAACCGTCGGCGACGCCGGCTCCGCCGATCCACAGTTCACCCGGCACGAGGTCGGGACGGTCGCGACCGGCGTCGTCGACGACCCGGCAGCGCACACCGCGGAGCGGAATCCCGTACGGCACGAACGCCATTCCGGCCGGGACGGCATCCGCTTCGCAGATGGTGGAATGGATCGCCGTCTCGGTGGTCCCGCCGAGGCCGGCCACGCGACAATCCGGCAACTGTGCCCCGACACGCTCGAGCAGCGACACGTCGACCTTGTCGCCGCCCATGATGATCATCCGTAGCGACGCGGGCAGGGGGGCGAGATCGAGGAGCATGCCGAGGATCGACGGCACGCAGTTGAGCACGCTCACCGAGTGCTGGGTGAGCAGCCGCGCCCAGTCGTCGACCTTGGTCTGCTCGTCGTCGCCGGGCACGACGACGGCGCCGCCGACGGCGAGGAGGCCGAAGATGTCGAAGACCGAGAGGTCGAACTCCAGCGAGGACACCTGCAGGCTGCGATCGTCGGCTCCGATCGCATACCGGTCGACGAGGTCGGTGATCGTGGCGACCGCGGCCCGGTGCGGAACCTGTACGCCCTTGGGCAATCCGGTGGAGCCCGAGGTGAACAGGACGTAGGCGAGGGCGTCGCCGCCGATCGCGACCGGGTCGACCGGATCGGTGCGTCGGGCGTCGTCCACCTCGAGCACGGTGGCTTCGGCAGAGGTCCAGGCGGAGGGTTCGGAGGTGAGAATCGCGGCCGGGGTGGCGACGTCGACGATGCGCTCGCGGCGCGCCCGGGGCTGGGTGGGGGCGATCGGGACGTAGGCCGCGCCGGCGGCGAGCACTCCGAGCGCGGCGACGACCTGGTCGCCGCCCTTGGGCAGGTGGACGACGACCGTGTCACCCGGTGTGACCCCGGCTGCGACCAGGGCTCCGGCGACTCGGCGGGCCTCGTCGGCCAATTCGGCGTGGGTCCAGATGCGTGCGTCGGACACGACTGCCGGTGTCCCCGCACGCTCGGCGGCGCGGGCGAAGAAGTTTCCGTGCAGGGTGCCGTCGAAGGTGTCGGTGGCCGGTAGTGGACTCTCCGCCGAAAGGCGCTGTGCTCGAACCTCGGCCGTGATCGGGTCCGGCGCGGGCGCATCCCACTCACCGTCGACGAGGAGCCCGAGCAGACGGACATAGTGGTCGAACATCGAACGTGCGGTGGTGAGTTCGAGGTCGGAGGCACGGACGTCCCAGTTGAGGAGCAGTCCGCCGGCAACCTCGGTCACCTGTGCGTCGAGCAGCACCTGCGGGCCCTGCGAGACGATCCACGACGGATCACCCAGCACGTCGGTTGCCTGTTGCGAGAAGAGGTCTCCCAGTCCCAGCGCGCTGGTGAACACGATCGGCGAGACCACCGGTTCGCCGCGGTGGCGACTCAGTTCGCGAAGCACGTCCAGTCCGTTCATCGAACCGTGCGCGGCGGCCTCGTGCATCGATGCCCGCATCGATCGCGCACGTTCGGCGAGCGTCGCCGGCTCGCTCAGGTCGACGCCCACGAGGATCGACGACGTGAAGTCGCCCACCACCCGCTCGACGTCAGGATGGACCTGTGGACGATCGAACAACGGCACGGTGAGCAGGAATCGCGATGTGGCCGAATGTGTTCCGACGGCTTCGGCGAACACTGCGGCCACCGCGGCCGCGGGGGTGACGCCGCGCCGGTGCGCGTGCTCCTCGAGTCGCTTCCAGTCCGACGCGGACACCGAATGGTGGAGGCGGACACTGTGCGGTTCGGCATCGCCGCGCATCGCCCGCTCGTCGAGCGGGAGTTCCGGCGGGCCGGGGAGCGTGGGAATGCGTTCGCGCCACCAGGTCACGTCGTCGTCGCGGATCTCCCGCGACGTGCGATCCGCGGTGATCGTCGCGAAGGTGACGCCGAGTTCCGGCAGGGACTCGCCGCGGTACAGGCGAGCGAAGTCGTCGACGAGGACGCGGTAGCTCATCGCGTCGGCGGCGATCATGTCGACGTCGAGATGGACACGGGTCGAGTTCCCCGGCAGCAGACTCAGTTCGGCGCGGATCACCGCTCCCTCGTCGACCGGCAGTGCGCGGTGGGTGCCGTCCGCGCGACGGGCCGCGAGGACCTGCTCGACCGTCTCCGATGTATGTTCCCGAAGGTCGTGCACCGCAATGGCTTCGGGGTGTGCCGGGCCGATCTCCTGGGTACCGTCGGGAAGCACTCGGACGCGCAGCATCGGGTGGCGTTCCAGCAGCGCGGCCATCGCCGAGGTGAAGCGGTCGGGATCGACGTCGGAACCGTCGAACTCGATGTAGAGGTGAGCGGCGACATTGCCGAACGCGTGGCTGTCCGACCTACCGATCCAGTAGGCGTGCTGCATCGGAGCGAGGGGGAACGGTCCTTCGGTCGGCTCCGATGACGAAGGTGCGATGTCGTCGGTGGTCGGCGCGGGTGTGCCGCCCAGCAACGCCGCCCACGCGGTGATGGTCGGTTGCGCGGCGAGGCGGGCGAAGTCGACGTCGAGGCCGCGTTTGCGCCAGGTGCCGGCCAGTCGCATCATCCGCAGCGAGTCGAGTCCCTGGGCGATGAGGTCCTGCTCCGGGTCGATCGACTCGGGGGTCACGCCGAGCGCCGTGGCCACCTCGTCGCGGATGTCCGAGGTCGCGGCGGCTGCCGCGCCGGCACCTCCCGGGTTCGCGTCGCTCGGCCGACCGGCCGGGGAGCGCAGAAGTGCCGCCCAGGCCGTGACCGTGGGTTGTGCGGCGAGGCGGGCGAAGTCGACGTCGAGGCCGCGTTTGCGCCAGGTGCCGGCCAGTCGCATCATCCGCAGCGAGTCGAGTCCCTGGGCGATGAGGTCCTGCTCAGGGTCGATCGACTCGGGCGTCAGGCCGAGGGCCTCGGACACCTCGGCGACGATGTCGGCCGCGGTGACAAGATCCGTGGTCTGGGAATTCGTGGCCATCAGCCGGCGTGCCTCTCGCAGTTCGGTGACATGTTTACTCAGTCCGGGGAACCCGCATTTAGGGTAGGTTATACTAACTAACCGCTCCGCCCAATCTCTGGGCAATGCCGGCGAGAGCCCCGCGAGCCGACGCGAATTAGGTTAGCCTAAGTTTCGCGAACTCGTCTCATCGGATGACGCGGATCACGTAGTCGCGATGATCGACTCTGGGTCTTGTGTCCGAGAAAGATTAGGCTACCCTACCCAAATGGTGCGAGCAGTTGTGTTCGCGAGACCAGCGGTCGGGGACGACCCGCGGTATGACCACTCGGTCGCTCACACGACCGGAAGACGATCAGACGACCGACGCCAGGTGCTGGCGAGAACGGGAAACGAGAATGTCGCAGAACAGCGTGATCCTGGAGGAAGCGGGCTCGACCAATGCGTTGGCGGCCACCGTTCGTGAGGCGATGCTGGCGGGGGATACGAGTCTGTCCGTCCTGGACTCCGACACCGGCGAGTGGGTGACGGCGCCGTGGCGCGAGGTCCATGCCCGCGCGGAGCAGATCGCGGTCCAGTTGCTGGCCGACAGCGAACTGCACGAGCCGCAGGCGCTCGGCCTCATCGGGGACCCCACGGTCGACCTGATCGCCGCCATCCAGGGCGCGTGGCTCGCCGGTGTTCCGGTCACTATCCTGCCGGGCCCCATCCGGGGGGCCGACGAGGAGCGATGGGCGCAGAACACCTACCACCGGTACGTGTCGATCGGCGTCGGCACCGTCCTCGGCAGCGGAGCCCAGCTCGATCTGCTGTCGAAGGTCGAGGGACGGCTGCACATCGCGCGAGTGGGCGAGTACGGCCTCGGCGCCGACACCACCGACTTCGTCGCCCGCAACGTCAACGGCAACACCATCGCCGTCCTCCAGGGAACCGCCGGATCGACCGGAGACCCCAAGACCGTCGCCCTGACGGCCTCGGCCGTCTACTCGAACGCCATCGAACTGGTCAGCCGGCTCGGCCTCCACCGCACCCGCGACACCGGGTTCAGCTGGCTGCCGCTCTACCACGACATGGGTCTGATGTTCCTGCTCGCCGGGATGACCACCGGCATCCCCGCCTACATCGTGCCGAACACCGCCTTCGCGGCGGCGCCCTTCAAGTGGATGCAGTGGCTCACCGAGACCAAGACGACCGTCACCGCGGCGCCGAACTTCGCCTACGACATCCTCGGCCGCTACGGCAAACTGCTGCGCGACATCGACCTCTCACACCTGCGCGTCGCGATCAGCGGCGGTGAGCCGATCGACGCCGACGCCTTCGACAAGTTCCTCGAGGCGACCGCGCCGTTCGGCTTCGATCGTTCCGCCGCGGCACCCGCCTACGGTATGGCCGAATCCGCCTGCGCGGTGACGATGCCCGCGGTCGGCGAGGGGGTGCACTACGACGAGGTCACCGTGACCCCGCCCGGCGGTGGCGAGCCCATTCGCCGCCGGTACGCGATCCTCGGTAAGCCGCTGGGCGGCATGCAGGTTCGCATCGTCGAGCCGAATGTCGACGTCCCGGTCATCGACGGGCGCAACGTCGGACACGTGGAGATCCGCGGCGCGTCGATGATGCGCGGCTACCTGGGCGACGCCGATCTCGGTGCGGGCGAATGGTTCTCGACCGGCGACCTCGGCTACCTGATCGACGATCGGCTGGTGATCTGCGGCCGGGCCAAGGAGGTCATCATCGTCGCGGGCCGCAACCTGTTCCCGATCGAGATCGAGCGCGCGGCCGCCGAAGTCGCCGGCGTGCGTCGCGGCGGCGTCGTCGCCATGGCCCGGGGGGAGGGTTCGGCCCGGCCGGGCCTGGTGATCCTCGCCGAGTACAAGGGGTCCGATCCCGACCAGGCGCGTGCAGAGGTCAACTCCGAGGTCGCGTCGGCGTGCGGGATCATGCCCGCCGAGGTCATCTTCGTCGCGCCGGACTCGGTGCCGCGCACCACATCCGGCAAGATCCGTCGCCTCGAGACCCGTCAGATGGTCGAGAACGGCACCTTCCAGTAGGTCCGATTTTCCGTGGTGCGTCGTGTCATGCCGACGGTCACGAGAATGACAGTGTCTCCCCGGCCCGGACCCGGGCCGGGGAGACACTGTAGAGAGGTTCAGACATGAGCGAGGTATCCACGAAGGGGCGCGGCTGGCAGGGCGCCGTCATGAAGATCCTTGGCGGTGACGACTTCACCTTCACCCTCACCGGCAAAGAGGCGGTGACGGATCACTATCTGCGACTGCGTTTTCACGGTGGCGGGCTCCTCACCGGTTCCGCGATGCACCCGACCATGTGGGTGCGCCTCTGGTTCGCCGACGGCGGCAAGCTGCATCAGCGCGGTTACACGCTCGTCGATCCCGACCCGTCGACGGACACCTTCGACATCGAGTTCGCGATCCACGACGGCACCGCCGCCCGATGGGCTCAGGACGCACATGTGGGTGACGCCATCGGCGCGACCCTGATGGGCTCGAAGTTCGCGATCCCCGACCCCGCGCCGGCGGGATGGCTCGTCGCCGGTGACACCGCCTCGCTACCGGCGATCAACTCGCTGCTGGACTCGCTCGGCGACTCCGGGGCGGGTGCGACGATCTGGTTCGAGTATCAGCACGAGAGCGACAGGTCGCTGCCGCTGCGCGCCCGCGCGCAGGATACGGTGCACTGGCTTCCGCGTGAGCGCGACGGCGCGGCCCTCGTCGACGCGGTCCGATCCGCCGCCTTCGACGCCGCCGACCACTTCGGTTGGGTTGCACTCGATTCCACGAGCACCCGCACGGTCGCCGGATTGTTCAGGAACGATTATGGGATTCCCAAGAAGTCGGTGAAGTCGCAGGCCTACTGGATCGTCGGGAAGTCGTTCGCCTGACGGCGCCCCTGCTCCCTGAGGTGCGAGCGAAGCGAGCCTCGAAGGGCCTCGCGACGCATCTCGCCGCGCCCTTCGTGGCTCGTCGCTATCGCTCCTCGCACCTCAGGGAGCATGGGGAGGTTCGCACCTGAGGGAGTAGTTGTGTTGCGCAGCCGCGGTCAGTCGGCGATGTCGAAGACCACCGGGGCGTGATCGCTGGCGCCCTTCGCTTTTCGCGCGGCGCGATCGACGACGGCGCCCATGATGCGGGTGTCGAGAGCGGGTGAGCAGAACGCGTAGTCGATGCGCATGCCCTCGTTCCGGGGGAACCGCAGCTGGGTGTAGTCCCAGAAGGTGTACCCCGGGGCGTATGGAAGGGCCGAGTCGACGAGGCCGGCCTCCAGAAACCCCTGCACTGCAGCGCGTTCGGGTGGGGTCACGTGTGTGCGTCCCTCGAAGTACTCGCGATCCCACACGTCGTCGTCGGTCTGGGCGACGTTCCAGTCGCCGGCGAGCATCATGTCCGCGGCGGGGTCGTGGGCCAGCCGCAGGGTGATGTGATTCCGCAGCGCGTCGAGCCAGGCGAGCTTGTACGTGTAGTGCGAGTCGTCGGGTGTCCTGCCGTTGGGTACATAGAGGCTCCAGACGCGAACGCCGTTGCAGCGCGCGGAGATCGACCGCGCCTCCCGGATCGGTTGGCCGTCGACCGGGTGCGTCGGCACGCCGTCGAAGGAGATCTCGACCTCGTCGAGCCCGACCCGTGAGGCGATCGCGACACCGTTGTAGGCGCCTTGCCCGACGTGCGCGACGTCGTAACCGGCGGCGAGGAAACTCATCAGCGGGAACGCGTCGTCGTGACACTTGGTCTCCTGCATCGCGAGAACGTCGACGCCGGCGGTCTCCGCCCAGGCGACGACGGACTCGGACCGGGCGCGGATCGAGTTGACGTTCCAGGTGGCGATCCTCATCGGATGTCCTCCGACGCGGCCGGCACGTGCGGTGTCACATAGCGATAGGTGTGATGCAGCCCGAAACCCAGGCGGCGATACCACGATCCGGCCAACCGGTTGGTGGACTCGACCTGCAGGTAGACCGAGTCGGCGCCCTGCTCGACCCCCCACGCCGTCAGCGCCGCGACCACCGCGGAGGAGAGCCCGCCCCCGCGCGAGCCCGGGTCGGTCCACAGGGCGGTCAACCCCAGCCACCGGTGTCCGTCCGGCGACTCGGTCACCGAACCCCGCCCGATCGCTGCTGCGTCGTCGACGGTCGCGAAGGTCATCGGGCCGTCCCCGGCGGTCACGACGCCGGCCACGGTGTCGAGTCCGCGCGACGCGCGCCCACCGGCGTATGCGCTCAACCAGCGGGTGTCCGGTTGTGGATCGAGTTGCACTGTCCGTCCGTGCATCTCGCCGGTGCGCGCGCGGAGCCCCGGCAGGTCGGCGGTCAGCATCTGTACCTCGACCCCGGGGTCTCCGGGAACGGAGCCCGACGGGATGAGGCGATCCGGGGAGGCGAGGAGCGGAGGGAGGCCGCGGTCGGCGTACCACTCACCGATATGTCGCAGGGTCGCGGCGTCGGGACGTGCGTGGCGTGCCAGGGGCACAGCCGAGTTGGCGCGTCTGCTGAATCCGTGACCGGCCCGCAGGAGCCAGCCGTCGACCCACTCCGTCTCGACACCGGGCCAGGCGAGGGCGACGGCGTGCTCGAGCGCGCGGATCTCGCTGTTGCGCACCGGTTTCGCGGACAACAGACGGACCGAGGTGATCGCCGCGAACGGGATCGACAACTCCTCGTCGTCGCGTCGTATCCGCAGCGGGTCGGAGTCGTCGAGCAGGACGCCCGTCACGTCCGACCGGGCGGCCGCGGGATCTCCCCGCCAATCGGCGGGGGTCGCATCGCCCAGCAGATAGCGAACGACGACGCGGTCGCCCGCGACGGCACCCGACAATGAGACCTCCACGCGGAAGCGAGATCAGTCGTCGTCGTGCCCGAACGGGTCGGCGACCTCGCCGGGCGTCCACGTCAGACCGGGGACCCCCCACTTGTTGCGTTTGATCGCCTTCTTCGCGGCCCGGGCGTTGCGCCCCACGAGCACGTCGACGTAGAGGAAGCCGTCGAGGTGGCCTCGTGCTGGAGCATCCGGGCGAAGAACCCCTCGCCCTCGATGACGACCTCGGCGCCGGTCCGGTCGGTGCCGGTGACGCGGGCCCAGTCGGCACGGCCGGTGGGGAACTGCTCACCCGGCACCGACAGGCATCCCTCGTCGTTGTCGTCGGGATCCGGCATGGTCTCGGGGATCTCGGAGGTCTCGAGGACCGGGTTGATGACCTCGCCGCGGCGGCGGGCCGCCGAGCGGTCGCCGTCGGGGCAGTCGTAGACGAACACCCGGGACCCGACGCCCACCTGATTGGCGGCCAGGCCCACACCGTGGGCGGCGTCCATGGTCTCGTACATGTCGTCGATGAGGCCGACGACCTCATCGGACGGACGGCCGTCCGCGTCGAGGGGGACCGGAGTGGTCGGCTGGTGCAGGACCGGCTCGCCCACGATGCAGATCGGGAGAATCGCCATGGCGATCACCTTAGCGCTGCTCAGGGCGCAGGAACGACGCCGGGTACGGCGTCGCGGATGGCGTCACCGGCAGGGCCGGGAATGCCGGGGAACAGCGTCGACTGCCAGTCGAAGCTGTCGACCGGCTCGGTCACCACCGAGCCCGCGCACGACCCGCGCAGCGACGTCCGCACGTTGGCGATGATCGTCGGGTCGCGCATCTCGATGACGTGGTCGTACCCGGTGTTCGCCAGGGGGACGGGGGAGTATGCGCGGCACTGTGCGGTTCCGTCGAGGCGACCGTCGGTCCATTCGCCGTCGCTCTGCACCACCGAGTACCGGGTGGGGCCGGGGGCGTCGGGACCACGGTTGAGCTCGGTGACCGCGTCGGCGTACATGCAGGTGTCGTAACCGCCGTCGCGCGGCTGCGCGCAACCGCCGGGCGAGCCGTACTGGGCGGTCCCGATCGCGACGTACTCGTCGACGACGTCGGACCCGCCGAGGAACTTCAGGTAGTGCCGGGCGCCGAGCCCGCCCGCACTGTGGGTGACGAGCCCGATCGACTTCGCGGTGCCGGCGAAAGGTGCGATCGTCCGCTGGATCAGCCGGGCGTCGGACGCCACGTCGCGTCCCCCGGCGTGCGCGTACACCACGGTGTTCCCGTCGGCGCGGATCGCCTCGGCCAGCGGACGGAACGTCTCCTCGTTCTGTGCGTTGCCGGCGTAGAGCTGCTGGCCGGGCACGATGACCACGACGCGCTCGGCGGGCGCGGCGGCAGCGGGCGCGGCGAGTGCCGCGGTCGCGCCGGCGGCCGTGGAGGCCAGCGCCGCGATGGCTCCCAACACTGCTCGCCGGGTCCTCGCCACCCCGGATCCGGTTGTCGTCATCCCGACCGTCGTCATCTCTGTCCCCCGCCTCGACCCATCCCGGACGGGGATGAGTGAGGGCAGCCTAACAGCGGCCGCCGTCCGACGGAATGGTCGTGATGCGCGCCGTGGCGAGTCACACCGCGATCGGACCGGCCCGCCGTGGTTAGATTGGCTGCGAACCACACCGCTGTCATTCGTCTCCGTGAGGAGACGTCCGCGCCCGCGTCGCATCGCGAATAGGTGCACGTCAGCGGTGGTGTGAGGTCGTCGACTGGTATCTGAGGGAGTGAGATGGACGGCGCAGCTGCGCGTAGCCAGAAACAGGGCGATCAACCCACCCCCGGCCAGGAAGCAGAGGCCGGGGCGGCCGGCCGGCCGGTCGATCCGCACGAGGTCGGCGCGGACGGTCTGACCCGCCGCGAACACGACATCCTCGCGTTCGAGCGCCAGTGGTGGAAGTACGCCGGCGCCAAGGAAGAAGCGATCAAAGAGCTGTTCGGTTTGTCGGCGACCCGGTACTACCAGGTGCTCAACGCGCTGGTCGACCGGCCGGAGGCGCTCGCGGCCGATCCGATGCTCGTCAAGCGGCTCCGGCGCCTGCGCGCGACCCGTCAGAAGGCCCGTGCGGCGCGCCGTCTGGGCTTCGAGATCACCTGAGACGCTGAACCCGTTCGCCCTCGCGCGGTGCGTTAAGGTCGTCGGTGATGAATGCAGATCGTGAGCCCAATCGCCTGCCGCTTCGTGCGGGGGCGATGATGCTCTTCGCAGTCGCCGTGGTCTTTATCGGCCTCGGCTGGCATTCCGCGGCGACCGCCGGGAACGACGCCCCGACGACCGAGGCCGCGACGACCGTGAGTTCGTCGCCCACGTCGACGCCGGCGTCCACGAGCGCGGCGTCGACCGACAAGCGGCTCTGCGTGATCAACGCCGGCCAGGTCGCGGGCCTCGCCTCGGACGTCACCGATCTGCTGGAGGCCAGGGGCTACCAGATGGCGGAGCCCGGCAACTACACCGCGGGCGGGTTCAGCGAGAACACGGTCTTCCACGAGGACGACACGGACAAGGCCCAGGCCGACGAGGTCGCCGAGGCACTCGGCGGCCAGGTCGCGGTCGAGGAGCGGCCGGCCTCGTTCACCCGGTGCCGCGGCGGCATCCCGGTGGTCGTGGTGACCGCGGTCAGCGGCGCATGACCCGGGCCGAGCCGTGAACCTCTGAATCACGAAACAGCTGAACCGAGAATTACCGAAAACCACTGTCCGCCAACCAAGGAGTGACATGTCCGGACGTTCCACACTCGCCGCGCCCCGCGCTCTCGCCGCGTTGTTCTCCGCAGGACTGATCGGCGTGACACTGGCCGGGTGCAGCCCCGACCAGGAGCCCACGGACGTCCCGGGCACGACGCCGCCCGTCGTCAGCGATGCGCCGCTCCCGCCGGGCGCCGAGGACGACGTCGACGGCGAGCCCAGCGGCCAGATCGCCGTCGCCGAGATCAAGGACACCTCCGGCGAGGTCGTGGGCCAAGCAACCTTCACCGCGGCCACCGAAACCGCCGAGCCGGTCACCATCAACGTGCGCGTCACCGCCGGTGAGCTGCCGGCCGGGTTCCACGGCATGCACATCCACGAGACCGGCACCTGTGACGCGGGCGCCGGCGGCTCGCAGGCGTTCACCTCGGCGGGCGGACATCTGCAGGTGGACGGCAACACCGATCATCCCTCGAGCGGAGATCTGATCTCGATCAACATCCTCGAGGACCACACCGGCCGGACGGTCACCACGACCGACGCGGTGACCATCCAGCAGCTGATCGGCAAGTCGATCATGATCCACGAGAAGCCCGACAACTTCGGGAACATCCCGGCTGACAAGTACCCGGGCGGCCCGAACCCCGACACCCTGCGGACCGGCGACGCCGGCG
This sequence comes from Gordonia hongkongensis, assembly GCF_023078355.1. NCBI lineage: Bacteria > Bacillati > Actinomycetota > Actinomycetes > Mycobacteriales > Gordoniaceae > Gordonia > Gordonia hongkongensis. The sequence goes on from NZ_CP095552.1 coordinate 702,520, forward strand.
CACGCATCGCGTGCGGTGTCATCGAAGAGGAGAGCTAGGGGTTCTGGCGCCGTCCGACGCCACCTGAGCACATGACACCGATCGAGTTCGACGGGTCACCGACCCCCACCCTCGGGGTCGAATGGGAGTTCGCCCTGACCGACAAGGGAACCGGCGATCTGTCGAACTCGGCGGCGGCGCTCTTCGCCGCCGTCGGCGAACACCATCCCGACTTCGCGGGCAGAATCCACAAGGAGCTGCTGCGCAACACCGTCGAGTTGGTGACCGGCATCTGCCGGACCGCGGGCGAGGCGATCGCCGACCTCACGGGCACGCTCGGCGTGGTGCGGGGGCTGACCGAGGACCTCGGCGTCGATCTGTACGGCGCCGGTACGCATCCGTTCGCGGAGTACTCGACCCAACTGCTCACCGAGGGTCACCGATACGCGGAGCTGATCGAGCGCACCCAGTGGTGGGGGCGGCAGATGCTGATCTGGGGCGTGCACGTCCACGTCGGGATCAGCCACCGCGACAAGGTGTTACCCGTTCTCGACGCGCTCCTGAACTACTATCCGCACCTGCTCGCGCTGTCCTCGTCGTCGCCGATGTGGGCCGGTCAGGACACCGGATACGCGAGCAATCGCGCCATGATGTTCCAGCAACTCCCGACCGCCGGGCTGCCGTTCCAGTTCGAGACCTGGGAGCAGTTCGAGGCTTTCGTCGCAGACCAGAAGACGACCGGGATCATCGACCATCTCAACGAGATCCGCTGGGACATCCGGCCTTCCCCGCATCTGGGGACCATCGAGGTCCGCGTGTGCGACGGCATGACCAATCTCGGCGAGCTGTCGGCGATCGTCGCGCTCATCCACTGCCTGGTCGTCGACCTGGACCGGCGGTTCTCGGCGGGCGAGAAGCTGCCGACGATGGCGCCCTGGCTCGTCCAGGAGAACAAATGGCGGGCAGCCCGCTACGGACTCGACGCCATCGTCATCCTCGACTCCGACTGCACCGAGAAACTCGTGACCGAGGACCTCACCGCTCTGCTCGAACGTCTCGAACCGATTGCGCGCGAACTCGATTGCGTCGACGAGCTGGCCGGCGTCGAGCGCATCATCGCCCAGGGCGCGAGCTATCAGCGGCAGCGTGACGTGCATCGTCGCACCGGTTCGCTACGCGAGGTGGTCGCGTCGGTGGTCGCCGAGCTGGACGCTCCCTGATCTCAGTCGGCGCGAGATCCGGGAGGCAGGGCCCGGGCTCAGAGGGCCAGACCGGCTCAGAGGGCCAGACCGATGGCGAGCACGACGATTCCGAGAGCGGGAACCACACCCTGCTTGAGTGCGGCCGCGATCTTGTCGGGGCTCGACAGCGCCAGCACAAGTGCCGCGGCCGCCATCGAGGCCGTGCCGGTGATGACGAGTGTTGCGCCGATCGCGATGGATCCGCCGATGACAAAGGCGATCCCGACGAACACGGCGATCGCGAGGAACAGGTTGTAGAACCCCTGGTTGAACGCCAGTTCCTTTTGTGCGCTCGCCTGTTCCACCGTGCCGGTGCCGAACGTCGCGCGTGCGCGCGCGCTCGTCCATGCGATGGACTCCAGATAGAAGATGAAGACGTGGACGAGCGCCGCGATCGCGGCGAGCACCAGACCTGCGATGACCATTTCGTACTCCTCGTTGTCGACGGGCCCGTCGGAGAATAGCGTTCCGACCTTCGGATCGAAGCGAGGTCTCTTCGACGCGGCCGTACACAGTTATCTCGACGAGGTAGTCCGCCCGCGGCTGCGTCCACTGACCGCCGGCATCGTCGCGGCCGATGCCGCCGAGAACTACCTGAACGGGCTGCGATCGGCGCCGACCGATGACACGTCTCCGGCTCGCGAGGGCTGTCTGCTCATCAACACCGCCGGTGCCCCCATCGGGCGCGACGCTGCTGTCGCTCGGCGAGGGGCGTCGGACGATCGGTCCGCAGTCAGTCCCGGTCCGGTGACTCCATGTCCCGCTGATCCATGAGCCCGTCGCGGGCCCGTTGCTCCTGGTATGCGAGCCGGCCGATCCGATGCGCCACGACGGGCGCGGTGATCAGGGCGAAGAGCCCGGCGAGAATCAGCATCCCGCTGTCGACGTTGTCGCCGAGCCGGAGCACGGCGCCCAGCAGGATGAGGAGCAGGCCGAAGGTCTGCGGTTTGGTTGCCGCGTGCATCCGGCTCAGGGTGTCCGGGAACCGGACGAGACCGATGGCGGCGGTGACCGCCATCAGGCATCCGAGGAGCAGCAGCGTCGCGCTGATGATGTCGATGATCATGTCTGGTCGTCCCGGACTCGGAACCGCGCGATGGACACCGACCCGACGAAGCTGAGCAGGGCCAGGGCCACGATCGCCGGGACCACCGTCGAATCACGGCTGAACGCCGCCCAGGTCCCCAGGCCGCACATGCACAGCGCGATGAGCACGTCGAGTGCGACGAGTCGGTCGAGCGTGGTCGGGCCGCGCAGGATGCGGATCATCGTCAGCACCGCGGCGACGAGCAGCATGGCGGCGGCGATCGTCCAGACGTAGCTCATGAGTCACCTCGTTCCCGCTCGGGCTCGGCCGGTCGACGTTCCGGTTCGGCGTCGTCGATCGACCGGGCGTTGTCGACCGACCGGTCCACCGTGCGGACGTGGTGGAAGTCCTCGTCGATGCCGTGGAACGGACTCGGATGCCATTCGCTGTCCCGCTCGAACGCCTTGATGAACATCCGCTCGACGTAGGCGACCTGATCGTAGAAGGCCCGCACCTTCTTCTCCGAGCGGACGTCGAAGACGTGCACGTAGAGCATCCGGCGTCGATGGTCGATCTCCAGGACCATGGTGCCCGGCACCAGGTTGAGGTAGTCGACGGCCAGGGTCAGCACCATGTCGGACTTGATCGCGACGCGCACCCGTACCACGGCGCCCAGCGGTGGCCGGCCGGGACGGATGGCCATCCAGCCGATCTGCACACTCGACACGAAGAAGTCGACGATCAGACGGCCGACGAGCTGCAGTACCGACAGGGGATGGATACGGCCCTCGACCGGGACCCGCGGCAACGGCAGCACGGTCAGCACGAGCATCGCCAGCACGATCCCTGCGATCACATTGGCCCAGGACAGCGTGCCCCACAGCAGGACCCAGACGAACGTCAGCCACGCGATGGTCCACAACCGGACCGCGACCTCGCGGCCGTCGCTGCCCAGCCACCTGGGCACACGGGTGTGCGTGCGCAACCACACCAGCGCGCCGACGAAGTGCCAGAAGACGAACAGCAGCGACACGCGCCAGACGTTGATGACCAGGGACATGACCGGTCCCTTGGTCGAGACGACCGGCGGCCGCCGTTTGGGCGCCGCGGATGCTCCGCGGGCGCGGTCGTCGGCTCGATCCTGCGCGCTCATCGGGTACCACCCACTCCCAGCACGGCGTCGACGTAGACGGCGCGGTCGACGACGTCGGTCGCCGCATGGTCGGTGAAGTCGAAGATGGGCCCGGCCCAGAGGGTGAGCACGAGTCCCGCGGCCACCATCGCCATCGTCGGCAGCACCATCATCACGGGCATCCGACCGACGTCCTCACGGTCGGAGAACGCGGCGTCGTCGGCGCTCTCGTCGATCAGCGCGGACGGGCCCTTGTCGGCGAGATCGCCCTCGGGGGCGTCGGCGCGCGGTCGCCAGAATCCCTTGGTCCAGATGCGGGCCATGACATAGAGGGTGAGCAGGCTGGTGACCACCGACCCGGCGACGAGGATCCAGGCCAGCACGGACCCGTCCTGGGTGCCCGCCTCGAGGAGGGCGACCTTGCCGATGAAACCGGAGAACGGTGGGATGCCGCCGAGATTCAGCGCGGGCACCAGGAACAGGACGGCCAGCAGGGGGCTGGCGATGAGCCCGCCCAGGCGGCGGAGCGAGGCCGAACCGGCTTGACGTTCGATCAGGCCGACGACCAGGAACAGCGTCGTCTGCACGAGGATGTGGTGGGCGACGTAGTAGATCGCCGCCGACATCCCGAGGTCCGACGACAGCGCGATGCCGAAGATCATGTAGCCGATGTGGCTGACGAGGGTGAACGAAAGCAGTCGCTTGATGTCGGCCTGGGCGATCGCGCCGAAGATGCCCACGAGCATCGTCAACAGGCCGGCGACCAGCAGCACCGCGTCCATCGTGCCGCCGGGGAACAGCAGCGAGTGGGCGCGCACGATCGCGTACACACCGACCTTGGTGAGCAGGCCGGCGAACACCGCCGTGACGGGTGCCGGCGCGGTGGGGTAGGAGTCGGGTAGCCACGTCGACAGCGGGAACACCGCGGCCTTGATGCCGAACGCCACGAGCAGCACCGCGAACAGCGCGTTGCGGGTCCCGTCGGGGACGTCGTCGAGGCGCACGGCCATCTCGGCGAGGTTGAGGGTGCCGGTCGTCGCGTACGCGAACGCGATGCCCGCGAGGAAGATCAGCGACGACACCATCGACACCATCACGTACGACGCGCCGGCTCGGACACGTTCGGCGCTCGCCCCGAGGGTCAGCAGCACGTAACTCGCGGTCAGCAGGATCTCGAACGAGACGTACAGGTTGAACAGGTCGCCGGCGAGGAACGCGTTGCAGACACCCGCGGTCAGGATGAGGTAGGTCGGCAGGAAGATCGACGTCGGCTGCTGGGCCGTGCCGTCACGGATACCCTGCCCGATCGCGTACACGACGACGCACAGCAGCACGATCGTCGAGACGACGAGCATCAGGGCCGCGAGCTGGTCGACGACCAGCGTGATCCCGAGCGGTCCGTTCGGGTAGCCCTTGTCTCCCCAGCCGCCGATCGCGACCGCGAAGGTCCCGTGGCGGTCGGTCAGGTACAGCATCAGGCACGACGCGACGAACGCGACGGTGATGGCGACGATCGACACCGCCCGCTGGATCTTGGGGCTGCGGCCGAGCAGCAGCGAGACGGCGGCAGCTCCCAGCGGCACCAGCGTCGGCAGCGTGATCAGGACGGGGATCCATGACTCCTGCGGGGTCATCGGTCACCCCGTCCTCGTCGGCGTGCTTCTTCTTGTCCGGCCCGACCACGTCGCGGTCCGGCATCTCGCGCTGGTCGATGACGTCGGGGTCGGCGTCGTCCTCGCCGGACCCGTCGGGAGGCGCGACGGCCGACTTGGGACCCACCTCGTCGGGACCGAGTTCGCCCGGCCCGTACACGTCGGGCCCGTCCTCGCGGGCGGCGGTCTGAGCCGAGGTCTCGGGATCGGGCTCCTCCTCCGCGCCGCCGATCTCGTCGACGACGTCGGAGTCCGTCGGCATGATGTCGGTCTCGTAGAGCGCGGCGTGCCGGGCGGCGGCCTCCTCCGCGGTGAGCGGATTGCCCTTGTCGTCGAAGTGATCGCCGGTCGGGGTGTCGGAGTGGGTCAGTGGATCGTCGCTGCGATCGCGGTCGGGTGCCGTCCCCAGCGATCCGCTCAAGATCTTGACGTCCTCCTCGTCGTCCTCGACGTCGTCGTCGTCCCGATTGATCACGAACAGCCGGTAGACCAGCGCCAGGACGAACGCGGCGACGCCCATCATGATCACGATCGCGGTCAGGACCATGCCCTGCGCGAGGGGATCGGCGTCGGACGCCCGGTTCTCCGACGACCGGCCCATGATCGGCGGGTTCCCCATGCCGCCCGACACGACGATGATCATCAGGTTGAGCGCATTGCCGACGAGCAGGAGCCCGAAGAGCATCCGGACCAGACTGCGTTCCATCAGCAGGTACACGCCGCACGCCGCCATCGCGCCGACGACCAGCATCAGCGAGAGATTCGTGGTCATCGGCTCACCTGCTCGCCGGTGGTGCTCGCGGCGTCGTCCGCCGCGGTGTCGCCACGCGAGTTCTCGATGCGCGCCGCGGTGCGGGCGATCGTGGTCTCCACATCGAGACGCGCGCCGAGACTTCGCAGCACGTCCAGGACGAGCCCGACGACGATCAGGTAGATGCCGAGGTCGAAGAACAGGGCGGTCACGAACTTGATGTCGCCGAGGACCGGGACGGTGACCTCGAAGACCGCCGACGAGAGTGCGGGGGCGCCGAGGAACATCGAGACGATCGCCGTGGTCGCCGAGACGGCCAGGCCGGCGCCCAGGATGCGGCCGGGCTCGATCGGCAGCGCCTCACCGAGTTCGTAGCGTCCGCCCGCCAGGTAGCGGAGGACGAGCGCGAGACCCATCGTCAGGCCGCCGGCGAAGCCACCGCCCGGCGCATTGTGGCCGGCGTAGAAGAAGTAGATCGACAGCACGACCATCGTCGGGAACAGCAATCGCGTCGTGGCCTCGAGAACCATCGACCGGTGGCGCGGGTCGCGCAGTCCGGAACCGAGGAGCCACGTGGTGCGGTCCGGTGGGACGTGATCGTCGTCGTCGCTGTCGTCCCCGTTGTCGCCGGCCTGCAACCGGGCGGCGTCGGCCACGCGTGGTGCCGCCCCGAAGCGGCGGTTGCGGAAGACCATCGATGCGACGCCGGTGGCGGCCGCGATGAGCACCGACACCTCGCCGAGGGTGTCCCAGGCCCGGATGTCGACGAGCAGGACGTTGACGGCGTTGGCGCCGTGACCGTAGTCGTAGGCGGCCTCGGGCAGGTCGACGTGGAGCGGTTCGGTCGAGCGGGCGGACGCCGCGAACAACCCGATCAGGACCAGCATGGCGCCGAAGGCGAGTCCGATGAGGGCGCGCAGCGGCTTGAACCCGGTGGCGTGCCGCTTCTCCGGTTCGGCGGGCAGCTTGCGCAGCACCAGCACGAAGATGACCAGGGTGAGCGTCTCGACGAGGAACTGGGTGAGCGCGAGGTCGGGGGCTCCGTACAGCGCGAACAGCATGGCGCAGCCGTAACCGGTGATCCCGACGACGAGCGTCGCGGCGAGGCGGTTGCGCAGCAGCACGGCGGCCAACGACGCGGCGACGATGCACCCGCCGATCACCAGCTGGACCGGCTTGGCGTCGTAGTCGATGTTCAGTCGGTCGCGAGCGCCGGCGAACAGCACGATGGTCGGCAGCAGGATCGCGGTGCACAGGATGACGCCCTGCGTCACCGGCAGTGACCCGCGCTGGGTGTTGCGCGTCAGCAGCAGCGACAGGGTGTCGGCTCCGCGCAGCGTCGCGTCGTAGATGCGGTCGGCGTTCACCAGCGGGCGGAAGCCGAAGACGCGGTCGCGGACCCGGCGGATACCGAGGAACAGCAGGGCGCCGCCGACGATGACGATGATCGAGAACACGACGGGCAGACCGAACCCGTGCCACAGCGCGAGATGCTCGAGTTCGTGCCCGTACCCGTCGAGGGTCTCGGCGTACGGCTCGAAGAGAGCGCCTAGCTGCGGGCTGAACACGCCGGCTGCCACACCGGCCGCGGCGAGCGCCACGGGCGAGAAGTAGAAGGGCCACTTCGGCGGGTGCATCTTGGCGACCGCCGGACTCGGGGTGCTGCGCACCTTGCGGCCGAACGCGCCCCACAGGAAGCGGAGCGTGTAGGCACAGGTGATGATCGAGCCGACCAGCAGGATGATGTCGACGGCGTGGGCCTGCCACGAGACGAACGCCCCGGTCTCCCACACCGAGGCGAAAGCTGTTTCCTTGCCGACGAATCCGAGGGTGACGGGGATGCCGGCCATGCTCGCCCCGGCGACCGCGGCGGTGATCGCCAGCCCCGGGAGACGATGGCCGAGCCGGGCGAGTTTGCGGACATCGCGGGTGCCGGTGGAGTGGTCGATGATGCCGACGACCATGAACAGCGACGCTTTGAACAGCGCGTGCGCGACGAGCATCGCGATGCCCGCCATGGCGACGTTCGCGTCGCCGATGCCGACCAGCACGGCCATGAAGCCGAGCTGGGACACCGTGCCGAACGCGAGGATGAGTTTGAGGTCGAGCTCGCGCAGCGAGCGCCATCCGCCGAGCACCATCGTCACCAGGCCGAGCCCCACCACGGCGATCTGCCAACTGATCGTCACCGAGAAGGCGGGGGCGAGACGTGCGATGAGGTAGATGCCGGCCTTGACCATCGCGGCCGCGTGCAGGTACGCGCTGACCGGGGTCGGTGCGGCCATGGCGCCGGGCAGCCAGAAGTGGAACGGGACGATGGCCGATTTGGTGAGCGCGCCGATCAGCAGCAGGACCACCGCGATGTCGACGTAGACGCCGGTCGGCGGTGCCGAGACGATCTCCGACAGCAGGTAGGTGCCCGACCGCTCGCCCAGCATGATGATGCCGACGAGCATGGCCAGACCGCCGAACGTGGTGACCAGCAGCGCCTGGGTGGCGGACCGTCGAGCCGTCGCGCGCACCCCGTAGAAGCCGACCAGCATGAACGAGAGCACGGTCGTGAGCTCCCAGAACACATACAGCACCAGCATGTTGTCGGAGATGACGAGGCCGAACATGGCCGCGGCGAACGCGACCATCTCGCCGCCGAACACGGCGACGCGGGGACGGGCGTCGTCGAAGTAGTGGGCGCAGTAGCAGAGGACGAGCGCACCGACCCCGAGGATCAGCACCGACAGGATCGCGGTCAGGGTGTCGAAGCGGGTGGCGATGTCCATCTGGAGTGATGGGACCCAGCTGACCGTCTCGACGCGGGCGGCAGCCGCATCGGCCGGCGGCCAGTTGAGCACGACCCAGATCAGTGCGCCGAGGGGCGCCAGTGCGAGAACGTAGAAACCGCGGGTACCCATCCAATGGATGACTGCGGGCGCGACGAGTGCGCACACTGCCAACGCAGCCAATACAGAGATCAAAAGGGCACTCCGTCTTTCTCCCGGCGGGGTGTCACGGGCGAGCACCCGCGGTGGCTACTTTACCGTTGCCCGTATGTTCCGGTTCGACTGGCTCCGGCGTACCGCCGTCAGCATCGCCGCTGTCCTGCTGGTGTTCGGCCTCGTCGTGGGTTGTGCGGACGAGGAGCAGGCCGGACCGGACGGCGTCCCGTTGCCGTCGGATTTCCCGGCCGCGCAGGTCCCGCTCATCGACGGTCACGTGCTCTCGGCGAGCGGCAGTCGCTCCGACGGTTGGGAGGTCGCGGTGCAGGGCCCGGCCAACGCGGGCAATCAGCTCGAGGCCGCGACCGAGACGCTCACCGAGGCCGGTTACGTCGAATCGCACCGTTCGACCGAGGGTGGACAATCGGTCGTCGTGCTGTCGGCGACCAAGGAGGGTTCGACCTACTGGGTCCAGATCGGCGCGTCCCCGCAGGCCGCGGGCGGTGGGTCGTCGGTCTTCTATCTGGTCAACGTGGAGTAGTCGCACCCCTAGCCTGTCGATCGACGGTCGTACCGATCGGGGCGGCCGTGGTCCACGATCGCTATCGGGCACCGCGTGTGATGCTGCGCTGCGCGTGCCACCGAGCCCGCCCAGGCGGTGAAGGTGCTCCCGGCCCGGGGGCGGGTCACGACCAGAAGCGAGGCCTGCGGAACCGCCTCGCCGACGGCCCTCGACGGGTTGCCGTTCACCAACTGCAGCGTCGTGTCGCGGTCGGGGAAGCGTCGGCGCCAGGGGTCGAGCAGCGCGTCGGCTCGCGCGTACAGCGCTTCGATCCGAGCGGGCGGGGCGTCGTCGGGGATCGCGCACACGATCGCCACGGGGTTGCCGGTGGCATCGGCGTACTCGAAGGCGGTCGACAGCGCGAGGTCGGACGGGGCGTCGGCATCGATGGCCGCGACGACCGGACCGCCCGTCGCGAGGTTGCCGTACGGAACCGTCACGACCGGGCATCGCGACCGGGCCGAGAGCGCGGAGCTGATGCTCCCGGTGGTGAGGCGTTCGATGAGGCCGGGTCGATGATGGCCGAGGACCATCAGATCGACCTGACCCGACAGCCTGGTGAGCAGGGGTATCGCGAAGTCGTGTTCGACGACGGTCTCGATGCGCAGGCCCGGACGCCGGGTGCCGAGACGGCCGGCCAGCGCGGTCAGGTGGGCGGCCGCTGCCTGCCGCGTGGCGGTGACGTCGAAGTCGAGTTCGAACTCGCTGAGTGGTTGCAGCGCAACGGCTGCCGCGAATCCGTGGATCAGTAGCAGGCGGTCCCTGTCGCGGGCCGAAGCGGCCGCCCAGTGAGCGGCCGCCTCGGATTCGGGACTCAGATCGACCCCGACGGCGATGGTGTTCATCGGGCGCGGGTGGCGTCGCCCGTCCGCGTCTCGCCGGCGATGGCGTCGTCCGCGACGGGACCGACCGCCGCCGGTGCCACGGCTGCGGGCACGGCGACGTCGGCGACCGCCGCCTCCTGCGCGCGGCGCTCCTCGTCGCTGCTCATCGTCTTCAGCGCAACCTCCTTGATGAACGCGATGGCGATGAAGCTCAGGGCCGCCATGACCGCCGCGACCAGGAACACCCGGGCGGTGCCGTCGCCGTACGCGCCGCGCACGATGGCCGCGATCGGGGCGGGCAGTTCGTTCAGGTTCGCCAGCCCGGCACTGCCGCCGCTCGACGCACCGGCGCCGATGCCCAGCGCGCCGAGCCCCTTCGCGATGAGGTCGGTGACGTGGTTGGACAGGACCGCGCCGAGCACCGACACACCCGCGGCGCCGCCGAGTGAGCGGAAGAAGGTGACCGTCGAGGTCGCCGCACCGAGGTTGTCCGGGCTGACGTTGTTCTGTACCGCCAGCACGAGGTTCTGCATCGTCATGCCCATGCCGCAGCCCAGGATGAAGAGGAACACGCCGACCACGACCATGTCCGTGTGTGCGTCGATGGTCGCGAGCAGTCCGAAGCCGATCGTCATCATCGCGGCACCGGCCACGAGGAATCGCTTCCACCGCCCGTACCGGGTGATCAGGTTGCCCGACACGGTCGCCGACAGCATCGAACCGATGACCATCGGCAGCGTCAGCAGGCCGGCCGCGGTGGGGGAGTAGCCACGTGCGATCTGGAAGTACTGGCCGAGGAAGACCGCACCGCCGAACAGCGCGACGCCGACGCCGACGCTGGCGAGGGTGGCCAGGGTGGTGGTGCGGTCGCGGAAGATGTGCAGCGGGATGATCGGGCTGGAGACCTTCGACTCGACGAAGATCGCCAGGGCGAGGAGCACGACACCGAGTGCGACGAGACCGTACGAGGTCAGCGAGGCCCAGTCGAAGTTCTTACCGGCCAGCGTCACCCAGATGAGCAGGGTGCTGACGCCCGAGGCGATGAGGGCGGCACCGAGGTAGTCGATGCTGACCTTCTTGCGGACCACCGGGACGTTCAGCGTGCGCTGGATGACGAGAAGGGCGATGACGGCGAGCGGGACGCAGACGTAGAACGTCCAGCGCCAGCCGAGCCAACTGGTGTCGACGATGACGCCGCCGATGAGCGGACCGGCGACGGTCGCGACGGACATCACCGCGGCCATCGGGCCCTGGTAGCGGCCGCGTTCGCGCGGGCTGAACATCGTCGCGACGACGATCACGACCAGCGCCTGCAGGCCGCCGAGGCCCAGACCCTGGATGACGCGGAAGCCGATCAGCATGTCGACCGAGGTGGAGAGCCCGGCGAGGACCGAACCCAGGGTGAACAGGAACAGCGCGCCCTGCACCAGGAGTTTCTTGCTGACCAGGTCGGCGAACTTGCCCCAGATGGGCGTGGTCGCGGTGGACGCGAGCAGGGTCGCGGTGATGACCCAGGTGTACTGGTCCTGGGTGCCGTGCAGGTCGGTGATGATCGTCGGCAGGGCGTTGGACACCACGGTCGACGACAGGAACGCGACGAACATGCCGAGCAGGAGGCCGATGAGGGCCTCGATCTTCTGACGATGCGTCATCGGCACCTCTTCGGCCGGCGCCATCGCGGACGCGGTGCACTCATATGGCAAACCTCCGAGAAAGAGAGCTGCCCGCGACGAGGAGACGGGCGGGCGGCGAAACGGCGCGCGCGGTGGCGCACCCGATTGGTTGATTGATGCAACTATAAGTCGTGATGGTTGCAACCAACAACTATCGGAGGTTATTCCGGGTGTGTTCCGGGACTCATTCAGACGCAGCGGGGAGCGCGGCGGTGCTCAGTCGAGCCGACGCTCGGCGTAAGCCTTGAGGTCGGCGACCTGCGCGGGATCGAGCGACGGCCGAACCCGCTTGCGGGCCTCCTCGACGTCGGCCACGGTCACCGCGGCGGCGTCGATGTCCCGGCGCATCGCCGACAGGGCGGCCTCGCGCAGCAGGGCCGAACAGTCGGCCGCCGAGTAGCCCTCAAGGTCGCCGGCCAACTCATCGAGGTCGACTCCGTCGAGCGGGACGTCGCGCCCGGTGGCGCGCAGGATGTCCCCGCGGGCGTCGGCGTCCGGCGGCGGCACGAAGACGAGCCGTTCCAGCCGCCCGGGCCGCAGCAGCGCCGGGTCGATGAGGTCGGGTCGGTTCGTCGCACCGAGCACCACGACGTCCTGGAGCGGTTCGACGCCGTCCAGTTCGGTCAGCAGCGCGGCGACCACCCGGTCGCCGACACCGGAGTCGGTGGACTGACCGCGGCGCGGTGCCAGCGCGTCGACCTCGTCGAGGAAGATCAGCGAGGGCGCCGACTCGCGGGCACGGGCGAACAGATCCCGCACTGCCTTCTCCGACGACCCGACCCACTTGTCCATCAGCTCGGCGCCCTTGACCGTGTGCACCGACAACTGACCCGACGCCGCGAGCGCGCGGACGACGAAGGTCTTGCCGCAGCCCGGCGGGCCGAACAGAAGCACTCCACGCGGCGGGTCGACGCCGAGCCGGGCGAAGGTGTCGGGGTGCTGCAGCGGCCACAGGACCGCTTCGGTCAGAGCCTGTTTCGTCTCGACCATGTCGCCGACGTCGGCGAGGGTGATCGAGCCAAGCGCGACTTCGGGGGAATCCGAGCGGGACACCGGCCGGATGACGTCGAGGGCGCCGACGAGATCCTCGGTGCGCAGCGACGGCGCGGACTTCTCGGCACTCGCGCGCGTCGCGGCGCGCAGCGCGGCCTCGCGGGCCAGCGCGGCGAGATCCCCGGCGACGAAACCGGGGGTGCGCGAGGCGACCGACGTGAGGTCGAGGTCGCCGTCGGTCGGGACGTTCGACAGGATCGCCGAGAGCAACCGCGCCCGGGTCGCGGCGTCGGGGAGGCCGATGACCAGTTCCCGGTCGCAGAGCGACGGGTCGCGCAACCGGGCGTCGAGGCGTACCGGTTCGGCGGTGGTCGCGATGAGTGCGATGCGGCCGTCGGCGATGCCGGAACGCAGTTCGTCGAGGATCAGTGCGGCGACGGGCTCGGGTTCGGCGGGTAACAGCGCGTCGACGTCGGTGATCAGCAGGACCCCGGCGGCCGCCCGGGTGCGGGCCACCGCGTCGGCGACCGTCCGCAGGCGGGTGTTGGCCTCCGTCGCGCCGACCGTCGGGCCGTCGATGGTCACCAGCGTGCGCGACGCGCACACCGAACGGACGAAGGTCGCCTTGCCGCCGCCGGCCGGGCCGGTGACCAGGACGCCGAGACGCGGTGTCGCACCGAGGGTGCGCAGCACCTCCGGCTCGTCGAGGGTGATGGTGAGCCACTCGGTGAGCTTGGTGATCTGGGAGTCGACGCCGACCAGCTCCGACACCGGCCGGACCGGGATCTCGGGCTCCCGGGCGGGCTCGCGGACCGGGCTGGGCGCGGCGGCCGGCCGCGGGCGGGAGTCGGACTCCGACACCATGCCGAGGGCGCCGGGGATCCGGGGTGAACCGGGACCGGTCCGATCGCCCAGCGGTGCCACCTCGCCCGCGGTGGTCGACCACAGCACGGCGGTGTTGGTCTGCACGCTGACCGGCGCCGACACCCGGCCACCCGCCGGCGGGCCGGGCTCGGTTGCCGTGACGGTGAGCAACTCGGTGGTCCAGGTGATCCCGACCGACCTGGCCAGCGCACGCGTGGCCTCGGTGGCGGCGAGCTCGGGACCGAGGTCGCGGGGGAGGAGCGACACGGCGTCACCGACGGACAGGACCTTGCCTAGCAGTGCGCGCCGCAGCGTCGATTCGGTGATCGACTGGGTGGCCAGCGCCGAACCGCTCACCACCACCCGGCTCGCGCCCTGCACCTCGACCGGCGCGAGGACGACCGCCGAGTTCTCCCGGACACCGGCGTTGGAGAACGCGATCTCGTCGAGGAGAGCGACACCCGTAGGCGCTGAGGCTTCGGTCGCGGCCACCACGGCCGCCGTGACCCGTGCGCCGGTGATGGACACCGCGTCCCATTCACGCAGCGACAATGCGGTCAGCACCTCGGGATGCACCCGAATGATGCCGCGTCGCGCCTCGGCCGCTGATGGGTTGTGACGCGCGGTCAGCGTGAGGGAGGCGGGCGTGGTCATTCGGGCTCGCTTTCGGTCGTCTCGCCGGTCGTGCGTGCCGCGGGGACGCCTTGGCCGGTGGGGCGGTTCAGGCCCAGGCGTCCCAGCGAGTTGATGACAGGCCTGCGACGACGGCCACCAGGTGACGTGGCCCGCAGCGCCCGGCGCTGTGCACGACGCTCGGCCGGTTTGTCGTCCCAGTGCTCGGGCCGGGAGGCGACCCAGCGGCGCGCGCGCCACGCGTACGGGATGTGCAGGACGTATCCGGCGATGGCGATCATCATCAGCACGTACGGGAAGGTCACCAACAGTGCCGCGGCCGCGGCGACCAGCACCAGCAGGCCGGTCACCGCGCGAGCCGGGATCGATGCGGTCTTCAGCGAGGACGTCGGGACGCGACTTACGGCCAGGAAGGCGACGAAGATCAGCCACCCGCCGACGGCCGGCAGCGACGTCCACCACCCGTCGCCGAACTGTTGTTCCAGCCCGATGGGCAGGAGCGCGCAGATCGCCGCGGCGGGCGCGGGGACACCGACGAAGAAATCCTTGGTGTACGCGGGTGCCTCGTCGTCGTCGAGCAGGGTGTTGAACCTCGCGAGGCGCAGGACGATGGCGCAGCAGTAGATCAGCGCGAGCACCCAGCCGAGGTCATGCCCGTCGATGAAATAGAAGTAGATGATCATCGCCGGGACCACACCGAAGTTGATCGCGTCGGCCAGCGAGTCGATCTCGGCGCCGATCCGGCTCGTGGCTCCCATCAGGCGTGCGACCCGACCGTCGATGCCGTCGAGGAACGCGGCCGCGACCAGGAGAGCCATCGCGGTGTCGACGTCGCCGTTGATCGCTGACCGCATGGCCGTCAGGCCCGCGCAGATCGCGAGGATCGTCAGCGACGACGGGATGACGATGCGGCTGGCCTGTGCCTGGCGCCGCAGACGCCGGCGCTCCGGCTCCCGCGGAACCGGATGTGTCTGTGCGTGCCGGCTGGCCGAGCGCGCGGTCGGGTTGCGCGCGGTGCGCGAGCCGGGGCGTCGCCGGCCGGGGTTCGTGCCGGGTGAGGTCATGTCGGTCGGGTTCACCGGGCCGGAGTTCACTGATCCAGGTACGCGAACGGGGTCTCGCCGCCGACCGCGCGCTGGCCGACCGAGACGCGGGGCCGGGTGCCGGCCGGGAAGTAGACGTCGACGCGCGATCCGAATCGGATGAGCCCGTAGGTCTCGCCGATCGTCAGCGAGTCCCCGACCGACGGCTCGCACACGATCCGACGGGCGACGAGACCGGCGATCTGCACGACCGCCAGCTCAGGGCCGGGCGTGCCGCCTGCGGCGGTGGTGCGGATGGTCATCGTGGTGCGCTCGTTGTCGCGGCTGGCCTCGGGGAGGTCGGCGGAGACGAACGCGCCGGGCGTGTGGGTCACAGTGGTCACCGTGCCCGCGATCGGCACGCGCTGCACGTGGACGTCGAAGATCGACAGGAAGGTCGAGACCCGGGGCAGCGGCTGTGTGCCCAGGCCGGACTCGGCGGGCGGGACAGCCTCGTCGACCAGGGCGATGGTCCCGTCCGCGGGGGCGACCACCACGCCGGGTTCGGTCGGGGTGACCCGCTTCGGATGCCGGAAGAAGGCTGCGCACGCGGCGGCGGTCAGCGTGGCCGGTCGGGCGATCCAGCGGTGTCGACGCCCGAGGAGCGCGACGGCTGCAGGCGCGGCGACGAACGGCACACCCGCCGGATGGATCGGAGGGATGGTCTCTCGGGCCAGATCGAGAAAATGGGCGACACGGCCGGTGTCACCGGAGCCGTCCGGACGCGGACGTCGGGCCACGATCAACCTCCTCTGGCCTGTGTCCAGGCCGGATAAATGGTGCGCACCGCATCGCCGGGTGCATCGGCGTCCACTCTAGAGCGCCGCGCCCGGAGACCTCGTCGTCAGCGCAGGACCAGCACGTCCACCAGGGTGCCCGCCTCGACCGCCTCGACGTCGGCGGGGACGTCGATGAGCGCGTCGGCCTCGGCGAGGTAGCGCAGGTGATGGGACGCCGGCGGGCCGATCGGGTCCACCCCGACCACCCCGTCGCGAGGCCCGGCGTCGAGCACGCCCCGCAGGAACTGTCGTTTGCCGCGGGGTGAGCGGATGTCGGCACCGAGACGAGCTCGGATTCGTTCCCGGTCGGCGGGCAGTGCCATCGCGGCCCGCAGCGCGGGCCGGATGAAGACCTCGAAGGACACGAGTGCACTGACGGGATTTCCCGGCAGCGTGATGATCGGCACGCGCCGGCCGCGGGAGGAGGGGAAGTGGCCGCACCCCTGGGGCATGCCCGGCTGCATCGCAACCTTCACGAACTCGACGGTCCCGGTCGCCGACAGTGCGTCCTTGACCACCTCGAAGGCGCCGGCGCTGACACCGCCCGAGGTGATGATCAGATCGGCGTCGTCGGCGACCTCGTCGAGCCGCGCGGCGAAGTCCGCGGTGTTGTCGGGCACGAAGTGCAGGTGACGGCCGGCCGCGCCGGCCTCGATGACCGCGGCGGTCAGCATCGCGCCGTTCGACTCGTAGATCTGCCCGTGGCGCAACGGTTTTCCGGGTTCGACGAGTTCAGAACCGGTGGACAGCACGACGACCCGCAGCCGCCGGGCGACGGTGATCTCGGCGAGGCCCAGTGCGGCGAGCAGGCCGATCTGCGGTGCGCCGATCACCGTGCCGGCCGGCAGCGCCCGGGTGCCGGCCTCGATGTCGGAGCCGCCGCGCCGGATGTGCCTGCCGCGCTCGGGTGCTGCGGTGAACGTGACGGTCGGCGCCGCGGCCACCGGGCCCACCACGGCGTCGGTCAGTTCGACCGGGACGACCGCGTCGGCGCCCGCGGGCATCGGGGCGCCGGTCATGATGCGGTGCGCGGTGCCCGGCTCGAGAGTGAGGTCGTCGGTACGGCCGGCGGGGATGTCCGCGGCGACCGGCAGGGTGACCGGCTCGTCGGCGCTCGCGTCCGCGAGATCGTCTGCGCGGACCGCGAATCCGTCCATCGCGGAGTTGTCGAAGCCGGGCAGCGACAGCGGGGCGTCCACGTCGGTGAACGTGGCGAAGCCGAGCGATTCCGGCACGGCGACCTCCGACGGTTCGGCGGGGCCGAACAACGCCGCGACGATGCGCTGATGCTCTACGACGGTACGCATCCGCTCAGCATGCCAGGTGTCGACGGAGACCATGGCGTCGTCCCGGCAGGTGACCGGGCCGTCCTGCGACGCCGCTGGGCGAGGACTACATTCGTGCGCATGGCGCTGGGTCTGCTGTTCGACATCGACGGGGTGATGGTCACCTCGTGGCAGGCGCTGCCCGGCGCGGTCGAGGCGATCGCCGATCTCGCCGACCAGGGCATCCCGCGGATGTTCTTGACCAACACGACGTCCCGCTCGCGTGGCGAGATCGCCGAGGCGCTCAACGAATGCGGTTTCGAGGTGAAGCCGGACGAGATCCTGTCGGCCGCCAAGCTGACCGCCGAACACGTCGCCGCCACCTATCCGGGCAAGCGCGTGTGGGTGCTCAACCAGGGCCCGATCGCCGAGGACATGACCGGCGTGGAGTTGACCGACGACCCGGCGTCGGCCGAGGTGGTGGTACTCGGCGGTGCCGGTTCGGTCTTCACGCACGCCACGCTGTCCAAGGTCCTGGAGATGATGCTCGACGGGATTCCGGTGATCGCGATGCACCGGTCCATGACCTGGTCGACGGCGGACGGCTTGAGCATCGACACCGGGGTGTACCTCGAGGGTCTCGAAAAGGCTTCGGGCGCAAAGATCAAGGCGATCGGCAAGCCCTCGCCGGTCGGTTTCCGGGCGGCCACCGAGGTCCTCGGTCTGGAGCCGACCCAGGTGGTGATGGTCGGCGACGACATGCACAATGACGTTCTCGGTGCCCAGGCGGCGGCGCTGATCGGCGTGCTGGTCCGCACCGGCAAGTTCCGCGAGGAGGCGCTGCATGCGCTGCAGCGTGACGAGTTCGGGCCCTACCCCGACCACATCATCGACTCGGTCGCCGATCTCCCCGAGCTCATCGGCAAGCTCGGCGGAGCCTGATCCCCGCGCCTGGATCGGAAAGAAGCACCACCCTCTGCTCCCTGAGAGCGCCCGGAGCTTGCGGAGGGCGCGTCACGAAGGGTCCTTCGACCGGGCTGCGAGACCCTTCGTGACGGCCTCCGCAAGCTCCGGCCTCCTCAGGGAGCAGGGGGCGAGCGTCTCCCCGCTCCCTGAGGAGCGAGCTTGCGAGCGTCTCCCCGCTCCCTGAGGAGCGAGCTTGCGAGCGTCTCGAAGGGTCAGTTGGACTCGGCGGCGCGCTTGATCTTGCCCAGCGTCTCGGCCATCCCGAGCTTGAGCTCCTCTTCGAACGACTCGGCGCCGCCGAAGAGCTTGTCGACGAGTACCGACGACACCTTGGTGGTCGACCCGTTGACCTCGCGCCGCTCGGTGACCGTGACCCCGGCGTCCTTCGGGGTGATGGTGTAGCTCCAGATGGTGTGGTTCTCCGCGACCCGGAAGCCGAGTTCCTGGTTCGGGGTGAACCGGACGACCTTGGAGGTGGTCGGCCACACCAGCGGGCCCCGGCGGTTGATGTTGATGGTCTTGGTCCCCAACCCGACGGTGCCGCCGCGGATGATCATCTTCTTGCACTGGGGGCTCCACTCGCCCATGCGCTTCAGATCGGAGATCACCGACCACACCTGTTCGGGCGTGGCGTCGATGTCGATGGATTCCTCGATGAGTGCTGCGGTCATGGTCGCTCACCCTATGTGCTTGTTGGCCGAGGGTCAATAAGCATGTTCGGGTGCCCGAGTCAACCCCGGAAAACGCGTGGACCAGCGATGTCGCGCCGAACTCAGACCAGCAGGGTGATCCCGATGACGGCACCGATGGCCAGGAAGACGGCGGCGGTGATCCACCCGGCGGGGTGTTCGTCGGCGGCCCGGCGGCCGGTGGTCACGGCGTCGTCGGGGGTCTCGTCACTGCGCGGCGCGCCGTCGAAGAGCAGCGTGCCGAGCTTCCCGGGTGTGAGCCAGTCGATCAGCACGAACGACCACATCATCACCGCGATCGCCAAGACCGTGTACGCGACGGTGTAGAGCAGCGCGCGCCACAGTTCCAGGAGTTCGGTGTCGATGACCGAACAGACCAGCACGATCGCGAGGCCGATGACCATCGATGTGGTCAGCAGCACCGCGTTGCGGTTGTGCTCGATCCACACCAGCTGCCGCAGCCGGCCCGGTGTCACCAGGTCGAGGGCGGCGAAGCCGAGGACGAGCACGGCGATCCCCACCAGGCTGAACGATGCCCCCGCGGCCAGGTTGTCCCGCAGCAGTTCCATCCGGCTCCCTCTCGCCTCGCATCGACATCAGCGGGCTGCCGCCCGACTGCAACACCTCGAGCGGGCTGCCGCCCGAAAGGACTTCAGCGAAGGCCTGCGCGCGAGAACGCGCAGGGCCTTCGCTGAAGGACAGTAGCCGGTATCAGCCGACGCTGAGCATGTCGTAGGTGTCGATGTTCTCCGCCAGGCGGGTCACATGGTCCGACGCGTCGCCCAGGGTGTGGCTGATCGCCGTCAGACGGCTCACGTAATGGGCGATCGGGTACTCGGCGGTCATACCGATACCGCCGTGCATCTGGATCGCTTCCTGACCGATCAGGCGCGCCGAGCGGCAGATCTGCAGCTTGGCCCGCGACGCGATGATGGGATCGGCGATCCCATCCGCCAGCGCCGACGTCGCGTAGAGGCTCAGGCTGCGAGCGAGTTCGAGCTGGACGTACATGTCGGCGGCACGGTGGGTCAGTGCCTGGAAGGCCGACAGCGTGACGCCGAACTGCTTGCGCGACTTGAGGTATTCGACGGTCAGGTCCAGGCTCCGCTCCATCGCGCCGACGGCCTCGGCGCACAGTGCGGTCTGGATGCCGACCTCGGCGTCGGCGATGGTCTGCGACGCGTCGCCGGTGCCCAGTCGCGTCGCCTTGACGTCGCTGAACTCGATCTGCGCGCCGCGACGGCGGTCGTGCGTCCGGTACGGCGTCCGGGTGATGCCCTGGGCATCGGCGTCGACGAGGTAGAGGCCGACGCCGTTGTCGTCGCGCGCCGACACGATCAGCTTCGCAGCGCAATCGCCATGTCCGACAAGGCTCTTGGTGCCTTTGAGGACGCCGTCGGCCGACGCGGTGGTCTCCACCCGCGCCTCCGGCCAGCGGTCGCCCGGCTCGGTGTGGGCGAAGGCCATCAGCAGTTCGCCCGACGCCAGCGCGGTCCGCAGCTCGGCGCGGGTCGCGTCGTCGGCGAGGCCGAGGAGCGAGCCGGGGACGAGGACCGAGTCGAGGTAGGGCTCAGGTGCCAGTGCGCGGCCGAGTTCGGTCATGACACTGGTGAATTCGACGGGGCCGGCGTCCATGCCGCCCTCGTCCTCCGGGAAGGTGAGGCCGAGGATGCCGATCTCGGCCAGCGACTTCCACACCTTCTCGCTCCAGCCGAGATCGGTGTCGGTGACCTTGCGCAGCGTCTCGACGTCGTAGGTCTTGGTGAGGACCTCGCGAACGGTGTCGCGCAGCATCCCCTGCTCTTCGGAAAGCTCGAAATCCATGGTGTTCCTTAGTGAAAGGTCGAAAGGTGCGGGGTCGGCGCTCAGAGGCCGAGGACAGCCTTGTCGATGATCTGGCGCTGGACCTCCGACGACCCGCCGTAGATCGTGACCTTGCGGTAGTTGAGGTAGGTCGGGGCGGCGAGCTGGGCCCATTCGGGGGCGCTCACCTCGGCGCTGCCATTCGGAGCCGAGGCGTCGAGCTGGGCGACCGGGAGCGAGTCGGGGCCCGCGATGTCGGCGAGGAGTTCCATGGCG
Source organism: Gordonia hongkongensis (assembly GCF_023078355.1). Lineage (NCBI taxonomy): Bacteria > Bacillati > Actinomycetota > Actinomycetes > Mycobacteriales > Gordoniaceae > Gordonia > Gordonia hongkongensis. The sequence continues at coordinate 723,644 of NZ_CP095552.1, forward strand.
GCCTGCTGCAACTGGCTGCCGGTCAGCTTGAGCAGCGACGATGCCGGGTTCGGCTTGCCGTCGGCCGACGAGGCGGCGACGCGCAGCTGGGTGAGCTCGAGGGCGAGCAGTTCGTTCTCGACCTCGGCCAGGCGGGCGGCGAACAGCGGATCGTCGAGGAGGGTGCCCTTGGCGGTCCGGGTCTGCTTGGCGAGTTCCTTGGCGCGGGCGAGCTTGGCCTTGGTGTAACCGACGCGGGCGATGCCGTTGCGCTCGTTGCCGAGCAGGAACTTCGCCTGGGTCCAGCCGCTGTTCTCCTCGCCGACCATGTTCTCGGCGGGCACGCGGACGTCGTTGAAGAAGACCTCGTTGACCTCGTAGCTGCCGTCGATGAGCTGGATCGGGCGGATCTCGACGCCCGGCGTGTCCATCGGGAACAGGAACATGCTGATGCCGGCCTGCTTCTTGACATCGGGGTTGGTACGCGCGAGGCAGAAGATCCAGTCGGCGAACTGTCCGAGTGTGGTCCAGGTCTTCTGTCCGTTGATCACGTAGTCGTCGCCGTCGCGGACCGCGCGGGTCTTCAGCGAGGCGAGGTCGGAGCCGGCCTCTGGCTCGGAGAAGCCCTGGCACCACCAGATGTCGAGGTTGGCGGTCTTGGCCAGGAAGCGTTCCTTCATCTCGTCGGAACCGAACTGGGCGATGACCGGGCCGATCATGCCGACGTTGAACGGCAGCATGTCGGGGACGAACGCGAGGCTCATCTCCTCGCGGTAGATGTGATGCTGGATCGGGGTCCAGTCCTTGCCGCCGTGCTCCACCGGCCAGCTGGGGGTGGCCACACCGTGCTCGTTGAGGATGCGCGTCGTGGTGACGAGGTCCTCGGGGTACTGGAGCTTGCCCTCTTCGCACCGCTTGCGGACGTCTTCGGGGACCTTGGCGAAGATGCTGCGCAACTCCTCGCGGAAGGCCTCTTCTTCAGGACTGAATTTCAGCTGCATGGGTTCTTCTCTACTCCTGTCGAGGGTGTCCGTACCCCGGGCGGTGTGGTCGAACTGGGGACCTCTGCCGTGTGCACCCAAGCTGGGGAAACCCAACCGAGCCACGAATGACTAAGCGCTTGCTTAGTGATAGGTTGCACTATGCCGCGCGGGCTGGATGCTGTCAATCACGGGCTCGTCGCGATGACCAGTCCGACCGTTCCGAGAAGGTGACCGTGGGCCCGTCTGCCGATCCGACGCCCGAAGTCCGGCCCGTGGCCGCCCGGGCCCGGCTCCTGCGCGCCGCCGTCGAGGCGTTCGCCGCCAAGGGGTTCAACGGGACGACCACGAGAGACATCGCCAACGGCGCGCAGATGAGTTCGGCGGCGGTCTACGTGCACTTCCGCTCCAAGGAGGAGCTGCTGTTCGAGATCTCCGACGCCGGGCATCGCGCGATTCTCGCGGCGATCGACGACGCCGACGATCCGTCGGCGTCCCCCGGCGACCGGCTGCGGGCGATCTTCCACGCCTTCACCGAGCACCACGCGCGCGAGCACGTGGGGGGTCGGGTGGTGAACTACGAACTCAACGCCCTCGCGCCCGACCATCTGGACACGGTGATGGCCATGCGTCGCGAGATCACCAGACGGGTGCGCGAGATCATCGAAGCCGGGATCGCATGCGGGGACTTCGATGTCGCTGACTCGCTCGCCACCACCAACGCGATGCTGTCCATGGGGATCGATGTCGCGCGCTGGTATCGCGACGGGGGGTCACTCTCGCCCGAGGAGATGGGGGGCTTCTACGCGGAGCTGGCCACGCGGATGGTGGGATGGCGACCGCCCGTCGGCGGGTGACTCAGCCCCTGCATGCCGGTTCCGGTTGCGACGGAGAGACTTCGACTGCGTTCCGGGCTGCGGATGCTGCCCGGCGGCGCACTGTCACCGCGAATACCGCCGCAATCATCACCATCGCGAGAACGTAACCGACGTAGCCGATGATGGTGTCGCGCAAACCGATGTGCGAGACGACGATCCCGGCGATCACGGCCGGGACGCTGAATGCGAGGTAGCTCGCCACGAACACCGACGAGAAGACCTGACCGCGCATCGCGGGAGGTGTCGCGGCGGTGATGTTGTCCATCGCGGAGAGGAAGGTGGCGGCCCAGCCCGAGCCGGCCACGATCGAACCGACGATGTAGAAGGGCAGGGATTCGATGAGGACCCCGGCCAGTGAGATCACCACGCCGGCGGCGAGTGCGGGAAATCCGTACGCAGCCTTGATCGTCGACGAGCGATCGGTGATGAACAGGGACGTGACGGCCGCGCAGGCGAAGAAGACGAACAGGATCGCGCCCGCCGCGCCGTGGTTGCCCACACCGAACACACGGGAGACCACCGACGACCCGAGCGAGAGATACAGGCCGCCGAGCGACCAGGTGGCGACGAGCGCGGGAACTGACGCCAGGAACACCGTGCGGACCTCGCGAGGCACGCGCACCTGCGGCGCGAGCGTGCCGGCCAGGTGCCGTCGAGAATCGAAGCCGATTCGCTCGCGGGTCTCCGGGACGACGAGAAGTGCGATCAGCAGTGCGGCGAACAGGCCGAGGATGATCTCGTAGATCAGCACGCGGGGTGCGGGTGCGTACTCGACGAGCACCCCGGCCACGGCGACGCCGCTCGCCAGGCCGACCGCCGGGGCTGCGCCGACGATCGTCGATCCGGCACGGGCCGAGGGCTGCAGATCGACCGTCGTCGCGGTCAAGGTGCCCATCGCCGCGCCGGTGGCCAGGCCTTGCAGGGCGCGCGCGGCGAGTAGGGTGCCGACGTCCTCGGCTACGACGAACAGCACCATGCTCGCGATGAGCAGGACGAGCGCGACGGCGAGGACAGGCCGCCGGCCGACATGATCGGACAGAGACCCGACCGTCAGGAGGCTCACCAGCATGGTCACCACGTACACCGCGAACACGAGCGTCAGTGTGAGCGCGGAGAATCCCCACAGTTCCTGATACACGGGGTACAGCGGCGACGGTGCCGCGGACGCGAACAGGACCATCATGTACGTCGCCGCGATCAGCCAGAACGCGCGATGTGGGTGCAGTGGCGCCACGAGGTCTCCTTAAAGCAAACAGGTTTGCATTCAGAAACTAGCCCGGACTGCGTTCCAAAAGCAATCAGCTTTGCAATAATGGCTTCCATGACGGCCCGCACCCCCGACAGCCCGATTTCTGGTGCTCCCGCCTCGCCGACCCGTCGTCCAGGTGGTCGTAGCGCGCGCGTGCAATCGGCGGTCTACACGGCAGTCGGTCAGCTCGTCGGGGCCGGACGCCGCGAGACGATGACGATCCCCGAGGTCGCCGAACTCGCCGGGGTGAATCCGACCAGCATCTATCGACGCTGGGGAACGATCGACGCGCTTCTCGGGGAGGTCGCCGTTGCGGCGTTGACGCAGGGCGAACCCCTGCCCGACACCGGCACTCTCGCCGAGGACCTGTCCGAGTGGGCGCAGATCATCGCCGCCGACATCGCACGCCCGAAGCGCCGCGCCTACCTTCGGGCCATGGTCGCCGCGCGCGAGGACATCGTCGAGGTCTGCCCCTGCTGGGAGATCCGGCGTGGGCACGCCGAACAGATGATCGCGCGGGCGCGGGACCGCGGCGAACCCACGCCGTCGGTCCGACAGGTGCTCGACCACGTGATCGCCCCGCTGTATCACCATGCGGTCTTCGGACTCGAGCTCGACGCCGATCATGCCGCCGGCCTGGTCGATGACGTCTTGTCGATGATCGGAGCTGCGCCGAGAAGGTAGGCCGAGACGATAGGGTCCCGGGAATGAAACACGTTCACGCGTTCACCGACGACGCACTCGGCGAGCACGACGCGGTCGGCGTCGCCCAGGCCATCGCATCCGGAGAGATCTCCGCTTCCGAGGCGGTCGAGGCCGCGATCGCGCGGATCGATGCCGTCAACCCGCACCTCAACGCCATCGCCTTCGACGATCGCGAGCGTGCGCGCAAACGCGCGGTCGACAACGACTTCCCGCTGGGATCGTTCATCGGGGTGCCGTCGATCATCAAGAACAACACCGACCTCGCGGGGCTGCCGACCTGTCACGGTTCGGCTGCGGTGCCCCAACGACCGGCGAAGGCCAACGAGGCGTTCACCAATCAGTTCCTGGCGAGCGGCGTCAATGTGGTCGGCGCGTCGACGATGCCGGCCTTCGGGCTGACCTCGACGACGGAGTTCGTCGACCGCGAGCCGACCCGCAACCCGTGGGACACCGACTACTCGTCGGGCGGCTCGTCCGGTGGTTCCGCGGCGCTCGTCGCGGCCGGTGCACTGCCGATCGCCCACGCCAACGACGGTGGCGGATCGATTCGCATCCCCGCCGCCATCTGTGGGCTGGTCGGACTGAAGCCGAGTCGCGGGCGCGTCGAGGCGTCGAAAGAGACACGGGACGCGCCGATTGACCTCGTGTCGAACGGGATCGTCAGCCGATCGGTGCGCGACACCGCCCGATTCCTCGCCGACACACAGGGTTTCCGGCCCGCGCCCGGGATGCCGCCGGTCGGGCTGGTCGAGGGGCCGGGGACCAAACGGCTCAAGATCGCGCTGATCACCGAGCCGCTGACCGGCTCGCTGCTCGACCGGGACACACAACGGTGTGTCACCGAGGCCGCCGAGCTGGTCGAGTCCCTCGGACATCGCACCGAGATGGTGCCGTTGCCGGTCGATCGCGACTACGTCCGGGACTTCATCGACTACTGGTCACTGCTGGCCCTGGCGCTGGACCGATTCGGAAAACGGGTGGTCGACAAGGGCTTCGACCGTTCCCAGGTGGACTCGTTCACCCGTGGGCTCTCGCGTAGCGCGCTCCGGCACTTCTACCGGCTGCCCGGGGCGGTCCGCGGGCTGCGGAGGTCCACGGCGGCGATCCGCGGACTGCATGACACCTTCGACGTGGTCCTCAACCCGACCGTCGTCCACGCGACCCCGGAGATCGGGTACCTCGATCCCGCACTCGACTTCGACGAGGCGATGGGCCGGCTGACCCGGTTCATCGCCTTCACCCCGGCCAACAACACCGCGGGCACCCCGGCGATCAGTCTGCCGCTGGGACAGACGGAATCGGGCATGCCCGTCGGCATCCACTTCGCTGCCGACCTCGGCCAGGAACGCACCCTCCTCGAGTTGGCCTTCGAACTCGAGGCGGCTCGACCGTTCGCGCGGATTCAGGATGCCTGAGATACGTAATTCGTTCCCGCGGTGCCGTTTCCGTTCCGCTTATTGGATCCTATAAGCACGACGGAAACTGCGCCGCGGGGAGGAATCCCACACCGACGACAGACGCACCACCGAAGATCGGTGGTGCGTCTGTCGTTGCGGGTCGAGCGCGAGTTGGCTAGTGCTGCACGGCCTTCTCGGCGCCGATGCCGGTGAGGGAGCGAACCTCCATCTCGGCGTTGCGTTCCGGGGTGCCGTTGTCCGACGGGCTGGTCAGCGTGCCGACGATGCCGAGGACGAAGGCCAGCGGGATCGAGATGATGCCCGGGTTGGCCAGCGGGAACCAGGCGAAGTCGGCGCCGGAGATCATGGCGGTCGACGACCCGGAGACGGCGGGGGAGAAGACGATCAGGACGATCGTGGAGATCAGGCCGCCGTACATGCTCCACAGGGCGCCGCGGGTGTTGAACCGCTTCCAGTAGAGCGAGTAGACGATCGTCGGCAGGTTCGCGGCCGCGGCGATCGCGAAGGCCAGCGCCACCAGGAAGGCGATGTTCTGGCCGTTGGCGAGGATGCCGAGGACGATGCTGACGATGCCGAGGACCACGACGGTGTATCGCGAGACGCGGACCTGGTCGTCCTCACTTGCCTTGTTGCGCTTGATCACCGAGGCGTAGATGTCGTGGGCGAACGACGCCGACGCGGTGATGGCGAGGCCGGCGACCACGGCGAGGATCGTCGCGAAGGCGACCGCCGAGATGATGCCCAGCAGGACCACGCCACCGAGTTCGAACGCGAGCAACGGTGCGGCCGAGTTCTGTCCGCCGGCGGCGTCGAGGATCTTGTCCGGTCCGACCAGGGCGGCCGCTCCGTAACCGAGAACCAGGGTGAACAGGTAGAAGGCGCCGATGAGGGCGATGGCCCAGACCACCGACTTGCGAGCCTCTTTCGCGGTCGGCACGGTGTAGAACCGCATCAGCACGTGCGGGAGGCCCGCGGTGCCGAGGACGAGCGCGATGGCGAGCGAGATGAAGTTGATCTGGCTCGTCAGGGACCCGCCATACTGGGCACCGGGAGCGAGAACGTCACGCGCGGCGACCTTTTCGCTGGTCGAGTCGGTCACCGCGTCCTGTGCCGCACCGAGGATCGACGACAGGTTCATGCCGAACTTGGCCAGCACGATGACGGTCATGATGCCGGCACCCGCGATGAGCAGGACGGCCTTGATGATCTGCACCCAGGTGGTGCCCTTCATGCCGCCGATGAGCACGTAGACGATCATCAGCGCACCGACGACGGCGATGACGATGGACTGGCCGAGGCGCCCCTCGATGTCGAGGAGCAACGCGACCAGGCCGCCGGCGCCGGCCATCTGGGCGAGCAGGTAGAACAGCGACACCGCGAGGGTGGAGATCGCCGCGGCCAGACGCACCGGGCGTTGCTTGAGGCGGAAGCTGAGGACGTCCGCCATCGTGAACTTGCCGGTGTTGCGCAGCAGTTCCGCCACGAGCAGCAGCGCGACCAGCCACGCGACGAGGAACCCGATGGAGTAGAGGAAGCCGTCGTAGCCGTAGACCGCGATGGCGCCCGCGATACCGAGGAAGCTGGCCGCCGACAGGTAGTCGCCGGCGATGGCGACGCCGTTCTGCGGTCCGGAGAAGCCGCGGCCGCCGGTGAAGAAGTCGGCGGCGGTGTTGTTGTTCTTGCTGGCCTTGATGACCACGAACATCGTGACCGCGACGAACGCGGCGAAGATGGCGATGTTGGCGGCCGGGCTGCCGACGGTCGCCGCCAGGACGGTCACGTCGGTGGTGGGTACGGCAGTGGTGTTCACAGTGCGGGCCCGCCTTCCATCTCGTTGCGGATCGCCTCGGCCTTCGGATCGAGATTGCGATTGGCGAAGCGTACGTACATGCCGGTGATGACGAAGGTGCTGACGAACTGCAACAGACCGAGCATCAGGCCGAGGTTGATGTTGCCCCAGACCTGGGTCGCCATGAAGTCATGGGCGAAGGCGCCGAGCAGCACGTAGAGGGCGTACCAGATCAGGAAGAACGCGGTCAGCGGGAAGACGAACTTCCGCAGCGTCCGCCGCAGCTCCTGGAACTCCGGACTGGCCTGCATCTCGATGAACTCTTCGCCGGTCGGCGCGTGTGGCGCCGGTGGTGGTTGGTCGACGGTCGACACGTTTCCTCCCAGGGTGACGTGGCCACATGTGTGATGGCTCTACGGAACTCAGCCTGAATGAGGTGCAGATCACAGACAATCGGGTGGCCTGGGTCACACGCTGAAACCCGCCGTCCGTGCGCCGGACGGTCGGTGAGATCCGACGAACGGCGAACGGTCACCTGTCCGAACGGTCAGGTCGTCCGCTCGTCCGGGGCCCGTCCCGGGGTGCGATCGAGCCCCATCCCGACGCGCTCCGGGACGTGCATCCGGGCAAAGGTCCGTGCGAGGTCGACGGGTACCCGTCCCCGGGTTGCCTTGCTGACCAGCACCATCGTGCCGAACGCGAGTGGGACCGTCACGGCGGCCGGGTAGCCGATCACGACCGCAAGCCACCCGCCCAGCACGTCGTCGTCGACGACCCCGGCGATCGCCAGCATCGTCGCCGACCCCGACGACGCGCCGCCGACGACGAGTCCGGCGATCGCGCCGACGGCCGTGAGTCCGCGCCACCAGATCCCGAGGACCAGCAGCGGGCACAGCGTCGACGCGGCGACGGCGAACACCAACCCGACGGTCCGGGACAGCTCCAGGGACGCGGCGGCCAGCGACAAACCGATCGGGATCAGTCCGCCGATGACCGCGGCCACCCGGAAGTCGCGCACCCGGCCGCGCAGCAGGTCGGTGGCGAGCGCCCCGGCGACCGACACCAGCAGCCCCGACGACGTGGCGAGGAAGGCGGCGATCGCCCCGGCGGCGACGAGCGCGGCCAGGATCTGACCGGCGATCCCGCCGACCGCCGCGCTCGGCAGCAACAGGACCGCGGCGTCGGCGGTGCCGGTGATCAGCAGTTCGGGGACGTAGAGCCGTGCGAACATCCCCAGCAGGATGGGGAAGAGGTAGAACAACGAGAGCAGTGCGATGACCGCCAGCGCGGTTCGCCGCGCCGATCGCCCGTCAGGGTTGGTGTAGAAGCGCACCAGCACGTGGGGCAGACCCATCACGCCGAGGAACGTCGCGATGATGAGCGACAGCACCTGGTACAGCGGGTGACTGCCGCCGAAGCCCCCACCGGGCGCGATCCAGTCCGCGTTTTGTGCCGGCGCGCCCGCGACGACCGGGGTGGCCGCACCGGCGTCGAGGAAGATCGTCGAGCCCGCGGAGATGACGTGGGGTCCGGTGGTGTCCACCGGCGCGTCGTCGACGACGACCCCGTCGAGCGTCCCGGTGACCCGTACGCCGGTGGTCTCGGCGACGGTGACCGAGACGTCGGTGGTCACGTCGACGGTCGTCGCGGTGGTGATGCGCGGCGGCGCGGGTTCGCCGACGGGAGTGGGGTCCTGGGCGAAGACGCCGATCAGGACGAGCGCGGGGACCGCGATCGCGGTCAGCTTGAGCCAGTACTGGAAGGCCTGCACGAAGGTGATCGATCGCATGCCGCCGCCCACCACGTTCACGATCACGATCAGTCCGACGCCGACCACGCCGGCCCACACCGGTGCGCCGAGAAGGATGTTGAGGGTGAGTCCCGCGCCCTGGAACTGCGGGATGAGGTACAGCACGCAGACGACGACCACGACGAGCATCGCGGTCTTCCGTGCCGCCGGCGAGGCGAGGCGGAACTCGGCGAAGTCGGGCACCGTGTAGGCCCCGGAACGACGCAGGGGCGCGGCGACGAACAGCAACAGGCCCAGGTAGCCGGCGGTGAACCCGACGGGGTACCAGAGTGCGTCGGCGCCGTACTTCGCGATGAGGCCCGCCACGCCGAGAAACGATGCTGCCGAGAGGTATTCACCGGACACCGCGGCGGCGTTCCAGCGTGAGCCGACGCTCCGCGACGCCACCAGGAAGTCCGACGTGGTCCGTGAGAAACGGCCGCCCCACGCGCCGACCGCGATTGTGGCGATGGCGGCGGCGAACAGGCCGATCGCGGTGAGGGCGTGGACGTCGGTCGTCACGGCGGGCCCGGTTCGGGTGCGTCGGACAGATCGTCATCCACGAGGCCCATGAAGTCGCGTTCGGCCTGCTCGGCGAGGTGGACGTAGAGCCGTCCGGTCAGATACAGGAGTGGGAAGGCGAGTACTCCCAGCATCAGCCAGATGAGTCGAATCCCGAAGACGCCGGCGTCGGCGATGCCCGGAAACACCCAGGCGGCAACGGGTATGGCGGCGGCAACGGCGAGCAGGGCGCCCCCGAGCCGCAGGCCGAGACCGAGTTGGGCGCGCATGAGGCCGCGGACGAGCGCGTCGCCGACCTCGGTCTGTTCCTGGACCTCGACGCGGGTGCGGACCATTCGCGCCCCGCGGCGGGAGGCGAGCACCACCCGTTCGCGCTGGGGCGGGTGCTCAGCCATCGTCCCGTGCGGTGGGGGAACGATACTGACGCAGCGGGTCCCGGATGAGGCGGTCCTTGAGTTCGCGGACCTGTCGGCGGCTCACGGGCAGCTCGACGGCCTCGGATGCGCCGTTCGCGCGGACACACACCACCGTGCCGCCGCCGACCGTCCGCAATCCGGTGACCATCGGCAGCGCGACGAGGTAGGACCGGTGCACCCGAGCGAATCCGGTGTCCTGCCAGCGGGATTCGAGCGTCGACAACGGGATGCGGACGAGATGTGCGCCCGAGTCGGCGTGCAGTCGGGCGTAGTCGCCGACGGCCTCGACCCAGGAGATCGAATCGCGCCGGACGAGCGAGGTCACGCCGCTCATCTCCACCGGGATGACCTCGTCCGGCGCGGCGCGGCGCTCCGGACGAACGGTCGGTTGCGCGGGCTCGGGTGCACGCTCCCGACTGTCGAGGCTCGCGCGGACCCGGTCGACCGCCTGGGTGAGACGTTGTTCGCGTAGGGGTTTGAGCAGGTAGTCGACGGCTCCGACCTCGAAGGCGTCGACGGCCCGGTCGTCGTGGGCCGTGACGAACACGATCGCCGGGGGCGAGGCGTATTTCGCGAGGACGCCGGCGAGTTCGAGTCCCGACAGGCCGGGCATGTTGATGTCGAGGAAGATCGCGTCGATGCGGTGCTCGTTGAGTTCGCGGAGGGCGCCGGTGGCGTCGGACGCGGAGCGGACCTCGGCGACGTCGTCCTGCCGGTTCAACAGGTAGCCGAGCTCGTCGAGAGCGGGTGGTTCGTCGTCGACCGCGAGTACCACCAGTGCGGTCATGGAACACCTCCCGCCTCGACGACAGCCCGCAGTTTACCGCCCTGGAGTTCGGGCACCGCCGGAACTCGGGCGTTGCGTTTCATGCCCGGATGCCCGCACGGAACTTCGGGACACGCATCCCCACCTTGGTGCCGGCGCCGACAGCCGTCTCGACGACGAGGCCGTAGTCGTTGCCGAACGCGGCGCGGAGCCGGTGGTCGACGTTGGTCAGGCCCACGTGGGCACCCTCGCTGTGGTCGAGGGCGTCGAGAGCGCCGCTGCGCAGGAGCTCCGGTTCCATGCCCACGCCGTCGTCCTCGACCGTGATGACACAGTCGGTGCCCTCGTCGGCCGCGACGATGGTGATCGTGCCGCCGCCCTTTGACGCGAGACCGTGCCGGACGGCGTTCTCGACGAGCGGCTGCAAGGCGAGGAACGGCACGACGACGTTCAGGACCTCCGGTGCGACATGCAGTTTGACGTCCAGGGCATTGCCGAAGCGGGCTCGTTCGAGGGTGAGGTAGCGGTCGATGTTCCGCAGCTCGTCGGCAAGCACGGTGTATTCGCCGGCGGCCCGGAAGGAGTATCGGGTGAAGTCGGCGAAGTCGAGGACGAGATCGCGCGCCCGGTCGGGGTCGGTCCGCACGAACGAGGCGATGGTGTTGAGCGCGTTGTAGATGAAGTGCGGACTGATCTGCGCGCGCAGGGCGAGGACCTCGGCGCGGTTGAGCCGTGCGCGAGAGGCGTCGAGGTCGGCGAGTTCGATCTGGCTCGACGCGTACCGCGCGACTTCGGCGATGGCGCCGAGCATCCCGGGTCCGGGGCGTCGCGTGGTGGCGACCACGAGGACCCCGACTCCGACGTCGTCGGCGAGGAGCGGCTGGGCCACCAGCGCGCGCACGGGCGACTCGGCGCCGCTGGGGTCGGTGAGCAGGACGCGCCGGAGGTCACCCAGCGCGGACGACGCCGCACGGTCGGCGTGACCGAGCATCTCGACGTCCCAGATGGCCTCGCCGTCCGGCTCGTGGGCCAGGCGGCTCGGTTCGCCGTCGTACAGTGCGACCGCTTCGGCGCCGGTCAGGGTGTGCAGGTGCGGCAGTGCTTCGCGAGCCGACTCCGCCGACAGTCCGGTGCGCAGTGAGCGGGCGGCGAGCGAAGCGGTGTGCAGGGCCAGATGAACTGCCCGCTCGGCCGGGGTCCGCACGACGCGACGGGTGCGGATCAGCGCGACTGCGCCGACGCACGCGAGCACGCCGAGGAGAACGAGAGCGATGGTCACGCCGCTAGACATCGATGCCCCGATCGGCGTCCGTGGTGTGCGGCAACGACGACACGGCGAGGTCGATGAGGGTGTGCCGGTCGGCGTGCCACTTGTCGGGCGGCAGATGGCCGTGGGTGTCGAGGTCGGTGAGGCCGTGGGCCGCCGCGAAGAGCAGCGCTGCGTGGTGTCGCGCGGCATCGGCACCGACGATGCGACTCACGAGGGACACCAGGCCGTCCTGAGCGCGTGCCGCTGCGGGGATCGCCGGCGCGCCTGCCGGGGTTGCGAACATGAGCCGGTACAGGTGTGGCCGGTGCACGCCGAGGTCGGACAGCGCGTGCAGGGCCGATCGGACGGCATCCTCGGGCGACGGTTTCGGGTCGGCGGCGATGGCGTCGAGACCGTCCGCGACGACCGCCCATGCGTCGGTGGCGAGGGCCGCCAGCAACTCCTCTTTCCCGATGAAGTGGCGGTAGGCGGCCGAGCGGGAAACCCCGGCGCCACTGCCGACTTCGCGTAGGGTCACCGCCTCCGGCCCGCCGTGGTCGAGAAGTGCCGACGCCGCGGCCAGTAGTGCCTGCCTGGTGTGTGCCGCGCTCTCCGCTCTCGTGGTCATCACCCGACCCTACAGTTGACATCGTCAACCGAATGGCGTCTTCTTGTGTTGACAACGTCAACTCAAACGGCGGGAGCCGCTATGACTCGACCACTCACCCCGAATCCGGACTGGACGCTGGTCATGACGGGAGCCACCCGCGGGCTCGGTCTGGTCGCCGCCCGGTCCATCGTGTCGACGGACCGGTCATGTCATCTCGTGGTACTCGCTCGCGGCGGCGGACCCGCGGGATTCGTCGACGGCTTCGGCGAGGGCGCCGGGCGCGTCATCGCCGTCGACACCGATCTCGCCGACACCGCCGGGACGATGAGGGCGGCGGCGGAGATCCGGCAGATGCTCGACGACGCGACGTTGCCGCCGCTGCGCGGGCTGGCGGGCAACGCGGGCATCCAGTACCTCGACGACGAGCACGTCACCGCCGACGGACTGGAGGCGACCTTCGCGGTCAACGTACTCGCGAACCACCTGCTGATCGGTGAGCTCGTCCGACATCTGACCCGTGGCTCCCGGATCACCATCACGGTGAGCGACACGCACTTCGGCGATCTCCGGCACAACCTCGGGATGGTACCCGCGCCGCGGTGGACGAGCCCGGCACGCATGTCCCGCCCGGGTGCGTTCGGGCGTTCGAGTCCGGCCGCCGGCCGCACCGCGTACTCGACCAGCAAACTGGCGGCCATCCATCTCGTCCACGAGTGGGCACGCCGGCTCCCCGACGGCGTCGAGATCGTCTCGTACCGGGTTACGTGCCCGGTACGGACCTGGCCCGGGCGGCGAGCGCACCGCAGCGTCTCGCGAACAGATGGGTCCTGCCGGGTCTGACCCTGGTCGGCCCGTTCGATCGGGTGCCGACGGCCGGTCGACGCCTCGCCGAAACGATTCTCGTTGTACCGCAGGCGGACACCGGTGCCTACATCGATCGCGGACGGGTGTCGGAGTCATCCGCGGACAGTCGTGACCCCGATCGTGAGCGCGACCTGTGGGATCACCTGGAGTATCTGCGCGTGGAGACGTTCCGGCGTCAGTAGGTCGCCCACTCGCCCTGTGCGTACCGGAGAATACGCGGGTCCATGAGGGTCGACGGCGGCAGATCCAGTCGCTGCCGATCCAGTGGGAAAACCGTTGCTGCTGCCAACTGTTCAGGACTGAGGAACCGGAGGGGTCCGGGTGCCGCCACGGTCGGGGTCACCCTGCCCCCGGCGCCGGCCAGGTGGAATCCCCAGTCGCCGAAGGCCGGTACGTCGACGTGGTACGGGGTCGGGTCCAGTCCGGCCGCGCGCATGGTCGAGGCCACGCACCAGAACGACTTCGGCGCGAAGTACGGGGACCCGGCCTGGACCACGGTGCGGCCCGCCTCGGCGAGATGCGCCCGGACCATCGCGTAGAACTCGGTGGAGTACAGCTTCGCGGTGGCCGAGTCGTCGGGGTCGGGCATGTCGACGATGATGACGTCGAACCGGCGGTCGGTGCCGCGCAGCCAGGAGAAGGCGTCGGCGGCGATCACCTCGGCTCGGGGGTCGGTCATCGATCCCCGGTTCAAGGTGGTGAGACGCTCGTCGGTCCGGGCGAGTCGGATCATCTCCGGGTCGAGTTCGACGAGCGTGACGTCGCGGGCGTCGGGGTAGGTGAGCACCTCGCGGAGCGCGAGTCCGTCACCGCCGCCGAGGATCAGCACGGAGTCGTGGTTCCCGGACATCGCCGGATGCACCAGCGTCTCGTGGTAGCGATGCTCGTCGACCGAGGAGAACTGCAGGTCGCCGTTCAGGTACAGGCGGGTGTCGGCCGTTGCGCCGAAACGGTTCTCGGTGATGACGATGTCCTGGTACGCACTACGTTCGGCGGCGACGATGGGATCGCGGTACAGCGCTTGGCGTGCGGTGATCTCGAAGCGGCCGGACAGCAGCATGCCGGCGATCAGGACGGCGACGACGGCGATGGCCGACGCGGAGAGGACACCCATCTGGGTGCGCGACAACGACTTGCGGAAGATGACGAAGACGAGGAAGCAGCCGGCCGCGGCGTTGACCAGCCCGACCACCAGAGCACCCCGCAATTGGCCGAAGAACGGCAGCAACAGGAACGGGAAGCACAGGCCGCCGATGAGGGCGCCGATGTAGTCGACCGCGAACATGTCGGCGACCGCCGAACCCGCCTCCTGGCGTCGAATCCGTTGCAGCAGAACCATCAGCAGCGGGATCTCGGCACCGATCAGGATGCCGAGCACGAAGGCCACCAGGACGAGGGCGGGCGTGTACAACTCCAGGTAGGCGAACGCCGCGTAGAGCGCCATCACCGACAGTCCGCCGATGAGGGCGAGCAGCAGTTCGATGACCGCGAAGGCCGTGACCGATTGTGGCTGGAGCGGTTTCGCGGCGAGTGACCCGATGCCCATCGCGAAGACCATGACCGCGAGGACGATCGACGCCTGCGTCGCGGTGTTGCCGATCAGGAACGAGCCGAGCGAGACCAGCGCGAGCTCGTACACCAACCCGCAGGCGGCGCAGACGAAGACGACGGCCAGCAGTCCGGCGCGGGCGAATCGCGGTCGCATCGCCAGCGCGTCCGGAACGGGTTCGGTCGTCACCGGTTCGGCGTCGGCGGCAGCGGAGTCGTGACCGGTCACGGACAAGCGGGGGAGTGCGGGAACCCGGTCACAGGATGGAGGCGGCCACGATGATCGACACCCCGATGTGTGCGACGCCCTGCACCCACACCGCCGGGTGGCTCTCCGGGTGGACCAGCAACTCGCCGAGATTGCCGGGGGTCAGCAGGTCGATGACGAGGAAGGTCACCGCCATCACGACCAGGCCGATCGCCGAGTACACCGCGGTGTAGGTGAGCCCCTCGAGCAGTCGTCCCTCGCTCGCGACGATGGCGGCGGTGACGATCACGGCGACGGCGAGCATGTTGGAACCCACCAGGATGCCGGCGTTGCGGTTGCGGTCCGTCCACAGCTGCGAACGGAGCTTCCCGGGCGTGAGCAGGTCGAGGATGCCGAACGAGATGATCATCAGGATCACGCCGACACCGGCGTAAGCGCCTGCAGCGTAGGCGTTCTCAGCGATATCAGCGAGCATGGTCTTCTCCGTTGATTGGTCGGACGAATTCGATGGCACGTGCCGGACGGACGACGATCATTTACCGCCACCACCGCTCCCGCCGCCGCGGTTTCCGCTGCCGCTACCCGCGTAGCGGGGGGTCGGGACCCAGAACGCGCCGACGTAGGGGTGGTAGTGGTGATACCCCGACCGGTAATCCCGGCTGAGCATCACCCGGGTGGCGCCGGCCGCCAGCGGGAACAGGCCGACGAGGTAGTCGGGGTATTGGAGGAACTGCGTGCCGGCGATGTTGCCCGTGCCGGTGGCGCCGCTCCGCTGGTCGCTGGGACGTTCGGCGTCGCGGATCTCGGCCGCCACCTGCTCCGGGGTCCCGTTGGCGACATAGGCGTCGACGTCGCCCTCGTCGAGGGAGGTGTCGCGCTCGTAGTTCTGCGTGATGTAGTCGCGCGCCGACCCCCCGATGCCGCCGCCACGGGCAACTCGCGCGGTGCAAGCACCGATCAGCGCGAAGATGGTGAGCACGACGATCACGCCGATGATGATGTTGCGGGTCTTGTTCAGACGGCGGCGCGGGTCCGGTGGGCCGCCGGGCGGTGGTTGCCCGGTCATGGGCGGGCCACCGGACCGCGGTCGATCCTGCTGGAGGTGATCACGACCTCGGCGGCCTCGGGATAGGTGTGCCAGGTGCGCCAGCTGATGGAGTCATCGGTGGACTCCGACACGATCGCGGTGACGGCGTGCGGCTCCCCCGGGAAGCGACCCATCACGCACGGATGTCCGGTGGCCAGCTGTTCGGTGACGCGAACGCTCAGCTGTTCGACGAGTGCGGCGAGCTGGTCGGGATTGACATGTTCGACACGGGAACTGAAGTAGTAACCGCTCTCCTGGAAACTCTCCGGCAGTGCCGAGGTCACCTCCGGCAGGCAGGCGACGGTCTCGCAGATCCGCTGCACCCCGTCCTCGACGAGTACCTGATGGCTCGCGCCGAGCAGCCGCACCGACACCCTGATGCCGTCGATCTCGCGATCCTCTTGTGCCAGGGGCTCCTGCAAGGGTGCGCTCAGCGAGAAGCCGAGCTGGCTCGCGCTGGTGTCGGCGTAGGCCACCGCGAGTTGCGCGGCGGGGTCGCCGGGATGTTCGGAATTCTCGGTCATGCGGTGTGGGGTCTCCGTGCTCAGGGCGTCGTGTGGATGGGCGGGCGTCGGGGCCGCCGTCAGGGTGTTTCCGGAGCCGGGTTGGTGGGGTAGATGCGGTAGTCCGCGCGGGACAACAGTTCGCCGCGGGCGCATTCCCAGCCGCTGCCGTAGTCCTCGAAGGACAGACGGTCGTCGCCGGCCTGGTAGTCGTGATAGGCCATCCGGCCCGAGGTCGCGACGCCGGTGGTCCCCGCGGAGGTGAAACGCGCCGAGCCCGCCTCCTCCGACTGGTATCGACGCCCCTCGAGCTCCACGGTGTCGGGGCCGGGGGTGACGGCGGCACCGGGTACCTCGTGCCACAGCACGACCTCGAGGTCGGGATCGTCCTCGACCGAGACCCAGGCCTTGGACCCGACACCGGTGTCGAGGAAGTTCTCGGTCCAGGTGTAGCCGTCCTGCGTCAGGCGCAGGGTGCCCCGGACCGCGTAGGTCTGACCGCGCAGTTCGACGAGGTCGCCGGGTTTGAGATCGCGGGGGTCGCCGTAGACGGAGTCGTCGTCAGCAGACGAGAAAGGATCGCCGGGGCGATAGGTCCGCTCACGCAGGGCGTCCTGCTCGGCCTGCCGGGCCCGCCGATTGCCCAGGAAGTTGAAGATGACGACCACCGCGATGATCGCCAGCAGCGCCACGATGATGATCAGCAGGAATTCCACGGTTGTAGACCCTAGTCGACCGGCGGCTTGCGGGACGTCGGTCGTCGGGGGTGCGAATGACCGTGACCGCCTCACCGCCCTCCGGCGTCGACGGCGTGCAGCTCCGCGATCACCGGGGCGAAACCCTCGAGCGCGGGTTCGAGCACGGTGAGATAGCTGATCCCGGTCCGCTCCCGGAGGTCGACGAGGCGGGCGGCGATGTCGGAGACCGATCCGATGAGCACCGACGGCAGGCCCAGGAACTCCTGAGCGCTCATCGACAGTTCGTGATTCGCGATGAGCTCGTCGGCCACCGCCGTCGGATCATCGGTCACGGTGACGATCTGTAGCAGGAGGTTCCACTCCACCTCGACGGCGCGGTCCCCGGCCGCGGCGCGTGCGAAGCCCACCCGTTCGTCGAAATCGCCGGCGGACAGCGGTTCCAGATCGCCGTCGGGTCCCGTTCGGGCCGCGGTGAACCCGACGATGTCGGCGTGTTCGGCGGCCATCGTCAGCACGCGGTCGCCGTTGCCGGCGAGCAGGAGCGGAATTCTCGGCTGCACGGGTCGGGGCTGATGATCCTCGTCGGCGAGCAGCTCTGTCACGCGGGCGGCGGTCGCCGACAGGTGATCGACGCGCCGGCCCGCGGACCGGTATTCGATCCCCGCTGCGTCGAACTCCTCCCGGGCGTAGCCGGTGCCCAGTCCGAGTTCCACGCGGCCGTCGGACAACCGGTCGACGGTGGCGGCGTCCCGGGCGAGCAGCGCGGGGTTGGTGAACGCGGCGTTGAGGACGAACGGGCCGACGCGCAGGCGTTGCGTCGCGGTGGCCGCGACGGCCAGTGCCGGCCACGGGCTCGGGATGCCCAGGTGGTCGGGGACGAGCAGGACGTCGTAGCCGAGTTCCTCGACCGATCGGGCACGCGTCTGCCACGACGACGCGGTGTCGGCCGCGAGCATGTTGACCCCGAACCTGAACTCCCTGGAGGCGAGTGACATGTCCTCAACGTAGTCAGCGTCGCGGCGGCCGACCACGCAGCCGACCGGGACACCTGATCCAGCCTTGCACTCGCACTGGTCGAGTGCTAAAAACGAGGTTGGCACTCGCGAGCTGTGAGTGCCAGGTCGGGACGGTGAGGCCGGTACCGAATGACACACCGGTCGTCCGTCGCGGGCACCGAGTTCCGGCCATACGAACCTAGTGTCACCCCCTTCGGAGGATCACTTACCCATGGCCAAGCAAATTGCGTTCGACGAAGAGGCCCGTCGCGGCCTCGAGCGGGGCCTCAACAGCCTTGCCGACGCCGTCAAGGTGACGTTGGGACCCAAGGGTCGCAACGTCGTCCTGGAGAAGAAGTGGGGCGCCCCCACGATCACCAACGATGGTGTGTCCATCGCCAAGGAGATCGAGCTGGAGGACCCGTACGAGAAGATCGGCGCCGAGCTGGTCAAGGAAGTCGCCAAGAAGACCGACGATGTCGCGGGCGACGGCACCACCACCGCCACCGTTCTCGCCCAGGCTCTCGTCCGTGAGGGTCTGCGCAACGTCGCCGCCGGCGCCAACCCGCTGGGTCTGAAGCGCGGCATCGAGAAGGCCGTCGAGGCCGTCACCGAGTCGCTGCTGAAGAGCGCCAAGGAGGTCGAGACCAAGGAGCAGATCGCTGCCACCGCCGGTATCTCGGCCGGCGACGCCTCGATCGGCGAGCTCATCGCCGAGGCGATGGACAAGGTCGGCAAGGAAGGCGTCATCACGGTCGAGGAGTCCAACACCTTCGGCCTGCAGCTCGAGCTCACCGAGGGCATGCGCTTCGACAAGGGCTACATCTCGGGTTACTTCGTCACCGACGCCGACCGCCAGGAAGCCGTCCTCGACGACCCGTACATCCTGCTGGTCTCGGGCAAGGTCTCGACCATCAAGGACCTGCTGCCGCTGCTGGAGAAGGTCATCCAGGCCGGCAAGCCGCTGCTGATCATCGCCGAGGACGTCGAGGGCGAAGCTCTCTCGACCCTCGTCGTCAACAAGCTCAAGGGCACCTTCAAGTCCGTCGCCGTCAAGGCCCCGGGCTTCGGTGACCGCCGCAAGGCCATGCTGGCCGACATCGCCATCCTCACCGGTGGCGAGGTCATCAGCGAAGAGGTCGGCCTCTCGCTCGAGGGCGCGGGCATCGAGCTGCTCGGTACCGCTCGCAAGGTCGTCGTGACCAAGGACGAGACCACCATCGTCGAGGGCGCGGGCGATCCCGACGCCATCGCCGGTCGTGTCGCCCAGATCCGCGGCGAGATCGAGAACAGCGACTCCGACTACGACCGTGAGAAGCTGCAGGAGCGTCTGGCCAAGCTGGCCGGCGGTGTTGCGGTCATCAAGGCGGGCGCGGCCACCGAGGTCGAGCTCAAGGAGCGCAAGCACCGCATCGAGGACGCCGTCCGCAACGCGAAGGCTGCCGTCGAAGAGGGCATCGTCGCCGGCGGTGGCGTGGCCCTGCTGCAGTCGGAGCCGGCCATCGACGCACTCTCGCTCGAGGGTGACGAGGCCACCGGCGCCAACATCGTCAAGGTCGCCCTGTCGGCTCCGGCCAAGCAGATCGCGATCAACGCCGGCCTCGAGCCGGGCGTCGTCGCCGACAAGGTCCTCAACTCGCCCACCGGCACCGGCCTCAACGCCGCCACCGGTGTGTACGAGGACCTGCTCAAGGCCGGCATCAACGACCCGGTGAAGGTCACCCGCTCGGCGCTGCAGAACGCAGCCTCGATCGCGGCTCTGTTCCTCACCACCGAGGCCGTCGTCGCCGACAAGCCCGAGAAGAACGCCGCACCGGCCATGCCGGGTGGCGACGAGATGGGCGGGATGGGCTTCTGATCTCCTGATCAGATCCCTGCGTCCACTCACGCAGCACCAACCGAAGGCCGGTCACCCAAGCGGGTGGCCGGCCTTCGGCGTTCCGAGCACGGCTTCGGCGACTTCCTGCGACCACTGGACATACTCGAGGACCGCACCGTCGGGATGGCGAAGGTAGGCGAATCGTCCAGTCGCGCTCTCGGATTCGCCGATGACCTCGGCGGCGGCTCCGCCGCTGACCTGCGAGATCAAGGCGTCGAGATCGTCGACGATGACCGGTCCGACGGTCGACCGGTAGGCCTCGACGTCGTCGTCGGCTCCCGCGATGAGGAGGAAGTCGCCGACGGCGGCGAGTTCGGCCCTCTCGAAAGCGAATCGGAGATCGGCCGATGCACCGACGATCGTCTCGTACAGCGGAAGCGACTCGTCGAGGTCGGCGACGAATATCCTGGCGTAGGTCTTCAGCACTCGCATCGACCCCACGCTAGGAGCGCAGGCGGATGAGCGGCAGTACGCACTTCGAGGTGAGCGGGGACGCCGCGCCGTCGTCCGAGGCCGAAGAGCGCGCCCGGCACCTCGCGCGGTCGGTGTTCACCGTCGTGTCGACGAAATGGGGTCTGACCGTCCTCGAGGAGATCCGGCAGCGACCCCGCCGGTTTCGTGAGTTGAAGCGATCGATCGGGACGATCAGCGACAAGGTGCTCACCCAGACGCTGCGCGATCTCGAGGCGCACGGCCTGATCCATCGGCACGACCATCGCAGCGCGAATCCGCGGGTGGACTACACCCTGACGGACGCCGGCCGCGACCTCGTCTCGACGGTCCACGGCCTGTGCGACTGGTCGCGAACGCATCTCGACGACCTGCTCGACGCGCCTGGGGCGGCTGATCGGGTCTGACGCACTCCCGGGAACGTTCTCGATCCGCGAGGTGTTGAGAGGGCAATGAGCGCTCCCATCACCGTCGACATCTGGTCCGACATCGCCTGCCCCTGGTGCTACATCGGCAAACGCAAGTTCGAGGCGGGCCTCGCCGAGTTCGACGGACGCGACGACGTCGAGGTGACCTACCACAGCTTCGAGCTCGCACCGGATACGCCGGTCGACTTCGACGGTTCAGAGGTCGACTTCCTCGTCCGGCACAAGGGCATGCCGGCCGATCAGGTCCGGGGGATGCTCGACCAGGTCCGCGGGATCGCCGCCGAGGTCGGTCTCGACTACGACTTCGACCGGCTGCAGCACACCAAGACCCTGAAAGCGCATGAGGCCCTGCACTTCGCGAAAGCGCATGGCCGACAGGCGGATCTGGCCGAGCGTCTGTTCCAGGCGTACTTCGAGCAGGGGCGCCACGTCGGCCGCGCCGACGAACTCGCCGATCTGGCGGCCGATGTCGGTCTCGATCGCGACGCCGTGCTGGCCGCGCTCGAGTCGGGCGAGTACGCCGCGGCCGTCGAAGCCGACATCGATCAAGCCCGTGCATACGGGATCAGCGGGGTTCCCTTCTTCGTGATCAACGGCAAGTACGGCATCTCCGGAGCCCAGGCGCCGGAAACCTTCGCGCAGGCCCTCGACAAGGTCCGCGCCGAGGAGCCCGATCGTGTCTGACCCGGTGGTGCCCTTCGAGATGATCGGCGACGACGACGCGGCGGTCTGCGTCGACGGCGTGTGTGCGGTGCCGGAGGTCGGGACCGACGCGTCGGACTCCGCATCCGACTGAGCCCCGAAGTCCGCGCGTCGATCACCTCTTCGAGGTCACCCGCGGGCTTCGGCTGACGCTGCGCGGCAGTAGGTCGCACCCGCCGCTGGTTGAGCCGGTCCGGGTGTGACGCCGGGGCCGGGATCGCCGATCTTCGGTAGCAGCTGACAACTCTGAGTTCGGCGCCGCGCGGCTCCGCCGGGTGTGAGCGCCCGTCCGAAGTGGGTATGCGAGCGCCATGCAGACGTTCCTGCCCTACCCGGACTTTCGACGCTCTGCCGAGGTCCTGGACCCCGCGCGCCTCGGTAAGCAGCGTGTGGAGACGTTGCAGATCCTGCGGGCGCTCGAACTCTTCGATTACGGCTGGGCCAGCCATCCCGCGGTCACGATGTGGCGTGGGCACACTCCGGCGCTGGTCGCCTATGGGCTCGCTTTCGTCGACGTGTGGACCAGCGGCGGTCGTGCGGACACCACTGCTCCGATGATCGCCGAGTTCGCGCCCGAGGTGGTGGGTGCGTCCCAAGCCGAGCTGACCGCGCAGGGCCTGATGCCCGCGTGGCTCGGCGACGACCGACTCCATCGCAGTCACCGTTCGGCGCTGCTCCGCAAAGCGCCGGACTTCTACGGCTCCGTGTTCGACGACGTCGACATCGACGACGAGATGCCCTACTTCTGGCCGGATCCGCCGGCCACCGACGCGCACGATCTGGACGAACCGACCCGCACCGTGTGGATCATCCGGGCCGGATCCGACGAACAGTACGCACAGTTCCGACAGCGGCAGATCGTCGGATTGGGCGTCGAATCCGGCATCGACGCCGACGCCTCGATGGGCACCGAGGCCGGCCTGCGCGCCTTGCTGAAGGAGCGTAGCCCCGGGCGGCGGCCGGGCAAGGACCTCCGCGTGCTCGCGTCGTTCGTCTCCGATCTGCGGGTGGGGGACGAGGTCGCCGTCGTCGACCCCACCGATCCGGACGTGCTGCCCCTGGGGACGTTGATCGGCGAGTACGAGTTCTCCCGCCGGGGCAGGGCGCTCACCCCGCATCGGCGTCGGGTCCGCTGGACCGGCACGCTCGAGCGGTCGGCCGTCGCCCCGCCGGCGCTGCTCCAGAATCCACGAATGCTGTTTCCGGTGTCGGTGCGATCAGAGGCGGTCCGGTTGTAGTCCGATCGGCCGAATCTGGCACCGGGTGGTCGGTGAATGCGTTCCCTGCGCCTTTCGAAGTGGCCGGTCGTTTTCGACGGCGGAGACGATCACGGCCGGCGCACTCGCACGAGATCAGCTGTTCAGGAGCACGACACCTCGACCGGCCGGGATCAGTCATCGTGAAATCGCCTCCAACAATGACCATGGTGTGCGCAGTCGCGAGGTGAACAGCGATGGCCCCGGCCGTGGTAATCCGGACGGGGCCGTCTCCGGTGCGTATGGTGAAACGTATTCGGATCGATATCGGCGTGTGTGAATTCCGTTGTCGAGACGGCGGCGCGGTAGCGATGTGAGCATGTAGTGATGTGAAGGGACTGTGATGTCCGCAGTGGGTGGTCAGTTCCGCCGACGCCTGGTCGCCACAACGGTCTCGATCGTTGTACTCGTTGTCGCGCTTGCGGTTCCGTCGTTCGCCGGCGCCGAGCCGGGAGATTCCTCGTCCCGGGCGAAGGCGCTGGCCCGCGCTGTCGCCGATGGCCGGGTCCTGGACCTGTCGGTGTATTCGCCGTCGATGAAACGTCACGTACCGGTCCGGGTTCTCGTGCCGGCCGACCGCTCGATGCCCCGACCGACGCTGTATTTGCTGAATGGCGCGGGTGGCGGAGAGGGCACCGGACACTGGTTCGAGCAAACCGACATCGTCGATTTCGTCGCCGACAAGAATGTGAATGTCGTCGTGCCGATGCGCGGCGCGTACAGCTATTACACCGACTGGGTGAAAGTCGACCCGGTGCTGGGGCGAAACAAATGGACAACGTTCCTGACCAGCGAATTACCGCCGCTCATCGATCGGGAGCTGAACACCACCGGCGTGAACGCGATCGCGGGGATCTCCATGGCGGGAACGTCGTCGTTGAGTCTTGCCGAAGCCGCACCTCAGCTCTACCGCGCGGTCGCCTCCTACAGCGGTTGTGCCGAGACGAGTACGAATCTCGGCCGACTCGCCATCCGCGCGGTCGTCGAAGGACGTGGCGGTGGCGACATCGCCAACATCTGGGGTCCGGTCGGCTCCCCGGGGTGGCGGGCGCACGACCCGGTCGTCAACGCCTACAAGCTGCGCGGCAAGGCGATCTACATCAGCACCGGCACGGGGGTCCCCGGACCGCACGACCAGTTGCAGGGCCAGGGAATCGACGGGATGACCACGATCTACATCGACCAGATCGCGGTCGGCGGCGCCATCGAGGCCGCCACCCACCAGTGCACGCTCAATCTCGATCGTCGACTCAAGCAACTCGGCATCCCCGCGACCGTCGACTACGCACCGGGGACGCACGCCTGGCCCTACTGGCAGGACCAGCTCGTGAAGTCGTGGCCGATGCTCGAAAGCGCGCTCACCGACTGACCGCCGCACAATCTGTCACGATGTGACCGTGACTGCGACCCCCGGTGCGCCCAGCCCCATCTCCAGCCTGCCCAACCTCCGCGATCTCGGCGGCTGGCGGACCGGGGACGGGCAGACGGTCCGATCCGGTGTCCTGTACCGGTCGACGGATTTCTCCGCGCTCGACACCGCCGACGTCTCCGCGCTCGAGTCACTCGGTCTGAAGACCGTCTACGACCTGAGATCGGCGCACGAGAGCGAGGCCATCCCCGACCCCGTCCTGCCCGGCGCGTCGAACATCGCACTCGATGTCCTCGCCGATGCGCAGATGTCGATTCCCGCCAACATCGGTGCTGTCCTCGCCGACCCCGCCGTCGTCGCGCAGGCCGACGAGATGCTGTCCGGCGGCAAGGCGCGCGAGATGATCTGTGGGACCTATCGCGAGATGATCACCCTGCCCAGTGCGACGGCGTCGTACACGCAGTTGTTTCGTGGACTGATCGACGGCTCGACGCCGGCCCTCATGCACTGCACCACCGGCAAGGACCGAACAGGTTGGGCCGCAGCATCTCTGCTGACACTGTTCGGGGTGCCGAAGGACGACGTCTACCGCGACTACCTGCTCACCAATGAACGTCTGATCCCGTCGCTCACACCCATCTTCGACGGGTTCGCCGCCGCCGGGGGCGATCCCGAGCTCCTCGTCGGCGTGCTGGGCGTCGACTCCGGCTATCTCGACGCCGCGTTTGACGAGGTGGACAAGCGGTACGGCGGAATCGAGGGTTACTTCGGCGAGGCGTTGGGTCTGGGTGCCGCCGACCAGAAGGCGCTCCGGGACCGATATCTGACGTAGGGGCTGGCCGCCCGAGACGCTGTGGCAGCGAGGTGTCACCCGCACGGGTGTCATCTGGTCGTCGTGCTTTCACCCGATGAGGGGATATCCGCGGATGGCAGGTCGCGTTAGCGTCGGAACCACCCCCGAAACGACTCGACTGCCGGAGAAATCGATGCGCACAACCACTTTCGTTCGAGCTGCCCTCATCCTGGCCGCGACGGCGACCGCTGCGGTCGTCCCGGCCGCGATCGCCGATGCCGCGCCACTCGAGTCCGGGAGCCTCGACGGCGGAAGCGTCGACGGGGGCAGTCTCGAGGAATACGGTCTGGGCGGCCTCGACTATTTCGGGAGTCTCGGGGGCAATCAGGCTCCGCCGTCGACCCAGCGGTGCAACTCCGAGACCAAGTCCGGCGGCTACGGTGTCACCGAGACCCGGCACATCCTCGGCCTGCGAGGCCCGACGAGCTTCACGCTGAACTACGACACCTACGACATCCCGGACGAGATCCGGGTGTTCTACAGTGGCCGGCAGATCTACAACACCGGTTACGTCGGAGACGACATCAACCAGGGAACCGGCAGTGTCCGGGTCACCGTGCCACCCGGTGGCGACACCTCGGTCGTGGTGCGAGTGACCGGGCCGGACCGGAACACGGAGTGGGAGTACACCGTGAACTGCCCGGGAGCGAGCTGACCGCCCGACGATCGTCGGTAGTGTCTTGGAGTGAGTGAATTCAGCTTGACCGAGAAGGCCGCGTTGGGCAGCGGCGCCGATTTCTGGACCACCAAATCGGTCGGTTCCGTTCCCGCGCTGACACTCACCGACGGTCCGCACGGGGTCCGGAAACAGACCGGCGCCGCCGACCACCTCGGCCTCGCCGGCAGCGAACCCGCCACCTGCTTCCCGCCCGCGGTCGGTCTCGGCCAGAGTTGGGACACCGGGCTGATCCGTCGTGTCGGCGAAGCGCTCGGACGCGAGGCACGCGGTCTCGACGTCGACGTGCTGCTCGGCCCGGGCGTGAACATCAAGCGAGATCCCCGGTGCGGCCGCAACTTCGAGTACTTCTCCGAGGATCCGTTCGTCACGGGCCGGCTCGGCGCGGCGTGGGTGAGCGGCGTACAGAGCATCGGGGTCGGCACGTCGCTCAAACACTTCGCGCTGAACAACGCCGAGGACGACCGGATGCGGTCCAGTTCGGACGTCGACCCGCGCCCGATGCGGGAGATCTACCTTCGCGCCTTCGCGCACATCATCCGCACGGCGAACCCGTGGACCGTGATGTGCTCCTACAACCGCATCAACGGCACGTACGCGGCGGAGAACCGGTGGCTCCTCACCGACCTGTTGCGGGGTGAGTGGGGCTACGACGGCGTGGTGGTCTCCGACTGGGGTGCGGTCGCCGACCGCGTTCGGGCGGTCGCCGCCGGCCTGGATCTCGAGATGCCCGGCCCGGGGGACCGCACCGACGCGCAGGTCGTGGACGCAGTCCATAACGGAACCCTCGACGAGGCGGCGCTGGACCGGTCGGCCCGGGCGGTCCGGCAACTCGCGGAGCGGGCCGCCGCGGGCCGGACGAACCGGTCCGTCGTCGACTTCGATCTCCACCATCGCCTCGCGCGCGAGGCCGCGGCTCGGTCAATCGTCCTGCTCAAGAACGACGGCGATCTCCTCCCGTTGAGCCCCGGACGCTCCGTCGCGGTCATCGGCTCGTTCGCGCACGACCCCCGTTATCAGGGCGGCGGCAGTTCGCACGTGAACCCGACGCGCCTCGACGTACCGGTGGACGAGATCCGGGCAGCCGGCGGCACGGTGATCTACGCCCCGGGTTTCAGCACCGACGGCTCGCGGGTGGATACGGCGGGCGCGATCGCCGCGGCGGCGGGCGCCGATGCCGCCGTGCTGTTCCTGGGACTGGCGGCCGCACAGGAGTCGGAGGGCTTCGACCGCGACGACATCGAACTGCCGGCGGACCAGGTCGAGTTGCTGACCGCGATCCTGGCGGTGCAACCGCGAACGGTGGTCGTGCTCGCTCACGGAGGCGTCCTCCGCCTCGGATCGATCGCCGCGGCCCCTGCAATCCTCGACGGCGCGCTCCTCGGCCAGGCCGGGGGCGGGGCCATCGCCGACGTGCTCTTCGGGGTCGTCAACCCGTCGGGTCGGCTCACCGAGACCGTGCCGGTCAGGTTGCAGGACACCCCGGCGTATCTGAGTTTCCCGAACGAGAACTCGCACATCCGCTACGGCGAGGGCATCTTCGTCGGCTACCGCTGGTACGACGCCCGGGACATCGAGGTCGCCTATCCTTTCGGACACGGATTGTCCTACACGACTTTCGAGTACTCGGATCTGTCCGTCGCATCGGATGATCCGGGCGTCACCGGTGTGGTCGTCGGGGTGACGGTGACCAACACCGGTTCTCGGGCCGGGCGTGACATCGTCCAGGTCTACACGTCGAAGCCGGACTCACATGTCGGACGACCGCCGCGCGAGCTGACGGGCTTCGCGACCACCCGCGGCCTCGAACCCGGTGAGTCGCAGATCATCTCGATCGCAATCGACCGCAACGACCTGGCCTACTGGGACACCCGCGTCGACCGCTGGATCGTCGAACCGGGTGAGTACGGCGTCGAGGTCGGCGCGTCGAGCCGGGACATCCGGCTGACCACCACCGTCGAGATCGCGGGCGACGAGGTTCGCCTCGCGATCGACGAGAACTCGACCCTCGGCGAGGTCCTGGCGAATCCTGCTGCGGCGCAAGCGCTCGCGTCCCGATTCGAGGACAACCCGCTGACGAGCTCCGACGACGCCCTGGGCGTCGACATGGCACGGATGATGGCGTCGATACCGCTCGGACGCCTCGCCGGGTTCGGGATGCGGGACGAGGACATCGCCGCGATCATCGCGGCGGCACGCGCGGACTGACCGGCCGGGTACCTCCGACACCACGCCGGCGATTCAAGGTTGCATCTGGAGTCCGCTGAGGAGACCGTGCTGATGCGCCAGCGTTGCCAGTCCGACGCGGTTGGCGACCCCGGTCTTGCCGAGTAGATGCTCTATGTGGCGGCCGACTGTCTTGGCGCTGATGACGAGCGCAACGGCGATCTGCGCCGAGGTCAGACCGTTCGCCACCAGGGTGAGGACCTCCAGCTCCCGTCCGGTGAGGTCGAATGGGAGCGGCTCGGGCGTGGCGAAGGTCAGGGCCACGGGGGTGGCGGCCCGATATCGCGGCGTCGCCGGGAGCAGCCGGACCAGATGCCAGGTTCCCCCGGGGTCGCACCATCGGAACTTGCGCTCGGTACCGGCGAGTCGTGCGACGATCGAGAGCAGTTCGGGGTCGACATCTGGTATGAGCTGATCGTGCAGGGCCCGGCAGTTTCCCGACCTGTCGATGAGCCACGCGGGGCTCCCTGGAGAGAGGAAGTCAGCCACCATCACCGGACGCATCGTCGTGTCGAGAAGCGACGCGACACTGCTGCGGAGCTCGTTGATCTCGGTGACGTCCACGTCGCGGGGGTAGCGGCGGTCGTCGGAATTGACGTGCAAGGTCCCGGCATAAGTGCCTTGTGCGGTGACCAGGCGGGCGGACAGTCCCTCGTCGAATCCGGCCGGGGTGAACACGTTGGTGACCGAGTGGGTCCGTCGGTACCCGGGGAAGTCACGCCAGCGCAACGCGCCGGAGCGGGTTCTCTCCATCTCTTTGAACAGCGGGTCGTTCGAGACGAACCAGCTGTTGAAATGGCTCATGACCGAATCGGGATAGTCGTGATTGGCGAGGGTCAGGTGCCGGCCCGCGACCGGATCCCACAGACTGATCGCGCTTGCCGACGACGACACGCGCTCACCGAGCGCGCACAGCAGTTCGTCGGCACGCGTGTTGAGGTCGGCCGCGCTCCCCAGTGCCTCATGATAGGGCCCGGTGGTCGACGATCTCATGCGCTCTCCGTAACCCCCCGACGATGATCATTCGATGGGTTGCATTGTTCCGCAAGCGCGTTTCGGCGATGTTTCCCATCAGGCCGGCGACGCAACACTCGTTGTCGATCTAGAAACCAGCAGTTAACAATCGAAGTGGGAAAGATGGGGAATTCTCCCGATTCGCGCGGCAGGTCTCGGTCCTTAGATTCGAGGCACGGGTCGCACACCGCTGTGCGGCCGGTGACCGATTGATCTCAGACGGCCCGGAGCAGCAACTCCGGCCGACAAGCCAGGAGTTACCGATGACCACGGACTCTTCACGTGAACGTTCCCGATGGCGCATGACGATGTCGATCACCGCTGTGGCGGTGGCCGGTGTCATGCTGTCCGCGTGCGGGAGTGCGGCTTCCGACAGTGACAGCGCCGCAGGCCGCGTCGACTGTCTCGATACGAGCGGAGATTCGGTCGCGGTGGGATCGATCAACTCGCTCAGCGGTGGTACCGCAGTGAGCGAAGTCGTGATCCATGACGCCATCACGCTCGCCGTGGAGCAGATCAACGCGGACGGAGGTGTGCTCGGAAAGCAACTGCGGCAGATCTCCGAGGACGGTGCCTCCGATCCCGCGATCTTCGCCCAGAAGGCCCAGAAGCTCGTAGCGAGCGACTGTGTCGCAGCAGTTTTCGGCGGATACACCTCTGCCAGCCGGAAGGCGATGCTCCCCGTGTTCGAGGACACCGGTGCGCTGCTCTACTACGGCCAGCAGTACGAGGGGCTGGAGAGCTCTCCGAACATCTTCTACACGGGTGCCACGACCAATCAGCAGATCATCCCCTCACTGGACTACCTCCGCGAACAAGGAGTGAAGTCGATCTACCTCGTGGGCAGTGACTACGTCTTCCCCCGCACCTCGAACGCGATTGTGCGTGCTTATGCGGAGGAGAACGGAATGACCATCGCCGGTGAGGATTACGCTCCGCTCGGCTCCACCGACTTCTCCACGATCGTCAACAAGATCCGTCGATCCGACGCCGATGCCGTGTTCAATGTGGTTGTCGGCGACTCGTTGGCCGCATTCTTCCGCGAGTACAACAACGTCGGCCTGAACGCATCGACGATGCCGGTCATGTCGATGTGCGTCGGCGAGGAAGAGGTCAGGAGCATCGGAGCCCAGAATCTCGTCGGTCAGTTGTCGTCGTGGAATTACTACCAGTCACTGGACAATCCGGTGAACGACGAGTTCGTTGTCGCCTTCAAGGAGCGGTTCGGGTCGTCGAGTGTGACCTCGGACCCGATGGAGTCGGCCTACACCGCTGTGCACCTGTGGAAGCAGATGGTCGAGAAGGCGGATACGTTCACACCGGAAGAGGTGTCCGCTGCTGCGGCCGGCGTCAGTTACGAAGCGCCCGAGGGACTGGTCACCGTCGACGGCGAGAACCACCATGTCACCAAGACGGCGCGGATCGGCCGAGTGACCGCAGACGGTCAGTTCGACGTGGTGTGGAGTTCTGACGGACCGATCGAACCCGACCCTTTCCTCGACAGCTATCCGTGGGCTGAGGGTGTCGGGGCCTGACCTGCGAACCCCAGACGTGTCGGCCATCTGAGAGGGAACACCTGTGCATCTCACACCGAAGGACGAGGACCGGCTGCTGCTCTTCCTCGCAGCTGAACTCTCACGCAGACGCCGGTCGCGCGGACTGCGACTGACGTATCCGGAAGCGCGTGCGCTCATCGCCGACGAGGTGGCGGAAGCCGCTCGTGGGGGAGCCAGCGTCTCGGAGGCGGCGGCACTCGGTGCGTCGCTCCTCACCGATGACGACGTGGCCCCCGGGGTCGCAGCCCTCCTGGGGTCGGTGCAGGTGGAGGGATTTTTCGACGACGGCCAGAAGCTCGTGACCGTTCACGACCCGATCCGGCCGGGAACCGGCCCTGCGCCGACGCGACTGGCCGGTGACGAGCACACGCCCGGGGAGTATCTGCTCGTCGACGAAGACGTCGTGATCAACGACGGGCGGGACACAGCAGCGATCACGGTGGTCAACACCGGTGATCGACCGGTCCAGGTCGGCTCGCACTTCCACTTTTTCGAGGCCAACCGGGCGCTGCTGTTCGATCGACGGGAAGCCTTCGGGATGCGTCTGGACATCCCGTCGGGCACCGCCGTCCGGTTCGAGCCCGGGGCCGAGCACGATGTCGAACTCGTCGCCTTCGGCGGCGAGCGCGTCATCACCGGCCTCAACGACATGACCAACGGCCCAACCGATGTTGCGCTGCCCGCCGCGACGCTACGCGACCTGCGCGCAGCGGGATTCCTGGACACGTCCGCGGGAGACGTAACCGGGAGGACCACTTCAGGAGGGGACTATGGTGCAGAGACTGACGCGTAGGCACTATGCGGAGCTGTTCGGGCCGACGACCGGCGACAGGGTGCGTCTGGCCGACACCGAACTCCTGGCGCGCGTGGAGTCCGACGCCACCGTATACGGCGACGAGTCGGTGTTCGGCGGCGGCAAGACCATGCGTGAGGGCATGGCCGTGCACAATGCGATCACGAATGCCGAAGGCGCACTGGACTTCGTGATCACGAACGTCCTCATCATCGATGCTGTGCTGGGGATTCGTAAGGCCGACATCGGGATCAAGGACGGGCGCATTGCCGGCATCGGCAAGTCCGGCAACCCCGCCACCATGGATGGGGTCGATGCCGAGCTGGTGATCGGAGCCGGCACCGACATCCGTTCGGGTGAAGGCATGATCGCGACCGCGGGAGCCATCGACGTCCACGTGCACTTCGACAGCGCCGGACTGGTCGAGGAAGCCATCTCGAGCGGTATCACCACCATGATCGGTGGGGGCCTGGGTCCGGTCACGGTGGGGATCACCAGCTCGGGGCCACATAATCTGGCAAGGATGCTTCGGGCAGCAAAGGCATTCCCGATGAACTTCGGATTCATCGCGAACGGAAGTGCCGCATCCACAGCACCGTTGATCGAGCAGGGACTCGCCGGTGCGATCGGATACAAGATCCACGAGGACTGGGGTGCGACGCCGGCATCGATCCGCGCCTCGCTCGACGCGGGCGACGAACTCGACCTACAGGTGCAGATCCACAGTGACACCCTGAACGAGTCGGGCTTCTATGAGGACACCATGCGCGCAATCGGTGGCCGCACGATCCACACCTATCACGCCGAAGGTGCGGGCGGTGGACACGCCCCGGACATCATGCGGGTCGTGGGTGAGCCGAATTGCCTTCCGTCGTCCACGAATCCGACCAACCCGTATACGCTCAACACCTTCGACGAGCATCTCGACATGGTCATGGTGTGCCATCACCTCAATGCGCGGATACCGGAGGATGTGGCTTTCGCCGAGTCGCGTATCCGGCGAGAGACGATCGCCGCCGAGGACGTCCTGCACGATCTTGGCGCCATCTCCGCGATCGGCTCGGACTCGCAAGGGATGGGCCGCATCGGCGAAACCATCGCCCGTACATGGCAACTCGCCTCGCACATGCGCGCCACGCGTGGGCCGTTGCCGGACGACGCCGGTACCGGCGCGGACAATCAGCGCATCTTGCGTTACATCGCCAAGCTGACGTTGAATCCGGCGAAGATGTTCGGCATCGACCACGAGGTCGGCTCGCTGGAGCCCGGCAAGCTCGCCGACATCGTGCTGTGGGAGCCGAAGTTCTTCGGTATCCGTCCAGAAGTGGTGTTCAAAGGTGGCTTCCCGGCGTGGTCGGTGATGGGCGAATCGAACGCCTCGCTGATGACCTGCGAACCGCTGAAGTATCGCCCGCAATGGGCGGCTTTCGGCAAGTCGCCGGTTGACGTGTCGGTCAACTTCGTCGGACGTGCGGCCCTCGACTCGGGCCTCGGGGAACGACTCGGCCTCGACACCCCGCTGATCGGCTGCACGGGATCGAGGGCCTTGACCAAGGCGGACTTCGTCCACAACGACCACCTGCCCGAGATCTCCATCGAACCCGATACCTACCGAGTGGTGGTGAACGGGGAGATCTGCACGAGCACACCGATGTCGAGCGTCCCGCTCGGACGCCGGTACACGCTCAAATAGGAGGAGAGCATGAGTTCGGATCCGATCCGTATCGGAATCGGCGGACCGGTCGGCTCCGGCAAGACCAGGCTGGTCGAGTCGTTGGTCCCCGTCCTCACAGAACGCGGGGTCGATCTCGCAGTGATCACCAATGACCTGGTGACCGACGAGGACGCCCAGCGTGTACGACGCAGCGGCATCATCGACCCCGCGCGGGTCCGAGCCGTCGAGACCGGTGCGTGCCCGCACACCGCGATCCGCGAGGACCCATCGGTCAATCTGGCCGCCGTGGATGACCTGGCGGCTGCCTACCCAGGCCTCGACGCGGTGCTGATCGAGTCCGGCGGAGACAATCTCGCTGCCACGTTCAGCAGTGATCTCGTCGACTACTGGATCTTCGTCATCGACACCGCCGCCGGCGACGACATCCCGCGGAAGCAGGGTATCGGCCTTCTGCAGGCTGACCTGCTCCTGGTGAACAAGATCGATCTCGCCGAGATGGTCGGAGCCGACCTGGATCGCATGCGACACGACTGTTCGGTTGCCCGGCCGAGTAAACCCACACTGTTCACCGACCTACGGCATCAGGTGGGCGTTGTCGAGGTGGCCGACGAGATAGTCAAGGGAGCAATGCTTCCCACGCCGCCGAAGGCATGATCGAACCGGGGGTTCTCGATGTCGACGTGGTCGCCGATGTTCGCGGAAGGACTCGGGTGCGGCATCTGCGGCAGGCCTACCCGCAACGGGTCACCACACCGCTGTATGTCGACGTCGACCCACGGATCGCCTATCTCTGCGTACAGAATCCGTCCGGGGGGATCTTCGCCGACGACTCGTTGCACACGACTGTGGCGGCCGGCCCCGGCAGCCATCTCCTGTTCACGTCCCAGGCGGCAACCCAGGTGTTCGACGGGCACGACGGACCGGGGGCAACCCACCACCAACGGATCCGGGTCACAGATCGATCGGTGGTCGAGTTCGTACCGCGCGAGATCATTCCGCAGGCCGACTCCCGGTTCGCTCAGTACACCGAGATCGACGTCCGGGGTTCGGGGCTCTTCGTCGGATGGGAGATGCTCGCTTCCGGGCGGATCGGCCGTGGGGAGCGGTTCCGGTACCGGTCTCTCGTCTGCCGGACCACGGTGCGGGTCGACGGTGAGGTCGTTGCGCGGGACGCGCTTCGGTTCAGTCGACCCGAAGGGCGGGTCGACGACGCCGGTTCGCTGCCGGAGCGGCTGATCGGCGCGAACTACTGCGCTACGTTGCTGGTAGTAGCTCCCACGAGAAGCACCGGTGCATTACAGAATGCACTGCAATCGGCCCTGGACGCGTTGGATGTGGTCAGCGGCGTCAGCGCACTGCCGGGCGAGAGTGGTGCGATCGTGCGCGTGCTCGGCACGAGAGCACCCGCGATGCGTGAGGCGCTCGCCGTGTGTCTGGCGTCAATCCGGTCCGAACTGTTGATGCTGGCACCGCCCCCAAGGCGATTGATCTGAGAGGACACCCCATGACCACTGAATCCACCGAGCAGGCGCGGGAAGTGACCCACCTCCTGGGACGTGAGTGTGATGAAGAGTTCCACGGACGTCGACTCGACCTCGTCGAGATCGGTTGGGGGGACGCGCGTAAGCACCGACAGATGCTCACGACCGCATCGGGATCGACGGTGCGGCTCCGCCTCCCACGAGGTTCCTTTCTCGACGACGGCGCGGTCCTGGCCGACGACGGCGAGACCATCACCGTGGTACGTCGTGCTGCCGAGCCCGCCATCGTCGTCGACTTCGATGCCAACGGCGGACCCGACGGTGCGCGGCGAATGCTGTTGCTGGGTTATCTGCTGGGCAACCAGCATGCCCCGCTGGATGTCTCGGCGCACCAGGTGTCGACGCCGCTGATGACGAGCGCGACGACCGCGAAGGACACCCTCGCCGCACTGCGTCTGCAGGGTGTGGTGGCCGACGTCCCGCTCGCCTCACACGGATGGTCGAACACGTCGGCCGATCATCACCATCATCACCATCATGACTGATCGACCCGTCATCAGTTGCTGCCCGAGGACCGCGATCGACTCCGCTGTGTCCGATTGCTCTGTGCCCGATTCCTTCGCGGCGGCCGTCGGCTGGCTGAACCTGCACGACAGCGCTTTTCCCGCGGGCCGTCTGGTCCACAGCAACGGCGTCGAGAGCTGGCTGCGTGCGTTTCCCGACGCCGGGCCCGATCAGATCGTCGAGCTCGTCGTGGATTACGTGGCGACCTCGGTCGCGACACTCGATGCGGTTGTCGGTGTCCACGCTTGGGCGAGTGACGATCTCGCGATGCTCACGGGCCTCGATCGGGAGTTGCTCAGCTACAAGACCTCGGAGAACGCGCGAGACGCGTCGCTCAAGCCGGGGCGTCAGCTCGCCGACGCCGCAGCTCGTGTCGGGATGATCTGCGGAGTGCCGGACTGTGCTCGCGCGGATTACCTGCGCGCGGTGTCGTCGGCGAATGCACCGGGCAATCTGGCCGTCGTCGAAGCCGTGGTCCAGGCGGGACTCGGGATCGACCGGCGCATCGCGACCCTGGGGACGCTGCGTTCGTCGATGGCATCCGCGTTCAGCGCGTGCGTACGTCTCGGCAGGCTCGGTTCGCTGGGCGCACAGCGTGCACTGGTGGCGGCGACACCCGCTCTCGTCGACCTTGCCGCCGACGTCGAGCGGGCTCCGCTCGACGCGCTGAGCTCCAGCAGCTTCGCGCTCGAGCTATACGGCATGCGACATGCACAGATGTCGCCTCGGCTCTTCGCCAGCTGATGCAGCCGGACTTGGATCCGGCTACCGGAACACGATGCAGGTGGTGGTCCCATGGGCGACGAGTTTGCCGTCGGCGGAGAACACCTTGCCCTCGGCGGTCGCGGTGGTGCGACCGGCGTGGATGACGGTACCCACGCCGGTCAGCTCCCCGGCGTCCACGGCGACCGAGCGGATGTAGTTCACCTTCAGCTCCAGCGTCGTGTAGCCGACCCCGGCGGGCAGGGTGGTGTGGACGGCGCACCCCATCACCGAGTCCAACAGCGTGGCGCAGATGCCGCCGTGGACGGTGCCGAGGGGGTTGGCGAAGTCGGGCTGCGGAGTCACGGCGAAGGTGACCGCGCCCTCGTCGATCTGCTTGGGCACCATGCCCAGGAGGCGGCCGATGCTCGGACGGTCGGAGCCCGCGCCGCCCGCCTGCCAGGCTCGCAGCAGCTCGAGTCCGGACATGGCGGTGGGGTCGGTGGGTGCGTCGGTCGTGGTCGTCATGACTATGCATGGTTGCATACTCCGCCGTGATTATGAAGGTCTGCATACTGGCGAGGCCGCGCCGCATACGGGATGACCTCGGCCGATGCTATGTATGCTGGCCACGACATCGGTTGTATGAGGGTCGGCATAGGAGTTGTTTGCTGCATGGCGTCACATCCCGCCGAGTCCGTGATCACCGGCGCGGACGACCGCGGCCCCCGCGAACGCATGGTCGTGCACGCGGCCGATCTGATCGGCCGCGACGGGGTCGCCGCCACCTCCATCGGCGACGTGATCTCGGCGAGTTCCGCACCACGGGGATCGATCTACCACCATTTTCCGGGCGGTAAGACCCAACTGATGACCGAAGCCGTCCGGTACGCCGGTGAGTTCATCGCCGAACGCATCGGGCGTCCGACCACGATGACCCCGGCGGACACGGTGCGCGAGATCGGCGGGGTGTGGCGGCGACTACTGGTCAACACCGACTTCCAGTTCGGCTGCCCCGTGCTGGCCGGCGGACTCGCCCGCCGCAGCGAACCCGCGGTGGCGGACGCATCCGCCGAAATCCTGCAGCGCTGGGCCGACCTGGTCACCGCGCGGCTGGTGGTCGACGGCGTCGACAGCGACCGTGCCGACTCACTGGCCAACCTCATCATCGCGGCGGTCGAGGGAGCGGTCGGGCTGTGCCAGACGCGGCGCAGCGTCGAACCCCTCGATCGCGTCATCGCCGAACTGGCGAGCCTCTGCGACGCGGCCGTCGATCGGGTCTGATCCGGGGCGAGACGTTGGACACAGGTGTGCTCCGTTAGTAGGTTCACCATGTCGTCACCGCCGTGGTGGCGTCTGGCCTGTATCCGTTCATCGTCGGGGCGGGCTCGAATCGGTGGGTGAGCTCGGGGAGGTTGCGCCATGACGCCGGTCTTCCGGCATGCGCTGGGTTCGGACTTCGACCGTCTGCATCCCAACGTCGCATGGCGCTACGGCATCGACTCGACTTCCGGTGTCGCGCAGGTCTGTAGCGGAATCTACGAGTCGGTCTACGTGTCGTCGGCGCTGCCGCCGCCCGCCCTGTGGCATTACGCCAAGCGCAATGCGCTGCCCTCGAAGACCAGTCGCATGGTGCCGTTCACCCAGGGTTACTACTGCTACTCCGACGAGCTGGGGCGCGAGTCGCTCGCGGTGCTGCGGAACTTCCAGTACACGACCGGCCCGCGCAAGCTGAATTCCCTGCTGGTGGCCGGGCGCACGGGCCTGGTCGACTACTTCGGCGACGGCCCCGAGTTCCTGTATCCGATCGAGCCGTCGGTGACGCGATCCGGCGAACTGCTGCTCGAGAGCGGACCGATGCGCTGGCTCGGACGCGGACCCAAGGTCGGGATGAAGGGGCTGTTCACCGCTCAGATGAAGTACATCGAGGGGTGGGACGAGAAACGGGATCGATTCCGCTGCGACGCGACCGTCCGCAACCCCCTCATCGGCGAGATCATGCACTTCCGCGGCTGGTTCACCGCCGTCGACCAGGCGTGCTCGTTGCGTGACATCCCGGACGAGGCGTGGCCGGTCAACCTGGTCGACCGCGAGAGCTGAACGGTTCGATCCAGGGCGACTCCGTCGCGGCGATCCAGGGCGACTCCGTCGCGGCAATCCAGGGCGACTCCGTCGCGGCTCGACACAGCCTCGACAGTTCGTTGCATAGGCGGAACGGGCGCGCGGTAGGTTCAGCGCATGGCTGTCTCAGCGAACATCGAATTCGACGTCGCCGCCCCGGTCTCGGTGGTGATGGAAGTGCTCATGGACATCGAGTCCCTACCGGACTGGTCGGGCCCGCACAAGGAAGCCGAGATCCTGTCCAGCTACGACGACGGCACGCCGCAGAAGGTGCGGATGGTCGTCACCGCCGCGGGTATCTCCGACGAGCAGACCTGCACCTATGACTGGACCGAGAACTCGTGCGAATGGCACCTCATCGAGTCGAATCAGTTGAGCGAGCAGCACGGCAAGTACACCGTCACCGAATCCGACAAGGGTGCCCATGTCCGCTTCGACCTGGCCGTCGAGCTGAAGATCAAGCTGCCCGGACTCATCGTGAAACGCGCCCAGAAGATGGCCGTGGACACCGCGCGCAAGGGACTCACCGCGGAAGTGGAGAAGCGCGCGGCGGCCTGAGGACGATCGTGACCGGGACGTGACGAGTCGATCGTCTCCTCCACGGCGCCGGCCCCTGTACGCTGAGGGCGTTCCTTACCGGGCGCCCGAGCTATGGAGGCCAAAGCAGTTGAGAATCAAGAAGTTTGCCGTTCGCGGCCTGGTCCTGGCGGCGGGGCTCGCCGGATGTGTTGGTTTCGCCGGGTTGTCGGGCGAAGGGGTCGCCGCGGCGGACACGCGTTGCTCGGTGTCGAACGGTCATCAGGTCGAGCGTGTCGAGGGGCGCAGCGGTTGCGGCGCCAAGGCCGGAGTCGGCAGTCGCGCGAGTGCCGACGAATACAGCGGTCGGGGCACCGCGGTCTCGGTCTCGGACAACGGCGGCAACGCCGCGGCCTACAACCTGCAGCCCGGTTCGACGGCGCTCGCCGGCGCCAACAGCCGGGGCAACGCCTATTCGGTCACGACCGGCCCGAGCGCGCTGTCCGTCGCGCAGGCGCGTCGCGGCGGTACGACGGTCGCGATCGGCGGTTGGGGCGGCGAGGCCTACGCCGGTCCCGAAGGTGCCCGCTGCAGTGGCGGTTTCGCGACCGCGTTCGACACCAGCACGGGTAAGGCATGTCTGCACGCCGGTTCGATCGACCTGCGGAACTGAGCGGCTCCACCTCACGACACCTGAGAGACAGAACACGCCCGGCGCGACGGTAGTTCACCGGAGCGTCGGGCGTCGTTCGCCGCTTCGACCTATCGTTGTGGAGTGACCGACCTCCACGATCCCGAGACACAGATCGGCCCCGACTTCAGCGTGCTCAACGGCCGCGAAGCACTTCAGCAACTCGTCGACCTCCACGACACCACGCACTTCACGGTCAACGACGACGATGACGACGACCCGGTCCTGCTGACCCTGCCCGAACGGAATGTCGTCGACACCTGGCGCGAGGACTACCCGTACGAGGAGCGCATGAGCCGCCGCGAGTACGAGGTCACCAAGCGGCGGCTGCAGATCGAACTGCTGAAGCTGCAGAAGTGGTCCAAGCAGACCGGGCAGCGGCATCTGCTGGTCTTCGAGGGCCGAGACGCGGCGGGCAAGGGCGGCACCATCAAACGATTCAACGAGCACCTCAACCCGCGCGGCGCACGCACGATCGCCCTGGAGAAGCCCAGCGAACGCGAGGCCACCGAGTGGTACTTCCAGCGGTATGTGCAGCACCTGCCCGCCGGCGGGGAGATGGTGTTCTTCGATCGCTCCTGGTACAACCGCGCCGGCGTCGAACGGGTCATGGGGTTCTGCAGTCCGCAGCAGTACACGCAGTTCGTCGCCCAGGTCCCGGCGTTCGAGAAGATGCTCGTCGACGACGGGATCAACCTGGTCAAGTTCTGGTTCTCGGTCACCCCGCTCGAGCAGCGGACCCGGTTCGCGATCCGTCAGATCGACCCGGTGCGCCAGTGGAAGCTGTCGCCCATGGACCTGGCGTCGCTGGACAAGTGGGATGCCTACACCGAGG
Source organism: Gordonia hongkongensis (assembly GCF_023078355.1). Classification (NCBI taxonomy): domain Bacteria; kingdom Bacillati; phylum Actinomycetota; class Actinomycetes; order Mycobacteriales; family Gordoniaceae; genus Gordonia; species Gordonia hongkongensis. Next base: position 763,684 of record NZ_CP095552.1, read on the forward strand.
CGAAAGAGGCGATGTTCGCCACCACCGACACCGACCACGCACCCTGGACGGTGGTGAAGTCCAACGACAAGAAGCGGGCGCGCATCAACGCCATGCGTCACGTGCTGAGTCTCTTCGACTACGACGGCAAGAACGAGTCCTTCGTGGGCACGCCCGACCCGCTGATCGTCGGCCGCGCCGCGGATGTGATCGGGGAGTAGTTCCCCGGCTCGGTAGCCTCGTGGCTGTGCGTAGCTTCCTGAGTGCCCTGTTGACACTTGTCGCGATCGCGGCGACCGTTCTCGCCGTACCGTCTTTCTGGCTGGATCAACGCATCGTCGACCAGGCGGGGTTCGTCGCCACGGTCGCGCCGATGGCCGAGAACCAGCAGGTCAAGGACTACCTCGCAGATGAGATCGCCGCGCAGGCGACCGCGCGGACAGACCTGCCGATCGCCGGCGTCCTGGTACGGCCGCTGGCGGGCCGCTACACCGAGAGTGAACAGTTCCAGCAGGACTTCGCCGATGTCGTCGGCCAGCAGCACGCGTTCCTGTTCGAGGAGCCGGCACCCGGTTCGGACACCTCGGTGATGCAACTCGACATCACGAACATGATCAACCGCTCCCTGAACCTGACCGGTGGCAACGCGATCCAGGGGCCGGTGGTCGTCGAGTTGACCAACGGCTCCTCGGGCCTCGAGGCGGGCCGGTACGCGGAGGTGGGTAGCCAGATCACGCTGCTCGCCTGGGGCTCGGCGGCGGTGGCCGTGATCGCAGCCGTGCTCGCGCTGCTGATCGCCCGACGACGCGGCACCGTCTTCGCGTGGCTCGGGCTCGGCGTGCTTGCAGCCGGCGTCTCGACCTGGGCCATGGGCCTGTTCTTCGCCGACCGCGCCAAGCAGGAGGTGGCCGGCGCAGAGCGCTCGGGCCGCCAGGTCGCCGAGCTCATCATCGACGGCGCCTACGACGACGTCACCCGGGTCGCACTGATCGTCGGCGGCGTGGGCGTCGCGATGTTCGCCGTCGGGATCCTGGGACGGCTGATCATCGGGCGGCGCTGAGGGAGGGTGCGTCAACCCTGCTCCCAGATCCGAAAGAGCCGCACACCAATCGGCCCCTGAGGTGCGAGGAGCGTTAGCGATGCCTTCCCTCTGCTCCCTGAGGTGCGAGGAGCGCAGGCGATGCCTTCCCTCTGCTCCCTGAGGTGCGAGGAGCGATAGACGGTATGAGGGCCTTGGGGCCGAAGGCCTCAAGCTGCAAACACATCGTGGGTTGCTGCTGCTGAGTTCACACTCGGCGGTAGCACCACATTGCAGATCAGGAGGCCTCCGGTGATTGTTCAGGGTACAAGTGTCGGATTGGATGTTCACGCACGCTCGGTGGTCGCTCACGCCATCGATGAAGACACCGGGCAGGTGATTCGGGAGACCTTGGTCCCTGATGCGGCGACCATCGTCAGCTGGCTACAAGGCCTGGCCCCGCCGGTGCGGGTGGCCTATGAGGCCGGTCCGACCGGCTTTGGATTGGCGCGGGCGATCACGGCGGCCGGGATGGAGTGTGTGGTTGCCGCGCCCTCGAAGCTGCAGCGGCCAGCCGGGGACCGCGTCAAGACCGATGCCCGAGACGCTGCACACTTGGCGAAGTTGCTGCGCCTGGGCGAAGTGGTGGCGGTCAGTGTTCCTGAGGTGGGCACCGAAGCCGCACGGGATCTGGTCCGCGCCCGCGAGGACGCCCGCAGCGACTTGATGCGCGCTCGGCATCGATTGTCCAAACTGCTTCTGCGACAGGGGATCGTCTACTCCGGCGGGAAACCCTGGACCGGTGTTCATCAGCGGTGGCTGCAGCGTCAACGTTTCGAGCTGCCGCTGCTGCAAGCCGCCTTCGACAACGACCTGGACGCGGTGTTGAGCGTGACCGCCCGCCGTGACCGCCTCGATGAGCTGATCGAACAGACCGCGGCCACCGATCCGTGGCGGGCGGTGGTCACCCGGCTGTCGTGTCTGCGGGGCGTGTCGACGCTGACCGCGTTCGCTTTGGCGGTCGAGATCGGCGACTGGTCACGGTTTAGTGGCGCCACGATCGGCTCCTACGCCGGGTTGGTGCCCTCGGAATACTCGACCGGCGGGACCCGCAGTCAGGGATCGATCACCAAGGCCGGTAACGCCCACGTGCGGCGGCTATTGGTCGAGGCGGCCTGGCAACACCGACGCCCCTACGCCACACCCGGACAGACCATGCGCCGCCGGTGGGAGGCTGCTACACCGGCTGCCCGCGCCCGTGGCCATGCCGGCAATCGTCGGCTACACAAGCGCTGGCAACAATTCGACCGCCGCAGCAAACATCCCTGCGTGGCCAACACCGCGATCGCTCGTGAGCTCGCCGGCTGGTGCTGGTCGCTGGCGGTGCTCGACGACTAACCAGCACTGACACACAATCTTGGCCACCCGTCGCGGGACTCCCGCTGTGGTGAACAGGGAACGAATCCACGGCGTCGCTATGTGCGCCAGCACTTTTGGGTGCACGGTACGCACGTTTACATAGACCCGTCGGCCAGCGTTTTCATCTCCTGTCGAACACCGTTGAGCGGTAACCAACCCGCGTATATCAGTCCGACAACACCGTCGCGAGTAACGACCACCACACACCGCGGCGGGTGGCCAACCCCACAACAGCCCCTGAGAAGGAGGCAATTTCGCCATGGGACTTGACAGAGCAGCACTACATATCAGCGACGAGCCTCGAAGGGTTGGCGACGCATCTCGCCAGGACCCTTCGAGACGGCCTCCGCAGGCTCCGGCCTCCTCAGGGAGCAGAGTTCTTTCGTCTCCACGACGGGTCGCCAGGCCTCGGATACTGAGGATTGCCCGGAGTGTGCGTCACGCCCGTTCCCTGAGGAGTGCCCGGAGCTTGCGGAGGGCGTGTCACGCAGGGTCCGCCGAGCACCCCCGACTGATGGACCTCAACTCGACCGATGGACTTCGATCGAAGTGCATCCGTCGAGTTCGAGTTCATCGGTCGGAGCCGGATGCAGTGCGAGGTCGGGCCGGCTCGCTGAAGCAGTTCGTCTGAGCTCTACCACGGTGGTTGTTGGGTCGCAGACGCTGACCCTATGTGACTGGTGGGGTTTTTGTTCACCGCAGTTCACCACCGTTCACCGCTGAGACGTGAGTGGCAGCGACTGCGGTGCAACAGGATTCGATGACGATGAGGGCTGTGGAGAAATCTCGTCGTCGAACGTGATTGCGAGTAGCTTGGTGTCATGCCCTCGATCACCGAGCTCCGCGACACCCTCATCTCACTGCCGTCACCACCCGACGACGGCAGTGGCCGTGCTCTGCACGAGCGGCTCGACGAGCTGCGGATGCTGAGCAACGTGCTCGATCACCAGATCGCCGTACATACAGCACTTTTCGACGCCACGGGTACGGCAGCGCGGGCGGGGTCGACCACACGGAACGCACTGATCGAGATGGGCATGCCACCCGCGGCCGCGCACCGCTATGTGCGGATCGCCGACGGGCTGGAGTCGGTGCCGAAGGTCGCCGACTGTGCTGCCGAGGGCTATCTGTCTGCCGAGTGTGTCGACGCGGTGATCCGCGGGCTAGCGCTCATCGACAAACGTTCTGCCACAGCGCCGTCCGACGACGAGCGCAGCGGATACGAGAGTGAGTTGCTTGCGCAGGCGTTCTCCGGAGCCACCCCCGCCCAGATCGACGACCACGCCCGCGGGATTGCCATCCGGGTCGCCGCCACCGACCCCAGCATTGTGGCGGCGGCCGATGACGCATCGCTGAACACCGTGCACACCAGGATCACCGAAGACGGGCGGGTCGCGATCGCCGGAGATGTGACCGCGGTGATCGGAGAGAAGTTCGTGTCCATGATCGACGAACGGTCCTGTCCGCGTCCCGAACCCGACGGCGCTGCCGATCGTCGAGGTGCGGCCGAGCGACGCGCCGATGCGCTGGAGTTGCTGTTGGATCAAGCCGCGATCGGCGCGGCGATGACCACCGCCGGAGCACCACGCACCCAACTGCTGGTGACCATTCCTGCCGATGGGGTTGGTCCGGCTCGGCTTCCGTGGATGGGTGCGGTGTCAGAATCGACGACACGGCGCTTGTCGTGTGACGGCGGGGTCGCCGAGATCGTCCTTGACAACGAAGGGGTGCCGTTGCGGATGGGCACCACGAAACGACTGTTCCCGCACCATCTGCGGCAGGCGATCATCGTGCGCGATCAATGTTGCGTGAAGTGCGGCGCGCCAGCAGCGCATACGCAAGTTCACCACTTGGTCCATTGGGTCGATGGTGGCCCCACAGATCTGGACAACGGGTGCCTACTCTGCCAACGCTGTCATACCCAGGTCCATCACCACGGCTGGCAGGTGGTGATGGGTCCGGACCGGCATCCGTGGTTGATCCCACCGGCCGACATCGACCCCCGACGCCTGCCCCGACCCGCTTACAACCGACGCACCATGCGACTCGACGACGCCCTCGTATAACTGCCCCGCGCAGACCAGACCCTCCGGCGTCGACACCCCGGCGCCACACGACCTTTGACAACTCCACAGTGTGAGGCGATCCCGGCGGGGTCAGTGCCCGGCAAAGGCCTCCGCGAGCCACCAGGCGCCGCCGTCGTCGGTGATCTTGGCGTCGATGACGAGAGGACCCGACGGTTGGGGTGAAGAGAGCGAGGCGACCCAGTCCCGTACCTCGTCGAGGTCGTCGAGGCCGGTGACCGTCACGCCCGTCGCGCCGTGTCCACGGGCGATCGCGGCGATGTCGACCTCGGGGAACGTCACCGTCGTCATGTCGGCGTCGCCGAAGTGGTGCACCTCGGCCCCGTAGGCGGAGTCGTTGTAGACGATCACGACCAGCGGCAGTGCCAGACGTACGGCGGTCTCCAATTCGGCTATGGCCATGAGGAATCCGCCGTCGCCGGCGCCGAGGACCGGGACCCTGTCCGGTCGCGCGAACGCCGCGCCGATGGCCGTCCCGAGGCCCAGCCCGATCGACTGGAAGGCCTGAGTGAAACAGAAGCCGAACTCGTCTGGCACGGACAGATGCGTCGACGGATAACCCATGAAGTTGCCGGAGTCGATGGAGACGACGCGGTCGGCGGGCAAGATCTCGTCGAGCGCGATCGTCAGTGCCCTCGGATCGACCCGGCCGGCGGTCACCTCGCCGGTGACGGGGACGTCCTGCCACCTCGATGACACCGAGATCCGTTCCCTGACTTCCTCGGTGCGATAACCGGTGGTGCCGCCATCGGCCGCGAGGATCGTGTGCACATCCGTCGCCGTCGCGCCGCAGTCGCCGACGACTCCGAGGTCGATCGGGCGATGCGCGCCGATGGCGTCGATGTCGACGTCGACCTGCACCACGGTCGTGTCCGTGCCGATGAGTCGGCCGTGCCGCATCGTCCACATGTTCAGGGCGCAACCCCATCCGACGATGAGGTCGGCGTCGGCGATCAGCTCGGCGGTGGTGGGGGAGGAGAAGCCGCCGGAGATGCCCAACGAGAACGGGTTTCCCGCGAACAGGCCGTTCGCGACCGCCGACGTCGCCACCAGCGCACCGGCGGCCTCGGCCAGGGCCGCGATTTCGGGACCGGCGGAGCGCGCCCCTCGGCCCGCGACGAACACGGGACGCCGGGCGGCACGGAGCAACTCGGCCAGGCGAGTGGCCGACCGGGCTTCGGGCCGCGGCCGTGGCGGTTCGGCGGAGAGCTCGACAGGTCCTTCGAAATCCGCTGCGGCGGCGGCGATGTCGATGGCGATATGGAGCACGACGGTCCGGCGCTGCGTCACCGCGGTGCGGAAGGCGCGGGTCACATCCGCCACCACCGTGCCCGGTCCGTAGACGCGGTCGTTCACGGCGCCGACGCTCGCGGCGAGGGCCTCCTGGTCGATGCGGAAGTTCGACCGCAACGCCGACGCGGGCGCATCCGCGGTGAGCACGATCATCGGCGTACGGCTCTTGGCGGCCTCGGAGATACCGGTCATCGCGTTGGTGAGGCCACAGCCCTGATGGACCGACAGCACGCCCACCCGTCCCGACATCCGGGCATAGGCGTCGGCCATGCTGGCCGCGCCGCCCTCATGGCGGGCGGCGGTGAACGGGACACCGCCGGCTCGAAGGGCGTTGGTCAGCACGAAGTTCCCGCTGCCGACCACACCGAAGGCATGGCCGACGCCGAGATCGGCGAGAACGCGGCCCGCGACGTCGGCGACCGTCGGGCCGTAGCGGCCGGGTGCCGCCATCAACTCTCGACGATCGCCAGCACGCGCGACGGACTGCCGGTGCCGCCGACGATCGGCAACGGGCTCACGACGATCACCGCGCCGGTCGGCGGGAGCGAGCCCAGGTTGCGCAGGGAGGTGAGCCCGTACTTGTCGTTGCCGAGGAAGTGGTAGTGCACGGGGAAGGCGGGATCGAAGCCGCCCGCCAGCCCTGCGTCGACACCGACGGTCTCGACTCCGAGGCCGGTGATCTCGCGCTCGGTGGCCAGCCACTGCGCGCACTCCACCGACACCCCGGGGGTGTGCGACCCGGTCTCGTCGGCGTTGAGGAACTCAGCTTCGGAGCCGCCCCGCGACTCCCAGCCGGTCCGCAACAGCAACCAGGTGCCGGCGGTGAGGCGTCCGTGTTCGGCTTCCCAGGCCTCGACCTCGGCGACGCTCAGGAGATGATCCGGGTCGTCGGCGACCTCGTCGGTCAGGTCGAGGACGGCCGCCGGGCCGATCAGCCGCTGCACCGGGATCTGCGAGACGTCATCCCCGTCGCGTCCGCTGATCCAGTGGATCGGTGCGTCGAGATGGGTGCCGATGTGCTCGCCGGTGTGGATGTTGTTGTGCCGCCAGTACGGCCCCGGCTCGTTGTAGGCGCTGACCTCTTCGAGACTGAAGTCGATCAGGTTCGCGAACGGGGCGGGCAGTCGCAGCGCGGGCGTCGCCGCACTCAACGGAGTCGTCAGATCGACGACGCGGAGCGACCCGTCGGCGAGGCCGGCGACGAAGCCGGACAGAGCGGTGTCGGGAACGGTGGAGTCGGCCACTACTTGCGCGCTCCGCGCCAGTTCATGCCCCAGCCGTACGCCTCGTCGACCTTGTCCTGTGCCCCGCGGATGTAGCGCACCTCGCGGTTGAGAACCAGCTCGCCACCACGGTTCTCGAACAAGGCGATCGCGCACGAGAGCGCCGACTGATCCGCCTCGTCGAGCCGGACCTCGATCTCCGGGCCGTTGGCCGGGAACAGGGTGACGACGCCGTTGGCGCCGGCCCAGTTCGGGGTGCCCTCGTAGATGTAGGCGAAGATCAGGATCCGGCGGATCCGGTCGGTCGCGGAGAGGTCGATGTACATGTTCTCGCCGCCGGAACCCGACCGGTCGTCGCCGTCGAGATAGATGATCGGCTGTCCGTCACGGGGCGCCCGGAACGAGTTGCCCAGTGCCTGCACGATGCCCTTGCTCCCGTCGGTGAACTCCCACAGGCAGGCGAGGTCGAGGTCGATACCCTGCGCCTTGCGGAAGAGCCCGCCGCCCTTGGAGTTCGACGTCCAGCTCAGATTGACGCGCACCTGACCGGAGGTCGCACCCTGCTTGCTCAGCGAGATGCTCGGCGCCGACTTCGTGAGGGTGATCTTCGACAGCGAGACCGGCGGCGCGGGCGGCTGCTGACCGTAGCCCGCGGGGGTGGGCGGCTGCTGGCCGTAACCCGCGGGAGCGGCCGGGGGCTGGGCGGGCGGCTGCGGCGGCTGGGCCTTCGGACGCTTCGTGTAGTCGATCCCCATCTCGGTTCCTCATCTCGTCGTGGTGACATCGTCGTCGGGTGCGGTGATCGGACGGCGAAAACACACTCGCCGCAGGTGTTGGCGCCCAGCGTAGTGGACCAACGTCAACGGCCGGTGTCCGTTGCCGGGGCGTGAGCCCGCGCGGACGGGCCGAAACTCGATGCGACGTCGAGCCGCCCCTGCGGATTCCGGCGGCAGCTGGCAACGGCGACATGGCACGGACGTGGGACGTTCGCGGGGATCGGAAAGCCGTCGTCGATCTGGTACCGGGTGTTGGTGATCTTCGACGCGACCGCCGCCGGGTCGGCGGGGTGTTCCGGAGCGGCATCCGCCCGAATGACCACCATCGCTTCGGTGACACCGGCCGGCCACTCGAAGCGCACGGTGTCGGCGTCGACGCGGACCGCGGTGATCGGCGGCGGATCGTCGGGATGGGGGATCGCCGGCGGCTGCGGCGCTGTGGTCGCCGAGGCGGGGGCGGCCGGCGCGGGGGCGGCGTCGGAGCGGGCGGGGGCGGACTGGTTTCCGGCCAGCACGGCGGTGACCTCGTACACCGGCGGCACCGGGTCGGGCCGACTGCCGTCGGAGAGTTCGGTCCCCGCGGTGCGGCCGAGCGTCCGGGTCGACCCGTCGAACCCGATGCGCACGACGCGGTAGGTCACCGACTCCGTCGCGGACGGATCCCAGGAGACGGTGATCGCACCACTCTCGGCGACGAACCGGACGTTGCGCGGCGGCTCCACGGTCAGCACCGTTGCCGCCGAGTTGAGGCCCTCGTGATCGGTGATCCGACGTCGCATCTCGGCAGCGGCGGTGAGGCTCGCCGGGTTGCTCGCGGATGCCGACCGCGCGATCTCGCCCGCCTGGGCGACGATGTCTCGCGACGCCTCGAGGCGGGCCTGGAGCGACCCGCCCGAGTCGGGAAGACGGTCGATGTCCCGGGCTCGCCGGAACACGTCCTCCAGCAGTTCGAGCGCCGCGACGTGGCGCATCTCGTCCGCGAGGTCCCGGGCCCGGCGGGAGTCCGCCACCGCCTGCGCGATGACCCGTTCGACCTCGTCGGCGACCGCCGCGATCTGCCGGAGCGCCGCGGCATCGTCGCCGGCTCCGGCACGCGCATCGGCGATGGCCGCGCGCGCCCGGACGGGCAGGCCGTCGCGCAAGGCGGCGCGGGCGGCGCGGAGATCGTTCTCCCACAACCGCTTCGGCGGCGTGGGTGGCTCGGCCGACGGCGGGGGGCCGGCCGACGGCGGGGGGCCGGCCGGTGGGCTCACGGCTGCTCCGAATTCGGCGGCGAGTCCGGCGATCACGGTGCGCGCATCGCGTGTGCCGAGTCCGCGGGCGCGGGCCTCGTCGAGCAGGAACTCATGGTCCTGCGCACCCAGTTCGTCCTCGACCAGGACCGCGGCCCGGACCCGTGGTCGGAGATGGTCGGTCACGGCGTCGACGATTGATTGCCGATACTCCTGCGCCAGCACGGGATCGGAGAGCAGGACGTCGTGTACGTGGACCAGCAGCTCGTCGAGGACCGCGCGGAAGCGGCCGGCGGCGAGCTCACGGGCTCGTTCGTTGAGCGCGACGGCCCGCGACTCGATGACGCCGCGATCGGCGGCGGCGTCGGTGTCGAGGTGTAGCAGGGTCAGGAGCGTCGGGGTGGGATCGCCGTCGCGGAGTCGGTCGAACTCGGCGAGCAGGTCGGCGATCTGACCGCGTTGCTGCGCCGACAAGGACACCCGCGGCGGCGCGGGCTGGGCCGACGCGGGCGGGGCGTCGTCGACGATGCGGTGACGCCGCAGTCGGGTGGCGATCTCGGCCGGATCGAGGCCGCCCATGGCGCCGATCTCGTCCAGCCCGGCGCGCTTGGATCTCGGGATTCCGCCGTAGCGCTCGTTGAGCCGCGCGATCGCGTTGTCGAGAAGTTCGAATCGCTGCTGATCGCGCAGTTCGCGTCGGGTGCTCACCGCACGAGCTTCGGCGATCCGACCGGTCTTGTGCCGCAACGGCGCCGACCGCTCGTCGTGTTCGGCAACCAACCGGGCCACCAGGATTCGGTACTTCGGGTGGTCGCGTTGCTTCTGCCAGAAGGCCCACACCTCGTCGAGTCGGGCGGCCACCGCGGCGTCGTCGAGCCGCTCGGCCTCCTCGATCGGGAGGTCATACAGTTCGAACGAATCCGATTCGCTCGGGCCTCCGCGTTTCTCGACCGCAGCGAGCACACGTTTGCGATAGTCGTTGCCGACGAACGGTTCCATCAGGTCTCTCCCCTCCGGCGGACGCCGTCAGTGGTCGCGGCGCCGGGAGCGGTGGACCTGGTCGAGTTCCCGCTCGACCTCCGATTTCGACAGCGAGGCACCGGTTTTGGCCGACAACGTGAGCGGGATCTGCGCATCGACGTGGAACGCGGTGACGTGCAGGACGCCGTCGAAGGCCATCTCGAAGGTCACCGACACCTCGCTGCCCTCGTCGTATCCGGGTGGGATGTCGGTGATCGCACCTTCGATGAGGACCTTGGCGTCCTCCGGTCTCGGGGAAGCCGACTGCCCCTGCTGTTCCAGCACGACCAGCTCGATGCGGGACTGGTCGCGTCGCATGGTCCCGAACGACCGTCGCACCCGGATCGGGAGCGTCGAATTCCGCTGGACCAGCCAGCTGGCCTCGAGTTCGCCGTTGTGGCCGTTGACCGCCAGGACCCCGAAACCGCGGGAGACCACCGTGTCCACGACGACCTCGAGCATGCGGCGGACACTGCTGACGGGCAGCGCGAACGCGTGGGCGACCCGGGTGCAGGACTCGTCGAGGTCGGCCGGTGCGACGCCGTCGAGACCGCGGTCCTCGCGCAGGCGTCCGCGCGTGGTGAGGTCGGCGCGGACGAGTCGTTCGATCTCCAGCTTCTCGCCGTAGATCGCCGCCCCGCGGGCGACGGCGAGGTCGGGGTCGTTCAGTTCCGGTGTCGTGCCCAGTGCGGCGGCGAGTTCCCGTGCGACCATCGGCATCCGCGACGAACCGCCGACCAGCAGGACGCGGTCGACGGTTGACACGCCTCGGCGTTCGGCGGCGGCCAGGCATGACCGGGTGAGTTCGACGGTCCGCGCCAGCAGCGGACGGGTGAGTTCCTCGAGTTCGGCCCGGGTGAGCGTGATGACCGACCGGGCGCCGTCGTGGGCGACGATGACCGAGGTCGAATCCGACTCGGTCAGTTCGTGTTTGGCGCGCTCTGCGGCGAGGATGAGCGACTGCGAGCCGACCGAGTCGTCGAGCGGGTCCTCGGCGTCGGGGTGTTCGGCGCAGAACGCGCGCGAGAGGTGCAGCGCCAACCGCTCATCCCAGTCGGCACCGCCGAGCTGGTGATCGCCGTCGACGGCGAGCACGGTGATCCGGCGGTCGGCGAGTTCGATGACCGTCGCATCGAAGGTCCCGCCGCCGAGGTCGTAGACCAGGACGGTCTCGTCGGGAGTGCCCTTGGCCAGCGGGTCGGTCAGGCGGCTGAAGCCGTAGGACAGAGCGGCGGCGATCGGCTCGGACAGGACCCCCGCGACCTCGAGGCCGGCGTAGGTGCCGGCCTGGATCGTCGCGCGCCGCTCCTCGTCGCCGAAGTAGGCGGGCACCGTGATCACGGCGCGCTCGACCTGCTCGCCGGCGAACGCGGCGTCGGAGATCAGCGACTTGATGATGAGCGCCGAGATCGCCGGCGCCGACCAGGTCTGACCGTGCGCGACGAAACGCCACTGGGCATCGCCCATCCGCCGCTTCACCAGGCTGCAGACGTTATCCGGGTCGAGCCTGGCCTGCCGGCGGGCCCCTTCGCCGACGACGTGGTCCGTCGGCGACGTCAGCAACACCGTCGACGGGGTGGTCGGTGCGCCGGTCAGTCCGACGATCACCTCCGGGCGGCCGTCGGCGTCGATCTTCGCCATCGCCGAGTTGGTGGTTCCGAGGTCGATCCCGATTACGCCCACGATCGGGGATGCTAGCAGCGCAGACGGTCTCGCCGGTGCCGGACGATCGGCCGACGGAGTTGATTACGCTGGCGGAATGACGTCTCCGGAGGGCTCTGCGCCCGGGCGAACCGACGGGCTCGCGCAGCTGGGCGAGCAGGTGTCCGACCTCGCCCTCGTGGTCGCGCGGCAGACCAGGACGATCGAGCGGCTCGTCGACGCCGCGAAGTCCCCGGCCGCGGCGGCCGGGGCGGACACCGCCCTGCTGGTCGACCTCTTCGCGCTCCACACCGACGCGGCGACGTGCGCGGTCTCGGCGTCGGAAGCCGACCGGCCCGCGTTCGAGCTGTTGCGCGCCGGACTGGAACGCCTCATCGTCGGCCGCGGGGGAGCGGTCGTCGCACCCGCGCCTGGAGCCGACTTCGATGCCCGCACCATGGAAGCGGTCGATGTGCATCCGATTGACGACCCGTCCGCCGATCGCACCGTCGCCGAGTTGCTCCGTCCCGGACTGGTCGTCGGCGAGCGGTCGGTCCGGCCGGCGGCCGTGGTGGTCTTCCGGAGCGGTCAGGCCTCGGGAGACAGTGTCCGCCAGAGGAACTCGTAGGCCAGGGCCGATTTGAACGCGGCCTGCTTGTTGTCCGCCGCGCCGCCGTGGCCGCCCTCGATGTTCTCGTAGTACTGCACGTCGTGGCCGGTTTCCTCCAGGCGGGCAACGAGTTTGCGCGCGTGACCGGGGTGGACGCGATCGTCGCGGGTCGACGTCGTGACCAGGATGGGCGGGTAGGTCGCGTCCGCGTCGACGTTCTGATACGGCGAGAACGGCTTCATGAACTCCCACTGTTCGGGGTCGTCGGGGTCGCCGTACTCGGCCATCCACGACGCCCCGGCCAGCAGGAGGTGGTAGCGCTTCATGTCGATGAGCGGGACCTGGCAGACCAGGGCGCCGAACAGCTCGGGATAGCGCGTCAGCATCACGCCCATGAGCAACCCGCCGTTGGACCCGCCCTGGGCGCCCAGTTGTGACGCAGTGGTGAGTCCGGTGTCGACGAGGGCGCGCGCGACGGCGGCGAAATCCTCGTACACCTTGTGTCGCCCTGCTTTCTGCGCCTGGGTGTGCCACGACGGGCCGTATTCGCCGCCGCCCCGGATGTTGGCGATGACGTAGATCCCGCCGCGCTCGATCCAGCTCTGTCCGGCGATCGCGAGATAGCTCGGGGTGAGGGCGTTCTCGAATCCGCCGTAGCCGTAGAGCAGCGTCGGTCCCTGGGACACGTCGCGACGACGTATCACGAAGTACGGCACCTGCGTGCCGTCGTCGGAGGTCGCGAAATGCTGCTCGGCGGTCACCGCGTCGGAGTCGAAGAACGCGGGGCTGTGTTTGATGACCTCCGGAGCCCGGCCGCTGTGGCCGTGCAGCAGACTCGGCGGATCGGTGAACGACGTCGCCGACCAGAACACCTCGTCGCTCTCGTCGGGATCGGTGTCGAGGACCGACACCGTGGCGAGGTCGGGCAGACCCGGCATGTCCACGGCCTGCCAGGTACCGAGTTCGAGTACCTCGACCCGCGTGTGCACGTCGTGCAGCATCACGATGATGAGATGCGAACGCGTGTAGGCGTAGTCGACGAGGCTCGTGTGCGCATCGGGCGCGAAGAGCACGGTCGCGTCGCGGTCGCCCGCCCGGTAGGCCTCGTAGTCGAAGGCCAGCAGGGTGCCCGGTGCGTGCGCGGTGCCGTCGATCTCCCACTCCGATCGCGTGAGCACCAGCAGCCAGTTCATCCGGACCCCGGCGTGCGCGTCGGTGGGCACGTCGAGCAACTCGGGGCGGCCGTCGCGCAGTTCGTAGTCGAGTGAGTTGAAGAAGTCGGTGGCGCGACCGACGAAGTGGCGTTCGAATCCCGGTGTGCTGTCGTAGCTCGCCCGCACCGACACGTCCCCGGTCTCGCCCGCGAAGACCGTCACGGCCTCCGACAGCGGGGTGCCACGCGTCCAGCGCTTGACGATGCGTGGGTAACCGGAATCGGTCAGCGAGCTCAGCCCGTCCGGTTGCACGCCGAAATCCGTTCCGACATATACGGTGTCACGATCGATCCACCCGACGTCGGATTTGTTCTCCGCCAGCTCGAAGCCGTCGGCGACCCAGGTGCGCGACGGGATGTCGAACTCACGGACCACGGAGGCGTCGGCGCCGCCGCGCGAGAGGGAGATCAGCGCGCGCTCGTACTCGGGGCGCAGTACGGAGGCGCCGGCCCACACCCAGTTCTCGTCCTCGGCGCGTGCGAGTTCGTCGACGTCGATGAGGACATCCCAGTCGGGGGTGTCGGTCACATAGGAGTCGTACGTCGTACGACGCCAGAGGCCACGCGGGTTGGTCGCGTCGCGCCAGAAGTTGTACAGGTACTCCCCGCGGCGACGCGCGTAGGGGATGCGGTCGTCGGTGTCCAGGGCGGCAAGCGTTGCGGCCTCCAACTCGCGGAAGCGTTCCGACGACGTCAACGCCGCCACCGTGGGCTCGTTGTGCGCGCGCACCCAGGACAGCGCGTCGTCGCCGGTGACGTCCTCCAGCCACAGGTACGGGTCGGTGTCGGACGTGGGGGCGTCGTAGCCGTGCTCGGTCATGGCGTCCAAACTACGCGGGCGGCCGTCGCGACCGTGCTCCGCGCAGGAGCGCTCACGGTGTCGGCGCCGGCAAAACGCCCACTACAGGTTGTCCGCGCGGGGTATCGTGACGCAGCGACGTCGAGGAGACCCCCATGGCCACTGCCCATTCCGTTCCCGCCCGCTGTCCCGGCCATGAACCCCCACGGACGTCGCGATGGGCCCGCCTCTCGATGGCCACCTGTTCCGTCGTCGCCGTGGTTGCGCTCGTCGCGGCTTGCGACAGCGGGTCGTCGGGCACCGGGGCGCCACCGTCTGCATCGGAGTCTCTGCAGAACCCGAATGCCGTCGCCGCCGAACCGCTGCCGGCCGATGCGGTCGACAAGGCGGTCGGGCAACTCGACGACCTGGTCAACTCGATGATGGAGTCGACCAAGATCCCGGGTGTGGCCGTGGCCGTCGTGTCCGGTGGGGAGACCAAGTACGCCAAGGGGTTCGGCGTCAAGGACATCACGACCGGTGAGGCCGTCGACCCGAACACCGTCTTCCAGCTGGCGTCGGTGTCGAAGTCGGTGGGATCGACGGTGGTCGCGGCCGCCGTCACCGACAAGACGGTGACGTGGGAGATGCCGATCGTGGAATCGCTGCCGTGGTTCGCGCTCGCCGAACCGTACGTCACGCGCACCGTGACCGTCGGCGACATGTACTCGCACCGCTCGGGTCTGCCGGACCACGCGGGCGACAAACTGGAGGACATGGGGTACTCGCAGCAGGAGATCATGCAGCGCATGCGCTTCATGCCGCTCGACCCGTTCCGGATCAGCTACGCCTACACCAACTTCGGGGTGACGACCGGTGGCGAGGCGGTGGCGGTGAAGGCCGGGACGGACTGGGCGACGCTGTCGCAGGACCTCATCTACGGCCCGCTGGGCATGACCAGCACCAGCTCCCGCTACGTCGACTTCGAGCGCCGGGCCGATCGCGCGGTGGGGCACATCAAGGAAGACGACAAGTGGGTCAAGACCCCGATCCCGCGCGATCCCGATGCGCAGTCACCCGCCGGCGGTGTGAGCTCGAACGTCAACGACATGGCGACCTGGCTGAAGATGGTGCTGGCGCAGGGCAAGCACAACGGCCAGGAGGTCGTGGCCCCCGACGCGCTGCTCCCGGCCCTCTCACCGCAGATCGTGTCGAGCCCGCCCCAGACGCCGGACAACCGCGCCGGATCGTACGGCTACGGCTTCAACGTCGGGGTGACCGAGGACGCCCGGACGCAGTTCAACCACGCCGGCGCGTTCGCGTCGGGCGCCGGCACGGTGTTCTCGATCCTGCCGTCGGCCGACACCGCCATCGTCGTCCTGTCCAACGCCGCGCCCCTCGGTGCGGTGGACTCGATCGCCGCCGAGTTCATGGATCTCGTGCAGTTCGGCGAGATCCGCAACGACTGGCGCGACCTCTACGCCAAGGCGTATGCGCCCCTGAGCGTGCCGAGCGGCGAACTCGTCGGCAAGGAACCGCCGTCGAATCCCGCACCGTCGCAACCACTGCCGTCGTATGTGGGTACCTACGCCAACGCGGTGTACGGACCGGCGGAGATCGTCGAACGCGACGGGAAGCTCGTCCTGGAGATGGGGCCGGGCGGCGTCCGCAAGCACGAGCTCTCCCACTGGGACGGCAACACCTTCACCTTCACCCTGCTCAACGAGAACGCGGAACCCGGCTCGATCTCGCAGGTCACGTTCGACGGCCCGCGTATGACGATCGAGTACTACGACGACGAGGAGAGCAACGGCGAGTTCATCCGGCGCTGACGGTCAGCGGCCCGTCCGGCCGTCGACGCCCTCGCGGATGATGTCGAGATGGCCGGCGTGACGGGCGGTCTCCTCGATCATGTGGGTCAACGCCCACCGCATCGACGGGGAGGAGCGACGTCCGCTCGCCCTGGGCGCCGCCTCGGCGAGATCGGTGTAGGCGTCGATGACCTCGCCGGCCTCGGACACCGCGCGGCGGTACGCCGCCTGCACCGATGCCACGGTCTCGTCGTCGGGGCAGGTGAACGTCGCCTGCCAGTCGTCCGCGTCCTCGCCCAGGAAGAAGAACCGTTCGACGAACGTCAGGTGGCGGACCACCCCCAGCAGGCTGGTGCCCGACGGCACCGCGGCCGCACGGGCGTCGACCTCGGAGACGCCGTCGAGTTTGGCCACCGCGGAGGCGCGCAGATAGTCGAGGAAACCGACCAGCACCTCCTTCTCCGAACCGCCGGTCGCCGGTGGCGGGGTGTCCTTGCGACGGCGGGGAGGCATGGCCCCCACCCTACTGCTGTGCGGCCACCGGGTCGGGGACCTCGCCGGTCCGGACCGGGCATCGGGTGTGGGAGTAGATCGTCGGCATGCAGAGATTGCAGTGGACGCATTTCGACGTCGTCGACGGGTCGGCGGCGAGGCGCAGAGGTAGGTCGGGTTCACGTAGGAGCGCGCGCCCCATCGCCATGAAATCGAAGCCCTCGGCGAGCGCGAGGTCCATCGACGCCCGGTCGGTGACGCCGCCGAGGAGGATGAGCGGCAGGTCGACGGCCTTGCGGAGTTCTCGGGCGAGAGGCAGCAGGTAGGCGTCGTGGTAGCGGTAGTGCTTGAGGAAGAACGGTGCGAACGCCTTGAGCCCGTACTTCATCGCGCCGGAGAACGCATCGGCGAACTCTTTGCGAGGTGCCTCGCCGTGGAAGAGGTACATCGGGTTGAGCAGTGAACTCCCCGCGGTGGGTTCGATGGCGTCGAGGTGGCCGTCGGATTCCAGTAGCTGTGCCACCTCGCATGCCTCGTCGACGTTGAAGCCACTCAGCCTCGCCCGGCCCCGGGCCCGCGCCGCGGGCGAGCGCTCGTGGTCGACCCGGCCGACGCCGTCGAAGAGGTTGAGCTTCACCCAGATCGCAGCCTCGTCCCCGACCTCGTCGCGCACGCTCTCGACCACCTCACGGGCGAGGCGGGCGCGGTTGACGAGGCTCCCGCCGTAGGCGTCACGACGCCGGTTCAACAGCGGGGACAGAAAGCTGGAGATGAGATAGTTGTGGCCGCAGTGGATCTCGAGTCCGTCGAAGCCGGAGTCCACCGCGAGCCGTGCAGCCCGGCGGAACGTGGTCCGCAGGTCGGCGATGTCGTCGACACCGATCGCACGGGTCACCGACATCCCCATCGGCGCGGGTATCCGTGACGGTCCCAGGGAGGCGGCCCGGTTCGACGCCGAGTTCGCGACCGCGCCCGCGTGTCCGAGTTGGGCCGCCGCGAGCGCACCCTCGGCGTGGATGGCGTCGGTGAGTCTCCGCAACCCGGGAACCGCCTCGGGGCGCATCCAGATCTGGTGGCGGTCGGTGCGGCCCTCGGGCGAGATCGCGCAGTAGGCGACGGTACTCATGGCCACCCCGCCGGCGGCGACCTCGCGATGGAACTCGATGAGTTCGTCGGTCACCAGGGCGTCGGGCGTCATCCCTTCGAAGGTGGCGCATTTGATCAGCCGGTTCCGCAGGTGTAGCGGTCCCAGCCGGGCGGGGCTGAACGGTCCGGTGGTGGGGCTGTCCACAACGGGTCCTCTCACTCGTGTCTCACATGGCGGGTGCGGTCAATCCGGCGGTGACGAAGCCGGCCAGGGCCGTCACCGCGGCGGCGCTCAAGGTCTCCGTGCCGCCGAACCGCAGGAGGATCAGCTGGAAGGCGAGTGCCCAGCGTCGGCGCGCCTCGCTCGCGGTCAGGCCGGGGACGGCCTCGGCGAGCATGTCGGCGAACGGATCGAGATCGAACCAGCGCGATGTCCAGTTCGCGGTGGGATGGGCGAACACGAATCGTGCGAGCAGCTGTAGGTGCAGATGTCCGGTCGGGTCGGACTGCAGGTCGACGAAGGGGGCCACCACGACGTCGACGACATGCGCGATCGGTGTACCGGCCGGGTCGAGGGAGGCCAGCGGGTCGGCCCACAGCGGACCCAGGCGAGACTCCAGCAGCGCGATGGTGAGGTCGTCCTTGGTGCCGAAGTGATAGTGCACCGCCGCCGGGTTCGCCTCGGCGGCCGCGCAGATCGCCCGGACGGACACCTTGTCGTATCCGTCGGCGAGGAAGAGACGTTCGGCGACGGCCAGCAGGGCGTCGCGGGTGGGCAGCGACGTCGAATCGCGGCGCTCACGACCGCGTCCGGCGCGCGTGGTCTGGGTCACACGTCGAGGAAAGCACAGTTCAGTCGATCTTTCAATCAATGATTGAATACGCAGGTTGCTACCGGCGAGTAGTGGGACACTCTGCGGCGACGGTCGGGCGCGACGTAGGCTGGCAGTCGTGGCTGAACACTTTCAAACAGTTGTATTGGGTGCAGGTCCAGGTGGGTACGTAGCCGCGATCCGGTCGGCTCAACTGGGCATGAAAACCGCCGTCATCGAGGAGAAGTACTGGGGCGGTGTGTGTCTGAACGTCGGATGTATCCCGTCCAAGGCCCTGCTGCGCAATGCGGAGCTCGCACACATCTTCAACCATCAGGCCAAGACCTTCGGCATGAGTGGGGACGTGTCCTTCGACTTCGGCGCGGCATTCGACCGCAGCCGCAAGGTCTCGGACGGCATCGTCAAGGGCGTCCACTACCTGATGAAGAAGAACAAGATCACCGAGATCGACGGATACGGGGTGTTCACCGACGCCAAGACCATCAAGGTGGGCGACCGGGAGATCACGTTCGACAACGTCATCATCGACACCGGGTCGACCGTCAAGCTGCTCCCCGGCGTCGAACTGTCGGAGAACGTGGTCACCTACGAAGAGCAGATCCTGACCCGTGAACTGCCCGAGTCCATCGTCATCGTCGGTGCGGGCGCCATCGGCATGGAGTTCGGTTACGTCATGGCCAACTACGGCGTCGACGTCACGATCGTCGAGTTCCTCGACCGCGTGCTCCCCAACGAGGACGCCGACTCCTCGAAGGCCCTCGCCAAGGAGTACAAGAAGCTCGGCATCAAGCTGCTGACCTCCACCCGGGTCCAGAAGGTCACCGACAACGGCGACAGCGTCACCGTCGCCTACACCGACGCCAAGGACAAAGAGGGTGAGCTCACCGTCGACAAGGTCCTCATGTCCGTCGGATTCGCCCCGCGCGTCGAGGGCTTCGGCCTCGACAAGACCGGTGTCGAACTCACCGATCGCGGCGCCATCGCCATCGACGACTACATGCGCACCAACGTCGACGGCATCTACGCCATCGGCGACGTCACCGCCAAACTGCAGCTCGCGCACGTCGCCGAGGCCCAGGGCGTGGTGGCCGCCGAGACCATCGCCGGCGTCGAGACCATGACCCTCGGTGATTACCGGTTCATGCCGCGTGCCACCTTCTGTCAGCCGCAGGTCGCATCGTTCGGCCTCACCGAGGCGCAGGCCAAGGACGAGGGCTACAACGTCAAAGCGACCACGTTCCCGTTCTCGGCCAACGGCAAGGCCCAGGGGCTCGGCGAGACCGCGGGCTTCGCCAAGCTCGTCACCAATGCCGACACCGACGAGCTGCTCGGCGGACACCTGGTGGGCGACAACGTCTCCGAGATGCTCCCGGAGATGACGCTGGCCCACAAGTGGGATCTCACGGCCAAGGAGCTGGCGCGGAACGTGCACACGCACCCGACCATGTCGGAAGCACTGCAGGAGACGTTCCACGGCGCTCTCGGGCACATGATCAACCTGTAGACGTGTGAGTGCAGACGAGCGGGTCCGGGAGTGGACGCTCCCGTGGCCGCTCGACCTGCGGGCAACGGTCGGCCTGCACCGGCGCGGTGCGGGCGACCCGGCGTTCGTCTACGCCAGGGACGGTTCGGTCTGGCGGGCGGTGCACACCCCCGACGGGCCGGGCACCCTGACGATCGCCGTGCGGTCCGGCGTCGTCGTCGGTCGCGCATGGGGTCCCGGCGCTGACTGGCTGCTCGACCAGATGCCGGATTTCCTCGGTGCGCGTGACGATCCCGACGCCCTCGTCCCCCGCGATCCCGTTGTGCGAGAACTGGTGCGCCGCGCCGAGGGTTTGCGGCTCTCGCGCACCGACCGGGTCTGGGAGGCGCTCGTCCCGGCGATCCTGGAACAGAAGGTCGTCGGCGCGGAGGCGTTCCGTGCCTGGCGGTACCTGCTGCGCCGCTTCGGTTCTCCCGCGCCCGGACCGGTCCCGGAGACCATGCGGGTGCCGCCCGCCCGGCAGGACTGGGTGCGCATCCCGAGCTGGGAGTGGCACCGCAGCGGCATCGAACCGGTCCGCATGCGGACCATTCGCGGCGCCACCACCATCGACGTCGAACGTCATGCGCGGAAGCTCACCGTGCTCCGCGGTGTCGGCCAGTGGACCGAGGCGGAGACGCTGTCGCGGTCGCTCGGCGACCCCGACGTGGTCAACGTCGGCGATTACCACATCCCGAAACTGGTGGGGCTCACCCTGATCGGCGAGGCCGTCGACGACGCCGGGATGCTCGAACTGCTCGAACCCTATGCGGGGCAACGTCAACGAATCATCAGGCTGGTCGCGCGGCGGGGCGTCCGGCCCGAACGGCGCGGCCCGCGGATGACGGTCCGCGACTACCGGGAGTTCTGAGGCGCCTCGGGCCGTCTACGACGCCGACTTGCGCGCCAGCACGAACTGCCCCTGGCCAGTGATCGTCTGCTCGACGTCGTCCGCACCGGCGCGTCGGAGGCGCTCGACGATCTCGTGGTCGTCGAAGATCCGGTACCCGCTCGCCCCGGCGAGCGGCCGGACGCCCGGGAACGAGGTGAGCGGCGTCGTCACCGAGGTGAAGACCACGATCTCGCCACCGGGTGCGGTCACCCGCACCAGCTCGTCGACGACCGGTAGCGGGTCGGGGATCAGATAGAGGGCCGCCAGGCAGGTCACCACGTCGAAGGTGTTGTCGGCGAACGGCAATGCGTGGGCATCACCCCGCAGGAACGCGGCCCGCCCCACCGCGTTGGTCTGCGCGGCCCGCGCCAGCATGGGCGCGGAGAAGTCGATGCCGATGCAGCGACCGTCGCCGGTGAGTCCGTCGGCGATCTCGCGTGTGTAATTGCCGGGGCCGCAGGCGACATCGAGGACCAACCGGTCACCCGGGCGGGCGAGGTAGGCGCGTAGTGCGCGGTCGAAGTCGGCGGTGGAACGGCCGCCGAGGCTGAAGAGCCGGGTGAAGGTCGGCCGCCAGAGATGCTCGTAGATCTCGGCGAAGTACTCGTTGCGCATCAGGCGCTGCGCGATCGACTCCATGTCAGGGGTGTCGCAGTCAGGAGCGGGCGTCGCGCTGGACGCGCAGCGTGTGGATGGTGGTCGCGAGGCTGTCGTATTGACCGACGAGCAGGGTGAACCCGATGAGTTTCCGGTCGTCGAGGTGCCGGGACAACGCCTGCCATGCGATGTCGGAGACGTCCTTGGTCTCGACGAGTTCGTCGACCGCGCGCAGGATCGCCCGTTCACGATCACCCCACCCGGCGTCGGGACCCTCGAGGATGCGGTCGAACTCGTCGGCGGTGATCCCGGCCCGACGGCCGAGGCGTCGGTGATGGTCGAGTTCGTAGTCGCAATGCCTCAGGTGGGCCACCCGGAGGATCACCATCTCGGAGTCCTTGCGCGGCAACACACCGAACGGCATCAGCCGGCTGCTGAAGTGGAGCCAACCGCGGAACAACCCCTTCGCGCGACCCAGGGTCGAGAAGATGTGCGCGTCGTCGACACCCATGACGCGTGCGGCCCCCCGCGCGAAGACGAAATTGACCGGCCCGAGCTCCCGGAAACCACCCGGTGCGACGCGAGGTGTGCCCATGGGCCCACGGTAGACTACGCGGACTATGACGCACACCACACGGACGTTCACCAGTGTCGACGAACTGAAGGCCGCGATCGGCGAAGACCTCGGCTCGGGCGAGTGGCTCGAGATCACCCAGGAACGGGTCGACGCCTTCGCCGATGCGACCGGCGATCACCAGTGGATTCACGTCGACCCCGAGCGTGCGAAGTCCGGTCCGTTCGGGACGACCATCGCGCACGGATACCTGACGGTGTCGCTGCTGCCGATGATCGCGGGGAAGATCTTCACCGTCGAGGGCCCCAAGCTGGTCCTGAACTACGGCATGAACAAGCTGCGCTTCCCGAACCCGGTGAAGGTCGGCGCCCGCATCCGCTCGAACGCGGTGATCACCTCGGTCGAGGAGACCCCCAAGGGCGTGAACATGGTCGTCACCAACACCGTCGAGATCGAGGGCGAGGCGAAGCCCGCGTGCGTCGCCGAGAACCTTCGCGTCCTCGTCTTCTGACCGGGGCGGCTCCTCGACGCTCAGCGGCGGCACTCGTCGACGGCCGGTTCGCCGCGTAGCCGGCGGTCGAGCCAGTCGAGGGCGACGGGGAAGCCGAGCAGCGCCGCGCTGATGTGTTCACCGAAGACCTCGCGGTAGGCCATGACCGCACCGAGGGCGCATTGTTCGCGGTAGAGGGCGCGGGCGCCGGCCGCGGGTATCCACCACTCGTGGGTCCCGTGGTAGATCAGCAGCGGGATCACCGAGGCGCGGTCGGCCATCGCGGTCAGCCGATAGATCCGCTGGGCGGTCGGCGACCGGAACGGGTCGGGATCACTCGAGAGCAACTGCATCGGCAGGAAGGTGCCACCGGCCACCGCCTCGGGGATCACGCACACGTTCTTCAACGGCGACGACGCGAGCCAACGCGCGGGCCGGTTCGTGAGGGTCAGGATCTCCGGGCGCTCGCGCGCGATGCCGACGGTGGCCGCGTGGAACAGGCCGGTCGCGAGGTTCGCGTTCATGCTCCCGACCAGCATGCGGAAGTCGGCCGGGACACCGCCGAGACCCGCGCCGACGACACGGTCGGTGAGCTCGGGTGCGTACTCGCCCAGTAGTTTCGCCGCACCGTGGGTGGCGATGGCGCCGCCCGAGTACCCGGTCATGGCGATCCGGCTGCGGCGCAACAATTCCGGGCGCACATGGAGGGCCGCGCGGACGGCGTCGAGGATCACGTGCCCGGCGAGTACCGGCTCCGCGTAGGCCATCCGGGGTCCCTGGTGGTCGGGCACGAGCACCGCATAGCCCTCGTGCAGCGCCAGCTGGGTCGTCGGCGGGATCAGGTCGGTGACGCCCGTCGCGATGGAAAACCCATGCGCGAGTGTGTGTCCCGGTGTGCAGGCGGCACCGAGTGAGTCGATCGGCAGGTTGTTCACGAGCATCGGCGTCGGTGCCCTGGCCGTTCGACGCGGGACCAGCAGGGTCGCGGTGCCGTAGATCGGCGCCCCGACGGCATCGGTGCTGCGGAACTTGATCAGCGTTGCCGATCGGAGCGGTACCGTCACCACCGGCCCGGCGGCGGCGGTGACGTCGCGGGTGGCGATCACGTCTCCCGGCGGGCGTGAATCCAGGTCGGTCGGGCAGCGGTCGAACATCGGGTCACCCGTGGGGGACGGCAGGATCGCTTCGCGCAATTCGAGTGCGCGGTGGTCGAATCCGTCGGCTCGCGCACGAGGCGGGATCGTGCGAAGCCGCGGTATCGGCGGCGGTGGCACCACGCGGTCGATCGCGCCTGCGACGGGCGGCGGTAGCGGCATCATGTTCGGCGGGTCCGCGGCCGATGGTCCGGCGGACAGCGAGCCGACGGCGGCCACCAGCAGCGCGGCCACCAGCAGCACGGCGACCACCACCACGGTGGCCGTCCGCACCGCCCGGCGTCGAAGCGCGTGCCGGGTTCTCGTCATGGCGGTGCCTCCGCGTCGAAGAGCGCTTCGTCGGTGACCTTAGGACAGTCGACCCGGCGCGGACCTCCGTTGCGCATCGATGGTCGCCGCACCGAGATGTAACCGTGATGTGCGGCGCGATAGGCGGTTTCGCGTGTCACCCGACCGGACTACATGGGTGTCGCCATGGATGGTCGCTCCCGCGCAGGCCGTCGTCACCGACTAGCATTGGCGGAGGTCATCGCGGTTCGAGTCGGCAGAGGTGCTGCCGGGGGGCGGGCGACTCGACGATGGCCGAGGTGAGACGGGAGGTTGGCGATGCCGGCCAGGGGTGTTCTTCGACGATCGGTCCGACGCGCAGCGGTCGCGGTGACGGCGACGTGTGCCGCCGCGGCGCTCCTCGCGGGCCCGACCGGGGCGAGTGGTCCCGCCGACGCCGAGCCGCCCAATCTCACCGCGGTCCCGCCACAGTTGCCGGCGGACGTCGACGGCCTGATCCCGGCGCCGCCGGTCGAGAAGCTGTCGCGCATCCCGGAACGGTCCCGGATTCCCGGCGCCTCCCGTGAACTGCAAGAACTGCGCGAGGCGATCATGCCGTCGCCCAGTGGCGACCGGTTCTTCGACCACTGGCCGGCCGGTCTGGCCGCGCGGACACCCGGTGAGGTCCTGACCACGCGGTCGGTGACCCGGGTGGCACAGCCCCTGGTCTTCGTCCCGCTGCGATCGGCGCGGCAGGTCAAGTTCCGGACGACCGACGCCAACGGCGCCCCGATGTTCGGCACGGCCACCCTGCTGGTGCCGGCCAAGGCCTGGACCGGGCGGGGAGACCGCCCCGTCCTGGTCAACAACTCGCCGATCGTCGCGCTGGGCACCAAGTGCACGACGGGCTTCACCTACGCGCACGGTTTCACCAACAACACGAACGAGACCGATCTCATCCCGCCGTTCACCCAGCTCGCGTTGGACCGGGGTTATGCGGTGCTCGTGCCCGACCACACCGGGCCCCGGATGGCCTACGCCGAGCCGTATGTCGCGGGCCACGTGATCCTCGACTCGTTGCGCGCGGCCGGCGCTCTCGACCCGGCGAACTTCGCCCGCGGACCGGTCGCCATGGTCGGCTACTCCGGCGGGGCGATCGCCACCCACGGCGCGGCCAAGCTGGCCGCGAAGTATGCGCCCGACATCGCCGGGCGGTTCGTGGGGGCGGCCATCGGCGGGGTGCCCGCCGACTACCGGACACTCGCCGGCGCCATGAACGCGAACCTCGCGTCCGGGGTCTTCCACGCCGCGATGCTCGGCGTCGCCCGGGAACGGCCCGAGGTCCTCCAGATGTCGAACCATCTGGCGAGATGGCTTGCGACGTCGGAGATCCGCAACATCTGCACCGATGACATGGGCAACCTCGGGATCGCTCACCTGCCGACGCAGCTCCTGTCGACCGACCCCGATCCGTTCCACTCCGCGATCGCCGAGGAGCTCTTCGAGGTCACGTCCATGTCGGATCTGAAGGCGTCGATGCCATTGCTGATCTACCACGGGCGCTACGAGTGGTGGGTTCCCGCAACCCAGGCGCGGGCGCTCGCCGCCCAGCAGTGCGATCTCGGTGCGACAGTGACGTATCGGGAGTACGAGGCCGAACACGTGACGGCGGCTGCGGTCGGGTTCCCGGACACCGCGACCTGGCTCGACGAACGTCTGCGCGGGATCCCCGCACCGAACGGGTGTGGTCGTTAACGGTTCTCGGTAAGGCTCATGTACGGCGAGACGCTGCTGGTGTGTTCGTCGATGCGGAGCGATGCTCCGACCGCGGGGAACGCGCGCTGGGCGCAGTTGGTCCGCTCGCACACCCGGCAACCGGCGCCGATCGGGGTCACATGCGCCTGCGGTCCGATCTCCAGACCGTCGGAATAGATCACCCGCGCGGCATGGCGCAGTTCGCATCCCATGCCGATCGCGAAGGTCTTGCCGGGCTGTCCGTAGCGGGTGGCGCGGCGTTCGACGGTGCGCGCAACCCAGAAGTAGTTCCGGCCGTCGGGCATCTCGGCGATCTGGGTGATGATCTTGCCGGGGTAGGCGAACGTCTCGTAGACGTTCCACAGCGGACAGGTGCCGCCACTGGACGAGAAGTGGAAACCGGTGGCGGACTGACGTTTCGACATGTTCCCGGCTCGGTCCACGCGCACGAACGACCAGGGGATGCCCCGCAGGTTGGGCCGCTGCAGCGTCGAGAGGCGGTGGCAGATCGTCTCGTAGGAGACGGCGTAGAAGGCCGAGAGGCGTTCGATGTCGTACCGGAAATCCTCTGCGGCGCCGTGGAATTGGCTGTAGGGAAGGACGACTGCGGCGGCGAAGTAGTTCGCCAGACCGAGAAGTCCCAGCGCGCGGGCGTCCTCACCGCTGAAGTTCGCCTCGTCGACCAGTTTGTCCAGGAGGTCCTGGTACTCGAGATAGCAGAGCTCGCTGGCGAGTTTGAACGTCCGCTGACCTGCCGAGAGCGACGCGGAGAACTCCAGACGCCGGGCCTCGCGGTCGAACCGGTGCAGGGTGTAGTCCCCGAGGTCGACGCGGCGCACGATGCTGATGCCGTGGACGCTCTCGATGCGGTTCATGATCTCGCGCCGGATGTCGGCGGAGTGCATCCGCATCCGGGTCGTCATCTCCTCGGCGACGACATCGAGTTCGTGAATGTAGTTGCGGCGCTGGTAGAAATAGTCCCGCACCTCCTCGTGCGGCGCGCTGATGGTGCCCCGCATGCTGCGGTCCCCCCGCTCGTCGGTCGCCGCCGCGAGCTGATCGGTGGCGACCCGGTAGCGGCGGTGCAGGTTCACCATCGCCTGGGCCATCTCGGGATGCGACGCGACCATCGCGCTGAGCCCCTGCGCGTCGAGTGCGCCGGGGGAGGCCTCCAGGTCGTCGTCGAGCAGCGCCTCACGCAGCTCGGCGACCAGCCGGACATCGTCCTGGCTGTCGAAGAACCCGGCGTCGACGCCGAAGGCCTCGGTGATCTTGGACAGCACCGAAGCGGTCAGCGGACGGGCATCGTGCTCGATCTGATTCAGGTATGACGCCGAGATCGACAGGGTCTGCGCGAGGGCAACCTGCGACAGGCCGCGCTCGGAACGCAATTGGCGCAACCGCGAGCCCACGTAGGTCCTGCTCATCGTCCACCTCCCGGACAGGTGCTGCCGCGTCGCGCGTCGTTCCCAGGGTACGGTGACCGCGTGCTACCCCTCCTCGGCCGACGCCGCCCGCGGGCAGCGCTGGCCGCGTCGGTCGTGGCAGTGGCGCTCGGCCTCGCGGGGTGCGCGGGCGACCCGGGGGAGACGACGGCTCCCCGCGGTCCCGCCGATCTCGTGCTGTCCGAAGCCCAGCTGCCGCCGGGGTACACCTCCGCCCCGCTGTCGGTGGTGGATCTCGTCGCCGGGAACCGGGCCGCCATCGACGCCTCCCGATCGGTGCGCGTCACACCCGAGTACTGCCGGCCCGCCTCCGACGCCGCGCTCAACGACCAGCTGACCGCCGACAACTCGGCGGTGCTGGCCGCCCGTGACGGCGCGACGGGCACCCTCGTCGAACTGGTCACCACCGCATCGCGCGACATCGACGCCGACCGGCTCACCACGACCGGCCGTTGTTCTCGGACCACGACGGAGATCACCACCGGCAACCTCGCGGGCAGTCGGGTGCTCACGGTGTACACCGAACTGCCCCAGCCGGACATCGACGGCGGGTTGCTGCCCGGGGAGCAGATGCTGCTCACGCGGTCCGACGTCACGACGACCCTGCCCGACGGCGGTGTCCGGCGGCAGATCGGGTTCGCCGGGTACGCCCTGCTCGACCGGCCGGCGTCGGGGGAGGTGTCGGTGCAGCTGACGGTGTCGGGCGCGACCACCCCTGCGAGCGATCCGCCGTCCATCCCGGTGGGGCCGATCGAACCGTCGGTGTTCGCGGATCTCTTCGAGACCGCCGTCGAGCGCGTCACCACGCCCTGACGGCCGCCGTCCGCTGTCCGCGGACCGTTCCGGCCAGGTGTGATGGACATCACTTTCGGGTATCCGGTCGTCCGGGTGGGGGTCCGAGGACCTCCGGGCCCCAGGATCGGCTCGACTACTCGTGAGTAGAAAATCCCAGTACGGACGTACTTTTTGGCGGAAGTAGACCCTGCGTTCACAGAACTATATTTGCAAACTTTGCAAACTGGTGGCGAAAAATAACCCATATTTACACGCTCCGAGGGTTGGACCTGCGGGTTTGTGTTGTGGCACCCTTGCTGCAGGCACCACCGATCCCAAGTCAACGGGTTCGCAAACTTCGGCCGAGACTGACGCCGATCGCGATCACACACCCCAGACGAGGACATCGGCTGTCTGTCAGCAGAGAGGTTCCGGCGGCGCGCCGGGCCGTCGCCCCGATCCGGTCCCCGGTCGGGACGAGCAGGACAACGAAAGCGAAGCAGCCAATGAGCAACGTCGGAAAGCCCCGTACCGCCGCGGAGATCCAGCAGGACTGGGACACCAACCCGCGCTGGAAGGGCATCAAGCGCGATTACACCGCCGAGCAGGTCGCCGAGCTCCAGGGCTCGGTCGTCGAGGAGCACACCCTCGCCCGCCGCGGCGCCGAGATCCTGTGGGACGGCGTGACCAAGGGCGACGGCAGCTACATCAACGCCCTGGGCGCTCTCACCGGTAACCAGGCCGTGCAGCAGGTCCGCGCCGGCCTGAAGGCCGTGTACCTCTCGGGTTGGCAGGTCGCCGGTGACGCGAACCTGTCCGGCCACACCTACCCCGACCAGTCGCTCTACCCGGCCAACTCGGTCCCGAGCGTCGTGCGTCGCATCAACAACGCGCTGCTGCGTGCCGACGAGATCGCCCGCGTCGAGGGTGACAACTCGGTCGACAACTGGGTCGTGCCGATCGTGGCCGACGGTGAGGCCGGCTTCGGCGGCGCCCTCAACGTCTACGAACTGCAGAAGGCCATGATCGCCGCGGGTGCCGCCGGTACCCACTGGGAGGATCAGCTCGCGTCGGAGAAGAAGTGCGGCCACCTCGGTGGCAAGGTGCTCATCCCGACCCAGCAGCACATCCGCACCCTGAACTCGGCTCGTCTCGCCGCCGACGTCGCCGGTGTCCCCACCGTCGTGATCGCCCGCACCGATGCCGAGGCCGCCACGCTGATCACCTCCGACGTCGACGATCGCGACAAGCAGTTCGTCACCGGTGAGCGCACCGCCGAGGGCTACTACCACGTGAAGAACGGCATCGAGCCGTGCATCGAGCGTGCGAAGTCCTACGCGCCGTACGCCGACATGATCTGGATGGAGACCGGTACCCCGGATCTCGAGCTGGCCCGCAAGTTCGCCGAGGCCGTCAAGGCCGAGTACCCCGACCAGCTGCTGTCCTACAACTGCAGCCCGTCGTTCAACTGGAGCAAGCACCTCGACGACAGCACCATCGCGAAGTTCCAGAACGAGCTGGGCGCCATGGGCTTCACCTTCCAGTTCATCACGCTGGCCGGCTTCCACTCGCTGAACTACGGCATGTTCGACCTGGCCTACGGCTACGCCCGCGAGCAGATGTCGGCGTTCGTCGACCTGCAGAACCGCGAGTTCAAGGCTGCCGAGGAGCGCGGCTTCACCGCCGTCAAGCACCAGCGTGAGGTCGGCGCCGGCTACTTCGACAACATCGCCACCACCGTCGACCCCAACACCTCGACCGCTGCTCTCAAGGGCTCGACCGAGGAAGGCCAGTTCCACTAGGAACTCGCCACCGTCGTGATCTAGGCGAACCAGGCAGGCGGTCCGCGGCTTTCGCTGCGGGCCGCCTGTTGGCGTATCCCGGGCTCGGCGCGTGCCCGGAGGGTCACCCATGTTCTTGCGAAATCGGTTCTTGCCGAGGACGCTTCCACCCGAGGAGCCGACATGACAAACCAGAAGATCTCCCGCGTCGGCGTGGTGGGGGCAGGACAGATGGGCGCGGGGATCGCCGAGGTGTGCGCGCGGGCCCACGCCGACGTGCTCGTCTACGAGCACAGCCGAGAACTCGTCGTCGCCGGTCGCGCCCGGATTCTCCGATCACTCGATCGCGGTGTGTCGAGCGGCAAACTGACCGAACGCGAACGCGACCAGGCGTCGATGCGACTCCGCTTCACCACTGACCTGGGCGACTTCGCCGATCGCCACCTCGTGTGCGAGGCCGTCGTCGAGGACGAGGTGGTCAAGACCGAGATCTTCGCCCAACTGGACAAGGTCGTGACCGACCCCGGGGCGATCCTGGCGTCGAACACATCGTCCATCCCGATCATGAAGCTGGGCATGGCAACCCAGAACACCGCCCGCGTCATCGGCATGCACTTCTTCAACCCCGTACCGGTTCTCCCGCTGGTCGAACTCGTCACCACCCTGACGACCGCTCCGGAGATCGTCGAGCGCGCCGAGGCCTTCGCCCACGACGTGTTGGGCAAGCAGGTGGTCCGGTCGGCCGATCGATCCGGATTCGTCGTGAACGCGCTGCTGGTCCCGTATCTGCTCTCATCCATCCGGATGGTGGAGAGTGGTGTCGCGACCGTCGACGACATCGACAAGGCCATGGTCCTCGGGTGTGCGCACCCGATGGGTCCCCTCAAGCTGGCCGATCTGGTCGGACTCGACACGATCAAGGCCATCGCCGACCGGATGTACGAGGAGTTCAAGGAGCCGCTCTACGCACCGCCTCCGCTGCTGTTGCGCATGGTCGAGGCGGGGCGACTGGGCAAGAAGGCCGACCACGGCTTCTACCGTTACGCCTGATCGACGACGGTCCGGCGCGCGTCCGAGGTGACGTGCGTCACGAGTGTTAGCACGATGCTTGCATTTGCTAGCACAGCGTGGATACTGGTTATCGGAAACACCAATACCGATGGCGCCGCGGTTCCCTTATCTCGCGCGGTGTGAGCCGAATCGAATTGGCTTGCAACACCGACCGTTCCGAGGCGGCAGGCGACGGATTGTTCCGACATGCGCCCGGCGAAGACGCCGAGATCAACGAGACCGCATGTGCTGCAGCGCGATTGGTGACCCGACCGAAGGAGTTCACTGTGACCACCACCGAACGTAACTACGCCCCCCTCTATGCCGCCGTCGGCGCCGGCGACTACGCCTTCGCCCAGGTGACCGAGAAGCTGACCGAACTGCGTGAGCGCAC
The DNA here is from genome assembly GCF_023078355.1 of Gordonia hongkongensis. Classification (NCBI taxonomy): domain Bacteria; kingdom Bacillati; phylum Actinomycetota; class Actinomycetes; order Mycobacteriales; family Gordoniaceae; genus Gordonia; species Gordonia hongkongensis. Next base: position 794,887 of record NZ_CP095552.1, read on the forward strand.
CGAGGCTGCTGCCGAGACCGCCCAGTCGCGTTTCGACGAGGCCAAGACCCGCATCGGCTCGCTGTCCGAGGAGGTCCCGAGCGACCTCGACGAGCTGCGCGGCAAGCTGACCGCCGAGGAGCTCAAGCGCCTCGCCGACCCCTACGTCGAGAAGGCCTACGGCTTCTACACCTCGCTCGCCGAGCGCGGCGAGGCCACCCTCGAGCGCCTGCGCACCAAGCCGCTCGTCCAGGAGAACCTGTCGCGCGCCGAGAAGGTCTACAACGACGCCGTCGACCTGACCGAGGACGCCCTCGGCGTCGTGTCGACCCAGACCCGCCTCGTCGGTGATCGTGCGGCGAAGCTCGCCGGCCGTGCGAGCGAGCAGGTCGAGGACGTCGCCGTCGCGATCGAAGAGGCCGGCAGCAGCGTCAAGGAGCAGGCCGACGACGCGGCCAAGGAGATCGACGGCGCCGCAGGCACTGTCGAGGCCAAGGGCCGTGCCGCCAAGGCTTCGCCGGCCAAGAAGGTCGCCGAGGCCAAGGACACCCCGGTGCCGGCCGTGAAGAAGACCGCCGCCAAGAAGGCGCCGGCCAAGAAGGCCCCGGTCAAGAAGCCGACCACCGCGAAGTAACTCGCACACAGTCGCATTCGGCAACGCCCCCGCTTCCGGCGGGGGCGTTGTCGTGTGTGGGGGGCGCCTTTGTCTCGGGACGAGGTCCCTGTCCCGCGGTGGTGTTTCCGTCCCGCTGATGAGATCCGATCAGCGGGACGGAAGCGGGACCGCGGGAAGGTTGGGGAAAACCCGATGGAGCCGAAACGCCCTCCGCTGCGTCGAACAGAGATGACCAGCTACCCACTGGACCGCTACGGTCTGATCCGTCGCGGCGCCGCACTCGATGCGGCTTTCTCCGACAATCTGCTTGCTGCAGCGGTATCCGCCGGCGACCTGATCCGGCTCATCCCCGGCGTCTACGTGCCGGCATCCGACGACTTCGCCGGGCACGAAGGTGACCAGGAGTTGCACCGCCTCAAGTCTGTCGCGATCGCCACGTCACAGCCGGCGAGCGCACCGCAGTTGCCGCTGAGTCACGTCTCGGCCGCCGCGGTGCTCGGCATTCCACTGCTGAAGCCCGAGACCGAACGCGTCCACGTCACCAACGGCAAGAAGGCCGGCGGATTCATCGCGACGCATCGTCACGTCCACGCCGCCGTCCTGACGGCAGACGAGCTCGCAGTCGTCGACGGAATACCCGTCACCAGAATTGAGCGAACCGCTGTCGATGTAGCGGCCGGGGGCGACTTCGCACAGGCCCTCACCGCCTTTGACCAGGCACTTCGGACAGGCGCCGATCGTGAGCTAATGGGGCGGATCCTCACCTCTCGTCGTCGGCAGGGGGGCAGAGTGGCTCGGCGTGCGCTGGCACTGGCCGATGGGGCGGCCGAAAGTGTCGGCGAATCCTGGAGTCGGGCGCAGATGATCGAGGCCGGCCTGCCGGTTCCGCGACTGCAACACGAGTTCTGTGGGCGGAGCGGCGTCTACCATGTCGACTTCGACTGGGAGGCGAAGCTCGTCGGGGAGTTCGACGGCATGGTCAAATACGGCCGCCTCCGGCCATCAGGGAAGACCGTGGCCGATGTCGTACTGCAGGAGAAGCTGCGCGAGGACGAGATCCGCGCGCTGGGCCCCGTCGTCGTGCGCTGGACCTGGTCGATGCTCGAGGACGGATCCTTCATCGGCCTGCTCCGGCCATGGCTGGAGAAGTTCGAGTTGATGAGCTGAGTCCCGCGGTCCCGCTTCCGTCCCGCTGATGAGATCCGATCAGCGGGACGGAAACAGCACCGCGGGAGCGAGACTCCGCGACGGCGCCGGTCAGGGCGTCCGGATGGTGAGGACCGCGAGCGCGCCGTCGTCGCTGCGGTAGGTGTGCGCAACGTCGGACAGCCAGTGCAGGGATTCGCCCGGTCCCGCCGCGCGTTCTTCGCCGGCGCGACCGGCCCGGAGATGGCCGCTGACGACATGTACGTGCTCGACGACGCCGGGCCCGTGCGCGGGCGACTCCCTGGTCCCGCCCGGGCTGACGCGCAACCAGAAGACCTCGGTGACCGAGCCGTCGTCGTGATGCTCGACGTGCAGCACCCGGGCGGCGAGGTGGGGGCCGGCGCCCTCGACTCCGGATTCCTCGCCCAGGAGGGCGGACAGCGGCACGCCGAGCGGACCGGCGATGGCGTACAGCGTGTCGAGGGTCGGGTTTCGTTGTCCAGCTTCGAGTTCGGACAGCGAACCCTTGCCGATTCGCGCTTCCCGGGCGAGGCCTGACAAGCTCAGGCCCCGCTGCTTTCGGATGGCGGAGATCCGGGCCCCGACCGCGCGTCGTCGATCCTCGCCGGGTGTCATCGTCCTCGTCTCGTTCGCGTCGCTGCCGACAACCACTGTTCTGTTCGGAACGATACCGCTATGCTCGCGACATGACCAGTCCCGCGCCGCCGGCTCGCGGTGAGCCGATCATCGCCGGAGTCGTCACGTCGCTGGTCGGTTTCACCTCGTCGTTCGTCGTGGTGGTCACCGGCGTGCGGGCCGTGGGTGCCAGTCCGGCACAGGCCGCGTCGGGTCTGCTCGTCCTGACGGTTCTGTTCGGCCTCGGGTCCATCCTGCTCTCGCTGCGCACGCGCCGCCCGGTGACGCTGGCGTGGTCGACGCCGGGCGCCGCGCTGCTCGTCTCGGCCGGTGCGTCCTATGACGCGGGGTGGCCTGCGGCGGTGGGAGCGTTTCTCGTGGTCGGGCTGCTGATCGTGGCGACCGGGCTGGTGCCGGCACTCGGTGAGCTGATCGGCCGGATTCCGACGCCAATCGCCCAGGCGATGCTCGCGGGGGTGCTGCTCACCCTGTGTCTGGCGCCGATGACCTCGTTGTCAGCGCAACCGTGGTCGACGATTCCGATACTCCTCGTCTGGTTGCTGGCCATGCGATGGTTGCCGCGGTGGGCGCTGCCGCTGGCTCTGGTCACCGCACTGATCGTGATCGGCGTGAACCTCGCCGTCGATGGCTACGACGGCTGGGCCGGTGAGACGTGGTGGCCGCAGCTGGCCTGGACCACACCGGCGTTCGACGCGACAGCGATTGTCGGCCTCGCGATTCCGCTCTTCGTCGTCACCATGGCCTCACAAAACGTTCCGGGGGTGGCCGTACTCAAGTCGTTCGGTTACGAAACACCGTGGCGGCCGGCGATGTTCGTGACCGGGGCGGGAACCGTGATCGGGGCGCCGTTCGGCGGACACGCGATCAACCTCGCCGCGCTGTCCGCGGCACTGGCCGCGGGTCCGGAGGCGGGCGCCGACCGGTCGCGACGATGGATCGCCGGCGTGGCCACGGGGTCGACGAGCCTCGTACTAGCGGTGCTGTCGGGTGCGCTGGTCGTCGTCACGGCGATCGCGCCGGACGGACTGCTCGAAGCCGTTGCGGGACTTGCGCTCCTGGCCACGTTCGTGGCCGCGATCATGGGGGCGTTCGAGAAGCCGGAGTTCCGCATTCCCGCGGCACTGGCGTTCGTGACCGCGGCCGCGGGCGTCACCTTCGGGGGGATCGGTGGCGCGTTCTGGGCGCTTGTCGTCGGGCTGGCGGCGCACGGGGTGCTCAGTCGGCGCCCGGTTCCTGCTCCCTGATCCGAAAGAACCGCATAACCCCTGGTCCCTGAGGTGCGAGGAGCGCAAGCGACGAGCCACGAAGGGCCTGGCGAGGCGAGTTGCGAAGACCCTTCGTGGCTCGCTTCGCTCGCACCTCAGGGACCAATAAGTGTGTGGCTCTTTCGGATCAGGGACCACTTGATGTGCGGCTCTTTCGGATTGGGGAGCGGAAATTCAGTCGGCGGCGGCGAGTCGTCTCTTCTCGGCCTCGACGTCGAAATCGGCGGCAGGCCAGTCGAGGTCGAGGCGAGCGAGCGCGTCGATGAGCAGTTCGCACACCGCGAGGCGCGCGAACCACTTGCGGTTCGACGGGATGACGAACCACGGCGCGGAGTCGCGGTCGGTCAGGTCGAAGATCGCCTGATATGCCTCGAGATAGGCGTCCCAGTGACCGCGTTCGTCGACATCGCCCGTGTTGTACTTCCAGTACTTGTCGGGTCTTTCGAGGCGCGCGGCGAGGCGGCTCTTCTGCTCGTCCTTCGACACCACGAGGCAACACTTGACGACGGTGGTCCCGCCGGCGACGAGTTCGGACTCGAACTGGTTGATCAGGTCGTAGCGTTTCTCCCACACCGACTGCGGGACGAGATCGTGCACCCGGACGGGGAGGACGTCCTCGTAGTGCGACCGGTCGAAGATCCCGATCCGGCCCGCGGGCGGAAGGGCGCGGTGGATACGCCACAGGAAGTCGTGCTGCAACTCCTCTTTGGTGGGTTTGCCGAACCCCTTGATCGACAGACCCTGTGGGTCCATCATCCCGCCCACGTGGCGCACGATGCCGCCCTTGCCGGCGGTGTCCATGCCCTGCAGCACGAGCAGAACCGAGCGGTGGTCACCGGCCCGGCCGTTGGCGTACAACAACTCCTGGAGATCGGCGAGAACCTCGCCGCGCTGCGCGAGCAACTCCGTGCCGGAGGCCTTGTCGCCGTCGAAGCCCGGCGTCGTCTCCGGGTCGAACGACGCGATCGGCCCGATGGCCCCGACGCGCAGGGCATCGGCGGCGGGAGTGGTCCAACCAGCGGTCATGGGGTCCTCTCGGGGTCGGATGCGGGCGCCGGCTCGGCCGGGGGTGGGAACAGCGGCCCGCCACCGAACGCCGTGCGATGTGAATCCGGCGGCGTGCCATCGTTGTTCACGATCCCATAGGCGGAACCGAGTTCGGCGGTGACGAGCGTGCGGCCGCTGAGGTCGGACAGCCCGGGATCGGCCGCCAGCCGGGAGATGACCCGGCCGACGAACTCGGGGTCCTCCGCGCGGGCGAGCGAGAAACCGGCGAATTCGTCGACACCGAGTGACAGCAACAGCTCGGTGCGGATCAGGCCGAGCCACAACGAGATCGAGCTGACGCCGGTGCCCCGCAGCTCCACCGCCATGTCCGCGGCCATCTTGTCCAGGGCGGTCTTGCTCATCCCGTACAGGACCGAGTGCAGATGGCCGCGCGAGCCGAACGACGAGATGTTGGCGATGAGCCCGCGGCCGGCGTCGGTCATGAGCCGGGCCGCGTGCACCGAGGCCACGTAATGCGCTCGCAGTCCGACGCCGATCAGGGTGTCCCAGTCGTCGACCGGTCGCTTCCAGAACGGGTCGGAGAACCCGCCGAAACCCTTCGGCGCGGCCCACGCGTTGTTGACGAGCAGATCCAGACCGCCTGCGCCGGTGGCGATCTCGTCGAACACCGCGGCCACCGCGGCGTCGTTGGTGTGATCGCAGGGCAGCGCGCGGGCGCCGTCGGGGCCGGTTCCCTGTCGCGACGTGACATACGTCGTCCACCCGTCGTCGATGAGCGCACGAGCGATGCCGTACCCGACGCCGCGACTGCCGCCGGTGACGAGAGCGACGCGCGTCATCAGGCGCCGGGGGTCCCGGAGGCGGGATCGGCGGGCAAGGGGTCGGCGGGTGGGGGATCGAAGAGCGCAGGCGGCGCTGCCAGGAACTTCTCCCGGGACCCGTTGACCTGCCAGACACCCACGACCGCGCTCCAGACCATCATGGTCAGATAATCCACGACTTCGTCGGCGCTGAGGGTGCGTTTGGTCATCCACCAGTCGACGACGTGCTGGATACCGCCCACGAGCGCGTGCGACCAGAGCTCGGCGCCGGTGGTGTCCGCGCCGCGTTCGGCCATCCGCAGCTGGATGTTCCCCATCACCAACTGGGTGACGAGTCGCACCGAATCGGCGGGCGCCGGAGAGGAGGTGGGCGAACTGGCCAGGGCGAACCGGTACAGCTGCGGTTCGTCGTCGACGGCGTGCACGTACACCCCGATGATGGTGTGGGTGAGCGTGTACTCGTCGAGATCGTCGGCGATCGCCTCGGTCAGCCGCGGATAGATCGTCGTCTCGAAGAACCGCACCGTCGTCGCGACGCCGAGGTCGCTCTTGTCGGCGAAGTAGCGGTACAGGACGGTCTTGGAGACGCCGATGTGGGCGGCGATCTCGTCCATGCCGACGTCGGCGCCCAGTTCACGGACCGCGGCGATGACACCGTCGGTGAGTTCGGTGCGTCGGGCGAGCTTGTGCTTCTCCCACCGCTGTTTGCGACCGTCGGGTTTGGCGCCGGTCTCGGCGACCGACTCGGTGACCGTCGTCAGGACCTGTTCCAGCCCGCGCGTCACGTTGGCCGCGGCCGCCACTGCGGCGCGCGCGGCCGCGGCGGGATTCGGGCGGTTGGCCATCACGCAGCCAGCGTAGTCGCTCGATGGGTGACACTGGTTCCATGGCATCGACAGTCATCCCAGGAGTCGCCGGTCAGCACGACGGTCCGCCGGCCACGGCGTCCGCGCCCGGATTCGGCGGGAACAGCGCCGGCGACGAGGGCAGACGCAGGGACCTTCGCAAGATGAAAGCGGTGGCCACCGGCTTCCTGGTCTTCGCCGCGATCGTGTATCTGTTCACCCGCTACCTCGAGCATCGCGACGGCGCCGACGTCGCGGCCTGGGTCGGCTACGTCCGCGCGGCCTCCGAAGCCGGGATGGTCGGCGCGCTGGCCGACTGGTTCGCGGTGACCGCCCTGTTCCGCCACCCGCTGGGCATCCCGATCCCGCACACGGCCCTGATCCGCAAGAAGAAGGACGACATCGGCGAACAACTCGGCGGTTTCATCGAAGAGAACTTCATGACGCCCGATGTGGTGGTGTACCGAGCCGAGCAGCTGGATCTGCCCCGACGGTTGTCGACGTGGGTGGCCGACCCGCGCAACGCGCCGCGGGTGAGTGGCGAAGCCGCCCGAGCGATCAAGCTCGCCGCAGAGATGCTGCGCGACGAGGACGTCGAACAACTCATCCAGGCCGCGTTGAAGTGGGCGGCAGAACCCCAGTGGGCGCCGCCCACCGGCCGCATCCTCGAACAGCTGATCGCCGAGGATCGTCTGGAGCCGGTGTTCCAGCTGCTGTGTGACCGGGCTCATGAATGGGCGGTCGGCAGCCAGGATCTGATCGATCGGGTCGTCGACCGGGACGGACCCCAGTGGACGCCGAAATTCGTCAACAGTCTGGTGGGGGACCGGATCCATCGCGAGCTCGTCGACTTCACCTACAAGGTGCGGGTGGATCCCGATCACGAATTGCGGCGTGCCATGCACGAATTCGTGGAGAAGTTCGCCGACGATCTGCAGCACGACCCCGAGATGATCGCCAAGTTCGAGGCGCTCAAGCTCGAACTGGTCGGGCGCGACGAGGTGACCGGTGCCGCGTCGACGGCGTGGCAGACCGGCAAGGCCGTCATCGAGGAGATGCTGTCGGACCCGAACAGCACGCTGCGGAACACGTTGTCGGACTCCATCATCCAACTCGCGGAACGTGTCCGCGACGACCGGCCGCTGCAGGAGAAGATGAACGGCTGGGTGGCGCGGGTCGCGCACCACGTCGCCGCGAACTACTCACAGGAGATCATCTCGGTCATCACCGAGACCGTGCGTGGTTGGGATGCCGATGACACGAGTCGCAAGATCGAACTGCAGGTCGGCCGCGACCTGCAGTTCATCCGGATCAACGGCACCGTCGTCGGCGCACTCGCCGGGCTCGTCATCTACTCGACCTCGGTGCTGATCTTCTCCTGATCGACGAGCCGCGAGGGACCTGGCAACCGGTGTCACCAGGACCCTTCGTGACGCGCCCTCCGCAAGCTCCGGGCGCTCCTCAGGGAGCGGGGGGCTGACGCGCCCTCCGCAAGCTCCGGGCGCTCCTCAGGGAGCAGAGCGGGCCACCGGTGTCGCGGTTCTTTCGGCGGAGCTGGAGAGGGCAGCTTCGCTCGGTCGTTGTCTAACCGGGAGTTTGCTGTGTGCTTGCACGGGCTAGCACTGGTGTTGATACTGGGAGAACGGGCCGAAAGTCGGACACATCGCCGAACGTCGGGCCCCACCATGAGAACGGAGCGTTGATGCAGTCCGAGAAGGATGAAGCGTCCCCCGACGCGGACCGCGCCTCGGCCGCCGACTCCGGCGCACCGGGTGAAAGCTCCACTGCTGACCGCGTTTCCGGCGTCGAGGTGGCCGGCGACGACCCTGATTCGACGACCCCCATCGCGGTGGAGGCGGTCGAGGCCGTCGCCAACGCGGCCCAGGACATCGGTGCGTTCATTCGGTCCCAGCGGGTCGCGGGCAAGGTCTCGCTGCGCCAGCTCGCCGAGCGGGCGGGCGTGAGTAACCCCTATCTGAGCCAGATCGAACGCGGCCTGCGGAAACCGTCGGCGGAAGTGCTCGCCCAGATCGCCAAGGGTCTCCGCGTGTCGGCCGAGGTCCTGTACGTGCGGGCGGGGATACTCGAAGAACGGCCCGCGAGCCCGGTCCGTGATGCTCTCATCGCAGATGACTCCATCAACGAACGTCAGAAGCAGATGTTGCTGGAGATCTACGAGTCGTTCCGGAAAGAGAACACGATCGAGTCGACCGGCAAGGAGTAGTTGATGAGCGAGAACCCGTTGACCACAGCCGTGGGGCAGGTGGCTGCCTTGCTCGCAGACGTGCGTGAGCGCGGCGAGGCCGCGAGCGAGCAAGCCCAGACAAAGCTCGTCGAGACCGTCGGGTCGACCCAGGCGAAGGTCGCCGACGCGCAATCCAAGATCGCCGAGACCGTCGAGAACACCCAGTCGAAGCTGGTCGAGACGGTCGGTTCGACACAGTCCAAGCTCGAGGCGCGGATCACCGGTTCGCGGGACGACGCCCAGGCCCGGATCGACGAGGCGCTCGCCACGGCACTGGCCATCTTCGAGGACGCGAGGACCAAACTGTCGGCGCTGCCGGTCGAATTGCCCGCCGAGATCGAGGATCTGAAGGCGCGGTTCTCCCCGGAGGAACTGCGCAAGGTGGCCGAGGCGTACCTCGCGGTGGCCGCGGGACTGCTGACCGCGCTGGCGGAACGACGCGACGAGGCGGTGGAGAAGCTCAAGTCACAACCGCTCGTCGGCGAGAACCTGCCGAAGCTCGAGAAGGTGTACAACGACGCCGTCGGTCTCACCGAAGACGCGCTGGGGACGATCTCCGAGCAGACGCGGGCGGTCGGCGAACGTGCGCTGAAGCTGGCGAACCGGGCCGACGATGCGCCCCGCGACGAGAAGCCACGCACCGAGCCGCCGGTGAAGTCGGAAGGCGACATCGTTCCGCCGGCGAAGGCCGCGACGAAGGCGGCACCGGCGAAGAAGCCGGCACCCGCCGAGAAAGCCGCGGTCACGACGGCGCCGGCCAAGGAAGCGGCGAAGAAGGCATCGCCGGCGAAAGAAGTGGCGAAGAAGGCCCCGGCGACGAAGACTCCGGCGACCAAGGTCCCGGCCAAGAGTTCGCCGGCCAAGAAAACCCCGGCCAAGAGCGCTCCGGCGAAGAAGGCGGCGGCAAAGGAGGCGGCGACGAAGACGGCGGCGCCGGCCAAGGCGCCCGCCAAGAAGGCCGCCGCCGTCAAGGGTCCGGCCGAGCGGGCTGCCGCGAAGGCCGCCGCCAAGAAGGCCCCGGCGAAGAAGACCCCGGCAAAGAAGACTCCGGCGAAGAAGGCTGCGACCACACAGACCGCGGCCACGAAGACCCCGGCGAAAAAGGCCGCCGCGAAGCAGACCCCGGCCAAGAAGGCTGCTGCCAAAAAGGCCCCGGCGAAAAAGGCGTCTCCCGGCGCCGAATGATCGTCGACGGGCCGGGTGACCGCACCGCGTCGTAGGGTGTCGCAGCAAACGGCACTCGCGCGACTACAGTGTTCGACGTGGACTTCTTCAGCGTAATGGCCTACGGCCAGAGTCTGATCATGCTGACCCTCACGGTGGTCGCGGGCATCGCCTCGACCGTCGCGCTCATCCACGCCGCCATCCAGCGGCCCGACGCCTTCCCGGCGGTGGATCGGCAGAGCAAGGTCATCTGGGTCTCGATCCTCGCCGCCGCGACCCTGTTCATCTGGTTCTTCGGTGCGGTGAACTTCCTGGGCATCATCGGAGTGGTCGCGATGCTCGTCTACCTCGTCGACGTACGCAAACGGGTCGACGACATCCAGGGCAAGTCCTGGTTCAGCAAAAGGGCCTGACGCATCGTGGCGGAGTATCGGATCAACGACCTGGCGGAGGCGTCCGGGGTCAGCGTTCGCAACATCCGGGTCTATCAGGACCGCGGACTGTTGCCGCCGCCCACCATTCGCGGACGCGCCGGTTGGTATTCCGACCAGCACCTCGTCCGGCTGAACCTGATCTCGCGCATGCTCGAGCGCGGTTACACCTTCGCCACCATCAGTGAGCTGCTGCACGCGGCGCATCACGGCATGCGGGTGGAGCAGATCCTGCGCGGCACACCGAAGGGCGGCCGGTTCCGCAACTTCAAGCGCGCGGCGACGATCACCATCACCGAGTTGCGCAAGACGCTGAACGCCAGCGACCGGTCGATCGCGCTCAGCCAGAAGCTCGGACTGCTGGCGAAGGACGGCGCGCACTACGCGATTCGCAACCCGGAATTGCTCGAGGGGGCCGAAATCCTGGTCAAGAGTGGGGTCGACATCGATGTCCTGCTCGACCGGTGGGTCCGCGTTCAGGAAGACCTCGAAGATGTCGCCACCAGCTTCGTCTCGATCATCACCGACAAGTACTTCGACGAGAACCTCCCCGACCTGGGCGAGGCCGGCGTCAGCGAGATGGCCGACCTCATCCAGACGGTTCGGCCCATCGCCCACGAGATCGTCGAGACGACGTTCCGCAAGGCGCTCGACGAGCAGATCTCCAAGGCGATCGGGGAGGCGGCGACCTACTTCGACGCCGAGGTGCCCCCGCCGGTCCTGCCCGCCGACGAGGAGTCAGAGCCGGCACAGGCGGACTGTGAGACAACGGACGTTGGTACATTGAACCCCGAGACGGGGCGCTGAGCCGGATTCGGTGCCTTGCAGAGGACCAGTGAGGTCCTCGACAGGTGAGGAGTGCCGGATGAACACGAAGTCAGTGGCCAGTGCGGGCAGCGTTGCCACCGCGATCGGGGCGGGCGTGGTCGCGCTGGGGATCGGAACCGTCTTCGCGCGACTCGCGCGCGAGGCACTGCAGGCCGAATTCGCCGTCGACGACGGCCCGGACGATCTCCTCACCCGCCCGGACAACGCCCCGCAACGTCTCGAGGTCCCGACCGCGGACGGGGCCCGTCTCAATGTCGAGGTCTACGGTGACCCCGACGGCCCCGGCGCCGACGACACCGGCGACGTCATCGTGATGGTCCACGGCTGGACCTGCAACACCGCCTACTGGTACCCGCAGATCAACCACCTGGCCGCCTCCGAGGGTGGCTCCCGCCGGGTCGTCACCTACGACCAGCGCGGCCACGGTGGCAGTGAGCGCGGCCACCGCCGACCGACCGTCGCCATGCTCGGTGAGGACCTCGACGCGGTGCTCGAGGCGGCAGTGCCGCCCGGGCGCCGCGCGATCCTGGTGGGACACAGCATGGGTGGCATGACCATCATGTCGTGGGCGGCCCAGTATCCCGAGAAGGTCGGATCGCTGGTGTCGTCGGTGGTGCTGGTCTCGACCGCCGCCAAGGCGGTCATGGACAACCACCTGCTGATCCCGGTCGATCTGCCGGTGTACGCCAAACCGTTCGCGCCGGCCGCCGCGAAGATGATCACCTCGGTCCCGGTTCCGATCCCGAAGACGTCCTACGGCGTCCGCTTCTCGCACTACATCGCGCTGGGGCCGCACGCCCGCCGGGCGCACGTCGAGCTCGTCGACGAGATGATCGGCTCGTGCCCGCCGCGCGCTCGGGCCGGATGGGGTTCGGCAATGGGGAAGCTCGACGTGACCGCCGGACTCGAGGCGTTGACGGTGCCGACCACCGTGGTCGTCGGCACCGAGGACCGGCTCACCCCGCAGGTACACGCCGAGCAGATAGCGGAGGTGTTGCGGCGCAACGGCTCCCTGCGCGACCTGGTGGTCTACGAGGGTGTCGGACACATGTCGAGCATCGAGGCCGCCGAGCGCTTCAACGCCCTGCTCGACGAGGTCGTCGCCGAGAGTTCCCGGGAGACAGCGGATCTGAAGGACACCCAGTCGGTCTGACCGGTCCTTCCCGTCACAGACTGCAGTTGACCAGAACCGGCTCGGGCCGCAATGTCACCCCGAACGCCTCGACGACGCCGTCGCGGACCTCGCGAGCCAGATCGAGGAGCTGGGCGGTGGTCGCGGCGCCCCGATTGGTCAGCGCCAGAGTGTGCTTCGTCGAGAGTCGGACCGCCGCGTCCGGGCCCGGGTGCCCACGGTGGAAGCCTGCCCGTTCGATCAGCCACCCGGCCGACAGTTTGATCGCCGCGTCGGTGTCATCGGTGCCTGCGCGATAGGTGGGGATCGCGACATCGTCGCCGACGCGCGCCGCGATCCGGTCGAGCACCGCCGGGGCGTCATCGCCCGGCACGATCGGGTTGGTGAAGAACGAGCCGGCGCTCCAGGTGTCGAAGTCCGTCGTGTCGAGCACCATGCCCTTGCCCGCGCGCAGGTCGAGCACGGCTGCACGCGCCGTGGCGGCGTCGACCCGATCGTCCGGTTCGACCCCCACGCGGGTCGCGAGTTCGCGGTAGCGGATCGGCTGGCTCACGCGATCGTCGTTGAGCCAGAACGAGACCGCAACGACCACGAAGTCGTGCCGGTGCTTGAGATTGCTGGTCCGGTAGCCGAGACCGAGCTCGGTGGGGGAGACCCACCGCAGGTTGCCGGAGCGTCGATCGAGGACCTGAACCGATCGGAGGATGTCGGCCACCTCGACGCCGTAGGCCCCGACGTTCTGCACCGGGGTCGCCCCGGCCGCGCCGGGGATCCCGGAGAGGCACTCGAGCCCGCCGAAACCGGCGTCGACCGTCGCGGCGACCAGCTCGTCCCAGCCCACGCCGGCGTCGGCGACCACGTGCGGCCGTCCCGACTCACGGCCAGAACCGAACTCGACGCGGCCGCTGGCGAGTACGACCGCCGTCCCGTCGAACCCGGCGTCGCCGATGACGAGGTTGGAACCGCCGCCGACGACGAGGACCGGCTCGGACCGTGCATCGAGGTCGAGGATGGTCTCCACGATGGTGCGGGTGTCTTCGCAGCGGATGATCTCGCGCGCGGGCCCACCCAGGCGAAGGGTGGTCAGCTCGGCGAGGGGCGCGCTCAGCGGCGCCTGCGTGTCGGTCACGTCCTCAACGTTAACCGGCGGGCGGTAGCGTTCTCTCCATGGCGAGCAAGCTGCAGCACACGGTGTCCTATCCCTTCTCCACCGCGCGTCTGTGGGCGATCTACACCACCGAGAAGTACTGGCACGACCTCGTCGAGCGCATGAACTCCGGGCACGGGCATGTCGAGAAGGTGACCATCAGCGAGGACACGGTCACCGTCGAGATCCAGCAGGGCATTCCCGCCGACAAGCTGCCCTCCGCGGTCACCAAGGTCATGCCCGGCGACCTCCGAATCCCGCGCAAGAACACGTACCGCCTGGTCGGCGACCGGATCGAGGGGGAGACACATGCCACGGTCGAGGGGGCGCCGGTGCCGGTCGACGTCACCGGCACCACCGTGACGTCGGGTGACCCGGCGACCACCGACAACCGCGCCGAGGTGTCGGTGAATCTCCCGCTGTTCGGCGGGAAGATCGAGAAGTCGGTGGTCAGCGAGCTGTCGGCGCTGCTCGACGCCGAGCGCGGACACACCGTCGAGTGGGAGACCGAGAATCCGCTGACGTAGCCTGGTCTGCATGGCACGACGGCTCAGCTACTCCGCTCGGTACACGCAGTCCGCGGAGAAGCTCTACCAGGCCCAGAGCATCAAGCAGTACTGGGACGACATGATGGCGGGCTTCCAGATGATCTCCCCGCATTGCGAGGTCGATTCCTTCGTCTCCGACGAGACGGGTATCCGGGTGGTCCTCAAGCAGACGATCGGGCGCGACCAGCTGCCCGCGCTCGCGCAGACGGTGATGAAAAAGGACATGGTCATCACCCGCGAGGAGACCCTGGGCCCGTTCGACCCGGACAACACCAAGGGCACCTACAACGCCTCGATCCCGGCGGGACCGGGCAGCCTCAACGGCTGGCAGGAGCTGTTCCCCACCGAGAACGGTGGCTGCACGATCCGCCGGACCAGTGAGGCGAAGGTCTTCGTCCCGTTCGTCAACGGCAAGCTCGAGCAGATGATCCTGATCAACCTCGTCGACCTGTTCCGCGCCGAGGCCGAGTACGCCAAGGACTGGGTCGACAAGAACTTGTGATCCGAGCCGGCCGCCCGTCCGTCAGGTCCGAGCGCATCGAGCACAGACCGCAGGGCCGGGTCACCCGGGGCACGACGAACATCAACCGGCTCCGGCGGGTGGACCGGTGGATGGTCCACTCCCCGCGGGTGCGTGCCGCCCTGGACGTGCCCCGGCCGCTGGTCGTCGACCTCGGCTACGGTGCGCGTCCGGACACGACCGTCGAGATGGCCGAACGGCTCCGCGCGGTCGCCCCGGATCTGGAGATGGTCGGTCTCGAGATCGACCCCGCCCGCGTGGTCGAGCCCCGCGCCGGCGTGCGGTTCGGGCTCGGCGGCTTCGAGCTGGGCGGCCTGCGACCCCGGGTGGTGCGCGCGTTCAACGTGCTGCGTCAGTACGACGAGAACGAGGTCGACGACGCGTGGGCCCGGATCCGCGGTGCACTCTCGCCGGGCGGAGTGATCGTCGAGGGGACGTGCGACGAGATCGGCCGACGGTGCAGCTGGGTGCTGCTAGACGTCGACGGGCCGGTGAGCCTGACCCTCAGCTGGGCGCCGGAGCATTCGGACCGTCCGTCGGAACTGGCCGAGCGACTGCCCAAGGCGCTGATCCATCGCAACGTGCCGGGCGAGCGGATCCACACGCTGCTGGCCCTGGCCGATCAGTGTTGGGACCATCGCCGCGCCGCTGGCGCCGTACGGCCCGCGCGCCCGGTGGGTGCATGCACTGGGTCTGCTGCGCGACCGTGGGGTCGACTGCGAGGTGCCGCGGCGCCGCCTGTCCGACAACGTGCTCACGGTTCCCTGGGAGACGGTCGCACCGGCTGGATAGTGTGGCCGTCATGCGTGTCGCGATGGCCCAGATCAGTTCGACCGACGACCCCACCGCCAACCTCGAGACGGTGCGTGCGGCCACCGCGGACGCGGCGTCGCGCGGCGCCGAGCTCGTCGTCTTCCCGGAGGCGACGATGTGCCGGTTCGGGGTGCCGCTGAAGCCGGTCGCCGAGGATCTCGACGGTCCGTGGGCGCGCGGCGTGTCCGAGGTCGCCGCGGCGTCGGAGGTCACGGTGGTGGCCGGGATGTTCACGCCTGCCGGCGACGGCCGGGTCCGCAACACCGTCGTCGTCGCACACCCGGACGGGACACGCCGCGGGTACCACAAGATCCATCTCTACGACGCCTTCGGATTCACCGAGTCGAAGAACGTGGCCGCCGGGGCGGAGCCGCTGACCTTCGCGGTCGGCGACGTCACCGTCGGCGTGGCCACCTGCTACGACATCCGATTCCCCGCCTTGTTCACCCACCTCGCACGGAGGGGCGCCCAGGTGATCGTGGTACCCACGTCGTGGGGTTCCGGACCGGGCAAACTCCGTCAGTGGGAGGTGCTGGCCTCGGCCCGAGCGCTGGACTCGACGACCTTCGTCGTGGCCGTCGACCAGGCGTTTCCCGCCGACGACGCGGCCGCGTCGTCGAGCGCGCCGACCGGAATCGGACACAGCCAAATCACAGACCCATTCGGTACGTTGGTCGCCGCGTATCCGGATAGCATCCGGGTGGACGTGCACGACCTCGACCTAGCACTGGTCGACCAAGCCCGTACGCAACTGGCAGTCCTCGCCAACGAGCGCCCACTGCCGGTCGGCGGCGAGACGGACAACGACGTGACGCCGGCCCACACGCGGCTCCGCGAGTCAGACGACCCAGGACGGAACCCATGAGCGACAGCAACACGCCCCGCCCCGATTCCTCATCCGGGGACCCCGCCGACGAGACCGCGAAGATCGATCCGCACGCCGGCGACCCCTCCCAGCCCGGTACGACCGGTGAGCCGACGTCGACGGGCCAGGGCGGCGAATGGCGTCCGGTGTCCGGCACCGAACAGGGCGAGCCGCCCGCGACCGAGCAGTTCGCGACCGAACCGATCGTCCAGGGAGCGCAGGCCTACTCGGCCATCCCGCCGTCCGATGCCGACACCGGCACCATCGGCGGTGCCAAGCCCCCCACCTCGCAGTTCGCGCCCGGCGAAGACCCGTACGGGCCCGGGACGACCGCCTCGGGACCGATTCCGCCGGGATCGCCCGACGGCACCGGCAGCGGGCCGGTCCTCACCTCCCCGCGCAAGAAGCGGAGCACCCGCAAGATCGTCGCCTTCAGCGTCGTCGGTGTGCTGCTCCTCGCGGTCATCGCCGCGGTCGGCAGCGAGCTGTACCTGCGCAACAAGGTCACCAACTGCCTCGAGGAGTCCTTCAGCGGGTTGACCGGCGTGCCGACCGAGGTGTCGCTCAGCCGTAAGCCGATCCTCCTGCAGGGCAGCGGCGACATCCCCTTCGTACAGGTCGACACCGATGACAGCGCCGGGGGCGTCCGTCTGCACATGCGTGCCGACGGCATCTCGGGCACCGAGAGCTCCACCGACATCCAGAGTCTCGACGGCACGGGTTTCATCCCCTACGAGCGGATCGTCGAACTCAGCAAGGAGCAGGCCGGGGCATCCGGTCAGAGCACCGGCACCCCGGCCGGTGGCGTCGGCGCGGTCGAGCAGATCACCGGCAATGCGGCCGACGGCACCTTCGAGGTGCAGGCCGCCTTCCCGGTCATGGTCTTCCAGGTGCCGGTGTCGGCGACCATCAAACCGGTGCTGAACGACGGCCGGGTCGACTTCGAGGTCGTGAAGGCCAGCGCCCTGGTCTTCGGCATCCCGCCGGACTTCGCGCAGCAGATCGTCGACCAGATCACGACGTCGTCGCTCGGCCCGTTCTTCGACGAGGTGCAGGTCGACTCGCTCGAGGTGACCGACAGCGGGCTCGAGTTCGCCATCAGCGGTTCGGACGTGCAGCTGACCAGTGAGATGACCGGCACCTCGTCGCAGAGCCAGTCGGGCGGTTGCTCGGTCTGACCGGGACTCAGACCGCCGGCGGCGGGTCGACGGTCAGGAACCAGACCGTCGGACCGTCGGTCAGCGTGAACTCTCCGTAGACCCGGCCGCCCCACTTCCGTGCGTACACGTCGACCATGTGGGCGTCGGCCGTGCTGGCGGTGACCGGCGACCCCGCGCCGAGGGCCTCTTGCAGGACGGGTTCGAGCATTGCCGCGAGAGTGCCGTTCCTTCGATGGGCCGGGTGGACGAGGGCGAACACGATGCTGTGCGAAGTATCAATCGTGAGCGCGCGCGATTTCTCCTGGAGTTCGCGGAATCGTGGAATCAAACCATCGAGGGCGGTCACGAAATGGCGTGTACGGTTCGCCAGTTCGTCGTCGACCGGTTGGGTCCGATGATCGGGGCCCGCCACCGCGATCAGTCCGGTCAATTCTCCGGTGGTGGCGAACAGACCCCGCAGGCCCGGCAGCAGATCGGTGAAGAGGACGTCGCCATACCACCGGAACACTTCGGGCGGGGAGTTCTCGCCCAGAAGCCATCGATAGACCGGGACCTCCTGCATTCCCGCCGCGAGAAGGTCGAGTGCGAGCGGGCGGTCGGCGGCCGTCAACGACCGTGATCCGGTCCCGGTCGCGTGAATGCTGACCATTGATCAATGCCACCATGAAATCCCCGCGAATGTTCCCGGTCGGGTGAATTCCGCGCGAGATTCATGTGTTGTTTAGAACGGCATTTGAGAACCCAAACCAAGAATTATTCATATCGCAGGACGATTCCGTGATCGGTCTGTAACGTCGCCCCCGAGTCGTGTGACCAGGTGAGACGCGCGACCGGCACTCAGGCATCTCACCATCATCAGAGGAGGCGGATATGGCAGGCATAGTCGAGGGCGGTCTCGCGGGTGCGATCGGAGGTGCCGTCGAGGCGATCATCGGCGGGCTCGGTGACGCGGGTTCGATCGGCGGCGGTTCGCTCGGTGGCAGCGATTCGGAGACCTGAATCGACCCGACTCACCACCGGTTCAGCAGTTGATGGCCCCGACGGCATCAACTGCTGAACTGTTTCTGGGCCGAGTCAAGATTCGACGCAGGCACCCGCACGTTGCATTTTCGATGCATTGCAAGGGTGTTCACATTCGATTTCCCATGATTTCAATTCGGGCAATGTTGCGCTTTCAGCTGGGATGACGCTGTTTTCGTGGGTCCGATTGTTGCGATATGCGAAGGTGGGTTTCGCTGATAGGGGAGACATTCCCGAAATGAATATGTAACGTCGGCGTCGAGCCGACGCACGGGTGAGAGCGGACGGTGATCGACGAACAATCTCACCGATGACGAAGGGAGCAGATATGTCTGACGCAATCGAGGGTGGCATCTCCGGCGCTATCGAGGAGATCATCGGCAACCTGGTCACCGGTTCGCTCGGTGGCGAGGAAGAGACCCCCGCCGGCTGAGTGCCCAGACTTTGCAACCGCCCCGCGACGGAAGTCGCGGGGCGGTTCGCTGTGTGGGGGCGGTTCGCTGGGTGGGGCCCTCAGTTGAAGACGACGGTCTTACGTCCGTGGACGAGCACCCGGTCCTCGAGGTGCCACCGCAGGCCTCGGCTGAGCACCAGCGTCTCGATGTCGCGACCCTGGCGGACCATGTCGGCGACCGAGTCACTGTGGTCCACGCGGACCACGTCCTGTTCGATGATCGGACCGGCGTCGAGGTCGGCGGTGACGTAGTGGCAGGTGGCGCCGATCAGTTTCACGCCCCGCGCGAAGGCCTGATGGTAGGGCCGCGCGCCGACGAAGCTCGGCAGGAAGCTGTGGTGGATGTTGATGGCCCGCCCGGCCCATGCGTCACAGAGCTGCGGCGGCAGGATCTGCATGAAGCGCGCGAGCACCACGGCGTCGGGGTCATAACCCTCGACGATCCGCCCCAGCTCGCCGAAGGCCTCGGCCTTGCGCTCGCTCGCGAACGGAACATGGTGGAACGGGATGCCGAACCGAGTGGCCAGGTCTTCCAGTTCGCGGTGGTTGCCGACGACCGCCCGGATGGCCGCCGGCAGTTCTCCACGATGTGCACGTCCGAGCAGGTCGATGAGGCAGTGGGTCTCCTTGCTCACCAGGAGGACCACGGACTTCGTCTCCCGCGAATCGGTGAGGCGCCAATCTGTTTCGGGTCCGAGTTCGGCGGCCACCTCCGACGCGAAGCGCGCGCGTAGTTCGTCCGCGGTCGACGACACCGAATCCGCGCGGATGGCCTGGCGGGTGAAGAACCACCCGGTCTCCTCGTCGGAGTGATAGGCCGCCTCGGTGATCCAGCCCCCGACATCGGTGAGGAAGGTCGAGATCCGCGCCACGATGCCGGTGCGGTCGGGGCAGCCGAGCGTCAGCACGTAGCGGCGCTCGGTCTGGTCTGTCGGGATCGTCTGTGCGGGGGCCACGACAGTCAGTGTGCCAAGCTCGTCGGTGTGACGAACAAGGACCTGCGACGCGGCGACGTCGCCGCCATCATCGACCACACCTTGCTCAAACCCGAGGCGACCCGGGCCGACGCGGAGGCCACGGTCGCCGAGGCCGCACGACTCGGGGTGCTCGCCGTCTGCCTCTCGCCGTCGATGTTGCCGATCGACACCGGGGAACTGCGGACCTGTGTCGTGGCCGGGTTCCCGTCAGGGAAACACCACTCGCTGGTCAAGGCGGCCGAGGCGCGTCTGGCCGTCGACTCCGGGGCGGACGAGATCGACATGGTGATCGATGTGGGTGCGGCCGTCGACGGCCGGTTCGACGAGGTGTTCGCCGACGTCCTGACCGTCCGGGAGGCCGTCGGCGACGACACCCTCCTGAAGGTGATCATCGAATCGGCCGCGCTGCTGCAGTTCGCCGGGCCTGACACCGTCACCGAGGTGTGCCGCCGCGCCGAGCGGGCCGGTGCGTCGATGGTGAAGACGTCGACCGGGTTCCATCCGGCGGGCGGCGCGAGCGTCGAGGCGGTGCAACTGATGCGCGCCGCGGTGAGCGACCGGGTGGGAGTCAAGGCGAGCGGTGGCATCCGGACCGCCGAGGCGGCCGCTGAGCTCATCGCCGCGGGGGCGACCCGGCTCGGGCTGTCCGCGTCGGCCGCCGTGCTCGACGGATTCCCCGAGTAGGCGGCGGCCGCGGATCTGCGTACCGGCATCGGTCACGCCAGGGCGGAGACCTTGGCGTCGAGGTCGGCCATGACCAGGCTGGCGTTGACCGCGGCACCGGCGGACACGCCCTCGCCCATGGCGACGGTCACCATCGCGTGCACGGTGGTGGTGTTGCCCACCGCCCATACGCCCGGCAACGCGGTCTCGCCCATCGGGCCGGTCCCGACCAACCCGCCCATCGGGCCGTCGTCGAGGGTGCCGCCGAGTCGCTCGTAGAGGTCGCCGCGGACGATGAATCGCGGCGAGACGACCACCGCGTCGGCCTCGACCACGGTGCCGTCGGTCAGGAGCACGCCGTCGAGGTGGGCAGAACCGTTCTCCGCGCGCGTCCGGACGCGCTCGACGCGGGCGTCGACGATGTCGATGCCGACCGCGGCGAAGTGCGACCGGTCGTCGTCCGACAGGGCGTCGGGATCGTGCGCGACCACGGTCACCCGGTCGCTGAGCTGGCGGAACATCAGTGCCTGATGCGCCGACATCGGGCTCGTCGCGATCTGCACGATGCGTGTTCCGCGGACCTCGTAGCCGTGGCAGTACGGGCAGTGCAGCACATCGTGTCCCCACAACTCCGCGACGCCGGGGAGGTCGGGGAGTTCGTCGACCAGGCCGGTCGCCAGGATGAGGCGACGGGCCGCGACGACCTCGCCGGAGGACAGCCGCAGGGTGAAGTCGTCGACGGTGCCGGCCGCGTCGACGACTGTGCCGGAACGGATCTCGGCGCCGTATCCCGTCGCCTCCGCCCGACCGCGGGCGAGTAGCTCCAGGGGTGCGATCCCGTCCTGCCCCAGCACATTGTGGGCGCCGGCCGCCGGTGCGTTGCGCGGTTGCCCCGCGTCGATGACCACGACCTTGCGCAGTGATCGCGCGAGGACGGTCGCGGCGCTGAGTCCGGCAGCTCCGCCGCCGACGATGGCGACGTCGTATTCGGTTGTGAGGGAGTCTTTCTGGGCGGATGAGGAGTTGGTCATCGTTGCTCGCTCTCGAGGGTGGGGATGGGGGAGGTGCGCGGCCGGGCGACCCAGAGGAGTCGTCCGGCGGCGAGGGTCAGGTCATCGAGACGATTCCGCGCGTCTGCCTCGGTCAGGTCGTCGAGCAGGGCGAGGTCGGCGGGATCGAGGGTGTCGGCCAAACGGTGCCGGAACTGGGCGAACCAGTGCCGGGCGTACCGCGCGACCGAAGGGCTCGGGTCGCTGCGCCGGACGTGGACGGTCTCGGCGCGGAGTACCTCGTAGTCGACGTCGTGAAACGCGTCGGTCCAGTCCACGAGCGCTTCCCACCCGGCCCCGGCGGCCGCGGTCTGGCAGCGGTCCTGCAGCCCGAGCAGTTCGGCGTCCTCGTGGGCGGGGACGAAACGCGGGACGCCCGCCATCTCGGTGATCACGACGATGCCGTCCGGTCCGAGCGAGGTCGCGGCCTCCCGCAACAGGCGCTGCGGATCGGCGACGTGATGTAGCGACATCGCCGCCCACACGACGTCGGGCGTTCCGAGCGGCGGCAGTCCGTCGTCGAGATCGGCGACGACGGCGGTCACCCGATCGTCGAAACCGCCCTCCCGTGCGCGTCGTTCGACGAGCGCGACCATGTCTGACGACCCGTCGACCGCCAGGATCGAGGCGTGCGGGAAGCGGCGGGCGAGTGCCTCGGTGCCGGTCCCGGTCCCCGCCCCGAGGTCGGCGATGCGCGCGGGTACGCGCCCCAGGACCTCGGCGACGAGGCGGGCGGCGTCGCCGAGGTAGTCGGCCATGAGCTCGGCGTCGAGCTCGAGGACCGCGGCGAGCCGGGCGTGGTTGTGGTGGTCGGCGTGGTTCGCGTGCTCGTGATGTGCGCCGGTCGGATGGGGATGGTGCGTGCTGGTCATGACCTCACGGTAGCGCCGGCATGCCCGGATGGCATAGCATCTTGCCAATGACGCAAGAACTCGACGCGGTGGTCCGCCAGCGCATCCGCGGCCTCCGCATCGCCAGGGGCTGGACGCTCGACGCGCTCGCCGCCCGGTGCTATCTGTCGCCGTCCACACTGAGTCGGATCGAGACCGGGCATCGGCGGGTGGCGCTCGACCAGCTCGTGCCGATCGCCCGCGCGCTGGGCACGACCCTGGATCAGCTGGTCGAACCCGCGGACGACACCGATGTCGTGATCCGGCCCCAGCCGCACGAGGTGGAGGGCATGACGATGTGGCTGCTCTCGCGGGAGAACGCCCCACAGGGTGTCACCGTGGCGAAGATGCGGTTCGACCGCGAGCAACCCGTCGGTGACCTGCGTGTCCATCCGGGCTACGAATGGTTCACGGTGCTGTCGGGAACCGTGAGGCTGTGGCTGGGCGACCGCACGATCCTCGTGCCCGAGGGTGACGCCGCGGAATTCTCGACGATGATCCCGCACGCGATCTGCGCCTATCAGGGCCCGGCGGAGGTGCTGTCGATGATGGACCACGCCGGCGAGCGCGCGCACCTGCCGTCCGTGCGAACCGGACCCGCGGCGCGCGACGACGACGCCCCGGACGCCTGACCACCTGCCCCGCGGCCGCACACCACCGATGCGCGCCGGCGCATCGGTACTGTTGTTGCGGTGATGACTCCCCAGACCTCGGTGAACCGACGCTCCGTGCTCGCCGCGGCCGGGGTCGGAGCGCTCGGGGTCGCGGTGGCGGCCTGCTCCGGCTCCGGCCTCGGCCCCGGAGACGACACACCGGCCGACCCGCCGGTCGCCCTGACCTTCACCCCGGCCCTCGATGCCGAGCCGGCCACCCCGACCGCCGAGTTCTCGGTCAAGGCGACCGACGGTTCCCTCAACCCCGACGTGAAGCTGACCAACCCGCGCGGCGTCGTGGTGAAGGGTCAGTTGTCAGAGGACCGGACGACCTACACGATCAGCGAGCCCCTCGGTTACGGCACCGAATACACCTGGAGCGGAACGGCGGTGGGTCTCGATCGCAAGGTCGTGCCGGTCGCCGGGACGTTCACCACGCTGCAGCCGTCGAGTCAGGTGAACGTCGTCGTCAACATCGGCGACGGTCAGGAGGTGGGCATCGCGGCGCCGATCATCCTGAAGTTCAACGGGACGGTCGAGGACAAGGAGGCCGTGGAGCGGGCGCTGACCGTCACCACCACACCGCCCACCGAGGGGTCGTGGGCGTGGCTCGGCGAGGACAACGGCTCCCGCGTGCACTGGCGCCCCCGCGAGTACTACGCACCCGGCACGAAGGTCAGCATGGCAGCCAAGCTGTACGGCCTCGACCACGGCGGCGGTGCCTACGGAGCGGCCGACGTGACCAGCGACTTCACCATCGGGCGGGCCCAGGTGGTGAAGGCCGAGGAGTCCTCGCACCGGATCGTGGTGCTCCGCGACGGTGTCGAACTCATGGCGCTGCCGTGCAGCTACGGCGGCGGCGACCTCGACCGGAACGTCACGCGCTCGGGCATCCACGTGGTCACCGAGAAGTACGAAGAGTTCTTCATGAGCAACCCGGCCGCGGGTTACTTCAACATCCGGGAACGCTGGGCCGTGCGGATCTCCAACAACGGCGAGTTCATCCACGCGAACCCGGCGACCGTGAACGTGCAGGGATCGGCGAACGTCACCAACGGATGCATCAACCTGTCGGAGGCCGACGCCGAACGCTACTTCCGGGTCGCGGTCTACGGCGACCCGGTGGAGGTGACCGGGACGCGGATCGCGTTGTCGGAGGCCGACGGCGACATCTACGACTGGATCTACGACTGGGAGACCTGGCAGGGCATGTCGGCCATCAAGGGCGAGGTCCGCGAGACCTCGGTCCCGGCGACGCCCAGCGGGGCGCCCACCTCGAACGCCCCGGCCCCGCGCTAGCCGCTAGCCGGTCTTGATGTTCCGCCGGGCCGAGGCCTGATCGCGCGGCTTGAGGATGATCTGGTCCAGGTTCACGTGCGGCGGCCGGGACGCGACGAACCCGATGACCTCGGCCACGTCCTCGGCGACGAGCGGGGTCAGGCCCTCATAGACCTTGTCGGCGCGTTCCTGGTCGCCCTCGAAGCGGACCAGGGAGAAGTCGGTCTCGACCATGCCCGGCGCGATCTCGGTGAGCCGGACCGGCTTCCCGAGGAGTTCATAGCGCAGGGTCCGGTGGGTGACACCCTGCGCGTGCTTCGCCGAGGTGTACCCGGCGCCGTTGTCGTAGGCCTCGAACGCCGCGATCGAGGTGACGGAGACGATCAGGCCGTCACCCGAGGCGATGAGTGCGGGGAGCAACGCCTTGGTGACCCGCAGGCTCCCCAGCACGTTGGTCTCCCACATCCAGCGCCAGTCGTCGAGGTCGGCGGTCGACACCGGGTCGAGACCCTTGGCGCCACCGGCGTTGTTCACCAGCACGTGCACCGTGTCGAGGCCGTCGACAAAGGCGGCCACGGACTGCTCGTCGGTGACGTCGAGTTGTCTTCCGGTGCCGCCGATCTCGTCGGCCAGCGCGGTCACCCGATCGACCCGGCGCGCCCCCAGCACCACGTGGAAGCCCTGCGAGGCGAGCTGCCGCGCGGTGGCCGCGCCGATCCCCGAACTCGCGCCGGTGACCACGGCGATCGGTCGGTTGTCCGTCGACTGGGAGGCGGTGTCGGTGCTCATGGGGTCAACCTTACGGACCGCGCTGCTACATTCGTCGCATGCGTGGGGGAGTGATCCCGGCGGCGCTGCAACTGACCTCCACCCCGGCGGCGGCGGTACTGCACGCGATCCGGGTCGGCGGACCGGTGACGCGGGATCAGCTCGCCGCGACGACGGGTCTGTCGCCGGCCACGATCAACCGCCAGGTGCACGCGCTGGCCGCTCACGGTCTGGTCGTCGAACGCCCCGATCTCGCCGGGCCGAAAGCGATTGGCCGGCCCAAGAATCCGCTGACCATCGACCGCGACTCGCTGTGCGTCGCGGGTATGCACATCGGTGCCCGCCGGACCGTGCTCGTCATCGCCGACCTCGGCGGCCGCACACTGCACAGTCACGCTGTCCTGACGCCGACCGGCGATCAGGAGGACGCGCTCGCGCACCTCAGCGGACTGCTCGCCGAACTCGCCGCCCGGTTCAGCGGGCGGCGGGTGCTGTGGGGAGGTGTCGCGGTCGGTGGCGCGGTCGACGCCGAGACCGGGGTGGTGAACCACCGGGTCCTGGGCTGGCATCAACTCGCCGTGGGCGCAACACTTGCCGGGCGCCTCGACACACCGGTATCGGTCTGTGAGCACGTCGAGGCGATGGCGGCGGCGGAACTGCTCCTGTCCCACCCGCGTGACGACGGGGGCTCCGGGTTGTTCTTCTACGCCCGCGAAACCGCGGGAATGGCAATGACTCTCGACGGCCGGATACATGTACCCGAACGCGGGGCCGGCACCATCGCGCACCTGCCGGTCACGGCTCCGGTGCTCGCCCCCGGTCTCACCCGGGTCCGGTTGCAGAACGTCATCGGCAACGACGCCGCGGAGGCCGCGGCGCGTCGGCTGGGGATCAGCCCCACGGCCGCCCGGATCGTCGACGAACGGGCCCGCGTGCTCGGCGAATCGGTCGCGCTCATCCGGGATGTGATCAACCCCGATGCCATCGTCGTGGGCGGTGATGCCTTCGCCGCACACCCGCACGGGCTCGCGCCGGTGCAGGCGGCCTTCGACGAGGCGACCACCCTGACCTGGCCGCTGGAGATCGCGCCGTCGAGATTCGGTGTGCGCGTGCAGGAGAGCGCAGCGGTGGTGGTGGCGCTCAGCGTCATCTACGCGGATCCGATCGCGGCGATGGCGACGCTGTAGACAGGCCGTCGGCCCGCCTGCCGCTGCCGTCCGCGCC
Organism: Gordonia hongkongensis; assembly: GCF_023078355.1. Lineage (NCBI taxonomy): Bacteria > Bacillati > Actinomycetota > Actinomycetes > Mycobacteriales > Gordoniaceae > Gordonia > Gordonia hongkongensis. Next base: position 821,053 of record NZ_CP095552.1, read on the forward strand.
GGTATCCCCTACGGTGTGTCCATGACGCTGCCCCGCGATGTGTCCGCACGGCTCGAGCTGCGGGTCGACGACCCCACCGAACTGGAGATGCAGATCACCGTAGCCCGACTGCCCGGCCTCCAGTTGGAAGAAGAACTCGAGGTCGAATTCGACGGACAGTCGGTGACGCCCGAGGAGATCATCGGGCCGCACGGTTCCCGGATCCATCGGCTGCAGCTCGAGCGGGGTCTGCTGACCATCGACTACCGGGCGTCGGTCCTCACGCCCGCCGATCCGCTGCCCGTCGACATCACCGACCGCTCGACGTACCTGCGGCCCAGCAGATATGCCGAGTGCGACAAGTTCTTCGGCTTCGCCGCGGGTCAGTTCGACGCATCGTTGCCCGACGGGGAGATCCTGAACCAGGTCGCCGCATACGTCTCGGACCGCCTCAGCTACATCCCCGGGACTTCCGACCCCATCGACGGCGCCGCCGACACCCTGCTCGCCGGTGCCGGGGTCTGCCGCGACTACGCGCATCTCGTCGTCGCGCTGCTGCGGGCCCTGAACATCCCGGCCCGCCTCGTCGCGGTGTACGCCCCAGGGTGTTCGCCGATGGATTTCCACGCCGTCGCCGAGGCGATCGTCGACGGTGAGTGGGTGGTGGTCGACGCGACCGGGCTCGCCCCACGCCAGAGCCTGGTGCGGATCTCGACCGGGCGCGATGCCGCCGACACCGCGTTCCTCGACAACCATCGCGGGTCGATCAACCTCAACTCCTACGAGGTGACGGCGACGGTGCGCGGCGAGCTTCCGATCGACGACGGGGATGCGCGCGTCCGGATAGGGTGAGCGCGTGCATGCGCTCACCTGTCCGGTCTGCAATGCGTTGTCGGGCTTCGATCGTCAGACCTGCCCGAACTGTGCGACGACCGTGGGCGTGCACCTGCCGTCGCGGTCGCTGTACGCGGTCGGGCCGGAGGGGGTCGAGATCGACGGTGCCGGCGCCGGGAGCGGAGCGAGCGGGCCGAAGAAGCAATTGTGGGTGTGGTGTGCGAATCGTGATCGGACGCAATGCAACTGGTTGACGCTCGCCGAGGTCGCCGAGGGCAGCATCGGCCTGCGGGGTCGGTGTTTCCCCGAGTCGCTGATCCGGCGTCAGCCCGACGCCGAGGACACGCTCGCGCTCGAGAAGCTCGCGCCGGCATCGTTCGACCTGCGGCTGCTGGTGTACCAACTCGTCGATCTGGGTCTGCCGGTGGAGCCGTTCTGGCGCACCGAGGGCGGCCTGGCCTTCGACCTGTTGTCGAGTCAGACCCTCGGCCGGCCGGTGATGATCGGGCACGCGGGCGGGGTGGTGACCATCGACCTCGCCGAGACCCAGGACGCCTATCGGGAGCGCCTCCGGGTCGACCTCGGCGAGCAGTACCGCACCATGCTGGGTCACTTCCGCCACGAGACCGGGCACTACTACGAACACGTCCTCGTCGAGACCGGCCCGGGCGCGGAACGCTACCTCGACCGGTGCCGGGACCTGTTCGGCGACGAACGCGCGAGCTACGCCGACGCGATCAACCGCCACTATCGGTTCGGGGCACCGGAGAACTGGCGCGAGTCGTACATCTCCGAGTACGCCACTATGCATCCGTGGGAGGACTTCGCCGAGTGCTTCGCGCACTACCTCCACATCACCGGGACCATCGACACCGCCCGGGAATCCGGGCTGAATCTCGACGCGCAGCAGGTCCGGTTCACCATGGACCGTGACATCGTGCCGCTCCGGTCGTACGCCGACGAGCCGATCGAACGGCTGCTGTACGACTGGAAGTGGTTGTCGCTCATGTTGAACCGGGTGAACGTGGCCATGGGACGCCGCCCGCTCTATCCGTTCACGATCCCCGAGCCCGTCGTGCGCAAGCTCGGCTTCGTGCACGAGGTGATCCGGGAGAGTGCGCGGCGGGCGGTGACGACGGACCCGCTCGTCGCGGCCCCGGCGCAGCCGGCCTAACCGGCCGAGGCCGTCCGCGCCCGCTGCTCGGCCACGAACGCGAGAACCGTTGCCACATCGTCGGTGTCGGCGATGCGATAGTCGGCGGCGGTGTCACCCTCGCCGACCTTGATGCCGATGTCACCGGTCTGGGGACGCAGGTGCGCGAAGGCCTTCTCGTCGGTCACGTCGTCGCCGAGATAGATGACCGCGTCGGCGCCGACGGCCGCGCGCAGGGTGTCGAGGGCGTGGCCCTTGCTGGTCTCGATCACCGCGAGTTCGAGGACGGCCTTGCCCTCGGTGGTGTGCACCCCCGGCCAGGAGGCCGGACCGGTGCGGGCGCGATCGAGCGCGGCGACGGCGTCGGACGCCGACGCGTTGCGCACGTGCAACACCGTGCTCGCCGGTTTGACCTCGACGGTGCTGCCCGGGAATTCCGCGGCGATGGCGCGCAACTCGTCGATCAGGCGGGTCAACAGCGCGCGCGCTTCGTCGGTGACCTCGACCGCGAACCCGGACTCGAACTCACTGCCGTGACTACCGACCAGCACGACTGGGGCGGTGAGGCCGGACAGTTCCGCGAGCACGGCCCGTTCGCGGCCGGACACCACGGCGACGACGGTGTCGGGAAGTGCCGCGGCGGCGACGAGCGCGTCGATCGACGCGGGTTCGGGGACGGCGTCCTCGGGACGCGCGACGATCGGCGAGACACATCCGTCGTAGTCGCTGGCCACGAGCAGCACCCCCACGCCGGCGGCCCGGACCAGCGCGTCGGTGAGTTCGGCGGGAATCCCGGTGTGGTTCACTCGGGCTCGTCCACCAGATGAACACCCCGGTTGGGCGACAGTTCGGTGTCGGAGTCGGCGCCGAGGGTGCCGAGGAAGCTTTCCGCCCACTTCGCGACGTCGTGGGCGAGGACCTGCCTGCGCAGCGCGCGCATGCGCCGCCTGCCCTCGTGTTCGCTCTGTTCGACCGCGGCCTCGATCGCGTCCTTGACGCCGTCGAGGTCGTACGGGTTGGCCTGGTACGCCGAGCGCAGTTCGGCTGCCGCGCCGGTGAACTCGCTGAGGACGAGCGCGCCGCCCAGGTCGCCCCGGCAGGCCACGTACTCCTTGGCGACGAGGTTCATGCCGTCGCGCAGGGGCGTGACCAGCATGACGTCGGCCGCGACGAAGAAGGCGACGAGTTCCTCACGCGGCACCGGTCGGTGCAGGTACTGCACCACCGGCTGGCCCACGGTCGCGTGGGTGCCGTTGATGTTCCCGACGAGTTGCTCGATACCGGCGCGCATCTGCTTGTAGCTCTCGACGCGCTCGCGGCTCGGCGTCGCGAGTTGCAGCATCACCGTGTCGGCGGGATCGAGTCGCTTCTCGGCCAGCAACTCGGAGATGGCCTTGAGCCGGACGTCGATGCCCTTGGTGTAGTCGAGCCGGTCGACGCCGAGCATGATCGTCTTAGGATTGCCCAGCTCGCGGCGGATCTCGGCGGCGCGCTCCCGGATCTTGCGGGTCTTGGACAGTGCGTCGAGCTCCCCGGAGTCGATCGAGATGGGGAACGCGCCGACGCGCACGGTGCGGAATCCGACCTGCACCACGCCGAAGCGCGACCGCACCCCGACGGTGCCCTTGCTGGTGGCCTGCCCGGCTAGGCGTCGGGCGAGGAAGAGGAAGTTCTGTGCCCCACCCGGCAGGTGGAAGCCGATGAGATCGGCGCCGAGCAGGCCTTCGACGATCTCGGTCCGCCACGGCATCTGCATGAACAGCTCGACCGGCGGGAACGGGATGTGCAGGAAGAAGCCGATCTTGACGTCGGGCCGCAGCATGCGCAGCATCTTCGGCACCAGTTGGAGCTGGTAGTCCTGCACCCAGACGACGGCCCCCTCGCCCGCGGCTCGCGAGGCCGCCTCGGCGAAGCGCCGGTTCACCTCGACGTAGGTGTTCCACCATTCGCGGTGGTACTCGGGCTTGACGATGACGTCGTGGTAGAGCGGCCACAGGGTGGCGTTGGAGAAGCCCTCGTAGTATTCGGCGATCTCTTGCGCCGACAGCGGGACCGCGTGGATGTCGATGCCCTCGATGTCGGGGTTGTCATCGGAGTCGGGGATGCCCGACCAGCCGACCCAGGCCCCGGTGTTGGCGCGCAGGATCGGCTCGAGCGCGGTCACGAGTCCGCCGGGGCTCTGCTTCCAGTTGACGGTGCCGTCGGGAAGGACCTCTTTGTCGACGGGCAGGCGGTTCGCGACGACCACGAACTCGGCCCCGTCATGGGTGGACCGGTCGGTGCCGGTCACTCCGCCGGTGTCGGGGTTGGTTTCTCCTGCTCGCGGAGCCACCTGCTCAGGCGTTCTCGCCCGGCGCGATCCCCAGCATGGCGAACAGCATCCGGCACTCGTCGGCGTCGGTGGCGTACGCGGCGACGACTCGGCGCGCCGAGTTGGCGGTCTCGTCGGCCACCGGCTCCAGTTCGTCGTCGGTGATGTCGGTCGCGTCGGTGGTCTTCGCGGGCATGTGAGTCCCCTCGTTGTGCGGCATGGTGTGCGGTTCGGTGCGCGGTGACGAGGCGCAGCCGTGCGGTGTCTCGGTCCGTTGCTGACTGGAGCGGCCGTCCGATGACACGCCCGACTCCGCATTCTACCCGGACATCGGTGGTGCTCACGGCCACCCGTCCGGCGTCAGCGTCGTGGCGGTGGCGGCCGCCACCGGTTCGCCCGGACCCGTCGTGCGGCCGCGTCGGCCTGCCGCGCCTCACGGGCTTCGCGCAGGGCTATCCGGCGGCGGAGACGCCAGTCCGGACGGGGTGGCAGCTGAGGGCGACGCAGCGACCGGGCGACGAACTCGCCCAGCGTGACCCCCGCGGCGAGGGCGCAGCCGATGGCCAGCGCGTTCGCGATCCAGGTGAATCCGTCGAGGGTCTGGTCGCCGAGGATGCCGTAGAGGCCGCGATACACCGCGAGACCGGGTAGCAGCGGGGTGATGCCGGCCACCGCGACGACCAGTGGTGGGGTCAACGCGCGGCGTGCCAGCAGGCCGCCGATCAGTCCGACGAACGCGGCCGCGAGACCGTTGGCGATGACGTCGCCGATGTCGGTGAACGTCGAGGCCGCCGCGACCGCGGTGCCGATGAAACCGCCGAGGAACGCCACGCCGAGGGCGCGCGTCTCGGCGTAGCTGGCCAGCGCGTAGGCGCAGGCGGCGACCGCGCCGGCGACCACCCGGATCGGTAGTTCGACGACCTCGAAGCTGGTGGTCGTGGTGATCGTGGGCAGGAAGATGCCGCCCGCCTCCAGGATTCGGATCGCGACGCCGACACCGGCGATGATGCCGCCGGTCATCAGCAGCAACTCGAAGAACCGGGCGACACCGGTGATCGGTGCGCCGGTGATCGCGTCCTGGACCGAGCCGACGAGGGACAACCCCGAGAGCAACACGACGATGCCGGCCGCGATGACCTGCGACGGCGCGATCTGCACACCGAGTCGTTCGGCCGCGGCGAAGACCAGGGCGGCCGGAACGACCGCGATGAAACCGCCGGTCAGCTGCTGGAAGAAGACCGGTGTCCCGATGCGGTTGAGCCAGCGGTTGACGGTGACCGTCACCACGGTGGTAGCGAAGGCGAGCGCGGCGACGAGGTATTCGCCGCCGAGGAGCACCGCGATGCCCGACGCCATGATCCCCCAGGCGGTCGTGGCCAGCCAGTGCGGATAGGGGTGGGGCGCGGTGATGATCTCGTCGACCATCTGGTGGGCGGTGGACGGGCTGATGAACGAATCGCGGATGCGGCGGACGAGCCGGTCGACCTGCGCGAGCCGGGTGAAGTCCATCGACCGGTAGTAGACCTGCTCCATGGTCGTGATCGGCGGGAGCGTCGCGCCGCGCCGCGCGCTGACGACGATCGTGTTGTAGGTGACGTCGACGTCGACGTCCTCGAGGCCGTACACGCCGGCGACGAACTTGATCTGCGTCTGGGTGTCGATGGCCCCGGTGCCCGAGTCGAGCAGCACCGCCCCGATCTTCGTGGCGAGATCGAGGACCTCGGTGATCGCCGCGACGTCGAACGGTTCGATCGGCTTACGTGGCGACACCATGATGCTGCCCGGTTCGATGGTGTCGATCGTCGCCTGCCGGCTGCCGCTGAGCCGACGCAGGACACGGCCGATCTGTTCGCGCACGCAGGCCTCCTCGGGTCGATGGTGGAGTGCTCGCGGGGCAACCGACACCCGGCCGGTTCAACCCTGACAGGAGACTGGATACACCTCGTCCGTCCGGACGACTCCGGCAGGGTCGGCGGAGGAGCCGACGGCGCCGGTGACCGGGGTGACGACGGCGACCACTCGTCTACGATCGCGGCATGTCCTCGGTGCAGATCAACGGTCCGCGAGACGGCCACACCCGCAGTGCCACGGTGAGTCCCGGGAGTCTCGTCTTCACCGCCGGTGCGGCCCCCATCGACGACGACGGCGCCACCGTCGCACCCGGGAACGTTCGCGAACAGGCCGTGCAGTGCATGAAGAACCTCGAGGCCGCGCTGATCGAGTCCGGCGCGACGCTGCGCGACGTCGCGAAGGTCACCGTCTTCGTCGCCGAACACCTGCAGGCCGATCTGGTGGTCGCGTGGGACGCGGTGACCGAGGCCTTCGGCGACCACAGGCCGGCCGGCAGCCTGCTGGGCGTTTCGGTCCTCGCCTACGACGATCAGCTGGTGGAGATCGAAGCGGTCGCGGCCCTCCGGGGCTGATCGCGGCACGGCCGGTCCGCCGGGTGCGGATGAAGCGGGAGCGGTCCGGCCGATATACTCGCCCCGCGCGCCTCCTTAGCTCAGTGGTAGAGCACTCGCCTTGTAAGCGAGCGGTCGTCGGTTCAATCCCGACAGGGGGCTCCACGCACGAACGCCGCGCACCTGTTCCGGTGCGCGGCGTCTGTCGTCTCGCGGGTTCGGCTCGCGGACCGGGCTACCAGATGACGGCGAGGCCCGCGGCCAGCAGGGACAGGGCGCCGACGGACCAGAACAGGGCGCGCGGTACGGGTTCGCCGGTGCGCTTCTGCCGAGCGCTGCCCATGCCGAGGATTCCGCCGAGGACGAGCAGGATCACCAGCTTGATGCCGATCTTCGGGTAGTTCAGCTCGATACCGGCCGGCCACGGCGCCGCGAGCGCGAGCCCGGTCAGCAGGGACAGCAGCAGTCCGTAGTCCATCACGCGGGTGAACCGGAACTCGCGAGCCACGAGTTGGGTGACCCAGCCGCCGAAGGTCACGGCGAAGCCGATGATGTGCAGGAAGATTACGACGTTGCGTAGTAGCTCCATGCGGTCACCATACCCAGCAGACACGGCCGAGTTCTGGATTACGAGAACGGGTTCACGGTGCACGATGGACGGATGAAGCACGACGAACCGGGCACCTCCGCCAACTCGACGTCCCCGACCGACGGCGTGGCTCCGGACGGGACCCGCCCAACGGCCCAGACCCGGGTCGGCACCTTCCGCGGGGTCGCCGGGGAACGGGCCGACGTGTGGCGGGGCATCCGGTACGCCCGCCCGCCCGTGGGGGAGTTGCGCTGGCGCCGTGCGATTCCCCTCGAGGAGGCCGATGCGCCCGAGGACGTGGTGGATGCCTCGACCTTCGGCGCGGTCTGCCCGCAACAACTCAACCCCGCCGTACGTCTCGGTCCCGATGTGGTCATGGACGAGGACTGCCTGTTCCTCAACGTCTGGACCCCGCCGGGGGCCGCGGAGCACGCCGACGACGCCGTCGGACTCCCGGTCATGGTGTGGCTGCACGGCGGCGCCTACGTCCTGGGGTCGGGGGCCCAGCCGTTCTACGAGGGCTCGAACCTCGCCGCCACCGGCGACGTGGTCGTCGTGACGCTGAACTACCGGCTCGGTGTGCTCGGGTTCGCCGACCTGTCGTCGATCGACCCGCGGTTCGAGTCGAATGCCGGCCTCAGCGACGTACTCACGGCGTTGCGCTGGGTCCGCGACCACATCGCCGCCTTCGGCGGTGATCCCGACAAGGTGACCGTGTTCGGCGAGTCGGCGGGCGCGGGACTGGTCACCGCGCTGCTCACCATGCCGGCCGCGGCCGGGCTCTTCGGCCGGGCGATCGCGCAGAGTTCGCCCGTGACGTCGATGTACGGTGCCGACCGGGCCGCGCGGGTCGCCGACCAACTGCTCGAGGCCGCCGGCATCGACGCCGGTGGACTCGACACCGGCGAGATTGTCGGGCGTCTCGAACAACTCGACGGCATGACCTGTTCGGCGATCACCACCACCCTGTTCGAGAAGGTCCCCACCGAGGTGCCGGGGACCATCGCGTTCGCACCGGTCATCGACGGCGATCTGCTGCCCGAACATCCCCTCGACGTCTATCGCGCGGGTCGGGCGCATCCGGTGCCGCTGATCATCGGGACCAACCGCGACGAGGCGAATCTCTTCAAGTACATGAAGTCGCCGCTGATGCCGATCACCACCGCCGACATCGAGCGCATGTTCGCCGGGATGGCGAAGGAGTATCCGGACGTCGTCCTGCCCGAACGTGCGCAGGTGCTCTCCGCGTATTCCGGTCTGCGCCCGAAGGTCACCGGACTCGGCGTGGCCCGTGACGTGGCGTTCCGCATGCCCACGCTGTGGCTCGCGGAGGCGCATGCGCGTTCGGCGCCGGTCTATGTCTACCGCTACGACTGGACGACGCGGATGTTCCGGCTGCTCGGTCTGGGGGCCGCCCATGCGACCGAGGTCCCGTACGTGTGGGGGAATCTGGGCAACGGGCCGAAGGACATCACGTTCCTGCTCGGCGGGCGTAAGCAGGGAGAAGCGGTGTCGGAGAGGATGATCCGACGGTGGACCGCATTCGCACACGGTCAGGAGCCGGACGCCGGGGCGCTCGGGGATCCCTGGCCGACCTACGACACCGGCCATCGCCCGGTGTTGCGCATCGACGCCGAGGACCGGGTCGTGCAGAACCTCGACGGCGACATCTGGGAGGCGTGGGGCGACGAGGTGCTCGGCTTCCGCTGAGCCGCAACTGCTTCAGTCCCGGCGGCAATCCGCGCGAACGTCGATGTGCGGGAGATAGGCGTCGCGCTGGGCGTCGGTGACGGGTGCGGTGCTGGCGCAGATCCAGTCGCGGGCCTCGTCGAGATCGAGCGTGTGCAGGTAGACGTTCCCGGTGGTGTCGCCGCCGGAGATGATGCGCTCGTCGGTGGGGAGTCGGGCGGGTAGTTGCCAGGTGGTGGTCGTGTCGGTGGTCGCGAGCAGCGTCCCGACCGGTTGCGGGTCGGTGAGCCGGCCGTCGTCGTCGAGGGCGAAACTGATCAGCTCGTGCGTCGCGGTACCCACCGTGAGGCGGTTCGGCGCGACGGACACCGTCGAGGCGAACATGTCCTCCTCCCGGTCGATCAGTTCGGGTTCGGCGTCCGTGCCGGCCGGCGGGAGCCGCCACGTGGAGAGGTCGCGGGAGGCGACCACCAGCACATCGCCGTCGAATACGGCCTGGGCGGCCGGCGCCTCGGTGGTGATGACGTCGACCGGGTCCGCGCCCGGCGACGTCAGGTCGTACAGGTAGACGCGTTTGTCGTCGGAGGTGACCGCGAGCCGCAAGCCGTCGGAGCTGAAGGCGACATTGCGGATGAGGTCGGTGGGTCCGCGCAGCGGTGCGCCCACGCGTCGCGGGGAGCCGGGCACCGAGGTGTCCCACAGGGCCACGGTGGTGTCGGTGTCTCCGGTCGCGAGCAGATGGCCCGACGGCGCGAAGGCGACCGGGAACGAATAGCGGGTGGCGACGTCGAGGGCCGCGGCGCGTCGCGGGGCCGCGGTGTCGGTGATGTCCCACAACTCGACGAGCCCGCCGTTGTTGTTGGCGGTCGCGGCGAGGGTGCCGGGGCCGTTGAGGCTGACCCGCGGATGGTCGTTGACCCGACGCTGGATGGGCGTGCGCGATCGCAGGGTGAGGCCGTCGGACATCGTCCACAGGTTCAGGGTGGTGTCGGCGCCGACCGTCGCCAGGACTCGTTGGGCGTCGTCGGTGTCCACGCCGGTGATGGTCCCGCCGCGGTCGGGTTCGGTTCGGCCGGGCAGGCTCCAGACGTCTATCGTCCCGTCGGAGCGGCCGGAGACGAGTTGGCGGCCGCTGGGGTCGAACCGGGCCGCGAAGGTCCGCACCGAGCCCTGTTCGGAGGTCGTCTGCAGCGCCCACTGCAGGATCGGCGAGGCCGGGTTCGCGGTGTTCCACACCCGGACCAGGCCGTCGGCGCGGGCGGAGGCCAACTGCGCACCCGAACCGTCGAAAGCGATCGACCACGACCCGGCCGTGCTGTTGGGCAGCGACGTGCTCAGCGGGCGGGGTGCGAGTGGGTCGGCCACGTCCCAGAGTTGGGTGTTCGGACTGTCGCCGGTGACTGCCAGCGAGCGGCTGTCCGGGCTGAACGCGACGGCATGGGTGATGCTGGGGAAGCCGGTCAGCGGCCCACCCAGCGGCTGCGGCGATTCGCCGGTCGTCCACAGCCGGACGGTCCGGTCGTCGCCGCCGCTGGCCAGGACGCGTCCGTCGGGGCTGAAGGAGAGGGTGCGCGCCGCGGCGGTGTGGCCGCGCAGGACGGCCGTCTCCCGGATCGCTCCGGTCGGTGAGACGGCGTACATCGTGATCGTGCCGTCGTCGGACGATGCGGCCAGGGTCCGCCCGTCGGCGGCGAACCGCACCATGTAGACGGTGCCGTGGCCCGGGGACACCGTCGTCGCCAGCCGCGGGTTCGGTGCGTCGGTCAGGTCCCACATCCGGACGGAACCGTCCCCGCTGCTGCTCGCCAGCAGTTGCCGTGTCGGGTGGAAGTCGGTGCTGGTGACGTAGTTGCCGAAGCCGCGCAGGACCGCGACCTCCCGATAGTCCGACGAGCCGGACCGGGCCCAGACGCGCACGGTCCGGTCGCCGCTCGCCGACGCGAGCTGTGTGCCCGTCCGGTTGAACGACAGGTCGTAGACCGGGCCGGTGTGGCCGGTCAGCGGGGCCACCAGGGGCGTCGTCGCGGCGCCGCGCAGACGGCTCTGGACGGTCGGGTCGTCGGGATAGACCTCGTGGGCGACGAGCAACAGTCGCGCGGCCAGCGACGGGTTGGAGTACTGGATGCTGTCGATGTGCGACAACAGCGCCGAGCGTTCGGCGGCGTTGCGCTGTTCGCGCAGGTCGTGGGCCTGTCGGAAGCCGATGGCGGCGGTGATGGACGCCGCGATGGCCAGCACGACGATCACCGACACCGCGCCGACGCGCGTGATGCGGCGCCGCTGCTGCATGGCGACCGCCGCGTCGAGGAAGGCGTCGTTCTCGTTGCTCAGCAGATGCAGGTAATCGCTGCGCAGGGTTCGTCGCCGGCGCTTGGCGTCCTCGAGGCGCGACCCGGTGTAGAGGAACGACCGGCCGCGCCCGTTGGCCAGCCACGCCGCGGTGTCGGCGTCGACCTGCTGGCGCCAGAGGTGGTTGTCGGTGTCGTCGGCGATCCACTCGGCCAGACGTGGCCAGGCGGTGAGCACCACGTCGTGCACGAGCATCACCGAGTCGGTGGACACCGTGAGCAACCTGGCCTGGGCGAATTCGTCGATGACGGTCGCGACCTCGGGCGGGAACCGGTTCGCGATGGTCGCCGTGGAGAGCGGCACGCGCAGCGCGATGCCGGCCGGCCCGACGTGCACCAGGGCGAGGAGGACCGCGCGCGCGAGATCCCGATGACGCGGATCGATCGCCGCCCAGGCCGTCTCGGCGGTGTCGGCGACCGCGCGGGCGATACCGCCGGTGGCCCGGTACCCGGACAGGGTCATGCGGTTACCGGTCCGGCGTGCCCAGGTCGCCTGGAGAACGTGCGCCAGCAACGGCAGGCGGCCGGCGCGGTCACCGCCGGTCGACGCCTCGTACAGCTCGGTGATCATCACGTCGGCGAGTCCGGTCTCGATGCGGCCGCCGGCGAGTCGGACGGGCGCGGTGATCACCTCGCGCAACTGCGTGCGGGTCATCTCCGAGACGATCACGCAGCGGTGCTGCCACGCATCGGCGAGGAACGGATGCTCGACGCACTGACTGAAGAAGTCGGCTCGCACGCCGACCACGACCACGACGTCGGACGCCAGCTCTTCGACCTCGCGCAGCGTCTCGGCCCGCAGCGGGTCCTCGAGCGAGAAGACGTTCTCGAACTGGTCGATGACGATGACCGCGTCCCCGGTCGTCGAGGCCGGCGCATCGGTGGCGCCCGGCACGTCCGGGTCGGCGATGACGAGCCCGCTCGGGGTGATCTCGCCGAGTCGGGGCGACGACAATCGCCTGTCCCGGGCGAGGCCGGCACGGAGCAGCGATGACTTGCCCGATCCCGAGACCCCGGTGACCACCACCAGTCGCGACGCGGGGGACAGCGGTGGCGGTCCGGAGCGGGCCGACAGGATCGCATCGACGAGGGTGCTGACGACGTCGTCCCGGCCGAAGTACATCTGACTGTCGGCCGCGGTCAGGGTGGCGAGGCCGGGGAACGGCCGGGCATGCTGCGGTGCGGGCGGCTCGGCGGTGGGGGTCTCGTCGGGCGTCCGGCGGTCCCACATCTCCCGCCACTGCGGGATGGTCAGGACGTCGTCGGCCCCGGCGGCGACGGCGCGTGCGGTCAGCCAGACGAGCAGCGGTTCGACGGTCGCGAAGTCGCGGGGGAGATGACGGCCGTTGCGCCAGTCACTGATCCGCTGCGCCGAGACCCGGGCCCGTGTCGCCGCGGCGCGCAGCGTGGGCCGACCGGCTTGCACGAACAAACGCGTGAGTGCCTGACCGAAATCCACTCAGCTGTCCTTGTGCTCGCCCCGACAGATCGACCGCACCATCATGCGATAGCCGATCCCACCGCGCCACCATCGGCGATCCGATGTGGTGACGGCCACACCGCGGACCGCGGATCACCGGACGTGACAAGCGGATCCGGAACCGGTTCTGTCCGGTCCGGATAGTCCGTTAGCGGCTTGATCTGCGCTTATGTGCCGGTTTCCGGAACGGGGGTGGAGTGGGTCGCGTTCGTGGGGTCTGCTGGTGGGGCGCAACTCGACGGGGGTCGGGAAGCGCACAGGTTGCGTCGGTCGAAGGACACACCGAAAGTGTCGCGAACACTGCCCGTCGGGGGCTGTGTGTCGTTCGGCCCACACGACCGCGCGGGTGCCGGACACCGGGTCGACGGGGGTCGGCGGTCTCCGGCACCCGCGTCCCCTCCTCGCCTGCCGGGTCACCCGGGCTGTCGGCTTCGATCACTAAGATCTGTCCATGCGACGACCCCGGGTGCCCGTCGATGAGCCGCCTGTTGATCTCCGACTCGCAACGCCGCACTCGCCTCATGCGCCGGCAACACCTCGATGTCTCGTCTCGAGCCGCCGACTCCGTAGAAGCCGCTGCCACGATGGTCGGTCTGCACGCGACCACACCGTCGACCGTCCACCTCGCCGCATGGGCCCGGGTCGATCCGGAGCTCTCGCGCGAGTCGGTCGACGCCGCCCTCTACGACGACCGGACGCTCGTCAAGCACCTCGCGATGCGTCGCACGCTGTTCGTCTTCCCGCGGGACATCCTGGCCGAGTCCGTCGGAGCCCTCGGGCCGCGGATCTCGGCGTCGGAACGTACCAACATGTTGCGCGACCTCCGCCGCAGTCCCGACTTCGACGACCCGGAGGGCTGGATTCTGACCGCGCGGCAGGCGGTCCTGGCCGAACTCGCCGGTGGTGAGTCGCTGACCTCCACCGAACTGCGCGAGCGTCTGCCCGCACTCGACGGCTACATCAGCCACGGCGCGGGCACCACGTGGGCGGGACGCGCTCCGATGGGCCCGCGTGTGCTCAACATGCTCGACGCCGAGGGGGCGATCGTCCGCGGACCCAACCGGCTGCGCTGGCATCTGTCGCGGCCGGCGTGGACATCCATGCCGCTCTGGCTCGGCGAGGACCTGCCGTCGATGAGCGTCCACGACGGGCACTGCGCGCTGATCGGACGCTGGCTGCGGACCTACGGACCCGGCACCGAGACGGACCTGGTGTGGTGGCTGGGGTCGACCAAGACCGCGGTCCGCGCGGCCCTCGCCGAACTGGAGACCGTCCAGGTCGACCTGGAGGGTGGCGGAGTCGGCCACGTCCTGCCCGACGATCTAGCCGACGACAGGGGGGACGAGCCGGTCGAACCGCAAGCCGTGCTCCTTCCCGAACTCGACCCGACCACGATGGGCTACAAAGAGCGCGGCTTCTATCTCGGCGGCCACGCGCCGCAGGTCTTCGACTCCGCGGGCAACGGTGGCCAGACCGCCTGGTGGGATGGTCGCATCGTCGGTGGCTGGTATCGCCGCGCCGACTCGACGATCGACGTCGTCCCGCTCGAACCGTTGTCAAGGGAAGCGCGTCGGGCTCTCGATGCCCGGGCCGAGGAACTCGCGGCATGGCTGGGGGACGAACCGCTGAAGACCGGCTACACCGCGCCGTATGCGAAAGGGTTGTAGGTCGACGCTTTCGCTTGGTTCGACATCTGTCAATATTGATGAATGTCGAACCAGAACCTGCTGGCGACGGTCTCCCGCGGCATGACGACCGACGAGGCGGAGACCGTCGCTCCGGCGTTGAAGGCACTCGCGGACCCGGTCCGGTTGCGGTTGTTGTCCGAGATCGCCGCGCATCCGGGAGGTGAGGCGTGCGTGTGTGACATCTCCGGACCGTTCGACCTCTCGCAGCCGACGATCTCGCACCATCTGAGAGTGCTGCGCGAAGCCGATCTGGTGACGAGCGAGCGACGCGCGACCTGGGTGTACTACCGCGTGAACACTGGTGCGCTACAAGAACTGTCGGGGCTGCTCGGCTGTCTCGCCACGGTTCTGGGGGAAGCACGTTCGTGTGAGGCCGGACGATGAACGTCACGGAAACCGCCGTCGCGGGCAGGCTGTCGATTCTCGACCGGTTCCTGCCGGTGTGGATCGGCGCCGCGATGGTGGTGGGTCTGCTGCTGGGCCGCAGTGTTCCCGGAGTGGGCAACGCGCTGGCGGCCGTCGAGCTCGACGGCATCTCGCTGCCGATCGCACTCGGGTTGCTGATCATGATGTATCCGGTGCTGGCCAAGGTGCGCTATGACCGGCTCGACTCGGTCACCGCCGACCGTCGCCTGCTGCTCGGGTCGCTGGCATTGAACTGGATCATCGGCCCGGCGTTGATGTTCGCGCTGGCCTGGCTCTTGCTGCCGGACCTGCCGGAGTACCGGACCGGACTGATCATCGTCGGGCTGGCGCGGTGCATCGCGATGGTCATCATATGGAACGACCTGGCGTGCGGTGACCGCGAAGCCGCTGCCGTCCTGGTCGCGCTGAACTCGGTATTCCAGGTGATCATGTTCGCCGTGCTGGGCTGGTTCTACCTCTCCGTGTTGCCCGGCTGGCTCGGCCTCGAACAGACGACCATCGACGCCTCGCCGTGGCAGATCGCGAAGTCGGTGCTGATCTTCCTCGGCATCCCGCTGGTGGCCGGATACCTCACCCGTCGTATCGGAGAGCGCGCCAAGGGCCGCGAGTGGTACGAGTCCGCGTTCCTGCCGCGTCTCGGGCCGTGGGCCCTCTACGGTTTGTTGTTCACCATCGTCATCCTGTTCGCATTGCAGGGTGAGCAGATCATGTCGCAGCCCTGGGACGTCGCGCGTATCGCTCTGCCGCTACTGATCTACTTCGCGGTGATGTGGGGCGGTGGGTTCGTGCTCGGCGCCGCGATGGGTCTGGGGTATGCGCGCACCACCACGCTCGCGTTCACCGCCGCCGGCAACAACTTCGAACTCGCCATCGCCGTCGCGATCGCCACCTACGGTGCGACCTCCGGCCAAGCGCTCGCCGGGGTCATCGGACCGCTCATCGAAGTGCCGGTCCTCGTTGCCCTCGTGTACGTGTCCCTGGCACTGCGGAAGCGGTTCTCTGCAACACCCGACTCGACTGGGGAGCCCGCGCGCCATGTCTGACCCCCTCAATGTGCTGTTCGTGTGCGTCAGCAACCGTGGCAAATCCGTGATGGCCGAACGTCTCTCGGTGACGGTCACCGACCGGATCGCGGCGTCGTCCGCCGGAACCAACGCGAAGATCGGCGGGCAGGTCAATGACTTGTCCGCGCAGGTGCTCGCCGAGGTCGGCGCCGACGCCGTCGGACATCAGCCGCGGCAGCTGACGGATGACCTGATGCGAGCCGCGGATCTGGTCGTGGTGGTCGGCACCGCCGAGGTCACCCCGCCCGACGGGGTGAGTGTCGAGGTGTGGAACACCGACGAACCCTCCGATCGAGGCATCGACGGCCTCGAACGGATGCGGTTGATCCGCGACGACATCACCACCCGCATCCGCGACCTCGCCGACCGCTTGGAGCAGTGAGCGTCTCAGAACGGTGGTGGGTCGGTGGCGTTCCACCCACCGACAAGAACGACGACGCTCGGTCAGCAGCAGGCTGTGCGAGCGTCGGCGGGGTCGGTGGCGCTACCGCCGCAGCACACCGAACCCTCGGCGGATTCGTCGACACCGCTCTCGGCCAACAGCTTCGGGCTGGTTCCGAAGGTGTCGGAATCCGCGAGCACGGTATAGATCTCCCACTTTTCGTCGCTCGGACCGGTGACCCACACCTTGTCTTGCGTTGCGAAACAACAGGTGGAGTTGATCTCCTGCTGTGTGAACATGCCTTCGCCGGACAGTCGGGCGATCTCGGCATGCACCGTCTCGCTCGATTCGACCTCCACTCCGAGATGGTTGATCGTGCCGCCCCGGCCCGGGTTCTCCAGGAGCACCAGTTTCAGCGGCGGTTCGACGATCGCGAAGTTCGCGTATCCGGGCTTTCGCTTGGCCGGCGGGGTGTCGAACAGCTTGGAGTAGAACTCGATCGCGGTATCGAGGTCATCGACATTGAGTGCGAGTTGCATGCGGGACATGAGGGGAACCACCTTCACCTGTGAGACATATGTCGAAAACATTGGTTCTTGCAGGATGTCACCTTTTCGACATATGTCAATGACGAAGGTATGGTCGGCTCATGCCCAAGACCTTGCCGGTGGTCGACATCAGCGCTCCCATCTGCTGTCCGCCGGTGTCGTCGGCGCCGCTGGACGACGAGGCCGCTCTCGAGATCGCGTTGCGACTCAAGGCACTTGCCGACCCGGTGCGCATCAAGCTCGTGTCGATCCTCCTCGCCGACAAGGAGGACGGGATCTGCACGTGCGATCTGGCGACGGCCGTCGGACTCGCCGAGGCCACGACGAGCCATCACCTGGGGCAGCTGCGAAAGGCCGGCATGGTGGCGCCCGAGCGTCGCGGCATGAACGTCTACTACCGTGCCCGGCCAGAATCGCTGGAGGCCGTGCGCAACGTTCTCAGCGCGACCGCCGGCTGCTGCTGAACGCGGGGGCCCTACGACTGGTCAGGGGTCACTCACCGACATGCGGCGGGACGGCGGCGGGGTCGGCCATCACGTCGGTGCCGCCGAGAGCCTTGTTCGCGCGGCGTTCCACCAGCAGCGGCACGAAGTCGCGGACTTCGGTCCCGCTGAAGTGCTCGTAGGCCTGCTCGACCGCGGCGGCGACGTCTTCTGGTCGTCGGTGTGAATAGAGGCCGATCAGCCGGTCCTGTACTTCGCTGATCTGACGAAGTTCGTCATTCGCATCCATGGACACAATTTAGTTCGAACACGACGAAGCGGTCTCTCCTGACGAATGGGTTCACGCACCGTTCATCTCGCCGCTATCGGCGCTCCACCTCGATCGGGGAGTGAGTCGACTGCCCGCAGGGCGAGACGGGGAGGGTCGGCGGTGAACGATCCGAGAACCTACGATGTCAGCCATGGTTCGTTCCGGCCGTCCCGTCGATCCCGTCGCACAGGCGCAGGCACGCGTGCTGATGGAGGAGCTCGAACGTGTCGCGGATTCCCTCGTGGACAGGCTGCAGAACGGAACCGGGGGCGAGAAGGCCCTCCGCACGGCGCGTCGGGAACTCTACGAAGTCCGCGAGCACGTACGACGCCTCCAGGACAGATACGAACTCTCCGCCTGACCGCGCGCCCCGCGTTTCGATGAATTCGAGGGTCGGACCGGGTCTGACCCGGTGGACTGTACTCACCATCGACATTCACCGAGCGAAAGGCACCGTCATGCGAGAGGAATCGTCATGAGCGCGGCATTCCCACCCGTCGCCGACCGCGACACCTGGGCGGCGGCGCTGGCCGACCTGCGGCGCCGCGAGAAGGCGGCGACCCGCGAACTCGACGCCATCGCCGCGCAGCGTCGTCGACTCCCGATGGTCGAGATGGACGACTACGTCCTCACTGGGCCCGCCGGGCCGATCCGTCTGGTCGACATCTTCGACGGACGCTCACAGCTGATCGTCTACAACCACATGTGGACCGACGGCGCCCGGTTCCAGTGCCCGGGTTGTACCGGGTTCACCACCCAGTTCTCTCGGCTCGACTACCTCGCCGACTACGACGCGCGGTTCGTCATCATCACGCACGGGCCGATGGACGAGATCCTGGCCTACAAGCGGCGCGTCGGTAACCGCATGGACTGGTACTCGTCGGGGGGTACGACCTTCTCCGCCGACGTCGACGCCGCCCCGGGCGAAGGCTTCGCCCTCAACGTCTTCCTCCGCGACGGTGACACCGTGTATCGCACCTGGCACTCGACCGGTCGTGGTACCGAACAACTCGGCTTCACCTTCGGACTCCTCGACGTCCTGCCCTACGGACGCCAGGAGGAGTGGCAGGATTCGCCGGACGGCTGGCCGCAGAGCCCGACCTACTCGCGCTGGCGCGGTTCGGAGGAGATGGCCGCCGCGTACGGTGACCCTGACGCGTGACCCACGCCCACGCGCAGAACCCGCTGGTCAGCGTTCACAGGAATCTCCCAGCGTGCCTACAGTGAGGTTCCAGGGCCGGCTGGAACTCTGGTCGTGTGAGTGAAGTGGCGAAACAGAACAGCACGCGCGGCGCGAAGGTCCTCGTGGTCGACGATGAGGAGAACATCCGTCAACTGCTGTCGGTGTCGCTGAAGTTCCAGGGTTACGAGGTCGAGACCGCCGCCGACGGTCCGGCGGCCCTCGACCGATGCCGCATCGCCAAACCCGACGTCCTCGTCCTCGACGTGATGATGCCGGGGATGGACGGGTTCGGGCTGCTGCGCCGGCTGCGTGCCGACGGGGTCGAGGCGCCGGCCCTGTTCCTGTCGGCGCGCGACACGGTGGAGGACAAGATCAACGGCCTCACCATCCGCGGGGACGACTACGTCACCAAACCCTTCAGTCTCGAAGAGGTCGTCGCCCGGTTGCAGGTGTTGCTGCGCCGCAGCGGTTTCGACGACCAGAAGCGCGCGTCGTCGAAGATCACCTTCGCCGACATCGAACTCGACGACGAGACCCACGAGGTGTTCAAGGCGGGCGAACTGGTCGCCCTCTCGCCGACGGAGTTCACGCTGTTGCGCTACTTCATGGTGAACGCGGGCACGGTGTTGTCGAAGCCGCGCATCCTCGACCATGTCTGGAACTACGACTTCGGCGGCGAGGTGAACGTCGTCGAATCCTATGTGTCGTACCTTCGGCGCAAGCTCGACACCGGGGACAAGCGACTCATCCACACCCTCCGCGGCGTCGGCTACGTGATGCGTGAGCCCCGTGACTGATGCGACGGTGACGGGTACCGGCCGCGGCACGCGGAAGCGCGGTGTCCCCCTGCGGATCTCGATGGTGGCGCTGACGGTGCTGCTCGTCGCCATCGGACTCCTCGCCTCCGGTGTCGCGGTGACCTCGTCGATGCGGCAGGACCTCATCTCCCGCGCCGACGAGGGGCTGGAGAACGCGGTACGCACGTGGGCCGAACCCCGTGGTCTCCTCGGCGACGGCCCCGGCCCACCCGGGCCCCGCCGGCCGCCGTCGCCCTACTACGTCGAGTCCGTCGTCTACGGGCCCGGCGGGATGTCGGCCGACAACGTCTACAACCAGTTCGACGACGCACCCGACCTGAGTGGACTGACCGGTGACAACGCCGGACCCGTCACCGTCCCGTCGGTCGACGGGGACGGGCCACAGTGGCGGGTCATCAAGCACAGCAACAGCTTCGGCAGATCCATCGTGGCCACCCCGATGTCCGACATCGACGACACGGTCAGCAGGCTAGTCTGGCTGCAGCTCGCGATCGGCGCGCTGGTCGTCCTGCTCATCGGGGTGCTGAGCTACGTCCTGGTGCGCACGAGTCTGCGCCCGCTCCGCCGGGTCGAGGAGACCGCGCACGAGATCGCGGAGGGCAATCTGACGCGGCGGGTGCCGCCGGCGCCGCCGAACACCGAGGTCGGCAGTCTGTCGGACTCGCTGAACCGGATGCTCGGCCAGATCCAGCATGCGTTCGCCTCGACGGCCGCGTCCGAACAGCAGGCCCGCGCCTCCGAGGAGCGGATGCGCCGTTTCGTCGCCGACGCCAGCCACGAACTACGGACCCCGCTCACGTCCATCAAGGGATTCGCCGAACTCTATTCACAGGGCGGCGTCCCCGACGTGACCGACGCGATGCGGCGCATCGACGACGAGGCCGGCCGGATGAACCTGCTGGTGGAGGATCTGCTGATGCTCGCGCGACTCGACGCGCAGCGGCCGCTGGACTCGGCACCCGTCGACCTCCTCGGCCTGGCCGCCGATGCCGTGCAGAGCGCCCGTGTCGCCGCCCCCGAGCGCGAGATCCGGCTCGACGTCGTCCCGGGCGATCGGCCGCCGGTCGTGCTCGGCGACGGGCCCCGCCTGGTCCAGGTGCTGCGCAACCTCATCGGCAACGCCGTGAACCACACCCCGGCGGACGCCTCGATCACGGTCGGGGTGAGCGTCGACGACGCCGCGAGCCCCGGGGAGGCGGTGCTGACCGTCGCCGACACCGGGCCGGGGCTCTCGCCGGAGGACGCCGAGCGCGTCTTCGAACGCTTCTACCGCGGGGACTCGTCCCGACATCGCGGCTCCGGCGGCGGTAGCGGCCTCGGCCTCTCGATCGTCGCGGCACTGGTCGCCGCGCACGGCGGCCGCGTCGGCGTGGACACGAGCCCCGGTGTGGGAGCCACGTTCTGGGTGCGCCTACCGCTCGCGGAGGCCGATTAGATCAACCGGCGCAACTTCGCGAACTCGGTGACGTCGTCCCGGAACCGATCGAGTCCGACGAGGGTGTACATGCCGTCGATCTGCCGGTTGGCCCACAGCTGATGGATGCGGCGCAGGTCGGATTGCCGTGACTTCCAGCCGATCCCGTCGATCACCGCGAGTACCAGCTGGGTGGGCAACCGCACCTCGGCCATCTCCTCGATCTCACGGACCGCGTCGGTGAGTTTGGAACCGGTCGAGTCGAAACCCTTGGCCGCCACCACGATGTCGGCCGACGACGGGTCGCCGACGATGAGGTCGGCGGGCGCGGTCCGGCCGTTGCGTCCCGCGAACCGCGAGCGGGTGACGTAGTCGAGGCCGATGTCGCGGGCGATGTCCTCGATCTCGTCCTCGATACGCCGGCCCGACGCGCCCGCGCGAGTGGCGGTGGCGCGGGTGCCGGCGCGGGCCACGAGGATGTCGGCGAAGGTGAACGTGCGGGACAGCTGGGTGCGCAGCATGCGGACCAGGTGGAATTCGGTGTCGAGCCAGGTCACCAGCTCGACCGGTTGTGTCCGGGCCAGCGCGTGCCAGCCGCTGGTGTCGAACCGGTCGCGCAGCGCGTTCTTCAGCTTCTCCTGGGACAGCCCGACCGCGAGCCCCAGTACGGGGACATCGGTGGGGTTGTCGCGCACCCACGCCGCCAGTCCCGCGATGTCGGTGTCGAGCAGTTCACCGAGACGCGCCGTGGCCTGGGTGATCCGCTCGGCCTCCGGCGTCGACGCGGTCGGGTCGACGTGAGAGGTCAACCGGCCCAACGATTGCAGATAGTCGTCGAAGTCGCCCGCGGTGCTCATCGTGGAGAGTCGTCCGCTCAGTCCCGGCCGATGAACAGGTACTCGCTCACGTCGCGGCGGGTCGCGGCCGCGTGGGTGCCGAAGCTGTACTTGTGGTCGATCGCGATGACCTCCACCGACGGCTTGACCTTCCCGAGCAGGTCGACGATGCGATCTTTGCCCGGCAACGCATTCGACGAGTACGACAGCACGATGGCGCCGGCGTCCTCGAAATGCTCGAACGTACGCAGCAGCGCGTCCTCGATCGTCCGCTTGTAGGCGAACGGCGTGAAGCGTTTCGGCAGCTTCTTGGTCTTGGTGTTCTCCATGATGCTCATCCCGCGCCAGTAGGCCGACAGGCCTTCGAGGAAGTGGTAGCGCTTGATGTAGTCGTTGTCGTCGGTCGGCGGGGCGTACGGAGGATCGAGGTACACGAGGTCTGGTGCCGCCCAGGGTAATTCGAGGTCGAAGATGTCGCCCTGCACGCTCCGGCTGTTGCGTCCGTTGCTGAACACGGTCGCGTTGTAGTCCGCGGCCGCCCGCAGGCGGAAGTGGTCGCGCAGCGACATCGTCAGGTCGCGACGACCGTCGGCGTAACGCGTCGAGTCGGTGAAGGTGAACACACCACGGGGTTGTTTGCGCGCGGCCGAGAGAACGAGGGCGGCGATCGCAAGGTCGCGCCGGTACCCGCGCAAGGCGTCGACGTGCGACCACGCCGAGTCCAGGAAGGCCCGGTCCTCGGTGGTGAAGTACAGGCCGTCGAACGTCCGTGAGATGTAATCGCGATCGTCGGCGGGGGGACCGCAGATGGCGTCGATCAGGTCCGGCTCGAGCCGGACACTCGAATTGGCCACCGACGCCCTGGTGATGATGTGCGGGAAGTTGAGGAAGTCGTTGCTGACGACCTCGAAGCCCTGCGCCTTCAGGAGATACGACACGACCCCGGAACCGGAGAACGCGTCGACCGCGGTGGACCCGCCGATCTCCGCGAAGGTGCGTTCGAGGTGGGGCAGCAGCCGGTATTTGGAGCCCATGTACCGGAGGCGGGGGAACCGTTGGGCGCGGGCCAGGATGTCGCTGGATCCGACGACGGCTCGGGACGTGCGTCCTGCCCGGGATGATTCTGGCCCACTCACACCGAAAAGAATGTCATGGACCCCTGACATCCGGGGACAACACTCGCCGTCGCCGGCGGCGTCACCGTGGCGACGCCCGCAACACCTAGACTCGGCCCATGGCATCGGTCTTCAGCATGATCATCAATGGCGATCTCCCCGGTCGATTCGTCTGGAAGGACGGCGAGGCGGTCGCGTTCCTCACGATCGAACCGGTCACGCCCGGTCACGTCCTGGTGGTTCCCCGCGCCGAGGTCGACCACTGGGAGCAGATGGACACCGCCGCGTTCGCCCATCTCAGCGCGGTCGCACAGAACGTGGGACGCGCGGTGAAGGACGCCTTCGACGCACCTCGGATGGGTCTGCTCATCGCCGGCCTCGAAGTCCCGCACGTGCACGTCCACGTGTTCCCGGCGCTCTCGATGCAGACCTTCGACCTCGCGAACGCGAACAAGAACGCACGTCCCGAGGACCTCGACGCCGCGGCCGAGAAGATCCGCGCGAGCCTGCGTTCACTCGGGTACGGCGAGTACGTCGCCGACTGACCCGACCGTCCGGCAAACCCACCACTTTTCGGCGAACCCACCCCTCGTCAGGGTGCTGGGTATGCCGAAAAGGGGTGGGTTTGCGTAGGGCTCACACCGTCCGGTGGATCAGCAGCGGTAGCACCGCGGTGGCGCCGGCCTCGCGGAGGGCGGCGGCGGCCAGGGTGATCGGCCAGCCCGAGCCGTTGGCGTCGACCACGAGCAGCACGGCGCGGCCCGCGACGTCGGGCGGGTCGCCGAGGTGGTCGCGCCAGTACGCGGCTTCGACCGCGCCGGTCGCGTCGGTGGGCGGATCGCCCATGCGCACGGGAAAACTGCCGCCCTCGCGTTTCCCGACCTTCCGCAGGTGGTCGGCCAGGGTCTCGGCCAGGACGGTGCCGGTCAGACGGAGCGACACGATGACGTCAGCCCGGATACCGGTGTCGCGCACCCACGCGGCCAGCGTCGCAACCGCGGCGTCGCCCAACTCGGCGAGCGCGCGCTCGTCGCCGTTGCGGGCCGCGGCCAGCACCTCGACCCACTCCGGGGCGTCGGCATGGGCCAGGACACGACCCGGCTCGGCCAGGAGATCGGCGGAAATTCTTCCGCGACGCCCGAATTCGCCGCCCGGCCACATCTTGCGGGGGTCCAGGGTCTGGGCCTTGCGACGCAGCGTCGAGGTCACGGTGCGGACGATCTCGGCGTCGACCGAATCGGGGAGTCCTTCGCTGAGGGCGCCCCGGCAGACCGAGCAGCGTCCGCAGTCCGCGGCCTGCGGGTCGTCGAGGGATTCGGTCAGCAACCGCATGAGGCACGTGCGGCCCGCGATGTAGGCGCGCATGATGTCGGCCTCCCGACGGCGCACGGCGAGGATGCCGTCGTAGTGCTCGGCGTCGTAGGTCCAGGGCTTGCCGGTGACGACCCACCCGTCGGCGGTCCGGTCGGTGACGCCGTCGACCGCCAGTTGCTTCAGCATCAACTCGATACGCGTGCGCCGGAAGCGGGTGGCGGCCTCGAGCTGCACCACCGACTGCGGCTCCCCCGCGGATTCCAGGGCGGCGAGCAGGTCACGCATCTTGTCGGGATCGGGGATGGTCGCGGTCGCGAAATGGTCCCAGATCCGGTCGTCGGTCTGCGACGCCAAGAGCATCACGACGGCGTCGTCGAGGGCGCGTCCGGCACGGCCGACCTGCTGGTAGTAGGACACCGGCGACGGCGGCGACCCGACATGCACCACGAAGCCGAGATCTGGCTTGTCGTAACCCATTCCGAGCGCCGACGTCGCGACCAGCGCCTTGACCTCGTTGCGCAGCAACGCGTCCTCGAGTTCATGGCGGCGGTCGGCGTCGAGCTGGCCGGTGTAGGCCGCCACCGCGACGGCGTCGCCATGGACGGCCCGGATCGCCTCGACCAGGCGGTCGGCGTCGGCGACGGTCAGCACGTAGACGATGCCTGACACCGGCAGCGAAGGCAGCGACTGCGCGACCCACCCGTACCGCTGGACTGGGGAGAGGCCGTCGAGGACATTGAGATGCAGGGACTTCCGCGCCAGCGGTCCGCGGAGGACGAGTGTCGGCTCACCACCGGAGCCGGCATCGAGCTGAAGCGGCGACGTCGTCGGTGACGCGGGCATTGGCGGTGGCGGTGGTGGCCAGGACCGGCGTCGTCGGGTTGACGGTACGCAGCACGTCGGCGACGCGGCGGTAGTCCGGGCGGAAGTCGTGACCCCAGTCGGACACCGCATGTGCTTCGTCGATGACGAGCAGGCCGAGGTTGCCGGCCAAGGCGTCGAGAACCCGGCGACCGAAGCCCGGATTGGCGAGCCGTTCCGGTGACACGAGCAGCACGTCGAGGTCGCCGGCGCGCAGCTGTGCCTCGATCATCGACCACTCGTCGACATTGGACGAGTTGAGCGTCGCCGCCGACAACCCACCGCGAGCGGCGGCGGCGACCTGGTCGCGCATGAGCGACAGCAGCGGTGACACGATGAGCGTCGGCCCCCCGCCACCCGCCCGGATGATCGCGGTCGCCGACCAGTAGACCGCCGACTTGCCCCACCCGGTCGCCTGGACGACCAGCACGCGGGCGCCGCGCTCGGTGGGATCGGCGGGCCGGCCGGCCAGTGCGGTCACGGCCCGGAGCTGGTCGTCGCGCAGCGCGGCGCCCTCACCGGCCAGGCTGGTGATGACACGGTTGGCGGCGGTCAGCTGGTCCGGGGCGAGGGTTGCGGCCATGCGCCCCAATGTAGTGGCGCCCTCGGACACGCCGACGCGGTCCGTCCACACCGCGGCGTGTACCCGGCGAAGCGTTCACAGGAACCTGGCAGTTCACATGCAGGGTGACGCGAGGCTGGGAATCGAGAGTTGTCCGCATGATCCCAGAAGCACCGCCGGGCGCCCCGGCGCAGATGTACACCGTCGCCGACACCTCTACGCCGAATCCAGTACTCGACATCGTGGTCCCCGTCTACAACGAACAGGACGACATCGCCTCGTCGGTGCGACGCCTGGCCGACCACCTGCGCGCGCATGTGCCGTACGCGTCGCGGATCACCGTCGCCGACAATGCCAGCACCGACGAGACCCTCGAGATCGCCGTCGCACTGGCCGGTGAACTCGAGGGCGTTCGGGTCGTCCATCTCGAGCAGAAGGGCCGCGGACGCGCGCTGAGCGCGGTGTGGCAGCACAGTGACGCCGAGATCGTCGCGTACTGCGACGTCGACCTCTCGACCGACCTCAACGCCCTGATGCCGCTCATCGCCCCGCTGGTGTCGCGGCACTCCGACATCGCGATCGGGACGCGCCTCAACCGCTCCGCACGCGTGGTCCGAGGACCCAAGCGCGAGTTCATCTCCCGCTCGTACAACCTTATGCTGCGTACTGCGATGGGCGCCCGGTTCTCCGATGCGCAGTGCGGATTCAAGGCCATGCGCACCGACATCGCCCGCGAACTGCTGCCGTTCGTCGCCGACACCGGCTGGTTCTTCGACACCGAGCTTTTGGTCCTCGCCGAACAGATCGGTCTGCGCATCGCCGAGGTGCCGGTGGACTGGGTCGACGACCCCGACAGCACCGTCGACATCGTGCCGACCGCGATCGCGGATCTGAAAGGCTGTGCGCGCGTGGGCCTCGCACTCGCCATGGGCCGGTTGCCGATCGCCCAGCTGCGCGCCTCCATCGGCCGCGACCGGGCCGCGGGACCACAGCTCGACGGGGTGCCGACGGGCATGGTCGGGCAGCTCGCCCGCTTCTGCGTGGTGGGCGTGGCCTCGACGCTGGCCTACGCGGTCCTGTTCCTGGCGCTGCACTCGTTCTTGGGCGCCCAGGTCTCCAACGTGGTCGCGCTCGCGATCACCGCGGTCCTCAACACCGCCGCCAACCGGCGCTTCAGCTTCGGCATCCGCGGACGCGACAACGCCCTGCGTCACCAGCTCTTCGGCCTCGGCGTCTTCCTCTTCGGCTGGGTCGTCACCTCGGGTGCGCTGTTCGTTCTCCACACCGTCGCCCCCGACGCGACGAAACACATTGAACTGATGATCCTGGTGATCGCGAACCTGGTGGCGACGCTCACCCGGTTCGTCGGTCTCCGCTGGGTGTTCCGCAAGGCGCCCGCTCACCACACGGAGGTTGCCGCATGAGTACCACCCTCGTCTCCCCGTCGGGCTCGGTGGCGCCCGCGGACTCCTCAGAAGCAACGCGTTCACCGGCGAAAAGTGGCATCTGGGAACGTCTCTCGCTGGCGGTGCTGCTGATCGGCACCACGGTGGCCTACCTGTGGAATCTGTCGATCAACGGGTGGGCCAACTCCTTCTACTCGGCTGCGATCCAGGCCGGTTCCCAGTCGTGGAAGGCGTGGTTCTTCGGGTCGTCGGACATGGCGAACTCGATCACGGTCGACAAACCGCCTGCTTCCCTGTGGATTCCGGGGCTCAGCGCCCGGATCTTCGGGGTCAACCCGTGGTCGATCCTGGTGCCCGAGGCGCTGATGGGCGTCGCCTCGGTGGCGCTGCTCTACGTGATCACCCGGAAGTACTTCGGCCACTGGGCCGGCATCGTCGCTGGGGTGACCCTCGCGGTGACACCGGTCGCGGCGATGATGTTCCGCTTCGACAACCCCGAGGCGCTGCTCATCCTGCTGATGATCGCCGCGGTCTGGTCGATGATGAAGGGACTCGAGGACGGACGGTGGCGATGGCTGGTTCTGACCGGCGTGTTCGTCGGCTTCGGTTTCCTCACCAAGCAACTCCAGGTCATGCTGATCGTGCCGCCGCTGGCGGTCACCTACCTCGCCTTCGGGCCGCGTGGTTGGTTGCGCCGGATCGGACAACTGTTCGCCGCGCTCGGCGCGATGATCGTCAGCGCCGGCTGGTGGATTCTCGCCGTCGAGCTGTGGCCCGCGTCGTCGCGTCCGTACATCGGTGGCTCGCAGAACAACTCGATCCTCGAGTTGACCCTCGGCTACAACGGCCTCGGCCGGCTCAACGGCAACGAGACCGGCGCCGTCGTCCCCGGTGGTGGGGGAAACGCGATGGAGGGCATGGGCGGTGGACCGGGTGGCCCCGGAGGCGGGGGCGGCGCGTGGGGCGAGACCGGCTGGCTGCGGATGTTCGAACCCGCGCAGGGCGGTCAGATCGCCTGGCTCATCCCGACCGGCCTGATCCTCGCTGCCGTGGCACTCGTACTGATCGGCAGGGCCCGACGAACCGACCCGCGCCGTGCGTATCTGGTCGTCTGGGCGCTGTGGCTGCTGGTCACGATGGGTGTCTTCAGCTTCATGGCCGGGATCTTCCATCAGTACTACACGGCGGCACTGGCTCCCGCGGTCGCCGCGGTCGTCGCCGGCGGCGCGGCGGTGTGCTGGTCGCACCGGGACCGGCTGTGGGTGCGGATCGCGCTCGGGATCTCCGTCGCGGCCGCCGCGATCTGGGGCTTCGTCCTGCTCGATCGCACACCCGACTTCGTGCCGTGGCTGCGATACGCGGTCCTCGTCGTGGGACTCCTCGCCGCGGTGGCCATGGTCTTCACCCAGCGTCGGACCGTCGCGGCCGCAGCGCTCATCGGGGCCATCATGGCGGGCCTGGCCGGGCCGGTCGCCTACACCGTCGACACCATCGCGACCGAGAAGAGCGGATCCATCATCACCGCCGGACCGCGCGTCGAGGGCGAATTCGGTCCCGGTGGCGGTGGGCCGGGTGGACGAGGTGGCCCGGGTGGTCCCGGCGGACGGGGCATGCCCGGCATGCCACCGCAGGGATTGGGAGCACCCGGGCAGGGGATGCCCGGTATGGGTCAACAGGATGGGGGCGGTCGCGGTGGCGACGGAGCCGCCGGGGGACTGCTCCGTGGTTCGACGCCGTCGGCGGCGCTCGTGGACAGGCTCACCGCCGACGCCGACGAGTACACGTGGGTCGCAGCTGCCGTGGGCTCGATGTCGGCGTCGGGCTACCAGCTCGAGACCGGACACTCGGTGATGCCGATCGGCGGATTCAACGGCAGCGATCCGTCGCCGACCCTGGCCGAATTCCAGCAGCTCGTGGCCGCGAAGAAGATCCACTACTTCATCGGTGGCGGTTCTGGTCCCGGTATGGGGGGCGGCATGGGCGGCAACTCGTCGCAACCGTCGTCGCAGATCAGCACCTGGGTGCAGGAGAACTTCACCGCCGTCACCGTCGACGGCGTGACCCTGTACGACCTCACCCAGCCCACGAGCTGACCGGCGCCGACACCGTTTGGGCGGTCACGGGTACCGGCGTTTAGAGTCATGGACGTGCGCGTACTCGTGATCGGCTCGGGCGGCCGCGAACATGCCCTCCTCATCGGTCTGGCGAACGATCCGGCGGTCACCGACCTGCACGTCGCCCCGGGCAACGCCGGCACCTCGTCGATCGCCACGAACCATCCCGTCGACGCCGTCTCCGGCGACGCGGTCGTCGCGCTGGCACGCGAGATCGGCGCCGACCTCGTGGTCATCGGTCCCGAGGTGCCCCTGGTCCTCGGGGTCGCCGACGCCCTGCGCGCGGCCGGCATCGCGACCTTCGGTCCGAGTGCCGAGGCCGCGCAGATCGAGGGGTCGAAGGCCTTCGCGAAGGACGTCATGAAGGCCGCGGGGGTCACGACCGCCCACGCCGAGATCGTCGACAATCCCGCCCGGCTAGACGCCGCACTCGACCGGTTCGGCCCGACCTGGGTCGTCAAGGACGACGGTCTGGCCGCGGGCAAGGGCGTCGTCGTCACCGCGGACCGTGACGTCGCCCGCGATCACGCGGCCGAGTGCCTCGAGAGCGGCCACCCCGTCCTGCTGGAGAGCTTCCTCGACGGGCCGGAGGTGTCGCTGTTCTGCCTCGTCGACGGCGAGACCGTGGTGCCCCTGCTGCCTGCGCAGGACCACAAGCGCGTCGGGGACGACGACGCCGGACCGAACACCGGCGGGATGGGTGCCTACACGCCGTTGCCCTGGCTGCCCGCCGAGATGACCACGCGCATCGTCGACGAGGTCGTCAAACCCGTTGCCGCCGAGATGGTTCGACGAGGCATCCCGTTCTCCGGCCTGCTGTACGCCGGTCTGGCGATCGGGTCTGACGGGCCCGCCGTCGTCGAATTCAACTGTCGCTTCGGCGATCCGGAGACCCAGGCGGTGCTGGCCCTGCTCGAATCGCCGCTCGGGCAGGCGCTGCACGCGACCGCCACCGGCACCCTCGCCGACCTCCCGCCGCTGCAGTGGCGCGACGGGGCCGCGGTCACCGTCGTGGTCGCCGCGGAGAACTACCCCGGCAAGCCGCGAACCGGCGACCTCATCACCGGTGCCGACACCGACGGGGTGCTGCACGCCGGCACCGCGCGCAACGCCGACGGCGCCGTCGTCTCCTCGGGTGGGCGGGTGCTCGCGGTGGTGGGCACCGGCGCCGATCTCGCCGAAGCTCGCGAGCAGGCCTACGCGCGGATCGCCAACATCAAGCTCCCCGGTTCGCACTTCCGCCGCGACATCGGCCGCAACGCCCTCGAGGGCCGGATCAGCATCTGAGTCTCGCTCACTCGTCCCGTTCCCGATCACCGAAATCGGTTGTGCGCGAACGAAATAGGGAACGACGGTCGACTCAGACCGCCAGGTTCCGCCCGAGGAACTCGACCTGCTCGGGCAGGACGCTGCGCCAGTAGCGATTGGTGTGACCACCCGCCGCGGTCCCGAACGCCGCCGGTGGCCGGAGTCCGGCGGCCCACTGCCGCGTGTAGGTGTAGAACTGGTCGCTCGAGCCGATGTTGATCAGCAGCGGGATCTTCGCGAACTTCGGCTGGGCTCCGAACAGCGAGTTCGTCTGGTAGTCGGCGAGGCCGTCGAAGGCGCGCGGCGGGAAGTTGCGCGGGTCGGCCCACATCGCGGGGGAGCTGACCGCGACCGCGGCGACACGCGGCGAACCCAGCATGGCCGCCAGGCGCAACGCGCCGTACCCGCCCATCGACCATCCGAACAGGCCGATGCGTTCGGTGGACAGGTCCAGGTCCGGATTGCTCGCGAGCATCGGCAGGAACTCGTCGAGGATCATCGCGCCCCCGTCGGCGCCGTCGGTGCGTCGGTGGTAGTAGTTGCGCCCGATGTCGGCGGCGGCCAGCGCGAACGGCGCGTTCCCGGCGTCGACGTACTGCTGCATCACCGACTGCATCTCGAGCTTCGGCCCGAAGATCGACTTCTCGTTGGTGTTGAGCGCGTGCAGCACGACGACGACGGGCAGGGTGCCCGTCACCCCGTTGGGCCGGGCGACGGCCCAGCGCGTGTCACGCCCGGCCATGCGCGCCGAGCGGAAGCTGCCGGTGATCAGCGGTGGGCCGCCGGTGACCGGTGGCGGCGACGCCTCGACCGGTAGTTCATCGTCGGCCCGACCCTCGAGCTTGCGGGGCTCCACCGACGTCGGCGGGGTCGACCCCGAGCACGCGGCGACCCCCAGGGCGGCGGCGCCGAGGCCGGCGGCCAGGACAGCACGACGCCCGACGAACGCACGGGCGTGTTCGTCGGGATTGCTCGGGAGGGGTGGCACTCGGGTCATCGAGTCAACAGGGTAATGGCCGACCCCCGTCCCGCCGCAACGGAATGGCTCCCGACGCGCACCGTTGTGAGGAATCTCCTCTCAGCTGTGCTGCCAGAAACCGGCGTGGACCTCGTGTGCGGCGTCGATTGCGAACGGACCGCGTACCACGATCGGCCGACTGCCCGCCTCGAAGATCCGTCGGCACGGCATCGCCAGCGTGGGATTGGCGGGATCGTCGCCGGTCATCTCCCGCAGGTCGTCCTCGCCGAGCGCGTAGACGACCGTCCCGACCCCGGCCCAGTAGATCGCGCCGGCGCACATGGCGCACGGCTCGGTGCTGGTGTACAGCGTCAGCTCGGCGCGCGTGTCGAGATCGAGGTGCCCGACCGCGCGGACGACGTTCGTCTCGGCATGCCCGGTCGGGTCACCCGCGGTGTCCACGGAATTCATCGCTTCGGCGACCACGCTGCCGTCCGGCGCCAGCAGCAGTGAGCCGAACGGGTGGTCGCCGCGCGTCCGGGCCCGGGCGGCGAGGTCGATCGCCTGCCGGAGATGGGTGATGTCTGGGTCCTCGTGACTGTCGGGGGACATGTCCCGATCGTCGCACGGTTCCGCACGCCGGCGTGGGGCGAACGGCGAGTGTCTCAGGCCTGCCCGACGAGTTCACAGCTGAAGTCGACGGGCCGCGCGCGCCGGTCGAACTCGACGTGCGCCACCGACTCGCCGTCGGTGACGTCGCAGATCGGCGACCGGCCGCCGTCGGAGCCGGTGCGCCAGCTGATGTGCCAGCCGCGGCGGGCGGCCATCCCGTGGATCGCCACCCGATGATCGTTGACCGCAAGTGATCTCATCACCGTCGGCATCGTGGTGGCGAAGTCGGCGAAGGTCGGTTCGGGCAGCGCGACGTCGTCGAGGAGGTACACCGCGAGATCCCCGTCGTCGTGCTGTGCCGTCCAGTACGGACTGATCCCGGTGCTCTCGACCGCGGCCGCGGCCACGATGTCGATCGCCTCTGTCCGGTAGTCGGCGATCTGGTCGCGAGACAGGCTGGGCGGCAACGACACCCGGGGAACGGCGAAATCATCGACGCCGAATCGGGCGCCGACGTCGCGCAGCGCGGCGGCTGGACCCGCCGGTTCGCCGCGGGGATGGGCCCACCCCCACACGATCGCGTCCGATTCGATGACCGCGATCAGGGTGGCACGCGAACGGACACAGTCGCGCTGCCCGCCCGGGTCGGACGAGACTGTCGAGGTGAAGACGACGGACCGCTCCGCCGGGTCGCAGCGCGACTCGAAGCTACCGAGCCGTTCGCGCAGGAAGTCGGCGAACGCGACCTGCCGCAGACAGGTGTAGAGCGCCGCGTAATCGGCGACAGCATGGAGGCCGTCGAACTGCATGAGGTCACGGTAACCGCGGGTATGGTCGTCGTACCCCTCTGTCCGACGTCCGACTGACGGCCGACCGCCGTCGGGCATTTCGCCGAGGTCAGCGGGCTTATACGGGAATCCGCCTGGGCGTGTATCGCTTTGGTGAAAGCGATACGACGGTACCGGCCCTTTGGCAGCATTGACTCCCATGATGACCTCGGCGGCGACACCGAAGGGTGCGCGGCGGCGGTCTCGACTGATCGAGGCTGCCGGCGAGTTGCTGCTCGAAGGAGGCTTCGATGCGGTGCGTCATCGCGCGGTGGCCGAGCGTGCGCAACTACCGCTGGCGTCGACCACCTACTACTTCGGTTCCCTCGACGACCTGATGGCCGAGGCCGCCGCCAATCTGTGCGCGCACGACGAGACCGCAGTCGCCGCCCGCTGCAACGCTCTTCCGCGCCGGCACCGGGGCAGCACGGCGACGGCGGGTGCCCTCGCCGACGTCTTCGTCGGTTCCGACACCACCCTTCAGCAACTGTCCGCGCGGTACGAGATGATCGCGCTCGCGGCGCGGTATCCGCTACTGCGCGAGGTCGTCGCGAGTCGGGGACAATCGCTCGCGTTCCATCACTGCGAGGTCCTCGTGAAGTCGCACCGGGTCGCCGATCCGGCGCACATCGCACAACTGATCGGCATCGAGGACGGAGCGATCGTGGGAGCGTTGTCCCAGACGGCCGTACGACCGGTCGACGCGGTGCGCGACGCCCTGCTCAACGTCGTCGACGTCCTCGCCCCGCGGGAGTGACCGGACGGAGCGCCCGGGCCGAACCTCGCGAACTCACCGCGCGGTGGACGCGGCGATGACACGATGGGTCGTCAGGTCACCGACGGGGAAGGGGATCGCGTGTCAGCGAGACGATGGATGGTGGGAGTCGGGGCCGCGCTCGGCGCGGCCGTCATGGCAGCGACGGCGTTCGTCGCCCCGACAGCGCAGGCCGCGCCGGCCGGGCGGGTCGATGCGTCGGTTCCGTTCTCCTCGGCGGTCTACGGCACCGGCTGCACCTATCCGCTGACCGTGGCGGTCAACTCGTCCGGCTGGGTCGAGTTCTTGGAGGTCAAGGCGGGTCTGCCGCCGCGCTTCGTCGGACGCGACCTGCCGCAGGGTGCGCTCGCCTCGACCACCTGGGTGCCGCACCGGACCGGTGACAAGTATCTGTATGCCGTGCAGAACGGGAAGGTGTCGGCGCCGACGTTCGTCCGCGTGCGACAGGGTTACGGGTCCAACGGGGCGTGCATCGCGTTCTGACGGTGTGTGCGCGGCCCTCTCCGGGTTTTGAGGATCGCGACGGCCGCGACCTACACTGACCGGGTGTCGAAGCCCGTCATCGCCAACGTCCTGGCCAGCCGCTATGCCTCCGCCGATCTCGCCGAACTGTGGTCGGCGAGCACCAAGATCGAGCTCGAACGGCGACTGTGGATCGCGGTCCTCAAGGCGCAGCGCGACCTCGGCATCGACGTACCGGCCGACGCCATCGCCGACTACGAGCGCGTCGTCGACCAGGTCGATCTCGCATCCATCGCCGAGCGTGAACGGGTCACCCGCCACGATGTGAAGGCCCGGATCGAGGAGTTCAACGCCCTGGCCGGCCACGAGCAGATCCACAAGGGCATGACCAGCCGCGACCTCACCGAGAACGTCGAGCAGCTGCAGATCCTGCGTTCGCTCGAACACGTCCACGCCCACGGCGTGGCAGTGCTCGCGCGCATCGTCGCACGCGCCGCCGACTACTCGTCGACGGTGATGGCCGGACGCAGTCACAACGTCGCCGCCCAGGCCACCACGCTCGGCAAGCGGTTCGCCTCGGCCGCCGACGAGCTGATGATCGCGCTCACCCGGTTGCGCGAACTCATCGACCGCTACCCGCTGCGCGGGATCAAGGGGCCGATGGGCACCTCGCAGGACATGCTCGACCTGCTCGGCGGCGACGCGGTGAAGCTCGCCGACCTCGAGGGCCGGGTCGCCGATCACCTCGGGTTCGCCCGCTCGTTCACCTCGGTCGGCCAGATCTATCCGCGGTCGCTCGACCACGACGTGGTGTCGGCACTCGTGCAGCTGGCGGCCGCGCCGTCGTCGCTGGCCCACACCATCCGGCTGATGGCGGGCCACGAGCTGGTCACCGAGGGCTTCCAGCCCGGTCAGGTCGGCAGCTCGGCGATGCCGCACAAGATGAACACCCGCAGCTGCGAACGCGTCAACGGGCTCGCGGTCGTACTCCGCGGATACGGCTCGATGGCCGCCGAACTGGCGGGCGCGCAGTGGAACGAGGGCGACGTCTTCTGCTCGGTCGTCCGTCGCGTGGCCCTGCCCGACGCGTTCTTCGCGATCGACGGACTGATGGAGACCTTCCTGACGGTGCTCGACGAGTTCGGCGCCTACCCGGCCGTGATCGCCAACGAACTCGACCGTTATCTGCCGTTCCTCGCGACCACCAAGGTCCTGATGGCCGCGGTGCGCGCCGGCGTCGGGCGGGAGACCGCGCACGAGGCGATCAAGGAGAACGCGGTCGCGGTCGCGCTCGCCATGCGGGAGGAGGGACGCGAACCCGACCTCCTCGACCGGCTCGCCGCCGACGACCGCATCCCGCTCGACCGCACCGGGCTCGACGCGTTGCTGGCCGACAAGACGGCCTTCGTCGGTGCCGCCGAACAGCAGGTCGCCGACGTCATCGCGGCCGCGGAGAAGATCATCGGGCAGTACCCCGACGCCGCCGGCTACTCGCCGGCGCCGATCCTGTAGCTCTCCGCCATCTCACTCCGGCGCGGTGACGTCGGAGTGCCTGCTACCCCCTGCTCCCTGAGGAGCGCGACCCCGTCTGCTCCCTGAGGTGCGAGCGAAGCGAGCCACGAAGGGCTCCGCAACGTGTCTCACCAGGCCCTTCGTGGCTCGTCGCTATCGCTCCTCACACCTCAGGGAGCAATGGGGTCGTTCTTTCGGATTAGGGAGCAGAAGGTCGGCTCTGTCACTCGGGGGTCGAGACGTCGGAGTGCCCGAGGTTCCAGTCCGGGAGGGCGGTGTCGCGCACGCGACGCTTGAGTTCGGGAGCACCGGGGAAGCCGCCGTCGCGCTTGCGTTCCCAGATCTGGGTGCCGTCGACGTCGATGGCGAACACCCCGCCCGTGCCGGGGACGAGGGTCACCGCGCCGATCTCGGTGCCGAAGGTGTTCAGCAGTTCCGAGGCCATCCACGACGCTCGCAGCAGCCAGTTGCACTGCGTGCAGTAGGTGATGGTGATGTGCGGCTCGCTCATCGGTCCAGGATCGCAGACCCCGGGGCCCACGGCCGGACGGGTGGTCCCTGCCGCCCCGCGGGGTCACCTCACCCTCTAGGGTCGAGTCCATGCGTCCTGAACTGCAGTCCTACCGTCATCTGGCGTCGGGGAAGGTCCGCGAGATCTACGAGATCGACGCCGACACCCTGCTGCTGGTGGCGTCCGACCGGATCTCGGCCTACGACCACATCCTCAGTCCCGCGATCCCCGACAAGGGGCGCATCCTGACCGCGATGAGCTTCTACTGGTTCGACGAGCTCGGCGTGCCCAACCACCTGGCCGGCGGACCCACCGACGAACGGATCCCGGCGTCGGTCGTAGGCCGGTCGATGGTGGTCCGTCGACTGCCGATGGTGCAGGTCGAATGCGTTGCCCGCGGCTACCTGACCGGCTCGGGCCTGCTCGACTACCAGGCGACCGGGTCGGTGTGCGGCGTCGAACTGCCGGCGGGACTGGCGGAGGCGAGCAAGCTCCCCGAACCGATCTTCACGCCGGCCACCAAGGCCGAGCAGGGTGAGCACGACGAGAACATCAGTTTCGAGCGGGTCGTCGAGCAGGAGGGGGAGGAGTTGGCGCAGGCGCTACGATCGGCCACCCTCGACATCTACGCCCGCGGCGCCGCCGTCGCCGCCGAGCGCGGAATTATCTTGGCCGACACCAAATTCGAGTTCGGCCGCGGGGCCGACGGTGAACTCGTCCTGGCCGATGAGGTGCTCACCCCCGACTCGTCGCGGTACTGGGAGGCCGCCACCTACGAGGCCGGCAAGGTGCAGCCCAGCTTCGACAAGCAGATCGTGCGAAACTGGCTCACCGGTGCCGAATCCGGGTGGGACCGGGCCTCCGATGAAGCGCCGCCGCCGTTGCCCGACGACGTCGTCGACCGCACGAGGCAGCGCTATATCGATGCCTACGAATGGATCTCGCGAAAGTCCTTCGCGGACTGGCCCGACGCAGAGGTGATCTGATGACCGACGAGAAGACCATCATGAACGCAGCGCCGGTCACCGCGCCGGTGGCCAAGAAGGTGCCCACCGAACGCACCCACCACGGCGACACCTTCGTCGACGACTACGAATGGTTGCGCGACAAGGACGATCCGGAGGTCATCGCCTACCTGGAGGCGCAGAACGCCTTCACCGAATCGCACACCGCGCAGCTGGCGGACCTGCGCACGCAGATCTTCGGCGAGATCAAGAGCCGCACCAAGGAAACCGACATGTCGGTGCCCAACCGGCGCGGGCGGCACTGGTATTACGGGCGAACCCATGAGGGCAAGCAGTACTCGACATCGTGCCGCTGCCCGATCCGGTCCGAGGACGACTGGACCCCGCCAGAGGTGGGCGACGACCCGCTGCCCGGCGAGGAGATCCTGCTCGACGCCAACGTCGAGGCGGAGGGTCACGATTTCTTCAGCCTCGGGGCGCTGACCGTCAGCGACGACGGCAACTGGCTCGCCTACAGCATCGACATCGTCGGGGACGAGCGATACACCCTGCGCGTCAAGGACCTTCGCACCGGGGAACTCCTCCCCGACGAGGTTCGCGACACCTCGGGGGTGCGGTGTGGTCGGCGGACGCCCGGCACGTGTTCTACTCGACGGTCGACGCCGCCTGGCGCCCGGACACGGTGTGGCGTCACGACATCGGTGCCGGGACGGCCGACGTCAAGGTCTTTCACGAGCCCGACGAGCGGTTCTGGGTCGGGATGGGCACCACCCGGAGCGACAAGTACCTCGTCATCGGCGTCGGGTCCAAGATCACCTCGGAGAGCTACCTGCTCGCCGCCGACGATCCGACGGGTGAATTCCGCAGCGTCACACCGCGGGTCGACGGGGTCGAGTACAGCGTCGAGCACGCCGTCATCGGCGGCGAGGACTATCTGGTCATCGTGCACAACGAAGTCCGCGACGGGCAGAAGGCGGAGAACTTCGCCATCGACCTCGCGCCGGTCGCCGACCCGTCGGACCGTCGTCCGCTGATCGCGCACGACCCGCAGCGACGGATCGAGGACCTCGACGCCTTCGCCGACTACCTGGTCCTGTCCTACCGCCGAGATGCGTTGCCGCGTCTCGCGATCGCCGATCTGCGGCAGATCGACGGCATCCCGGTCGAATCGGATTTCCGCGAGGTGACCTTCGACCAGGAACTCGGCTCCGCGGGCCTCGGCGCCAACCCGGAATGGCGTGCCCCGAGGCTCCGCATCGGATATGGCAGTTTCATCGAACCGGCGGAACTGTTCGAGCTCGACGTCGCCTCCGGCGAGCGGACCCTGCTCAAGCGGCAGCCGGTGCTCGGCGGTTACGACCCGGCCGACTACGTGCAGTCGCGGGAGTGGGCCGTCGCCGAGGACGGCACCCGGATCCCGCTGTCGGTGGTGCGGCGCAAGGAAACCGACGCCGCCAAGCCGGCGCCCCTGCTCCTCTACGGCTACGGCTCCTACGAGGCGAGTATCGACCCGTACTTCTCGGTGGCGCGACTGTCGATGCTCGATCGCGGCATGGTCTTCGTCCTGGCGCACATCCGCGGTGGCGGGGAGATGGGGCGCTACTGGTACGAGAACGGCAAGGAACTCAGCAAGCGGAACACCTTCACCGACTTCGTGGCCGCGGGACGGCATCTCGTCGACACCGGGTGGACGACACCGCAGCAGATGGTCGCGGAGGGCGGGTCCGCGGGCGGTTTGCTGATGGGTGCGGTCGCGAACCTCGCGCCCGAGTTGTTCAACGGGATCCTGGCGTCGGTGCCGTTCGTCGACGCGCTGAACTCGATCCTCGATCCGTCGTTGCCCCTCACGGTGATCGAGTGGGACGAGTGGGGTGACCCGCTGCACGACCCGAAGGTCTACGAGTACATGAAGACCTACACGCCGTACGAGAACGTCGACGCGAAGCCGTATCCGCCGATCCTCGCCTTGACCTCGCTCAACGACACCCGGGTGCTGTTCACCGAGGCGGCGAAATGGGTTGCGCGACTGCAGGAGAAGACCACCTCGGACAATCCGGTACTGCTCAAGACCGAGATGTCCGCCGGCCACGGTGGCGTCAGCGGACGCTACAAGCAGTGGGAAGAGGTCGCGTTCGAGATCGCATGGATCCTGCAGCAGTCGGGCGCGCTCGATACTCCGGCTGGTTGAGCTCACCCTTCCGCTGGTTGAGCTCACCCTTCCGCTGGTTGAGCTTGTCGAAACCACAAAGCCCCACCGACCCGGAAGTCGATGGGGCTTTGGTTTGCGATCAGCAGGCGATGATCAGTGCATCATGATCGGACCGCGGTCCATGTCCTCTTCGGTGAGAGGCGACGCGATCTTCTTGCGGGGCAGGAAGAACGCGGGGATCAGGGTGAGGACGATCAGGACCACCGAGATGGTGAACGTGCTCGAGAACACGTCCGCCGCGGTCTCGAAGAACGACTCCGGCAACGGGTTCGGCACGCCCGGCGGCAGCGGATCGTCGGAGGTGTTCGCCATGATCGCCAGTCCCGCCTCGGGTCGGCTCGCCAGACTGCTGGCCAGGATCACCGAGATGACGGCCGTACCGATCGACGTGGCCGACTGCTGGATGACGTTCAGCAGCGTCGAACCGTCCGGGACCTGCGGGTTGCTGAGGGTCGCGAGGGCCGCGGACATGATCGGCATCATCGTCATGCCCATGCCGAGACCCTGCACGAACAGCGAACCGCAGATCAGCCAGTACGAGGTCTCGGCGCCGAGGAACATGAACGTACTCAGACCCAGCACGATCAGGACGATGCCGGCGAGCACGAACTTGCCCGGACCCATCTTGTCGGTGAGACGGCCGGTGATCGGCATGGTGAGCATGGCGCCGATGCCCTGCGGGGCCAGCAGCAGACCGGCGGTCAACGTGGACTCGCCGCGCACGCCGATGAAGTACTGCGGGAACAGCAGCGCCGCACCGAAGAACGCGACCATGAACAGCACCATCGTGATGACGGAGATGCTCAGTGTGCGGTTCGCGAAGAGCCGCAGGTCGAGCAGCGGGTTCTTCTTGCGCAGGGCGTGCACGATGAAGGCCACGATCAGCAGTGCACCGATGATGGTCGGCACCAGAACCGATGCCGTGACGAACGTGCGGTGCTCGGCGCTCGAGGAGATACCGAACAGGAACAACGCGAGCCCCGGCGACAGGAGCAACAGACCGACGACGTCGATCGAGGGGCGACTGGTCTCCGCGTCGTCGCGCAGGACGATCCACGAGTAGACCAGCGCGATGATGCCGATCGGGACGTTGATCAGAAAGATCCAGTGCCAGCTCAGCTGCTCGATGAGGACGCCGCCGAGGATCGGGCCCGAGATCGGACCCAGGAGCATCGGGATACCGAGCACGGCCATGACCGAACCGACCCGCTCGGGACCGGCCGCCTTGGTCAGCATCATCATGCCGATCGGCATCAGCATGCCGCCGCCGAGTCCCTGGATCACGCGGAAGGCCACGAGCATGCCGATGTTCGGCGCCAGCGCGCACAACACCGAACCCACCGTGAACAGGACCAGCGAGACGAGGTAGACGCGCTTGGTGCCGAAACGCGATGCCGCCCAACTCGACAACGGGATCACCGCCGCCAGTGCCAGGGTGTAACCGGTCGCGGTCCAGGCGGCGCCCGCGGCGTCGGTGCCGAACTCCTGCTGAAAGGTGTTCTGGGCGACCGCCACCACGGTGACGTCGAGGATCGACATGATCGCGCCGAGCACGACCACGCCCGCGACAAGCAGGACGTGACGGTCCAACTTGGTGTCGGGTGGGCCGTCGTGCAGGTGGCCACCTGTGGATGAGGTCATTCGCGTGTTCCTATCGGTCGGGCGAGAAATGGGCGTGCCGCGGCCATCCGCGGCAGAGAAGTCTGTTGGCTCGTTCGACCCCGTGAGGGTCGGTGGTCAGAGATCAGGGAGCGACGAGGTAGGAGAGGGAGTCACGAGGCCTGCCGTCCGTCGGTGGGCAGACAGAAATGGTCGACGCCGTCGTCGACGATGGGACGCAGTGCCGCGCAGAGGTTGTCGCGCATGTCTGCGGGCAGGTTGGCGACGAAGTGTCGGATGGTCCCGCGCTTCACGGCCAGATGGGTCTCGAGGTAGCGCCGGCCCGCGTCGGTGAGGGAGATGCGCTTGACCCGACGGTCGGACGGGTCCTCTCGACGGTCGACGAGACCTCCGGTCGCCAGCTTGTCCACCGTCCGGCCGGCGGCCGCGAGGGACAGGTGAACGTGATCGGCGATCGCGTTGACCGGCATCGGCCCGGGTTGGCATGCAAGCGTGGAGAGGATCCGGAGCTGCGAGAACGTGACCTCGCTTGCCGCCAGACTCTCCAGCGCCTCGGGCCGGCTCAGATCGAGGAGCCGCTCGAGGAAGGCGTTGAGCGCCGACGACGCAGCGTTCACCGACTCGTCGGCGCCGCTGTTCGACCTGCATTCTCCGGACACCGAAAGATGCTAACCCGAATGCAACTATTGCCGAAACGCAATTAACGGTGACCTTGCGCATACCGTGGCGGCACCTGTGACCCGGCTCTCCCGAAGGCGGCGCGGGCGCCGTCTAATCTGGCAGCCATGGCCAACATCAAGGACATCCCCGTTACCGCTTTGGACGGCTCCGACGTCTCGCTGAAGGACTTCGGCGGACCGCTGCTCGTGGTGAACGTCGCCAGCAAGTGCGGCCTCACGCCGCAGTACGCCGGCCTGGAGGAACTCGCCAAGACGTATGGAGACAAGGGACTCACCGTCGTCGGAGTGCCCTGCAACCAGTTCATGGGGCAGGAGCCGGGTACCGCCGAGGAGATCGCGACCTTCTGCTCGGCGACCTACGGGGTGACCTTCCCGCTGCTGGAGAAGACCGACGTCAACGGCGAGGCGCGTCACCCGCTCTACGCCGAACTCACCCAGCACGCCGACGCCGACGGGGAGGCCGGCGACATCCAGTGGAACTTCGAGAAGTTCCTCGTCAACGCCGACGGTGAGGTGGTCAACCGCTTCCGTCCGCGCACCGAGCCGACCGATCCGACGGTCGTCGCCGCCATCGAATCCGTGCTCTGAGCCGATTTGGTGCACCCGGTAAGCTGACCGGCGTGAACTGATCGGGAGAACACCGGTCAGGCGACAACCGACCAGCAGACATTGAGGAGCGGTCCATGGCGCGAGTGGTGGTCGACGTGATGCCCAAAGCCGAGATTCTCGACCCGCAGGGGCAGGCCATCGTCGGCGCCCTGGGCCGGCTCGGGTTCAGTGGGATCGGCGACGTCCGTCAGGGCAAGCGCTTCGAGCTCGAGGTCGACGACACGGTCGACGACACGACGCTCGAGCGCATCGCCGAGGAATTGCTGACCAACACCGTCATCGAGAACTTCAACGTCTCGCGCGTCGCGGAGTAGAGAGCAGCACATGACAGCACGCATCGGGGTCATCACCTTCCCCGGCACCCTCGACGACGTCGACGCCGCCCGCGCGGTCCGGCTGGCCGGCGCCGAGCCGGTCGCGCTGTGGCACGGCGACGCCGACCTGAAGGGCGTCGACGCGATCATCGTCCCCGGCGGATTCTCCTACGGCGATTATCTGCGCGCGGGG
The DNA here is from genome assembly GCF_023078355.1 of Gordonia hongkongensis. Classification (NCBI taxonomy): domain Bacteria; kingdom Bacillati; phylum Actinomycetota; class Actinomycetes; order Mycobacteriales; family Gordoniaceae; genus Gordonia; species Gordonia hongkongensis. The sequence continues at coordinate 863,877 of NZ_CP095552.1, forward strand.
GCCATCGCCCGCTTCGCCCCGGTGATGGGATCCGTCGTCGAGGCAGCCGGCAAGGGGATGCCGATCCTGGGTATCTGCAACGGTTTCCAGGTGCTCTGTGAGGCCGGGCTGCTGCCGGGTGCCCTGACCCGTAACGAGGGCCTGCACTTCATCTGTCGCGACGAGTGGCTGCGCGTCGAGTCGAACACCACGGCCTGGACGACCCGCTTCGAGCAGGGTGCGGAGATCCTCATCCCGCTCAAGTCCGGCGAAGGACGTTACGTGGCCTCGCAGCGCAAGCTCGAGGAGCTGGAGGGTGAGGGGCTCGTCGTGTTCCGGTTCCCCGAGCGGAACCCGAACGGTTCGTCCCTCGACATCGCCGGTATCTCGAGCCCTAACGGGCGGATCGTCGGCCTGATGCCGCATCCCGAGCACGCCACGGAGCCGCTCACCGGACCCAGCGACGACGGCCTCGGCCTGTTCTACTCGGCGATCGACTCGGTCCTCGCCTCGGCGTGAATGCGCGTTCGTCGATGAGTGCGTCCGCCAGGATTCCGACCAGCGCGACCGCACGCGGCCTCGGCGAGTTCGTCGACGCCTCGCCGTCGCCGTTCCACGTCTGCGCGACGGTGGCCCGCGAACTCGAAAGTGCCGGGTACACAAGGCTGTTCGAGGATCAGCCGTGGGCGGATGCCGGCCTCGACGCCCCGTCGGCGCGGCACTACGTCATCCGTGGCGGCTCGATCATCGCCTGGGAGACCGGGCAGACCGGCGCCTTCCGCATCGTCGGCGGACACACCGACAGCCCGAACCTGCGGCTCAAGCAGCATCCCGACCGCTCCTCGGCCGGGGTCGCGATGGTCGCGCTCGAACCCTACGGCGGCGCCTGGCTCAATTCCTGGCTCGACCGCGATCTCGGCCTCTCCGGCCGCCTCGCGTACCGATCGGGGAACTCGGTGGCGCACACGCTGGTTCATGTGACCGAACCGGTGGTGCGGGTACCCCAACTCGCCATCCACCTGTCCGAGGACCGGAAGGGCGTGACGCTCGATCCGCAGCGGCATGTCAACGCGGTGTGGGGGATCGGCGACGACGTCCCCGACGTCCTCGGCTGGGTGTCGGAGTACGCGGGCATCGACCCGGACGCGCTCCTCGGCTGGGAACTCATGACCCACGACGTCGCGCCGTCGGCGATCATCGGAGCCGACGGAAACCTGCTCAGCGCACCGCGATTGGACAACCAGGGCACCTGCTACACGGGTCTGCGCGCGCTGCTCGACGCCGGCTCGTCGGCGCACACGAAGATGCTGGTGCTGTTCGATCACGAGGAGGTCGGCAGCGGTTCCGAGCGTGGTGCCGCTTCGGACTTCCTGGGGTCGATCTGCGAACGAATCGTGCTCGCGCGCGGCGGATCACGCGCGGACTTCCTCCAGACGATGGCCGCGAGCATCTGCCTGTCCGGCGACATGGCCCACGCGACCCACCCGAACTATCCCGAGCGCCACGAACCCGGGCACCGCATCTCGATCGGCGGCGGACCGGTGCTGAAGGTCAACCAGAACCTGCGCTATGCGTCGGATGCGGTGGGAGAGGCCGTCTTCGCGCTCGCGTGCGACGCCGCGGGCGTCCCCATGCAGCGATATGTCCATCGCGCGGATCTGCCGTGCGGGTCGACGATCGGGCCCATCACGGCGTCACGCACGGGCCTCACCACGATCGACGTCGGTGCGCCGCAGCTCGCGATGCACTCCGCGCGTGAGCTCATGGGCGCCGACGACGTGCCGATGTATTCGGCTGCGCTGCAAGCGTTTCTGACGCAGGGCTAGGAACGACGCGCGAGCCGTCGAGCGCCTCACCTCGCTCCCTGAGGAGCGAGCTTGCGAGCGTCGCCTACTGCTCCCTGAGGAGCGCCCGGAGCTTGCGGAGGGCGCGTCACCCAGGGTCCTGGTGAGGCAGCGGGATCAGTATTCGCGGGCGAAACCGAGGACCTTGTTCACGTACTCCATCGAGTTGTTGTACCGCAGGACGGCGGTCACCAACGAAGACGAGTCGCGAAGGTCGAGGTTGTCGTCGCACAGGTAGTTCGCGGTGGTCAGCGCGGCGTCGAAGATGTTCTGCGGGTCGGACTTGCCGTCACCGTTGCCGTCGGCGGCGTACATCTTCCACGTCGACGGCAGGAACTGCATCGGGCCGACCGCGCGGTCGTAGACCGGGTCGCCGTCGAGTTCGCCGCCGTCGGTGTCACCGATGACCTGGTTGCCGGCGAGGGAGCCGTCGAGGCGCGGACCGAAGATCGCGCTGCGCAGGACGCCGTCGGGGTTCACGTTGCCCTGGTCGGCGTGGTGGGACTCGACCCGGCCGATCCCGGCGATGACCTTCCAGTCGATGCCGCAGCGCGGGTGGGTGCTCGTGACGGACTTCGCGGCCGCCTCATACGCGTCGTAGTTGGTCACCGGGACCGCGCCCGTCGTCACGCTCGCCGGCCGAACCGGCGGCGGCGGCGGAGTGGGGGCCAGCGGGTGGGCCTTCACAGCCGGCGTCACGGACGGTGGCGTGGTCGGGGTCTCGGACGTCACCTGCGGCGCGGACACCGGCGTGGGGGCCAGCGTGTTGCCGGAGAGTTCGGCCCCGGCGGTCGCCGCGCCGGCCAGAACGCCCACCGGCAGCAGGGCGGTGGCCCACAACGGTGTGCGTGACTTCTTCCGTGGCTTGGAGTGCTTACCCAAAACTGATCGACCTCGCGTGTACATCTCGTGGTTCGTGCTTGCGGAACCGAGCCGACCGTACACGCGGCCGTGAGCAAAGCGTTACCTTGTCGTGATCAATTCAGGTCTGGACACCGCCACCGATTCGTGTCTTTGCAGGTGAGGCCGGAAGCTCGGCCCGGCATGTGAAACGGCCCACAAGTGGGATTGAGACCCTCGGGTTCAGGGAAACGGCGGGGTCAGTTCGGACGGAGCATCGACAGGGTGCTGCCCTCGCTGACGACGATGTATCCGTCGACGACCCGCACGAGTCCGGGGGAGGACAGGCCGCGCTCCCAGGCCGCGGTGTTCGCCGGGGTGAGCCCGGTCAGCAGGCCCTGGTTGACGACGACCATGGTGGTGCCGCTGGACCCGACGCACCGCGGGTTGGCGAGGATCGGCTGCTGCGGTCCCGGCGGCGGTCCGCTGCCGATGTGCGTGCCGTCGGCGAGCGCGTAGGTCGTCCGCGAACCGTCCAGGCGGCCGAAGTTCACGAGGGACCCGCACGCGATGGCATTGGCCTTGGACAGTTCGCCGTCGCGGATCTGCCACAGCGCCCCCGGACGTGCCGGGTCGCGGACCTCGTACTGCCCCTCGGCGGCGAAGACAAGGTTCGCCGCGTTCAGGACCGGGAGGGTCGACGGCCCGGGCAGCACGCTCAGACCGTCGGCCTCGGCGACCGGATCGGCGTCCACCCGGCCGTTGACGGTGGCGTAGGTGACCACCTTCTCCTCGCCGTGCGTCTGGTGGTCGACGGTCACCCCGGTCGGGTAGAGCTTGATGCTGCACTGATCGCAACCGATGCGGTCCTCACCGGTGGCGGGGTTGACCAGGTGTTCGCTCGCGTCGGCGGTCCTGATGACCACGGTGTCGCCGGTGACCTCGATACCGACGACCGGTGCCGCGAAGGTCCGAGCCCAGATGCCGTTGCCGGCCGGTGTGTTCAGGGTGACCTGGTGCCCGACCCGGTTGACGCGCAGGAAGTTGTTGCCGAGGCCCTCCACCGATTTGGTGTCCAGGTATTCGGCGGTGCGGGTCGGGATGCCGGCGTCGTCGACGAGGTAGAAGCCGTCCTCGAGAGGGGTGCCGAGCTGTACCGCGCAACCGACCTGGCCGGCCTCGTTGACCGCGCAGTCGCCCTGCCCCGCGTTGATGGGGCTGTCCCACAGCAGGTTTCCCGATCGTCGGTCCACCATCATGAACGAGCGCCCCAGCCCGGAGGGGTAGGTGATGAGCCATCCCTCGTCGGAGGTGTCGGCGATCTCGATGGCGACCTCGCCGGAGTGGTCCGGTAGATCCTCCTGCCCGACTATCGTCCAGGCGGTCCCCGGTTCGCGTTCGTAGCCGCGCAGCTCGCCGTAGGCGTAGTCGCCGTCGTCGGTCTGGGCGGTGCCGCTCGCCAGCACCACGCCGCCGGTCACGACCAGCGCGGCGCACAGGGCGAAGACGACGGTCCCGATGCCGAAGGGCAGACGCGCGGACAGGGCCCGGACGCGGGAGCGAGAGGACATGGGTAAGAGTCAACCATGACGGTGGTGGCCGCTCCGGAGCCGGGAGCCGGACGGTGGAGCAGGAAATTCGCCGGTCCGGTCATGGTTTTCGCGCCCGCAGGGCACTGGACTGTTCCCATGGACCTGTTGCGTGATGTGTTGGTGACCCTGACGGTCGTGACCACCGGCCTCAGTGCCGGTGTGCTGGCGGGATTCGGCTATGCCGTGATCCCCGGCCTGACCCGGGCCGGCGCCGACGTCGCGGTCGCGGCGATGCAGCGGATGAACAGTGCCATCCTCAACCCGCTCTTCGCGGTGATCTTCGGCGGCGGCGTGGTGTTCGGCGCGCTGACCGTCTGGGCCTCGTGGGGTTCCGGGCTCCGATGGTGGGTCCTGACCGCGACGGTCCTGACCGCGCTCGGTGTCGTCATCACGATGGTCGTCAACGTCCCGGCCAATGACCGCCTCGACGCCGCGGGTGTTGTCCGCGGCGACGAGGCGGTGCGGGTCTGGACGCGGTTCACCGCCGTCTGGGTGCCGTGGAACATCGTGCGGTCCGTGCTGACCACCGCCGCGGTGGCGGTGCTCGTCGTCGGGTTGACCGTGGGGTGACTCAGAACAACTGACCGAGGTAGAACTGAGCGCCCTGGTCGTCGGTGCACCGCGCCGAGATGCCGTAAGGGGCCGCGTTCGGTTCCTCGAGCACCGTGCCGCCCGCGGCCCGGACACGTTCGACCGTGGCCACGACGTCGTCGGTCGTCCACATCGGCACCGCCACCGAGCTCTCGGCGCCGCCCGCGAGCCCGACCTGCGGTCGCGAGTCGTCGACCTCCCAGCCGTCGTCGATGCGTCCGCCGTGGAACGTCCAGCCGAGGACCGATCCGTAGAACGCGCGGAAGCGTCCGCTGTCGGGCGTCAACACCGTCAGGTAGGTCATGGCCCCGGGGTCGCGCGGGTGTGCCTGCGGCCGTTCGTCGCCGGGGTTCGCGGCGTAGACCGCGAACCGGACGCCCTGATCGTCGACGGCGTCGACCAGGCGATGACCGTCGGGACTCGAACCGAACTCGCCCCGCCCGCCCGCTGCGACGATGCGCTCGTGTGCGGCCTCGAGGTCGTCGACGGCGTACGCGCAGAAGATCGTCGGTGCGCCGTCGGTCTCGAAGATGCCGAGGCGATGGCCGACGTTGGTGACGCGTCGGCCCTCGGCGTCGAACTCCCAGCCCAGGACGTCGGCGTAGAAGCGTCGGGCGCGGGCGGCGTCGGGCATGTTCAGGGACATGTAACCGATGTCGCCCTGATGGACCATCTCGGTGCCCACGGTCCTCGACGGCCCACTCAGCATCCAGCGGTGGCCGAACGGGTCGACGATCACCGCGGTGCGGGTGCCGTGGGCTTCGTACGGCTCTCGGGTCACCGCGGCTCCCGCGCGGGCGGCCGACGCGACCGCGTCGTCGGTGTCGTCGACGGCGACCATCAGGCTGACCGAGACCTGTCCGGGTGCAGGCGCCCGGAGCCCGAGGTCCGGGAACTCGGCGGCGAGATAGACCGCGCCGCCGCCCAGTTCGAGTTCGGCGTGACCGATCACGCCGTCGGACATCACGATCGGCTCGCCGCGCAGCCGGGCGCCGAGCGTGTCGACGTACCAGTCGATCGCGGCCTGCGGTTCGGCGACGACGAGATACGGGAGGGCGCCGGGGCGTTCGACCGTCGGTTCCGGTCGGGCGGGCGCCTCGGTCCGGACGGTCTCGGTTGCGTCGAGTTGTGTTGCGGTGGCCATGACGACTCCTTCGGGTAGGGTCGCCCCGCGCTCGAGGCGGTCCCGCAGCGCGGCGGCGAAATCCAGGTCGGGACGGACCGGATCGTCGAAGCCCGGCGTGCGCGCTGCGTTCAGGACGTGCAGCGGATCTCGTGCTGCGTCGAAGCGCGAGCTGTTCCGGGTGCTCATGCGTGACCTCCTCTCCCGCTGGGCTGGGGTTGTGTTTCGGGGTAGGCGGCGCGGAACGCCCGCTTGGCCCTGGTGAGAAGCGCCTCGGTGGCGCCGACCGTGCGGCCCAGGATCTCCGCGCACTCGCCGACGGGGAGATCGTCGACATAGCGCAGCGTCAGCACCGAACGGTGGATCGGCGACAACTGGCCGAGGGTGTGATGGGCGACCATCCGGTCGAGTTCGGTGTCCCACGGGTCGTCCCCGTGGTCGGGCAGGTCGTCGACCGGTTCCGGCGTGCGCTGTGCACGTCGCCAGTGGTCGGCGAGTTTGTGCCGGGCGATCCCGATGAGCCACGGAGTGGTCGGTTCGGTGTCGCGGCGTCGTCGGACGGAGTCCATGGCGGCCAGGAAGGTCTCCGAGGTGACGTCCTCGGCGGTACGACGATCCGTGCAGCGCCGCACGACGAAGCCGTACACCTCCGGCAGTGCCTGGTCGTAGACCGCCAGCAATCCCTCTGGTCCCCGGGCCGAAGAAACCGGTTGGTCGCTGCTCACATCTCTATCGTCGCGGCCGGACCCGATGATCCGACGCCCGTGGCGGAAAAAACTTGCGCCGTTCTCCGGGCGGTCACGGGAGCGGTGCGTTCTCCGACGGTGAGCTCGATGATCTCGTCGGCCAGAATCTGTGGCTGGTCGAGTGAGACGAAGGTCCGGGCGTCGGGAACCTCGACGAACGGCGCCCCGCCCGGGAAGACGGCGGCCAGGCGGCGTCCGTGGGCGGGGGTGAAACACCGGTCGTCGCGACCCCACACCATTCGGACCGGGAGGTCGACGCGCGACATCCGCGGGGTGATCTGCGCCAGTTCGGCGGGGCGGATGCCGCGGAGGAACGCGATGAAGTCGTTGCGGATGCGTACGTCGCGCTGCAGCGGTTCGAAGACCGAGCCGGTGAGGTCGGGATCGGGATCGTTCAACAGCAGACCGACGCCCAGCGCGGAATGGCGTAGTGCACGCAGGCGCATCGCCTCGGCCAGCGGTTTCAGCAGAAGTCGGTGCTTCATCAGCGCGAAGTACAACCGGAACGGCTGCGGCGGAAAGAGATCGAAGGCATCGCAGTTGGTGAACACCAGCCGGCTGACGAACGCGGGATCGTCGTCGAGGGCGAATTGGGTGATGGCGCCACCGGAGTCGTTGGCCACGAGGGTCGCGTCCGACAGGTCGAACCGGTCGACGAACTCACGTAGGAGCTTGCTCATCCCGCGCGGCGAGCGGTCGGCTCCGGGGCCGAGCGGGATGCGGTGCGAGCCCAGCGGCATGAGGGGCACATGGCACCGGAATCCGCGCTCGGCGAGCAACCGTGCCGTCGGTTCCCACAGCCGGTGGTCGACGACGGCGCCGTGGACGAAGACGACCGGCGGATGCGCCGAGTCGTCCGGACCGTAGGTCGCGTACTCGATGACGCCGGACGGAAGTTCGACGGTCGGCAGTGCAGTCGTCATGGCGAGACCCGCTTCTCGTAGACTCGGTAACTTACGAACACTCAGTACGAAAGTTACGTGCAACCTGTATGAAAGTCAACCGTCGTACCCAGGCCGAGCGGACCGCGGCGACCCGCGCGTCGTTGATCGACGCCGGCCGGAAGCTGTTCGGTGAACGCGGCTTCGCCGACGTCGGCACCCAGGAGATCGTCGCCGAGGCCGGCGTGACGCGCGGTGCGCTCTACCACCAGTTCGACGACAAGAAGGGGCTGTTCGTCGCCGTCTACGACGACGTGGAACAGTCGATCGTCGCCCAGATCGCGGCGGCCGTGGGGGAGCGCGCCGGCGAGGACCCGCTCGCCGCGCTGAAGGCGGGTATGCGTCTGTTCCTGCGGTTGTGCACCGAACCGGAGGTGCATCGGATCACGCTCGTCGAGGCGCCGTCGGTGCTCGGATGGAGTGAATGGCGTGCTCGCGGAGAAGAATTCGGATTCGCACTCGTCGAAGGCCTGATCGCGGCCGCGATCGCCACGGGCCAGGCGGTCGAGCAGCCCACGCGCCCGCTGGCCCACGTCGCGATCGGCGCGCTCGACGAGGCGGCGCTCTTCGTCGCCGCCGCCGACGATCGCGAGGCCGCCACCGAACAGGTCGCCGCCGTCCTGGAACGGATCGTCGACTCCTTCGCGACCTAGTCGCTCCTGGCGGTCAGTTGCCGCCGGCGCGCACCAGCTCGGCGCAGCGTTCGCCGACGAGCATCACGGTGAGGTTGGGGTTCACCGTCGTGTGTTCCGGGAACACCGACGCGTCGGCCACCCGAAGTCCTGCAACACCTTTCACGCGGAGTTCGGGATCGAGCGGCGACAGCTCGTCGTCGGGCGCACCCATCCGCACGGTGCCGACCGGGTGGTAGACGGTGTTGTGGGTGCGGGTGATGTAGTCGGCCAGTTCGGCATCGCTCGTGGCGGCGGGGCCCGGATAGAGTTCGCGCGCAACCCACGTCGCCAGCGGCTCCGCGGCGGCGATCTCCCGCGCCTTGCGCAGGCCCGCGATCATGATCCGCATGTCGTAGCCCTCGAGATCGGAGAAGTACCGCGGGTCCACGCGGGGCTTGTCGCGGAAGTCACGGGAGCGCAACCGCACCGTGCCCCGTGACCGCGCGTGCGTCACGTTCGGTGTCAGGCAGAAGGTGTTGTCACTGGTCGGATAACCCTGGCGAAGGGTGTGCATGTCGAACGGCACGCTGCCGTAGTGCATCATCAGGTCCGGCCGGGTCAGACCCGCATCGACGGTGGTGAAGATGCCCGCCTCCCACCACTGGGTCGACTCGCGGACCATCGGCTTCGCGGTCTCGAACCCGATCACCCCTTCGGGGTGGTCCTGCAGGTGTTCACCGACCCCCGGCGCGTCGACGAGGGCCTCGATCTCGTGCTCGCGCAGGTCGTCGGCCGGCCCGATTCCCGAGAGCATCAGCAACTTCGGGGAGTCGATCGCCCCCGCCGACACGATCACCTCGCCCCGGGCCTCGATCCGTGTCGTGCGACCGAACGCGTTGTCGGTGATGTCGACGCCCACGGCACGCAACTCGCCGTCGACCCGCTCGATGACCACCCGTTTTGCCCACGATCCGGTGCGGATGGTGAGGTTCGGCCGGTCGAGGTGCGGGTGCAGATAACTGACCGACGACGAGGCGCGCACACCGTCGGGTCGTCGGTTGATCTGGAAGAAGTTGGCGCCGTTGACAACCGTGCTGCCGCTGTTGAACTCGACGCGGGGGATGCCGACCGACTCGCAGGCCTCGAGCAGGGCGACCCCGCACGGGTCGTTCGGCGGCACCGTCATGAGGTGGACCGGACCGCTGCGACCGTGGTGCGCGCCCGGCGCGTCGTTGGTCTCGATCTGCGGGTAGAGGCGGTATAACTCCGCCGAACCCCATCCGGCGCACCCGAAGTCACGCTCCCACGAGTCGAGGTCCTCGCGCGGCGCCCAGAAGGCGATGCAGCTGTTGTGCGAACTGCACCCGCCGAGGACCTTCGCCCGGGCGTGGCGCATGAAGTCGTTGCCGTTCTCCTGCGGTTCGATGGGATAGTCCCAGTCGTAACCGGATTCGAGGAGTTCCATCCACCGGTCGAGCCGCAGGATCGCGTCGTCGCCGACATCGGACGGACCCGCCTCCAGCAGGCACACCGAGACCGAGGGGTCCTCGGACAGCCGCGACGCCACCACGGCACCCCCGGAGCCGCCGCCGACGACCACGTAGTCGTAGGTCTCGCTCATCGTCGCTCCTCGCCGTCTCCGGACCGGTCCGCGAACCAGCCGGTCACGCCCGGTCGGAGATTCTCGTAGACATGTTTGGCTTCGCGGTACTCCGCCAGACCGGACGGTCCGAGCTCCCGCCCGAAGCCCGACTGGCCGTAACCGCCCCACTCGGCTTCCGGCAGGTACGGCCCGAAGTCGTTGACCCACACCGTTCCGGCCCGGATTCGTCCGGCGATGCGGCGGGCGCGTGCCGCGTCGGCCGACCAGACGGCCCCCGCGAGACCGTAGACGGTGTCGTTGGCCAGGGTCACGGCCTCGTCCTCGGTGGCAAAGGTCTCCACGGTGACGGTCGGTCCGAACGCCTCGTCGTGCACGCAGGCCATCGAACGGTCGGCGCGATCGATCACGGTGGGCAGATAGAACCATCCGTCGTCCAGGCGCCCCGAACCCGCATCGCCCGTGGCGAACGCGCCACCGGTGCGGATGATCGCGCCATCCGCACGAGCCTGTTCGACGTAGGCGTGCACCTTGTCTCGGTGTGCCGCCGAGATGAGCGGTCCGGTCTCGGTGCCCTCGGAGTAGGGCAGGCCCAGCCGGATCTGCTCCGCGCGGCGGACCAGCTCATCGACGAAGCGATCGTGTGCGGACTCCTCGATGATGAGCCGGGCTCCGGCCGAACAGACCTGCCCCGAATGCAGGAACGCCGCGTTGAGTGCGTTGTCGACCGCTGCCGCGAGGAGTTCGTCGGTGGCGCAGGCGTCGGCGAAGACCACGTTCGGGTTCTTGCCCCCGAGTTCGAGCGCGACCTTCTTCACCGTCGCCGCCGCCTCGCGGGCGATGACCCGGCCGGTCACGAGCCCACCGGTGAACGAGACCAGGTCGACGTCAGGATGAGACGACAGCGGAGCGCCGGCCTCGGCGCCCGCGCCCAGGACGAGGTTGCCCACGCCTGCCGGGAGACCGACCTGCTCGAGGACCTGCATGAGCAGGATCGACGTGTGCGGGGTGAGTTCGGCGGGCTTGAGCACGAAGGTGTTGCCTGCCGCCAGTGCCGGCGCGACCTTCCACGCCGCCTGCAGCAGCGGGTAGTTCCACGGTGTGATCAATCCGCAGACGCCGACCGGTTCGTACACGATGCGCGAATCGGCGTCGGGTGACCCGGTGTCGACCACACGCCCGGCGTCGGCCGCCGCGAGCTTGCCGAAGTACCGGAAGCAGTTCGCGATGTCGGTCATGTCGATGTCCGACTCGTAGGGCCGCTTGCCGGTGTCGAGGGTCTCGGCGCGGACGAACTCGTCTCGGCGCTCGTCGATCTGGGCGGCGACGCGGAGAAGGAGGTCCCCACGGTCGGCGGCGGGTGTGGCGCTCCACTCGCCGGCGTCGAACGCGCGGCGGGCCGCCGCGATGGCCTGCTCGGTGTCGGACACCCCGGCCTCGGCCACCACGCCGACGACTGAGTTGTTTGCGGGACACCGGATCTCGCGGGTCTCGCCGGAAGCGGAGGGCCGCCAGCGGCCGCCGATGTAGAGGGTCTCGCTCATCGAGCCGGTGCTCCTTCGGAACTGCTGTCGGGGATGTCCGTGTCGCTGTCGGGCACGGTACCGTCGCCGGCGGCCGGATCGGGTTCGGGGTCGTGGTGATCACCGGCCGCATCCCGCAGATGCAGATAACCGAGATGGCGTTCGTACTGGTCGAGGATGTCACCGATGATCTGGTCGCGGGTGTATCCGGTGAGCGAGTAGCCCTGGGACCCCTCGGTGAGATACACCTCGCACCGGAAGTAGCGATCGTCGGACCGCTGGGTCCGGACCGCGTACGTCGGGGTCGGCGCCGAGACCGGCCACACGCAGTACTCGAACCGGGGGACCTCGGCGAGTTCGACGACCAGGCGCGGCGACGGCAGCCCTTCGTTCTCGGCCGACTCGTCGACCGTCGCGGTGATCCCCTCCCGGCCGAATTGTTCGGCGACCTCGGTCATGGCCGGTACGACGTTGGCTTCGATGAACTTCCGGGTCGCAACCCGGCCGGGGAAGCGCAGCGTGCCGATGAGTCGCTGTCGCCAGCTGCCGTGTTCCGTCGGGCCGCGCCCGACGGCGATCACCTTGGGCAGCGTCGTCCGGAAGCTGTCGAGTTTCACCGACTCGTTGCGGACGGCACGGAGCAGTGAGATGCCGATGAGCCCGAGGACGAAGGAGAACGGCAGGCCCATGATCACCGTCGCGGCCTGCAGGGTGAGGATGGACCCGTCGCCGCCGCCGGCGAACAGCATCGACAGGGTCAGCAGACCGATCGCCACCGACCAGAAGATACGAAGCGACCGTGTGCAATCGGCCATCGGGTCGTCGAGGCGGCTGGTGAAATTGCCCATCACGAGCGAGCCGGAGTCGGCGCTGGTCACGTAGAACAGCAGGCCGGTGATGGTTGCGATCCCGATGAGCAGCGTCGAACCCGGGTACTGATCGAGCAGCGAATAGAACCCGGCCTCGGGTGTGGAGGCCGTCGTCTCGGCGAAATCCGCATCGCCGCGGGCCACCTTGCAGGGCACTGTTCCCGAAGATCGAGATCCACACCAGGATGAAGCTGAACGGGACCACCAGCACGCCGAAGATGAACTGCCGCAACGTGCGTCCGCGCGAGATGCGGGCGAGGAAGAGCCCCACGAACGGCGCCCAGGCCACCCACCAGGCCCAGAAGAACAGGGTCCAGCCATCGACGAAGGCGCGGGCGTCGTTGCCGGGCGGCGGGTTCACCTGGTCCCACGCGAAGGTGTCGAGCGTCCGGTCGGCGAAGGTGGAGACGTAATCGCCCGCGTTCTGGACGAGGCCGTTGAGCAGGAAGTCCGCGTCTTTGGCGACCGTGATGTATATGAGCAGGCAGATGGCCAGGATGACGTTGATCTCGGAGAGGCGTCGAATGCCCCTGTCGACACCAGAGGTCGCAGACGCGGTCGCGATCACCACAGCCAGGACGATCAGGCCGATCTGAGCCGCCTTGCCCTGTTCGATCCCGAAGATCTCGTTCAGCCCGAAGTTGAGCTGAACGACGCCGATCCCCAACGAGGTCGCGATCCCGAAGATGGTGCCGAGGACAGCCGCGACGTCTATCGCGTCGCCCCAGCGACCTTCGACACGCTTGCCGAAGATCGGGTACAGCGCTGCCCGGATCGTCAGCGGCAGATTGTGCCGGAAGGCGAAATACGCGAGCGCGCCGCCCATGAGCGCGTACATCGCCCACCCGGTGACCCCGTAGTGGAAGACCGTCCACGTGACCGCCTCGCGCGCAGCCTCGTTGGTCTCCGCGGGCCCGGTCGGCGGGTTGAGGAAATGGGTCACCGGTTCGGCGACCGAGAAGAACATCAGATCTATGCCGATCCCCGCGGCGAACAGCATCGCCGTCCAGGTGAACAGGCTGTACTCGGGGCGCGATTCCTCCGGTCCGAGCCGGTAGCGCCCGTACTTGCTGAGGCCGAGGAACACCACGAGACCGACGATGGCGGTGGCGAGGATGAAGTACCACCAGCCGAACCAGCGGGTGATGAAGTCGCGTACGTCGTTGATCGTCGACTCGGCCGCTGCCGGTGCCGCCAGCGCCCAGACGGCGAAGGCGACCACGATGACAGCCGAGGCTATGAAGACGGTCAGATTGACCCGGCGCGTGGGCAATCGCCGCTCGCCGGTCTTGGTCTCGGCATGGACCGACGTGGACGGTCGAGCGGCGTCATCACTCATGGACCACGACGCTAGTCCGATCGCCGATGGGGCGGACCGTTTGGACGGATCCGTGTGAGTTGTTCTACCCGGTTCAGTGGGTGGCGAGTAGCTCCATGAGGTGTGCTTCGACGAGGGAGGGGCGGACCTGTCGTCGGCCGGGTCGGGGTGGTCGGACGTCGATGACGTGGCTGATCGTCGCCCATGAGCGGCGTGCGTCGTCGTGGGTGTGGCCGTCTGGGCGTGGGTGATCGCCGGGCCGGGGTGGTGGTCCGTGGATGTCGTTGCGCACGGTGTTCAGGTGGTGTGCGAACCGTCGGGGTATGTCGGGTCGACGGTTGAGGCGTTCGGGGTTGGGTGGCGCCCCGGGTTCAGCGTTCAACCGCCAGAGGCAGCGGCCTTCGTCGGGCCCGGACCGGACGATGCGGGTGGTGTACTGCCCGGGTTGGTCGCCGACCATGCGGTTGTGGCGTGGGCAGGCGGGGGCGAGGTCGTCGATGTCGGTGAGACCACCCTTCGCCCAATCCTTCTGGGCGTGATGCATGTCGACGTGGGTGGCGGGTTGGTCGCATCCTGGTGCCGAGCACACTTCGCCATCGGGGCGGGCAAACGACGCCAGGCGTTGTTCGCGCGTGGCGAGACGTTTCCCCCTACCGAAGTGCAGCGGCACGGTGGTGTGGTCTTTGAAGATCGCCAACCACGGTTGGATGTCGGCGGCCATTGCGATCAGGTCCGGGATGGGCAGCAGGGTGCCGGTGGCGGTGGTCGCGAGGCCGGCTTCACGAATCAGATCAGCGAGGTCGGCTTTGATGATCAGCTGCATCGGCAGCCCACGATGCGTGGTGCCGAGAGTGCCGTCAGCAAATTTGGCGGCCAGTGCGGCGTCGAGGGCGTCGTGATTCGTTTGGGCGGGGGTGCGGCCGTCGCGGTCGGCGGCGGCGGTCAGGGCGTCGGGGTCGGCGGTGGCGGCCGGGCCTTGGGGCGAGTGGGGGTCGTCGGGGTTGTTGAGTCCGGGTTTGCCCCAGACGGCGAACATCATCGTCAGCCGGGCGTGGAGTTCGGGAGTTAGGGTGCCGGAGATGGTGGCGGTGCCATCGGCGCGTTGCCGGCCGATCCACAGGCCGCGGCGTCGTTTCTGGTCCGAATCGTCGGCGAGGGTGCCGTCGGGGTCGAGGTGAGCGAGCAGCCGGGCACCGAGTTGGGTGATGTCAGCAGGCGTGTGGTCGACGGCGATCTCGGCCATCTGTCGTTCGGCGGCGACCTTGATGTCGTGGTCGACGGCTACCGGGATGCGGTCGAGGACATCCAGGGTGGCCTGCACGTGCCCGGAGCCAACAGCTCCCACAGCGAACGCCTCGGCCAGCGTGGGGTGTTCGGGCTCCAGAATGTCGCCGCCCAGGCTGGTCCGGTGGGAGGTGGCATCCATCTGTATTCGGCGCCGCACCGGGTTGGACACCCGCAGCCGGTGGGTCATGAACTGCATGAGTGTCCTGCAGCCTGCCTTGCGGGGGAGGTCGCGGGCCTCGACCTGATCGATCTGCCGGTCACCGGCCACGGTCAGCCGGGCGATCGCTTTCTCGGTGTCGGCCGCCAGATCGGCCAACTCGGTATCGGTGCACGGCGCCAGGTCCACGGTCTGTAGTTCGTCGAGGATGCGGTGGAGGTCGGCCACCAGCTCGACGGCACGTGGTTGCGCCGTGGTGGTTTCGTCAGACATGGTCACCTCCCCCGAGTACCGTTGCTGCGAATGTACGTTCGAGTGTACACGGCCATCGGTCGCCGTCAATACCAAAAATGTTGTCGTGCAACAGAACTGAGCGCCTACATCTTGTCGGTGTCGTGTGATAGGCGTCCGCCGCGTGTCGTGGCCGTGCTCGCCGTGTACCGGGCCGTACCCGGATGCACCCTGCTGCTCGTTGGTGTGCGACGGTCGCAGTCAAGCGAGGGCCAGATCTACCGAGGCCCGGCAGCGGCCCGGGTGGTCCCCATTCGCCTCCTGTGGTCTCGTCGGCCGGCGGTTTCCGCGATACCCGGCTGCTGTCGGGCACAACGCGGGCGCCGCGTCGCGGGTCCCAGCGCCCGGTGGGGGCGCATCCCGGGCCGTCGGCGGCCCGTTCGCTCTCGGCGTAGACGGCGGGGAACACAGCCCCGGCCTGCGCAGTTGTACTGGGCACATCCCCGCCGCAACGGGGGATCCATGCACTCTGCGCAGGCGTTAACTGCAGGTGCACCCCAGACGACCTCTAGAGTGGAAGCAGGCTGGTCGTCGTCTATCCGCACCGGTTGTCCTCCGGGACCTCCGAGGTGGTCTCCGCGGCGGCCGGGGCGCTAGCAATGTGAGGGAGAACAATGTTCGAACGGTTCACCGACCGCGCGCGTCGGGTTGTGGTTCTGGCCCAAGAAGAAGCGCGCATGCTCAACCACAACTACATCGGTACCGAGCACATCCTCCTCGGCCTCATCCACGAGGGCGAGGGCGTGGCGGCCAAGGCGCTCGAGTCGCTCGGGATCTCGCTCGAAGGGGTTCGCAGCCAGGTCGAGGAGATCATCGGCCAGGGCCAGCAGGCGCCGTCGGGACACATCCCGTTCACCCCGCGTGCCAAGAAGGTGCTGGAGCTCTCGCTGCGCGAGGCCCTGCAACTCGGCCACAACTACATCGGTACCGAGCACATCCTGCTCGGCCTGATCCGCGAGGGCGAGGGCGTCGCTGCCCAGGTGCTGGTGAAGCTCGGCGCCGACCTCAACCGGGTCCGCCAGCAGGTCATCCAGCTCCTCAGCGGATACCAGGGCAAGGAGCCGCAGGAGGCGGGCACCGGCGGTCGCAGCAGCGAGTCCGGCACCCCGTCGACCTCGCTGGTCCTCGACCAGTTCGGTCGTAACCTGACCGCCGCGGCCTCCGAGGGCAAGCTCGACCCGGTCATCGGCCGGGAGAAGGAAATCGAGCGCGTCATGCAGGTGCTCAGCCGCCGCACCAAGAACAACCCGGTGCTGATCGGTGAGCCCGGCGTCGGCAAGACCGCCGTCGTCGAAGGCCTGGCGCAGGCCATCGTGAACGGCAAGGTCCCCGAGACCCTCAAGGACAAGCAGCTCTACACCCTCGACCTCGGTTCGCTGGTTGCGGGCAGCCGCTACCGCGGTGACTTCGAGGAACGCCTCAAGAAGGTGCTCAAGGAGATCAACACCCGCGGCGACATCATCCTGTTCATCGACGAGCTGCACACGCTCGTCGGCGCAGGTGCCGCCGAGGGTGCCATCGACGCCGCCAGCATCCTCAAGCCGAAGCTGGCCCGCGGCGAGCTGCAGACCATCGGCGCGACGACCCTCGACGAATACCGCAAGTACATCGAGAAGGACGCCGCACTCGAGCGCCGCTTCCAGCCCGTGCAGGTGGGCGAGCCGTCTGTCGAGCACACCATTGAGATCCTCAAGGGCCTGCGCGACCGGTACGAGTCGCACCACCGCGTCTCGATCACCGACGGCGCGCTGGTCGCCGCCGCCACGCTGGCCGACCGCTACATCAACGACCGGTTCCTGCCGGACAAGGCGATCGACCTCATCGACGAGGCCGGCGCGCGCATGCGCATCCGCCGAATGACCGCGCCGCCAGACCTGCGTGAGTTCGACGACCGCATCGCCGATGCGCGCAAGGAGAAGGAAAGCGCGATCGACGCGCAGGACTTCGAGAAGGCCGCCAGCCTCCGCGACAAGGAGAAGCAGCTGGTCGCCGAGCGCGCCGAGCGCGAGAAGCAGTGGCGCAGCGGTGACATGGACGTCGTGGCCGAGGTCGACGACGAGCAGATCGCCGAGGTCCTCGGCAACTGGACCGGCATCCCGGTGTTCAAGCTCACCGAGGAGGAGACCACGCGTCTGCTCCGCATGGAGGAGGAGCTGCACAAGCGGATCATCGGGCAGGAGGACGCCGTCAAGGCGGTCTCGAAGGCGATCCGTCGTACCCGTGCCGGCCTGAAGGATCCGAAGCGGCCGTCGGGCTCGTTCATCTTCGCCGGTCCGTCCGGCGTCGGTAAGACCGAGCTCTCCAAGGCGCTGGCGAACTTCCTGTTCGGCGAGGACGACGCCCTCATCCAGATCGACATGGGCGAGTTCCACGACCGCTTCACCGCGTCGCGTCTGTTCGGTGCCCCTCCCGGGTACGTCGGCTACGAAGAGGGCGGGCAGCTCACCGAGAAGGTGCGCCGCAAGCCGTTCTCGGTGGTGCTGTTCGACGAGATCGAGAAGGCCCACTCGGAGATCTACAACACCCTGTTGCAGGTCCTCGAAGACGGTCGCCTGACCGACGGTCAGGGTCGCACGGTCGACTTCAAGAACACCGTGCTGATCTTCACCTCGAACCTCGGTACCTCGGACATCTCCAAGGCCGTGGGCATGGGCTTCTCGTCGAGCGACGGGACCCAGTCGAACTACGAACGGATGAAGCAGAAGGTCAACGACGAGCTCAAGAAGCACTTCCGCCCCGAGTTCCTCAACCGCATCGACGACATTGTCGTGTTCCACCAGCTCACGCGGGAAGAGATCATCCAGATGGTCGATCTCATGCTGACCCGCGTGGAGGGTGCGCTGAAGAACAAGGACATGGCTCTCGAGGTCACCGACCGCGCGAAGGCCCTGCTGGCCAAGCGCGGCTTCGATCCGGTGTTGGGTGCGCGTCCGCTGCGTCGCACCATCCAGCGCGAGATCGAGGACCAGCTCTCGGAGAAGATCCTGTTCGGCGACATCGCTCCCGGACAGATCGTCCTGGTCGACGTCGAGAACTGGGACGGCGAGGGCGACGGCGACGACGCCCGGTTCGTCTTCACCGGCTCGGAGAAGCCGCGCATGGTTCCCGACGCACCGGTCGAGCTCACCAAGGCCGGCGAGGCCGACGCGAGCTGAGCGCAGCCCGTCTGAGCTGATCTGACACCAGCGGCGGCGTCCACCCGACAGGGTGGCGCCGCCGTTGTGTTGTGCCCGGCTGGTGCGCGGTTCCGCGGATTGACACAGCCGACGCGGAGTGTCCCAGCGCCCGATAGCATCGATCTGTGACGAGCGATACATCAGAGGTCGGGCGCAAGTCCCGACAGGACCAGCCCACCATCACCGTCGAGCGAGATGGGGAGATCGCGATCTTCCGGCTCAATCGACCCGACCGGCTCAACGCCTTCACCATGCAGATGGGGGAGGAACTGCGGGCCGCGTTCGACGACACCGACGCTGACGACTCCGTTCGTGCCGTCGTGCTGACCGGCAACGGCCGCGCGTTCTGCGCCGGCGCCGATCTCGAGGCGGGCGGGTCCACGTTCGACGCCTCGTCGGTGGTGGACTCAGACGAGGTTCCAGCGGACGAGGGCGGGAAGTTGACGCTGCGGATGTTCGCCTCGCTCAAGCCGATCGTGGTGGCGGTGAACGGTCCGTCGGCCGGCGTCGGCGTCACGATGACGCTGCCCGCCGACGTCCGGATCGCCTCGGAGGACGCGAAGTTCGGGTTCGTCTTCGCCGCCCGCGGCCTGGTGCCCGAAGCCGCGTCGAGCTGGTTCCTGCCGCGGCTCGTCGGGTTGCCGACCGCACTGCAGTGGACGATCGGCGCGAAGATGGTGCCCGTCGCCGAAGCCCATGAACGCGGGCTGATTCAGCAGGTGGTCCCCAAAGACCAGGTGCTCGAGACCGCGATCGCCGTCGCCCGCGAGATGACCGCGAACAGCGCCCCCGTCTCGGCGGCGCTGACCCGACAGCTGTTGTGGCGGATGGCCGGTGCGCCCAGTCCGCTCGATGCCCACCACGCCGACTCGAAGGCGATCTTCTACCGCGGGCAGTCCGGTGACGTGTACGAAGGCGTCATGTCGTTCCTGGAGAAGCGTCCGGCGACCTACCCCAACACCGTGTCGGAAGATCTACCCGAGATCTTTTGATCACTCAGTCGAGGGTCCCGGCCTGGATGCCGATCTCGAGTACCACGAAGATCATCGCCAGCTGGATGGCGCAGCACCAACGCAGCGGCCGGCCAGGCCGGGAGTCCTCGGCGCACGCGGCGGACGACGAGGGTCACCGACACCGCCACCAGCACCACGGCCGACCCGATGCCCACCCCGATGGCGACCTCGGTCCAGACCGGACTCCCGCACTCCTCGTAGGCGCACGCGTCGGTGACGAAGACCGTCAGACCCGCGACGGCGATCGTGATCAGCGCCAAGACGGCGTGCACCAACCCCAGCACCACCGACGCGAACGCGTCAAGGGTCGACACGGGTGGCTGCGGAGGTGGATTCTCGGCGGTCTCCTCGGTGGGCATCCGCCGACGATAGCGTCGGACATTGTCCCGCGGGACCGGCGCGCGGTGAAAAACTCCTGCAAACAGCCCGTGTGAACTGGGTGAACATCCGAACACGCCGGACATAAACGGTGGCAGCGTCCATCGACCGCGGTTATCGTGGCGACAGAGCAGGCCCGACCAACGAGAGGAGGTGACGCAGATGTCGATGGGTGACAAGGCTTTCGCCGGCGAGTGGCGGACGGCCCCCTCCGACCGTCCGTGCGGACTGAAGTCCGACGGAAGGCCGGGACCGATCACATCACGCGTCACCAGTTCCTGAGGTCATGAACCTCGGTGGTCGGCGCACTCACTCGCCCACGCATCGAGGAGCTGTCATGACCATCTTCGTCACCAACGCCGGACTGCAGATCCTGGCGCGCGTCACCTGGCGTCGCGCCGCGGTTCTGTTGACCACCGAGGTCGCGCGGAACGTCGAGGGCACGCCGCTGGTCCGCGTCGTCCATTCGCCGACGCTGTCCCTGCCGATCCACAAGGTGGTGGCGATCAAGCGAGATGCCTACCGCCCGTTCGCCGGTAAGACGATGGACTCCTACGCGTCGAACGCGACCATCCTGCGGCGCGATCAATGGATCTGCGCCTACTGCGACGGTCCCGCCGACACCGTCGACCACATCGTCCCGGTCTCGCAGGGTGGGCCGAGCACATTCGGAAACCAGGTCGCGGCGTGCAAGTCCTGCAACGGTTTCAAGGCCAACCGGACGCCGCGCAAGGCGGGGATGGCCCTACGGCACGCCCCGTTCGTCTACGACCCCTGGGCCGCGGACCAGAAAGAGGTGTGGGAGATGTTCATCCTGCATCCGAAGACGGACTAGACGTTCGATCCGTTGCCGCCCCTGCCATCAGGTCGGCAACGGATCGGCGCCACGTTCCGCGAGCAGCATCGTCATCAGACCGATCTCGTCGCCCTGGTCGCCGATCATCATGAGCGCGAGGTCCTTCGTCGCGGAACCGGTCCGCTCGTCGTTGTATGCCGCCTGGGCCATCGACATCCCGCCACGGTGGTGCCGAATCATCAACTGCAGGAACAAGATCTCCGCCTCGCCGGGTGGCAGGGTGGAGAGACTGCCGATCTCGTCGATACTCGCCATGCCGGGCATCGGCGGAGGGGATTCGTCGTGATGGGTGCCCTCGTGGTGAGGGTCTCCGCCGGACATCCAGGACATCGGCTCCGGCGCGGTCACCGGTTCGTCGAACCACAGCAACCAGCCACGCATCGTGGCGGTTTCGGCGGTCTGCGTGTGGACGATCCGGTCGGCGACGCCGCGGATCTGCGGCGCGACTCCGGGCACCGCACCGATCGTCCGCGACATGAGGATCGCCTGGTCGTGGTGCGCCGACATGTCCTGCGCGAAGCCGATGTCGGACACGCTCATCGCGGATGAGTCGTGATCGCGTCCCTGCCACACCGCCCCGACGACGACACCCATGGTGACGAGCAGGGCCGCGGTCACGCCGAGGACCATCGCGCGCACCAGCGGGACGCCGAGGCGAGAAGCGCTCATCCGATCGAGGAGTTCTGGTCCGGCGGTGGCGTGTACACCGCGGGACTCAACCGCAACACCTGGAAGCCGCCGTCGGAACAGGTGACCCGCAGCTCGTTTCCGCGGAACTCGGGTGGGGACATGCACCAGTCCGTCGACATGTCACCGCCGACGATCATCCCGCTACGTGGACCGACCATCTCGTTCAACCGGACCTTGCCGTTCGCGATCGACATACCGAGGCTGAGGAATTCGACGGCGGGCAAGCCCATCAGCGAGCCGACGACGTGCGGCGAGTTGGGCGACTCCGCGATCGTGGTGCCCTTGCGGGCCGGCGGGTTGTAGTAGGCGATCTCGCGAATCCGGTCGAAGTCGCGGATGTCGAAGACCCGGATACCCGACGATTCCCAGCCGCACGCGAGCGCGGTGGGATCGGTCGCTCGGTCCACCGTGCAGTAGTGCGGATTGCTGCTGAACAGCGACCCGCCGGTCGACGACCGCAGATTGGTGTCGAGGTGCTCGGGGAGATTGATCTCGAGTTTGATCTGCGCGGTGTACCGGGGCTTGTTCACCCGCGTCACGTCGAAGATCTTGACGCCGCCCGAACCTGCTTCGTCGGCGGTGACGATGTGGGGCCGGCCCCGGTAGGTGATCGGGATCGAGTGCTGGTTCAGCTGGCCGTCGGGCCAGAGATAGGCCGCGGTGTGCGGGACCTGCGGGTGCGGCCGGCGCTCCTGGACGTCGCTGACGTCGAGCACGGTGACGCCGGCCATGTTGGACAGGTACATCCGGTTGCCGTCCGGGGACATGCCGAACCCGTGCCCGAGGAACGAGTGCAGACCCTGCCAGATCACGCGGGGCGACCGGGGATCGGCGATGTCGATGGCGCTGAGGTGCCCGGGGAACACCCCGGACGCCCAATAGGTGCGGCCGTCGGGGGAGAAGCCGCCCTCGTGCGAGGTGAACGGCAGGGGCGTCGACGTGCCCGGACCGGTGTTCAGGAGCTTGGGTCGGGTGCAGTCGGAGATGTCGTACACGGCGAAGAAGCCGCCGCCCCAGAGCAACGGCACCGACGTAGCGGCCAGGAGCTTGCGCGCCTTGTTGACCTTCAACGTCTCCCACGTGCCGCCGCGCATCGCCGGATCCGTCAGGGACCCGACGACTCGCGGCGCGCTCGGGTCGGATGCGTCGATGACCTGTACGCCCGGCGGGTTCACCCAGTTGTTTCCGGGGAACAGGCTGCCGGTGTAGCTGCAGTGCTCGAAGTTCGCCGACACGATCCCGCCGCCGGCGCCGCGGACACCGCCGATCCGCGTGATGTTGCAGCGGTAGCCGCGCATGCTCCGCCCGGACAGACGATCTTCGGCGCTGACATCACCCTGCAGGCCGGGTTCGGGGAGTGAGCCCGGCCCGCAGTCCGCTTGGGGAACCGCGACCTCGGAGATGTCGGGGAAGTAGTGGTTGGCCGCGCCGGCGGGGGCCGCGACCAGCATCGTCGAGAGAAGCGTCGCACCGGCCAGGAGGCAGGTGGCGGCATGGCGACGACGGCGCCGGCGGACCCCCGAACGGACCCTGTGTCGCGCGTCGAAACGAGTAGGCATCATCGCATCCCCCGATCGTGATCTGGGTCAGGCTAGTGGGCGAGGCGAGACGACATCGCGGAATCGTCGAATCCGGTCTCACGAACAGAGCCGGCCCGGGTCTCCGGGCCGGCTCGTGTCGGGTGCGTCAGACGTCAGACGGCGTCGCCGCCGTCGATGCTGCCGAAGTCGCCGACCTCGACGTTGCCCTCGTCGTCGACGGCGGTGTCGAAGGTGCCGTCGCCGTCGGTGTCGGCGACGGCGATGTCGGTGTAGCCGTCGGCGTCGGTGTCGGCTTCGATGATGTCGATCTCGCCGTCGGCGTTGGTGTCGTAGGCGATGGAGTCGGCCTGGCCGTCGCCGTCGGTGTCGAGGATGGCGTCGGTGGTGCCGTCACCGTCGACGTCGGTGAGTGCGGCGTCGACGGCTCCGTCGCCGTCGGTGTCGACGAGAACGGCGTCGGCGGGGATCTCGGTGCTCATTGGTATGTCCTTCCAAGTGGGGTGAGTGCTTCTGGGCGGTCCATGTACTTGGAGGCGACGTCGAGGACGAATGTTCCCGGGGTGCCGGGAGTCGTTCGGATGACCGATCCGGCGACCGACTACCGTTTGGTCTCGTATCACTCGACTTCGGAGGTTCACTGTGCAACAGATCGGCGTCATCGGCGGAGGCACCATGGGAGCGGGCATCGCGGAGGTGTGTGCGAAGGCCGGCAGCGATGTCGTGATCGTGGAGGTCAAGCAGGAGTTCGCCGACGCCGCGCGGGCGCGGGTGGAGAAGTCGCTGGCCAAGGCGGTCAGCAAGAACAAGCTGGCGCAGGACGACGCCGACGCCGCCCTCGGACGTCTGCGGGTGACGACCGACTACGCCGACCTCGCCGATCGCGAGCTGGTGATCGAGGCGGCCCCGGAGATCGAGGAGCTCAAGCGGCAGATCTTCGCGAACCTCGACGAGGCGACCGGCGCGAACACCATCCTCGCGACCAACACGTCGTCGATCCCGATCATCAAGGTCGCGACCGCGACGAAGACCCCGAACGCGTTGTCGGCGTGCACTTCTTCAACCCGGTACCGGTGATGCCGCTGGTCGAGATCATCTCCACGCTGACCACCGCGCCGGAGACGGCCGACGCCGTGAGCGCATACGTCACCGACACCCTCGGCAAGACCGCGGTCCGCGCGGGTGACCGCTCCGGCTTCATCGTCAACGCGCTGCTCATCCCGTACCTGTGCCAGGCCATCCGGATGTTCGACTCGGGCTACGCCTCGGCCGAGGACATCGACCTCGCGATGAAGGGCGGCTGCGGCTACCCGATGGGTCCGCTGACCCTGCTCGACACCATCGGTCTCGACGTGACGCTCTCCGCCGCGGAGTCGCTGTACGCGGAATTCGCCGAACCCCACTACGCGCCGCCGGCGCTGCTGCGTCGCATGGTCGATGCCGGCCGCCTCGGACGGAAGACCGGTCACGGTTTCTACACCTACTGACAGCTGGATCGCCGACGCCGAGCCCCGGCTCACCTTCGGGTGAGCCGGGGTTCGGCGTATGGCGGAGTCTTTCGGCTCCGGGATTGTCGGCCCGCGTGCTCCCCGCTAAGCTGACAGCAATCAGACAACAAGCGTTATCAGAATGGGTGGGGTCATGACGCAATCCGATGAGCGGATGTCGCGGGTGGAGATGGACAACATCGACAGCAGCTTCTTCGCGCGTTCCCTGCTCTCGATGGGGCAGACGATGAGCACGACGAACGTCATCATGCAGCTCGCCAATCCGGCGGTCGGCTACGGTGTCGCACACAGTAAGGTCGAGAACGGGCGGCTCGACAAACATCCGGTCAAACGCGCACGGACCACCGCGTCGTATCTGGCGGTCGCGATCCTCGGCAACGCCGACGACCGGCGCCGGTACCGGCATGCCGTCAACCGCCAGCACGCGCAGGTGCGCTCGGACGAGAACAGTCCCGTGGAGTACAACGCGATGAACATCGACCTGCAGCTCTGGGTCGCGGCGTGCCTCTACTTCGGGTGGGAGGACATCTACGAGCGTGTCCACGGACCGCTGCAGGGTGCGGATCGCGAGAAGTTTTACCAGCAGGGCAAGGTCTGCGGGACGACGCTGCAGATGCCGGCCGAGGCGTGGCCCGCCACGCGCGACGAGTTCACCACCTACCGGGACGACCAGGTCTCGCGCATCGAGATCAGCGACGAGATCCGGGACTTCCTGCTCGACATCGCCAATTTCGGTTACGCGCCGGAACGCATCCAGGAGAAGTACGGTCCGGTCAAACTGCGCCGGACCATCGGCTATCTGCCGCAGCCGTTCCGCGACGCACTCCGGGTCGAGTGGACCGACGAAGATCAGAAATGGTTCGACGGCTACGTCGGCCGGCTGGTGGAGAAGGAGCGTCGCACTCCGCTGTGGGTGTCGCAGTTGGGTTTCCGGCTCCTGCTGGCTGATGTCCGGCTCCGGGTGAAGATGGGGCGGCCGCTCGTCTAGGACGCGGTACCGCTCCGGCGTGCGGCCAGGAAGGCGAGCGACCCGGCGGCCAGGCACGCGACGGCTCCGACCGCGAGACCGACACGCGCACCGAATGTCTCGATGATCGCGCCGACGATCGGGCCGCCGATGGGCGTCGAGCCCATGAACGCCACCGACCACAACGCCATCACCCGGCCCCGCATCCGCGGTTCGGAATTGAGCTGCAGGGTCGCGTTTCCCGTCGACATGAAGGTGACACTCAACCAGCCGACCCCGAAGAGCGCGCAGATCGCCGTCGGGAGGTTCGGGGCGAGTGCGGTCGCAGCGACGGCGACCCCGAAGCCGAAGGCCGCCAGCGTGAGTGGGCGCAATCCGGTGTTGCCGCGGGCCGCGACCACGAGTCCGCCGACGACCGCACCCACTCCCATCGCCGACGTCATGAAACCGAGGGCCTGCGGCCCGCCGTCGAACACGAAGTCCGCGGCGGCGGGCAGCGTGACCGGGAAGTTGTACGTCAGGGTGCCGACGAGCGCCATCGTGGCCAGCGGGATCCACAGCGCGGGGCGACTCCGGACGTATCGGAGGCCCTCGCGCAGCTGACCTTTCGCGCGCGGAACCGGCGACTCCGCGGTGACCTTCGACGAGTCGAGCGCAAGCAGCGACGCGACCACGGCGATGAAGCTGACCGCGTTGATCGCGAAACACAGACCCGAACCGACGAGGGCCAGGATCACCCCGGCCACCGCCGGACCCACGGCGCGAGCGGCGTTCACCATGACCGAGTTGAGTGTGACCGCGTTGCGGATGAGGTCCTTGCCGACGATCTGATGGATGAACGCCTGTCGCGCCGGCTGTTCGAAGGCGTGCCCGAGCCCGAGCATCACCGCCAGCACGCCGACGTGCCAGACCTGCACCACCCCGGTGAGGGTGACGGCGGCGAGCGCCGCGGCCAGCAGCCCCATCATCGACTGCAGGACGATGAGCAGGCGTCGACGATCGACGCGGTCGGCGATCACGCCCGCGTAGGGCCCGATGAGCAGGACCGGTAGCGCCTGCAGGGCGACGATAAGTCCCAGGACGGACGCCGATCCGCTGAGCGTCAGCACGAGCCACGCCTGCGCGGTCGCCTGCATCCACGAACCCGTCATCGAGACGGCCATGCCGGCGTAGAAGAGGCGGTAGTTGGGGATGCGCAACGACGCGAACATGCTGCTCCGCGCGGCGTCTCCGGGGCGCCGACCGTCCGGTTCACGCTCCCGGGGTTCGTCTCCGATCTCGGGAACACGGTCGTCGGTCATCGACGACCATCGTAGGCGCGTGCGCCGCCATCCAGGGGCCCACCTCCAGTAGGGTCGGCGGGATGACGCAGACGGTGATCGTGTCGGGCGGGGCGGGCGGCCTGGGGTCGGCGGTCACCCGCACGTTGCTCGACGACGGATGGCGCGTGGTGGTGCCCGGGCGCACCGAAGCCGGGTTGTCACGGCTTCCGGAATCGGACCGGCTGGTCGGTGTGCACGCTGACCTCCTCGACGAGGCGTCGGTCGCCGAGGTCGTGGCGATCGCCGCGAGCGACGCGTCGGCGCCGGTCACCGCGGTGGTGAACCTCGTGGGCGGGTTCGCGATGGGGGAGCGGGTCGACGCGACGCCGGTCGACGAGTTCGAGCGACTGCTCCGGCTCAACCTGCGGCCGCTGTATCTGCTGTCCGCGGCGGCCATTCCGACGATCATCGAGGCCGGCGGCGGGTCGATCGTCGGGGTGTCGGCGAAGGCGGCGTTCGCACCCTTCTCCGGTGCCGCGGGGTACATCACGTCGAAGGCGGCGGTGTGGGCGTTCATCAGTGCGCTCGCCGCCGAGTACAAGTCCGACGGCATCCGGGCGAACGCGATCCTGCCGTCGGTGATCGACACCCCGGGCAACCGCGCCAGTCAACCGGATTCGTCGCGGGCGGGCTGGGTGTCGCCCGAGTCGATCGCTCAGACGATCTCGTTCCTGGTCTCCGACGCCTCGAGTGCGATCACCGGCGCGCAGGTCCCCGTGCCGGGCGTCGGCTGAGCCGGAGAACCGCTGGTGCGCAAGAATCTGCGTTGAGCGATGGTGTAATCGATCGCACCGCAGACGATTCAACGATGCCTGCGCGGAAGTCGCATGCGGGATCGCATCTGTCGACTACCCCGGCAGCGGGTCACCGTTCTCGCGCTTGCGCGGGAGCCATGTTGCGAGGGTCCGGCCCAACGTCTGAACCAGCTCGGAACCGAACACGCACAGCGTCTTCTCCCACGGATGTCCGAATGTGCCAGTGCTGAAGTCGGGCCGAGCGAAGATGTAGTAGTCGCCGTTCGGGAACACCGGCACCGGCCACTCTGCGTCGAACGTCTCGGCATGTGCCGCTGCATTGAGCCGATAGCCGGGATGCTGCCAGTCGAGCACAATCCAGTAAGGATCGTCCTGCACGTGGACGAAGCAACGCTGCGCCTCGGCGTTGATCGCATCGAATTGGGCGCTCCACACGCCGGGAGAGTTCTCCGGGACAGACAGGTCGAAGGTTACCGACGGAGCAGGATCGACAACTGCGGGCCAGTCTGTCGGGTAGATGCTGGGCCGGAACGATCGAAACCGATCACGGAACAACTCCCACGCCACGTCCTCTTCGTCTCGGGGCAGGTAGCTCCATCCCGGCGGTAGCGGGTTTCCGTGGTCGAGGGTCCAACGCATCATCGGACCATCGTCGCAGAGCGTAGCGGGCGGAACACCTTCATCACGTTCCGCCACAGCACTCTCAGACGACATCCGATGGTGCGCGGCGCCAGACGAAGAGACCCACCGCGACGAGGATCTGCCCGCAGATCAGCGCGGCGGGGAGGGCAAGCAGTTCCCAACCGGTCGTGCCGAAGTTCGTCGCCCACACGACGATCGCTGCGCCGAGCGCTAGGGTGGTCAACTGGCCGAGGGTCGTGAGGATCGACGCCACCGTGCGCGAGCGTCCCCGAAAGACACACGCGCCGCCGACGATCAGTGCAACGAAGGCGCACAGCAAGCCGATCAGCGTCGGGAACACCACCATGTACTCGAAGCCGCCTGAGACCTCGACAACACCTGACAGAACGAGTGATGGCACGACGAACGACAAGATGACCACCGTGCACAGCACCGAGATGATCGAGGCGAATCGCAGTGTCTTCATCCAGTCACGGTATCTGCGGTACGGATTCCATTCGGTTCTCCGTCCGTCGTGTCTCGTCCCCCCACGGCCAGGGGTTCGTTCCGACCGTCGGCCCACGCGGATGTGGCCGGTCCACAGCAACGAAAACAGCCGTACTGCTGCCGTCAACACGTACATTGAGCATGTGCTGCTCGCCGAGGCCGGACTGTCGGAATGCGCCAGAGACGCTGCGTGCAGCGCTGACTTCAACCGGCCGTTCTACATCGCGTTCGCATTGCTGGTCTTGTTCTCGGTGTGGTTCACCCTGTCGATGTTCGCGACCGTCGACGTCGTCGGTCATCATCTCGGCCTACGAGGCAGTCTGTCGTGGGTGGGGGTCGTGTGGCTTGTCCCGGTCGTCGGAGCAGCTGTGTGGCGGCTAGCCGGTGGCAATGGCTGGTCAGGCGCAACTCTCTCGAGTGACGCGAGGACTCGAACGTGATGGAAGCCGGAGACGTACGGTGAGAACCGCGGCAGCGCAACCGAAGATGTCAATCGCGATTGGGTCGCGCGTGCACATAGGCTTCGACGACGGTGCGCATCACCGGTTTTCCGTCACCGTTGCGCAGCTCCGCCGACGAGGTGACCAGAGCGCGGGCACGGTCATCGAACTCGATCGCGTCGATGACGGTCGACCCGGTGAGGGTGTCGCCGGGGCGGACGGGACGCAGGAATTCGACGTCGCCCAGTCGCTTGCCCGCGATCACCCGCCAATTGTTCAGCACGCCGGTGACATTGAGCCTCTGGTAGATCGACATCGTGTGCAGCCCACTGGCGATCAGCCCGCCGTAGGGGCCGCGTTCGGCAACGGCCTTGTCCACGTGGAAGTCCTGCGGATCCCATGCGCGGGCGAAGTCGAGCAGTTCGTCTTCGCTGACGTGATGCGTGCCGAACTCGAAGATCTGGCCCACGGACAGGTCATCGGCCCACAAGCGGTCCGATGCGTCGCTCACCTCAGGTCTGCCGCGATCTTCGGCCAGGTGGTCTCGAGGTCGCGTTCCCAGTAACCCCAGGAGTGGGTGCCGCTCGGCCGGAAGGTGACCTCGTGCGGCACCTTGAGGGCCCGCATGCGCGAGACCATCTGCTTGGTGCACTCGTTGACCGCGGCCTCGATGATGCCGCCGATGACCATCTGGTTGGCCAGCGTCAGTGGATCGCCGGCGACCAGCGGCGCCTCGAGCCGGTCTAACTGACCGGGCATGCCGGTGCCGCTGGTCATGTAGACCTTGGTGCCGCGCAGCTTGTCCGCGTGGATGTACGGGTCGTTGTCCCGCCACCCGGCCGAATTGACCGGTCCCCACATGTTGTTCAGGTTGCCCTGCCCGCGGTCGGCGACGACCATCCGGATGTAGGCCTGTCCCACCGGGTCGCTGGTACGCGCGCATCCGCTGTAGGCGGCGGCCGACCGGTAGAGCTTCGGTGCGGCGATCGCGAGGTTGAGCACCGATGTCCCGGCCATCGAGATCCCGGCGATCGCGTTGACCTTGGTGGTGTCGAATTCCTTGTCCACCAGCGGCGGGAGCTCCTTGGTGAGGAACGTCGTCCACTTGTTGCGGCCGAGTACCGGATCGTCGTGCTGCCAGTCGGTGTAATAGGAGAACGCGCCGCCGATCGGCGTGACGACGTTGACCTCTTTGTCGGAGAAGAACTTCGCGTACTGGGTCTTGGCCGCCCAGGTCGCGGAGTCCTCGCCGCCGCCGGCGCCGTTGAGCAGGTAGAGCGTGGGGCGCGACTTGGTGGTGTCCTTGGGGCGCAACACGTTGACGGGGATGAGTTTGCGCATCGCCGCCGAGTACACGATGAGTGTCGACTGCTGGGCGGAGTCGTGGACCACGGTGTCTATGCGAGCGCGATCGGGATCGGGGGTCGGCTCGGCCAGCGCGGCCGGAGCCGATCCGGCGGTCGCGACCGCAACGGCAGATCCGACGACGCACAGTCGTCGCAACCAGGAGGATCGCACCACTAGCCCCTTCTGTTAACAGAATTCTCAGACGTAACAAAGGTAGCCGAGTTCGACTGGCGCTCCCAAGTCGAGAAGGTGCTCGTCACCCAGTTGTGACGTCACGTTCGAGGGGAGAACCCGATTACTTGACGCGATCCTTGAGCAGGAGCCGGACGGTGAGTTCGAGCCGGTTCGTGACGTCGGTCGCCGACGCGCGACGGGTCAGCCACTGCACCAGGTTCGACATCCACACATCGGAGAGGACGCGCGCGATCGCGAGATCTTCCTCGGTGGGTTCGCCGTCGTCGACGATCGCTCCGGCGAGGAGCCGGTCGATGATCCCGGCGACCTGGTCGACCTCGGCGGTCGCCGACGCGTCGGCGAACATGAACGCGCGCGTCATCGCCTCGGTGAGAAGCGGATCGCGCTGCATCGCGAAAGTGATCATGTCCAGGACATGACGGAGGCGGTCGATCGCGGTGTCGCCGCGCAACTGGGAACGATCGACCTTCGACTCGACTCGCTCGAACTCGCGGGCGAGCGCGGTGACGAGAAGGTGGACCTTCGACGGGAAGTAGCGGTACAGCGTCCCGACGGCGACGTCGGCCTTGTCGGCGACGGTGCGCATCTGCACGGCGTCGTATCCGCCCTTGGACGCCAGCGCGAGGGTGGCGTCGAGGATGCGGCGGCGGCGTTCGCGCTGCGCGGTGGAGCCGGCTTCGGGCGAGGCGGCCGGCGCCGCAGCCCCGTTGGGGGCGTCGACCGCGGCGTTGCCGGGTGCAGAACGGGCCATGTGTTCTCGAACATCCTCACGTGATCAAACGTCTCAATGGGTGGATCGTGGGTGGCTACCCGATCCGAGTGCACCCATGGCATATTAGAACAGGTTCTAATTATTCGTCACAACTCGACATACAGGGATTGCCAGTGACAATCGCCACGTCTTCCGAGCAGATCGCGGTCCGTGACAGCATCGCGTCCTGGGCGCGCTCCACCAGTGTGACCGATATCGTGCGGTCCGACCTCGACAAGCCGAGCGACCAGTGGACCGGTCTATTTTCGCAGATCGCCGACCTGGGCGTGTTCGCCGCGGCGGTCCCCGAGGCGTCCGACGGTCTCGGCGCGAGTTTCCTCGACGTGGCCGCCATGCTCGAGCAGTGTGGGGCCGATCTCGTCCCCGGCCCGCTCGGTCCGACGGTGACCGCGGCGATCGCGCTGGCGGTTCGCCGTGCGGATTCGGCGCAGGGCGACACCGACCGGTCTGCCGGACTGCTGGGCGAGGTGCTGGCCGGGTCGGTGCCGGTGGTGACGCCCGCGACGAGCTATGCCGGTAAGGGTCTCACCCTGGCCGACGGCGCACTCGACCTCGGGCTCGTCACCGGCTACGTCGAGGGTTGCGCCGTGATGGTCGAATTCGGGACCGACGATCGGGAACGGTCGTGGTGGATCGTGCCGCCGGGCGTCGGAGTCGCCGACGTCACGCCGCAGACCCCGCTCGACGGAACCGCGTCGGTCAGCCACGTGACCCTGTCCGGGGTCGCCGTCGAGGACCTCGTCGAACTGGGCGACGGGACGTTCGTCGCGGGCCTGCTGTCGGCGACGCTCGCCGCTTATCAGAGCGGCGTCACCCGGTGGGCTCTCGACACCGCCGTCGAGTACGCGAAGGTCCGCACCCAGTTCGGCGTGCCGATCGGGTCGTTCCAGGCGATCAAGCACATCTGCGCCGAGATGCTGTGCCGCAGCGAACGCGTCACCGCGGTCGCGTGGGATGTCGCCGGCGCGGTCGACGACGTGCTCGCGGCCGGGACGGGGGACGAGCTCGCTCCGGCGCTCGAGCAACTCGAGATCAGCAGGCTGGCGGCCGACGTCGTGGTGGGCCGCGATCCGGTCGCCAACACCAAGGACTGCGTTCAGGTCCTCGGCGGCATCGGGTTCACCTTCGAGCACGACGCTCACCTGTATCTGCGCGCCGCACTCGCCGCGCAGGCGTCGCTCGCGAACGCGTCGTCGCACGCCGCCACCCTCGCCCGGCGCGGGCTCGCGGGGGCGCGACGGCGCTTCCGTCTGGACCTCTCGCAGGTCGAGGACCGGCGCGACGAGGTCCGCACCACCGTCGCGAGGATCGCCGACGCCGAACCCGACGATCGTCGCCGTCTCCTCGCCGAGACCGGCTACCTGACCCCGCATTGGCCTGCACCGCACGGTCTGGGGGCGGATGCTGCGATGCAACTGCTGATCGACACCGAGCTCGAGGCGGCCGGGATCGAGCGGCCCGACCTCGTGATCGGCGCATGGGCGATCCCGACGATCCTGGAACACGGCACCGACGCGCAGCGCGAGCGGTTCGTCGCCCCGACGCTGGCCGGCGACATCGTGTGGTGCCAGCTGTTCTCCGAACCCGAGGCCGGCTCGGACCTGGCCGCGTTGCGCACACGGGCGGAACGGGTCGACGGCGGCTGGCGCCTGGACGGCCAGAAGATCTGGACCTCGCAGGCGCACAACGCCCAGTGGGCGATCTGCCTCGCGCGCACCGATCCCGAGGCACCGAAGAACAAGGGCATCACCTACTTCCTCGTCGACATGGGTTCGCCCGGCATCGACATCCGGCCGCTGCGCGAGCTCTCCGGGCGGGCCAACTTCAACGAGGTCTTCCTCGACGGTGTGGTCGTGCCGGATGACTGTGTCGTCGGCGAGATCAACGGCGGCTGGCGGCTGGCCCGCACCACCCTCGCGAACGAGCGGGTGGCGATGGGCGGTACCGGTCTCGGCAAGGAGATGGAGTCGCTGCTCTCGCAGGTGCGGTCGATGGATCGGGAGCTGACCGCCGAGGGGCTCGCGTCGCTCGGCACCCAGCTCGCCGACGCCCACGTCGGCCGGGTCCTCGACGCGCGGGCGGCGACCAGGCAACTGGCCGGGCTCGACCCCGGTGCGTTGTCGAGCGTGCGCAAGCTGATCGGCGTCGAACATCGCCAATCGGTACCCGATCTCGCGCTGCGGCTCCTGGGGGTCGCGGGTCTGGCGGCGACCGAGGCGTCCGACGCGGTCCTGCAGAACCGCTGCCTCTCGATCGCGGGCGGCACTACTCAGATCCTGCGCACGGCCGCGGCGGAACGCATTCTCGGTTTGCCGCGGTAACCGGCTGCGGCGAAAGTGCCGAAACCGCAGATAAACGCCGATTCCGACACCCTTGCGCGCGGACTCTGATACAACTAGAACAGGTTCTAGTTCTTGACGGGTTCATGGTGAGGGAGGCACAGGGTGGACTTTGCCCTGGACGGCACGGCGATCGCGGTTCGCGACGTCGCCGAGGACGTGTTCGCGCGACGGCAGCCCGACTGGGAGTCGACGTTCGGTGGGCGTCATTCCGGTGGGACGGCAGCGGCCAAGCAGGAGGCGACCCGCGGCGGGTTCGAGGCCGATGGCTGGCAGGCGCTCGTCGACGCCGGACTGCTCGCCCTGCCCCTGCCGGCCTCGCTCGACGGTGACGAGGTCGACGAGTCGGGTCTGCTCCCGTTGTTCCGCCGGATCGGCCGGGCCGCGGCGGTGACGCCGGCGCTTGGATCGCTGACCGCGGCGCTCGTGTTCGCCAGGGCCGACGCCCAGGACGGCGAGGGATCGGTGTGGTCGCGGTTCGGCAGTTCGCTCACCGGCGGCAGCTGGGTGTCGGTGGCGATCGGCGAACACGGTGACGCCCTGACCGCGCATCCGCGGACCTCCGTCCGCGACGGGCGGCTCACCGGCACGAAGGTCGGCGTCCTGCACGCCGACGGTGCCTCGCTGTTCCTGGTGGCCGCCGACGCCGGTGTCGTCGCCGTCTCGCCCGCCGCCGACGGGGTCACCATCACGCGCACGCCGACCTCGAGCGGCTGGGGCGAGTACACGGTGGCCTTCGACGACGTACCCGTCGACGACGCCGACATCGTGGTCCGCGACCTCGCGATCCTCCGCGACCGCTACCGCCTGGCGCTGTGCGCCTACGCCGACGGCCTGGTCGCCGGCGCCACCCGACTGACCGCCGACCACGTCTCCACGCGCGAGCAGTTCGGCAAGCCGATCGCCTTGTTCCAGGCGGTGGGCCAGCAGCTCGCCGACATCTACGTCGTCGGCCGGTCGATGGAACTCGCGACCACCTCGGCGGCCTGGCGGTTGTCCGAAGGTCTGGACGCCGCAACCGATCTCGCGATCGCCGCCTACTGGCTGGCCGAGGAGGTCCCACCGACCACGCGGACGATGACCCACCTGCACGGCGGCATCGGCGTCGACATCACCTATCCGCTTCACCGCTACTTCTCGCTCACCAAAGACCTCGCGCGTCTGGTGGGCGGAGCGCACGTGCGGCTCGACGAGCTCGCCGACATCACCGACGTCCCCGCCGACGACACCCGTATCGCAGAGGTGCCCGATGTTCATTGATCTCACCCCCGAACAGCGCGCGCTGCGCGCGGAACTGCGCGAGTACTTCGCCGACCTCGTCACTGCCGACGAGGCAGCGGTGATGCTGACCGAACGCCACGGCCCGACCTACCGCAAGGTCATCAAGCGGATGGGTGACGACGGCTGGCTGGGCGTCGGCTGGCCGACGGAGTTCGGCGGCAAGGGTTTCGGTGAGATCGAACAGCAGATCTTCACCAACGAAGCCGTGCGCGCCGACGTCCCGCTGCCGGCGGTGACGTTGCAGACCGTCGGGCCGACGCTGCAGGTCCACGGCACCGAGGAGCAGAGGCAGAAGTTCCTGCCCGCGATCCTGGCCGGTGATGTGCACTTCGCCATCGGGTACACCGAACCCGAGGCCGGCACCGACCTGGCGTCGTTGACCACCACCGCCGTCCGCGACGGCGACCACTATGTGGTCAACGGCCAGAAGATCTTCACGACCGGCGGTCACGACGCCGACTACATCTGGCTCGCCGTCCGCACCGATCGGGATGCTCCCAAGCACAAGGGCATCTCGATCCTCATCGTCGACACCTCCGACCCCGGTTTCACGTGGACGCCGATCATCACCGCCGACGGCGCGCACCACGTGAATGCCACCTACTACCAGGATGTTCGGGTTCCGGTGTCGATGCGGGTCGGCGAGGAGGGGGGCGGGTGGAAGCTGATCACCACCCAGCTCAATCACGAGCGCGTCATGCTCGGCCCCGCCGGTCGTATCGACGGACTCGCGGCCCGGGTGCGTGCCTGGGCGCAGCGGCCGGGCCCCGACGGGACGGTCATCGCCAAGCATCCCGACGTCCGTCGCGCGCTCGCGACCATCGACGCCTACGGCCGCATCAACGAGTTGCTCAACTGGCAGGTGGCCGCGACAGGTGAGGCCATCTCGATGGCCGACGCGGCGGCCACCAAGGTGTTCTCGACCGAACGCATCCAGACCGTCTGCCGGATGGTCGACGAGATCATCGGGCGCTACGGCGATTTCGCCGATCCGGAGACCGCGGCGCTGGTGAACTGGCTCGACGTCCAGGAGAAGCGTCACGTCGTCATCACGTTCGGCGGTGGCGTCAACGAGGTCATGCGCGACATGATCGCGACCGCCGGCCTCGGACTCCCGCGGGCCAAGCGGTGAGCGCGCCCGAGCTCGCCCGCGACGGCGTCGCCGGAGACGAGGCGATCCGAGCCGCCGCGCAGGAGATCATCGACGCCGGACCGAGCGCACCGGTCGCCGGGCGGGACCCGATCAATCAGCCCATGATCAACAACTGGGTCGAGGCGATGGGCGACACGAACCCCGTCTACACCGACGACGCGGCGGCCCGGGATGCCGGCCATCCCGGCATCGTCGCGCCGCCCGCGATGGCGCAGGTGTGGACGATGCGCGGCCTTCACGGGGTGCGGACCGCGGACGATCCGCTGGGTCGCGCGAGCGAACTCTTCGACGAGGCCGGCTTCACCTCGGTGGTGGCCACCAACTGCGACACCGTCTATCACCGCTACACCCGCCCGGGCGAGGAGGTCGCGCTGTCGGCCGAACTCGTCGAGGTCGTCGGGCCGAAGAACACCGCGCTCGGCGAGGGCTGGTTCTTCACCACCCGCAACGTCTGGTCGGTCGGCGGAGACGACGGGGCGCGTGAGGTCGTCGCCGAGATGCGGTTCCGCATCCTGAAGTTTCGCCCCGCCGCACGCGCTGCCGCCGAGCCGGTTTCCGACGCCGGGGTGCCCGACGATCTCGACCCGGCTCGCTTGCTCAAGCCGAGCGCGTCGAGAGACACCGCCTTCTTCTGGGAGGGCGTCGCCGCCCACGAGTTGCGCATCCAGCGCGACGGCGACGGTACACTGCGGCATCCGCCGGTCCCGGCGACCTGGAAGCCGCGCGAGGCCGACGGAACCGTCCCGCCAACGGATTACGTGGTCGCGGCCGGTACCGGCACCGTCTACAGCTATGTCGTGCATCGAGCGCCGAAGGTGCCCGGGCGGCGGTTGCCGTTCGTCGTGGCCCTCGTCGAACTCGACGAGGGAATCCGTATGCTCGGTGAGCTCCGGGGCGTCGAACCGGAGGAGGTGGCCATCGGCATGCCGGTGCGCGCCACCTATCTGGATTTTCCGGCCGATGACGAGGCCGGGACCCCGGCCTGGACCCTGCACGCGTGGGAGCCGGCCGTGCCTACCGAAGGGGAGCCCGCATGACGAGCGTTGCCACCGACCCCGCTGCCGTCGGAACGACGCTGCCGGCGTTGACGATCGAGGCGACCCCGACGTTCGTCGTGGCGACCGCGCTCGCCACACGCGACTTCCAGGACGTGCACCATGATCGCGATCTCGCGCAGGCGAAGGGGTCCAAGGACATCTTCGTCAACATCCTCACCGACACCGGGCTGGTCGAGCGGTTCGTGACCGATTGGGCTGGCCCGACCGCCCGAATCCGCTCCATCGCGCTGAAACTCGGTGTGCCCTGGTACGCCTACGACACGGTCACCTTCACCGGCGAGGTCACCGCGGTCGACGCCGGGGTCATCACCGTCGCCGTGACCGGGACGAATTCGCTGGGCAAGCACGTCATCTCGACCGTCACGCTGACGATCGGTGCGACCGAAGCCGACACGGTCGGTTCGCCCGCGGGTCGAGGGGAGGGACTCTGATGGGATCACTGTCCGGTCAGGCGGTCATCGCCGGCATCGGCGCCACCGAGTTCTCCAAGGATTCCGGACGCAGCGAACTGCGACTCGCCGCGGAGGCGGTGTCGGCGGCGATCGCGGACGCCGGTCTCACACCCGCCGACGTCGACGGTCTCGTCACGTTCACGATGGACACCAACAGCGAGATCTCCGTCGCCCGGGCCGTGGGGATCGGGGACCTGACCTACTTCTCGCGCATTCACTACGGCGGTGGTGCGGCGTGTGCCACGGTGCAGCAGGCCGCGATGGCGGTGGCCACGGGTGTCGCCGACGTCGTGGTGGCCTACCGCGCGTTCAACGAACGGTCGGGACTGCGCTTTGGGCAGGTGAATTCGGCGGTGGCGAACCAGGAGAACTCGTCCGGCACCGAGAACGCCTTCACCTACCCGCACGGGTTGTCGACACCGGCCGCGTTCGTCGCGATGATCGCGCAGCGCTACATGCACGACTTCGGCGCCACCAGTGAGGATTTCGGTCGGATCGCCGTCGTCGACCGCAAACACGCGGCGGTGAACCCGGACGCGTTCTTCTACGACAAGCCGATCACCCTGGAAGACCACCAGAACTCGCGGTACATCGCCGAGCCGTTGCACCTCCTCGACTGCTGCCAGGAATCCGACGGCGGTGTCGCGCTGGTGATCGTGTCCCCGGAACGCGCGAAAGACCTGCCGCACAAGCCCGCCGTGATCGCGGCCGCCGCGGCCGGCAGTGCTGCCGACCAGTACATCATGACCAGCTATTACCGGGACGAGCTCGCCGGTCTGCCGGAGATGGGGCTCGTCGGCCGGCAGCTGTGGTCGCAGTCGGGTCTGAACCCCGACGACATGGACATGGCGATCCTCTACGACCACTTCACCCCGTACACACTCCTGCAGCTCGAGGAGCTGGGATTCTGCGGTCGGGGCGAGGCCAAGGACTTCGTCCGGGAACCGGGTGCCCTCGAGGTGGGTGGCCGGTTGCCGCTGAACACGCACGGCGGCCAGCTGGGCGAGGCCTACATCCACGGCATGAACGGGATCGCCGAAGGGGTCCGGCAGATCCGCGGGACCTCGGTCAACCAGGTCGAGGCGGCCGAGAAGGTCGTCGTGACCGCCGGAACCGGCGTTCCCACAAGCGGATTGGTGCTGACCGCATGACAGCTGCCGATCCGACGCACTTGCACTCGAATTCACTCCGTATGACCAAGGAGCGCGCACGATGAAGTTCAACCTCGCCGATGTCTTCGAGACCGTCGCCGACTCGGTGCCCGAGCGGATCGCGCTCAGCTACCAGGGTCGCCAGATCAGCTATGCCGAACTCGACACCCTCTCCAATCAGGTGGCGCATCTGTTCGCCGGCGCGGGGATCGGTGCGTTCGACAACGTCGCGCTGTTCCTGAAGAACAGCATCGAACACGTGACGAGCCTCCTCGGCCTCCTCAAGGTGCGCGCTGTTCCGGTCAACGTGAACTACCGCTACACCAACGCCGAACTGCAGTACATCTTCGACAACTCGGACTCCCGCGCGATCATCGTCGAACTGCCGGAGCACCAGCGCAGCGTGGCGGCGCTTCTCGCCGAGACGCCCACCGTGCGAACGGTCTTCGTCATCGGGGAGATCGTCGAGGAGCTGCGGGCGGCGGCCGCCGATCTGCCCGGCGGGCGCGTCGTCGACATCGTGTCGTTCGCCGACGCAGAGTCCAAGCCGGACGGTCGGGACTTCGAGCCGCGCACCGGCGAAGAGCTCTACCTGCTCTACACCGGCGGTACCACCGGGTACCCGAAGGGTGTCATGTGGCAGCACGACGACTTCTTCCGCAAGCCGCTGTCGGGGGGCAACCCGTACGGCGAGGCCCGCAAGGATCTCGCGGAGATCGGCACGGCGGTCAAGGATTTCCCGCCCATCGCGTTCCTGCTCGCGGCTCCGCTCATGCACGGCGCGGCGTCGTACTCGTTGTTCACGTTCTTCACCCTCGGTGGCCGGCTGGTCATCCAGCGCGACTTCGACCCCGAGGCGATCGTGACCGAGATCGAGAAGGAGAAGGTCAACATCGTCCTCATCGTCGGCGACGCCATGGGCATGCCGCTCGTCGAGGAGCTCGAGAAGCGGAAGGACTCCGTCGATCTGTCGTCGATGTTCTCGATCACCTCCGGCGGCGCGATCTGGTCTCAGCACGTGCGGGACCGGATGCTCGCGGTGAAACCGGATCTGGTGCTGCGCGACAACTTCGGCGCCTCGGAGTCGGGCAACGACGGCGAGATCATGATGGACGAGAACGGGAATCTGAAGGTCCCGCCGACGGACCGGATGATGGTCGTCGACGAACGGCACAACAAGATCGAGCCCGGCTCGGGCGAGGTCGGTTACATCGCGCGCATCGGCAACGTCCCGCTCGGCTACTACAAGGACGAGGAGAAGACGGCGAAGACCTTTCCGACGCTGGCCGACGGCACCCGGATCTCGATCCTGGGCGACATGGGCACCGTGGAGGCCGACGGTTCGATCGTGTTCCTCGGACGTGGTTCGCAGTGCATCAACACCGGCGGCGAGAAGGTCTACGCCGAGGAGGTCGAGGCGGTGCTGCACGCGCATCCGGCGATCGCCGACGCACTCGTCGTCCCGGTTCCCGACGAGAAGTACGGCCAGCGGGTCGCGGCGGTGGTCAACGTCGCCGACGGGGTCGACGAGCCCTCGTTGGAGGAGATCCAGGACCACTGCCGGGAGACCCTCGCCCGCTACAAGGTGCCCCGCACGGTCGTCTTCGTCGACGAGGTCAAGCGGACCCCGGCCGGCAAGGCCGACTACCGCTGGGCCAAGGCCGCGGCCGCAGCGAACGAGGCCGCCCCGGTCTGATCAGCCCTCGAGTGCCAGACGCACTCCGAGTCCGATCAACGCGACTCCGCCGATCGCTTCGACGCGACGGCGGATTCGTGCGCTCTGCAGCCATCCGGCGATCCGGCCCGCGGCGCCCACCAGCACGGTGAAGTACGCGGCGGTCAGCGCGATGTAGATGGCCCCCAACCCTAGGGTCGTCCATCCCGTCGAGTAGCCGTCCGGCACGAAGCCGGGCAAGAGACTGATGAACAGGATGCCGATCTTCGGGTTGAGGATGTTGGTGAGCAGGCCGGCGGTGAAACCGGAGAACAGCACTCCCGCCTTCCGGCCCGCGGGCGGCTCGACCGCGTCCTGCGATGCCGCGAGATCAGGTGCGGCGCGCAGCAGCGCGCGGACCGAGCTGATACCCATACATACGAGGTAGCCGGCCCCGACGATCTTGAGGATCTCGTAACCGGTCTCGCTGGCCTGCAGCAATGCCGACAGGCCCAGGACCGCGGCGGTGACCCAGACCATCAGTCCGCACACGATGCCGGCGGCGGTCCGGAAGGCTTCGCCGCGTCCACCACGGACCACTCCGCGCAGGACCACCAGGGTGTCCGGACCCGGCAGCAGCACGATCAGCGTCGCGGTGACGATGAAGGACAAGAGCGCGGCGAGCATGAAGGTCATGGTAGGAACCGGGGCGCGGGCGAGCGCGCCGGGGCCGGTGGCCCCCACTGCTGGCCGAGCAGCGTCGACCGAGCGCAGCGAGGCCGCCGCGTCCGTCGAGGTCACCTGGGTCAAGCCACGGACGTCAGCCGCACCACCGCCCACAGTGCGACCACCGCGACGACGAGCGTGGCGGGAACGGTGAGTGCGCCGAGGCGTAGGTACTCGCGGGAGGTCGGGGCGCCCCTGCCCCCGCCGGAGCCGTCGCGGTGCATGATGTCGCGCCACAGCAGATTGGCCAGCGACCCGAAGTAGGCGAGGTTGGGTCCGAGGTTGACGCCGAGGAGCATCGCCAGGACCAGGCCGGGTTCGTGGGCGACGAGCGGGATGAGCAGCAGGGTGGCGGGCAGGTTGTTCACCAGGTTGGCGAGGACCGCGGCCAGCGCGGCGACCGCGAGCAGCGCGACGAGTGATGAGTCATCCGGGATGAGGTTGCCGATCCAGTCGCCGATCGGGCCGGTTCGCACCGGGAGGATGACGACACCGAGCACGGCGACGAATCCGAGGAACGGGATGTTCAGGGCCTGCACCGTCTCCCGCACAGTGGGCAGCGGTGCGTCGAGCAACCGCGGCACCGTGAAGGCGACCGCGCCCACGCCGGCCACCGCGGCCAACGGGACGCCCAGCGGTTCGGTCACGACGAAGGCGAGCAGCAGCAAGCCGAGCATCACCAGCATGAGGGTGGGGCGGGGCGGAGCATCCACCGGAGCCGGATCGCCGGCGATCGAATCGGCTGCCGGGGCAGCGCGCGCGAGCGAGTCGGCGAAGTACATCCGGAAGATGAGGTATTCGACGACGATCGAGGCGATCCAGGGCGCCAGCATGACGCCGGTGAAGCCGAGGAAGGTCAGCCCGGTCGCGGAGAACGCCAGGAGGTTGGTCAGGTTCGACACCGGCATGAGGGTCGACGCGGTGTTGGCCAGGTGTGCGTTCGCGAACGCGACCGGGGTCACCGGCGCCCCGATCCGCCGTGCGGTGGCGACGGCGACCGGCGTCAGCAGGACGATCGTGGTGTCGAGACTGAGGACCGCGGTCGTCGTCGCCGCGGCCAGGAAGACGATGCGCAACAACCGATGTGGCGAGGCCCGACTCCACCGGGCCAGGAGGGCGCCGATCCAGGTGAAGACCCCGGCGCGGGCGCAGGCATCGGCGACCACCAGCATCGCGGCCAGGAAGCCGATGGTCGGCGCCATCGTGGCGATCTCGTCGGCGGCCTGCTCGACGTCGGCCAGGCCGAGCGCGAGGAGCAGCGCGGCGACCGGTGCGGCCACCACAACGGCCGGAACACGCTGGGCGACAACGGTC
Source organism: Gordonia hongkongensis (assembly GCF_023078355.1). NCBI lineage: Bacteria > Bacillati > Actinomycetota > Actinomycetes > Mycobacteriales > Gordoniaceae > Gordonia > Gordonia hongkongensis. The sequence continues at coordinate 906,405 of NZ_CP095552.1, forward strand.
GCGACGATCACCACGAGCAGGGCGGCGACTCCGACCAGGGTGCCGGCGATGCTGTCCGCGGTGAGTACCACCGGGACAGGCTACTCAGTCGCGGGCGTAGGTGTCGTCGCGGTCCTGGTCGGGGTCGGACTCGATGGTCGGCGGCACCTCGACGACGCGTCGCGGCGTGAGCCACAGCAGCGCGACCGAACTGACGAGCATGATCCCGCCCAGGACGAGGCAGGCGTACTCGAACGGCACGTAGAACGCCTCTTGACTGCCGTCGGCGATCTTCTCCGCGAGCGATGCGGCCTGACCGGACAACCGGTCCACGACGACCGTCGCCTCGGCGAGGGATCGCTCGATCAGCGTCCCGGCCTGGTCGGCCTGGGCGACCATGGCCTGGCCGCCGGCGGTGTCGCCGGCAGCGATGCGCTGCTCACCGGCGGCGGTCAGTTGATCGCGGGCCAGTTGTGCGGTCTCGCCGATGCGCGACTGGTATCCCGCGGCGACGATGCTGCCCGCGATCGCGATACCGATCGCCGCGCCGATCTCCCGGGCGGTGTCGTTCACGGCCGAGCCGACGCCCTGGTTGTCGAGCGGGGTGTTGGACATGATGGCCGTCGTGGCGGGCGCCGACGCCAGACCGATCCCGACCGCTATCAATGCGACCACGCCGGCGAGCGTCCAATACGTCTCGTACCGGAACGATCCGAGGAGGATCAGCCCGACGCCGGACAGCAGGGCGCCGGCGGCGATGACGAACTTGAGCGAATCCAGTCGTACGGCAAGCCAGTTCGCGATGAGCGTGGTGAGGCCGACGCCGGCCACGAACGGCATCAGCGCGACCGCCGACTGCAGCGGGGTGTAATCGAAGACCAGCTGCAGCAACTGCAGCAGCAGGTAGAACATGCCGAACGAGGCGAGGAACTGGACCGCGACCGACAGCGCCCCGGACCCGAAGGCGCGGTTGCCGAGCAACCGGACGTCGAACAGCGGCGACGTCGAACGCAGTTCCACGGCGACGAACCCGCCCGCGAGCAGGACGCCGCCCACGATGCAGATCAGGACAACGGGATCCGCCCAGCCCCGATGAGGTGCCTCGAGCAGACCGAGGACGACGCCGGTGATGGCCAGGACCGAACAGACGGTCCCCGGGATGTCGAAGCGACCGGGGTCGCTGTCCTTGGAGGTGCCGATCGTCAGGCACAGCGCGGCCGCGACGGCTGACGCCGCGGCGAAGGTGATGAAGATCGAGTGCCAGGAGAAGAACTCAAGGAGAAGCCCGGTGACCAGGAAGCCGGCGATGGCGCCGCCGCCGGCGATCGCCGACCAGATGCTGATCCCGACCGCGCGTTGACCTTCCGGCATCCCGGACGTGATGAGGGACAACGTGGTGGGCATGATCAGCGCCGCCGCGGCACCGGCGAAGCACCGGGCCAGGATCAGCTGGGTCGGGCCGTCCACCCAGATCGCCACCAGTGAGGCGAGGCCGAAGAGGAGAAGGCCGGCGATCAGTACCTCGCGGCGCCCCAGCCGATCGCCGATCGCGCCCGCCGGGAGCAGGAGCGCCGCGAGCGCCAGGGTGTAACCGTCGACGATCCAGGTCATCTGACCGGCGTCGGCGCCGGTGTCGATCGCGATGTCGGGCAGGGCAGTGTTGAGGGCGGCCATGGCGGCCACGACCATGCTGACCGACAGGCAGGCGACGAGGACAAGCCAGGCGGACCGGGCGTCGAGGCGGATGGCGGACGGTAATCTCATTCGGCGTCCTGCGCTTTCGGGGTCGGCATGCGGAACCGGTTCGGTCGGCACGTTCGCCGCCACCGCGGTGTTGCGGTTTCGTTATCGCGACACGCTATGTGGGCGCCGACGCTACTCGAGTAACTTGTGACACATTTATCACTGCAGTATCGATACCGGGCGAACGCGAGACCGCGCCGGTCCCCGTTGGCCCCGGACAACCGAAAGTGGTGACAGGTCATGGCCTCACCCCGAATCGCACGAACCCCCGCCGCTGCTACTCCCGCTGCCGCGACCGCGGCCGCATCGCCCGACGTCGCCCCGAACGGGACCGAGATCTCGCCCGCCCGCGTCCATGTGTGGCGTGTGCTGTCGATGCTCGCCGCACTCATCGGCGTCGTCGTGGCACTCGTGGCCATCGCGTCGTCAGCGGTCTGACCCGACCCTCTGGGGAGGTCGGTGCGACCGCCGACGACGCGCGCGCCGACTCCTAGGCGGCGTGCCGCTCGATGGCGGCACCCAGACGCGGCAGTGCCGCGATCACGTACTTCTTCCCCTTGCCGCGCAGCGAGTTGTACGCCTTCGCGAGTGCGGGCTTGGCGGTCTCGGCCTGCTGGTCGGTCACCGACAGCAGGGCCTCGGCCGCGGCATCTCCGTTGGCCGAGAGGTGGTCGCCGAAGGCGACACCGGCAGGCTTGGAATCCCAGAAGGGCGCCAGCGCCTTCAGGAAGTCCTCGGCCATCTGATCGGTGGCGCTGCGCACGACACCGGGCTTCACCTTCTGCACCGCGGAGTAGGCGGTCTTCACAGCAGCGCCGCTCAGACCCGACTGGTCGGCCACCTCGGCGTCGATGACACCGACGAGGTCGGTCACCAGTGCGCTGCGGTTGTCGGCGAGTAGGGGCGTCAGCGAATCGCTCATGGGCGTCTCCTCGGGGATATGCGACGGGAACCTGCGGGCCGCCTCGCGGCCCGACTGTGTAGCGTACTGGCCCCACGGGACAACGTCTCCGGGCTGCGCCCGGGCCGTCGCGGCGACGGGACTACTGGCGACGTTCGCAGACCACATTGCCGAGGGCCTTCGCGCCGTCGCGTTCGACGACGGTCGCGGTGGCCAGCAACCGGGAGCCGTCCTCCCAGACCTCGACCGCGAGGGTCTCGCCCGGGAACACCACGCCCGCGAACGACGCCGAGTAGTCGGCGACGGCGGTCACGTCGCCGCCGAGGACCTCGTCGACGATCACGCGGCAGACCGTGCCGTACGTGCACAGGCCGTGCAGGATCGGCCGGGGAAAGCCCGCGCGGGAAGCGAATCCGGGGTCGGAGTGCAGCGGGTTGCGGTCTCCGCACAAGCGGTAGAGCAATGCCTGCTGGGGGAGCGTCGCAACGGTGAGGCGATGATCCGGCGCGCGGTCGGGGTAGTCGACCTTGGCCGACGAACCGCGTTCGCCGCCGAAGCCGCCCTCGCCCTTCGCGAAGATCGACGAGCGGGACGTCCAGAGGGTCTGCCCGCCGTCGTCGGTGGTCACCGACTCCTGCACGATCACTGCGGCCGACCCCTTGTCCTGGATCTCGGCGATCCGGGTGCGGGTGGTCGCCTTGCCGGCGGCCGGCAGCGGCCGGTAGGCGGTCACCTGCTGGCTGCCGTGGACGACCTTGGCGAGGTCGATGTCGATGCCGGGGAACGACACCTTCGGGGGTTCGGTGGTGTGGAACCCGGCGGCCACGGTGGCGAAGGTGGGCAGCACCTTCGGCGTCGCGTCGTGGATGTACTCGAGCCCGGTGGTGTCCATCGGGTCTGCTGCGGCACCCACCGCGAGGTTGTAGAGGGCGGCGTCGGAGGCCGACCATTCGAAACTCACCTCGGGCAGTTCGGCACCGAGGGCGACGGAGAGGTCGATGGGCATCGGGTCAGGCTCCTGTCGATGTCGGGGTGGCGGCCTTGGCGGCGATGTCGGTGGCGGCCAGGTATCCGAAGACCATGGCCGGACCGATCGTCGCGCCCGGGCCGGCGTAGGTGTGCCCCATGACCGGCGCGCTGGTGTTGCCCGCCGCGTAGAGACCCTCGATGACCGAGCCGTCGGCCCGCAGGGCGCGACCCGAGGCATCGGCGTTGATCCCGCCCTTGGTGCCGAGATCGCCCGGGACCATCTTGACCGCGTAGAACGGACCCTTGCTGACCTCGCCGAGGCTCGGGTTGGGCTTGTTGGTGATGTCGCCGTAGTAATGGTCGTAACCGCTTGTGCCACGGCCGAAGTCCTCGTCGACACCCTTGCGGGCGAACCCGTTGAACCGCTCGGTGGTCGCGGTGAGCGCGTCGGCCGGTACCCCGATCTTCTCGGCGAGTTCGCTGATGCTGTCGGCCTTCACGACGACGCCCGACTCGAACCACTTCTTGGGCAACGGCTGTCGCGCGTTGATCCCGGCGAAGAGGTAGCGGTTTCGGCACCGCTGGTCGAAGATGAGCCACGACGGCACGTTCTCGCCGGGGCCCTCGCCCTGGCCGAACTCGCCGCCGTACATCTGGTGTACCGCTTCGACATACGGCAGCGACTCGTTCATGTAGCGCTGCCCGCGCGTGTTCACCATGAAGGTGCCCGGTACCGCCCGCTCCGACAGCGCGAACCACGGACCGCGCGGCAGCGGGATCGTCGGACCCCACCAGGCGTCGTCCATGAGCGACACCGCGGCGCCGATCTTGAGGCCGGCGTTGATGCCGTCGCCGGTGTTGCTGGGGGCACCGGTGGTCCACTCGGAGCCGATCGGGTCGCGCTGGTACTTCTTGCGCATCTCGTCGTTGTGCTCGAATCCGCCGCAGGCGAGGATCACGCCGTGGCGGGCCCGGATCTCGACGCGGTTGCCGTCGGATTCGGCGATCACGCCGACCACGCGGCCGTCTTCGGTGATGAGGTCGGCGAGGCCGGTGTTCAGCCGGACCGGGACGCCCGCCTCGCGGACGCCGAGAAGGAGCTCGGCCGCGAGTGCTGCGCCCATGGCGATCAGCTTCTTGCCGCGGCTGCGCGCCCAGAAGAACCGGCTGCCGACCTTCGCCATCCGCAGCGGACCGCGCCAGTGACGCAGGCCGGTGTTGAGCCAGCGGTAGTCCGACTGCAGGACGACCATGTTCAGCGGCGCCTTGGTGTACTGCGGGTGCAGGGTCTTCAGGTCGTCCCCGAGGCGGCGCGCGTCGAACGGGCGCGGCTCGATCGACCGTCCGGCGAGCCGGCCGCCGGGCGCCTCCGGGTAGTAGTCGGAGTAGTTCTTGACCCACTCGAGGTCGAGGGGGGCGTGCGCCATCAGGAAGTCCAGCGCCTCGGGTCCGCGGTCGATGTAGGCGTCGATGCGGTCGGCGGGCGCGTGTTCGCCGATGATCGCGTGGACGTACTCGCGGGCCTTGTCCGGGGTGTCGGTCACGCCGTCGCGGCGGAGGACCGAGTTGTTCGGGATCCAGACCCCGCCCCCGAGCGCGACGTCGAGCCGCCCCAGTACGGCGATTTCTCGATCAGGACCGTCGACAAGCCCTTCTGAGCTGCGGTGATCGCCGCGCTCAGGCCAGCACCGCCGGCTCCCACGACGACGACGTCGTAGGTCTCGGGTTCGGTACTGGTCTGTTCTGGTTCGGTCGAGCCGGCCATGGGGTCCCCTTCGTGCGGGCAGCTGGAACGTGTTCTACCTGAATTAGAACACGTTTCAGAAATGCCACGCCAGGGGTGCTCCCGTTCCCGTCGACTGTGCGCCCGAATCCGTCGACTGTGCGTCTGAACTCGTTCACTGTGCGTCTGTCCTCGTCGACTGTGCGACGGGATCGGACGCGCCGGTGATCACATGCCAAGGATCGAGGCCGCCGTCGAGGATGCGCGCCGCCAACTGCTCCGACCAGTCGTGCTCGGTCCCGTGCCGGTCGCGCCAGGTCCACAACGCCGTGGTGAACCGGCCGAGGGAATGTTCGGCGGTGAACCCGATGGCCCCGTGTATCTGATGGGCCGCGGCCGCGACGTCGTGCGCGGACCGCGACGTGACGATTTTCGCGGCGGCGATCGCGTCGCGGGCCGTAGCGATGTCTTCCGACGACGCGTCGGTGGCTGCCCGGGCGGCGGTCTCCATCATCGTGCTCTGCGCGGCCATGTGCGCGAGCGTCTGTTGGATGGCCTGGAACTTGGCCAGTGGTCGTCCGAATTGGACCCGCTCCGCGGCGTATCGGACCGTGCGTTCGCGGACCGCCCGTGCTGCGGCCGCCAGAGCGACCGCGTAGACGAGTGCCCCACGCGTGTGGAGATCGTCGACCGTGACCGGCGACGGGGCGGAGAACGTGACCTCGGCGTCGTCGAAGACGATGTCGCTGCAGTCCAACCCCATCAGGTCAGTGCCGGGCTCGACCCGAAGCCCCGGTTCGCGACGATTGACGACCGCGATCACGGGACCGTCCGCGGTCGCCGCCAGTACCGCGATGCCATCGGCCGTCGTGGCGCGTGGGACGCCGATTGCCCTGCCGCTGAACTGAATCCGATCAGCGGACCGGACCGCGGTTCCGTCGTCGACGACCGCTACGGTCGCGGTGACGCCATCGAGGGCGTGTCCGACGCTGCCCGCGAGCCAACCGGCGAGCAGTGCGTGTTCTGCATACGGGGTGACCGCCCCGGCTTCAGTGAGGGTGCCGAGAACCACGAGGGCATCGGCGAGATCGGCGCCCTGACCGCCGGCCGCCTGCGGGACGTCGAGCGCGGTGAATCCGGCTTCGGTCAGCGCCTTCCACAGCGCGTTGTCGGCCTCGGTGGCCGGTGTCCGCAGATCGACCGGGAACCGTGCGACCATGGCGGCCGTCGCGGCGGCGAGTTCTGCTGCCAGTTCGGTCATCGCATCCCCAGTCCGCGCGCGACGATGCCGCGCAGGATCTCATTGGTACCCCCACGCAGGGTGAAAGCCGGTGTGTGCAGGACTGATTGAGCCAGCAGGCGGTCGAAGTCCGACCCGCCGGTGCGCCGCGGGATCGCGCCGGACGCATCCCGGATGGCGGTGACGAGGTCCCCTTCGAAGGTCGAACCGAGGTCCTTGACCATCGCCGCCAGTACGTCGGGTTTGCCGCCGGATTGAAGTTCGCGCGCCACCTGCATCGACATCTGGCGCAGCGCCCAGGCCTGTGCGGTCAGCTCGCCCAAAGATTTCCGCTGCTGCGGTGTCGCGCCCTGTTCGCGGAGCAGATCGGTCCAGGCGCGGAGCAACGGCAGCGTGGACAGGTAGCGTTCCGGCCCCGAGCGTTCGAAGGCCAACTCGCTCATCACCTGTCGCCATCCCTGTCCGCGTGCACCGAGCAGGGCCGAGGAGTCGACGACGGCGTCGTGGAAGATCACCTCGTTGAAGTGCGCGTCGCCGTCGATGCTCGCGAGTGGACGGATCTCGATGTCGGGGTGCGGGAGGTCGACGACGAACTGCGACAGTCCCTGCTGGCGGTCCTCGGTGGTGCCGTCGGTGCGTGCGAGGAGCACCATGGCGTGCGCGATGTGAGCACCGGTGGTCCAGACTTTGGTGCCGCTAATGGTCCACGAGTCCCCGTTGTCGGTGGCCCGGGTGCGGACCGCGGCCAGATCGGAGCCGGCGTCGGGTTCGCTCATCCCGATCGCGAAGAACATCGTGCCCGCCGAGATCCGCGGGATGTAGTGCAGCCTTTGCGCCTGCGTCCCGTTGGCGAGGATGCCGGGGGCCATCTGCCGATCGGCGATCCAGTGCGCCGCGACCGGTGCGCCGTGCGCGAGGAGTTCCTCGGTGATCACGAAACGCTCGACCGGCGTACGACCCTGCCCTCCGTACTCGACGGGCATGGTCATACCCAGCCAGCCCCGATCGCCGAGTCGTCGACTGAAGTCGGAATCGAAACCCGTCATCCAGCTGTCGACGTCGGGACGGAAAGCGCCCTCGGCGAGTTCGGTCCGAAGGAACTCGCGCACCTCGGACCGCAGGGCGCGCAGGACGTCGTCGGAAACATCCACGGCTTCCTGGCTCATGACCGGCCGGGACCGCGGGACGACCAGTTCTGCCCCTTGCGGGCCATCGACCACATCTGCATGCCACGCTCGATCTCGATCGCCGAATCCCAGGTCACCGCCGGCGGGCCCAGTTCGAGTCGTACACTGGCCATCACCCGGCGCGTCAGCTCCGGGTCGCGCGAGGCGGGTCCGGTCAGATCGGCGACGATCGCCGGGATGTCCGGAACCGGTGCGGCCGCGTACGCCAGGCCACGTTCGACCGCCTGCGCACCGGACAGCGACTGACCGCAGACGGCGAGCGCGATCGTGTCGGCCCGCCCCACCGCACGGTTCAGCAGGGTGAGGTGCCCGCCCCCGGGATGGATGCCGCGGGCGAGGAATCCGCTGTCGAGGACGGCGTCGGGCGTGGTGACGAGCAGGTCGACGGCGAGCGCGAGGTTGAGGCCCGCCCCCACGGCCCCACCGACGACGACCCCGACCGTGGGGACCGGCAGGGACCCGACCCGGACGAACGCGCGGTAGACCGCGGACAGCTGCGCCACCGATTCCGGTGCCGCCGGATCGGTCGACGCGCCGGCCAGGATCCGCGTGTCGGCCCCGCTGCAGAAGTACGAACCGGCTGCGTCGACGACGACCGCGCCGATGTTGTCGTCCGCGGTGACCCGGTCGCAGAACTCCTCGATCGCCGCGGCCATCTCGAGGGTGATGGCGTTCTTGCGGCGTGGGTTGTTGAGCGTCAGCCGTCCCACGCCGTCGTGGAAGGTCGTGAGGACGGCTTCGCCGGTGTCGTCGGTGTCCGGCGAGACTGGATTCGGGGACTCGGAACTCATGACGAGAACCGTAGTCGTCCGGTGCGCGCGTGATGGCCGATCTCGGTCACGCCTCGGAATGCGCGACGATCGGACCGAGGACTGCCCGCAGACTGCAACGTGTTCTAAACTAGAACGCGTTCACATGTGGAAGGCGAGGGCACGATGACGGTTGAGCAGGGGATTCGCGAGCAGATCGCAGCCGATCTGGCGCGGGCGGAGGCGACGGCGGCCGCCATCGACCGCCCCACCGACGCCCATCCCGACCTCGATGTGGTCGACGCGTACGAGATCCAGCTGATCAACATCCGCAAGCGGCTCGACGCCGGCGCGAAGGTCGCGGGGCACAAGGTCGGCCTGGCCTCCGAGGCCATGCAGAAGATGATGGGCGTCGACGAACCCGACTACGGCCATCTGCTCGACGACATGCAGTACTTCGAGCACACCCCGATCGATGCCAAGAAGCTCTGCTTCCCGCGCGTCGAGGTCGAGGTCGGTTTCATCTTGGGCGAGGACCTGCCGGGCGAGGGCTGCACCAATGAGGACGTGATCGACGCGGTCGCGTGGGTGGTGCCCTCTATCGAGCTGATCGACTCGCGGATCAAGGACTGGAAGATCACCCTGTGCGACACGATCGCCGACAACGCGTCGTCGTGTGGCTGGATTCTCGGACAGCAGCGCGTCCCGATCTCCGAGATCGACACCGGCGACATCGAAGCCACGCTGACGCGCAACGGCGAGATCGTGGCGAAGGGCAACTCGTCTGCGGTGCTGGGGCATCCGCTGAATGCGGTGAGTTGGCTCGCGCGCAAGGTCGAGGGCTTCGGGGTGCGCCTGCGCAAAGGTGACGTGATCCTGCCGGGCACCGCGACGCGGGCCATCGACATCTCGTCGGGCGATCACTTCGTGGCCGACTTCGCCGGTCTGGGCAGCGTCACCCTCGACTTCACCTGACACGAAGTGTCCCTCGATTCACCGAGTCAACAACAGCTTTCACCGAGTAAGAGGAGGAACCCGTGGCAGCCAAGCTGACCGCAGCGATCATCGGGTCGGGCAACATCGGCACCGACCTGATGTACAAGCTGGAGCGCTCCGAGGTGATCGAGCCGCGCTGGATGGTCGGCATCGATGCCGCCTCCGAGGGCATGAAGCGCGCGGCCGATCATGGCCTCATCACGATGAGTGGTGGTGCCGACGAACTGCTGGCGTCGTCGGAACGTCCGGATCTGATCTTCGAGGCGACCTCGGCCTATGTGCACCGCGAGTACGCACCGAAGTACGAGGAGGCGGGCATCATCGCCGTCGACCTCACCCCGGCCGCGGTTGGCCCCGCGGTGGTGCCGCCGGCCAATCTTCGCGAGCATCTCGACGCGCCGAACACCAACATGATCACGTGCGGCGGGCAGGCGACAATCCCGATGGTGCATGCGGTGAGTTCGATTGTGCCGGTGCCGTATGCCGAGATCGTCGCGTCGGTGGCCTCGGTGTCGGCCGGGCCGGGCACCCGCGCGAACATCGACGAGTTCACCGCGACGACCTCGGCGGGTGTCGAGACGATCGGCGGCGCGCAGCGCGGCAAGGCGATCATTATCCTGAATCCGGCGGACCCGCCGATGATCATGCGCGACACCATCTTCTGTGCCATCCCCGAGGATGCGGACACCGATGCGATCGCCGAGTCGATCCACCGGCGGGAGAAGGAGATCCAGGCCTACGTGCCGGGATACCGGTTGCTGCAGGATCCCCAGTTCGACCCGCCGAGCGTCCTCAACGGCGGACACGCCCGAGTGTCCATCTTCGTCGAGGTCGAGGGTGCAGGGGACTTCCTCCCGCCGTACGCCGGGAATCTGGACATCATGACCGCTGCCGCGACGAAGGTCGGCGAAGAGATCGCGAAGACGAAGTTGGGAGTTCCCGCATGAGCACCAATGTGGTTCTGACACCGCGCGACCCGAAGTTGATGGCGAACGCGCGCAAGTACTCCGACACCCTCGACATCCGCATCACGGACTCGTCGCTGCGTGACGGCAGTCACCACAAACGCCACCAGTTCACCGAGGACGAGGTGCGCGCCATCGTCGGCGCCCTCGACGAGGCCGGGGTGCCGGTCATCGAGGTGACCCACGGTGACGGTCTGGGCGGTTCATCGTTCAACTACGGTTTCTCGAAAACCCCTGAGCAGCAGCTGATCAAGGCTGCCGCAGAAACAGCGAAGCGCGCGAAGATCGCCTTTCTGATGCTGCCGGGGCTGGGCACCAAGGACGACATCCGGGCGGCACAGGACAACGGCGGTCAGATTTGCCGCATCGCGACGCACTGTACCGAGGCCGATGTCTCGATCCAGCACTTCGGACTCGCGCGCGATCTCGGCCTAGAGACCGTCGGGTTCCTGATGATGAGCCACAGCCAGCCTCCGGAGGTCATCGCCAAACAGGCCCGCATCATGGCCGATGCCGGGTGTCAGTGTGTGTACGTCGTCGACTCCGCCGGTGCGCTGGTCCTCGAGGACGTGACCGTTCGGGTCCAGGCCCTGGTGGCCGAACTCGGCAACGACGCGCAGGTCGGGTTCCACGGGCACGAGAACCTCGACATCGCGGTTGCCAACTCGGTCAACGCGATTCGAGCGGGTGCCCAGCAGATCGACGGCTCGATCCGGCGTTTCGGCGCGGGGGCCGGCAACACGCCCACCGAGGCCTTCGTGGGTGTGTGCGACAAGCTCGGCATCACCACGGGCGTCGATTTCATGAAGATCGCCGACGCCGCACAGGATGTCGTCCGACCGGCGATGCCGTCGGAGTGCCTCGTCGACCGCTCGGCCATGATGATGGGCTACGCCGGCTGTTACAGCTCGTTCCTCAAGCACGCCGAGGGCCACGCCGAACGCTACGGCGTCTCGGCCGCGGAGATCCTCCTCGAGGCGGGTAGCCGCAAGCTGGTCGGCGGCCAGGAGGACCAGCTCATCGACATCGCCCTCGAGCTCAAGAAGAAGCAGGACGCGAACGCCGGGGTCTGAGCAGCGATCCGCTGGGCCGCTTGCCGGTTGCCGCTCAGCTCCGGCTGATATGCGCGAGAAAGTCGCGCGCGGCGCCGGCGGTCGGTTGTGGGCCCGAGAGCCACACGGCGCGGAGCGGCCGGGCGAGATCGAGGTCGGCGACCGGGACGTGGGCGAGCCGGTGACCGAGGTCGTCGGCGACCGAGAGGTCACTGAGGACTGCCGGACCGGCTCCCGCGATGACGGCCGCCCGCACCGACGCCGTCGTGGACAGTTCCAGGACGGGTGGCGCGGCCTCTCGTCCGGGGCCGAGGGTCCTGGCAAGGGCGCGCTCGAGAAACTCCCGGGTGCCCGAGCCCTCCTCACGCGTCACCAATGGAGTTCGGGCGAGATCGGCGGCCGTGACCGGCCGCCGCAGCCTCGTCCACGGATGACCCGGCGGTACGACTAGGATCAACTCGTCGCGCGCGACGGTCCGGCTGCGCAGACCGGTCTGGACGCGGGACCCTTCCACGAAACCGAGTTCGACGTCGCCGGCACGGACGAGGTCGTACACGTGATCGGAGTTGGTCGCGGTGAACGACACCTTGGGAGCAGGCTGATGGTGGGCGGCGAACGAGACGAGCCAGCGGGGCAGGAGGTGCTCGGCGACGGTGAGGCTGGCGGCCAGGCGCAGCTGATCACGTCGTTCGAGGCGTAGTGCGGCCAGCCCGGCGTCGAATTCGCCGGCCAACGTCAGCAGGCGGTCGGCCCATTCGGCGACGAGTCGCCCGGACTGGGTGGGCACCGATCCGCGCGGTGTGCGTGTCAGCAGGGCGACGCCGAGCTGCGTCTCCATGGCGCGGATGCGCGCTGACACCGCCTGCTGGGTGACGCCGAGTTGGGTCGCGGCGGCGTTCAGGCTGCCCGTGCCGACCACCGCCTGCAGGGTCTCGAGGGACGCTAGGTCGGGCATCCGCGGACTCAGCACCATCGCTCGAGGGTACAAGCGGCGGTGGTACCCCGGATACAAACGGCGGTTGTGCCCTGCCAACGATTCGGGTCCTACCGGCGTCGTTGGATTCGCGGGAACGTGATGGACATGACCACGACCACTGCCTCCGCCGGACTCGCAGCACCGGACCTCGGGACCGCAACAGCCCGCGCGGTGGGGCGGCGTCGCGCCTCCTACGTGCCGCCCAACTGGTTCGCCGCGGTGATGGGCACGGGGATCATCGCGATCGCCGCGCACAGCCTGCCCTGGCAGCCCACGGGTCTGGCGGAGGTGGCAACCGTTTTCTGGCTGTTGGCCTGCGCGGTGTTCGGCGTCGTGCTGGTCGCCACGGTCCGGCACTGGGTCCGCGACCCGGAGGTCGCCCGCGGTCATCACGCCCACCGCGTCGTCGCCCACTTCTACGGGGCCGTACCGATGGCGATCATGACGGTCGGGACCAGCACGATGGTCGTCGGAGCGACGGTGATCGGCCGGGATCTGGCGCTGGGGATCGACCTCCTGTGCTGGGTCCTCGGCACGATCGGCGGGGTCGTCACCGCGGTGGTCATCCCGTACCGGCATCTCATCGTCGGGCGCCCATCGGTCGGTGACGCGTTCGGCGGCTGGCTGATGCCCGTCGTCCCCCCGATGGTCTCGGCGTCGGCGGCCGCGGTGCTGACCGCGCAACTGCCCGCGGGTTGGGCATCGCATGTGGTGATGGGGATCGGTTGCGCGATGTTCATGCTGGCCGCACTCGCCTCGCTCCCCATTCTGTGGGTGCTGGCGTCGCGGTTGCGCACCGGTGACGTCGGCGCCGCGCACATGGTTCCCACCTGGTGGATCGTCCTCGGACCGCTCGGCCAATCGGTCACCGCGGCGTGCCTGCTGGCCCACGTCGCACCCCATGTCGTCGACGCGCCCATGGCTGAGACCTTGCATTCGTTTGCGGTCGGTTATGGCCTCGCCGTCTGGGTGGCAGCGACCCTCTGGATCGCCGTCGCAACACGGCTCACCGCGCGGACCCTGAGGTCGGGGCTGCCGTTCGCGATGACCTGGTGGGCGTTCACCTTCCCCCTCGGCACCTACGTCACGGGTTCGAGTGCGCTGGCCCTCACCGTCGGTGGGACGGTCTTCGAGGTCGTGGCCGTCGCCGGATTCACGGTCCTCGTCCTGGCATGGAGCGGCGTGGCGGTCCGCACGATTCGCGGGGTCGTCACCGGCGAACTCCTCCGGGCACCCGGGGTGCGGTGAGGAGCCGCATCCGCAAACCCACCCCTTTTCCGTAAACCCACCACGCTCGGACCGGGTGGGTTTACGGAAAACGGGTGGGTTTGTCGGAAGGGCGGGGCTACGAGATCCCGGCAGTAGCGGGTTGCGGAGTGTGCGCGGGCGGGTGTGCCGTCTCGCCAGGTGGGGACCTCGTCGAGGTAGCTCTGCACGGAGGCGGGAGGGACGGCCGAATCGTGTGCCGACATGCGAATCCTGTTCTACGCCGACGAGTTCCACGCGATATGACGGTGAATCGTGTCTGTGGAAGTCGGACGCTACAGGGTGCCGTCGGCCATCGCGTTGCGGCGGGATGAACGTTCGACGCCGCCGATGACGTGCGCGGTAGGACTCGGTGCGCACCGAGCCCTACCGCGGCTGCGCGTCACATGCCGGCGGGCGGATGTCCCAGACAGATCAGGGCGCCCATCGGATCCTTGATCGCGGCCAACGTCCCGTACGGGGTGTCCTCGCCGGCCATGAGGATCTCCGCGCCCAGCGATTCGGCCTGCTTCACCGTGGCCGCGACATCGTCGACGGTGATGTAGACCTGCCAGAACGACGGCACCCCGGCCGGGAAGAGCTTGACCGAGTCCATGATCCCCGCGTACGACGCCTCACCGTAGAAGATCTGGCCGTAGCTGTCGGGGCCGACGGCGTCTGGGTCGCCACCGGTGCCGACCTCCTCGATGCGCGCGCCGAGCACGGTCCGGTAGAACTCGACGGACTTGGGGTAGTCCATGCTCTGACACTCGAACCAGTAGGGCGTGCCGTGCTCGCCGAACTCGGTGTACCCCTTGTGATTCTTCGGTTGCCAGAACCCGATCGCCGCCCCCGCGGTGTCGAAGGCCATCAACATCGTGCCCTCCTCACCGATGGCCATCGGCGGCACCATGATCGAGCCCCCGGCCGACTCGACGGCCTTCACCGTGGCGTCGGCATCCTCAGTGTGGAGGTACACCGTCCAGATGTCGGGCGGCCCGGCGCCTTCCATCACCGGACTGAGACCGGCCACCCGCTTGCCGTTCTTGTGGAAGTTGCGATAACCGCCCATCTCCTCGTCGGGGGCCTCGGCCTCCCAGCCGAAGATCGCGCCGTAGAACTCCTCGGCCTTCGCGGTGTCACTGCTCATCAGGTCGAACCAGATCGGTGCCCCGGAGGGGGCTGCATACTCTGCCATTGCTGGGTCCTCTTTCTTGCTCCGCGTGAACTGGTGGACGACTGCCCGTCGGAACTTCTGACTGACAGGGTCGCGCAAACTCATCGGTCGCGGACGGCGTTGCGGATAGTCCGACTCATATCCACCGACGTCGGCTCATGGCACCCTGATCGGATGACCAAGCATGCAGGGACGGTCGAACGACTCCGCGGCCTCGCGTGGCCGACGATGCTGGGGGGTGGTCTGCTGCTGGTGCTCCTGGCACAGGTGCAGTGGGGCAGTACCGATGAGGGCGTGGAGCCGTCGATCACCGGGCTGGGACGCGTCACGATCCTGGGCGCCAGCGACGACGATGTCGAGTTCTTCTTCGAGGACAACACCGGCCGCCCGGGCCTGAGCGTGGTGGTGCTCGGTGCCGTGATCGCGGTGGTCGCCGCCCTCGGCTGGTGGCGCCCACGTCTGCGCCCGTCCGCCATCGGCCTCATCGGGCTGGCGTCGGTCATCGGCTCGTCGTCGGCATCCGCACGCTGAGCGACCCCGCCGCGCATCTGTTCTCCGACCGCGTGTCCGAGGCGCTCGACGCCGACCTCCCCGACATGCAGGCGGGTTACGGACTGATCGGGACCGTCGTAGTCGCGATCCTGCTCCTGGTCGT
Organism: Gordonia hongkongensis; assembly: GCF_023078355.1. NCBI lineage: Bacteria > Bacillati > Actinomycetota > Actinomycetes > Mycobacteriales > Gordoniaceae > Gordonia > Gordonia hongkongensis. The sequence goes on from NZ_CP095552.1 coordinate 921,962, forward strand.
CGTCGGATTCTGGGTGCTGAGCAGCGTGTGGCCGCGTGCGGGTGCCGCCGACCGAGTCGAGATCAACCGAACCGACGAATCGTCTTGATGTACCCCATGTTCTTGAGTTTCGTGAAGCCGATCGGGACGCCGTTGGGGCCGTAGGCGTTGAACACCCGGCCGGCGCCGGCATAGATGCCGACGTGTCCGGCATCGCGACCGAAGATGATGATGTCGCCCGGTGCGAGTGCACGGAACGGGATCGCGTGTCCGACCTTGGCCTGCTGTTGGCTGGTCCGGGGGAGGTGGACGCCGGTCGTGTAGAACGCCCACCGCACCAGCCCGGAGCAGTCCCACGAATGCGGGCCGACACCGGCCCACTTGTACGGCTTGCCGATCTGGGTGATCGCCGCCCCGAGTGCGTTGAGGCCGACGGTGGTCGGCACCGGCAGGTAGATGGGAACCGACCCGGAGGAGTCCGACGATCCCGCGGCCGCGGCGTGACCGGTGTCGAGGAGTGGGGAGCCGGCAAGGGGAACGCCGACCGACAACGCGGCCGTGAGTGCGATGGTGCAGGTCACGCGCCTGGCGCGCGTCATCGAAACGGACATGACGACAGCTTGGCCGAGGCGGGACGGCGTGTCGTCGATCGTTCCCCAGGAGTGACGAACGTGTGACCGGTGTGATGCCTGAGCCTTGTGTTATCTAATGGTGCTGCAGTTCCGGTTAACCGATCACCAGTAGCCGTCGGGATCGGTGGCGGGCGACTCGGCCGGGATGATGCCCTCGGTGACCCCGTGGTCGATGCTCGCCGACAGCCGGGCGCACGTCGGCATCATCGCTCCGGGCAGCAGCGGGCCGTTCCCGTCGTCGCCGCCGGCGCGCATCTGCTCGAGGCCGAGGCAGCGGTCCCGGGCGTCGGCGTTCCACTGCACGCTGGTGTGGAACGAACTGGTCTTCTTCACCAGCACACAGGCGTGGCATGCCCGGCACTCGATCTCGCGCATCCCACCCTGCAGGTAGTGCTCGCGGTCGCGGCGGGTGGCCTCGTGAACCCGGGCGAGCCGGTCCGGATCGTTCTGGAAGTCGGGCGCCTTCGCCCAACGGTCGGAACCCCCGGGAGCCCCTGCCATCCGAACCCCTGCCGCCCGGGTCACGTCAGACCTCGGCCTTCTCCGTGGATTCCGACGCCGTGGATTCCGCAGCCTTCTCGGCCTCCTGGCGGCGCAGGTTCTCCTGGATCTCCTCGTTCCAGCTCTCGAGGGCCTTGGAGGTGTCGATCTCGTACTCGAACCGGCCGGTCATCTCGTCGGTGACGTCGGCCTTGTCGACGTAGAACTGGTCGTACCAGCGGCGGAGCTGGTACACCGGGCCGTCCTCCTCGACGAGGAGCGGGTTGTCGATCCGGGTCTTGTTCTTCCAGATCTCGACGTCCTGCAGGAAGCCCACCTCGACGCCGGCGCTGATCTTGGTGGCCATCTTCGACGCCTGTTCGGCGGTCAGGCCGTCCGGGACCTTGGCCATCACGCCGTACATCAGGACGAAGGAGTTCTCGTCGATCGGGTAGTGGCAGTTGGTGAGGATGGTCTCGACCGCGTAGCCGCCGTAGTACTGGATCATCGGGTTCAGCATGTAGGACGGGCCGTAATACGCCGCGATCGATTCGAGGCGGCTGTCGCCGTAATTGGTGCCGAGGGTGACGTCGGGCCGGCCGTGCGAATTCATGTACTGCGCGGCGATCTCACCCTCGAAGACGTTCTTGAAGTAATCCGGAAGAGCGAAATGCACGTAGTAGAAGTGCGCCATGTCGACGACGTTGTCAATGATCTCGCGACAGTTGGACCCCTCGATCACGATGCGGTTCCAGGTCCAGGGCGTCCACTCGTCGGACCCGAATTCCTCGAGTTCGGGGATGATGCACTCCTCCGGGGGCGGATTGCCCTCGGGATCGTTGTAGACGAAGATCTGGCCGTTGCGGACCATCGACGGCCACGAACGGGTCTTGGCGAGCTTCGGGTTGCGCTTGGCGTAGGGCACGCCGGCGCAGCGTCCGTTGCCCTTCCACAGCCAGCCGTGGAACGGGCACGCCACGTTGTCGCCCGAGAGCTTGCCCTGGGAGAGGTCACCGCCCATGTGCCGGCAGAACGCGTCGAGCACGTTCACCTCGCCCTTGGTGTCGACCCAGACCACCAGCTTGGTGCCGAAGATCGTGACGGAGTGGGGCTTGCCGTCGTCGAACTCCTCGTGCAGGCCGAGGCAGTGCCAGCCGCGCGCGAACCGGGTGGGCGGCGCACCCGTGTCGATCTCCCGGATACCCACATCGGCCCCGTCGGAGGCGACGGCTGCGCTCGGCGCGCCGGGGCTGCTCGGGGTCATCGTCTCGGGTCCTGAAGACATGTGCCCTCTCCTGTCTGTGGCTGGTGTCGCGTCGAAGAACTGTACCCAATACTAGAACACGTTTCAGATTTGTCAGCCCGATCGTCGTCCCGAACGCCGATCGGGCCTGTGCATGGGCATAAAGTCCGAGTCCTCGACAGAAATGAGAACGTGTTCTAATCTCGAACTCGATGGGTACAGCGGCCGGCTCGTCCGGCCGAGGAGAGACGAGTAGGAGCAGGCGAGATGCCAGCACAACGGAGCGAAGCCGCCGAGCAGGTCCTGGAGAAGATCAACGTCCTGCTCCCGGAACTCGAGCAGCGTGCGCAGTCGACCGAGGATCTGCGTCGAATCCCCGACGAGACCGTCTCGAGCCTCGAGACCGCCGGCTTCTTCCGGCTGTTGCAGCCCGAGCAGTGGGGTGGCTACCAGGTCGACCCGGTCACCTTCTACGAAGCGGTCCGCCGGATCGCGTCGGCCTGCGGGTCCACCGGCTGGGTGTCGGGCATCATCGGCGTCCACAACTGGCACCTCGCCCTCTTCGACCAGCAGGCGCAGGAAGACGTGTGGGGTTCGGACACCAATGTCCGGATCTCGTCGTCGTACGCGCCGATGGGCATGGGCGAGGTCGTCGACGGCGGCTACAAGGTCAACGGTTCGTGGGCGTGGTCGTCGGGTTGCGAGACTGCTGACTGGGTCTTTGTCGGGGGTCCGGTCATCAAGAACGGCAAGCCCGTCGACTTCGTCAGCTTCCTGATCCCGCGTGAGGACTACACGATCAAGGACGTGTGGAACGTCGTCGGTCTGCGCGGCACCGGGTCCAACACCATCGAGGTCAAGGACGTGTTCGTGCCGCGGCACCGCATGCTCAGCATGCGCACGATGTCGATGGGGCAGAGCCCGGGCTTAGAGCGCAACACCGCGCCGGTCTACAAGATGCCCTGGGGCACCATCCATCCCAGCACCATCGCGACGCCGATCGTCGGCATGGCCTACGGCGCCTACCGCGCCCACGTCGAGCACCAGGGCAAGCGGGTCCGGGCCGCCTACGCGGGCGAGAAGGCCAAGGAGGATCCGTTCGCCAAGGTCCGGATCGCCGAGGCCGCCAGCGACATCGACGCTGCGTGGCGCCAGCTGTCGGGCAACCTGCAGGCCGAGTACGACCTCATCCTCGCCGGCGAGGAGGTCCCGATGGAACTGCGGCTGTCCGCTCGACGCGACCAGGTGCGTGCGACCGGACGTGCGATCGCCGCGATCGACCGACTCTTCGAGAACTCGGGCGCCCACGCCCTGGAGAACGGGACACCGATCCAGCGCTTCTGGCGCGACGCCCACGCCGGACGCGTACACGCAGCGAACGACCCGGAGCGCGCCTACGTCGCATTCGGCAACGGCGAGTTCGGGATTCCCATCGGCGACACGATGGTGTGACCCTTCGTGACGCTCGCAAGCTCGCTCCTCAGGGAGCAAAGACAAAGTCTCGCAACGTGCCTCACCAGGCCCTTCGTGGCTCGTCGCTTGCGCTCCTCGCACCTCAGGGAGCAGGGAAGAGGCTCGCAAGCCCGGAGCTTGCGGAGGGCACCCCTCTCCGCTCCCTGAGGAGCCCGGAGCTTGCGGAGGGCACGCCCCTCCGCTCCCTGAGGAGCCCGGAGCTTGCGAAGGGCACCCCTCTCCGCTCCCTGAGGAGCCCGGAGCTTGCGGAGGGCGTCACGAAGGGTCCGGCCAGCACCGTCGGCAAGAGCACAAAGAGGAGTAGCAGATGAGTGACAGTCCGATTCGCTCGTTGGGGTACATGAGGATCGAGGCCACCGACATCGAGGCGTGGCGCACCTACGGCCTCAAGGTCCTCGGCATGATCGAGGGCTCTGGTCTCACCGACGGTGCCCTGTATCTCCGGATGGACGATTTCCCGGCCCGTCTGGTCATCGTGCCGTCCGAGCACGACCGGCTCGCCTGCGCGGGCTGGGAGGTCGCGAATGCCGCTGAGTTGCAGGATGTCCGGGATCGGCTGTCGCGTGCGGGTGTGGTCTTCCGCGAGGGCAAGGACGAGGAGGTCGCCGACCGTCGGGTCGCCGAGATGATCGTCTTCGACGACCCGGCGGACAACACCCTGGAGGTCTTTCACGGCGCCGCGCTGGAGCACCGGCGCGTCGTCAGCCCGTACGGGCATCGCTTCGTCACCGAGGAGCAGGGTCTGGGCCACGTGGTGCTCACCTGCTCCGACGACAAGGCAGCGCTCGAATTCTACCGGGACGTCCTCGGATTCAAGCTCCGGGACTCGATGCGCCTCCCGCCGCAGGTCGTCGGCCGCGAAGAGGGCGACGAGGTGCCGTGGCTGCGCTTCCTCGGTTGCAACCCCCGGCATCATTCGCTGGCCTTCCTGCCGATCCCGAACAGCACCGGCATCGTCCACCTGATGGTCGAGGTCGAGAACGCCGACGACGTCGGCCTGTGCCTCGACCGCGCGCTGCGCAAGAAGGTGCCGATGTCGGCGACCCTCGGCCGACACGTCAACGACCTCATGCTCTCCTTCTACATGAAGACGCCGGGCGGCTTCGACATCGAATTCGGTTGTGAGGGGCGCACGGTGAAGGACGACGAGTGGATCGCCCGGGAGAGCACGGCAGTGAGTCTGTGGGGGCATGACTTCAGCGTCGGGTTCAAGGGCTGAGATGCCCTTGTCCGAGATGCCCTCCGGCGCCACGGCCCAGCAGTCCACGCGTTCGCCGTACGGGTCCGCCGACTTCGACTCCCGTCAGTTCCGAACGGCGATGGGCCAGTTCTGTACCGGGGTCACCGTCATCACGACCCTCGACGACGCGGGCAAGCCGGTCGGGTTCGCGTGCCAGTCGTTCGCCGCGTTGTCGCTCGATCCGCCGCTGGTCCTCTTCTGCCCGATGAAGACCTCCCGGAGCTGGAAGGTCATCGAGAAGACGGGCAAGTTCTGTGTGAACGTCCTGTCGAACCGCCAGCAGGACGTCAGCGCCGCCTTCGGCGCCCCCGGCGACGACAAGTTCGCGAACGTCACCTGGGACCCGTCACCGGCCGGCCTCCCCGTCATCCGGCACAGCCTGACCTGGGTCGAATGCGACGTGGAGACCGTCACCGACGGCGGCGACCATCACATCGTCATCGGCCGCGCACTGACTCTCGGAGAAGTGCTGCAGGACAAGCCGTTGCTGTTCTACCGTGGCGGCTACCTGTCGACCGAACACCCGCGGGTCACACCCGCACAGGCAGAGTTGGAAAACTTCCTCACATGGACGGGCGGGGACACCTGGCTATGACCGTCGACGACGCGACGAGCACCGAGACAGCGACGACCGAGACATCGTCAACCGAAACAACGAGTGGCGCACCGCTGGTCACGCAGCCCCTCCTCGACGCGATCGCGGAGGCCGAGAAGCTGGTCGCATCGGCCGATTTCGCCGAGACCGACCAAGATCTCGCCGAAGGCTACGACTACCTCGCGGGGAGTATCGCCGCCATCGTCCAACTGGTGCGCGCCCGGTCCATCTCCCACCCGAACTTCGTGACGTCCACCGGGCCGTCGACGAAGATGGGCCTGGACAATCCGGACACGCTCTACTATCACGCCGACGTCGAACCCACCGGGACATACCGGGTACGCGGGCGGCGCGGTACCACAACCGATCTCAGCTTCCAGGTCCTGCGCGGCGACTACACGGCCTCGTCGGTACCGGGCGGCGAGGATGCGTTCGACGACCGGCGGCTGACGATCGCCGACGACGGGTCGTTCGAACTGGCCTTCGGCCCACCCATCCCCGATGCGCCGGACGACTACTTCCCGCTCGGGGAGGGCGCGTCGATGCTCGCGGTGCGCGAGGTCTACTCCGACTGGTCCGAACGCAAGGGGTCGATCACCATCGAACGGGTCGACACCATCGGGACCGCGCCGCCGGAGCCGGACCTGGCCCGGGTGTCCCGCCGGTACGCGACGGCCGGCAAGATGCTGACGGCTCGCATCAACACCTGGTTCAATTTCCCGAAGTGGTTCTACCTCGACGAGCCGGTCAACACGTTCACCGAACCGCGGCAGACCCCCGGCGGCCTCAGCACGCAGTTCTCCTCCGTCGGACACTTCCGGTTGGGGCCCGACGAGGCGATGGTGATCACCATTCCGCGGTCCGACGCCCCGTACCAGGGATTCCAGCTCGGCAGCATGTGGTACATCTCGCTGGACTACGTCAACCACCAGACCAGCCTGAACTCCGCTCAGGCGCAGGTGGATCCGGACGGCATGATCCGCATGGTGGTGTCCCACCGCGACCCGGGCGTCGCGAACTGGATCGAGACGACCGGCCGGTCGACGGGCATCCTGCAGTTCCGGTGGCAACGCAGTGATTCGCCGATCGGCCCGGACCTGGGCCCGACCGCACAGGTCGTCGCTTTCGACGAAGTCGCCGGCCATCTGCCGCACCTCGAGCACAACAGGATCGACGCCGACGGCTGGGCGGAGCGGATCACGGCACGTCAGCGCGGGTTCGCCGAGAGGATGCTGGGATGAGCGCACAGGGGGGTCTGCTCGCCGACAAGGTCGTCGTGGTCTCGGGTGTCGGTCCGGGACTCGGGCGGTCGATCTGCCTGCGTGCGGCCGCGGAGGGCGCACGGGTCGTCCTCGCCGCCCGTACGGAATCAAGGCTGAAGGAGGTCGCCGCCGAGATCGACGCCGCCGGCGGGACCAGCCTCGTCGTCCCGGCCGACATCACCGACGACGCCGCCGTCGAGAACCTGGTGGCCACCACCGTCGCCGAGTTCGGCCGGGCCGATGTACTGGTCAACAACGCCTTCGCCCTCCCGTCGATGAAGCCGTTGTCCCGCACCGACTTCGATCAGATCGCGAGCAGCATCGACGTCACCGTGCTGGGCACGCTGCGGGTCATCCGCGCGTTCACCGACGCGCTGGGCGAGTCCGACGGCTCGATCGTGAACATCAACTCGATGGTCATCCGGCACTCCGAACCCCGTTACGGCAGTTACAAGATCGCGAAGTCGGCGCTGCTGGCGATGTCGCAGTCGCTGGCCTCCGAACTCGGCGACAAGGGGATTCGCATCAACTCGGTCGCACCGGGTTACATCTGGGACGACCAGCTGAAGTGGTACTTCGGCGAGGTCGCCAAGAAATACGGGATCTCACCCGACGACGTCTACGAGCAGACGGCGTCGAAGTCCGACCTCAAGCGATTGCCGGAGCCGGACGAGATCGCCGACGCCGTCGTGTTCCTCGCCTCGCCGATGGCGCGCGCCATCACCGGGCACACCCTGGACGTGAATTGCGGTGAATACCATGACTAGTGCGGCACGCACCGACGTCGGCACGATCGAGGACCTGCATTCCTCGGCCACTCGCGCCACCGGCCTCGACGACTTCGGGGACACCGAGTACCTGGAGCCGCTGGGCATCCTGCTCGACTCCTACCGCTCCGAGGCGGGGCTGACCGAGATCGGCAGCAAGATGTTCCGCTTCTTCCTCAAGGGTGCGTTGGTCGCCCGGTTGCTCAGCGAGGCGTCGTGGAAGGCGAACCCGGGGTACGCCGACGTCGAGGTGACGCGGCCGATCTTCGTGACCGGCCTGCCGCGCACGGGAACGACTGCGCTGCACCGACTCCTGGCCGCCGATCCGGCGCACCAGGGCGTCGAGATGTGGCTCGCCGAGTTCCCGCAGCCCCGGCCGCCGCGCGACACCTGGTCCGACAACCCCGTCTACCAGCAGATCCAGGCCGGGTTCGAGCAACATCACGTCGAGAATCCCGAGTTCATGGGGTTGCACTACATGGACGCCGGCGAGGTCGAGGAGTGCTGGCAGCTGCTCCGCCAGAGCGTCATGTCGATCTCGTACGAATCACTCGCGCACATCCCGACCTACTCGAGGTGGCTCGCCCAGCAGGACTGGACGCCGGTGTATCTCCGACACCGCAAGAACCTGCAGCTGATCGGGCTCAACGACCCCGGCAAGCGGTGGGTGCTCAAGAACCCCAGCCATCTGTTCGCGCTCGACGCGCTCATGGCGGCGTACCCGGATGCCCTGGTGATCCAGACGCACCGGCCGCCCAGCACTCTCATCGCGTCGATGTGCAGCTTGGCCGAACACGCCACCCCGGGATGGTCGACGACGTTCACCGGCGAGCAAGTGGGCCAGGACCAGCTCGAGCTGTGGTCACGCGGACTCCGTGAGTTCTCCACCGCACGGAAGCGGTACGACCCGGCCCAGTTCCTCGACATCGACTTCACCGATCTGCGCAACGACCCGATGGGCACCGTCGAGCGGGTGTACGCGGCGCTGGACACCCCGATGTCGGAGGACGCGCGTGCGGCGGTGACCGCGCTCGACGAGGAGAGCCGGTCGGGTGCGCGCAAACCGCAGCACCGGTACCAGCTCGCCGATTACGGACTCGACGAGGCAACGGTCGAGGCGGCCTTCGCCGTCTGACCCACCGGCCGCCCGTCGGTCGTTCTACAGTGCTTCGCATGGCAGAACCGGAGAACCGACAGTCGGCAGAGGGACTGAGCCGGCTCATCGCATTCGCCGACGCGGTGGTCGCGATCGCGCTGACCCTGCTGGTGCTCCCGCTCGTCGACATCGCCAACGACCTGCGCGAGGATTCGTCGGTCGCGGACGTGGTGTCCGACAACTCGATCGAACTGGTCAGCTTCATCATCAGTTTCGGCGTCATCTGGATCCTGTGGCGCCAGCACCATCAGACGATGGAGTACTTCCGCGCCTACGACCGCACGCTGATCAACCTCCACTTCATCTGGTTGCTCACGATCGTGGCGCTGCCCTTCGCGACGGCCCTCATCGACGGCGCCCACATCGAGCAGGCCAACATCCTCTACATCGGTGTGCTGGCCGTCTCGGTGGGCTCGCTCATCGCGATCGCCGAATGGGGTCGTCGGCACCGGGAACTGCTCGCCGACGACGACGCCACCGACCGATGGGTCGCCTCGTCGAGCGGAGTCGCCACGTTCATCATCCTCGCGGTCGCGCTGGGCGTCGCGATCGTGTTCCCGCGCAGCGGAAATCTGCCGCTGTTCCTACTGCTGCTGACCGACCCGGTCGAGCGGTTGCTCGCCCGGTGGCGGCCGCGGCGACACTGAGGTCGGGTCAGCGCAGTGCGCGGGCCGCTTCGGTCACCGCGGTGTGCGGGGCACCGAACATCTGCGACGTGGCCTGTGCGCGTTTGAAAAAGAGCTGGATGTCGTGCTCCCAGGTGATGCCGATGCCGCCGTGCAGCTGGATGGCCTCGCCCGCGACACGACGATAGGCATCGGAGCAGTACACGTGGGCGGCCAGCGCCAGATCGGCGGCATCCGGGTCGTCGGCGGCGAGGGCGGCCACGGCGGCGCGGGAGATCGACCGCGCCGTCTCGACCAGCACGTACATGTCGGCCATCCGATGCTTGAGGGCCTGGAACGAGCCGATGGTGCGCCCGAACTGCTTGCGGGACTTGGTGTACTCGACCGTGAGGTCGAGCGCTCGCTGCGCGCCCCCGACCTGCTCGGCGGACAGCAGGGCCCAGGCGAGCGCACGGAGCCGGGACGCGAGATCGTCCGGCGCGGGGATCGCCGCGGACGCCACCTCGTCGAAGCGCACCGAGGACAGCGCCCGGGTCGGATCGAGGACGGGCATCGGCGACACCGAGACGCCGTCCGCATCGGCGGTCACCTCGTGCAGGGTCAGGTGTGTCCCGGGGCCGGCCGCGAGCACGAGGAGCACGTCGGCCGACTCGCCGTCGACGACGAAGTGGGCTGTCCCGGTGAGGAGTCCGGCGTCGGCACGCACACCGGGGGTCTGCCAGCCGCGTTCACCGGCCCAGCACACCGCCGCGGTCCGCTCGCCGGCGGCCAGGGGGGCAGAAGTCGCGACGACGCGTCGTCGTCACCCGCGAGCAGGATCGTGCCGGTGGCGAGTGCGGAGCCGAGCGCGGGGACGGGACTCAGTGCGGCGCCCAGTTCTTCGAGCACCGCGGCCGACTCCATCCATGCCGCCCCGGCACCGCCGAATCGCTCGGGGACAGCAAGCGCGGCGACCCCGATCTCGGTGCACAGCGTCTGCCACAGGGTCGAGTCGATGCGCCCGGGAGCGCACATGGCCGCGCGGACCGTGGTCGAATCGCCCCGGCGACGCAGGAGATCCCGCACCGCCTCGACGAGTGCCTCCCGTTCCTCCGCGCCGATGGCCGGGCTTTCGATGCCGGTACTGACGGTCACAGCGTCTCCAGGATCCGTTGGCGGTGCACGGCGGGGGAGCCCCAGGCGTTGAGCAGCGCCCGGGTCTTGGTGATGTACAGCGAGATGTCGTGCTCGGCGGTGTACCCGATCGCCCCCATCACCTGCAGCGAGCGGCGGGCCGACAGGTCGGCGGCCTCGGCGGCCGCGACCTTCGCCGCCGAGATGTCGCGCGAGACGTCGGTGCCCTCCGGCACCTGGCCGTCGACGCCGAGGGCGGCTGCGTGAACGAGGGGGCGGGCCATCTCGATGGCGATCGCCACGTCGGCGAGATGATGTTTGACGGACTGGAACGACCCGATCGGTCGGCCGAACTGCTTGCGCGACTGCGCGTATTCCGAGGCGATGGACAGCATCGCCTGACCCAGGCCGAGCAGCTGCGCGGCCGTGGCCAGTGCACCTGCGTCCGCGGCGTCGGACGCATCGACCCCGGTGGCCAGGACGTCGCCGGCGGTGACCCGCGACAACGTCCGGGTGCTGTCGACCGAGGGCTCGGTGCTCTGCACGGTGGCCCGCGAGAGCACTCCGTCCTCGACGAGGTAGACATCGGCGGCGGCGGTGTCGGCGGCCAACGGCTGGAGCGGTCCGATCGCGCAGGTCGCCAGCCGCCCCTCGGCGAGGTCGCTGAGCGGGCCCGACACGTCGGCGTCGTGCAGCAGGATCGGCAGCACGGCGACGCTCTCGACGATCGGGCCCGGGGCACAGTGGCGTCCGAGTTGCTCGACGGCGACGACCATCTCGACGGCCCCGGCGCTGCTGCCGCCGTGTGACTCGTCGATCAGGAGTCCGCTGATGCCCGCGTCGGCCAGCTGTGAGTAGACCTTGGCGACGGCCGCGCGGTCACCGGCCGCCCAGGCGCGCGTGGCGGTCGGCATGTCGGCCTTGCCCAGCATGGCGTCCACCGTCGAGGCGAGGTCCGTGTGGATGTCGGAGAGTCGGAAGTCCATGATGATCACCGATCTCCACGGGGAAGGCCGAGCAGGCGCTCGGCGATGACATTGCGTTGGATCTCGTTGGTACCCGCGTAGATCGGCCCGGACAACGAGAAGAGGTAGCCGTCGGTCCACCGGTCGTCGAGCTCGGCGGCCGGGCCCTGCAGGTCGAGGGCGGTCTCGTGAGCGGCGATGTCCCACTGCGACCAGAACACCTTGTTGATCGACGACTCCATGCCGAGCGAACCACCGGCCGCGAGACGACTCACCGTCTGATACGTGGACAGCTCGTAGGCTCGTGACCCGATCCACGCATCCGCCACGCGCGCATCGGTGTTCGCCGTCGACGGGACGTCATCCCGGTTCGACCGCCACAGTTCGACGAGGCGGTCGGTGGTGGCCAGGAACCGGCCGGGTGCGCGCAGCGACAGCCCGCGTTCGTTGGCGGCGGTGCTCATCGCGACCCGCCACCCGTTGTCCACCTCGCCGATGACACCCGACTCGCCCGGATTCGACGGATCGTCGGGGACGAAGACGTTCTCCAAGAACAGCTCTGCGAACCCGGCCTCGCCGTCGAGCTGTGCGATCGGCCGGACGGTCACGCCCTCGCTGCGCAGGTCGAACATGAAGTAGGTGAGACCCTTGTGGCGCTGTGCCTGTTTGTCGGTGCGGAAGAGGCCGAAGGCGCGGTCGGCGAAACTCGACCGCGAACTCCAGGTCTTCTGACCGTTGAGCAGCCAGCCGCCGTCGGTGCGAACGGCGGTCGACCGCAGCGAGGCGAGGTCGCTGCCGGCCTCGGGTTCGCTCCACGCCTGACCCCAGATGTCGTCGGCGTTGGCCATCCGCGGCAGGATGCGTTCCAGCTGAGCAGGACTCGCGTGCTCGAACAGGGTGGGTGCGAGCAGGAAGATGCCGTTCTGGCTCACGCGTCCGGGAGCACCCGAACGGTAGTACTCCTCCTCGAAGATGACCCAGTGCAGCAGCGGGGCATCGCGGCCGCCGTATTCCTCCGGCCAGCTGACGACCGACATCCGGTCGGCGGCCATCGTTCGCTCCCACTCGCGGTGCGCCTCGAATCCCTCGGCGGTGTCCATCGACGGAAGCGGTTCGCGCGGAACATGATGGGCCAGCCAGGTGCGGACCTCGGCGCGGAAGTCGTCGGCGGCGTCGTCGAACAGCAGGTCCATGTCAGCTCCCCGATCCCGCGGCGGTGCCGGTCGAGGCCGACGCCTTCATCGACTTCGCGTCCATCCCGCCGAGCGAGTCGCCACCCGCCTCGGAGTTCGCCGCGTGCGCGAAGTGGTGCCAGCCGAACACCGAGTCCATCGAGTTGCGAAGTCCCATCTGGTCTTCGCAGATGTTGACGGCCTTCTTGCTCAGGAAGAGCCCCTGCATCGGCATGGCGACCGCCTTCTCGGCGATCTCGTTCACCTTGGTCTCGAGGGCGTCCCGGGGGACGACGTGGTTGACCATGCCCCAGTCGGCCGCCTGCGTCGCGGTGAAACGTTCACCGGTGAACAGGATCTCCTTCGCCCGGCGCGGGCCGAGCACGAAGGCGTGGGCGAAGTACTCGACGCCGGGGATGCCCATGCGGGCGACCGGGTCCGAGAAGAACGCGTCGTCGGAGGCGACGATGAAGTCGCAGATCCAGGCGAGCATGAGACCGCCGGCGATGCACGCGCCATGGACCTGGGCGATGAGGGGTTTGGGGATGTCGCGCCAGCGGCGGCACATCCCCATGTACACCTCCATCTCGCGGGCGAGACGCTGGTCGGCACCGGTCTTGTCCGTGTGGTCCCAGTGCAGGACGGCCGCGTTCTCGTAGTAGGTGTCGAAGTCGCGTTCGGGGGTGCCGATGTCGTGTCCGGCCGAGAAGTGCTTGCCGTTCGCCCGCAGCACGATCACCTTCACCGAAGCGTCGTCGACGGCCTTGCGGAACGCGGCGTCGAGCGAATAGGTCATCACCGAGTTCTGCGCGTTGCGGTACTCCGGGCGGTTCAGCGTCACATAGGCCACCGCGCCGTCGGGGCCGCCGGTCTCGTAGGCGACCGGTGAGGTGTCCGGGCCCAGATCGTCGGGTCCGAGCGCAGGTGGGATGACGGCGTCACTCATGCCCTCGAGACTAACCTAGCAAGTGCTTGGTTGGTAGTCGGTGTCGGTGATCGCCGGGGTCAGAAGTGCGGTGTGGAGCGATAGGTGAACTCCCGGATCCGGCCGTTTAGGAGGCGGCTGTCGTCGGCATCATCTCGGCGAACTCGCGAAACATGTTGGCGACGATCACCATTCGATGTTTCCTCTGCTGTTTAGCCCTAAAGAACACATAACCCCTGCTCCCTGAGGTGAGGAGCGCAAGCGACGAGCCACGAAGGGCAGGCGAGCATCGAACATGGCCCTTCGTGGCTCGCTTCACTCGCACCTCAGGGAGCATGAACAGAACGCTCTCGAGCGTTCGCTGCGTAGTCCACGACGGCCGCCAGGCCGGCGACCGGCAAACTTCAACTCGACTCCTGGACTTCGATCGAGGTCTAGGAGTCGAGTTGAAGTCTGCCGGTCACATGTCGGGGCAGCGCAAGTTCCGTCGAAGTGGCGCCGTTGTGTCGGGCCGGCAGCGTTGCAGGTCTTGCGTGGACTACGAAAGAACACTCTTAAGCGTCCACATCTCTGCTCCCTGAGGTGCGAGCGAAGCGAGCCACGAAGGGCTCCGCAACCTGTCTCACCAGGCCCTTCGTGGCTCGTCGCTATCGCTCCTCACACCTCAGGGAGCAATGGGGTCGCTTCTTTCGGATTAGGGGGCGGTTGGGTGCCCCCGGAAGTCATCGGTGGCGGTCCGGCTCAGGGGATGACGATGCTCCCGCTGCAGCTCGTGGACGGCACGCTCCAGAGCGCGTTCCGGTTGACCGCGCCGAAGGTCACGTTCACCCGGCCCTTGCCGATCTGGTTGACGGGGATCACGAAGTAGTGGACGCCCTGGTACGGCGGGTTCACGCGGACGTTGCTGACCTTCGAGCCGCGCTTGCCGGTGGCCAGGTTGTGCCAGTCGAGGCGGGCCGAGGACTGGTAGCCGCCGGGAAAGTAGCTGGTGAAGTCGGCGGCGATGTAGGCGTTGCCGGCATACGTGCTCACGATCGTGCGTCGCGCCAGGAACGGGACGTCGACGACGTTCGGGCTGAGGCCCACGCAGGTCGACAGCGGATACTCGCGGGACACCGCGTTCGCGTCGCCGGTGGCCGCGACGCCGAGCCCGGCAGCCGAGGTCAGAGCGATGGCGGCGGCGGCCAACCGGGTGATCGTCTTGGTGCTGGGCATATCTCGACTCCCTTGCTGGTGGCGACGATGACGTGTCGTGATCACCGGCCAGTTTTCCGCAGGGGAGTCCGTTTCGTGGGTATTTCCGGGCGCAGTGTTCATTCGTTCGGTCGACCCGCCCTCAGCTGAGATGACTCGAGATCCCGTCGGCGGCAGCACGCGTGGCCTCGCCGAGTCGGCGCACTTCGTCGACGTCGAGGGTGGTGTTCGGGCAGACGACGATGGCCGCGACCACCCGACGGGCGGCGTCGAAGACGGGGGCGCCGATGGTGACCACGGGTACCCCCGTGCTGCCGGCCGCGCAGGCGTCGATCTCCTCGGGCAGGTAATCGATGACCGACAGCTCGGTGAGCAGGTCGCCGACCCGCGCGCGCAGGGTGTCCGACATGGTGTCGAGGGAGCTCAGGGCCTCGATCATCGCCACGTGGTCGTCGGTCATGCGCTCGATCGAGTAGCCGCGTTCGGCGACGACGTCGAGCACCATGCCCAGCCGGGTGCGGGTGGACTCGGCGGCCTGGCCGATCCAGTTCGACCGGGCGTCGTCCGGGTCGAAGGCGATGAACTCCCGACAGATCGGCGGGCGGAGCCGGATGCGGCTGCCGTTTCGCAACCAGGGATGCTGCGCGGTCTCCGGTGCCAGGTGGGGCGGAAAGGCGTGCGACGCAAGGGTCACCCCGTCGGCCGAGGTCCGCCGGGCGACGAAACAGGGGATGTCGAACCGTTCGCACAGGTCGCGCGCCGCAGATGCCGCCCACCGTACGAGGTGGTCCGCGCCGTCGGCGTTCCGGACGAGGCCGACGAAGGCCGGTCCGACGCCGAAGGTGCCTGCCGACGGGTCCCGGATCAGCCATCCGCAGTCGACGAGTTCGGAGACGACGGCGTGCGCGGTGGCGCGCGACATCGAGGTCTGACGCACGATCTCGGCCAGCGTCAGCGACGGTTGCTCGGCGTCGGCGAGGAGTTCGACGATGCGGACGACCCGGGCGGTCGGTGGCGACGCCGCGCGTGCCGGTTGACGCGCGTCGGAGAAGTCACCTACGGTTTGTGTCACATTGTCAACACATAGTGTCGAATATTCGACATGTCAAGGGGGTTGCTCCGGTGGCCATCACCATCGACGCCGACGACGGACGTCGTCCCGACGACGCCGACGACGGACGTCGTCGTCATCACGGCTACGAGCTCTCGCATCTCGCGGCGCTCGAGGCCGAATCGGTACACATCTTCCGCGAGGTCGCCGCGACCTTCGAGCGCCCGGTGCTGCTGTTCTCCGGCGGCAAGGACTCGGTGGTGATGTTCCATCTGGCCCGCAAGGCCTTCTGGCCGGCGCCGATCCCGTTCCCGCTCATGCACGTCGACACCGGGCACAACTTCGACGAGGTGATCGAGTACCGCGACCGCGTGGTCGCCGAGACCGGGGTCCGCCTGCTCGTCAGTTCCGTACAGGACGACATCGATGCCGGACGGGTCGTCGAACAGACCGGGCCGGGTGCCAGCCGCAACCGGCTGCAGACGGCGGCGCTGTTGCGCGGCATCACCGAAAACCGGTTCGACGCGGTGTTCGGCGGCGCCCGGCGCGACGAGGAGAAAGCGCGCGCGAAGGAGCGCGTGTTCAGCTTCCGAGACGAGTTCGGCGCATGGAACCCCCGCGAGCAGCGGCCCGAGCTGTGGCGGCTGTACAACGGACGGCACGCCAAGGGCGAGCACATCCGGGTCTTCCCGTTGTCGAACTGGACCGAACTCGACATCTGGCAGTACATCGCGGCCGAGGACATCGATCTACCCGAGATCTACTACGCGCACCAGCGCGAGGTCATCCCGCGCGACGGCATGCTGCTCGCGAAAACCCGCTTCCTGCAGGAACTCCCGGGTGAGGAGGTGCGAACCGAGACGGTCCGGTTCCGCACCGTCGGCGACGCCACGTGCACCGGTTGCGTGCTGTCGGGCGCGGACGACGTGATGAAGGTGATCGAGGAGATCGAGGTGACGAGGCTGACCGAGCGGGGCGCCACGCGCGCCGACGACCGGATCTCCGAGTCGGGGATGGAAGACCGCAAGAAGGAAGGCTACTTCTGATGGGCGACCTCATCGCCGCCGGCGGCGCGACCGAGATGCTGCGTCTGGCGACCGCGGGCTCGGTGGACGACGGCAAGTCGACACTCATCGGCCGGCTCCTCTACGACTCGAAGGCGATCTTCACCGATCAGCTCGAGTCGATCGAGCGCACCAGCGCCGAGCGCGGCGACGAGTACGCGAACCTCGCGTTGCTCACCGACGGCTTGCGCGCCGAACGCGAGCAGGGCATCACCATCGATGTCGCCTACCGGTATTTCGCCACCCCCCGGCGGAAGTTCATCATCGCCGACACCCCCGGCCATGTGCAGTACACGCGCAACATGGTGACCGGTGCCTCGACTGCCGATCTCGCGATGATCCTGATCGACGCGCGCAAGGGCGTGCTCGAGCAGACGCGGCGGCACGCGTTCCTGTCGTCGTTGCTCGGCATCCCGCACCTGACGGTCTGTGTGAACAAGATGGACCTCGTCGACTGGTCGCAGGAGCGGTTCGACGAGATCTGCGCGGACTTCGTCGATTTCGCGACCAAGCTCAACGTCGTCGACCTGACGTTCATCCCGATGTCGGCGCTGCGGGGCGACAATGTCGTCGAACAGTCCGCGGCGATGCCGTGGTACGAGGGGCGTCCGCTGCTGAATCATCTCGAGCACGTCTACATCGCCTCCGACCGCAACCTGATCGACACCCGTCTGCCCGTCCAGTACGTGATCCGGCCGCAGCGCAGCGACGGCGCCGACCACCGCGCCTACGCGGGCACCGTTGCCGGCGGTGTACTCGCCAAGGGCGACGAGATCGTCGTCCTGCCCAGCGGTTTCAGCACGACCATCACCGAGATCTGGGCGCCCGGCGGCCAGCCGGTCGACGAGGCCTTCGCGTCGATGGCCGTGTCCGTCGAACTCGCCGACGAGATCGACATCGTGCGCGGCGACATGCTGGCCCGCCCCAACAACCGGCCGTACGTGGGACGCGACCTGGACGCGATGGTGTGCTGGTTCGCCGACGACGCCGAACTGCGACCGGGCAACCGGTATCAGCTGCTCTGCGGAACCCGGTTGACCCGCGCGCAGGTCAACGGGCTCAACTATCGCCTCGATGTCAACTCGCTGCACCGCGACGAGGACGCGGAGGGATTGTCGCTCAACGAGATCGGGCGCGTCACCCTGCACACCCAGGAGCCGGTGACCTTCGACTCGTACCGGCGCAACCGCGACACGGGCAGCTTCATCCTGATCGACGAGGCCACGAATCGGACGGTCGCTGCGGGGATGATCACGGCGCCGGTGAGTCACGACAGTCATGTCGTCTGGCAGGCGACGAAGGTCGGCCGTGAGCACCGTGCGCACCGCGGTGCGACGATCTGGCTGACCGGTCTGTCCGGCTCCGGGAAGTCGTCGCTGGCGGTCGAACTCGAAAGGCGCTTCGTCGCCGAGGGGCGTCCGGCGTACCTGATGGACGGGGACAACCTGCGGCACGGCCTGAACTCGGATCTTGGCTTCTCCGACGACGACCGTCGGGAGAACATCCGCCGGACCAGCGAGGTGGCGGCGCTGTTCGCCGACTCGGGTTCGGTGGCGATCGTCTCGCTCATCAGCCCGTTCGCCGAGGAACGGCAGCGGGCCCGGGAGATCCACGCCGAGCGCGGGCTGCCGTTCTACGAGATCTTCGTCGACACCCCGCTCGCCGAATGCGAACGACGCGACCCGAAGGGGCTGTACGACCGCGCGCGGCGGGGGGAGATCAGCCAGTTCACCGGCATCGACTCGCCCTACGAGCGTCCGTCCGACCCGGAACTGCACATCACCCCCGACGACGGCCCGCCGTCCGAGGTCGCCGACCTGGTTCTGCGTAACCTGGGTCTGTGAGTGCAGCCGTCCGGTATTCCGACCGAGAGGAAACCCCGTGACCGACGATCGTGCCCTGGCCGGTGAACTGGCCACCGCTGCAGGTGAACTCCTGCTCGACATCCGACGCTCCAGCGGATTGACGGGCAAAGAGCTCGGTCAGGAGGGCGACCGCCGGTCCGACGAGTTCATCCTCGGGCGTCTCGCACAGGAGCGGCCGGACGACGCGGTGCTGTCCGAGGAGTCGGCCGACGACAAGTCGCGGCTGTCGGCGTCGCGCGTGTGGATCATCGATCCGGTCGACGGCACGCGTGAGTACGGCACCTACGAACCCGGCGGCGGCCGCAGCGACTGGGCCGTGCACGTCGCGCTGTGGTCGGCCGACGACGGGCTGATCGCCGGTGCGGTCGCCTTGCCGGCCCTCGGGGTGACCTACCTCGACGACGGTTCCACCGTCGAGCCCGTGGAAGGCCTGGCGTCCCGGCCCCGGACCGGGGTCCCGCGCGTCGTCGTGAGCAGTTCGCGCCCACCGGCGTTCGCCGACGAGGTGGCCGCGGCGATGGCCGGCGAGGTGCTGCCGATGGGGTCCCCGGGGCCAAGGCGATGGCGGTGGTGCGCGGCGAGGCCGACGCCTACGTCCATGCGGGCGGCCAATACGAGTGGGATTCGGCCGCGCCGGTCGCCGTCGCGAAGGCGAAGGGTCTGTGGTGCGGGCGGATCGACGGTTCGCCCCTCGTCTACAACAACGAGGACACCTACCTGCCCGACCTCGTCATCTGCCGGCCGGAGTTCACCGAGGCGATCCTCACTGTCACCACCGAGGGTGCCGGCGGCTGACGTCCGAGCGCCTCAGTGCGTGACCACGACCTTGATCGCGACGATCACGGTCGCCACCAGCGTGACCGCGCCGGAGCTGAACAGCGTTGCCCGACTCGGTCGTTCGTTGTTGAGCCGGTCGATGACGAAGACCGTGCCGCCGATGCGCAGGAGGATCACGATCTCCGCGACGAGCTGGGCGGTGCGGGGCTCGATCCAGCCGATCAGACCGAGCAGCAGGATCGCGCAAGGTAGGAGCGCCGAGGTCAGGATCGGCACCGAGTCGCGGAGATGACCGAGTACCTCCGATCGCGTCGGCTCGACCTTGCCGTCGGACACGCGCCGGGCGACGCCCTCGGCGAAGACGTGCGCGATGAAGGTCGACGCGGCGGTGCCCGCGAGGATCGCGATACCGACGAAGTCGTCCTCGACGTGCAACGGGATGAGCACGGCCAGGATCAGGATGTTGCCGTAGATGTAGGCACTGATGCGCGGCGCGGCGTGCTTGCGTTCGAGCGGGTTGTCCCGACTGAACAGCGGCCCGTGCAGCAGGGCCCACGGACTGTTGCTCATAGCTGGTGAAACTATCAGCGCGGGAGGAGTTCGGCGACGACAGCGGAGATGGTGTCGTCGGGCCGCGTCAGGCAGACCGTCGCCGCCACGGTGGCCACCTGCTGGACATTGTCGGTCACGTCCAGATCGGTCAGGACCGCCGCCCGCCGGGCATCGTCGAGTTCGCGGAACTCCGTGCACGTCATGGTCGACGCGGAGCCGGACCCGGTATCGGAACCGGACTCGGAGCCGCGCGACGGTGACGCACTGGCCCGGCTGCTGTCCGCAGATGTGGCGGGGCTGCTCGTCTCGGTGGCGCTCGTGGTCGCGACCGCGCTGTCGGGTGAAGGCGCGGGCGCGGCGTCGTCGGACGAACACGCACCGATCGCCAGCATCATCATCGCGGCCATCGACAGGCCCGCGGCCAGCTCCGCGGGGCGGGATCGGCGGGCGGGAACAGACATCACGGAACTCCTCGGGAAGCGGTCCGGGTGGTGACCCGGTGGTGCGGGATGGGATGGGGTGCGGTCAGCGCATGAGGCCGGAGAGCACGCCCGAGATGGCGGCCCGGACATCCGTGGTCTCGATGCGCATCAGGTCGTCCTGGCTGAGTGAGTCGAAGTCGCCTGCGGTGCTGAGCCGGAACTCGCGCTCCTCCTCGGCCGCCTCGATGATGTTGCGGATGAAACGGCCGTTGCCGGCGAGATCGGTGGCGCGCCGCGCGGTGCCCTGATGCTCGCGGACGTCGTGGTACAGCGGAGCGCACGCCTGCTCGATCTCGAGCATCGCCTCCCGCGTCAACGACGAATCACGTTTGCGCGCAATGAAATCAGCGATGCGGGCGAGCTCGTCGGGAGTGTAGGAGTCGAACCGCACCCGGCGCGCGAAGCGCGACGCCAGTCCGTCGTTGGAGGCGAGGAACCGATCGATCTCGGCGTCGTAGCCGGCGATGATCACGACCAGCCGGTCACGGTCGTCCTCCATCCGGGCCAACAGGGTGTCGACGGCTTCGCGACCGAACGCGTCGCCGCCGGACAGCCCCTGCTGGATGAGCGTGTACGCCTCGTCGATGAACAGGACGCCGTCCATCGCGGAGTCGATGAGCGCCGCGGTCTTGATGGCGGTGCTGCCGAGGTGTTCACCGACCATGTCGCGGCGGGTGGCCTCGACGACCTTGTCGGACTTGATGAAGCCGAGGCCGCAGTAGATCTTGGCGACGATGCGGGCCACGGTCGTCTTGCCGGTGCCGGGCGGTCCGGTGAAAGCCAGGTGCAGGCTGCGGGCCGACGTCGACAGCCCGCGGTCGGCGCGGACCTTCGCCAGGGTCGCGGTGGACTGCAGTTTGGCCACCTGCTGCTTGACCGACTCGAGCCCGATCTGTTCGGCCAGTTCCCGTTGCGCCTCGGTCACCAGCGAATTCTGTTCGGCGGGGTCCCCGGAGGCCGACACCAGGGACTCGGCGCGATCGGGCACCGACTTCGGGTCCCACCGGTCGGTGCGTTCGGCGATCTGCTCGGGCGTCGTGGGGGGCATCCGGTAGGAGGGCGACCGGATGGCGTCGGCCGCGCCGGTCAGCGACGGGTCACGGGCGTAGGCCTGCTCGAACATCGACTTCGCCTTCTCCTCGTGGCCCTGCTCGCGCAGCGCGAGGCCGTAGACGAAGATCGCCTGCGTCGAACAGGACGGGATCGGGCCGTCGACCGCGTTCTGCAGGCGCCGCATGCCCTCGCCGTGCATGCCGAGATGCACGCACGACGTCCCGGCCATGAAGTCGGCGACGGCCTGCATGTACGGGTCGTTCCACCGGTCGGACCTGGTCAGCGAGGTCAGGACGTCGGGCCAGCGCTGGGTGGCGAAGTGCAGGAACGCGCGGACGAAATCCACGATCGGCACGCGGTGCGCCGCGGGTACCTCGTCGAGGACCTCTTCCGCACCGGCGAAGTCCGCGCCGCGGACCAGACTGGCCGCGTAGGCCGCGGTCGCCTCGACGGCATTCGACGCCGGGAAGTCGATCAGCATCCCGGTGTACCAGCGCCCCGCGATCGTGCCGGGCGGGAGCCCGAGCCGGCGCTGCTCCGCGCCGATCGACCCGCGGGCACGATAGAGGCCCAGGAGGACCTCATTGCTGCTGTCGCCGCAGGCCAGCCGGCCGATCCAGGCGTCGCCCAGGGCCGGGTCCCATTCGGTCGCTCGAGTGAAGGCCTTGGCGGCCTGAGCGGGATTGTCGACCGGTTCCTGACCTTCGACCGGGATGTTCAGGGACAGGACGCCGAGTTCGAAGAGTGCCCTCGCCTTGCGGACATCGGCCATCGTTTCCCCCTGTGTCGTCCCATCGGCGCACACCGACCCCGAACCGTTCTCCCCGGGTACCACGACGACACACCCCGGGGGCGGTCGCCGGAGACAGAGTATCGCTAGACCGGCGTGACATCCGTCGCAGATCTCCCAGGGTGCGCACCCGAGGCGCCCCGGCGGCCGCAACCGCCCGCGCACGCCTAGACTTGTCCGGGTGAGTGCCCAGGTGGATACCGTCTCAGCCGCTGCCCAGACCCCGGACCATCCGCAACCCTTCCGCGAACTCGGTCTCAAGGACGACGAGTACGCGCGCATCCGCGAGATCCTGGGTCGCCGGCCCACCGACGCGGAGCTCGCCATGTACTCGGTCATGTGGTCCGAGCACTGCAGCTACAAGTCGTCGAAGGTGCACCTGCGCTACTTCGGTGAGACCACCACCGACGAGATGCGCGCGAGCATGCTGGCCGGCATCGGCGAGAACGCCGGCGTCGTCGACATCGGCGACGGATGGGCGGTGACCTTCAAGGTCGAATCGCACAACCACCCGAGCTACGTCGAGCCGTACCAGGGCGCCGCCACCGGAGTCGGTGGCATCGTGCGCGACATCATGGCCATGGGCGCACGCCCGATCGCGGTCATGGATCAGCTGCGCTTCGGCCCGGCCGACGCCCCGGACACCCGGCGCGTCGTCGACGGTGTGGTGCGCGGCGTGGGTGGCTACGGCAACTCCCTCGGCCTGCCCAATGTCGGCGGTGAGACCGTCTTCGACGCCAGCTACGCGGGCAACCCGCTCGTCAACGCGCTGTGCGCGGGCGTGCTGCGCACCGAGGACCTGCACCTGGCCTTCGCCTCGGGCGCGGGCAACAAGATCATCCTGTTCGGTGCACGCACCGGGCTCGACGGCATCGGCGGTGTCTCGGTCCTGGCGTCGGAGACCTTCGACGATTCCGAGGGCTCGGGTCCGAACCGCAAGAAGCTGCCCAGCGTCCAGGTCGGCGACCCGTTCACCGAGAAGGTGCTCATCGAGTGCTGCCTCGAGCTCTACCACGCCGGACTCGTCGTGGGCATCCAGGATCTCGGCGGTGCCGGGTTGTCCTGCGCCACGAGCGAACTCGCCGCAGCCGGTGACGGCGGCATGCACATCGACCTGGAGAAGGTGCCGATGCGCGCCGAGGGCATGACCCCGGCGGAGGTGCTCTCCAGCGAGTCGCAGGAACGCATGTGTGCCGTCGTGACCCCGGACAACGTCGAAAAGTTCCTCGAGGTCTGCCGCAAGTGGGATGTGCTCGCGACCGTCATCGGCGAGGTCACCGACGGCGATCAGCTGGTCATCACCTGGCACGGCGAGACCGTCGTCGACGTGCCGCCGCGCACCGTCGCCCACGACGGTCCGGTCTACGAGCGTCCCGTCGCCCGGCCCGACTGGCAGGACACCGTCATCGCGTCGACGACCGAACCGCTGCAGCGCCCGAGCACATCCGACCAGCTGCGCGAGACGCTGCTGGCCATGCTGGCCTCGCCCGCGCTGTGCAGCCGCAAGTTCATCACCGACCAGTACGACCGCTACGTGCGCGGCAACACCGTCCTGGCCGAGCACGCCGACTCGGGGATGATCCGCATCGACGAGGAGTCCGGGCGCGGCATCGCACTGGCGACCGATGCGTCGGGCCGCTACACCTTCCTCGATCCCTACCGCGGCGCGCAGCTCGCGCTTGCCGAGGCCTACCGCAACGTCGCGGTGTCCGGGGCGACGCCGAAGGCCGTGACCAACTGCCTCAACTTCGGTTCCCCGGAGGACCCGGCGGTGATGTGGCAGTTCCAGCAGGCGGTCCGGGGGCTCGCCGACGGCTGCGCCCAGCTCGGCATCCCGGTCACCGGCGGCAACGTGAGCTTCTACAACCAGACGGGTGCGACGGCCATCCTGCCGACCCCGGTCGTGGGCGTCCTCGGCGTCATCGACGATGTGCACCGCCGCATCCCGACCGGCATCGGCACCGAACCCGGTGAGACACTCATCCTGCTCGGTGAGACCCGCGACGAATTCGACGGCTCGATCTGGGCCCAGGTCAGTCACGACCACCTCGGTGGCGTCCCGCCGCAGGTCGACCTCGAACGCGAACGTCTGCTCGCCGAGATCCTGTCCGCATCGTCCCGCGACGGATTGATCTCCGCGGCACACGATCTCAGCGAGGGTGGCCTCATCCAGACCGTCGTCGAGGCGGCCCTGGCCGGCGAGACCGGGTGCCGCGTCCTGCTGCCCGAGGACGCCGACCCGTTCGTCTGGCTGTTCTCCGAGTCTGCCGGGCGCGTGCTCGTGGCGGTCCCGCGCACCGAGGAATCGCGGTTCACCGCCATGCTCGACGCGCGTTCGATGCCGTGGACACGCATCGGTGTGGTCGACCAGGGCAGCGACGCCGTCGAGGTCCAGGACTACTTCTCGGTGCCCCTCGCCGAACTCCGTGAGGCGCACGAGGGCACCCTCCCGAGGTTGTTCGGCGACACGGTCTAGGACACGCCGTAGTTGCATCACGCAACGGTCCGGCCTGCGAGGATTCCGTTGTATGTCAATGGAATCAATATCGTTTCCAGGCATGTCGCGCCCGGTGATGAACGGTTACGCTCCTGGAGTTCTCTGACCGAGTCGAAAGGGCGCAGATGAGCTACCCCAATGATCCGAACCAGCCGCCGAACTACGGCGCGGGTGGCTACGGACAGCAGCCGTACGGCGGGTTCCCGGGCGGGAATCCGGCCGGCCCGGAACCGGACAACAACCTCGTGTGGGCGATCCTGTCCACGGTGCTCTGCTGTCTGCCGCTCGGGATCGTGTCGATCGTGAAGTCGACCTCCGTCAGCAAGCTGTGGGCCGCCGGCGACTACGCCGGTGCGCAGAAGGCGGCCGACGAGGCGAAGAAGTGGGCGATGTGGAGTGCGATCTCGTCGGTCATCATCTGGGTCCTGATCATCATCGTTTATGTCGTCCTCTTCGTCATCCTCCTCGGCGCCTCCGCGACCACGTCCACGTACTGAGCGTTTCGAGAGGGCCGTCCTCGGACGGGCCTCGGCTCTCTCGAAGCATCGGTACCTCGGTCCGGCGACGGTCGTCGCCGGTACCGGGATGGTCTGTGCGGCCGTGTGGTTCGCCGATCCGACGACACCGGGCGGTGCCCTGCCGGTCTGTCCGACCAAGCTGATCTTCGGGGTGACGTGTCCGGGCTGCGGGTCGCTACGGGCGATCTACTCGCTGCTGCACGGCGATGTCCCGGCGGCGCTGCACTACAACGCCGTCGGGGTGCTCGCAATGGGGTTGCTGCTCTTCGCCTTCGGCGCGTACTGCCTGCGACTGTGGACCGGCCGCCGGGTTCGCAGCTGGCAGCACCTTCGCTACTCCGGGGTCGTCGTGCTGGTGGTCGTGCTGGCCTGGTTCGTCGTCCGCAACATCCCTGTCGAACCGTTCTGGTCACTGCACGTCTGAGCGTCGGCTGCTGCCGCGGATCCAGCGCACCAGCCGCGAACCGGAATCGCGTGCGGGGGCATCGAGGTCGAGCGTCGCCAGGGCCTCGGGATCATCGGTCGTGATCTGGTCGACCCGTAACTCCAGCAGTCGCCTGATGTCCGGGATGACCCGCGGTCCGACCCGCGTCACCGTGTACCCGTCGACGAGCCGACCGCGCTCGTGGAACGCGCCGATCAGGTCGTGGCCGCGGTGGTCGGCCGCCAATATCAGCCGGTTCTCCAGGTACACCATCTCGGCCTCCGGCGATGCCGCCACCGCGCGATCGACGAAGCCGTCGAAGTCCCCGGAGCGGATCGCCGCGTCGGCGGCACCGTGATGGCAAGGGTCGTAACCGATCCGGATGCCCGGTGCGGCCGAGGTCAACGTGTCGACCGCCGCGGCGTCGCCGCACGACAAGATGTAGTGCCGAGCGGGGATGCGACACTGCGGGCGAACACCGCCACGGCCTGGGGATCGAGCGCGGCGTCGTCCTCCTTGAAGTCGAGCTGGAGGGACGCGGTGGGGGCGATGTCGACGCCGTCGAAGAGTTCGGTCAGGTCCTCGAGCAGGAGGACGTGCTCGTCGACGGGCCGGCCACGGTTGTCCCGCAGGGACAGTTCCCGCAGATACGACGCCGGGAGCGCGGACACCGCGCCGGTGCCGGTGGTGGCGTGGTCGACCGTGCGGTCGTGCAGGACGGCGAAACCGCGCTCGGCGTGGATCACCAGATCGATCTCGACACTCGCGCCGAGCCGCATGCCCTCGACGATCCGGGTCGCGGTGAACGCCGTGTCGTCGGCGCGCCGCCGGCCCCGGTGCCACTTGAGCATCGTCCGATGGCCGTCGTGGTCGATGTGGATCGGGGCGGCGGGGTCCGGGGGCGACGTGGCGGTCACAGCTCCCGACTCTAGCGAGGCGCATCTCGCCGAATCGGCACGGCGAAGTTGGAACGTGTTCTAGTTTGGATCGCATGACATTGCGCGTGGTCGAGTGGTCGACCGGAACCGTCGGACGACATGCCATCGCCGGGATCGACGCCCGGCCCGACCTCGAACTCGTGGGTGTGTGGGTGTCCGACCCCGCCAAGGTCGGCAAGGACGCCGGCGAACTCGCCGGGCTCGACCGTGAGCTGGGTGTCGCGGCGACCGGCGACCGCGACGCGCTGATCGCCCTGAAACCCGACTGCATCGTGCACACCGCGATGACCGACGACCGCGTGCTGGAGTCGATCGAGGACCTCATCCACTTCGTGGAGAACGGGATCAACGTGGTGTCGAGCGGACCGGTGGTCCTGCAGTTCCCCCATGGCATCCTGCCCGACTCGCTGCTGGATCGGATCGCCGCCGCGGGTGCGGCGGGTGGCGCGAGCCTCCACGTCAACGGCATCGACCCGGGTTTCGCGAATGACGCACTGCCGCTGGCGATGACGAGTCTCTCCCAGCGCATCGACGAGATCCGCTGTCAGGAGATCGCCGACTACTCGACCTACTACCAGCCGGTCGTCATGCGAGACCTGTTCGGCTTCGGGCAACCACTGGACGCCACGCCGCTGCTGTTCGCGCCGGGCATCCTGTCGATGGGGTGGGGGAGTGTCGTGCGACAGATCGCCGCGGGCCTCGACCTCGTGCTCGACGAGCCGCTTGTCGAACGCGTCGATCGGGTGGCGGCCGATCGTGACTACTCCACGGTCTCCGTCGAGATCCCCGAGGGCACGATGGCCGCGGTGCGCTTCGAGGTCGTCGGCCAGGTCGACGGCGTGGATCGCGTTGTGCTGGAGCACTACACGCGCACCCATCCCGACCAATGCCCGGACTGGCCTACCCCGCACGAGGGCGACGGTTGCTATCGCATCAGCATCTCCGGAGAACCCGAGATGACCGTCGAGTTCGGGCATCACGGCGAGAACGGCGACCACAACGTCTCCGGCATGATCGTCACCGCGATGCGTCTAGTCAATTCCGTTGCGGCGGTTGTCGATGCGAAACCCGGCCTGGTCACCGCGCTCGACCTCCCGCTCGTGACGGGTCGGGGGCTCTTCGTGCAGAAGTAGCCGCGCTCGACGACGGCGGGCGATGTGATCCGACAGGCGCGAGTCATCGACTGGCGAGTAACTCCATGAGGTGTGCTTCGACGAGGGACGGCCTGGGTGTGCGTGGTCCTGGGCGGGGTGGTCGGACGTCGATGACGTGGCTGGTTTTCAACCATGATCGGCGCGCGTCATGTGGGCGTGGCTCATCGCCGGACGTGGTGCGTCCGTGGATCTCTCGCCGCACCTGTTCTAGGTGGGCCTGCAACCGCTTGGGTATGTCGGGTCGGCGGTTGATGTGTTCGGGGTTGGGTGGCGCGCCGGGTTCGGCGTTGAGTCGCCAGGCGCAGCGGCCTTCGTCGGGTCCGTCGCGGACTACCCGTGTTGTGTATTGGCCGGGCTGGTCGCCGACCATCCGGTTGTGTCGGGGACAGGCCGGTGCGAGGTCGTCGATGTCGGTGAGACCGCCTTTGGCCCAGTCCTTCTGGGCGTGATGCATGTCGACCTGGGTGGCGGGCTGATCGCAACCGGGAGCCGAGCACACCTCCCCGTCAGGGCGGGCGAACGAGACGAGGCGTTGTTCGCGGGTGGCGAGGCGTTTGCCCCGTCCGAAGTGCAGCGGGACGGTGGTGGCGTCTTTGAAGATCGCGAGCCAGGGTTGCATGTCGGCGGCCATCGCGATCAGGTCCCGGATGGGCAGCAGGGTGCCGGTGGCGGTGGTCGCGAGTCCGGCTTCGCGGATCAGGTCCCCGAGGTCGGCTTTGATGATCAGCTGCACGGGCAGCCCGCGGTGCGAGGTGCCGAGAGTCCCGTCGGCGAAACCGGCGGCCAGGGCGGCGTCGAGGGCGTCGTGATTGGTCTGGGCGAGAGTGCGTCCGTCGCGGTCGGCGGCGGCGGTCAGGGCGTCGGGGTCGGCGGTGCCGGCCGGCCCGTGGGGCGACTGGGGGTCGTCGGGGTTGTTGAGTCCGGGTTTGCCCCACACGGCGAACATCATGGTGAGCCGGGCGGCGAGTGCGGGGGTCAGGGTGCCCGATATTTTGGCGGTGCCGTCGGCTCGTTGCCGGCCGATCCACAGGCCGCGGCGTCGTTTCTGGTCGGTGTCGTCTGACAGTGTGCCGTCGGGGTCGAGGTGGGCGAGCAGGCGGGCACCGAGCTGGGTGATCTCGGCGGGGGTGTGGGCTTCGGCGATCTCGGCCATCTGTCGTTCGGCGGCGACCTTGATGTCGTGGTCGATGGTGCCCGGGATGCGGTCGAGGACGTCGAGGGTGGCTTGTACGTGGGCGGTGCCGACTGCGCCTTGTGCGAAAGATTCGGCGAGGCAGGGGTATTCGGGTGGGAGGACCTCGCCGCCGAGGCTGGTCCGGTGGGCGGTGGCGTCCATCTGCTTACGGCGGCGCATCGGGTTCGACACCCGTAGCCGATGTGTCATGAACTGCATCAGGGTGCGGCAGCCGGCCTTGCGGGGCAGATCACGAGCCTCGACCTGATCGATCTGCCGGTCACCGGCGACGGTCAGACGTGCGATGGCGCGTTCGGTCTCCGCGGCGACGTCGATCAGTTCTTCGTCGGTGCACGAGGACAAGTCGACGGTCTGTAGTTCGTCGAGGTTCGCGTGTAGTTCGGCGACGAGTTCGGCCGCGCGGGACACGGGCGCGCCGTGGTCGGCGAGTGGTGTGGTGCTGGGCATGACGGTCACCTCCCCCGAGAACCGTTGCTGCGAATGTACGTTCGAGTGTACACGAGTTCGGCTGACTTGGCCACGAAAACAATTGCCCGGCAATGTGAATCAGATTCATTGTGTTGCGGGAGCTTGTCGGTGGCGACCGGTAGGATTCGGCGGGGCGATGAGGGTTGTCGGTTGGGTCAAGCGAACACGATCACCACGACGGCAGCCCGCGTGCCTCGAGCTGCGCACGCAGTCGCTCCCGGCCATGTAACGACTCGGCATCGGCGAGACGAGCGAGAACCTTTGTGCTCCAGTCTCCCTCGAGGCCGTACCGACGTTGTAACCGGACAGGACCTCGTCGTATGCCTCGACGTGGGAGTCCGCAGACTCGGCGTCGTAGGTCTCGTGGTGGAGAACCGCCGCTTGGGGCAGGCGGGGTTTGATACCCGCGGGCTCGGTCGGATCGGGTCGTCCGATCGCCAGACCGAAGGTCGCGACCGCATGGTCGGGTAGGCCGAGTTCGTCGGCCACCGCCAGGGGGTGGTTGCGGATCGACCCGACGAACACCGTTCCGAATTCCAGGGATTCGGCGGCGACGACTGCGTTCTGGGCGGCGAGCGCGGTGTCGACGAAACCGACGATCGTGGATTCGAGGTTGCCGGTGCCCGCGGGCGGGGCCGCCGCCCGACGACGTTCAGCCCTGGCGCGCCTTGAATCTGGGGTTGCCCTTGTTGATCACGTAGATGCGCCCCTTGCGCTTGACCACTTGTGAACCGGGTTGGTTCTTCAACGACCGGATGGATGCACGGACCTTCAACGGAGCCTCCTTAATGGAAATTGTTTCCATTAAAGCAGGTCCGTCGACGAGCGCCGAGGCGGGTGTCAGACCTCCCAGGTGTGCACCGGCTCGCCCTCGTGCATCTGGGTGACGTAGTCGCGGAGCATCCCGTGCAGCGCCTGTGTCCGGCTCTCGCCCGCGCGTTCGCGGGCCGCGACCGCCTGGCGTTGCCAGACCGATCCCGTCTGGCGGGAGATGCAGCGGCCCTCGATGACCGACAGGTAGCGCTTGCGGGCCTTGTCGGAGACGCCGAACCGCTGCAAACCGTCCTCGGCGAGCACGAGCAGCCGGCGCAGGACGAGTTCGTCGGGTCGCACCCAGCCGACGTCGGGCCAGTACAGCTGCGACTCCATGCCGGTGCGGGCGCCGGACTGCAGGTTCTCGGCGGCGGCGTTGAACGACATCCGCGACCACAGCGGCCGATCGGATTCGACGAGGCCCCGGACGACGCCGTAGTAGAACGCGGCGTTGGCCATCGTGTCGACGACCGTGGGACCGGCGGGCAACACGCGGTTCTCGACGCGCAGGTGGGCCTGTCCCTCGTGGATGTCGTAGACCGGACGGTTCCAGCGGTAGACGGTCCCGTTGTGCAGACGCAGTTCGTCGAGGGTGGGGATGCGTCCGTCGTCGAGCTCGGCGAGCGGGTCGGTGTCGGTGCAGACGGGGAGGAGCGCGGGGAAATAGCGCGTGTTCTCCTCGAAGAGGTCGAAGATCGTGTTGATCCACCGCTCTCCGAACCACACTCGCGGCCGGACACCCTGGTTCTTCAGCTCCAGCGGCCGGGTGTCGGTGGCCTGTTCGAAGACCGGGATGCGGCTCTCGTGCCACAACGCGGTCTCGGCGAGGAAGGGCGAGTTCCCGGCCAGGGCGACCTGCACCCCGGCGATGGCCTGTGCCGCATTCCAGTGCGAGGCGAAGTCTTCCGGCGCCACTCGGAGATGGAGCTGCAGGGATGTACAGGCCGCCTCGGGCAGGATCGAGTCGGTCGACGTGCGCAGGTGCTCGGTGTCGTGGGTGTCGGTCAGCGGGATGCCGGTGATGTCGATCTCGAGATCCTCACCCCGGGCTGCGAAGATCTGCTCGTTCAGCAGGTCGTAGCGCGGGTTCGCCGAGATCCAGTGATGCGCGAAGTGTTCGGACTTCAGTGTCGGCAACATGCCGATCATGACCAGGTGGCTCGACGTCTGTGCGGCCCGCTGCTCGGCCCGGTTGAGCGACGTCCGCAACGCCTGCTCGAGCGAGATCGTATCGTCGGTCGTGAACGGTCGCGGCGAGACGTTGATCTCGATGTTGAACTGGCCGAGTTCGGTCTGATAGTCCGGATCGGCGATCGCCTCGAGGACGGCGGCGTTCGCCATCGCGGGCTGCATGTCCTCGTCGACGAGGTTCAGTTCGACCTCCATGCCGAGCAACGGCTTCGGCGGACGGCCCTGATCGGTGAACAGCCCGTCGGCGAGCATCCGCGCGATCGCTTCCGTGCCGCGACCCACCTGACGCCGGAAACGAACCCGGTCCTCGCCGGTGAACTGCTGTTTGGACACCTCGGCTCCCATGCGGTCAATACTGCCCGATCCGCATCGGCGCGAACCCTCTTGCGAAGATGGCGGAGTGCCACCACGCAGGAGAGTGGACCCCGCCGAGGTCCGGGCCGCGGTGCTGGCCGTCTCGGACTGGCTCGTCGACCCGACCGTGCCGACCCCGGGACGCGCCGCCCTCGCCGACGCCGTCCGTCGATCGGCCCGGTCACTCGAGCAGCTCGCCCCCGGGAACTCGGTCGAGGTCCGGGTGCCTCCGTTCGTCGCGGTCCAGTGCATCGAAGGTCCCCGTCACACCCGCGGAACGCCGCCGAACGTCGTCGAGATGGCGCCGCGGACCTGGCTGCTCCTCGTCGCCGGTGTCCTCACCTACGACGACGCCCTCGCCGCGGGCCTGGTGGATGCGTCCGGGCATCGCGCGGCACTCATCGCCGACCTGCTGCCGCTCATCCCGATCGGCCCGCCGGGCGACCGGGAGTAGGAGTGTGATGCATCACTCGACCGGGGCGTCGGGAATGACCCGCCGGTCGACACCGCTGGAAGATTCGCATCGGGAGCCGACCGACCCGTAAACTCACGCATGTCTCCCAGCCCACTCGACGGACCGATTCGCAGCCCCAGGGAGCTAGTCGATGCCTGATCATTCGATCGCCCACATGAACCTGCTCGCTGCCACGACGCCGGCGGGCGGATGCTCCGCACGTGGCTCGGGTGCGATCAATCCGGCCCCGCTGGACGATCTCGAGAACGAACCGCGTGAGGAATGCGGTGTCTTCGGTGTCTGGGCGCCCGGCGAGGACGTCGCCAAGCTGAGTTACTACGGCCTCTACGCCCTGCAGCACCGCGGCCAGGAAGCCGCGGGCATCGCCGTCGGCGACGGCAGCCAGGTGGTCGTGTTCAAGGACCTCGGACTCGTCAGCCAGGTCTTCGACGAGCAGACCCTGGGTGCGATGAGCGGGCATGTGGCGATCGGCCACTGCCGGTACTCCACCACCGGCTCGACGACCTGGGAGAACTCGCAGCCGATCTTCCGCACCACCGACGCCGGGACCGGCGTGGCCCTGGGCCACAACGGCAACCTGGTCAACACCGCGGACCTCGCGGCGCGTGCGCGCGAGCAGGGGATCAAGAGTTCGGCAGCGACGTCGGACTCCGATGTCGTCGGTGCGCTCCTCGCGCACGGCGCCGCGGACAGCTCGATCGAGCAGGCCGCGATGGAACTGCTGCCGACCCTCAAGGGCGCGTTCTGCCTGACCTTCATGGATGAGCACACGCTCTACGCCGCGCGCGATCCGCACGGTGTGCGCCCGCTGTCACTCGGCCGCCTCGACCGCGGCTGGGTCGTCGCCTCGGAGACCGCCGCCCTCGACATCGTGGGTGCGTCGTTCGTCCGCGACATCGAGCCGGGCGAGCTCCTGGCCATCGACGCCGACGGCGTCCGCAGCACGCGCTTCGCCGAGCCGACCCCCAGCGGGTGCGTCTTCGAATACGTCTATCTCGCCCGTCCCGACTCGGTGATCCACGGTCGTTCGGTGCATTCGACCCGCGTCGAGATCGGTCGCCGACTCGCCAAGGAACACCCCGCCGAGGGTGACCTGGTCATCCCGGTACCGGAGTCGGGCGTGCCGGCGGCCGTCGGATTCGCCCAGGAATCCGGGATTCCGTACGGCCAGGGACTGATGAAGAACGCCTACGTCGGCCGTACCTTCATCCAGCCGTCGCAGACGATCCGCCAGCTCGGTATCCGCTTGAAGCTCAATCCGTTGCGCGAGGTGATCCGCGGGAAACGGCTCGTCGTCGTCGACGACTCGATCGTGCGCGGCAACACCCAGCGCGCGCTCATCCGGATGCTGCGCGAGGCCGGTGCCGCCGAGGTGCACGTCCGCATCGCGTCGAGCCCGGTCCGGTGGCCGTGCTTCTACGGGATCGACTTCGCGTCCCCGGCGGAACTGATCGCCAACGGCATGGAGTCCGAGGCCGGAATGGTCGAGGGGGTCCGGCAGGCCATCGGTGCCGATTCGCTGGGTTACATCAGCATCGACGAGATGATCAACTCGACCGGGCAGGCCGCGTCGAGCCTCTGCGCTGCGTGCTTCGACGGCAAGTACCCGATCGAGCTGCCCAAGGAGACCTCGATGGGCAAGGCGGTCCTCGAACAGATGCTGGCGAGCGCGGCCGGCGACCGCTCGGTGGACCCGCTGACCCAGCCGAACGACAACGTCAGCGCGGTCATGCGGCCCTGATTTCGTGCCGTAGGCCCTCCGGTACCGTATGACCCGTCGGCGAACACGCCGGAAACAACGTTCGACCGAGATTTTCTGGAACGGGAGTGCTGCGGTGATGACGGAGCGGGATGCTGCTGCCGACGAGACGGCCGGGAGCTCGACACCGGCGTCGTATGCGGCGGCCGGGGTCGACATCGACGCCGGTGAGCGGGCTGTGGAACTCATCGCGCCCCATGCCAAGCGTGCGTCTCGCCCGGAGGTTCTCGGCGGGATCGGCGGTTTCTCCGGTCTGTTCGCACTCAAGGGCAACTATCGGGAGCCGGTCCTGGCCGCTGCCAGCGACGGCGTCGGCACCAAGCTCGCCGTTGCACAGGCCATCGACAAGCACGACACCGTCGGCCGCGATCTCGTCGCGATGTGTGTCGACGACCTGGTCGTCTGCGGCGCCGAGCCGCTGTTCCTGCAGGACTACATCGCGGTCGGCAAGGTGGTCCCCGAGACGGTGGCCCAGATCGTCGCCGGCATCGCCGACGGCTGCGTCGAAGCCGGTTGCGCCCTGCTCGGCGGCGAGACCGCCGAACACCCCGGCCTGATGCAGGACAACCACTACGACATGTCCGCCACCGCGGTCGGTGTCGTCGAAGCCGACAACGTGCTCACCCCGGACCGCGTCCGCGCCGGCGACGTCGTCATCGGCATGGGGTCGTCGGGATTGCACTCCAACGGGTATTCGCTCGCCCGCAAGGTGCTGCTCGAGTGGGGTCACATGGACCTGTTCGGTCATGTCGAGGAGTTCGGTCGCACCCTGGGCGAGGAGCTGCTCGAGCCGACCCGGATCTATGCCCGCGACTGCCTGGCCCTGATCGCCGAGGCTGACGTGCGTACATTCGCGCACATCACCGGCGGCGGCCTCGCCGAGAACCTCGCGCGTGTGATCCCGAACGGGCTGGTGGCCGAGCTCGAGCGCAACACGTGGACGCCGGCCCCGATCTTCGCGCTCATCGGTCAGCGCGGCCGGGTCGAACAGCTCGAGATGGAACGCACCTTCAACATGGGCGTCGGCATGGTGGCGGTCGTCGCGCCGGAGGACACCGACCGCGCGCAGGCCGTGCTGACGGCACGGCACGTCGACAACTGGGTCCTCGGCACCGTCAAGCGCGCGAGTGACCGCTCGGACAACGACTCTCGCGTCACCCTGCTCGGGGAGCACCCGCGCTTCTAGCGCGATCGGTGAATCCGCAACTCTCGCAGAGACATTGGAGCGGGGGAGCAGCCGCACACACAACACCGACGCCCGCCGGAGGGGATTCCCTCGGCGGGCGTCGGTGTCTGTTCATGACGGGATCACCCCGGAACGGTCGCATGAGCACGCACCACCCATCAGAAACGGGTGGTGCGTACGAAGTCATGGTCCCGCGTCGCCGCGGGTCCGCTCATGCGGAGAAAATGTGGGGTGATCCCGGGCGTCGAGAGATCAACACCCGAAGAGTGTGCGCGTCAAGCGCGTCGCCACTCCTCTTCGTCCACCCAGTCGTCCACCGGATCCGGTCGTTCTACAACCGGATCGCCCTGTCCGGAGAGCTCACGCTGCAAGCTTTCCAGGTCGGTGTTCGGAGTGGAGTACTTCAGCTGACGTGCAACCTTCGTCTGCTTTGCCTTTGCCCGGCCGCGGCCCATATGGGACCCCCTCGCACAATGACGGGGCGGCCAAACAATTGGCGGCCCCGTTCTCTTGAAGTAATTCTGTCGTGGGGACCAGTCTAGCGCGCCTCTAGGATTTGTGTTGTCCACCCTGTGTTGCCGCGCCGACGCGTCTTTCCGACTTGTTCACCATCTTGGTCGCCTCGCGGCGGACCTTCGCGGGTAGATCGTCCTGCGCGAGCAACGACCGAATCGCCTCGACGTCACCGCCGGCGAGCAGATCACGTGATCGCACACCGTGACCGGGGCGGTGGACGACGGTGATCCGATCGCCCTGCGCCACCGTGCCGTTGCGGACAACGCGCAGGTAGGTGCCGAAATCTGCCTGCGCCAGGAACCGCTTCATCCACCGTGGCTCGCCCGCCCACACCGCGAAGGTCTTGCAGGGGACGCGAGGGATGGTCACCTCGAGAATTAGCCCGTCGGTGCCGACTTCCCATCGCTCCCCGACGACGGCATCGGTGACCGCCATCCCGTCGATGCGCAGGTTCTCCCCGAACCATCCGTAAGGAAGCTCACGTCCGAGCTCGTCGGCCCATCGGCGCGCCTCGGGATCGGCGTAGGCGTACACCGCCTGATCGACGCCGCCGTGGTGTCGCTTGTTACCCACGTGGTCGT
This sequence comes from Gordonia hongkongensis, assembly GCF_023078355.1. Taxonomy (NCBI): domain Bacteria; kingdom Bacillati; phylum Actinomycetota; class Actinomycetes; order Mycobacteriales; family Gordoniaceae; genus Gordonia; species Gordonia hongkongensis. Next base: position 958,487 of record NZ_CP095552.1, read on the forward strand.
CGACGAGACCGAGTTCGTCGACGTCGAGGCGCCCGCTGCGGGGTCGCTTGTCGATGGCGGAGGGGCCGATGCCCGCGAGGATCACGTCGTCGCCGGCCGCGCACACGGCCAGCACCACACCCGTGCTCAACCGTTGCGTCCCGGCGCCGCCGAACCGCTGCGGAGTCGTTCCACGGCCGCGCGTCCCGCCTGGACCCGATCGTCGTCGCGGATCGAATCCGGATCGATCCGCGCGCTGACGGCGGACTCGGCCCCGACCGACAACTCCACGTCGGCGCCGACGTTGCGCTTGACGAGTGCCAGCGCGATGGGACCCCACTCATGGTGGTCGATGACCGTGCCCACCCGGCCGACGGTTCGTCCGCCGGCGGTGACCGGGTCGCCGGGGACGGGTCGCTCGTCGACGCTCCCGTCCAGATGCAGCAGGACCAGCCGTCGAGGCGACTTGCCGAGGTTGTGTACGCGGGCGACGGTCTCCTGGCCGCGGTAGCAACCCTTGTCCAGGTGGACCGCGCCTAACTCGTCCGGACCGCCGATCCAGTCGACCTCGTGCGGGATCGTGCGTTCGTCGGTGTCGGCGCCGAGCCGGGGTCGGCGGGCGGCCACGCGCAGGGCTTCGAAAGCCCAGCTGCCGGCCATTCGCGCGCCGGCCTCGGTCAGCGTGTCCCACCAGCGGGTCAGCACGTACTCGGGCACCACGAGGTCGACGACCGGCAGGTCCCGGTCCTCGCCGAGCGGGGGCATGCGCCGCCAGAAGCCGAGCTGTTCGTCCTCGTGGTGCGACTCGGGCAACCCGCCCGCCTGGTACACCACGGCGTCCGCGCCGACCTCCAGGAGATCGGCGACCGGACCGTCGAGGGCCCCGGGCCCGATCAGCGTCAGGACCTTCATGTCCGAACGCGCGGCGGGTTCGGCCTTGGCCCAGAACACCATCTTGGTCAGGAAGTCGAGCAGCGGTCCGCCGCGCGAACCCTCGGTGTCGATCCACGTCACGCCGTCGATGTCGGTGAGGACGAAATGCTCTTCGACTCGACCGTTGAGGTCGAGAGAGAGGTCTTCGGCGCTCGACCGGTCGGCGAGGGTGGCGATGTGCTGGCTGCTGATGGTGTGCAGCCAGGTCAGGCGTTCGGCGCCGGCGATCTCGAGAACGGCGCGGTCGGACCTGTCGACGATGATCACGCCACGTTGTGCGGCTCGTTGTTCGCCGAGGGGGTCGCCGTAGTGCCACGCGGTGTCGGCGGAGAGGAGGTCGCCGGGGCCGGGCACCGCCCCGCCCTCGGAATGCCTGGTCAGGATGGGTGAGCGGCTCACGCGTCGATTCTACGGGTCGATTCGGTGCGGGGCTGCGACGCATGACAACCTTCTATCCATGGCGGATTCGATCCTTGTCTCCCTCGACGGCACCCGACACGATGCCGACGCTCCCTTCCTCCACGCCGACGACCTGGCCGCGGTGCGCGGTGACGGCATCTTCGAGACGCTTCTCGTGCGCGGCGGCCGGGCGCGATGCGTCCGACTGCATCTCGAGCGACTGGCCCGGAGTGCGGCCGCGATGGAACTCGACAAGCCCGATCTCGACGAGTGGCGGGCGGTGATCGAGACCGCGACGCAGGCGTGGACGGAGAAGCACGGGTCGTCGGGTGAGGCACTGCTGCGGCTCGTCTACTCCCGCGGACGCGAGCACGGTTCGGCGCCGACCGCGTACGTCACCGTCGACGCGGTGCCCGACCGGGTGTCGGCGGCGCGTGCGGACGGTGTCCGGGTGGTCACCCTCGCTCGCGGCTTCTCGATCGACCTCGCCGCCACGGCGCCCTGGCAGCTCCTCGGCGCGAAGACCCTCAGCTACGCCACGAACATGGCGGCCCTGCGCCACGCGTCGGCCGAGGGCTTCGACGACGTGATCTTCGTCAGCAGCGAGGGCGCCGTCCTTGAAGGGCCCCGAGCCACGGTCGTCGCCGTGTACTCCGACACCCTGGTCACACCGCCGACCGAGATCGGGATTCTCGAGTCGACCACCGTGCGTGCGGTTTTCGATGTCGCGGAACAGGAGGGTTGGACGACCAAGACCGACGTCCTACGGCCCGAGGATCTGGTGGCGGCCGACTCGGTCTGGCTGGTGAGCAGCGTGACCCTCGCGGCGCGGGTCACCCATCTCAACCGGTACGTGATGCCGCTCGCCGCGGACGCCGCGAAGTTCACCGATCTGGTCGACCGGGCCATCTCGGTGGACGACAATTGATCCCGGTCACCCCCACCTGATCTCGTCCGCCTGGGGCACACACCCGCGTGGGTGAGAGGGAAGACACCGCTTCGAACTGGTCGGCGGGACCTTTGGCGCTTGTAAGGGCCCGGTGACCAGGCGTAACGTCGCGCCTACGACCTACTACTACCGCTAGTAGTAGGTACCCGGCAGGTTTCGACCTTGCCCCCGCAGCCCGGGGGCCGGCAACTCGATTCGAGGCGATATGGACGCTCTGGACGTCTCCAGATGGCAATTCGGGATCACGACCGTCTACCACTTCATCCTGGTGCCGTTGACGATCGGCCTCGCGCCGATGATCGCGGTGATGCAGACGGTGTGGCATGTCACCGGCAACGAGCAGTGGCTGCGCGCCACGAAGTTCTTCGGCAAGCTCTTCCTGATCAACTTCGCGCTCGGTGTCGCGACCGGCATCGTCCAGGAGTTCCAGTTCGGCATGAACTGGAGCGAGTACAGCCGGTTCGTCGCCGATGTCTTCGGCGCGCCACTGGCCCTGGAGGGTCTCGTCGCCTTCTTCCTCGAATCGACGTTCATCGGGCTCTGGATCTTCGGCTGGGACCGCCTGCCGCGCCGCGTGCACCTGGCCTGTATCTGGTTGGCCGCCATCGGTGTGAACGCGTCGGCGTATTTCATCATCGCCGCGAACTCGTGGATGCAGCACCCCGTCGGCGTCACATGGGATGACGAACGCGGCCGGCCTGCCATGAACGACTTCGTCGCGGTGCTCACCAACAACACGACCCTGGCGGCCTTCCCGCACGTCATCGCCGGCGCCTTCCTCACCGCCGGTACCTTCGTCGCGGCCATCGGCATCTGGTGGATGGCGCGGAACTCATGGCGGGCCAAGAAGATCCGCGAGGCCGCGGACACCGGTGACCTGTCCGAGATCCCGGACAGCACCTCGCCGAGCCACGTCGACGCCACACCCGAGGACCTCGAGAAGGACGCCCGCGACCTCTGGCGGCCGGTCACGAGACTCGCGTTGTGGATCACCATCGTCTCCGGTGTCGCGCTGTTCATCACCGGGGACCTCCAGGCGCAGATCATGTTCAAACAGCAGCCGATGAAGATGGCGTCCGCGGAGTCGCTGTGCGAGACCGAGACGGGTCCGGGTTTCTCGGTTCTGTCGATCGGCCGCCAGAACAACTGCGAGAACATCGAACACGTCATCGAGATCCCGAAGATGCTGTCGTTCCTCGCGAATCACGACTTCGATTCGACTCTGCAGGGCGTGGAGGAACTGCAGGAGCAGTACACTCGGGCCTTCGCCGGGCAGCCGAACGTGCCGGCGAACCAGAACTTCGCACCCAACCTGTTCGTGACCTACTGGGGCTTCCGGGCGATGATCACCTGGGCGCTCGGCTCGGTGGTCGTGGCCTTGGGCGGACTGTGGTTCACGCGCCGTAAGCGGGTGGTCGAATCCAGACGCTTCGGCTTCATCGCCCTGTTGATGATCCCGACGCCGTTCCTGGCCAACAGTTCCGGCTGGATCTTCACCGAGATGGGACGCCAGCCGTGGGTCGTGGCGCCCAACTGGGAGGACGACCTCGACCCGCTCCGGATCAGCATGCTGGTGCAGAACGGTGTGTCCAACCATTCGGCGAGCACCGTGCTCGTCACGCTGATCGGGTTCACGCTGCTCTACGGCGCCCTCGGCGTCGTGTGGTTCATGCTGCAGCGGCGCTATGTCATCGAGGGTCCGGCCGCACACGATGCGCGACCGCCGGGCCACACCGACGACGAGTCCGATTCCGATGAACCCAAACAGCTCTCGTTCGCATACTAGAGGAGCGTGCTCATGAGTCTCGAAGAAATCTGGTTCCTGGTCATCGCGTTCCTGTTCGTCGGGTATTTCGTCCTGGAGGGCTTCGACTTCGGCGTCGGCATGCTGATGCCGATCCTCGGTTCGAGTCACACCGGTGGCGACGACAAGGTCGCCGCCGACGATCCCGAAGCCGACCCCGACAAACGTCGCCGCGCGCTCCTCAACACCATCGGCCCGGTCTGGGACGGCAACGAGGTCTGGCTCATCACCGCGGGAGCGGCGTTGTTCGCGGCCTTCGGCGGTTGGTACGCAACCATGTTCAGTGCGTTCTACCTTCCGCTGTTCCTCATCCTCATCGGGCTCATCGTGCGGGTCTGCGCGATCGAGTGGCGGGGCAAGATCAACAACCCCCGCTGGCGCGTGTGGTGCGACGTCGGAATCGGGCTGGGTTCGTGGATTCCGGCGATCCTGTGGGGTGTGGCGTTCGCCAACATCGTGCGCGGGCTCCCGATCGACGCCGACGCCCAGTACACGGGTGGGTTCTTCAACCTCCTCAACCCGTATGCCCTGCTCGGCGGCGCCACGACCCTGCTCGCGTTCCTCACCCACGGGGCGGTGTTCATCTCGCTGAAGACCTCCGGTGTGCTGCAGGAGGATTCGGCTCGCTACGCTGCCCGGCTGGCCTGGCCGACACTGATCGTGGCCGCCGTGTTCCTGCTGTGGACCCAGTTCGCCTACGGCAGCTCGTGGACCTGGATTCCGGTGCTCATCGCCGCCGTCGCCGCGGTGGGCATGGTGGCCGCCACCCAGATCCGCCGCGAGGGTTACGCATTCATGTTCACCTGCATCGCGATCGCCGGCACGGTCGCCACGCTGTTCGCCGAGCTCTTCCCGAACACGATTCCGTCGACTCTGAATCCGCAGTGGAACCTCACCATCGAGAACACGTCGTCGAGCGATTACACCCTTACGATCATGACGTGGGCGGCCGTGCTCATCACCCCGGTGGTGATGGGCTACCAGGCCTGGACCTATTGGGTGTTCCGAAAGCGACTGTCGGTCGCGCACATCCCGGACCCGGCCGGACTTCCGTCGTTGCGAATCCCGAGCAAGTGAGACGCACCGCCCGGCCCCCGCTCGACCCCCGGCTGCTGCGGTATTCGCCGACGACGCGGCGGTATGTCGGGGTCACCGCGGCGTTCGCGGTGGCCGAGGTGGTCGCGATCATCGTGGTGGCCGCGATGGTGGCGTCGATCGTCTCCGAACTGATCGTGTCGCCCGGGGCGCGGTCATTCGCCGCGCAGGGCGTTCACCTGACCGTGTTGGCCGCAGCACTGGCGGCCCGGGCCGCGATGGCATACGGACACGACCGATACGCGCACCGCGCCGCCGAGCGTGCGATCGCGGAGATGCGTGCCGAGGCCCTCGATGTCCTCACCGATCCGGCCCGCACGTCGCCGCGATCGCTGACGGCGATCCGCGAACACGCGAGCACCGTCCTCCTGCGCGGGCTGGACGCCCTCGGGCCGTATCTGTCGGGCTACCTACCGGCCCTGGTGGCCGCGGTGGTTCTGACGCCGACGGTCACGGTGGTCATCGCGTTCGCCGACTGGCCGTCGGCGCTCATCATCCTCGTCACCCTGCCCCTCATCCCGCTGTTCATGGTGCTCGTCGGACTGATGACGCGCGATCGCACCACACGCAAGCTGGCGACGATGAGCCGGCTGAGTGCCCAGCTCCTCGACCTCATCGCCGGATTGCCGACGTTGCGCGCACTGAACCGGGCCGGCGCCCCGGCGGTTCGGGTCGGTGAACTCGGTGAAGCCCACCGCCGCAGCACGATGAGTTCGCTGCGGGTCGCGTTCCTGTCGGGCGCCGTCCTCGAGTTACTGGCCACGCTCTGCGTCGCACTGGTCGCCGTGGGGATCGGTCTCCGTCTGGTCTATGGCGAGATGTCGTTGTACGCGGGCGTTTTCGCGTTGATCCTGGCGCCGGAGGCCTACCTGCCGCTGCGTCGGGTCGGCATGCAGTTCCACAATTCCACCGACGGCCTCACCGCAGCCGAGCAGGTCTTCGAGCTCATCACACCGCCGTCTGACGCGGCCGCGCCGTCCGCCACCGGGAATCGCGGGGTCAGCGTCGCAGGCGAACCGATCACCGTGCTCGACGTCGGCATCCACGGGCGCGACGGATGGGCACCGGAGTGCCTCCGCACGACGATCGAACCCGGGGCGCTGACCGTGTTCGCCGGACCGAACGGGTCGGGCAAGTCGACGATGCTGGCGGCGATCATGGGCCTGCTCGCTCCAGACGCGGGATCGGTGCTGATCGGGTCCACCCCGGTCGGTCAGGCCGATCCGGCGGCGCTGCACGAACAGATCGCCTGGCTGCCCCAGCAACCGGTGATCGTGCCGGGCACGGTCGCCGAGAACCTGGAGCTGTTCGGCGCGCTGGACCGCGACGCCTTCGAATCGGTTTCCGCGGCAACAGGCTTCGCCGCAGTCCTGGGTGAACTGCCGGGCCGGTTCGGCACGGTGCTGGGATCCGGCGGGGTCGGGCTCTCCGCGGGACAACGGCAACGCCTCGCCCTGACCCGAGTCCTCGCCTCGCCGGCGCCGCTGCTGCTGCTCGACGAACCGACCGCCCACCTCGACGAGGCGTCCGAGCGCGACGTGTTCGCCGCACTCCGCGATCGCGCTCGGGCCGGGGACACCGTCGTCGTGGTGGCGCACCGGGGCGTCGCCCGCGAGTACGCGGACCGGGTGGTGGACTTCCCGGCGGCCACCGGCGCAGCAGCCGCGGGCACGGCCGAGGAGGTGGACCATGCGCGGTGATCCGTTGATCCGGGCCCTGGGCTTCCTCGGCCTGCGCCGGCGTCCCGCGCTCACCGCGCTCGCGCTCGGTGTCGGCGGCTCGCTCTCGGCCCTCTTCCTGGCGGCGCTGTCGGCCTGGCTCATCACCCGTGCGTGGCAGATGCCGCCGGTGCTGTACCTGTCGGTCGCGATCACCGCGGTCCGGGCGCTGGGTATCTCGCGCGGAGTGTTCCGCTATCTGGAACGGCTGGCGACCCACGATCTCGCCCTGCAGGCCATGGCCACCGCGCGGCAGCGCGTGTACACGGCGTTGGCGTCGGGCGCACCGGGTTACTCGGTCACGTTGCGGCGGAGTGAACTGCTCAACCGGACCGGTGACGACGTCGACGAGATCGGCAACGCCCTCATCCGCGGCCTCATCCCGATCGGCATCGGTGCCACGACATCGCTTGCGGCAGTGGTGGTGATGGCGCTGGTCTCGGTGCCCGCGGCCGTGGTGCTCGCACTCGCGCTGGCCGTCAGCGGCGGTGTGGCGCCGTGGCTGGCCGCACGCGGTGGTGCCCGGTCGATCCGCGACGGCGCGCAGGCCGCGTCCGAGGCCACGGAGGCCGCCACGACGGCGCTGTGGCACGCGCCTGAACTCGTCGTCGCACGCAGACGCCATCGCGCGCTGGCAGCGGCCGCAGCGGCGGATCGCCGCCATCTCGACGCCACGGACCGGGGTATCCGGTGGCAGGCATCCGCCGCGGCGGCGACTCCGCTGGCACTGGGTGCGTCGCTGATCGCGGCATGCGTCATCGCCGTCGAATTGGCCTCGGCGACCTCGGGTTCGCTCGCCGGGGTGAGTTCGGGGGCTGGACTGACGCCGATGATCCTCGGTGTGCTCGTCCTGCTGCCGCTGTCGGCCTTCGAATCCACCGCGCCGCTCACCGAGGCCGGGCTGCAGATCGAGCGGAGCCGACAGAGTGCGGCCAGGCTCATGGCGCTGGTGGACGGGGCGCACGCCGACGGAACGGTCGATGTGACCGACGCCGAGGTGTATCGGTCTCCGGTGCGTCTGACGACCACGGGATTGCGCTGGGGACACCGAGATCGGGAGATCCTCGGTCCCGCGGCGGGCGTGGATCTCGACCTGCGACCTGGTTCGCGTCTGGTGGTCACCGGGCCGAGCGGGGCGGGGAAGTCGACGCTGCTCCTCACCCTCGCCGGTTTGTTGCCGCCGATGGCCGGGGACGTCGAGGCGGTCGACGTCGGCGACGGTTCGGTTGTCGGGTCACGTTCGGCGGGATGCTATTTCGCCGAGGAGGCACACATCTTCTCGACGTCGGTCCGCGAGAACCTGCGCGTCGCCCGCGGTGACATCACCGACGAGGAGATCGACACCGCGCTGGCGGCCGCCGGGCTGCAGCGCTGGGCCGCAGCACTTCCCGACGGTCTGGACACCGTCCTCACCGGTGGGGCCGATGCGATGAGCGGCGGGCAGCGGCGGCGACTGCTGCTCGCCCGCGCACTGCTGCACCCCGGGCGTGTCGTCCTGCTCGACGAACCGACCGAGCATATGGACGAGGCGGACTCCGACGAGCTGTTGCGGCGCCTCCTGGGGATCGAACGGGACCTGTTCGGGCCCGACCGGATCGTCGTCGTGGTGACCCACCAGCGCCCGGTCGACACTGGTGCGGTAGCGGTGCTCGAGTTGGCGGGCGGGCCCCTTCCTGCTCCCTGAGGTGCGAGCGAAGCGAGCCACGAAGGGCTCCGCAGCGTGCCTCACCAGGCCCTTCGTGGCTCGTCGCTGATATGTAGTGCTGCTCTGTCAAGTCCCATGGCGAAATTGCCTCCTTCTCAGGGGCTGTTGTGGGGTTGGCCACCCGCCGCGGTGTGTGGTGGTCGTTACTCGCGACGGTGTTGTCGGACTGATATACGCGGGTTGGTTACCGCTCAACGGTGTTCGACAGGAGATGAAAACGCTGGCCGACGGGTCTATGTAAACGTGCGTACCGTGCACCCAAAAGTGCTGGCGCACATAGCGACGCCGTGGATTCGTTCCCTGTTCACCACAGCGGGAGTCCCGCGACGGGTGGCCAAGATTGTGTGTCAGTGCTGGTTAGTCGTCGAGCACCGCCAGCGACCAGCACCAGCCGGCGAGCTCACGAGCGATCGCGGTGTTGGCCACGCAGGGATGTTTGCTGCGGCGGTCGAATTGTTGCCAGCGCTTGTGTAGCCGACGATTGCCGGCATGGCCACGGGCGCGGGCAGCCGGTGTAGCAGCCTCCCACCGGCGGCGCATGGTCTGTCCGGGTGTGGCGTAGGGGCGTCGGTGTTGCCAGGCCGCCTCGACCAATAGCCGCCGCACGTGGGCGTTACCGGCCTTGGTGATCGATCCCTGACTGCGGGTCCCGCCGGTCGAGTATTCCGAGGGCACCAACCCGGCGTAGGAGCCGATCGTGGCGCCACTAAACCGTGACCAGTCGCCGATCTCGACCGCCAAAGCGAACGCGGTCAGCGTCGACACGCCCCGCAGACACGACAGCCGGGTGACCACCGCCCGCCACGGATCGGTGGCCGCGGTCTGTTCGATCAGCTCATCGAGGCGGTCACGGCGGGCGGTCACGCTCAACACCGCGTCCAGGTCGTTGTCGAAGGCGGCTTGCAGCAGCGGCAGCTCGAAACGTTGACGCTGCAGCCACCGCTGATGAACACCGGTCCAGGGTTTCCCGCCGGAGTAGACGATCCCCTGTCGCAGAAGCAGTTTGGACAATCGATGCCGAGCGCGCATCAAGTCGCTGCGGGCGTCCTCGCGGGCGCGGACCAGATCCCGTGCGGCTTCGGTGCCCACCTCAGGAACACTGACCGCCACCACTTCGCCCAGGCGCAGCAACTTCGCCAAGTGTGCAGCGTCTCGGGCATCGGTCTTGACGCGGTCCCCGGCTGGCCGCTGCAGCTTCGAGGGCGCGGCAACCACACACTCCATCCCGGCCGCCGTGATCGCCCGCGCCAATCCAAAGCCGGTCGGACCGGCCTCATAGGCCACCCGCACCGGCGGGGCCAGGCCTTGTAGCCAGCTGACGATGGTCGCCGCATCAGGGACCAAGGTCTCCCGAATCACCTGCCCGGTGTCTTCATCGATGGCGTGAGCGACCACCGAGCGTGCGTGAACATCCAATCCGACACTTGTACCCTGAACAATCACCGGAGGCCTCCTGATCTGCAATGTGGTGCTACCGCCGAGTGTGAACTCAGCAGCAGCAACCCACGATGTGTTTGCAGCTTGAGGCCTTCGGCCCCAAGGCCCTCATACCGTCTATCGCTCCTCGCACCTCAGGGAGCAATAGTCAGCGGCTCTCTGCCTGTGGGCGGGCACGAAACAAGAACCGGGGCCGGACGTACACGTCGTCCGGCCCCGGTTCCCCCTGTGAGAGGCGGGAGGTCTAACCCGTGGACACCTCGTAGCCCATCGGCAGCATCGTCGACTTGTGCTCGAGGAAGGACTCGAGACCTTCTCGGCCGTTCTCACGGCCGATGCCCGAGTTCTTGTAACCGCCGAACGGTGACTCGGGATCGATGGCGTACCAATTGATCCCGAAGGTGCCGGTGCGGATCTTGGTGGAGATCTCGATGCCGCTCTCGACGTCGTTCGTCCACACCGTGCCGGCGAGTCCGTAGCTCGAGTCGTTGGCGATGGCGATGGCCTCGTCGACGTCGTCGTAGGCGATGACCGACAGCACGGGACCGAAGATCTCCTCCTGCGCGATGGCCATGTCGTTGGTGACGCCGGTGAAGATCGTGGGGGTGAGGAAGTAGCCGGAGTCGAGTCCCTCGGGACGCTCGCTTTCGAGAACCGCGGTGGCACCGGCCTTCTTGCCGAGTTCGACGTACTCCTCGACCTTGTTCCGCTGGTTCTCGGTGATCAGCGGTCCGAGCTGGGCCTCCGGATCGGACGGCAGCCCGACCTTCATCGCCTTCGCGGCCTCGACCATCGCGGCCACGATCTCGTCCTGTCGGCTGCGCGGCACCAGGATTCGCGTCTGCGCGACGCATGCCTGGCCCGTGTTGAACAGGCCGAGGAACGTCAGCATGAAGGCGTTCGCGGCGAGGTCGACGTCGTCGAGGACGATGGCGGCCGACTTGCCGCCCAGCTCGAGCGAACACCGCTTGAGGGTCTGGGCGCAGGCGGCGCCGATCGCCTTGCCGGCCGCGGTCGAACCGGTGAAGGTGATCTTGTCGACGTCGGGATGCGCGACGAGCGCCTGCCCGGTCTCGGTGCCACCGGTGACCACCGAGATCGCCTCGGCGGGAACGCCCGCCTCGATGAACAGCTGCGCGACGTAGTTGCCGGTCATGGGGGTCTCGGGTGCGGGTTTGAGCACCACCGAGCAGCCTGCGGCCAGCGCGGCACCCATCTTGTTGCAGGTGATGAACAGCGGGACGTTCCAGGCACAGATCGCGCCGACGACGCCCACCGGTTCGCGGGTGATCCTGGTGGTGCCGAACAGGCCGGTGCGGTATTCCTCCCACTGGTAGTCACGGGCCGCGTTGGCGTAGGCGCGCAGGACACCGGTGCCGGGGAGCTGTTGGAGGGTGCTGATCGCGCTCGGCGGCGCGCCCATCTCGGCGGAAACGAGCGCGGTGATCTCGTCGCCCCGCTCGTCGATCAGATCAGCGACCTTCGCGATGATGTCGGCGCGCTGTGCGGGCGGCGTCGAACTCCAGACCCCGGAGTCGAAGGCCGCGCGCGCCGCGCGGACCGCGGCGTCGACGTCGGTGGCATCGGCGAGCGGTACCGAACCGACGCGCTCACCGGTGGCGGGGGAGTGGACCTCGAGGGTCTCGGTGGAATGGGGATCGGCCCATCGGCCGCCGATGAGCAACTGGGGTTGATCGCCCCCGCCGATGAGGGTGGCGGGTTGGGACTCCACGGTCTCGGTCATTACGCGTGTGCTCCTCAGAGGACGGGGCCCTGCCCGGGCGAGGGCGGCCGACAGCCGCCGATGGACAGGTGTGAACTACGGCACACGCAATACTAGAACACGTTCTAACTCTGATGCCAGGGGTGGTCGTCAGGAACTGCCGAAGGCCACCCGGGCCTCCATCCCCTGCAGCACGTCGTGGAGGATCTCGATCTGGTCGGACGGGTCCTCGGCCTCGAGGAGTCGGTGCTGGTCATGCGGTTGTCCCGCCGTCTGCGCCGCCCACCGGTGGATGGGCGAGAGGTCTGCGGCCCGGGGATCGGAGTCGATGAGCGCGAAGGCGGCGATGATCGGCTCGGGGTCCTCGCCGGCGGCGCGGAACTTTCGCCGGATCAGCTCGCGGTGTCGTTCGGCGAGGTCGCGCAGACGGGCCAGATCGGAGCGGCTCGGGGTCCGTTCGGGCAACACCGTGATGCGGGCGCGGGGATATGGATCGTCGGGCAGCCACTCCTCGACCCGGAACCGGCGACGGCCGATTGCGGTCAGCGCCGCGCGGCCGTCCGGCAGCCGGCCGGTGATCTCGGCGTGTGCCAAGGTGCCGACCCGGCAGCGTGATTCGCCGCCGCCGACCTCGGAACCGCGCTCGATGAGTACCACGCCGAATCTGACCGTGGGCGGGTCGGTCGAGGTGTCGGCATGGTCGTCCAGCATCTGCCGATAGCGTGGCTCGAAGATGCGCAACGGCAGTTCCGCGCTCGGCACCAGGGCGGTGCCGAGCGGGAACATCGGCGCGACGAGCGTTTCGCCCGCCGCCGGTTCAGAGGTCAGGGCGTGCTCGTCTCAGGACTTGGGTCGCGCGTCGAGCACGACCTCGAACTCGAGCAGATCCGCACCCGAGGCGACCGGCTTCGCGCGCTCACCGGAGTGCGCCTCGCGGGCCGGACCCGCCGACCAGGCCTGGAAGTCCTCTTCGGACTCCCACTCGGTGACGACGAAGTAGCGGTCGTCACCCTTGACCGGACGCAGCAACTGGAATCCGAGGAACCCCTTGGACCCGTCGACCGAGTGGGCGCGATTGGCGAACCGCTTCTCCAGTTCGGGGCCCGCGCCCTCGGGGACGGAGATGGCATTGATCTTCACAACAGACATGCGTCCACCATAGGCGCTGCGCGCGGGCGGTCGTCTGGGGAACGACGACACGGCGGTCGGGCCCCGTGCCGGTCGTCGGTGGCACTGCGGTTCTGCGACTACAGTTCTGGCATGTTCGACGGTGAGGTTCCGCAGGAGACCGGACTTCGCGACCACAGTGGTCCCGAAGTCGCGGACGACGCGAACGGATCGTCGGCCACAGTCGAGCGCGCGGCGCCGCCCATCGTGTTGCTGCACGGCCTGATGGGCCGCGGACGGACATGGCGCCGCCAGGTCCCGTGGCTGCGCCGGTACGGCCGGGTGTTCACCTACGACGCCGCGTTCCACACCGGCGCCGACGCCGAAGAACCCTGCGACGGCGGCGAACTCGCGACGGAGCGGTTCGTCGCCGACCTCGCCGAGGTCCTCACCTGGATCGACCGCGGGCCTGCGGTCCTCATCGGGCATTCGATGGGAGCCCTACACGCCTGGTGCGCGGCGGCGGAGTACCCCGAACTCGTCGCAGCGCTGGTCGTCGAGGACATGGCCCCCGACTTCCGCGGCCGGACCACCACGAGCTGGACCCCGTGGTTCGAGTCCTGGCCGGACCGATTCGCCTCCGAGGCCGAAGCCGTCGAGATGTTCGGGCCGGTGGCCGGCCGCTACTTCTTCGAGGCCTTCGACGACGGCCGGTTACACGGTCGGATTCCGTTGTGGGCCGCGATCGCCGAGGAATGGGGCCGACGCGACTTCTGGACGCAATGGCGTTCGGTCGGTGTGCCGGCGCTGCTGATCGAGGCCGAGCACGGGGTCACCCCGCCGGGGCAGATGCGGACGATGTGCGCGGTCAACGACCACGCCCGATACCTCCGCGTGCCGGATGCCGGACATCTGATCCACGACGACGCGCCACATGTGTATCGCGGTGCGGTGGAGGCATTCCTGTCCGGCCTCGACCGCTGAGGCTGCTGCGCAACGTAATTCGGGGCGTACACGACGAATCGTGTACGCCCCGAGGAGGAACGAGTGGCGTCAGGCGGGGTCGGCCGGCGCGATGGGCGCGCCGTTGAGCCGGCGCCAGCAGTGCACGAAAAACAGCTGGGCGACGGGAGCTGCAACGATCAGGCCGATTCCGCACAGTAGGGCGCCGACCAGGGTGATTGCGTAAGTCACCAACCACGTGAGTAGAGAGTCGCCGAATCTGGACTTCACCAACTCGAACGATGCCTTCAGTGCCTCGACAGGCGATAGCCCCTTGTCGATTGTGGCAACGATCGAGAAGATCAAGAAGAACGCGGCGATGATGCCGGGGAGCACGCACAGGAACGTACCGATGGCTGTGATGATCCCGACCAGAATCGCGGTGCCGATCACTGGTCCGAATCGAATCGGGGTCAGGAAAGATGCCGCGGATACAGGTTCGCCGTTAGCGACACGGACCGCTCCGGAGATGATGCTCGCCTGCAAGTACAGAATGCCGATGTAGAAGACCACGGCGATAAGCGCCATTAGGATGTAAGTACCGATTCCAGGCCCGCCGGACTGGATATACCCGTTCTCGTCTATAACGAGGTCGTCACTGCTGGCGAATAAAACGGTGTAGAAGACCCCGAGGAACACCGCGTAAAGCAGGAACATCGCGAGGCCCGGCAGGATCATCGCACCGACGTTGTTCTTGAACTTGCCGAAGGCCCACGAGAACGCGGTGCCCACGTCGATCTTGCCCGAATCTCCCGGCGCGCCGTAGGGATCCGGGGCTCCGGGATAGGCCCCGGCGTCACCGTACTGCGGCCCGCCCGGAGGCGGCGGAGGCGGGGCCTGGCCGTACTGCGGCTGCGGCGGCGGCTGCTGGCCGTACGGCGGTTGCTGGGGAGGCTGCTGCCCGTACTGCGGCGGCTGCTGCCCGTATTGGGGCGGCTGCTGCCCGGGGAAGCCGCCTGGTTGCTGCGGGTCCGGCGGCGGGACAGGGGGATACGGCGGCTGACTCATGGAACGGGACATTAGCAACGATCCGGGCGTGGTGGGAGACTATCTCCGAACGATCAAACGACTGGTCAATGAACCCGGCACGGCTTATGAGGTCTGTCGGCACCGGCTCGAGCGGAGTTCCGGTACAGCCGTCTCGGAGCCGTTCGGCGGAGTCCCGGCGGAGCTATGCCTCGCCGGCGAGGCAGTAGCGTCCGCTTGCGGTGATCTCCACGAGCCCGTCGACGAGCAGCGAATCCAGGGCCCGGTCGCGCTGGGCGGTGTCGGAGGTCCACACGACGTCGAGTGCGGCGCGGTCGACGGCGCCGCTCGTGTTGCGCAGGACATCGAGGAGCAGCCCGCGCACCTGACGGTCGGTGCCGGCGAACTTCTGCACCCGGCGCGGCGGTCCGGAGTGCGTCGGCCGGCCGAGGCCGACCCAGGTGCAACCGTCGACGAGAGGGCACTTGTCGCACTTGGGGTTTCGAGCCGTGCAGACGAGCGCGCCGAGTTCCATCAGCGCCGCCGAGAAGCGTGGTGCCGACGCGGCGTAGGTGCCGTCGTCGGACCGGGGGAGCAGCGCCTGCGCGTCGGCGAGATCCCGCCGCGACGGATTCGCCGGTTGTTCGCGCCCGTGAACCGCGCGGACGATGACCCGCCGGACGTTGGTGTCGACCACCGGCACGGCCTGTCCATAGGCGAAGCAGGCGACCGCCCGTGCGGTGTAGTCCCCGATACCGGGCAGTCCCAGCATGGTCTCGACATCCTCGGGAACCCGATCGCCGTGGTCGGCGGCCAGCACCTTGGCGCACTCGTGAAGGCGGAGCGCGCGTCGGGGGTAGCCGAGCTTGCCCCACGCCCGCAGGACCTCCCCGGCCGGTTCGACCGCCATCGCCGAGGGGACCGGCCATCGCCGGACCCACTCCCGCCAGGGTTCGACCACCCGGGACACCGGCGTCTGCTGCAACATGATCTCGCTGATGAGGATCTGCCAGCCGCTACACGACGGGTCACGCCACGGAAGATCCCGTTCATGCATATCGAACCAACCGAGCAGATGGCCCGATGGCACACTATTGGGCATGACCGCAACGACACCACGGCAGGCCTGGCGCATCCTGCGCGACGGCAACAACCGATTTGTGACAGGTGAATCTCAGCATCCCAGCCAGGGTATCGAGGACCGGGCGCGACTCGCCGGGGGCCAGCACCCGCACGTCGCGCTCTTCGGTTGCGCCGACTCCCGCCTGGCGGCCGAGATCATCTTCGACCAGGGTCTCGGCGACATGTTCGTCGTCCGCACGGCCGGTCAGGTCATCGACTCGGCGGTCCTCGGTTCGCTCGAGTACGCCGTCGAGGTGTTGCAGGTACCGCTCATCGTGATCCTCGGGCACGACAGCTGCGGCGCGGTGAAGGCCACCCTCGACGCGCTCGACGACAACCAGATCCCCGGCGGTTACATCCGGGACGTCGTGGAACGGGTCACCCCCAGCATCCTCGCCGGCCGTAGCGAGGGCCTGACACGAGTCGACGAGTTCGAGGCCCGCCATGTGGTGGAGACCGGGCAGCTGCTCATGCAGCGCAGCCGGATCATCGCCGATCGGATCAGTACCGGCCGCCTGGCGATCGTCGGCCTGACCTACCAGCTCAGCGAGGGGCAGGTGAACGTCCAGGGCGTGTACGGGGACATCGGTGAACGCCCGGCGCCCACCGCGGTGGCCGAGTCTGCCTGACGTCGTATTCGTCTCCGCATGCGGTGGACCTGAAGGCGAACTCTAGACTTTGCCTGCTCGGGACCGCTTTCCCGCTGCGACACGCCGCACGTGATGAACCAGAAGTCAAGACCCGGCCGTTAGCGTTGTGGTCGTGATCGAACCCCAGGGCCCGCTGCCACCCGAGATCTACTGGCGACGCCGCGTCGTCGCCGCGGGTGGTGCGCTGGTCGTGGTCGGTCTGGTCGTAGCACTGATCGTGTGGATGACGTCGGGAAGCGGGGATCCGCAGAACACCGCAGCCACCGCGAGCGTGTCGTCGAGCTCATCGGCGTCGTCGACGACATCCGCGCCGCCCGCGTCGGAACCGCAGGCGGGTGGCGCCTCCGGTGAACCGGATGCGGGGGGCGGCGCCGGCGGCGGGGCGGGTGCTCCGGCGGGGCCGCCCGCGGGGTCCGCGACCCCGGTCGAATCGACAAGTCCAGCAGGCGTTCCCGGAGCGGCCGGCGGGCCGGCCCTGTGCCCGGATCAGGCGATCTCGGTGGTCCTCTACACCGACAAGCCCACCTACACGATCGGACAGAACCCGGTGTTCACCATCGTGACCACCAACGCGGGACTGTCCGAGTGCACCCGCGACGTCGGCAAGGCCGTGCAGAACGTCATCGTCCGCACCCTGGACGGCACCCGGACGCTGTGGTCGGCGCGCGACTGCTCGCCGCTGAACACCGTCAACAACGTGGTGCTCAAGCCTGCGCAGCAGGTGAAGGACACGATCACCTGGTCGGGCACCACCAGCAGCCCCGGTTGCGAGCGCCCGCGGACCCAGGTGCCCGCCGGCTCCTACTCCGCCATCGGCAAGATCGGCGAACGCGAATCGTTCCCGATCACGTTCAACATGGTCGCCCCGGCCCAACAGCCCTGAGCGACGGTCACGTTCGCCGGGCCAGGCGACTAGTCGTAGCGCTCGATGCTGGTCTCGGCCAGGCGGGTACCGCGAACTATTCGTTCGCTAGGTAAAGTACCGACTCGTTGAGTATCAATGATGAGATCTCCTACCTCGGTCTCGTCTGGCGGGGAGGTCTCTCATCCGAGTCGGATTCAAGGCGTTCATGCGTCGCTGTGTGGTTGCCGCGGGCGTTGCGGTGACGTGCGCATCATCAGCGCTGGTGTGGGGCAGCGGGCCCGCAGTGGCATCCGACCCGGAGATGCTCAGGGCTGACGCGGGTTGCGTCTGGAGAACGCCGGCCGAGCGCGCTCAGAACCTACAGACTTGTACCTTCGACTCGACTGCGCTCGGGCGAGAGGCCACGGTCCAGATCCGAGCCGCAGACACACGAGAGCGCCAGGCAGGGCGCGGAATCTACTTCCTGGACGGATTGGGGTCGAATCCGGAGTTCAGTACGTGGACAGCGGAGCCTGAAACCGTCGCTGCCTACGATTCCGTCAACACTCTCGTCTTTCCGGCCGGTGGTGCAGGTGAGTGGATGACAGACTGGGAGAAAGCGCCCACCGGTCAGTCGATTCCGCCGCAATGGAGCTCGTTCATCGGGGTCGAACTGCCGAAGTATCTGCAGCGGAACTTCGATGTGCCGAGATCGGGCAACGGCATCGTCGGGGTATCGATGTCCGCGGGTCCGGCGATCGTCCTTGCGCTGGACCATCCAACGGTGTTCAAAGTGGCCCGTTCCTACTCCGGCTACTATCCGACTGACAACCCGCTCGGGTGGTTGGGAATACCTGCCATCCAGCGTGAGCGTGCCGACATCGAGAACGGACGCACCGCGATGTGGGGAGACCCTGAGGCGCCGGGTAACCGCTGGGCACAGAACGACGTCCTGTCCCGTATCGGCGAAGTCGCGCGAACTCGCCAGACCGTGATTGTTTCCTCCGGGAACGGAATTCCGACCAGCAATGAACTCCGCGAAGCCAACCAGGTCCTTCAGGAACGATTGGCTGCTGATCCCGGATCGGGTCCGAAGCTCGTGCAGCAGGCGGCAACCGCGCTAGCTCTGGGAGTTGCGCTGGAGTCTGGCGCTATGTTCTCGACGGTGGCCCTCCAGGCCGTATCGACACGTCTCGGACTGCCGATCTCGTTCAACTATCGGAACGGCGGACACAACTGGTATGCGTGGTCGGCGGACGCGAACGATGACGCGCAGATGATCGAACGAGCACTGCTGTCCAACTAGCGGCCTCGCGGCCGTTGCCGTGATCGAGGTACCAGTCGCCCGAATACGCGCGATCAGTCGTAGCGCTCGATGCTGGTCTCGGCCAGGCGGGACAGTCCCTCACGGATGTGGCGGGCCCAGATGCTGCCGATACCCTCGACCGCCTGCAGATCGGCCGACGAGCTCGCGAGCAGCGCCTGTAGGGTCCCGAAGCTGCGCACGAGCCGGTCCACGTGGGCGAACTGCAGCCGCGAGATCCGGGCGAGCAGACGGTAACCGCGGGGACTCATCGCCGTGTCCTGGGCCTCGATCGTCGTCGGGTACCCGAAGGCCCCGGCGAGCAGGGTGAGGTCGAGAAGGTCTGCGTCGCTGAGGTTCTCGACGACCTCGAGCGCCTGGCGGACATCCTCGGCGGTCGCCGGCTCGGGGCTGGCGTAGTAGTCGCGGACGAGCAGTTCGCGCATGGTGTCGTTGTCGCTGATCAGCTCCTCGAGCTGCAGGCTGACCTGCCGGCCGTTCACACCGAGTTCGAGGACGTACTCCTCGATCTCGGCCGACACACGACGGACCATCTCCATGCGCTGGGCGGTCGACATCGCGTCGCGCAGCAGCACGTAGTCCTCGATCTCCGCGCGCGACAGCGCCGAGATCACCTCGTCGAGCCGGGCCTTGTACCGCTCGAGGGTGGCCAGCGCGACGTTGGCGCGGGACAGGATCGGGTCCGGGCTCTCGACGACCCGGCGGGCGCCGTCGACGTAGACGCTCACGATCGACATCGACGCGCTCACCGAGATCACCGGATGCCCGGTCTGGATGGCGGTCCGCTCCGCCGCGCGGTGACGGGTGCCCGACTCCTCGGTCGGGATGGAGGGATCGGGGACCAGCTGGACGTTGGCCCGCACGATGCGCTTGCCGTCGGTGGAGAGCACGACTGCGCCGTCCATCTTGGCGAGCTCGCGCAGTCGCGTCGGCGCGAACTCCACGTCGAGGTGGAAACCGCCGTCGCAGATCTTCTCGACGTCGGAGTCGTGCCCCAGCACGATGAGGGCGCCGGTGCCGCCTCGCAGGATGCGTTCGAGGCCGTCACGAAGCGGCGTGCCGGGCGCGACGCGCGCCACCGTGTCGCGCGTCAGCTCGGATCTGACCACCTCGGCAACCATGACTTCCCTCCAGTGACCCGTCCGTCCCCGCGGGGACGGCGCCCACCCGCGCCGGGCCGGATGCCAGCGACATCGGCCGTTCTGATGGTGACTAGGGTACCGGGGTGTGAAGAGCAGCAGTTTCGTGGTGCCCGACGACCTGGACGAGGTGGAACGCCACCCGAAGGCGGCCAAGCCGGGCGAACCCGTCCGCATGCACAACCCGACCTGCTACGGCTGCGGACCGGACTCCCCGCAGGGCCTGCATCTGGTGGTGCATGCGGGTGAGGGGTTCACCGTCGACGCGTCGATGGAGGTCGAGACCCGGATGGAGGGCGGCCCCGGCGTCATCCACGGCGGCATCCTGAGCACCGCGTTCGACGAGGTGATGGGCACGATCCCGCTCCTGATCGGGCCCTCCGGGGTGACGGTGCATCTCGAGGTGGATTACATCCGGCCCATCCCGGTGGGCTCGACGCTGCAGTTCACCGGCACCTTGCTGGGCCGACAGCGCCGCAAAATCTTCACCGAGGCGGTCGCCCACATCGGTAATCCGGACGAGCCGGTGGCCAGCGCACACGCGATCTTCGTGACGATCGATGTGCGGAAGCACTTCGCCGCCCATGTCGAGAAGAGCGCCCGGGCGGAGGAGTACAAACGCCGGATGTACCCCTAGGCGTAGCGGCCAGGGGGACGGGTCAGAAGGGCGCGTCCACCGGATCGGCGTCGCGGAGACCGACGGCGTCGCCGAGGTTCGCCACACGCAGGATCCGGATGCCCGTCGGCAGTTCCTCGTCGGTGGCCGCGGGGATGATCGCCTCCCGGAAGCCGAGTCGCTTCGCCTCGGCGAGTCGGCGCGCGACGGCCGAGACACGACGGACCTCACCGCCGAGCCCGACCTCGCCGACGACCACCGTCGACTGCGGGATCGGCTGGTTCTTCACCGTGGAGTACACAGCGAGCGCGATCGCGAGATCGGCGGCCGGCTCGGTCACGCGCATGCCGCCCACCGTGGATAGATACACCTCGCTCTTCGCGATCTGTTTCAGACCCCCGCGTGCCTGCAGGACCGCGAGCACCATCGAGACGCGGTTCATGTCCAGGCCGGAGACCGCCCGGCGCGGAATGTTCATCTCGGTGCCGTTCGCCAGCGCCTGGACCTCGCCCACCAGTGCGCGTTTGCCGTCCATGGTCACCAGGGTCGCGCTGCCGCTCACATCCGAATCACGTTGATGCAGAAAGATTCCGGAGGGATCCGGGACCTGATGGATGCCGTCGTCGCGCTGTTCGAAACACCCCACCTCGTCGGCCGCCCCGAACCGGTTCTTGACACCGCGGACCATGCGTAGCGTCGAGTGCCGGTCACCCTCGAACGCGAGTACGACGTCGACGAGGTGCTCCAGCGACCGCGGCCCGGCGACCGCGCCCTCCTTGGTGACGTGGCCGACGAGGATGACCGCGACCCCGCGGTTCTTGGCGAGCGAGACCAGTGCGGTCGTCACCGCCCGGATCTGGGTCACGCCCCCGGTGACGCCGTCGGCCCCGGAGGCGACGAGGGTCTGGACCGAGTCGACGATCATGAGTGACGGCGCGACGGAGTCGACGTGGCCGAGGATCGTCGCGAGGTCGGTCTCGGCGGCCAGGTAGACGTTCGGGTGCACCGCGCCGGTGCGCTCGGCCCGCATGCGGACCTGCCCGGCAGATTCCTCACCGGTGATGTAGAGCGCGGTGCGGTCCTGTGCCGCCCAGTGTTTGACGGCTTCGAGCAGCAGCGTCGACTTGCCGACGCCGGGCTCACCGGCCAGCAGGATGACCGAGCCCGGGACGACGCCGCGGCCCAGCACCCGGTCGAGCTCGCCGATGCCCGTGGGGATCGCGGCGGACGATTCGGCGTCGACCTCGGTGATGCGCAGAGCGGGGCTCGACGGTGCGACCGCCGCGGTCGAGCGCGCCGACGGTGCCGGCCCGGCCACCTCGCCGATCGTGCCCCATTCGCCGCACTCGGGGCAGCGGCCCACCCACTTGGGCACCTGATGGCCACACGCGGTGCAGCGGAAGGACGTCTTGGTTCTGGCCACCCGGTCAGCCTAGGTGGCGGGGCCGACAGAACGAGCGAGGCCCGGCGTGTGCCGGGCCTCGCTCGTGGAAGTGGTTCGACCGGTGGTCAGTGGCCGCCTTCGCCGTGACCCTCGCCGTCGGCGCCGTGTTCGCCGGTGCCGGCCCCGGAGCCCTCTTCGCCGTGGCCCTCGTCGCCGTGATGCTATTTGTAGAAGGTCGGCTCGGCGTTACGTGCCACGTCCTGGCGCTCGAGCTCGGCGCCGCCGTCGACCGGGGCGTCGACGGTGGTCTGGCCGGCATCGACCCAGCGGCCGTCGGCCTCGCGCTTCTCGAACACGAACGTCAGCTCGGTCGTCAGACCCGCCGCGACCGTGTCACCGGTGTTGTCGAGCTCGACGCTGAGGCGCTTCTCGAACTCGGGGTTGGCGCCGACCGGGGTGCCGCCGCGCAGCGCCCCGTTGGGCGGGATGACGCGGTCATCGGCCTCAGCGCCCTCGATGAAGGTGACCTGCCCCTCCTCGGGGTTGATCCCCTTGAGGCGGTAGTAGACCAGCGGATCGGAGTTGGCGATGACGAACGCCAGCTCGAACGGTCCGCCGTCGCCGAAGACCGTCGATGCGTCGTTCTCGGGGTAGAGGATCTGCACGTCGCGGAGCTCGAGTTCGTCGTAGTTGACGTTCGCGCCGTTGATCGCGGGCAGCTGATTGGCGGTCTGCGAGATCTGACCCGCACCGCAGCCGGTGGTGCCGAGGGCGACGGCGATGCCGATCGCGGCAACCGCGGTCACCATGCGAGATGGCCGAACCGCCGACCGCCGCGCGGAAAGTGATAGCACTGACACCCGATCCTCCCAGGTCAAACGAAGCCGACATGCAGCGCGCGAAACCCTGCACTACGCAGCGTAGTGGGCGCGGTGCGGAAAAGTCCGGCCGGGTACCCGATTGGTCTGTCGCCGTCGCCGGCGCCACGGCCCCGCAGCGGTCGCCGGGTGGTCGAGCCCACGTCGTCCCAGGGGTCGGCGGGCGGTGCCGGGGAGCCCGGTCGACACCGTGGTGGGGCGTACCCCGCGCCAGGCCGACGGGGAGCTCCGGTGGGGTAGCCCACCCTCACCGGGCACCCCTCGCGACCTCGCAAGAGCCTGTCATGAAACCTGTTCACCGCGTTGACCTGCACCGTTGGGTGGGTGCCTCGGAACGCCCGTGCTAGACTGGCTTCACTCGAAAGGGGCAAGGAACATTGAATTTCAAAGTTGGCGACACCGTCGTTTACCCCCATCACGGTGCTGCCCGGGTCGAAGACATCGTGACCCGGACCATCAAGGGTGAGCAGATCGAATACCTTGTTCTCAAGGTTGCCGACGGTGACATGACCGTTCAGATTCCCTCGACGAAGCTCGAGTACGTGGGCGTTCGCGACGTCGTCGGGCAGGAAGGTCTCGATCAGGTCTTCCAGGTTCTGCGGGCCCCGCACACCGAGGAGCCGACCAACTGGGCGCGCCGGTTCAAGGCGAACCAGGAGAAGCTGATCTCGGGCGACATCATCAAGGTCGCCGAGATCGTCCGCGACCTCTGGCGTCGCGAACAGGATCGTGGGTTGTCGGCCGGTGAGAAGCGGATGCTGACCCGAGCCCGTCGCGTTCTGGTCGACGAGTTGTCACTCGCCCAGAACACCGACGACGAGAAGGCCACCAGCATGCTGGACGAGGTCCTCGCCGCCGCTTCCTGACCGCCGGTCGCACCTGGTTCAGGACTCTTCGTGACACCTACGCCGGAGCTTTTCGGCGCAGAAGTCTGTGTCATCATCCCGGCCGCCGGGTCGGGAACCCGACTCGGTGAGCCGGTGCCCAAGGCCTTCGTGGATGTGGGTGGACGGACGATCATCGAGCGATGCGTTGACAACATCCCCGCCTCGCTGGGGGCGACCGTGGTCGTCGTGGTGCCCGCCGACCTCGTCGAGCGGGCATCGGCGTTGCTGACCGGCGTGCGCGTCGTCGCCGGTGGCGCTCACCGGTCGGATTCGGTGCGCGCCGGCATCGCCGCCGCCGGTGGCGCCGGCATCCTGCTCGTGCACGACGCCGCGCGACCACTCACCCCCGCGCGGGTGTTCACCGACGTCGTCGCCGCGATCCGCGCCGGGCATCAGGCGGTCGTCCCCGCCGTTCCCGTCGTCGACACCCTCAAACAGGTCGAGCCCGGCCCGGCCGGTCTCGAGCGCGTGACGCGGACCGTCGACCGCGAGGAGTTGCGCGCCGTGCAGACCCCTCAGGGTTTCGCCCGTGACGCCCTCCTCCGTGCGCACGCCGATGACGCCGGTATCGCGACCGACGACGCCGGCCTCGTCGAGAGATGCGGAATCGATGTCCACCTCGTCCCCGGAGACCCGCTTGCCATGAAGATCACCACGCCCTGGGACCTGCGTATCGTGCGCGACATGGTCGGTGGGCGATGAGGGTCGGCATCGGTACCGACGCCCATCGCGTCGACGCGTCCGCCGAGTGCTGGATGGTCGGTCTGTATTTTCCCGACGAACCGGGGTGTGAAGGCCACTCCGACGGCGACGTCGGCGCCCACGCGCTGTGCGATGCGGTGCTGTCGGCGGCGGGTCTGGGTGACGTGGGTTCCGTGTTCGGCACCGGTCGCCCGGAGTGGGAGGGTGTCTCGGGAGTCCAGATGCTCTCGCACGTACGGACTCTCATCGAGGCCGACGGGCTCCGCGTGGTGAACGCGGCCGTACAGGTGGTGGGCAATCGGCCCAAGATCGGACCGCGCCGTGCGGAGGCGCAGCAGGTGCTGTCCGACGTGCTGGGCGGCCCGGTGTCGGTGTCGGCGACAACGACCGACGGCCTGGGCATGACCGGCCGCGGCGAGGGGATCGCCGCGATGGCCACCGCGCTGCTGGACGCCGCGCTGTCGCAGGCCATGCCGCCGTACGATTCCGCTTAGTCCGCGACGTTCAGCACGAGCCCGTAGGGGCTGCGCTGCTCCAGGTGGCCCCGCCCGTGGGCCCTCGAGCACGCGCGGACGCACACCGTAGCGCCGAACGCCATGCGCCCGTGTCCGGTGGCCTTGCGTGAGGTGCGCGCACCTGCGGCTCGGGCCGTCGGTGGCCAGGTCAGGGTCCGGTAGGATTGCCGGTCGTGACCCTGCGCCTGTATGACACCAACTCCCGAGAGGTGCGCGACTTCGTGCCGCTGCACCCAGGCCAGGCGTCGGTGTACCTGTGCGGGGCGACGGTCCAGGGAGTTCCGCACATCGGGCACGTCCGCAGCGGCATCGCCTTCGACATCCTGCGGCGCTGGCTGACCCACCAGGGCCTCGACGTGCTGTTCGTGCGCAACGTGACCGACATCGACGACAAGATCCTGCGGAAGGCCGCGGACGCGGGACGGCCGTGGTGGGAATGGGCGGCCACCCACGAGCGTGCGTTCGACGACGCCTACCGCGCGCTGGGGGTCCTGCCGCCGTCGGCCGAGCCGCGGGCCACGGGGTTCGTCACCCAGATGATCGAATACATGGAGCGACTGATCGACCGCGGGCACGCCTACGTCGCCGACGGCAACGTGTACTTCGACGTCCTGAGCCTGCCGGAGTACGGGTCGCTGTCCGGACACCGGCTCGACGACGTGCATCAGGGCGAGAGCGCGGGGACCGGCAAACGCGATCCCCGCGACTTCACCCTGTGGAAGGCGGCCAAGCCCGACGAGCCGTCCTGGCCGACGCCCTGGGGCCCCGGCCGTCCCGGCTGGCACCTCGAGTGCTCGGCGATGGCCACCTCGCTGCTCGGCGCTGAGTTCGACATCCACTGCGGCGGAATGGATCTCATCTTCCCGCACCACGAGAACGAGATCGCGCAGGCACACGGTGCGGGAGATGCGTTCGCGCGCTACTGGTTACACAACGGCTGGGTCACCATGGGTGGCGAGAAGATGAGCAAGTCGCTGGGCAACGTGGTGTCGATCCCCGCGATGCTGCAACGGGTCCGGGCGGTGGAGCTCCGCTACTACCTCGGCAGCGCGCACTACCGGTCGATGCTGGAGTACTCGTCGGGGGCGCTCACCGAGGCCGCCGCCGGCTATCGGCGCGTCGAGTCGTTCGTGGCCCGGGTCGGCGCGCGCGTGGGCGAGGTGGTCGTCGGGGACGTCGACCCCGAGTTCGCCGCCGCGCTCGACGACGACCTCGGCGTCCCGGCCGCACTCGCGGTCGTGCACAACGTGGTTCGGCAGGGCAACACCGCCCTGGAGTCCGGTGACGGAGCCGCCGCGCTGGCGGCGGCGTCCACGGTCCGCGCGATGATGGGAATTCTGGGCGTCGACCCGCTGGACGACCGGTGGGCGGGTGCCGCCGACGAGTCGGCCGCCACCTCCGCACTCGACGTGCTGGTGCAGGCGGAATTGCAGCGACGCGCCGATGCGCGCGTCGCCAAGGACTGGGCGACCGCGGACGCGGTGCGGGATCGGCTGGCGCAGGCCGGTATCGAGGTCACCGACACCCCCGACGGTGCGCAATGGGCATTGAAGGGTGAGGCGTGATGGCAGGGAATTCCAAGCGCAGAGGCGCAATTCGCAAGGACGGCACCAAGAAGGGGCAGACCGTCGGCTCGGGTGGTCAGCGTCGCCGCGGCCTCGAGGCCCGTGGCGCGACACCGAAAGCGGTTGACCGGCCGTATCATCCGGCTCACAAGCGAGCCAAGGCGGCGTCGAAGTCGGCGGCGGGTCGCGGCGGGGCGCGGGCCAGGGACGAAGGTCCCGAGTACGTCCTCGGCCGCAATCCGGTCGTGGAATGTCTGCGCGCGGGCGTGCCGGCCACCGCGCTGTACATCGCCACCAACTCCGAGCCCGACGAGCGGGTCGCCGAGGCGGTGAAGATCGCCGGCGACTCGGCGATCTCGATCCTCGAGGTCGGCAAACCCGAACTCGATCGCCTGTCCACCAACGGAATGCACCAGGGCATCGCGCTGCAGGTGCCGGAGTTCGAGTACACCCACCCGGACGACCTGATGGCGGAGGCCAAGGCCAGCGGCACCCCGCCGCTGCTCGTAGCCCTCGACAACATCACCGATCCGCGCAACCTGGGCGCGGTGATCCGCTCGGTCGCGGCCTTCGGCGGGCACGGCGTGGTCATCCCCGCACGACGCAGCGCGAGCGTGACGGCCGTCGCCTGGCGGACCAGTGCCGGCGCCGCGGCGCGTCTACCGGTCGCCCGCGCCACCAATCTGACTCGCACACTGAAGGATTGGGCCGACGCCGGGGCGCAACTGGTCGGTCTCGACGCGGACGGTGACGTCACCCTCGACGACTACGACGGCAGCGGCCCCACCGTGATCGTGGTCGGTTCGGAGGGCAAGGGGCTCTCCCGCCTCGTTCGCGAGAGCTGCGACTCGATCCTGTCCATCCCGATGGCCGGCGACGTCGAGAGCCTCAACGCCTCGGTCGCCGCCGGTGTGGTCCTCGCCGAGTTCGCCCGCCAGCGACGCCGCTAGCAGCACCCCTCCTGGGCCGGTCAGGCCGGTGGCGCGCCGATGACGATCCCGGCGGCGGTGAGTGCATCGCGCACGGCCTGCGCGTGTCCGACCGCGCCCGGGGTGTCGCCGTGGAGGCAGACCGATCCGGCGTCGACGTCGATCTGGGTTCCGTCGATCGCGCCGATCCGGCCCGTCGTGACGAGTTCGACCACCCGTCGCGCGATCTCGGCGCTGTCCGACAACACCGCGCCGTCGGTTCCGCGCGGCACAAGGGTGCCCGCCGGGGTGTAGGCGCGGTCGGCGAACGCCTCGGAGATGATGTCGAGTCCCGCCCGTCGGGCGCGTGACAGCACCTCCGATCCCGGTAGCCCCATGACCGCCAATCCGGCGTCGACATCGCGGACCGCGGTGACCACGGCCTCGGCCTGCTGCTCGTGATGGACGATGGTGTTGTACAGCGCGCCATGCGGTTTGACGTAGGTGACGGCCCCGCCGACCGATCGGGCGAGGGCGTCGAGCGCGCCGATCTGGTACACCAGGTCGGCGACGAGGTCCGGAGTCGTCATCTCCATGAACCGGCGCCCGAAGCCGCTGCGATCGGGGTAGGACACCTGGGCGCCGATCCGGACCCCGGCGTCGACCGCGGCCCGGCAGGTGGCGAGCAACTGCGCGGGGGTGCCGGCGTGAAAGCCGCACGCCACGTTGGCGCTGGTGACGATCCCCAGCATCGCCGCGTCGTCGCCGATGCCTTCACCGAGGTCGGCGTTGAGGTCGATGCGTGCCGCGCCGGAACCCATGAGCGCATCGTAGTGGTGGCCGACCAGCGGGGACCGCCCGATCGGTGTGTGTGCGGCGGCGGGTAGACGAAGTCGTCGTTTCGTCTACGGTGGTGGGTATGGCATTACTCGACAGTAAGGTGACCATCCGTAACGGCGTGGTCGAGGGCGCCCGGGGGAAGCGGCTGCGCAAGGGGACCATCAGCTGGCGAGGCATCCCGTTCGCGGCACCGCCGGTGGCCCATCGCCGGTTCCGTGCACCGGAGCCCGCCCACGACTGGCCCGGCGTCCGCGACTGCACCAAGGTGGCCAAGGCGGCCATCCAGGAGAAGCGGTTCACGGCCATCGCACCGGGCAAGTTCGCGCCGATGGCCGAGGACTGCCTCACGCTGAACGTCTACTCGCCCGACGTCGCGTCGTCGGCACCGCGACCGGTGATGGTGTTCATCCACGGCGGTGCGTTCATCCTCGGTACGGCCGCCACCCCGCTCTACGACGGCGCCTTCCTCGCGCGTGCCCAGGACGTCGTCGTCGTCACCATCCAGTACCGGTTCGGTCCGTTCGGCTTCCTCGACCTCGGTCAGTTCGCCACCGAGGATCGTCCGTTCGACTCCAACGTCGGACTGCGTGACCAGATCGCGGCCCTGCAGTGGGTCCAGGACAACATCGAGGCGTTCGGCGGCGACGCGGAGAACGTCACGATCTTCGGCGAGAGCGCCGGCGGGTCGTCGGTGCTCTCGCTGCTGTCCGCCCCGTCGACGACCGGTCTCTATCACCAGGCCATCGCGCAGAGCCCAGCCCCGGAACTGATCGTCGAGCAGGACGCGGCGAAGATCTACGCGGACGAGTTCGTCCGGCTGTTGCGCGACCCGCAGCGTCGGACGACCTCCCTCGAACGGGACGAGCCGCCCGTCGACACGGTCCACGCCCAGCGTCTGCTCACCTCGCCCAACCCGGCGTTGCTGCTGGCGGCGGGGAACCGGCTGATGCGATTCGCCACCAAGACCGCCGGTGGTGCGATCCCGTTCGCGCCCGTCGTCGACGGCGATCTGCTGCCGCGGTCGCCGCTCGCCGCCGCCGCGGGTGGGCTCACGCAGCCGGTGCCGCTCGTGATCGGCAGCAACCGCGACGAGGGCAAGCTGTTCGCCAAACTCTGGAACGTCCTGCCCGACGCCGAACGCACCCTGATGCGCGTCGAGGACGAGGAGGTCCGGCGCGAGATCGCCTCGCACTACGAGGACGGGGACCGCGACCGCATCCGGCTGGCCGGCGACTCGATCTTCTGGGCACCGATGAGCGCCTTCGCCGACGGGCACAGCGCCGTCGCCCCGACCTACGTGTACCGCTACGACTACCAGACGAAGGTGCTCGAGGCCACGGGCTTCGGGGCCACGCACGCCACCGAGCTGTTCAGCGTGTTCGGTGCCTACCGGGCCCCGATGGGTGCCGGTCTCGCCCTCGCCGACTGGCCCGCCACCGGCCGGGTCACCAAGAACGTCCAGACCCGCTGGGGCGGGTTCGCCCGCACCGGCGACCCGGGTTTCGGCTGGCCCGCCTACACCACCGCCGACCGCAAGGTCCTCGTCCTCGACGACCCCGACCACGTCGAGGCCGACCCGGACACCCTGCGGCGCCAGGCGTGGTACCGGGTGCATTCGCCGGCCTAGGCGGCCGTCGTGCACAACGAGAGAACACCCCTCAGCATCCACATCTCTGCTCCCTGAGGTGCGAGCGAAGCGAGCCACGAAGGGCTTCGCAACGTGTCTCACCAGGCCCTTCGTGGCTCGTCGCTAACGCTCCTCACACCTCAGGGATCAAAGGGGCAATCGCTGACGCTCCTCACACCTCAGGGATCAAAGGGGCAATCGCTGACGCTCCTCACACCTCAGGGAGCAAAGGGGCAGTCGCTAACGCTCCTCGCACCTCAGGGAGCAGAGGGAGCACCCCACAGACCCGCCGCGGTTTGTTGTTCTTTCGGAGCGGGTCAGCCGAACTCCCAGACCGACGGGGGGTCGGCGGCCAGGAACGACAGGACGAGCGGGTTGAACAGCTCGGGCGATTCGACCGGCAGGATGTGGGTGCCCGGGATCACGGCCAGCCGGGCCGCCGGCAGCGTCCGCGACAGCTCGAGCGCGTGCTCGAGGCGGACGAGCCCGCGATCGCCGACCACCACCAGCGTCGGTACCTCGACGTGGGTGAATTCGCTGACCTCGCATTCCAGTTCGGCGGCGAGCATCCGGACCGCCTTGTCGAAGACCGTCTCGAAATGCTCGGGCCCGTCCGGCGACGTGGTGTCGTAGTAGATGCGCAGGTAGTCCATCGTCACCGGGTCGCGGCGAGACACCCGGGAGATGAACTCGTCGGCCATCCGGCCGGCACGGTTCAGGTATCCGCCGACGAACACCAGCCGATGGACGAGGTCCGGGCGGTCCCGGGCGACGAGCAGGGCGACGGTGCCGCCGTCGGCCCATCCCACCAGATTGGCAGGCCGGCGCACGACGGTCTCGAGATAGACGATCGTGCGTGCCACGATCCGGTCGAGGTGGAACTCGCCGGGGAGGTCGGGACTGTGACCGTGACCGGGCCGTTCGGGTACGAACACCTGCTGACCGGCGTCGAGGAAGGCGGGGATCTGCGTTCCCCACGTCGACGCCGACGCGAACAGCCCGTGGAGCAGGACCATCGGCGGGCCGTATGACTCGCCGGCGGTGAAGTGCCAGATCGTCGCGTCGGCGATGTCCACGTAGACGCCGCCGTCGACGCGTTCGCCGGCGTGAACCTGTCGCATCGCGCTCCCTCGAATCTCGCCGGACGTGTCGACCTGCAGGACATGGTCGCAGAGTCGGGTGCCGGTTCGGGGCATCGTTGGCGAATCGAGATGGCACGGATGACTCGCACCGGGCGGCCCACCGGTCCGATCGCGTGAAAATATGTGCCGAGCCGTGTCGTGGGATAGGTTCTCTTCGGGGCGCTAAGGGTCGGGACGGGGGTCACTCGAAGGGTGGCGAATGCACGTGTCCTGGAAAACCCGCGGCGAGTCGCGTTGTCGACGTAGCCGTGGGCCGGCGTTGTTGCTGGTGGGCCTGCTGTTGGCCGGCATCGCCTCGATCGGGGCGCCGTCGACACCGGCCGCGCAGGCGGCGCCGGGGGATCCGCCTGCGCCGCTGAACCTTCGCGATCTCGGTTCGTCGCCGACCATCGCGTTCCCGGGACAGCAGGGCGAGGTGAGTCTGTCCCTCGCGGTACCGCCGGATCTCGCCCCCACCGAATTGCGCGGCGTCACGCAGTATCCCGCTTTCGTCACCGGCGGCAACATCGACGTCCTGCAGGAAGGCCGGCTGATCTCGCGGACGCCGATCAATCCGGCTGTGAATTCGCCGATCTCGCTGTCGCTACGCGGCGTGCGGGTCGAACGCAACGCCGCCGACATCGTCCTGCGGACCTATCTGCGCACGGCCGGATCGTGTCTGTTCGACCCCGATTCGGGGTTGCGCATCCAGAACGCGACCGTCACATACGGTGGCCGGGAAGCCGCGCCGAACAGCGTCGCAGAGTTCCTGCCGCCGGTCCTGCGCAAGCTGACCATCTTCGTCCCCGACGACGTGCGGCCCGCCGAGGGCGCTGCGGCCGTGTCGCTCGCGACCGCCGTGATCGCGAATTACGGTGCGGCGACAGTGGAGATCGAGACGGACTCGCTGCCGCGCGGCGATGCCGCACCTGACGAGGAGATCGAACCGCTCGAGCGGCAGATCGTCATCAACTCGGCCCTGCCCGACGGACTCAGCCTGGGGCCGGGTGCAGGCTGGCCGGTGTTGCGGATCGGCGGCAGCGAGGACGACCTGGAGACCCAGGTCGAGTTCCTCACCTCTGATCTCTCGTCGATCGCCGTCAGCTCCGCGGCCGTGGCCGGACCGCCTTTTGCCGCACCGCAACTCGCGCCGGAGGTCACCACGCTCGCCGAACTGGGCGTGGGGGACCAGCGCGTCTCGGCGACCGGCTGGCCGACCATCTCGTTCGGGGTCGACCAGACGCGCCTGGGACGGCCGTCTCAGAACGTGCGAATCCAGCTGAAGGGCACCTACACCCCGATGGGCGGCCAGATCGCGGTGTCGGTCGGGGACCGGGTCATCGCCTCCTGGCCCGCCGACTCCTCCGGCAGCTACAACTCCTGGGTCGACATCCCCGCCGATCTGCTGACGCGTTTCACCGAGGTCACCGTCACCTACAACCACGGCGACGTCGGCGAGCAGTGTGGCGCGGGAGTGCGCAGTTCGCTGAGCCTGGACTCGTCCGGGGAGGTGCGATCCGAGGTCGCCGACCCGCCGACACCATCCGGGTTCGCATCGTTGCCGCAGGCGTTGATGCCGCGGAACTCGTTGGCCTGGACCCGCGGTGACGTCGCCGACGTCGCCCGCGCGGTGGCGTTGATGTCGGGCCTGCAGCGACTGTCGGCGGTGCGTCTCGGAGTCGACGTCGTACCGCTCGACGACGCCATGTCGGCCTCGGCCCCCGCGGTCGTCATCGCCGCGGACGGCCAGGGATTGCCCGAGCTGTCGCTGCCGGTGACCGCCGACGGCGGCACGGTCTCGGTGCTCAATCCGGACGGCCGGCGCGCCGAGGTGCAGCTGTCGCCGACCGTGCGTTTCGGTTCGCTGCAGGTTGCCCGTGGTGCCGGCCGGTCGGTGCTGGTCGCGACCTCGACGAACGCCGCCGCCGATCTCGACGCCCTGCTCGACTGGCTGGCCGCCGATCCCGATCGCTGGCCGTCGCTGAACGGCGACGCCTTGTTGCAGGTGTCCGGCCAGGAGCCGGTGCCCGTGGTCGATGACGATGTGCAGCAGCCGGAGTCGTCGACCGGCGACACCTCCTGGGTGGCGTTCGCGGTCGTCGGGGTCGGCATCGTCGTGGTGGCGGCCGTCGCCGCGACCCTCATCCTGCGCCGTCGACGCCAACGGACCGCCGAGAGCTGACCGGCGTGCCCGAGGCTCCCGCGACGACCACGGCGCAGAACCCGGAACCGTCGACCCCGGATTCGGGGTCGGCCGGCACGACGAGTGCGGTCGCCACGCTCGTCGGCGTCGTCACGCGCCGCAAGCCCGAGACGCCGCACCCCGCATTCGTCGATCACCCGGAGTGGCTGGTGGCGGCCCGGTGGCTGTTCCTGATCGGGTGCACGGCCCTGGGGTTCTGGAACACCATCGTCGCGATCGTCGACGAGTTGATGGCGCAGACGCTCATCCTCTACGTCCCGGTGCTGGTCGTCCTCGCGCTGATCGCCGTCATCGGGGTGTCGTGGCGCACCGTCGACGAACTGCCGATCTACGACCGGCAGACCGACGTCATCGTCGGCATCGTGGTGCTGATCCTCGCGCTGGCGATGAAGTATCTGGTCAACCCGCGCTATGCGCGCGCGTACCTCACCACCCACATGGATCTGCTCGCCCTGTGGTTGTTCGTCTTCGGCGCGGCGGTTCTGCTCTTCGGGCTGCGTCCGGTCGCCCGCTACCGGTGGGTGTGGCTGCTGTTGGTGCTCATCTTCCCGCCGCCGGTCCGCGCCGTCGTGCTGATCATGGGTGGGACGTCGCTCGCCGCCGGTTTCGTGGTGGTGCTGATGGCCGTCGCCGCGACCGCGATCGCGGTGGGTCGGACGTGGCGGCGAAAATTGGTCGCGGCGTTGCTGGCCGGTGCGGTGGGCCTGGTCGCGCTGTTCGTGCTCGACGCGCTCGGCGCGCCCCGGAACATCGTCGTGCCCTATCCGGGCCTGATCGCGGCCCTCGCGACGTCGGCCTACATGCTGGTCGACTATCGGCGGCGCGGCGGCCGGCAGTGGTCGCCGCCCGAGGCCGGCCGGATCAGTCCGCCGAAAGTCCCGTTCGTGGGCCGGCCGGGTCTGGTGGTGCTGCTCGTGGCGGTCCTGCTGGCGCTGTGCCCCACCCCGCCGGTGGGTAGCAACTACCAGAGCAATCGCTATCCGCAGCTCGGTATCGGTGAGCCGCTCGTGGTCCCGGTCGGCTGGCGGCAGGAGTCCCTGGGTGTCTACGGGTGGGTGTCACGCCTCTACGGGCCGGGGTCCGTGCTGATCCGCCAGGTCCTGGTGCAGACCCGCGGCAATCGCGCCTACGACAAGTTCGCGCGTCCCCGGCGGGTGGTCGTCGACAGCGTCGACAGCAGGCGGCCACTCGTCCTCGACGTCTACCCGGACATCTTCCGCTACGACCTGTCCAGCGAACGCACGAGCCTTCCGATCGAGGTGGACCTGTCGAACGGGGTCCGGGGTCGGGTGTGGAGTGTCGTCGACGACGAGCGCTACCTCACCTACACGGTGTTGTCCTGGCGATGGAACAACGGCAACCGGACCCAGCAGGTCATGCTGTGGGCAGTCGACAACCACGAGCCCGAGGCCTACTTCCCGGAGCCGCGGATCACCATCCTCGCGAACATGAACTCGCTGATGACGATCCTGCTGCGGGGCAACTCGGTCCTGCTGGACACCGACCCGCAACTCAAGGACGAGGCCCTGCTCATCGGCTTGGCCGGGGAGCTCATCCGGGCCCAGCTCGGGGCCGCTCGGGGGCCGGTGCATGAGCATCGACGAGGCCGGCCCCGGGCACGCCGCAGCCGCCGACAAGCCGGGGGTCGCGCGCAGCACCAGACCGACGCGTCCGGTGGCCGAACTGCTCGCCGACCCGGGCTACCGGGCGCAGGCCCTCGAAGACGCCGTGAACCGTCTCCGCAACGCCGACGAGGACATGTCGGCCTCGGTGGCCTTCAGCCGGATTCAGAAGATCATCGGGTTCACGCTGCTCGGCATCATCGCCGTCGCGATGGTGATCGAACCGGTCGGGACCTGCGCGACCCTGGTCTCGATCGCCACGATCGGATACGTGGTGACCCTCGCCGACCGCCTGGTGATCTTCCGGCGGGGACTGGTCAACGGTGCCATCCGCGTCTCCGACGAGGACGCCCGGTCCATCCCCGACGACGAGTTGCCCGCCTACACCGTGTTCGTCCCGGCCTACGGCGAGCCGGAGGTGGTGGGTCAACTGGTGGCCGCGATGGAGACGATCGAGTACCCACGGGACAAGCTCCAAGTCCTGCTGCTGTTGGAAGAGGACGACGAGCCGACGATCGAGGCGGCGCGCGGGGTGGAGGAGAACGGGATCGTCACGGTCGTCCTGACACCCCCGGCGCAGCCGCGGACCAAACCGAAGGCCTGCAACTACGGCATGCACTTCGCCACCGGCGACATCGTCACCATCTTCGACGCCGAGGACAAACCCGACCCGCTGCAGCTCCGTCGGGCGGTGTACGTGCTGAACAACTCCGGCGACGACTCGGTGGTCTGCGTGCAGGGCAAGCTCAGCTTCCACAACGTGCGCGACAACATGCTGACCGAGTGGTTCACGGCCGACTACGGCATCTGGTTCGGCTTCCTGCTGCCGGGCATGATGGTCAGCCGCGCGCCGATCCCGTTGGGCGGCACGTCGAATCACTTCCGGCGTGACGTGCTCGACACGATCGGCGCCTGGGACCCCTACAACGTGACCGAGGACGCCGACCTCGGGGTCCGCATCGCCGACCACGGATACCGCACCCTGGTGCTCGACTCGGTCACGATGGAGGAAGCCAATGTCGATGCCATCAACTGGGTCCGTCAGCGTTCCCGTTGGTACAAGGGCTACATGCAGACGTGGCTCGTCCACATGCGGCACCCGGTCAAGCTCTGGCACATCCTCGGGCCCGTCGCGTTCGTGCGCTTCACGCTGCTGATCGCCGGGACCCCGGTGATCGCCTGCCTGAACATGGTGTTCTGGCTGATCCTGGCGCTGTGGATCGGCGGACAGCCGCCGGTCGTCGCCGAACTGTTCCCCGGACCCATCTACTACCTGTCGCTGATCTCGCTGCTGCTGGGCAACGGGGCGGCGCTGTACATGAACCTCATCGCGATCCGCGAGGACGATCGCAGCGAACTGCTCGTCTCGGCGCTCTTGATCCCGCTGTACTGGCTGATGATGAGTGTCGCCGCCATCAAGGGCATGTGGCAGATCCTGGTCAATCCGTCCTACTGGGAGAAGACCTTTCACGGTCTGTCCACGAGCAGTTCACCGGACACCGATCCCGACGGGCAGGAGACGACGTGACCCGCCGTGTCCCGGCCTCGGTGCTGATCTTCCTCGCGACGTGGATCCCGTACCTCGTCATCGGGGTCTACCTCGTCAGCGAGGTGCAGCTGTTCTTCGGCGACGCGCTGTCGAGGGTGCAGTCGGCACAGAGCGTGCTGTTCAGTCGGACACCGCATCTCGCGGCGATCGGATTCATCTTCACCCCGCTGACCGCCATCGTCCAGCTGCCGCTGACCGCGCTCACCCCGTGGTTCCCGGAGATGACGACGCAGGCGCTCTCGGCGGTGATCATGTCGTCGGCGTTCATGGCCGGATCGGTGGTGCAGGCGTCGGGGATCGCGCGCGACCAGGGCCTGCGTCCGCTCGTGGCGGGTACTTTCACGATCTTCTACGCGATCAATCCGATGATCGTCCTCTATGCCGCGAACGGGATGAGCGAGGCGCCGTACCTCTTCTTCTTGGCTTGGGCCACCCGTCGTCTGATCCGATGGGTCACCTCAGATGACGTCCACGAGCTCGTCGTGGCCGGTATCGCCCTCGGGTTGTCGTACCTGACCCGCTACGACGGCGGTGCCGCCGCATTGGCCGCGGCCTTCGTGGTCGGATGGGTGACCTACACACGTCACGACCGCCGAAAACGGTTGTCGCGCACGCTTCTCGACATCACCCTGGTGGTGGCGCCCAGCGCCCTGGCTTTTCTCGCCTGGGCAGCGGCGGGCTGGCTCATCACCGGCGACGCGTTCGCGCAGTTCACCTCTGAGTACGGCAATGCCGCGATCATCGCGCAGTCCGGTGGTAGCGGATCGGCCACCACCGGCGACGCGGTCGAGTTCTCGCTGACCGAGATGTTCATCCTCGCACCGCTGCTGCCGATACTCATCCTCGGCGTCATCGGGGTCCGTGCCCGACGTCGTCGGCTTGCGGCGATGTTGCCCGCACTGCTGATCGTGGCCGTGCTGGCGTTTCAGGTCTTCGGTTACTCACGCGGTTCCACGTTCGGCTTTCTTCGGTTCTACATGACCGTGGTCCTGCTCGCCGCGATCATCGCCCTGTTGTCCGTGCCCCTGCGGCAGCAGGTTCCGATGCGTCGCGAGGGCAGACATTCGGACATTCTGCCGCCCCGTCCCTATGCCTCGCGTTGGAGTAACAAGATCGCCGCGACGATCGTGATCGTCGTGGTCGCCACCGCGATCCCGGTCACCGCAGCCGGGATGACGTCACCCAAGTACGCGCCGCAGGAGTTCGCGCTCGGATCGGTCGTCGATCCGCGCCCGGACTCGGTGGACCAGAAGTACCTCGGCGAGCAGCGCATCGTGCGGTCGTTCTCCACCGAGCGGGCGCTGGCGCAGTATCTCGACGGTCTGGACCTGCCCGACGGCGCGGTGTTGTGCGACACCGTGTACGGCTTCGCGGTGGTGGTCCAGTCCGAGCGGCCGCGCCAGTTCGTCATCCCGTCGGATCGCGACTTCGCGCAGTTGCTCAACGACCCGGTCGGCGGCGGCGTGCGCTACTTCCTCACCGTCCCACCGGAAGGTCGGGGACTCTCCGACGCGGTCAACCAGCGGTATCCGACCATCTACGAGAACGGCGCCCAGATCGGGGTTCTCGTCCTCGAGGCGCGCAACCAGGGCGCCGATCTTCCGGACTGGCGGCTGTATCAGCTGGTGTGAGCCCGAGCGGATCGTCGCACGCGTTCAGGAGACGTACTCGCGCACCACATTCCAGGCCGGGTCATGCAACCCGATGTCGTACGTGCACTGCGCGCCGCGCGGGTCCGGGACGAAGGACCTCAGCAGCGCGCCGGCGACCCCGGCGTCGCGGTGGCGCGCGATGATGGTCTCGAACTGTTCGGCCCGGTTCGCGATCGAGCCACATGAGCCGGCGTGTATCCCGATCTCGTTGACCACGAGCGGTTTTCCGAGCTCGCGAGCCTGCGCCAGTCGTGCGCGCAGATTGCTGCCCGCGGGCCCCGATTCGGGATCGACATCGGAGCGGTAGTCGTGGAAGTCGAGCACGTCGACGCCGGCCGAGCCCAGGACCTCGGCATAACCCGCGCCTGCGAGGCCGCACTGGTCGCCGCCCACCACTCCCGAGAAGATCGGCCGGTCGGCGTCGTAGGCCCGGAGATGGGCGCCGGCGCGGTCGAAGAACGCGCGCAACACGGCCGTGGCATCGTCGGGACACGTTCGCGCGTCCCAGTCGCACGAGGCCGGACCGCATTTGCTCGCCTCGGGCTCCCCGACGAGTTCCCAGCCGGCGATCGACGGCTCGTCGTGCCAGCGGGTCACCGCGATCTCGACCCACTCCGCGTACGTCAGCCCGCCGACGATCTCCTGGCTCTGCCAACCGTCGACGTAGAAGTCGCGTTCCTTGAACCGCTCGTCCTCACAGTCGCCCGAGCCTCCGGTGAGGACCGGCAGGACCATCTGGTGATGCCGGGCCGCGGCCTGGAAGACCCGGTCGATCGGCCCGAAATCGATGAGCCCGCTGCGCTTGTCGACGGCGAACACCGAGTACAGGTTGAATCGGGTCAGCCCGCGGGGCGGGAGTCTGTCGAAGTACTCGTCGGCGTTGACCTGGGCGCCGCAGCCGCGGTTCACCGACCAGTCGGTGCTGAGCTGATACGCGTTGAACCCCGCTGGCCACCAGGGTTTTCCGTCGAGCACCAGGCCGGTGGGAGTGGTCGAGGCCCGATGCGACTGGGTGGTCTGGGGAGGTCCCGGATCGGGGGTGCGCGCACACCCCGCGAGGCACAGCACGACGACGGCGATCGCGGTGACGAACAACCCGACCGCCCGCTTGTGCGTGCGCCGGCGGACCACAAGGTGCAGGCTACCCGTCACCTAGGGTGTCGGTATGTCGACGGGGTTGCGCAGGGCGGGTGCGGGAGTGACAGACGGAGGGCGGAGGCGGTGGCGCGCCGCAGCAGGCGCGCTGGCCGTCGCCGCGGTCCTGTCCGCATGCGGGACAGACGCGGTCGACCCCGCAGCACCGGGCCCGAGCACGGCCGGCTCGAGCACGACGAGCCCGTCACCCACCCCGTATTCATCGGGTCCGTACTCGCCCACCGAGAGCGCGCCGACGATCGTCTACCGCCCGCCGTACATCGAGCGGACCGAGTGGACCGACACCGCGGTCGGTCCGAGCCTCTCGGTGTTCCCCACGAATTCCGGGCGCTACACCACCGACCCCGGCGCGATGGCCGCCGCGTGGGCGGAGGTCGTCGCTCTCGACCCCACCGCCGACACCCCCGGGATGCAGGCCCAGTTCGATTGCCACTGGCGGTTCGCCCGCATCGTCGAACCCGAGAAGCCCACCTGGAACCTCGAACCCGGCCGGCCGGTCGTCGCCGAGGAGGACATGGTCGGCGCAGGCTGCAACCCGGCTTCGCCGAGGAATGAAAGGTACTGCGGTGCGAGCGAGGCGGCCCGGCAGTGGTTGTGTTCTGTCGGATCAGCGCGTGCGATGCACGCGGCGGTTGCCGATGATCCGGCACACGACGTAGATCGCGAACGAGATGATCGTGACGAAGACCGACACGGGCAGCTTGGGAGCGAGCGACATCAGCAGCCCGCCGACCGCCGCGACCTCGGCGAACACGACCGACAACACCAGCGTGCGCGTCGGATTCGACGTGACGCGGGCGGCGGCGGCGCCCGGGGTGATCATCAGCGACATCACCAGCAGCGCGCCGATGATCTGCACGCCCTGCGCGGCCGCCAGGCCCATGATGATCGCGAACACCACCGACAGGGTCCGGATGGGTACCCCCCGCGCCTGCGCGACGCGGGGATCGGTGGAGGCGAACAGCAGTGGCCGGTAGATGACGGCCAGCACGACGACGACGATGCCCGTGGTGATGGCGATCGCGACCAGGCCGTTGATGCCCACGCTCACGACCTGACCGGTCAGCAACGCGAAGCCGGTCCCGATCCGGCCGTACAGGGCCAGGAACAGGACGCCGATGCCGAGGCCGAACGCCATCACGACGCCGATCACCGAGTCGCGCTCCCGCGCCTTGTTGCCGAGGAAACCGAAGACCGCCGCGGCGATGACCGCGCCGATGACGCCGCCGAGGTTCACGCTGAACCCGATCAGCAGGGCCGCCGCGGCACCGGTCACCGACAGTTCGCTGGCGCCGTGCACCGCGAAGGACATCTGCCGGGCGACGATGAGCGGGCCCAGCAGGCCGCCCAGGAGACCGAGCAGCACCATCGCGAGCAGTGCCTGCTGCATGAAGTCGTAACCCAGCAGGTCGATGGTGGTGGAGAAATCCCAGAGGTCGCTCAACGAGCGGTCGACGGAGAGGTGGGTGACGCTCACGCCGGACCGCCTCGCCTCGCGACACCCGGTTCGCTGTCGGCGGCGCAGTGGTGGGCGTCCTCGCCGCCGATCACGACCAGGCGGCCGTTGACGCGCAACACCTCGACGTCACTGCCGTACAGCTCGCTCAGCGTCTCCGTCGTCATCACCTCATGCGGCTCGCCGATGCGGAACCGGCCGTCGACGAGGTACAGGACGCGGTCGACAAAGGGCAGGATCGGGTTGATCTCGTGGGTCACGAACACGACGGCCGTCCCGGCGTCCCGGCGCCGGCGATCGATGAGGTCCACGACCACCTGCTGGTTGGTCGGATCGAGACTGGCGAGCGGCTCGTCGCAGAGCAGCAGCGCGGGATCGCTCACCACCGCCTGGGCGACGCGTAGCCGTTGCTGCTCGCCGCCGGACAGGACGCCCAGCGGGGCGTCGGCGTACGGCAGGGCGTCCACCGAACCGAGCGCGGTGTCGACGAGTGCGCGGCGTCGTGCCCGGCCCCGGAGTCCGACACCCCAGCGGCCGCCGTCGACACCGAACCCGACGAGGTCCCGGCCGCGGATGGCCATCGGGTCGGCGTCGTCCTCGGCGTGCTGCTGGGGGATGTAGCCCACCGCGTCGGTGGTGGTCACGGTGCCGCGGTCGAGCGCGTACTGGTGCAACAGAACCCGCAGGAACGACGTCTTGCCGGAGCCGTTGGGCCCCAGGACCGCGACGAACTCACCCGGTTCGATCGTCAGGTCGAGGTCGTCCCAGAGAACCCGGTCGCCGAACGCTAGCCGGGCGCCGGTGAAGTCCACGACCGGCCTGCCCTTGCCTACCCCGGTCGAGTCGCCTGCCCCGGTCAATTGGAGCCGGAACCCAGCGCCGCGGTCAGGGCGTCGATCTGGGCGCCCTGCCACACGACGTAGTCGGTGACGCCGTCGGGCAGGGTCTCGGTGAACTCCACGACCGGGACGCCCGCGGAGCGCGCGACGTCGAGCATGGCCTGTGTCACCGGGTCCACGGCCTGGGTGTTGTAGATCAGCACCTTCGTCCGACGGTCGGCCAGGATGTCCTGCAGTGCCGCACGGTCGGCGGCCGCGGGTGACTGGCCCTCCTCGACGGCCTGGGTGAAACCGGCCGGCGCGATGTCGACGAGCCCGGCCTCGGTCAGCATGTAGCCCGCGAGCGGCTCGGTCTGGGCGACCTCGGTGTCGGCGTGCTGTTCCCGGATGGTGGTGAGCTTCGAGCGCAGACCGTCGATGCCGGTGGTGAAGGTCTCGGCGTTGGCGCGGTAGGACTCCGCGTTGTCCGGGTCCTTCTCGGCCAGCGCGTCGGCGACCTTGTCGGCCACCTGGGCGACGACGGGGAGGTCGTAGAAGACGTGCTCGTTCTGGTCGCCGTGCGCGTGGTCGTGGGCCCCGTCGGAGTGATCACCGTCGGAGTGATCGCCGGACGCGTGCTCGTCGCCGTGATCGCCACCGGCCTCGTCGGCATGCTCGTCGCTCCCGAGCAGGGCGTAGGCGTCGACCGCCGTCGCGTCCGAGTTGGCCGCCGCCTCCTCCATGTAGGAGTCGTAGTGGCCGCCGTTGAAGACGAGGATGTCGGCATCGGCGATCGTCGCGGTGTCCGCTGCCGAGGGCTCGAACTCGTGCGGATCACCGTCGGCGTTGGTGTACAGCGCGGTCACCTCGGCGTTGTCGCCGGCGACCGCGGCCGCCACCGCACCCCAGACGTTCGTGGACGCGACCACGGTCGGGGGGCCGTCGGTCCCGCCGGAGTCGCTGGAGCAGGCGGACAACACCAGGGCGGCGGCGGACAGCACACCGGCTGTGGCCAGCAGGGATTTCTTCATCGACAACCTTCACGCAAATGACAATCGTTACCGAAAGCAGTCTAGGTGATCGCGGCGACGGGCGTGCAGGGTGTCCGCAGGCCGGGGGACTCCTCGCCCGACACGGCGTTTCTCTATGGTGGAGACCATGACCTCGAGCCCGTCCCCGCGGCGTGTCGCGCTGATCTCCGTGCACACCTCGCCGCTGGCGCAACCGGGCACCGGCGACGCCGGCGGGATGAACGTCTACGTCTGGCAGACCGCGACGCGGCTGGCCCGTCGGGGAGTCGAGGTCGAGATCTTCACCCGCGCGACGTCGTCGGCCGACCCGGCGTCGGTCGCCGCAGCGCCGGGGGTGACGGTGCGCAACGTCGTCGCCGGCCCGTTCGAGGGCCTCGACAAGCGCGAACTGCCCGCCCAGCTGTGTGCGTTCACGGCCGGGGTCCTGCGGGCCGAGGCCGCGCAGGCGCCCGGTCACTACGACGTCATCCACTCGCACTACTGGCTCTCCGGCCAGGTGGGGTGGCTCGCCCGCGACCGGTGGGGTGTCCCCCTGGTGCACACCGCGCACACCCTGGCCGCGGTCAAGAACGCATCGCTGGCCGAGGGCGACACCGCCGAGCCGCAGCTACGGGTCATCGGGGAGCAGCAGGTGGTCGGGGAGGCCGATCGCCTGGTCGCGAACACCCAGACCGAGGCGACCGAATTGCTCTCGATGTACGGTGCCGCCGCCGACCGTATCGACGTGGTGACCCCTGGTGCCGATCTCGACTGTTACACACCGGGTTCCGCCGCGGCCGCCCGCGCGGAGCTCGGCCTGGACCCCGACGAGATGATCGTGACGTTCGTCGGGCGCATCCAACCGCTGAAGGCCCCGGACCTCCTCGTCGACGCGGTCGCGCCGCTCATCGGTGAGTCCGCCGCGACCGGGCGGAAGCTGCGGGTGCTCATCGTCGGCGGGCCGTCGGGGTCGGGGCTGCAACGGCCCACCGCGCTGATGGATCAGGTCGCCGAACTCGGGATCGCCGATTCGGTCACCTTCCTGCCGCCCCAGCCGTCGAACCGTCTGGTGCAGGTCTACCGGGCATCGGATGTGGTTGCCGTGCCCAGTCATTCGGAGAGTTTCGGACTGGTCGCGATCGAGGCGCAGGCCTGCGGGACGCCCGTCATCGCCGCGAATGTGGGTGGCCTCGGGGTGGCGGTCGACGACGGCCGGACCGGAGTGCTGGTCAACGGGCATCGGGTCGGGGACTGGACGAATGCGCTGGAAAAGCTTCTCGCGCAACCCGATCGACTCGTCGAGCTCGGACAGCACGCCCGCGCCCACGCCGAGCAGTTCTCCTGGGAACACACGGTCGATCAGCTTCTCGAGAGTTACGGCCGGGCGATGCGGTCGTTCGCCGCGCACCAGCGCCCGGCGTCGCCCGAGGTGTCCGCTACGGCCGCGGCCTCGGCGCGCCTCCGACGCCGCTGGCGTCGTCGGCGCAACCGGGTCACCGTCTGACGCTGCGCCGAAATCGCCCGCTGCGCAAGGGGTTCCCGATATCACCGACGAGAGGATGCCGTGAGTCGCAACGAGGTCGTCGACCTGCTGGAGAAGACGCTGGGCGAGAACGAGATCGCCTTCGCACGCAAGAGCGGCGGCGGGGCCGACGTCGATCACGTGGTCGTCGAGCTGCCCGGCGAACGCAAACTGAAGACCACCGTGCTGCTGACGGCGAGCGAGCACGGCGTCCGGGTGGAGGCCTTCGTGTGCCGCCGGCCCGACGAGAACCACGCCGGCGTGTACAAGTACCTGCTGAAGCGCAACCGCCGGCTGTACGGCGTCGCCTACACCATCGACAACACCGGTGACATCTACCTCGTCGGCCGGATCTCCGCCGACGGGTTGAGTTCCGGCGAGGTCGACCGGATCCTGGGGCAGGTCCTCGAGGCCGCGGACGGGGATTTCAACACCCTGCTCGAACTCGGGTTCCTGACCTCGATCCAGCGGGAGTGGGCGTGGCGGGTGTCCCGCGGCGAATCGCTGCGCAACCTGCTCGCCTTCGAGCACCTCATCGACAAGGAGTCCCTGCCGGAGGCGGGGAAGCCGCTCGAAGGCCGCTACGTACCGGGTGAGTCGGTCGTCGACGGTGCGCAGAGCGTCACCGAGGATCCGTCGACCGCCGAATCGGACGAATCGTAGACTCTCTCGAGAGAGGTCCACGTCACATCGTATCAACGTGCGTTGATACGATGTGGTCGAGAAATTCCCCAATGGAGGTGTCATGAGCTTCACGAGTCCGTTCCCCGACGTCGAGATCCCGGACGTGAG
Organism: Gordonia hongkongensis; assembly: GCF_023078355.1. Lineage (NCBI taxonomy): Bacteria > Bacillati > Actinomycetota > Actinomycetes > Mycobacteriales > Gordoniaceae > Gordonia > Gordonia hongkongensis. The sequence continues at coordinate 1,003,205 of NZ_CP095552.1, forward strand.
TGTGTTCGAGTTCCTGTTCGGCGCGGTGGCCGAGGAGGACCTCGCCCGTACCGCGCTGGTGGACCCGAAGTCGGGGGCGACGACCACCTATGCGCAGCTGATCTCGCAGATCGAGGCGGCGGCGGGCGCGTTGGCGTCGCGGGGGATCGGCGTGGGCGACGTGGTGGGCATCCTGTCGCCCAACATCCCGGCGTTCGCGACGGTGTTCCACGGGATTCTGCGGGCCGGCGGCACCGCGACGACGATCAACGCACTCTTCACCGGGCCCGAGATCGCCAAGCAGCTGCGGGATTCCGGCGCCAAGATGCTGGTGACCATCTCGCCGATGCTGGAGCAGGCCAAGGCCGCCGCCGACGAGGTCGGGCTGGCGGATGCCGACCTGATCGTCCTCGACGGCGAGGGCCAGGACGCCTCCGGCCACCCGAATGCGGCGGACCTCCTGGGCGCCGGACTGGCCGCACCGGAGGTGTCGTTCGATCCGGCCACGCACGTCGCGGTCCTGCCGTATTCCTCCGGTACCACCGGGAATCCGAAGGGCGTCGCGCTCTCGCATCGCAACCTGGTCGCCAATGTCGCGCAGATCCGACCGTTGCAGGGCATGGGCGCCGACGACGTGGTGATCGCGGTGCTGCCCTTCTTCCACATCTACGGGATGACGGTGCTGCTGAACGCGGCGCTGTACAACCGGGCGTCGCTGGTCGTGATGCCGCGGTTCGACCTCGTCGAGTTCCTCGAGAACATCCAGAACCACAAGGTCACCATGGCCTACATCGCACCGCCGGTGGCCGTGGCGCTGGCCAAGCACCCGATCATCGACAACTACGACCTGTCCTCGCTGCACACGATGATGTCGGGCGCGGCGCCGCTGGACGACGAGCTGGGCCAGGCCGTCGCCAAACGTCTCGACCTGCACATGCTGCAGGGCTACGGCATGAGTGAGCTGTCGCCGGTGAGTCACATCATCCCGGCCGACACACCCGGCCTGCTGGGTCAGCAGGACCCCCCGCTGTCCTCGACCGGGTGGGCGGTGCCGAACTCCGAGAACAAGATCGTCGACCCCGCATCGGGGGCGGAGATCGAGCTGCCGAGCGAGGGACTGTCCGAGCCGGGCGAGCTGTGGGTCAAGGGGCCGAACGTGATGCTGGGCTACCTCAACAACGATCAGGCGACCGCCGACACCATCGACGCCGACGGCTACCTGCACACCGGCGACATGGCGCAGGTCGATCCGACCGGCTGCGTCTACATCGTCGACCGGCTCAAGGAGCTCATCAAGTACAAGGGCTACCAGGTGCCGCCCGCCGAGCTCGAGGCGCTGCTGCTCACCAACGACAAGATCGCCGACGCCGCGGTCATCGGCGTGATCGAGGCGGAGTCGGGCGAGGAGATCCCCAAGGCCTTCGTCGTGCGCCAGCCCGATGCGGAGATCACCGCCGACGAGGTCATCGAGTTCGTGGCGTCGAAGGTGGCCCCGCACAAGAAGGTCCGGGCCGTCGAGTTCATCGAGACGATCCCCAAGTCGGCCTCGGGCAAGATCCTGCGCAAGGACCTCCGCAAGTAGTCTCTGCGGCATCCGTATGACGTTGTGCCCGGAAACCGGGCACAACGTCATACGGATTTTTGTGCGTCACGGGATCTCGTGGGGCGGGATGTCGTCGTAGGAGGCCGCTTCGGCGCCGGTTCGCTTCTGATGCCAGTAGGTGAACGCCCACAGCACGACGCCGAGCAGGAGTAGCCAGGCCGCGATCACGTACTGCTGGTTGTCGGCGCGGGCAAACGGGAGGGTGAGCGCCCCGGAGGTCACGGCGCCGAGCACCGCAACCGGCGTATAGGTGCGGAAGTGGTTGTGTCCCACGTGATCCTTGCGCAGCACCAGGACGGAGACGTTGACGACGGTGAACACCGCGAGCAGCAGCAGTGCGGTGGTGCCGCCGAGCAGTCCGACGATGGAACCCTTCGGGTCGGCGCTGACGTAGACCAGTAGGCACAGCGCGATGACGGTGGTGAACACGATCGCGGCGAACGGGGTACGGCGTCCGGGATGGACGTAGGCCAGGAACTTGGGCAGGACCCCCTGCTTGGCCATGCCGTACAGCAGCCGGCTGGCCATCATCATGTTGATCAGGGCCGTGTTGGCCACCGCGAACATCGAGATCCACGGCAACAGCTCGGTCATCGGGAAGTCCGGGGCGGCGGTCTGCACGACGTCGACGAGCGGCGTCTCGCTCTCGGCGAGCACCCCCACGGGCACGATCGCGACCGCGAGGATCGCGATGAGCACGTACACCACCGCGGTGATCCCCAGACCACTGAGCATGACCTTGGGGAAGATCCTGGTCGGTTCCTTGCACTCCTCGGCCATGTTGACCGAATCCTCGAAGCCGACCAGTGCGAAGAACGCCAGCGCCGTCGCCGCCGACACCGCGATGAGGATGTTCCTCTCCTCCGGCGATTCGAAAACCACCACCGCATCCCAGTGATCGGCGTTGCCACCGAACACGAAGAACAAGGCGATGAAGATGACCAGCAGGAGACCCGTCAGCTCGACAAGGGTCAGGACCACGTTGGTGCCCACACCTTCGGCGACGCCGCGGAAGTTGATGAACATGACCAGCAGCAGGAAGCCGATCGCGATGAACAGCAGAGCGGGGTGCGTCGCATCCGGGGACTCGCCGCCGTTGATGCCGGTCAGCATGTTCACCGCGAACGCGCGCGACGCGGTGGTCGCCGAGGTGATACCCGAGCACATGACGGTGAACAGCACGATGAACGTGATGAAGTGGACCCCGAAAGCCTTGTGTACGTACAGCGCAGCGCCGGCGGCCTGGGGATACTTCGTCACCAGTTCCAGATAGGAGAACGCCGTCAGCGTCGCCACCGCGAACGCGATCAGGAACGGCAGCCACGCCGCGCCGCCGACCTCGCCGGCGACCTGGCCGGTGAGTGCGTAGACGCCGGTGCCCAGGATGTCGCCGATGATAAAGAGCAACAACAGCTTCCAGCCCAACACGCGTTTGAGCTCGGGCTGCTTCTCCGCATTCTGGCCGGTCGCGCCGGCGTCTGTACTGGCTGTCATGCGCTAACGCTAGACCCGCCCATGGCCGTTCGCGCGGCGAATCGACCGGTTCATTACCATTTCGTCGTCGCCAGGTGCGCGCCGGGGTCCGGCCGGGGGTTCCGGCGCCGGTGAGGAGAGGGTGCGCACCGACTGTGGAAAACTATCGGCCATGAGCAACGGCACCCTGATCCTGATGCGGCACGGCGAGAGCGAATGGAATGCGTCCAACCAGTTCACCGGCTGGGTCGATGTGGCGCTCACCGACAAGGGCAGGGCCGAGGCCGAACGCGGGGGCGAGCTCCTCGTCGAGCACGACCTGCTGCCCGACGTCGTCTACACGTCGCTGCTGCGCCGCGCGATCACGACCGCGCACATCGCCCTCGACCGGGCCGACCGGCTCTGGATCCCGGTGATCCGCGACTGGCGCCTCAACGAGCGCCACTACGGCGCGCTGCAGGGCCTGAACAAGGCCGAGACCAAGGAGAAGTTCGGCGACGAGCAGTTCATGCTGTGGCGTCGCAGTTACGACACCCCGCCGCCGGCGATCGAACCCGATGCCGAATACAGCCAGGTGGGCGACGCGCGGTACGCCGATCTCCCCGAGGTGCCGCTGACCGAGTGCCTCAAGGACGTCGTCGAGCGGTTCATCCCGTACTACCTCGAGACGATCGTCGCCGACGTCCGGGCGGGGAAGAACGTGCTGCTCGCGGCACACGGCAACTCGCTGCGCGCGCTCGTCAAGCACCTCGACGGCATCTCCGACGACGACATCGCCGGACTGAACATCCCCACCGGCAACCCGCTTCGTTACGACCTCGACGACGACCTGAAACCGCTCAACCCGGGTGGTACCTACCTCGACCCCGAGGCGGCCGCCGCGGGTGCCGCCGCGGTGGCGGCCCAAGGGCAGAAGTAGTCGGCGGGGTCCGTTCGGACATCCAGACGTGACACGTTTCGCCATGGCGTCGACGGTGTGGCGCGCGCTACATTAGACGGCATGGCGGACATGGGCACCCTGCGAATCGAGCACTCACCTGCCCAGGAGCGGTACGAGGCGATCCTCGTCGCCGATTCCCAGGGCGACGACGAGATCGTCGGTTATCTCGACTACGTCTCCGAGCCCTACCAGGTGGTCATCACGCACACCGTTATCCGCGAGCAGTTCAGTGGTCACGGGTACGCGGGCCAATTGGTCCAGGCGGTCCTCGAGGACATCCGGCGCGGCGGCAAGCAGGTCGTGCCGGTCTGCTCGTACGTGCAGCGCTTCATCGAACGTCACCCCGAGTTCGCGGACATGGCGGTTCCGGTTCCGCAATGACCGGTCCGGACACGGCCGCCCCGGTACCGGGGAAGCGCGCCGCCGCGTCGGCAAGGACTCCGGCCAACTCCGCGTGAACAACTGTCGAACACCTTTGTCAGATGTGCGTTCGGTGTTGGTCGAGCCGTAAGCTGCCCCTGTGACCGCCGCAATCTTCGCCGCGACGATCGCGTTCGTACTCGCGCTCTGCCTCGGTGTCGTGATCGGTCGACGCACCCGGGACCGGGACCGGTCCCGAGGGTTCGCGTTCCTCGATCGCATCCCGCGTCGTTCCGCATCCACCGCCGCCGAATTCGTTCCCGAGGCGACCCTCGGTCCCCGTGAGGTGCCGGCCTCGGCCGAGGTCCGTGACTCCGACGTGCAGGCGACCACCGACGACGGCCGCATGACCAAGGCCGGTCTGTTGAGCATGGTCGTGCGTAACACCGAGACCGCCATCGCCGTGGTCGACGAGTTCCGCGACGTCGTGCTGTACAACCAGCGGGCCGTCGAACTCGGGCTCGTACGCGAGATGCTGCTGGCCGACCCGGTGTGGGAGGCCGTGAAGGAAGTGCTCGACACCGGCGTCGAACGGCGCTTCGAGTTCAGCCCGCCGATGTCGAGTCTCGGTTTCGTCTCTACCGGCCGGACGCCCCGGCCCAGTGTCGAGCACGTGCGCTGTCACGCGCGGATCGTCGCGCAGGACGAGGAACGCTATGTCGTCGCGTACGGACTCGACGACACCGAACACAAACGCGTGGAGGCCACCCGGCGCGACTTCGTCGCCAACGTCTCGCACGAGCTCAAGACCCCCGTCGGCGCGATCGGGCTGCTCGCCGAGGCGTTGCTCGAGTCGGCCGACGACACCGATTCGGTGCAGCACTTCGGTCGCCGCGTCGTCGGCGAGACCAAGCGCATGGGCAACATGGTGAGCGAGCTGCTGGCGTTGTCCCGACTCCAGGACGGCGTCACACCGGAGTTCACCTGCATCGATGTCGACTCGCTCATCGACGACGCGCTGACCGCGGCGACGCTCGCCGCCGAGGCGGCGGCCATCGAACTGCGCGCCGACGGTCCGATCGGCGTCATCATCCGCGGCGACCGTCCGCTGCTGCTCACCGCACTGAACAACCTCATCTCGAACGCCATCTCGTACTCGGCGTCGGACACCGTGGTGTCGATCAGCCGCCGCGTGATCAAGATCGACGGGCGGCCGATGGTCGCCATCGCGGTGACCGACCGGGGGATCGGGATCGAGCCGGAGGATCAACAGCGGGTCTTCGAGCGGTTCTTCCGGGTCGACAAGGCCCGGTCCCGGATGACCGGCGGCACGGGACTCGGACTGGCCATCGTCAAGCACGTGGCCGCCAATCACGGCGGGACCATCAACCTGTGGAGCAAACCCGGCACCGGCTCGACCTTCACGCTGTGCATCCCGGAGGACCTGTCCGACGCCGGCTGGCCGCCGGCCGCCCAGCAGGCGCTGTCGGATCCCGATGCGCCGCCCCGCGCACTTCCCTCCGCGGAGGGTGACGACCCATCTGCCCGACCCACCGAAGGAAACAAGAGTTGACCCACGTTCTGATCGTCGAGGACGAGGAATCGCTGGCGGATCCGCTGGCCTTCCTGCTGCGCAAAGAGGGCTTCGAGGCCAGCGTCATCACCGATGGCGCGCAGGCGTTGCCGACCTTCGATCGCGTCAGTCCCGACATCGTGCTCCTCGACCTCATGCTGCCCGGGATGTCCGGAACCGAGATCTGCAAGGCCCTGCGCACCCGGTCGAACGTCCCGGTGATCATGGTGACCGCGCGCGACAGTGAGATCGACAAGGTCGTCGGCCTCGAACTCGGCGCGGACGACTATGTGACGAAGCCGTATTCGGCGCGCGAGCTGATCGCCCGCATCCGCGCGGTGCTGCGGCGCGGCGGGGAGGTACCCGACGACGGTCTGGAGATCGGGATCCTGGAGGCCGGGCCGGTCCGGATGGACGTCGAGCGACACACCGTGTCGGTCAACGGAACGTCGATCACGCTGCCGCTCAAGGAGTTCGACCTCCTCGAGTATCTGCTGCGCAACTCCGGCCGCGTCCTGACCCGGGGTCAGCTCATCGACCGGGTGTGGGGCGTCGACTACGTCGGCGACACCAAGACGCTCGACGTGCACGTCAAGCGACTGCGCTCGAAGATCGAGCCCGACCCGGCGAATCCGAAGCACCTCATCACCGTCCGCGGCCTCGGGTACAAGCTCGAGGCGTGAGCCGGCCGGGCCGCGGCGCCCCGGGGACTACTCCGGGGGCTGCAGCTCGTATTTGACGTCGGTCTCGCGGCGCTCGGTCGCGGCCTGCGTCGCCGGGTGGATCGCGATGAGCCCCAGCCCGTTCCGGCGCCGGCAGGCCGCTGCCAGCGCCGCATAGGCGGCCTCGCCGAGCAGCGCGGTGAGCTCGGGTGCGTACGACTCCCACACCTGCTTGGACCCGATGTGGACGTCGGGGGAACCCGAGCAGTACCACTTCAGATCGTGGCCACCCTCGCCCCAGCCACGCCGGTCGAATTCGGTGATCGTCGTCTGGAGCACCTGGGTGCCGTCGGGGCGTTCGATCCAGTCCTGCTCACGACGGATGGGCAGCTGCCAGCACACGTCGGGTTTGACCGTGAGCGGTTCGAGTCCCTTGCGCAGCGCCATCGAGTGCAGCGCGCATCCGACGCCGCCGGAGAAACCGGGTCGGTTCAGAAAGATGCACGCGCCCTTGTGGAGTCGCGTCTTCAAGGCGGGCTCGTCGTCGAGGTCGCTCTCCTCGAGGTACCCCTTCGGGCCGACCGGGTCCTTGCCGGAGCCCTTCTTGTAGAACTGCCAGTCCTCGGGCGTCAGCATCGCGACGCCGCGGGCGAGGGTCTTGCGATCGTCCTTGTCGGACAGATACGCGCCGTGACTGCAGCACCCGTCGGTCTCCCGGCCCGGGAGGATGCCCTGACATGCGGGTGTGCCGAACACACACGTCCAGTGCGAGAGCAGCCAGGTGAGATCGGCCCGGATGACGTGCTCGGGGTCGGCGGGATCGGCGAATTCGTACCATTCGCGCGGAAAGTCGAGTTCGACCTCCGGCGCGGGATCGATGCGAGGCGCGGACGGCGAAATGGCGGTCACCTTTACACGGTAGCCGGGATCGGGCGGTGCAGGCGGCTGCACTACCGTTGACCCGTGCGCTTAGGAGTCCTCGACGTGGGCAGCAACACAGTCCACCTCCTGGTGGTCGACGCCCATCGTGGCGGTCACCCCACCCCGATGAGTTCGACCAAGGCGGTCCTGCGCCTGGCCGAACAGATTGACGCCGACGGCCGGATGAGTGACCGCGCCGTCGCCAAGCTCATCGAGTCGATCGACGAGTTCACCCACATCGCCCGGACGTCCGGTTGCGAGCAGATGATGGCGTTCGCGACGTCGGCCGTGCGCGATGCGACGAACTCCGACGACCTGCTCGACGAGATCGAGCAGCGGACCGGGGTGCGCGTGCTCGTCCTGTCGGGGCGCGACGAGGCCCGGTTGACGTCGCTGGCGGTGCGCCGCTGGCGTGGCTGGAGCGCCGGCCGCATCCTCGCTCTCGACATCGGCGGCGGCTCCCTGGAGATGTCCAACGGCGTCGACGAGGAACCCGACGTCGCGCTGTCACTGCCGCTGGGGGCCGGACGTCTCACCCGCGAGTGGCTGCCCGACGATCCGCCGGATCGGCGGCGGGTCGGCGTGCTGCGCGACTGGCTCGACGCCGAGCTCCGCGCACCCGCGTCCCAGCTGCTCGCACCCGGTGCGCCGGATCTGTGCGTCGGGACGTCGAAGACCTTCCGGAGCCTGGCCCGACTGACCGGCGCGGCGCCGTCGAGCGCCGGACCGCGGGTGCGCCGCGAACTGACGACGAGCGGGCTTCGTCAGCTCATCTCCTTCATCTCCCGCATGACCAAGGCCGATCGCGCCGAACTCGAGGGCGTCAGCTCGGACCGGGCCGGCCAGCTGGTCGCCGGAGCGCTGGTCGCCGAGGCGGCGATGCGCGCGTTGCAAGTCGATACACTGGAAATCTGTCCGTGGGCACTCCGGGAAGGTGTGATCCTGCGCCGACTCGACGCGGAGCAGGCCGACGCGCTGGAGCCGACACCGGTGCAGGGCGTTCGCGAGGGCGTCGGCTGACACCCTGGTAGACCCGGACCCAAACGTTCGAGAACGAGGACGGAGAGCCACTACATGCCGAAGGATTCGGAGCCCGAATCCCGACCCATCTCGGTGTCGGAACTTCTCGCCCGCTCGCAGGGGTCCCAGGGGGACTCGCCGGCACGTACCCGTGACGGCCGCGGCCACCGACGCGCCGGCCGGGACGGATCGTTCTCGGTGTCCGAGCTGACCGGCGAGATCCCGAAGGTCGCCGACGCGGGAGAGGGTTCCGCGGCGCCCGCGGCCCGGCCCGAGCCGGCAACCCGGCCCGAACCCGCAACCCGGCCCGAGCCGGCTGCCCCGCCAGCGAGCACCGCGCCTGCAAAGACGGCGGCCCCGGAGACGGCGGCCCCGGAGAAGGCAGCTCCGGAGAAGACTGCTGCGGAGAACGGTGCCCCGGAGCGGGACACGACCCCGCGGAACCGTCCGGCCGCGGCCGCCGCGCCGTTCCCGCGTTCGACGAACCCGGTCCCACGCCGCCCGGCCGACGATCAGCCCGTCGTCGACCGGCCGCGCGCCGACCAGCAACACCAGGCACGGCCGGGTAACCGCACCGCCAGCGGGATGCCCGGTTACGGCCAGGGAGCCGTCCCGCCGATGTCGACGCGCGACTTCAGCTCCGAGGCGGTGGCACGTCGGCTCGGGCAGACGCCGCCGCGAGATTCCGCTCCCGTCGACCAGGAGTCGGCGAACGCCGTCACCGGCATCATCCCGGTGGTGGGTGAGAACGGGTCGGATCTGTCGGTCGTCGACTCCGACGACGTGGTCACCTACGACCTGACCGAGGTCGATGCGGGCACCGACGGCCCCCGCGAGCGCGGCGACGGCGGGTTCTCCGAGGTCATGGACTTCGACGCCTATCGCAACTTCGCCGACGTGGAGAGCGGGAACGACGGGCCCGGGGGCAAGGGCCGGTCCGGGGGCCCGGCCCGCAAGACCGGGACGTCGAAGAAGACAGGGCCGTCGGGTGTCGTCGGGTTCGCGCGAAAGCTCTTCGGCGGCAAGAACCGGGACCGGAACGACCCCGATCGCCACACCGACGACCACCCGGACGCACACACCGACGGCGACGAGTCGACGCACGACTGGGCAGCCACCGCGGCCGCCGCCGCGACCGCGGGTGGGACGACGGCGGCGATCGCCGCGGCGCACCCCGAGACCCATGACGCCGACGGTCGGTGGACCGGCTCGGACGAGACCGAGAGTCTCCAGACCGCCGACCGCCCCACCGACGACCACCCGACCGAGGCCATCGAACCGATCGAGTCCACTTCCGAGGGCGACGAGGACCGGGTCGACCTGGTGAAGGAGCGCGAGCCGGAGGGGCCCGCCGAGCCCGAGGGCCCGGCAGAGTTCGATGCCCTGAACGACACCACGGACATCGACGAGACCTCCGATGACGACGCCGATCCCGACTCGGCAGCCGCCACGGCGGAGCACGCCGGCCAGGACGTCGTGCATTCGGCCGCGGACGCGGAGTCCGCCGAGCGGACCGGCACCGTCGACACACCGGCACCGGACGGTCGGGCGACCGACGACGCCGAGGAGTCGCCGGTGAAGGCCTGGCTGGTGTTGTTCGGACAGGCGATCGTCGGCCTCGCGGTCGGCGTCGGCCTGTTCTGGGGTTTCACCGAACTGTGGCGATGGAATCCGTACTTCGCGCTGGTGCTCGCGGTCCTGGTGATCTTCGGCATCGTGACGCTGTCGCATGTGGTCCGGCGCACCAAGGACCTGCCGACGACGCTGCTCGCGCTCGGCGTGGGTCTGCTGGTCACCATCGGGCCGCTGGTGTTGTTGGCCGCGTGAGCCGGTGTGAACCGATGAACCCGTCGGGAGCGGAGCGAAGCGGGCGGACCGGATGAGACCCGACCCCCGCGTCCGTCCGCCGAGATCCCGATCGGTCTGTCGACGGCGTCGGTCTATCCCCAGAACACCGAGGCGGCCTTCGCCTACGCCGCCGAGCTGGGCTTCGACGGCGTCGAGTTGATGGTGTGGGGTGACGCTCTCAGCCAGGACATCCGGCGGGTCGAGTACCTGTCGGACCATTACCAGGTTCCGGTGCTGTCGATCCACGCCCCGTGTCTGCTCATCACCCAGCGGGTGTGGGGACGCGACCCGGTCGTGAAGCTGGCCCGTGCGGTGGAGGCGGCCGAGGATCTCGGTGCGTCGACCGTCGTCGTGCATCCGCCGTTCCGGTGGCAGCGTGGCTACGTCGCCGCCTTCGACGATCTCGTCGACGAACTCGAGGCGGACAGCGGGGTCGCGGTCGCCGTGGAGAACATGTTCCCCATGCGCGCCGACCGGCTGTTCGGCGCAGGGGAGCCCTCGGTCCGGCGACTCAGCAAGCGCGGCGGTGGTCCCGGTCTGGCGGCATCGGCGTTCGGCAAGTCGATCGATCCGACCGATGACGGCTACGCGCACTACACGCTCGATCTCTCGCACACCGCGACCGCCGGCGTCGACGCCCTCGCTCTTCTCGACCGGATGGGCTCGCGCCTCAACCACCTGCATCTCGCCGACGGCAACGGTGCCGCCACCGACGAGCACCTGATCCCCGGTGACGGGGCGCAGCCCTGCGCCGAGGTGTGCCGGCGCATCGCGGCGAGCGACTTCGCCGGGGCGGTTGTGCTCGAGGTCACCACGGGGAGCGCGCGCACCAAACCCGAGCGCAGCGCGCTGCTGGCCCGTTCGCTAGATTTTGCGCGGCGGCATCTCAAACGGGAGCTGCACCCCGAGCCCACCGGCCAGTTGAGCAGCTGATTCGTCGGGGGACGGGTCTCCTCGACGAAGGCGGGACGATGACCAGCGAGATCACCCAGGTGCAGGAGCTGACCGAGGTCGACCGTGGCGGTCCGGACTCGATCACCCTGCGGGCGCACATCGACGAGACGTTCACGATCGGCCCCAAGGTGCACGGCGGCACGCTGCAGATGGTGGTCGCGAAGGCGGCCCGGACCGCGCTGACCGCGCTCACGCCGGACGGCGACCGGCTCGCCGAGTCGGCGGCCGCGATGATCCCGGTGGCGATCTCCAGCGACTACCTCACCGCTCCCGATGCCGCGGACGTCGACCTGGTGATCAGTGTGCGCAAGCGCGGGCGCACCGTCACGGTCCTGTCGGTCGACGCCGTGCAACTCGGTCGGACCGTGGTGTCCTCGTCGGTGACGATGGCGCGTCCCGACAGCGGCCGGCCGCACCACTCCGGCCCCACGGTCCTCGACTCCGTGCCCGTGGAACCGTCGTCGACCGGCATCCCGCTCGACGGTTCGCCCATCGCCGAGGTCAACCACCTCGGCGCCGCCATCGACCTGGTCCTCGACTCGGAGACGTTCCCCGTCGTCCGCGGCGAGACCGGCGAGCCGCTCGTCCGTGGGTGGATCCGGCCGAAGGGCGTCGAACCCGACGAGTACTTCACGGTCCTGGTCGGTGACATCTCGCCCCCGGTCGTCATGAACCTGGCGCTGTTCGGGTGGGCGCCCACGGTGCAGCTGACCACCTACGTCCGGCGCCATCCCGCACCCGGCTGGCTGCGTTTCGCCGCGACGAGTTCCGAGGTCGGCCCCGGGATGTTCGAGGAGGACCACCTCGTGGTGGACTCGATCGGGACCGTCGTCGCACAGTCCCGTCAGCTCGCCCTCATCCCCGCAGGAAGGTAGACATCCGTGTCCGAACGCATCGCCATCATCGGCGGAGGCAAGATCGGTGAGGCACTGCTCGCCGGTCTGATCGGTGCAGGCACCCCCACCAAGGACCTCGTCGTCGCCGAGCGGGTGGAGAGCCGCGCCGCCGAGATCGCCGAGGAGTACGGCGTGCTGGTCACCGACGTCAAGAGCGCGGCCGAGTCGGCGCAGTATGTGTTCCTGGCGATCAAGCCCGACGACGTCGACTCGATCCTGCGCATCCTCGCCTCGGCGGAGGACAACGCGGAATCCGAGCGAGTGACCGTGACCCTGGTGGCCGGCCTGCCCCTGTCGCGCTACGAGAGCGCGCTGCAGGCCGGGTCGCCCGTCATCCGGGTCATGCCCAACACCCCGATGCTCGTCAACGAGGCGATGTCGGCGCTCTCGGCCGGCCGGTACGTCGGCGACGAACAGCTGCAGGCGGTGGTCAAGATCCTGCAGACGGTCGGCCGGGTGACGGTTGTGCCGGAGAAGCAGATGGACGCGGTCACCGCGGTGTCCGGTTCTGGTCCGGCCTACGTCTTCCTGCTCGCCGAGGCGATGATCGACGCCGGCGTCGGCCTGGGGCTCACCCGTGCCCAGGCCTCGGAGATGGCGGTGCAGACCATTCGCGGCGCGGGCATCCTGCTGAGCGACTCGGGGCTGTCCGCGGTCGACCTGCGTGCGGCCGTCACCTCGCCCGGCGGCACCACCGCCGAGGCGATCCGGGAGTTCGAGGCCAACGGTCTGCGGCACGCGGTCTACCAGGCGACTCGTGCCTGCGCGGCCGCCAGCGCCCGCGGCGGACGTCGAGTGGAAGTCGAGGGTTTGGCGCAGGGACACGCCGTCACGGACACCCCATGAATTGTGGTCGAACGGCCGACAAACCCCAGCATGTTGGGGTCGAGTCACAGGAATCTCAGAAATACCGGTCTCTCACGTCGCTTTTTTCACATCTGCCACGCTAAGCTTCTTTAAGCACGTGCGTGTCTGATGTCCGCAGGAGGGGAAGCCTGCGGCCGCGACGCGTGCACCGGAGGTATGAGTGATTCATGGCACCTGCAGACACTCCTGGTGACAGGACAGGCGCAGTGAGCAACGCGGCTTCGGCGTCGCAGTTCCTCACCGTCGCCGAGGTTGCATCGTTGATGCGCGTTTCGAAGATGACCGTCTACCGTCTCGTCCACAACGGCGAACTGCCCGCGGTTCGGGTCGGACGCTCGTTCCGTGTGCACGCGAAAGCGGTCCACGACTACCTGGAGACGTCGTACTTCGACGCCGGCTGATCCGGCTTTCGCACCACGCCTGAACAGCAGTTTCTTCGAAAGGTCTCCGTGACCGGCCCACGCCGGTCACGGGGCCTTTTGCGTGTGGGCGTCCCCCGCCGCCGCTCGTTGGCCATCGCGATTTCCCGATCCGGCGTGCCGCCCGGTAGGCTCGGTGGTCGCGTACCTGGATGCGCCGGTGAGCCCTACGTGACACACCGCCGCTCGTCGCTTCGCTCCCGGCGCCGTACCCGGCTGAAGTGCAGACCAGGGCCGAACAAGTACATCAGTGTCAATCGTGAGGAAGCGCCCCGATGGGTTCAGTGATCAAGAAGCGCCGCAAGCGCATGTCGAAGAAGAAGCACCGCAAGTTGCTGCGTCGGACCCGGGTGCAGCGTCGCAAACTCGGTAAATAGGCTTTTCTTCGGCATCAGGACCCGCCACGGCGGGTCCTTTTGTCGTTCCGGGATTCCTCGGTGCGCCGGAACGCCCGACTGGCGATAGCCTCGGGGCATGGCCGAATCCACCTCCGCACCCCCCAGGGTGGTCCTGGTCACCGGGGCGTCGACCTTCCTCGGCGGCTACCTGGTGGCCCGTCTCGCGGCCAATCCGGACATCGAGAAGGTGCTCGCCGTGGACTCGCGGGTGCCGCGCAAGGATCTTCTCCGCCGGATGGGGCGAGCGGAGTTCCTCCGGGTGGACATCCGGCGTCCCGCCATCGCGAAGGCGCTCGCCGCCTATGACGTGGACACGGTCGTCCACGCCGCGACGTCGATCGCCGACACCGCCCCGCACTCCGCTGCGATCAAGGAGTTCAACCTCGTCGGGGCGATGCAGGTGTGCGCGGCCTGCCAGCGCACACCATCGGTGAAGCGCCTCGTGCTGCGTTCCACCGCCATGGTGTACGGCGCGGGCAGTAGGGACCCGTCGCACTTCGCCGAGGAGACGCGCGCTACCCGGGAGCCGAAGCGGGGATACGGTCGAGATTTACTCGACGTCGAGGGTTACGTCCGCGGTCTCGGCCGTCGTCGTCAGGACATCGACATCACCATCGTCCGCCCGCAGGCCATGTTGGGTCCGCGCATCACCACCCGGATGAGTTCGTACCTCTCCCTGCCGGTCGTGCCGACGGTGATCGGATTCCAGCCGCGACTGCAGTTCCTGCACGAGGAGGATGCGCTCGCGGCGATGGAGCACGTCACCCTCGCCGGGAAGGTCGGCACCTACAACATCTCGGGCGAGGGCGTGGTGACGCTCACGCAGGCGATCCGACGCGTCGGGCACATCGAACTGCCTGTTCCGAGCAGTCTGCTGGCGCCGATCGCGGGGGTGTTCCAGGACCTGCGGTCGGCGAAGCTGCGGTCGTCGCAGACGGAGTTCCTCACCTACGGCCGGGTGCTCGACACGACCCGCATGCGGACCGAACTCGGCTTCGTCCCGCGGTACACGACGCTGGAGACGTTGGACGACTTCATCGAACGCAGCGGGGTGACGCCGGTGATCGGGTCCGATTCGTGGAGATCGTTCGAGCGACGGGTCGTGTCGGCCGCCCACCAGTTGCAGTGAAATTCAGGGTCATGATGGCGGCGAAGTCGCCGTGAGCATGCGCAACGTGGGTGCAACCTCTAGACTTGGACGCCAGACCCACATCGCGCCCAGCGCTCCTACGCCGCGACTCGTTCGCCTCGGCGGTCCGAGTGCCGGCAGCAACCCGAGCCCAGACCCGGCCCGGATTTCGAACCCAGGACTCAGCTAGGGGTGAGCACTTTGGCAGGTGGCGGAGCGACAGATGCACGTACCGCGAAAGTCATTCAGCTCTACACTTCGCCGACGGGTCCCGATGCCCGGGGTGTCCGGGAGTCGGGTCGCCGACGCCATCCGAGTCAGCAGGTCGGTCGTGAACGATCGAAAAGCGCAGCGGCGCAACGGGGATCGTCGACGCTCGGACACCCCAACACCGATGGGTTCGGCCGCGCGCCCGCGCAGGTGACCCCGATCAGCGACGAGATCACCCTTCCCGACGAGGCGCTGGGCGTCGAACATCGCGGTCCGTCGAAATCGAGTCCGCTGTTCAGCCTGGGCGGTCTGCGCGGCGCGGTCGCCGACACCCTCACCTCGACCGCCGGGTTCATCCGGGAACGGATGGCGGGGGAGTACGAGGTCGACGAGTTCGGATTCGATCCCCACTTCACCGAATCGGTGTGGTTCCCGGCGATCCGGCAGGTCTACGAGAAGTGGTTCCGCGTCGAGGTCACCGGTGTGGAGAACCTGCCGCGCGAGGGTGGGGCGCTCCTGGTCGCCAACCACGCGGGCACGATCCCGGTCGACGCCGTGATCACCTCGCTGGCCGTGCGCGACAACCACCCGGAGGGCCGGTACCTGCGGGTCCTG
Organism: Gordonia hongkongensis; assembly: GCF_023078355.1. Taxonomy (NCBI): domain Bacteria; kingdom Bacillati; phylum Actinomycetota; class Actinomycetes; order Mycobacteriales; family Gordoniaceae; genus Gordonia; species Gordonia hongkongensis. The sequence continues at coordinate 1,019,072 of NZ_CP095552.1, forward strand.
GCCGCCGACATGGCCTTTGACACGCCGGGCGTCAGTGAGGTCGCGCGGCGGATCGGTGCGACGCTGGCGTGCAACTCCGACGCCGACCGTCTGCTGCGCGCGGGTGAGCTGACCGCGGTCTGGCCCGAGGGGTACAAGGGCATCGGCAAGCTGTACAAGGACCGCTACAAGCTCCAGCGGTTCGGCCGCGGCGGGTTCGTGACGACCGCGCTGCGCAACGCCGCGCCGATCATCCCGGTGTCGATCGTCGGCTCCGAGGAGATCTACCCGATGCTCGCCGACCTCAAGCCGCTCGCCAAGATCCTCGGCCTGCCGTACTTCCCGGTGACCCCGCTGTTCCCGTGGCTCGGGCCGCTGGGCATGGTGCCGTTGCCGTCGAAGTGGCACATCCACTTCGGCCGGCCCATCGAGACCGGCTCCTACGACGAGGCGTCCGCCGACGACCCGATGGTGGTCTTCGATCTCACCGACCACGTGCGCGAAGAGATCCAGCAGACCCTCTTCCGGATGCTGAGCCGGCGCGGAAGCGTCTACTTCGGCTGAGCTCGGCCGCCGTTCTCCCGCCCGGTCGGTCCCCGGTTCGGCGCCCGCACGGGGCCGGTAGCTGATACCCATGATGCATGCGTGCAGTCGTGTGCCGGCAGGGCGAACTGACGGTCGAGGAGATCCCCACCCCCGAGCCCGGGAAGGGTCAGGTCCTGCTCCGCGTACTGCGCGCGGGCATCTGTGGCTCGGACCTGCACGCCCGGGTGCACTCCGACGCCACGGCCCAGGTGTCCGCCGAGGTCGGCTACGACGCGTTCATGCGGTCCGAGCAGTCGGTGGTCATGGGACACGAGTTCGCGGGTGAGGTGGTCTCGTACGGGCCCGGTTGCCGTAAACGCTGGGCTCCCGGCACCCCGGTGGTGTCGGTCCCGATGATCCGGCACGGCGCGGACGCCCACCTGACCGGACTGTCGGAGTCCGCGCCCGGCGGGTACGCGCAGTTCGTGCTGGTGTCAGAGGACATGACCTTCGAGATCCCGGAGAACCTGCCGGCCGAGCACGCCGCGCTGACCGAGCCGATGGCCGTCGCCCATCACGCGGTCCGGCGCGGGGAGGTGGGGCGGCGGGACGTCGCGGTCGTCGTCGGATGCGGCCCGATCGGACTCGCGGTGATCACGATGCTCAAAGCCGACGGCGTCCGTACGGTCATCGCGAGCGACCCGTCGCCCGGCCGCCGGGTGCTGGCGCATCGTGTCGGGGCCGACATCGTCGTCAACCCGTCGGTGTCGTCGCCGTTCGAGCGGTGTGCCGAGGTCGGCAAGTACATCACCCGCGCGCAGGATCTGCTCGGCGCGGCGTTCGACGCGATGCGAACCCTGCGTCGAATCCCGCTGGCCCCGTGGTCACCGGTGTTCCGCATGGCCGACCGGCTGGGTGCGACACCCAAGGGGCCCGTCGTCTTCGAATGCGTGGGGACGCCCGGGATGATCGAGCACATCGTGACCGAGGCGCCGTTCCGGTCGCGGATCGTCGTGGTCGGGGTGTGCATGGAACCCGACACCTTCCGCCCCGCCATGGCGCTCAACAAGGAACACGAATTGCGGTTCGTGTTCGCCTACGACCCCGCCGAGTTCCACGACACGCTGCACATGATGGCCGACGGGAAGGTCGACGTCGCACCGCTGATCACCGCGACGGTCGGGCTCGACGGCGTGGGCGCGGCGTTCGATGCCCTCGGGGGCGCCGAACACCACGCCAAGGTCCTCATCGACCCGATGAGTGAAGTGAACTCGCTGTAGGGGATGACGACGACCCGGCGCGGCGCACCGGGGTCAGCCGGAGACCCCGGGGCATCGACGTGAGGCGTTCGGTGGTCCGTAGGCGGTAGCCGGGGGTCGGTGCCAGATCGTAGCGACGGAGGATGGACGCCAGGACGAGCACCGCCTCGTGGATCGCGAACTGACGTCCGATGCATGACCGCAGACCGGTGCCGAACGGCTTGTACAGCTGTGCCGGCCGCGCCCGGACCCGTTCGGGGAGAAATCGATCGGGGTCGAGTGTGTCGGGGTCGTCGCCCCACCGCGGGTCGCGGTGGAGACCGCCCACGAGGACGAGGAACCACTCGCCCGCCCGCACCGGGTGGCCGTCGGCGACGGTGGTGTCCTCGCGCGCGACGCGGAAGTATCCGGGCACCGTCGGATGCAACCGCAGCGTCTCGTCGACGATGCGCCGGACGAATCGCAGCTTGCCGACCTGCTCGAAGTCCGGCGTCGGGTCATCACCCCACACCTCGTCGATCTCCGCGCGCGCTGCGTCGACGAGGTCGGGCCGGGTGGACAGGTGGTGCAGGGCGAACGACATTGCCCCGGAGGTGGTCTCGTGCCCGGCGATAAGGAACGTGATCATCTGGTACCGGATGTTGTCCTCGTCGAGGATCGGGCTGCCGTCGTCGCCCGGGGTCAGCATCAGCGACAACAGGTCGTCGGGCCACTGGGCTCGTGTCGACCTCCGTCGGGTGGCCACGATGTCGTCGACGATCCGCGCCATCGCGTCGCCGTGGTGGCGGACCCACCGCTCGCCCAGATCCGCCGTCCATGCGGGCAGCCAGGACCGGCGGATGAACGACTCGTAGTAGCTGCCGCGCAGTGCGCCGACCATGTGCCGGATGAACGGGTCGGTGCGCCCACGTCCGCCGAAACCGCCGAATCCGTGACCGGCGGTGGCTCGCCCGATGGTCTCGAGCGCGGTGCGGGTCATGTCGGCGGTGACGTCCACCGGCGTGCCCGTCTGCCGGTCCCAGTGGGCGAGGAGTTCACCGACGACCTCCGTCATCACCCGATGGTGCCGACGCATCGCCTTCTGGCTGAAGGCCGGCACCAGCAGCTGGTGGGCAGCGGCCCACTGCGGGTCGTCGTTGTCCGCGGTGAAGAGCCCGTTTCCGACGGCCGGCTGGAGACCGATCAGCTCGGGTCCGAGATGCTTGGCGAAACGGCTCTCGTCGTTGAGCTCCGCGACAACGTCGGCCCCGGCGGCGATCGTGTAGGCGGCGCCCATGGTCGTCGTCTCGAACAGCGGGCCGGTTCGCGACGCGACCTCGACCAGTGACTCCATCGGTGTCCGGATGTCCATCCCGATCAGATCGCCGATCACCGGCAGTCGGCGCGGTGGGTGTGGCAGCGACATCGGAACCCCCGTTAGTAGACGTCTGTGTACTAACGATGATGGGCTACTATTCAACACGTGTCAACCAACGCTGAGGGAGGGGTCCGCCGACGCCTCAGCCCCCAGGCGCGTCGTGCGGAGCTGATCGGTGCGGGCGAGCGGCTCTTCGGCGAGGCCCCCTACGACGAGGTTCGGATAGACGATGTCGCTGCCGAGGCCGGGGTGTCACGGGCGCTCATGTACCGCTACTTCCCCGACAAGCGCTCGCTGTTCGTCGCCTCGTCGACGCCCTGTCGGACCGGATGATCGAGCGGACCGTCGTCGAGATCGACCCCGCTGCAACGCCTTTCCAGAGAATCCGGACCGCGGTCCTGGGTTACCTGGACCAGTACGCGAAGCATCCGCATGCGGCGGATTCCATCGTCCTGGGTGTCGGCGCCACCGATCCGCGGATCGCCGATCGGGACCAGGCCGACCGGGCCCGGTTACGAGATCTCGTCGTCGAGCAGTTCCGGCAGGAGTTCGCCACGCCGCTGCCCGCCGAGACCGACGATCTGTTCCGGGCCGTCGTCGGTGCCTGGCTTGCCTACACCCAGGAACTCATCCGGCACTGGGTGAGCAATCGCGAACTCGACCGCGATCAGATCGCCGACCTCTGCGCGCATTCGCTGCTCGACGTCGCGGCCCGGGTGCCCGGCGTCCCGGTCGACGAGTTGCGGCGCGAGTAGTACGCAGTCACCCGGTGGGTGAATCCGGTTGTCGCAGTGCTTCGTCGACCGTGCGCCACATCCCGTTGGTTGTGCACCCGATCCCGTCGACTGTGCGGCCCCTGCCCGCTGCTGAGCCGGCCTTTTCCTTCGCTGGTTGAGCCGACCTTTTCATCCGCTGGTTGAGCCGGCTTTTTCCCCCGTTGGTTGAGCCGGCCTTTCCCTCCGTTGGTTGAGCCGGCGCTTCCCTCCGTTGGTTGAGCCGGCCTTTTCTCCCGCTCATTGAGCCGGCCCTGCCCGCTGGTTGAGCCGGCAACGAGCCGCTGGGCGAGTCGCCGTGTCGAAACCACTTGGCGACCAGACGAACCGAGCCCACTCGATCCGAAGCCCGCGAATCAGGCTGCACGCCAATACTTCTGACTATCATCCCGCCCAGCGAACCGACCGTCCGGTTTTGTCGGCGTCGAAGACGACGGTCAGCGCTGCCGGAGGAACCGGGCCGCGGCTGCGGCGCCGCCGCCCGCGGCGCCGAGCACGATGGCGGTGCCGGCGCCGTACTTGGCGGCCTTGCGCGCCGTGCGGAAGTCGTACATCTCCCAGCCGCGCACCTTGGCGACATCGCGAAGGTCGGTGTCGGGGTTGATCGCCACCGCGCGGCCGACGAGCGACAGCATCGGCACGTCGTTGTGCGAATCCGAGTACGCCGTACAACGTTTCAGGTTGAGCCCCTCCCGGATCGCGAGCGCGCGCACGGCATGGGCCTTACCGGGACCGTGCAGGATGTCGCCGACGAGTCGTCCGGTGAAGACCCCGTCGACGCTCTCGGCGACGGTGCCCAGTGCGCCGGTGAGGCCGAGACGGTCGGCGATGGTCTGCGCGAGTTCGACGGGCGTCGCGGTCACCAGCCAGACCTGCTGCCCGGCGTCGAGGTGACGTTGGGCCAACGCCCGCGTGCCCGGCCAGATCTTGTCGGCGATGTAGTCGTCGAAGATCTCCTCGCCGAGCTCGACGAGTTCGGAGGTCGGCTTGCCCGCGATGAACGACAGCGCCTTCTCCCGGCCCTCCGCGACGTCGCGCGCATTCTCCTTGCCGGTGATCCGGAACTTCGCCTGCGTCCACGCGAAATCCATGATGTCGCCGTAGGTGAAGTACTTTCGCGCGGCCAGACCGCGAGCGAAGTGCACGATCGACGCGCCCTGGACCAGGGTGTTGTCGACGTCGAAGAAGGCGGCGGCGGTGAGGTCGCGCCGGGGTTCACCGGGAATCTCGGCCGTCGGGCGCGATCGCAGCGAGTCGACGGCGGCCTTGGCGCTCGCCTCACCGGCGAGGGTCTGGCGCAGCTCGTGGGCGGTCTGGCGGAAGCGGCCGGTTGCGGCGGTCGCGCGCTGGGAGATCCAGGTGGTGACCCGGTTGGTCTCGTCGTCGACGAGCTCGTGCAGTTCGGCGTCCTCGTCGAAGTCGTCGGTGAACTCCACGCTCGCCGCGTGGGCCTCCCAGTCGTCGCCCGTCAGGCCGTCGCCCTGCATCGGATTCGGCGGGAGAAGTGCGGCGTCGTCGGGCGTCTCGTCGTCCTGCCGGTCTTCCGGGCCCGGGGTCTCGCCCACTGCCCACCTCCCACGCGTAGCGCCAGCACTGCTTGCCGGGTACAGCCTAGTGGTGCGCCTCGGAACCGGGCGACCGGTCTCCGGCGTCCGATCACCGCCTCACGGTGACTGACCGCACACCCGGCGCACGGGGAGTGTCACCCGGCGGATCCCGCGCGCGCCGCGCTGGGAGGATGGTCGCCATGACGGTGGAACTGTTGACCCGGGCGGGGTGCGCGGCGTGCGCGGCGGCCCGCTCCGACCTGACCCGGATCTGCGCCGACCTGGGCGTCGAGTTCACCGAGGTCGATGTCGACGAGGCGGCCGACCAGGGCCGGCCGGATGTGCGTGCCGAGTTCGGCGACCGGCTTCCGGTGGTCCTCCTGGACGGCGACGAGCACAGCTACTGGGAGGTCGACGAACCGCGACTGCGGGCCGATCTCGCGGCCCGGCGGTGATTCGCGCACACGCTCGACGCGACGCCTAACACAGCGCGGCCGATCCCGAGGGGCCGTGTGAACAGATTCACAGGGAAGTTATATCCTCGCTTGGTCGGGAGAAGTCGGGGCCCGGTGTCTGGTGACGCCGGCGGACGTGTGGGAGTGCGAGTGGGCGCGGAGAGTGCGAAGTCGGCCGACGCCGACCCTCCTGCGTCGCCCGTCCGACCCGTCGCCGACGCGGCGAGCGCCGACACACCGCCCGCCGACATACCCGGTCCCACGGTCGCCCGGCTGGCCACCTACCTGCACGTACTGCGCTCGTTCAGCCGCCGGGGCATCCTGCTGGCGTCCAGCGGCGAACTCGCGACGGCAGCCGGGGTCAACCCGGCCATCCTCCGCAAGGACCTCTCCTACGTCGGCGCCAACGGCGTGCGCGGCGTCGGATACGACGTGGGCAGGCTCACCGCCCGGATCTCGATGACCCTGCACACCGACAGCATCCACACCGTCGCGCTTGCGGGCGCCGGGGCGCTCGGACGTGCGCTCCTGTCGCACGCGGGTTTCGGACGCGGGTTCCGCGTCGCCGCGATGTTCGACGCCGATCCGGCCCTGACCGGCGCGGTTCTCGAACCGGGCGGCCCGCAGGTCGCCCCGCTGACCGACATCGCGACCGTCTGCGCGCGGGTGGTCCCGGCCGTCGAGATCGCGGTGATCGCCACCGCCGACGACGACGCCCGGCGCGTCTTCGACGACTTCGTCGCCGCCGGTGTCCGGCAGGTGCTCAACGTCACGCCCGTGTCGCTTCCGGCGGAGTCGGATGTTGTCGTCAGACAAGTTGATCTAGCCTTGGAACTACAGGTGTTGGCTTTCCAGGCCTCTCGCGGGTCGCGCGATGACGTCAAGGAACCGCGCGGAACGAAGCCGGCGCGCGGGCATCAGGGAAACGTGATGGGTGAAGAAACGGTGACAGCGTGAGTGTTCTGTTGTTCGGGGTATCGCACCGCAGTGCTCCGGTCGAGGTGCTCGAGCGGTTGGCGGTCTCCGACCACGACCGCCCGAAACTGATCGACGAACTGCTCTCCTCGCGGGCGATCTCCGAGGCCATGCTCGTCTCCACCTGCAACCGCGTGGAGATCTACGCCGTCGTCGACGCCTTCCACCCGGCGCTCGAGGCGGTCGGCTCGGTCCTCGGCGACCACTCCGGTATGACCGTCAACGAGATGACCCGCCACGCCTACGTCCGGTACTCCGAAGCCGCCGTCGAGCATCTCTTCACCGTCGCGGCGGGCCTCGACTCGCTCGTCGTCGGCGAGCAGCAGATCCTCGGCCAGATCCGCAATGCCTACCTCAGCGCCGACGCCAACGACTCCGCCGGACGTGTCCTGCACGAGCTCGCCCAGCAGGCGCTGCGGGTCGGCAAGCGCGTGCACACCGAGACCGGGATCGACCGTGCGGGCGCCTCGGTGGTCTCCGTCGCGCTGCACCGTGCCAAGTCGCTGCTCACCGATCCCGCGACGGGCGCGCATCGCCTGCGCCGCGCGGTCGTCGTCGGTGCCGGCGCCATGGGCGGTCTGGCCACCGCGCAGCTGGCCCGCGAGGGCGTGACCGAGATGGTCGTCGTGAACCGGACCGTCGACAAGGCCGACCACCTCGCGGGCAACATCGCCGCCAACCACGGCATCAGCGTCCGCGGCGTCGGGCTCGACGACCTGCCGGAGGCGATGGCCACGGCGGACGTCGTCGTCACGTGTACGGGCGCGATCGGCGCGGTCGTCGGCGTCGGGGCGGTGCACTCGGCGCTCGCCGCCCGTACCCGCGCCGGGAACGGAGTGAGCGGGCGGAATCAGGGCGGCAATGCCGCCGCCCCGCTCGTCATCTGCGACCTCGGGCTCCCGCGCAACGTCGACCCCGCCGCGGCCCGCCTGCCCGGCGTGCACATCGTCGACATCGAGGGACTGCGCGGTGACTCCGAGACCCAGGCCGCCGAGAACGACACCCTCGCGGCCCGGTCGATCGTCGCCGCCGAGCTGGCCGACTACCTCACCCACCAGCGCCAGGCCGAGGTCACCCCGACCGTCGCGGCCCTGCGCCAGCGCGCGGCTGACGTCGTCGAGGCCGAGATCCTGCGCCTCGAGACCCGCCTGCCCGACCTCGAGGGCGCGCAGCGCGACGAGGTCGCCAAGACCGTCCGCCGCGTCGTCGACAAGCTGCTGCACGCACCGACCGTGCGGGTCAAGCAGCTCGCCTCCACCCCCAACGGGGACCACTACGCCGAGGCGCTGCGCGAGCTGTTCGAACTCAAACCCGGTGCAGCCGAGGCGGTTTCGGCTCCCGATCATCTCGGTGGCCTGCCTTCGGGGGACGCGGCCGGCGATCTGGGTGACCGATGAGCGAAACCCCTTCCGCGCCGATCCGGATCGGTACGCGGGGCTCGTTGCTGGCCCGGACCCAGTCGCAGACCATCGCCGACGCCCTGACCGCGGCCGGGCATCCCGCCGAACTGGTCATCATCAAGACCGCCGGTGACGCCTCGGCCGCGCCCGTCGCCGAGATCGGTGTCGGTGTGTTCACGACGGCGATCCGCGTCGCCCTGCGGAACAACGAGGTCGACGTCGCGGTGCACTCGTACAAAGACCTCCCGACCGCCCCCGAGGACGACCTCACGATCGCGGCCATCCCGCCGCGCGTCGATCCCCGGGACGCGCTGGTCGCACGAGACGGACTCGTGCTCGGCGAGCTCCCGCCCGGCTCGGTCATCGGCACCTCCGCCCCGCGGCGGGCCGCGCAGCTTAGAGCACTGGGTCTCGGTTTGGAAATCCGCCCCCTACGAGGCAACCTAGACTCTCGGTTGGGCAAAGTCGCCAGCGGCGAACTCGACGCAGTCGTGGTCGCCCGCGCCGGACTCGTGCGGATCGGACGGACCGATGTGGTCTCCGAAGCGCTCGAACCGGTGGTCATGCTGCCGGCTCCGGCGCAGGGTGCACTCGCTGTGGAGTGCCGCTCAGACGATGCCGAACTGGTGAGAATTCTCGCCGAGTTGGACGACCAGTCCACCCGCGCGGCCATCGAGGCCGAACGGGCGGTACTCGCGGCTCTCGAAGCCGGATGTACCGCACCGATCGGTGCGATTGCCGAGGTGGTCGAGTCGATCGACGAGGACGGGCGCATCTTCGCCGAACTGTCGTTGCGTGCGGCGGTGGCGGCCGAGGACGGGTCGGACGTGATCCGCGCTTCGGTGGTGGGTCCGGTCGATCGTGCCGTTCAGCTGGGCAAGGACCTCGCCGCCGAACTGCTGGAGCTGGGAGCGGGCGACCTCGTCAACTCTCCCTAGCAGAGAACGAACTGCAGCCCTCGCCGAGAGGGCAGGAGAGTGCGAACCCATGAGCCGTACGAAGAAGGCAAATCCCGGACGGATCCTGTTCGTGGGGTCGGGTCCAGGAGACCCAGACCTGCTCACCGTGCGGGCACGCACCGTGATCACCAACGCGACCACCGCCTACATCGACCCCGATGTGCCGGCGCCGGTGGTGTCGCTGATCGGCAGCGCGCATCGCGACGAACCCGCCGCCGACACTCGCCGATCCACCAAGAAGGCCGAGAAACCCGCTGACGACGCCGCGTCGACGCCGACCGACGACCCACAGGCCGACGGTGACGAGGCCGGCACGGCCGATGCCGGACAGACCGACGAGGAGTCGGTGGTCCGACCGGCGCTCGGCGACCCGGCCGAGGTCGCCAAGACCCTCGTGGCCGCGGCCCGCAACGGCGACGACGTGGTGCGCGTGGTCGCCGGCGATCCGCTGACCACCGATTCGGTCCTCGCCGAGGTCAACGCCGTCGCCCGCACGACCGTCACCTTCGAGGTGCTGCCGGGTCTGCCCGCCGCGTCCGTGGTCCCGAGCTACGCCGGCATGCCGCTCGGTTCCACCCACACCGAGGCCGACGTGCGCGGCGAGGTCGACTGGGCGGCGCTGGCCGCCGCCCCGGGCCCGCTGGTGCTGCACGCGACGTCGGGTCACCTGGCCGAGACCGCCAGCGCGCTCACCGAGCACGGCATGGCGCCCCAGACCCCGGCCGCCATCACCATCAACGGCACCACCTGTGCGCAGCGCACCATCGAGGCCACACTCGCGACCCTCAACGAGCAGGGCAACGCGCTCACCGGTCCGCTGATCGTCACGGTCGGCAAGGTCGTGGGTGCGCGCGGCAAGCTGTCGTGGTGGGAATCGCGCGCCCTGTACGGCTGGACCGTCCTGGTGCCGCGGACCAAGGACCAGGCCGGCGACATGAGCGAACGGCTCGTCAGCCACGGGGCTATGCCCAAGGAGGTGCCGACCATCGCGGTCGAGCCACCGCGGAGTCCCGCGCAGATGGAACGCGCCGTCAAGGGTCTCGTCGACGGGCGCTACCAGTGGGTGGTGTTCACCTCGACCAACGCGGTCCGCGCGGTGTGGGAGAAGTTCGCCGAGTTCGGGCTCGACGCCCGGGCGTTCTCCGGCGTCAAGATCGCCTGCGTCGGTGAGGCCACCGCCGAGAAGGTGCGGTCCTTCGGTATCAACCCCGAACTCGTGCCGTCGGGTGAGCAGAGCTCGCTCGGTCTCCTCGAGGACTTCCCGCCCTACGACGACGTCTTCGACCCGGTGAACCGAGTCCTGTTGCCGCGCGCCGACATTGCCACCGAGACCCTGTCCGAGGGGCTGCGTGACCGTGGCTGGGAGATCGACGACGTCACCGCGTACCGCACCGTGCGCGCCGCACCGCCGCCCGCCGAGACGCGCGAGATGATCAAGACCGGCGGTTTCGACGCGGTCTGTTTCACCTCCAGCTCGACCGTCCGCAATCTCGTCGGCATCGCCGGAAAGCCGCACGCGCGCACCATCGTCGCGTGCATCGGACCCAAGACTGCCGAGACCGCAACGGAATTCGGCCTCCGGGTGGACGTGCAGCCGGAGAACGCCTCGGTACTCGAACTCGTCGACGCACTCGCCGAGCACGCCGCCCGACTGCGGGCCGAGGGCGCACTTCCGCCCCCGCGCAAGAAGTCTCGCCGCTCGCGTTCCTGAGGTCGAAGGAGACCCCATGCCACCCGTGATCCGGCCCCGGCGACTGCGGACCACCCCGGGGTGCGCCGGCTGGTCGCCGAGACCTCGCTGGAGCCGCGTCATCTGGTGCTGCCGATGTTCGTCGCCGACGGCATCGACGACCCGGCACCGATCTCGTCGATGCCGGGCGTCGTGCAGCACACGATGGACTCGCTGCGGTCCGCCGCGGCCGAGGCCGTCGAAGCCGGTGTCGGCGGGCTGATGCTGTTCGGGGTGCCGCGTGCCGAGGACAAGGACGCCACCGGGTCGGGCGCGGATGCCGACGACGGGATCCTCAACCGGGCCCTGCGCACTCTCGCCGACGACCTCGGGGACGCCACGGTCCTGATGGCCGACACCTGCCTCGACGAGTTCACCGATCACGGGCACTGCGGCGTCGTCGACGCCCGGGGCCGCGTCGACAACGACGAGACCCTCGAGCGCTATGTGTCGATGTCCCTGGCCCAGGCGCGAGCGGGTGCGCATCTTCTCGGGCCCAGCGGGATGATGGACGGCCAGGTCGCCACGATCCGGGCCGCCCTCGACGCCGCGGGCTTCACCGACACCGGAATCCTGGCCTACGCCGCGAAATACGCCTCGGCGTTCTACGGCCCGTTCCGAGAGGCGGTCGGTTCGTCGCTGCAGGGCGACCGGCGTACATATCAGCAGGACGCGGCTAACCGGGTCGAGGCGCTGCGCGAGGTCCGCCTCGACCTCGAGGAGGGCGCCGACATCGTGATGGTGAAACCCGCGATGAGTTACCTCGACATCGTGCGCGACGTCGCCGACATGAGTGACGTTCCGGTCGCGGCGTACCAGATCAGTGGCGAGTACTCGATGATCTCGGCCGCCGCCGAACGCGGGTGGATCGACCGCGATGCGGCGATCCTGGAATCGCTGACCTCCATCCGACGGGCCGGCGCGTCGATCGTCCTGACCTATTGGGCGGCCGAGGTGGCGCAGCGCCTGTCCTGACCTGAGCGCACAGCGCTCGTCGTGCTGCCCGTTCACTAGGCTGGTCCCATGTCCGCACCGTACGACCCCGCGTCCGATCCCGGCGCGCCGTCGCGACCGAAGATCCCCGACTCCGTCTCCATCGCCGTCGAGCTGTGGGTGGTGGTGATCGTCGGCCAGATCGTGGCCATGTTCGCGCAGACCGGCACCTTCGTCGACATGATCCGCGAGCAGGTGGATTCCACGTCGCAGGAAGGGATCCCGCCCGAGCAGATCGACTTCATGACCTCCTCGGGATTCGTGGTGGGTGTACTCGTCGTGACGTCGCTGTTCCTCACCGCGATCACCGCGCTGGTCGTCTGGTTCACCCGGAAGGGCTACAACTGGGCCCGCATCGTGCTGTCGGCGATGGGTGTCTACGTCGTGGTCAGCCTGCTCTTCTCGCTGTTCGGCGACACGTCGCCGGCGTGGGCGATGATCCCGCAGGTAATCAGTGGAGTCGCGGCACTCGGTGCGACCGTGCTTCTCATGCGCGGCGACTCGGAGCGGTACTGCCGGGAGATGGCCGCCGCGCGGAAGCCGCAGCCGATCCACCCGCCGGCGCCCCCGTACCCGTACGGCCACAGTCCGTATGGTCAGAATCCGTACGGCCACAATCCGTACGGCCAGAATCCGTACGGCCAGAACCCGTACGGCCAGAACCCGGATCAGCAGAACCCGTACGGCGAGAACAGGCCGTATGGTGACAGCGAACATCGCGGCGAGAACGAAGGACCGAAGAACCAGTGACAAGTCCCGATCCGGCGTTGCGTCCGACACTCGTCGTCTGGGCCTACCGATGCTGGCTGGTTTCCGGCGTACTACTGGTCGCGCTCGGTGCCCTGGTCATCGTCGTCTCGGCGGTCAGCGACACCGGGACCGTCACCTCCGGGGTGCTCGGCGCCATGGTCGCCGTCGTGGGTGTGGGGTACATCCTGCTGGGCAGCAAGGCCTATACCGGGGATGTGCGCTGGCGGTCGTCGCTGGCGGCGCTGACCCTGGTCGTCGTGGCCATGCTCCTGTTCCTGAGCCTGGGGATGAACTTCTTCGCGTTCCCGTTGCTCGCGGGTCTCGTGGGTCTGTTCGGGTCGTTGCTCGCGTACCGGCCGCCGGCCGAGGCCTGGTACACCGGCAAGGAGCCGGAGCCCAAGACGCCACGGTCGCGCAAGAAGGGCACATGACGGACGACGATCCGGCCGGTTCCGGCTCCGATCCCGTCGAGCCGGCGGGGGAGGTGCTGTTCGCCGAGTCCGGCGGCAGCTGGTGGGTGATCCTGATCGGCCCGATCCTCGTGGGCGCGGTCCTCGTGATGGAGATTGCGGGACCCGGTCAGGTGCACTGGCCGGTGCTGGCGATCTTCTTCGTGCTGCTGCTCGGGTTCTCGCTCGTGCAGGTGTCCGCGGCCCGCCGGCATGTCAGCGTCGAACTGACCGAGACCACCCTCCGGCAGGGCACCGTCACGACGCCGCTCGCCGACATCGAGACGATCCTCCCGCCCAATCACAGCCACACACCGGAGGACTGGGAGAGTGCGCCCGCGCTGGGCGAACTCCACGGTGTACCCCGGCGCCGCCGCGGGATCGGGGTGCAGCTGACCTCCGGGAAACTCGCCCAGGCCTGGGCCCGCGACGTCGAGCGGTTGCGCAGCGAACTCACGCAGGCGCACGAGGCCGTCCGGCTCGGGCTGCCGCCCAAGGGAACTCCGACATCGCGGGACCCGGGGGATCAGGACTCGACGGAGTGACGCCCGGCCCGGCTGTCGCGGTAGGCGCGGCGTCGTAGATCCCCGAGCCACGACGGAGCGAATTCGACGCCCTCGGGCCGGTGCAGGATCGGGTCGAAGTCCACGTCGAGTCCGGTGAGGACGTGGTCGAGTTCGATCCGGACGACCGGCACGAACCGTCCGGCACCGGCCTCCAGGACGATGACGATCGGCTGGTTGCGGCGCAGACGGGCGGCCAGGTCCTCGATCGACAACCCCGACGAGTCCGACGGTTCGAGGATGCGGGCCCGTATCCAGTACAGGTCACCGTCGTACCGGTACGGCGTCAGGCTCGACACCGCGGTGGCCCAGTGCGTCGTCGGCAACGGGACAGGTAGGCGGCCGTCCAACGGGCCGGCCCGGCGAGCAGGAGATCCCACGCGCCGGTGGCATTGGTCGACGGCGACACCCCGCCGCCGCCGACGGTGCCTGGATCGGTCGACGGGAACCGGATGGCCAGCCCGACGATGTCCGGTAGTCCGCCGGGTGTGCCGATGCCCTTGGACACCCGCACCGAGACCGGACCGCTGTGGAAGGGGAGTGGGTGGTCTGCGGACAGTGCGGCCTTGCCCCCGCACAGCAGACCGTCGGGGTGGAAGACCCGGGCGTGTCTGAGGGCGGCCAGCCAGCGGAACGGGGTCGTGATGAGGTCGGGTAGTGCGCTCATGAGAACTCCGGTTGTCGGGTGGACGCACGCGTGCCCGGAGGCGTCCGGCGAAGCCGGGTCCACCGCCGGGCAGCGTGCACTGCACATGCTGTCGGTCTAGCCGGACGGGTCCGGATCGACGACGTCCTTGATCTTGCCCATGACACCCTTCTCGGTGCCGAACTGCGGCTTCTGCGGGGTGCCCATCGCGCCGTCGTAGGTCGCGTAGAGCTTCGGGTCCGGCGGCGGCCCCGACTGCCGATCGCCCAGCGGCTGCGGATCGGCCAGGAACTTGAACTCGTGCGCGCCGTCGGGGGTGGGTCCGCTGGCCCAGCCACCCTTGTTGGAGTCCTCGCCGTCGGACAGATGCCAGAGGGTGCTCGCGTGCTCGCTGAACTCCTCGTCGAACAGGTCGTCGGGTGCGATGGTGCCCTCCAGGCCGTCCTCCTTGAGCTCCTCGATGCCCTTCAGCCAGAGGTTCTGGTGGAAGGTGTCGCGGGCGAGGTTGAACCGCAGCATCGCCTTGACCCCGGGGTCGTCGGTCATGTGCCACAGGCGGGCCGTCTGTACGCGCCCCTGCGCCTCGGCGGTCACGTTGGCGTGGAAGTCGGCGAGCAGGTTGCCGCTGTGCGTGATGTATCCGCTGTTCCAGGGCACCCCGTTGCTGTCGGCGAGACGGGGACCGCCGCCGGAGAAGATGGCCTGGGTGGGGTCGGTGCCGCCGAGGACGGCGGCGACGACCGGGTCGCCGAGGGCGTTCTCGGTCGAGTTGGTGACCGGCGCGCCCTCGAGCAGACGGGCGACCATGGTGGCGATCATCTCCACGTGACCGATCTCCTCGGTCGCGATGTCCATGATCATGTCCTTGTACTTGCCCTTCATGCGGCAGTTCCAGCCCTGCATGAGGTACTGCATCGTCACCGTCATCTCGCCGTAGGCGCCGCCGAGCAGCTCCTGGAGCTTGCGTGCGTAGATGGGGTCGGGCTTCTCGGGCTTGACGTCGAATTGCATGTAATCGGTGTGGCGGAACATGATTCCCCTTCCGAATTCGGCAGGTGGCACGCTGTGGCAGCGCGAGTGGGACAAGTCGGGGCGCGGGCGGTGGACGCGAGCCCGCGCGCTCTCGTCGGTGCGTCGCGGCGTGGTCTCCACAGCGGCGTCGGCGGCAGTATGCCCGTCGTGCGCACGCCCAAACACGGGCGCCGAAACGAAACGCGGCCACCGTCTCCTCGACGGTGGCCGCGTTGGTGGGGAGCGGGGGTCAGCCGTTCTGCAGCATGGGTGCGCGCAGCAGCTCCTCGGGGACGCCGAAGGCGTCGACAAGCGACCGGGCGTGCGGCCGCAGTTCCTGGCACAACTCGTTCACCCCGCGGCGGATCGCCTTGGCGCGCTCCACCGAGATGTGCCGGTGCATCAGGAACCAGGACAGGTCGTCTTTCAGGGCCGAGTAGACGAACAGGTCGCACACCTTGCCCAGAAGCTCGGCAGCCGAACGAGAATCGCAGTTGTCGATCGCCTCGACGAAGGCCTCGAGCACCACGCGCTCGATGTGCGCGTGCCCGACCTTCAGCAGGTGGTCCTGCGCATTGTTGAACACCTCGAAGGCGTCGTTGTCGTCGTCGAGTGCCCGACGCAGACGTTGCGCGCACGTGCGGACGAGGTGGTCCTCCCGGTTGCGGAACAGCCGGATCTGGGTGCTGCGATCGGTGAGCGCCGACTTCTCGGTGTCCTCGTCGGAACCATCCAGCAGGGTCTGCACGACCTGGCGGACCGCGGTCTTCTCGGCCACCACGTCGCGGGCCATGCCCGCGATGAAGCGCACCCAGCCACCCGCCGACAGACCCTGGACGTCTTCGGAGTACGCCGACAGCAGTTCCTTCGCGATCAGCTGCGTCATGATCGTGTTGTCGCCCTCGAAGGTGGTGAACACGTCGATGTCGCCGCGCATGATCGACAGCTGGTTCTCGTCCAGATAGCCTGCGCCGCCGCACGCTTCGCGGCTGACGTTGATGGCGTGAGAGGCGTGCCAGGTCGCGTAGGCCTTGAGGCCGGCGGCCTGCCCCTCGAGCTGGCGCTGGCGTCCGGCATCGGAGTCGTCCGGTGCGACCGACTGGACCTCGTGCAGTTCGTCGACGATCTCGTTCTGCGCGAAACCGATCGCGTACGACTTGGCGATGAGCGGCAACAGCTTTCGCTGATGGCCGAGGTAGTCCATCACGGTGATCTCGTCGGTGCCCTCGGGCGCCTCGAACTGCTTGCGGATCAGGCCGTAGCGGGTCGACAGTGCCAGCGCCTTGCGGCCGGCGGCACCCGCGGTCGCCGCCACGCTGACGCGGCCGCGGATGAGGGTGCCGAGCATGGTGAAGAAGCGGCGGTTGGTGTTCTCGATCGGCGAGCTGTAACTGCCGTCCTCGGCGACGTCGGCGTAGCGGTTGAGGAGGTTCTCCGCGGGAATGCGCACGTTGTCGAACATGATCCGGCCGTTGTCGACGCCGGCGAGTCCGCCCTTGTACCCGCAGTCGCTGGTGGTGACGCCGGGCAGGTCGGCGCCGTCCTCGCCGCGGATCGGCACCACGAAACAGTGCACGCCACGGCCTTCGGGCTCCTCGTCGGGTCCGCCGGTGACGAGCTGAGCGAACACCGCGGCGTAGCGGGCGTGCGCGGCGGCGCCGCCGATGTAGTCCTTGCGGGACGACGGGGTCGGGGAGTTGATGACGAACTCGCGGGCCTCGCGGTCGTAGGTCGCCGTGGTCTCGATGGCCTGCACGTTCGAACCGTGCCCGGTCTCGGTCATCGCGAAGCACCCGAGGACGCTCAGGTCGATGATGCCGGGCACGTACTTCTCGTGATGCCGTGCGGTACCGAGGTTTTCGACGGCGCCGCCGAAGAGACCCCATTGCACGCCCGCCTTGACCATGAGGGACAGGTCCGCGTAGCCGAGCATCTCGATGGCGGTGATCGACGCGCCGATGTCGCCGCTGCCGCCGTGGTCCTCGGCGAAACCGGCGGCCGCGAAACCCTGCGAGGCGAGCTCGCGCATCACCTCGAGGGTGTGGGCGCGCGCCTCGTCGAGCGTCCGGGACGGGTCGGGCAGGAGGTCGGCGCGGTTCGAGTTCTCCCGCACCGTCTCCCTCGTCGCGCGCCAGCGACCGTCGAGGACGAACCGCAGATTGTCGACGAGCAGGGCACGCTCGTCCGCGGACAGTTCGTCGTCGGCGGAGACGTCGGTCGGGGCGACCGGGTCGTCGACGGTCGGTTCGGTCGCGATGGGTGTCGGACTCGTCGTCGACGGGGTCTTCTCCGTCGAGCTCTTCTCAGCCGGGGTCTTCTCGGTGGGAGCGGTGGGGGTTGCCATGGCTCCACCGTACGTAGTGACCACGCGTCGGACCCAGCTTTTGTGGCGGCCGCTACTGACGAGTAATGCGTGCCGATCCGCTACACCGGTCGGCGCCGAACTCCTCCTTCGGGAACGGCCCGGGGGCCTCGTCGCCTCGATGTGGTGATACTTGACCCATGTCAGTCGCGGACACCGATCCGGCCGCCTTCCGGACGCGCGTCGTCGCCGAGTCCATCCGGTTGTTCAGCGAACACGGGTACGAGTCGACGACCGTCGACCAGCTCGCGGCCGCCGCCGGGATGTCCCGCCGTACGTTCTTCCGGCAGTTCGGGTCGAAGGAAGACGTGATCTTCGCCGATCACGAGTCGCTGCTCGCGCAGGTCGGCGACCGGCTCGCGGCCTCCGACGAGGATCCGTGGCTGGCGGTATGTGCGGCGGCCGAGCTGGTCTTCGCCCACTTCGTCCGGGATCGCGAACTCGCGGTGCGGCGCGCACAGGTGGTGCAGGAGGTGCCCGCGCTGCGGGATCGGGAGCTGGTGACGACGTACCGCTACCAGGGTGCGTTCGAGGAGTTCCTGCGCGCACGGTTGCCCGGCGAGTCGCCGGTGCGGGTGGTTGCCTACGTCGCGGCGGTCACGGGCACCCACAACTTCCTGCTGCGGCAGATGATCCGCGGCGACGCCGAAGCCACCCCCGAACGACTGCGGGACGAGCTGCACCGAGTGGCGATGGCACTCGGTGCCGGCGGCGCCGGCGGCGCATCGGTCCCGGGCGGCGGGTCGCGCGGACAGGTCACCGTGGTTGCCTATCCGGCCGGGATGTCTCGCTCGGAAGTCGCACGTCGGGTGGCCGAAGAGCTGGGGGAGGACTGACCCGGCGGAGGGCTGCGGGACATCGGCGCCGGTTTCGGGGACAATCGGCGGGGACGGGGACTGCATCGATTGACATGGCACTCAGTGCCGTGCTGAACTGGTTGTCAACATCTGCCGGCACCCCGTGTGCCGGGAACGAACAGGCACTCGCTGTGCCGTGAGGAGTTGTCATGGGCTACGGAAATCCCGACTTCAACGTCTTCGAGCTCCCGGAAGAGCACATCGCGCTGCGCGAGGCGATCCGTGCGCTCTCGGAGAAGGAGATCGAGCCGCACGCCGCCGACGTCGACGAGAACTCGCGGTTCCCGCAAGAGGCGCTCGACGCCCTCGTCGCATCGGGTTTCAACGCCATCCACGTGCCCGAGGAATACGGCGGCCAGGGTGGCGACTCCATCGCCGCCTGCATCGTCATCGAAGAGGTCGCCCGCGTCGACGCATCGTCGTCGCTCATTCCCGCGGTCAACAAGCTCGGCACCATGGGCCTGATCCTCAACGGCTCCGACGAGCTCAAGCAGCAGGTGCTACCCGGCATCGCCGCCGGTGAGGACATGGCGTCGTACGCCCTGAGCGAGCGCGAGGCCGGTTCGGATGCCGCGGGCATGAAGACCCGCGCCCGTAAGGACGGCAACAACTGGGTCCTCAACGGCTCCAAGTGCTGGATCACCAACGGCGGCAAGTCGAGCTGGTACACCGTGATGGCCGTGACGGACCCGGAGAAGAAGGCCAACGGCATCTCCGCGTTCATGGTCCACAAGGACGACCCCGGCTTCACCGTCGGACCGCTGGAGAAGAAGCTCGGCATCAAGGGTTCGCCGACCGCGGAGCTGTACTTCGAGGACTGCACCATCCCGCTCGACCGCATCATCGGCGACGAGGGCACGGGCTTCAAGACCGCCCTGCAGACCCTCGACCACACCCGCCCGACCATCGGCGCGCAGGCCGTCGGCATCGCGCAGGGCGCGCTCGACCAGGCCATCGCATATGTCAAGGACCGCAAGCAGTTCGGCAAGCCGATCAGCTCGTTCCAGGGTGTCGAGTTCATGATCGCCGACATGGCGATGAAGGTCGAGGCCGCTCGCCTCATGGTCTACACCTCGGCCGCTCGCGCCGAGCGCGGCGAGAAGAATCTGGGCTTCATCTCCTCGGCGTCGAAGTGCTTCGCCTCCGACGTCGCCATGGAGGTCACCACCGACGCCGTCCAGCTCTTCGGCGGTGCCGGTTACACCCGCGACTTCCCGGTCGAGCGCATGATGCGCGACGCCAAGATCACCCAGATCTACGAGGGCACCAACCAGATCCAGCGCGTCGTCATGAGCCGCGCGCTCCTGCGCTGATCGCCTCACCTCTCACAGGAATCGCCCCGTCGGCTTCGGCCGCCGGGGCGTTTTCATTCCCGCGGGACCGTTTCCCTCGCGCGGGTGCAAACCGGCGAGCGGGAAGGAAACGGACACCGCGGGAGCGGTGAGGCTGCGGTGCCTCTCGGCCTCATGCGGGTGTCGGGCCTGGGACGGGTCAGCGTCCGCGCGTTTGGCGAAGGCCGCCGCGTGCCACCTTGATGAGCCCGACGCGTCCGCCTCCGCTGGACGATGCGGATGCTTTCCGAGAAGGACTGTTGTCGACGATGAACTTCTTCGGTTTCGCCTTCTTTGCCGGCGGTGACTCTAGCTGGTGCATCAACGATTCCAGGTTGCGCAATCGGCCTTGTTGGCCCGCGGTCAGGCCGACCCGAATCTTAGCTGCCTGCAGAAGCTTGATTTCGCGATGCACTTCCTCACGCAGGCGGGCTCTGTGTTCCTTGGTTGCTTTCGTGGATGCAGCGGAGTCGGCTTCGGATCTCTTCGTTGAGGCAACTGATCTCTTGCTCGCCTGGGCTTTCGGTTTGGCGGGGCGCGCCTTATCCGCCGGTTTCGGCCGGGGCGTCTCTGCGTTCGCGTCGCGAATCCGGATGGTGCGCTTCGGCTGCTCGCGACCGAACGCGACGTCGGGGAACTGCACGCGCAACTGGACGCGCTCCTTCTCCCACCGGTCGACCTGTGACACTTCTGAAGGAGTCAGGGTGCGTGTCAGGCCTTCTCGACGCGTCGCGAGAAGCAGTTGGCTGAGCTGCTCGAAGCGGGCAAGAGCGTGGTCGCGACTCACGCGGCGTCTCCTCTATCGACGTACTTCACCAGGATGTCGGTGAACCATCGGGCTGATGGCGTAATCTCACGGCCTCGGTGTGAACTCGATCGTGCTCTCGTTGGGAGCGAATCCGTAAACGTTGACACCGGACCAGTCGGTGTCCACGCGTAAGACGATGCCGCCGTCGATGGTGAGGCATTCCTCGAGGTCCTCCGGTTCGAGCTCCAACTCGTCCTCGTCGGCTCCCAGAGTTTCTGCCAGCTTCGGGCTGATGTATCCCCAATGGGTGGCATCGCCGTAGAAGATGAAGAGGAGGGTCGGATCCGCGTTGTTCGGGCCGTCCTCATTCTCCGCCGGAAGACCGCTGAACGGTGAGTGGACGGCGCCCAAATAGTGCAAAGCGGTGCTCGGTAACGGCAATTCAGATTCCTCCAGGATGCGTCGTGACTACTCGATGTCTCGGATCACCGTAGTCTTACAGACGCTCCCGACAACCCAAGGACTGGTCGGAGGTTGAACGAGATCGCACGCTGCCGAGTGCAGGAATCCTCATCAGCAAACCCGCCGCGGCCGATACCTCCTCCACTGCGTTCGCGACTTCGCCCCACCAAGTGATCTTTGAACGATCCTCTGCTGGGCGAGGCGATGATCTATCAACGGCGCCCGATCCTGTGAACGTCGGTTGGCAAGACGTGCCGCTACGAGCGCTCGTGCTGGCCGGATCGAGAATCTGGCAGGGTGGCCGCTCCGGCAGGTCGTATACCTCCTCGAAGGCGACGGCCGCCCCGACGGTTCATTCCATCCCGCCGCTTGACGACGCCACCTCTACTTACCCGATACATTCACACTCAACCGAGTGAAAGAGTCACCTGACGTATGAGCACGACCAACGCCAACCTCATCTGGAGCATCGCCGAGAAGCTGCGTGGACCGTTTCAGCCGAACCAGTACGGCGATGTCATCCTCCCGTTCGCCATCCTGCGACGTCTGGACTGCATCTTGAAGCCGACCAAGGACGAGGTTCTCGCCGAGTACAAGAAACTTGCGAAGACCAAGGTTGATCCCGACATCGTTCTGAAGACCAAGTTCAAGCTGCCGTTCTACAACACGTCGCGATGGGACTTCCGCGCTCTGACCTCGGACGCTGAGGACGTCGCCGACAACCTGCTCAATTACATCGCACGTTTCTCTCCGAACATCCGTGACGTGTTCGACGGGTTCGGCATGGAAGACCTCATCGAGCGACTCAGCAAGTCCGATCGGCTATACCTGATCGTCAAGGAGTTCGCAGCCGTCGACCTGCACCCCAAGGCAGTCAGTGGGTACGAGATGGGTCTGATCTTCGAAGAGCTCATCCGCAAGTTCGCCGAGTCCAACAATGCCGCCGCCGGTGACCACTTCACGCCGCGTGAGGTCATTGCCCTGATGGTCGACGTCCTGTTCGCGACCGCCGACGACGCGCTCACAAAGCCGGGGACCGTCCGGACGATCTACGATCCCGCAGCAGGTACCGGCGGCATGCTTTCCACCGCCTATGACCATCTGCTGCAGATGAACCACAAGGCCCGACCGGTGCTGTATGGGCAGGAGATCAACTCCCGCTCGTACGCCATGTGCAAGTCCGACATGATCATCAAAGGTCAGGACGTCGACAACATCTATCTCGGCGACACCCTCACCGACGACAACTTCCGCGGCCGCCACTTCGACTACCTGCTGTCCAACCCGCCGTTCCGTAAAATGTCGGCGTGTTGTGGCAGTGTGTGTTGCTGTGGAGCAACGCGCAGGGACACGCGGATGGCGGATGTCCTATGCGCGGCCTAGCCGCCGGCAACTGACCTCCACGGTGGCGCTCGAGTACGCGCCAACGATCGATGCGCGAGAAGCTGCTGTCGGTATCCGGCCGGGGCAACCGTTCCTGCTGCCGCCTATCGGCCGACCGGACATCGACGTCTCGCTGTTCTTCGCTTCCGACACGTTCAAGCGCCTGGCCGCCGACTCCCAGGTCTCGTATGCGATGGACCTCAAGGTGTTCCTGTCGTTCCTCGCCGTCCAAGAAGTGGATTGGCGGGATGCCACCCGCGATGACCTCGTCGACTTCGAGTTCTGGCGCCGGCGCGACGACCGCAACCCCCGGCGGGTGAGCGCGGCCAAGTTCTCGCGGGAGCTCGCTGCAATCTCCAAGTTCTACAGCTGGCAGCAGTACCGGGGCACAGTGAGTCGATCGCCTGTGGTGATGGTCGACCAGCGAAAGCATTCGGGGCCGCCGAGCCTGCGTCCAGAGCTGCTGCCGAAAAGCGTGCGTTCGACCCGGGTGAAATGGTTGACCCCACGCGCATACATTCGGTGGCGCGACATCGGACTCGGCGGGTACCTCCCGGACGGCACGCGAGACGAGAGATGGCGCGGCCGCAACGACGGCCGAAACCTCGCCCTCGCAGAAGCCCTGTGGTCCAGTGGATTACGACTCCGCGAAGGCGGATCCCTGGTCCTCGACGAACTCCCATCATTCACCTCGGAACTGCAGTACGTCAGAGGCCGTGTCGGCGAATCGGTGGCCAAGGGCGGCCGAGGACGGGACTTCTGGATCTCGGGCCGCACCCTGAAACTGATCGACAACTACCGCGAGTCGACCCGACGCGAGGCCGTCCACCGTGCCCAGCGCGAAGGCCGCTACACGGCGATCACCACGAAAAAGGTGGTGGACCGGGTCGACAACCGCCGGATCGTCCACTACCGAGATGGTGACGGCCGGCCGGGCACCGTGCCGCTGGACAACCTCGACTGGAAGGACCGGCTCGACTTCTTCGTCGGGGGTGAGAGCGGCCTCGAGCCGTGGATGCTGTGGCTGTCGGAAGCCGGGCTGCCTCTGCCGTACCGCACCTGGGAGGCCGTGTTCTCCACGGCCAACGCACGCTGCCACGGACTCGGAGTCGACATCCGGTGCCACCCGCACATGCTGCGGCACTCGTTTGCGCTGCGAATGCTGGTGTCGTTGATCTACGCCCACGACAGGCGGATGGGGATCACCGCGGAGGAACGCCGCGAGTTCCGGCATCTGTTCGGTGATCCGTGGGTGCTCGTCCAAACGATGCTCGGACACGCGAATCTGGCGACGACCCGGAACTGTTATCTCGAGCCGGTATCCGGGCTGCAGGTCGAGTTGTTCCTCAACTCCGATCCGGCCGACGGGTCGCTGATCGACGACCTCGTCTCCCGGGTCGCCCAACTCTCGCCCCGAATCCAGGACGGCGAGGGGCAGCGATGAGCCCGTCGACGTCGGCCGCGTTGCCGCCCGCAAGGTACGCCCGGCCGTCGCTGGTCGACGGCTCCCTGCGACGTGTGAACTTCGTCGATCCCGACGGCCGTAGCAAGGCCTTCGACTTCACCGATGCCCCTGCAACACCGACACTTCTCGACGACCTCGTCCGCGCATTCGCCAGCGGTGTCGCACCGGGAGGACGCTGGCAGACGGTTACGACGGCAGAGGCGGCGGCCGGCACGGTCAGACACCTGGCGCGCTACCTGACCGAGTTCCATCCGCACGTCGTCTCCCTGGCCGATCTCGATGCCGAAGTGTGGTGGGCGTGGCGGTCGGAGAAGGACAAGAACACTCGCTGGCCCGGGCAGGTAACGATGATGCGGGCACTGCTGGCGGAGGCGACAACGCTGCCGCAGTCGACCCGTCGAGCGATGCGCGCAAAGGCCGTGAAACCACGCAAGCGCCTCCCCGCGAATGACGCCTACACCCGGGACGAGTTCACCGCCATCCGCAATGCGGCGAATCACCGCGTGAACCAAGCCCTTCGGCGACTCGAGGCGAACACTGCGGTGCTGCAGTGTTACCTCGACGGAGACGAACCCGCCGATGCCCCGTCGTTCCAGGTGCAGGGCACACGCTGGACGGTCGGTTCCCTGCTGGCCCACCTATCCCGCACAGGGACGATGCCGTCGCAGTACCTGTCCTGGGCGGTGAGCCGAAAAGACTGCTTCGACCTTCGCGGTGTCACCAACCCTGCGCAAGCACTGTTCCCGAGCATCGACGAGGTGCTCAACCTGATGGTCCTCCTCGTCTGTGAGCGAGGATTCAACCTGTCGGTGATGAACGCACTGACTGTCGACTCGTTCCCGGCATCGGACCCGGACATCGAGGGCCCCGTCCATACCGTAGGGGTGGACAAACCGCGACGAGGAACCCGGCGATACTCCAACGAAATCCTCGCCGGCGAGGCCGGGAAACTCTGGGAACGCGCGGTCACCCTGACGCAGCCGTGCCGCGACGCACTGCACGGGATGGGCTGTCCGACCGACAGACTGCTGGTCGCCCACCGGAACAAGAACCTCACATCAGACGGCCCATTCCGCACAGAGTGGACGACCGCATGCCTCGGCACCTCCAGTGAAAGCCAGACCGCTGACGGTCCGACGTGGACGTTTCGGCGTCTCCGGTTGACCGAGCAGGTCTTGAACCAGACGGCACGACAGAACTCCGAAACCGAGAGTGAGGACATCTACCGACGGCCGGACCCGCTCACCGCAGAGGCAGCCTCCGAGACGATCACCGCCGGGTTGAACGATGCCGTAGCACACGCACACGCCTCAATCCACGTCCGCGCGATGAACACTCGTGAGGTCGAGCAGGCGCGGCAGAACCCGGAAGCTGCGGCCGCGACCCTCGATGTCCCGGTCCACACACTCAAACTGCTCCTGGCCGGACGTCTGGACACACCGACGGCGGCCTGCACGGACTTCTTCGGCAGCCCGTTCGCCGACGAGGCCGGCCAACCGTGCCCGGCCTCGTTCTTCGCATGCTTCGCATGCGACAACGCAATAATCACCCCGCGGCATCTGCCACGTCTGGTCGTCCTCCTCGACGCACTCGACGACATCGCGACCGTGGTGGCCACTTCCCGGTGGGATCGGGACTTCGCCGAACACTACGCACGGCTGCGCACAATCCTCACGACCAACGCCACGACCGCCGAGATCGTCCAAGCACGCAGTGCTGCCCACGACGAGGATCGAGAGATGGTCCGTCGACTGCTGAATCGGAGGCTCGACGGATGACGGCACGTGTCTCCGCCGCCGCAGCGGTCCCCACCGCGGTGGCCATGTCGGACTCCGATCCGATCATCCTCGACAAGACCCGCATCGCACCCGCCCACACCGAGCCGATCTCGCGGGTCGGAGACACCCGCTGGGATCTGGCCCCGCTGCTGCACAAACCCACCATCGTGGGCTCCCGGTCCATCAACTTCGACACCTTCCCGCCGTGTTTCCGTGCGGCAGCGAAGAGCTCATCTGGCTCTGCGTGAACGTGCCCACTCCCATGGAGGACCTGGAGCGACCGACTGCGACGCGTTCCCAGCTGTCGGTCGGCTCCATCATCGTCTACGCCGGTTTCCTACGACTGTGGATGACATGGCTTGATGGACAAGGCATCCACCGGTTCGACGGTGTGACCGACGACGTGTATCGACGCTACTGTTCCGAGGTCGCCGTCAGCGGGCTCGGGCGTGAGAGCCAGGCCAACCGACTCTTTGCTATCACTCGGTGCTGGCTGTACGGGCCGTACCTGCCTGACTCCGACACCTTGACCCGCCCCTACTGGGAAGACACCCTCGCCAGAGCCGATGTCCTCGGTGACGCCAAGTGGTCCGCGGAGAACCGCACCCCTCCGATCCATCCGCAGACCATGTCGGCGCTGCTCGTCTGGGCGATCCGGTTCTGCACCGACTTCAGCGCGGACATCATCGCAGCGGCACGCACGAAATCGAACCCACCACGTCGTCCGCGCCTCGACGGCCTGACCCCCAGCGAGCGTTTCGGCAACTACGCACAGCACCAGAGGACGTCATCCAAGAGAATCCCGGGGTTCTACCCGGCCAATCGCCCAGGCCAACGCTGCGTCGCAAAGCAGTTCATCGGCTGGCAGCTGGGCCTGGGCACGGACGACGTCGTTCACCTCGGTTCGATGGATCGGATCTTCGGCGACCTCGATCCGATTGACGAGGCAGTGCTGCCGGTACCGATCACCGGCACCATTGATACCCGGCCCTGGACCGGCGGCATCAACTTCTACGACGTCGACAATCTGTGCCGATTGTTGGCTACCGCGGCATTCATCGTGGTCGCGTACCTGACCGGTATGCGCGGCGAGGAATGCCGAGCGTTGCGACGTGGCTGCTGCCGCACGGCCATCGACGAGAAGACTGGGCAAACCCGGCACCTGGTCTACGGTCAAGTATTCAAGGGCGCACTCGACGAGTCCGGCAACGCCCCTCCGGCCGGCAGCGAGCGCGACCAGCCGTGGCAGGCAATCGTGCCGGTCGCCAAGGCAGTCGAGGTGATGGAAGCGCTGTATCCCGACAGTGACCTGCTGTTCCCGCTCCGGGCGTTCACGCCATTCCAGAACGCCGACGCCGACAAGGCTGTGCATCCACGGATGATTCGTGACCGCACAGCGGACCTGATTGCCTGGTGCAACGCCAAGGCTGAGGAGTTCGGGCGCACAAACGAATCGATTCCCGCCGACCCTGAGGGCCCGGTTGTCGTCAAACGATTCCGCCGCACCCTTGCCTGGTTCATCTACCGCCAACCGGGGGGACGGATCGCCCTGGGGATCCAGTACGGGCACCTTCGGGGGCACAGTACCGACGGCTACGGCTCCCGAGTCGCTAGCGGCCTACGGGACGTGTTCCCCATGGAAGAGGCCCTGGCCACTGCCGAGTACCTCGAGGCCGCCGCTACCCGCCTCGACGACGGCGAATCCGTCACCGGGCCGGCCGCTCAGCGATATCAGGACGGTGTCCGCCTCTACCACCGGCAGTTCGGTGGCAGGTATCTGACCAACCGTCAGGCCGCAGCCCTGAACGCGAACCCGCGGCTGCGGATTTACGACAACAGCGAGCAGTTCGTGACCTGCTGCTACGACCAGTCCAAGGCCCTGTGTCACCCCGATCGGGACAGAACAGCGAGGGTCGAGGCATCACCAGATGTCACCAACTGCCAACCGAACTGCGGCAACATCGCCCGGACCGACCGCAACATCACAGACGTCGAGGCTGCAATCGAGCAGACCCGCGACGAGATCGCGAGCCCCACTATCCCGCTACCGCTGAAAGTGCGCCTGGAACAGCGAATCAGCAGCCTTCAGCAGATCATCGACCATCACCGCAACCCTGAAGGATGCCGATGATGGCGGCAACAACGGACGACGACGCGCGGCGGGCGATCCGAGACGCGATGGACCGCCTCATCGCAGGCGAACCCCTGTACTCCGATGGCAAGCTCACCATCAAATCGCTCGCCGAGGAAGCGCGGATCAAACGCTGGTTGCTAACTCACCGCCACACCGACCTGCAATCAGAGTTCCGAGCACGGATTGCGAACACGGACGCGCCACCCGCTCTGGTGGCACTGCGCGATGAGCGGGACGGCGCCCAGCGACGCATCGACGAACTGACCGCAGACGTCACTGCCCTTCAGGAAACCGTCCATCAACTCGAACGGATCATCCAGGTGTTAGCGCTGGAGAACGATCAGCTGCGCGAAGGTCAGCGCTCCGGACGAGTCGTGCCGATCGGGCCGCGTCAGGGAAACCAACAGTGAGCACAAACCGCACCATCGTGACCACGTCAAGCCACTCGGGGGGGGCGTGACCGAACCCAACGGGGTAGAGCAGGTCGATGCTGCCACTTGATCGTGCAGCAGCCCCGCCTGAAGCCGACTATATTCGGATAGATCCTTCCTAACAGGGTTAAACCGGGTAGAGTTCCGAGAGACCGATACACGATCGGTCGATGATTCGGAGGGGTAGCAGTGACGGAGCCGTGGCTGTCCGCTGATGACATCGCTGCCCATCTCGGCGTCACCAAGGACACCGTGTACAGCTGGATCGCCGAGAAGGCCATGCCTGCCCACAAGATCGGCCGCCTGTGGAAGTTCCAGGTCAGCGAGGTCGATTCTTGGGTGCGGGGCGGCGGGGCCGCCGCGATCCCTGATACGGCGGAGGGCTGACGTGCGGAGCATCGACAACGTCAACGATCTACTCGGGGACGACCTCAAAACGGTGATCACGCCGGGTTCGAAGGTGCGCATCGCGGCGTCGACCTTTTCGATCTTCGCGTTCGAGGCGCTACGCAAGGAACTCGAGCAGGTCTCCGAGCTGGAGTTCATCTTCACCTCGCCCTCCTTCGTGACGGAGAAGGTGACCGACCGGCTACGCAAGGAGCGCCGCGAGTTCTTCATCCCGGCCGGTCACGCGGAGTCGAGCCTGTACGGCTCCGAGTTCGAGATCAGACTGCGCAACCAGCTGACCCAGCGTGCGATCGCGAAGGAATGCGCCGACTGGGTACGCCGCAAGGTGACGTTCCGGTCCAACTCGACCGGGAACCCGATGCAGCAGTTGGCAGTGGTCGACGATGCCGCCGCCTACTTCCCGATCCAGGGATTCACGACCACCGACCTCGGCTACGAGCGTGGGCCAGCGGTATCGAACATGAGCACCAAGTTCGAGGGCGCACCCGAGACACGGCATCTCCTCGACATCTTCGACCAGATCTGGAACAACCCGGACCAGCTCGACGACGTCACCCAGGCAGTCCACGACCACATCGCCAGCGTGTACGCCGAGAACTCCCCGGCCCGCATCTACTTCCTGATCCTCTACAACCTGTTCGCCGAGTTCCTCGACGACATCAACGAGGACGTGCTGCCCAACGACCGCACCGGCTACCAGGACACACAAGTCTGGAATGCGCTCTACAACTTCCAGAAGGATGCGGCGACCGGGATCATCAACAAGCTCGAGACCTACAACGGCTGCATTCTCGCCGACAGCGTCGGTCTCGGTAAGACGTTCACTGCGCTCGCAGTCATCAAGTACTACGAGCTGCGCAACAAGTCGGTACTCGTGCTGTGCCCGAAGAAGCTCGCCGAGAACTGGACGAACTACAACGCGAACCTGACCACGAACATCTTCGCCGGCGACCGGTTCAACTACGACGTGCTCGCCCACACCGACTTGTCCCGCACCCGGGGCGAGTCGATGGGGCTACGGCTCGATCGCGTGAACTGGGGCAACTACGACCTGGTCGTGATCGACGAGTCGCACAACTTCCGCAACGCAGACTTCTCCGAGGAGAAGGAGTCCCGCTACCAGCGGCTGATGCGGCAGGTGATCCGCGAGGGTGTGAAGACGAAGGTCCTCATGCTCTCGGCGACCCCGGTGAACAACAAGTTCAGCGACCTGAAGAACCAACTCCAGCTCGCGTACGAGGGCGAGTCGGACAACCTTGCCAAGCACCTCAACATTTCGACGACCGTCGAGAAGGTGTTCAAGGACGCGCAGATGGTGTTCAACGCCTGGTCGAAGCTCGATGCCGAGGATCGCACGACGGACCGCATCCTGAAGGATCTCGACTTCGACTTCTTTGAGTTGCTCGACGCCGTCACTATCGCCCGATCCCGCAAACACATTCAGGCGTTCTACGACACCACCGAGATCGGTGTGTTCCCGAAACGGCTGCCGCCCGCCTCGATCCGCCGGCCACTCACGGACGTCGACGGCATCCCGACGTTCAACGAGATCTTCGAGCAGCTGCAACAGCTCACGCTCGCCGTGTACACGCCATTGGCGTACGTGTTCCCCAGCCGCCTCCAGAAGTACGAGGACCTCTACAACGTCGGCACGGCCGGCGGCAAGGCGAATCTCGGGCAGCGAGGGCGTGAGCAGGGCCTGAAGAAGCTCATGACGGTCAACCTCCTCAAGCGTCTCGAGAGCTCCGTCGACGCGTTCCGGCTGACCCTGACGA
This sequence comes from Gordonia hongkongensis, assembly GCF_023078355.1. Classification (NCBI taxonomy): domain Bacteria; kingdom Bacillati; phylum Actinomycetota; class Actinomycetes; order Mycobacteriales; family Gordoniaceae; genus Gordonia; species Gordonia hongkongensis. The sequence continues at coordinate 1,049,576 of NZ_CP095552.1, forward strand.
AGATCGAGGGAACCGTCGATCGGACACTTGGCCGACTCGACGCACGCCACGGCACGCTCACCGACATGGACATCGATCTGGACGATCTCGAGGTCGACGACGAGGACGCGGCAGACGCCGAGGCACTCGTGTTCGGCAACAAAATCAAGATCGACCTCGAGGACATCGACGTCGACTCCTGGCAGCGGGACCTGTGGAACGACCGCGAGACGCTGCACCGCCTGGTCACCGAGATGCACAGGATCACGCCCGCACACGATCTGAAACTGCGTGCCCTGAAAGATTTGATCACCGACAAGGCGGCGAACCCGATCAACGCCGGAAACCGCAAGGTGCTGATCTTCTCCGCGTTCGCCGACACCGCCAACTACCTCTACCGCGAGCTCGGCCCCGCACTGAGCCCCGCCGGTATGGAACTCGGGCTCGTCACCGGCGGCGGGAACGGGGCGAAGACGACGATCGGCACCGGATACGACTTCCAGTCAGTCCTCACCCTGTTCTCGCCGCGGTCGAAGCAGCGGCACCTGACCATGCCGAAGGCAACGATCGAGATCGACATCCTGATCGGTACCGATGTGATCAGCGAGGGCCAGAACCTGCAGGACTGCGACTACCTGGTCAACTACGACATTCATTGGAATCCGGTGCGGATCATCCAGCGTTTCGGCCGGGTCGACCGCATCGGCTCGACGAACACCCATATCCAGCTGGTGAACTTCTGGCCTGATATCTCGCTTGACGAGTACATCAACCTCAAGGAGCGGGTCGAGAACCGGATGGTCATCGCCGACCTCGCCGGCACCGCCGACGACAACGTCCTCACCCTCGAAGACTCCGACGCCACGTTCCGTAAACAGCAGCTCCGCAAGCTCCAGGACGAGGTCATCGAACTCGAAGACGTCCGCACCGGAGTCTCCATCACTGACCTGGGGCTCAACGACTTCCGCATGGATCTACTCGGTTACCTCAAGGAGTACGGCGACCTCGCGTCCGCACCGAAGGGCCTGCATGCCGTGGTGCCCGCCGACCGGATCAAGGGGCTCACGCCTGGAGTGATCTTTGTGCTGCGGAACGTCGACGCCGACGAGAACATCAACCGCGGAAACCGGCTTCACCCGCACTACCTCGTCTACCTCGACAACAACGGCACCGTCATCGCCGACCACACCGAGGCCAAGCGTCTGCTGGATCTCATCCGGACCGGATGCCGCCCCCACGATCAGCCCGTCGCCGACGTTGTCCGCACCTTCAACACCGCTACCGGTGAGGGCGCGAATATGGAGCGGTACTCACAGCTGCTCACCGACGCGATCTACTCGATGATCGACGTCACCGAGGAACGCGACATCGACAGCCTGTTCACCAGCGGCCACACCACCGCCCTCACCCAGACCATCGCCGGCCTCGACGACTTCGAACTCATCGCATTCATCGCCGTAGTCGACCCCGATGGTGAGGCGCCGACGGATGGGTGACCCCGGCGTGAACCTGCTCTACCGCTGGCCCGAGGCCGCACAGTTCGGCCGCCGCATCCCGAAAGAGAAGTTCTACGAGCACGGCACCGTCCCCGCCGCGGTGCGGGAGAAGTTCGTCGCCGAGGTGCGCCGCATCACCTGGGCCTACAAACTCGCCGAGGCCACCGTCAACCTGCCCGGCAGCGACACGGTCCCCGAGATCCAGGTGTTCCGGATCGACGCGAAGGGCGCCGACGTCACCGAGTCGGTGCTGACCGCGATCGACAAGGCGATCCCGTTCCCGATCGTCTTCGAGATCAACCGCGTTCAGGGCGGGGCCGAGCACACCCGGATGGTGGCCGCGCACAAACAACTCGTCTCCGGCACACCGAAACTCAGCGCCTACTACTCGACCGGCTGGCAGCCCGCCGACACCGGACGCCAACCGCTGCCGACCGCGATCACCCTGCCCGTCCTCTACACCGCGCTCCTGGAACCGTTGACGCCAGTGACGGTGCGGCCCGGCGAGGACATGTCGGAGGTCGCAGGCAGACTGCACGCGGCAGGAAAGCTCGAACGCGAAATCGCCGCACTGGAGCGCAAGCTCCGCACCGAGCCGCAGTTCAACCGCAAGGTGGAGCTGCGCCGGATCCTGAAAACGAAGCAAGCAGAGTTGGACTCATTGAGATGAAGAGGCAGAACTGGCCCGTGGAGAAGCTGCGCATGACGTCCCCAGACTTGACCGACGCGAACGTCGGACAGCTCGCCGCACTGTTCCCCAGCGTCGTCACCGAGACCGTTGACGCCGACGGTAATCCGAAGCGGGCCATCGACTTCGACCTGCTACGTCAGGAGCTGTCCGACCATGTGGTCGAGGGGCCGCAGGAGCGTTACCAGCTCGACTGGCCAGGCAAACGCGCCGCCGCGTTCGCCGCTAACGCGCCCATCGCCAAGACGCTCCGGCCCGTGCGCGAGGAATCCGTCGACTTCGACACCACCAAGAACCTCTTTATCGAAGGCGACAACCTCGACGCACTGAAGCTGCTTCAGGAGTCCTACCTGGGCAAGGTCAAGCTGATCTACATCGATCCGCCGTACAACACGGGGAACGACTTCGTCTATGCGGACGATTTTGCTGAGAGCACGCCGGAATACCTCGCCCGTTCCGGGCAGGTGGATGACTCGGGCGCGAAACTTGTGGCGAACCCCGAATCCAACGGACGGTTCCACTCGGACTGGTTGAGCATGATGTACCCGCGACTTAAGCTCGCGCGCAATCTGCTAACAAGCGACGGCGTCCTCTTCGTATCTGCCGACGATCACGAGTTGGCGAATTTACGTCGCCTCTGCGATGAGATTTTTGGAGAGGCGAACTTCCAAGCAGATATATCGTGGCAGAAGCGATACACACGCAGTAACAACACCCAAGACTTCACAACCGTTGTCGAGCACATCCTCGTTTACAGTCGCTCAAGCGAGTTCGAGGTAAACCTGCTTCCCCGCACGGATGAGGCTGATGGTCGGTACTCGAACCCTGACAACGATCCCCGCGGCCCGTGGAAGGGCGCCTCGTTCCTGAATCCCGCAACGCCTGAACAGCGGCCAAACCTGTGTTACCCGATTGCAAACCCCAATACAGGCAAAGTCACTTCGCCAACTACGAACGCTTGGCGTCGATCCAAGGAAGAGTTCGATCGACTTTGCGAAGAAGGGCTGCTCTATTGGGGAGCAGGCGGAACCTCGGCCGTGCCGTCCATAAAAATGTTCCTCTCGGAAGCACGCGGCTTGACGCCAGTCAACTTCTGGGAACACACGTATGCGGGAAATACTGACGACGGCACCCGCAATGTTGCTTCCCTATTCAATGCCAAATTGTTCGACAATCCGAAGCCGGTCAAGCTGTTAATAAGAATTCTTGAGCACGCGACAGGGCAAGATTCGCTGATCCTCGACTTTTTCGGGGGCTCCGGCACAACAGCCGAGGCAATTTTTGCTAAGAATGCTGAAGACGGGGGAGAGCGCCGATTTATTTTGGTCCAGCTCGATGAGATTCCACACCCCAAGTCTGAAGCCGCCAAGGCTGGCTACCAGACCATCGCTGCCGTCGCTCGCGAGCGCATCCGGCGTGCCGGGCACAAGGTACTTGAGGATGGGGGCGTAATGTCCGGTGACCTGGACGTGGGCTTCCGAGCTCTGCGCATTGACACGACCAACATGACTGACGTGCTGCGGTCACCCGACGAGACGGATCAGTTGGCTCTCGATGAGCTGGAGAGCAGCATCAAACCCCACCGCTCGGGCGAGGACCTGTTGTTCCAGGTCCTGCTCGATTGGGGTCTCGAGCTGACGATGCCGATCAGTGTCGAACAGATCGATGGGCGCGAGGTGTTCGTAGTCGAGGAGGGGGCGCTGATCGCGTGTTTCGACTTGGAGGTCAGCCCTCAGCTCGTGCGTCTCATCGCCGAGCGTGAACCTCTGCGCGCAGTGTTCCGAGATTCCGCTTTCGCCTCGGACGACGCCCGTATCAATGCAGAGCAAGTCTTCCGCGAGGTGTCGCCCGCTACGGATGTGAAGGCGATCTGACAGAGATGAAGCTTCAGTTCAAGTTTCAGCAGTACCAGACCGATGCGGTCGACTCCGTTGTCGACGTGTTCGCCGGTCAACCCAAGCACGATGGCATCTCGTATCGAGTCGACCCCGGACGTCGGCGGCGAACCGGTGAGGAGTCGTTGTACTCCGATTCGGGCCTGCGGAACGCAGAGATCGCATTGACCGGTGCCCAGCTGCTGGAGAACGTCCATAAGGTGCAGCGTTCCCGAAACCTTCCGCTGTCGGCCAAGGTGGAGGACAGCAAGGCGGCACCGGGGGCACCCAATCTGGATGTCGAGATGGAGACTGGTACCGGCAAGACCTACGTCTACATCAAGACGATCATGGAACTGAACAAGCGGTACGGCTGGTCGAAGTTCATCATCGTCGTACCGTCGGTGGCGATCCGTGAGGGCGTGCAGAAATCGTTCGATGTCACCGCCGAGCACTTTCAGCAGCTCTATGGAACGAAGCCGCGGTCGTTCATCTACAACTCGTCGCAACTGCACGAGCTGGAGCGGTTCAGCTCCGATGCCGGTGTGCAGGTGATGATCATCAACATCCAGGCGTTCAACTCGTCCGGCAAGGACAACCGCCGCATCTACGACGTGCTCGACGATTTCCAGTCTCGACGGCCGATCGACGTGATCAAGGCCAACCGGCCGATCGTGATCATCGACGAGCCACAGAAGATCGGCGCGGACAAGTCACTCGTATCTCTGGCCGAGTTCAACGCGCTGATGGTGTTGCGCTACTCGGCCACCCACAAGGTCGAGCACACCAAGGTTCACCGCCTGGACGCCCTCGACGCGTACAACCAGAAGCTGGTCAAGAAGATCGCCGTCCGCGGCATCACCGTCAAGGGACTCGCTGGCTCGACCGCGTACCTGTACGTCGATGCCATCGAGATCGGCAAGGGCGCCAATCCTCGTGCCCGGGTCGAGATTGAAGTTCAGACGAAGACTGGCATCAAGCGCCAGGTCAAGCGTCTCGACAAGGGTGACAACCTGCACGACATCTCCGGCGGCATCGAGGCATACAAGGGCCTGTTCATCACCAACATCGACGCCAACCGTGACGCGCTCGAACTGAGCAACGGTGACGTTGTCATCGCCGGTCAGCTCGCCGACCGGGACGTGACCGAGGAAACCAAGCGGCGCATCCAGATTCGCGAGGTGATCCGGGCTCACCTCGACAAGGAGCGGGAGCTGTTCAGTCGGGGTATCAAGATACTCTCGCTGTTCTTCATCGACGAGGTCGCCAAGTACCGCGACTATGACCGCGAGGACACACTCGGCGACTACGCACGGATCTTCGAGGAAGAGTACGTCGCGATCCGCGACGACGTGCTCGGTGAACTCGCCCTTGACGACTCGACCGCCGCGCACCAGGAGTATCTGCTCCGCGACGACGTCCGTGCCGTGCACGAGGGCTACTTCTCCATTGACAAGAAGACTAAGCGGCAGGTCGACGGCAAGGTCAGTGGACGCGGCGATGACAAGGGCCAGTCCACCGACACCGACGCCTACGATCTGATCCTCAAGAACAAGGAACGACTGCTGTCGTTCGAGGAACCGGTGCGGTTCATCTTCTCGCACTCCGCACTGCGCGAGGGCTGGGACAACCCTAACGTGTTCGTCATGGGGATGCTCAAGAAGAGCGACAACACCGTCTCGCGCCGGCAGGAGATCGGTCGCGGTCTGCGGTTGGCGGTCGACCAGCACGGCGAACGCATGGACAACCCGGTCGTCGTGCACGACATCAACGAACTGACCGTCGTCACCGACGAGTCCTACACCGACTTCGTGACCGGACTCCAGAAGGAGATCGCCGACTCGTTGGCGTCGCGGCCACGCAAGGCGAGTGTCAAGTTCTTCACCGGCAAGACCATCCAGACTCCCAGTGGCGAATCCGTCGTGGAGGAGGCGCTTGCGCAGGCGCTGTACAAATACCTGATCAAGAACGACTACCTCAACGACGACGACACGGTTTCCGAGACGTACAAGCAGGCCAAGGAAACTGGCACCCTCGCCGAACCCACTTCGGAGGTGCTGCGGTCGGTCATCGATTCCGTGTGGCCGCTCGTGGATGCGCTGTATCTCGATGTGAAGGTGATCGGTGAGGACGGCCGCAAGCCGAAGAAGATCCCGCTCAACGAGGCCAACTTCGCTAAGAAGGAGTTCCAGGCACTCTGGCGTCGAATCAACCACAAGGCGGTCTACCAGGTCGAGTTCGACTCGAACGAGTTGATCCGCAAGTGCATTCAGACGCTCGACAGCCATCTCAACGTGGCTGCGATGCAGTATGTCCTCATCGAAGGACTGCAGAAGGACGCCCTCGACGCCGAGGATCTGACCAACACGGCCGGATTCGACCAAACGCGGACACGAACTCACACCGAGACGGTCACCGCCGGCTCACAAGTGAAGTACGACCTGCTCGGCGAGATCACCGAGAAGACGCAACTCACCCGACGTACCGTCGCCGCCATCCTGGGCGGAGTCACGCCGGCGACATTCGCGAAGTTCCGGCTCAACCCGGAACAGTTCATTACCGAGATGGCCCGACTGGTCAACGAGCAGAAGGCCACCGTGATCGTCGAGCATCTGAGCTACGACATGCTGGAAGACCGGTTCGACTCGGCGATTTTTACTGAGAATCAGACCAAGCAGGACTTCACGCAGGCTGGCGACAAGTTGCGCAAGCACGTCTACGACTACGTCGTCACCGACTCCCAGATCGAACAGGACTTCGTCACCGAGATCGACACCAGCAACGAGGTCGCGGTCTACGCGAAACTTCCGCGGGGCTTCTTCATCCCGACTCCGGTCGGTGACTACAACCCCGACTGGGCCATCGCATTCACCGAGGGCAGCGTCAAACACGTGTACTTCGTAGCCGAGACGAAAGGCTCACTGTCGAGCTTGCAGCTCAAGGGGGTCGAGAACGCCAAGATCGAGTGCGCACGCAAGTTCTTCGCGTCGATCAATGCGAAAAACGGGCAGGACGTCACATACGACGTCGTCACCGACTACAGCGAACTGATGCAGCTCGTGACCACGTAGCCGAGAGGATCGGCTGTCTCGCTTCTTCGGCGTGAGACAGCCACCGTCACGGGGTAGCCGGACCTTCCCGGTATCGACGGATTGGACTTCGGCTTACAACACGTTGAAACCCTGTACGGAACCGCCGTTCGGTGTGGAGTGGAAAACCCAACAGCGGGCCGTCGATGAGGAGTACCGAGTCCGTGGTTTCGCCGGCCGATTTGGTCCCGGTCTCCCACGGGTCTCCGACGGTTCGCTGCTGTTCCTCCTGCACCTGATCTCCAAGATGGAGCCGGTGAAGCAGAACGGCGAAGGCGGCTCCCGGCTCGCGATCGTCCTCAACGGCTCCCCGCTGTTCACCGGCGGCGCCGGCTCGGGAGAGTCGAACATCCGCAAGTGGATCATCGAGAACGACCTGCTCGACACGATCATCGCGCTGCCGACCGACATGTTCTACAACACCGGAATCTCGACCTACATTTGGATCCTCGACAACAACAAGCCCGCCGAACGGCAGGACACAGTCCAACTCATCAACGGTGCGGACATGTTCGGGAAGATGCGAAAGTCGCTGGGGTCGAAGCGTAAGTACCTTCGCGATGAGGATATCCAGCAGATCGTGCAGCTCTACGCCGAGCACATCGACGATCCGGGTTCTGACGAGCGAGCGTCGGTGTCGAAGGTGTTCGCCAACGCTGACTTCGGGTATCGCACCATCACCGTCGAGCGCCCACTTCAGTTCGAATTCCGGATCGACGACACCAAGATCGATGCTGTCCTGGCCACAAAGGCTGTCTCGAAACTCGCCGACGACGAGCAGGAAGCGATCCGGAAGTCGCTCACCTACCTCGCGGATTGGGAGTGGTCCAACCGCGATGCCTTCGTCGCTGACCTCAGAGACGCTCTGCGTGACAACGGCTTCGGCAAACCTGGTGCCCCGATTGTGAAAACGGTCTGGTCGACAATCGGCGAGCACTCCGATGCTGGGGACGTCATCACCGACCGCCACGGCAACCCCGAACCCGACCCCGCACTCCGCGACACCGAGAACGTGCCACTCAGCGAGGACGTCGCTGAGTACTTCGAACGCGAAGTGCTGCCGCATGTGCCCGACGCGTGGATCGACCACGACAAGACCAAGATCGGCTACGAGATCCCCTTCACCCGACACTTCTACCGTTACGTGCCGCCGAGGCCTCTCGAGGAGATCCAAAAGGACCTGCGGCAGTTGGTCGGAGAGATTCAGGAGATGCTGAAGGACGTTGGAGCATGAGCGAGACTATTTCACTTCGTCACCTAGTGAGGAATCGCGTAGAGAAGTCGGACGGGGCCCCGCGGCGTTTCATCGGGCTTGAGGCCGTGATGTCGGGTGTGGGGAGGCTGATCTCAGCTGACTTACCGCTTAAGGACGCTTCGGACTCTCTCCTAACACGGCCTGGTGACATTCTCTTCGGCAAGCTGCGCCCTTACCTGTCAAAGACGGTTCATATCGAAGGCGGCGATGTTTCGTGCACAGGGGAATTTCTAGTGCTCGAACCATCTGAGGCTCTGAGTTCTCGATACCTTTACTACCTCACGCTGTCGAAACCTTGGCTCGATACTGCAAATCAGACGTCGTTCGGTTCCAGGATGCCAAGGACGTCGTGGGAGGCGCTCGCGTCTATGCAGATCTCGTGTCCGCCGCGTGACGTGCAGGCGATTTTGGCAGCCTACCTTGACCGCGAGACAGCGAAGATTGATGCGCTGATCGCCAAGCAGGAGCAGTTGATCGCTACCTTGCAGGAAGACCGCATCGCAACTATTACCCACGCGGTGACGCGCGGAATTAGTGTTCACGCGCTACGAAAGTCCGCTGCGGAGTGGCTCGAGAGGATTCCTACGCATTGGAAGGTTATGCCGTTTGTCAGGTGTACGATCGATCGAGTCGATTACCGTGGTGCTACGCCGAGGAAGACTGACTCTGGTGTGCAACTTATCACTGCGAGGAATGTCAAGCAGGGATGGATCGACTACGGAATATCTGAAGAATATGTCGACGATGCAGAGTACGAACAGGTCATGCGTCGCGGAATCCCTCAACTCGGCGATCTTCTGCTAACCATGGAAGCGCCACTCGGAAACGTGGCCCTCGTGGATCGGACGGATATTGCGCTCGCGCAGCGAATTATTAAGTTTCGTATGAACCCAAATGTCATAATTCCTGAATTTACTAGGTATGTGTTGCTCAGTGCCTGGTTTCAGGCACAGTTAATATCACGGGCAACTGGGTCAACGGCGCTGGGGCTGAAGGCCAGCAAGTTGCCTGAGCTGAAGGTAACGGTCCCGCCGGTCGCGGAGCAGAAAGAAATCACCGCCTTCCTGGATGATCGCGAATCGTCGATCGGCCACCTCAAGCGGGCGAGTGAAATCTCCATAGCGACTCTGCGCGAATACCGCGCCGCCCTGATCACCGATGCCGTGACCGGCAAAATCGACGTGCGGGAGACGGTCTGATATGCCGCAGCACCACGAGGTGGTTCTCGAGACCGAGATCTGTGAGTACTTGGCCGAGCGCGGCTGGCTGTACTCGCCGAACGATGCGGGCTACGACCAGCAGTCGGCGCTGTTCCGGGAGGACATCTTCGGATGGCTCGCCGACACCCAACCCCACGAACTCGCGAAACGTATCAAACCCGAACTTACGGGTAGGGCGCGTACGGATGCCGAGGGCAAAGTGCTGGCGACCCTGTCAAAGCGTCTTGATGCGGACTTGAAGTCCGGTGGCGGTACGTTGAACGTTCTGCGTAACGGGTTCAAAGATCTCAACGCCAAGTTCTCGATGTGTCAGTTCAAGCCGAACACCACATTGAACGAGACGACCGCGAAACGCTATGAAGCGGTGCGCCTTCGGGTGATGCGGCAGGTGCACTACTCGTCGAAGAACTCGAATGCCATCGACCTGGTGCTGTTCGTCAACGGAATTCCCGTGGCCACAGTCGAACTCAAGACAAATTACACCGGACAGAGCATCACCGATGCGGTACGGCAGTACAAGAAGGATCGGCCACCGAAGGGTGAGCCGTTGTTGGAGTTCGGTCGGCGGGCGGTGGTGCATTTCGCGGTGTCCAACAGCGAGGTGCAGATGACCACCAAGCTGGCCGGCGACTCGACGTTCTTCCTACCGTTCAATCGGGGCGATCGCGGACATGCCGGCAACCCAGCCAATTCCGATGGCTCACCGGCGGCGTACCTGTGGGAACAGATCTGGGATCGCGATACCTGGCTGGATATCCTTGGGCGGTTCATGCATCTCCAGATCGAGGAGAAGGTCGACCCTTCGGCGGAGCTCAGGGGCGGGGCGCCGTCAAGAAGGTTCGCAAAGAGGCGATGCTGTTCCCTCGGTTCCATCAGTGGGATGCAGTCACCAAGCTGATCTCCGCCGCGAAGACCGAAGGGCCGGGACACAAATACCTTATCCAGCATTCGGCGGGTTCGGGCAAGACGAACTCGATTTCGTGGCTGACACACCGGCTGTCTGTTCTTCACGACGATGACAACAAACCGGTGTTCGACGCGGTGCTCGTGATCACGGACCGCACCGTCCTGGACTCGCAGCTGCAGGAGGCGATCCGTCAGATCGACGACACGCCTGGGATGGTTGCGCATATCGATTCCTTGGGTGGGTCGAAGTCGGGCAAGTTGGCCGAGGCGCTGGAATCGGGGACGAAGATCATCATCGTCACTATTCAGACGTTCCCCTACGCGCTCGATCTGATCCGGACTGGTCGAGGGTTGCAGGGCAAGTCATTCGCGGTTATCGCCGACGAGGCGCACTCGTCGCAGGCGGGGGAGGCGTCCAAGCAGCTCAAAAGGGTACTTGCTGCACCTGAACTCGATGACCTGGCTGACGGCGGCACCTACGACACCGAGGACGTCCTTGCGGCGGAAATGACTGCGCGCGCCGCAGCGAGCAATGTCTCGTTCTTCGAGTTCACTGCCACCCCGAAGGCGAAGACCTTGGAACTGTTCGGGCGTCGGCCTTCGCCCGACGTTCCGCCCGAGCCGTTCCATCTGTACTCGATGCAGCAGGCGATCGAAGAGGGTTTCATCCTCGATGTGCTCCAGAACTACACGCCGTACAAGACGGCATTTCGACTGTCGCACAACGGGCACAGCTACACCACCGAGGACACCGATACCGGCACCGTCGTCGTCGATTCCGATCCAGGCGCGGACTCGCAGTTGGTGGACAAGCGTGAGGCCATCAAGTCGGTCATGAACTGGGTGCGGCTGCATCCGACGAACATCGCGCAAAAGGTGCAGATCATTGTCGAGCACTTCCGCACCAATGTGGCTTGGCGTCTCGAGGGCCGGGCCAAGGCAATGGTGGTGACCAGCTCCCGATTGGCCGCGGTGCGCTACAAGATCGCGTTCGACAAGTATGTCGCCGAGCACGGTTACACCGATGTGGCGGCGTTGGTGGCGTTCTCGGGTGAGATCACCGATGACCAGAACGGTCTGGAGAAGGTCACCGAGACCAGCACGGTGATCAACCCCGGTCTCAAGGGTCGCGATCTGCGCGATGCCTTCGCCACCGACGAGTACCAGGTGATGCTGGTGGCCAACAAGTTTCAGACCGGTTTCGACCAGCCATTGTTGGTGGCGATGTATGTCGACAAACGGCTCTCCGGCGTGCAGGCCGTACAAACTCTTTCGCGGCTCAACCGCACCGCCCCCGGCAAGGACCAGACGTTTGTCATCGACTTCGCGAACGCTGCCGACGATGTCGTCGACGCGTTCGAGCCCTACTACGAGGCCACGACGCTGTCCGACGTCACTGACCCGAATATCGTGCATGCCTCGATGGCCAAGCTCGACACCGCCGGGATCTACCAGTGGGCCGAGGTCAACGGCCTGGCCGCCGACTTTGTCGCGAACAAGGGCAACAACGCCCTCACCAAGTGGATAACGCCGGCCCAGCACCGATTCCGTGATCGTGAACGCGAGGCTGTCGACAACGGTGACACGGCCGGAGCCGACGAGCTCGACATGTTCCGCAAGGACGTGGGCACATTCCTTCGCCAGTACGACTTTCTGTCTCAGCTATTCGACTATGAAGACCCCGACCTGGAAAAGCTGTCGATCTACCTGCGCTACCTGGCTCCGGTCATCCGACGCGAAAACGTACAGCACGCCATCGACCTCTCCGGCGTGGACTTCGAGTACCTGCGGCAAAACCAACAAGCCACAAGCAGTGCAACCCTCGCGGGGTTGCGCAGCTGCCGCCGGCGGGTGAAGGTGGTGGCAGCGGTATCGTGCGTGACCCTGATCTTGTCGAACTCGAGGAGGTCATCGCCACCATCAACGATCTCTTCGAGGGAGGTCACACGGATGCCGACGTCCGAGGTGTCATTTCGCATCTGCGTGACAAGCTCGAGGAGAGCGAGAACTTGAAGATGCAGGCGCGCAACAACTCCCAATCCCAGTTCGAGGCGAGCCCCGACATCGACATCGAGTTCAACGGAGCCGTCATCGAGGCTATGGACGCGCACGCCGACCTCTCCACCCAGATTCTGAACAACGCAGTGATCCGAGACAAGTTGGTGTCGGAGCTTGTTCCCGCCATCTACCGACGCTTGAGGGCAGAGTCGGCGTAACCAGCGCCAATCTACGTGTACTGGAACGAAAGGAACATCGATTTATGGGGTTTCAGACACCGCTTTATGAGCTCAGCGAGTACTTGAAGTGGGCGCAGTCGGGGAAGATCCAGTTGCCCGACTTCCAGCGTGGTTACAAGTGGGAAGACGAGCGGATTCGTCAGCTACTCGTGACCGTGTTGCGGAGGCATCCGCTAGGAGTGGTGATGCTGCTGGACACAGGCAACGATCAGATCCGCTTCAAGCCTCGCCCAATTGAGGGATCGGATGTGTCTCCCGGCACGAAGGCCGAATTGCTGTTGCTCGATGGTCAGCAGCGGCTGACATCGCTGACGCAGGCGCTCACCGGCGACGGCATTGTGCACACGATGGACAGCCGCGGTAAGCGGATGGACCGCCGCTACTTCATCGATATGCGCATGGCCGTGGAGGGTGAGGACCGAATTGACGAGGCGGTGCTGTCGCTGCCCGGTGACGGTGTTGAGCGGACGAATTTCGGGAAAGACATCGTTCGTGACGTCTCAACACCCGAGAAGCAGCGAGCAGCAGGTCTGTTCCCGGTGAACCTGATCTTCGGGGATGCGATGACGTGGCTCTTGACCGACATGAAGGACATCGACCTCGTGAAGGCGTTCAACGACAAAGTCATCAAACCGACCGGTACATACAATATTCCGGCGATCAGGCTCGACAAGGACACCAGCAAGAGCGCCGTGGCGACGGTGTTCGAGAAGGTAAATGTCGGTGGCCTTCCCCTCAATGTATTCGAACTGTTGACCGCGACGTTTGCCGGAGACGCGGCCTACTACGAGGCCCATGGCACCGACTTTCGGCTCAACGATGACTGGAAGGAGACGCAGGCGAAGTTCGCAGCCTATCCGGTACTCGCGGGCATCGAGAATACCGACTTTCTGCAGGCTGTAACGCTCCTCACCACCCGCAAGCGCAACCTTGCACACATCGGCCCTCGCCCGCCTGCCGTATCCGCGAAGCGCGAAGACGTATTGAAGCTGACGCTCAAGGACTACTTGGAGTGGGTCGGTCCGTTACGGGAAGCCTTCATCTGGGCGTCGGACTTTCTGGCTGACCGCCATGTGTTCGACACCAAGTTTCTACCGTATCCGAAGCAGCTCGTACCGCTCGCTGCCATCCGAGTGGTTATGGGTCACGACGCCGATCTTCTCGGACCCCGCGGGAAGCTGGTGCGGTGGTTCTGGTGTGGCATCTTGGGTGAGCTATACGGCGGTGCGATCGAGACACGGTTCGTTCGCGACCTTGAGCAAGTGCCGGAATGGGCGACTGGCGAGGCCGGATCAGTCACGCCCAATACTGTCAACGACGCCACGTTCGTCGAGTCGAGGCTCCACTCCCTTAGGACGCGTAACGCGGCCGCCTACAAGGGAATTTACGCTCTACTGCTCGGCAACGGGGCTCGGGACTGGATGGAGGACAAGGCTCTCGACAAAGTGCAGTACGTGAGCCTTGCGGTCGACATTCATCACATCTTCCCGAAGAAATGGTGCGAGAGCCAGTCGATCGATGACGAACGCCGGGAGAGCATCGTAAACAAGACGGCGATTTCTGCGGTGACCAACCGCACGATCGGCGGCGCGGCGCCATCCAGTTACCTATCCAAGATCGAGCAGAAGGCGCAGATCGACGCAAGTAAGATCGACGGTCTGCTCGAGGCGCACCTCGTTCCCTCTCAGTCACTCCGGACCGATGACTTCGATGCGTTCTTCGTCGAGCGGCGGAAACGTCTGTGCGACCTGGTTGAGGAAGCGATGGGTAAGGCAGTTCCACGAGACGTAGGTCATGGCGCTGCAGAAGACTCGACCCAGTTCGAGATTGCCGAGATCGAAGAACTCCCGGACGAGGCTGACTAGGTCAAGTCCAGCCGTAGATGCGTCAGCCGTCTTGCAGGGTGATCTGCCCCTACTCGCTGCGCTGCCGGAGGCGGCGCAGCGAGTAGGGGGTTGAGCCGGTGGTCCGACAGGAAGACAGCGCCCGTGCGTAGGGCCAGCTGCGATCCACGCGGGTTCGAGCCGCATTTGCGGTACCCGGTGCTGTTGTCAGACCTCTGGTGCATTCTGTGTGGACCAATACGTCTCGGCTCGAGGCGGCTCGGTGGAAGGAAGCGGAGGCGAAGTGTCGGCGACAATGCCGGAGTGTGGGGCGACCGCCTTTGGAGTCGGAAAACGGGTTGGTGAATGACTTCGAACCGACGTCCTTGCAGGACGCCGTCAGCGGTGCGATTGAACGAGGTCGCGCGGAGTTGTCCCTGTTGGATGACGTCGTAGACAGCCTGGTGGCCGCGTTCGCTAAGACCGTGGACGAAAGCGCGGATAACGCGGGCGAGCAGCCTCCGTTGATCCGACAGCTCGAAGACATCGTACGGGGGACAACCCGTGAGCTGCGAACACACCTCGACCGCGAAAGGGACGCGCTCGGAACGTTCAACATCGCGTTCTTCGGCCGCACCGGAGTGGGCAAGAGCACTCTCCTGTCGGCATTCGGCGAACTCGACGGCAGTTATGTATCGCCCGGAGCGAGTGACTGGACGACCGACGTCCGGCACATCGAGTGGCGCGGTTGCCGGCTCTACGACACTCCCGGGATCAACGGTTGGGGCAGGACCGAAAGCCGTGATGACCTCGAGATGAGGGCACGTAGAGCGGTGGAAATCGCCGACATCGTGCTCCTGTGCTTCGACAACCAAAACCAACAAGCCATGGAGTTCGCGAAGATCGCCGACCGGGTCCGCGACTATGGGAAGCCGGTTGCGGCAGTGCTCAACGTTCGCAATCCCCGATGGCGGGACACGATCAAGGTTCCAAAAAGCGGACGGAAGAACCTGTCCGAATCTGTTCGCCAGCACGCTGACAACATTCGAACCGAGCTCGCGAACATCGGGCTGCCGGACACCCCGGTCGTCGCGGTGCACAGTCGGCGTGCCCACTTCGCACGGGCAGCCACACCTTTCCACGGCCCGGGCCGAGAAGAATTTCTTCACGTACGAGAGGAGTTCGGGACCGAGTCGCTCACGCGCTGGTCGAACTTCGAGACTCTGGAACGGTTGATCACCGCGGCGATCGTAGAGGGCGCCGCGGACTTGCGTCTCAACGCGCTCCGCGAGGATGTCCGGGCGCGCTACAAACGGCCGGCCCAAGAATTGAGCCGGCTGGCGGGTGCGATCGAGAAACAAGCAGATGCGCTCGATCGCGAGATCGAATCCCTGTTCGCGATCCTCGGGTATCCGGAGGGTGAGGAACGGGAAAAATGGCTGCAGCCCGCGGAGGTGGATCTTGTCGCAGCTGCGGAGGCGACCAGGGGCCGCCCGTACACGTCCCCGGCCAAGGGCTCGTTAGATCGCTACGTCCGGTACCTCAGCACCTCTCATCTGGCGCAGTGTCGCCGGAAGGCGCGAACCGCAGCAGATGAGCTGATTGAGAATGCGTTTAGCGACCATCGAACCATCGATGAGGCGGAGTTCACTAAGGCGGTGTTCGACGAATCTGCGATCCGAACGGCCATCGACACCGTGTGGACCGACCGGCAGACATTCCTCGAGCGCGAAATCGACATGGCGACAGGCCAGCAGTCTGTGCTGGACCATTCTGCGACCGCGCGTGCCGCTGCCATCCGAGGTTCGGACGGCAGCGGGGCGGCGGGCAAGTTCGTCCAAGGTGGGGGCATTGCCGTCGGTCTCGGTGCGCTCGCGGTTCCGGTTGCGATCGCGAACTTCTGGAATCCCGCTGGCTGGGTCGCCGGGGTGGCTGTCGCTGGCGTCGGAGTCGCAGGTCAGCTTCAGCAGCGTTTCGGTAAACGTCTGAGTGAACGGTCTGAAGAAGCCGCGCGCAAAGCGCGAGTCGAGGCAATCGCGAATAGCCACCGCGCGGTGAACCAGACCTTCGATGAGTACGAGGATCTCGTTGTCCGTGGGAGTCGTGAAGCAGCGTGGGTACTCGTGTCGGAGTCGGCCATCGAACTGCTCACACAAACAGTCCTTCTCCGAAGGGCACGTGACCGGGTCGGAAAGTTAATTGACGCGCTGAACGTCGGCGCTAACTCGATCGGGGCTTCTCGTGCGCCGCAAAACGTCCTCATTCGCGCGCAGGAGCAACTCGCCGATACACGCACCGGCTTGACTCGAGTTCTGTTGGGAGAGGACTGGCTCGACAGCGCTGATTCCTCAGGGCACGTCTCACAAGTGGACCCCGGCACACGAGTCATCTATGCGGAGCGGCACGAATCAGACAAACGCAGGTTGTGCGACGCGATCATCCAACTGTGGGCGGCACCGCCGACCGAGAGCATCAGAGCTTGGCGGGATGAGGTCGAAGCGGAGGCGCTGAGGGACCCCGGCCTTCTTGAAGTGACACAGTCATTTTCGGGTGTGGCCCGCGCGAAACCCGTCCTGTCTGTCTTCGGTGACTACAACTCAGGTAAGTCGTCATTGATCCGCCGCATACTTCTCGAGAACGATGTGCATGCGACCGAATCGATCGACATTCGCGCGGTCCCCGCAACCGAAGTGTCCGACCGATACGAGCTGCCACGGTTCGACCTCGTCGACACGCCTGGATTGCAGGGCGGAGATCCCGGGCATGCGCAGCACGCGGTCCAGTCGGCTGTCGAGTCGGCACTCGTCTTCGTTGTCGTCCATATCAACCTCCTCGTCGGTGACACCGAGATCTTGGAGCAACTTGCGCGTGGTTCGTCAGAACACGCTGCCAAAGGCGACCGGATGATCTTTCTCATCAACCGCTGTGACGAGCTGGGTGCGGACCCGCTGAAGACGCCCGACACCTTTCTCAATCTGGCGCAGCGGAAACGCGAGGAGCTGTGCGCGGCTCTCGCGCGGCGCTCCATCGACGTCGGGGTCGACCGTGTACATGTCCTGTCGGGAGATCCTTATGGATTTGCGGGCGGAGACCACGAACTCGACAAGCATGATTTCGACGGGAACAGAGCTTGGGACGGTGTCGGTGCATTGATCGAGGCCATCGCGGAGTTGCCTGAAGACGTCGTGTCTTCGGCCAAAGTGGCCGCTGCTTTCGACACCGCTGTTACGGCGCTGAAGCGCCAGATGCGTGATCTTCATCGTCAGCGGGACAAAGCCAACGCTGACATTCATCGACTCGAACCACTGTTGGGTGCTGTGCGGGCAGCCCATACGGATGCGTCGATCATTTCGGATTCTCTCCGCGAGCGAGCTCACAGGATCGTCCAGCGTCTTGCATCGGACGCGAAGTCAAGAGTCCACGGGATCGACCGAAAGGATAACGCCAAACTGAAGGACCTCGTCGAAAGTTGGTGGCGGGAGCCACAAGTCGAAACGGAGTTGGAGCGGTACCTTGATGAGGCGGCGAAGACGATCGACGAATGGCGCGGTGAGCACGAGTCGGCCATCGGACGCGAGAGTCGTTCAGCCCAGTTCGAGGTGATGACCGGTGACGGCGTCGGCTTCCAGACCGCCGACCGCGACTGGCTCGACGACATGGCCGAGGGTGTGGGCGAGACGGCCGGAAACCTCGCGCCGCTGGTGAAAGCCTTTGGTAGCCGCGACGCGGTCTACCAGATCGGTAAGCAACTCGGCCACAAGTTCAAACCCTGGGGCGCGGTGAAGGGCGGAGTAAAGGTGGCGAGGGCCGGTGCTGTCCTAGCGGTCGTTGCCGCCGCGGCCGATGCCACGGCGATGGCGAATGATGCGCGCAAGGCTAACGAACACCAGAATCAGCTGGCGCTTGCCATGGAGATGATCGACAAGCGCGCTGAAGAACTAGTGGCCGGCATCGTGGACGGTGGCGAGGAACCCGGTCCCGTCCGATTCCTCGTTGAGCGAATGGCAGAGCTCGACGCGCTACTTGACGAGCATCTCCAGCGCACCAGTGTGTCTCAGAACCTTGTGGGTTCTGCGTCCGTCCGAGCGCGCAGAGTGGAGGCGTTACTGGACTCCGCGGAAGAACTGACCGGCACAGAAAGTAGGCGTGCGTGAACCAGATCGACATCACCGCAGTGCGAAAGTGGCTAGAGCACATCCCCGGTGGCTCGCTGGCCGAGCGGTATGAGACAGAGTGGACCGCGTTCGAGCGACTGGATCGTCCGGTGGTGACTCTCTTCGGCGCGTATGACACGGGTAAGAGTTCGCTCCTGCGTCGTCTGCTCATCGATGCGGGAGCCCAAGTTCCCGAATGGCTGACGATTAGCGCGCGCCACGAGACTTTCGAAGTGAACAACGTGGAACTCGGCGGTTGTATCGCACGAGACACGCCGGGATTCGTGGTCGGCGCGTCTGATATTCGCGCCCAGAACAACTCCGAACGTGCGCTGGCAGCAGTGGGATTGACCGACATCGGGGTTGCAGTTCTGACACCGCAACTGGCCACCGCTGAGCGCGATGTCCTTCGGGAGGTCGCTTCCGCTGGATGGCCAAAGGGTGCTCTGTGGTTCGTCATCTCGCGTTTCGACGAGGCTGGCGCGAATCCTGAGTACGACGTCGATGGGTACCGTGAGCTCGGTGATCGCAAGGTGCGTGAACTTCTCGACGTGTTCGATCAGGTGGATCGTGAGCGTGTGTACGTCGTGGCCCAAGACCCTTTCCAGACAGCGGGTCCCGACCTCGACGTGGATCGCGAGGAATGGGATGCCTATCGAGACTGGGATGGTATGCGCGAACTGGCTAACGCGCTCGAGCAGATCCCGGCGGCGTCGCTACCGGAGCTCCGACGCGCAGCAGGTCAGCGGTACTGGAAAGCGGTTGTCTCTGAGGTTCTTCGGGAGTTGCACGGTCGGCTGGCCGAGTTCACGGCCAGTGCCGAGGTCGCGTCGCATGGCGTGGCACGACGCAACGGTTGGTTGAGTGAGCTCGAAGTCCTGGACCGAGCAGCGCGCGCGGACCTTAATGGGCTCGTAGAGGAGGTCTTTCATCGGTCACGGACAGCGCAGGACCGTTCGTCTGAAGATCTACTGCGCGAGATCGAGATCGCCCTTGATCGTTGGTTCACGAAGCATGAAGCACGACTCCAGAGACTGAAACAGTCGATCGGCAAGGCGGGCGATCGGGATCGTGCCATGCCTTCGTGGGATGGCTTTGCCTCGCTTGTCGCTTCGATCGACTCGGCGCCGACTGTCGATCCGAACAGTGGATACTCGCGTCACGTAGAAGACCTGGGGCCGATGTTGATCGCCTTGCTGAAGGCGACGCAGGGTGTCCAAGAGAAAGCCTCTTCTGCAAAGGGTTCCAACCACATTGCGCAAGGTGTTGCCATCGCGGAAGCGGCCTTTCCCGTCGCACTGTACATAGCGAAGATCGTGGATGACCGGAATGCCGCCATGTCGGGTGGCCAGGGTGCAGCTGCCTCCAGCCTGACGGAAGCGGTGAGTGAATGTACGCGTCAGGCACTCGATGCGTGGGCCCCGTTCGTCGAAGACGTAAGGGCATTGATCGACGCTGAGTCGGGTGAGCAGGTGGCGCTCGACGAGAGTCTGCGACGGATCGTCCAAGACTTGGATACAGCGGTACAGGAGGGAAGTAACCTCTGATCGCCCCATCGTGCGCTTGGCGGCCGCCGGCGGTGATTCCGCAGGTTCGGTCATCATGTCACACCCACCAGGCATGATGGCCCCATGCCCACCGTGATGGACCAGTTGGCGGAGGCGGTGTCCCGCGCCAAGTCCGGCTCACCGCTGACCCAGGTCTCTGTCATCGTGCCGAGCCACGGCTCCGGCCGGGACGTCCTGCACCACCTGGCGCGGACGCAGGGAGTGGCCAACACCAGCGTCCTCACCCTTGGGCAGGTGGTGGACAAGCTCGCCGCGCCCGCGCTCGCGCCTCGCCAACCGTTGCCGTATCCGCTCCTGGAGGCGGCGGTCCAGAGAGTTCTCGCCGACGCGCCGGGCGTCTTCGCCGACGTCGCCGACGAGCCCATCACGTCACAGGCTCTCGCGAGCGCAGCCTGGGAACTCACCGGTATCGCCGAGCCGGCTATGCAGTCGCCGACGCCCCTCGTCGCCGACCTGCTGCGTATCCATTGCGTCACGAAGGAGCGTTTGACCGGCTCGTATTACCTTCAGCATGAAGCGTATTCGGCCGCCGCCAAACGGTTCGACGAGCTCGGCGCGGTGATCGTCCATCACCCGGCCGCTCACGCGCCCGCCGAGCAAGCCCTTCTCAGTGAGCTCCAGCGCCGCGGCGAGACCATCGACGCGAACACCCACGTCTCACCCACCCAGGTCATCCACACCTCCGACGCCGACGACGAGATCCGCGCCGTCGTCCGGCTGGTCCGCAAACACCTCGCCAGCGGGGTGCCCGGCCACCGCATCGGCATCTTCTACGGCACCGACGACCCCTACCTTCCGCTGCTCCACGAGCACCTCACCGCCGGCCACATCGCTTTCGCCGGACCCGAATGCCACACCCTCGTCGACCGTCCCACCGGTCGCGCATTGCTCGGGTTGCTGGCACTCGACCACGACACGATGCCCCGGCGGGAACTGTTCACCCTCCTCGCCGAAGGCGCACTCCGACGCCCCGAACTCGATGACACGCCGATCACGCAGCCCCAGCTCGAACGCCTCACGCGCAGCGACGAACCCATCGTCGGCGGCGCCGACTGGGAGCGCCTCACCCGCGTCGGTGCGCACGAGAAGCACCACGCCAGGGCCGCGGCCGTCTACTCCTACGTCCGTCGCCTGCAGGTCGACCTGCGCGCTCTCGTCGACGCGCCGGACTGGGCGACCGTCGCCGAACATCTGAACACCCTGCTCGACACCTACTTTCGCACGCCGAAACGCGAGACCGCGGCCGCCGACCTCGCCGCGATCCGTGCCGACTGCGCGGGAATCGCCCTGATGGACGGCATCGCACCGCAGCCCACCGCGGCTCGGGTGCTCGACGCGGTCTCGATCCGGCTGAACGCGCACCGAGGCATGCACGGGACGTCGGGTGCAGGCGTGACGGTCGCACCGATCGCGTCGGGAGTCGGTCGCGACCTCGACGTCTGCGTCGTCGTCGGTGCCGCCGAAGGCATCGTGCCCGCACCCCGCCGCGACGACCCGCTTCTCCCGCCGGAACTGATCGGCATCACCGCCCGCGATCACATGGAACGCCAACGCCTCGTCTTCGCCGGTGCGGTGAGTGCCGGGCGCACCGAACGGGTCGTCACCTTCCCGCGCGGCAACCTGCGCGGCGGCGCCGAGAAGGTACCGTCCCGCTGGCTGCTGCCGGCGCTGGCCGATCTCGCCAGCCGCGACGTCGACGTCGTCAACTGGCAACGCGCGACGGAGGATTCGCCGCAGATCGTCGCAGTCGAATCCTTCGACGTCGCCGCCCAACGCGCCGACGAGCGCATCGGCGCCTCCGCGGCCTCCGACACCGAATGGCGCCTCCGCGAACTCGCCGCCGTCCCCGCCGACAGTCGTCGCGGAGCGCTCGACGATCCGATCATCAACCGCGGCATGCACATGCGCAGCGACCGCCTCAACGGCCGCTTCACCCGGTTCAACGGCAACCTGTCGTCGGTCAGCGAACTCATCACCACCTTCGATCAGCCGGTGTCGCCGACCGGCCTCGAACTGTGGGTGCAGAGCCCCTATCAGTACTTCCTCGAACACATCCTGCGCCTGCGTGCCCTCGACGACCCCGACGAGATCGCCCAGATCGACGCATTGACGCGGGGGACCCTGATCCACACCATCCTCGAACGGTACGTCCGCGCGACCATAGACGGCGCAGAGCTCGATCTCGCCCGTCTGCGGATCGTCGCCGCAGAAGTTCTCGACGAGGCGCAGGCCAACAGCCCGGGCTGGCTCGAACAGCTGTGGGCCAAGGACCGCGGCACCATCATGCGCGACCTGGACGAATGGTTCACCCACGACCACGCCGACGCCGCCGACGGCTGGCAGCCGACGCACGCAGAGGCGGACTTCGGTCTCGACGCGCAAGGCAGTCACGAGGTCTCGCTGGAACTGGGCGAAAGCAGGATTCGCTTCCGCGGGCAGATCGACCGCATCGACCGCCACCACGGTGGACGCATCCGCGTCACCGACTACAAGACCGGCAAGTCCGACAAATACAAGGACCTCGCCGAGAGCACACCCACCAACTCGGGTCTCCAGTTCCAGCTCCCCGTCTACGGTCTGTTCGCCCGCACCTTCGGCGCCGACGTCGAAGCCCGGTACTGGTTCATCACCAGCAAAGGCAAGTTCGCCTCGGTCGGCTACCCCGTCACCGACGACGTCGTCGCCACCCTCATCGACGACATGACGCTCGTGCACAAGTCGATTCGGGCCGGGTATTTCCCGCCCAAGATCGAAGACACCCACTGGGACTTGCCCGTCATCGACCTCCTCGGCCGTGCCGGACTGCGACGCGCCTGGGCCGCACTGGAACACGTCGACGAACTGTCCGACTACGTGCAGAAGTACGGAGGCTGAGATGACCCCAGCACAACTCGCCGACCAGGCCGCGCGCGATCGCATCACCACCGACACCGACGCCACCCTGTTCGTCGAAGCCGGCGCCGGCAGCGGCAAGACCCATTCGCTGGTCGGCCGCATCTGTCACCTCGTGCTGCACGACGGCATCGAACTCGATGCCATCGCCGCCATCACCTTCACCGAGAAAGCCGCGGCCGAACTCCGTGAACGCGTGCGTGTCGAGCTCGCCACACACGACACCGACCGTGCGCGAGCCGCTCTCGAACAGATCGACACCGCAGCCATCGGCACGCTGCACGCGTTCGCAGCGCGCATCATCGGCGAGCATCCCCTCGAAGCCGGAGTGCCACCACGCATGGCGGTCGTCGACGCCATGGGCTCCCAGCTGTCCTTCGAACGCCGCTGGCGCCGCATGCGCACCCGACTGTTCACCGACGACGCCCCACCCATGCTGGTCGACGCCATGGGCATCGTGATGGCCGCCGGCGCATCACTCGACCAGATGCGCACACTCGCCGATGCGCTGGACCGCAACTGGGATCGCCTCACCCTCGACGACAACCCCCAGGGCATCGCACCCGCCGACATCGACCGCATCCTGTGGGAGACCGACGCCATCATCGACAAGCTCGACGATTGTCTCGATCCGGAGGACAAACTCGCGGTCAAACTCGAGGAACTCCGCGAATGGCGGATCCTGGTTGCCGCCGAGCGTGATTCCTTCGGATGGGTCCCGATGGTGGACCTGTGCCCGAAGCTCGGCAACGTGGGTCGGGGGTCCGCGTGGCGCGGTGGTGTGGCGCAGTGCAAAGAGATCAAAGCCGCCGCCAAGGCGCTGCGCGAGGAGATCTGCTCCGACGTGGTCGGCACCTACGTCGACGGCGCGGTGCGCGTGGTGGTCCGTCACCTGTCGGAGATCGTCCTCGACGAGGCGCGCGAGCGGCAGCGCAGCGGACAGCTCGAATTCCACGACCTGCTCGTCCTGGCCCGCGACGTACTCGGAAAGCCGGAGGTCGCCGCAGCCGCCCATCAGCGCTACCAGCGCGTCCTCCTCGACGAGTTCCAGGACACCGATCCGCTGCAACTCACGCTGGCACAACGCATCGTCGCCGGCCGAGACGAAGCGGGTCGGCTCTTCACCGTCGGCGACCCGAAACAATCCATCTACCGCTTCCGGCGCGCCGACATCGCGGCGTACATGTCCGCGCGGGACCGCACCCCGTCGACCGACGTCGTGCAGCTGACCACCAACTTTCGGTCCACGCGTCCTGTCCTCGACTGGGTCAACGCCGTTTTCGGCCGGCTCATCGTCGCCGAGCATCACGTGCAGCCCGAGTACACGCCGCTCGACCCGGCCCCGGGCCGACCCCGCTGGGACCTCTCCTGGGGACCGAAGCCGTTCGTCTTCCCCGATACCGAGGAACCCGTCGACGACGAGGACGCACTCTCGCCCGCCGAAGCCCTCCGCGCACGCGAGTCGCGCGACGTCGCGAGGATCATCGCCACCGCCATCGAGAACGACTGGCGCAAGGAGACATTCGACGGCGATGCGTACCAGCATGTCCCATTGCGCTGGAAGGACATCTGCATCCTCATCCCGTCGCGGGCGGTACTGCCGTTCCTGGAGAAGAGCCTTGACGCCGCGGGCATCGAGTTCCGTTCGGAGGCATCGAGTCTGGTGTACTCGACGCAAGAGGTGCACGACCTCCTCGTCACCTGTCGCGCACTGGCGAACACCGCCGACGAGGCCGCCCTCGTCGCCGCCCTGCGTACCCCGCTGTTCGGCTGCGGCGACGACGACCTGCTCCGCTGGAAAGACGCCGACGGCCGATGGAGCATCTACGCCGATGCGCCCACCGACGCGCTCACCGGATCGCCGGTGGCGGCCGCATGTGCATACCTGAAGGCTCTGTCTTTGGAACTGGGGGACCTGAACCCGGGCGCACTGGTGAGCCGCCTGGCCATCGATCGTCGGGTGTTCGAGGTGTCCATGGACTCGCCCCGTCACCGCGACGTCTGGCGGCGGCTCCGCTTCGTCATCGACCAGGCCCGCGCCTGGTACGCCGAAGATCGTGGGTCGCTGCGCGACTACATCGACTGGGCCGCCACCCAGGCCGACGAGAACGCGCGTGTCGCCGAGACCGTACTCCCCGAGATCGGTGTCGACGCCGTGCGCATCATGACCATCCACGCCGCCAAGGGATTGCAGTTCCCGATGGTCGTCGTCGCCGGCATGAGCGGCGGATTCCGCACACAGCCCGAGCCGCTGCTTTGGGACGAAGACGAGAAGCTGCAGGCATGCGCGTCGAAGAACGTGACCTCGAAAGGTTATGCGGCAGCAGCAAAGACCGAAAAGGCGTACGCCGAGGCGGAGAAGAAGCGCCTGTTGTACGTCGCCTGCACGCGCGCCGAGAGTCACCTCGCGGTCTCCGGATACGTCGGGAAGAACGCATCCTGGGGAGCCGCGCTCGCACCCGCGCTGGAGGGCCTGCCCAACGACGTCCCCGAACTCGTCGAACCGGTCAGGCGCGACGACGAAGCGATCGCCCAGCACGAACGACAGGCCTGGATCGACTGGTCGGCAGAGACCGCCGCGATCGAGGCCGCCTCGACGATCCGCGTCTCCTACTCGGCGACGCGGATCGTCCACGGCATAGATGACGCCGAAACAGTTGTGCTGCAGGGGTACCGGGATTCTGGACGGCTGACAGCGCCGGTAGCCGAACAGATTCCGGTCGGCACCGCGAGCCCCGACAGCGGCGCGACGCTGGGTACCGCCCTGCACGCGCTCCTCGAACAGGTCGCCCTGGGTACCGCCGTCGACGACGGATTCGACGAGACCGCTCGGCGCGCGGCCGCACTCGCCGGCGTCGTCGACGTGGATCATTTCGTGGCGCTGGCTCGGTCGGCGTTGCAGTCGGCACCTGTTCAGCGGGCTGCCGTCCGCGAGCACTGGCAGGAAATGCAGCTCGCCGGTTCCGGGCCCGACGGAGTCACCGTGGTCGAGGGCATCGCGGACCTGGTGTATCGCGACGACGACGGTTCGTTGGTCATCGTCGACTACAAGACCGACGTCGGGGTTTCCGCCGACACCCTCGAGGCGTACTGGGCGCAACTCGCGATCTACGCCGATCTGCTGCGAAATGCGACTGGGGAGAGAGTGTCTCGGCTGGAGTTGGTGTTCTGCCGGCCTGACGAAGCAACCGTCGTCGGACGTGCGTTGTCCGGGGGTTCGACGAGCACCTAGGTCTCGTCAGGCTGTCGGTGCCGTGTCTCCCACGTGTGTGGCTCCGCGGATCTCAGCGTCGTCGGGTCGACGAGATAGAAACGCCCGTCCTGTCCGATGAACTCGTGGTAGACCGCGTCTTCCCAGGCTGCGGCGTGGGGACTCGGGCCCCACGGCGCATACCGGCCGATGACGACTCGGCCGGGCTCACCCTTTCGGGAATACGGCCGATAGACGTCCTCCGGGACCGCTGCGATGCGTGCTCGCGCCACGACGCCGTCGTCCAGTTCGGTCGGCAACGGCTGGTATGCATCGTCGTCGTCGGTCCACTCATAGTCGCAGGAGCCGCACCGGTATTCGAATGTCGCCGGGTCCGAGATGTCGCACCCGGCGAGGACGGTTGCGGACCCGATCGGTAGCGGCGGGAATCCCCAGATCACCTCGTAGGTGCGCATCGCCGAACAGCGTGGGCACAACGGTCGAGAACCGAACATGAGGTCGTCGGAACTCGGTGCGAGCGGACGATGGAGCCGGTCATGGCAGGTGCGGCACACGACGATCGGGCCGTAACCGAAGAACTCCAACTCCTGGGTGTCGACGAGCAGGTGATGTTCGAGGACCGGCTCCTCGTCCGCCCACTTCCCGCAACATGCGCACCGTGAGTACGGTTCGACAGGCTCAGACCGAGCGACACATCCCCGTTCGTCCAACTCGCGCCACGGCGTCGGAGACTCCTCCTCCGCCGAAATCGCCGCGATCAACCGTTCGCCCGTCGCCGTGTCGAGGGTGGCTGGGGCGCTCGGTAGGGGAGTGCCGATCCGGCGTTCGACAGCAGTCAGCGAGAGTTCGAACGGTCCCAGATACTGGTCGTACGAGTCCGGCCCCGTGGAGTCGTGGTGGGTTTCCTCCACCACGACGACGGCCGACGCCGGGCTGTCCGTCGTCACGATGACAAACAGATCTCCCGCGGCCCAGCGCGCGGGAAACGTGAACCCGAGATCGTCGAGGTCCAGATCGTCGTCGGGGTTGTAGTAGAAATCGACGGCCTGCCGCCACGGCGCCACGCCGACGAGGTGGATGCGGCGCCGTCCGGTCTCCGGGTCGTCTGGCATCTACTGTGCCCCCGCTTGGTTCACGTGATCTTCAGTTTCCACGCACCCAGCAATTCCGAAGTGAGTTCGCGAGACAGCTTGATCGAGTCGGCGTCCTCATTGTCTACCGCCGAATCGAACTCCCGAAGACGCTGCGTCCCCAACGCTCGTCGGAGTGTGGTCGTCGTCCGTGATCGCAATCCGCGTTGCGCCCGAACCAGCTGGTAGCGACCGGAGTCCCGGTGGGGAATCGGACCGGCCGCCGCAGCATAGGTGACGACCGGAGCCGACACCTCTCCGGAAGAACAGAGGAACAGCGCTGTGTTCATCGAGAATCCGGCATCGTCATCCTGTAGCTGCATCGCCCAAGTCTGGAACTTCGGGATCTGTTCGACGCTTTCCTCTATTTCTCGGCGTTCTTCGTCGGTCAGATCGTCGTCGACGGTGTGCACTAGAATGCCGTTAGGTCGGATGCCCTTGACAAGCGCGGTTTCCGCAGACGTCCCCGTCACACCGGGCACTGCAGCCCGGGCGTTTTCGTCCCACACGCGCCGCAGCTCGTCAAGGCGTGCCGCGCTGATAGGGTCCGCGTCTCGCAGCGTGTCTTCGACAAATGTGCGTGCTTCTCTGACGACGGTCTTTTGATCTGTCAGGATCATTGCCTCTGACGATCGTTGGGAGTTCGCCGAAGCATTGGCAGAGCCTACGATGGCCCACTCCGCAGTGACGAAGACCTTCGCATGCAGCTCAGCCAGAGAACGGACGTCCACCCCTCTCGACTGCAGAGTGTGGATGGCCGCAGGAGACGTTGCGTGGGACGCGACCGCCTCTCTGCTCGCATTGATGACGAGCTTGTCGCCGGCAGCCAAATGTCTCAGGAGATGCGGTCCATCGATGCCCAGGAAGGCAACCGCGACCCTGCGTGGCCCACGCCGGCGCAGTGTGGTCGAGATCTTCGGCCAGGGCTTGTCGCCAAGGAACTGAACCGTCACGCATCCGACTGTGCCACAAGGTGCACGTCGGGGGTGCAGGGTTTCGCAGAGCGCTACACCTCGGGGGCGATTCGCGCAGCGAAATCGCCCCGTCGGCATATCGAAGCC
The DNA here is from genome assembly GCF_023078355.1 of Gordonia hongkongensis. Lineage (NCBI taxonomy): Bacteria > Bacillati > Actinomycetota > Actinomycetes > Mycobacteriales > Gordoniaceae > Gordonia > Gordonia hongkongensis. The sequence goes on from NZ_CP095552.1 coordinate 1,078,159, forward strand.
GGCCTTCAGCCGCCCGCGCACTTGTTCTGTGTCAGAACGGTGGCGGGTTGTTTCGGTCCCACTCGACTTGTTGTCGACGATGGGTGTCGGTGCGGTGTGCGCGCTCGTCGGTGAGTCGTTGCCGCGCCGGGTGGTCGGTTGGCTGGGTTTTCAACGACGCGAACAGGTCTCGCCCGGTGTATGGGTTGCCCAGGTAGGTGTGGCCGGTGGGGGCTTCGAACCACACGGCGAGGTACTCATCCTGGGAGTCGCGCCACCTGCCAAAGGTTTTGATGCGGTGGTGGAACCGGCACAACGGTTTGAGGTTGTGCTGGAGGGTCTTTCCGCCGCGGTCGGGCTGGCGGTGGTCGTATGGGTGGGTGTCGTCGAGGTCGACGGTCCACACCGGTTGATTGCAGCCGGAGAAGGTGCAGCACAACTCGCCGGCGCGGACGAGTGCCTGCAGTTTCTTGCTCGGTACGTAGGTGCTGGCGGCGGCTGCGGCCCGGGCGTCGGCGTCGGCCGGGTCGGTGCGCACCCCGGTGGTGATGAAGGTGTGAACCGCGTCAGCGAAGAGTCGGCGCATGGTGTGGGCGTCGATCAGCCCGTAGCCGTCGAGCATGCCGGGTTCGTTGTCGAGCCCGACAAAAGTCGTCAGGTTGCCCACGATGTGGTAAGTCGGTCGGGGTGCGCGGCAACTGGTGCAGGTGCATGTGCAGTCGCCGGTCGGCTCCGGGGCCTGCGCGTCGTCCTCGGGTTGGGTTGCGGCGGTGTCGGTCACGTTCGGTGCAGCAACGGGGGTGGGCCCGGGTCCGGGTGTTGTCGCAACGGCGGGCTCGGGGGTATCGAGGTTCTGCTCGGCTGGTGGGGGTGTGCAGTCGGCGCACCGGCAGTCCAGGGTTTGGTTGCCGTGGGCGAGGGCGAGGAGGGCGTCGGCGCGGCGCTGGGGCATGGTGCGCGGATCACCGGTGTGCACGCCGGTGGCCATGGCGGTCAGCTGGGCGTTGAGGGCGGCGGCGTCGGTGTGTGGCAGGTGCCCGGTGATGCGCGATTGGCCGGGTTGGTGGCGGTCGGGTCGGATGTCGATTCCGCGGTCGCGGGCGGCGTGGTCGTTGCGGCGTTTCACCGCATCAGGTGCATGCGTGTGGACAATGTTGTCGACCATGGTGGTGAACCGCGCCGTCGACATCGGATCGCGCGCCAGGATTGCCTCGGCCAACGCGGCGTCCACCATAGGCATGGTGGCGTTGTCGACGAAGTCGGTGCGTTTGAGTGCGATCAGGAACCGGCGAAGGTCGATTCGTCCGCAGGCCAGGGTGGTGCCGGTGAGGGGGAGTCGGTACCGCATGGCGTCGCCGGTGCGGATGAGGTCGCGGGCTTCGGCGGGGGTGAGGTTCAGGGCGGCGCCGAGTTCGGCGGTGGCTTGTTCGAATCCGTTGGGCCCGAACTGTTCATACGGGTCCGCACCGGTAACTGCTTGTGCTGTCCTGTCGAGGAGTTCGTCGATGGAACCTGCCTCGCCGGAGTGAATCGCACTGCGGTGCAGTAGGTATTCTTCTTCGCGTTGTTCGTGGAGCAGGCTGGCGGTGGTCAGTGTGCGGCAGGTGTTGGCGGCGTTCATCGATGCCGAGTAGACGGCGGTGCTGATCAGGGCTTCGGGCGAGAGGCCGGCGAGTGGTCCGAACACGTCGACACCCTCGTCGGGGAGGTCCCCGCCGGGGTCGATGGTGCCGAACTCGAATGCCATGACACCACCATACGAAAGGGGTCTGACAAAACCTGTCGGCACGATTTCGGCGGATCATCAGGCACGAGAACTACTTTCGGTAGTAGACGCTGGGTCAGCGATGGTGGATTGCGCGTCGCGCGACCTCGATGGCTGTCGGGCTCAGCGTCACCCCTCGGAGTCCCCGTTCCGGGGACGAGACGGTTTCGAGGAACTCGTGGATTCCGTTGTCGAGGTCGTAGAGGTCGTACTTCTGGATCGGGCGCCCGTCCGTGCCCTGCCAGCGATACGCGGTGAGCAGCGCGCCGATCGTCTCGAGGGGCATCTCGTCGCCGGGTTCGGAGGCGGCGGCGAAGAAGAGCATCAGCAGGCTCGCGTCCTCGGTGAACCCATCCATCTTCTGGTTCAGCAGCCGGTCGGCGAGATGGTCGGCCAGTGCCTGCGGATCGTCGGCGAGTTTCGTTCCGACTCGGGTCGGCAGTAGGCGGCCTTTGTGCTTCCGTAACAGCCCCATCCGAAGCAGGGACTCACGGAAGTACAGCACCGGTGTGCTCTGGACTTCTCGGTTCTTGGCGCCGATGAAGTACTTCATCGTCGGCAACACCTTCGACGCCGCGACCACGTCGGCTGGTTTCAGGTAGCCAGCGGAGGTGAGTGTGAAGCCTTCATCGCGCGCGCGACGCAGGAACCACAGGTAGGGGAGCAGGTCGGCTTCGAGCTGGTCGCCCGTCGCAATCGTCGATGAGGCTGCCAACCGCGTTGCGCTCGCCGTAACGGCTCCGGAATCGTCGAGAGGTTGAACCCGGTACAGCAGGTCGCCGAGCCGTGCATCGATTCCGGCATCGACGAGCGAGAGGATGGGGTCACTGAGTGCGGCGTTCACCTCGCCGATGTCGAAATGCGCGGGGTCGTCGACGACCTCGGCGAGTGACTCCGCGTCGGTGATGCCGCCACAATCCTCCGGAGGCGCAGCACGCCGACCGTCGACGCACCGGGCCCACGGTGTGTCCTCCGACGCCTCGTGAACGCTTTCGACCTGGGCTGTCAATTCCCAGCTGTCGCCGTAGTCGTAGACGTAGCGCAGGACGTCGCCTTGATCGTGGAGCGTCTCGTCGAGCCGGACCTCGGCGACCGGTGTGCCCACCTCCTCGCCTTCCCGAGCGTCGAACGGGCACAGGAACAGTTCACTCCTGCGGTCGAATGGGCTGCCGCCCAGGGCAAATCGATAGAGGTGGTAGTCCAGCCACCCGAACGCCGCTTGAATGATCCGGTGCAGGTCCTCCAGGGAGATATCCGAGCGGACGTCGAGGCGGCGCCAGATGGGGGGTCGCGCGTCGTCGAGATCCACGCGGATGCGGAACATTACGGTCTCGGCGAGCGGTTCCTTGCGCTGACGAATCGACGGTGGCCGCTCGAACCTGTCCGCGGCGGCAGCGCTGAGCTGATTCAACAGCGTGGGGAGTTCGTTCGGTTGCAGGCCGGCAAGCATCGCCTCGAACTGGCGACGCAGTCCCTCGGCATCGGACGATTCGTGGCCAGGATCGTGCATACTGCCCAGCGTAGGCCAGGCCCCGTTTCCCGCGGTGTCCGTTTCCCTCCCGCTTACCAGGTCCGGCAAGCGGGAGGGAAACAGTCGGGCGGGAGGGGAGCCGCCCCGCGGGGAAGTGTTTACGCGTACGCCGGCCGGAACGTCAGCCGGGCGTTCTGGGCTTTGGCGGCGTCGCGGAAGTTCTTCATCGCGCGTTCCATGTGGAAGCCGTTGGTGACGATGAGCGCGCCGGTTCCGCCCATCCGTTTCAGCATCGCCACCGTGTTCTGGGCGTTCTGCACCGTCGAGGTCGACGCGACCTCGTTCACCATCTGCCACGGCGGGATTCCGCGCCGGATCAGTCCGAGGTTCATGAACTGGGCCTCGGTGACGGGCAGCCAGTGGGTGTCGCCACCGGAGACGATCATGCGGTTGAACGGGTGCTTCTTGCCGAGGTTCGCCGCGACGTCGAGACGACGCTTGAGGACATCCGGAGTTTGCCCGAGAACGCCGAACTTGGCGCCGAGTACGACGATGTACCGGGTCCCCGGACTCTGCCAGAGGAAGTTGCTGTTGGGGGTCCCGAGTTCGGAGCTACCGAGGTCGACGCTGCCGAAATCGGTACTGATCGCGGCGTTCTCGACCTACGCCACCGGTTCGGACGGTGCGACGGCGACCGCCACCGAGGCGGCAGTTGCGATTGCGGCCGCGGCTGCCGCGGTCGTGAGGGTTCTACGACGCATGGTGACCGAGTGTAGGGATCAGTACGGTCGTACAGGTATCGGGTTGATAACACCTGCATCACTAGTCACATACGTAACATGGCCCTTCGTGGCTCGTCGCTTGCGCTCCTCGCACCTCAGGGAGCGGAGGGAGGACGCAGCTCGCACCGGATCAGAAGGTGTCAGGTGAGCGCGATGTACTTCACCGAGAGGTACTCGTCGATGCCCTCGCTGCCGCCCTCACGCCCGATCCCGGACTGCTTGATGCCACCGAACGGTGCTGCGGCGTCGGAGATCACGCCGCGATTGACCCCGACCATGCCGGAGTCCAGGGCGCCCGCGACGCGCATGCAGCGCTCGAGGTCGCGGCTGTAGAAGTACGACGCCAGGCCGTATTCGGTCGAATTCGCGGCCTCGATCCCCGCGGATTCGTCGTCGAAGCTGCTGATCACCGCGACGGGGCCGAAGATCTCCTCGCGCGTGACCGGCGCGTACGGATCGACGTTGTCGAGAACCGTTGCGGGATAGAAGAAACCCTGACCTTCCGGACGTTCACCGCCCAGTCGCACACGGGCACCGTCGGCCACCGCCTGCTCGACCGCGTCGGCGACCTTGTCCCGCTGGTCGGCGTTCACCAGCGGCCCCAGGGTCACCCCGTCGTCGTACCCCGGTCCCATCCGGACCTCCGACATCTTCGCCACCAGCTTCTCGGTGAATTTCTCGGCGACACCGGACTGCACCAGGAACCGATTCGCGGCGGTGCAGGCCTCGCCCCCATTGCGCATCTTGGCGGCGAAGGCGCCCTCGACCGCGGCGTCGACGTCGGCGTCGTCGAAGACCAGGAACGGGGCGTTGCCGCCGAGCTCCATCGACGTGCGCAGGACGCGGTCGGCGGCCTGGCCGAGCAGGCTGCGACCCACCGGCGTCGACCCGGTGAAGCTGATCTTGCGGATGCGATCGTCGGTGATCAACGTCGACGACACGTCGCCGCTCGACGTGGTGGGCAACACCGACAGCACGCCGGGCGGCAAACCGGCTTCGGCGAAGGCCTCGGCCAGTGCCAGCATCGTCAGCGGCGTCTCGCGGGCCGGCTTCACGAGCATCACGTTGCCCGCGGCGAGCGCGGGCCCGATCTTGCGCGTCCCCATCGCGAGCGGGAAGTTCCACGGGGTGATCGCCAGGCACGGCCCGACGGGCTGGTGGGCCACCAGGATGCGCCCGTTGCCGGCCGGCGACGGACTGAACCGACCGCCGATCCGGACGGCCTCCTCGGCGAACCACCGCAAGAACTCGAGTCCGTACGTCGTCTCCGCCCGGCTGTCGGGGAGGGCGCGGCCCAGCTCGAGGGTCATCAGCATGGCGATGTCGTCGGCGCGATCGGTGAGCAACTGGAAGGTCCGACGGAGGATTTCGCCGCGCTCCCGGGGCGCGGTGGCCGCCCAGTCCGCCGACGCGGCGACGGCGGAATCGAGAGCGCGGCGGGCATCGGCAACCCCCGCGTCGGCGACCGAGACGAGCGACTCCTCGGTCGCGGCGTCGTAGACCTCGAAGGTCCCGCCGTCGGCTGCGGGTGTGGACCGGCCGTCGATCCAGAGCCCGGTCGGCACACCGTCGAGCACGGCCTGCGGGTCGAGAATCTCCTTGTCGCTCATACGCATTCACATCCTCGTGACTCGGCTGCGGGACCCCGCACGATGCGGCGATCCCCTCGGCGAACCACGCTACTCGCGTGGGCGGGCGGCCGGTCGGTGGTTGCCGACGGGCTTCACCGGACGCAGGATGGCGGCATGACGGCACGCAGGTTCGACGATCGACGTCCACGGCGGCTCATCCGGTCCGGGCTCGTGCTGCTCGCGGTGGGAGCGATCCTCGCCGGCTGTGCACAGTCGACGCAGAACGACGCCCAGTCGACGGAAACACCTGCACAGTCGACGCAAACGACTGCACAGTCGACGGAGAACAGTGCACAGTCGACGGAGTACGTGAACCTCGGCGACAGCTTCAGCGCCGGGACCGGCGTGCGGCCACTGGAGGAGGACTCGCCGATCTACTGCCTGCGGTCGTCGAGGAACTACGCGCACGTCGTCGCGGCGGACGAGGACTTCGACCTCACCGACGTCAGCTGCGCGGGCGCCGACACCGACGACTTCCGCGAGTCGCAGCACCAGGGCGTGCCGCCCCAGCTCGACGCCCTCGACGGCGACACCGACGTGGTCACGATGATGATCGGCGGCAACGACGAGGAGACGTACGGTCGCGCGATCCGGCTCTGCGGCGAACTGGCCGACGCCGACCGCACCGGCTCGCCGTGCACGGACCGTTACGGACGGGCGCTGATCGAGCCGGTCGCCACCGACATCTATCCCGCCGTGCGCCAGGCCCTGCGCGACGTCCGGGACCGCGCGCCGAACGCGCGCGTCCTGCTCGTCGGCTATCCCTGGCTGGTCCCGCCGACCGCCGGCTGCTATCCCGAGATGCGACTCGCCGCCGGGGACGTATCGATGATCCGCGAGCTCCAGACCGCGCTCAACACGTACGGGCGGCGCGCGGCCGAGGACGAGGGCGTCGAGTTCGTCGACATGTCACAGGTGTCCGAGGGTCACGACGCGTGTGCCGGCGCGCAGCGCTGGATCGAGCCGATGACCACCTCGGGACCCGGCGCGGTGCATCCCAACGAGGCGGGTCAGGCGGCGATCGCCGAACAGGTGCGCACCGCGCTCGCGAGCTGACCGGGTCCGGTTCGAGCCGGGTCGCACCCCCTCCGACCAGCGAGGATTTGGGTCACCCGGTGCCGTTTGGAACACTGTAGGCCGTGACCCCTTCCGCTGCTGCCACGCCCGCTCCCGGCACGGCCGCCTCCGCCGCGCTGTTCACCCGCGCGACGCAGGCCATCCCGGGCGGCGTCAACTCCCCGGTGCGCGCGTTCTCCGCGGTCGGCGGGACCCCTCGCTTCATCGCCTCGGCGTCCGGATGCCGGCTGACCGACGCCGATGGCAACGACTACGTCGACCTCGTGAGCTCCTGGGGTCCGATGATCCTGGGGCACGCGCACCCGGCCGTCGTCGAGGCGGTGCGTGAGGCGGCCACCGGCGGCCTGTCTTTCGGCGCCCCGACCGAGGCCGAGATCGAACTCGCCGAGGAGATCATCGGCCGCGTCGACCCCGTCGAGCGCGTCCGGCTGGTGAACTCCGGCACCGAGGCGACGATGTCGGCGATCCGGCTGGCCCGCGGCTACACGGGCCGGTCCAAGATCATCAAGTTCGCCGGCTGCTACCACGGTCACGTCGACGCGCTGCTGGCCGCGGCCGGCTCCGGCGTCGCCACGCTCGGCCTGCCGACGAGCCCCGGCGTCACCGGTGCGTCGGCACACGACACCCTCGTGCTGCCCTACAACGACCTCACCGCCGTCGCCGACGCCTTCGCCGAGTTCGGCGACGACATCGCCGCCGTCATCACCGAGGCCGCGGCCGGGAACATGGGCGCGGTCGCGCCGGTCGAGGGATTCAACGCCGGACTCCGCGACCTGACGCGCCGCCACGGCGCGCTGCTGATCATGGACGAGGTCATGACCGGGTTCCGGGTGAGCCCGAGTGGCTGGTACGGACTCGAGGGCGTGGCCGGTGACCTCTACACCTTCGGCAAGGTCATGAGCGGAGGTCTGCCCGCGGCGGCGTTCGGCGGCCGTGCGGACGTCATGGAACGTCTCGCGCCGACCGGGCCGGTGTACCAGGCGGGCACGCTGTCGGGGAATCCCGTCGCCGTCGCCGCCGGCCTCGCCACCCTGCGCAACGCCGACGTCGAGGTCTACCGCACGCTCGACGCGAACGCCGACCGGCTCGCGACCGTGCTGCACGAGGCCCTCTCCGCGGCCGGGGTGGCCCACCGCGTGCAGAAGGCGGGCAGCCTGCTGAGTGTGTTCTTCACTACCGACCCGGAGATCCCGATCTTCGACTACGACGGCGTCGCCGCCACCGAGACCTGGCGGTTTGCGCCGTTCTTCCACGCCCTGCTCGAGCGTGGCGTGTACGCGCCGCCGAGCGCCTACGAAGCCTGGTTTGTGTCCGCGGCGCTGGACGAGGATGCTTTCTCGCAGATCGCCGATGCGCTGCCCGCGGCAGCGCAGGCGGCCGCGACCGCAGCCACCCCGGGGGACAACGCCTGATGCACACGATCGTCCACATGATGCGCCACGGAGAGGTCGACAACCCCGACGGCATCCTGTACGGCCGTCTCCCCGGCTTCCGCCTCTCCGGCGACGGCCAGGCGCAGGCCCGTAAGGTCGCCGACACCCTCGCCGACCACGACGTCAAGGCCGTGTTCGCCTCGCCGCTGCAGCGCGCGCAGGAGACCGCCACCCCGATCGCCGCCGCGCACGGCATCCCGATCCTCACCAACGACGACCTCATCGAAGCCGACAACGTCTTCGAGGGTCTCAAGGTCTCCGTCGGCGACGGTGCGCTGAGCAAGCCCCGGCACTGGCCCAAACTCCGCGACCCGTTCACGCCGTCGTGGGGCGAGCCCTACATCCAGCTCGCGCACCGCATGCTGGCCGCGGCGAACAAGGCCCGCGACGCCGCCCGCGGTCACGAAGCCGTCTGCGTCAGCCACCAACTGCCCGTGTACACGTTGCGCCGGTTCCTCGAAGGTCAGCGCCTCTGGCACGACCCGCGTCGCCGCCAGTGCTCGCTGGCCTCGCTGACCAGCCTCATCTACGACGACGACGCCCTCGTCGACATCATCTACTCCGAGCCGGCCGGGTCCTCGGACCCACTGGCCACCGGTGCGTGAAGAAAGCCTGACGTGGTGCGCAAGTTCCTCCTGCCGACGATGTTGTCGGCCCTGATCCTGCTGGTCGCCGGATGCAGCACCGGCGACGACGCGGTCGCGCAGGGGAACACCTTCCAGTTCGTGTCACCGGGCGGGCAGACCGTCATCACCTACGCGCCCGACGAGCGCAAGCCGATCGCCGAACTCGCCGGCGAGGACCTCGTCACCGAGCAGCCGCTGTCGCTGTCCGACGAGCGGTTCGCGGACAAGGTCGTCGTCGTCAACGTGTGGGGTTCGTGGTGCGGACCCTGCCGCGGTGAGGCCGACGACCTCGAGCGCGTCTACGAACGCAATCGCGCCGACGGGGTGGAATTCCTCGGCATCAACCTGCGCGACGACCGGGAGTCCGCCAAGGACTTCGTCATCGACCGCAAGGTCGGGTTCCCGTCGATCTACGACTTCCCGGGGATGTCACTGGCCGCTCTGACCACGCCCACCTCGGTGGTGCCGACGACGATCGTCCTCGATCGTGAGCACCGTCCGGCGGCGGTGTTCCTCAAGGCGGTCTCCGACAACGAGCTCGACGAGGTCGTCAAGCGCGTCGCGGCCGAGCCGGCGGGGTCGGTGTGATGGACCCCACCACCTTGGATCCGACCACCTTGGACCCCACCACCCTGGTGCTCGCCTCCTCGATCGGCGACACCTTCGCCGACACCGTCTCCAGCGGACCGCTGCTGCTCGCCTTCGCCGCCTGCCTGCTCGCCGGGCTCGTGTCCTTCGCCTCCCCGTGCGTCGTGCCCCTCGTCCCGGGCTACCTGTCCTACCTCGCGGGTCTCGTCGGGGCCGAGGCGCCCGCGGTGAAGGTGGGGGAGAGCGCCAAGAGCGGCCGGTCGCGGGTCGCGCTGGCCGCCGGCCTGTTCGTCCTCGGCTTCACCGTCGTCTTCGTCGCCGCCACCGCCACCGTCCTCGGCGTGACCAGTACCTTCGTGTTGAATCGCGAACTGCTGCAACGCATCGGCGGGGTCGTGACCATCGCCATGGGCCTGGTGTTCATCGGCCTCATCCCGGCTCTGCAGCGCGAGGTCCGCTTCGAACCGCGGCGGGTCTCCAACATCGTCGGGGCGCCGCTGCTCGGAGCGGTCTTCGCGCTCGGCTGGACGCCGTGCCTCGGGCCGACCCTGGCCGCGGTGATCGCGACCGTCAGCGGGACCGAGGGGTCGACGGCGGCCAAGGGCGTGACCCTCATCGTCGCGTACTGCCTCGGCCTGGGCCTGCCCTTCGTGATCCTGGCCTTCTCCTCGGCCTGGGCCCTGCGCAGTCTCGGCTGGCTCCGCCGGAACGCCCGCACGATCCAGGTCATCGGGGGCGTCCTGCTGATCGGGGTCGGCGTCGCCCTCCTGACCGGCTGGTGGGACCAGTTCATCGTGTGGGTCCAGGTCCGCTTCGTCACCGACACCCAACTACCGATCTGAGTGTCCTGATGACCGATGTGACCGACCGCCCGCAGGTGGACACCCCCGAGCCGGCCCCGAAGCCCCACTGGGCCCGCCGCCGGGTGCTGTGGCCGCTGCGCAACCTGTGGCGTTCGCTGACCTCGATGCGGACCGCGCTGATCCTGCTGTTCCTGCTCGCCCTCGCCGCGATCCCCGGTGCCCTGCTCCCGCAGCGCGAGCTCAACGAGCAGAAGACCCTGGAGTACATCGCCGCACGTGGTCAGCTCGGCGTGTGGATGGACCGCCTGCAGCTCTTCGACGTCTTCTCCAGCGCCTGGTTCACCGCGATCTACGTCCTGCTGTTCATCTCCCTCGTCGGCTGCCTGACGCCGCGCATGGTCGAGCACTTCCACAGCCTGCGAGCGAAACCCGTTGCCGCACCGCGCAACCTGTCGCGCTTGCCGCGGCACGTGACCCACACCGTCGACGGGGATCCGGAGACGGTCGCCCGACGGATCGACGGCCGGTTGCGCGGGTGGCGTCGCGAGGTCGTGGTCCGCGAGCCGAGCAAGGCGTATCCGGACGGGTGCGTCGAGGTCTCGGCGGAGAAGGGCTACCTGCGCGAGTTCGGCAACCTGGTGTTCCACTTCGCGCTGCTGGCGCTGCTGGTGTCGATCGCGCTCGGCAAGATGTACGGCTACGAGGGCACCCGCAGCCTCGTCGCCGACGGCGAACAGGGACTGTGCAACACCTCGACCGCTGTCTACGACTCGTTCCGCGCCGGCAACCTGGTCGACGGCACCGACCTGTCGCCGTTCTGCTTCCGCGTCGACGACTTCTCGGCGACCTTCCTGCCCAGCGGTCAGCCCGACATGTACGACGCCACCATCCGGTACGCCGCGGGCAGTGACGGCAGCGTGGGCAACCTCGGCGATCCCGCCGGCTGGGACACCGCGTCGGTGCGCGTCAACGAACCGCTTCGCGTCGCGGGCGACCGGGTCTACGTCCTCGGCAACGGTTTCGCGCCGACGTTCACGGTGACCTTCCCCAACGGGGAGAAGCGCACGCAGACCACCCCGTTCGTGCCGGACGAGCTCCAGACGATGCTCTCGTCGGGCGCGGCACGCTTCGACACCCCGGCGGGCCTGTACCCCGACGCCGACGACCGCCGGAAGAACCAGATCGCGCTGGAGGGCCTGTTCGCGCCCACCGCGTCGTTCCACGGCTCGCTGCTGACGTCGTCGTCGCCGACCCCGACGACCCCTTCGTCGCGATCCGGATCTTCAAGGGCGACACCGGTCTGGACACCGGCAGACCGCAGAACGTCTACTCGCTCGATCAGGACCTCATCGAACAGGGCCGCCTCCAGCGTCAGGCGCAGGTCAACCTCGCGGTCGGCCAGAGCCACACCCTCGCCGACGGCACGACGGTGACCTTCGACGGCTACGAGCGGTGGGTGTCGGTGCAGGTCTCGCACGACCCCGCCCAGATCTGGGTGCTGGTGAGCTCGATCGTCATGCTCGGCGGTCTGCTGGTGTCGCTGCTGATCCGCCGCCGCCGCATCTGGGCCCGACTGGTCCCGGTGCCGGCCGTGAGCGCTCGTGCCGACGGCGATGGCCAGGACACCGATGGCCCGGACACCGATGGCCCGGACACCGATGGCCCGGACACTGGGCAACGACGTACTGTAGTAGAAATCGCCGGGCTGGCGCGTACCGATCAGGCCGGTTGGGGTGAGGGCTTCGACGAGCAGGCGGCCGAGTTGGTGGCCGACGACGCCGACGGACCTGCCTCGCGGCGGACGACCCGGCGGCTCTAGCGGCCGGCGAAAGGAAGCACATGAACACCGACGCTCCGGCGATGCCGATCGACGAGACTCTCGCGCGGTACTCGGACCTGCTCTACGGCACGGCCATGACGGTCTACGTCGTCGCGGTCATCTTGTTCCTGGGCGCCCTCGCCGCGGTCCGCGGCCGACGCCTCGAGCAGAAGCAGCTGGTCAACGCCGGGGTGAACGGAACCGACACGCGGGTGCCCGGGCGGGTCGACGAGTCGTCGCGCCGGACCCTGGGCGAGAAGCTCGGCAACATGGCGCTCCCGGTCGTCGTCGTCGGCCTCGCCGCGCACATCGGTTCGATCGTGCTCCGCGGCATCGCGACCGACCGTGCGCCCTGGGGCAACATGTACGAGTTCATCTCGATGACGTGTGCCGCGGGTGTGCTCGCCGCCTTGATCATCCTGCGCAAGCGCGAGCACCGGCCGCTGCTCTCGTTCGTGCTGTTGCCCGTCATCCTGCTGATGTTCATCGCCGGCCGCTGGCTCTACACCCAGGCCGCACCCGTCGTCCCGGCCCTGAAGTCCTACTGGCTGGCCGTGCACGTCTCGATCATCTCGGTGTCCTCGGGCATCCTGCTGGTGTCCGGTGTGGCGAGCATCCTCTATCTGGTCAAGATGCGCTGGGCTCCGACCTCGTCCGACGACTCCGCCACGGCCGCGACCCGTCCGGGTCTGGGCGGCGCGGTCCGTCGGGTCGTCGACCATCTGCCGTCCGTCGAGCAGCTCGACCGCCTGGCCTACAAGTGCGTCGTGATCGGCTTCCCGCTGTTCGGCCTCGGGGTGATCTGCGGTGCCATCTGGGCCGAGGCGGCCTGGGGCCGGTTCTGGGGCTGGGACCCCAAGGAGACGGTGTCCTTCATCGCCTGGGTGATCTACGCGGCCTACCTGCACGCACGCGCGACGGCGGGCTGGCGCAGCAATGCCGCGGCCTGGATCAACGTCGCCGGTTTCGTGGCGATGCTGTTCAACCTGTTCATCATCAACCTGGTCGTCTCGGGACTGCACTCCTACGCCGGCCTGTGAGGACCGCCCGGTTGTGAGGGCGGGCCGGCGGAACCGTCAGCCGGACGCCTCGCTCGGGGAGTTCTCCTCCGCCCGCTTGGCGATCGCCTGGGCCTTGACCAGTTTGAGCAGGTCGATGAGTGCGTCGATGGTGTCCGGGCACAGCGAACCCATGTCGATCCCGGACAGGTGACTCCCGGTGACCTGGAGCATCTCGACGTAATTCTGTTGCTGCCGAACGCGTTCGAGGTCTTCGTCGGGGTTGGACAGGAAGTAGGTGACGCTGACGTCGAAGGCGCGGGCGATGGCCTCGACGGTGCGGAACGACGGCGTGCGGGCCTTGCCGGTGCGTAGCTGGGAGATGTACGCGTCAGACAGCGAGTAGCCGAGACGGTTGGCCTTCTCGGCGATCTTCTTGCCGGTATATCGGATGCCGTTCTCGTCACGGCTGTGTTCGAAGAGGTATCCGATCTTCTCGGCGAAGCTCAGGTCGTCATCGGTCGACGCCCCTCGCGGAGATCGTCCCGGGTTCAACGGCGCCTTCTCTCGGTCCGGCCATCGGGGAGTCGATGGTGAAGTGGACAATACCCTACCCACGGGTATGTTCCGCAGAGACGTTCTGAACCTGGTCTCAGCTTTTCGGCCGCGCGTCACGCCTCAGATCTCATCACCGTCGGTGCCGTTGGTGCCGCGGGTGCGATTGTCCAGGTCGCGCAGGAAATCGGGGTCGTCGTCGGGGCCGAGCGGGCCGCGGGGACGGGATCGACGCGGGCCGGGCGAAGGGGTGTCGCCGGACTCGTCGGAGTGGGGCCCGAAGGCGCGCCACATGAGGAAACCGATGGCCAGCAGACCCAGAACGGCGAACAGATAGATCATGACAACCTCCCGACGACCAGCGTACGTGAGACGCCTGAGAGGTCAGGGCGAAAGCCGACCTGACCCGCACTTCTCCACTGATCGGATGAGGTCCGGCCGGGCGTCGGGTCGTCGGGAGAACTACAGGGCCGCCGGGTCAGTGGGCGCGGCGGTTGAGCAAGGCGACGACGTCCTCCTCGCGGAAGCGTCGGTGGCCGCCCGGGGTGCGGATCGAGCCGAGGATGCCGGAGCCGCCCAGCGGGCGACCGTCTTGGGATTCACGTTGAACATCGCGGCGACCTGGCCGGGGGTCAACGTGTGCTGGCTGGCCAGTCCCGGGGTGATGTAGGTCGTGGGCGGTGCGGTCTCGATGCTGGTCATGATTCCCCCTGTGCGTGTTGGAGTGCTCGGTCGGTGCGCCGAGATGGCGAAGCGGCTCTGCACGGTGGTGGACGAGTTCCTTATGAATACACGCAAATCGCCCAGGTACTCGAACCGTCAGTGGGAGGTAAAGAGCATGCAAAGGCCCGCGACCTGCGGGAGCGCCGAGACCGCCCAGTACGCTGAGGGGGTGAGTGAAACGCCCGACCCCACCCCCGGCAAGAAGGCCACACCCGACGCGGCCACCCGCGAGACCACGGCCGGCGGCGCCACGCCGCAGGCGGGTGGTCGCCCGATGACCCTGGCGTTCGCCCTGTTCGCGTACACGTTCGCGCGTCTGCTGCTCGTCACCGCGGTCGTGGTGATCATCATGGTCGGCGGCAACCTGGTCGGCGTCGAGGTGCCGTTCCTCGTGGCGGCGGTGTTCGGGGTGCTGATCGCGCTCCCGCTCGGCATGGTCCTCTTCAAGACCCTGCGTCTGAAGGTCAACAGCGAGATCGCGGCACTGGAGGCCGGTCGCCGTTCCAAGCACGACGACCTGCAGGCCCGGCTCCGCGGCGAGAAGTGAGTTCGGCGACCCGTGGAACCCACGCGAGTCGTCGACCGGCGCGCTGATCGGGCCTGGACCCAGAACGCCGTCCGCCTCATCGAGGCCGACGGCCGGCGCAGTGCCGACACCCATCTCCTCCGCGTTGCGCTGCCCGCATGGTCGCGCTGGACCGTCGCCGACGGCGACACGAGCCGCGAGGTCGGCGTGGACCTCTATGTCAAGGACGAGTCGACCCATCCGACGGGGTCGCTGAAGCACCGGCTCGCGCGTTCGCTGTTCCTCTATGCGCTGTGCAACGGGTGGGTCGTCGAGGGCACGCCGGTGATCGAGGCGTCGTCGGGGTCGACGGCGGTGAGCGAGGCCTACTTCGCCGAGCTGATCGGCGTCCCGTTCATCGCGGTGATGGCACGGAGCACGTCGCCGGCGAAGACGGCACTCATCGAACGCCACGGCGGGCGATGTCATTTCGTCGAGCACCCCGGTGAGGTCTATGCCGAGGCGTTGCGTCTCGAGGCCGAACTCGGCGGCCATTTCATCGACCAGTTCACGATGGCCGAACGGGCCACCGATTGGCGCGGCAACAACAACATCGCCGAGTCGATCTTCGCCCAGCTGGCCGAGGAGGAACACCCGATCCCCACCTGGATCGTCGTGGGGGCTGGTACGGGCGGTACGTCGGCGACCCTCGGACGGTATGTGCGCTACCGGCGCCACGACACCTGGCTGGCCGTCGTCGACCCGGAGAACTCGGTGTTCCTGCCGGCCTACGCGTCGGCGGACGGCACGCTGACCGCCCAGACCGGTTCGCGCATCGAAGGCATCGGCCGGCCGCGGGTCGAGCCGTCGTTCATCTCGCAGGTCATCGACCGCATGATCGGGGTGCCCGATGCGGCGTCGATCGCGACCGCCCGCCGCGTGAGCGACCTCCTCGGTCGTCGGGTCGGTGGCTCCACCGGCACCAACATGTGGGGGGCCTTCTCGCTCGTCGCCGAGATGGTCGCCGCGCGCACGCCCGGCAGCATCGTCACCCTGCTGTGTGACTCCGGGGATCGGTACGCGACGACCTACTTCGACGACGACTGGCTCGCCGCCGGTTCGTTCGACCTCGGCCCCGCCGAGACGGTGCTCGACCAGTTCCTCGCCACCGGTCGCTGGACTACCTGAGAGCCGGGCCGGCCGCCGCGGGTGGGTTACGATCCGGGAGTGTCGATGGAACCCGGACGGACGCCCGGCACCGGAAGTGCCCTGGTGGAAGCGGTCGATCTGGTGCGCGAGTACCAGATGGGCGAGGAACGGGTTCGCGCCCTCGACGGTCTGAACCTGTCCATCGACGGCGGTCAGTTCGTCTCGGTGGTCGGCCCGTCGGGAGCGGGCAAGAGCACCCTGCTGCACGTACTCGGAGCTCTCGACACCCCGACGTCGGGTCGGATCAGCATCGACGGCGTCGACCTCGGGGCACTCGACGACACCGCCGCCTCCGAGTTCCGGCGCAACCGCGTCGGGTTCATCTTCCAGTTCTTCAACCTCGTGCCGACGATGTCGGCGTGGGAGAACGTCGCGCTTCCGCGACTGCTCGACAACCAGTCGCTCCGCAAGGCGAAACCCCGTGCCGTGGAATTGCTCCGGCGGGTCGGACTCGGTGATCGAATCGACCATCGGCCCTCGGAGCTGTCCGGCGGCCAGATGCAGCGCGTCGCGATCGCCCGCTCGCTCATCATGGACCCGACGATCCTGCTCGCCGACGAACCGACCGGCAACCTGGACTCCAAGACGGGTGAGGCGGTACTCGAACTGCTCTCCGAGGTCGCCCATGACACCCCCGACCGGCTGGTGGTGATGGTGACCCACGACCCGAAGGCCGCCGCGGTCGCCGACACCACCATCACGGTCCGCGACGGGAAGATCGCCTAGTGGCGGGACGGGGTTCTCGGGCCGCCGCCGTCGCCGCCGGTCTCACCCGCATCCGCCTGCTGAATCTGCGCGAGATCCGTACCCACCGGCTGCGCCTGCTCACCTCGCTGGCGGTGGTGGTCGTGTCGTCGGCGTTGCTGATCGCGGTGCTCGGCACCTACGGGTCGGCGTCGGAGTCGGTGCGGGACTTCAACAATGCGGTGTCGGGGGTCGCCGACATCGAGGTCGCCGGTATCACCGACACCGGCGTCGACGAGTCGCTGGCCGGCGAGATCCGTCGCGACGTCGACGCGGCGGCGGCCGTCGTGCCGATGATCCGCGGGTCGGTCGTCGTCGACGGTTCGGCCGTGCCGCTGCTCGGCTCCGATCAGCGCGTCACCCAGCTCTCGGGCAGTCTGCGCGGCGCCCTGCAGCAGGGGCAGGCCGGGACCGGTCCGGGGACCGTCGACCTGGACCGACTGCGCACCGGCGTGTTCGTCGGCCCGGGACTCGGGCTCGACCGCGGAGACCGATTGACCGTCAACGGGATCGAGGTCGAGGTCCTCGAGGTCGTCGGCAACGAGCAGGCCGCCGGTCTCAACAACGGCCGCTTTCTCTTCGCCTACGTCGACCTCGCGCAGCGGCTCGTCGGACTCGAGGGCCGGCTCGACTCGATCCTCATCGTGACCGAGCCCGGCGCCGATCTGTCCGCCGTGCGCTCGCAGTTGCAGGGCATCGTGGACGGCCGTGCGGTGGTGGTCGATCCGGACTTCCGCGCCAAGCAGGCCGAGGTCGCGAGTTCGGTGACCCGCGATGCGACCCTGCTGGTCTCGCTCGTGTCGCTGGTGATCGCCGCCTTCCTGGTGTTCAACACGATGAACATGGCGGTGGCGTCGCGGCGGAGGTCGCTGGCGATGATCCGAGCGTTGGGGGCCAAGCGGTCTCACCTCGTCGGGGACATGCTCGGCGAGGCCGCGCTGATGGGTTTCGTCGGCGGCGTACTCGGCATCCCCCTTGGAATCCTGGCCGGGCGGGCGGTGATCAGCAGCCTGCCCGAACCCCCGGCCGATTCCGTCGGCACCGTCATCAACTATCACCTGCCCGGATACGCGCCCGCGGCGGCGGTGATCGCCTGCGTGGTCGCGTGTGTCGCGGCGACGACGCTGGCCGCGCGGGCGGTGTTCGCGGTCTCGCCGGTGGAGGCGATGGCTCCGGTCGAGGTGTCGGACTCCGCCGCGCGGCGTGGTCCCGCGGTGGTGATCGCCGCGGTGCTCGGGGTCGCCGGCCTGATCGCGTCGTGGGTGGTCGTGGCAACCGTGCCGGGCCGCCCGGCCATCGTCGCCGGCGTCTTCTATCTGGTCGGCGCGCTGCTGCTGTGCTTCGCGCTGTCGAAACCGTTGGCCTGGGCGGTGGTTCGGGTGGCGCGCTGGTTCGGAGGCCCCGGACAGCTCGCCTCGGTGAACACCGAGCGCGCCCCGCGGCGCGCGTGGGCGACGCTGATGACGGTCGCGGTGGCCATCGCGGTCGGCATGGGGACGTCGGGAGCGCTGGACAACCTCGTCTCGTCGATGTCGAAATCGCTCGACGGACTGGGGGATCCGGACTTCTACGTGTCGTCGACGTCGGCCGCGAGCCTGCCCCTGGGTCCGATCCTGCCGCCCTCGGTGGCCGAACGCGTTGCGGCGGTTCCCGGGGTCACCGAGGTCGTCGGTGGTCAGTGGGCCGCGGTCAACATCGGCGAGAGCAAGGCAAATGTGCAAGGGCTCGAGCCGGGTTCGCGCGCACCGTTCATGCGCAAAGCGTCGCCGGAAGCGGTGGCGAGCGTCCTCGCCGGCGACGGCATCCTGATGTCGAGCGTCTTGGCCCGCGCATTGGGCGTGGGCACGGGCGACACGGTGGAACTCGCGACCCCCAACGGTCCGCGGCAGACGGTCGTGCGTGACACCGTCGACTACGTCTCCCTCGACTCCGGTGTGGCGGCCATGTCGCAGGAGTTGCTGGGGGAGTGGTTCGACCGCGACGGCGACACCTACCTTCAGGTGATCACCTCGCCCGATGCCGACCCGGAGCAGGTCCGCCGGGACCTCGAGGCGCTGGTCGACGGTGTCCCGACGACGGGCAACAAGCCGATCAGTGTCTACAGCGGTGCCGAGGCCCTCGCGGCCACCCAGGCCACTGTCGAGCAGGCGGGCGCGTTCGCGGTCGCCATCCAGTGGATCGTCGCCGGTGCGGCCGCGATCGCGCTGCTCAACACGCTGCTGCTGTCGGTCCTCGAACGACGCCGTGAGCTGGGCGTCCTGCGGGCGATGGGGGCCTCCCGCCGGTTCGTCTCGCGGACAGTGCTCGCCGAGGCGGGAGCGGTCGCCCTGGTCGGGTCGGTCCTCGGCGTCGTCCTCGGTGCCGCCATGCATCTGCTCAGCAATCAGATCCTGACCATCACGACGTCCCTGACGGTGCTGTACTCGCCACGGCCGTCGGCCCTGCTCTTCGTGACCATCGCCGTTGCCCTCTGCCTGATCGGTGCCTTCGTCCCCGCGGTCCGGGCCGGGCGGATGAACATCAGCGAGTCGATCCAGAACGAGTAGTCCGGTCGCGGCTGCGCGGTCGGGCGAGATGCGCCATGCCCCGCTCGTCAACTATTCTTGACACGAGCATGATGTCAACATAACCTGACATCATGCACGACGACCACAGCACCGACACCGCACCCGACGCACCGAGCGCCGAGCTGGCCGGAGACGCCGCGAGCGGCGATCCGGCGAGGGGCTTGGCCGCGGTACGCGCCCTGCGCACCCTGGCCGACCGACTCGAGGACGTGCAGGTGGCCAACGCCCGTGCCCACGGGTGGAGCTGGCAGGCGATCGCAGAAGTGCTGCAGATCAGCCGGCAGGCCGTGCATCAGAAGCACTCACAACGTGAGGCCCGCGCGAGTGGGCCAGAAGGAGACACAGATGTTTGAGCGAATCAGTCGCGATGACAAGATGCTGCTGGCTTTCGCCACGCAGGAGGCCGGCGACCTGGGTCACCGGCAACTCGGCCTCGACCACCTGATCCTGGGCATGCTCTGCAACGCCCGCAGCCCGTTGTTCGCGCTGCTGGCCGACCAGGGGCTGACGCTGACGTCGGCCCGGGAGGTGGTCCGGAAGTACCACGACGAGCGCGCGGAACGGTCCGACACCGCGGAGACCGCCGACGACGAGTCGGCCCGCGAACGCTACGAGGAGGATCGAGAAGCCCTGCGCGGCATCGGAATCGACCTCGACAAGGTCCGGGAAGCGGTGCGCGGACGTTTCGGCGAGGACCTGTCCGACGGCTGGGGCGAGCGTGCCGAGCGTGGCCCCCGGGGACGTGGTCACGGGCGTCGGGGGCACCGGCACCATGGTCGCGGTCGCGGACCCCGGCCGGATTGCGGCCCACAGGGTCTCGGGCCAGAGGGTTTCGGGCCGGGTGGTCTCGGACCGGAGGGTTTCGGCCCAGGAGGTTTCGGGCCGGGTGGTTTCGGGCCGGGCGGACCGTTCGGCGGCGAGGGGCCCTGGGAGCCGGGTCGCGGCCGGCGCGGACCGCGGGGCCGGGGCGCCCGTCCGCGTTTCGCGAACGACACCCGGACGGTGTTCGGCCGGGCCATGGAGATCGCGCGGGAACGGGGTGACCGGCGCCTCCGCGCGGAGTACCTGTTGCTGGGTATCATCGACACCGCCGACGACGCGTCGCGGGCGTTGATCGAGTCCGCCACCACGGCCGACGAACTCCGCGCCGCGGTCGTGGCGAGCCTGCCCGACGTCGAGGCGCAGGTCTGATCGTCGGCGCAGGTCTGGCGTCGAGGTCCGTCAGGTGAGCGCGAGCGCAACCGCAATGACGACCGCCCAGGCGAGCATCGCCTTGCCGGTCGTCCCGATCGACGGGATCAGTCCCGGTCCGGCCGCTCCGGTCCGGACCGGGGCGTAGGCCTGCCACAGCAGCGGGAACGTCACCAGGCCGAGCAGCGCCCAGGGGGTCGCGAACGCCAGGACCACGCTCATCGCGAGCGGGGTCAGCAGAAGCACGGCGAACAGGATCCGGGTCCGGGCGTCACCGAGGCGCACGGCGAGGGTGATCTTGCCGGATTCGGTGTCGCTGGGGATGTCTCGGAGGTTGTTGACGACCAGCACGCTGCTCGAGATCGCGCCGATGCCGACTGCGCCGGCCAGTCCGACCCAGTCGATGCGGCCGGCGGAGACGAACTGGGTGCCGAGGACGGCCACGAGCCCGAAGAAGGTGAACACCGCGACCTCGCCCCAGCCGGCGTAGCCGTAGGGGCGTTTGCCGCCGGTGTAGAACCAGGCGCCGGCGATGCAGATCGCGCCGACCAGCACGAGCCACCACGCCGTCGCGATCGCGAGGAGCAGCCCGCAGACCGCCCCGATCCCGAAGCACAGGAACGCGGCGGTCTTCACGGCCCTCGGCGACGCGGCGCCCGACCCGACCAGGCGCATCGGACCGACCCGATCGTCGTCGGTCCCCCGCACGCCGTCGGAGTAGTCGTTGGCGAAGTTCACGCCGATGATGAACGCGACGGCCACCGCCAGCGCGAGTACGGACTTCCACCACGTGACGTCGCCGGAGTGCAGCGCTGCGCCGACACCGACCACGACCGGCGCGATCGCGTTGGGGAGCGTGCGCGGACGAGCGCCCTGGATCCACTGCGAGGGGGTAGCCACGGGGTTCATCGTGTCACGGCCGCGCGCACGAGCCGGCGGCTGCCCGGCAGGTGTAGAACTTCGTAGCGCCTGGCGCGACGACACACTACATCTGCGGGGGCCGTCGAGCGATGGAACCGGTTGCGGCGCAGGTGCGTCTGAAGGTCATGCATCTTCCGCCGGACTTTCGGGCGTTCGCCCTCGACCAGGACGGCGTGTTCACCGCTGCCGATGCCCGCGGACACGGCATCAACCGGTCGGCGGTGCACCGTCGGGTGCGGGCCGGCGAGTGGGTATCGGTGCATCCTCGTGTCTATCGGCTCGCCGACCACCCCGAGACCGACCGCACGCGAATCCGGACCGCGACGCTTGCCGTCGGCACTCACGGGGTCCTCTCGGGACTCGCTGCCGCATGGTGGCATGGGATCGTCGAAGCCCCACCCGCCTTGCCCACGGTCACCGCTCTCCGCGGCCGCCACGGTCATCCGGTGACGGGAGTCCGGATTCTCAACCGCGCTCTCGCCGACGCCGACGTGCTGACCCGGGACGGGCTACCGGTCACCGGGGTCGCGTTGTCGGTTTTGGAGGGTGCGGTAGAGGGCGGCATCGAGGTCATCGATTCCGCGCTGCAGCAGCGGCGCACCACGGTCGAGCGTCTCGTCGAGGCCTACGAGCGGCGACGCCGTTGCGTCGGCGCGGCGGACATGGGTCCGATGGTCGAGCTGCTGGAATCGGGTGCGCGGTCGGCCGCCGAGCGTCTCGCTGTCACGATCCTCCGGACCGCGGGTATCGAAGGGTGGGTGGCGAACCATCCGACCTGTGGGTACGAGATCGACTTCGCCTTCCTCGACCGGATGGTGGCGGTGGAGATCGACGGGTTCGCCTTCCACCGCGACGCGAAGACGTTTCAGCGTGACCGCACCCGACGCAATGCGCTCATCGCGGCGGGTTGGACGGTGCTGAACTACACCTGGGGTGACCTCCGCGACCGAGCGGAGTACGTCGCTACGTCGATCTCCCAGGCACTTGCGACCGCCGCCTGAACTGCAGTTGTCGCACATCGTTGCGCCAGGCGCGACGACACACTACATCTGCGCACCGAAGCGGGCCCGTAACGCGCGACGGTCGTACTTGCCGGGTCCGCGGAGGGGGAGGGCGTCGAGTTCGACGACCCGCCGGGGGGCCGCGTACTTGTCGAGCCGCTCGGTGACCGAACCGCGAATGCGGTTGACGTCGATGCGTTCTCCGGGACGGACGACGACGAACGCGGTGACCGCCTCGCCGAGCCGGTCGTCGGGGAGTCCGACGACGACGCATTCGGCAACCGCCGGGTCGTCGGCGATCACGGCCTCGACGACCTGCGGTACGACGGTCAGCCCGCCGGTCGAGATGGCCTCGTCGGCGCGGCCGACGATCGAGAGCAGCCCGGCGTCGTCGACGCGGCCGAGGTCGTCGGTGCGGAACCAGCCCGGCTCGGCGAAGGCCGGATGGTCGGGCAGATTGCGATAGCCGGAGGCGACGACGGGACCGCCGAGCAGCACGCGCCCGACGCCCTCGGGTGCCGGATCGGCGATGCGGACCGCGACGCCGTCGAGGGGTCGCCCGTCATAGACGCACCCTCCGGCGGTCTCGCTCATCCCGTATGTCGCGACGACCGGCAGACCTTCGTCGATCGCTCTGTACCACAACGGTTTCGGGGTCGCCGCACCGCCGACGAGGATGGCGTCGAGCTCCCGCGAGGCGGCGGTCGCGGCGGGCTGGTCGAGAACCTTGACGAGCTGGGTGGGTACCAGCGAGGTGTATCGCCGCGGACCCTCGAAGTCGCGTACGGCGCGGGCGTAGACCTCGGGATCGAAACCGGCCCGCATGTCCAGGACCACCGGCGTCTGCCCGGCGGTCAGCGCGCGGAGCAGGACCTGCAGGCCGGCGATGTGGTGCGGGGCCAGCGCCAGCAGCCAGTTGCCCGGCCCGCCCAGATGATCGGCGGTGGCCCGCGACGACGCGGCGAGGGTCGCGGGAGAGTGCTGCGCACCCTTGGGGGTGCCCGTCGACCCCGACGTCGAGACGACGAGGGACACGGGGTCGTCGATGGGTGCGCCCACCTGCAGCGCCGAGGCGAGTTCGGCTGCGGCGCGGGCGTCGTCGGGCACGGGCAGGGAGGCCGAGGAACCGTCGAGGATCGCCCGGAGGTCATCGGCGTGGTCGAGCACGGCGTCGGTCGACGGCAGCGGCAGGGTTCGCAGGGTCCTCAGGGCAGGTCCCCATCGGTCGGACCGTCCCCGTCAGGATCGGGCTCGTCGCTGAACGGCCATCCGCGGGCGACGAGGTGCGCGCGTACCCGCGCGATGTCGTCCTCGTGCGGCAGTTCATGGGTGTAGTGGGTGATCTTCACCGCCGCGTCGGTCCGCGATATCGGTTCGGGTGGCGGCGGGGACTCGCGGGCCAGCTCCGCCGACACCTGGCTGACCTCGTCGTCGGTCAGCTGCCGGCGCAGCAGCGCCACGAGCGGTATGTAGTCGTTGTGCGGGACGCCGTCGGGGTAGCCGGCGCGCAACCACTCCACGACCTTCTGCAGAAGTGTCGGGCGGTCCACGGGGTGTCTCCGATCAGAAGCGGGGACGATCACTTGTAGCCGAACGGGAAGATCTTGACGCCGGTGTAGTAGAAGATCGTCTGCCGGGTGATCCAGAGGATCCCGACGACGATCACCAGGATGACGACGCCGAAGATGAGATACGCCACGGCCTTCAGCGCGGGATGCCCATCGGAGGTCGTCCCGTCGGTGGCGACGGAACCGTCGGCGAGGGACCGCAGACGCAACCCGACTGCGAACAGCGCGGGCAGGCCCGCTCCCAGCATCAGTCCGACGATGAGGACCTTGCCGATGGCCTCGAACGTCTCCATTCTCAGGCGCTCCTCTCCGGGTCGTGCTGCACGATGATCTCGGCCGGGATGACCGGCGGCAGCGGGAGGGTCGTGTCGTCCGTCTCGGTGGCGACCGCTTCCTCCCACTCCTCGCCCGCGAGGGCCTCGCCCTCCCAGGCGTCGTTGACGTTCTCGTGGTCGACCTTGTTCTCCTGCGCGCGCCAGTACATGTAGCCCGACGCGACCACCAGGATCGCGAAGATGATGAGGGCCCCGGTGACTTCGCCGAACAGGTGCGCGAGGAAGTAGCAGGCGGCACCGACCGCGCCGGCGGCGGGCAGGGTCGTCACCCAGGCGACGGCCATCCGGCCGGCGACCGACCAGCGGACCTGGGCGCCTTTGCGGCCGACCCCCGAACCCAGGATGGAGCCGGTCGCGACCTGGGTGGTCGAGAGCGCCATGCCCGCGGCACTCGAGGTGAGGATGATGGCGGCCGACGACGCCTCGGCGGCCATGCCCTGCGGCGAGGTGATCTCGACGAGTCCCTTGCCGAGGG
This sequence comes from Gordonia hongkongensis, assembly GCF_023078355.1. NCBI lineage: Bacteria > Bacillati > Actinomycetota > Actinomycetes > Mycobacteriales > Gordoniaceae > Gordonia > Gordonia hongkongensis. Next base: position 1,102,925 of record NZ_CP095552.1, read on the forward strand.
TGCGGATGATCCGCCAGCCGCCCAGGTAGGTGCCGATCGCGATGGCGGCGGCGCAGCTGAACACCACCCAGAAGGGGAGTCCGTGGCTGACGCTCGACGCCTCGAGGTGTCCGGTGGCGATGAGGGCCATCGCGATGACACCCATCGTCTTCTGGGCGTCTCCGGTGCCGTGGGCCAGCGAGACCAGCGATGCGGTGGCGACCTGCCCGTAGCGGAAGCCGTCCTCCTTCTGCCGGTCGGCGATCCGGCGGGTGATCGCGAAGACCAGCCAGGTTCCGCACGCCGCGACCAGACAGGCGATGACCGGTGCGGCCAGCGCGGGGATGAGGATCTTGGAGGTGATCCCGGACCAGTTGATCCCGCTGACACCGATCGCGGCCAGGCCCGAACCGATCAGCCCGCCGAACAGGGCGTGGGACGAACTCGAGGGCAGCCCGAAAAGCCAGGTGAAGAGATTCCACAGGATGCCGCCGATCAGGCCCGCGAAGATGATGAGCAGCGCCGTCGTCGCCGACAAGCCGGCCACCAGCTCCCCGGCGTCGGGTCCCGAGGTCTGCTGGATGTTCAGCACGTCCTTGGTGATGGTGGCCGCGACCTCCACGGACAGGAAGGCGCCGACCAGGTTGAGCACCGCCGACAGCCCGACCGCGACCTTCGGCTTCAGGGCGCCGGTGGCGATCGACGTCGCCATCGCGTTGCCGGTGTCGTGGAAGCCGTTGGTGAAATCGAAGCCGAGGGCTGTGACCACCAACAGCACCAGGATCAGCATCTCGCCGCTCATGGTGACGATTGTGGGACCTACCGCCCTCATTTACCTAAACATCGGGCACAGTTCCGGTGCGCGGGGTCCCCGACCGGGGTGGACCTATCGAACGTTCAACAGACCCTCGGAAACCGGTCGCCGCTGTGGAAGAATCCGTCGGCATGACATCGATGAAGCTGGGCATGCCGATCAACTACGCGGGCGACTTCCGCGAGACCATCAACAACCTCGCGGACTTCGAAGCCGCGGGCGTGCAGCGCATCGCGGTTCCGGAGGCCTACAGCTTCGACGCCGTCTCGCAGCTGGGGTACATCGCGGCCAAGACCGAGACGATGGAACTGCAGACCGCGATCCTGCCGATGTACTCGCGGACGCCCACCAACCTGGCGATGACCGCGGCCGGCCTCGACTACATCAGCGGCGGTCGCGCGGTGCTCGGTATCGGCGCATCCGGTCCGCAGGTGATCGAGGGATTCCACGGCGTCAAGTACGACTACCCGCTGGGACGCGCCCGCGAGCACGCCGAGATCTGCCGGATGGTCTGGCGCCGCGAGAAGCTGGACTACCAGGGCAAGCACTACACGTTGCCGCTCGACGAGGAGCATGGCGGCTCGGGACTGGGCAAGTCCCTGAAGATCATCAATCACCCCGTACGCGACAACATCCCGTTGCTCCTCGCCGCCATCGGCCCGAAGAACATCGAGTTGGCCGCGGAGATGTTCGACGAGCTGCAGCCGATCCTGTTCCACCCCGAGCAGATCGACGCGGCCTTCGGTGAGTCGCTGGCGGCGGGCAAGGCCAAGCGCGATCCGTCGCTGGGGGATCTGGGCATCGTCGTCCAGGCCACCGCCCGCATCTCCGACGACGCCGAGCAGATCGACAACGCCAAGCAGCTCGTGCGCCATCATGCCGCCCTGTACATCGGCGGGATGGGCGCCCGTGGGAAGAACTTCTACAACCAGCTCGCCATCCGCTACGGCTACACCGACGAGGCGAAGCTGATCCAGGACCTCTACCTCGACGGCAAGAAGATGGAGGCCGCCGCCGCGGTCCCCGAGGACCTCGTCACGTCGATGTCGCTGATCGGTTCCAAGGCCCAGGTGGCCGAGCGGGTCGCGGCGTTCCGGGAGGCCGGTGTCACGTGCATCCTGGCCTCGCCCACCGCGCCGACCCACGCCGAGCGCGTCACCGAGGTCGAGCACCTGCGCGACATCTTCGGGGGCTGATCTCTCCGATCTAGCAACCCAGTACGGCGGCCTTCGCCAGGCCGCCGTACTGGTACGCGTAGACGCCGGCCCACAGAACCGGGTTGGCGCTGTAGTCGCGCGGTACCGCGTGCATGACGACGTCGCCGTCGAAGCACTGGCCGAAGATGAACCGGGCCCGCACCAGGTGGTAGCTCCAACTGATGACGATGACGTCGTCCCAGTTGTGCTCCCGGGCCATCTGCCGGACGTACATCGCCTCCCCGCGCGTCGTCGAGGGCTCCGGCTCGAAGCACGTGACGGTGATGGTGGCGGTCCCCGCCGAACAGGCGCCGGGCATCATGGCGTCGAACTCCGTATACGGCCGGTAGGGATCGGAGATCAGCACGTGATTGGCGTAACCCCTTCGCGCTAGCTCGATTCCGTAGGCCTCGCGGCCGTCGTGTTCGCCGCCCAGGACGACGATGGCGTCCACCTTGCGCAGCGGGTCCTGGTGGTCGCGGGTGAACAACTGGTAGCCGAGTACGGCGGAGGCCACAATGGCGACGACCAGGACGCCGACGAGGACCCGGAGAGCGCGTTTCATGCCGCGGCGGGGAGTTTCTCGGGGTGCGACGGCGCCGGGGTACCCGGTGGTCCGGTGAGCCGCAGGGCGACGATCAGATACACCAGCATCAGGGACAGATCGGTGACCGAGACGGGGATGGTCACCGTGCTGAAGTCGAGTTGCATACCCAGCACGAAGAAGGCGATGAAGCCGCCGCCGTAGAACGCCACCCACGGCCGGCTCGAGCGCAGGCACCGATAGGCCAGGTAGCAGCCGTAGATCATGATCGCGGTGAACACCACTCCGACGAAGATCCCGCCGCGATACACCGACAGCAGCGGTGCGTTGGCAACATAGTTGATGGTGAAGGCCTGTTCGGGATCCTTGAACTCGGCGATTCCCCATCCGTGCCCGAACAGCCAGTGGCCGTCCATCTTTCCCGGGAACTCACGCAGTGCGTCGGACCGGGCGGTGGAGCCGGTGTCGTCTTCTCCGAAGGAGGAGAAGATCCGGCGACGCGACGCCGGGAACGCGGCCAGCAGCACCATTCCGCCGACGAGCGACCCGGCGATGACGGCGCGACCCCGGGTCGTCATGGTGTGAAATGCGAGCATCAGCAGCAGGCCCAGCACGACGCTGAATATCGCCGCGCGGCTCAGAGTCATGGCGATCGCCGCGAACATTACGACAGCGAGAACCCAGCGCCGGCCGCCGTCGAAGACCAGCATGCTGATCATGAGGGCGGCGAGGAAGCCGATGCCCGCGGCGTTCGGGTCGATGTAGGTGCCGGACAGGCGAGCGGTGACCGACGCGCCGCTGAACACGAAGCGTCCCGCCGATGCCGAGTCATACCCGAAGGGGGACAGCAGATCGAAGGTGCGCGCGGACTTGTCCACGGTCAGCATCACGAGGCCCAGCCCCGCCGACACCGCGGACGCGACGACGAACACCTGGCCGAACAACCGAAGTTGGTCGGGCCGAAGGCGCAACAGTGCCACGACAAGGAGGACTGCGCTCGACCATTTCACGTACTCGACGATGTCGACGGCGCCGTGCAGGGTTGCGACGACGGAGGCACCGCCGACGGCGACGAGCACGCACAGGGCGCGTTCCAGCGGGACGAACGTCCGTACCTCCCGCGTATGGAGCACGGTGGCGAGGAGCACCGCGACGGTGAGCGCGAAGATCATGGGAATCGGTGTGCCGGGCAGATATCCAGCAGGCAGCACAGCGATCACCACCGCCAGGATCCACAGCAGCCACGTCGGATGGGCGAGTCCGACGTACCCTCCGATCACCAGGAAGACCGCAAGGAACGCCGCGGTCACCGCCGTTCCACCGGCCATCAGGCAGACGAAGGCGCCGACCGCCGCCGCGGCCACGATCAGAAGTGAACGAACGATCCCCACTGCGGCATCATCGCACGATCCGACCGTACCCACCGGTTCGGAGCGTTCTCGGTAACGGGCGTGGGACGCAACGCGTTCAAGATCACAGTACTCGGAGCGCGCGGTCCGCGCGCACTGGTTAGAGTTGTCGCGTCGGGGGGCGGCACGAACGGTCGAACAGCCTCCACGGACACGTCCATCGGACATCACGCGGTGGATATTCGGCGCGTCAGCCAGCTCACCATCCCCGGAAGGAGGCATGTTCGTGCCACTCAGTGACTACGTTCGCGTCATCGTGCGTTATTGGTGGGCGCTCGTCGCCGGCGCGGTCACCTTCGGACTGATCGGTTTCGGTTACGGCATGTTCGTCCAGTCGACGGAATACGTGTCGTCCGCAAGGCTTTTCGTCACGGCGGAGGGCGGAACCTCGGTCGGCGAGTCGTACCAGAACAACCTCTTCGCCGAGGGTCGCGTCAACTCCTACGCGCAGGTCGCGGTGAGCGAACAGGTCGCCACTCGCGCGTCGGCTGCGCTCGACGGGGCGATCAGTCCCGCCGACCTGCGAGCCCGGACGACCGCACTGCCGGTCGACGACACCGTCATCCTCACCATCTCGGTCACCGGACCGAGTCCACAACGCGCACAATCGTATGCGTCCGCGATCGCCCAGCAGACCGTCGAGGTAGTCGAGGAACTCGAGACCTCTCGGCGCGGCGGCACCCCGGCCGCCTCGGCCGTCCTCTACGACGAGCCGGGCCTCCCCGCCCGCGTGAGCCCGCCGTGGCTCCCCTGGACCGCGCTCGGGGTCGTCGGGGGACTCGTGGTGGGTGTACTCACCGCGTTGCTGCTGGGGTGGCGCCGCCGGGGCACCGTCGAGGACGTGTCGGCGGCTGTGGATTCGGCGCACCACCCGGTACTGGCGACGGTGACACATCGAGCCGACGCGGCCGATGGGCCGGCGGGCCTCGGCACGGCCGATCCCGACGCCGACTCGCTGCGCGGAGCGCACAACCTGATCCGTTTCCTGGGGGCGCAACGACAGCCGGACGGCCTTGCGCCGCGGGTACTGGGGTTCGTCGGCGTCGGGAAGGACAGCGAAGCGGGTTCGGTCGCAGCGCGGTTCGCGGCCACGATCTCCGCCACGGGCAACAGTGTCCTGCTCGTCGACGGTGATCTCACCGGCCACGGGATCACCGGCGCCACGTCGTCGTCCGACCATGGTCTGTCGACCGTCCTCACCGGCAGCGCCGGGAGCGTCGATCCGTTCGTGAAGCGAGGAGACCTCACGGTCCTGCCCGCCGGACCCGTTCCGCCGGAACCGGGTGCGCTGGTGAGCGGACCCGCGGTGGCCGGCGTGTTCGACGACCTGCGGAGCAGGTTCGACTACATCGTGATCGCCGGACCGGCGATCGTGTCGAGCCCCGGGGCCATCGTGTTCGCCGCACTCGCCGATGCCACCGTCGTGGTGGTGCGTAGTGGTGCCGCGACGCGGAAGTCGTTGCGCGAGACCGTGGAGACCATCGAGCTCGTCGGCGCCGTCGCCGGCACCATCCTGGTCGGCGGCACGGCCTCCCGGTCTCGTGCGGACAAGGCGGCTCCGGCGGCCGACGATGCGGCTCCGCACGTCGGGACGGACGCCGAACGCGGAGCGCCGAGTTCGGCCGGCATCCGCGCCGAGGTCTACCGCCACACACGGGACGGTCGCGTGGCGTCCCCGATCGGGGTGCCGGACGACGGGGCGGGTCGTTGACGCGGCGGTCGCCCCGTCGGATCGGCCTCTCCGGACTCGCCGCCGTGATCGTCACCGCTGCCCTGGTAAGTGGTTGTGGGACAAGCGGTGTCGCGGATGATTGCACCGGCCACGCCGCCATCCCCCTGACGATCCAACCGCCACCCGACCTGGTGACCCCGTACCCGGAACCGGTGGTCGTCGGTGCCCGCGACACGGGCAGTCCAGGTGCCGTCCTGGAGGTCGAGGATCCGCCGCGCGGCCCGATCCCGGTCATCGACGAACTCGGTGCGATAGTCAAACGCGTCGAATACCGATCGACATCCGGTCTGGATCGGTCCCCGACGGTGGTCTCGGGGATAGTGGTGACACCGAAGGGCATCCCACCTGAGGGAGGCTGGACGACCATCTCGTTCGGACACGGCACCACCGGCGTGCTCGACAACTGTGGTCCGTCGGAGTACGCCAACCTGATCGGCAGCGATCAGATCATCGCGGCACTGGTCCTCAACGGCTTCGCCGTGGCGATGTCCGACTACGAGGGTCTCGGGATCCGCGGTGCCGATCACGCGTTCCTCGACGCGCGATCGTACGGCTACAACATGATCGACGCGGTGCGTGCCGCACGTGCGGTCTTCCCGGGGCTGAGCGACAGATGGATCTCCTACGGGGTGTCGCTGGGTGGCATGGCCTCCTGGGCGGCAGGCGAACTCGCTCCCATCTACGGTGGCGGTCTCGACCTGCTGGGCACGGTGTCGCTGGTGCCGGTGTCGAACATGACCGGCCTGGTCGATCGCGCCGAACGGGGCACGCTGACACCCGATCAGGTCCCGATGATGGCCTACCTCGTCGATTCGGTCGCCCGCACCCTGCCCGACGACTTCGATCGCGACGACTATCGGTCGGCGTTCCTGAGGGAGAACTGGGCCGAGGTGCTCCGCTGCATCCCGATCGACGTCGACATCACCCAGCGCGTCCTGAACTCGATCGGTGTCGAGGACGTGCGGCCCCGGACCCCCGGGCCTCTGCGCGATTGCGCGACTACCTCAGGTACACCGCGCTTCCGGTGGGGGTCGCGCGTGCCCCGACTCTCATCATGTACAGCACCGACGACCCGCTCATCGCGGCACCGTGGACCGAGGGCGCGATCCGTCGCGCCTGTGCGGCCGGGTCGCCGATCCAGGCGATTCGGCGGATCGGTGAGACGCACGCCGATCTGGACTCCGGTCAGTCCGTGGCATGGATGAAGTCGCTGGCGAACGGATGGAATCCGCCGCAGAACTGCCAGGACGTGCAGTGAGGTCCCCGTCGTCGCGGCGACCGTCGGACTACCTCGGCATGGTCCGCCGGAACATCGTGGTGGTCGTCGCCTCGTCGCTCGCCGCGGTTCTCGTCGGCCTCGGGGTGTTCGCCCTTACGCCCGAGACCTACGAGGCACGCTCGAGCGCACTCGTTCTCGCGCCGGGGCCCTCGAGTGTTGCCGCCGAGCAGGCCAGTGACCTCGCCGGGCAGTTACGTACCGCGAGCTACGTGCAGTTGGCGACGTCGGACCAGGTGCTGGCCCGGCTGGTCGTCGACGACGACGCCGGGGTTCTCGGTGACGGCGTCACCCTGGACGAACTTCGTGGGCGCCTGATCGTCACCTCGCTGCCGGACACCGCGGTGCTCGAGATCGTCGCCACCGGACCCACATCGCAAGCGGCGATGTATCTCGCCGACGGCGTGGTCGAGGTCCTGCGCGACCTCGTGGTGGAACTCGAATGGAGCTCGGTGCCGATCGCGCGTCCGCTGCACGCGATCGACGTGATCGACGTTGCGCGGGCTCCCGATTCGCCGATACTGCCCGATCTCGGGAGCACGCTCGGCACGGCCGCGGCCTTGGGACTGGTGGTGGCTCTGCTGCTCGTCGTCGCAGTGGAGCTCGGACGCGATCGGGTCGTCGACCCGCGGGAGGCACGCGTGCCACGGGCACCGGACCACCGCAGCGACGACGATCTGGTGGGGGCACGGGGAGGGACAGCACGATGAGGACACCGAGAACCGGGGGGCGGGGGATCGCGACGATCCTGCTGACCGCGGCCATCGCAGTGGCGGGATGTTCGACGGCGCCACCCGACCCCGGCACGGCCCCGGTGGGCGCGGGCGGCGTCGAGTACCGTGTCGACACCGAGGGCACGGGCCCCGGTGCTCTACGCGCGGCCGAGACGATGCCACTACTCGACCGGCGGGTGCGGGCGAACTCGCAACTCGCTCTTCGGGTCAGGTACGTCTCGACCGACGGACGGACCGGCGCCCAATCCGAGGTGTGGGGTGCGTTCTTCGCGCCGAGAGGGCCTGCGCCCGCGGGTGGGCGGCGGGTGATCGTCCTGCCGCACGGAACGAGCGGAGTCCTGGGAGAGTGCGGCGTCACCCTGAGGTCCGATCTCGGAGACCTCGCGGTGACCGCGGCCGGCTGGCTCGAACTGGGGTATGTCGTCGCGGTGCCCGACTACCAGGGACTGGGGATTCCCGGCGAGGGACGGCCGACCCACCCGTATCTGGATGCACGTACCGCCGGCCGCAACGTCATCGACGCGGTGCGGGCCGCGCGGCACCTGGTGCCCGGGACCGGGACGAGTTGGGCCGCGCTCGGTGGTTCGCAGGGTGGACAGGCCGCCTGGGCTGCCAACAAACTGGCCAGAAGCTATGGGGGCGAACTCGATCTGGTCGGAGTCGCCGCGCTGTCGCCTGCCTCCGACGTCTCCGAACTCGCCGACCTCGCTGCCCGGGAGCAGATGACGGTCGAGCAGTACGGTCTGCTCAACTGGCTCCTGCTGGCCCTCGAATGGGAGAACCCGCAACTCGACCTGAGCCGGTTCGTCGGTCCCGACGTCCTGATGCACTGGGACGAGCTGTCGCAGTGTTCGGCATCCCAGGGCGCACGACGCGCCGAGGTGCTCGGGTCGCTGACGCCGGAGAACCTCCGACCGTCCTCACCCGCGGCAGTCGCGGAACTACGGGCTCTGCTGCGCGAACGAGCGCTGCCCGACCTCCCGGCCGCGTCGCCGTCACTCGTGATCTACGGCGGCAAGGACGAACTCGTGTTGTCGCGTTGGACGACCGCGGCGATCCGGGACAGCTGCGCCCGCGGCGACATCGTCCACACGCAGTTCCAACCCGCCGCCGACCACGGCGGCGTCGACGGCCGTCAGGTGGTGGGCTGGCTGACCGCCCGCTTCGACGGTGAGGCGAGTTACAACCGATGTGTCGAGACCGAGGACGCGCCATGACCGAAGAGTTGGCACGACCCGGCGGCACGGTCCCGCCGGCCGCCGCCGGCGGGCCCACCACCCCGGCTGCGGCGACGCCTCAGCGCAGCCGCATCCGCGGTCTCGACGGTCCGCGGGGTCTCGCGTGCTGGGCGGTCGTGATCGTCCATGTGGCGGTGCACCATTCGCCGGACACCATGAGTCGCGGTGGACTCCAGCTCCTCGGCCAGGCCCTCATCTTCTTCTTCGCGCTCTCGGGCTTCCTGCTCTACCTGCCCTACGTGCGAGATCTGCTGCGGGAGCGGCAATCGCCACCCGACGTCCGGATGTACCTGACGCACCGGGTCCTCCGGGTGTTCCCGGCGTACCTGGCGATCTTCCTCGTCGTCAACTTCGTGTTGCAGGCGTCGTTCCTCGCGAACGAGTACGCGGTGAGCGAGACCGGCGAGGGCACCGGAACCGGCATGATCACGGATCCGTGGATGCTGCTCACCAACCTCTCACTGACCCAGACCTACTTCCCGCAGTATCTCCAGACCGGTATCAGCCCGGCGTGGTCGCTGACGCTCGAACTCGTCTTCTACGTATCACTTCCGCTCTTCGGGATGGCGATGTGGTGGCTGCGGAGGAGGTTCGGCACCCATGCGGCACTGCTGGTGGTGGGCCCGCCGGTGCTGCTGATCATCGTGGGCACCATCGGAAAGCTGGTCGCCGGCAAGGTGGCCGCCGCCGAAGGCATCACCGATGTCACCGAACAGAACTGGGGACCGAACGCCGCCGCGGTCATCCTGCGCAGTTTCTTCGCCGCCTCCGACAACTTCGCGTTCGGGATGCTCGCGACCGCCGCCTTCGTGGCGGTCGGGGCCGGCCACATCTCCGCTCGGATCGCACGGCGGCTACGGGTCGGGGCGGTCATCGCCCTCGTGCCGTCGTTGATGGCGATGCTGCTGCTCATCGCGGCCGGGTCGTCGTTCCAGTCGACCTTCACGGCACTGGCGTCCGCGCTGGTCATCCTCATCATCGTGCTGCCACTCGCGAGCGGACAGGACAGCAGACTCGCCTCGGTCCTCGACTGGAAGCCGTTCGACTACAGCGGCCAGGTGTCGCTCAGCATCTACCTGTGGCACTTCCCGCTGATCATCGTGCTGGGCCGGCTGGGATGGTTGCAGGGGGATTCGGTCCCCGGACTCGCGATCAACATCGCACTCGTCGGTGCGGTCACTCTGGTGTTCGCGAGCCTGAGCTACCACTACGTCGAGAAGCCGGCCATGACGCTCGCCCGTAAGTTGCGAACGCGATGATCGGCGTCGTCCGCCGACATCCGTTGCTCGTCGCCGTTCCGTTCGCGCTGGTGTCGAACCTGGTCGTGCTGCTCGTGCTGGTCGCCGGAATACGCATCTCGAAGGTCGCGCTCGAATCCGACGACGCGCCGGTGCCTTTCACCGCGACCGAGGGACCCGGGAAGGTGGTGTCCGCCGAACGTGTCGGCACTCTGCCGTTGTCGGCACGACTCGACGACGTCAGCGCCATCCGGGTGGAGTACTGGTCGACCGACGCCGGCACCGGAAAACCCACCGTCGTCAGCGGCCTGATCGTCACCGGGCCCGAACCCGAAGCCGGACAGACACGTCCGGTGGTGGCGTTCGCACACGGCACCACCGGCATCGACCAACCGTGCGCACCATCGGTGGCCGACGGGATGTACGGTCTCGGAGTCCTGGCCCACAATCTGGTGAAGGCGGGATTCGTCGTCGCCCTTCCCGACTACCAGGGCCTGGGCGCCCGGGGCGTACACCCTTACCTCGACGCGCGCACAGCGGGACGGAACGTCATCGACTCCGTGCGGGCACTGCGAGCGGTGCTCCCGTATGCCTCTGACACCTGGGCGGCCTACGGCGGGTCGCAGGGAGGCGGTGCGGTGCTGGCGGCCGCCATGATCGCACCGCAGTACGGAGCCGAGACAGGCCTGGTCGGCGCGGCGGCGATGGTGCCGGCCGCCGACGTCGTCGGTCTGGTCGAGAAGTCACGTGCGGGGACGATGACCCGGGACCAGCAACTCATGCTGCAGTGGGTCCTGGAGGCGTGGTCGCGTTCGGATGGCTCGGTACGGCTCGACGACTACCGTCGCGGCGCTGCGGTCGGCGCGTGGGACACACTGTCCGCGTGCACCGGCCCGGCGACTGCACGGCGTGCAGCGGCCGCCGGAACACTCGGTCCGGGCGACATCGGCCCGGGCACCGATGCGTCGGCTACGACGCTGGCGGCGCGATTGACGCGCTATGCGGTGCCCGTCGCGCGGACACCGGTGCCGATGTACGTCCTCTACGGTGGGACCGACACGTTCATCGACGCCGAGTGGACGGCGTCGTTCATCGAGCGGGCCTGTGCGGTGGGGGATTCGGTCACGGTCGATCACCAACCGGACCGAGGGCACGCCGACGTGGACGCGGTGGCGATGCTGCCGTGGATCCTGGACAGGTTCGCCGGGGAGCCGGTGCCGTCGGGTTGCCACGGACGCTGATCAACCGAACGTCGACGGGGACTCCCATGAACACTCATCCGGTTCCGTCCGAGCAAGATCTACGCCGCCACGGCGACGCACCGCTGACGGTGCAATGGACGGTCCGGGCGAAGGATGCCGTCAAGCGCTTGCGGGCGTCGGGAACCGAGGTCGAACCCGCAGGAAACTACTCTGTGGTCGCGGTTCTCGGACAGTCCAACGCTCACGGCGCGGGTCGTCTCGTCCCCGGTCAGCGTCCGCCCGTACCAGACCCACGGGTGCATCAGTGGCCCGGATGCGGGCGCCGCCGCGGTCGTGTCCTGCTCGCCGAGGACCCACTCCTGCACGAGATCCCGGGCGCGGGCGCAGGATTCGCGACGACGTTCGGCTCACTGCTCGCCGTTCACACCGGCCGGCCGGTGTTGCTGGTGCCGTCTGCGCGTGGGGACACGGCCTTTCGACAGAAGAACGGCTACAGCTGGGATCGCGGCAACCGCACGGCCCGTGTGAACCTGTACGACCTCGCGGTTCGTCAGATCGCCAACGCACTCACCGCGGCCGGCCGGGATTCTCGACTCGCCGCGATCCTCTGGCACCAGGGTGAGAGCGATGTCCCGCTGACCCGTCCCGAGGTCTACCGGGACAAACTCGATGCGCTGATCAACGGTCTGCGAGACGAATTCGGCCCGGTGCCGTTCCTCCTGGGACGGATGGTGCCCGAGGAGATCGCGACCGGGCACCCGGGATATCCGGGCATCGACTCGATCCACGCGGACGTTCCGTCGAGACACCGGTCCTGCGCCTGTGTTGCCGGTCCGCGGGGGATGCACAACCCCGGTGAACTGATCCACTACAACGCCGAGGGCCAGCAACACCTCGGGCACGCGATGTTCGAGGCCTACCGACGGCTGGAAAGTTCGTCACCCGCGTGACCCGGAGGGAGCGCGGAGAGGCCAGCCCGGCTCAGTATGCGCCGTCCTTGGCGATCACGGCACGCGCCGTCTTCCAGAGAATCGTCAGATCCTGCATGATCGACCAGTTCTCGACGTAGGAGAGGTCGAGGCGGACCGCTTCCTCCCACGACAGATCCGAGCGCCCCGACACCTGCCACAATCCGGTCATCCCCGGCTTGACGAGCATGCGCCGCGCCACCCGCCCGTCGTACTTCTCAACCTCTTCCGGCAGCGGTGGTCGTGGTCCGACGAGGCTCATGTCACCGGTCAGCACGTTGAACAGCTGTGGGAGTTCGTCGAGGCTGTAGGCGCGGATGACGTTGCCCACCCGCGTGACCCGCGGATCGTCGCGCATCTTGAACAGCAGACCCGCGCCCTCGTCCTGGTCGTGAAGATCGGCACGCATCCGGTCCGCGCCGGTCACCATCGACCGGAACTTCCACATGCGGAAGGTCCGGTTCCCCACACCCACGCGCTCGGCACGATAGAAGACGGGCAGACCGGTGTCGACCACGACGGCGACGGCGACCACGACGAGCAGCGGTGCCAGCAAGAGGATCAGAAGTGCTGCGCCGCAGCGGTCCAGCGCCGCCTTACGGAGCCGGCTCGCCGCCTCGTACCGCGGGTGATCGATGTGGAGCAGTGGCAATCCGGCCACCGGGCGCACCATCATCCGCGGGCCGGTGACATCGGCGACGCCCGGCGCCAGGACCATGTCGACGTCGAGACCGTGCAGATTCCACGACATATCCTGCATGGCCTGGTGGCCCAGGGCGTCGGCGGAGGTGACTGCCACCGTGGTGGCGCCGCAGGCGCCAACCGCAACGGCCACGTCGTCGAAGTCCCCGAGCACCGGGACGACGGCTCCCTCTACGGCGATCTCGCCGGAACCGCTGCGCATACCGGAGGGCAGACATGCGCCGACCACCTCGTAACCCAGGGGGGCGGCGGCCGACAACCGTCGGATCGTGGGGCGTACCGACTCGTCACTTCCGACGATCAGCACCGATTCCCGGTGGCGGCCCGCGACTCTCGCGCGGGCCAGCATTCTGCGGAACACGTTCCTGCTCACCAGCAGCCCGATCGTCCCGACAGGCAACGCGATCGCGAGATAGCCGCGTGCGATGTTGATCCGGAACAGCAGGTCGATGATGGCGAGGGTGCCGAACACGGTGAAGCAGGCGGTCGCCACCCGGCTGTACTCCTGCGCGCCGGAACCGAAGATCCGCCGGTCGTAGGACTGGAAGGCGAACAGCGCGGTCAGCCACACGACCACGAGAACAGCCGACGCGACGATCCAGGGAATGCGAACGCCGGCAGCGGAATCAAGTGATCCGCCGGACCCGAAACGGAGCTGCTGGGCCATACCCACCGACCCCACCACGACGAGGACATCCGCCCGCCGCAACCAGGTCCGGTACCTGGGTACCCAGGACCGGGACCGGGACTGACGACGTCGCACGGCCATCGGTCGCCGGAAGACCGGATCGTGCCTGCCGGGCGGTGACTCGTCTGCCGTGGTCATACGGCTGCCGCCCGGCGGTCGTCACTCCGGGACGCCAGGTTCAGGTCATGGCGGACCATCGCGGCAACCACCTCGTCGAACACCGTGGTGGGGCGCCAACCGAACTCTTCGGTGATCTTCCGATGGTCACCGACCAGATCCACGCCGTCGGCCGGACGCACCAGGGCCGGGTCGGCGGTCACCATCTCGTGCCAGGACTCGATCCCCGCGACCCGGAACGCAGTGGCGAGAAAGTCGCCGACACTGTGTGATTCACCGGTTGCAACGACGTAGTCGTCGTTGGCCCGGTGATCGGCGAGGATCGTCATCGCGTCCACGTAGTCCGGTGCCCAGCCCCAGTCGCGTCGCGCGTCGATGTTGCCCAGCACGATCTGCGTCGCGCGGCCGGTGGCGATCGCGGCGACCCCGGCCGTGATCTTGCGGGTCACGAATCTCGAGGGCCGCAACGGGGACTCGTGCGGGTAGAGGATGGCGTTCGCGACCTCGACGCCTCTCGCCCGTGCGACCGCTCCCATCGTGTGGCCGTAGGCCTTTGCGGCGCCGTACGGTGAGTTCGGCGCGATGGGGGTTCTCTCGTCCTGCGGAGTCACCGCCGCTCCCGCGAAGATCTCGGCGCTCGACGCGTTCACGACATGCACCGGGTGGCCCCGGTCGCCGAGATCCGCAGCGGCTTCGAGCACCGCGACCGTCGACATCCCGTTCACCCGGGTCGTGGTCAGGGGATCGGCCCAACTCTGCGCCACCGAGGACACTGCCCCGAGGTGAAAGATGTGGTCCGGGGCATGATCCAGGATCACCCGACGGGTCGCCTCGGCGTCGCCGAGGTCGACCGGGCTCGTCGCCACGATGCCCTCGGCCGGAGGGCCCCCTGCGTGCCCGGGCCTCACCACGGCGATGACGTCCCATCCCCGGGCGACCAAGGTGCCGGTCAGAAGCCGCCCGTCCTGCCCGTTCGCGCCGGTGACAAGCGCACGTGGCGGGGTCATGCGACCTTGCCGGCCAGCTTCTTCGACTCGAGGCCGAGGTCGGCTTCGACCATCATCGTGACGAGGTCGGTGAATCCGACCTCCGGCTTCCAGTCGAGGATCTCGCGCGCCTTGGTGCTGTCACCGATCAGCAGATCGACCTCGGCGGGCCGGAAGAAACGCGGATCGAGATGGACGAACGGCTCCCAGTCGTCGATGCCCGCGACCCGGAAGGCGACATCGAGTAGTTCGCGGATCGAGTGGGTCTCTCCGGTGGAGATCACGTAGTCGTCGGCGACGTCCTGCTGCAACATCAACCACATCGCTCGCACATAGTCACCGGCGAAACCCCAGTCCCGCTTCGCATCCAGGTTCCCGAGCGCGAGCGAGTCGTCGATCCCGAGCGAGATCCGCGCGACGGCGCGCGTCACCTTACGGGTAACGAACTCCGGGCCACGCCGAGGTGACTCGTGGTTGAACAGAATCCCCGAGCTCGCGTGCATGCCGTAGGACTCGCGGTAGTTGATCGTCATGTAATGACCGAACACCTTCGCCACGCCGTACGGGGACCGCGGCCACAGCAGGGTCGTCTCGCGCTGCGGGACCTCCTGGACCTTGCCGAACATCTCCGAGCTCGACGCCTGGTAGTACCGCACGGCTTTGCCGGACGTATCCTGGTACAGACGAACAGCTTCGAGCATGTTCAGTACGCCCGTACCGGTCACGTCACTGGTGAGGCGCGCGTTCTGCCACGAATAGGCGACGAACGACACCGCGCCGAGGTTGTAGACCTCGTCGGGGTCGGCGTAGTTCATCGCCTGCATCAGACTCGACAGGTCGAGGAGGTTGCCGCTGACGATCTCCACATACGGGTGGGACTCGGCGAGACCGTCCGCCTTCGGATTGTTCTGTCCCCGAACGAGACCCACGACCCGGTAGCCCTTCGAATGGAGGAGTTCGGCGAGGTAGAGGCCGTCTTGTCCGGTGATTCCGGTGATCAACGCTGACTTCATCACACTTCTCCCAGTGCGCGGTGAAGGGACAACGGTGTTCCCCCCACCAAGATCCGAACACGCACTGATTCCTCGACCAGAGCGTGTGTGTGTGCGAACATTTCTGAACGCAACCGTGATCAGAGACCGCTACCCGTGTGGGTTCCCCATCCCGGCGGTATCCTCTGCGCATGACAATACGATCCTTTAGGGGATTTTGCTTTCCGAGAACCCGACTCTTCGCCGCAGCTGTGGTGAGTATCTCTTTGGTACTCGGTCTGGCCGTCGCTGCGTCCGTCCCCGGAAAGGCCCCTGCGGCAGTGCCGGCCACGTCCGGTGGCTTCGGATTCGCGGGGGTTCGGGGTTTCTCTGGGCGACCGATGCCGACCTGAACCGCGAGCTCGACGCCGCGGCGCGCACCGACGCGACCTGGCTGCGGGTCACGCTCGACTGGAATGCGATCGAGGCGACCAAGGGCGCCTACAACTGGTCCGGCCCGGACCGCCTGATCAACGGCGCGCGGGCACGAGGCCTCAAGGTGCTCGCGAACGTCGTGTCCTCGCCAGCATGGGCACGCCCGGCCGGTAGCTTCTTCACCGCGCCCCCGACCCACAATGCCGACCTGAACACGTTCCTGCGCAGGTTCATCGCGCGATACGGGAACGCGGTGACCCATCACCAGATCTGGAACGAACCGAACCTGCCCATCTTCTTCGGTGGAGGGATCGACGCCGTTCGGTACACCTCGCTGCTGAAATCGGCGTACAGCACCATCAAGTCGGCCCAGCCGGGCGCCACGGTGATCAGTGCCGGGATGAGCCGCTCCGCCGGCTGGAACTCGCCGGTCAATTTCCATACCGCGATGTACAACGCCGGCGCAAAGGGCGGTTTCGACGCGCTCGCCATGCACCCGTATGTCTTCCCCTCGGGGCTCCACGCCAACCCGGAGAATGCGATCTCCGACGTCCCGGCGGTGCGGAATCTGATGGTCGCGCGCGGCGACGGGAACAAGAAGATCTGGTTCACCGAACTCGGTGCGCCCACCGGCACCGCACCCGAGGCGGTCTCGGAATGGGAACAGGCCAAAGAGATCACGGATGTACTCGGTTTCGCCTCGTCGGCCGGATACGTAGGACCGACCTTCATCTACAGCATCCGCGACAACGGACCGAACGCCGCCGACCGGGAGCAGAACTTCGGTTCGATCTACAAGCACGACTGGACGCCGAAGTATGCGGCCGGAGTGCTGGGTGCCACCTGACAAGCACGTCCGCCCAACCGTTCTCGCGCCCGTCGCACGTCGGCAAGGTCACATTCGATGATCCTGCCGCGCATGACGCGCGCGAGCGCATTACGATCTGGGCGAGCGGACGTCGACGTCCGTACGAGTGCGTTCACGCGTTAGTCGCGGGAAGAATTCTCGGAGTTCGTCGGGGGGAAAGTGATTGTTGTGGTTCACATGATGGATGCCGGTCGTGGCGGAAGGGGATCGCCGCGCGTGGCGATCGCTCACGATTATCTGACCCAGCGGGGTGGGGCCGAGAAAGTGGTGCTGTCCCTCAGCCGGGCATTCCCCGACGCCCCGATCTACACGCTTCTCTACGAGCCGGACCGGACTTATGAGGAGTTCCGCGACAAGACGATCATCACCTCACCGGTGAACCGGGTCGGCGCCCTTCGCCGCGATCACCGGTCCGCGCTTCCGCTGTTGCCGTCTGCGGCATCGCGTCTGCGCGTGGATGCCGATATCGTCGTGGTGAGCTCGAGTGGTTGGGCACACGGATTCGACATCCCGGGGTACTCGCTCGTCTACTGCTATTCACCTGCCCGCTGGCTGTATCAGACCGAGGTCTATCTCGGCGAGTCCGCGAGTGCTCTGAAGAAACTCGCGATCCGGGTGCTCGGCGGCCGGATGCGGCGATGGGACCGCGCGGCGGCGCTCGGATGCGACCGCTATCTGGCGATCTCGAGTGCCGTCCGGGATCGCATCCGGGACACGTACGGTCTGGAATCGACCGTCGTTCCGGCGCCGGTGATCCCCCCGGTGGAACCGGCGACCGCTCAGACCCCGCCCGCCGGGGTGCCGCAGCGCCCGTTCCACCTGTGCATCTCTCGCCTGTTGGCCTACAAGAACGTCGACGCCGTCATCGAGTCGTTCCGGGGGACAGACGATCACCTCGTCGTCGTCGGTCGTGGGCCGGAGGCCGACCGGCTGCGCGCGATTGCCCCCGACAACGTGACGATGCTCTGCGACCTCACGGACGCGGAGATGGGATGGTTGTACGAGAACTGCACCGCGGTGGTGGCCGCGAGTTTCGAGGACTACGGTCTCACCCCGCTCGAGGGAGGCATGCGCGGCAAACCCTGTGCCGTGCTCCGCTGGGGCGGGTTCCTCGACACCATCGACGAAGGCGTGAACGGGGTCTTCTTCGATCGACCGGACCCGGCGAGTATCCGTGCGGCCGTGTCGGAGCTGGCGACCCGGGAGTGGGATGCCGAGCAGATCAAGTCGCACGTGGGCCAGTTCGGCGAGGAAACCTTCGTCAAGGAAATGAGAAACCTCGTGTCCGCCGTGGCGGGTGTGAGAGAAGCGGAGTGCGCGTGAGCATCGAGAGCGACGACACCACGATGCCGGCGGCAGGACCAGCCGGAACGACGGTGCCCCGACGCGCGGACTTCGTACCGCGGCACACCTTCACCGAGATCTCCACCGTCGCCAAGGCGAAGAACCGGGTCGGGATCCTGCTGTACAACAACCTGATCACCTACCTTCCCTCGCATACCCTTCGTCAGGCGTTCCTGCGTCTGTTCGGCGCGAAGATCGGCAAGGACACCTCGATCCTGCGGGGGTGCCAGGTCTTCGACATCGACCAGATCCGGATCGGCGAGGCGTGCTCCATCGGGTTCCGCGTACTGTTCGACGCCCGGTCGGGAATCTGCATCGGTGACAACGTGGTGATCGCCAGCGACACCCAGATCATCGCGGGCAAGCACGATCCCGCGAGTCCGGAGTTCGCGGCCATCCTC
The DNA here is from genome assembly GCF_023078355.1 of Gordonia hongkongensis. Classification (NCBI taxonomy): domain Bacteria; kingdom Bacillati; phylum Actinomycetota; class Actinomycetes; order Mycobacteriales; family Gordoniaceae; genus Gordonia; species Gordonia hongkongensis. The sequence continues at coordinate 1,121,767 of NZ_CP095552.1, forward strand.
GAACCGGTGTACATCGGCGACTACGCGTGGATCGCCAGCCGCGCCACCGTCACCAGCGGTGTGAGCATCGGCCGCGGCGCGGTCGTCGCCGCCTGTGCGCTCGTCAGTCGCGACGTCGCCGATCTCGACATAGTCGGCGGGGTACCCGCTCGAAATATCTCGAAGCGCCCGGAGTCGGCACTGCGGTACCGGCCCAAGTACCGGCCGCTGTTCTACTGATGGGGAGACCGATCGATCAACGGAGCCTGACAGCCCGAGGTCCCGAACAGCTCTCGGGCGTGCGGGTCGTCTACGTCGCGGCCGAACATCGCGCCGGCGGGGTCGGTGCGTACGCGCAGGTCTTCGCCGACATGGTGCGCTCGCGCGTCGCCGACTTCCATGAGGTCCGGCACCCCCAGCCCGGGAGCGACTCGATCGGGGACCTGCGTGCGCGTCGGCGAGAGATCGCCGCGATCATCGACGATGCGGGTGCACGACCGGTCGTGGTGCACTGTGAGCTCTCCGGCGGGTCAGTCGAATCCTTCTGGCCGACTGCGGGACTCGAGCGCCGGCGCCCGAGTGTTCTGGTCAGTGCCACCGTCCACGACCCTCCGGGCCTCGTGTGGTGGCCGGGTCGCGTCGCCACCCTGGCGCAGCGACGGGTCCTCAACCACGCCATCCACTTCCCGCTGCGTCCGCTCTCGCGCGGGATCGAGCGCCGTGTCACGGGGTCGCGGACGTTGTTCGCGATGAGCGACGTGGGGGCGCGGTCGTTGCTGCGGGCCTATCCGGACGCGGATGTGCGGCACGCCTACATGCCGGTGTGGACCCGGGGCGAGGTGGTCCCCGCGCCGGACCGGCCCCGGGCGATCGGACTGTTCGGACTCGTGTACCGCGGCAAGGGTTTCGAACATGTGACCCGGCTCCGCCGTGCCCTTCCCGAGGACATCGCGATCCGCATCGCCGGACGCGGGACCGAGGACCTGCCCGCGGTCGACGGGGTAGACATCCTCGGCGGCCTCGACGACGCGGATCTCCCGGACTTCTTCTCGTCGATCCGTGCGCTCGTCGTGCCCTACGGTGCGCGCAGCCCGTACGGTGAGGCGTTCCCGGGGTCGAGCGTCGTCAACGACGCCATTGCTCACCTCACCCCGGTGGTGTGCACCGGTCACGGCGCATTGGCCGAACTCCGCTCGGAGGGTGGCGCTGTCGTCGTCGACGAGGAGGGTTGTACGCCCGAGGTCCTGGTCGAGGAGCTCGCGGCCGCGGCCACCGCACTCGTCGGATCGCCCGATCGCCTGTCGGTGATGGTCAACGCCCTGCGGCGGATGCGCGAAGTCCGTCAGCCGGACGCGGTCGTCGACACCTACCTCACCACGTGGTCGGGTGTGCTGTGCCGAAGATGATGGGGCTCACCGAGGCCGAGCCGACCCCGGGGCGTGCGAGAACCGGTCGGCAGCAGATCGCGAAGGCGCTGATCGCCGCGGCGTGGACCTATGGCGGCCGGGCCGCGGGTCTGGGCTGGACGCTCGTCCTGACCGTCCATCTCGGTGTCGGTTCCTACGGTGAGTACGCGATGGCCTTCGCCCTCGGCGCGATCATCGCAGCGCCACTGGACAATCCGTTCGCGGTGCGTGCCATCCGTGAGTCCGAGCGCGCCTTCGACGGTGAGCGCGTCACCCGGGTGCTGCTGGGGCTCGGTCTCATGGTGGCGGGCGCGGCATGTCTGACGACGTCGCTTCTCGTGTGGTTCGCGTTGTTCGTGGCCGGCGGCGAGATCGTCTTCAACGCCGTCAAGAGCCGGGCCCTGCGCGACGGACACCCCGACCGCGTCATGCGGTACGACACCACGAGACAGCTGCTGAGCATCGCACTCGCCGTCGGTTACCTGCAGTTCGCGGAGTCTCCGGATCTGGACATCGCCAGCTTCTGCTATCTCGCACCGTATCTCGTTGTCGCCGTGTACTCGGTGACCCTCATCCCCGGTCACCGGCCGGCGATCCCCGGGTCGGCCCGGCTCATCGCGATCCTGTTCGGCGAGCATCTCGCCAATGCCCTCTACATGCAGGGCGACATCCTGCTCCTGGGCGCGCTGACCGATGCCGATGTGGCCGGATACTTCGCGATCGCGAGTACGGTGGGCTGGGCCGCCGGACAGGTCGGGATGTCGTTGGCCAACACGTACCACGAGTCGCTGCGCGCGGCCGGCGGCGCCGTGTCGGCGGGGCCGCCGAGAAGTCACGTCCTGGTCGTCGCGGCAGTGACGTCGGCACTGGTCATGACGGCCGGCGCTGTTCTCCTGGCGACGTCGATCGCTGATGAACTCGCGTGGGCGCTCGTCGTCATCTCGCTGTTCGTCGGACTGCGCATAGTCAACAACGTACTCACGACCATCCTGTATGTGCAGCGCCGCGACATCGTCCGGAGCGTCGCCGCGGCCGCACTGGTACCGATCAAACTCGGGATGGTCTGGGCACTGGTCGATTTCGGCGCCGTAGGAGCGGCAACGGCGTCGGTGATCACCGACGCCGTACTCCTGGTGATCTTCCTGCGATCGGTACGACCGGCGGGACTGTCTCGGAAGGGAACCCGAATAACGAAGGAGGGCAACGTATGACGACCGTGACGTTCATGGTGGCCAAGGACATCGAGCTGGACCACGGTGGCGATGTGGCACTGGCCCGGGTGGTCCTCGACATCGCAGCCGAGTCGTTCGACGTCCGCACGGTGTGCCTGTCCAACCATCTCGCAGTGGGTACGGCGCCGCCCACCTCGTCCGACGGTTCGGTGATCCGGGTGGCGAAACCGCCGGTGAAGGCGCCGGCATTGCTCGCAGACAGTCTGCGGACACGACGCAGCGTGTGCCACACCCGCTTCGACGTCGACGAACTCGTCCGCGTTCTCGACGAACTCGACAGCGACGTCTTCGTCGCCGAGCACTCCTACATGGCCGAGTCCTATCTGCGCTCCGGGCAGGTGGGTCGCAGCGAATTCGTCGTCAACACCGTCAACTCCGAGTCGCTGGTGTGGCGGCTCACGCGCGGACTCCCCGGAAGGATCGAAGCGCCGCGGATACTGGCCGACGAACTCCGGGTTGCCCGAGCGGCGTCCGCGGTCGGTACCTACGACCTCGAGGAAGCGCAGTTCTACCGCGACGAAGGGTGCCCGGGGGCACGCTGGATCGATCTGACCCTCCCGCCCGGCCCGCGTGCCGGCTCCGAGGCGGACGTGCCGCGGCTGGTGTTCATGGGCACGCGGGACTGGCCGCCGAACCAGGAAGGCTTTCTGGAGATCCTCGAACTGTGGCCGCGGATCGGCGCCGGGATCGACGGTGCCGAACTGTGCATCATCGGGGCACCCAAGCCCGGCGCAACACCACCGCCGCTACCCGCGGGTGTCCGCGATCTGGGCTTCGTCGACGACCTCAACTCGTTCCTCGGCTCCTGCCGTGCCCTGGTCGCGCCGATCTCGACCGGCGGCGGGGTCCGGGTGAAGCTTCTCGACGCGGCGAGCCGGGGTCTACCGGTGGTGGGTACGACGGAGGCGATCGGTTCCCTCGGGCCCGTCTTCGGTCTGACCGCCTACGACGATCGGTACGAGTTCGTCGATCGGTGCCGACAGTTCCTGCTCGACGCCGATCTCGCCCGCAAGGAGGGGCAGCGGATCTTCGATACCAATGCCGATCGATGGCAGCAGCGGGTTCCGCAGGAAGCCGTGGAAATGTTGCTGAGTCGCGGCCCCGTGCCTGCCGGTCACTGACAGGTGGGGCAATTCCGTGCTCGATTGTCGGCTCTTTGTCGCATGATTCACATACGTTAGACGGCAGTCTGTGAACGCTAATATCGAGCTTTGCGGCGGGAATTTTTTTCCGATAACCAGGGCTGATGTCGGGAATTCTCCCGTAACTCCGCAGGCCGGTTTTTCGATGCGCCCCGCCGAGTTGTGAGCGGACAATGCGTCCCATAGTCTCTTGGTATTCCGCTCGGCGTACCCAGATGGTCTCGCCGAGCGCCGGTCTGACGGTGCAGGCCGGGTGAATGGCTGTTGGCACTTATACGGCAGATGTCAAGTGAAATGTCGTGCCATGGCGCGCGGTCACGCGACAACAATCACGTTCATCGAGAATCGGGTGCCGGTCGGTGACGACAAACTCGGACAGGAGAAGGCTGCGCATGGTCAGTGGTGAGGCAAGGCGTTGAATTCTTTCGTGTCGGTGTTTCGATCACAGGGGCGACGCATATGTGTGCGTTTCACCTATGAGTCGGACCAGCGCGAGGTGGGAGTTCGCGCGCGCACACATCGAATGGTCATGAAGTCAGTTGCGGGACCGGGGGGATCAGACGGTCGGCCCGGCCCGTGAGCCCGGGTCTGCCCGGCCGTGGCTGTGAACGCCGGGACATCGTATGAACAATTCGTCCAACCCGGAGGTCGCGGCACCCGACGCCCCGCGTCGTTTCACCCTCAGCGCGGCCCAGCGATCGCTGTGGTTCACCCAGCAGGCGGCGCTCGATGTGCCGATCAACGTCGCCCAGTACGTCGAGATCGACGGCCCCATCGACGCCGAACTCTTTGTGCGCGCGACCAGCACGGTGGTGCAGCGCGCGCAGTTCACCCAACTCCGGTTCGTCGACACCGAGGACGGGCTGGTCGGCGTGTACGACCCCGGCCTGCACTACTGGGCCGACATCATCGATCTCCGTGACCGGCCGGACCCGCGCGCCGTCGCCGAGGAGATGATGGCGCAGGACTATTCGCGACCCCTCGACCCGCGGGTGGACCGGACCGCGCGCGGGTGCCTGTTCCGGCTGTCCGACGACAAGGCGCTGGTCTACAACCGCGGTCATCACCTGCTCTCGGACGGGATGGGCGGCAAGGACCGGATGGTCGAGGCCCTCGCGGCCTATCACGCGGCGGTCACCGGCGAGCCCGCACCGCCCCAGAAGCCGGTCGACCTGGACCTTCCGGCCCGTGCCGACGCCGAGTACCGCCAGTCGAAGCGCTTCGCCACCGACCGCGCGTACTGGCAGGAGAACATGGCGGGCGTGGGGATCGCCGCGACCCTGGCGCATCGCCCGGGGCGTCCCGCCGCCGTTGCCAGACGCGTCGCCGCCGCGGTGCCCGCCGACACGATGGCGCGGTTGCGTGCGGCCGCACAACACGGTTCGACGATCCTGCCCAACGTTCTCGTCGCCGCCTTCGCGGCCTATCTGGGCCGCGCGGCCGCGCAGGGCGACGAGGTGATCTTCCAGTTCCCGGTCGCCGCGCGGACGACCGCGGCGCTGCGTGCCACCCCGCTCCCGGTCGCCAACATCGTGCCGCTGCGCACCGGGGTCACCGGATCGGGCAGCGTCGCCGACGCGCTCGCGTCCACCCAGGCCGCGCTCATGGGCGCGCTGCGGCACCAGCGCTACCGCGGCGAGGACATCTGGGCCGACCTCGCCGCCGACGAATCCTCCGGGGCGACACCGCGCACAGCGGCTCAGGAACGCTCCGGCCCGATGCTCAACCTCATGTTGTTCGACCGCGAATTCCCCTGCGGCGAAGCACGAGCCACGTTTCACATCCTGACCGTCGGCCCAGCCGACGACCTGACGATCAACATCTACCCGGTACCCGGTGAGGATCAGGATTCCTCGCTGATGATCGGCGTCGAGGCGAACCCCAACCGGTACGACGACGCGGAGGTCGCCGAACACCACGGGCAGTTCCTGTCGATGCTCGACACGTTCGCCGATGCGCTCCTCCGGGCACCGGACACCCGCGTCGACGATCTGCCGCTGCGATTCTCCGACACCTCGGCCGGAGAGGCGCGTGAGCTGCCGGCGAACGAGGCGCCGGACGCGGGCACCGTCTGGACGGCCCTCACCGACGTCGCGCTGCGTCACCGGCACGAACCCGCCGTCGAGTCGGGTGGAACATCCCCGGACGCAACGCTGCTGACCTTCGAGCAACTGCACGCGCGGGCTCGCGACCTCGGCGCCCGGTTGCGCACGCTCGGAGCGCGACCCGGCTCGGCGGTCGGCGTCCTGGTCGGGTCGGACGCGGACCGGGTGCTGTCGTGGTGGGCCGTCGCGGCGACGGGGGCCGCCGTGATCCTGCTCGATCCCGCAGCACCGCAATCGATGTCGCCGAATGTCCCGGGGGTGTCCGGCGTGCTGGTGATCGCCGACGACGATGCGGACGTGCCGGCCGGCGTCCGCGCGGAGGACGTGCACACGCTGTCCGGACTGACCGGGGTCGCGCCGTCGGCGGAGCCCGTGTCGTCCCGTCCGGAGGACACCGCTTGCTTCGTCGTCGGCGCCGAGGGTGTCGTCGCGCTGCCGCAGCTGGCCGTGGCCGCGCTCATCGTTGACGGCCTGTTCGCGCCGGAAGCGTTCGGCCACAACGTATCCGACGCGGGACATGGACAGCTCGCGGTCACGGCGCCGATGGCCTCCTGGGCGGCCCACCTCGAGATCGTCGCCGGTGCCGCGCACGGGCTGCGGCTCGTTGAGCCCGACGCCGCCGGAGTGACGCACCGGATCGTGCCCTCCGGGCTACTTGCCGACGACACGGGGCACGGCGCCGCGACGACGGTGCTGATCGTCGACTCCGGCGCCGCGCCGGCGCCGGCCGTCCGATACGCCGCCGGCCGCGAGGTGCGAACCGGCTACAGCCCTCGGGGCGTGCTGGGCCCCTTCACCGCAGCGAACCGGGTCCGTCCCGACCAGCCGATCGACCGGCCACTCCCGAGCGGGCACCCGCGCGACGGCGTCGGCATCGCGATCCTCGACCGCCGTCTACGACCCCTGCCGCCCGGCATCACGGGCGACGTGTACGTCGTGGGAAGCGTTGTGCCACAGCACTTCGCTGGGGAAGGCTCGCGTACGTCGACGACACTCGTCGCCTGTCCGTGGCATCCCGGCCGGCGCATGCTGGTCACCGGCGACCGCGGGCATCTCGAACCGGGGACGGGACTTCTCGTCATCGATCACCGCGCCGGTGAGATCGTCGAGATCGACGGCATCCGAGTCGATCTCGCACTGCTCGAACGTGCCGCCGCGGAGGTCCCCGGTGTTGCGGCCGCGACCGCGACCGTACTCGGCGACGGCGACGGCGACGGCGACGGCGACGGGCTCGCGCTCGGACTCGTGCCCGCCCGTTCCGCGTCGTCGGAGGCGACCGAACCCCCTGATCCGCAACGGATTCGGGCGGCGGCTCGGCGCCGGGTCAACGCGGAACTCCCGGCGGTGCTGTGGCTTCGCCGGGTCACGATCCTGGATGCGGTACCGCTCGACGGGTTCGGCGGCGTCGACCGGTCTGCCGCCGCCGGGCTGATCGCCGCGGCGCCCGAAACGCCCGCCGCGCGCCGCCGTCCGTCGACGCCGATCGAACGCGCCGTTGCCGACGCGGTGACGTCCGTCCTCGGCGTGCCCGACCCGTCCCTGGACGACGAACTGGTCCAGCTCGGCGCCACGTCACTGGGATTCATGCAACTGGCCACGCACCTCGGTGGCACCTTGCAGGTCGTCGTCAGCGTGCGCGATCTCGGTGATGTCACGACCCTCGCCGAACTCGCCGCCGTCCTCGAGGCCTCCGCGCCGCGCCGCGCCGCGCCGGGTGATCCCGCGGGCACCGTCCGCTACCGGCCGACCCGCGCGCAGCAGGAGATCTGGCTGCTCAATCGCGCCGACCGGCAGGCGACCGTTTATCACCTGCCGGTGCATGTCGTTCTCGCCGAGGGTATCTCGGCCGAAGTCGTCCGCGCCGCACTCATCGACGTCGCGGCGCGGCACGAGGCGCTGCGGACCGTGTACCCCGACAACGGCGGGGAGCCGGTCGCGGTCGTCCGCGGAGTCGACGAGGCGAGTGTGGCCGCGCCGATGACCGCGGCCACCCTCGACGCGACCGGCATCGACCTCGCCGTCGCGGCCCCCTTCGACCTGACGGTGGACCTGCCGTGGCGTGCGGTCGTCGACGAGACCGGCGAACGGACCGAGCTCGTACTCGTCGCCCACCACATCGCGATCGACGAGTGGTCGCTGCACACCGTCGTCGACGACTTCGCGCATGCACTGCGTGCTCGTCTCGACGGTGCGACTCCGGTGTGGACCGAGGACGCGGTGGCCTTCAGTGCCGCGCTGTCCGCGCGGCCGGCCGCGGTGGATGCGGCGGCCGAGGTCTATTGGGCGAAGACATTGCGGGAGGCCCCTTCTCGCCTCGTGCTGCCGGAGCCGGCGCAACCGGTGCCGGCGGGACTCACCTCCGGCCCGGCGACCGTCCTGCGTCGTGACGTCGACCGTGGGGCCCGGGACCGTGCCGCTGCTCGTGCACGCGAGTCCGGGACGACGCTCAACACGATGCTGTGCGTGGCGCTCTCGGCCGTACTGGCCGAGTACTCGGATTCCGACGACTTCGTGCTGTCGGTGCCGGTCTCAGGGCGATTCACCACCGAGGAACTACGCCCGGTCGGCATGTTCGTCGAGACGGTGCCGGTGCGGATCACCGGGGTACGGAGCAATAGCGTTGCGGAGGCCCTCGCCCGCGTGGGCGCGGGCCTGACGGCGGCGATCACCCACGCCGACGCGGCACCGACGGGGCTCGCCGATGTCATCTTCGCCTATCACGCCTCCCGGCCCGACGTCGCCGACCCGGCGGTGTTCGCCGAGGTCCAGACCTTGTCCGCCGGCCAGGCGCGAACCGCGTTGGAAGTAACCGTCTTCGACGAACCGGACGGGTTGTCGGTCGCGCTGACCGTCGCCGAACGCCGGGTCGACCCGATGGCTGCCGGCCACCTGCTCGACCGATTCGTCGAGACGGTCGCCGCGCTCGGTGTCGCGACGCCCGACTCGGTCGTCGCGGCGTGCATCCCGGTTCCCGCCGACCGGGCGCTCTCCGCCCGCAGCCGCCGGACCGCTCCCGTCGACCCGATCGATGCCCTGCGACGCCGTGCGCAGGCGAAGCCGGGCGCCGCCGCCGTCATCGCCGACGACGCGATTCTGACCTACCGAGATCTGCTCGGTCGCGCCGAGGCCCTCGCGAACACGTTGCGGGAGAACGGGGTACAACCGGGCGACCGAGTCGCGCTGTCGCTGCCCCGGAGCGTCGAGACCGTGATCGCGATCGTCGCGGTGCTCTTGGCCGATGCCGTGTACGTGCCGATCGAACCCGACGATCCGCCGTCGAGGACGGAGCTGATCGTCGACGCGACCGCACCCGTCGCGGTGATCGAAGCCGGGCCGGCGGTGCGCGCCGTCGCGACAAGCGAACGTGCACAACCGGTTCCGGGTGGCGCCTATGTGATCCACACCTCCGGCTCCACCGGCGTCCCGAAAGCCGTGTTGGTGACCCGCGCGAATCTGGCGGCCATGCTCGGCGCCGCGCTGGACACGATCGCCGCGTCCGACGACGACGTGTGGAGCTGGGTGCACTCCTACGCGTTCGACTTCTCCGTCTGGGAGATCCTGGGGCCGTTGGCCTCCGGTGGTGCCGTGGTCGTACTGGAGCGCGCCACTGTGCTCGACCCGCGCTTGCTGGCGGCGGCGATCGACCGGTACGGGGTCACCGTCTGTTCGCAGACCCCGACGGCGTTCGGCAACCTCATCGACCCGACGGTGGCCGCCGTCGCCCCGGACGCCGGATCACCCGCGTTGCGAGCCGTCGTCTTCGGTGGCGAACCGTTGTCGCCGGGGCTGTTACGGGAGTGGTCGGCCGCGCATCCGGACGTCCGGTTGGTCAACATGTACGGCATCACCGAGACGACCGTGCACCTCACTGCGGTCGACGTCGATGTCGACGACGCCCGGAGCGACATCGGTGTCCCGCTGGACGGCGTCTCGACGGCGATCCTGGGCCGCGACCTACGCCCGGTTCCGGTGGGCGCCATCGGCGAACTGTACGTGAGCGGCGACCAGGTCACGCTCGGCTATCACAATGCCCCGGCCACGACCGCCTCGCGGTTCGTCGCCGACCCGCGCGGCACCGGCCGCCGAATGTACCGCACCGGCGACCGCGTACGCGAGATCGCCGGCGGCCGCATGGTCTATCTCGGCCGCAGTGACGACCAGGTCCAGATCCGCGGGCACCGCATCGAACTCGGTGAAATCGCGTCGGTGCTGCGCGAGCACCCCGGCGTCGGTGACGCGCGCGTGCTCCTCGACCCGGGCAGCCGCCGCGGCGAGGAACGGCTGCTCGCATTCGTCACCGAGGACGGCCTCGCCGACTTCGATGTGCTGGACGCCCTCTCCGCCGAGCAGATCCTCGTGTCCTGTGCGAACAGGCTCCCGGCGCACATGATCCCGGCGCGACTCGCGATCGTCGACGGCTGGCCGATGACCCCGACCGGCAAACTCGACCGCCACCGGCTCACGGGTCTGCTGCCCGAGGTGCCGACGGGACCGACCCGAGCACTGACACCGGCCGAGCAGACCGTCGCCGACGCCATGCGCGCCGTGATCGGCACGGACGCCGTGCTCGCCGCGGACACCAACTTCTTCGCGGCCGGAGGAACCTCACTGTCGGCAGCGCGACTCGCGGCCACACTGACGGGCACCGGCGACCAAGTCTCCGTCGCCGATGTGTTCGCCCACCCGACGGTGGCCGCACTCGCCGCGCAGATCGAGTCCGCGGCGAGTTCGGGACGCACGATCGCCGACGGCTCCCGGACCGGTCTCGCCGACTTCGCAGCCGCTGACGGGGTGGATCTGCCGCTCACCCCCGAGCAGATGGATCTGTGGCTCCGGTGGCGCACCGAGCCGGACTTCACCGGGTATCTGATGCCGCTCGCCGTCCCCGTCGACGCCGGCCCCGACGAGCTGCGCGGTGCCCTGCTCGAGATCGTGACGCGGCACGACGCGTTGTGCACCGTGTTCCCCTCGGGCCCCGACGGCCCGGTGCAGCGTCGCCGACCCGACTCCCATGTCGCGGGTGAACTGAGAGAGCAACTGGCGCAGACGGTCTCGGTCGCAGACATCGACTCGGTCGACGCCGCGCTGGGTGCGCTGCACACGCCGATCGACCTGGCCGCCGAACTGCCCTGGCGGGTACGGATCTGCGCGGTGGACGGGCAGACCTGGCTTCTCGTCGTCGCGCACCACATCGCGGTCGACGGCGAGTCGTTCGGCATCCTGTCCGCAGAGCTGCGATCCGCACTGTCCGGGACCCTCCCGGCACCCGCCGATGTCGACTACCAGGAGTACTCGGCGTGGCGAGCCGGGTCGCTGGCCGCCCGGCGGACCGAGCTCGTCGCGCACTGGGTCTCGGCGTTCGATCGGGCGGTCGAACCACTGCGCCTGCCCGAACTGAACCCGGCGGCCCCGCATCCGTCCGCGCCGGAACGAGCGGTGGTGCACCGTGCGCACCGGTCGCTCGACCGCACCGAGACCGGAGCACTCGACGATCTGGCGGTGGCCAGACACAGCACTCCGTTCATCGTCGTGCACACCGCGCTCGCGGCGGTGCTGACAAGGCAGTCCGACGCCGAGGTGGTCACGATCGGCACCGCTCTGTCCGGGCGGATCGACCCGCGCCTGGTCTCCGTGCCGGGGCTGTTCGCCCGTGCCGTACCCCTGCACACCCCGATCGACGTCGACCTGCCGTTCGTCGATCTCCTGGCCTCGGTCACCGCGGTCGACCTCGGCGCGTTCGCGCACGCCGACCTCCCGCTCACCGAGATCACCGAGATTGCCGATCCCGGTCGGGTCAAGGCGGGCACCCCGCTGTTCGAGGTCTCCCTCGGCGCCGTCCCGGACGAGCTGGTGGCGGCGAGTCTGGCTGCGGCAGCGGATGTCCCGTCGGACGCGAGTCCCTTCGGGGGAGTGCCGCTGTTCGGTGTGGACGTGTCGATGTACCGCCGGGACGGTGCGCTGCATCTGATGATGACGTGCACGGATGCGGTGGCGAGTGCCGCGAGACTGGACGCGCTGTGCGACCTCGTCGTCGAGACGATCCGGCGCGGGGTGCGCGAACCGAACCGGACGGTCGCGGCGCTGCTCGCCCCGTCGGACTCGACGTCGGTGCCGGAAGCCGCGCCGCAGAATCGGAGTCGCGAGTTCGAGACGCTCGACGAGCTGCTGACCGGTGGGCTCGCTGACGATCCGGATGCGATCGCGGTCGTCGACCGACGCCATCCGGTGCCCGGGCCGGGTGTCTCGCTCACCAATTCCGATCTCGACCGGCTCGCGTCGTTCATGGCTCGCACGCTCATCGACGCGGGAATCGGTCCGGGGGACGTGGTGGTCGCCCTGCTGCCGCGCTCGGTCTTCGGCGTGCTCGCCACGGTCGCGGTCGCCCGCGCAGGAGCGGCGTTCGTGAACGTCGACCCAGCCGACCCCGCGGGGCGCCGGCAGATGATCATCGAGCGGTGCCGACCGCGTGCCGTTGTCACCCTCGCGGCGACCGCGGAATCCGTGACCGGCGGCATCCCGGTGCTCGCCCTTGACGAGTTGCTCGCCCGACATACCGATTCCGTTGCGAATGCGGCGGATTCGCTGCCGTTCGCCGCCGCCGAGCGGGTGCGCCCGCTGTCGGTGGACGACGTCGCCTACATCACCTTCACCTCGGGGACGACCGGACTGCCCAAGGGTGTGCAGGTGACCCATCGGGGCCTCACGGACTGGGCGCGCGACACCGTGGCCCGATTGCGGCTCGACTCGTCGGACGCGGTGTTGCACACGTATGCAACCGGATTCGACGCCCACCTGATGGGGCTCGTGCCCCCGCGGGTCGCCGGCGCCACGATCGTCGTGTGCCCGCCCGATGTCATCGCCGCGGACGAGCTCGCCGAGTTCGTCGACGCCGAACGGGTCATCGTCCTGCTGACCACCCCGTCGGTGCTCGCGACCCTGCGGCCCGACGAACTCCCCGGTGTTCGTCACGTGGCGGTCGGCGGTGAACCCCTCGGCGCCGGGCTGGTCCGGGAGTGGACGGCCGGCCACACGCTGAGCAACGAGTACGGCCCGACCGAGGCGACCGTGGCGGTGAGCAGCGCGCGGTACACGGCGACTCCGGGCGGACCGATTCACATGGGCGCGCCGCTGGTGGGTGTGGGGATGTATGTGCTCGACCGTGCGCTGCGACGGGTGCCCGACCACACCGTCGGCGAACTGTACCTTTCCGGGAACTGCCTTGCCCGTGGGTATCTCGACGACCCGGCGACGACGGCCGGGGCGTTCGTCCCCGATCCGTTCAGCACCGACCCGTTCAGCGCCGGCGGGCGGATGTACCGGACCGGTGACCTCGTCCACCGTCGTCCCGACGGCACGTTCGTGATCCACGGTCGCACCGACGATCAGGTGAAGATCCGCGGCGTGCGGTTGGAGCCGGGTGAGGTCGATGCGGCGCTGTCGGGGCTGCCCGGCGTGGCGACCTCGGTGACCGCGACGCGGACCACCCCGGCGGGCGAGAAGATCCTCGTGTCGTGGGTCGTGGTCGACGGAGACGATGCGGAAGTGGCCGACCTGCCTCGTCAGCTCGCGCACCTGTTGCCGCGCAGCATGATCCCGAGTGCGATCGTCGGTGTCCCGGCGTTGCCGTTCGGACGCAACGGGAAGATCGACGTGGCGGCGCTGCCCGATCCCGATTTCGCCGGTGCGGCAGCGGGTTCGGATGTCCGCCCCGGGCGGCCGCCGTCGGGGGCCACCGAGGAACTGGTGACCGCGGTGTGGGCGGAGGTCCTCGACCGTCCCGTTCAGTCGCTGGACGCCGATTCCGATTTCTTCACCGAGGGTGGTACCTCGCTGTCGGCCACGCAGGTGACGTCGAGGCTGACGGCGGCGACCGGTGCGGACATCGGGGTCCGCGAGATCTTCGAAGCACGCACGGTCGCGGGAGTCGCGCGACGTGTCGACGAACTGCTGGCCGGGCCGGGTGATACCGGCGCCGGAAGCGGAGTGGAGTCCGGCGCGGCACCCACCCGACTCCCGGTGCCGGAGTTCCTGCCGCTCGCATATCCGCAGCGCCGCATGTGGATTCACCATCAGTTCGATCCGCGTTCGACGGCCTACCATGTTCCGCTCGTGTTGCGGATGAGTGGCCGTGTCGACCTCGCCCGCCTGCGGAAGGCGGTCGACGAGGTGGTCGCGGCTCATGCCGTCCTCCGGACGGTCCACCCGGATTCGCCGTCGGGTCCACGGCAGCGCCGGATCGAGCACCGGAGTCCGGTGCTACGGCATCACCTCGTCGACGCCGCGGCGGGTCCCGAGGGTCTCCGTCGTGACGTCGAGGACTTCCTGCGACGGCCGTTCGATCTGGAGTCCGAGACCGGGTTCCGGGCCGCGGTCTTCGAGCTCGACTCGGCGGAGGATCCGCACACCCATCTGGCGGTGGTCCTGCATCACGTCGCGATCGACGGGTGGTCGATCCGGGTGCTGCTCACGGACCTGCTCCGTGCCTACGACGGCCAGCGGCTCTCGGTCCCCGCCGACGAGGCGTTCACCTATGCCGACTTCACGCAGTGGCAGATCGCGCGCCTTGGCGACCCGTCCGATCCGCGCAGCAGATACGCACGGCAACTGCGTTTCTGGACGTCGACGCTCGCCGATGCCCCCGGCCCGCTCCGGTTGCCGGGAATCGCGGACACCGGCGGTCGGCCGCGCGACGCTGCGACCGGGCGGTTGTCGGCGTCGATCGTCGGCACGGATTCACTGCACCAGACCGCGAAAGCGATGTCGGCGAGTGTGTTCCAGGTGGCGCACGCCGCGCTCGCGACGGTGTTGGGCCGGTGGACCGGTGAGTGGGACCTGCTGATCGGCGTACCGGTGCACGGCCGGCATGCGCCGGAGTGGGAGTCGGTGGTCGGCATGTTCGTCAACACCGTGGCCCTGCGGACACGGCTGCATCCGGGGCTCCCGATCCGCGACGCCGTCGTGCGGGCTCGCGATGCCGCCCTGGCCGCCCAACCGCACAGTGAGGTCCCCTATGAGGACGTCGCCCGCACGGTCCGTCCCGACGGCCGGGAGGCCGGGGACCCGCTGATCTCGGTACTGCTGGTCAACCAGGACGTCGTGCCCCAGTCCTCCGGCGAGGTCGTGCTCGGCGGAGCGTCGGCGGGTGGCCCGGGTCCCGAGGCGGATGCCGTGATTGCCACGCTGGTCCCGGAGTACACCGCGACCGTGGACGCCAAGTTCGACGTCGAGGTCGTTCTCGCCGAACGCGACGACGAGTTGCACATCACGGTGGTGCACTCCGCCGCCGTCCCGACCGTGGTCGCGCAGGCACTTCTCGACGACTTCCGCCGATCCGTCCTCGCGGCGGCAGCCGATGCCGATCAGCCGTTCCCGGAGGTCGACGGCCCGGCCGTCGACGTCATTGCGGCCGAACGGGTATCGGGCACCGCGGTCGTGCCGGATGGTGCCGGGGCGCCGTCGCATGCGGTGTCCTCGGCCCCACTCGTCGCGGCGATCGCCGACGCGATGGCCGAGGTGCTGGAGGCCTCACCGGGTTCGGTGGGGGACGCCGACGACTTCTTCACGATGGGCGGTACCTCGCTCTCGGCCACACGGGTGACCTCCGCGCTGGGGCGCCGGCTCGGCGTCCGCGTGCCCACCCGGTTGCTCTTCGAGAACCCCACCCCGGTCGCGCTCGCACGGGCGGTGACCGAACTCCCCGCGGAGGGGACGGATGCGGGAGGCGGTTCGCCGACCGGCGCGTCGGAGGCCGACCTCGGCGACCTCCCACTCGCCCCGACGCAGCGCCGGATGTGGGTGGCCGCGCAGATGCTCGGAGCGGTGCCGATCTACGCCGTGCCCGCGGTGGTGCCCGTGCCGCCCGGAACCGACGAGTCTGCGGTCATCGGCGCGGTCGAGGCCCTCGTCGACCGCCATCCCGCGCTCCGTACCCGGTATCTCGCGACGCCTGACGGTCCCCGGCAGCGTGTTCTCGACGCCTGGCGCCCGTCCCTGCGGCGGGTGGGTGCGGCCGAGCTCACGACGCCCGCGGGGATCGGGATGCTCGGGGAGGCCTTCGATCTCACCGGTGAGCCACCGGTCCGGGTGTGGCTGGTCACCGGCGACGATCAGGTGACCCCGGTGGCGGTCGTGGTGATCGCGCACCACATCACCATGGACGGTGAATCCGCCGGCATCGTGCAGCGTGAGCTCGCGTCGCTGCTGGCGGGTCACGACCTCGGCCCGGCGCCGACGGGTTTCGCGGCGGTCGCCCGGCAGATGGCGGCCGACGACGAGCGATCCCGGGTTGCCCTGGTGGACTTCTGGCGGCGCGCGCTCGAGGGGCACAGCGGCGAGCTCGACCTCGCCCAGCGCCGCCCCGTCGTTCGGGACCTGCGGACCTCGACGACCGAGTATCTGCTGGACGATGCGGTCGGACAGGCGATTCCGGCGGCCGCGCGCCGGGCGTCGGCGAGCGAGTTCCACATCCTGCACGCGGCGCTGGTGCTGGCCCTCGCGGTGCAGTCGGGGTCCGATGACATCGCGCTGGCCACGCCCGCCTCGATGCGCCGCGACTCCGACACCGCCGGCACGGTCGGCATGCTCATCTCCACCGTCGTGTTACGCACCCGGATTCGCCCCGGCATGACCGTCGGCGAGCTGATCACGGCGGTCCGCGACGACGACCTGGCGGCGCTCGATCATGCTGCGATCGCCTTCGACGATGTGGTCGCCCTGATCGATCCGCCGCGCGTCCCCGGGCGGCATCCGCTGGTACAGGTGGCGTTCTCGATGGCCGATCCGGAGATGCCCGGGCCCGACCCGGCAGACACCGGCGCGCCGACGTGGATGTCGCCGCGCAGCGAGTTCGACATCCACGTCGAGGCGGTGCCCGACGCCGGCGGCTGGCGGTTGCGCGTCCACCACGGCCGGGAACTGTTCGACGAGGGCACGATTCGTGCTCTCGGCGAGCGAGTGGTCGCCGCGGTCGCCGCCGTCGTGGGGGAGCCGTCACGTCGTCTCGCGGCCATCGAGCCGCTCACCGGCGCGGAACGACGCTTCGTCGCCGACCGGGCGCGGGCGTCATCGACGACGGGGCCGAACCGCTGCTGGCCGAGCTCTTCACGACGGCTGTCGCGGCGTACGGCGACCGTCCCGGCATCGCCGACGAGCACCGGTCCCTCACCTACCGCGAATTCGACGGGTGGGTCTCGGTGACCGCCCGCGCGATGCGACGTCGCGGGCTCGGTGCCGGTGACGCGGTGGCCGTCGTGGTGCCGCGGTCGATCGAGTCGGTCGTCGCCATCTGGGCGGTCAGCCGGATCGGCGCGGTGTGCGTACCGGTCGACGTCACCTACCCGACGGCCCGGATCGACCACGTGGTCGCCGGGGCGTCCGCGAGTGTGATCACGCCCGCCGACATTCCCGCCCAACCGACGGAACCGGTTGTGTCCGAGCCCGTCACATCGGTGTCGCGCGACGCGCTGGCCTACGTCATCACCACGTCGGGTACCACCGGGACCCCGAACATCGTCGGGGTCACCCATCGCGGCGTACACCGCGTGGCCTCGCTCGGCGACGCCGAACCAGACGACCGCGTCGGGATGGCCATCAGTCCGGGATTCGACGCCACGTTCCACGACATGCTGTTGCCACTCGCCGCCGGCGCGACCCTGGTGGTGGTCCCGGCCGGGATCACCGGCGGGGACGACCTCACCCGGTTCCTCGACCGCACCGGGGTCAGCGTCTTCACGGCGACGCCTTCGGTCGTCCGCACACTGCGACCGGCGGCGATCGGTGCGCTGCGTCTGGTGTACATCGGTGGCGAGGCGCTGTCGGCCGATCTGGCCGCGGTGTGGTCGGAGCACGCCCAGGTCCTCAACATCTACGGCCCCACCGAGACGACGGTGACCGTGTCCACCAGTGCGTTCCGGCGCGGCGACCCGATCCGGCTGGGGCATCCGCGACCGGGCATCGGCGCCGAGGTGCTCGACGCCCAGCTACGCCACGTCCCGCCGGGTGTCGTCGGCGAGTTGTACATCGGCGGAACCGGGGTCGCCCGTGGCTATCTCGGTGATCCGGCGCTCACCGCTGCAACCTTCGTCGCCGGCGCCGACGGCGTTCGCCGCTACCGCACCGGGGACCTGGTGCGGTGGGATCGCGACACCGGCGAGCTGGTCTACGTCGGCCGGGCGGACCGTCAGGTCAAGATCCGGGGTCAGCGAGTGGAACCCGCCGAGATCGACGCGGTGATCGTGCGGGCGGGCTCCGAGCGCTCGGTGACCGTCCTGCGGCCGGGTCCGGTCGGACCGGCGCTCGTGTCCTATGTGGTGGCACCGTCGGTGCCGGCCACCGAGCTCCGGGCCGCGTGCCGATCGTCGCTGCCGCGGCACATGGTGCCGAGCCGGATCGTCGTACTCGACGACCTGCCGCTCAGCGGCGCGGGCAAGATCGACGTACGCCGACTGCCCGAACCGGCCTGGTCGGAGTCCGTGCGCGAACCGGGAACCGCCACCGAGGCAGCGGTTCTCGACGCCTTCCGGGCCGTGCTGGGCGACGCGGCGGCCGGTCCGCACGCGGGCGCAGACGGTGCCGGGACACCCATCGGCATGGACGACGACTTCTTCGCCGCCGGTGGGCATTCGCTCGCCCTGCTGCAGTTGCGGGACGAACTGGCCCGCCGGACGGGCCGGGTCGTCGACGCGGCGGAACTCTTCGGTCATCGCACCCCGGCCGAGATCGCACGGCTGCTCGACGACCCGGCCGCGGTGGATCCCGCGGTCCGACGCGTCGTGCCGCTGTCGCCCGAGGGCACCGGCCGACGACCCGAGATCTGGTGTGTGCACACCGCGACCGGGATGGTCGAACCGTTCCGGGCGCTGGGCGAGTCCCTGCCGTCGGCGTCGGTGTTCGGCCTGCAACTGCCCGAACTCGTACTCGCCGAACGCGATCTGCCGACGACGATCGAGGGCATCGCGGCACTGCACGTCGAGGCCATCCGGGCGACTCAGCCGCAGGGACCGTACCGGGTCGTCGGATGGTCCGTCGGAGGTGTCGTCGCCCACGAGATCGCACGCCGGCTCGTCGAACTCGGCGAAGAGGTCGCGCTGCTGGTGCTGCTCGACGCGCGGACGCCGGCCGAACTGGCCACGGTGGACGACGTGGAACTGCGAGCCGCCGATCACCCCCTGCGTGCCCTGGCCGAGCAGCACGACCCCGACGCACTGCGGCGCTTCGAGGACCGGACGAGGGGCCTGGCCGCGGCGGCGCGCTCCTACGACCTGCGTCCGGTGGCCGCCGGTAAGGTCCTCTACGTTGCGGCGCAGGACAACCCGGACCCGGACGCCTGGACGCGTGCGGTCGATCCGGACGGACGGGCCGTCGTCGACGTGCTGCACGCCGGTACGACGCACGCAGAGCTGGGGCATCCGGACGTATTGGCGCGGGTTGCCCGCAGAATCGAGGAGGAATGGTGACCGGATCCGAAGCGGCGACGCCGCAGATGTCGATCCTGTTCGTGTGCACGGGCAACATCTGTCGTTCACCGATCGGCGAACGCGTGCTGACCGGCCTCGCCGGCCGGGCGGGTGTCCCCGTGACGTCGTCGAGCGCCGGTGTCGGAGCGCTCAACGGGCAGCCCATCCACCCGCACGCCTCCGCCGTCCTGGTCGAGAACGGTTACGACGCATCGGGGTTCGAGTCCCGGTATCTGCGTCCGCCGATGCTCACCGAGGCCGACCTCGTGCTGTGCATGAGCCGCGAACACCGTGCCGCCGCGCAGCAGATGGCCCCGGCACGCTGGAAGCGGGTGTTCACGCTGACCGAGTTCGCCGCGCTCTGCGACCTCGGCGCGCTGCCGGAGATCATCGCCGGGCGCGGACGCCTTGATCCGAACTCGGACCTGCTGGACATCGTCGACCCGATTGGCCGTCCCCGCGAGGACTTCGACCGGGTCTTCGCCGAGGTCGAACCGAAGGTCGGGGCGTTGGTCACGTGGCTGGCGGCGCCGGGAGCGAAGCGAGCGGGCCAATCGTCCGCCGAGCAGGCCTCCGCCACTCGAGCGGGCCGGCACGCGACGGGGGAGAGCCGATGATCCGGCGACTGGCGGGTAACCGCGTCGTCCAGGTCGTCGCGGTGGTGCTGCTGCTCGTCGCCGCCGCACTGATCTGGCTGGCGTACTCGGCATTTCAGGTCCGCGACGATCTGGAATCGGTGCGCGCGGATGCGAGCAGGGCCCGGGCGTTGATGCTCGACGGCGATCAGGCCGGCGCCCGTCAGGCGGCCGAGGCGGCGTCGGTGCGGGCCGACGACGCCCAGGACCGTGCGAACGGTTTCCTGTGGTCGGCTGCTGCGGCGGTGCCGGTCGTCGGATCGCCGCTGAAGTCGGTGCAGCAGATGAGCGATGCCGTCGCGGCGCTCTCGGCCGACGTGCTGGTGCCGGCTGCCGACCTCGCCACCGTGCTCGACCCGAATCGCCTGCGCTCGGGCAACACCGTGAACCTGGCACTGCTGCGGGACGCGCAACCGGCGCTGAAGTCGGTCGCGGAGAAGTCGGCGGCGGTGGCCGCCCAGGTCTCGGCGATCGAACCGAGTTGGCTGGGCGTCGTGGCCGATGCCCGGGATCAGCTCGCCGAGCAGGTCGAGGCGGCCGACTCGACGGTGCAGGCGACGAGCATCGCGGCCGAACTCGTCCCGTCGATGCTCGGTGCCGACGGTCCGCGCAACTACTTCATGGCGTTCCAGACACCGTCCGAGGCACGTGGCACCGGCGGCCTCGTCGGCGGTTTCGCGATACTGAACGCCACCGGGGGCCGGGTGACCATCCCTGAGCTCGGTGCGAATTCGGAGTTCCGCGACCCGGCCACCCCGCAGATCAACCTCGGCCCCGAGTACGACGCGATCTACTCCTACTACCGCCCTTACACCGACTTCCGGAACGGCAACCTCAGCGCCCACTTCCCCGACGCCGCGCAGATCTGGCTGGCGAACTGGCGCGCCCAGACCGGCCGCCAGCTCGACGGGGCGATCGCGCTGGATCCGATCGCGCTGAAGTATGTCCTCGAGGTCGTCGGCCCGGTGTCGGTGGGACGGGAGAAGATCACCGCCGACAACGTCGTCCCGATCACGCTGTCGACGGCATACCAGCGCTTCGCCGACGACAACGCCGCGCGAAAGGACTACTTGCAGGCCATCTCCCAGGCCGTGGTGAACAAACTCGTCACGTCCGGCGGCAGCACGCGGGATCTGCTCGAGGCGCTCGGCCGTGGCGTGCACGAGCGGCGGATCATGGTGTACAGCACCGATGCCGAGGATCAGAAGATCCTCGAGTCGACGAAGCTGGGTCACCAGATCTCCGACACGTCGTCGCCCTATCTGCAGGTGGCCATCGGCAATGCGTCCGGAACGAAGCTGGACTATTTCCTGCGGCGCGAGATCAGCTACACCTCAGGCGGGTGCGAGGGTGACACCAGAGAGTCGACGATCACGGTGAAGCTCACCAACACCCTCGACACCACGGACACCACCGACTACGTCGCCGGCAACCTCGGGACCGAACTGTCGGTGAAGAAGGGCACCAACCTCGCCAACGTCGAGTTCCTGGCGACGAAGGGCGCGGTCCTCAAGGAGATGACCCTCGGCGAGGGCGGGGCCTTCTACGTCGAGCAGGCCCTGCACGGCCGGCCGTACTACTCGACCCGCGTGGGCATCGCACCGGGCGAGACCGCCACCATCGTGCTGAAGATCGACGAGCCGACCTCGGCACACGGGGACGCCGAGGTCCCGATCCAGCCGCTCGTCGACGACCCGACCGTCACCGTTGACGTCCCGGCGTGTGGGCCGGAGAACTGAGCACCCGGAGCTTGCGGAGGGCGCGTCAGCCCCTGCTCCCTGAGGAGCGTCCGGAGCTTGCGGAGGGCGCGTCCAATCCCGCTCCCTGAGGAGCGTCCGGAGCGTGCGGAGGGCGCGTCCAATCCCGCTCCCTGAGGAGCGTCCGGAGCGTGCGGAGGGCGCGGCCAATCCCGCTCCCTGAGGAGCGTCCGGAGCGTGCGGAGGGCGCGTCACGAAGGGTCTGGCGACCGAGGTTGCGAAGACCCTTCGTGACGCTCGCAAGCTCGCTCCTCAGGGAGCGGAGGGGGACGATCGCAAGCTCGCTCCTCAGGGAGCAGGGGGGACGCTCGCAAGCTCGCTCCTTGCGGAGCAGGGGGCGGCTCGCAAGCTCGCTCCCAGATTTTGCGGTCCCCGCCGGCCCGTCCCCGGCCGACGATCTGACCGGGAACGGAGCCGATTGGGGCGTCACTGTGGAGTTGTCAAGGAACGGATGCGGTCCCGGGTGTGGCCCGGGTGCGAAAGGGTGCTGCGCGAAAGTGTGTGTCGGAGGGCCGGTCAGGCGGCGTCGTCGAGGCGCATGGTGCGTCGGTTGTATGCGGGTAGCGGTCGGCGTTGCGGATCGATCGACACGGGCGGTACGAGCCAGGGGTGGCGGTCGAAACCCATCACGATGTCCCAGCCGTGGTGGTGGACTTGGGTGTGGCAGCGTTGGCAGAGCAGGCAGCCGTTGTCGAGGTCGGTGGGACCGCCGTCGGCCCACGACTTGATGTGATGCACCTGCGTATGGGACGGCGGTGCACCACATTTGACGCAGCACGCGTCGCGGACGATGATCGCTTTGCGTAAGTGTGACGGATACAACCGGCGGGTGTGACCCATCTGAAGCGGTACGCCTTCGCTGTCGAGGATGATCTCCGTGAGCGAGCCGTCGCACGACACCTGTTTCGCGGTGGCATGGGTGACCGATCCGGTCCACGGCAGCGTTGCGAGGTCTCCGGTCGCGGGGATCGTCAGCATCAATTGAGTGCGTGGGGAACCAACGGTATCGAGGGTAGCGCCGATCGCGGCTTGGTCGAGGATCAGTTCGAAGGCGTCGGCGCGGCGTTGCTCGGCGGTGCGTCGATCCTGTGCGCCGTCGGGTTCCGGCCTGGGGCAGGAGCGTTCATCGATCATGGCCTGGAACTTCTCTCCCACGATTTGGGTGAGGTCGGCATGTACTTCGACGCGGCCGTCGTCGGTGGTGTGGGCGTTGACCGCGTTCAGCGATGGGTCGTCGGCGGCCGGTACACCGGTGTCGGCGCCGTCGGCGAGTGTGTTGCCGATAGTCCGCGCATGCTTGAACACGTCTGTCGGTGTTGCGCCCGAGAGTGCTTGGGCAATCAGTTCGATCTCATAGCGGGAGCGCTCATCCTCGGAAAGCGCTTCACCACAACGCTTGTCGATCTCGTTCATGCCGCGGACGATGGCATCGACGATCTCGCTCGACAGTCGCCCGTCGGCAGCGTGACGCGCCACAGCGGGCAGAGTGGGCAGGACGTCGACACTGCGCATGGTGCGAAGAGCGGCGGCCGGTGCATGTCCTGACTCGATCAGCAGTCTCTTGGTGGTGCTACCGGCCTTCTGGGCGACGCCTAGTTCGTCGAGTTGTGCTGCGTGCGAGACGATCTGATGATCGGCGAGGTTGCGGATCAGACGCCACGTGTCCAGGGCGTCGAATGTTGCTCTGCCCGTGGGATCGTCGGCGGGTGGGGCGGTCTCGACGAGCTGATCGAGGAGCGTGGTGAGCTCTGGCATGACTCCAAGGTACAGGAACATGGGTTCGATTTCGAGGAGATTCCACAGGCTCGGAAATCGCGAAACTGTTTACTTTGCAGCATTATTCGTTGACTGTGCCTCGATCGTGGTCAGTAGTTTAATCCTGTCACATACGTACCGTATTCTGTTCCAGAACGGTAGATGTGCTGCTGACCAACGACTGTCGTGTGCCCGAATGTCGCGCGTCGTCCTGCTGCAGAGGTATCTGCTTGTCCAGGAAGTGGTCGATTACTCCTGAGCGCAGGCGCTGCTCGTCGGGTGATTGATGGTGGACGCCGGTCACCGAGGTGGCACGGGAACTCAACGTCCACGAGATCGCAAGGTGCCGCCCGACCGAGGCGGCGGGTGAGTGCGCGGAACGGACCAGACTGCGTGCCGAGCTCGTCGAGAAGGGCCGTGATGTCGCGCTACGGAAGGAAAATTGCGGCGTACTATGCGGCGCAGCATCATCGGTGATTCGTTTCGAACTCGTCGCCGCGGAGTGTGCCGACCACCATGTCATGAAATACGTTGCGCCGCATATTGTTTCGCGGCCTGGGTTTTCTGCTTGTGCAGATCGGCAACGCCGCGTCGAGTTGACGCCACGACAGCGGCGGCGCCGCGATCTGGAAGTGTCTGGCGCACTTGCAGGCCACGCGACGCACCAACGGTTCACCGCGTACTACTGCCGCACGCCTAGGCGGGTGCGGTTTCTCAGCTCGATTCGGCGGCGTCGTTCGCGCCGGACCTGGTTGGCCGCCGGTTCGATCAGGGCATCGGCGGGGTCGAACCCGCTGAAGAATGATCGCCCACATCCAACATCGATCTACGTCAGACGAGCGACGCTGGTCGTCACCCGCCCTCGATGAATGCCCTGTGCGTTCGACACTCTCGGGCACGCGCCTCAGTAGTAGTACGGGTAATCGTCCCAGCGCGGGTCGCGCTTCTCGAGGAACGCGTCACGCCCTTCGACGGCTTCGTCGGTCATGTAGGCCAGGCGGGTCGCCTCACCGGCGAACACCTGCTGACCCATGAGGCCGTCGTCGGTGAGGTTGAACGCGAACTTCAGCATGCGCTGCGCTGTCGGCGACTTGCTGTTGATCCGGCGCGCCCAGTCGATGGCGGTGGCCTCCAGCTCGGCGTGCGGGGCGACGCGGTTGACCGCGCCCATCCGGTGCATGGTCTCGGCGTCGTAGGCCTCCCCGAGGAAGAAGATCTCGCGCGCGAACTTCTGCCCGACCTGCTTGGCGAGGTAGGCGCTCCCGTACCCGGCGTCGAAGGAACCCACATCGGCGTCGGTCTGCTTGAACCGGGCGTGCTCGGCCGAGGCGAGGGTCAGGTCGCACACGACGTGCAGCGAATGCCCGCCGCCGGCCGCCCAGCCGTTGACGACCGCGATCACGACCTTGGGCATCGTCCGGATCAGGCGCTGGACCTCCAGGATGTGCAACCGCCCGCCCTCGGCCTTCACCCGAGCCGCGTCGACCGTCTCGGCGCCAGCCGCCGCGACGTCGTCGTCGTGTGTCGTGGCGTACTGATAACCGCTACGCCCGCGGATGCGCTGATCGCCGCCGCTGCAGAACGCCCATCCGCCGTCCTTGGGGCTCGGGCCGTTGCCGGTCAGCAGGATCGTGCCGACGTCGGGCGACCGCCGCGCATGGTCGAGGACCCGGTACAGCTCGTCGACCGTGTGCGGGCGGAAGGCGTTGCGGACCTCGGGACGGTCGAATGCGACGCGCACGATCCCGTACTCGCGGCCCTCGCCGACGTGGCGGTGATAGGTGATGTCGGTCAGGTCGTCGAAGCCGGGCACCACCGCCCACGATGCCGGGTCGAAGGGTTGGCCGGAAAGTCCCTGGGTGTCGGGCGTCGCACTCATGGGGTCAGCCTATCGACGCGGCGACGGGGCGCTTCGCACGCCTGCAAGCGGCGGATTGGTCGGAAGAGGTCACGAAGTCGTGACGGGTTCGACGCGGATTGCATTCAACCATTGGATGCCTGCCGGTCTTCGGCTCGAACATCACCGAAATCTCAGTTTCGGATGCTTAGCTGTCCGTATGGCTGTTTGGGGGTGGATTCTGATCCTCGGGGGCGCGTGGTGTGTCGTGTCCGCGGCGGTCGCGGTGATCGTCGGGAGGGCGGTCCGGATCCGGGACGAAAAGGAACGCGGTCCGCGTGGCGTGCCGGACTACATACCCGAGTCCACGCGCCGGCTGGCCCGGGGCGGGGTGTGTGTGGATCTCGCCGACCGTCGACGCACGGAGGGGAACACCGACACCGACACCGGCTAGGGCACGGCACCGCCGGCTCTTATACGGTTGGCCGGTGAGCGAAGCGAACGATCGCGCCGTCGAGACCGTCGACGAGGACCCGCACGAGGGTGGTTTCCGGGCCAATGCGGCCATCACCACCGACCGCGGCGGACCCCGCTACGGCGAGTTCAGTGAGCAGGTCCGCCTGCTGATGGACAACGCCCGCTACGCCTGTCCCGACGACGAGCTCGTCGACGAACTCATCGAGTCACTGAAGGCGCTCAACGACCGGCTCGCCGATTCCCGGATCGACGAGTGGCACTCACCGGCGGGGACCCGCATCGACCTCCCGTCGCGCGGCAACATCACCCTGCCGCCGTATGTGGTCAGCGAGGTGAACGACAACGGGGTCGTCGCCGAACTGACGTTCCGCGATTTCCACCTCGGCGGGAACAACGCCGCGCACGGCGGTCATGTCGCGGTCGCCTTCGACGACGTGGGCGGCTTCGCGTCGGCGGTCGCGATCCAGCATGTCAGCCGGACCGCCTACCTGACCGTGCAATACCGGTCGATCACACCGCTGAACACGCCGCTGCGAATCCACGCCTGGGCGGACCGGATCGAGGGGCGCAAGGTCTTCATCAAGGGCACCCTGCACGACGGCGACCGCCTCTGTGCGGAGATGGACGCCCTGTTCATCAAGCTCAACCCCGGTCAGGCCTGACCAGCACTCGTCGGCGGGCGCACGGGCAGACGACGGCTCACCTCCACCGGCGCATCCGTGCGCGACAGTCGCAGCACGATGGTCGGCGCTTCGCCGGCGTCGAGCGGCCACGTCTCAGCATCTCGCGGCGCAGTGCGGCCAGTTCGTCGCCGTGATTGCTCGACAGTGTTCGCGCGGTCGCGTCGTCCCCGGCGTAGAGAAACGTCGGTGTCATGGGGTGAACCGCGAAGCCGAGACGCTCGGCGGCCACCCACAGCTGCTGCGCGACGATCCCACCGCGGAGGTAATCGGCGGGGGTCGTGCCCCGCTGCACCAGGACCAGGATCGCCGACGACGACTCGGCCCGGGCGCCGGCATCGGCACCGAGTGCGGCACCGCCACCCCATTCGTCGAGCAATGCCATCACATCGGAACGCCGCAACACGTCGAGCATCCCCGCCATCGCCGGCGGTAGGTCGAGCGAGGCGACGTCGATGCCCTCGGCGGCGGCCGGATCGGTGGTGAGCTCGGCGAACATCTCCCGGTGCAGTTCGGGCGTCAGGAACCGGGCGCGATCCGATCGGGCGATGATCGAGGCAAATCGGTCGATGTCCGCGCGGTCGTCGAGCGCCACCAACCGGGTCCGATCACTCGTGGCGGCATCGTGCAGTCGGACGAGATCGGAGGCCGACAGCGGTGATCCGTCCCCGACTCCGCGTCGGGTGCCGCGGGCGAGCAACGCGTCGAGTTCGGTCTCCGCGTCCGCAGAGCGCGACCCGGTGTCGATGCCCTTGAGGCGTGCCCGGCCGGCCAGCGTGTCGGCCGCGTCGACGATCTCGATGTCGTCGAGCACCCCGCGCGCGACGGCCGCGACCTGCGCGTTGTACAGGGCGGCGCCGACCGCCACCGCAGATGCCCGGTGCTCGACGTCGAGGGTCGAGGTGCGGGTGCGGTCCAGGACGATCGTGACGGCGTCGTCGTCGGCCATGATCTGCCAGGGCTGCTGGTTCCCGGCGGACGGCGCCCGGCTCGCGGCGTACACGACGAGTTCGCGATCGGTCATCGCCTCGATGGCGGGCTGCACCTGCGGACGGATCGGTTCGGCGTCGGCCGGTGGTTGTGCTGCGGGTATGGAGGCATGGGTGTCGATCGGGTCCTCGAGGCCGTCCAGCCAGGCGTCCCGGTCGAATCGGACGCGACCGGACGACAGGGACTTGCCCTGGACGAGGCGGCGGACGGCCGCGGCCACGGTGGCGCCGCCCAGGAGGACGTCGCCGCCGAGCTGCGGCCAGGCGGTGACCGTGTGCCCGAGCTCGATGGCCGACGCCGCCATCGGCGCGGTCACCTTCGTCGGCTCGAGTACCCGGACGGCGAGCGGGGTGAGCGACGCGCGGTCGAGTCCGACGAGATCTTCGATCCGCAGGTCGCCGGCCAGGCCGTGGAAAAGAGGCCGATCCGGTTCGATGTCGAATCTCTCGACATCGAGGGTTCCGCCGTCACTCGTCTCCATGAGGACCAGAATTCCTCGCTCGCGACATTTCTGGCGCACGAGGACCTTTACATCGAAAGAATCACATTCTTCGACGACGAGATCAAGGCCGTCGAGGAATTCATCGATGTTCTCGATTGTTATGCCGTCCACATGTACGACGGTGGTGAGATAGGGATCGATCTCGGAAATGCGTCTAGCGGCGATCACGGCCTTGTTGTCGTGAATATCCATGAGGGTCGCCGGAATTCGATTCATATTCGTGAGTTCGAGATCGTCGAAATCGGCAAGGCGTAATTCGCCGGCAAGGCCTTCGAGTGCGAGCGTGAGTGATATCGCGTGTCCCACACTCAAACCGACGACACCGATCCGGAGCTCGCCCGCAGCGTCTTGCTGCGACGCGGTCAGTTTGTGCCGGTTGCGGTCGAGCCGGAGGCGCCGGAACGTGCGCGGACCGGGGATCTTGACGAGGGCGTTACGCCAGGGAAAGTGCGCGTAACGAGGTGTCTCGTCCCGGAGAGCGGGCTCGGCGGGCGGGAGGAGTTCATCGAGCGCGCGGGCGGCGCCGGCCGTGATGTCGGACACAGTGAGGGACGGTTCGGCGGTCAACGCGGCGGGTAGTTCGTCCGGGAAGTAGAGGGTGGCGGCGGCATCCGGCGGCGTGTGCATAAGCCCATGGTGTCGCACGGGATTGCACGACGCCAACCGTCAAAGCGACGGTCGGGCACAAAGAACTGCGCTTGTGGGAGTGCATAAATGTGGCCTTGTGGCAGCATTACACGCGGGGTCGGGGGAGATCTCGTCTCTAAATTTACTAATTCCTGGAAGGCAATACTGCGATGAATAAGGTGTCAGTCACCAATGATCAGGTTCGCACCGGGATGTTGCGATCGATCGCACCCGAAACCGGGGCGGAGTACTCGGTGGTCGTGGCGAGCCCGCGGTCGGAGCCCGAACTGTGGCGTGAGTACCTCGCCGGCGCGGACGCGTCGTACCACCGCCACGGGTGCGCGGCCGCACTCGAGTACGACGAGGTCGCCGGCGGCGAGGGCACCGCGATGTTCTTCGCGGTGCTCGACAGCGAGGGCAAGGTTGTCGGCGGACTACGGGTCCAACCCCGGTTGGAGGCGGCTGCGCAGTCGCACGCGCTGGTCGAATGGGCGGGTCAGCCCGGTCAGGTGCAGCTCGTCAACGCCATCGAAGAACGCCTGCACGACGGCATCGTCGAGGTCAAGACGGCCTGGGTGGACGAGCGATCGGCGATCGCGGGGTCGGTGGCCGGTCAGTTGTCGCGGTTGGGGCTGGTCATCATGGAGATGTCCGGGGTCGAGGCCATGATGGCGACCGCGGCCGACCACGTTCTGCGCCGTTGGCAATCCGGTGGTGGACGCCTCGACGAGTCGGTGTCCGCGACGCCGTTCCCCGACGACCGGTACCGCACCCGGCTCATGTGGTGGGACCGCGCCCGGCTCGACACCCTCACCAGCCCGGAGACCTGGCGTCGGATGCGCCGGGAGGCCGACGCACTCCAGGCCGCGACGACTCAGCGCCCGCTGGTCCGGCTGTCGATGTCGACGAAGTCGGCCGGGCGTCGGTAGAAGACCTCGTACAGGCTGGCCGACGGCGGAGACACCGTCCGCTCGGCGTCGGCGGCATGTGCGCTCGGCGCGCCGTCGTTCCAGGTCACTGCGTCGATGGATTTGATGACCGTGGTGTCCCGGCCGTTCTCCTTGGCCTGATACACGCAGGCGTCGGCCTGGCCCAGGAGGTTGCCGATCACGTCGTCGGTCGAATAGGCGGTGTCGAAACGGCCGGAGACCAGCGGGTCGCCGGCGACGCGCAGCGGCGCGCAGACACCGCCGACGCTGATGGTGACCGGCGCTGCGGCGGCGACGGCGGCCCGTAGGCGTTCGGCGCTGAGCCACAGTTCGTCCGCGTCGTGGACGACGTGGAACATGAGGAACTCCTCGCCGCCGTAGCGGCACACCTCCGAACCCACGGGGGCGTGCTCGCGGATCGCGGCCGACGCCGCCAGCAGCACGCCGTCACCGGCGAGGTGGCCGTACTGGTCGTTGATCTTCTTGAAATGGTCGACGTCGAGCAGCAGGATGCCGATCCAACCGGTGGACGACCGTGCGGCCGAGAGGAGCTGCGATGCGCGGATCAGGAAGCCGCGCCGGTTCAGCAGGCCGGTCAGCGGGTCGATCCCGACCAGGCGGGTCTGCTGATCGAGCACGGCCTCCATCGACTTGCGCAATGCGACGACCAGGAAGACCGGCACCACGATCAGGCCGAGCATCGCGCCGAAGCTGATCAGGTACTCCGGCAGCGAGGGCGTTGTCACCGCGAGGACGGTTGCCGCACAGACGACCGCCAGCGCCAGATGGGACAGGATGAGTCGGGTGGTCGCCGAGATCGCGCCGATCGCCGGGATGACCGCGACGATGGCGAGGACGAGCGTCGACGATCGTGGCGAGGCCAGGATCATCGAGGTGCCGCAGATGCCCACGATCCCCAACCCGCCCAGGAACGCGAACTCGAGGTCGGTCAGCCGGGCGCGGATGGCCGTCACCGCGAAGACGACCGCGATGAACGACCAGATGGTGAGCAGGATGGGCATGCCGCCCGGGTACAGCGTCTCGGGCGCGAGCACGCTGATGACCGGCAGCGGGATGACACCGCCGGTGCTGATCAGTGTCGCCATCGACCGGGCGTCGTAGCGCCGGAGCACCCTCCTGATCAACGACATCTACCACGACCGCTTTCCGTCGGCGGCTGTGGGGACAGCCGCTTGTTCGCCGAGATTCGCATTAATGCCACTGCGACTGCATTGGCGGAAACCGCGTAATCTTTCGTGTCCTACACATAGGCAATGAAAGCACCTTACCAGCAGTTTTGCCGCTTCTCGCGGAATCGTTAGCAGCGCTGCCGAGAATAGTGGCGAATCGCCGGCCGCGTCGGTCTCAGATTTTGTGAACATCTGTCAAAAGAAATCGATGTCTCGACCCGGGCCCACGAAAATTGCACACGGTTTCGTCGAACCGTCGCGGCGGGCATTTGTGAGAACGGTCATGACGGCCGGCCCTGGTCCGCCAGCGGTGGCGCCTCGTCCTCCTTCCCGGAAGCGGACCGGCTGAGTAGTATCTCCGCGATGGAGAACTGCGGCGCCCCCGGCGTCGCCCTGGGGGGATCGGACCAGCGAATGACGTCGTGTTGACGTTCGGCACCTCGGTGATCGCGGTGTCGGTCGACCCGTACCACCGAGCCGTCGTCGCGTATGGCTACGAGACGTCGGCCGCGGCCGCCGAGCGCTTCATCGAACAGGTGCTGATGCCCATCAGTCCGCGGGCGCGTTTCCAGCGGCGGTCGGACTTCGACTGGCTCATCCACCTCCCGTGGACCGGCGCCGGTGACGACGAGAGCGGACGCAACGCACTGATCGAGGCGGCCCGTACCAAACTCGGTGCGCACACCGTGAGCGACGGGGAACGCAACTGGTTCCTCGACGTGTGCATGGGCGTCGCCGTCGGCGATGTGCACCTCGCCGCCGAGTCCGAGGACGATCTGGTCCGCCACGCCGATGCCGCCCTGTGCATCGCGCTGAGCAGCCGCACCGCCGTCGCATTCGCATCGCCGACGATGCTGCGCCACATCCGGGCCGAGGTCGACCTCGCGGGTTGGCTCACCAGATCGGTCGAGCGCGACTTCTCGGTCTTCTATCAGCCGATCGTCGCGGTACCCGACCGGCGGGTCGTCGGGTACGAGTCGCTGCTCCGGTGGCACACCGAGTCCGGTGTGCTGGCTCCGGACGCGTTCCTGTCTGTGGCCGAGGGGATCTCGCTGCTCGCCCCCATCGGACGGCATGCGATCGGCGAGGCCATCCGGGACCTGTCGGGGGCGATCACCCGGAACGTCGGGCCGAGCACGTTCGTCTCCCTCAACCTGTCCGGGCAGCAGTTGTGGGACGACGGGCTCGTCTCGTACGTCCACGGCCTGATCGACGGTCATGGTGTCGAGCCGTCGAGGGTCTGGGTCGAGGTGCGGGAGGACCAGGCGATCCGGGTCGACACCTCCGCGTCGCGGGCGATCGACGCGCTCCACGAACTCGGCTGCACGATCTGCATCGACGACCTGGGGGCCGGGTTCTCGGCCCTGCGCTACGTCCGCGATCTCCCGGTCGACGTCCTGAAGGTCGATCGGACGCTCATCGCGCAACTGGCCGACAGCTCGCCCGATCGCGCCGTCGTCCGCGCGATCGGTGAGATGGCCGCCGCCACCGGGGTGAAGATGGTCGCCGAGGGGATCGAATCCGAGGCGTTGCTCCCGATGCTCGAGGAGTTCGGGTTCGACTACGCCCAGGGCTTCCTGTTCGGCCGCCCGGCGCCGCTCGTCGAACTGTTCGGGTCTGACCGGTAGCGAAGGCTAGGTGCCCGATTTCGTTGTGGCGCAGCGTATTGCTCCCTGGGGTGCGAAGCGTGGCCGATCCTGCTCCCTGAGGTGCGAGCGAAGCGAGCCTCGAAGGGCGTGGTGAACATTTCTTGCCAGGCCCTTCGAGGCTCGTCGCTATCGCTCCTCGCACCTCAGGGAGCGAAAGGCTGTCGCTATCGCTCCTCGCACCTCAGGGAGCGAAAGGCTGTCGCTATCGCTCCTCGCACCTCAGGGAGCAGAGAGAGACGGCACCGCTTTACCCGACAGACCAACGGTTCTGCGGTTCGTTCGGACTAGGGAGCGGGATGATTCGTCGTCGATGGCACCCCCCTTCGACATGCGGCTGCTTCCTCAAATGTGTTGGGGCTTTAGACGATCAATTCATGTGACCGTACTGGTCTCGATCGCCTGTGGTCGGCTGGCCGACTCCACCTCGATCCGCCGCGGCTTGGCCTTCTCGGCGACCGGGATGGTCACGGTGAGAACGCCGTTGTCGTAGCGCGCCGAGATGGCCGCGCTGTCGATGGCGTCGCCGAGAGTCAGTTGGCGGCGGTAGGTTCCGGAGAATCGTTCGCTCGTCAGCCACTGCACGCCCTCGTCGGACGGCGTGCTCCGCTGGGCGGAGAGGGTGAGGACCCCGTTGTCGACGCTGACGTCGATGGAACCGGGATCGGCGCCGGGCAGATCGGCGATGAGCAGGTAGTGGTCCTCGACCTTGTACAGGTCCAGGGGCATGAAGCGGGGAGTGCGGGCAGTTCCGGCCGCTGAACCGGTCATCATGCCTCGGGTCCAGGCATCCATGTCGGAAAAGGGATCGAAACGAAGCACAGCAGTTCACCTCCTGATTCTCAAGGCTGCTCGCCACCCGTTAGACGAGCAGTTCATCGCTGTACTGCCAACGAAGATAGCACCGGATCCGGCACTCGTCTAGCACTCTGGAGGTGAGAGTGCCAGATTTTTCCGGGGCCCGAAGACGACGCCGCCCGACCGCGAGTTCGACTGTGCCGGAGTGGGTCCGGTCTGCGCCGGCGTGGCTGCCGGAGGGTCGAACGACGCGAT
Source organism: Gordonia hongkongensis (assembly GCF_023078355.1). Taxonomy (NCBI): domain Bacteria; kingdom Bacillati; phylum Actinomycetota; class Actinomycetes; order Mycobacteriales; family Gordoniaceae; genus Gordonia; species Gordonia hongkongensis. The sequence continues at coordinate 1,155,163 of NZ_CP095552.1, forward strand.
CGGGCGGGGTCGGGTCAGGGTCAGTCGGTGAGCTCGGTGGCGTCGATGCTGAACCCGGCGTTGCGGAGACGGTCGATGAGAGCGTCGCCCATCGCCACGGCGGTCGTCAGCACTCCGGCCCGCTTGGGCAGGTGGTCGCGGTCGAGGGCCAATGCCAGCGCGCTCTCGGCGAGCATCACCGCGGTGGCCTTGTAACCGGGATCGCCCTGGGCGCGCATCCGGGCCTTGTAGCGTCGTCCGGTGGTCGTCCGCGTGAACGTGTCGACCACGAAATAACCGTTCTCGCGCGCCTTTTCGCTGGGTCCGTCACCGGGCTTCGGCAACACGCGGTCGAGGACACGTCGCGTGGGGCCGAAACTCATCGCTCCCATGAACGCGCCGGTGCCGACCGCGACGGCGCCGGCGATCAGGGTCGACACCGCGGGGACGCCGCCGACGCTCATCGTCTCCGCGTAGTGGAAGTCCTTGCCGTAAGCGTTGTCCAGCAACGCATTCGAGCGCCGCACGATCCGGGTGTTGTGGGCGGCCATGAAGAAGGGCGCGAGGGTGCCGCGCAGCGACGGGTCGACCTTCTTGGCGTTGATGATGGACAGGTCGCTCGGTTCGTCGGACAGGCTGACCCGCGGGACCTCGCCGGGGCCGCCCGAGAGGGCCTGCGGGTTGAGCATGAGCCGTCGGGACTGGGCGTTGCGGGCCTCCTCGGCGATGACCCGCATCGAGTCGATCGTTCCGCCGGAGATCCCGCCGCGGAAGGACGCGACGACGAGGGTCGTGTCGGTCATCTCGCCGGCGGCGTCGTCGGAGACCTTTCGATGCAGCGCGTAGGTGGTGATGTCGGAGGGCACGGAGTCGAAGCCGCAGGAGGGCACGATGCGGGCCCCCGAGGCGGCGGCGACGTCATGGACCTTGTCGATCGCGTACCGCACGAACGGCACCTCGCCGGTGAGGTCGACGTAATCGGTGCCGGCGGTGGCCGCCGCCACGATGAGGGCCTCGCCGTACTTGAGGTAGGGGCCGACGGTGGTGCAGACGACCTGGGTGCGCGCGACCATCGCGTCGAGCGCCGCGGGTGATTCCGCGTCGGCGATGATCAGCGGCCAGTCGTGTGCGCGCAACGGCAGCCGCTTGCGGGCGTCGGTCAGCTTCGACTCATTGCGGCCCGCCAACGCGATCTTCGTACCGATCGGCGCGTGGTCGGCCAGATACCGTGCCGTGAGTTCGCCGACGAAGCCGCTGGCGCCGTAGACCACGACGTCGAATTCGCGGCCGTGGGAGGTGGATGATGTCGTGTCGGTGTTCGATTCCCCGCTCATCTTCCCGACCTTACGTGGGACCGGGGTCACACGTAACCGTTGAGTCGGGCGAGACGGTCACGACGCCCGCCGAGCGGCGAGGCGCGCGGCGAAGGGCGCCACGAACAGCATGAGCAGGACGCGCAGGATCTGGGCGGCCACGACGAACGCGACGTTCCCGCCCGCCCCGGTGGCGGCGGCGAGGACGGCGTAGATCCCGCCCGGAGTGGTCGCGAGATAGCAGTCGAACATCGACTCGCCGGTCCACGCGGACAGCACGACGCCCAGCAGGGCGCAGCCGGCGCCGATGACAAGGATCAGCACGAGCGCCAGCGGCAGGACACGGCCGATCGCACGCAACCGCGGCATGGTGAATCCGAGGCCCGCCTGCCAGCCGATCACCGCGTAGGCGACCGCCAGCAGTGCGGGGGACACCTCGGCGGAACCGGCGATCCCGGTCAGCTCGGCCGCGGTGGCCAGCGCCAGCGGACCCAGCAGACCGGCTGCGGGCATGCGCAGCAACCGGCCGAGCGGGATCCCGACGCCCAGGCACACCGCCAGCAGCAACAGTCCCCAGCCCTGATTCTGCAGAGTTTCCGCCGACCAGGCGTCGGGTCCCGGTGCGACGGCTCCGCTTTCGGCACCGAACACGAGCGAGGCGACCACGGGGATGGTGACGGTGACCAGCGCGACGCGCAGGTACTGGATGACCGCGACCATCCGTTCGTCGCCGCCGAACTCGCGGGTCAGCGCCACCAGCCCGGACGCGCCGCCCGCGACGAGTGCCAGCGAGCCGGTCAGGGAGTCGACGTCTCGGTGCAGCCCGAGCAGGGCGCCGCAGGCGATCGAGATGACCAGTGTCCCCAGGCCGATGACGAGTACCGGGAACCACGACGACCCGAGTCCGCCGACGGTCTCGGGCTCGGCCATCGTGCCGATGAAGACGCCGAGGACACCCTGCGACGCCACGAACGCCCATCGCGGGACGATCGGGTCGTCGGATTCGTCGGCGTCGGTGTTCGTCCGGCCGGGCGCGCGCCCGGCGATCGCGAGGGCACCCGCGACCACGAGCCCCGCGAACAGGGCGGCGGCGTCGACCTCGAGGAGCTCCAGAACGAGCGTCGCGACCGCGGTGAGGAGTACCAGCACTGTCCAGCGACGCACTGGCTCCACAGTAGGCCCGCCGCCGGGAGCGGAGCGAGCGGGGCGAATGTCGCCGCCGGGAGCGGAGTGAGCGGGACCTCAGACCGGCCGGGCGGTCCCGACGGTCAGCGCGCCGAACGGCTTCGGTACGCCGGGCTGATAGAACGCATCGACCGGCCCGAGTGCGAAGCCGGCGGCAGTGAGCTCGGCGCGTACGTCGCGGGTGAGATGGCAGCCGCCTGCGACGCGTTTCTGGATCGGTTCGAGTCGGCGCTGCCACCGCCGGACGCGGGCGTCGGGGGCGGAACCGTGTTCGAGGAATCCGAGTTGTCCGTCCGGACGCAGCACGCGGCGGAGTTCGGCGAGCGCCGCCTGGTGGTCGGGGATGGTGCACAGGGTGAAGGTGGTGAGCGCGGCGTCGAACGAGTCGTCGTCGAACGGCAGTCGTTGGCCGTCGAGTCCGGCACGTTCGATGGGCACCGGGGAGGTGGCGACGCGGTCGGCGGCCATCGACCATCCGACGGTCGACGGTTCGACGGCCGCGACCTCGGTGAGCCCGGCCGGGTAGACGCCGACGTTGAGGCCCGAGCCGAAGCCGATCTCGATCATCCGGCCGGACAACGACGCGCAGGCCCGCGCGCGCAGCGGGGTCAACGCCGCCATGCCGCAGGTGCGCTCGATGAGGTGCGGCAGGACTCGATCGTCGTAAAAGCCCACGTGACGAGGGTAACCCCGCTCCCCGCCGCGATGTGTGGACTCGGGAGAGCACTAGGCTTGTGGGATGAACCGACCGGCCCAGAACGCCCCCGGGCCCAACCCGTCCACACTGCAGGCCCGGGTCATCGTCGACGAGATGATCCGCGGCGGTGTCCGCGAGGCCGTGCTGTGTCCGGGGTCGCGCAACGCGCCGCTCGCCTTCGCCCTCCACGCCGCCGACGCCGCCGGGCGATTGCGTCTGCACGTGCGGATCGACGAGCGCTCGGCGGGTTATCTGGCTCTGGGGCTCGCGGTGTCGTCTGGACAGCCCGTCCCCATCGTGATGACCAGCGGCACCGCCGTGGCGAACATGGGACCGGCGGTCTTCGAGGCCAACTATGCGCGGGTGCCCCTGGTCGTCGTCAGCGCCAACCGGCCGTACGAGCTGCTCGGTTCCGGCGCCAACCAGACCGTCGAACAGTTCGGCATCTTCGGGACCCAGGTGCGTGCGGCGATCAGTCTGGGCCTCGCCGAACAGGATCTCGACACCAACAGCCAGTGGCGGTCGGCGGTCGGTCGCGTGCTCGCCGCCGCCCGGGGCGCGCGTACCGGCAACGCCGGCCCGGTGCAGTTCGACATCCCGCTGCGCGAACCGCTGGTCCCCGACCCGGACGAACTCGCCGGCCCCGACCCGTCGACCGACCTCGGCTCCTTCTCCGGACGGCCCGGCGGACTGCCCTGGACGCAGGCGCCGGTCGGCAAGCTCGACGTCCCGCTGCCCATCGACCTGTCCCTGGACACCGTGGTCGTGTCGGGGCACGGGTCGGGTGTCCATCCGGGGCTTGCCGGGATCCCCACGGTCGCCGAACCGACGGCACCGCGGCCGGTGACGCCGCTGCATCCGCTGGGCCTGAACTCCGTCCGGCCCCAGCAGGCGATCATCTGCGGTCGGCCGACGCTGCACCGCGGGGTGTCCCGCCTGCTCGCCGACCCCGAGGTCCGCGTCTACGCGCTGACCACCGGTCCGCGCTGGCCCGACGTCTCCGGCAACGTCTACGCGACCGGCACCCGGATCGAGGTCGTCGGCGAGCCGCGCGAGGACTGGCTCAAGGAGTGCGCGGCGGTACAGGAGCGGGCGGCCTTCGCCGTCACCGCCGAACTCGACGAGCCGGGCCCGGCCACCGGGCTCCACGTCGCACGGGCGGTCAGCGACGCCATGGCCGCCGGCGACCAACTCGTCGTCGGCGCCAGCAACCCCATCCGGGACATCGCCCTGGCCGGCCGGATCACCGACGGGGTGCGGGTCCTCTCGAACCGCGGGGTCGCGGGTATCGACGGAACCAATTCGACGGCGATCGGTGCCGCCATGGCACGTGAACGGGATCAGGCCGGCGCGCGGACCATCGCCCTGATGGGCGACCTGACCTTCGTGCACGACGCGACCGGTCTGGTCATCGGCCCGGGCGAGCCGCGCCCGACATCGCTGCGGATCGTGGTCGCCAACGACGACGGCGGCGGGATCTTCGGTCTGCTCGAACAGGGCGACCCGCGCTACAACACCGGGCTGTACGCCGGGGCCTACGAGCGGGTCTTCGGGACCCCGCATCGGACCGACATCGCGTCGATGTGCGCGGGTTTCCACATCCCGCATCGTCGGGTCGGGGTCGGTGAGGTCGGCGCGGTGCTCGCGGAGGAGCCTGCTCCCGGCGGGATCGAGGTCGTCGAGGTCGCCACCGACCGCGAACGGCTGCGATCCGTGCACGCGGCGATCGCGGCGCGACTGCGGTAGGGCTGTCGGTGCGTCCCGGCGGTGCGCGACCGGTCGGTCCGGACGCCGGCGGATCGGTGCCCGCTAGTCTGAACGGCATGAATCCGGTGATCCAGCGACGCGTGCAGCTCGGCCTGCTCGTCGTCGGCGTGACGATCACCTTCATGGCGATGACGCTCATCGCCGGTTGTTTCAAGAACGATGCGACGATCGAGGCCAGCAAGGCGACCGTGATGGCCGAGGTCGTGTCCGTGGACAGCCTGCACGCCGCGGTGAATTTCCAGACACCCGACGGCTCGTTCCACAGTCCCCGCTTCGGGCTGCTGTATCCGACCGAGCTGAGCGAGGGACAGCGCATCAGCGTCGACTACGCGGTCTACAACCCGGATCTCGCTCGCCCGACCGGCCGCACCGCGGTGCTGTCGATCATCCCCGCCCTCTCGGTGATGGTCGGAGCGTGGCTCGTGATCGGCCTGCTGATGGTCGGGGTCGCGGAGTCCAGTCGCCGCTGGGCCCGTCGCGGCACCGCCGACGACGCTGTCGCCGAGGACTCCGACGCCGGCAGCGACGCGGCAGAACGGGACCCGGCCGCGGCCGACCGGGACGAGACCGTCAGCCCGGGATCACCCTGAGGTCTCCGCCGGCGACGACGATCGCCTCGGCGTCGGTCAGGAAGTGCAGCCGGTGCTCGGCGCCGAACCGTTGCCTCGTCGCCTCGATCGGTCCGCGACCCCCGACGGTGCCCTCCGCGTGCGGGATCACCGTGGTGTCGATGAGGCCGAGGCCCGCGGTCGAGGTCAGGGGTGCGGCCTCGGCGGGATCGTCGAGCAGCGCCAGGGGAGCGATGTCGGGGCCGACAACCGCGGCGCCCGCGCTGACCCCGATGTAGGGGAGGCCGGCGCGGACCGCGTCGACGAGGGTGCGGTCGGCACCCGCCAGGCGCAGCGCCCCGAGCAGGTGGAAGGTGTTGCCGCCGGCGACGAACACCGCGTCGACCCCGGCGAGCTCCCGGGTGAAGACGGCTGACCCGGTCAGTTCTGGATCGAGGTCGGTCACCTCGAAACCCTGCTGCCGAAGGGTGTCCCGCTCGAGGTCGAGCCACGCGTGATCGGTATAGATCGACGACGCGGTGGGGACGTAGCCGATGCGGCAGCCCGGCCCGGTCAACGGGGCGAGGAACTGCGGGACCGGGGTGAGCCAGCGACTCAGCAGCAGGAGGTGGGTGTCGGCCACCCCTCCACTCTGCCCGGTGGCCGGGGCAACGCACCGTTCATCCTGAATTGGGTGGGCCGACACGTGCGCCGTGTGGTCCGGTCAATTCTGCGGGGGACGATCGCGATCATGCGCGTCGCGATCGTCGCCGAGAGCTTCCTGCCCCAGATGAACGGGGTGGTCAATTCCGTCCTCCGGGTTGTCGACCATCTCGAGTCCACCGGCCACACCGCCGTCGTCATCGCACCCGACACCCCGCGCGGCGTGCCGGGCGGGCCGCGGATGGTCGGCCGCCGGACCCCGGTGCACCTGCTGCCCGCGGTGCAGGTGCCGCGGGTGACCTCGCTCCCGGTGGGAGTGCCGTCGCCGCTGCTGTACCGCACCCTGCGCGACTTCGAACCGGATGTCGTCCACCTGGCGTCACCGTTCGTGGTGGGTGCCGCGGGCGCAGTCGCTGCCCGGGCGCTCGGCGTGCCCGTGGTCGCCGTGTTCCAGACCGACGTCGCCGGGTTTGCGGCAGCGTACCGGCTGGGCGCGGTGGAGAAGCTGGCCTGGCGCTACACACGCCGGCTGCACGAGATGTGCGACCTCACCCTCGCGCCGTCGACCGCGACGCTGGAGGTCCTCGCCGCCCACGGCATACCGCGACTCGCGCGCTGGGGTCGCGGCGTCGACGTCGGACTCTTCTCGCCGGACAAGCGCGACCCGTCGCTGCGCGCGGACTGGCTGGGTGCCGCCCGCGACGCACTGGTGGTCGGGTTCGTGGGTCGGCTCGCGCCGGAGAAGCACGTCGAGCGCCTGGCCGGACTGTCGGGGAACCCGCGTGTGCAGTTGGTGATCGTCGGGGACGGCCCCGAGCGGGACCGGCTCCAGCGCGCGATGCCGGATGCGGTGTTCACCGGCGAACTGCGCGGGGAGGCGCTGGCCCGCGCGTACGCGAGCTTCGACGTCTTCGTGCACGCCGGCGAACACGAGACGTTCTGTCAGGCCATCCAGGAGGCGATGGCCAGCGGTCTGCCCGTGATCGGCCCCGACGCGGGCGGCCCCCGCGACCTGGTGTCGGCGTTCCGGACCGGATATCTGCTGGCGGTCGGACGCTTCGCCGAGGAGCTGCCCGCGATCGTCGAATCCCTGCACGACGAGTCGGTCCGGGCGGCGTTCGGCCGAGCCGCGGTACAGGCCGTGCGTGCGCGCACCTGGCCGTCGGTGTGCGCGGAGCTCGTCGGCCACTACGCGCGCGTGACGGGCCGCGGAGTCGTCACCGAGGTGGGGCGGCCCGCCTGAGGTCGCGGCCGACCGCCCGGCGAGACGACGCACCTCACGGCGGTCCTGGCCCGAACGACCGGTAGCGTGATCGGCATGTCATCGACGGGCGCGACACCACCGGAACGAGCGGGTCTGGGCCGGAGTGTCGGCCGGGCAAGTCTGGAGAAGGACCCGGCCGAGGTCGCGGCCATGTTCGACGGCGTCGCACGCCGCTACGACCTCACCAACACGGTCCTGTCGTTCGGCCGGGATCGCGGCTGGCGCAAGAAGACTCGTAGGGCACTCGACCTGCGTCCGGGCGACGTCGTCCTCGACCTCGCGGCGGGCACCGCGGTGTCGACCGTCGAACTCGCCTCCTCGGGGGCGCACTGCATCGCCGCGGACTTCTCGCTCGGCATGCTCAAGGCCGGTGCGCATCGGGACGTGCCGAAGGTCGCCGCCGACGCCCTGTCGCTCCCGTTCGCCGACGATTCGTTCGACGCCGCCACCATCTCCTTCGGTCTGCGCAACGTCAACGACGTCCCGACGGCGCTCGCCGAGCTCCGTCGGGTACTCAAGCCCGGCGGACGTCTGGTGATCTGCGAGTTCTCCACGCCGACGCTGAAGCCGTTCCGCACGGTGTACATGGAGTACCTGATGAAGGCGCTGCCCGCGGTCGCGACCAAGGTGTCGAGCAGCCCGGCCGCGTATGTCTATCTCGCCGAGTCGATCCGGGCGTGGCCGGACCAGTTCGCGCTGGGCGACCTCATCCGCGACGCCGGGTTCACCGGGGTGCGGTGGGAGAACATGACCGGTGGGATCGCCGCGATCCACTCGGCGCGGGCCTAGTGGTGTGTCTCGGAAATAAGTGACTGGTCTCCGGCGCTCGATCGGCGCCTGGCTGCGTTGTCGTCGGTCGAGATAGCTCCGCTATCCCTCCCTCCTCCGCCTTGCCAGACCACCGATCGCTCCACCGGATACCGGCCACCTATTTCCTAGACACACCACTAGGAGGTCGCGGCCCGCGGGGTCTCGTCGTGCGACACCGGGCACCCGGGCGCGAAGGTGCCGAGGTCGTCGATTCGGAAACCGCCGGGATAGCTGCGAACCTGCTTCGTCTGGCGACCGAAGAGCGGTTCGGTGCGGGGTGACGCGAAGAGGCGGATCGCGAGCCCGCGAGCCTTGAGCCCGCCGCGCACCAGGACCCGTTCGACCGCGGTCGGTTTCGGATATCCGAACGCGCCGAGGAGCCGATCGTCCATGAGCGCGAACGACATCCGACGCACCACCGCCCGCGGCAGCAGCTTGTAGGGCATGAACGTGCCGAGGAGGTCGAGGGTGGCGTCGGCGACGGCGAGCGAGTCGGGACTGAAGGCGAAGTGGGCGGTCTCGTACTCGTCGTAGAACGTCTTGAAGTCGTCGTAGGTCTCGGGGATGTCCTTGATGCCCATCAGCTGGCCGAGCCGGCGGTAGTAGTTGGTGAGACCGAGGACCTCGTGGTTGGTCAGCGAGCGCCACTCATAGGAGTTGACCCACTCGACCGGGCAGACGACGAAAGTGGCCAGCACATAGAGGAAGTCGCTGTTGGGGATGTCGTACATCCCGTGCATCTGGTTGATGCGCCGGATACCGGCCCGTCCGGCCGGGCTGTCGACCCCGTGCTCGATCGGGGCGTCGAGCAGCAGGACCGTGTCGTCGTAGCGCTTCTGCGTCGACTCGGTGAACTGGCTGGTCTTGTAGAGAAGGTCGCCGATGGACGGCACCGCGTAGGTGCGGAACAGGGCGAAGCTCAACGCCTGTGTGATGCCCCACGGGAATTCCTGCGTGCCCAGGGCGCGGGCGATCGCGGTCGGGTCACCGACGGCATCCATGCGGTCGATCTCGCCGCGCAGGTGGTAGCGCTGTGCCAGGCGGTTCTGGACGGCGTGCTTGGCTCGGGTGGCGAGAGTGGATGCGGCGGACATCTTCCATCTCCTGGGTCGACGGGTGGCCTGATTCTGTCACAGCTGTGGCCGCGGCCACACGTGTTGGAACACTACAGCCCGATCGTCTCAACGCGCCACCGGGATGGCCCCGGCGGCCCCTCTCAGGAGAACGGCGGCCGCGGGTCGACCTGCCGGGAAACCCGCCCGGCGGTGCGCCAGGCCCGGGCCACGAGGTCGGCATCCTCGGCGGTGATCAGGTTGCCCATGACCCGCACCACCATGGACATCAGTTGCGGCGACCGGATGCCGGGCCGGCCCAGGGTGGGGACGGTCTTGGGCATGGTGAGCAGGCCGGCGAGACGTCGGGCGGCGGAGAACGCGAGCCCGTAGTGCTCCACCAGCACATCGCGCCACCGGTCGGTGTAGTCGTCCGTGCCGAGGAGTTCGACGGCGAGCCGGGCGGTCTCCAGGGCGTAGTCGATGCCCTCGCCGTTGAGTGGATTGACGCACGCGGCGGCGTCGCCGATCAGCATCCAGTTGCGACCCGCGACACCGGACACCGCACCACCCATGGGCAGCAGGGCGGACGTGATCCGGACGGGTGGGCCGTCGAGAGCCCACTCGTCGCGCACCATCGCGGCGTAGTGCTCGAGGATCGGTCGAAGTGCCATGTGCGCCGGACGTTTCGACGTCGCGAGCGCCCCGACGCCGACGTTGACCTGTCCGCCCCCGGCCGACCCGAGGGGGAAGACCCAGCCGTACCCGGGCAGCAGTGCGTCGTCGGGTCCCCGGAGTTCGAGGTGCGACCCCATCCAGTGCGAGTCGGCGCGCGCCGACGGTGCGTACGCCCGGGCGGCGACTCCGTAGGCGGTGTTCCGATGCCATTGTCGCCCCAGCGATTTGCCGATTCCCGAACGGACGCCGTCGGCGACGACGAGGTCGGTGACCCGCATCGTGTGTGTGCCCGCCGGCGTCGCGAAGGTCACCGCGCCCACCCGGTCGCCGTCCATCTCGACGCCGATGGCCTTGGCGCCCTCGATCATTCGCGCTCCCACCGACACCGCATGCGTACGGATGGCGTCGTCGAACTCGGTGCGCGCCACCGCGCTGCCGTAGGCGGGGAACCGGCCCGAGGGCCACCGGACCTGCTGGCGTGCGCCCCAGCCGTTGAGCAGGAGTCCGTCGATGCGCGGACGGTCGTCGAGGAGTGCGCCGAGCCCCAGCGCGTCGAGTTCGGCGACGGCCCGCGGCGTGAGGCCGTCGCCACACGTCTTGTCGCGCGGGAACACCGCGGCGTCGGCGAGGACCACATCCCGGCCGGCGGCGACGGCATGGGCGGCCGCCGCCGATCCACCCGGTCCGGCGCCGACGACGAGGACATCGGCGGAATCGGGGAAAGTAGGCGTCGTGTCCGTGCTCACCCGACCAGTATGTCCGGACCCCCGACGGGCTAGGCTCGCAGCAGGTGGGGTCTACGCGGCAGTCGCGTGTCCGCCGTCGAGTAGTTGCCGGATCAGACGAGATGGGGCCGCGTTTCCGTGAAGTCCACATTCGCCGGGGTTGACCTGGTGTCGGATGAGTTCGCCGATACGGTGCGCTCGTCGCTGCAGCGGGTCGAGGATCTGTTGCTCGCCGAACTCTCGTCGGGTGACGAGGTCATGACCGAGGCGGCGACCCACCTCGCGAAGGCCGGGGGCAAGCGGTTCCGGCCCATGTTCGCGATCCTGGCGGCCCGGTTCGGTCCGCGCCCGGATTCCGACGATGTCATCACCTCGGCGACGGTGGTGGAGATGATCCACCTCGCCACGCTCTATCACGACGACGTGATGGACGAGGCCGCGATGCGCCGCGGTGCGGCGAGTGCCAACGCGCGCTGGACGAACAGCGTGGCCATCCTGTCCGGAGACTTCCTGTTCGCGCGCGCCTCGCGACTCGTCTCGACGCTGGGCCCCGAGGCGGTGCGCATCATCGCCGAGACGTTCGCCGAACTCGTCACCGGCCAGATGCGGGAGACGGTCGGGGTCAAACCCGGCGCCGACCCCATCGAGCACTACCTGCAGGTCGTCTGGGAGAAGACCGGCTCGCTGATCGCCGCCGCCGCCCGCTTCGGCGCGATGGCCTCCGGGGCCGAGCCCGACGACATCGAGCGGCTCTCCCGCATCGGCGACATCGTGGGAGTCGCCTTCCAGGTGTCCGACGACATCATCGACATCAGCTCGGTGTCGGTGGAGTCGGGCAAGACCCCGGGCACCGACCTCCGCGAAGGCGTCCACACGCTGCCGGTCCTCTACGCGCTCACGGGCGACGACGCGACGTCGGCCCGGTTGCGCGAACTCCTGGTGGCCGCCGACGGCGCCGCCCGGCCGCTCACCGACGACGCCGAGGTTGCCGAGGCGATCGAACTGCTCGGCTCGTCGGCGGGTATGACCGCCGCCCGGGCGAAGTTGCAGGAGTTCGCCGACGAGGCGCACGCGATGCTGGCTGAACTTCCCGAGTCGCCGGCCCACCGTGCCCTGGCGTCGCTCGTGGACTACACGATCGAACGCGTGGGCTGAGGGGTCGACCGGCAGGATCTCTGCCCAGCCGGCTCAGCGACCGTCGCGGGCCATCTCCTGCAGGCGGCGGATGCGTTCCGCGGTCGGCGGGTGGGTGGCGAACATCTTGGCCATCCGGTCGGTCGCGCGGAACGGGCTCTCGATCATCATGTGCGACTGGGCCGCGATGTCGGGCTGCGGCGGCAGCGGCGCGGCCTGTACCCCGCCGGAGATCTTCGCCAGCGCTGATGCGAGTGCGAGCGGATCCCCGGTGAGTTCGGCCCCGGACTGGTCGGCCTGGAACTCGCGTGAGCGGGAGACGGCCAGCTTCACCAGGGTGGCCGCGATCGGTCCCAGCAGCGCGATGAGCAGCATCGCCAGCGGGTTCGGCGCGTTGTCCCGCCCGCCGAACGCGCCCATGAACATCGCGAAGTTGGCCAGGCCGCTGATCACCGCCGCCATCGCGCCGGCGATCGAGCTGATGAGGATGTCGCGGTTGTACACGTGGGACAGCTCGTGGCCCAGCACGGCGCGCAGCTCGCGCTCGTCGAGCAGGTGCAGGATGCCGGTGGTGCAACACACCGCGGCGTTCTTCGGGTTGCGGCCGGTCGCAAACGCGTTGGGCGACTCGGTGGGGGAGATGTAGAGGGCGGGCATCGGCTGGTGTGCCGTGGTCGCCAGCTCACGCACGATCCGGTACATGACCGGTGCCTGCAGTTCGGTGACCGGTTGCGCGTGCATCGCCTTCAGCGACATCTTGGCGCTGTTGAAGTAGACGTAGGCGTTCATGCCGACGGCGACGATCACCGATCCCCACAGGATCAGCGGGCTCTGGAACAGTGCGCCGATGCCGACGATGATCGCCGACATCAGACCCAGCAGAGCCGCCGTCTTCAATCCGTTGAAATGCATCGGGTCCTCGTCTGTCCGGCGCCGCGGGTCTCGGGCTCCGCGGGCGGCCCGGGCGAACCCGGTGCCGGCCGCGGAGTGCAGGCGCCTCATCCGGTCAAACGACGCAGCGCCCGTCTGGGTTTCCGACGGTCGGGGTTCGGTGCCGCCGACCCACCGACCGGGCGGGTCAGCGGTAGTTGACGAACTGCAGGGCGATGCCGAAGTCCTCGCCCTTGAGCAGCGAGATGACGGCCTGCAGGTCGTCGCGCTTCTTGCTCGACACGCGCAGTTCGTCACCCTGGATCTGCGCCTTGACGCCCTTCGGCCCCTCGTCGCGGATCTTCTTGGAGATCTTCTTGGCGTGCTCGGAGTCGATGCCCTGCACCAGCGAGCCGGTGATCTTGAAGGTCTTGCCCGAGCCGACGACCTCGCCGGCGTCGAAGGCCTTCAGCGAGATGTCGCGTCGGATCAACTTCTCCTTGAACACCTCGAGGCCCGCCTGCGCGCGCTCCTCGGCGTCCGAGGTGATCACGATGTTCTCCTCGCCGGACCACTCGATGCCGGTGTTGGTGCCGCGGAAGTCGTACCGCTGCGACAACTCCTTGGCAGCCTGGTTCAGGGCGTTGTCGACCTCTTGCCGGTCGACCTTGCTCACCACGTCGAACGATGAATCAGCCATGTCCGACAGGGTATGTCATGGCGATCAGCGCAAGTGGGCGGCCGCGGGGGTCTACCGGGACGTCCGACGCTGTGCCTGCTCGGCGAGGGCACGACGTGACTCGTCGTGGAGCACCTCGAGCAGTTCTCGCTCGAGGGCGACGAACTCGGGAGCGGTGAGCCCCGCCGGATCGCGCGGGCGCGGGAGGTCGACACGCACCTCGTGGACCACGGTGGCCGGGCGGGCGGACAGCACGATCACGCGGTCCGAGAGGTGGACGGCCTCGCGGACGTCGTGGGTGATCATCAGCACCGTCCACCGATAGCGCTGCCACACCGACTGCAACCACGTCTGCATCTCGGTCCGGGTGAGTGAGTCGAGGGCGCCGAACGGCTCATCGAGCAGCACCAGGTCGCGATTCGAGACGACGGTGCGCAGGAGTGCGGCGCGCTGTCGCATCCCGCCGGACAGCTGGAACGGGCGGGCGTCTTCGAATCCGGCGAGTCCGAAGGCGGGGAAGAGGTCCGCGGCCCGGCGTCGGGCCTCGTTCGTCGGCACGCCCTGCACCTGGAGCCCGAGGATGGTGTTGTCCAGCACGGTGCGCCACGGGAACAGCAGGTCCTTCTGCGGCATGTACGCGCAGTGTCCGGCGACGGCGGGTTCGGAGCCGACGGACGCGCTGCCGGAATCGGGGACGTCGAGTCCGGCCAGCAGGCCGAAGACGGTGCTCTTGCCGCATCCGCTGGGCCCGATGACGGAGACGAACTCGCCGGGCTCGGCGGTGAACGACACCCCGTCGAGGACCTCCAGGGGCGGTTGTCCGCGGCCGGGTCGCGGATAGGACTTGGTGAGCCGGTCGACCACGAGCCGGTGGTCTGGGACGAGCCGGTGGTCAGTCATGGTGGTTCCGGTCCTCGGCGCGGGCCCAGGGCGCGACGACCCGCTCGACGGCGAAGGTGAGCAGGTACAGCGTGACGCTCAGGAGCGCGGTCACCAGCACTGCCGCGAGCACCAGGTCGGTGCGGAACGAGTTCTTCTGCAGGCTCATGTAGATGCCGAGCCCCTGGGTGGCGCCGACGTACTCGGCGAACACGGCGCCCACCACCGCATAGGTGATGCCGATCCGCAGCGCGGTGAAGAACCTCGGTAGCGCGGACGGGAGCCGCACGTACCGGAAGACCTGGCGGCGGGTGGCCCCCATGCTGCGCATCAGCGCGCCGGCCTCGCGGTCGGTGGCGGCGAATCCCTCGATCAGGCCGATCGCCACCGGAAAGAACGTGACCAGGGCGATGACCAGCACCTTCGGGAGTAGGCCGAAGCCGAACCAGATGATCATCAGCGGTGCGATCGCGATGATCGGCAGGGTCTGGGAGGCGACGAACAACGGCACGAACGCCCGTCGCAGCGCCGGCGAGAAGTCGACGACGATGGCCAGCAGCCAGGCCAGGACCATTGAGACCGTGAACCCGATCAGGGTCACCTGCAGCGTCGCCGCGGCGTGCACCCCGATCTCCGCGCGGTGCGACCAACCCTGCGCGACGACGCGCGACGGCGACGGCAGCACCTGCGGCCGGATCCCGCTGACGTCGACGTAGACCTGCCAGACCGCCACCAGGACGACCACCGCGACGAGCGCGGGCGCGATGCGACGCAGGCCGGTGCTACCGAGGGTGTCGAGGTAGTCATTGGTGAAGTACGTCGACCAGTCCGGCTCGGTCGTGAGCGGCGCCCCGTCCGGGCCGGTCAGCAGACCACTGCGGTACAGGAACCCGGAGTTCCCGGCCCACTGTTCGAGCGTCTGTCGCCCGACCCGGCCGTCGGCGTCCTTCATGTACTGACCGGCGAGCATGCGCTGGCTCTCGAACACCAACTGCTCGTCGTTGAACGCACCGGGGTTGGCGGCGAGGAGGTCGCGGGCCGCCGCGTCCGGGTCGTCGGCCGCCGCCTGGTAACCGCGCTGCAGCGCCGTCACGAAGGCCGCCGCGCGGTCCGGGTTGTCCGCCAGCCAGTCCTCGTTGGCGTCGACGACGATCGCGTATGCCTCCGGGAATCCGAAGTCGGTGTAGTGGAAGTACCTCATCGGGGTTCCGCGATGCTCGGCCTCGATGCCCTCCCACGCGAGATAGGAGACGGTGAAGTCGGCCTGACCGGAGTAGACCGCCTCGTATGCCGAGGTTCCGAGGGTCACCGAGGTGAACTCGCCGGTGCCGCCGTCGTTTCGGATCACCTGCTCGAGGGTCTTCTCCTCGCCCGGGTCGCCGAAACCGGCGTATGTCTTCCCGTCGAGGTCCTTCGGGCTCGTGATGTCGCGGCGATCGGCGCGGACACCGATGCCGGTGGCCCACTTCTGCAGCGGCGCGAACACGGAGATGGTCTGCGCGCCCGATGCCCGCGAGAAGGTCGACGAGTTGTGGGTGCTGATCCCGAACTCGGCGTTGCCCGCGTCCACGATGGTGTCCACGGCGGTGTTGTTGTACGGCAGGATCTCGACGTCGAGTCCGGCCTCCTCGAACCAGCCGCGCTGCTGCGCCACGAACAAGCCCGTGTGGTTGGTGTTCGGGGACCAGTCGAGCGCGAATCGGATGCTGCCGTCCGAACCGGCGCCCGAACCGCACGCGGTGATCGCCGACGACGCGACGACCGCGGCGGCGAGCACGGTGAGGAGGCGGCGCGCGCGGGCGCTCATGCGGCGGGCCACGGTTGCGGGTTCAGCGCGGTGTCCCAGAACAGAAGCTCGAACCGGGTGGCGACGGTGAACGCCGTGGCCATCGCGGCCCGCTCCCGCTCGCCGGCGTGCGCCGCGGCCTCGTCCACGAGTTCCCTTGCCCGCGAGGCGGATTCCTGGAATTCCGGGGCGTCGTAGGTGGTCACCCACTGCGCGTAGGGGTGGTTCGGGTCGGCGGCGAGCACCTGGGCGGCACTCGCGGCCAGGGCCCGGCCGACTTCCGCGTAGATCCAGAAGCAGGGCAGGGCCGCGGCCGCGCCGACCGCATACGACTCGGTCGCGGCGACGGCCGTCAGGTAGGACACGTACCCCAGGCACGCCGGCGACGGCTCGGGCTCGCCCTCACGCGGAGGCAACTGGCCGCCGTTGAGCAGGTCGCCGTGCAGCGCCGACTCGACGGTGGCCGCGGTGGCCGAGGAGTTCGCCCAGAACCCCGCGGTCTGCGGGTCGGGGGACTTCGACGCCAGGATCGCCAGCGCCTTCGCGTACCCGGCGAGGTACAGCGAGTCCTGCTCCATGTAGGTGCGGAACACCTCGAGTGGCAGCGTCCCGTCGCCGAGCCGCCGCAGGAACTCGAGATCATCGATCGCCGTCCGCAACCCCTTCGTCTCCTCCCAGAGATGGTCGGAGAAACGGCCGGAGACCGGCATGTGCGCATGCACAGACATGACATCCCTTCGTCAGCATTACCTGGACAGGTTCTCGGGTCTCATCTCAGCCCCGCGTCGCGGAGCACCCCGTGTCAGAACGCAGACACAGTAGCAGTAGGCACGTTCGACGCACGAGGCGTCGCCGATGACGGCGCGCGGAACGACCGAGGTGGTCGACGCCGCTCACGAGCCGCCCCGGAGGGTGCGGGGTATCGCAGTGGGACGCCTGTGCCATGACCGCGCCACGGCTCGCTGACCAGCCGGTTTGCGCGTTGATGCGGTGTTCGTTGTATTCTTCACGGCGTTGTTCGTACGGCCGTCACGGTGGCCGGAAGAGCGGCACGGCAGGTTGCCCGAGCGGCCAAAGGGAGCGGATTGTAAATCCGTCGCGCAAGCTACATAGGTTCGAATCCTATACCTGCCACGGCGTGGTCCAATCTCGCGAAACTGCTCTACAGACGGTCTCCGACCAGCGATTTGTCTAGCGCAGACGCGAGTGTGTAACCTCGTTAAGGCTCTCGGGCGCAACCGCCCGGGGCACGCCCCCTTAGCTCAGTCGGCAGAGCGTTTCCATGGTAAGGAAAAGGTCGACGGTTCGATTCCGTCAGGGGGCTCGCTGGACGAGAAGTCCGCGGGGCGGTGTAGCTCAGCTGGTTAGAGCGCACGACTCATAATCGTGAGGTCGAGGGATCGAGTCCCTCCACCGCTACACATCGGGTCCGACCGGAACCGAGCGCAAGGGTCGCAAGCCCTGAGGGAACTTCCGAACCCGACCACGTACCACCCGAAAGAAG
This sequence comes from Gordonia hongkongensis, assembly GCF_023078355.1. Classification (NCBI taxonomy): domain Bacteria; kingdom Bacillati; phylum Actinomycetota; class Actinomycetes; order Mycobacteriales; family Gordoniaceae; genus Gordonia; species Gordonia hongkongensis. The sequence goes on from NZ_CP095552.1 coordinate 1,172,696, forward strand.
GCAATCAAGTGGCCTCCTCAACAGATGTTCGCCCCAAGATCACCTTGGCCTGCGAGGTGTGCAAGCACCGTAACTACATCACGAAGAAGAACCGCCGCAACGATCCCGATCGCCTCGAGATCAAGAAGTTCTGCCCGAACTGCGGCAAGCACCAGGGGCACAAGGAATCGCGCTGACGCCGTCGTCGGCCGTTTCGAAGTACCACCAGCAGCGGGCTGCCTCTCGATGAGGCAGCCCGTCTTGCTGTGTCGGCCGAAGGAGTAGAGCTCAATGTCACAGGTAAGCGGAGCCGAGATCCAGGATCGTCCGGACGAGGCGTCGAACGGTGGCGCGAAGCCGACCCCCGACGAGATCGCCGCCCACACCCAGAGCCTTGTCGGCTTCCATTACACGGTCGACGATTATTACGAGATCGGCCGCGAGGAGATCCGTAAGCACGCGATGGCGGTGCAGGATGCGCACCCGACCCACTGGAGCGAGGAGGGCGCCCGGGCCTTCGGTCACGACCGCCTGATCGCCGCGCCGACCTATGTGTCGGTGCTCGGGATCATCGCCCAGCGCAAGCTCTTCGAAGACGTCGTCACCGGCTACGACATGTGGCAGATCATGCAGACCGACCAGCGGCTGGTCTACCACCAGCCGATGAAGGTCGGGGACCGCCTGATCTGCGACGTCTCGCTCGAGTCGTTCCGGCACGTGAGCAGTCCCGAGATGATCGACCTGATGGTCACCAAGAACGTCATCTGGAACCAGCACGACGAGCCGGTCATGACCACGTGGACCTCCCTGGCCGCGCGTCCCGGCATGGACGTCGACCCGGAACTCGAGGCCTCCCTCGACCACGTGATGATCAAGGTCGACGCCATCGGCGAATCCGGGCACACCGTCGAGCCGAAGGCGGGTCGCTACGACCTCCCCGACCCGACGCAGTCGCCTGGCGCCTTCGGTGCCGTCGATTTCGACACGCTCACGGTGGGTCAGGAGCTCACGCCCAAGCGGTACCTGCTGACGCGCGGCAATCTCGCGAACTATGCGGGCGTGGCCGGCGACCCCAACCCGATCCACTTCTCCGACCACGTCGTGAACGCGGCCGGCATGGACGACGTCGTCGCGCACGGTATGCAGACGATGGGGCTCGGCGCGAGCTTCGTCTCCGAGTTCATCGGCGACCCGGCGGCCTTCTGCGAGTACAACGTGCGCTTCACCAGCCCGGTGTACGTCCCGGCCGACGACAGCGCGGCCGTCGACTTCACCGGCAAGGTGAAGTCGCTCGATCCTGCGACCCGCCGCGGGACCATCGCGATCACCGCCAAGCAGGGCGATCGCCGCATCTTCGGACGCGCGCAGGCCGTCATCCAGTTCAACTGATCGACCGGTCGCGAGCCGTTCGGGCGGCTCACGGACGGGTGGCGTGTACGGTCGTCGGGGGAGCGGAGGCGAGCCCGTTTTGGGTCCACCGCCCCGGTGATCTACACTGAAGTGTCTGATTGATTCAGACTTGCGCGCTACCCATAGGGTGGCGCGTTGGTTTTGTCGGCGACGAAACGTCGACGGGCCGTGAGGCCGGATCGAGAAGGACGGCAACGCCGACCACTCCGGTGGCGGGCGTCGCAAAGGGGCGTAGCTCAATTGGCAGAGCAGCGGTCTCCAAAACCGCAGGTTGCAGGTTCAAGTCCTGTCGCCCCTGCCCTGGTGAAGGGCACACGCTGACGAGAGGACCGCGAAGTTGAGCAAGCGAGACCGGGCCGCCCGCGCCAAAGACGCCGCAGAGGGTTCTGCGGCCGATTCGGCCGCGGCTGAGCTCGACGGTCGCGACGAGGCCACCGACGCGGGTACGGACGACGACACGTCGACCGCAACCGCGAAGGAGCTGCGTCCGTCCGGTAAGCGCTCGGCTCGCGGACGTCGCTCGGCGGCGGGTGCAACCGACGGTGACACTGACTCCGACACGGGGTCCGTCGCCGTCAAGGAACGCAAGACCAAGAAGAAGGCGTCTGCCGAGGAGAGCCGGAATCCGTTCGTACGGATCTGGGTCTTCCTGACGCAGGTCGTCGCCGAGCTGAAGAAGGTCATCTGGCCTACGCGGCGCGAGATGATCACCTACACGATCGTCGTGCTCGTGTTCGTCATCGTGATGACCGCGTTCATTGCCGGCCTCGACCTCGCCTTCGCCAAGGGCGTGCTCTGGTTGTTCGGCTGACCCACGCGGTGGGCTCGGCCGGCGACGAGGAACACGACCGCCAGATGAACCATAAGGAGCGTGGGCTGCAGTGAGCACCCCGGAGAACGAACTCGCCTCGACCGATTCCGTCGACGTGGCTGCTGCCGACGTCGACGCTGTCGACGCGGCCGTGACCGACGCGGTGGACACCGAGGGTGACGCGGTCGCCGACGACGCGGTCATCGAGGGTGACGAGGCCCCCGCCGAGGACACCGTCTCCGAGGATGCCGACGAGGTCCCGGTCGACGAGGCCGCCGCCGACGAGGTCCCGGTCGACGAGGCCGCCGCCGACGAGGTCCCGGTGGAAGAGGCCGAGGTCGATCCGGTCGAGGAACTGCGCAAGCAGCTCCGGCGCGCGCCCGGCGACTGGTACGTGATCCACAGCTACGCCGGTTACGAGAACAAGGTCAAGGCCAACCTCGAGACCCGCGTGCAGAACCTCGACGTCGGCGACTACATCTTCCAGGTCGAGGTGCCGACCGAAGAGGTCACCGAGATCAAGAACGGCCAGCCCAAGAAGGTCAATCGCAAGGTGCTGCCGGGCTACATCCTCGTCCGCATGGAGCTCAACGACGAGTCGTGGGGCGCCGTGCGCAACACGCCGGGTGTCACCGGTTTCGTCGGGATGACCAGCAAGCCGTCGCCGCTCTCGCTCAACGAGGTGCTGCAGTTCCTGATGCCGCGGACCGAGGCCAAGAAGCCCGCCGCGTCGCGCGGTGCCGCTGCCGAGGGCGTCGAGGCCGCAGCTGCCGCCGCGTCGAACGTCATCGAGGTCGACTTCGAGGTCGGCGAGTCGGTCACCGTCATGGACGGCCCGTTCGCCACGCTGCCCGCGTCGATCAGCGAGGTCAACGCCGAGCAGCGCAAGGTCAAGGTCCTCGTGTCGATCTTCGGTCGCGAGACACCGGTCGAGCTCGGGTTCAACCAGGTCGAGAAGATCTAGGGCCGGACCACCAACCCAGAACTTTCACGTCTCCAGCGGGCGTGAATTCGCAAGGAAACAAGCAAGGAACAGAAGATGCCTCCCAAGAAGAAGAAGCTCGCCGGGATCATCAAGCTCCAGATCTCGGCAGGCCAGGCCAACCCGGCCCCGCCCGTGGGTCCGGCGCTTGGTCAGCACGGCGTGAACATCATGGAGTTCTGCAAGGCGTACAACGCGGCGACCGAGTCGCAGCGCGGCAACGTCATCCCGGTCGAGATCTTCGTGTACGAAGATCGCTCCTTCGACTTCAAGTTGAAGACACCGCCGGCCGCGAAGCTCCTGCTGAAGGCCGCCGGCCTGCAGAAGGGCTCCGGCGAGCCCCACACCAACAAGGTCGGCAAGGTGAGCATGGACCAGGTCCGTGAGATTGCCAAGACCAAGGCCGAAGACCTGAACGCCAATGACATCGACCAGGCCGCGAAGATCATCGCCGGTACTGCTCGGTCCATGGGCATCACCGTCGAAGGCTGAAAGACCTCATCATCACCGTGGGAGGGCCGGCTCGGCCCGCACCACACACCCCGCCGACTGACGGCGGAGAAGGAACAGAGCAATGAGCAAGAAGAGCAAGGCCTACGCGGCCGCGGCCGAGAAGGTCGACAAGACCAAGCTGTACAGCCCGCTGGAGGCTGTGGAGCTGGCGAAGGACACGTCGTCGAAGAACACCGACGCGACCGTCGAGGTCGCGATGCGGCTGGGCGTCGACCCCCGTAAGGCAGACCAGATGGTTCGAGGCACCGTCAATCTGCCGCACGGCACCGGTAAGACTGCCCGCGTGATCGTGTTCGCCGCCGGCGACAAGGCCGCTGAGGCCACCGCCGCCGGTGCCGACGAGGTCGGCGCCGAGGATCTGATCGAGCGCATCCAGGGCGGTTGGCTGGACTTCGACGCCGCGATCGCCACCCCGGATCAGATGGCCAAGGTCGGCCGTATCGCGCGTGTCCTCGGACCCCGCGGCCTGATGCCGAACCCGAAGACGGGCACCGTGACCACCGATGTCACCAAGGCTGTCAACGACATCAAGGGCGGCAAGATCAACTTCCGCGTCGACAAGGCTGCGAACCTGCACTTCGTCATCGGCAAGGCTTCGTTCGACCCGGCCAAGCTGGCCGAGAACTACGGCGCTGCCTACGACGAGATCATGCGCGCCAAGCCGTCGGCCGCCAAGGGCCGCTACATCAAGAAGGTCACCGTCTCCACGACGACGGGCCCGGGCATCCCGGTCGACCCGGCGGTCACCCGCAACTTCGCGGAGGCACCGCAGGCCTGATCCCGCATCAGGCGCACTGACACCCACGAGGGGCCCGGCATTCCGATGCCGGGCCCCTCGTGTTGTGTGCAATCACGCGTGGTCGGTGAGTATGCGTGCGAGCGCTTCTTCGACCGGGGTCAGTCGTTGGGTGGTGAGGTGCTCCGGCGGTGTTCGCGGATGGACCAGTTCGCGATGAGCGAGTTCGAGACGGAGGCCGCGGTCGCCGTAGCCGACGGCATCGGGGCGCCCGCTGCTCCCTGAGGAGCGCCCGGAGCTTGCGGAGGGCGCGTCACGAAGGGTTGGGCGTGACTCATCGCCGGGCCCGCTGCTCCCTGAGGAGTGCCCGGAGCTTGCGGAGGGTGCGTCACGAAGGGTCTGGCGACCGAGCCTGCGAAACCCTCGGGTGGCCGGCCCGTGGATCTCGTTGCGCACGGTGTTCAGGTGGTGTGCGAACCGCCGGGGTATGTCGGGTCGGCGGTTGATGTGTTCGGGGTTGGGCGGTGCGCCGGGTTCGGCGTTCAACCGCCACAGACAGCGGCCTTCGTCGGGGCCGGATCGGGCGATGCGGGTGGTGTATTGGCCGGGTTGGTCGCCGACCATGCGGTTGTGACGGGGACAGGCCGGGGCGAGGTCGTCGATGTCGGTGAGACCGCCCTTGGCCCAGTCTCGTTCGGCGTGATGAAGCTCGACGTGGGTGGCGGGTTGATCGCACCCGGGTGCCGAACACACTTCCCCGTCGGGACGGGCGAAGGAGACGAGGCGTTGTTCGCGGGTGGCCAGGCGTTTGCCCCGTCCGAAGTGCAGGGGGACGGTGGTGGCGTCTTTGAAGATCGCGAGCCAGGGTTGCATGTCGGCGGCCATCGTGATCAGGTCCCGGATGGGCAGCAGGGTGCCGGTGGCGGTGGTGGCGAGTCCGGCTTCGCGGATGAGGTCGTTGAGGTCGGCTTTGATGATCAGTTGCACGGGTAGCCCTCGGTGCGAGGTGCCGAGTGTTCCGTCGGCGAAGCCTGCGGCGAGTGCGGCATCGAGGGCGTCGTGATTGGTCTGGGCGAGGGTGCGTTGGTCGCGGTCGGCTGCGGCGGTCAGGGCGTCGGGGTCGGCGGCACCGGCCGGGCCTTGGGGCGAGGCGGGGTCGTCGGGGTTGTTGAGTCCGGGTTTGCCCCACACGGCGAACATCATGGTCAGTCGGGCGGCGAGTGCGGGGGTCAGGGTGCCGGAGATCTTGGCGGTGCCATCGGCGCGTTGCCGACCGATCCACAGGCCGCGGCGTCGTTTCTGGTCGGTGTCGTCGGCCAGTGTGCCGTCGGGATCGAGGTGGGCGAGCAGCCGCGAGCCGAGCTGGGTGATCTCGGCAGGCGTGTGGGCTTCGGCGATCTCGGCCATCTGCCGCTCAGCGGCGACCTGTACATCGTGGTCGATGGTGCCGGGGATGCGGTCGAGGACGTCGAGGGTGGCTTGTACGTGGGCGGTGCCGACTGTGCCTTGTGCGAAAGCTTCGGCGAGGCAGGGGTATTCGGGTGGGAGGACCTCGCCGCCGAGGCTGGTCCGGTGGGCGGTGGCGTCCATCTGCTTACGGCGGCGCATCGGGTTCGAGACTCGTAGCCGGTGGGTCATGTACTGCATGAGGGTGCGGCAGCCGGCCTTGCGGGGTAGGTCGCGGGCCTCGACCTGATCGATCTGCCGGTCTCCGGCGACGGTCAGACGCGCGATCGCGCGCTCGGTCTCCGCGGCCACGTCGGCGAGTTCGGCATCGGTACACGGCGACAGGTCCACGGTCTGCAACTCACCGAGGATGCGGTGCAGGTCGGCCACCAACTCGAGGGCGCGCGGTCGCCGCGCCGCTTGTTCGTCAGACATGGTCACCCCCGAGAACCGTTGCCGCGAATGTACGTTCGAGTGTACACCGTTGCGAGCGCGTTGCAAGCCAAAACTGATGTTGTGCAACGCTATTCGGAGCCGGTAACTTGTCGGTGCCTCGTGGTAGGGGGTCCACCGACTACTCCGTGGGGCGGCGGCATGACGATCGCCGCGGCCCCACGTGTTCAACGGGGCGTCCCGCGACTCACTCCAGCCAGTTGTTGCCCCCGAGGTCCAATTGCGCGACATCCAGGGACGGGGTGATACCGGATTCCGGTGCGAGGCCGTGGCTCTCGAGAACGCCGCGCATGATCTCGGCGGCGTCGATGTTGAGTGGGCTCGACACCCACATCGCGTACGGCAGGTTCACGAAGCGGTTCTCGCGCACGGCCTTCAGGTTCCGGCTCGCCGGATTAGAACGCAGGGCGGCGATCTTCTCGTCGACCGACTGGCCGGGATAGTCGACGAACACGATGACGTCGGGGTCCGCGGTGGTGAGGCGTTCCCAGCTCACGGCGGTCCAGGTGTCCTCGATGTCCTCGGTCGCGTTGCGCGCGCCCGCGGCGTCGATGATGCCCTGCGGGCCGCCGAAGGATCCGGAGGAGAAGATGGTGTCCGAGACGCTGTCGAAGACGAAGACCGTTGGTTTCGCGGCGGGTTGTGGTGCGGCGCGCAGCTTCTCGAGGCGGTCGGCCACCTCGTCGGCCGCGGCGGCGCCCTGCTCGGGATTGCCGGTGAGGGTGCCGATGTTGCGCAGATCGGTGTCGAGCGCGACCCACGGGTCCATTGTGCCGCGCTGCGCCTCGCCCTCGGTCTGCCGGCACGCCTCGGACAACTGGTACACGTCGATGCCGTGTCCGGCGAGGATCTCGGGTGTGATCCCGCGCGATTCGCTCATGCCGTAGTTGTATCCGGCATACAGCACTTGGGGTTTCGCCGCGACGATGTTCTCGAGGGTGGGACGTTCGGTCGCGACCTCGTTCAGGGTGTCGACCTGGGGTCCGTACTCGAGCCGCAGGATGTCCTTGTCCCGGGCGAGCGCGCTGACCGCCACCATGTTGTCACGGGCACCGGCGGCGAGTGCGATCGCAATCATGCCGCCGTCGTTGACGAACAACCGGTCGAGGGGTTGCGGGAAGGCGACGTCGGCTCCGCAATTGGATACGGTGACAGTGCTTTCCGACGCTGCGGTGCTGTCGGTTCCGCAGGCGGTGGCAGTTCCCAGGATCAGTGTCGCCGCCACGATGGCGACGGTCGGGTGGACTCGGGACGTACGTATGGTCAAAGGATGTCCTCTCACGGGATGTCTTTCGTCAGAGCGCTGGGGGCGGGTGTGGTGGTGGGAGTGTTCAGGAGCAGATGGGGCAGGCCCGTCGATGGATGGTCGACGACGGTGCCGGACACCTCGAAGACGTCGGCCAGCAGAGCCGGCGTCAGCACCTCGACGGGTGGTCCGTGCACGATGACTCCGCCGTCGGAAACCACTGCGACGGAGTCGAAGTGACGCAACACCAGGTCGAGGTCGTGCATCGCCGCGACCACGGTGGCGTCGAGTTCGTCGAGGATCTCCATCAGTCGTAGTCGCCAGGCGGCGTCCAGGTGATTGGTGGGTTCGTCGAGCACCAGGATCGGGGTCTGCTGAGCGAGCGCGCGGGCGAGGACGACGCGGTGCCGTTCGCCGCCGGACAGCTGGGTGCACGAGCGGGTGCCCCAGCCGTCGAGCCCGACCTGGATCAACGCGCGATCGACCACCGTCTTGTCGTCGGAACTCCCGGTGGACCAGGCCGACCGGTACGGGGTCCGGCCGAGGCCGACCGCCTCGCCGACCGTCAGCTCCGCGGAGGGCTGTTCCTCCTGGCCGACCACCGCCATCGACATGGCGCGGCGTCGCGAGGGGATGCGGTGGAGGTCGTCTCCGTTCACCTCGACGGTGCCGGCGGCCGGGCGTTCGAGACCGCACAGCGTGCGCAGCAGGGTGGTCTTGCCGGAACCGTTGGGCCCGACGATGGCCAGTCGGGTGCCGGCGGGGACCGCGAGATCGACATCCCGCAGTACGACGCGGCCACCGCGACGGCACGCAAGCGCAATCGCGCGCAACGACATCGACGATGCGCGGGCGGGGTCGGTCACGAGCCACCCCCGAACACGTACTGGCGTCGTCCCATGAGGAACAGGAAGATCGGTGCCCCGATCAGTCCGGTCACGATGCCCAGCGGCATCTCGCGCGGTGCGGCCGCCACCCGCGAGATCACGTCGACCCACACCAGGAAGAGCGCACCGCCGCAGACCGCCACCGGCAACATCGCGCGGTGGGTGGCGCCGACCAGGAGTCGCGCCGCGTGCGGGACGATCAGACCGACGAAGCCGATGCCGCCCGCCACCGCGACGAGTACGCCGACCAGGAGACCCTGGACACCGAACAGCGCGTTGCGCATCGCGCGTACCGGCACGCCCAGCGACGTCGCGGTGTCGGTGCCGGCCGCGTAGGCATCGAGCCAGGAGTGGATGGCGAGCATGGCCACGACGGTGGCCAGCACGACCACCCCGGCGATCTGCACTTTCGCCCAGGTGGCGCCCGCGACGCTGCCGAGCATCCAGAACATCACGTTGTCGGCGGCGTGCGGGTCGGCGGCGGTGAACACCAGCAGCGACGACAACGCCATGAACGCCGAGGACAACACCACCCCGGACAGGATGAGTCGCAGCGCGGTCAGCCCGCCCTGGGCGCGGGCCACCAGGTACACCGTGACGGTGGCGGCCAGCGCGCCGAGTAGCGCCCCGCCGGACAGCGCCCAGACGCCCAGTCCCGCGAGCACGCCGAGGGTCATCACCGCGGTGGCCCCGACCGCCGCGCCGGCGGACACACCCAGCAGATACGGCTCGGCCAGCGGGTTGCGGACCAGGGCCTGCATGAGTGCGCCGGCCAGCGCCAGCCCGGCTCCGACCAGCGCGGCCAGCACGGACCGGGGCAACCGGAGATCCCAGATGATGACGGCGTGCGCGGAGTCGAGCTCGGCCCCGGTCATCCGGCCGACGACGGTGTGCCACACGTCGCCGACGGGGATGGTCTCCGCGCCGAAAGCGGTGGCCAGGGCGATGCTGAGGAGGGTGAGGACGAACAGTACTGCGGCTAGCGGCGTCGACGGGAGTCGCCGGACCGACGGGGCGGTCGCGCTCTCGGTCGTGCCGTCGGTACGACGGGACACGGGTGGTACTGCCTATCGGTCTGGGTATCTGTGCGCGAGATACACGATGGACTCGAGCGAGAACGGCCGGTAATCGGACTCGGGATCGTGGCGCCGGCGCCTTCCCGGGTCGCCCCGGTGTCCGCGCCGAATCCGTCTCCCATACCGTTGCGCGCCAGTCCCGGATTCACACCGGGTTCCCTGACACCCACGTGTGCGGGTGTGACCGTTCTCGGGGCTGAACATACCAACAACGATTCGCTACACCTGAGTCAGATGTCGCAGTTCGTGGTTCTGGGCGCAACGATGCGCGACATCGGTGCCCGGACAGCCGACACGCGAGCACCTACGCTGGGGGCCGACGATCGACGATCCCGACGCGGAAATGGTGAACCGATGGACGTACGAGACACGAAGCTGGCCATCATCGGGGCGGGTGCGGTGGGCACCGCGATCGCCTACTCGTCCCTCATCCGAGGTGTCGCACGGACCATCGCCCTCCTCGACATCAACGCTGCCAAGGTGACCGCCGAGGTGCTCGACATGTCGCATGGCCTCGAGTTCGTGCCCCGCGCGGACATCATCGGATCCGACGACGTGTCGGTGTGTGCGGACGCCGACGTCGTCGTGTTCACCGCCGGCGCGAAGCAGAAGCCCGGGCAGTCGCGCCTCGAATTGGCCGAGGCGACAATCGGTCTGACACGCGCCATCCTCCCCGGGGTGCTGGCGGTGGCGCCGAACGCGATCTATGTGATGGTCACCAATCCCGTCGACATCGTCACCTACGCCGCCCAGGAGATCAGCGGGCTGTCACCGCACCAGGTCTTCGGCTCGGGCACGGTGCTGGACTCGTCCCGGCTGCGATTCCTGATCGCGCAGCACTGCGGGGTCGCGGTGCAGAGCGTGCACTCCTACATCGTCGGCGAACACGGCGACAGTGAGATCCCGCTGTGGAGTTCGGCGTCGATCGGGGGCGTGCCGCTCACCTCGTGGACGCCGCTGCCCGGCCGTCCGGCGATGGACGCCGTTGCGCGCGAACGTATTCACCACGAGGTCGTACATGCCGCGTACACCATCATCGAGGGCAAGGGGGCGACGAACTACGCGATCGGTCTGGCCTCGACGCGCATCGTCGAGGCGATCCTGAACAACGAACACCGGGTGCTGCCGGTGTCGACGCGGGCGGACGGCATCGAGGGGCTCGACGGCGTGTGCCTCTCGTTGCCGACCGTCGTCGACCGCGGTGGTGCCCAGACCCGGCTCGATGTCCCGCTGTCGGACTCCGAGCGGGCGGGTCTGCTGGCATCGGCGGAAACGCTGCGCGGGATGCAGGCGCGGTTCGGGTTCTGACGTCACACGGGGACGGTCCCGCGCAGGAACTCGAGCTGATCGGCGACCACCCGCTCGAAGTCGGCGCCGACGTAGATGTCGAAATGTCCTGCCGGATAACGAATCACTCGCGCTGCCGGGGCGCGGCGGGCGTACCGGGCAGTCGGTCCGGCCGGCGCCACGGTGTCCTCGTCGCAGATGCACACGAGCGTGGGACAGGTGAGCTTTCGCAATGCCCGACCAGGCGTGTGCAGCGGGATGGCGAGACCGGCCCGCGCGGCGACCTCGTTGATGAACTCCAGGTCGTCGGGCACCAGCGGCAGGTATCCCGACACCGCGTCGGGTGCCGTCATCAGGGCGGCCGAGCCGGACGCACCGGCGAGGCCGACGGTGACCGGCGGACGGCCCAGCGCCGAACCCGCCAGATCCGCGAGCGCGCGCACGGTCACCTTTGCCCCGGACGCCACTCCCAGGGCAGCGGTGGAGGCTATTCCACTGGTGAAGGGGCACTGGGAGATCACCGCGGCCACCCGGCCGTCGCGTTCGCCCGCGACGAGGGCGTGCCCGCCGCCGAAGGAGGTGCCCCACAGCACTATCCGTGAGGTGTCGACACCGCTGAGTGTTCGGGCGAAGGCGATTGCCGCGGCCCAGTCGTCGAGTTGGCGGCGAATGGACAGCAGCTGTCGCGGTTCGCCGTCGCTGGCGCCGAAGTGGCGGTAGTCGAACACCAGGCACGAGTATCCCGCGGCGGTGAAGCGCTCGGCGAACGCGTCCAGGCGCATCCGCCGGACCGCACCGAGCCCGTGCGCCATCACGATGACCGGCGCCGGAGTGGTTCCCTCGGGCAGGTACCACCAGGCCCGGCATGTCGTCCCGGACGAATCGAACTCGACGTCGTTCCTGATCATCGTTTCCCCCGCTGTCGGTGGTTGCCTGGCCGGACTGTACCAATACGCGTTGTCGAATGGCAGGCTCGTGGCAGGCTGTGAAAAGCGAGATGGAACCCGACGTCGACGCTGCTAGCGTCTGCCGTCGTGAAGAGATTGATAGCGGGGGCGTTGATCGCCGGAACAGCAGTATTCGGATTGGCCGTGGGCGCGGGTGATTCCGACGCCAAGATCAAGCCGGGCAACTACAAACAGCAGCAACTCATCTACGGATTCGTTCCGATGCCGGAGTCGAATGCGCGGGTCATCGGCAACGGCATGTACACCGACTACTACGGGATCGGGCCGTGGAATCTGCAGCGTCAGCAGATCCAGCAGACGCCACACGGCGGCGTCGTGGCGCACACTGCGGACCCGGTGATGCAGTGGTTCGCGCGTACGGAGTTTCGGCGCACCAAGAACGGATATGTCGGCACGATGTACAGCTGGGGCGTCCCGCTCGGCAGTGCGCTGCTGAAGGAACAGCCGCGTCGCTGACCCCGCGCCTTCCGATCCCGGGTCCGGCCGATGGCGTGTCCGTCGGCCGGACCAATCTTCGCGTCGCATGCGCTTTTCGCCGGCCGGAACCCGTAGTGTCACTTCGTCACAATTGAGGTGTCGGGGGACACTACGAAGAAGGTCAAGCACGATGCGTTGCTCGCGAAAGATGGTTCTCGGATTTCTGGCCGCGGCGTCGATGACGGTAGCTCCGCTGATGGTGGCGGCACCCGCCGCGGCGGCAACCGACTACGCCAATTGCACCGAACTGCGCGGCGACTACCCGCACGGTGTCGGCAAGACCGGCGCCGTCGACTCGACGTCGGGTACGCCGGTCACGACGTTCACCGTCGACGACGAACTGTACGAGGCGAACTCCGAGAGCGACCGCGACGGGGACGGCATCGCCTGCGAGAAGCACTGAGCGTGCGTCACACTGGGTGACGTGTTCACCCAGGTCGAGGACGAGAACCGCCGGTTGCTCCGTGCGCGCGACGCCATCGACCTCTCCTACGCCGACGACCTCGACATCGCAACGCTCGCCCGCATCGCGCTGATGTCGCCGTCGCACTTCATCCGCCGGTTCCGGGCCGTGTTCGGGGAGACGCCGCACCGCTACCTGCAGCGTCGGCGCATCGAGCGAGCCTGTGCCCTCCTTCGGACCACCGACGTCCCGGTGCTCGACGTCGCGTTGCTGGTCGGCTACGACAGTCCTGGCACGTTCGGCCGGACGTTCAGCCGACTCGTCGGCTCCAGTCCCACGGCCTACCGGCAGCGTGTCGCTCCGATTCCCGTTCCCGGTTGCTTCGTGCGCCGGTGGACCAGGCCGAGCGATGCTGCCACCGGGGTCCCGCGAGCGGCCGAAGTGAGCGATTTCGGAGAAGCGCCGACCGGGCCGCCGGTCGTATCGTCGGGCGCATGATCAACGGCATCGGTATCCATTCCGTCTACGTCCTCGATCAGGACGTCGCACTCGACTTCTACGTCGGCACACTCGGTTTCACGGTCGACACCGACGTCGACATGGGTTTCATGCGGTGGTTGACGATCGCGCCGCCCGGTCAACCCGACCGGCTCATCCTGCTCGAGAAGCCCGGGCCGCCCGCGCTTTCCGACGAGACCGCCGCGAAGATCCGCGACCTCGTGACGCAGGGGGCGATGCCGGTGACGATCCTGTCGACCGACGATTGTCGCGGCACCCACGCGGCGCTCGTCGCGCGCGGCGTCGAGTTCACCCAGGACCCCGAAGACCAGCCCTACGGCACCGACTGTGCGTTCCGGGACCCGTTCGGCAATGCGTTGCGAATGACCCAACGCACCGCCGCCGACCGGCCGATCGGAGCCGACGACATCGGCCGCTGGGCGCCGGACGAGTGAGGTGGTCCGCCGAACATCCCGGCGGCCACGTAGGCGTTAGATTCGTGCCCATGGCGGTCCGACTCGACAATTACCTGAGCAGCAACCACCCGGACATCGCGATCGCGGCGGCGTTGCTGTTCCTGGCCGGGCTGGTCGACGCCATCGCGTTCGTCGTGCTCAAGGGCAGCTTCGTCGCGTTCATGTCCGGCAATTCGACGATCCTGGGAGCGTCGACGGCCGCGGGCGGGTGGTCGACGATCGCGGTCGTCGCCGGACTCGTCGCGGCCTTCTTCGGCGGGGCCGTGGGCGGCGCGGCACTCGGTCGCTGGGGCGGACAGCACTCGCCGGTCTGGGTTCTCGTAGCCGTGACGGTGACGCTTCTCGCCGGCACCGTTGTCGCGCTGACCGCGTCGCCGACGGCCGGGATGATCGTGGTGGCGACGGCGACCGGCGCGATCAACTCGGCACTGTCGCACACCTCGACGGTGCCGGGCGGCTTGACGTACGTCACCGGCACGCTGGTGAAGTCCGCGCACGAGCTGGTCGCCTCGCTGGGTACCGATCGACCGTGGGCGTGGCTGGCGGTGTTCTGGATGTGGCCGGTGTTCGTCCTGGGCGCGGTGTGCGGCGGTTTCGCAGAACGTCACTGGGGTGTCGCCGGGTTGTGGGCCGGGGTCGCGATCGCCGCCTGCACCCTCCTCCTGCGGGTTGCCGAGACGTTGTCTCGGGGCAATTCGCGCTCAGATGGAACCGATCGGGCCGCTGGATAGTCTGAGTTACATGCGCGACGACAAGCTGCTCACCCGGATCTCCGCCCTTCTCCGTCAAGCGGAGAACACCGACAACGAGCACGAGGCCGAGACCTTCATGCAGGCGGCCCAGCGGCTCGCGACGGCATCGTCGATCGACCTGGCCGTGGCGCGCGCCCACGATCCCGCCGCGCGCAAGAAGGTCACCCCGATCAGCCGTCAGATCGCCATCGGCGAACCCGGCAAACGCGGACTGCGGACCTATGTGCAGCTCTTCGTCGCCATCACCGCCGCCAACGACGTGACCGTCGACGTGGCGAGCAACTCGACCTTCGTGCTCGCCTACGGATACGAAGCCGACATCGACGCCTGCGAGGCCCTCTACACGTCGCTGATCGTGCAGATGGTCGCGGCCAGCGACGCCTACCTGCGGTCGGGTGCCTACAAGGGCGAGACGTTCGCGCGGGTCGTCACCCGCGGGAATGGGTGGCGTGCCCGGCGGGTGATCGAGGAGAAGCCGTTGTCGCCGATCACGGCGCGGCTCAACTTCCAGTCGGCGTTCGCCGAACGCATCGGCAAGCGTCTCGCCGAGGCCCGCGACGCCGCGCGTGCGGAGGCCCTGGCCGCCGAACGTGACTCCGGGGACACCACGCGCTCGACGGCAGTCGCGTTGCGCAACAAGGAGATCGAGGTCACCGACTTCTACCGGACGAAGTCGAGTGCTCGCGGGACGTGGCGTCCGTCGAGCGCCTCGGCCGGCTACTCGGAGGCCGCACGCCGCGCCGGCGACCGCGCGGGACGTCGCGCGAAGATCGGCGGTGACCGCGAGTTCGGCGGTGCGCGTGGTGCTTTGGAGGGTTAGGGCTCCACGCGCGTGGGCGGGGCGTCCACCGGACTCCCGGGAGGCCGGTCGTACCAGGATGCAGACGGGTGCGGGACGAACGGTGTCGGTGTGCCGGCCCACCGCCGCACCCACCGGCCCAGACGACCCTCGTCCGTTGCCACGGCGTGCACGACGATGGCGGTGACGACGAGGATGAGTGCGAACACGAACAGCCAGCTGATCGCGACGAAGACGACACCGAGGGTGCCGTAACTGCGGATGGTGCCCGCCGCGAGCGTCGGCAGTGCGACGCGGCTGCCGGCGAGCAGGGCGGTGATGAGGATACCGGTACCGAGGCCGTTGAGGACGAGCAGCTTCATCGGTACCTGCGACGACACCAGGAGCCGCGGGATCGCGGTGAAGGTGACCGACCAGATCAACACGGTCACGGCGACGATGAGCCCGATTCCCAGGACGCCCCGATCGCCGATGTGCATGCCGAACAGCGAGGTGGCCTCCACTCCGGTGGACAGACCCTGCACGGTGACCGCGGCGGGGATGAGGAAGACGACGACGACCCATCGCCAGAAGCTGCTCCACGGCAGTTTGGCGACGTCCCAGATCGACACATACATTCGGCCGAGGGCACGGGACAGGGAGGTGGCGCCGGCGATGGTCATCAGCGCACCGACGATGCCGAAGGTCGTCGCCGAGGTCGGGTCGTCGATCGTGGGCGTGTCGAGACTGCTGACGGGGATACCGAGCTGGGTGAGTGCGTCGTCGACGACGCTGGCGCCCGGCAGGGTGAGCACCAGGATCACGACCGGGAGGATCGAGGTGAAGGCCTGCGCGGCCAGGGTCATCGACCGGTCCGTGAGATTGCCTCGAGCCATGTCGATGACGATGCGGAGCATCAGGGAGGCGCCGGGCAGCCGCATCACGCGCTCGCGTACGGCATCGAGGTCGGGACGGCGCATGAAGTCTCCCATCGGCTCCGGGGTGAGCTTCGGCCCGCTCGCTTCGCTCCCGGCGCCGTGGCTCCTCGGCCCGCTCGCTTCGCTCCCGGCGCCGTGGCTCCTCGGCCCGCTCGCTTCGCTCCCGGCGCCGGGTCTCTCATCATCGGCGATGCCGTGAGTGAACGGGACACCGGGCGCGCACGATTCTATGAGGCCGAGCACCTCGTGCATCGCCTGTTCGACAACGTGTCGTCGTCACGGACGGTGCAACTCGCCGGCACCGAGGTCACCCTCCCCGCGGAGGCGCGCTTCGCCTCGATCGACGCCGTCGACGACTACGTGGGCCGCGTGCTCGCGCTGCCGGGCGTGCGGTCGAGTTTCGAGCGCGCGTCGCACCCGGTATCGGTCCGCGAACGGCGCGGCCAGCGGTCCGCCCACTACGCGGCGCGGGTTCGCAGATCCAACGGTGTGCCTGTCGCCGCCGAGATCGCCATCCCGTCCGCGGCCGACGGACGCTGGGCGCTGCGTGAATTGGTGGTGCTGCACGAGCTCGCCCATCACCTCGACGGCACGACCGGCCCGGCTCACGGGCGCGGATTCGTGCTGACGCTCATCGAACTCGTCGGGCTCGTACTGGGGCCCGAAGCCGCGTTCGTCTATCGCGTCGTGCTGTCGGATTCCGGGGTGGGGTGAATGATCTCAGCGCAGCCCGTCGCCGGCGAGCAGCGTCAGGTGGCTCGGGTGGTCGGGGTCGAGGACCAGGCGCTGGTGTCGGCGGCCGCGTGCCTTGATGAGGTCGGGCACGAGCGTCAGGTAACGCGGGAGACTCGCGGCGTAGACGTCGACCCGGAGCCGATGGCCCGGCTGCAGGACCGCGTCGGTGGGGACGAGGTCGACGTCGAGGCGGATCGGTTCGTCGGCGGGCACCGGCAGCTTGCGCTTGCGGGACAGATAGTGGTGCGCCGAGAGCAGGCTGCCGTCGTCGGCGTACGTCGACTTCGATTGATCCAGTGCGCGATTCGACGCCGACAGCGCACCGTTGGTCAGCACCACCGACGTACCGTCGGGAGCGACGTCGTTCACGGTCACCGCCCAGACGGCCTCGTGTGCCGTGGTGGCGACGTTGAGGCGCAAGTTCATGGCGCCGCTGATCGGGGTGGCCTCTCCGACCGGCTCCGTGGTGAACGACAACGCGCCCCGCTCCTGGTATCGCGCATCCCGGGCGAAGTCCGCGCCGAGGGCCAGCGTCGCCCCCGCGGTCACCTGGGTCATGTCCCGGGACCGGAGTCCGCGGGTGTCGGGCCGGACGTGTAGAGACGAAACACCCTGTGCGGGAGTGGTGCTCAGCGAACCGTCGTGGACGCAATGGTCGGCGGTCGACGACGGTTCGGCAGTCAGGTAGAGCCGCGTCGGGGCCACCCCGGGACGGGGGAAGCTCTGCCCCGCGGTCCACGCACCGCCCTGCTGCAGCATGGTGACCGGCCCGTAGTACTCGATCCCGTTGCGGTGGCCCTTGAGCCAGCGGTCGAACCACGCGCGTTCGAGGACGTCCAGACGCGGGGGAGCGAACTTGCCGCCGTATCCCGACCCCACGTCGAGGTGATAGCCGTCGCCGACGATCATCTGCTTGCGGCCCGGCTCCATCTGCAGGCGCTCGTACACCCCGGTTGCACTGCGGCCGAACAGATCATGCCAGGCGCCGACGGTGAAGGTGGGTGCTTCGATGCGGTCGACGATCGGGTCGCGGGCGTCGAAGTACGGGTCGTCGAAGATGCGTGGATCACGGGCGGTCAGGAACCCCCACAGCAGCGAGGGGATCTCGGTGGCCGGGGACTTCACCCGGTCGATCGCCCAGCGCACCGCGTCGCCGCGCACGAGGTCGCGGATCACGTTGGCGGGGTTGGGAACCCACTTGAGCATGTTGACCGCGGACAACCACACCGGGATGAAGGCCGACGGCATGCCGCCGGTGATGTAGATGTCGCGCACCAGGTCGTCGCAACCCTCTACGGCGAACACGGCTTTCAGCTGTGGCGGCCGCTTGTCCGCGGCCTGCAGCGAGTTGATCGCCGAGTACGACCAGCCGGCCATCCCGACGGTCCCGTCGCACCACTCCTGCTCGGTCACCCAATCGATGACCTCCACCGAGTCCTGCTGCTCGCGAGGACCGAGGATCTGCCATTTACCCAGGCTCGCGCCGGTTCCGCGGACGTCGACGACGACCTGCACGTACCCGCTGCGTACCAGGTTGCGATTGATGCCGAAGACGTCGAAGACGCCGCCCGACAGGGTCTGTGTCAACGTCGTGAGTCCCTCGAGGGCCGTGCCCGTCGCGTCCATCGACCGGGATGCGGTGTGCAGTGCCTTGCCGAGGACGGGGGCGTGGAGGGTCTGGTCGATGAAGTCGATGGCCGCGCGGTTGTACGGGTTGATGTTGATGACCGCGGGATAGGGGGTGAGGATCGTCTGCCCGAACCGGTTGGCGGGCCGGATGACCGTGGCGCGCAGGACGACGCCGTCGCTCATGGTGATGGAGACGTTCCGGTCGATGACGACGCGCGGGTAGAGCTGCTTTCCGTCGACCTGCTCGCGCCAGCGGATACCGTCGGCGCCGCCGGTGGGATCACCCAGCGGGAGCGTGCCGAAATGCGGCGCACCAGTGGTGCGGGTTCGTGTCGACGGAGCGACACGGGCGCGCGGCTGTGTGGGATCCAGCTGGTACGTCATGGTGCATCACCCTGCCTGGGATGAGGTGTCGCACCCGAGTTGTTGCACGGATCGAGACGGCCGGGTGGACACCGACACCCCGTCGTGTCGGTCGCTTGCTTCCCGGCCCGTCCGCTGGCTGCGGATTACAGTGTGGTCCAGGTCACTTCACGTAGTCGCTGAAGGATAACTCAGCGCCGGTATCGGATGGCTAACGAGGTGGCGTCTTTTGGTCATGGCCGTGTGTGTTCCTGGTCACATTCAGGTAAACCCAGGTCGATGGCGGCCGCCGCCTCGAGCACCATCCACGCCGACAACTGCACCGACAGATCCCGCTCCGGGACCTCGGACGGATTGACGGCGCCTGCCACGAACTGGGCTTTCGTGCCGGCGTCGGTCGGGATCACCGCGGTTCGTCGCCAGTCGCTGGAGAAGATCACCCGGCCGCCGAACTCGGTGCGATGAGCCCATGCGGCGTCCGCGCTACGGGTCACGATCCGGGCTGCCCGCGTACGGAGTTCATCCGAACCGTCGACCTCGGGCAGGTCGGTGGCGATGAGTGCGAGGTAGCGGGCCAGCACGCCGTGGAACAGGCCGCCGTCGCCGCCACCTCCGCCGTTGATCACCCCGTCGGTGCAGGAGTGGTGCTCGACGGCGCCGAGCAGCCGGGCCAGCCGGTCGAGGTGCCGGCGATCTCCGGTCGCCCGCAACGCCTCGAGTTCGGCGCCCAGCACGACGCCCTGGCAGTAGGTGTAGGTGCCGGTCTCCGGCTTCAGCGAACCGTCGGGCAGCTTCTTGAGACCGTCGATGACCAGGTGGGTGTCGGGATCGACGAGGTTGGCGTCCATCCAGTCGCACATCGCCACGGCGCGTTCGACGTGACCCGTGCGTGCCAGCAGGATCGCGGCCGGGCCGTTGGCCGGCGCGTTGAAGAACTGATCGGCCTTGCGCCAGGGGATGCCGCCGCCGTCCGCGGGCACCCAGGCGTCAAGCATCTGCCCGGCGAGGACGCGGAGTCCGCCCGCATGGTCGAGGTGCAGGTGCCGGTCGGCGCGTTCGATGGCCAGTCCCAGCCACGCCATGTCGTCGTAATAGTTGTTGGTCCAGCGGCCGCCGTTGCGGATCCGGATGCCGCGCAGCAGCCGGTTGGCGTCGTCGGCGACGTCGGGGTCGAAGGAGCGGTCCGAGCCGACGCGGTGGATCGCGGCGTCGACGAGCAGGTCGACGAGGTGTGCCTGCCACCAGTAATGCCAGGATCCGAACTGGGCCTGCACGCGCCCGATGGGCCAGGCGACGGCTCCGGCACGTGTCCCCGGCAGCCAGAAGGCCCGCTGCAGGTGACGGTCGTAGATGGCGTCCGCGGCGGCCTGTGCGCGGGCGTTGGGGTCCCGCAGGTCCGACGATTTGGATTGTTCGTCCACGTCCGCGTAGCCTAGTCGTCGATGTGATGCACACCCGTGCGTCGTATCGGTTCAACCAGAGACCGTTGGTCGTCGGGATTTCCCGGACGAAGGCGCGACGAGGTCGCCGGCCCACGCAGGATGAACGAGGAATGTCGCTCCACACGAACAGTGTGTGCGTTCACGCCCCGTGCCTGTGTGCCGGGGCGTTTGTCATCTCCGCCCTCGATCGCCTCCCGATGCCCGTCGCTCTTTCGTTGGACTCGACCAACTCATAGTGACGAGGAGAGGAGGCGAAGTATGGCCAAGTCCGAAAAGGTCGCCGCAGTTGCGGAGATCGCGGAGCAGTTCAAGAGCTCCACGGCGACGGTTGTCACGGAATACCGTGGCCTGTCCGTCACCCAGATCAGCACGTTGCGACGTTCCCTCGGTGAGGGTGCAACCTACTCCGTCGCCAAGAACACCCTGGTGAAGCGTGCCGCTGCTGAGGCGGGCGTGGAAGGGCTCGACGAGCTGTTCACCGGTCCGACCGCCATCGCCTTCATCGAAGGTGAGCCGGTCGTGGCCGCGAAGGCGATCAAGACGTTCGCCAAGGACAACAAGGCGCTGGTCATCAAGGGCGGGTACATGGACGGCCGCGCGCTGTCCATTGCCGAGATCGAGCAGATCGCCGACCTTGAGACCCGTGAGGTCTTGCTGGCCAAGCTCGCCGGTGCCATGAAGGGCAACTTGGCTAAGGCCGCCGGTCTGTTCAACCAGCCGGCTTCGCAGGTGGCGCGCCTGGCCGCGGCCCTGCAGGAGAAGAAGAACGAAGCCGGCGAGACCGAATAGGTCGTCCGCCGCACCACACCAATCCCCGAACCGTACGGGGATGAACACCAAAGCCCCGTACGGGGACTGACAGGAAGGACGCCAACCATGGCGAAGCTCACCGCTGACGAGCTCATCGATCAGTTCAAGGAACTGACCCTGCTGGAGCTCAGCGATTTCGTGAAGAAGTTCGAAGAGGTCTTCGAGGTCACCGCTGCGGCTCCGGTCGCCGTCGCCGCTGCCGGTGCCCCGGCTGCCGGTGGCGCCGAGGCTGCTGCCGAGCAGGACGAGTTCGACGTCATCCTCGAGGGTGCCGGCGACAAGAAGATCCAGGTCATCAAGGTCGTCCGCGAGGTCGTCTCGGGCCTGGGCCTGAAGGAAGCCAAGGACCTCGTCGAGAGCGCTCCGAAGGCCCTGCTGGAGAAGGTCGACAAGGAGGCCGCCGAGGCTGCCAAGGCCAAGCTCGAAGAGGCCGGCGCCAAGGTTTCGGTCAAGTAAGACCGACTCACGCGCAAGCGTTTCACGAGCCCGGGACAGCATCGCTGTCCCGGGCTCGTTGCTGTCCCGGGGAGGGGCGCTGGGTCGGGAGGGCGCTGGGTCGGGAGGGCGCTGGGTCGGGGTTCGCCCGCCCACCGGCCCGCGAATTGAGGTCGCATGCGATCTCGTTTCGTCGTTGCGACCTCGATCGAAGTCGCATCGACGACATGAAGTCGCATGCGACCAAGAGGTTGGCCGGCTCGGTAGGAGACCCGGCTCGGCGGATGAAACCGACGGGGCGGTCCGTGCGTCCAAGTCCCATGCCTGCGCCCTTCGCTCATGAACTGCCCGTCGACCGATACGGTCTCGTTCGTCGGGAAGCGACCCTGCGGGCCGGTGTCGGGGACGACGTCGTCGCCGCTGCAGTCCGACGCGGTCAACTCCTGCGGCTGGCGCCGGGGGTGTGGGTCGAGGGGGAGCGCGGTTCGAGGGGCCGGCGGGCGCCGATCTGCTCTTCCGGCACCGATCCATAGCCGTGGCGACATCGGCGCGCGACCGCGGCATCTCGACACTGAGTCACGAATCGGCCGCCGCGCTTCTCGGGCTCGACACCCTGCATCCCGATCGCACCACGGTGCACCTGACGAAGGCCGCGAAATCCAGTGGCGGCTATGTGCGCGGACACCGTCATGTCCACAACGGCCCGCTGGGCCGCGATGAGACGGTCACAGTGGACGGATTGTCGGTCACGAGTGTCGAACGCACCGCGGTCGACATCGCGATGGCCGGTGACTTCGCCCAGGGGGTCGTCGTCTTCGACCGGGCGCTGGCGAAGGACGCGGATCACGACACGATGGCGGCCATGCTCGACGCACGCACGGGATGGAAGAACGTTGGCACTGCTCGCAGAGCGCTGGCGTGTTCGAACCGTCGATCGGAAAGCGTCGGTGAGTCGTGGAGCCGCGCGCAGATGATCGTCGCCGGACTCCCGGCACCCCGCCTGCAGAGCTCGTTCTCGACACCGGACGGAGAAATACGAGCGGACTTCGACTGGGACGGCCGGGTGATCGGTGAGTTCGACGGCCTCCAGAAGTACGGTCGGCTACTCCGCCCCGACGAAGAGCCACGTGATGCATTGATCCGCGAGAAGCGCAGGGAGGACGCGCTGCGCGCTCTTGGGATCATGGTGATCCGCTGGACCTGGTCGACTCTCGAACGCCGAGAACTCGTGGCTCTACTACGACCGTGGTTGACGACGACAGGTTCGCCCGCGGCCTGACCGTACGCAGAGCTAACACAGTCCCCATCGAATGCGATTACGCATTCGACGCACTTACGACGACCACCCGCGCCTCGACCCCGACGCGCGGTGCTGAGCCGTCGAAATCGTGTTCCGCAGGTGGAGCCCAGGTCTGCGGTGGCCGTCACATCGAGGGGCCGGCCCGACTTCCCTCACCGCGAACGATCGGATATTGTCATCGTCGCGGCGAGAGTTACCGGGCGGTAGGTTTCCCGCAGCCATCACCGAGAACCACGCGGCGGCGTTGTGGGCGGGGACGGGTCGGTTAGAGTGACCCCAACCACAAATGCCGCCGGTTGGTGCGCGGTCACACCGTGGCCGCCTCGGGGGCAGCGATCGTCTGGAGGAAGTTGTGGGTGTTGAGGTCAGCGTCGAAGGACTCACCAAGTCGTTCGGTTCGCAGAACATCTGGCGTGATGTCACTCTGACCCTGCCGGAGGGGGAGGTTTCGGCGCTGCTGGGTCCGTCGGGTACCGGTAAGTCGGTGTTCCTGAAGACCCTGATCGGTCTGCTGCATCCGGAGCAGGGGTCGGTGATCATCGACGGGACCGACATCACGCAGTGTTCGGCCAAAGAGCTCTACGAGATCCGCAAGCTGTTCGGTGTGCTGTTCCAGGACGGTGCGCTGTTCGGGTCGATGAGCCTGTTCGACAACATCGCGTTCCCGCTTCGTGAGCACACGAAGAAGAAGGAGAACGAGGTCCGCGACATCGTGATGGAGAAGATCGACCTCGTCGGTCTGACCGGTGCCGAGGACAAACTCCCGGGTGAGATCTCCGGCGGTATGCGCAAGCGTGCCGGGCTGGCGCGCGCGCTGGTCCTCGACCCGCAGATCATCCTGTGCGACGAGCCGGACTCGGGTCTGGATCCGGTGCGTACCGCCTACATCTCGCAGTTGCTGATCGACATCAACGCCCAGATCGACGCCACGATCCTGATCGTGACCCACAACATCAACATCGCGCGGACGATCCCGGACAACATCGGCATGTTGTTCCGCAAGGAACTGGTGATGTTCGGTCCGCGGGAGCAGTTGCTGACCTCGGAGCAGCCGGTGGTCAAGCAGTTCCTCTCCGGTGACCGGTTCGGTCCGATCGGTATGTCCGAGGAGAAGGACGAGGCGGTCCAGAAGCAGGAAGAGGCGATGCAGGCCGCGGGTATCTCCGGTGGTGGTACCAAGGAGGACTTCACCGAGATCATTCCGCAGGTGCAGCCCAATCCCGGTATGCCCGAACGCAAGGCGATCGCCCGGCACCGCGAGCGCGTGCACGCGATGCTGCCCGACCTGCCCCATAACGCTCAGGAGGCGATCCGCCGCAGCCAGGAGCAGGAAGACCAGATCCGCGAGGAGAGCCGCCAGCACGCCGACAACATGGCGAACGGCAACGGCCCGTCCGGCAACAACAGCTCCGGCAATGAGTGGACGACCGCGCCGAGCAACGTCGCCGTCGCGGACTCCAAGACCGACGTCATCGACTACGGCGGCAGCGATGCCCCGACCGAACAGTGGCACACACCCGGTGATGCACTGACCAAGCCCAGCCATCGTGCTGATGGGAACGAAGGGCGGACACCCTAGGGATGAGCAGTGCCACCACGCGTGGCGTCGACCGAATCGCGCAAGCCGGG
The DNA here is from genome assembly GCF_023078355.1 of Gordonia hongkongensis. Classification (NCBI taxonomy): domain Bacteria; kingdom Bacillati; phylum Actinomycetota; class Actinomycetes; order Mycobacteriales; family Gordoniaceae; genus Gordonia; species Gordonia hongkongensis. Next base: position 1,197,155 of record NZ_CP095552.1, read on the forward strand.
ACAGGTGCCCTGTCACAGACCGGCAATATCGTTCAGCTCTTCGTCGATGTTGCACGCCAGACCTTTGTGCGCCCGTTTCAGTGGCGGGAGTTCATCCAGCAGGCGTGGTTCATCGCCAGTGTGACGATCCTGCCCACCGCCCTGATCGCGATTCCGTTCGGCGCGATCGTCTCGCTGCAGACGGGTTCACTCATCAAGCAGCTCGGCGCGGAGTCCTACACCGGCGCGGCCAGCGTGCTCGTCGTCATCCAGCAGGGTTCGCCGCTGGTGACGTCGTTGCTGATCGCGGGTGCGGCCGGGTCGGCCGTCGCCGCCGACCTCGGCTCGCGCACCATCCGCGAGGAGATCGACGCGATGGAGGTGCTCGGCATCAACCCGATCCAGCGTCTCGTCGTACCGCGTGTGCTGGCGATGGTTCTGGTGGCGATGCTGCTCAACGGTCTGGTCGCCGTCATCGGTATCGGCGGTGGTTACTTCTTCAACGTGGTCGTCCAAGGCGGTACGCCGGGCGCCTACCTCGCGTCGTTCGGTGCGCTGGCACAGCTGCCCGACCTCTGGGTCTCGACCCTCAAGGCCGCGATCTTCGGTGTCCTCGCCGGTGTCGTGGCGTCGTACAAGGGCCTCAACCCCAAGGGCGGTCCGAAGGGCGTGGGTGACGCGGTCAACCAGAGCGTCGTCATCACGTTCCTGCTGCTGTTCCTGGCGAACCTGATCATCACTGCGGTCTACCTGCAGGTCGTCCCACCGAAGGGGAGCTAGACGTGACCGAAGGTGGGGGCGGTGTGACCATCGCCAAGAGCCGGCCCGAGTACTACATGTACGAGGCCCGCAAGCAGCTGGGCAAGCCGCTGAAGGTGCTCGACGGCGCCGGCGAGCAGATGTCGTTCTACGGCCGGACGCTCGCGTGGATGCCGAAGACGATCGTGCATTACACGCGCGAGGTCCTGCGCCTGCTCGCCGAAGTCGCGTTCGGATCGGGCGGACTCGCGGTCATCGGCGGCACCATCGGCGTGATGGTGCTGATGTCGGGGTTCACCGGCGTCGTGGTCGGCCTGCAGGGGTACGCCGCGCTCGACCAGATCGGGTCGCAGGCCCTCACCGGCTTCCTCTCCGCCTACGTCAACACCCGCGAGGTGGCCCCGCTGGTGGCGGGTCTCGCGCTGTCGGCGACCGTCGGCTGCGGCTTCACCGCCCAGCTCGGCGCCATGCGGATCTCGGAGGAGATCGACGCGCTGGAGACGATGGCCGTGCCGTCGATCCCGTTCCTGGTGTCGACCCGAGTGATCGCCGGTTTCATCGCGGTCATCCCGCTGTACGTGCTCGGCCTGCTGTCGGCGTACCTCGCCTCCCGCGTGGTGACGACGGTCTTCAACGGCCAGTCCGGCGGCTCCTACGACCACTACTTCAACCTGTTCCTGCCACCGGCCGACGTCTTGTGGTCGTTCGGCAAGGTGCTGGTCTTCGCGTTCGTGATCATCCTCGTGCACTGCTACTACGGCTACTACGCCTCGGGCGGTCCCGCGGGTGTGGGCGTGGCCGTCGGGCACGCGGTTCGAGCGGCTCTGGTGCTGATCGCGGTCCTGGACTTCTTCCTCGGCCTGGCGATCTGGGGCACCACCACAACCGTGCGAGTGGGAGGTTAACGTGACGCTGCTGCGTAAACGGTTGCTCGGACTCGTCTTCTTCCTCGTCGTCGCGTTGTTCCTCACCTTGACGATCACCAAGTTCAACAAGACGTTCACCGAGTTCACCGACGTCACGTTGCTGACCGACTCGACCGGCAACGCGCTGCCGGCGAACGCCGACGTCAAGGCCCGCGGCATGACCGTCGGCGAGGTGCGCGAGGTCAAGCCCGGACCCGACGGTTCCGTCGAAGTCGTGTTGGGACTCAACCCCGATCAGGCGTCGACGCTGTCGGCCGAGACCACCGCGCGCATCCTGCCGAAGACCCTGTTCGGCGAGCGCTACGTCGCCCTGCAGGTGCCGGAGGACAACTCCGGGCCGACGCTGAGCAACGGTGCGACGATCCAGACCGACCAGAGCGGCAACGCACTGGAAATCCAGCAGTTGTTCGACAAGCTGCTCCCGGTCCTCGAGGCGATCCCGCCGCAGGATCTGAACGCCACGCTGACCTCGCTGTCGTCGGCACTCTCGGGCCGCGGCGAGCAGCTGGGCACGACGCTGGAGGAACTCGACCAGATCTTCGGCGAGATCAACGAGAACCTGCCCGAACTCGAGGGCACCCTCGAGGGGTTGGCCAGCTTCTCGCAGACCTACTCCGAGGCGCTGCCCGACGTGGTCGACGCGCTCGACTCCCTGCGCACGACGACGAACACCATCGTCGAACGCCAGGACGACCTGCGGACCCTCATCGCCACCCTGGGTGTCGCGTCCGACGACCTGACCGGCTGGCTCCGTGCCAACCGCACCGACCTCATCGACCTGGCCGTCGACTCCGAGGAACTCCTCGTCGGACTCGCCAAGCAGTCACCGGCGTTCGTGTGCACCTTCCGCAACTTCGCGGGTCTGATCCCGGAGTCGCGCAAGATCGTCGGCCAGGGCACCGACAATCCGGGTGTGCGGGTGAACCTGCAGTTCGTCAACCCCCGTGGCCGTTACCTACCGAACCAGGACGAACCCGCTTCATGGACCTCGATCCGCCCGCTGTGTGTTACGACCCCAAGATGGGTGGCGACCGCCCGTTCCCGCAGTACCCGGGTGGTTCGCTCGCCGACGGCAGCTACCAACCGCCGTCACGTAACCCCGGTCCGCGCACGATGCCCGAGTTGCCGCAGCCGCAGTTCAGCGGCGTGCCCGCGGGGTCGGTCTCGGCCGCGTCGGGTGCGAAGCCGGTCGCGGTGGAGTCCAACCCGTTCGACGACCCGGACTACCGCAAGCAGCTGCAGGTCATCTACGGCGCCACCTCGGGCAAGGCGCCCGAAGAGGTGCCCACCTGGGTGACCATGATCGGCGGCGGTGCGCTGCAGGGTGCGAAGGTCGACATCAAATGAAGTCGATCGTCGGACCGCTGATCAAGTTGGTCATCTTCGGCGTGGTCACGGTGGTGACCACGAGTCTGCTCGCCGTCACCATCGCCAATGCGGGCGGTGACGGGGACGCGAAGTTCAACGCCGTCTTCACCGACGCCACGCTGCTCAACCCGGGCGACGACGTGCGCATCGCCGGTGTGCGTGTGGGACAGGTCGAGAGCGTCGAGGTCTACGACCGCAACAAGGCGAAGGTCGCGTTCAACGTCGACCGCGACCGGCTGCCGGACGGGACCCAGCTCTTCATCCGCTACCGCAACCTGACCGGGCTCCGGTACCTCGCGCTCGAGCGCGGGGCGGGCGATCCGTCGCAGACGGTCGCGCAGGGGCACACCTTCGGTCTGAACCCGGGCGTCAAGGACACCCACCCGCCGGTCAACCTGACCGAGCTGTTCAACGGATTCCGTCCGCTGTTCCAGCAGCTCTCGGCCTCCGACGTGAACAAGCTGACCGAGCAGATCATCGCGATCTTCGACGGTCAGGGCGGTTCGATCACCCGTCTGGTCAGCGACACCGCCGATCTGACGAACGCGATCGCCGACAAGGACAAGGTCATCGGTGAGCTGATCACGAACCTCACCAAGGTCCTCGACACCGTCAACCGCAACGACGAACAGTTCACCAGCCTGCTCGACAACACCGAGAAGCTCGTGACAGGCCTTGCGGCGCAACGCGGTTCGGTGGGTTCGGCGATCACCTCGGTCTCCAATCTGACCTCGGTCACGGCGAACATCCTCGGTGCGACGCGGCCGTCCATCCAGGGCGACATCGCCGGCCTGAAGTCGCTCGCCGATCAGATCAACGCGCGCGACGAGGACATCGAGGAGACGCTGACCAATCTGCCGATCAAGCTCCAGAAGATCGGCCGCGCAGCGACATTCGGTTCCTGGTTCCAGTTCTACCTGTGCGGTATCGACGTGGTGGCGGGCAACGGCAAGTCGCCGGTGCTGACGCAACCGCTGGTCCCGCTGCCCGACATCAACCATGTGCTCTACACCAGTGCGGCGACGCGCTGCTGGGCCGACGACCGGCCAGGGGGTGACCACGATGGCAGACAACAACGATCCGAACCCGCGTGACCCGAATGTGAACGACGACGAACGCGACGCGGCTGACGCCCCGGTGCAGCATCCGCACCGGCGCTTCGGCGGCCGGCGCAGCCCGGTCAGCATCGGCGCCATCGGCATCCTCATCCTGATGATGCTCGGACTCAGCTCGTTCTATCTCGCCGAACTGCCGCTGCTCGGCGCGGGTGCGCGCTACACGGCGAAGTTCACCGAGGCCGCCGGCCTCAAGCCGGGCAACGAGGTCCGCGTCGCGGGCGTGAAGGTGGGCGAGGTCGACGACGTCACCCTGGACGGGGACCGCGTCAACGTGACCTTCCGGGTGGAGAACACCTGGATCGGTGACCAGACCCAGGCGACGATCCAGATCAAGACGATCCTCGGTCAGAAGTTCCTGTCGCTGAATCCGCGTGGCAGCGAGCCCGCCGATCCCGACGTCCCGCTGACCGACACGGTCGCCCCGTACGACGTCATCGAGGCGTTCTCCGGTGCGGCCGAGCAGATCGGCGAACTCGACAACGACCAGCTGGCCGAGTCGATGCGCGTGCTGTCGGACACCTTCTCGGGGACCGCGGGTACCACGGGACCGGCGCTCGACGGCATCGCCCGTCTGTCGCAGACGATCTCGAGCCGCGACCAAGAGGTGCAGCGACTGCTCGCCGCGACGAAGGACACCTCGAAGATCCTCGCCGACCGCAACGAGGAGTTCGTGCGCCTCATCGGCGGCGCCGGTCAGTTGCTCGACGAGCTGAACAACCGCCAGCGCAACATCTCGGCGTTGCTGGCCAGCACCACGAGCCTGGGTGATTCGCTCACCGGCATCGTGCGCGACAACGAGGAACAGATCGGACCGGCACTCGACGCGCTGAAGGGCGTGAACGAGCTGCTGCAGCGGCAGAACCAGAACATCCGCGACTCGATCAAGTACATGGCGCCCTTCTACCGCCTGTACGCGAACGTGCTCGGCAACGGTCGATGGTTCGAGTCGTCGGTCGTGAACCTCCTGCCGCCGGCGCTGCCGCAGCAGAACACGACGCGGCCGCCGAACAAGCAGGCCATGGAGAACCAGGCCGGAACGGGGGTCGGCTGATGACCGCACCAGACCTGACCCAGAACTCGGGTCCCGGTCGATGGTTCACGCCGCGGCACATCGTGGTGCTCGTGATCGGGCTGATCCTCGCTCTCATCGTCGCGGGTGCGCTGTGGTGGGTGTTCACCTCGGTCGGCACCACCAAGATCACCGCGACCTTCAAGCGGTCGGTCGGCATCTACGAGGGCTCCGATGTCCGGGTGCTCGGGGTGGCGGTCGGCAAGGTCGACTCGGTCACGCCGGAGGGCGACACCGTCAAGGTGACGATGACCGTCGACCGCGGTGTCGAGCTGCCCGCGGATGTCCGTGCGGTGCAGATCATCCCGTCGGTCGTCGCGGATCGTTACGTGCAGCTGACCCCGGCCTACACGGGCGGGGAGAAGGCGCCGCGCGACCTCACCCTCTCCGTCGACCAGACAATGGTCCCGGTGGAGGTCGACCAGATCTACGCGAGTGTCAAGGAGCTGTCCGACGCACTCGGCCCCGACGGCGCCAACAAGACCGACGGCACCGGTCGGCAGGGTGCGGTGAGTGAACTCGTCACCACCGGCGCGGAGAACCTCGAGGGCAACGGCGAGAAGCTCGGCGCGGCCATCGAGGGATTGTCGAAAGCGTCGACGACGCTCAGCGACTCGCGCGGCAACCTCTTCGACACCGTCAAGAACCTGAACGTCTTCGTCGGCGCGCTGCGCGAGAACGACGCCCAGGTGCGGCAGTTCAACACGCAGATGGCCTCGTTCAACCAGTTCCTCGCCGGTGAGCGCGAGCAGCTCGCCGCCGCGCTGAACAAGCTGTCGATCGCTCTCGGCGACGTGGCGACGTTCCTCGCCGACAACCGTGAGCAGATCGGGGAGACGGTGAAGGACCTGCAGCCGACGACCCAGGCCCTGCTCGATCAGAAGAACAACCTCAAAGAGGTCCTGACCGTGCTGCCGATCACGGTGAACAACCTGATCAACGCCTACGACGCCGAGTCGGGCACGCTGTCGATGCGCCTGACGATCCCGGACCTGCAGGATCTGATCGGTGCCCAGTGTCGCCTGCTCGACCTCGGCAAGCTGCTGCCGGGCAACCCGGCCGCCGATCAGTTCAGCGACACCCTGCGGCCGCTGATCAGCCAGTGCGAGGAGATCGGTGAGCAGATCCAGGAAGGCGTCCTCGAGCCGCTGCTGCCCGTGCTGCCCTTCGGCATCATGAGCAACAACAAACTGCAGCGTGCGCCGGTGCCGGGCACCGTCCCGGGCAACCCCGATCCGGAGATCGGCAACCCGCCGTCGGAGCGGGCCCCGGCCTCCTCGTCGACCACCCCGCGACCCCGGGGAGGCAACTGATGAACCGCACGTCGATGCGTACGGCGATGGCCGGCGCGGCGCTGTCGCTGACCCTGCTGGTGACCGGCTGTATGTCCAACGGCATCCAGTCGATCCCGCTGCCCGGCGGCGTGAACACAGGCGACAACGCGCGCACGTACAAGATCCAGTTCGACGACGTGCTCGACCTCGTGCCGCAGTCGATGGTCAAGCGCGACGGGATCCCGGTCGGGCGCGTGACCAAGGTCGAGGTGCCCAACGATCAGTGGTTCGCCCAGGTCACCGTCGAGGTGCAGAACAACGTCGACCTGTCCGATGAGGCCGAGGCGAGCGTGCAGCAGACCTCGCTGCTCGGTGAGAAGTTCGTGTCGCTCACCGAGCCCGACGGCAGTGCCGACGCGCCGCGCCAGAACCCGGACCAGCCGATCCCGGTGTCGCGGACACGGACCGCCACCGACATCGAACAGGTCCTCGGGGCGCTCGCGCTGCTGCTCAACGGCGGTGGCCTCAACCAGCTGCAGCCGATCGTCACCGAGCTCAACAAGGCACTCGACGGCCGGACAGACAAGGTGCGCGACCTGATCGGCGAGACCGAGGACCTGATCGCCGGCCTCAACCGTCAGCGCGACGACATCATCACCGCGATCGACGGCCTGGCCGAGCTGTCCACCCGGACCGCCGCGCAGACCGCGCAGATCGACCGCATCCTCAAGCAGCTGCCCGCGGGCGTCGAGGTGCTCGAGGAGCAGCGTCCGCAGTTCGTCGAACTGCTGACCAAGCTCGACGAGCTCGGCCAGGTCGGTACCGACGTGCTGGGCAAGTCGCGCAAGGCGCTGATCAACGACCTGAAGGCGTTGCGGCCGGTGCTGACGCAGCTCGCCGCGGCGGCTCCGGATCTGATCACCGCCGCGCCGCTGATGCTCACGCATCCGTTCCCGGACTGGTTGCTGCCGGGTGTGCGCGGTGACTCGACCAACCTGTTCATGACGCTGGACCTCCGCGTGCTCAATCAGCTCGAGGCGCTCGGTGTCGGCCAGGGGACCCCGAGGTACGTCCCGCCCGCTCGGGTGAACGTGCCGGTCGACCGGCGCAACCCGTACTACCGCGGCAACGGCCCGCGCTACGGCTGGCCGACGATCACGCTGCTCCCGCCGGCCCCGAACTCACGTCCGGGACCGAACACCCCGCCGTCGGGTGGCACCTACCCCGCGTCGTTCTCACGGCCGGCCGATGCGGCCGGTCAGATGCCGACCCCGGCGGTGCCCGGTCAGGGCATCCTCGACGGTCCGCTGGCCGCCATGGGGCTCGCTCCGGCGGCGCCCGCCGGGAACCCGGCATCCGACCCGTCAGGAGGTGGACGATGATCGGCAAGCTCGTCAAGATCCAGCTGATCGTGTTCGTCGTCGTCGGCCTGGTGGCGCTGGTCTACGTGGGCGCGAAGTACGCCCGTCTGGACAAACTGGCCGGTGTCGGCATGTACACGGTCACCGCCAAGCTGCCCGACTCCGGCGGCATCTTCACCAACGCCGAGGTCACCTACCAGGGTGTGCCCGTGGGTCGCGTCGGCAAGCTGACGCTCACGCCCGACGGTGTGGACGTCGCTCTCGACATCGACTCGGGCGGGCCGGAGATCCCGGCGTCGGCGACCGCGGTCGTCGCGAACCGGTCGGCGATCGGTGAGCAGTTCGTCGATCTGCAGCCGACGTCGTCGGAGGGGCCGTACCTGAAGGGCGGCGACACGATCACCAAGTACGTGCTGCCCGAGCCGCTCGAGGACGTGGTGGCCTCGGCGATCGACTTCACCGATTCGATCCCGGTCGACGACCTGAACACGGTCATCACCGAACTCGGCAACGCGTTCAACGGCCAGGGCGAGAACCTGACCCGCCTCGTCGACTCACTCGGCAAGCTCTCGCGGGCCGGCGTCGACAACCTGAGCGAGACGGTCGCGCTCATTCAGAACTCGAACGTCGTGCTCGACACGCAGGCCGACCAGTCCGACGCGATCCTGACCTGGTCGCGCAACCTGAACCTGGTGACCGCGACCCTCGCCTCGGCCGATCCCGACCTGCGGCGACTGCTCACCACGGGCACGTTGTCGGCGACGCAGATCTCGGAGCTGATCCAGAAGAACGGCAACGACCTGTCGAAGGTCGTGAAGGATCTCGCCGAGGTGGCCCGCACGATCGAGCCGGCGACCTACACGACGTCGACGACGTTCGCGATGCTCTCCGCGCTGTCGGCGGGCAGCCACGCACCCGCGCCGGGCGACGGCCAGATCCACTTCGGTGTCGTCCTGGAGACCAACAACCCCGCGGCCTGTACCCGTGGCTACGAGGGCACCGACGCGGTCCTCGCCGAGGCTCGGCGCAACAACCCGGACTTCGATCCCCGCTACGACGACTTCGCCTTCAACACCGAAGCGAAGTGCACTGTGCCGCTGGGTAATCCGACCGGCGTCCGAAGTGCTGAGCGGGCCCAGTACGCCAATCCGGCGTACCCGCAGCCGTGGGACAACACCCCCAAGAAGGATCCCGACAAGCTCAACCTCAACCCGCTCGCCCAGCAGCTCGCAGCGCTGCTCGGCGTCCGGCCGCGCTAGACCCGACCACCCGACGAGCGTCGCCGCCCCTGATCGGACCTCCCACGGTCCGAACCTCGGCCTTGGCTTGCGCTCAGGAGCGATATATACAGTGTGTTCCCGATGACTGTCACCGCAGAACCGACAGAGAACAAGCCCGGCGGCCCCCGTCCCGCCCTGCGGCGGGCGGCGAAGTCCGCACCGTTCGTCCTGGCTGCCGTGGCGGTCGTGGTCGGCGTGGTGCTCGTCGCCGTGTTCGGTGTGCGGGCCTACAACGTCTACTTCGACGAGTACCCGGCGCAGGAGACGCGCGACGCCGCCACCCAGGCCGCCGAGCAGGCCGTCCTCAACATCACGACGATCGACCCGGCCGACATCGACGGCTTCCGCAAGCGTGCGGAGGCGTCCCTGACCGGGAAGGCCAAGGACGAGGTGCTCGGCAGTGAGAAAGACGGTGAGGGCGGCAACGTGCTCGACATGCTCGGGACCGCCGGACCGAACACCGCCAAGCTGAACGCGCGGCTCTTGCGCAGCGCACCGAGCGAGGTCGACGCCGACGAGCAGAAGGCCAAGGTGCTCGTCTACGTCGTGACGACGCTCGAACGCCCCGGCCAGTCCGGGATCGACGAGACACGCGGCTTCGACGTCAGCATGACCAAGGACGGCGACACCTGGAAGGCCGAGAACATCCTCGGTCTGGAGGGCATCGCCTACGCCGACGGCGGCGGTGCGCCCGCCCCCGCGGCCCCGGCCCCGGCTCCGGAAGGGGGCAACTGATGGCACCGGATCGCGGTAAGAAGAAGCCCACCCCGAAGCGCCGCCCGACCCCAAAGGTCGCCGGCCGGACTTCTCCGCCCTCTGAGGTGCGAGGCGCGAAGGCGACGAGCATCGAAGGGCCTGGTGACGACACCACGAAGGCCGACACCCCACTGCCCCCTGAGGTGCGAGGAGCGAAAGCGGAAGCCCCCCTGCTCCCTGAGGTGCGAGGAGCGAGAGCGACGAGCCACGAAGGGCCTGGTGACGCCACCGCGGAAACCGACACCGCAGAAACCGACGCCGTCAGCCTCGAGAAGTCGGCGACGGCGGAGTCGACCACAGCCGAGTCGCCCAAACCCAAGACCAAACCGGTCGCGCGGGTCTCGACCCTGCGCCGCGGAGACACCCCGGCGCCGGCCGGATCGCCCGACAAGCCGAACCGGCCGATGGGCCGGCGTCCCGGCAAGCGGGACCGGCGGGGGAGGGGTGCCTCCCGCAATCCCCTCGGCATCCGTACCGGAGTGCTGGCGGGCATCGCGGCCGTGTTGTTCGTCATCGCTGCCATCCTCGCGTTCCATCCGGGCGCCGAGATCGGGCCGAACAGGGCGTTCGTGGACCAGGAGTCGACATCGCAGCTCACCTCGCAGGCCCAGGAGCGGATCTGCGCGGTGTTCGGGTACGACCACACCGAACTCGACGAGTGGCAGCGGCGGGCGCAGGACGCGCTGACCGGGCAGGCCCGCACGGAGTTCGACGAGACGCTGAAGGCGCAGCGCGAGCTGATCACGCAGACCAAGACGGGTGCGGAGTGCCGGGTCGACGCGATCGGCGTCCGGGACCTCTCCGGCGCCGACGACGGCGCGACCGCGACCGTCATCGCGAACCTGGTGGTGAGCGAGACGCAGAACAGCATGGCCACCAACAGCGGTGCACCGCGCGCCCAGTTCGCGATGGTGCGTGAGGGCGACCAATGGCGGATCCGGGCGGTCGAGCCCTTCTGATCGAGGTGCGTCGGCTCCCTCATCACCAGGTCGGACGCCGAGTTCGACACCGACTTCGCGAAATTCGCGCGTAGCGCTTGACGTGGAGGCGATGTCGGGCCAGGCTGTGACCAGCGATCGACGTGCAGGCAGCCACCCGCGCGAAATCGCTTTCCGGACGGCTTGACAAAGTGCGTCTATTTTCTGCTACAGTTGGACGTTGCGCTGGCTGCCTCCTGTCCATCTATCGATCCTTCTTCGGCCACTCTCTAGACGTGTGTGCTGCGGTGATCGCCGATTCCAGGGTGTCACCAGCGAACGGCCCATCAAGCCACGTACTGCACATCTAGGTTGTGAATAACGTCGTGTTGGAAGGACGCATCTTGGCAGTCAACCGCCAGTCCACCTCAACAATCCCCGGCGCGCCGCATCGCGCGTCGTTTGCAAAGATCAGCGAGCCGCTGGAGGTCCCGGGCCTCCTCGACCTCCAACTCGATTCGTTCGAATGGCTCGTCGGTTCGCCGGAGTGGCGCGCGAAGGCGATCGCCCGCGGCGACGAGAACCCGACCGGTGGCCTCGAGGACATCCTCCACGAGCTGTCCCCGATCGAGGACTTCTCCGGTTCGATGTCCCTGTCGTTCTCCGAGCCGCACTTCGACGAGGTCAAGGCCTCCGTCGAGGAGTGCAAGGACAAGGACATGACCTACGCGGCGCCGCTGTTCGTCACCGCGGAGTTCATCAACAACAACACCGGCGAGATCAAGTCGCAGACCGTCTTCATGGGCGACTTCCCGATCATGACCGAAAAGGGCAGCTTCATCATCAACGGCACCGAGCGTGTCGTGGTGAGCCAGCTGGTCCGCAGCCCCGGCGTGTACTTCGACGCCTCGATCGACAAGACCACCGAGAAGACCCTGCACACCGTCAAGGTGATCCCGGGTCGCGGTGCGTGGCTCGAGTTCGACGTCGACAAGCGCGACACCGTGGGTGTGCGTATCGACCGCAAGCGCCGTCAGCCGGTCACCGTGCTGCTCAAGGCGCTGGGCTTCACCGCCGAGGAGATCACCGAGCGGTTCGGGTTCTCCGAGATCATGATGTCGACGCTGGAGAAGGACAACACCGGCAGCCAGGACGAGGCGCTGCTGGAGGTCTACCGCAAGCTGCGCCCGGGTGAGCCGCCGACCAAGGAGTCCGCGGAGAACCTCCTGGAGAACCTGTTCTTCAAGGACAAGCGTTACGACCTCGCCCGCGTGGGCCGCTACAAGGTCAACAAGAAGCTGGGCCTGACGGGCAACCCGATGGTGGGCGAGTCCACGCTGACCCGCGAGGACATCATCGCGACCGTCGAGTACCTGGTGCGTCTGCACGAGGCCGACCCGCACACCACCACCTACATGACCGTCCCCGGTGGCGTCGAGGTGCCCGTCGAGGTCGACGACATCGACCACTTCGGCAACCGTCGCCTGCGTACCGTCGGCGAGCTGATCCAGAACCAGATCCGCGTGGGCCTCTCGCGTATGGAGCGTGTCGTGCGTGAGCGTATGACCACCCAGGACGTCGAGGCGATCACCCCGCAGACCCTGATCAACATCCGTCCCGTCGTGGCGGCGATCAAGGAGTTCTTCGGAACCAGCCAGCTGTCGCAGTTCATGGACCAGAACAACCCGCTGTCGGGTCTGACCCACAAGCGTCGTCTGTCGGCGCTGGGCCCGGGTGGTCTGAGCCGTGAGCGTGCCGGCCTCGAGGTGCGCGACGTGCACCCGTCGCACTACGGCCGCATGTGCCCGATCGAGACCCCTGAGGGTCCGAACATCGGTCTGATCGGTTCGCTGTCGGTGTACGCGCGGGTCAACCCGTTCGGATTCATCGAGACCCCGTACCGCAAGGTCGTCGACGGCGTCGTCTCCGACGACATCGAGTACATGACCGCCGACGAGGAGGACCGCTTCCTCATCGGTCAGGCGAACACCAACTTCGACGGCAGCGGACGCATCACCGATGAGCGTGTCCTGGTGCGCAAGAAGGGCTCCGAGGTGGAGTTCGTCGGCGCGACCGATGTCGAGTACCTCGACGTCTCGCCGCGTCAGATGGTGTCCGTCGCGACCGCGATGATCCCGTTCCTCGAGCACGACGACGCCAACCGCGCCCTGATGGGTGCGAACATGCAGCGTCAGGCCGTGCCGCTGGTGCGCAACGAGTCGCCGCTGGTCGGTACCGGCATGGAGCTGCGTGCCGCCGTCGACGCCGGTGACGTCATCGTGTCGTCGAAGACCGGTGTGGTGGAAGAGGTCTCGGCCGACTACATCACCGTCATGTCCGACGACGGCACCCGCGACACGTACCGGATGCGCAAGTTCGCGCGCTCCAACCACGGCACCTGCGCCAACCAGCGTCCGATCGTGGACGAGGGTCAGCGCGTGGAGTCCGGCCAGGTCCTCGCCGACGGCCCCTGCACCGAGAACGGTGAGATGGCGCTCGGCAAGAACCTGCTCGTGGCGATCATGCCGTGGGAGGGCCACAACTACGAGGACGCGATCATCCTGAGCCAGCGGCTCGTGGAGGAGGACGTGCTCACCTCGATCCACATCGAGGAGCACGAGATCGACGCCCGCGACACCAAGCTCGGTGCCGAGGAGATCACCCGGGACATCCCGAACGTCTCCGACGAGGTCCTCGCCGATCTCGACGAGCGCGGCATCGTGCGCATCGGTGCCGAGGTCCGCGACGGCGACATCCTGGTCGGCAAGGTCACCCCGAAGGGCGAGACCGAGCTGACCCCGGAAGAGCGTCTGCTGCGTGCCATCTTCGGTGAGAAGGCCCGTGAGGTCCGCGACACGTCGCTGAAGGTGCCGCACGGCGAGACCGGCAAGGTCATCGGCGTGCGCGTGTTCAGCCGCGAGGACGACGACGACCTGGCTCCCGGCGTCAACGAGCTGGTCCGCGTGTACGTGGCCCAGAAGCGCAAGATCCAGGACGGCGACAAGCTCGCCGGTCGTCACGGCAACAAGGGCGTCATCGGCAAGATCCTCCCGCAGGAGGACATGCCGTTCCTGCCCGATGGCACCCCCGTCGACATCATCCTCAACACCCACGGTGTGCCGCGGCGTATGAACATCGGCCAGATCCTGGAGACCCACCTCGGGTGGGTGGCCAAGGCCGGCTGGAACATCAACGTCGCCGAGGGTGTGCCGGAGTGGGCGTCGCGTCTGCCCGAGGACATGTACTCGGCCGAGCCCGACACCAACACCGCCACCCCGGTGTTCGACGGCGCCCGCGAGGAGGAGCTGACCGGACTGCTGTCCTCGACGCTGCCGAACCGCGACGGTGAGGTCATGGTCAACGGCGACGGCAAGGCGACGCTGTTCGACGGTCGTTCCGGCGAGCCGTTCCCGTACCCGGTGTCGGTCGGCTACATGTACATCATCAAGCTGCACCACCTGGTCGACGACAAGATCCACGCTCGTTCGACCGGCCCGTACTCGATGATCACCCAGCAGCCGCTGGGTGGTAAGGCGCAGTTCGGTGGTCAGCGCTTCGGTGAGATGGAGTGCTGGGCCATGCAGGCCTACGGTGCGGCGTACACGCTGCAGGAACTGCTGACCATCAAGTCGGACGACGTGGTGGGCCGCGTCAAGGTCTACGAGGCGATCGTCAAGGGCGAGAACATCCCGGAGCCGGGTATCCCCGAGTCGTTCAAGGTGCTGCTGAAGGAGCTTCAGTCGCTGTGCCTGAACGTCGAGGTGCTCAGCTCCGACGGTGCCGCCATCGAGATGCACGACACCGACGACGAGGACCTGGAGCGCGCCGCTGCCAACCTCGGCATCAACCTGTCGCGCAACGAGTCGGCCACCGTCGACGATCTCGCCAACTGATCTGACCCTCACCCGGCCGGGTTTCGCCCCGGCTACTGACAACAGAGCTCTGGAAAGGTAACAAGTGCTCGACGTCAACTTTTTCGACGAACTGAAGATCGGCCTGGCCACGGCCGACGACATCCACAACTGGTCATACGGTGAGGTCAAGAAGCCGGAGACGATCAACTACCGCACGCTCAAGCCGGAGAAGGACGGCCTGTTCTGCGAGAAGATCTTCGGCCCGACCCGCGACTGGGAGTGCTACTGCGGCAAGTACAAGCGCGTCCGCTTCAAGGGCATCATCTGTGAGCGCTGCGGCGTCGAGGTGACCAAGGCCAAGGTGCGCCGTGAGCGCATGGGCCACATCGAGCTGGCCGCCCCGGTCACGCACATCTGGTACTTCAAGGGTGTGCCGAGCCGGCTGGGCTACCTGCTCGACCTGGCGCCGAAGGATCTCGAGAAGATCATCTACTTCGCCGCCTACGTGATCACCGCGGTCGACGACGAGCTCCGGCACAACGAGCTCTCGACGCTCGAGGCCGAGATGGAGGTCGAGAAGAAGGCCGTCGCCGATCAGCGCGACGTCGACCTCAACGAGCGTCAGCAGAAGCTCGAGCAGGATCTCGCCGAGCTGGAGGCCGAGGGCGCCAAGGCCGACGTGCGCCGCAAGGTGCGCGACGGTGCCGACCGCGAGATGCGTCGTATGCGCGACGCCGCCCAGCGTGAGCTCGACGGTCTCGAGGAGATCTGGGACAAGTTCGTCAAGCTCGCCCCGGGCGACCTCATCATCGACGAGAAGCTCTACCGTCAGCTCGAAGAGCGCTACGGCGAGTACTTCCAGGGTTCGATGGGTGCCGAGGCGATCAAGAAGCTCCTGGAGACCTTCGACATCGACGCCGAGGCCGAGTCGCTGCGCGAGACCATCCGCAGCGGCAAGGGCCAGAAGAAGCTGCGCGCGCTCAAGCGACTCAAGGTCGTCGCGGCGTTCCAGCAGTCGGGCAACTCGCCGCTGGGCATGGTTCTCGACGCCGTTCCGGTGATCCCGCCGGAGCTGCGTCCGATGGTGCAGCTCGACGGTGGCCGCTTCGCGACCTCCGACCTCAACGATCTGTACCGCCGCGTCATCAACCGCAACAACCGCCTCAAGCGACTGATCGATCTGGGTGCTCCCGAGATCATCGTCAACAACGAGAAGCGGATGCTGCAGGAGTCGGTCGACGCCCTGTTCGACAACGGTCGTCGTGGCCGTCCGGTCACCGGGCCGGGCAACCGCCCGCTGAAGTCGTTGAGCGATCTGCTCAAGGGCAAGCAGGGTCGTTTCCGTCAGAACCTGCTCGGCAAGCGCGTCGACTACTCGGGCCGTTCGGTCATCGTCGTCGGTCCGCAGCTCAAGCTGCACCAGTGTGGTCTGCCGAAGTTGATGGCTCTCGAGCTGTTCAAGCCGTTCGTGATGAAGCGTCTGGTCGACCTGAACCAGGCGCAGAACATCAAGTCGGCCAAGCGCATGGTCGAGCGTCAGCGCCCCGCGGTGTGGGACGTCCTCGAAGAGGTCATCGCCGAGCATCCGGTGCTGCTGAACCGTGCACCGACGCTGCACCGCCTCGGCATCCAGGCCTTCGAGCCGCAGCTGGTGGAGGGCAAGGCCATTCAGCTCCACCCGCTGGTGTGTGAGGCCTTCAACGCCGACTTCGACGGTGACCAGATGGCCGTGCACCTCCCGCTGTCGGCGGAGGCGCAGGCCGAGGCGCGCATCCTGATGCTGTCGTCGAACAACATCCTGTCGCCGGCGTCGGGCCGTCCGCTCGCCATGCCGCGTCTGGACATGGTGACCGGTCTGTACTACCTGACCACCCTCAAGGAGGGTGCGGCAGGCGAGTACACCGCGGCCAACGGCGACGACGTCGAGCGCGGCGTGTACTCGACCCCGGCCGAGGCCATCATGGCCGTCGACCGCGGTGTGCTGACCGTGCAGTCGCGCATCAAGGTGCGTCTGACCGACCAGCGTCCGCCGGCCGACATCGAGGCCGAGCAGTTCCCCGACGGCTGGAAGTACGGCTCGCCGTGGGACATCGAGACCACGCTGGGCCGGGTGCTGTTCAACGAGCTGTTGCCGATCGAGTACCCGTTCGTCAACGAGCAGATGCCGAAGAAGCGTCAGGCCGTGATCATCAACGATCTCGCCGAGCGCTACCCGATGATCGTGGTCGCCCAGACCGTCGACAAGCTGAAGGACGTCGGCTTCTACTGGGCCACCCGTTCGGGTGTCACGGTCTCGATGGCCGACGTGCTGGTGCCGCCGCAGAAGGCGGAGATCCTCGACAAGTACGAGGAGCGGGCCGACGGTCTGGAGCGCAAGTTCCAGCGCGGTGCCCTCACCCCGGACGAGCGTCGTGACTCCCTCGTGGAGATCTGGAAGCAG
This sequence comes from Gordonia hongkongensis, assembly GCF_023078355.1. NCBI lineage: Bacteria > Bacillati > Actinomycetota > Actinomycetes > Mycobacteriales > Gordoniaceae > Gordonia > Gordonia hongkongensis. The sequence goes on from NZ_CP095552.1 coordinate 1,214,256, forward strand.
GCGACCGAAGAGGTCGGCGCGGCCATGGAGGCGCACTACCCGGACGACAACCCGATCCCGATGATCGTGAAGTCGGGTGCGGCGGGCAACATGACCCAGATCCGCTCGCTGGCGGGCATGAAGGGTCTGGTGACCAACCCGAAGGGTGAGTTCATCCCGCGTCCGATCAAGTCCTCGTTCCGCGAGGGCCTGACCGTGGCCGAGTACTTCATCAACACGCACGGTGCCCGAAAGGGTCTGGCCGACACCGCGCTTCGTACCGCCGACTCGGGTTACCTGACCCGTCGTCTGGTGGACGTGTCGCAGGACGTCATCGTGCGCGAGACCGACTGTGGCACCGAGCGTGGCATCACCACGACCATCGCCGAGAAGCAGGCCGACGGCACGCTCATCCGTGACGCGCACGTCGAGACCTCGACCTACGCCCGCACGCTGGCGCAGGACGCGGTCGACGCCGACGGCAACGTCATCGTCGAGCGCGGTCACGACCTGGGCGACCCGGCCATCGAGGCCCTGCTCGCCGCCGGCATCACGCAGGTGAAGGTCCGCTCGGTCCTGACCTGTGGGACCGGCACCGGTGTGTGTGCGATGTGCTACGGCCGTTCGATGGCCACCGGCAAGCTCGTCGACATCGGCGAGGCCGTCGGTATCATCGCGGCCCAGTCGATCGGTGAGCCCGGTACCCAGCTGACGATGCGTACGTTCCACCAGGGTGGCGTCGGTGACGACATCACCGGTGGTCTGCCGCGTGTCCAAGAGCTCTTCGAGGCCCGCGTCCCCAAGGGCGTGGCACCGATCGCGGAGGTCTCCGGCCGGGTGCGCCTCGAGGACGACGACCGCTTCTACAAGATCACCCTCATCCCGGACGATGGTTCGGAAGAGGTTGTCATCGACAAGATCTCGAAGCGTCAGCGTCTGCGCGTGTTCAAGCACGACGACGGTTCCGAGCGGCTCCTCGCCGACGGTGACCACGTCGAGGTCGGCCAGCAGCTCATGGAGGGCTCGGCCAACCCGCACGAGGTGCTCCGCGTCATGGGTCCCCGTCAGGTGCAGATCCACCTGGTCAACGAGGTCCAGGAGGTCTACCGCAGCCAGGGTGTGTCGATCCACGACAAGCACATCGAGACCATCGTGCGTCAGATGCTGCGTCGCGTGACGATCATCGACCACGGTTCGACCGAGTTCCTGCCCGGTTCGCTCGTCGAGCGCGCCGAGTTCGAGGCGGCCAACCGTCAGGTCGTGACCGAGGGTGGCGAGCCCGCAGCCGGACGTCCGGTGCTGATGGGTATCACCAAGGCCTCGCTGGCGACCGAGTCGTGGCTGTCGGCGGCGTCGTTCCAGGAGACCACGCGTGTCCTGACCGACGCGGCGATCAACAGCCGCAGCGACAAGCTGATCGGTCTGAAGGAGAACGTGATCATCGGTAAGTTGATCCCGGCCGGTACCGGTATCAACCGCTACCGCAACATCCAGGTTCAGCCGACCGAAGAGGCTCGTGCCGCGGCGTACGCGGTGCCGTCGTACGACGACACCTACTACAGCCCGGACGGCACCTTCGGTGCTCCGGCCGGCGCTGCGGTGCCGCTGGACGACTACGGGTTCTCCAACGACTACCGGTAGGCGCTAGGACAAGACGACGCGGCCCCCGCACTCATCGCGAGTGCGGGGGCCGCGCTGTTTCTAGGGAACGGGAAGAGTTGTGACGGTGTGGGTTTCGAGGAGCAGGTCGTAGTAACGGCCGCCGGGGTAGTAGGTCGGGGTCGCGGTGTCGGCCACCATGTCCGACGACCAGCCGGTGGCGAGTGCGCGGATGACCCGCCCGTTGCGGGGACGCGGCACGGCGAGCTCGGACAGTTCGCCGATCAGGTCGGTCGACTCGCCTTCGGCGTCGATGTGGATTCCGGTCACCAGGCGCGAGCCGAGAAACTCCTGCCGCGTTGTCTCCTGGAGGACGGACACGCCTTGCCCGAAGTTGTTGGATACCGACGGTTGCGACGCGATGACCCGGATCGGTAGCTCGGCGGCGGCGAGAGATGCTGCGGCGGTGGCGAAGTTGACCCCGAAGAACGAGTTGACGGGATCGAACAGCATGAGGCCGGCGAGGCGCTGGTAGGCGACGGGGTCGGCGCGGCGGAGTGCGTCGGCCGCCACGACGACGAACTCGCCGCCGGCCGAGTGTCCGGAGAAGATCATCCGATACGGCATCGTCACGTCGGGGCGGTGGGCGGAATCGCGTGCTTTGCGAAGGCTTGTCGCGAGCGGACTGCCGCTGTCCCGGCCGGAACCGAAGACCCCGCCGATGGTCCGCGCGAACGCGGCGTTGTCGGCGATGTTGTAGGCGACGGCGCACCCGCCGAGGTTGACCGAGTCCAGCGTCGGGCTCACGACGAGGAACCCGGCTTTCGCATACGCGCGGGCCAATGCGTCGAGGTTGGCCGCCGTGCGGGAGAAGCCGTGCTGCAACCACACGATCGCCGAGGGTTCACCGGGCGGGAAGTACCACCGGACCGCGACCCGGACGGGCTTGCCCGCACATTCGGTGGCGATGTCGGACGACGACACGGCCGCCGGCGCTGCTGTCACTGCCGACGGTGTCACACCGACGAACACCACGATCGCGGCAACAACCGCGATGCACCAGCGGAACAATCCTCCCGACATCCGGCAAGTCTAGGACCGGCCGGACGCCACGGTGCGCGGTTTCAGGGAGCGCGACCCCCTCCGGCCTCCGCTCCCTGTGGTGCAGAGGAGCGAAAGCGACCCCCCCACCCCTCCCCAATCCGAAGAACCGCATAACCCATGCTCCCTGAGGTGCGAGGAGCGCAAGCCGCCGGGCCGAGCAGGCGACGAAGGAGCGCGTCGAGGTCGACGAGCCACGAAGGGCCTGGTGAGGCACCTTGCGAGCCCCTTCGTGGCTCGCTTCGCTCGCACCTCAGGGAGCATGGAGTTCAGACGCTCACGAATGTACTTTCGAAGTTCGCGACGGCCATCCCTCTGCTCCCTGAGGAGCGCCCGGAGCTTGCGGAGGGCGCGTCACGAAGGGTCACAGCTTGCGCTTGACCAACTTCCCGGTCGGCGTGCGCGGCAACGTGTCCCGGAAGATGACCTCGCGCGGCAGCTTGAACTTCGCGATCCGCGGTCGGAGGTGATCCAACAGTGCATCGGCGAGCTCGTCGCCAGCGTCCTGCCCCGAGACCGGTTGCACGACCGCCGTCACCCGCTCGCCGAGATCGGGGTCGGGTACGCCGATGACCGCGGCGTCGAGCACCGACGGGTGGGCGAGCAGCGCATCCTCGATCTCCCGCGGGTAGATGTTGACCCCGCCGGAGATGATCAGGAACGAGTCACGGTCGGTGAGGAACAGGTGGCCCTCGTCGTCGACGTAACCGACATCGCCGGTGGTCGTCCATGTCGGATGCTCGGGATGCTGTGCGCCACTGGTCTTCTCGGGGTCATTGTGGTACTCGAACGGCAGCCGGTCGCGCTCGAAGTAGATCGTGCCGATCGTTCCCGGCGGCACCTCGGTGTCCTCGGGATCGCAGACCCGGATCGTGCCGAGGACGGCGCGCCCCACCGTGCCCGGGTACTCCAGCCACTCCGGGGTGTCGACGATGGTGAGACCGTTGAGCTCGGTGGACGAGTAGTACTCTGACAGGATCGGACCCCACCAGTCGATCATGGCCCGTTTGACGTCGACGGGACACGGCGCGGCGGCGTGCACCGCGACCTTCAGGCTCGACGTGTCGTACCGGGCACGCACTTCCTCGGGCAGGCGGAGCATCCGCACGAACATCGTCGGCACCCACTGGCTGTAGGTGACGCGGTGTTCCTCGATGAGGGCCAGCGCCCGTTCCGCGTCGAACCGCTCCATCACCACCACCGTGCCGCCAAGCGCCTGCACCGAGGCGCAGGTGCGAAGCGGCGCAGCGTGATACAGCGGTGCCGGCGACAGGTAGACGGTGTCGGGACCGACGCCCCACACGGACTGGTTCATCGCGATCATGGTGTCGCCGGGCTCGTCGACCTGCCGGTTCGGCAGTTCGGGTTTGATGCCCTTCGGTCGTCCGGTGGTGCCGGACGAGTAGAGCATGTCCGCGCCTCGCGGCTGGTCGGCGAGCGGTTCGGTCGACTGCGTCGCCGCGGCGGCGTCGAGGCCCTCGTGACCCTCGATCCGGCCGGAGTAGGCGAAGCGAGTCTCGACGCCGGGGGTGAGCGGGACCAGCTCGGCGCCGAGGTCGGCGAGAGCGGCGTCGACGATGAGGGCCTTCGCGCCGCAGTCGGTGACGATGTAGGCGCTCTCGGCGGCGGTGAGGTGCCAGTTCACCATGGTCAGGTAGAGGCCCGACCGCATTGCCGCCCAATAGATGTCGAAGATCCGCGCGGTGTTGGTGGCGAGCACCGCGAGGTGGTCGCCTGGCCGTAGGCCGCGGTCGGCCAGGGCCCGGGCGACCTGGACCGACCGGGTCTCCAACTGGGTGAACGTCACCGTCTCACTCCCGTCGGCCATGATGACCGCGGGATCGTGCGGGCGGGTGGAGAGATGAGCTCCGGGGTACATCAACACTCCTCGTGCATGAGTGGGGCGAGTCGTTCTAGTACAGGTAGTCCTCGCCGCTGGCGCGCACGGTGACATCGGAAAGGCTGATGCCCCAGGGCTGGTCGATGACGTGGACGACGGCGTCGGCGAGATCCTCGGGCTTGATCAGCCAGTACTTGATGGAGTCGACGTCGGTGAGTTCGGCGGGCAGGTCGTCGTTCAGGAGGGCCGTGACGTGCTCGCCGTAAGAGGCGGCGCGCTGGCCGACGAGGCCCATGATCGCGGTGTCGTTGACGATCCAGCTGGCGAGGTTGGTGCCGGTGATGCCGGTCGGCTTGACGGTGGTGACCTTGATCTTGCCCTTGGCCTCGATGCGCAACGAGTCCGAGATGGTGGTGACCGCGGCCTTGGTCGCGCTGTACACGCCCGAACCCTCGATGCCGGCATTGCCGTAGATCGACGAGATGTTGACGACCTGGCCGCGACCCTGCGCGATCATCTGGTCGTAGACCGCGGAGATGCCGTTGACGACGCCCTTGATGTTGATGTCGATGGCGGCGTGCCACTTCTGCCAGGCGCGGGCGTGGTCGGCGAAGTAGGCGAGTGGCATGACGCCGGCGTTGTTGACGAGGACGTCGATGGCGCCGAAGTGCTCCTCGGTGGCGTTCGCCGCCGCGGCGACCTGCTCCATGTCGGTGACGTCGGCGACCTGGGCGAGCGCCGAACCACCGGCCGCGCGGATGCCCTCGACGACGGCGTTGACGTTGTCGGCGTTGACGTCGACTCCGACGACGTGCGCGCCGGCGGCCGCGGTCTTCTCCGCGATCAGCTTGCCGAAGCCGCTACCGGCGCCGGTGATGACGATGACCTTGTCCTTCAGGTACTCGGACATGGGGGTACTCCGTTTCTGTTCTGGGTGAGACGAATTGAGTGAGTTCAGACGATGTCGACGGCGTCGAGGATGCCCGCGACGCGCTGCCGGTCGCCGCTGACGGTGACCGCCGACCGCCAGGCGCTGCGGGTGGTGCCCCAGCGCAGGAAGTCGGTGGCCGAGGAGGTGGCGACGTCGGCCGGCAGGTCGGCGGTCTCGCGCACGGTGACGATCGTGCCCGCGGTGTCGCGGTCGATGACGAACGAGCGGTCCGTCGCGCCGGTGAGCCGCAGGCCGATCGGGCTCTCGAGTGTGGGATACAGTGCCGCACCGTTCATCTGGGTCAGCCCGGCGATCATCCAGTCGATGGCGGGATCGATCGCCGCGCTCACCGACACCTCGGCGGCGTCCAGCGGTCCGAACGGTTGCATCAGGTCGCTGGTGAGATGCACGAGGTGGTCGAACGCGACGGCGTCGCTGAGCTGGCGCAGCCGGTAGGTGCCCAGGTCGAGCATGTCCAGCGGCTGGTCACGAAGGTCCTCGCCCTGCAACGCGGCCAGGGTCGCGTGGCCGGCCTCGGACTGCGCGCGGTAATACTCGACAGCCTGTTCCGACGACCAGTCGGCCCGCTCGCGTACCGCGGCGTCGTTGAGTCGCTCGGACTTTCCGCTCGGATTGTCGGGGAAGACCAGGTCGGGGTCGGCGATGAAGTTGAAGAAGAAGCCCATGTGGGTGACGACGTCGTGGACGCGCCAGCCGTGGCAGGCGCTGTCGGCCGCCCAGTCGGCGGGCGTGAGCCGGTCGAGCAGGGCGAGGGTGTCGTTCACCAGTGCCTTGGCAGCAGTGACTCCGGCATCGGACATGGCCGATCGCCTCCTTGGAATATGTTGTGTACGAGTGTGAATGGACGAGACGGGTGTCAGGCGGGCAGGAAGATCGACTTGAGGTTCTGGTAGGCGGCCAGGCCCTCGGGGCCGAGCTCGCGGCCGATGCCGCTGGCCTTGACGCCACCGAAGGGCGAACCCCAGTCGAGGTTGAAGTAGTTGACGCCGAACGAGCCGGTCTCGACGCGACGGGCGACGTCGACGCCGCGATCGGGATCGGAGGTCCACACCGTTCCGCCGAGCCCGTACGACGAATCGTTGGCGAGAGCGATGGCGTCGTCGACGTCGTCGTAGCGCAGCACGGTCAGGACCGGGCCGAAGACCTCTTCGCGGGCGATGGTGGCCGAGTTGTCGATGCCGGCGAAAACGGTCGGCTCGACGAAGAACCCGCGGTCGACACCCGACGGCGTCCCGCCACCGGTGGTGACCGTGCCGCCCTCGGTGCGGCCGCGGTCGATGAGGGACAGCACCCGGTCGCGATGCCGGCCGCTGGCGAGCGGACCGACCGCGACGGTCTCGTCCATCGGGTCGCCGACGGGCAGCGACGCGCACATCGCGCTGATGGCGTCGAGGTACTCGTCATAACGGCTGCCGGGCACCAAAATTCGGGTGGACATGTAGCAGGTCTGGCCGGTGTTAAGTAGGGATGCGGTGGCGAGTCCGCCGACGGTCTGCTCGAGATCGGCGTCGTCGAGCACCAGCGCCGCGGACTTGCCGCCGAGTTCGAGGGTCACCGGACGGATGAGTTCGCCACAGACGCGGCCGATCTCGCGGCCGGCCGGGGTCGAGCCGGTGAACGCGACCTTGTCGATGTGCGGGTGCGACACCAGGTGACGGCCGATCTCGCTGCCGCCGGTGACGATGTTGAGGACACCGGCGGGCAGGTCGGCTCGGCGATGGCCGCCTCGGCGAGGACGTACGCGTCGAGGCTCGTCTCGGGGGATGGCTTGAGAACCACGGTGCAGCCGGCGGCCAGCGCGGGCGCGATCTTGAACATCGAGAGGACGCGGGGAAGTTCCACGGTGCGATCGCCCCGACGACGCCGATGGCCTCGCGGCGCACGATCGTCGAGCCGGGCAACGGCTGGCTGGTACGCGTCTCCTCCACGGGGGTGGACTCGACGAGGTCGGCGTAATAGCGCAGCAGCTGGACCGGGGCGGCGCCCTCGGCGAACCGCGCCAGCGCGATCGGCATGCCGTTCTCGGACGTCACCGCCGACGCGCGATCCTCGGCGCGCTTGTCGAGCTCGTCGGCGAACCGGCGCAGGTGTGCGGCACGGTCGGCAGGGGACTCCTCGCGCCAGCCCGACGACCGGAACGCGGTGCGGGCGGCCTCGACGGCCGCGTCGACGTCGGCGGTGGTGGCTTCGGGTACCGAGCCGAACTGCTCCTCGGTGAGCGGGGAGATGACCGGGATCGTCGCCGAACCGGCCGGCGCGCGCCAGCCGCCGTCGATGAAGAAACTCGTGCGGACGGTGTCGATGGTGGTCATGGGTACTCCTCGCTGAGTGTGTCGGCCGTCGAGCGGTCGGCGGGGTGTGTCCATGATCACTCCCACCCAGGTCGGATTTCTTGACATCTCACGACGACTTCTTGACAGTTGATGCCATGGCCGATCTGATCTGCGCATCCTCGCTCAGTCAGTTACCCGAGCTGATTGCCGAACACAATGGCGATGCCCGCGCGATCCTCGGCCGCGTCGGCATCGACCCGGCCGTCGTCGGCGCGTACGACCGGTTCGTCCCGTTCACCGCTCTGTCGACGGTCATCGGTTTGTGCGCGGCCGAGTTCGACGTCCCCGACTTCGGGCTGCGCCTCGCCGCCCGGCAGGACCCCGACATCCTCGGCCCGGTCGCGATCGCCGCCCGCAACGCCGAGACCGTCGGCGACTCGTTTCGACAGGTCTCGGCCTTCGCGCACGTGTACAGCCCGGCCATCACCGCCCAGATGCACTACGGCGAGCGGGAGGTCGCCTACGAGTTCGATACCGTGCTGCAGCGTGTGCCGTACCGACCGCACGTCGTCGAACTCGCGATGGGCGTCACCCGGTCGACGTTCGCGATGACGCTGGGCCACGGCTTCCGCGCGAACCGGATCACCTTGGCGCACCCGGCGATGTCCGAGCCGCGCGTCTACACCGACTATTTCGGTTGCCCGGTCGAGTTCGAGGCGCCGGCCAACCTGGTGGTCTTCCCGCGCGGGGTGATGCAGCAGACGTTGCGGCGGGTCGACCCCCTGGCCTACGACGTGGCCATCCGATTCATGACCGGACACGATCGCGAGAGGGCCTTCGGCGAGGCGGTCTCGGCGCTGATCGTGCGCGCCCTGCCGGCGGGGGCGGCCACGCTGGAGGCGGTGTCGAAGCTGCTGATGATGCACCCGCGTGCGGTGCAGCGGGGTCTGGCCGACGAGGGCGCGACGTTCGAGCAACTCGTCGACGACGCGCGCCGCGACCTCGCCGTCTCACTGCTGTCGAATCGGGGTGTCCCGCTGGCGGCGGTGGCGCGGCAGATCGGATACTCCGAGCAGAGCACGCTGACCCGCAGTTGCCGACGCTGGTTCGGCGTGCCGCCGCTGGCGAAGCGCCGCGAGCTGACTGCCCCGGGCCAGGACTTGTCCCGAGATCTCTAGGAGTCGTCGCTGTCCGGGGTGTCGTCGCTGTCCGGGATGTCGTCGCCATCCGAGAAGTCGTCGTCAGCCGAAGCGTCGTCCAGGAGGCCTTCGGGGTCTTCGATGCGGACGTCGTAGTCGTCACCGAGGCGGCGGGCCACCTCGCCGATCAGCCGTCGGGCGGCGTCGTCCATTACGCGGACATGGGTCAGATCGAGGACGACGGCGTCGGTGTCGAAGCCTTCGCACGCACGGCTGGCGAGGATTTCCGCACCCGCGAAGCGCACGTCGCCCTGCAGTTCGACGACTGTCGTGCCGTCGTGTTCGGTCACCGATCGCAGCGCGGGCCGACCGGTGGGGGCCACGTGCATCATGTGCAGTTCCATGACGCGCGACAGCCGTTCGAAAACGGCGACGCCGCGCACGCTGTTGCCCTGTCTGTCGAGCTGCGGCGACCACACCGCGAGCCCTACCTGGCCGGGCAATACGCCCAGGATCGCGCCGCTGACACCGCTTTTCGCGGGGATTCCGACCGTCGCCATCCAGCTGCCGCTGCCGTCGTACATGCCGCACGTGGCCATGACCGACAGGACGTGCCGGGTGATCCAGCCTTCCAGGAGGCGCTCGTCGTCGCCGGTCGACAGTCCGCCGTTGGCGAGTACCGACCCCATGACGACGGCGAGGTCGCGGCAGGAGACCCGGATCGAACACTGGGCTGCGTACCCGTCGACGACCTCGTCGGGTTCGCAGTCGAGTTTGCCCGCCGAGCGCAGCAGGTAGGCCAGCGCGGTGTTGTGGTCGTCGGAGGCGAGTTCGGCGCGGTGGACCTCCTTGTCGACCGAGACCTCGCGACCGGCGAGAGTGCTGACGAGGTCGATGACGCGGTCGACGCGTTCGTTGGGATCCGCGCCGTTGATCATCCCGTGCACGGCGACGGCGCCCGCGTTGATCAGCGCGTTGCGCGGCCGGCCGGTCTCGGCCTCGAGCGAGATCTCGTTGAAGGCGTCGCCGGACGGTTCGGTGTCGACGCGTTCGAGTACGGCGTCGAGCCCGCGGTCGCGCAGGGCGAGCGCGTAGGCCGGTACCTTGCCGATGGACTGGATGGAAAATTCGTGGTCGGCGTCGCCGGCGGTGTACACGGTGCCGTCGATGGTGGCCAGGGCGATACCGAACGACGACGGATCCGCCTGCTCGAGTTCACGATTGCCGGTCGCGACCTCACCGCCGTCGTCGTCGCGGCATTCGGAGAGTACGCGTTCGAGGTAGTCGTCGATGGGGGAGCGCATATCCCACGGTAGCCACCGGGGCTCAGTTCTGGCGGTACGGCATGTACTGCACCGACCAATGATTGCCGTCCGGATCGTCGAAGTACACGAAGTGGCCCCACGCCTGCTCGTCGACCTCGCCCGGGTCGACGCCGGCCGCGAGCAATTGTTCGCGGGCCTCGTTGATGTCGGTGACGACGACCTGCAGACCCTTCACCGATCCCGGTTCCGCGTCGCTCAGTCCCTTGCCGAAGGCGATGGAACACGCCGACCCGGGCGGGGTCATCTGGACAAACCGGATCTCGTCGGACACGACGTGATCGTGGTCGACGTTGAATCCGATCTTGGAGTAGAAGTCTCGCGCCCGGTCGACGTCGCTGACCGGCAGGATGACGAGTTCGAGTGTCCAGTTCACGGTGCCTCCTGGGGTTGTGGTGTGACAACAGCTTCTCAGGGCATGCGGACAGTTACGGTCCTTATTCGGAGACGTTCGCCCGCATCCGAAAGAACCTCAGAACCGCTGCTGTGTGGGGTGCAAGCGATGCCCTCCCTCTGCTCCCTAATCCGAAAGAACGCCCTGCCCCCTGCTCCCTGAGCTGAGGAGCGCCCGGAGCTGGCGGAGGGCCGTCACGAAGGGTCGCCCCGTCGGCGGATGCGGTGCCGGTCGGGGCGTGTCAGCGCGCGGATCTCCTCGAGGACCTCCTCCCAGTCGTACAGCACGTCGTCGTAGGTGAGGCGCATCGTCATCCAGCGGTCGAGCATGGTCATCCGGTCCCGCCGACGGTCGTTGCGGAATGCGGCTCGGTCGGAGTGGTACGACTCGCCGTCGCACTCGATGAGCAACGAACCCGTGCGGAGATCAGCGTGTTCGCGGTCGCCGATCGACGGTTGCACCTCCACGTCGAATCCCGCGGCGATGAGCCGGAGCCGGACGAGCGACTCGGTGCCGGATTGCGAACGGGCATCACATCGGTCGAACATCGCCGAGACCGCACGGGTTACACGACCCATCTCGGCCTGGAGGTCCGGGATGGTCAAGTCGGTGGCGTTGAGGACCGAGTCGACCACCGCTATCCACTCCTCGGCCGGAAGGCACCGTGCGGCGCAGCCGACCGCCACGGCGATCGGGTCGACGGCCGTCGTCACGGGGAGCGGGCGGCCGAAGCCCTGGCACCACCGGAACGGGCCGCTGGCCTTCGTGGCGGACTTCGCGTGTTTGCTGAGACGAACGTGGGTCTCGTTGTGGCCCGGCGGTATCCAAAGATCCGGCAGGCCGCGCCGCTGATGGAACCGCAGCGCGCTGATGCAGGACAGCGCACCTCCGGCCGTCACCGCGGACACGACGTGGGGGTCCGCCGCGGACGTCCGCACCCAGCCGTATCGGAGCGACGTCAGGGTCTCGGCCTTGCGCGCCTGCGCAATGGCATCGGGCGCCCAGCCCATCGCGGTCAGTTCTCTCAGCGAGTACACGCCACAATCCGAAGTCACACCTGCTTTGACGCACGGAACCGGTCGGTGGTTTCGTCAGATCGGGCCGGGTGTGGAAAGTGTTGTCCCCGTGAGAGTCGTGGGAGGGCAATATGCCCTTCGAGGTCGCTCATGGGGACGAGACTTTGACTCACCCCGCAGAGAACCGGACCGTGGTGCGGATATGGGTGGCTCCGGGGTGGTCACAGGCGGTAGTCGTGCCGGCTTTGGGCGTGGCCAGGCGCGACGGGCCGGTTCCTAGGCTTCGTCGGGCCGGGTGTGGAAAGTGTCGTCCCCGTGAGTGTCGTGGGAGGGCAATGTGCCCTTCGAGGTCGCTCATGGGGACGAGACTTCGGCTCACCCCGCCGAGAACCGGATGGCGGCGCGCACCTGGGCCGCGATCGCCCGTCCGGCGCCGAGCGGCCACCGGTGCATGACGTAGTCGGCGGCCGCGTCGACGGAGAGTTGACGGGTGGAGTTTCCCGCGCGCACCCAGAACTCGGGCGGGGCGTTCTTCCCGGCCCGCAGATAGACCGGCCGCGGGGACGGTGAGCACGTCACCCGGCAGACCGGGACGTCCCCCGACCCGTCGGGCCGCGCGACCGATTCGACGGTGATGCCGACGGCCGCCGCGGTGTTCTGGCCGAGAGTGGTGGTCAGCAGATCGCGCAGCCACAGTTCGAAACGGTCGGCGTCGGGCACCTTCAGTGTGGCGAAGTCGGGTTCGAGACCGAGCGGTGTGCCGTCGTCGGCGACACCGATGAGCAGGGTGCCGCCGTCGGAATTGAGAAACGCCGACACCGTCTTGACGATCACCTGCTCCATCCGCGGGTCTTTCTCGCCGCTGCGCAGGTTGACCCGGGCGGTCGACTTGAACTCGAGCCGATCCGATTCGCCGTCGGAGAGCAGTTGCGCGACAGGGGCATTGGATTGCCGTTGCAACCGCGCCGCGAGCAGGCCGTAGGCGCCGACCGCGACGACCGAACTGATCAGTCCCAGCACGACCGTCGTCACGCTCCACACCCGGAGGTGTTTGTCGACGAGGCCGGCGATGTAGAGGCCGAGCGCGGTGCCGAGGATCGACAGCACCATCGCCGTCGTCGCGTCGAGGCGGGCGCGTCGGCGCAGCAACCACCTGGCGACGACGCCGAACACCCACGCGACCACCAGCACCAGTACCAGCGCGGTCGCCGTCGCCCAGACCGGTACCGCGAACTCGATTCCGCCGATCGTTCCCACACAGCAATATAGCCCGGAGCCTCGCTCAGCGCGGCTCCGGGCTACGGAAACGTCGAACTCAGACGGCGTCGCCGCCGTCGATGCTGCCGAAGTCGCCGACCTCGACGTTGCCTTCGTCGTCGACGGCGGTGTCGAAGGTGCCGTCGCCGTCGGTGTCGGCTTCGATGATGTCGATCTCGCCGTCGGCGTTGGTGTCGTAGGCGATGGAGTCGGCCTGGCCGTCGCCGTCGGTGTCGAGGATGGCGTCGGTGGTGCCGTCACCGTCGACGTCGGTGAGTGCGGCGTCGACGGCTCCGTCGCCATCGGTGTCGACGAGAACGGCGTCGGCGGGGATCTCGGTGCTCATGGTGGGTCCTTTCGGGGTTCGGGGCGGTGGTGCCGGGGAGTTGTGAAGTGGTTCTGGTTACTTGGAGGTGAGTCTGCCCCGGTTTGTTCCCCACGGCCTCGAAGTCGCGTCGGGATCATTCGCGGGGAGTACCCCCGCGTCACCGGAGATCGGCGAGCAACTCCGACAGGAGGGACCGCGCGCGCGAGATGCGACTGCGCACGGTCTGCAGGCCGATGCCCTGGGCCTCGGCGATCTCGGAGTAGCTGAGCTCGCCGTAGACGCGCAGCACGAAGGTCGCCCGGTAGGCGTCTGGGACCTGCGCCAACGCTTCGGCGATCCGGTCGGACACGACGACCTGCGCCGCGACGTCCAGATGGCTCATCGGGTCGTGGTCGGCGATGTCGTCGGCGTCGGTGCGTTTGCGGATCCGGGCGAGCGCGGCATTGGACCCGATGCGGTACAGCCAGGTCGACAGTTGCGCGTCGCCACGGAAGTTGCCGATGGCCCGCCATGCGGCGACGAGCGCGTCCTGCATGGCGTCCTCGGCGTCGTGCTGATTGCCGGTGATGCGTAAACAGATGGCCCACAGCCGGTCTCGATGTTGTTCGACGAGCGTGGTGAAGGCCGCCTGATCGCCGGAGCGGGCGCGTTCGAGGAGGTCCGCGCCAGAGGTGGATTCGTCGATCAACGACTGCACCCGCTCATCGTAGGGCCGTGCCCCGACCATGGCAGCACATCGCGACTTTCGGTGCCGCGCAGCTCAGAAGTCGTCATCGAATGTCCCGTCTTCCACGGGATCGACGACCGGATCCCCGTCGTCGCCGAAGACGTCGTCGATGGTGTCCCCGAAGTCACCACCGATCGGATCGTTATCCCCGAAACCGGATTCCGCAGACACCTCGCCGTCGAACTCCTCGTCCGCCGGATCCGGCCCGGGTGCGGCGGTCAGGTCGGTGTCGAGTTCATACGACGGGTCGAACGCGGTTCCGACGGCTGTCTCCCACGCGCCCTCGGGCACGCTCAGCTCGCCGGGCGGGTCGGTGTCGCGCAGCCAGTCGTCGAAGCCGCTCTCCCCGGAGCCGCTGTCATCGTCAAGGTCGTCGGTCATGGTCGTTCGCCTCCGCAGGTATCTCTGTCATCCGGTCGACTGCCGGGCGCCGAGGAGTGATGGACAATTCTCGGCACGTACCTAGGAGTGTCGCCGAGCCCGGAATGTTCCCGCCGGATCGGAAGAAGTCTCGGGAGGTCAGATCTCGTGGAACAGCGCATGACCGTGCGTGGTCGCGTGGAGCAGTTGCTCGACGAGGTGGGCCTGCTGGCGCCGGACCCGGCGACGATTCCCGCCCTGCGGGCCCGACTCGCCGAACCGCTGACCGTCGCGCTCGTCGGACGCGTCAGCTCCGGCAAGTCGACGCTGCTCAACGCCCTCGTCGGGGACCGCGTCGCCCCGACCGACCGCGCCGAGTGCACTCGCGTCGCCGCCCTCTACGTCGAGGGAAACCCGCAGCGGGTCGAGGTCGTCGGACTCGACGGCACGGTCACCGAACTTCCCGGACCCATGCGCGGCGAGCTCGGCCGGCCACCGGAGGAGATCGACCATGCGATCGTCCACACCCCGTCCCGGTTGTTGCGCGAGCGCTTCCGCGTCATCGATACCCCCGGCCTCTCGGGTTTCACCGACACCGCCGAGATCGCGACCCGGCGGGTGTTCGGCGGGCAGAGCAGGCTGGCCCGGCCGGACGTCGTGCTCTTCCTGCTCGACGACGCCGCGGGACCGAAGGCCGATGAGGTCGCCTTCCTGGCCGACGCCGGTGCGTCGGCGCAGAACACCGTCCTGGTGATCTCCCAGGCCGACCTCATCGCCGCCGACAACCCGATGCTCAAGGCGCAGGAGATCGCTCGCCGGGTCTGGCGACGCTTCCCGGCGATCGCGGGCGCCGTGGTCGCGGTGTCCGGGCTGATGGCCGAGGCGGGCGTCTGCGGGGTCACCGAACGTGAGACCGCCCAGATCTCGCGCCGCGGACAGCTCGAGTCCTGGGAGCTGTTGACCATCCTCGACGGCGGGATGCCCGCGCCGCCGGGGATCGACGTCGACGAACTGGGCCGGCTCGAGCAACTCGTGGGCACCTATGCGATGGACGCCGGGGGTGAGATCGCGCGGCAGGGTGCGCGGGCGTACAGCGAGTGGCTGCACCGGGTTTCGGGTATCGACGAGTTGCGGCTGGCCATCGGCCGGCGATTCCTGGCCGTCGGCGACATCCTCAAGGCACGCACGGTGCTGGCCGCGCTGCGCGAGTCGGCCTACCGCAGTCCGCGACGCGACGTCTTCCTGGAGGCGATCGACGAGGCCGAGACGTCGCCGGCGCTGCACCGGCTCCGCGAGATCGCCGCGCTCGAGGCCCTCGCCCGCTGGCAGCCCGACAGTGCACTGGTCGGCGAGCTCAATGTCGTCGTCGCGAGTCGCGATGTGCGGGTGCTGTTGTCGTTGCCGCCGAATGCCGCACCACCGGCGATCGCGGACGCCGCGCGGCTGCGGGCCACCGACTGCCGGTCGCGGCGGGCCTTCGCGGCGACGTCTGCCGAACGGGAGGCGTTGCTGGTGCTCGAGCAGACCTATCAGCTCGTCCGGCGCGGACTGTGGGTCAACTGACGTGATGGTGAAGGAGAGCAGACGGTGACTTCCAGCGAACCCGCCGCCATGTCCGGGGCTGGGGCCAAGGGACTCGAGAAGGCCCCGGCCAAGAGTGCGACGCCGACGCCGGAGGCGGTCCTGCGCTCGGCGATCGACGCATTGCGCAAGCACGGCGAGGACGCCATCGCCGACCGCGCGACCCGCGTCCGCGACCGACCGGCGCCGCAGGGGACCGTGGTCGTCATCGGCGAGGTCAGCCGGGGCAAGAGCTCGCTGGTCAACACGCTTCTCGGGGTCGGCGACCTCGCGCCCGTCGACGCCGAGATCACCACCTCGGTGTACGTCCGGTTCACCCCTGCCTCCGACGACCTGCCCGCCGGCACCGCGCTCGTCGAGTTCCCCGGTGCCGCCCACCGCATCCCGGCGACCGAACTGTCCGACTGGGTGACCGTCGGCGGACGCCACGCGGACGGGGTGCCGGCGGAACGCCTCGCGCCCGGCACGCCCATCGATTCCGTTCTCGTGCCGCCGGTCTCGGCCCGGGTGGGGGTCGACGCCACGGTGCTGCCCGGCGTCACCGTCGTCGACACACCGGGCGTCGGGTCGCTGGTCCCCGAACACGTCGAGGCCGCGGTCAGCGCGGCTCGCGGCGCGTCGGTGCTGGTGATGGTGTGCGACGCGACCGCACCGCTCAGCGCACCCGAACTAGACTTCCTGCGCAGTGTCAGCGAAGAGGTCGCCTCGGTGGTGCTGGTGGTCACCAAGACCGACCTCGTGATGCGGCAGTGGCGGACGATCGTCGCCGAGAACCGAAAGCTGATCGGCGCCAACGCACCTCGCTTCGCGCACATCCCGATCATCGGTGTGTCCAACCGCATCGCCGCCCAGGCCGCGGCGATCGGCGACCCCGACCGTCGCGAACGGGCCCTCGCGGCGTCGGGCGTTCCCGAACTCGTCGACGCCCTGACACCGCTGG
This sequence comes from Gordonia hongkongensis, assembly GCF_023078355.1. Lineage (NCBI taxonomy): Bacteria > Bacillati > Actinomycetota > Actinomycetes > Mycobacteriales > Gordoniaceae > Gordonia > Gordonia hongkongensis. The sequence goes on from NZ_CP095552.1 coordinate 1,231,064, forward strand.
TCCGCGACGGGGCCGCGTCGCCGGTGCGCAACGCGCTGCAGCTGACATTCGCCGGGCTCGACGATGTCCGCACGCGTCTGGTCCTGGAGATGAAGGCCGCCACCGCGACTCCCGCCGAACGAGCTGACATCGAAGCCGAACGCGACCGGCTCCAGCGCCTCAAGGATCGTCGTCGGGAATGGCGGGCGCGACTCACGCAGGACATCACCGCGGCGTCGCTGCAGACCGACGACCTCATGCGCGACCGCTTCGACAAACTGCTGGGCCAGTGGTCCACGCGTATCGACAAGTTGCGCTTCTACGAACCGCACCGGGCGGGCCAGGAGCTGATCGCGCAGATGACCGTCGACCTCGAGGCCGCCGCGCGCGAGGTGAGCGCCTCGTTCGTGGCCGGGATCGAGCGGATCGCCGACGCACTGTTCGCCGATGCCGCCATCTCCGACGAGCTGGTCGGGCAGATCGCCGGCAGCGCGGGCGAGCTCAAGCTCCGTGAGCAGGAGAAGATCTCGCCGTGGAAGAACATGGTCGACCCGATCCTGCTCTCCATCGTCGCCGCCGGCGGCCCGCTGGCGATCATCCCGGTGGTCAACGTGGTGGCGGTGCCGGTGTGGGCGGGCGTCGTCGTCGGGTTCCGGGCGTCGAAGGTCGGCAAGGAGAATCATCGCAAGTGGCTGACGAAGGCGGTCGCCGATATGAAGGCCGACGTCCGGTCGCAGCTGCAGTCGATCAAGGCGCAGGCCAGCGGTGACCTGCAGATCGCCTACGACGAACTGCTCGAGCGGCTCCTCGCGGAGTCGACGAAGATCCTGAACGACGCCGCTGCCGATGCCAAGAAGTCGGCGGCCGAGCGGGAGAAGATCGCGCAGGATCTCCGGAACCAGATCATCGCGGTCGACAACGTGCGCAAGTCGATCGCCCGGGTACTTCGAGCGCCCGCCGGATGAAACCCGCTGTCATGTGTAACGATCTGCACCTGAGGAGGTGGCCACGTGGCGCAGGAGAGCAGGCGGCGACTGTGTATCGACTTCGGCACCAGCAACACCGCGGCCGCGTACCGGGTCGGGTTCGGCGAGCCGGTCATCGTGCCGCTCGGCCCGGGTGGACCCGCGATGCCGTCGGCGGTGTTCGCGGCTGACACAACCGTCGTGGTGGGTCACGACGCGGTGCAGCGGAGGTTGCAGGCACCCGACGCCTTCGAGGACACCCCGAAGTCGCGTATCGACGACGGCGAGATCGAACTCGGCGACCGGTTCTGGCCGGTCGAGGATCTGATCGCCGCCGTGCTGCGGCACGTGCACCAGACCGCGTTGCGCCACAGCGGACTGCCGATGTTCGACTCGATCGTGCTGACCCATCCGGACCGCTGGAGCGAGCGACGCAAGAACGTCCTCCGGCGCGCGGCGCAGCGGGCCGGCATCCCCGCCGACGCACTGCGTGTCGCCTCCGAATCACTCGCTGCCGCTTGGTACTACGTGTACCGCGGGCACGACGTCAGTGGTGGCGAACGGATGTGTGTCTTCGACTTCGGCGCCGGCACGTGCGACGTGGCGGTCCTCGTCCGCGACGGCGCCGAGGGATTCACCGTCACCGGGTCGGGCGGCGACAACCACCTCGGCGGCCGGGACCTCGACGCCCGGATGATCCGTTGGGTGCACGACGAGGCCGCCGAACTCGACCCCGACCTCCCGAGCCGGCTCCGATCCCCGGCCGCCGCGATCGCCTTGGCCGATCGGGTGCGGACGGCGAAGGAAGCGCTGTCCGACACCGCGCAGGCCGTCATCGAACTGCCCGGCACCCGGCACACGCTGCTGCTGACACGACGCGAGTTCGAGGCGATGATCGGACCGTTCGTGGAGCGGGCCGTCGAGTTGACCCGGGACGCGATCGCGCGGGCCGACGCCGCGGGTACCGGTCCGGGCGGGCCGGTCATCGTCTATGTCACGGGCGGGACCAGCAGCATCCCGATGTTGCAGTCCGCGCTGTCGTCGGTAGGCCGGGTCGCCCGGATCGGCGACCCGAAGGTCGTCGTCGCGCAGGGTGGGCTTCTCCGCTCGACCAACGTCGTCCCGGGGACCGAGGCCAACAGCTTCGACGCCGGGCGCGAGACCGATCCGCGGCGGACCGTGGGCCCGGCGGTCGACGCATCGGGTCGTCGAATCGCGTTCCCCGCGTTGCCCGGCGGTTCGGTGATCGCCGCCGTCTCGGTGCGCAGCGGCCAGCCCGTACGCGCGGGGGAACCGCTGGCGACCGTCGATTCCCCGGCTGGGCGGGTGACGATCGACGCACCGGTCGCGGGCACGGTGCACGGCCTCGACCTGCGGTCGGGCGCCGCCGTCCAACCGGGTGCGGTGTTCGCGGCCGTCGGACCGGTGGACCTGCGGCCGGACCAGTGGCCGCGGCTGCACCGGATGCCTGCCGGCACATCAGTGGTGGCGGCGCGGCCCGTGATGCAGCCCGTCGTCCCGCAACCCCTCGCCCCGCAGCCCGTCGCTCCACCTGCCCACATCTCGCAACCCGGCTCGGCGCAACCGATTCCGGAATCGGGGAAGGTGAATGCGTTCGGGCTGGCGGGACTCATCGTGGGAATTCTCGGGTTTCCGCTGTGCCTGGGTACGATCGTCGGCCTGGTACTCACGGTCGTGGGCATCACGCGTGCCGGTGGCCGTCGCGATGCCCTCACCACGACGGCGCTCGTCATCAACATCCTGGGCGCCGTGGCCTGGGTGGCGTTCGTCATCTGGGCGGTCGTCAGCGGCTGACCCGCACGCCGACGCGCAGGTCGTCGGTCAGGGATGGCTGTCGATGTCGAACTGACGCCAGGCGGCGTCCCACTCTCGTGACCGGTGCCGGTCGGCGACGAGGCGTACGAGCACGGTCGAGCCCCACCAGACGAGCACGACGAGCATCACCACCCCGGCACCGGCGATCAAGCCCTCCATCACGGCGTCCGTCGTGGTCACGGGCGGGCCCACCACCGCACCGGTGTCGTCGAGCCAGACGGTCCGGACCCGGCCGACGGCGTCGAGCGGCTCGGCGGCGACGGACGCAGTGAGCCGGTGACCGTTCGGGTCCCGCCACGCCACGGTGGTGTGGTCGGTGGTGTTCTGGCCGCTGTCGTTCGGCACGGCGGCGCTCGGCACGTCGGCGCTCGGAACACCGACGCCCGGGACGCCGGCACTCGGTGCACCGATGCGTGGTTCCCCGACGCCCTCGACGGACGTGCGAATGATGGTGGCGCTGACCGAATGTCGGGGTCCCTGGTGCTCGATCGTCGCCTTGTGCGCCGCATAGGTGTTGCCCCCGACGGTCAGGGCGACCATGAGCCCGGCGAGTGCTGCGATCCACAACATCACGAGTGTCGCGGTTTCCAGGCGGTCGGCGCGGCGGACCAGGCCATTCGACGATGCGTGCATCACACGCCAGCAGTGGAGTTCGCGGGCGAGGAATCGCAGCATGTCCCCCTCCTGATGCCTGTCGCCCCTTACATGGTCGTTGCCGGTGGCCCGCCGGGACAGGGCCTTTGGTCCCGAAACGGGCGCAGCACCGGCGTGTTCAGTCATTCGACTCACAAACGATCCGTGCTCAGCGTATCCTCGCACTGCGCCGATGGCCGACATCGTGTGGGGGTGCCGGGGCGTAGGGGGTCGACTCGAGGGGCTCCGATCTCGCTCCTCGTCGGTGTCCACGATCGTCATGGTTCGACAGGTCGTCGATGGTCGTGGTCTGAGTGGAGGGGTTGACGGTGACCAGCGTTTTGTCTGTGGGCGCATCGAGACGCGGTGCGCGCACGTTTCTCACGTCGTCGGCGATCGGCGAGGCGATCGACATCGAAGAGTCGATCGTCCTGACCGGGTACGCGGCGCTCGCCGAGAGTGCCGCGGACTTCGGGGTGACGCCGGACCTGATGCGTGAGGTCGACGCGGCCGTGCACCGGCACCGGGCGATCATCGCGCGGCTTCGGCTGATGCGAACCGAAGCCGTTGCTGCCGAACAGGTCTCGTCGCCGCACGACGAGGCGCTGGCCGCCCTGGGTCTCGGTGGTCCCGATGGTGATCCGATCGCCACGGACGTCGAGCCGTCGAAGGTGGTGCGGTCGTACCGCGACGCCGACCCCGATGGTCGGCGTCCGGCGCTGGTCGCCGTCGCGTACCTGCTCGCGGCGGCGCACGCGCTGACCGACCCGACGAACTGTGGGACCGCTTCGCCCGCACTCAATCTCATGCCCCCGCCGCTGCATCGGGATCGCGCCCTCCTGGAGAAGGTGCTGACCCACGCCGTGGCGATGTCCGACCCGGCCACCCGTGCGGAGCTGGCCGCTCACATCACCGCTGCGAGTACCGCGTTCGCCGACGCCGGCGGCGTGACCGACCGTTCCCTCTCCGTGCTGCGGTACAACCCGCACTCGTTGCGCACCTCGTGCCGGTCGATGGGTCTGGGCGAGGTCGACATCTGTATCGCCGGCTGATCTGATCGGCCACCGGGCGCGCGGCGATTACTCTGGGCGTCGTGACCACGTCGGTTTCGCAACGCTATCGGTGGCTCCTGCACGTCGATCTCGACCAGTTCCAGGTGGCGGTCGAGCGGCTGCGGGCCCCCGAACTGGTCGGGGTGCCGGTGATCGTCGGCGGCAACGGCGATCCGACCGAGGCGCGCAAAGTGGTCACCTGCGCGTCGTATGAGGCGCGCGACGTGGGTGTCCGTGCGGGGATGCCGTTGCGGGCGGCTCACCGCAAGCTGCCCGACGCGGTGTATCTGCCGCTCGACATGGGCGCCTACGACGCGGCGTCCGCCGAGGTCATGGACGTCCTGCGGGCCACCGGTCACCCGGTCGAGGTCTGGGGCTGGGACGAGGCGTACCTGGGGGTGAGCGCGCGCGGGGCGGAGGTCGACCCCTTCGACGACGCGGCCATCGTCGACCTGGCCGAACGGATCCGTTCGGAGATCCTCGACCGGTGCGGGCTCACGAGCTGCGTCGGGATCAGCGACAACAAGCAGCGCGCGAAGATGGCCACCGGATTCGCCAAGCGTCCGCCCGGCGGCGCGCGAAGCGGTGTCGACGCGCCGCGCGTGTTCGTGCTCGACGACCGCAACTGGCTGGAACTGATGGGGGACCGACCCACCCGCGACCTGTGGAGCGTCGGGCCGAAGACGTCGGCGAAGCTCGCCGCCGCTGGGATCAATACGGTTACCGAGCTGATCGCCGCTCCGCGCGACGACTTGATCGCCACCTTCGGTCCGCACCAGGGCAATTGGCTGTATGTCCTCTGCCGCGGCGGCGGTGATTCGACGATCACCGCCGAACCCTGGCTGGCGCGTTCGCATTCCAAGTCCCGCACGTTCGCGACCGACCTCAGCGACGCCACCGAGATGCGCGCCGCCGCCGCGGACCTCCTGCGCGAGTTGCTCGATCAGGTGGTCGGCGAGGAACGCCTGCCGTTCCGGGTCGCGGTGACCGTCCGCACCACGACGTTCTACACCCGCACCAAGTCGAGGAAGCTCCCCGCGCCCAGCCTCGACTTCCCCGAACTCGAGTCGGTGGTCGCCGACCTGCTCACCAGGTTCGACATCGACCGCCCGGTCCGCCTCTTGGGCGTACGCCTCGACCTGGTGACCGACGAGGAAGGCGCCGCAACCTGAAATGCCCCTCCGCTCCCTGATCAGAAAGAAGCGCCAGCCCCTGCTCCCGAGCCCGATGGGCGTGCTTAGCCACCGCTCCTTAGTCCAAAGAAACGACCTGCCCCTGCTCCCTGAGGAGCGCCCGGAGCTTGCGGAGGGCGCGTCACGAAGGGTCTTCGCAACCCGACTCACCAAGAACCTTCGTGACGCTCGCAAGTGGCGGGACTGTCTCGCGTACCCGCCCCGATTCGTGACCGACAGACATCAACTCGACTCCTAGACCTCGATCGAAGTCTGCCGGTCAAGTTGAGGTCTGCCGGTCGCCGGCCCGACGTCTGCTCATAGTTGCTCTGCTCGACCCAGCGGGTCGCTTTCCACACTCCGGAGGGCGCGGCCGACTACTGCTCCCCGAGGAGGCCGGAGCTTGCGGAGGCCGTCATGAAGGGGCCTGGTGAGATGCGTCGCCGTCGCTGGCACTCCTCGCACATCATGGAGCAGGGTTTTTGCAGTCCTTTCGGATCAGGGAGCAGAAGGGACGCTCGCGGCTCGCGACCCAGGGAGCGGGGCGGGGCGGCCCGCAAGCTCGCTTCCAGGTTTCGCGGCCCCCTGCGGGCCGTGCCTGGCCCACGATATTTGACCGGGTACGGAGCCGACTGGGGTGTTCACTGTGGAGTTGTCAAGGGACGGATGCGGTCCCGGGTGTGGCCCGGGTGCGGAAGGTGCTGCGCGAAGGTGTGGTCAGGCGGCGTCGTCGAGTCGCATGGTGCGTCGGTTGTAGGCGGGTAGTGGTCGGCGCTGCGGGTCGATACTGGCGGGTGGGACGAGCCAGGGGTGCCGGTCGTAACCGATGACGATGTCCCAGCCGTGGTGGTGGACCTGTGTGTGGCAGCGTTGGCAGAGCAGGCAGCCGTTGTCGAGGTCGGTGGGTCCGCCGTCGGCCCACGACTTGATGTGGTGCACCTGGGTATGTGACGGTGGTGCACCACATTTGATGCAGCAGGCGTCGCGGACGATGATCGCTTTGCGGAGGTGTGCCGGGTACAACCGGTGGGTGTGACCCATCTGCAGATGTACGCCCTCACTGTCCAGGATGATCTCGGTCAGCGATCCGTCGCACGACATCTGTTTCGCGGTGGCCCGGCTGACCGACCCGGTCCACGGCAGCGTTGCGAGGTCTCCGGTCGCGGGGATGGTCAGCATCAGTTGCGTGCGTGGGCTTCCGACGGTGTCGAGGGTGGCGCCGATCGCGGCTTGGTCGAGGATCAACTCGAACGCATCGGCACGGCGTTGTTCAGCGGTGCGACGATCTTCGGTGCCGTCGGGTTCGGGCCGTGGGCAGGACCGTTCGTCGATCATCGTCAGGAACTTCTCTCCCACGATCTGGGTGAGGTCGGCACGGATTTCGACGCGGCCGTCGTCGGTGGTGTGGGCGGTGACCGCGTTCAGCGATGGGTCGTCGGCCGCGGGAAGGCCGGTGTCGGAGTCGTCGGCGAGGTCGTTGGCGATCGCGCGGGCGTGTTCTAGGACCTGTGTCGGGGTCGCGCCGGACAACGCTTGTGCGATGAGGTCGCTTTCGTATTGGGATCGGTCACCGTCGGAAAGCGCCTCACCACAACGCTTGTCGATCTGGTGCATGCCTCGGACGATGGCGTCGACGACCTCGCTGGACAGCCGCCCGTCGGCGGCATGCCGCGCTGTGGCCGGCAGAGTGGGCAGGGCGTCGACACTGCGCATGGTGCGAAGAGCGGCCGCCGGGGCGTGGCCTGACTCGATCAGCAGCTTCTTGGTGGTGCTGCCGGCTTTCTGTGCGACGCCGATGCCGTCGAGTTGCGCTGCGTGCGTGACGATCTGATGATCGGCAAGGTTGCGGATCAGGCGCCACGTGTCGAGGGCGTCGAGTGTTTCTCTGCCTGTTGGGTCGTCGGCGGGCGGGCTGGTGTCGATGAGTTGATCGAGGAGCGTGGTGAGCTCTGGCATGACTCCAAGGTACCGGAACATGCGTTCGATTTCGAGGTTTCTCCACAGGCCAGAAGCTCGAATTCATCTACTGTGCAGCAATTGTCGTCTAATGAGCGCCTATTCGCGTTGACTGTGCGCAGATCGTCAACAGTGGTGTACTTCAGTCGCACAGCTCTCTAGTTCTGGCGCGCCTTCGACCGACTGAGTTTGAGGTGTTTGAGCTGGTTCCCGTTGAGCAGGGGCCGCCGATCACAAAATCTCGCGCTTGACAGTCGACTTCGGGCGCGCGCGAGAGTGTAGCCGAAAACTCCTCCACCTGAGTGCGTTCGAAGGGCGATATGCCCTTCGATCATGCTGAGGGGGACGAACTTTCAGAGTCGTCTCCGCAGGGTGGCGCGCTGGGTCGTCAACCGTCTTCTACGGGCGGGCTCCTCAGTATCTGCGGCCTGGCGGCCGTCGTGGACTTCGTAAGAATTCGTTGTGCTCGGGGCGAGCCTTACCTCTGCTCCCTGAGGAGGCCGGAGCTTGCGGAGGCCGTCACGAAGGGTCCTGGTCAGTCGGGTTGCGAAGACCCTTCGTGACGCGCCCTCCGCAAGCTCCGGGCGCTCCTCAGGGAGCGGTGGTTGGCCGCGCCGTCCGCAAGCTCCGGGCGCTCCTCAGGGAGCGGTGGTTGGCCGCGCCGTCCGCAAGCTCCGGGCGCTCCCTGAGCTGAGGAGCGGGGGCAGGTCGTTCTTTCGGATCAGGGAGCAGGTTGGGCCACGATGAGCGGCACGAGTTGCTCGGCGGTGGTCCAGGCGCCGTGGTGGCCGAGCATCATCGACTCCATCGTCTCGCGCTTGCTGCGGGTGAGGGTGGTGGCGCCGCGGGCCACGGCGACGACGTCGCCGATGCGTTGTGCCACAGCGTCACTGACGATCGGTCCGAACCACTCTTCGTCGATGGTCTGCTCGCGCGAGACCACGTGCGCGGCGTCGCCGAGATACGACGCCCAACCGCTCAGCACGTCGTCGGCCGATCCCGGTGTCGCATAGACGTGCCGGACCCGCGCCTCGCCGGCCACCGCGTCGACGCCGTCGAGCAGGGCGGGGGCGGTGTCGATGTCGATCGCCCGGTCGGCGGTGATCATCCCGTGGTCACCGGTGACGAGAAGTGTTGTGTCATCGCCCAGTTCGGAGGCGAGGTCGGCGACCAGCCGTTCGACGATGCGCAGCTTCTCCAGCCACTCCGCCGACCCCGGGCCGTGGATGTGGCCCGCCATGTCGAGCTCGCTGTAGTAGGCGTACACGAAACGCCGATGCCGACTCCGACGCCGCAGGGTGGTCAGCACGGCGTCGCGGATGCCGTCGGGCGTCACGGCGGGCAGGAACTGTCCCGACGCGCGGAAGGCCGCCATCGTCAGGCCGGTTCCGCGGAACTCGCCGGGCATCACATAGGTGACCCGGACACCCTTTGCGGCAAGTTCTTCGAGACTCCCTCGCTCGGTGCGGACGAGGGCCGGGGGATACGTCATCAACGCCGACGGTCCGGAGGCGTCGTCGAGGGTCCAGCGCAGCGAGTTGAGCACTCGTCGTGACCCGCGCGTTCGGCATTCGTCACCCGGGCGGAAGCTGTACCCGATGATCCCGTGCACTCCGCACGACGTGCCGCCCGTCAGGCTCAGGATGCTGGTCGCGGTGGTCGCCGGAAACCCGGCACGCAGCGTCGTCGAGGTCAGTTCTTTGAGCGTCGGGGCATGCTCGGCGTAGTCGTCCAGCAGGGTCGCGCCCAGGCCGTCGATGAGCAGCAGAACCACCGAGTCGCTCGGCGGGACAACGGGTCCCGCACCCTCGGATGCGACCCCGAGGGCACCCGCCACCGCCGGCAACACGTCGGCGAGCGTGTGCGGATAGCCGTGCCAGTCTGCCGGGGCCAGCTCCAGCGGACCCGCCACTTCTGTCACCGCGCCCCCGAACCGGCCGGTCCGAACACATAGTGTCCCGACCGCAGGAACCGGACCGACCGACGCGCTTCTCCCTCGACGAGCAACGGCGACAACGCATCTCGCAGCGCGATCCGCCACCGGGCGGCGTCGAGCGGCGCGCTGACCCGCATCGACTCGACGTCACGCGGAACCTCGACAACGGCGCCGGCATCCGGTGTGATGCGCTCGTGGTGCGCGACGGGATGGGATGGTTGTTCGACGTCGATGACCGACACGGCCCCACCGGCGAGCGCCTCGTCCACCGACTGGACCGCTCCTCCGACCTCGACGACCCGTCCGGCACCGACGGCGCAGCGGACTTCAGGTCCCACGCCACCAGCACCCGGTCGGAGTCGGCATCGCCGCCCAGCTCGTCACCGAGTTCGCCGTAGAAATCCTCGTAGTAGTGCACGGGCGTCGCGCCCAGCTTGGTGAGGTTGAAGTAGGCGTTGCGGGCGACCAGGGGATCGAAGGTCCAGGTTATCGTCGACAGTCCGCGCTCCAGAGCCCAGCGACGCTGGTGCATCTTCAGCGCATAACCCACCTGATGGCCGCGGCCGCGGCGGGTGACCCCGGTGATGTGGCTGTGCAGAATCTCGCCGACAGGTGAGCCGAAGAACGCCACGCTCCCGCCCGCGAGGTGGTCGCCGATGAAGGCGCCGGCCACATAGTTGCCGGCGTGACTGAGCGCCCGCAGCATGTCGGTCCCCACGGGCCGGTTCGTCGGATCGGGCCGCCACACGTCGTCGAAGATCCGCAGGAGGTCCTCGAGCTCGTCGGGCGACGACAGTTCACGAACCTCCACACCGAGGGTTGCATCCGACATGGGGTCGATTCTGTCATCGCCCGGCGACACCGTGGTCGTGGTTCGTCCAGCCCGATCTAGGATGAGCCCCATGTCCCGCACCGCCCGACCGTCCGACGCGTTCGCGCGCGTCGCCGCGGCCGGTGTGGTCCCCGCGGTGGCGGTCGCCGCGCACGGTGCGGCGAGCGGGGCGATGCCGAGTTCGTCGGGCGTCCTGCTGAGCGCCGCGATCGGCGTGGTCGCGTCGATGCTGCTCGCGCCGCGCCGGGGACGGCTCGCGGCGGCGGCGGCGTCGACCACGCTGGTCCTGTCCGCTGCCCAGGCGGCTAGTCACTGGGCTCTCGCGCTCGACGCCGGGCACGCCGCCCACGACGCCTCGACGCTGCCGATGCTCCTCACCCACCTGGTGGCGATCCCTCTCAGCGCGGTCGGAATCGTCGCCGGTGCCCATCTCCTGGCGTCGATCGGCTCGGTGATCCGATCGCTGGTGCCACCGGTCACCGTCGCAGCACATACGGCCGCTCCGGTGTTCTGGACGCCGCCCTGTGTTCCGGCCGCACCCGCGTTGGGCGGCACCGGTGTTCGCGGACCACCGGCTGCCTCCTGACGCGCCCGGCCCCAGACCAGAAAGGTGTGGGGTTGAAGCGCGCGTCCACGAGGACCGGTCCCGACACCATCGAAAGACACACTCCATGAAGCTCAGTTCCCCGCGGGCGACGATCGCCCGCCGCATCACCGCACCCGCCACCGCCGTCGCCCTCGTCGGCCTCGCCTCCTTCGCGGGTGCGGGTGTCGCGTCGGCGCACGTCACCGCCAACGCGCCGACGGTCACCCAGGGCGGGTACGGCGTCGTCACCTTCGTCGTCCCCAACGAGTCCGACGCCGCCGCCACGACCGCGCTGCGGGTGACGCTGCCCGGGCTGACCTCGGCCCGCCCGGAGGTGATGCCAGGCTGGAAGTCCGTCGTCACCAAGAAGGACGACAAGGTCACCGAGATCACCTGGACCGCCGATCCGGGGTCGCCGGGGGTGCCGGTCGGACAGTTCGGCCAGTTCCGGTTCTCCGGCGGACCGTTCCCCGAGCAGGAGACCGTCGAACTCCCCGCGCTGCAGACCTACGCCGACGGTGAGACCGCCGACTGGAGTCAGCCGACCCCCGACGACGGCTCCGAGCCGGAGCTGCCCGCACCGACGCTGACCCTGCCCCCGGCCACGGGCGACGGGCATCACGGCGGCTCGCACGCCGCCTCGACGACGGGCACCGCCGACGCTTCGGACACCTCCGAGTCATCGGCATCGTCTGAGGACTCCGCCGCGCGCTGGCTCGGTGGGATCGGCCTGGTGGTCGGCACTCTCGGCGCGGTCATCGGCGTCGCGGCGCTGACAGCGCTGCGCCGCAACGGTCGTGGCGGCGGCGATGCCTGACCGTCGCGCGCCGGTTCGACGCGTCGTCCTGGTCCTCGCGACGCTGCTGTGTCTCGGGCTCGTCGGATCGTGGGCGGCCGCCCCGGCGGCGGCGCACTCGCGGCTGGTCTCCTCCGACCCCGCGGAGGGGGCGACGCTGCAGTCCGGTCCACAGACGGTGACGCTGACCTTCAACGAGCCGATCCAGTCGTCGTATGCGGTGCTCAACGTCGTCGGGCCCGACGACCACTACTGGCAGAACGGGGACCCGACGGTCGACGGCCCCAACCTGCGTGTCGGGGTGCGCGAACTCGGCCCGGCCGGTGAGTACGTCGTCAACTACCGGGTGACCTCGGCCGATGGGCACGTCATTAGCGGACAGCGCACGTTCGAGCTCGCGGTCGCCGGAAATGGTGAACCCGGCCCGGCGATCGAAGCGGTCGATGCGTCGTCGGACGAGGGAATCCCGGTGTGGTGGTTCATCGCCGGCGCCGCCGTCGTGCTGATCGTCGGACTCGGCGTCGTGTTCTGGCTGAGCCGGCGACCCTCGACGCGGCGCTGACACCTGATGACCGTCCGCAACGGGTTGATCCTCGCGATGACCCTGGCCGGCGGTCTCGTGGTGAGCTGGTTGCTCGCCAGTCCCGACGGTCCGGATCTGGTTGCCGTGCCCACGACCCTCGCGCTCGGTGTCTCCGTGACGCTGCTCGGTCTGGGGGCACTGCCGACGGTCGACGCCGAGCCCTCGACCCGGGTGATCGGCCTGCTGGCCGGGGTGTGGGTGTTGGCCGTGCTGGTCAGCGCCTGGGTGCGGACGGCCGATCGGGCGGGTGTCGAGGTGCTCGACGTCAAGGCCGGCGACTTCGGCGACGTGCTGTTCTCGGGTGCGCCCGAGATGGTGGCGCTGGTGGCCGGGGTCCTGATCCTCGCGTGGGTGGTGCTGGACCTGCTGACGGGGATCGAGATCCCCGTGCTCGTGGTCGGAGCGCTCGCGGCGATCGGGGTGCTGGCCACCTCGATCGCCGGTCACGCCGGCAACGACTCGTGGGGGCCGTTCCTCATCGGTGCCCACGCGCTGGCCGCGGCCTGGTGGTGTGGACTGCTCGCGGCGATGCTGCTCTCGGTGCGCGGCCGGTCGGGGTGGGCGCGCAGTCTGCCGGTCTTCTCCGGGCGCGCGCCCTGGGCCGTCGGGGTCCTCACGGTGACCGGCCTGATCTCCGGCCTGATCGAGGTCGACGGTCCGGCGAACCTGGTGAGCAGCGGTTACGGCCGGATCCTGCTCGCCAAGGCCGCAGTCCTCGCGGTCCTCGTGGGTCTCGCCGTCTGGCACCGACGACGCTGGCTACCGGCCGTGCAGCGGCATCGCAGCAGCGAGCCCGCCTCCGTGCGCGCGGCTGTCGTCGAACTGGCGATCATGGCCGTGGCGCTGGGCCTCGCGGCCGGGCTGTCGGCGACCGCGCCGCTCTGAGCTGGAGCGTCTCCCTCGGCTCCCTTTCCGCTGTTCGAGAGGGCGACCTTTCCCGCTGGTCGAGAAGGTGACTTTTCCCGCTGGTTGAGCCGGCTCCGAGCGCAGCGAGGCGCCGTGTCGAAGCCCCCTTACCCGCTGGTTGAGCCGGCTCCGAGCGCAGCGAGGCGCCGTGTCGAAGCCACTTTGCCGCGGGTCACCAGGTGGCCTCGACGGGCGCGGCGGCCTCGCTTCGCTCGTTCGACGCTGCTCGACCAGCGGGGGGCGGCCGTCGCTGCTCGACCTCACTCGCCCAACGGCGGCCGCGATTGGTCCCACAGCGCGAGGAGTTCGTCGATGATGTCGGTCGCCATGTGCAGTGTGCTGAGGTGACTCTCGCCGGGCATCTCGAACAGCTTCGCGTCGGGGAGCAGCGACACCATGTGCTCGCCGTGGGCGTACGGGATGATGTGGTCGGCGTCGCCGTGCCACCAGCGCACGGGCACCGTGACGTCGCCGACGCGGAAGCCCCAGTCCCGCGCGAAGACGACGACGTCGGCGAACGGCGCGTTCATGCGTCGGCTTCCGCCGTGGAGCAGGTCGTCGAGGAACATGGCCCGGAACTCGGGGCGCGCCAACAGTTCTCGGTCCGCCTGCGGGGACAGTCGACCGTAGATGGAGATCGCGGGTTCGGCGATCGGCCGGGCGAAGCCGAGGGCGACGCTCAGCACCTGGCCGATAGGCGCGCCGGCCACGCTCACGAGCGGTGCGAGCAGCGTGCCGAGTCGCATGGCCCCGCCCTCGATGCGGTCGGGTCCGACCGTCGGCGCGACACCGCCGAGGATGCCCGCCGCCGTCACCCGGTCGGGCATGGCATGGGCGACCCCGAGTGCGTACGGCCCGCCGCCCGACAGCCCGATGATCGCGAAGTCGTCGATGCCCAGGGCCTCGAGGACCTCCGCGAGGTCCGGTGCGAAGGCCGCGACGTTGTCGTACCGATGCGGGCTCGACGACCCCACGCCCGGCCGATCGAGCCCGATGAGGCGGATTCCGCGTTCGAGCGCGTACGCACGCGCTTCGACGGGGATCTGGCGCCGCGCGCCGGGCGTGCCGTGTAACCAGACGATCGCCCGTCCGGTGGCCGATCCGTACTCGGCGAATCCGATCCGACGATCACCGTCGGCGACGGCGATCGACCCCTCGATTTTCGGACGGGCGATGTCAATCATGTGATCAGCATCTCACGTACCGTTGGTGGCGTGATCCCCGAGTTCGTTCACGGCACCGCGCGCGCCATCCGCCACGTGTTCACCCCGTACCCGGCTCGGGACATCCCGGAGGGCCGGATGGTCGACCTCCCGGGGCGCGGGCGGGCGTTCGTCACCGACTCGGGCCCGCGCGACGCACCCGCCGTCTTCCTCCTGCATTCGGTGCTGACCACCGGATTGCTCTGCTGGTACCCGACGATCCCGGCGATCAACGACCGCTATCGCGTCATCACCCTGGACGCGCGCTGGCACGGCCGCGGCATCGAGTCCGAGACGTTCGACCTCCGTGACTGCGCCGACGACGTCGTCGCCCTCGCCGACGTCCTGGGTATCGACCAGTTCACGGTCGCCGGGTTCTCGATGGGCGGCGGCATCGCCCAGCTGGTGTGGCGACGCCATCCGGGACGTGTCGCCGGTCTGGTGCTCTGTTCGACCGGCCCGTACTTCAGCACGCACGATCCCCGGCACCGCGCGTCGTCGGAACGCATGGGACGCATCCTCCGCCCCGTCTACCGCATCCTGCCGCGGGTGTCCGAGAAGAGTCTGAACAAGACGACCTCACACACCTCGATCTGGGCCCTTCGACAGTTCTTCTCGACGCCGCTGTCGCACCTCGGTGACTTCGGAAACGGGCTGGGGGAGTTCGACTCTCGTGACTGGCTCCACGAGGTCGACGTCCCGACCGCCGTCGTCGTCTCCATCCGCGACCGGGTCGTCGAGCCCGAACGGCAGCAGCTGCTGATCGACGGCATCCCCGGCGCACAGCGTTTCGAGGTCGACGGCGGGCACGCCTGCTGCGTCGTCGGCGCGCGCTACTTCATCCCACCGTTTGCCGAGGCACTCGACGCCGTGGTGCCTCGGGATCGGTCGTCAGTGGCGGCGCACTGACAGGCCGCCGTTCACACTGTGGAGTTGTCAAGGGACGGATGCGGTCCCGGGTGTGGCCCGGGTGCGGAAGGTGCTACGCGAAAGTGGTTGTCGGACGGCCAATCAGGCGGCGGCATCGAGGCGCATGGTGCGTCGGTTGTAGGCGGGTAGCGGTCGGCGTTGCGGGTCAATGCTGGCGGGTGGGATGAGCCAGGGGTGTCGGTCGAAGCCCATGACGATGTCCCACCCGTGGTGGTGGACTTGGGTGTGGCAGCGCTGGCACAGTAGGCAGCCGTTGTCGAGGTCGGTGGGTCCGCCGTCGGCCCACGACTTGATGTGATGCACCTGTGTATGGGACGGCGGTGCACCGCATTTGATGCAGCAGGCGTCGCGGACGATGATCGCTTTGCGTAGGTGTGACGGATACAGCCGGTGGGTGTGGCCCATCTGCAGCGGTACGCCCTCACCGTTGAGAATGATCTCGGTCAGCGAGCCGTCGCACGACGCCTGTTTCGCGGTCGCTTGGCTGACCGATCCGGTCCACGGCAGCGACGCCGGATCGACGCCGGTAGCGGGAATGGTCAGCATCAACTGGGTGCGTGGGGAACCGACGGTGTCGAGGGTAGCGCCGAGGGCGGCTTGGTCGAGGATCAGTTCGAAGGCGTCGGCGCGGCGTTGCTCGGCGGTGCGACGGTCCTCGGCGCCGTCGGGTTCGGGTCGTGGGCAGGATCGTTCGTCGATCATGGCCAGGAACTTCTCGCCGACGATCTGGGTGAGGTCGGCGCGGATTTCGACGCGGCCGTCGTCGGTGGTGTGGGCGTTCACCGAGTTCAGAGATGGGTCGTCGGCTGCGGGAACACCGGTGTCGGAGGCGTCGGCGAGAGCGTTGGCGATCGCGCGGGCGTGTTTGAGGACCTGTGTCGGGGTCGCGCCGGACAACGCTTGTGCGATGAGTTCGCTTTCGTATTGGGGGCGGTCACCGTCGGAAAGCGGCTCACCACAACGCTTGTCGATCTCGTTCATCCCGCGGACGACGGCGTCGACGACCTCGCCGGTCAGCCGCCCGTCGGCGGCGTGACGGGTCAGGGCTGGAAGCGCGGGCAGGGCGTCGACGCTGCGCATGGTGCGAAGAGCAGCGGCCGGTGCATGTCCTGACTCGATCAGCAACTTCTTGGTGGTGCTGCCGGCTTTCTGAGCGACGCCGAGTTCGTCGAGTTGTGCTGCGTGGGTGACGATCTGGTGGTCGACGGTGTTGCGGATCAAGCGCAGCGTCTCGAGCGCGTCGAATGTTGATCGGCCCGTGGGGTCGTCGGCGGGTGGGGTGGTCTCGATGAGCTGATCGAGAAGAGTGGCGAGCTCTGGCATGACTCCAAGGTACGGGAACATTCGCTCGATTTCGAGGAGTTTCCACAAGCCGGGAACCGCGAATTCATCGACTGTGCAGCGTTTTTCGTCGACAGTGTGGTGACTGTTGTCAGTAATTGACTCCAGTCACACCCGTTTCGAGTTCGCGCCCAGAATTGGTGATTCGCGCCATGACCACGAGCCCCACGGACGGTCAGGTAGCGGCCTTCGTGATGCAGACGAACGCCCACTCGGTGCTCGTCATCCCCACAGAGATCGGCGGTGGCCGGCAGGTCGAAGTTCGGCGACACCTGCGCGAGTGGCGCGTAGACCTCCTTGCGCTCAGCGGGTCCGCCGTAGCCCGCCACGCCGATCGGCCTGCGGTCGGTGGTGTAAGCGGCGCCGTGCCGTGCCGGGCCCCGCCAGTTGTCCTCGTTGTCGGCGATGCCGCCTGCCACGCCGACCGCGCCGACGGGTCCTCAGGTTCGACGGGTGCAACGGCCAGGCCGCCGCCCGAGGGTCGTCCCTCGCGAGGTTGACGAGCGGTCCGACGAGTCGGCTGACGCACCCGTGCCAAATCGGTGGGCCCAATAGCGGAGGGCGCAGCCGATGACGGTGGATGCGCCGACCGATCACTGTCACCGACGTGGATGGCCGAGGTCTGCTGGTCCGGTCGCGAGGACACAGAGCGCCAACACCGCCGTTGTCAAAAGACCAGAAGTCGACGCAGTAGCACCGCGCGACGTCGACGTGGTCTCGCGAATGGACTCATGACGATCCCACCGCGGCTGCTGACTGACAAGTAATAATTGTCGATGATGGTTCGCAGTCGCCCTACCACCCCAACGTCCCGACATTGTTGCCGAACCACATGAAACGCTTGTGAATGGCTGCAGCGCAGCTTATTTAATGTTGTTGATCCGGTCAGGTGACCCACTCTCCCAGGTGTGACATCAACTACAAATGCGTGCCGTAAGTCGCGTGACTTCAGACCAGGACGCGGTCCAGTCGGCGATCCCGGACGAAGCCAATCAAGATCCAAACACGCTGTAGTGCAACCAAAGACGAGAGACGCCTCGACCCCGAGTCGAGCCCTCATTCGGCACCGACACGGCCGCGGCTCATGAAATCGGTGCCGTCGATGTGCTCCATCAACTTTCTTTTTAGCGTTACGCTCTGTTCAGTTCGCGATTCGGTTGCCAGGGGAGGCCCGCAGGGTTGGCGCCGAAGCCGCGTCTGGCGTTGGAGCCCACTGCTCAGGCGCCGTCCTGGGGAGGATTTCGATGACTGTTCTCGATTCAGTCGTGCCCGCGTCGCCGCCATCTGCGGACGTCGACGCCGACGCGGCTTCGGCGCCGGCGCGAGGCGCGGCTCGTCGTACATGGCGAGCGACGCTGACCGCGCCGCGTGAGATGTCGATGGGCGCCCGGTACGCGTCGACGATCGGGGCGGGCATGCTGGCGTTCGCGCCGGCCATCGCTGCCGAGTTCGACGCGCTCCGCCAGGGGTCGCCGACGGCATACCTGCTGTTCGTGCCCCTGTGGTGTCTGATGATCGCCTTCGGGCTCGACGTCTCGTCGCGGGGGCGTGAGATCGGTGACGGCGAGTTCGACCGCATTCTGGTCGTCGTCGTGGGCGGCGCGCTCGGACTGACCGCTGCCCTGGTCATCCCGCGGATTCCGGCCGTCGCGGCGTTCTGGCACGCCGATCTGATCCCGCTTCTCATCTGGGTATTCGCGGCGTCGATCGTGGTCTTCGGGATCCGACGCGTCGTCCGCGACTACCTCATCTGGTTGTTCCTCCTGACCTGCTTCCCGCCGAACTACCTGCTCATGGGGCAGGTGCTCGGCGGCACGACCGTCGCCTTCGGCGCGTTGTCCGTGGCGATTGCCCTCGTCGTGACGTACATGTCGCTGCGTCGGCACCCGCGGGTCGCCCTCGCCACCGCGGCGCTGTCCGGCGTCGGCGGCGCGGTGCTGGTTGCGGTACTCCACGACATCCCGCTCCTGGCCTACACGGTTCCCGCTGGCGCGGTGACCGCGATCGCGATCGTCGCACGACTTCGGTTCGGGAGAACGGGCTCGGCACGCGCCGGTCTGCCCAAGCAGTCCATCGCCACCCTGGCGTCGGCCTGGTTGGTGGCACTGGTGATCCTGGCGGTGACTCCGTTCGCACCGGAGTCGCCGAAACCCGTTGTGTCACCGCCCATCGGCGAGGAGTGGCTCGAGCAGTTGCGGACGCTGGGTATCGGGATCACCGAGCCCGAGGTGTTCGACTGGGGTCCGCGGGTCATGGGGTCCGACGGTGACGTGCGTCGGTACCGCGTCACGACGGGGCAGACCGGTCCGGAGAACAGGCCGCTGTCCACCGCCTATCTCGACGTGTTCTCCACCGCGGATCTGGGCCGCTTCTCCAGTTACCGCCGTGGTCTCTGGTACGAGACGGTGCCGCCGGCGACGATCCACTCGACTCCCGCCTCTTCGGACGGCCGACACACCCGGCTCGGCAGCATCGCCAACACCCTGGAGTCGGTCCGCACCTCGGATCAAACACTGTGGACCGGTCGATTCTGGGGTTGGCGAGTTCCCACGCCAGCCGGTGAGCGCTACATCGCCGTCTACCTGATGGCCGCGCGTGATCAGCCGGGATCGTCGAACGTCGCCGAGCCGAAGCCGCCCAGTTATGCCACCACCGTCGCCGAACCCATCAGTTGGCTCATCCGCGGTGGCGACGACACCCCGGACCCCGTCGACGACTCCGACCTCGATGTCGCGCTGACCGATCTCGCGTGGTCGATGATCGACGCCGTCGAACGACCAGCTCGGTGACCGCCCCCGACGCGGGACGGGTTATGGACGCGCGGCATGTCTCCACCCTGTCGGCACAACATCCGTTGAGCCGCAGGCAGCGTCTCGGCCTCGTCGTGCTCGCGATCGTGACCGCGGCAGCGTTCCTCCTGACCTGGCGGGTCTCACTCGCGGTCATCTTGAGCATCTGCGCTCTGTACTTCCTGGTCTCGAGCGTCGACAAGTTCGTGCTCGTCACCCGCGGCATGACCGGCAGGGGAGTGCTGCGGGTGTCCGACGACGACGCACGCGCGATTCCCGACGCCGACCTGCCGGTCTACACCGTGTTGCTGCCGGTCTACGGGGAACCCGAGATCGTCGCCAACCTGGTCGCCGGTGTCGGCAAGATCGATTATCCCGCAGACAAACTCGACATCCTGTTGGTCCTCGAGGCCGACGACCACGAGACCCGAGCCGCCGTCGAACACGCCGACCTCGACGGGATCACCCCGGTGCTGGTCCCGCCGAGCGAACCGCGGACCAAACCCAAGGCGTGCAACGTCGCCATGGATCTGCCATCGGAACGCAGCGACATCGTCACCATCTACGACGCTGAAGACATCCCGGATCCGCTGCAATTGCGCAGAGCGGCAGCCGTCTTCGCCGCGAGTCCGCCCGAGGTCGGCTCGGTGCAGGCCCGGCTCGGGTACTACAACGAGCGCGAGAACCTGCTGACCCGATGGTTCGCCATCGAATACGACCAGTGGTTCTCCTACATGCTCCCCGCATTGAGTGCGTCGAAGTGTGTGATCCCCCTCGGCGGGACGTCGAACCACATCCGCACCGACGTGCTGCGGGAGGTCGGCGGATGGGATGCCTACAACGTCACCGAGGACGCCGATCTCGGAATCCGGCTGGCGCGCTACGGATATCGCACGGTCGTCCTGGACTCACTCACCGGCGAAGAGGCGAACGCCGACGTGGTGAACTGGGTGCGGCAGCGCTCGCGCTGGTACAAGGGTTATCTTCAGACCTTCCTGGTGCACACCCGCCACCCGGTCGACATGGTCCGTGAACTCGGACTCGTTCCGGCGCTGCGTATCTCGAACCTGACCGCGGGCATGCCGATCGCCAACACCCTCAACCTGCTGTTCTGGACGCTGCTGCTGGTGTGGTTCGCCGGGAAACCCGATTTCATGCATTCCCTGTTTCCGGGTCCCATCTACTACCTGTGTGTCCTGATGTTCACCGTCGGGAACCTGGCCACCATCATGCTGGGCGTCGTGTCGACCCGCACCCTCGGCAAGCCCTACTTACTCGGTGCCGCGCTGCTCGTGCCCGGGTACTGGTTCCTTCAGTCCATGGCTGCGATCAAGAGCATGGCGCAGCTCATCTACAAGCCCTCCTACTGGGAGAAGACCGTGCACGGACTCTCGGCCATGCCCGGTGTGTCCCGACCGCCGAAAGGTCCTGAGAATGTCTAGCAACAGTCCTGTCCGCCTGCGACGCCTCCTGGGAGCGGTCCTGGCGGCGCTGATCGTCGGCATGGGAGCGGTGGCTCCGGCCGCGGCGGCGCCGGGAGACGGCACGACGACGCTCAACTGGCGGCAACTGGGAATGGGCACCTCGGTCACGATCGACGGCGCCGACGTTCCGGTCGGAGTGAGCATCCCGGTGCCGCAGGGGATGTCACCGACCACGCTGACCGGTGTGGTTGCGTCGGCGACCAACGTGACCGACGCCTTCATCCAGGTCGCCCGCACCGACGGCACGATCATCGGTACCGTCGTCGTACCGAGGTTCGGTCCGCGGCAGCTCAGCACCGCGTTTTCCGTTCCGCTGACCGCAGTGCCCGTGGGCGACAACGGCCGTGCGGATCTGCGACTGACGCTGCGCAACGGGACCGACGATTCGGTGTGCGGACCGGTGCCGGAGGTCGCGCTGACCAGCCTGAACGTCGCCTTCCGGGGCGCCGCGACGGTGCCCGCCACCATTCAGGATGCGTTCGGGACCGTGGTCAACCGGGTGACCGTGTACACCCCGGAGGACCCGAGTGCCGCGGCCGCGCAGACCACGCTCGGCGTCGTCGCCGCCATCGCGAATCACTATCGTCCGCAACGTGTTGCGATCGACGTGGTGGAGTCGGCCGATGCCCGGTTGCCGCGCGCGGCCAGTCCGCTGGACCGGGCGGTCGTCATCCGCGAGGAGGGTGGGGCGGGGAGTGTCCGTCTGGAACGTGCGGGACTTCCCGGGGCCGTGTTGGTGATCAGCGGTGATCAGGATTCCTTGCCCGATCAGGTGGCGCTCTTTCGCGACGGGCTGACCGACCTTGCCCAGACAGACTCCGCCGCGGTCGAATCCGTCGGAGACCGCGAGGTGCAGGGTTCGGATTCGGTGACCTTCGGGGAGTTCTCCGATCGGCTGTCGGTGGAGGCTCTCGGAACCGCCTCGCTGGTACCGGGTTTCGATCCGACGATCCTCGCCCTCGGTCGGCCCGGTGCGGTCGACGTCGCGCTGAAGGCGCGCTACACCCCGGTCCGCGACGACGAGCGGGCGAACGTCATGGCCGTCACCGGCGGCGAGATCCTGCACACGAGTGCGCTGAACGCGTCCGGATCGCTGGACACGAAGTTCACCATCCCCGCCGCGCAGGTGGCAGCCAACGAGCCGCTCGAATTCCGGGTCTCCTACGAGCCGGCCCCGGGCGCCTGTTCGCCTCGCAGTGTGCCGCTGACGTTCCAGATCGACCCGTCGTCGACCGCGTCGTCGAGCACGACTCCCGTTCGGATGGGCGGTTTCTCGTCGGTGCCACTCGGGTGGCAGCCGACCGTCCAGGTCGCGCTCGACAACACCAACCCGGCGCAACTCGACGCCGCCGCTGAACTGCTCGCGTCGGTGCAGCGCAGTTCGGCCACCGCACTGTCGCCGGTGCTGGTGCCGCTGGATCAGGCGATCGCCAGCAACACCGGCGCACTCGTGGTGGCCGACGCGGCGAACGCCCGCCCGCTGAACCCGCCGATCAACACCGAGGATTCGTCCACGCTCGTCGACCTGGCCGCGCAGATCCGGCTGGCCATCCCGGACGGGCTGGGTACCATCCAGGCGTTCTCGCAGAACTCGCGCACGGTGGTGTTGGTGAGCACCTCGGGGTCGTGGGATCTGGTCGACCCGCTGTTCGCGTATCTCGATGATCAGCAGGGAGATCTGGCAAACCTCCGCGGTGACGTCCTGGTGGCCGGCCGCGCGGGTCAGCCCGAGCTGATGACCGTGCGGGCCGACGGTCCGCAGGCCGAGGTCGATCAGGTCGGCACCAGTTGGGACCTGGCTGGGTATCAGTGCCGCGGTGATCGTGCTCGGTGTCCTGGTCGTGGTTGCGGTGATGCTGTACCGCAGGCGTTTCGGTGACTCGAACGGCCCCGACAATTCTGCGACTTCATGACCCTCGCGGTTCGCGACGATACCGCGTCGCCGGTGGCCGGCCTCGAACCGCCGGCGACCGGGAGCCGTCGACGATTCACTGCGACACAGTGGTGGGGGATCGCGCTGTTCGGCGGTCTGGTCACCGGCTACCTGGCAGTCGGCGCGTACCTGTATCTCGTTGTCGGGTACATCAATCCCGACGCCAGTAGCCGAGTGGGCAACGCCGGGTTCACCATCTGGAGTCGGGACCCGCACCTGGGTGCGATCGGTTTCGTCTGGAATCCGTTGCCGAGTCTGATCGAGATCCCGCTCGTCGAACTGTCGTCGCATTGGCCGCTGAACCAGTGGCCTGAGTTGCGTCGCGTCGGATTCGCCGGTGCGGTCATGAGCGCGGTGTTCATGGCCGGTGCCGGGTGGCAGGTTCGGCGGATCGCCCTCGATTACGGTGCCGGCCGTCTGCTGCGCTGGATCGCGGTCGCGGCGTTCGCGCTGAACCCGATGATCATCCTGTACGCGGGGATGGGGATGAGCGAGGCGCCGTTCCTGTTCTTCCTGCTGTGGACGTGTCGTCGAATCCTGTTGTGGGTGAACCGATCACGTGTGGTCGATCTGGTCATCGCCGGCGTCGCCCTGGGTCTGGCGTACCTGACGCGCTACGAGGCGCTACCCGCGGCTGCGGGTGTGGCGGTCGGGGTGTTCGTGGTGTCGACCCGACGACACCGTCCCGAAGGAGTCTCCGGACGCGCGGGGTGGCGGGCCGGAGCCGCCTTCGGTGTGCACGACGCGACCATCGTGGCCATACCCACCGCGTTCGCGTTCGTGGTCTGGGCGGGCCTCGGCTGGCTCCTCGACGGCAACGCCTTCTCCCAGTTCTCCTCGCAGTACGGCAACTCGGCGCAGGTGGAGGCGGCGGGGATCGTCTCGGCCGAGGATGTCGGAGCGGGTCCGCTGGCGGAGGTCATCATCGCGAACCTGCTCGGCATGCAACCACTGTTGTTCGCGGTGCTGCCGGTCGTGGCCTGGATCGCGGTCCGGTTGCGCAGGGTCGACGCCGCGGTGCCGGCAGTAGTGTTCGGCTCGGTTCTGCTGTTCCAGATGTCCGCGGTGATCCTCGGCTCGACCTTCGGCTGGTTCCGCTTCTACCTGGCGTCGACGCCGCTGGTCGTCGTCGCGGTCCTCGTCGCCTGCGGTCCCGCACGCCCTTTGATCCCTGAGCCTGGATCCGTGGATGAGGTTTCAGGTGGGCGGGGTTGTGGTGTGTGAGTGTCTGATTATGTTGTGGGCGTGTGGTATTCGCTGACCTGTGTCAGCTTTTTCACTGGGGTTCCTTGGTGGTGGTGGGCGGGTGTGGTTGGTGGGTCAGGTGGTGTTGACTGCGGCCCACAGTGTGGTGAAGGCGTGTTGGGTGGGCCAGTGTCGGGGTAGGTGCAGGACCGGTGTTCGTGCTGGTCGGGCTAGTCGGGCGGGTATCGCGATGAGGGTGCGGCGCAGCGTGGCGCCCCGCGCGGCTCGCAGTCTGGGGGTGTTGGTGAGTGCGGCGAGGGTGCGCATCAGGTTGTGGCTGATCGCGGTCAGGGCCAGCCAGGCGGCGTTGGCGCCGAACCGTCCGGAGGGCAGATGCGCCAGCGGTCCGTCGATGAGGTCGGCGAACACGGTCTCGATGATGGCGTGGCGGCGGTGAGTGATGTCGGCGGTGACGGTGTCGTCGGTGGTGTTGGTGAAAAACGAGTGGTACCGCCACGCAGGCATCAACGTGTCGGTGCCGGCGGGGTGGTGGGCTTTGACCCGACGCACGATCAGCCGCGCGGTGACCGGCTGGGCGGAGTCCGGGTGCACGGTGTAGGTGGTTTCGGCGACCTCGGCATCAGAGATCAGTTCGCCGGTGTCGGGGTCGGTGACCGCACCGGGATAGTGCACCGGGGTCCACGCGTCGTCTCCGATCGCGGTGATGGCGCGGGTGATCGCGGTGTTGGTGCGCAGGACCAGCGAGAACGTCGCTGCGAGGCGTTGACAGGTACGCATCACCGCGGCGGTGCCATAGGCGGCGTCGCCGCGCACGGTGATCTCCCCGCTCGCCCCACACCGGCGTGCGGTGGTCAGGGTTTCAGCGATCATTCTCGCTGCCCCGCTCCCGGAAGCGGTGCGCCCGGCGCGTAGCCAGGCGTTGGCGATCACCGGTTGATGCCCGGCTGCGGACAGAGTGGCGACCTGCGGGGACAACCCTTTGCGCAGGAGTTCACGCCCGGCGATTTTGGCGTGCCCGTAGGAGCCGCCTTCTTTCTGGTAGCCGTAGACCGGGCGTAGTAGCGAGTCAATGTCGACAAATACCCGGGACCCGTCGGTGGGCAGCAGACCCGCCGTGGCGCACATCGCCGGCAATGTGTGGGTCATCACCGCGTTGAGTTGCCGGGCGTGGCCGGGGGTGAACTCGCGCAGCGTTTGTCCGATCGTGGCTGGGGCGTACACGCGGTCGAACAGGCGGGTGTGCCCACCACTGCGGACCCTGCCGAGGTCATCGATACTGTCAGCGCCGCAACAGAATCCGGCGATCACGGTCAACAGTTTCGCCTCGAGGTTGGCCCCGGCGGAGGCGACCTGGGTGGTGCCGAGATCGACCCGGTCGCCCAGCGATGCGGCCAACCCGGTCGATTCGGCCACTCTCATGACCGGTACCAGTCCGGCGTGCGACACCAGGTTGTCGTCGTCGAAGATGGCGGACGTGGCGGAGAACGTGTGCGATACTTTCACTGAAAGTGCCTTCTGAGCTGGAATGTTTTGTTGTCTCAACACCACCAATCATTCCAGCTCAGAGGGCATTTTCACGTTATCGACACCCCGCACCCATCCACGGATCCAGGCTGAGGTGCGAGGAGCGTTAGCGACGAGCCTCGAAGGGCGCCGCTCCTTGAGCAGCGACCGGAGCTTGCGGAGATCGGACACCCGCCGCTCCTTGAGCAGCGACCGGAGCTTGCGGAGGTCGGACACCCGCCGCTCCTTGAGCAGCGACCGGAGCTTGCGTAGGTCGTGTGTCGAAAGGACCACCCTCACCACCCTCATGGCGCTGGTCCTGGCGACCTCGCTACCGGTGACGGCGTCGTCGATGCTCAACCCGGCGCTGGGCAAGGAGGAGTACGGTCTGCGCTCGGCGTTCTGGCCCGATCGCCACCCGCCGTCGGAGTTCTGGTTCTACTGGTTCGGCGAGGTCTCGGGCAACGTCGCCGCCTGGCTGGACAGCCAGAATCTGCCGGAGGGCTCTGTTCTCGTCGACACCTTCGGGGTCTCGCGCGTCTGGCTGGAGTCGAAGCGCCCCGAACAGTTCGTCGTGCGCAGCGACTTCGACTTCTTCGCGAAGCTGAACGCACCCGCCGAGCAGGGCGTGCAGTACATCCTCACGCAGCGGCCGACCGGCCTCGGCTCACTCGACGCCATCAACGTTCGCTATCCAACGCTTTGGGCCGACGGCGCCGGCATCGCGACGGTCGCCATGACGGTGACGACGCCGACTGGCAAACCGCAGTTCCGGATCTATCGGATCGAAGGTGCAACGGCTGCAGGTTGAGTTGTACCGGCTGGTTAGGGAGCTTTCAGTTGAGCCCTACCGTCGGTTGGGCTGCCCATTGCCGGCGGACGAAACCACCCCGTCTGCCGGTCGCCGGTTCTTGACACGAACCCGGTACACCGTGATCGTCCCGATCACAACAGCCAGCACCGACAACATGTCGGACTCTGTGATCCCGTGCTCGATGTTGAAGGACACAAGTACACGCCCCTCGATCGGCTGATTCCACAGCGCCCAGGCGACGCCATTGACCGTGAGGGCCGCGGCGGCGGGGTAGCTCGGCCGGGCCAGGCACCACGCACCCACGACAAAAAGAAGGTTCAGTAGCACGAGGGCGTGGAACGGGTCTGGCATCAGGACAGTATGACCACTGAGCCCAATGTGTGCTTGCCGCGGCCAGTTCGTCGTCGCTGCGGAAACCCTTTTAGTCGGACTCTCGCTCCTAACGACCGATGTTGCCCGTTCGTAGCTGGTTCTGCCTCGACGCATAGCGACGTACCCGTTAGAGCCTCTAGGCACATCCGCCAACGGCAGTCTTAGCAAGCCCGGCGTACTGATACGCGAATACGTGCGCCCAGTCACTTGGCGAGCAGTCGTATGACCGCGGAACGCTGCGCATCACAATCTCGCCCGAATAGCACTGCCCGAAGATGAAACGTGCCCGAAAGAGGCGGTATCGCCAACTGATGACCATGACGGTGTACCACTCGCGGCTCTCGGCAATCCTACGGACAAACTGAGCTTCGCCTGCTGCAGTGGCAGGCTCGGGTTCAAAACAGATGACTTTCAGTTCTGAAGTGCTCAAACGGCAGAGTTGGCGCATCTTTGCCCTTCGGATCGGGTCAGAGCCGGCGTGGTACGGGTAGGGATTAGAGACCACGAGGGTGTCGGCGTATCCGGCCTGCGCGAGGCTCGAACCGTAGGCCTCGCGCCTGTCGTCGTCACCTCCTAGAACCACGACGGCGGCGACATGCTGCACGGGATCCTGGTGCTCTCGGTAGAAACATTGGTACCCGACGACCCAAAACGCGCCGGCAGTCAAAACTGCGTTGACGAGGATCGTGATCAGTGCACGACGATCTCGGGCGACCGTTGCGACAATCAGGTAACCGAGCTGCAGGGCGCGGCCTCCGATCGAACTCATGGCGCGGTTTGCTGAGCGCTGCGTTGGAAGTGCGTCTATTTCTGGAAAAGGGGCAACCGACGGTATTCGACTCGTGAGGATCAACTTGACATCGTGCAGTCTAACGCGGCTGCGACAAAGCTCGTAGTTGACGAATGCTATGCCTGTTAACCAGAACAAATTGTGCCATGCTTCGTGTGCGGCATGCTGCGCTTACGCTTATTTTGAGTTATTCACCTACGGCGAGGTCGGCTGCTCCCCCTAACGTGAGTTTGTTCGGACATGCGATTCTGACGCAGGCTGGATGCCGCTGAAGTGTTGGCGCACAACGGGTATGGGTATCGCGTAACAGCTCGATTGTCGAGCTGGGTGCCCAGCGCGGTGCGAAAATATTAGCGATCGTTTGCGATTAGACTTGCGATTCTTTCGGGTTGCCTAGGATGATGGCCTGCATTATCGTCGGATCGTCCAACGAGGGATGAAATCGAACGGCCGGTGTCTCGATGATCCCGAAGGTGTGAGATCAGGGATTCTGAGACCTCGGGTTTTCGGTAGCTGCAGTTCAATTTGTTCCGCGCATGCGGATATGTTGTGAGTTCTGAAAGGGCGTCCTGCGATGACCGGTAACGAGGTCGGGGGGCAGGGAGTAGAAACGGGGCTGGCGGATTGAGTACCGGCCGCCAGGTGGAAGAGCGGGTTGTAGGCCGACAACGGCAGAACCGTCGAAAGCTGTATCTGTATCCCCTCGCGCGTCGCGAGGCGAAGGCCCGATCATGGGCCGCCGACTACGCGCATCGGTTGGCCTGGACCGATGTGGTCCTCGTCATCTGCGTCGTCGCCTTCGCTCAGGTTCTGAGGTTTGGGCCTGGCAGTCTGACTCCGGGCTCGGGCAGTTTCGGAGTGACATCGGTCTTCGTGTCGATCGTTCTGATCGCGGCATGGTCGATGGCGCTGCAGGTCAGCGGGTCGCGCGACCGCCGGATCGTCGGCTCCAACTCCGAGGAGTACAGCCGAGTCGTCACTGCATGCCTGGGAATGTTCGGGGTGCTGGCCATCGTCGACCTGTTGTTCAAGCTGGACCTCGCCCGCGGGTTCTTGGCCATCGCCTTTCCCCTGGGAACTGTCGGCTTGCTCGTCGGTCGATGGGGTTGGAGACAACGCCTGGGGTGGCAGCGCCTGAAAGGCAGACACCTCGACCAACTGCTCGTCGTGGGTACAGAACGTTCCGCGAAAGTCCTCATCGAACGGTTGTCGGCAGATCCTTCGCTCGGGTTCTCAGTGATCGGCGTGTGCCTACCCGCCGGCGAGCCCGTGCGACAGACTAGCTTGCAGGTCAGCGGGGTTGAGGTGCCGGTCTTCGGCGATTTCGACGACGTGATTCCGGCCATCTACCGGTCAGGCGCCACAACCATCGCGGTGACTTCAGCCGAGGCCCTGGGCCAGGAAGTCATGCAGGACCTCTCGTGGGATCTTCAAGACGCGTATGTGGAGATGCTCGTCGCGCCAGGGGTGACCGACGTCGCTGGGCCGAGGATGCTGGTCCGACCGGTCGCCGGTCTGCCGCTGCTGCACATCGACAAGCCCCGCTACGAGGGAGCGAATCGCTTCCGAAAGATGCTTCTCGACAAACTCGCTGCGAGCTTCGCTTTGCTGGCCGCGGTACCGGTTCTGGTCGCGATTGCGATCGCGGTCAAAGTCGACTCACCGGGACCTGTGTTCTACAAGGCGACACGAATCGGAGTGAACAACAGGCCGTTCAAAATGTGGAAGTTCCGCTCGATGGTGCAGGATGCCGACACCCTCAAGAGTGAACTCACCGCTCAGAACGAGGGCGCGGGTGTGTTGTTCAAAATGCGCAGTGATCCTCGGGTCACCCGGGTCGGTGCGTTCATCCGGCGCTACAGCCTCGACGAACTACCCCAATTGTTCAACGTCCTCGGGGGTTCGATGAGCCTCGTCGGTCCCCGTCCTCCGCTGCCCGAAGAGGTCGCACAGTATGACGGCCGGGTAGCACGAAGGATGCTGGTCAGGCCGGGTATCACCGGACTCTGGCAGGTGTCTGGAAGGTCAGACCTGTCCTGGGAAGAGTCGGTTCGGTTGGACCTCTCCTACGTCGAGAACTGGTCGATCATGCAGGACTTCATCATCTTGTGGCGGACCGTCAAAGCGGTTTTCGCGAAAGAAGGCGCCTACTGATCGTCGTTCTGTCACCCGTCGATTCCAGCATTGAGCACTAAGGATGGAAATGAACGAATCGAATGCGATTACCTGGGTGGGGGAGAATCTGTACATCGGCGGGGTCCCGGTGGTCGTCGGCGGTATCGACGATGTATTGAGCAAGGTGGAAGGTCTGGTTCAGGCACAGGCACCGAAACTGGTCGTCACGCCCAACGTTGACCACCTGATCCGGCTCGAGACCTCGGAAGAGTCTCGGCGTGGTTACGCCGAAGCCGATCTCGCGCTTCTCGACGGGGTGCCCGTCGCCAAGCTGGCGTCGTTCTTGGGCTCCCGGCCGGTGACCCGCAATACCGGGGTCGATCTGTTGCTCGACGTTTGTCGGAAGGCAGGAAAGAACGGTTGGCGGATCGTGATCACCGGTGGCGAAACGGCAACTGCCGATACCGCGGCTCAGAATCTGAGGCAGCAAGCGGGAGCCGATGTCGTTGCGGTCCCGTTCCCATTTGTGAGCTCCGTCGACGATCCCGCCTGCCTCGAGGTCATCGAGCAGCTCACCCAGCTACGCCCCGACGTTGTGTTCATCTGTCTCGGCTCACCGAAGCAGGAAGCCTGGTACGCGCGCTGGAAGCATCAGCTCCCGCCGGCCGTCTACGTCGGATCAGGGGCGGCCGTCGACTTCGCGGCCGAGAAGGTGCGGCGCGCACCAGATGTGATGCAGCGCCACGGTCTCGAGTGGCTGTGGCGATTGGCCAGTGAGCCGAGGCGGCTATGGCGTCGATACCTGCTTGAAGGGCCAAAATTTCTGCCGATCGCCGCGCATGCAACTTGGGATTCTGAAAAGACCGTCATCAGAAGGGAACTCGCAGACAGGCCCGTGGATGGTTGCCAACTATCGGTTACTGGGACAGAGCAGAACCCAGTGGTCGTCCAGATCGGTCCGGAACCGTCCGGCCCCGGTGGAATGTCTACAGTCATCCGCGAATACCTCGGCATGGACCGGGGTTCCTTCGACCAGATCGCGATGCCGACGTGGGGCGACAAGCGTGGGATCGCCTCCCTCGGCACGGCGACCCGTGTTTCGATCCGTCTCCTACTCAGCAGGCGAGACTGGTCGATCGCGCACGTTCACCTCAGCGAGTTCGGGAGCTTCGTCCGCGAGGGCATGATCGTGCTCCTCGTCCGCGCAATGCAAAAGCCCTGCGTCGTCACGCTGCACGGAGCCGATTTCGAACGTCACGTCGAGGAGTATCCGCGATTGACGAAGCTTGTCCTGAAGGCCGCGACCACGGCCATCTGCCTGGGTCGACGACACCAGCGGTTGGTCGCACAGATAGATCCGGAGATCGACACCGCTGTGGTGCTGAACCCCATCGCCGAATCACTGATGTCGGAGACCGAGACCGCAACCGATGACGGGCGTCCCCCGAGATTCGTGTTCGCCGGTGAAGTCGGCGAGCGGAAGGGCGTCGATCGCCTTCTCGAAGCCTGGCCACTCGTCGAGGAAGCCCTGCCCGAGGCCCAGCTACTGATCGCGGGCCCGTTGGCCGAAGACAGCCCGGGCGTCGCTGACCAGCTGCTGAGTGGCGCCAAAGCCAGCGTGCGCTACGTCGGCTCGCTGAACCGCGATGATGTCACAAGAGAGCTCGCTTCGGCGACCGCGACGGTACTGCCGAGCCGCGCTGAAGTGCTTCCGATGGTGATCCTGGAGTCGCTCGCGTGCGGAACGCCCGCGGTCTACACCGACGTCGGAGAATGGGAGACGTTCCGTGGCCTGGACGCCGTGACCGTCGTCAGTCTGGACGACGTCGATCGTGACCGGTCGTCGAAGATTCTTGCCGAGGCGATGATCGCCAGCGCGTTCCGCGGCCAGGAACGTGAGGCAGTTCGCCAGGAATGCCGCGACTGGGCCCGCTCGAATGTGTCCAGCGCGGTGGTGGCCGAGGTGCTTCATTCCGTCTACGAAGCGCAGCCGAAATCTCCGGTGTCGAGGACCTCGCGCGTCGGGCGGATCGATTCGTCCGCGGCCGAAGCGTTGCGCGAGGCCGGCTGATGAGTAAAGTCGCGATCCTCACCCGACACTGCTATCCCAATTACGGATCTCTTCTACAGGCGATCGCGTTGCAGCACGCGCTCACCGCATCGGGCGCAGACGTGCGAGTCGTGGACTACGTGCCGCCTTCCGATGGTCGTTTCGGTCTGGCCACCGCGAGTCTGCGGGAGTCACGTATGCGCGATTCAGCTCTACGCAGTGCGGCATATCTAGCGATTCAGGGCCCCAACTTCGCGGTCATGGCGAGCAGGTTCCGCGGGTTCCAACGAAAGAACCTGCGCTTGACCAAGAAGGTCGCCTCCGGGGCGGACATACAACAGCTCACCGACGACTGTGACCGGATCGTGGTCGGCAGCGACCAGGTGTGGAACGTGATCCACGGTGCGATCGACGAGACATACTTCCTGAGGCCCGTGTTCGACGAGCGCAAGAAGTACAGTTACGCGGCGAGTTTCGGCTCGACGGTGTCGACGGACAATGCGGAGACCAAGCGTCTGCTCGGCGACTTTCAGGCTGTGTCGGTGCGCGAGACGTCAGCAGTGCCGACGCTCACCGAGTTCGACATAGACGTTCGACGCGACGTCGACCCGGTCCTCCTCCACGGACGGAAATTCTGGGCGGAGTTCGCATCTCCGGTGTCACCGCGCTGCGCGGAGCCGTACGTGCTCGCTTATCAACTGCACAACACCCCGCACTTCGCGGAGCGCGTCGATGAACTCAGTCGTCGTACCGGCTTGCCGATTCGGCGCGTCAACGTGGACTTCAAGCGGTTGAGCCGTGGATCGAGTCGAAACCACTACCTGGTTCCCCCGCAGGACTTCGTTGCCTTGTTCCGGGACGCCGAAGCGGTGATCACCGACTCCTTCCATGGACTGTCCTTCAGTCTGATGTTCGGTCGTCCGGTCTTCCCGATCCTGCCGGACAAAGGCGCAGCTCGCTTGACCGACCTGCTCGACTCGGTCGGGCTCGCCCGACTTGCCGTCCGAGAGGCGGACAGTCTCCCGGCGTCAGGTGAGTACGACGCGGAGGAGACGCGCATTGCGCTCGACGTCCTTGCCGCCGACTCCTGGACCTACGTGCGGAAGCTCGCGTCATGACGAGAGCCCTGCCGCATGCCGGCCCGCCGTCCGCGGATCTGCCACCACCGACGCCCTCGCTCGCCACATACCCCCGACCAGCTGACGGAGGGTGGTTCGTTCAGTGGTCGCTACTGGGTCTGTTCACGATGTATGCGTTCTTGCACGTCATCTACACCGCTGGATATGCCTCGGCGAACATCTACTACGCATCGTTCGCCGGGCTCCTGGTGGCCTGCGCCGTCCGTATGGCCTGGGTCGTCGTCATTCGACGACGAAGCCTGAGCGAAATCCATTTTCTGCGATCATTCGGCGTGCTCGTCGGTGCTTCCGTAGTCCTTGTGATCGTCTCCTGGATCAAGGAATACAACGCCTTCGAGATCCTCACCTGGACCGCCACCGGCCAGGTTTTCTATATCCTCGCCCCGGCCCTCATCGCGCTCACCGTCGTGAACACGGCCTCCGTGAGACAACTCGACCTGTTCGTCGTCATCCTGCTGGCCCGCTACGCGCTGTACTTCGTGCTCGCGTTCTCCAGCGACCTGAGCCTCAGCAGTCTCACGGCCATCAGCTGGTCGTCGTCGAGCTCACCGTTCGAATCGTCCTTCGCCCACGACCTGCTGATCATCGAGGCGTACTTCGTCTTCCGGAACCGGAAGGTCCTCGCGCTCATCAGCGCCGGTATGACCATGCTGTCGCTCAAGCGCGCCTCGTTTCTGCTGGCGCCTGCGCTGCTCATCGGATCGCGATGGTTGCGCTCGGAGAAGCCGGCCTCTCGTCGCTACCTCTACGCGCTGGCGGCTCTCGGTCTGGCGAGTCCGTTCATGGTGATGCACGCCTACTCGCCCGGCTTCGTCGGGTACATGTCCGACCGGTTCGGCATCGACGTGAACACGATCACCACCGGTCGGCTCGAGATTTATCAGGTCGTGACGGGGATCCTGCCCGAGACAACAGGATTCGGGTCGCTGAACCAGATGCTGACGATGTTCGTGGACAGCCAGTTCGGAACCTCGTGGAACTCGCTGTTACACAACGACACCCTGCGGGTCTACCTCGAGGTCGGCATCATCGGATTCGCCGCGTACATGTGCGCGCTGGTCTACCTCGGTCGGAGTTCGCGAATCGCGGCGCTCCTCATCACCTACACCGTCTTCGTGCTGATCACCTCCCGGCTGATCACCCACACCTCCTACTGGGTGGTTCTGTTCCTCGTCCTCGCTCTCATCGAACGCTGGATCCATGAACGCAAGGTCGCAGACAAGCAGGAAAGGAGCGACGTCGATCATGTACTCCAATCGCGGTAAGCCCCGTGTCGGCATCGTCACTCTGACCCAGTCCGAGAACTACGGCACGGTCCTGCAGGCCTACGCCACGCACAAACTCCTGTCCGAGTGCGCACCGGACATCGATTTCGAGCTGGTGCCAACAGATGTGGGCGCTGTGCGACGACGACGAGTGATGTCCATCGTCAACCCGGCCAACCCAACTTTCGGTGTGTCTCGAGCGATGAACTTCGTGTCCATGCGTCGATTCATCCGGCCCGTCCTCCCGCGGGGCACGTCTCGCTGGGTCAACATCGAGGACAGGGTTTCGGCGATCGAGTTCTTGGCGAATCGTTACGACGGATACATCACCGGGTCGGACGAGGTGTGGAACCTCGCGCACATCGGGATCGACAGCATCTACTACCTTCCGAGTGAGCTTTCCGGCCCCAAAGCCAGTTTCGCCACCTCTGCAAACCGGCTGGATCCCAGCTCGCTGCAGCCCTCCGACCGAAGCAAGCTGAAAGACTCGCTCGAGGGCTACTCGTACATCACCGTCCGCGACGGCACCACGCGTCGGCTCGTTGACGAGCTGACATCGCGGACGGTGCCGGAGATCATCGATCCCACTCTGCAGTGCCGGTCGCTGACGCCGGCAGGCGAGCCGGTGACAGTTCCCAAGCAATCGAACGCCCGGCCGCGAATCCTGCTGATGATCAGAAATCGCAGTGTCGGAAAGCAGATCTCACGGCGCTTCGCACACCGCGCCGACGTGTACTCCTGCTTCATCCGGCAGGACGACACCCGGTTCATTCGCATGAGTCCGCACCAATTCGCGGGCGCATTCGCCGAGTTCGATTGCGTGGTGACCGACTTCTTTCATGGGACGTGCATGAGCATCCGTTCGGCTGCCCGATTCGTGTCCTTCGATACCGAGGCGACTTATGGGCGCTACGAGAGCAAGATCAAGAACGTCCTCACCAAACTCGAGTGCCAAGAACGGTACTTCGATCTCACGACCGTCAGCCCCGACCGTGTCGAGGCGATGATGGGCACCGTCGAGCAGCTGGCATTCAGCGGTTCCTGCGACGCCGACGAGAAGATCGCTGCGAATCTGGAACGCGAACGTGCGCACGCGACCCTCATCACCAAAGAGATGGTGGAATCTCTTCGGGGCGGTCTATGACCACAAATGTTCGTCCCGCGGTGGCGAGGAACTCGACGATCTACATCGCCGCTTCGCTGCTGCAGAAGTTGTCTGCAGCGATCTTGCTGCCCGTGTACACGCGCCTGCTCACCCCGGATGAGTATGGCTACTTCAGCATGCTCGTCACAGCAACGCTGTTGATGTCTACCGTCGCGACACTCGGACTCGACTTCGGCGTGATGCGGTACTGCCACCTCGGTGTCACCGAGCGAGAGGACGCCGCCGCCCTCCGTCGGCGGCGGGTGGCGCTGTCAGCGGTGGTGAGTGTGCTCCTGGCGACCGGTGGACTGTTGGCCCTGGTCTTGCTGGTAGCTGCACCGCTGTACGGAGCAGCTGTCTTTCCAGGCCTCGACTTCTATCCGGCGGTTGCGCTGGCTGTCGTCGCCGTCGCCTTCCAGCCCATCACGCTGGTCTATCTGTCCTTCCTGCAGACATCCGAGGCGCCGAACCGATTGGTCGTCTGCTCGGTCGGCTACTTCCTCCTGAATGCGACGTTCACGATTGTGTTCGTTGGCCCAGCCCAAATGAGCGTCACGGGAACTACTTTGGCGCTCCTCTGCGCGAACGGCGTGACCGCGCTGCTATGCATTGCCGACGCCATGCGGACAGGCGCACTGTGGGCGAGATTCCGCGCAACGGACGTACGTGAGATCCTGGCCTACTCGCTGCCTATGGTTCCGCATTCGGTCTCTCTGCAGGCCACGGCGTTCGCCACTCGGTTGATCATCCTGCGAATACTCGATGCCGCCGCTGTGGGTCTGTTCAATATTGCGATGTATGTGGTCAACGTGATCGACGCTGTACAGACTGCGATGCACCGTGCGTTCATGCCGTTCTACTTCAGTGAGGCAAAACGTGCGGCTCCCGGTTGGCGGTCTCGGATGCGGGACCTGATCGCAGGATTCGTGGCTGTGAACATGGTCATCGCGGGGGCGGCGGCGATCTTCAGTCCAGAACTTCTGGCGATACTCACACCCGCTCCTTTTCACGATGCAGCCACGATCGTGCCTGTTCTCGCGTTGTCGATGATGGTCAAGTCTGTGTACTACCCCTCGTTGACCGAGCTCCTGTTCCTCGAACGGGGGACCCGACCCGCAATGGTGGTCTCCACCAGTTCGAGCGTTCTGTCGCTCGCCGCTGCAATTCCGCTGTGTTACTGGTGGGGATTGATGGGTGTCGCGGTCGCGCAACTGATCCAGAGGCTAGCGATGAGCGGCCTGGCATGCCGGCTGGCCCTGCGATCGGAGGGCGTCGGAATCCCCTGGGCCCGTGTGCTTCGCCTGCAGTTCATCGGGTGCGTGAGTATCGGGTTCGCCCTGCTGCTGCAGATTCCGGCGATCACCGACTCGCTGGGAACTGTCTGGACGCTGGCGCTCAAGACAGCGTTCTTCCTCCTCTTTTCGCTCGCCGTGATGGCGAGCGAACCGTCGATATTCAAGCTCATTCGAGAGAAGGTGACCAATGAATCTGAACGCGCGCCTTAAGAAAATGCAGGGTCTTCGCCGGGCCGTGAAGAGGGCCAAGGTCTACAAGGAGTATTTCGCCGACGCGACGTTCATGAGTCGCCATCTGCTTGATGGCGGCCCCGATCCTGAACACGAGCAGTACCGCATCATGATTCTCTCGCACTCGTTGGAGAAGGGGCTCTCGTACCGCAACGCGCGTGTGTTCGGTCGTAGCAAGGCCGAGGATCTGATGGCTCGCCTGGAGAAGTCATCCGACAGCACGCGCCTCTCGTCGGCGTATTCCATCGGGGTCGAGGTCCTGCGGTCCTGGACCGATTTCATCAAGGCCCGCGAGGTCGACGACGTGCAGGCCGCCTCGATCCGCGGCCGGCTCGACGCCCTCTTCGAGACGTCGGTACCGAGAGACTGCGGGTTCCGTGCAGGCGTTGCGACTGCAACGCATCTCGACGCCGCATCGTGGGAGAACCTGCCGTTCGAGGATTTCGTGCGGGGACGACACTCGACTCGGCGCTTCACGGATGTGCCGGTGTCCGACGATGACCTCCAACTGTGTATCGAACTGGCGATGCGCTCGCCGTCGGCGTGCAACCGGCAGATGGTTGGGTTGCGAGTCTTCGACGATCCGAGTTCGAAAGAACTGCTGTACAAGACACTTCATGGAACGGGTGGGGTCGATTTCGACACCTGCCGGCTGGCAGTCGTCACCTTCGATGCGCGCAGCCTGGACTTCTACGGTGAGCGCAATCAGGGCTACCTCAACGCCGGGTTGTTCGCCATGACTCTGGTCTACGCCCTGCAATGGAAAGGGAT
The DNA here is from genome assembly GCF_023078355.1 of Gordonia hongkongensis. Classification (NCBI taxonomy): domain Bacteria; kingdom Bacillati; phylum Actinomycetota; class Actinomycetes; order Mycobacteriales; family Gordoniaceae; genus Gordonia; species Gordonia hongkongensis. Next base: position 1,268,670 of record NZ_CP095552.1, read on the forward strand.
CGGCTCTTGTCTGCTGCAGTTCGGCAACACCTTCGCCGAAGAGCGAACTCTGGCCGAAGGGCTGTCGCTGCAACCCGGCGAACGGATCGCCGTGGGTATCGCGTTCGGTGTTCCCGAGCCTGACGGTGTCGTACCGGCGAGTGTCCGGCGAGAGGTCTCGGAGGTGTTCAGCGTTCGATGAGTCTCAGAACGTGGGCCAGGACGGCCTGTTTATTGGTAATTCCCCGGCCTGAGCAGGTGGCCGATCCGACGGTTTCACAAGGAGCGCAACAATGACTGCGGTATTCAATGGGTCGGCCCCACTTCACTCGTCACCCGATTCACACTTGCCGGGAGCCGCCGCCGGCACGGCACAAAAACGGCTACGCCGGGTTCGTGCCATCGTGTTGCGGCGGTGGTGGGTTGTTGTCACCTGCATCCTCATCGGCGCATTGGCCGGCTTCGGCGTGAGCCTGATGACCACGCCGACCTACGAGTCGCAGGCGACGCTGTATGCCACGTCGGCAACCGACACCAATGCTCAGAGCGCCTACCAGGGTTCGCTCGCGTCGCAGCAACGCATGGTGTCCTATGCCGAGCTGGCACAGTCGGACGTGATCCTGGGTCGCGCAATCGCAGATTCGGCACTTCCGCTGACGATTTCGGAGGCGCGCGCACAGACGTCGGTGACCAGTAAGCCGGGCACTGTGTTGCTCACCATCGCCGCCGTCGACGCGAACAGCGACGAGGCCGCGAATCTCGCCAATGCAGTGGCGAACTCGATGGTGGGGTATGTGGCGTCGCTCGAGCGGCCGATCGACGGGGGCAGGCCTGTGGCTGCGCTGACCGTCATCACGCCGGCTTCCGCAAGCGCTGATGTCGTGTCCCCGAACACGCCGTTCAACATCGTGTTGGGCGCGCTCGGCGGCCTGCTCGTAGCTGCTGCCCTGATGCTCGGCTTCTATCGGCTCGACACTCGCATCCGTACCGAGGAGGATCTCTCGACCAACGGGCTGGGTCCGGTTCTGGCGACCATCCCGAGCTCTGACGAGCTGGACGCCGACCGCACCGCCGACTTCGCCGGCGGCGCATCGCCGACCGCCGAGTCGTACCGTCGTCTGCGCACCAACTTGAAGTTCGTGTCGGTCAAGTCGACCTGCCCGCGAATTCTCGTGACGAGTCCGACCCCGGGTGATGGAAAAACCACGACAGCGGTGAATCTCAGTCTCGCGCTGGCCGAACTCGGCAAGAAGGTGGTGCTCGTCGGCGCCGATCTGCGTAAACCCGGTCTGGGGAGTCGCGTCCGCGTCGACGGCGCGGTGGGCCTGACGGACTTCCTCAGAGGCGACGCGGAAATGCAGGATGTGCTGCAGGCGAGTGGGCATCGGAATCTCGATATCGTCGCATCCGGTCCCATCCCGCCGAACGCAGGTGAATTGCTGGCTTCCGAACGTGCCGGTGAGGGTTTCGACGAGTTGGCTTCGTTGTACGACTTCGTGATAGTCGACACACCTCCGGTGCTCCCGGTGGCCGACGCAGTCGCTGTGGGGCAGTGGATGGATGGTGTCCTACTGGTTGCCCGTTCGGGCAGTACCACTCGGCCCCAGCTCGACCAGGTGGCCGCGCAGCTCCAGTTGGCCCAGTTGAAGGTTCTCGGTTGTGTACTCAACGGCGCCGCGGGTCGTGACACCGAGTACAGCTACGCCTACTACGGCGCAGACATTCCGGAGAAGGCCGGCGCCAGTTCAGACCACAAGGTGAGCCTGGACACCGCTGCGCCAACCCGCTCGACGACATCGAGAATGGCGGAGTCGTCGCGCATGTGACGCTTCAGTCGTGCCGGGCGTCCCGAGTGGGCGCCCGGTTCTCGGTCGCAGATCACTGATCGCGACGGCGACGTCGGGGCATCTCTCGCCGTCAAATTCGTCCGATCGGCGGACACCGCAGAATTCGGAATATTCGGGCGGCATCGAAGATGATGTCTGGGTGGGAGGATTCAGACGCAGCTCTGACGGGGGTCGGCGCGGCCAACCAGCCAGGAAATTCTCGGCATTTCGGCTCGTGCCGCGTGCGATGCGGTGGCGAGTGCTCCGCGCGGCCGGTCTCAGCATCGCGCGCAGCTCGATCGGGGACCGTGTGGTAATCGATGGTCGGGATGTCTTCGTCAGTGAAGGGGTCGACCTCGGCGCAGATGTATTTATCGACGCCACCGCCCCGGTCTACCTCGGGGCCGGGGTGCGTGTAGGTCCCGGCGCGAAGATCCTCACGTCTGTCGATTTTGCCCACAATGCCGTCGAAGGGGATGACGGAGTTGCGGCCAAACCGGTGCTCATCGGCGAAGGCGCTCAGATCGGCGCGCGAGTTGTCGTCTTCCCTGGTGTCACCATCGGCGAACGAGCGGTTATCAGCGATGACTCCGAAGTCCGCGAGAACTGCAGACCCGATGCGACCTACGCGGGCGCTCCGGCCCGGCTTGTGGGCGAGTTCTGATCCATGACATGACCGAGGGCTGTCGGCCGCCGATCCGACGGGCGTCTGTCGACCGAAGATCCTGGGTTGCCCCCGTGCAATGTCCGTTGGACTTAGAACGGCCACCAGTCACGAGCGTTCGCGGGTTGCTCCAGAGCCCCTTGGAACGCGTCTCGAAAGTTTTCGTTCAAGCTGAGCTCTGCTCCGATGGACAACCCGAGTCCGATCGCGGTGCCGGCGATCGCACCGATGTTCAATCCGACCAGTGCTGCGCCTGGGCCTCCGATCACGCCCAGCAGAACTGCACCGGTAGCCGCCATCACTGCTGGAGTCGCGGCACTGAGTAGTTCGATCTGCGCGAGCAGTTCCTCGTTCGGTGTATCCGCGTCGTTGAGCTGTGCGGTGGCGATACCGAGACTCAGCAGAGTTCCGACCGGGCCGATCGTTTTGAAGACATACTTCGAGTACTTGAGGATGGGGGCGTCGTCCGAGACCGTTTCGAGTTTGCTGAGCTGGTCGCTCAGCTTGGCTGCGAAGTCTTCGAAGTCGTCGTAGGCGAGCATCGTCGACCACACTTCGCCGAGGTTGTGTATGAAGTCGAACGATCCGAGTAGTTCGAGTAGGAAGTTGTCGACGTCTCCGGCAGAAGCAGGTTCATCATCGGCGTCGTACCCCGGAAGTTCGTATTCGCCGTCGCCTGGAATCCAAGGGCCTGGTTCACCCCAGTCGGGCCCCTCGGGTTCGGGCTCTGGGGCGTTGAGGGCGTCCTCGTACGCCTGCAGCATCTGTCGGTAATCGCCGAACTCCCCAGCAATTGAGGAGTTCTCGAGTTCCTCGACGAAGGCACGAGCCTGTTCGTAATCGTAGGGGTAGACAACGACGCGCTCTCCGTGACGCTCGAGAGGAGTGTCCGGGTAGGTCATATCGAACTCGGTGAAGACCAGGACCTCGCCTCTGCCTTCGTCCACCCACACGACGTTCGTCGTGTTCATCACGCGCACTGTTCTTGAAGTCGTGTATGTGCCACCGTGCCCGTCGTCGCCGACGACGGTGATTCTGTCGGCGTAGTACGCATCTCCAATCCCGGGATTGGGCGTGTAGTGGAGGACCCCATCGACGATGGTGATGGTTGCCCCCCGTTCCGATGTAGCGGACACGATCGTGACGGTGTCGTTCTCGTCATCGAACGTGGTGATCTCGTAGGTCCCGGTGCCCGATCCGACACCGCCGGAGGGATCGTGAAGATAGACATACGGGTTGGTGTTGTAGAACGGCACGTGGACCGTGATCGTCTCAGAAACGGTTCCGCCATGGCCGTCGTCGAAGGTGACGGTGAATTCGTCGTCGTAGGCACTTTCGTGCGCGCGGACAAGGTCGGGCTCGTAGGTCACGACGAACTGGCCTGGGACCACGGTGTAGGCACCGCTGATGGGGTCGACGTCGCCGTTGACCGGTGTCACTGTGATCACGCCGTAAGTCGGGCGATCGAAGCCGTCGATGCCGATGGGATCACCGTCGGGATCGCTGACCACGAAATGCCAGCCACCACCGCCGAGGTCGTTGACACCACCAACGACCGACTCGATGGCCGGTGCCTCGTTTACGTTTGCGAAGCCGTAGTAGACGAACGCCGGCGCCAGTGCGGTACCGCCGCGCCCGTCTGAGATCTGAATCAAGAATTGGTCGTCGACGAACCCCTCATGGAGATCGTCGGGATCGGTTGGGGTGTACGTGAAGGTGCCGTCACCGTTGTCTGTCAGCGTGCCTCGGGACGGAGGAGTGTGAATGCTGAAAGTCAGTGTGTCGCCGTTAATGTCGAATCCCTCGACCGAATACACCCGCTCGCGTTGATCGGCGGGCTTCGGCTGCGCGACCACTTCACCAGTGGGAGCGTGATTCTCCGGTAGGGGAGTATGTCGTAGCGGGATTGCCGGGTAGCCGTCGTACGGCGCGGTGCCGGTGATGGTTCCGTCGAATGGGGACTTCATGACTCCGCCGAGCAGTACCGGTTTACCGTCGGCGCCTCGTTCGGCTTGGACCGACACCATCGCGTAACCGCCGGGCACCGAGCCGTATACCTTCGACTCGCCCGGTGCCAAAATGTCGAACCCGAGCAATTGTCCGCCCGGTGTACTTTGCATGACGGCAATAGCCCCGGTGCCGTCGTTGTGGATCCGGATGGTGTCGTCGTCGACCACGGAGTAGGTGACGCCGGCGGTCTCGGGGTTGCCGTACGACGGCTCGAGGGCGCTGCCGGGCGCCAGATAGTCGCTCGGATCGAGGAATCGGTCGCCGGGATCGATGCCGTCGGTATCGATCGGCGCCGTTCCCCTCAGCGGGAGCCATCGGCTCTGGTCGGGATGGCCTTCCGCCGCGGGCGCAACCAGGACCTGGCCACCCGCCGTGATCACCTGCGCAATGACCACCGATCGACCGTCCTGGCGCTCGCCCTGAACCCAGTACGCGTTGAAACCCAGAGGGTTGGTTGCAGTTTCCGAGATGGTGTAGCTCTGCCCGGGTCGGAGCACCGCCAGACCCTGATCAGACCACACTCCGTGGTAGGGGCTGATGACCGCGATGTCGACGTCGCTGTCGTTGTGGATCGTGACCGATCCGTCTTCGCCGACGCTGTAGCTTGTCCCCGGTGGAGGCGTGGCGTCGACGTCGGTGGACCATCCGGTCCCCCAATCCGAGTCGGACGGATCGAGGAAGCGATTGTCGGGATCATCTCCGTCGGTGCTGGACACTGCAACCAGTGCGCGGTCGAAGAATTGCGTGAGGGTGGACGACGTCAGATTTTCTGAGTCTGCTTCCTCGTTCCATGCGTGCTTGCCGAGCGAACCCTCGGCGACGACTCGAGCCGGGAGGAAGCGGCTCTCACCGGGTCCCAGGAGCGCGGCGTAGTCCTGTCCGTTGCTGCGGCCGCGTCGGCTGAGGACTCCCAACATCATCGCGCTCTGGTTGAAGAGGATCAGGCCTTCTGTGCCGGTCCCGTGCGTGAGCTGATAGAGGATCGACCCCTCGTCGTTCGCTGCCACGATCGGTTCGGCGGCTGAGATGACTGGATTCGATGACGGTATTGCGTCAGCGGCGTCGAGCGTGATCTGGAACGCGGGCGGAGCGGTGTGGTCGACGAGCGGGCCTGGTGCCGGTGTGTGGGTGTCGACCGAGTTGTCTGAGGTGCCGTCGGTAGGCGCGTCTTCATCGACGTATTCGACAACGTCCTCTGCGGGCACCTCGGGTAACGGGAAGTTCGGGTACTGCGTCGGCGCAACCGGTTCGACCGGATCGGGAGAATCCGACGACCCGGCGGGCGCAGGCTCCGGTGTCGTGGACGAGTCACCAGGGGACTCGGGGGCGATCGCGCCGTCGGTAGGGTCGCTGTCCTGGTCGGCAGTGGTTTCGACGTCGGTGCTGAATTCGGCGTCCTCCACGCCCGCATCTGAGCCGGGGGAGTTGTCGCCGTCCTCCGCGTCGCCCTCTGCTGTGGAGACGCCGGTACTCGTCGACGAGTCGGACGTCGTGCTCGTCCCATCGTCGGCGGCCGCGACCGCGACGGGGCCGGCGACGAACAGGGCGGCGGCAATGCCCGACGACGCGACGACGCGACGCGTCAGGGTGAACCTCTTGATTGATGACGCAGACATGCAGTGGCTCTCCCCAGTCGTGGTCCGATGTGGACGAATCGGACATGACGAATCTAGTTGGTGCACAACCGACATGCCATGCCTCGGCTGTCACCCGTTCAGGTGAACTTCGTGCTCGAGCCTCACAGTGCGGAGCCGAGGTAGCCGGCTGCGACATAGGACGCGTGGTCATCGAGTGCCTGGCGTCCACGGTCATATGTGTTCAACGTGGTCGAGAGTTCAGCGTGACGCGCAGAAAGTTGCACCGTTCGTGGGGGAACCCTGCGTCGAGTGCCAGAACCACGAAGGTGTGCCGCAGGGTGTGGGGTGACACGGTGATTGCGGTAATCCGTGCGGCTTTCGCACACCGCTTCACCACCCTGTCAGCGGATCGCCTGGTCATGCGCGATCCGTCACGCCTCTGAACAACGGGGCCTGAGGTGCGCCCGGCTATCGCGGCGTCGACGGCACGCTGGACCGCGGGCGGCATCGGGACCATGGCCGAAGTTATGAGCGGTTCGTTACCCGCCGGCGCGGTCGGGCGCGCCCCGGTGTGCGCTGGCAGGCGTCGGCGTGGCTCACTCAACGCGCCGGGCATAACGTGCGTCGGCGACCGTAATCGGCGCGAGTCCGAACACGGACCGCTTGGTCAGAGTGCTCGCGCGATCAGGCTCGCGATCGCACGGCTGCCGAGTGGCGTCGGGTGGCGGGGTTGGGTCTGGGACTGCGAGGCGTTCCCTTCGAACCAGCGGGCTGCGCCGGCGCATGCGTCGTGCCCGACGGCGGCGGAGGCGACGTCGACGAAAGTCATCGATCGTGTGACGGCGGCGGTTCGGAGGATGGCGTCGAATCGTTTGAAGAAGCTCTGGAGGTACGCGGCGTCGGCGTTGCTGATGTTCGCCTGGCCGGGGCAGCCGGTTCGACCGTAGTAGCCACCGTGTCCGACGAGGACCACGCGGGCGAGGGGTGCGCGGGCGGCGATGGTGCTCAGAGTTGCGCCGATCTTCGGTGCGACTGCGGTGAGGGCCGAGGTCATCCGGTCGGCCATGACTCGATCGTGTCGACACCGGGCATCTTGGCCGAACCTGGGCGTGAAGCAGGAGGAGACGATCGACCACCAGCGGAGGTCGTTGCCGCCAATCGAGAGAGTCACGAGGCGTGTGGACCACGACAGTGCGTTGATCTGGACGGGCCGGGCGCCGAATGATGTCGTCTGTCGGCGGGTCGTGACGTCTGCCGTGGTGGCGTTCACACAGGCAACGGAGGTGTAGCTCATCCGGAGCTGGGAGGCGAGGTGCGTCGGGTAGGCGTCGCGGGTACGTCCGCACCCGTCCGGATGTTGCGCCGAGGTCAGCGTCGGCGCTGCGGCGCGTGAGTCTCCCAAGGCGACGTATGCGGGTGCCGCCGGCACGGCGAGAACCGACGGTACCGACACGCAGCTGATCGCGATGGCGAGAACGGCGACGAGTGCGAGGCGGAATCGGGTCACGGCAGGAGTATCCCAGCAGTGTCGTCGAACGTTACGAGGGGTCTGGGCACCGTCTGACAGGCCCGTCCGATGGCGCCCGGTGGCCGACTGAGAACAGCCCGTTCAGTCGATACAGAGCTTCGAGTCGACGGGCTAGCGTCGGTGATGTCAACACGCGTTCCCCGAGGCGCGAACGGATGTGATCCGTGCAACTTTGCCACCGTGGTCGAGGGGCGTCGGTCATGATTGCGCCATGGTGGTGCGACGGGGCGAGCGCGCGCGGATCGGAGTCGTCGATGATCACCCGTCGATCGTCGCCGGGCTGCGGGCGATTCTCGGGGACCAGCCGGACCTGGAGTTCACCGCCGGCGCAGCGACAGTGTCGAAGTTGCTGACAGAGACCCGAGATCTCGATTTGGTCGTCCTCGATCTGCGGTTGGAGGATGGGAGTTCACCGCAGATCAACGTCGACCGTCTCGCTGAACTCGACATCCCGGCTGTTGCCTACACCTCCGGAGACGAACCCTATCTGGTCCGGTTGGCAGCCAGTGCGGGGGTGAAGGCGGTGTTGCGCAAGAACGTTGACGACGACGTACTTCTGGCCGCTATCCGAGCGGTGCTCTCGGGCGAGGAGACTCCGACGGTGGATTGGGCGGCTGCGATCGATGCCGACGACGACTTCGTCGACCTACCACCACAGCTGCGACGTGTGCTCGAGCTGTATGCCGCAGGTGAATCCACTGCCGGAGTTGCCAAATCCATGAACCTGTCCCCAGACACGGTCAGTGACTACGTCGGTCGGATCAGAACGAAGTACGCCGCAGTGGGGCGACCCGCGCCGACTCGGCAGCATTTGATGTTTCGAGCGATAGAGGACGGATGGCTACCGATACCGCGGCGGCTGCGACGGCGGAGTTAGCGGCTGATCGCGACGTCGCACTCGACGAGTCCGCGGGTCAGCGGATTCTGCGGCAGTTCGCTGTCTTCATCGCCTGTGGCTACCTGGTGTACCTGGTGCTCACGGGACCGGCTATCGCCGCGTCGTTGGGAGTGATGCACACGTGGTGGACGGTCCCCGCGCTGGCTGCCGTGTTCGGTCCCGGGCTCGCACTGGGGCCGCTCGCGTGGCGAGGGTCGGCTCGAGCGCTACGGGTGTGTGCGGCGGTTGCTGCCGGCGGATATCTGATGGCGGTGGCCACCTGGGGTTTCGGCTGGAACGGCGCGCATCTTTCCGGAACCACCGACATATGGTTCTTCTATTTCTGTGGATTGGCGGCGATTGCTGCCGCGTTGGCCATGCGTCCGACCTACGCCTTCGTCGTGCTTGTGGTGGTGGTGGTTTCGGCCGTCACGATCAACTACGTGGTCCGTGACGTTGCGCGCAGCGGCCTATATGTCGCGGACATGGCGTGGGCGTTCGCATTCTCGCTCGTGTACTTCGCCGCCGCCGTCATGGGGATGCGTACCGCAGCCGTTCTCGATGACACGCGGGCGCAGGCGTACCGAACGGCGGCGGCCGCCGCGGCGTCGCAGGCTCGTGCCAACGAGCGGCAACGGTTCAATCAACTCACCCACGACGGCGTCATGGCGACCTTGCTGGTCGCTGCTCGCCGAGGAACTCCACGCAGTTGGCAGCTCAAGCCCAGGCCACCTTGCGCGCGCTCGATCGGATCCGAGGCGACACCGACACCGACGGCACGATGACCGTCGACGTTGTTTTGACGCATCTCAGCGAGGTGACGGTCACGGTGGACCCCACCCGGCGTTTCGAGGTTCGCCGGACAATCGACAGCTCAGACGCCGGCTATCCCGCCACGGTGGTCCATACGATCGCGGCAGCGGCAGGGGAGGCAGTGCGCAACAGCGGCCGTCACGCGCGGGCGTCGAAGACGATTGTCTCGGTGGAGATCACAGATGACCGGCTTCAGGTAGAAGTAGCCGACGACGGGCAAGGTTTCGAACCGTCGACGGTGCCGGCCGACCGACTCGGAATCGCCATCAGCATCCGTGAACGGATGTCGCAGATCGGTGGTTCCGCCACCATCGAGTCGGCGCCGATGCGCGGTACTCGTGTGTGCTTGGAGTGGGAGCGGTGATGCTGACCCCGACCGGTGGGCGCGAGGACATTCGCGACTTGCTCGGAATGCGAACGCGCGGTGCATGGCTCATCATCGGCAGCTACCTCATCGCGATGGTCATCGTGACCGTGGCCACGGTCAACAGTTACACCACTCCCTGGGTGGCGGCACTGGGACCGGTCATCCTGATAGCTGCGACGCTCGCGCTCGTCCTCGTCCCCGGCGATCCGCTCCCGTTCGGGACGACGCTGATGCTGACCGCCTCGGGGCCGGTGGCCTGTGCGATTGTGTTGTCGGCGACCCCCGCGGTTCTCAGTTCACCTCTGCAGACCTGGATACACGGCGGCGGGACGTCGATCTACTGCTTCATGAATGTCCGCGGCCGGCGGATCGCGCCCTGGATCGGCTTACTCGGAATGGTGCTTGTGTTCGCAGTGTGGGCCGTCGCTGATGGTCGGGGCGCTGCGTACGGCATCAGTTTTGTTGCCATCGACGCAGCCCCCCTGGCAATGGCGACTCTCCTGTCGTTCACTCTTCGGCCCACGGCGAAGGCGGTGTTCTCGCTGCGGGCGCAGACAACCGAACGCGTCGCCGAACTGGCTGCGCAAACCGCCGGTGCCGATGAGCGTGAGAAGCAATCGAGCCACCTCGATCGCCTAGCCCGTCCGATGATCGAGAAGATCGCGTCAGGCGAGACCCTCACGAGAGCAGAGCAAGCAGAGTGCGCTCTGCTCGAGGCCCACCTGCGCGACCGGCTGAGAGCGCCGATTCTGTCCACCCTCGAACTCGACGAAGCCGCGTACAGCGCGCGACAGCGGGGCGTGGAGGTCATCTTTCTCGACGACTCCGGTACGCCGGAACAGGACCCCGCCGTCATAGCGTCAGTGCGTGACGCCGCCGCACACGCCCTGCAGGAGGCGGCCGGCGGGCGCGTATGCGTACGCATGTGGCCATCCGGCCGGGAAACCGTGGCCTCGGTACTCGTGACCGATGCCGCCGGCACACGACGCACCGAGATCACCGCCGATGAGGTAGAGGAGCTTCCTCGTCTCGGAACCCAGGCCGTCTCACGTACGGGCAGACCGTTCGCTTGACTATCTATGCCCCCCGGGGCGGTGGCACCATCGCGGGTGCCCCCGCAAGATCGGTCTGTCGCCGACACCGCGACCGTCTTAACGTCACTCCCATCAGCCACAGCAGACCAGCAGGAGTGCAACGATGACGATTCAGGCTCTTGATTCGGTAGGGCGGCCTGCCCTCAGCAAGCGCGAGATCGAGGTGCTGACCGTGTGGCTCGCGTGTGATTCCAAGCAGCAAGCCGCCCGACGACTCTTCGTCGGTGAATCCACGGTGCATACTCACCTCACTCGGATCCGCGACAAGTACCGAGTCGTGGGCCGACCCGCGCCGTCAAAGATCGCCCTGCTCATCAGGGCCATCGAAGACGGAATCTGCACCCTCGAACAGATAGCCAGCCTTACTGCGTTTTTTGACAAGGCAACTGAAGCGCAACGCAGGCAACAACATCCGAGTAACGGTCGGAACCTCGCCTGAAGAGACTCCGCGATGACTGAAGGTCCTCTGAGCGTGTTCAGGATCAAATTGCGATTGCTCTACTTCCGAGCGGCGTCGGACGCCACGTCGACGAAGGTCATCGATCGGGTGACGGCGGCCGATCGGAGGATCGCGTCGAACAGTCCGAACGGCGGTCCGGCGTCGGACAGTCAACAGGGCCGTTGCCGACCGTTAACGCCAACCCTTTACCATGACGGGGTTCGATTTCGATGCGAGAAGTGGCTGACCAGCGGGGTGTTCCAGTCCGGGATTGCTTGTGTGACAAGGAGTATCGGCGATGCTGGCATGGTGTAACCTGCGGGGCTGGGCGCTGCGCGCAGCGATTTCTGCAGTGATTGCGACGGGGATGACGATCGGTGCGATCGGAGGAACTGCGGAGGTGTCGGCCGAGCCGCCGAATCTCGGTCCGGCGCCTGCCGCGGTTCCCGAGGCCATCGACGCCGCTGTGCCGGCACCGCCGGTGAAGAGGTTGCACCGGATACCTGCGCGCTCGGTGACCCCCGGCGCCTCCCACGAGCTGCAGGAACTTCGCGAGACGGTCATGCCCTCGCCGAGCGGCGACCGGTTCTTCGATCAATGGCCGGCCGACCTCGCACGCCGTGCTGCCGGAGATGTGATCGCCACTCGCGATGTCATGCGCACGGCGCAGTTGCTGATGACGGTTCCGCTGCAATCGGCTCGGCAGATCAAGTTCCGGAGCGTCGACGCCGGCGATCAGCCGATCTTCGGTACCGCGACCCTCCTCGTCCCCGCCAAGGCGTGGAAGGGACCGCGGTCGCGTCCGGTGCTGGTTCACAATTCGCCGATCGTCGCGCTCGGGACGAAGTGCACGCCCGGTTACACGCTTGCTCACGGCTACCACGCCGACACCAACACCACCGACCTCATCCCGCCGTTCGCGCAGTTGGCCTTGGACCGCGGCTACGCGGTGATCATGCCCGACCACACCGGACCCCGGATGGCGTACGCCGAACCGTACGTCGCAGCGCACGTGATCATGGACTCGCTGCGGGCGGCAGGCCGGCTCGACCCCGACAACTTCGCCACCGGACCGATCGCCATGCACGGATACTCCGGTGGCGCGATTGCCACGAATGCCGCGGCGAAGCTTGCCGATTCCTACGCCCCGGAGCAGGCCGGGCGGATCGTCGGCGCGGCGTACGGCGGCGTACCGGCCGACTACCGCTCCCTGGCCGGGGCCATGAACGCCAACCTCGGTTCCGGGGTGTTCCACGCCGCCATGCTCGGTGTCGCACGGGAACGTCCCCAAGTCCTTGCGATGGCAAACAACGCGGCACGCTGGTTGGCCACGTCTCCGATGCGGGACCTGTGTACCAGTGGGATGGGTGCCCTGGGTGTGTCGCACATACCCACTCAGGTTCTGTCGGCCGACCCCGATCCTTACCGTTCACCCGTCGCCGAGCGTCTTTTCGCGATCACCTCGATGAAAGATCACCGGGCGACGATGCCGCTGCGGATCTACCACGGAACCTACGAGTGGTGGATACCGGCGAGTCAGGCTCGCGCCCTGTTCGCCGAGCAGTGCGCGCTCGGGGCGTCCGCGTCGTACCGCGAGTACCCGGCCGAACACATGACCGGGATCTTCGCCGGCCTGCCCGACACGTTGACGTGGCTCGACGATCGTCTGCGCGGGAAACCCGCGCGGAGTGAGTGCCGCTGACAGGACGACCTGGGGTGGCTCTGACTCGACGCCTCGCTCCGCTGGAGTCGGCGCAACCACGGGTCGGGTCAGAGCGCCGCGACGACCAGGTCTGCGATGGCCTTGCTGCCGAGCGGGGTGGGGTGGCGTACCTGGGTTGCCGACCGCGAGATGTTCCCCTCGAACCATCGAGCTGAACCTGCGCATGCGTCATGTCCGGCGGCAGGCCCGGCCACGTCGACGAAAACAACCGAGTGTGCTCGAGCGGAGTGTCGGAGCACTGCGTTGAAGCGCTCGAAGAACCGTAGGACGAATGCAGCGTCAGCGGTGCTGATGTTCGCCTGACCTGGGCAGCCGGTTTGACCGTAGTAGCCGCCGTGGCCGACGAGAACGACGCGTGCGTTGGGAGCGCGCTGTCCTATCCGGGTCAGCGTGGCGTCGATCTTGGGTGCGAGTGAGACCAGACCGGAGTTGATTCGTCTTGTCACCGAGGCGTTGTCGCGGCAGCGCGCATCGCGGCCGAACTTCCTCGTTAAGCAGGACGACACCAGGGACCACCACTGCAGGTCGATACCGCCGATCGACAGAGTGACCAGCCGCGTCGACCGCGACAGCGCGTGTGTTTGAACGAGGCGCGGACCGTACAGCGTCAGCTGTGGCGTCGTCGTGACATTGGCGGTGGTGGCGTTGACGCAGGCGACGGACCGCAGGCTCAGTCCGAGGCGCGCGGCCACATGTACGGGGTAGCCGTCATCTGTGCGCCCGCATCCGTCTGGGCGCAGGCTGGAGCCGTTCGTTGGCGCGGCAGCGCGCGAGTCGCCCAACGCGACGTATTCGGGGCCACTCGGGGTCGCTGTCGCGGGCACCGCCAGGACGGTGCTGAGCAGACAGACGAGGGCTGCGAAAGTCGCGGCTCGGACGCGGGACATCAGGGAGCTGTGGCCGTCGAGCATGATAATGTTCCGGTTTCTCTTGCGGGACGAGGGGGCGCGTTGCCTTCTTCAGCAGAAGGCCTTCAGGTTCTGTTTCGAGTTGAACTCCGTCAAAGTGACCGAGCCGCTGTCGGCAGCCTCAGATAGTTGAGCTCCTTCCCATCGAAGCGCCTCGGCGGGAAACTGCTGGGCGAGTTCACCAAGTCTCGCAACGGCTTCCAGACCACCCGATGGGCCGCGAGAGTTGATGAGATTCCTGGTGCGGTAGAGGTCAGAGACCTTTTGCCAGGCGTCGCAGACCTGCTGCTTCGTCGGGGCCGTGTTCTCCGTCGAAGCGCCTCTCGGTTCCTCGACCGTGACCTGTGCGCCGTCGGGTCGGGTGCACCGGATGACCGGCTCGCCCGCCTCGATTTCCGCGGCGCCGAGGATGTTGCATCCCCACGAATCGAGTTGCGCGCCGCGATCACCGCGTTGGGTGCGGGGATCGTCGACGTAGCGTTCGACGAGCCGGAGCGCGGTCTGGCAGTCAACACCTCTGGCGACGACCCGAAGCTTCGGGAAATCGGCTGTGGGCCCGCAGTTGTCGGCCTCGTCCTGTGAAGCCGGTTTCGGCAGGCACGTGCACAGGGTGAGAGTCTTGACGGTACCGCTGGCGACATCGCCGTCGTAGGAAACCTTGAGCGCGATACCGCGGGGTTCATCTGCGGCGAAATATGCTGTGGACGTGGCCTTGTCGTCACGAACCGGCTTGCCGAACAGTTCGACGACGCGACTCATCGGAGTGCCGACCGTCACCCCGTCGACTGTCGTGACCGCCGATCCGAGCGGGCGGATCTCGACCAGGACGCCGTCGGCGAATACCCACTCGCAGTCCCGCCAGCGCACGACTACGCGGTCGCCGTCCACGGTTCCCGTGGACAGCTCCGGGAAGCCAGGTGTCGTCGCTCGGATCTCGTCGGCCCGAGACCCCAGGTTGACCCCGGCCAGGCCGGTGTTGGTCAGCTTCGTCGACGCCGAGTCGGCGTCACGGGCGGCGGCAATCCGTGCGGCGAGCTGTTGCGAGTTGTCTGCCGTGATGTACACACCGCCGCCCTCGCGGGCGATGCACTCCAGCTGGATGTTCGTCGCACGGAAGCCGATGGTGCTGATCGTGACGTCGGGGTAGCGAGCGCGCAGCTGCTGGGCCGTGTCGCAGGGATCGGGCGGGCAGTTTGCCTCTCCGTCGGAGACCAGAACGACGGACCCTCCGCTGCCCGCCAGCAGCTCGACACCTTGGGTGAGAGCCTTCGATAGCGGGGTCCATCCCTGGGCCTCGACACCGGCGATGGCTTCGGTTGCTGCCCCCTTGTCGATGGGTGCCAGATCCATGATCGTCGTGACGTCCTGGCAGCCGGCCGCCTGGCGCGTCGTTTTCGCGCTGAGCGTGTTCCCGTAGGCGACGAGTCCGAACGGTGTGCCGTCGGGGAGGCCCGTCGCAAAATCCGTCACGGCGGCGCGTGCAGCGTCGATGCGGGGGCCGGGAGCGTCGGCAGTCAGCATCGACTCTGATCCGTCGAGCACGACCACGACAGGGGAGGTGTCGGCGGACGCGGTCGTGCTCTCCGACGGGGAGCTCGGGCTGCCGTCGCCCGACGTGCTACATGCGGCCACAAGGAGACAGAGGATGGCCAGAGAGCCCAACCGGGCGGATAGCGTCACCTGAGAATCGTAGTCAGGCACCGTCGTTCCACGAGCCCCGTGAAGACAGAGTTCGTCCGATCAGGTGACACCGAGTCTCGCTGTGCTCCAGGCGAGTTCGCACATTTCCCGGCGAAGGGCCAGACTGAATCCGCGCCGACTCGGGCGCGAAGGCAGGCGGTCGTGCCTCCGGTTCAGAACGGCCGCGCGGGCAGAACTACTGGTCTGCCATCGGGACGGTATTCGGCATATCTGAACTGCGGTTCTGGGCGGCAAGCAGAATCTGATTGTGTCCGGAAGCCCGTCGGGTACGCCGACGAGCGTCCTGGTGGTACCGCAGCGGGAATCGACGCTCACCTCGGCACTGGACCTCTTCGGATCGTCATGATGGTGCCCCCACCAGGGCTCGAACCTGGGACCTGCGGATTAGCGAACCGAGTTCACGTGAGTTGTCCTGGGTCTCGTATCATGTAGCCGCAGCACGCATCTCGCCGGATTTGCGTGTACGACGGTTCGTGTGCATACACCGTCGTCTACCACCATTTTCGATGAATAAGCGATGGATTCAGCGCACGATCCTGTCGATCGCTGCGGCCACCTCGGCGTGGACGACGCCCCGTTTCCAGTACACATCCTGGGTCATCGAGGGCCGTGCATGCCCGAGCTGGTCGGCGCCGACGCGGGCTGAGAGACCGGCCTCGTCGATCACAGTCGCCAGCGTCTTCCGCCAGGAGTGAGACGTCACAGACTCGAGATCGAACAGGCCACGCGCTCGCCGCCACTGCTTGTTGAAGTTGTCAGGGTCCCGCAACGTACCTGCCGACGACGGGAACACCCACACGTCCGACGACCGCCGCTTCCGCCGCTCAGCTAGCGCGTCGACGACGAACGTCGGCAACGGCACCGTCCGGCCTGGGGCGCCACTCTTCGTCGCAGAGAGCCACACCAGGCCGTCCGCCTTGACCCTGACGACCCGGCCCGCGATGGTCGCTGTCCTAGCCTCCAGGTCTACGTCCGTCCACCGGATGCCCAACACCTCACTGCGCCGCACGCCCGTCCCCATGAGCGTCAGCACCGGGTCGCGGAGATCCGCCCGCCGGCAATACGCAGACGTCCTCACCCGCTTGAAGGCCCGCAACACCTCGGCGGGGTCCAGAGCCGGCGCACCCTTCGGCCCGTCGCCGCGACGTCGCACCTTTCCGAGCTCCCTCATCGGATTAGAGTCGATCGCCTTCGCCATCACCGCCCTGGTCAGCACAGCGTTCAGGACAGCGCGCACAGCCCGTTCCCGATCGCCGTGGGCACGCCGAATCCCCGCCAGCAAATCCTGCAAGAGAGCCGGGTCCAGGTCGGACACTTTCAGTCCAGCCATCCGGGGACGAACCGCGGCGACGGCGCGGTCGTAGACGTCGATCGAGACGGGGGACAGGTCGCCGTCCGCGCGTAGACGCTCGATGTGGGCCGTCATCAAATCGACCACGAGGGTGGATGCCGACACGTCGGCGCTCGGTGGGCGACGCCCGTCTAGTGCTGCGACTAGCTCGGCCTCGGCCTTGGCGCCGTACTTGTCCACGCCGCCCGCAGGAGACCTGCGCTCGACGAGTCTTGTCACCCCGTCACGGTCTCGGAATCGACACCGCGCCAACCAGATCCCGTCGCCCAGATCTTTCCGGGTGATCTTCCCGTGCTGCCCGATCCGCAGCGGTGGTCTAC
The DNA here is from genome assembly GCF_023078355.1 of Gordonia hongkongensis. Taxonomy (NCBI): domain Bacteria; kingdom Bacillati; phylum Actinomycetota; class Actinomycetes; order Mycobacteriales; family Gordoniaceae; genus Gordonia; species Gordonia hongkongensis. The sequence goes on from NZ_CP095552.1 coordinate 1,285,847, forward strand.
CCGCCATCGCTGCCCCTCGTGAGGTCCTCGCCGCGGTCTAGTGCTTCCTCGAACAGGTCCAGATCACTGTCGGCGTGGTACCGAACGATCGTCCTGACTGCCTCCGCGATCTGATCGGGGTATCGACCGAGATCGATGCTCAAGCCGCTCAGTATCGCCAGTGCGATACGGCCGGCAAGCGCTTGGCGCCGCGTCTTTTCGAGCGTCTGTGCTAGCGCGACTTCGGGATCGGGAGCGTTGTCTGTTCTCGACTTGTCGACTTGCTCAACCGCCCGCAGCCAGTTCTGATGATCGGCTTCAATCCGGCGCGCGTCGCTGATCGGTAGGTCGGTAGTCAGCGCGTCGGTCAACCAATCCCGCTTGCCGTTGTAGCGCAGTCCACCTTCACCTGAGAACCACTGCGCCGCATCGATCGACCGGACTTGGGTCCCCGGCCACACCTCAACTTTGCCGTCGGGTTGGTCCGGGTAGATTAACCCGAGCGGCGGGACGTCAAGTGCCCGAGCCAACACGATCAGTTCGGCCAAATCGAATGAGCTACGGCCCTTTTCGATCTTCGACAGTGTCGTGCGGTGGATCGGTAGACCTAGCTTCTCGCACTTGGTAGACAGCTCGACCGCGCTCATCTCACCCCGAGCGGACTTCACCGCTTCGCCCACCCTCTTCGCCAGTGCGCGCTGCCAATTCTCGTGTTGCTCCATGTCGACATCGTACGCATGAATGTGTGCTTGTCGTTGACACGTTCGAGAGCGTGTGGGAAAGTCGCTTCAGGGCGACAATTCACCCATTCAAATGTCGCTCAGGGGAAATACCTAGAGGAGGTCCGACGAGTGAACGACTGGGAAGCGACGTCATCGCGGCTCGGTGGGATCAGCAGATCCACCGTGTTCGCGCTCTGGGCGTCGAAACAGCTCGGGTCGGTGAAAATCGGCAAACTGCGCTTCAGCACCGACAGGCAGATCGAGGAGTACATCGAGCGTCTTGAATCCGGCGCCGCCTGATGGACCGGTACTCCGACATCCGCGACCGCGAAGACCTGGGGGGCATCGAGATGTTCCCCGACCACACTGACGATCTCGTCGGTGCTCAAAAAATGGCCCGGAACCGGCTGCAACCAGTTCCGAGCCCGAAGTCCATACCCACGCCAGTGAGGAGAACTACCAATGACCATAGTGCACACCCCCGACAGGACGCGAGTCCCCGTCGACCCAGCAGCCGACATGTTGCGCACGCTGCTCGCCGACATCACGCCGCGCAACATGGACGACCTGCTCGACCTGGCCGGTCTCGTCGGTGAGGTCGATGGCGGGCACATGACGGCTCAGACCATCGTCACCACCACGGCGGTGACCCAGTGAGCCACTACAACGCCACTGAGGACTTCCTGATCGCACTCGAGAAGTTCCCCACGCTGCCCAACGGGGAGCGTGGGGAGTGGGTGCACGTCGTCGCGTCACGGTGGATCGACGGTGTCTTCTGGCGCGACCGCCAGGACCCGAACGTCATCGTCGAGCTGTGCCGGATGGCGAACAACCAGACGGAGTTCGACGCGCCGGTGATCTCCTACGAAGTCCGGGTGCCGTTCGCCGGCGGTGAGCTGACTATGTCGCCGGACGCCGCGCTGTACCTCGGTAGGCATCTCGTCGAGATCGGTGCCTTCGGGGTCCGCGACCGAGCACGGCACGCCTCGTTCCTCTCCGGCGAGGAGGTCTAGATGTCCAGGACAGCCTTCCACGAACAGGCGTGGTGCGAAACCTGTCAGGCCGCTGACCGCTCGTGCTCGGGCGAACACAACTCCGCACCGATGAGCACGCCGCTGACCGGAGCCGGATGGCACGACACCGACTACGGTGCCGAGCTTCCTCGGATCGACGTGTTCACCATTTGGGCAGAGTACGAGGAAGACCATGGTGTGCCAGCAATTTACGTTGCGGCGGTCTCACCACGGGGGTTGCACAACGAAGACGATCGGCTGATCCAGGGCTACCTGCCATTGGATCTCGCTGAGCACCTTCGGGACTCACTGACCACGGCGATCGACAATGCGCGGCTGACGTTGTCGGCCAACCATCACCTGCTGTGCGACTGCGGAGACGAGCGCGACTGATGTCCTACGGCGTCAACTGGGGGGCGGTGCGCGACTTCGTGTGCCGCCTCCCGGCGCGTCCCAAAACCACCATCATCGCGGGCAGCCCGGAGTGGTGCGCCCTCGACGACGACGACCCCGCTAAGCTCGCTGCCCTCATCACCGCCGGATCTCGGTGGGTCCTGGAGACCGAGTGCACCGAGATCCAGAACCGCCGAGACGCCGAGAAAGCCGCGGCCGTCGACCTCGCACAAGCACGTGACTGGGCAGCGGTCGCCCAACGAATCCGAGATCGAGACACCGCACTGCGCAACGGCGCCTACATCGCAAGGAAAGCAGCATCGTGAAACCCGACGAATTCTTCGACGCCACACCACAACTGCAGACCATCCGACAATGGGCGAGAGCGCGCTACGCCGCACCCTGGGCAGTGTTCGGTGCCGTCCTGCTCCGCGTCGCCGCCAGCACCGGACCCGAGGTACAGCTACCCGGCATCATCGGTGGCCGCGCCAGCCTCAACCTGCTCGCCGCGTTCGTCAGCCCATCCGGCGGAGGCAAGGGCATCTCCGACAAGGTCGCTCGACTGGCTTGGCCCGCAACAATCATCGAACGGCCCATCGGCTCCGGCGAAGGCATCGCAGCAACATTCATGCCGCCCAAGAAGGAGGGCCAAGAGCCGATCAGCCGCGCGATCGTCTCCGTCCCCGAGATCGACACCCTCGCCGGCCTAGCAGCCCGACAAGGCTCCGTCCTACTCGCTCAGCTCAAGTCCGCGGCCATGGGCGAACAGCTCGGCCAGTCGAACGCGTCGGAGGCGACCACGCGGATCATCGAACCGCACACCTACCGGCTGTGCATGAGCGTCGGCGCCCAACCGGCACACACCGGGGTCCTGTTCAACGACACCACCGGCGGCACCCCGCAGAGGTTCCTGTGGTTCCTGACGATCGACCCGGACATGCCTGGCGACGTCATCGAGGACCCCGAACCCCTCGACACTCGTCTGCCGTTCTGGACCCCCGGCGACGACGGCGTGGTGCAGATCGAATACGGCCCCGAGGAGATCGCGGAGACAGTCCGGACGGCGCACCTGGCGCGGCAACGCGGCGACGCTGACGCCCTCGACGGACACGCGATGCTCACCCGCTGCAAGGTCGCCGCCACGCTCGCAGTCCTGCATCACCGCTCGGTGGTCTCCGGCCTCGACTGGCAACTGTCCGAGACCGTCATGGCCGAATCCACCCGAGTCCGAGACTGGATCGTCGCCGAGTCACGCAAGGCCGAACGGAAGAAGAACAATGCCCGCGCAGTGACTCGTGCCGACGCCGAGGAGGTCTACGAGCAACGGCGCATGGACCAGATCCGGAGCCGAGTGCTGGGCATGTTGAAGCGCGACGGTGAACAGACGATGAGTGGTCTCCGCAAGCGGTTCGGCACCAAGGAAAAGCGGCTCATGTTCGACGCTGTCTCGACGGCGCTGGAAGACGAGGGAGTCATCGTTCTGACGCCAGGGGCATCGAGGGGTACCGCGGGTTATCGAGTCCGTTTGGCCGACTCAGAAGCTGGTCACCCTTTGAATTCTGGTCACCCTATAGAAACCGCAGGTCAGGACACATTTTCAACTGGTCACCCTTTAGACGGTGACCCAAAGGGTGACCAACAAAAGCCCAGGTCAGAAAAGGGTGACCAGGGTGACCAGGGTGACCAGCCCATTCCGGCGCAAACACCGCCGAAACCGGCGTCGGTGCCCCGACAAGGCACCTGCCCCGGGTGCTTCGTCGTCATGCCCCTCGACCCCGAAACCGGGCGCTGCGAAGAGTGTGACGACCCCGCCCACAAGGTCCCCGAGCGTGCTCCAGAGAGGCCAATGGCCGTCGTCCATTCCGGGGCCACCCGGACCGATAACGAGAACCTGCGGCTGCTCGCAGCAACCATCCTCCCGAAGGAGACAGCATGACTGACAACTACACAGTGATCGACGACGTGACTCGCGGACGTTTTATCTCCGAGATCGTCGCGAACGCGGGCCCCGAGGGCATGTCGGACGAGGACCTCAACGCCGCGCTGGCGGAGTTCATCGAGATGCACATCACCGCTGCCGCCCTCGAACTCTGGAACCAACACCGAATGCGCATCGCGTGGAGGGACGGCCAGATGCTCTGGCGGTCGGCGGCCAACGAAGGGACGAACCGATGACCGCCCACGTCTGCCAGAAGTGTTCAGGCCCGTGCCGAGTCCACGCCGGTAGCGCCCACGGTTGGACCTGCCGAGCTTGCTTGCAGGACTACATCGATCGGCAGCGCGACGCCACCCCGCAACGGATCAACACCGTCGCCCGCCAAGCCCAAACCACCGAGGAGAACCGACCATGAGCTACCAGTACAGCGACGCCGACAAACGCGCCATCGGACACGTCGCCGACCTACTCGCCGCAGCATCCCGACAAGACGACCCCACACCCGTCATCGCAGACATCGACGCCGCCGACGCCGCCGCGGTCATCGCCGTCCTCACAACCAGCGCTTGGAACTGGCTCCTCGAAGCGTCCCGCAACGACTACGACACCGCAGCACTGAAAGTCGAGGCACTGCGACGGTTCGGGAGCCGCCGCCGATGACTGCCCGCGCGCTGGGTGGCGTCGTCCAGATCGAGGGCGACGTCCACCTTCGCGCGCTCGTGGTCGCTCTCTCCGCAGCGAAGAACGCCTACCGGCTCGACGGCCGATCATCCGGCCCACAGTTCGACGACATCGTCGCCGCAGCCTCACAAGCCATGTCCGCCAACGGACTTACGGACGTCCGCACCACCCCTGTTCCGGCAGTGTCCCTTACAGACCCGATTGGGGTCGACGAGGCAGCCAACATCCTCGGATGCAGCACCCGCCACATCCGACGGATCGCGACCACCCTCGACGGCCGGAAGGTCTCCAGACACTGGAGTTTCGAGCGCCACACAGTGCTCGACTACCGAGACAGGGAACGCGAATGCCAGACCTCAACCCCACCGAAGTCGAGGAATACCTAGCCAACCTCGACGACGATGAGTACACCGACCTCGCCCGCCGAGCCCGAGCGATCGACCGCACCGCCTCCGGTATCGACCTCGCCCTCGAAGTCGCCCGCAGCCGGGGATGGAACGCCACGCCAGGAACACCCGGACATGCCGGCGTCATTCCCTCGAAGCGGGGCAACTGATGTCCATCTCATTCCGCAGCATCACGAAAGCGTGCAGCACCAACCCCCACCTCGACCGTGCAGTCCGCACACTCGACGGATTCGCCACCGCCATCAGCGTGCAGCAGCAAGCCACCGAACGGCTCAGGGGCCTGGTATCAACCAAGGCAACCGTGGAGTTCGAGCCCATGCTTTCCGGTGACATCACCGATAAGTGGCTCGACACCGCTGTCCGCGACCGAGTCCAGGCCCGCGACACCGACATCCGGATCGAGCTGCTCGAGAACCTGCGCATCGCCGCCGAATCCGACGCCGCCAACATCGTCGAGCTCGGCGCCGACACCGTCCTCGCCGCCCTCGACACCGAGCTGCAGACCCTCGTCGCCAACGCATCCGATGCCGCGCAACTCCTGTCCGGCGCAACCACCGCCACCGAAGCCATCAGCCGCGGCGCACACGCAGCGTGGGCAGAACTCACCAAGTGGGCCGAGCAGTACGCCGACCTCCGTATCGCGCAACGCCACATCATCACGTCGATGAGCCCGGACCTCGTCATTGCCAGCCAGACCGGCAACCAGCCCGACGCACACGCCTCCGACCTGTTCATCGGCAACCTCGACGAGCTGTGGCCCAATTGGCGGCGGCCCGAGGCGTACGGGCACGCCGGATACAGCGGCGACAACGGTTACGGAAACACGACACCGTGGCCCAACGAACCCGTCGAACAACTCGTCTGGATGGTCACCCACAACGCGCAACTGTGGATACCAACCATGGCCAAGCTCGAACAGCTGCACACCAGTCGCCGAGCTGTACCCGTCCGATCCGAAGGCGTGACCGTGCCCGCCGCCGAACAAGGCCAGACCAAACGCCGGATCGACGCCGCCATCGAACTCGCCCACCAGTACGCAGAGTGAGACGGACTCCGACGATGACGACAACACCCAGGGGCACCACCCCCTCCCGCCCCACCAGACGGAAGCCGCAACGCTCTGTGGAAACCGCCACGCGCAATGCGTGGGAAATCCCCGGATTGGGGGGTCTGATGGCTGGTTTGCGTAGGTCGGCGGAGGCTCGTCGGGTGCTCGATGCGTTGGAAACGCGCAGGCAGCAGCTCGAAGACGAGCTGAATTTGCCGTACGAGTGGGACGAGCGGGAGCAGGTTGTGATCCGCCTGTTGGGGGACCAAATCGACCGTCGTGAGGCGCTGAAACGTCAGTTTGCGGATGTGGAGAAGCCGTCTCAGGGCGCGAAGCTGTCGGCGGAGTTGCGGCAGTTGGAACGGTCGATCACTGACCTGTTGGGGCGCCTGGATCTTGAGGGTGCGGGTGCGGTGAAGTCGCGTCAGCATCAGCGGGCGGCGAACACTCGGTGGCAGCGGAGGGCAGCGCAGTGAGAGTTGCTGGTGGTGCCCGTGCCCGGTCTGCGGGCCTGTACCGGTTTCTGGGGGAGCTGATGGTCTCCCGGTCGCAGCATCATTGCGCGGTCCGCGCCTCCCTCGCTGAGGGTCGTGGAGTTCTCCTCGGCACCAGCTACACGCAGGGTGTGGCCGAGGCGTTCGAGGCGGGTCGGCCGATTCGTGTGCCGGCGTGGATGTTCAACGGTCATTCGATGCGTGAGGCGGGGATTCGTAACCCGTTGCCGAAGGACCGTGTGCAGCGCGCGCGTACGTACCTGGTGTCACCGGATGACAGTGTCCAGCCGATCGAGGGAGACCGGTAAGAGCCGGGTTGAGTTTCACAACTTCATAGCTTTCGACGCCTATCACCCCACCGTGTAGCTCCGGCTGCAAGGGCCTTGAGCCCAGGGCGTCACTCAGGTTGGCCGTCTGCGGGATTCGTGGATGGTCCTCAGTGACAGGACGAGTGGGGATGGCTGTTTACAGCGCAGGTAGTGCGAAGGTCGACATCGAACCGAACATGGCGGGTTTTGCCCGTGAGGTTCGGTCGACGTTGGAGCGGATGGCTGTCGAGTACGACATCGACGTCGGCGCCGACCTCACTCGGCTCCGGGCGCAGCTTCGCGCATTGCGGGACGAATCAGTCGACATCCGGATCGATCTCGATGGGGCATCGCAGGCCGAGATCGAGTCGACTGCACGGTCGTTGCGGGACCTGTCGCAGGAGATGTCCCGGATCAAGGCCATCGGTGACGTGAACGCCACGAACCGAGTCACGTTCTCTAGCAACCTGTCCACGGCCGAGCTCGAGACCACGTCTCGTGCGTTGCGGGACCTGGCCGCTGCCGTCACCCGGTTGCAGGCCGTCGGCAACGTCCGGACGGTTGTCGACGTCGATGTCCGTGGCATCCAGAACATCCTGCTGCTTCAGTCCCTCCTGGCGGGTCTCGATCGTCGGATCAACATCGACGTGAACACGACCAGTCTCGGCCGTGTGTCGGGTCAGGCGAACTCGGCGCACAACTCGCTGCGGTCGATGTCGATGGTCAAGTTCGGCGCCCTCGCCGCGGGTATCACCGCGTTGGTGCCGGCGCTTGCCGGTGTCGCGGGCGCTGCAGGTGGAGCTGCCGCCGCCCTCGGCGCTATGGGAGCGGTCGGCATCGTCGGCGGTGTCGGCATCGGTGACGCTTTCTCGGCTCTCAGCGAGCAGACCGCGAACGCCGGATCAGCAGCACAAGAGCTGGCCGACAGTCAGGACGCCGTCGCTGACGCGATGCGGGGCGTGGAAGACGCGCAGCAGGGTGTCACCGACGCCCAACGCGCCGCCGCCGACGCACAACGCGATCTCAACGACTCCTACGAGGAAGCGTCCCGGTACCTGCGGGACATGAACGACGAGCTCGTGTCGGCCGAGATCGCGCAGGAGCGAGCCGAGATCAGCCTGGCGCGTGCACGGCAACGGCAGATCGAGGTCAACAACGATCCGCGGTCGACACGTCTGGATCGGGCCGACGCCGCGGTCGATGTCCGTGACGCCGAGCAACGGTTGCGCGAGTCGAAGTCCAAGACCGCCGACCAACGCGTCGACACCTCTCGAGCCAATCAGGCGGGTATCGGTGGCTCCGACATCGTGCAGCAGGCCAAGCAGCGCAGCGACGCCGCGAACCGGGCTGTGGTGGACGCTCAGACCCAACTGGCCGAGGCCACACGCCAGTTGGCCGACGCGCAGAATCAGGCCACGACGTCGGCCGCTGGTGGGGTGGACAAGTTCGCTCAGGCGATGGCGCGTCTTGCGCCGGCCGCGCAAGACTTCGTGCTGCAGATGCGTGCCCTCGGACCGGCGTGGACTGAGCTGCGTAAAGCTACCCAGCAGGCCATGTTTGATGGTCTCGGCGACTCGGTCACCCAGTTCGCGAACCAAAACATGGGCGGGTTCCGGACGGTGATGGTGGACATCGCCGGGTTCATCAACACCACCTTCAAAGACACCCTGTCGCAACTGTCCGATGTGTTCGCCCGGCTGTCGGCGAACGGCGGGATGCAAGCGTTCCTGTCCGGTACGCAGGCGATGATGTCCGGCCTCGCACCCATGATCGCCGGCATCACCGAGGGATTCATCCAGATGGGTGCCGCCGCCGGCCCCGGTATGGGAATCCTGTTCGAGTCGATCGGCCAACTCGTCGCCACGACAGGTCCGTTCCTCGGGCAACTCGGCAACATTCTCGCGCAGTCGCTGGCGAGCATCATGCCCACCCTCGGAGAGTTCATCAACGCCGTCGCGGTCGGCCTCGGACCTGTCCTGCCCGTACTCGCGGACCTAATCTCGGGTCTCGGCCAGGCACTCCTGCCCGTCCTGCCGCCACTGGGTGAACTACTTTCCACCCTTGGGCAGGCGCTGACACCCTTGCTCGCACCACTCGGCGAAGCGCTCGCACAGCTAGGCCCGCCTTTGTCGGCTCTCGTCGCCGCCGCGGGCGATCTACTCCTCGCGTTCGCCCCCATGTTGCCGCTCATGGCCGACCTGGTCGCGCAGATCCTGACCCCCCTGGCCAGTGCTCTCGGTACCGCGTTCCAGGCGCTGCAGCCGTTCGTCGCGCAGTGGGCCGAACAGCTAGCACCATTGCTGCAGACACTCGCACCGGCTTTCACGGAGATCGGCACGATCTTGTCCGGGGCGCTGGTGCAGGCGGTGCAGGCGTTGATGCCGCATCTGGTGACCATCGCTCAGGCGCAGATGGATTGGTACATGGCGATTGTGCCGCTCCTGCCTCAGTTGACGGAGCTGGCCCTGTCGCTTCTGCCGGTCATGATTCAGTTCCTCGAGATCGCGCTACCCGTGATCGCGACTGTCATCAACGTGTTCGCCCAGCTTGCGACGAACGTGGTGCCAAGGGTTGTTGATGCGCTCGGTTTCGTTGTCGGCGCTATCCAGCGGGTGACGGAGACGGCGCAGTGGTTCGTTGACCTCTGGGGCGACATCTGGGCGACCGTGACGAACACCCTCACGGGCAAGAAGGACGAGATCGTCGGCACAGCAGGCGAACTCGTCCGCTTCTTCCAGGACATGCCCGCTCGAGTCCGCAACGCTGTCGCCGGAATCTGGGACCCGCTCAAGGACACCTTCAAGGGCGCCTTGAACTGGATCATCGACGCCTGGAACAACTTCAACATCTCGATGAAGGTCCCCGACCACATCCCGTGGATCGGCGGTAAGGGCTTCACGATCGAGACTCCGAACATCAACCCCCTCGCGGCCGGTGGCCCCGTGTCGGGTCCCGGTGGTCCTCGAGACGACGTGATCCCGGCGATGCTGTCCAACGGCGAATACGTCGTCAACGCAGCATCGGTCGGAAAGTACGGCGTCGGGTTCATGGACCAGATCAACGCCGGCAAGTTCGCCGACGGAGGCCTGGTCGGCACCTACGGGTTGCCGTCGCACTCAGATCCATTCCCGCAGTGGGTCAACGACCTCGGCGCCAAGTACAACGTCGAACCGTCCACCTACGCAGGCCACCAGTCGGATGACCGAGCAGAAGCCGGTTTTGCACCCAACCCGCAAGGTCTCAACCGCGGCATCGACTGGGGTGGCGCGGTCGACGCCATGCAAGGCTTCGCCGAATACCTGTTCAGCATCGCCCCGACATCACCCGAGGTCGAGCAGATCATCTGGATGAACCCTGCGACCGGGCAAAAGATCGGCTGGGCCGGGCGGTCAGACGTGTCCAACACCGGCTACTACGACGCCAACTATGGCGGTCACCAGGATCACGTGCACTCGCGGTTCAGCGGGCCCGTCGGTGTGGCACCACGCCCGAACCCCTACGAGGCGAACCCGCTGGGGCAGCAAACCCCCGACACGGTGCCGTCGTTCAACAACCAGGACGGTCGCAGCGACGCACCGAAGTACGCTCCCGAACCGGACACCACCACGACAAAGACGACGACGCCCGAAAAGGCGTACCCGACATCGTTCTCCGGGTGGGCCGAGCTCGGTGCATCCAGCTTCATCGGCGGACAGCTGAAGTCGCTGTTCGGGGTCCTCGGGATCAACGACTCACCCGCGTTCCTCACGGCCGGAAAGATGTTCCAGGAGAACATCTACAACGTCGAGGACCGCAAGCGCGAGCAAGACCAGCAGGAGATGGAACGTCAGCGTCAGCTCCGAGCTGGGCAGTCACCGACGACACCCCCGGCCACCACGACAACGCCACCGAGCAGCGTCACGCCGCCGGCCACGCCTGCACCGGCCCCGGCACCTGCAGGCCCGGCGATGCTCACCAACACACCCGAGGGTGGCATCGCCGACGGTTCCCCCGGCGCGAAGCAAGCGTTCTGGAACGAGTGGGCTAACTACCCCGGCTGGCAAGTTGGCGAGCAGTGGCTCGACACCCTGCGCCTGTTCCATGAGGAGTCCGGGTGGAATGCCACCGCGCAGAACCCGTCCTCGACAGCGTTCGGTGTGGGCCAGTTCCTTGACCAGACGTGGGCAACCGTGGGGGAGACCAAGTCGTCCGATCCGGTCGTCCAGGCCCGTGCGACCGGCAAGTACATTGCGCAGCGCCAGGACTACGGCAACCCCTCAGCGGCATGGGATCTGTGGCAGTCCCGCTCCCCGCACTGGTACGCCGACGGCGGCCCCGTCATCGGTCCGGGCGGACCGCGCGACGACCTGATTCCCGCGTTCCTGTCCAACGGCGAGTACGTGGTGAACGCGATGGCCGCACGGAACAACATGCCGCTGCTCGAGACGATCAACGCCCGCCGGCCGATGCCCTCGGTGACGCCCAAGCAGGTCGGTGGGCCGGCCACTGCGCAGCGGTACCGGGACCACATCGAGTTCCATGTCCAGGCATCCCCGATGGACGCCATCCAGGCGGCACGACGGGAAGAGGACCGACGCTCGGCGGCACAGCTCGCCGGTTTCTGAGATCACCCAGGGCTGGAAGGGTCGCACCCGAAATGCGACCCTTCCAGCGCCTGGCGGCCACAGGTTCAAGACGAACCTGGCTGCAGCGGAACCGGATACGCGATAGCCATAAACGGTGAATAAACGATGGATCGACCCGTGCTGAGCAGCGGGCCGATCCTCGTTTTGCCTGGTAAAGCGGTGCCCCCACCAGGGCTCGAACCTGGGACCTGCGGATTAAAAGTCCGTAGCTCTACCAACTGAGCTATAGGGGCAGGGCCCCGGCGAGCCGGGGCGTCGATGAGTTTACAACGTGTGCAAACGGTGCGAACGTGACCCTCGGTGTGCGTGTCGTCGAGCTGGTCGCGATGCTTCGTTTATGGGGCTGACCAGTCGATTTGTGGTTTGCGCGAGACCTGTCATAAGCTATGCGAGCTCCCAACGGAGAACACGACCGGCCCCCTTCGTCTAGCGGCCTAGGACGCCGCCCTTTCAAGGCGGTAGCGCGGGTTCGAATCCCGTAGGGGGTACGCCTGCGCGGCACTCGGTAACGAGGTCCGCGCAGATAATTTAACAAGGCCCTGTGGCGCAGTTGGTTAGCGCGCCGCCCTGTCACGGCGGAGGTCGCGGGTTCGAGTCCCGTCAGGGTCGCCAAAGGTTTCGGTTCATCGTCAACCGGTACCTTCCGGCCAGGTAGCTCAGTTGGTACGAGCGTCCGCCTGAAAAGCGGAAGGTCGTCGGTTCGATCCCGACTCTGGCCACCACAAAAATCCCCAGCAGTCCGAGACTGCTGGGGATTTTTTGTTCAAGCGAACCCCGGACGTGTGAGATACGGGGGTTCGAGCCGTGATTATGGTCCAAATCGCAACGGCCACAACGGATTCACCCGATCGTACGACGCACGCGAGGTGCGGAATCTCCGTGACGCGGGCATGATGGTCCGGTGAACGCGATACCGGGGGGTACGCCGCGTCTACCCTCACATGACCAATTCCCGGAACAGTCCGACAATCGGTCGGCACGACGTGCTGCCGCCGTGAACTCCAGCCCACCGACATACAGGTACGAGTACAAAGACCCGTACGCGCCCATGTCGACCGCCAAACAGGTGATGCTCGGGTGCGCGATCTCGTTGGTGCTCATCGCCTTTGCGGTGGCGGCGTTCCTCATCGGACAGGGGTGATGGGGTCGTCGCAAGGCGCGGCTCTGATCGACGAATAGAGCCCGGCGCGGGGCCGAGGGGGTGAGTTGACTCGGCCCCGCGCCGGGACTCGTAGCCGCTCCCTCCGGAGGCTGGGGGAGCGGCGATACCGCCAGAGTGGTCTCTTCGGTGACTCCGAACGTTGCGTCGCGGAGTGGGTGTCAGCTGTCAGGCTGCTGCGCTGGACTCGCCGTCACTCGAGTCGGAAGACGAATCGCTCTCGGTCTCCGTGTTCGACACGTCCGACGAGTCCTCCTCCGATGTGGACGTGTCGGTGGAATCTGCGTCGGCAGAATCGGTGTCAGCGGCATCGGTGTCGGCTGCGTGCCGCCCGCTGCCCGTGAGGCGATGCCGGCCGCCCTCTGACGGGGTCGCCTCGGGGGTTGATGTGTCAGCGTCGGCAGTCTCAGGCGCGCGATGACGACCGCCCGACGAGACTTCGGTGTCTGAGGCAGGGACGTCGGCGCCAACAGTGGGCGCCGGCGCCGGCGATTCGGCCGGCGGATCTTCGGGGTCGGCAGAGTCCACAAGACGGGCGACGGCTGGTGGGTCGTACTCAGACGACGACTCCACCGGCACCGCGGCGTTCGACTCTGTCGGCGTGACCAGCGGGTAGAAGGCGTTGTTGACCGCGTCCCATCGCTCGAGATCGTCTTCACTCGGCTCGATACCCACCGCGTCGTTGAGGATCATCGCGACCAACGTGAGCGGGTGGTGTTTCGGTTGATAGACGACGTACGTCGTATTGCCGTCGCGGCTTTTCATCGTCGTCGGCGCTGTGGTGTAGTCGATGAGATTGCCGTAGTTCTCTTCGCCCAGGCCCGAATGGATCGCGATGAATCCGGCCGCGTTCACGAGCAGCGAACTCACCGGCCGGAGTGTTCGCCACTGGAAGTTGGCAACCGGGTCGCCGACCACGATGACGGACACCACGGGGAGGTCGTCGCCGGTGGCACCGGGATCGCGGGCGCCGTTGCTCTCGGCGCCGAACAGCTCGAACACCGAACCGACGACGTTGTTGTCGGCCCACGCCTTCAGGCCCCACGGGCTCCGCGGATCGGAGATGAGCAGGATCATCGAGTTGTCGACGTCGATCCCGTTAGGCTGACCGACAGCGACCTCCGCAGCATTGCCCAGAGCTTCAGCTCCCTGCGAGTAGCCGGTGTAGACGATGTAGGGCTGCCCGTCGGTCTGCTGTGCAAACGCCCGCATTACTTTGAGGTTGTTGTCGACGGCGACGTCCCGAGAGGCGTCGTAACTCGGTGCGAAGAACGGCAGGATTGCGCCGGAGCGGCCAGAAATCAACGGGCCGAGTGCTTCTGGATAGTCGATGACCAGCGTCTGACGGCCCGCACGAAGACCCCTGATGCGCGGATACATGGAGCCGTCGTCGGTTCCTGGGGTCACCACCACGATTGTGTCACCGTTGACGTGCGGGAATGTCGTCGACAACCAGTCAGGACCGAGCCCGTCGTCGGGTTCTGCTGGGCGGAACACACCCTCGCCGTTCAGCTCGTCGATGGTGTCGAGCGTCTCGGCCGAAAGGGCCGGTGCGGCCGCAGCGGTCGCGGGCAGGGCCATCGGGACGACCATGCCGAGGCACAGCGCACAACCCACCGTGGACGCGCGCAGCGTCCGTCGAAAACCGTTCATGTGTTCCGCCCCACTGGCAGTTCGCCTCCTGGCCACTGGCCTCGACAAGCTTGATTTGATTCCAAGGATCATGAAACCCGGCTAAGTGTCCATGGCCGCGCGACGCCCCAGCAACTTACCGACCGGTTTTCACCCGTTCAGGGGAACGGCATGTCTTCAGAAGGGTGGTGGGTCGAGGCGGTCGAGTTCTTCGCGGGCTCGTTTGTTGCGGGCGCGTTCTTGTCGCCGGCGGGCCAGTTTGGCGTCCAGTCGGCTGGTTGTGCGCTCCGGGTTGTCGGAGGCGATGACCCGTGGTGTGGGTGGGGCTTGGGCGGCTTGTTCGAACCGGATCCGCCGAAGGTTGGGGAAGGTGTCTTCGAGGGTTTCGGCGTCGCCGGGCAGGGTGACCCCTTCGGGGGTTTCGTATTCGGTGACCAGGCGGCCGTCGTCGTCGCGGTATTGCACATCGACCCAGTCCCCGTGGGTTTTGAACAGGTGACTAGGTCGGCATTTGGCGTTGAGGTTCTCACTCGACGTTGCCCCACCGCGGGCGGGGTCGGTGTGGTCGTATTCGGTGACGTGGTCGAGATCGCACGCGAACGCTGAACGGGTGCAGCCGGGTTCGGTGCAGTAGCCGTCGCGTACGCGTACGAAGTCAGCGCACGACGTGGTGGGCCGGTACCCGTTGCCGGGATGGGTCGCTGGATACACCACCGCGACACTCGCGGTGGTCTCGACGGGTCGATCGGGTTCGGCTGCGTCCGTTCCGTCTTCACCGTGTGCGCCGGTCGTGGCGTCGTCGGCACGGATGTCCTCGGCCGGCGCCGGGCGCTGCGCGCTCCGCCGCTGGTCATCGTCGTTGCCACTGCCGGCCACATAGGTGGGCGCGGTGCGGGCTGGGGTGACTGGGGTGAGGGTGGCGTCGGGGCGGGCGGCGAGGTCACGGACATGTTCGTCGCTGATGATGCCGTGTTCGTCGAGGAACCCGACCCCGGGTGCCCCGGCCAGGGTCGCGGCATCGGTCACCACATGGATCACGATCTCGGCGTGGATCGCGTCGAGGACGCTCTGCGGGTCGGGGATGTCGGCGGTGCACGGCTGTTCGTCGTCGCACTGGCAGTCGAAGCTGGTGCGGGTCAACAGCGCGAACATCGCATCGGATCGTCGTATCCCTGGGTGCGGCCGTCTCGCTTACAGACGGAGTCGGCGAGGATGGCGACGGCTTTGGCGGAGATCCGCACGTTTTCCGCCGACATGACGGCGGTGAGTTCGGCGGTGCCGTCGGGCAGTTCGTGGGTCCATACCCCACGCTGATCCATCGCGTCTTTGCGGCGTTGACGTACTGCGTCGGGGTCGTGGCGGAAGACGAGGCGGTCGACCATGTCCCGCAACCGCGCCCGATCCCACACACCCTTACGGCGGCGCACCGTGTCGGCGATCTCGGCATCCAACGCGGGGGTGATGGGGTCATCGGTGGGGATCAGTTCGGTGCGGGAGATGACCAACCGGATCTGCCATTGCGACAGGACCCCGTCACGCAGCGTGTCCGCTACCTCGGGGAGCCGATCCCGTAGTGCGAGGGCCTCGTCGATGAGGGTTTCGGCGTGCCGGCGGGACACCCCGGCTTGGCGGGCGATGCGGGCGGCGCAGTCGGCGTGGCCGTCCATCACGAACCCGGACGCGCTGGTGGTGATCAGGCGGTCGGTCATCGCCGCGATCGTCTGATAGCGGTGCCAGGCGAGGTAGGACTCGCCGCGTCGTGTGGCGTCGAGGCCGGCCATCAACATCACCATGTCGGTCTCGGCGGCGTGGGCAGGATCGACCCCGGCGATGTACTCGCTCGGTAGATCGGTCCACGCCTTCACAACGCCCCCGACGCTTGTTTCGTCACCCCGGTGACCGGGGCGTGTTCTGTTACAGACCAATCTAAACCCGACCACCGACAATTCCGGATGAGCCTCCACAGCGCATCATCGTCGTTGACGAAATAATCCCTGCGAGTAGCGATATGGTGCCGTCCGGGTGGGCGGCGGCTGAGTTCCTTGGGTCGCCAGGTGGTTTCGACACGGCGCCTCGCTTCGCTCGGGGCCGGCTCAACCAGCGGGGGTGGGCGCCTCGCTTCGCTCGTTGCCGGCTCAACCAGCGGGGGTGGGCGACTCGCCCAGCGGCTCGTTGCCGGCTCAACCAGCGGGGGTGGGCGACTCGCCTGGCGGCTCGTTGCCGGCTCAGCCAGCGGGGGAAGAGGTGGTCGCCAGGTGGTTTCGACACGGCGACTCGCCTAGCGGCTCGTTGCCGGCTCAACCAGCGGGGGTGGGCGACTCGCCCAGCGGCTCGGTGCCGGCTCAACCAGCGGGGGTGGGCGACTCGCCTAGCGGCTCGGGGCCGGCTCAACCAGCGGAGGGGTGCCGGCTCGACCAGCGGCAACGGCGCAATCGTGCCGCTTCCGTTCGTCGGACCGGCCATACTCATTCGATGAGAACTCGCACGACCAGGGTGGTCGTCCGCAGCGTGTACGGTACCGCCGCCGTCGAGTGGTTCTTGATCCTCGCGATCGCGACGATCATCGTCACGCGCCTGTATCTGCACCTCACCGGGTATCCGCAGGTCGGAAGCGGAACACTGCACATCGCGCACGCGCTGTGGGGTGGCGCGCTGATGATGCTGGCGCTCATCACCGGATGGTTGTTCCTCGGGGCGACGGCGCGGATCATCGCGATCGTGCTGGGCGGTATAGGTTTCGGGTTGTTTCTCGACGAGGTCGGCAAGTTCGTCACCCGCTCCAACGACTACTTCTATGGGCCGTCGGCGGAGATCATGTACGTGCTCGTCGTGATGATCCTGTTGATCAGCCGCGTCGTCCGGGATGTCAAGCGGCCCACCGGCGCCGAGGCGCTCGCCAACGCGGCGGTCATCGCGGCCGACGGTGTCGCGCACGGGCTTCCGGAACGTCGTCGACGCCAGGCCGAAGAGTTTCTCGTGGTGGCCGAGAGCAAGGGGCTCGACGCCGAGACGATCGGACACATCCGAGCGCTCCTCGAATCCAGCGAGGGTACGCCGGATCGGCTGATGCGACTCCGCGACCGGGCGGTCGCCCTGATCCCGGACTTCTTCCGCAGTCCCCGATGGATTCCGGTCGTCGGTTGGGGGTTGGTCATCGCGTCCGCACTCACCGTCATCGTCGGCGTGCTGAGCTTCTACTTCTCCGGAGACCGCAGCGAAGAACTCGACATCTACATCGAACTCGCCGGCAGCACGCCCGCCACCTGGATTCTGTTGATCAGCGGGATCGCGACACTCGCCCTGGCGCTTCCGGCGATGGTCGCGCGCCGGCGCGGTGTGGAGCCGGCCGGGCCGCTACGAGGGCTGCGTATCGCCGCCCTGGTGTTCATGCTGTCGAACGCTCTCGTCGACTTCGCGCTCGAGGGCTTCGGCGCCCTGTTCAATCTCGCCCTGGGTTTGTTCGCCCTCAGCATCGTGAGTTACCACCTCGCGCAGGCGTCCGTCGCGTCGGACGGCAGTCGTGATCAACTGAGGGTGTGACTCATCTCGATCGGACTGTGGCTGCCGCGCGTGTCGAGGGCTTCGACCGGCGGACCGCGGACGTCCCGGGCGCACGGGCCGCCTCGGTCGTCCTCGCGGTAGCGGAGAAGGACGGCCGTCAGGGGATCTGGCTGTGCAAGCGTCCCACGACGATGCGACGCCACGCCGCCCAATTCGCACTCCCCGGTGGCCGGCTCGACCCCGGTGAGGACCATGTCACGGCCGGCCTACGCGAACTCGACGAAGAACTCGGCATCCAGCTGCCGCCGAGCTCGGTGCTCGGGGCGCTCGACGACTATCCGACGCGCTCGGGTTTCGTGATCACCCCGATCGTCTGCTGGGCCGAGGAATACCAGGAGCCGACGCCCAATCCCGACGAGGTGGCGCTGCTGTTCTTCGTCACCTTCGAGGAACTGCTCGTCGAACCGCGGTTCCTCACGATCCCGCAGTCGGATCTCCCGGTCATCCAGTTGCCCATCGTCGGGTCCCTCGTCCACGCGCCGACCGCCGCGGTGATCTACCAGTTCGCCGAGGTGGTCCTGCGGAACCGGCAGACACGGGTCGACGGCTTCGAGCAGCCGGTCTTCGCCTGGAAATAGCCGCTCAGCCGGTGACGAGTCGCTGCTCGGCCCGACGCACGTAGGGCCGGGCTCCCGTGTCGCGGGCCACCCGGACGGCATCCTGCAGGTCGGCGGTTCCATCCAGCCCGACGACCTCGCGCGCGGTTCCGCGGTACAGCGTCGCGGGTCCCAGACACACGAGTCCGGGCCATTGCACCACCAGGCCCGACGACCAGTCGGCGGTGAACGGCTCGATGCGGCGGCAGATCTCACCAGCGGCGTCGCGGTGACGGGAATCGCGTGAGACCGCGTAGAGCGTCTCGACGAGCAGTGGAACGCGCGCCACCACGCGCGAACCGGCCCACTGGTCGGCGTCCGCGGTCAGCTCCGTCGCGAGTTCGAGGGCACGGTCGAGGTCGCCGCTCTCGGCGGCGCCCAGTGCGATCACCAGGGTGAAATCCTCGTCCACCTCTTCCGCGAGCGCATCGAACGGCGGCAACGCCGAGGCGAGCTCGCCGCGGTGCCACGCGGCGATCGACGCGCTGGTCGCCATCGACGACTCGGCGAGAAGTCGTGCACGGTCGGACAGCCCGCCGACCGTCGCAGCGAACCTCTGGGTCAGTGCCGTGCTGGTGTCGTAGTCGCCGTGCAACAGCGCGATCATCACCTGCCACCACACCTGCATCGTCTCGACATCGGTGCCGCCGATACGTCCGGCGAGCCGGGTGAACTCGGTGGACAGGCGTCGCGCCAGACGCAGATCAGCCGCCTCCAACGCGCAGACGCGTTGCAGATGCAGCGCGGTGGCGCGTTTGTGGAGGTCGCCGGCCGACAGTTCGTACAGCTCCCGGGCGATCTTGCGTCGATCCGCCAGACGGTCGGGAACCCACCGGACGAGGAACTCGGCGAGGTCGATCTCGAAATCCACGGCACCGCTGTCGTGGACGACACGTGCGGCACCGAGATGGTCGTCGGCGCCCGGCAAGCCGAGGACGGTCAACCGGGCTGCTTCCGACGCATGAAGGCGCGCAACCACTTCGGGGTCCAGGGCCTCGCCGTGTGTCAGTGCCTCGCGGGCGAGCGCGGCATGGTCGGTCTGGACGACGCCGTAACCGGACCAGTAGCCCGCGACCCCGTTCGGTGCCGACAGCAGTGCGGTCTCGGCGAGCGCGGGCCAATCCCGCGTCAGCCGACTCACCGTCGCCGCCGATTCGAAAGAGTCCGCAGCCGAATCGAACTCCCCGATGCGCAGCGCGGCGGTGCCGGCGATCCGGCGCAATTCGACGGTCGAGTCGGGGTCGAGTCCGGGCAGACCGAGCCCACGTCGTGCCAGGTCGAGCGCACGATGATCGGCCGTTGCCGAGAGTGCGCGGTGAGCCGCCCCGATGCATGTGCGAGCGGCGACGGCGGTCGAGTCCTCGTCGACGGCGCACTCGACGCGGTGCACGGCCAGTGACTCGAGATCGTCGGGACGCACCGCTTCAAACGCAGCGGCGAGCCGCGCGTGCGCCTCGATCCGTTGCTCGCGCGAGAGGTTGTCGGCGAGCCCCTTCGTGACGCTCGCAAGCTCGCTCCTCAGGGGCTGGTGGTGATGCTCGCAAGCTCGCTCCTCAGGGGGCTGGTGGTGATGCTCGCTAGCTCGCTCCTCAGGGGGCTGGTGGTGATGCTCGCTAGCTCGCTCCTCAGGGGGCTGATGAGCCCGCTGCGGACTGCCTCGTCGGCCACGCCCTGACCGAGGGTGCGGGCCACCTCGGTGAACACATCGTCGGGGAGATCGCCGCCTGCGATCGTCACGGCCGTGACGAGCGCACGAGCGGCAGGGGAGAGATCGTCGAACCGCGTCGAGTACATCGATCGGGCGGGATGGTCCCGGTCCGGCGGCGCCCCGGTCCAGGCGATGGCGCACAGTTGTTGCGCCACAGCAGGATTGCCGAATGACTGCGCGACCAGCGCGTCAGCGTCGACCCGGTCCGTGTCACCGAGCTGCTCGAGACGCCGAACGATCAACGCGCGCATGTCGTCGGAGCCGAGTTCGGTCAGACGCACCTCGGCGACCGGCCCGTGCCGGTTCAGTGTCGACCGGAGGATCTCGACGGGCTCGGCGTCGGGGTCGCGGCAGGTGACCAGGACCGTCATCGGTGCCTGTCCGATACCTGCAAGCACGCGTCCCAGCACAAGAGCCGAGTCGGCGTCGAGCCACTGGGCGTCGTCGACAAGTAACACCGATAGCCCGTGCTCGGCGACGTCGGACCAGATGCGGGCGGTGAGGTCGGCGACGATTCGCGTCGTCGGTACGGAGACCGGGGACTCGCCGAAGAGTTCCTCGAGGCCGCCAAACGTCGGTCCGGGCGGGCCGGGTCGGCCGATGAAACGGCGGGCCGCGGCACTGTGCCGTGCGATGAGGTGCTCGACCAGCGCGGTCTTCCCGATGCCCGACGGGCCGATGAGGACCACACCCGCGGGACGGTCCGCGCCGGTTTGCCAGACCTGTTCGAGCACTGCGTGTTCGGCGACTCGGCCGATGAGTTCGCGTACCGGCTGCGGCGTGGCGGAGGTGGCGGAGAGCGGCGAGACCGCGGGAGACGGGTCGAGCAGGTCGTCTTCCAGCGCGACCGTGTCGGGATGCGGATCGAGACCCAGGTCGTCACGGAGGGCCTGCCGGAGTCGGCGCAGTACGCCGAGGGCGTCGACCGTGCGTCCGTCGTCGTGCAGCGCACGAGCGAGGGTCCGCGCGGCGCCCTCGCGGTAGGGGTCCCGTTGACACAGCGGCGTCAGCAACGCGACCGAGCGACGGTACTCGCCGACCGTGCGCAGCGCGTCGGCTGCGGTCTCGGTGAACTCGGCACGTATCTCCGCGAGCCGGACGAGTTCGGGTGCGATGTCGGCGATGTCGGCGATCTCCGGAAGCGGTTCGCCCCGCCATAGTTCGAGCGCTCGGCACAACACCTCTGCGCCGGCCCGGGGGTCGGACCGGACGAGCTGCAATCCCTCCTGGCCGAACTGGTCCAGCAGATCGAGGTCGGTGACTGCGCCGTCGCAGTGCAGTAGGTATCCCGCGGGGACGGTGTCGATGCGGACGACGCCGGTCGGGGCGAGCGAGCGTCGAAGCCGGGACACATACCCGTGCAGCGTGCTCGCCGCCGACGCCGGTGGACGACCACGCCACAGGAGCTCGGTCACCCGCTCAGGCGAGCACGCGGTCCGTTCCGCGGCGAGGATGGCAAGCAGCTCGGCGTGCTTGCGGGCTGTCATCGGGATCGGCGACCCGTCGGCAGCCGTGACCGACAGTGGACCCAGGACCCGGATCGCCAGATGTGGTTCAGAAGCCAACTCACGCGCCGTTCGTCGGGTCGCACCAGTCGCGCACAAGGCTAACACCAGCGCGGGTTGTCAGCGTTGCCGTCATGACAACCACTGCACACACCCAGAACCAGAACCACGACGCGTCGGATGGCGACACACCCGGCCCGTTTCGCAGCCCGAGCTGGCCGGTCCTACGCCGTCTCAGCGGCGGAGCCCTGACCCTCGGCGGAGTCGCCTGCATCGCCGGCGGGACGTTGCATCCCATCGTCGACGGCGAGGCCCACTCCGTGGAGGCGCTTCAAGCGGCGGGCTCACCGTGGGCGCAGATCCTGCTCGCCGTCGGCACGACGCTGCTACTGCTCGGCCTGCCCGGGATGTACGCGTGGCTGGCACCCCGGAACGGGATCGCCGGGCTGATAGGCCTCGTCGCCTACGCGGTCGGCAATCTCGTCACCGCGACCGGGCACCTCATCGTCGAGCTGTTCGTCGCGTACCCGTTCGCGAATGACCCGGACAAGGCCGCGCTCATCGCCGCCGACGACTCGATGCTGGGCACCACCGCGTTCGAGCTACTCAACACGGTCGGCGGGCTCGTGATGCTGGTCGGTATGGGGATGTTCGGCGCCAGCCTCATTTGCAACCGAGCGGTCCCGCTCTGGATCGGCATCCTCACCGTCGTCGGCATGGTCGGTTTCATGCTGCCGATTCCCGCGGTCGCCGGAATCTCGGGATTCATCTACGAGGCGCCGCGTGGAATCGCCATCGCCGCGATCGGAGCACTGATGGTTCGACGGTGATGTAGATCACAAAGCCGGTGGGGATGAAATCGGACCGCGGTCCGGTTAGTGCTTGGTGATGGGTCGCGAAGGCCCACCAGCCATCGATCGAGACCCGAACCGAAAATTTCTGGAAGGACCACGACATGACCTCCGCCACCACCGTCAAGGCACCCATCCCCGCCGGCACCTGGACCATCGACACCGTGCACTCCGCGGTGAACTTCTCCGTGAAGCACCTCATGGTCAGCAAGGTCCGCGGCAGCTTCGACACCTTCTCCGGCACCATCACCGTCGACGAGAACGGCACCCCCGCCGTCCAGGCCGAGATCGACGTCACCTCGATCAACACCCGCAACGAGCAGCGCGACGGCCACATCAAGTCCGCTGACTTCTTCGACGCCGAGAAGTACCCGAAGGCCACCTTCGTCTCCACCGGCGTCCGCCAGAACGGCGACGACTACCTCCTCGACGGCGACTTCACCCTCAAGGGCGTCACCAAGCCCGTCACGCTCGAGCTCGAGTTCGAGGGCACCAACCCCGGCATGGGCCAGGGCGCCGTCGCCGGCTTCGAGGCGAAGGTCGTCATCAACCGCAAGGACTTCGGCATCGACATCGAGATGCCGCTCGAGGGCGGTGGCGTCGTCGTCGGCGACAAGATCACCATCACGCTCGAGATTGAGGCCCTGCAGGCCTGATCCGCACGATCCCCGATGGACCGGCACCGTGAGGTGCCGGTCCATTTGTGGTTTCGACACGCCGCGTGGCCGCTTCGCGTCCGCGTGGCGGCTCAACCAGCGGGGGATGGCCGCGTGGCCGCTTCGCGTCCGCGTGGCGGCTCAACCAGCGGGGATGGCTGCGTGGCCGCTTCGCGTCCGCGTGGCGGCTCAACCAGCGGGGGATGGTCGTGTGGCCGCTTCGCGTCCGCGTGGCGGCTCAACCAGCGGGATGGTCGGCTCTCCCTTGGGTAGGCTGCGGGGAACGCCGTCAGGCAGGAGAAGCCGATGGGACGACCACGCCGGACCCGTCGTGGTGTGCCGTGGACACGTCTGCGCCGACGCACCGCGGGTTTCTTGTGGGGCACCTCGACGGTTCCGAGCCCCCGGGGATGGGCCCGGATCGGCCCGCCCATGCGCAGCAAGATCGCCCTGCACGCCACCGTCACCGCGATGACCGCCGTGATCGCCAGCAATACGGTGATCGGCGTCGAGACCTTCTTGCTCGTCCAACTCGCCTTCAACGGCGGCCAACTCACCTTCGACGAGACGCTGGGCGCGCCGAATTTTCCCGTGGTCGTGGGTGCGATCATCGTCGGCATCCTGACGAATCTGCTGCTGGGGATGCTGGCCGTCCGGCCCCAGCTGCGCTGGTTCATCAGCTGCCAACCCGCCGACCATGCCCGTCGACGCGCCGTACAGCGGATACCGATCGTGCAGCTCGGAGTCACGGTCGTCTCGTGGAGCGCGGCGGCGCTGTTCTACGTGTTCATCGCCGAAGAGCTCACGACCGCGACCGTCGCCGGCGTCGCGGTCGCATTCGCGCTGGCCGGTATGTCGAGTGCCTGTCTCACCTATCTGTTCGCCGAACGCGCCGCCCGCCCCCTGGCCGTCGTCGTCCTCGAGGACTTCCCCACGAACCACGTCATGAACGGTGTGCGCGTGCGGATGCTGGCCGTGTGGGCGGTGAGCTCGGCGGTGCCGATGGTCGGTTTGTTGACGGTCAACGCGGGGCGCTGGACCGGTCTGCTGCCCGATGTCTACGGCGCGGTCGACTGGACGACCGTGATCCTCTGCCTGGTGGGCCTCGCATCCGGAGCCCGTGTCATCGCGCTTGTGGGACAGGCGATCACCGATCCGCTGACGGAGATGCGCCGGGCGGTGCACCGCGTGGACCACGGCGACTACAAGGCTCGCGTGCCCGTGTACGACTCCTCGGAACTCGGTGTGCTGCAACACGGTTTCAACAGGATGGTCGAAGGTCTCGCCGAACGGGACCGCATGCGTGAGATATTCGCGCGACACGTCGGCGACACCGTGGCCGAGCTCGCGATCTCCGACGGTGTCGGCATGCACGGCACCAACACTCGCGTCGGTGTCCTGTTCGTCGACATCGTCGGCTCGACGGGGCTGGCGCAGCAGCGTAGTCCCGACGACACCGCCGCCCTGCTCAATGCCTTCTTCAGCATCGTCGCCGACGTCGTCGATCAACATTCGGGCTTCGTCAACAAATTCGAGGGCGACGCCGCGCTCGCCGTCTTCGGCGCGCCCGTCGAGATCGACGACCCGGCGGGCGCCGCGCTCGGCGCCGCCCGCGACCTCGCCGACCGGCTGGCCAGCAGCCTCGACATCCGTTGGGGGATCGGCGTTTCCTACGGGGAAGCGTTCGCCGGCAACATCGGCGCCGAACGACGCTACGAGTACACCGTCATCGGCGACCCGGTCAACGAGTGCGCACGCCTGTCCGACATGGCCAAGACCGGACGCATCCCGGCTCTGGCCAGCGGCGCGGCGATCGACGCCGCCGGCGAGGAAGCGCAGGAGTGGAAGCTGCTCGGCACGCGGATCATGCGCGGCCGCTCCGAGCCCACCGCCTTCCATGCGCCGATCGAACTCGTCGAGCGGTTGGGGACGTCGACCAACCTCATCGCGGAATTGCTACGGCCCGCACGTCGCATCGTCGGCGCCAACCCGTTGCGGCTGACCACATTCTTCGGCGGGTGAAGGCTTCGCTGCGCTCGGCGGAAGAGATGAATCGTTGACGCCGTCCCTATGCGTCAATAGCGTGGGCCGCACGGTCCCGGTTAGGTTGCCGGGCATGACGACGCATCCCAGGGGGTCGCGATGAGTGGTTGGACGACAGCGGACGTGACGGACCAGACGGGCCGGACGTTCGTGGTGACCGGTGCCAACAGCGGACTCGGGTATCAGACCGCGAAGGTGCTCGTCCGCGCCGGTGCCGAGGTGGTGCTGGCGTGCCGCAACACTGCCAAGGCCGATGCCGTGGCGTCGGAGCTGGGGCCGAAGGCGACCGTCGCCAAACTGGACCTCGCCGACCTCGAATCCGTGCGCGCCTTCGCCGCCGGGGTGACCGGCGCCGACGTGCTGATCAACAATGCGGGACTGATGGCGGTCCCATTCCGACGCACCACCGACGGTTTCGAGATGCAGATCGGCACCAATCATCTCGGCCATTTCGCCCTCACGGCGCTGCTGCTGCCGAAGATCACCGAACGGGTGGTCACCGTGTCGTCGACGATGCACCAGATCGGCGACATCCAGCTCGACGACCTGAACTGGGAACAACGCCGCTACCGGCGCTGGCGGGCCTACGGCGACTCCAAGATGGCCAACCTGATGTTCGGCAAGGAGCTCGCCGCACGGCTGGCGGCGGCCGGGTCGTCGAAGAAGTCGTTGATCGCCCATCCGGGTTACGCCTCAACGGAATTGCAGGGCAGAAGCGAGAACTTCTCCGACTTCTTCGCGAAGCTGGGCAACAAGCTGCCGATCGCCCAGCCGGCGGCCGACGGGGCGCTGCCCCAGCTGTACGCGGCGACCCTGCCGGATGCGAGATCCGGGACGTTCTACGGGCCGACGCAGTTCTTCGGGATGCGCGGCGCCCCCGGACGCAGCGATTACAAGAAAGCTGCCGACGACGTCGAGTTCCGGACCGCGCTCTGGGAGGAATCGGAGCGGCTCACGGGGGAGAAGTTCGACGTCGGGGCCGTCGGCTGACGATCGGAGGCACCGCCTCGTCCGTTCCCATGATCGGACGAATCATGTTCGAGATAGAGAACTTCGGACGCTTGCGTGCCTTAGATTTCTCGGCATGACTCTCTCGAAACGTTCCTTGCGCATCGTCCTGGCCGGAGCGGCATGCGTTGCCGGCGCGACCTTCTCCACCGTCGCGGCCCCGTCGGCCTCGGCCGAACCCACCGGTTGCGTCGCCGGGGCGGCCGTCGTCGTCGCCGCGTCCTACTGCAGTGGTGGTACGGGGGAGCATCGGGTGCAGGCTGCATGTCTGGACTCGACCATGGTCGCGACACTCACCAACGCAAACGGCCCCTGGCGCGCACCGGGGCAGCTGTCGGTCGTGACCATCGGCGCTCAGACGAACGTCGGGAAGTGCATACTCCCGGTCATCGCGATCACCGGCGTGCGGTGATCCTGGCGCGCACCCTGGTTGTCGGCGCCCTGTGCGTCGGCAGTGCTGCGCTGTCGGCGGTGTCCGCGTCCTCGGCATCGGCCGAACCCACCGGTTGCGTGGCGGGGTCGGCGATCGTCGTCTCGGCGTCGTACTGCAGTGGTGGCACCGGTGAGCACCGGGTGGAGGCGGGCTGCATCGTTCCGGCGCTCTACGCCACGACCTTCGAAGCGTATGGGCCCTGGAGAAGCCCGGGGCAACTGTCGGTCGTGACCACCGGAGCGCCGACGAGAGCGGGGGAGTGCATTCTCCCCATCCAGGTCTTCGTCGGGGTGCGCTGAACCGGTTGAAAAAGGCCCGACTACTGGACGCTGAACGCGATGCTGTTCGACGCGCCCGAGATGGTGTCGGTGACGCGGATCGTGAAATCGCCTGCGCCCTTGAAGAAGTAGGACTTCACCGCGGTGCAGTCCTGGGTCTTGAACAGCGAGGCCTGCTTGGGGACCTTCGGTCCGGACAGGCGGACCTCCATGCGGCACTCGTTGCCGTCGACGATCGGCCCGGCGTCGATGATCGAGTTCCAGCGCACGCCCAGACGCGAGTTCTTCGGATAGGTGTTGGGCACGACGGCCGCGGTGTTGTTCGGTGTGTACACCCAGACGTTGATCGACTTGATGCCGTTCGGTGCGCCGGGGCGGCCGAGCTTGCCGTAGTGCGTGACCTTGTCGCCGCCGGACGAGCCGAGCGCGGCGCTGCCGGAGTCGAGGCTGCCGCGCTCGCGCTTCCGAAGAGTGTGTCGAGCGGGTTGGCGGTCGCCGGTGCGACGGGCAGTGCCAGTGCGGCGGTGGCGAGCAGGGCGGCGGCGATACGGGTGCGCTTCATCGACTTCTCTCGGTCCTCACGTTTATAACGAAATGATTAAAGCACGAGGATCGGCGTGTGCGTAGACAACTGCCCCTGCTGGTTGAACCGGCTCCGAGCGGAGCGAGGCGCCGTGTCGAAGCCACTTGGTGACCTCGACGGGCGCGGCGTTCTCGCTGCGCTCGGTCGACGCTGCTCGGCCAGCGGAGGGCGGCCCAGGTCACCACACCCCGGGCGGCCGCAGTTGAATGCTGATCCGGGCACCGACGCCGCGCACCTTGGGAACCGCGTGCTCCCAGGTGCGCTGACAACTGCCGCCCATGACGAGTAGGTCGCCCGACGACAGCGTGAATTTCAGTGACCGCCCGCCACCGCGGGGTCTGAGCATCAGTGGCCGAGGTGAACCGAGCGAGATGATGGCGACCATCGTGTCGTGTGTGGATGCCCGGCCGATGCGATCGCCGTGCCACGCAACCGAGTCATTGCCGTCGCGATAGAGGCTGATCCCGGCAGTCGCGAATCCCTCCGGCAGTTCGGCGCGGTAGTGCTCGGTCAATGCGGCGCGTGCGCCGGTGATGATCGGGTCGGGGAATCGGTCATCGGCCTGGTGGATCGAGACGAGCCGCGGGACCTCGACCACCCGCTCGTACATACGACGACGCTCGGCCCGCCAGGGGACGCACTCGCGGAGGCGGTCGAAGAGCTCGTCGGCACCACTGATCCAACCGGGACACAGGTCGACCCACGCCCCCTCGGTCAGCGGACGGCGCGAGATCGATGTCGACAGGTCGCCGAGCGTCGGCTCTGCAGCCTGCTCGGAGAACAAAGAGCCCTGGGTGCCGAGAGACATGACTTCAGGCTACACCCAGGTCGCACGTGTGTTCGAGCGCCTTATCCAGGATTCGTGCGCGACAGTTCCGGAAGCAGGTCGAACCGTCCTGCGACGAGGGCGGACCGTTTCGCGCGAGACCAGCCGTGGACACGGCGCTCGGCCGCGTAAGCCTCGCCGATGTTGGGAAACTCCTGCTGGAATACGAGCCGGACCGGCCGACGAGGACGCGTGTAGCGCGAGCCGTTTCCGGTCTGGTGCTGGTCGACTCGATGCTCGACGTTCCGAGTGCTCCCGACGTACAGCGTGCCGTCGGAACATTCGAGGATGTAGAGAAAGCCACTCATGGTGTGACTGTCGAGGATTGCTGCGACAAATCGGTCGATGCCTCCACAGCCAGCGGATCGTGGTGAGTCTGTCCACAGGGTCGTTGGCAGGTTTCGCAGATCGGTCGCCAAGTGGCTTCGACTCGGCGCCTCGCTTCGCTCGGTGCCGGCTCAACCAGCGGGGGTTGGCCGAGCGTCGCGGGGAGGTCGCGTGCGTTGAGGTCACTTCGCATGATCGGTCGCCAAGTGGCTTCGACTCACGGCGCCTCGCTTCGCTCGGTGCCGGCTCAACCAGCGGGGGTTGGCCGAGCGTCGCGGGGAGGTCGCGTGCGTTGAGGTCACCTCGCATGATCGGTCGCCAGGTGGTTTCGACTCGGCGCCTCGCTTCGCTCGGTGCCGGCTCAACCAGCGGGGGTGGGCTCTGCTCGCCAAGTGGCTTCGACTCGGCGCCTCGACCTCGACGCGCTCCTTTGTCGCTTGCTCGGCCCGGCGGCTTCGCTCGGTGCCGGCTCAACCCGCGGGGGTCGGGTCAGCCGGCGCGAGTGGCGTCGGAGACCGGCGTGATCGGGAGGCGCAGCGCGCCGGGCGCGTGGGCGGGGACCGTCGGGTGGTGGGGCTCCACCGGCTGGACGGGCCGGTACGCCGCACCGAGCTCGGGCCGCGGGTCGGCCTCGCCGGCATTGGGCCACATCGCCAGGGCGCGTTCGGCCTGCGCGGTGATGGTCAGCGACGGGTTGACGCCGAGGTTGGCCGAGACGGTCGCGCCGTCGACAATGTGCAGCCCCGGGTGGTTGAACACCCGGTGGTACGGGTCCACCACGCCGTCGGCCGCCGAGCGTCCGATCGAGCAGCCGCCCAGGAAGTGGGCCGTCATCGGGATGTTCAGCAGGTCGACGATGGAACCGCCGGCGTCGCCGTCGATCTCGCGTGCGACGGCGCGCACCGCCTCGTGTCCCTCCGGGATCCACGTCGGCGGGGGATCGCCCTCGCCCTGCCGGCTGCGCAGCATCGGGCCGAAACGACCTCGGCGCGAGAACAACTCGAGCGAGTTGTCGGCGGTCTGCATGACGAGTGCGATGATGGTGCGCTCCGACCAGCGTCGTACCGAGAGTCCGCGCAGCGTGATCACCGGGTGACGGACCATCTCGATCAGCGCCTGCAGCAGTCGCGGCAGCGGACCGCCACCGTCGACGAGAATGGCCTGCAACATGCCGATGAGGTTGCTGCCCTTGCCATATCGCACGGGTTCGATGTGCGTGTGGTCGTTGGGGTGGAACGACGACGTGATCGCGACACCCTCGGTGTAGTCGATGTCGAGGTCGCGTGCGGTGGCGGCCAGGACCGCCTCGGAGTTGGTGCGGACCACCTTGCCCAGGCGCGACGACAGCCCGGGCAGGTGGCCGCCCTGCTGCATGTCCAGCAGCAGCTTGTTGGTGCCGTACGTCCCGGCGGCGAACACCACGTGATCGGCGGTGAAGGTGCGGCGCCCGCGGCGCGACCAGCGTCGGCCCGACCGGTGCGACTCCACGACGTACCCGCCGCCCGAACGCGGCCGGACGGTGTCCACGGTCGTCATCGGAATGATCTCGGCACCGGCCTGTTCGGCCAGGTAGAGGTAGTTCTTGACGAGCGTGTTCTTCGCTCCCACCGGACATCCCGTCATGCAGGCGCCGCAGTCGGTGCACCCGGTGCGTGCCGGGCCGGCGCCGCCGAAGAACGGGTCGTCGACCGTCTTGCCCGCCTCGCCGAAGAACACGCCGACCGGGGTGTGGACGAAGGTGTCGCCGACTCCCATCTCCTCGGCGACCTTGCGGATCACGCGGTCGGCGGGCGTCACCTTCGGATACGTGGTCACGCCGAGCATGCGTGAGGCCTGGTCGTAGTACGGGTCGAGCTCGGATGCCCAGTCGGTGATCGATCCCCAATGCGGGTCGTCGAAGAACGCCGGCAGCGGACGGTACAGGGTGTTCGCGTAGTTCAGCGATCCACCGCCGACGCCCGCACCGGCCATCACGAGCACGTCGCGCAGCAGGTGCATGCGCTGCACCCCGAACAGTCCGAGCGCGGGTGCCCAGACGTAGTCCTTGAGGCGCCAGCTCGTCTTGGGCAGCTCGCCGTCGGAGAAACGCCGACCGGACTCGATGACCGCGACGCGGTAGCCCTTCTCGGTGAGTCGCAGGGCCGCAACCGATCCGCCGAAACCGGAGCCGATGACGATGGCGTCGTAATGGTCAGGGGTGGAACTCACGGTGCGACGGTCCTCTCGGTGTCGGATTCGGTGGCGTCGGATGCGGCGTCTGATCCGGTGGTGACTGCCTGGTCGACGGGTGCGGCGGGGATCGCGGCGTCGAAGCGGTGGTCGGTGGGTTCGAAGGACGACATCATCCGGCGGAAGTCGCTCGTGAACTTCGGCCACATCACCGAGTTGCGACCGGTGGAGTCGAGGTACCAGCTCGAGCAGCCACCCGAATTCCAGACGGTGCGTTCGAGTTCGGGATCGAGTTCGGAGTTGTAGCGGTCCTGTGCATCCTCGGTGACCTCGAAGGTCGACCGGCCGCTACGCGAGAGTTCGGCGAGTGCCTTGCTCATGTAGTACGCCTGCGGCTCCAGCATCAGCACGATCGAGCTGTGACCGAGATTGGTGTTGGGGCCGTACAGGAAGAACAGATTGGGGAAGCCGTGGACCTCGACCCCGCGGTAGGCGCGCGGTGAACCCTTCCACGCGTGGGCCAGCGTGCGGCCGTCGCGCCCGGTGATCGCCGACGCGATGGGCGGCTCGGTGGGGGTGAACCCGGTCGCGAAGACGACCGTGTCGACCTCGTGCTCGCGACCCTGGTCGTCGACGGCACCGCGTGCGGTGAGGCGGGTGATTGCTCCAGTGACGGTCGCGTTGTCGCGCTGGAGGGCGGGGAACCACTTGTTGGTCAACAACATCCGCTTGCAGCCGATGGTGTAGTCGGGGGTGAGCCGACGGCGTAGCGCACGGTCGCGGACCTGGACACGCAGCTGGGCCAGCGCGATGGTCTTCGCGATCGGCAGCAGCTTGGGATTGCGGGCCATCATGAGGACGTAGGCCTCGCGATAGGTCCACACCATCCGCCGGACCAGTCGGTGGATACCGGGAACCCGACGATAGAGCGCGCGTTCGAGGGTGCCGATGTTGCGGTCCAGACGCGGGACGACCCAGGCGGGGGTGCGCTGGAAGACCGTGAGATGCCCGACCTCGTCCACGATCTCGGGCACGATCTGGATCGCCGACGCGCCGGTGCCGACGACCGCGACGCGTCGACCGTGCAGGTCGTGGGAATGATCCCAGTCGGCGGAGTGGAACATCGTGCCGGTGAACTCGTCGGCGCCGGGGACGGTCGGCAGGCCGGGTTCGGACAGGGCGCCGGGCGCGGCGACCAGGTAGCGGCACCGGATCTCACCGTCGGTGGTGTCGACGACCCACTCCTGCATGCCACCGTCCCAGCGCGCCGACGTCAGCGCGCAGTTGTATCGGATCTGATCGGCGAAATCGACTGCGACCGAGCGTAGATACCGATGGATCTCGTCGCGACGCCCGTAGGTGTGCGACCACTCTGGGTTGGGTGCGAACGACAACGAGTACAAGGACGTCGGGACGTCGCAGGCCGCGCCCGGGTAGTCGTTCTCGCGCCAGACACCACCCGCGCCGTCGCCGCGCTCGATCGCCAGGGTCTGCAGCTGCGGATGGTCCTTTCGCAGACGATGCAGGGCGGCGAGGCCGCCGAATCCGACACCGACGACGAGGACGTCGACGCGCCGGGGCAGCGTGTTCTGCTGCGCGAGGGTCGGACTGGGTTCAGTCATGAGACAGGAGTTCCTTCCATACGGGCAGGAGTCGGTCGAGCAGCGCGCGGTCGGCGTCGGGCGAGCGCAGGATGCGCGACACCGCGAGTCCGCGTGCGAGTTCGATGGAGAGTTCGAGTTCCGCGGCGGTGTATCGGTCGCCGAACAACTCGGCACAACCGACGGCGAGGGCGTCGGAGACCTGTTGTTCGAGCGGGATGATCGCGGTTCGTAGCCCGACGTCGCAGCGGGCGGCGACCCACAACTCGAGAGCGGCGTCGAACAGCGGGCCGCTGAACGCCTCGACGAGGATCTCGAGTCCCTCGTCGCCCGTGCGGGGCCGCGACAGGATCTCTGCCAGCCGGCGTTCGACGAGGTGCCCGACCGCGGCGACCACCAGCGATTCCCGGGTGGGGAAGTGATGCAGCAGGGCGCCGCGCGAGATGCCCGCGCGGCGGTTCACCTCCTGCGTGGTGGTGGCTGCGTAGCCGACGTCGACGAGGGCGTCGACGGCCGCGTCGAGGATGAGCGCACGGGTGGTCGCGGTGCGTTCGGCCTGCGTACGACGACGCGGGGCGCGGGTGGGGTCGGTCACATCAGTGACGATAGCACAAACAGTCCGGACTGCTTGTAAGTTTGTGAAGAGTTTTCCACCGGTACGTTGGACCTCATGCGATTCGGACTCTTCATTCCCCAGGGCTGGCGTCTCGATCTCGTGGGTGTGGAACCCGCGGACCAGTGGGGGGTGATGTCGTCGGTCGCCGACCGCGCCGAGTCGGGCGGCTGGGACTCGATCTGGGTGTACGACCACTTCCACACCGTCCCGCTGCCCACCGACGAGGCCACGCATGAGGCGTGGACTCTCGTGGCCGCCCTGGCCGCCACCACGAGTCGGGTCGAGATCGGCCAGATGTGCACCGCGATGGGTTATCGCAACCCGATGTACCTCGCGAAGGTCGCCGCCACCGCGGACCTGATCTCCGGCGGTCGCGTGCAGATGGGCATCGGTGGCGGCTGGTACGAACACGAATGGCGTGCATACGGTTACGGATTCCCGTCGGCGGGTGAGCGGCTGGCGCGGCTCGACGAGGGAGTGCAGATCATGAAGCAGGCCTGGGAGACCGGACGGGCGACGCTCGACGGCAAGCACTACACCGTCGACGACGCCATCTGCGCCCCGCAGCCCACGGCCGGACGGCTGCCACTATGGATCGCCGGCGGCGGGGAGAAGAAGACGTTGCGGATCGCGGCGAAGTACGCCGACTACACCAACTTCGACGGCACGCCGGACGGGTTCGCGCACAAATCGTCGGTCCTGCAACAACATTGCGCCGACCTCGGACGCGACTTCGAGTCGATCACCCGCTCGGCCAATTACAACGTGATGCTCGGCGAGACCGAGGCCGACGTGGAGCGCAAGCTCACCGACCTCGAAGCCCGGCTGAGCAAGATCGTCGGGCCCGACGCGGCGTCCGGCAGCATGGGCGCGTTTCGGGGTATGCCTGCGGTCGGGACACCCGAGCAGGTCGCCGAGAACCTTCGCGGGCTCGCCGACGCCGGGATGTCCTACGGGATCTGCTACTTCCCGAACATCGCCGTCGATCGCGAGGACCTCGAGATGTTCGAGCAGCGGGTGATCCCGGCGTTGCGCTGAGCCGCATTGCCCCGCCCGCTGGCCGAGCCTCCTTCCGCTGGCCGAGCTTGTCGAGGTCACCAAGTGGCTTCGACTCGGCGCCTCGCTGCGCTCGGGGCCGGCTCAACCAGCGGGGGTGGTCACCAAGTGGCTTCGACTCGGCGCCTCGACCTCGACGCGCTCCTTCGTCGCTTGCTCGGCCCGGCGGCTGCGCTCGGGGCCGGCTCAACCAGCGGGGGTGGAGTCACAACCGGCGCAACCGCTCGGCGGCCTCGGCGATCACGTCGTCGCGTTTGGCGAACGCGAACCGGAGCATGTGGTGCCAGGGTTCGCGGTCGTCGGTGAACACACTGACCGGTACCGCGGCCACGCCGATGCGTTCGGGCAGCGTTCGGCAGAACTCGATGCCGTCGTCGACGCCGAGGGGACGAGGGTCGGCACAGACGAAATAGGTTGCCTCGCTACGGTGTACGACGAAACCGGCGTCGGACAGCGCGGTCGAGATCAGGTCGCGTTTGGCCTGCAGCCCCCGCGCCGACTCGCGGACCCAGTCCAACTCGTGCTCCAGCGCGTGTGCCACCGCGGGTTGGAACGGCCCGGAGCCGACATAGGACATGTATTGCTTCGCCGTCCGCGCCGCGCCGACGAGCTCGGGCGGACCGCTCACCCAGCCGACCTTCCAGCCGGTGCAGTTGAAGGTCTTGCCGGAGCTGGAGATACGCAGCGTGCGTTCCCGCATACCCGGTAGCGCCGCGAGCGGGGTGTGCGTCCGTCCGTCGAAGACGAGGTATTCGTAGACCTCGTCGGTGACGGCGATGACGTCGTGCTCGACGCACAGCCGTGCGATCTCGGCGAGGTCGTCGGTCGACAGCACGGTCCCCGTCGGATTGTGCGGGCTGTTCACCACCACCATCGACGTCTTCGGCCCGAAGGCCGCGGCGAGCCGCTCGCGATCAAGACGGAAGCCGTCGCCGTCGGGGACCAGCGGCACGACGCGCCGCACACCCCCGGCCATCGCGACAGCGGCGGCGTAGGCGTCGTAGTAGGGCTCGATCATGATGACCTCGTCACCCGGCTCCACCAGACCGACGACGGCACCGGCGATCGCCTCGGTCGCGCCGACCGTGATCAACACCTCGCGGTCGGGGTCGTAGTCCAGGCCGTACCGGTCACGCTGCTGCCGCGCGACCGCGTGCCGCAACTCCGGCACACCGATACCCGGCGGGTACTGATTGCGACCGTCACTGATGGCTTCGCGCGCGGCATCGAGCATCGATGCCGGCCCGTCGGTGTCGGGAAAGCCCTGTCCGAGGTTCACGGCGTCGTGCTCGACGGCCAGCGCCGACATCTCGGCGAAGATCGTCGTGGTGAACGGACGCAGGCGGTCGACTGTCCGGTTCGCGGATGACATGTTCCCACAGTGGCACAGGTCCTCTCTTCAACGGTCGCGGTGGGCGCTGCGGGGGTGACAGACTGACCCCAGTCGCCGACACGGGTGAGGAGGAGCGATGCCGCGCAATCCCGGCGAGCACTTCGCCGGCTACACCATCATCCGACTCGTCGGCCGGGGTGGCATGGGCGAGATCTACCTCGCGCGGCATCCCCACCTGCCGCGGAACGAGGCACTGAAGGTGTTGCCCGCCGATCTCAGTCGCGACCCGATGTACCGGCAGCGGTTCGTCAAAGAGGCCGAGCACGCGTCGAGCGTCGTCCACCCGTCGATCGTGACGATCTTCAATTCCGGTGAGTACGACGGCCACCTGTGGATCGCGATGGAGTACATCGACGGCATCGATGCGCTGAAGCTGCTTCGGCAGAACCCGCGGGGACTCGACACCGCGACGGTGATCGCGATCGTGCGTGCGGTGGGCGCCGCGCTCGACCGGGCCCACGCGACGGGGCTGCTTCATCGCGACGTCAAGCCGGCCAACATCCTGCTGCAGGGCGCGGGTGGTCCGGAGCCGCGCGTGTTGCTCGCGGACTTCGGGATCGCCAAGTCGGAGCAGGACGTCAGTCATCTCACCTGGACCAACGTCTTCCTCGGCACCGTCGCGTATGCCTCACCCGAACAGTTGCTCGGCGATCCGGTCGACGGTCGCGCCGACCAGTACGCGCTCGCGGCCACCGTCTTCGAACTGCTCACCGGGCGGCCGCCGTTCCAGGGTGCCGGCACCGCCTCGATCATCGCCGGCCACCTGCAGGCGATGCCGCCGCGACCGTCCACCCTGCGTCCGGGTATTTCGGGCGATGTCGACGCGGTGTTCGGTCGCGCCCTCGCGAAAGAGCCGGACCGCCGGTACGGGTCGTGCCGCGACTTCGCCGTCGACCTCGAACGCGCGCTCACCGTTCCTCAGCTGTCCAAGGAGCCGACGGTGCGCGCGCCGTCGCCCGTGCCGCCGGTTCCGGCGGCCCCGCCCGTTCCGGTGAACCCCGTGTCCTATTCCCAAGGGCCGCAGCAGTATTCGCCGTATCAGTCGCAGCCGGGGACCTACCCCGGCGGGTTCCCCTCGCAGGGTGGCTACGCGCCACCACCGAAGAAGCGGTCCGGGCTGCTGATCGCACTGGGGTCGCTCGCGGCCGTCCTCGTGCTCGCGATCGCGGCCGGGGTCGTCTACGTCGTGACGCAGGTGTCGAGCGCCCCCACCGCGAGCGACACCTCGACGTCGCGGTCCACCACAGCCGCTGGGCCGCAGACCCCGACATCCGCCGCCGGCACGTCTGCGCCCCGCACCACCGACTCCTCGACGTCGCCGGTCAACGGACCGGGTGACGTGCAGGTCGGCGAGTGCATCGGCATCGCGACCGACGCCGCGTCGTCAACGAGCGTGAACGCGTCGAAGGTCGACTGCGACTCGGCCGGTCTCAACTTCTACACCGCGTCGAAGATCGCCGCGGCGTCGTCGTGCGCGAGCCCGCAGAACTCGACGCTCACCTTCCCGGGAAGTTCCGACAAGGTCTGTCTCACACCGAATTTCTACGAGGACCTGTGTTACCTGGTGCCGCTGTCGGGCGGCTCCCTGGCCGACTACCGGGAAGCCCCCTGTACGAGCGCCGCAACGGCGCAGACCGTCCTCGCCCGTGTCACGACGCGGTCGGATGCGTCGGTGACTTGCCCGGGCGGGGAGACGACATGGGTCTTCTACGAGCCGGAGTCGATCGGGTATTGCCTCGTAGAGATCTGACCCTTCGTGACGCGCCCTCCGCAGGCTCCGGGCGCTCCTCAGGGAGCAGGGGGCAGGTCGTTCTTCCGGATCAGGGAGCGGAAGGTGAGGCTCCTCCGGAAGCACGGGGTCAAGTAGCACTTCAGGTGCTACCCTGCAGGAATGAGGACGATCGGTATCCGCGAGCTCAGGCAGCACGCCTCGCAGTATCTGGCGCAAGTCGAGGCCGGGGAAGAGTTGGCCATCACCAACCGAGGCCGCACGGTTGCGCGGTTGGTCCCGGTGTCTGCCGGGGAACGCAGCAGAGACGCGCTCATCGAGGCCGGGATACTCGTGCCGGCCCGCCGTGCGGGCGGCATAACCGGGCTGCACCCCGAGACGTTGCCGACGCGCGCGCTCACCGAAGTCCTCGAGCAGGTTCGCGAGGATCGTTGATCTATCTCGACACCTCGGCGATGGTGAAACTCGTGGTGCGCGAGGCGGAGACCGCACCGCTGATCGAGTGGCTCGGGAAGTATCCCGGGGTCCCGATCGTGACGAGTGCGCTGGGACGGGTCGAATTGATGCGCACGGCCTTGCATGATGGCAGTCCGGGCCTTCAGGAGCGAGCGCGTGATCTTCTCGATTCTCTGGACGTCGTCCCGCTCAGCGACGCCGTCATCGACATCGCCGAATCGATCGGCCCGTCTTCGCTCCGTTCGCTCGACGCGTTGCATCTGGCCTCTGCCAGCGTGATTCGCGCTGAGATGAGCGCATTTGTGGCCTACGACCATCGACTCATCGCAGGCGCGTCCGCGCTCGGCTATCCGACCGTCGCTCCGGGCGCCGAGTTGTGATTCAGCCGGCTGAACCCTCACCGATCGTCGGGCCCAGGAGGTCGTCGGCGTCGGTGATCCGGTAGGCGTATCCCTGTTCGGCGAGGAACCGCTGGCGGTGGGCCGCGTAGTCGGCGTCGAGGGTGTCGCGCGACACCACCGAGTAGAAATGTGCCTGTCCGCCATCGCGTTTCGGTCGCAGCAACCGGCCGAGGCGCTGGGCCTCCTCCTGGCGTGACCCGAACGTCCCCGACACCTGCACCGCGACCGACGCCTCGGGAAGGTCGATGGAGAAGTTCGCCACCTTCGACACGACGAGGGTCTGCAACTCGCCGGAGCGGAACCGGTCGAACAGGACCTCGCGTTCCTTGTTCTTCGTCGATCCCTGGATCACCGGGGCATCGAGTTCGCGGCCCAGTTCCTCGAGCTGGTCGATGTAGGCGCCGATGATCAGGGTCTGCTGACCCCGGTGCTTGTCGAGGATCGCCTTGACCACGTTGACCTTCGTGTGGGCCGTCGAGCAGAGCTTGTACTTCTCCTCGGGCTCGGCGACCGCGTACTGCAGGCGTTCCTCGTCGGTCAGGGTCACCCGGACCTCGACGCAGTCGGCCGGCGCGATCCAGCCCTGTGCCTCGATGTCCTTCCACGGGGCGTCGTAGCGCTTGGGTCCGATGAGGCTGAAGACGTCGCCCTCGCGGCCGTCCTCGCGGACCAGGGTCGCGGTGAGGCCGAGTCGACGACGCGATTGCAGGTCGGCGGTCATCCGGAAGACGGGGGCGGGGAGGAGGTGGACCTCGTCGTAGATGATCAGGCCCCAGTCGCGGGAGTCGAACAGGTCGAGATTCTTGTACTCGCCCTTCGACTTCCGCGTCATCACCTGGTACGTGGCGATGGTGACGGGACGGATCTCCTTGCGCTCGCCGGAGTACTCGCCGATCTCCTCCTCGGTGAGCGTCGTGCGCGCGATGAGTTCACGTTTCCACTGGCGGCCGGCGACCGTGTTGGTCACCAGGATCAGCGTCGTCGCGCCGGCCTTGGCCATCGCCGCCGCACCGACCATCGTCTTGCCGGCACCACAGGGGAGCACCACCACACCCGAGCCGCCGGCCCAGAACGAGTCGGCTGCCATCTCCTGGTAGTCACGCAGCTGCCAGTCGTCCTGGGCGAGGTCGATGGCGTGGGCCTCACCGTCGACGTACCCGGCGAGGTCCTCGGCCGGCCAGCCGACCTTCAGCAGCACCTGCTTGAGGCGGCCCCGCTCGGACGGGTGCACGATGACCGTGTCGTCGTCGATGCGCGCACCCAGCATCGGGGCGACCTTCTTGTTGCGCATCACCTCGATGAGGACGGCCTGGTCGAGGCTGACGAGGGTCAACCCGTGCGCCGGATGCTTGACCAGTTGCAGGCGACCGAACCGGCCCATGGTGTCGACGACGTCCATCAGCAGCGGCTGGGGCACCGCGTACCGCGAGTACGTCACGAGTGCATCGACGACCTGTTCGGCGTCGTGACCTGCGGCGCGGGCGTTCCACAGTGCGAGCGGGGTGACCCGGTAGGTGTGGACGTGCTCGGGGGCGCGTTCGAGTTCGGCGAAGGGTGCGATCGCCGCGCGCGCCGCCGCGGCGTCGGGGTGATCCACCTCGAGCAGCAGCGTCTTGTCGGATTGCACGATCAGGGGTCCATCGGTCACCCGCTCCATTGTCCAGATCGCACCGACGATTGTCAGCGTCGGGCCTGCGCTGTGACGAGAGTGACCTCGGCGAAGTCAGAAGACGGGGATACCGAGCTTGCGGCGCACCCGCAGATCGATGATGTTGAGCCGGAAGATCCCGCGCAGTACGGGTGCCACCAGTGGGTCGACGCGGCGGAAGCCGGCGAGCGCCCGCTGATAGCGGCGTTCGTCGCGTTCGGTCCACCGCCACCGCATCATCGTGCGGAACTCCGGCGGCAGCCCGGCCTTGATCGCGTACGCGAGCGACGGCCCGATCGTGGCATGGAGCAGCGTGCCGAGCTTTCCGACGCGGTACTCCAGGAAGGACAGGTCGGCGAGGCTGCGGAGCTCGTCGCGCACCGGGTCGTCGATGCGCAGCGAGGACAGTTCGGCGTTCCAGTAGACGAGCAGATCGTCGTAGGTCGCCGGCCACTTGTCCCGGGGAACGTTGAGTGCGGTTCCCAGCGGGTGCGCCTCGGTGAGCACCATCTGCTTCTCCTCGGCGCTCAGCGGACCGTAGAGCAGTTCGTACTGGTCGATGAAGTACTTGAGCAGACACACCGCGACCCACAGCTGCAGACGCGAGTCGTTCCCGCTGTAGCGGACGGGACTCGACTGGGTGGAGTACACCTCGTCGTGGATGCGGCCGACGGCTTCGTGGATGTAGGCCTTGTCGTCGTCGGAGCCCATCAGTGCGACGGCGAGGAACGTGCCGGTGGTGCGCCCCCGTTTGATGGGCCGCTTGATCGCGTTGCCCGACGGCACGCGGCTCTCGTGGACGCCGTACCCGACCTTCGGGTTGGCGAGCTGCATGATCACGTTGGTGCCGGCGAGAGAAGGCCCGATGGCGGTGACCAGATCGGCGGGTCGGGTCACCCGGGGGCGCTTGCGCGAGGGTTTCATCCGGGTGACGAGGTCGTGCTGATACGTGTCAGCCACGCCGCCGGGTGGTTGTCCTGCGGAGATCTCGCGTGCCGCGGTCATACCCGAGGGTACCAAGGATGAGACGTCTTTCACATGATGTCTCTACCCGCTGGACTC
The DNA here is from genome assembly GCF_023078355.1 of Gordonia hongkongensis. Lineage (NCBI taxonomy): Bacteria > Bacillati > Actinomycetota > Actinomycetes > Mycobacteriales > Gordoniaceae > Gordonia > Gordonia hongkongensis. The sequence goes on from NZ_CP095552.1 coordinate 1,326,750, forward strand.
AGGCGTCGAGCAGCTCGACGCTGGTGAGGCGGTGCAGCGAGAACCGTTGCTCGTCATCACTGCCCTCCTCGACGGCCACGAGCTGGCCGGCGCCGAGGATCTTCGGGGTCACCACATGCCGGCTCGCCGATCCCTGTGCGTCGACGTATCCCACGCGCAGCCTGCGGTTGGCGCGCAGTGCGAGCTGGATGAGCGCGGTGGCGGATTCGCCCGCACCGGTGGCCCGGACCGGGGTCGTCGTGGCGGTGCTCCGAACAGGTGTCGCCGCGGCTGCGCGATCGGTCGAGCGAATCCGGGTGACCACCGACCGCAATTGGGCCTCCGATGGCGCGTTCCGGCGCGGTTGGCTCTGTCGTCGTGCCCGCGACACCGTGACCCGGCTGCCGCGTTCGCGGAGGTCGACCAGGGCTCCGGACGAGTCTTCGCCCGCCGGAGCGAATCCCGCCGCCCGCAGCTGATCGATGACGTCGCGGACCTCCGACGGCGACACCGCGACCGTGGGGGCCAGTGCGCGAAGCGCGAGCGGTTCGGCGGCTGCGCTGCGCAGCACGGCGGCCAGCACCGTCGGGTCCTCGCAGCGGATGAACGCCGACGCGACGCCCACGCGCAACTGGCCGTGGCGTCGTGCGACGTCGTCGATGAGATACGTGAGTGACTGTGGCACCGGGGTTCTCGAGTGTTTCGTGAACATCGAGAGCAATTCGTTGCTGCTGCGGCCCGCGTCGAGCGCACGGCGCACGCTCTCCGGTGAGACCCGATAGACCGACGCCGCACCGCCCGATTCCAGATCGGCGACGAGCTCCACCTGTTCGGCGAGTTCGGGTGTCATCGGGCCGGGGACGGTCAGCGTCAGATCGGCCTGGGTCAGGAAGTGGTCCACCGGTTCGGGCAGGGCCTTGCGCATCGCGGCGAGCACCGCTGCGTCGACGTCGGCGGGGTCGGAGTCCGGCGACTCCTCCACTGTGTACGCGCGACCGACGGTGGTCAGGGCATCGTGCGCGACCAGGCCCAATTCCCGTGCCTCACGCAAGGTCTCGGCGACGACGCGGCGGCTGAAGCGCCGGATCTGACGGGGGCGGTGCCAGTGCAGGTTCGCGAGGAGGGTGTCGGCGGGGACGCCCACCGCGGGGTCGGCGTGGGCGAGGGTGGACAGGATGAGCTGACGCTGCACCGGGGCGTAGGCGTCGTGGAGGTCGGAGCCGAGCGTCGGCAGCGCGTTGCCGTCCCGATCGGGTTCGCCGACCTGCCAGGCGCGGCGCGGCATGTGCATCCAGGCGTCGGCCAGCGCGAGCCACTGGCGCTCGCGCGGCTGGTGCAGCCAGGTGTCGGCGGTGGAGGTGGGCGCGAAGGACTGTTCGCCGGAATCGTTGGGCGGCGGGGGATCCGGGAAGCCCGCGTCGATGAGCCGGAGATAGGCGGCGAGTTCGACGAGGAACGCCACCCGCTGTGTCTCGAGACCGGTCAGCTTACCCAGACGACGGAGCTCGCGGACGCCGAGCGCGCCGGAGCGGAGCACCGCCGCCGGCGTCGCGCCGAGGACCGCGATCAGCTGGGTGAGGTGACGGATGAGTTCGAGTGCCTCGCCGCCGGCGGCCGCGTCGACCGCCTTGGCCCCGAAACGGGGCTTGGCGCCGGGTTCGTGGAGCGGTGGCGGCTCCAACACGTCTGTGCGCCAAGCAGGTTCCTCGCGGAGCACGGCGCCCACCATCGGCGGTAGCTCGACGGTCTGATCGTCGATGCGCGCGAGGAGGCCCGACGAGATCAGTCGGGCGACCGGGGAGGACGGGTCGGCGTCGTGGGCCGCATCGCGACTGCGGCCCAGGGCCGGACCGCGGGCGAGGGTGTGCAGCAGACCGAGGGGTCGCTCGTCGAGATCGGCGATCATCGCCGCGATCTCCTCGCCCGACAGTCCGACGAGCGGACCGCTGAGGTGCTTGGCCTTCCACGGCATCGCGGAGTCGACGTGTTCACCGGCGCCGAGGGAGGAGTCCTCGCCCCAGAGGATCGCGCGGCGTCGGAGGAGATCGAGACGGGCGCGCACCTCGGCCGCATCGGCGCGGCCGGACAGGGTCTTGACGATCGTGGTGACCGACGGACGCCGCGACTTCTTCGGGCTGCGGCTGTGGCGGGCGGCAACCTCTTCCAGAACCGCGACGGCAAGGACGTCGAGATCCTCGCCGGCCAGGGCCAACGACGCCGCCGACAGGGCCCGTTGCGCCAGTACCCGCGTCCCCGACGGCGTCGGTGAGGCGAGGTCGGGGCGCTCGAGGAGGAGCTCGGTCAGCGCGTCGTCGGAACGCGCCGCCAACTCATCGGCCAGGCCGGTGTGCTGGTCATCCGAACTCATTCGGCCCAGCTTACCGGGGGCTCAGGCAGCGGGGACCGGGGCTCAGACGTCGCCGCGGCGGAGCATGCGACCGCGGGCGGTCTCGAAGTCCACCCTCTGCCCGCGAACCCAGGTGCCCCTGACCACGCCGGCGAGCGCACGGCCGTCGTACGGGCTCACCGGATTCTTGTGGTGGAGGCGGTTGACGTCGACGATCTGCGCGGACTCCGGCTCGAAGATCGCGAAGTCGGCGTCGCAACCGAGGGCGATGCGGCCCTTCGTCGGCAGACCGGCGAGGTCGGCGGGCTTCGACGCCATCCACTCGATGACCTGCGGCAGATCGATGCCGCGCTTCTTGGCCTCCGACCAGATGAGCGACAATCCCAGCTGCAACGACGCCACGCCACCCCAGGCGACCCCGAAGTCGCCGTTCTCGGGATCCTTCAGGTCGACGGTCGACGGGGAGTGGTCGGAGACGATGCAGTCGATGGTGCCGGCCAGCAATCCCTCCCACAGCAGTTCACGGTTGCCGGCCTCGCGGATGGGCGGGCAGCATTTGAAGGCCGTCGCGCCGTTGGGCACCTCCTCGGCCAGCAAAGTGAGGTAGTGCGGGCAGGTCTCGACGGTGATCTTTACCCCGTCGCGCTTCGCGCTGGCGAGCATCGGCAGGGCATCCGACGACGACAGGTGGAGCACGTGGGCGCGCACGCCGGTCCAGCGCGCCCGCTCGATCACCTCGGCGATCGCCAGGTTCTCGGCGCCGCGCGGGCGCGAGGCGAGGAAGCGGGTGTACTCATCGCCCTCCGGGGAGGGTGCCTTGTCGATGGCGCGCGAGTCCTCGGCGTGGACGATCATCAGCGAGTCGAACTCGGCGAGCTTCGCCATGTCGGCTTCCATCTCGTCGGCCGTCAGGTGTGGGAACTCGTCCACACCCGAGTGCAGCAGGAAGCACTTGAAGCCGAACACGCCGGCGTCGTGCAGGCCGCGCAGGTCGTCTTCGTTACCCGGGATGGCGCCACCCCAGAAGCCGACGTCGATGTGTGTCTTTCCCTGCGCCGCAGCCCGCTTCTCGGCCAACGCGTCGACGTTGACGGTCGGCGGGATCGAGTTGAGTGGCATGTCGATGAGGGTGGTGACGCCACCGGCTGCGGCTGCCCGGGTGGCCGAGTCGAAACCCTCCCACTCGGTGCGTCCGGGCTCGTTGACGTGTACGTGGGTGTCCACGAGTCCGGGGATCATGACCTGATCGTCGGCGAGCTCGATGACCTCGGCCCCGGTCAGTCCGCTGCCGAGGGGCTCGATCGCGACGATCCGACCGTCGCGGATACCGATCTCGCGGGCCACGATGCCGGCCGTGGTGAGAGTCTGTTCACCCCGCACGACCAGGTCGAACGGTGCGTCGGAAGTAGCGGCCGGGGCATCGGGTGTTGCGGTCATGGGGCGGGACTCCTTGCTGGTGCCGTGTCCGGTGTCGTTCCAGAGACTAACCCAGGTTATTCCTCATCATGGAATGAAGCTGCGTCATTTCGGAACTCAACTCGCGAGTAGGCCGGTGTCGTGCTATTGACAACGGCCTCGATCGTCAGGCTAACTGTCACGAACGCGGAAAATTCATTCCACATCACGGAACTCCGCGAGTGTAGGAGCGCGGTCATCGATGACCGTCCGACCGAAAGTGCAGACATGAGCACTGAGCAGCACACAGCCCCCGTCGACGGACCGGTTTCGGAGGTCACCGGCACCGTCCCGGCCGGGCTGAGTCCGAAGCTGTACAACGACGACCTGGCACCGACCAGCCGCGTCGGACGACGCTGGAACACCTACAACATCTTCACGTTGTGGGCCAACGACGTACACAGTCTCGGCAACTACGCCTTCGCCATCGGTCTGTTCGCGCTCGGGCTCGGCGGGTGGCAGATCCTGACCGCCCTGGTGCTGGGTGGGGTGTTCCTCTTCCTGCTGCTGAATCTCTCCGGCTTCATGGGGGAGAAGACGGGCGTGCCGTTCCCGGTCATGAGCCGCATCTCGTTCGGGTTCCGCGGCGCCCAGATCCCCGCCCTCATCCGCGGTGGGGTGGCGATCGCGTGGTTCGGCATCCAGACCTACCTCGCGTCGGTCGTCCTGCGAATCATGCTGGTGGCGCTGTTCCCCGGCGCCGCCGACCTGGACACCAATCGTTTCCTCGGGCTCTCCACCCTGGGCTGGATCTCGTTCGTCTCGCTGTGGGTGATCCAGGTGATCATCGTCAGTTACGGCATGGAGATGATCCGTCGCTACGAGGCCTTCGCCGGTCCGGTCATCCTGGTCACCATGGTCGCCCTGGCCGTCTGGATGCTGAGCAACGCCGACTGGACCATCGCGTGGTCGACGCCCTATTCGCTGACCGGCGTGGACATGTGGCTCCAGATCATCGGCGGCGCGAGCCTGTGGGTGGCGATCTACGGGACCTTCGTCCTCAACTTCTGTGACTTCACCCGCAACGCGGAATCGCGAAAAGCGATCGTGCGCGGGAACTTCTGGGGCATCCCGCTGAACATGCTGCTCTTCGGCGCCATCGTGATCACCCTCGCCGGAGCGCAGTTCCGCATCAACGGCACAGTCATCGAGTCGCCGTCGGACATCGTCCAGACCGTTCCCAACACGTTCCTGCTGGTGCTGGCCTGCCTCGCGCTGCTGATCCTCACTGTCGCCGTGAACCTCATGGCCAACTTCGTCGCGCCGATCTACGCGCTGTCCAACCTGTTCCCGCGCCACCTCGACTTCCGGCGCGCGGCGCTCGTCGCCGCGATCATCGGCTTGGTCATCCTGCCGTGGAACCTCTACAACTCGCCGGCGGTGATCAACTACTTCCTCGGCGGACTCGGTGCCCTTCTCGGCCCGCTGTTCGGTATCGTCATGGCCGATTACTGGCTCGTCCGCCGTTCGCGAATCGACGTGCCCGCGTTGTTCACCGAGGCACCGGGCGCCGCCTACCACTACCGGAACGGGGTCAACATGCGGGCGATCCTCGCGCTCGTCCCGACTGCGGCCATCGCCCTGGTGATGGCCTTCGTCCCGGCCTTCGAGGTGATCTCGGAGTTCTCCTGGTTCATCGGCGCCGGTCTCGGTGCGATCGTGTACCTGGCGGTCGCCGACCGTCGCGGTCCGTTCGCCGAGGTGTCGGGCGAGTCGATCTCCGTCGCCAGCACTCACTGACCCACAAAGGACATCACCGTGCGCATCCTGGTCGCCAACGTCAACACCACCGTGTCGATGACCGAGGCCATCGCCGACTCGGCCCGCTCGGTCGCCTCCCCGGGGACCGAGATCGTGGGGATCACACCGCGTTTCGGCGCCGACTCGTGTGAGGGGAATTTCGAGTCCTACCTCGCCGCGATCGCCGTGATGGACGCGATCCTCGCCTACCCCGAACCGTATGACGCGGTCATCCAGGCCGGTTACGGCGAACACGGCCGAGAGGGACTCCAGGAGCTCCTCGAGGTGCCGGTCGTCGACATCACCGAGGCCGCGGCGTCGACGGCGATGTATCTGGGACACCGCTTCTCGGTGGTGACGACCCTGGACCGGACGGTCCCGCTCATCGAGGACCGGCTCAAGCTCGCCGGCCTCGACCAGCGGTGCGCATCGGTGCGGGCGTCGGGACTCGGTGTGCTGGAACTCGAGTCGGACCCGGAGCGGGCCGTGAAGGCGATCGTGGAACAGTCCACGCGTGCGGTCAGCGACGACCACGCCGAGGTGATCTGCCTCGGGTGCGGCGGCATGGCCGAACTCGAGGAGCAGGTTCGTGAGGCGACCGGAGTGCCGATCGTCGACGGTGTGCGGGCGGCGGTCACGATCGCCGAAGGTCTTGTCCGAATGGGGCTCTCGACGTCGAAGATACGGACCTACGCCCCGCCGCGGGAGAAGAAGATCACCGGCTGGCCGTTCAACCGCTAGTCCGCCTTCGCCGCCTGCGGCCACCGGGGATCCCGTCCGGTCAAGGCGGCGAGGCGGTCGACGAGGGGTGCGTCGTCGGGTACCTCGACCACCGGCCCGAACATGCCGTCGCGCTCTTCCTGCGGTTGGGGTGGGTAGTGGAGGTCGAAGACGACCTGGAGGATGTCGTCGGAGATGTCGAACGGGATGCCCATGGCACGTGCGATGTCCCATCCGTGCAGCACGAGTTCCGACAGCGCCACGAGTCCCATGATCTCGGCCGGCAGTTCGACACCGCCCGCCCGGGTCATGCCGTCCCAGGCGGCGGGGTCATCCCAGGAGTCGGCGAGGTCGTGGACGTGGCGACGCAGGTCGTCGCGCCACTGCGTCGAGAGCTGACTCTGCGCTGGGTCCGGCGGCGTCGAGGTCAGCGGTCCGAAGTCCTTCCGCGCCGCGGCCGCGAAGGCCTGGGACAGGCCGTCGACGTGGGCGACCAGCGCGGCGAGGTCCATGTCGCCGCAGGGGGTCGGACGGCCCAGGTCGGCGTCGGCGACTGTGGCGGTCAGAGCGAGCATGTGATCGGCGGCCGCCGATATCGATCGTGCCTGCGTGGTGTCGGTGGGCATGGGACTCCCTCTCGTCGTGTGTGCACTCAACAAGGCTGACCCGCTCGACGCCGGTTTCTCATCGGCCGCACCGATGCCCCCGTACGGTGGTCACGTGACCTCTCCGATCCGCGAGTACACGACCATCAGTCATCCGACGCCGAATACCCGTGTCTGGCACGAGATCCAGGGCGCCGGGCAGCCGCTCGTGCTGCTCCACGGCGCCTTCTCGGGTGCATCGTCGTGGGGCGGGCAGGTGCCGGCCCTTGTGGACGCGGGGTGGAAGGTGTTCTGTCCGGAGCGTCACGGTCACGGACACAGCCCGGACGTGACCGACGAGTTCCACTACGCGGACATGGCCGAGGAGACGATCGCCTACCTCGACGAGGTGGTCGGTGGTCCCGCCGAGATCGTCGGGTGGAGCGATGGCGCGGTGGTGGGTGTGCTGGTCGCGCTGCGCCGGCCCGACCTGGTCCGGCATCTGGTACTGATCGGCCAGTACTACAACAGTTCGGGCCGGGCGGTCGGCGGCATCCTCGACGCGCTCGATTCCGCCGATGACGAGCTGATGAAGTTCTTCGCTGCGGACTACGCGTCCGAATCCCCGGACGGGGCAGAACATTTCCAGGTCATCTTCGACAAGACGATGGCCATGATCAACTCCGAACCCGAAATCGATCTCCGTGATCTGGCCGCGATCACCGCACCGACGCTGGTCATGCAGGGTGACCGCGACGAGGTGACGCTCGAGCACAGCCGCGACGTCGTCGCCGCCATTCCGGGTGCCCGGCTGGCCGTGATCCCCGGGACGCACCTCATCCCGATCGAGGCGCCGCAGGCGGTGAACGCGGTCCTCGTCCAGTTTCTCGGCGCGGAGTGAGCCGGCGCCCTCAGTCCGGGACCATCGCCGAGAACGCGTCGGCCAGGGTGGGGTAGAGGTCGAGAGTGTCATCCAGGCCCGTCAGCCGCAGGGGCCGAGTGATGGCGGGATGCCCGCCGACGACGCCGAACCGGCCGCCGGCCGGGGTGACGGCCGCGTGCGCGGCGAGGAGCGCGGCGATGCCGGACGACGCGAGGAAGTCGGTGGCGGTGAGGTCGACGATCAGCCCCCGGGGTCGCTCGCTCACTGCTTCCAGCACGGCCGCACCCAACTGCGGGACGGTGAGCAGGTCGATGCTGCCGTGCACAGTCAGGATTATGAGTTGATCGCGCTGCGTCGAGATCACTGCCAGCGCGCGACCTGCCCGGGACGCGTCCTGGTCATCGTCGACGACCACCGGTTCGAAGCTGTCTGCCCTCATGTAGCCCTGCCTCCCTGTTCGCTCGAAGTCGCCCGTCCGTGAGATGGCAGCGCCTCGAGGTCCGCCTGGTGGCGTCGGCAGTTGGCTTCACCGGTGCCTTGGTGTGTCCTCGATATGACGTTCGGCGCCGTCGAAGACGCGGATGGCTGCGTGCCCCTCCCCGAGCACCGCGACATACCCGGCGACAGCTACTGCGCTGATGAGGAGCAGGTACCAGCCGGCAGCGTGATCGAAGGCCAGCAGGTAGAGCGCGGTCAGTGTCGCGGCGCAGATCGCCGCGGCCGGCAGTGCCGGAAGCCATCGTCTGTCTCGCAGGACGAGTATCGCCGCCTGACACTGCACGGCGATCTGCATCAGGGCCAGGAGCGCCCCGGCGCCGGCCATCCCGAGCAACCCCGGCAGTGTTCCGGTGTCGGAGAGGGCCGCAGTCGCGACGGTCGCGAGAATCGCGACCGAGCCGAGGGCTGCTCCGACCGTCGGGGAGGTGAAGCGCGCGAAGTCCTGGTCTACAGAGGTCTCGGGGTTGTCGACGGAAAGGTGCATGACTTCTGTCTAACGCCTGATGCACTTCGGCGGTAGTATGCACAATATTGTCCATATGGACGAGGATGTCCACGCCGACGGCAGGGGTCTGACGATGGAGAACGAGGGCGAGTCCGTTCTGCGCGACCCGGTTCGACGTGCCTACGAGGTGTGCCCCGTCGAGGTGAGCGTCGCCGTGCTCGGCGGTTCCTGGAAGATGACCATCGTCAAGAACCTTCTCGAGGGGCCGTTGCGATACGGCGCCCTCGGGCGGGCAGTCGGTCCGGTCACGCCACGAGTGCTCACCCGCCAGCTACGTGAACTCGAATGCGACGGCATCGTGCAGCGCACGGCCTATCCCGAAGTCCCTCCGAGAGTTGAGTATTCGCTCACCGAACAGGGACGGGCGCTGCGCCCCTTCGTCACCGCCCTCAACGAGTGGGGGAAGACCTACGCGACCGAGGTGATCGAACCCAAGGTCGCGCAGCGGGAGAGTGCGGCGAGCTGAGTCGAGGTCGGAGTTGGTCCGAGGAGGTGTCAACACAGCGGACCTCCCGGCGACTGCGGCAACCGCCGCGCCGGCGACCTCCGAGCCACCGAGTCATTGAGCCCTTCGCTCCACGTCACCGTACGAAGCGTCGGGTCTCAGAAGGAATGACCGCTGGGACGAAAGCCGAATCCGGGCTACAACCGGCCGATCTGGAGGACGACGATCTCGAGGTCGAGGCGGTTCAAGAGTTGGCCGTTGCGCGCAACCTCGTCGAAACCTGCGGCGTTCGACCCGGTCTCGGCACCGAGATGGCGACGCGCCTCTCGCTCACCAACTTCGGTTTGCTCGGATTCGCAATGCTCAGCAGTGCGAATGCAAGGGAGGCGCTTTGGGTCGCCCCGCAGGCGCTACAGATAGGCAACCGGTTCGTCGACATCAGCGTCGACATGAGTCAGTCGGTCGGACATATCGAGTTGCTTTGACGAGACACCCTGCCCGTCTGAACATGGGCCGCCGAACACTGCATCGACGCCTCGAACAGGAGGGGACAACCTTTCGGGTCCTGACCGAGGAGGTTCGTCATGAGGTCGCGGTCGACTTACTCGGCGTCCTCGGCGTCCTCGGCCTCACCGTTCAGGAGGCCGCCTCGCGTCTGGGCTACTCGATTGCCGCGGCCTCCAGCCGATCCTTCACCCGGTGGACGGGCAACCCTCCCAGTACTTATAGAAGGTGATCCCGAAGTGTTCCGCGGAACACTCTCGACCTCGGGTTGAGGCTCGAGGAATTGTCGGTGCCTGGCGATACCTTGTTCCTGTACTTCTCGCTCGGTTCAGGGGGTTGCGTTGGGGTTCAGTGCTTTTCGTTGCGGTGGAGATGCGTCGTCGATGTTCGATGGTGCGGATCCTGAGTCGCTGACGGATGAGGTGCTCGAGGCGCGGGTGCTGGGTATGCCGCTCGGATCACGGCTTTGACAGCGGACTTCCTTGAACTGGTGGCAGAACTGGATGGGCGGGAGTCGTGGCGGGGGCCGGGGATTCATTCGCTGGCGCACTGGTTGTCGTGGAAGGCGGGCATCGCACCGCGAACGGCGCATGAGCAGTTGAGGGTCGCCAAGGCGATACGGGAATTGCCGGTGATCCGCACGGCGTTTCGCGAGGGTCGGCTGACGTATTCGAAGGTCCGCGCCCTGACACGGGTGGCTACGCCGGAGCGGGAGGCGGAGTTGGTGAATCTGGCGTTGTCGTGCACGGCGAGTCAGTTGGATCGGGCGGTACGGGCGATGGGCCAGGTCGACCGCAACTGTGGCGTCGAAGAGGAAAGCCGGCCACCGGTGGAGTCGACGGGCCGGTGGAAGTGGAACGATGACGGGTCGTTGTCGGTGTCGCTGCGGTTGAGTCCGTTGGATGGGGCGCGGTTTTTGGCCGGGACGGTGCGTGCGGAGTATGAACGCACCCGGACCTGCGATGATCCGGATCTACCGTCGGCTGAGAGTGTTCCGCGGAACACTGACGCCGGTTCGGCACCTGAGGATTCGGAGGTGGTTCCGTCTCGGCGTCGGGATCTGTGGCGGCAGGTGCCGTCGAATGTTGCGCCGGCGGTGGTGGCGATGGCCGACATGGTGCATGACGGGATCGCGATGCCCGATCTTGCGCCGGGTGCGGAGATCCTGATTCATGCCGGTGACGGGGTGGAGTCGGCTCATCTCGATGACGGTCCGGCGTTGTCGGAGGTTGAGGTGGCCGAAGCTCGGTGTGGGGCGTCGACGCGGGAGGTGGTGAGCCGCGGGGTGCCTGGGCGGCCGGGGAAGTTGGCGTTGTTGGGGGTGGGTCGTCGGAAGCGGGCGCCGAACAAGGCGTTGGTGCGGGCGTTGTTCGTGCGGGATCGGTGTTGTCAGGTGCCGGGGTGTGGGCGGACGCGTCATCTGCATGCCCATCATGTGGTGTTCTGGTCGGCGGGTGGGCGGACGGATCCGGACAATCTGATCTTGTTGTGTGGGTCGTGTCATCGGTCGTTGCATCGGGGCGAGTTCGCGATCACCGCGCATGGGTTGCAGCGGTTCAGCTTTCATCGGCCGGACGGGACGGAGATCGAGGTGGCGCCACCGACTTCGAGGCCGGGCGGGTGGCGACCCGATCAACGGATCGGGGTAGATGCGACGGTGCCGATCGGTGGGGGTCGGATGGATTTGGGTTACACCACCGAGGTGCTCTACGCGGTGTGGGAATGGAAGCAGCGCAACGAGACTCGCTCAGCACCAGTCGTCCGAGAGGCGGCGTAGCTATTCGTCGCGCAGCTCATCGATGTCGGTCCGCGTGATCTCGGTGAGCCGGTCGAGGATTCGGGTGTAGGACGGGGACTGGCGGTGGACGAGGGAGGTGTGGGTCTCGCCGTCGAACATGTGCAGCTCGGCCGAGCCGCCGGCGGCGTCAAGGGCGGTCGCGTAGCGGCGGGAGTTGGTCGGGTCGACATCGTCGTCGGCCAGTCCGTGGAACAAGGTGACCGGTAGCGCCGGATCGAGATTGCGGATGGGGTCGACCGAGTCATAGCGCGCGGGGACCTGTCGTGGTGTGCCACCCAGGACATGGGTGATCACCCGGTTGTTGCCGTGGTCGACGGCGTAGCGCATGTCCAGCGGGCCGGAGATGGACACCGCCCGGGATGGAACGAAGGCCGGACGCGAACCCACTTCGTCATCGGTGAGGCGATGGCGCGTGCCGCCCCACACGGCCAATTGCGCACCGGCGCTGTGACCGACCACCAGCTCGTCGTCGATTCGCAACTGCGGGTAGGTCTCGGCCATCGCGGGCACATGGTCGAGTGCTCGGGCCACGTCGTGGAAGGTCGTGGGCCACCCTCCGCCGGTGCCCAGACGTCGGTACTCCACGTTGTAGACGGCCAACCCCCGGTCGGCGAGGTCTCTGGCCATCTCGTCGAATTGCTCTGCACCGGCCCGGCTTTCCCAACCGCCACCGTGGATGATCGTCACCAGCGGCAGCGAGTCGTCGTCGCGGGCGCCCGCAGGCAGGTACAGATCGGCCCAGTTCTCGGCGGGGTCGGCATCGTCGGAATCGAGATACTCGACGCGGACGACGTCGAAGGATTCGGTCCCCGCGGGGACCGGGGGAGCCGTCGCGGGTCCGTGCGCAGCCGATGGCGTACCGAAAGACGTTGATGGCGTTGACGACTGCTGGTCCGGCGGAGTCGAGCAACCACCGGCCACGAGCGCGATCACGCTGACAGCCACCGCGACAATCCGACGTCTCATCGCCTCACCGCAAACCGGAGGGCACGATCTTGCCGTTGACCGTGACGGTCACCTCGCCGGTCTCGGTGTTCTCGGAGATCTCGCCGTGCTCGAAGGTGACCACCTCGAGGTCACCGTCGACCGTCACGTCGCTCGTGGGCACACCGAGCGGCCCGGCCGAGCCGTTGGTGCCGAGGAGCAACGGGGTGCCGTCCGGAGCGCGCTCGGTGTTCCAGGCGTCCCGGATCTTGCCGGAGGTGACGATGTACCCGGGCGTTGCGGGGTCGCTGTCCCTCGCGATGATCACGCCACCGCGGAACTGTTGGTAGACAACGCCACTCTCTCGTGTCCCCGCGTTGTGATCCCCGGTCAACGGCTTGCCCAGGGCGGCCCGCTGTGCCTCGGTCGCCGACGCGTACTTCGTTGCGATCGGACCGGTGAGGGTCACCTCGACATCGTCCTCGCCCATGACCGTCGTCTCGGTGGGCTTCGCGTTTTCCACGACAGGAACGGGGCCCGTCGTGTCGCCGGCCGCTGAGGTCGTCGTCGAACCCCCGGTCGTCGAGGCTCCGGAGGGTGACTCGTCGGCGTCTGACGTGCCGCAACCGGCGGCGATCAGTGTGATCGCGAACAATCCGGCGACCAACTCGGAGCGGCGGGATGCCACCAGTTTCATGTGATCCTCTCGACCCTCGACTCGTCGGCCTAGGTGTATCACGGACCGCGACCCGTCGCCGAGCGGCTGCGGTTCACCCGTGCCGACGGCGGTACTCGCCCGCGGCACCCGGATGCAGGGGGATGGGTCCGGTGAGGATCAACGACTGCGCGTCGAGGAACTGGCTGCCGATCGCCTGGGCGGGCACGAGGTGAGCAGCCTGGTCGAGCAGGACGTCGGCGATGGCCGCGGCGGTCGCATCCGGTACATCCCGACGGGCGAGCAGGAGATTCGCGATCCCGACGGTGGTGACCGCGGGGTGCCGGCCGTAGATGTCGGCCGGGATGCGTACGGGCTCGTATGCGGGTCCGAACCGCTGTCGTAGGCCCGCGACTACGCCACCGAGGTCGAGCAGGACGATCGGCACGCGCAAGTCGGTGAACGCCGGGGTCGGCAGACCGCCCGCCCACATGACGGCGTCGACCTCTCCCGCGGCAAGGGCGGCGCCAGCGTCGGCCATCGTCTGCTGGACCGGGCGGATGTCGCGGCCGGCATCGAGGCCGGCTGCGGCGAGTACCCGCTCGGAGAGTCCGGCGGCGCCGGACCCCGGTGCTCCGACACTCACCGACCGCCCGCGCAGGTCGGCGACCGTCGCGATCCCGGACCCGGTGCGGACCGCCACCTGAAAGTAGTTCTCGTACACGCATCCGAGCGCCGTCAGCTGTGGGCCCGCGCGCTCGATGGCCGTGTCGCTGAGACTGATGGCGAGTTCCGCGGAACCGTCCGCCAGGGCGTCGAGGTTCTCAGCAGAGCCGCCGGATTGCCGCGGGCGGATCTCCGGCGCGCCGGACCGGTCCGCCGCCGCGGCGAGAAGACCGGCGAACTCCCAGAAGAACCCGCCGGGCTCTCCCGCCGCGAGGCGGACCGGTGCGCCGCGTTCGGTTCCGCACGCGGTCAGGAGAAGCAGCGCGCCCAGGCCGGTGGCCCCGCGGAGCATAGTCCGCCGGTCCACCGGCCCGCGCGCGAACGACATGATGACACCTTAGGCCCGCCGGGCAACGGCCTCTGCGTCGAGGAATGCCCGCCCCTGCTCGCGATCGAGCGGGGTCTCCGCCTTGTTGCGCAAGACGAAGATGTAGACCATCAGCGACACCGCGATCACGACGGTGACGTAGGCGATGAACCACGGGACATGACCGCCGTTCTTCGCGGCCTGGTAGATCAGCGGTGCGGTGCCGCCGAACGCCGAGTTCGCGAGCGCGTAGCCCAGACCCACTCCCAGCGCGCGGACGTGAGAGGGGAAGAGCTCCGCCTTCACGATCGCGTTGATGGAGGTGTAGCCGGTGAGGATGATGTAGCCGATGGCGAGCAGGGTCAACGACGTTGCCACCGAGGTTGTTTGGGGCAGGTAGGTGATCAGGACGTAGGTGTACAGGACACCGCCGACGCCGAAGAAGATGAGGACGGGTTTGCGTCCGACCTTGTCGCTGATCATTCCGCCGATCGGCTGCAACACCATCAGGAAGATCAAACCGATGAGGTTGATCCAGGTCCCGGTGCGACCGTGGTCCTCGTAGGCGGTCTTGACGATGGCCGGTGCGTTGACGCTGTAGGTGTAGAAGGCGATGGTGCCGCCGATGGTGACCAGGAAGCAGACCAGCAGGGGTCGCCAGTAGTTCAGGACGAGTTCGCGGATCGAGCCGGACTCGGAGTCGGCCCCGCTGCGGACGGCCTCCAACTGCTCCGGGGTGAGCGACTCGTCCATGCTGCGGCGCAGCCAGAAGACGACCACGGCGGCCACGCCGCCGATGAGAAACGCGATGCGCCAACCGAAGTCGGAGATCTGGTCCTTGTCGAGGAAGCCCTGCATCACCAGCAGGGTGAGCTGCGCCAGTACGTGTCCGCCGATGAGTGTGACGTACTGGAACGACGAGAAGAAGCCGCGACGCTCGCGGGTGGCCGCCTCGGACATGTAGGTGGCCGACGCGCCGTACTCACCGCCGGTCGCGAACCCCTGTACCAGTCGACAGAGCACCAGGACGACCGCCGCCCACACGCCGATCGACTCGCGACCCGGTGTCAGCGCGATGACGAGGGAGCACGCCGCCATCAACGACACGCTGAACGTCAGCGCCGCCCGGCGGCCCCGACGGTCCGCGTACCGACCGAAGAACCAGGAGCCGACCGGCCGCATCAGGAAGGTGACGGCGAAGATGGCATACACGTAGACGGTCGAGTTCTTGTCGGCCGAGTCGAAGAACTGGCTCTCGAAGTACGTCGCGAAGACGGTGTAGACGTAGACGTCGTACCACTCGACGAGGTTGCCGGAGGACCCGCGCAGGGTGTTGAGCACGGCACGACGCGTCGCCGCGGCCGACGACGTCGGCGGTGCGCTCCGGGCGTTCGCGGGCTGCCGGGTGGGCGAGTCGGTCATCAGGGTCCTCCAGGTCGTCGAACGTGCACCCGACCCGGTCCGGCGTCGGTGCCCCTAACACTGTGAACGCAGTCACAGGCGGAACGGAAGCCGATCGCCGTTTCCTAACAGTCCCTTAGGACAGGTCGTCCACGGCCTAGTGGAATGGGACGTCGGCCGCCGGGATCCAGAGGTCCACCCGCAGTCCCGCGGGGCGTCCGGCGGTCACCTCCAGTTCGCCGCCGGCTCCTTCGACAAGGGCCGCGGCGATGGCCAATCCGAGTCCGGAGCCCGGCCCGCTGCCGGACGACGCGCGGAAGAACCGCTCCGTGATCCGTGGCAAGTCGTCGGCCGTCACGCCCTGTCCGGTGTCGGCGACCCAGACCCGGATACGCGCTCCCTCGGATCGACAGCCCAGCTCTACGTGGGCACCTTCCCCGGCGTGGTTGACCGCGTTGCTCATCAGGACGTCCATCGCCCGGATGAGGTCGTCCTCGTCGAGCGCGGCGATCACCGACCCGGGCCGGGGCGGCGAAGTGATCGACGCCGACATCCCCGCGTCGGCGAGCGCGTCCGCCCAGAAATCGTGGCGCTCGACCAGCACGGCGGCGACGTCGCAGACCCCTGTGGTGGAACCGGCGGGCCGCGACTCGGCGGTGGCGAGGACGAGTAGGTCGTCGACGATGCGGTCGAGCCGGTCGATCTCCACGATGGTCTTCTGATGCGATTCCAGCGAGCGGCCGGTCAATCCGAGGCCGAGGGTGTCGAGGCGAAAGCGGACCGCTGCCAAGGGATTACGAAGTGCGTGCGCGGTGTCGGCGACCAGGCGGCGTTGGGCGGCGGTGGCGTTCTCGACGTCGTCCGCCATCGCGTCGAAGATCCGGGCCAGCTCGCGGACCTCCGGTGGGCCGGTGTGCCGTTGACCGGGCGGCCCACCCGGGGGCGTGTCGTGCGCTGACGGGCCGCTGTCGATGATCGAGGCGCGCAGCGAGCGCACCCGTGCCGACAACGCCGTGAGTGGGCGAACCGTCCACCGCGACAACGCAACCGCGATCATCGACCCGATCACGAGCATCGCGAGGGCCCCGGCGGCGATCACTGCCCACGTTCCGACGACATCGCGTTTCGCCGCCGTCGTCGATGCCTCGATGACGACCGCGCCGTCGACCTGGGTGCCCGTGCCGATCGGCATGGCCACGAGTACCGAGTCGGGCGACCAGGGTGTCAACCCCGACGCGATCCGGGTGCGTTGATTGCGCAGTGCCTCGGAGACGGCCTCGGCGACCTCGGGTGACCGGGCCGAGAGGCCGGCCGAGGCGCGCGTCGTGCCGGCTCGATCGACCACCAGGACACCTTCGTCGTAGAGGTCGCGGTAGCGCTCGGCGGCCCGCTGGAGTTCCGTACCCCGCATCTCCGGGTCTCGATCCGCGAGGTCGGTGAAATAGACCGCGGACGCGGTCCGGCTCTCGGTGAACCGTTGCAGCCGTTCACGACTCGCCGTCGTCGCGAGAGGTACCGCCAGGCCCAGGACCACGATCGCCGAATAGACGACGAGCACGAGCAGTACGCGGCGCCACATCGTTCAGGAACCCCAGCGGTAGCCGTACCCGCGGATCGTCTCGATCACGCCCGGCCTGCCGAGCTTGGCCCGGAGCGCGGTCATGTGGACGTCGAGGCTGCGCGAGATGGCGACGTAGGCGTCGCCCCAGATCGCGTCCATCAACTGTTCGCGGCTCACCGCCTCCCCCCGGCGGGTGACGAGGTGCGCGAGGAGTTCGAACTCCTTGGGAGTGAGGGCGACGTCGGTGCCGGCCACGGTCACCAGTCGCGCGTCGAGATCGACGACGATGTCGCCGGTGGCGATCTGTCGCGCCGCGGGTGGAGGTGCGTCGGCGGTGCGCCGACGGGCGGCCACCTCCAGGCGGGCCATCAGCTCGCCGAGGCGCGCCGGTTTCACCACATAGTCGTCGGCGCCCCCGCGCAGCGCACGCACCACCGACCTCTCGTCCTGCCGCGCGGTGAGCACCACGACCGGCATCTCACTCACCGCCCGCAGCCTGCGCAGCACGGTCAGCCCGTCCTCGTCGGGCAGCCCCAGGTCGAGAAGCGCGAGGTCGAAGTCCCGGTGACCCAGGAGGAGATCGGCGCCGCGGCGCATGCGACGGGGCTCGTGCCCGACCTCGTTCAGGGCGTCGACGAGTGCGTCACCGACCCCGTCGTCGTCTTCCACCACCGCGATACGCATCGTCTCTCACGGTACGACAGGAACCGGAGGCGACCTCTCAGAGCACGATCTGCCGATTCACGTCCTTGTATAGGAGGTACCGGAAGTTCGACGGCCCGCCGGCGTAGCAGGCCTGCGGGCAGAAGGCGCGCAGGGACATGTAGTCGCCCTCCTGGACCTCCACCCAGTCCTCGTTGAGCCGGTAGACGGCTTTGCCCTCCAGGACGTAGAGGCCGTGTTCCATCACGTGGGTCTCGGCGAAGGGGATCGACGCGCCGGGCTCGAAGGTCACGATGTTGACGTGCATGTCGTAGGCGAGGTCCTGGGGATCGAGCATTCTCGTTGTGCGCCACGCGCCGTCGGTGTCGGGCATCGGGGAGGGCTCGATGTCGCGCTCGTTGCCGAACTTCGGGGCCGGCTCGTGGCCCGCGATGGGCTCGTAGCGCTTTCGGATCCAGTGGAAGGAGACGGGGACATCGCCGCGGTTGTGTGCCGACCACGGTGTGCCCGCGGGCAGGTAGCCGAAGCCGCCGTCGGTCAGGACGTGTTCCTCGCCCGCGATGGTCACGGTCAGCGATCCGGCGGTGACGAAGACGAAACCCTCGACCTCCGACTGCGGTTCGGGCGCAGCCGATCCGCCGCCCGGGGCGACCTCGACGATGGTCTGGGCGAAGGTCTGCGCGCCACCGGGTACCGGGCGGTTGAGCACCCAGGCGCGGGTGTCGGTCCACTCCGGGAAGACCGAGGTGACGATGTCGCGGAGCACGCCGCGCGGGATCACCGTGTACGCCTCGGTGACGACCGCGCGGTCGCTCAGCAGGTCGGTCTGCGGCGGGAGTCCACCGGCGGGGGTGTAGTACGGCGTCGCGTTCATCGGGTTGTCCTTTGTGAGTGGGGGAGTGCGAAGTCGCGCACCTTCTCGATGGGCAGATCGGTCGCGGTCTCGACCTCGTCGACGGTCAGTGCGCCGCACACCTCGCCGCGTCGGATGAAGCCGGCGAGTGCGCGGGCCGTCGCCGGTTCGTCGAGCACCGACGACTCGAGCTTGTGCGCGTAGTTGCGCAGACGCACTGCGGCGGAATCGAATCCGTCGCGATAGAAGGCGTATGTGGCCAGGAAGCGGGTGACGAGCTGCGCGGGGTGGAGGTCCCACCCCTGATAGAAGCCGCGCTCGAGGTGGCGCCGGACCAGTCGCGCGTGCAACGCCCAGCCGGCTTCGACGGCCTCGGCGTCTCCGACGGGGAGGATGTTCGTCGATCCGTCCGACAACCGCACACCGGTGCCGGCCGCGGCGAGTTGCATCACGGCCTTCGCGTGGTCGGCGACGGGATGTTCCATCGACTGATACGCCGCGGCGATGCCGAGGGATGCCGAATAGTCGTAGGTTCCGTAGTGCAGTGCGGTCACCCGGCCCTCGCCGGCCTGGATCATCGCCGCCACGGCCGCGGTGCCGTCGGCGCTCATCACCGACTGCGGGGTCTCCACCTGGATCTCGAAACCGATGCGACCCTGCGGAAGTCCGTGAACCCGCTCGAGTTCGCGGGCGACGGCGACCATCGCGACGACCTGGTCGGTCGAGGTGACCTTGGGCAGCGTGAGCGTCAGACCCGCCGGGAGGTCCCCGGTGTCCGCCAGGCCGGCGACGAACAGATCGAGGGTGCGCAGGCCGCGGGCGCGGACGTCGGCCTCGAAACACTTGAAGCGGATGCCGAGGAACGGCGGTGAGGCGTCGCCGGCCGCCCGGATCGCGGCGACGGCGGCGCTGACGTGCGCGTCCTCCTCGTCATCGGCGCGGACACCGTAACCGTCCTCGAAGTCGATGCGCAGATCCTCGATGGGCTCGGTGCGCAGCTTGTTCTCGACGAGATCCGCGAGCGCGGTGGCCGCCGAGTCGGTCCGGGCGACGGTCGAGCGGGCGATCGCGGCGAGGCCGCCGTGGTCGGCGGCTGCCTCCAGGGCGGAATGGCCCCACTCCCGGGCGAGCTCGGCGGTGTACCGGTCGGCGGGAACGTAGACCGTGTGGACCGGCTGCCGGCTCCCGTCGTCGCCCGGATACCGATCGGATAGCACCGCGTCCGACGGTGCGAGGGCGGCCTCGATCTCAGCGAGGAAGGTCGCGCCGAGGCGACCGGGTTGCACGCTCATGGCGCCCCTTCGTGTCGGATCAATGGAAATCAAATTCCGCAGAGCGGAGTTTACTCCAGAACTGTCGGATGCGACCACCCGTGTGCGCAGACGGACCCTGATTGTGGTTTCACATCATGGAACGTAGCGTGATGCCGGACTGTGGAGGTGGCGATGGCGGGGAACTCCGGCGGTGTGCAATCCGTCGAGCGCGCATTCGAACTGCTCGAGCTCATCGGGCGCGCCGGCGGCGAGTGCTCACTGAGCCATCTGTCGGCGGAATCCCCGCTTCCGCCCCCGACCATCCACCGGCTGCTGCGAACACTCGTGGGAATCGGGTATGTCCGGCAGCTCCCGAACCGGTCGTACGCCCTGGGCCCCCGGCTCATCCGACTCGGCGAGGTGGCCAACCGGCAGCTCGGCGCGGTCGCCGCACCCGTCCTCGCCTCCCTGGTCGGCGAACTCAGCGAGACCGCAAGTCTCGCCGTCCTCGACGGCGACATGGTCATCTACGTGGCGCAGGTTCCGTCCCCGCACAGCATGCGCACCAACAACGAGGTCGGCCGTCGGGTCACGATGCACAACACCGCGGTCGGCAAGGCCGTGCTCGCCGAACTCGACGATGCGCGCATCCTCAAACACGTCACGCAGGCCGGGCTCACCCCCGCCACCCAATGGAGCGTCACGTCGCTGTCGGGTGTGTTCGCGGCCGTCGAGCAGGTACGGGCGAGCGGGGTCGCCACCGACGAACAGGAACACGAGGTCGGCGTCTGCGGGATGGCGGTCGCCGTCCCCGGTGCGCCCACGCCCATGGCGGTCGGGATCTCCGGGCCGGTCGCCCGATTCGACGACGGGCTCCGGGCCCGCGCGGTCGGGGCGCTCCGCACGGCCGCGGAGACCGTGTCCGAGGCACTGATCGGGTCGCGCGAGTAGGCCTTCGGCAAGCTCAGGCGGCAGGGGTGCGGCTCAGGCGGCGGCAAAAGAGCTAGATGGTCAGTTTCGTGGGCGTCGTGCGGTTGGCGCCGTCGCCGCTGGAACCATCGCCGACCTGACCGTCGTTGTTGAATCCCCAGCAGTACACCGACTTGGCCGCCATCGCGCACGACGTCCCGTTGCCGGTCGAGATCGAGGTGACGTCGGTCAGCGTCGAGACCTCGCGGGGGATCTTCACCGACCCGCCGGACGAGCCGAGCTGGCTGCGGTCGTCGTCTCCCCAGCAGAAGGCCCGGTTGTCGGAGACCGCGCAGGTGGTGCCCCAGTCGGTGGAGATGGCCGAGACGCCGCTCAGATTGCCGACCTGAACGGGGGCCTGGCGGGTCTCGGTGGTGCCGTCGCCGATCTGGCCGTAGGCGTTGGAACCCCAGCACCACGCGTCGCCACCGGCGACCGCACAGGTCGTCTGGAAGTACGTGCTGGTGTTGGTGTTCGGATCGTCGTCGTCGGATGCCTCGTGGTAGCCGCCGACGGTGATGTCGGTGACGTCGGTCAGCGCGCCGACCTTCACCGGCGCCGAGCGCGCCGTCGTGCTGCCGTCACCGATCTGCCCGTTGTCGTTGGCGCCCCAGCAGAACGCCGAGCCGTCCGACACCGCGCAGGTGGTGCCGTAGGCGGTGGTGATGTCGGTGACGACGCCGAGTCCGGGGACCTTGGTCGGCGCCGAGACCGGGTCGGTGCCGCCGCCGGTGCCGAGCTGGCCGTATTCGTTGTTCCCCCAGCAGTAGGCGTCGGTGCCGGCGACCGCGCAGGTGGTGCCCCAGCCGGTGGAGATCGCCTTGACGTCGGAGATGGCGCCGACCTTGGTCGCGGAGTCCACGGTCGAACCGCTGGAACCGTTGCCGACTTCGCCGTAATGGTTGTTGCCCCAACAGAATGCGTCGCCGGCGGCGATGGCGCAGGCCGTCGAGACGTAGGCGTTCTCGCCGGTGAGGTAGCCGCCGGTGGTGACCGCGGTCGCGTTGGCGACCCCGGTCACCGCCACCGGTCGGGTGTGCGGCGTCGTGGAACCGTCGCCGAGCTGACCGGAGTCGTTGTCGCCCCAGCAGTGCACGCTGCCGTTGACCACTGCGCAGCTGCTGCCGAAGTTCGTGCTCACCACCGGCTGCGCGACGGTCGCCTTCTCCGGGTCGGCGACGGTACTGCCCAGGACGGCGAGTCCCACGACGGCGGCGACCACCAGCAGCAACACGGCGCCGAGGACGCCGGCGACGATGAGGCCGGTCCGCTTCTTCTTTTTCGGCGGGACCGGCGGCATACCCGGGTAGCCGACCTGGGGATGCCCGGGCTGCGCGTGCGGGCCCGAGAGGTGAGGGGCCGAGGAGTACATCGGCTGGGGCCCCGACGGCTTGTTCATCAGCGGCTGCGGGCCCGACGGTCCGGTCATCGTCGGCTGCGGCGGCGGGGTGTATTGGCCATGGGGTGGGCCGAACTGCTGCTGGGGTGCCGAGGGGTGACCCGTGGACGGGCCGCCGGTGCCACCGCCGACGAGGGTGGGCGGCGGAACCGAACCCGCGATCATCGTGTTGCCCTGTGCAGCAGGGGATTCGAGCGCCGACTTCAAGGCGGCCGCGAAACTGCGGCAGTCGGGATAGCGGGATGCGGGATTCTTCGACAGGGCGCGCTGGAACACCGGGTCGAGGTGCGCGAGGTCGCCGCGCAGCTGGCCGATGTGGGGGACCGGGCGCTGGATGTGGCCCAGCATCACCGACGGTTCGGACTGTCCGACGAAGGGCGGCTGCCCCGCGAGCATCGCGTAGGCCGTGCAGGCCAGCGAGTACTGGTCCGACCGGGCCGTGGCGTCGGCGCCCTCGAGTGTCTCCGGGGCCGAGAAGGCGACCGTCCCGATGAACGAATGGGTGCCGGTCAGGTTGGCCGAGCCGGCGAGCTTGGCGATGCCGAAGTCGAGCACGAGGGCGCGTTCGACGGCGTTCGTCGCCGGATCGCGCGTGACCAGGATGTTGGCGGGCTTGATGTCCCGGTGCACCACGTGGTGGCGGTGCGCGTAGTCGAGGGCATCGGCCACCTGTCCGACGACCGTCGACACCTCCGCCGGCGTCAGACGTTCCTCGGTGAGGTCCTTGCCCTCGACGTAACTCATCGAGAACCAGGGCGAGCCGTCCTCGATGCCGTACTGGTGGATGGTGATGATGCTGCGGTGGTCGAGCTTCGCGGTGGTGCGGGCCTCGTTGGTGAAGCGCTGGTTGAACCCGGGCTGGGCACTGACCGCCGTGGAGATGACCTTCAGGGCCTCCCGCCGCTCGAGTTGCAGGTTCTCGACGAGGTACACCTCGCCCATACCGCCCGCGCCGAGCTGGGAGACCACGCGATAACCGGCGATGTGGGTGCCGGGACTCAACGGCACGGCGTCACCTCTTTCTGGCTTGGCGGGAGAGCGGCTGCCAAATGGCTGCTCTCGCAGACGTATGCAGGGACGATACCGAACCGGGAAAGGTCCGGGGCACCCTTCAACCGGATGACGGAGCCGACGCTAGAACGTGACCTGAGTGGGGGTCAGACGGTCGTCGGTGCCCCCGATGCCGAGCTGTCCGGTGGCGTTGAAACCCCAGCACCACAGGTATGACGACGCAAGCGCGCACGTGGTTCGTTCGCCGGTGGACACCGCGCCGACATCGGACAATCCGTTCACCCGGGTGGGCGCCGGCCGGTCGGTCAGGGTGCCGTCGCCGACCGAGCCCCAGGCGTTGGCGCCCCAGCAGTACGCGACCCCGGCCGCGAGTGCGCAGGTGGTGTTCGACGTGCCGGTGCTGATGGCCTCGACTCCGTCCAGGCCGGACACCGGCGTCGCCGTGCGTCGGCCGTAGGTGGTGCCGTCGCCGAGTTGGCCGAACGCGTTGTCGCCCCAGCAATATGCACTCGCCCCGGCGATCGCGCAGGCGGTCGCGGCGCCCGCGGAGACCGACGTCGCGCCGTCCAGGTCGGCGACCCGGGTCGGGCGGGCCCGGTTGGTGGTCGTGCCGTCGCCGACCTGTCCGTTGTCGTTGAGCCCCCAGCAGTAGGCGTCACCGGTCGCGACGGCACACGTGAAGTTCACGCCGACGCTGATGGCGGTCACGTCGTCGAGCCCGGCAACCCGGACCGGCCGGTACTGATTCGCGGTCGAACCGTCGCCGAGCTGGTCGAAGTCGTTGGTGCCCCAGCAGTACGCCGAGCCCGCCGAGATCGCGCACGTGGCCCAGTTGGCGGTCGAGATGGCGGTGACATCGGCGAGACCGGCGACCCGGGTCGGCGTCAGCCGCGCGTCGGTCGTGCCGTCGCCGATCTGCCCGTAGTCGTTGTTCCCCCAGCAGTACGCGAGTCCCTCGGCGATCGCACAGCTGTTGGGTCCACCGGTGCTGATCGCGGTGACGCCGCTGAGATCGGCGACCGGCGTGGGCGTCTGGCGCGCCTCGGTCGTGCCGTCGCCGAGTTGACCGGCCGCGTTGTCGCCCCAGCAATAGGCGGTCCCGTCCCGGATCGAACACGTGGCACCGAGCCCGGCGCTGAGCTGGGCGCCGGCATCGGCCGCCGCGATCGGCGACGACGGGGCGCCGGAAGTGTCCCCGCCATCGCCGCCGAGGGTGAGGACCCCGATCGCGACGACGACGGCCAGCACCGCGACCACGGCGACCGCGGCGAGGGCGAGCGGCCACCGTCGCCGGCGGGTGTGCGTCGGGGGCGCGGGGGATGGGGCGACCCACGGTTGGGTCGGCTTCGCCGGTGGAGGCGGGGTGATGACCTGGGTCGCAGCCACGGGCGCGGGTGGCCGGTTGTCGGAGTGGGTTCGCCCCAGCGCGGCGCCCAGATCCGCGGCGAACGCACCGCAGGTGGGGTAGCGGTCGAGGGGGCCGCGCGCGAGCGCACGGTCGAAGACGGGATCGAGGGCGGCGAGCTCGGGGCGGTGGGTGCTGATCGGCGCCGGGCGTGTCGTGAGCTTGGCGACGATGTGACGGGTCTGCGTGTCGGCATCGAACGGGGTTGCGCCGGAGAGCAATTCGTAGGCGGTGCAGGCCAGCGCGTACTGATCCGATGCGGGGCCCGCGGGTTTGCCGTCGAGGATCTCCGGCGCGGCGTAGACGAGGGTGCCCACGAACGACGACGGCGCCGTCAGAGTGGTCGCGGTGGTGAGCTTCGCGATCCCGAAGTCGAGCACGACGACGCGGTCGAGGGCGTCGTCCATCGCGCGGCGCGTGACCATGATGTTGCCCGGTTTGATGTCGCGGTGGATCACGCCGTGCTCGTGTGCGTAGTCGAGGGCGTCGGCGACGCGGGAGACGACGGCCACCACCTCGTCGGGGCGGAGCGAGGCGCGTCGGAGGTCACGGCCGTCGAGGTAGGCCATCGTGAACCAGGGGTCGCCGTCGGCGACGCCGTAGTGGTAGATCGTGACGATCGAAGGATGGTCGAGGGCTGCCGCGGTCTGTGCTTCGCGACTGAACCGGCGGGCGAACTCCTCGTCGACGGTCTCGGCGATCGAGATCACCTTGAGGGCCTCGCGCCGACGTAGCTGCGGATTCTCGACCAGGTAGACGGTGCCCATTCCGCCGCTCCCCAGCCGCGTGATCACCCGGTAGCCGGCGACCTGGACCGGTTGGGCGACCATGGGCGCCTCCTGGGGGCGTGACCTGTGTTGCGACGACCATAGCCCCGGCACGGGACTTCCGCCCCGGACACGGCTCTTGTTCATTCGAACGGCATGGCACAATGCACGACGTGGCAAACAAATCTGGCGCTGAAACACCCTCCTCCGGCGAAGCGGGGGCCGGCACCGGCAAGGTCGTCGAATCTGCCAAGGGCAAGAAGCACTACGTCGACAACGGCTGGCCGCAGGACGAGAACGGCGACGCCGCCGAGCACGCGGTCTCCGAACTCGCGACCCACATCTCGGGTGCGTTGTCGCCGTTCGGCGACACGGAGTTCCCGCTTCCGGTCGACGACCTGCCGTTCGTGCAGTCGAAGACCATCGTCAACCGCTGACGTCGATGCCGCCCACCGGGACTGACGAAGGTGGGTCGGACGCCCGGGACACCGGGCCGGCCGGCGGCTCCCGGCTGAGTCATCTGGACGAGTCCGGAACGGCCCGCATGGTCGACGTCGGCGCCAAGCCGACGACGAAGCGTCGCGCCGTCGCCGCTGGCACGTTCCACACCACCGCCGAGGTGATCGGTCTCCTGAGCGAGTCGCGGCTGCCCAAAGGAGATGTGCTGGCCACGGCGCGCATCGCCGGGATCATGGCGGCCAAACGCACCGACGAGCTGATCCCGCTGTGCCATCAGTTGGCGTTGTCGTCGGTGGAGGTCGACTTCGCGATCGGCGCCGACACCATCGAGGTCACCGCGACCGTGGCCACCTCCGGCCAGACGGGTGTGGAGATGGAGGCGTTGACCGCGGTCGCAGTCGCCGGGCTGACACTCCACGACATGGTCAAGGCCGTCGACCGACGGGCGCAGATGGACGGCATCCGCCTGCTCGCCAAGACCGGCGGCAAATCCGGCGACTGGTACCGCGAACCGTCTGACCCGGCTCATGACTGACCGGAATTCTTCCCGTGTCGCGCGCGTCGTCGTCGCGTCGAACCGCGCCAGCAGCGGTGTCTACGAAGACCGGTCCGGACCGATCATCGAGGCCTGGCTGGTCGAGCAGGGCTTCACCGTCGACGAGTGCGACGTCGTCGCCGACGGCCCGCCGGTCGGCGAGGCCCTCCGCGCCGCGATCTGCGCCGAGGTCGACCTCGTCATCACCACGGGCGGAACGGGTTTGACGCCCACGGACCGGACTCCGGAACAGACCCGCCCGCTCCTCGACGTCGAGATCCCGGGTCTGGCCGACGTCATCCGCTCGGCTGGGCTGCCGACGGTGCCCACCGCGGTCCTCTCACGCGGACTCGCCGGAATCGCCGGGACGACCCTCGTCGTGAACCTGCCCGGTTCGACCGGCGGGGTCCGCGACGGGCTCGGCGTCCTCGCCGGGGTCGTCCACCACGCGCTCGATCAGATCCGCGGAGGCGACCACCGATGACCCGAGAGGCCGGCTCGCACGTGGTGCACACCGCGGTCGTCGACGAGCCGATCACGCTGGCCGACCACGAGGCGATGGTCATCGACGCCGCCGACGGCAAAGCCGGTGCGGTGGTCGGGTTCGTGGGCGCGGTCCGCGACCACGACGGCGGCCGCACCGTGACCGCGCTGCATTACTCGGGGCATCCCACGGCGACGAAGGTCCTGGCCGAGGTCGTCGCGGAGGTCTCCGCGGTCGACGGGGTGCGCGCGGTCGCGGTGTCCCACCGGGTCGGCGACCTCGTCATCGGCGACATCGCGTTCGTGGTCGCGGTGGCGGCCGACCATCGTCGGGCGGCGTTCGATACCTGCTCGCGCCTCGTCGACGAGGTCAAGGCCCGCCTGCCGGTCTGGAAACACCAGTTCTTCGACGACGGCACCGACGAATGGGTCAACTCGGCCTGACCCCGCCCCACTGGTTGAGCTGACCCCGCTGGTTGAGCTGACCCCGCTGGTTGAGCTGACCCCCCGCTGGTTGAGCTTGTCGAAACCAATGGAAAAGGGCCCCGCACGGATGGTTCATCGTGCGGGGCCCTTCGTCTGGGTCCCAGATCAGGCGTCGAGCGGCGATCAGGGGTTGGGCAGCAGGTGCTTGTTGTCGTTGAACAGCTTGATCTGATCCTGGTTCAGCGTGACGCCGCTGTCCTTGGCCGCCTGCCAGAGGTTCTTGATCTCGGGGCTGACGCCGGCCTCGGTGAGGGCGTCGGTGACCTGGTTGGCGACGTCCTCGGTGGTCTTCGCCAGATCGACGCTGCCGTTGCCGCCGGGGAGCACCGGGGCGATCTCACGCGGGGTGTCGGTCGGCGCGCTGCGCGGGGTCGAGCCCGACAGGCCGGTGCCACAGGTGGGCCAGGCGCCCTTGCCCTGCGAACCGAGCACACGCTCGGCGACGACGATCTGCTCCTCGCGCGAGGCCTGATCCGCGGTCGGGGCGAACTCGCCGCCGCCGTGGCCGGTCCAGGTGCTCGGGGAGAACTGCAGGCCGCCGTGGTAGCCGTTGCCGGTCGCGATGGCCCAGTTGCCACCGGATTCGCACTGCGCGACCTGGTTCCACTCGGCGTCGGTGGCCGCATTGGCGGTACCGGTGCCCAGGAGGGCTGCTCCGCCGCCGAGGACCGCGCCGGTGAGGGCGACCTTGGTGATGGTCTTGGCGGCCGTGCTGGTCGTCTGCTTGCGATGACGTCCGGACATGTCTGTGTTTCCTCTCTCCACGCGCCTACGAGGTCAGCTGTCGGGTTCGAGCGAGAGGTGCTCGGTCCCGGGTCGTCGTGGTGGTCGCCGCGACTTCCGGGACTTAACCCCGAGGACACCTGGTGTGGTGCCCGGTCTCAGGGGATGAGGTTGGGTCCCCCGTCCTCGTTCCTAGATTGCTTGTCGTTCCCACCGGCGGAACGAGGCTCGGCGCGGCCGGTGGGACGTTATGTCTTGGTTGCTGTGTCGTGACCTCCGAGGAGGACGCTTCGAACAGTACGTCGTTCGTTGGACTGAATCACCTGCTTGGACGCAAGCGATTTTCGGCCTGGATCCGGGTCTTCCGACCCACTTCGGCCGTCATCCCAGTTCAACGGGTTAGTAGCCGTCCCGTGCCCATCCTGTTACCGCACCGTGATGTGACTAAGGTCACAGGCCGGGTGTGGCGTCAGCCACCGGCAAACGGGGGGAGGACGTCGAGTGTCGTGCACGTGCCGAGCGCACGCGTCCGATCGGAGAACGCGATCTCGTCGCGCAGATACGAGCAGCGTTCGAGAACCGTGGCGAGGGAGGGGTTTCCGGCGGCGAGGATGCCCTCGAGGGCGCCGAGCGGGGTCGACGGGTCGACGTCGATCACCTTCTCCTCGGCACCGGCCGCGGCGCGCGCGGCCGCGAAGAAGCGAACTGTGAGCTGCATCGGACGCGAGCCTAGCCGCCGATCGCCGACATCGGCCGATCCGGTTGGGTGAAGCCCGCCGCGTTCACTTCGTGGCCCGCCGCTTTCGCCCACATGTTCGCGCGCCACAGGCGCGCGAGGGCGGCGTCGATCTCGTCGTCGGGGAGGGTGCGCAACGCGTGCCGCACGTCGGTTTCCGACGTCGCGAACAGGCAGTTGCGCAGTGATCCGTCCGCGGTGAGCCGGGTGCGGTCGCAGTCCCCGCAGAACGGCCGGGTGACCGACGCGATCACCCCGACGCGTGCCGGGCCGTGCGCGCCGCGGTGGCCGTCGACGAGCCACGTGGCGGCGGGCGCGCTCCCACGTGGCGCAGGGTCGGGCAGCAGGGTGAACCGCTTCCGCAGGGTCGCGAGGATCTCCTGTGCGGTCACCATCTGTGCTCGCTGCCACGCATGGTCGGCGTCGAGTGGCATCTGTTCGATGATGCGCAGCTCGTAACCGTGCTCGAGACAGTAGGCGAGCAGGTCGGGGACTCCGGGCAGGTCGCTGCGGTCGGGTACCACGGCGTTGACCTTGACCGGGTCGAGCCCGGCGCGGCGGGCCGCCGCCAGGCCGTCGAGCACATCGGACAGACGGTCCCGGCGCGTGATCTCGGCGAAGCGGGCCGGGTCGATGGTGTCCAGCGAGATGTTGATACGGCCGAGGCCGGCGTCGACCAGACCGCCGACCCGCCGGGTCAGTCCGAGTCCGTTCGTCGTCATCGCGATCTCGGGCGACTGCGGGAGGCCCGCGACGGCGGCGATGACGTCCTCGAGGTCGCGGCGCAGCAGTGGTTCGCCGCCGGTGAACCGGATGCGCTCGATTCCCAGGTCGCGCACGGCGACGGTGAGTACCCGGATCAGTTCGTCGGTGGAGAGCACCTGGTCGGTGGGCATCCAGTCGAGGCCCTCGGCCGGCATGCAGTACGAGCACCGCAGATTGCAGCGGTCGGTGACCGAGACCCGGAGATCCTTCGCGACCCGACCGAAGGTGTCGAGCAACGGCCCGTCGGTGGGCGCGTCGGAGGTCGCTGCTTCCCGCGGGGAGCGGGGCAGCGGCAGTCCGAGGCCGACCGTGCTCATGGTGCTGGGCGACTCACTTCCGGGTCGGGTCCGTGCGCGCCTCCAGGGCGCGGAAGGTGCTGGCGTGGAAGACCAGGGGCTCGATGTCGGGATCGGCGCGCAAGGTCTCGATCTCCAGCAACACGACGGTGTGGTCGCCGGCCTGGATCTCGTTGTGGATCGTGCACGACAGGTGGGCGGCCGCGTCGGGCACGAAGACCGCCCCGCGATCGGTGCTCAGCGGCGTGATGCCGTCGAACCGGTGCTCCGACGACCCGGCGAGCTGCTTGCAGAGTTCGATCTGGTCGCCGGCGAACACGCTGACCCCGATGGCCGGTGCGGTACGGATCCGCGGCCAGGTCGTCGAGGTGTTCTGGACGCAGACCGAGACGAGCGGCGGGTCGAGCGACACGGTGGTGAACGAGCTCGCGGCCATTCCGATCAATGTGGTCGAATCCCCGTCACGCTGTTCGCAACACACCGCCACGACGCCCGACGGGAAACAGCTGTACGCGTCGCGCAGCGCCCGCCCGTCGGAGACGGGGGAGAGATCGGGGGTGGTGTCGATGGTTGTGGTCACGGTCCTCACCTGGCTCGGCGTCCGGCACGGAGTGCGTACACCAGGCCCAGGACGAAGCCCAGCGGTGCGCACATGGTCAGCAGATAGACGGCGGTCGGCGCGGTGTCGCCGCCGGTCACCAACGGTGTCAGGAACAACGCCACGATCGCCAGAATTCCGATCATGAACACGACCCCGGCAGCCTGCAGCAACCGCGGGGAGGATGTCTTCTGCATACCCGCCACGGTAGTGCAACGCCGGCCGGTGCGACGCCGCGCGATCCGTGCCCGCCGGGTAATGGTGTGACCGCGCGGCGGGGCGTTGGCTAAGATGGTCCGAAGCAGGCGCCTTGCATCCGTCTGGGCTCGCACGGTCTTCCGCCGTCCGGGCCGCGAGATGGGTGACGGCGTCTTTTGTCGTGACGGGTCGTTTTTCGACAGATCTAGAACAGATGAGGGTGAGCACAGTGCCGACCGGCAAGGTGAAGTGGTACGACGCGGACAAGGGCTTCGGCTTCCTCTCCCAGGAGAGCGGTGAGGACGTCTACGTCCGTTCGGCAGCGTTGCCCGACGGAGTCGAGGCGCTCAAGCCGGGCCAGCGCGTCGAGTTCGGCATGGCCGCCGGTCGTCGCGGCCCGCAGGCGTTGAGCGTGAAAGTGCTCGAACCCGCACCCAGCGTCTCCAAGAACGTGCGCGAAGCCGCCCGCAAGGACGTGAAGCGGCACACCCCCGACGAACTGCACGGGATGGTCGCCGACCTCATCACCCTGCTCGAGGGCAAGGTCCAGCCGGACCTGCGCAAGGGGCGTTACCCCGACCGCAAGACCGCACAGCGGATCTCCGAAGTCGTGCGTGCCGTCGCGCGGGAGCTCGACTCCTAGGGCCGATTACGCGGCGGGCGCGGTCTGAACCGCGAGCTCGCCGCGCGGCAGGACGTCGTCGGCGGGGGTGAGCCGCGCCGACGCCGAGATCACGGTGAACCCGACCAGCACGCGGTCCGGTTCCGACCGGAGCGTCAGGGTGAAGGTGTCGTCCGCACCCTGCTGCTGCTCGTCCTCGACGATCCCGCGCGGAGTCCGATAGACCGCCGCGAGGTTCCACGGACCCTGCGCGATCTCGCTCGAGACCGTCAGCATGATCGTCGAACCCACCGGCACCGGTACGGTTGCGGTCTCGTTCGGCGCGGTGATCTCGGGATCGCACGCGGTCAGCATCAGGTCGCACCACCAGCGCGGATCGACGGTGTGCAACTCATCGCCGACCGCGACGTGCAGGTAGGGCTGATCGTCGTGCGCCGCGTTGCGGGTCAGCAGGAACACCGACGTCCCCACCACCGCGACGAACAGCACGACGACGATCGCGATGATCGACAGAGCCTTCTTCTCACCACTGCTGATCACTGACGACGTTGTCCTGTCTGGTTGGGCGGCGGGTGATCGCCGGGGCTGTACGGGCGCTCACCCCGGGTCTCGAACGGGGCGGTCGACGGGGTCCGGGTGGGCATGCGGGCGGTCGAGGGCCGCGCGGCGTGCGGTCGGGTGTCGGCGTCCGCCGGACCGGTCCGGGTGGCCGATCGGGCATCTGCCGCGCGGAAGGCGACGGTGGGCGCGGCGTGGTTGGGGCGTCGACCGCCCAGACCGGGGACCAGTGACTTGCCGCGGGTGGTCATCACCGTCTGCAGCAGCCCGAGGCCGAGCAGTACCGAGACGACCGTGAACCCGATCCACAGGGTCGGCGGCAGCAGCACCCCGAGCGAGGCGCCGAAGACCCACGACAGCTGCAGCACCGTCTCCGACCGGCCGAACGCCGAGGCGCGGGACTCGTCGGGCAGGTCGTCCTGGATGGACGAGTCGAGGCACACCTTCCCGATCGCGCTGGTGCCGGAGGCGACCAGGGCTGCCACGGCGGCCGCGGCGATGTTGCCGAAGATGGCGGCCAGGACCGCGACGACGAAGCAGGCGGCGGTCGCGCCGACGACGATGTTCGGCGGGTTCTTCAGCTCAAGGCGGGTGCCGACGCCGTTGCCGATCATGTTGCCGACGCCGGCGGCGGCGCCGACCGCGCCGAGGAGGAGCAGCTGGGTCCAGTCCGAGGCGTCGCCCTGCTGGGCCTTGGCGTAGAACGCCACGAACAGCGTCAGGAAGCCGGTCAGGATGCGGATCGTGCCGTTGCCCCACAACCCGGCGACGACCTTGCGTCCGAGTGGCTGGCGCATCTTCGCCGCGATCATCTTCGCGCCGTCGCGAGCGCTCGTCGGCTGCTCGGAGTCGCCGGGGGCCGATCGCGCGGGCTCGCCGTGGTAGGTGAGGGTCGTCGGGATCTCGCCCTCGGTGGACTCGACCCACGCCGGGATGCGCATGCACAGGTAGGCGCCGGCGGCGGCGACGACGGCCAGCCACACCATCGCGCCGGGCAGATGCAGTGGGAGCAGCTGGCCGAGGAGGAACTCGATGGCTGCGGCGACCGCGCCGCCCACGATCGTGCCGCCGATGAGGCCGAAGGTGGTCAGCCGTGAATTGACCCGGGGGAGGTCGATGGTCGGCGGCACCACACGCGGCGTGACGGCCGACTTGAGGACGCCGAACGACTTGGACAGCACCAGCAGACCGAGGGCACAGGGATAGAGCACCCATGGGTCGTATTCCAGCTGCTGGGTCACGTCGTTCCACTGGACGTTGGTCATGATCAGCAGGGCCAGGACGACGCGCAGTCCGAAGGTCGTGGCCATGGCGATCCGTCGGCCGCGCTGCAGTCGGTCGAGGAGCGGGCCGATGAGCGGAGCGATGAGGGCGAACGGCGCGATGGTCAGTGCCAGGTACAAGGCCACATTGGTCTTCGACTCACCGGTCGCGGCGGCGAAGAACAGCGTGTTCGCGAGCGCGACGGCCATCGCGGCGTCGGCGGCGAAGTTGGCGATCACCGGCAGCGTCAGCGCGGTCAGGCCCGACTGGTCGGCGCCGTCGGCGGTGGCCGCCCGGTGGATCTTGCCGATCCCCCTGCCGGTCAGCTCGCGACTCCGCATCGCCGCGACCCGCATCACCGTCAGCTTCTTGGGTGTACGGCTTCCACCGTTCTGGGGCCCGTGGTCGGTCGGCATCGCCCGGGTCGCCTCGTCGGCCGGCGGACGGGCGCGGTCGTCGAGCGGCGGGAGATGCGGATTGTGGGTCGGCGGGGGGAGGTAGGCGTTGCGGCCGGGACCCGGCCCGGACGGCGGCTCTCCCCATCCCGGCGCCGGTCGCCGGGTCCGCATCTGCCGCGTCTCGTCGGCCGGATAGTTCGTCGAACCGGGGTGCTGCGCGGCGCGTCGTGCGCGACCGTCGGGTGGCGGTTGCCGAGGGTGCTGGTCGGCGGGACCCCTGGGGGCCCCGCGCCCCTCGTCGTGTCGGGAACTCCGTGGGATCACGCAGACGATTGTTCCTCATCTCCGACTGTGGTCGCTTGAAGCGGGTCGGTTGTGTGGCACACGTCGGCGGTATTGCACACTGGAGCGGTGACTCAGGTTGGTGACGGCGAACGGCACGGTGACACCGAACGGCTGCTGGCAGCCGTCGACATCGCGCGGTCCGCGCTGCTCGATGAAGGTCAGCGGCCCGGAGCGCACCGGCGCAGTGTCGCCGAGGGCGACTGGGCCGCCGCGCACTACTTCGATGCCGAGCTGACGGGCTACCGGGGCTGGCAGTGGTGCGTCGTGCTGGCGGGCTCCCCGGGCAGCGACGAGATCACGCTCAGCGAGGTCGTGCTGCTTCCGGGTGACGGCTCGCTGCTCGCGCCGCCGTGGGTGCCGTGGTCGGAGCGGGTCGCGTCGGGCGATCTCGCACCGGGCGATCTGCTCGCCGCCGAACCTGACGACCCGCGTCTCGTCCCGAACCAGATCGACACCGGCGACGAGTTCCGATTCGAGTCCGAGTCCGTGGAACCCGACGACATCGGTCAGGTCGCGGGCGAGCTGGGCCTCGGCCGCAAGAGACTCCTGAGCCCGGAGGGACGCGCCGAGGCTGCGCAGCGCTGGTACGACGGCGACTTCGGTCCCGGCTCGGAGATGGCGCAGGCCGCGCCGTACTCGTGCTGTACCTGTGGTTTCTACGTCCCGCTCGCGGGTGCGCTGCGCGCCGGATTCGGCGCCTGCACCAACGAACTGGCCGCCGACGGGCGCGTGGTGTCGGCCGAATACGGATGCGGTGCGCACTCGGACGTGCAGGGCCCCAAGGGGAACGGATCGCCCGCGTACGACGCCTACGACGACGGCGCGATCGAGGTCGTCGAGATCTCCCGGGACGCGGAACCGGCCCGGACCTGATCCGGCGCGAATCGACCGTGACCGACGATCCGTTCGGCACCGCGACATTGCGGTCGTCGACCCTGGATGCGTGGGCGGCGTCGCCGACCCGGTTGGCCGAGGACGCGGCCGCCGAAGCGGATCTGGTGACCGTCGGCTACCGGGATCGACTGCTGACCGAACTGGCCGCGAACGCCGCCGACGCGGCCGCGGCGGCCGGTGTCGAGGGCCGGCTGGCGGTCTGGGTGGACGGCACCGAGTTACATGTCGCCAACACCGGCGCCCCGCTGACCGATGCGGGGGTGCGTTCACTCGCCGCGTTGCGGGTGTCGGCGAAGACCGCGGACGACTCGGGCGCCCGGCAGATCGGGCGGTTCGGGGTCGGCTTCACCGCCACCGCGACGGTCGCCGATCGCATCGAGATCCGTTCGCGCAGTGGGTCGGTGGTCTTCGACCGAGCGGACGCGATGGACGCCGCGCGCGCTGCCGGGATCTCCGTCGACGGGCCCGCCGATGTGCCGGTGCTGCGGCTGGTGTGGCCGACGGATCAGACGCCGACTGATGGCTTCGACACCGAGGTGGTCCTGCACCTCCGCGAGGAACCCGGCCCGCTCCTCGACGCCATGCTCGGCCAGGCGCCGGACCTGGTCGTCGAACTGACTGCGCTGCAACGGATCAGCGTCGGTGATGTCGAGGTGTCGGCCGAACGGTCGGCGGGGCCGGACGTCGACGACGATGACGCGCGCGCGGTCGTGACGACGGTGTCCGTCGTCGGTGCGCCGGACGCGACCGACCTGCCGTCGACGCGCCGATGGCTCGAGGTCGCCCGGGGCGGCACCCGCTGGCTCGTCGACGCCGACGGTGAGCCCGCGGCGGCTGGCGAGGTCCTGCGCGCCCCGACGCCCACCGACATCGAACTCAGCCTGCCATGCCGGTGCATCACCGACCTGGCACTCACGCCGGATCGACGGCACCTCCATCCACGTGCCGAGATCGGCGATGCAGCAGCGGGTTACGTCGATCTCGTGCGGCTCGTCGAACCGGTGCGCAGGGTCGAGCTGGTACCCGAACTGCATCTCGCGCGTAATCCCGACGACGCGCGCCTGATCGAGGCGGTTCGTCGCGAACTGCGGGATGTCGCGTGGCTTCCGGCGGCGGCCGGTGCCGACCTGGTGCCACCGCGCGGGGTGATGCTCGTGGGTCTGACCGATCGGCTCGCGGAGATCCTCGGCGACCTGTTCGGTGACCTGATCCACCCGGATCTGTCGCTGACACAACATCTCCCGACGCTGGGCCGGCTGGGTGTGTCGGAGCTCGGGCTCGCGGAGCTCGCCGAACGTCTCGTCGGCGTCGACCGTGAACCGTCGTGGTGGCACGACCTGTACGACGCCCTGTCGCCCCTGGTGTCGACCGGCCGCGAGGTGGAGGAACTCGGCGCCCTGCCGATCCCGAGATCGGACGGACGGACGGCGATCGGGGTGCGCGGACTCTTTGTCAGTGACCGGATCTCGACCCCCATGCGGTGGATCCCCACCGTGCATCCCGAGGCGCGCCACGAACTGCTGACCCGACTCGGCGTCGCGGATCTGACGGTCGCGCAGGCAGTCTCGGACCCGGCGCTGCGCAGCCTCGTCGACGATGTCGACTTCGATTCGGCCGGCCCCGACGATGACCGGCTCGCCGTCGAGGTGTGTGCGGTGTTGCGGGCCGATCCGGAAGCACCGGTGCCGTCGTGGCTCTCGGCGCTCGCGCTCCCCGACGCCGACGGCGAGTTGCGGCCGGCCGACGAACTCCTGCTGCCGGGCAGCCCGCTGCTCGAGGTCTTGGTCGACGATCACCCGTTCGGTGTGGTCGACGCCGAGGTGGTCGCCGAGTGCGGCGTCGAGGAACTGCGGCGGATCGGCGTCGGCTGGGGTTTCGTGACCGTCGACGACGACCTGCCCGTCGCGCCCGAGCATGACCTGCCCGACGAGGAGGACTGGTGGGCCACCCTCCCGGACGCGCCCGAGAAGCTCAGTGCGGTGCGGGATCTCGACTTGATCGAGGACGGGCGCTGGCCGGAGGCGTTGACCATGATGGCCACCGACGAACGCATCCGGCCGCTGCTCGCCGACCGGACGGGCTACACCGCGTGGTGGTTACGACGCCATGCGGAGATCGACGGTCTGCTGCTGGGGGAGTACCGGTCGCCATCGGATGACGTTCTCGAGAACATCATCGATCCCCTCGACCACCCGTATGCCGACGAGCTCGCCGGCACCCTCGCCCGGCTGGAACCCGACTCCGCCGACGACGCGACGCTGCTGCTGACCCGGCTCGGCGATCGGGAACGTGTGATCAGTGCGGGCGCAACGGTGTCCGTGCATGCCGCCGTCGTCGCGGCGTGCCGGAGCGGCACCGTCGATGCGCACGACGTCGAGGTGCCCGAGCGGGTGCGCACCCTCGCCGGCACAACCGCCGACCGCGCGGTGGTCGTCGACCGGCCGTGGTTCCTGCAGGCGCTGGCCGACGATGAGGCGGTGCTCGCCGGACCCACCGTGGTCTCGGCCGACGCCGACCTGCTGGGCACGCTGCTCGACCTGCCGCTCGCGAGCGAGGAGTATTCGGCGACGGTGTCCGCGCCGGGGGAGGCAGTCGGCTGGGCGCACCCGGCGGTGGTGCGCTTCGGGGCGTCGCGGGGGATCGAGATCCCGCACGGCGATGTCCGGCTACACGACGAACTGTGGATCGCGTTGCGCAGCAACGACGGCGGAGACGGCCCCGATGTCGCACGGGAAGTGCGGGTCGACTGGTGGGTCGACGACGCGGGTGTCACCCACCTCGAGCGTCCGGGCCGGCGTCGATCCCCGCGGTGAGGATCGACGCGAGCTGGCGGTAGGCGGCCGCGTCGTCGAGTCCGGTCGCGGCCCACACCTCGCGACGCTGGATCCGGCTCATCATCGATGAGGCGAGGTCGGCGGCGAACGCGGCGTCGACGTTGCGGAACTCGCCGGCCGACACCCCGTCGGCGATGAGCGCTTGAACCCGGGACGATGCCGCCGCGGTGTTGCGCTCGTACAGCGCGCGTGCCGGTTCGAACGCGTCGAGATCGCGCATGAACGCCTCCGAGGCCGGCGCCAGCGCCTCACCCACCGCCACCAGATAGACGATGACCCGTTCGCGCGGACTGGACGACGCCGCGACACGTGACTCGACTTGTTCGGTCGCGCTGCGGAAGAAGTGCGTCACGGTGGCGGTGACCAGTTGTTCCTTGCTGGCGGCGAGGGTGTACAACGTCGACTTCGAGCAACGGAGTTCGGCCGCGATGGAACCGATCGACAGGTGTGCGAACCCCTCGCGCAGGATCAGCTCGAGAAGGGCGTCGAACAGCGCGGCACGTCGGCGGGTGGCGAAACCCTGGGTGGCCATGCGTGCTCCCTTCCGGCTGTACGTACGCTGCCTGAAATAGTACTGTGAAGAAGACCTGAGTACTAGTTTCGTAACCCTGGAGGTCTGGAATGCCGGTCGATCGCCTGCTCCCCAACGACGAGGCGCGCGACCTGATCGCGCTGGTCCGCGACATCGCCGACAAGCGCATGGCGCCGATCGTCGACCAGCACGAGAAGGACCGCCAGTACCCGGACGGGTTGTTCGCCGAACTGGGTGAGGCGGGATTGCTCGGGCTGCCGTACCCGACGGAGTGGGACGGCGGCGGCCAGCCGTATGAGGTCTACCTGCAGGTGCTCGAGGAGCTCGGCGCGCGCTGGGCTGCGGTCGCCGTGGCGGTCAGCGTGCACGGGCTGGCCTGCCATCCGCTGTTCAACTTCGGCACCGACGAGCAGAAGCAGCAGTGGCTGCCGGACCTGTTGAACGGCAAGCTGATCGGGGCCTACAGCCTGAGCGAACCCCAGGCCGGCTCCGACGCCGCGGCCCTCGCGTGCCGCGCGGTATCGACCGACGGCGGCTACTCGATGACGGGTTCGAAAGCCTGGATCACGCACGGCGGCATCGCCGATGTGTACAACGTCTTCGCCCGCACGGGTGAGGGTTCCAAGGGGGTGTCCTGCTTCTTCGTCGCCCGGGACACCGAGGGGCTCAGCTTCGGCAAGCCGGAGGACAAGATGGGCCTGCATGCGGTCCCGACGACCGGCGCCACCTACGACGACGCGTTCGTCGAGGAGGGACGCCGGCTGGGGGCGGAGGGGCAGGGGCTGCAGATCGCCTTCTCCGCGCTCGATTCCGGACGCCTGGGCATCGCTGCGGTGGCCACCGGCCTGGCGCAGGCGGCGCTCGACGCCGCCGTCGACTACGCGCAGGAACGAGCCGCGTTCGGCCGCAAGATCATCGACCACCAGGGGCTGTCGTTCGTGCTGGCCGACATGGCCGCCGCGGTCGACTCGGCCCGCGCGACCTACCTCGACGCCGCTCGACGCCGCGACGCCGGCATCGACTACACGCGGGCGGCGGCGACCGCCAAACTGGTGGCCACCGACGCCGCGATGAAGGTCACCACCGATGCGGTCCAGGTGTTCGGCGGTTACGGCTTCACCCGCGACTTCCCGGTCGAGCGCTACATGCGCGAGGCGAAGATCACCCAGATCTTCGAGGGCACCAACCAGATCCAGCGGTTGGTGATCGGTCGGTCGCTGGCGCGGTGAGTTCGCCGGCCGTCGGTGTTCAGCGCGGGTTGTAGTAGAACGCGCGGTCGTCGAGGCGCCGGAACTTCGGTCCGCCGAGGCTGATCATCAGCCGCAGGATGGCGGGGATGCGGGCGTAGACCGCGTCGCGGTCGGGACCGGTCAGCCCTTTCGCCATCAGCGGGCACGTCCGCAGGGTCTCTGCCAGACCCGCGCGCTTGCTCATCTTCTCCTCGAAGGCGTCCCAGTCCTGCGGCGTCAGGCGGCGCTGCACGATGGCGATGGCGTCGGTCTCCTCATGGGCCAGGTGCCTGCCGAGGACCTCCTGGGCGCGGTGCAGCGCGTCCGCGAGGGTGGCTCGGGTCTGTTCGTCGGCGCGTTCGGCCATCCGCGCGAAGCCGGCCGCGCACTCCTCGAGCAGCGGATCGATCTCGTCGTGCTCGTCCTCCATCGCCTGCAGGATCTCCGCCTCGGCGTTGTCGCACCGCTCGAGCAGCAGCGGCCACAGTTCCAGGTCCTCGCCGGTGTGGTGGTGGTGCAGCGCATGGGCGAACATCGCCCATCGACGGGATAGCGCACGCCAGGTCCCCGCGTCGTCGACGGGGGTGACCGGAACGGTGGCGGCGAAGTCGGCGAGGTCTCGCCGGAATCCGTGGTGCAGGACGTACATCATGAACGGGTCGAGCGGTCCGTCGGGCGCGGCCGCCTGGCCGGGGAGCCGGAGTTGGATCGGGTGAGCGGTGCGGGCGGGGTGGGTCGTCATCGTGCGGGTCCTCATCGATAGGGGTCGGGCGGGTTCGAGGACCACACTGGGCGGTGACGCTTGCGGCGTACTTGAGGGCGACTTGAGCGACGCCTGGATAGGGTGGCGGGATGTTCCCCTCTCCGACGACGATCGACGAGAACATCCTGAACTGGGTGGTCGAGAACCGTTCGGAGCCGTGGGTCTCGATCGCCGAAGTGGTGACGGTGCTCGGCAACACGGTGACGATGTTGGTGCTGACATGTGCGGTCGTGGTGACACTCGCCGTGACCCGGCACCGGGTCGACGCGGTCTTCGTCGGCGCCGGAGTGCTTTTCGGATACGGTCTGATGCAGGCACTCAAGTACTCGTTCGCGCGGGACCGGCCACCCGTCGAAGACCGTCTACTGAACATCGACACCTTCTCGTTCCCCTCCGGGCACGCGATGATGACGATGGTCGTGTTCGGGCTGTTCGCTGTCACGGCGTTTCGCTGCTCGCCCTGGGTGCGGGCGCATCGCTGGATCCTCGTGATCGCCCCCGTGCTGTCGATCCTCGTCGGCCTCACCCGAATACAACTCGCCGTGCACTGGGCCACGGACGTCGTGGCCGGATGGTTGTTCGGGGCGATCTGGGTGGTGTTCTGTACCTGGATACTGCTCCGGTACGAATCACGCCGCGGCTCCGGCGTTCTCGTCGGGAACCGGCAATAGGTCACGCGTTCACCCGGACCATCCGCCGCGACATCTCCGGAAGCGGGGGCAGTTTGGTTCGACATGCGACTCATATTGCCCCCTGCTTGTGCGAGGATTTCGGGCCCAGGGGTTGGCAGACATGTTCTTCCTACTCATTGATCCATACATGGAGACCAGTTGGCTCTCATGGAGACGGGGCGCCGGTTCTGACGACGGCGCGCCCCGTGGTGTTCCGCGGGCGATCTACCGCGCGGCGGGGTGAACCCGGCGAGCGGGTTCTCGTCACAGGATTTGGTGGGACGCGACCGTCACCGAGGCGCAGCGCCGCGCCAAGAAGCGGCTGCCCAAATCGGTGTACTCGTCGCTGGTCGCCGGCACGCAGGCCGGTGTCACCGTCGACGACAACGTCCGCGCGTTCTCCGAACTGGGCTGGGCGCCGCATGCCGTCGGTGCGCAGTCCGATCGCGAGATGACGACAACGGTGATGGGAGAGGAGATCTCGTTCCATCTGTCGGCGTTCGGTTCCGATTCCAGCGGCGGCCTCCCCGGCCTCAATCTGTGTGGTGCGGGACGCGTGGTCTGCCTCATCGACCCGGTCGGCGACGTGTACGCGTGCCCGTTCGCGATCCACGAGAACTTCCTCGCCGGGAACATCCTGTCCGACGGCGGACCTGTTCACCGAATTGCGCGAACCGCACGCCGGCGCCTGCACTAAGTGTGCGCATTTCGACGCCGGCCGCGGCGGCTGCATGGCCGCGAAGTTCTTCACCGGCCTCCCGCTCGCCGGCCCCGACCCGGAGTGCGTGCAGGGTTATGGCGAGGAACTCCTCGCCGGCGACCGCACGAAACCGACCGCCAACCCGCCTAGCTTTTCGACCCGGGTCCGGCCTGGTTGCGAGCGGGGTGAATTCGACTGGGGTGTCACTGTGGAGTTGTCAAGGGACTGATGCGGTCCCGGGTGTGGCCCGGGTGCGGAAGGTGCTACGCGAAAGTCTGGTGGTCTGTGGCGGCAGCGGTCAGGCGGCGTCGTCGAGTCGCATGGTGCGTCTGTTGTAAGCGGGTAGTGGTCGGCGCTGCGGATCGATGGTCGCGGGTGGGACAAGCCAGGGATGACGGTCGAAACCCATCACGATGTCCCAGCCGTGGTGGTGGACCTGCGTATGGCAGCGCTGACACAGCAAACAGCCGTTGTCGAGGTCGGTGGGTCCACCGTCGGCCCACGACTTGATGTGGTGGACCTGGGTATATGACGGTGGTGCACCACATTTGATGCAGCAGGCGTCGCGGACGATGATTGCCTTGCGGAGGTGTGCCGGATACAACCGACGGGTGTGACCCATCTGCAGCGGTACGCCCTCACTGTCGAGGACGATCTCGGTCAGGGATCCGTCGCAGGAGACCTGTTTCGCGATGGCATGGCTGACCGTCCCGGTCCACGGCAGCGTTGCGAGTTCTCCGGTGGCGGGGATGGTCAGCATCAGTTGCGTGCGTGGACTTCCGACGGTATCGATGGTCGCGCCGATCGCGGCTTGGTCGAGGATCAACTCGAAAGCGTCGGCACGGCGCTGCTCGGCGGTGCGACGATCTTCGGCGCCGTCGGGTTCGGGCCGTGGACGCGATCGTTCGTCGATCATGGCCTGGAACTTCTCGCCGACGATCTGGGTGAGGTCGGCCCGGATTTCGACGCGGCCGTCGTCGGTGGTGTGGGCGTTCACCGAGTTCAGCGATGGGTCGGCGGCGGCGGGGACTCCGGTATCGGAAGCGTCGGCAAGGCCGTTGGCGACGGCTCGGGCGAACTTGAGCACTTCTGCCGGTGTCGCGCCCGACAGTGCTTGGGCGATGAGCTCGATCTCGTACTCGGAGCGCTCGTCATCGGAAATGCCGTCGGCGCAGCACTTCTCGATCTGGTTCATTCCACGAATGATGGCATCGACGATCTCGCTGGACACCCGCCCGTCGGCGGCGTGACGCGCCAGGGCCGGCAACGTCGGCAGGGCATCGACACTCCGCATGGTGCGAAGAGCGGCGGCCGGCGCATGGCCTGACTCGATCAGCAGCTTCTTGGTGGTGCTGCCGGCTTTCTGGGCGATACGGAGTTCGTCGAGTTGCGATGTGTGGGTGACGATCTGGTGGTCGACGGTGTTGCGGATCAGGCGCAGCGTCTCGAGTGCGTCGAACGTCGCTCTGCCCGTGGGGTCATCGGCGGGTGGTGTGGTTTCGATGAGCTGATCGAGGAGAGTGGCGAGCTCTGGCATGACTCCAAGGTACAGGAACATACATTCGTGGATCTCGAGGTTTCTCCACAGGCTCGAGATCCCGAAATTGTCGACTGTGCAGTCGATTTCGTTGAATGCGCGTTGATCGTTGACAGTTATGAACTTCAGTCACACCCGTTTCGATTTCCGGTCGAAAAGTGGTGGGTTTGTCACGAACAAAGGCCTCGACGGTCGCTCGGGGTCGCTCGGCGGGCGCGAGCTATTCAGCCGGGGCGCACCCGGGCTCGCTGTGCAGATGCGGGAACTGCTCGGTCGGTGTGAGCGGCCGCCGAAATTCCCCCGGGTGGGGGACAGTCGAACCGCGTCGGACTGGGATTCACTGGACGGATGTCGAATGCGGGGCCACCCGACGATGACGCGACCGTGCCCGGACCAGCCGACCGGGACGAGTCGCCGACGACGATCCAACCTGCCCGCCCGACGGTGGTCCCGGGGGTGTCGCTGAACAAGGCCCCGGCGCCGGACCCCTACGCCGCCACGCAGACGGGCCCGACGCCGCAGTACCCACCGCCGTATCAACAACCGCCGACTGGCTATCCGCCGCCACCCGGACAGCCCCAGTACGGCTACCCGCCGCCGGGCTACCCACCGCCGGGTTACCCACGACCGGGGTACCCCCAGCCCGGATATCCCCAGCCCGGGTACCCGCGCAGGTCCAATCGGCGCGCGTACCTGATCACGGGCGTCGCGTTGGTCTGTGTCCTCGCGCTGGTCCTCGGGGGCGTCGTGTGGTGGAAGGCGTCCTCGTCGAGTGGCAATTCCGACGACACGCCGGACCTCGTCGCCGGTCAGCTCACCGGTTCGTT
The DNA here is from genome assembly GCF_023078355.1 of Gordonia hongkongensis. NCBI lineage: Bacteria > Bacillati > Actinomycetota > Actinomycetes > Mycobacteriales > Gordoniaceae > Gordonia > Gordonia hongkongensis. The sequence continues at coordinate 1,370,554 of NZ_CP095552.1, forward strand.
CCCGACCGCGCCGAGTCCAGCCTGGAGCGTCGACGCGAGTTCGTTGGGTGGTACGGGGTACGTCTCCGGTCTGCCGCTCGAGGCGACGTACAGGACTCAGGGTGCGGTCTACGACGACCACACATTGGTGACGCTCGTGCAGGTAGGTGACTCCACGAACGGCCCGGCACTGCGGCCCATCGGGATAGACGCCGAGTCCGGCCGGGCGTGGTCGTTCGACGAACCCGTGTCCGGGTGCTCGGACTCCATCGTGGACAGCACCATCGCCTGCCTGGGTCGGGGCGCCGCGTATTTCATCGACGTCCGGACAGGTCGCGAGATCGGCCGTGCTCCCGCTCCGCCGCAGGCGTTCGGGATCGCGTTCAACGGGAAGGCGGCGTTCGTCCGCGATTTCAGTGGTGGCAACGAACGCCAGGTCGTGTTCCACAAGGTCACACCAGGAGGCGTGGAGTGGCACCGCACGATCGACCTGCCCGAAGCGCTTCCGAGCGGGGACGCCTCGCAGTTCATCGCCACCGACGAGCTCGTCGCGAGCGCCGACGGCGTGGTCGCCGTCATCTCGGCCGACGACGGCCGGGAGATCTTCACGAGTCCGGGCCGTACCGGGATGGTGCCGCGCCCGGACGGATCGGTCCTCGTGGTGACGGGCAGCATGACAAGCGGCGCCCCGACGAATGGTCCGGTCGTCGTGGTCCGGCCGGACGGCACCACCAGCGACTTGGCGGGTATGAGCGTGGAGTCCGCTGCTGTCATGACTCCGACCCAGAGCGGGCGTGTGCTCATCGACGGTGCATACACCGACGTCGCGGACGGGGCGCGGATCTGGACGACGACTGATCTCCCGGCCCACACCTCGCCGACCGTCGTGCTGGCCGATGACCGTGAAGTCGTGTGGACGACGCACGACGCTGTCACTGCAGTCGATGCCATCTCCGGCCAGACGTTGTGGACGACTCCGACCGGGCCGGTCTACGGGTCGACCGGCCACGCCGTCACCGACGGCGAACGCCTCATCGCGCCCATGGCCGACGGCGGCGTGACCGCCCTGGATCTGGTGGGCGGTGCGCCGGTGTGGTCGGTGCCCCCGTCCACGATCGGCAACACCCCCGCCGCGGGTGTCACCGAACCGCGTCCGGCATTGACGTTCGCCGTCGGCGACCGCCTGGTCACGATGACCGCGACCACGATCACCGGCTTCGCGCCCACCGGTCCGGAGGCCATCGTTCCGGGCACGACTCGCGAGGCCGGCACCGCCGACGGCGGCGAACCCGAGTACGTCACGCCGTGCGGGGCGCCCCCGGTGTTCACGCCGCAGTCGTTCCGCACGTCGGCGGGTGGGCTGGGCGTGACGATGAAGGTCACCGCGAAGTGTCCGGGCGGCGACGTCCTGTACGGGCCGCAGACACGCATCACCATCTCCGACGGCAGCGGCATCGTCGCGTCGGGCAACTTCGACTTCCAGCGGGCACCGGTCGCGGTGCCCTCGCTCGACGGGGCGGGCGAGGCGCTGACGATGGAACTCACCTATCCGCCCGGGAGCTTCTTCCGGCTGCCGGACACGCTCGGTGCCCAGGGGAGTGCGGCCGGCGACGGCCGCTACCTCGTCGACTGCGACAAGGGCCCGACCTCCGGGGCCGCGCCGAAGCTCGCGACTCCGCAGTCGGGAACGGCCGCGTCGTCGACCGCCACCGGGGTGTCGTTCCCGGCCGGAGCCGACGTGACGGCGAGCAGCGTCAGCGCCCTCCGTCTGCAGGCCGACGCGGATCGGGCCTTCATCGTGGCGAACCTGAACAACCGGTGGGTGGCGCAGCTGAGCTCCAAACGGCCGGGTCTCGTCGCCGAGGGGCGGACCTGGACCGACCAGGCCATCCTCGACGAGTTCCTGGCACTCCGGTTGCGGTTCAACGACGTTCGGCTCCTGTGGAGTGACGAGTGGCCGGTGTTCTCGTACCGCGGCTGGTGGGTGACGGTGGCCGCGGCGACCTTCCCGGGCCCGGTCGAGGCCAACAACTGGTGTCGCGCCCAGGGATTCGGCCCGGACAACTGCTTCGCGAAACTGGTGAGCACCACGGCCGGACCGGAGCGGACGACCCTCTACTGGAAGTGACGGTGCCCGACGCCGCGCCGGTTTGCTCGGAACGATGACGAGTAATCGGTTCATCGCGATACGGTCGGGTATGGATTTCTCTCCGTCAGCGCGGTCGGCCGAACTCACCGAACGCGTGCGCACCTTCGTGACCACCGAGATCGAGCCGGTCGAACCCGAGATCCATCGGGACATCAAGACCCGCCGCGACGAGAACGGCAACCCGTGGACGCCGTCGCCGATCATCGCCGAACTGCAGAAGAAGGCCCGCTCGGAGGGGCTGTGGAACCTTTTCCTGCCCGCCGAGCACGCCGGCCGCTACGCCGCCGACTTCGGCACCGACGGCGGCGCCGGGTTGACCAACTCCGAGTACGCGCCGATCGCGGAGGCGATGGGATCGTCCGGGCTCGCGCCGGTGATCTTCAACTGCAACGCCCCCGACACCGGCAACATGGAGGTGTTGCTGCGCTACGGCACCGACGAGCAGCGCAAACAGTGGCTCGAACCCCTTCTGACCGCGGAGATCCGCAGCGCCTTCTGCATGACCGAGCCGGCCGTCGCGTCGTCGGACGCCACCAACATGGCCGCGACCGCCGTGCTCGACGGCGATGACGTCGTCATCAACGGGACCAAGTGGTTCTCCACCGGTGTCGGCCATCCGGACTGCAAGGTCCTCATCTTCATGGGCGTCACCGACGCCGAGGCCGACCGGAAGTCGCGGCACACGATGGTGCTCATCCCGATCGACGCCCCCGGGGTCACGATCGACCGGATGCTCACCACCATGGGCTACTTCGACGAGCCGTTCGGCCACGGCGAGGTCAGCTTCGACAACGTGCGCGTCCCGGCGTCGAACATCCTGCTCGGACCCGGCCGCGCCTTCGAGATCGCCCAGGGCCGGCTCGGTCCGGGTCGCGTGCACCACTGCATGCGGGCGATCGGACTCGCCGAGCGCGCGCTGGAACTCGGTGTGCGTCGCGCACTCTCGCGGGAGGCGTTCGGCAAGCAACTCGCCCGGCTCGGCGGCAACAGCGAGCGCATCGCCGACGCCCGCATCGCGATCAACCGGTCGCGGCTCCTCGTCCACCACGCGGCCTGGTTGCTCGACCAGGGCATGTCCCGCGAAGCCCTGTCGGCGGTCAGCGAGATCAAGGTCGAGGTACCCAACATGGCACTCGACGTCATCGACCTCGCCATCCAGTTGCACGGCGGCGCCGGTCTCACCGACGACTTCCCGCTCGCGCAGGCCTGGGTGGGCGCGCGGTCGCTCCGACTCGCCGACGGCCCGGACGAGGTGCACCGCAACGTGGTTGCGCGCATCGAGTTCGGCAAGTACCGCTGATCGGGGGACGAGGATGATAAACGAGGTGGCCGGTGCGGGCGAGGTCCGCACCGAGGATGCATTCGACGTCGAGGCGATGGCCAAGTGGCTGGAGGCCAACGCCGCGGACCCGACCGGTCTCGACGCCGTGCCGGAGGTCCGTCAATTCGGCGGTGGCGCTTCGAATCTCACGTACCTGCTGCGCTATCCGTCCAAGGACCTGATCCTGCGCCGGGCGCCCCGGGGTACCAAGGCGCGGGGCGCGCACGACATGGCACGCGAGTACCGGATCCAGTCCGAACTCGCGACCGCCATCCGCTACATCGCGCCGATGATCGCCTTCTGCGACGACGAGTCGGTCCTGGGCGCGGACTTCTACGTGATGGGCCGCATCGACGGTGTCATCCCGCGGACCGAGTGGCCCGCCGACGTCCCGCTCGACGCCGAGCAGGCACGCCGGCTCTGTCTGAACTTCATCGACACCCTGGTCGAGGTCCACTCGGTCGATCCGAGCACGACCGGACTCGCTGATCTCGGCAAGGGGCCGGGTTATGTGCGACGGCAGGTCGAGGGCTGGTCGGCGCGATTCCGCAACGCGCACACCGATGACGTGCCCGACTTCGAGTCGACGATGACGTGGCTGGCCGACAACCAGCCCGACGACGTCGCCAACTGCGTCATCCACAACGACTTCAAGCTCGACAACGTCGTCCTCGACAAAGACGATCCCACCCGGGTGATCGGCATCCTGGACTGGGAGATGGCGACCCTCGGCGATCCCCTGATGGATGTCGCGGGTTCGATGGCCTACTGGATCCAGGCCGACGACCCGGATGCCATGCAGCTCATGCGACGTGTCCCGACGCACCTGTCCGGCATGCTCAGTCGTGCTGAGTTCGTCGAGAACTATTGCGAGCGCATGGGATTCGACATGACACCGGAACGCTGGCGCTGGTATGAGGTGTTCGGACTGTTCCGGGCGGGGGTGATCGCCCAACAGATCTACTACCGCTACTACCACGGCCAGACCACCAACAAGGCGTTCGAACGTCTCGGATACGCGGTCGGGATCATCGCGCAACGGCTGGACGACCTGCTCGTGTAACCACCCGACGAAAGGGACCGCCATGGCGGAGGACGTGGTCACCCCGGCGGGTGCCGGCAGCGGATCACCCGACGAGATCCGCATCAGCGGCTACCGTCCGGAGCTGCGCCGGACGCTCGGCGGGTTCGCGGTGTTCGCGATCTCCTTCGCGTTCATCTCCGTCGCGGTCGGAATCTTCGCCACCTACGGCAGCGTGCTCACCACGGCGGGTCCGGTCGGGATCTGGTTGTGGATCGTCGCCGCAGTCGGCCAGACCCTGATCGCGCTGGTCGTCGCCCAATTCGCCGCCCGGATCGCACTGAGCGGGTCGTCGTATCAGTGGGCGTCGAGGCTGGCGAACCCGAAGATCGGCTGGTTCTTCGGCTGGCTGAGCTTCTGGTACCTGGCGATCGGCGTGGTCGCCATGGACAACGCGCTGGCCAGTCAGGCGCTGATGCCGCTCGCCGGGATGGCCGAGGACGAGGACGTCGCCCGCGTCATCACGCTCGTCGTGCTCGTCATCCAGGCCGTGCTGGTGATCGCGTCGACCCGCTTGCTCGGCCTGTTCACCTCCGGCGCGGTCGCGGTCGAGTTGGCGATCGTGGCGATCCTGATCCTGGTGCTCGCGGCGGTGATGGTGTTCAGCGGAAGCGGTCACCCGGGCAACCTGGTGTCCGAGGGAGTGGCCGCCGGTGCGCCGGACTATTGGGCGATCGGTGGCGGGGTGATGGCCGCGATGGTCATGGGACTCACCACCCTGGTCGGGTTCGATTCCGCGGCCAACCTCGCCGAGGAGGCGAAGGATCCGTTCCGCAGCGTGCCCCGGGCGATCGTCGGATCGGTGGTGGCCGCCGCGGTCCTGGGACTGGTCTTCCTCATCGTCCTGACCACGGCGATCGAGGACGTCCAGGCGGTCACGGCCGACGGGTCGCCGGTCGCCGCGATCATCCGGGAACAACTCGGGCCGGTCGCCGAGCGAATCCTGCTCGCCTGCATCGTCTTCGCGATGTTCGGCGCCGGCATGGTGGTGATGGCGGCCTGCGCCCGGCAGGTCTTCGCGATGGCCCGCGACCGGCGCTTCCCGGCGCACCGGCTGATGGCCAGGGTCAACCCCCGGACCCAGACCCCGGTACCGGCGACGCTGCTCATCCTCGGCGTCGGAGTGGTGCTGATGCTGGCCCTGCCCGGGGCTGCGCTGATCGAGCTGATCATCGCGTCGACGATCCTGCCCGCGCTCATCTACGGCGGGACCGTCGTGCTGTACCTGGTCGTCCGAAAGCGCCTGGAGCGCAAGTCCGGTGGGTTCAGTCTCGGACGCCTCGAGATGCCGGTCGCGGTCGCCGCGCTGATCTGGGTGGGGGTCGCCCTGTTCGTGCTCGTCACGCCCGACGACGCGCGGGTGCCGACCCTGATCGTGCTCGGGCTGATCGCGGCGGGCGGCATCTACTTCGTCGCCCTGCTTTTCGGGCCCGGTCGCGTCCTCGAACACGAACCCGGTGTCGACGAATTCGCCGCGGCCGCAGAACCGGACGGGGCTGAACCGGACAGAAGCTAGTCGAGACCTTCCTGCGCACCTCGATCACCGCGTCGGACACCGGCGCGCTGGACGAGGACGATCGTCGTCCCGAGCAGACCGACGGCCAGGCCCACCAGGCACACCGGCAGCGCGCGGTCGCCACCGAGATCGGTGACCGCGACGATCACGGTCGCCACCACCCACCCGATCATCCCGACCACGATCACCGGCTCCGGGGCGCGCAACGCGCGGGGGAGTTCGGGGATCTCGAGTGTCGTGGACATGGACAACAGGGTAGCTTTCGGAACGTGCCACACGATGAGCCGAGTGAGTCTCGCGATCTGAGGTCCTCCGACACCCCGGGTGCGGACATGTCGAAGGGGAACCTCCCCACCGAGCCCGACTTTCCCGCGACCACCCCGGGGCCGGATTCTGCGGTCCCGCGCGGCCCGCTCGACCGGTTCTTCAAGATCTCCGAACGCGGTTCGACGATCAACCGCGAGTTCCGCGGTGGCCTGGTCACGTTCTTCACGATGGCCTACATCGTGGTGCTCAACCCGATCATCATCGGCGGTATCCCGGGCGGGGACAAGAACACCGACGTCCTGGGCGACGTCCTGCCGCTGGCGCAGGTCGCCGCGGTCACCGCGCTCGTCGCGGGCGTGATGTCGATCCTGTTCGGCCTGGTCGCCAACTATCCGTTCGCGATCGCGGCGGGTCTCGGCATCAACAGCCTGCTGGCGGTGTCCATCGCGCCGCAGGTGACCTGGCCCGAGGCAATGGGTCTGGTGGTCGTCGACGGCATCATCATCGTCCTGCTGGCCGTCACCGGATTCCGCACCGCGGTGTTCAACGCGGTGCCCCCCGAACTGAAAGCCGCGATCGCGGCGGGGATCGGTCTGTTCATCGCCTTCATCGGTTTCGTCGACGCGGGATTCGTCAAGCGCATCCCCGATGCCGCCGGCACCACCGTCCCGGTGCAGCTGGGCAGCGACAACTCGATCTCCACGATCCCCACACTGATCTTCGCGGTCGGGGTGCTGCTGATGGGCGTCCTGGTGGTGCGTCGGGTCCCCGGTGGCCTGTTGATCGGTATCGCCATCACGACGCTGCTGTCGATCGTGCTGGAGCGGATCTTCGATTACGGGTCCAGCGTCGACAACCCCTCCGGCTGGGGTCTCAGCGTGCCCGACATCCCCAGCGCCCTCGGCGGTCTGCCCGATCTCAGCCTGGTCGGTGACGTCGACCTGTTCGGCGCGTTCACCCGGATCGGTGTGCTCGCGGCATCGGTGCTGGTCTTCGCGCTGGTGCTCTCCAACTTCTTCGACGCCATGGGCACGATGACCGGCCTCGGCAAGGAGGCCGGACTCGCCGACGAGAAGGGCAACCTGCCCGGTATCGGCCGAGCGCTCGTCGTCGAGGGGACCGGCGCCATCGCCGGCGGTGCCGCCTCGGCGTCGTCGAACACAGTGTTCGTCGAGTCTGCGTCCGGTATCGCCGAAGGTGCGCGCACCGGCCTCGCCAACGTGGTGACCGGAATCCTGTTCCTGGTGGCGATGTTCCTGACACCGCTCTACGAGGTGATCCCGCTCGAGGCGGTCGCCCCCGCGCTGGTGGTCGTCGGCGCCATGATGATCGGCCAGCTCACGTCCATCGATTTCAAACGGCTCGACTACGCGCTGCCGGCCTTCCTGACGGTCGTCTCGATGCCGTTCACGTACTCGATCGCCAACGGTATCGGCATCGGCTTCATCAGCTGGGTCGTGATGGCGACCGCGGCGGGCAAGGCCCGCACTGTGCATCCGTTGCTCTGGTTCGTCGCCGCGATCTTCGTCGCCTACTTCGCGCGCGGACCGATCTCCGACCTCATCGGCTGACGGACTTGGTCGTCTGTCCGGGTTTGCCCGTTTCGGTGTCGTCCACCCGGTTCAATTTCGTCGCGGACGGGCAGCGAGGCCGATTTCCTGGCCTACGATTTGGCAATGCATGCACCTTATGGTGACGGAAGTCTGTCCGGCGACCTGTCCCTCGCCGTGGTGCGCCTGGCGCGCCGACTCCGAGGTCGGCGGGAGAACAAGCTGGTCTCGCTCACTCAGCTGTCCGCCCTCAACACGCTGCACCACGAGGGCCCGATGACACCAGGTGCGCTCGCGGCCGCCGAGCGGGTTCGCCCGCCGTCGATGACCAGGGTCATCGCCTCGCTGTCGGATCTCGGGATGATCAAGCGCGAACCCCATCCCACCGACGGCCGTCAGGCCATCGTGACGTTGTCCCCGGAAGGCGTCGACGTCGTGACCGACGAACTCGCCGCCCGCAAGGCATGGTTGAGCGACCGCCTCGCGGAACTGTCCGCCGAGGAGCGGGACATCCTGCGCGAGGCCGTGCGCATCGCCAACAAGATCCTCGGGCAGGCCGACACCGACGTCCCGCGCTCACGCGCGATCTGACTCAGAAGAACGTGCCCGAGAACGGGGCGCGGTCGGTCATGAACGCGTGGTCCAGCGCGCGCAGCGTCGCCGGGGAGTCGACGCGCAGGCGTCCCGCCGCCGCGAAGGCCGAGGGCCGGATCCCGCCGAGATAGATGCTCGACAACACCGAGATGTCGAGCGAGACGGTGGGCGTCGCTCCCGACTTCGCCGGCGCGACGATCGCCCCGCCCTCGCGTACCGAGATGTCGAAAACGCCTCCGTGCCCGCGGAATTCGTCGGTCACCTCGATCACGGCGTCCAGGTCGGCGGCATAGTGTCGGGCGCCGAGGGCGGCCGGGACGTCGAGGATGCGCAGCCACATCGTGTCGGCGGTCCCGGTGACCGACACCGACCGCGGATTCACGAGTTTCTGTGACAGCGGGTCGTCGACCGGGATGGTCGCGGTGAGCGAGGGGATGAGGTCGAGGCTGATCAGGACGCGCCACAGATCGGTGTGTGCGTCGTCGGTGACCGCGAAGACCTCGTTGACCTCGCCGCGCACCGCGCCGGTCTCGTCCTTGTAGATGCGGTAGCTCGCGTAGCCGTCGGCGTGCAGCAGGTAGTGCAGACCGCTCGCCGACAGCGGCCGCTCCGACGCCCGGTCGGCCAGGATGGGATTCCACCAGGCGGGGGTGCGGGTGAGCGCGCCCGGGGTGGTCAGCGTCCACCGTGCGTGGAGGTCGGGGATCGCGGCGGCCACCGCGTCGGCGTCGGCATACCGGACGGTGGCATCGTCGGGCTGGGCCGCGCGCATCTGGGCGCCCGGGCTCAGCGACACCGAGTTCGCGAAGCATGCCGGTCCGAAGCCGAAGCGTTCGTAGATGGTGCCCTCACTCGCGGTGAGGATTCCGAAGGTGTACTTCTCCGATTCCCACTGCTCGACGAGTTCGGTGAGCATGCGGCGGAGGATGCCACGCCGCCGGTGGGTCGACGCCACCGAGACCCACGACAGTCCGGCCGCGTCGGACACGCCACCGCCGGGCAGTGACATCGACATCCGGTAGAACATCGCCACCCCGACGAGGGGCCGCCTGTCCAACCCGGTGTCGCGCACCAGTACGACGTCGTCGTCGGCGACCTTGCCGCGCAGATCGGCGACCTCGTCGTCGGGCAGCGGGTTGCGCATGGCGAACGCGCGGGCATCGGTGGTGATGATGTCGGCCCAGTCCGCGTCGGTGGCGCGGGCGAGGGACAGACGTGACATCGGAGTCGAATCGCTGGTCACGCCCTCCACAGTTTCACACCCGTGCGCTGCCGGTTTCGTCCGGGTGGCAGACTGTTGCGGTGCCCGGGCTCGCAGTGAACGTGATCGACATCGACGACCCGGAGGACCCGCGCGTCGACGACTTCCGCGACCTCAACTCCGTCGACCGCCGGCCCGATCTCCCGGTTCTGCCCGGCGGGCGCCCGGGCCGCGGTCTGGTCATCGCCGAAGGTGTTCTCGTCGCCCAGCGGATGATCGCGTCACGGTTCGCGACCCACGCCTTCCTCGGTGTCGCGAAACGCCTCGACGAGCTCGACGCCGATCTCCGTGATCCCGGGCTGGCCGGTGTCCCGTTCTTCCGCGCCACCGCCGAGGTCATGGCCGAGATCGTCGGCTTCCACCTCAACCGCGGCGTGCTCGCCGTGTCGCGCCGACCGCCCGTGCTCACGGTGCCGGAGGTCCTCGAGAGCGCGCGGACCGTTGCGATCCTCGAAGGTGTGAACGACCACGAGAACATCGGGTCGATCTTCCGCAACGCCGCCGGATTGGGTGTCGACGCAGTGCTTTTCGGTCAGGGTTGCGCCGACCCGCTGTACCGCCGATGCGTGCGGGTGTCGATGGGCCATGCACTGCTCGTGCCGTTCGCGAGATTCGACGACTGGCCGCGCGGCCTGGACGTGGTGCGGGAACGCGACTTCCAGCTGGTCTCGTTGACGCCCGATCCCGCCGCCGTGACCCTGGCCGAAGCCGTCACCGCCGAGAAGGTCGGCTTCCTGGTCGGTGCGGAGGGCCCCGGTCTCACCGCGTCGGCGATGGCGGCCACCGACGTGAAGGCGCGCATCCCGATGAGCCGGGGCACCGACTCGCTGAACGTGGCGACCGCTGCGGCCGTTGCGTTCTACGAGCGCGCCCGGTCGGGCACCATGGGATCGTGACCGTCGAGCGGGAGGGTGTCGAACCGACGCCGTGGGCCCTGGGGCTGATCGTCGGTGCCTCGTGCGCGCTGTTCGCCGCATTCGTCTTGGTCGGCGTCTACCTGCTCATCGGCGAGATCCTGCGGTTCCTCGGGATCGCCGCCGTATTGGTCGTCGCGGGCGGACTCGGATGGACCCTCTGGGAGTTCCGGGCGCGGCCCGTGTGGCGGTGGGTCGTGTGGGGACTGCTTCTCGGCTTCCTCGCCGGGGTCGCGTCGTCGATCGCGTTGCTCGCGCTGGGACGTCCCGCACCCTAGAACCCGAAGTACTCGCGGATGCGCCCGCGCTTGCGAGCGTCCTGACCTGGCGATCCCGTCCGCTCCCGGGCGCGCGAAGCCGTTGCGGCGCGGTAGTTCTCGTAGTCGGCCGCGGTCGGTTCGTATTCGGCCGGATGCAACGCGAAGCAGGTGACGGTGATCTGGGCCGGGTCGAGATCGGACTCCGCGAGCGGGTGGGTGTAGCGGAACCCGAGCCACGCACGGTTCGATTCCTCGGCGAGGTGCGCGGGATGGAAGGGGAGCGACATGGGTGCGGTGGGCACGCCCTCGGCGTGGCTGAGCGGGTGTTCGCCACCCCAGAACGGCTTCTCGAACGTGAACGGCAGGCCGTGGTCCTCGTGGATGGTGACCGGGTCGGCGGCGAAGGAGCGTCGGAGCGTCCCCGACTCCCACCGGGCGAACACTCCGAGTGAGGAGTCGGGCTCGGTGTAGAGGAGGGTCGTGGTCGCGCTGGGGCGGATCCGTGCGAGCGCGCGGGTCAGCGTCGACGGCGTGGTCGTCTCGAACAGCGAACACGACACGACGGCGAGCGAACCGTAGAACCCGGCGTAGACGTGGGTGTCGCGGACCGCGGCAGCGGACGCGAGGTCGGTGTCGACGAGCGGGACCAGGACGCTGTCACCGAAGACGGTCGTCGCAACCTGCTGGGCGTGTTGGGAGTCGTTGGCCGGACGCGAGCGGAGAATCGCGGCCGGGTCGTCGGTGTCGATGAACCAGACCGTGGCCGCGCGCGCGGAGGACACTCAGCTGTTCCCGTTGCTGCGCACGCCGAGCAGGACATCCTCCCACGCCGGGACCGCCGGTTTACGTGTCTTCTTGCGGCGCGGACGTTCGGGGCCGGACGACGGTGCGGGAACCGAGTCGTCGGCCTCGGCGTCGTCGGCGTTGGAAGTGGCCGCCGCGTCGTCCGTGTCCGAGGCTTCGGCGGTGTCGGCGGACGGCTCGTCGTCGAATCCGAAGTCGAACGGCACGGCGCCGTCGTCCTCGGCCGCGGTGCGGCGGTCGTGCCGGGCGCGCTGCGCACCGATGATCGAGGCCGCGTCGATGGTGACCTCTTCGCGACCGTCCGGGGTCGTCTCGACGGCGACTTCGGGGGTGGCGACCGGGGTCAGCCGACGACGGGGCGCGATGGTCTCGGGATGGGTGAGCTCGTCGGCCAGGTCGTCGAGCGGGTCGACGCTGCCACCGTGCGATCCCGGCTGGTAGCGCCAGTGCGCCAGGTTGTCGGTGCGTCCGACGCTCCACGCGACCTGGACCACCCAGTACCCGTCGTCGCCCTTCCATGCGTCCCAGTCGGCGTCGTTGGGATTCTGGCCGTAGGCGAGGAGTCCCTCGGCGACCGACTCGACCAGGGTCGCCACTGCCGGGCCGTCATGGCGGATGGGATGCGCGGCGCCGGCGAGTTCGGTGGCGCGGCTGCGTTCGAGGAGGACCGGGTGGGCGAAACGTTCGATCTTGTCCACACCCACCCCGGCTGCGGCCGCCACCTCGGCGACGGTTGCACCCGCTCGGATTCGTGCCTGGATTTCGCGTGGCCGCAATGCACTCTCCATCTCGATCTCGATCTGTCCCAGTCGTGAGATGTCGCCGCGGGCGGCGGCGCGGAGGCGTTCGTCGGAGGCGATGCGGAATTTCTCGCCCGATTGCGGGTCCTGGCAGATGACATGGGAGCCGTCGGTTTCCACCCCGACGACGCGGAGCTCACGCATCTGCTCCTCCTCCGGTCGGTGCACGCATTGGGGTCACATTAACTCACCGATCTGCCGGTTCACTGTGGGACACGCGGCAAAACCGCAGTTCAGCACGCGTGGGGCGCAAGCGACGCCAGCGATCGATGCGTCATATGTGGTCTGTGGGAACCAGGCTACCGGTTCGGTGAAGCACCACCGGCGCGCCGCAACGATCTGTGCGGCGCGCCGGCGACGAGGTGTCGAGCAGGGGATCAGAGGCGCTCGACGATGTAGTCGATGCACTGGGTGAGCTTGCTGACGTCCTCCGGCTCGATGGCCGGGAACATGCCGATGCGCAGCTGGTTCCGGCCGAGCTTGCGGTACGGCTCGGTGTCGACGACCCCGTGCGCGCGAAGGATCTTCGCGACGGCCGCGGCGTCGACATCGTCGTGGAAATCGATGGTGCCGACGACCTGGCTGCGGTTGGTCGCCTCGGTGACGAACGGCGTCGCGAACTCGCTCGCCTCGGCCCACTGGTAGAGACGCGAGCTGGAATCGGCGGTGCGCGAGACGCACCAGTCGAGGCCGCCGTTGTTGTTCATCCACTCGATCTGGTTGGCGAACAGCAGCAGCGATCCGACGGCCGGGGTGTTGTAGGTCTGGTTCTTGCTGCTGTTGTCGACGGCGGTCGGCAGCGACAAGAACTCCGGGCACCAGCGATCGGTCTCGGCGATCTCGGCGATGCGTGCGAGCGCGCGCGGGCTCATCAGCGCGACCCAGAGCCCGCCGTCGGCGGCGAAGCACTTCTGCGGCGCGAAGTAGTAGACGTCGGCGTCGGCGACGTTGACGGGCAGACCGCCCGCGCCCGAGGTGGCGTCGATGGCGATGAGCGCGTCATCCGAACCGGCGGGACGGACGACGGGCACCGCGACGCCCGTCGAGGTCTCGTTGTGTGCCCAGCCGATGAGGTCGACGCCGCCGAAGTCGTCGACGGTCAGCGCGGCCGGGTCGGGCGCGGTGCCGGGGTCGGTCGAGATGACCGCGGGCGAGTCGAGGAAGGGGGCCTTCTTCGAGACCGTCGCGAACTTCGACGAGAACTCGCCATAGGTGAGGTGCAGCGAACGCTGCTTGATCAGGCCGAACGCCGCGGCGTCCCAGAATGCCGTGGTGCCGCCGTTGGAGATCACGACCTCGTAGCCCTCGGGCAGCGAGAACAGGTTCGACAGCCCCTCGCGGATCGAGCCGACGACGTTCTTCACCGGTGCCTGACGGTGGCTGGTGCCGAACACCGACGCGCCGGTGTCGACGAGGGACTGCAACTGCTCGGGGCGAACCTTCGACGGCCCGCAACCGAAGCGGCCGTCCGACGGCAGCAGGTCGGCGGGCAGGGTGATGGATGCGGTGGCGGCTTCGCTCATGACGGCAATTCTAGGGAGTGGCCCTCGCCACCTGTGGGGGCGCCTCGGGTTAGGTGTCGGCAGCCGGGTGGTGCAGCGGCGATCTCTGCGCCGGTGGCCCCATGCAGAATCGCTGTTTCATCGAAAGGTGCGCTACCTGGAAGTAGCGCACCTCTGGGTCGAGTAGGGCTTCTGGGGCGGGCACGTCAGACGAGTCCCGCATCGCGGAGGGCACCTGTGATGAGGCCACGGAAGTGATGCGGGTCCAGGAGGTCCTGCCACGTCCACCGCACGACGAGCCGCCCCGTTCGCCGGATGGCGTCCTCACGTCGTTTCTCGTCGACCACCGTTTCCGACGCGGGCGTGCCGAACTGTCCCGAGTACTTGACCTTGCCGTCGAACTCGCCGATGACCTTGTCGTCCCAGCCGAAGTCGCCGCGGGCAACGAACCTGCCGTCGCCGTCGAGGATGGTCACCTGGAGGTCGGGGAGCGGGAGTCCGACGGCGATCATCGTTGCGCGGCTGAAGGATTCGCCTACGCTTTCGGATCGTGCGTCGGCCATCGAGAGCGCCTGACGCAGTTGTCGGATGCCCTTCATCTTGATGCTCGACGCCACGACGGCCTGGATCTCGGCGTGTGTGATGCCGGAGCGGAGACCACTGTCGAGGCAGCAGACTGCCTGTTCGAACGTCCCCAGGCGGGCCACGTCGGCGACCGTGCGGGCCGGCGTCGTCACCCGGACGTTGTCGACGGACATCACCTGCTCGTCCGGCAGGTTGTCGCGGTGTATGTGGATCTTGTCCCCGGTACGACCGGTCTTGGACGAGGTGAAGTGGACTGTGGTCATGTCCGGTCGGAGGAGGGGGATGCCGTGGAGCGCGGCGGCGGACTCGTGGCTGACCACGCGTCCGTTCCCGCCGACGGCCACGGCGCCGCGGATCTTCAGGCGATAGCGTTCGAGCTCGTCGTCGGGCGCGGGTCCGAGGTGCACCGCACCTCGCCATACGCTCCGCAGCGCGCCAGTCTCCTGACGCAACCGGATCTCGTCCTCGCCGAGACGGGCTGCGAGAGCGGACCGTCGGATCACGTGATTGTCGGGCATGCGCTCGATGGTGAGGCCGCCCCGGTCCGATTGCGGGTGCCTCGGCGTCCCTGTGGAATTCACTCAGACGTTGTCCACAGCCGATTGGCCTCCACAGGGTCGCTACCTCGACCACAGATTCGCTATCTGTGAATAGCGAATCTGTGGGGGAAGTAGCGATTCTGGTGGAACGGACCTACAGGCCCGGCTTCACGACGTCACCCCAGCCCTCGACGTCCTCGGGGCGACGGGGGCTCGGGCCGGTGTAGATCGCGGCCGGGCGGACCAGCTTGCCGAGGCGCTTCTGCTCGAGGATGTGCGCACACCAGCCGGCGGTCCGGCCGCAGGTGAACATCGCCGGCATCATGTGCGTCGGCACCTCGGCGAAGTCGAGGATGACCGCCGCCCAGAACTCGACGTTGGTCTCGATGGCGCGGTCGGGGCGTCGTTCCCGGAGTTCGGTGAGCGCGGCCTGCTCGAGTGCGGCGGCGATCTCGAAGCGGGGGACGCCCAATTCCTGGGCGGTGCGGCGGAGCACGCGGGCACGCGGGTCCTCGGCGCGGTAGACGCGGTGCCCGAAGCCCATGAGCTTCTCCTTGCGGTCGAGGATCCCCTTCACGAGTCCACGTGCGTCGCCGGTGTTCTCGACCTCTTCGATCATCGGCAGCACGCGTGCGGGGGCGCCGCCGTGGAGGGGGCCGGACATGGCGCCGATCGCACCCGACAGCGAGGCCGCGACATCGGCTCCGGTGGAGGCGATCACCCGTGCGGTGAACGTCGACGCGTTCATGCCGTGCTCGGCGGCGCTGACCCAGTAGGCGTCGATCGCGGCGATGTGCCGGGGATCGGGGTCGCCCTTCCAGCGGGTCATGAAACGTGCGGTGACGGTGTCGCATTCGTCGATGACGTGCTGGGGGACCGCGGGCTGGTGGATGCCGCGCGCGGACTGCGCCACGTACGACAACGCCATCACCGACGCGCGGGCGAGGTTGTCGCGGGCGGTTTCGTCGTCGATGTCGAGCAGCGGCTGGTAGCCCCAGATCGGGGCGAGCATGGCGAGCGCGGCCTGGACGTCGACGCGCACGTCACCGGTGTGGATCGGCAGCGGAAACGGTTCGGCCGGCGGCAGGCCGTCGCCGAACTTGCCGTCGACCAGGAGGGCCCACACGTCGGCGAAGGTCACCTTGTTCTCGACCAGGTCCTCGATGTCGACGCCGCGGTAGCGGAGGTTGCCGCCGTTCTTGTCCGGTTCGGCGATGTCGGTCGTGAAGGCCACCACGCCCTCGAGTCCGGCGACGAAATCCTCGGGAACAGTGTTGGCCATGGCAACCCACCTCACTCGACGTCCGTGTCGTGCATCCACGAGGATGCAATCCACGACGAACTGTAGATCAGCACGACGCCCCGCGTGTACCCCGGAGTAACGAGCACGGTCGGAGTAGCGTCAGGAAAGTGCTGGACGAGTCGCGCGACCCCATCGACCTGCCGAACATGCGCGTCGGATATGGCGGCGGCATCCCACCGAACATCGGCGAGGGCGACCGCGCCGCCGGTGCCGACGGCATCCGCGAGAACCTCGACCCGAGCTGGCTGCGGGGCGACCCGCCGTGGCTCGACCTCTTCCACGTCTGGCTCCGCGAAGCCGTCGACGCTCGGATCGCCGAGCCCAACGCGATGGTCCTCGGCACCGCCGACGCCGAGGGCAGGCCGTCGACCCGCACCGTCCTGTGCAAGGGGGTCGACGCGAACGGCGTTGTCTTCTTCACCGGGTACGACTCCGACAAAGGCCGACACCTGGCCGCGAATCCGTATGCCTCGGTGACGTTTCCCTGGATCGCGCTGGAACGGCAGGTGCACTTCCGCGGACCGGTCGAACACGTCAGCGCCCTAGAGATCCAGGCGTACTGGGAGCTTCGACCCCGCGGGTCGCAGCTCTCGGCGGCCGCGTCCGAGCAATCACGGCCCATCGGCAGCCGCGTCGAACTCGAGCAGAAGGCCGCCGAACTCGCCGAGGCCTACGGCGGGTTCGACGAGGGTGCCGAGGTCCCGGTCCCGTCCGATTGGGGTGGGTACCGCATCGTCCCGGTCGAGGTCGAGTTCTGGCAGGGGCGAGCGAACCGCCTGCACAACCGGGTTCGGCTGACCCACGTCGATCACTCCTGGCGGGCCGAACGGCTGCAGCCCTGAGCGTCGACACCCGTTCTGCGGGCCGTCAGCGGTAGTCGAGGCGGTTCGGGTCGAGTCTGGCGATACCGCACTGCGCCTGGGCGAAGATCGGTGCCCGGTACACATGGTGCGCGACGCGTACGCCGTTCACCCAGATCGTGCAGCGGGCATAACCGCCCCACGACGTGATGTTCGCGGCTGTCTGCTGTCGCTGCTTGTGTGAGGTGAAAGTGGTTGTGGTCGACCACAACCGGGTCTTCGGATCGTAGTCGCGCAGGCTCATGCCCACGCGGCCCCCGCGAGGCGACATCCGGTTGTGACCGTCGACCCACCAGAAGCCGTACGCGCTCTGCTGATCCGACGCGACCTGCACCGTGATGCGATCGCCGGCCGTCGGATACCGCGGACCGGCCTGTGCCGTCCCCGGAACCGCGAGGCCGAGTACGACGGCCACCGCGACCGTCACCACCGTCATCCAGCGTCGAACACCCATGTGCATCCCCTTCTCCGAGCCCCGACCAAGGTGCGAGGTGCGCCTCGGGCGGAATGACCATAGCGGAGGGCAGCGACCATGCGACGGCACTGTCCACAGGCGGCCTTGTGGAGTGCCTGCGTGGCCGGACGTCGGCGGGCGGTCCTAGCATCATCGAAATGCCCCGCCTCCTCGCCGACACCGCGCCGCTGCGCAACCAGTACTTCCGGCGACTGTGGCTGGCGAACATCGTCACCGTCATCGGCGCGCAGTTGAGTATGGTCGCGGTGCCAGCCCAGATCTACGAGGTCACCGGTAGCTCTGCATACGTCGGACTGACCGGTGTCTTCGGCCTGGTGCCGCTCGTCGTGTTCGGGCTGTGGGGTGGGGCGCTGGCCGACGTCGTCGACCGCCGGACCCTGCTGATCATCACGACCGTCGGCCTCATCGTCTGCAGCGCCCTGTTCTGGGCGCAGGCCGCGGCGGGCGGGCAGAACGTGTGGATCGTGTTGGTGCTCTTCGCCGTTCAGCAGGCGTTCTTCGCCGTGAACCAGCCGACGCGGACGGCGGTGCTACCGCGGCTGCTCGACGCCAAGGACCTGCCCGCCGCGCTGTCGCTGAACATGACGGTCATGCAGGCCGGCGCCATCGCCGGGCCACTCGTCGGCGGCGCCCTGATCCCCGTCCTCGGCTATTCGCTGTTGTATTTCGTGGACACGATCTTCCTGCTGCCGACGCTCATCGCCGTCGCGATGCTGCCGTCGCTGCGGCCGGAGAGCGATGCCGCGCCCAAGGTGGCCGGCCTGCGTTCGGTCCTCGAAGGGCTGCGGTATCTCGCCGGGCACAAGATCCTCCTGGCGTCGTTCCTGGTCGACCTGATCGCCATGATCTTCGGCATGCCGCGGGCGCTCTTCCCGCAGATGGCCCACGAGAACTTCGGCGGCCCCGAGGGCGGCGGCATCGCCTTCGCCCTGCTGTTCACGGCGATCTCCGCGGGAGCCGTCGTCGGTGGGATCTTCTCGGGCTGGGTCGCCCGCGTGCAGCGCCAGGGCCTGGCGGTCATCGTGTGCATCATCATCTGGGGTCTGGCGATCACCGGAACCGGGATCGCGGTGTCGTTCGCCGACGGCACAGCCATGCCGATGCTCCTCGTCGCGGTGGTGTTGCTGATGATCGGCGGTGCGGCCGACATGGCGTCGGCGGCGTTCCGGCAGTCGATCCTGCTCACCGCCGCGACCGACGAGGTCCGCGGCCGACTCCAGGGCGTGTTCATCGTCGTGGTCGCCGGCGGGCCCCGGATCGCCGACGTCGCCCACGGCGCCGCGGCCGCCTCGATCGGGGTCGCCGCCGCGACCGCGTTCGGCGGTATCGCGGTCGTCGTCGCGACCATCATCGCGGCGTTGCTGATCCCCGCCTTCGTGCACTACCGCGCCGGTCAGCGCACCTGAGAACGGGTTCCGCCGACCAGCGCGGTCTCGCGATCGGTGCCACCATGGACGCCATGACCGCCGCCGCCACCGGATTCGACGTACCGCTCATCGACATCTCGCCGTACACGCGGAACGGTGACCCGGCCGATCGGGCCGTGGTGGCGGCCAGGTTCGACGACGCGGCGAGTTCGGTCGGCTTCATCCAGGTCGTCGGACACGAGATCCCCGCCGCCGTCATCGACGAGTTCACCGCCGCCATGGACGTCTTCTTCGCGCTGCCACTGGAGCTGAAGAAGACCTACCGCACGCCGCCGGAGATCAATCGGGGATACGCGCCCCCGAAGTCGGAATCCCTGTCGTTGTCGCTGGGGGTCGAGTCCGCGGCACGCATGAACGACTTCTTCGAGGCCTTCAACGTCGGCGTGGAGGCGACGCAGTACCCGGAACTCGATCTACCCGCCGACCACTACGCGACGAACACGTGGCCGGCCGTCGAGCATTTCCAGGCGGCGGTGTCGGCATACTTCAACGAGGCACGACGCGTCGCCCACACGCTCACCAGGATCTTCGCCGATGCCCTCGACCTACCCGCCGACTTCTTCGAGGGATTCACCGACCATTCGCTCGACGTGCTCCGGATGAACAACTATGCGCTGCCGCCCGGTGAGATCGAGCTGGACGGCGACCCCACCGGCATGGGGGAGCACACCGACTACGGCATCGTGACCGTGTTGTGGGCCGACCAGGTCAAGGGTCTGCAAGTTCTCGACCAGCACGGTGACTGGCACGACGTGAGTCCCGCCGACGGTGCGTTGCTGATCAACCTGGGTGATCTGATGGCGCGCTGGACCAACGAGCGGTGGATGTCCACCTTGCACCGGGTGAAGCCGCCCGTCGTCGACGGAACGGTGGAGCGGCGTCGTTCGGCTGCCTATTTCCACGACGGCAACCTCGACGCGATGATCTCGACCCTGCCGTCGTGCGTGGGGGCGGGCAGCCGCTATTCGCCGATCACCGTGGGCGAACACATCGGTGCGAAGCTCGCCGGCTCCCGAGCGGGCCGTCCGAACCCGCACGCCCCTCGGGAGGCCGGACGTGTCCGGCAGGCGATGCGCCGAAGCCAGGGGCAGCAGTAGTCGTTCGGGCGTATGTCAGTCCGCGGTGAGCACACCCGGGTACGACGCCCGCCGTGCCGCGGTCACCGGGCAATAGTGCATCGGGTTGCCGCGCTCGCTCTGCGGCGGGAGATTGCGCGTCGGCGTGTGCACGATCGGTGCATCCACGGCGACCTTGCCGTGCACGCGATCCCACGCATCGCGCGGTCGGGGGTGGCGCAGCGCTCGCTTGGGTAGGAGCTTGTGCATCACGAGGTTGATGCCCTTACCCACCAGACGGAATAGACGTTCGTCCTTGTCGGTCCACTCGAGCCCGAGGATCTCGCGGATCGGCTCGTCGTAGAACCCGGTGGTCAGCCACATGAACAGTTTCTGGTTCTGCGGCACTAGGTACCGGTCCCACAGCCACGTCGGGATGAAGCTCAGGAACGGCGGGGGCGGCAGCTGGGTGATGTCGAGGACCGTGCGGACCGATACGTGATCACGAAGCACGTTGCGGCACATGTGGTCCCAATACTCCAGGAAGTCCTCGTAGGTCTCCGGGACGGGACGCATGGAGACGCCGTACTGGGCGTACCAGGCTTTGGACTCCTCGAAGAGCTGCCGCTTCTGGTCCTCGGTGAGGAAGGGTCCGAAGCGTTCGCACAGTCGGACGTTGCCGTACCAGAACGTGGCGTGGGCCCAGTAGAAGACGTCGGGATCCAATGCGTGATAGCGGGACCCGTCCTCCATGGTGCCCTTGACGGCGAGGTGGTAGTCGCGCACCTCTTCCCCCGTCCGGGCACCCGGGATGACGGAATCGAAGACGACGCCGCTGATCGGGTACAGGGAGCGCATCAGGCGCTGCCACCGTTCGCCGAAGAAGTCCGAATGGTCCCACACCGCCGCACCCAGCTTGGGATGCATGTTCTGGATCGACCCGGCCCACAAGCCCTGGAACATCCCCGTCCAGGTCCCCCAGATCTGCCAGGTCAGCGAATCCGGGCCAAGGGGTTCGTACCCGTGTGTCGCCGACGACGCCGCGCCGGCCGGGCAGGTGGCCTCGGCCGACGCGGCGTCGACGGGACAGGTGTCCTGGGAAGCGTGCAGAACCTCGGCCATGAGACGAAACGATAGGTTCGTCTCACTCGGGTGTCAACCGAGGTCTACCGAGAGTCACTCCGGATTCTCGTGGGTCACCGCCCGGTACCCGCGCGCTCCGGCGCGGTCGACGGCGGCGCGAACGAGACCGAACACGAGTCCTTGCAGCGCGGCGGCCACGAGAACCTCTGTGTTGCTGCGCTCGAGATCCTTGGGATCGGGCGCCGACTCGTCGTCGGAGATCCGCTTCCAGATCTGCCCGAACACCGCGCCCGCGGCGATACCGCCGAGCACGCTGGTCGCGAGGGACATCGGTTTGTACATCGCCTTCGATACGGCACTCATGACAGCTCCTTGCTCTTGGCTCGACTACAACCGCCCGACGGCGGCCTCTCAGCGACGACGGCCGGTCAGCGACGACGGCGGCGGATCACGATGAACGCGCCCAGCGCCACCACCGCGGCGACGGCCGCACCGATCAACACGGTCTGGTTCTCCTGGGCCTTCACCTGCGCGGTATGCGCGGTTTTCGACGCCGCCTCGTTCACCCGTGCCGGGACATCCAGCTTGGCCGCGAGAGCGTCGACCGTCTCGGCCAGCTCCTCCCGCTGTTGTTCGATCGGCGGCGGATCGTCGGTCGGATTCTGGTCGGGATGTGTCTCACTCATCTACAGGTGCTCCTTCACAGTCGCCACGTCACGCTGGACACTCTCGACGGTTCGCTCCGGTGCCGGGGGCACAGCGGATTTGGCGCGCTTGGCGCCGATCGCCGCGGCGGCCCCGCCGATGACCAGCAGCACGACGCCGACGATCACCGCTGCCAGCCACGCCGGCACGGCGTTCGCCAGTCCGAGCACGGCCGCCGCGACCAGCGTGCCGAGCCCGAACAACACCAGCAGCGTGCCCGCGCCGGAAATCCCCGCACCCACCCCGATGCGGGTGCCCTTACCCTTCATCTCCGCGACGGCGTGCTGTAGTTCGGTCTTCACCAGGGTCGTCGTCTGCTGTTGCAGACGTTCGACGAGTTGCACGGTCGACAAGTCGTTCACAGACGGATCACTCACGCTCGTACCTCCTATCGGGACGCTCGTATGCGTTCCCGCGGCGGTCGAAGGCGAAACATCGTGTCCGCGCGATCAGCACTGACGAAATCGGATCTCCGATCAGCACCGACGAAATCGGATCTCCGATCCGGGCACCAGCTGCGCGGCCAGGTCCACCGCGCCCGCGGCGAGGACCGCCACCACGGGGTAGCCGCCGGTGACCGGGTGATCGGCGAGGAAGATCACCGGACGGCCGCTGGGCGGGACCTGGACCGACCCGTGGGCGATCCCCTCCGAACGGAGCTCGGCGGCGCCGGCGCGATGGGCGAGGAGCGGCTGCGCCGACCCCTCCGCGCGGTCGATCCGCACCCCGACCCGATTGCTGTCGGACCCGACCAGCCACGTTCCGACGAACAGATCGGACGGCGACTCGAGATGCCCGGCCCGCGGACCCTCGTGGCACTCCAGCGCGACGACAGGAGGGTGGTCGCGGTCTGCGGGGGCGGACAACGCGGTGGGCCAATCGCCCGCCGCATGGCCCACGGGCAGACGGTCGTCCGTGCCGAGAGGTGGCGGTCCGAGCCCGGACAGCGTATCGGTCGACCGGGAACCCAGTACGGGCTCGACGTCGATCCCACCCCGCACGGCGATGTAGTTGCGCAACCCCCAACCGGGGGTGTCGAGGGCCAGCTCGTCACCGGCGCGCAGCACCAGTGCCGCGGCGAGCCCCGCGGGGACCCCGTTGTGGCGCACCACGGTATCCGCCCCGGTGACCGCGACCAGGACGTCGGCGTCGACGCGTGCCCGGAACCCGCCCATCGTCGTCTCGACGACTGCCGCCCACTCCGCGTTGCCCACAAGGCGATTGGCCAGCGCGAGGGCCCCACGATCAGCACCGCCGGAACCGGGGACACCGAGATCGGCGTAGCCGGGTCGGCCGTGGTCCTGAACAGTCGCGAGGGGTCCCGTCGCGAGAACGGTCAGCGAGGTCATGTGTCGTCGCGTCCGGCGTCGACGAAGCGGACCACCCGGCCCGCAGCGAGCCGGGCGGGGGGATCGGCACCGGCATCCCACAGCCGAACATGGGTGCGGCCCAGCAACTGCCACCCGCCGGGACTCGACCTCGGGTACACCGCGCTGTACCCGGCGGCAATCGCGACCGACCCCTCCGGAACATTCGTGCGGGCCTCCCGGCGTCGGCCGACGGCGTCGAACGGATGCGCTGCCTCGTCGTCGGCGACGAGATACCCGAAACCCGGTGCGAAGCCCATGAACTGGACGCGCCATCGGGTGCGACAGTGCAGCCCGATCACCTCGTCGGTCGTCATCTCCAGTGCCGCAGCGACATCCGGGAGGTCGGCGCCGTCGTACGCGACCGGGATGACGATCTCGTCGGTGCTGTGGGTGTCGGGATCGGCCGCGCTCTTCCGACGCCGGAGCGCCCGGCGGACACCGAGTTCATCCAGCCCGCGGCCGGGACGGGCCTGGACCAGGACGGTGTGCGCGCTGGGCACGAGGTCGGTGACCTCGGGGAGTTCACCACCCCGGATCGCTTCGCGGAGCGCCGCGACCGCGCTGAGTACCGCGGCCGACGGTGAGTCGTCGGCCGAGAAGTCGAGGACCACCGCGTCGGGGCCCGCCGGCAGCTCGTGCATCCAACGAACTTACCCCGCGCGACACGGTGTCCCACCGATTGAACTCGGGCGGAGGGGCCTGCGTCCGGTGGCAGACTCAGAGAGGACGGGCGCGGGATGGCCGACGCGGAACGTGAGGAGAGACAGTGAGAGAGATCGTCGTCTGCGGTGAGGCGCTCGTCGATGTCGTACAGCAGGGCGGTGGCCGGCACGACGCGACCGCCGGCGGTCTCGCGCCGCTCCAGCCGGCACTGGGTGGCGGCCCGTTCAACGTCGCAATTACGCTGGGACGGTTGGGGAGTGCGGTCTCACTGCTGTCCGCGGTGTCCACCGACACCTATGGCGATGCGGTCCTCGACGCACTCCGGGCCGCCGGCGTGGGAACCGCGTTGGTCCAGCGTCGTGACGAGCCCACCTCGTTGGCCCTGGCGACCATCGCCGACGACGGTTCGGCGCACTACTCCTTCTATGTGGAGGGCACCGCGGATCGCGCGATCGGCGATCCCGGCGCACTGCCGCCGACGGTCGCGGCGGTGACCTTCGGAACCCTCTCGCTGGTCCTGGAACCCGGTGCCACGGTGTACGAGAACCTGATGCGCAGATGCCGGGCCGAGGGCCGAGTCGTGGTGTTGGACCCGAACATCCGGCCCGCGGTCATCGCCGACCCCGAGGCCTATCGACGGCGCTTCCGGAGCTGGATGTCGTCGGTGGACGTGGTCAAACTGTCCGACGAGGACGCGGCCTGGCTCAACAAGGGGTCCGCGGGGAGTTCGACGACAGACTGGCTGGCCGACGGCGTCGCCGCGGTGGTCACCACGGCGGGAGCCGCGGGCATCACCGTTCGCACCGCGGCCGGTGAGGTGACCGCACCGGCTCCGGCCGTCGATGTCGTCGACACGATCGGCGCCGGGGACAGCGTGCTCGGGGGCCTCGTCAACCACCTGGATCGGCGTGGTCGACTCACGCCCGGAGCAGTGCGTTCCCTGACCCTCCAGCAGTGGCGGGAAGCGGCTGAATTCGCAGCTCACGTGGCTGCGGTGACGGTCTCGAGGCCCGGCGCCGACCCTCCGTGGGCGGGCGAGCTGAGAAGCGACTAGGTTGTACCTGTGTGTCCTACCCGGTCACTGTAAAAATCTCTGATCTGAATAAGGGGTTCGTGTGTCTGCTGAAACAGTCCCAGCCGACCAGGCGTCCGACACGGCCTCAGCGACCTTCACCTACCCCGGTGGACAGCTGGAGCTCCCGATCCTGAAGGCCACCGAGGGCACCGACTCGGTCGCGCTCGGCAAATTCCTGGCCGAGACCAATCTGACCACCTTCGACGGTGGCTTCGTGAACACCGCGTCGACCAAGTCGGCCATCACCTACATCGACGGTGACGCCGGCATCCTGCGCTACCGCGGAATCCCGATCGACCAGCTGGCCGAGAAGTCGACCTTCATCGAGGTGAGCTACCTGCTCATCTACGGGGAGCTCCCGACTCCGTCGCAGCTCGAGGACTTCACCACCAAGATCCAGCGCCACACCCTCCTGCACGAGGATCTCAAGCGCTTCTTCGACGGATTCCCCCGCAACGCGCACCCGATGCCGGTGCTGTCGAGTGCGGTCAACGCGCTGTCGGCCTACTACCAGGACTCGCTCGATCCCAAGGACGACGAGCAGGTCGAGCTGTCGACGATCCGCCTCCTCGCGAAGCTGCCGACCATCGCGGCGTACGCGTACAAGAAGTCGGCGGGACAGCCGTTCCTGTATCCCGACAACTCGCTGAGCCTCGTCGAGAACTTCCTGCGGATGACCTTCGGCTTCCCCGCGGAGCCCTACGAGGTCAACCCCGAGGTCGCCAAGGCCCTCGACATGCTGTTCATCCTGCATGCCGATCACGAGCAGAACTGTTCCACCTCGACCGTCCGCCTGGTGGGCTCGTCGCAGGCCAACCTGTTCACGTCGATCTCCGGCGGCATCAACGCGCTCTGGGGCCCGCTGCACGGCGGCGCCAACCAGGCCGTGCTCGAGATGCTCGACGACATCCGGGCCGACGGTGGCGACACCAAGGACTTCATGAAGCGGGTGAAGAACAAGGAGGCCGGCGTCAAGCTGATGGGCTTCGGTCACCGCGTCTACAAGAACTACGACCCGCGCGCCGCCATCGTGAAGAAGACCGCCGACACGATCCTGGAATCGCTTGGCGTGCAGGACGACCTGCTCGACATCGCCAAGGGTCTCGAAGAGGTCGCCCTCAACGACGACTACTTCATCGAGCGCAAGCTGTACCCGAACGTGGATTTCTACACCGGTGTCATCTACCGTGCGATGGGCTTCCCGACGCGCATGTTCACCGTGCTGTTCGCGCTGGGACGCCTGCCGGGATGGATCGCGCACTGGCGCGAGATGCACGAGGACCCGACCACCAAGATCGGCCGTCCGCGTCAGCTCTACACCGGCTACACCGAACGCGACTACGTGCAGATGGGCGATCGCTGAGCGACCGTTCCGACGCACCGCCTGACCGCCGAACACCCGACTCAAAGGAGAGTCCAGTGACCAGCACCGAGAAGCCAGTGGTCGAGTTCCAGGCGGGACCCCCGCCGACCGACCTCACCATCTCCGACCTCATCGTCGGCGAGGGCGAGGAAGCCGCTCGCGGCGGCATCGTCGACGTCCACTACGTCGGGGTCGACTACGAGACGGGCGAAGAGTTCGATTCGTCGTGGGATCGCGGCCAGTCGGCCAACTTCCCGCTGGACCGGTTGATCCCGGGCTGGCAGGAAGGCATCCCCGGGATGAAGGTCGGCGGACGCCGCCAGCTGACGGTTCCGCCCGAGCTGGCCTACGGCTCGGCCGGTGCCGGACACCGTCTCTCGGGACGGACCCTCGTGTTCGTCATCGACCTGCTCGGAGTGGGCTGACGTCCGCCACCGAACTGGTCTGGCTCAGGCGCGATCTACGCCTGAGTGACCTCCCGCCGCTCGCCGCGGCCGCCTCGAGGACCGATTCGTCGGTCCTCGTGTGCTTCGTGGTGGACCCGCGGCTGGAGAAGTCCGCGGGCGAGCGGCGGCTCGCGTTCCTGTTCGACTCCCTGCGGGAACTGGACGACAAGCTCGACGGCAAGCTGCTCGTCGTGCGGGGCCGACCCGAGGTCGAGATCCCGAAGCTGGCCCGGGCGGTCGACGCCGAACGGGTGCACATCTCCGAGGACTTCGCCCCGTTCGGCCGCCGACGCGACGAGGCCGTCGCCGACGCGCTCGGCGACATCGAGCTCGTGGCCACCGGGTCGCCGTACCTCGTCTCACCCGGTCGTGTCACCAAAGACGACGGCGAGCCGTACAAGGTCTTCACCCCGTACTTCAAGCGGTGGCGTGACCACGGCTGGCGTGCGCCCGCCGACTCGTCGGTGCCTGCGAAGAAGATCGTCGATCCGTCCGAGCTGACGAAGACCGGGCGCATCAAGATACCGAAGTCGCCGACCGGGTTGTCGTTGCCCGCCGGTGAGGACGCGGCGCTCGAGCGGTGGGCCGAGTACGTCGACGACGGTCTCGCCGACTACGACTCCGGCCGCAACGATCCCGCGGGTGACAGCACCAGCCGGATGTCGGCGTATCTCAAGTACGGCAACATCCATCCCCGCACGATGGTCGCCGATCTCGGCAAGGGTAAGGGGCCGCAAGCGTATCTACGCGAACTCGCCTTCCGCGACTTCTACGCCGACGTGCTGTTCCACTGGCCACATAGCTTGTGGCACAACTGGAATCGACAGTTCGACGGCATCGACCTCGACACCGACAAGAAGGCCTACGAGCGTTTCGACGCATGGAAGGCAGGGCGTACCGGTTTTCCGCTCGTCGACGCCGGGATGCGTCAGCTCGCGGAGACCGGGTACATGCACAATCGGGTGCGCATGGTGACCGCGTCCTTCCTCGTCAAGGACCTGCACCTGCCGTGGTGGTGGGGAGCGGAATGGTTCCTCGAGCAGCTCATCGACGGTGACATGGCGTCGAACAACCACGGCTGGCAGTGGGCCGCCGGTACGGGAACCGATGCGGCGCCGTACTTCCGGGTGTTCAACCCCGAGGCGCAGGCCAAGAAGTTCGATCCCGACGGCGAGTACGTCCGACGCTGGGTCGGTGACGTCGACGCCGACGACTATCCCGAGCCGATGGTCGATCACAAGGCCGAGCGCGAGGAAGCGCTCCGGCGTTTCGGCCAGATCTAGCTGATCTCAGAGGACGAGTCCGTCAGAATGGTGGCGGGTTCTCGAGGAAGTCGCGACGGTCGGCTTCGAGTTCGGCCTCGCGTCGTTTCTTGTTTCGGGCGCGTTCTTGTCGCCGGCGGGCCAGTTTGGCGTCCAGTCGGCTGTGTGTGCGCTCTGGGTTGTCGGTGGTGATCACCCGCGGGGTGGGTGGGGCTTGGGCGGCTTGGTCGAACCGGATCCGCCGCAGGTTGGGGAAGGTGTCTTCCAGCGTTTCGGCATCCCCGGGCAGGGTGACCCCTTCGGGGGTCTCGTAGTCGGTGACCAGGCGTCCGTCGTCGTCGCGGTACTGCACATCGACCCAGTCCCCGTGGGTTTTCAACAGGTGACCGGGGCGGCATTTGGCGTTGAGGTTCTCACTCGACGTCGCCCCACCGCGGGCGGGGTCGGTGTGGTCGTATTTGGTGACGTGGTCGAGATCGCACGCGAACGCTGAACGGGTGCAGCCGGGTTCGGTGCAGTATCCGTCCCGCACGCGTACGAAGTCGGCGCACGACGTGGTCGGCCGGTACCCGTTGCCGGGGTGCGTAGCCGGATACACCACCGCGACACTCGCGGTGGTCTCGACGGGTCGATCGGGTTCGGCTGCGTCCGTCTCGTTTTCGCCGTGTGCGCCGGTCGTGTCATCGTCGGCGCGGGTGTCCTCGGTTGGTGCCGGGCGCTGGGCGCTCCGCCGCTGGTCATCGTCATTGTTGCTGCCGGTCACGTAGGTGGGTTGGGTGCGGGCGGGGGTGACCGGGGACAGCGTGGCGTCGGGGCGGGCGGCGAGGTCACGGACATGCTCATCGCTGATGATGCCGTGCTCGTCGAGGAACCCCACCCCGGGCGCCCCGGCCAGGGTGGCGGCATCGGTCACCACATGAATCACGACCTCGGCGCGGATCGCGTCGAGCACACTCTGCGGATCCGGGATGTCGGCGGTGCACGGCTGTTCGTTGTCGCATTGGCACTCGAATGGCGTGCGGGTCAGCAGGGCGAACATCGCATCGGATCGTCGTATCCCCTGGGTGCGGCCGTCTCGCTTACAGACTGAATCACCCTAGGTTTTGTGCCGCCTCCAATGTGGGCTGGTCCTCGGGGCCGAGGCCAGCGTAGTGAAGCGTTTCGAGCTCGGTCGGGGGGATCTGGCCGATACTCGAGTGCAGCCTGCTGTTGTTGTACCAGTCGACCCAACCAGCGGTCGCGAACTCGACGTCGGAGACTGTCTTGTACGGACCGGAGTGGAAGATCGTGGTCCGGATGCACTCGGTCTTGTACAAGCCGTTCACCGACTCGGCCAGCGCGTTGTCGTAGGCGTCCCCGACCGTTCCGATCGACGCGGCGATGTCTTCGAGTCGCAGACGTTCAGTCAGTGTAACCGATGTGTACTGACTTCCCGCATCCGAATGATGAATCAGCTCAGCAGCTTTCACCGGATGCCCTTCCCGCTTGCGCTGCCACAGCGCCATCCGAAGCGGGACCGTCACCAGCTCGACTGTCTTCGATGTCGATGCGTGCCACGCCACGATTCGACGGGAGAACACGTCGATGATGAACACCACGTACACCCACCCAGCCCAGGTCCGGCAGTAGGTGAAATCGGTCACCCAGACCCGGTTCGGTTCGGCGGCACTGAACTGTCGGTTCAGCAAATCCTCCGCGCGTACACCGTCAGCGGAGCGGACGGTCGTGCGGACCCCTTTGGATCTTCGAATTCCGTTGTGGCCTAGCATTTTCATTGCTCGATCAACAGCACCATACGACACCCCCGGCAGCATTGTGCGGTGCAGATGGGCGCGCATCTTCACCCGCCCGTAGAGGCCCTCGGGAGTCATCTTCCGTCGGCCGTCGTCATCGGTGCGCCAGACGACATTGCGCACCGCATCGACGACGTGAGCGTCGGAGACGGTACGAGCAGCAGGCATTCGTGTTCGCCATGCCCGGTAGGTTCGTGCGGCAACCATGCAGCCCTGCTCACGCAGGACCCGGCAGATCGACTCGACCGCAAAACCGTTGCTGCGCATCTGATCTATGAACGCCACGATCATCGGTTGCGGGGGTCGAGTTCCCCCGCGAAGAAAGTCGTCGCTGCTTTCAGAATGGCAACGTCTTCTCGCAGCTGCTTGTTCTCCGCCTTGAGGTGCTTGATCTCGGCGGACTCCTTCGAGGTGGTCCCGGAGCGGGCGCCGGCATCGACTTGGGCCTGCACGGCCCAGCGGCGTACCGTCTCCCCGCCGACACCGACTTGCTTGGCGATCGCTTCGGCAGCGGCAGTCAACGACGTGTACTCGCCGCCGTGGGCCTCCAGCAGCCGCAAGGCCCTCGAACGGACCTCTGGGTCGATTTTCTTAGGCATGTGCTCATCCTTCCTGACTCAGAAGGAAGCGGCATCAAACCTGGGGTGATTCAGACGGAGTCGGCGAGGATGGCGACGGCTTTGGCCGAGATCCGCACGTTTTCCGCCGACATCACCGCGGTGAGTTCGGCGGTGCCGTCGGGCAGTTCGTGGGTCCACACCCCACGCTGATCCATCGCGTCTTTACGGCGTTCCCGCACCGCGTCGGGGTCGTGGCGGAACACGAGGCGGTCGACCATGTCCCGCAACCGGGCCCGATCCCACACACCTGTCCGGCGGCGCACCGTGTCGGCGATCTCGGCATCCAACGCGGGGGTGATCGGGTCATCGGCGGGGATCAACTCGGTGCGGGAGATGACCAACCGGATCTG
Organism: Gordonia hongkongensis; assembly: GCF_023078355.1. Lineage (NCBI taxonomy): Bacteria > Bacillati > Actinomycetota > Actinomycetes > Mycobacteriales > Gordoniaceae > Gordonia > Gordonia hongkongensis. Next base: position 1,401,526 of record NZ_CP095552.1, read on the forward strand.
CCACTGCGACAGGATCCCGTCACGCAACGTGTCGGCAACCTCGGGGAGCCGGTCGCGTAGTGCGATGGCCTCGTCGATCAGTGTTTCGGCGTGCCGGCGGGACACCCCGGCTTGGCGGGCGATGCGGGCGGCGCAGTCGGCGTGGCCGTCCATGACGAACCCCTGCGCGCTGGTGGTGATCAGGCGGTCGGTCATCACCGCGATCGTCTGATAGCGGTGCCAGGCGAGGTAGGACTCTCCTCGTCGGGTGGCGTCGAGGCCGGCCATCAACAACACCATGTCGGTCTCGGCGGCGTGGGCAGGATCGACCCCGGCGACGTACTCGCCCGGTAGATCGGTCCACGCCTTCACCACGCCCCCCGACGCCTGTCCGACCCACCCCTTTTCCGGGGTGTGTTCTGTTACCAACCAATCTAAACCCGACCACCGACAGAAACCGGAGGGTCGACTCGCTGGTCGGTCTGGTAGTCAGAAGTATTGGTGTGCAGACCGATTCGTGGGATTTGGCCTGGAGCGGCTCGGTTCGTCTGGTCGCCAGGTGGTTTCGACTCGGCGCCTCGCTCCGCTCGGGGCCGGCTCAACCAGCGGGGGTGGGCGACTCGCCTAGCGGCTCGTTGCCGGCTCAACCAGCGGAGGGGGTGCCGGCTCAACCAGCGGAGGGGGTGCCGGCTCAACCAGCGGAGGGGGTATCGGCTCAAACAGCGGAGGGGGGTATCGGCTCAACCAGCGGAGGGCGCGGCGAAGGGTCCTGTCACGCATCGCAACAGGACCCTTCGTGACGCTCGCAAGCTCGCTCCTCAGGGATCGGAGGGTGACGCTCGCAAGCTCGCTCCTCAGGCTCAGCGAGCGAGCTTGAGCACCTCGCCCCAGCCGATCCGCGAGCCGGTGCGCAGGATGGACCGCTGGTAGATCCGCGCGGCGATCCAGGTGGCGGCCGCGCACGCGGCGCCCATCAGGCCGAAGGTGACGATGATCTGGACGGCATCGGTGTCACCGGTCGCGATGCGCATCGGCATGAGTGCCGCGCTGAACGGCGGTATCCAGCTGAGCACCTCGATCAACGTCGAATCCATTGCCTGCACACCGAAGATGCCGGAGTACAGCACCGCGACCGCGAGGAATGTCAGCGGCGCGGACGACGAGTTCAGCTCCTCCTGCCGGGAGACGATGGCCCCGGTTGCCGCGTAGAGCGAGGAGAAGAACAGGAAGCCGAGGAGGAACCAGGCGATCACCGCCGCGAACATCCCGATGGCGGCGCCCGGAAGGGTGAGGATTCCGGTCGCGGTGCCCGCGATCAGCGCGGTGGCACCGAGCAGCACCACCTGCCCGAGGGCGACCACACCGATGCCGATGATCTTGCCCCACAGCAGATGCAGCGGCTTGATGGTCGCCAGGAGCAGTTCCACGACGCGCGACGTCTTCTCCTCGACGACGCCGACGGCGACCATCGTGCCGCCCATCATGATCGCGGTGACGAGCAGCACCACCCCGACCATCGCGATGAGCAGGCGCTGTCCCTCGTCGGGGTTGTCCGGTTCGGTCTGCGAGACCGAGATGTCCACGGTCGGCAGGGTGGCGGAATCGACACCGCGTTCGGCCAGTGCCGCAGAGAGATTCGCCTGCGACACCGCGGTGCGGATCGGGCCCTCCACAGCCGGTTCGAGGCTGTCCTTGGTGATGATCACATACGATCCCGGCGTCTCTCCGGGCACCAGCGCGGCCTTCACGTCGCCGCTGTTGACCCGATCGCGTGCCTGTTCGACGGTGTCGGCCGGCTCGGTGGCGATCGTCGTGCCGGAGGCCTCACCGATGGAGACGATGGATTCGGTGACGGCGGCCGGCTGACCCACGACGGCGACCTTCTCGACGTCGTCGCCGCCGGAGAACAGGTTGATGATGATGGACCCGGCGACGATCACGATCATCAGCAGCGCGGTACTGACGACGAAGGACTTGGTCTTGGCGCGCGTGGTGATCTCGCGGCCGGCGACGAGTCGGATCGCCTGTGCGGCAGATGCTCTCGGATCGGAACCGGTGGTTGCCACCGGGGTGTCGGGTAGCGTGGTCATGCGGAAACCACCTCTCGGAACAGGTCGGTCAGGGACGGGGTCGAGGTCGCGAACCGGTGCACCGGCCCGTTCCGGAGGGCGGTCGCCAGGATCAGCTGATCGTCGGCGATATCCGGGTCGATCAGCAGGCGGGTCGTCTCGCCGTAGTCGACGCCGCGGACACCGGGCAGGGAGTCGGCCCACGCGACATCGGCACGCGGCCCGGTGATCTCGAGGGTGATGCCCTCGCGTGCACGCAGGTCGTCGACCGTGCCGAGGGCGCGCATCTCACCGCGCGCGATGATGCCGACACGGTTGCAGAGCCGCTGGACGAGGTCGAGTTGGTGCGAGGAGAAGATCACCGGGATGCCCTCGGCTGCCTTCTCTTTGAGCACGTCGCTCATCACGTCGACCGCGACGGGGTCCAGGCCGGAGAAGGGCTCGTCGAGTACCAGGACGCTGGGATCGTGGACCAGGGCGGCGGCGAGCTGGACCCGCTGCTGGTTGCCGAGGCTCAGGTCGGCGACGTTGTCGTCGTGGCGGGCGCCCACGCCGAGGCGGTCGGTCCACCGCTTGACGGAGTCCTGCGCCTCGGCCGCCGACATCCCGTGCAGCCGTGCGAGAAAGGTCAGCTGTTCGCCGACTTTCATCTTGGGGTACAGGCCTCGCTCCTCGGGCATGTACCCGATTCGACGACGCAGATCGAGGTCGATCGGCTGGGTGCCGAGGCGAACCTCTCCGGCATCGGCGGCCAGCACGCCGAGGATGATGCGCATGGTGGTGGACTTGCCGGCGCCGTTGCTGCCGACGAACCCGAAGATCTCACCCGGGTCGACGGAAAAGGTCATGTCGCGCAGCGCGATGAGGTCTCCATACCGTTTGTGGAGCCCGTCGACGATCAGTGGTGCGGTCATTGCGCACTCTCCTCACTGGGAATGGTTGTCGTATCCGATGGCAGTGCTTCGAGATCCTCGGGGTCCGGATCCGCCATCCACCAGGCGGTGAGCATGGTCGGTACGCAGATCGCGGCCAGGACGAGCGTGATGAGCAGGATGGCCGATCCGTAGACCGCCTGGCCGGACACCTGGTCGTCGAAGCTGAGGACGACCAGCACCGCGTACGGGATGAACATCAGGCTGTACAGAACGGTGAAACCGATGGAACGCGCCGAATTGCGTTGCGCCACCTGGATCTCGTCGAGAGCGGTGACCGGCGTGTCGGCGATCGACCCGGTGACGATCCGCGTCAGGTACAGGGTCGTGATGATGCCGGCGAGTCCGATCAGGAAGGGCGCGAGGAAGATACCGGTGTCGAAGAACGCGAGAATCGAGCTGAGGATCAGCAGGATGGCGAAGAACGCCTGCACGAGCACGAGTCGTCGATAGGTTCGCCGGGTGCGCCACGAGGTGAGGCGGTGTGCGTTCTTGTCGTTGAACTCCTGGTGCCGGCGGCCCCGCCACTCCTCGTAGCGGCGCCAGAGGGCGGGTGTGGCCTCCTCGGGGATGGCCGAATTGGGGTCGTTCATCGTTCACCTCCGGACTCGTCGGTGTGGGTGGCTGGGTGCAGTTCTTGACGGGGCGACGATTGGCGCCGGTACAGCGCCGACGACATCGCCTCGAACTCGTGCCGGCTGAACACCGCCTCCACCGGTAAATCGAAGACGTCGCAGATGCGGAACGCCAGGTCGAGGCTGGGGTAGTTGTCGCCGCGCTCGAGTGCGCCCACCGATTGGACGTTGATGCCGACGACTGCGGCGAGTTCGGCCCGCGACATCCGACGCTCCGCCCGCAGCACGCCGATGCGGTTGTAGATGGGGAGCTTTTCCCCACGGCGTATTGGACTCACCTGACTCAGTGTTGTGAAAACACAACACCTTGTCAAGTGGTGACAACTACGCGGTGTTCCCAGAAGAGCGTAAGGGCACCCCGAGCAGCTCGGCCGCGACCCGTGCCGCCTCCCGCCCGGCGCGATTGGCCCCGATCGTCGAGGCCGACGGGCCGTAGCCGAGCAGTTGGATCCGGGGATCGGCGTCGACGACCGTCGCGAGGCGGCCGGCCATCGTGATGCCGCCACCCGGCGCGCGCAGGCGTAACGGGGCGAGATGGTCGATGGCGCTGCGAAAACCGGTGTTCCAGAAGATGACGTCGACATCCAGGTGCTCCGGGACGTCCGGGTGATCGGGGGAGTCGCCGGATGGTCCGTCGCAGTCCCAGCACACCCCGGTCTCGGTGATGCGTGTGAACATCGGGCGCCACGCGAGGATTCCGTCGCGCTGCGCGGCCGCGATCGCGGGGGTGAGTGCCAGCCCGGTGACCGACACCACCGAGGTGGGTGGGAGCCCGGCGCGCACCCGCCGTTCGACGCGGGCGACGGCCTCGCGCCCCTGCTCGGGGGTGAACGGTTCCGGGTTGAAGACGGGCTCGCGCCGGGAACACCAGAACGTCTCGCTGCCGGGCGCCTCCCGGGCGATCTCGATCAACAATTGGATGGCGGAGATGCCCGCGCCGACGACCAGGACCCGCTTGCCCTCGAACTCCGCGGGCGAGGTGTAGTCGTGCGTGTGCAGCTGCCGGCCGCGGAAATCGGCGGCCCCGGGGATATGTGGGATGAACGGACGGTCCCAGGTGCCGGTGGCGTTGACGATGAGTTTCGAGGTGACCGACCCGCCGTCGCCCAGCTCGGCGCGGAAGCCGTCGTCCTCGCGGCGCACGGCGCGCACGTGCACGGGTCTATGCACGGTCAGACCGAACTTCTCCTCGTACCGCCCGAAGTACTCGGGGACGGCGGTGGCCGCCGGGAGCTCGTCACAGTCCAGGCCGAGAGCCTCGACGAGGCCCCACCCCGGCAGGTCGTGGACGCGGTTGGCGGTGGCGAGGGTGAGCGTCGGCCACCGGAACTGCCAGGCCCCGCCGGGCCCGGGGGCGTGGTCGAGGATCTGGTAGCGAGCGCCGAGGCCGAACCGCCCGAGAAAATAGGCCGCCGACAGTGCGGCCTGTCCGCCGCCGATGATCAACACATCCGAGTGCGGTGCGGGCGCTGCGCCGGCCGGGGAAATCTGCACGTCCCCACCTTGTCACGACGTGTCGAATGGGTGCGGTGGGTAGGTTGGGGCCCATGATTCACTCCACCACCGACGGGGCGGTCGTCACGATCGAGCTGGACCGGGCCGACAAGCGCAACGCCCTGAACGACGAGATGCTCGCGGGCCTGTCCGATGCGTTCGACGCCGCACTCGGGTCCGGCGCACGCGCCATCGTGGTGACCGGGCGGGGGCCGGTGTTCAGTGCCGGCGCCGACCTGTCCGGTCCCGTGTACGAGAAGGGCTTCCTCGACACCCTCGTCGGGACGCTGAAGAAGATCGAGTCATCCCCGGTGCCCGTGCTCGCGGCGCTGAACGGCTCTGCGATCGGCGCAGGATTGCAGCTGGCGATGGCCGCCGACCTCCGGGTGATGGCGCCGGATGCGATCGCGGGCATACCGGCGGCGAAACTCGGTGTCGCCGTTGACGAATGGACCATCCGACGCCTGGTGTCGCTGGTGGGGGCGGGGCAGGCCCGGGGGATGTTGATCGGGTGCGATCCGCTGACCGCCGACCGTGCGCACGCACTCGGGTTCGCCAACCGCATCGGCGACCTCGCCGACGCGCAGCACTGGGCGGAGACGATCGCCGGCCTCGCCCCGTTGACGCTGCAGCATTACAAGCTCGTCCTGAACGGCGACGGTGCGCGCGACGCCGCGCCCGAGGATCGGGCGGCGGCGATGATGCGTGCGTGGGAGAGCGACGACCTGCGGGAGGGCCGCGCGGCCCGGGCCGAGAAGCGTCCGCCGCGGTTCACCGGGTCCTGACCCGGAGGCCGACGCTACCGGCGGTGGATCGGTCCGTCGCCGGCGTGCAGCGGTGCGCCGGTGGCGCAGTGCCGCTCGGCGATGAGTTGCGCCGCGATGGCGACTGCGACCTCGCCCGGGGTGTGCCCGCCGAGATCGAGGCCCAGGGGTGAGCGCAGCCGGTCGAGTTGGATGTCGTCGACGCCCGCCTCGCGGAGGCGTTGGTCGCGATCGGCGACCGTCCGCCGCGACCCGAGTGCACCGACGAAGCCGAGTTGCCGGCAGCCGAGTGCCACCTGCAGGGTCGGTACGTCGAATTTCGGGTCGTGCGTCATCACGCAGACCGCCGTCGACGGACCCGCCCGGCCGTCCCGGATCTGTTCCGCCAGATAGCGATCCGGCCAGGAGACGACGACCTCGTCGGCGTCGGGGAAGCGTTCGGGGGTGGCGAACACCGGTCGTGCGTCGACGACCGTCACCCGCATGCCGAGACCGGCCCCGATCGAACTGAGTGCACGCACGAAGTCGTTGGCGCCGACCAGGATCAACCGGGCCGGCGGCCCGAAGGTCTGCACGAAGGTCCGGGGACGTTCGTCGGACGGGGCATCGCAGTCGTCGATGCCGATGAGGCCGCTCCGGCCGGTGGCGAGGAGGTCGGCGACGTCGCGGTCGAGGCGGCGCCACGGCTGCTGTGAGGCGGCGGTGGCGAAGTACCAGTCGGTCTCGTCGGTGAGGGTCGTGGCCCACGAGACGGGTTCGCCGGCATCGATCGCCGCCGCGAGTCGGTCGAGCTGGCCGCGCCGACCGCTGCTCGGTGCGACACGTTCGACGAGAACTTCGATCTGCCCGCCGCAGGTCAGACCCGGCGCGGGACTGTCGGGATCGTCGACGCCGTACTGTTCGACGATCGCGACCCCGCCGGTGAGGACGTCGCGGGCGGTGTGCACGAGAGCTGATTCGACGCAGCCACCGGAGACCGAACCGATCACGGTGTCGTCCTCGGTCACGATCATGGCCGCGCCGAGCTCGCGGGGTGCCGATCCCGACGCGCCGACGACCCGGCAGAGTGCCACCGGACGCGCGTCGTCGCCGTCGAGGAGTTCGGTCAGGGACCGCAGGACGTCGCGCATGTACTCCAGTGGACCAGATCTCCCCGACTGCGGCCACGTGGGCGGTGGCCGACCGACGTCACGACTTCTCGATGATCCCGGGGGCGCTGGCCGAACCCGCCGCACGGTAGCCGAACATGCGGCTGAGATCGGCGGCCGCCGAGACGACGGTCGCGGTCAGCTTTTTCGTGTCGTCCGGGTCGAGCCGATAGCGCGGGCCGGAGACGCTCAGGGCCCACACAATGGTGCCCGTGTGATCGCGTACCGGTGCGGCAATCGCCACCAGGCCGACCTCGAGTTCCTCCACCGCCATCGCCCAACCCCGGCGCTCGACCTCGCGCAGGTCGGCGACGAGGTCGTCGATGTCGACGACCGTGTGGTCGGTGAACCTGGTCAACCCGCCCGCGAAGGTCTCGCGCACCTCGTCTTCGGACAGACCGGCGAGCAGGACCTTCCCCGAGGACGTCGCGTGAGCGGGGGAGGCCTGGCCCACCCAGGTGCGGAGGGCGACCGCGGACGGTCCTTTGGCCTCGACGACGTTGATGGCCTGCGACTCGGCGAGGACGGCGAGATTGGTGGTCTCACCGGTCTGCGCGGCCAGCGCGTCACAGGTGTCCTGCCCACATCTGGTCATGTCGAGGGTTGCCATCGTCGACCCGGCGAGGCGGACCACCGTGAGGCCGATCCGGTACTTGCGACCGTCCGGTACCTGCTCGACGAAACTGCGTGCCTCGAGTGACGAGACGATTCGGGAGACGGTGGATTTGTGGACGCCGAGCTCGACGGCGAGTTCGGTGATGCCGGCCGACCCGGCGGACCCGATGAGCTCCAACACCTGCAGTGCCCGATCGACCGCGCCCCCCGGACGTTCGGTCTCCGCACTCTGCTCAGTCATCGCAGCGCCCAGGGTACCGGTCGGGGCGGGTGGGACCGGAACCGCGTCGCGAACCGCGGCAAGCCGTCCCGGGCGGGTCACGGGCGTCGGTGGGTACCCGGAACCGCTCATCTCCGGATCCGGGTCATCTGGGGATCGACCACCGGGTCGGCGATGACGACGGCCGTGTGATGGGTGGTCTGGTAGGCGACGTCGACCGAGGTGTCGTCGGGGAGATCGGCGGGCAACCAGGCGTAGGCCAGGCACGCGCCGACCGTCGCCGACCACCCGGCGCTGGTGACGTAGCCGACGACCAGGCCGCCCACCGATACCGGCTCCTTGCCCAGGACGACCGCCGCCGGATCGGTGAAACGCAGGGTGCGCAGCGTGTTCGGCGCATCACGCTCGGCCAGGGCGGCGCGGCCGAGGAAGTCGTCCGCGGTCTTGCGGATGGCGAAACCGAGCCCGGCAGCAGCGGGCGTGTGCTCGGTGGTCATGTCGGAACCGGCCGCCCGGTAACCCTTCTCGATCCGCAGGCTGTTGAAGGCGATCCGGCCGGCCGCGATGATGCCGTGGGGATCGCCCGCCGCTGCCACCGCGTCCCACAGCGCCGGTCCGTCGGCCGCGGAAGTGTAGATCTCCCAACCGAGTTCGCCCACGTACGAGACACGCATCAGGGTCATCGGGATTCCGGCGACGGTGGTGGTGAGCGCACGGAAGTAGCGGAGGCCGCCGTTGGTGAGGTCGGCCGGCGTGAGCGGTGCCAGCACGTCGCGCGCCAGCGGGCCCCAGAGACCGAGACAGCAGGTGGCCGTGGTGATGTCGCGCATGACGACCGAGCCGTCCGCCGGGAGGTGCCGGCTGATCCAGTCGAAGTCCAGCGGACCGTTGGCGCCCACCTGGAACACGTCGTCGGCGAGCCGGGCGACGGTCAGATCCGAACGGATGCCGCCCTTCTCGTCGAGCATCAGCGTGTAGGTCACCGAACCGACGGACTTGTCCATCTTGTTGGTGGTGAGGTGTTGGAGAAGGGCGAGCGCACCCGGACCCGACAGCTCGAACCGGGTCAGCGGGGTCATGTCGTACATCGCGACGTGGCTGCGGGTGTGCGCCGCCTCGGCGACGGAGACAGGCGACCAGTGCCGGGCCGACCAGCTGTCGCGCTCCGGTATGACGAGCCCGTCGGCGAGCTTCTGATCGAGCAGCGGACGGTTGGCCTCGTACCAGGCGGGTCGTTCCCAGAGCCCGCTCTCCCAGAACTCGGCGCCGAGTGCGGCCTCGCGGTCGTGGAACGGGCTGAGACGCACGTTGCGCGGGGCCTTGCGCTGATCGTGCGGGTGGATGATGTCGTAGACCTCCACGAAGGCCTGCGAACTCGTGGTCAGGATGAAGTCATCGGTGAGGGCCTCGTCTTCGAAGCGGTACAGGTCGGTCTCGTGGACGTCGATACCGGGAGTGCCGTCGATCATCCACTCCGCCATCGTCTTCGCGACGCCCGCCGAGTGGGTCACCCACACGGCCTCGGCGACCCAGAAACCGGCCAGGTCGCGATGTTCGCCCATGACCGAATGGCCGTCGGGGGTGAACGAGAAGATCCCGTTGAAGCCCTCCTCGACCTTGCCGTTGCCGAGTTCGGGTAGAAGGGCCACCGAGTGCTGCCACGCGTCGTCGAAGTCCTCCGGGGTGAACATGAGCTTGGAGGGCATGTCCGCCAACGTGATCGCGGTGTCGTGGTCCAGATCGCCCACGTCCGAGGGCATCGGCCGGTGACCGTAATAGCCGATGCCGATCCGGTCGCCGTGTTCGCGGTAGTACAGGTCGCGGTCCTGGTGGCGCAGGATCGGCAACGTCGCCTCGGCCAAAGCGGAGTTGACGCCCCTGCGAGAGGCGACGGAGGTGGTGATCGCGTATTGATGGGCCATCGGTACCAACGGGATGGTCAGTCCCACCCGGCGGCCGAATTCGCGGCCCCAGAAACCGGTGCAGCACACCACGATGTCGGCGTCGACGACTCCGGTCGAGGTGCGCACCCCGCGCACCTCGCCGTTGGCCTCGACCACGTCGATGACCTCTTGTCCGCCACGGAACTCGGCGCCGCGCGCCATCGCGCGGCGGGCCTGGGCCTCGACCGCGCGCAGCGCTTTCGCGAGGCCGTCGTTCGGCGTGTGCAAGCCGCCGAGGACGGCATCGCGTTCGAGGAGCGGATGCATCGCAGCGCATTCCGCGGGGTCGACGAGTCGGTGTTCGATGCCACGAGCGGCCGCCCACCCGGCCTTGCGATGCAGGTCCTCCCACCGTTCCGGGGTGGTGGCCACTTCCAGTCCGCCCACCGGGTTGAAGCACCAGCCGTCGGGATGAGTGAGCGCGGAGAACTTCTCGATCGTGTAGGAGGCGAGCGCGGTCATCGTCTTGGACGGTGTCGTCGCGAAGACGAGGCCCGGCGCATGCGAGGTCGACCCGCCGGTGGCGAAGAGCGGGCCGCGGTCGAGGACGGTGACGTCGGTCCAACCGCGCTCGGTGAGCTCGTCGGCGAGTGAGGTACCGACGATGCCGGCGCCGACAATCACGACTTTCGGTGCAGCCATGGGGAACAATCCTTTTCGGGCTGGTGTGGGGTCTGTAGGGGCCGGTCAGGTGAAGACGACGGTGCTGGTCCCGTTCATCAACACTCGGTACTCGCTGTGCCACCGCACGGCGCGCGACAGGGCCAGCGCCTCGGCGTCGCTGCCGACAGTGGCGAGTCGGCGCGGATCGTGGGTGTGGTCGATGCGGATGACCTCCTGCTCGATGATCGGGCCCTCGTCGAGGTCGGGGGTCACGTAGTGCGCGGTCGCGCCGACGTACTTGACTCCGCGCTGATGTGCCTGGTGATACGGCTTGGCGCCCTTGAAGCCCGGCAGGAACGAGTGGTGGATGTTGATGGCCCGGCCGCGCAGTGCCGAACAGGTCTCGTCGGAGATGATCTGCATGTACCGGGCGAGGACGACCAGATCGACGTCGTAGGACGACACCAGGTCGAGCATCGCGTTCTCGGCCGCCGGCTTGGTCTCCGGGGAGACCGGTAGATGGTGAAACGGAAGGCCGGCCGATTCGGTCATCGGGGCCAGATCGGCGTGGTTGGAGGCGACGGCGACCAGCTCACCGCCGAGGGTGCCCGAACGCCAGCGGAAGATCAGGTCGTTGAGGCAGTGCCCCAGTCGAGAGACCATCACCAGGATCCGCTGCGGTGTCTGGTCGTTGATCGAGTATTCGGCGCCCAGACCGGTGGCGAGATGATCGAAAGCCGCCGACAGCTGCTGCGAGCCGGACTCGTGGGCGGACGCGAATTCGGTACGTACGAAGAGGGTGTGGGTCATCGGGTCGTCGTACTGCTGATGGTCGAGCACCTCGCAACCGTGGCTGTAGAGGAACGAGCTGATCGCGTGCGTGACGCCGCTGCGCGACGGGCATCGCAGGGTGAGGGTGAATCGATGAGACATGGGGTTCCTCTACGGCAGCGGGGAAGGAGCGGGCACGATGGCGTACTCGGTGGCGGCGTCGACGAGCCACGCGGCGAGGTAGTCGGCGTAGGAGCTGCGGACGAGGACGGCGAATCCGTCCGGAACGCGATGCACGATCACCGCGGCCTGGGCCAGCAGTGTCTGGGCCACGTCGTCGGGCCCGAAGCTCCTCGGCGACAGATCGATCGCGCAACCATGGGCGAGGATCGTCTCGGCGTGCGGGCCGCCGAGGACCAGGCGGGTGCGCTGGCCGGAGGCATCGGCGACATACGCGCCGCCCTGCGCACGGTCGGCCATCGCCGCGGCGAACTCGTGCGGTGCGATGCTGGCCGCGTAGGCGAGATACTCGTCAGGACCCAGCCAGACGACCGTGGTGTCCCCGTCGCGCGTCATCCGGCAGGCGCCGGGCAGGTCGAGCCGCTCCGCCGCGGCGGGTTCAGTCGGTCGGATCACCGTCTGCGCCACCGGGGTCGGGCGCAGTAGTACGGCCGGGGCCAGTTCGGCGAATCGCGCCAACCAGTTCTGCAACGGTGGGACCGGTTCGAGCGCGCCGGTGTCCGGCAGAGAGTGCACGGTGGTGTCAGCCATCGCGTCGGGCTCCTTCCGCGTCGACGAAAACGGTTGTGGTGATCTCGACTTCGCACAGCGTGTCCCCGATGGGGACATCGAGCCGGCTGCCGATGAGGTCGCGACCGCCCTTCACCAGCGCAAGGGCGAACGGGCGGTCCAGCTCGGCGCTGCGATAGCTCGACGTCACGTGCCCCAGCATCGGCACCGGCGGCGGTGGCAGGGTGCGGTCGACGCGGTGGGAGATGATCTGCGAACCCTCGGGGAGCCGGGTGCTGCCGTCGACCGGCAGCAGTCCGACGAGGTGCTTGCGGTCGGGTGCCGTCGCGGATTCACGCGCGAATGATCGCTTGCCGATGAAGTCCGGCTTCTTCTTCGAGACCGCCCAGCTCATCCCGAGGTCGTGGGGCGTGACGGTGCCGTCGGTGTCCTGGCCGATGATGGGATAGCCCTTCTCGGCGCGCAGGACGTGCATCGTCTCGGTCCCGTAGGGGGTGATGGCGTGCGGTTCACCGGCGTCGATGAGTGTCTGCCACACCGCCTGGGCATAACCGGCCCCGACGTTCACCTCGTAGGCGAGTTCCCCGGAGAAGCTGATCCGCCCGATCCGCACGGGCACGCCGCGAAAGGTGGTGTCCCGCCACGTCATGAACCCGAACGCATCGTTCGAGACGTCCAGATCGGGGAACACGGTGCCCACCACGTCGCGCGAGCGTGGGCCGACCACCGGGAACGTGGCCACCTGGTCGGTCAGCGAGGTCATCCACACCCGGAGGTCCGGCCATTCGGTCTGATGCCATTCCTCCATCCAGTCGAGGACGGCCGCGGCGTTGCCGGTCGTGGTGTACAGGGTGTAGCGGTCGTCGGCGATCCGCATCACGGTGCCGTCGTCGAACACCATGCCGTCCGCGCCGCACATGACGCCGTAGCGGACCTTGCCGACTGCGAGGGTGCTCATCATGTTGGTGTAGAGCAGGTCGAGGAAGGCCGGGGCGTCGGGCCCGGCGACATCGATCACGCCGAGGGTCGAGCCGTCGAGGATGCCCACTCCCGTTCGTACGGAGGCACATTCGCGGAGGACCGCGTCGTGCATGTCCTCGCCGCCACGAGGGTAGTACCGCGGCCGTTTCCACTGGCCGACGTCTTCGAAGACGGCGCCGCGCTCGACGTGCCAGTCGTGGATCGGGGTCCGCCGCACCGGGTCGTACCGTTGGCCGCGATCACGTCCGGCGAGCGCGGCGAAGGTCACCGGGGTGTAGGGAGGACGGAAGGTGGTGGTGCCGGCGTCGTTCACGGCGATGCCGAGCATCTCCGCGACGATGCCGGAGGTGACGATGCCCGAGGTCTTGCCCTGGTCGTGCCCGGTGCCGATGGTGGTGTAGCGCTTGACGTGTTCCACCGATCGCATCCCGGCACCCAGCGCCCGGGCGATGTCGGCGACGGTCGCGTCGCGCTGGAGGTCGACGAACGAGCGGGTGTCGTCGTCGGGACTGCCGGGCACGTACCAGCAGACGGCCGGCGCGGCCGGAATCCGCTCGGTGACGCGCGGGATGGCGCGCAACTCGGGTGGCGCCATACCGAGTCCGGCGAGGGTCGCCACCGCACCGCGTCGACCGTCGGCCAGGCAGTCACCCAGTGTGGTCGAACCCGCTGCGGCACCGACGATCTCGGTCTCTGACACGGTTCCCGTGGGCAGGAAGGTCGCGGCTCGGTCGTCGAAGGCGATGGTTCCGCGCAGTTGACTCCAGAGGTGTACCGCCGGATTCCAACCGCCACTGACCAGGACGGTGTCGCAGACCAGGGACGAGCCGTCGCTGAGGTCGATCCCGGTGACCGCATCGGTGCCGTGCGCTCGGATCACGGTCGTACCCGCGAGGATCGGGATGCCGCGCCGGCGGGCCTTCTCGCCCAGGTCCGCGCTGACGGCCGGGCGGACGTCGACGACGGCGGGAACCGAGACCCCGGCATCGACGAGCGCGAAGGCCGCGGTGTAGGCGGAATCGCATGCGGTGAAGACCACGGCCGTCCGGCCGACCCGGACGCCGTAGCGGCTGAGGTAGTCACCGCCGGCGCCGGCCAGCATGACCCCGGGCACGTCGTTGCCGGCGAAGACGATCGGTCGCTCGTGGGCGCCGGTGGCGAGAACGAGACGACGAGCCCGGATACGGTGCACCCGTTGCCGGGAGAGGTGTGCGGGGGCGTCGCTGCCGAGGTGGTCGGTGCGGTGCTGGACGGCCAGGACGAAACCGTCGTCGTAGGCACCGAACGCAGTCGTACGGGTCAGGCGCCTGACGTGCGGGTGCGAATCGAGTTCGGCGACGGCTTCGGCCACCCAGCCGACGCCGGGAGTACGGCCACCGGGTTCGCTGCGCTCGTCGACCAGGAGAACGTGGGCTCCGCCACGGGCGCAATTGAGGGCCGCCATCAGGCCCGCGGCGCCCGCACCGACGACGAGCACGTCCGGATGGTGGTGCAGCGAGTCGTATCGGGCGTCGTCGACGGTGCTGCTCAGCTTTCCCCAGCCCGGTACCCCGTGGGCGACGAGGCCGGGACACAGGGCGACGGTGGTGGCCGGCACCATCGGTTCCACGAACGGGGCGTCGATGCCGACCTGCGCGGTGGCGTCCTCGGCCCAGGCTCCGGTGACGCCGCGCGGGCGCCCGAGGTTGACGCTGGTGGTGACCACCCGCACCCCGTTGGCGAGCAGGGCCGACGCGAGGGTGTCGCCCGCGTAGCCACGGTAGGTGACCCCGTCGAAGACGAAGTCGATCGGGGTGCTCCGGTCGATGCGTCCACCGGCTCCGGTCCGGAACGGCTGAGCGGGAGTGGATTTCGGGTCGGTGGTGCTCATCGGGCTGCTCCGGATGCGGGTTCGGTGGGGGATGCGGTGGCGGGCGACCGCGAGGGCACCGTCTCGCCGGTGAAGGCGTGCGTGCGTGTGTCGCGCTCGACGGTGAACCACTGGCGGCACCCGGTGGTGTGGCACCACCGTTCGGTCATCGACCCCTTGGGATTGGGCCGGAAGAACAAGTAGTGTGCCCACGCGGTGTCGTCGAGGTCGGCGGGTCGCTCGGGATAGGCGACACCGGCCGCGGCACCGTAGTGGAACTCGGTTTCCTCGCGGGGCCCGCAGTGCGGGCAGCGGATCATCTGCATCGTGGTGTCCTCGGCGGTGGCGGGTTCAGTGGGCGACGGCGGCCGCGCCGTGCTCGTCGATGAGGCGGCCGGTGACGAACCGGTCGAGGGTGAACGGTGCGTTGACGGCGTGCGGGCTGCCGGTGGCGATCGTGTGCGCCAGCGCCCAACCGACGCCCGGGGTCGCCTTGAATCCGCCGGTGCCCCAGCCACAGTTGAGGTAGAGGTTCTCGTACGGGGTGGCACCGACGATGGGTGAGGCGTCGGGGGTGACGTCGACGATCCCGCCCCAGGTCCGCAGGAGGCGGGCCCGCCCGAACACCGGGAACAGCTCCACCGCGGCAGCCATCTGACGCTCGATGATGTGGAAGGCGCCGCGCTGCCCGTATCCGTTGTAGGAGTCGACCCCGGCGCCCATCACCAGTTCACCCTTGTGGGCCTGGGACACGTAGACGTGCACCGCGTTCGACATCACCACGGTCGGGTGGATGGGCTCGAGGAGTTCGGACACCAGGGCCTGCAGCGGATGACTCTGGATCGGAACCCGGAAACCGAGCTGGTCGGTGAGCGTCGAGGTGTGTCCGGCGGCGCACAGCGCGACGGTGCCCGCAGCGATGCGGCCGCGGGTGGTCTCGACGCCGACCACCCGGTCGCCGTCGGTGACGAACCCGGTGACCTCGCAGTTCTGGATGATGTCGACGCCCGCATCGCTGGCGCTGCGGGCGAAACCCCAGGCGACGTAGTCGTGTTTGGCAATGCCGCCACGGGGTTGAAAGGTCGCGCCCAGCACCGGATAACGGATGTCGGAGGAGGTGTTGACGATCGGGCACACCTCCGCGACCTGCTTGGGATCCAGCCATTCGGCATCGATGCCGTTCAGCCGATTGGCCTCCACCCGCCGGATGCTGTCGCGCACATCCTGTTCGGTGTGGGCGAGGTTGAGTACGCCGCGCTGGCTGAAGAGGATGGGGTATCCGAGCTCGTCCTCGAGACCCTCCCACAGCTTCAGCGAGTGCTCGTAGATCCCGGCGCTCTCGTCCCAGAGATAGTTGGATCGGATCAGGGTGGTGTTGCGCGCCATGTTGCCGCCGGCCAGCCAACCCCGTTCCAGGACGGCGACATCGGTGATGCCGTGGACGCGGGCGAGGTAGTGGGCCGTGGCGAGACCGTGGCCGCCGCCTCCCACGATGACGACATCGTAGGAGGACTTGGGTTCTGGTGCGCGCCAGAGGAACTCGGGGTGGTGGGGGAGGTGGGCGCCCGGGGGCGCCGTGCCCGCGGGACGCGGTGTCTTCTGGCTTGTCATCGTCGGGTCTCCCTCAGAAATCGATCACGACCGGGGACAGGGGTTCGGCGCAGCAGAGCAGGATCTTGCCCTGCGCGATCTCTCGTGGGCGGATACCGCCCTGGTGGTTCATGACCACGTCGCCGGAGATCTTGCGGACCTTGCAGGAACCGCACAGGCCCACACCACACGTCGATGGCAGGGTGACGCCCGCTTTGGCGGCGGCGGCGAGGATCGTGGTGCCGGGACCCACGGTGACCCGCCGGGCGCGTCGGGAGAAAGCGACGACCACGCCGGTGTCGGACTCCGACTCGTCATCGGTGGGCAGGCTGAACCCGAAGCTCTCCTCGTGGATCCGAGCGAGAGCCGAGCCGGCCGACACCAGTGCGCCGCGCACCTCGCTGCGAAAACGCCCGGGCCCGCAGAGAAACACCTCGCGGTCACCGAGGTCGGGGCAGACCCGTTCGAGCATCGCGCGGTCGATGCGCCCGCGGTGTCCGGTCCAGTCGGGGAAGTCGCCGGCGGCCATGCGCGTCGCCGCGAACGCCAGTGTCACGTTCGGATGCCGACGGGCGAGTTCCTCGAGTTCGTCCCGGAATGGGATGTCGTCGACATTGCGCGCACTGTGCACGAAGGCGATGTCGAGCGGGGACTCGCTGTCGGTGACCGATCGGAGCATGGACATCACCGGCGTGATGCCACTCCCGGCCGAGACGAACAGGTACTTCTCGGCCGGACGGGCGGTGTAGGTGAATCGACCCAGCGGTCCGGAGGCGGTGATCGCCATGCCTTCGACCATGTTGTCGTGCAACCAGTTCGAGACGTGACCCCCGGCCACGCGTTTCACCGAGATCGACAGGCCCCCGGCCGGGTCGGGGGTGAGGAGATGCTGTAGCAGCGCTGGACGGGCCGGCCGTCGATCTCCACGGTCATCGCCAGGAACTGACCGGGGGCGAAGACGAAGGTCCGGTGGTCGTCCGGGTCGCCGGCCGGATCCCCGGCAGCGGAGCGCGACGGCGACCCGCCCGCGACCCGGAAGGTGAACGTCGCCATGTCCCGGGTGGTGTCGGTGCGGGACACGCACTGGAGGAAAATGTTGTCGGCCATGGTCGCTCTCAGGCTCCCGCCGCGTCGAAAGGGCCGTCGGCGGCCGGGATGTCGAGTCGGCGGCGCAGCATCGTGACATACCAGTTGACGAAGGCCTCGACCTGGATCTCCGACGTACTGTAAGGGCCGGGAACGTAAGCGGGATCGCTGATGCCGCTGTGCGCGAGCGCAACGAGGTCGGCGTCCTGCTGATTCGTCTTCTCCCAGACCCCGGTGAGCTGGTCGAGGTCATAGTCGACGCCCTCCACGGCGTCACGATGGACGAGCCAGGTGGTGCGCACCAGGGTCTGATCGGCGGAGACCGGGATGACCGCGAAGAGCACGGCGTGGTCGCTCGTCACGTGCAGCCACATGTTGGGCTGCAGGTGCATCGACAGCCGGCCGAGTCGCGCGTCGGGGATGTCGGTGAGGAGGCGGCCGCAGGCCGCGGAGCCGTCGAGGGTGAACGACTCGCCGGCGAGGTCGAGTGCGTCGCGCTCGATGTGGAACCCTGTTGCGCGCGTGTCGAGTTCTACGACCCGGGTGTGGGGTAGGCCATGCCGGTCCCAGATCTCGGTCTGTTCCGCGTTGGCGCGGTGGAACCGGTCGAACGCCGGCGCCAACCGGCTGGGGATGGCGTCGGTGTCGCTGTATCCCCAGGTCGGGAAGAACACGTTGAGGAGTTCCGGATGGCCACCGCAGTGGTAGCACTCGCGGTTGTTCTCCATCGTCAGTTTCCAGTTGCCGTCTTCGACGATGTCGACCTGTTTGGCCACCTTGGCCTCGGCGAGACGGTGCGGCGTCAGATAGGGCTCGACGACGGCGGCGACCTCGTCGATGTCGGCCGGCGGGTCGTCGGCCAGGCAGATGAACACCAGGCCGCCGATCGTGCGGACATGTACCGAGCGCAGCGAGTAACAGGACTTGTCGAAGCCGGGCGCCTGGTCATCGGCGAACTCGAGGCGCCCGTCCATCCCGTAGGTCCACGAGTGGTAGGTGCACACCAGGGTCCCGGTCGAACCGCTGGGCTCGGTGAGCAGGCGGGCCCCTCGATGCCGGCACACGTTGTGGTGGGCCCGGACCCGGCCGTCGTCGTCTCGGACGACGATGACCGACCGGGTCGAGAAGGTGATGGTGACATAGTCACCGGGATCGGTGATCTCGGCTTCGGTGGCCACGAAAATCCATGACCGAGAGAAGATCTCGTCGACATCGAGGTCGAAGAACTCCCGGCTCACATAGAACTCCGCCGGCAGGCTCTCGCCTGCGCGGCGGTCGGCGATCAGAGCGCGGGTGCCGGTTTCCGGTGCCCTGGTGGCGGCATGCGCGACGAATGGTGCAGTCATCAGCAGTGCGGGCCTCTCTGCACGGTCGGTGACGGATCTGTCGGGATGGCGGTTACATCGAGATCAACTGCATTGCAGTCGATCTCGAGACAGTCGGACGGCACGTGGATTCGGCCGGGCCAAGCTGGGGGACTGTTGACTTGTTGCGTCATACGCAACGACGCGCATGCTATGCAACAAGTGTGCGTCTCGGGTCTTGCGGTGTCAAGCGGGACGTGCGACCGTTTCTCCACGAGCCACACAGGCGTCGAGGGACCGTCGCGAGCCAGGCTCGGCCGCTCTACCCGACAGGGGTCGCATCATGACCGTGCGCGAACGACATCGGTTGCCATCCGCGGGTCATCCGTCCGCGGCACCCGAACGCGATGGAACTGCGGGCATCCACCCGGGGCGGTGCGCGACTGCCTGCTGAACGGTATTACTCGGTCGGCGGCGGTTTCGTCGTGACCGACGCGAGTCCGACAATCCGTCGGTTGGTACGGACGTACCATTCGGCAACGGCTCCCGACGACGTGACCGTCCGGTTCCTGTTGGCCGCGGGTGCGATCGGCGGGCTCATCAAATCGGGGGCGTCGATCTCGGGTGCCGACGTGGGTTGCCAGGGCGAGGTGGGTTCCGCGGCGGCGATGGCCGCCGGTGCACTGGCCGAGATCCGCTCAGCGTGGTGGAGTGCTGAAGCCGGACGCTAGTCGCCCAGCACCCGCCGCAGGTAGTCGTTGGCGAACACGCGGGACGGGTCGTATCGGTCCCGGACGGAACGGAATTCGTCGAACCGTGGATAGACGCCGCGTAGATACTCGGCGTCTCGGGCGTGCATCTTTCCCCAGTGGGGCCGGCCGCCGAGACCGGTGAGGATGGCTTCGACGTCGGCGAAGTAGGCATCGGAGTCGGCGGGATCGTCGCGGTGATAACGGTGTACGGCGATGTAGCCGCTGGTGCGTCCGGAGGCGGTGGAGAGCATGAGGTCATCGGCCGCGGCGGCGCGGACCTCGATGGGGAAGCTGACGAGGTGGTCGCGCCGGTCGAGGAGGGCGCGGATCTCGCGCAGCGCCTCCGGCACGGCCTCGAGGTCGACGGCGTACTCCATCTCGCGGAACCGGACGTCGCGGTCGGAGACGAAGACCCCGGTGGAGGAGTCGGTGAACTCTCGTGCGGAGAGCGCGCGACCGGTGACCCCGTTGATCGTCGGCACCAAACGCGGCGCGCGCGCACCGATCTCGCACAGCAGACGAAGGGCCTTGTTGCTCAACAGTTCGTCGTCGATGTAGCGCTTGACGCGCGACGGCCCGGTGACCGGGGCGTCGGGACCGACCCGCGTGTTCGTCTTCACCAGAGCGCAATTGGTGTGCGGGAACAGGTAGAACTCGTGGTGGTCGGTGGTCGCGACGCGCTCCTGGAAGGCGGCGATCGCCGCATCGGCCGTCTCGGGACCCTCGACCGCGTGCAGCCGGAACTCGTCGACACAGTCGATGGTCAGTTCCACAACGACTCCGAGCGCGCCGAGGCCGAGTGCGACGGCCTGCATGTCGGCGTCGTCGGCGGTCACGGTGACGATCTCGCCGGAGCCGGTGACGATGGTCGCGCCGACGATCTGGGTGCTGATGCCGCCGAAGGCGAGCCCGGTGCCGTGGGTTCCGGTCGAGGTGGCGCCGGCGATCGTCTGACGATCGACGTCGCCGAGATTGGTCATCGCGAGTCCGAAAGGTGCCAGGATCCCCGGGATCTCGTGCAGGTGTGTGCCGGCGCGCACGGTCACTCGGTGGCCGTCGACCGCGACCAGACCACGCAGGCGCGACAGGTCGAGTTGCACGTCGTCGGCCACGGCGATGGGGGAGAAGCTGTGTCCCGCGCCGACGGTCTTCACCGTGCCGCCGCGAGCGGCCGTCTCCCGGACGATGGCGGCGATCTCGGCGGCACTCGCCGGGTGCAGCACCTGGTTCGGCGTGCAGGCCGCGGTGCCGCCCCAGTTGCGCCAGCCGGGCGCCGAACGCGCAGCGGTCCTGCTCACAGGAAGCACCTGCCCTCTCCTCGGTAGGTCGGTACGACCTCATCGACCACCGCGTGCCCGGCGTCGTCGCGGCCGACGATCGCGACCTCGCGCGCTCGTTCGCACACCTCGCCGGACTTGGTGTGCCGGAACCACACCCGACTCCCGACGGCGATCTCGTCCGCGACCGCACCTCGCAGTGGGGTCTGCACCTCGCCGGCGGCCTCGGTACCGACGTAGGTGAGTCCGTGCGGCCACACGGGTGTGGGCAACCGGTCGGCAGCGGGCGGGCCGGACGCGATCCAACCGCCGCCCGCGCAGGTCACGACGCCGGGCGCCGGGCGGCGGACGACGTCGAGACCGAAGGACAGCGCGGGGGCGGGACGGAACCGCGCGTACCCGTCGAACAGATGGCCGCCGAACAGACCGCTGCCCGCGGCGATGTCGGTGACCGAGCGGTCGCGCGCGGTCTCCTCCAGGGAACCGGTGCCGCCTCCGTTGACGAACTCCAGGTCGGCGATCCGGCGCACGTCGTCGATCACCTTGCCGCGGCGACGGCGCAATTCGGCCATCGAATGTCGTTGCATCGCGCGAATGGCCCGGTTGGCCAACGCCTTACCGGGCGCCGCATCGGCCACCCCGGCCACCTGCGCTTCGTAGGACATGACCCCGACGAGATCGAAGCCGGGCCGTGCCACGATGATCCGTGCCAGCTCGAGTGCGTCACGACGGGAGTGCACCGGCGAGCGGCGAACCCCGATGTGCACCCGCCCGCCCAGTAGACGGTATGACGCGTCGAGGTCGATCGCGACGCGGATCGGCGGCCGGGCGGACGGAGGCACGACGGCGTCGATGAGGTCGAGTTGGTCGACGGAATCGACGAGCACACTCACCCGACGGGTCGCGACCTCGTCGGCGGCCAAGGCCGCCAGCGCATCCCGCCGCACACTGGGGTATCCCATCAGCACGTCGTCGATCCCCGAGGTCGTGGCGAGCCAGTGTGCCTCGGCCACGTCGTAGGCGAGCACCCCCGCGAAACCGGCGCGCGCGGTGATGTCGTCGATGACCGAGCGGACACGGACGGATTTCGTGGCCAGGCGGATCGGGACACCCGCCGACCGACGGGTGAGATCGGCGACGTTGTGCTCCAGGGCGGCCCGGTCGAGTGCGAGGACCGGTGCGTCGAGTCCCGCATCGGCGACCGCTTGATCAATTGCCGCCCAATAGGATTCGGGATCACTCAGCCACGGCGCGGGCGTCGGCGTCACCGGTGCCGCGTCGGGCGCCTCACCCGAAGCTGACATGGGTCATGAGCTGATCGGTGATCGAGCGGATGATCGCGTCGACGACCTTGTCGTCGGCGGTGCTGAGGTAGACGAGTGTGATCGAGTTCGTCGCCGCGATGATCAGCGGACCGAGGTCCTCGACCGGCGTGGTCCACTCCATGGGCGTCAGGTCGGCCATCGACCGCAGCCCGGCCGAGGCCACCCGGTAGAGCTGCTCGTACATGTGCTTGCCGACCTGCTGCAGCTCCGGGTGATTGTGCGCATAGATGCCGAGCGCGATGGTCGCCTGCATCCGGCCGGGATCGGCTTTGAGCAGGTCGTAGAACGCGTGGAACTGGCTCACCATGCTCGACCGCATCGTCTCCACGCCCGGCTCGGGTCCGTAGTCGGCGGCGGGCAGCACCGCGTGCAGCATGCGCTCGATGTCGGTGGGGACCGCCGTCTCCATGACCGCGCACAACAGTGCGGTGCGACTCTCGAAGGCATAGTGGAAACTTGCGAGCGGCATGCCGGCGTGGGCGCAGATGCGACGCGTGGTCGCGCCCTCGACCCCATGGTCGGCGATCACACGGTACGCCGATTCGAGAAGCGCGCTTCGACGTTGGTCGACGGACATCCGTGCCACTGCGGTATCTTCCTGACCACATGCGCCGGCGCATGCTCGGGTGGACAATATCGCCGCAGCCTATCAGTGCCGGTGAGGCGCACAATGCCGTTCACCCGGAAGAAATCGCAGATCACACCGGGGACACTCGGGAGGCGTGCACCGCACGGCGCGACCGCCGTCTGCCCAAGGTGACGCCACCGAACCCACTACTGTGTGAACGTGACCTCCACGACCGGTAGAAAAGGCACCAACGACCTGCGCCGCGACGTCCTCGCGCGTGCGGGTTCGGCGGGAGTGGCGGTGGCCGACGCCGTCGTGGCGCGGCTCGCCGCCGAGGGACTCGGTCCCGCCCGCGCGCTGGGCGCCTCCCGCGACCAGATAGCGCCGCACGTGCGGCGGAGCCCGCATCTGCGGAACGGCGCCTTCGTCAACCCGGAACCCCCGTCGATCGCCGATCCGAGCCTGCAGGTCCTCACCGACATGGCCCGGCGGCCCGGCCGGCCGCGCCGACCGGTCATGGTGACGGTCCCACGCTTCGAGGCCCCCGGCGACCTCGCCGTCACCTGGCTCGGCCACGCCACCGCCGTCGTCGACATCGACGGCGCGCGGGTCATCACCGATCCGGTCCTCAGCCGCCGCTGCTCGCCCAGCCAACTCGTCGGGCCCGGACGCATGCACTCCGCCCCACTGGCGCCGTCACAGTTGCCGCCACTCGACGTCGTCCTGATCAGTCACGACCACTACGACCATCTCGACATGGACACCGTCGTCACGATCGCCGACACCCAGCCCGACGCGGTGTTCGTCACGACGATCGGGGTCGGCGCGCACCTGGCCTCCTGGGGGATCGCGGAAGATCGCATCCGGCAGGCGGATTGGTGGGATGAGGTGGTGGTGCCGACCGGCGCGGGCGAGCTGCGGTTCACCTGCGGTCCGGCGCGACACTTCTCGGGCCGGTGGCTGGAGCGGAATCTCACCCAGTGGGGCAGCTGGGCGATCACCGGACGGGAGCACAAGGTCTTCTTCTCCGGGGACACCGGCCACAGCGAGCGCTTCGCCGATGTCGGCGACCGACTCGGCCCGTTCGACCTCACCCTCATCGCCGTCGGAGCCTACGACGTGATGTGGCCGGACATCCACGTGAACCCCGAGGAGGCCCTGTCGATCCACCGGATGGTCTCGCCCGGTACCGGATCCGACTCGGTCTTCATCCCGATCCACTGGGGCACGTTCAACCTCGCGCGCCATCCCTGGGGGAGCCCATCGCGCGGTTACAGGCGGACGCCGGGCCGGACAAGCCGACGATCCTGGTGCCGCAACCGGGCGGTTCGATCGACCTGATGACGCGGACCGGCAGCGGTGTGGCACAACCCAATTGGTGGGAGGCTTCGGCGTGAGCTCGCCGACGGAGATCGCGGACGCCGGCCTGACCGCGGCCGAGGTGGCGCAGCGGGTCGCGGCCGGCCAGGTCAACGCGCTGCCCGACCGGTCCGGCCGCAGTGTGGCCGACATCGTCCGCGCGAATGTCTTCACCCGGATCAACGCGATCCTCGGGGTGCTGTTCGCGATCGTGGTGTTCACCGGATCACTCATCAACGGCCTGTTCGGACTGCTGATCATCGCCAATTCCGGGATCGGCATCATCCAGGAGGTCCGGGCCAAGCGGACACTCGACAAGCTCGCGATCGTCGGCCAGACCCGTCCCCGGGTCCGGCGCGATGGCGAGGTCACCGAGGTACCGCCGGACGAGGTGGTGCTCGACGACATCATCGAGATCGGTGCCGGCGATCAGATCGTCGTCGACGGCGAGGTCGTCGAGGCCATCGCACTCGACGTCGACGAGTCACTGCTCACCGGCGAGGCCGACCCGATCGACAAGGACCCGGGAGACGCGGTGCTGTCGGGCAGCTTCGTGGTCGCCGGCGGTGGCGCGTACCGCGCCACCAAGGTCGGCGCCGATGCCTACGCGGCCCAGCTCGCGGCCGAGGCGTCGAAGTTCACGCTGGTCTCCTCCGAGTTGCGCTCCGGCATCGATCAGATCCTGCGGGTGATCACCTGGTTGCTGATCCCGGCCGGTGTCCTGACCATCGTCAACCAACTCTTCGTCAGCGACAACGGGTTGCGGCGGTCCCTGCTCGGCATGGTCGCCGCGCTGGTGCCGATGGTGCCCGAGGGGCTCGTCCTGATGACCTCGATCGCCTTCGCGGTGGGTGTGGTGCGGCTCGGTCAGCGGCAGTGTCTGGTGAACGAACTCCCGGCCATCGAAGGGCTCGCGCGCGTCAATGTGGTCTGTGCGGACAAGACCGGCACCCTGACGGAGAACGGGATGCGGCTGGCCGAGGTGCGTTCCCTCGGGACGGTGCCCGCCGAGACCGCGGGACAGGTGCTGGCCGCGCTCGCCGCCCTCGATCCGCGGCCCAACGCCAGCATGATCGCGATCGCCGAGGCACATCCGATCCCACCCGACTGGTCGGTGGCGGCCATCAAACCGTTCACCTCGGCCACCAAGTGGAGCGGGATGTCGTTCCGCGGGAGCGGGTCCGGCCCGACCGCCGGCACCGACGACGGTCACTGGCTCATCGGTGCGCCCGACGTCCTGCTGGACCCGGAGGGCGAGACGGCCCGCCTCGCCTCCGACATCGGCGCCGCCGGACTCCGCGTGCTGCTGCTGGCCTGCACCGACGTGGCCGTGGACACCGAACCCGCGCCGGGTCAGGTCGCTCCGGGAACCGTCTCGCCGGTGGCCCTCGTGGTCCTCGAACAGCGGGTCCGGCCCGATGCGCGCGACACGATCGACTACTTCGGACAGCAGCACGTCGCGGTGAAGGTCATCTCCGGAGACAACGCCCGGTCGGTGGGGGCGGTCGCCGCGTCGCTGGGCCTCGGATCGGCCGAGTCCTCGGTCGACGCGCGCGAGTTGCCCTCGGAGACGGGCGAACTCGCCGACGTCGTCGAACGGGGCGTCACGTTCGGGCGGGTCCGGCCGGATCAGAAGCGGGCCATGGTGAAGGCGCTGCAATCGCGGGACAACACCGTCGCGATGACCGGCGACGGAGTCAACGACGTCCTCGCGCTCAAGGACGCCGACATCGGCGTGGCGATGGGCTCGGGCAGCTCGGCCGCCCGGTCGGTGGCGCAGATCGTGTTGCTGGACAACAAGTTCGCGACCCTGCCGTATGTGGTGGGCGAAGGTCGGCGTGTGATCGGCAACATCGAGCGCGTCTCCAATCTGTTCCTGACCAAGACCGTGTACGCGGTGTTGCTCGCACTGTTCGTCGGCGTCGGCGGACTTCTCGGCGCACTGTTCGGGTCCGACCCGCTCAGTTATCCGTTCCAGCCGATCCACGTGACGATCTCGGCCTGGTTCACCATCGGCATCCCGGCGTTCGTCTTGTCGCTGGCCCCCAACAACGAGCGGGCCCGGCGTGGTTTCGTACGGCGGGTGCTGCTCAGCGCCGTGCCCAACGGCATCATCGTCGGCCTGTGCACCTTCGTGACCTACGTGATCGTCAACCCCGGCGGCGCCGGCGTCGAGGTGGGTGGTGACGCCGTCGAACTCTCGCAGCCTCAGACGCAGGCCGCCACCGCGGCGCTGATGACGCTGATCGCGATCGCGGTCTACGTCCTCGCCGTGGTCGCCCGTCCGTACAACTGGTGGAAGGCGGTGCTCCTCGCGGTCTCCGCCGCCGCATACGTGCTGATCTTCGCGTGGCCGTTCACCCAGGACCTGTTCCGGCTCGACTCGTCGAACTGGGGGATGAACACGGTGGCCCTGCTCTCGGCGGCGGTCGGCATCGCGTGTGTCGAGGTCGTCTCGCGGGTGGCGCCCCGATGGGTCGCCACGCATGACAACGATCAGCACGGGGACGAAGCGCAGGTCAGCGGGGTGCTCACGTCCGACCGATAGAATCTGCGGCAAGTGGCCGGAAGGTGTCCGGCACGTCGATCAGAGGAGACGTCATGGATCTCAAGGGACTCGTCAACAAGGCCAGGGCCACGCTGCAGAAGAATCCGAGCCTGATCGAGAAGGGCGGCGACGCCATCGACAAGGTCACCAAGAACAAGTACTCGGGTCAGGTGGACAAGGCGCAGGACGCCGTGCGCAAGGCCGTCGGCGCGCCGGGACAGGGAAACCCGGGACAGACTCCGCCGACCAATCCCACCAACCCCGGGGAGCCGCTACCGGGTCAGCAGAGCCCGCAGCCCCAGAATCCCCGGCCGCAGAACCCCCAGCAGCCGCAGCACCCGCAGCGGTAGTCCGAGTAGTTTTCAGAGCTGCGCCCGCGGATGTCGGCGATACGCCGACACCGTGGGATCGGCGTCGATCCAGAACCGCCACGCCAGGTCGGCAGCGCGGCGGACCCCGACCCGAGGCCCCGCGACGACGCGTTCCCCCGGACGCGGTGCCCCGGGGTCGAGGGTGACCGGGGTCGACGGGTCGGCGAGATCGGTGTCGAGGTCGGCCATCGTGAGCCCGAGGGCACGGCACAGGTTGCCCGGCCCGCTGGCGAGCTTGGCGTCGGGGACCGGCCCCGAGCGCGTCGCACCGCGCCGGGCGCGTGCGAGGTCGACGCCGTCGACCACCGCGCCCGCGCGCAGCAACACCGCAGCAGCGGGTCCCGGCCCGGCGACGACGACGTTCGCGCAATGGTGGCCGTGGATGCGATAGACGTACAACCGTCCCGGGGGCCCGTACATGATCTCCGAGCGGGCGGTTCGGGTGTAGGCATGCGACGCCGGGTCGTCGGGACCGGCGTACGCCTCGACCTCGGTCAGCCGGATCGTCACCCCGTGCCCGGTCACCTGCGAGCCCAGCAGCGAACGTGCCTGTTCGGCGGCGGAGGCGGGGGCACTACTCTCTTGGGTCATGGCGAAGACGAGTGACTCCATCGGCGTTGATCTGTCACCGGAAGATACCTGGGCCGCGGCATCGGATCTCTCGCGGTACAGCGAATGGCTGGTGATCCACGAGACGTGGCGCAGCCCGATCCCAGCGTCCGCCGACCTTCGCAAGGGCACCGAGGTCTCCTCGATCGTGCGGGTCAAAGGCACCCGCGTCCGCTTCGACTGGGTGGTCGAGAAGTTCGAGCCGGTCTCGCACGTCCGCCTCAAGGGCAACGGCAAAGGCGGGGTCAAGGCGAAGCTGGATCTGGGCATCGCTCCCACTTCCAGCGGATCGGAAGTAACCTTCACTGTTGATCTGGGTGGGCTGCCGCTGATCGGGCCCGTGGGTAAGACCGCGGCCATGGCGGTGTCGGGGGATCTGCGTAAGTCGCTGCTGAAATTCCGCGAGGTGTTCGGCTGAGCCACGCGTGAACACGCGGGCCGCGACCGCCGATGCGTCGATGCGTCGTGCGGCGACCACGCGAGAGGCGGGTCTGCAGACCGCCGCCGTACGAGGGGAACGGGAAAAGAACAATGGGGCGTCACAGCTCCGGCGCCGATCGCGCCGGAAACGAGTGGAACGGGAACGACCGGTCGGGTGGGGCGGTTCCGCCACGCGCCCAGACTTCATCGGACAGAGGCAGGTCGAACGATGCCCGGTCGGGAAGCGATGACGACTTCGGCTTCGAGCACCGCAACACCGATGGGGGCCGCCGCGGGGGATGGCTGTGGGCGGGTGCGGTCCTGCTGGTCGTCGTAGCCCTGGTCACCGGCGTCATCATCTGGCAGACGGGTGCGGGTGGCTGCGGGGACCGGACCCGGGTCGCCGTCGCGTCGGACTCGGCGATGACCGGTCCGCTGCGCGAGGTGGCGCGGCAGGCGTCCGCGGACTCGTGTTTCGACTACGACGTGCAGACGGCCGCGGGTGCGGATGTGCCCGGCCTGCTCACCCAGGGTGCAGCGGCTCCGGACCTCTGGGTCGCGGACTCGCAGGTGCAGGCCCGCCGGGTGACGACCCAGGTGCGTCGTGACCTCGATATGGTGTCGCCGTCGATCGCGTCGACCCCGACCGTCGTCGCCGGCACCGACGTACCCGAGCTGGGCACCTGGGTCGAGGTCATGAAGTTGCCTGATCTGCGAACCGGCAGCCCGGTGGACACCAGCACGGGCGACGCCCCGATCATCGGCGCTCTCGCCGCGGTCGACTCCGGCGAGCTCGCCGACGAGGACTTCACCGAGGCGATGACCATCCTCGCCATCCAGCAGAACAATGCGCGCCTGGCCAACGACAACGAGGGCACACGTCTGAACCTCGCCAACACCTCGGGCGTCCCGGTGGTCACCACCGAGCAACAGTTCGATCTGTTCATGCGCACGCACCAGGGTTCGCAGTTGACGTCGACGATCCCCGCGGCGGGCACGGTCATGCTCGACTATCCGCTGGTCAACACGGCTCCTGCGGCGCGCCAGCAGGCGGCCGCCGACGCCGGGGCGGCCCTCGTCACCGCGCTGAACACCGATGCCGGGCGCGCAGCGCTGGCCGACTCGGGATACCGCGACGCCGACGGAAACGGCGTCGGTCAGCCGGTCAAGGAACTGGAGCTGCGCGACCCGTCGTCCGTCGACAAGGCATTGCGGCAGTGGCAGGTACTGGGTGTGCCGATCCGCTCGCTGATCGTCCAGGACACCTCCGGCTCGATGGAGACACCGGCCGGCGGCACCACCCGGGCGGGCCTGCTCATCGACGCCTCTCAGACCGGACTCAAGCTCTTCCCGAACAACACGATGATCGGCGGCTGGGCGTTCAGCGTGAACAAAGGCGGGCCCGGACAGGACTGGGAGGAGCTCGCCCCGATCCGCCGCCTCGATGCCCGTTCGGGGAGCGGTACGCATCGGGACGCGCTCGGTCGGGCCGTCGAAGAGGGGTTGTCGGACCTCGGGGGCGGGACGGGTCTCTACGACACGACCCTCGCCGCATTCAAGAAGGTGCAGGACACCTACGACCCGAACTACTCCAACAGTGTCATCATCATGACCGACGGACAGAACGAGGACCCCGACAGCATCACGCTCGACAATCTGCTCGCCGAACTGAAGCGCCTGGAGGATCCGGCACGACCGGTGCTGGTGCTGACGATCGGTATCTCCGACGACGCCGACTCCGATGCGCTGAAGCAGATCGCCGAGGCCACGGGTGGCACCACCTACGTCGCGGAGAACGCGGCCGACATCCGCACCGTCTTCGTCGACGCCATCCAGGCGAGGGTCGCAGCCGCGGGACGCTGAGACAGTTCGGAACGCCCCGCGGCCGTCGCCGGGACCAATGGCCGCGCAATCGGCACAATTGGTGCATGACGCACACCCCAGAGCCCACCGAGACCCTCGACCCGAGCACGATCGCCGAACCCGGCCCCCGTTCTTCGCGCCCGTCCCGCAGCCCGCGGGGATCGTCCGTCCTCGCCCGCACCGGCGGGGTGGTCGCGGCGATGGCGGTGGTCGGACTCGTGGCGGGCGCATGCTCGTCCGAGGACTCCGGGTCGGACGACTCGGCCACCGGCACGACGACCGGCGCCGCGACGGGCAGCTCCGCTGCCACCGAGGCCGCCGACGCGGGCTCCGGCGAGTACGAGGACGGCGAGTACACGGCGCGCGGTGAGTACATCTCGCCGGGTGGTCCGCAGAGCGTCGGGGTCACCGTCACGTTGTCGAACTCGGTCATCACCGCCGTGT
This sequence comes from Gordonia hongkongensis, assembly GCF_023078355.1. NCBI lineage: Bacteria > Bacillati > Actinomycetota > Actinomycetes > Mycobacteriales > Gordoniaceae > Gordonia > Gordonia hongkongensis. Next base: position 1,431,795 of record NZ_CP095552.1, read on the forward strand.
CGGTGGACACCAGCCAGACCAAGGGCCCGTCGCTCGAGTACCAGGGCAAGTTCGCCGGCGGCATCTCCGACGTCGTGGTGGGCAAGAACATCGACGAGATCGAGGTCGACAAGGTGTCCGGCTCGTCGCTCACCTCCGGCGGTTTCAACGAGGCGATCGAACAGATCAAACAGGAGGCGCAGGCCTGACCTCCGTCGGCACCGGGCACCACTGGGCGTTCGAGGCGATCGGCACCCGGTGGACGATCAGCACCCCGGAACCACTCCCCGCCGATGTCGTCGACGCGGTGAACACCGAGATCGACCGGATCGACCGGGCCTGGTCACGGTTCCGGGACGATTCGACGGTCGCGCAGATGGCCAGGGAGGCGGGGCGATACCCGATCGCCGACTCCGACCAGGCGCTGGTCGACTGGTACCGCCGTCTGTACGGCCTCACCGGCGGCGCGGTGTCGCCGTTGGTGGGGCGCACGCTCGCCGAGGCCGGTTACGACGCGGCGTACACGCTCCGCGCGTCGGCGCCGGTGCCGACGGCGCCGGCCTGGGAGGCGGTGATCGGTGAGCATGTCGGTGCGCTGGAGATTCGCGAACCGGCTCTGCTCGACGTGGGTGCGGCCGGAAAGGGATTCGCGGTCGACCGGGTGGCGGAGATCGTCGGCGGCCACGTCGACGACTTCGTGGTCGACGCAGGTGGGGACATGGTGATATCGCCGCGTTCCCGCGGACTGCGGGTGGCGCTGGAGCATCCGCTGGACACGACGAAGGCGATCGGCGTCGTGTCCGTTGCCGGCGGCGCGATCTGCGCCTCGGCGAGCAATCGGCGGGTGTGGGCCGACTGGCACCACATCGTCGATCCGCGTACCGCCTCGCCCGCGCGGGAGGTGCTGGCGACCTGGGTGATCGCGCCGTCGGCGATGGAGGCCGACGGCTTGGCGACGGCGCTGTTCTTCACGCCCGCGGCGTTCCTGCGCGGCGATTTCGACCATCACCGTGAGGGCTTTCATCACGTGACCATCCGACGCAACGGGAGTGTCGAACACACCGCCATCCCCGGATTGGAGTTGTTCCTGTGACAACGCTTCTGCCGCAGCTGCTCTCGCCGATCGACGCGGCCCGGCGGCACCTGACCCCGTATCGGGCGGTGCTCTGCGGGCTGGTGGTGCTGTCCGCAGTCGCTTTCGTCGTTTCGGCGACCGATGCCGACTTCGGTTACGGTCCGGATGAATTGGCGGTGTGGCTGGTCGTCGCGGTCGGGTTCAGCGGGGTCGTGAGCTACGTCTGCGCCGGCGTGCTGCGGGTGCCGCCGAACTCGGATTCGTGGCTGATCACGGGACTGATCCTGTTCTTCGTCCTGCCCGGCGGCTCGGAGGACACCGCCGTCGCCACCGTCGCGGTGGGCGCCGCCATCGCCGCGGCGTCGAAATATGTTCTCGCATGGCGTCGTCGGCTGATCGTCAATCCCGCGGTCGCGGGTGCGGTCGGTTGTTACGCGCTGGCATACGCCGGTGTCGAGGGCATCAGCTTCCCGTTCTGGTGGGTGGCCGCCGATCCGCTGTTCGTCCCGATGGTCGTGATCGGTGCGGTGGTCGTGACGTTGATCCGCGAGTGGCGACTGGCCCTGGTGTTCATCGGCGCCTCCCTTGTCACGATCGGGGTCGTCGAACTGGTACGCGGCGGCCAGGATCTGTCCACATGGGTGGTGTCGAGTCCGATGCTGTTCGTGGCGGCGATCATGCTGCCCGAGCCGCTGACGTCGCCGGCCACCGAGCTGCACCGACTGGTGTATGCGGCGTTGGTCGGTGTGCTCATGCACTGCCAGTACACGATTGCGATCACCGACGCGTACACGTTGGCGTTCGTGCCCGAGGTGGCGTTGCTCGTCGGATGCCTGTACGCGTTCCTCGTCCGACTGGTGTCGGGCACTGCGCGCCGGGTGCCGCTCGACGTCGTCACCGTCCCGGTGGCCGACCGAACCTACGTGGTGCGCGGTGAACCGGTCGGTGGCGCAGCGGTGTTCCGGGCGGGGCAGTGGTCGAGTGTCAGTGTGCCGCGGTGGTCGGCGCCGGTGTGGTCGGGTTCGCGGCGGGTCTTCTCGTTCGTGTCCGCGCCCCGGCAGCAACCGGTGGAGTTCGGCTTCACCGTCGCCGCGGCGCTGTCGACCTACAAGGCAGCGCTGGTCGACGGCAGCGTACGCCGGGTCTACGTCGACGAGATCGGTGGGGACTTCGTGCTGCCGCGGTCGTTTCCGGCGACCGGATCGGTGGTGTTGATCGCCTCCGGGATCGGGATCACTCCGTTCGTGTCGATGGTGCGGGAGCTGGTGCAGTCGGGCCACGATCTCTCCGGCCTGACCATCGCGCACGTGCTGCGAGATCAGGGGCGTGCCGTGTACGCCGATGACCTGGAGCGCGCCCGGGCCGCGAACGCGCGCATTGCGACCGTCGAGGCGCCGGAACTCGCCGACGGGATCGACGATCCCGCCCGGCTCGCCGAACTCATCGGTCCCAGCGCTGCGGGCGCACACTACTACGTGTCAGGTACGCCTGCGTTCGTCGAACGGACGTCGGCGGCGGTCCGCCGCCTCGACGGTTCGACGCGGTCCCGGCCGTGGCGTGTCCACACCGACTCGTTCTCCGGATACTGAACGCGTCTGATGGAGTTCGAATACCACTGCGAGATAATCACCTTCGTCGTCTCGCCGAAGCACGCCTACTTCGGTAGGCCGAAGGACGGCCCGGCCGACGAGGTCGAGACCCGCACCCCAGACTCGGTGGAGATCGTCGCCGACAAGGGGATTCGTGGTGATCGCTTCTACGGAATCCGGGCCCACACCGAGGCGGCCATGACGTTTCTGGCGCTCGAAGCATGGATGGCGGCGGCGGCTGACGCCGATCCGGTTCTGGCCCGCCGCAACGTCGTCGTGCGTGGTGTCGAGCTCGATCCGTTGCGGGGACGCGAGTTCGAGCTGGACACCGGGTCGGGTCCGATCCGGTTCCGCGGCGGACGCCCTGCTCATCCGTGTTCGTGGATGGACACCGTTGCCGGGGACGGGGTGCGCAAAGCCCTGATCGGACGTGGTGGACTTCGGACGCAACCGCTGACGTCGGGGACGCTGAGCGTCGGTCCCGCGGTCTTGCGCACCGACGTCGAACTCGACGCCGCCCGCGCCGCCGACCAGGTGCGGCGGGCGCAGCCGATGTAGCGAGGGGCGACGATGGTCTGCCCCGCGGACTCCGTTCCCCTCTACATGTGGAGGGGAACGGAGCCGACTGCTATGTCTCTGTGGAGTTGTCAAGGGACGGATGCGGTCCCGGGGTGTGGCCCGGGTTCGGAAGGTGCTACGCGAAAGTGTGTGTCGGACGGCCGGTCAGGCGGCGTCGTCGAGTCGCATGGTGCGGCGGTTGTAGGCCGGTAGCGGTCGGCGGTGCGGGTCGATATTGGCGGGCGGGACGAGCCACGGGTGGCGGTCGAAACCCATGACAATGTCCCAGCCGTGATGGTGGACCTGGGTGTGGCAGCGTTGGCAGAGCAGGCAGCCGTTGTCGAGGTCGGTGGGTCCACCCTCGGCCCACGACTTGATGTGATGCACCTGCGTATGGGACGGCGGTGCACCACATTTGACGCAGCACGCGTCGCGGACGATGATCGCTTTGCGTAGGTGTGACGGATACAACCGGCGGGTGTGACCCATCTGTAGTGGTACGCCCTCACTATCGAGGATGATCTCCGTGAGCGAGCCGTCGCACGAGACCTGTTTCGCGGTGGCATGGCTGACCGATCCGGTCCACGGCAGCGTTGCGAGGTCTCCGGTCGCGGGGATGGTCAGCATCAATTGAGTGCGCGGGGAACCAACGGTATCGAGGGTAGCGCCGATCGCGGCTTGGTCGAGGATCAACTCGAAGGCGTCGGCGCGGCGTTGCTCGGCGGTGCGTCGATCTTCGGCGCCGTCGGGTTCGGGCCTGGGGCACGAGCGCTCATCGATCATCGTCAGGAACTTCTCGCCGACCACCTGGGTGAGCTCGGCGCGGACTTCGACGCGGCCGTCGTCGGTGGTGTGTGCGTTCACCGAGTTCAAGCTTGCATCGTCCGACGCTCGGATTCCTGCGCCACAAGCATCGGCGAGAGCGTTGCCGATGACGTGAGCATGCTTGAGCACCTCAGTCGGTGTTGCACCGGATAGTGCTTGGGCGATGAGTTCGATCTCAAACCGCGAGCGCTCGTCGCCGGAAAGCGCCTCACCACAACGTCTATCGAGCTCGTTCATGCCGCGGACGATGGCATCGACGACCTCGCCGGACTGCCGCCCATCGGCGGTATGACGCGCCAAAGCGGGCAGGTTGGGCAGCGCGTCGACACTCCGCATGGTGCGGAGGGCGGAGGCCGGCGCATGTCCAGACTCGATCAGCAGCTTCTTGGTGGTGCTACCGGTCTTCTGTGCGACTCCGAGGGCGTCGAGTTGCGCTGCGTGCGCGGCGATCTGGTGGTCTGCGAGGTTGCGGATCAGGCGCCACGTGTCGAGGGCGTCGAATGTTGCTCTGCCCGTTGGGTCGTCGGTGGGTGGGGTGGTTCCGATGAGTTGATCGAGGAGAGTGGCTAGCTCTGGCATGACTCCAAGGTACAGGAACATTCGTTCGATTTCGAGGGTTTTCCACAAGCCGAGAACCGCGAATTCGTCCGCTGTGCAGTGTTTTTGGTTGACAGTGCGTCGATTCGCGTTGACTGTCGGGACTATCTCGCGTATCTGCCCGAATTGTGACCGACAGACTTCAACTCGACTCCCAGACCTCGATCGAAGTCTGCCGGTCGAGTTGAAGTCTGGCGGTCGCCGGCCCACCGCCCTCTGGTAGTTGCTGTGCTCGACCCCGCGGGCGGCTTTCAGCGCTCCGGCAACCGCAGATCCAGCGTTTCGGATCCGGAAGCAGTGGCCCAGTGCCGCACAGTCAACGAAAACCGACGCACAGTCGACTGGTCGGGGGGCCTCATCCGGCCAGCGCGCGCAGAAAGAACCCCAGGTTCGCCGGACGTTCGGCCAGGCGTCGGACCAGGTACCCGTACCACTGCTCGCCGTAGGGGATGTAGACCCGGACGCGTGCGCCGGCGGCTGCCAACCGGCGCTGCTCGTCGGCCCGTATTCCGTACAGCATCTGGTGTTCCCAGCTGTCCGGCGCGCGACCGAATTCGTCGGCGAGGATTCTCGCGGCGTCGATCATCCTGGGGTCGTGGCTGGCGACCATCGGATAACCGGAGCCCTTCATCAGTATCCGGAGGCACCGCTGATAGCTGTCGTCGACCTGGCGGCGGTCGGTGAACGCGACCGCGGGCGGTTCGGCATAAGCGCCTTTACACAACCGGATTCGGGCGCCCGACGCCGCGAATTCGGCGCAGTCGTCCTCGGTGCGGCGCAGGCAGGCCTGCAGCACGGTCCCGGTCTCCGGGAACTCGGAGCGCAACGACCGCACGATCGCCAGCCGCTGGTCGACGGTGGTGTGATCCTCGGCGTCCACGGTGACCACGACGTCCAGGCCATCGGCCGCCTCGACGATCGTGCGCGCGTTCTCCTCGGCGATCTTCGCGCCGTGCTCCGGCAGTGCGAGACCGAGCGCGGTCAGCTTCAGCGACACCTCCAACGACCCGGCAGGTGCCGGACGGCGTCCCGACAGAGACTCGAGCAGAGCCAGATACGCGGTCACCGTGGCGTCCGCCTGGGATTCGTCGAGGGTGTCCTCGCCCAGGAAGTCGACCGAGACGGAGAGTCCGTCGGCGAGTTCGGCCCCGACGGCGGCCATGGCGGCGTCGAGCGACTCGCCCGGCACGAATCGGCGGACCACTCGTCCGGTGACCGGCCACCGCTGGGACGCGTCCTTGATCCGCTCGCTGCGCGATGCCGCGACGATCGCGGGCCGCAGCACGGTGTCGAAGACGGACCCCATCACAGCGCCGTCCAGTCGGCGACCATGTGCGGGTACGACGAGGTGGTGGGAGGTGAGAAGGTCTCCTTGATCGTGCGGGTCGAGGTCCAGCGCATCAGGTTCTGCTTCGACCCGGCTTTATCGTTGGTTCCCGACGCCCGGCCGCCGCCGAAGGGTTGCTGCCCGACCACGGCGCCGGTCGGCTTGTCATTGACGTAGAAGTTGCCCGCCGCGTTCCGCAGCCGGTCGGAGGCGAGCGCGACCGCGGCGACATCGGTCGCCATGACCGACCCCGTCAGTGCGTACTGCGCCGTCGAATCGACCAGGCCGAGAATGGTCTCGTAGTCGGCGTCGTCGTAGACGTGAACCGCGAGGATCGGACCGAAGTACTCTATGGCGAACGCCTCGTCGGTCGGGTCGTCGGACACCAAGACCGTGGGTCGGACGAAGTACCCCTCGGTGTCATCGCAGACGCCGCCGACCGCGACGGTCAGCGACGCCGACGACTTGGCCCGGTCGATGGCCGCGACCTGCTTGTCGAACGCGCGCCGATCGATCATCGCACCACCGAAGTTCGTCAGATCTCGGACGTCGCCATAGGCGAGTTCGTCGGCCTCGCCGAGGAACTCGTCACCCATCCGCTCCCACACCGACCTGGCGACATACGCGCGCGACGCCGCCGAACACTTCTGTCCCTGGTACTCGAAAGCGCCGCGCGTCAACGCCGTTCGCAACGCATGAGGTTCGGCCGAGGCGTGCGCGACGATGAAGTCCTTGCCACCGGTCTCGCCGACGAGGCGCGGGTAGTTCCGGTAGTGCTCGATGTTGGCACCGACCTCACGCCACAGATGACGGAACGTCCTCGTCGACCCGGTGAAATGGATCCCGGCCAGATCCTCATCGGCGAGAACGACATCCGAGACCGCGGCACCGTCGCCGTGGACGAGGTTGATCACCCCGGGCGGCAATCCGGCGGCCTCGAGCAGCGCCATGGTCAGCTGCGCGGAGTACGCCTGGGTGGGGGAGGGTTTCCAGACGACGGTGTTGCCCATCAACACGGGGGCGGTGGGCAGATTGGCGGCGATGGCGGTGAAGTTGAACGGGGTCACGGCGTAGACGAACCCGTCCAGTGGACGGTGGTCGAGCCGGTTCCACACCCCGGGCGACGACTCCGGTTGCTCGGCGAGGATCTCACGCGCGAAGGCGACGTTGAACCGCCAGAAGTCGACGAGCTCGCAAGGGGCGTCGATCTCGGCCTGCTGCACCGACTTCGACTGACCGAGCATCGTCGCCGCCGCGATCCGCTCGCGCCACGGCCCGGCCAGCAGCTCGGCGGCGCGCAGGATCACGGCCGCGCGGTCGTCGAAGCTCGTGTGAGCCCAGTCGGGGGCGGCGGCGCGAGCGGCGTCCACCGCGGCGCGGGCGTCGTCGTGGGTGGCGTTGGTGATGAAGCCGAGTACCTCGCGGTGTGCGTGGGGCTGGACGACGTCGATCTCCTCACCCGCCCCGAGGCTCAGGTGGCCGCCGATGATGTGCGGGAACTCGCGGCGGCCGGCATGCGACTGTCGCGCCAGCTCGTCGACGATGCGCGCACGCTCGGGCGAACCGGGGGCATAGCTGTGGACGGGTTCGTTCGACGGTCGAGGGGGAGTGGTGATGGCATCCATGACCTCAGTCCACCGTCCCTTTCGACGTCGCGATATGGCCGATCAGCCGAGGTGGGTCTCGTAGTCTTGTCCGTATGGACAAGACGGCCGGTATCGCGCTCGGGCGGTTGGTCCTCGCCCTTGACCAGACCGTCGCGACCCTGGTCTCGTCGCCCCGCGGTCTCGACGCGCCGGTGTCGACGATGGCGATGGTCGACGCCGACGACGTGCACTACGGGCTCGGGCACGCCGCCCGACCCGCCGACCTGTTCCTCCTGGTCGGACTCGCCGACGACGTCGTCGTGGAGTGGCTCGGCGGCCTCGGCGCGCACCGCCCGGTCGCCGTACTGGCCAAGAACCCCGCACAGACCCTGGTCGGCCTCGCCGATCGACTGGGCATCGCGGTCATCGCCATCGATCCGCACGCCCGCTGGGAACGCATCTACAACCTCGTCACCCGGGTGCTCGACGCCGCACGCGGCGCGGTCGGGAGCGGCGAGTCCATGGAGTCGGGAAGCACCGGCGACCTGTTCGAGCTCGCCGCGGAGGTCGCCCGCCGGACCGGTGGTCTGGTGAGCATCGAGAACGAGCACGCGCACGTCCTCGCCTACAGCTCGGCTGGCGAGGAGGCCGACGAGTTGCGCAGACTGTCGATCCTGGGCCGCGAGGGGCCGCCGGAGATGCTGGCCTGGTTGCGGGAGTGGGGCGTGATGGACGCGGTCCGGAAGTCGTCCGGAGTCGTGATGGTCGACGCACGCACCGATCTCGGACTTCGGCCGCGTCGCGCGGTCGCCATCCGTCCGGCGTCGGGCCCACACAGCGATCGCTCCGACGTCCTGATGGGGGTCGTCTGGCTGCAGGAGGGGTCGCGCCCGCCGGCCCGCGACACCGACGAGGTACTCGTCGGCGCCGCAGCTGTGGCGGCCCGGGTGATCTCGCGACGGCGTTCGGCAGGCTCCGACCACGATCAGCGGGTCCGGCGACTCCTCGGTGTCGGCGGAGTCCCGGTCGACACAGACCACCTCGCCGCCCAGCTCGGCATCGCGCCGACCGCCACGGTGACGGTCGTGGGGTTCACGGCCCCCGACGGCATCCGCGCCGGGCAGGTCTCGGCACTCATGCTGCACGCCAGCGCTTTCAGTCGGCTGTCGGTCACGGTCACGATCGGTGACCGCGCGTACGTCGTGCTCCCAGGCGTCCCGCTCGACGACGCCGTCACGTGGGCGCGGATCTCCGTCGATGCCGCCGACCGCCAGTTCGCCGTGTCGGCACGCGCAGTCGTCGCCGGCCCCGACACCATCGCCGCCGCAACCGATCTGCGCTCTGCGATCGATCGTGTCCTCGACGCCGCCGGTCGCGACGCCGACCTGATCGACGACGTCACCACCGTCGAGCGATCCCGCACCGGGGTGCTGCTCGCCGAGATCATCGGATTGCTCTCGGAGAACCCCGATCTCGTCGACAGTCGAGTCGCCGGGCTCGCGGAGCTCGACGCTCGCAGCGGCAGCGAGTTCACCGCGTCGTTGCGCGCCTACCTCGACCATTTCGGTGACGTCCGCGCGGCGGCGGCGGCGCTGCACGTCCATCCGAACACCTTGCGCTACCGCATCCGTCGAGTGCAGACCCTGACCGGGATTGATCTCGACGACCCGGCGACGCGTCTCGTCGTGGCACTGTCCCTGCGTGTCCGGTGAGAGTCGCTGCGCCCCCGAGTCCCACCCCGACCGAGTGCCACCGCGCCCGGCCGGCCGCTGGGTACCGTGGCGCCCATGCCCTCATCGTCGAAGTCCCTGTCCGACCTGACCGGCTCGCGGGTCGTCGTCACCGGTGCGACGAACGGTATCGGGATGGCCACCGCCCGCGCGCTGGCCCGGGCCGGTGTGCAGGTGGTCCTGGCCGTCCGCGACACCGATCTCGGCGCCCGGCGCGCACGGGAATTCGGCGGTGACTGCGAGGTGATCCGGCTCGATCTCGCCGACCTCGCCTCGGTGCGGACCTTCGCCGAGGAACTCGACGGTCCGGTCGATGTGCTGGTCAACAACGCCGGCATGTTCCCGCATCAGCATCGGACGACGCGGGACGGTTTCGAACTCGGCATGGGCACCAATTTCCTCGGGCCGTTCGCCCTGACCAATCTGCTCCTGCCGCGCATCAGGCGGCAGATCGTGTCGGTGGGTTCGGAGGGGCATCGCCGCGCCCGCATCGACCCCGCCGACCTGGACCTCCGACGCACACGGTGGTCGTCGCCGCGGGCCTACACCGGGTCGAAACTCGCGGTGATGCTGTGGGGCCTCGAACTCGACCGACGGTTGCGCGACGTCGGGTCGCCGGTGACCTCGATGCTCACCGATCCCGGCTGGGCCGCGTCGAACATCTCGAACAAGCCGGGCCTGGGCGTTCTGCACCGCGCGGCGCAGGGCCTGGCGGGTGTCGTCGGCAACGATCTCGACGCCGGCGCGGCACCCACCCTGCACTGCCTGGCCGAGCCGATCCCGCCGGGCAGCTACGTGGGGGTCGACGGACCGTGGGGACTGCGCGGCCGACCGGTGCTGTCGGGCCGATCGCTCACGGCGTGCGACTACGAGCTGGCCGGTCGACTCTGGACCGAGGCCGAGGCCCGCACCGGTACCCGGTGGCCGCTGGGGTAGGGCCCACGTGCCCTGCCGGATCACGCCGGATCGGTCAGTCGATCCGACAGCTGAGCGGTGAGTTCGTGCGCATATTCCAGTTGCCGCTCGAGCTTTTCGCACGCCAATCGTGCGCGCTGCCGGAACTCCGCGACCTCCTCGAGTGCCGTCCGCCGGTCCGCCGGCGCCGCGTCGGAGTCGTCGAGGACACTCTCGGCGTGCAGGAGTGCGCGCATGTCGTCGAGGGTGAAACCGAGAGGCTTCATCCGCCGGATCACGAACAGCCGATCGATGTCGGCCCGGGTGTACAGCCGGAAGCCCCCGGCCGAGCGGGCGGACGGGACGACCAGACCGACCTCGTCGTAGTGGCGGATCGTCTTGATGGACAACCCGGTTTCCGTTGCCACCGTGCCGATCTGCAGGTGCTCGGCGGTGTCGGTCCCGTCGTCGGTCACGACCTGTCCTCTCTACCCGGTCAGCCCTCGCCGCCGAGCTGTCCGCTGAGGCGTCGATGACGCTCGGCGCTGTGGTCGTCGAGGCCGACGATGGTGGCGGTCTTGCCCTTGGCTGCGTACTTGGTGGTGACGGCATCGAGCGTAGCGACCGTCGACGCGTCCCAGATGTGTGCGCCGCTCATGTCGATGACGACGTCGTCCGGGTCGCCGACATAGTCGAACTGGTACACGAGGTCGTTGCTGGACGCGAAGAACAACTCGCCCCGCACCGCGTAGACGCGGGTTCCGGGTTCGGGATCGGCGACATCGACCACCTCCGTGAAGTGGGCGACCCGGCGCGCGAACAGGACCATCGCCGTCAGGACGCCCACGATCACCCCGTACGCGAGATTGTGGGTGGCCACGGTGACGACGACGGTCGCGAGCATCACGGCCATCTCGCTCTTCGGCATGCGCCGCAAGGTCTTCGGGTTGACGCTGTGCCAATCCAGGGTGCCGACCGACACCATGATCATGACGGCGACGAGCGCGGCCATCGGGATCAGCGCGACGATGTCACCCAGCCCGACGACCAGGATGAGCAGGAAGAGTCCGGCCAGAAACGTCGAGATGCGGGTGCGGGCCCGGGACTCCTTGACGTTGATCATGGTCTGGCCGATCATCGCGCATCCGCCCATGCCGCCGAAGAGACCGGTCACGATGTTGGCGATGCCCTGACCGGTGGCTTCACGCGTCTTGTCGGAGTGGGTGTCCGTGAGGTCGTCGACGAGCTTGGCGGTCATCAGCGATTCGAGGAGGCCGACGAGTGCCATGGTGAAGGCGTAGGGCGCGATGACCGTCAACGTGTCCCAGGTCGACGGAACGTCGGGGATGAACAGGCTGGGCAGACTGTCGGGCAGGTCGCCCTCGTCGCCGACGTCGGGGACGGAGAACCCGACCGCGAGTGTGACCGCAGTGAGCAGCACGATCGCGACGAGTGGTGATGGGATCGCCGTGGTGAGCCGCGGCAGACCGACGATGATCGCAAGCCCCGCCGCGACGAGGGGATAGACCAGCCACGGCACCCCCAGCAGGTGGGGGAGTTGAGCCGTGAAGATGAGGATGGCCAGTGCGTTGACGAATCCGACCATCACGCTGCGCGGGATGAACCGCATCAGACGGGCGACACCCACTGCGCCGAGGACGATCTGGATGACCCCGGCGAGGAGCACCGCGGCGATCAGGTGATCCAGGCCGTGACTGGCGACCAGGGGCGCCACCACCAGCGCCACCGCCCCGGTGGCGGCGGAGATCATCGCCGGACGGCCGCCGACGATGGCGATCGTCACCGCCATCGTGAACGAGGCGAACAGGCCCACCCGCGGGTCGACCCCGGCGATGATCGAGAACGAGATGGCCTCGGGGATGAGCGCGAGCGCGACCACGAGACCGGCGAGGACCTCGGTACGCAGGCGCCGCGGGGAGCGCAGGGTCGCCAGCACCGACTGTTGTCGGGCAGGAGTCAGCACCTCGGCCGTCATCGGCGTCTCGACTTTCGTGAGGTAACGGAAACGTCTGTCGCGGAGGGGGTCACCCACCCTCGCGGGCGTCGGGCGATTCCGACGGCCGACGCCGCCCCGCAGGACGGACCAACTCTACCCTCAAGGGAGGGTAGAGATGCTAATGCGGGTGCGCGGATGGGCGTCACGCCACACAACTCCAGGCGCGCAACAACACGCCCCCTGCGCGATGCGCAAGGGGCGTGTCGACGATGCGGGATCAGAGAATCGTGAGCATCTCGTTGTAGGTCGGCAGCGGCCACAGATCGTCGGCGACGATGGACTCGAGGGTGTCGGCGACCTCGCGGACCGCGGCCATGGCCGGGACCAGTTTCTCCAGCGCGTACTTCGACTCCTCGAAGGTGGACTCGCCGTGCATGCCGGCGATACCGGCATCAAGGGCCGTCAACCCGTCGTGCAACGTGCTGATCAGTCCGGTCAGTTCCTCGAGCAGCGGTGTGGGAGCCTCGATTCCGGCCATCTTGAGCGACGCCGCCGTCCCGGCGAGCTCACCCTGGTACCGGATCGCGGCCGGCATGATCATCGTCTTGGCGATCTCCGCGGTCTCCTTGGCCTCGACGAGGAGGGTGAGCGCGTAGTACTCGAAGATGACGTCCTCGCGGGCCTCGAGCTCGCGGGCCGACAGCACGCCGTACTTCTCGAAGATCTCGACGACCTCCGGCGAGGTGTACTCCGTCACCGCGTCGACCGTCGTCCGCAGGTTCTTCAGTCCGCGGGCGGCGGCCTCTTCCTGCCATTCGTCGGAGTAGCCGTTGCCGTTGAAGATGACCGAGCCGTGGGCATTGACGATCTCCTGCAACACCTTCTGGACGGCGTCCGCGAGTTCGAGACCGTCGGCGAGGAGCTTCTCGAGGTCCGAGGCGATGAAGTCGATGGAGTCGGCGAGGATCGTGTTGATGGCGACCATGGGATCGGAGATCGACTGATTGGAACCCGGTGCGCGGTACTCGAACCGGTTGCCGGTGAACGCGAAGGGGCTGGTGCGGTTGCGATCCCCCGGATCGGCTTTGAGGGGCGGCAGGGTGTCGACCCCGAGTTCGATGACCCCCGCGGCCTTGGAACCGGTGGCGCCGCCCTTGGCGATCTGCTCGAAGACGTCCATCAGCTGGTCGCCGAGGAAGATCGAGATGATCGCCGGCGGAGCCTCATTGGCGCCGAGACGATGATCGTTCGACGCCGAGGCGACCGCCGCGCGGAGGAGCCCGCCGTAGAGGTGCACCGAGCGGATGATCGCGCCGCAGAAGGTCAGGAACTGCATGTTCTCGTGCGGGGTGTCGCCGGGATTGAGCAGGTTGCCCTGATTGGCGTTGCCGAGCGAGAAGTTGACGTGCTTGCCCGAACCGTTGACGCCGGAGAACGGCTTCTCGTGCAGCAGGCATTTCATGCCGTACTTCTCGGCGACGGCCTTCATCGTGGTCATCATCAGCTGCTGATGGTCGTGGGCGAGGACCGACCGCTCGAAGACCGGTGCGATCTCGAACTGGCCGGGCGCGACCTCGTTGTGCCGGGTCTTCGCCGGGATCCCCTGCTTGAACAGCTCGCGGTCGAGTTCGATCATGAACGACAGCACGCGTTCCGGGATGGCACCGAAGTAGTGGTCGTCGAACTCCTGGCCCTTCGACGGCGGTGCGCCGAACAGGGTTCGGTTGCAGGTCATGAGATCTGGTCGCGCATAGAAGAAGTGCTCGTCGATCAGGAAGTACTCCTGCTCGGCGCCGGCGTAGGAGACGACGGTGTCGACGTCGTCGTGGCCGAAGAGGCGGAGCAACCGCATGGCCTGCTTGCTCATGGCCTGTTGGCTGCGCAGGAGCGGGGTCTTCTTGTCGAGGGCCTCGCCGGTCCACGAGATGAAGATCGTCGGGATGCAGAGGGTGTTGCCGTTCGGGTTCTCCAGGATGTACGCCGGGCTGGTGACGTCCCAGCCCGTGTAACCGCGGGCTTCGAAGGTGCCGCGCAGACCGCCGTTGGGGAAGCTCGACGCGTCGGGCTCGCCCTGCAGCAGCGTCTTGCCCGCGAACTCGGCGAGCGATGCACCGGTGGAGTCGGGTTCGAGGAATGAGTCGTGTTTCTCGGCCGTGAAACCGGTGAGCGGGTAGAAGACGTGGGCGTAGTGGGTGGCGCCCTTCTCGATGGCCCAGTCCTTCATGGCCACCGCGACGTAATCGGCGAGGGTGGGGTCGAGCGCGCAGCCGGTGTCGACGGTTGCGGCGACCGCCTTGAAGACGTGCTTGGGCAGCCGCTTCTTCATGACCGACAGGCTGAACACATTGCGCCCGAACGTGTCTGCGAGGGGTTCGGTGAACCCCGGCGCCGACACGTCGTAGGTCGTCACGGCCTCGATCGCCTGTCGGCGGGACATGCTGCCACTCATGGATACTCCTGGATGATCTGGGCCCCCCTGTGCGCGGGGGCGCACGACGACGTCGCTACGCCGTTTGTCGCAATTGCGAGCGCTTCGACGCTATGAGCTGGGTGTATGCGCCCGATTGCCCCTGTGTGACGCCGAGGAAAACTAGTGCCCCTCGGAACCGATCGGGGCAACGCCGTTTTCGAGAACCCGTGGCGCGACGGTCTACCGCAGCGTCGCGTTGTCGCCCATCACCGCGCCCTCGCGGCGCGGATCGGCGCCGCCGATCCAGCCGCCGCCGTGTCGCAGCAGTGCGCTGAGCCCGCTCGACTGTTCCTCGACCGACACCTCGGCTCCGCGTTCCCGGAGGCCGCGGACCAACGGATCGTGTGCGCCGTCGTCCGTGGTGTCGACGAGCGGGTGTTCGCCGCCGACGTTGGAGGTCGGGGTGTTGGCCGAGCCGAAGTCGATCATCGACACGGCCTGCTGGGGATCGAGGCCCCAGTCCAGCATCCCGACGATCGTCTTGATGACGAACTGGATGATCACCGACCCGCCGGGGGAACCCAGGGCCGCGACCACCTCGGCCGGCGCTCCGTCGGCGCCGGGCTGCAGAACGAGTGTGGGCGCCATCGATGAGCGCGGCCGCTTGCCCGGCGAGACCCGGTTGGCGAGCAGCGTCCCGTCGTCGTCGCGGGGTTCGGCGGAGAAGTCGGTCAACTCGTTGTTGAGTAGGAACCCGTCGACCATGTGGTAACTGCCGAAGGCGGATTCGATGGTCGTCGTCATCGTGGCGACGTTGCCGTACCGGTCGGCGACGGTGATGTGACTGGTTCCGTGTTCGGTGCCCGGGTGCGACCCCAGGGGCACCGGTCCGAGGTCACCCGCCGGCGCCTCGCCGAGCGAGGAGTCGGGTGAGATGAGCGCTGCCCGAGACCGCAGATAGGCCGGATCGAGGATGGTCGCGACCCCGCGCCCGGGCAGCGGGACGAAGTCCGGGTCGGCCAATACTTGTCGCGATCGGCGTAGGCGAGGCGTTCGGCCTCGGTGACGAGGTGCACGGCGGCTGGGTCGGGACGCCCGCCGTCGGCGTCGAGATCGGACGGCGGCATCGACGGCAGATCGAAGTTCGCCAGGATGCCCAGCGCCGACGCGACGGCGATCCCGCCGGACGACGGTCCGGGCATGGCCACGATCTGTCGCCCCCGATAGGTGGTGACCACCGGCTCCCGGGCGATGGCACGGTAGTCGCGTAGATCCTGCTCGGTCATCAGGCTCGGTGTCATGCCGCCCGCGGTGCTGCCCGCCTCGGCGACGATGGCTCGGGCGAGCGGCCCGTCGTACATCGCGCCCGCGCCGTCGGCGGCGAGGGCGCCGAGCGTCTTGGCGTACGCGGGGTTGACGAGCCGCGTGCCCGCCGGCTTCGCGGCACCGTCACCCGGTTCGAGCTGACGACGGAGAAGACCAGCGGACTCGGCGCGAAGTTCGCGGTCTCGATGGACGTCGGGCCGAAGACACTGAAGTCGGTGGTCGAGTGCACCGAGTACGTCGAGAACGAGCTCATCGAGTTGAAGGCCGTCGAGGGTTTCGACGCGAACACGACGTGGCGGTTCGCCGACGCGGACGGTGGATCGGGCACCGAACTCGACGTCGAGATCAACTACAACCTCCCCGGCGGTATGGCGGGCAAGCTCCTCGGCAAGGTCGTGGGACCGTTCGCCGCTCAGGCGGTGCGGCACACGGAAGCGACGATCAGGAAGAAGATCGGCTAGGAGCCGGATTTCGGCTCGGGCTCGGCAGACTTCCGTTCGAGCGCCGGACCGGGTTCCGGTATCCGGTTGGGCAGGTGCCGCGAGAACAGCAACGCCAGCACGAGCAGGCCGAAGACGACGAACAGCGACTGCTGCAGGGCTGCGATCTGCGAATCCGAATAGGCCTGTGACACCGCCTGTGCGGACTCCTCCGAGCCGCCCGCATCGAGGACGAGGGTGCGCGCCTCGTCGGCGGAGATGATCGGCACTCCCTGGTCGTCGACGGCGGCGATGATGCGTTGCTGGTCGGTGGGGGAGAGGTTCTCGGCGTCGTTGACCGCCGACACGAAGCCCGACGACAGCATGAGCAGGAAGACCGATCCCGCGACCGCGGTGCCGAACGACGACCCCAGGTTCTGGAAGGTGCCCTGCAGGCCGCCGACCTCCGAGGTGTCCTTCTCCTCGACGGCGGACATGTTGACGTTGCCGAGTTGTGAAGCGAGCAGACCGAAGCCGGCGCCGACCACGAACATGCCCGCGGCGAAGGCGGCGTTGCGCAGATCGATTCCCACCGAGGCGATGACGAGGAGTGTCCCCAGCGCCATCGTGATCTGTCCGCCGCGGGCGATGAACCGTGCGGAACGCCGTGCGGTGAGCCAGGATCCGAGGATCGAGAACAGGACGAGCCCGACCGAGAGCGGCAGGATCTTCACCCCGGTCTGCAGTGCGTCGCGTCCGAGCATTGTCTGCAGGTACACGGGGACCACGAAGAAGAGGGCGGCGATCGCGAAGTACTGGGCGAGGAATCCGCCGAGTCCGCTTCGGAGAGCAGCGATGCGGAAGAGTTCGACACGCAGCAGCGGTTGGCGGCCGGACGTCGCCAGGGTGCGCTGCCGCAGGACGAACAACCAGAGCACGACGACCCCGGCGAGCAACAGGTATGCCACGGGGGAGACGCCCAGCGGGGCGATCTCGTCCCCGCCGATCTCCGGCGGATGCTGCGGCTTCAGCCAACCCCACGTCTTCGACTGCAGGACGCCGTAGACGATCAGCGACAGGCCGCCGGCGGATGCCACGACGCTGAGGGGGTCGATGCGTACCTCCGGGTCGCGGGGTACGTCACGAATCAGCCTGGCCGCGAACAGGACCGCCACCATCACGACGGTCTCGGCGACGAACACGTAGCGCCACGACAGATAGGTGGTCATCACGCCGCCGAGCAGCGGGCCGACGGCGGCGGCCAGCCCGGTGACCGCGCCGAGGATCGAGAATGCGGTGACCCGGGCCTTGCCCGTGTAGTTGATGGCGGCCAGCGATGCGATCGCGGGGATGACGAGCACCGCGCCCAGCCCCTCGACGAGTGACCAGCCGATGAGCAGGACGGTCAGGTTGGGACTCAGCGCCGTGGTCAGCGAGCCGATGCCATAGATGACCGCACCGATCTTGAATGCTCTTGCGCGCCCCATCAAGTCGCCGAGCTTGCCTCCGGTCAGCATGAAGGCGGCCATCGTCAGCGCATAGAAGGTGATCGCGGCCTGCATGCCGGTGATCGAGGTCCCGAGGTCGTCGGCCACGACCGAGATGGACACGTTCATCACGGTGCTGTCGAGCACCATCACGAACTGTGAGACGGCCAGGATGATGATCACAGACCAAGAGCGCATCGTCAGTCTCCTCAGATGTGGTGAGCGCTCTGATCTTTACAGGTTCGGCGGTTTACTGCGCGGGATTGAGCATCGGTACGAGGAACTGGCGCGCCACCGTGGCGAGCTGCGCGTCGTCGGTGATGTCGACGACGCGGCTGGGCACGGTGAGGAACGACGCGGAGATGCGGACCATCATCTCGGCCACGAGATCGACGTCGAGTTCGTCGGAGATGTTGCCCGCCAGCTGTTCCCGGCGCAGCTGGGCGGCGACGAAGTGCTGGACCGTCGCGAGCAGCATGCCGTCGCCGCCGATCATCGATTCGATCAGCATGCTGGGCTCGGCGTCGCTGATCTCACCGATCAGGGGGTTGCCGGAGATCGCCCGCAGCGAACCGACGAACCCGACGACGACGCGGTCGGCCACGGTGTCGGCGCGGGGGATCTCCGCGCGGAACCGGTCGAAGTACCGGCGGAACTCGCGGAGCACCACCTGGTCGACCAGGGCGTCCTTGGTGGCGAACTTGCGATACAGGGTGACCCTCGTGACGCCGGCGCTCTTCGCCACCTTCTCCATCGGCGTCCGTTGCACACCCAGTCGGCAGAAGAGTTCGAAGGCCGCGTCGAGCAGACGTTCGGCGGTGGGATCGGCGGCCTCGTCGGACTGAGCCGCGGATTCGAGAAACGCCCGCTGGAGAAGCGAGCTGGACAGCGAAGCGCCGGACGGCTGCGTGGTCACTCGCCTCACCCCCTTCCTCACATCATGACCGCATGAGCTTCCATGATCGCAAAATTCGCGAAAGAGGTGTGTTCTGGACCACGCGGTGGTAACAATGATACAAGGATACGTTGTTTGTCACATTGATACATGGAAGTGATGGGACGGGGTCATGGAAGATCTGAACAGGCGGAACCTGATACGCGCGGGCGGTGTCGTCGGCGCCGCCGGTGCGGTCGCGGCGCTCTCGCAGACGACGCCGTGGACGTGGTCGCCGGCGAACTCGGTGCCCGGCCGCGGGCGCGGCGCGGATCCGCGGCAGCTGTGGGACGACGAGGCCGACCCGGTGATCGCCAAGGTCATCGACAGCGGGCAGGTGCGCAACGTCAATCGCCTGCTGCGCACGTGGCATCGTAACTCGCAGCCGCTGCCCGCCGGTCTGCCCTCGGAACTGCGCGACTTCATGGAGCACGCTCGTCAGCTGCCCGCGTGGGCCGACCAGGCCAAGCTGGCCGACGCGGTCCGATTCAACCAGAAGCGCGGAACCTACCTCGGCGTCCTGTACGGCTTCGCCAGCGGCATGATGAGCACCGTCATCCCGCGCGAGGCCCGGTCGGTCTACTACTCCAAGGGCGGATGGGACCTCAAGGACCGCATCACCAAGACCGCGAAGCTCGGATACGACATCGGATCGCTCAACGCCTATCAGCCCGGCGGCGAGATGATCGTGACCTGCGTGAAGACCCGTATGGCGCACGCCGGCGTGCGCCACCTCCTGCCGCAGTCGCCGCACTGGGTGCACGGCGCGACGGAGAAGAAGCCGATCAGTCAGGCCGACATCATGGTCACCTGGCACAGCCTGCCGACGACCGTCATGCGCAACTTCGACAAGTGGAACGTCCCGATCGCGGCCGACGAATCCGCCGGATTCCTGCATTCGTGGCAGATCACCGCTCGCCTGCTGGGCGTCCAGGACGAGTACATCCCCGCCTCCTGGGCCGCCGCCGACTCGCAGGCGCAGCAGGTCCTCGACCCGATCCTGGCGCCGACCCCCGAGGGTCGCAAGCTCGCCGACATGCTGCTCGACCTCGGCATGAACCTCGACCTCTCGCTGATCTCGCGCGGCGTCCTGGGGGCGCTCACGCGATTCGTGCTCGGTGACAAGGTCGCCAACTGGTATCAGATCCCGCGGGAGCCCGTGTGGAGCCCGCTGCTCGAGACGGCGTGGGGTCCGTACGTACAGATCCGCGAGGGCCTGCTCAACGTCGGCATGCCGCGTGAGGCGTACTGGCTGTTCGACGAGTTCCTCCGCCAGTTCGTGCTCTTCTACATGTCCGAACTGCGGATGCCGATCAACATCGAGATCCCGGTGATCAACAACCCGAAGTACAACTAGCCAGAAACTAGCCGGCGGACTCCTTCTCAGCCCCCGCCGACTGACCGACTTCCACCGCCCGGTCCTGCTTCTTCTTGTTCCGCTTCGGCAACAGGGGGATGCGGGGCCGGGCGGTGAGCCATTTGCTGAACGGTAGGCGTAGGAGGACGTCGACGAGCGCCAGCGAGGCCGTCAGTACCAGCACGACCAAGATGATCGAGCGCAGGATCGCCGAATGCGGGAACCAGTCGAAGAGGCCGCTGAGGAATCCGACGCGTCCGAGGACGTCCAGGATCAGCGGGTGTACCGCGAAGACCCCGAAAGCGCGCAGGGTCGCCTGGGAGACCAGTTTTCCGCCGGCGGGCCGGCCGGCGGCGCGTCGGTCATCCCAGACGAGGCCGATCAGCCACAGCAGGACGAAGCCGCCGATGAACCAGGGGAGCGACACCGGGTTCCAGGCGGTGTTGGCCTTCCACGGCACGTTGCCCGGCGATGTCGCCAACAGGTATCCGGCAACGGGAAGGCCGCGCAGCCCGCCGCGACCAGGACGACCGTCGCCATGTGGTCGCGGAGCCAACGATCGACCGCCTCGCGATGCTGCGCGGCCAGCACGCCCATGGTGATGAAGAGCGCGTACATCGGCAGCGTCTTCCACAGGTGCTGGTAGGCGACGTCCCACACCTGACCCGACGGTCGGGGCAGGTACTGGTAGATGACGAACACCAGCAGCTGGATCGCGGTCCCGCCGGCCAGCATCAGCCACGGTCGGCTGCGGCCCCGCTCGAACAGCCACGAGATCAGCGGGAAGAACAGGTAGATCTGCATCGAGATCAGCAGGAAGTACAGCTGATACTTGCCCTCGCCGACGAGGAGGTCGTGCGCGAGGCGCGGCGCCATCTCACTGATCGGCGGGAACGGATTGTCGGCGATGATGATGTGGTCGGTGATCGTGTAGATCAGCGTCCATGCCAGGTAGGGCCCGACGACGAGCCCGAAACGACGCCGCCAGAACTGCCACGGCGACATCTCCCGACCCTGCATGCTCAGCACGAGGACGTAGAGGGTCACCGCCACGAAGCCGTATCGCGTCAGGTGGCACAGGGTGCCGACGAGATTCGCGCCCCTGATCTCGTCGGCACCGCCGTTGATGGCGTTGATGCTGTGCGCGACGACCACGAAGGTGAACAGGACGACCCGGACGAAGTCGGCGGTGTGCGCCCGACCGCGGGGCTTGGTCGTGGGCGCGGGAGGGGCCGACTCGGCGGGACGGGGTGCCACGGTGGCGGAGTCCGGCGACTCGACAGCGGTGGCCGTGGTCTCGTCGTCGTCGGCGGTGCGCGCCGATCCTGATGCCGCGTGCACCAACGAAAAGACCTCCCCGGGTGAAACGGTAGAACGTATGCGGTAGGCAGTGTACGGACACAGGCTGGCAGGAACCTCAACGCCGGGGTGTCCTCAGTGGTGACGATCACAGCCGGAAATGTCCGGTTCGCGTCGGGGTTGATTGTACCGGTGCTCGCATTCCGACGCCGGGCGTCACATATCGTCGTGGGTGTTCCCGGCGACGGGGGGCGAGCTACACGATCTTCACAATCTGAGGTGTGTGGTGTGGCCGGGTGAGGTCGCTCGCGTAGACTCCCGCTGTCGGGGAGCCGCGCCACCGTGGGCTCTTCGCGGTCCGCCTTCGTAGCTCAGGGGATAGAGCAACCCTCTCCTAAAGGGTAGGTCGTAGGTTCGAATCCTACCGAGGGCACCAGTCTGGCCGTTCCGCTGCGCGAGTGCCGTCTCGCGGGGTTTCGGCCTACGAACTCGCGCCGGATTTCGCGAACCGCCGACGGTAGACGAGTGGCGAGACGCCGACACTCGCGGCGAAATGGTGTCGCAGCAGCGTCGCCGACGTGAAGCCGACCTGGCGTGCCACCTCGTCGACGCTGGCGGTGGTCGTCTCGAGCAGGTTCTTCGCCGACAGCACTCGCTGTTCGGTCAGCCAGCGGCGAGGCGAGATGCCGACCTCGTCGACGAAGCGACGCGCAAAGGTACGTCCGGACATGTGCATCCGGGACGCCATGTCGTCGATGCTGATGTCGCGGTCGAGGTTGGCCGTCATCCAGGCCAAGAGCGACCCGAAGCCCTCGTCGGTGCACGCCGGCATCGGGGCCTCGACGAACTGGCGTTGTCCGCCGTCGCGGTGTGGCGGCACGACCATGCGCCGCGCGATGCGGTTGGCGACGGCCGGTCCCCAGGATTCGCGGACCAGATGCAACGACGCGTCGATCCCGGCGGCTGTGCCGGCGCTCGTGGTCACGGGTCCGTCGTCGACGAAGAGGACGTCGGTGTCGACCTGCGCCTGGGGGAACATGCGCGCGAGATGGTCGCCGTAGCGCCAGTGGGTGGTGCACCGACGGCCGTCGAGGAGTCCGGCCGCGCCGGCGACGAACGCGCCCGAGCAGACGGTGAGGACACGTCCGCCGTTGTCGACGACCGCACGGATGGTGTCCAGGATCTCGACGGGGTAGTCGCCGCTGATGCTTCCGCCGGGGATGACGACGAGATCGACGTCGCGGCACTCGTCCAGGGTGTGCGAGACCTGGATCGACACCCCGTTGCCGACGGCCAGCGCGGTATCGGGATCCGGTGTGGCGACCCGGAAGTCGAAGGCGGGGACGTCGTCGTCGGTGCGGTCGAGGCCGAACACCTCGTGGACGACACCGAATTCGAAGAGCGCGACGTGTCCGTACAGGAGGACACCAACCGAATGCAGCACCTGACCAGTATGGCAGATAATTTGCGAACATCGACTGAACTGCCACTGGTGGCCGAAATGATGTGGGCGGAGGATTACTGCCATGACACTCCTCTTCGTTCTCGCCCTTGTCGTGGTCGCCTCGGTCGTCGGTGCAGCCGGCCTACTGAGTCTCACCGCGCGACGTACCCCCGTCGGCCAGCGGACGCCGGGCCAGCGGATTGCCGACTGGTTCACCCGGAATCCGCGGCGCCCCTACGGTCCCGACACTGAGCGCGTGGCAGCAGAACTGAGCATCCTCACCCGCCGGTACGACAAGCTCATCTGACCCGTCGGCCGCTGCGCTACCGTTGCGGTCGTGAGTTCACAGACAGTCCTCGTGACCGGCGCGACCAGTGGCATCGGGGCCGAGGTCGCCCGCCAGTTCGTCGCGAGGGGACACCGGGTCTACGGCACCACCCGCAATCCGGATTCCGTACGCAACCCGATCCAGGGCGTCACCTACGTCCGGCTCGACAACGCCGACTACGAATCCGCCGAGTCCTGCGCGGCCCTCGTCGGCGACGTGGACATCCTGATCAACAACGCCGGCGAGTCCCAGGCCGGTGCGCTCGAGGACACCTCGATGGCGGCCGTCGAGGATCTGTTCCGGGTCAACGTCTTCGGGCCGATCGCGCTGACCAAAGCGGTGTTGCCCGGCATGCGTCTCCGGCGCCGGGGCACGGTCGTGATGGTCGGGTCGATGTTGTCCAGCTTCCCGGTCGCCTTCCGGTCCAATTACGCCGCGACCAAGTCGGCGCTGAAGGCCTTCGCGCTCGCGTCGCGACGCGAGTTGGCGCCGTACGGGATACGGATGATCAGTGTCGAACCCGGCACGATCGCCACCGGCATCGGTGATCGCCGGAGCATCCACATCGGCGACGACTCGCCCTATCGCGCCGAGTACGAGACGCTCGCCGCCGCCACCCGGCGCAACGAGGACGCGGGCATCAGTGCGGTGAGCATGGCCAACCAGATCGTCGACGCCGCGCTGGCCGAGCATCCGAAGCCGTTCTACGCCAAGGGCAATCAGGCGGGAGTGGTCTTCCTGCTCCGGCGTCTCGCGCCGCGACAGCTGATCCTGGACATGACCGCGCGCAAGCACGGACTCTCGAAGGTGAAGATCTGACCGTGCGACTCACCTTGCGAGTCATCGGGATCGGGCCCGGCGGACCGCGTCAGATCACGCTGCAGGCGATCGACGCGATGGCCGACGTCGATGCCTTCCTCGCGCTGGAGAAGGGCACGGCGAAGAGCGGCCTCCTCGACGCACGCCGCGCCATCCTCGACGAGTATGCGCGCGAGGGGCATTCGCTGGTGGAGATCCCCGATCCGCCACGCGACCGGGAACCGGCCGACTACGACGCCGAGGTCCGGCGCTGGCACGCCGCGCGCGCCGAGCTGATCGCCGGCGCACTGCGCGACGAGGTCGGCGACGGGGGAGTGGCCGCGTTCCTCGTCTGGGGTGACCCCGCCCTCTACGACAGCACGCTGCGGATCGTCGACGATCTCGCCGCCCGCGACGACCTCGAACTCGCTGTCGAGGTCATCCCCGGCGTGACCAGCGCGAGCGCGCTCACGGCGGCCCACCGCATCGTCGCCAATCGCGTCGGCGAACCGATCCACACGACCACGGGCCGACGCCTCGCGGAGACGCCCGCGGGCGCCGACGCGAATCAGATCGTGATGCTCGACGCCGACCTCACCTTCCGGAACACCGCCGACCCGGAGGATCACATCTGGTGGGGCGCCTACGTCGGCACCGAGGACGAGATCCTGATCAGCGGCAAGGTCGGTGAGGTGACGGACCGGATCGTCGAAGCTCGCGCCGAGGCCCGGGACCGGATCGGCTGGATCATGGACATCTATCTGCTGCGGAAGAGTCGCCAGTAGCCGGACCCTTCGTGACGCGCCCTCCGCAGGCTCCGGGCGCTCCTCAGCCTGGATCCGTGGACGGGTGCGGGGTGTCGATAACGTGAAAATGCCCTCTGAGCTGGAATGATTGGTGGTGTTGAGACAACAAAACAAACCAGTCAAAAGGCATTTTCAGTGAAAGTATCGCACACGTTCTCCGCCGAGTCCGCGGTCTTCGACGACGATAACCTGGTGTCGCACGCCGGGCTGGTACCGGTCATGAGAGTGGCCGAGTCGACCGGGTTGGCGTCCCTGCTGGGCGAACGGGTCGATCTCGGCACCACCCAGGTCGCCTCCGCCGGGGCCAACCTCGAGGCGAAACTGTTGACCGTGATCGCCGGATTGTGTTGCGGCGCTGACAGTATCGACGACCTCGGAAGGGTCCGCAGTGGTGGGCACACCCGCCTGTTCGACCGCGTGTACGCCCCAGCCACGATCGGACAAACGCTGCGCGAGTTCACCCCCGGACATGCCCGGCAACTCAACGCGGTGATGACCCACACATTGCCGGCGATGTGCGCCACGGCGGGTCTGCTGCCCACCGACGGGTCCCAGGTATTTGTCGACATTGACTCACTACTACGCCCGGTCTACGGCTACCAGAAAGAAGGCGGCTCCTACGGGCACGCCAAAATCGCCGGGCGTGAACTCCTGCGCAAAGGGTTGTCCCCACTAATCGCCACCCTGTCCGCAGCCGGGCATGCCCCGGTGATCGCCAACGCCTGGCTACGCGCCGGGCGCACCGCTTCCGGGAACGGGGCAGCGAGAATGATCGCTGAAACCCTGACCACCGCACGCCGGTGTGGGGCGAGCGGGGAGATCACCGTGCGCGGCGACGCCGCCTATGGCACCGCTGCGGTGATGCGTACCTGTCAACGCCTCGGAGCGACGTTCTCGCTGGTCCTGCGCACCAATACCGCGATCACCCGCGCCATCACCGCGATCGGAGACGACGCCTGGACCCCGGTGCACTATCCCGGGGCGGTCACCGACCCCGACACCGGCGAACTGATCTCTGACGCCGAAGTCGCCGAAACCACCTACACCGTGCAACCGGACTCCGCCCAGCCGGTCACCGCGCGACTGATCGTGCGTCGGGTCACAGCCCACCACCCCGCCGGCACCGACACATTGATGCCCGCGTGGCGGTACCACTCGTTTTTCACCAACACCACCGACGACACCGTCACCGCCGACCTCATCCACCGCCGCCACGCCATCATCGAAACCGTGTTCGCCGACCTCATCGACGGACCACTGGCGCATCTGCCCTCCGGACGGTTCGGCGCCAACGCCGCCTGGCTGGCCCTGACCGCGATCAGCCACAACCTGATGCGCACCCTCGCCGCACTCACCAACACCCCCACACTGCGAGCCGCGCGGGGCGCTACGCTGCGCCGCACCCTCATCGCGATACCCGCCCGACTAGCCCGACCAGCACGAACACCGGTCCTGCACCTACCCCGACACTGGCCCACCCAACACGCCTTCACCACCCTGTGGGCCGCGGCCAACACCACCTGACCTGACGTCGCCACCCGCCCACCCACCACCAAGGAACCCCAGTGAAAAGGCTGACACAGGTCAGCGAATACCACACGCCCACAACACAATCAGGCGATCACGCGCCCCAACCCCACCCCACCTGAACTCCTTCCACGGATCCAGGCTCAGGGAACGGAGGGGCTGCGCTCGCTTCCTCGCACCTCGGGGCCCACCCCGCTCCCTGAGGAGCGAGCTTGCGAGCGTCACGAAGGGTCCTGGTGAGATGCGTCGCCAGATCACAGGTGCTCTCGCGCCACCAGTTCCACCGTCACGAGCATCGCGATGGAACTCACCGCGAGCAAGGCGATCAGCACGAACATCTGCATCGCCGCGGCCGCCCACACCGACGCCCCGCCGAGGACCATGCCGACGAACGCGCCGGGGATCGTGACGAGTCCCACCGACTTCGTCTGATCGAGGCCGGGGACGAGCGCGGTCGCCGAGGGCGGGCCGGCGATCTCCATCCGAGCGTCCCGCGGGTCGAAGCCGAGCGACAGCGCGGCTTCCACCTCGCCGCGACGGACCGACAGCTCGTCATGCGCCCGGCGTCCGGCGAGCGAGGCGGTGACCATCGCGCCGCCGAGCATGATGCCGGCAGTGGGGATCACAGCGATGCCGCGGGCAGGAAGCACACCGACTGTCACCAGAGCGGTGACGATCGCGATCGTCGGCGCCGCCACCGGCCCGGCACACCAGGCGGTTCCCGCCAGGCGGGGACCCCCCGGTCGCACTCGTCGGGCCGAGGTCCAGGACGCGGCGGTCGCCATCACCGCGACGAACAGCGCCGAGGCCCACAGGTGGGGGATGACGGCGGCGAGCACGGCAGCCAGCGCCGCGAGTTGCGCGCCGGCCCGGAGCGCGGCGACGACGGTCTCCCGGGCCAATCCGCTCCGACGGTTCACCAGCACGGCGACCACGGCCAGCAGTACGACGGCCACCACCAGTGCGGGCCCGATGCGCACCACCGCGTCGCCGATGCCGTTCACCGGTTCAGTTCACCAGATCTGACGCAGCGCGCCGAGCATCTCCTCGCGGATCTCGCTGCGGCAGATGACGAAGTCCGGCATGTACGGATGCCGGTTGTTGTATACGATCTCCGACCCGTCGAGGCGACTGCAGTGCAGTCCGGCCGCCAGGGCGACCCCCACCGGCGCTGCGTTGTCCCACTCGTACTGACCGCCGGCGTGGACATAGGCATCGGCATCCCCGCGGACGACGGCCATCGCCTTCGCGCCGGCCGAACCGACCGGCACCATCTGCAGACCCAGCCGGTTCGCCACGTAGCTGGTCTCATACGAGCCGCCCCACCGGGAGGTGACGAGACGCCGGGTCAGTTCGCCGGTGGTCTCCGCGACGGTGTCGGAACGGAACAGTTCACCCGTCGCGGGCAGGGACACCGACGCCTCGGTGACGATCCCGCTCTCGGTCAGCGCGACGTGTACGGCCCAGTCCGGCGAGCCGCCGGCGAATTCCCTTGTGCCGTCCAGGGGGTCGATGATCCACACGCGCGACGCGGTGGCCCGGTCGCCGACGTCGGCGGCTTCCTCGGACAACACCGCATCGCGTGGCCGGTGTTTGCGGAGCACCGTCGAGATCCAAGCCTGCGCAAGCGCATCGCCCACATCGCCGAGCATCGCGCCGCCGAGCAGGTCGCCCGAACGGATTCCGAGGAGTACTTCGCCGGCTCCCTGCGCGATCCGGGCGGCCAGCTCGGCGTCGGAAAGTCGGGAGTTCATCCCACAACTAGAGCACACTGGTGGCATGCCTGAGCTCCCAGAGGTGGCCGCCATCGCCGACTACGTCGACGGCCGTGCGGCCGGACTGCCGATCCGCCGGGTCGACGTCGCGTCGTTGTCGGTCCTGAAGACCGCCGACCCGCCCTACACGGCGCTGATGGACCGGATCGTCGAATCCGTCGGCCGGGTGGGGAAGTACCTGGTCATCCGTACCATTCCCGGTTCGGCGGCCACTGCGTCAGAGCCGTTGCTGCAGCTGGTCATCCATCTGTCGCGGGCGGGCTGGGTGCGGTGGAGCGAGGACCTGTCGCCCAAACCCCTGCGGCCGGGCGGGAAGAGCCCGATCGCCCTGCGCGTGCACTGCGGCCTACCCGGTGAGGGGTTCGACGTCACCGAGGCCGGGACGCAGAAACGACTCGCGGTGTGGCTGGTCCGCGACCTCGCCGACGTCGAACGGATCGCCGGTCTGGGACCCGACGCGCTCGAGCTGACGTCCGAACAGTTCGCCGAGATCCTCGCCGGCACCACCGGCCGGATCAAGAACGTGCTCACCGACCAGCACACCATCGCCGGGATCGGCAACGCCTACTCCGACGAGATCCTGCACACCGCACACCTGTCGCCGTTCGCGTCGTCGAAAACACTGAAGGCCGACCAGGTCGCGACCCTCTACGACGCCATGCGCGGCGTGCTCACCGACGCGACCGGGCGTCTGGAGGGGCAGGCCGTCGCGCGGCTGAAGTCCGAGAAGCGCACCGGTCTGCGCGTGCACGCCCGCACCGGCCTGCCCTGTCCGGTGTGCGGCGACATCGTCCGCGAGGTGTCGTTCGCGGACCGGTCCTTCCAGTACTGCGCCACGTGCCAGACGGGCGGGAAGGTGCTGGCGGACCGTCGGATGTCGCGGTTGCTGAAGTAGGTCGCGCCGGGCGACCGGGAAGGCAGAACTTACCGGCCGGTAGCCTGGTCCTCGTGACGACACGGCAGAGGATTCTCATCACGGGTGCGAGTTCGGGGCTCGGGGAAGGCATGGCCCGACGATTCGCCGCCCAGGGACGTTCGCTCGCCCTCGCGGCGCGCCGCCGCGAGAAGCTGGACGCGCTGGCCGGCGAACTGCGGCCCACCGCCGCACAGGTCGAGGTCGCGACGCTGGACGTCACCGACGTCGACGCCGTCCCCGAGGTCTTCGGGAGGCTGGCCGACGGTCTGGGCGGTCTCGACCGGGTCATCGTCAACGCCGGACTCGGCAAGGGCGCACCCCTCGGCACCGGCAAGGCCGCCGCGAACATCGAGACGGTGCAGACCAATCTCGTCGGCGCGCTGGCCCAGGCCGAGGCGGCGCTGGAGATCTTCCGCGCGCAGAACGCCGGGCACCTCGTGCTGATCAGCTCCATCTCGGGTGTTCGCGGCATGCCCAAGTCGCAGGCCGCCTATTCGGCGTCGAAAGCCGGGCTGACGGCGCTGGGGCAGGGACTCCAGGCCGAGTTCGCGTCGTCGCCGATCACGGTGTCGGTGGTCGCGCCGGGCTACATCGAGACCGATATCAACCGAGGCGTGCAGACGTCCCTGATGGTCGAGACCGACAGGGGCGTCGACGCGCTCGTCAAGGCGATCGAGGCGGAGAAGGACTGGGCCCCGGTGCCCGCGTGGCCCTGGACACCCATCGCGGCCGCGCTGAAGTTCCTGCCGGCGTCGGTCAGCCGCCGACTGGTCTGACTTGTGTAGTTCGTTCAGACAGTGGATGTTTCGCGTTCGACTCCGGCGACGGGCTACCGTTACGGGATGGGTGTTCATCGGTTCGAGCGGCTGATGGCCGTCCTCGCCGCGTGCGCCGCGGGGTCTGGCGTTCTCGCGGGTTGTGCGCCTGCGGCACCGCACGATCGCGATCCGATCCCCTCGCCTCCGGCGTCGACGTCAGCGCCGCCGCCCTCCACCAAGATCGTGACCGCCGGCCCACAGCGTGACGAGGGGCCGGTGATCAGACGGTTTCCGCTCCTGCAGGGTTCGGTGATCGAGGGTTGGACGGCCGGCACCCTCGGTGGCAACTCGTCGGACAGGGTCCCCGGACCATCCACGTACTGGTTCGACGCGGTCGTGAACGTCGGTACCGAGCGCGCGGCAGCATGGGCGGGGCAGTACGACGCCGATCCGGTGGCCCCGCCTGACTCGGTGGCGGGCGCGTTGCGCGACCTGGTGCCGCCCGGCGGCTTTGTCGGCGGGCCCGCCCTCGACCGTGCGTTTTCGTCACCGGAGTGGCGCGCGACGGTGTACCTGTCGCTGACGACGGGTCGCGTGGTCGTCCTGGGTATCGACGACTGACCTGCGTAAGGTGGCCGTCGTGGCGAACAAGCAGGGACAAGTGGTGGCCTCGGGCGCGTTTCAGGTGTTCGGCGCTCGACAGCGGGATCAGGTCGGCGAACTGCTCGGCGAGATCTTCGACCGCACGGACATCGCGGCCTTGGGCTCCGACTGGCGGGGCATCGTCTACTTCACCCTCTCCGACGACGAGACCACCGCCGCCGACACGGTTTTCGGCTTCGACCCGTCGAGCGGGACCTCGGGTGAGCTGGCCACCGTCGACGAGGTGTCCGAGGCCGTCCGGACCGGTGAAGTCGCCGAGGCCGTCGACGTGGCGAGCTTCGATGCGTGGCGGGAGGCGACCGGTACCCGCGCCCTGGACATGGGTGCCTGCGTGCCACCCGCCCTGTATGAATTCCTCGGCGGTGATCCCGCCGAACGAGACGTCGAGCCAACCGATCTCGTCACCTACGTGGCGACCGCGGCCGCCATCATGGGCCGCATCCAGTCGCTCGGCGTCGAACCCGGGGACGAGATCCCCGATGCGGTCTTCGACGAGGAGTACT
Organism: Gordonia hongkongensis; assembly: GCF_023078355.1. Classification (NCBI taxonomy): domain Bacteria; kingdom Bacillati; phylum Actinomycetota; class Actinomycetes; order Mycobacteriales; family Gordoniaceae; genus Gordonia; species Gordonia hongkongensis. The sequence continues at coordinate 1,462,662 of NZ_CP095552.1, forward strand.
GGACCTAACCGCCGGTTGAGCCGCCCTTGTGCCGGTTGAGCTTGTCGAAACCCCCTCAGACCGCGCGGCCCCGTCGTTCCCGGTACCACGTGACGAGGGCGTCGGTCGACGAATCGTCGTGTGTGTCAGGGGCTTCGGGTCGGGTGATGGTGCCGAGTAGTTCCTTGGCCTGGGTCTTGCCGAGTTCGACGCCCCACTGGTCGAAGGGGTTGATGCCCCAGATGGCGCCTTCGACGAAGACCTGGTGCTCGTAGAGCGCCACGAGCTGGCCGATCACCGAGGGGGTGAGCTGCGGGGCGAGGATCGAGGTGGTGGGGCGGTTGCCCGGCATCACCTTGTGGGCCACGACATGTGCGGGCACGCCCTCGGCGGCGATCTCGTCGGCGGTCTTGCCGAAGGCGAGCACCTTGGTCTGGGCGAAGTAGTTGCTCATCAGCAGGTCGTGCATAAAACCTGAGCCGTCGGGAGCGGTCGGCAGGTCGTCAGTGGGTTCGGCGAAGCCGATGAAGTCCGCGGGCACCATCCGCGTGCCCTGGTGCAGCAGTTGGTAGAAGGCGTGCTGGCCGTTGGTTCCCGGTTCGCCCCAGAAGATCTCGCCGGTGTCGGTGGTGACGTGGTGGCCGCCGGCGGTGACCGACTTGCCGTTGGATTCCATCGTCAGCTGCTGCAGGTAGGCGGCGAAGCGGGCCATGTCGTTGCTGTAGGGCAGGACCGCGCGAACGCCGACATCCCAGAAGTTGTTGTACCAGAGGCCGATCAGGCCGAGGATGACCGGCGCATTGCGTTCGAGGGGCTGGGTGCGGAAATGCTCGTCGACCAGGTGGAAACCGTCGAGGAACTCGGCGAAGCGTTCCTTGCCGATCGCGGCCATCACCGACAGCCCGATCGCGGAGTCCACCGAGTACCGGCCGCCGACCCAGTCCCAGAAGCCGAACATGTTGTCGGTGTCGATGCCGAACTCGGCCACTTCGGCGGCGTTGGTGCTGACGGCGACGAAATGCTTTGCCACGGCGTCGGTGTCGGCGTCGAGCGCCTGCAGGAGCCAGGTGCGTGCGGCGGCGGCGTTGGTGAGTGTCTCGAGAGTGGTGAAGGTCTTCGAGGCGATGATGAACAGTGTCGTCTCGGCGTCGAGGTCGGCGAGGGTGCCGACCAGGTCCGCGGGGTCGACGTTGGAGACGAAGTGGCAGCGGATCCCGGCGTCGACGTAGTGGCGCAGCGCCTGATAGACCATCACCGGACCGAGGTCGGAGCCGCCGATGCCGATGTTGACGACGTCGGTGATGGGTTTTCCGGTGTGTCCCTTCCACTCTCCACTGCGGAGGCGGTCGGTGAACTCGCCCATCCGGGTGAGGACCTCGTGCACGTCGGCGACGACGTCCTGGCCGTCGACGGTCAGTGTCGCATCGGCCGGCAGGCGCAGCGCGGTGTGCAGGACGGCGCGGTCCTCGGAGGTGTTGATGTGGGCGCCGGCGAACATGTCGTCGCGGATCTCCTCGAGACCGACCTCGCGGGCCAGGCTCATCAGGAGTTCGAGCGTCTCGCGCAGCACCCGGTGCTTGGAGTAGTCGATGTGCAGATCGCCGACGTCGACGGTGAGTTCGCGCCCGCGCGCGGGATCGATCGCGAACACCTCACGCAGGTGCATGGCGTACACATGCGGCTGATGAGCCGCGAGCGCTTGCCAGGACTGCGTCGCGGTGATGTCGCCGTGGTCGGTGCCGGTGAAGTCGCTGCCAGGTGCCTGGGTGCTCATGACCACCAACCTTATGTGCTCGTCGTCGTGGCCGCGACGGTCGTCACACGTGGCGCGCAGGCCTCACCGGATCACCGCGTCGGGGTGCGAGGGGCCGGCAGGTCAGCGGCCCAGTGGTCCGCGCCCCAGACGCAGCAGCAGCATCGCGAGGGTGTGCCCCTCCTGGCCGAGATCCTGGAAGCGCTCGAGCACCTTCACCTCGCGGCTGTGGACCAGACGAGGGCCGCCGGAGGCCATGCGTGCGGCACCGATCTTCTTCGACACCGCCGACCTGCGCTTGATCGCGGCGAGGATCACGGCGTCGAGCCGGTCGATCTCGAGCCGCAGCTGGTCGATGTCGTCGGGCAGGTCGCCGACCTCGGACGAGAGCTCGTACTTGTCGAGGTCGATCGAGTGCTCGAACGACGTGCCGCCGGACGGGCGGGGGTCCTGAGCGCCGGGGCTGGGGCTGCGGTCGGTCACGCGCCCGATTTTGCCACGACGCCCCGCGACGACCCGCATGCGGCCGAGTCACCCGACCCGACCACGACGCCGCTCGCGGCACATGGAAACTGGAGCGCATGCCCAATGCTCGGATGGTGTCCCTCGTCGCCCTGTCCCTGATCGTGGGTCAGCTGATCATCCGGGGCTGGCTCGTCGCGACGGGCAACTTCTACTGGGACGATCTGGTCCTCGTGGCACGCGCGTCGTCGAACCCGATCCTGTCCTGGGAGTACCTGGGCCACAGTCACGACGGGCACTTCATGCCGGCGGCGTTCCTGCTCGCCGGGGTGGCCACGTGGCTGGCACCGCTGAACTGGGCGCTGCCGGCGCTGATGCTCGTGGCGATGCAGGCGATCGCGTCGGTGGCGGTGTGGCGGATGGTGCGGGTCCTCGCGCCGCGCGCCCGCATCGGTGCACTCGTCGCGCTCGCGTTCTATCTGTTCAGTCCGATGACGGTGCCCGCCTTCGCCTGGTGGGCGGCCGGCCTCAACACCCTGCCCCTGCAGGCGGCGATGGCGTGGATCGTCGCCGACGCGGTCCGCCTCGCGCGCGGTGACGTCGACGACGCGCGACGCCGGCTGGTGTGGATCCGCTCGACGATCGTCTTCCTGATCGCGCTGGCGTTCTTCGAGAAGTCGTTGTTCATCCTCCCGGTGGCGCTGGTGGCCGCGGTCCTCGCGAACGGCGGTCCCCGCGCGACGACGGCGACGCTGCGGGCCGCCCGGGAGCTGTGGCTGGCGCTGACCGTCGTCGCCGCGTCGTGGGTGGCGGTGTACTTCATCACCACCGACCCGACGTCGGGTGAGCATTCGGTGGCGCAGACCGCGCGCCTGGTCTGGCGGTCGGTGACCGATGCGATCGTGCCGTCGCTCGTCGGCGGGCCGTGGGAATGGGAGCGGTGGACGCCGAGTCCGCCGACCGGCTTCCCACAGATGTGGATGATCGTCGGCGGCTGGCTGGTGCTGGCCGCGGTGACCTGGTGGGCGGTGGCCCGCAGACGCGGCGGCGCGGCGATCGTCGTGTCCGCGTTGATCTACGCCGTGGCCGCTCAGATCCCGGTGATGTGGAACCGGTCGAGTCCGCAGACGGCGATCGAACTCGCCCAGCACATGCGCTATCTCCCGGACACGGCGCTGGTGTTCACCATCGCTCTGGCCCTGCTGTGCGCCGCGCCGGCCCGGTCCACCGACGTGGGCGGACGGCATGCGCGCACGTCCGACGCCGAAGCCGGGCGAGATGAGGAGCGGTCGGCCGCGCTGCCCGCGTTCGCGTCCGTCGTCGGTGCGCTCGTCGTGGTGTCCGCGCTGGTGTCGCTGGTCTCGTTCTCGTCGTCGTGGCGGGACAACCCGACCGGTGACTACCTCGAGACCGCGACCGCGTCGCTGCACGACGCCGCGATGCAGGGGCCGAATGGCGTGACCATGCTCGACCAGTCCGTGCCCCTGGAGATCCTGCAACCCTTCGTCTACCCCGACAACCAGGTCAGCCGCATCTTCGGCCGCGTCGAACCCCGCCCCGACTTCGGGGTGGCCACCGACCGGTTGTTCGTGCTCGACACCGCGGGAAATCTCGTGCCCGGCGGCGTGACGCAGCGTCGCACCATCTACGCGGGGGCGGGGACCTGCCGGACCCCGGAGGTCGACGGACCCACCCGACTGCGACTCGACGGTCCGCTCTTCTCCTGGCCCTGGACGATCGCGCTCAGCTACTGCGCGACCCGGGACGGCGAGATCGAGATCGCGCTCGCGGACGGGGAAGCGGTCCGGGCACCGGTTCGCGCGGGACTGGGGTCGGTGTATGTCCGGATCAACGGTGGCGGCGACCACGTCGATCTGCGGCCCCTGACGCCGGGGCTGCGGCTGCACACCGGCGCCGGCCGGGTGGGCGAGGCCGCCGAGGCGCGCTTCGCGGGCTGAGTTCTAGTCGTAGTAGAACGCGGAGATGTTGTCGCTCTGGTTCTCCGCGGCGATGAGGGCTCGCAGCGCCGACGCGGTCTCCTCCTCGGCGACGAAGTAGACGACCTGCGCGTCGCCCGCCGCGGCGACCTGCTGCTCCATCTGCTTGCGGAGCACCTCGGTGCCCTCCCAGGACGGATCGAAGGTCCCGCCGACGATGTGGTCCTGGTACCCCTCACCGAAGGTGATGTGCATGTTGCCGTCGGTGCCGATGCCGTCGAAGACGTAGTCGCCGCGCTTGATCGCGTAGTAGCTCGGCAGGCCGGTCACACCGGAACCGAACCGGGCCTGTGCCGGTTCCTTGTTCCCGGTGCGGACGTAGACGATCTCGGTGTTGGTCTGCTTCTCGTTGTTGTCGATGAGATCGTTCAGTTCGTCTGTGGTCGCGTCGATGAACGCGAGATAGGTGAAGGTGTACCGCGACGCGATGTTGGTGTCCGGCGGGAGGTTGGTCGCCGCGCAGCGGGTGGTTCCGTTGCGTCCGAAGTCGACGCGCAGGACCACCTTGCACTCACCGCCGACGGCGCCGGGCGGGCGGTTGCCGACCGCGAAGTTCAGCGTCAGGCCGTAGTTGAAGTGGCCGCGGACGTCGTCGGCGTATGGGCTGCCCTGCACGGTGTAGTCGAAGGCGCAGGACGAGGTGGTGCATGCACCCGTCTGGCGCGAGGACACCACCGGTTGCTCCATCCAGAGGCCGGGGGCGGGCACCGACAGCAGGTCCGAGACGAGTGCACGCTGGTTGGCGAACACCTTCTGGGCCTGGTCGGCCGGCTGCAGGCTCACCGCGGCGTCGATGTCGTAGGTGACCGGGCCCTGCACGCTCTGACCCTTGACGTTCGTGACGTTCTTCGTCTCCGGGTCGAAGGTGACCTCCCACGCCCCGATCTTCACCTTGTCGTCGCCGACGAACTCGATCGGCGGGTCGGTGGTGGGCCAGCGCCGGGCGTCGGGGGTGCCCTTGTTGGGCGCCGGGAGTTCCGCCCCGAGCTGCGGCGCGTCGCCGTTCTCGATGTTGCCGATGTCGCCGGCGAGGTTGTCCGGGCCGAGGATCGTGCCCAGGCGCGGCAGACTCGTGAAGCGGGTGGAGGCCCACTTGTTGTCGAGCGGTGCGGCGTCGAGATTCGTCTTCTCGGCGTCGACGAGGAGTTCGTCCCACAGAGCACTGGGGGCGCTGAGGAACGGGCTGTTGCCGATCTGCCGGTACTCGCCCTGTTGCGAGCCCAGGGTGATCGTGCCCTCGGCGGTGTTCGACGTGGTGACGATCAGGTCGTCGAACTCGACCGTTCCCTCGCCGCGCTCGTCGTCGTATTTGTAGGTGACCTTGCCGGTGAACTTCGCCGCCGGGCTCGTCGCCATCTTGAACAGCACCTCGTCCAGGCTCTTCTGCGCACGGAAGGCGGGGGTGGGCTCCACGGTGCCGGCGCTGCTGAACGGGACGAACGACAGGACGAGCGCGATGACGAGGGCCAGTGCTCCGACACCGAGGGCGATGGCGGCGGGGACGATGGACGGTCTCTTCATGGCGCCTCTTCCTGCTCGCCGGGGCGTCGTCGCCGCGTGCGAGTTGTTCGCAGACAGGGCACCCCGAGCCGGTGATACCGCGTCATATTAGCCGCGGGACACGGCGATCGGGGCCTCAACCCACGGGGCCGGTCGGCTGTTCGGTCGACCACGTGCCGGGGTGGAGCGGACCGGCCGACGGGGGTCTGTCGGCGGTGGCGGGTAACCTGGACAACCGATGAACAGCTCTTCTTCTGCCCCTCTTCTCGCCGGTCGCGCGGGCGCCGCTCCCTCGGGTGCGGCCGCCGACGACCGGGTCACGCGCCTGCTCGACGGTCTCAACCCGCAACAGCGCGCCGCGGTGCTCCACGCCGGCGCGCCGTTGCTGATCGTGGCGGGCGCGGGCTCGGGCAAGACGGCGGTGCTGACCCGCCGGATCGCCTACCTGCTCGCCGCGCGGGGCGTCACGCCCGGGCAGATCCTGGCCATCACGTTCACCAACAAGGCCGCCGCGGAGATGCGCGAGCGGGTCATCGACCTCGTCGGCCCCCGCGCCGCCTACATGTGGGTCTCGACCTTTCACTCCACATGCGTGCGCATCCTCCGGGCCCAGTCGGGGTTGCTGGAGAAGATGAACTCCAACTTCTCCATCTACGACGCCGACGACTCGAAGCGGTTGTTCGGCATGGTCATCCGTGATCTCGACCTCGACCCCAAGAAGTTCAGCCCACGCGGGGTGTCGGTGGCCGTGTCGAACTTCAAGAACGAACTGATCTCGCCCGACGAAGCGCTGTCCGCCGCACCCGAGGACGACCCGACCTCGACGACGATCGCGCAGATCTACGCCGAGTACCAGCGCCGTCTGCGCGCCGCGAACGCCTTCGACTTCGACGATCTGATCGGGGAGACCGTCGCGCTGCTGCATCGGCATCCCCAGGTCGCGGAGTATTACCGGCGCCGGTTCCGTCACGTCCTCGTCGACGAGTACCAGGACACCAACCACGCGCAGTACGTGCTCATCCGCGAACTGGTGGGGGAGCAGACCACCGCGAGTGGTCTCGAGCCGTCGGAGCTGTGCGTCGTCGGCGACGCCGACCAGTCCATCTACGCCTTCCGCGGTGCCACCATTCGCAACATCGAGGAGTTCGAGCGGGACTTCCCGTCCGCCGAAACCGTTCTGCTCGAACAGAACTACCGGTCGACACAGACGATTTTGTCCGCAGCCAACGCCGTCATCGCGCGCAACTCGAACCGGCGCGAGAAGAAGTTGTGGACCGACTCCGGGGACGGCGAACTCATCGTCGGCTACGTCGCCGACTCCGACCGCGACGAGTCGACGTTCATCGCCAAGGAGATCGAGGAGCTCACCGACTACTCGATCGGCGGGTCGTCGAGTCACAAATACTCCGACATCGCGGTGTTCTACCGCACCAACACCGGCTCGCGTGCGATCGAGGAGGTGTTCGTCCGGCACGGGATTCCGTACAAGGTCGTCGGCGGCACCAAGTTCTACGAGCGCAAAGAGGTGCGGGATGTGGTGGCCTACCTGCGGGTGGTCGCCAACCCCGACGACTCGGTCAGCCTGCGCCGGATTCTCAACACGCCTCGGCGCGGTATCGGTGATCGCGCGGAAGCCTGCGTCGCCGTGCATTCGGAGAACACCGGGCGGAGCTTCTACGAGTCGCTGATGGACGCGGCCGAGGGCAAGGTCGCACTGCTCAACACCCGGGCGGTCAAGCAGATCGGCGGGTTCGTCGAACTCATCGAAGGGCTCCGGTCGGACTTCCTGACCCACTTCGGCGAGGCCGGCACGGAGGACGCGGATGTGGCCTTCCTCGATGCCACCGAGGAGTCGGCCGACATCGGTGAGCTCGTCGACGCGATCGTCGAGCGCACCGGTTACCGCGCCGAACTCGAGGCGTCGAACGATCCGCAGGACGGCGCACGCCTTGACAACATCAACGAACTCGTTGCCGTCGCACGGGAATTCAGTGCCGACGCCGCGCAGGTCGACGCCGATGCCGACGACCCCGAGGTCGAGGTGGACCGCGAGGGCGAGCCCGAACCCGGTTCGCTCGCAGCGTTTCTCGAGCGGGTCTCACTCGTCGCCGATGCCGATCAGGTGCCCGACGAGGGGGAGGGCGTGGTCACGATGATGACCCTGCACACCGCCAAGGGCCTCGAGTTCCCGGTCGTCTTCGTCACGGGTTGGGAAGACGGTCATTTCCCGCACATGCGTGCGCTCGGCGATCCGGCGGAGCTCAGCGAGGAACGGCGCCTGGCCTACGTCGGGATCACACGCGCCAAGCAGCGTCTGTACCTCACCCGGTCGGTCACCCGCGCCTCCTGGGGGCAGCCGGTGTCGAATCCGGAATCCCGTTTCCTGCAAGAGATCCCGCAACACCTGGTCGACTGGCGCCGAACCGAACCCAAGCGCTCGATGCGCGGCTTCAGCGGATCGTCGGGCGGCGTGTTCGGCCGCGACGGGGCATTCTCCGGTTCGGGCGGTTCGTCGATGGGCCGTGGCCGGTCGTCGTACTCGTCGGATCCGGCACGTGGACGCAACAAGCAGGTTCAGCTCGACATCGGCGACCGACACAACCATCCGAAGTACGGCATGGGCAAGGTCGTGGCCAAGGAGGGCAGCGGCGCCACCGAACGCGTCACCATCGACTACGGCGGCAGCGCGGGACGCGTCACGCTTCTCACCGCGGGCGGGATTCCCGGGGACAAGCTCTAAAGGCGGGCCAGACCCTTCGTGACGCTCGCAAGCTCGCTCCTCAGGGAGCAGAGATTGACGCTCGCCAGCTCATTCCCCGGTTCGATTGGAAATTCTCGTCCCCCTCAGCATGGTCGAAGGGCAATGTGCCCTTCAATCATGCTGAGATGGACGAGAATTTACGTCAGTTCGCAATCCGGCCAGGTATCACTACGGATGCGCAGCGTGAGCACGCTGGAATGGCGCCACCAAGCAACAGGAGGTGACCTGTGGGGCCTTCTGCTACCCGGTGTAGCCGGAGAGCTTCACGCCCTTGGCGGCGAGCCAGGGCACGGGGTCGATCTTGGTGTTGCCGTTCTTCCACACCTCGAAGTGCAGGTGCGGGCCGAACGAAAAGCCCTCGTTGCCCACCAGGGCGATGACGTCGCCGGCGGTGACGCGCTGGCCTTCGGTGACCAGGACGCCCGAGGAGGCCATGTGGCCGTACATGGTGACCGTGCCGTCGGCGGCCTGGATCTGAACCCAGTGGCCGTATCCCGACGCGGGCTCGGCCTTGATCACGACACCGTCGGTGGCGGCGTGGATCGGGGTTCCGAGGGGAGCGGCCATGTCGATGCCGCCGTGCATGGTGCCCCAGCGCATCGCGAAGGCGGAGGTGAAGTCGTAGCTGCCGAGGGGGATCGGCGAGGTGAAGAGCGGGCGCCGGGCCAGGGCCTCGCGACGATCCTGGTCGGCCGCCATCTTGGCGCCCACACCCAGCTGGTTGGTGAAGGTAGACGTTCATCTGGTCGGTGTGTGCGGTCGCAGCAGCGACGCCGGGGCCCAGTTCCACGGGTGCGGCGCCCGGAGCGGTGGCGTCGTTGACGGCCGCGGCGTTCACGGGTGCGGGCGCCTCGTCGTTCGTGCCGACCTGAGCGACCGCGGCGACGGCCGCGCCGGCGGCCATGGCGATGAGGGCTGCGCGTCCGCCCTTGAGGGCGTTCGGCGGCGCCGCGATGCGGTGCTTGCCGCCACGTCGGACCCGTTGTCCGGCCGGATTCGTCCGAAAGGGGCGATGCTCGGTGTCGTCGTCGAGATCATCGTCGTCGAGCGAACGGAGTTCGCCCCCGTCGAAGCTGTCGAGCTCGGCGCCCTCGACGTCGAACGGCGCGTCATGCTCGTACTGATCGAACTCGTGCTCGGGGATCAGGATGTCCTGAGTGATCTCCGAACGGGTGGGACGGTAGTAGCCCTGCCACGACGACGGCGTCCAGCCGGCGTCGGAGTGCTCGCGAGTGGAGGTGTCGGAGTCTGCGAAGTCGAACTCGTAGTCGGTGAGGTCGTACCCGGCCGCGTCGTCGGTGTCGACGATGGGGATGATCGTGGTCATCTCTTCCGCTGTGACGTCATCGATCAACCCGCCCGATCGGACGCGGCCCGATCCGCGTGAGACACCGAGTCCCGCCAAATCGTCCACCTCATCTCTCGCTACCGCATCTCGTCGCCGGCGGATCGAAGTCACCGTTCGTAATCCTTCTGTGACCACCGCTGAGAGCCGACGGTAACGAAATGATTGCGGCAAGTCCAACCGTAGAAAGCGACAAACCGGCATATTGTGAGCTGAGTCACATGACTGGTCGCCGAGTATAGAAATTGGCGGATTTTCTGTTCACTACAGCAAATTCAACCTGTGAAGACCGCGTGCCGATAGATTCTGCGGTCGTCGCAGTTCATGGGGTCGGACCGACGCTGTGGACCTCACGTCACGACGTCAATACTGTGAGAACCGACCGAGCGAGTGATCTGTCGCACAAGCGCAGGGTGCGCGCGGGGTGGCGATTTCCGACAGGTTTAAAGTCCGATATGGCCCGCATTACACCCTTGCGCGGGCAAATCTACGAGATGGTGAGCTGAATGGATCTCTTCGAATACCAGGCGAAGGAACTGTTCGCCAAGCACGGGGTTCCCACCACACCCGGTCGGGTGACCGATGATGCCGCCGATGCGCGGGCGATCGCCGAGGAAATCGGCAAGCCCGTGATGATCAAGGCGCAGGTCAAGACCGGCGGGCGTGGCAAGGCAGGCGGCGTCAAGTACGCCGCGACCCCGGACGACGCGCAGTCCCACGCTTCCAACATCCTTGGCCTCGACATCAAGGGCCACGTCGTCAAGAAGCTGCTGGTCGCCGAGGCCAGCGACATCGCGGAGGAGTACTACATCTCCTTCCTGCTCGATCGCACCAACCGCTCCTACCTGGCCATGTGCTCGGTCGAGGGCGGCATGGAGATCGAAGAGGTCGCCGCGACCAAGCCCGAGCGCCTCGCGCGGGTCGCCGTCGACGCCGTGAAGGGTGTCGATCTGGAAACCGCGCGCTCGATCGCCGAGCAGGGCCATCTGCCTGCCGAGGTGCTCGACGCCGCAGCGGTCACCATCTCGAAGCTCTGGGAGGTCTTCGTCAAGGAGGACGCCACCCTGGTCGAGGTCAACCCTCTCGTCCGCACCCCGGATGATCAGATCCTCGCCCTCGACGGCAAGGTCACCCTCGATGCCAACGCCGACTTCCGTCAGCCCGGCCACGAGGAGTTCGAGGATCGCGACGCCACCGATCCCCTGGAGCTCAAGGCCAAGGAGAACGACCTCAACTACGTCAAGCTCGACGGCGAGGTCGGCATCATCGGCAACGGCGCGGGCCTGGTCATGTCGACCCTCGACGTGGTCGCCTACGCCGGTGAGAAGCACAACAACGTGAAGCCCGCGAACTTCCTCGACATCGGCGGCGGCGCCTCGGCCGAGGTCATGGCCGCCGGCCTCGACGTCATCCTCGGCGACGAGCAGGTCAAGAGCGTCTTCGTCAACGTCTTCGGTGGCATCACCGCATGTGACGCCGTCGCCAACGGCATCGTCGGTGCTCTCGAGAAGCTGGGGTCCGACGCCAACAAGCCGCTGGTCGTCCGCCTCGACGGCAACAAGGTCGACGAAGGCCGCAAGATCCTGGCCGATGCGAACCACCCGTTGGTCACGCTCGCCGAAACCATGGACTCGGGCGCCGACAAGGCCGCCGAGCTGGCGAGCAAGTAAGGGAGCCACGGAATATGTCGATCTTTCTGAACAAAGACAACAAGGTCATCGTCCAGGGCATCACCGGCGGTGAGGGCACCAAGCACACCGCCCTGATGCTCAAGGCCGGCACCAACATCGTCGGCGGTGTCAACGCGCGCAAGGCCGGCACCACGGTGTCGCACGTCGACGCCGACGGCAACAACGTCGAGCTGCCGGTGTTTGCATCGGTCGCCGAGGCCATGAAGGAGACCGGGGCCGACACCTCGATCGCCTTCGTGCCGCCGAAGTTCTCCAAGGACGCCATCATCGAGGCCATCGACGCGGAGATCCCGCTGCTCGTGGTCATCACCGAGGGCATCCCGGTGCAGGACTCCGCCTACGCCTGGGCCTACAACGTGGAGAAGGGCGAGAAAACCCGCATCATCGGCCCCAACTGCCCCGGCATCATCACCCCGGGTGAGGCGCTGGTGGGCATCACGCCGAACAACATCACCGGCAAGGGTCCGATCGGTCTGGTCTCCAAGTCGGGCACCCTGACTTACCAGATGATGTACGAGCTGCGCGATCTCGGCTTCTCGACCGCCATCGGCATCGGCGGCGACCCGGTCATCGGCACCACCCACATCGACGCCATCGAGGCGTTCGAGAAGGACCCCGAGACCAAGCTCATCGTGATGATCGGTGAGATCGGCGGCGACGCCGAGGAGAAGGCCGGCGAGTACATCAAGGCCAACGTGACCAAGCCGGTCGTCGGCTACGTCGCGGGCTTCACCGCCCCCGAGGGCAAGACCATGGGCCACGCCGGCGCCATCGTCTCCGGCGGTGCGGGCACCGCGCAGGGCAAGAAGGAAGCCCTCGAGGCTGCGGGCGTCAAGGTCGGCAAGACGCCGTCCGAGACCGCCGCGCTGGCGCGGGAGCTCTACGAGGCACTGTAAGTACTCGCGAGAACCGAAGAACCCGAGCGGGTCTGCCCGCTCGGGTTTTTTCGTGGGCCGACCGACCGGATCGTCGCGTGCGATAATTCGTCGGTGAACTCCCCGGCGCGGCGCGGCGCGATCTCCCAGCTGGCAGGGGAGTCGATGCGATTCGCCGGGGTGGTGGTCGACGTCGCGGAACGTCTACCCCTCGCGGGCGGGGTCATCGGGTCCGTCCGTGCTCGGCTGGCCGAAGCCGCCGACACCGCTGTCACCGTGGTGGTCTCGACGACGCGAGCCGTTCTGGGAGTCGTCATCCGTGAGGTCGTCGACGCATTGGTCGAGGAGGTCGACCTCACCGACCTCGTCCTCACCCACGTCGACCTGAAACGCCTCATCAGCGAGGTCCTCGCACTCATCGACATCGACGAGGTGATCACCACGGTCGATCTCGATCGCGCTGTCGCACAGGTGGATCTGATGGCGGCGATCGATCTGGTGGACCTCGACAGGGTGATCGGCAAGGTCGATCTCGACTCCGTCGCCACCCGGATCGACATCGACGCGATCGCGGCCCGGATCGACATCGACGCCATCCTCGGGCGCGTCGACCTGATCGGACTCGCCGAAGAGATCATCGACGGTGTCGACCTCCCCGACATCATCCGGGAGGCGAGCACCTCGGTGACCGCCGATGTGATGACCGACGTGCGCAGCACCAGCGAACGTGCCGACGACGCGGTGGCCAACGCGGTCAATCGATTTCTGCGTCGCCGCGGTGCCGCGGCCATCGAGGCCGCTCCCGATGAGGAGGGGCCACGATGACCGCGGAACCGAAACCGACAGAGCCGCTGCAGAACTCGTCTCCGACGACGCCCGGTCTGCCACCCGTGCACAAGGCCCATGCGGTGCAGGACCGGGACAAGAACGCGGGCATCGTGAGCCGGGGTGTCGCCTCGTTCCTCGACCTCCTCGTCGTGTGGACGATCCTCGGTGCCGTCTACGCGGGCCTGTCCCTGATGAAGTTCGTGCTCTCGGTCAGCGAATTCTCGCTGCCGGAGGTCAATCTAGTCTTCACGACGACCGGTTTCGTGCTGGTGGCGGTGCTCTACCTCGCGACGTGCTGGGAGGTCTCCGGACGCACCCTCGGTTCGGTCGTGATGGGCCTGCGGGTGGTCAATTCGGAGGGTGCCCGCATCCGGCCGACCATCGCGGTGCTGCGCGCCCTGCTCTGTACGTTCTTCGCGATCGGTCTGGTGTGGGTGGTCGTCGACCGGCGTCGGCGGTCGGTGGCCGATGTCCTCCTGCGCACCCGGGTCATCTACTCTCGCTGACCGCCTTGAGCTGAGCCAGTCCCTTCTCGAAGTCCTTGCCCAGCATCTTGTCGAAGATGCCGAAGAACCCTGCCACGCGGCTGAACAAGGTCTGTGCGCCGACCATCGTCCAGGACACCCGCGTGGCCTGACCTTCCGGCGCGAGTTCGAAGGTGACGGTGTTGGTGGCCTTCATCGGCTTCTCGAAGGCCAGGCGCACCTCGACCTCGCGCGGCTCGTCGACGCGCGTGATCTCCATGGCGCCGCGTCCGGCCTTCTTGTTGCCCGACCACGCGTACTTCGCGCCGACACCGGATTCCGGACCGGAGTAGTCGCGCGTCATGTCGGGGTCGACGCCCTCCCACGGCGACCAGTGCACCCACTGGTGGAAGTCGACCAGGTACGGCAGCACAGAAGTGGGCGGCGCGTCGACGATGGTGGATCGGGTGATGCGGAAGGTGTCGGACATGCGGGCCTCCGGAAGAGCTCGGTCGGATGGTACGGAACGGGTGTCGGGCTGACGAAAGTATGACACCGGGCGCCGACGGAAATCATCGCGTCGGGACGTCGCGGAGGGTGTCGACTTCAGGCCCGAGCCACCCGGGTCCGTCGGGATACGGTGTCAGGCATGGGTGAGCGGGCACGGCTGACGGCAACAGACCTGCGCGAGATGATCATCGACGACGATACGTGGGAACCGTGGGATGCTCCGGTCGGTGAGCCGGCGACGACGTCCGATGGTGCGGACGACACCTATGCCGTCGAGCTCGAACGGGCGCGTCGAAGAAGCGGTTCGGACGAATCGGTCACCACGGGCGCCGGCGCGATCGGTGGCCGGCGAGTGGCGATCGTGCTGAGTGAGTTCGAGTTCCTCGGCGGGTCGATCGGGCGCGATGCGGGGGCCCGGATCGTCGCAGCGGTCCGACGCGCGACACGCGAACGACTTCCGCTGCTGGCGTTTCCCGCTTCCGGGGGCACCCGGATGCAGGAGGGGACCGCGGCGTTCCTGCAGATGGTCGCCATCACGGGTGCCGTGACCGACCACAAGGCCGCCGGCCTGCCCTACCTGGTGTACCTGCGTCATCCGACCACGGGCGGGGTATTCGCGTCGTGGGGTTCGCTCGGCCACATCACGTGGGCGGAACCCGGAGCGCTCATCGGTTTTCTCGGGCCGCGCGTCTACGAAGGCCTGTACGGGGAGCCCTTTCCGGCCGATGTCCAGACCGCGGAGAATCTGGTCCGCGCAACGGTTGTCGACGACGTGGTCGATCCCGTCGATCTGCCGGCCCGCCTCGCCGCGGTGCTGCGACTGCTCGACGCGCGTGACCGGCCGTCGTCGGACGACTCGGCGACGGTACGGCCGGAGCGCACGCAGTCGAGGGAGCCGGAGGACACCTGGGCCTGTGTGCTCGCCACCCGCGAGGCCGGACGCGCGGGCCTGGTCGAGTTCCTGGCCGGTGGGGAGTCGGCGCCACTGTCGGATGCCGGGCCACTGCGCTTCTCGCTCAGCGACTTCGACGGTCGGGTCGCCCTGGTCGTCGGCTACGACCGGACGTCACAGGCGGCGGGGGACCTCCCGGGGCCGCGACATCTGCGCGAGGCGAGGCGGGCGATCATGGCGGCCGGCGACCTCGGACTCCCGGTGGTCACCGTGATCGACACCCCGGGCGCGGAACTGTCGGTCGTCGCCGAGGAGGGTGGCCTCGCGGCGCAGATAGCGCGCTGCACAGTCGAATTGCTCAGTGTGCGCGTGCCGACGGTCTCGGTCCTCCTCGGGCAGGGTGCGGGCGGCGCCGCGCTCGCGCTGTTCCCCGCCGACGTCCGGGTCGCGCGCGCCGATGCCTGGCTGTCGCCGTTGCCGCCCGAGGGAGCGAGTCTCATCGTGCACCGTGATCTCGATCATGCCGGTGAGATGGCTTCGCGGCAGGGCATTCTCGCCGGGCGCATGGCCGCGCAGGGCATGATCGACCACGTCGTCGACGCCGGTTCGGACGACGAAGCGCTGTCGGCGATCCGCGACTTGATCGGCCGGTACCTCGCGGGATCGCCGGTTCCGGACGAGGAGGCACGAACGCGCGTGCCGGTGAAAGACGCGCGATGAGCGCGCGTATCGTCGCCGTCGGAGCGCTCATCACCGACGAGTCGGGGCGGATTCTGTTGATCCTGAGGCGAAACGAGCCGTCGGCCGGCCACTGGAGCCTCCCCGGCGGCCGGGTCGAACCCGGGGAGTCGCTGGAGCAGGCGGTGATCCGCGAGGTCGAGGAGGAAACCGGTTTGCGGGTGACGGTCGGCGAACCGGCCATCCAACTCGAGATCCCGGTCGGCGACGGACGGGTGTACGAGGTCCACGACTTCCGTGCCGAGATCCGTTCCGGGGAACTACGTCCAGGTGACGACGCCGCGGACGCGGCGTACTTCACACCGGCCGAGGTCCGTCGGGCGAAGGTCACGAACCGCTTGGTGGACTACCTGGAGCAGGCCGGTGTGTTGCCGCCGGAGTCGCACTGACGGCTCGCCGCCGACGGTCCCGGTACAGCGGACCGACGTGGTGCACGGACGTGGTTTTGTGCAGGATGGGGGGATGACCGATCTACTGCCCCTGGACCCTGACCAACTCCTCACCACCACGCGCTCGGTGCGCAAGCGTCTCGACTTCGAGCGTCCCGTGCCGCTCGACGTGGTCAAGGAGGCGCTCGAGGTGGCGTTGCAGGCACCGACCGGCAGCAACAGCCAGACCTGGCACTGGATCGTGCTCACCGATCCCGAGCTGAAGCAGAAGGTCGCGGATTACTACGCACAGTCGTTCGCCAAGTACTACACCGGCCAGGCTCCGCGGGACG
Organism: Gordonia hongkongensis; assembly: GCF_023078355.1. Lineage (NCBI taxonomy): Bacteria > Bacillati > Actinomycetota > Actinomycetes > Mycobacteriales > Gordoniaceae > Gordonia > Gordonia hongkongensis. The sequence continues at coordinate 1,479,178 of NZ_CP095552.1, forward strand.
AGACCGGCAAGCGCGTCGCGTCCAGTGCTCAGTACCTCGCCGACACGATGGGGCAGGTCCCGGTGCTCGTGATCGGCGCCATCTACACCGGTGGCGACCTGCCGGCGGGTAACCAGGCCGGCGTCTGGGGCTCGTTGCTGCCGGGTGCCTGGAGCCTGCAATTGGCGTTGCGTGCCCGCGGCCTCGGGTCGGCGTGGACGACTCTTCATCTGAACTACGAGAAGGAGGTCGCCGAGCTCCTCGGCATCCCGGCCAACATCCATCAGGGTGTGTTGCTGCCGGTGGCCTACAGCAAGGGCACCGATTTCAAGCCCGCGCCGCGCAAGCCTCTCGACTCGGTCCTCCACATCGACGGCTGGTGAGGGCGGGGTGCCGCGTCACGGCTGATCAGGCACCTCACATCGGAGTGCCGCCAGCGCCATCGCGGTGAGGAGGCGGCGCAGTCCGTGCTGGTCGAACGCGGGCAGGCGGGGCGACGAGTTGAGCAACCCGAACATCGCGTGTACCCGCACGCGGGCTTCCTCGCGGGCGAGTGTGCCCCCGTTCTCGTCGATCACCGCGAGGAGCACGTCCACCCACCGCTCCACGTAACGGCGCTGCAGCAGCCGGACCCGGTGATTGGCGTCCGGGGTCATCGACGGCAGGTCCCGATCCTGCACCGTGATGAGGTCGGGACGGGTGACGAGGACGTCGATGTGAAAGCCGATGAGCGCCACCAGGGTTTCCGACGGTGAGCCGCCGCGGTCGGCGACCTCGCTGCCGCCGTCGTGCAGTCGCTGACTGATGTCGATGAGCATCTCGTCGAGAAGCTCGGTCTTGGAGGAGAAGTGGCGGTACATGGCCGGGCCGCTCACCCCGACGGCTCGTCCGATGTCCTCCAGTCGCACGCCGGCGAATCCGCGCTCGGCCATCTGGTGGGCGGCGGCGGACAGCAATTCGGCACGACGGGCCGCCTTGGCCTGGGTTCGGCGCGTCGGCGGACGATTCGTGATCTCCGATTCGTCCTCGCGCGGTTCATGCGTCGCGGACATCGATCCCGAACTCTACGCGTTCGCCCGTGCGGGCGAGATGCAGCGTGTCCGACGTCGGCGCGCGGGGTGGGTGACCCGGTCGAATGAAAACTGCACCGGCCGGTGCCAACGAGGCCGGGAAGGGCTTAGTCTTGCGCATGATCGCGCGCCGGACGGCGGGCGCAGAACAGCCCGAGAGGGCGGCGGGCCGAGTCCCGCAGCAGCGACGAGGAGCGGATCGTGAATCCAGGCGAACCTCAGCACCCCGGCGGTCAGTGGTCAGGCGTTCCGCAGGGCCCGCCGCAGACCGGGGGCTTCGCCGGCAACCAGGATCAGACGGCCCACGTCCAGCACCCCGGCACCGGGAGTCTTCCCCCTCAGCAGTGGAACACCGGCGCGCAGTACCCGCCTCCCGGTCCCGGCTGGGGACAGCCGGCGCGCGGGCCACGTGCCGACCTGTCGGTGATCTTCGCGCTGGCCTCCGCGGTCGCGGGGGTGGTCACCTACTTCATGGGGTTCCTCGGGTGGGTCTCGGTCGGGGTCGGCGCCGAGGAGGAACTCAACCGTTGGGGAACGGATTTCGAGGAAGGTCAGGGCGGCATACCCGCGTACTTCTCCTACGAGATCGTCCTGAACCCCGGCAAGTTCTTCATCCTGCTCGGGGTCGTCGGCATCGCGGCGACGTTCGTGCTGGTTCCGAGCTACCGCAAGGCACTGCCGTTCCTGGCGGTCGTCGGAGTCGCCGCGTGGCTGGCCCTCTTCGCCGCGGCACTGATCACGCCGCCGTTCCTCGACCTCGGCGCCGGTGCGATCGTCGGGCTGATCCTGGGATTCCTGCAGGTGGCGCTGCTCATCGCGGCGGCCTTCTTATACGGTTTGAAGAAGGATGACTCGCCCAACCGGTGATGACGTCCCCGACGATCCGGTCGTCGGCCTCCTACGTCGTGCGGGATGTGTCTTCGCCGAAGAAGAAGCCGCGCTGCTTCGCGAACACGCCGCCGACGCAACCGAACTCGACGAGCTCTGTGCGCGGCGCGTCGCCGGCGAGCCGATCGAGCATCTGGTCGGTTGGGTCCGGTTCGGTGACCTACGGCTGGCGGTCGGACGGGGCGTCTTCGTGCCGCGGCAGCGCTCGCTGTTGTTGGCGCGCACCGCGGTCGACGCCGTGCGTGCGCGACGTTCGCCGACCATGCTCGAGGCGTTCTGCGGGGTCGCGCCCATCGCCGCGAGTGTTGCGACCGCGGTGCCCGGCGTCGAACTGCATGTCGTCGATGCCGACGACACCGCGCTCGGCTTCGCGCGCCGAAACCTGCCGGGCGGGACCGGGATTCACCTCGGTGCCGGGCTCGTCCCGCTGCCGGAAGCACTACGCGGCCGTCTGGACGTGATCGCCGCAGTACCTCCCTATGTGCCCGAGCCGGCGCTCGGACTGCTGGCGCCGGAGGCGCGGGATCACGAACCGCGCGGCGCGCTGCTCGGCGGCCCGGACGGCCTCGACCACATCACGGCCTTGATCGCCGACGCCCGGAGATGGCTCGCCGTCGGTGGCGAGTTGCTGATCGAGATGAACACCGCCCAGTACGACCTGGTCGCCGTCGCCCCGACGACCAGAGCACACTACGAGTGCGAGGTCGTCTCGGGCGACGACGGCCAGACCGCCGTGGCGCGTCTTCGGCGGGCGCGCTGAGGCCGGCCGGCTGAAAACCACCCTCCAGCGGTGGCCCGATGCCTCATGGGCGTCGGGTGCGCTGTGTCGGGCGGTTTTCAGTTGCGCTAGCTCGAAAGCCTCAGATCCCCAGCACCTCCCGCTGCCGTGCGACCGCTTCCCGGTAGCTCGCGACGTTGGCCATCTTGATCCCCTCGTAGCCCCGGACCATGTCCGGTAGTTCCGCGAGGTCGACGACCGCGGGTAGCTGGTCCGCGCCGATGCGTCCACTCGCGAACGCGTCGAGCGCGGCGTCGACGAGTTCCCGGTAATCGATGATCAGCGCACGTTCGGTGCGACGGATCTCGCTGCGGCCGAACGGGTCCAGTCGGGTTCCCCGGAGCCGCTTCATCTTCGCGAGCGCGCTCAGCGGGGTGTCGGCCCACGATCCCAGCGCCAGCTTCTCGCGCATCCCCATACTCCGCAGGGTCGGCGGATGGAGCCGCACCGCGACCTCGGCGTCGGCGCCGAACTCGTCGGCGATGCGCGCGGCGAACGCCGGGTCCTGCGTGAGCCGGGCGACCTCGTACTCGTCCTTGTAGGCCATCAGCTTGAACAGGTTCCGGGCGACGGCGGCGGTGAGCGAGGGGTCCGATGCGACGCGTCGGACGCGGTCGACCGTGTCGAGGTAGGTTCGCGCGTATCTCTCGTCGGAGTGGGCGGTCAGCTCGTCGTACCGGATCGCGATGGTGCGCCGGAGGTCGGCGTCGATATCCCCGAGCGCGCTGACCACCGCGAGGGCGTGGCGGCTCGGTTCGATCTCGGCGACCCCGCGACCGTGCAGTCCGTCGATGGTGCCGGACACGGAGTCGGGATCGGCCACGACCTGCCGCCCGCGCCGGAACGCCTGGACGTTCGCGTCCACGGCCACGCCGTTGAGCTCGATCGCCCGCTCGATGGATTCCGCCGAGATGGCCAGCGCCCCGGCTTGATACGCAGCACCGACCATCAGCATGTTGGCGTACTGCTCGTCGCCGAACAAGGCTGTCGACACCGCTCCCGAATCGAGGTACACAGTCCGCGCGACCCGGGAGTCGACCGCGGAGTGGACGGCGGAGTCCGCCGGGAACCCGACCGAGGTGTCGATGACCATCAACCCGGTCGGCACCTGGGTGGTCGAGACGATCGCGACCGTCTTCTCGGGAGCGGTGACCTTGAGGTTGACCGGGTCGGTACCGACCAGCGGGTCGCACACGAGGTACAGGTCGCAGTCCTCGGACGCCACCTTCGCCGCCTGCTCCAGCGGATGCGGGGCCACCTTGATGTCGCTGACCACGGCGCCGCCCTTCTGCGCGAGCCCGGTCATGTCGACGGTCCGGGCCGAGTGGCCGTCGAGGACGGCAGCGGTGGCCAGGACCTGGGACACGGTCACCACGCCGGTACCGCCGATACCCGTGATGCGCAGGGAGAAGGTGTCGCGGATGGCGGGGACCGCGGGCATCGGCAACACGGTGTCCGCCAGATCGGCTGCGCGCGTGCGGATGCGGTCGGTGCCCGGGGTGACCGTGACGAACGACGGGCAGTCGCCCTTGAGGCAGGAGAGGTCGAGGTTGCACGAACTCTGGTCGATGCGCGTCTTGCGTCCGAACTCGGTCTGGACCGGGTGCACCGAGAGGCAGTTCGACTTCTCGCCGCAGTCGCCGCACCCCTCGCAGATGCGTTCGTTGATCACGACGCGACGAGTGGGGGTGGGCATGGCGCCGCGCTTGCGCTTGCGGCGCTTCTCGGCGGCGCAGTGCTGATCGTGGACGAGCACCGAGACGCCCGCGACGCCCGCGAGTTCGGTTTGTACCCCGAGCAGGTCATCGCGGTGGCGAACCTCGACGGTGTCGGGGAGTCCCAGCGTACGAACGTGTTTCGGGTCGTCGGAGGTGACCACGACCCGGCTGACGCCTTCGTCGAGCAACAGTGACGTCAACCGCGGCAGGGTCATCCCGCCCACCGGATCCTGTCCACCGGTCATCGCGACGGTGCCGTTGTAGAGCAGCTTGTAGGTGATGTTCGCGCCCGACGCCACGGCGGCCCGCAACGCCAGCGACCCCGAGTGCGAGAAGGTTCCGTCGCCGATGTTCTGCACGAAGTGGTCCGCGGACACGAACGGGGCCATGCCGATCCACTGCGCGCCCTCGCCGCCCATCTGGGTGACCCCGGCGATGTCGCCGACCTGCCGGGGATCCATCAGCAACACCATCGCGTGACAACCGATGCCGGCGCCGACCAGGGTGTTCTCGGCGACCTTCGTCGAACTGTTGTGGGGGCAGCCGGAGCAGAAGTACGGCGTGCGCACCGCCAACGGGAGTTCGATGCGGGTGCGGCGAGCGGCTTTGCGGTCGAGCCAGATCCGCGCGGCGTCGACCCCGTGGCGGGCGAGACGGTCGGCGAGTCCTCGGGTCACCGCGTCGACGTCGAGTTCGCCGAAGCGGGAGAACAAGGTCGATCCGTCTTCATGCACCTTCCCCACGATGCGCGGGGCCCGCGGGTGGCGGAACAGGATGTCGCGCATCATCGTCTCGATGAAGTCGCGCTTCTCCTCGACCACGATGACCTCGTCGAGATCGCCGGTGGCGGTGTCGAACATGAAGCGATTCAGGATCTCTCGCTCGATCGGGTAGACCATGCCGAGCTTGAGGATGCGGATTCCGAGCCGGCGCAGATCCTCGTCGTCGATCCGCATCAGTCGCAGTGCTTCCCGGAGATCGAGGTAGGTCTTTCCCGCGGCGACGATGCCGATGCGGTCGTCGGGACTCGAGACCACGATCCGGTTGAGGCCGTTGAGCCGTGCGTACTCCTGCGCACGCGGGAGCCGGGTGGTCAGCTGATTCTGTTCGAGTTCCATGAGGTGGGCGCCGAGCAGTCGTCCGCTGGGCACGTGGGGGCTCGTCCCGAGGTCGCCGTAGACGGGCACTATGCGGTCCGGGTCGACGCGTGCGGTCGACGCGCCGTCCGCGACGTGCGCGGAGATCTTGAGCGAGGTCCAGACCCCGCTGGTGCGACTCATGAGCGCCGCATGGACACCGAGATCCAGGATGTCCTGGGAATCGGCCGGATAGAGGATCGGGATGTAGAGGTCGGCCAGCGCCATCTCCGACGCGCACGGGACCGTCGAGGATTTCGCGCCCGGGTCGTCACCGACGAGCGCGACGGCGCCACCGGCGGAATGGGTTCCGATGAGGTTCGCGTGCCGCAGGGCGTCCGTCGCGCGATCGAGACCGGGCGCCTTGCCGTACCAGTATCCGACGACGCCGTCGCGGGGGAGCCCGTCCGCGGACGGCGTCAATTCGGCACCGCCGATGACCTGTGCGGCGAGCTGTGAACCCATCACCGAGGTCGCGGCGAGCTCTTCGTTGAGACCGGGCCGGTGGATGACGTCGTACGGGGCGAGATGCTCGTGCCGTCGGGCGAGTTCGAGATCGTAACCGGCGAGGGGAGAGCCCTCGTAGCCGGAGATGAACGAGGCGGTCCGGAGGCCGGAACGGCGGTCGACGCGAGCGCGGTCGCGGACCATGCGTACCAGGGCCTGGATGCCGGTGAGGTAGATGTCGCCGGACTCGCGGGTGTAGCGGTCGTCGAGCGAGAACCCGGTGGCTGCCGTCTCGGGCGGCGTGCCGGGGGTCGGGACGTGCTCGGAGCGAGCGCGGTCGTCTGCGAGGGTCATGGGGTCACCTGGCCTTCTATGTGCGGTGGCCGGTCCGGGGTTCCGGGGTGTCGGCGCATCGGTTGTGTCGGCCCGGGGTGGTGGGCCTGCCACAACAGTACGAGAAGACGTGATGCGCGTCACGTAGGTCATGTCGACGCAGTGGACGAACCCGGGGCGTGACATGGGCCACTTCATCGCGTACGATCACTTTCAGTTAATCATTACTAACTGAAGGGTCGACGGTGACCAGCACGCTCGACGGCTTCCGGGCCGCACACCAGCGCAATCTCGACCTGCTCGACGAACGCCTGCGAGAGGTGTCCGCCGGCGGCGGCGCGAAGGCTCGTGATCGCCACGTCGCTCGCGGAAAGTTGCTCCCGCGGGACCGGGTCGACGGGCTGCTCGACGTCGGGTCGCCGTTCATCGAGGTGGCCCCGCTCGCGGCCTTCGGGATGTACGGCGGCAAGGTGCCCGCCGCCGGGGTCATCGCCGGCGTGGGGCGTGTCGCGGGTCGCGAGTGCATGATCGTCGCCAACGACGCCACGGTCTCCGGCGGCACGTACTACCCGGTCACGGTCAAGAAGCATCTGCGTGCGCAGGAGATCGCGGCGGCCAACCGGCTCCCGTGCATCTACCTCGTCGACTCGGGCGGCGCGATGTTGCTCCAGCAGGACGAGGTGTTCCCCGACCGGGATCACTTCGGACGGATCTTCTTCAATCAGGCGACCATGAGCGCCGCCGGCATCCCGCAGATCGCCGCGGTCCTCGGGTCGTCGACCGCCGGCGGGGCCTACGTCCCGGCGATGAGCGACGAGACGGTGATCGTGCGCAATCAGGGCACCATCTTCCTCGCGGGTCCGCCGCTGGTGAAGGCGGCGACCGGAGAGGACGTCTCCGCCGAGGACCTGGGCGGTGGTGCGATGCACTCGTCGGTCTCCGGTGTCACCGACCACCTCGTCGACAACGACCAGCAGGCGCTCGCCAAGGTCCGCGAGATCGTCGCGACCCTCGGGCCCCGTGAGGCGCCACAGTGGGAGACGATCCCGGTCCGTGAGCCGGTGCGGCCGCAGACCGACATCTACGACGTGGTGCCCACCGACCCGCGAACTCCGTACGACGTCCGGTCGGTCATCGAGATCCTGTGCGACGGAGGGGAATACAACGAGTTCAAGGCGAACTACGGCACCAGTCTGGTGACGGCGTTCGCGCACCTGCACGGTCACCCGGTGGGGATCGTCGCCAACAACGGTGTCCTGTTCAGCGAATCCGCGCTGAAGGGAGCTCATTTCATCGAACTGTGCGACCAGCGTCGCATCCCGTTGCTGTTCCTGCAGAACATCACGGGCTTCATGGTCGGCAAGGCCTACGAGCAGGGCGGCATCGCCAAGAACGGGGCCAAGATGGTCAACGCCGTGGCGTGCGCACGCGTGCCCAAGTTCACCGTCATGGTCGGCGGCTCCTTCGGCGCGGGCAACTACTCGATGTGCGGACGCGCCTACTCGCCCAGATTCCTCTGGATGTGGCCCAACGCCCGCATCTCGGTCATGGGCGGACCGCAGGCCGCCGACACCCTCGGAACGGTGCGACGCAACCAGATCGAGCGATCCGGCGCGGAATGGTCCACCGAGGACGAGGAAGCGTTCAAGGCCCCGATCCGCGAACAGTTCGAACAACAATCGGATGCCTACTACTCGACGGCCCGGCTGTGGGACGACGGCATCGTCGACCCCGCGCAGACCCGGACACTGCTCGGCCTCGCTCTCGAGACCGCCCGCTACGCACCGCTCGCCGATCCGCGCTACGGCGTCTTCCGGATGTGACCGCCGATGCCGACGCCGCTCCGCCTACCCCGAGGACTTCGACCGTGAGTACCAGACCCATCCGCAGTGTCCTGGTGGCCAACCGTGGTGAGATCGCCTGCCGGGTGATCGACACCCTGCGCCACATGGGAATCCGCAGTATCGCAGTCTATTCCGACGCCGACGCGCAGGCGCGCCACGTCCGGGAGGCCGACGTCGCGGTGCACATCGGCCCGGCCGCCGCCACCCAGAGCTACCTCGACATCGCAAAAGTGGTCGACGCGGCACGCAAGACCGGTGCCGACGCCGTCCACCCGGGCTACGGATTCCTCTCGGAGAACCAGAAGTTCGCGGCCGCTCTGGCGGAGGCGGGCATCGTCTTCATCGGGCCGCCCGCGGAGGCGATCGCGACGATGGGAGACAAGATCACGGCCCGGGCCGCCGTCACCGCTCGCGACGTGCCGGTGGTGCCGGGTCTGTCGCGCCCCGGCCTGACCGACGACGACCTCATCGCCGCCGCACCCGACATCGGGTTCCCGGTTCTCATCAAGCCCAGTGCGGGTGGTGGTGGCAAGGGGATGCACCGGGTGGCCGAGGCGTCGGAGCTGCCGGCCGCGCTGGAGCGGGCCCGCCGTGAGGCCGCCGCCGCGTTCGGCGACGACGCGTTGTTCCTCGAGCACTTCGTCGACACCCCGCGCCACATCGAGGTGCAGGTCCTCGCCGATCAGCACGGGAACGTCATTCACCTCGGCGAGCGCGAGTGCTCATTGCAGCGGCGGCACCAGAAGGTGATCGAGGAGGCGCCGTCGGCGCTGCTCGACGCCGAGACCCGTGCTCGCATCGGTGAGGCCGCGTGCGATGCCGCGCGCAGTGTCGGCTACACCGGGGCGGGCACGGTCGAGTTCATCGTGTCGGCGCACCGGCCCGACGAGTTCTTCTTCATGGAGATGAACACCCGACTGCAGGTCGAGCACCCGGTGACCGAGCTCGTCACCGGAGTCGACCTCGTGGAACAACAGATCCGCGTCGCCCGCGGAGAAGTCCTGGGTTTGACGCAGGACACGATCACCCTCAGCGGCCACGCGATCGAGGCACGCGTGTACGCCGAGGACCCGGCCCGCGGTTTCCTGCCGACCGGCGGGACGATCGAGCATCTCGTCCATCCCGACACCTCGGCCGGCGGCGGCATCCGCGTCGACTCGGCCATGCTCGACGGATTGCGCGTCGGCAGTGACTACGACCCGATGCTCGCGAAGATCATCGCGTACGGTGCCGACCGGGAGGAGGCGCTCGAACGTCTCGACCAGGCACTGGCCCACACCCGCGTGCTGGGCGTGGTCACCAACATCGACTTCTGCCGCTTCGTCCTGCGTCAGCAGGCGGTCGTGGACGCCGACCTCGACACCGAACTGTTGGACCGCCTCGTCATTGATTACGCTGCGCCGGAGCCCATTCCCGAGGCACAGGTGCTCGTGGGTCTGGCGCGGATCGGCGCTCGCGATGCCGACGACGTCTGGTCCTCGGCGGTCGGATGGCGGGTCGGTCGATCCGCTCCGGTCCGCACCCGCCTCGTCGCCGGCGGACGGCATTCGACGGTGGCCATCCAGGTCGATGCCGCAGACGAATGGTCCGTCTCGGGAACCGCCACCGTCACCTTCGACGACGACGCCGAGGCGTCGTGGACCGGGCACGTGGTCTACCAGCCGGCGCAGCCCGGCGACGGTCGCGGCTCGGACCGCCTGGTCGTCGACGGGGTGACGCAGTCGTGGTCGAGTGTTCGCGTCGGAGAGAGCTGGTGGGTGGGAGGGCCGTCGGGCACCTGGGTCCTCGAACTCGCGAAGCCCCTGCTCGACGAGGCCGCCGACGAGCACGCCGGCGAGATCACCAGCCCGATGCCGGGCACCGTGGTCGCCGTCGCCGCCGAGATCGGGGCCGACGTCACCGCCGGCCAGTCGGTCGTCGTCGTCGAGGCGATGAAGATGGAGCATGCGCTCACCGCGCCGGTGGACGGCACCGTCGACATCTCCGTGAAGGTGGGGGACAAGGTCGACGCGGGACAGATCCTCGCCGTCGTCACCGCCGGCGATCCCCTTGATCTCTGAGGTGCGAGGAGCGAAAGCGACGAGCCTTTACTGATCCCTGAGGTGCGAGGAGCGAAAGCGACGAGCCACGAAGGGCCCTGAACCACCCGTCGACAACCTTCCCAGGAGAACACTCACATGGAACTCACCCAGGAGTACACCGACCTCATCGCGACGGTCCGCGACTTCGCGCAGACCGTGGTGGCGCCGGTGGCCGCGAAACACGATGCCGAGCACAGCTTTCCGTATGACGTCGTCGCCCAGATGGGCAAGATGGGACTGTTCGGGCTTCCCTTTGACGAGAAGTACGGCGGCATGGGCGGCGACTACTTCGCCCTGTCGCTCGCGCTGGAGGAACTCGGCAAGGTCGACCAGTCCGTCGCCATCACCCTCGAGGCCGGGGTGAGTCTGGGCGCCATGCCGATCTACCGATTCGGCAGCGAGGAGCAGAAAGAGCAGTACCTCCCCGAACTCACCGCGGGCACGGCGCTCGCCGGCTTCGGGTTGACCGAACCCGGGGCGGGCTCGGATGCCGGAGCCACCGCGACCACGGCCCGGGACGACGGTGACTCGTGGATCATCAACGGCGGCAAGCAGTTCATCACCAATTCGGGGACCGACATCACCTCACTGGTGACGGTGACCGCGGTGACCGGGGTGAAGGAGAACGGCAAGAAGGAGATCTCCACCATCATCGTGCCGTCCGGCACGCCGGGTTTCACCGCCGAGCCGGCGTACAACAAGGTCGGGTGGAATGCCTCGGACACCCATCCGCTGACCTTCACCGACGTACGCGTTCCCAAGGAGAACCTGCTCGGTGTCCGCGGCCGCGGATACGCCAACTTCCTGTCCATCCTCGACGAGGGGCGGATCGCCATCGCAGCCCTCGCCACCGGCGTCGCCCAGGGGTGCGTCGACGAGAGCGTGAAGTACGCCAAGGAGCGACAATCCTTCGGCAAGGCGATCGGTGAGTACCAGTCGGTGTCCTTCGCGATCGCCCGGATGGAGGCGCGCGCCCACGTCGCGCGGACCGCCTACTACGACGCGGCGGCGAAGATGTTGGCGGGCAAGCCTTTCAAGAAGGAGGCGTCGATCGCCAAGATGATCGCCAGTGAGGCGGCGATGGACAACGCCCGGATGGCCACGCAGATCCACGGTGGGTACGGCTTCATGAACGAATATCCCGTCGCCCGGCACTACCGCGATTCGAAGATCCTCGAGATCGGTGAGGGCACGACCGAGGTGCAGCTCATGCTGATCGCGCGCGAGCTGGGGTTCGCATGAGCGACACCACCGGCGGGCGTCGAATCGTACAGCGCGGGTTGTGGTTCGAGGAGTTCGAGGAGGGCACCATCTACGAACATCGGCCCGGACGCACTGTCACCGAGGCCGACAACGTGCTGTTCACGACGCTGACCATGAACACGCAGGCGCTCCACCTCGACGCCGCCTGGTCGGCCGAGCAGCCGGGTTTCGGCGGGCAACGGCTGATCAACTCCATGTTCACCCTGTCGACGATCGTGGGATTGTCGGTCTCCCAACTTACCCAGGGCACCCTGGTGGCGAACCTGGGCTTCAGCGAGGTCGCCTTCCCGGCGCCGTTGTTCGCCGGCGACACCCTGTACGCGGAGACCGAGTGCACCGGTAAACGCGAATCGCGGTCGCGTCCGGGTGAGGGCGTGGTGAACTTGACCCACATCGGACGCAACCAGCACGGCGAGGTCGTCGCCCGCGCCGCACGAGCAACGCTGGTGCGCAGGCAACGGACGGAGTGACGACGATGTTCTTCGAGGACTCACCCGGCGGCCCGGTCGCGGGTTCCGGGTTGTCGGGGCAGCTCACCAACGCGTGGCTGCCGCCCGGGCCGGCGATGTTGTTCTGCCCGGCGGACCGTCCCGAGCGATACCAGAAGGCCCTCGACCGGGCCGATGTCGTCATCCTCGACCTCGAGGACGCGGTGTCGCCGACGAACCGCGCCGCAGCCCGGGAGGCTCTCGTCGCCAATCCGATCGATCCGGACCGCACCATCGTGCGGATCAACCCGGCCGGTACCGGCGACTACCGGCGCGATCTCGCCGCCGTCTCGGAGACGAACTACCGGGTGGTCATGCAGGCCAAGGCCGAGGACGTGTCCTCGATCCTGGACACCGCGTTCCAGACGATCGCACTGATCGAGACGCCGCTCGGCGCGACCCGCGCCCGCGACATCGCCGCCACCTCCAACTGCATCGGACTGATGTGGGGGGCAGAGGATCTCGTCGCGGGCCTCGGCGGCACGTCGAGCCGGTTCGGTCCGGGTGAACCCCGGCCGGGTGAGTACCGGGACGTCGCGAGTTGGGTCCGGTCGATGGTCCGCATCGCGGCCGCCGCGTACGGAAAGTTCGCCGTCGACTCGGTGCACCTCGACATCGCCGACGTCGACGGACTCGTCGCCGAGGTCCGCGACGCGGTGGCCCTGGGTTACACCGCGACCGCATGCATCCATCCGTCCCAGGTCGATCACATCCGGAACGGTTACCGCCCGTCGGACGAGGCGGTCGAGTGGGCGCGCAAGGTCCTCGACGGTGCGGCCGAACACGCGGGCGGGGTGTTCAGCCTCGACGGTCAGATGATCGACGGGCCGGTCCTGCGCCAGGCGGAGGTCGTCCTGTCCCGTGTGAGCGGTACGCGTACCGATCCCGCCCCCGAGAACTGACGAAGCCCCCGACCATCCGGGCATCCACCCCCGAGAACAGACCGGAGCAAGAACATGAGCACCGAGGCTCACCCGAAGCCTGCACACACGCGCGGTGAGGAGACACCGGCACTGCTCACCGAGACCATCGGAGCCACCCTGGCCCGAACCGTCGCGGACCACGGCGAGCGAACCGCGTTGATCGACGCCGCCGCAAGGCGGGAATGGCGATACACCGAGTTCCACCGTGACGTACGCGCGCTCGCGGCCGGACTGCTACGACTCGGCGTGTCGGTCGGCGACCGCGTCGGGCTGTGGTCGCCGAACCGGTTCGAATGGGTGTTGACCCAGTACGCCGCGGCCGAGATCGGCGCCGTGCTGGTCAATCTCAATCCCGCGTACCGGCAGAACGAGATCGAGTACGCGCTGCAGCAGTCCGGGACGAGCGTCGTCCTGGCCGCCGAGAGCTTCAAGGACTCGGCCTATTCGACGATGCTCGAACAGGCCCGGCCACAGTGCCCGGAGCTGCGCGAAGTGGTCCTGTTCGAATCCCCTGGCTGGGATGCGCTGTGTGTCGAGCCGAGCGCCGACGAGCTCACACGCGTCGACGAGATCGCTGCGTCGCTCTCACCCGACGACCCGATCAACATCCAGTACACCTCGGGTACAACGGGTTTCCCGAAGGGTGCGACGCTGTCGCACCGGAACATCGGGAACAACGGGTACCTCGTCGGCGAACTGCTGAACTACACCGCCGACGACCGGATCTGCCTACCCGTGCCCTTCTACCACTGCTTCGGCATGGTGATGGGTAACCTCGCGGCGACGAGTCACGGTGCGGCGATGGTGATTCCGGCGCCGGCCTTCGACCCGCGGGCCACCCTCGAGGCGGTCGCGGAGTACCGCTGCACCAGCCTCTACGGCGTGCCCACCATGTTCATCGCCGAACTCGGCCTGCTCGACGACGGGCTCGACATCGACCTGTCGAGCCTGCGCACCGGCATCATGGCGGGGTCGCCGTGCCCCGAGTACGTCATGCGGCAGGTCGTCGACCGCATGCACATGCGTGAGGTGTCGATCTGTTACGGCATGACCGAGACGTCGCCGGTGTCGACGCAGACGCGGGTCGACGATCCCCTCGAGTTGCGCGTGACCACCGTCGGGCGGGTCGGCCCACATCTGGAGATCAAGGTCGTCGATCCCGGAACCGGGGAGACCTCGGCGCGCGGCGAGACGGGCGAATTGTGTACGCGCGGTTACTCGGTGATGACCGGATACTGGAACGACCCGGAGAAGACGGCCGAGGCCATCGACGCCGACGGCTGGATGCACACCGGCGACCTCGCCGACATGGACGAGAACGGTTACGTCCGGATCACCGGGCGCATCAAGGACATGGTGATCCGCGGCGGGGAGAACATCTACCCGCGCGAGATCGAGGAGTTCCTCTACACCCATCCCGACATCCTCGACGCCCAGGTGATCGGGGTACCCGACGTGAAATACGGCGAGGAGCTGATGGCCTGGGTCCGGTTGCGCGACACCGCAACCGAATTCACCGCCGACGACCTGCGCGAGTTCGCGACCGGCAAGATCGCTCGACACAAGATCCCGCGGTACGTCCATGTGGTCGAAGAGTTCCCGATGACCGTCACCGGGAAGGTCCGCAAGGTGGCGATGCGCGACGAGGCGGTCTCGATCCTCGAGCAGTTGCGATGAGCACGTCGAGGACTGCGGAGCGGGTCACGAGCACCCAGATGGACCGGTTCGGCCGCTTCGTCGCCGAGCGTTTCGAGACCGGGCGGTTCGAGACCGACACAGACGATTACGGCGATCTGTGGGCGTGGTCGGTGGAACACCCGTCCCGGTTCTGGCGTGCCGTCTGGGAATTCTTCGACCTCGACGCCCTCGCCGCGGAACCGCTCGGGCCCGGGGACGAGGCGGTGCTCGCCGACGACCGGATGCCCGGTGCGGTCTGGTTCCCCGGGATCCGGCTGAACTACGTCGATCAGATCCTGCGGCACGCCGCCCTGCCCGGCGCCGCGATCGTGGGCATCGACGAGGCCGGTGACCGTTCCGAGATCGCGTGGGCGGAACTGCCGGCGCAGGTCGCGGGCCTGGCCGCGACCCTGCGTGCGCGCGGAGTGGGGTCGGGGGACGTGGTGGCCGCCTACCTCCCCGACATCCCCGAGGCCGTCATTGCCTTCCTGGCCACCGCATCCCTGGGCGCGATCTGGTCCGGATGTGGCCAGGACTATGCCCCGCAGGGGGCAGCCGGCCGACTCGGCCAACTCGCACCCAAGGTCCTGTTCACCGCCGCCGGATATCGCTACAACGGCAATGTCGTCGACAAGCGCGCCGACAGCGCCGAGCTCGCCGGGCTACTGCCGGACCTGGTCGCGCACATCACGATCGGCGCGACCGAGGAGTCTTCGTCGGCCCTCGACTATGCCGACGCCGTCACCCGCGACCCCGGCGACTTCCACCCCGTCAAGGTGCCCTTCGATCATCCGCTCTGGGTGCTGTTCAGTTCCGGCACCACCGGACGCCCCAAAGGCATCGTGCACGGACACGGGGGAGTCCTGCTGGAGCACCTGAAAGCCGGTGCCCTGCACGGCGATCTGTCCGCAGACGACGTGTTCTTCTGGCAGACCGCGCTCAGCTGGATGATGTGGAACTATCAGGTCGCCGGACTTCTCTGCGGTTCGCGGATCGTCTGTTACAGCGGTTCGCCCCTGTACCCCGACGCCGACCGCCTGTGGCAGGTCGTCGACGACGAGCACGTCACCTACTTCGGCACGAGTCCCGGTCAGCTGCAGGCCTCGCGGAAGGCGGGTCTGGAACCGGGCCGCCGGCACGACCTCGGTCGGTTGCGCACTCTCGGGAGTACCGGATCATCGCTCGCCGCAGATCTTTTCACCTGGGTCGACGACCACGTCGGGTCCGGACTGCCCATCTCGTCGATCAGCGGCGGCACCGACATCGTGTCCGCGTTCGCCGGCGGCTCCACCGGTGTACCGGTCGTCCCGGGGGAGCTGTCGGTGCGCTACCTCGGTGTGGCACTGGAGAGTTGGTCGCCCGACGCCCGCCCGCTGGTGGGGGAGGTGGGTGAACTCGTCGTCACCGCGCCGATGCCGTCGATGCCCGTGAGCTTCTGGGACGATCCCGACGGTGCGCGCTACCGCGCGGCTTATTTCGCCCACGAATGGGAGGGCGGTGCGTCGAATCCGGAGAAACCGGTCTGGCGGCACGGCGACTGGGTGACGGTGACCGAACGTGGGTCGCTCGTGATCCACGGCCGCAGCGACGCGACGTTGAACCGCCACGGGATCCGGATGGGATCGGCCGACATCTACGAGGTCGTCGAAGCGCTCGACGAGATCGCCGAGGCCTTCGTGCTCGGTGTCGACGGACCGGACGGCGCCTACTGGATGCCGCTGTTCGTCACCCTGGTCCCCGGCGCGACGCTCGACGACGCGCTGATCGGCCGGATCGCGGGCGCGGTCCGCGACCGCCTCTCCAAACGCCATGTGCCCGACGAGGTCATCGAGGCCCCCGGGATTCCACACACCCGGACCGGAAAGAAGCTCGAGGTTCCGGTCACCGCGATTCTGGCGGGCCGTTCCGAGGTCAACATCGACCCCAAGGCGGTCGACGACTACGCGCTGATCAACTGGTACGCCGAGCAAGGGCGCGCGCATCGCTGGTGAGCGGGATTCGTGGCCCGGCGGGGCGACCCCGATGTGCAAGGGTCATGGGACCCGGCTGGTATGTGTACTAGCGTGGTCGACAGTTCTGCGCTCGTGGGGGGCGACGGCCGGACGCCGTCACCTCGACGCGACCCGCTGATCCTGACCGACCGACCCGACCAGGAGATCGTCATGACCTACCCACCCGGCGGCTACGGGCAGCAGCAGCCCGAGTCCGGCCAGTCCTACGGCCAGTACGGCAATCAATCCGGATATCCCCAGTCCGGCGCGCACAACACGGGTCCGCAGGCGGGCCCCGCGCCCGGTTCCGATCAGTACGGTCAGGCCCAGCAGTACGGGGGCCAGCAGTACGGTCAGAGCGGACAGTCCTACGGCCAGGGGCAACCGGGCTACGGCCAGAGCCCCGCGCAGGGATATGGCCAGCAGGGATACGGCCAGCAGGGGTACGGCCAACCCGGATACGGCCAGGACCAGCAGGGCCAGCAGGGCTACGGCCAGTATGGGTATTCCCCGCAGCCGACCAAGGCGCCGAGTCAGGGACTGCCGGCCATCACCCCGGTTCTCCTCGCCGCCGCGATCGGCGCCTTCGGCCTCATCGTCCTCTTCAGCGGGTTCCTGTCCGCCGCCGAGACCTATGACTTCGCGCTCAAGCTGTTCCAGACCCAGTACAACGCGCCGTACACGCTGATCAGCGTTGCCGGGATCCTGGCGCTCATCTCGCTGATCCCGGGCATCAAGGTGCCTGCGGCGCCGATCGTGGCGTCGCTGGCGATCACCTCGTTCCTGATCACGCTGTTCCAGTTCCTCAACATCGACGACAACGGTGCCGGGGCGATCGTGCTGCTGATCTTCACCCTCCTGTCCGCGGTTCTCGCAGTCGTGTGGTTGCTCGTCGACGCCGGCGTCATCAAGGTGGCGCCCGCGGTGGGCTCGGCGACCGCCGCGGTAGCCCCCGGCTCGTCGGCCGCGCAGTCCGACACCGGCGCTCACCAGCAGACCGGTGGCTACGGTGAGGCGCAGACCACCGCCTACGGCACCGGCAGCGCGCAGGCTCAGTACGGCCAGCAGTCGTCGGCGAACTACGACCCGTCGGCCTACTCGCAGTCGTCGGGCGCGTCGACCGCCGGTCAGAGCGGTTACTCCGGCGGTGCGAGCGAATCGTCGGCATCGGCCTCCGGTCACGGCGAGTCGGGCTACGGGGACTACCGTCCCGGCCAGTACGCGGCCGGCGCCTCGGGCGCATCCCCGGCCGCGCCCGGTGGATCCGCTGGCCCCTCGGGCACCGACACCCCGGCCGGAGACCACTCGACCACGGTCTTCCAGAAGCCGGAGCCGCCCACCGGCAGCGGCAACTGACAGAACCCCCACAGTGCCCCGTCGACCATCGGTCGGCGGGGCACTGTCGTCGTGCGGACGGTCCAGCGGTGAGCTGACTCCCTTTCGCAGGCCGCTCGGCGCGTCTACGACGGCGTCGGCCGGGACCGTGTCAGGCTCATGACGATGCCCTCCCTCAAGTCGGACCCGACCACGGACAATCTGGCGTCGCAGCTGCGTAACCTGCGGCGATCACGTCGTGCGCAGCGCACGGCGGCCGAGGGCTCGGCCCGGCAGCTCGCGGTTGTCGCGTTCACCGTTCCCGCGATAGCACTGGTGACGCTGATCGTCGTGATGCTCTCGGTGCTGCTGCTGGCCGGCAGCGGCCTGACCGGACTGCCGAGTGCGATCGCCTCGGGCTGGCTGGCCGTCCACCAGATGCCGGTCACGATCAGCGGGGTCACCGTAGGTGTGCTGCCGCTGTTGCCGACGCTGGCGGTCGCCGCCGGCACTGCCTGGCTGACGGCCCGGGCCGTCGCCGGTGGCACGAACTCGAACGAACGCGATCGGCACGACCTGTTCGACCTCGGCGCCGTCGTGTTCTCGGCGGTGATCGGCCCCGTTCTCATCACCGCGATGTCCCTGGCGGTCGTCATGGACGGCGGGTCGGTCCTGCCGGTACAGACGCCCAACGCACTGCTCGCGTTCCTCTACACCCTCGGCGTACACGGCGGTGCGGCGGTCGCCGGTGTCGTGTGGAGCCGACGACGCGACTTCGCCGTCCGCGGGGGCGTGACCCACGCCGATCGTCGCGGTTTCCGGTACGGGCTGGTGGCGGCGCTGCTGCTACTGGTGGCCGGAGCCGTGCTGGTGTGTCTGCGAATGTTGATGAGGCACGGGCAGATCGGTGAACTGATCGAAACCGGTTACGACTTCGACGGGTTCCTGGGACTCACCCTGCTGTCGATGCTCTACCTCCCGAACGTGATGGTCGCCGCGATGGCGGTGCTCGTGGGTTCCGACGTCCAGATCGGTGCGACGACGGTCGACCTGTTCACGGTCCGCGGTGACGCCGTCCCGCCCGTCCCGGTTCTCGCGGTCCTTCCCGACGGGCCGGGTGCCGGGGCATGGGGATTCGTCGGACTGCTCGTGCCGGCCGGTGTCGCCGCGTTCGTCGGCTGGCGATGCCGCGACCTCGATCCCATGGCCCACGTGCGTTCGGTGGGTGTCGCCGCGGCGGTCGCGGCTTCGGTGGTCGCCGTTCTCACCGTCTCGGCGGGTGGAACGCTGGGGGAGTTCGGCGAGGTCGTCGTGACGGTGTCGGCGGCCGGGGTCTTCACACTGGGTTGGATCGCGGTCGTCGGCCTGCTCATCGTGCTCGTCTACGCCTTCCTGCCGTCGACCCGAGCGGCACGTCTCGCTGTCGGCGAGGAGTACTTCGAGGATCCACTCGACCTCGGTTACGAGGACGAATACGTCATCGTCACCGATCTGGACGAGGACGACGAGTACGCCGAGTACTCAGAGGTCGAGGACGGCGAATTCGAGGACGGCGAGTACGAGGACTCGGACTACGACGACGGTGAGTTCGACGACGGTGAATTCGGGGACGCTGACCTCGCGGACGACGACGCGGAGAACGTCGCCGCGTCGGACCCGGACGACTCCGATCTCGACACCGCATCCGGGCGCGCGCCGGCGAAGAACCGCGTGTACGACGACGATCTCGACGTGGCGGATCTCGCCGTCGACGTGGATCACGACCTCCATCCCGGTTCGCACGGGGCCTCACGGCAACGCTGACAGCGCGCTTCCCGGGCGTGCCCCGGCGGCGCCACCCGGCGCGGGCGGCCCAACGTGCGGCGATTAGTCTCGACGACGTGACATCCCCGACGGCACCTGGTCGCACCCCGCTGGTGGTGATGGCGTCGGGCACCGGTTCGCTGCTGGAATCGCTGATCGCGCGCGCCGGTGACGAGGATGCCCCGTTCCGTGTCGCGGCGATCGTGGTCGACCGCTCGTGCCGGGCGCAAGAGGTCGCGCAGCGCCACGACATCCCGCTCATCACCTGCCGTGTCGCCGACCACGCCGACCGTGCGACGTGGGATCGTGCGCTGACCGACGAGGTCGCCGCGATCGAGCCGGAGTGGGTGGTGACCGCCGGTTTCATGAAGATCCTCGGCCCGGCTTTTCTCGGCCGGTTCGGCGGTCGCGTCGTCAACAGTCATCCAGCGCTGCTACCCGCGTTCCCGGGCGCCCACGGTGTCGTCGAGGCGCTCGACTACGGCGTCAAGGTCACGGGCGCGACGGTGCATCTGGTCGACGAAGGCGTCGACACCGGCCCGATCCTCGCGCAACGAGTGGTCACCGTCGACGACGACGACACGGTCGACACCCTGCACGAACGCATCAAGACGGTTGAGCGTGTGTTGCTCGCCGACGTGGTGACCGCACTGGTCACCCGAGGAGTAGTCATCGATGGACGAAAGGCCCGCATCCCGTGAACGCACCCAGCTCTGACAGCTCTCGTCGACCGATTCGGCGCGCGCTGGTGAGTGTCTACGACAAGAGCGGTCTCGCCGACCTCGCGACGGCACTACACGCGGCCGGAGTGGAGATCGTGTCCACCGGGTCCACCGCGAAGACCATCGCCGGCGCGGGCGTGCCGGTCGTGGAGGTGTCCACGCTGACGGGCTTCCCCGAGTGCCTCGACGGCCGCGTCAAGACCCTGCACCCCAAGGTGCACGCGGGCATCCTCGCCGATACCCGTAAGTCCGATGATGTGGCTCAGCTCGACGAACTGGGCGTCGCCGCATTCGATCTCGTCGTCGTCAATCTCTATCCGTTCACCGAGACGGTGGCGTCCGGTGCGACTCCGGACGAGTGCATCGAGCAAATCGACATCGGCGGCCCGTCGATGGTGCGTGGGGCCGCGAAGAACCACCCGTCGGTCGCCGTCGTGGTCGATCCCGATGACTACTCGCTGGTGACCGAGGCCCTCACGGCCGACGGGTTCTCGCTCGTCGACCGGAAGAAGCTTGCGGCAAAGGCTTTCCGGCACACCGCGGACTATGACGTCGCGGTCGCGTCGTGGATGTCGAGTGTGGTTGCGCCCGAGGACGAGTCGCAGTTCCCGGCGTGGGCCGGTGCGACCTGGACCCGCTCCGCGGTGCTGCGTTACGGCGAGAACCCGCACCAGCCGGCCGCACTGTATGTCGGTAACGCCGGGGCCGGCGGGGTTGCGACCGCCGAGCAGCTCCACGGCAAGGAGATGAGTTACAACAACTACACCGACGCCGATGCCGCGTGGCGCGCCGCCTACGACTTCGATGCCCCGGCGGTCGCGATCATCAAGCACGCCAACCCGTGTGGCATCGCCATCGGCGCCGACATCGCGGAGGCGCATCGCAAGGCGCACGCGTGCGATCCGGTCAGCGCCTACGGCGGCGTGATCGCGGCGAATCGTGAGATCACCGTGGCGATGGCCGAGCAGGTCGCCGAGATCTTCACCGAGGTGATCGTCGCGCCCGGCTTCGCCGACGGTGCGCTCTCGGTGCTGACCCGTAAGAAGAACATCCGCGTCCTGGTGGCCACCCCGCCGGCGGCGACCGGGATCGAGACGAAGCCGGTGTCGGGCGGACTGCTGATGCAGCAGCGCGACGTCCTCGACGCCGACGGCGACAATCCGGCCAACTGGAACCTCGTGGCGGGTCCGCCGGCCGACAACCAGACCCTTGCCGACCTCGAGTTCGCCTGGCGTGCGTGCCGTTCGGTCAAGTCCAACGCCATCCTGCTGGCGTCCGACGGTGCGTCGGTCGGCGTCGGTATGGGCCAGGTCAATCGCGTCGACTCCGCGCACCTGGCCGTGCAACGCGCCGGTGACCGTGCAGCGGGGAGCGTCGGGGCGTCGGACGCGTTCTTCCCCTTTCCGGACGGACTGCAGGTACTGCTGTCGGCCGGGGTGAAAGCCGTTGCGCAGCCGGGCGGTTCGATTCGCGACAACGAGGTGATCGAGGCGGCCGACGAGGCGGGCGTGACGCTCTACCTCACCGGGGCGCGTCATTTCGCTCACTGAGCTCGCTCTACTGGTCGTCGCCGGTTTCGGCGCCGGCCTGATCGGCTACATCACCGGGCTGGCGTCGATCGTCAGCTATCCCGCACTGCTCGCCGTCGGACTCAGTCCGATCGCGGCCAATGTCACGAACACGGTCGCGCTGGTCGCCGTCGGGGTGGGCAGTACCGCACAGTCGGGACGCTCCCTCCTCGACGGTGACCGCAGGCGGCTGACCATCGGCGCGATCGCCGCGCTCATCGGCGGCACGGTCGGGGCGGTGCTGTTGTTGTCGACGCCGGCCGAGGCGTTCGAGACCGTCGTGCCGTTCCTGGTGGCGATCGCCGCGATCGCCCTGCTGGCGCAACCGGTTCTGCGGCGGTGGGCCACCTCGCACGCCGAGCGTCCCTGGGTGTTCATCCTGGGCCTGACGCTGATCTCGGTGTACGGCGGGTACTTCGGGGCGGGCGCCGGCATCATGATTCTCGCGCTCATGCTCGTGGTGACCAGCGAACCATTGTGGCGCGCAGCGTTGTCCAAGTCGTTGTTCCTCGGCATCGCCAACACGATCGCCGCCATCGGCTTCATGATCTGGGGTCCCGTCGACTGGTGGGCGGCGCTCGCCATGGCCGTCGGCTGTCTTGCCGGCGGGTGGTGCGGCCCGCCTGTCGTGAAACGGCTGCCGCCCGGGCCGCTCCGGATCGTGGTCGGGGTGTGCGGGCTCGGACTCGCGGCGTGGCTCGCGGTCAGCTGACGTCGGCGTGATGAGCAGGCGGTTGTCGTCGGTGTGCCCGCGGCAGCCCCTGCTCCCTGAGGTGCGTCCGGAGCTTGCGGAGGGCGCGTCAGCCCCTGCTCCCTGAGGTGCGAGGAGCGCAGCGACGAGCCACGAAGGGTCCGGCGACCGGCAAACTTCAACTCGACCGGCAGACTTCGATCGAGGTCTGGGAGTCGAGTTGCAGTCTGTCGGTCACAAGTCGGGGCAGGTATGCGAGACAGTCCCGCCGGTCGAGGTCGACTGCGCTCCTCGGTTGAGCCTTGCGGCCGGGGGTGAGGCAACCGCGCTCCTCGGATCGGTTGCGCATGTATTCAGTAGCGCACGTTCGGCCGAAGGAGCGCTTCAATGTCGGGGGCACGGGCATACAGCGATGCCGGTCTTTCCATTGGGCGCAGTTGTCTAAGAGAAACTTCGGCCTGCAGGTGAAGCTGCCCAACAGGGTGCGCTACCGGACATCGATTTGCCGCAGTCGGAAGTATCGCGGCCCACTGACGGGGCGGCAGCCCATTCGGCAGTTCACGGCGGCCGTCAGCCCGCATGTGGTCCAGGTGCAAGGGCGGGGTAGCGGCGAGGGTTTCACAGTACGGCCCCGTTCCCGGTCCACGATCCGACCAGGAACGGAGCCGACTGCAGTGTCGCTGTGGAGTTGTCAAGGGACGGATGCGGTCCCGGGCGGGCGCCGGGAGCGAGGCTGCTACGCGAAAGTCTGGTGGTCTGTGGCGGCAGCGGTCAGGCGGCGTCGTCGAGTCGCATGGTGCGTCGGTTGTAGGCGGGTAGTGGTCGGCGCCGCGGATCGATGGTCGCGGGTGGGACAAGCCAGGGATGACGGTCGAAACCCATCACGATGTCCCAGCCGTGGTGGTGGACTTGCGTATGGCAGCGCTGACACAGCAAACAGCCGTTGTCGAGGTCGGTGGGTCCACCGTCGGCCCATGGCTGGATGTGGTGGACCTGGGTATATGACGGTGGTGCACCACATTTGATACAGCAGGCGTCGCGGACGATGATTGCTTTGCGGAGGTGTGCCGGATACAACCGACGGGTGTGGCCCATCTGCAGCGGTACGCCCTCACTGTCGAGGACGATCTCGATCAGGGATCCGTCGCAGGAGACCTGTTTCGCGGTGGCATGGCTGACCGTCCCGGTCCACGGCAGCGTTGCGAGTTCTCCGGTGGCGGGGATGGTCAGCATCAGTTGCGTGCGTGGGCTTCCGACGGTGTCGATGGTCGCGCCGATCGCTGCTTGGTCGAGGATCAGTTCGAAAGCGTCGGCACGGCGCTGCTCGGCGGTTCGTCGATCTTCGGCTCCGTCGGGTTCGGGCCGTGGACACGATCGTTCGTCGATCATGGCCAGGAACTTCTCGCCGACGATCTGGGTGAGGTCGGCCCGGATTTCGACGCGGCCGTCGTCGGTGGTGTGGGCGTTGACCGCGTTCAGCGATGGGTCGTCGGCGGCCGGTACGCTGGTGTCGGAGGCGTCCGCCAGAGTGTTGACGATGGCTCGGGCATGCTTGAGTACTTGCGGCGGCGTCGCACCGGACAGTGCTTGGGCGATGAGTTCGAGCTCATACCGTGAGCGCTTGTCGTCGGAAAGCGCCTCACCACAACGCTTGTCGATCTGGTGCATGCCTCGGACGATGGCGTCGACGATCTCGCTGGACAGCCGCCCGTCGGCCGCGTGACTCGCCAGGGCCGGCAACGTCGGCAGGGCATCGACACTCCGCATGGTGCGAAGAGCGGCGACCGGGGCATGGCCTGACTCGATCAGCAGTTTCTTGGTGGTGCTGCCCGCTTTCTGGGCGACACGGAGGTCGTCGAGTTGCGCTGTGTGGGTGACGATCTGGTGGTCGACGGTGTTGCGGATCAAGCGCAGCGTCTCGAGGGCGTCGAACGTCGCTCTGCCCGTGGGGTCATCGGCGGGTGGTGTGGTTTCGATGAGCTGATCGAGGAGAGTGGCGAGCTCTGGCATGACTCCAAGGTACAGGAACATTCGTTCGATTTCGAGAAAATTCCACAGGCCGAGAACCACGAATTCATCGACTGTGCAGCATATTTCGTCGTCTGTGCGTCGATTCGCGTTGGGTGGGCGTGGATTGTTGACAAGGTGTACTCCAGTCACACTCGTCCCGCATTTCGGTTCACGTTCGATCGGCCTGATTGCGAGCGGTTTTGAGTTCGGCCTGGGGTGTAGACCCCTTCGAGGCTCGTCGCTTGCGCTCGTCGCGCCTCGGGGGACGGAGGGGGTCGGTGCTTGCGCTTCTCCCGTCTCGGGGAGCGGGGGAGGGTTCGTTTCTTGCACCT
Source organism: Gordonia hongkongensis (assembly GCF_023078355.1). Classification (NCBI taxonomy): domain Bacteria; kingdom Bacillati; phylum Actinomycetota; class Actinomycetes; order Mycobacteriales; family Gordoniaceae; genus Gordonia; species Gordonia hongkongensis. The sequence continues at coordinate 1,504,234 of NZ_CP095552.1, forward strand.
CAGTAGGTACGGCCTGGCGGCCGTTGTGGACTACGAAAAACACTCGTGAGCGTCCAGACTTCTGCATGCTGAGGTGCGAGCGAAGCGAGAGGGTCCTATAGCTTGTCAAGTGCTCCGAGGTCGGTGGTGAGGTCGCGGAACACTTCGCGGGCGATGTATCGCTTGAGGCAGCGGAGGATGTCTTTCTTCGTTTTGTGTTCGGCGGAGCGGCGTTCGACGTAGGCGCGGGTGGGGGCGTGGGATTTCATGCGTCCGACCGCGATCATGTGCAGAGCGCTGTTGGCTTGCCGGTCCCCGCCCCGGTTGAGTCGGTGGCGGCTGGTTTTGCCTGAGGATGCCGGTAACGGGGCGGCGCCGACGAGTTTGGCGAACCGTGCCTCGGTGCCCATCCGCTCGACGTTGTCACCGGCGGTGATCACCAGGCGGGCGGCGGTGATCGGCCCGATCTGCGGGCGCGAGAGCAGGGTGGGTACCAGCTTGCTCAGCAGTCGTGTGAGTTCGCGGGCCAAGGACCGGGCTTGTTGTTGGGCGAGTCGGTGTCGGTCGAGCAGCGACCGCGCCGCGCGCACGAACGCCGCGGCCGGCGCGGACAGACCAGCTTTCTCGGCTGGTACCGGCAAGTCTGTGATGAATGCTGCCCGCTTGGCGATGGTGCGGGCCTGGCGCGCTTGATCGGCGTGCTCGGCTGGTGCGGTGGTACACAGGTCACGGATCTGGTTACCGATCCGGGTGGCCTCTGCGACGGCCGAAGCCCTTGCCACGGTGAGCATCCGAACAGATTCGACCGCGCCGCGGGTGTCTTTGGCCACCGCGGTGGCGCGGCCGGTGATGACGGCCATCGCCGCGGCGTAGGCATCGAGTTGATCGGTCTTACCGTGGGCGTAGCGGCGCGGCAGATCGGGGGTGTTGACCTCGATCACTCGCACCCCTTCAGCGGTGAGCATGCGGGTCAACCCGGCCCCATAGGAGGCGCTCGATTCCACCGCGGCATCCTCGACGCGGCCGAAGCCACACGCCCACTGCCACAACTGGGTGTAGCCGGCGGTGGTGGTCGGGAACTCGCGATCGGCCAGCGGGCGGCCGTCGGTGGCGACGATCGCGGCGTGATGGGTCTGTTGATGGGTGTCGACTCCGAGTACGACCACTTGCGTGGTCACTGCTGTCTCAGCCATTCTGGCGGTGTCTCCTTCACTGCGGTGTGGGATGACCTCACCGGGGCGGGTGGACAGGACAGTGAAGAGTCACGGCCTACCAGCCAGACAGGGTCCTAATCAGGTCACACCCGCCCCGGCCCTCAAGGTCACTTGGTGCAGGTGATCGACCGAAGTTCTGGGCCGACACATCTCGCCCATGACAGCACCGTCAGCCACGAAGTAAGTCAGACCCAAACCCGGTCAACCACCCACACCCATTCTCACTGCCACGAAGGGCTCGCAAGGTGCCTCATCAGGGCCCTTCGTGGCTCGTCGACCTCGACGCGCTCCTTCGTCGCTTGCTCGGCCCGGCGGCTTGCGCTCCTCGCACCTCAGGGACCAGGGGTTTGCGGTTCTTTCGGATCAGGAAGCATGCGTACGCTTCCCGCACCTCGGACGCGCAGGCGTCTTGTCGTGCACCTCGGTCGCAAGGGTTTGTCGCTTAGGGCGGCTGGATGTGTGAGAGATGCTCACCGATCGGGGGTGTGAAGAGATGACGAACAGCAACACAGCGCGGTCGGGTGGCGATGACGCCGGTGACGAGACACCGTTGAGACTCTTCGGTTTCGAGTACGACGGGGCCGGCCACCGCGCGGAGGTCCTCGACTACTCCGGATGTGATGTGACGACGGTGATCTCGGACGCCGATTACTTCTTCACCGATCAGGGCAAGTTGTGGTCGCTCGCTGTCGTCGTCGACGATCGAGCCGACCATGAGCGATTGGTGTGGCTGTCGGGGTACGACTATCGGGAGCCCGCTCGAACACGGGTCGAGCGGGCAGGGCGAGCCGAGATGCAACTGCGATATCTTGCCTCCCGCTCCGCAGAGTCACGACCGGTGGTGCTTCCCGACGGCCTGCGGCTCATCCGCATGTTTCCCGAGTGGGGCGCCGGACCACTCTGGGAGAACTTCACCGAGAACTACCCCGCCGACCCATTGCGCCTGGGCCTCGACCCCGAGCTGGCAGCGGAGCTCACCGAGTGGAACGACGTGTGGAACGCGCGTCCACACGACGCCGACCTCGACGACGAACCCGGATGGACAGCCGCCGGAGTCGCGCTACACGCTCGCGTCCAGTCCGCGCTGGCCGGCGTCGCCGAGGTGACCGCGCAGTTCGTGTTCTAGGCAACGCCCACGCGGACGCGACCAGCGAAACCCCACGCCACAAGCACATCGCTCCGGATCCGTATGCATCCGGCGGGAGTTTTCCTCTCGGAGAGGAAAACTCTGGCCGCCGGGGTTCGCGATGTCTAGACATGCACGGTGACCTTGTTTGTGGACATCACCCCGGACGAAGCGGGTGGTGGGGCGGAGCGCACGTCGCCCGGCGGTTCGTCTCGCGCGCGATCGCTGTTGACCCGGGTGGGACTCCCGTTGCTCTCGGTGGTGCTGTTCGCCGCCGTGTGGCAGGTCGTCGCCGTCAGCGGGATCTGGAGTGAGACCTTCGTGCCGCGCCTGGGCACCGTGTGGCAGGCCTTTGTCGACATGTCCACGACGCACGACGGAGTCCGCGGCTATGCCGACTATTACTGGTGGGAACACCTGTACATGACGCTGCGCCGGGTCTTCGCAGGTGTGGCGATCGGCGTGATCCTCGGCGTGCTGCTTGGTCTGGCGATGGGAACGGTGGGGTGGTTCCGACGCCTGCTGGAACCGTGGCTCACGTTCCTGCGCGCTCTACCGCCGCTGGCCTACTTCTTCCTGTTGGTCATCTGGCTCGGCATCGACGAGGCGCCGAAGATCACGCTGCTGGCATTGGCCGCGCTACCGCCCGCGGCGGTGGCGACCACCGCCGCCGTCAGTGCCGCGCCGGTGAGTCTCATCGAGGCGGCGCGCGCGCTCGGGGCCTCGCGGTCCGAGGTGATCCGCGACGTCGTCGTACCGTCGGCGCTGCCCGAGACCTTCACCGGCGTAAGGCTTTCGGTCGGCATCGCGTATTCCTCCGTGGTCGCGGCCGAGCTGTTCAACGGCATCCCCGGAATCGGTGGCGTGGTCAAGGACGCCAGCAACTACAACAACACCCCCGTCGTCCTGGTCGGCATCATCGCCATCGGTCTGTCCGGACTGATCATCGACGGGCTCCTACGAACAATCGAGCACCGAGTGGTGCCGTGGCGCGGAAAGGCCTGAAAGACATGACAATCACACGCAAGAGGGCCGGTTCGTACCGGCTGCGCCGGTCGCGCTTCGGTGCGGTGCTCGGGATGATCGCCGCAGTGGCGCTGGTGCTCGCCGGTTGCTCGGTCGACAACTCCGGGGACGACAGCAAGCCGACGATCCGGCTCGCCTACCAGTCGTTCCCGAGCGGCGACCTGATCGTCAAGAACAACGGGTGGCTCGAAGAAGCGCTGCCGGACTACAACATCAAGTGGACCAAGTTCGACTCCGGTGCCGACATCAACACCGCGTTCGTCGCCAAAGAGGTCGACTTCGCCGCCATCGGCTCCAGCCCCGTGGCCCGTGGACTGTCCGCGCCGCTGAACATCCCGTACCAGGTGGCTTTCGTGCTCGACGTCGCCGGCGACAACGAGGCCCTTGTCGCGCGCAACGGAACCGGCATCGAGACCGTCGCCGATCTCAAGGGCAAGCGGATGGCGACAGCGTTCGCCTCGACCGCCCACTACAGCCTGCTGGCCGCGCTGAACCAGGCCGGCGTGAACCCGAAGGACGTGAACCTGATCGATCTGCAGCCGCAGGCCTCGCTGGCGGCCTGGCAGCGCGGCGACGTCGACGCGGTCTACACCTGGCTGCCCACGCTCGACGAATTGCGCCAGGACGGAACGACTCTCATCGCCAGCCGGCAATTGGCCACCGCTGGCAAGCCCACGCTCGACCTCGGTGTGGTCTCCAGTGAATTCGCGACGGCGAACCCTGAGGTCGTGAACACCTGGCGGCAGGTCCAGGCCCGCGCGCTCACCCTCATCAAGGACGACCCGCAGGCCGCTGCCGACGCCGTCGCCGCACAGCTGGGCACGACCCCGGAGGATGCGGCCAACCAGTTGAAGCAGGGCACCTTCCTCACCGTCGCGGAGCTGACCAGTCCGACGTGGCTCGGTACCCAGGGCAACCCGGGCAATCTCTCCGAGAACCTACACAGCGCGGCGGTGTTCCTCGCCGAGCAGCAGCAGATCCCGGCCGCACCGCCGATCGAGACCTTCCGCGAGGCCATCTACACAGAGGGATTGCCGGGTGTCCTCGAACAGCAGTAGTCCGCCGGACCGACCCGAGGGGCGACGCGTCTCGATCCGTCTGCACAACGTGTCCCAGAGGTACGGGACAGGTGCGGACGCCGTGACCGCGGTCGGCCCGGTCGACCTGGACGTCCCGCCGGGCGAGTTCCTGGTGCTGGTGGGTGCGTCCGGATGCGGCAAGTCCACCCTCCTGCGACTCATCGCCGGGTTCGAACCCGCGACGGTGGGGAGGGTGGAGGTGTCGGGAGGCGCCCCGGTACCCGGGGTGACCTCCGGAGTCGTCTTCCAGCAACCGCGCCTGTTCCCGTGGAAGACGGTGGGCGGCAACGTCGATCTCGCGCTCAAGTACGCGAAGGTCCCCAAATCCGAACGGGTGGCACGCCGCGCCGAACTCCTCGAACGCGTCGGTCTGGACGACACCGCCGGCCGGCGCATCTGGGAGATCTCCGGCGGGCAACAGCAGCGGGTGGCCATCGCCCGTGCGCTGGCGGCCGATACGCCGTTGCTGCTGCTCGACGAGCCGTTCGCGGCGCTGGACGCCCTCACGCGGGAACGGTTGCAGGAGGATGTGCGGGCGGTGAGCGCGGACAGCGGACGCACCAACGTCTTCGTCACCCACAGCGCCGACGAGGCAGCGTTCCTGGGAAGTCGGATCATCGTGCTCACCAAACGACCGGGACAGGTCGCACTGGACCTCACCTCGACGTTGCCGCGCACCGGCGTCGAACCCGACGAACTACGCGGTTCACCCGAATACGCCGCCCTGCGCGCCGAGATCGGTGCCGCGGTGAAGGAGGCCGCCGTGAAAGATGCTGAGGTGAAGGATGCCGCGGTCGCATGAGCGGCCGGGCCTTTTCCTCAGCGTGGGCTCAACCCTGTGCGGTGGCGCGGCGTCCGGTTAGGAAGTGGGGGTGTCCTCCGTTCCAGCGTCGTCCGCCACCGCAGTGGCTTCGACTCGGCTCGTCGACCTCGACGCGCTCCTTCGTCGCTTGCTCGGCCCGGCGGCTCCGCTCCTCGCCGGCTCAACCAGCGGAAATACGCGAGGCGCGTTCGGCTCGATCAGCGCACACCAGGGCACCCTCCACTCGATGAACTGGGCGGACGGATCGCACCACGGTTCGCCGCCGGCGCACCCCGCTCCGACCCCCGCCTTCATCGACCTGGAGAACAATCCTCATGACCACCACCTCTCACCCCGTCGCCACCACGCACCGTCCTGACGCCGGAACCATCTCCGGCGGAGTCGAATTCGACATCGACGAGTTCGGCCCGAGTTTCGGTGCCGAGATCCGCGGCGTCGATGTCGCATCCGCCACCGACGCACAGGTGTCCGCGTTGCGCCGGGCGCTGATCGACTACAAGGTCATCGTCCTGCGCGATCAGCACCTCGACGACGAGGCGCACATCCGGTTCGGAAATCGGCTGGGAGACCTGACCTTCGGGCATCCGGTGTGGAACAGCGGCGACGTCCCCGGCGAGGTCTACTCGCTCGACAGCGCCGACAACGGCTTCGCCGACGTGTGGCACACCGATGTCACCTTCATGCCGCGTCCGCCGATGGGCTCGATCCTGCGTCCGGTTGTGTTGCCGCGCAACGGCGGTGACACCAACTGGGCGGACGCCGAGCTCGCGTACCAGTCGCTGTCGGAACCGGTTCGGCGGATGATCGACGGACTCAGCGCGGTACACGACGGCAACCGCGAATTCGGTTACTACCTCAAGCAACGACGCAACGGCCGCGGCAACACCTGGGACGGTGAGGAGGTCACCGAGCTGGTGCCGGTCACCCATCCGGTGGTGCGCATCCATCCCGAGACGGGCCGGAAGTCGTTGTTCGTCAATCCCGGTTTCACGTCGCACATCGACGGCGTCTCCGAGGCGGAGAGCCGCGGCATCCTGGACCTGCTCTACGCACACCTCACCAAGCCCGAACACATCGTCCGGCACCGTTGGCGTCTCGGCGATCTCGTCCTCTGGGACAACCGGAACACGCTGCACTACGCGAACCGCGACTACGGTGACGCCCGCCGGGTGATGCACCGGATCACCCTGCGCGGCGAGGCGCCCATCGGACCTGCCTGACCGCGACGTCCCGACGATCCCGAACTCCCACCATCGGCCACCCGGCCGGCGGTGGGAGTTCTCGATGCCGCTCAGTGCGTCGTACACGAGCCGGGACCAGCTTATTCAACCGAGGGGTTGACAAGGTCGACGATCCGGCGCACCATCGTATTCAACCAAACGGTTGAGGAGGTCGGATGGCAGACGAGTTGTCCAAGGTGTTCGCCGCACTCGCGGACCCGACGCGGCGCGACATGGTTGCGCGGCTGGCGGTCTCGGATGCGACGGTCAGCCAACTCGCCGAACCGTACGACGTCAGCATCCAGGCCGTCTCGAAGCACCTGAAGGTGCTGCAGGACGCCGGCCTGGTGACCCGAACCCGGGAGGCCCAAACCCGTCCGGTCCATCTGGAAGCAGAGGTGTTCGACCTCATGACCAAATGGATCGAGCGGTACCGGAAGCGGGCGGAGGAGCGCTACCAGCGCCTCGACGCGTTGCTCGCCGAGATGAACGACGGCCCCGAGGCCCAGCATCCGACGGTGTCGGACCCCGAGGTCGAACAACCACTCCACAAGGAAGGAAAGGTGTCATGACCGCAACGCAGACCCGCTATCCCGAGGCCGCCATCGAGGCCGACAAAGAGGTCCCCCTCATCCGGATCACCCGCGACTTCCGCGGAACTCCCGCCCAGCTGATTAAGGGCCACACCGACCCCGAACTCTTCGTCCGGTGGGTCGGGCCGGACGCGATCAGCAGCCGGGTCATCGAGTGGGACGTCCGCGACGGCGGCAGCTGGAGCTATGTCTCCACCCACGAGGGGCAGGAGTTCGGATTCCGCGGGTGCTTCCACACCGTGGGCGAAGACAAGATCGTGCAGACGTTCACCTTCCTCGGCATGCCCGATGCGGTGTCGCTGGAGACCCTGTGGTTCGAGGATCTGGGCGACGGCACGACGCGGCTCCACGCCCAATCCCTGTGCGACAGCTTCGAAGCGCGCGACGGTTGGCTCGCCTCGGGCATGGAGGTCGGCGTGAACGAGGGATACGCCGCACTCGACCGCATGCTCACCGAGGGCGAGATCTGATCGTGTCCGGCGTGACCCTGCCGGAACTGGATGCATCGTCGCGTCACCGAGAGGTGGCCTCCGACTTCGCGGAGGCCATCGCCGACGTCCGCGACTGGGAGGTGCCGACGCCGGTCGACGGGTGGGTGGCACGCGACGTCGTGGCCCACCTCGTCGACTGGTTCACCGGCTTCCTCGCCGCCGGTGGGGTGGCCCTGCCCGCGGGACCCGCTGTCGCCGACGACCCGGCCGGGGCGTGGTCACAGCACGCCGCCTCGGTGCAGGCACTCCTCGACGGACCGACCGCCGAGGACACGTTCACCCACCCGATGGCGGGCGAGCATCGACTCGTCGAGGCAATCGACCGGTTCTACACCGCCGACGTGTACATGCACACGTGGGATCTCGCCCGATCCCAGGGCGTCACCCCCGACCTCGACCCCGGATTCGCCGGACAACTGCTCGAGGGCATGGCGTCCATCGACGACATCCTCCGCAGTTCGGGTCAGTACGGTCCGAAGGTCGAGGTGGACGCCGATGCCGACCCGGTGAGTCGCCTCATGGGATTCATCGGCCGGGACCCGCGGTGGACGCCGGCGACGAGGAGCGATGACGAGCACGCGCTCGACAACGCGGAGTAGCCTCGATGAGGTGCCAGACGACAACTTCACCACGCATGGCTCCCAGTCGACCGAAACCCGGCATCCGTCACCCCGAACCCTGGGTGAACTGCGTGCCAGCGGTCACGTGCAGCGCAGTGTGCGCGACGAGATCCGCAACAACCTCCTGTCCGCACTCCGCGAGGGGCGCGACCCCTGGCCGGGCATCGTGGGCTTCGAGGCGACGGTCATCCCGCAGTTGGAACGGGCCCTGATCGCCGGCCACGACGTCGTCATGCTCGGCGAGCGCGGCCAGGGCAAGACCCGCATCCTGCGCACCCTCGTCGGGCTCCTCGACGAGTGGACGCCGGTCATCGCGGGTTCCGAGCTGGCCGAGCATCCCTACGAACCCATCACCCCCGGGTCGATTCGGAAGGCCGCCAACCTGCTCGATGATCTGCCGATCGAGTGGCGTCACCGTTCGCAGCGCTACAGCGAGAAGCTGGCCACGCCGGACACCTCCGTGGCCGACCTCGTCGGTGACATCGACCCGATGAAGGTCGCCGAGGGTCGCAGCCTCGGCGACCCGGAGACGATCCACTTCGGGCTCATCCCGCGCTCGCACCGCGGCATCGTGGCCATCAACGAGCTGCCCGACCTCGCCGAGCGCATCCAGGTGTCGATGCTGAACGTGATGGAGGAGCGCGACATCCAGGTCCGCGGGTACACCCTGCGACTGCCGCTCGACGTCCTGGTGATGGCCAGTGCCAACCCCGAGGACTACACCAACCGCGGCCGGATCATCACCCCGCTCAAGGATCGCTTCGGCGCCGAGATCCGGACGCACTACCCGCTCGAGCTCGACGACGAGGTGTCGGTGATCGAGCAGGAGGCGGATCTGACCGCCAGCGTCCCGACCTTCATCACCGAGATCCTGGCGCGGTTCACCCGCTACGCCCGTGACCACCCGTCGATCGACCAGCGATCGGGAGTTTCCGCCCGCTTCTCGATCGCCGGTGCCGAAACCGTTGCGGCCGCGGCGCTTCACCGGGCGACGGTGACGGGCGAGGACCAGGCGGTGGCACGCGTGGTCGATCTCGAGTCGGTGATCGAGGTGCTGCGCGGCAAGATCGAGTTCGAGTCCGGCGAAGAGGGCCGGGAACTCGAGATCCTCGAGCACCTGATGCGCAAGTCCATCGCCGACGCGGTGCGTGCCCACCTCGGCGGCGTCGACATGGCGCCGCTCGTCGCCGCCCTCGAGAACGGCGAGCCGGTGGTCACCGGTGACCGGGTGCGTGCCGACGACCTGCTGGGTTCCATCCCGTCGCCGGACACCACCTCCGGCGTTCTGGACCAGATCGCCGAGCGCCTCGAAGCGGACTCGGACGGGGAGCGTGCCAGTGCGGTCGAGCTCGCGCTCGAGGGACTCTTCCTCGCCCGTCGGATCGGCAAGGAGGCCGACGAGACCGGGCAGACCATCTACGGGTGACCCTTCGTGGCTCGCTTCGCTCGCACCTCAGGGGGCAGGGGCTCGCTGCGAGAGCGAGAGTGCAGGAACCGCCTTTGCTCCCTGAGGTGCGAGGAGCGTTAGCGACGAGCCACGAAGGGTTCGCGACAAACGAGGAGAACACATGGCGCGCAAGAGCTTCCACCGTTCGCGCTACCAGCGGTACAGCGGCGGACCCGATCCGCTCGCGCCGCCGGTCGATCTGCGCGAGGCGTTGGAGACGATCGGCGACGATGTCATGGCCGGCGCGTCGCCGCAGCGGGCGCTCCGAGAGATGCTGCGTCGCGGGACACCGAACATGCGCGGACTCGACAAGTTGCGCGAGCAGATCAACCGTCGCCGGCAGGAACTGCTGAAGAAGCGCAACCTCGACGGCACCTTCGCCGAGATCCGTGAACTCCTCGACCGTGCGGTACTCGAGGAGCGCAAGCAACTCGCCCGCGATCTCGACGACGACGCCCGCTTCGCCGAGATGCAGATCGGAAGTCTGCCGCCGTCGACCGCCCAGGCCGTCGAAGAGCTGTCGGAGTACAACTGGCGCAGTCCGCAGGCGCGTGAGGACTACGACAAGATCAAGGACCTGCTCGGCCGGGAGTTGCTCGACCAGCGCTTCGCCGGCATGAAGGAAGCGCTCGAGGGGGCGAACGAGCAGGATCGGCAACGGATCTCGGAGATGCTCGGCGACCTCAACGAGCTCCTCGCCGCGCACAACCGGGGCGAGGACACCACCGAGGCATTCGACGAGTTCATGGCCAAGCACGGTGAGTTCTTCCCGGAGAACCCGCGCAACACCGAGGAACTCATCGATTCCCTCGCCCAGCGCGCGGCCGCGGCCCAACAGTTCTACAACTCGCTGACCCCTGAGCAGCGCGCCGAGCTCGACCAGCTGGCGCAGCAGGCGTTCGGGTCGCCGGACCTCATGAACCAACTGGCGCAGATGGATTCGCAGCTCCGGGCGGCTCGACCGGGTCTGGACTGGGACGACGCGCAGTCGTTCTCCGGCGACCAGCCGATGGGACTGGGCGAGGGGGCCGCGGCACTACGCGACATCTCCGAACTCGAGGCGCTCTCCGAGCAGCTGTCACAGCAGTATGCCGGCGCGCAGATGGACGACATCGATCTCGACGCGCTCGCCCGGCAGCTCGGCGACGACGCGGCGGTCGACGCGAGAATGCTGGCCGAGCTCGAGAAGGCGCTGTCCGAGCAAGGCTTCTTCGACCGCACCGCAGACGGTCAGCTCCGGCTGAGTCCGAAAGCGATGCGCCAGCTCGGTCAGTCGATCTTCCGCGACATCGCCGAGCAGCTGTCGGGCCGCCGGGGCGATCGCCAGACCCGCCAGACCGGACTGCTCGGCGAGCCTACCGGCGCTTCCCGGGAGTGGGAATTCGGCGACACCGACCCCTGGGACGTCACCCGGACCGTGTCGAATGCGGTGCTGCGCACCGTGTCCGAGACACACGAACCGTCGCTCGCGACGTCGGAGATGGCGCGATCGGGAGTGCGTATCGACGTCCGCGACGTCGAGGTCTCGGAGACCGAGAGCCGTACGCAGGCAGCGGTGGTCCTGCTCGTGGACACGTCCTTCTCGATGGAGATGGAGGGCCGGTGGACGCCGATGAAGCGCACCGCGATCGCCCTGAATCATCTGATCTCCACGCGCTTCCGCAGCGACGAACTCCACCTCATCGCGTTCGGAAGATACGCGCGGTCGATCGACATCGCCGAGCTCACCGGTCTGCAACCGCGGATGGAGCAGGGGACCAACCTGCATCACGCACTGTTGCTCGCCCAGCGGCACCTCCGGCGGTTCCCGAATGCGCAGCCGGTGGTCCTGGTGGTCACCGACGGAGAGCCGACCGCGCATCTCGATCCGAGTGGGGAACCGTTCTTCTTCTATCCGCCGCACCCGCAGACCATCGCGCTGACGGTTCGGGAACTCGACCATGTCGCGCGAATCGGCGCCCAGGTCACGTTCTTCCGTCTCGGCGAGGATCCCGGGCTGGCCCACTTCATGGATCAGATCGCCCGCCGGATCGGCGGACGCGTGGTGGCGCCGGACGTCGACGGTCTCGGTGCCGCCGTGGTCGGCGACTATCTGCGGGCCCGGAAGGGGCGTCGGCGCGGCTGATCGACGCCCCGTCGATGAGCGCCGCGGCGACGTCGGCGCGAATGTGTCGGCGCGAGAATGTCAGACGGTCTTCGGCTTTCGGCCGGCGATGATCCAGAGCACGATGCCCACCAGTGCGAGCAGGCCGCCGAAACCGCCGCCGACAACGGCCAGCAGCACGCCGCCGACGCCGCGGAGGATGCCGGACGCGTCGATGGATGCGACGACGGCCGGCGAATCGCACTGGAACGAGTAGGTGCCGGATTCCACGACCTCGAACGAATCGAACGATTCGACCCCGGAACCGTCGAAGGTGAACTCGGTCGTCGAGTTCGTACCCGACGCCAGCGCAGCGGGACCGGTGATCTCGCAGGCGGGTACGCCGTTCGTGCTGCTGCTGCTGAACAACTGGAACTCGTCACCGGCGTCGTAGTACTGCTCGGCGGTGGGGTTGACCTCGAACGCCTTGTCGGCCACGTTCCCGATACCGGCGATCGCCATGACCACCCCGACGGTGACCGACAGGACCAGGATCAGCACACCGAGCAGGGTCAGGATCTTGCCCCACCGTCGCATCCCGGCGCGGTCCTTGCGCGGGGGAGGGGGCGGTGGATACCCGCCGTACGCGGCGGGTTGTCCGAAGCCGCCCGACGGCGCGTACCCGCTGTCCGGGTAGGGCGGCTGCTGGGGATGCGATTGGCCGTACGGCGACTGGTAACCCGAGGGCGTCGGTCCCGGTCGGCCGTCGCCGGGCTGCCCGGGATCGTAGGGCTGGCTCATCTTCGCCTCCGATGTACGCCGGTCGGCCGTCCCGCCCGGACTCGTTGAATTATGCCGCTCGGCCGGGTCTTTCGTCGGGCAGTTGGCCAGAGGGGTCGTCGATGCGAGGTACCGGCCCGACGACTCCTCGGGGTCGTCTCCGGGGAAAGATCAGGGTGGTCGTGCCGGACTCGGGCAACTAGGGTTTCCAGACGTGACCCAACCCGGCGATTCACCGATGCCCGACGACCGGCGTGCCCGACTCCGCGCCGCGGATGCGGACCGCGAACTGGTCCACGAGATCCTCTCCGCCGCCATGGCGCACGGCAGCCTGTCCCCGGTCGAGTACGAGGAGCGGGCCGGAAAAGCGGTCCTCGCGAAGACCTTTGGTGACCTCGACGCCCTGACCGACGACCTCCCGGTGGCACAACTCGGCGTCGCGATGCCTGCGGCCAGCCTGTCTCCGGGCCCGCGGGTGACGGGCGGCAGCGCGGACACGGCCGTCCGCCACCGGTTGGCCATCATGTCCGGGAGCGAGCTGTCCGGGACGGCGGTGGTCGCCGATCAACTCACCGCCACCGCCATCATGGGCGGGGTCGAACTGGACCTTCGCGAGGTGGAGTTCACCGCGCCGGTGCTGACGGTCCAGTGCGTGGCGATCATGGGCGGGGTCGAGATCAAGATGCCCGACGGAGTGACCGTCGAGATCGGGGGACTGGGCATCATGGGCGGATTCAGCGGCCGGTCGCGAAAGGCGTCCCGGCCCGGCGCGCCAGTGGTACGGGTGACCGGACTGGCGCTGATGGGCGGCGTCGACGTCAAGTACGTGCCCCGGGAGGAGCCCGACGACTGAGGAAGTTCAGGCGAGCAGCAGGGCGATGATCATGATGGTGGGTATCGACGTGAGCGTCGTGATCAGTGCCGTGTCCCGGGCGAGGATCTGGCCGCGCCGGTAACGGGTCGCGTACACCAGGACATTCTGCGCGGTCGGCAACGCCGCGATGATCACCTGCGCGAACAACGCCTCACCGGTCTGCCCGAATCCCCAACGGGCGATGGCGTAGACGGCCAGCGGCATGACGATCATCTTCAGCACGCTTGCCAGTGCGATGTCGCGGCGGGGGCTCGCACCCTTCTTGAACACCGCGACGCCGGTGAGCGACAGGCCGAATGCCAGCAGCGCCGCCGGCACGGAGGCGTCACCGAGCATCTTCACCGGGGACATCACGGCCGCGGGCGGGCTCCAGCCGATCAGCGAGACCGACAGACCGGCGAGTCCGCCGACGACGATCGGATTGGTGATCGGCGCGACGAGCGAGTCCCGCAGCAGCGATCTTCCCGAATCCCGGTCCAGCGCGGTGAGATCCAGCGCGAGCAACGCGATCGGTGAGTAGATCAGGATCTGGAACAGCAGCAGCGGCGCGATGAACGACGCGTCGTCGAGAACGAAGATCGCGATCGGAAGACCCAGATTGACGCTGTTGACATACGACGACGACAGGCCGCCGATCACGAGTTCGGGAACCGCGCGTCGAAACCACAGTTTGGCGACGACGACGTACAGCGCACCGATCAGAAACGCGCTGCCGCCCGCGATCACCAGCGTCGACGAGAAGACAACCGACAGATCGGAGGTGACCATGGAGTGGAACAGCAGCGCCGGTGTGAAGACGAAGAACACCAGGCGGGAAAGGACTTCGTGGGCGTGGTCGCCGATGACACGCGTGCGCCCGAGGAGATATCCCACCCCGACTACAATGAAGATCACCGTGAAGCCGGAGATGACGCCAGACACCGGTTGAGTCTAATCGTTAGGCTGGTGAACACATCGTGTCGGATCTACATGGGGGTTGTGCGTGAGTTATCCACCGGGACAGGGCTCGGGCCAGGGCCAGGACGACTGGGGTACGGTGCCGAGCTCGGGGTCCTCGGGCAACTCGGGTCCCAACCTCTCCAAGGGTGACCAGGGCCAGGGTGCCGCACCCGAGTACGCGCCGACCGAGTACGGCCAGACCTACCAGCCGGGTCCGTCGTCGGACCCCTACGGCCAGAACGTCTACGGGCAGAACCCGTATGGTCAGGAGCAGTACGGCCAGAGTCCGTACGGATCGCCGGCCGGCAACCAGGGCTACGGGACGCCGAGCCAGGATCCCTACGCACAGCCGCCGGGTGGGTCCTACGGTCAGGTCAACGATCCCTACCAGGCGCCGGCGTACGGCGGCGCGTACGGGTCGCAGAACCCCTACGGCGCGGCACCCTACGGCGGCGGTTACGGATACGCGCCGCCGCAGAAGACCAACGGCAAGGCGATCGCGGCCTTGATCTGTGGCATCGTCGGCGTCGTCTCGCTGATCGCCTGCTTGTTCTTCTCGTTCTTCCTGTCGATACCGGTCGGCATCGCGGCCGTCGTGCTGGGGTTCATGGCGCGACGTGACATCGAACAGTCCGGTGGCACGCAGAGTGGTTCGGGGATGGGCCTGGCGGGGATCATCACCGGCGCGCTCGCCATCGTCGGTGGCGTGGTGTGGACCGTTCTGTTCATCGTCCTGATCGTCGCCGGCGACACGAGCTCCTCCACCTACTACTACTGAACGAATTTCGGGCCGATCCGGGGTCGTGTTCATCGACTCCGGCCCAGTTCGGAGCCCTTTCTCACTAAGCTGTGCGTGATGCACGGCCGGTTGGTCGTGCACGCATCTCCCCGCGTTGTCCCGCTGCGGCACAGCTTGTGAAAGGCATCCGATGACCACTCCGACCGGGGGTAGCGATCCGACGGATCCGGCCCAGGCACCGCAATCCCCACCGTCCGGCCCACCTTCGGACACCTCGGCAACCGACCCGTCGCCGTGGGAACCGACCCAGAAGGCGGCGGTCCCCGACGAGGTGCCGGACTCGGTGCCGGTGACCTCGACACCCGGGACCGGACCGGATGACACGGAGATTCCCGAGTCGCACAGTCCGGCCGACGGTGTCACCCGGGTCATCCGCACCGGTGGACCGTCGAATCCGTCCGCTGCACAGCCGGTTCCGCCGCCACCCGCGCCCAGTGGCCCCGGGGACCCGGGTCCGGGTGGCCCGGCCCCGTCCGGTTACGACGCCACGCGCGTGATCTCGACGCGGTCCCCGGCGGGACCGCCACCGGGACAAGCCCCACCACCTCCCCGGCCGGGCTTCGGTCAGCAGCAGGGATACGGACAGCAGGGATACGGACAGCAGGGATACGGACAGCCGCAGGGTTACGGACCGCCGGGTCAGGGGCAACCCGGACCCGGCCGGCCGGGATATGGACCCCCGCCGGGGTACGGTCAGCCTCCGCAGGGTCCGCCCCCGGGTCGGTCCGGGCAACCGTTCGCCACGCTCGGTGATGCCCGATCCGCGGAATCGGCCTCCGCCGACTCCCGCCCCGCAGGCGGCCGGCCCGTCGACGCCGATGGCCCGTCGACCAACAAACTGGCCGTGGCCGCCCTGGCGGCCTCACTGCTGGGTCTCCTGTGCGTCGGGGTCGGCGGCATCGTCGGGCTGGTGCTCGGCATCGTCGCGCGGAGACAGATCGCGGCGTCGGGTGGCAGGCAGACCGGTGATGGGGTGGCGCTCACCGCGGTCATCATCGGGGCGTTCATCATCGTCGTGTGGGTTGCATACTGGGTGGCCATCGCGTTGACCGACCTCCGATCGCCGTGGGGCTACCTCTGAAGTAGGCGACCCCGGGCGCGTGCGGATCGGCCATTTTGGAATCGGGCGTCCTCGCCAGGTAGTCTGGTCGGGTTGTGTGCCGCGGCCGCGCCGGGTCGAGGGGTGCACTGATGGGGCCGATCCAGTGATGCCAGGCGTCACCACCGGCCACGCAGACCACAGTAGGAGAAGGGCTCAACCATGGCTGTACCGAAGCGCCGGATGTCGCGGGCGAACACCCGTAGCCGTCGTTCGCAGTGGAAGGCGGAAAACCCCGCACTGCAAGAAGAGAAGGTGAACGGCGTCCCCGTGCGGATTCCGCGTCGCCTGGTCAAGGCGGCTCGCGCCGGTCTCATCGACCTGGATCGTCGCTAGCCTCGTTCGGTCGCCGTACCGGCGCCGCACTGTCATACCGATGACCGCCCCTGGCTCGCCCGGGGCGGTCATTCGCGTGCTGACCGACTGGCCTGTCCCTGGATATTGAGGTGATCTCGTGGTGTTCGACGTGCTCAACTTCGCGGGTATCGCGGTGTTCGCGGCGTCGGGGGCGATGCTCGGGGTCCGCAAGGACTTCGACATGTGGGGGATCATCACCGTCGGCGTGCTCACCGGGGTCGGCGGCGGCGTATTGCGCGACGTCCTGCTGGGGATCACCCCGCCCGCGTCGATCAGCGGGTGGGGTCCCATCGTCACCGCAACTGTCGCCGGCCTCGTCGTCTTCTTCTTCCATCCCGCCTTCACGGCACTGCACCGGTCGATACTCGTGCTTGACGCATTCGGGATGGGGCTCTTCGCGGCCACGGGTGCGAGCATCGCCCTCGACGTCGGGGCGAGCCCGTTCGCCGCGACGACCGTCGGGCTCCTCACCGCGGTGGGTGGCGGCGTGCTCCGCGACATGATCTCGAACGAGATCCCGCTCCTCCTCACACCCGCCGACCTCTACGCCGTACCCGCGGTACTCGGTGCCGCCATCGTCGCGGTCGGCGGGACGTACACCTCGGCGGCGCACTGGATCTGGCTCGTCGTCGGATCTGTCCTCGCGACCGCGCTGCGCCTGGTGAGCCTCCGGTTCGCGCTGCGGCTCCCGACCGCACGACGCTGACCTTGCCGCAAACCCACCCGGTCCGAGCGCGGCGGATCTACGGAAAAGGGGTGGGTTTGCGAGTCACTCGACGCCGCCGAGTCGAAGTGCCTTCTTGATCTGCGCGTAGAAGCGCGCCTTGTCGGCGAGGTCCGGCCATGTCCACCGCACGACGGTGTACCCCTGCGCGCGCAGCCTGTCCTCACGCGCCTTCTCTTCGACCACCGTCTGCCACGCGGGCTCGTCGCCGAGGCCGCCGCTGTACTTGATCATGCCGTCGAATTCGCCTATCACCCTGTTCGCCAGCAGGAAGTCGACGCGAGCGATGAACACGCCGTGGTCGTCGAAGATCTTGACCTGCTGTCGTGGTATCGGCAGGTCGGGGAACTCGAGCATGACTGCGCGACTGAGGGATTCGCCGATGCTCTCCGACGATGCGTTCGCGTGTGCCAGCGCGCGGCGGAGCATCTCGACACCCTTGAATCCTCGGCACGAGTCGAGGATCTGTCTCATCTGGTCCGGATCGGCGTCACGTCGAAGCGCGGCGTCGAGCACCGCAAGGGCCTGCCGGTTGGTTCCCACTCGCGCGACATCACATGCAGTGCGCAGATGGATGTCACCGTGACCCCGTCGATGACGTCGATGTCCTGCGGCTTGACGGTGGCCTGATGTCTGACGATGTGCTTGGCCCGTTCCCGACTTTCGGCGACGTCACATGGACCTGCGACAGGTCGGGCCACAGCATCGGCAACCTGTGCATGGCAGCTGACGAAGCGTGACTGAAGATCCGACCGGGTCGTCCGGCCCTTGCCGCAGCGATGACGGTCAAGCGGTGCTTCTCGACTGCCTGGAGTTCGCTGACCGCGGTGAAGTCAGCCAACGCGCCTGGCCGGAGCCGCACGAGGGTCTTGTTGCCGACCAAGTGCTGCAACTGTTCATCGCTGATGTGGGTGCCGGCGGCTTCTTTGCGGAGAATCAGGCCATGCGGATCGGTGGGTAGGTCCATACGAATCAGACGCATGAATGCGCCGTCCGGGCCCACCTTCCGACAAACCCACCCCTTCTCCGTAGACCCACCTGGTTCGAGCGCGGTGGATCTACGGAAAAGGGGTGGGTTTGCGAGTGGGGGTGGACTACTGCGCGATGTACTTGTTGACCGCGCGGTTCAGGAAGTTCGGGATGAACTTGGCGGCGTTCTGCAGGAACAGGGTCTGCGCGCCGACGGAGTAGCTGGTGCGGTGGAGCAGTTTGTCCTGACGGGTCGGGTGCACCGACTCCCAGATCTTCTCGGCGACCTGTTCGGGAGTGATCCGGATGCCCAGGGTCTTCGTCGACTTGGCGCCGCCGGTGGCGAGGGCGGTCTTCGCCCACAGGGGCCAGATGCTGACGACGCGGATGTCGTCGTGCTCCCATTCCAGTTCGAGCGCCTCGGTCAGGCCCGCCACGAAGAACTTGGTCGCCGAGTAGACCGCGATGCCGGGCTGACCGTAGATCGCCGACGCCGATCCGATGTTCACCAGGTGCGCGCCCGGCGTCTTCTTCAGGTACGGGTATGCGGCCTGGGCGCCGAGCGCGACGCCGAGGGCGTCGATGTCGATCTGCCGCTTGATCTGGTCCGGCGTGATGTGGTCGATCTGGCCCTCGTGGAGGATGCCGGCATTGTTGTCGAGGACGTCGAGTGTGCCGCCGGTGCGCGAGGTGAACTCGGCGAGAGCTTCGGCCCACTGCTCCGGCTCGCGGACGTCGAGGGTGCCGGTGATGAAGTCGGGATGGTCGGCCTTCACCTTCGCCAGCGCGTCGGCATCGACGTCGTAGACGCCGACTGTCCACCCGTCGCGGCCGAAACGCTCCGCGGTGGCGAGACCGATTCCGGCAGCGCCGCCGGTGATGAAGATGGAGGGCATGGAGAACTCCTTGCAACTGAACGGACGGCTTCGACGCCGCTGACCTGCGAGGACGATCCTCGGCGCTGAACTTACCGGTGAGTATATTCGTCGATTCGTTTACTCGGTCACACGGCGGTGCTATCTTGACAACACGCATTGTCATTACATCGATCATTGTCACGATCGACGACGACCGGGAAGTGAGTTCTCCATGACCGCCGCGATGGAACGATCCGAGAATGTCATCAGTCTCCGGGACCAGGGCACCGAAGAGGTCTCGGCACGGCTGTTGGCATCGGCCGCCCGGCTGTCGCGCAACGCGATGACCGAGATCGACTGGTCGAAGCCGATGGACCCCACCAAGTACGGGTGCAGTCCGGAATGGTCGTCGCTGTACGGGACCGCGTACTGGGACGAGCTCACCGAGGAACAGCGGATCTCGGTGACGCGCCACGAGTTCGCCTCGATCATGAACATCGGGATCTGGTTCGAGATGATCCTGCAGGAGATGGTCATCCGCGACCAGTACCTCGGCGACTACCACGGTTCGGAGTTCCAATTCGCGCTCACCGAGGTCGCCGACGAGTGCCGGCACTCGTTGATGTTCGCCAAGGCGTCGGAGAAGATGGTCGGCGCCTCCTACCATCCGTCGAAGAAGGTCTCGCGCCTCGGCAAGATCTTCATGCAGACCGCGAAGAACGAGGTCGCCTACGCCGGCATCCTGGTCGCCGAAGAGGTCCTGGACGTCTTCCAGCGCGGCTGCATGCGCGACGACCGCGTGCTCGACTTCATCCGCACGGTCAACGAGATCCATGTGCTCGAGGAATCGCGCCACATGAAGTTCGCGCGCGAAGAGGTGCGTGACTCGCTGGAGGGTGTCAGCTGGGCGCGCCGCCAGTTCAGTGCGTTCGCGGTCGCCGTCGGCGCCTACTTCATCGTGACGAGTCTGGTGCAGCCCAAGGCCTTTGCCGACGCCGGGCTCGACGTCGACCGCGCGGTCCGGGAGATGCGCAGCAACTCGCACTTTCACTCGATGATCCGCAGCAGCTGCGCGCACCTCATGGAATTCCTCGACGAGGTCGGACTGTTGACCAAGCCCGCCATGCGGTACTACCGGAAAGCGCACATGCTCTGATGTTCGTCATCACCCAATCGTGTTGCAGTGACGCAGCATGCGTGGCCGTGTGCCCGGTCAACTGCATCCATCCGACACCGGAGGAGCGCGGCTTCGGCAGCTCCGACATCCTGCACATCGACCCCGAGGCGTGTATCGATTGCGGCGCATGCGCCGACGCCTGCCCCGTCGACGCCATCTACCCGGCGGACAAACTCGGCACCCGCGACAAGGTCTTCATCGACATCAACGCGGACTACTACAAGACCAACCCGGAGGTTCGCTCGGGCTGGGCGCCCATCGGTGACGACTCCGCGTCGTCGATCACTTATCCGGACGTGCCGAAACTGCCTGCGGGACTTCGGGTCGCGCTGGTCGGAACGGGTCCCTCCGGTGGGTACGCCCTGCGCACGCTGCTCGACCGCACCGAGGCGCAGGTCACCGTCATCGACAAACTCCCCACTCCCGGTGGGCTCGTGCGCGCCGGTGTCGCCCCGGACCACCCGGGCACCAAGGGCGTGCTCCGCGGGTTCGACCTGCTTTACCGCGACCCGCGCGTCACGATGCTGACCAACGTGACCATCGGGGACGGGCCCGACCAGGTGACGCCGGCCGAACTGGCCGAGCATTTCGACGCGGTGTTCTACGCGGTCGGTGCCAGTGAGTCACGGCGCCTGGGAATTCCGGGTGAGGACCTTCCGGGTTCGACGTCGGCCACCGATCTGGTCGCTTGGTACAACGGCGTGCCCGGTGTCGATGCCGGGCCACCGCTGCGCCGCGGAACCGCCGACGACCCGGCGACGGGTCGAGCGGTCGTGGTCGGTACGGGCAACGTGGCCCTCGATGTCGCGCGAATCCTCGTGTCCCCGCCGGATTTGTTGGCCACCACCGACATCGCCGACCGTGCGCTCGAACTGCTCGCCGAGCAGAATGTCCACGAAGTGGTGCTGCTGGGCCGTCGCGACCAAGCGTCCGCGGCCTACACCGCGGCCGAATACCGCGCGCTGTCGGAGATCCCGGGTGTCGAGGTCGAGGTGATCGAGGACGCCGAATGTGCCGATCTCGCCCGGTTCCGTCATCCCGCCGACCCGAAGCGCCGGCGGATCGTGTTCCTGTTCCACAGCAGTCCCGAAGAGATCACCGGTGATTCGCAGGTCGAGTCGATCACGGTGCGCACGGGGGAGGGGCGTCACCACGTCGCCACCGATCTCGTGGTGCGCTCGATCGGCTATCGCTCCACCCCGATCCCGGGTCTCACCTTCGACGACGCGCGCGGCGTCTTCAGCAACGTCGACGGCCGCCTCGTCGACGAGACAGGTGCGATCGTGCCGGGCGGATATGTGCTCGGCTGGGCCAAGCGCGGACCCAGCGGCGGCATCGGCGCCAACAAGATGTGCGCGACGCGGACCGTCGAGGACTTCATCGCCGACGCCGCGGCGGGCCGGCTGCCGCGGACCGAACGCGAGCCCGGAGCCTTCGGTGCGTTGGTGCGCACACGCGTCCGGACGGTGATCGGCTACCGCGGGATGCGGGCCATCGACCGTCGCGAACGGCGTCGCGGCCTCGAACAGGGCCGGCCCCGTGTGAAGTTCACCCAGGTCGCCGAGATGGTGGGCGCCGCGGGATGGCGTCGGACCTGACGGCCACCGCTCCGGTTTCGGGCCGGGGTGCCGCTCTGCCGTGCCACCATCGAGGTTCCGACGCGTCGAGGAGGGCCTGATGACGACCGATTCCGACCAGAAGTGGCGAGAGCGATCATTGTTCCTCGTCTTCCTGTCCGCGCTGGTCACGCAGAACGCCATCGCGATCCCCTACGTACGACAGAACGGGCCGGGGTCGGTCAAGGACTTCTTCGTGGGGGACATCCTGAAGACGACGCCCGGACGGTTCGCGATGGTCGACCTGACGTTCGTCGTCATCGGCTTCCACGTGTGGGCGCTCGCGGAGGCCCGCCGCCTGCGCATCCTGCCGTGGTGGCTGGCGTCGGTCGTGCTGACCTTCGGCGTCGGCATCGCCACCGCGATCCCGTTCTTCTTCCTCGCCCGGGAGCGTGCGCTGGGGTCGCGGTAGCGGCGTCGCGCGCGCCCGCTGGCGCTCTCGCGGGCGGGCCGGGCCGGTGAGAACCAGACAACGTCGCCGTAACACCGAGGCAAGTCGCATTTCATGCGCCTCGCGGATAGTGGCGGCATGTCGAGCACTCCACAATTCCTGCAGGGTGTCTACGCGTTCTCCGGGTCGGGCCTGTCGAAGCCGGGACCGATCGATGCGTCGCTGACCTTCGTCGTCCCGCCCGGGATGACGGCTCAGCCGTTGTACTTTCGCGGCGGCAACAGCTGCGACGAACTCATCTGTGTGACCCTGGTTCGCGACGGCACGCCGATGCGGATGTTCCCGATGGGCGCGAGGTCGTCGGTCAACGTGCCGTTGCGGGTCGTCGAAGACGTGGAACCCGACACCACGCTGGAGCTCCTCCTCGCCGCGCCGGAGGGCGCGAGCGGTGAGGTCGTCGTCGACTTCGGGATGGTCATCTTCTGATGGGGGACGAGCACGTGACGCCGCCGGTTCCCACGCGTCGGTTGGTCGTGGTCGGCAACGGCATGGCCGGCGCGCGCACCGTGGAGGAGATCATCTCCCGCGGCGGCCGGGAACAGTTCGCCATCACCATGATCGGCGACGAGCCGTACGGGAACTACAACCGGATCATGCTCAGCCACGTGCTGGCCGGGGAGACCGCGGTCGACGACGACGACCTCATGCTCAACCCGATGGCGTGGTACCGGGAGAACGACGTCACGCTCCACTCCGGTGATCGCGCCGAGTCGATCGATCGGTTCGCCAAGACGGTGACCTGCGCGAGCGGACGGGTCATCGAATTCGACGTGCTGATCATCGCGACCGGGTCCCACACGTTCTTCCCCAACATGGACGGACTCCGCGAGTCCGACGGCCGGCTCGCACGCGGCGTGTTCGGCTTCCGCACCATCGAGGACACGAACGGCATGCTGCAGATGGCCGAGTCTCGCGACAACGTGCGCGCGGTGATGATCGGCGGCGGGTTGCTCGGACTCGAAGCCGCCTACGGACTGCAAACCCAGGGTGTGGCCGTCGACGTCGTGCACTCGCCCGGGCACCTGATGAACCAGCAACTCGACGAGCGCGGCGGCAAGGTGCTGCGCAACCAGATCGAGGCGCTGGGGGTCGGTGTCCACACCGGCAAGCGGACGACGGCGGTGTTGCGCAACGACGACGGGACCGTCGCGGGAGTCGGTTTCACCGACGGCGATTCGCTGCCCGCCGACATGATCGTGGTGACGGCCGGCATTCGTCCCAACGTCGAGATCGCCCGCGGCGCAGGTCTGGTCGTCGAGCGCGGCATCGTCGTCGACGACCAGATGCGTTGCGAGGACGAGGCCTTCATCTACGCGGTCGGGGAGTGCGCGCAGCACCGCAGTGAGGTGTACGGTCTCGTCGCACCGCTGTGGGAGCAGGCAGTCGTGCTCGCCGACGTCCTCACCGGCGCGAATCCGGCTGCCGAATACCATGGTTCGCGACTGACCACCAAGTTGAAGGTCGCCGGTGTCGACGTCGCGGCCATGGGGGTCAAGGGACCGGAACGCGAGGACGACGAATTCGTCCAGTTCTACGAACCACGCAACGGCGTCTACAAGAGCGTCGTGGTCCGTGACAACAAGCTAATCGGAGCGATGCTGCTGGGCGACATCTCGAAGGTCAACTTCCTCACGCAGGCCTTCGACGACAAGGTACCGCTTCCCGACGAACGAATCTCGATGCTGTTCGACCTGGGCACCCCCAGCGCCGAGACCGGGGCGGCCGAGCTCGCCGACGACGTGCAGGTGTGCAACTGCAACGGGGTCACCAAGGGCGACATCGTGGCCTGCGTGGCATCGGGATGCACGAGCGTCGGCGAGGTGTGCGCGAAGACCCGCGCCGGCAAGGGATGTGGTTCCTGCAAGGGGCTTGTCGCCGACATCGTCGAACTCGCAGCGGGGGACGAGCTCACCGCCGACGCGTCCGCCGATTGGTACGTCCCGGCCATCCCGCTGACGAAACCCGAACTGATAGATGCCATCCGACGGCAGGACCTGCGGTCGGTCAGCGAGGTGTTCGACAAACTCGCACCCGGCGGCGAGGACGCGACGGCGAAGATGCCGCTCGCCTCGCTGTTGCGGATCATCTGGGGCTCGGAGTGGAAACGCGAACCCGGTGCATTGTTCGTCAACGACCGGGTGCACGCGAACATCCAGCGTGACGGCACCTTCTCGGTGGTGCCCCAGATGAAGGGCGGGGTGACGTCACCCGAGCAGTTGCGCAAGATCGCCGACGTCGCGGAGAAGTACTCGATCCCGATGATCAAGGCGACCGGTGGGCAGCGACTCGATCTGCTCGGCGTGAAGAAGGAAGACCTGCCGAAGGTCTGGGAAGATCTCGGCATGCCGTCGGGGTACGCGTACGGCAAGAGCTTCCGGACGGTCAAAACCTGTGTCGGCACCGACTATTGCCGATTCGGTCTCGGCGACTCGACGCAGCTCGGCATCGACATCGAGACGCGCTACCAGGGTCTGGAGTCGCCGGCGAAGCTCAAGCTCGCGGTGACCGGGTGTCCGCGCAACTGCGCCGAGGCGCTGTGCAAGGACTTCGGCGTGGTCGCGATCGGTGACGGCAAGTGGGAGATCTACGTCGGTGGCGCCGCCGGCGCGCACATCCGCAAGGGCGACCTACTGGCCACCGTGGATTCGGCCGACGAGGTGATCCGGTTGTGCGGCATCTTCATCCAGTACTACCGGGAGCAGGGCAAGTGGCTCGAGCGGACGTACGCATTCGTACCGCGCATCGGCATCGAGGAACTCCGCGCGATCATCGTCGACGACCGTGACGGACTGGTCGCCGGGTTGCAGGAGGGGATCGACGCCGCGGTCGAGGCCTACGTCGATCCCTGGCTGGACCGCGCCGAACCCAAATCGCCCGCGCAGTTCACCTCGGCGCTTCCGCTGCTGCCGCTGCCCCGGGTGCCGGTCCGATGACCAGCGTGTCGGCGGACGCCGGCGTCGTCGTGGGACAAATGGACGACCTGCAGATCGGCGAGAGCCGAGCATATGCGTTGCAAGACAGGCAGATCGCGGTGTTCCGCCTGACCGACGGGACCCTGCGCGCCACCGACGCCGTCTGCCCGCACCGCGGGGGACCGCTCGCCGACGGTCAGTTCGATCTGGGCAAGGTCGTCTGTCCGTTGCACCAGTACGCCTTCGAACTGGCCGATGGCCGATGCACCTCGGACGGTATCGACTCCATCGGCGTCTACCGCGTCGAGGATCGGGACGGGGACATCGTCGTCTGGTTGGGTGCTCCTGCGGGCGTTGGTGACAAACGAATGCTCCCTGAGGTGTGAGGAGCGATAGCGACGAGCCACGAAGGGCCTGGTGAGACGCGTTGCGGTGCCCTTCGTGGCTCGCTTCGCTCGCACCTCAGGGAACATGAGTTCAGTCGCCCAGGAGTGGTCTTTCGTGGCCCACGACGGCCGTCAGGCCGGAGACCCTGATCTGTGAGGAGCGATAGCTACGAGCCACGGGGGGCTGGTGACGGCACTGGAAGCTCTCTCCTGCACAACTGTTCACAAGCCTCGTGTCAATGTCAGCGTGGGCGACCGCCCCTGCGCCCTGCCCGGGCGCGAAGTAGATCGATATCGCCGTCGATCAGTGCCTTCTTCTTCGCACGAGACCAGCCGTGAATTCGTCGCTCGATCGCGTAGGCGTCGTCCAGTGACAGTTCAACCGACCACGCCAGCCTCACCGGCTGGCGGTGAGCAGTGAAACCAACCTGCGCCGAGCTGTGTTGGCGTAACCGATTGTCGAGGTCGCGCGTGCTTCCGACGTAGTACTTCCCGTCCGCGCACTCGAGGATATACACCCATGCCATCGCAGTATCGTCGAGGATTCTGGCAGCCCGTGGAACGTATGTACCCCTGCCTGTGGAGAGTTCGCGGCAGCTCGCGTCGCCTGGGTACTCCGACTTGCGTTGCCCTTCGTGGCTCGTCGCTTGCGCTCCTCGCACCTCAGGGAGCATAGGGAAGCGTCGCACCTCAGGGAGCATAGGGAAGCGTCGCACCTCAGGGAGCATAGGGAAGCGTCGCACCTCAGGGAGCATAGGGAAGCGTCGCACCTCAGGGAGCATAGGGAAGCGTCGCACCTCAGGGAGCATAAGGAAGCGTCGCACCTCAGGGAGCATAGGGAAGCGTCGAACCTCAGGGTGCCATAGGGTAGCGCCGCAGCTCAGATCTGCGGCCAGGCGCCGTAAGGGGCTCGCCCTTCAGTACACGTCCCGCACATAGCGTTTGTCGGCGGCGAGTGCCTTGACGTACGACTCCGCGCTCGCGGGGGATCGGCGACCATGCTGCGCGACAATGCCTTTCAGTGTCGCGTCGACGTCCTTGGCCATCCGTGTCGCATCGCCGCAGACGTAGACGTGAGCGCCGTCGTGCAGCCACTGGTAGAGCTCCTCGCCGTGTTCGCGCATCCGGTCCTGGACGTAGATCTTGCGATCCTGATCGCGCGAGAACGCGACGTCGAGGCGGGTGAGCAGTCCGTCGCCGAGCATGGTCGTCAACTCGTCGCGATAGTAGAAATCGGTCGCCGAGTACTGCTCGCCGAAGAACAGCCAGTTCTTCCCGGTGTGCCCCAGGGCCTCGCGTTCGCGAAGGAAACCGCGGAACGGGGCGATGCCGGTGCCGGGGCCGATCATGATCATCGGGGTGTCGGGATCGGCCGGCGGCCGGAAGTGGCTCGTGGAGGTGACGAACACGCCGATCTCGTCGTCGGCGCGGTCGGCCAGGAAGGTCGAGCAGACACCACCGCGCGGCGTGCCGAACAGGTTGTAGCGCACGGCCGACACCGTCAGTTGGATCTCGTCAGGACTCTCCAGGGGACTCGATGAGATCGAATACGACCGGGGGACCATCGGTTTGAGGACCTGCATCCACTCCGAGGCGTCGGCGGTGACGGGATGATCGGCCAGCACGTCGACCGACTGTCGCCCCCATGCCCAGTCGTTGAACTGCTGTTTGTTCCCCGGTGCGATGAGCGTCCTGAGATCGGCGGAACCGGTACGGTCGGCGACGAAACGAATGAGATCCGATGTCACACGAGCGAATTCGATGCGGTCGCGCAGGGCGATGTGCAACGCGACCTCATCGCCGCCCACGGTCACCGACGCGTCGGCGTCGAGGCCGGTGCGGTCGAGGAACTCCTCGACGAGCGTCGGGTCGTTGCGCGGCCAGACCCCCAGCGCGTCCCCGGCCTGGTACGACATCGTGCCGGCGGGCAGGTGGAACCCGAAGTTGCGCACGTCCTTACCGGACCCCTCGGAGTTGTAGCTTGACGTTCCGCACGAGCGAGGTGAGCAGCGGCTTCTTCCGCGAATAGGCCGGCGCGGAACGTACCGAGGGTGCCGCCGCGGAGTCGGCCGGTTCACTGACCACGGTCACCCGGTCGCCGGTCACCCCCGAGGTGGGTGCCCGGTTCGACATGCTGATCGCCCGGATGACCTCGGTCAGCCAGCCGCCCGCCGTCTCCTCGAAGTCGGGTTCGCAGTCGACGCGATCAAGCAGGCGGCGACCACCCAGTTCACCGATGCGGGTGTCGAGTTTGCGTCCGTGGCCGCAGAAGTCGTCGTAGTTGGAGTCGCCGAGCGCCAGCACCGCGTAGTCGACGCCGGACAGGTCGGGTGCGTCCTCGGAGTTCAGCGCGTCCCAGAACGACGTACCGTTGTCCGGCGGATCGCCGTCCCCGGTGGTCGAGGTGACGAACAGGGCCGTGCCCTTCAGTTCGCCGACCTCGACATCGTCCATCGACCGGGCGTCGACCCGGAGGCCACTGGCCTTGACGCGCTCGGCTGCTTCTGCGGCGAGCTCCTCGGCGTTGCCCATCTGCGAGGCCCAGAGCACCGTCACCGTGTCGGTGTCCGGTTCCGACGACGATGAGTCCGACCGGGGGACAGCGGGATCGGGTGCGGCGGCCGCGCGGGAGTACAGGCCGGCGAGAACACCTGACACCCAGACGCGGAGCTCGGCACCCAGCGGCGCATCGGCCGGGAGCACTGGACTGCCCGCGGGTGAGTCGCCCACGCCGGCCACTAGACCGGCCAGGTAGAGGCGCTCGGCGGGGGTCATCGCAGGCGCCTTGACACCCGAGACCCCCAGTGCCTCAGCAAGTTTAGGTGAACCCGCGGCGACGACCGGCGCATCGTCGACGTCACCGCGCGAACCGGGCACCCGGATCAGGGTCACCGCACACACTTTCAGCTCCGGCTGCTGCGACAACGGATCCACCGCGTCGGAGGTGACGGCATTGATCGCCAGGTGTTCGCCGAAGACGTCGTTCCAGTGAAACGGTACGAAGCAGTTGCCGGGTCGCACGCGGTCGGAGATCCGCGCCGGCAACACCGCCCGGCCGCGACGGGACGCCACCTCGACCTTGTCCGCGGCGGTGATGCCCAACCGGTCGGCATCGTCGGGATGTATCTCGACGAAGGGCTCCGGGTTGAGTTTGTTGAGCTTGGCCACCCGGCCGGTCTTGGTCATGGTGTGCCACTGATGGGGCAATCGGCCCGTGTTCAGCAGGAAGGGGTAGTCGTCGTCGGGCATCTCGGCCGGGTCGAGGTGGGGACGGGCGAAGAACTGGGCGCGGCGGCTGGGGGTGGCGAACGCGAGGCGCGGCGTCGACCCGTCGTCGAGGCGGTGGAGCGTCTGACTGCGACCGTCGTTGAGATACCGGATCGGGTTGCGGGCACCGGTGTCCACCGGATCGGGCTCGCCGTCTTCGGCCGGCGGGCACGGCCATTGCATCGGCGTGCGGCGGAGCCGGTCGTAGGTCACCCCGCGCAAGTCGTAGCCGGTGTTCGGGTTCGCGAACCGTTTGATCTCCTCGAACACCTCCTCGGCGCTCGCATAGTCGAAGGCGTCGGCGTACCCCATCTCGGCGGCGATGCGCGCGATGAGCTGCCAGTCCGGGATCGCCTGTCCGGGGGCATCGAGCGCGGGTTCGAACAGGGTGAGGTTGCGTTCGGAGTTGACCATCACACCGGTCGACTCCGACCACAGCGTCGCGGGCAGCACCACGTCGGCGTACTGGTTGGTCTCGGTGTCGACGAAGGTGTCCTGGGTGATCACGAGCTCGGCGCGTTCGAGTCCCTCGATGACGGTCTTGCGATTCGCCACCGAGGCAACGGGATTGGTGCAGATGATCCAGCATGCCTTGATCTCGCCATCGGCCATCCGACGGAACATGTCGATGGTGCCGCCGCCCACGTCGGTGCGCAGGGTCCCGGCCGGAACACCCCAGACGCCCTCCACGTACTCACGGTCCGCCGCGGACACGACAGCGCGCTGGCCGGGCAGTCCCGGGCCCATGTAACCCATCTCGCGTCCGCCCATGGCGTTCGGCTGTCCGGTCAGTGAGAACGGTCCGCTGCCGAGCCGGCAGATCGCGCCGGTGGCGAGGTGGAGGTTGACGAGCGCGTTGGTGTTCCAGGTCCCGTGGGTGGACTGGTTGAGGCCCATCGTCCAGCAACTCATCCAGTTGGCTGCGTTGCCGATGAGTTCGGCCGCGGCCCGCAGGTCCGACGCCGCGATCCCGGTGATCGATTCGACGACATCCGGCGGGTACTGGGCGGCGAAGTCGGGGATCTGGTCGAAGCCGTCGGTGAACGACTCGATGAACTCGGTGTCGGTGTGGCCGTTCTCGATGAGCAGGTGCAGCAGGCCGTTGAGGAAGGCGAGGTCGGTCCCGGATCGGATCTGCAGGAACAGGTCCGCCTTGTCGGCCGTCGCCGTGCGTCGAGGATCGACGACGATCAGCTTCGCCCCGGCCTTGACCCGGTCCATCATGCGCAGGAACAGGATCGGGTGACAGTCGGCCATGTTGGCGCCGATGACCAGGAAGACGTCGGCGTGGTCGAAGTCCTGATACGACCCGGGCGGCCCGTCGGAGCCGAGCGACAGTTTGTATCCGGTCCCGGCGCTCGCCATGCACAGTCGCGAGTTCGACTCGATCTGGTTGGTGCGCAGGAATCCCTTGGCCAGTTTGTTCGCCAGGTACTGCGCCTCCAGCGACATCTGGCCCGACACATACAGGGCCACCGCGTCGGGCCCGTGCTCGTCGACGATGTCGCGCAGGTGTCGCGCGGTGTCGGTGACGACGGCGTCGAGTGCGTCGGGCCGGAGCTGGCCGCCCCGGTCGTCTCGGACCAGCGCGGTGGACAGGCGCCCGCCGGCGGCGAGCATGTCCGCGGTGGTGGACCCCTTGGTGCACAGTCGCCCGAAGTTCGTCGGATGATCGGGCCGGCCGATCGTCTTGGTGACGCGGTCGGAATCGTCGTCGAGCTTCATCTCCATGCCGCAACCGACACCGCAATAGGCGCACAGCGACATCACCGATCGGGACACGACAGATCGAGTCGGGGCAGACAGGGTCACGGGTTCCAGCGTCGGAGGTCGATGTTTCGCGACCCGAAGCCCGGCGTTACGCATCCATCAACTTGACCTCACAGAACTCGGTCCCCGATGTGAAAGGCCGCCGGAACCGCAGGTGAACGCCGACTCCGTCACTTGAACGGGTGGGTTTCGGCGTTGCTCAGCCGGATCTCAGCCGGGGTGGATAAGACTGTAGCCATGCGCATCCTCGTGGTCGATGACGATCGGGCCGTCCGGGAGTCGTTGCGACGGTCGCTCACCTTCAACGGTTACAGCGTCGAGACCGCGG
Organism: Gordonia hongkongensis; assembly: GCF_023078355.1. Lineage (NCBI taxonomy): Bacteria > Bacillati > Actinomycetota > Actinomycetes > Mycobacteriales > Gordoniaceae > Gordonia > Gordonia hongkongensis. The sequence continues at coordinate 1,535,240 of NZ_CP095552.1, forward strand.
GCGACGGCATCGAGGCACTCGAGAAGATCCTGGCCGACCGGCCGGACGTGGCGATCCTCGACGTGATGATGCCCAGGCTCGACGGCCTCGAGGTGTGCCGCCGACTCCGCTCCGCCGGTGACGACCTCCCCATCCTGGTGCTGACCGCACGCGACTCGGTGTCCGAGCGGGTGTCCGGGCTCGACGCCGGAGCCGACGACTACCTGCCCAAGCCGTTCGCCCTCGAGGAACTCCTCGCCCGGTTGCGGGCGCTGTTGCGCCGTGCCTCGCCGGACGAGGACGCGGATTCGGAGACCCTGACGTTCGCGGATCTGTCGCTCGATCCCGTCACCCGCGATGTCACCCGCGGCGAGCGCTCGATCAGTCTGACGCGCACCGAGTTCGCCCTGCTCGAGATGCTCATGGCCAATCCGCGCCGGGTGTTGTCGCGCAGCCGCATCCTCGAAGAGGTCTGGGGCTACGACTTCCCGACGTCGGGTAATGCGCTCGAGGTGTACGTCGGCTATCTCCGGCGCAAGACCGAGGCCGACGGCGAACCCCGACTGATCCACACCGTGCGCGGGGTCGGGTACGTCCTGCGGGAGACGCCGCCCTAGTGATCGGCAAGTCGTCGAACTCGACGTCGCGACACCCGAAGACCCGGGATCTCCTCCGCGACCGCCTCACCCGGGCGATCACGGGGAACACCACCGGTGTCGGGTCGGACGAGAAGGAGATGCGGGCGCCGATGCCGCTGATGCGCGCGGTGTCGCTGCGTACCCGCGTGACGATCCTGTCGGCGACCGTCGTGCTGGTCTCGGTGAGTCTGATGGCCGCGGCCGCGTATTTCGTCGTGTATCGCGCGATGTACAACGATGTCGACCAGCAGCTCGAGAGTCGCGCCGACGGGATGGCCGCGCTCGCCCGCGCGGGGGTCCTGCGTACGCAACCCGAGCAACTGGTGGCCGGAACGGTGTTCTCCACCAACATCTCCATCGCGCTGGTGACCCCCAGCGGCGAGACGTATCTCATCGGTCAGGTGCCGTTCGACGACGTCGAACGCGGCATCGTCCGGTCGCCGTCCGTACCCGGTTCCACGCAGCAGAGCCTGCGCACCACGCGCAATCAGCGTGTCCTGACCCGCAAACTCGACGACGGCAACACCCTCGTGCTCGCACAGAGCCTCATCCAGACCGACCGGGTGCTCAAGCGTCTGGCCTGGGTGCTCTTCGTCGTCGGTTGCGGCGGGGTCGCCCTCGCCGCCCTGGCCGGGACGACGGTGGCGCGCGCCGGGTTGCGGCCGGTCTCGCGTCTCAACCGCGCCGTGGAGCGGGTCGCGCGGACCAACGACCTGACGCCCATCCCGGTGACCGGCAACGACGAACTCGCCAAGCTCACGGTCAGTTTCAACGCCATGCTGCGCGCCCTCGACGAGTCCCGGGATCGGCAGGCACGTCTGGTCGCCGACGCCGGACACGAGCTGCGGACCCCGTTGACCTCGTTGCGGACCAATCTGGAGTTGCTGATCGCCGCGAGTCGTCCCGGGGCGCGGGCGGTACCGGAGGAGGACATGGTCGATCTCCGTGCCGACGTGATGGCGCAGATCGAGGAATTGTCCACGCTCGTGGGCGATCTCGTCGACCTCGCCCGCGAGGACGCGCCGGAGGTGGTCTACGAGGAGGTCGATCTCGCCGAAATCGTGGAGCAGGCCCTCGAACGAGTTCGACGCCGCCGCAACGACGTCGAGTTCGAGGTGGACGTCGCCCCATGGTTCGTGTTCGGCGAGGCACATGGACTGTCGCGGGCGGTGCTGAACGTGCTCGACAACGCGGCGAAGTGGAGTCCCCCGGGCCGTACGGTGCGCGTCGGCCTGACCCAGGTCGGGATGTCGACCGCGGAGCTCACCGTTGCCGATGCCGGTCCCGGAATCCCCGAGGAGGACCGAGGTCTCGTCTTCGAGCGGTTCTATCGGTCGACGCAGTCGCGGTCGATGCCGGGATCGGGTCTGGGACTGGCGATCGTGCGTCAGGTGGTCGAACGACACGGCGGCACCGTGGTCGCCGACACGTCGCCGCTCGGGGGAGCGCTGATCCGGATGACCCTGCCGGGCCGGGCAACTGCGGCGGAACCATCCCCGCAGGTGATTCGTCAGTAGAGGAGAAGCGGGTGGCGCCGGGCCGACGACTCGGTTGTCGACGACTGCGAACAGCCTTGAACTCGCCCGGTGTGACCTGGTCTCGGATCACCTAGGGTTGACCGAAGGCGCAGTTCGGGTACGACGATGCCGAGGTGTTGCGGTCCCGGCCCGGCCACTGACAACAAGCACCGGCGCATGGCCGGGCCGACGAGGAAGAGACGAAGATGACGACTGGCGGTTCGCACGGTGACAGCTCCTACGGGGGCGGTCAGCACGGCGGTGGTCAACACGGCGGTGGTCAGCACGGTGGGGGCCAACCGGGCGGGGGTCACCGCGCGGCGTCGGGCAACGAGGCGTCGGGACAGGGCGGTCCGTTCGGTCCGCCGTCGGGCTCCTTCCCCGCACCGGGCGGCCAGGGCTACCCGGGTACCAACGCGCCGACATCGTCGTACGGCAGGCCCGGGACGAGTCCGTTCCCGCCACAGGGCAACTACGGTCCGGGTCCCGCGTACGGACAGTCGGGCCAGCCGCCGTTCGGCTCCCAGCCCGGCTTCGGGAACCAGGGCCCGGACGGTCCCTCGGCCGTACCCGCCAAGAAGAAGAGTGGCGGTCGCCTCGTGGCGCTGGGGGTGGCTGGACTCGTCCTGGCATTGGTCGCGGGCGGTGTGGGTGGCGTGGCCGGATACAACCTCGCCGAGTCCGACGGTGGTTCCAGCTCCAGCAACGGTCCGCTGGGCGGCGATCCCGGCAACGACAACACGACGCCGGTCGCCGCGCCGGCCGGTTCCGTGCAGGAAGTCGCGGCCCGGGTCACCCCGTCGGTGGTCTCCATCGAGGTCGCGTCCGGCGGGGCGATGGGTTCCGGCTCGGGCGTCGTCCTCAGCGAGGACGGCGTCATCATGACGAACAACCACGTCGTCAGTGCCGGCGGCAACGGCCCGGCGTCGAGGGTCGCGGTCAACTTCGCCGACGGTTCGCGGGCCGAGGCCCGTGTCCTGGGCGCTGACCCGATCTCCGACATCGCGGTCATCAAGGTCGACCGCGACGACGTCACACCGATCACCGTCGGCAACTCGAACAACCTCGCCGTGGGGCAGGACGTGATCGCGATCGGTTCGCCCCTGGGACTCGCGGGCACCGTCACCACCGGCATCATCAGCGCGCTCAACCGTCCCGTGCTGACCTCGCGTGACCCCGGGACCAACACCACCTCGGTCATCGACGCCATCCAGACGGACGCGGCGATCAACCCGGGCAACTCCGGCGGTGCCCTGGTGAACGCCCGGGGCGCGCTGATCGGGATCAACACCGCGATCGCCACCCTCGGTGGGGGTGAACAACAGGCCGGTGGCAGCATCGGACTCGGGTTCGCGATCCCGATCGATCAGGCCATCCGGGTGGCCAGGGAACTCGAGGCCACCGGCAAGGCCAGCCACGCCAACATCGGTGTGTCGGTACGGCCGAGCGGCGCGTCCGACGCACCCGGGGCCGTCGTCACCGCGGTGACGCCCGGCGGTCCGGCTGCGAATGCGGGCATCCCCGAGGACGCGGTCATCACGAAGGTCGACGACCGCGTCATCTCCTCCGGGGACGCCCTCGTCGCCGCGGTCCGATCGCACGCACCGGGCGACACGGTCACCGTGACCTACGTGGACAACGGTGCCACCAAGACCGCCCAGGTGAAGCTCGGCACGCTCGCGGCCGGCTGACCGACCACCACAACTGCATCGAGGAGGCTGTTCCGGCGCCCACCGCGGGCGCCGGCGCAGCGCAGCACGAACGACCGTTTCGACGGTCCCACCCATCAAGAAAGGGCCTGTCATGTCCGACGCTGCTCCGCGCAACCCGGGTACCACCGCCGTCTCCGCCGAGACCGATCTCGACGAGAACTCATTGGACGTCCGCCTCGCGGGCGGGCCGGGCCGGGTCCGGTCGACCCCGCCCGCCGACGTGGTCGCGGCCGACGCCGCGGCACGGGAATTCGTCGCGCGCCACGAACAGGCCGCTCACCGCCCCCAGGGCGAAGAGATCGGCCGTGCGCTGGTCGTCGTCGTCGACGACGAGGCGGCCCACGGTGAGGACCAGCGCCTGCTCGGGCCGCTCGTGAGCGAACTGCTGGCCGAGGCGGGGTTCCACGTCGACGCCGCCGTGGTCGTCTCCGGGGACGAGGTGGAGATCCGCAATGCGCTCAACACCGCGGTGATCGGCGGAGTGGACCTCGTGGTCTCGGTGGGCGGCGTCGGCGTCGGCGCCCGGGATGTGACGCCCGAGGCCACCGAACCCCTTCTGGATCGGCGTCTGCGGGGTATAGAAGAGGCCGTCCGCAGCTCCGGTCTGGCGGCGGGAGCCACCGACGGCGGACTTTCGCGCGGGCTGGCTGGAATCTCCGGGCAGACACTCGTGGTGAACCTGGCCAACTCGCGGGCTGCGGTGCGCGACGGCATGGCGACCGCCGCACCCCTCGCCAAATACGTGATCGAGTCGATCAGCGAGTTCTGAGCCGGTCGCTCCGCGAGACCTCCGAGCGACCCTGAAATCGGGAACAGAGTCTTCAGAACCCCGGAAATTGCCGATGAGCAGCAATGATGACGACGCGCAGCACCGAGCTGCGCGGCGTCGTCGTCTCGATGCGGTGTTCGGAAACACCCTTCCTGAACTGACTTCAGACGAGAGTGACGAACATCACACAGGGCGCTCTAAGGATTGGTACGAGGCGCAGCGGCCGCCGCATCACGAGTGATTTCGCTCTTTACGCACGTAGTCACATCAGCGTGTTTTCCTGTCGTTAACTTTCGCCGTTCTATCGTTGGCGAATCCGAGATTCACGCTGGTGCGTGGCCTCTTCGTGACACGCTCGAGTCCTCCTGTTGCCCGACTTGAGACCGCTCCGATAACGTTCGGCTCGACGACACGCCGGTCCCCAGCGTCGGGGACCGGGGGGAGTCCTGCGATCTGTCGCGAGTGACGACGCAGCAGTGACCAGGAATTCGATGGATTCTTAACGACGGCTAAGACATGCGTAAGAGCAGGCTTAGTGGTAACTGTGTGGGAGCCCATCGAACGTCGTGGGTCATGACTTGCGGGTGTGAGTGCATTCCGCGGGGTAACAGCCGAATCCTGTGAGAGGGAACGAATGAGCAAGTTCAGCAAGCTTGGGCTGCGCCGCGCCGCGGGCGCGGTCGCGATCGCCTCGGCCGCGGTCGTGGGCCTGGCCGGCATGGGCGTCGGTGAAGCGGCAGGTGCGCCGCTGCCGAACGGATACAAGAAGGCTGCCGGAATTGACGGCGAGTCGATTCAGACCTGGCGGACCGGTGAGAACGCGTATCCGATCGCCACAGTCGCGAACAATCCCGCGGCTCGCGGATTCGTCCTGTCGGGTACTTACACTGCGAAGGCTTCGCCCGGAGTCGGCGGCAACCTGGCCGTGAAGTACATCGTGGGCTGCCAGGTAGACGTCGGTGGCGTGGATTTGTCGGTCGGCGGGGCGCTTGAGATGGGTGCGAGTACGACCGTGGGGCTTTCCGGTGGGCTGACGCTCGGTCTCGCGCCCGGTCAGGTTGCCATCGTGAGTGTTACCGACAAGGACCTGTCCGACTCCGGCGTGGCGTCGGTTCAGCTGTCGCAGATTTCCTTCAACCTGAACAACTGCGGTGGTTTCGCCTCGGCTCGCTCGGCAGTCAAGGTCATCGGCGCCAAGGGCTACAGCACCGATGACGGCAAGCTGAGCGGCGAAGGCACTCTCATTCAGTCCACTCTGTACGGCAAGCCCTTCAGCATCGGTTGATTCGGGCGCAGATAACCAGCTTTTCCTGACTGTCTGCCCTGAGCAGATCGACATTCCACGAAGGGGAATCATGAAGAAGAACATCACGCGTCGCGTGGTCGCGGCGGCCGGTCTCGCCGGTGCCGTCGCGATGGGCCTCACCAGCCTCGGCGCCGGTGGCGCCACCGCCGGCCCGCTGCCGGGCGGCACCATCACCAAGACCTTGGTCGACGGCACCCCCGTCACCGTCCAGCTGTTCGACGAGTACGTCAACGTCCAGCGTCCGATCAGCAACGTCCCCACTACGCGTGAGGTCTGGCTGTCGGGCAAGGTCCGCGTAACTGTTGGTGGCAAGGCCGAGGGTGGCTCGATCAAGGTCGGTTACGACGTGGGCTGCCAGGTTCATTTCGGGGGCGGCGAACTCGGTACCAGTGTCGGTGTTGAGCAGTCGGCTGACACCACGACCACTGTCGAGCCCGAGGGCAGTCTCTCGCTGGGCCCCGGCGAAGTCAGCCGCGTCTGGCTGGTCAATGAGACCTCTGGTGACAACACCGCCTACAAGGACTACGAGCTGAACGCGTACACCTTCGAGGGGCAAAAGGGCGGCGTCGCATACAGCCAGGAGCAGTTCAAGGTCGAGAGCTGCGCCGGTTACGCCGCCGCTCGCGCCTTCGTCCAGGTGACGGTCAGCACCGACGCCGTCAAGGGTGTCGTGGTGCTCAACGGAAAGCACTTCAGCCTCGGCTGATCGCCTCTTCCACCACGCCGCGGGGCGGGAATCCGAACGGATTCCCGCCCCGCGGTCGTTGTTGTGGGGTCGGTTCGGTGTTGCTGTGAGTCCCCTGTAACCGGCTGTCTCGCAGCGGGTTTGATCAGTCTCCGGTCGTAGTCTCGGTCTCGGCGGTGTCCATCCCGCCGGTGAGGAGCCATCGACATGCTCACAGCCACCGACTCGAGACCGGTCGACGAGTCGCGTACGGGCGAAGCGGAGCCACGCGTCCCGGCGGTTGACGCCCGACCGGCCACACTCTCGGTATCGGCGACCATTCGCCGTTTCGCGCCTCTGGTCGAAGGTCTGCGGTGGCGTCTCACGCTCGCCGTCATCTGTCATCTGGTGCAGGTCGGTACCACCGTCGTCACCGTTGCATTGTTCGCGCACATTGGCTCTTCTGACGTCAAAGTGGGTGCCTTCTCGCGAGCCTAACGCACGCAACGCCCAGTCTCACTTAGGTTTTGATTTGCGAAGAACAAGACCAAAGGGAGTGGGCGTTGCGCACTGTCAGAGTACTGCAGAAGTTGCTGGGAATCGAGCGTGCCCGTGTCGTGGGTGTCAGGTTCGATGAGGATGATCGTGGGCAGGTCATCGTGGTGACATTGGAACTGCACAAGAACGCACGATCACGGTGCCCGCAGTGTAAGAAGCGTTGCCCTGGATACGATCAGCCGCCGGCACCGCGACGGTGGCGACATCTCGACATGGGTGGCTGGCGATGCTTCCTCGAGTTGCCCGCCAAGCGCGTGGAGTGTCCTCGCCATGGTATGAAGACTGAGTTGGTTCCGTGGGCACGTCCGGAAGTGAAGATGACCAGGGCGTTTGACGACACCGCCGCGTGGCTGTGTGCGCACGCCCCGATGACCGCGGTGAGTGCCTATCTGCGGGTTTCCTGGCGGACGGTGTCTCGTATCGTCGAGCGTGTGGTCGACGATCATGTCGGACTCACCAAACGCTTGAACGGGTTGCGGCGCATCGGTATCGATGAGATCGCCTATCGCAAGGGCCGCCGGTACTTGGTCGTCGTGGTCAACCATGACACAGGGCAACTGGTGTGGGCTGGTGAGGGCGCCAAGAAGGAGACCATTGAGCGATTCTTCGACGAACTGGGTGATGTGCGAGCACGCAAGATCACCCACATCAGTGCTGATGGCGCCGAGTACATCGGTGCGGTCCTCGCCGAGCGGGCGCCGGGAGCGTACTGGTGTATGGACCCATTTCATGTGCTGCAGTGGGTCAATCAGGCGCTGGATCGATGCCGGTCTCGGGTGATGAGCCGGATAGCTGGCTTGTCAAAGGTGGAACGCGGCCGATTGAGGTGGGCGTTGTTGAAGAATCCTGACAGCCTCACCGAGAGTCAAGAGCGGCTGCAGTCCATCGTGGTCGCCGATGCCAACAGTGTGCTGGCCCGTGCGTATCAGATGAAAGAAGAGATAAGGCACATACTTTCAGGTGCGTACTCCTCATGTTGGGCGCCGTTGCGGCGCTGGTTGAGGAAGGCAGAGGCCTGCGATATACCCGAGATTCGCAGAGCTTGTCAAGATGTCTGTGTAAGAACGTGACTCCTGGGTTTCGTGTGGTTGCTGGTTGGGTCTAGTTGAGGTGGGGTTCGATGCGGTCGGGGTAGGCCAGGGCTAGTTGCCCGAGGGCCTGTTTCCAGTTCGTCACGACTTGGCCCTCGACGAGCCTGCCGGGGGCTCTGCGCGTGGCGGCGGGCTTGCCGCGTTCCTTCTCGCGTTGCCGGGCACGTTTGTCCTCGATGTCGCAGATCGCCAGCCACAGCAGTTTGCGCGCCGCGAGATCGTTGGGGAAGTGTCCCCGGTTCTTGATGACCTTGCGGAGCTGGTAGTTCAGCGACTCGATCGAGTTGGTGGTGTAGATGACTTTGCGGAGCTCGGGCGGGAACGCCAAGAACGGAATGAACCGGTCCCACGCTCGATCGAAAGCTGCTGCGGCACTCGGGTATTTGGTCCCCAGTTCCGAGTCTCGGAAGGCTTCCCATTCGCGGCGGGCGGTCTCGGCGTCGGGGGCGGTGTAGATCGGTTTGATCGCCCGCGCGACCTCTTTGCGGTCCTTGTAGTTCACGAACCGCATCGAGTTGCGGATCAGATGCACCACACACGTTTGCACCGTGGCCAATGGCCAGGTCGCCTCGATCGCCTCGGGGAACCCGGTCAACCCGTCGCAGCACACGATGAGCACGTCCTTGACGCCGCGGTTGGCCAGATTCGCACACACCCCGGCCCAGAACTTCGCGCCTTCCTCGGCTTGTATCCAGATGCCCAGCACATGCTTGACGCCGGCCATATCGACGCCAATAGCGATGTGGGCGTGTCTGTTTCGGACGTGACCGCCGTCTTTGACCTTCACCACCAGGGCGTCGAGGTAGATGACGGGATACAAGGCTTCCAGCGGCCGGTTCTGCCATTCATCGACCGCGTCGACGACCTCGTCGCAGATCTTCGAGATCGTCTCATGCGACAGATCGGTGCCGATCGTCGAGGCCAGATGATGCTGAATGTCGCGCAACGTCATGCCGCCGGCATACAGCGAGATGATCATGTCATCGAGCCCGCCGAGCCGGCGGGAACCCTTCGGTACCAGGCGTGGGGTGAAGTGCCCTCACGGTCACGAGGAACGTTCAACTCGACCGGCCCGGCCGCGGAGTCCACCGTTTTCGGGCTCGACCCGTTGCGGGCGTTGGGCAGTTGCCGACCGGCCGGATCGCCCTTGGCATAGCCGAGATGATCGGTCAGCTCGGCCTTCAGGCCGCGTTCGAGAGCGAGTTTGATCAGACCCGGGATCAGGCCGCCGTCGCCGGTGATCTGGACCTGGCCGGTATCGATCTGGGCCAACAACTCATCGACCATGCCCGAGGCCTCCAGCGCCTCGGCCACCTCCGCGGTCGAACGCGGCTCAGCCAACTCAGGCAGCTGCTGACCGTCGTCGTGCTGCTTATCGTCTAACGCCATGCTCATAGATTGTCCTCTCACTGATGAGCACTGGACTTACACGGACCATCTGACACCCCCGATTCGCACCTTGGCGCCGAGTATCCGTAAACGTGAGGTGCAAATCTACAACGCGGTCACGTGTCAGATGAGCAACGCTCGAGTCGAGGCGACGAACTGCCATCTGCGGTCATTGACGAAGCGGTCATACGGATTTCACACTCCCGGTGCTTTGATCGCGATGGCCAACCTCACCAGGGGCGGCGCATGCCCGGAACTCCCACATCGAAACTGACTGAAAAACGCCCACTTTCAGGTCAGGAGATCCGCACATCGTCGACGACGTGCTCGTGACCGGTGATCTGAGCGCGCTGTGGACCCCGATGACGATCTGGGTGACCATCTCGTCGGTCGGCGCCGTGTCGTCGTATGCCGGCGGAATCCTCACCGCCGGCGTGACGGAGACGGTGCTGCTGCGCCTCCGGGATGAGGTCTACGCGCACATCCAGCGACTCGCGCCGCACACGCGGGACCGGTTCGGTGACGGAGACCTGGTGTCGCGCACCACCGCCGACGTCGAGGCGGTCGACAGTCTCGTGTCGTCGGGTGTGGTCTCCGGCGTCGTAGCCACCGTGAGCCTCCTCGTCTACGGTGGCGCCGCCTTCGCGACCAACTGGCAGTTGGCCCTTGTCGCCGCCGTTCTCGCGCCGCTGCTCTGGGTGACGGCCCGCCGATTCGGCGCTGTGGTCAAACGTGCGTCGCGTCGCGAGCGGCAAGCTGCCGGCCGAATCGCTGCACTGGTCGCCGAGGGGATCGGCAACATGGTGGCGTTGCAGGCCGACAACCAGACCTCGCACCACCGAGCCCGGGTCCTGGAGCAGAACCGCCGATGGCGGGAGGCCCGGATGGCGGAGTCGCGCGCCGGGGCCGCGTTCGCCGAGGCGGTCACGGTCGTCGAAGTGCTCTGCATGATCGGCGTCATCGCCTTCGGGGCGTGGCTCATCGCCGGCGGTGATGCGCAACTGGGCACGCTCATCGCCCTGACCGGATATCTCGGGTACCTCTACCCGCAGATCCAGGTACTCGGCGGTCTGCTCGTCGAGGTCACGTCCGCGACCGCGAGCGCCGAACGGGTGGCCGAGGTCCTCGACGCACCGGCTGGTGTCGCCGAACCGATTGCGCCCGAATCGGATGCATCCGAATCGGTTGCGTCCGAACCAGCGGCCATCGACCCGACTCCGGCGCGTCGTCCGGTCACGCCCGCTCCGGTGAATCTGTCGTTGACCGGGGTGTCGTTCGCATACCCGGACCACGGGTCCCGAGTTCTCGAGGACGCCCACCTGGAGATCCGCGCGGGCGAGACAGTGGCGGTCACGGGTCCCAGTGGGGCCGGCAAGAGCACCCTGACCCGTCTGCTGCTGCGTCTGTACGACCCCGACGCGGGGTCGATCCGGCTGAACGGCACCGACATTCGCCACCTCGACGTGAGCGATCTGAGAGAGCACCTGTCGGTGCTGCATCAACGGCCGGCGTTGATGCGTGGCACGATCGCGGACAACATCCGTTTCGGCTGCACCGCGGCGACCAGAGCAGACATCGCAGCTGCCGCGCGGGCCGCAGGTGCCGCCGAATTCATCTCGCGGATGAACGGCGGCCTCGACGCCGAGGTCGTCGAACGTGGGGAGAACCTGTCCGGTGGTCAGCAGCAGCGAATCGCGCTGGCGCGCACGGTCCTTCGGAACCGCCCGGTACTCGTCCTCGACGAACCGACCACGGGCCTCGACGACGAGACCGTCAGCGGGATCCTCGAACCACTCGCCAGGGTCGCGTCACTGCGGACCACGATTCTCATCACCCATGATCCGCGTGTGCTCGAGCTCGCCGACCGGACAGTCGAATTGCGCGACGGACGGTTCGCCGATGCGGCTCCGGTGGCGCCGCGGTCAGGCGAGGGCGCGCTCGTAGAACGACCACGAACGGTGCAGCTGGTCCTGCCAGTACAGCCATGAATGGGTTCCCGCCGGCGGGAGGTCCACCGTCGCCGGGATGTTCAACTGCCCGAGGCGATTCAGGAGCTGGACGGTGCAGCCCAGGGTGGCGCCCTCGATGACTCCGCCCACGACGATCTGGTCGGCCAGGGTGTCCAGGTCCTTCACGTAGCGAGGATTGTCGTACTGCCCGGGCAGACCGCCGGCGTTGGAGATGTAGAGCTTCTGGCCACGCAGCTTGGCGGCGTTGACCACGGGATCGTGGGCGCGCCAGCCGGAGCCGCCGTATGGACCCCACATGTTGGTGGCGTCGCCGTCCCCGCGAATCTCCACGACGAGTCGGATGTACTCCTGACCGAACGGGTCGGACGTCGTCGGACATCCGCTGTAGGAGCCGACGGCCTGGTAGAGATCGGGATGTTCGATGGCGAGATTCAGCACCGACGTCGCCGACGAGGAGATCCCGCCGATGGCGTTGCGCCCTGAGGTGTTGTAGGTGGCATTGACGACCGCGGGGAGTTCCTTGCCCAGGAAAGTCGACCACTTGTGCACGCCGAGAACCGGATCGGGCTTCTGCCAGTCGGTGTAGTAGCTGTACTGGCCGGCGTTGGGGATGACCACGTAGAGGTTCTTGTTGCGCGTGAACTCGACGATGTCGGTCTTCTCCAGCCAGTTGGCGCGATCCTCGCCGCCGCCGGCACCGTTGAGGAGGTAGAGCACCCCGCGCGGCTTGGACTCGTCGGCCGGCTTGATCACGGTCAGCGGTACATCACGGTTCATGGCGTCGGAATGCACGACGATGTCGGTCACGCGCCCGGGCGATCCGGCGTCGACGAGTCGTGGTGCGGCGCTCGCCCCGCCGGTCATCGGAGCGACGAGGGAGACACTGAGGGCGACCGCCGCTGCCATCCCGAGTTTGCGCAAACCTCTGTACACGTTTCCTCCTGATCGGGAGACGGCGGGCCGGTGGTCCGACTCGCGCTGGCTCCTGCCTTCTGTCACGGGTCCGACCTCGCGTCCGGACCGCTGGGACTGCTGCCGCTCACACTCTCGTCGTCGCCGGCCGTGGCGTCCGCCGGCGGCAGTCCGCACCGTCGGGCGTAGATCCCGCCCGCGGCGAGCAACTCCTGGTGGGTCCCTGCCTCGGCAATCACCCTATCGTCGAGGACGACGATCTCGTCGGCCAACGCCGCGGTCGCCATGCGGTGGGTGATGAGCAGGGTGGTGGTCCCCGCACGCAGACGGTGCAGGGCACGTTGCACGAGCAACTCGGTGCGGGGGTCGGCGGCGCTGGTCGCCTCGTCGAGAATGAGGATCTTGGGCGACGCGGCAATCGCGCGCGCGACGGTGACCAGCTGTTTCTCGCCGGCGCTGAGATTCTCGGATTCCTGGCCGATCACGGTGTCGATGCCTTCGGGTAGTGCGGCGACGATCTGCGCGACGTGGCTGTCCGTGAGAGCCGCATCGACCGCATGGCCGTCCTCGATGCCGAAGGCGATGTTCTCGCGGACTGTCCCGGTGAACAGCCACGGTTCCTGGGTGACGACGGCCATGTTCGCCCGTACCCGGTGCGGTCCGAGTTCGACGAGATCGACGCCGTCGATGGTGATCGAGCCCCGGCTGGGTGCGTAGAACGCCTGCAGGAGATTGGTCAGCGTGGTCTTGCCCGACCCGGTGGTCCCCACCACGGCGGTGGTCGTGCCGGGCGCCATCCGGAAGCTCACCGAGTCGAGAACGGGGTTGTCCTCCTCGTAGGCGAAGCCCACGTCGTCGAAGACGATCTCGGGTGGGAGCTGGTGCCGGCCGGACGAGACGGGCACCGGCTGGCCGGTGTCGGCGCCGGCGTCCTCGGGTGCTTCGAGCACCTCGCGGACCTTGCTCGCCGACACGGTGCCGGACTGCACCTTGGTGACGAACCCGGCGAGTTCGCGAACCGCGCTCGTCAGCTGCTGGGCGAACACCACCACAACCTGAGCCGCCCCGAGACTGAGGTGCCCGTCGACCACCATGATCCCGCCGAGGACCGCCAGGATCAGGAACACCAGGGCGTTGACCGCGGTGAGGACCGAGGGCAGGGAACCGCCGATCCACTGGGCAGAGCGGACCGAGGAGAAGAGTTTGTCGTTGAGGTCGTCGAAGCGGCGCGCGGCGGTCGGTTCGGCGTTGTACGCCTGCAACATCCGGCGCGCGCTGAGTTCCTCTTCGATGTGCCCCGTGAGGGCGGCCGTGGTCGTCCAGCGGGACTCGAGGTGCGGTCGTGCCCGGCGGGCGAGCAGGACCGCGGCCAGCGCCGACACGGGTGCTGCGACCAGGGCGACACAAGCCAGCACCGGGGAGATGACGAACAGGACGGCGGTGACGACGACAAGCGTCAAGGCATTCGTCGGAACGGTCACCAGCACCGGTGCGATCACCGTCGCGGCGTTGTCGGTGTGGGCTGTCAGCTTGCTCACCAACACACCGCGTGTGGTGTTCTCGAAGTAGCGCAACGGAAGACGGTGGATCTTGTCCTCGATGCGTGCGCGCAATCCGGCCACCGACCGCTGCACGGCGACGGTCAGCAACTGGCCCTGGGCGAGGCTGCAGACCGCGGCCGCCACGAACACCCCGACCTGGATCGCCAGCAGCGTCCAGAGCAGTCCCCAGTTCATCGTCGCGTCGCCGACCGTGCCGTCGACGATCACGTTGGTGACCGCACCGAACAGGATCGGCGCGACGACGCCGCCGACCGCGGCGAGGATCGCGAAGAGGGAGATGGCAAACCCGCGTCCTCTGCTCAGGTCGAGTTGCCGGACGATCCAGCGCAGCGATCCATCGTGCCGTCGAGCCGTCGGCTGGGTCGCCGGCTTCTGGGTCTTTCTCGGCCCGGCCGCCGGCGCCTGCGATCTCTGGTCAAGCATTGGTCACCGCCTGCGCGTAGGCGATCTCCCGATAGATGTCGCTGCGGGACCGCAACTCCGAATCGGTTCCGAGGCCGACGATCCGTCCCGCGTCGAGCACCGCGATGACGTCCGCGTGCTGGACCGATGACACACGCTGCGCGGCGATCAGGACCGTCGCATCCGGATCGGTCCGGCGCAATCGTTCGATGATCTGGGCCTCGGTGTCGACGTCGAGAGCGCTGAACGGGTCGTCGAGGACGTACAGCGCGGGCCGGCGGAGCACGGCACGCGCGAGTGCGAGCCGTTGGCGCTGACCACCGGAGAAGTTGCGTCCCTCCTGCGCCACCGTGGCGTCGAGAGCGCCGGGGCGAGCCGAGACGAAGTCGGCCGCGGCTGCGACGTCCAGGGCGTCCCACAGCTCGTCGTCGGTGGCGGTCGGTCGGGCGATCCGGAGGTTGTCGGCGACCGTCCCGGTGATGAGCTCGGCACCCTGACCCACGAAGGCACTGCGTGCGCGAACCCAGGCGGGCGCTAGAGCGGTCACGTCGGCGGCATCCCATCGGAGCACGCCCGACGTGGGGTCGGCGAACCGCAGGGGTAGGGACAGCAGCGTCGACTTGCCGCTTCCGGTTCCGCCGAGGACGCCGGTCACCGTGCCGGGTGCGCAGAACAGGGAGACCTGGTCGACGGTGGGGGACTCGGCGCCCGGATAGGCGACCGACACCGCGTCGAAGACGATCGTGGGCGGTGCGGGCGCCCGGCCGTCACCGGGGTCGCCGGGGTCGAGCGGCTCGGTGTCGAGTACCGCGGTGATTCGTCCGGCGCTGGTCACCGCACGCGGGATGACCCCGGCGATCATGGTCAGCAGCGACACCGCCAGCAGGATCTGGGCGAGATAGCCGACTGTCGCGGTGATCTGGCCGATCTGCATCTCCCCGCGGTCGACGAAGATCGCACCCAGTGCGGTCACCGCGACCACGGCGAGGTTCGAGACCACGGTGACCAACGGCAGCATCAGGACCTGCAGACGGCCGAGGTGCAGGGCCACGTGGGTGAGCTCGTCGTTCTCCACCGCGAACCGGGCGCGTTCCCGGTCCTCTCGCCGAAAGGTGCGGATGATCGCGATCCCACGTAGCTGCTCGCGCAGCACCCGGTTGACGACGTCGAGACGACGCTGCAACTGCGCAGCCCACGGCACCAGACGCCGGACGAGGACGGCGACGAGGACGACCAGCACCGCCCCGGCGACCACCAGCACGGGCGCCATCCGCCAGCCCTGCGCCAGCGACAGCACCAGCGCGCCGAACAGCATCAACGGCGCGGTCACCACGACGGTCAGGCTGATGAAGAGGAATCCCTGGATTTGGCCCACATCTCCGGTGGAGCGCGTCAGCAGGCTCGACAGTCCGATGGAGTGGACCTGCGGATCGCTGAAGGCGCTGATCCGACCGTGTACGCGCGTGCGGAGGTCGCGCGCCGCGGTCGCCGAGATATGGGAGGCCAGGAATGTGGCACCGATCGACACCACCAGGTTGACCACGGCCACCACGACCATGAGCACCCCGACGCGCTTGATGGTCGCCACGTCACCGCGCAGGATTCCGTCGTCGATGATCGCGGCGTTGAGAGCGGGCTGGGCGAGCGTGGTGAACACCGACGCGAGCTGGAAGACGACGAAACCGGCGCAGGCCCAACGGGTTGTCCGGAGCGCGTCGAACAGGAGCGCGAGCAACGCGCGTACCTCATCCTTGCTCATCGAGCGGGTGACGGGCATCTGGTGAGGCTACTCCGGGTCGTCGTGACGCTGGCGCGGTGGTTTGCTCGGTGACGGAAGCCGCTCACGCCGGTTCCAGCGCAGTCTATGCAATTGATCCATGTGGCAAGCTCTTACCAGGAATGCTGATCAACAATGTGTCTCAAACGATTGTTAAATGGAGTGGTCAGCGATCAATTCGAGGAGCTCCAGAGACGAAGAAAGCCGCTCCGCAGTTGACCACGGAGCGGCTCAGTATTCGGGTCGTTCAGGCGGGTGCGTCTTCAGAACCCGATTCGATCGAGCCGGTGACGAGTTCGACGATAGCGTCGGAAATTGCGCCCTGAATCACTTCTGCCATGAGATCTCCTTCGTCGGTGGTGGTGCATACGTGCTCGCACGCACTTCGATTGGCGAGCACGTCGCAGACAGTACGTTATTCGATTACAGGAGAGCTAGCATTTCGTGCGGGGTCGATAAATAGGGTTGACCGCAAGAGTTCGGCGTTCGGTCATCTCTCGGTCATCGTCGTGATGGTGAGGGGACAATCACTAGAAGAGTTCTCGCAACCCCGTATGGTTCAGCTTTCCGAATGCCAAGACCGGGGTTGTTGCTGACCGGTGGCGCGTACAGGCAATCGATGTGCTGATATGAACCGATGACGCATCGCGTACAAGTGGGCGGCACGACGACCCGACATTTGGTCGAATCGGATCAAGATGCCGCCCTCGATCTGCTCGAACACGGCCTGCGCGAGGTCCCGGTGTACCGATGGCTGATCGGGCGGGACTCGCCAGTCGAGGCGTACCGCTGGTACGGAGAAATCTTGTTCGTCGAGTACCTGCGAGGCCTACACGGAGTCTTCGACGAGTGGGGTGACCTCATTGCGCTGATCGCGGTCTCGGCCCCCGGTGACGAGGCCGGGCGGATCGACGAGGACATGAAGGCGCGCACCAAGCATCAGGTGCATGTCATAGACGGCTTCATCCACCGCTTCACCGAGTTGCAGCGGAAATCGGAGGAAGCGCAGGTCGCGGAGAATCCGATCCGGGTGATCTTCGCGCTCGTCCATCCGGATCATCGGCGAGGCGGGACCCTCGCCGGGCTGGTCGACCCGGTCATCGAGCGCGGCCGTCGCGAAGGCCTGCCGGTCACGTGCAGCACGAGTGACGAACGACTGTCGGCCCTCTACGCGCGCCGGTGGGACGCGCAGGTCCGGGCTCAGTTCACCCTGACCGACGGGCCGACCGTCTGGGTGCAGCGCGTCGATCCGCCGGCGTGAACTGGCACTGCCCCTGAGGTGCCCTCCCCATGCTCCCTGAGGTGTGAGCGAAGCGCCCTCCCCATGCTCCCTGAGGTGCGAGCGAAGCGTCCTCCCCATGCTCCCTGAGGTGTGAGCGAAGCGAGCCACGAAGGGCTGACGAGGTAAGTCGCCAAACCCTTCGTGGCTCGTCGCTTGCGCTCCTCGCACCTCAGGGAGCAGAGGGGGCGTAGCATGCGCTCCTCGCACCTCAGGGAGCAGAGGGGGCGTAGCTTGCGCTCCTCGCACCTCAGGGAGCAGAGGGCAGTGGCCTACGCTTCTCGCACCTCAAGGAGCAGAGGGAGCGTAGATTGCGCTCCTCGCACCTCAGGGAGCAGAGGGCAGTGGCCTGCGCTCCTCGCACCTCAGGGGGCAGGAATTGTGCAGACTTTCGGATTGGGAGCGGGGTTACTCAGCTACCGAAGAACCACGGGAACGTCCTGGGGCGGGCCTGCGCACGCGGTTGGGTGCGCTGCTGCGGACGCGCCGGACGCCGGTTCTGGGTCTGCGACTGACGGTTCGGTGCGGGCTTGTTCGGCATTCGTTCATCCTGTTCTCGTTCGGTCGCACCGGCTTTCAGGTCCGGTGCGGTCGCACGTTCCGGCGACGAATCCCAAAGTAGGGGGCCGACCTTCGGGTTCGGATGGCTCCCGCTGTCAGCTTCCTGGGAGACGGGGCCCGCGTGTCAGCGCGAGTGACGCCCCGGCGCGTCCGGGTCCTCGCCCGGGAAGTCGCCTGGGTATTGCTCACCGGGATAACCGCTTCCGGGGCCGGGAGGCGGGTAGTTGCCCGGGCCGGGGTAGTTCCCGGGCGGCGGGTAGCTACCGGGTGCCGGCTGCGGCGTCGGATACGGCTGGCCCGAAGGGCTTCCGGGCGGCGGGCCCTGCGGCGGACGATTCTGCGGGACGGACTGGGACGGAACGTTCTGCGGCGGAACCGATTGCGGGGGAGTGGGTTGCGACGGCGGGCCCTGTGGTGTCGGCGGAGTCGAGATGCGTTGCGTCGTACCGGCTCCGGCGGGTGCTTCGTACGGGGCGAAGGAGCCCGACGGCGGACCGTAGGAGTCGCCGACCGGACCGGACGGATCGGAGAGATGCGCCGGCAGATCACTCTCGGCCTCCGCCTTGGCCTTCGAGGCGCCGTCGGGGTCCAGCAGATCACGGATCTCGGACAGCAGCGCGATCTCGGTGACCTCCGCCTTCTTGCCGAAACCGCCCAGCTCGGCCAGCTTGTTGTACGGCAGGATGATGATGAAGTACACCACTGCGGCGATGATCAGGAAGTTGATCACCGCGGTGATGACACTGCCGAGGTCGACGAATGTCGATGGGTTGTCGGTGATCTGGAAGCCGAGTCCCTGCGCCGCGTCGGAGCCGACGGGGATCGAGTTGATGATCGGCTGGACGATGCCATCCGTGAACGCGGTGACGATCGCGGTGAACGCGGCGCCGATGATGACCGCTGTCGCCAACTCGACGACATTGCCCTTGAGTATGAAGTCCCTGAATCCCTTGAGCACGGTGTGCGGCCTCTTTTCGGTGATGTCCTGCTCTTGTCCGGCGATTCTGTGCACGATCGGAGCAAATCCGACATGCAGCTTGGCGAGCTCGTACTACCCTATCCACGATCGCGAACGAACCGATCCATTTGACTTGATTTCCCCGGCTGTGTCGTGATGCCGTGACCCGCCCGTTCGTCAGTGCAGGACCACCGCGAGCGCCGTATCGAGCCCCGCCGCCGCGACCCGATGGGCGGATGCGGCGTCCATCGCGAGCAGCACCGGGGTGGCCGCGGTCCCGCCGGGAGCGATACCACCCGACTGTGATTCGGCAGCGTGAAGTGCGACGACGGCGCGGCGGGCCAGCACTTCCGCCTCTTCGGTCAACACGTCGACAACGTCGCCGGGTCGCAGCAGCGCGGTCACGGCCTCGTCCGACAGTCGTATCGGTACGAGCCGGGCATCGTCGTCCCCGGTCAGGTCGGCGGGTAGACGTGACGACAGCAGGCGGGCATCGGTGAGGATTTCTCCTCCGCGGACACGCCCGGTCACGGTTCGCCCGAGTGCGGGTGCCGCCTCGGTGAGGACACCGTCGGGAACCGTGGCTTCCGCGACGCTCCGCGGCGCCAGATCGTCTATCTCGACCACCTGTCCCGGCAGCAGGTCATGCGCGGCAACCATGACCTCGACGTCGCCGTCGGCGCGTGTTCCGGCAACCCCCACCACCACGGCCGCGACGACCAGTCCTGTCGCGGCGACACGTCGGATCAGGACGCTGCGCGTCCACCCCGGTCGCAGCGCCGAACTCACCCGGTCACGAATTCGAGGCCCGAGTGAGGCTTTCGACGGAAGCTTCGACGGGGGAGACATGTGACGAAGGCTAGGTCCGTCTGCCCGGGTGATCGGCCCGTGGAACTCGTCTGTGGACAACATCAATCGGGCCGTCGACCGGTGTGGACAGCGGTCCGGCCGTGGGCCCGGAATGGCCCGCGGCATTGCGGTGGGGGAGAATCGATGTTCTGTGCCGGGAAGTCTGGTCGGCCGCTCGTCGCGCGGGCGGCGTCCGGCGCACCGCGTGCGATCGAGCAGAGGAGAGCCTATGGCCGACGAGCAACCGACAGCAGACAGCGCACGCAAGGCCGATCGCATCCGGCGCTGGGCGGCGCTAGACACGACCAGTGGGGCGCTGCTTCTGGTGGCCGCCGCTGTTGCAGTGTTCTGGGCGAACTCGCCGTGGCGGGAGGCCTACGATTCTCTGCTCCATGTCGAGGTGGGGCCTGAGGCGCTGCACCTACATCTGTCGCTGGCGCACTGGGCGTCCGACGGGCTGTTGGCGATCTTCTTCTTCGTCGTCGGAGTCGAACTGAAACACGAGTTCGTGGCCGGAAGCCTCCGGGATCTCAAACTCGCCGGTGTTCCCATTGCGGCCGCGGTGGGTGGCATGGTCACGCCCGCGCTCTGTTACGTCGTCGTGGTGGCGATCGGCGACCCGGACGGGCTGCACGGCTGGGCGATCCCCACCGCCACCGACATCGCCTTCGCTCTCGCAGTTCTCGCGATCTTCGGCCGCGGTCTCCCGCTCGCCCTGCGGACGTTCCTGCTGACGCTCGCAGTGGTCGACGACCTGCTCGGGATCATCGTCATCGCGACGTTCTACACCGAGAAGATCGACTTCGTCATGCTGGTGGCCGCCCTTGCCGCGGTGGCGCTCTTCGCCGTGCTGGTGCGGCAGGCGTGGCGGTGGTGGCCGGTCCTCATCCCGGTCGCCGTCGTCGCGTGGGGTCTGATGCACGCGTCCGGGGTGCACGCGACCGTTGCGGGCGTACTCCTCGGGTTCGTGGTGCCGGCCGTTGCGATCCGTGGTGAGGAGGAGCCGCGCACCGAGCGACTCGACGACGCGGTCCGCCCGTACTCCTCGGCGCTCGCCCTGCCGGTGTTCGCCTTCGCGGCCGCGGGCGTCACCGTCGTGGGTGGTGATGGTTCGATCGTCCAACCGGTGTCGATCGGAATCGTCGTCGGTCTCGTCGTCGGCAAGGTCGTGGGTGTGATGGGTTCGACGTGGCTGATGACCCGGTTCACGCCGTTGCGCCTACCAGACGCGATCGGCATCCGCGATCTGCTGCCCGTCGGATTCCTCACCGGAGTCGGTTTCACCGTGGCGCTGCTCATCGCGGAACTGAGCTTCGAGGCCGGCTCCGACGACCATGCCGCCGCGGCCAAGGCGGCCATCCTCGTCGGATCTGTCGTCTCGGCAGTGCTCGCCGCGTTCCTGCTGCGGTGGGACGCTCGACAGGCCCGCGATCCGGACATGAACCGCGACAACATCCCCGACATCGACAAGGACGTCATCGGGGGGTAGACACGCCCCGCCGCCGCCGCCCGCGGTTCCCGGTGACGGGAACCGCGGGCGGTCGGCTCACTTCTTGGACAGGGTGACTTCTTCGGGGCGGTCGTCGGCCCGGCCGTAGGACTCCCAGAACGTCGCCCCGACGATTCCGAGAGCGATCGGGTCGAAGATCGGATCCTTGCCTTCCTTCTTCTGCTTCTCGTAGTCGCGCAGCGCTTTGAACGCGGGTTGCTGCAGGATGATGATGCCGACGATGTTCAGCCACGCCATCAGCCCGACTCCGATGTCGCCGAGGGTCCACGCCTCGCTGGCGGTCGAGACGCATCCGATGGCCACCGATACGAGGATCAGTGCCTGCAGGAGCATCGTGAGGTTCGAGCCCAGCGTGCTGCGCAGCGGACCGATGTAGATGGTCGCCGCCTTCCCCATCAGGAACCGCAGGTTGGTCTCGGCCATGTAGTAGTAGGCGATGATCGTGGTCAGGCAGAAGAACATCAGAGACACCGCGACGAAGGTCGAACCGGCGCCGCTCCACATGCTGTCGAAGCCGATCTGGACGAAGGTGGGTCCGACGTCGGTGGCCGTCGGCAGCAGTCCGCCGTCGGCGATCACCGCGCCGTCGGCACTCTCGCCCTCGAACACCCGGTACGCACCGGTCGAGATGATGAGGAAGCCGGTGGCCGAGCACACGAAGAGGGTGTCGATGTAGACGGCGAAGGCCTGCACGAAGCCCTGCTTCGCCGGATGCGAGACCTCGGCGGCCGCGGCTGCGTGCGGTCCGGTGCCCTGGCCGGCTTCATTGGAGTAGATGCCGCGCTTGACGCCCCACATGACCGCAGCGCCGACCACCGAACCGAAGACGGAGTCGATCCCGAAGGCGCTGGCGAAGATCATCCGGAGGACTTCGGGAATCTCGGACGCGTTGAGGAACACCACCACCAGCGCGAAGAGGATGTAGAGGACCGCCATGAACGGCACGACAACGGTGGCGAAGGTAGCGATGCGCTTGACCCCGCCGATGATGACGAAGGCGAGCACGATGACGACGCCGATCGCGACGGCCCAGTCCGCGATACCCCACGCCTGGTTCATCGCCAGGGCCATGGAGTTGGACTGCACGCTCGGGAGCAGCAGCCCGCAGGCGAGGACGGTCACGGCGGCGAAGATGAGCCCGTAGACCTTGAAGAACGGGGCCGCCTTGGTGTGGGCCAGCGCCTTGCTGAAGTAGTAGGCCGGGCCGCCGCGATACTCGTTCGTCAGCGGATCGCGGGTCTTGTAGATCTGGCCGAGCGTGCACTCGACGAACGAGGTCGAGGCCCCGAGGAACGCCATCGCCCACATCCAGAACAGTGCACCCGGACCGCCGAACGCGATCGCCGTCGCCACACCGGCGATGTTCCCGGTGCCGACGCGACCGGCCAGCGAGATCATCAACGCCTGGAAGGACGAGACGCCATCGGGCGAACTCTGACCGTGGCGCATCACCCGGATCATCTCCGGTATGTGCCGGATCTGCAGGAACCGCGAGCGGATGGAGAAGTACACCCCCACTCCGAGGCATAGGTACACCAACGGATTGCTCCAGATGATGCTGTTCAGGTCGTTGAGGAAGTCGGTCATGGCGGCTCCAGCGATGGTGGGATCGGCCGCTCGTGGCGGTCCGACCCGGTGATCGAGCGGTGAACTGGTTGCTTCAGCTAGGGGAACACTTTGCACGACGGCACGCGGCGGTGCGCGACAAGGTGCGAAATCCGCCGGTCGGAACTCGCGCTTAGCACTCGGAATGAGGGAGTGCCAAAGTCGGTTACACTGGTCATCGTTTACTGACATTCGGAGGTTTCGCGGTGCCCACCTACTCGTATGCCTGCACGGAGTGCGACAACAAGTTCGACATCGTCCAGTCCTTCTCCGACGACTCGCTGACCGAGTGCCCGCAGTGCGCAGGCCGCCTGCGCAAGCTGTTCAACTCGGTCGGCATCGTGTTCAAGGGCAGCGGTTTCTACCGCACGGACTCGCGTCCCGGCTCGTCCTCGGACACCTCGACGCTCTCGTCGGACAGCTCGTCGTCGTCGAGCTCCTCGTCGTCGGACAGCTCGTCGAGCAGCTCCAAGTCGGACTCCGCGAGCTCGTCGTCGTCGACCAAGAGCGAGGCCAAGGCCGCGACTCCCGCCTGACCGGCGTCCCGCCACGACGACGTCATAGGCCGAACCCGGGCCGGTGTCCCCCGACACCGCCCGGGTTTCGCTGTACCCCGGGTCAGCCGAGTCGGCGGAACCCGTCTCCGGGAGTGAGAGTCCAACCGACCGGGACATCGTGGTCACCGGACGGCAGTGAGTCGACGACCTCGTCGTCATAGACCACGCCGACGAGGTCGGCCGACAAACCGTGCAAGGTCCGGTCGTAGTATCCGGCGCCGCGTCCGAGCCGCACACCGCTCTTGTCGATAGCGAGCGCCGGGACCAGGATCACCGACGCCGCGCGGATCGCGGTCACCCCGACGCGGTCGGTGGTCGGTTCGAGAAGTCCCCAGCGTCCGGGAGCCAGCGAGTCCCGCCCCGTGTACGGCGCCCAGTCCATCGGTGCGGGATCGCCGTCGGGGACCACCGGGACCAGAACCGACACGCCTCGGTCGACAAGCGCGTCGAGCATCGAATTCGAGCCGGGTTCGGTGCCGACGGGGACATGCGCGGCGACCGTGACGTCGTATTCGAGCCGGAACGGGCATGAGTACATCCATTCGGCGAGGGCCGCGGCAGACCGGTCCCGCTCGTCGGCGGACCGACGCGATCGTCGATCCTCGATCTCTTGTCGCAGTTGCTGTTTCAGCGTTGTCAAGACCCGACCGTCCTTCGCGTCGTCTCGAGACCGGTGGCATGTGCACCCCGGCCGGGACAGCCGGGACGCCCGCACTGTATCCGACCGTCGGAACGAGCGTGGTGAGGTCCCGGTCACCGCCGTCTGTCCGGCCGAGAACCGGCACCTGTCCTAGGGTGGATTCATGAGTGCGACGGATAAAGCTGGTTTCAGTGAGTACGAAGGTGTACCCAACACTCCGCCGATCCCGCGTACCGCGGTCGTCCCGGCAGCCGGGTTGGGAACGAGGTTCCTGCCGGCGACCAAGACGGTGCCCAAGGAGTTGCTGCCGGTGGTCGACACCCCCGGCATCGAGCTGGTCGCCGAAGAGGCCAAGGCGGCCGGCGCCGAGCGTCTGCTCATCGTGACCTCGCCGGGCAAGGACGGCGTGGTCGCCCACTTCGTCGAGGACCTCGTGCTCGAGAACACCCTCGCCACGCGTGGCAAGGAGTCGATGCTGGCCAAGGTGCGCAAGGCGCCCAACCTGCTCGAGGTCGCGTCGGTCGTGCAGGAGAAGCCGCTCGGCCTCGGGCACGCGGTCGGTTGCGTCGAGAGCTACCTCGACGACGACGAGGACGCCGTGGCAGTTCTGCTGCCCGACGACCTGGTGCTACCCGGAGGTGTCCTGGAGGTCATGGCGCGCACCCGTCAGCGCCGGGGCGGCTCGGTGCTGTGTGCCATCGAGGTCCCCGAAGATCGCATCAGCGCCTACGGCGTCTTCGACGTCGAGCCGCTTCCCGATGCCAACAACCCGAACGTCATGCGCCTCAAGGGCATGGTCGAGAAGCCCGAACCGCAGGATGCGCCGTCGAATCTGGCCGCCGCGGGTCGCTACATCCTCGACCGCAAGATCTTCGACGCGCTGCGCCGTATCGAACCCGGCGCCGGTGGCGAACTGCAGCTCACCGACGCCATCGCGCTCCTCATCGAGGAGGGCGAGCCGGTCCACGTCGTCGTCCACCACGGCACCCGACACGATCTCGGCAACCCCGGCGGCTATCTCAAGGCCGCCGTCGACTTCGCGCTCGACCGCGACGACTACGGTCCCGATCTGCGCGAATGGCTCGAGAAGCGTCTCGCCGACGGCTGATTCCGCACGGGTGATCACCGGTCGCATCCGCGCGCCTCGCACGCTGTCGTGGGCGCGCTCGATAACGTTCTCCTGTGTTGTATCGAGTGCACGACGTGCCGAGCGCTGTCGGCCGCACGTCCCGGTGCACTGACCGGTTGAGACGGGGAGAGCGGTGAGATGCGGTCTGTCGAAGATCATCTGACGCTGGTGACCGCGGCGGCAGTGGCGCCGCGTCCGGTGCGCGTCGCGATCTCCGAGGCGCAGGGCCTGATGTGCGCCGAGGAGGTCGTCACCGAGCACCCGATGCCCGGCTTCGACCAGGCGGCCATCGACGGCTACGCGGTGCGTGCGGTCGACGTCGGTCTGGCCGGGGTGCTCGCACCCGAAGACCTGGAGGACTTCGACGCCAACGGCGCCGAGCTCGTCGACCTCGAACCGGGCGAACCGATGATCGTGTCCCTGCCGGTGGTCGGCGAGGTCGGGCCGGGCTCGCGGACACCGACGCGGCTGCAACCGCGTCAGGCGGTGCGCGTCGAGACCGGGGCCCCGATGCCGACGCTCGCCGACGCCGTGGTCCCGTTGCGCTGGACCGACGGTGGCGACCAGAAGGTCAAGATCGGACACGGCGTCGAGAGCGGCAACTACGTCCGGCGGGTCGGCGACGACGTGCAGCCGGGCGATGTCGCGGTCCGCGCGGGCTCGATCATCGGCCCGGCCCAGGTCGGGCTGCTCGCCGCGGTCGGTCAGGCACGCGTGATGGTGCACCCGCGCCCGCGCCTGTCGGTCATCTCGGTGGGCAGTGAGCTCGTCGACATCGACCGCACACCCGGTCCCGGTCAGATCTACGACGTCAACAGCTACGCGCTGGCCGCTGCCGCCCGCGACGCCGGCGCCGACGTGAACCGCGTCGGCATCGCCGAGCGCGAGGCGTCGCGGATGCGGGAGGTCGTCGAGGCGCAGCTCATCCGCTCCGAGATCGTGGTCATCTGCGGTGCGGTGGGGGAAGTGCGTCGACCGCTGTTGCCGACGCCCTCGCCGACCTCGGCGACCTGGAGATCGTGCGCGTGGCGATGCACCCCGGGTCGGTCCAGGGCTTCGGGCGCCTCGGACGCGACGAGGTGCCGACGTTCCTGCTCCCCGCCAACCCGGTGAGCGCTCTGGTGACCTTCGAGGTGATGGTCCGGCCGCTCATCCGGATCGCGCTGGGCAAAAGGCAACCGATGCGGCGGATCATCAAGGCGCGCACCATCGGACCGATCGCGTCGGTGCGCGGCCGCAAGGGTTACCTGCGTGGGCAGCTGATGCGGGACGAACGGTCGGGGGACTACCTGGTGCAGGTGCTCGGCGCCTCACCGACCGGGTCGTCGCACCTGCTCGCCGAACTCGCCGAGGCGAACTGCCTGATCATGGTCGACCCCGATGTCGAGGAGATGGGCACGGGCGACGAGGTCGAAGTGGCGTTCCTCGCACAGCGCGGGTGACCCCTGCTGAGCAAGCAACGAACGAGCGCGTCGAGGTCGAGGCGCCCACCTCCGCTGGTTGAGCCGGCACCGAGCGGAGCGAGGCCGCACCCCCGCTGGTTGAGCCGGCACCGAGCGTAGCGAGGAGCCGAGTCGAAGCCACCCTCGTTCGAGATACAGGTCTCATGCCGACTCGGGTGTGACAGCGCATAAACTTCTTCTCGTGTTCAGGTGGTTGAGCGGCAGTCAGGGAAGTCCGGGATGGCCGGCCACCCTCGGGCCGCTGCGCACCCGGACCGGCACGGTCACCCTGCGGCCCGTGAAGGTGCGGGATGCCAGGACGTGGAGCGAGTTGCGGATCCGCAACCAGAACGCCCTGTTGCCCTGGGAACCGACGGGTGTCGGAAGCTGGGCTGAACGCCATCAGCCCGGGTCGTGGCCGCCGCTGTTCGCGGTGCTGAAGTCGGAGGCCAAACGAGGTGCGCTGCTCCCGTTCGTGATCGAACTCGACGGCCGCTACGTCGGGCAGCTGACGGTCGGCAACATCCAACGCGGCGCGGTGCGGACCGCGTGGATCGGCTACTGGGTCGACTCGGCCGTCGCCGGCAACGGCATCGCGACCGCCGCGGTGGCACTCGGGGTCGACCACTGCTTCGGGGCCGTCGGCCTGCACCGGCTCGACGCGACGGTCCAGCCCGCCAACGAGGCATCGCAGAAGGTGTTGACCAACATCGGATTCCGGCAAGAAGGTCTGCTGCAGCGGTACATGGACGTCAACAAACGCTGGCGTGACCACATGCTGTTCGCGCTCACGGCCGAGGAGGTCGTCGGCAGTGCCGCCGAGGCGCTCGTCCGGGCGGGTCGTGCGTCGTTCCACTGACCCTCCGCTGGCGATACGGCGGTCGCCCTGAGTTCGCGGCGGCGTCACCGCCCGGTTTCGACCGGGAAATCCCGTGCGCGCATTTCGGTTTCGATCGCGGCGCGCGTCCGGAGGTACGAACTCGTCCGTATCGAGTCGTCGGCGGTGTACAGCGACGGCATGAAGGTCGCACCTCGCTGATCACGATGTGCACCATCGGCTCCCGCCTGTAGCAGGGCGAGGCAGTGGTCGATGTTGAGTACGTCGGCCGCGGTGAACAGCGGTGTCCGGCCGGCCAGGGGCTGCACGGAGTCGAGGTCGGCGCCGCGGTCGATCAGCAGGCGCAACGCATCGTCGCGACGATGGCGCACCGCGGTGTGGACCACGTTGCCGCCGATCCGGTCGGATGCCTCGACCAGTCCCGCGTCGAACTCGATCAGGGTGCGGAAGGCAGCGAAACGGTCGAGCAACACGCTGTAGGCAACTGCGTTGTATCGGCCGGCGCCGGGGAGATGCGGGTCGGCGCCCGCCTGCAGCAATGCCGCCACCGCGCCCGGTGGTTCGAACTCCACTGCCCACTGCAGCGGCGCTATGTCCACGCGGCGCGGGTCGGTGTCCGGATCACCGCCGTGTTCGTGGAGGTCAGCGCCCTGTGCGAGAAGGGATTCGATCTGCGCCCGGTCGTCCCGCCGGGCGGCGTCGAGTAATCGAACGGTGGGGGCGGTGAAGTAGTCGGCCGCGTCCACGCGCGTCGAGACGACCTCGGCGATCCACCCGCACCCGGCGACCGCGCACGCCGACATCGCTGTCGCGAACAACGCAATCAGTCTTCTCATCCGCACCACGATCGTCCCTTCACGGCACTTGAACGATGTCCGATTTGTACGATAGTCCGCGCCGGCTCGCCGACGCATAGGCTCTTCGCATGACCGAGCACACCGACCATCTCGAGATCGTCGTCCGTGGCTCCGCCCGCGGGCGCTACCGGCCCGAACGCGGGATCATCCACCTCGCCGTGCGAGTGGAGGGTGCGGACAAGTCGGCCGTCTACACGCGGGCGGTCGAGGTCCACGCAGACCTGACGCGCGCGCTGACCGATCACGAGACGGCCGGCGCGGTGGCCCGCTGGTCCGCCGATTCGGTCCGGGTGTACTCGTACCGCCCGTACTCGGAGACCGGCGATCTACGAGACCCGGTCTACAACACGCGTATTCGCGTCGAAGCGGAGTTCGTCGACTTCGAGCGGCTGTCGGAGTTCATCGACGTCTGGGCGTCGGTCGACGCCGTCGAGATCGGTGACGTCGACTGGGACCTCCGCGCGGAGACCCGGCGGGACCGCGAACGGGAGCTGCGTCGTGCCGCGGTCGACGACGCGATCGTCAAGGCACAGGCCTACTCCGACGCGGTGGGCCGGGGGCCGGTGACTCCCGTCCTCCTGTCCGATCCGGACATGGCGCCGCGGGTGCCGCAGGCATCTCGCCGGGCCATGCCGATGGCGGTCGCGGCCGGCCCGCCCCCGCCGTCACTGGAACTGCGGACCGACGACATCGAGATCGGCGTCGCGGTCGACGCGCGCTTCCGCACGGCCTGACCCGCTTCTGCTGCCGGTGTTGCTGAGAGGCGCGTGTGAAACCACGCCGATTCGGTTGTCCCACGGCGCGTCTACCCGGGCGTGACTGCTCGCAGCCCTAGATTGTGGAGTGGCCTCGTGTGACCAGAGTGAATGAAGGGAGAGTCGCATGCCCAACTCCGTACTGTGGGTCTGTCTCGTCGCGGTCTGGCTCTTCGTGCTGGTCCCGATGGTCATCAAGGGACGCCCGCAGATCCTGAAGTCCACCGATGCGGCACGGAAGACGCGACTGCTGCATCGCGGAGGATCGCGTGCCACGACCGCGACGAAGAACCGCCGCCGGTCGTCGGCGCGTCACCCGCACGATCCGTCCTGGAAGTCCTCGCGCCGCAGCGCCACCGCGACGCTCGAGGCCGACGCCGACGCCGAGAACGATGTCGACGCCGAGAAGGCCAAGCCTTCGACCCGACGTGCCGGCAGCGCGAAGGTCGAGAAGCCGACGGTCGAATCCTTGGAGGACACCGACTTCGAGACGGTGGACGCGGCTTCAGACGACGACTCGGTGAACGGTGACATCTCCGCCGACGCCGACGCGGACACCGACCGGGACCTCGATGCGGAGTCCGACGACGAGGCGACCGCCGACGCAGAAACGGACAGCACCACCGCCGCCGAGGTCGATGACACCGACGAGCTCGACAACGAGTACGAGGACGACTTCGCCGACGTCGACGGAGAAGTCGAGAACGGCGAGCTCGAGGACGCCGAGTTCGAAGACGCCGAATACGACGACGACGCCGAATACGGGGACGACTCCGAATACGAGGACGCGACAGACCAACTCGACGAGGACGAGTACGACGACTACGCCCGCGGGTCGCGTCACACCGAATCGTCGTCGGCTCCAGTCGCGGAGTCCGAGGAGGATGCCGCCGACGACGCCGCCGACACCGACCTCGACGAGGTGGCCGACAGCCGCCCGGCGGCGCGGACGGCGAGCAGCCGGCGGACGGGGCGCAGTGTCTACTCGTCGGAGAAGGAACGCGAGCTCAAATACCGCGAACGCCAACGGGTCACGGTGGGTCTGTTCGTGCTGGTGCTGTTGTCGGTCGTGGCCGGCGTCGTCGTCGGGACGCCCGGCTGGGTGGCCACCGGCGTCCTCGGCCTGCTACTGGTCGGCTACCTCGCGTACCTGCGGCGCGCGGTGAAGACGGAGCAGCAGATCCGGGCACAGCGACTCGCCCGTGCCAAGCGGTCGGCGCGCGCCGAGGAGGAGCGTCGTCGACGCGCCGCCGCGGTTCCGGAGTTCGCCGCCGCCCCGCCCCTCCGCGACTTCGGCGACCAGGTGGCGCAACGGTTCTCGAGATCGACGACGAAGATCCCGTGTTCGATCACATCCCGCCGTTCCAGCGTCGACGGATGGACCGCGAGGACCTGCAGTACCGCCGCGTCGGCTGACTCGTCGAGAGCACTTCGGCAGCAGATCCGTTCAGCAGTGGGTGTCGCCCGGCGACACCCACTGCTGACGCGTTGGGGGCCTACTTGGTGAGTGCCGGCTTGCCATGCGCATCGAGCCACGCCTGACCGGCTTTCGCGGCCCGCGACAGTGCGAAACGTTCGCCGAGGTACGTCGCCGGGGCCCCGATCACGGGGATGTAGGCCAGCATGCGGAAAAAGGCCATCGGTTGCGGACGCTTCTCGAACTCGTCGTCGACGGCGCGAAGCAACTTCGCCGCATCCCAGATCGCGGCGAACAGCGACTTCTCCCGCTCCTTGGGTTCGGACGGTAGGGATTTGCCGGACTCGGCGGTGACATCGGGGTTCGTGAGGTCCCGTTTGCACAGCACCGACGCCAGCAACTGCACCTGTCGCTTGCGATCGGTGACGTCGTACTCCCGGGCGATCGCGACCAGCACCATGGCCTGATTGGCGAACCCGAGATAGGGCGTGATCGGCAGACGCTTCGCCCACACCCCGAAGACGCCCGGGAACGCCACGGCGCCGGTGTTCAGGGTGCCGATCCGGGTCACCCACCAGCTCGCGCGCTTGTGCATCGACCGCTCGGACCAGCCCTTCGTGCCGGGCCACTCCGCGACGTCGAGCAGCTTCGACGCAGCGTGCTGAGCCTGCTGCAGGCGCGAGTCGGAATGGTCGTCATCGTGGAAGGTGTGGCCCTTCAAACCGAGCGGATCGCGCTCGGCGAGGGCATCGAGCACCGGGTTGATCACCCCCACGACATTGTCGAGAACACCGGCCAACTGCTGATCAGACATCTGAGGCACCCGACCAGCCTAGCCGTTTGGGAGTCGGCGGCCCCGGGCTGATAAAGTGGCTCGCGGTTGGTCGCAAGGCCTCCCGGGGCTATGGCGCAGTTGGTAGCGCGACTCGTTCGCATCGAGTAGGTCTGGGGTTCGATTCCCCATAGCTCCACCGCACGAGAGGCCCCGTACACCCGAGTAGGTGTACGGGGCCTCTCGTTCTGACGCGCTGGTCGTCGAGCCATGGCCAACAATCTGAGAGACTGGTGAACATGATCACCGCGATCCCGCTCGACGTCGATGCGATCGGTGCGGTGTGTGCGCGTTTCGGCGTTGCCAGGTTACGAGTCTTTGGTTCGGTACTCACCGAGAGTTTCGATCCCAGCAGCGACGTCGACTTTCTCGTGGAGTTCAGGGGGGATCGTGACAACGTCTTCCATGACTACTTCGACCTTGAGGCGGCGCTCGCACAGATCGTGGGGCGCGACGTCGACCTGGTGATGGCCAACGCGGTGAAGAATCCGTTCGTGGCGAAGTCGATACTCGACAATGCCGAAGATGTCTATGCGGCCAGGTGAGAGCCACGCGTAGGGTCCGCACTCTCGCCTGCAGGCGGTAGCGCGACACGTTCGCATCGAGTAGGTCTGGGGTTCGATTCCCCATAGCTCCACCGCACGAGAACCCCGTACGCCCAAGCAGCAGGCGTACGGGGTTCTCGTCGTCTGATGTGCTGGTGATCCAGCCACGGCCCAGAATCCGAGAGACCGGTCAGCTGATCTTAGCGATCCCGGTCGAACAGACCGTGGGGTGCGACGTCGACCTGGTCACGGTTGAGAAGGCCTGACGGTCCCCACCGACAGCCGCGGCGGTGTTCACAGGTTTCGCGCCGGGCGTACACTTCGAGCAACTGGATCGAACATCTGACAGACCCCTGTCGGCGTCGCCGGGGTCAGATGATCGCCCGCGGGTGATCAAGACAGGTGGCAATGGTGATGGTTGTTCCGCGCGTCATGTGTGTTCGCCCACGAGTCTCGTCAACCACCAGGCGAACACGGTGAAGCCGCTGCTCGGCCCGGTCCGAGTGCGATTCGGCGTCGATCCCGCAGCCGCGGTGGCCGGTGCGTGGTATCCGTACACACTTCAACTCGCCGACGAACTACCCGGGATGCTCACGACTGTGCGGGCGATGGTCGGTGACGTCAGCGGAATCGACGTGAACTGGAGCAGCTTTCGCCGTCTTCCCGGCCTGGACTCGCCGGACTCGCCGGAGACGCCTCCCTTGATGACACTCACCACGCCCGCGCGGTCGGTGACCCTGTTGGTCATCCCGCCTCGGACGGTGTCCTCGCTCGCGGCGATCCTGCTGCGACAAGCGAGTGGCACTGTCGTTGCGGATGGGCGGTGTCATTCGTTGGAGTTCCGTCGCGCCGAACGAATCCTGGTGCGTGCCGGTCTGGCGGCCACCAGTTGTCGCATTGACGCTCAAACCTCCAGTGCCACTCACGAGGTCGCTTCCAGGATTGTGCCGGGCCCTGCGGTGTAGATTTCGCACATGACCGCCGCGATGCTGACGTTCGCCGGAACGCTGCTCGTCGCTATGATCGGCGCGGTCATCGCGCGGCTCGACGCCAACGACCGGCACCAGAAGCTGTCGCAGAAGGTCGACATCCTGGCGAAGCTGCCGCACGACTCGGCGGCACATGCGCGGATGAGCGGAATCGTCCTCGACGCCATCGACGAACTCGCGGAGTACGAACACCGGCGGCGGAGCGCGGTCTTCCAGCGTCGGGCACTCACCATGGCGTTGCTGGCCTGGCTCGTGGTGGTCGGCCTGCGCATCGCGGCCGAGCAATTCGACGTCGGACACGACGAGCAGATCATGCACTACGTCGCGGTCACGCTTCTCGTACTGGGATTCGTGCTCGTTTTCGCCTCGGTGGTGGCCACCATCCGCGACATCCGGCACCGTCACGACGAGGAACCTGCGTCCGACTGACGACGTTCCGCTCCCGGAAGGCGAGGTCTGTCGCGCTGGGATCCGCCATTTCACAGTGGGTCCTGTGAAACCCACGTCGTGCCGTGAGACGGTTTGTTAGTTTCCGTCCATGAGATCGCCGAGGATCGTGTGGGGCCTGGTCGTCGCCGTGATCGGGGTGCTGGTCGTGACCGTGGCACCGGCGCGCGCCGACCCGCTGCCCGTCACCTACAACTTCCTGGCCGGGATACCGAACGAGCTCGCGAAACCCGGGGGCTCGCTGCCCGGGTCGAACGACTGGAACTGCAAGCCGTCGGCGCGCCATCCCAACCCGGTCATCCTCGTGCACGGGACCGGCGGATCGCAGCAGACCAACTGGGGCACCTACGTCCCCCTGCTGAAGAACGAGGGGTACTGCGTGTTCGCGCTGACCTATGGCGCGGTGAAGGGAACCCCGTGGCCGATCAGCGCGATCGGCGGCATGGGTGAGATGTCCGCCAGCGCCGCCCAGTTCGGTGCATTCGTGGACAGGGTCCGCCGGACGACCGGCGCGTCCAAGGTCGACATCGTGGGCCACTCCCAGGGGACGGTGGTGCCCGCGTACTACGCGAAGTACCTCGGCGGACGGGACGCCATCGACAACTATGTGTCGCTGGCGCCGGCGTGGCGGGGCTCCGGGGTCGGCGGGAACGACGTGATCATGCCGATCGTCCGGTCTCTCGGGTTGCGGCCCGAGCAGGTGCCGTTCTGTCAGGCCTGCGCCCAGCTCGATCCCGGCGCGGCGGTGCTGCGCAAGATCGCCGCCGGGGGCTACTACCTGCCGTCGATCCGGTACACCAACATCGCCACCCGCTACGACGAGCTCGTGGTGCCGTACACGCTGGGATTGCCACCGGGCGGATCAAACGTGCGCAACATCGTTGTGCAGGACGGGTGTTCGGTCGACTACACCGAGCATGCCGGGATCGCCGGGTCGCGTCGCGCGGCGTTCTTCGTGCTCAACGCGCTCGACCCGGCGAATCCACGACCGGTTCCGTGCGATCGCGCCGCACCCATCACCGGGAGCCCGTTCTGAACGTGAGCAGGCGACGTCTCGGTGGTGGCCGTCGGCGGGTGCGGGCCGGCGTCGTGGCCATGTCGTGCGCCGCGATGCTGCTCGCGATCTGCGGTCTCGGCGGTGTCGGAACCGCCTCGGCATCCGTTCCGCCGCTCGGCCCCGCCTTCGAATTCGGTGTCGCCCAGTCCGGTTTCCAGTCCGAGGGGTACAACCGTGACTCCAACTGGGTCCGTTACGGAAACCAGGGCCGGGTCGCCCACCGTGTCGGCAACGCCGTCGACTTCTACCATCGCTACGCCGAGGACATCGCCCGCGCGAAGAGTCTGGGCGTGGGCATCTATCGGACCTCGGTCGAGTGGTCGCGGGTGGAACCGTCGCGCGGCCGGGATGATCCGGCGGGGTGGGCGTTCTACGATCGGGTGATCCGCTCGGTCGTCGACGCCGGGATGCGACCCATGATCACCCTCAACCACTGGGTGCACCCGGGCTGGGCGGTCGACCTCGGCGGTTGGAACCGTCCGCAGATGTCCGCGGACCTCGTGCGTTTCGCCGAGCGGGTGGTCGACCGGTACTCCTGGGCCGACCCGCTGTGGATCACCTTCAACGAACCCACCGAATACGTTCGGCGCGAACTGATGTACGGGGGAGTGGCACCGCAGAACGTGGGTCTCATGGCCGACGGGATCGCCGCGCACCGGGCGGTCCACCGACACATCCACCGCGTGCAGCCGGGCGCCCAGGTGTCGTCGAACATGGCGTACTACCCGATCGCCGGCCTGCAGACATGGCTGGAATCGGTCTTCCCGCAGCGAATGCGCGACACGCTCGACTTCGTGGGCGTCGACCACTACTACTCGTTCTCGGTCACCGACGCCTCCGTCGCCAACGGTGCCTCCGGTGAGTTCTGGAAGAGCTCGCAGGCACCGGAGAGCATCCACTACGTGCTACGTCATGTCGCGCAACAGTTCCCGGGTAAGCAGATCCGGGTGATCGAGAACGGACTGGCCACCGACCCGCAGGGCCGGCGGCCCGACGGTTACCGCCGGGCCGATCACCTTCGCGACACCGTCTACTGGTTGCAGCGCGCCCGACAGGACGGCATCGACGTGGCGTCCTACAACTACTGGAGTCTCACCGACAACTACGAATGGGGCGACTTCGATTCGCGCTTCGGCCTGTACACCGTCGATGCGGAGCGTGACCCGACTCTGACCCGTCACCCGACCGATGCAGTCGCCGCCTACCGTGAGATCACTCGCGACAACGGCGTTCGCCCGGGGTACCGCCCGACGCGGATGCCGGTGACGTGTTCGCTCGTGGCGGTGCCGGACAGTTGCGCGAATCCGGCTGTCGTGCGGTGACTTTCTCGCCGTCACTCACGCGACGCCGAGGGCCCGCAGGCCGGCGGCGGTGGCCGCGGCGAGGATGACCACGACCGCGAGGGGTGCCCTCAACAGCGCCGCGATCACCCCGACCGTCACGCCGGCGGGCCGCGCCCAGCCGGCGAAGTCGTGGTCGATGAAGAACGCGCCGGTCAGCGCGACGGCGACGAGCAGGACAACGGTCGCCCGATCCATCAGCTTCTCGACCCCGTCCGAGACCGAGATGCGGTTTCGCAGAACGGGTCCGGCGGCGCGCATCGCATAGGTGCCGAGCGCGAGAACCGTGATGCCGACGGCGAGGGAGATGCCGGTGCTCATCGACAGCCCGGAGCGCTGTTGTGCTGGAGCGCCTCTCGCGACGATGCGGTCTCGTTCACGGTGTCCGTCCTCGTGCCGGGTAGGGCCGGTGCGCTCGGTGGGGTCCGCCGAAGCCGGCGGAGTGACTCCACGGCGGCGAAGCCCACAAGCGCTCCCATGATGGGCAACCCGGCCGGTAGGAACGGCGTCGAGGCCACGGCCACCGCCGCGCCGACGGTCACGGCCGCCCAGGTGGCGCCGTCGCGCAGGGCCGGGATGGCCAGCGCGGCGAGCAGAGCGGGGAAGGCAGCGTCCAGCCCGAGGCTCGCGGGATCGGCGACCACACCGCCGAGCGTGGCACCCAGTGCTGCGCCGACGGGCCACGAGACCAGAACGCCGAGTCCGCACAACAGGAAAGCGGCCCGTGCCCGACGCGGGTCGGATTCGGCGGTCGCCAACGCAGCCGTCTCGTCGTTGATGAGGTGGGCGCCGAGGACGATCTCGGGGGTGCCGCGCAGGTGCTTCCCGACGGCGAGGCCGTACCCGAAGTTGCGGGTGTTGACCAACAGGCCCGCCAGCGCGGCGAGGATCGGCGCCCCGCCGGCGGCCAGGATGCCGACGAAGACGAACTCCGACGATCCGGCGAGGACGACCGTGGCGATCACAACGATCTGCCAGAGGGCGAGACCCGCGCCGTGCGCGGCCACCCCGTACGACGTCCCGATGACGAGAACGGACAGGGACATCACCACGACGGCGCGCAGGGTCGCCGTGTCGAGTGTTCTCCAAGCCGAACGCATGACTATCATAGTGAACAAGAGAAGTGTGTTCGTCAAGATGGACGATCGGACGGTTTGATGAACGATGCTCGGTCGGTGAACCCCAAAGAGCTGGTCGCCGCGTCGTTGAAGAGGGAACGCACACGAGCGGGTCTGTCGCTGACCGAGCTCGCGCGTCGTGCCGGGATCGGGAAGTCGACACTGTCCCAGCTCGAATCGGGGGAGGGGAATCCCAGTGTCGAGACGCTGTGGGCGCTCTCCACGGCGCTCGGTGTGCAGTTCTCGGCGTTGCTGGACTCACCCATACCGACCGTCGAGGTCATCCGGTTCGGTGAGGGGCCGGTGATCCCCGCCGCGGACGCCGACTACTCGGCAACCCTGTTGTCCACCGCGTCGCCGGGGTCGCGGCGCGACATGTATGTCATCCGCGCCGAACCGGGCAAGCCCAGGGTGTCGGCACCACATGCGCGCGGGATCATCGAGCACGTCGTGATCAGTTGCGGCCGAGCACGTCTCGGTCCCACCGATGCCACCGAGGTGCTGTCGGCCGGTGACTACATCTCGTACCCCGGCGATGTCGAGCACGTCTTCGACGCACTCGAGCCCGGCACTGTCGCCGTGATGCTCAGCGAGGCGTTCTGAGGTTGCGGGACACAACCTTTCAAGTTCGTGCAGGCCTGGGAAGCGCCGGTGAAAACCGCCCTCGGGCGGCGCAGCGTCGACCGCATGCCCTCGTGAGCACCGTCCTGGGCGGTCTTCGGTCGGATTTTCGACGACCCTGCCGGTGTGGGCGAAACGCGACGTGCATCACAGCGATTCGCGGTATCGATCACCGACGCGTACTGTTGCCAGAAGTGATGCGCCCGTACAGGCCGCGTCTAGCGTCGTAGAACGCCTCTCTCGCAGGTCCGGACATCCGACACCGGTCGGCCACCTGCCATTGACTTCATACGGCGAACGAGCTCGCGCACCCGCGTGTTCGCCACCGGCACCGCCCTAGCACGTCAGTCGTGCTGTTCGCGTGCCAAGCACAGGAAGAAACCTGCACACCACATGACTGCTGTCCTCGAAAACCCGGCCACCTCCACCGATGCTGCTGCGTCGGCGCCTGGTGTGTCGTTCGAATCCCTCGGTGTCCCAACCGAACTCGTCAAGGTTCTCGCCTCTCAGGGCAAGACCGACGCCTTCCCGATCCAGAAGGACACCCTCCCCGACACCCTCGACGGCAAGGACGTCCTGGGCCGCGGCAAGACCGGCTCGGGCAAGACCCTCGCCTTCTCCATCCCGCTCGTCGCCGGCCTGGCCGAGATGCAGGTCAAGCGCTACGTGGGGGCACCCACGGGGCTGATCCTGGCGCCGACCCGCGAACTCGCGACCCAGATCGCCGCGGTCGTCGAGCCGCTCGCCGCCTCCGTGGGACTCACCGTCACCACCGTGTTCGGCGGCGTCAAGCAGACCCGCCAGGAGCAGGCGTTCCGGCGCGGTGTCGACATCGTCGTCGCGTGCCCCGGACGTCTCGAGGACCTGATGCGTCAGGGCATCGTCCGGCTCGACGAGGTCGAGATCACCGTGATCGACGAGGCCGACCACATGGCCGACCTCGGCTTCCTGCCCGTCGTGACCAAGATCCTCGCCGCGACCCCCGCCGACGGTCAGCGGATGCTGTTCTCGGCGACGCTGGACAACGGCGTCGACAAGCTCGCCAAGCGGTTCCTCGACAACCCGGTGCTCCACTCGGTGGATTCGGCGGAGTCGCCGGTGGCCGCGATGACCCACCACGTCTTCGAGGTCTCCTCGGCAGACAAGCAGGATCTCGTCGCCGAGCTCGCCTCCGGCACCGGTCGACGCATACTGTTCATGCGCACCAAGCACCAGGCCAAGAAGCTCGCCAAGAAGCTGACCGAGGCCGGGATCCCGGCCGTCGACCTGCACGGCAATCTCAGCCAGGCGCAGCGCGACCGCAACCTGGCCGCATTCGGCGAGGGTGACGTCCGCGTCCTCGTCGCCACCGACGTCGCCGCCCGTGGCGTGCACGTCGACGGCATCGAACTCGTCGTGCATGTCGATCCGCCGGCCGAGCACAAGGCGTACCTGCACCGCTCGGGCCGCACCGCCCGTGCCGGGTCGGCCGGCGACGTCGTGACCGTCTGCCTGCACGAGCAGCGTCGTGAGGTCGCACAGCTACTGCGCAAGGCCAAGATCAAGGTGACACCCATCGCTGTCGACGCATCGTCGGCAGCCGTCGACGAACTCGTCGGCGAGCGCGCCCCCCGCGTGTCCGCGGCGGCACGCGCTGCTGCCGAAGCCGCTCGTGGCGGCGGTGCACAGGGTCGGTCCCAGGGCGGTCGTGCCCAGGGCGGTCGTTCGCAAGGGAGTCGACGCGGCGGTCGTGGTCGAGGCCAGGGCGGCAACGGCGGCGCTCGTGGCGAGAGCCGGAGCGCCGGAACCGGCGGCGGCCGGAACGCCACCGGCGGTGACTCGCGCGGTACTCGCGGCGAGGGCCGCGGCCGTCCGGCTCGGAGCGACTCGCGCGCCGGCGGTTCGCGATCGTCGGACGCACGCACCGGAGGCCAGGGACGCGGCGCCGGGCAGTCGCGCGGCGGCGACCAGCAGCGGGCGGGCGCCCGCGGGCAGGGACGCCGGGCGAGCCGTCCGGCGGGTTCGCCGACCGGTCGCTGACCGAGGCTCAGACGCGAAACAACTGAAGAACGATGTCGAGCCTCGAGGGGCCGGTGACCACGGTTGCCGCCCTTCGAGGCTCGTCGCTTTCGCTCCTCGCACCTCAGGGGGCAGGGGCGCTCGACGTTATTGCGCGCCCGGAGTATCTGAGGCCTGGCGGCGCCGTTTGGACTACGAAAGAACACCCGTGAGCGTCCAGATTCATGCTCCCTGAGGTGCGAGCGAAGCGAGCCACGAAGGGCGAGGTGCAACGCTCGCCAGCCCTTCGTGGCTCGTCGCTTTCGCTCCTCGCACCTCAGGGGGCAATGGTTGTGTTGTTTTCTCGGATCAGGGAGCTGGGTGGTCGCGCGCTCTGCGGCGGCGATCAGGCAGGCAGGAACCGCTGGGCGAGTCGCGGTGCGAGCCACGGCCGGGCACCCCAGGCGATGCCCTTCCCGGTGAGTCCGACCCACCCCGGGGACAGGCGACCGTAACCGGCGAGGAGAGCGGTCGCGGGGTCCACGCTGATGTGGACGTCGGGCCGGCGTGGCTCCGGCGGATCGATCTGCAGCTCGCCGTCGGTGAACTCGTAGACGTGCCGTTCGCCGCACCCGCGGAGCCGGATGTCGTAGGTGCCGGAGTGCCCGGCGGCGTGCACCGGATCGACCCAACTGGGCAGGATGTGTTGGCGTGCCCGGATGATCATCAGCACCACGTCCGGTTCGACCCACCAGCGGGCCCCGACAGCGCGTGCGATGTCGCGGGCGTGCACCACGAACTCGCCGATCAGCAGGCCGAGAGCGGCGTCGGCCCGGATGACGCGGTCGCCGTCGAAGTGCATCTTCGGGACCTGCGCGTGGAAATGCGACACCTCGTCGACGAGTTCGCGGAGGTCGTCGGTCAATCGTCGGCAGAGCACTGTCACGTCGCGCGTCGGCAGGTTGGCGATCTGCTTGGCATTGAAGTCGGGTACGTCGACCGCCGAACAGCACCACTCACCTTCGCCGCGCGCGAGTTCGAGAAAGCGCGACGGCGCCATCGCGACATGGCCAACACAATCGGTCAGCGTCCAGGCGGGGGCGTCGGGAAGCCGGGTGTCGGGGTCGCCGACGCCGAGCACGAGATCGGTGAACCGATCCGCAGTCGTGAGCGCGGCGTCGATGTAGTCAAACCTCGAGAACATCCTCGTCGCGCGTGGTTCCTCCCCCCACATGGGGCACGAGATTACCCCGGCCCGTTGCGACGTGCGACACATTCCGTGCCGACACGTCGAACCTGTGGACAGATGTGCAAGGTGCGCAACATTATTCACAAACGCGCACGGTGATTCTCAGTCACGCGACACCGCCGGGGCGGCTTCGCCGAGCCGTACGCAGACGACGCCGAGCACGATGAGCAGGCCGCCGGCGAGTTGAATCGGTGCCGGCAGTTCGTCGAGCACGAGCCAGGCGAAGACCACCGCGAACAGCACCTCGGACAACGCCACGAACGACATCACCCGGGCCCCGAGCAGCCGGCCGCCCGCGATGCCGGA
The DNA here is from genome assembly GCF_023078355.1 of Gordonia hongkongensis. Taxonomy (NCBI): domain Bacteria; kingdom Bacillati; phylum Actinomycetota; class Actinomycetes; order Mycobacteriales; family Gordoniaceae; genus Gordonia; species Gordonia hongkongensis. Next base: position 1,576,364 of record NZ_CP095552.1, read on the forward strand.
GCCGTAGGCCATGGCGGCCGAGACCACACCCAGCAGCACGAGCGGGATCCACCAGGCCACCTCGAGCGCACCGACCTCGACCGGGTCCGTGGTCATGGTCATCGGCAGGATCCCGGTCAGCCCCGCGACGACGAGGGCCAGTGCGCCGATGAGCAGGCCACCCGCGGCCAGGCTCAGGGGCGGCCAGCCCGTGCGGTCGTCGGCGGAGATCACGAAGTAGGCGGCGGCCCCGACCATCGCGGCGAGCGCCCACAGCACCCCGATCGCGCTGATCGGGACGTCGCCGGTGAGGTCGAGGACGAGCGCGAGTCCCCCGATCGCGAGTGCCGCGCCGAGCACGGTGACGCGACCCGGACGCTGCCCGTGGCGCAGCCACATCCACACCAGCACGGCGACCGGGGCGGTGTATTCGATGAGCAGCGCGACGCCGACCTGCAGGTAGGTCACGGCATAGAAGTAGGCCAGCTGACAGCCGGCCACCGCGAGGAGTCCGTAGGCGACGAGCACCGTCCAGGACCGTCGGCCCGGCTGCTCGGGCAGCGGCTGCCGACGGTCGCGAAAGGCGAGGAAGCCGGGAATGGCCAGGACCAGACCGCCTAGTGCGATGCGGACGGTGACGGTCGCACCGGCCGTCCATCCCGCCTCGATCATGGCCCGGGCGAGCACCCCCGAGATGCCGAAACAGGCCGACGAGATCAGCGCGAGTGTGAGACCCAGCGCGGGTCGCGAGAGCGGCGCAGTGCGGTCCGCGGTCCTCACGGATTCTTGGCGGCGACGATGGCCGAGCGAACGGCCTCCCGGCATTCCGTGCCCGCCGGCTCACCCGTTCCGAGGTAGAAGCTGCCCGGGCGCCCTTCATGACCGGCGAAGCCGGTCACCGAGAATCCGTCGGATTCCGGGACATACGGGGTCGACGACATCGACGCGGCGGCGAGCGGACACGACAGCGCCGACACCCCACGTTCGGCCCCGGACACCACGACGATCAGGTGGGTCGGATGCAGCACGATGAGCGTCTGGTGCTCGGAATCGGGGTCGACGGGGTTGCTGCGTCGTCCGAAGAGCTTGCCGAAGAACGTGGTCGACGGCGGGTTGATGCTCCGGGTGATCCACGCCGGCAGGTCGTCGGTGACGGTGAGCTGTGTCGAGTCGGCATGGTCGCGCAGCGTGGCGGCGACGTCGGCAGGTAGATCGGACAGATCGGCGCGCACGGTGGTGCGCTGGTACGCGGGGAGCCCCATGGCTGAAATCTAGCGCAGCAGTCCGTCAATCGAGGCCGGCGACGGACGACGCGACGCCGAGGCGTCGGCCGAGCAACCGACGGCGACGCGGTGCCGAGGCCTCGGTCGCGTTCGACTCGAGGTCGTCGAGCAATGAGGCGACGGTCTGCGCCGAGTCGGTCTTGTTGGTGCCGATGAAGCCCGACGGACCGCGCTTGATCCAACCGGTCACATACATCCCGGGTACGGGCTCGGTCCCGTCGAGCACGCGGCCGTCGAGGTGCGGGATGATCCCGGCCGCGTCGTCGAACGGGAGACCCGGGACCGCGACACCGCGGTAACCGACCGAGGTGAGGACGAGCCCGGTTTCGAGCCCCACCGTCTCGCCGGTGGGTTCGATGCCGACCGCGGCTCCGGAGTCGTCGACGACCGGACGGTTGCGGCCGGCGGTCAACGTGCGCGCGCGGCCGTCCGCACCGGCGGTCACCTCCATCGGAGAGGCGAAGAACGCCAATCGGATTCGACGGCCCTCGGGTTCGGGGCGGGCGGCGCACTCGGCCAGGAGATCGAGCTTGGCACGAATCGTGGTGTCCAGGTCGGCGGGTGCGGGCAGCGCTTCGAGGTCGGCGGCGTCGACGGTGACCGGGACCCCCGAATCGACCAGTCCGATGAGTTCGGGCAGGGTGAAGGCCGCGTGCGCGGGTCCGCGACGGCCCATCACCACCACCTCGCGGACCGACGAGGACCGCAGCTTCGCCAGTGCCGGACGGGAGATGTCGGTGGCGGCGAGAGTGCCCGGGTCGGCGACGAGGATGCGTGCGACGTCGAGGGCGACGTTGCCGTTGCCCACGACCACGACGCGCTCGGTGTCGAGATCGACGTCGAGGTCGGCGAAGTCGGGATGGCCGTTGTACCAACCCACGAAGGATGTCGCGCTGGACACTCCGGGGAGATCGAATCCCGGCAGCGCGAGTTGCCGGTCGGTGGGTGCCCCGCCCGCCCAGATCACGCCCTGGTGACGGGCGCGCAGGTCGGCCAGGGTGAGGTCCCGCCCGACCTCGGTGTTCAGCAGGATCTCCAGTCGGGGGTTGCGCGCGATGTCGTCGAACAGCTCCATCACCTTGCGGGTGTGCAGGTGATCGGGCGCGACGCCGAACCGTGCCAGCCCGAACGGCCGGTCGAGACGTTCGTACATGGTGACCGAGACCTGTGGCTGCCGCAGCAGCTCGTCGGCCGCGTACATCGCCGACGGGCCCGAACCCACGATGCCGATCGAGATCGAGGTGTCGACGGCCAGCTGCCGCGGACGATCGATGGGCGCGAGGGGTAGCCGACGGGCCGGGTCGACGGGGAAGCGCGCGGCTCCGTCGGCCGGATCGTGGTACTGGGTCGCGTTGACCTCGACGAACCGTTCCTGCCCAGCCGGCAGGCGATGTCCCGGGACGATGGCGCCGACCGGGCACGCACTGACACATGCGCCGCAGTCGACGCAGGTCGCGGGATCGATGTACAGCATCTCGGCGATGCCGAAATCGGGCTCTTCAGGTGTGGGGTGGATGCAGTTGACGGGACATGCGTACACGCACGACGCGTCGCCGCAGCACGCCTGGGTGACGACGTGGGGCATGGTCTCGGGTTCTACCTGCGTTCGGGGTTCGGGTTCAGGCCGCGGTGTAGGTGGGCTCGCTGCGGAACCGTGACGGGCGGCCGCTGATGCCGAGCGCGCGCCACAGCAGGCGCGAGACCGGGTTCATCAGTCCGCTCTGCTCGCCGAGCATGCGGACGTCACCGAAGACGTTGCGCAGGAATCGCTTCGACTCCGGCGACCGCCAGAAGATGTCCTTCATGACCGCGTCGGGCACGTCGAACCGCTTGGCGAAGCTCCGCGGGGGCACCACGATGGCGCCGCAGAGGATGCGCATGGTCAGCGGGAGCATCAGCGACAACAGGAAACGCTGGACGCGTCCGCGCTGCGGCACCTGCTCGCGGATCAGGTGGTGGGCGAAGGAGATGTGGCGTGCTTCCTCGGCGACGTGCAGCTGCATCACCGCGGCCATCGTCGGGTGCAGGCTCGCGCGGGTTCGCAGGAAGTCCTTCTGGATGTGGTCGATCGGCTCCTCGCCGCCGAGCACACCGAAGAAGAAGACGGTGGGGAAGACCGTCGAGACCAGCGGAACGAGAGGAGAGATGAGGCGATAGCCCAGCTTGGCCCCGGGAACGTCCATGCCGGTTCGATTGACGAACTCCTGGAACATCAGGGTGTGGTTGCACTCCTCCTTGGATTCGTGCGTGGTGTACCGGAATTCGCGGGCGCCGTTGGGGAGTTTGAAGCTGTACTGCATCAGGCCGCGGATCAGAACCGACTCGAACTGCAGGCCGACCTTGGCGACATTGGCCTGGCGCCACATGCCGATCTCGATCTGCTTCTCCTGCGGCAACTGCTGGTACCACGGGTGGCGGCCGATCGGGTCGACCTCGTAGGACAGAATCCACCGCGGATCGTTCTCGACGATCGCCATGTCCGGCGCGTCCCAGTCGATGTCGACGTACGGGTCGAAGTTGCGATGGACCGACGCGGCGGACAGGTCGTCGAGGACCTGGGCGAAGTCGTGGTCGCCGCCGGTCTTGTCGTGCTGCGGCACGTAGCGGGCGGGCGCCTCGTGCTCCCGGTCGGTCCGGGTCAGTGCTTTCGTCATCGTCGCATCCCTTCGGCGTGGGCGGCTCGGTCGGTGAAACAGACCACAGCGGATGACTCGAACGTATTTCGACGGGCCGCTATTTGTCAACACTCGATGTCACGTTCGATACCGGCACAATGCACCGGTGCGTTCACCGGCAGGCCTGCCCGACTCCCGTGCAGTTCAGGGGCTGACCTGGTGCGACGGGTGTAATTCGTTCGGGTTATATAACCCCGTCGCGAGCATCGCCGCGGGTTAGAGTTACCGCACCATCCGTGCCCGCGTCTGCTCACCTGGAGGAGCGATGTCCCGTCGTGTTCCGCACGCGTCCCGGCGTTCTAGGGACGCGACGCATGCCGCCCGCGTCGGTCGACGCGGCCTGCCGGCGGTACCACGCACCCGGGTCCGGTCGTGACCCAGCCGCCGCACGGTCCGACGCGTGTCGTCCCCAACCCCGGCGGGCCCCTGCCGGGCGCGCCGGGTCCGCGGCCACCGGGGCCCGCCCCGCGTCGCCCGGGACCCCCACCGCCCGTTCCGCCTCGTCCCGGACCGATGCCCGGCCAGGCGCCCCCGCGCCGCGGCCGGGCCCTGGGCCTGTTCCGGCGCCCGGACGAGGCGCTCCCGGGCCCGCGGGCGCCGTCGGCGATCTGACACCGGGGCTGGTCGACACCGACATCTGGACCGATGCGATGGTCGAGGCCGCGGGCATCCCGATCGTCGACGTCCCGTTCGTCACGGTCGGCTCGGGCATCGGGTCATTCGTGACCGTCGACTACCTGCGCATCTGCGGGGTGCCGCTGGACCGGATCGCGGTGCTCGGCCCCCAGGACGTGCCCTGGCACAGCTACGAGTACCTGACCCGGGTGTCGCAGATCCCGCGCACGGAGCGCCTGCGTTCGGATTCGGCGTCGACCCCGGACAACATCTGGGGTTTCCCGTCGTACGCGGTGCGGGAGGCCTGGGCGGACAAGAAGCTCAAGCCGCTGTGGAATGTGCTGGTGGAGCCCGTCTTCGCGAACTTCTACACGCCGAGGGCCGGGCAGGCGTTCGAGTCGATGCAGAAGGAATGCGAACGGATCGGCTACCTGAAGTGCCTGCACCGTGGTCAGGTCCGGATGATCCGACGCCGCGCCGCCGGTGGCTACTTCACGATTCTCACACCGCCGCAGGGGACTTCGCCCACCAAGCGGGTGGCCTTCCGCAGCCAGTGGGTCCATGTCGCGATCGGATACCCGGGCATCAAGCTCCTGCCCGATCTCCAGGCGTTCCGCGAGACCTACCGCGACGCCAGCAAGGTCGTCAACGCCTACGAGTCGCACGAGCACATCTACCAGTCGCTGCAACGCAAACCCGGCACCGTGGTGATCCGCGGTGCGGGGATCGTCGCGTCGCGGGTCCTGCAGCGGCTCATCGACGATCGCGACGCGTACGGGCTCCAGACGCAGATCGTGCACCTCTTCCGCACGTACTACGACAAACCCCACGGCCCGCACATCTTCATGCGGCGCAAGGGCAAAGACGGTTGGGCCTACCAGGGCTTCAACTATCCGAAGTCGGTCTGGGGCGGGCAGCTCAAGGCCCGCATGCGCAAGCTCGAGGGGCACGAGCGGGCGGAGGCGTACAAGCAGATGGGCGGGACCAACACTCCGGTCCGCGACGACTGGCAGGAGCAGTTGGCCCGCGGGCGGCGCGAGGGCTGGTACCGCGTCGCCGTCGGCAAGGCGGAGAGTCTGTTGCCGGCTGCGGGCGGGCAGGGGGTGGTGACCACCGTGCGGGTCGACCCGCACGCACCGATCCGGCAGGACCACCGGCCCGACGGCACCTTCGAGATCTACGCCGACTACGTGATCGACTGCACCGGACTCGAAGCCGACGTCCGCGAGCACCGCCTGCTGCGTGATCTGCTGGACCACACCGGCGCCGGCATCAACCCGGTCGGTCGCATGGACGTCGAACGCGACTTCGAGCTGAAGGGGACACGCAGCGGGAACGGCAAGCTGTACGCCTCGGGCAGCGCGACGCTCGGCGGTTACTTTCCCGGCGTCGACACCTTCCTCGGTCTGCAGATCGCCGCCCTCGAGATCGTCGACGACCTTGCCCGCCAGGGGTTCTGTCGACGACTGACGCCCTGGCGATCGACCGCCCAGTGGTGGCGCTGGATGAACAACAAGGGAGTCGACTGACATGTTGCCCACCCTGTGGGGGCGAATCCAGACCCGCGTGCTGGTGCTCGGCATCCTCGGCGGCCTGTGGACCATCGTGCTCGTCCCGTTCCTGTGGCTCATCTCCTCGGGGGACCCGTCGATCCTCGACGTCTACCGGGTCGCCTTCACCGTGCTCGTCACCGTCATCGTCCTCGGGGTGCTCTGGGAATTCCTGTACCACTTCCTGCAGCAGTTCCGTTGGGAAAAGGACTGGCCGACGCTCTTCGGGCTCCTCACGGCGATCAACGAGGGCATCCTGGTGTGGATCGTGATCGATGGCACCGGACTGATCCCGGAGCCGCTGCAACCGTCGCCCGTCGTGTTCACCGTCCAGTTCGTCACCACCTGGTTGCTGGTGTGGGTGGCGGTCAACGGTCCACTACGCGCCGTCTTCCCCCACTGGCGATTCCAGGGAGGACGATTCCTGTGACCGGTCCGGGCGACATCCCGAGCGTCACGCCGACGGTGACGCTGATCCCCGGGGCGGGGATCGTGATCCGCACCCCGGCGTTTCTGTGCCTGATGAACGACGCGGTGCCCGCGTCCTTCCTCACCGATCTGCTCGACATCGAATCTGCGGTGGCCGTGCCGGATTCGGCACCGCGGCGGGGCCGGCACCTGGTTCGGGCGCTGGCTCAGCTGGTGGCCACCGCCGACGACCCGGTCGACATCGCCTTCGCGGCTCCCGACAATGCCGGCATCGCGATCTTCCTCGCGGGCCGGGTGTACGGGGAGACCGACGGCAAGCGGATCGAGCCGCCTGCGGGCGACTCCTATGACCGCGCCGTGCCGTGGCCGTTCGAGGGTTTCGGGCTCTACCTCGCCGGCACGAAGCCCGCGGAGGTCGGTGACGAGCGCTTCGACCTGGTCCAGGGCACGGTGCCCGCCGCGGGCGCGCTGCTGCACACCCCACTGGGGTTGCGCGGCACCGAATTCCACTCCCTGGCCGAGCGCCCGCCGCAGCCGCGGCCGGAACCGGCGGCGGCGCGGCCGGAACCGGCCGTCGAACCGTCCCGACCCGACCCGGACGCGGGTCCACCGACCGAGGCACTGGACGATCTCGACAAGCCGGCACCCGGGGCGCCGGAACCCCCGGCGCCCAAGCCCATCCGGAAACGGTCACCCTTCGACGATCTGCCGCCGGAGCCGGGCCCGATGGGCACGACCGAGCGGATGGCGCCCGGCGCCGATGGTGGTACCGACCTGCCGGCACCCGATCAGTTGCCGTTCACCTCGACTCCGCTGGGCGGTCCGTTCGGGTCGGAACCGTTGTCCCCGAATGTTTCCCACCCACCTGAGCGGCCGCCGCGGGACGCCACCCCGCCGAGCGGTCGGCCTCGCGTCGAGTCGGCTCCCGCGCCGAATCCGTTCGCCGAACCGCTCGAACCGCGCGCGCCGCTGCCCAAGGAGGAGCATCAGAAACCCGCGACCGAGGTCGTCAAGATCGAGGCGTCGCGGGCCATGGTGCACGGCATCCGTTGTTCGCGAGGCCATCTGAACCATCCGCAGTCGTGGCTGTGCGGGGTCTGCGGAATCCGGATGGACCAGTTGACGACGTTCCTCGTCGAGGGCGAACGGCCCCCGCTGGGCTGGTTGCTGCTCGACAACGGGTTCACCTTCCTCCTCGACGAGGACCTGGTGATCGGCCGGGAACCGGGATCGGCCGGCGGTGGACCGGCGGGTTCGCCCAAACCGATTCGCGTGCAGGACGAGACAGGTCAGCTCTCGCGCCGCCACGTGGAGATCCGGCTGGTGGAGTGGACGGTGCAGCTGGTCGACCTCGGGTCGGCGAACGGCACCTTCGTCACCGATCCGAGCAGCGGCAACCGGGAGACCCGGCTGCTCCCGCATCGTGCCCACGTGCTTGTGCCGGGGTCGCATGTCCGGATCGGCGGGCGCCACTTCATCTTCGAGTCACACCACGCCCGTATCTGAGAACGGATCCGAGGTCATGGACAAACACACGGTCGCCCCCTTCCTGCTGCTCGACGTCGCGATCGTCATCGCCGCCGCCCGGGTGGGTGGGATGATCGCGCGTGCCTGCCGTCAGCCGGCCGTGGTGGGCGAGATCGCCGCCGGGATCGCGTTGGGTCCCAGCCTGCTCGGGCTCCTGCCCGGCAATCCCGACCAGTGGCTCTTCCCCGACGACGTCCGGCCGCTGCTCGGTGCGCTGGCCCAGATCGGCCTCGTGCTCTTCATGTTCATCGTCGGTCTCGAACTGGACATGCGGCTGACCAAAGGGCGTGAACGCGCGGCGGCCAGCATCTCGGCATTCTCGATCGCGCTGCCGTTCGCCCTCGGCGCGGCCCTCGGCCTGCTGCTCTATCCCTCGCACAACATGGTCGGGGGAATGGAGATCGAGCGGCTGGGGATGGTGCTGTTCATGGGTGTCGCGATGTCCATCACCGCCTTCCCGGTGCTGGCGCGGATCCTCACCGACCGCGGGATGATGAGAACGATTCCCGGGGTGTTCAGCCTGGCCGCGGCCGCCATCGACGACATCCTCGCGTGGACACTGCTGGCGTTCATCATCGCCATCATCCAGGGCGGCAGTCCGCTCGAGGTCGCCAAGATCGTCGGACTCACGCTCGTCTACGCCGCGGTGATGTTCGGTGTCGTCCGTCCGCTGCTGGCGAAGCTGATCGCCTGGCGCGACAGCGCCGGCCGGCTCACGCCGGACATCCTGGCGGTCATCCTGATCGGACTCTTCCTGTCGGCGACGGCCACCGACGTCATCGGCATCCATCAGATCTTCGGCGCCTTCGTGTTCGGCGCGGTGATGCCGAAGGTGGGAGCCGAACAGCTGCACCGGGAGATCCTCGAACGGCTCGAGCAGGCGAGCGTGCTGCTCCTGCTGCCGATGTTCTTCGTCGTCACCGGCCTCAACGTCGACCTCACCCAGATCGGCGTCGCGGGCATGGGGCAGCTGCTGCTGGTCCTGCTCGTCGCGATCGCGGGCAAGTTCCTCGGCGCCTATGCGGGCGCGCGGGCGAGCGCCATCCCCACCAGACAGAGCGCGGCCATCGCGGTGCTCATGAACACGCGGGGACTCACCGAGCTGGTGATCCTGGCCGCGGGGCGCGAACTCGGTGTGCTGAGTGACGAACTGTTCGCGATGCTCGTGGTGATGGCGCTCGTGACCACGATCTTGACCGAACCCCTGCTGCGCGTGGTGTATCCGGACAAGGTGGTGGCCAATGACATCGCCGCCGCCGAACGTCGCGCCCTGGCCACCGCCACTGCCCCGCGGGTTCTGGTGCTGATGCGTGATCCCGTCGGCACGACCGCCGACCTGCGGGCGCGGCATCGGCGAATGCTGGACTGCACCACGGGATTCGACGTCGTCCTGGCCGGGTTGCTCACCGCCCCGGACCGGTCCGTGCGTCCGCTCGAGGTCGGGATTCCGGTCGTACCGGACTTCGCGGCGATCGCATCGGCCGTCGAGCGGCTCAACGAGCTGGGCGCGTCGCTGACCGGCGCGGGTGCGGTGTCGGTGCTGTGCCGGTTCAGCGCCGATCCGGCTGCCGACCTCGAGGCCATGTCGGAGAACGCCAATGCCGACCTCGTCCTCGTGGACAGTGACGACCGGCCCCTGGGGGAGTCGCTGCGATCGGCTCCGGTGGCCGTCGTCGACGAGACCGCCGACGAGACCGTGGCACCGAGTCGTAGCACCATCACCTGTATCGCCGCGGACGATCGCAGTGGGCGGACCGCTGCGCTGATGGCCGCGGGTCTGGCGCTCTTCGGGTCGCGGTCGCTGACCGTCGTCGCATCCGGCTCTCGGCGTCGGTGGCTGGCCGACCTCAACGCTGTTGCCGAACAGGGGGTTTCGGTGTCGGTGCAGGATCCGCGCAGGCACCGCGACGACGCCGTGTCGTTCACCGTCGCCGGAGCGGACGAGGGCGATCCGACCGTGCCCGTTCCGGTCACCGTCGTCGACAACACCGAGACGAGCGAGGAATCGCTGGGCGACCGCGTCGCGATGCTCTACCCGTCTCCGGCCGCACCATCCGCACCCACGAGGGCGGCCGACGATCCGTCCAGTCCGAACATCGGTTCATCATCGGAGAGGCACTGACATGCCAGAAGTCGAGATCCCGCAGCAGCTGGCGGATTTCACGGTGCTCGAGAAGCTCGGCATGGGGGGCAACGGCACGTTCTATCTCGCCGTACCCCCCGCGCGACTGGGCCTGGCCACCGACCGCGTCGTGGTGAAGGTCTTCAGCGGCGTCTGCAGCGACGACGCCTACCGCCGCGGGGTACGCGAATTGCGGGCGTTCGCCGCCGTCGTGTCGCCCTACCTCGCCGGGCTCTACGACGCCGTGCTGCAAGGCCAGTTCATGTATGCGATGGAGTATTTCCCGCTCGGCTCGCTGGGTAGTCCGGCGCGCGAGCTCAGTCGAGACGAGAAGCTGGCGGCGATCGCGGACGCGGCGCGCGGCGTGGACGCCTTGCACGAAGCCGGTATCGCGCACGCCAACGTCACGCCGTCGAGCATCATGGTCACCGAGACCGGCGGCAAGATCTCCGATCTCGGTCTGGCCCGGGTGCTGGCGGCCGACGAGCCCATCACGAGCTTCGCCCAGCCCGGGGCGGTGCAGTACATGGACCCCGCATTGTTGGCCGGCGATGTGCCGTCGCGGGCGACCGACATCTGGTCGCTCGGGGCGTGTCTGCACCGTGCCCTCACCGGCGACGGGGTGTACGGGGAGGTGCCGGACACCCAGCCGCTGCTGGCGATCCGGGCGGCGCTGTCGACGCCGCCGGCACTCTCGGAGAACCTGGACCGCGACGAGCGCACCCTCATCGCCAACTGTCTCGCCCTCGCCGGCTCCCGTCCCTCGACCGCGATGGAGGTCGCCGTCCGGATCGACGGGCTGCGCGGGCGCTGACGACAGACGTCATCGGGCGGTTCGCGCCCCCTGCTCCCTGCGTCACGAAGGGTCGACCTTCGTCTCGGTCACGGTCGTCAGCCGAGGGGCGCCGTGCGCCACCAGTCGTCGAGGATGTCGCGGCCGGTGTGTCCGGGCCACGTCGTCACCAGCGTGTACTGCGCATGCGCTGGCCCGCTGAAGTTGGTGACGACCCAACCGTCGACGACGCTGTCCCGGCTCGCCGACGCCGGACCGTCGCGCCAGCTGATCTCATTCCCGGGGTAGCCCTTGAGGCCGGTGGTGACGGCAGCGCGTGATGGTGATGTCGGCGTGTGCCACACCACGAATCCGACGTTCGCGACGTCGGTGCACGAGATCCCGTCGATGCCGTCGCGGACGACGGGCTCACAGTCGGCATCTCCCCACCCCGGCGCCTCGGGCGTCTCCGGCAGGAGTTGCGGGAAGGCGGCGGCGATAGGGGCGACGCCCGCCGGCCACGGCGGCGGTGTGGTGCGCGCGCCGAGCAGCATCACCGTTCCGACGACGACCGCGACGATCGCCGTGGCGACGAAGAACGGCGCGATCAGCCGTCGTCGACGCATCGACGGGGAGGCCGTCGGCGGGGGCGCCAACGGTGGGGGTGTCGGCGGCCGGTTCACCGGCCCGGCCCCCCGCGGCCGGTCGGTGACGACCTCGGTCGGCCGATCCGGATGACCGGCGGGCTGGAACACGCGCGGGACGCCGGCGGCCGGCCCCGCGTCCACGACCTCCGTCGTGTCGGAATCGGTTGCGGCGGACTCATACTCGGATTCAGGGTGGCTGGCGGGGATGATCTCGGTCGGCGGTTCGCCGTCGGAGTGGGTGAGGTGCAGGGCGAGCTCGGCCGCTCGGACGAATTCCGCGCAGGTGCGGTATCGGTGTTCTGAATCGGCGTCGAGCGCCCGTGCCAGCACGGCGTAGAACGCCGGCGACACTGCACCCGACACCCGGTGCCGAGCGACCGAGCTTGTGCCGGTCACATTCGGCCCGCTCGCTTCGCTCCCGGCGCCGGTGAGCATTTCGACGAGGGTACGTCCCAACGAGGCGACATCGGCTGCCGGGTGCGGCATCTCGTCGCCCGCTATCGGTGCGGTGAGGCCGAAACCGGTGAGCGTGACGGCACCGGGCACCGACGCCCCGGCGACGGTCGGGTCTGCGGAGCCGTTGAGCAGGATGTCGGCGGGGGAGACGTTGCCGTGGACCAGGCGCCGGCGATGGGCCGCGTCGAGCGCCTCGCCGACGACGGTGACAACGCGCACCGCCAGAGCGATGTCGATGCCGTCGGGGTGGCGCCGGATCAGCAGGGCGGCGTCGGAGGCGGGCACGGGAGCCACGGCAACCCAGGCGCGTCCGTCGACGATGCCGTGTCCGGTGATGCGCGCGATCCCGGGATGCGCCATCGCGGAAGCCTTTTCGATCGCATCCCGGAACCAGTTGCCGTACGCGGGAGTAATCGAGGCGGCCCGGTCCACGACGGTGAGCAGCACGCGCTCGGCGGGCGCCCCCGGATATGGGGCCGTCGCCAGGTAGTCGGCGCCGGCGACGCGTCTGCGCAGGAGGCGCTCGATGCGGTGACGCCCGACGAGAGCGCCCGGAGGAAGTGGTTCGTCGTGGGTCGGACCGACGGACACGGCGCCTCCCTCACCTCACGTGAAAGGACCGACTCTACCGGTCAGAGGGCGTCCACCGGCGCGAACAGGCGCCGGGCGACCCCGCCCGGGTCATTCGAAGAGGACCGGCGCGGAGTTGAACAGCATGACGATGAAGAAGAACAACAGGAACCACGCCGCCCCCTGCCACACCTGCCAGCGACCGTTGCGTTTCCAGACCCGGTACGTGCGGTACAGCATGGTGCTCGCGCCCAGGAGAACCACGACGGGAGAGGCGACGACCAACACGGTCTGGAGGGGATCCGACGACGCATGCGCGAAGAACAGCAGGCCGAGTCCGAGTGCGACGGTGATCCCGATGTGGATCATGATTGCGCGAAAGTCGTTGGTGCCGTTCTGCGGAAGGGGTGACGTCATGGTGTCCGCCAGGTTACACGGCGCCCGAATCGTGGAGAAAGCGACGGTGGTCGGGACCTCGTACTCATTGCCGCGGCAACGGCGCCGGGGCAGGATGGGGGCCGGGGCCGATACCGGGCCGTCCGGGGCGAGCCCGGGCCGACCCGCGGCCGAACCGAAGACCCCGCCAGGGGCCGTCGCGATCAGAGGAGATGAGCCACAACATGAATGCGATACTCGTCGGCGTGGACGGGTCGGACGCGGCCACGGGCGCGGTGCGCTGGGCGGCGCGGGCGGCCGCTGCCGAAGGTCTCGACCTCAAGGTCGTCGGTGCGTACGACGCCAGCACGAGTGACTACGCCCCCGGCCTGATCATCCCGCAGGACGTCGTCGACGCCATCCGCCAGGACGCCTCCGACGCGGTCCATGCGGCCGCCGACGCCGCCAAAGAAGCGGCACCCGGCGTGACGGTCGCCACCTCGATCGTCGACGGCGACGCCGCGCGCGTGCTGCTCGAGCTGGGCAAGGACGCCGCGATGATCGTCGTCGGCACGCGCCGTCTCGGCAGCGTCAAGGGCCTCTTCCTGGGTTCGGTGAGCACCAGTGTCGCCGCTCACGCACACGGCCGGGTCACGGTCGTCGCCGCCGAGGGCAACCCCGACGGACCGGTGGTCGTGGGGGTCGACGGTTCACCGGTCAGCGATGCCGCGGTCGCCGAGGCGTTCCGGCAGGCCTCGCTGCGCAACGTGCCGCTCCGCGCGGTACACACCTGGACCCCGCTCGACGCGGACGCGCTCCACGGGTACGGCATCGGCGCCGACGAGGTGGCACGGATGACCCAGGACGCGGTCGAGGTACTCGCCGAGCGCCTCGCCGGATACGCCCAGGACTACCCGGACGTGACGATCGAACGATCAGTCCTGCCCGAGGAGCCGGCGAAGGCGCTGCTCGACGAGGCGGGCGCGGACGCATCGCTGCTCGTGGTCGGCAGTCGCGGCCGCGGTGGCTTCCGCGGACTCCTGCTGGGCTCGACCAGCCAGAAGGTGATGCACCACGCCGACTGCCCGGTGATGATCGTCCGCACCTGACCCCACGGTGAGCGCTGCCCGTCGTCCCCGGTCGCGCACCGGGGACGACGCCGTCGGTGGCGCATACCATCGACCCATGACGCTGAAGAAGCTGGAGCTCTCGGTCGGCGAGCTGGCCCAGCGAGCTGGGATCGCCCCGTCGGCGGTCCGCTTCTACGAGGACCAGGGCCTGATCTTCAGCCGGCGCACCTCCGGGAACCAGCGCCGGTATCACCGGGCGATGCTGCGGCGCGTCGCATTCATCCGCGCGTCGCAGGTCGCCGGGATTCCGCTGTCGGTCATCGGCGAGGTGCTCGCCGAACTGGGCGACCACGAGTCGCCCCCGAAGTCGATGTGGGAAGCGGCGTCCAAACGCTGGATGGACGACATCAACCAACGCATCGCACTGCTCGAGAACATGCGGGACATGATCGGGTCCTGCGTGGGTTGCGGTTGCCTGTCGCTCGGGGAGTGCCATCTCCTCAACCCCGGCGACGAACTGAACAAACTCGGCCCGGGGCCGCGGCGACTCCTCACCGAGCAGTAGCCGTCTCCGCCAGTTGCGATGTCGGGGAGCAGAACAGGCGGCGGTACTGTTGGCCCATGGCTCGACCGTCGCGCGTGGCGCTGGCTCTGGGAAGTGGCGGCGCCCGCGGTTACGCGCACATCGGGGTGATCGCCGAACTCGAGGCGCGGGGGTTCGAGATCGTCACCGTCGCCGGCTCGTCGATGGGTGCTCTCGTCGGCGGGTTGTATTGCGCGGGGAAACTCGACGACTACGTGGACTGGATCTCGGGTCTGTCCCAGCTCGACGTCGTCCGGTTGCTCGACGTCTCGCTGACCAAGCCGGGCGTCATCGGGGCCGAGCGGATCCTGCTGCGGGTGCGGGAGATCCTCGGAGACACCGCGATCGAGGACCTGCCCGTCCCGTTCACCGCGGTCGCCACCGATCTGAACGCCGGCCGCGCGGTCTGGTTCCAGCGCGGTGTCCTCGCCGACGCCCTGCGTGCGTCGATCGCGATCCCGGGCGTCATCAGCCCGCACGAGCACGGTGGGCGGCTGCTGGCCGACGGCGGGATTCTCGACCCGCTGCCGGTGGCGCCCACCTCGACGGTGCCCAGCGATGTGACCATCGGCGTCATCATCGGTTCCGACGGTGGCCCGGAAGCGGGCGCCACGCGCGAACAGAAGGCCAGGGGACTGCTGCGGCGCAACGTGGCGCCGATCCTCGACAACGAGTTCATCCGCGCGGTCCGCGACCGGCTCGGCCACGAGATGCCCTCGGAGGAGGCAGCGGCGTCCGATGCGGCGGTGGCCGCCACCGGTGGCGGCGCCGTCGCGGTCGATGCCGCGGCCGAGCCCGGCTCCGTCCCGTCTGCCGAACGGGTGGCGCCCGCGTTCGGCGTCGACGAACCGGCCCGGATGGGACGCGTGGAGGTGCTGAGCCGGTCGCTCGACATCATGCAGGAGGCCCTGACCCGCTACCAGGTCGCCGGCTATCCGCCCGACGTGCTGATCCGGGTACCCCGCCGGACGGTCCGCACGCTCGACTTCCACAAGGCCTCGGAGATGATCGAGCTCGGCCGGACCCTCACCGCGCGGGCCCTCGACGACCTCCCCGAGCTGCCATGAGGCAGATCCCCCGCGGCATCTGGGTGCTGCTGTCGGCGAACGTCGTCATCGCACTCGGATACGGGTTCATCGCGCCCGCGCTGCCGACCTTCGCCCGCACCTTCAACGTCTCGTTCACCGCCGCGACCGCGGTCATCTCGGCGTTCGCGGTGATGCGCCTGGCGTTCGCGCCCGCAACGGGACGGTTGGTCACCGTCTTCGGCGAGCGGCGCATCTACCTGACCGGTCTGCTGATCGTCGCGGCCAGCACTCTGGCGTGCGCGTTCGCCCAGTCCTACTGGCAGCTGCTGATCTTCCGCGGTCTCGGCGGCATCGGGTCGACGATGTTCAGCATCTCGGCGATGGCCTTGCTGATCCGTATGGCGCCGAGCGACATTCGCGGTCGCGTGTCGGGCTTCTTCTCGGCGGGGTTCCTCATCGGCAGCATCACCGGTCCGCTCATCGGGGCGGCGCTGGTCGGCTTCGGACTCCGGGTCCCGTTCGTGGTGTACGCGGTCGCGCTGCTCGTCGCGTCGACGGTGGTGGCCACCCAGTTGCGGGAAGTGATCGCACCGGATCAGGCCGACGGCCCGACGGGCGGGCTGATCGGTTTCCGGACCGCCTTGCGCGACAGCGCCTACCGGGCGATCCTCGCGTCCAACTTCACCCAGGGCTGGGCGTCGATGGGGGTCCGGGTCGCGGTGGTGCCGCTGTTCATCACCGAGAGTCTCGGTGCCGGAGCGGGAATGGCGGGAATCGTGCTGGCGATCTACGCCGCGGGCAACGTACTGGCGATCCTGATCGCGGGCCGTCTGTCGGACCGGTTCGGACGGCGACCCATCATGCTGCCCGGACTCGTCATCACCGTCGTCGCCACCATCGCGCTCGGGTTCTCGCCGAACGTGGGCGTCGCACTGGCGTTGTCGGTGGTCGCCGGGGTGGGCTCGGGACTGTTCGCACCCACCCATCAAGCCGCTCTCGCCGACGTCCTCGGCAACCGTCAGCAAGGCGGTTCGGCGCTGGCCGCCTACGGCATGTCGTCGGACCTCGGTGCCGTCACCGGTCCGGTCATCGTCGGATTCGTCGCCGATCGGGTCGGCTTCGGGCCGGCGTTCGTGCTGACCGGGGTGGTGGCCGCGGTGGCGCTGGTCCTGTGGATCTTCGCGCGCGAGACCGCGCCGGTGATCGTGGGCGACGGTCCGACGATGACTCCGACCGACACGAAGGCCCGCGCAGACGATGAGTGATGTGCGCGGGCGGACGACGAATTACGGTTGAGCGATGACCGCGCCCGCCTACGACTACGCCCTCGGCGCCGACTCGGAGGTCGGCACCCTGCGAGCGGTCATGTTGCACCGCCCGGGCGACGAGTTGCGCCGGCTCACCCCGCGTAACAGCGACCAGCTCTTGTTCGACGGGCTGCCGTGGGTCGGGCGTGCGCAGGAGGAGCACGACGCCTTCGCAGAGGTGCTGCGCGAGCGGGAAATCGACGTCTATCTCCTCGGTGACCTGCTCGCCGAGACCATCGCCCACAGCGGTGCGGCCCGCATCCAGGGCATCGCCGCGGCGGTGAGCGCGCGGCGGCTGGGCACACACCTCGCGGAAGACCTCGCGACCCATCTGCGGGGTTTGTCGCCGACCGACCTCGCGTACGTGCTGACGGCCGGGATGACGTTCGACGAGCTGCCGATCACGCCCTCTGCCGAGCGGTCCTCGCTCGTGCGTCGGATGCACCACGGACCCGAGTTCGCGATCGAACCGCTGCCGAATCTGCTGTTCACCCGCGACAGTTCGTTCTGGATCGGCGGACGGTTCGCGATCACCTCGCTCGCGCTTCCCGCTCGCGCGCGGGAGACGTCGCTCACCGATCTCATCTACGCCCACCACCCGCGGTTCACCGGCGCCCGGCGCGCCTACGAGTCGCAGGTCGCGCCCGTCGAGGGTGGCGACGTGCTGCTGCTCGCCGCCGGTGTGGTGGCCGTCGGGGTCGGCGAGCGCACCACGCCCGCCGGGGCAGAAGCGCTGGCGCGCAGTCTGTTCGACGACCACCTGGCGCACACCGTGCTGGCGGTGCCGATCGAGCAGTCGCGCGCCTTCATGCACCTCGACACCGTCTGCACGATGGTCGACACCGACGCCGTGGTGATGTATCCCAACATCCGCGACACCATGTCCGCATTCACCCTCGTGCACGACGCCGCGACCGACGCGGTCCGGATCACCGGGGAGCGGCCCTTCGTCGACGCCGCCGCCGAGGCGATGGGCATCACCAAACTGCGTGTCATCGACACCGGGCTCGATCCGGTGACAGCCGAGCGGGAGCAGTGGGACGACGGCAACAACACCCTCGCCCTCGCACCCGGGGTGGTGGTGTCCTACAACCGGAACGTGGAGACCAACCGGCGACTCCGGGACTCGGGCATCGAGGTCATCGAGATCGAGGGTCGGGAACTGGGATCGGGCCGCGGTGGGCCGCGGTGCATGTCGTGTCCGTTGGCCCGTGATCCCCGGTGAGGAGGAGTATCCGGTGACCCCCGACACCCCGGCGGCGCTCGACGCACTGCAGATCGACCCGGCCTCCGACCGGCCGCCCTTCGAGCAAGTACGAGTCGGCATCATCGAGCTCATCGAGTCCGGCGAACTGCTCAGCGGCGAGCGTCTGCCGACGGTCCGGGCGCTCGCCTCGCGGCTCGGCGTGGCCGCCAACACGGTCGCGCGGAGCTATCGGGAACTCGAGGCGGCCGGCGTCATCGAGACCCGCGGGCGGCAGGGCTCGTTCATCAAGGCGGGTCGCCACGATGCGCTCGACGCGGGTTTCGCGGCTGCCAAGCAGTACGTCGAAACCGCTCGCGAGCTGGGCCTGGACGATCCCGTGATCGTTGAGATACTCAACCGTGCGCTCGGGCGAACTTGAATACCTGAACCGAGATTGATTGGCTTGACGAATGACAAGTGAACAGGATGTGATCACCGGGCGTCCGAAGCAGACACTGGACCCGGTGGTCTTCACGGTCACCGCGGTACTGGTCATCGCGTTCGTGATCTGGGGGATCGGGGACAAGGAGAGTCTCAACACGACGACCACCGAGGTGCTGGGTTGGATCACCAAGAACCTCGGCTGGCTGTTCATCCTCTCCGCCACCGGCTTCGTGATCTTCGCGGTGTTCCTCGCCGTGTCCAAGTACGGCCGGATTCCGCTCGGCCGCACCGGGGAGAAGCCGCAGTTCCGCACCGTGAGCTGGATCGCCATGATGTTCAGTGCCGGCATGGGCATCGGCCTCATGTTCTTCGGTGCCTACGAGCCGCTCTACCACTTCGCCAGTCCGCCACCGGAGATCGGCTCCGACGACATCCGCGCGGCCATGGCGACGACGATGTTCCACTGGGGCTTCCACCCGTGGGCCATGTACGCGGTCGTCGGGCTGGCGCTGGCCTACAGCACGTACCGGCTGGGCCGGACCCAGTTGATGAGCGCGGTGTTCACCCGGCTCCTCGGACCGCGGGTGGCCAACGGCCCGGGCGGGAAGATCATCGACATCCTCGCGATCTTCGCGACGCTGTTCGGGACGGTGGCATCACTCGGCCTCGGCGCGCTGCAGATCGGATCGGGACTCGACACCCTCGGTTGGGTCAACGAGCCGACGAAGATGCTGCTGGTCGCGATCATCGCCATCCTCACCGCCGCGTTCGTCGCGTCGGCCGTGTCGGGGATCGCGCGCGGCATCCAGTGGCTGTCCAACATCAACATGGTGCTCGCCATCGTGCTGGCACTGTTCGTGTTCGTCGTCGGACCGACTATCTTCATCCTGAACCTGCTGCCGACGACCCTCGGCGCCTACTTCACCGATCTGACGAGCTTCGCAGCCCGCTCGGACGCCACGATCATGACCGAGGAGGGTCATCAGTGGCTGGCGGACTGGACGATCTTCTACTGGGCGTGGTGGGTGTCCTGGACCCCGTTCGTGGGTCTGTTCCTCGCGAAGATCAGCCGCGGCCGCACCATCCGCGAGTTCGTGATCGGTGTGATGGTGGTACCCACGACGGTCTCGCTGGTCTGGTTCTGCGTCTTCGGCGGTACCGCGATCCATCAGGACATCGAGGGCACCCTGGCGTTCGATCCGGCCACCGCGGCCAGTGAGAGCACGCTGTTCGACGTGCTCGCCCACCTGCCGTGGACCGGGGTGGCCTCGGCGCTGGTGATGATCCTGGTCGGCATCTTCTTCGTCTCCGGCGCCGACTCCGCGTCCCTCGTGATGGGCACTCTCTCGCAGCGCGGCGTCGAACACCCGTCGCGTCCCCTCACCGTGTTCTGGGGTGTGCTGACCGGTGTCGTGGCTGCGCTGCTGCTGGCCATCAGCGGCGACGACGCCCTCGACGGCATCAAGACGATGGCGATCATCGCCGCGTTGCCGTTCGTCGTGGTGATGATCGGCATGTGTCTGTCGCTCTATCTCGACCTCCGACACGATCCGCTGATCGTCTCCCGCCACGTGCTGACCGCTCAGGTCGACGAGCATGTCCGGGACCAGGCCAACGCCATCGCGACCGGGGAGCTCGAGGCGATCGATGCCGACGCGATACGACACCTCGAGAAGATCGACCCCGACTACGTCGACCAGGCAAACGGATCGGCGCCCGCCGAGCCGACGGTCGACCCGGGGCCGGACGACGAGCCTCGGGACAAAGGCACTCACGGCACCGACCGGTTGACCGGACCGACGGTGTGACAACCCCCACCGGGGTCGGCAACCGATCCCGGTGGGTGAGTCGTCGTCGGGTCGGTGGGTCCTCAGCCCTGTCCGACCGCCCCGGCGAGCGCTGTGCCGAAGGTCTTCGCGGTCGCCCGGTCGAGCCGGGAGGTGGTGACGCGCAGACCATTTCGCTGCTCGGCCCCGTCGACGGCGAATACCGTCCCGGGTTGCACGGCCCACCCCAGGCGCGCCAGTTCGACGCCGACCCGCTCCGCGGGCACCTCGGGCGGAAGATCGACCCACACGTTGATCCCGTCGGGCGGTCCCATGGTCGACGCCACCCCCCGGGCATCGAGCACGTCGATGAGAAGTCGTGTGCGACGGGCGTATTCGAGGCGTGCGGTGGCGATGAGCTCGGTCGTCGCCGGATCGGTGAGCAGGTGCGCCGCGGTGGTCTGCAGCAGGTGGCTGACCCAGGGGCGGCCGGAACGCAGCCGGGCGTCGAGCGCGGCGGCCGTGGTCGGGTCGGCATCGACGAGCGCGACCCGCAGATCCGGACCCAGGAATTTCGCGACGGACCGGACGACCGCCCAGTGTCGGCTGTTGTCCGGGATCACCCGCTGATAGTCGCGAACCGACAGGAGTGAGAAGTGGTCGTCTTCGATGACGAGCACCTCGGGGTATCGCTCGAGAACCGTGCGTAGTTCATCGGCACGAGCCGCGGAGAGGGCGATCCCGCCGGGGTTGTGACCGCGGCAGGTGACGATGACCGCTCGGGCGCCCGCACCGAGCGCCCGCGCCAGATGATCGGGGCGCATGCCGTGCTCGTCGAGCTCCATGGGGAGCGCGCGGTACCCGTTGACGCGGATCGTGCCGACGCTGGCGAGGAAGCACGGATTCTCCACTGCGACGCAGTCGCCGCGGACGAGGTGGGTGTTCAGCAGCCGCTCCATCGCGTCGACGGCTCCGTGGGTCGCGATGAGTTCCCCCCGTTGCGGGTGCTCCCCGAACAGCACCGACGCCGCCTCCCGCAGTGCCGGCGCCACCGCGGCGGTTCCGTACATCGTCGGTCGGTAGGGGGCCGCGGCGATCGCGGCGCGCAGGTCGGGCAGGAGATCGGGATCGGGATTGCCATCGGCGAGGTCGATGGTGTCCGCGGGAGCGGCGAGTTCACTGCCGGGGTGGAGCCGGTCGGCGACCACCGTTCCGCCCCGGCCGCGGGTGTCGGCGGCGCCCACCGAGACGAGCTGCCGGTACGCAGCGGCCACGGTGTTGCGGTTGACTCCCAACTCGGCTGCGAGTTCACGGATCGGCGGCAATGAGTCGCCCGGTCGCAGACGGCCGGAGACGATGGCGTCTCGCACGCTCTGGACGATGGCCTGCACCGTCTGCCCGGTGATCACGACGCTCACCACGACCTCCCTGCTGATCAAGATCACGTTCTTTTGTCCTAGGACAAATGCTACGGTGGTCGCACGGCACCGAGATCAGGAGTTGTGCGCCATGAACCGAAGTCCCGAATCCGCCCGTCCGACCTGGGGTCGCCAGGTTGCCTACTGGTACGGCGGGCGACTGCCCGCCTCGATGACGGAATGGGTCGGCAACGACCTCGCCGGTCCCGGTGCGTCCGTGCGGATGGTCGCCCGGTGGTCGATACCGTGCATCCTGCTCCTGCTGCCGATGTTGTTCGTCCCCGCCCCGTGGGGAGTGCGGATCACCATGACGATGCCGATCCTGCTGTCGTACCTGTTCTTCTCCATCGCCCTGAACCGGGTCTACCGTCGCTACCGACTGGTCCAGCACGGACTGGACCCCGAGCTCGTCAACGCCGTCGATCGTGTGAAGAACGCCGACCTGTACGCCGAGTACCACCGGAAATACCGCGGCGAGAACGGCCGGCCGGTGTCCGTCTCCCGGTAGGGGACCAGGCCGCGTCACGGTTGCTCAGCCCCAGCTCGGCAGCCAGATCTGCTGCCGCCACAGGCCGGGCGGGATCGGGGAAGCGGTGAGGATCGGCCACAACCACACGAAGTTGGTGACGACCAGACCCACGTAGATCGCCACCACCATGATCGCGAGGGCCCGACGCTCGGGCCGAGCGCGGGCGGTCGCCGCGGCCGAACGCAGCAGGTCGCCGCAGCACAGCGCGAGGCCCATCACGAGGAACGGCGCCAGCACGGTCGCATAGAAGAAGTACATCTGCCGGTCCAGGGCGAGGAACCACGGCAGGATCCCGGCTAGGTAGCCGACCAGGACCGCCGCGTACCGCCAGTCACGCCGCACGATCCACGACCACAGTCCCCACAGCAGCATCGGCAAGGCCAGCCACCAGAGAGCCGGTGACCCGATCAGCATCTGCGCGCGCACGCACTCGCCCGCGCCGCACTGGTCGGGACCGTTCTCGAGCGCGTAGAGCATGGGGCGCAGGCTCATCGGCCACGTCCACGGCTTGGACTCCCACGGATGTTGGTTGCCCGCCGAATTGGTCAGCCCCGAATGGAATTCGAGGATTCCCGACTCGTAGTACCACAGCGATCGCCAGGCGCCCGGCACCCAGGCGAACGGTCCGTCGGAGCCGATCGTGTTGCCCACCTGATAGCGGTAGACGGCCGTCTCGCTGTTGAACCAGGGCAGGTAGGTCAGGAAGTAGATGACGACCGGCATCACCGCGAGGCTCGCGCCGCTCGGCACGACGTCGCGCACCAGGGTGCCCACCCAGGGGCGTTGCACGTGGTACGCCCGGCGGGCGGCCACATCGAGGCCGATCGCCAGTGCGGTGAAGAAGATGACGTAGTAGATGCCCGACCACTTGGTGCCGCAGTTGAGCCCCAGCATCACGCCGGCGACGAACCGGTACCACCGGAAGCCGAGGCGCGGCCCGAAGGGACTGTCGGCGATGCGGCCCTCGCGGTACACGCGGTCCATACGCTCCCGCACCTGGTCGCGGTCGGCGACGAGCGCGGCGAAGGTGGCCACGATGAACAGCGTCTGGAAGATGTCGAGCATGCCCATCCGGGACTGCACGAACAGCACGCCGTCGCAGATCGCGAACACACCCGCGATCGCTCCGACGAGCGTCGAACGCGTGAGCCGCCGAACCGCACAGTAGATCAACACGATGATGAGGACGCCCGAGATGGCCGGTGCGACGCGCCATCCGAGCGGGCCGTAACCGAAGACCGCCTCCGAGGCGGCCAGCATCCACTTGCCGACCGGCGGATGCACGACGAGGCCGTACGCCGGGTTGTCCTCGATCCAGTTGCCGCCGGTCAGCACCTGCCAGCCCTGCGGGACGTAGTGCTTCTCGTCGAAGACCGGCGTGCCCTTGTCGGTGGGGTGGGTCAGGGCCCAGAAGCGGGTGATGGTGGCCAGCAATGCGATGACCACGCCGACGAGGAGTCCACGCCCGCGGTCGGGGGCACCGAAGAGCGGTGCGGGCACGTCCGGGCCCAGGCGAGGTGGCACCCGATCGATCCTAGTGGTCCCTCGTAAGCTGGCTGTCGATGAACGCCGCCCAGTCCGACTCGCCCCAGCTCGACGACGATACGACCGTGTCTCGTGACGCCACCGGGGACGCCGATCCCGGTCCAGCTCACTCGTCGGACGCGCGCGGCCGGCTGGTGTTGGCGGCCACCCCGATGGGACAGGTCGACGACGCCTCGCCGCGTCTGCGTGCGGCGCTGCGGACCGCGGACATCGTCGCCGCCGAGGACACCCGTCGCGCCCGTGCGCTGGCCGCGGCGCTCGATGTCGAGATCGGCGGGCGGTTGGTCAGCTATTACGACCAGGTCGAGGCCGCCCGTACGCCGGGTCTCGTCAGCGCGATCGCCGAGGGGCAGACCGTACTGCTCATCACCGACGCCGGGATGCCGTCGGTCAGCGATCCCGGATACCGCGTCGTCGTGGCATGCGCGGACGCCGGACTACCGGTCACGGCACTGCCCGGGCCGTCGGCGGTGACGACGGCCCTCGCGGTGTCGGCCTTGCCCTCCGAGCGGTTCTGTTTCGAGGGGTTCGCTCCCCGCAAGCCCGGCCCACGGGCCGCGTGGCTGCGTGAACTGGTGTCCCAGCCCCGGACCGCGGTCTTCTTCGAATCACCGCACCGGCTCGCCGACACGCTGGCGGCCGCGGCCGAGATCCTCGGTCCGGACCGTCGCGCGGCGGTGTGCCGTGAGATGACCAAGACCTACGAGGAGGTCCGGCGCGGCGGACTCGCCGAACTCGCGGAATGGGCGAGTGGGGGCGTCCGCGGCGAGATCACCGTCGTGATCGCGGGTGCCGTCGCGGCCGAACCCGACATCGACGACCTCGCCGATCGAGCCGAGGAACTCGTAGCCGGCGGCATGCGCCTCAAAGACGCCTGCGCCGCGGTCACGCAGGGTTCCGCTGCCTCTCGACGCGACGTCTACCAGCAGGTGCTCGAAAGACGTCGAGCTGATCCGGGCTGACGCGCAACTCCACCCGCGGCGCGAGGCGGTAGGGGCGGCTCGAGACGAGCGCGCCGACCACCCGGCGCAGCCGCGACAGTTCGGCGCGCACGCTCACCGTGTGGCTGTCGTCGCCGAAGAGCAGCTGGCTCAACCGCTGTGAGGTGAGGCCCTGCTCGCCGGCGTCGGCGAGCAACAGCAGGATCTGGGCGTGGCGACCGGTCAGGACGGTGCGCCACGGTTCACCGTCGCCGGTCACCGTGACCGTCGGCTCACCGTCGAGGGAGAGCGCGGCCAGGACCGGGCCGGACGGACCCGCCGGACGGACCAGCCATCCGCGGCCGAGACGTTCGACCACACAGATCCCCAGTCCCGGCACGAACTGACGCATGTCGTCTGTCGGCACCGCGACGCGCACGGGCGGGGTGCAGCCGCGTCCTTCGGCCACCCACCCGTCGTCGTCGATGAGCAGTCCCGGTCCGTGCAGGCCGGCCAACTGCGCCTGGCCGGAGAACCGGAGTTCGGCGAGCTCTCGCTGGTGGGCGAGGGTGATCTCGTGTTCGCCGAGTGCGGCCAGCGCCGAGGTGAACGCCGATGCCGCCGGCTGCATCTCCATGGCCGGGCCCGCCAGGCCGGCGATGGCGATCATGTCGCCGGTGCGGTGGTCGTGCACCGGCACCGCGGTGCAGAAGAGTCCGTGCAGCGAACTGTAGTAGTGCTCGGCGCCGAACAGCCGGGTCGGGCGCTGGAGATGAACCGCGAGGCCCACGGCCGTGGTCGCGGTGGAGTTCTCGTCCCAGCGGCTGCCCTCGACGAGGTCGAGTCGATCGGCCTCCGGGAGAACGGACGCGGAACCTCCCCGCCACAGCAGCACGCCGTCCGCGTCGAACACGCCCAGGGTCATCGACGCGTCGTCCGCGGACTGGGCGAACAGACGCTGCAGCGGCTGCACCGCGTCCCGGAGCGGGTGCGTGGCCCGGCGCGTCTCGAGTTCGTCGTCAGAGATGTGACCCGGATTGTGCGTGTCGACGGTGGACCGGTGTCGACCCGACCGGACACGACCCCATGATTCGACGACATCCCCCGGGACCTCGGCACGCGGGGTGCCGCCGGACATGAAGGCATCGTGGTCACGGCGCAGATCGCGATCGAGCACCGCGAGATCGGTGGACGACCGGATGGGCACAGTCATGGCGGAATCGTACCCAAAGCGGCACTCGATCATGCCGATCCGCGCGACCCCACGATGCTCGCGGCCTTGTCGAGGCACTCCTGCCATTCCCGAGCCGGGTCGGAGTCGATGGTGATCCCACCGCCGACACCGAGCGCGAGGGCCCCGTCGGGTGCGATCTCCACGGTCCGGATGGCGACGTTGAGGTCGAGGGCGCGGTCGGGTCCGGCCATGCCGATGGCCCCGCAGTACACGCCGCGGGCATCGGCCTCCCAGTCGTCGAGCAACTCCATCGCCCGCAGCTTCGGGGTGCCGGTGACCGACGCCGGCGGGAACGTCGCCGCGAGAACGGCGTCGTTGCCCGTGCCCGGTGCCACGATGGCCTCCACCCGCGAGACGAGGTGCCAGACGCCCGGGGCGGGCACGACCGACAGGAGCTCGGGTACCCGCACGCTGCCGGTCACCGCGATCCGTCCCAGATCATTGCGGACCAGGTCGACGATCATGATGTTCTCGGCGATGTCCTTGGCCGACGCTGCCAACGCGTCGGGGTCGGCGTGTGCGGGCAGGGTGCCCTTGATCGGCGACGACGTGATGATGTTGCCGGTCCGGCGCAGGAACGTCTCCGGCGACAGGCTCGCCACTGTTCCCCAGTCTCCTTGTAGGAAAGCGGCTTTCGCCGGTGCGGTGGCGCCCGCGAGTTCGGTGAAGAAGTCGACGGGGTCGCCGCTGAGCGTGCCGGTGAAACGGGTGCACACACAGGCCTGGTAGACCTCGCCGTCCCGGATCGCGTCGAGACACCTCTCGATGGCGGCGAGG
The DNA here is from genome assembly GCF_023078355.1 of Gordonia hongkongensis. Classification (NCBI taxonomy): domain Bacteria; kingdom Bacillati; phylum Actinomycetota; class Actinomycetes; order Mycobacteriales; family Gordoniaceae; genus Gordonia; species Gordonia hongkongensis. The sequence goes on from NZ_CP095552.1 coordinate 1,603,171, forward strand.
TGCGGAACCCGCTCCGGGGCATGCCATTCCGTCGCCGACGATGGGGTGGTGGCGCTCGGCCGGGCCGAGGAACGGTCGCCGGCGGCACGGACGGTCGCCATCGCCCAGTCTGGGATGCCGGTCCCGACGCACTCCCATCGGCCGTCGCGGAGCACGAGCACGCCGTCGGTGTGCCCGCCGACGTTCGCCGGCAACGACGCCTCGTCCGGCCGCACCGGGAACCCGAGGTAGCCGAACCAGAACCGGTCGGGATCGTCGGGTGGGAGGCAGCCGGGCGTCAGTGCGACCGACGGTGCGATGACCGCGTCGGCGTCGTACCAGTCACCGATCAGCGCGGCCGGCGGCGGCAGGCGACGGGCGGCGGTCTCGGCGTGCAGGGCGCGGAGCACGTCGAGCGCAGGCGCTGCCGCGACCGGGCCGGGCAACGCAGATCCCACCCCGTTCGACGCGACCATACGGTGTGTGCGAGGTCAGTTCTCGTATCGCGGGAACACCGGAGTCGGCTTCGGCAGCACGGTTCCGGGTTCCAGCCGGCTCGCGACCGCGGTGAACTGACGATCGACGTCGGCGACGAGCAGATCGAGGATCTTGTTGGACGACTCCGGCATGACCGGCTGGCTCAGGAGTGCGACGATGCGCACGACCTCGGCGCAGACATAGAGAACCGTGCCGGTGCGCTCGAGATCGGTCTTGGCCAGCTTCCACGGCTCCTGTGCCGAGATGTACCGGTTGGTCTCGGCCAGCGTCGCCCACAAGGTCTCCAGCGCCAGGTGGATGGCCTGGTTGTCGATGTGGGCTCGCACGGCGTCGAGCAGGGAGTCGGCACGCGCGAGAAGCGCGGTGTCGACGTCGGTGAGTTCGCCCGGTGCCGGCAGGGTGCCGTCGAAGTACTTGCCGATCATCGACAAGGTGCGCTGGGTCAGGTTGCCGAACTCGTTGGCGAGGTCGGCGTTGATACGCGACACGATCGCCTCGGCGGAGTACGAACCGTCCTGTCCGTAGGACACCTCGCGGAGGAAGAAGAACCGCACCGGGTCGAGCCCGAACTCGTCGATGAGGTTCTCCGGGTCGACGACGTTGCCGACCGATTTGCTCATCTTCTCGCCCTTGTTGAACAGGAATCCGTGCGCGAACACCCGCTTCGGCAGTTCGACGCCGGCGCTCATGAGGAACGCGGGCCAGTAGACACAGTGGAACCGGATGATGTCCTTGCCGATGATGTGCAGGTCGGCCGGCCAGAAGCGTGCGAAGGCGTCCGGGTCGTCGACGAATCCGACGCCCGTGAGGTAGTTGGTCAGGGCGTCGACCCACACGTACATGACGTGTTCGGGATGGCCGGGCACCGGGACGCCCCAGTCGAAGGTCGTGCGCGACACCGACAGATCGGTGAGACCGCCCTTGACGAAACTGATGACCTCGTTGCGCCGGACGTCGGGGCCGACGAAGTCCGGCTGGGACTCGTAGAGCTCCAACAGTTTGTCCTGGTATGCCGAGAGTCGGAAGAAGTAGGTCTCCTCCTCGGTCCAGGTGAGCACGTGTCCGGTGTCGGTCGCGACACGGTCGCCGGACTCGTCGACCCGGGTGTCCGCCTCGGCGTAGAAGGTCTCGTCCCGGACGTCGTACCAGCCCGAGTACTTGTCCAGGTAGATGTCGCCGCGGTCGCTCATCCGCTTCCACAGTTCCTCCGACGCCCGCTTGTGGTCCTCGTCGGAGGTGCGGATGAAGCGCTCGAAGCTTGACCCGAGGCGTTCTTGCAGGGCCTGGAATCGGTCGGAGTTCCGCTTGGCCAGTTCCGCGGTGGGGATGCCCTCCGCAGCGGCGGTCTGCTGCATCTTCTGCCCGTGGACGTCGGTACCTGTCAAGAACCGGACGTCGAAGCCGTCGAGCCGCTTGAACCGCGCGAGCGCGTCGGCGGAGATGTACTCGTAGGCGTGCCCGATGTGCGGAGCGCCGTTGGGGTAGGCGATCGCGGTGGTGATGTAGTACGGGCGTCCGCCGCCGTGGGACGCGCCGGACGGATCAGGGCTGGTCAGATCGGGTGCCATAGTGCCCAACAGACTACCGACCGCGCGCGACCGGACCCAATTCCGGTCCGGCCGATTCGTCGGTTCACACCCACCCCTTTTCGGTGAACCCACGGCCCGGTGTGGACGTGGGTTTACGGAAATGGAGTGGGTTTGCGGCTCATGAAACCTGGCGCTCAGTCCACCGGCCGCTGGTCCAGAATCACGACCGCTGTCCGGGCGACCATGTCGTCGGCATCATGGATGTACACCTGTAGCGCCGAAGTCGATGCGGTACCGGGGATTTCGGCGAGCGCCTGCACCAGCCTCGATCGGACGGCCGCGTCGGGGTCGGCGCCCAGGCGGTCGACGAGCAGGTCGACGATCCGTTCTCGATGTGCCTCGTGGCCGGCGAGGATCTCGGCGGCCTCGACGTCCCGGTCGCCGGCTGCGATGAGCTCGACCAGTGCATCGACCGCAGCGGCGACGCCGCGACGCCCGAGGGTCAGGGCGGCGATGCGTCGGACCACGGTGTCGGGGTCGTCGAGCAGGCCGCGCAACACCGTGGCGACCTCCGGGGTCTCGTCCATGGCGGCGAGGGCGGTGACCGCTCGGCGTCGGATCGACGGGTCGGGGTCCGACGCGCCGGTGGCGAGACGCTCGACGCCGCCCGGCCGCTGCGCGAGGGCCCAGCGCAGCGCGCCGGCGACGTTGGGATCGGTCTCGGCCAGCAGCGCGTCGGCCAGCGAATCCCCGGACACGCCCACCTCCCCGGCGAGCAGAGCGGCCTGCTGACGAAGGGCCGCGTGTTCGGACTGGACTGCACGGAGCAGACCGATCACGCCCAGCACCGACGACCAGTCGGTGGCGCCCGTTGCCCGGACATGTTGCAGGCGCTCGAGGAGCTGCGCGTCGGCGGCCATCCTCGCCTTCGTGTCGTCGACGAGCCGGTCCATGAGCGAGTCCGGCGCGAACTCCGGGTCGTCGAGCGCGAGTCCCACCTCCCGCAGCGACAGTCCGAGCGAGCGGAGACTCTCGACATGCATGAGCCGCTCGAGGTCGGCGTCGGAGTATTCGCGATAACCGCCCGACGTCCGGCCCGTGGGCCGGACGAGGCCGAGCGAGTCATAGTGGCGCAGCATCCGGTTGCTCAGACCGGTATGCCGCGCCACCTCGCCGATCAGCACCGCTACGTACCGTCCTCTGGCCCGATCGCCGACGAATCCTCAGCCGCGGCATCGCTGTTCACCAACCGTGTCGCGTACTCCAACGCAGCGGCGAAGTCGCTGTCCGGGTCGTCGATCAACCGCTCGGTGGCGGCCACGTGTGCCCGTACCGTCAGATCACCGCGCCTCTTCGCGGCGGTCAATGGTCCGGCGGCGAAGCCTCCGAGCCCGGCCAGGGCACGGCTGAGACTCCGCTGCACGTCCGTGCTCCCGCGGCCGAGTTCGCCGGCCAGTTCGTTCGCGAGCCAGGTCTCCCGCCCGGACGGAACCAGGCCGACGGCGGTCCGCCACGCGGCGCGCGCCACCTCGTCGTCCGTGTCGTGCAGGAGCGCGACGGTGATCGACGTCCACGCCGATCGATCCCCGATCTTCGACAGGGTGTGCAGGGCCTGGGCCCGCGCCTGTGGGGACGCCGACCCCAGCTCGGTCACGAGTCCGGGAACCGTGAGATCGGCTGGCAACCGCGTGAGGGCCCAGGTCAGCATGTCCCGCACGAAGAAATCCGGCTCGACGCCGCAGCGTCGGATCAGCTCCTCGGCGTAGCCGGGATGCGGGTTGCTGCCCGCCGCCATCGCGGCACGCAGCCTCGTCGAGGCGTCGTCGGCGGCGAGCGCCGCCAGCAGGGCAGGGTCGGGCGCGTGGGTTGTCTGGTCGGTCATCGTCGACCACCTCCTTCGCCACCCATCTGAGCGCTTGACACAGTGAGAAGGTCAAGCACCGAGAGCTAGATCTCCCGGCGATACGGTTCGCACCCCGGCGGGGCCTTCGGCGGTTCGCGGTATTCCAGCTCCGGAATGTGCATGGTCATCGGCGCGGACTCGAGTGTGAACTTCTCGCCGTGGTGCGCCAGGTCGATCGGCGGACCCGACAACAACCGGTACGTCGCATTGTCCTTGTCGACGGCCACCACGATCTTCGAGTCCCGGATGATCATGCGGAAGGACATGTAGGTCAACCGCTTCGGCAGCCGCGGTGCGAACGTGATGTTCCCGCCGAAGTCGCGCATACCGCCGAAACCCGCCACGCAGTCGGTCCAGGCACCGGCGAGAGCCGCAATGTGCAGGCCACTGCTGACGTTGTTGTGCAGGTCGTGCAGGTCGGTGAACACGGACTCGGCGAGCAGGTCGTAGGCGAGATCGGGGTAACCGACCTCGGCGGCGGTGACCGCCTCGCAGCAGGCCGACAGCGACGAGTCACGAACGGTCAGTGGGTAGTAGTAGTCGAAGTTGCGCAGCTTCTGCTCGGGCGTGAAGGCGTCGCCGAACAGGTAGGTCGCGAAGACCAGGTCGGCCTGCTTGACCACCTGCTTGCGGTAGAGGTCGTAGTACGGGTAGTTCAACAGCAGCGGATAGCGTCCCACCGACGACTCGAAGTCCCAGGCGCCCAACAACGTGAACGACTCACACTGCTGGTGCACGCCGAGCGCATCGTCGAAGGGGATCGTCATGTCGTCGGCGCACGCTTCCCAGTGCGCTGCCTCGGCGGTCGTGACCCCGAATTGCTCGGCGAGATCCGGACGGCGATGCACCGCCGCCACGGCGTCGCGCAGATTCTGTTGCGCCGCCAGGTTGGTGAAGGTGTTGTTGTTCACGACGGCGGTGTACTCGTCGGGACCGGTGACCCCGTCGATGCGGAACTTACCGTTCACATCGTGGTGCCCGAGACCGGCGAACAGTCGGGCGGTCTCGACGAGAAGTTCGACGCCGCATTCGGTTTCGAACTGTTCGTCGTTGGTGGCCCGCAGGTAGCGCGCGGTGGCGTTGGCGATGTCGGCGGAGACGTGGACGCCCGCGGTGCCCGCGGGCCAGTACCCCGAACACTCGTCGCCGTTGATCGAGCGCCACGGGAACATCGCCCCGCGTTGCCCCAGTTCGGCGGCCCGGGACTTCGCCTTGTCCATGGTGGAGTGGCGCCATCGCAATTCCTCGCCGGCGGCGGCGGGCACGGTGTAGGTGAGCATCGGGAGGATGAAACTCTCGGTGTCCCAGAAGGTGTGACCGTCGTAGCCGGGGCCGGTGAGACCCTTGGCCGGGATCGCGCGGGACTGACCGCGCGCGCCGGCCTGCAGGACATGGAACAACGCGAAGCGAACCGCCTGCTGCAGTTCGGGATCGCCGTCGAGTTCGACGTCGGCGTCGCGCCAGAAGTCCTCGAGGTACCGGACTTGGTCGGCCTTGAGCGAATCCCAACCGGTCTCCATCGCCATCGCGAGGGCCGCGTCGACCTGGGCGCGCAGCGCCGGCACCGAGCGTCGGGCCGACCAGCCGTACCCCATGTACTTGGTGAGGGTGAGACTCTTGCCCTTCGGCACGTTGGCCGCGATGGTGAGCCGGGCCAGGTCGCCGTCGGCGCGGATGAAGGTGTCGGCCTTGTCGGGGAAATAGATCTCGTGGTCCATGCCGGCCGCCATGTGCAGGCCGGACTTCTTGGTGTGGTGGACCAGCATGCCCCAGTAGTTGCGGCAGGTGGCGAGGTCGGAGACCAGCGGGGCGTCGAGCGCCGCCGCCAAACGCGGGTCGTTGCCCGGTGCCGGAACCGGCTCGTTGGCCAGGAGATCGGACTGCAGAACGAGTTTCATGTCCTCGTCGACCGGCTCGACCTCGTACCGGATCGCGGCGATCGTGCGTTTGGTGAAGGACACGAGGCGTTCGGACTTGATGCGGACCTTCCGGCCGGTGGGTGAGGTCCACACCGTGTGACGACGCAGGGTGCCGGTCCGGAAGTCCAGCGTCCGCTCGTGCTCCTCGGTACGCCCGTACCGAAGGTCCATCGGCTCGTCCTCGACCAGCAGCCGGATGATCTTGCCGTCGGTCACGTTGACGACGGTCTGTCCGGATTCGGGATATCCGTAACCGCTCTCGGCATAGGGCAGGCCGCGCAACTCGTAGAAGCCGTTGAGGTACGTGCCGGGATGATCGACCGGCTCACCCTCTTCGAAGGACCCGCGTAAACCGATGTGCCCGTTGGACAGTGCAAAGAGCGTCTCGGTTCGGCCCAGCATGTCCAGATCGACGCCGCCGCGCCACTTCAGCTGCCACGGATGGATCTCGAAGCCGAAGTCGTGGCCGTGCTCGGCGGTCATGCGGGGAGCAATTCGACGAGGTCGTTCACGACGATGTCGGCGCCGGCGGCACGCATCGCCTCGGCCTGGCCGCCACCGACCCGGTCGATGCCGACGACGTAACCGAAGGCTCCCGCGCTGCCGGCCGCGATGCCGGAGATGGCGTCTTCGAAGACGACCGCCGCGGCGGGCTCGACGCCCATCAGTTCGGCGCCCAGGAGAAACGAGTCGGGTGCGGGTTTGCCCTTCAGCCCTTTCGACACGATGTCGAGTCCGTCCACCCGGACCTCGACGAATTTCGACAGGTCTGCCGCATCCAGCACTGCTGCTCCGTTCTTCGAGGAGGTCACCACGGCGATCCGGAGACCGGCGTCGCGCGCCGCCTCGAGATATCGCACGGACCCCGGATAGGCCTGCCCGCCGTCCTCGGCCAGGCTGACCAGGAACATGTCGTTCTTCCCGTCTCCGATCGCGGTCACGGTCTGCGCGTCGACATCGTCGATTCCGCGAGAGGCGAGGAAGGCCCGGACGCCGTCCTCACGGGGACGTCCGTCGACGTAGTCCAGATAGTCCTGATCGGTGAACTCGACGAAATCGGCGTGGTCTGCGCCGCCCGCACGGGCGGCGAGAAAGGCGTCGAACGCCTTCTTCCACGCCTTGCGGTGCAGCACCGCGGTCTCGGTGAGAACCCCGTCGAGGTCGAACAGTGCGACGGTGATCGAATCTGGCAATCCCAACACGCTTCGCCACGCTACCCGTCCCGGGCGACTCCGGCGCGATTTGCGTGGCCACCCCGGGCGTTTTCTGCCGGCCGCGGGCGCGCGATCGCACGCGTCGTCCCGGACAGCGTTCGTCCGGCGACGCCTGCGCGCCCGAAAAGGCTTTGACCGGGCGACAACTGGAGGTGAGACGATGGTCCGATGACTCGACGATTCGCTCAGATCGATGTGTTCTCCGCTACCGGGACCGGTGGTAACCCGGTTGCCGTGGTGCTCGATGCCACCGACATCCCCGACGACCGGATGGCCGCGTTCGCGCGCTGGACGAACCTGTCGGAGACGACCTTCGTGCTGCCGCCGACCGACCCTGCCGCCGATTACCGTCTGCGCATCTTCACCCCGGACGGCGAGTTGCCGTTCGCCGGGCATCCCACCCTCGGCTCGGCACATGCCTGGCTGACGACGGGCGGCCGGCCTGCGGGGGACGACATCGTGCAGGAGTGCGGCGTCGGCCTGGTGCGACTGCGGCGCGCTGGTGCACGGCTGGCCTTCGCGGCGCCGCCGTTGCGGCGGTCCGGACCCGTCGACGCCGCCGTCGTCACCGAGGTCGCCGCGGCGCTGCGGGTCGACACGGCCGAGGTCCGCGCGGCCGAGTGGGTCGACAACGGGCCGGAATGGATGGTGTTGCAACTCGAATCGGGCGAGCGGGTGCTCGAGGTGACCCCGGACATCCCTGCCCTCGGCGATCACAAGGTCGGATTGTTCGGGCGGTACGGCTCGGGAGACGGAGAGGTCTTCGGCGAGGTGCGCGCGTTCGTGCCGGGCATCGGGGTCCCCGAGGACCCGGTGACGGGCAGTCTCAACGCCGGCATCGCCATGTGGTTGCGGGCCACCGGGCAGGCGCCGGCGTCCTACGTCGCCGCGCAGGGTGCGGCGCTCGGTCGGGCCGGCCGCATCCACGTCCACGACGACGGCGAGCACATCTGGGTCGGCGGCGACACGACGACGGTGATCGAGGGGACCGTGACGCTCTAGTGGTGTGTCTCGGAAATAAGCGACTGGTCTCCGGCGCTCGATCGGCGCCTGGCTGCGTTGTCGTCGGTCGAGATAGCTCAGCTATCCCTCCCTCCTCCGCCTTGCCAGACCACCGATCGCTCCACCGGATACCGGCCACCTATTTCCGAGACACACCACTAGCGATGTCGCGACCGCACCGGATGGTGTCGGCGCGCTGTGCCAAGGTGGGTGCCATGAGCGACGCCCCTGGCGACCCGGACAAGGGTGATCCCGAGACGAGTGGCGGCGAGACCCTGAGCAACAAGGCCGGCAAGAAGCGACGTCGACGCGAACCGCCACCGGACCCGGCGCCGCTGCCCGGCCTCGTCGACGCGCACACCCACCTCGCTGCATGCGGCGGACGCGACGCCGAGACGGTCCGCGCGATCTGCGACCACGCGCAGGGCGTCGGCGTCGGCCATGTGGTCACCGTCGCCGACGACATGGTCGATGCACGGTGGGCGGTCGCCGCCGCGGAGTGGGACGATCGCGTCTACGCGGCGGTGGCCCTGCACCCGATGCATGCCGGCGATCTGAATGACGAGACCGCCGCCGAGCTCGAGCACATGGTGCGTCACCCGCGAGTCGTCGCGGTGGGCGAGACCGGGCTCGACTATTACTGGCCCGGAAAGTCCGACGACTGTGCGTCGCCCGAGGTGCAGCACGAGACGTTCCGCTGGCACATCGACCTCGCGAAGCGGGTCGGCAAGCCGCTGATGATCCACAACCGCGAGGCCGACCGGGATCTACTCGACGTCCTGGCCGCGGAGGGCGCCCCGGGATCCGTGATCATGCACTGCTTCTCCGGTGACCGAAATGTTGCACGCGAATGTGTCGAGCGTGGGTTCATGCTCAGTTTCGCCGGCACTGTGAGCTTCGCCAACGCCGATGAGCTCCGGGTCGCGGCCGAGTTGGTCCCCGACGACCAGATCCTCGTCGAGACCGACGCGCCGTTCCTGACCCCGCATCCCTACCGTGGCCAGCCCAATCAGTCCTATTGTCTGCCGTACACAGCCCGGGCCCTCGCGGCCGTGCGTGGCGTGGCGGACGAGGAGATGGCTCGCATCCTCGGGGCGAACGCACGGCGCGTCTACGGCATCCCTTTGCCATAATCTGGCCGGTTCGTTATCGTACTGTGATCCAGCTGGCCGATGTGCTGATCCACTCGGCCGGCGTGGTGCCAGTGTTGCCTATCAGGATGTCGTGCCCTTGTCTTCTCTGCCCAACCCAGAGCTGCAAAACCCCGAACTGTCGAACCCGGAGCCGTCCGCTCCGACATCGTCGGGTTCGGTGTTCGCCAAGATCAACGGCTCGAAGTCGTTGCGTGTCCGCGTCGCCGTCGGCGCCGTGTGCGCCACCGTCGCGGCCGGCGGGGTCATGGGCGTCAGCATGCACAAGAACGTCGCGATCGACGTGGACGGCGACATCCGGCACGTGTCCACCATGGCGATGTCCGTCGAGAGTCTCCTCGAGTCGGAGGGGCTGGCGCCCGCCGACGGTGACAAGGTGAGCCCGGCACCCGACTCGGGCTTCGGCGACGGCCAGACCATCAAGGTCAACAAGCTCAAGGAACTCACCCTCGACATCGAGGGCAAGCGCGAGACCATCGTCACCAACGCCTCGACCGTGGACCAGTTGATGGCCGAACGCGGACTGACCCACGCCGCCGAGGAGACCGCCTTCGGCGAAAAACTGCCGGTCGACGGCGGTCAGATCGAGGTCGCGCTGCCCAAGCCGGTGAACCTCGTCGACGGACCGGCCCGCAAGCGCCCGACCGTCGCCGCGCATACCGTCAAGGATCTGCTCGAGTCGCTCGGCACCCCGCTGGGCGCCGAAGACAAGGTCACCCCGGCCGCCGACACCAAGATCACCCCGAACCTCAAGATCGTCGTCACCCGGATCAAGACCGAGGACGTCACGCTCACGGAACCGGTCGCCCCGCCGGAGGTCAAGAAAGAGGACCCGACCCTCGTCCGCGACCGCAAGGTCGTGGAGAAGAAGGGCACGCCCGGCGAGGCGCGTGTCACCTACAAGGTGACCACCGTGAACGGCCGGGTCGTCAAGCGCGACAAGCTGACCAGCGAGGTGCTCAGCGAGCCCGTCGCGGCCACCGTTCGCATCGGCACCAAGCCGGGTGCGCCGTTCGTGCCGCCGGGGTCGGTGTGGGACGCGCTCGCCGCGTGCGAGGCGACCGGCAACTGGGCGATCAACACCGGCAACGGCTTCTACGGCGGCGTCCAGTTCGACCAGAACACCTGGGAACGCTGGGGCGGACTCGAGTACGCGCCGCGCGCCGACCTCGCCACCCGCGAAGAACAGATCGCCATCGCGAAGAAGACCCAGGCGGTCCAGGGCTGGGGCGCATGGCCGTCCTGCTCGTCCAAGCTGGGCCTGCGCTGATCAGCGACTCGACAGCGGGTTCACCCGACAGCGCGCCCGACGAGGCTCCGCGTCTCCTCGGGCCGGCACAGATCAGGGAGCTCGCGGCGGAGGTCGGCGTCCGGCCGACCAAGACTCTCGGACAGAACTTCGTCCACGACGCGAACACCGTGCGAAGGATCGTCGCGGCATCGGGGGTCGGGCCTGACGACACCGTCCTCGAGGTCGGTCCGGGCTTGGGCTCACTGACCCTCGCTCTCCTCGGGGCGGCGGGCAGGGTCGTCGCCATCGAGATCGATCCGGTGCTCGCAGAACGTCTTCCGGCGACGATCGCGGAGTATGCCCCGAGTCGGCAGGGCAACTTCGAGGTCATCCTCGCCGACGCGTTACAGGTGACGCGCGACGACCTGCCGGTGGTCCCCACCGCTCTGGTCGCGAACCTGCCGTACAACGTGTCGGTGCCGGTCCTGTTGCACCTGCTCGGACTCTTCCCGGAGATCACCACCGCCCTCGTGATGGTGCAGGCCGAGGTCGCCGACCGCCTCGCCGCCGGCCCGGGCAGCCGCACCTACGGGGTGCCGAGCGTCAAGGCGCGCTACCACGGTCGCGTGAGCCGGGCCGGTGCGGTGGGGCGCAACGTCTTCTGGCCCGAACCCAAGGTGGAGTCGGGTCTCGTCCGCATCGAACGAACCGACGACCACTCGACCGATCCCGTTGTGCGGCAACAGGTGTTCGCCGCGATCGACGCCGCATTCGCCCAGCGACGCAAGACGATGCGATCAGCGCTGGCCGGCTGGGCCGGTTCGGCGGCCGAGGCCGAACGCCGGCTCCGTGAGGCCGGTATCGATCCGGGTGTGCGGGGCGAGAAGCTCGACGTCGACGACTTCGTCCGCCTCGCGCGCACGACCTGATTTCGACGCCGGGTCGCTGATCGCGGGAGGCCGCGGCTCGTCGTGGGGGCCGGACGCAAAACCACTCGCCGTCGGCGGGGAGAGGCTCGTACCGTGTTGTGCATCCGCAGCATCGACGATGAGGTCCGACATGGCTCCACCACAGACTCTGACGACGCCGAGGCTGCGGCTGCGCGCACCCGCCGACCGTGACGTCGAACCGATCTTCCGTGCCTGCCAGGACCCGGACATCCAGCGCTTCACACTGGTCCCGGTCCCGTATACGCGTGCGCACGCCGAACATTTCGTCCGCGACATCGCTCCGGCCGCCGGGTCGTCGGTGTGGACGATCGAGATCCGCGGCGGTGAACTCGTCGGCACCATCGGACTGCGAACCGTCGACAAAGGCGTTGCGTCACTGGGCTATTGGTGCGCGCCGTCGCATCGGGGCCATCGCTACCTCACCGAGGCGCTCGCCGCGGTCCTCGACCACGCCTTCGCCGGCCCCGCCGACGGCGGAGCCGGGTTCGATCGCGTGATCTGGCGGGCGCTGGTCGACAACGTGGCCTCGGCGCGGCTGGCGGCGTCGGCGGGCTTCCGCTACACCGGCCGACGCCCCGAGGACGAGATCGATCAGCTCCCGCCGGGTCGCCACGTCGGCGATGTGCACACCGCCGTGCTGCGGGCAGGCGAGGACCGTACCCCGCAGTCCTGGGACCTCGATGCGCAATCGGACTCAGTTCGACGCGGCGCGCAGTTTCTCCAGTAGCTCGGGAGCGGCGTCGCGCAGGAACGCGTCCTGGGTGTCGCCCCCGATCTGCACCAGCGCGATGTCGGTGAACCCCGCCTCCCAGAAGGGTTTCACGGCCTCGACGATCTGGTCGAGGTCCGGGCCGCAGGGGATGTTGCCGGCGACGTCGTCCGGCGTGACGAACTGCGTCGCCGCGGCGAAGCCCGCGGTGGTGCGCAGGTCGGCGTTGACATCCCACCCGCCGGCGAACCACCGGAACTGATCGTGGGCGCGCTCGATCGCCTTGTCACGGTCGGGATCCCAGCTGATGGGGATCTGCCCGATCGCGCGGGAGCGCTGGCCGTCGACGGTCGGGGTCGACGAATGTTCGTTCCAGGCCTTGATGAAGTCGGCGTCGGGTTCGACGGCGATCAGGTGGTCGGCCAATGGCCCGAACGTCTCGATACCCGCATTGCCCGCCACTGCGACGCCGATCGGGACGGGCTGGTCGGGCAGATCCCAGATCCGGGCGGCGTCGACCTGGAAGAACTCGCCGCGGAAGTCGACGAGCTCACCGGTGTGCAGTTTGCGGATGATCTCGATCGCCTCGGCGAGCATGTCCTGGCGGTCGGCGACCGAGGGCCAGCCCTCGCCGACGACGTGCTCGTTCAGGTTCTCGCCCGAGCCGAGGCCGAGAGTGAAGCGACCGTCGGCGAGGATCTGCAGCGTCGCAGCCTTCTGCGCGATGATCGCCGGGTGGTAGCGGATCGTCGGGCACGTCACGTAGGTCATCAGGTCGACCCGCTCGGTCGCGTGGGCCACGGCTCCCAGGACCGTCCACGCGTACGGGGCGTGTCCCTGGGCCGAGAGCCACGGGAAGTAGTGGTCGCTCGACACCTCGAAGTCGAAGCCGGCGTCTTCGGCGCCGACGGCGTACCGCACCAGCTCTTTCGGGCCTGCCTGCTCGGTCATCAGGGTGTAGCCGAAACGTGTTGCCATGGAGGTCTCCTCTGCGAGATGGGTCGCTTCGGTGTAGCCATGAGTCATGGGTCCGAAACCCGGGACGCTCGAGACGGTGGTGCCCGGACGACGGACGTTCGACGACGGGGCGCGGTTCTCGACCCCGGAAACGAGGCGCAGATGCCAGACCGGAAAGCGGATGGGTCGATCGACACCGTGCTGCTCGATGTCGACGGTACGCTCGTCGACTCCACCTACCTCCACGCATTGGCGTGGATGCGGGCCTTCGCTGCCCACGACCTGATCCCGCAGTGGTGGCAGGTGCACCGGGCGATCGGCATGGGCGGCGACCGTCTCGTCGGCGAGCTGCTCGGCGACGACGTGGAGGAATCACTCGGTGACACCTTGCGCGACGAGTGGGAGGACGCCTATCGCGATCTGCTGCCCGACGTGCGGCCCCTGCCCGGCGCGGCCGATCTGGTGAGGGGACTGCTGGACGGCGGCTACCGGGTGGCGCTCGCGTCGTCGGGCAAGTCGGAGTTCACCGACGCCGCGCTCGAGTCGATGGGATTGTCGCGCAACGACTTCGCCGCCGTGACCACCTCGGACGACGCCGATTCGTCCAAACCGGCGCCCGACATCCTGTCGGTCGCCCTGGACGAGGCCGGCGGCGGTAAGGCCGTCGTCGTCGGCGACACCGTGTGGGACGTGGCGTCGGCGCATCGCCTGCCGGCGGAGTGCGTGGCGGTACGGTCCGGTGGATTCGCGGAGGGTGAGTTGCGCGACGCGGGCGCGGTGCTGGTCGTCGAGCACGTCGGACAACTCGTCGACCGCGGCTGGCGCCCCTGATCGACGGCGGCTGGAGCGCCGGACCGACCGCATCGGTGGGCGCGGGGCCGACGCCGGGGCGCTAGGCTGGATCATTGTGTCGCGAACGTCGCTGTCGGTGGTGTCGGACTCCGTCACCGCGCGGGCTCCGTCGAAGGTCAATATGCACCTCGGGGTCGGTCCGCGCCGCGAGGACGGCTACCACGACCTCGTGACCGTCTTCCAGGCGCTGTCCCTCCACGACGACATCCGGGTCGCCCGGGCCAACGAGATGAGCATCACGGTTCGTGGCGAAGGCGCCGGGTCGGTCCCGACGGACGAGTCCAACCTGGCGGTCCGGGCCGCGCTGGCACTGGCCGAGTGGGCGGACCGTCCCGGCAAGGTCGCGATCGACATCGACAAGACGATCCCGGTGGCCGGGGGCATGGCCGGTGGCAGCGCGGATGCCGCCGGGGCGCTGGTCGCACTCGCCGCCCTGTGGAAGCTCGACATCGGCCGCGACGACCTCGCCGCCATCGCGGCGGACCTGGGCAGCGACGTCCCGTTCGCGTTACACGGCAACACCGCCCTGGGCACCGGACGCGGCGAGCGGCTGATGCAGGTCCTCTCCCGCGGTGACTTCCACTGGGTGCTCGCGCTCGCACGCGACGGCCTGTCCACGCCCGCGGTGTACCGCGAACTGGATCGGCTGCGCGACAGCCGTTCCGGAGAATGCGCCACCGACGACGAGCGCGACCTCCTCCGCCGCCCCGACGAACTCATGCAGGCCCTGGCGTCCGGTGACCCGCATGCGGTGGCGCCCCTGCTGCACAACGATCTACAACCGGCGGCGCTGTCGCTGCAACCCACCCTCCGCCGGACCCTGCGTGCCGGAATCGATGCCGGAGCACTGGGCGGCATCGTGTCCGGCTCTGGCCCGACATGCGCCTTCCTGTGCGCCGACGAGACCGGCGCGGTGAACGTCGCCGCCGAACTGTCCGGCGCCGGCGTCGCCCGGTCGGTCCGCACCGCGAGCGGTCCCGCCGCCGGTACGCGCGTCCTCGGAGCCGACGTCCGCCACTGATCGCCTACGGTTGCCTGATGTCCCGCAGACCCGCCGCAGTCGTCGCCCCACTGCTCGCGGTCAGCGCCGTCGTCACTCTGCTGCTCGCGCTCTGCATCGTGACGGCCGGCCCGTCGACGGCCGCCGCACCCGCCGACGGTTTCGTCTTCACCACCTCCGAGGTTCCCGACGACGAACTCCCATCGGCGGCCGGCTCGGGCACCCGCCTGACCTATGCGACGCGATCAGAACGGCCGCCCGGCGATGTCGAGCGGCGTGTACTGGGTGCCGAAGGGTACGCCGCCCGCCGGTGGCTGGCCCGTCGTGTCCTGGGCACACGGGACGGTGGGCCTGGCCGACGAGTGCGCGCCGACCCTGCACCGGCTGGGCGACGGTGTCGAGGCCCCGGTGCGCGCGGCGCTCGACGCCGGGTTCGCGGTCACGGCAACCGATTACGCGGGGCTCGGGTCGGCGGGGGAGACCGAATACCTCGGCGGTCGCGCGGCGGCTCACTCGGTGATCGACATGATCCGCGCGGCGCGGTCGGTCGACGCCTCGCTCGGATCACGCTGGGTGTCGACCGGGCATTCGCAGGGCGGCCACGCCGCGCTGCACGCGGGCCGCCTCGCCGCGGAATTCGCACCGGAACTGCCGGTCGCCGGCGTCGTCGCGATCGCCCCGGTCTCGTCGCTGGAGAACCTGTTCGGTCTGTTCGGACCCCGCGTGCCCGGCCTCGGCGCACTCAATGTGCTGAGTGCGCCGTTCCTGTTCACCCTCGCCGGCCTCGACCACGCGAATCCAGAACTCCGCGTCGCCGATTCCCTGACCTCCGACGGGAAGCGTTTCCTCGACCGCGCGCGTGCCCGGTGCAACGGGGATCTCGTGGATGCGTTGCGGTCGGTGCCGCCGGGCTCACTCGTGGCGTCGTCGTTCACTGCGGAGCAGGACTTCCGGGACGCCCTGCGGGAGTACGCCGAGGTGCCCGTCTCTGGCTACCCGGTGAAAGTCACGCTCGCACATGGTCTTCTCGATCCCGTGCTGCCGTACCCGCTGAGTCGTTCGCTGCGGTCCGCGATGCGCGACGCCGGCACGGATGTGGACCTCAAGACCTACGCGCGGGCCGATCACAGCGGCGTCGTCGACGAGTCGCTGCCGGACGTGCTGGCCGCGATCCGGGAGTCGTTCGGCCGTTGAGGTCGGGCCGACCGGTTCTCGCGGAGTCGATCACTCGACGCTCTCGCCGAGTTCCATCCAGCGTTCCTCGAGTTCCTCGAGTTCGGTTTCCATGCTGCGGATGCTCTCCGTCTCCGCGGCAAGGCCTTGGTAGTCGGACTGATCATGGTCGGCCAGCGCGGTCCGGGCAGCATCGATCTTGCTGTGCAGCTTGTCGATCCGACGCTCGAGCGAGGCGAGCTCCTTGTTGGCCGCGCGCAGCTCGGCGCCGCTGAGGGTCGAGCCCGACACGCCGCCGTTCCCCGAAGCTGTGGCGCTCGTACCGGATCCGCCCGATGTCGATCCGGAACCCGACGTCTTCGCCTGTGCCGAGCGGAGTCTCAAGAACTCGTCGACGCCGCCGGGGAGGTGGCGGAGCCCGCCGTCGAGGACGGCGAACTGCTGATCGGTGACCCGCTCCAGGAAGTACCGGTCGTGCGAGACGACGATCAGCGTGCCGGGCCACGAGTCCAGCAGGTCCTCGAGCGCGGCGAGCATGTCGGTGTCGAGGTCGTTGGTCGGCTCGTCGAGGATCAGCACGTTCGGCGCGTCGAGCAGGATGAGCAGCAACTGCAGCCGCCGCTTCTGCCCGCCCGAGAGGTCGCGGACCGGGGTCGAGAGCTGCGCGCCGTCGAAGCCGAGCCGCTCGAGCAACTGCGACGGCGACAGTTCCTGTGCCTTCGACCCGGAACCGAAGGTGTACGTGGTCTGCAACTGCGCGATGACCACCCGCACCGGGTCGTCGAGGTACCGGTCGAGGTCGTCGAGGCGTTGGGTCAGGGTGGCGACCTTGACCGTCTTGCCGCGTTTGACCCGGCCGCCGGTCGGTTCCACGGTTCCGGCGATGAGGCCGAGCAGCGTCGACTTGCCCGCGCCGTTGACCCCGAGTATGCCGGTGCGCTCACCGGGCGCCAGCCGCCACTCGACGCCGTCGAGGACGGTGCGGTCACCGTAGGAGACCGACACGTCGAGCAGGTCGACGACGTCCTTGCCCAGACGAGCGGTGGCCAGTGACTGCAGGGCGACCGTGTCGCGGACCGGTGGGACATCGGCGATGAGGGCATTGGCCGCGTCGATGCGGAACTTCGGCTTCGACGTCCGGGCCGGCGCGCCGCGGCGGAGCCAGGCCAGTTCCTTGCGGGCGAGATTCTGTCGTCGTGCCTCGATCGCGGCGGCCTGCCGGTCCCGTTCCACCCGCTGCAGGATGTACGCCGCGTAGCCACCCTCGAAGGGTTCGACGATGCGGTCGTGGACCTCCCAGGTGACCGTGCACACCTCGTCGAGGAACCACCGGTCGTGGGTGACCACCAGCAGTCCGCCGGCGTTGGCCGGCCAGCGTCGCTTCAGGTGGTCGGCGAGCCAGGTGATGGCCTCGACGTCGAGGTGGTTGGTCGGCTCGTCGAGCGCGAGGACGTCATGCTCGCCCGCGAGGAGTCGTGCCAGCGACACGCGGCGGCGCTGACCACCCGACAACGAACTGGTGGGCGCTGTCCATTCGACGTCGCCGAGCAACCCGCCGATGACGTCGCGGACCTTCGCGTCGCCCGCCCATTCGTGTTCGGGACGGTCGCCGACGACGGCGTGCCCGACGGTCTCGTCGTCGTCGAAGACGTCGACCTGGTCCAGCACGCCGATGCGGACGCCGCCGCGGACGGTGACGCGACCGGAATCGGGTTGCATCCGTCCGGCGAGCATCGCCAGCAGGCTCGACTTACCGTCGCCGTTTCGGCCCACGATGCCGATCCGGTCGCCCTCGTTGACCCCGAGGGACACCGACTCGAAGACCTTGGTGGTCGGGTATTCGAGGCCTAGGGTTTCCGCGCCGAGTAGATGAGCCACCCGACAAACGCTAGTGGGTGACCGGTCTCGGCCTAACGGCGGATGGCCCCGTTGATCATGGCCGCGAACGCGACGGCGCCGGCCTGGTTGACGTGGAAGGGCAGCGCGATCCGATTCGACAGCGCGCTCTCGTACCAGGGATTGATGAGGTTGCAGGCATCGTGTCCCGCCGATCCTCGGTTGGCGTCGATGAAGGTGCCGCCGACCTCGGTCGACGCCCGCCAGAGCGCGCCGTTGGCGCGGTTGAAGACCTCGCGCATCCACCGGGCGTCGGGGTCACTCAGCGGGACCAGCGGCCAGCACCCGGTGAACCCGATGAAGCCGCCCAGACCGACGACGATGATCTGGGCGTGCGGCGCCTTGTTCCGGATCGCGCGCAGAGCGGGGGTGACGCGGTTCTCCATGAGTTCGATCCGCCACCGGACCTCGTTCTCGAGGGCACGGTTGTGGCGGCAGCGCCGGTCGGTGAACGCCGGGGTCCGGCACTGGCCGAAGATCGCGCCCCACCGCATGTCGTTGCCGCCGATGCTCACGGTGATCAGCTGAGCGTCGCGCGGAACCAGGTGCAGCTGAATGGGTTTCGTGCCACCGCTGGTGTGCTGCGGGGCCCGGTGCAGGTGTGCCGACTGCGCGCCCGCACACGAGGCGTCGATGAAGCGTCGCGGCAGGGTCGCGGCGGCGACGAGGGTGGGGTAGTTGAACGCCGACCGCTTGCATCCGCCGAAGTAGGCGGGCGTCGGGGTGTAGAAGCTGCCGGACGCACGCGAATCACCGAGAGCGACGTAGGTACCGCCGGTGTAGCGCGTCGGGGCCGCCTGCGCGGGCGCGGCCACCGCCGCCATCATCGACACCACGAACGCGGTGACCAGCACCGTCGCCAAGATCTGGACCCCGCCCCGAAACCTGCCTACCACCGAACACCGCTTCCACTGCCCACCGAGTTTGCTCAGGGAATCGTAAGGCACGACCTCGGGTCCGACGACAGAGTGCGGGATCCGTATTGGAAACCGGCACGAATCCCGCACTGTGCGGGAAGTGGAACCGGCGCGACGGGGGATGCGTCTACAACTGCATGGCCACTGCACCCGAATTGCGGACCTTTGTCCTCACGCGCGACGGCGTGATCACTGCGGCGCAGGCCCGCGAGCACGGTCTCAGTCGTGCCTCGGTGGCCCGGCGGGTGAAGTCCGGTGAGTGGGTACGTGCGAGTTCCGGCGTCTACCGCCTGGCCGATCATCCGGTGACCGCACGGACCCGGACCCGACTGGCGACCCTGCAGGTCTCCGCGGACGCCGTTCTCAGCGGACTCGCGGCGGCGTGGTGGCATGGCCTCGTGACCAAACGGCCGACGACGATCACCGTCACCGCTCCCCGAAGCTGGCACGGTTCGCCGGAGAAGGGGACGGTGGTCATCCGGAGATCCTCGACGCGGCCGACGTCGTGGTCGAGAAGGGACTCACGGTGACCGCGGTGCCGTTGTCCGTCCTCGAAGGCGCCGTTGAAGGAAAGATGGACGTACTCGACCGGGCACTTCAGAACAAGAAGGTCACGGTTGACGCTCTCCTCGAGACCTACCAGCGGCGACGCCGCTGCCGTGGTGCAACCGAGATGGCGAAGATGCTCGTGCTCGTCGGTTCTGGTGCCCGTTCGGCTGCCGAACGGCTGACCGTGAAACTGTTCGCCGAGCACGACATAGCGGGTTGGGTCGCCAACCACCCGGTGTCCGGTTACGAAATCGACTTCGCCTTCGTCGGGAGGAAGGTGGCGGTCCCATCACCCCTCCGCAAAGTGCGGGATTCGTACTGGAAACCGTTACGAATCCCGCACTTTGGAAGAGCTCTGGACCACTTACAGGCCGAGATCCTTGGCGATGATCGTCTTCATGACCTCGCTGGTGCCGCCGTAGATCCGCGTGACGCGGGTGTCGGCGTAGAGCCGGGCGATGGGGTACTCCAGGACATAGCCGTACCCACCGTGCAACTGCAGGCACTTGTCGATGACCTTGCCGGCGGTCTCGGTGGCGAACAGTTTCGCGCGGGCCGCATCGGGGACGGTGAGCTCACCCTCGTTGTGGAGTTCGAGTGCGCGGTCGACGAACTGCCGGATGGCCTCGACCTCGGCGGAGCACTCGGCGAGGACGAACTTGGTGTTCTGGAACGCCGCAACGGGTTTGCCGAAGACGTCGCGCTCCTTGGTGTAGGCGATCGCGTGCTGAACGGCCGCGGCGGCGGTGGCCGACGCCCCGATGGCGATGGTGAGTCGTTCCTGCGCGAGATTGTGCGCCAGGTACGAGAAGCCGGCACCCTCCTCGCCGAGCCGGTCCTCGACCGGCACCTTGACCGAGCTGAACGAGAGCTCGGCGGTGTCGGAGGCCTTGAGGCCGATCTTCTCGATCTTGCGTCCGACGGCGAAACCCTCCGACGAGGTGTCGACCACCAGGATCGACAGGCCCGCACGACGATTCGACTCGTCGAACGGTGCGGTCCGGGCGACGACCAGGATGCGGTCGGCCAAGGCGCCGCCGGTGATGAACGTCTTCGCGCCGTCGAGTACGTAGTGCGACCCGTCCTCGGACAGCTTGGCGGTGGTCGAGATGTTGGCGAGGTCCGACCCGGTGCCGGGTTCGGTCATGGCGATCGCGAACATGAGTTCGCCGGAACAGAATCCGGGCAACCACCGCTGCTTCTGCTCGTCGGTGGCGTACTCGACGAGGTAGGGGAGGATCAGGTTCGAGTGCACCGAGTAACTGCCGAAGGTGACACCGGCCGCCGATGTCTCCTCCGCGATCACCATCGAATAGGTGAAGTCCGAGACGCCACCGCCCCCGAACTCTTCGGGTGCCTCGATGCCCAGGACGCCGAGTTCGCCCAGCCTGTTGTAGAACTCGCGCGGCGGATGGCCCTGCTTCTCCCAATCGTGGTACACCGGCGCGACCTCTTTGGCGATGAAGTCACGGATGGTCTTGCGGAAGGGCTCATGGTCCTCGGTGAAGATGCGACGCTGCATTGGTCCCTCGAAACTGTTGTGGGCGGACGGGTCTGACGACATTCACCTCAAGTGGTCATCGCTCCTGATATTCGCGTAGGAGCCCCTTGGAGATGATCTGTTTCTGGATCTCGCTGGTGCCCTCGCCGATCAGCAGGAAGGGCGCGTCGCGCATGAGGCGCTCGATCTCGAATTCCTTCGAGTAGCCGTAACCGCCGTGGATGCGGAAGCTGGCCTGGGTGACCTCGGCGCAGTACTCACTGCACAGGTACTTGGCCATCCCGGCGGCGACGTCGTTGCGCTCGCCGGAGTCTTTCAGTCGTGCCGCATTGACCATCATCAGGTGTGCCGCCTCGACCTTCGTCGCCATCTCGGTTAGCGAGAACGCAACGGCCTGGTGCTCGGCGATGGGTTTGCCGAAGGTGGACCGCTGCTGCGCGTACTTCACCGCGAGTTCGAAGGCGCGCTGGGCGATTCCGCAGGCGCGGGCCGACACGTTGACGCGCCCGACCTCGACGCCGTCCATCATGTGCGCGAAGCCGCGGCCCGGTTCGCCCCCGAGGATGTCGGTGGCGGGCGCGCGGTAACCGTCGAAGATCAGCTCGGTGGTGTCGATGCCCTTGTAGCCCATCTTGTCCAGCTTGCGCGGGATGGTCAGGCCTGGGAGTACCTCGCCGAAGCCGGCCGGCTTCTCCACCAGGAACGTCGTGAGGTTCTTGTGCGGCTTCTCGTTGCCCTCCTCGGTACGGACAAGAGCGGCAACGAGAGTCGACGACCCGCCGTTGGTCAGCCACATCTTCTGACCGTTGATGACGTATCCGTCGTCTCCGTCCCGCTTCGCGCTGGTCTTGATCGCCGCGACGTCGGACCCCAGTTCCGGTTCGGACATCGAGAACGCGCCGCGCACCTCGCCCGTCGCCATGCGGGGGAGGAAGCGCTGTTTCTGCTCGTCGGTCCCGTGCTGGCGGATCATGTACGCCACGATGAAATGGGTGTTGATCACGCCCGACACGCTCATCCATCCACGTGCCAGTTCTTCAACGCACAACGCGTAGGTCAGCAGGGACTCGCCGAGTCCGCCGTACTCCTCGGGGATCATCAGGCCGAACAGGCCCATCTCGGCCATGCCGTCGACGATGGCCTGCGGATACTCGTCGGCGTGCTCGAGTTCCTGTGCGGTGGGGATGATCTGCTTGTCGACGAACGAACGGACGTTGGCCAGGATCTCCGTCTGGATCTCGGTGAGGCCCAGGGTCTGCGCGAGGCGGGTCATGGTGGCTGGTCTCCGAAGTCGGTCGGGGTGCGCTCGCACCGTCGGGCGGACGTGGTGCGCGACCGGCACGCGTCCGTCTCACAGCATGCCCGGCGGCGGCCCGGCGAAGTAGTCGCGGTGAACTAAGGGAGCGATAGCGCGAGCCAATGGCTCTCGGCCACCGGCGCCTATCGGTCCGATAGCCATCGCCGATGACCCCGCTCGCAACTCCGTGTCCTCGACACATAGGCAGCGACAGTCAGGTCGTTCGCCGAGCGAACGTTGTCACATGGGTTCGACCCTGGTTTGAATCGGAACGGATGTGAGCCATAACACTGACGGAGCGCATCGCAACCCAGATCACTCGGCTGGAAGAGGTAATGCCATGACGGTCTCCACCGCCTCCGGATCAGGAGCCGGCGACAAGCCCGGGTCAGCGGCGCGCACGGGACCCGCTGGTCCCGCCCACACCGTCGACTTCGAAGCGGCCCAGACGCCGCGAGGTCTCGGCCCACGCGGCGAATCACGCGCGGGCGCCTGGGGTCTCACGGCTCTGCTGGTCAGCCTCTACGTCATCAACTACGCCGACAAGGCAGTGCTGGGCATCATCGCGCAACCGCTCCGCGAGGAGCTGGGCCTGAGCTCCTCGCAGATCGGTCTCGTCGGCAGCCTGTTCTTCCTGACGTTCACGATCGGCGGATTCTTCGCGGGACTGCTCAACCGCTGGATGACCCTGCGCTGGTCGCTGGTCCTGCTGGCCCTGTGCTGGGCCGCGGCCATGCTCCCCATGGTGGTGGTGGCGTCGTTCGCGGTCCTCGTCCTCAGCCGGCTGTTCCTCGGTCTCGCCGAAGGTCCGAGTTCGGCGCTCCTGCACACGGCGGCCTACTCCTGGCATCCGCCGGCCCGGCGCGCCTTGCCCGGTGCCCTCCTCGCCGGTGCCGCGTCGATCTCGAAGATCGCGATCGCTCCGCTGCTCGCCGTGATCACAGTGAGCTTCGGGTGGCGCTGGGCACTGATCTCCCTTGCCGCCGGTGGCCTCGTCTGGTGTGTCGTCTGGCTGTCGACCTGGCGCAACGGCCCGTACATCGCGAGTGGGAAGACGTCGAAGGACGCGCCGACCGCGAGTGCCGGCGCCGAACCCGCGACGCCGTGGATCTCGATCTTCCGCTCACGCACGTTCGTCACCGGCGCGCTCGTCGTGATGAGCGTTTATGCGCTGGTCAGTGTCGTGCTCACGTGGTTGCCGTCGTACTTCGAAGAGGGGCTGGGGTACAGCCGCCTGCAGTCCGGGTCGATGTTCGCGTTCCCCTCGATCGTCGGCCTGGTCCTGATGGTGCTGAGTTCGATCACGAGTGACCGGATGATCTCGAAAGGGGCGACCTCGCGGATGCTGCGCATCGTCGTGCCGTCGGTCGGGGTTCTCGTCTCCGGCGTCCTGCTGTTCCTGCTGCCCTCGGTTGGCACACCGATCGTCGCGGTCGCGATCCTGTCGATCGGTTATGGCTTCGCGGCCACGGTGTTCCCGCTGTTCAACGCGGCCGTCGCCGAGATCTGCCCGCCCCGGCAGACCGCCGGAACGCTAGGTGTCTTCCTGGCGATCATGGCGATCGGCGGTCTCGTCGCGCCGTACGCGACGGGTGTCATCGTCGACGCGGCCGCCACGCCGGCCGAGGGTTACGCCACCGCGTTCCAGGTGCTCGGAATCGTCGCCGCGGTGTGCGCGGTGCTCGCGCTGGTCTTCGCCGATCCCGAGCGCGATCGTGCTCGGTTGCGTCCGCACGCGCCGACCGTCGAAGGCGCCACCTCGTGACTTGCGCGTCCCATAGGTAGGGCCTCATCGACTGTGAGTGTGAATCGACTTGTCTGCCAAGCGCCCCGGTGGTCGGCTCGTCACAGCGGGCGATCGGCGTCCGCCGGCGTGGTGCACGTCGGACACAACTTCATCCCTTGCCCTGACATCGAGGAGTCCCCATGCGTGATGCAGTGATCGTCGACGCGGTCCGCGCGCCCATCGGCCGCCGCCGCGGCGCCCTGTCCGGTATCCATCCCGCCGACCTGTCCGCCCACGTACTGGAGGCGCTCGTCGAGCGGACCGGCATCGATCCGGCCGTCGTCGACGACGTCGTCTGGGGATGTGTCAGCCAAGCCGCCGAGCAGGCGGGCAATGTCGCGCGGACGGCCGTGCTCGCCGCCGGCTGGCCCGAGAGCGTCCCCGGAACCACCGTGACGCGCGCCTGCGGGTCCAGCCAGCAGGCGGTCAGCATGGCGGCCGCGGCGGTGGTGTCCGGCCAGCAGGATGTCGTGATAGCCGGCGGGGTCGAGTCGATGAGTCGTGTCCCGATGGGCAGCGCCGCACCGAATGGCGAGCATCAGCCGCCCACGGTCCTCGACCGTTACGGCGTCGACAAGTTCAGCCAGGGGATCGGCGCCGAGATGGTCGCCGCGAAATGGGGATTGGACCGCACCCGCCTCGACGGGTACTCGCTGCGCTCGCACGAACTCGCTGCGCAGGCGGCCGACCGTGGTGCGTTCGACGCCCAGTTGGCGCCGATCCCGGGGGTGCTCGAGGGTGACGAGGGCATCCGCCGCGGTGGGACGCTCGAATCGCTCGCCAAGCTCAAGCCGGCCTTCAGCGAGGACGGCGTGATCCACGCCGGCAACTCCTCGCAGATCTCCGACGGGTCGGGTGCCCTGCTGATCATGGCCGGCGAGACCGCGAAGTCGCACAGTCTCACGCCGATCGCCCGCATCCACACCGCGGTCGTCGCCGCCGATGACCCGGTGATCATGCTGACCGGACCGATCCCGGCCACGGCCAAGGCGCTCAAGCGATCCGGGCTGTCGATCGACGACATCGGGGCTTTCGAGATCAACGAGGCGTTCGCCCCGGTTCCGCTGGCCTGGCAGGCCGAGACGGGTGCCGACATCGAGCGGCTCAACCCGCTCGGCGGAGCGATCGCCGTCGGCCACCCGCTCGGCGGTTCAGGCGCCATCCTCATGACTCGGCTTGTCCATCACATGCGTGACAACGGCATTCGCTACGGACTGCAGTCGATGTGCGAAGCCGGTGGCATGGCCAACACCACCATCCTCGAACTGCTCTGACCGCGTTCCCTCCGCCCCCTGGTTCGAGAGAAGAGCAGAAGCCCTGGACCCCTGCTCCCGGACATGCGAACGAGCGCAGGCGGCCCTCTCTGCTCCCTGAGGTGCGAGCGAAGCGAGCCTCGAAGGGCGACGTGAGATGCTCACCCGCCCTTCGTGGCTCGTCGCTATCGCTCCTCGCACCTCAGGGAGCAGGGGTTATGCGGCTATTTCGGATCAGGGGTTGGCCCCCGGGCTCGCTCCTCAGGGATCAGCAACGATCTCATACGAAAGGTATTGGTAAACAATGGAACTAAGAGGACTGTCGGTCGCGATCACCGGCGGCGCATCCGGTCTCGGGCTCGCGACTGCTCAGCGCGTCGTCGACGCCGGTGGCCTGGTCACCCTGATCGATCTGCCGACCTCGGACGGTCAGGCCGTGGCCGACGGACTCGGTGCCGCAGCGTCGTTCGCGGCCGCCGACATCACCGACCGCGAACAGTTCGCCGCCGCACTCGATGTCGCCGACGACCGAGGTGGCCTGCGCGGACTCGTGCACTGTGCCGGGGCGGGCCGGCGCATGCGCATCCTGGACAAGGAGGGCAAGGCGGGTTCGGTGGAGGACTTCGAGTTCGTCATCAAGCTCAACCTCGTCGGGTCGTTCCATGCGCTCTCGCTCGGCGCGGAACGTATCGCGCGACAGGAGCCCGTCGACGGGGAGCGGGGCGCCATCATCATGACCGCGTCGGTCGCGGCGTACGAGGGACAGATCGGCCAGATCAACTACTCGGCGTCGAAGGCGGGCATCGTCGGGATGACGCTGGTCGCCGCACGGGACCTGGCCAGCAAGCTCATCCGCGTCAACACCATCGCGCCGGGCACGATGGACACGCCGTTGCTCGCCCGGCTGCGCGACGACGTGCGCGATGCGCTTGCCGCGAGCATTCCCAATCCGGCGCGGCTCGGTAGGCCGGAGGAGTTCGGTCAACTGGCCGCGTCGATCCTGGAGAACACCTATCTCAACGGCGAGACCATTCGCCTCGACGGGGCGATCCGGATGGCACCGCGGTAACCCGAATCCCGGCACGTCCGTTCTGCGTCCCCCACAACGCCTTTCGAGAGGATTCATCGCGATGTCTGCCACGGCGCCCACCACTCTCAGCTATCCCGACGCCACGATGGCGGTGCTGCCCGCGAGTATGGCCGCCCTCTACGGCGAGCGCGCGGCCGTCGTCGACGGCGCGATGACGCTCACGTTCACCGAGCTCGACGTGCGCTCGGCCGCCGTGGCGTCGGCGTTGCGTGCGGCCGGAGTGAGCGATCGCGATGTGGTCCTGCTGTACTTGACCAACAGCGTCGAGTTCGTCGTCGCCTACTACGGATCACTCCGGGCCGGTGCAGCGGTGACCCTGGTCAATCCGTTGCAGCCCGTACCGGGTCTGCGACGTCAGATCGCGGAAACCGCTGCGGTGGTGGGTTTCACGCAGGTCGAGCAGTCCGCGCGTCTCCTGTCCGCCGCCGTCGGCACGGCGTTGACGACGGTGGTGACGGTGGACGGGACCGCGGATGCGCCGGAGGGCATCGACACCGTCCCCCTCGCGGAGTTCGTCGTCGGGCACGAGGCGGCCCCGCCGGTCTCGACCACGAGCGACGACGTCGCGCACCTCGCCTTCACCGGCGGCACCACGGGTGTCTCGAAGGGCGTTCGGGTCCTGCACCGCAACGTGCTCGGCAACGTCACGCAGATGATCGCCTGGCGGGCAGGTCATTCCGTGGCGGTGGGAACCGACGGTCTCCTGACCCTCACTCCCCGGTCGTCGGAGAACCCGGGGGTGGTCCCCGGGCATGCGGCGACGGTCGTCGTGTCCCCGCTGTTCCACGCGCACGCCCTCATCAACATGTCGTTTCTCCTGCTGTGCGGTGCCACGCACGTCTTCGCCGGCCGTTTCGAGCCCGGGCGGATGCTGGCTCTCATCGAGGCGCATCGGGCGTCGTATGTGACCGGGAGTCCCGCGATGTGGCATGCGCTCGCCGTGCACCCCGACGTCTCCACACGGGACCTGACCTCGGTGCGGGTGGTCTCCTCCGGCGCGGCGCCGATCGATCACGTGACCCTGGAGCAGCTCGAGAAGGCGTTCCCGGCAGCGGCGATCGTGGAGGGATACGGCCTCACCGAGGCGACGTGCCTGGTGTCGTCGGCGCCCCTGACGTCCGGGGGTCGATACCGGCTCGGGAGTGTGGGTCTGCCGACGTTCGACACCCAGATCGAGATCCGCGCCGTCGACGATCCGGCCGTGGTCCTCGCGCCGGGGGAGAAGGGACAGTTGTGGGTGCGCGGCCCGCAGGTCACCGACGGCTATCTCGATCACCCTGAGAAGACGGCCGAGCAGTTCGTCGACGGGTGGCTCGACACCGGTGACATCGCCTACCGCGACGCCGACGGGTACCTCTACATCTGCGACCGTGCGAAGGACATGCTGATCTACAAGGGCTACAACGTGTATCCGCGCGAGCTCGAGGAGATCCTGGTGACGCATCCGGACGTCGGTGCGGCGGCGGTCGTCGCCCGGGAGGCGGGTGCGGTGGGGCAGGAGCCGGTGGCCTTTCTCGTCGCCCGGGACGGTCACGTCATCGACGCGGATGCGGTGTCGGACTTCGTCGCCGCGCAGGTGTTGCCCTACAAGAAGATCCGGGACGTGTACGTGGTCGACGAGCTGCCCACCTCGGCGGCCGGCAAGGTCCAGAAGGTGGCGTTGCGGGAGCGCCTGGCGAACGCCTGACAGGGTCAGTGCCGGCGCCCGAGGCGCCGGCGCACGCGCGTGTGGTCAGCGCTGCGCGCGCTTGACCAGGTTGCGCCCGATGATGAGTCGCTGGATCTCGCTGGTGCCCTCGTACAGTCGGAGCAGCCGCACCTCGCGGTAGATGCGCTCCACCGGGACGTCGCGCATGTAGCCGCTGCCGCCGTGGATCTGCACGGCGAGATCGGCGACCTTGCCGACCATCTCGGTGCAGAACAGCTTGGCGGCGGACGGGGCGATACGCCGATCGGTGTCGTCCACCCAGGCGCGGGCTGCCTCGCGCACCAGTGCGCGCCCGGCCATCACCCCGGACTGCTGGTCGGCGAGCATGGCCTGGACCAGTTGGAACTCGCCGATCGCCGTGCCGCCCTGGGTCGCGGTCGCGGCCCACGAGACCGACTCGTCGAGTGCGCGCTGTGCGGTGCCCACCGAGAGGGCCGCGATGTGCACCCGGCCACGGGCCAGACTCATCATCGCGGCCTTGTAACCCACGTCCTCGCTGCCGCCGACCAGTGCCGACGCCGGCACCCGCACGCCGTCGAAGTGCACGTCGGCGGTCCAGGCGCCCTCCTGGCCCATCTTGCGGTCCTTGGCGCCGACGCTGAGTCCGGCGGCGTCGGCGGGGACGAGGAACACCGCGATGCCGGTGCCCGCCTCGTCGGCCGGGCGGGTACGTGCGAACACGACGAACAGATCGGCCAGCGGGGCGTTGGTGATGAACCGCTTCTCGCCCGTGATCACCCAGTCGTCACCGTCGCGGACGGCCTTCGTGCGCAGTCCGGCCGGATCGGACCCGGCCCCCGGTTCGGTCAGCGCGAACGAGGCGACCACCTCGCCGGACGCGATCTTCTCCAGCCACGCCGACTTCTGCTCATCGGTGCCGAAGTGGACGAGGACCTGGCCGGCGATGCCGTTGTTGGTGCCGAACATCGAGCGCAGCGCCAGGGAGGTGTACCCGAGCTCCATCGCGAGTTCGACGTCCTGGGTCAGATCGAGGCCGAGACCGCCCCACTCCTGCGGGATGGCGTAGCCGAAAAGGCCCATGCTCGTCGCCGTCTGGCGGATGTCGTCGGGGATGGCGTCGGTGTCGAGGATCTCCTGCTCCCGCGGGACCACCACCTCGCGGACGAACTCGCGCGTCGCGGCGAGGATGTCGACGAAGTCCTCGTCGCCCACCTCGGAGGAGGTCGTCCGCGCTGAATGCATCACTCCGGTCATGCTGTCACTCTCGCGGCCGGCGGGCGAGGGGTCCAATACGAAACCGGGATCGCTGCGATAGCCGTTGCGTATGAGCGCGGAGGGGTCGATCGGGGCGGAACCTCGATAGATTTGTCCCCGCGGCACTCACCACGGGCCGGCGCTTCGCGACCGGTTGCCCGACGACCGTCACCCCGCCGCCCTCGAAAGGACTCCGATACATGTCATCGCACCCGCCCGCCGCCGCGTTGCTGGAGGGTCGTACCGCCGTCGTGACCGGCGGAGCCCAGGGCATCGGTTTCGAGATCGCCCGCTCGTTCGTCGACGCCGGCGCGCGAGTCGTGCTCGGTGACCTCAGCCTCGACGCCGCGCAGGCGGCCGCGGACGAACTCGGCGGCCGCGACGTGGCCCGCGCGGTGAGGTGCGACGTCGTCGACGCGGGCGAGGTCGACGCGCTGCTCGCGGCCGCGGTCGACGGGTTCGGGTCACTCGATGTGCTGGTGAACAACGCCGGGATCACCCGGGACGCGACGATGCGCACCATGACCGAAGACGATTTCGATCAGGTCATCTCGGTGCATCTCAAAGGCACCTGGAACGGCACACGCAAGGCGGCGGCGATCATGCGCGAGGCCAAGCGTGGTGCGATCGTGAACATCTCGTCGCTGTCGGGCAAGGTCGGCATGGTCGGGCAGACCAACTACTCGGCCGCCAAGGCGGGCATCGTCGGCCTCACCAAGGCCGCGGCCAAGGAGATGGCCCATCACGGCGTGCGGGTCAACGCGATCCAGCCCGGCCTCATCCGGTCGGCGATGACCGAGGCGATGCCGCAGAAAGCGTGGGACCAGAAGATGGCGGAGATCCCGATGCGGCGCGCCGGCGAGGTCGGTGAGGTCGCGAGCGTCGCGCTGTTCCTGGCGTGTGACATGTCGTCGTACATGACGGGCACCGTCCTCGAGGTGACCGGCGGCCGTTTCATGTGACCGCCGGCCCTGCTCCACGCCTCCTCTGACACCGAAAGGTCACCCATGCGCGACGTCGTCATCTGCGAACCGGTCCGTACCCCGATCGGCCGTTACGGCGGGATGTTCAAGAATCTCACCGCCGTTGATCTCGGGGTCGCCGCGCTGACGGGGATGCTCGACCGGACCGGACTCGACCCGGAGAAGGTCGAGGACGTCATCCTCGGTCACTGCAACGGGAACAGCGAGGCGCCCGCCCTGGGACGAGTCATCGCACTCGATGCCGGGTTGCCGATCACAGTGGGCGGCATGCACATCGATCGTCGTTGCGGGTCGGGACTACAGGCCGTCATCCAGGCCGCCTACCAGGTGTCATCGGGGGACAACGACGTCGTGGTCGCCGGCGGTGCCGAGTCGATGAGCAACGCGTCGTTCTACTCGGTGGACATGCGGTGGGGCGGGGCCCGGACCGGAATTGCCATGCACGACAGCCTCGTCCGGGCGCGCTCGACCGCCGGCGGCAAGAACTACCCGGTGCCCGGCGGAATGATCGAGACGGCCGAGAACCTGCGCAAGGACTACGAGATCTCCCGGGAAGAACAGGACGAACTGGCTGTGGCATCGCACGAACGAGCGGTGCGGGCCCAGAAGGATGGCGTACTGGCCGAGGAGATCATCCCGGTCACCGTGGCTTCCGGTGCGAGTGGGCCCGCTCGCTCCGCTCCCGGCGCCCGGTCTGGTGACCGGGTCATCGACACCGACGAGCATCCACGCCCGGATGTCTCGGTCGAATCGCTGTCGAAGCTGAAGCCGATCATGGGCAAGACCGACCCGGACGCGACCGTGACGGCGGGCAACGCCAGCGGTCAGAACGACGCCGCGTCGATGGCGATCGTGACCACACCCGAGGTCGCGGAGAAGCTGGGTCTACGCCCGCTGGTGAAGCTGGTGTCATGGGGTCTGGCGGGGGTACCGCCGCGCACCATGGGGATCGGGCCGGTCCCCGCGACCGAGAAGGCCCTGGCAAAGGCCGGACTGACACTCGCCGACATCGATGTCATCGAGTTGAACGAGGCATTCGCGGCCCAGGCACTCGCGGTCACCCGCGAGTGGGGTTTCGGCCGGTTCGGTGCCGGCGGC
This sequence comes from Gordonia hongkongensis, assembly GCF_023078355.1. Lineage (NCBI taxonomy): Bacteria > Bacillati > Actinomycetota > Actinomycetes > Mycobacteriales > Gordoniaceae > Gordonia > Gordonia hongkongensis. The sequence continues at coordinate 1,634,531 of NZ_CP095552.1, forward strand.
GATTTCGACCGCACCAACGTCCACGGCTCGGGCATCTCGCTGGGCCACCCGGTCGGCGCCACCGGCGGACGCATGCTGGCCTCCCTGGCGCGTGAACTGCACCGGCGCGAGGCCCGCTACGGCCTGGAGACCATGTGCATCGGCGGTGGCCAGGGCCTCGCCGCGGTCTTCGAACGCGTCAGCTGACCCCGAGACTCACCGGGCCCCACCTGATCCGCACCGGTGGGGCCCGGTGTTCCACCCGTCACCCCGCAGTTTCGCGGACGAGGTCGACGAAGGCCTGACCGACGGCCGACAGCGACGGCGGGTGGAATGCGATGGCAAAGGGTCGCACCACATTCGGTTCGATCTCACGGATCACGACCGGTTCGTCGGCCGACTCCGCCACCGATCGTTCGAGTAGAGTGCCGCCGATTCCGGACTCCACCATCGGGAGCCGTTCCTCGCGGATCTCCGACAGCACGGCCAGCGGCGGGCGGACGCCCCCGACGCGGATCGCCTCCTCGAACTCGTCGGCCACCGAGTAGCCGCGCGGCACGAACACCATCGGGATCGCCGGCAGATTGTTCAGCGGGATCGGGCCCACGGGTACATCGGTGCCCTGCGGGTAGACGAGCACGTGTTCGTGTTCGCCGATCACGATCACCTCGAGGTCGTCGCCGGCGATGGGTAGGTGGGCGACGGCGAACTCGCAATGACCGTCCTCGATGGCCGACGCGGCCCTGGTCTCGTCGCGTAACTCGCCGAGTCGCACCGAAACCCGCGGATAGGCGGCCCGGAACCGGGCGACCAGATCGACGACGGGCCCGACCGCGGTCGCGGCGAAGGCCAGGATCTCGAGGTGGCCGGTGAGTTCGTCCGCCGAGGCGGAGAGCAGATCGTCGACGGCGTCCATGTCGCGCACGATCTGTCGCGCGGGACCGACCATCGTGCGCCCGGCCGCCGACAGGACCATCCCGCGACCGATGCGGTGGAACAGCTGGACTCCGAGTTCGCGTTCGAGCGCCCGGAGTGCTTGGGACACGGTGGGTTGCGCGACACCGAGAGCCGACGCGGCCCCGCCGATGCCCTTGTTCTCGACCACCGCCAGGAAGTACTCGACCTGTCGCAATTCCATGGCGTGTCACCAATCCCGTGGTTCGGCGGGGTCCGGCGCGATCCCGCAGTGGACCTTCGCCGCGGAGATGAAGGCGAGGGCGGCCGGCGAGGGGAGCCCGGATCGCAGCACGAGACCCCATGGTCGGGTGAGCGGTGGGTCGAGCGCGATCCGGCGGAGTCCCGCAAGCTGTCGGTCGGCCACGGTGCGTGGGAGAACCGTTGCGCCCGTGCCCTTCTTGACCAGACTCCACACCGCGGACGGTAACTGGCAGTCGACCACCACGTTCTTGGCGTTGTCGTCGAGGAGTCCGCCGAGGAGTTCCGCGCTGATCGGGTCGCTGTGATCGACGACGAGTGGCAGCGAGCGCACCGCCGACTGCGGTATCGGTTCGGGCAGACCGTCGGCGAGCGTCGTCGGCGCCGCGACGATGAGTTCCTGCTCGGCCATCGGGATGGCGGTGAAGGTCGCGTGCTCGGCGGCCGAGTCCATGATCCCGATCTCGGCGTCCCCGGATCGCAACGCCGACAACACCCCGGTGGGACTGTCGGCGGAGACGACTCGAACCGACAAGCGTGGGAACCGTTCCCGGAACAGTCGGACGATGTTGACCACCGGGTCCACACTGAACGCCGCGTAGGTCACGATGTCGACGCGACCGGCGCGCAGTTCCCGAACCGCGTCGACCTTGGCCTTGGCGCGGTCGACGTCGGCCAGGATGCGCCGGGCGGCTACGTCGAGTTTGCGTCCGGCCTCGGTGAGTTCGAGGCGTCGTCCGGTGCGGTCGAACAGGGTGACGCCGAGACGTCTCTCGAGCGTGCGGATCGCCTGGGACAGCGACGGCTGTGAGATGTAGAGCGACTGGGCGGCCTTCGTGATGCCGCCGTGGTCGACCACGGCGACGAAGTAGGTCACGAGGTGCAGGTCCACCCCGGTCACTCTATCCGGCGCCGGGAGCGGACCGAGCGGGCCGAATCAGCCCGGCGCCGGGAGCGGAGCGAGCGGGCCGAATGAGTACTGCGCCCGGATCTGTCACTTGCCGGTCCAGCGCGGCGCGCGTTTCTCGGCGAAGGCGACCGCACCTTCCTTGGCGTCGTCGGAGACGAACACCGGACCGAGGAAGTCCCACTGCTTCTTGATGAGTTCGGGATCGGTGTAGCCGATCGCCATGGAGGTGACCTGTTTGGTGGCGCGGACGGCGAGGGGGCCGTTGGCGGCGATGACGGCGGCCAGTTCGCGGGCCCCGGCGAGTGCCTCGCCGGGTTCGGTGATCCGGTTGACCAGGCCGAACTGGTGGGCGCGTGCCGCGGTGAGCGGGTCGCCGGTGAGCGCGAGTTCCATGGCGAGCTGGTAGGGGAGGATCTTCGGGAGGCGTAGGAGGCCACCGGCGGCGGCGGCGAGTCCGCGCTTGACCTCGGGGATGCCGAACTTGGAGTCGTTTGCCGCGACGACGAGGTCCGCCGACAACGCGAGTTCGCATCCGCCGGCCAGCGCCCAGCCCTCGACGGCGGCGATGAGGGGCTTGGTCGGCGGGGCCTCGGTGAGGCCGCCGAACCCGCGTCCGTCCAGCGCGACCTTCTCGCCGCGAGCGAAGGCCTTGAGGTCCATCCCGGCGCAGAACGTGCCACCGGCACCGGTGATGATGCCGATGGTGAGGTCGTCGCGCGAATCGAGTTCGTCGATCGCGGCGGCGATACCCTCCGACACCTCGAGATTCACGGCGTTCTTCGCCTCGGGGCGGTTGATCGTGATGACGGCGACGCCGTCGGCGAACTCGGTGAGCACGGCACTCATGGGGACTCCTGGAGTTGGTGGACGGGACGGGCGGTCAGGTGTTCTCGGATGTGGAGATCTGTTGCGGCTCAGCCGGTGTGGGCTCGCCGGCGGCAAACCAGCGGATCGGCTCCGGGGTGGTCGGATCGGTCGCCGTCTCATCGGGAACGCGGGCGTCGAGGACGCCGCGTTCCTGCAGGACGACGAGATGGGCGTGGGTCTCCCGCAACGCGAGTCGGCTGAGGGTGAGGGACAGCTCCTCGAACGGACGCGACCACGTCACCGACCGGGTGATCTCCCAGGCCGTGCTCTCCGGATACCGGGTCACGGTCGAGGCGATCTCATCGAGCCGCTCCTGGTGATGCGTGAGGAGACCGGTGACGCGGTCGCCGAGGCCTCGGAACCGGTACTCGTGGGACGGCAGCGCCTCGTGGTCACGCATCTTCTCGGTGTTGGCCAGCGAGATCAGGTAGTCGGCGAGGGGACTGTCGGTCTGCATGGGATTGGTCGAGATGTTCGGACTGATCCGCGGCAGCAGGTGGTCGCCGGTGAAGACGATGCCGGCGGTGTCGTCGGCGAAGCAGAGGTGCCCCGCGGTGTGGCCCGGGGTCCAGACGGCGCGGAGATCCCAGCCGGGGATGTCGAGCGGGGCGTCCCCGGTCAGCTCGCGGTCGACGGTCCGCCCGTCGGGCAGGCGGATGAAACCGACCAGCCCCTCGTCGGCGACCTCGGTCGGTGCGCCGAGAGCGCGGAGTTCGGATCGCGCCTGGCCGAGTTGGGTCTCCACCTCGGTATCGGAGTAGTGGCGCAGGTACCGGGAATCGTTGCGATGCATCCACAGCTCGGCGTCCACGTGCTCGAGTAGACGCGGCACGAGCCCGAAATGGTCGGGGTGCAGATGGGTCACGCCGATGGACCTGATGTCGGCGAGGTCGTGGCCGGTGGAGCGGATGCCTGCGACGAGGATGTCCCACGACTTGTCGGACGGCCAGCCGGCGTCGATCAGTGCGAGACCGCCGTCGGGCAATCCGAGGGCGTAGACCAGGACGTATCGCAACGGATTGGATCCCATGGGGACCGGGATCGACCACAGCTGCGGCCGGACCTCCTCGACCGGGGGCAACACCTTGTCGGCCCAGGCCTGCTTCTGCAGCGTGCCGGTGACCTCGATCGTGCCCATCCAGCCTCCCGCCGGGTCCGTCGCGTGGTGATACCGCTGATGATCGTTGCAGTGATCAACAGTCATCCGATCACGAGAGGCGATCGCGCTCAAGCTGTGGGCGGCTCAGACATCCTGAGGTAGGACCTATGGATCCAGGTCGGCGAGTCCGGCCGCGGCGCCGTCGCAGCTCGCCGCGACGTCGTGAACCAGTCGCCCGGTGAGTTCCGGTTGGATGAGCGGGAAGAGATGGCTCGCCCCGGGGACGATGGTCAGCGACGCGTGCTGTGCTGCCTCGACGAAACGTTGTTCGTGGACCCGGAACTGGTCTCGGCTACCGTTGACGAACATCGTTCGGCCGGGGTAGCGCCGGACCTCGCCGAGCGCGTCGAACCGCTTGATCTCGGCGACGACGTCGGCGATCGACCCCAGTGCCAGTCCGCCGATCTCCATGTCGGCGGACACCTGACGTCCCACGGCGAGGCGGGTGGCCACCTGACTGATGATCGCCGCCTGACGCGGCAGGAACGCGGTGACCGCACCGAACGTCTCGAACGGCGCGGCCAGCAGCGGACTGGGCTGCGCGGTCGCGCACATCGGGACGAGGGCCGCGACGGCTTCCGGATGGCGTCCGGCGACCGCCATCGCCACGTAGCCGCCCATCGACATCCCGGCCACGACCGCCGGCCGGCCGAACCCGCTGATCTCGGCGAGCACGGCGTCCACCGCGCCGGACATCGTGAACGTCTCGTCGCGGCGCTGCCCGTGGCCAGGGAGGTCGGGGGTGGCGACCGCGCGCCTCGGGTCGGGACCGGCCACAGCCGCCGCGACCCGGTGCAGGGTCCCGCCGCTCACGCGCAAACCGTGGACGAGGACGACGGGCGTGGGTTCGACCACCGGCGCGTCGACGGGAACGGGTGCGGGCTCGGCCATCGCACGCAGTATGCCGCCGAACGGTTCTCGACGCCGCCGGCGTCACCGACTGTTCGTCAGCGGTCTGCTTCGACGTCGGTTTGTTCGGCACCGGTCTGCCCCGGCGTTCCCGCCGGTTCGCCCGGTGGGGGCACCGGTGACACGCGCCGACCGATGCCGATGCGGTCGAGGAACCCGGCATCGTGGGAGACGACCAGCAACGCACCGGTCCAGGCCTCGAGTGCGTCCACGAGTTGCGTGACGGTGTCGAGATCGAGGTTGTTCGTCGGCTCGTCGAGGATCAGCAGCTTGGGTGTCGGGTCACCGAGCAGTGCGTCGGCCAGTGCGACGCGCAGCCGTTCGCCGCCGGACAGTTCGGCGAGTGCGCGATCGGCGCGCGCACCCCGGAACAGGAACCGCGCGAGATGCGCCCGCACCTCCTGCGTCGAGATGTCCGGGTGGGTCCGCGCGAGGTGCTCGGCGATCGAGACGGTCGGGTCGGGGAAGGTGATCTGCTGCGGCACGAAGGCGAACGGTACGACGACGGATTCGGAGACGATCAACTCCGCGATCAGTGTCGATTTCCCGGAACCGTTGGGCCCCACCAGAGCCACCCGCTCGGGTCCGTCCATGCGCAGGCGGTCGTCGACGGCGATCTGGGCGCGCGGGGCCACTTCCGGCGTCGGCACGACGATCCGCGCGGTGCGGTCGGTGCGGATGTCCTCGCGGGCCTCGTCGAGACGTGTTGCCGCAGAGGCCACGTCGTCACGATGGGCGTTGCGCAGTTTGCCCGCCGACACCTGCGCCTCGCTCCGGCGGTTGTGTGCCACGATCTTCGGCACCCGCTTCTCCCGCTCGGCTGTCGCGCCCGTCCGGGCCCGCCGATCGAGTTTGATCAACGCCTCGGTCATCTCGCGGCGCTGCTTGCGCAGATCGCCGGCCGCGGTGGCAACCGCTGCCTCGGCGGCGTCTTGTTCGGCGTCGATGATCTCGCGGTACCGGGAGTAGGGGCCGCCGAACAGCCGCACCCGACCTCGGTACAGCTCGACTGTCGTATCGACACGTTCGAGGAGTTCGAGGTCGTGACTGACCACGACCACCGTGCCAGGGAACGACTCGATGGCGTCGAAAAGCCGGGCGCGGGAGTCGATGTCGAGGTTGTTGGTCGGTTCGTCGAGGAGCAGGATCGTCGGGTCGGCGATGAGTGCGGCGACGATCGCCAGCAGGGTCGCCTCCCCGCCGGACATGGCGCCGACCGTGCGGTCGAGGTCGGGCGGCAGTCCCATCTGCTCGAGGAGTCCGATGGCACGCTCCTCGACGCCCCAGTCGTCCCCAACTGCGTCGAAGTCCTGCGGATCTACCGAACCGCTCTCGATTCGTCGTATCGCACAACGAATCTCGTCGATGCCGAGGGCGTGCGCCACGGTCGACGACGGGTCGGACTGCGGGTCCTGCACGACCACAGCGACATCGGTCGTCGACGTGTCGCCTGCGATCGTGATGCTGCCCGACGCCGGGCGTGATCGACCGGCGATCAGGCCGAGGAGGGTGGACTTGCCCGCACCGTTCGCGCCGATGAGGGAGTAGGTCTCGGCGCCCAGGGCGAGGTCGAGGTGTTCGAAGACGACTGTCCCGTCGGGCCAGGCGAACGAGACGTCGGACAGCACGATGGAAGACGGCATGAGCGCTCCTGAAGTGGGTCGGGTACACCGACAGGGCGTCGGTGGGGTCCGTCGGCGGTGCCGACGGCCGGGGCCACTTCAGTTCTTCATCGCGGTGGATCACTCCTGGCGGGTCTGGGGGCAAGTGGTGACCACCGTAGCGGACGCGCTCGGAGTTGCCAACGGAATTAACCGCCGACGAGTCGGTTCCGGGCTCACCGCTACGGTTGGGGTATGTCATTTCTCCGCACCTCGGTGTCCAACGGCGTCGGCGAGATCGTCCTGGACCGGCCCAAGGCTCTCAATGCGTTGGACCAGAGCATGATCGACGACATGTACGTCACGCTCGGCGAATGGGGTGACGACGACGCGATCGACACCGTCCTGGTCACCTCGGCGAGCGACCGGGCGTTCTGCGCCGGAGGCGACATCCGTGCGATCCGCGAGCACGCCATCGACGGCGACCACGCCTCGATCAGCCGCTACTTCGCCGGCGAGTACCGGCTCGATCAGCTCGTCGCCGACTACCCGAAGCCCTACATCAGCCTGATCGACGGGGCGGCCATGGGCGGGGGTCTCGGGATCAGCGTGCACGGCGAGATCAGGGTCGTCACCGAGAAGGCGATGATCGCCATGCCCGAGACCGCGATCGGGTTCTTCCCCGACATCGGTTCGACCTACTTCCTGCCGCGGCTCCCGGAGGGCGTGGGCATGTGGCTCGGACTCACCGGCGCCCGGATCCGCGGTGTGGACGCGGTCGCCGTCGGACTGGCAACGCATTTCGTGTCCTCCGCCGACCTGCCGGCGGTCGCCGACAGCATCCGTTCCGGTGCCCCGCTGGCCGACGCGCTGGCCACGTCGGGGACCGAGGACACCAGCGACGTGCCGTTGCGCAAGATCGGCGAGTACTTCGCCGACGACAACGTCAACGCCATCCTCGGCGGCCTGCGCGGCGCGGTCGGCGACGACTGGGCCCAGGAGATGGTCGGTCTGCTCGAGGGTGCCTCACCCACCAGTCTGTGGGTCACCGCGGCGATGATCAGCGCCGGGGCGAGGTCGGGGATCGACGAGTGCTTCGACCGGGAACTGCATGCCGCAGAGGAGATCACGAAGACCCACGACTTCCGCGAGGGGGTGCGGGCCGTGCTCGTCGACAAGGATCGCAATCCCGAATTCGATCCGGCGCGCATCGACGACGTCGATCCCGCCGTCGTGGCCCGGATCGTCGGTGCCAACGCTGGTTGAGGTGCCGCCCCGCTGGTTGAGTCGCCGCCCCGCTGGTTGAGTCGCCTCCCCGCTGGTTGAGTCGCCTCCCCGCTGGTTGAGCTTGTCGAAGCCACTGGTCGGGTTTGCGAGGTCGGTTGCCGAGGTGGCCTCGACGGACGCGGCGTCCTCGCTACGCTCGGTCGACGCTGCTCGACCAGCGGGGGTGGCGTCCTTACCACGCTCGGTCGACGCTGCTCGACCGGCAGATCTCAGGGCGTGAGCTGAAACCACCCCGACAACGACACGCTGTCGGTCGAGTTGCCCTCGGACTCCGGCTGTTTCGTGGCCGACGACTCGTCGAGGTCGTAGCGGACGTCGTCGTCGGGTGCGAGCGGGTTGGCCTCGACCCGTGTCGCCGTCGGGCAGGTGAACGAGCCGGCCGCGAGTGAGCCCGACATGCCGCTCACGCTGAGCTGGCACGCGGACGAGTGGTGGTAGTCGCCGTTGATCGAGACCCCGATCTGGGCGTTGATCGGTCGTGTCAACGGCCCGACGGTCGGACGCGTCGCGCCCACCGGTGGCAACAGGCCGCCGGTCAGTTCGCTGATCAGGAACTCGATCTGCGCGCCGCCGGTGCCGGCGTCCTTGAACACGAAGAGCAGCGAGTCCGGCGGCACGTCGGGCCGCGCCGGGCCCCACCGGTCGAACTCATAGCAGTTGGGCTCGTCGGCGGGGGTGGCGCCCACCGCGGGTCCGCGTCGGGAGTCCGCCGGCGTGTCCGCTACCGCGATTCTGATGTTGCCGTGACGGAACTCGAAGTTCTGGCCACTGCGGTCGACGTTGCCCTGCGGTGGTTTCTCGGTGCAGAGCGTCGAGTCGACCGGGCGTGCGGTCGGCACCGGCGTCGAGGTGGTGGGCGTGGACTGGTGCGGGGCGTCGGAGCCACAGGCGGTGACGAGCGACGCCACCGCCGCGCACATCAGCACGGCGGCGCGCACCGGCCGGCGCCGTGTGCTCGTCGACCGGTCAGTCCGCTGCCGCGACAAGGGGTTCGAGAGTGAGGTCGGGGTGTTCCTTCTCGATGTACTGCAGGCGCCACTTGTCGCTGAAGAGCGCGAGAACGGCGCCGTCGGTGCGGGTGAAGACCTCGACGCCGCGTTGCCGATTCAGTTCGGGCGCGCTGTCGGCATCCGTGCGACGGGCGAGGGTGTAACCGAGCGGCTCGATGATGGTGTCGACGTTGTACTCGGCCTTCATCCGCGCGGTCACGACCTCGAACTGCATCGGTCCGACGGCGGCGAGCACCGGCGACGCATCACCGCGGGTGTCGTTGCGCAGGACCTGGACCACGCCTTCGCTCTCGAGCTGGTCCATGCCCTTGCGGAACTGCTTGTACTTGTCTGCGGTGGTGGCACGCAGGGTCGAGAAGTGTTCGGGCGCAAAGGACGGGATCGGCGGGAACTGCACCTTGGGGCCGTCGTAGAGAGTGTCGCCGGGAGCGAGCGCGGTCGCGTTCACCAGCCCGACCACGTCACCGGGGTAGGCGGTGTCGACCGTCGAGCGGTCGCGGCCGAAGACGGCCTGGGCATACTTGGTGGCGAACGGCTTTCCGGTCTGCGCATGGGTCACGACCATGCCGCGTTCGAACTCGCCGGACACGATCCGCATGTACGCCAGGCGATCCCGGTGGCTGGAGTCCATCCCGGCCTGCACCTTGAAGACCACCGCGCTGAACGGGTCGGTCACCGGCCGTGGATTGCCCTCGACGTCGGCCCACGGCCCGGGCGGGGGAGCGAGCTCCACGAGGACCTCGAGGAGTTGCCGCACACCGAAGTTCAGCATCGCGGACGCGAAGATCATCGGCGAGGTCTGCCCGGCGAGGAACAATTCCTGATCGTGGTCCTGGCCCATCTCGGTGAGCAGTTCGCTCTCCTCGAGTGCCGAGGTCCACTCGTCGCCCTCGCGAGCCAGCGCGTCGTCGGCGGACATGATCTCCTCGGGCGCGATCTTCGCGCCGCCCGCGGTACGGGTGAAGTGCACGTACTCGCCGGTGCGCCGGTCGAGGAGACCACGGAAGTCGCCGGCGATGCCGACCGGGAAGAACAGCGGGGTCGGGGTGAGGCCGATGCGCTCGGTGATCTCGTCGATCAGTTCGAGGGGGCTCTGACCCGGCCGGTCCCACTTGTTGATCACCGTGATGACCGGGATGCCCCGGTGGCGGCACACCTGAAAGAGTTTGAGGGTCTGCGGCTCGAGTCCCTTGGCGGCGTCGATGAGCATCACCGCGGCGTCGACCGCGGTCAGCACGCGGTAGGTGTCCTCGGAGAAGTCGGCGTGACCCGGGGTGTCGACGAGGTTGATGACGCTCGGGATCTCGGGGTCGGCCTGGGCTGCGGCCGAGTAGTTGAACTGCAGCGCCGTCGAACTGACGGAGATGCCGCGCGCCTTCTCCATCTCCATCCAGTCGGAGACGGTCGACTTACGTCCGGCCTTGCCGTGGACGGCGCCGGCCTCGCTGATCATCCGCGCGTGCAGCGCCAACGCCTCGGTCATCGTCGACTTGCCGGCATCGGGGTGGGAGATGATGGCGAAGGTACGACGACGCGTCACTTCGCGACTGATCACCTCGGAACTCACGAGGTTCCAGGCTACCGGGCGTGCAGGGGGCGGCCAAACTCGCTCGCGGCGGAGTGCCGGGGCAGGTTGTGCCGGTATGCGGCACCTTGTGCCCCCGCCCAAAAACTGGGAACCCGTCACCGTTGCTGTGCGTCTGATGGTCGTGCAGCTTCCACCGGGCCTTCGGCGCCGCGTTCTCGCCCGTGACGGGGTACTGACCATGGCGGATGCGCTCGAATTCGGCCTCACGCGGTCCGCGGTCCGGCGTCGAGTCGATTGCGGAGACTGGATGCCGCACACGCGCGGGGTGTATTCGCTCGCTGATCATCCGACGACGCCGGCCACCCGTGCGCGACTGGCAGTCGCGAGCGTGGGCCGCGGTGCGGCGCTGTCCGGAGCGGGAGCGGCGTGGTGGCACGGGCTCCTCGACGAGCCGCCGAAGAAGTTCACGGTCACCGCACCGCGATCGCGGCATGGCTCTCCGGTCGAGGGCGTTCGGGTCCGGCGCCGCTGCCTCGCGGACGCGGAGGTGGTGACCCGCAAGGAGTTGCTCGTGACAGCCTTGCCGCTGTCCGTGCTGGAAGCCGCACTCGAGCGCGACAGCGGAGTCCTCGACAACGCGCTGCTCGTTCGCAAGGTCTCGCTGCGTCAGCTGCGCGTCGCCGCTGATCGTCGACGTGGCAAGGAGGATGGACCCGCGATTGCGGCCCTCGTCGACGGCGTCGAATCCGGCGCGCGCTCGGTGGCGGAGCGGCTGGCTGTCGACGTGTTGAGCGCCGGAGGTGTGAGCGGTTGGTCGTGCGGTCACCCGGCCGGCGGGTACTTCATCGACCTCGCGTTCCCGGATCGGCTGTTGGCGGTGGAGATCGACGGGATGGCGTTCCACCGCGACGCGGAGACGTTCCAGCGAGACCGCCGACGCCGAAACGACCTCATCGCATTGGGTTGGACCGTCCTCAACTTCACGTGGAGTGATCTGCGGGAGCGGCCCGACGACGTCGTGGCGCGTGTCCGCCAGGCGCTCGGCTTGCAGCGCGACCGGCCGGCATGACCAATCCGGGGGCATCATGAGCCGCTGAGCGGATCAAATTGCCCCCGGACTCGATACGGCGCCCTACTCGAACGGAACCGGCGGCATGGTGACGACCTGCGCGGCGTAGGAGAGTCCGGCGCCGAAGCCGAGGAGCAGTGCGGTCTGGCCGGGCTGTGCCTTGCCGGTGGACAGCAGGTCTTCCATGGCGAGCGGGATCGAGGCGGCGCTGGTGTTGCCGGTGTACTCGATGTCCTTGGCGACGACCGCGTCGTCGCGGAGTTTGAGGTTCTTGGCGAGCAGTTCGTTGATACGGGCGTTCGCCTGATGCGGCACGAAGACGTCGAGGTCCTCGGAGCCGAGCTTCGCGGCCTCGAGGGCGCGGTGGGCGACCTTGCCCATCTCGAAGGCGGCCCAGCGGAACACCGCGGTGCCCTCCATGCGCAGGTAGGGACGCTGGGTGCGGTCGCTGTCGAGGAAGGTGACCCAGTCGAAGTCCTGGCGGATCGCGTTGAACTGGGAGCCGTCCGAGCCCCAGATCACCGGGCCGAGCTGCTGCTGCTCGGTGGGTCCGACGACGACCGCGCCGGCGCCGTCGCCGAAGATGAAACAGTTGGTGCGGTCGGTCATGTCCATGGTCACCGAGAGTTGCTCGGCGCCGATGACCAGCACGTGGGTGGCGCTGCCGCCGCGGATCATGTCGGAGGCGAGTGCCATGCCGTAGCCGAAGCCGGCGCAGCCGACGGTGACGTCGAAGGCGGGCACGCCGTTGCAGCCCAGTTCGGTCGCGACCTTGGTCGCGCCCGCCGGGGTCAGCAGCAGGTGGGTGTTGGTGGCGAGGATGACGGCGTCGATGTCGGACCCCTGCAGCAGCGCGTTGGCGATCGCCTTGCGTCCGGCGTTGACCGACATCTCCATGACGTTCTCGTCGCGACGCGCGAACCGGCGGGTCTTGATCCCCGTACGGGTGTAGATCCACTCGTCGGAGGAGTCGATGTGCTGACAGATCTCCTCGTTGGTGACGACGCGTTCGGGGCGGTACGCGCCGATGCCGAGCATGCCGATGTTGTTGATGCCAGTGGTGTCTGCGATGACCGCCATGGTGAACCCTTCCCAAAACGTGCCCGGCGAATATGTGACCCGACATACGACGGTACTCACACCGCCTCTTACTGGGAAGTAGCGGGACCCCGCCCCTAATCGTTACGGGGTCGCGGAACGCGGACCGAAGTCGTCCTCGATGAGCGGGATGCTGGTCCGCAGGTCGATCGAACACCGCCGGGGCGTCGGAAAGCGGCCCGCGGTCACGACGATCAGCACACGATGACGTGCGCGCAGCGCCGAACGCACGAGTCAGTACACCATTCGACGACATCGAGAAGGGGAGTCCGCATGATCCACGCACGCGGTTTGGTCCAGGTGTTCAGCACCGGGAAGGGAAAGAAAAAGCGCGAGGTGAGGGCCGTCGACGGCGTCGACCTCGACATCGCCGAGGGGGAGGTGGTCGGGTTCCTCGGGCCCAACGGCGCGGGCAAGACCACCACGCTGCGCATGCTGACGACCCTCCTGCGGCCGACGGCGGGAACCGCAACGGTCAACGGCTACGACGTCGTGGCCGACCCGGTCTCGGTCCGCCGCAGCATCGGTTACGTCTCGCAGGCCGGCGGCACCTTCAGCCAGGCCCAGGCCGGCGATGAGATCGTCGATCACGGCATGCTCTACGGGCTGTCCCGGGCCGAGGCGACCCGCCGCGGCCACGCCTTGTTCTCCCAGCTCCAGCTCGACGGCCTGTGGGAACGCCAGCCCAAGAACATGTCCGGCGGGCAGAAACGGCGACTCGACATCGTGATGGGATTGGTCCACGAACCGTCCCTGGTCTTTCTCGACGAGCCGACCACCGGGCTCGACCCGCAGGCGAGGGCCAATCTCTGGGACCACATCCGGCGCCTGCGCACCGAACGCGGCGCGACGGTCTTCCTGACGACGCACTACCTCGACGAGGCCGACGAACTGTCCGATCGGATCATGATCATCGACAACGGCCGGATCGTCGCCGCGGACACCGCCGACAACCTCAAGGCGCAGGTGTCCGGCGACCTGGTGGCACTCGAGGTCGCCGACTCCGCGGCCGTGTCCACCGCCGCGGAGAAACTGGCCTCGGTCACCGGTGGCCGCGCGGACGACCGGATCGAGATCGACGGCCGGCACGTCCGGAGCCGGGTGCCGCGGGCGGGCCGGGCCGTCCCCGGACTGCTGCGTGACCTCGACGCCGCGGGCATCACCCTCGACTCCATCGAGGTCATCCGCCCGACCCTCGACGACGTCTTCCTCACCCTCACCGGTCGGTCGCTGCGTGACGCCGAGACCGAGCGGGGCAACGAGATCCATTCGGAAACAACCGATTCGACGAACGCCGACGCCCAGTCGGCCGAACTCCGTCAGCAGGGAGCCAACCGATGACCACGTTCCTCCGCGAGAGCACCATCGTGTTCCGCCGACAGATCCGCATGAACCTGCGCAACCCGGCCTGGGTCCTCATCGGGGTGATGCAACCGGTCCTCTACCTCGTCCTCTTCGGGCCGCTGCTGAAGCCCCTCGTCGCGCAGTTCCCGGGCGGCGCCGACAATCCGTACACGTTCCTGGTCCCCGGTCTGCTCGTGCAGCTCGGTCTGTTCGGCGCGTTGTTCGCCGGATTCAGCCTGATCGGGGAATGGCGCGAGGGTGTGATCGAGGCCGAACGGGTGACCCCGGCCAGCCGCACCGCCCTGCTCACCGGTCGACTCATGCGCGACATGCTGCAACTTCTCGTGCAGGCGCTGATCCTGGTGGTGCTGGGCTATCTGATGGGCATGCGCGGTTCGGTGATCGGCGTGATCCTCGGCATCATCATCACGATGCTGATCGGTGGCGCGTGCGCCGCGGCGTCGAACGCCCTGGCGCTGACCACCAAGAGCGAGGATGTGATGGCGCCGCTCATCAACATGGTGATGATGCCGGTCCTGTTGCTGTCGGGCATCCTGCTTCCGATGACCCTCGGGCCGTCATGGCTTCAGAGTCTCAGCGACTTCATGCCGTTCCGGTGGATCGTCGACGCGGTGCGCGACACCTTCTCCGGCGACCTCGCCAGTGCTCAGGTCCTCTGGGGCGTCCTCGCGTCGCTCATCCTGGCCGGACTCGGAACCCTGTGGGGCACTTCGGTGTTCCGCAAGGAGAACGCCTGAGGCGCGAGCCCGCCCCCTGCTCCCTGAGGAGCGAGCTTGCGAGCGTCACGAAGGGTCCTGGTGAGATTCGTCGCCAAGCCCTTCGTGGCTCGTCGCTAACGCTCCTCGCACCTCAGGGAGCAATGGCTATGTCGTTCCTTCGGATTAAGGGGGCGGGGGTCAGTCGAAACTGGTGATCGCGGGGGCCGGGGGAAGGCTGACGACCGCGCCCGCGTAGCTCAGGCCGGCGCCGAAGCCGAGGAGCAGCGCGGTCTGTCCGCCCCTGGCCTTGCCGGTGGCGAGCATCTCCTCCATGGCGAGCGGGATGGAGGCCGCCGAGGTGTTCCCGGTGTTCTCGATGTCGTTCGCCATCGGCAGGTCGTCGGGGAAGCCGAGGTTCTTCTTCATCAGGTCGTTGATGCGGGCGTTGGCCTGGTGGGGCACGAAGACCTCGATGTCCTCCACGCCGACGCCGGAGGTCTCCAGCACGGTGGCGAGGGCCCGGGGCAGGGTGACGGCCGCCCAGCGGAACACCTTCGGTCCCGCCATCGTCACCACCATGCGACCGACCGGGTCGGTCTCGGGGTCCTTGTCCTGGTAGGCCTGCGCGCGGTCCATGTACTCGGGGATGTCCCAGTTCTGGCCGATCGCCTTGGCGTTCTCGCCGTCGCTGCCCCAGACGGTCGGAGAGATGCCGTTGTCCTCACTCGGCCCGACGACCACGGCCCCGGCTCCGTCGCCGAAGATGAACGCGGTGTTGCGGTCGGTGGGATCCATGACCACCGACATGGTCTCGACGCCGACGAGCAGGACGTACTCGGCGCTGCCGGCGCGGACGGTGTCGGCGGCGACGCCGAGTCCGTAGCCGAAGCCGCCGCAGCCGGCGGCGACGTCGTAGGCGGGGATGCCGTTGAGCCCGATGTCGGAGGCGACGATCGGGCCACCGTGCGGGATCTTGGTCTTCCAACTGTTGGTGGCGAGAATCAGCGCACCGATCTTCTCCTTCGCCACCCCGGAGTTCGCGATGGCCCGCTCGGCGGCCGCGGCGGCCATCGAACGCGCCGACTCGTCGCCGCTGATCCATCGGCGGTTGCGGATACCGCTCCGCTCGAAGATCCACTCGTCGGAGGAATCGAGGACCTGGCAGACCTCGTCGTTGCTGACCAGGCGTCGCGGACGGTAGGCGCCGATGCCGAGCATCGAGACGTTCTGGTGTCCGGTCTTCACCGAGAGGTTGACCACTGTTGCCGATCCCTTCGCATTGCCCGCCGCAGCGATTCTACGGCCGCGCGGCCGCCGAATTCGGTGTCCTCACCAGGCGTGCACGGTGTTCTGCGCGGACTCCAGATCCTGTCCGAGCAATAGTTCGACGGCGTCGCAACCGTTGGCGATGAGGAGTTCGACCTCGCTCCGAGCCGAGGACGGAAACGGTTTCAACACGAAATCGGCGGGATCCTGCCGGCCGGGTGGCCGGCCGATGCCGATGCGCACGCGCAGATAGTCGCGCGTACCGAGTGCCTGACTGAGCGACCGCAGCCCGTTGTGGCCGCCCTCGCCGCCGCCCCGTTTGAGACGGACGGCGCCGAAGTCGATGTCGAGTTCGTCGTGGACGACGATCAGGTCGTCAGTCGTGACCGAGTAGAACTTGGCGAGCGGGCCGATCTGACGGCCGGACTCGTTCATGTAGGTGCGGGGTTTGGCCACGAGTACCGACTGGCCGCCGAGGCGTACCTCGGCGACCTCGGCGCCGGACTTCTTGTGCACCTTCCAGCGCTCGCCGGCCGAGGCGACGAGGCCGTCGGCGACCATCGCGCCGACGTTGTGCCTCGTCTTCTCGTACTTGGACCCGGGGTTGCCGAGTCCGACAATGAGTTTCACCACTTACGCAGTTTCACCACCCGAGCCGGGCAGTCCGGGGTCGGATTACTCCGACTCCTCGGCGGCTTCCTCGGTCGCCTCGCCCTCGGCGTCGCCTTCGGCCGCGGCGTCTGCCGAGCCGTCGGCGTCGGACTCGGTGGCGGCGAGCTGCGCCTCGGTGACCGACACGATGAGGGTCTCGGGATCGGCGGTGAGGGTCACACCCTCGGGCAGGTCCAGATCAGAGGCGTGCACGGACAGGCCGATCTCGGCACCCTCCACGCTGACGACGATCTGCTCGGGGATCGACAGGGCGTCGGCCTCGACCTCGACGACGCTGGCGTCCTGGACGACGAGGGTGCCCGGGGCGGCGTCGCCCTCGACGATGATCGCGATCTCGACGGTGACCTTCTCGCCACGACGGACGATCAGCAGATCGGCGTGCTCGATGTAGTTGCGGATCGGGTGGACGTCGACCTGCTTGGTCAGTGCGAGCTGGCTGCTGCCCTCGATGTCGAGGTCGATGACGGCGTTGAGGCCGCTGTTACGCAGGATGGCGGCGAACTCGCGGGCCGGGAGGTGCAGGTGCTGCGGGTCGGTGCCGTGGCCGTACAGCACGGCGGGGACCTTGCCCTCGCGACGCGCGCGGCGGGCTGCGCCCTTGCCCTTCTCGGTACGTGTGCTGACGGACAGCTTGCTGGTCTGGGTGGCCATGACGGTCTCCTCGCGATCGGTGGGTACGTTCTGTCGGCGTCGCGACGAGCAACACCGGGCACGAGCTCCGACCGCGGGCATCCACCTGCCCCGAGGGCGTGAGGAGTACTGCGATGGCCGCGCCGATCACGGTGACTGGGTCACCCTCGCCGAGACAACGGCGACCAGAGTAGTCGATGACCAGCCGGGATGTCACATCGCCCGCTACCGACGCCGCGCTCGGGGATACTGGTCTGCCATGACCTCACAGACGCCGATCGAGATCGTGACGACCCTGCTGACCGAGTTCGCGCGGGGCGATGTCCCCGCAGCACTGGAGACCATCGACGACGACATCGCCTACACGAACGTCTCGCTGCCGACGATCCGCGGCAAGCGAAAGGTGGCCGGTGTCCTGGGCGGGGTGGCGCGCAAGGACTCGGTGGGATTCAACTACCGGATGATCAACGTGTCCGCCGACGACACCGGCGTGGTGCTGACCGAGCGCGTCGACGAACTCCGGTTCGGGCGGCTGCATCTCCAGTTCTGGGTCTGCGGCCGGTTCGAGGTACGGGAGGGCCGGATCACGGTGTGGCGCGACTACTTCGACTACTTCGACATGACCAAGGCGCTCGCGCGGGGCGTCGCGGCACTGGCCGTGCCGTCGGTGCAGCGGCCGCTGCCCGCGCCGGCCCTGTCGGCCTGACCTGAGCGCTGCCGCGCCTCGGAGTCAGAGGATCTCGTCGAGCTTCTCGATCGGCCGGGGGATGCGAGTGCCCTTGTCGGTCACCACGATCGGACGTTCGACGAGGATCGGGTGCTCGACCATGGCGTCGAGGATCTGCTCGTCGGTGGCCGATGCGAGATCGAGCTCCTTGTAGAGGGCCTCGCGTTTGCGGACGGCCTGCGCAGGTGTGATCCCGGCGTCGGCGAACAGTTCGACGAGTTGTTCGCGGCTGTACGGCTCGTCGAGATACTTCACGACTGCCGGCTCGATCCCGGCGTCGCGCAGGGCCTGCAACGCCTTCCGCGAGGTCGAACACTTCGGGTTGTGATAGATCGTCGCGTCCACGGGTGACACGGTACTCGGCGGATCTCCGCCTGCTTCCTGAGGAGCGCGAATCCCCCCGCTTCCTGAGGAGCGTCAATCCCTCTGCTCCCTGAGGTGTGAGGAGCGCAAGCGACGAGCCTCGAAGGGCGGGCAACTCGTGCTACGGAGCCCTTCGAGGCTCGCTTCGCTCGCACCTCAGGGAGCGGGGGCGGTCAGGCGATGCCGTCGAAAAGGCTTGTGACAGAACCGTTCTCGAAGACCTCGCGGATCGTCTGCGCGAGCAGCGGTGCGATGGAGAGGACGGTGAGGTTCTCGAAGCGCTTCTCGGCCGGGATCGGCAGGGTGTCGGTGGCGATGACCTCCTTGGCGCCGCAGGACGCGAGACGCTCGGCCGCGGGATCGGAGAACACGCCGTGAGTGGTGGCGATGATGACGTCGCCCGCGCCGGCGTCCTTGAGGACCCGCACGGCGCCGGCGATGGTGCCGCCGGTGTCGATCATGTCGTCGATGAGGATGCAGGTGCGTCCCTCGACCTCGCCCACCACGCGATTGGACTTGACCTGGTTGGGCACGAGCGGGTCACGCGTCTTGTGGATGAACGCCAGCGGCGCGCCACCGAGGGTGTCGGCCCACTTCTCGGCGACACGCACGCGACCGGAGTCGGGGGAGACCACGGCGATGTTGTCGGTGCCGTACTTGCCCCGGATGTACTCGGCGAGCTGTCCCTGAGCGTGCATGTGATCGACAGGGCCGTCGAAGAAGCCCTGGATCTGGTCGGTGTGCAGGTCGACGGTGATGATCCGGTCGGCGCCCGCGGTCTTGAGCAGATCGGCGATGAGGCGGGCCGAGATCGGCTCACGTCCGCGGTGCTTCTTGTCCTGGCGGGCGTAGGGGTAGAACGGCAGGATCACGCTGATGCGCTTCGCCGAGCCGCGCTTGAGGGCGTCGATCATGATGAGCGCCTCCATGACCCACTGGTTCAGCGGGTACGGGCAGCTCTGCAGGACGAAGGCGTCCGAACCGCGGACCGAGTCCTCGAAACGAACGAACAGTTCGCCGTTGGCGAAGTCGCGGGCGGTCTGCGGGGTGACCTTGATGCCCAGTTCATCGGCGACTGCTTCGGCGAGTTCGGGATGGGCACGACCAGAGAACAGCATCAGGTTCTTCTGGTTGTCAGTGGTCCAGGTCATGAAAACTCTTCTGTTCGTGTTGTTTCGGATCTGCAGGGTCGAGCGCGGGTCGGGGTGTCAGGCCGTCCCGGGGTTCTTGTCGCGTGCCTCGAGGGCCGCGCGCGCCGCCGCGGTGTCGGGCCGCTTGCGCACGACCCAGTCCTCGATGACGCGTTGTTCGCCTGCCGAGACCGCGAGGGCTCCCGGCGGTACATCTTGCCGCACCACGGTTCCGGCGCCGGTGTATGCCCCGTCGCCGACGCTGACCGGCGCGACGAACATGTTGTCCGAGCCGGTGCGGCAGTGGTCGCCGATCACGGTGCGGTGCTTGGCAACCCCGTCGTAGTTGACGAAGACGCTCGACGCGCCGATGTTGGAGTGCTCGCCGATGGTGGCGTCGCCGACGTAGGTGAGGTGCGGGATCTTGGACCCGGCACCGATGGTCGCGTTCTTGGTCTCGACGAAGGTGCCGATCTTGCCCGCGTCTCCGAGGGCCGTGCCCGGTCGCAGGTAGGCGAAGGGCCCGACGGTGGCCTCGGCGCCGATGACCGCGTCACTGCCGTGCGTGCGGATCACCTGCGCGCCGCGTCCGACGGTGACGTCGGTGAGAGTGGTGTCGGGTCCGATCACGGCGTCGGCGGCGATGTGCGTGCGCCCGTGCAGCTGTGTGCCGGGCGCGATGTGCGCGTCGGGCTCGATGGTGACGTCGGTGTCGATCCAGGTGGTGGCGGGGTCGACGACGGTCACCCCGTCGAGCTGATGACGACGGATGATGCGGCGGTTGAGTTCGGCGCCCAGGGCGGCGAGTTGGGCACGGTCGTTGCAGCCGGCCACGAGCACCGGATCGGCGACGGTGTGTCCGCGGACGGCCCGCCCCTCGCCGCGGGCGATCTCGACGATGTCGGTGAGGTAGTACTCGCCCTGCACGTTGTCCGTCGACAGCTTCGACAACCCGTCGCGCAGCGCAGCGGCGTCGAAGGCGTACACGCCGGCGTTGACCTCGGTGATCGCGCGCTGCTCCGGGGAGGCGTCCTTGTGTTCGACGATCGCGGTGACGGCGTCCCCGTCGCGGATGATGCGTCCGTATCCGGTCGGGTCGTCGGCGACGAAGCTCGTCAGCGTGACCGCGGCCCCGCCGTCGGCGAGATGGGTGTCGATGAGCGCGCGGAGGGTGTCGGCGTCGAGGAGGGGGACGTCGGCAGCGGTGACGACGACGGTGCCGTCGAAGTCGTCGGGGAGTCCGCCGAGGCCCACCCGGGCGGCATCACCGGTCCCGCGGGGCGCGTCCTGTTCGGCGATCCCGATCACGACGCCGAGGCCTGCCCCGATCTCGCCGATGGCAGCCGAGACCCGTTCGCGTTCGTGGCTGACGACGGCGATGAGATGCTCGGGGTCGATGCCCGCGGTCCCGTGGAGCGCGTGGCCGACGAGCGAGCGGCCGCCGATGGTGTGCAGGATCTTCGGGGTCTTGGACTTCATACGGGTACCGGCACCCGCGGCCAGGACGATCACGGCGACGGACGGCGACGTTCCCGTCATCGAATGCCCACCCTCTTCCTGATCGGTGACTGCCACGATCATGTCTGTCCGACGGCGCCGGCGGGGGTCGCTGACCGGGTTCGCGGTCGCACGTCGGGTGCGATCCTACGCATCGGTACCCGATGGCAGAAATGCAGCGCGCTGTTTGTGGCGAAACCTCGCGACCGGGCCTGATAGAACACATAGGGACCGCAACGCCGAGCGATCAATCGGTAGATCATTGCCGTTGTCGCTGACGGAACAGGGTGGGTGCGGGGGAACCAACCATGCGCGCCGGAGTTGTCCGGCTCGCGAAACGACCACACGGAGGTAGTGAATGAGCACGCAGAAGACGGCGATCGTCACCGGGGCCGCACGGGGGATCGGCGCGGCCGTGGCCAAGCGTCTGGCCGACGACGGACTGGCGGTGGCCGTCCTGGATCTCGACGCCGACGCCTGCGCCGACACCGTCAAGGCCATCACCGACGGCGGTGGCAAGGCCATCGCGGTGGGTGCCGACGTCGCCGACGAGGCCTCGGTGAACGCCGCGGTCGAGAAGGTCGTCGCCGAACTCGGCAAGCCGACGGTGGTCGTCAACAACGCGGGCATCACCCGTGACAACCTCCTGTTCAAGATGACTGTCGACGACTGGGACGCGGTCATGGCGGTTCACCTTCGCGGCGCGTTCAACGTCACCAAGGCTGCTCAGAAGTACATGGTCGAGGCGGAGTGGGGACGCATCGTGAACCTGTCGAGCACCTCGGCCCTGGGCAACCGCGGCCAGGTCAACTACTCGGCGGCGAAGGCGGGCATGCAGGGATTCACCAAGACCCTCGCGATCGAGCTCGGCCGGTTCGGCGTGACCGCCAACGCCATCGCACCCGGATTCATCGAGACCGAGATGACCGCGGCGACCGCCGAGCGCGTCGGTGTGCCCTTCGAGGACTTCAAGCGCGCCGCAGCGGGCCAGATCCCGGTCAACCGTGTCGGTGTGCCCGAGGACATCGCGCACACCGCGTCGTTCTTCATCAGTGAGGGTGCGGGCTTCGTGTCCGGCCAGGTCGTCTATGTGGCCGGCGGCCCCAAGGACTGATCGGTCTCAGGCCTCGTTTCGACGACGCGATCCCGACCGGAGGCGCGTCGTCGAAACGAGGTCGCGCCGACGTGAGTGCCGCGGTGCTGTGGCACAATCGTCAGCGCAGTGATCCGCCATGGTGTAATCGGCAACACTCCTGATTTTGGTTCAGGCATTCTAGGTTCGAGTCCTGGTGGCGGAGCTCATGAGTCGAGGCGCGCTGGAGCCGTCCTGAGGTGCCCGGCAAGCGACGGGGTCCTGACGAGCCTCAGCCCGTCGGATGCGCCAGCCCCAGATTGTCCCGCAGCGTGGTGCCCTCGTAGTCGGTGCGATACACGCCGAGTTCTTGCAGGACCGGCACCACCTCGTCGACGAACCGGTCGAGCCCGCCGGGCACGATGTGGGGCACGAGGATGAAGCCGTCCGCGACGTCGGCCTGCACGAAGTCGTTGATCGTGTGCGCGACGGTCAGCGGCGAGCCGACGAATGACTGGCGGCCGGTGACCTCGATGATGAGTTCACGCGTCGTCAGGTTCTTCGCCTCGGCGAGGTCGCGCCACTCGCGGGCGACGGCGACCGGGTCGCGGTGCATACGCACGCTCGCTCGTCCCTTCGCGACCGTGTTCTCGCCCGGGACCGGATCCTCCTGCGGGAGCGGGCCGTCGGGGTCGTGGGCGGAGAGATCGCGGTTCCACAACTGCTCCAAGAACTTGATCGCAGTCTGCCCGCTGACCTGCTGCAGGCGCACCTCGTGGGCGAGTTCGGCGGCCTGCGCGTCGGTGTCGCCGACGACGAACGTGGCGGCGGGCAGCACCAGGAGTTCCTCGGGACGCCGGCCGTGGGAGGCGAGCCGCCGCTTGACGTCGGCGTAGAAGGCTCGGCCCGCGTCGTAGGTGGCGTGCCGGGAGAAGATGGCGTCGGCGGTCGCGGCCGCGAACTCCCGTCCCTCATCGGAGTCCCCGGCCTGGAAGATGACCGGCCTACCCTGCGGCGGACGAGGGGTCGGAAAGTGCCCGTGGATGTCGAATTGCGAACTCGTGACGTCGAATTCGCCGGCATCCTCACGAGCCAGGAATCGGCCGCTCGAGGTGTCGGCGAGCACGTCATCGTCGCGCCACGAGTCCCACAGCGTCGCCGCGGCGGTGAGGAATTCCTTGGCGCGTGCATAGCGCTGGTCCTCGGGCAGATAGCCCCCGCGACGGAAGTTCTCGCCGGTGAACTCGTCCCACGAGGTCACCACATTCCAGGCCGCGCGTCCGGCGGACAGATGGTCGAGGGTGGCGAATTGCCGTGCGACGTCGACGGGTTCGTTGAAGGTCGAGTTGATGGTGCCGGTCAGGCCGAGGTGGGTGGTCACCGCGGCCAGGGCGGACAGGACGGTGAACGTGTCCGGTCGCCCGACCACGTCGAGGTCGTAGATCAGCCCGTTCTGCTCGCGGAGTCGCAGGCCTTCGGCGAGGAAGAAGAAGTCGAACTTCCCGCGCTCGGCGGTCTGGGCGAGATGGACGAATGAGTCGAACTCTATCTGGCTGCCCGACGCCGGGTCGCTCCACACCGTGGTGTTGTTGACCCCGGGGAAGTGTGCGGCGAGATGCACCTGCTTGGTCATGCGACACCGGCCTTTGCAGTGGCGAATCGGTTGGACGGGCGGTCGAGGCCGAGGTGTCCGCGCAGCGTCGACTCGGTGTATCCGGAACGAAAGAGGTTGCGGCGTTGCAGTTCCGGTACGAGCCCTTGCGTGATCGCGCGTAGGTCCTCGGACAAGGCGGCCGGGTGCAGCCGGATACCGCTGATTCCCGCCACCGCCGCCCAGCGTTCGATCTCGTCGGCGAGTCCGGTCGGTGTACCGGTGAACGCAGCACTGTCGGGTGTGAACGGTTCACCGGCCCAGTCGTCCAGTTGAGCCCGACGCCCTTCCGCCTCCTCGTCCGACGCGGCCAGCACCACGGACAGGTCGACGAACAACAGTGCGGGATCGTCGATCTCACGACCGGCGTCCGAATGGGCGGCACCCACGGCGTCCACCGCGCGCACGGCGTCGTCGACATCGCGGGGGCTGATGAACCCGACATCGGCACCCCGCCCGATCACCTGTAGGTCGGTGGGATGTGCGCCGGTCGCGGCGACGACCGGCCGCCCCTGCGGCGGGCGCGGGGTGATGGCGGGGCCCCGCACCGAGAAATGGTCCCCGGCGAAGTCGATGTAGTGCAGCTTGTCTCGGTCGATGAAGCGGCCGGTCGCGACGTCGCGGATCTCGGCGTCGTCCTCCCACGAATCCCAGAGCAGTCCGAGCACGGTCGCGAAGTCGAGGGCCTCGGACGCGAGATCGGCGAGCACCGCCGGATCGTCGGGAAATCGTCGTCGGCCGAACAGCGCGGCCTCGTCCGGGTCCGCGGTCGTACGCAGGAGGACCCCGGCGCGACCCCGACTCACATAGTCGAGGGTCGCGATCGCCTTCGAGACGTGGAACGGCTCGGTGTGGGTGGCGGTCGCCGTCGGGATCAGCCCGATCGAACGGGTCGTGGGAGCGAGACGGGAGGCGAGTAGTACCGAATCGAGTCCTCCCGTCGCCCGGTCGGTGCGGGGATGCCCGCGATGCAGGGCGAAGGTATCCGCGAGGGTGACGAAGTCCAGGAGCCCGGCTTCGGCCTCGCCGACCAGTTGCTGCCAGTGCGCCGCTGTCGTGAGCGCGTTTGCCCGGGCCCCGGGCGCACGCCACGCACCCGGATGCGACCCGCAACCGTCCAGCGCCACGGCGACGCGTACGTGTTCGGTCATCGAGTCTCCCCTCGAGTCGTGTCGTCGATGTGTGTCTCCGTCTCGAACAGAGGCGGCATGACACGGGATTCCAGGACCAGGCCATCGGATCGGCGTGGGCCTAACCCTTCCGATGTCCCGCCGATGCCGCTTCGCTGATCAGGATGAGGTGTGTTCGGCACAGGACTCGAGACGGTCGGGGAGCGGTATGACGGGAGATAAACCCATACCGCTGTCCGTGCTCGACCTCGCGCCGGTCACGGAGGGGAGTGACGCGGCGACGGCGGTGCGCCGCAGCGTTGCCTTGGCCCGGCACGCCGAACGTCTGGGATATCACCGCTTCTGGCTCGCCGAGCATCACTTCGTGGCAGTGGCCAGCTCGTCGACGACCACGCTCATCGGACTCATCGCCGGCGCGACCGAGTCCATCCGCGTGGGATCGGCGGCGGTCCAGAGTGGCCTGCACACCCCGGTGTCGATCGTGGAGGCCTTCGGGACCATCGACGCGCTTCACCCCGGCCGACTGGACCTGGGTCTCGGTCGTTCCGCGCAGCGTCGCACCGAGTTGGCGACCGCCGACCGGAGATCCGCACCCCGCGAGCCCGCACCCCGACAGCCCGACGAGGTCGTCGACGGCCTGCTCATTCCGTCGCCGTTCCCCGTCGAGTCGATCCTGAACGCACCGCGGGTCGTCGCCGCGTTCGCGGCCTCGCAGTTCGACGGTGCGTCGCCGCCGGACTTCGACGACGCCGTCGGTGATGTCCTGGCGCTCCTGACGGGCGGGTTCAGTCACCGCGACGTCGAACTGACCGCGGTGCCGGGGCGGGGCGCTGACGTGGCGGTCTGGATCTTCGGGAGCAGCAAGGGGCAGAGTGCCCAGACCGCAGGTGCGCGCGGGTTGCCGTTCGTCGCCAATTATCACGTCAGCCCGAGCACGGTCCTGGAGGCCGTCGAGGCGTACCGAAGTGCGTTCCGGCCGTCGCCGGTCCTGGCCGAGCCGTATGTGGTCGTCTCCGCGGATGTCGTTGTCGCCGCGGATGAATCGACGGCACGGCACCGTGCATCCACCTACGGACACTGGGTGTACGGCATCCGTAGCGGAGCCGGCGCGCAACCGTACCCGAACCCTGACACGTCGCGTCCGCTCGACGATGACGCGCTCCCGCTGGTCGACGATCGCGTGCGCACCCAGTTCGTCGGCGACCCCGACACCGTGGTGGACGGGCTGCGCACACTCGCGCGGGTGACCGGCGCCGACGAGCTGCTCGTCACCAGCGTCACCCACGACTTCGACCATCGGCTGGCGTCGCATGAGTTGCTGGCGGCCGCATGGGGATTGCGAGGGAAGTGAGATGACCGGCTACGCGGCAGAGGGTTTCGGACGACGCGCCGGTGTGCGGTCGTCGTTGAGGGCCCTGTTCACCGGCATCCGGCGTCGCGTCGACGTGGACCTTCTCGCCGTGTGTGCGGCGCTGCATCCGGAGGCACCGCCCCTGGGTCTCCCGCTGGAGTCAGCAAGAACGGTCGGCCGCGAAAAGGTCTCATAACCGGGTCCCGGTGGCACCATGAGGTTCTCCGGTGACGACGGTCGTCGCCGACGAGCAGCCACGAGGACGCCCACCATGTACGAGACCCCGGATGAACTACACGAACTGCAGACCCTTCTCGACGCGTCCCTGTCCCGATCGACAGATCATCTGCGGTCCATCATCAGCAGCGAGAACACGGTCGACGCACCGCAATTGGTTGACATCCTGACGGGCATGCGTGTTCTCGCGCTCTCGACCGTGACCGCGGCGGGCGAGCCGAGGATCAGCGCCGTCGACGGGCATTTCCTCCACGGGAAGTGGATCTTCGGCACGGCGCGCACAGCTGCGAAGGCTCGGCACCTCGCCGCCCGTCCGGCCGCCAGCGCGGCTCACATCCAGGGCGAGGAACTCGGGGTGTTCACGCACGGGACGGTCGAGATCCTCAACCCGCTCGACGGCGACCGCGCCGATGACTGGCCCGAGTTGGTGGCCCACTTCAAGAAGATCTACGGCGATGATGCGTTCGACTGGGACGTCGAGGTCATCTACTTTCGCCTGCACCCGCATTGGATGACGGTCTACGCACCGAGCCAGTCTCATTGACTGTGAGTCGACGGTCAGTCGACCGGGACGATGAAGCCTTCTTTCACGAGCCAGTCGTAGGCGACGTCGGAGGGGTCGGCACCATCGATGTCGATGAGTCCGTTGAGTTCCTGCATGAGCTCGTCGGTGAGTTTCGCCGACACCGGAGCCATGAGTTCGGCGATCTCCGGGTTCGCGTCGTTGACGCCGGTGCTCACCACGAGGCAGCCGCTGTAGGGCAGGAAGAACTTTTTGTCGTCTTCCAGGACGACCAGGTCGAGGTTCTTGATCCGGCCGTCGGTGGAGTAGACCATGCCGAAGTTGCAGGGTTCGCTCCGTGCGGTCGAGGTGTAGACGACGCCGGAGTCCATGGTCGTCACGTTGCTCTTGGGCACGCCGCCGGGGGCGTCGAGCGGGATGCCGTAGGCCTCCAGCATGGGGATGAAACCGTCCGCGCGCGAGAGGAACTCGTCGTTGATGCAGAACGTCCGCTCGGATTCGGGCAGCTTCGCGATGTCGGACATCTTGGTGACGTTCAACCGTTCGGCCGTCGGTGCCGAGGCGGCGAAGGCGTAGGTGTTGTTGAACGACGAAGGCGGTAGCCACTCGACACCGTTGGCGCGTTCGGCGTCACGGACGCGCTCGTACAGCTGCTGCGGATCCGCGATGGTCTCCGTCTCACCGAGATAGGTCTGCCAGGCGGTGCCCGTGTACTCCCACACGATGTCGGCGTCACCGTTGAGAACCGCTTGCCGCGAGGACATCGATCCCGGTGCGTTGGTGAGGTCGTCGACGTCGGCCCCGGCCGCTGCCAGATAGGTCGCGGTGATCTTGCCGAGCAGGACCTGTTCGGTGAAGTTCTTCGACGTCACGGCCACCGACGTGCCCTCCAGCGGACGTTCGCCGCCGGGAAGGGAAGCGGGACGGAAGGTTCCGGACGAACTCACCAGACCACACGCCGACAGCGTCATCACGAGGGCCGCCGACGCGGCCAGGATTGCGAGTGCCCGGGAGCGCAGCGAGCGGGCCGACTGCGACCGTGTCATCATGCGATCCCCCGAGGTGTCGCGACGAGTTCGACGAGGCGGCCGAGCCAGTCGATCGTCATGGCGAGCAGGGCGACCAGGATCGCGCCCGAGACCAGCAGCTTGGGCAGGAACAGCGTGATGCCGGTGGTGATGAGCGTGCCCAGGCTGTTCGCGCCGATGAACGTGCTGAGGGTGGCGGTGCCGACCAGGATCACCAGTGCGGTCCGCACCCCGTTGAGGATGACGGGTACGGCGAGCGGGAGTTCGACCTGGACGAGGGTGCGGACGGCGGACAGGCCGATGCCCCGGGATGCCTCGACGGTCCGTTGATCGACCTGACGCAGTCCGACGATGGTGTTCTGCAGGATCGGGAGTACCGCGTAGACGACCAGGCCGACGACGGCGGTGTTGAAACCGGTGCCGAGCCAGAAGGTGAACAGCACCAGCAGACCGATCGCCGGCGCCGCCTGCCCGATGTTGGCGATGTTCACCGCGATCGGGTTCAGCCACCGGAGCGACGGTCGGGTGAGTGCGATACCCAGTGGGATCGCGATCACGACGACGATGACGGTGGCGACGAGAGTCAGCTGGATGTGATCGAGGATGGTGGTGCGCAGCGCGGCCCATGACATCGACGCGCTCTCGGTGGTGGTGAACGTGGTGTTCGCGTACCAGATGGCGAAACCCACGCCGACGACCACGATCACGAGCGGTTCGAACCACACGTCGATGGGGATACGGGAGAGCCGTCGTCGAAAGCCGCTCGGGACCGACTCCGGGGCAGGCGGTTTCGCGGTCTCGGTGATCCTCGCCTCTTCGGCGATGAAACCCGTCACCGCTCGGCGCTCGTCTCGGGCGTGCCCACCGGCGCTGTCGCGGAACCGGCGCCTGCGGCCGGTTCCAGGCCGGGCTCGTCGTCGGCCGCGACGACCGGGGTCTCGACGGGAGCCGAACCCTCGGCGTGGTCGAGATAGCCGCCGTGGTCGTCGTCTTCCCGCACCGTCGCGAGCTGACCGCGGATCGCTTCCATCACCGAGGCGATGTTCAGCGCACCGACGACCGCGCCGCGTCCGTCGGTGACGAGCACGCCACCCTGGCTCGTCGCGAGCATCGAGTCGAGAGCGTCGTTCAGCGTCGAGGACTTGGCGACGACCGGGAGGCGATGGTCGAGGTAGTCGGAGACCTCCGGCTTGGCGCGGATCTCCTCGACCGACGGCCATGCGCGTGGGCGGCCGTGTTGGTCGACGACGGCGACCCAGTCCTCGCCGGCCGCCTTGGCGCGGGTCACCACGGCACCGGACGGTTCTCCGACCCGGGCGGTGAGCACCTCTTTGAAGTCGACATCGCGGACGCGGGTGAGGGTCAGGTGGGCGAGAGTCGCGCCCGATCCCACGAACTCCTCGACGAACGGGCTCGCCGGATTGGCCAGGATCTCCTCCGGCGGCGCGAACTGTTCGATGTGACCGCCCTCGGAGAGGATCAACACCTTGTCGCCGAGTTTCGTCGCCTCCTCGAAGTCGTGGGTGACGATGACGATGGTCTTGGCCAGCTCGTGCTGGATCGCGATCAGCTTGTCCTGCAGGCGTGTTCGGGTGATCGGATCGACGGCGCCGAACGGCTCGTCCATCAGCAGCACCGGGGGATCGGCGGCGAGGGCGCGTGCGACGCCGACCCGCTGCTGCTGGCCGCCGGACATGTCCTTGGGGAGCCGGTCGGCGAAGGTCGCGGCGTCGAGTCCGACGAGGTCGAGCAGGTACTCGGTGCGCTCGGCGATACGTTTCTTGTCCCAGTTGAGGATTCGCGGGATGGCGCCGATGTTCTTGCTCACCGACCAGTGCGGGAAGAGTCCGCCGGACTGGATGACGTAGCCGATGGACTGCCGCAGCTTGTCCGGGTTCTCCGCGGTGACATCGCGTCCACCGATGTAGATGCGACCCTCGGTGGGTTCGATGAGGCGGTTGATCATCTTCAGCGTCGTCGTCTTGCCACATCCGGACGGGCCGACGAAGGCGACGATGTCACCGGCGTCGATCTCCAGGTCGAGACGGGCGACGGCCGGCGTGGTGGCTCCGCGGTAACGTTTGGCCACGCCGTCGAGCCGGATGGACTCGCCGGTGACGTTGCGGTTGTTGCCGTTCGGCGCGGACGAGGTGGCGGAGTCGGTCATGAGAGTCCCTTGGAGATGGTGAGTCGGCCGAGCAGAACCAGGAGAGCGTCGAAGACGAGGGCGATGATGACGATCAGGATCGTTCCGGCGAGCGCCATTTCGAGTGCATTGGCACCACCGAGGCGGGAAAGCCCGTTGAAGATCAGCGATCCCAGGCCGGGGCCGAGGACGTAGGCGACGATCGCGGCGACACCGACGATCATCTGGGTCGACACGCGGATGCCGGTCAGGATCACCGGCCAGGCGATCGGCAACTCGACGGTGAGCAGGATGCGCCATCTCGAAAGCCCGATGCCGCGGGCGGATTCGACCACGGCCGGCGGCACGGACCGTAGGCCGACGACCGCGTTGCCGATCACCGGCAGCGTGGCGAAGAAGGCCAGCATCAGAAACGACGGCGTCACACCGAGTCCGAACGGCACGATCAACAGGGCCAGGAGGGCAAGCGACGGAATGGTCAGCGCCACACGGCTCGACGTCAGCGTCAGCGCGCTGGCGAGCGGGAGGCGATAGACCACGGCGGCGATGAGGATCGCCACGGCCGTACCCACGAGCACTGTCTGAAATGACAGCGAGGCGTGTTGATAGGTCAGAAAAGTGAGTGATCGGGCGTTCTCGCTGAGGTAATCCCACAATTGCACTGTCGGTGTCCCATCCCCGGTGTCCCACCCCCGGTGTCTGCGTCGACATTACGCAGAGTTGAACGAGACTGCCGACATTTGGACCGATCCAGTGTGACTTTCACGCGGCGTGGGTCGATCTCCGCTCGACGCGGTGCCATCCTGGATGGGTGAGTGAGACTGCGCTGACCAGCTCGGAGGTCGGACCCGACGACGATCGGGCCCACCTGGCCGAGGCCGTGCGTTCCTGGACGCGCATCGTCGCCTGGGTGCTGAGTGTCGGCGGGGCCATCGGCTTCGTCGCGGCGTTCGTGCTGACCGTGGAACGATTCGAACTGGCCGCCGACCCCGACTACGTGCCGTCCTGCAACTTCAATCCGGTGCTGAGCTGCGGTTCGGTGATGGCGCAGCCGCAGGCGGCGCTCTTCGGGTTCCCCAATCCGCTGCTCGGGATCGCCGGTTTCGCGGTCGCGATCACCACCGGGATGGCCTTGCTGGCCGGGGCGCGCCTCGCCGGCTGGTACTGGGCGGGGCTACAGGTCGGGGTCACCGCGGCGATGGTCTTCATCGGGTGGCTGGTCTATTCGAGCCTCTATTCGATCGGGGCGCTGTGTCCCTACTGCATGGTCGTCTGGGCGGTCACACTGCCGATCTTCGTCCTGGTCAGCGTGCGCAACGCGCACGCGAGCGGGCTCACCTCGCGGTCCCGTGTCGCGCTCGCCCTGGCCCGCAACCACGCGCCCATCCTCGTCGCGGCGGTCGGCCTCGTGATCGTGCTGATCGCGGTGCGGTTCTGGTCGTACTGGTCCAGCCTGTACTGAACCCGACCTCGCGCGACCGCTCGGAATCTCCCGAGATGCACCACTACGCTGGGCCCATGGCTATCGGGCGTCCATCGGAGGGTTCGGCGGAGGTGCAGCGCGCGCCGCGGGCGCGGATGACCGGCGCGCAACGGCGATTGCAGCTCATCGAGGTGGCGCGCGGACTGTTCGCCGAACGAGGTTTCGAGGGCACGTCGATCGAAGAGATCGCGCAGCGTGCCGGTGTCTCGAAACCGATCGTCTACGAGCACTTCGGCGGCAAAGAAGGTCTGTACGCGGTGGTCGTCGACCGTGAGATGGAGACCCTGCTGGAGATGGTGACCTCGTCGCTGTCGAAGAACCGCTCGCTCTATCGCATCCAGCAGGTCGCACTCGCGCTGCTGACGTACATGGAGGAGCGCACCGACGGCTTCCGCATCCTGGTCCGCGGCGACAGCACCGCGAGCACGGACGAGACGGCGACCTACTCGAGTCTCCTGAACGACGCGATCAGTCAGGTCGAGCACATCCTGGCCGGGGACTTCGAACGACGCGGCTTCGATCCCGCCCTCGCACCGCTCTACGCCCAGGCGCTCGTCGGGATGGTGTCGGTGACGGCGCAGTGGTGGCTCGACGTCCGCGAACCGTCGAAGGAGGTCGTGGCGGCGCACCTGGTCAACCTGTGCTGGAACGGGCTCACCCGACTCGAACCCGATCCCGAACTCGTCGGGCCCGACTACGTCGAATCGCGCAAGCGGACCACCGTCGACGACGCCTGACCGGGGGCCGCTCGCGACCCGGCCCACACCCGACCCGAGGTGCCCGGCACGGGGCCCGGACCGCGTCTATTGTTGATTCACTCTGCGTCCCCCGGCCGGAAGGATCAACCGATGTCGACCCCGCACGGCGCCGGCCGGCCGGCCGTCGCATCCCGCTGAGGCGCCGCGCGTGGAGACCGTCGGCATCTACCTGGTCGTCATCTTCGCGTGCGGGTTCCTCGCACGTGTGGCCCGCCTGCCGACCCTCGTCGGCTACCTCGCCGCCGGGTTCATCCTGCACGCACCGGGAATCGACGAACTGCCGATCATCGACACGATGGCCGAACTGGGCGTCACGATCCTGCTGTTCACCATCGGGCTCAAGCTCGACGTGCGGATGCTGCTCCGGCGCGAGGTCGTCATCACCACGGCGGCGAACCTGCTCGTCATCCTCGGTCTCACAATGGGTTTCCTCGGCGTCCTGGGTGCCATCGGGGTGCGGCTGCTCGCCGGCGAGGGCTGGGAGACGGTGGCGCTGTTGGGATTTGCGCTGTCCTTCTCGAGCACGGTGTTCGTCGTCCAGGTACTCGACGAGCGGTCGGAGTCGCATTCCCTCTACGGCCGGATCGCCATCGGCGTCCTCGTGCTGCAGGACATCGTCGCCGTCGTCTATCTGACCGCCATGCAGGGCGAGCCGCCGAGCCCCTGGGCGCTGGCCCTGGTG
This sequence comes from Gordonia hongkongensis, assembly GCF_023078355.1. Classification (NCBI taxonomy): domain Bacteria; kingdom Bacillati; phylum Actinomycetota; class Actinomycetes; order Mycobacteriales; family Gordoniaceae; genus Gordonia; species Gordonia hongkongensis. The sequence goes on from NZ_CP095552.1 coordinate 1,667,512, forward strand.
TTGCTGATCCCCGGCGCGTGGATCGTCCGCCGGTTGTGGAACACCCTCGGCCACGGCGAGTTGCAGACGTTGTTCGGGATCGTCATGGCGCTCGTGCCCGGCTACTGGCTCTTCGAATCCGTGGGTGTCAAGGGTGATTTTGGCGCGATGATCATCGGCGTCCTCCTCGCTTCTCACCCCCGTGCGGGGGAGCTGTCGCGGACGTTGTTCGGTTTGCGTGAGCTGCTGCTGGTCGGGTTCTTCGTGTCGATCGGGCTGCACGTCACGCCGACGACCGAGACCGTGCTGCTCGGTCTGCTCCTGCTCATCCTGCTGCCGCTCGAGGGAGCGGTGTACACGCTGGTCCTCTCGCTGTTCGGCCTGCGTCGCCGGACGTCGATCCTCACCGGACTCGCTCTGGCCAACTTCTCGGAATTCGGGCTCATCGTGATCGCGACCGGTGTGGGGGCAGGCATCATCGGCGAGGACTGGCTGGTGGTGACATCGGTCGCGGTGGCGGGGAGCTTCGTGTTCTCCACCCTCGTCAACCGTCGCGGCACGGGCCTGGTGACCCGGCTCTCGGCGTTCGTCCCGACTACGGCCGCCGCCCGGGCGCACCCCGACGACGCGCCGATCGTCCTGGCACCGGCGCGCGTTCTCGTCCTCGGGATGGGTCGCGTCGGCCACTCGGTCTACGACCGGCTGGTCGACGAATACGGCCTACCCGTGATCGGCGTGGAGAACGACCCGCTCAAGGCGAGCGAACTGGCCGAGCAGGGTGTCCGGGTACTCGACGCCGACGCCACCGAGACCGACTTCTGGGACCGGGCCGTCGGCGTCGGCGAGCTCGAACTGCTCGTCCTGGCCATGCCCTTCCACGGCTCGAATCTCGTGGCTCTCGAACGGATCGAGGAGCTCGGCGTCACCGGGACCATCGCCGTCGTCGCGCAGTACGACGACGAACGCGACGAGTTACTCCAGCGAGGGGCCGACGTGGCGTTCCACATCTACGAGGGCACCGGCGTCGGACTGGCCGACGCGGCCGCCGAGGCCGCGGGTCTGGAACGCTGAGCGACGGTTCACCCCGACCCGGTGGCCAGGCCGGTCAGCTGCCCGCGCCGAGAGTGTCGTCCCCGTTCCAGAGGTCCTTCTGCATGTAGACGCAGTCGATCCACTGCTCGGCCTTGTGACCGATGGCGCGCAGGCGACCCACCTCGTCGAATCCGAACCGCCGGTGCAGAGCGATCGAGCCCTCACCCCCGGTCGCGGCGATGACCGCGACGATCTGGCGGACGTTGTCCGGGTCGGCGCGGGCGAGCAGCGCGGACATCAACGCGGTGCCGATCCCGCGCCCCCCGTGACCGGGCCGCACGTAGATCGAGTCCTCGGTCGACAGGTCGTACGCGGGCATCGTCCGGAACGTCCCCAGGTAGGCGTATCCGACGACGTGCTCGACCCCGTCGTCGACCGCGCAGGCCACCACGAACGGCCGGCCCGCAGCGGTGATCGCGGCGTGCTTGGCATGCCACTGCGAGACCGACGGAACCAGGTAGTCGAAGGTCGCGACGGTGTGCTGCACGTAGTGTGCGTAGATGTCCGCGACGGCCTCGCAATCGTCGATCGTCGCGTCTGACACGCGGATCGGGGGCGAGGTCGCGCCGGAGGTGCGGTCGCTCATGCCGATGAGGGTAGGGCAGGGGCGCCGACGGCGAGAACTCCGTCGGGACGAGTGCGCCGACCGGGCAGGGCGGGCCGATCGGCGACCCATACAATCGACGGAGTGTCGACGCTGTCTGCCCTGTCCGGTCTGGCCACACTCGCGTGTGCGGACAAGTCCTTCCGCGAGGTGCACAAGCACCGCGACGAGCGCCGACTGGACATCACCGCGCCGGATGCCGCGCGCCCCTTCCTCGTCTCGTGCCTGGTCACCGATGCGCAGGCGCCGCTGTTGGTCGTGTCGGCCAACGGCCGCGAGGCCGACGATCTGACGGCGGAGCTGGGCGAACTCCTCGACGACGCCGGGGCCGTCGCACAGTTCCCGTCCTGGGAGACGCTGCCGCACGAGCGGCTCTCCCCGAGTGCAGACACCGTCGGACAGCGACTGGCCGTGCTGCACCGCCTGGCGAACCCCGGCGACACCCCGCTGCGGGTCGTCGTGACCACTGTTCGCTCGCTCGTCCAGCCGATGGCACCGGGCCTCGCCGACGTCGCCACGGTGACCCTGCGTGAGGGCATCGAGGTCGACTTCGACGCACTGCTGTCCCAGTTGGTCGAGATGGCCTACGAGCGCGTCGACATGGTCGGCCGACGCGGCGAGTTCGCGGTACGCGGCGGCATCCTCGACGTCTTTCCGACGACCGCCGATCATCCGGTGCGCGTGGAGTTCTGGGGCGACGAGATCACCGAGATGCGTGCGTTCTCGGTGGCCGACCAGCGCAGCCAGCCCGAGGTCGAGACCAGCGAGGTGCGGATTCACCCGTGCCGTGAACTGCTCCTGACCGAGAAGGTCCGTGCGCGGGCCGCCGATCTCGCGGCCGCCGATCCGGGCGACACGACCATGACCGAGATGTTGGGCAAACTCGCCGAGGGCATCCCGGTGGAGGGGATGGAGGCGCTGATCCCCGCGCTCGTCGACGGCGACATGCAGTTGCTGACCGAGGTGATCCCCGACGGCACACGGGTCCTCATCCTCGACCCGGAGAAGGTGCGGACCCGGGCCTCCGATCTGTCGAAGACGGGTGCGGAATTCCTCGAGGCGTCGTGGACCGCCGCCGCCATGGGCGCCTCGGCGCCGATCGACGGCCGGTCGTCGGAGAGCCTCGGCATCGACCTGCAGGCCAGCGCGTACCGCTCTCTCGACGAGGTGCGGAAGGCGACGCTCGCCGCCGGCCGGCCCTGGTGGACCCTGAGTCCACTCGCGACCGGCAGCGGTGACGAACTCGAACTGGACCTGGCTCCCGGCCCGGCGCCACGGGGCGACGACCGCGAGATCGCGGCGACGTTCGCGCAGTTGCGCGCCCACGTCTCCGACGGCAAGACGGCGGCGATCGTGGTGGCGGGCAAGGGCACCGCGCAGCGTGTCGGCGAACGACTGTCCGACGCCGAGGTGCCCTACGTGATCGCCGAACCCGGGCATCGGCCGCAGCCCGGCGAGGTGACCGTCTTCTGCGCGCCGCTGCGTGCCGGGATCGTCTGTCCCGACGCGGGTCTCGTGGTGGTCGCCGAGGCCGACCTCACCGGCACACGGGTCGCGAACGTCCGGGACGGCCGCCGGCTGCCGGCCAAGCGGCGCAACCAGGTCGACCCGCTCGCCCTGGCCGCCGGCGACCTGGTGGTGCACGACCAGCACGGCATCGGCCGGTTCGTCGAGATGATCGAGCGGACCGTCTCGGGTGCCCGGCGCGAGTACCTCGTCCTGGAGTACGCCTCGAGCAAACGCGGCCAGCCGGCCGATCGGTTGTATGTCCCGATGGACGCACTCGACCAGCTCTCGCGGTACGTCGGCGGCGAACAACCGTCGCTGTCGAAACTCGGCGGGTCGGACTGGCAGAACACGAAACGCAAGGCGCGCAAGGCTGTTCGCGAGATCGCCGGCGAGCTCGTACAGCTCTATGCCGCCCGCCACGCCGCGCCCGGACACGCATTCGGTCCCGACACCCCGTGGCAGCAGGAAATGGAAGACGCCTTCGACTTCACCGAGACCGTGGATCAGCTCACGGTCATCGCCGAGGTCAAGGCCGACATGGAACGTGCGGTGCCGATGGACCGCGTCGTGGTCGGCGACGTCGGTTACGGCAAGACCGAGATCGCCGTCCGTGCCGCCTTCAAGGCCGTGCAGGACGGCAAGCAGGTCGCTGTCCTCGTCCCGACGACCATTCTGGCGCAACAACATCTGCAGACCTTCACCGAGCGGATGAGCGGATTCCCGGTGCGGGTGCGCGGCCTGTCCCGGTTCACCGACGCCAAGGAATCCCGCGAGATCGCCCAGGCGATGTCCAAGGGCGAGGTGGATGTCGTCATCGGTACCCACCGCCTCCTGCAGACCGGGATCGTCTGGAAAGACCTCGGACTCGTCATTGTCGACGAAGAGCAGCGCTTCGGTGTGGAGCACAAGGAGCACATCAAGTCGCTGCGCACCCACGTCGACGTGCTGACGATGTCGGCGACCCCGATCCCGCGCACACTCGAGATGTCGATGGCCGGCATCCGGGAGATGTCGACGATCCTCACCCCGCCCGAGGAGCGGCATCCGGTCCTGACCTACGTCGGCGCCTATGCGCCCAAACAGGTCGCCGCCGCCATCCGCCGCGAACTGCTGCGCGACGGCCAGGTGTTCTACGTGCACAACCGCGTCTCGACCATCGACAAGATGGCCAAGGACATCGCCGCGATGGTTCCGGAGGCGAGAGTCGTCGTCGCACATGGTCAGATGGGCGAGGACCAGCTCGAACGAACGGTGTCGGGGTTCTGGAATCGCGAGTACGACGTGCTGGTCTGCACGACGATCATCGAGACGGGCCTGGACATCTCGAACGCCAACACCCTGATCGTCGACCGTGCCGAGAACCTCGGTCTCTCGCAGCTACATCAGCTGCGCGGTCGCGTCGGCCGAAGTCGTGAACGTGGGTACGCGTACCTGCTCTACAGTCCCGACCGGCCGCTCACGGAGACCGCGTACGACCGGCTCGCGACGATCGCGCAGAACAACGAGCTCGGCGCGGGCATGGCGGTGGCACTGAAGGATCTCGAGTTGCGCGGTGCCGGAAATGTGTTGGGCGCCGAGCAGTCCGGACACGTGGCCGGTGTCGGGTTCGATCTCTACGTTCGTCTGGTCGGCGAGGCGGTGGAGGCGTATCGCGCTGCCGCGGACGGGAAACCGGTCGAATCGCGCGAGACGGGAGAGGTGCGCATCGATCTGCCCGTCGACGCGCACATCCCGGTCGAGTACGTCGACTCCGATCGCCTGCGCCTCGAGGCGTACCGCAAGCTCGCGTCGGCGACCGACGACGCCGCGGTGGACTCGGTTCTCGTCGAACTCAATGACCGGTACGGTCCGCCGCCGGTGGAGACCACTCGCCTCGCGTCGATCGCCCGGCTGCGGTTGCGGTGCCGGGAGCGGGGGATCACCGAGATCGGTCTCGCCGGACAGGGAATGAAGATCTCGCCGCTGTCGCTGCTCGACAGCGAGCAGGTGCGTCTACGTCGCCTGTACTCGTCGGCCACCTACCGGGCGACGACGTCGGTGGTCACGCTGCCCATCCCGCGCACCGGAGGCGTGGGGTCGGCGCGCCTGCGCGACGACGAGCTGATCGAGTACCTGACGACCTTCCTCACCCAACTGCGGCCGGACCCTTCGTGACGCGCCCTCCGCAGGCTCCGGGCGCTCCTCAGGGAGCGGGGGTAGCGCGCCCTCCGCAGGCTCCGGGCGCTCCTCAGGGAAGGGCGTACGACGAATGACGGTGGTGCTGCTGGACCCGGCACGGCCAGATCTGATCCCCCTTCGGGCACGCTCATGTCTCGCCGGGCCGGTGCAGGTCACCGAGGACGTGCCCGCGGCGATGCTGTGGGAGTTCGACCACGTCGAACCCGTCTTCGACGACGCACCCGTTGATCCGGGATCGGTGCTCGTCAGTACCGATCCCGAACATCCGCTGGTGCAGGCGCGAATCGCGCGCGGGGAAGACGTCATCGCGGCGCAGGCGGTCTCCGGCATGGCGCTTCTCGAGTCCGTGGCGTTGATGGACACATTGCGTCGGAATGGCCCGTGGGAGAGCACCCAGACGCACCACTCGTTGCGGCGTTACCTGCTCGAAGAAGTCTACGAGTTGCTCGACGCCATCGAGGCCGGTGACCCCGTGGAGCTCCGTGAAGAACTCGGCGACCTCCTGCTGCAGGTGCTGTTCCACGCGCGCATCGCCGCCGACGACCCGGAGTCGCCGTTCGACATCGACGACGTCGCACGGAGTTTCACGTCGAAGGTGACCGGCCGGACCCCGGGCGTGCTGTCCGGCGCCCACTCGGATCTGGAGACCCAGATCCGGGAATGGGAGGAACGCAAGGCGGCCGAGAAGCGCCGCGGCTCGGTGTTCGACGGCGTCGCCACGACCCAGCCCGCTCTCGCCCTGGTGCAGAAGGTCCTCGAACGGCTCACCGCGGCCGGTTATCCCGTCGACACCATCCCCGCGGAGACCCTGACCGTGACGGTCGTCGCCGGCGGCGACAGCGTCGAGGCGCAGGCCCGGGACCGAGCGCTCGCGTTGATGGCCGACGTGCGCGCGGCAGAAGCGCGTGCGGCCGAGCGAGACGTCACCCTCGACTCGCCCGAGGCGTGGTCGGCCGTACTGGGCGAGAACCCGGCCTGATCATCAAGCGGCGCAGTTGTCGCGTTTCGTTGCGATCCGCGCAACGAAACGCGACCACTGTCGCGGGGTTTGGGGAGATGAACCGGATCGAGGCTCAGACGGACAGTGCGGCCAGCTGTTTCGTGAACTCCCCCTCGTCGATTCGCGTGTGGCGTCCGTCCTCGACGACGATCTCGCCGCCGACCATCACCGTGTCGACGATGGACCGTGATCCGGTGGTGAGCAGCGACGCGCCGGGATCGCGGACGGGGAGGGTGGCGTAGTCGCGGTCGAACCGCACCAGCGTGAGGTCCGCGGGCGACCCGACTGTCACACCGCCGGTCACCGGCGACAGACCGAGCGCGTAGTTGGCGCCGCCGCAGGCGATGTCGAGCATCTGGGGGAACCCGAGCAGGTCCGCACGCCGGTGGACGGCACGTTGCAGGTAAGCGGCGATGCGCAGCGTCGCCAGCATGTCCTGGGTGTCGTTGCTGGCGGCGCCGTCCACGCCCAGCCCGACCGCCAGGCCGCGCTCCAGCATCGCCGGGATCGGGGCCACCCCGCTGCCGAGACGCATGTTCGACAATGGATTGTGCGACACCGCCACCTTCCGGGCGGCGAGGGTGCGCTGGCCGGCGTCGTCGAGCTCGACGCAGTGGACGGCGAGCACGCGGTCCCACAGGAAGCCGTTGCGGTCGAGGTGGTCGACGGCCCCGAAGCCGGTGTGCTGCCGACACATCTGCTCGTCGGTGCCGGTCTCGAGCAGGTGGATGGAGACCGGCAGTCCACGTTCCTGCGCGAAGTCGCGGATCGTCCGCATCCCGGCGTCGGTGACCGAGCGCGGATTGGGTACCGCCAGGGCCATCGAGATCGCTGACCCGGCAACCTCGTTGCGGAGATGGTCGACGTGGTCGAGGACCTCGCCGAGGGGTTGCATCAGCCGCGGTTCGAACCCCCACTTGCGGCTCGGGTCGGTGCGGTCGGCGACCCCGCGGCCGAGGATCGCCCGGATTCCGGTGTCGCGCAGTGCCCGCACGACGGCGTCATGGATCTCGTGCGACGGGTGCGGCCACATGTGTTCGACCACGGTCGTCGTGCCCGATCGCAACAGTTCGAGGCAGGCCGAGACAGCGGCGAGGTAGGCCCGCTCGGGTGTGATCGCCACCGATTCCTCGCCCACGGCCAGCAACCATTCGAGCAACGGTGTGCATTCGGCGATTCCCCGCATGAGCGACTGCTGGAGGTGCGTGTGGGTGTTGACGAACCCGGGGATGACGTAACCGTTACCGGTTCCACCGCCCGGACGGGCGGTGGGTGCGATCGCGGTGACGATCCCGTCGACGACATGGACGTCGTGATGGGCTTTCCACTGCCCGGCCGTGTAGACGGTGACGTCGCGAAAGGCCGGGGCCGCCGCGGTGACGGCGGCCCCGGGCAATGATGTGTCGGTCACTTCGCGAAGTTCGCGGCGATGCGCTGGGCGAGGTAGTCGGCGGCGGTGATCGGCGGGTAGGTGCCGCCCGCGCTCTCGATCAGCACGTCGGAGTTCGCCTGGGCGAAGTACGCGAGCGTGTAGCGCGGACCGGTGTACTCGCCCCGTCGGGGAGCCCGGACCCGATGGAAGTTCGACGGCAGTCGGTCGTCGGACCAGCGCATCAGCATGTCGCCGATGTTGCAGGTGATGGCGTCGTCGGACGGCTCGACCGACGTCCAGGCCTGACCGTCGGCCTCGGCTCCCGGTAGCACCTGCAGGCCTCCCTGACCGGACCGCTGGAACAGCAGGGTCAGTGCGTCGAAGTCGGTGTGTGCGCCGGCGCGCCAACTGTTCTCGGAGTCGATCAGTTCGTCGGGGAACGCGTAGTAGTGCAGCAGCCGCAGGGTGCTCTGGTAGGTGTCCGCCGTCGGGTCGTGCGCCCGGGTGAAGAAGTCGCGGTCGAGACCCAGACGCTCGGCGAAACAGCTGAGCAGGGTCATGGCCACCGACCAGCACCGGTGCTCGAAATCCTCGATGGTGGAGCGGAATCCGGCGAGCTCGCGCTCACTCGGCCACAGTCCGTCCATGCGGGGCCGGGTGAACTGGTAGGACTCCTTCTGGTCCGGTGTGCCGATCGACGGGCGTACCTGGGTGCGGTACTCCCAGCCCGCGTTCTGGCCCTTCTTGAGCGGATACTGCTCCTTGATCGAACGGGGGAGCGCGAAGAACCGGGCGGACATCTCGAACGCGTGGTCCACCGCGGCCAGGTCGATGCCGTGGTCGATCACCTGGAAGAAGCCGATGTCGGTTGCGGCCGACCAGAGTTGGTCGGCGATCTCGTCGCGGCGGTTGTCCAGATCGGCCAGACTGATCCGGCGGATCTCGCGGTCGGTGGTCTCGGTCCCCAGCCCGCCCATCCGGCGTTCCCGGTCGAGCTCGGTCAGGCCGGCCGAGGCGGCCGGCGACGGGGGTGTGGTGGTCTCTGTCATCGTGTGTCTCTCTGTGGTCGGGGAAGACGTGGGCGTCGGGTCAGCGGATCTGCTCATCGATGAACTGGGTCGTGAACAGCTGGTCGGCGGGCAATGCGGCCGGCAGGTCGGCGCCTCCGCCGTTCAGGATCGGCACGAGGTCGTTGATCACGTTCTGCGCCTTCACCATGTCGTAGCTGCCGTAGACACCGTCCGCGCCCGGGGCGATGACCGCGCGATCCTTCAGCAAGCCCGCCGAGTACGCCGCCTCGCCGGCTGAATACGGGGTGAAGGACACGTCCTGGGACACCCAGTCGACGATGGTGGCGTTGACCGCGTCGGGCGAGGCCACGTAGTCCTTACCGGTCTGCTGGATCATCGGGACCAGCTTCTCCAGACACGGCGACATCTCCTCGACGTCACCGGCGCGGACCGAGACGTTCGACGCGTAGACGTCGTACCCGGCGTCCTTGACCATCGCGTAGGCGACCGGCTTGTTCCACGACGGGGTCTCGTTCTCGTAGGTGTAGGGCTCGGAGTTGGCGAACCCCTGCTGGGTGATCGACGGGTCGCCGACGAAACGTGCCGGGGCGCCGTCGTAACTGGTGTCGAGCTGATCCTGCTGCAGCAGCCCCTTCGCGACCAGCCACTGCGGGAAGATCTGATCCTTCGACACCACCACGCTGGCGTCGGATCGGCCGATGTCGGCGATCGTCTTCACGTCCGGGTGGGTTGCGGGGTCCCACATGATGATCGAGGGGTTGTACTGCAGCAGGGGCGTCACACCGACCACGCGTTGGTCCTTGGCGGCGGAGATCATCTGGTCGCCGTGGACGAGACCGAGGTGGATGGAGTCGTCGGAGTACATGGCCGAGGGCACCGACTGGAATCCGATGGCCGGGCCGCCGGCGCGCAGCGTGATGTCGACGCCGGTGTCCATGCCGTCGAAGACGAGCGGTCCGGAGACCGACTTGTTGTCGGTGTCGACGGTGTACCCGGGTCCGAGAAGTCCGATGACCCCGGCCATGTCCGACTGCGGTTGCCACTGCAGTTGAACCACCACGTTGTCGGGGCAGGTTCCGGCGAGGGTGGATTCGGCCGGCGCCGAGGGGAGGCTCGACGACGCGGTGTCGTCGGACCCGGAACTCGAGCAGCCGGCGAGAACCGCTGCGCAGATCGTCGCCGCCGTGGCGGCCACGGCCAGACGCGACGTGCGGAGGCGGGTCATCTAATAGCAGAAAGACTGCAACAGTTACATGTAGACATGCACAGGGCGGGAAGGCCGGATGAAACTCTACGACACGGTGAGGGATGTGGATGCGCGTCATCTCACCAAAGATGTGGTCGCGTCCGTCTCCGGGGTGACGAAGCGATTCGAGTCCGGGACCCAGGCGCTGGACCGGGTGGACCTCGACGTGCGCGCCGGCGACTTCGTGGCCGTCGTCGGACCGTCGGGTTGTGGTAAGTCGACCCTGCTCCGGATGGCCGCCGGTCTCGAGAAGCCCACAGAGGGAAGCGTGGCACTGTCCACGGAGTCGGTCGGGTTCATCTTCCAGGAACCGACCCTCCTCGCCTGGCGCAGTGTGCGGGGCAATGTCGAACTCTGCGCCGAGATCGCCCGGCTGCCGCGGGGTGAACGACGACGCCGGGCGCAGGCCGCCATCGACGCGGTCGGTCTCACCGGGTTCGAGTCGCAATTGCCGCGCATGCTGTCCGGTGGCATGAAGATGCGTGCCTCGCTGGCCCGCGCGTTGACCTCCGAGCCCGAATTGTTGCTCCTCGACGAGCCTTTCGGCGCTCTCGACGAGATGACCCGGCTCGACATGCAATCCGAGCTGCAACGGCTCTACGCCGAACGCCGGTTCACCGCGATGTTCATCACGCATTCGGTGTCCGAAGCGGTCTTCCTCGCCAACCGGGTGATCGTGATGTCCGCACGCCCCGGGCGGATCGTCGCTGACATCGGCATCGACTTCGCTCACCCACGCCACCCGGATCTGCGCTACGACAGCCGTTTCACCGACCACGTCGCCGAGATCTCCGAGACCCTCCGAGGTGCACGATGACCACCGCCGCCCGATCTCGTCCCGCCGCCGGCGAGCACCACGGACCGGTTTCCGCGCCGCAGCCCGAGCCCACACGGGGCGAGCGGTCGTCGCGGAAGAGTGGCGCCCGCCGTGTCACGGCAGCCGTGCTGAGGTACGGAGCACCTCCGGTCCTCTCCCTCGCCGTGGGAATCGCCGCCTGGTACGCAGTCAGCTATCTCATCCTCACTCCGGAGCGGCGTTTCCTGCTCCCGCCGCCGCACACCGTGCTGTTCGAGTCGCTGCTGGACCCGGACAGCGTCGGCCCCATGCTCGACGCGCTGTGGGTCACCGCGAAGGTCTGTCTCGTGGGCTTCGCCTTCGCCGCGCTGATCGGGGTCGCCATCGGCGTCCTGATGAGCCGGGGGTCCTTCCTCGAACGCGCGATCTACCCCTGGGCCGTTGTGCTGCAGGTGATCCCGGTGCTCGCGATCGTTCCGCTGATCGGGCTCTGGTTCGGCTACGGGATGGTCGCCCGCACGATCGTGTGCGTGATCATCGCGATCTTCCCCATCATCGCCAACACGCATTTCGGGCTCGTCTCGGTCGACAAGTCCTCACAGGAGCTGTTCACCCTGTCGAAGGCCTCACCGGTGCAACGCCTGCTGATGCTCGAGTTCCCGTCGGCGCTCCCGTCGATGATGACCGGCTTCCGGACGGCCTCGGGGCTGGTCGTGGTAGGCGCCATCATCGGTGACATGTTCTTCGCCAAGGGCGAACCCGGTATCGGGACCCTGCTCGACATCTATCGGGCTCGCCTCCAGTCCGACGACCTCATCGCGGCGATCGTCCTGGCCTCGGTGTTCGGCATCCTCGTCTTCGGCGCCTTCAGCATTCTCAACGCCGCCGTGAACCGTCGTCGCTGAGGACATCTCCGCGCTCGCAACCACCTCGACCCGAACCCATCCGGAGGATTCATGTTCACCGTTCCCACCATCGACATCTCGCCCTACCTCGACCCGGACAGCTCGGCCGCGGCCCGGGACGGCGTGGCGCGCGCCCTCGACGACGCCTGTGGCTGCGTCGGTTTCGTCCAGGTCGTCGGTCATGGGATCGCACCCGGCGTCATCGACGGACTGACCGCGGCGCTCGACGAGTTCTACGCGCTGCCCCTCGAGGTGAAGAAGCAATACGCCCGGCCGGGGCAGAATCGCGGCTACAGCCCGCCGAAGAGTGAGTCGCTGAGCATGAGTCTCGGTGTGGCCGCGGCGAATCAGATGAACGACTTCTACGAGGCGTTCACCGTCGGCTCGGAGGGTTCCTGGTTCCCGGGCCTCGACCTGCCGGAGTCCAGCTACCCGACGAACACGTGGCCGGACGCGGCGCCGGGATTCCGCCCGGCGGTCGAATCCTGGTTCGACGCGGCGCGGGGCCTCTCGCGAGTTCTGCTCACCGCCTTCACCGATGCGCTCGGTCTGCCGCCCGGTTACTTCGACGGGATGACCGATCACTCCATCGACGCGCTGAAGCTCAACAACTACACCCTCCCCGAAGGCGAGATCGAACTCGCCGGGGAGCTGACCGGGATGGGTGCGCACACCGACTTCGGCATCCTCACCGTGCTGTGGGCCGACCAGGTGCCCGGGCTCCAGGTGCTCGATCACGAGGGGCGGTGGCACGACGTGGCACCCGCCGACGGCGCGCTGCTGGTCAACCTCGGCGACGCCATGGCGCGGTGGACGAACGACCGGTGGCGATCGACTGTCCACCGCGTCGACCCGCCCGTCGTCGACGGCCGGATCCTGCGTCGTCGGTCGGCAGCGTTCTTCTTCGACGGCAACGCCGATGCCGTCATCGAGACGCTGCCCGGGTGCGCGCGTACCGACCACCCGGGATATCCGCCGATCACCGTCGCCGAGAACATTGATGCGAAACTCGCCGGGATGAAGAGCGGAATCGCACCCGTCGGCGCCGAGCGCGAGGCGCAGCGCGTGATGGCCGCGGGATGAGGTCGGGGCATCGGCCCTCTACGCTGGGACGGTCATGACGGGAAACGGACACGACGGCGCGCTGCTGATGCAGTCGGTCCTGCGCCGGATACGCGACGAGATCTTCGACGGCACGCTCGAACCCGGTGCGTCGCTCTCGGTTCCGGGTCTGGCCGCCCGACTGGACGTGTCCCGCAGCCCGGTGCGCGAGGCGGTCCAACAACTCGTCATGGACGGGCTGGCGGTCTACACGCCTCGTGTCGGTGCGAAGGTGGCTGTCCTCGACGACGAGATGCTGCGGCACGTCTTCGAGGTTCGTGAGGTCCTCGACGGACTCGCCGCGCGCCAGGCCACCATCCGGGTGACCCGTGCCGAGCTGACCGGGCTCTGGGATCGGGTGCGTGAGCAGGAGCGTCTGCTGGAGACCGAGCCCGATCACCGACGCGACGCCGAACTCGATCTCGACTTCCACACCGCGGTCCGGTCGCTGTCGGGAAACGCCCCGCTGTGCGACGCACTGCTGAAGCTCGACACCCAGTCACATCTCTACCGATCCGACATGTGGTCGCACGAGGACAACCGTCGGCACGCCGTGACCGAGCACCGCCGGATCATCGCGGCACTGGAGGCCGGTGACGCCGACGAAGCCGACCGGGCCGCGCGCGCCCACGCCGCCGGCGTGCTCGTCCGGCTGCTCCGTACCTGATCCGGTGCGCGATCGCCGTGACCCCGGCCACCGGACTTTCGCCCACGCTGATTTGATCTCGTCAGGCGGTGCGGCGGCGGGAGAGAGCGCATCCGCCGCCCCGGGTGGGCCCCGGCAGGGGAATCGTCTGCGCCATCATGGGTGGATGGTCTCTTCACCCGATGCCGCGCGCCGCGACAACGTGATCCTGGTGCACTGGCACGATCTCGGTCGCCATCTGCGGTGTTACGGCGCCGATGGCGTCGAGAGTCCCGTCCTCGACGACCTCGCGGCCGCCGGCATCCGGTTCGCCGACGCACACGCCACGGCGCCGCTGTGCTCACCGGCCCGCGGTTCCCTGTTCACGGGGCGCTATCCGCACGGCAACGGGCTCGTCGGCCTGGCCCACCACGGGTTCGAGTACTTCCCGGACGTGCAGACCCTGCCGGCTCTCCTCGCGGGTGCGGGCTACCGCTCGGCACTCTTCGGGATGCAGCACGAGAGCGCGGACCCCGGCCGGCTCGGTTTCGACTCGGTGGATGTGTCCGACTCGCGTTGCGACTACGTGGTGGACCGGTCCCAGGACTGGTTGCGACGACATGCGCACGACGATCGGCCGTTCTTCCTGACGGCGGGCTTCTTCGAAACGCATCGGCCCTACCCTGCCGACGAGTACAAGCCGGCAGACACCAGCACGATCTCGGTCCCCGGGTTCCTGCCGGACACCGACGACGTGCGCGACGATCTGGCGGGTCTGCACGGCTCGATCACGAAGGCCGACTCGGCCGTGGGCCGGCTCCTCGACACCGTCGCCGAACTCGGTCTCGACGATTCCACCTGGATCGTGTTCGTCACCGATCACGGTCTGGCGTTCCCACGGGCGAAATCGACGCTGTACGCCGAGGGCACCGGGATCGCATTGATCATGCGCCCGCCGTCGCGGCTGGGGATCACGCCGACGGTCTACGACGATCTGTTCTCGGGGGTCGATCTCACGCCGACGCTGCTCGACCTGGTGGGTGTCGACATCCCGGACACGGTGGACGGTGACTCGCACGCCCCCGCGCTGGTGGGAACGGAAGACGCAGCCGTCCGCACCGAGGTGTTCACCGAGAAGACCTATCACGACGCCTTCGACCCGATCCGTGCCGTTCGGACCAAGGAGTTCAGTTACATCGAGAACTACGCGGCGCGGCCGGCGTTGTTGCTCCCGCTCGACATCGCCGACAGTTTGTCGGCGCGGTCGCTGGATCGGCAAGAGGTGCAACAAGATCGGTCGAGGGTCGAGCTCTACGACCTGCGTTCCGATCCGCATGAGCGCAACAACCTCGCCGACGACCCGTCGTATGCGCACGTCCGGGACGAGCTCGCGCGGGCGTTGGCCGACTGGCGCGAGCGCACCCATGACGACTTGCCCGATGAAGCGGCCGGCACGGCGACGGCGGAGGCCTTCATGGACGCATTCCACACCAAGGCGGCGCAGGTCGAGGCCGAGGAGGAGGCATTGCCGTCCCGGCGTCCGCTGGGTGCCCGTCGCGAGTTGGCCGGGGACCTCACGTCGGGCGAGCGCTGAGGGGCGTCGGCGCGAAAGCGTCATCTCGGACACGCGATCTCACGCCACCCACAGCGCGGTCTCGGTGTCAATGGTTTCGACCCGGCTGCGCGTAAAAGGCCAGCTTGCGGTGCTTTTCCCGCTCGCTAGACTCGTCTTTCATGTCAGCGAAGTCCTCGTCGGGACCGGCAAATTATCTGGTGTGTGCCAGCCAGCGCAGCGGCAGCACGCTGCTGGTGGAGTCGCTCGCCGCGACCGGCGTCGCGGGTCGTCCGGAGGAGTTCTTCCAGTACTTCTCGGATTCCTCGGCGGCTCCGCAGCCGCGTGAATGGTTCGCCGGTGTCAGCGATCCCACCATCCTCGAGCTCCTGGAGCCACTCGATCCCGGGGTGGTGGACACCCGCGATTCGGCCACCTGGCGCTCGGATGTGCGGGCGGCGGGTCGCACGCCGAACGGGGTGTGGGGCGGCAAGCTCATGTGGAACCAGACTCCGCTGCTGATCTCGCGCAGCCGGGTCGCGTCGGGTTCGTTGCGCGGCGCCGTCCGCTGGCTGTTCGACGGAGCCGATCCGCTCTACGTGCACGTCCATCGAGAAGATGTTGTGCCGCAAGCGGTGTCGATGTGGCGCGCGGTGCAGACCCGCGTGTGGCGGCACGACGGCTCGGACACCGACGAGCACGACGAGGCGGTGTATCACGCCGGCGGTATCGCCCATCTCGCCGGCATCTTGAGCGACCAGGAACGACAGTGGCGCAACTGGTTCGCCGCCGAGGGGATCGAACCGCTCGAGATCGGGTTCCGGGACCTGGTCACCGATCCCACGAAGGCGACCGCACTGGTGCTGGAGAAGATCGGGCAGGACCCGGAGCTGGCGCCGCCGCCACCGCTGAAGCCACAGTCCAATTCGCGGTCCAAGGAGTGGGCCCGACGCTATCGAGAAGACGCCGAACGAAACGGATACCCACTGTGACCGCTGTAGACGAGACCTCGCTCGACCGGGCGACCGGCGACCGGGCCCGGCCCGGGGACGCCGACGACTTCGACCATGTGACCGCCATCCGGGTGTTGGAGGCCGAGGCGGTGCACATCATCCGCGAGGTGGTGGCGGAACTGGAGCGGCCGGTGCTGCTGTTCTCCGGCGGCAAGGACTCCATCGTCCTGCTCCGGTTGGCCGAGAAGGCATTTCGGCCCGCGCCCCTGCCCTTCCCGATCATGCACGTCGACACCGGCCACAATTTCGACGAGGTGATCGAATTCCGTGACCGACGGGTCGCGCCGACCGCCGAGAATCCCGAGGGCATCGAACTCATCGTGGCCTCGGTCCAGGAGTCCATCGACTCCGGACGAGTCGCCGAGTCCACCGACCCGTCGGGTTCGCGGAACCGCCTGCAGACCCGCACCCTGCTCGATGCGCTGGAGGAGGGCGGATTCGACGCCGCGTTCGGCGGCGCCCGCCGCGACGAGGAGCGTGCCCGCGCCAAGGAGCGCATCTTCAGCTTCCGCGACGAGTTCGGGCAATGGGATCCCCGCGCCCAACGACCCGAACCGTGGTCGCTGTACAACGGGCGGATCCGTCGTGGGGAGTCGGTGCGTGTGTTCCCGCTCTCGAACTGGACCGAGACCGACATCTGGCGCTACATCGAGCTCGAGGGCCTCGAGCTGCCCTCCATCTATTTCGCCGCCGAGCGGGAGGTCTTCGACCGGGACGGCATCCTGCTCTCGGTCTCGGAGTACTCACGGCCCCGCGACGGTGAAGAGGTACGGACCGAGTGGGTGCGCTACCGCACCGTCGGTGACCTGACCATCACCGGGGCGGTTCGCTCGCGGGCCACCACGATCGCCGAGATCATCGCCGAGATCAGCGAATCCACCGTCTCCGAACGCGGGGAGACCCGCGCCGACGACCGCACGTCCAGCGCCGCCATGGAAGACCGCAAGCGCGAAGGATACTTCTGATGACTCTCACCTCGCCACAGCCGGTCGTCCCCGCCGGTGACGAAACAAGCACGTCCGCAAGGCAATTCCTGCGGATCGCGACCGCGGGCAGTGTCGACGACGGCAAGTCCACGCTCATCGGCCGGATTCTGCACGACACCGGCAGTCTGCCGACCGATCATCTCGCCGCGGTCACCGACGGCGACGGTGATGTCGACCTGGCCGCCCTCTCCGACGGCTTGCGCGCCGAACGCGAACAGGGCATCACGATCGATGTCGCCTATCGCTTCTTCTCCACGCCCACACGGAGTTACGTCCTCGCCGACACCCCCGGACACGAGCGGTACACCCGCAACATGTTCACCGGGGCGTCGAACGCGCACGTGGCGATCCTGCTCGTCGACGCCCGGCACGGCCTGCTGCGGCAGACCCGACGCCACGCCCGGATCGCAACTCTCGTGGGCGTGCCGCACGTGATCGCGGCGGTCAACAAGATCGACCTCGTCGATTACTCCGAGCACCGTTTCGACGAGATCCGGGCCGACCTCGCCGAACTCGCGGTGCAACTCGGGATCGGGGAGATCCCGGCGATCCCGGTGGCCGCCAAGCACGGGGACAACGTCGTGCACCGCTCGTCGAACACCCCGTGGTACTCCGGGACAACGCTGTTGGAGTACCTCGAGGACGTCGAGCTCCACGCGCCCGCGCCGGTGACCGAGGAACTGCGCCTTCCGATCCAGTGGGTGTCGCGTCCCAGCGAGTCGAACCGGCGTACCTACACCGGCCGGCTCGCCTCCGGGACACTGCGCGTCGGTGACGAGATCGTCGTGCTGCCGTCGGGAAGCCGGTCGACCGTCACGGCGCTCGATACCCTCGATCCCACGAGAGACGTTGCGGTGGCGCCTCTCTCGGTAGGAGTCCAGGTCGCCGACGACATCGACATCGGTCGCGGCGACGTCATCGTGAGCGGTGCGGACGGAGCGCATGTACCGGTCCTGGCCCGCGAGATCGATGCGCACGTGTGCTGGTTGTCGAATTCGCCGCTGCGGGCCGGTGACCGCGTCGCCCTCAAGCACGGCCCGTCGACGGTCCGCGCCACCGTCCAGTCCCTCGAGCGGCGCCTCGACCCGGACACCCTCATCGAGCATGTCGCCCCCGGTGAGCTCGTGCTCAACGACATCGGCACCGTCACGCTGCGGACGTCGTCGGTGGTGCCGGCCGACCCCTATGCGAGCAACCGCGACACCGGCGCGTTCATCCTCATCGACGAGGCCTCGAACGACACGGTCGGCGCGGGGACGATCCTCGAGCCGCGCGAGGTCATCCCGGGTAAGGCGACGCGCAACGACATCAAATGGCATCCGAGTTCGCTGGCGCGTGCGGAACGATGGGCGCACACCCAGCAGCGCGGAGCGACGGTGTGGCTCACCGGTCTACCGGCGTCGGGCAAGTCCACCGTCGCCGTCGCGCTCGAGCGGGCCGTCGTCAGCCGCGGGCGCGTCGCCTACCTCCTCGACGGCGACAACATCCGGCACGGGATCTCCGACGACCTCGGCTTCTCCGCCGGTGACCGCGCGGAGAACATCCGCCGTGTCGGCCACGTTGCCCGACTCTTCGCCGACGCCGGGGTCATCGCGATCGCGTCGATGGTCTCGCCGCTGCGTTCCGACCGGGAGATCGCGCGTGAACTGCACCGCGCCGCCGACCTCGACTTCATCGAGGTCCACGTCTCCACGCCGGTCACCGAATGCGAACGCCGTGACCCCAAGGGCCTCTACGAACGCGCGCGTCGCGGCGAACTCCGCGGGCTGACCGGCATCGATGCGCCCTACGAGAGTCCGGAGAGCCCCGATCTGCGATTCGACACCACCGGCGCGGACATCGACCGGCTGGCGTCGCTCATCCTCGGTGCGCTGATGGATCGCGGCATCATGGCGGGGTGAGTTGCTGTCATCCCCCGGGACCCGCGCACGGCGGCCCGGGTGCGCCGTTCCCGCCGGCCGAGCACGCCGGTGGCGGTCCCGGAGTGCACCCGATCGAGACGGTGGACATCCCGGCCGGGGGCTTCGCCATGGGCGACGCCTTCGACGAGGGGTACCGCACCGATGGTGAGCGACCGGTGCACGACGTCGAGCTCGGTGCGTACTCGATCGACGCGACGACGGTGACCAACGCCGCGTTCGCCACGTTCGTCGCGGCGACCGGACACCGGACCGATGCCGAGCGATTCGGTGGTTCCGCGGTGTTCCACACCTACGCCACCGCGCCGGGCGAACCCGTGCCGGGAACGCCGTGGTGGCTCGCCGTCGAAGGTGCGTCGTGGCGCCACCCGGCGGGTCCCGGAAGCAGCGTCGACGGTCTGGCCGACCACCCCGTCGTCCATGTCAGTCACCGTGATGCGCAGGCTTATTGCGCCTGGGCCGGACGTGTCCTGCCCACCGAAGCGCAGTGGGAGTACGCGGCGCGGGGTGGGTTGCGCGGGGCCCGATACCCCTGGGGGAATGAACCACCCACCGCAGAAGCGCCCCGCTGCAACATCTTTCGCGGCGAGTTCCCGGATGCGCCGACCGCCCGGGTCGGTACCGTGCCCGTGCGGGACTTCGAGCCCAACGGCTTCGGCCTGTACCAGTGCGCCGGCAACGTCTGGGAGTGGTGCGCCGACACGTTCAGCGCCCGGTACTACCGCGTGTCCGACCGCAGCAACCCGCTGGGGCCGGGCCGGGGAAGCGCTCGCGTCCTGAGGGGCGGCAGCCATCTCTGCCACGACTCGTACTGTCATCGCTACCGGGTCGCCGCGCGATCGCACAACACGCCGGAGTCGACGGCGAGCAACATCGGGTTCCGGACCGTCGGTCCCGCGGCCGGCTGACACCCGTCCGGCCGACAACCCGTCCGCAAGTCCCGGGACACAGGGCCCGCTCGCTGCGCTCCCGGCGCCCGGGACACAGGGCCCGCTCGCTGCGCTCCCGGCGCCCGGGAACCGAACTCCGCCGTGGTCAGTTGGATCAGCAGACTGTGTGTCGATTTCCGGGAGACCCGATCGGCTGTGCGATCGTGGTTCCCCTCGGGCGGTGTCCGCCCGAAAGTCGTCGGACCGGAGAGGGGAGTAGGGCAGGAATGCGTGTGGAGGGCCGGGATGCGGTGCGTCGGGAGTCGAGGCGGCCGAACCCGTGGAGGAACGGCCTCATGGCCTCGGCCGTGGCGGTCGCGTCGTCGGTGCTGCTGGCCGGCTGCATCGACCTGCCGTCGCTGACCAGGCCGGACATCCCGGAGGGCATCCCGCCGGGGGCAGGCGTGCCCCAGCCCTACATCGACATCAACGCACCCGGGCGTACCGCGGACAGGATGCACGACTGGGCCGTGCCCATCGCGGAGTCCACCGGTATCCCGGTCGTCTCGCTCCAGGCCTACGGCAACGCCGCCGAGATCCAGCGCCAGCAACACCCCGAGTGCGGGCTGAACTGGACCACGCTGGCGGGGATCGCCGGCGTCGAGAGCAAACACGGCCACTACCGCGGCTCCGACGTGGCCGACAACGGCGACGTCAACCCGCCCATCCGGGGCGTCAAACTCGACGGCACCCGCGGCAACATGGAGATCCTCGACACCGACGGCGGCGCACTCGACGGCGACGCCACCCACGATCGAGCGATGGGGCCGTTCCAGTTCATCCCGGAGACGTGGAAGCGCTACGGCGTCGACGCCAACGGTGACGGCGTCCCCGACCCCGACAACATCGACGACGCCGCCCTCTCGGCGGCCCGCTATCTGTGTGTCTCCGCCGGCAACGACATGACGACGCCGGAAGGGTGGGAGAAGGCCGTCCGGACCTACAACAACTCGATGGCCTACGTCCTCGACGTGCGCGATCACGCCAACGCCTACTCGATCAACGTCCGCTTCTGAACCCTGCCGGGAAGGGCTTCAGCGCTTGCGTCGACCTTGTCACGTGCGGCTTCGGCGCAGCCACTAGGCTCTTGCCTATCGGCCGGCACCAGAACCGGCCGTCGTCGGCGTAGGCGGCCCCGTCGGAGGACACATCTCCTGGGATCACGCCGACGAACTCGTCCACCGAGATTGGGGTGCAACCGTGGCAATCATCGAGCAGGTAGGTGCGCGTGAGATTCTCGATTCGCGGGGCAACCCGACGGTCGAGGTCGAGGTCGTCCTGGATGACGGCACCTTCACCCGGGCCGCCGTGCCGTCCGGGGCGTCGACCGGCGAACACGAGGCCGTCGAACTGCGCGACGGTGGCGACCGGTACCTGGGCAAGGGCGTCACCAAGGCCGTCGAGGGTGTCCTCGGGGAACTGGCCCCGGCCGTGATCGGGATCGAGGCCGAGGAACAGCGCCTCGTCGACCAGGCACTGCTCGACTGCGACGGCACCCCCGACAAGAGCCGTATCGGCGCCAACGCGCTGCTCGGTGTCTCGCTCGCGGTCGCCAAGGGCGCGGCCGAATCGGCCGGGCTGCCGCTGTTCCGTTACATCGGCGGACCCAACGCCCACATCCTGCCGGTGCCGATGATGAACATCATCAACGGTGGCGAGCACGCCGACAACGGCATCGACTTCCAGGAATTCATGATCGCCCCGGTCGGCGCGCCGACCTTCAAGGAGGCGCTGCGGTGCGGTGCCGAGGTCTACCACGCCCTCAAGGGCGTCCTGAGCAAGCAGGGCATGAGCACCGCACTCGGCGACGAGGGTGGCTTCGCCCCCGACCTGCCCAACACCGAGGCGGCCATCGCGGTCATCGGTGAGGCGGTCGGCAAGGCCGGCTACAACTTCGGCCGCGACGTCGTCATCGCGCTCGACGCCGCAGCGACCGAGTTCTTCTCGAACGGTGCCTACAAGCTCGAGGGCAAGGAACTCGGCGCCGACGAGATGGTGTCGTTTTACGAGAAGCTCATCAGCGACTTCCCGATCGTCTCGATCGAGGACGGTCTGTCCGAGGACGACTGGGACGGCTGGGCCAAGCTGACCGAGTCGATCGGCGATCGGGTGCAGCTCGTCGGTGACGACCTGTTCGTCACCAACCCCGAGCGTCTCGAGGAGGGGATCTCCAAGGGCATCGCCAACGCACTGCTCGTGAAGGTGAACCAGATCGGCACCCTGACCGAGACCCTCGACGCCGTCGCACTCGCGCACAACAACGGCTACAAGACGATGATGAGTCACCGGTCCGGTGAGACCGAGGACACCACCATCGCCGACCTCGCCGTCGCCTGCAGCTGTGGACAGATCAAGACCGGCGCCCCGGCCCGCTCCGAGCGCGTCGCCAAGTACAACCAGCTGCTGCGGATCGAGGAAGGACTCGGCGACGCGGCACGGTACGCGGGCGACCTCGCCTTCCCGCGTTTCTCGTTTGGTTCGTGATTAGCTGTCTGCATGGCTTCGCAGCGACGTCACCGCGGTGACGGGCGTCAGCGTGGGCGCGATGGTCGGGTAGACGCGCGCTCACGCGAACGTGCCCGTCGCACGCGGCGGCACGCTCGTCCTGCGTCGTCGACGGTGCCCGAGGAAGCGGTCGAGGCGGCTGGGCACGAGCTTCCCGCCGATCTCGACGCACCGGTCGCCGACGACACCTCGGATTCCGGGTTTCGTCGGGTGGCGCCGGAGCGCGTGCCTCGAACCCGCCGACGTCCGGCCCGCGCCGGCATCGGCGCCCGCCTGCGTGGTGTCGAGATGACCCCGGCCGGCCTTGCGACGCTCGTCATCACCGTCGTGGTGGTGTGCGTGGTGGCACTGACCCTCGCGATGCCGCTGCGGACGTACTTCAGTCAGCGTTCGGAATTCCGCCAGCTGACCGCGTCGAACGAGCAGCTGCAACGCGAGGTCGCGGACTATCAGCAGAAGGTCAACGAGCAGAACGATCCCGCCTACATCGAGGCCCAGGCGCGGACGCGTCTGCAGTTCGTCAAACCAGGAGAGATCCCGCTCGTGATGTTGTTCCCCGCCGACGAGGCACGGCGCGAGGCCGCCGAACGTGCCGAAGAGCGCGCCCGCGCACCGTGGTACGGAAATCTCTGGGACACGCTGTCGACCCCTCCCGGCGTGCAGTGAGCTCCTCCTCCGGCCACGGTGTCTCCGCGGAGGATCTCGCCACGGTTGCCGCCCAGCTCGGACGCGAACCGCGCGGGGTCCTCGAGATCAGCTACCGCACACCTGACGGGAAGCCCGCGGTCGTCAAGACCGCGCCCCGGCTGCCCGACGGCACACCGTTCCCGACGTTGTACTACCTGACCGATCCGCGGCTGACCGCCGAGGCGAGCCGCCAGGAGTCGGCCGGCGTCATGAAGGGCATGACCGCGCGCCTGCACGACGACGCCGAACTCGCCGCGGCGTACCGCCGTGCGCACGAGGACTATCTCGCCGAACGCGACGCGATCGAACCCCTCGGCACCGATTTCACCGGTGGCGGTATGCCGGACCGGGTGAAGTGCCTGCACGTCCTGATTGCGCACTCCCTCGCCAAGGGTCCGGGACTCAATCCGCTCGGTGACGAGGCGGTGGCGCTCGCGGCCGCGAACGGGTTGCGCGGCACCGCGATTCCGGAGGACTGGCCCGAGGCGTCGGACGCGGGGACCGACGAGTGACCGTCGTCGGAGCCGTGGACTGCGGCACCAACTCGATCCGCCTGCTCGTGGCGAAGCCGGGCCCGGACGGGCGACTCGTCGATCTCCATCGTGAGATGCGTGTGGTCCGACTGGGTTACGGCGTCGACGCGACCGGGATGTTCGCCGCGGAATCGATCGGGCGGACGCGCGTCGCCCTCAGCGACTATGTCGACACGATGGAAGCGCTCGGCGTCGAGAGAGTGCGGATGGTCGCCACCTCCGCGACCCGTGACGCGTCGAATCGCGACGAGTTCTTCGCCATGACCGCCGATCTGCTCGGGTGCGTGTCCGCCGGCGCGATCGCCGAGGTCATCACCGGCGACGAGGAGGCGCGGCTGTCGTTCCGCGGGGCAGTCGGCGAATTGGATTCGGCGGATGGGCCGTTCGTGGTCACCGACCTCGGCGGCGGTTCGACGGAAGTCGTCCTGGGCGATGCGGACGGGGTGACCGCGGCGTACTCGGCCGACATCGGGTGTGTTCGGCTGACCGAGCGTGCTCTGCCGTCCGACCCGCCCACGCCGGCCGAACTGGCCGCGGCGACCGAGTTCGCGCGCGAACGTCTCGCTGAGGCGTTCGCCGCGGTGCCGGTTCAGTCCGCTCGCACCTGGGTGGGCGTCGCCGGCACGATGACGACGCTCGCCGCGCTCGGTGCCGGCCTCCCCGAGTACGACTCGGACGCGATCCATCTGTCGACGATCTCGCTGCCCGAACTCGACCGGGTCTGCCGAAACCTGATCGGTATGACACGCGCCGACCGCGCGGCGCTCGGACCGATGCACCCCGGGCGCGTCGACGTCATCGGCGGCGGATCACTGATCACCCTCGAGCTCGCGAGAGTGCTGTCGGAAAGTGCCGGTATCGACGAACTAGTCGTGAGCGAACACGACATCCTCGACGGGATCGCGTTGGGAATACTCGACTGAGCGGTGCTCGATCCAGTTACCATGCGTCGCATGGCATACAACCTGCGTTGTCCCTGCGGTGAGTCCATCACGGCCCTCGAAGCCGACTTCGTGCCGTCGGTCCAGGCCCACCTCGCCGCCGAACATCCCGGCCGCGACTACAGCGAGACCGAGATCATGATGATGGCCATGACCGTTCCCGACCGTTCGGTGAAGTCCGACGGCTGAGCGGCGTCGGATCAGACGGCAGCCGGATCGCGCAGCGAGATGTTGTTGCACGCCTCGCAGACCGACTCGGGGATGACACCGCGGCGCTGCAGGAATCCGAAGATCGTGCAGCCCAGGCAGAAGCCGAAGACGGCCTCGAGAGTAGCGGCGGCGATCAGCACGCCCGTGGCGAGTTGGGCGGCGAGCCCGTAGCCGAGCAGGGTGAGCACGAAGGCGGTCCCGCTGACGACGAGGCCGATGGTCTGGGCGAACCGCTTGGGCGGCCCGGGGACCAGCTTCTCCTTGCGGATGATCTTCGGCACGAGGAAGCGCACCGAGAGTTGCCCGAAAGGCGACAGGGTCGGTCCCGATGCCACACGCAGCGCAAACCCCAGGGCGAGGATGCCGTAGAGCACGGGGGTGTTCACCGACACCGCGATGATCGCGAGGACGACGACCAACCCGGCGGTACTGCGCGCGGCGTAGTCGTTGACCGGGTTCGGGAACGTGAGGACAGAGCGCACCGACATCGGGCAACAACCTCCGGAGAGCGGGGACAATCGCCGACCAAGGTACGTGCGACGGCCCCATCGGGCAACGATTGCGCCCAGGGTGAATCGATCGGTGCCGGTCAGGACCCTGCGGTCGGGTCCATTCGCGGCTCGGACGCGGCGATGTCCCGCGGGTCGTCGACGTCCGGTTCGTCCTTGTCGGTCTCGCCGCCGTCGGAGGCGAGTTCAGCCTCGCGGGAGACCTCGCCCTCCTGGTCGATACCGGTCTGCTCACCGACGTCGATGCGGTCTGGCAGTTCGTCCATGTCCACTCCGGTCGCCTCTCTGGCCTGTTCGGATTCGGCGTACGGGGCCGAGGTGTCCACCTCGGACGATGCGTCCGCGAACTCGGCGTCGATGATGCCGCTCGCGTCGTATCGCGGGTGGGCGTCGGCTTTGGCCTTGCGGGCGGCCTCGCGCATCTCGAACCCGTCGGTCACGATCTCACCGATCTCGCGGGTCACGCCCGCGACGGCTCCGGTGATGATGGTCGCTATCCGGCCGACATGGGTGGCCGTGGACTCGATCAATTCCTGGAACAGATCCTTGTTGCGTTCGATGCTGTCGACCATCGCTTCGGGAATCCCCTGCAGTTGGTTGCGGCTGGAGCCTGATCGGTGTGCCCAGAGCCTACCCCCGGGGCACACCGATCAAACCGGCGTCAGGCGACCGAGGCGGGCTTCTCGCGCTCGACGATGACGGTCAGATCGTTGTCGTCGCGCGTCATCCAGTTGGGCAACGACAGCTTCGCGATCTTCTTCCAGGTCGACGCGAGCTGGTGGCTCAGCGAGCCGGTGTTGTACGGCAGTCCGTAGCGTTCGCAGATCTCCCGGACCTCCGCGGACATCTCGGGGTAGCGACTGGCCGGGATGTCGGGGAAGAGGTGGTGCTCGATCTGGTGCGAGAGGTTGCCGCTCATCACATGGAACAACGGGCTGCCGGTGATGTTGGCCGAACCGAGCATCTGCCGCAGGTACCACTGGCCCCGCGTCTCGTTCTGGCATTCCTCGGACGTGAATGTCTGTGCACCGCTGGGGAAGTGGCCGCAGAAGATGATCGAGTAGGTCCACACGTTGCGCACCAGGTTGGCGGTCGCGTTACCGATGAGGGTCGGAACGAAGAGCGGGCCCGTGAGCGCGGGGAAGACGACGTAGTCCTTGAGGACCTGACGACCGGCCTTGCGCCACATGCCTTTCACCAGGCCCTTGATGTCACTCCACTTGCGCTTGCCGGCGATGACGTTCTCGGCTTCGAGGTCGTGCAGCATGACGCCCCACTCGAAGAGCAGCATGAGTGCGGTCGCGTAGCCGAGGTTGCCCAGGTAGTAGGGGTTCCACTTCTGATCGCGGTCCATTCGCAGGATGCCGTAACCGATGTCGCGGTCCTCACCCAGGATGTTGGTGAAGGTGTGGTGCAGGTAGTTGTGGCTGTGCTTCCACTGATCGGCCGGACAGACGGTGTCCCACTCGAACTCGCGGGAGTTGTAGGTGTCCTCGCGCATCCAGTCGTACTGACCGTGCATGACGTTGTGGCCGATCTCCATGTTGTCGAGGATCTTCGACACCGAGAGGGCGCCTACCGCGGCGATCCATGCGGGCGGGAAGAACCCGAGGTACATGAGTGCGCGTCCGCCGATCTCGAAACCGCGCTGGGCGCGGATCACCGAGTAGAGGTAGTCGCGGTCCTTCTGGCCCAGGTCGGCGACGATCCGGGCCCGCAGGGCGTCGAGGTCCCGCCCGAGCGCCTCGACCTGCGCGTAGGACATGACGACGGTGTTGGGGTCGTCCGCGACCTTCTGGTCGGCGCCGACGCGGTGCAGCGCGGGCAGGTTGTCGTCGATGGTGGTCTCGACGTCACGGCTGATGTCGATGGTCATGGCATTGCCTCCTTCTCGGAGAGGAGATGTGGCTGGGAAGGGTGGATCTGGGGGATCAGCTCGCGGGCATCAGATGTCGATGTCGACCGAGCCGACCGGCGCGCTGATGCACAGCTGGATCTGGGTGTCGGACTCGTCGTCGATCTCGCCGGTCAGGACGTTGCGGGTGCACCCCGACTTCTTCGTCGCGACGCAGGAGAAGCAGATCCCCATCCGGCACCCGGATTCGGGCGTGAGCCCGGCCGTTTCGGCCTGGTCCAGGATCGGACGGCCGTCGTTGGCCGCCGACGTCCCCGACGAGGAGAACGTGACCTCGCCCTCGACGGAGTCGGGGTCGACGGCGGGGATGATCGGCGCGAAGGCCTCGCTGTGCAACGGCTGGCTGATGGCGAGTTCGGCATGGACCCGTGCGACCTCGTCCATGAGGGCGGCGGGGCCGCAGACGAACACGTCGGCGTCGGACAATCCCGGGATTCCCTCGAGGTGGTCGGCGCTGAAGTGTCCGTCGTCGCGCGTGTGGTAGAGGCGCAGGTCGAACCGGGGATGGCTGTCCGCGAGCTGACGCAACTCGTCGCGGTAGGCGACGTCGGCCGGGGTGCGCGCATAGTGCACGAACGTGATCGGTCCCGCGTACTGTCGGGCGACGAGTGTTCGCGCCATTGAGAGTACAGGTGTAATCCCGCTGCCGCCGCTGACGAAGACCGCCGACGTCGGGTCGGTGTCGGGAAGCACGAACTCGCCGTCGGCGGCGGACAGCCCGACGACGTCCCCGGCGCGGGCGTGCTCACGAAGGTGGGTGGACACGAAGCCGTCGTCGTGTGCGGTGATGGTCAGCTCGATCTCGCCGTGCGGGCCCGCGGCGGCGTTGGCCGGCGAGAAGCAGCGGGTGTGCCGAACGCCGTCGATGACGACCTTGAGCTGCACGAACTGGCCGGCCTCGTGGCCTCGCCACTGACGGGTCGGACGAATGGTGAGGCGGACGGTGCGCGCCGTGGGACGCTCGACATGGGTGATCTCGCCGCGCAGATCGCGCCAGGTGATCATCGGATCGAGCAACTCGAGGTAACGGTCGACCGGATGCGGCGACAGCGCTGCCTCCACGATCGAACCGACCAGACGGCTCCACCGGCCGGGCTCGGCGCCGGTGCCGGCGCGGGTCTGGTCCTGGGGTGTGCGGATGCTCATGGGCTGGGCTCCGTTCGGTCCGTTTCGGTGTACATGTGTACGCCGACAAGTGTGACACAGCGCGATGGTCGATCGTCAAGTGTTCGCTGATGTGACTGCCGTCACGACACCGCCTGTGCCTCTCCGCCGCGTCGGCTGACCCGACGCATAGACTCGGGTGCGTGACACGCACGCGAGAGCCGAGCCGGCGCGATGCGCAGACCCGTGCGGACCGCAAGAACCAGACGCGACAGGCGTTGCTGGACACCACGCGGTCACTGGTCGGCGAGCGCAGTTTCGGCAGCATCAGCCTCCGTGAGGTCGCCCGTGGCGCCGGGATCGTGCCGACCGCCTTCTATCGCCACTTCGCATCGATGGAGGATCTCGGGGTCACCGTCGTCGAGGACTCGATGCGCGTCCTGCGACGGGCGCTGCGTGAGGGACGACGCGACCTGGCGGCGCGTGACGCCTTGCCCACCGCACAGAACTCGCTGGCCATCCTGCTGCGGCACGTCCGCGAGAACGAGTCGCAATTCCGGTTCCTGGTGCGCGAGCAGCGGGGCGGCATCGCCGAGATCCGTCGCGCGATCGACACCGAACTCCGGTTGTTCTCCAAGGAACTCGCGATCGATCTCGCCCGGATCCCGGACCTGGCACGGTGGCAGTCCGACGACCTCGAACTGGCAGCGGAGCTGATCGTCATCATCATGCTCACCGCGGTGGCCGATCTGCTCGACGGTGAGTATCGCGGACGTTCCGCCGAGCAGGAGATCGTCGAGCGCACCGAGCGACAACTCGTGATGGTCTTCCTCGGTATGGGTCAATGGCGCCCGTCGACCGATTGAGCGGCGGGGATCGGACGTCCTGGTAGTTGCCGGCCTACAGCTTGTCGGCGCTCTCGGTGAGTCCCGACCCGCTGGGCGGGAGTAGCGGGCGAGGTGGCAGCGGGGAGGAGTAGACCACGTTGGTCGTGACGCTGCCGAGGGTTCCGACCATGCCGCTGACCCGTTCCAGGTGCTTCATGTCGGTGGCGACGACCTTCATGATGAAGCAGTCGTCGCCGGTAACGTGATGCGCCTCGATGACTTCGGGTAGCCCTGCGAGCAGGGTGTGCAACGGCTCGTACCTGCT
This sequence comes from Gordonia hongkongensis, assembly GCF_023078355.1. Lineage (NCBI taxonomy): Bacteria > Bacillati > Actinomycetota > Actinomycetes > Mycobacteriales > Gordoniaceae > Gordonia > Gordonia hongkongensis. The sequence continues at coordinate 1,696,905 of NZ_CP095552.1, forward strand.
GCTGGGATACCGCAGCCGTAGGAAGGCCAGGATCGCGAACCCGAGCCGCTCGGGGTCGACGCTGGCGCTGTAGCCGCTGATCACCCCGGATTCTTCGAGGCGGGCTTCGAGACCGATGCGTCCGACGTGCACGCCGATCAGGAACGCGGTGTGAACTTCGTCTTGATCGACTCACGAGGTGAGGCGGCGTGGGCGCAGGGGCGCATCGTCGGAGCCGTGCACATGCCGACGTTCCAGATCGCCGCGCGCGCCGTCGACGAGATAGCAACGAGCACACCGGTTGTGACGTACTGCTGGGGGCCCGGATGCAATGGTTCGACGCGGGCCGCGCTGGAGTTCGCCAAGCTGGGTTACCGGGTCAAGGAGATGATCGGCGGTTACGAGTACTGGGCGCGCGAGGGCTACCCCGTCGAGAATGATCACAGCCGGATCATCCGGTCCAAAGACCCGCTCACCGTGCCACTGGACTCGGTGGTCTGTGACTGCTGAAACAGTCGTATCCGCCGACGCCTAGCGGCCGGGCCCCGCGGTTGTCGATTTGCCCCCAGGGCGATTTCAACTGTGGTCCGTCGACGCGATGGTGCCGGACACTGGGCCGAGGCACCGCGCCGGCCCACTCGCCTTGAGGCGGGAGTCGAGGCGGTGTCGTGCTCGTCACGTGCCGACCCGACCGAAAGGTGCCCTCGCGGTGTCTCTGCATTTCCACTGGTTCCTGCCCACCTACGGCGACTCGCGCAATCTGATCGCGGGCGGACACGGCAGCCAGATGACAGGGGACCGGCCGGCCGATCTGCGGTACCTCAAACAGCTCGCCGGCGCCGCCGAGGCCAACGGCTTCGAAGCCGTCCTGACCCCGGCAGGTCTCTGGTGCGAGGACGCCTGGCTGACCACCGCCGCTCTGATCGACGCCACCGAGAGCCTCAAATTCCTGGTGGCGTTCCGCCCCGGGCTCATCTCGCCGACGCTGGCCGCCCAGATGGCCGCCACGTTCCAGTGGCATTCGCAGGGCCGCCTTCTGGTCAACGTCGTCACCGGCGGCGAGTCGAGTGAACAGCGCGCCTTCGGCGACTTCCTGGCGAAGAACGCGCGGTACGAGCGTTGCGACGAGTACCTGGAGATCATCCGGCGGCTCTGGACCGAGGAAGAACCCGTCGACGTGGTGGGGAAGTACCTGCGCGTCGAGGGTGCGCAGCTCGGACGCCGTCCCGATCCGACGCCGGAGATCTTCTTCGGCGGATCGTCGCCGGCCGCCGGTGACGTCGCCGCCAAGCACGCCGACACCTACCTCACCTGGGGCGAACGTCCGGACGCGGTGGCCGAGAAGATCGCGTGGGTCAACGGCCTCGCGGCCGCGCAGGGCCGGGAACTCTCGCACGGCATCCGTTTTCACGTGATCGCCCGCGAGACGTCGGAGCAGGCCTGGGCCGAGGCGGCCCGTCTGCTCGGTGCGCTCGATCCGGCGCAGGTCGCGACCGCCCAGCAGAATCTGGCGCGCTCGGAGTCCGAGGGTCAGCGACGTATGTCCGAACTCCACGGTCGTGGAGCTGGTTTCGCCGACCACAACGATCCGCACTCGCTGGAGATCCACCCCGGCGTGTGGGCCGGGGTCGGACTCGTCCGTGGTGGTGCGGGTACGGCGCTGGTCGGCTCCTACGACGAAGTGGCCGCACTCATCGCCGAGTACGCCGCGCTCGGACTCGACCACTTCATCCTGTCGGGCTATCCGCATCTCGAAGAGGCGTACCACTTCGGAGACGGGGTCCGGCCCGCTCTCGCCCGGCTCGGACTGCTCGACCCGGCGTCGGCCGGCCCGTCCGTGGCCGTGCGCACCGCGTTCCTGCCGCGTCTGCAGGCCGCATCATCCTGATCGACAACACTTTTCACCTTCACCACGTCCCTTCTCGCCATGTAACCGACACCTCGCGGAGGTAGCCATGTCCACCGAGTCCATCGCGGACCAGATCAAGTTCGCCTACTGGGTGCCCAACGTCAGCGGTGGCCTGGTCACCAGCACCATCGAGCAACGCACCGGCTGGGACTACGACTACAACGTCAAACTCGCGCAGACCGCCGAGAACAACGGTTTCGAGTACGCGCTGTCGCAGGTGCGGTACGAGGCGAGCTACGGAGCCGAATACCAGCACGAATCCACCAGTTTCAGCCTCGCACTCCTGCTCGCCACGCAGCGGCTGAAGGTGATCGCGGCGGTGCACCCGGGGCTCTGGCATCCGGCCGTCCTGGCCAAGCTCGGCGCCACCGCCGACCATCTGTCCAAGGGTCGCTTCGCGATCAACGTCGTCAGCGGCTGGTTCAAGGACGAGTTCACCCACCTCGGCGAGCCGTGGCTCGAGCACGACGAGCGGTACCGGCGCAGCGGAGAGTTCCTCGAGGTGATCCGCAAGATCTGGACCGAGGACGAGGTCGATTACCGCGGCGACTTCTACCGCATCCACGACTTCACGCTGAAGCCCAAGCCGCTCAACACCGTCGAGCGTCCGAACCCCGAGCTGTTCCAGGGCGGGAACTCCTCGGCCGCCCGCAACAACGGCGGACGCTACGCGGACTGGTACTTCTCCAACGGCAAGGACTTCGACGGCGTGACCGAGCAGCTCGACGACCTCCGCGCCGTCGCACGTGCCCACGAGCGCGAGGTGAAATTCGGGCTCAACGGCTTCATCATCGCGCGGGACACCGAGAAAGAGGCCCGCGACACTCTGCGCGAGATCGTCGAGAAGGCGAATCGCCCTGCGGTGGAGGGCTTCCGGGACGCCGTCCAGCAGGCCGGGAACTCGACAGGCGACAAGAAGGGCATGTGGGCCGACTCGTCGTTCGAGGACCTCGTCCAGTACAACGACGGCTTCCGGACCCAGCTGATCGGCACCCCGGAGCAGGTGGCCGAACGCATCGTCGCCTACAAGCGTCTGGGCATCGACCTGATCCTCGGCGGCTTCCTGCACTTCCAGGAGGAGATCGAGTACTTCGGTGAGAAGGTGCTGCCTCTGGTGCGCGAGATCGAGGGCGCCCAGAGCGACACCGCCCCGACGCCTGCGGGAGTGGCGTGACCGCAGTGAGCCAGGCGCGGGTCCGGTCCGCCGTGCGGATCGGGTCCGAGGCCGAGGCGCTGTCGATGGCGCGCGAATTGGCCGCCGAATTCGCGGTCGGAGCGGCCGAGCGCGACCGCGAACGTCGGTTGCCCCATGCCGAGATCGACCGTCTGTCGCAGTCGGGGCTGCTGGCACTCACCGTCCCGGCTCGGTTCGGTGGTCTCGACCTGCGTCCCAGTGCGCTCGCCGAGGTGGTGTCCATCCTGGCCGCCGCGGACGCGAGCATCGCGCAGATCCCGCACAGCCACTTCGTCTACCTCAACCTCGTCCGCCTGTCCGCGGGAGAAGTGTTGCAGGAGCGCATCTTCGCCGACGTCCTCGCCGGCGGACGGGTGGCCAACGCGCAGTCCGAGCGGGGCGGCAAGACCATCGCCGACATCTCGACACGGTTGAGTCCGGTGGCCGATCGAGCATCGACGCTATTCGTCCTCGACGGTGAGAAGTTCTATTGCACCGGTTCGTTGTTCGCGGACACCCTCGCCGTCCTCGCGCGGTTGGACGTCGCCGTCGGCGACGTCGCGCCCGGGGAGTACGTGGCGTTCGTCCCGGCCGATGCCGACGGCGTGGAGATCGTCGACGACTGGGATGCGGTGGGACAGCGCACGACCGGCTCGGGGACCGTCCGGTTCAGCGGGGTCGGCGTGGGTCTCGCGGATCTGGTGGCGCGTGCACCGGCAACGTCTGCGCCCACCGGTTACGGCGCCTTCGCCCAGCTGCTCCACGTGGCGATCGACGTCGGTATCGCCCGCGGTGCGCTGCGCGCGGCGTCGGAGTTCGTGCGTACGAAGTCGCGACCGTGGTTCGAGGCGAATGTCGAACGAGCAGTGGATGATCCGCTGTTGGTGCAGCGCTTCGGCGAGTTGGAGGTCGAGGTCGCGACCGCCGAGGCGACCCTCGCCGCGGCCGGTCGAAGAGTCGACGCGGCGGTGGGAGGTACCCCGGAATCGCCCTCGCGCGAGTTGGTCGCGGAGGCCTCGATCGCAGTCGCGACGGCGAAGGTGGTGGCCGACCGGGTGGCCCCCTCGGTGGCGTCGGCCCTGTTCGAGGTGAGCGGGACCCGCAGTGCCGCCGGTGGCGGGGGTCTGGATCGCTTCTGGCGCGACGCCCGGACGCACACGCTGCACGACCCCGTGCGATGGAAGTACCAGCACATCGGGCGCTGGGTTCTGCGCGGCGAGGAGCCGCCCCTGCACGGCGTGATCTGACCGGGGGGCGTCCGGCGTCGGCGTCAGAGGTAGCGGCCGACGAGCGGCACGGCCTTCTTTGGGGTTTTCGCGTTGAAACCGTCGCCGATCGCACGCAGTTTCCACTCGCCGCCGTCGCGGGAGATGACCGCCATCGCGACCGCGGTGAACGGCATCCCGCCCTTGAGGGTGTAACGGGCCAGCTCGGCGGAGGTCGTCTCGTCGACGAGCCGGCAGTAGGCGTTCTCGATCTTCTCGAACGTGTGGCCCCGGTACGACGTGACGATGAACATCAACGCGTCGATCTGGGGTGGGACCGACTGCAGCGCAACGCGGATGACCTCGTCGTCGCCCTCGCCTTCACCGGTGAGGTTGTCGCCGGAGTGCAGGATCGAACGGTTCTTGCTGTTGAGGTGACCGTAGTAGACGGTCTCGACGCATTTCCCGCCCGATAACATGAGCACCGAGGCGTCGAGGTCGATCGAGCCCCCGCGCCCGAATCCGCCGCGCACCGGATCCCACCCGAGTCCCATCTGGATGTCGGTGAGTGCCACGCCACCCTCCTTGCGGAGGGTGACCTTCTGGCCTTTCGCCAAGCTCACCGGGGCGCCCTTGCGCATACTGACTTCCGCGGGCTGCGCGGGTGCCGGGGGCGCGGGAGTGGGCGGCGCCGCCGCCGGGGGCGCGGGTGCCGGGGGAGTCGGCGCCGACGGCCGCGAGTAGCTGATCGGCGTGGGCGGGGCGGGCGTCGGTTGCGGCTCGTCGTCGACGCTCACCCCGTGGTCGCGGACCAGGTCGGCGAAACCGCCCGCGTATCCCTGACCGACGGCACGTACCTTCCACTCGCCGTTGCGCCGGTACACCTCGAGGGCGATGACCACCGACTCGCTGGTGAGGCCGGTGACGGTGAAGTCGTACAGCGCCCGGCCCGCTTCGTCGGTGACGTGAGCGACCGGCGGTGCGAAACGGCCGAAGGTCGACGACGCGTCGTCGAGCGTGATGACCGCGCGGACCGCGTCGATGTCTGCAGGTACTCGAGCGGTCGAGATGTGCAGTCGCGCAGAACCTGCGGCGGCCTGTTCCAGCCGGACGCCGGGCCCGGTCGGCTGGTTGTAGAAGACGAAGTCGTCGTCGGTACGCACCACCCCCCGGTCGGTGACCAGCAGGGCCGACAGGTCGGCGGCGGTCGCGAGGTCCACCGTGACGATGACATCGGGGGTCGGCAACGGGCCGTTCTGGCCTTTGGTCAGAGCAGACATCTCCGGGCGATTCCTCATTTCAGTCGGGCCGAATACGCACAGCGTAGTCATGTGAGGCGGCGACCCGCGTCTGAAGACCACCCGACCGAGAGGGGGCGACGACAATACGATGTTGGCTCTTTCGTGGAGGGTGGTTTTCAGCGCCAGGTTGGTCAGTGGGTGTGACCCCGGTCCCAGCAAGGTTCCGATTGGGTATACAGCCTGGTCCCTGGTGCGTAACCGTCCTAGTCTCATGTGTCTGAAGTGACTCAGGAGACAGATGTGAAAGTTGTGACCAGGATCGGCGTGGTGTTCTGCGCGGTGGCGATGTCGATGGTGATCGGCACGGGCTCGGCGACGGCGATACCGCTCCCCGTGCTGCCGCCGCTGCCGGAGCCCTTCGCCACGTGGTTCAAGCCACCGGAACCACTCGACAAGAAGCTCACGAAGAGCTATGCCGCACTGACGAAGTCGATGCGCAAGTCCTTGCCCGGCCAACTCGGGATCGCGATCGTGCCCGTCGGCGGGGACGAGGTCATCTCCCTCGGGTCGCTCAAATCGGGACGTGCATGGTCGACGATGAAGGTTCCGGTGTCGCTCGCCGCGCAGCGCGAGCGCGGTCCGGCGGTCGCCGCGATGGAGGACAAGGCGATCACGTTCTCCGACAACGATGCAGCCGGCGAATTGTGGGGGGTGCTCGGCGGCGGACATGCGTCCGTCGACGCTGTCAGTGCGGTTCTCCGTGAGGGCCACGACGTCCGGACGCACGTGTCCTCCGAGGTCGACAACCCCCCGTCGTACCCCGGTCACACCGCCTGGGCGCTGCGCGACCAGGCGATCTTCGGCGCCCACCTGCCGTGTCTGCCCGACAGCGAACACCTCATCCGGCTGATGAGCGCCGTCGCCCCGAATCAGCAGTGGGGTATCGCGAAGGTGGGGCGCAGTCAGGGAGCGGTGACCGCGGTCAAGGGTGGCTGGGGTCCGGCGACGTCGAAGTCGTCGGCGCACCTGGTGCGGCAACTGGGCATCATCACCACGACCAGCGGCCAGGTCGCGGTGTCGATGGCGGCGATCCCGCGGAGTGGATCGTTCACCGACGGGACCAAGATGCTGACCCGGCTCGGCAATTGGCTCGGAAAGAACCTGGCCGACCTCCCCAAAGGTCGATGCTGATCGCGGGCCGTGACCTCAGGCCGCGGCGTGCGCGGCCGGTGTACGTCCCGCGCCCGCCGGGGTCGTGAGCGCGGCGGCGATCGCCGTCGTGAGCGGAACCGACAGCGCGATCGCGATACCGCCGACGAACGAGCGGGCCAACTCCACCGCGACGACGTCGGTGGTGAGCAGTCCGCCCAACGGCTGCTGGGCCACGGAGAACAACAGCATCAGCGGCAGCGCACTGCCCGCGTAGGCGAAGACGAGGGTGTACACCGTGCTCGCGATGTGGTCGCGGCCCACGCGCATCGCGGCGCGGAAGGTCGCGAGCCGTGACGGTTCGCCGGCCGCGGCCAGCTCGAAGGCCGCCGAGGCCTGGGTGATCGTGACATCGTTCAGAACACCGAGGGTGCCGATGATGAACCCGGCGAGCAGGAGACCGCTGACCGAGATGTTGCCCTGATACACCTGCAGATTGGTGGTCTGATCCCCCGAGAGCCCCGTGAGATTCATGGTCCGGATGGCGAGCCAGCTCAGGAATCCCGCGAGCAGGAGGGAGGTCAGCGTCCCGAGCAGAGCCGAACTGGTCCGGAGACTGACACCGTGCGCGAGGTAGAGGACCACGAACAGGATCACCGCCGACGACACGACCGCCACCGCAACAGGGGACGACCCGTCGAGGATGGCCGGCAGCGTGAACACGGTGAGTATCCCGAAGGCGATCGCCAGCCCGATGATCGAGCGGAACCCGCGCCACGCCGCCACCAGCACGATCGCGGCGATGAACAGCACGGCCCAGAAGATGATCGCCGGTCCGCGCTGGAAGTCGAAGAAGCTGTACCGGTTGCTGCCGTCGGGGCCGGGAACGGTCGCGAGCCGGATGCCGTCCCCGACGTTCAACGTCGGCTGGCCGGCCTGGGGGTCGTCGAGCGTGCCGGCGGCGGGGGCCACGGTGTCGGGCCCGGATCCGGCCTGTGCCCGGTTGGTCGGGATCTCCAGGACGGTGTACTGGCCGGCCACGTCGCCGGAGGTGAACCGGCCCGCGTTGAGGATGCACGGCCCACCCGGCACCGGATTCACCGGTATGTCGGCGGTCTCGAGCACTGATCCCGCCACCGAGTTGAGGCAATTCGCATGGAACTGGTCCACGATCTCGCCGTCGACCGTGGTGATCGGCCCGCCGTCGGCGGACCGGAACTGGGTGGGGATCGGGTGTTCGGACTCCGACGGCCACAGGACGACCATGCCGACCGCGACCGCGACCGCGGTCACTGCGAGCGTGCCGATGACGAACCACCGGGCGATCGGCGACAGCGTGTGGCTGATGTCGGACAGCGAGTGCGCATGACCGTGCCCGTGATGTGTGCGGCTCACGCGGTGAGCCTATGCGCACCGCACCCGGGTCGCGATGGGCGACCCGGGTGCGGTGCTGGGGTGTGCAGCAGTGCCGACGCTGGTCACAGGGGCAGCAGGATGCCCTTGACCCGCGGATCGGTCCGCAGGAATTCCTGCACGGCAGGGTCTTTGAACGCGGCGACCAGGTTCTTGATGTTCTCGGTGTCCTTCCACTGCGTCCCGATGGTCAGCTGCCCGGCGAACTCGTCGGGAGCGGGCGGAGCGTAGATCTGCTTGGCGATGTCGATGTTCGCGGCGAGGTAGTACTCGGTGTAGCCCACGGTGGCGTCGAGGTCGGCGAGCGAGCGCGACTGGGCGGCGAAGTCGAGCAGGACGAACTGCAGGTTCCGCGGATTCGTGGCGATGTCCTTCTGGGTCGCCTTCCACTTGTCCACGCCTGGTTTCAGCGTGATGAGTCCGGCGCGTTCGAGCAGCCAGAGTCCCTGGGCTTCATTCGCGGGATCGGAGTAGAGGGAGACGCGGGCGTTCTGCGGCAGGTCGGCGACGTCGCGGTACTTGTCCGACCAGATGCCGAATCCCCAGCGGAACACCGGCGTCGCGGCTTCCTCCTGGAAGTCCGGGTTCGCCTCGAGGACCTGCGACAGCCACAGCTTGTGCTGATAGACGGTGCCCGCGACCTCCCCGTCGCTGACCGCACGGTTCAGCGTCGTGGAGTCGGACAGGCCCTTGAATGCGACCTTGATGTCGTACCGGGGTGCGACCTCGTCGGCGATGAACTCGACCAGTGCCTGCTCGGAGGCGTTGCCCTCGGCGGTGACGACGGTCAGTGTCGCACCGGCGGTCTCGTTGGGCGACGTCGAGTCGGACCCGAGGAAGCGCCAGCCGACGACGGCGGCGATCACGGCGACCACGACCAGCGCGCCGACGATCAGCGGCCAGCGGCGACGTGTCGAGATCTCGATTCCGGAACTGCCGGGCGGAGAGGGAGTCTCGCCGGATTTCGATGAGGTGCCGGTGGTGGAACCGGTGTCCTGTGTCATGGGGTGCCTTTCGGGTGTGGCTGGGTGATGCGGTGACGGGCGCTCCGCCGCTCAGGGAGCAGAGCCGGCCGGCGGTTTTGTGGTTCTTCAGTGGTTGACCCGGCGGGACGTGACCGGGTTGAGGCTACGGGCGAGGGCGTCGCCGGCGACCTGGATCACGGCCACCGTCACGATGAGCACGATGATGGTGGCGACCATGACTCCCTGATCGAATCGCTGGTAGCCGTAGGTCACGGCCACGTATCCGAGTCCGCCGGCGCCGATGGTGCCGGCGATCGTGGAGTACTCGATCATCGCGATGGTGTTGATCGTCAGTCCGCCGATTATGCTCGGCAGCGCCTCGGGAACTTGTGCCTTCCAGATGATCTGGGCGTTCGATCCGCCGGACGCACGTGCCACGTCGATCGTCGAGGCCGGGACCGACCGCAGCGAGTTCTCGACGATGCGTGTGAAGAAGGCGATGCCGGCGATCGACATCGGTACCACCGCCGCGGCGATGCCGATGTTCGTGCCCGTGACCAGGCGGGTGAACGGGATGATCGCCGTCATCAGCACCAGGAAGGGCAACGACCGACCGATGCTGATCACCCACGACAGGGGGGTGTGCAACGAGCGTCGTGCGAAAAGCCCGCCGGGAGCGAGGTTGTGGATGAGTGCGCCCAGCGGGACTCCCACCACCAGGACGACGACCATCACGATGCTCACCATCAGGACCGTGTCGATGGCCGCCGGGATGAGCAGGTCGGGGATCTCGTCGAGCGGCACCGTGATGTTCGCCGAATACGTGGTGCTCACGCGGCCACCTCGGAGCCGGTGACGGTCTCGACGGCGGTACCGCCCGCGGTCGCGGTGGCGTCGAGAAGGCGCGCGGCCAGGCCTAGTTCACCCGCGGCGCCGATGAATGCCGACGCGTGTCCGATCGGCACCGACACGGTGAGATCGCCGAAGACGGTGCCGTCGATGGTCTGCACGTTGGCGCCCAGCACCGAGATCGAGATGTCGAGTCGCCTGCCCAGCTGGGTCAACCAGTCCGCGGGGACCGTCGCGGAGTGGTAGACCACCGAGATCGGGGTTTCGGCCGAGGCCGGTTGCGCACTTGGCCCGCGCGGCCGGAGTGCCCGTCCCAGAACCGAATCCGGTTCCAGGACCACCTGTTCCAGTCTTCCGTACTCGACGATGCGGCCGCGTTCGAGACGGCCGACGGTGTCGGCGACCCGCACGACCGTGTCCATCTCGTGGGTGATGAACACCACCGCGAGATCCAGTTCGTCCCGAACGTCGGTGAGGAGCCGTAAGAAGGTGTCCGTGGCCGCGGGATCCAGACCCGAGGTGGCTTCGTCGGACAGCAGGACGGAAGGCTTGAGTGCGAGGGCCCGAGCGATGCCGACGCGCTGCCGCTGACCGCCGGACAGCTGATGCGGATACAGGTCCGCTTTGTCGGCGAGGCCGACCAGATCGAGAAGTTCGCCGACGCGAGCCGTGGTCGATCGCTTTGTCGCACCCAGATATTCGAGAGGCAAAGCGACATTCTGCGCCGCGGTTCGCCGGGACAGCAGACTCGCCGACTGGAACACGGTGCCGATCCGGCGCCGGGCGTCGCGAAGGCCCGACGTGCCCAGTGCGGTGAGATCCTCCCCGTTGACCACGACCTTGCCCGACGTCGGACGTTCCAGCAGATTCAGACACCGGGCCAGCGTGCTCTTGCCGGCGCCGGACGGGCCGACGACGGCGAAGATCTCACCGGCGTCGACAGTGAAGTCGACCTCGTCGAGCACCGTCGTCGGGTCGGGCGAACCCACACCGAACACCTTCGTCAGCCCCACCACCTCGATCACCGGAGGTCCCCGTTCGCGCCGGTGGCTGCCAATTGCGGCCCGCTCGCTTCGCTCCCGGCGCCGGTGGTCGATCGCGGCCCGCTCGCTTCGCTCCCGGCGCCGGTGGTCGATCGCGGCCCGCTCGCTTCGCTCCCGGCGCCGGTGAGCTGAGCGGCTTGCCTGATCGAATCGTCGATGGTCGAGTTGCTCCCGCCGACCCGGTACGTGGACCCGCGATGGTTCTCCGGCAGTTGATCGCCACGCCCGAAGAGCTTGTGGCGCAGGGTTCCCGGGACGTAATCCCGATCGTAGAGTCCGCGCTTCTCGAGGGCGGGCACCACGTGGGTGATGATGTCCTCGAACGATCCGGGGGTGACCGCGTAGGCGACATTGAAGCCATCGACGTCGGTCTCGGTCACCCAGTCCTGCAAGGCTTCTGCCACCTCATCACCGGAGCCGATCAGGACCGGACCCATTCCGCCGATGCCGCCCCACGCCGCGATGTCCCGCACGCGCCTTTCCTCCCCGGTGTCGCTCGCCTGCTGGAAAGCGGCCACCGCGGACTGGATCGCGTTGCTGTGCACGTTGCCGATCGGTTCGTCGATCTCGTAACTCGCGAGGTCGATGCCCATCCAGCCCGACATGAAGACCAGCGCACCCTCGGTGCTGGCGTAGGACTGGTACTCCGCGGCTTTCGCGCGGGCGGCCTCCGGAGTCGAGTCGGTGATGATCGTCAGCAGCGTGTAGATCTTCGCGTCGTACGGGTCGCGTCCGGCCAGGATCAGCTCGTCGCGCACCTTGCTCACCACATCACGCAGGATGGCCTTGGTCGGCGCGGCGACGAAGATGGCCTCCGCGTTCTCCGCGGCGAAACGCCGGCCGCGAGGCGAGGCCCCGGCCTGGTAGATGACCGGTGAACCCTGCGGCGACGGCTCGGCGAGGTGAATGCCGGGCACGGTGAAGTGGGTGCCGCGGTGCCCGATGTGATGGACCCGGGCCGGGTCGGCGAAGATGCCCGCCTCGCGATCGCGGAGGACCGCGTCGCGTTCCCACGAACCCTCCCAGAGCTTGTACAGCACGGTGAGGTACTCATCGGCCTGGTTGTAGCGTTCGTCGTGCTCGAGTTGATCGTCGGCGCCCATGTTGCGGGCTGCCGCAGGCAGGTATCCCGTCACCACGTTCCAGCCGATCCGGCCACGGGTGAGGTGGTCCAGCGTCGACAGACGCCGTGCGAAGGGGTAGGGATGCTCGAAACCCGTACCGGTGGTGACCCCGAAGCCGAGGTGTTCGGTGGCGTGCGCCATCGCCGAGACGAGCAACAGCGGGTCGTTCACGGGGATCTGCGCACCCTGGCGGATGGCGGCTTCGTCGTTGCCGGCGTACACGTCGTAGGTGCCCAGGACGTCGGCGATGAACAGACCGTCGAATCCGCCGGTCTCCAGCAAGCGGGCGAGGTCGACCCAGTAGTCGATGGTGTTGTAGTCCCACGACCGGTCGTCGGGGTGGCGCCATAGACCCGGTGACTGGTGCGCAACGCAATTCATGTCGAAGGCGTTGAATCGGATCTTACGTGGGGCATTCGGTTCTGACACCGGAGGAATGATGCTGACGGATCGTCGGAGTGGCCATCGTTGTGCCCACCGCGAACCTAAACTTGTGCCATGCGATCTACAGATGTGTTGCTCGACGGTCTCGGTCGAGTCGTTGAGAACGTTCACGCCGTCCTGGACGACATCTCCACCGAGGAATTGAACCGGGCTCCCGCGCCCGGTGCCAACACGATCGCCTGGCTCGTGTGGCATCTGACGCGCGTGCAGGACTCGCACGTCGCCGACGTCGCCGGAACCGACGAGGTGTGGGTGACCGGGGGATGGGTCGAACGGTTCGGTCTGCCGTTCGACCCCGGGGAGAGCGGGTACGGGCAGTCTGCCGACGAGGCGGCGCGGGTCGTCGTCGACGACCCGGACCTGTTGCGTGGCTACTACGACGCCACGCACGCGGTCAGCGTCGACTACATTGGCGCGCTGTCGGATTCAGATCTCGACCGCGTCGTCGACGAGAACTGGGACCCGCCGGTCACGTTGGGCGTACGACTGCTCAGCGTGATCGACGACGACACCCAGCACATCGGTCAGGCGGCATACGTCCGGGGCCTGTTGTCCTGATGTTCTGGTCCCGCAAACCCACCCCTTTTCCGTAAACCCACAGCGCTCGGACCGGGTGGGTTCACGGAAAAGGGGTGGGTTTGACGGACGGTTGGTTCGAAATCGCGGTCGGGATCTAGACGATCAGGAGAGGCAGCCCTTGAAGGTCTGGAAGTCGCCCGCGAACGCCGGCCCCTTACAGGTCGGCCCGTTCTTTCCGTCGACGACGACCTCGCCGCCGGGTCCGGCGATACCGATGGCCAGGCCGGGACGAATGCCGTCCATGGTGACCGTCGCTCCGGGACCGAGGGCGATGGCCGCGGGTCCGGCGAAGTTGTCGGCGGTGACGTTGGCTTCGCCGCCGTTGTCGGTGATGGCCAGCGAGAGTCCGGTCGGGCCGGAGTCGGCGCTACACGAGGCCGCAGAGGCGGACTGGCCGGGAAGTGCCGGACATACGGTGGGCGCGGCGCCGGCGGACGGCGCGGCGGCGAGCGATACTGCGGTCGCACCTGCGGCGGCGGCGACGAAACCCAGAGCTGTGCGCGTGACCGTCTTCATGTTGGGACTCCTTTGTCGAGGAACGGTGTCGTGCGTGGAGCGATTCGGAATGGCCGCCGGGCCGGATGGGGTCCGCTTCGCACGCCGCCTCGCCACCGGTCGTGTGCCCAGCGCGCGTAGGTTGAAAACGTGCAACTGCGAATCTTCACCGAGCCCCAGCAGGGTGCGACCTACGACGACCTGCTCACCGTCGCCAAGGCGACCGAGGACCTGGGCTTCGATGCCTTCTTCCGTTCCGACCATTTCGCCGGAATGGGCGGCGACGGCCTCCCCGGGCCGACCGACGCGTGGATCACGTTGGCGGGCTTGGCGCGCGAGACCTCGCGAATCCGGCTGGGGACGCTCGTCTCGTCGGCCACTTTCCGGCTACCCGGGCCGTTCTCGATCGCAGTCGCCCAGGTCGATCAGATGAGCGGTGGCCGTATCGAATTGGGAATCGGAACGGGCTGGCACGAGGGTGAGCACGAGGCGTACGGAATCCCGTTCCCGCCGTTGAGGGAACGGTTCGACCGCCTCGAGGAGAACCTCGAGATCATCACCGGGTTGTGGCAGACCCCGCTGGGCGAGGAGTTCGACTACGAGGGCACGCACTTTCGCCTCTCGAAGTCCCCGGCCCTGCCCAAACCCGTGCAGCACCCGCGCCCGCCGATCATCATCGGGGGCAGTGGCAGGAAGCGGACGCCCGCGCTGGCCGCGCGTTTCGCCGACGAGTTCAATGTCGTGTTCCAACCACTCGACGTCGCCGGGGATCTCATCGGGCGCGTCCGCACGGCGTGCGTCGACACCGGTCGCGACCCGGAGTCGCTGACCTACTCCGCCGCGCTCGTATTGTGTTGCGGCCGCGACGAAGCCGAGTTCCGACGCCGGGCCGAGGCCATCGGCCGGGAACCGGACGAGTTGCGCGAGAACGGGGCTGCCGGAACCCCGGACGAGGTCGCCGCAAAAATCGCGACCTACGGCGAGCTGGGCGTCACGCGCATGTATCTGCAGACCCTCGATCTGTCGGATCTCGATCACCTCGAGCTCGTCGCGTCGAAGGTCGCCCCGCAGTTGGCGTGAGCGCCCGCGGGCACCCCGTCTGCTGGGTGCGGCGTTCGTAAAGCTTGCTCCGAAGTGTCAGCGGCCCGGCGGCCGTCGTGGACCATGAAAGGCACCCGCCCACGAGTATGAGTGGCTAGATCCCATGCTCCCTGAGGTGCGAGCGAAGCGAGCCACGAAGGGTGTTGCAACGTGTCTCGCCAGGCCCTTCGTGGCTCGTCGCTTGCGCTCCTCACACCTCAGGGACCAGAGGTTTTGTGGTTCTTTCGGATTCGGGAGCAGGGGTTATGCGCCTCTTTCGGCACAGGGACCAGGGGTTTTGTGGTTCTGTCGGATTAGACAGTCGAGTGTCCTCGAAGGGTTCCCCCGACCCGGCACCCGGGCCGACCAGGATGGGCCATAATCCACCTCATGGCCGACAGGGGCGAGCACACATCATCGAGACCGCCGGAACGTCAACGGATCAAGAAGCTGGCGCAGGCCGCGCTCAACGCCGACGTGACCGTCGAGCAACTCGAGGGCATCATCGCCGACATGGGGGAGACCCTCGACGGACTCGGCCCCACCCTGGACGGGCTGAACTCGACGATCGCGAAACTCGACGTGACGCTGGTGCGACTCTCCGGAACCCTCGACCAGGTCGACGCCACCGTCGACCGCATGTCCGACATCGTCGGGCGGCTCGAACGGGTGGTCGGGCGGGTCGAGGCACTCGTCGGTATCGGCGAGGCCGCCTTCCGTCCGCTCGGCGCCCTCGAGTCGGCAGGCAAGTCGGTCGCTGCCCGACTCGGCTGGCACTGAACACCGAAACGAGATCAGGGAATGACACCGGAAGAACACAGTTTTCGCGGCCGGCACGGGCACACCATCGTCTACGACGTCCACCGGCCCGCGGACAGCCCGCGCGGCGTGGTCGTCGTGGTGCACGGACTCGCCGAACACGGACGACGGTATCTGCATGTGGCCCGTCGGCTCGTCGACGACGGTTACCTCGTCGCGATACCGGACCACGTCGGTCACGGCCGCTCGGGTGGCAAGCGACTCCGGTTGCGCCGGTTCGGTGACTTCACCGACGACCTCGACACCGTGCTCGCCCATGTCGCCGACGGCAGCGTCCCGACGTTCCTGATCGGGCACAGCATGGGCGGGTGCATCGCTCTCGACTATGCGCTCGACCACCAGGACAAGCTCGACGGACTGATCCTGTCGGGAGCGGCCGTGCTGCCCGGTGACGACCTGCCCGATCTGGCCGTCCGATTCGCGCCGCTGATCGGCCGGATCGCACCGGGATTGCCCACCACCGAGTTGAGTTCGTCGAGCATCTCCCGGGATCCGGACGTCGTGGCCGCCTACGACGCCGACCCGCTGGTGACGCGCGGCAAGATCCCGGCCGGGCTGGGCGGGGCGATGATCGGCACCATGCGGTCGTTTCCTGAGCGCCTGCCGTCACTGCAACTACCCATCCTGGTGATGCACGGCAGCGAGGACGCGCTCACCGACCCGCGCGGCAGCGAACTCGTCGAGCGGCTCGCCGGGTCGGCGGACAAAACGCTCGTGATCTACGACGACCTGTTCCACGAAATCTTCAACGAACCCGAGCAGGCGGTGGTGCTCGACGCGGTGATCACCTGGCTGCGCGGTCACACCGCGCGCCCGTGACCATCGCGCGACCACTCACGTCAGTCGCACCACTACCCCGGCCAGCAGGACCAGCACGCCGCCGATCTCGCCCACGATGAGCGCGAGCATGAACAGGTAGGTGCCGGGAGTCGGGTCGACGAACTGATTCGTGGTGTCCCGCAGGGCGCCGTGGATGCAATACGCGGCGATCGCCGCGACGAAGAAGACGATCGGGACCGCCGCGGCGATCGCGTTGACGGTCGTCGGGAAGGCGCTGAGCTCGACCAGCGCGGCGAGCACCAGGGTGGCGAACGAGTACATCAGCGCGGCCCGGTGCGCGATGTCGACATACACATGGGCCGTCCGGTCCGGTGAGGTGCGGATGCCGTGGTACTTCCACACGCCCAAGGCGAGTGCCCAGATGAGGATCACACCGGACGCCACGACCACGACGATGGTGTCGACGCCGACGAGGTCGGCGAGATCGGGGTCGGCGGTCATGGCTGAACGCTAGCAGCAGGTGAGTCGACGGGATCGGTCCCTCACACGGTCCGTTCCCGCTCACACCTCTTCCGGTGAGCGGGAACGGAAACCGTGAGCGGGAGAGCCGGTCAGCGGGACGGGACCGGGGTGCTGCTCGAGTTACCGGGTGTGACGGGCCCCGTCGGGGCGAGCTGGGGCACGGTCGGCGTGCTCGTCTCGGAACTGGTGGCCGATTCCGGGACGGAAGCGTCCACCGACTCCGAGCCCGACACCGCGGACGGTGCGAGGTCGGCCGAGGACGACCCGGAGGCCGACGACTCCGCTGCGGACGACTCGGCGGACGAGGAGGCCGACTGAGAGGCGGACTCGGTCTCATCCGAACCACGGGCCGACAGACCCGACAGGTCGAGCGCCGGCGATTCCTCGGCCGCCTTCTTCGCCGCCAGGGTCACCTTCGCGGGGCCGTCGGGATCGGGGCTGCCCGAGGCGGAGACGACGGTCGTCTTCGTGGTCACCGGCGGGTTGTTGCGCAGTGTGGTCAGCACGTGCTCCTTGCCGTCACCGAGCGCACGTCCCCAGTTCTCCCACGTGTGGCCGCCGTAGTTCGGCAACGAGATCACCGACACGCCGGCCTGCTTGGCCTGCAACTGCATGAGCACGGTCGACACCGCGGACAGGATCTCCAGGGCCATCGCACTGAGCTGGTCCTGCGGCGACAGCTTGGCCATCTCCGACGGCGTCAGGAAACCGTTGCCCGAGGAGATGATGAGAACCTGGCCGTTGTCGGCCAGCTGCGTCAGGTTCTTCGACGGGTCGTTGTCGGTCCAGCGGGTGCCGCCCGGCGCGCCCCACATGTTGACGACGCCGTTGACGTAGTTGGACACCATGGTCTGCGTGGCGAACACGCCGAGGGCGCCGACCGGGTTGTCGGTCTGGTAGTAGCCCGACATCGCCTGCACGACCTTGAACTGCTCGGGGTGGCGCTCGGCGAGGGTCACCGCGGGCCCGCCGGACATCGACAGTCCGATGATCGCGTTGTTGTTGCGGGCCACACCGAACTCGCGCTCGAGGTAGCCGGGCAGCTCCGAGGTCAGGAAGGTCTCCTGCTTGATGACCGTGTTCTTGTCACCGGCGCCGCCGTCCCAGTCGGTGTAGAACGACGATGCGCCGCCCACCGGCATGACCAGGGTGGTGTCGGCCTTGGCGTCGTAGACCTTGGCGGCCTGCACGTCGGTGGTCCATGCCGAGCGGGTTTCGCTGGCACGCATGCCGTCGAGCAGGTAGACGCCGCTGTCGCTGCCGCTCGAGGCGCGGATCTGCACGATCACGTGGCGTTTCTGCGACTCGGACCAGACCTTGCAGTTCTGGACGTAGTTCCCGGAGGAGTCCCACGTGCAGCCCGGCCGCAGCACTTCGGGATGCCCACGCAGAGCGCTGGCGGTGTTCGACGAGTTGATCAGCGTGCTCGCGCCGAACAGGCCGAGCGTGAGGATCGCGACCACCGAGATGCCGGTGAGGAGTCGGCGACGAGGTGAGGGTCGGCGTGGCGACTCGGGCGTCTGGCCCGCGGGGGTGGAGGGGACGGGCGGTTCGCTGTGCGAGTGCGACATGGAGCTCCTGACATACGCGGCCACCCGACTACACGGTGCCGATGTCAGGGATGTCGTTCGGAGAGTGGACCGGCGTTACCGGGCTAGTGCATTTTTCCGGACGACCTCGGCGGTCTCGTCCGGACGTTCCCACCAGAACATGTGTCCGACACCGGACCAGCGCGCCAGGGTGGCCTGCGGGATGAGGTCGGCGAGCCGCTCGCCCTCGGCGACCGCGATCATCTCGTCGACGTCGCCGTGGATGACCGCCGTCGGCATGTCGAGTGAGCCGATCCGGTCGCGGGTGTCGTGTGCCGCACAGGCGCCCGCCTGCCACGCGACGACTGCCGACGGAACGCGGCGCTGCCTCGACAGCGAGACGAAATGGTCGAAGGCGCCGGCGCGGGCGATGAACTCGGGAGACAGATTGACCTCGAACGCGATGCGTGCGACGCGGTCGGCGTCGCGCGACGAGATCGCCTCGACGAGGCGGGCGGCGCCGGACGAGCCGGGCGCACCGATGGCCCCGGGGCCGCCCGCGGTGGTGCAGCCGAGGACGAGACTGCGCACCCGGTCCGGCGAGTTCAGGGCGAGTTCCTGTGCGATCATGCCGCCCATCGACGTGCCCAGCACGTGAGCGGAGTCCCAGCCGAGGCCGTCGAGGATTCCGCGGGCGTCGGCGGCCAGGTCGGCGATGGTGAACGGTCCCTCGGCCCGACTGCTCGTGCCGATGCCGCGATGGTCGTAGGCGGCCACCGAGAAGTGCGGGGTGAGGGCCTCGAGGAGCTCATCGGTCCACATCCCGCGGTGTGCGGACATGCCGCCGATGAGCAGCAGCGGTTCGCCCTCGCCGAACACCTCGGTGTCGAGGACGGGACCGGTATCGGACGCGACGGGGATCTGCATGCGGAGATGGTAGCCAGGCGGATGACCGGATTCCGTGATTCGCCTCAGAGCGCCGGCGAGATCGCCGCCCACATGTTGGGGAGTTCCTTCTCCCAGTAGTACCAATGGTGGGTTCCGACCTCCTGCAACGCGTCGGTGAACGGCAGACCCGCACCGCGCAACAACCCGGCGAACCGGCGCGAACAGTCGCTGGTCGCGATCTCGAACGCCGACGATGCGGCGAGTACCACCTGGTAGAGGCCTTCCTCGGGCGTAACGTTCCGCTTGAGGTCGGCGGGACCGAGCCGGCCGGCACCGGAGTACAGGTACAGGGCCTTGCCGCGGAGACGGTCGAGATGCAGCGCCGGGTCGTGGTCCCGCCATCCGGCCGAACCGACCGGCCCCCAGAGGTTGTCGGCGTTCGCCCCACCCCGGGCGAGGGTGGCCCGCACGTACGACTCTCCCTGCGGCGAGGACACCGGAGGACATCCGCTGATCGAGGCCACCGCGCGGTACAGCGACGGGGCCCGTGACGCGAGCGTGAACGCCGCCTGCCCGCCCATCGAGACGCCCGCGATCCCGCGCGAACCGTTCGACTCGAAGCGGGCGTCGATGAGGGGCGGGAGTTCCCTGGTCAGGAACGTCTCCCACATCGGTTGACCGACGTGCGGATCCCGGCGCTGCCAGTCGGCGTACTGGCTGCCGTACGCACCCGTCGGGAGTACGACGTTCACGTCCTTGTCGGCGAAGAACTCGTCAGCATTGCCGGCTCCGCGCCACCCACTGTCGTTGCCGCGCGAACCCGCCCCGTCCAGGAGGTAGAGCGTTGGCCGGGGTCCGGTCTTCGTTCGTGGCGTGAGGACGAAGAGCTTGATGTTCTTGGCCATCGCCGCCGAGTAGACCCAGACCGCGGCGCGGGTGGGGGACTCCTGCACGACCGACACCACCCGCGGCGCCACGGGCGCTGCGGCCGCCGGCGCGGCGGCCAGACACAGCATCACCAGACATGCGGCACAGACCGCACGAAGAATCACTCGAAGCACCGTTCCCCCATGTGCGCCGCGCGGGCGCTCTTCCCCCGAAGAATGTGGATTCGATCGGTAGGCGGCCGGGCCGCCGGATCGAAGTCGTTCGGCAAGCGTAGGACGTTCGCGCAGTCCTGTCCGGGCCTTGCGAAATCCCGGGGTACCGCGATGGGCGCGACTCCGCGGCCTCGACGAACGACGCCGCCGGGCACATCCGTTGGGGATGCGCCCGGCGGCGTCGGGAGAGGGAACGGGCTGGGTTGTCAGGCCCCGAAACCGAGCAGCGACTTCACCTCGAGGAACTCGTCGAAGGCGTAGTCACTCCACTCGCGGCCGTTGCCGCTCTTCTTGTATCCGCCGAACGGTGCGCTCGGGTCGAGCTGGGCGCCGTTGAGCGAGATCGAACCCGCACGGATCTGTGATCCGATGCGGCGGACCTCGTCGACGTCCTTGCCGGAGACGTAGCCGGCGAGGCCGTACTCGGTGTCGTTGGCGACCTTGATCGCTTCGTCGATCGAGTCGTAACCGATGACGACGAGGACCGGGCCGAACACCTCGGTGCGGGCGATCTCCATGTCGTTGGTGACGTTGGTGAACACGGTCGGCTTCACGTAGTAGCCGGTCTCGAGACCCTCGGGGCGCCCGGGACCTCCCACGACCGCGGTCGCGCCGTCGGCGACGGCACGCTCGATGAGACCCTGGATCTTGTCGAACTGCGCCTCGGACACGACCGGGCCGAGCTTCACGTCGGTGGTGGGATCGCCGACGGTGAGCTCGGCGGCGACCCCCTTGGCGATCTCGGCGACCTCGTCGACGCGGCCGGCCGGGACCAGCATGCGGCTCGGGGCGTTGCAGGACTGGCCCGAGTTCATCATCATCGTCGCGATGCCGCCGGCGACGTTCTTCGCGAAGTCGTCGTCGTCGAGGATGATGTTCGGGCTCTTGCCGCCGAGTTCCTGGGCGACGCGCTTCACGGTCGGCGCGGCACTCTTGGCGACCTCGATGCCGGCGCGGGTGGACCCGGTGAACGAGATCATGTCGATGCCCTCGTGGCTCGACAGCGCGGCGCCGACGCCGGGGCCGTCACCGTTGACGAGGTTGAACACGCCTGCGGGTACGCCGGCGGCGTCGAAGATCTCGGCGACGATCGCCGCGCTGAACGGCGCGACCTCGGAGGGCTTGAGGACCATGGTGCAACCGGTGGCGAGTGCCGGGGCGACCTTGCACATGACCTGGTTGAGCGGCCAGTTCCACGGAGTGATGAAGCCGCACACGCCGATCGGCTCCTTGGCGATGCGCGAGCTGCCGCGGTCCTCGACGAACTTGAAGTCGGGGAGTTGCGCGGCGGCGGTCATCAGGTGGCCGAGACCGATCGGCACCTGGGCGGCGTTCGTGAGGCCGACCGGCGAACCCATCTCCTCGGTGACCGCGGCGGCGAGGTCTCCCATGCGGTTCTGGTACTCGGCGATGATCCGGTTGAGGACTTCGAGACGTTCGGAGACGGTCGTCTGTCCCCAGGTGACGAATGCGCGACGGGCGGCGTCGACCGCTGCGTCGACGTCGGCCGCGCTGCCGATGGCGACCTGTCCGGCCGACTTCTCGGTGGCCGGGTTGATGACGTCGATGAGGTTGAGCTCGGCGGGCTCGACCCACTGACCGTCGATGTAGAACTTGGTGATGTCCGGCATGGTGCCTCCGTTGCAGCCTGAAGTGAGGACAATTGTTGTCTGTTTCACACTGTAGGCGCTGCCGCGACCGGGGTCTCGCGAATCCCGGCGTTCCGGGGGCGACACTTTGTGACCGGTTCTGGAACAGCCGTCCCAGTCGCATTCTGCGACGCTCGGCCCGGCCGCGAACGACTAGGGTCGAATCATGATCCTCATCGTCGTGAAGTTCCCCATCAAGCCCGAATTCGCCGACGAGTGGCCCGAGTTGTCGCGCGAGTTCACGGAGGCGACCCGCGCCGAACCGGGTAACAAGTGGTTCGACTGGTCGCGATCGCTCGAGGACCCCAACACCTACGTCCTGGTCGAGGCGTTCGACGACGATGCCGCGGAGGCACATGTCACCGCCCCGCACTTCAAGCAGGCCCAGCAGGAACTCCCCAAGTACCTCCAGCGCACACCCGACGTCATCAACACGACGATCGAGGGCGACACCTGGTCCGAACTCGGGGAGTTCCGGGTCGACTGAGCTCTCTCAGCGGCCGGCGCGGACCTCGGAGTCCGTGTCGGCCCCCGCCGGGTCCGCCGGTCGCGCCGCGTCGTCGCCGATGCCGAGCTTCTCGCCCTCGATGTCCACGTCGGGCAGGATGCGGTCGAGCCAGCGCGGGATCCACCACGCCTTGTCGCCGAGGACGGTGAGCACCGCCGGCATCAGGGTCATCCGGACGACGAAGGCGTCCAGGAACACCGCGGCGGCCAGGGCGAAGCCCATCACCATGATGAAGGCCATGTCCTGCAGCATGAATGCGGCGAAGACCGAGATCATGATGGCCGCGGCCGCCGCCACGACGCGGGCGCTGTGGCGATATCCCTCCACCACCGCGGTCTTCGCGTCGGCGCCGTGCACGTACGCCTCTCGCATCCTGGTCACCAGGAACACCTGATAGTCCATGGCGAGTCCGAACACGATGCCCACCAACATGATCGGCAGGAACGACACCAGCGGTTGCGGGTTGTCGACGATCCCCAGGGCGCCGTCGGTGAAGAGGGCGACGGTCACACCGAAGGTCGCGGCGACGCTGAGCAGGAAGCCGAGCGCGGCGGTCAGCGGCACGAGGATCGAGCGGAACACGATGATCAGCAGGATGAAGGCGAGACCCACCACGACCAGGAGGTAGGGGATCAGCGAACTCGACAGTCGGTCGGAGATGTCGAGTTCGATCGCGGTCTGCCCGGTCACCCCGTAGGAGATGCCCGTCGTGCCCTGCACCCGGGACTCCATCTCGCGGAGCGATTCCACGAGTACGGGTGTCGCCTCGTCGGCCGGCGCGGTCGACGGGATGATGGTGATCTTCGCGGTGTCCTGGGCCTCGTTGAGCCCGCCGGCACCGATCTGCGCCACCTCGACGTTGTCGATGCGACCCAGGTCGTCGACGAGTGAGTCGAAGGCGCGCAGGCGCTCCCCGGTGTCCTGGATCTCGCGACCGTCCGCGACGACGACCAGCGGTCCGTTCACGCCGGGGCCGTAACCCTCGGCGACCATGTCGTAGGCCCGGCGCTGCGTCTCCGACGGCTCGGCGGTCCCGTCGTTGGGTAGCGCGAGCTTGAGCCCGGCCATCGGGATGGCGAGGACGACGAGGATGCCGACGATCGCGACCGTCACGGTGCGCGGCCGGGCCACGATGCGCTGGACCCAGCGCTGGCCGTTGTGCAACCGCTCCGCATCGTGCGGTCCGACATCGGGAGCGTTGAGGCGCGGTACGCGTCCGGCGAACGCCTTGCCGCCGAACAGGCCGAGGATGGCCGGCAGAAGGGTGAGCGCGACCAGCACGGCAGCCACCACGGTGCCCGCGGCGGCGATACCCATCGCGGTGAGGAACGGGATGTTCACGATGGCCAGTGCGGCCAGCGCGATGACGACGGTGCTGCCGGCGAAGACGACCGCCGAACCCGCGGTGCCGACCGCCCGCCCCGCCGCGTCGGCGCGGTTCGCCGACCGATGGATCTCGTGGCGGTAGCGGGACACGATGAACAGCGCGTAGTCGATGCCGACCGCGAGGCCGATCATCGTCGCGAGAATCGGTGTCTCGTTGCTGAGGTCGAAGAAGTGGGTGCCCATCTGCACGCCGAGCATCCCGATGGCCACGCCGACGATCGCGGTGATGATCGGCATGCCCCACGCGACCAGGGAGGCGAAGGTCAGGATGAGGATCAGCGCGCCGACCCCGATGCCGATCAGCTCAGAGGTGATCCCGAGCTCGAATTGCTGTGTGGCCGAACCCTTCATCTCGACGGTGAGGCCGGCGGCCCGCGCGTCGTCGGCGATGGCGTCCATTTGTTCGCGCATGGTCTCGGTGACGTCCGAGGATGCCTCGACGTCGAAGGAGGCGCCGAGCTGCGCAACGGTGCCCGCTGCGTTGATCGGCGAAGTGGCCTGCGCGTCGGCGGCGGCCTCGTCCGCGCTCTTGCCGAAGGTCTCCCGCTGGAAGGTCGCCGAGAGTTCACGGAGCTGACCGGGGGATTGCTCGGTGCCGTACGAGACGAACGGGTTGGCGATCGAATCGGGGCTCTTCACGTTCTCGACGGTCTTGAGGCCGGCCACCATCGAGTCGATGGCGCTCTGGAACCGGGGCTCGCTCAGCGTCGAACCCTCCGGTGCGCGGACGACATACGTGACACCGATGTCGGAACCGAACGTCGCTTCCCCGGGGAAGCGTTCGATCATCAGGTCCTGGGCGCGCTCCGACGGGATGCCCGGGATCGAGAACGACTCCGAGGTCGGTTTGGCCAGCAGGCTCGCGCCGATGCCCAGCCCGATCAGGACCAGAACCCAGATCGCGATGGTCTTGAGGCGGTTCTCGTACGCCCATCGCCCTAGTCGGTACAGGTGTGTTGCCACGTCAGTGCTCCTCGAGGGATGGGTCGGCGAGTTCGTTCAACGGTGGGATGGGTTGTGCGAGCCCGGACGCCAACTGGTCGAAGGCGGACTCCAGCACGGTGGCCAGGTCGGCAGCGGTGCCCGGGGTGTCGTCGTGATGGGTCACCCAGAATTCGAGGGCGACGCGGATGGTGGTGATCGCGTTGTGCAGGACGAGGCGCGGATACAGGGTGTGTGCCGGCTGCCCGCGCTGCGCGCACAGTTCGGCGAGACGCGCTTCGACGGTGTCGCCCAACTCCATGTCGCGGGACCTGGCCGTCAGCCCCGGATCCGTGTCGAGGAGGCGCAGGAGCGCGACGATCTCGGCGGGTTCGCCGACGTCGGGCGAGGTGGCGGCCTCGATGAGGGCGGTCCGGACCGAGCAGAAGAAGTTCTCGTCCGTCGGTCGGGCCTCGATCCGCTCAACGATCGTGTCGAACAGCGACGACACGAAGTGCAGCGGCGCATCCTCTTTGCCACTGAAGTAGTTGTGGAACGTGCGGACCGAGACGTTCGCCTCCGCCGCGACGGCGTCGATCGTCACGTGATCCATCCCGGCGCTGGTGGACAACCGCAGCACAGCGCGGGCGAGCGCCGAACGGGTCGCCGCCTTCTTCGCCTCGCGGAGTCCGGGGGAGTTCACCTCACCCACGGTACGGAACTTGCAGAACCCTGCAAACTTGCAGGACTACGCAATATTAGGAGAGTCCTCACACCGTCTACCCGGCGATGGCGTGCGTCACACCATCAGCCCAGTGTCGATGCGCGGGCGACCAACTCGGGCTGGAACACGAGGTTCGACGGGACGTGGCGTTCGGCGGGATCGTCGGCCGCGCTCATCAGCAGATCGACCGCGGTGACGCCGATGCGGGAGGTCGGCTGCCGGATCGACGACAACGGGACGACGGCCGAGCGGGCGAAATCGATGTCGTCGTAACCGATCAGCGCGATGTCGTCGGGAACGCGGACGTCGCCGCCGAGCATCGTCAACGCCTGCAGGACCCCGATCGCGAGGAGGTCGTTGGCGCAGAACACCGCATCCGGTCGGTCGCGGGGGGCCCTGGCCAGCAGGGCCTGTCCCGCCTCGCGTCCGGCCAGCACACTCAGGTTCGTCGTCTGCACGACCTCGAGCGTGGCGTCGTCGACGGCGTCGACCGCCTCCTGCGCGCCCCGCCGGCGGTCCGCGACCTGCCGCAGGCCGGGCGGTCCGCCCACGAAGACGATGCGGCGACGACCGGTCTCGCACAGGTGCGACACCGCGAGCCGCCCGCCCGCGATGTCGTCGACGGCGACGGAATCGAAGGGCGAGCCGCCGGCGTCGCGGTCGACGAGGATCACCGGGGTACCGCGACGGCGCAGCGAGTCGAACCGTCGCAGATCGTCGCCGATCGGCGAGACGAGCAGACCGAACACCCGCTGCTCGTCGAAGGTGTCGAGATAGGCCTGTTCGCGCGATTCGTCGTCGTCGGAGGTGCCGAGCAGCACGGTGAGGTCGTGCTCGCCGGCCCGTTGTTCGGCGGCGCGGGCGATGTCGGTGAAGAAGGGGTTGCCCACGTCGAGCACCACCATGCCGACGCAACGCGATCGGCCCGCACGGAGTTGGCGCGCGGCGTCGTTGCGTACGAAACCCAGCTGGTCGATCGCCGCCTGGACCCGCGCGACGGTCGCGGGCGAGACCTTTCCGGGCGAGTTGAGCACGTTCGAGACCGTGCCCACCGACACCGAGGCCGCCGCCGCGACATCCCGCATGCTCACACCCATGTGTCCATCTCACCAGATGCGATGCCGGTACCCGCGTTTCGCGGACTCGGGAGGGTCGCCCATCTCGCGAGCTGATTGACTACGAACACCCGCGGTACCCCCTGTAGGAAAGGCGCTTCATGTCGACTCCGGCCAGCCCGTTCTCCGCGGACTACGAACCCGATCCGCGACGCTGGAAGGCGCTCGCGGTGTGCCTGGTGGTCGGTTTCATGACCCTTCTCGACGTCTCGATCGTCAACGTCGCGCTCCCGTCCATCGAATCCGGACTCGGCGCGAACTCGGCCGACCTGTCGTGGGTCGTGTCCGGCTACGCCCTCGCCTTCGGACTCGTCCTGGTCCCGGCCGGCCGGGTCGGGGACGCGCGCGGCCGCAAGGTGACCTTCCTCATCGGGCTGTCCCTGTTCGTGCTGGCGTCGGCGGCATGTGGGTTCGCCCAGGGCCCGACGCAACTCGTCGTCTTCCGCCTGATCCAGGGCGTTGCGGGCGGCATTCTCGCGCCGCAGGTCTCTGGCCTCATCCAGCTGCTGTTCCGCGGGGCCGAGCGTGGCCGGGCCTTCGGCATGTTCGCCGCGACCATCGGGATCTCGACCGCGGTCGGGCCGCTGCTCGGTGGGGTCCTCATCCAGCTGGGCGGGTCCGCCGACGGGTGGCGCTGGATCTTCTTCGTGAACGTGCCGATCGGCATCGCGGCCTTCGTCGCCGCGATACGGTTGATCCCCGCTCGGCCCGAGGAACTCAAACAACCACTGCGGGGGAGTTTCGATCCCGTTGGCGTCGTGCTCCTGGGTACCGGGGTGTTCGCACTGATGCTGCCCATGGTCCAGGAACAGGAATGGCCCGGCGGGCGTAAATGGTTGTTGCTCGTCCTCGCGGCCGTGCTGATCGGCGCGTTCGTCCTGTGGGAACGCCGGCAGGGCCGCGTCGGCCGCCAGCAACTCGTCGACCTCTCGTTGTTCTCCATGCGGTCGTACACACTGGGGTGCATCATCGCGATGGTCTACTTCGCCGGTTTCACCACGGTGTTCTTCATCTACACGCTGTTCGTCCAGCAGGGCCTGGGCTATTCGGCACTGCAGGCCGGTCTGGCGGTGACCCCGTTCGCGCTCGGTTCGGCGGTGTCGGCCAGCGTCGGCGGCAACATCGTCAACCGGGTCGGGCGCTCGCTGGTGTTGCTGGGTCTGGGCCTGGTGGTCGTGGGGATGATCGCGACGATCGTCGCCGTCGCGTTCGTGTCCGGTCCCGGTGTCGGGTACGCCGCCGCGCTGCCGCTGCTGGTGGCGGGTATCGGTTCCGGTCTCGTGATCTCGCCCAACCTCACGCTCAGCCTCGACCAGGTGCCGGTCACCAAGGCGGGCATCGCCGGTGGCGTCCTGCAGACCGGTCAGCGCATCGGGGCCGCCGCGGGGATCGCGCTCGTCGGTGCGGTGTTCTTCGCCCAGGTCGCGAACACCGGCGGCGACTGGGCGCGGGCGTTCCAGATCGGACTGGCGACGGCCGCGGTCCTGGTGCTGATCGCGCTGGTGGTGGGCCTCGTGGATCACTTCGCCCACCGCCGCGAGGACGCGGAGGTCGCGTAGGCGGCCGGTCTGATGCCCACGCGACCTCGGCAGTCGAGCCTCAGGAACGCGCCCGGGGCACCAGCCGCTCGAGCTGGGTCACGTGCGCGGGGGTCAGCTCGTCGAGCGAGGCAACACCGAGCAGCCGCATCGTGCGTGCGATCTGCTCGCCGAGGATCTCGATCATCCGGTCCACCCCGGCCTCCCCGCCGGCCATCAGGCCGTACAGGTAGGCCCGGCCGACGAGCGTGAACCGCGCGCCGAGGGCGACCGACGCCACGATGTCGGCACCGCTCATGATGCCGGTGTCGAGCATGACATCGGTGTCCGCGCCGACCTCGCGGGCCACCTCGGGCAGGAGGTGGAACGGGATCGGTGCGCGGTCGAGTTGGCGCCCACCGTGATTCGACAATACGATGCCGTCGGCGCCGAGGGCAGTGACGGCCTTGGCGTCGTCGACGGTCTGGATGCCCTTGACCACCAGCTTGCCCGGCCACTGCGACTTGATCCACGCCAGATCGTCGAAGGTGACGGTGGGGTCGAACATCGTGTCCAGCAGTTCGGCCACCGTTCCTGACCATCGATCGAGCGAGGCGAACGCCAGGGGCTCGGTGGTGAGGAAGTCGATCCACCACTGCGGGCGCGGGATGGCGTTGAGCACGGTCTTGGCGGTCAGCGCCGGCGGGATCGACATGCCGTTGCGCTTGTCGCGCAGACGAGCCCCGGCGACCGGCACGTCGACGGTCACCAGCAGGGTGTCGTACCCGGCCTTCGCCGCGCGGTCGACCAGGGCCATCGAGCGCTCCCGGTCCTTCCACATGTACAGCTGGAACCAGTTGCGGCCGTGCGGATTCGCATCCCGGACGTCCTCGATCGACGCCGTACCCATCGTCGACAGCGAGAAGGGGATCCCGGCCCGGCCGGCGGCACGTGCACCAGCGTATTCGCCCTCGGTCTGCATCATCCGGGTGAACCCGGTGGGCGCGATGCCGAACGGCAGTTCCGAACGCCCGCCGAGGATCGTGCACGAGGTGTCGACCTTGGACACGTCACGCAGGATGGCCGGATGGAACTCGATGTCGGCGAACGCCTGTCGTGCCCGTTCGATGGACAGCTCGGCCTCGGCCGAACCGTCGGTGTAGTCGAAGGCCGCCTTCGGGGTGCGGCGCTTGGCGATCGCGCGCAGGTCCTCGATGGTGAGGGCGGCGTCGAGGCGGCGCTTCTTCGCGTCGAACTGGGGCTTCTTGAACTGCATCAGCGGCGCGAGGTCGCGCGGCTTGGGAACTCGACGCTTCATGGGAGAACTGCCTTGCATGGTCATGCCTTTCCTGTCCCCACCGCGGTGCGGGAGCGCGTGCCGCGGGAGTGTCGGGGTGCGTAGTGTTGCGGCGGGAACCTGTCGGCGACGATAGACCTCATCGCCTCGAGGTCGCCACCGATCAGACCGTGGGCGCGGGCGGTGATCAGCACGTTGCCCAGCGCGGTCGCCTCCACCGGACCGGCCTGCACCGGCAGGCCCAGCCGATCGGCGGTGAGTTGGCACAGCAGTCGGTTCTGCGAGCCGCCGCCTACGAGATGGACCGTCTCCACCGTCGTGCCGGACAGTTCGGCGGCCCGGGCCACCCCGTCGGCGAAAGCCGCCGCCAGGCTCTCGACGATCGCGCGCACCATCTCGGCGCGGGTCATCGGCGGACGCATGCCGCGCTCGTCGTACCAGTTGCGGATGCGCCCGGGCATGTCTCCCGGCGGGAGGAATCGGGCGTCATCGGTGTCGAAGATCTCGACCGTCGCCGGCGCCTCGGCGGCCTGCGCGAGCAGTTCACCGAGTTCGGCGCGATACCCTTCGCGTTGGTACTGGCGGACCGTCTCGCTGAGCAGCCACAGGCCCATCACGTTGTGCAGGTAGCGGATACGGCCGCCGGCGCCGACCTCGTTGGTGAAGTTGGCCTTCCACCCGTCGCGGGAGACGACCGGCTGCTCGAGTTCGACGCCGACCAGACCCCAGGTCCCGCACGAGATGTACGCCGACCGCGACGGGTCCATCGGGATGGCGGCGACCGCCGACGCGGTGTCGTGGGACGCGACCGCGGTGACGCGGGTCGACGTCGACAGTCCGAGGCGCTCGGCGACGTCGCCGAGCAACGGGCCCTGGTCGGTTCCGGTCTCCACGAGGTCGGGGAACAAGCCGACGGGCAATCCGAGACGCTCCATCATCGCGGTGTCCCACCGCCCGTTGATGCCGAGCAATCCGGTGGTCGAGGCGTTGGTGCGTTCGGTGCCGCGTCGGCCCGTGAGCCAGTATGTGATGAGGTCCGGGATCAGCAGGGCGGTGTCGGCCTGATCGAGCAACCCGTCGGCCTTCTCGGCGGCGAATTGGTACACGGTGGTGAACGGCAGGAACTGTAAGCCGTTGCGCACGTACAGGTCCGCGGGACCGAGTTCGGCGTGCACGGCGTCGACCCCGACCACGCTCCGGGTGTCCCGGTAGTGGTGCGGCAACCCGATCATGCGGCCCTCCCGCAGGAGCGCGTAGTCCACCGCCCAGGAGTCCACCCCGATCCCGACCAGATCGTCGGACTGCCTGCCCGCCTCGGCGAGGCCGGCCGACGCGGCGCGGAACAGCGCCGGGACATCCCAGTGCAGCGCGGACCTGCGCCCGTTCCAGATGTGGACCGGGTCGTTGGTGAACCGGGCGACCTGTTCGAGCTCGAGTCGTCCGCGCGAGACGTCGGCCAGCATGACCCGGCCGCTGGTCGCGCCCAGGTCGATCGCGGCGACCTGGGCGGACCGGGTGGATCGGCTCATCGCAGGAACGCGGCGGCGACGCCCGCATCCACCGGCACGTGCAGGCCGGTGGTGTGCGAGAAGTCGGACGTGCAGAGTGCGAAGGCGGCGTTGGCGATGTTCTCCGGCAGCACCTCGCGCTTGAGCAGGGTGCGCTGCGCGTAGAACTTGCCCAGGTCCTTCTCCTCGACGCCGTAGACGGCGGCGCGCTTGGCGCCCCAGCCGCCGGCGAAGATCCCCGAACCACGCACCACGCCATCGGGATTGATGCCGTTGACCTTGACCCCGTGCTCGCCGAGTTCGACGGCCAGGAGCCGGACCTGATGGGCCTGGTCGGCCTTCGTCGCCGAATAGGCGATGTTGTTGGGGCCGGCGAAGACCGAGTTCTTCGACGAGATGTACAGGATGTCGCCGCCGAGCTTCTGGTCGATGAGGGCGCGTGCGGCGGCCTTGCTCACCAGGAACGAACCACGGGCCATCACGTTGTGCTGGAGGTCCCAGTCGGCGGCGGTCGTGTCCAGCAACGACTTCGACAGCGACAGGCCGGCGTTGTTCACGACGAGGTCGATGCCGCCGAAGGCGAGCACCGTCGCGTCGATCGCGGACTGGACGGCCGCTTCGTCGGTGACGTCGGCGGCCACCCCGATGGCGACATCGGTGGAACCGATCTCCTCGGCGGCCGCCCGTGCCTTCTCGGCGTCGAGGTCGGCGATCACCACGCACGCACCTTCGGCGGCCAGACGCGTCGCGATGGCCTTGCCGATACCGGAGGCCGCCCCGGTGACCAGGGCGATGCGGGTGGCGAGCGGTTTGGGCTTCGGCATGCGCGCGAGCTTGGCCTCCTCGAGCAGCCAGTACTCGATCCGGAACTTCTCCGACTCGTCGATCGGTGCGTAGGTCGAGATGGCCTCGGCGCCGCGCATCACGTTGATGGCGTTCAGGTAGAACTCGCCGGCGACACGTGCGGTCTGCTTGTCCTTGCCGAAGCTGAACATTCCGACGCCCGGGATCAGCACGATGGCCGGGTCGGCGCCGCGCATCGCGGGGCTGTCCGCGGTGGCGTGACGGTCGTAGTACGCGCGGTAGTCCTCGCGGTAGGCCTCGTGCAGTGCCGTGAGGCGCTCCTTGCACTCCTCGACGCTCGCGTCGGCCGGGAGGTCGAGGACCAGCGGCTTGACCTTGGTGCGCAGGAAGTGGTCCGGGCAACTGGTGCCGAGTGCGGCCAGGCGCGGATGCTCCTCTGCCGCCAGGAATTCGAGGACCGGGTCGACGTCGGTGAAGTGACCGACCTGCGGCTTGTCCATCGAGGCGAGGCCGCGGATGAACGCGGCGAGCGCCGCGGCCTTGGCCCGGCGTTCCTCGGCGGGCAATGCGCCGTAGCCGTCGATCGGGCCGCCGAAGGGTTGCGGCCGACCGTTGGCGGCGATGTACTCCTCGGCGGTGCGGATGATCTCCAGCGAATGTGCCTGCGCCTCATCGGAGGTGTCGCCCCAGGCGGTGATCCCGTGGCCGCCGAGGATGCAACCGATGGCCTGCGGGTTGTCCTTCTTGATCGCCGAGATGTCCAGCCCGAGCTGGAAACCCGGACGACGCCACGGCACCCACACGACGCGGTCACCGAAGATCTTGTGCGTCAAGACCTCGCCGTCGGCCGCGGTCGCGATGGCGATACCGGAGTCCGGGTGCAGGTGGTCGACGTGCGCGGCGTCGACGAGGCCGTGCATCGCGGTGTCGATCGACGGTGCGGCACCGCCCTTTCCGTGCAGGCAGTAATCGAAGGCGGCGACCATCTCGTCCTCACGGTCGAGGCCGGGATAGACGTCGACGAGCGCACGCATGCGATCGAGCCGGAGCACGGCCAGGCCCTTCTCGGTGAGGGTGCCGAGATCACCGCCGGAGCCCTTCACCCAGAGCAGTTCGACGTCTTCACCGGTGACCGGGTCGGTGTCGGAGCCCTTGGCGGAGGTGTTGCCGCCGGCGTAGTTGGTGTTCTTCGGATCCGATCCGAGTCGGTTGGACCGCTCGATGAGGGCGGCGACTGCGGGATTGGTCATTAGGGGTGATCTCCTCGGGAGTTCAGGGAACTGGGGCTGGGGGAGGGCTCAGGCGCCCCAGGACGACTGGGTACCGCCGACACGCTCGGCGACGATGCGCTCGTGGTATCCGGAGTCGACGTATGCGGCCATCGGGTCTGCGGGCAGGCCGCGACGGACACGACGCTCGGCGAGCATCGGACGGACGTCGGTGTAGAACGCGTCCATCACGATCGCGTTCGCGCCCAACACGTCTCCGGCGGCCTGTGCCTCGGTCAGCGCATCGGTGTCGACGAGTAGTGCGCGGGCCGTCATCTCCTCGACGTTCAGCACCGAACGGAGCTGGCCGGGGATCTTCTCCTCGACGTTGTGGCATTGATCGAGCATGAGAGCGACCGGCGACCCGGCGTCGAGCCCGCCGCCGCGGATCACCTCGAACAGGATCCGGAAGAGCTGGAACGGATCCGCGGCACCGACGATGAGGTCGTCATCGGCGTAGAAGCGCGAGTTGAAGTCGAAGGAACCCAGCTTTCCGAGGCGAAGCAGCTGCGCGACGATGAACTCGATGTTGGTTCCCGGCGCGTGATGGCCGGTGTCGAGGCAGACCATCGCCCGCTCGCCGAGCGCGGTCACATGGGCGTAGGAGGTGCCCCAGTCGGGGACGTCGGTGACATACGTCGCGGGCTCGAAGAACTTGTACTCCAACACGAGTCGCTGGTCGTCGCCGATGTGCTGGTAGATGGTCGCGAGCGACTCGGCGAGCCGGTCCTGGCGTCCGCGGATGTCGCCCTGTCCGGGGTAGTTGGTGCCGTCGGCCAGCCAGATCTTCAAATCGCGCGAACCGGTCGCGTTCATCACCTCGATGCAGGCGAGGTGATGGTCGATGGCCATCTGCCGCACCGTCTTGTCGGTGTGGGTCAGGCTGCCGAACTTGTAGGCGTCGTCCTGGAAGGTGTTGGAGTTGACGGTGCCCAGGCCGACGCCGAGATCCTTCGCGTAAGCGGCCAGGGCGGTGTAGTCGTCGACGGTGTCCCACGGGACGTGCAGGGCGACGGTGGGTGCCAGCCCGGTCAGCTCGTCGACCTTCGCGGCGTCGGCGATCTTCTCGTGGATGGTGCGGGGGGTGCCCGGGGTGCCGAACACCTTGAACCGGGTGCCGGAGTTGCCGAACGCCCAGGAGGGGAGCTCGATCTCGAGGTTGTCGAGGATCGTCTCGTCAAAGGTGGCCATGAAATTTCTTTCGGTTGGGATTCCCCGCCGCCGGCGTCGGGGTCAGCCGGCGGCGGGGAGGTCTGAGTGGAACATTCGAACTGGTGGAACGTTTCAATCGCGCACCGCGCGATCAGGCCGTGGTGTCAGGCCGGGGCCCGGTGTCCCGACTCCGCGGCCGGGTTGGTGCCCGGGGTCGGGTGCGCGGCGGATGCCGGTGTCTCGATGAGCTCGGGTGACAGCGGAGCGCCGTAGCGCTCGACCTCGATCTGCTGCAGCGTCTTGCCCTGGGTGTCCGGAGCCGCGATGGCGCCGATGATCAGCGCGACGGTGAGCAGTGCGACCAGCAGGATGCCGACCGTGGTGAGTCCGGTCGCCGCGAGCATGGTGGGGAAGAAGTAGCTCAACAGACCGGTTGCGGTGCGGACGGCGAAGAACATGACGCCCTGGGCGCTGGCCCGATAGGGCGTCGCGAACATCTCGCTGGCCCAGAGGCTGTAGAACGCTTGCGCGCCGATGCCCGAGGAGATGCCCCACAGGACCGCGAAGACGAGCATCGTGGCGACACCGCTGTCGGTGAAGGCGACCAGCACGATCCAGGCGACGATGCCCAATGCGGCGCCGAAGACGTACAGGGCGCGCTGGGAGACCCGGTCGGCATATCGCATGAAGCCGAAGTAGGTCGCGAGGACGGTGCATCCCCAGACCAGCACCTGCAGCAGGTTCTGCTGGACCGCGCTCTCGACGCCCGCGGTCTCGTAGACACGCGGCATGAAGATGCCGGCCTGTCCGGCCACGGTGTTCCAGAAGAGGTAGATGCCACCGAGCAGGAGTAGTGCGGTGATGTTGACCTTCTTGGAGAACAGGCCCTTGATTCCCCGGGCGCCGACGGAAGCGGTGAGCTCACGGGTCTCGTTGACCGCCTCGTCGGACCAGATCTTGGACTCCGCGAGCCCTTGGCGAATCCACCAGACGACCGCGGCGACGACGAAGAGGTGCAGGAAGATGATCCGCGAGCCGAGTAGGCCCATCGGGGCGAGCGCGGCCGCCAGTGCGAAGCCGATCAGGGGTCCGACCGACCAGGCGAGCTGGGCGGTGCCGACGTGTTTGGCGCGTTCGACCGATGGCGCCTCTTCGGCGATGTAGGTCCAGGACGCGGGTACGCCCGCGCCGACCGCGAGGCCGGTGATGATGAACGCCGCCAGCAGCATGGTGAAGTTGAGCGCGAAGGCGGCGAGCAACACGCCGGCCATGTAGACCAGCAGGTCGTAGGTGTAGATCGCCTTGCGGCCGTAGCGGTCGCACAGCGGTCCGCCGATGGCGGCGCCGACCGCCGCGCCGAACGCGTTGGCGCTCAGTGCGGCCAGCAGGCCGACGGCGAAGTTGCTGATGCCGAACTCGTCCTGCCAGAAGGTCAGGCTGGTGGCGATCGCGATGATCGAGCCGGCTTCGATGTAGTTCGACATGGCAACCGAGATGGTCGCCCGCCAGCCGGTGGTGGAGCGCGCTCCTACTTTCATGGGATTCCTAGCGTCGGAGATCAGTAGAGAGGGTCGGGATCGGAGGGGTCAAGCCGGGTTCGCTGATGTCGGTGTGCCCGTCAGTACGCGTCGTGTGTTCGATGTCGGTCAGTCGAGGTGGAAGTACTCGAGGAGTTCGGTACGGATGGTGTCGGGATTGGCGCCGTCGGCGTCTCCGCCGGTGGCCGGGAGGAAGTACTCGGACATGTGCGCCTGCCACCGGGCGTTGACGTCCGTTGCCTCCATGGCGGCGGCGGTCGTCGCGAAGTCGTCGGTCTCGAGGTAACCCACGACCATGCCGTCGTCCTTGCGGAGGAACAACGAGTAGTTGCGCCATCCGGTCTCGCGCAGGGCGTCGAGCATCTCCGGCCACACCTCCGTGTGGGCGTCGAGGTAGTCCTCGACGCGCTCCGGGCGGAGCTGGAGCACGAAGCAGACGCGCTGGGTATCGGGCATGGCTGCTCCTGACAAACGACGTGATGGGAAACGCAGACCGTCGAGAGAGGATCAACCCGGCGAATTAAAACGTTTCAATTTGTGATGGCAGCAACACTAAGAGCGGCCTGTGAGGATGTCAAGACCCGGTTCGCACAAAGCGCACCCCGCCGGAACGGGATCGGTCATGCTCTGTTCGTGCTGGAATTCGGGAAGACGCGCGGAGCAGATGTCGGGGGCAGGATCGCGATCGTGACCGGGGGCGGGTCCGGTATCGGGGCCGCGCTCACGCGCGCGCTGGTGACCCGGGGAGCCCACGTCACCTGCGCGGACATCGCCCTACCCGCGGCGCAGCGGGTGACGGACTCCTTGTCCGGTGGGCCGGGCACCGCACGGGCGGTGCAACTGGATGTGACGGATGCTGCCGCTGTGCAGCGGGTGGTCGACGAGGTCGTCGCCGAGTGGGGGCGCCTGGATCTGATGTTCAACAACGCAGGGATCACCTGGGGTGGTCCGACCGAGATGCTGACGCCGGAACAATGGGACGCGATCATCGACGTCAACATCCGGGGCGTCGTGCACGGGGTCGCGGCCGCGTACCCGGTGATGATCGAGCAGCGTTCCGGACACATCGTCAACACGGCGTCGATGGCCGGGCTCGTCGCCGCCGGACTGATCACGAGCTACGTGATGACCAAACATGCGGTCGTGGGGCTGTCGCTCGCACTACGGACCGAGGCTGCGGGCCGCGGGGTGAACGTGCTGGCGGTGTGTCCCTCGGCAGTGGAGACCCCGATCCTGGACAAGGGATCGGTCGGCGGATTCGTCGGTCGCTCTTATTATCTGGCGAGTCAGGGTTCGTCGACCGCGTACGACGCCGACCGCCTTGCCCGGGACACGCTCGCCGCCATCGAGCGGAATCAACCACTGCTGGTCGTCCCGCGTCGATCCCGGATCACCTGGCGCGTCCAGCGATTGGCGCCCGGCCTCACGAATCGGCTTGCCGCGCAATTCATCGATCGGCAACGCGCGGAGTTGCGGCCGGAGGGTTAACCGCCGGCGGTGCTGCTCAGGATGGCGATGATGACACCTGCCACGGTCAGTACACCGACGACCCAGGCCATCGTGATCGCGACCCGTCTGCGTCCGAACCGGGCCGCGTTGATTGCGATCCCGAGGCACACCAGGACCGCGATCGAGTACACCGAGATACCGAGGGTGAGCAGGGCGACGGAGGAGTCGGCGAGCAGGACAACCCGAGTGGACATGACACCGAGTACATCATCAGCGGGCTCGGGGGATGCACGCGGATCGAGACAGCCCAGTGGCGTGCCGGCTTTCCGTGACACTTCGTCTCGTGCTTTCGACGCAACGCGTTTGCAACGACGCAGGTAGCGGGATCAGGCGCAGAGGTCTGGCGGTGTTCTTGACGTGCTCCCGCGCAATTGGGATGTCGCCGTTGCGCACTGCGGAGTGAGTCGGGATGGGCGATCTGGCTATCGGTTCGGAACAAGCTCCCAACGACCTTGCTCCCAGGTGTAAGAATCCCTGATCCCTGAGTAATCGAAGGGCAGGGTGACAAAATCCTCGCCATTGTCGCGCCTCAGGTCATAGCGCACAGTTTTGCCGTTGACGATGAAGCGCAGCCGCAGGAACCACATGGTGGGTCGACTGGTGGTGTACGCGTGTACTCGGAAGACTTCGGTCGAACCTTGTGGTATTTCGAAGCGAAATGGCACGCGTGGGGCACTTGGGTCGTCACCGCGATGGCATACAAGTGTTTCGTCATCGAGTGACACGAGGAGATAGTTACCCTCTAATGGCCCGCCCGCGGGCGGAGGGAGAATCGCTATGCCATCGACACTGCCGAAGCCGGGCCGCAAGACGGGTTTACCGCCCGTCAGGGCAACGGTCGCATTTTGAGCTTGTACTTCGAACTCGAACACGGTGTGCCCCAGCTCGATTCCCCTGTTCTCATTGATCCAATCAAAGGGCTTACTGTAGCTGGTCCGAGAACCTAGATCCCGCAGCTCGGTCAACTCGTCCGGCGTCCCTACGGGGAAGAAGAAGCGTTTGACCCTCATGTCACCGAAGGTGTCATAGTCCTCGTCGACGCTAACTGTGACTCGGGATCGACGCAGATAGGCCTGCGCCGCTTGTCCTGCCAATGCCGCTCCTGCTACCGGGTCCATTCACATATCCTCTCACTCCCGGCGTTTCTGCCGAGCCAAAATGTTGGCGTCCGAGTTCGGGTTGCGCCGACACTCGGCGACTGCGGGCCAGGCGTAGGTGTCGTCCGCCGCACGATTTTCCCTGCGGTAGCGGGCGGCCGCGAAAGGCGAACGGCATCGCTAAGCCTGCGCCACACGTTCGCGGAGATGCAACTTATGGAGGGGAGCACTTCATGTGGTCAGCCGGTGGATGGGTCGCAGCACCTTCACCCCACACACTCGACGCCTACGGTGACTGGATTCCTGAGGAAGGCGGCGGCGCACTGAACGATTTGCCCGATCCCTCCCAGCTGATTCCGCATGAGGCCCCCGAGTCGTCGGATGACGTTCCTCTATTCGGACGGTGAAGGTAAATGGGCGTAGTTGCTCGCGTACGTCAAGACACGTGGCGCGAGTAAAATGTAGGGCGGAACCGGAACCTTCCGTGTGAACCCTAGACCGGACTGCAACGCGTAAAGACCCTCTTTTCCTTCGAAACGGTCGACAAGGTCTTTCACAGTCGCGACATCGTCAGCGATATCGGGATACAGAATCGCATCCAGTTGGTCTTGTAGTTCAGCAATCTGAGGTTGGGCGGCCTTGATCATGTCCAAGACGCTAGGATCGTAGTCGATGGCCTCGAGTTCGGTGATCTTGATCCATTTTTCTCGTGCAGCCCTGTTGGATTTGATCATGTAATCACGGTCCATAAACACGTTCGCGGTGCTCTCGCCTTCTAGGCGAGCATTGAGTTCAATCTTGAAAGCATTAATGTCGCCATGAAGCAGGGCGTCACGCATTTTGATTAACCATCGGTAATCAAACGATGACACGAGCA
The DNA here is from genome assembly GCF_023078355.1 of Gordonia hongkongensis. Lineage (NCBI taxonomy): Bacteria > Bacillati > Actinomycetota > Actinomycetes > Mycobacteriales > Gordoniaceae > Gordonia > Gordonia hongkongensis. The sequence continues at coordinate 1,736,062 of NZ_CP095552.1, forward strand.
GATCATCAAACAGATCGAGAGCTTGTTTCTCCTCTACGGTCTTGCGGCCGAACTGCTCGCGAACTGCGCGGATGGACTGATCTCTATGACTGTGGAGCGCGCTAGTGAAAGATATGAGCGCTGAACGGATTCGCCTTCGGCGCTCGTCGAAAGCATCTTGATCGGACAGTGAAATTCGCCGACTAGTGACATCGGAAATTACTGCAATAAGCAAATCGCAGAATCTCTCATTTTCATCAGAAATGTGCTGGAGAAGTTCGCTGTCAATCATGCGGCGGAGGCGCTCGTGTGCCGTGCGATACTCTGCGTCTTCATCTGCAGTGAATGAGCAGAGCTTTTTGAAGATGATAGCAGCATCGATACCCGGATCGGAATATCCCAACATTGCTCCGTACGGGTCGGAGGCGGCAGCTGCGTCGTCGTCAGCGTCCTGTTTTATCTGTTGCTCTCCCTGTTCCTGTATCTTATTGAACACCGACAGAGAATTGGTGATTATTTCGCGAATCTCATCTTCTGTCGGGAGCTTTGTAGATAGCCAGTTGCGAGCGCGCTGAGCGACTTCTTGTAGTGCGGTGCGCATTGAGTTCTGGACGTCGTTTCTCGTCATTCGGTCGCGGGCGTCTGGTGTGTTCGCGTAGTCCATTGCCGCGGAGGCCAAGACCTCCGCTTGAGCCCGCATTGTCTCCAGCACAATGACCATGGCCGCGCTCTGAGGCGGTGGCGCGGTTTCCCTGGAGATTAGGTCCCGCCACGCGTCCATGAAGTGTTCGCAGAAGTCAAATGGGCTGTCGCCGTCGAATTCGTCTAACTTGGCGATCAGTCCGTCTAACTTTCGTATCCAGTCTTCCAAACTGGTCTTGGCTTCATCGTCTTCCGGTGGCACACTTCGACTCCTGTCATGCTCGAACTTCGCGGCCTCGTCGTGGACAGCCTGTAAGCATCGCACGTACGCAACTCATTGCGTCTGACATCTGATCCCGCGTGTCGCGCTGATGCGGCAGCTTAGGTAGCACGGGGGTGGCACTGTAATCGTTCGGATGACGCGAGGGAACGGCAATAGTCAATCTACCTGCGGCGATGCGGTGCCCCCAGTCGGACTCGAACCGACACTGTGCCGATTTTAAGTCGGCTGCCTCTGCCAATTGGGCTATGGGGGCGAAGGGTCCGCTCGACGACGGTCCCCACGGTGAGCATAGTCAGCCGCGGCAGCGTGTCCGAATTCGTCCGGCGTTGCCACCGACAGACGTCAACTCGACCGCCAGACCTCGATCGAGGTCTGGCAGTCGAGTCGACGTCTGGGAGTCAGCCGTCCTTGACCGGCCCAGTCGCCGGGGTGATCATGGGGCATGGACGCGGCAGCGGTGACCGGGGCACGCAATTGGGAGGCCGTCCGAGAACGGCATCCCGCCATCGTCGAGCGCCTCGAGGCGGGTCTGACGCAGGGTGATCCGCTCGCCGACACGGTGATCGTCGAGGCCAGAGAACGCGGAATCTCTTTCTCCACACTGGTCGCGCTCTTGGAAGAGCACACCTCCGCCGAGGAGGAGACCGATGTCGAACACCTCGAGATGCCCGCCTCGATGACGCATCTGTTGCAGGTCGCGAGCGCCCCACCTCCGTGGTTCGACCCGGCCTGGGCGGAGGCCGGCGCCCGCGCCTGGTGGCGGTTCGGCACGTTGCAGTCGTCGACGCTGTATCAGTCGCTGATCTACGGGTTCAAGGCGCAGGGATTCGTCCGTCCGCTGGTGGCCACCGGCCGGCTGGGATCGGGGACACGTGATCGAGTCGAGTCGACGGCCCGCTGGGTCGCCGAGGCGACCACGCCCGGATCGATGCTCCCGGGCCGTCCCGGTTGGGTTGCAACGCTTCGTATTCGGCTGCTACATGCCTACATCCGCGACGTCCTGCGGCACCCGCCCGGCGGCGATCCGACGGACGACGCCGGGGCCTGGGACGAAGGGGAGTGGGGCGCACCCATCAACCAGACGTATGCCGTGATGACCATCTCGTGCGGCTTCCTGGCTCTACCTCTCGTCGTCGCACGGGATTTCGGGATCCACTACAGCAGTGCGGAATGTGAGGCGATCACGCATCTGTGGCGCTGGATCGGCTGGGTCATCGGGGTCGACGACGACCTCCTGCCGCCGAGTTACGAGCGTCGAGCGAATTGTTCCGTATCGCAGGCGAATTCGAGCTGCAGCCCGACGATTCGTCGAAGGTGCTGATCAAGGCGCTGCTTCGCGAGGGGTACGACCTTCCGCGCGTCGTGCACGGGGCCGCGCCGATTCCGGTGCCGGGGTTGCTGGTCTCCGCGGTGGATGCGATCACCAGACCCCTGCTCATGTCGTCGTTCTCGGCCATCAGCACCAGATGGGTCGAGCGCCCGGTCGCCCGGCGGATGGGTCTGCGCCGGACGCCGTTGCACCATCTCGTCGACGTCGCACGGCCCGCCGTCAGGCTGCGCGAGATCGCGCGGGCGACCGGACTGCTCGGATCGGAGTCGACGGTGATCGAGCGCGAACTGCGAACGGTCCGACGCGGACTCGGCATGCCGCACGTCCCTGAATCGTCCTTGACCGCCTAAATTACTGCTGATAACTTAACGCCGTAAAGTCGACCGACGCGACAGGGGTCCGCATGCTGGTCAGATTGACACGGCTGGTCATATCCATGCCCAAACGAGTGCTGCTGGGTGCACTCATCCTGCTGGTGGTGTGCGGCGCGTACGGCGCCACCGCGGCCGAACATCTGCTGGCCGGAGGGTACAGCGATCCGAACTCGGGGTCGGCGCGGGCGGAGAGAACGCTCGACGAGACGTTCAACCGCGGCGGGGTCCAGGTCGTGCTCAAACTGGACGGTCCCGACGGAGTCGACGTCTCCCGCGACCCGACGGCCCGGGCGGTCGGTGAGGACATCGTCGCCGACCTGAATCGCAATCAGTACGTGCAGGACCAGATTTTGTCGGTGTGGGCCAATCCGGCGCTCGACTCCGCGCTCGTCAGTCGCGACCGGACGTCGACGCTGATCATCGCCTCGCTCGACGGTGGCGAGGATTCGGCGCCGGGGCACGCCGAGGAGATCGCCGCGGCCCTGGCCGGTGACCGCGACGGGATCACCGTGCAGGTCGGCGGTCAAGGAATGGTCTTCGCACAGGTCAACGATCAGACCGCGTCCGATCTCCTCGTCGCCGAGGCCATCGCGATCCCGATCACGTTCATCGTGTTGATCTTCATCTTCGGCGGATTGCTCGCCGCGGCCGTCCCGGTCGGCATCGGCATCGTCTCGATCATCCTCACCTTCGCGCTGCTCCGGGCGATCGGATCGGTCACCGACGTCTCGGTCTTCGCGCTCAACCTCACCACCGCACTGGGTCTCGCGCTCGCGATCGACTACACGCTGCTGATCCTGACGCGCTACCGGGAAGAGGTCGGACACGGTCTGAGCCGGCCCGACGCGATCGTCCGGACCCTGGCCACGGCCGGGCGGACGGTCGCCTTCTCCGCGGTGACCGTCGCCCTGTCGCTCAGCGCGCTCGTGCTGTTCCCGCAGTACTTCCTGCGCAGCTTCGCCTTCGCGGGTCTCGGCGTCGTGGTCGTGGCCGCGGTGTCGGCGCTCGTGCTCACGCCGGCCGTGCTCATGCTCCTCGGTGATCGCATCGACGCGTTCGATGCCCGGAAGCCACTCCGGCGCCTGCTTCGGCTGCCGCCGGCGCGGCCCGTCGAACCCGAGGACACCTGGTGGTACCGGCTCGTCCAGTGGGTGCTGCGCCACGCCTTGCCGGTCGCCGCGGTCGTCACGGTTTTCCTACTGGTACTCGGTGCGCCGTTCCTGTCGATGAAACTGGGGTTCCCCGACGACCGGGTGCTCCCCGAGTCGGCGAGCGCCCACGCGATCCAGCAGGAGATCCGAGACGACTACGAGGACGACCTGTCCGCAGCGGTCACCGTCGTCGTGCGGGGGCCGGTGGACGATGCGGCCCTGGCCGACTACACCCGCGCCCTGTCGACGGTCGGAGATGTCAACTCCGTAGGGTCGTCGGCCGGGACGTTCGTCCGGGGTGCGCCGGCCGCACCGGGCAGCCCGGACGACACCCGGGGCGACGTACACGTCCTGCAGGTGTCGACCGACCGCGACCCGATGAGCGAGTCGGGGATCGCCCAGCTCGACGAGCTGCGGGCGGTGCCGCCGCCGGCGGGAACGGAGACCCTGTTCAGCGGGCTCGCCGCCGCCACCGACGACACCGTCGGGTCGATCTACGCGCATCTGCCGTGGGTGCTCGGACTGATCGCGATCGCGACGTTCGTGCTGCTGTTCCTGTTCACCGGGAGCGTCGTGTTGCCGCTGAAGGCGCTCGTCCTCAACATCCTGTCGCTGTCGGCGACGTTTGGCGCGATGGTCTGGTTCTTCCAGGAAGGGCACCTCGGAGGTTTGGGGACCACCGCGACGGGCACCCTCAGCGCGACCATGCCGGTGCTGCTGTTCTGCGTGGCGTTCGGCCTGTCGATGGACTACGAGGTGTTCCTGTTGGGACGGATCCGCGAGGAGTGGTTGCGATCGGACCGGACGCGGGGGGCCACCGACCATGCCGTGGCCCTGGGCTTGGCCCGGACCGGCCGGGTCATCACGGCCGCGGCACTGCTGATGAGCATCGTCTTCGCCGCCATCGCGGCGTCGGAGGTCTCGTTCATGCGGATGTTCGGGGTCGGTCTCACCCTGGCGGTCCTGATGGACGCGACGATCATCCGCATGTTCCTCGTCCCCGCCTTCATGCGGCTGGCCGGGCGGGCGAACTGGTGGGCGCCGGGTCCGCTGCGACGGCTACATGATCGGATCGGGTTGTCCGAGGAGGCCCCGGAGGTCGGGCGTCCCGAGAAAGCGGCGCCGGACACCGCGCCGACGAGGGTCTGACACCGAATACGTCATGGCGACGGATGAACGGCGGCGGGACAGGTGCAGGAGTGCAGTGACGACACGTAGACGAGCGAGATCACCGCGCGGGTCCGGAGAGAACCTCGCGGAGGAGATCATCGAGGCGGCCGGCGAGCTGCTGGTGGAGAACGGTGACGACACCGCGATGTCGATCCGTGCGGTCGCCAACCGGGTCGGTGTCACACCGCCGTCGATCTACCTGCACTTCGCCGACAAGGAAGCCCTGCTCGACGCCGTGTGCGCGCGCTACTTCGAGCGTCTCGACGACGAGATGGCGGCCGCGTCGGAGGGCGTCGACGACGCCTTCCGGCGCGCACTCAACCAGGGGATGGCCTACGTACGCTTCGCCGTCGCCACCCCGGTGCTCTACCGGGTGGCGTTCGGCAAGCCCACCTCCGCGGGGCATCCGTCGAAGGTCGACGAGGTACTCGCCGCCAGTGCGTACTCGCGGTTCGCCGGAACCGTCACCGAGCTGGCCGACGAAGGGGTGTTCGATCACGCCGAGATCGCCGACATCGTTCTCGAGTTCTGGGCCGCCGCCCACGGGATCGCGTCGCTGATGCTCGCCAAACCGGGTCTCGCCTGGGGGGACGACTTCGCGCGTGCGGAAGCCATGCTCACCGCCATGTGCCTGGGCCGGGCCTCGCTCGCGACCGACGGCGGTATCGATCAGACCGCAGTGGGCCGCCGGTTGAGGTCGCTGCGCGACCGGGTGAACTGACCCGGTGGCGGGTGTCTGACGACAGAAGGGTCAAGAGTCGGTAAAGTCGACGTCGACTCGGTCGTTGCGAGCTCTCGTCAGGGAACTCTCAGAAACGGCCCGACGTTGAGACGGCAGACATCCGTACCGATGAAGGAGCGCTTCGTGCGAGAAAGCAGCAATCCGGTGATGCGCGGCGTGGTCCGCGACAATCAATCCGGATACGCGGGTTTCGGGGCCGGCATGGCCGGCGCCGGCGCCGCGGCCAACCAGTTCGGTCAGGCCACTGACCCCTACACCCAGCCGGCACCGCCGGCCACTCGTCAGCTCACGATCGACGACGTCGTCACCAAGACCGCGATCACGCTCGGAGTGCTGACGCTGGCCGCCGCTGCCACGTACTTCGCGATCAGCAGCCGCGCCACCGAGGCCGCCCAGGCGGCTCTCGCCACGCCGCTGATGCTGGTCGGCGCCATCGCCGGTCTCGTTCTCGTCCTCGTGGCGAGCTTCGGTCGCAAGCAGGACAACCCGGCCATCGTGCTGGCCTACGCCGCGTTCGAGGGCCTCTTCGTCGGTGCCATCTCGTTCGTGTTCGCGAACTGGGCGGTCGCCGGTGACACCTCGGCCGGTGCGCTGATCGGACAGGCAGTCCTCGGCACCTTCGGTGTGTTCTTCGGCATGCTGTTCGTGTACAAGGTCGGCGCCATCCGCGTGACGCCGCGATTCACCCGCATGCTGTTCGCTGGCATGATCGGTGTCCTGGTCCTGATGCTCGGCAACCTGGTCATCGGTCTGTTCACCGGTGAGGCCGGAGTCCTGCGCGACGGTGGCCCGATCGCCATCATCTTCTCGCTGGTCTGCATCGCCCTCGCCGCGTTCAGCTTCCTGCTGGACTTCGACGCCGCGGATCGCCTGATCCGCGCCGGCGCACCCGACCGGGCCGCCTGGGGCGTGGCACTCGGCCTGACCGTCACCCTGGTCTGGCTGTACGTCGAGATCCTGCGTCTGCTGACCTACTTCAACTCCGACTAGTCAGTCATGTGACAGTGGCCCCGCACCTCGGCAGGTGCGGGGCCACTGTCGCGTCAGGGTCGGTTGGCGACAAAGTGTGCCACCCGGTGCGTTTGCGGGAACAACCCAATCACCGCGGTTCTACCGTGCGGACATGGTGTTCTTTCTGATCCAGCTGGCGCTGATGATCATCGGCGCCGTCGTACACATACTGGTGGACCGATCGACGCGACGACGCACCGTCGGCCGCGCAGCCGAACTCGTGCTGCTCTGGATACTCGTCCCCGGCGGCGCATTCGGCATCCTCGCCGGGGTCGGCCACGTCGGCCCGAACGCCCCCGAGATCGCCGAGGGCATCGGGCCGGACTTCATCCCGTCCATGTTCCAGTGGGAGCTGGGGTGGAACGACATCGCCGTGGGCGTGCTCGGCGTGCTCTGCTACCGGGTGCGCAATCGTGGCGGATGGCTCGACGCCGCCGTGTGGGCACTGGCGATCAGCTACGGGGGAGACCTCGCCGGTCACATCTCGCAGTACTACATCCACGACAACACCGCGACGAACAACGTCTGGGCGATCCCCGCCGAGATCTACATCGTCGGTGCCGTCGTCATCGCCTGGTTCGTGTACCGGCGAACGACCCCCCGCAGCGTCGCGGTCCTGGGACCGAACGCGGCGAGGGATGTCGACGAGACGGAGACGGCCTCGCTCAGCTGAGGCGCTCCAGCACTGATCAGCTGAGGCGCTCGAGGACCATGGCCATGCCCTGACCGCCACCCACGCACATCGACTCGATGCCGAAGGTCTTGTCGCGGGTCTGCAGGTTGTTGAGCAGGGTGGTGGTGATGCGGGCGCCGGTCATCCCGAACGGGTGACCCAGGGCGATGGCGCCGCCGGACACGTTGAGCTTGTCGTGGTCGATGCCGAGATCACGGGCCGAACCGAGGACCTGCACGGCGAAGGCCTCGTTGATCTCGACGAGGTCGATGTCCGACAGCGACATCCCCGAGACCCGCAGCACCTTTCGGATCGCCTCGATCGGACCGAGCCCCATGATCTCCGGCGACAGGCCGGTGGCCGCGGTGGCGACAACGCGCGCCAGCGGGGTGAGGCCCAGTTCCTTCGCCTTGGTGTCGCTCATGATGACCAGCGCCGCGGCGCCGTCGTTGAGCGGGCATGCGTTACCCGCGGTGATCGTGCCGTCCGGGCGGAAGACCGGCTTGAGCTGCGAGATCTTCTCGTAGGTCGTGCCCGCGCGGGGGCCGTCGTCGGCGGTGACGAGCGTGCCGTCGGGCAGGGTGACCGGGTCGATCTCCCGCTCGAAGAAACCGGACTTGATGGCTTCCTCGGCGCGGTTCTGGCTCAGGACGCCCCACTTGTCCTGGTCCTCGCGCGAGATGCCGGTGAACGAGGCGACGTTCTCGGCGGTCTGGCCCATCGCGATGTACACGTCCGGGATGACCCCGTCCTTGCGCGGATCGTGCCAGATGCCCGCGTCACCGGCGGCCGCCTTCTCCGTGCGGGCCATCGCGTCGTCGAACAGCGGGTTCTTTGAATTCGGTGCGCCGTCGGCGCCGCCGGAGATGCCGAAGCTCGACACGCTCTCGACGCCACCGGAGATGAGGACGTCGGCCTCGCCGGCCTTGATGGCATGCAGCGCCATCCGGGTGGTCTGCAACGACGACGAGCAGTAGCGGTTCACCGTGACGCCCGGGATGTGGTCATGACCCAGCTCGACCGCGATGACCCGGGCGATGTTGTAACCGCCCTGTCCGCCGGGCTGGCCGATGCCCCAGTGGATGTCCTCGATCAGCGCCGGGTCGAGCTCCGGCACCTTGGCGAGCGCGGCTTCGACCATCTGACGGGACAGTTCGTCGGGTCGGATGTCTTTGAGGGATCCCTTGGCGGCGCGGCCGATCGGGGAACGGGCGTGGGCGACGATGACGGCTTCAGGCATACCTCGAAACTACCGCACCAAGCATCTGCTTGGTCGCGAGGCCGGTCAGCCCGGGTCGTGGCTGGTCACCGACGTGTCAGGCGTCTCCTGAGACGTGTGACGAACCGTGTTTCTTCGACGGCCTCGGACACCTTCGGCGGTTCGGGCAGCGGCGTCGGACCCCACTCGCCGATCGAGGCGAGCACCTCGGGCACCAGGATGTCGGCGGCGAGCTCATACCCCGCGGCCGACGGGTGGAATCGATCGGGCGACAGCATGTGCTCGGGGCGCGCGAGGAACTCCTCGGTCAGCAGGTCGGCCAATGGGACCGGCCGCCCCCCGGCGGCCCGGACCGCCGATCGCTGCGCCGCCGCCAGCGTGAGTCCCCAGCGTCGCAACACCATTCGCAGGGGCTGGGGGATCGCGGTCACCACGCCGAAATCCGGGCAGGTGCCGACGACGACCTTCGCGCCTTCGTCGACGAGTGCGTGGACGGCATCTCCGAGCCGGCGCGCCGACGGGAGCGGACTGTTGCGGGCGGTGACGTCGTTGGCGCCGACGAGGATGACGGCCACGTCGGGTCGCTCGTGATGGACGAACATCGCCTCGATCTGGGCCGCGAGCCCCTTCGACGTCGCGCCGACGATGGCCTTGTTGGCGTAGCGGACCACCCGATCGGTCTCCGCGGCCACGCGGCGGGCGATCTGGACTCCTGGCGTCTCGTCCGCGGTCTCGGCACCCAGTCCGGCCGCGGTCGAGTCCCCGAACACCACGAGATACAGGTCGTACACGGTGTCCCGGGTGAAACGTGCGCTGGTGCCGTCGGGGCGGTACACGCCGTCGCCGTCCGGGGCGTTGTCGGTACGGTGCGGGATCACCACGCGGGCCTCGGCGGCCTGACTGTTCAACAGGTTGTAGGCGGCCCAGCCGGCGCCGGCCGCGCCCGCGGTCGCAACCGCTGTCGCGCCGACGTCGCGCACGATCCTGGCGGGGACGATTCCTCGACGACTCGAACCGGACACGAGTGCCAGTTTAGGCGTTCAGCGGGATCTGCTGACTGGGGCAGCGGCCGGGTGTCGCTGTTCGCGGTGGCTCTGGGACCATGGACACATGCGCATCGCCAATCACGTCGTCGACCTGGTGGGCAACACCCCGCTGGTCAAGCTGAACTCGGTGACCTCACCCGGATCGGGCCTGGTCGCCGCCAAGGTCGAGTACCTCAATCCCGGTGGCAGCAGCAAGGACCGCATCGCCGTGCGGATGATCGACGCGGCGGAGGCCTCGGGTGAGCTGAAGCCGGGCGGGACCATCGTGGAACCGACGTCGGGAAACACCGGCGTCGGCCTGGCGCTCGTCGCCCAGCAGCGCGGCTACAAGTGCGTGTTCGTGTGCCCGGACAAGGTCGGTGAGGACAAGCGCAACGTCCTGCGCGCCTACGGTGCCGAGGTCGTCGTCTGCCCGACCGCGGTGGAGCCGTCCCACCCGGACAGCTACTACAGCGTCTCCGACCGCCTGGTCACCGAGATCGACGGTGCGTGGAAGCCCAACCAGTACGCGAACCCGGCCGGTCCGCAGAGTCACTACGAGACCACCGGTCCCGAGATCTGGGCCGACACCGACGGCAAGGTGACGCACTTCGTGGCCGGCGTCGGCACCGGCGGCACCATCACCGGCACCGGCCGGTACCTCAAGGAGGTGTCCGGCGGCTCGGTGAAGATCGTCGGCGTCGACCCTGAGGGGTCGGTGTACTCCGGCGGGACCGGGCGCCCCTACCTCGTCGAGGGTGTCGGGGAGGACTTCTGGCCGTCGGCCTACGACCCGGACATCCCCGACGAGATCATCGCGGTCTCCGACGCCGACTCGTTCGACATGACCCGGCGTCTCGCCCGCGAGGAAGGGCTGCTCGTCGGCGGCTCGTGCGGGATGGCGGTGGTCGCGGCCCTGCAGGTCGCCGAACGCGAGGGACCCGACGCCGTCGTCGTCGTACTGCTGCCCGACGGTGGCCGCGGCTACATGGCCAAGATCTTCAACGACCAGTGGATGAGCAGCTACGGCTTCCTGCGGACGCCGCTGGACGCCACCACCAAGGAATCCCTCGTCGGAGATGTGTTGCGCGGCAAGACCGGCGCCCTGCCCGACCTCGTGCACACCCACCCGCAGGAGACCCTGCGCGACGCGATCGAGATCCTGCGCGAGTACGGCGTCTCGCAGATGCCGGTCGTCGGCGCCGAGCCACCGGTGATGGCCGGCGAGGTCGCGGGTGCGGTCACCGAGCGCGACCTGCTCAGCGCGGTCTTCGAAGGTCGTGCCAGCCTCGCCGACCCGGTGTCGGCGCACATGGGAGAGCCGTTCCCGCTCATCGGTTCCGGCGAACCGGTGTCGGCGGCCACCAAGGCGCTCGGCGACTGCGACGCGCTGATGGTCGTCGAGGACGGCAAGCCCATCGGCGTGATCACGCGCCACGACCTGCTCGCCTTCGTGTCGAGCCACCCGATCGTCGGATAGGAGCATCACCGTGAGTGAACGACGCAGTGCCGCGGATTCGGTTCGCTGGCAAGGCTTCTCGACCCGCGCCATCCACGCCGGCTACGATCCGGATCCGCAGACCGGGGCGGTGAACGTCCCGATCTACGCCAGTTCGACCTTCGCCCAGGACGGCGTCGGCGGACTGCGCGACGGCTTCGAGTACGCGCGCACCGGCAACCCGACCCGACGCGCCCTCGAAGCCAATCTCGCTGCGCTCGAGAGCGGCACCTACGGACGGGCTTTCGCTTCCGGTATGGCCGCCACCGACTGCGTTCTGCGTTCGACGCTGCGGCCGGGCGATCATCTGGTGATCCCCAACGACGCCTACGGCGGCACCTTCCGGCTCATCGACAAGGTGTTCAGCCAGTGGGGCATCACCTACTCGGTGGCCCCGGTGTCCGACGTCGCCGCGGTGCGCGACGCCATCCGGCCGGAGACCAAGCTGGTCTGGACCGAGACGCCGACCAACCCGCTGCTCAACGTCGGCGACATCGAGACCCTCGCCGCCGTCGCGCACGAGGCCGGCGCGAAGCTCGTGGTCGACAACACCTTCGCCTCGCCGTACCTGCAGCAGCCGCTCGTCCTGGGCGCCGACGTGGTGCTCCACTCCACGACCAAATACCTGGGCGGGCACTCGGATGTCGTCGGCGGCGCACTGGTCACCGACAGCGAGGAGCTCGACGAGGCGTTCGCGTTCCTGCAGAACGGCGCCGGGGCGGTCCCCGGACCGTTCGACGGGTTCCTCACCCTGCGCGGCATCAAGACCCTCGGCGTCCGGATGGACCGGCACTGCGACAACGCGGAGAAGGTCGTCGACTATCTGAGCGGCCACGACAAGATCGACGCCGTCCTGTACCCGGGCTTGGAGAACCATCCGGGCCACGAGGTCGCGGGCAAACAGATGAAGCGCTACGGCGGCATGGTGTCGGTGCTGGTCAAGGGCGGGCTCGACGCCGCCAAGGAGTTCTGCGCCCGCACCGAGGTGTTCACGCTCGCCGAATCGCTCGGCGGCATCGAGTCGCTGATCGAACACCCCGGTGCGATGACGCACGCCTCGACGGCCGGATCGCTCCTCGAGGTCCCCGCCAACCTCGTCCGGCTCTCGGTCGGTATCGAGGACATCGACGACCTCCTCGGGGACCTGGAGAACGCGCTGCGCTGAGGAGTCGGGTGGGCGTCAGACCCGCGCCTCGAGGAGCAGGTTCGACGCAGTGGTCGCCGCGACACGCGCCGAGGTCAGACCGGCCGCCCGGAAGGTGTCGAGCAGTCGAGTGGGGCCGGCCTGGGCGCCCAGCGAGGTCGTGCCGTCGGCGATGCTGTGCGGTACGCAGAGGTATGAGCTACCCGAATAGAACAGCAGTGCAACGGGATTGGTCAGATTCTCGGCCAGTGTGTCGTGCGCCAGCGGTTCGACGGCGATCACCTGACCGCCGGGACGCAGTGACGACCGTGCGTGTGCGAGCGCACCCACCGGATCGCCGAAGTCGTGCAGGGCGTCGAAGATCATGATCGCGTCGTGGTCGCCGGCGTACGACTGGGCCGTGGCCACCTCGAAGCGGACCCGGTCGTCGACCCCGGCCGCATGGGCGGCTGCGGTGGCGCGCCGGACGGACTCCTCGTGGCTGTCTACGCCGACGAACGTGGAGTTCGGGAAGGCCTCGGCGAGCAGGATCGTGGGGACCCCGTACCCGCACCCGACGTCGAGAACGCGGATGCCGTCGGTGAGGCGCTGTCCGAGGCCGTCGATCGCCGGAACCCACTCGCTGAGCAACGACGCGCGGTAGATCGTGCCGTAGAACCGTTCGACGCCGGAGAACAGCCGGGAATCGTGGGCGTGCCAGGGCACGCCGTCGCCGGTCGCGTACGCATGCGCGAGCTGGTCGACCGAGGACCACACCGCGGCAGCGACCTCGAAGCCGGCCACGATCGCCGCCGGACTGTTGTCCTCGGCGAGCACCATCGCGTGCTCGGCGGGGAACACGAACACCTCTGGGCCATTCGCGGCGTCATCGCCGGCGTCGTGGAGCAGGACGTATCCGGCCGCGGCCTGCACGCACAACCATTCGTGCACATACCGTTCGGCGAGTCCCGAGCGTTCGGCGAGCTCGGCGCTCGTCGCCGAACCGAGTTGCGCCAGAGCCCGCCACAGTCCCAGGCGGTCGCCGAGGTAGGTGCTGATCGAGTGATAGGCATGGGTGAGATCGGCGCTCACCTGGCCGGCGAAGGCCTCGACCCGAGCGAAGTCGGTCGCGGTGCCGGAACCGGCGGCGTGTGTGGTGGTCATGGGATGAACCTCTCGTGTGCGATGTCGTAACCACGCCGGGCGGCGTGTGCACCGAGCGTGCGCCGGCGTCCTGTCGCGGCGCTGTCATGACCGGACCGTGACCCGCTGGGCGGTGAGCCGATGGTGACAGCCCCGTGACAGCGGGCTCGGAGACCGTCGACGCATGAGAACAACACAGATCAGCGACCTGGGCACCGTGATGTCCATCTGGGCTCACCCCGATGACGAGACCTACCTCGCCGGCGGCGTGATGGCCGCCGTCCGCGACGCGGGTGGGCGCGTGGTGTGCGTGACCGCGACCCGCGGCGAAGCGGCCGACGAGAATGCCACCGCCGCAGAGCGTTCGGAGCTCGCCCTGGTCCGGACCGGCGAGCTTGAGAAGGCTTTTATCGAGCTCGGCATCCAGGAGCACCACTGGTTGGACCTACCCGACGGTTCACTGGCGGCGATCGACGAGAGCGGCCCGGTCGGACGCATCACCGCCCTCCTCGACGACGTGTCACCCGACACCGTCCTGACCTTCGGTCCCGACGGCGTGACCGGGCACCCCGACCACCGCACCGTCAACCGGTGGGTCCGCCTCGCCGTCGACCGTTCGTCGACCTGCCCGCGAATCCTTCACCCGGTGGGCACCGGGCGGGGGATCGAGTTCGACCTCGCCCGTGAGTTCGACATGTGGGCGCTGGGCGGGCCGCGCCAGTGTCCGAAGGAGATGGTCGCGTTGCGAATCGATCTCGACGGGGCCGAACTGGACCGTAAGGTGCGAGCCCTGCTGGCTCAGCGCTCGCAGACCGCGGACCTGGCCGCGGCGATCGGCCTCGAGCGATATCGAACATGGGTGTCGGTGGAGACCTACGCTCATCCTGCATAGGCCGTCGGAGAACAGAGAGCGACGATCGGGATGGTGGTGCGCGAAACCGAAGACGGGCACGTGTCGCCCGCGGTCGAGGTCGGCCTGCTGGGTGCACTGAGGTTGCGGGTCGACGGTGCCGAGGTCGCGGTCCCCGGGGAACGACGACGCGCCCTGCTCGCGCTGTTGACCGTCGCCGGCCGGCACGGCATGGGTATCGGGCGGCTCGTCGACGCGCTGTGGGGCGACGATCTGCCGCGGGAACCGATTGCCGCACTGCACAATCTGGTGTCCCGGCTGCGACGCCATCTCGGCCGACACGCCGATCTGTTGGAACGACGCCCCGACGGCTACCGGCTCCGGGTGTCCGTCGTCGATGTGACGATCGTGCGCGACCTGCTCGCATCCGCCGCCGACACGCCCGATCCCGCCGAGCGTCTCCGTCTGACCGTCCGGGCCCGCGAACTCTGGCGCGGCGAGCCGCTCGGCGAGTTCGCCGGCATCCCGGACCTGGACACCGAACGCGTTGCGTTGGAGGACCTCCACAATCGGCTCGCCGACACCCACGTCGAAGCGCTGGTGGAGTGCCGCGACCCGAGCGCGACCGCGACAGCGAGGGCCGGTGTCGCGTCCGCGCCGCTCCGCGAGAGTTCGGCACGACTGCTCATCCGCGCACTCGCCGCCGACGGGCGTGTCGGCGACGCGATGGCGGTCGCGATGGAGTTCCGCGACCGGTTGCGCGAGCGGACGGGTCTCGATCCGAGCCCGGCCCTCGCGTCGCTCGAGCAGCGGGTGGCGGCGGGCTCCGAATACGGGCAGGCCGAGACGAATCCGGGGCCCGGCGTGACGTCGCGGCGTCGACCTGCTGCGCCGGCCGGGCCTCTGGTGGGGAGGGAGCGAGAACGCGCCGAGATCATCCGGCTGTTGTCGGCGCATCGGGTCGTGACCCTGACCGGTACGGGCGGCGTCGGCAAGACCAGTCTCGCGCTCGACGTCGCCGCCGACCCCGCGGTGTTCCCCGGGTACGGCGTTGCCGTCGTCAACCTCGCCGCGGTCGCGCGAGCCGACCGCGTCCTCCCGTCGGTGGTGTCCACCCTGGGTCTCGAGGTCGGGGTGGGTGCTTCCGTGGACGCGATCGCGCGCGCCGTCGACGGGTCGCTCCTGCTCGTCCTCGACAACTGCGAACATGTGTTGTCGTCCTGCCGCGAATTGGTCGCGGCGATCGTCGAACTGGCTCCTGCAGTGCGGATCCTGGCCACCTCCCGAGTCGTGCTCTCACTCTCCGCCGAGTACGTCCTGCGTCTGCAGCCCCTGACCTTTCCCACCCGCGTCGACGACGTCGACGCGGTCGTTCGGCAGCCTGCAGTGCGCGCGTTCGTCGAGCACGCGCTGCGACGCAATCCGACCTTCGCGGTGTCGAGTCGTGAGCTCACGGACCTCGTCGACGTCGTGCGCCGTGTCGACGGGCTCCCGCTCGGCATCGAGCTGGCGGCGCGTCAGGCCGCCGTGATGCCGATCGGCCGTGGCCCGAATGCTCGATGGTGCACTCGATCTCGCGACGGGAACCGGAGCCGACGACCAGCGGCGGCTGACGCTCCGCAGCAGCATCGACATGTCATTCCGACGGCTGAGCGTGGTCGATCAAGCCGTACTCGCCGCCCTCGCACCGTTTCCCGGCGGTGTGTCGCTGCGCACGTTCGAATCCGTCGCACTGAGCGTCGAAGCGGAGGTCGTCGGCGCAGCGGGCATCGGCACGCGAGGTGACGGCGGGCTCGACCCGGTGGAGACCCTGCACCGTCTGATCGACAGCTCGTTGCTCGTCGCCGACGCGTCGGGCGGCAGATACCGTCTCGTGCATCTCATCCGCACCCATCTGCTTGATCACCTCGACCGTGCGGGCGTGCTCGCCGCGGCCGAGGACCGGTTCCTCGACGAATGTGTCGCAACGGTGCGGGACATCGGCGACGAGTGGCTCGGCGTCGCGGAGTTCGAGGCGAATGAGCGTCTCCATGCCGAGATGGACAACCTGCGGTCGGCGCGGGACCTGGCACTGGCGCGCGGACGCGTCGACGTACTCGTGGCGATCACGACATCGCTGTCGCTGATCAGCACATGGCGCAACCTCAACGAATTGTGGACGTGGGCCGTCGAATCGGCGCGTTCGGCGTGGCTCGATGGTCATCCCGATCGCGCCGAGATGCTGTCCGCGGCGGCCGAGGCCGCGCGGCTCGTCGGCGAGTTCGACCTCGCCGTCGACTTCGCGACCTCCGCCCTACGTCCCGATGCCTCCGGGGCACCACCGGATCCGGATGCGCCCGCGTTGGTCGGCGCGCGGGCGGCCAGGGCGGCGGTCGCGCACTTCCGTGGCGACTTCGCGGTGGCGGTACGGGAATGGACCCGCTGCGGCACACACCCGTCCCTGGGGTCGGCGTTCCTCGCGTCTGCGGCGCTCGCCGCGTCGTACTCCGGTGACTCGAGCGGGGCTGCCCGGCTGTTGGCCGAGGCCCGGTCGACGCTGGACCCGTCGGCGGGGCCGTCGCAGCACGCCTTCCTCGACTACGTCCACGGCGAGCTGCTGTCCGCGCACGACCCGTCCAGCGCGCTCGCCCTCTACGAACGCGCCCACGAACGGGCCGCCGGCGTCGGGGCGACGTTCATCGTCGGGGTCGCTCGTGTCGGCGCGGCGGCGTGTCTCGTCCGCGTCGGCGATGTAGCGCGTGCCGCGGAGGCCTACGTCGTCCTGCTCGGGGCATGGCGCGACAGCGGTCAGCCGACGCAGCTGTGGACCACGGCGCGCGACGCCGCCGCACTGCTGCGCGTCCGGGGCCGGATCGACGTGGCCGACCTGCTCGTCGAGTGTGCCGATCTCGACCCCGCCGCGGCCTTCGACACACGCAGAGGTGCCGCGGACCGTGCTTTCGGGGACCTGGTGCACGCCGACAACACGGTCCACGCCGACACCGAAGTCGTGCTCGACCGGGCGATGCGCGAACTCCGAGAGATCAGGGAGTCGACGTCATCGGACGACCGCGGGAGCTCGGCGGCGCGATGACGTCTCCTCGGGTGGCTCCTGCAGGGCGGAGATGGCCGATACTGGTCGCATGCTGCTGACTGCCGACGACGTCGACCGCGCGACCGACGAGCTTGCGTCCGTGATCCGGCGGACCCCGACGATCGCGTCGCGGGTGGTGTCCGAGCGGAGCGGTGCGCAGGTGTGGCTCAAGTGCGAGAACCTGCAACGCACCGGATCTTTCAAGCCACGCGGCGCGTACCTGCGTATCTCGCGGTTGTCGGCGGGGGAACGTGCCCGTGGGGTCGTCGCGGCCAGTGCGGGCAATCATGCGCAGGGAGTCGCCTGGGCGGCATCGGAACTGGGGATCGCCTCACGGGTCTACATGCCGGTCGGAGCCGCGCTGCCGAAGATCGCCGCGACGAAAGCCTATGGCGCAGAGGTGGTGCTCGCCGGATCGACCGTCGACGAGGCGCTCGTCGAGGCGCAGCGTCATGCCGGTACGACGGGCGCGGCTCTGATCCACCCGTTCGATCATCTCGACATCGTTGCCGGACAGTCGACGGTCGGCGTCGAGATCCTGGAGCAGATCCCGGACGTGTCAACGATTCTCGTGCCACTCGGCGGCGGTGGGCTGCTCGCCGGCGTCGCCGCGGCGGCGCGTCTGCGACGACCGGAGGTCGAGGTGATCGGCGTGCAGGCGGCGCAGGCCGCGGCCTGGCCGACATCACTCGCCGAGGAGCGACCGACGCCGGTCGCGGCGATGAACACCATGGCCGACGGCATCGCCGTCGCGACACCCGGGAAGGTCCCGTTCGCGCACGTCTCCGAGTTCGTCGACCGGATCGTCACGGTCAGCGAGGAAGAGTTGAGCACCGCGCTGCTGCTCATGCTGGAGCGGGCGAAGCTGGTGGTCGAGCCTGCCGGGGCCGCGGCGGTGGCGGCGGCGGTGAGCGGTCGGCTCGCGCTGTCCGGGACCGTGTGCGTCGTGTTGTCCGGCGGCAACATCGACCCGCTGCTGCTGCGCCATGTGACGACCCACGGCCTGACCGCCGCCGGACGATTCCTGACCGTGACCGCGACCGTCTCCGACCGGCCCGGTGGACTGGTCGCACTGCTGGAACTGCTCCGCGACCTCGGCGCGAGTGTGCTCGACGTCGTCCATTCCCGCGTCGCCGACGATTTGTATCTCGGCGAGGTGCAGGTGACCGTCAGTGTCGAGACCCGCGGACACGACCACCAGCACGACGTCCGGCGGGCCCTCGCCGACGCGGGGTTCCTGCGGGACTGAGGGCGAACGTCGGCGCTAACCTGTCTGGGTGGCTGCCGACGGACCCGCCCTGATCGGTGTGCTGGGCCCGATCGCGGTCGGCGCGTGCCCGGTGGGCGCCGAGAGCCCCGATCGGCTCGTCGCGGTGCCGGGGCTGCGGGCCCGACGCCTGCTCGTGTCGCTCGCCCTCGCCGACGGGCGCGTGATCTCGGCGGACCGCCTCATCGACCACGTCTGGGCTGACGATCCGCCGCGTTCGCCGCACAGTGCGTTGCACACCCAGGTGTCCCGGCTGCGCAAGCTCCTGCCCGAGGGGGTTCTGGAGGGCACCGAGAACGGTTATCGACTGCGCAACAGCCGCACCGACCTCGACGTGGTCGACACGCTGCTCGCCGAAGGCGGCCGGGATGCCCACGACCGGGCCCGGCAGTGGTGGCGCGGCGTGCCCGGAGACGATCTCGGGGACGGGTCCCCGGTGACGGTGACACTGTCCGCACGCATTCGACGTACCCAGGACGCGCTCGACGGTGCGCAGCTGACGGCCTCGCTCGCCGAGGGTGACTTCGCGACCGCGCGATCCATCGCCGAACAACGCTGCGCGCGAGACCCGTTCGACGAGCCGGCACACACCGCCCTGATGCGGGCGCTCGCCGGGGAAGGCCGCGCCGCCGACGCGCTCGTGGTGTTCGACCGGCTCCGACGGCGGTTGTCGACCGAGCTGGGGACGGACCCGGGTACCGAGATGGCGCGGGTCCACGCCGAGATCCTCACCGCGACATCACCACCTGAGATCAGCGCGCCACGGCCGGTGCGTGCCGTCGGATTGCGCTCGCCCACCACCGAACTCATCGGACGCGGTGCCGACCTCGACGCCGTGGCGAGCATGCTCGACACCGGGCGCGTGGTGACCGTGCTCGGTCCCGGCGGCGTCGGCAAGACGCGGATCGCGACCGAGATCGGCCATCGGCTGCATGCGGCGGGCGCCCCGGTCTACTTCGTGTCGCTCGCCTCGGTGCGGTCCGGCGAGGACGTGATCCCGGCGATCGCCGCGACGCTCGGGGTCGGCGAATCCGATCTCTCCGCAACCGGCCGTCCCCGCATGACCCCCGGAGACCTGACCGCACGTCTCGAGGACGCGCTGCGCGAGCGGGCGTCGGTGGTGATCCTCGACAACTGCGAGCAGATCATCGGCGCGTGCGCCCGGATCGTCGCCGAACTCACCGCGGCCGTGCCCGGCGTCCGCGTCCTGTCCACCAGCCGAACGCCGCTGGCCATCGTCGGCGAGCAGGTGCATCAGCTACCCGTACTTGCGGCGGTGGACGTGAATTCATCTGCGGTGCAATTGTTCCGGACCCGCGCTCGGGCTGTGCGTCCCGACGCGGAGCTGCCCGCGGGGCGCGTCGTCGAGCTGTGCCGCCACCTCGACGGACTGCCGCTGGCCATCGAGCTGGCGGCGGCCCGGATCCGGACGATGACGGTCGAGGAGATCGCCGACCGCCTGGGGGAGAAGTTCGCGCTCCTGCGGTCCGCCGACCGCACGACGCCGGATCGCCATCGCACCCTCTACGCGGTGATCGAGTGGAGCTGGGAACTGCTCGACGACGCCGGCCGGGCAGCGCTGGTGCAGCTGTGCCGCTTTCCCGGTGGGTTCAGCCGATCGGCTGCCCGGGCGGTGACCGGGGCCTCCGGGACGGTTCTCGACGACACCCTCGAGAGTCTGACCAACCAGTCGCTGCTGTCGGTCGTGGAGACCGACGGTTCGGTCCGTTTCCGCATGCTGGAGATGGTTCGTGAGTTCGGCGAGACCCGGATGGCCGCCGACCTGGCGGCCCGGGTCGAGTCGCAAATGCGTGGCTGGGCCATCGAATTCGTTTCCCGTATGCGCGACCTGGCCGAGAACGGCGACCACCCCGCCGGTGCCGGCGGTTTGGCCCGGGAGGCCGACAACCTGACCTGGATTCTCCGGTCGGCCTGCGAGTCCGCGGTCGTGGCGCCCACCGACGACATCGTCGCGGTACTCACGACGCTGTACCCGGCACTGGCGTATCACTGGACGGTTCGTGGTCTGCACGGGGAGACGCGCGCGTGGGGCGCGCGGGTCCTGATGGCGTTACCGCGCCCACCCGCGGCACCCGACGACGCCCTGCGCGAGAACTGGCAGGTGACCGCCATCGTCGGTGCGGTGCACGGCATGATGACGGGCGAACTCCGAGTGCAGGCCACCGCCCGGTTCCTCTTGCGCTCGCTCCATCGTGCCCACCTCACATTCCACCGGGCGAGCGAGTTCCTGTCGGCCGTGGCGCTGGCCTCGACGTCGACGGGCGCGTACCGGATCATCTGCGAGGCGGCCGAGACCGCGGTCGACGACGAGGTCCGGGCACTGGCCCTGACGCTACGGTCACATCTCCGAGAGAATCGCGGGCTGGTCGGTCCGGCACTCCGGGACTCGACGGCTTCCGGCCGATGGCTCGCGGGCAGCCGCTACGCCTCGTGGTTCCAGGGCATGCGGCAGTCGAGCACGGGCGGTCTGTACGGACAGCAGGGCAGGTATTCCGAAGCCGCGGCGACCTATCGAGCCGGAATCGACTTGCTGGCACCACTGGGCGCCGTCGAAGACGTCCGCCAGATCAGGACCATGCTGGTCCTCACCTTGCTCGCCGGCGACTTCCCGGACGACGCGCGTCGCGAACTCCACGTGATCACCGACGACTGGGACCTCGAGGCCGAGGACCCACAGGGCAATCCGGAGGTGATCGGGCCCGCTCTGCTGGGTGTTGCCGAACTCGCCTTCGCAGACGGCGCGTCGAATCCGGAGGTGGCCGCGGGTTTTCTGCGCGCCGCACGGGTCATGCTGCGGGAACACCCCTTCGGCGTCGCCGACCCCGCGGTGCTCATGGTGGTGTCCGCCGCCGTCGCGGGCCTCGTCCGCAGCGGAGATGTCGACGCCGCGTGGGAGCTGGTTCCGGAAATGGTGAAGGGACTCGACGACATGACGTTCGGTCCGGGGTGGCAGGACCTGCCGCAGGCGGGCACGGTGGCATCGGCCTTCACCGTGCTGTGGAACGCCGGCCGCCCCACGGATTCCGTCGGCCGACGCCTCGTCGAGTTGGCGGTGAGTCTGCCCGGACGACGAGACTGCCCGTCGCTGGACTGGGCATGGCACTGGACACAGGAGCAGGCCGGAAAGGACGGGGTGGCGCGACACCCTGCGGTGCCGCGCCACGTGGCCGTCGAGGAGCTGCAGCGACTACTGCACGATCAGGCGTTTCGCATATAGGCCCGCACGGCGAGTGGTGCGAACACCGCGGTGATCACCGCGGCGCCGATCAGGGCCCACACGACGTGGATTCCGGCGTGACCGGAGTTCGTCAGTTCGCGGACCGCCGTGACCAGATGGCTGACCGGGTTGACGTTCACGAAGCCCTGCAGCCAACCGGGCATGCTGTCGACCGGGACGAAGGCATTCGACATGAAGGTCAGGGGGAACATGATCATCATCGAGATGCCCTGCACGGCTGATGCTTTGCTCATGAGGCAGCCCATGAGTGCGAAGATCCACGAGACCGCGAAGCTGCACACGATGATGAGTGCGGCCGAGGCGATGACACCGAGAACATCGGGGCGCCAGCCCATCAGCACGCCCATCACGACGGTCAGTACGGTGGCGATGGAGTAGCGGATGACGTCGGCGAGCAGGGCGCCGGCGAGTGGGCTGATCCGGGCGATCGGTAGCGAACGGAACCGGTCGAAGACGCCCTTGTCCATGTCCTCCCGCAACTGGGTGCCGGTGACGATGGAGGTCATGATCACGGTCTGCACGAGGATGCCCGGAATGATCACCGGGAGATAGGCTTCCACGTTGCCGCTGATCGCGCCGCCGAAGATGTAGGTGAACATCAGCGTGAAGATGATCGGCTGGAAGGTGACGTCGAAGAGCTGTTCGGGGTTGTGCCGGATCTTGAGCACACCGCGGTAGGCCATGCTGAAGGACTGCCGGAACGACTCGGCAAGGCTGATGGAGGTCTTGACCTGCGCGCGTGCGGCGCGGGTTGTGATCGAGGTCGACGGGGGATTGTCGAGGGTCGTGGTCATGAACGGGCCTCCTGGGTGGTGTCGGAAGAATCTGTGTCGGATGGCCGGTGCCCGGGTGCGCCGGTGTCGGCGTCGGATTCCGCGGGCCTACCGGTGATGGTGAGGAACACCTCGTCGAGGCTCGGCTTCTGCACGGTGATCTCTTCGACGCCGATCCCGTTCTCGCGCAGTGCGATCAGGACGTCGGGCACAAGCTCGGCCGAACTCAGCGGCACGGTCGTCCGCGCGGCCTCCGGACTCAACGTGGCCTTCTGCCCGAGGATCGACTCGGCGATCTCGCACACGCGGGGTGCGTCGGCACGGTCGGCCGCGACGAGCTGGAGTGTGCTGGCGCCGATCGAGTGCTTGAGTTCGTCAGCCGTGCCATCGGCGATGACGCGGCCGTGATCGATGACGGCGATCCGGTCGGCCAGCTGATCGGCCTCGTCGAGGTACTGGGTGGTGAGCAGGACTGTCGATCCGCCGGCGACGAGCCGGCGGATCGTGTCCCACATCTGGGCGCGGGTTCGCGGGTCGAGGCCGGTCGTCGGTTCGTCGAGGAACAGCAGCGGCGGGGTGTCGATCAGGCTGGCCGCGAGGTCGAGGCGCCGTCGCATACCGCCGGAGAAGTTCTTCAGCGGTCGAGCCGCGGCGTCGGTGAGGGCGAATGCTTCCAGCAACTCGTCTGCGCGCGAGCGGGCCGCGGTCCGTGAGAAGCCGAGCAGGCGGGCGAAGAGCACCAGGTTCTGGGTGGCGGTGAGGTCCTCGTCGACGGAGGCGTATTGACCGGTGACGCCGACGAGCGAGCGCACGGCGACCGCGTCGTCGACGACGTCGTAGCCGAACACGCGCGCCTCTCCGGCGTCCGGCCGCAGCAGGGTCGCCAGCATGCTGACGGTGGTCGTCTTTCCCGCACCGTTGGGGCCGAGGACGCCGTACACCGATCCGGTCGGCACGGCGAGGTCGACGCCGTTGACCGCGCGGGTCGAACCGAAGTGTTTGACGAGGCCGCGAGCGTCGATCGCGAGGTCGGTGCGGAGGGACCGGGCCGACCCGACGTCGGGCCGGGGAGTGGTTGTCGTTGTCATGCCGACAACTGTGGCGCCGTCGCCTGTCGTCGGGCTTGCGTCGGCTTACGTGGCGCTGTCGTTGGGGCGAAGTGTCCCGCAGAACGCTCCGGAGGGACGTTGAATCACCCTAGGTTCTGTGCCGCCTCCAATGTGGGCTGGTCCTCGGGGCCGAGGCCAGCGTAGTGAAGCGTTTCGAGCTCGGTCGGGGGGATCTGGCCGATACTCGAGTGCAGCCTGCTGTTGTTGTACCAGTCGACCCAACCAGCGGTCGCGAACTCGACGTCGGAGACTGTCTTGTACGGACCGGAGTGGAAGATCGTGGTCCGGATGCACTCGGTCTTGTACAAGCCGTTCACCGACTCGGCCAGCGCGTTGTCGTAGGCGTCCCCGACCGTTCCGATCGACGCGGCGATGTCTTCGAGTCGCAGACGTTCAGTCAGTGTAACCGATGTGTACTGACTTCCGGCATCTGAATGGTGAATCAGCTCAGCAGCTTTCACCGGATGCCCTTCCCGCTTGCGCTGCCACAGCGCCATCCGAAGCGGGACCGTCACCAGCTCGACTGTCTTCGATGTCGATGCGTGCCACGCCACGATTCGACGGGAGAACACGTCGATGATGAACACCACGTACACCCACCCGGCCCATGTCCGGCAGTAGGTGAAATCGGTCACCCAGACCCGGTTGGGTTCGGCGGCACTGAACTGTCGGTTCAGCAAATCCTCCGCGCGTACACCGTCAGCGGAGCGGACGGTCGTGCGGACCCCTTTGGATCTTCGAATTCCGTTGTGGCCTAGCATTTTCATTGCTCGATCAACAGCGCCGTAGGACACCCCAGGCAGTGTTGTGCGGTGCAGATGGGCGCGCATCTTCACCCGCCCGTAGAGGCCCTCGGGAGTCATCTTCCGTCGGCCGTCGTCATCGGTGCGCCAGACGACATTGCGCACCGCATCGACGACGTGAGCGTCGGAGACGGTACGAGCAGCAGGCATTCGTGTTCGCCATGCCCGGTAGGTTCGTGCGGCAACCATGCAGCCCTGCTCACGCAGGACCCGGCAGATCGACTCGACCGCAAAACCGTTGCTGCGCATCTGATCTATGAACGCCACGATCATCGGTTGCGGGGGTCGAGTTCCCCGCGAAGAAAGTTGTCGCCGCCTTCAGAATGGCAACGTCTTCTCGCAACTGCTTGTTCTCCGCCTTGAGACGCTTGATCTCGGCGGACTCCTTCGAGGTGGTCCCGGAGCGGGCGCCGGCATCGACCTGCGCCTGCACTGCCCACCTACGTACCGTCTCCCCGCCGACACCGACCTGCTTAGCGATCGCTTCGGCAGCGGCAGTCAACGACGTGTACTCGCCGCCGTGGGCCTCCAGCAACCGCAGAGCCCTCGAACGGACCTCTGGATCGATCTTTTTAGGCATGAGCTCATCCTTCCTGACTCAGCCTGGATCCGTGGACGGGTGCGGGGTGTCGATAACGTGAAAATGCCCTCTGAGCTGGAATGATTGGTGGTGTTGAGACAACAAAACAAACCAGTCAAAAGGCATTTTCAGTGAAAGTATCGCACACGTTCTCCGCCGAGTCCGCGGTCTTCGACGACGATAACCTGGTGTCGCACGCCGGGCTGGTACCGGTCATGAGAGTGGCCGAGTCGACCGGGTTGGCGTCCCTGCTGGGCGAACGGGTCGATCTCGGCACCACCCAGGTCGCCTCCGCCGGGGCCAACCTCGAGGCGAAACTGTTGACCGTGATCGCCGGATTGTGTTGCGGCGCTGACAGTATCGACGACCTCGGAAGGGTCCGCAGTGGTGGGCACACCCGCCTGTTCGACCGCGTGTACGCCCCAGCCACGATCGGACAAACGCTGCGCGAGTTCACCCCCGGACATGCCCGGCAACTCAACGCGGTGATGACCCACACATTGCCGGCGATGTGCGCCACGGCGGGTCTGCTGCCCACCGACGGGTCCCAGGTATTTGTCGACATTGACTCACTACTACGCCCGGTCTACGGCTACCAGAAAGAAGGCGGCTCCTACGGGCACGCCAAAATCGCCGGGCGTGAACTCCTGCGCAAAGGGTTGTCCCCACTAATCGCCACCCTGTCCGCAGCCGGGCATGCCCCGGTGATCGCCAACGCCTGGCTACGCGCCGGGCGCACCGCTTCCGGGAACGGGGCAGCGAGAATGATCGCTGAAACCCTGACCACCGCACGCCGGTGTGGGGCGAGCGGGGAGATCACCGTGCGCGGCGACGCCGCCTATGGCACCGCTGCGGTGATGCGTACCTGTCAACGCCTCGGAGCGACGTTCTCGCTGGTCCTGCGCACCAATACCGCGATCACCCGCGCCATCACCGCGATCGGAGACGACGCCTGGACCCCGGTGCACTATCCCGGGGCGGTCACCGACCCCGACACCGGCGAACTGATCTCTGACGCCGAAGTCGCCGAAACCACCTACACCGTGCAACCGGACTCCGCCCAGCCGGTCACCGCGCGACTGATCGTGCGTCGGGTCACAGCCCACCACCCCGCCGGCACCGACACATTGATGCCCGCGTGGCGGTACCACTCGTTTTTCACCAACACCACCGACGACACCGTCACCGCCGACCTCATCCACCGCCGCCACGCCATCATCGAAACCGTGTTCGCCGACCTCATCGACGGACCACTGGCGCATCTGCCCTCCGGACGGTTCGGCGCCAACGCCGCCTGGCTGGCCCTGACCGCGATCAGCCACAACCTGATGCGCACCCTCGCCGCACTCACCAACACCCCCACACTGCGAGCCGCGCGGGGCGCTACGCTGCGCCGCACCCTCATCGCGATACCCGCCCGACTAGCCCGACCAGCACGAACACCGGTCCTGCACCTACCCCGACACTGGCCCACCCAACACGCCTTCACCACCCTGTGGGCCGCGGCCAACACCACCTGACCTGACGTCGCCACCCGCCCACCCACCACCAAGGAACCCCAGTGAAAAGGCTGACACAGGTCAGCGAATACCACACGCCCACAACACAATCAGGCGATCACGCGCCCCAACCCCACCCCACCTGAACTCCTTCCACGGATCCAGGCTCAGAAGGAAGCGGCATCAAACCAGGGGTGATTCACGTCGCCGCCAACGGGCGACCGGCGTGGATTCGACGCGGCTGACACGAGGAGTTCTGTGGATGAGCGTCTGTGCTGTGGATTCTCGGTGCGGCTGCGATAGCGGGACGGATTACGTTGCCCGCTATGGGACGACGCACACACTCCGCCGAGGCGGCCTGGACACCACGGATTGCTCACCGCGTCCGTCACGAGCTCATGGATGACCTTCATGAGCAACGACGGAAGGCCTACCGGCGGCTGGACGAACTCGAGGCCGAAGCGAGTCTGCTGGCCGAAGATCTCAACGATGCGGACGATGGCTCGCTGCATCTCGATCCGGACGAGTACACCGACAGGGAGGCCGCACTCGAGGAGGCGGACCGACTCCTCAGGCTCATCAACTGGTGGTCTTCGTCCCTCGCGGTGACGGTGTTGCATCTCGCCGACGCGCCGGTGCACTGGGTCACTGCCCCGGCAGTAGAGCTGATCACAGGCGTGCGGAACGAGGAAGCCACCGCCGGGGATGGCGGTGTGGACACCCGCGTCCTACCAACATTGGGTAGCGCCGGTCTCGCCTTGTTCGAGAGGTCCGCCGGACGCCATCGTCCATCGAAGAGATGTCCGGGTCTCGACAATCGCGACGTCGGGATCGACGGCTTGTGCTGGTGGCGAGCAACACTCGGTGGGGAGAACTCGCCGCCCGTCGTGGACATGATCACGCTGCATGTGCTGACCCGCGACCGGAAGCTCTGCCGCTCTGCAGAGGTCGACGGGCGACGCCCGGCGGTCGTCGACGTGGATGCATTCACCGTGGCGGTCGAGCCTGCGTGGACGGGGAGCGCACAAGCGTCTCCATCGGTTCGCGTGCTGATGCGTCTCGCCGATGACCTGGTCCGGGGCACGCTGACTGCCTCGCCTATGCCGACGACGGGTCGAACTTCGGCGGCCGTCGCGGTGGTTGCCTGACAACCGGCCGGTGACTCACTTCGCAGGTTCGAGGTTCGCGAAATGCTTGAGGGTGTCGGCCTCGATGGTCTTGTAGACCGTCGACGACGCGGGACCGGAGAACGCGGTGACCACACGGGACGAGGTGGGCAACTCGAGCGCGAAGGTCCACTTGAGTCGGCAACCCATGTCGGCGGGCAAGATCTCCGTGGCCTCGCCGAAGCGTCGGATGCCGGGGACGTTCGCCCTCAGGACCCGGAAACCGTTGCGGTAGTGACCGTTCGCCGGGTCCTCGGTCCAGTCGAAGAAGTCCTCGTCGAGGGTCACGTAGCCGGGACCGAGGACCGCGCGGCGTTGCGTTCCCACACCGTACGGCGGCGGTGAGACGAACTCGATCTTCTTGATCGCGCGGCACCAGTCCAGCGTGTGCTGACGGGTGAACTCGGCCCACGCGCGCTCCGGCGCGACCGGCAGACGCACGTCGATGACGTGCCGCACCGGCGCATCGTCGAAGAAGTCGAGATCGAAGGACTCCAGCTCATGGGAACGTGCCATGGGTCACATTGAAGCACGGGCGTATGACCGGCGCGTCGGGCGTGCCTCGGTCCCGACGGTGCACGGTGATGCGGCTGGAGGTTCGTCCGTTCGGATGACACTGTGCGGCAACGGTTCTGTCGGACCCCGGTGCGACAGTGCGTGCAGATGCGGGACCGCTTCCCAGGTGCCGCACGGTAGATGAGGACATACGATGACCGACCCCCAGAACCAGAATCCCGACCCCAACGCGGGTCAGCAGCCGCCGTACGGCCAGCCGTATCAAGGGCAGCAGTACGGACAGCCGCCGCAACCCGGGGCTCCGCAACCCGGGGCTCCGCAGTACGGCGCTCCGCAGTACGGCGCTCCGCAGTACGGTGCTCCGCCGCAATCCGGGGCTCCGCAACCCGGGGCTCCGCAGTACGGCGCTCCGCCGCAGCCATACCCGAGCCCACCTGCGAAGAAGAAAAAGAAGTGGCCTTGGATCCTGGGGGCTCTCGTGGTCCTGCTGATCATCATTCTTGCCGCCACCTCCGGCGGAGGGGCGGAGGACACGGACACCACGGCTGATTCGGGTGTTTCGTCCGCCCCTCAGAAACCCACTGCGGCAGAAGATTCCGTGACTGACGAGGCCTCGACGCCGGCACAGGCTACGGAGCCGCAGCCACCCGCTGAGCAGGACCTGTCCTCTGAGCAGAAGAACGCCGTGTCGAAGGCGGAAGACTATCTGTCCCTGTCCGGATTCTCGAAGTCCGGCTTGATCAAGCAACTGGAGTTCGAGGGTTTCTCGAACGCGGATGCCACGGTGGCGGTGGACAAACTGGAGTCTGACGGAGACGTGAACTGGAATGAGCAGGCGGCCAAGAAGGCCGGCGAGTACCAAGCCGTGACACCCATGTCACGCCAGGGACTCGTCCAGCAGTTGGAGTTTGAAGGTTTCACGCCCGAACAGGCTGCATACGGGGCCGACAACGCTGATTCCTGAAGGTCAGGTCGACCGACACGGCGTGAGTCGTCGCAACCGGTGAACGTCAACTCGACTCCTGGACTTCGATCGAAGTCCAGGAGTCGAGTCGAGGTTCGCCGGTCGTGGGGTAAGCGACCCTCGCAAGCGGATCCGATATCGGCCCTGGTGCGTCCTAAAGTCATGACCTCTTTTCCCACCGACAGACACGGGCTGATTCGCCGCACGGCAACGCTGCGACTCGGCATCAACGACGACGCTGTGACAGCCGCCGTACGGCGCGGCGAACTGATTCGTCTTGCCCCGGGGGTCTGCGCACTGGCGGCCGACGAGGCGTCCGCCGAGGACCCGGGTGACCGTCTGTACCGACTGAGATCGATCGCGGTCGCGACGTCTGTTCGAGACTGTGACGCGTCGATCCTGAGTCACGACTCGGCGGCAGCCGTTCACGAGCTGCCGCTGCTGCACCCGGAACGCGAGGTCGTGCATCTGACGAAGAAGTCGAAGGTGGGCGGGTTCGGGCACGGGTTACGGATCGTCCATGCCGGGCCGGTGGCGCCCGACGAGGTGGTCGACATCGGCGGAATCAGGGTCACGTCTCGTGAGCGAACCGCCGTAGATGTTGCGATGTCCGGTGACTTCGCCCAAGCGCTGGCCGTGTTCGATCGCGCGCTAGCGTCCGGCGCCGACATCGCCACGATGACCCGTATCCTCGCGTCGCGGAACCGTTGGCGCGGTGCGGGGACCGCGCGTCGTGCCCTTGCGCATGCGGACGGTGCGTCGGAGAGTGTCGGGGAGTCGTGGAGCCGGGCGCAGATGATCGAGGCCGGGTTGCCGACTCCGCGACTGCAGCACACGTTCCAGACGGACGCCGGAGACGCGCGGACCGACTTCGACTGGGACGGAACACTTGTCGGTGAGTTCGACGGACTACAGAAGTACGGCCGACTGTTGCGCCAGGGTGAGAGCCCGCGCGATGCACTCATCCGGGAGAAGCGTCGGGAGGATGCGCTGCGCGCACAGGGGATCATGGTGATCCGATGGACGTGGGGAACGATCGAGCGCGGCGGGCTCGCCAATCTGCTCCGGCCGTGGTTGGACAAACTGACCGCGGCTTGACCGATGAACCCCAACTCGACTCCTGGACTTCGATCGAAGTCCAGGAGTCGAGTCGAGGTTCGCCGGTCGGAGCACGACCGTCGTTGGCACGCCGTGTGTGGCCCCGTCTGATTGCCGGCGTGGTCGCGGTGTGCGGAATTGCGTTGGGAGTCAGTACGATCGGCATTCAAAGTGGCGTCGCTGTGACCGCTACCGGTTCGAGCCAGGTGTTCGAGCAGTCACCGACGACCGGGACTCCCGGTGCAGAGTCACTCGCGACCTGGGAGCAGACGAGCGCAGTGGCGAAGGCGAAGGAGTACCTCTCGATCATGGCGTTCTCGAGAGCGGGTCTGATCGATCAGCTGGAGTACGAAGGGTTCTCGACGGCCGACGCGACGTACGCCGTGACCGAGGTCGAGGCTCAGGGCGCCGTCGACTGGAACGAACAGGCGGCGCAGAAGGCCCGCGACTATCGTTCGATGACGGCGTTCTCGCGGCAGGGCTTGATCGAACAGCTCGAGTATGAGGGCTTCACGTCCACGCAGGCGACGTATGGGGTCGACCACGCGTAGGGCACGACCGATGAACCCCAACTCGACTCCTGGACTTCGATCGAAGTCCAGGAGTCGAGTTGAGGTTCGCCGGTCGCGCGACCGGCGGTAGCTCACGGACGAGAACCCCCGAAAACACGAAACCCGGGACGGTCATACCGTCCCGGGTTGTGTTCGTCGTCCGATCAGCCGTGGTAGGGCTCCGCGCTGACCAGGGTCACCTTGATGGTGGCACCGCTGGGCACGGAGTACTCGCGGGTCTCGCCGACCTTGGCGTCGATGAGGGCGGCGCCGAGCGGGGAGCTCGGGGAGTAGGTCTCCAGGCCGCCCTGGCCGCTCTCCTCGCGGGTGGCGATGAGGAACGTCTCGGTGTCCTTCTCGTCGCCGTCGTAGTAGACGGTCACGACGGAACCGGGCAGTGCGACGCCGGACTGGGTCGGCGCCTCGCCGACCTTCGCGTTGTTCAGCAGTTCCTGCAGCTGGCGGATGCGCGCTTCCTGCTGGCCCTGCTCCTCGCGAGCGGCGTGGTAGCCACCGTTCTCCTTGAGGTCGCCTTCTTCGCGACGCTCGTTGATCTCGGCGGCGATGACCGGACGGTTGGCGATCAACGAATCGAGCTCGCTCTTGAGGCGGTCATGCGACTCTTGGGTCAGCCAGGTCACCTGGGTGTCGGTCATCGGTCACTCCTTTGTGTTGTCCGCGCCCCGGGCGACCGTTTACACCAGGGGCATATGGACTGCTGAAAATGCAGCAACACGACCCCTCGCGGAGCCGTGTATCCGTTCAGGGTACCAGGTGGTGAGACCTATGGCACATCGGTACTACCGCGCGACAGCGCGCCGAGAGCGTCCTGATACGTCGGTTCCATCCGTTTTAGCCATCCCACAACGAAATACGTCACAGGCATGAGGATGACCTCGACGAGTGTCTTCCACACGAACCCGACGATCGTGTAATTGATGAAATCTCCCCAGGTCGAGATACCCAGGGCGGTGGCGGCGATCGAACAGAAGACGATGGTGTCGGCCAACTGGCCGACAATCGTCGAACCCAGCAGGCGCGCCCAGAGGCGATTTTCCCCGGCGCGTTCCTTCATTTTCACCAGGACGAAGGAATTGAGGAATTCGCCCACGACGTAACCGGCCAATCCGGCGAGCAGGAATTGTGGGACGACCCCGGCAACCGTCTCGAAAGCCGCCTGGCCTTCGTAGAATTCGGCGGCCGGCAGGTGAATGGTCAACCAGAAACACAACGACGCGAGAATCAGGACCGCGAACCCGGCGAGGATCGTCCGGCGCATGGCACGGAACCCGTAGACCTCGCTGATCACGTCGCCCAGCACGTACGCGAGCGGGAACAGGAAGAAGGCGCCGTCGGTCACCAGGCCGTCCATCTGGATCGGCCCGAGATCGACCTGCAGCCATTCGTCGAACAGGACGACGCCCTTGGTGCCGGTGACGTTGCTGATGAGCATGACGCCGACGAAGACGGCGACCAGAAGGGGGAAGTAGCGGCTGCCGATGGAGGCGAAGGCGGCGCGCGGCGACGGCAGCTCGCTGCCGGTGGACGCGGTCACGAGGCCGAGGGCTTCAGGTAGGCGGGGACATCCAGGGTGCAGCCGAAGACCTCGCCGATGACCGGTGGTTTCGACGTCGTGACCTCGGTGCGGACGCCGATCCGTTCTGCGGAGTCCGCGGGGATCAGGATCTCGCGACGCCCGGTCTCGCCGCCGTCGCGGGAGCGGCCGCGCACCACACAGGCAGCCGCCCGGCTCGGATCGGAACGCTCGACGGTGAACTGCACCGCGACGGTCGAGCCGTCGATGATCTCGTAGCCGGTGGCCTCACCGGTCACGTCCGCCGACGAGAACTTGCTGTAGCCGATGACGGCGAGGGTCACGCCGGCCGCGACGACCAGGATCGACAGGGCGATGAACCAGCGACGACGCCCAGAGGCGGTCTCCGAACGCTCCGGATAGGTGGCGCGCGGACCGCTGTGCGGTCGCAAGGTGTCGGGTGTCGCGCGCGGCGCGTCACCGGCGTCTGCGGCGCCCCCGT
Organism: Gordonia hongkongensis; assembly: GCF_023078355.1. Classification (NCBI taxonomy): domain Bacteria; kingdom Bacillati; phylum Actinomycetota; class Actinomycetes; order Mycobacteriales; family Gordoniaceae; genus Gordonia; species Gordonia hongkongensis. Next base: position 1,768,969 of record NZ_CP095552.1, read on the forward strand.
CCGAACTGTTCACGCGTCAATACCTACCATGGGAGGAGTAGCGATCCGAAGGTGAGGAACTGTGACCGAATCCCACGTCGGCGACCCCAAGTCGGGTGTGTTCCGGCTGATGGCGGTGCACGCGCACCCAGACGACGAGTCGAGCAAGGGTGCCGCCACGACCGCGAAGTATGCGGCCGAGGGCAACGAAGTGCTCGTCGTCACACTCACCGGCGGTGAGCGTGGCGACATCCTGAATCCGGCGATGGACCGCCCGGGCATCAAAGAGCGGATGACCGAGGTCCGTCGCGAGGAGATGGCCAAGGCCGCCGAGGCGCTCGGCGTCCGACAGACATGGCTCGGCTTCGTCGACTCGGGCCTCCCCGAGGGCGACCCGCTCCCGCCTGTTCCGGAGGGTTCCTTCGCCTCGGTGCCGCTCGACGAGGCCACCGAGGCCTTGGTGCGCGTGGTCCGCGAGTTCCGCCCGCACGTGATCGTCACCTACGACGAGCACGGCGGATATCCGCATCCCGATCACATCCGCTGCCATGAGGTGTCGGTCGCGGCGTACGAGCAGTCCGGCGATCCGGACGCGTTCCCGGACGCCGGCGAACCGTGGACGGTGTCGAAGCTCTACTACACCCACGGGTTCATCCGGGACCGGATGGTCCTGTTCTCCGACGAGTTCGCGCGGCACGGCCAGGAGAGTCCGTTCGCCGAGTGGCTCAGCAAGTGGGACCCGAGCCGTGGCGATCTGATGGGACGTGTGACGACCCAGGTCGAGTGCTCCAAGTACTTCCCGCAGCGTGACGACGCGCTGCGCGCCCACGCCACGCAGATCGATCCGAACGGGGTGTTCTTCGCGGTGCCGCTGGAGTGGCAACAACGCCTGTGGCCGACGGAGGAGTTCGAGCTCGCCCGGACCCGGGTCAAGACCGCGTTGCCGGAGACCGATCTCTTCGCCGGGATCGAGGCGTGATGGGCACCAGCACAGTCGTGAACGACACCCTGATGGTCCTGGCGCAGGAACCCCAGGGGCCGGAGTTCGGCAAGGCCTCACCGCTGGGCCTGCTCGTGATCCTGTTGCTGCTCGTCGGGACTGCGTTCCTCATCTGGTCGATGAACCGGCAGCTGAAGAAGCTGCCCGCGTCCTTCGACGCCGAACACCCGGAGGCCGACCAGGCCTTCGACGAGGGAACCGATTCGCCGGGCCCGGCCGGTTCGGACGCGGTCGCACCGAACCCGCCCGGGACCCCGGGTGCCACCAGTGCCGCGGGCACCGACGACCGGCGGCCCGCCGACACCTGAGTCGAGGCGTAGAAGTGGAGTCATGCGCATCTCCACTCTGATCGGGACGTCACTCGCGACCGCTGCGGCGGCAGCCATCGGCAGTGTGGTCACCAAGCCGGCGGTCGAGACCTGGTATCCGAAGCTGGCGAAACCGTCCTTCGTACCACCGAACTGGGCGTTCCCGCTCGCCTGGACCTCGCTCTACGCCGACCTCGCGGTGACCTCGGCAGTCACCCTCGACGACCTGGCCGACGACGGCGACCACGAACAACGTCAGCGGTATCTCGCGGCGCTCGGCGCCAACCTCGTGCTCAACGGCGGGTGGAGCTGGATCTACTTCGGCCGGGGCGCCCTCGGAACCGCGTCGGTCGCGGCGGCGGCGCTCACCGTGAGCAGCGCCGACCTCGCCCGGCGCACCGCACGGACGAACCGGACGGCAGGTGCCGCGCTCGCCGCCTACCCGGCGTGGTGCGCGTTCGCCACCGTGCTCTCGACGAGCGCCTGGTGGCTCAATCGTGGTCGGCGGTCACCGGCGCCTGCCTGAGCGTCGCGGCGAATCGGTCCATCGCCCAGTCGATCTCGGATTCCGTGACCACGAGCGGTGGTGCGAGTCGCAGCGTCGAGCCGTGGGTGTCCTTGGCGAGGACATTGCGTTCGGACAGCCGCAGACAGAAGTCCTTGCCGGTGCCGAGCGCGGGGTCGAGATCGATCCCTGCCCACAGGCCGAGGCCGCGCACCGCCACCACCCCGTTCCCGACGAAGTCGCGCAGTCGGGCGTGCAGATGATCGCCCAGTTCCGCCGCCCGTCGTTGCCAGGTCCCGTCGGCGAGCATGTCGACGACGGTGTGACCGACGGCTGCGGCGAGCGGGTTACCGCCGAAGGTCGATCCGTGCTGACCGGGATGCAGCACGCCGAGGACGTCGTGGTCGGCAACCACCGCCGACACCGGTAGGAGCCCGCCGCCGAGTGCCTTCCCCAGCAGGTAGACGTCGGGTTCGACGCCCCAGTGCTCTACTGCGAAGGTCCTACCGGTGCGGCCCAGACCGGACTGGATCTCGTCGGCGATGAACAGCACGCCGCGTTCGGAGCAGAGGGCCCGCGTGCCGGGCAGGTAATCGTCGGGAGGCACGACGACGCCGGCTTCGCCTTGGACGGGTTCGAGCAGGACGGCCACCGTGTTCTCGTCGATCGCGGCATCGAGGGCAGCCAGGTCGCCGAACGGGACACGAACGAATCCCGGTGTGTAGGGGCCGAATCCGGCGCGCGCCTCGGGGTCGTCGCTGAACGAGACGATCGTCGTCGTGCGGCCGTGGAAGTTCCCGGAGGCCACCACGATCGTGGCGCGGCCGTCGGGTACGCCTTTGACGTCGTAACCCCACTTGCGGGCGACCTTGATCCCGGATTCGACCGCCTCCGCACCTGTGTTCATCGGCAGGACCATGTCCTTGCCGCACAGGGAAGCCAGTGCGGCGCAGAACGGTTCGAGTCGATCGGACCGAAATGCGCGGCTGGTGAGGGTGACCCGCGCCAGCTGATCGAGTGCGGCGGCGACGATGCGTGGATGGCGGTGGCCGAAATTGACCGCGGAATAGGCCCCGAGACAGTCGAGGTGTCGACGGCCGTCGATGTCGGTGATCCAGGCCCCCTCGGCGGTGGCCGCGGTCACCGGGATCGGCGAATAGTTGTGCGCCACATGAGGTTCGACGACGCCGAGCGGTGCGCCCGCGCTGGTGTGGGTGCCGGTGCCGGGGCTCGTCATCGTCATGAATCGAGGGTATCGTCGAGGTCTGGTGCAAACAATCGACGTCGATTGCGTCTGAACGCAACGGATCGCCGGTATGGAAGCAAAGGGGAGCGGTCTGTTGCGGACACTGGACGACCTCGACGAGAGGGTGCTCGCGCACCTCACCCGGGACGCCCGGGCGACCTACCAGCAGATCGGGCAGCAGGTGGGGTTGTCGGCCCCCGCGGTGAAACGACGCGTCGACCGCCTGGTCGCCGACGGCGTCATCCGGGGTTTCACCGCGGTCGTCGACCCGCACGCGATGCAGTGGACCACCGAGGCATACGTGTTGGTGTACTGCCGGGGCAACATCTCGCCCGACGAGTTGAAGGCGGCGTGGGAGCCCATACCGGAGGTGGTGGGTGCGGCGACGGTCACAGGTCAGGCCGACGCCGTCCTGCGCGTGATGGCCCGCGACGTACGGCACCTCGAGCAGGCGCTCGAACGCATCCGGCGGGCCGGCCCGGTGGATCGATCAGAGTCGATCCTCGTGCTCAGCGAGCTGATCGACCGGGGGCACCCGTGAGAATCGGGGTGTCGAAACCGTTGTGCTAGTGTGGTCGCCGTGATCAGCACCGTGCGCGCGTATTGGCGCTTTATCGAGGCTCCGGGTGGGGCCACGATGATGCGTTGACCTGACGCGCGCACGACACACCCGGAGCCCGAGCAGCGACCCCACGGTCGCTGCTCTTGTCATTTGAGCGGGGCTCCGACCACACCCAGGGCATGCCTCGTCACCACAACGACACGGGCATGACCTCGAAAGGCACACAACGTGACCACCTTGCCGGACCTCCCGATCCGATCCGACGACAACGCCGAATCGACCTCCGACCGCCGCATCCGGGCGTTCCGTCCGATCCCGTCGCCCGACACCGTGCGCAGCGAATTGCCCCTCTCGGCACGACGAGCCGTCGCCGTCCAGCGCGACCGGGACGAGATCGCCGACATCCTCGCCGGCCGCGATGACCGGCTGCTCGTCATCGTCGGGCCCTGTTCGGTCCACGATCCGATCGCCGCCATCGACTACGCCCGGCGCCTCGCGCCGCTGGCCGATGCCTACTCCGAGCGACTCAAGATCGTGATGCGCGTCTACTTCGAGAAGCCGCGCACCACCGTGGGGTGGAAGGGCCTGATCAACGACCCCGGGATGGACAACACCTTCGATGTCGAGCGTGGCCTGCGCACCGCCCGGTCGTTGCTGCTCGACATCATCGACCTCGGTCTGCCCGTCGGATGTGAGTTCCTCGAACCGACCAGCCCGCAGTACATCGCCGACGCGGTCGCGTGGGGTGCCATCGGCGCCCGCACCACCGAGTCCCAGGTCCACCGGCAGCTGGCGTCGGGCCTGTCGATGCCGATCGGCTTCAAGAACGGCACCGACGGCAACGTCCAGGTCGCCATCGACGGCGTGAAAGCCGCTGCGGCCGAACACGTCTTCTTCGGAGTCGACGACTTCGGCAACGGTGCCGTGGTGGAGACCGCGGGCAACGAGGACTGCCACATCATCCTGCGCGGCGGCACGCGCGGCCCGAACTTCGACGCGGAGTCGGTGTCGGCGGCCGCCGAGGCGCTCGCCGCGGCCGGCCTGCCCGCCCGGGTCATGATCGACTGTTCGCACGCCAATTCGGGCAAGGATCATGTCCGTCAGGCGGAGGTCGCCACCGAGATCGCGACGCGACTCCGGGCGGCGCGCGAGGCCGGTGAGCCCTCGAACGTCAGCGGCGTGATGCTGGAGAGCTTCCTCGAGCCCGGCGCGCAGTCGACCGAGGCCACCCCGCTGGTGTACGGCAAGTCCGTCACCGACAAGTGCATGGGCTGGGAGGCCAGCGCCCAGGTCCTGGCGGCGCTCGCGCGGGGCTGACCCTTCCCTCGCCTCAGTATCTGCGGCTCGGCGGCCGTCGTGGACCATGAAAGAACACTCGTGAGCGTCCGAATCTCATGCTCCCTGAGGTGCGAGCGAAGCGAGCCACGAAGGGTGTAGCAACGTGTCTCACCAGGCCCTTCGTGGCTCGTCGCTTGCGCTCCTCGCACCTCAGGGATCAGTGGGTTGTGTGCTTCTTTCGGACCGGGGAACGATGGGAGACGCTTCGCTCGGGTCAGACGACGTCGACCTCAGACGTCGAGTCCGGGATCGTGATCAGTGCTCGACGACGCAGTGTTCCGCGGGGCGACCGTACCGACGGCGCCACGCGGAACTCGGCCTCCCACCGATCGGAGTGGATCCGGTTGAGCAGGTAGCCGCGTTGCGAGTTGCCGAACCGGACGTGGGGTGACGCTTCCTTGAGGCGGCGGTCGCCGTCGTCGCTGTCCTCCCCGTCCCCGCCGGAGGTGATCGACGTCGCGGCCAATTCGACGCCGCGCGTGAGCGATTCATCGGTGTAGGAGGTCCGGAGGTCGGCGACCACGCTGCGATGGATGTCGCCGGCGAGGGACACCAGATTGCGCACGCCCCGGTCGGCGGCGCCGCCGAGGATGCGGGAGCGCGAGGCCTCGTAGCCGCTCCACCCGTCCATGCTGACCGCCCGGGTCGAGCCGACGGTTCGGGCGAGGTCGGCCATCGGTACCTGCTGGGCGAGGACGTTCCACCGGTGCCGGGACGAGGCGAAACCGTCGAGCACCCATCGTTCCTGTTCGGCGCCGAGGATGGTGCGGGAGACGTCCGCGGTGCGCGCGTTCTGCCCGGTGTCGTTGTCCCCGTTGGCCTGATCGCTGCGGTGACTGCGGGTGTCGAGGAGGGTGAGGTCGACGAGATCGCCGAAACCGAGCCGCCGATGCGCGCGGATGACGGTTCCGTTCGGTCGGGCCGCCACCCGCACCGGCGTGTTCTCCCACCAGGCGCGCAGCGCGCGGGCGCGACGCAGCGCGAACGCGGTGAGTGGGGTGTGGTCCTCGGGAATCGCTGCGGCCCAGTTGTTGTCGACCTCATGATCGTCGAAGGTGATCACGAACGGTGCCATCGCGTGGGCGAGTTGGAGGTCGGGGTCGGACTTGTACAGCGCGTAGCGCTCGCGGTAGTCGTCGAGGTCGACTGCTTCCCGTGTTGCCGAGAGAGGAAGCACCGCATCGGGTCTCGCACCACCATGAACCGGGATCGGCTTCTCGTAGATGTAGTCACCGAGGTGGAGCACCACGTCGGGTGCATGCGCCGCCAGGTCGGCGTACGCATGGTAGTAGCCGTCGGACCAGTTCTGGCAGGACGCGACGGCGACCGTCATCTTCTCGACGCGTGCGAAAGGTGCTGGTGCCGTTCGGGTCCGGCCGACCGTCGAGACCTCGCCGAGTGCCCGGAACCGATAGAAGTAGTCGGCGGCGGGCGCGAGACCGCGGACATCGACGTGCACGCTGTGCCCCCATTCCGCGGTGGCGTGGACCGTACCCCGACGCACGATGCGGGTCATGGATTCGTTGGCGGCGATCTCCCAGTCGACTCGCACCGGGCGTGGTCCCATGCCGCCACCGGGCGCGAACGGGTTGCGCGACAATCGCGTCCACAGCACAACGCCGTCGGGGAGGGGGTCACCGGACGCCACCCCGAGTCCGAACACGCCGGCGGGGTGAGCCGGTGTGGGTAGGGCCGGCGAGGTGCCGCCGAGGAGGCCGGGCGTGAACGCGAGACCGGCGACGAGTGCCGACCAGGTGAGGAAGCGGCGTCGGGAAGTGCCGCCGCGGAGCGTGAGGTCGGGATGACAACGGATGGTCGACGGTGTGAGAAGGGCCGGTGATGCGTCGGCCGGGTTTCCCCGCATGGCCTCAGCCGACCAGGATCACCTGACCTGGGCTCCACCTGCAGACGGCGGGGACATGATGCGGAGGTGAAGTCTCCGACCTCCACGCGTACGTCCCCGCCGCCTGCCCGACGGGCTACCGCGAGTCGATCAACCCGCTCGACTCGCTCTCGGCGTCGGTCACGACGCCGACTCGCTTGCGACGGGCGCGGATTCCGAGTGCGGCGTCGACCACGAGGAACCCGAGCAGGCTGAGTCCGAGCAACGGCACGAACCAGCCCACCACCGCGGCCACCACCACGATCGCGACCGCGCCGGCCACCGGCACCCGACGCAGTGCACCCCGTGCCGGCGGGCGACCCACCGCGACCGCGCCGCCACGCTTCGGCCGCCGTTGCCACCACATCTGATAGCCGCGGACGATCAACACCACGAGCGCGATCGCCAGGAGCAGGAGAACCAGCTGGCTCACCCAGCCGAACAGGATGCCCATGTGCAGTGCGATGCCCCAGGTCGTGAGTTTCGCGGCGAGCGGCCAGTCGGCGAACCGCAGTTCGTCGACAACGGCACCGGTCGCGCCGTTCACGGTGACGGTGTCCTGGGCGAACTGCCAGGGCTGCCTGGTCTCGGCGATGGTGAAGGCGGTGTCCGCATCGGTCGGGATCGAGACCTCCACCTGGCCGTCCACACCGGCGGCCCGAGCGGTGCCCAGCACCCGGTCGAGCTGCGCGATCGTCTGCCCGGACGCTTCCGGAACGTGCTGCTCGTGACCCGCGCCGCCGTGATCGCCGTGCCCGCTGTGATCACCCAGCCCGTCCGATCCGGACGTCGATCCGGACAGCGAGGTGTCGACCGTCGGGGTCGTCCAGCTCAGCGCCGTGCGCACATCGGAGACGTGCTCACCGGCGTACTTCGACCAAGTCAGACCGGTGGCCGACAAGAACACCAACCCCACCGCGATCCAGACGCCGATCACGCCGTGCCGGTTGCGGGTGCGGTTGCGTCCGGTCGCCGATCGGTCGAAGGCGACCAGGTCGGCGGCGCGTCGTTTTCGGCGCGCGCGATACGCGGAGATCCACAGCGTGAGGCCGGCCACGGCGATGACCCACAGCCAGGAGGCGGCGAGCTCGCTGTAGATCCGGCCGGGCTCGCCGAGATGGAGGTGACGGTGCAGTTCGCTGATCCAGGTGCGCATCGGCAACGCCGCGCTGCTGCCGTAGGACACCAGCTCTCCGGTCGATTCCAGGGTCACCGGATCGATGAACACGGCCTGGCGCTTCGACGCCCCGAGGGAGGGATCGTCGAACAGGACGCGGGTCGTGTCGCCGGCCTCGGCGGCCGGGCGCACCGCGGACAGGGTGAGGTCCGGGCGGAGCCGGGCCGCCGCCTCGACCTGTTCGGAGATCGGACGTGCGTCGCCGGTGCTGTCGGTGGAGAGTTGATCGCGGTAGACGACCTGTTCCAGCGACGGGGAGATCGCGTAGAGCCCGCCACTGACCGCCGCAACGATCAGGAACGGCGCGATGAAGATGCCTGCGTAGAAGTGCAAGCGGCGCAGCAGAGGTTGCCAGCTGTTCGGGGTCACCCGCCGGTCTGGTGCGGCGGCTGGTGGAGTGGGGTTGTCGTCGGATGTTTTGGGACGGGGGTCGGGCGGCCCGGTGGGTTCACCGGGGCGGGACAGGTTCGACAGGGACACGGTGGGCCTCTCATGCGGAAGACGGCGCGCGGCATCGACCGCGGTCAGGCGGGATGGCAGACGCGCACCGACCGGCCCGTCGGGTGACGGGTCGGCGGAGTAGGGAATCAGCGCGTGAGGGCCGGGGGTCCGCGGGTGTCGAGAGCGGCGATGGCGCGCAGGCGGGGCCGCGCGTCGTCGTGGGTCGCCCGCGGGGCGCGCAGGATCGCGTCGTCAGCGGGCGGGTCGAGGACGGCCCGGATGAGAGCGACGACCGCGGTCAGGACGCTGAGCAGGGCGGGTTCGACGACGTGGATGGCGGCGGCGGTGAGCAGAGTCGCCACCGCGTGGACGAACAGCATGGTCCCGCTCGGCGCGTGTGCAAGCGCACTCACACCGGCGTGGTGCGCCGACGAGGCATCGAGCGCGGTGAGGGACACGTGTGCGAGCACCTGTCCGGCCGCGAGGAGCCCGATCGTGCCGAGCCACCCGGGACGACGACGGGCCGTCGCGCCGATCGTCCAGCCGAGTACGGTGCACGCCGCGATCATGAACACCAGAGATGAGGTGGCGGGGAGAGAACCGGCCGCGAGCCCGTGCGCGGCCACCGCGGTGCTCGCCGACAGCGCGCCGACGACCCCACCGCGAAGGCGGTGGAGGGCGCGCACGTCCGGGTTCACGGAAGGAGCATAGCGACGGCGGTCATGCCCGAACCGCGCGCGGTCAGCGAACGGGCAGGTCAGCCCAACACCAGGAGCCAGGCGGCGACGTAGTGCAGCAGGGCCGCGACTGCGGTGCATGCATGGAACACCTCGTGATGACCGAAGGTCTCCGGCCAGGGGTCGGGCCAGCGTGCCGCATAGAGGACGCCACCGACGCTGTAGAAGACACCGCCGAGCGCGAGCAGGATCAGAACGGGCAGACCGGTCTCGCCGACGAGCGCCGGGGCGACGGCCACGATCACCCAGCCCAGCACGATGTAGAGGGTGACCCCGAGCCAGCGGGGTGCGCCGGGCCACGCGATCTTGAGGGTCGCACCGGCGGCTGCGCCGGCCCAGACGATGCCGAGGACCCACCAACTGGTCGGCGAGGGAAGCCCGAGGGCGCAGAACGGCGTGTAGGTGCCGGCGATGAACAGGAAGATCATCGCGTGGTCGCCACGTTTCATCCGGGTCCGCGCGCGGGCGGTCTTCCACGGAATCCGGTGGTAGCCGGCGCTGATCGCGAAGAGTCCGAGCACGGTGACCGCGTAGACGGCACACGGGACGACGGCGACGGGGTCGCCGACCGTGGCCGCGCCGATCACCAGGGCCAGCCCCGCGACCGCGGCCACATAGGCGGAGTAGTGGTGGATGACCCCGCGCAGTCGTGGGCGGACGTCAGCCGGCGGGTTCAGCAACGTGCTCACCGAACCTACGGTACCGTAACTTCGCGCGTCCACAGCGTCACCGGCAAGGCGCGATGCGACGCGTAAGGTGTCCTGCGTGACACGAGGCCGACACGACGCGGGAACGACGCGAGGATGAAGCTCCTGCCGGACCGGCTTCGACGACCCGTTCTCTCCGTCTACGAACGGCGGCTCATCCAGCTCCTCGACACCGAGCGCCTGCCGCGTCACGTGGCGATCATCTGCGACGGCAACCGGCGGTGGGCGCGTGAGGCTGGTTTCGAGGACGTCAGCCACGGACATCGCGTGGGTGCCCAGCGCATCGCGGACATGCTCGGCTGGTGCGCCGGCCTGGGCATCGAAGCCGTCACGATCTACCTGTTGTCGGCCGAGAACCTCAACCGGTCGTCGGACGAGCTCGACGCACTCCTCGAGATCGTGCCGGACATCGTCGACGAGATCTCCGCGTCCGAGGGCGAGTGGCGGATCCGCATCGTCGGCACCCTCGACGCACTGCCCGAGCCGGTGGCCGGACGTCTGCGGGCGGCCGCCGACCGCACCGCCGAACGGCAGGGGATGAACGTCAACGTCGCCGTCGGATACGGCGGGCGCCAGGAGATCGTGGACGCGGTTCGCGCACTCCTGGAGGAGAAGGTGACCGCCGGGGCGACTGCGGCCGAGATGGTGGATGCGGTCACCGTGGAGGCGATCGACGCCAATCTCTACACCAAGGGTCAGCCCGACCCGGATCTCGTGATCCGGACCTCCGGAGAGCAGCGGCTGTCGGGATTCCTGTTGTGGCAGAGCGCCTATTCGGAGATCTGGTTCACCGACGCCTACTGGCCGGAGTTCCGTCGGGTGGACTTCCTGCGCGCCTTGCGCGACTACTCCGCGCGGAGCCGGCGGTTCGGCAAGTGACTCCGCCGGTGTCGATCCGCGCCGGGTTCAGCGTGCGGCGGAGTCGGCCAGGAGCCCGGTCAATGCGGTGAGATCGGCGCCGAAGGTCGACGCCGCGGGAGTGCCGAAGCCGACGCCGATCCCGCCGGAGGGCAGCGGGTCGGCGTCGGGATGCCGGAACAGGGACTGTCCGGTCACCGCGATTCCGCGTTCGTAGGCCCGGTGGACGATGGTTCCCTCGTCGGCATGGTCGACGGGGATCAACGCGTGCAGTCCGGCGGCGATGCCGGGGAGTTCGAGTCCGATTCCGGCCAGGGCCGACACCAGCGCATCGCGCCGGGTCCGGTAGGCCTGACGGCTGCGCCGGATGTGCCGGTCGTAGGCTCCGGAACCGATCAGTTCGGCCAGCGTGAGCTGATCGACGATGCTCGCGTCGGCCTCACGGAAGCCCTTGCCGCGCAACACCGGTTCGACCAGGTGGGCGGGAGTGGCCAGCCAGCCCGCGCGTACCGCCGGCGACAGGCTCTTGCTCAGCGAGCCGGTGTGGACGACGACGTCGGGGCCGAGCGCCTGCAACGCACCGACCGGTTCGCGGTCGTAGCGGAACTCGCCGTCGTAGTCGTCCTCCACGATGACCGCGCCGGTCCGCCGCGCCCAGTCGACGACCTGCATCCGGCGCGCCGGCGAAAGAGCGACACCGGTGGGGAACTGGTGGCTGGGGGTCAGCACGACCGCGGCCGCCCCGGTGCGTTCGAGCTCGTCGATCACCATGCCGTCGGCGTCGATGCGCACCGGTACGACCCGCGCGCCGCCGCGCTCGAGGGCGTGCCGATGAAAGGGCAGACCGTGGCTCTCGACCGCGACGACACCACCGATCACCGTGCGCGCCAACAACTCCAGTGCCGACAGCACCGACGTCCCGAGAACGATCAGGTCCGGTGCGGTGCGGACACCCCGCGTGCGGGCCAGGTAACCGGTGAGGGCGTTCCGCAGCTCGAGGCGCCCGCGGGGGTGAGCCGGTCCGAAGGCGTCGTCGGGGGTCTCGGTCAGGGCGCGTCGGGTGGCGCGGATCCAGTCGTTGCGCGGGAACATCCCGGCGCAGGGTCGTCCCAGCGAGAAGTCGTGACGCAGGGCCGGCAAGGCGGTGGACGCACCGGGATCGTCGATGGCCGGTGGCCGTGCCGCACCGTCGGCGACCCGGGTGGCCGAGCCCTGGCGCGCGGTCAGCCACCCTTCCGCGATCAGTTCGGAGTAGACCGCCGACACGGTGCCGCGAGCGAGACCGAGGTCCGCGGCGAGGGATCGGTACGGCGGCAATGCGGTGCCCGCGGGCAGCCGGTTGTCGAGGATGGCCGAGCGCAGCGCCTCGGTGAGGGCCCGGCGCAGGGTGGCACCGCGCCCGCGTGCACCCGCGCCCGGATCGGGCTGCAGATCGAGGAAAAGGTCCGCGCCCAGCCGCTCGGCTACTTCGGCCCAGGGATCCGCCATCGAATTGACCCGCTTTTCTGCCATCGGATTGGACCACTTTCTTGAGCTAATTGCGGCATAGCCTAAACCCACAACACAGAGCTGTCCGTCCTTGAGGAGGAACGAGATGAAGATCGTGGTCGTGGGTGCCAGCGGTGCGCTGGGAAGTCGGGTCGCCGACCTGCTCGTCGAGCGGGGCCACGAGGTGGTGCGCGCCAGCCGGGCGACCGGCGTCGACGCCTACACCGGAACGGGTCTGGCGGCGGCGTTCGACGGTGCCGACGCCGTCGTCGACTGCCTCAGTCTCCAGACGCTGAAGGCGAAGGAGGCGATCGACTTCTTCGAGACCACGGCGACCAAGATCGGCCGCGCCGCGACGACGGCCGGCGTCGCGCACGTCGTCGTGGTGTCGATCGTCAACGCCGGCGATCCGGCGGTCAACGCCAAATTCGGTTACTACCAGGGCAAAGCGGCACAGGAGGCCGCCTACGGCGAGGTCGTCGACCCCGCGGCACTCAGCATCCTTGCGTCGGTGCAGTGGTTCGAGCTCGCCGAGCAGATGATGTCGTCGATGGGGTTCGGTCCGATCGCCGCGGTGCCCAGGATGCGGTGCGCCCCGGCCGCGGTCGCCGACGTGGCCGTGGCGGTCGCCGACGTGGTGACCGCGGGTCCGACCGGGAAGCGGACGATCGAGGTGAGCGGACCGGTGGAGATGGACCTGGTCGATGTGGCGAAAGCGGTTGCTGCGCAGACCGGCTCACCGCGATGGATATTCGGCGTCCGGTTCGGGGGGCCGGCGATCCGCGGGGGCGGACTCGTGCCCGCCGATCCCGACGTCGTCACGTCGACGACGCTCGACGGGTGGCTGGCCGGTCGCGAGAGTGCGAATGCCGGGGAACGGCGATGAGCGCCGCCGCCCGGCCGGCGACGAGAATGTGGATACCGCAGGACAATCCGTCCGTGTACAAGGCCCTCGTGGCTCTGCAGCGGGCATCGTCGGCCGGCGTTGACCCAGAACTCGCCGAACTGATCGTCATCCGGGCCTCGCAACTCAACGGGTGCGCCTACTGCCTGCACATGCACACCTCCGATGCCCTCGCCAAGGACATCGACCCGCACAAACTGATGATGATCGCCGCGTGGCGGGAGGCCGGATCGGCGTTCACCCCGGCCGAACGGGCGGCGCTGGCTCTCACCGAGAGCGTCACGCTGATCGGCGAGAACGGTGTCCCCGACGACGTGTTCGATTCCGCACGAGCCTATTTCGACGCCGCCGCGATGGGTCAGCTGGTCGCGTCGATCGTGATGATCAACGCGTGGAACCGCATCGCGCTGGCCGGCGGGTACCCGGCCGGACTCGACGAACGCCGGGCCGCGTCGTCGGTCAGAGCTTCCGCAGGCGCACCCGGTTGATGGAGTGGTCGTAGTCCTTGCGCAGCACCAGTGACGCCCGCGGCCGGGTGGGCAGGATGTTCTCGATCAGATTCGGACGGTTGATCGAGGTCCACAGATCCCGGGCCGCGGCGGTCGCCTGATCGTCGGTCAGCGACGCGTACGCGTGGAAGTGCGAGTCCGGGTTGGCGAACGAGGTGGTCCGCATCTGCAGGAAGCGCGAGATGTACCAGGATTCGATGTCGTCGATCTTGGCGTCGACGTAGATGGAGAAGTCGAACAGGTCCGAGACCATCAGCGTCGCTCCGGTCTGGAGCACGTTGAGGCCCTCGAGGATCAGGATGTCGGGCTGGCGCACATAGTGATAGACGTCGGGCACGATGTCGTAGGCGAGGTGCGAGTAGACCGGCGCGGCGACCTCGCGCGCACCCGACTTCACCTCGGTGACGAAGCGCAGAAGGGCCCGGCGATCGTAGGACTCGGGAAATCCCTTGCGGTGCAGAATGCCCCGACGCTGCATCTCCGCGGTGCGCAGCAGAAAACCGTCGGTGGTGATCAGGTCCACCTTCGGGTGGGACTCCCAGCGGGCGAGCAGGGCGGCGAGCACGCGTGCCGTCGTCGACTTCCCGACCGCCACACTGCCGGCGATCCCGATGACGAAGGGCACCTGCCGATTGGTCTGTCGCTCACCGAGGAAGGTGGAGGTCGCGGCGAACAACCGTTGCCGCGCAGCGACTTGCAGGTGGATCAGACGAGAGAGCGGCAGATACACGTCGGCGACCTCGTCGAGGTCGATCTGCTCACCGAGGCCGACGAGCTCGGCCAGTTCGTCCTCGTTGAGGACCAGGGGCATCGACTCGCGGAGTTCGCGCCACTGCCTCCGGTCGAGTTCCAGGTACAGACTGGGATCCCGATCGGTGGCGTTGCGGGCCATCAGGGCAGCTCCGCCGATGTCGGTTCCGCCGCTCCCGGAGTGATCATGCGTACAGCTTAGGGCGACGTGTGACAGCGTCGATCGGTAGCCTGCCGGTATGCCGTCCCCGACCGTCGCCGACACCGACCACGCCTCGGACCCGCTGGTGGCCGAGTACCTCCGCCTCGGCCTCGCTTTCGACCGCCTCGAACGGGGCTTCGTCGACGCCTACACCGGCGATCCCGCGCTGAAGGCGGAGGTCGAGAACGCGTCCGCACCCGATCCCGCCCGGCTCGCCGACCGCGCGCGCGGGCTGCTCGCCGACCTGCCCGGTGCTCTCGACGCGGCGCGCGCCGAGTTCATCGGCGCCCACCTGCGCGCGCTGGAGTGCTCGGCGCGCAAATTCGCCGGCGACGACGTCGGATTCGTCGACGAGGTCCGCGCCTACTTCGACGTCGACATCGCGATGGCCGATCCGGACCGGTATCGGCAGGCGCACGCCGACCTGGCGGAGGCCCTCGGCGTCCCGGGCGCCACCGGCGACGAGCTCCGCGACATCTACGCCGCGCACCGGCGTGCCGACGAGATCCCGCCCGAGCGGGTCGACGAGTGTGTCCGCGCGTTCAGCGGCGCGCTCCGCGAACGAGTTCGGTCCGCATATCCGTTGCCGGACAACGAGATCGTCGAGTTCGAGGTCGTCACCGACAAGCCGTGGTCGGGATTCAACTACTACCTCGGCAACTATCGCTCACGCGTCGCCATCAACGCCGATCTCACGCAGTACATGTCCTCCCTGCCCGCGCTCATCGCGCACGAGGCCTACCCCGGTCACCACACCGAGCACTGCCGTAAAGAGCAGTTGCTCGTCGGCGCGGGGCACGACGAGCAGTCGATCTTCCTGGTCAACACCCCGCAGTGCCTGATGGCCGAGGGCCTCGCCGACCACGCGCTGGCCGCGATCGTCGGTCCCGAGTGGGAAACGTGGGCACAGGAGATCTACGCCGACCTCGGACTCCGCTTCGACGCCGGCCGGGCGATGGGCGTCGGACGCGCCACCGCCGGGCTCCTCGGCGTTCGTCAGGACGCCGCGCTGCTGCTGCACGACCGCCACGCCGACGCCGACACCGTCGCCGAACATCTCCGGCGCTGGCTTCTCGCACCCGAGGAACGGGCCCGGCAGATGCTGCGATTCCTCACCTCGCCGCTCTGGCGCGCGTACATCAGCACCTACGTCGAGGGATACCGATTGGTCGAGGCGTGGCTCGAGCAGGCCGACGACCGCGCGGCCGCCTTCGGTCGCCTACTCGACGAACCACTCATCCCGGCGAGTCTGCGGCGCGAACTGCTGTAGACACTCGGCCCGCTCGCTTCGCTCCCGGCGCCTGGTACCTAGAATCGGGGCATGACCGCGAATCCGTCATCCTTGAACTCGATGTCCCTGGCCGAGCTCGACCCCGACGTCGCAGCCGCCATGAACGGTGAACTCAGCCGCCAGCGGGACACCCTCGAGATGATCGCCTCGGAGAACTTCGTGCCGCGTGCGGTGCTGCAGGCCCAGGGCAGCGTGTTGACCAACAAATACGCCGAGGGATATCCGGGACGTCGCTACTACGGCGGGTGCGAGTACGTCGACGTCGTCGAGGACATCGCCCGCAACCGGGCGAAGGAACTGTTCGGCGCCGACTTCGCGAACGTGCAACCGCACTCGGGTGCCCAGGCCAACGCCGCGGTGCTGCAGGCCCTGATGGAGCCGGGGGAGACCATGCTCGGTCTCGACCTCGCGCACGGCGGTCACCTCACCCACGGCATGCGCCTGAACTTCTCCGGCAAGCTCTACGAGAACGCCTTCTACGGCGTGAGCAAAGAGGACTTCCGCATCGACATGGACGAGGTGCGCAAGATCGCCCTCGACGTCAAACCGAAGGTCATCGTCGCCGGGTGGTCGGCCTACCCGCGCACGCTCGACTTTGAGGCGTTTCGCTCCGTCGCCGACGAGGTCGGTGCATACCTCTGGGTCGACATGGCCCACTTCGCCGGTCTCGTCGCCGCCGGCCTGCATCCGTCGCCGGTCCCGCATGCCGACGTCGTGTCCTCGACCGTGCACAAGACCCTCGGCGGCCCGCGTTCGGGGATCATCCTGGCCAAGCAGGAGTGGGCCAAGAAGCTGAACTCGGCGGTGTTCCCCGGTCAGCAGGGCGGGCCGCTCATGCACGCGATCGCCGGTAAGGCGGTGGCCCTGAAGATCGCCGCCACCGACGAATTCGCCGAGCGCCAGCGGCGCACCCTGTCCGGGGCGCGGATTCTCGCCGAACGCCTCAACGGCACGGATGTGGCCGGCGCCGGCGTCTCGGTCCTGACCGGCGGTACCGACGTCCACCTCGTGCTCGTCGATCTGCGCAACAGCGCACTCGACGGCCAGCAGGCCGAGGACCTGCTGCATCAGGTCGGCATCACCGTCAACCGCAATGCGGTGCCGTTCGATCCGCGGCCGCCGATGGTCACCTCGGGCCTGCGCATCGGCACCCCGGCGCTGGCCACCCGCGGCTTCGACGACGAACAGTTCACCGAGGTCGCCGACATCATCGCCACCGCGCTCGCGGCCGGCGACGCCGCCGACGTCTCGGCGCTGCGTGGTCGCGTGTCCAAGCTCGCGCTCGACTTCCCGCTCTACGACGGTCTCGAGGAGTGGGGCCTGATGAGCCGGATCTGACCTGGATTGCCTGTCCCGGCGGCGCGTCCGTATCCTTTCAGCGATGAACGCCCTCACTGAAGACGACCTGATCATCGCGCTCGAGAAGGCTCTTCCCGAGATCGCCGAAGACCACCAGTCGGCCGCGGCTCCGTGGAATCCGCACGACTGGGTGCCGTGGGACGACGGACGCAACTTCGGGTTCCTCGGCGGAGCGGATTTCGATCCGTCGGAGGCCTTCCTGTCCGATGAGGCACGTGCGGGACTGCTCGCCCTCCTGCTGACCAAGGACAACCTGCCGTCGTACCACCGGGTGCTGGCCAAGCACTTCCCGGCCTTCTCGGACTGGCGGCAGCTCGTGGGCGTGTGGACCGCCGAGGACAACCGCCACGCGATCGTCCTGCGCGACTACCTCGTCGTGCGGCGCGCGATCGATCCGGTGGACGCCGAGGAGCGTCGTCGCATCCACGTCACGCAGGGGTATCGGCAGACGCCGGAGCAGGTCGAGCCGCTCGGCCCGCTCGACGTGCTCGCGCTGATGGCGGTACACGAGAACCAGTGCGTGCACTTCATCAAGCGCCTGTCGGCGGTTGCCGGCGACGAGGCGCTCGTGGAGATCCTGACGAAGATCTCCAACGACGACCAGGGCCAGGCCACCACCTTCGGCGCGTCCCTCAACGCCGGTGTCGTCGCCGACCAGGACACCACGGTCCTCGCCATCGACCGGGCGCTGGCCCTCGACGAGCCGATCGGCCACGACATCGCCGACTTCGACGCCGAGCGCGCACTCCTCGCCGACTACGAGAACGCCGAGGTGAAGGCGGCCATCGCGGCGGCCCTGGCCGACGCGGTCAAGCTCGACACCGTCTCCGGTCTCGGTGAGGAGGCGGAGGCCGCGCGCACCCGCATCCTCGCCCGCACCGGCCGCTGACGACTCGCGCCCAGTACGAACACGGCGCCACCGGGACGACGAAAGTCCTGGTGGCGCCGTGTTGCGTCTCCGGTGGAAACGATACGGCGGTTTACCCACAATTCACGCCGACACACCGGATTCCGGCGCGCCGCCAACGATTTCCGCGCGTACGTTGGCGAGTGACGGACCGCGGGGAAGCGGTTCGTTCGGGAGGTTCAATTCGTGGTTTGTGCGAGCAACGCGAGGGGGCCGGCCCCGGTCCTCGTCCCCCTCGGCTGACGCCGGGACAACGGACAACTGGACCGGCCGGTCGACCAACACTGGTTTGTGCGGGAGCCGCACGAACGTAGGAGCCCCACGTGACCACACGCACCTACGTCCTCGATACCTCCGTGCTGCTGTCCGATCCCTGGGCGGTCATGCGTTTCGCCGAACACCACGTCGTGCTGCCACTGGTGGTCATCAGCGAACTCGAGGGCAAACGTCACCACCACGAACTCGGCTGGTTCGCGCGTGAGGCGTTGCGCATGCTCGACGACATGCGACTCGAACACGGCCGGCTCGACCTGCCGCTCGAGATCGGCGACGAGGGCGGCACCCTCCAGGTGGAGCTCAACCACACCGACCCCGCGGTGCTGCCCGCCGGCTTCCGCACCGATTCGAACGACTCCCGGATCCTCGCCTGCGCACTGAACCTGCGCGCCGAGGGCAAGGACGTGACCCTGGTCTCGAAGGACACACCGCTGCGGGTGAAGGCCGGCGCGGTGGGCCTGGCCGCCGACGAGTACCACGCGCAGGATGTCGTGGTCTCAGGGTGGTCGGGCATGACCGAACTCGATGTCGCCACCGCCACGGTCGACACGCTGTTCGCCGAGGGCGTCGTCGACCTCGACGAGGCACGCGAACTGCCGTGTCACACCGGTGTTCGACTGCTCAGCGCCACGTCGAGTGCCCTGGGCCGGGTGAACGCGGACAAGCGGGTGCAACTGGTCCGCGGCGACCGCGAGGCCTTCGGACTGCACGGACGGTCGGCCGAGCAGCGGGTCGCCCTCGACCTGCTCCTCGACGAGAGCGTGGGGATCGTCTCGCTCGGCGGCAAGGCCGGTACCGGAAAATCGGCGCTCGCGCTTTGTGCGGGACTGGAAGCGGTCCTGGAACGGCGTACCCAGCGGAAGGTCGTCGTGTTCCGGCCGCTGTACGCCGTCGGCGGACAACAGCTCGGCTATCTGCCCGGTAGTGAGTCCGACAAGATGGGTCCGTGGGCGCAGGCGGTCTTCGACACGCTGGAGGGGCTCGCGTCGCCGGAGGTCATCGACGAGGTCTTGAGCCGCGGCATGCTGGAGGTGCTGCCCCTGACGCACATCCGCGGGCGGTCGCTGCACGATTCGTTCGTCATCGTCGACGAGGCGCAGTCGCTGGAACGCAACGTGCTGCTCACCGTACTGTCCCGCCTGGGGTCGGGATCTCGCGTGGTGCTGACACACGATGTCGCGCAACGTGACAATCTTCGCGTGGGCCGCCATGACGGCGTCGCCGCGGTCATCGAGAAGCTGAAGGGACACCCGCTCTTCGCGCACATCACGCTCACCCGCAGCGAGCGGTCGCCGATCGCCGCACTCGTGACCGAGATGCTCGAGGAGTTCGCGCCGTAGGGTCGGCGCCGACCTCTGGGTTCCAATTGCTCGGTGGCCGTAAGGATTTCGCCGCCGGAAACTCGAAGGCCGCGTCGACTCCGGAAGGGAGTCGACGCGGCCCTCGTGTGTCAGATCAGGCGGTCGGCGGTTCGATCGGGGTGAAGTCGCGGAGCGAATTCAAGAGGTCGACGATGGCGGTGAGCAGTTCGACGTTCTCCAAGGATGTCATTGTTCTCCTTTAATCGAATGGCTATCCGTTTCGACGGCCGCCTTTATTCGACGCCGTCGTTCGCAACAGTAATGATCTGATAACAAACGCGCAAACAAAGTCCAAGAGAATTCGACCCCTTTCTCAGATTAATTCGTCGAATGCGTTTTTGTACTGCATCTCGAATCATGGCAATTCGGTGTTTTCGAATCGAGAAATCGACCTCGACCGAGTGAATCCGGCTTCTGTCCATACGCTGACCGACTCGTCGCCGACACCCGATCCGAACCGCACCGTGACCAGGACGTGACTCATGGTCTCTTGCGTACTGTCAGACTGGCATGGTGCAGAAGTTACTGATGAGGCGAATGAGACTGCTGGGACTGTTGGTGATCGCGGTGCTCGCCGCGGTTGTCGGCGGCGCCGGGCAGTCGGTCGCCGCCCCAGAGACAACTACACCCGAGACATCCACGCCGGGGACGTCCACCACGCCTAGTCCGGGAACGACGCCCGGGTCGGGCATGCCGCTGCTCGACGGCATTCTCGACCAGCTCGCCGGTGGGACCGGGTCGGACGACGGCACCGGCGGTGCCGGTGTACCCGGGGCGGGTGGGCCGACGAGCCAGATGATCGTCGTGACCGCGCCGAAGGCGTCCGACACCACCGCCACCCTGACGGCCTTCGACCGGGGCGCCGACGGCAGTTGGAAACCCGTCATCGGCCCGACGAAGGCCTACCTCGGTTCGCTGGGCATGGGCGAGCCGAAGGACAACGTCCACCGGACCCCGCAGGGCACCTTCCCGCTCGACCAGGCCTTCGGCCGTGCGGAGAATCCCGGGACCAAGATGCCGTATCGCAAGGTCGACCAGCAGGACTGGTGGGACTCGAACATGAAGTCGCCGACCTACAACACGCACGTGCGTCAGCCGCAGAGCCCCGGCGGAGACAGTGAGAACCTCTACAACTCCGGACCGGTCTACGACTACGCGGTCAACATCGCGCACAACCCGCAACGCACCCCGGGGCGGGCGTCGGCGATGTTCCTCCACGTGACGAACGGTGAACCGACCATGGGTTGTGTCGCGATCGAACGCGAGCTGATGAAACAGATCCTCGTGTGGCTCGATCCGGCCAAGAACCCGAAGATCACCATCGGTGTCAACCAGGGTGCACCCGCAGGCGACGTGCCCGGAGCAACCCCTCAAACCGCTCCGGGCACGACGCCGGGGGCGACGCCTCCCACCACCTCGGGCGTTCCGGGTGCCGACGTCCTGACCGGTCTGCTCTCGCAGCTCGTCGGCGTGGTTCCGGCCCTCTTCGGGCTCGGCGGTCAGGCGGGCTGATCGGTCCGGCCGGGCCGGGCGCGAACGTCGGACAAACTCATCCGGGCACATTGGCAGCCGGGGCACCACGTGGCCTCGGTGCCGGTGTGCCACCCGTTGACCCGGGCGAGATCGTCCAGATCGGACTGGCGGAGCGGCGTACGGATCGCGAACGCGCGTCCGCAACTACCGCAGTGCCGGTCGGAGGGGGAAGTCCCGGTTTCCACGAATGCGGAAACAACTGTCATCTCGATGGATCTCTCTGTCACGGTTCGGGCGTCGGTCCGCACTCGTCCGAGAGCCCTCCCAGTCGGACGAGCGACCATTTCAGTGTCAGCTTATGTGATGTAGATCTCAAGAGTCGAATGACACATCGTTCGATCGACCCCTCCGCGTGGCCCCCCGCGCGGCGTTTCAGCGTCGTCGGTCGCGGTTCGCGGTCTTCGCCGCGTACACCGCCGCCTGGGTCCGGCGCTCCATGCCGAGCCTGCCGAGCAGTCGCGAGACATAGTTCTTGACGGTCTTCTCGGCGAGATGCATCCGCGCGGCGATCTGCCGGTTGGTCAGGCCCTCGCCGAGAAGGGCCAGCAGCGTCCGATCCTGCTCGCTGAGTCCGTCGTCCGCCGGTTCCGCGGCGTCCTGCCGGGCGCGTAGCCGATCCATCAACGCCGCCGCGGCGCGGTTGTCGAGCAGAGACCGGCCGGCGCCCACCTCGGCGATCGCCCGCGCCAGTTCCAACCCGGTGATGTCCTTGATGACGTATCCGCTGGCCCCGGCCAGGATGGCGTCCATCATCGCCTCGTCGTCGGTCAGTGAGGTCAGCATGAGGCAACGCAGGCCGTCCACCCTGCTGAGGAGCTCACGGCACAATTCGATGCCGTTGCCGTCCGGAAGCCGGACGTCGAGCACGGCGACATCCGGAGACACCGCGGGAATGCGCGCGAGCGCCTGCGCGACGCTGGCGGCCTCGCCGACGACCTCCACGTCGGAAACGGAGTCGAGCAACTCGACGAGTCCCCGTCGGACGATTTCGTGGTCGTCCACCAGGAAAACCCTGATCATGCCGTCTCCCTCCGGATCGGACACCTGAGTCGGATTGTAGGACGGGCCGAACGAATTAGACGAATGTGTGCAGGTCTAACCAAATGTCATCGCTCGTGTCCCAACCCGAGCGAAACCGCGTTCGAACCCGAAGTGCAGCACCCGGAAATGAACCTGACTATGATCCGGTACATGGTTTCCGAATTCTCGGAACTGGATCCGAGATCGCTCGAATTGCGGAAAGCGCTGTCGCAGATGCGTTTGCGCGAACTGCTCGACGAGGTCTCCGACCGGATCAGCCAGATCGCCGACGTACGCGATCAGACCGACGGGCTCCTGCAGGCGATGCTGGTCGTCAGTTCCGGACTCGATCTGGAAACCACCCTCGAATCGATCGTGGCGTCGGCGATCCGTCTCGTCGACGCCGAGTACGGGGCGCTGGGCGTGCTCGGGAGCGGGCATCACCTGTCCGCGTTCCTCTCCCAGGGCATCGACGCCGAGACCCGGGTACTGATCGGCGACCTGCCCACCGGTGGCGGCGTCCTCGGTCAGCTCATCGACCAGCCCGAGCTCCTGCGGTTGTCCGACCTGTCCGAGCACCCCGAATCGGTGGGTTTCCCCGCCAACCACCCGCCGATGACGAGTTTCCTGGGCACACCGATCCGGGTCCGCGACGAGGTCTTCGGCAATCTCTATCTGACCGAGAAGAGGAACGGCGGCGTCTTCACCGAGGACGACGAGGTGGTCATCCAGGCACTGGCCTCGGCTGCCGGGATCGCGATCGACAACGCCCGGCTCTACGCGCAGGCGCAGAACCAGCTGGCCTGGATCGAGGCCAACCGCGACGTGATGACCGAATTGCTGACCGGCGCCGATCATCAAGACGTCCTCGAGCAGATCGCGCGGAAGGTGCTGACCCTGGCCGATGCCGACCTGGTCTTCATCGCCGAGCCCCACGACACCGAAGAACCCGTGGAACTGATCGACGAACTGGTGATCACGGTCGCCGAGGGAGAAGACGGACACGTCTTCCGCGGCCAGAGCATCCCCATCACCGGGTCGACCTCGGGGACGGCGTTCGTCCAGCGCCGGCCCGTGCTCCGGAATCACCTGGAGTACGAGGTCGGCGATTCGACGCGCTACGGGCCGGTCATGGCCGCCCCGCTGCGCACCGTCGATTCCACACGAGGCGTGCTGATCGCGATGCGGGCCGACGGGCGGGAGCCGTTCGCCCGGGATCTCCTCGGGCTGAGCGCCGACTTCGCCGACCAGGCCGCACTCGCGATGCAGCTGGCCACCGCGACGATGCAGGCCCACCACATGCGCGTGCTCGAAGACCGCGAGCGTATCGCGCGCGACCTCCACGATCATGTGATCCAGCGGATCTTCGCCGAGGGGCTCAGCCTACAGGCGACGCTGCAGCGCACCCACTCACCCGATATCCGGTCGCGGCTCACCCGCTCGATCAACAACCTCCAGGACATCGTCCAGGAGGTGCGCTCGACCATCTTCGACCTGCAGACGGAGGACATGACCGTCACTCGGTTGCGCCAGCGTGTGCAGGAGGTCATCGACCAGCAGATCGACGACCTGCCGATCCAGATGCACGTGCGGACCTCGGGTCCGCTGTCCGTGGTCGATCGCCCATTGGCCGAGAATGTCGTCGCGGTGATACGCGAGGCGGTCAGCAACGTCGTGAAGCACGCCCGGGCCACGACGGTGACGGTGTCGATCACGGTCGCCGACGAGCTGGTCGTCGAGGTCATCGACAACGGCATCGGGCTGCCGGCGGACGTGACTCCGAGCGGTCTGGCCAACCTCGCGCTCCGGGCCGAGAAGGCCGGCGGAACGTTCACGACGACCCCGCCGCCGGGCGGCGGTCTCGCGCTGCGGTGGTCGGCGCAGCTCTAGTGACACACCACTAGGGGGCGTCCGCCTCGGCCGGTAGTCGCCATGCCGACATGCGTTCGGTCAGCCAGGCGACCGTTTGGAGTCCGGTGAGCACGCCGAAGAGCACGAGCAGCCACACGGACAATCCGATGATCGCGCAGACGGCGAATGCGGCGAGGAAAGCGACGAGAACGGCCGTGAGAGTGATGACGGTCCCCCTGGGAGAGCTTGCTCCGACTGTGTGCGGAGAAATTGACCCTCACACCATCCACCGACGTCGCGCCCGCCGGGAGGGGCCGAAGGTCACCGATCCGAGGGGCCAAGGAAACGTCGGGTCGTCGCCGCTGCCGCTGCTGATGCGCGGCGGGTCGTGCCGACTCAGGCGGGCCGACCCCGTTTGAGCTCGAAGCCGGTCACATGACGGGGGTCGCCCTCTCGAGGCGCGGTCGCCATCTCGATCTGCGCCCGCGCCTGGTCGACGACCGGGGTGTCCGGATCGAGGACGGAGAGGTAGCGGTCGTGGGCGGCGAGTGCTCGAACGGCCGCGTCGAGTTGTTCCTCGACCTCGACGCCGTGGGTCGCCGCCGGACCGTTCTCGAACAACCACGACGGCGGGGCTTCCAGGGCGTCGTAGGCCTCGAGGACCGCCGCGGCGAACTCCATGTGGTCGCGCTGATTGGGCATGCCCGGCGCCCACTCGGGTCCACCGAAGAGCGAGACGATCACCTGCGGCCGCACCCGTTCGACGGTCTCGGTGATCTTGTCCCGCAACTCCGGCACGTTGCGGATGTCACTGTCGGGGAACCCCCAGAACTCCACCTCGTCCACGCCGACGATCGACGCGGACGCGCGCTGCTCCGCTTCCCGCAGGGGGCCGCACTCGGCGGGCGGCAGACCCTCGATGCCCCGCTCGCCGCTCGAGGCCAGCGCGTAGACGACGCGCTTGCCCTCGCCGGTCCAGCGGGCGACGGCCGCCGCCATCCCGTACTCGGGGTCGTCGGGGTGGGCGACGAGCACGAGCGCGGTCTGCCAGTCGGTGGGGAAGGGGAGCAGCTGCGCCGTCACGGTTCTCAGCGCTCCCGGTCGAGATTGGCCATCTTCAGCACGTCGAGCCGGGCGTCCAGTTCGTCCTCGGTCAGCTTCTCGCCGACCAGGCCACGTTCGAGGACGGTCTCGCGGATGGTCTTGCCCTCCTTCAGTGCCTGCTTGGCGACGGCCGCTGCCTCCTCGTAGCCGATGGCGCTGTTGAGGGGGTGACGATCGACGGCGAACTCTCCGCGAGCGTGCGCAACCGCTCGGTGTTGGCCTGCAGACCGGTAATACAGCGGTCGGCGAACAACCGCGAGACGTTCGCGAGCAGCTTGAGGGACTCGAGGACGTTGCGCGCCATCATCGGGATGTAGACGTTGAGTTCGAAGGCGCCGTTGCCGCCGCCCCAGGTGACCGCGGCGTCGTTGCCGATGACCTGCGCCGCCACCTGCGTGACAGCTTCGGGCAGAACGGGATTGACCTTGCCCGGCATGATGGAGCTGCCCGGCTGCAGGTCGGGGAGCAGGATCTCGCCGAGCCCGGTGAGCGGACCCGAGCCCATCCAGCGGACGTCGTTGGCGATCTTGGTCAGCGACACCGCGATCGTCTTCAACTGGCCGGAGAGTTCGACGAGCCCGTCACGGGCCGCCTGCGCCTCGAAGTTGTCCTTCGCGAGGGTGAGTGACTCGACGCCGGTGAGCGACACGAGTTCGGCGACCACCTTGGTGCCGAAGCCATCTGGCGCATTGAGGCCGGTGCCGACCGCGGTACCGCCGATGGGCAGTTCGCCGACGCGCGGGAGGGCGGCGGTGATGCGCTCGATGCCGGCCTCGACCTGACGCGCGTAACCGCCGAACTCCTGTCCGAGCGTGACCGGTACCGCGTCCATCAGATGCGTGCGCCCGCTCTTGACGACCTCACGCCATTCGGTTGCCTTGTCGGCCAACGTCTTCTGCAGATGTTCGAGCGCCGGGATCAGGTCGGTGACGGCGGCCTCGGTGGCGGCGACGTGCGTCGCCGTCGGGAAGGTGTCGTTGGACGACTGGGACATGTTGACGTGGTCGTTCGGATGCACCTCGACGCCGTTGGACTTGGCGATCGACGCGATGACCTCGTTGGTGTTCATGTTCGAGCTGGTGCCCGAACCGGTCTGGAACACGTCGATCGGGAACTGGTCGTCGTGGCGTCCGTCCGCGATCTCGGTGGCCGCGGCGACGATCGCGTCGGCCTTCTCCTTGTCGAGCAGACCGAGGTCGGCGTTGACGGTGGCGCAGGCCGCCTTCAGCAGTCCCATCGCCCGGATCTGGGTCCGTTCGAGGGGGCGTCCGCTGATCGGGAAGTTCTCCACGGCACGCTGCGTCTGTGCCCGCCACAGGGCGTCGACGGGTACCCGGACCTCGCCCATGGTGTCGTGCTCGATGCGGTATTGCTCGCCCTGCGCGTCGGTCTGTGTTTCCTCGGTCATCGGCGTGCCTACTCCTTCGATCGAATCCTTATGCCGCTCAGCGGGACGTTGACGGCCCCACTCGGGTCGGTGAAAAAGTCGTTGCCCTTGTCGTCAACGACGATGAAGGCCGGAAAATTCTCGACCTCGATCTTCCACACGGCCTCCATGCCGAGTTCGGGGTACTCGATGATCTCCTGGCTCTTGATGCAGTCGAGCGCGAGACGTGCCGCGGGCCCGCCGATGGAGCCGAGGTAGAAACCGCCGTGCGCGCCGCACGCCTCGGTGACCTGCTTGGATCGATTCCCCTTGGCCAGCATGACCATCGAGCCCCCGGCGGCCTGGAACTGCTCGACATAGCTGTCCATCCGGCCGGCCGTCGTCGGACCGAACGATCCGGAGGCCATGCCCTCGGGGGTCTTCGCCGGCCCGGCGTAGTAGACCGGGTGGTCGCGCAGGTAGTCGGGCATCGGCTCGCCGGCATCGAGGCGTTCCTTGATCTTGGCGTGGGCGATGTCGCGCGCGACGACCAGCGGTCCGGTCAGCGACAGGCGCGTCTTGACCGGATACTGCGAGAGTTGCGCGAGGATCTCCGGCATCGGGCGGTTGAGGTCGACCTCGACCACCTCGCCACCCGAGATGTCCTCGGCCACACCGGCTGCGGGCATGTAGCGGGCCGGATCGGTCTCGAGCTGTTCGAGGAACACGCCGTCGGCGGTGATCTTGCCGAGGGCCTGACGGTCGGCCGAGCAGGAGACCGCGATCGCCACCGGGCACGACGCACCGTGGCGGGGCAGCCGGACCACGCGCACATCGTGACAGAAGTACTTGCCGCCGAACTGCGCCCCGATGCCGAAGGACTGTGTGAGCCGGAAGACCTCGTCCTCGAGCTCGAGATCGCGGAAACCGTGCGCCGACATCGAACCCTGCGTGGGCAGGTTGTCGAGGTAGTGCGCCGACGCGTACTTGGCGGTCTTGAGCGCGAATTCGGCTGAGGTGCCGCCGATCACGACGGCCAGGTGGTACGGCGGGCAGGCCGCGGTGCCCAGCGAGCGGATCTTCTCGTCGAGGAACTTCAGGATGCTCGTCGGGTTCAGGATCGCCTTCGTCTCCTGGAACAGGAACGACTTGTTGGCGCTGCCACCGCCCTTGGCCATGAACAGGAACTTGTACTCCGGACCCTTGGGCCCCTGCTCGGTGGCGTAGATCTCGATCTGGGCGGGCAGGTTCGAGCCGGTGTTCTTCTCCTCGTACGTCGTCAGCGGGGCGAGCTGCGAGTACCGCAGGTTGAGCTGCGTGTAGGCGTCGTAGACACCGCGGGAGATGGCCTCGGCGTCGTCGGTGCCGGTCAGGACCCCTTCGCTCTTCTTGCCCATCACGATGGCGGTGCCGGTGTCCTGGCACATCGGCAGCACGCCGCCGGCGGAGATGTTGACGTTCTTCAGCAGGTCAAGGGCGACGAACCGGTCGTTGCCCGAGGCCTCCGGGTCGTCGATGATCTTGCGCAACTGCGCGAGATGAGCCGGGCGGAGATAGTGGCTGATGTCGTGCATGGCCTCCGCGGTGAGCCTCCGGATGGCCTCCGGGTCGACCTTCAGGAAGGTCCGACCGTCGACGGAGAACGTGGACACACCCTCGGTCGTGATCAACCGGTACGGGGTCTCGTCGGCGCCGGTCGGGAGCAGATCGGAGTAGAGAAACTCGGGGGCTGAGGCTGGTTTACTCACGGACCGCATCGTATCGCCCACGACATCGGCCCCACGCCAGAGGTTGACTCGTGAAGTCACCGGTGTTGGTGTGGGGCCGATGTCGTGTCTCAGAGATCGATTCGGGAGTAGCCGCGAAGCTTGGCCGGCTTGTGGACGGCCTCGATGCGGCGGACGGTGCCGGACTTCGAGCGCATCACCAGCGACCGGGTCGTCGCGCCATTGGGCCGGTAGGTGACGCCGCGCAGCATGTCGCCGTTGGTGACCCCGGTGGCGCAGAAGAAGGCGTTCTCGCCGCTGACCAGGATGTCGTTGGTCAGCACCCGGTCCAGGTCGTGGCCGGCATCGATGGCCTTCTGACGTTCGTCGTCGTTGCGAGGCCACAGCTTGCCCTGGATCTCGCCGCCCATGCACTTCATCGCGACGGCGGTGATGATGCCCTCGGGAGTGCCGCCGACGCCCATCAGCATGTCGACGGTGGAGTAGTCGTCGGCGGCCGCGACCGCACCGGCGACGTCGCCGTCGGAGATGAGGCGGATCTTGGCGCCGGCCTGGCGGATCTCACCGATGAGATCGGCGTGGCGAGGACGGTCGAGGACGATCACGGTCAGATCGGCGACGTCGATGCCCTTGGCCTTCGCGACCGAGTTGATGTTCCACTCGACGGACTCGTTGATGTTGATGGCGCCCTTGGCCTCGGGCCCGACGGCGATCTTGTCCATGTAGAAGACCGCCGACGGGTCGTACATGGTGCCGCGCTCGCTGACCGCGATCACCGAGATCGAGTTGGGGCGGCCCTCCGCCATCAGCGTGGTGCCGTCGATGGGATCCACGGCGACGTCACAGTCGGGGCCTTCGCCGTTGCCCACCTCTTCGCCGTTGTAGAGCATCGGCGCCTCGTCCTTCTCGCCCTCTCCGATGACCACGACACCGCGCATCGAGACCGACGACAACAGTTCGCGCATCGCGTCGACCGCCGCGCCGTCGCCGCCGTTCTTGTCGCCACGACCGACCCAACGACCGGCCGCGAGTGCAGCCGACTCGGTCACGCGGACCAACTCCATCGCGAGGTTGCGGTCCGGGGCCTGATGGGTGCTGACGGTCATGGGCAATCGACTCCTCTGTTCGGCGCGGGTCGACTCCAGCGGCGCCGAGTGATGGTGGCGGTGGTCTCGACCACCATCCTTGCATGTCACACCGGGCATTCGGTCAGTGACCCTGCTGGTGGGATACTCGGCGCCATGGCTGACAAACCCCGCATTCTGAACAACGGCAAGGACATGTTCTGGTCGTTGGTCCCGTTGCTCGCGCTGTGTGCGCTGGTGGCGATCGCGTCGGGGAACTGCTCGATCGGGGCCTCCAAGGACGTGGCCGACAGCAAGCTGCCGCCGTTCGACGTGGTCAGCGCATTGAACGCCGACGCCGCCCAGCTCCCGTTCCCGATCCGCCGCCCGCCTACGCCGGAGGGCTGGCGGCCCAACTCCGGTTCGTCGGACGCGATCGAGGGGCACCGGGTCAGCACGGTGGGATGGCTCAGCAGCGACGGCGCCTACGTCCAGCTCAGTCAGTCCGATGCGCCCGAGGACGTGTTCGTCCCCTACCTCGGCGGCGGCAGCGGGGTGATTTCGCCGACATCTCCGGTACCGGTACGCGCCAGGCGGGCGGGCGGCAGTGGGTGACCTACGAGACGTCGGAGGGCAAGCGGTTCTGGATCACGGACCTGGGCAAGGTACGCATCGCGGTCCTGTCACGCGGCAGCGACGCCGACATCGAGACGATCGCGTCGTCGGTCGTCGCCCAGCAGCCGCTGCAATTGGGGTAGCGCACTACTCGTGAGAACCCGGCCCGCGGTTCCTAGCGTCTTCGGCAGGAGGCGCTCATGGATGGGGGATCGGGGTTCGGCTTGCACCTCGTGTGGGCCAGGCTCGTGCTCGTCGCGGTCCTCGTGCTGCTCGTGGTGACCGTTCCGGTGCAACAGGCGGGCGCCATCGATGCGCCGACCGACCCGCGATCCGGGGCCGCGACTGCATCCGGTCTTCCGTACATCGTCGGGCCGCCTCCGGATTCCGCTGTGGGGCGGCCGCTTTCCTCCTCATCGAGGGGTGGGGAGGATCGTCGGCCGGTCCTCGCGCGGGCCGGTGCGCGACCGACCGCCGAGCACACGCGCATCAGTGTTCTCGACCGCGAGGCGCTCACCCGGTTCGACTGATCGGTCTCAGTCGTCCTCGGGGTCGTCGGGATCGGAGCCGGTGCTGATGACCGCCTCGATGCGCTCGCGGGCACCGCGCAGGTGCTCCTCGCAGCGGGTCGCGAGGGCCTCGCCACGCTCCCAGAGCGCCAGCGAGGCGTCGAGGTCGAGTCCGCCGTGCTCGAGGGCGGTGACGATCTCGGCGAGTTCGTCGCGTGCTTCCTCGTATCCGAGTTCCTCGATCGGAGTGGATGATTCGTCGGTGCTCACGCATTTCCTCCGTGTTCCGGCATGGTCGTGGGTTCGTCGACCCGGGCGGTTGCGGCGCCGTCGGCGACCCGGATGCGCAGGGGTGCACCCGGCGGCAGGTCCGCGAGCGTGCCGACCACATGGGGTGGGTCGGTGTCGGTGCGCTGTACCACCGCGTAGCCGCGGGCCAGGGTCTGCGCGGGACCGAGTGTTGACAGGCGCGCACCGAGATGGTCGGTACGTCGTTCCTCGGAGTCGATGTGGCGCAACACATCTCGGCGCAGGGCGCGGACCAGCTCAGCCACCTGCCCGGCTTCGGAGTCCACGAGCACCCCGGGACGGGCGAGCACCGGCCGCGCCCGCAACGCGGCGACGACGCCGGACTCGCGGCGCACCCAGTTGCGCAGGGCCTGCGCGCTGCGTCGCCGCAGATCCGCGATGCCCGCGAGTTCGGCCTCGACGTCGGGAACGACCCGCTTCGCCGCATCCGTCGGAGTGGCGGCGCGCAGATCCGCGACGAGATCGAGCAGTGGATTGTCCGGTTCGTGCCCGATCGCGCTGACGACCGGGGTCCGGCACCGCGACACCGCGCGCAGCAACGCCTCGTCGGAGAACGGGAGCAGGTCTTCGACGCTGCCCCCGCCGCGCGCGATGATGATGACCTCGACATCGGGGTGGGCATCGAGATCGGCGAGGTGGGTCAGGATGCGGGCGACCGCCGTCGGCCCCTGCACGGGGGCCTCGCGGATGTCGAAGCGCACGTTCGACCATCGAGCGGTCGCGACGCTCACGACGTCGTGCTGCGCTGCGCTCGCGCGGCCACTGATCAGGCCGACGGCGCGCGGCAGGAACGGCAGCGGCCGTTTGAGCCGTGAATCGAAGAGGCCCTCGGCGGCCATGAGCTGCCGCAGCCGTTCGATGCGCAGCAACAGCTCGCCGATGCCCACGGCCCGGATCTCGCTGACCCGCAGCGACACCGTGCCGCGCCCGGTGTAGTAACTCGGCCGGCCCAGGACCACCACGGAGCTGCCGTCCGTCAGCGGGACCTCGGTGCGTGCCAGC
This sequence comes from Gordonia hongkongensis, assembly GCF_023078355.1. NCBI lineage: Bacteria > Bacillati > Actinomycetota > Actinomycetes > Mycobacteriales > Gordoniaceae > Gordonia > Gordonia hongkongensis. Next base: position 1,800,856 of record NZ_CP095552.1, read on the forward strand.
AGGTCGGGGCTGCACGTCACCGAGATCGAGATGTCGGCAGCGGGATCGCGCAGGGTGAGGAACGCGGTGCGGGTCCCCGGCCGCCGGCTGATCTGGGTGACCTGTCCCTCGACCCAGATCTGTCCGAGCCGATGGATCCAGTCGGCGATCTTGGTGTTCACCGTCCGGACCGGCCAGGGATGCTCGGCCGAGTTCGGTGACGAGGAACGTCGCGGTGTGTCGCTCGTGTCGGCCCCGGTCACGCTTCGGTGGAGCGCTTGTTCTGCGCGGCGATCCGGTTCTCGAGCATCGTCACGAACGGCGCGCGGTCGCGGCGGGATTTCTCATAGTCGACGAGTGCGATCAGGTCCTCGACGGCGACCGACCGCAGGCGGGCCCGGAGTTGCGCGAGGGTGAGGGTGTCGTAGTCGATGAGCTCGACGATCTCGGGCCCCGAGCCGTCGGCGGAACCCACCGCCTCGGTGCCCGGCACCTCGGCCGCGACGACCTCGTCGGGGGTCGAGCTGTACAGCGCGAACCGCCCGGCATCGGCGCGCGGCGGTGCGGCGAGATCGGCGTCGGCGGCCGCCTCCTCGATCTCCTCGTCGATGGTCGTGGGCGACGGGGTCGTCGCGGCGGCCTTCGGCTTCTCGTCCTGCACAGACGTGTCGGTGATCGCCGCGGGCGCGACCGGGTCGGGACCCGCTGCGTCGTCCTCGTCGAAACGTGCCCACTCGGGCTGTTCGTCGGGCCGGTCGAAGAGCATCTCCAGGGCGGCGTCGCCTTTGATGGCCAGTTCGGCGATGTTCTGTTGCGCTCGCATACCGGCCTGGAGGGTCTGGCTGATGGCGGTCATCGGCAACGTGATGAGCAGCGCCGGGAGTTTGCGTGTCTCCTCGAGGGCGGTGACGATCAGACCTGCGGCTATCCGGGCGGGGTACGGTGCGCGATCCATGCCAACACTCTGCCATCACGGGCAACGCCGCGTAACCCGTACCCTGGGAAGCATGTCTGAGACGAAGCGTGTCCTGCTCGCCGAACCCCGCGGCTACTGCGCTGGTGTCGACCGTGCGGTGGAGACGGTCGAGCGTGCCCTCGACAAGCACGGCGCTCCCGTCTACGTGCGCAAGGAGATCGTGCACAACCGGCACGTCGTGGAGACCCTGGCCGAGCGCGGGGCGATCTTCGTCGGCGAGACCGACGAGGTGCCCGAGGGTGCGTTGGTCGTGTTCTCCGCGCACGGGGTGTCCCCGCTGGTGCACCAGACCGCCGCCGAGCGCAACCTGCGCACCATCGACGCCACGTGTCCGCTGGTCACGAAGGTTCACCAGGAGGCGAAGCGGTTCGCGCGCGACGACTACGACATCCTCCTGATCGGCCATGAGGGCCACGAAGAGGTCGAGGGCACCGCCGGCGAGGCCCCACAGCACATCCAGCTCGTCGACGGTCCCGACAGCGTGGACGCGGTCGAGGTCCGTGACGAGTCGAAGCTGGTCTGGTTGTCGCAGACCACCCTGTCCGTCGACGAGACCATGGAGACGGTCCGTCGACTCCGCGAGAAGTTCCCGCTGCTCAACGACCCGCCCAGCGACGACATCTGCTACGCCACCCAGAACCGGCAGGTGGCGGTCAAGGCGATGGCTCCCGAATGCGACCTGGTGATCGTCGTCGGATCGCAGAACTCCTCGAACTCGGTGCGCCTCGTCGAGGTGGCCCTGCAGGCCGGCGCGAAGGCAGGCCACCTGGTCGATTACGCCCGTGAGATCGACGACTCGTGGCTCGACGGTGTGACGACGGTCGGGGTCACCTCTGGCGCGTCGGTGCCCGAGGTGCTGGTCCGCGGGGTTCTCGACTACCTGGCCGAACGCGGCTACGGCACGGTCGAGACGGTCAACACGGCCAACGAGACGCTGACCTTCGCGCTCCCGCGCGAGCTGCGCCCCGCACGTTCGTCCAGCTGACCTCGGGCCACGATCCGGCGTCGACAGATCAGAACTCGTCCGGGTCGAGCTTGCGCACCCGTCGGTGGGGTAGTGCGATCGCGAGGACGGCGGCGATGACGATCGCCGCGACGGCGCTGCCGATGATCGCGACGTTGCGCGCGGAATCGTCCGGTGGCTGCGCCACGGGAGGTGCGGCGATGGGCGCCGAGGCCCGGTCCGGCTGCTGATCGGCCGGCACTTCGGCGGTCAGGGCGGCGACCGGATCGATGACACCGTGTCCGATCCGCTGATCGCGCCCGGTTCCCGGGGAGTGGGCGGTGGCGATGATGCGGTCCATCACCTCGCGCGCGGTCAGATCCGGGAAGCGGGCCCGGATCAGCGCGGCGGTGCCCGCGACGTACGGCGCGGCGAAACTCGTGCCGATCAAGGGCACCGGCCCGCCGTCGCTCTGCTGGGCCGACGCCAGCCGGCTCGAACCGCGCTTGCTGTCCAGGCTCACGATGTCGGTGCCCGGCGCTGCGACGCTCACCCACGGGCCATGCAGGCTGAAATCGCTCGGTGAGCCGGTGTCGGCGTCCACCGAGCCGACCGTGAGGACGTACGGCGAGTACCAGGCGGGACTGGCGACGGTCGCGACCGACCGCCATCCGTCGGGGTCGTCGGCGGCGGGAGCCGGATTCTGGTTCTGGCAGGCGCCGTCGCGCGTCAGGTTGCCGGCTGCCACGACGACCACGACGTTCCGGTCGTAGGCGTGCCGGATGGCCGCACCGAGCGCCCGGTCGTCGACCGAATCCGCCGCCGACGCGCACGCCACCTCGGAGATGTTGATGACGGTGGCGCGTAGATCGACCGCGCGCACGATGGCGTGCGCCAGCGTCCGGACGGACCCGTAACCCGAGCCGACCACCGGTGCGGCGTCGTCCCGGGCGCGGTCGTTCTTCTTCTGGAAAGCGCTGCTGGACTGGCGGATCGCGATGATGGATGCCGCGGGCGCGACGCCGACGAACGCGTCGGCGGTGCTGGGCCGGGCGGCGATGATCCCGGCGACCAGGGTGCCGTGGGCGTCGCAGTCGTCGAGTCCGTTGCCGCCCGAGACGTAATCGCCACCGGCGACGACGCGACCGAGCCGAGGATGGGGCGTCACCCCGGTGTCGATGACGGCCACCCGCTGACCCTGTCCGCGACTGAAACGCCACGCCTCCGGGAGATTCATCATCGCCTGCGCCGCGGTCGGTTTCGTCACGGTGCGCGTCAGTTCCGGGATGTTGCACAGGTGCCGCTGCTCGGTCGGTTCGAGCGGGGCGACCGGGGCCGACCGGACGAGGGCGCCGGGATCGATCCGAGGCGGGGTCACCGCCGCAGCGGGCGTCGCCGAGGCCCCGACGAGTGCCGCGACGAGGGTCGTCGCGAATACTCCAGCACCACGGACACGCTTGTCGCGCATCAGATCTCGCGGACCATTCGGTACAGGTCGAGCAGCCACAACAGCAGGGGCACGATGAGGGCGACGAGGATGTACTCGCCGATTTCGGCCCACCGACGCATCACGGGTGAGAAGTCCTGGTTCGGTGCGACGACCCCGAAGACGAGGGCGCCGATCACCACGAGGATGCCGAGGGCGAAACCGATCACCGGCCACTGGTCGTCGCCGAACGCGAGACCGGTGATCAGGGTGATCACCACGAGCGATCCGCCGATGACGAGGATTCCCGCCTGGAACAGGTCGCTGTGAGAGCGGCCCCGCAGACACAGCACGACGCCGATGATCGCGGCGTAGACGGCGTTGCGCCATTCGAACCCGGCGAGCGGGGCGGCGGTGAGCACGGCCGCGATGGCGGTGACGATCGTGAGCCCGCCGACGATGCCGGTCAGGTACGCGTTGGCGAGGTAGGAACGACGTTCCAGCGCATCGGCTTTGGGAAGGGCGGTCGCGCCGATCGCCCCGATGCCCTCGATGGCCGGTCGCGGTTCGATGTCCTTGACGTCGATGGCGGCACCCGCGGTCGGCACCGGGGGCAGCGGCAGTTTCGCGAGCAGGATCGTCGTGCGGGGAGCCAGACCGATGCACAGCAGACCGACCGCGGCGATGACGGCGGCGACATCGGCCACCGGCGCATCGATGAGGAGTCGCGCCCCGCAACCGGTGGCGCCGAGCAGCGCCGCGCTGGTCACAGCGCTGTGTGCGGTCGCCCCGGCCGCGGTCATGCGATAACTGACGACCGCGGCGACGAGTGCGAACGCGAAGCCCAGGGTGAGGTGTGCGGCGCCGTATGACCCGGGCGTCACGATCATCCCGGTCACGAAGGCCATCGGTGCGGCACACAGGGACAGCACCGTCGAACTCTGCTCGTCGCGGTAGTAGCGGGACACGATCGTCGAGGCGGTGACGAATCCGACGACCGCCAGCCCGGACAACCCGGCGAACCACAGGGCGCCGGTGCCGGAGCGGACCGCGGCCAGGGACGCCGCCGCCGCGATCGCGGCGACGAGTGCCAGTGCGTAACCGACCTTCCGCGCGGACGCCGCGGTCCAGTCGACGAACTGTGATTCGTTCAATCGGGCGACAGCGTCGACCACGTCGTCGAACAGCACCGGGGACTCCCCGGTTCGCGTGGAGGTCAACAGCAGCAGGTCGCCGTCACGGATTCCCGACTCCGACAGCGACCGGTGCAGGGGCAGTGGGTCCTGTCCGACGAGCGCGAGCGTCCACTTGTTCTGCCGGTCGTGCGGTCGGCCGGGATTGCGGGCGTCGGCATCCGGGTCGTCGGGGTCCGACCTCGAGGGATTGCGCGATTCGATCTGGGCGACAAGGTCACCGATGAGTCCGGCGATGGGGATGCCGGCCGGCAGTCCGACGTCGAGCTGGGTGTTGCCGCCCAGCACGGACACCCGTACGAGTTGCGGCTCGACGGCCCCCTCACCCCGCCGGCGATCCCCGGTGTCCGCGTCGGCAGCGGTGGCCGGGTACCCCGGTGCGAATCCGTCCACAGACGACATCAGGTCAATCCTCCCCCTAGATTCAGCAGCTAACATAGCCAACCGCGGCGGGTTCGACCGCCCGGGGATACACAGCGCGACATGTCAGGGGGGACGTGTGGTCACGACGACGGAGGGCTTTGTGCGTCGCCCGCGCATCACGCCCCCACGCACGCCCGGAGGCGAGGTCAACATCCAGGCGCCGCCGGATGTGCCGCGGGTGGTGCCCGGCGGCCTCCTGATGAAACTGCTGCCGGTGGTGATGGTCGTCGCCGTCGTCGGCATGGTGGCACTGATGGTCGTCACCGGTGGGCGCAACATCCTGACCAACCCGCTGTTCATGATGTTCCCGCTGATGATGCTGATGTCGATGTTCGGCATGTTCGCCGCCGGCGGCCGTGGCGGGGGCAAACGCGCCGGAGAACTCAACGAGGAACGCAAGGACTACTTCCGCTATCTCGGCCAGCTGCGCGGCCAGGTCTTCGAGACCGTCGACAACCAGCGCGCAGCACGCACCTGGAGCCACCCGGACCCGCGTGCGCTGCTCGACGTGATCGGCAGCAGGCGCATGTGGGAACGCCGCCCCAGCGACGCCGACTTCGCCCATGTGCGCGTCGGGGTGGGTGTCCAGCGACTCGCCACGCGGCTCATGCCGCCGGAGACCGGGCCCCTCGAGGACATCGAGCCGGTGTCGATGGTGGCCCTGCGCCGGTTCGTGCGCACGCACTCCGCGGTGTACCGCCTGCCCACCTCGATCTCGCTGCGCGGCTTCCCCGCCATCAACATCGAGGGTGCGCGGCAGGAGACCCGCGAACTCATCCGGTCGATGGTCGTGGAGCTGTGTGCGTTCCACGGTCCCGATCATCTGCACATCGGCATCGTGACCGGTGATCCGGCGGGGGAGGCCTGGGACTGGGCGAAATGGCTTCCGCATGTGGGACATCCGACGCTGCGCGACGGCGTCGGGGCGATGCGGATGATCTATCCGACGCTGGCGGACCTCGAGAACTCGATGGCCGCGGACCTCCTCGAGCGCGGCCGGTTCAGCCGGTCGGCGCCGCCGAACGCCAACCGCGCACACCTCGTGGTGATCATCGACGACGGTTACGTCGCCGGCGACGAGCGGATCATCAACGACGCCGGCATGGAAGGCGTCACGATCCTCGACCTGACCGCGCCGCCGGACGGTCTCGCGGTGCGGCGCGGGCTGCAACTCGTCGTGCGCGGGGGCAAGGTCTCCGCGCGCAGTGCCGCCGGCGTCGAGGAGTTCGCCGACATGGACTCGCTGACGATTCCCGAGGCGGAGGCGATCGCCCGGCGCATGGCGCGCTACCGGCTGGCCACCGCTGCGACGCTGGCCCACCTCGAGTCCGAGGCGACCTCGGCCGACCCCGGCCTGCCCGCGCTGCTGGGCATCGACGACGCCGCACGCTTCGATCCGGCGACGGCCTGGCGCGGTCGTACCGGCCGGGAGCGCCTGCGCGTGCCGATCGGTTACACGCCGACCGGCGCGCCCGTGGAGATCGACATCAAGGAGAGCGCACACGGCGGCATGGGTCCGCACGGGCTGTGCATCGGCGCCACCGGATCGGGGAAGTCGGAGTTCCTGCGCACGCTGGTCCTGGCGATGCTGGCGACTCATTCGCCGTCGGAGCTGAATCTCGTGCTCGTGGACTTCAAGGGCGGCGCGACGTTCCTGGGCTTGGAATCCGCGCCGCACGTCGCCGCGATCATCACGAACCTCGAGCAGGAACTCTCGATGGTCGACCGGATGAAGGACGCGCTCTCGGGCGAGATGAACCGGCGCCAGGAGGTGTTGCGGGCGGCGGGCAACTACGCGAACGTCGCCGACTACGAGCGCGCCCGCGCCTCGGGGGTGCGCCTCGATCCGCTGCCGGCACTGTTCATCGTCGTCGACGAGTTCTCCGAACTGCTCTCGCAGAAGCCCGATTTCGCCGAACTGTTCGTCGCCATCGGTCGTCTGGGTCGCTCGCTGCACATCCATCTGCTGCTCGCCTCGCAGCGGCTGGAAGAAGGCAAACTCCGGGGCCTGGACTCGCACCTGTCGTATCGGATCGGCCTGAAGACGTTCTCCGCCAACGAGTCCCGCTCGGTTCTCGGTGTTCCCGACGCCTATCACCTGCCGAGCGTCCCGGGTTCGGCGTACCTCAAGTGCGATTCGGCGGACCCGATCAGGTTCAACACCTCCTACGTGTCGGGGGCCTACTACTCGCCGACGGTCACCGAGTCGGTCGATCCGACGACCACGGCGTCATCGCGTCGCGGAAACCTCAAGGTGTTCACCGCACTTCCGGTGCCGCTGGAGGAGGGCGCGTCGCGTTCGCTGCTCGATCAGGCCGAGAGCCTGCTCGACGAGGAACCGCCGGCACCCGAGGCGCCCACCGAGTTCGAGCCGGTCTCGGCGCAGGTGCCCACGCTCATGGAGACCATCGTCGAACGCATGGAGCACGCGGGCCCGCCGGCCCACCGCGTGTGGCTGCCGCCGCTGGACGACTCGCCCACCGTGGAACATCTTCTCGGCGAGCGGGACTGGTCCCACCCGGCGGTGCCGGGGCATCTCACGGTTCCGATCGGTGTCGTCGACCGGCCCTACGACCAGCGACGCGACCCGCTCGTCATCGACCTCGCGGGGGCCGCGGGCAACGTGGCGGTGGTCGGCGGTCCGCAGTCGGGCAAGTCGACGACGCTGCGCACGATCATCATGTCGGCCGCCGCGTCCCACACGCCCGAACAGGTGCAGTTCTACTGTCTGGACTTCGGCGGCGGCAGTCTGGCCGGTCTCGCCGGGCTCCCGCATGTCGGCTCGGTCGCCTCGCGCGGCGACATGGACGCGGTCCGCCGTACGGTCGCCGAGGTGGCGGCCGTGGTCCGCTCGCGCGAACTGCTGTTCACCCGGCTGGGCATCGAGTCGATGCGCGACTACAGGTCCCGCCGGGAAGCGTGGTTCCGGTCCGGCGTCACCTCGCCGGCGTCGGACCCGCTCGCGCAGGACCGGTTCGGCGACGTGTTCCTCGTTCTCGACGGCATGAACGTGCTGCGTACCGAACTGGAATCGCTCGAGGAACAGATCACCGCGATCGTGGCCCAGGGGTTGAGCTACGGCGTCCACGTCATGGTCACCGCGTCCCGATGGGCCGAGGTGCGCCCGGCGGTCCGCGATCTCATGGGTACCCGGATCGAGCTGCGGCTGGGCGACCCAATGGATTCCGACATGGGTCGTCGCGCCGCCGCGCTGGTCCCGCAGAACCGACCCGGCCGCGGCCTGACCGGGCAGGAGCTGCACATGCTGATCGCGCTGCCCCGGCTCGATTCGGTCAGCAGTGCCGAGTCGTTGCCCGCGGGCGTCGCCCAGTCGGTCGAGAAGCTCACCGCCGCCTATCCGGGCCGCTCGGCGATGGCCGTGCGCAAGCTGAGCACCGAGATCGGCTACGCATCGGTGCAGCGCGCGGTTGCCGCCGCCGGGCTGACGCTGGCACCCAATCAGGTGGCGATCGGTGTCGGTGAGCTCGAACTCGCCCCGGTGGTCCTCGATTTCACCGCCCAACCGCATTTCATGGCGTTCGCCGACGTCGAACACGGCAAGACCAACCTGCTGCGGACGATCGTCACCGGGCTGGTCGCGGGTGCCACACCCGAGCAGGTGCGCATCGTCTTCGTCGACTACCGCCGCACGATGCTGGGGATCATCGACGGCGATCATCTTGCCGGCTACGCGAGTTCGCCCGACCGCGCGGCGTCGATGATGACGGAGCTGGCGGCGTATCTGAAGAACCGGATGCCGCCCGAGGACGTGACGGTCCAGCAACTGCGGGACCGCACCTGGCTCGACGGCCAGCCCGAGGTGTACGTGGTGGTCGACGACTACGACATGGTCGTCACCTCGACCGGCAATCCGATGCTGCCGATCGTCGAACTGGCCTCCCATGCGCGCGACATCGGGCTGCACATCGTGCTCGCCCGACGTTCCGGCGGCCTCGGTCGGGCGATGTTCGATCCGCTGATCGCGCGCCTCAAGGACCTGTCGTCGGACATCCTGCTGATGAGCGGTGACCGGGACGAGGGATTCATCACCGGCCGGTCGAGGATGCAGACGCTGGTGCCCGGCCGCGGCGAACTGGTGTCGCGCGTCCGGCCGCAGGAGATGATCCAGGTCGCCCATCTCCCGATCGGCGACTAGGGGTGGGTCGGGCCGGATGACACAGCCGGGCGAGGTGCAACCGATCGGCGACGGGATCCGTCCGATGGTGGTCGATCTCGCGTTCGGGACGCCGCTGGTCCATGACCCGGAGCGCGGGCTGCGCCGGGTGGATCGCGATGTGCGGCCGCTGCTCGAGGCGGTGGACCAGATGAGTGTCGTGGTCGACGGTCGGCGCGAACACCTGCGGCAGGTGTGGCGGCGGGTCTTCGCCGGCCTCGACCTGCCCGCGGGTCGACCGCTCGTCGTCGGGCACCCGAGCACCTGGGGACCCCGTCGGGCATCGACCCTCGCCGACCTCGCCGACGGCCGCGCGCCGGTGGCTCTCCTACCGCGGGCGGTGCTCGTCGCGCGCAGTCACGCCGACCTCACCGTGCGACGGTGCGCCGTCGTCGAGACCACTCATCTCCCGCGGCCGCCCGCCGATCCCGGCCACCCGCGACCAGCGTGGTGGGACGTGCAGATCGTGGGGCGCGGTCCGGACGGCTGGGTGATCGAGCGCTCCGGGCTCATCCGTCCCGGTGCCGACCGTGCGCCGCGCTCCTCGCCGAATGCGGACGGGCTCGACATCATCGACGACTCGGTCGAGGCGGTGTTCGTCGACGGGGACCGCCCGGACGAGGTGTCCGCGGCGATCGGCGTCATCGCCGGGCACGCGGTCGCCGGACGCGTGGTCGCCGTCGACCGCGAGCTCGTGGTCCGGCTCGGCCACCGCACCGGCGGTGCGGACGAGGACACGATGGCCCCGGCCCCTGATCCCGGGCCCCCGGACCCGCTCCCGGTCGGCGCCACCCGGCGCCGGTCAGGGACGCTGCTCGCCGCGGCGGTGATGGCGATCCTGGTCGTGAGCGGTGCGATCGGGGTGGGACTCTGGCAGCGCGGCACCGCACCGGACGCGGCGTCGACGGAGGTCGGCCTCGGGCGTGCGACGCTGACGGTGCCCGGCGACTGGCGGCAGTCCGAACAGCGGACCCCGAGCGGTTCGGCCGATGACCCCTCGACCACTCGCGCGGTGTTCGTCGATCCCGACGACGGCCGGCGCATCATCGCCGTCCTCACCGAGGTGCGCGCCGGCTCGACCCGGGAATCGGTCGCGGGGAGCCTGCGCAACCGGATCGAGCAGCGCGGCGACGACGTCGTCACCGAGTTCTCCGCCGCCACCCGGTTCGGCGGGCGGGACGTCATCGGCTACCGCGAGTCACCGGCCTCGGGCGGCGCGATCCGCTGGTACGTCGTGGTCGACGATGGTCTGCAGGTCTCGATCGGTTGTCAGGCGGGTACCGCGGCCGAGTCCCCCGACGACGAATGCGCGGCGGCGGTGCGGTCGGTCCGGGTGTCGCCGTCGTCGTGAGGGCCGAGTCCGTTTTGACCCCGGCCGGAGGCTGAGTCCGTTTTGACCCTGACCAGCACGGTCGCGTAGCCTGGATCGCTGGTGCTCGGCGCCTGGCGCACAGCTGTGTGTCCAGGTCAGCGGAGGCCCGGGTCCCCACTGGTCGCCGGGAACAACCTCTGCCGTGCACCCGACCAGCATTCATTCGACAAGAGTTGAGGACAACTGTGCCTACCTACACCCCGAAGGCCGGTGACATCACGCGTACGTGGCATGTCATCGACGCCGAGAACGTGGTGCTCGGCCGGCTGGCCGTGCAGGTCGCGAACCTGCTTCGCGGCAAGCACAAGCCGACCTACGCCCCGCACATGGACGGCGGCGACTTCGTCGTCATCATCAACGCGGAAAAGGTCGCGCTGACCAGCAACAAGGCTGATCGCAAGCTGAACTACACCCACTCGGGGCACCCCGGTGGCCTGAAGTCCCGCACCACCACCGAGCTGCTCGCGACCTACCCCGAGCGGGTCATCGAGAAGGCCGTCAAGGGCATGCTGCCGTCGACCAAGCTCGGCCGCGCCATGGCCTCGAAGCTGAAGGTCTACGCCGGCCCGAACCATCCGCACGCGGCCCAGCGCCCCGTCCCCTTCGAGATCAAGCAGGTGGCCCAGTGAGCAACGAGAACATCAACGACGCCGTCGAGGCCGTCGACGAGGCTGCCGTCGAGGTCGTGGAGGCCGTCGAGGTCGCCGCTGACGACTACGACGCCGCTGTCGTCGAAGAGGTCCGCGAGCCGGTCGTCATCGACCGTCCGATCCAGACCGTCGGCCGCCGCAAGGAGGCCGTCGTCCGCGTTCGCCTGGCGCCGGGTTCCGGTGAGTTCACCCTCAACGGCCGTTCGCTGGAGGACTACTTCCCCAACAAGGTGCACCAGCAGCTGATCAAGGCCCCGCTGGTCACCGTCGAGCGCACCGAGTCGTTCGACATCTACGCCAAGCTCGTCGGCGGCGGCCCGGGCCAGGCCGGCGCGCTGCGTCTCGCCATCGCGCGTGCGCTCATCGAGGTCACCCCGGAGGATCGTCCCGCCCTGAAGAAGGCCGGCTTCCTCACCCGTGACCCGCGTGCGGTCGAGCGCAAGAAGTACGGCCTCAAGAAGGCCCGCAAGGCGTCGCAGTACTCCAAGCGCTGATCTTGGCACGCCTTTTCGGAACCGACGGCGTCCGAGGCCTGGCCAACGACGAGCTCACCCCCGAGCTCGCGTTGCGCCTGGCCTCGGCCGCCGCGGTCGTTTTCGCAGAGAGTTCGGCGACCGATTCGCACCGGCGTCCGCGCGCGGTCGTCGGACGTGATCCGCGCGCATCCGGCGAGATGCTGGAAGCCGCGGTGTGTGCGGGGCTCGCCGCCACCGGAGTCGACGCCATCTGCGTCGGCACCGTGCCGACCCCGGCGGTCGCCTTCCTGACCGCGGACTACCACGCCGACTTCGGCGTGATGATCTCCGCGTCGCACAACCCCATGCCCGACAACGGGATCAAGTTCTTCTCCGGCGGCGGGCACAAGCTCGACGACGCTGTCGAGGACCGCATCGAAGCGACCATGGACGGCGAGTTCATCCGCCCGATCGGGGCTGCGGTGGGCCGGATCGTCGCTGCGCCGGACGCCGGCGACCGCTACCGGCGCCACCTCGCACAGGCCGTCGACACCCGCCTCGACGGATTGACCGTGGTCGTCGACTGCGCGCACGGCGCGGCGTCGGAGCTCGCTCCGCAGGTCTACGCCGACGCCGGGGCGACGGTCATCGCGATCCACGCCGAGCCGGACGGCCTCAACATCAACGCCGACTGCGGGTCCACGCACATGGACAAGTTGCAGGCGGCCGTGCTCGAGCACGGAGCCGACCTCGGACTCGCTCACGACGGTGACGCAGACCGCTGTCTCGCAGTCGATTCCACGGGTCAGATCGTCGACGGCGATGCCATCATGGCCGTGCTGGCGACGTCCCTGAAAGACCAGGGCAAGCTCCACGACGATGTGCTCGTCGCGACCGTCATGAGCAATCTCGGACTGCACATCGCCATGCGCGAGGCCGGGATCACCGTGCACACCACCGGGGTCGGGGACCGGTACGTCCTCGAGGAACTACGGCGGGGTGGTTATTCGATCGGCGGGGAACAGTCCGGTCACATCGTCGTCCCGGGTTCGGGCACGACGGGTGACGGCATCCTGACCGGGCTGATGCTGATGGCGCGGATGGCCGCCACGTCGACGCGGCTCGCCGACCTGGCCGGCATCGTGACGGTGCTGCCGCAGGAGCTCATCAACGTGCGCGTCGGCGACAAACACGCAGTGGCCCAATCGCAATCGGTGAAAGAAGCGGTCGTGGCCGCCGAAGCCGAACTGGGGGAGACCGGTCGCGTCTTGCTGCGTCCGTCGGGAACCGAGCAACTCGTCCGCGTGATGGTCGAAGCCGCGACCGCCGATCAGGCGCTGGCGGTGGCCGGCCGTCTGGCCGACGTCGTCCAGGGGGCCGGGGCATGACCGGTGGGGCACCGCGCGCGGTCCTGTTCGACTTCTCCGGCACCCTGTTCCGCTTCGAGGCGCGCGACGAGTGGTTCGCCGACCTGCGCGACGACTCCGGTGCCGAGTTCGACCGCGACCGTCAGGCGGACATCATCCGGCGCATGGTCGCACCCGTCGGTCTGCCCGACGGCGTCGTCGGTGCCGACCAGGATGCCTGGGAACGTCGTGATCTCGACCCGGCGCTGCATCGGACCGGTTACCTGGCGTTGCTGCGCACGGTCGGGATGAGCAATGCCGACCACGCGAACGCTCTCTACAACCGGGTGCTCGACCCGTCCTCGTGGGTTCCGTTCGCCGACACCGTCGCGGTGCTGCAGAAGCTCGGTGCGGCAGGGGTTCCGGTCGGCATCGTCAGCAACATCGCCTTCGACCTGCGCAAGGTCCTGGCCCTGCACGGCGTCGAGGACCTCGTCGCCGCGTTCGCGCTGTCGTACGAGGTCGGGGCGATCAAACCCGACCCCCGGATCTTCCGCGCCGCGCTCGACCCGCTCGGCGTGCCGGCCGATGAGGTGCTGATGGTCGGGGACAGCGAGACCGCCGACGGCGGGGCGCGCGCCCTCGGCTGCGCGTTCGCGCTGGTCCACGACGTCCCGGCCGCCGACCGGCCCACCGCTCTGCTCGACGCCGTGACCTCGAACGGCATCGAACTGCCCGACTGAGCGCTCGTCTGATGCCGCTCTGGCGCCTCGTGCCTCCGTACGCGACAATTCCCTGCGTGTCCGGAGAAGTCCCGGGAACCGACGGCCGCTGCCGTGCGTCCAAGAATGCAGGCCGCGCGGACGGGATCGCGGTGAACTGGTGGGCGCACGTCGGGGAGGGGTGACATGAACGGCAACGGTGCGGACGGTGTCGGGTCGCGCCCGATCTCGATGGACACCGCCGCGGTGTCCGCGGTGTCGGCGTACTACCGCAGGTCCTCGCTGGTGCTGTCGGCGGTCGCCGACGATCTGGCCGCACACGACTTCGGGACCTGGGCTCGGGAGTCGATCGCAGCAGACGGGAACCCGGTCGCCTTCGGGCCGTCGGCCGCGGCGTACGCCGAGATGAGCGCGACGCTGTCGCGCCGGTTACGGGTGCAGGCCACGGCCGCTGCGGCGCTCGCTGACACTCTCCGTAACAGTGCGCTGACCATGGCGGACGGGGATCGGCGCGTGGCGGGCGAGATCTCGCGAGCGCTGCCGCCTTCGGAGGTGGACGTCCGGTGAGGCGCGGCGCGGACTCGCTGTCGGTGCTGAGGTCCGACGCCCGGGGTGGCGTCGAGACGTTGATCGAACTCGTGGCGGCCGGGCGTCTGATGGGGGTCGCCGCCCCCGACGATGTCACCCTCCGCAACGGACTCCGCGTGGTCGACGGATTCGACATCGCGGCCTTGTCCGCGGACAGCCGCGCCCTGGTGTCGGCGCACCGGGCCGTGTCCGAACAACTCCACCATCTCCCCGAACAGCAGGTCCGCCTCGACGACGGCTGGAACAGCGAGTCCGCGGCCGTCGCCCTCACGACGGTCATCGACCATCAGCGTCGCGCCGAATCGGATCTGCACATCCTGCGCACGCTCACCGACGCCACCTCGGCCGCGGCGTCGGGCATCGACCGCCTGCTGCGCACCTTCTATCTGGCCGTCGCCCGGTTGTCGGCACCGACCGCGGCCGGGGTGCTGCCGGCGGAACTGCCGCAGGCGGTGCTCACCGGTCGCGTGCCGATCGGGGTGGCGGTCGAGGACATCTCGTCCCGGCTGGCCCTGTTCAGCACCTCGCTCGAGACGACGACCCGCGGGATCGTCGGAATCCTCGACCTCCTGAACCGGTCCGTCGACGGCATCGACGACGAGGCTTATCCGGTCGACGCCGGGCCCCCGGGCGCCGTCCCGGTCGTGTCGCCGGGATCACCGTCCGCGGCGGCACCGGCGCAGACCGTCGCCGCGCCCGCACCGGGACCCCAGACCTGGATGGCCGAATCGACCACCGATGCCCGACCGGCGGAAACCGGGGCGGCGACCGCCGCGGCACGATCAGAGCCCCCGGTGTCGATGTCAGGTGTCGCCGCGTCCGAGCCCCCGGCGTCCGTACGGTCGTCGGAGCCCGACGAGTCGGCGCGCGCATCCCGCGACGACGGCGTCGACGTCCCGTTCCGGCTGGGCGGCGCCGAGGGACACGACGCGCCCGTCGCGTCGGGGCCGACGGCATCGGCCACCGTCGAGGCGGCAACCGGGGCGGTCGCCGAAACCGAAGCCGCGGAACCGAATCGGTCGGAACAGAATCGGTCGGGGCCGGAACCGGAGGCATCGCCGGACCGATCGTCGGGTGATCTGGCGTTGGCGGGTGACCAGTGAACCTCGCCGACCAGATCGAGGCCCTCGCCCGCACCGCGACCGCCGGCGTCGCGGAGGCGTCACACGTGTTCTCCGCTCGACAGCGGGACCTCGAACTCGCCATGGACGAGCATCGCCGCAACGCGGTGCGGTCGGAGACGCAGCAGCTCCGGGACGAGCTCGAGAACGCCGCCGACGCCGCGGACGCCACCCCGGGCATCATGTTGCCGGCCGACGTGGCCGACGCCAGTCCCCATCTGCCGCCGCGCAACACATAGGCTGTCTGCTGTGCCAGGCAAGAAGCAGCAGAAGCCGACGCAGTCGCCCGCGAAGCTGATGAAGGCGCTCGCCCGACGCGGCCCCCATCGCGTGTTGCGCGGCAACCTCGGGATCGTCGGGACCCCGGGTGTCGTGTTCACTCCCGCCGAGGGCGAACGACTCCCCGCCATCGCGTTCGGGCACGGGTGGATGACGTCGGTCGAGCGCTACCGCGACCTGTGCCACCACCTCGCGTCCTGGGGCATCGTCGTCGCCGTCCCGGCGGGTCAGCGAGGCGTGCTCGCGTCCGACGACACGATGGCCGCCCAGCTCCGTTCAGCGCTGTCGATCGTGACCCGGGTCCCGCTCGGCTTCGGCGAGATCACCGTCGACCCGCGCAAGATCGGGTTCGCCGGCCACGGCTTCGGTGCCGCCGCAGCGGTATTGGCCGCGTCGGAGGGCGTGCTGCACGGTCAGCCGCAACCGCCGGCCCGGGGGTGGTCGCACTGTTCCCGGCGCCGACGACTGCGCAACTCCTGCCCGCGGCCCGCCGGGTGAGTGCTCCGGGACTCATCGTGTCGGCGATCGGCGAACTCGACACCATCGACGGCAACGCCCTGCCGCTGGCACAGGCGTACGGGTCGGAGTCGGCCGCCGATCCCCGTCCCGGTGTGGTGCTGCGTACCCCGCCGGCCGCGACGTCCCGCGGGCTGATCGAGCACCGGTCGATCAAATCACTCCTCGGCGGCAACGGCGCCGACAAGAAGACGCACACCGCCGCACGCGCCCTGACCACGGGATTCCTGCTGCACACCCTCGACGACGACAGCCGGTACAAGGCCTTCGCCGACGCCGACACCGAGCTCGGCAAGGTGCCCGCGGTGGACCTCGACGATCCGCCGGAGATCCAGGACAAGATCGCCAAGTTGCTCGGCGCGAAAGAACGCAAACGCCGCCGCGCGGCGAGCCCGGTGCCGTCCCGGGCCCCGAACGCGGTGGTGCCCGACACCATTGAGTGACGTCCGTGCCGCGGCACCCGACGGCGGCCTGCTGTGACCCCCGCTCGGCACCCGACGCGCCGCGCTGCCGCCCGCGCGTCCGCAGGTACCCTGACTAGCTATGTGTGGAATCGTGGGATACGTGGGGCGGCGCGATGCCCTGGACATCGTCGTCGACGCGTTGCGGCGGATGGAATACCGCGGGTACGACTCGGCGGGCGTCGCGATCCTCGACGGTGAGGGAAGCACTGCGATCCAGAAGAAGGCACTCCGGCTGGAGAACCTCGAGAAGCAGATCGCCACGGTCGGGCGCGAGTCGCTGTCGGGCACGACCGGGATCGGACACACGCGGTGGGCCACGCACGGCAAGCCGACCGATCGGAACGCGCATCCGCACGCCAGTGACGACGGCAAGCTCGCCGTCGTCCACAACGGCATCATCGAGAACTACGCCGAGCTACGCGCCGAACTCGAGGACGACGGCATCGAGTTCGTGTCCGAGACCGACACCGAGACCGCCGTGCACCTCGTGTCGAAGTACTACGCGTTCGGGCCGACCGCCGGCGACTTCGTGGCGAGCGCGTATGCGGCGCTGCGTCGCCTCGAAGGTGCGTTCACGCTCGTGTTCACCCATGCCGACCACGCGGACACCATCGTCGCCGCGCGGCGGTCGACCCCGCTCGTGGTGGGTGTCGGGCAGGGCGAGATGTTCCTCGCGTCGGACGTCACGGCCTTCATCGAACACACCCGGGACGCGGTCGAGCTCGGCCAGGACGAAGTCGTGGTGATCACCGCCGACTCGTACACGGTCACCGACTTCGACGAGAACGCCCGGGACGGCAAGCCGTTCCACATCGACTGGGATCTCGCGGCCGCGGAGAAGGGCGGCTACGACTTCTTCATGCTCAAGGAGATCGCCGAGCAGCCGCGCGCGATCGCCGACACCCTCCTCGGGCACCTGCAGAACGGTCGCATCGTGCTCGACGAGCAACGCCTGACCGACGACGATCTGCGCGACGTCGACAAGGTGTTCGTGGTGGCCTGCGGCACCGCCTACCACGCCGGGCTGCTCGCCAAGTACGCGATCGAGCACTGGACGCGCCTCCCGGTCGAGATCGAACTCGCCAGTGAGTTCCGCTACCGCGACCCGGTTCTCGACCGGTCGACCCTGGTGGTGGCCATCTCGCAGTCCGGTGAGACCGCCGACACGCTCGAGGCGGTCCGGCACGCGAAGGACCAGAAGGCACGCGTCCTCGCGATCTGCAACACCAACGGGGCACAGATCCCCCGGGAATCCGACGCGGTTCTCTACACCCACGCGGGCCCCGAGATCGGCGTCGCGTCGACGAAGTGCTTCCTCGCGCAGATCGTCGCCGCCTATCTCGTGGGGCTCGCGCTTGCGCAGGCACGCGGCACGAAGTACGCCGACGAGGTCGCCCGCGAGTTCGCGGCCATCGAGGCGATGACCGACTCGGTCGCGCAGGTGCTGGACACGATGGAGCCGGTCCGGGAGCTGGCGCGTTCGCTGGCGCACCACAACACGGTGCTGTTCATCGGCCGGCATGTCGGGTATCCGGTGGCGCTCGAGGGCGCTCTCAAACTCAAGGAACTCGCGTACATGCACGCCGAGGGGTTCGCGGCCGGCGAGCTCAAGCACGGGCCGATCGCGCTGATCGAGGACGGGCTCCCGGTGATCACGGTCATGCCCTCGCCGGACGGCCGCGCCGTGCTGCACTCGAAGATGGTCAGCAACATCCGCGAGATCCAGGCCCGCGGAGCCCGCACGATCGTCATCGCCGAGCCCGACGACGCGGCCGCCCGTGCCGTCGCCGACGAGTTCATCCCCATCCCGAAGACGCCGACGCTCCTGCAACCGCTGGTCTCGACCGTGCCGCTGCAGGTGTTCGCGGCGAGCGTCGCCCAGGCCCGTGGCTACGACGTCGACAAACCGCGGAACCTGGCCAAGTCGGTGACCGTCGAATAGCGGTTCCGCATGCCGATCCGGTACCTGACGGCCGATGAGGTCCGCGCCGCCGAGCGGGCGACGGGGAACCTGCTCACCGACGGCGTCCTGATGCGCCGGGCGTCGCACGGCGTCGCCCGGGTGATCGCGGCAGAGCTGAGCCGGACCGGCGGATGTTATGGACGGCCGGTCGGGCTGGTCGTCGGTGCGGGGGACAACGGCGGCGACGCGCTGTTCGCCGGTGCCGAGCTGTGCCGCCGCGGCGTGCGGGTCGACGCGGTCCTGCTCGCCCCGGACCGCGCCCACGCCGCCGGGCTGCGGGCATTCCGCGCCGCCGGCGGACGGATCGGCGAGCGGCTACCCGACGGCCTCGAGGTGATCGTCGACGGCGTGGTCGGACTCGGTGGCCAGGGGCCGCTGCGGGCGAACGCCGCCGAGGTCTTCGCGGCGGTCGGTCCGGAAACCACCGTCATCGCGGTCGACCTGCCGTCGGGCGTCGACGCCGACACCGGTGAGGTCCACGACCCGGCGGTCCGTGCCGACATCACCGTCACCTTCGGGGTCCTACGCCGCGCCCACCTGCTCGCCGCCCCACAGTGCGGGCGGGTCGTCCTCGTCGACATCGGCCTCGATGACGCCGGCCTCGGTGACCCCGCCGATTCGGCGCTCGCCACCTTGACCGACGACGAGATCGATTGGCCGACACCGGGTCCCGGGGACGACAAGTACACGCAGGGGGTGGTCGGGGTGATCGCCGGGTCGCATCGGTACCCCGGTGCGGCCGTCCTCGCCACCGGCGCGGCGGTGACCGCGACCTCCGGAATGACCCGGTTCGTCGGCTCCGCCCACGCCGAGGTGGTGGCGCAGTGGCCGGAGGTCGTCGCCACGCCCGACCTCGCCGGTGCCGGACGCGTGCAGGCGTGGGTCCTCGGCCCCGGCATGGGTACCGACGATGCGGCGGCGACGAGCCTGCGCACCGTCCTGGACACGGATCTGCCGGTCCTGGCCGACGCCGACGCGCTCACCCTGATAGCCCGCGACCCGGGCCTTGTCGACGGACGGACGGCACCGACGCTGCTGACCCCGCACGCCGGCGAATTCGCCCGCTTGACCGGTACCGAACTGGGCGCCGACCGTCTGACCGCCGTCTCCGGTCTCGCCGCGCGGTGGGGCGTCACGGTGCTGCTCAAGGGACGTATCACGCTGGTCGCCGACCCGACGGGTCACGTCCTGGGCAACGACGCGGTGTCGTCGTGGGCGGCGACCGCCGGGGCCGGCGACGTCCTGTCGGGGATCGCCGGGGCCCTGCTCGCCGCCGGGAGGTCGCCGCTGGTCGCCGGTGCGTCCGCGGCGCGCGTCCACGCCCGGGCGGCGCAGCTCGCGAGTGGCGGCGCGCCGATCGGGGCGTCGACGCTGCTGGCGGCGCTGCGGCCGGCGATCCGTGAGTTCACCACGCCGCCAGCGCGAACGCGAGCGGGTACAGCGCCGTCAGCACGCTGAACGCGGTGACCGACGACAGCACGATCGCGTCGGCGATGACGCCCGGGCGCCGAAAGGCGCCGTGCCAGACCCGCTGGACGAACGACACGACGAGACCCGCGCAGGCGACGATCGTCGCGAGTACTCCCACGCCGAAGGCGACGAGAGCCGCGACCCCGTACCCGTCGGCGGGTTCGCCCGCCATGGCGTGCCCGAGGGCGAGAAGGAAGAGCACCGCGGCCGTGGCGAACGCCACCCACCCGATGGTGTTGGCGGCCCACGACGTCAGCGATGCGCGCAGGCCCGGCCGACCGGGAGGCGCGGGCGGGACGACCGGGTCGACGGGCACGAAGCCGGCGGGCGTGAAGCCGGCGAGGTCGTGGGCTGGGCGCACGAGGCCGACCGGGGTGAGAACGGCGGGGTCCTGCGGATTCGAGTTCGTGTACATGGTGACTTCCGGTGGATGCGGCGGTTCGGGATCAGCGTCGGGGTCCACTCAACCGTCCTGCCCGACGCCGCACATCGGTGTGACTACTCAGACCATCTCCGCAGAACGACGCGCACCTCACGCCGGAGGCAGCCGGGACGAACCGCACCCGGCGATCTGGGACAATGGTCGACGATGACTTCCCCTGCTCTGACCGCGACCGTGGATCTCGGCGCGATCGCCCACAACGTCGGCGTGCTGCGCGCCGCTTCGGGCGCTGACGTGATGGCGGTCGTGAAGGCCGACGCCTACGGCCATGGCGCCCTGCCGGTGGCCCGCGCCGTGCTCGCCGCCGGCGCCGCCGAACTCGGGGTCGCGCACCTCACCGAGGCGGCCGCGCTCCGCGCAGCCGGCATCGACGCCCCGATCACCGCGTGGCTGCACACGCCGGGAGCCGACTTCGCCGGAGCGATCGCCGACGGCATCGACATCGCCCTCTCGTCGATCTCGCAACTCGACGCGGTGATCGCGGCGGCACACCGCACCGGCCGGTCCGCGGTCGTCACCGCGAAGGTGGACACCGGCCTCAATCGGAGCGGCGTCGCGGTGGACGAATGGGCGGATTTCGCCGAGCGGGTGGCGAAGGCGCACGTCGATGGCTCGGTGGCCCTGCGTGCGGCGATGTGCCACCTCGCGCGCGGCGACGAACCCGATCACCCGCTGAACGACGCACAGGCGCAGCGGCTCGACGCCGCGGTCGCCGACCTGACCCGACTCGGCGCTGCACCGCAGGTGGTGCACATCGCCAATTCGCCTGCCGCGCTGACCCGTCCGGATCTCGCCCGCGACCTGGTACGGCCGGGGATCGCCGTCTACGGCCGGACCCCGGTACCGGCACGCGGCGACTTCGGGCTGATCCCGGCGATGACCCTGACCGCGACCATCGCGCTCGTGAAGAGGGTCGCCGCGGGGCAGGGTGTGTCCTACAGCGAGACGTGGATCGCGCCGCGCGACACGGTGGTGGCCGTGGTCGCCGCGGGGTACGCCGACGGCGTGCCGCGACTGCTGTCGGGCCGGATCCGGGTCCGGATCGGCGAGCGGATGTTCGACGGGGTGGGCCGGATCTGCATGGATCAGCTGGTCGTCGACCTCGGACCCGACGGCGCGGGTGTCCGCGAGGGCGACCAGGCCGAACTGTTCGGCACCGGCGCCTCGGGCGGCCCCACCGCGAAGGACTGGGCGGACGCGATCGGCACCATCGACTACGAGATCGTCTCCCAGGTCGGGACGCGCGTGGTCCGTCGTTACCTCGGCGAGAGGCAGGTCGGGCTCGCCGCCGAGACAACGGAGACCGGACAGTGAGCGAGGCAGCAGTGGTGGAATCCGACCGGGTCGGACTGCTGGCCGGGGTGGCGGGGATCGCCGCCCTGGGCGGCATGGCAGCCGTCGGGGCAGCGCGCAACATCGCCCGCAAGAGCGTGGTGGGCCGTCCGGATCCGCACGCCGATGTCGATCTCACCGCGCTCTACCGCGAGCGGGGGACCACGGTCACCGCCGACGACGGGCTGGATCTCGCGGTGCGGATCGTCGACCTCGGGACGGTGTCGGAAGGCTCCGTGCCCGACCTCACGATCGTGTTCGTGCACGGCTTCAGCCTCCGGTTGTCGAGCTGGCATTTCCAGCGCGAGCAACTCGCCGCCGAGTGGCACGATCGCAACTACCGGCTGGTGTTCTTCGATCACCGGGGGCACGGGGAGAGCGACCCGGCCCCGACCGAGACCTGCACGATCGCGCAGCTGGCCGACGACGCGGCAGCGGTGATCCGTGCCACCGTACCTGTGGGACCCGTTGTCCTCGTGGGTCATTCGATGGGCGGGATGACGCTGATGGGGCTCGCGCGCCGGCACCCGGCATTGTTCTCGTCGCACGGTCCGGTCGCCGGGGTGGCGCTGGTGGCGACGGCGTCGCGCGGTGTCACCGACGCCGGACTCGGTGAGGGACTGCGCAATCCGGTGGTGGATGCCTTCCGGATGAGTGTGCGCCGCGCGCCGCGCCTGGTCCAGGCGGGCCGCGGACTGACCCGCGCCGCCCTCGAACCGG
Organism: Gordonia hongkongensis; assembly: GCF_023078355.1. NCBI lineage: Bacteria > Bacillati > Actinomycetota > Actinomycetes > Mycobacteriales > Gordoniaceae > Gordonia > Gordonia hongkongensis. The sequence goes on from NZ_CP095552.1 coordinate 1,823,410, forward strand.
TGCTGGTCGCGGCGAGTTTCGGGCCGACGTTCTACAGTCCGGCCCTCGGCGCCGCGGTGGACACGATGATCCAGAGCACGCCGATCGAGACCATCGTGAACTTCTTGCACGCCTTGGAGATCCACGACGAGTCGACCGCCCTGCCGGTGGTCGCCCAGGTGCCGACCACGGTCGTGTGCGGAGACCGGGACCGGCTCACACCATTACGCAACTCGGTCCGGATGTACTCCCAGCTGGGCGCCGATTCCCGCCTGGTCGTCTCCAAGGGCGCCGGCCACATGGTCCAGATGGAGGAGCCCCGGCTCGTCAGCGACGCGATCGCCGAACTGGTGGATCGCGCGCGGATCGCTCTGCCGGCCCCCGTCGGCGCTGGTGGAAGCGAGGCCGCCGATGAGCGGCGTGGGTCCCCGCGGTACGCGCGACCTCCCCGAGGTCGACGACACCGAGGCCTTCGGCGCCGAGCTGGCGTCGACCCTCGCAGCAGGTGACGTGGTCATCCTCGACGGTCCGTTGGGCGCGGGAAAGACGGCGCTGGCCCGCGGGATCGGTGCCGGTCTCGGCGTCGAGGGGCGGGTGACCTCGCCGACGTTCATCATCGCCCGCGAGCACCGGCCGGGCCGGCCCGACCGCCCGGGGATGGTCCACGTCGACGCCTATCGGCTCGGCGGTACGGGAAGCGGGTCCGGGATGCTCGACGAACTCGATGCCCTGGACCTGGACTCCGACCTGGACGAGGCGGTCGTCGTCGTCGAGTGGGGCGAAGGTGTGGCCGAGCGGCTCGCCGACCGGCATCTGGTCGTGCGGCTGCGACGGGACACCGAAACCGATGTGCGACACGCCGAGTGGGAGTGGGTGAGCGCGGAATGAGTCAGGGTCTGGTGCTGGCGGTCGACACCGCCACCGATTCGGTGGTGGCCGGAGTGGCCGAACTGCGCGACGGTGAGGTGCGCGTGCTGGCCGAACGGGTGGTCGCCGACCACCGACGGCACGCGGAACTGCTCACCACCCTGGTCGCCGAGTGTCTTGCCGAATCCGGCACGGCCCGAACCGAACTGACCGCGGTTGTCGTCGGCTGCGGGCCCGGGCCGTTCACCGGACTCCGGGTGGGGATGGCGACCGGCGCCGCCTTCGCCGACGCGCTGGGGATACCGGCGTATGGCGTGTGCTCCCTCGATGCGCTTGCCGTCGACGCCGGTCCGGACGACGCAGGATCGCGGGCTCTGGTGGTGACCGACGCGCGCCGGCGCGAGGTCTACTGGGCGCTCTACGAGGGTGGCCGCCGTGTGCGCGGCCCCGAGGTGACCGCGCCCGCGGTGGTCGCCGAGGAGCTCGCCCCCGATGTCGCCGGGGGGCGGATCGGTGCGGTGGCGGGTTCTGCGGCCCACCTCGAACTCGCCGGCTGGACCGGTGATCCACCCGCGACCGGCGTGCCGACCGTACGCGGGGTGGTCATGGCGGCTGCCGCCGACATCGTCGCGGGCGCCGAACCCGAACCCCTTGTGCCGCTGTATCTACGACGCCCCGACGCGGTCGAGCAGAAGGCCCGTCGGGCGGGTGCGGCGCGATGACCACACCGGAGCTGGTCATCGACGCGCTCACCTTCGGTGACATCCCGCGCTGCGCCGCGCTGGAACGGCGGATGTTCGCCGACGACTCACCCTGGCCCGCCGCGGCTTTCCGCGCCGAACTCAACGCCCCGTACAACACCTATTTCGCGGCTCGGGAGCGCCTCGGCGCCGACGTCATCGGTTACGCCGGGATCTCCACGCTCGGGCAACCCGACGCCTGGGAGTGCGAGATCCACACCATCGCCGTCGATCCGGACCATCGGGGACGGGGAGTGGGCCGGGCGCTGCTCGAGGCCATGCTCGCCGTCGCGGACGAGAACGACGCCGCGGTGTTCCTGGAGGTACGCACCGACAACGAGGTGGCTATCGGGCTGTACTCACATCACGGGTTCAGCACCGCGGGTCTTCGCCGCAACTACTATCAGCCGTCCGGCGCGGATGCCTACACGATGTTGCGGCTCCCGGTGTCGGGCCGGCCGCTCGAACCGGAGGAGGGCCCGGCGTGATCGTTCTCGGCATCGAAAGCTCCTGCGACGAAACGGGTGTCGGCATCGTCCGGTGGACGCCGGGCGACGGCGACACACCCGGATTCGCGACGATGCTGGCCGACGAGGTCGCGTCGAGCGTGGACGAACACGCCCGGTTCGGCGGCGTGGTCCCCGAGATCGCCTCCCGAGCGCACCTGGAGGCGATCGTCCCCACGATGCGTCGGGCGCGGGAGGCGGCCGGGATCGACCGCCCCGACGCCATCGCGGTCACCATCGGGCCGGGACTCGCCGGCGCGTTGCTCGTCGGGGTGGCCGCGGCGAAGGCCTACGCACTCGCCTGGGACGTGCCGCTGTACGCGATGAACCATCTCGGCGGGCACGTCGCGGTGGACACCCTCGAGCACGGACCGATGCCGGAGTGCGTCGCACTGCTGGTCTCCGGTGGACATACGCACCTGCTGCACGTCACCGATCTCGCCGAGCCCATCGTCGAACTGGGCACCACGGTCGACGACGCGGCCGGGGAGGCCTTCGACAAGGTCGCCCGCCTGCTCGATCTCGGTTTTCCCGGGGGGCCGGCGCTGGACCGCGTCGCCCGTGAGGGTGACCCGGGTGCGATCGCCTTCCCACGCGGTATGACCGGTCCCCGCGACTCGCGGCACGACTTCTCCTTCAGCGGACTCAAGACCGCGGTCGCACGGTATGTCGAGAAATGCGTGCGCGACGGTGTGGAGGTACCGGTGGCGGACGTCGCGGCCTCGTTCCAGGAGGCGGTGGCGGACGTGCTGACGATGAAGGCAGTCCGGGCCTGCGGTGACCTCGGGGTGGACACCCTGGTCCTCGGCGGCGGTGCCACCGCCAATTCGCGCATCCGATCGCTGGCGGAGGAACGCTGCGCGGCGGCCGGGATCGACCTGCGGGTTCCGAAGCCGCGCCTGTGCACCGACAACGGCGTCATGATCGCGACGCTCGGCGCTCATGTGATCGGCGGGGGCGCGGCGCCCTCGCCGCTGACCGTGGCGTCGGACCCGGCGATGTCGGTGCGTGTCAGTCAGCTGTAGCGGACGGAGCCCGGCCGTCTTCGCGGGGAGCGAACACGGCCGGGTTTTTGCAGCCTCCACCCTTGAGTGCTGGCACTCGCATGTATAGAGTGCTAGATGGCGCTGACCGAAGCCTCGGACACCCGCGACGACGGGGTTTTGCAGGGCCGTGAACGTGCAGATTCTTTCTCAGTACGAAAGTTGAGGACTCACATCGTGGCGAGCGTGAACATCAAGCCGCTTGAGGACAAGATCCTGGTGCAGGCCGTCGAGGCCGAGACGACCACCGCGTCGGGCCTGGTCATCCCGGACTCCGCCAAGGAGAAGCCGCAGGAAGGCACCGTCATCGCTGTCGGCGAGGGTCGGGTCACCGAGCAGGGCAACCGCGTCCCCGTGGACGTCAAGGAAGGTGACACCGTCATCTACAGCAAGTACGGCGGCACCGAGATCAAGTACGCCGGCGAGGAGTACCTGATCCTCTCGGCGCGCGACGTCCTCGCCGTCATCGGCAAGTAGGACCGGCACCGAACTCCGGCCGAGTTAGACCCCGCGAGCCTTCATCGCGTCTCACATCGCCCCGGCGCCCCGTGCAGGGGTACCGGGGCGATGTGCGTTACGCCGACAGGCTCCCGTTGCAGAAAGTGATTCATGGCCAAGCAGATTGAATTCAACGAAACCGCGCGCCGGGCGCTCGAGCGAGGCATCGACCAGCTCGCCGACACCGTGAAGGTCACCCTCGGCCCGCGCGGACGGCACGTGGTCCTCGCCAAGGCGTTCGGCGGACCGAGTGTCACCAACGACGGCGTCACCATCGCGCGCGACATCGAGCTCGACGATCCGTTCGAGAACCTCGGCGCGCAATTGGTGAAGTCCGTCGCCACCAAGACCAACGACGTGGCGGGCGACGGCACCACCACCGCGACCGTGCTGGCACAGGCGATGGTCAAGGCCGGCCTGCGCAACGTCGCCGCCGGGTCCAACCCGATCGCTCTCGGGCAGGGCATCAGCAAGGCTGCCGATGCGCTGAGCGAGGCCCTGCTCGCCGCTGCGACCCCCGTCGCCGGTGAACAGGCCATCGCCCAGATCGCCACCGTGTCCTCCCGCGACGAGGAGATCGGCGAGATGGTCGGCAAGGCGATGACCGCGGTCGGCGCCGATGGTGTCGTGACCGTCGAGGAGAGCTCGGGGCTGAGCACCGACCTCGAGATCACCGAGGGCGTCCAGTTCGACAAGGGCTTCCTCTCGCCCTACTTCGTCACCGATCTCGACAGCCAGGAAGCGGTTCTCGAGGACGCGCTGGTCCTGCTCTACCGCGACAAGATCAGCTCCCTGCCGGACTTCCTGCCGCTGCTGGAGAAGGTCGTCGAAGCCGGCAAGGCGCTGCTGATCATCGCCGAGGATGTCGAGGGCGAGCCGCTGTCGACCCTCGTCGTGAACTCGATCCGCAAGACGATCCGCGCCGTCGCCGTCAAGGCGCCGTTCTTCGGCGACCGCCGCAAGGCCTTCCTCGAAGACCTCGCGATCGTCACCGGCGGAACCGTCGTCTCCTCCGACATCGGCCTGAGCCTGCCGACGGTCGGTCTCGACGTGCTCGGCTCGGTCCGTCGCGTCGTCGTCACCAAGGACGCCACCACCCTCGTCGAGGGTGCCGGCACCAAGGACGCGATCGCGGACCGTTCGGCGCAGCTGCGACGGGAGATCGAGCAGTCCGACTCCGACTGGGACAAGGAGAAGCTCGCCGAGCGTCTGGCGAAGCTCTCCGGTGGTGTCGCGGTGATCCGCGTGGGTGCGGCCACCGAGACCGCGCTCAAGGAGCGCAAGCACCGCGTCGAGGACGCCGTCGCGGCGGCCAAGGCCGCCGTCGAGGAGGGGATCATCCCCGGTGGTGGCTCGGCCATCGTGCAGGCGTCGAAGAAGCTCGACGCCCTCGCCGAGTCCCTGACCGGTGACGAGGCCCTGGGTGTGCGGGTCGTCCGCGACTCCGCGCGGGCGCCGCTCTACTGGATCGCCGCGAACGCTGGACTCGACGGTGCGGTCGTGGTCGACAAGGTCGCCGGTGGGGCCGAGGGCTCGGGGTTCAACGCCGCGAGCCTGTCCTACGGCGACCTGGTCGCCGAAGGCATCATCGACCCGGTGAAGGTCACCCGGTCGGCGGTCGTCAACGCCGCGTCGGTGGCCCGCATGGTGCTGACGACCGAGACGGCGATCACCGATCAGCCGGCCGACGAACCGGCCGGTCACGCGGGACACGGGCACGCGCACTGACGTAACTCCGCGCAGTTCGACGAACACGAGAGCCGGGCATCCTCGCAGGGATGCCCGGCTCTCGCGGTCGTGGTCTGGTCGGGTTCGACGCCCCTGGCCTCAGCTGGCCATCCGGCGGCCGACGCCCCGCTTCATCAAGATGCTGCGCTCGGATTCGGACAGTCCGCCCCAGATGCCGTACGGCTCCGCCACCGCGAGTGCGTGCTCCCGGCATTGCGCGATGACCGGGCACTGGTGGCACATCTCTTTGGCGCGTCGCTCACGCTGCGCTCGGGCGCGGCCGCGTTCGCCGTCCGGATGGAAGAACATCGACGAGTCGACGCCGCGGCAGAGTCCTGACATCTGCCAGTCCCAGATGTCAGCGTTGGGGCCGGGGAGATGATTGGGCTGAGGCATGACAGCTACTCCTTGTCGTGGGCCGCACCGGGGTGCTTCGGTGGGAAACGTCGATTTCCTGCAACGCTGAACTCACATTAAGCGGGCCTGAGAAATTGCGTCAATAGCCCTGAAATGGGACCGGATTGCTGCGAAAGTCTCAGAAATGTTAACGGCGGGTTAGGTGATCGCGGTTGGATAGCACAGCGCGGATGCGTCGTTGCGGTGCCCCCTGATCCGGGGTGACCGACCCGGTGTGACCTGCAATGATGACTGCCGGGTCCAGGTGTCTGTCCAGTGCGTCGGACGTAGGGGTGTGGTGACGTCGATCGAACCGATTTACACGGCGGAAATCTTCCGATGATGCACCCGTGATCTGTCCAGAGAATTAACGTTGGGAATCGTTCGTTAAATTCATGCAAACCGAAAAAGATCGAGTGACCAAGAACACCTCCTCGACGCTCGACGAAGCCGTTGAGCTGCGTCGACACCCCTCGATGCGACCTTCGGTGGTCCCGCTGCTGCATGCGTGGGCCGCGGCGGTCTCCGCCGGCGGGGACGGGAACTACGCCCGCGCGCTCACCGAGCTCGCGTCCCTCGAACGGGTCGCCGGTGTGCGAGCGCGGGGATTCGCGCCCACCGACCCCCACCTCGCCGTGCTGTCTCTGTGTCAGAGCACGCGGGCCTCGCTGATCCGCCAGGCCGGGCGACACCACATCTCGCATGGGGTCGACGGTCGAGCCCTCCTCACCGTCGGCATCTCCGGCGCCCGGGCCGAGCCGGGTGCACCGGGCCCCGGGCCACGCGAGGTCTCGCTCATCCGAGCGGCGGTCGCGGACGGACTCGTCGGGCTCGCGGCCGACAATCTGGGTCTGCTGCGGTTCGATGCGTCCCGTCGGCTGCTCGACCGGGCGCGAACGGTCCTCGATCCCACGGACGAGCGGCCGGTCGGGGCGAACCCCGAACAGTGGTCCTGGCGGCCGGCGGACGCGGACTGGATGACGGCCACGCGCTGCCGCCTGCGCTGGGAATGGGTGAGCGCCGAACTCGGTCTGTACCGCGGTGACGTGGCGTCCGGGCTCGAACACGCCCGAGCGGGGGCACTGCTGGTGCGGGAGATGCACGACGCGGCGACTCCGGTCCCGGCCCGCCATCGAGTGAAGACCGCGTTGATCGCCGCGGCTGCCGCCGCGGGCGCGGGGGATCGGGGTGGCACCGCGAACGCGGCGCGGGACGTCGTCGCCGACGCTCGCGACGAGGCCCTCCTGCCCCTGGAGTGGGCGGCGATGAGCCTGCTGCTGGGCACCGGAGCCGCGTCCGGCGACGAGGCCGTTCACCACCGCCGGCTCCGCGCCACGCTGATCGGCAAGGGCATGGCGCTGATGCCGGACGGTTGATCGCTAAGGTGTGTTGGGGTCTGCCACGTCGTCGCCGCCGGAGACGTCGCCGGAACGCGCTCTCCAGCCGCGTGCCACGACGATCGCCACCGGCGGCGTCACCGTGCCGGGGCCCGGACCAGGACCGGCAATTAGACCGGTTGGCCGACTTGTAACACGGGGATTCCTACGCGCGATGAAGTTGACAGGTGGTGAGTTGAACGACGCCGTTCGGGCCGCGGGCCAAGGCGATCGGGCAGCTCTCACGTCAGTTCTCGAAAGCGTGCAGGAACCGATCCTGCGCTACTGCCGAGGACGCATCGGGGTAGGGGAACGGCATCTGTTCTCCGCCGACGACATCGCGCAGGAGGCATTGATGGCGGTGATGACCGCGTTACCACGGTACCGTGACCAGGGCAAACCGTTCATGGCCTTCGTCTACGGCATCGCCTCGCACAAGGTCGCCGACGCCATGCGGGTGGCGGCACGGGTGAAGTCGGACCCGGTCGAGGAGATCCCCGAGGTCTCACACGTCACCGGTGGCCCCGAGCAGTTCGCGATCGATGCCGACGGCAGCAGGCGGATGAGAGCCCTGCTGGGCATCCTCCCCGAGAAACAACGCGAGGTACTGGTCCTGCGGTTGATCGTCGGGATGTCGGCGGAGGAGACCGCGCAGGCGATCGGCAGCACCGCGGGAGCAGTACGAGTCGCCCAGCATCGAGCGCTGGCGAAATTGAAAGACGAGTTGAGACGGACAGGAGGTCACGATGAGCGGACAGTCTGATTGGCGTAGACGCCGTGTCGCCGGTGGTGACCAGCCGAATCGACCCGGTCAGCCGCCGGCGCACCGTCGCGCGCCCGGTTCGAGCGGCCCGGCGCCCGCCGGGCCCGGACCCCGCCCGGTTGACCCGTTCTCCTCGGACGCGGAGTCCGGACTCGACGCGTTCGATCTCTCCGCTTCCGATGACGCGCTCGATCTCTCCGAACTGAACTTCGACGAGAACTTCCTCGACGCGCTGACCCGCGATGTGCCGGTGCCGACCCGCGACGCGGCCGAGTATCAGCTGGCCGAGATGCTGTCGGGCTGGCGGTCGGAGATCGTGTCCACCCCCGAGCCCGAGCTGCTGTCCGTCGACGACGTCGAGCGGGCAATCGGGACCAGCGAGCGCGCGAGTCGCGGCCGCCGCATGGTCCGTCACCTGCGCGTCGTGTCGGGTGCCGCCGCGATCGTCATCGTTGCGGCTGCCGGCCTGACCGTGCTCTCCGAGGGCTCGCAACCCGGCGACCCGCTGTGGGGCATCAAACAGGTCGTGTTCGCCGAGGCCGCGTCGCAGACGCAGGCGGCCCACGACGTCCGGAACAACCTCGAGCGTGCCGAGGCCGCGATCGCCGCCGGTGATCCGGGTGCGGCGGCCAGCCTGCTGGCCGAGGCGCAGGAGCGCATGGGTCCGATGGACAACGAGATGCGTGACGAGATGACGGACTGGATGAACCGCATCCGCGCGGGTGCGGGTCTGCCGACCGAGACCACCGATCCCGCACCGTCGACCGGTGCGGAACAGCCCGGGACGATCGACCCGACCCGGCCCGATCTCCGGAACTCCGAGGACCAGCCCTCACCCGACGCGTCGACGCCTCCGGGCGGCGGGACGGATGAACCGACCACGCCGTCCGAGCAGACGAGCGACCCGCAGGAGCCGTCGTCGGTCCCGCCCTCGAGCGAGCCGGCAGAACCGTCGACGCCGTCGTCGAGCACGAAGGTCACCCGTTTCCCGGCCGAGTTCCCCGAGATCCCGTGGACGCCGCCGCCCGGCGTGGACGCCGGTCGGCCGATCGGCTGACGCGACCGCACCATCGCCGGCCCCAACGGTCGTTGGAGATCATGAGCGAGGCCCCGCACCGGATCGATCGGTGCGGGGCCTCGCTCATTGGTGGTGCCGGAGAGTCGGCGACAGTTACCGCCGCGTCCGTGGAGGATCAGCGCTCGTCGTCGAGATGACTACGGGCGTCGGCGTAACCGCGGCAGTAATCCCACGTGACGTAGGCGTCCGGACGGGGATCCACCGCGGGCTCGTGCGGCCGGACGGTGCCGTCGATGAGAAGCTGGATCAGGTTGGCGCGCAACATGTCCCAGTCGTGGTAGTGGTCCTCGCGGCAGTCCTCACACACGACGACCAGGCCGCGTACACCGCGATTGGCCAGTAGGGCCTCGTAGAGTGCGAGATCGGCGAGGTCTTCTTCGACCGCGAGCCGCTCGTTCTCGTCCAACGGGATACCCGGCTCCACGCTGTCCAATGCGGATGCGGGATCGCTGGGATCGTCGGCGAACGGATCCGGCGGGAGGCCGGGTGGCAGGTGGTCACGCACCACACCACCGTAGCCGATCCGCGGGTGCGCGCGCCGCAGGCGTTCACCGGTCGAGCGCACCTGTTGAGAGTGGGTCGGGCGACCTCATCGGCGCGAAGACTCCTGTGTGACGATCGCCGCAACAAGGGACTCGATACCATGGTCCGATGACTGCTGTTCGTACCGGTGGAGACGATCCCGGCAAGGTCGCGATGCTCGGCCTGACCTTCGACGACGTCCTGTTGCTGCCCTCGGCGTCGGACGTGATACCCAGCGAGGTCGACACCTCGTCGCGGGTGACCAAGAACGTGACGCTGCGTGTCCCGCTGGTGAGTTCGGCGATGGACACCGTGACCGAGTCCCGGATGGCGATCGCGATGGCGCGCGCCGGGGGTATGGGTGTCCTCCACCGCAATCTGTCGATCGAGGAGCAGGCCGGCCAGGTCGAGACCGTCAAGCGGTCCGAGGCGGGCATGGTCACCGATCCGGTGACGTGCACCCCCACGCACACGCTCGCCGAGGTGGACGCCATGTGCGCGCGCTACCGCATCTCCGGTCTGCCCGTTGTCGACGACAAGGGTGAGCTCGTCGGCATCATCACCAACCGCGACATGCGGTTCGAGGTCGACCAGAGCCGTCCGGTCGCCGAGGTGATGACCAAGGCCCCGCTCATCACCGCCCAGGAGGGCGTCTCCGCAGAGGCCGCACTGGGACTGCTCCGCCGGCACAAGATCGAGAAGCTGCCGATCGTCGACGGCAACGGTCGCCTGACCGGACTCATCACCGTCAAGGACTTCGTCAAGACCGAACAGCATCCGCTGGCGACCAAGGACTCCGACGGACGGTTGCTCGTCGGGGCGGCCGTCGGCACCGGTGACCCGCAGTGGGACCGGGCGATGGCGTTGGCCGACGCCGGGGCCGACGTGATCATCGTCGACACCGCCCACGCGCACAACCGGCTCGTGCTCGACATGGTGGCCAAGTTGAAGGCCGAGGTCGGCGATCGGGTGGACGTGGTCGGCGGCAACGTCGCGACCCGCGAGGCCGCGCAGGCCCTCGTCGACGCCGGCGCCGATGCGGTGAAGGTCGGCGTCGGACCGGGCTCGATCTGCACCACCCGCGTCGTGGCGGGTGTCGGTGCCCCGCAGATCACCGCCATCCTCGAAGCCGTGGCGGTCTGTCAGAAGGCGGGAGTGCCCGTGATCGCCGACGGTGGTCTGCAGTACTCCGGCGACATCGCCAAGGCCCTCGCGGCGGGGGCGTCGACCGCGATGCTCGGTTCGCTCCTCGCCGGCACCGCCGAGGCCCCCGGCGAGCTGGTCCTGGTCAACGGCAAGCAGTTCAAGAGCTACCGCGGCATGGGTTCGCTGGGTGCGATGCAGGGTCGCGGACAGGCGAAGTCGTACTCCAAGGACCGCTACTTCCAGGACGACGTCCTCAAAGGAGAAGCTGGTTCCCGAGGGCATCGAGGGACGGGTGCCGTTCCGCGGTCCGCTGTCGCAGGTGATACATCAGCTCGTCGGCGGCCTTCGTGCCGCGATGGGCTACACCGGCGCGTCGACGATCCCGGATCTGCAGACCGCGCGGTTCGTCCAGATCACCGCGGCCGGCCTGAAGGAATCCCACCCGCACGACATCACGCTGACCGCAGAGGCACCCAACTACTATTCCCGCTGAACTCCCCGAGGTCGTTCCCGCCGGACTCGTCCGGGGGCCAGGCCGTAGGGTCGTTGTGCAGCTGAACTCCGCAGAAAGGCGCAGTGGTGCGTGACCTCGTCGAAATCGGCATGGGCCGGACAGCCCGACGGACCTACGAGCTGGGGGACATCAGCATCGTCCCGTCCCGTCGGACCCGTTCGTCCAAGGACGTCTCCACCGCATGGCAGATCGATGCCTACCGGTTCTCCTCGCCGATCCTGAGCCACCCGACGGATGCCCTGGTGTCGCCGTCGGTCGCGATCGAACTGGGCAAGCTCGGCGCGCTCGGCGTCCTGAACGGTGAGGGGCTGTGGGCCCGTCACCGCGACGTCGAGGCGAAGATCGCCGAACTCGTCGCCATCGCGGCGGAGGACCCGGATCCCTATGCGGCGGTTCGACACCTGCAGCAACTCCACTCGGCCCCGCTCGACAGCGGGTTGCTCGGCGAGGCCGTGGCCCAGGTCCGCGACGCGGGGGTCACCACGGCCGTCCGCGTCAGCCCGCAGCACGCACCCGAGCTGACCCCGGCGCTGCTGGCCGCCGGGGTGGAGATCCTGGTGGTGCACGGCACGATCATCTCGGCGGAGCACGTGGCGCAGGTCGATGCCGACGGCACGCAGCGGGAACCGCTGAACCTGAAGACCTTCATCGCCGATCTCGACGTACCGGTCATCGCGGGCGGCGTGCACGACCACCGCACCGCGCTGCACCTGATGCGGACGGGTGCCGCGGGCGTGATCGTCGGCTACGGTTCCGCCGCGGGAGCCACCACGACGGGCGAGGTGCTCGGCATCGGTGTGCCGATGGCCACCGCCATCGCCGACGCCGCCGCCGCGCGTCGCGACTACCTGGACGAGACCGGCGGCCGCTATGTCCACGTCATCGCCGACGGCGACATCCACAGCTCGGGCGACATCGTCAAGGCGATCGCCTGTGGAGCCGACGCCGCGGTCCTCGGGACCTCGCTCGCCGCAACGAGTTCCGCGCCCGGCAACGGGTGGTACTGGCCGTCGGCCGCTGCTCACCCCGACACCCCGCGCGGCGCCCTCCTGCAGGTCGCCGCGGGCGAGGACCGACCGAGTCTCGAGCGGGTCCTCTACGGCCCCTCCGACGACCCGTACGGCGAGCTGAACGTCGTCGGCGCACTGCGTCGGGCCATGGCGAAGGCCGGTTACTGCGACCTCAAGGAATTCCAGCGCGTGGGGTTGTCCGTCCGCGGCTGAGCTGAGGAGCGCCCGGAGCTTGCGGAACGGCAGCGGCCCCTCCGCTCCCTGGGGAGCGCTCGGAGCTTGCGGGACGGCAGCGGCCCCTCCGCTCCCTGGGGAGCGCTCGGAGCTTGCGGGACGGCAGCGGCCCCTCCGCTCCCTGAGGAGCGCCCGGAGCTTGCGGGACGGCAGCGGCCCCTCCGCTCCCTGAGGAGCGCCCGGAGCTTGCGGAGGGTGCGTCACGAAGGGTTAGGGTGACCTGGGTCTCTTTATGTGACAAGGCGCGTTAGTATGTTCGGCATGGGATTCGACAAGTCGACCGAACGCGCCACCGACTTCGACGTTCTGATCGTCGGCTCCGGGTTCGGCGGCAGCGTGAGTGCGCTGCGGCTCGTGGAGAAGGGGTACCGCGTCGGCGTGGTCGAGGCCGGTCGTCGGTTCGAGGACGAGGACTTCGCCAAGACCAGCTGGCGCCTCAACCGGTGGTTGTGGGCACCGAAGCTGGGCCTGTACGGCATCCAGCGGATCCACGCCCTGAAAGACGTGATGATCCTCGCCGGGGCGGGCGTCGGCGGCGGCTCGCTCAACTACGCCAACACGCTCTACAAGCCCCCGACGCCGTTCTTCACCGATCCCCAGTGGAATCACATCACCGACTGGGAGGACGAGCTCAGCCCGTACTACGACCAGGCCCGGCGGATGCTCGGCGTGGTCACCAACCCGACGGTCACCGCGTCCGACCGCGTGGTCGCCGAAGTCGCCGCCGAGATGGGTGTCGGGGACACGGTGACCCCGACGCCGGTCGGTGTGTTCTTCGGTGCGAAGACGGGTCTGTCCGGGGCGCCCGGCGAGACCGTCGCCGACCCGTACTTCGGCGGTGCGGGTCCGGACCGGACCGCCTGCACCGAGTGCGGCGCGTGCATGACCGGGTGCCGGGTGGGTGCCAAGAACACCCTGCTGAAGAACTATCTCGGCCTCGCGGAACGCCACGGCGCCACCATCATCGACCGGACCACGGTGGACTCGCTCCGGCAGCGCGCCGACGGTGTCTGGGAGGTGGGCACGCATCACTCGTCGTCGTGGGGTCCGCTCGGACGCCGTCGACGCACGATCACGGCGGGTCAGGTCATCCTGGCGGCCGGCACGTTCAACACCCAACGACTGCTGCACCACGCGAAACTCGGTACGCTGCCGCAGATCTCGGACGCGATGGGTCGGCTCACGCGCACCAACTCGGAGTCGATACTGGGTGCGATGGGGTCGCGGATCGATCCGGAGAACGACTACTCGCGCGGCGTCGCGATCACTTCGTCGTTCTATCCCGAGCCGAACACGCACATCGAACCGGTGCGATACGGCAAGGGCTCCAACGCGATCGCGTACCTGCAGACCCTGCTCACCGACGGCGGGTCCCGGCGCAATCGGTTCGGGCAGTTCCTGCGTCAGGTCGCCCGCAACCCGTTCCTGCTGGTGCGGTTGCTCGTGGTGCGACAGTGGAGCGAGCGGACCGTGATCGCCCTGGTCATGCAGAACAACAACAACTCGCTGACCACCTTCGTCCGCAAGCGCGGACCGGTGCGGTACGTCACCAGCAAGCAGGGCCACGGCGAGCCGAACCCGACGTGGATTCCGAAGGGCAACGAGGCAACTCGCCGGATCGCGGCGAAACTCGACGGCGGCGTCGCCGGCGGGACCTGGGGCGACATCGTCAACATGCCGCTGACCGCGCACTATCTCGGCGGCTGCGCGATCTCCGACGACCCGGACAACGGCGTCATCGATCCCTACCAGCGCGTGTGGAACTACCCGACGTTGCACATCGCCGACGGCGCGTCGGTGTCGGCGAACCTCGGCGTCAATCCGTCGCTGACGATCTGCGCGCAGGCGGAACGCGCGGCGGCACTGTGGCCGAACAAGGGCGAACAGGACCGGCGTCCTGCGCAGGGCGACCCGTACCGCCGCATCGAGCCGACGACGCCGGCGTCCCCGGTGGTGCCGGCCGACGCACCCGGCGCCCTGCGGCTGCCGATCACCCCGGTCGTCCCCGCCACTCCACTCACGGCACAACGCATCTCGTAGCGCCGGTGCGCCGTCACGCGCACTGTGACCACGAAATCCCGGTCGGAGGCGTCGGCGGGTAGTGTCGTCGTCCAGTGCCGAACGGGGGAGACGCATGTCGGGTACAGAGCCGCTGACCGTGGTGTTGGCGGGCGGAAGTGGCTCGCTGGGAACGCATCTGGCGACCGATCTCGCCGAGCGTGGATACCATCCGGTCATCCTGACGCGGCGGGTCGATCCGTCGTCGCCGTTCGAGCAGGTGGTCTGGGACGGCAGGACCCAGGGCGACTGGGTCGAGACGCTGGCCGCAGATCGTCCGACGGCGGTGGTCAACCTCGCGGGCAAACTCGTGGATTGCCGCCCCACGGACGCCAACATCGCCGCACTGCGGAACAGTCGGGTCGACGCGACGCGAGCACTCGTCACCGCATCGCGCGAACGCACGACGCCGATCTCGTACTGGCTGCAGTCCAGCACGACCGCGATCTGGAGCGACGCGGGTGAACTGTGGTGCACCGAATCGACGCCGATCCCGGTGGGCCTCCCGCAGATGACCGGTGTGGCGCAGCCCTGGGAGGAGGCGGTGGACGGCGCGAACACCGACCATCTGACCGTGCTGCGCACCTCGATCGTGCTCGATGCGGATTCGCCGGCCATCCGACGCCTCGTGGGCCTGACCAGGTTCGGACTCGGCGGGCGGGTCGGCGACGGCCGGCAATGGTTCAGCTGGATTCACATCGACGACTGGCTCGCGATCGCCCGCGCGGCGCTGCGGGTCGACGGCGCGGTGTCGCTGCCCGACGGTGTCGTCGTGGCGGCCAGTCCGAATCCGGTGCGCAACTCCGAACTTATGGCGATGCTGCGCGCGGAGATCGGACGGCCGCCCGCGCCGCCGACGCCCGCGTGGTTGCTGAAGCTCGGTGCGGTGGTGCTGCGCACGGACCCGGCCCTCGGACTCACGGGGCGCCGCGCGCGGTCTGATGTACTGGCCGACGCCGGTTTCGAATTCCGCTTCCCACGGCTCGAGGACGCACTCTCCGATCTGCTCTGAGAGGTCGCCTCAGTCCAGTCCGCGCGCGGTGAGGGTGTCGGCGAAACCGTCGGCGGTGCGCAGGGCGGCGAGGACAACCGGCGCGACGAGGATGCGTGGACCGGGCCGGAGCCCGCGAGCCTTGCGTGCCTCGTCGACCTCCCGCACCACCTCGACCATCAGCGGGATCGCCCGAATGGTCAGCGCCAGCGCGAGGGCGATGAGGTCCACGCGCACCCCGAGCCGTCTCAGGGGGCCGAGCGCACGGACGATCGTGTCGAGCATGTCCGTCGTGCGGGTGGTCAGCGAGACGGCCGCGGCGAGTGCGACCGACAGCGCGAGGACGCCGCAGACGATTACCGCCCGCCGCCAGTCGGTGAAGACGACCTGGAACGCGAAGATGAACAGCAGCAACCACATCAGTGGCCGCAGCTGCCGCCACGCCTCGCGCGGCCCGATCCCCGCCAGCGCGTAGACGACCGCGACCCCGGCCGTCGCGATGCCGAGGGCGGTGAGCGACCGGACCGTCAGCGACAGCACCAGGATCACCACGCCCATCGCGACGAACTTGACGCCTGCGGGCAGTCGGTGCAGCAGCGTGTTGCCGGGACGGTAGACGCCGAGGACGTTCACGACATCATCCCGCGGTAGGCGGCCAGCGCAGGCCGAGGTTCGTCGTCGACGACGACCCGCCCCTCGTCGATGACGATGACGCGGTCGAAGTCGGCCAGGATGTCGAGATCGTGGCTGACGACGACGAGTTGCTCGTCGAGGGTCGCGAACACGTCGGTGAGCATGCGGGTGTTGCGCAGGTCGAGCAGGGTGGTGGGTTCGTCGGCGACGATGATCGCGGGGTCGGTCACGAACACCGACGCCAGGGCGAGGAGCTGCTTCTGCCCGCCGGAGAGCCGCTGGGCCGGATGGTCCGCGTGGTCGGCGAGGCCGAATCGGGCGAGCACCTCGCCGGCACGCTCGGCGCGCGCGGACTTGTCGAGATCGGTTCGACGAAGCGACAGTTCGATGTCCTCGCGGACCGTCGGCATGATGATTTGACGGTCGGGGTCGGAGAAGATGAAGCCCACCCGGCGTCGGACCTCACGCTTGTTCTTCGCGACCGATAGCCCGTCGACGATGACGGTCCCGGAGTCGGGCACGACGAGCGCGTTGATCATCCGCGCCAGCGTCGACTTGCCGCTGCCGTTGGCGCCGACGATCCCGATCCGGTTCTCCGACAACGTCAGTGAGACCTCGCGCAGGACGACCCGGTCGCCGTAGGCGTGGGTGACATCGGTGAATTCGATCATCGCCGCTGGGGTGGGGCGGCTTCTCAGCCGGCCACGGTGCCGGATCGGCGCGCGCGCAACGGTTCGATGAGGCCCGGCCGGCCGCGGTGGACCTGGGCCGCGACCAGGGCCGCGATGACGCACTTGGCGATGTCGCCGGGGATGAACGAACCGTTGGTCGCGATGGCCGCCCACAGTGTCAGGTCGGTCCGCACCAGCAGGCCGAGCACCCCGCAGGCGTAGAGGACGACGATGCCGCCGAGCGCGTTGATGCCGATGCCCCACAGCACGCGATATTTCCCGGAGCCCGTCTTCCCGCCGGTCGAGACCATGAGTGCGGTCAGCACCCCGATGACGATGACCGCCGGGAGGAACCCGATGAAGTATCCGGCCGTCGGGGAGGACAGCGCGGTGAGGCCGTTGCGTCCGCCCGAGAGGATCGGGAGTCCGGCGATCGCCAGCACCATGAAGATGACCACGGCCAGCGTGCCCTTCCGCGGGCCGAGGACCGCCCCGGCGAGGATGACCCCGAGCGACTGGAACGTGATCGGCACACCGCTGGTGCCGATGTTGATGGTCCCGGGCAGGCCGAGCGCGGCGATCAGCGCGGCGAACACGGCGGCCTGGGTGAGGTCGCCGATGCTCAGCGACCAGCGGTTGGGGGATTTCGGCGATGCAGTCATGTCGATTCCGGAGTATTTCACGCGGCGGCGGCGCAGCCGCACCCACCGGGCGGGGTGACCAGGTATCGACGCCGGTCCGCCCACTAGACTCGGCCCGGTGACAGACACTTCTTCTGCGAACTCGTCCTCTCCCGAGGATTTCCTCGAGGGCCCGCGGCCGGTGCTCGTCGTCGACTTCGGCGCGCAGTACGCGCAGCTGATCGCGCGTCGGGTGCGGGAAGCGCGGATCTACTCGGAGGTGATCTCGCACGAGGCGCCGATCGCGGAGATCCAGGAGAAGGATCCGGTCGCGATCATCCTGTCGGGCGGACCGTCGTCGGTGTACGCGGAGGACGCGCCGGACCTCGATCCCGCCCTCTTCGACCTCGACGTCCCGGTCTTCGGCATCTGCTACGGCTTCCAGGCGATGGCGGACAAGCTGGGCGGCGAGGTGGCCAACACCGGCGGGCGCGAGTTCGGCCGGACGACGTTCACGACCAACGGCGAAGGCGTTCTCCACCAAGGTCTCTCGGACACCCAGCCGGTCTGGATGAGCCACAACGACGCCGTCCAGTCCCCGCCGGAGGGGTTCACCGTCACCGGGTCGACGCCCGGCGCGCCGGTCGCATCCTTCGAGAACCTGAAGCGCCGGATGGCCGGTGTGCAGTACCACCCCGAGGTGCTGCACACACCGCACGGCCAGCAGATCCTCACCCGTTTCCTGTACGAGATCGCCGGTCTCGAGGCCACCTGGACGGCGGCCAACATCGCCGACGCGCTGATCGACGCGGTCGCCGACCAGATCGGTGACGGGCGGGCCATCTGCGGGCTCTCCGGCGGCGTGGATTCCGCGGTGGCCGCCGCGCTGGTGCAGCGCGCCATCGGCGATCGTCTGACCTGTGTCTTCGTCGACCACGGTCTTCTGCGCGCCGGAGAACGCGAACAGGTACAGCACGATTTCGTCGGGGCGACCGGGGCGAAGCTGGTGACGGTCGACGCCGCCGACACCTTCTTGCGTGAGCTGTCCGGCGTCAGCGACCCCGAGACCAAGCGCAAGATCATCGGCCGCGAGTTCATCCGGTCGTTCGAGGGTGCGGTCAGCGAGGTCCTCGGCGAGGAGGCCGAGGCGGGGGAGAAGGTCGACTTCCTCGTCCAGGGCACGTTGTACCCCGACGTCGTCGAGTCCGGCGGCGGCAGCGGCACCGCGAACATCAAAAGTCATCACAACGTCGGCGGTCTGCCCGACGACCTCGAGTTCAGTCTCGTGGAACCGCTGCGTCTGCTGTTCAAGGACGAGGTGCGTGCGGTCGGCCGCGAACTGGGGCTGCCCGAGGAGATCGTCGCCCGCCAGCCGTTCCCCGGGCCCGGCCTGGCGATCCGCATCGTCGGCGAGGTGACCGGCGACCGACTGGAGACGCTGCGCAAGGCCGACCTGATCGCGCGCGAGGAACTGACCGCCGCCGGCCTCGACTCGCAGATCTGGCAGTGTCCGGTCGTGTTGCTGGCCGACGTGCGCAGTGTGGGCGTGCAGGGAGACGGCCGCACCTACGGCCACCCGATCGTGCTGCGCCCGGTGTCGAGCGAGGACGCGATGACCGCGGACTGGACGCGTGTGCCCTACGAGGTCCTCGAGATCATCTCCACCCGCATCACCAACGAGGTCGCCGAGGTCAACCGGGTGGTGCTCGACGTGACGAGCAAGCCGCCGGGCACCATCGAGTGGGAATGAGCTGACGAGAGCGGCCGGTGGCGTCTGCCACCGGCCGCTCTCGTCTGCGCGTGCCGGGTCTCAGCGCCGGGAACGCGTGCCGGACACGATCAGCACGAGTCCGACCAGCAGCCCGATCCCGACGACGACCCATCCGAGGTCGGCGGCGTCGGGAAGCGCCGGCCCGTCGGCGAGCCCCCACCCGGCCACGGCAAGGGCGGCGAGTCCGAGCAGCCCCAGACCGGGAGCGCGATGGGTGGCGCCACAACCTCGGTCGTCATCGGTGCCGGAAGCGTTCATCTCAGTGCTCATCGCAGGACCTCTACCTCTCCCAATCCGGTGCGGGCCTCGATCTGCAGGACCGGGCCATCGGTGCCGTCACGTCCGCCGTCGAGCCCGGTGGGGCAGTTGTAGTCGCCGACACCGGTCTGGCAGTCGGCACGCACGTTCATCGTCTCCGGCACGTGGACCGTGATCTTGCCGACCCCGCTCTCGAGTCGTACGGTCCGGTCGGCGGTGAGTTCGACCGCGCGCAGGTCCAGGGCCATCTCGCCGATGCCGAGTGAGTACTCGGCCTGGATGTCGTTCTCGGTCAACGGCTTCCACTCGCGGTCACCGACCCCGCCGGGCGGCAGCGGGCCGGACAGGCCGTTGACCCCGGAGATCACGGTGGTGACGATGACCGCGGCACCGAGAGAGACCGCGATGGGCGCCAGGCCCGTGCTGTGCTCGCCGGTGCGACGCTTGACGACGGCCGCGACGAGGAGTCCGGCTCCGATCACGGCGAGGGAGAGCGACAGGATGTGGGGGACGGTGAACCACTCGACACCCATCTGGTGCAGGCCCGCACCGATCGCACCCACGATGGTCGCCAGACCGACCACGATCAGGGTCAGCGGTGAGCGACGGTGCCGACGGACGGCCGGTTCGGCCGGGCGGGTCGGTTCGGGCAGATCCCAGGCGAACCGCGCCGCTCCCAACGGATCCCACGCGGGTGGACTCGCCTCGAGTGGTTCGTTCTTCGACAGTTCGACTTCCGGCACCGGGGTGGCCGGGTGTTCGGTGGCCGGATTCCCGCCGATCGCGGACGTGCCCGGTGCTTTGGTCATGGATACTCCTGGGGTCTGGGGGCCGTCCGTGGGGGTGACCGCGCCGGGGGCCGGGTGGCTCATCGCGCGCGGCACCCACCGTTCGAACTGCCCGGCCGCCGGTGGCGGGACGACGATGTCGGTGACCGCCGCGGTGTCGATGCTGGTACCGGCCGGTGGAGTCGGGGTCCGCAGGTACAGCAGGTACCAGCCGCCGAGCATCAGGATCGCGCCGACGAGCCCGCCCGAGCCCCAGGTGCGATTGGGGCCGAATGAGGTGACGATGACGATCGCGAGCACGACCAGCAGGATCACCTGCGGATTCCCCAGGCCGTGCATCGAGTTGTGCGACGCGGTGTGACCGGCCCGGGGGGAATCGACACGGAGCGCATCGGCGCGGGCGCGTCCGGCGCCCGGGAACGCGACCCAGGCCGCGAGGTAGAGGATGAGTCCGCTGCCGCCGAAGAAGGCGGCCACCACGAACGCGACCTTCACCAGAGTCGGGTCGACGCGATACCGGGCGGCGATGCCGGTGCACACGCCGGCAATCGTCCGATCGTCGGGCCGATACGGACGGGTCGCCCACAGGCCCTGGATCTGCTGCTGGAACTCCTTGGTGTCCATGACGATCATCGTGCCGCCCGTCCGGCCCCGGACACATCGGGTGATCCCCTGAATTGTCCCCCGGAGAATCCGCCAGGCCCGGGGGCGGCGGAGCGGACACACCCTGAGATCGCGGCGCATGAACCGGGGTTGACCCCGATGTCGCGAAGCCGATCGCATGGGACGATCGAGGAGTGAGTCGAATGGAGGTCGAGCCGGTCCCGAAACTGGTGCGCCGCGACGGCGGCCGCGTCGTCGCCGGTGTCGCCGGCGGATTGGCCGATCATCTCGGGGTCGAGGTCTTCCGCGTGCGGATCGTCTTCGTGGTCCTGGCCGCGCTGGCCGGCGCCGGGGTCGCCGCCTACGGGCTGCTGTGGTTCTTCTGCCCGCAGGGCGACGACACCGCGTCACCGGCACCGGGAGAGCGTCGTCAATCCCTCGGTCTGGCGATGGTCGGGCTGGTGGCCATGGGCGTGGTCGGATTCGCGGCGTCGGGGACCCCGGCGGAGTACCTCATCCCGTTCGTCTTCATCGCGTTGGGCGCCGCCCTCGTGTGGCGCGAATTCGATACATCCCCGCGCGCACCCCGCACCCCACTGCGCACTTGGACGCGGTTGATCGGCGGCGTCGCGCTCGTTGTCGGCGGCCTCGTGGTCGTGGTGGTGGCCGGGGATCGCAGCTTCGGCGGTCTCAATTCCACGATCCTCGCGGTCGGGGCGACCCTGATCGGCGTCGTCCTGTTGACCGTGCCCCTGTGGATGCGGATGCTGCGCACCATCAACGAGGAGCGCTCGGCCCGCATTCGCAACGCCGAGCGCGAGGAGATCGCCTCGCATCTGCACGACTCGGTCCTGCAGACCCTGGCCCTGATCCAGAAGAAGGCGGGCCGCCCCGAGGAGGTGGCACGCCTGGCCCGGAGTCAGGAACGCGAGCTGCGGGCCTGGCTGTTCGGCGACCCGGCCACCGAACGCGGCTCGCTCGCGGCCGCACTCCGGAGTGTCGGCGCCGAGGTCGAGGACGCCTACGGTATCGAGGTGGAGATCATCACCGTCGGCGATCTGCGTCCGGACAACACCCGGGACGCCAAACGCTGGTCGGCTCTCGTGGGGGCCACCCGCGAGGCGCTGGTCAACGCCGCCAAGCACTCCGGTGAACGCACCGTGGACGTGTACGGCGAGATCACCGACGACGAGGTCGAGGTGTATGTCCGTGACCGGGGAATCGGTTTCGACCCCGACGCCGTCGACGACGACCGCCAGGGCATCTCCCGGTCGATCCGCGCACGTGTGGAGAGGATGGGCGGCCGCGTGCGGATCACGTCGACCCCCGGGCGCGGGACGAACGTGGGTCTGATGATGCCGCGTGGTGACGGGGGATCGGGATCGATCGACGAGAGAGCGGACGACACCCGACGCTCTGCCGAGGTGACCGTCGACGCGGTCGCCCCGACCGACAACAGGAAGGCACGATGACGCCGAGTTCCCCGAGTTCCGACCCGACCGGCCCCGGTCCGGTGACCTTCTATCTCGTCGACGACCATGCGGTCTTCCGCTCCGGGGTCCGTGCCGAACTGGCCGACGAGCCGGGCCTGCGCGTCGTCGGCGAGGCGGGCACCGTACCCGAGGCAATCGACGGGATCGTGGCGGCGGCTCCCGATGTGGTCCTGCTCGACGTGCACATGCCGGCCGGCGGCGGGGTGGCGGTCCTGCGCGGGGTGCTCGATCGACTCGGATCGAACGGAACGGGTTCGAATGCAACGGGTTCGACACCGCCGGTCTTCCTGGCCCTGAGTGTGTCGGACGCGGCCGAGGATGTCATCGCGACCATCCGGGCCGGTGCCCGCGGTTACGTGACCAAGACGATCGCGGGCCCGGAACTCGCCGACGCGGTCCGCCGGGTCGCCGACGGCGACGCGGTGTTCAGCCCACGTCTCGCGGGTTTCGTCCTCGACTCGTTCACCGGAAAATCCTCGGCACCCGAACCGCCGCTCGACCCCGAACTCGACTCGCTGACCAGGCGCGAACTGGAGGTGTTGCGCCTGCTGGCGCGCGGGTACACCTATCGGGAGATCGCCGAGGAGCTGTTCATCTCGATCAAGACGGTCGAGACACATGCGTCGAACGTTTTGCGGAAGACCCAGCAGTCCAACCGCAATGCCCTCACCCGATGGGCGGCCACCCGTCACATCGGCTGACCGCAGCGGCGCCGGCTCAGCGCAACAGCGCGATCGCGAGTACGACGACGACCGCGAGCACGGCGAAGAACACGAAGATCGACACCGCCAGTGCCGTGCTCGACGTGCCCGGCGCCGGCGGACCGGGGTTCGGTTGCCGGGATTCGGACGAGTACTGCTGGGAGGCAGGCGGTCTCGGCGTCGACGAATGTGGTTGCGGCGTCGACATCAGGGTCGGGGACATGCCGCGACGTGTGTCCGGAAGGTCGCGGGAGCCGCGATCGGCGGACATCGTCGGGGCGTAGGGGGGCAGGGTGGCACCGGCCGGACGATGCGAACCGGTCGTCGACGACCGGCCGCCGCGCTGTGACCAGGTCGGCGTGCCCGCTCCGGGCCGGGTGATGAGGCCGGTCAGGACCTGGTCGCGGGTGCCTCGGGAACCGGCCGCGAACGAGGTGAGCATGTCTCGTGCCTGACTCATCGTCGGGCGTTTGGTCGGGCTCGGTTCCAGGAGGCGCAGCAGGATCGGCTCGAGCTCGGCGGCATTCTGCATGGGATTGATGCGTGCGCGTGCGACCTTGTGTAGCAGCGCGATCGAGTTGTCGTCGACACCGAAGGGCGGCTGACCCTCCACCATCGTGTAGACGGTCGCGCCCAGCGAGTAGACGTCCGAGGCCTCCTGCGGATCGGCGCCGCGCGCGACCTCGGGAGCGAAATACGCAGGCGTTCCGGTGATCACGCCGGTCTGGGTGAGAGTGACATCGTCCTTCGCCCGCGAGATCCCGAAGTCGGTGATCTTGACCAGGCCGGTCTGCCGTCCGCCCTCGGCGATGAGGATGTTGCCGGGCTTGATGTCGCGGTGCACGATCCCCGCGGCGTGGGCCTCGACCATCGCATCGGCCACCTGGGCGCCGATCTGGGCAGCCTCGGCGGGCGCGAGAGTCTTTGTGGTGTGCAAGATCTGGGCCACACTGCGGGAGGGTAGGTATTCCATGACCAGCCAGGGCTCACCCCGGTCGAGGGCGACGTCGTGCATGGCGATCGCATTGCGGTGGGAGAGCTTCGCGGCGATCCGCCCCTCCCGCATGGCCCGCTTGCGCACGTTGTCGGCGGAGTCCTCGGTGAGGCCCTCGGTGGAGACGACCTGCTTGACGGCGACGTCACGGTCGAGGAGCTGGTCGCGGGCGAGCCACACGGTTCCCATGCCGCCGCCGCCGATGCGCGACTTCAGACGGTACCGGCCGGCCACCAGGTACTGGGGACCCGGCGCATGGTGGGTTCCGGCGGTCGTCGACATACGGAGATGATAGCGGCGAGGTCGACGCCGCGGGCACCGCACTTGACAGCCATCTCGTACGTATGTTCGACTCCCATCATGCGATGGTCGGATCAGGCGGTCGAGGTCGACGACGGGTCGCTCCCGGGGCTGAGCCGCTCGGGTCTGGTGCGGTCGGTGCGTACGCCCGATTTCGAGGGTGTCACATTCCACGAGGTGCTGGCCAAGAGTGCGCTCAACCGCGTGCCGGAGGCCTCGCAGCTCCCGTTTCAGTTCACGGTCAACACCTTTCGCGGGTGCACGCATGCCTGCCGCTACTGTTTCGCCCGTCCGACGCACGAGTACCTCGACCTCGACGCGGGCACCGATTTCGACACCCAGGTCGTGGTGAAGCTCAACGTCGCGGCGGTGTTGCGCAAGGAACTCAAACGCCGGTCGTGGACCCGGGAGACGGTGGCGCTGGGCACCAACACGGACCCGTATCAGCGTGCCGAGGGGCGGTACCGACTCATGCCGGGCGTGATCTCCGCGCTCGCCGAGTCCCGGACGCCGTTCTCCATCCTGACCAAGGGCACCTTGATCCGTCGGGATCTTCCGCTGTTGCGTCAGGCTGCGGGGGAGGTCTCGGTCAGCGTCGGGATCTCGCTGGCGATCCTCGATCAGGACCTGCAGAAGAAGATCGAACCGGGGACGCCGTCGCCCCAGGCGCGGCTGTCGGTGATCCGCGATCTCGCCGATGCCGGCATCGCGCCGCATGTGATGGTGGCCCCCGTCATCCCGTACCTCACGGATTCGACCGCGCATCTCGACTCGTTGCTCGAGGCACTCGCCGAGGCGGGCGCGTCTGGTGTGACCGCGTTCCCGATGCATCTGCGATCCTCGACCAAGCCGTGGTTCCTCGAGTGGCTGGCGGAGGAGCATCCGGCGCTCATCCGCCGGTACCGGGGGCTCTACGGGCGTGGCGCCTATGTCACCCCGGAGTACTCCTCGTGGCTGCGTGACCGGATGAAGCCGCTCGTGCACCGGCATGGCCTGGCCGGTTCCGGCGGTCTCCGGCAATCGGGTCCCGACTCGCCGGCGACGGTGGCCGCGCCCGAGCTGCAGCACGCCCTCACCCTGTTCTGACCCGTGCCGTCCTGACCGCGCCCCTGAGCTGGGCTGTTTTCGGCGTGGATGCAAACATCCTGTGCTGCGCAACGGCTTTCGGCTTCGGTTGACGCTTGTCGGTGGTTGGTTCTACTCTCGAACAATCGAAACAGTGTTCGAATGATCGGCGGACGAGGGGCCTCCTCGGGATCGTTCGGGAACTGTGTCGAGAACCCTGATGGCGCGCACCTTCCCGGCTCGCTCGAGAACTACTCATGTCGACTGGAGGGTGCCGGATGGATGTCTCTGCTGGTGTGGCCGTGACCGATGCCGTGACCGATACGGCGGCCGGTGGCCGGGCCGACGAGCTGGCGGGTTTGCGCCGGCGGATGGCGGCCATGTCCGGTCGGCCCGACCAGCGGGTGGTCGAGGTCCGAGACCGGTCGGTGGGTGTCCTTCCCGTGCCGGAATCGTTGTCGGACATCTTGCCGCACAACGGTATTCCGCGAGGGTCGGTGGCCCGGCTCGACGGCGCCCGTTCGGTGCTGATCGCGATGATCGCTTCGGTGACCCGTGCGGGTGGACAGGTGGGGATCGTCGGGTTGCCCCGGTTGAGTCTGCTGCCCGCGGCGGAGATGGGCGCCGACCTGTCCCGCATCGCCACCATCCCCGATCCCGGTCCCGACCCGGTCGAGGTGGCAGCGGTGCTGCTCGACGGTATGGACCTGGTGATCCTGGACCTGGGGAGCGGTGGCGAGGGTGCTCGCCCGCGGAACGAGATGGTGGCCCCCTCGCGTGCCCGGGTGGTCATGGGCCGCGTGCGCAAACAGTCGTCGGTGCTGCTGGTGACCGGTGGTGCATGGCCGGGTGCGCAACTGGCCCTCGAGGCCCGTGTCCTCACCTACCGGCACAGTCCGGGCCTGCCCGGCCGGTCTGCTCCCGCCTCCCGCGCGGCCGGTCTCGACTCCGCACGCAGCGGCTACGGCCGCATCGGCGGGATGCGGCTGGAGGTCACGGTGTCGGGCCGCGGCCGGCGATCCGAGAGCACCGAGGTCGAACTCCGGGCGACGGGCCACGGTGCCGATCGCACGGTCGAGATGGTCGCGGCGGCGACCGTCTCCCCGGTGCTCGCGGTGGCGAACTGATGCCCTCCGGAGAGCAGGGGTCCCGGCGTATCCTCGCGCTCTGGTGCCCGGACTGGCCGGCGATGGCCGCGGCGGCCGAGGCGGATCTGCCCCCGCTGCATCCGGTCGCGGTGCTGTCGGCGAATCGGGTGGTGGCCTGTTCGGCCTCGGCACGGGCCGCCGGTGTGCGGCGGGGAATGCGGAAGCGACAGGCGCAGGCGGCGTGCACGGAGATGACCGTGGTCGCCGCCGACGAGAACCGGGACGGACGGCTGTTCGAACCGGTGGTCGCCGCGGTCGCCGAGGTGATCCCCGCCCTCGAAGTGCTCCGGCCGGGTCTCCTGGTGATCGCCGGCGACCGTGCCGCCCGCTACTTCGGCGGGATGGAGGCCCTCGCGGAGGAGCTCGTCGACGTGGTGTCGGCGTGCGGCATCGAGTCGCAGGTCGGCATCGCCGACGAGATCTTCACCGCCGTCCTCGCCGCCCGGAACGGGCATCAGGTGGAGCCCGGGGGTGACCGGGAGTACCTCGCCGGCCGCCCCGTCGCCGACCTCGCCGTCGAACCCAGCATGAGCGATCCGTCCCGTGCCGATCTCGTGGAGTTGCTGCGCCGGTTGGGGATCGGCACGATCGGCGCCTTCGCCGACATGTCCGTCACCGACGTCGCCACCCGGTTCGCCCGGGATGCGGTCGTCGCGCACCGGCTGGCCAATGCGCTGCCGGGGCGTGTCCCGTCGTCACGTGGTGTGCCGGCCGAACTCGACGTCGACCACACCTGCGACCCGCCGGTCGACCGCATCGACGTCGCGGCGTTCATCGGTCGCACCCTCGCCGACGTGCTGCACCGACGCCTGCGTGATGCCGCGGTGGCCTGCACGCGACTCACCATCATCGCGACCACCGAACGCGGACAACAGCATTCGCGAACCTGGCGATGTGCCCAACCGCTGACGCCGGAGACGACCGCGGATCGTGTCCGATGGCAACTCGAGGGGTGGCTGACCGGCGCGGCGCGGCCCACCTCCCCGCGGGTCGAGCCGCGCGCAGCGAGGAGCAGTGCCCGACCCGACTCGCCGATCGTCCGGCTGCGGCTCGAACCGGTCGAGGTCGTCGAGGCCGGGGCCCTGCACTATCAGCTCACCGACGATCTCTCCCGTGGCGGGCTGGCCGGTGAACCGGATGTGGAGGAGCGCGCCCGGCGTTCGCTGGTGCGGATACAGGGGCTGCTGGGCGGGGATGCGGTCCGTATTCCCGTGCTGAGCGGTGGTCGTGGACCCGCCGAACGGATCACCATGGTCTCACTGGGCGACGAGCCGGCTCCGCGCCGGGATCCGTCGGCGCCATGGCCCGGACGCCTGCCACAACCCAGCCCGACGGTGCTGGTGGAGACCGCGATCCACGTGCTCGACGCCGTGGGGCAACCGGTGAAGGTGACCGATCGCGGGGCCTTCACCGCCGAACCGGTGACCGTCGCGCTGGCCTCGTCCCGGGCGCGCCGGTCGAGTTGGGGCCTGTGCTGGTGGGCCGGGCCCTGGCCGGTCGGAGGCGCCGACCTGCCCGCCGGGGCCTCGGTGCCGACCGGAGCCGCCGAGACCGGACTGACCGCGCGGGCGCAGGTGCTGCTCGACGATTCGCGCGCCCTGCTGCTGTGTTACCGCGCCGGGGAGTGGATCGTCGAAGGTGTCTACGAGTGACTGCGTCCCGCGGAGTGGCTTCGAGAAGAAACGCCGCGACCGAAAGCGTGCGCGTTCGCCTCTGAGATGCCACTCTCGACGCATGGCACGTACCTGGTTGTCGGTGACAGTGGAACTGCTCGGTGGTCGCGGCGTTGAGTTGTGGCCCTGGCCCGGAAGGGTTTTCGCGGTCGGACCGGCGCACACGTTCAAGGATCTGGCGACCGCCATCGATGACGCGTTCGCTCGATGGGATCGTTCCCATCTGTCACTTTTCACCCTGGACGACGGCAGGGTGGTCGCCGACGCCGCGCTCGGTGCCGACCTGGCCGGTGGTATCGGCGGCCCGATCTCCGAGCCCGTGGACATCGCCACGGCCAAGGTCGCCGCGTTCGCAGCGACCGGTTCCGAGTTCCAGTACACCTTCGATCTAGGCGACGAGTGGACCCATCGGTGCGTCGTGGGAGATCTGAAGGTCGACCCGGTGGACGTGTTGGGCATCAAGCCGACAGCGCCGCTGGCGTACTTCGGTTGGGGCGACATCCCGGATCAGTACGGTCGACGGACGGCCGATGGGGACGACGAGACGCCACCACGCCCCACCGTTCCTCATCCGATGCTCGTCGGCCAGTGGCCCGCGCAGAAGGAGATACGTGAACTCGATCTGGGCGAGGTACGCGGGTCGATCGCGTCGTCGGATGCCGATCGTTTCCTGGATGCCGTCATCGGATGCGATCTGCACGACGCACTCCAGCAGGTCGGCCCCGGGGTACCGATGGCACTGCAGAAGCGCCGCGAGCGAGCCGAACCGGTGGCTGTGTCGATCGTCGAACAACTCAAACGACGGGGAGAGGCCGGCGACGCCGAACTCGCCGAGGAACTGCTCGCGAGCCTGCGCGGGGAACCCGCGCCGGGACGGCCGATCGCGGTGGATCTCGAGATGCTCAGCGACGAGATGGAGGGTGATCCGAACCGGTCCACCGGCGGACTCATCGACCTGAGCACCGGCTTCGTGTACAACGACGAGATGCTCGACCCGGGCGTGCTCGATGAGGAGATCGACGTCGAGGAGGACCCGGACCGCTGGCTGCGCTTCGACTGCATCGGTTCGCGCGACAGCTGGCGGGACATGGCCGATTTCGCCACGCGCACCACCGATCCCGACCTGCGAAACCGTCTGGAGCGCGCGATCGAGGGACGAGGTGCGTTCCGCAGGTTCCGGGACGTCGTCCACGAAGCGGGTGTGAGTCAGCAGTGGTATGCGTTCTCCACCGACCGCAAGTTCGGACGGGCACGCAAATTCCTGGTCCGTGAAGGCATCCGACCGATCTGACTCAACTGTTGTGCCCCCGCGCGATGACCGGCCACCGGCTGTCCGAGCCGTCGATCGCCACCAGTTCGTCGACGAGATTGACCGCAGTGCAGACGTGGTTCGGCACCACCCGGATCACGTCGCCCAACCGGGGGCTGACGTCGATTCCGCCGGGAACTCCACCACCGCGTGATGTTCGGACAACTGCACGACGCGGGCGTCGGGGTGATCGAGGAGGCGTCCGTGGCCGGTCGCCCAGGCGGCTCGGTCGGCGCCGAGGATCTTGCTGCCGGCGTCGAGGACGATCCGTCCGGGTTCGCTCCGCACCACGGTTGCCACCGCGGTCAGAGCGACGTCGTCGAATCCGCAGGTGCCGATCTCGACCTGCTGGGCGTCGTTGAGGGGATACACGCCCGGACGGATCTCGGTGAGCACGCCCGCATACGTGGGGTCGCCGACGAATTCGACGGTGGGTGTGGATCCGCCGCTGCGCACCCGCGGATCGATGCCCTGCGCTCGGAGACTCTCCGCCGCCGTACGCAGTGCCGCCACCTCCTGTTCCGCGGCCCGCCGGCGGGTGTCGCCGACGCCGTAGCCGTGGCCGGGGAAGGTGAAGACGCCGACGACGTCGAGCCCCGCTGACACGCCCGCCGCCGCGACGCCTCCGGCGTCCCCGGGTGCGGTCCCGGTGCGGTGTTGCCCGGAGTCGACCTCGACGAGTGCCTCGACCCGCTGCCCGCCGAGCAGCGCCCCGAGATGCCGTGCGCCCTCCGCCGAGTCGACACCCACCCGTAGCGACACCCGGTCTGCGAGGGCGCGTAACCGGGCGGCTTTCGCCGGGGTCGGCCAGATGGGATAGGCGATGAAGATGTCGGTGCACGAGGTGATGTCGGCGGCGTCGGCGAAGGCCTCGGCCTCGCCGATGGTGGCCACCGCCAGCCCCGTGGCACCGGAATCGATCTGCATCCCGCGATCTCGGCGCATTTGTGGGTCTTCGCATGCGGCCGGAAGTCGACGCCCGCCGATCGCGCGCGGTCGGCGAGCACCGCGAGGTTGCGCGTCATGCGGTCGACGTCGACCTCGAGATACGGGGTGTCGATCACGCGTCCCGCCCGCCGGCGTCACGATCCGAACGGCCCAGCGCCGCCGCCGATTCGCCGAAGACCAGGTACTCCTGGTGCAGGATGCGGGTGGTCAGTCCGGGGGTGACGCGGTGCCCGATCTCGGCGACGAGCCCGACCAGCGAGTCGACGCGCTTGGGTCGATCGATGATCGCGTGCAGCACGCGCGCCGCGGCCCGGTCGACGTTCCAGGTCCCGGGCTGGTTGTCGTAGGCCTCGGTGGGCGCGATCATCCGCGTCTTCACGAGGGGGAGACGGACATTGGAGAAGGTCACGTGGTCGGACACCGTTTCGGTGCCGGTGACGTCGCTGAAGGCCTCCAGAGCGGCTTTTGACGCCGCGTAGGCACCGAACCGCGGGCCACGCGACTGCACCGCGATCGAGGTCACGTTTACCACATGACCCGCCTGCCGGGCGATCATGTGCGGCAGCAGTCCGAGGACGAGGTTCACCGCGCCGAAGTAGTTGACCGCCATCACCCGGTGGTAGTCGTGAGACCGATCCACCGAGTTGATCGTGGCACGACGGATCGACCGGCCGGCATTGTTGACCAGGACGTCCACGTGACCGTGCGCGGCGAGCACGGTCTTGACGAGCGCATTGACCGATTCCTCGTCGGTGATGTCGCACTGGTATGCGGTCACCTGACCGGGCGGGATGCCCTTCTTGCTCGTCGTCGAGTTCAATTCCTCGGTCGCCGATTCCAGTTCGTCGGCGTTGCGGGCGACGATGAGGACGTTGGCCCCGCGTGCGACGCACATCCGTGCGGTGGCCTTGCCGATCCCGCTCGACCCGCCGGTGATGAGAACGTTCTTGCCGACGAGCGGCCCGCGCGGATCGGTGCGCCGGTTGCGTGACCGGTCGAGGTGTCGTGACCAGTAGGTCCACAGGCGCGGGGCGTAGTCGGCGAAGTCGGGCACGGTGATGCCGAGGTCACCCAGGACCGCCACGGTGGTGTCGGCGCGGAAGTCGACCGGCAGCGTCACCGCGTCGAGTACTGCCCCGGGGATCCCCTGCTGGGCGGCTACGAGGTTGCGTCCGACGCGCGCGATCCCCATGCCGGACAACGTCATCACGGGTTCCACCGCAGCCCGTGGGATGGCGTCGAACCCCTTCGGCGCCTTGAACGCCGGTGCCAGCGCGTTGTACATCTCGGTGGTGGTGAGCGACTTCGGGTCGCTGAGATGGAACACCAAACCGCTGCGCGTGGGGTTCACGCCGAGGAGGGCGACCATCGCGGCGGCGACGTAATCGACCGGCACGATGTTGAGCGTCCCGAGATCGGGCATCGGCAGTCGCAGCATCGAGGGCAGTCGGCCGAGCGTCGCGAGGTGGCCGAAGAAGTAGTAGGGACCGTCGATCTTGTCCATCTCGCCGGTGCGCGAGTCGCCGACCACGATCGACGGCCGGTAGACGCGCCAGCGGAGTCCCTCGCGTTCGCGCACGACACGTTCGGCCTCGAACTTGGTGCGATGGTAGGCAGTCGGAAAGCCCTGTCCGACTTCGAAGTCCATCTCGGTGAACCGCCCGCGGTGGTCACCGGCCACGGCGATCGAGGAGACGTGGTGGAACAGCGCATCGTGCGCGATCGCGAAGTCGGCGGCGCGCGAGGTCCCGACGACGTTGGCGGCGCGCTGTGACTCCGCATCGGCGGCCATGTCGTAGATCGCCGCGAGGTGGATGACGTGATCGATCGCGGGGACGGTGTCCGGTGCGATACCGAGTCCGGGTGCGGTCAGGTCGCCGACCACGGGTGTCACGCGGTCGCCCGCGTCGAGGTCGTCGAGCATGGCGACGAACGCCGCGCGCGAGGTCTCGCGTACCAGTGCGTGGATGGTGGCGTCGGGAGCGACGGTCAGGAGACGTTCGAGTACGCGTCGCCCGATGAACCCGCTGCCCCCGGTGATGAAGTAGCTCGTCATGGAAGAGATCCCATCAGATGGGCGGGCCGACGGCCCGCTGGCTGTCCACGGTCCGCGGGCCGCGGATCTGTCTGGTACTCAGGGTGACACTAACTTGCGGCGATGGCAATGACTACGCGCGCGGCGTCGCGCGCCCGTACGCGTCGATCGTGCGTCTCATTCCGTCGACTGTGCGTTCGACCCCGTCGATTGTGCACCGCGATCGCCCGACCAGGCCGACTTCCGCAACAGGCGGGCGCCGTTGAGCGCGACGAGCACGGTCGAACCCTCGTGCCCGGCCACGGCCAGGGGGAGTGGCAGGGTGCCGATGAGATCCCAGGTCACGAGGGTGAGGATCACGGTGGCGGCGATGCACAGATTGGCGATGACGTAACGGCGGGCGAGGCGGGACAGCCGTATCAGCGCGGGGACCGCGGTGAGGTCGTCACGCACGATGATCGCGTCGGCGGTCTGGACGGCGAGGTCCGCACCGCGACGACCCATCGCGATGCCGGTCCCGGCCGCCATGAGTGCCGGTGCGTCGTTGATGCCGTCGCCGACCACGAGCACGTGTCCCTCGATCTCGCCGACGATCCGGACCTTGTCCTCCGGCAGCAGGTCGGCGTGTACCTCGCGGATTCCGGTCCGGTCGGCGACGTCCGCGGCGACCGATGGCCGGTCGCCGGTCAGCAGCAGGACCGAACCCGACGTGACGTCGCCGATAAGCCGCACCGCCTCGGCGGCGTCGTCCCGCAGGCGATCGACGAGTTCGATCCGGCCGATCTCCCGCCCGTCGACGAGTACGCCGACCACCGTCCCGGTCGAACCGGCGACGGTGCGCTCGACGGTGACGCGGCGCCCGCCGACCGCCCCCGTCACCCCGCGTCCGGGAAGCGCCCGGAAACCCTCCACCGATTCGACGTCCAGTCCGCGGTCGGCGGCGGCGGTGACGATCGCGCGACCGAGGGGATGCTCGCTGGGGTACTCGACCGCGGCGGCCAGCGCCAACACCTGCGACGGGTCGTGACCGTCGAGCGCCGCCACGTCGACGACCTGCGGGCGTCCCTCGGTGAGGGTGCCGGTCTTGTCGAACGCGACGACCGAGGTCCGTCCCACCGACTCCATCACCGCGGCGGACTTGACCAGGACGCCGTGCCGACCGGCATTGGCGATCGACGCGAGCAGCGGCGGCATCGTCGACAGGACGACGGCGCAGGGCGAGGCGACGATCATGAACACGATGGCACGAAGCAGCGCCTCGTCGAAAGTATTGCCGAACAACATCACCGGGATGCCCAGCACCAGCAGGGTGGCGACGACGACGATGACGGAGTACGTCTGCTCGACCTTCTCGATGAAGAGCTGGGTCGGTGCCTTCGTCTCGGATGCCTCGGCCACGAGCGTCGCGATGCGGGCGATGGCCGACTCCGACGCCGGACGGGCGACCTCGACGATCAGCGCGCCGGTGCCGTTGACGGTGCCGGACAGCACGTCGTCGCCCGCCGCCCGCACGATCGGGACCGACTCGCCGGTCACGGCCTGCTGATCGACCTCGCTGCGGCCGTCGACGACGACGCCGTCCGCGCCCACCCGTTCGCCCGGACGGACGAGGATACGCTGGCCGACTTCGAGTTCGCGGCAGTCGATCTCGCGTGTCGTGCCGTCGGGCGCATACAGGGTGGCACGTTCGGGGGCCAGTCCGAGCAGGGCGGTCACCGAATCGGCGGTGCGCTGGGTGACGACGACCTCCAGAGCTCCCGAGGTCGCGAAGATCACGATCAGCAGCGCGCCGTCGAAGACCTGCCCGATCGACGCGGCGGCGACGGCGGCGACGATCATCAGCAGATCGACGTCGAGTCGTCGTCCCCGCAGTTCCTGCAGGCCCGATCGGGTCGGTTCCCATCCGCCGGCCAGATAGCACGCGAGATACGCGGTCCACCAGGACCATTCGGGCGCCTGGCTGATCTGGAGCAACCAACCCGCGAGGAACAGTGCCAGCGCGAGGCCCGCCCAGCGCACCTCGGGTAGCCGGAGTCCCGTCCGGAGGATCGACGGCGGGGTGCTCCCGCGGTCGGCTCCCGCGCGCGTCGAGTTGCGGGCCGTTCGTTCCGTCGTCTCCGCCGTACCCATCGTGTCTCCCGTCTGTCGTCGGCCCTCCTGCTGGTTGAGCCGGCACCGAGCGTGAGCGAGGCGCCGAGTCGAAGCCACTTGCCGACAGCCGCCCTCCTGCTGGTTGAGCCGGCACCGAGCGCGAGCGAGGCGCCGAGTCGAAGCCACTTGCCGGCAGCCACCCTCCTGCTGGTTGAGCCGGCACCGAGCGCGAGCGAGGCGCCGAGTCGAAGCGACTCGCCGACAACCACCTTCCTGCTGGTTGAGCCGGCACCGAGCGCGAGCGAGGCGCCGAGTCGAAGCCACTCGCCGACATCCACCTCTCAGACAGTAACAGTTCATATGAAGAGGTTTTCATGTAATGTCCAGCCGGTAGCATCCGCTGCATGGGACACGGCATCGACGAGGGGATGCGGCCGGCTGCGCGGCTCGATCCGGAATCGGCCGTGCACGTCGCCACCACCCTGCAGGCGCTGGCGACCCCGAGCCGGCTGCTCATCCTCACCGAGTTGCGGTCCGGACCGCGCTCGGTGACCGATCTCGCCGACGCCGTCGGCATGGAGCAGTCCGCGGTCTCCCATCAGCTCCGGTTGCTCCGCAACCTCGGGCTGGTCACCGGCACCCGGTCGGGTCGGTCGATCAGTTACAGCCTCTATGACAGCCATGTCGCCCAGCTGCTCGACGAGGCGGTCTACCACAGCGAACACTTGCGGCTCGGGCTCGCCGAGCGTCCGCAATCGGCGGGTTGATCCGACGTCACCGAAAGGCATCGCATGACCAGTGACCACACGGCCACGTCGGGAGAACCGCTTCTGTGGATCGAGCAATCCGGGCGGGTGCGGACGTTGGTCCTCAACCGTCCGTAGGTCCGGAATGCGCTCAGCTTTGACCTGATCGTCGCTCTCCGTTCCGAATTGGCGAACGCGGATCACGACGATGACGTCGACGTCGTCATCCTCACCGGCGCGGGCTCGGCATTCTGCGCCGGCCTGGACCTGGCCGAGTTGGGCTCGTCGACCGACAGTGCTCGACTGCTCGATCATGCGGACGTACCTGTCGGGCATCCGTGGCGCCCCATCTCGAAGCCGATCATCGGCGCCGTCAACGGTGTCGCCGCCACCGGTGGTCTGGAGTTCGCCCTCGCGTGCGATGTCCTGATCGCGTCCGAACGGGCCCGCTTCGTCGACACCCATTCGCGGGTCGGGGTGCTGCCGGGCTGGGGTCTGACGTCTCGATTGCCGGCAGCGGTCGGCCGGGGTTTCGCGCGCCGCATGAGCCTGTCCGGGGAGTTCGTCGATGCCCAGACGGCGCTGCGGGTCGGTTTGGTGACCGAGGTGGTGGCCCACGATCAGCTGATGGCCTCGGCGATGGAACTCGCGGTGTCCATGGCCGGGAGTGACCAGCTCGCGGTGCGGACCATGCTCGACTCGTATCGGCGTGCCGAGCAGCATCTCGTCGGCCCGGCGCTCGACGTGGAGAACGACACGTCGGTCGAGTGGATGTCAGGTTTCGACCCCGCTCGGGTGGCCGATCGTCGGTCCGGCATCGTCGAGCGGGGCCGGGCCAACAGCTGACCCCTCCCCGCTGTCGCATCGAACTTGTGTTCGATAGGCTTGGCGGGTGGGCTGGGATCAAGGACCACCGACGTGGTCGGAGATGGAACGGGTGCTCGCCGGCCGAGCGCCCGGCAGTGCCGACCGGCCCGGCACCGAGTTCGGTCCCGACCTCAGCGAATGGGCGCCGTTCCCCGGGGATGGCGGCGACAGTCCGGCCTGGTCGCGCAAACGCGGCGCCTACCAGGCCGAGGACATCGCGCGCGGCTCGTCGGCGGTGCCCTACGCCGAACTGCACGCCCACAGTTCGTACAGCTTCCTCGATGGTGCGTCGATGCCGGAGGAGCTGGTGGAGGAGGCGCAACGGCTCGGACTCCGCGCACTGGCCGTCACCGATCACGACGGGTTCTACGGCATCGTGCGCTTCGCCGAGGCGGCCCGTGAGTTCGGCATGCCGACCGTCTTCGGTGCCGAGCTGTCACTGGAACCCGACATCGCGCGGACAGGCCAGAACGATCCACCGGGCGAGCATCTGCTGGTCCTCGCCCGGGACGGTGAGGGCTACCGCCGTCTGTCACGGACCATCGCCGACGCGCACATGGTCGCGGGGGAGAAGGGCCTGCTCCGTTACGACCGCGAAGCCCTCGCCGCGGCCGGCGGCGGGCACTGGCTCATCCTCACCGGATGCCGGAAGGGTGCCCTCCGACGAGCACTCGATCGCGGCGGCGTCCCGGCCGCCGAGCAGGCGCTGCGAGAACTGATCGAGACCTACGGCCACGACAACATCGTCGTCGAGCTGACCGCGCAGGGCATGGCCGACGACGACGAAGGCAACGCGGTGCTCGCCGGCCTCGCCGCCGGGGCAGGCGTGCCGACCGTGGCCACCACCGGCGCCCACTTCGCCGCGCCCCGGCGCCGACGGCTGGCGATGGCGATGGCCGCCGTCCGGGCCCGCACCGACATCGACACCATCTCGGGGTGGATGCCCGGCGTTGCCGGATCACATCTGCGCAGCGGCGACGAGATGGCGCGGCTGCTGCCCGCACATCCCGATGCCATCGACAACGCGGTGGGCATCGCCGCGGACTGCGCATTCCACCTGGGCCTCATCGCACCGCAGTTGCCACCCTTCGACGTCCCCGACGGGTACACCGAGGCGAGTTGGTTGCGCGAACTCACCATGACCCGGGCACGCCGCCGGTACGGCACCCCCGCCGAACATCCGCAGGCCTACCGGCAGATCGAGCACGAACTCGCCATCATCGAGACGCTCACGTTCCCCGGCTACTTCCTGGTGGTCGCCGACATCGTCGATTACTGCAAGGCCAACGACATCCTCTGCCAGGGCCGGGGGAGCGCGGCCAACTCGGCCGTCTGTTACGCCCTCGGCATCACCAACGTCGACCCGGTCGCCAACACGCTGCTCTTCGAACGGTTCCTGGCCCCCGAGCGCGACGGCCCGCCCGACATCGACATCGACATCGAATCCGACCGACGCGAGGAGGCCATCCAGTACGTCTACCGCCGCTACACCCGGGAGCGCAGCGCGCAGGTCGCCAACGTCATCACCTACCGGGGGAAGTCGGCGATCCGGGACATGGCCCGGGCGCTCGGGTACGCGCCCGGTCAGCAGGACGCCTGGGCCAAGATGCCTGACACCGCGCCCGCCGACGTCGCCGAACTCGCCGGCGAGATCCTCGGCATGCCAAGGCATCTGGGTATCCACTCCGGCGGCATGGTGATCTGCGACCGGCCGATCGCCGATGTCTGCCCCACGGAGTGGGCGCGGATGGAGAACCGCAGCGTGCTGCAGTGGGACAAGGACGACTGCGCCGCCATCGGACTGGTCAAGTTCGACATGCTGGGTCTCGGCATGCTCTCCGCCCTGCACTATGCGATCGACCTGGTCGCCGAACACAAGGGGATCGACGTCGACCTCGCCACCCTCGACCTCGCTGAACCCGCCGTGTACGAGATGCTCTGTCGCGCCGACTCGGTCGGCGTGTTCCAAGTGGAGTCCCGTGCGCAGATGGCCACCCTCCCGCGGCTGAAACCGCGCTGCTTCTACGATCTCGTCGTCGAGGTGGCCCTGATCCGGCCCGGCCCCATCCAGGGCGGCTCGGTGCATCCGTTCATCAAGCGGCGCAACGGAGAAGAGCCGGTGACGGTCGAGCATCCGTCGATGAGCAGGGCGCTCGAACGCACCCTGGGGGTGCCGCTGTTCCAGGAGCAGCTGATGCAGTTGGCCGTCGACGTGGCCGGGTTCGACGCCTCCGAGGCCGACCAGTTGCGCCGGGCGATGGGTTCCAAACGGTCGCCGGAGAAGATGGAACGCCTGCGGCAACGTTTCTACGAGGGCATGGAGAACCTGCACGGCATCACCGGGGACACCGCCGACCGCATCTTCGAGAAGATGGCCGCGTTCGCCAATTTCGGCTTCCCGGAGAGTCATTCGCAGAGCTTCGCGTCCCTGGTGTTCTACTCGTCGTGGTTCAAGCTGCATCACCCGGCGGCGTTCTGCGCCGCGCTGCTACGGGCGCAACCGATGGGTTTCTACTCACCGCAGACCCTGGTGGCCGACGCCCGACGGCACGGTGTCGCGGTCCATCGCCCCGACATCAATGCCTCACTCGCGCACGCCACTCTGGAGAACGAGGGTCTCGATGTCCGGTTGGGTCTCGACGGTGTACGCGGGGTCGGGGAGGAGGCGGCGCAGCGCATCGTCGACCGCCGGTCCGACGGTCCCTACCTCGACATCACCGATCTCTCCCGGCGCGCCCGGCTGACGACCAAGGAACTCGAGGGGCTCGCCGGTGCCGGCGCCTTCGACGGGTTCGGCCTCAGCCGGCGTCAGGCCCTGTGGGAGGCCGGGGCCGCCGCGACGGTGCGCGACGATCAGCTGGCCCTGGAATCGGCGCAGGCGACCCCCACCCTTCCGGGTCTCTCCGACGTCGAGCTGGCGGCCACCGACGCCTGGGCCACGGGGATCACCCCCACGTCGTATCCGACGCAGTTCCTGCGTCCCCGGCTCGACGCGATGGGAGTGCTGGCCGCCGATCGCCTGCTGTCGGTGCCCGACGGTTCGCGCGTGTTGGTCGGTGGCGCGGTGACCCATCGGCAGCGTCCCGCCACCGCGTCCGGGGTGACCTTCATCAACCTCGAGGACGAGACCGGGATGGTCAACGTGGTGTGTTCGGTCGGTTTGTGGGCGCGGTACCGTGTACTCGCTCAGACGGCACCCGCTCTGCTGATCCGCGGCCGGGTGCAGAACGCCGAAGGCGCTGTGACCGTCGTCGCAGATCGACTGCAGCGCATGGATCTTCGGGTGGGGAGCAGATCCCGGGACTGGCAGTAGTCCTCCGGCGGACGCGCCGGGATGTCCGAGCCGGATCGGTGTTCACGAAGAACAGGAAGAGTCATGCCGCAACAGGTCGTGGTGACCGTCAAACCGAAGAGCAGCAAGGGCCCGTTGGTCGAGACGGGTCCCGGCGGCGCGATCACCGTCTACGTCCGCGAGCCGGCCACCGAGGGCCGGGCGAACAAGGCCGTCTCCGAACTGCTCGCCGCCCACCTCGGGGTCCCGAAGAGCAAGATCGCGCTCATCGGCGGTGCCACGGCACGCATCAAGCGCTACCGCGTCGGCTGATCACACCGCGCCGGCGAAACCGTGCTGACGCCACGCCTCGTAGACGACGATGCTCGCGGCGTTGGCGAGGTTGTGGGAACGACGTCCGGCGAGCATCGGGATGCGGACCCGGTCGGTCACCTCGGGTTCGTCGAGGACCTCCGCCGGTAACCCGGTCGGCTCGGGGCCGAACAGCAACACGTCGCCCGGCTGGTAGTCGACGTCGGTGTGATAGCGCTCGGCATGGGCGGTGAACGCGAAGACCCGTTCCGGCTTCAGCGTCGTCCAGGCGGTCACCAGGTTCGGATGCACGGTGACGTTGGCCATCTCGTGATAGTCGAGTCCCGCGCGCTTCACCTGCGCGTCGGACATCGAGAACCCCAGCGGTTCGATGAGGTGCAGTTCGCACCCCGTGTTGGCGGCCAGCCGGATCGCGTTGCCGGTGTTCGGCGGGATGCACGGCTGGTAGAACATGATTCGGAACATGATGGTGTCAGCGTAGTCGGTGACGACCGTCGCAGATGTCGCGCGATCGCGCCGGTCACACGGCGAGCGCGGTGTTGGCCCCGCAGAGCACGATGCACAGCGTCGAATCGGGTTGCGGCCGAACAGCTCCCGAGACCACACCGGCGACCGCGGTGGCGGTGCCGTGTTCGACGAGGATGCGGTGGGTGTCCCAGAGCATCCGTCGCGCCGCGATGATCTGTTCGTCGGTCACCAGGACGCTCCCGACCGCCGGGTTCCCGGCGACGGCGTTCCAACAGAGCCCGCCGACGCTGGTGGCGCCGAGCGAGTCCGCGGCGATGCTCTCGAGTTCGACGGGTACGGGAGTTCTCGCGGCGAGGGCCTGATGCAGACATGACGCGCCGAGTGGTTCGACGCCGACGATGCGGTCGCCCGGGCGCAGCGTCGCCGCGAGGCCCGCCAGAAGCCCGCCCCCGCCCACACAGACGACGGTCGTGAGCGGTCCGGGCACGTCGTCGATCATCTCGAGACCGATGGTGCCGGCGCCGGCGACGACATCGGGGAGATCGTAGGCGTGCAGCGCGAGCGCTCCGGTCTGCTCTGCCAGCGCGACGGCGGCGTCGGCGGCCTCGGAATAGCGCCGTCCCATGAGGTGGACGCGCGCTCCCGCGGCGCGCAGCGCGTCGATCTTGACCGGCGGCGCGGTCTCGGGGATCACCACGGTGACCGGCACGCCGACGATCCGCGCCGCGATTGTCGCGCCGATCGCGGCGTTGCCGCCGGAGGCGACGAGCACACCGGCGTCGGTCAGCAATCCCTGGTCTTGGGCGTGCAGCGTCGCCCAGAGGCTGCCGCGCGGTTTGAAACACCCGCCGACTTGGGCGTACTCGAGTTTGAGAACCACCTCGACCGGCCCGTGGACGGTGTCGATGGTCGTGCGTAGTGTCGGCGTGCGACGGAGGTGGGGTGCGATCGCCGCGCGGGCGAGGTCGACGTCGCTGCGCACCACGGTCACCGTTCCGACAGTAGCGCCGTGGAAGAATGTCGGCGTGACCGCGATACGACTCGATGGCAAGACCACGCGCGACGAGATCTTCGCTGATCTGGCCGAGCGGGTGGAGAAGCTCAGGCTGGCGGGTATCACGCCTGGTCTGGGTACCGTTCTGGTCGGCGACGATCCGGGTTCGCACTCCTATGTCAAGGGAAAGCACGCCGATTGCGCCCGGATCGGCGTTGCCTCCATCCGCAAGGACCTGCCGGCCGATGCCACCACCGAGCAGCTCAACGCGGCGATCGACGAGCTCAACGCCGATCCGGCCTGCACGGGCTACATCGTGCAGTTGCCGCTGCCCAAGCATCTTGACGAGAATGCCGCCCTCGAGCGGATCGACCCGCTGAAAGACGCCGATGGACTCCACCCGATCAACCTCGGGCGGTTGGTGCTGGGCAAGGAGTCGACGCTGCCGTGCACCCCGCGCGGGGTCATCCACCTCCTGCGACGCTACGACGTCCCGCTGGCCGGCGCCCGGGTCACGGTGGTCGGGCGCGGGGTCACCATCGGCCGGCCCATCGGGCTGCTCCTGACCCGGCGGAGTGAGAACGCCACGGTCACGCTGTGCCACACCGGCACCACGGATCTGGCGTCGGAGATCGCCCGGGCCGACATCGTGATCGCCGCGGCCGGCGTGCCGCACCTCATCACCGCGGACATGGTGAAGCCCGGCGCCGCGGTGGTCGACGTGGGTGTCAGCCGTACTGACGAGGGTCGTCTCGCCGGCGACGTTCATCCCGATGTCTGGGAGGTCGCGGGCCACGTCTCGCCGAACCCCGGTGGTGTGGGTCCGCTGACGCGGGCGTTCCTGCTGGTCAACGTGGTCGAACGTGCTGAGCAGATGCTCGCCTCGGGGAGTGGTAGCGACGCGTGACCCGAGAGGAGCACCAGAGTGAGTCCGCTCACTCCGAACCGCCCGGCGCCGCGGACGCCCGTCCCGGACACCGGGGGCGTCGTGCCGCCGACTCCTCCCGGTTGCGGGCAGTGCTCATCCAGCTCCCGTACCTGCTGGTGATGTTGGGTGTGCTGGCCGCCGCGCTGCTCGTGATGTTCGATCGCTGGCGGCGTGGGTCCTTCGTCTTCGGGGCGGCTCTGCTCGTCGGAGCCGTACTCCGTGCCTTCATCCCCTCCTCGCAGGCAGGCCTGTTGCAGGTCAGGGGCAAATCGTTCGACGTGACGGCGATGGCCACGGTCGGCGGCGTGATGCTGTGGCTGGCGGCGTCGATCGACTCTTTGGGCACGGATTGATTACAATAGAGACCTGAGCGTGACCTGGCGGACCAGTCATGCGTTCAACCAGGCAATTTTCCGCTGCTCTGCGCAGACACACCGACCGCTGGAGTTTGTATCACCGCATCACCAACCGACGGCACCGTGAATGAAGTGACGTCCATGGGCGTGTCAGCAGGGGCTGGCATGATTCACTACGTCCTCTTGACGCGTGACGATCTCGGTCGCAGTGTGGTCGATTCCCGCGTGATCGACGTGGATCCCACCGACGGCCTCGATTCCGCCGGCCGGGTCAACGCCGGGATCGACGTGATGCTCAGCGCCGCCCGCGAGACCGGGACGCGAGTGGGCCCGATCGGGGTCGCCGCACGCACGGGGAGCCAGCGTCGGCAATTGCGTTCACGGGGCAGCGGACCCCGGCGTCAGGTCCGTCTCGCCGGCGAGGACGAGGCCGTGCTGGCCTACCTGACCGACACCGGGGAGATCGACCGTTTCTCGTCTGCCGTCGTCGTCGACTGCGGCGACACCGGCATGTCGCTCTACACCGTCGATCCCCGCGAGGGTCGCATCGGCGACGCCGAGCACTCGACCGTGCTGAGCGGTCGTCGTCTCGACCGGTCCATCGTCGACCAGCTGACCGCCGACAATCCCGTCCTGGGCGACGCCACTCGGACGCGGGCGGAGCGCAGCGAGTTGCGCAGCGCGTGCCGGACCGCGAAAGAAGAGATCGCCTACGGCGGCGTCGCGGCCGCCGAGTCGGTCGTCGCGGTCTCGGCGAACACCGGTCGTGTGGCGCTGTCCGCGACCCAGGTCGAGCAGGCGATCGCGCCGATGATCGGTGATGCGAAAGAAGTGTTCGCCCGCTATGTAGCGGCCGTCAGGTCACGCGGCGTACGACCGGACGCGGTGGTGTTCATCGGCGGACTCGCCAACCTCCCCGCGGTGCGCGCGATCGCGGCAGAGCATGAGCTCGAGGTCGTGAACCCGACGGCGCCGGAGCTGGTCGTGGCCACCGGCGCAGCCTTGCTGGCCCTCCAGAGTTATTCGGGCGCAGCGCGTCTGGCGTTCATCGGGGGCAAGCGGCAGCGCGAGTGGCTTTCCGCGACCCCAATTGCGGTTGCCGGGGCGGTCATCGCGGCCACATTGATGACGATCTACGCGGTGAGCTCGTCGTTCGCCGACCGTCCGGCCGTCGAGCCGCAGCCGTCGGTCAGCAGTGTGCCCCCCGCGGCGGCGACCAGCGAGGAGGAGCCGCCGTCCACCGCGCGGCCCACCTCCCAGCCGATCACCCGAATCCCGGCCGAACCCGTCGAGCCCACCGTCGTCACTCCCGTTCCGACGCAACGGCCCGCGCCCGAGACCGGCTGGAACGACCCGCCGGCATGGGCGACGACGGAGTTGCCGCCGACGCGGCCGTCCACGAGTACCAGCACCCGCACCCTCTCGCCGTTCCCGTGGCCGGACCTGACCTTCCCGCCCGGTTCGACACCGACGATCCCGCCGGACCTGCTGCCCCCGGGTATGCGTCCGCCGAGTGTGGCGCCCACTCCGCCGCCGCCCACGTACTCGACGTCGACGTTGCGCTCCGCGCCCAGCGGCCCGCCGCGGCCGAGCAGCACCCGCGCCACCGGGTCGACTGAGATTCCGGGTGTAGCCGAACCGGGGAAATCCGTTGACGGGGAGTCGGGCTCACCGGTGACCCCGGTACCTCGGTCCGGCAGCCCGGTCCCGTCGGTGCCGGCGCCGCGCTGACAGGACGCCGCCGACAGCTGGGTTACGGTCCGTCAGGCGTCGCGACGCGCGAGTTCGACAGTGCGCTTGAGTAGATCG
This sequence comes from Gordonia hongkongensis, assembly GCF_023078355.1. Taxonomy (NCBI): domain Bacteria; kingdom Bacillati; phylum Actinomycetota; class Actinomycetes; order Mycobacteriales; family Gordoniaceae; genus Gordonia; species Gordonia hongkongensis. The sequence goes on from NZ_CP095552.1 coordinate 1,867,732, forward strand.
CTGATGGCATCGAATTCGGTGAGGAATCCGTCGTGGCCGGTCTCGGAGTTGACGACCTGGAGCCCGCCGACGCAGTTGCCCAGCTCGTCGGCGAGTTCGACCTGCAGCCGGATCGGGTAGAGACGATCGGAGTCGATCCCCCCGACGATCACCGGAACGCGGCAATTGTTGAGCGCCTTGGCGACTCCGCCGCGACCACGGCCGACGTCGTGGTGGTTGAGGACCTCGGTGAGGACGACGTAGCTGGCCGGGTCGAAGCGGGACATCAGCTTCGACGCCTGGTGGTCGAGATAGCTTTGCACGGCGTAGCGCCCGCCGGTCAGGGGATTCTCGTCGCCCTGGGCGTCGTTGCCGAAGCGGGAGTCGAGCTCCGGCTCGCTGCGGTACATGAGGTGGGCGATCCGACGCGCGATCCCCATGCCCTGCAACGGAATGCGGCCGGTGCCGTGGTAGTCGCCGCCGCACCAGTCCGGGTCGGCCTTGATCGCGGCGATCTGTGCGGACTGGATACCGATCTGATCCGCGGTCGCGCGGGCGCCGACGGCGAGCACGAGGGCGCTGCGGACGCGGTCGGGGTACTCGATGGCCCACTCGAGCGCGCGGGCGCCGCCCATCGAACCGCCGAGAACCGCACCGACGCTGCGGATTCCGAGGCGGTCCAGCAGTGCCACCTCGGCGCGGACCTGGTCGAGCACGGTGATCTGTGGGAAGCGTGAGCCCCAGGGCCGACCGTCGGGGGCGATGGAGCCCGGACCCGTCGAGCCCTTGCATCCGCCCAGGACGTTGGCGGAGATGACGCACCATTCGTCGGTGTCGATGGCCTGTCCCGGGCCGATCAGCCCGTCCCACCATCCGGCCGAGTCGTGGTCGGCGTCGGCGGGTCCGGTGACGTGCGAGTCGCCGGTCAGTGCGTGGAGCGTGAGGATGACGTTGTCGCGGGACGGCGACAACGTCCCCCAGCGCTGGAACGCCAGGGTGACGTCGTCGATCCGTGCTCCGCTGTCGAGAGGCAACGAGCCGATGGGAATGCCGACGAGTTCCCCGTCCGGGAGGGTCTCCCAGTCGGGCTGATCAGATGCTGTCGCATTCAGGTCGATACTCACCGACAAAGCTGCCTCACCTGTTTCACTTGGCCGCCGCGAATCCCTGTTCGAGATCGGCCAAGATGTCGTCGATTCCCTCGATGCCCACGGCGAGCCGGACCAGTCCCGGGGCCACGCCCGCGGCGAGCTGCTCCTCGGGGGTGAGCTGGCTGTGTGTGGTCGAGGCGGGGTGGATGACCAGCGACCGCACATCGCCGATGTTGGCGACGTGGCTGTGCAGGCTGAGCGCGTCCACGAACTTCTTGCCGGCGTCCACTCCGCCCTGGATCTCGAAGGCGATGATCGCACCCTGACCCTTCGGGGCCAATTCCTGACCGCGCTTGTACCAGGGCGAGGACTCCAGACCCGCGTACGCCACGGACTCGACCTGCGGGTGTGCATCGAGGAAGGCGGCGACCTTCTGCGCGTTGGCGACGTGGCGCTCGATGCGCAGACTCAGCGTCTCCAGGCCCTGTGCCAACAGGAACGCGTTGAACGGGGAGATCGCCGCGCCGGTGTCACGCAACCACTGCACGCGTGCCTTGAGTGCGAAGGCGGGCGCGCCCAGGTCGGCGAAGACAGCACCGTGGTAGCTCGGGTCCGGCGTGGTGAAACCGGGGAACAGGTCCTTCCCGTCGCGCTGGACCCGCCAGTCGAAGGTGCCGCCGTCGACGATGACGCCGCCGATCGCGGTGCCGTGACCGCCGATGTACTTCGTCGCCGAGTGCACGACGATGTCGGCGCCGTGGGCCAGCGGGCTGATCAGGTACGGGGTGGCGACGGTGTTGTCGATGATGAGGGGTACGCCGTTGCGGTGCGCGACCTCCGCGATCCCCGAGATGTCGAGGATCTCGTTGTTGGGGTTGGAGATCGACTCACCGAAGAACGCGCGGGTGTTGTCCTTGACCGCGGCCTGCCACGACGCCGGATCCTCGGGGTCCTCGACGAAGCTCACCTCGACCCCGAGCTTGGGCAGTGTGTAGTGGAAGAGGTTGTACGTGCCGCCGTACAGGCGGGGGCTCGACACCACGTGCCCGCCGGTCTCGACGGCGTTGAGGATCGCGTAGGTCTCGGCGGCCTGTCCCGATGCGACGAGCAGCGCGGCGACGCCGCCCTCGAGCGCGGCGATCCGCTGCTCGACGGCATCCTGCGTGGGATTCATGATGCGTGTGTAGATGTTGCCCGGTTCGGCGAGCCCGAAGAGATTGGCCGCGTGCTGGGTGTCGTTGAAGACATACGACGTCGTCTGGTAGATCGGCAGCGCACGGGCGTTGGTCACCGCGTCCGCGGACTGCCCGACGTGGATCTGCTTCGTCTCGAAGCTCCAGTTCTCGCTGGGATCGTTGCTGTCGAGGGTGCCGTCAGGGACATCAGACATGGCGATTCATCACTTTCTACGGTCGGCAGGGCCAACTCGACCCTGTTGGGGTCCGACCTTCGGACCCGCGCTTGCCGGGGATCGCCACTGCGATCCCGCAACCCGGTCATCACCCGGAGCACCCCACCGCGGAAGGAGGGTTGCCGATCAGCCAGCCGGGGCTTCGCACTGATACTCATGACCTGGCGACAAGGATATAACACGGATGTGAGCGCCCGAGAACCGTCCCGGTCACGCCGCGCCCAACCCTTGAGAAGTGCACCGGAAGGGTGCCGGTGGCTGTCCTCCGACCGAGTGAAATCGGGTGTGGTCAGATACGAAACCACTGGTCAAGGTAGTTAGCGACGCTCAGCGTGCTGTCGGTTCCGCGATCGCGGATCTAGAGTTCGGGACAGCCCCGGCTGCACCGGAATGCTCCGCTCAGGTGGTCCGGGTTCGCACAGGAGCGCTCATGGCCGTGATGGCTCATCTCCGGACCCGACGCGTCGCTCTGTTGGCCGCCTCGATGTCGACGTTGTCGACCCTCGCCGCATTCGGCTTCACCGGGGTGGCGGCGGCGACAGCCGGCGGGCCCTCGTGCAGCGGTGCCGTCGTGGTGGTCGGGGGGACCGTCGACGCTGAGTCGCTATTGCTCGAGGGCGTCAAGGAGCGTTACCGCGAGCAGGGCTATGAGGTGATCAACGCGCCCTACCCGGCGACCATATGGCCGCTCGGAGCGACGGGGTACGACCGCAGTACCGAACAGGGGATCGCATCGACGGCGTCCGCGATCTCGTCGTATCGAGAAGCGTGCGGGTCCGAGGCGCCGGTGGTGGTGACGGGCTATTCGCAAGGGGCGCGCATCGCTGGAGACGTGCTCGCCGGTATCGGCAACGGCCGGAAGTTCGATGTCGCGAACACGCCCGACGATCCCAGCGACGACGTCGTGATCTCCGACGTCGGGGTGTCGGGCGAGCTGTATTCGGATCCGCGGCAGGCCGGTGACAAGACCGGGCGAGGTATCGAGCTGTCGCTGATCGGGATCATTCCCGGACTGACCATGTCGGGGCCACGTGGTGCCGGCAGCACGGACGCCGGCTTCGGGACGGTCAGCGACCGGGTCGTGTCGGTGTGCATCGAGGGCGACCCGATCTGCGACCTGCCCGATCCCGTCTACGACCCGATCGGCGCCATCGACGGCATCCTCGGCTACCAGGTCAAGCATTTCCTGTATCCAGAGGAGATGTCGGGCAACCCGCTGCAGCCGGGATACACGTGGGCGAAACGTCCGGTCGAATGTGCGGACGGCGTCTGTATGGTCGCTGCGGACTCCGCACTCGCCGAACTCGTCCAGGGCTGGGCTCGCAACCTCGGCTACCAGGGCGCCATCGGCGATTTCCTGTCGGATCGCCCGACCATCGGGCTTCCGTTCGGCATCGAACTGGCGAATCTGCAGCCGGTGGTCCGGCTGGTGCAGGGCTTGCTGCCGCCACTCCCACGTCTCGGGTACGGCGCATACCTACCCGACATCTTCGTCTTCGAGGACATCCTGCAGGGCATCGTCACCGCGACACCGGCTCGGTTCGTGCGCGGTGTCAGCGCCCTGGCTGCCAGCGTGCGCAGCATCGTCCTGCTGCCGGTCAACTTCGTCCGATACTGGGCGGGCGCGCTCATCGGGCCGGTGGCGTCGGAGGGCGGCGCCGTCACGATTCTCGCGGCGGACACGTCGCACCTGCGATCGTCCACGTTCGCGCGACTGGCAGCCGTACCCGACGAGTCCGTGGGGCCGGTCCGCGCTGAAGAAGTGGGCGGGTCCGGCCCCTCGTCCGAGCCGTCGGCGGCCCGGGGTGCCGAACCGGATGCCACCGACCCGTCACCGGCCGAGCAGCCCCCGGTGGGCCACACGACCGACACGTCGTCGGGGGCCGACACGGGCACCGATACCGAGACCGATACGCCCGACGCGGACCCCGCGCCTGCCCCGCCTCGCGACGACGACTCGCCGGCCGCCACCGATCCCTCGGGAAGCGATGTCAAGACGTCTGGAACCGACGGCCACGGGGGAGAGGACGGCGAGAAGGCCGGCTCGTCCGACACGGCTTCGGACCCGGACGGGCCTTCCGCAGACCCGTCCGACCCCGACAGCGATGCGGGCTCCGAAGCCGGCGACTGACACCCCGCGCGATGCTGAGGACACTGCGTGTGTGAATGAACTCACCACCGGCTGAGGAATCAGCGCTGACGGGCGCGGGTTGGCATCGACCGTGCCTGATGCTCTCTCGACGACCGAAGCCCCGGCCGACCCCTCACTGACGGGTCCGTCCACCGCCGGGGAACTCCGCAGCCCCGCGCGGGCCGAATCGGCCGAGGTGTCCCGCCGGGTGCGTCGGTGGACGATCCTCGCCCTTGCGCTGGGTGGATTCGGGATCGGGACGACCGAGTTCGTCGCCATGGGCCTCCTGCCCAACATCGCCGGATCTCTGGGTGTCTCGGAACCGACTGCCGGACATGTCATCTCGGCCTACGCGATGGGTGTGGTGGTGGGTGCGCCGCTGATCGCGGCGCTCACCGCGCGGATGTCCCGTCGGACGCTTCTGATCGGCTTGATGGTGGCGTTCACGGTCGGCAACCTCGCGACCGTCCTCGCACCGGATTACGGTTTGCTGCTGGTGGCGAGATTCGTCGCCGGCCTCCCGCACGGCGCCTACTTCGGTGTCGCGGCTCTGGTCGCCGCTCATCTGGCCGGCCCGCGCAACCGTGGCAAGGCCGTGGGACAGGTGATGCTCGGTCTGTCCGTCGCGAACGTCCTCGGCGTACCGGCGGCCGCCTGGCTCGGTGAGACGCTCGGCTGGCGGTCCGCGTTCGCGATCGTGGTCGTGATCGGAATCGCCACCGTCGTCGCGCTGATCCGGGTGCTTCCCACGCTCAGCGGGGTGAAGACCACCGACCCGCTCACCGAGCTCGGTGCACTCAAGCGGTCCCAGGTCTGGTTCACACTGGTCATCGGAACCGTCGGGTTCGGTGGGATGTTCGCGTTCTACACGTATCTCAACTCCGCGCTGACCACCGACACCGGGCTGTCGGTGTCGGTCGTGCCGTTCGCCCTGATGTTGTACGGACTGGGAATGGTGACCGGCAACTTCGTCGGCGGTTATGTCGCGGACCGCAGCGTGGCGGTGGCGATCCTCGGCGGACTCACCGCCACCGCACTCTCCCTCGGCGCTTTTGCGGTGCTGGCCGAGAATGCTTGGGCGGCATTGATCCTCACCTACCTCGTGGCGCTCACGGGATCGATGATGCTACCCGCGCTGCAGACCAGGCTGATGGATGTGGCGGCCGATGCACAGACCCTGGCCGCGGCCCTGAACCATTCCGCGCTCAACATCGCCAACGCGGCCGGAGCGCTGCTCGGTGGCGTGGTGGTCGGTGCCGGCTACGGATACCTGGCGCCGTCGGTGGTCGGGGTGATGCTCGCGGTGGCGGGTATCGCGGTCACCGTCGTGGCCCTCGCGACCGCGCGGCACCAGCCCGTCGGGTCCTGAACGAGCGCGGCCGTTCTACCTACGACGAGGGCCGACCGGATAAGTCCGGTCGGCCCTCGTGTCGTCGAGTCGGTGCAATCAGCCGTTCGTGGGCGGTGTGGCGATCGTCTTCGACAGGTAGAGCTGCTCGCCGAGCTTGTTGATCAGCTCGAGTTGCGTCTCGAGATAGTCGATGTGTTCCTCTTCGTCGGCGAGGATCTGCTCCAAGAGGTTGGCGCTGGTGATGTCGCCCTTGGACCGGCACATCGCGATTCCGGGGCGGAGTCGTTCCACCACCTCGACCTCGATCGACATGTCCGACTCGAACTGCTCCCGGATCGACTGCCCAATACGCAGCGGCAGCAGGCGCTGATAGTTGGGCAGGGCGTCGAGGAACAGGATGCGATCGGTCAGGACCTCGGCGTGAGTCATCTCCTCGATCGACTCGGCCCGTGTCTTCGCGGCGATCTCGGTGAGACCCCAGCTCTGCTGCATCTTCGCGTGCAGGAAGTACTGGTTGATCGCGGTCAGCTCACTCGTGAGCTGTTCGTTGAGGAGGTCGATGACCTCGGGGTCGCCACGCATCTGTCCGCCTCCCATTTCCCGTGTATGTCCGTTCGAACCGTAACACGACAAAACCCCCCGCGCGTCGTCTCGCGCGAGGTTCGTCGGGTCGGAGGTCAGGTCATGCAGCGGTCGTCGCGGTTGACGCCCTTTCGCTCAGGATGGTGTGCAGTTCGTCCAGGCAGGTCCCGCAGCCTTCGCCCGCGCCGCAGCGGTCGCTGATCGCGTCGACCGTGTACGCGCCCGCATCGCAGTGCGCATGGACCTCGTCCACGGTGACGGCGCGGCATATGCAAACGAACATCTCGGAAACTCACCTTCGTGCCTGGATTAGGCAATGCTTACATATTTTAGGGTGTCCGCACAAGGGTTGCCTTACCTTTTATCGACGCTGTCCGAGTGGCGCGATCACGGCCGATGGGCTGTCGGACCGCCGCCGTAGGATGTGGCCCCGTGCCACTCACGATCTCCACGGTGAACGTCAACGGAATCCGCGCAGCGGTCAAACATCGATCGGAGGCCAACCGCGGCCTGCTGCCCTGGCTCGACACATCTGGACCGGATGTGGTCCTGCTGCAGGAGGTCCGCGCGAGCGAGGAACTCGCCCGCGACGCGCTGGCGCCGGTGCTCGACACCGGATGGCATCTGACGATGAGCGAGTCCTCGGTGAAGGGTCACGCGGGCGTCGGTGTGCTGACACGTAGCGCGCCGTCGGCGGTGCGCGTCGGATTCGGGAGCGCGGAGTTCGACGACCTCGGCCGCTATCTCGAAGTCGACGTCGACACCGACCTGGGACCGCTGACCGCGGGAAGCCTGTACCTGCCGAAGGGTGCCGCGCTCTCCGACGCCGAGAAGGACATCGCCAAGCACGACGAGAAGGTCCGTTTCATGCGTGAGTTCGGCGCATACCTGGATCGGTTGGTCCGTCGACGCCGCCACGTCGTCGTGGGTGGCGACTGGAACATCGCGCCCGCCGAAGCCGACATCAAGAACTGGAAGGGCAATCTCAAGAGCCCCGGCTTCCTACCGCACGAACGGGCCTGGGTGGCCGACCTGCTCGCCGCCGGGTGGCGCGACGTCATGCGCGAACTCTTCCCCGACGACGCCGGGCCCTACTCGTGGTGGTCGTGGCGCGGTAAGGCCTTCGACAACGATTCCGGATGGCGGATCGACTATCAGCTCACCAACAAGATGCTGGCCGGCCGGGCGACCAAGGCCGAGGTGGAACGTGCGGCGGCCTACGACCTCCGCTGGTCCGACCACGCTCCGGTCACCGTGCGGTACGAGTGACCGGGTCTGACAAACTGGGCGTCATGACCAGCGACGTAGAGCGCAACGGAGAGCCCGCGGCCGAGTCGATGCCGACCCGTCCGCGTGTGCTGTCCGGTATCCAGCCGACGAGTGACTCCTTCCACCTCGGGAACTATCTCGGTGCGGTCCGGCAGTGGGTGGCCTTGCAGGACGACTTCGAGGCGTTCTACTTCATCCCGGACATGCACGCACTCACGGTGCCGTTCGACCCCAAGGTCCTCGCCGAACGCACCCGCCTGAGCGTCGCGCAATTGCTCGCCGTCGGTGTGGACCCCGAGCGGTCGACGATCTATGTGCAGTCCCACATCCCCGAGATCGCCCAGCTGACGTGGGTCCTGTCGTGCATCACCGGTTTCGGCGAGGCCAGCCGGATGACCCAGTTCAAGGACAAGTCGGCCAAGCAGGGCGTCGACGCGGCGGGCGTCGGCCTGTTCACCTACCCCATCCTGATGGCCGCGGACATCCTCGCCTTTCAGGTCGATCGGGTTCCGGTCGGGGAGGACCAGCGGCAGCATCTCGAACTCACCCGCGACCTCGCCCAGCGATTCAACTCCCGGTTCGGCAAGGTGCTGAAGGTGCCCCAGGCGCACATCGTCGCCGAGTTCGCCAAGATCTACGACCTGCAGAACCCGACGGCCAAGATGAGCAAATCCGCCGAGACCGACAAAGGTCTGATCAATCTGCTCGACGATCCGAAACGTTCGGCGAAGAAGATCCGGTCGGCTGTCACCGATACCGGTTCGGAGATCCGGTTCGATGTCGTCGATAAGCCTGGTGTCTCCAACCTGCTGACCATCCAGTCGGCCCTGTCCGGTGTCGGCGTCGACGATCTGGTCGCCAAATACGAGGGCAAGGGATACGGCGACCTGAAGGTCGACACCGCGGAGGTGCTGACCGAGTTCGTCACCCCGCTGCGCGGGCGGGTCGAGGAGTACCTGTCCGATCCGGCCGAACTCGACGCCATCCTGGCTCGGGGCGCGGCCCGCGCGCGTGCCATCGCCTCCGAGACGCTGGCGTCGGTCTATGACAAGGTGGGGTTCCTGGCGCCTGGCCGGTGAGACCGCATCCGCCGGACGCCGTCCCGCGATCCGACCAGGAAGGCGATCCATGACCTCCGCGCGCGACTCGGCGAGATCACCGGTGGACACGGCGAAATCGGCGGTGGACAAAGGGATGACGACCGTCGACAAGGGCAAGTCGGCCTTCGCCGCGGCGCGGGAGAAGTGGCCCGCCGTCGAGCACCTGGTGCAGACCGTCGAACGCTACAACGACCGGCGCGGAAACGTGTATGCGGCGGCCATCAGCTTCAACGGCATCCTCGCGCTCGTCCCGATCATCATGGTGGTGTTCTCGGTCGCCGCGTTCGTGTTGGCGAATCAGCCACAGCTGCTCGAAGACCTGCAACAGGCGGTTGTCGACGCCGCGCCCGGCAAGATGGGCGAGCAGCTCAGTGAGGTCATCGATTCGGCGATCTCCTCCCGCGCCGCGGTAGGGATCGTCGGTCTGATCGGTGCCGCCTTCACCGGGATCGGGTGGATCTCCGGCGTCCGGGTGGCCTTCACCGAGATGTACGGGGGTCGCGTCGACCGCAACCCCGTGCTGTCGAAGGTGTGGGATCTCCTCACGTTCGCATTGCTGGGCATGGCCTTCGCCGTGACGATGGCGCTGACGACGCTGGGCAACAGCGGGCTCACCACCACGATGCTCTCCTGGGTGGGCCTCGACGACGCGTCATGGGCCCCGGTCGTGGTGCGGGCCGTCGCCATCGTCGTGTCGGTGTTCGCCAGCTGGCTGCTCTTCACCTTCGTGCTGGCGCGGCTACCGCTGGTGCCGCTGCCGATGACGCACGCCATGAAGGCCGGGCTGGTCATCGCGATCGCGTTCGAGCTGATGAAATCCCTTGGCGGGCTGTATCTCCAATCGGTCCTGGGTTCGCCGGCCGGGGTGGCGTTCGGTCCGATCTTCGGTGTGTTCGTCTTCGCGTACCTCGCGTCGCGGATCGTGCTGTATGCCACCGCGTGGTGCGCGACCGACCCCATCAACAGCAAGTACCAGGTGGTGGAAGAACCGGACGCGGAACTGCACCGGCCGGTCCAGATCTCGCCGACGGTCGAGGTGAGCCCGGCGCCCCGGCCCGGCGCCCTCGCGGCCGCCGTCGGACTGGGCGCAGTCGCGGCCGCGCTGATCGGAGCGCGTCGGCGGCGTTGACCTCCGGCGCTGGTCGTCTGATCAGCGGCGTCCGGCGAGCTTCAACCCGATGAGCAGGAGGATGACCGCCGCGAGTGCGGCCACGAGCCCGATGAGGATCTGGACGGAGGTCGACGACGCCTGGTCGGAACCTGTTGCGACGGCGCGGTTCTCGGTCCGCGTCGGCGCTGGTGTCGAGGACGGTCCGGACGCGGCCGACGGCTCGACGAGGCGGCCCACCGAGATGGCGGGGTCGGTTCGGAATCCGTAGTCGAACATCGCCTTCGCCTGGTCCCAGTACAGATCCCCGTCGACGGACAGGCCGAACATCTGCACGATGATCACCGTCCGGCCGTCGCGTTCGGCGGCACCCACGAACGTCTTCCGTGCGTCGTCGGTGTAACCGGTCTTGCCGCCGAGCATTCCCGGATACCCATCGACGAGGAGGCGGTTGGTGCTGTACATGTCGTAGGGCGGATGATCTCTGTCGCCGGGCACATCTGGACGCCGCGGGTAGCCCGGGAAACGGAACGTGGGCATCGCGATGATCTCGCGAAAGGTCGGCTCGGTCATCGCGGCCCGGAACAGCAGCGCCAGATCGTAGGGCGAGGAGGACATCCCGGCGGCGTCCAGTCCGGACGGGCTGGCAGCACGCGTGTCCGTCGCGCCCAGCTGCGCGGCCCGGTCATTCATCTTCTCAAGTGTCGCGTCGATGCCGCCGAGCTGACGCGCGAGCGCATGCGCGCAGTCGTTGCCGGACACCAACAACAGTCCGGTGAGCACGTCGCGAACGGTGTAGACACCACCGGGCCCCATGCCACAGGAGTCGCCTTCGGTGCTCCAGTCCTCGACGGTGGGCACGACCGGCGCGGCGAGGTCGAGTTCGTCGAGTGCGACCAGTGCGAGCAGCACCTTGATCGTCGACGCGGGCCGGTAACGGCCGTGGGGATCCTTGGCGGCGATGACTTGTCCGGACTCGAGATCGGCGATCAACCAACCCGCGGAGGTCAGCAGTGGCGGAACGGGACCGGCCGACGGATCGGCGATGACCCCGCAACCGGCGAGTTGGTCACCGCCGACGGCCGGTGCGGGAACAGGAAGGGGAGTGGGGGTCGTCGAACCCGGTGCGACGACCTCGGATTCGTCGACGGCCGGAGGCGTGGCGACTTTGTGCGGGCAGTGATCGGTGACCGGCGTGGTGATCGCCGGAGGCGGTACGGTCGGCAGCGGGACGGCCACGGCCGGGCCGACGCGAAGGACGAGGCCGAGCACTCCGACGGTCAGCACGGCGACGAGCGCGCACGCGGTACGACGAGTCCACGTCGGGGTCATCGGCCGCACGTTACCAGCGGGGCCGTGCGCTGCCGACGACATCGTGCAACCAGCGCCGCATCACTGCCTCCGCCGTCGGCACGGTCACTTTCTCGGCGGCCGCGGCGTCGATCGGGAAGCGGTCGGTGGCCGACTCACCCAGGACCTCGGCCACCGCGGACCGTGATTCCTGGTGTGACAGCCACCCCCTGACGAGATCGCCGCCGGCTTCGAGGTGGAACTGCACTCCGTAGCAGTTGTCCACGCGGAACAACTGATTGACGCAGGCGTCGGAGGACGCGAGCAGGGTGGCCCCGGGTGGCAGGGTGAACGTGTCGAAATGCCACTGGACTGTGTCGATGTCGCGTGGTGCGGGTGCGATGACCGCCCCGCCCCACACCGGGTCGGCCATCCCTGCGTCGTTGAGACGCACCCGGCGTACACCGAGTTCCGGTATGTCGCTCGTGTGCACCTCGCCACCGAGAGCCGCTGCCAGCATCTGCGCGCCCAGACAGACACCCCAGATGGGCACACCGCGTTCACGGGCACGGCGGAGCAGGTCGATCTCGTCGGCGATCCACGGGATGCGGTCCGCGTCACCGACTCCCATCGCTCCGCCGAGAACGAGGATGGCGTCGAAATCCGCTGGATCGACGGTCGCGGGTTCGCGCCAGATCCGCAGGGTGGCCGTCTCGGTGATCGCGTGCAGGGCGGGTCCGTAGGCGCCGGGTGGTTCGGACTCCGCGTGCCGGATCTCCAAGACCCGCAACCGCTCCCGCGGGCGCTCGACCGGCTGTGTTCTGGTGCTCATGACGAGTGCAAGAGTACGGTCTCGGTGGCGATTCCTCTCGCCGACGCGGGGTCGGAACCCACGCCGGGCTGCGTCAACCGGAATGACATGAACTCGTCGGACGGGACCCGTGCGCGGTGTGGTCGGCGACCCGTTCACCGTCGACGGTGATCTCGCACCGGGCGAACCGCCCGCCGGACTGGAACAGCGCGTCGACCGGTGCCTCGGCCGCGGCCCGCGTGTACACCAACGACGCCTTGAACTTGCCGTCTGGATCTCGTTGCGACAGCGGCACTTCGGACTGTGTGCGGAGTCTTCCGTCTGCGTCCGTCCACGCTGCGGCGCCGTTGTGCTCGTGGTCGGAGATCAGCGTGATCGTGATGCGTTGCGTGTCGGTGGTGGGTGCTGCCGCGGCCGGTGCGAACACCAGGAGGCACGCGAGCGCACTCACCGCGAGTGTCAGCAGCAGCCGGAACAGAAGGGCGCGGGCCATGAAGTACTCCGTTCGATGGGCGATCACCGGTCCGGCGACGGGCCGGGTTCCTCGGTCTTCCTTCGACGCATCGGACGGCATATCGGTTCCATCGCGCTGCTGAGCGAGCGGAAGTCGGGATTCTGCTGTCAGCGGGTGATCGTCAGCGGCAGCGTGGTGAAACGACGGACGAGAACCCCGGGCTCCCACGCCGTCTGCGTCAGATCGACCCGGAAAGCGGTCGTGGAGCGCAGCAGATGCTCGACCGCGAGGCGCGCCTGCAAGCGTGCCAATGTCGCCCCGACACACAGGTGCAGGCCCTTGCCGAACGCCAGGTGCGACCGCCGCGCCGCCGGATCGAGATCGATCGCGCCGGGATCGTCGAAATGCGCGGGATCCCGATTGGCGGCACCCCACATCAGGAACACATGTGACCCCGCCGGCAATGCGGAGTCGCCCAGCGTCGTGTCGGCGACCACGTGCCGGAAATGCCCACGAAACGGGGTCTCGAGCCGAAGGGCCTCCTCCACGAACACCGGGATGAGCCCGGGGTCGCTGCGTAACCGTTCGACGACGTCGGGATGGCGGTCCAACAGCCAGACGGCACTGTTGAGCAGGCTCGTGGTCGACTCGGCCCCGGCGGCGACCAGTTGGAACAGGATCATCACCGCGGTCTCGTGATCGAGACCGCCCTCGGCGACGCGGCGTGCCACCTCGACCAGCGCGGTCGGCCCGCTCGCTTCGCTCCCGGCGCCGGTGTCATTGTCTGCGTTGCTCATCGCCGCCGACAGATAAGCCGTCAGCTCACCGACCGCCGCGGTTGCCGTCGTCAGCTGGTCCGGCGTGATGACGCCGTCGATCAGGACGTTCGTCGCGATCGCCCACCGGGTCAGCGTGGCACGGTCGGCGACCGGCAATCCGATCACCGCCGTGGCGACCTCCATCGGAATCCGTTGCGCGACAGCGCTCACCCAATCGATCCGGCCACCACGGAGATCGTCGGCCCATGCCTCCGTGATGTATCGACGAATGGTCGGTTCGAGCTCGCGGGTACGTGCCGGAGACACCGACCGCATGGCGAGCTTCCGATGATCGCGGTGCCTGGCCCCGTCGGCGGTGGCGAGGACGTGCATAGCGTCGCCCAGGCCGGCGACCGGGAACTCCGAGACCGTGCCGTCGCCGTGCCACACCATCGTGGCGGTCAGGTTCGACGAGAAGTCCTCCGGGCGTCGGACCGCGTCGGCGATCAGGTCCCAGGAGCCGACGGCGAAGAACGATGAATCCCCGATTCGCTGCACGGGCGAACCGGTGTGCAGACGCGAGTAGAAGGTCGTGGGATCGGCGGTGGTGTCCATGGAGTCCAGCGTGGGCGACCCCGGGCCGTCGACGCACGCATATCCCCGAAGTCGAGATCGGTGAGAAGTCACAGCACCATCCGGTGTCTCAGGCTAGCCTCGTGAACAGCTGGAACGTCCTTCATCGACAGGATGGTTCGTCTCACCATGAGAACGGGGGAGCGATGGCCCGGGACTGGCTGGTCGACGGAGACCGGCACGATGCTGCACGCGAGCGTCTGATCGCGCACGCGGCGGCCCTCATCGCACGCCGTGGCCTCGACGGGTTCGACCTCGACGAGCTCGGTCGTCGGGCGCACTGTTCGAGGGCGACGATCTACCGCCATGCCGGCGGTCGGTCCGCGCTGATCGAGTCCGTGCTGGCCACCACGTCGGCACCGGTGCTCGCCGCCATCCGTGCGACCGTCGCGGATCTCACCGGGCCCGATCGCGCCCAGACGGCGATCATCGAGACCCTGCGCGCACTACGCGGCGACCGGGTCATCCGGCAGTTCCTCCGGCCCGACAACCTCATCGGCGCGACGCCAACCGTCCTGTCGTCCCCCGCGGTGCACGCGGTGGCCGCCGATCTGGTCGGCGTCGACCCCGATGATCCCGCGGATGCACGGTTCCTCATCCGTTCCGTTCTCGCCCTGCTGCTCTGGCCCGCCGAACCCGACGAGGAGGCGCGGAGCGCGGAATCGATCGTCGCCGGCATCTTCCGTCGGGACCCCGGCACCGACGACGACGGCCCGCACCCCTGAGGGTGCGGGCCGTTGCCGGGCTGCAGAGAAAGTTCGAATCGGCTAGCGCGAGAACATGAGTGCGCGCTTGACCTCCGAGATCGCCTGGGTGACCTGAATGCCACGCGGGCACGCGTCGGTGCAGTTGAACGTGGTGCGGCAACGCCACACACCGTCGACGTCGTTGAGGATGTCGAGTCGCTCGACGGCCCCCTCGTCGCGGCTGTCGAAGATGAACCGGTGCGCGTTGACGATCGCGGCGGGACCGAAGTACGAACCCTCGGTCCAGAAGACCGGGCAGCTCGTCGTACAGCAGGCGCACAGGATGCACTTGGTGGTGTCGTCGAACCGGGCGCGGTCGGCCTGGCTCTGGATGCGTTCGCGGGTCGGCTCGTTGCCCGAGGTGATCAGGAACGGCTTGATCGCGCGGAACGCGTCGAAGAACGGTTCCATGTCGACCACGAGATCCTTCTCCACCGGCAGGCCGCGGATCGGCTCGATGGTGATCGTGATCTCCTTGGACTTGTCCTTCGGGAGCATGTCCTTCATCAGCAGCTTGCAGGCGAGACGGTTGACGCCGTTGATCCGCATCGCGTCCGACCCGCACACGCCGTGGGCGCAACTACGACGGAACGTGAGCGTCCCGTCCAGGTAGCCCTTCACGTACAGGAGCAGGTTGAGCAGGCGGTCGGTCGGCAGCGCCGGGACGCGGAAGCTCTCGAAGCCCTGGGCGTCGGGATTCTCCGGGTTGAAGCGGAAGATCTTGAGCGTCACCATGGTGGCCTCGTCGGGCACCGGAGGCAACGGCGGATCGTCGGAAGACGGTGCGGGCTTGTCCAGAACAGATGTCATCAGTACTTACGCTCCATCGGCTCGTAGCGGGTTTCCACGACCGGCTTGTACTCCAACTCGATGTCTGAAAGGAGGTCCGTGCCCTTTTTGTAGGCCATGGTGTGCCGCTTGTAGTTGACGTCGTCACGATCCGGGTAGTCCTCGCGTGCGTGACCGCCGCGCGACTCCTTGCGGTTCAGGGCTCCGGCCACCGTCACCTCCGCCATCTCCAGCAGGAAGCCGAGTTCGATGGCCTCGAGGAGATCGCTGTTGAAGCGCTTGCCCTTGTCATGGACTCGGATGTGGGCGTAGCGCTCCTTGAACCGGTGGATGTCGGTCAGGGCCTGCTTGAGGGTCTCCTCGGTGCGGAACACCGAGGCGTTCGCGTCCATCGAGGCCTGCAGCTCGGTACGGATGTCGGCGACGCGCTCGTGTCCGTGGTCGCTGAGCAGCAGCTCGAGCCACGAGTCGACCATCTCGGTGGGCGTCTCGGGGAGCTCGGCGAACTCGGCCGAGTTCGCGTAGTCCGCGGCCGCGATTCCCGCGCGTCGTCCGAAGACGTTGATGTCGAGCAGCGAGTTGGTGCCCAGCCGGTTGGCTCCGTGGACCGACACGCACGCACACTCGCCGGCGGCGTACAGGCCGTGGACGACCTCGTCGTTGTTGCGCAGCACCTGACCGTTGATGTTGGTCGGGATGCCGCCCATGACGTAGTGACAGGTGGGGAACACCGGCACGTACTCGGTGACCGGGTCGACGCCGAGGTAGGTACGGGCGAACTCGGTGATGTCGGGGAGCTTCTCGTTGAGGACGTCCTCGCCGAGGTGGGTCACGTCGATGTAGACGTAGTCCTTGTTCGGGCCGGCACCGCGACCTTCGAGCACCTCGAGCACCATCGACCGGGCCACGATGTCGCGCGGCGCGAGGTCCTTGATGGTGGGGGCGTAGCGCTCCATGAAACGCTCGCCGTCGGCGTTGCGCAGGATGCCGCCCTCACCGCGGACCGCCTCCGAGATGAGGATGCCGAGCCCCGCGAGACCCGTCGGATGGAACTGGTGGAACTCCATGTCCTCGAGGGGCAGGCCCTTGCGGAAGATGATGCCCATGCCGTCGCCGGTCAGCGTGTGCGCGTTCGAGGTCGTCTTGTACATACGGCCCGAGCCGCCGGTGGCGAACACGATCGACTTGGCGTGGAAGACGTGGATCTCGCCGGTCGCGAGCTCGTAGGCGACGACACCGGTCGCGACCTGCTCGCCCTTCTCGTTCTCCGTGAGGCAGATGTCGAGGGCGTAGAACTCGTTGAAGAACTCGACGTCGTGCTTGACGCAGTTCTGGTAGAGCGTCTGCAGGATCATGTGGCCGGTGCGGTCGGCGGCGTAGCAGGCCCGCCGGACCGGGGACTTGCCGTGATCGCGGGTGTGGCCGCCGAAGCGTCGCTGATCGATCTTGCCCTCGGGTGTCCGGTTGAAGGGCAGGCCCATCTTCTCGAGATCGAGCACCGCGTCGATGGCCTCCTTGGCCATGATCTCGACGGCATCCTGATCGGCGAGGTAGTCACCACCCTTGACGGTGTCGAAGGTGTGCCACTCCCAGTTGTCTTCCTCGACGTTGGCGAGTGCCGCACACATGCCGCCCTGGGCCGCGCCGGTGTGGCTGCGGGTCGGGTACAGCTTGGTCAGCACCGCGGTGCGGGCCCGAGGGGCGGCTTCGATCGCCGCGCGCATGCCTGCGCCGCCGGCGCCCACGATGACGACGTCGTAGCGATGTTCCTGCATGTTGTGGGTCTCCTTTAGCCGACGCTGTTGACGTCGAAGGTCAGGAGGGCGTAGGTGCCCATCGTGAGGACGAGGATCATCGACACGGCGAGCAGCACGTTCAGCCAGAAACGGGTCGAGTCCTTGCGGGAGTAGTCGGCGATGACGGTGCGCACACCGTTGCCGCCGTGCAGTTGGGCCAGCCACAGCATGGTGAGGTCCCAGATCTGCCAGAAGGGTGAGCTCCACCGCGCGGCGACGAACGAGGAGTCGATGCGGTGCACGCCGCCGTCCCAGGCCAGCATGATGAACATGTGGCCGATCGTCAGGACGACGAGCAGCAGCCCGGAGAACCGCATGAACAGCCATGCGTTCTTCTCGAAGTTGCCGCCCTTGGGCTTGCGGGGCGAGCGCGGGTTGTCCAGGCTCGCGGGACGGTCGTGCTGAGTACCGAGGGTCTTGGCGACACCGGTGGCTTCCGAGGTGGTCATCTCTGGTGTCTCCTACAGGTGGCTGAACATGATCTGCAGCAGGCGGACCGTGCCGGCACCGAAGACGATGACGAACAGGGTCATGGCCACCCACAGCATCTGTCGCTGGTACTTGGGTCCCTTGGACCAGAAGTCCACGAGGATCAGGCGCACACCGTTGAAGGCGTGGAACAGGACGCACGCGACCAGGGCAATCTCCATGAGACCGATGATCGGCGTCTTGTAGGTCTCGATGATCTCGTCGTACTGATTGGGGTCGACTCGGATGACCGCGGTGTCGAGCACGTGTACGAAGAGGAAGAAGAAGATCGTGACGCCGGTGATGCGGTGCAGGACCCACGACCACATGCCGGGATCGCCGCGATAAAGAGATCGTCTGCGCACCGGGTCGGGTGCGACTTCGGTCGAGGTGCTCATCGGGAAAGTGGCCTCCAACATCGTCGATGGACGCGTCGAATCGGCATGCTCCGACTCGACCATGGACCCATACGAAGAGACTCTAAACCCATGCACATTCCGGTGGTAAATTGCCCGAACCGATCTGGGCGACAAGACATTACGACTTAGGTTTGCCTTACCCAAGCTTTGCGGTGATGAAATCCGGATGAACGGCCGATGACGCCGGGCGACAGGAGATCCACGTGGTTACAGAAATCGATTGGGATGTGTTGCGGGACAAGGCCAGATCGATGATCGGTCGTGCTTACGCACCCTACTCCCGGTACCCGGTGGGCGCCGCCGGGATCACAGCCGAGGGCGGTGTCGTCGCCGGTTGCAATGTGGAAAATGTCTCATATGGCCTGGGTATCTGCGCCGAGGTCGCACTGGTCGCGGCCCTGGTGAACGACGGAGGCGGAGCGCTGCGGGCGGTCAGCGTCTGCGACGCCCGCGGGGCGGTTCTGATGCCGTGCGGACGGTGCCGACAGGTCCTGCTCGAACACGGCGGGCGCGAGCTCCTCGTCGACCACCCCGGTGGTCCCCGGATGCTCGCCGAGCTGCTTCCCGATGCCTTCGGACCCGACGATCTCGAGGCGGTCCGTTCATGACGGTCGACGCCCGGGAGATCATCCACGCGGTGTCGGTGATCGCCACCAAGCGGGGCGGACACGAACTCGCCGACGCACAGATCGCGTGGATGGTCGACGGCTACACCCGCGGCGAGGTGGCGGCGGAACAGATGTCGGCATTGCTGATGGCCATATATCTGCGCGGGATGAATCGCCGTGAGATCGCGTCCTGGACGCACGCGATGATCGACAGCGGGCGCCGGATGGACCTGTCCGGTCTGCAGCGGGACGGGCGGCCGCTGGCCACCGTGGACAAACACTCCACCGGCGGCGTCGGGGACAAGATCACCCTCCCGCTCACGCCGCTCGTCGCGTCGTTCGGTGTCGCGGTGCCGCAGCTGTCCGGTCGGGGGCTCGGTCACACCGGTGGGACGCTCGACAAGCTGGAGTCCATCCCGGGGTGGCGGGCCGAGGTGAGCACGTCTGACATGCTCGACCAGCTCGAGCGGGTCGGCGCGGTCATCTGTGCCGCAGGCGCCGACCTGGCACCCGCCGATCGCAAGCTCTACGCCCTGCGCGATGTCACGGGCACGGTCGAGTCCATTCCGCTGCTGGCGTCGTCGATCATGAGCAAGAAGATCGCCGAGGGCACCGGTGCGCTGGTCCTCGACGTCAAGACCGGGTCGGGTGCCTTCCTGCCCGACGAGGACGACGCGCGCGAACTGGCGTCGACCATGGTCGAACTCGGTCACGACGCCGGTGTCGACACCCGTGCGGTCATCACCGACATGGGCACACCGCTCGGACTCGCGATCGGCAACGCCGTTGAGGTGGCCGAGTCGGTGGAGGTACTCGCCGGCGGCGGACCCGCCGACGTCGTCGAACTGACCCTGGCCCTCGCCCGGGAGATGCTCGACGCCGCTGGGCTCGTCGACGCCGACCCCGCAACCCATCTCGCCGACGGCCGGGCGATGGACACGTGGCGGGCGATGATCGCGGCGCAAGGTGGCGACCCCGATGCGCCCCTGCCGACGGCGCGCCACCACGACACCGTGACCGCGTCGGGCGACGGCATCGTCACCGAGATGGACGCGCGCGCGGTCGGCGACGCCGCGTGGCGACTCGGCGGCGGCCGATCGCAGCCGGGGGAGGCGGTCGCGGCAGAGGCGGGAGTGACCATCCATGCGAAGCCCGGTGATCGTGTCCGAGCCGGTCAACCGCTGTTCACCCTCCACACGCAGGATGAGGACCGGATCCCCGGAGCCCGCTCCTGCCTGGCCGGGGCGACGACCGTGGGGCCCGACTCCGCCGAACACGCGGGCGGCGCGCGCACCCGTCCACTGATCATCGACCGCGTTAGGTTTCCATCATGACGACGCTGACCCCGGCGAACATCTCCCTCGCCCCGAAGGTGCTCCTCCACGACCACCTCGACGGCGGACTCCGGCCCGCGACGGTCCTCGAGTTGGCCCACGAGGTGGGATACGACGGCCTCCCGGCGGATGAGAACGGCAGGCAGATCGACGACGCCGAGACGCTCGGGCAGTGGTTCCGACGTGCGGCCGACAGCGGCTCGCTCGAGCGCTACCTCGAGACCTTCTCGCATACGGTCGCGGTGATGCAGACCGTCGGCGGGTTGGAACGCGTCGCGCGCGAGTGCGTGGAGGACCTCGCCGCCGACGGGGTCGTGTACGCCGAGGTGCGTTATGCGCCCGAACAGCATCTCGAAGGCGGGCTGACCCTCGACGAGGTCGTCGAGGCGGTGCTGCGGGGCTTCGCCGAGGGCGAGGCGGTCGCGGCCGAGCGGGGCCGGACGATCACCGTGCGGTGCCTGGTCACCGCGATGCGCCACGCCGCCCGGTCACGCGAGATCGCCGAACTCGCGGTCCGCTACCGGGACCGGGGTGTCGTCGGTTTCGACATCGCCGGCGCCGAGGCGGGGCATCCGCCGACCCGCCATCTCGACGCCTTCGAATACATGCGGGCCAACTGTGCGCCCTTCACCATCCACGCCGGCGAGGCATTCGGGCTGCCGTCGATCCACGAGGCCATCGGCTTCTGCGGGACGGACCGGTTGGGTCACGGCGTCCGCGTCTTCGACGACATCGAACTCCCGGAGGGGGTCGATCTCGCGGCGCACTCGTTCGCGGGTGCGCGGCTGGGTCAGGTGGCGAACATCGTGCGGGACAAGCGGATTCCGCTGGAGCTGTGCCCGAGTTCGAATGTGCAGACCGGGGCGGTCGGTTCACTCGCCGAGCATCCGTTCAACGTGTTGGCGCGCCTACGGTTCCGGGTGACGGTGAACACCGACAACCGACTGATGTCCGACACCACCATGAGCAAGGAATTCGGCCTGCTCGCCGATCGGTTCGGCTACGGCTGGGCGGATTTCGAACGGTTCACGGTGAACGCGATGAAGTCGGCGTTCATCCACTTCGACGAGCGGCTGGCGTTCATCGACGACGTGATCAAGCCCGGCTACGCGGTGCTGCTCGGCTGAGCAGCACCGTCGCGGCCGGTTATGGGCGGAGAGGACTGCGCCCGTCAGCCCTTCTTGGTGAGCCGGGCCTCGAAGTCGTGCTCGAGCGCGCGCCACGCCTCGGCCTCGTTGTCGAACGGACCGCTGGGCGCCATGCGCTTGGGGTCGGGGTTGACGGTGTAGTCGACGAACCATCCCAGCGGGGTGGTGGTGCCGAGGGCCTCGGAGACCGTGTTGTCACCGGCGTAGTCGGCTGCGTCGGTGAAGAGTTCGACGGCGAGGTCGAGCTGGTCGCGATCCATTCGGCGGGGGCCGTCGGCGATGTCGTCGGCGAGACCCGGCAGGACGTAGACGTTGTCGTCGATGACGTCGAACTCGAGGGATCCGTTGGTCGCCTCGGTGCGGACCTCGTCGAACGTGGACAGGTCGGCGAGGTCATGCGTGTTGTCGTCGGCGAGGAACCGCGAGAGCGAGCGCGCCGAGGTGAACACGAAGATCTTGCCCTTGGTGCCGAGGAACACCGGGTCGTCTCCGAGATAGCACCGCAGTGTCAGGTACTCGTTCGCGCTGGTGACGATCTTGATCGGGTCGATGCCGACCGACGCCCAGAAATCGTCGTCGTCGTAGTCGTCCTCGTCCTCGTCGTCCGTGTCCTCTTCGAGGTCATCGTCGTCGGCGGCGTCCGAGGACTCGGCGTCGGGGGCACCGACGATCTCGATGTCATCGTCGGTCGGCTCGTCCTCGTCCTCGGCGGACGCGGCGGCCTCGAGTTCGGCCTCGGCGGTCTCGACGGCCTTGGCGTCCACCTTCGGTGTGCTGATGACACCGTCGATGGCATCGAGCACGTCATCCCAGTGCTTGGCGATGAGCCGGCCGATGCGCACCCAGAGGTCGGTGCCCTCGCGGCCGTCGAAGTTGCGTGTGCCGGTGGTGACGGCGCCCAGGATCGGGTTGCCGTTGAAGAACTTGGTGACCGGTGTCAGTTCGCAGACCTCACCGAGGATGCGCACGATCTCGAGTGCGTCTTCGAGTTCGGCGATGACCTCGGCGGTGGGGTCCTCCGCGGCGAGCTCGGGTACGCCGACGAGGTCGTAGCTGTGGCGCTCGTCGGGGACCAGTTCATCGGCCTGCAGGCCGACCACGGTCGACCACGCCGGATGCTCGACGAGATCGTTGTCCTCGTTGGTGCGGATGAACGCGGCGAGCTCGGCGACAGAGGGCAGGACGTACAGGTCCTCGTCCAGTCCGAGGAAGGCCTCCCATTCGTCATCGCCCTCACGCCAGCGGGGTGCCCACAGGGTGAAGCTGTTTCCGTCGGTGAGTCCGAGCTCAATCGGGACGATGTCTCCGGCCATGGGGACACAGCCTAGCGATTGTCGGCGGCGGATCCAGTAGTGCCCCCACAGACGGTCGGTGGTGTGCCGACGACTTTTCGATGAACTCCTGACTCGCCCGCGGGTGCGACCATCGGCGCGGCTCTCATCGTGGACGGAAGAATCCTTCGAATGCCTGGTCGAGGTTCGAGGTTCGCACCGGCGAGACGCCTACGGGGTCACCGGCTTCGATCATTTGACCATTGCCGATGTACATCGCCACGTGGCCGGACCACACCGCGAGGTCTCCGGGCTGCAGCTGCGCCTGGGACACCTGATACCCGGCGGTGTCCTGCTCCTGGGCGAGGCGGGGGATTTCGAGCCCGGCCTGCCGGTAGGCCCACTGTGTGAAGCCGCTGCAGTCGAATCCGTCGGGCGTCGTCCCGCCCCAGACATAGGGCACCCCGCGTTGACTCAGCGCGGCCCGCACCGCGGTCGCCGCGCGTTCGTTCGGAGCGTGGGCGACCGAGCCGTCGGGCAGCGTGATGGGGACGCCGCCGGGCGTGGGGACGGGCGACAGTCTGGCGGCGTCGCCGCCTGCGACTCCGACCATCTCGGCCGGCGCCGTGCGGCGGGCCAGGGCGGCCATCGCCTCGGTGTCGGAGCCGAGCTCGGCGCGAGCACGACCGATGATCTCCACGCCGCGGCTCAGATGCTCGACGGCGATCGGCAGGACCGCGAGAAGGACTGCCGGAGTGGCCAATCCGCCGTTGAGGCCACGGACATGCCGTTCCAGGGAGTCCACGAGGCCGTTCAGCGCGGTCGACGCCATGTGGACGGTACGGCCGGCGCTCTCGACGAGCCGGCCGAACTGGGCGGCGCATTCGGTGAGTTCGGTGAGTCGGCGCTGGTTCGCCGCGGTCGCGGCTGCGGCTCCGGCGGCCCCGGCTCCGTCCCACCGCGTGCGGACGGACTCGGCGGCCGACGTCGACCGCTGGCGCACCGACTCGACGGTGCCCGCTACGGTCCGGACCTGCTCGGCGGGGTTGCCCGGTGCCAGGATGCCGGTCCCCAGCGCGGCGATCAGTTGCCGCAGTGGCTCGATGAGGAGTTCGACGGGGATCACAGCGTCAGCTCACCGGCCGTCGCGATCCGGTCGGCGGCGGCGCAGTCGCAGTCGGCGTAGGACGTTGCGGCCGAGCTCGTCGTGAGTCCGACGCGTTCCTCGCGCGCCGTCGCGGCCTCGATGGTGCGACGGTGCAGGTCGAGGAACTCGACGACGGCGGTGAGGAACTCGATGCCGATGAGACCGAAGGTGATGGCTAGTTCGACCACGGCGGCGTCGTCGCTGCCGGTCCCGCCCTCGAGCATCTGGGCGTTCGTGCGGTGTGCGCCGGAGAACTCGTGCAGCGCAGACGAATCGGCGAACAGTCGGCCACCTGTGTCCGGGCCTGGCCGGGTGGGTGCGGGATAGGGATGGGGGGAGGACGGGCTCATGGGTTTTCGACGCGGCGCGGCCCCGTTGGGTTCCATCAAATTCTCGCGGCGACCCAGACCGGCGTGGTGGAGCTCGCCCAAGCGGCACGCGAGCGCCGGGGAGGAAATAGGGTGTCGGCATGGAGTCCCTGATCGTCGACCATCCCCTCGCAGCCGCGCGTCTGACCACGATGCGTGACGAGACCACCGACAACGCCGGATTCCGGGCTGCGCTGTCCGACCTCACCCAGATGCTGATCTACGAGGCGCTTGCCGGTGCGCCGCGCGCCGACGTCGCGATCAACACGCCGATGACCGCGCACACGGGATCGAGGCTGGCATCCCCGCCTCTCCTGGTCCCGGTCCTGCGGGCCGGCCTCGGGATGGTCGAGCAGGCGCACGCGATGGTGCCCGAGGCGCATGTCGGTTTCGTGGGCCTCGCCCGCGACGAGGAGACCGCACAACCCGTGCCGTACCTGGAGTCGCTGCCGGAGGACCTGTCGGGACGGCCGGTGTTCGTCCTCGACCCCATGCTCGCCACCGGCGGCTCCATGCTCCACACCATCGAGTTGCTGGTCGCCCGCAATGCCACCGACATCACCGCCGTGTGTGTCGTCGCCGCACCTGAAGGGGTTGCGGCGCTGGAGAATTCCGGTCACCCGTGCCGGCTCGTCGTGGCTGCCGTGGACGACGGGCTCAACGAGGTCAACTACATCGTGCCCGGTCTCGGTGACGCGGGCGACCGGCAGTTCGGTCCGAGGTATTCGTGAGTATGGCTGAACCTCGCGCGGCACGTCGCTGAGACAAGCCACACGTCGTCATTCAAAGGCCCTCATGACCCGCCCTGATGTTCTTTTCGCCGAACGCCGCCGTCTGGTACTGGCAGGATGCTTCGTCGATCACCGATCACGGACGGCCGCTGCGGTGGGCCGCCGGACGGTTTGAATGCTCGAGCGACGGCCGAGAAACGGGTCGACGGCTACCGCGTTCACGGCGAAGCCGGCATGACAGATCACTCCAGCCGCCCCACCTGTCACCCAACGAACCCCGGTGCGACGTGAACGTCGAATCATCGAGCTACGCCTATCTCCCCGCCGGGACGCAGCTCCTATTGCCACGCATCTACTGCTGCGAGATCGACCGTCGAGGCGGTGCTGCGCCGATACGGGATGCCACTGTTGCGACACCTCGCCCAGGCCACCGCGCTGCCGGTACGCCGAACCCCACCGCGCCGCTTAGATCACGGCGCTCCCGGAGGCCTCCATATCGTCGACGACCACACTCGGCTGCGTACTCCGAGATCCTCACCGACGAACGCACAGAGACCGATACGCAATTCTGGGGCCGGGCACGCCCTTCTTCCACGCGCACGGCATCACGGACAAGAGTTGTTGACCGACTACGGCGGCAGTTGCCGCCCAGGGCTTTCCGCGCATGCCCTCGGCCATGAGATCGCGCACCAGAGACCCGTCTGTACCGGCCACAGACCACAACAGAGTTGAACGCTTCCACCGGTTGCTCGCCTCGGAAAGGGCCTACGCGAGGTCTACACCACTGAGGCCGCCCGAGCGGCGACCTACGACGACTGGCTGCACGACTACGAAAACCACCGAATCCACACCGGTATCGGCGGATTCGCCCGAACGCCTACGCGTCCACAACTTCACCGGGGCTACAGCGAGTCCGCGGCAAGAACACCGTTGGAAGAACGAATTCCGAAACGGGTGTGACTGAAGTTCACCACTGTCATCGATCCACGCACTGCAAACGCACGGTGGACGAAAAGCGCTGCACAGTCATTGGTTTCGTAATTTCTGGGCTTGTGGAGTTTTCTCGTAATCGAATGGATGTTCCTGTACCTTGGAGTCATGTCAGAGCTAGCCACTCTCCTCGATCAACTCATCGAGACCACCCCACCCGCCGACGACCCCACCGGCAGAGCAACATTCGACGCCCTCGACACATGGCGCCTGATCCGCAACCTTGCTGATCATCAGATCGTCACCCACGCAGCGCAACTCGACGAACTCGGCGTCGCGCAGAAAGCCGGCAGTACCACCAAGAAGTTGCTGATCGAAAGCGGCCACGCACCTGCCGCTGCTCTTCGCACCGTGCGAAGTGTCAACGCCCTACCGACGCTGCCCGTGGTGGCGCGTCACGCGGCCGACGGGAGACTGGCTGGCGAGATCGTCGACGCCATCGTGCGCGGGGTGAACGAGATCGAGAAACGTTGTCACGAAGGGCTTTCCGACGACGATCGCACCCGGCATGAGAGCGAGCTCGTCGCCCAGGCGCTGTCGGGCGCGACACCGACTGAAGTACTCAAGCACGCTCGAGCCATCGGCAACACACTCTGCGACGACTCTGACACCGGTGTACCGGCGGCCGACGACCCATCGCTGAACTCGGTCAACGCACACACCACCGACGACGGCCGCGTCGAGGTCCGTGCCGATCTCACCCAGGTGGTCGGCGAGAAGTTCCTGGCCATGATCGACGAACGCTCCTGCCCAAAACCCGAACCCGACGGAGCCGAGGATCGTCGCACCGCCGAGCAACGCCGCGCCGACGCTTTCGAGTTGATCCTCGACCAAGCCGCGATCGGCGCGACCATCGATACCGTTGGTTCCCCGCGCACGCAACTGATGCTGACGATCCCCGCGACCGGAGAGCTGGCAACGCTGCCGTGGACCGGGACGGTCAGCCAAGCGACCGCCAAAAAGGTGTCGTGCGACGGGTCCCTGACCGAGATAATCCTCGACCGTGAGGGCGTACCGCTGCAGATGGGTCACACCCGCCGGTTGTATCCGGCACACCTCCGCAAAGCAATCATCGTGCGCGACGCCTGCTGCATCAAATGCGGTGCACCACCCTCACATACCCAAGTCCACCACATCCGGTCATGGGCCGACGGCGGACCCACCGACCTCGACAACGGCTGCCTGCTCTGCCAACGCTGCCACACCCAGGTCCACCACCACGGCTGGGACATCGTCATTGGTTACGACCGGCACCCGTGGCTCATCCCACCCGCGTCGATCGACCCGCACCGCCGGCCACTACCCGCCTACAACCGACGCACCATGCGACTCGACGACGCCGCCTGACCACACCTTCGCGCAGCACCTTCCGCACCCGGGCCACACCCGGGACCGAACCTGTCCCTTGACAACTCAACAGTGTCACCCCAGCGGCAACCGCCCGTACGAGACCGGAACGTCTCGTCGTCGTGGGTGGAAGGCGACTGCCGAGCGCCGAATGAGGGCCCGGACCTGGGCCAGTGCTGCCGGGTGTTCCAAACTGCCGGGGACGGTGGTCGTCTGTGCCCCAGGCGAACTGGCGGCACGTCCAAGCGGGGGCGGCAACGTCGGCGTGGCAACGGTCGTCCCGTCACGCACGCTTCGAATTACGGTGACCGGGCTGCGCCGAACCGCGGTCAGCGAGGTGCGGCGGGTCTCAGCCGGGCAGCGACCAGTACGCGAGCATCGGCTCCTCGGTGAGCACGGCGCCGCCGTCGACGATGGTGAGACTTGTCGGCGAGACGAGGTAACGCACCGAACCGTTGCGCGCCTCGAAGGTGTCGCCGGTGCGGGTCGGGAACTGGAGTTCGATCCCGCCCTCGGGTGCGGCGCCCTTGTAGTACAAGCGGCCCGTCTG
Organism: Gordonia hongkongensis; assembly: GCF_023078355.1. Lineage (NCBI taxonomy): Bacteria > Bacillati > Actinomycetota > Actinomycetes > Mycobacteriales > Gordoniaceae > Gordonia > Gordonia hongkongensis. The sequence goes on from NZ_CP095552.1 coordinate 1,895,412, forward strand.
GGTGCCCACCTGGCAGATCACCACGCGCGACCGGGCGGTCTGTCCGACGGCCACGGCGGGGTCGTCGGCGGCGTTGCAGCGGGGACCGCTGGTGAATCCCTGCCAGTCGGCGCCGGCGACGGTGGGGGTCGGCCGGACCGGGGGCGGCGGCGTCGTCGTGGTGGTGGTCGCGGTGGTGGGGGTCGTCGTCTCCGCGGGGCGGGTGACGGTACTCGTGAAGGTCGACGCCGACGGTTGTCCGCCGTCCGCGCTGTCGCGGTCCGCGGACTCGTCGTCCGCGGGGATCAGGAGCAGCGCCGCGAGGACGCCCACCACCACCAGCAGCACGCCCGCGCCGATCGCCACCAGCACCGCCGGCGACGACCACGGGGACCGCGGCGGGCCAGGTGGCACCGGGCCCTGCGGGTAACCGCCCGACGGATAGCCACCCTGGGGATAGCCGCCTGGACCGCTCGGTGGATAGGTCATCTCGCTCCTTCGGTTCGGCCGGCCGCCGGTTCCGTTCGGTCCTACAGTTCGCCGATGATCCGGGCCAACAGCTCGCCCATCCGGGTTGCCGACGCGCGGCCGACCTCCAGGACCTCTGCGTGGCTCAGGTGTTCGCCGGTCATGCCGGCCGCGAGGTTGGTGACCAGGGAGATGCCGAGCACATCGAGTCCGGCGGCGCGCGCCGCGATGGTCTCGTGCACGGTCGACATCCCGACCAGGTCCGCACCCATCGTCCGCAGCATCCGGATCTCGGCGGGGGTCTCGTAGTGCGGGCCGGGGAGCCCGGCGTAGACCCCCTCGGCGAGGCCCGGGTCGATGCCGCGCGCGATCTGTCGCAGCCGCGGTGAATAGGCATCGACCAGGTCGACGAACTGGGCGCCGACCAACGGGGAGCGGGCCGTGAGATTCAGATGATCCGAGATGAGCACGGGTTGCCCGACCGACATGTCCTCGCGCAGACCGCCCGCCGCGTTGGTGAGCACGACGGTGTGGACACCGGCCGCGGCTGCGGTGCGGACCGGGTGGACCACGCGAGCGAGGTCGTGGCCCTCGTAGGCGTGAATACGTCCCAGCATCAACAGGACTCGTCGATCACCGATCCGGACGGAGTGGACCACGCCGCCGTGGCCGGCGGCCTTGGGCGGGACGAATCCCGGGATCGACGCCATCGGCAACGAGCGGATGGGCCGCCCGAAGGCGTCGGCGGCAGGTGACCATCCCGACCCGAGGATGACGGCCACATCGTGTGTAGCGGCGTCGGTCTCGGCAGCGATCGTGGCCGCGGCGACGATGGCCGCGGCATCGGGGTCGGCGGTGGGCTCCATGCGCCAACCCTAAACCGTTCCCAGGCCCACACGGCCGCGCGTCGCAGCGCGCCGACCGATCGGGTCGGTGGCGACGAGACCGGGAGCGATAAGGTCGGGACATGCCATTTCTGAACGGTGACGGGGAGGTCGTCGAGCTCCATCTCGGAGCGCGCGGTGAGGAGATCAGCGAGTCCAATCCGGAGAACCGCTTCCGGGCCGACTGGTTGGACGAGGTCGATGCACTGCTGGACCAGGTGGTCGTCGACCGCACACGACCGCTGGTGATCACCGCCACCGGGAAGTTCTTCTCCAACGGCCTGGACACCGACCACATCTTCGCCGCTCCCGACCAGCTGCCCGGTTACCTCGACCGCGTGCACGCCCTGTACGCGAAGGTGCTCACCCTGCCCGTTCCGACGGTCAGCGCCGTCAACGGACACGCCTTCGGCGCCGGAGCGATGCTCGCGTTGTGCACCGACCACGTCCTGATGCGCACCGAACGCGGTTTCTGGTCGCTGCCCGAGGCCGCTCTCACCATGCCGTTCACCCGTGGGATGGCGACGTTGCTGCGCACCCGACTGACCGATCGCACCGCCACCGAGGCGATGTACACCAGCCGGCGGTACGGCGCCGACGACGCGGTGCGTGCGGGAATCGTCGACGAGGCCGTGGACGCCGAACTCCTCGTGAAGCGGGCCATCGAGATCGCGGCCGCCCGCTCCGCGACCGCCGGACCCAACCTGGCGCTGATCAAGCGCGGACTCCGTGGCCCCCTGCTCGACGACCTCGCACGTCAGACCCCGCCCGGAGTCTTCTGATGTCGGCCGCGGGAGCGGATTTCGCCGCGGCGGACGATCCCATCGACGCCTGGCTCGCCGAGCACGGCGGCGATCTCATCGCGTGGCGCCGGCAGATCCATGCGCATCCGGAACTGTCCCGGCAAGAGGTCCGCACCACCGAGCTGGTGATGAGCGAGCTCACCGCTGCCGGACTCACCCCGCGCCGGCTGCCGCTGGGCACCGGAGTGGTGTGCGACCTCGGTCCCGCCGGTGAGCCCCGTATCGCGCTGCGCGCGGACATGGATGCCCTGCCGGTGACCGAACACACCGGCCTGCCGTTCACCTCGGCGGTGGAGGGCGCGTCGCACTCGTGCGGTCACGACGCGCACACGGCCATCCTGATCGGCGTCGCGAAGCTCCTCGCCGCGGCCGAACCACTTCCGGTCGGCGTGCGTCTGATCTTCCAGGCCGCCGAGGAGGTCATGCCCGGCGGAGCCCTCGACGCCATCGAGGCGGGCGTCACCACCGGTCTCGGCCGCATCTTCGCCTTGCACTGCGACCCTCGCCTGCCGGTCGGCATGGTCGGCCTGCGGTCCGGCCCGTTGACGTCCGCGGCCGACCACATCGATCTGCAGCTGCACTCGGCCGGCGGGCACACGTCGCGGCCGCACCTCACCGGGGATCTCATCTACGCGATGGGCACGGTGATCACCGGCCTGCCCGGGGTGCTGTCGCGACGGATCGACCCGCGTTCGGGCACGGTGATGGTGTGGGGCGCGGCGAACGCCGGCAGCGCCGCCAACGCCATCCCGCAGGAAGGTCGCATGCGCGGCACGGTCCGCACCGGCGATCACGCCACCTGGGCCCAGCTCGAGCCGCTGGTCCGCAGCGTCGTCGGCGAGCTGCTGGCACCGCTCGGCGTCCGGTACGACCTCTCGTACTTCCGCGGGGTGCCGCCGGTCGTCAACGACGAGGTCGCGGTCGGGATGTTCGAACGGTCCGTCGCCGCGATCGGGTCCAAGGCGATCGCGGACACCCCGCAGTCACCCGGCGGCGAGGACTTCTCCTGGTATCTCGAACACGTCCCGGGAGCGATGGCCCGCCTCGGCGTGTGGGACGGATTCGGACCGCAGGTCGATCTGCACGCGCCCAACTTCGATCTCGACGAACGTGCCCTCGCGATCGGTGTGCGCGCGCTCGCCGGGATCGTGCTGAACGCGACCAGCGCCGCCGGCTAGGACACTCGGTCTATTCCGCGGGCCCCGGCCCGGGTCCGACATTGCGCGACTCGCGCAACCGGAGGTCCTGCACATACTCCGCGGGTGCGCCGGCGATCTCCGCGGCCTCGGCCATGACGCCGAGATAGCGCGCCGAGGGCAACCCGCCCTCGAAGGCGTCGAGGACGTACAACCAGGCCAGCACCGGGCCGTCGGCGGTGTCGACGCGGGCGCGGATCTTGCGGTGGATGCCGAGCTCGGAACCCTCCCACCGGTCGAGCAGATCCTCGTCCTCGGTGGTGACGTCGTAGAGAACCACGAACACCCGGGCGTCGGGGTCGTCGCGGTCCTCGGTGACCGTGGCCAGGGACCCCTCCCACCCGATGTCGCCGCCGCCGAACGTCAGACGCCAGCCGCGGAGCCATCCGGTGCCCGACATCGGGGAGTGCGGCGCGCGCTCGGCCATCTGCTCGGGATGCATGTTGGATCCATAGGCAGCATAGATGGGCACGGATGGAGCCTAGATGGTCCCCGCCGAGTCCGGAAGGCGACACCGTGGCCCGGCTCCGGTGTGCGACCACGTTCACAACGACGGACCCGCCCGACTAGTTTGGTAGGCGGCGCGAACGGGGGCGACCGTCTCGCGCGACCCGAGGAGCGTGTCACCCCGCGTTCCCGTCGAGCCACGACACACAGCCGGGCGCAGCTTCCCCACGAAGGACGCGGCGAGCCGGCGTGGAGAACAGGAGTCACAGTGACCAGGATCGTCATCATCGGCGGAGGACCCGCGGGTTACGAGGCAGCGCTCGCGGCGGCCGCCTACGGGGCCGACATCACGGTGATCGATTCGGACGGGATCGGCGGTGCCTGCGTGTTGTGGGACTGCGTCCCGTCCAAGACGTTCATCGCGTCCACCGGCATCCGCACCGAGGTCCGTCGCGCCGTCGACCTGGGCATCAACATCAAGACCGACGACACTTCCATCACGTTGCCGCAGATCCACCAGCGGGTCCGTGACCTCGCGTTCGCCCAGTCCGCGGACATCCGCTCACGACTCATCAGCGAAGGCGTGACGCTCGTCTCCGGTACGGCCGTGCTCGACGAGCGGCAGGTCGGCGTCTCGACGCATACCGTCGTCGCGACGCTCGCCGACGGAACCACCGAACGCTACGACGGCGATGTGGTCCTGCTGGCGACCGGCGCGTCGCCCCGCGTGCTGCCCGACGCCCAGCCCGACGGCGAGCGCATCCTCACCTGGCGTCAGCTCTACGACCTCGAGGAGCTGCCCGAGCACCTCGTCGTCATCGGTTCCGGCGTCACCGGCGCCGAGTTCGTCCACGCCTACACCGAACTGGGCGTCAAGGTGACGCTCGTGTCGAGCCGCGACCGGGTCCTCCCGCACGAGGACGAGGACGCCGCGCTGGTGCTCGAGGACGCACTCGCCGAACGCGGCGTCGAGCTGGTCAAGCACGCCCGCGCCGACAAGGTCGAGCGGCACGGCGATTCGGTCACCGCGCATCTGGCCGACGGCTCGACCGTGACCGGCAGTCACGTGCTGATGACCGTCGGTTCGGTCCCCAACACCACCGATCTCGGACTCGATCGTGCCGGGGTCGCGGTCGGCAAGGGCGGTTACATCGAGGTCGACCGGGTGTCCCGCACGTCGGTCGCGGGGATCTATGCGGCCGGCGACTGCACCGGGCTGTTCCCGCTGGCATCGGTGGCCGCCATGCAGGGCCGCATCGCGATGTACCACGCACTCGGCGAGGGCGTGAGCCCGATCAAGCTGAAAACCGTTGCGTCCGCGATCTTCACGCGTCCGGAGATCGCCACGGTGGGGGTGTCGCAGAACGCCATCGACACCGGTGAGTACCCGGCGCGCACCGTGATGCTGCCGTTGGCCACCAACCCGCGCGCCAAGATGAGCGGTCTGCGCCGGGGCTTCGTGAAGATCTTCTGCCGGCCGGCCACCGGTGTGGTCATCGGCGGTGTCGTGGTGGCGCCGAACGCCTCCGAACTGATCCTGCCCATCGCCCTCGCGGTGCAGAACAAGCTCACCGTCGGCGACCTGGCCCAGACGTTCTCGGTGTACCCGTCGCTGACCGGGTCCATCACCGAGGCGGCGCGGCAGCTGGTTCGGCACGACGACCTGGACTGAGCGCCGCCCGCCCGCTGTGCACAGCCGGTGCCGGTGTGCGCCGCCGGGTGCGTCGTCACGGTAGGGTCGGACGAATTCGTTCGTCCCGGCCGGCGACCAAGGGGGTGTCGTGAGCTCGCCGCAGCAGTCCTACAACACCTACGGCAGTCGCAACGACCGCGCGTTCGCTCGCGGTCGCACGCAGTGGGCGGGCATGAGCATCGACGAGATCCTCGACGTCCTGAGCACGATGGAACCCGGTCGTGCCGGCGGTGACGTCAACACGATCCTGCAGGCGATCGAGTCCGTCCGGCGCGCGGCCGAACGGATGCACGCGATGTTCGGCGACGGCATGCTCGGTCAGGCTTCCGACGCGGCGCTGGAGGCGGGCCGGTCGCTGTCGGCCGATCTGGCGACGACCTCGGAGACCGCCGGCCAGATCGGGGATGCGCTGGCCGGCGCGACAGGCATCCTCGGATCGGCTCGCGGTCAGGAGGGGCGGTTGCGTGAGCTGCAGCAGCACATCCGTGACAATCCCGAGGACGCGCCGGCTGTCCGGCATGAGGTCGACCGGGCGATGACGGGCGCCTACTCCTCGCCGATGATCGGGCTGCAGCGCTCCCTGCCGAACGACCCGACCGGGGCGAACGGGGTGACCGCAGGACTCGGCGGCGGGCCGACCGCCGGCGGTTCCGGCGCCGCGGGCTCCGGGCCGGACGCTCCCCGCGGTCAGGCCGCCAACACCGTCGACGCCGGCGACTTCGGGCGTGCCACTCCGACTGCCGGGCCGGTGCCGGTCGCTGCGGGCGGTCCACCACCCGGTGGCGGCGGACCCGGTGCGTCGTCGACGCCGCCAGGGCCTGCGGGTCCGGGCGGCGGACCATCCGGTCGTGGCAACACCGACGGCCCCGACGGGTTGGTGCGTGGTGGTCGGGCGACGCCCGAGTCGACGACCCGCGGCGCCGCGGCTCCCGAAACGCACCGGTCGGGAGGCGCCGACGGGATCGGCGAGAACAGCGGATCCGGTTCCGGTGGCGGTGCGCCGGCGAGTGGAGGCGCCGGGGTCCCGGTCGCGATGCCCGCTCCCGGCTTGCTCCCACCCGCGTCGGCGCCGACGCCGACCCCGGTCGCCGGCGGCTCACCGACGCCGGCGACCCCCGCCACCGCCGGGCCGGTTGCCCAGCGCCCGACGGGGATGCCGCTCGCCGGGGCCCCGGGCGGCGGACGGCGGCCCGGCGCCGACGACGACAGCCACCGGGCAGCGCCGTACCTGCACACTCGGGAACACGGCGCGCAGCTCGTCGGCGACATGCCGCTCGTCGGTCCGCCCGTCATCGGCGACTGGATCCGGCAGGCATCCCCGGCGGTCGACGACGCCGCGCCGGCCGGGCCGGATCAGGCCTTGTCCCTGCGGCCCGCGGCACCCGGCGACGCCGTCTCCCGGACCCCCGTCGACGGTGCGGCGCAGGAGGTCTCGGACGACACCGATCCACCGTCGGGCGGTTCGGCCACGTCGAGACCGGAGACCGTGTGAACGCCAGGCTGAAGCGTGTCGACCGGTTACCGGGCGGCGTCGCCCGCCTCGTCGACTCGGTGCCCGACGAGGACCTCACGGCGTGTCTGCACCTGATCGTCGCGACCGTCCTGGACGTCACGGCGGTCTCGACGCCCGAGATCCGGGAGGCGATCAGCCAGTGGCGGCGGCAGGGCGGTGCGTCGACGGCCGGCATCGCACGTCTGCGGCTCGTCGCGGCACAGCACGACTTCGACGCCTTCGCGCATCAGCGTCGTGGCGACGTGGACGCCCAGCGCGACAGCTTCCGCCGCGCCCGCGCCGTCGACTGCCTGGTGGCCGCGATGTCGACGCCCGCCGCTGGTGAGTCGCTGCGCGATGCGCTCCGCGAATCAGCCTACGAGGCCGCCGCGGCACTGGGCGGCACGGCCGGTGTGGTCGCCATCCTCGCCGACCACGTGATGTGAGGCGGCGGCACCGTCGCGCCGGTCAGGTCAGGCCGAAGCTGTGCTCGACGGCTCGGTTCCATCCCGCGTAGAGGCGGTCGCGGTCGTCGGCGGCCATCCCGGGCTCCCACCGGCGGTCTTCGGCCCAGTTGGCGCGGATGTCGTCCTCGCTCTCCCAGAAACCGACGGCCAGGCCGGCCGCGTAGGCCGCGCCGAGGGCGGTCGTCTCGTTGACGACCGGCCGCACGACGGGTACGTCGAGGATGTCGGCCTGGAACTGCATGAGCAGTTCGTTCACGACCATTCCGCCGTCGACCTTCAACGTCGACAGTTCGACCCCGGAGTCGGCCTGCATCGCCTCGATGACCTCACGCGTCTGAAAGGCGCTGGCTTCCAGTGCGGCTCGGGCGATGTGGCCCTTGTCGGCGAACCGGGTGAGACCCACGATGACGCCGCGGGCATCGGGGCGCCAGCGCGGCGCGAAGAGTCCGGAGAACGCCGGGACGAAGTAGACGCCGCCGTTGTCGTCGACCCCGCCGGCCAGTTTCTCGACGTCAGATGCCTGCGGGATCAGGCCGAGGTTGTCGCGCAGCCACTGGATGAGCGAACCGGTCACCGCGATCGAGCCCTCGAGTGCGTATCGTGCGGGCTGCTCGCCGATGCGGTAGCAGACGGTGGTGAGCAGTCCGTGCGCGCTGAAGACCGGCTCGGTGCCGGTGTTGAGGAGCAGGAAGTTGCCGGTCCCGTAGGTGTTCTTGGCCTCGCCGGGTTCCAGGCAGGCCTGGCCGAAGGTCGCGGCCTGCTGGTCGCCGAGGATGCCGGCGAGCGGTACCCCGGGGAGTGGGCCGTTGCCCCGGAGGGCGCCGAAATCGCCTGAGGAGCTCCTGATCTCGGGCAGCATGGCCATCGGGATGCCCATCTCGGCGCAGATGTCGGCGTCCCAGGTCTGGGTCCGCAGGTCCATCAACATGGTGCGCGATGCGTTGGTGACATCCGTGACGTGCCGGCCGCCGTCCACCCCGCCGGTCATGTTCCAGGCCATCCAGGAATCCATGGTGCCGAAACACAATTCTCCGTTCTCGGCGCGTTCGCGGAGGCCGTCGACGGAGTCGAGGAGCCAGCGGGCCTTGGGGCCGGCGAAGTAGGTCGACAACGGCAGGCCGGTGCGATCGCGGAACCGGTCCATGCCGACATCTCCGGCCAGCTCGGTGCACAGATCATCGGTGCGCGTGTCCTGCCACACGATGGCGTTGTGCACCGGCTTGCCGGTGTCGCGCTCCCAGATCACGGTGGTCTCGCGCTGATTGGTGAGGCCGCAGGCGACGATGTCCTTCGCGGTCAGTTCGGCCGACGCGAGGGCAGCGGCGCCGACGCGGCGGGTGTTACGCCAGATCTCGGCGGCGTCGTGTTCCACCCAGCCCGCGCGCGGGAAGATCTGTTCGTGTTCGAGCTGTTCGGCGCCGACGACGCGACCCTCGTGATCGAAGATCATCGCCCGGGTCGAGGTGGTGCCCTGGTCGATTGCCGCCACGTATTTGCCTGACCTACCCACGCCGGACAGTGTCGCACGCTGTCGAGGCCACAGAGATCAATTAGGCTCAGCAACCATGAACACCGAGTTCAACCCGGACCGGCCCGCCGACATGGGGCCCCTCTACCGCGCCGAGGCATGGCGGAGGTTCGGGGAGGAACAGTTCGACGTGGTGGTCATCGGTGGCGGCGTGGTGGGTGTCGGTGCCGCACTCGACGCCGCGACACGCGGTCTGCGCGTCGCGCTGGTCGAGGCACGCGACATCGCCTCGGGCACATCGAGCCGGTCGTCGAAGATGTTCCACGGCGGCCTCCGCTATCTCGAGCAGCTCGAATTCGGCCTCGTGCGTGAGGCTCTACGCGAACGCGAGTTGTCGCTCCGGTTCCTCGCGCCACATCTGGTCAAGCCGTTGCCGTTCCTGTATCCGCTCACGCAACGGGTGTGGGAGCGGCCGTATGTCGGAGCCGGCATCTTCCTCTACGACCGGATGGGCGGCGCCAAGTCCGTTCCCGGACAGCGTCATGTCACCCGATCGGGTGCCCTGCGCGTGGCCCCGGCACTCAAGCGCAGCTCGCTCATCGGCGGGATCCGGTACTACGACACCGTCGTCGACGACGCGCGGCACAGCCTCACGGTCGCCCGCACAGCGGCCAATTACGGTGCGGTCATCCGGACCTCGACCCAGGTCACCGGATTTCTGCGCGAATCCGACCGGGTGCTCGGAGTCCGGGTGCGCGACACCGAGAACGGCGATGTGACCGAGATCCGTGCCCACTGCGTGATCAACGCCGCGGGCGTGTGGACCGACGAGGTGCAGGCACTGTCCAAGCAGCGCGGGCACTTCAAGGTCCGGGCCTCCAAGGGCGTGCACATCGTGGTGCCGCGCGACCGGATCGTCAGCGAGACCGCGATCATCCTGCGCACCGCCAACTCGGTGCTGTTCGTCATCCCGTGGGAGACGCACTGGATCATCGGCACCACCGACACCGACTGGAACCTCGACCTCGCGCATCCGGCCGCCACCCGCGCCGACATCGACTACATCCTCGAACGCGTCAACGAGGTCCTGGTCACCAAGCTCAACCACGACGACATCGAAGGCGTCTACGCCGGCCTCCGGCCGCTGTTGGCCGGGGAGGACGACGAGACCTCGAAGCTGTCCCGGGAACACGCGGTCGCGACCGTCGCGCCCGGACTCGTGTCGATCGCCGGCGGCAAGTACACCACCTACCGTGTGATGGCCGCCGACGCCGTCGACGCGTGCGACGACTTCATCCCCACCCGGGTGGCGCCGTCGATCACCGAACGCGTCCCGCTGCTCGGGGCGGACGGTTACTTCGCGCTCATCAACCAGTGCGAGCACCTCGGACGCCGATTCGGGTTGCACCCGTACCGGATTCGCCGGTTGCTGAACCGCTACGGCTCGCTGATCGACGACGTGCTGTACTACGCCGACGGCGACAAGAGCCTGCTGCAACCGCTGGCCGCGGCGCCGCAGTATCTGCGCGTGGAGGTGGTGTACGCCGCGGTCGACGAGGCGGCGCTGCACCTCGAGGACGTCCTCGCCCGGCGGACCCGCATCGCCATCGAGTACTCCCATCGTGGCGTCGACTGCGCCGACGAGGTCGCCGACCTGCTGGCGCCCCTCCTCGGCTGGACCACCGAGCAACGCGACTTCGAGGTGGCGACCTACGTCGCGCGCGTGGAGGCCGAGGTGGCCTCGCAGCAGCAACCCGACGACGACTCCGCCGACGCCCTGCGCGCCGCGGCCCCCGAGGCCCGGGCCGAGATCCTGGAGCCGGTGCCCGTTCCGAAATGACGGTGGCTCCGGTCGAGTCGGGACGTTGGCCTCTGTCTCTGCCCCCTGATGCCGCGGCACGATCGGGGTGGGGGAAGAAGGAGACGAGATCATGGTCGACGAATCGGTTCGGGTGCTCACCCCCGACCAGGCCTGGGATCTGTTGGGAGTAGCCGAGCTCGGTCGGATCGCACTGAGCGTCGACGGCCAGCCCGACATCTTTCCGGTGAACTTCCATGCGACCGACGGCCGCATCATGCTGCGGTCCGGCGAGGGCACGAAACTGTCGGAGCTGGCGGTGAATTCGCGAGTGGCGTTCGAAGCCGACGGACATACCGAGACCGACGGGTGGAGTGTCGTTGCCAAGGGGACGGCGCGGATCCTGGTGTCGCTCCACGAGATCGAGGCGGCCGACCAGCTGCCGCTGCGCCCGTGGATCGCGACGATGAAATACAACTACGTGGAGATCACGGTCGACTCGATCACCGCCCGCCGCTTCGAGTTCGGGCCCGAGCCCGAGCGCTACCCCGTGTGAGGGGCCTCGGCCGGATCACACCTGGCACCGGGGACACCAATAGACGGATCGTTCGCCGCCCGGGGATTCGAGTTCGCCCCGCTTCACCGGGGTGGCGCAGCGCCGGCACAGCCGCCCGTGGCGTCCGTACACCCACATCCGCGCATTGGGCGATGTGTTGCCCGTGGTGGTGCGGGCCGATCGCAAGCGGTTCGCCCACAGCAGGCGTCGGCTGAGGTCCACGACCGGCCCTAGGTCGACCTCGCCGACCGGCCGGGTCGGCAGGACCCGCCGCAGGAAACAGATCTCGCTGCGGAAGACGTTGCCGATTCCCGCGATCAGCCGCTGGTCGAGCATGGCCGCACCGATCGTCGCGTCCGGGTCGGAACCGAGACGTCGGATCGCCTCCTCGCGATCGAAGTCGTCGGCGAGCAGGTCGGGGCCGAGGTAGGCGAGCGCGGCGTCGGGGTCGGCGAGCAGTTCCAGTACGCCGAGGTCGAAACCGACCGCCTCATGGTCGGCGGTGCGCAGGACGGCGCGGGCCTGGTAGGCCGGGCGGCGCCACCGTTGCCCCCGCGGGTGCGCGTGCCAGGCGCCCTCCATCTTCAGATGCGAGTGGATGCTGAGGGTGTCGCCGACACCCGGACCGCTCTCGGCGACGTCGATCAGCAGGTGCTTGCCCACCGATCGCACCGCGAGGACCTCGCGTCCGGAGAGGTCCGCGGTGGCCAGCGACGGGATGCGGAAGTCCGACGACTCGAGCACCCGTCCCGCGAGCCCCGCCCGCAGTCGTGCGGCGGCCGCGTAGACGGTGTCGCCCTCAGGCATGGTCCACCTCAGGCATGATCACCGAAACGCAGCCGGATGCCGCGCGGGGTCGTCGAGAATCCCGCTTCGACGAGCACCTTGCCGAAGTCGGTGGCGCGCACGGGTTCCGAGTCGATGTGGTCGATCGTCAGACGCGCGATCCGGCCCCGCCGGACCAGTGCGACCAGCGCGCCCGCGGCCGACTCCAGCCGCGGGATCGAGTCGCTGAACGTCAGCAGTGTCTTGCCGCCGCGTTCGACGAAACACACCACGTCACCGTCGACGATCACCACGAGCGCCCCCGGTTTGCGGCCCGGGCGGTGACCGGCCTCGGCGTCGCGAGACGCCGGCCACTCGAGCGCCGCCCCGTAGGGATTGGCCGGGTCCGTCGCGGCCAGCACGGTTGCCTCGCGGGGCGCTTTGCGATCGGGCAGCGCATGCCGGCGCAATTCGTCGACCGTGGCCGGCGAGGCGAACTGCGCCCCGCCGAGGCCGTCGACGTAGTAGCCGCGACGAACATGTCCGTTGTCCTCGAAGACGGTGAGCGCCTTGTAGACCCGCGCGAAGCCGCCGGTCACCTCCTCCGAGACCACGCTGCCGCGCGTGATCACGCCGTATCGGGTCAGCAACTGATCGCAGAGGCCCTGCGTGGCGATGGTCGGCTCGGTGGACGGGTGGTCGAGGGCGAACCAGCGGCCACTCGCCGTCGGCGACACCGGGGGAGCGACGGAGTGTTCGGTGAGGTACCGGGCCGACAGGCGGCCGGCCCGGAGCCGGGGTGCGCGCCCGCGTGCCCGATGCGCGGGCGCCGAGCGCGGTGCGGACGGGCTGCGCCGCGGTTGCAGCAGGGCGCGGACGGGCGCGAAGCTGTCGTTGCTGACCCGGCCCGCCCACACGAGGTCCCACAGGGCACTCTCGATGTCGGCGGCCGGCGTGGTGGTGCCGGTGCTGATGTCGGCGGCGATCTGTGGGAACCGCAGGGCACCACCGGGTTCGAGTGCGGCGGTGACCCCGTCGTGGACCGGGGTGGTGTCGATCTCGTCGGCGTCGGGCAGCGTCAGGACGGCGACGTCCGCGGGATGCAGCGCCACCCAGCCGTCGGAGTTCCCGATGCGGCCGTGTCCGGACCAGATGACCTCACCGGCGCTGAGCAGTTCGTCGAGCATCGGCGCTGCGTAATCGGACACCCGGGCCGGCAGTACGAGGGACTCCCACGCGGACGCCGGCAGCGGGAACCCGGCCAGCTGGTCGATGACCGTCGCCACCCCGTCGACACCCCGGAGCTGGGTGCCCGACGACGCGTGCTGCCAGTCGAGGAGGAACCGGGTGAGGACGTCGGTACCGACGGGAGCCACCTCGGCGCGGCTCGCCGCCAGGGAACCGCGTCGGATCTGACCCAGCACGTCGGCGTGACACCATTGCCCGTCCCGGGGGCCGGTACCGGCATCGGGCAGGAAGTCACCCTCGACGACGCGTCGCTCCGATGCGAGACGGTTGAGGGTGTCGCGCACGACCCCGGTCGCGATACCCAGAGCAGCGGAGGCCTCGGGCACGGTGAACGGGCCATGGGTGCGGGCGTACCGGCCGATGAGGTCTCCGACTGGGTCGGGCACCTCCTCGAGATAGGCCGCCGGGATGCCGAGAGGTGCGGGCACCCCGAGAGCGTCACGGAGGCGGGCGGTGTCGTCGATGGCCGCCCACAGCGCACGTGCGTTGTGGTTGACCGAGATGATCTGCCCGACCCGGTGCAGCTCGGTGAGCAGGTCGGCGGCCGGCTCGTCGCCGCGATACCGGGCCGCGACCTCCTCGGTGGTGAGCGGGCCCAGCCATCGCAGGAGGTCGACGATGTCCTCGGCGTCGCGCGCCTGACGCTCGGGGGACAGGCGTTGGAGCCGGGCGATCACGTCGGCGATGACCGCCGGATCGAGGAGCTCGCGCAGGTCGACGCGCCCGAGCAACTGGGCCAGCAGGCTGGTGTCGAGGGAGAGGGCGGCCGCGCGGCGCTCGGCGAGCGGCGCGTCGTCGGCGTACATGAAGGCTCCCACGTACCCGAACAGCAGCGACGCGGCGAAGGGAGAGGGGCTTTGGGTCTCGGTCTCCACCACCCGGATCCGGCGCGTGCGGATGCGGTTCAGCAGATCGAGCAGGGCGGGGAGGTCGTAGACGTCCTGCAGGCATTCGCGGACGGCTTCGAGCACGATCGGGAAGTCGGGGAATTTGGATGCGACGGAGAGCAGTTGGGCGCTGCGCTGGCGCTGTTGCCACAGCGGGGCGCGCCGGCCCGGATCCCGGCGCGGCAACAGCAGGGCGCGGGCGGCGCATTCGCGGAAACGGGACGCGAACATCGACGAGTCGGCCAGACCGTCGGTCACGAGTTGCTCGACCTCGTCGGGGTCGAGGAGGAACACATCGGCTCCGGGAGGGGCGTCGTCGGTGTCGGGCATCCGCAGGATGATGCCGTCGTCGGAGGCGGTGGTGGCGCCCTCGATGCCGAGGGTCTCCAGCAGGCGCTGCGAGATGGCACTGGCCCAGGGGGCGTGTACACGTAAGCCGTAGGGGGAGTGCAGGATCACCCGCCAGTCGCCGAGTTCGTCGCGGAACCTCTCGACGACCAGCGTGCGATCGGTGGGCAGGTGTCCGGTCGCCTCGCGCTGCTCGGCGATGAGTGTCGCGAGGTTGCTGCGGGCGTTCTCGGTGAGCCCGAGCCGGTCTGCCTGGTCGTCGAGCTTCCCGGGATCGGCGACCGACTGGGTGAAGGCACCGATCGCGGCGCCCAGTTCGGCGGGGCGTCCGATCGCGTCACCGATCCAGAACGGCAACCGGCCCGGTTGACCGAACGCGGGGGAGACGAGTACGCGGTCGTGGGTGATGTCCTCGATCCGCCAACTGGTGGCGCCCAGCGCGAACACATCGCCGACTCGGGACTCATAGACCATCTCCTCGTCGAGTTCGCCTACGCGAGTGGCCTTCTCGCCGACCATGAACACGCCGAAGAGTCCGCGGTCGGGTATGGAACCGCCCGAGGTGACGGCGAGCCGCTGGGCGCCGCGCCGGCCGGTGATGACTCCGGCGTCGCGGTCCCAGTTCACCCGGGGGCGCAGTTCGGCGAACTCGTCGGACGGGAAGCGGCCCGCGATCAGGTCGAGGGTCGCGTCGAAGACGCCCCGGCCCAGTTCGCGGTAGGGCGCCGCGCGCCGGACGACCTCGTACCAGTGATCGACCTCGAGGTCGTCGACCGCGGCCGCCGCGATGGTCTGCTGGGCGAGGATGTCGAGCGGATTCTGCGGGACCTTGATCTCCTCGATCGCGCCGTCGAGCATCCGGCCCACCGTCACCGTGCAGTGCAGCAGATCGGTGCGGTGCTTGGGGTAGAGGATGCCCTGGCTGATCTCGCCGACCTGGTGCCCGGCGCGGCCGATCCGCTGCAGTCCACTCGCCACCGACGGCGGGGACTCCACCTGGATGACGAGATCGACCGCACCCATGTCGATGCCGAGTTCGAGTGAGCTGGTGGCCACCACACACGAGAGGCGGCCGGCCTTCAGGTCGTCCTCGATCTGGGCGCGCTGCTCCTTGCTGACCGAGCCGTGATGGGCGCGGGCGAGAACCGGCTCGGCGCCGGAGCTCGCGCCGCTGCCCATCACGAACGCCGGGGCGCCGCCCGCGACCGACGGATTGCCGGTCGGTTCGGCAGGCTCGCCGTGGCGCTCGGCGTGGATCTCGTTGAGCCGAGCGGTGAGCTTCTCGGCGAGGCGTCGGGAGTTGGCGAAGACGATCGTGGCGCGGTTCGCCTCGATCTGGTCGACGATCGAGGCCTCGACGTACGGCCACAACGAGCCGGCAGTCGGCGAGAACGCGTCGTCCAGCGCCGCGGGGTCGGCATCGGACACCGGCGGCGGGATGTTGGCCATGTCCTCGACGGGGACGTCGACGCGCAGGTCGAATGTCTTGTCGGCCTTGGGTTTGACCACCTGGCACGGCGCGGCGCCGGACAGGAACCCCGCGACCACCTCGGGCGGGCGGACCGTCGCCGAGAGGCCGATCCGCTGGGCGGGTTTGTCCAGCAGTTCGTCGAGGCGCTCGAGGGTCAGCGCGAGATGGGTACCTCGTTTGGTCGCGGCGACCGCGTGGACCTCGTCGACGATGATCGCCTCCACGCCGGTGAGACTCTCCCGCGCGGCCGAGGTGAGCATCAGGTACAGCGACTCGGGGGTGGTGATGAGGATGTCGGGTGGG
Organism: Gordonia hongkongensis; assembly: GCF_023078355.1. NCBI lineage: Bacteria > Bacillati > Actinomycetota > Actinomycetes > Mycobacteriales > Gordoniaceae > Gordonia > Gordonia hongkongensis. Next base: position 1,911,685 of record NZ_CP095552.1, read on the forward strand.
GTTTTGACCAGCGCACGCCGATCGGCGGCGGAGGTGTCGCCCGACCGCACGCCCACGGTGATGTTGGGCTCCGGAAGGTTCAGCTCCTGGGCCGCCCGGGTGATGCCGGTCAGCGGTGCGCGCAGGTTGCGCTCGACGTCGACGGCCAGCGCCTTCAACGGCGAGATGTAGACGACCTTGGTGCCCGCGGGACGATTGCCGGCGTCGGCGGCGAGCCGATCGAGAGCCCAGAGGAACGCGGCCAGGGTCTTCCCGGACCCGGTCGGTGCGATGACCAAGGTGTTCGCGCCGTCGGCGATGGAGGTCCAGGCGCCCTTCTGCGCAGCGGTGGGCGCGGTGAACGCACCCGAGAACCACCGCCGGGTGGGGGCGGTGAAGCGGTCGAGCACCGAGGGGCGGGGCATCTCTCCACTATGTCGCACTCGTACGACAGAACGCGGTATACAGTCTCCTCACGCCTGTACGGGGAATCCGGTGAGAGTCCGGAACGGTCGCGCCACTGTGAACGCAGCCCAGATCGACACGGTCGACGTGACGGGGCATGCGTGAGTCAGGATGCCGTGCCGGCGTGCACCACCCGTGAACTCTCCGACGCGAGATCGGCGAAAGGACCCACCATGACAGCTCCCCGTACCGAGGCGGCATCACCGGTCGCCCCGGCCCGTGCCCTGCCCGTACCGAACATCTCCGTCGCGAGCGCGGCGCTCTGGCTCAGCCTGACCGTGCTGCTCGCCGGGCTGGCGTACTACTTCCTCGGTTACGACCAGGGGGTCGTGTCGGTCTTCGGCTCCGACACCCACGTGCACGAGTTCGTGCACGACGCCCGCCATTTCCTCGGCTTCCCCTGCCACTGAGTCGACATGGAGAAGAAGTTCATCGGCGCCGGCCTGCTCGCAGGTCTGATCGCCGGCATCGTCTCGTTCGTGTTCGCGCGGTTCTACCTCGAACCCGTCGTGGGCAAGGCCATCGACTACGAGAGCGCCCGCTCGGCGGCCGAGGAGGCCCTGGCCCATGCCGCCGAACCGGGTGGTCACACCCATGGTGAGGGCGGAGAGTTGTTCACCCGCGCGATGCAGGAGAACCTCGGCGCGGGGATCGGCAACGTCGTGTTCGCAGTGTGCATGGGCGCGTTCTTCGCGGTGGCGTTCACGGTCTTGTGGAGCCACGTCGGCAGCCGTCACCCGGCCACCGATCCCCGTGCGGTCGCCGGCGTGCTCGGCGGCATCGGTTTCGTCGCCGTCTTCGCCGTCCCGTTCTTCGCCTACCCGGCGAACCCACCCGCCGTCGGCGACGACGACACCATCGGCGAACGAACCGGTGCCTTCCTCACCATCACCGTGTCGTCGGTGATCCTCGCCATCGCGGCGGTGGTCCTGGCGTCGTGGTTGCGTCCGCGCATCGGTGGGTTGGTCTCGGCGGTCGCCGCCACGGTCGCCTATCTGGCCGGCATCGCGATCGTGCTCGCCTTCCTGCCGTCGTTCAGCGAGGTCCCCGGCCCGGTCCGCGACGACGCCGGACAGGTCGTGTTCCCGGGCTTCCCCGGTGACGTGATCGGGGATTTCCGGGTGTACGCGATCGCCAACCAGGTCATTCTGTGGACGGTTCTCACCGTCTCGTTCGCACTGATCGTGGGGGCGATGGCCCGGTCGCGGGCGACTGACCGCGCTCGCGCGGTCTCCGCGCCGAACTGAGGCGATCACTGCCCGGCATGCAGATCATCACCGCCGGGCGCACCGGCCCCAACCGGTCGGTGCGATTCGGCGGTGACCCGGTTCTCGATCAGCGGGGTCGACGCGACGTGCTCGTTCTGAGCGCGTCGCTCACGCGCCCGATCGACATCTGCGGCCCGGAGGCGGCGACCCGCGCCACCGCCGAGGTACTCGGCGCGACAGGCGGCCTCATCGTCGACGACGCGCTGCGGACGCTCGATGTCGGTGCGTGGTCGGGCCTGTCCCCGGAGGAGATCGACCCCGTCGACCTCGGCGGGTGGTTCACCGACCCGGAGGCCCGCCCGCACGGGGGTGAGAGTGTCGCGCAGTTCGTCGACCGAGTCCATGCCTGGCGTGCCGGGCAGGCCGAGCACGGCGATGGCTACGTGGTGGTCGCGATGCCGGTGGCGCAGGCCCTGCTGTGCGCCGATGCGGACGGGTTCTTCGCGCGGGAGGTGCGCCCGGCCACCCTCTACACCTGCACCGATGTTCGGTAGGAACAGATCTGCGACGACGTACCTAGACATCGGCAGTGACTCCTGACACAGTTGGGGACGACAAAACTGAAACGTGTTCGCCCCTGCGCGGACACCGGTCTGGGAGTGTGACGATGTTCGAGTGGTCCGAAGAAGATCTGATGGTTCGGGACGCCCTGCGGGCGTTCATCGACAAGGAGATCCGGCCACATCTCGACGAACTCGAATCCGGCACGCTGCCGCCCTACGACATCACCCGCAAACTGCTGTCGAGCTTCGGTGTCGACGCGATGGCCAAGGACGCTCTCGAGAAGGAGCTCGAGGCCGAGGCCAACGGGGAGAAGAAGAAGCCCTCGGGCGACGGCGGCGGTATGGGCGGCTCGATGTTCATGATGGTCAACATCGAACTGGCGGGGGTCTGTCTCGGTCTCGTCGCATCCTTGGGCGTGAGCATGGGCCTGACCGCCTCGACCATCCGCGGCAAGGGCACGCTCGCCCAGAAGAAGCGGTGGCTGCCCGAACTGGTCACGATGGAGAAGGTCGGCGCCTGGGCGATCACCGAACCCGACTCCGGATCGGACGCGCTGGGCGGTATGAAGACGACGGTCCGTCGCGATGGTGACGACTACATCCTCAACGGGCAGAAGACCTTCATCACCAATGGCCCCTACGCCGACACCATCGTCGTGTTCGCCAAGCTCGACGACGGCAGCGGCACCCCGATGCGGGACCGTAAGGTCCTGTCGTTCGTCCTCGACAAGGGGATGCCGGGACTGACCCAGGGCAAGCCGTTCAAGAAGATGGGCATGATGAGTTCGCCGACGGGCGAGCTGTTTTTCGACAACGTGCGCGTCGGCAAGGACCGCCTTCTCGGCGAGACCGAGGACACCGGTTCGGACGCGCGCGGATCCGAAGGCGCCAAGGCCGGTTTCACCGCGGAGCGGGTCGGGATCGCGGCCCTGTCGCTGGGCATCATCAACGAGGCGCAACGGCTTTCGATCGACTACGCGAAGAACCGCAAGCTGTGGGGCCAGGAGATCGCACAGTTCCAGCTCATCCAGCTCAAGCTGGCCGAGATGGAGGTCGCGCGCATCAACGTCCAGAACATGCTCTTCAGTGCCCTCGAGCGGGGCAAGGCGGGCAAGCCGCTGAGCTTGTCCGAGGCGTCGGCGATGAAGCTCTACTCGTCGAAGGCGGCCACCGACGTCGCGATGGAGGCGGTGCAGTTGTTCGGCGGCAACGGCTACATGGCCGAGTATCGCGTGGAGCAGCTTGCGCGCGACGCCAAGTCGCTGATGATCTACGCCGGCAGCAACGAGATCCAGGTGACCCACGTCGCCAAGGGGCTGCTGCGGGGCTGACGAACAGGCCCGATCGTGTCGGACCATGCCGACACGATCGGGCCGGGTTCAGGCGACCTCGTCGGCCCGGACCTCGACCGTCTGCGGCGTGGTGCCGGGCGTCGGCGACACGAGCGTCAGGTGGTCCGGCTGTGCCAGGAAGTCCTCGATGTCGCGTCGAGCCGCTTTCTCGATCAACAACGGCACGAAGATCCTGACCTTGCAGTCGGCGAATCGTCCGTAGACGGCGTGCACACGTGCGTCGATGTCGTCGACAGCCATAACCGGAAACCGTGCGATCAGGCGTCGAATCACCTGTTCGACTTCGAGCATCTCCTCAACCCGAGCCATTGGGACATTCTGCGGGAAAACCTTTGCGGCTGCAGGCTCATCGGGGAAACGACTGGTCACGATCGAGCATGCGACGGTGTGCCCCGTACCTGCCACGACAATTGCGCGTCCTCTTCGTCGGTTACCGCGCGGATGCCTCGGACGTGGCACAGAATGACCAGTTAGTCATTCGGTCCAGCCACGGGAGCGTACGGCCATGCCTGATTTCTCATCGTCCTCGGGTGAACTCCGAGGCCCGGATCACGACGGCCCGTCGGGCCCGATGTCGGGCAAGAAGTACCGCAAGCATCTCGAACCGCTGCACGCCGAGTTGGTCGCCATGCAGGAATGGGTCCGTGCGACCGGGGCGAAGGTCTGCATCGTCTTCGAGGGCCGGGACACGGCGGGCAAAGGCGGAGTCATCAAGGCGATCACGGCCAGGGTGAGCCCGCGGGTCTTCCGCGTGGTCGCGCTGCCCGCGCCCACCGAACGGGAGAAGTCGCAGATGTACCTCCAGCGGTACATCCCGCATCTGCCCGCGGCCGGCGAGGTCGTCATCTTCGACCGCAGTTGGTACAACCGGGCCGGCATCGAACGAGTGCTCGGATTCTGCACGGAGAAGCAGGCACACCAGTTCCTGGAACAGGTGCCCACGGTGGAACGGTCGATGGTCGAGTCGGGGATCATCCTGCTCAAGTACTGGCTCGAGATCAGCGAGGAACAGCAGACCCTTCGCCTGCAGAGCCGGATCGACGATCCGCGGAAGATCTGGAAGCTCTCCGACATGGACCTCGCGTCCTACAGCCGCTGGTACGACTATTCGCGGGCCCGAGACGAGATGTTCCGGTTCACCGACACGGGCTGGGCGCCCTGGTATGTCGTCTCCACCGACGACAAGAAACGGGGTCGGTTGAATGTGATCGAGCACCTTCTCGGTCAGGTTCCCTACACGCCGCTCGAACGTCCCCGGATCGAACTGCCGAAGCGGCAGAAGGCCAAGGACTATCGGCCACCCGAGCAGGCCCTGCACTGGATCCCGACCCCGTATTGACGACCCGAAACCGAACCGCAGTCGAGTAGTCACGACACCGCCCGAGCCCGAGGCAGGAGAGTTGCATGGCCATCGCACGCCCGCCGTCGTCACCGGAACGTCGGGAGGACGACGCCCCCGCACCGGCCTGGCACGTCCAGGACGTCGAATCCGTCGTGTCGGCGCTCGAGTCCGACAGCACCGGTGGACTGTCGTCGGCCGAGATCGACGACCGACGGACGCGGTTCGGCGACAACGTGATCGCCGCGGAACCGGCCCCGTCGGTGGCTGCACTGGTGCTGCTGCAGCTCAAGGATCCGATGAACCTGATGCTGATCGCCGTGGTGATCGTCAGCCTGGTGATCGCGGAGGTCTCGACCGCGCTGGTGGTCGCCGCCCTGGTGGTGCTCAACCTGGTGCTGGGCACTCGGCAGGAGCTGAAGGCCCGGGCCAGCGTGGACGCCCTGGCGCGGATTCAGGTTCCGCAGGCCCGCGTGGTCCGGGGTGGAGTCCTGGTGGAAGTTCCCGCGGCGCAACTCGTTCCCGGGGACATCGTGCAGCTCGAAGCCGGCGACTTGGTGCCGGCCGACGGACGTCTGGTGCGGGCCGCCACGCTGGAGACGCAGGAGGCCGCGCTGACCGGCGAGAGCGCGCCGATCCCGAAGGACCCCGCCGCGCTCACCGATGTCGAGCTGGCCCTGGGTGACCGCAGCAACATGCTCTTCCAGAACACCTCGGTCACCCGCGGCACGGCGACGATGGTCGTCACCGAGACCGGGATGCGGACGCAGATGGGACAGATCGCGTCGATGCTGTCGGCGATCGCTCCACAGCGGTCACCCTGCAGCGCGAGCTGGATTCACTCACCAAGATCCTGGGCGTGATCGCCTGGACCGCCGTGGCGATCATCGTGGTGATCGGGCTGGTGCGCGGACAAGACCTGGCGACGGTGATGCTGCTCGGTATCTCGATGGGCATCTCGGCGATACCCTCCGGTCTGCCCACTTTCGTCCAGGCGATGCTGGCCTTCGGGGCCCGGCAGCTCGCGGATGCGAAGGCGGTCGTCAAGAACCTCACCGACGTGGAGACGCTCGGCGCGACGAGTCTGATCAACTCGGACAAGACCGGGACGCTCACCATGAACCAGATGATGGTGCGCTCGTTGTACTTCCACGGTCAGTGGTTCGCCGTCGACGGTGAGGGCTACGGCAAGACCGGGAGCATCACCCAGGCGGCGGGCGAGCCGGTTCCCGACTTCACCATGCTCGCGTACGGACTGTGCCTCGACAGCGACGCCACCGTGTCGGACGCCGGCGCCGTCATCGGCGATCCGACCGAGGCGGCGCTGATCGTGCTGGCAGCCAAGATGGGGGTCGACGCGCCGCTCACCCGCCAGACCTATCCCCGTCTCGCCGAGGTTCCATTCGACTCGGCCTACAAGTTCATGGCGACGTTCCACCGGCTGCCGGTGGACGGCACCGTCCGTTTCGTCGAGATGGTCAAGGGCGGTCCGGATGTCGTGCTGAACCGCTGCCGCTGGGCGTTCCGCCCCGGACGGGAGAGGGTGGAGCTGGCGGAGGTCCGGGCCGAGATCGAGGCGGCCAACGAGCAGATGTCGGCCGAGGGCCTACGTGTGCTGGCCTTCGCCGCGCGCGTGCTCGACGGCCGGGAGGACGAGGTGACCGCCGACCCGATGGCGTTCGTGGACGATCTCGTCTTCGTCGGGATGGTCGGGATCATCGACCCGTTGCGTGCCGAGGCCGTCGACGCCGTCCGCACGGCGCACGCCGCGGGGATCGATGTGCGGATGATCACGGGGGACCACACGGGAACCGCGTCGGCGATCGGTGCGCAGCTGGGACTCGGTCCCGGGGCCATCAGCGGTACCGAACTCGCCGCGATGTCCGACGAGGAACTCGCCGAGGCGCTTCCGCGGTTGCATGTGTTCGGGCGTGTCACGCCGTCGGACAAACTCCGGCTCGCCGACGTGATGCAGCGCCAGGGCGCGGTCGTCGCGATGACCGGCGACGCGGTCAACGACGCGGCCGCGCTGAAGAAGGCCGACATCGGGGTGGCGATGGGCTCGGGCAGCGAGGTCACCAAGCAGGCCGGCAAGCTGATCCTCACCGACGACAACTTCGGGACGTTGATCACCGCGATCCGGTTGGGGCGCAGCGTCTACGACAAGATCGTCGCCTACATCCGCTACCAGATGTCCAAGCTGTTCTCACTGGTGCTCCTGTTCCTGGTCGCGAGCATCTTCGACATCAACGAGGGCGTCGCGCTGGCGCCGCTGATGGTGGTCTTCCAGCACTTTTTCATCACCCTGTTCCCGGTGATCGTGATCATGCAGGACCCGCCGGCACCGGATCTGATGGCCAAACCACCACGGGACCCGAAACAGCCGATCACGAATCGCGCGTCGTTCGTGCAGTGGTTCGCCTACGGGGTCCTGCAGTTCGCGGTGACCTTCGTCGCGATGATGGTGGCGCCCGGTCCGATGAGCCCGACCGAACCGAACGTCCCGATGACCATGGGCTTCGTGGTGCTGTCCCTGGGTTCGGTGTTCGCCGGGTTGGTGATGCGGCGCGATCCGGAGTCGGGCCTCACACCGCCGATCGTCAACGCCGTGAAGATCCTGTCGATCCCGATCATCGTCACCGTGCTCGCGGTGGAGCTCGGATTTCTGCAAGACCTGCTGCAGACGACCTCGCTGACCGGCGGCCAGTGGCTCGCCTGCATCGGATGGTCGCTGATCATCCCCGTCGTGGTGGAGGCGGAGAAGTGGGTGCGACGTCGCCGGAGTCCGGCGGTGTCCGCGATCTCGGCCGTGGAAGCGGTGGCACCCCGGCGAGCTCTTCGCTGACCGAACGGGCGGCTACGAGGCCCGGTGTGGGTTCCACGCCAGGTACCACAACTGCAGCCAGTCCAGTTGTGGTGGCGCGACCCGGGTCTCGGGCCGGTGCCGGGGGACCCGTACGCGGAGCGCCCCGGGCGTGATGGTGCACCGCACCGGCGTCGTGAGCTGCAACGATTCACCGTCGACCCCGACCGGGATGACCTCGGCGTCGGCGTCGACGGTCACCTCGGTGGCGATGCGCTGGACGAGTCCGCGGTCGTGGGTGCGCCGCAGGAGGCCGACGGCCTGCCGGGTGTCGGACACCGAGACGGTGACGACCCCGAGCCGTCCCTCGTCGATGCGGGTGCGGCGACCGAGCCCGGCCACGTCGTTGGTGGCATAGGGGCCGTTGCTGACGAGGACGGCCTGGGGATCGGCGATGGTCTCGCTGCCGACGACGGCCCGCAGACCCGACCTCGTCCCTCTGCCCAGGAGGTCGGGAAGCATGCGTAACACCGTGCGTGTCTTGTCATCTCGATACTGCGGACTCTGGACCACCTCGGCGTAGATGCCGAACGACGCGTTGTTGACGAACGGCCGACCGTTGATGTGACAGAGGTCGACATGGAACTCGACGCCGTCGCGCAGCGCGTCGAGACACCGGGCGGGGTCCTGACGGTCGAGCCCGAGATCGAGCGCGAAATGGTTTCGGGTGCCGGCACTGATGACCAGGAAGGGTACGCCCGCCTCGGCCGCGACTCCGGCGACGAGGGCCTGGGTGCCGTCACCTCCCGCGACACCCAGCAGGTCGGCCCCGCGCGCCACCGCGTCCCGTGCCAATTGCTCCACGTCGATCTCCACCGGCCCGTCCAGCAATACGACCTCGGCGCCGAGGGATTCGGCCTTGCGCTGCAGATCGAATCGGACGACCTTCCCGCCACCCGAACGCGGGTTCATGATGATGAACGGGCGGTGGACGTCCGGCGCCGGGTGTTCGGGCATCAGGGAGTCGATGCGGGACGGCCGCAGCGCGCGCCGACCGCATCCGACCGCGGCGGCCGCCAGCAGCGCGGCGGCGATCACGACCCAGAGCTGTCGCTCGCGAAGGAGGAACACCACGAGAACCGCCACCGGCAGGACCGCGAGAGCAGCCGAGACGATGCGGAGGACACCACGGCTGATGAGGAACCAGTACACCGCGGCGACGACGACGACGGCACAGACACCACAGATCGCCAGGAGGCCCAGCAGGCGGAGGAGGCCGGCTGCGGCCACCGGGAGCAGGATCGCGGCGACGGCCAGCGCCATGGCCGCGCGCGCCCACCATCTGCGTGTCGTGGGCGGCGCGACCTCGGCGGCGACCGACGCCTGACTCATACCGTCTCGATGGCCGGCGTCGCCTCATCGGGCGTCTGCTGATCCGGCGGATCCGACTCCTCGCTCCGGTCCTGGGCGGCCCAGTCCTTCGCCGGCCTGATCACGAGTTCGAGGATCAGGAGGGCGAGGAGTCCGAAGACGGCGATGAGGAGGACCACCAGACCGGTCGGATAGCTCCAGAAGACGAGCAGCAGCGCCGCGATGCCGATGATCGCGCTGCGCAACGCGATTCGCGCGCGGAACAGGCTTTCCTCGAAGGCATTCGGCGGCCGCGAGCGTCGTATCCGCTGCACCGAGTCGAGTCCGTGGCCGAATCCGCGCCGGACGGCCGTGGCCGAGGCGGACCCGCCCAGCAGGTAGGCCCCGACGGCGACCACGAGCCCGAGGACCGCCACGGCACGCAGCGCCAACCGCAGCGGATCGAGCACTGTGTCGATGGTGGCGGCCGCGGCATCCGGGGCGAGGATGTCGGGCGGCATCGCGTCGAGATAGAGCGCTCGGCCGATCAGCAACGCGATGGCGAGGACGAGCATGGCGAGGACGAGTGACAGTCCGGCGAGCGAGAGGGCCCGCAGACGCCGACTGCGGGGTGCGACGGCCACAGCGGCGAAGGCGAGCGCGATCATCAGCCAGGGCAGGACGTCGGCGGCGGTGTCGAGTGCCGAGACGGCACGCTGGGCGCGGACCAATTCGGGTGAGCGGAACAGGACGAACTGCTTGTCGACGGCGGGGATCTTCTCGGCGAAGGTGAAGCCGCGGTCGAGGAGGCGTGCCTTGACGTTGTCGATCACGGTGCCGAGCGAGATGCTGACGGTGCCGGAGTCGTCCACGGTCACCGACGACGGTCCGACGTCACCGGTCACGACCGCGACAAGGGCGGTGTGTGCGGCCCGATTCGCCTGCAGCCACAGGGATTCGAACTGATCGCTGGCGACGAACGACGACACGGTCTGTTGCACGAAGCCGCGGGCCTGGCCGGCCAGGACGGGAGCGAGACCCTCGACCGCCCGGTCGACGCGTGGTGCGTTCTCGGTGGCCGGAACCGCGTCGGTCAGGGTCGTCAGCGCCGCCGCGGTGAGTCCCTCGACGTCGATGCGACTGAAGATCTCATCGGTGATCGTGTTCGAGATCTCGGCTTGCACTGCGGGATCCGAGGCGAGCGGAGCGACGGTGCTGACGTAGCGGTCGGTGTCGAGGATCTCGCCGCGGACGAACCGCGATGTCACCGAGGTGATGGCGAGTACGGCGACGAGGATGCACAGGACCGCGACGGCGAACCAGCGCCACCGGTTCCGCCGGGTCGGGTCGGGGGTCTTGGTGGCCGGCCCGGTGCCGGTCGCGTCGCGCAGGCGCGCGACCTCGGCTCGTAGTCGTTCGAGTTCGGCGCGCTCGGAGTCGGTGATGCCGACGCTCGGCTCCGCGCTCTGTCCGTTGGTGTCCGTGGTCATCACGACGCCGCCCTTCCGGCCGCTGATCGTCTGGGGTTCCGGTGCTGACAGAACGCGCTCCACCGCCGAGGGGCGCCTCGACGGTGGAGCGTGGGTCGGGATCTAGCGGTATTCGGCCTTCGGCTGCCAGGTCGAGACGGCCCAGATGACCACGATGTCGAGAGCGATGATCAGGATCGACCACCAGGGGTAGTAGGGCAACCACAGGAAGTTGGCGATGATCGACAGGCCGGCGATCACGATCGCGGTGAACCGCGCCCAGGTCGCGCCGGTGACGAGTGCGACGCCGACGCCGGCCATCACGACCCCGAGGGCGATGTGAATCCAGCCCCACGTGGTGAAGTCGAGCTTGTAGACGTACTCGACGCCGCGGACGAAGACCTCGTCTTCGGCGACCGCGGCGATGCCCTGGAAGAGTTGGATGACACCGAGGACGATGAGGATGATCGCGGCGCCGATGGAGGTCCCCGCGGCGATGTTCTGTGAGGTGGATGGACGGTTGTTCTCGTGGGTGGGTGCGGTGTGAGTCATGACGACGCCCTTCTCTGGACAACCTTGACTGTGGACTACCCGTACAGGGGGAGTGTCCTACGAGTCATGCCGCCCCGCAACCGTTTCGGCGAGAGCGGGCCCAGAATTGTGACCATGTGCCGGAACTCGATGCCGTTGCCGCGCAAACCGATGCGCATTGCTAACGAAAAAGGGTCAGGTCTCTTGCCGAGCGAGTCGCCAGATGCGGTCGCGTGACATCGGCGTCTCGACGGGCCGGCTCCCGAGTGCGCGACGGATGGCGTTCGCGAGCGCCGGCGCGACCGGGTTGTACGGTGACTCGCTCATCGATTTGGCGCCGAACGGGCCGAGTTCGTCGCTGGTCTCGGCGAAGTAGACCTCCGTGACGGGGATGTCGGCCATCTGCGGGACGCGGTACACCCGGAAGACGTTCGTGATCGGCCGTCCGGCCTCGTCGATCATGATCTCCTCGTAGAGCGCGGTGCCGATGCCTTGCGCGACACCACCTTCCACCTGGCCGCGACATTGCTCGGGGTTCATCACGGTGCCCGCGTCGGCCGCGTGCACCGATTGCAGGATGCGAACGGTGCCGGTCTCGGTGTCGACCGCGACGCGGAAGGCCTGCACGTTGAACGCGATGGACCGCATCTCCCCGCGTTCGGCGCCCGCGGCGACGGCGCGCGGTCCCGCGGGGTGCTCGACCCGGTTCGACGGGTCGACAGCGCCGATGAGATCGGCGAACCCGACGATCCGGCCGTCGACGAGCGCGCCCTCCACGCCGAGGCCGACCTGTGCCGGGTCCGTTCCGGTGAGCCGCGCCGCGGCGTCGACAAGGGTGTCACGCAACGCGAGACATGCTGAGTGCAGCGCCTTCCCGGCCACGGTCGTGCCCGCCGAGGCGAACGCCCCGGTGTCGTGCACGACGGCGTCGGTGTCGCCGTGCCACAGCGAGACCCGGTCCAGTCCGGTCGACAGCGCGGTGGCGACGATCTGGGCGTGGACCGTGGTCGTGCCGTTGCCGAACTCGGCGGTGCCCACGCCCACGTGGTACGTGCCGGCGGCGTCGACCGCGACGGTGACGTCGGCGAAGTGCCCGCGCGGGGCCATGGTGGCGATCGCGGCGATGGCCATGCCCTCGCCGACGTGCCAGCGATCTCCCGACGGTGCCTCGACCCCGTTGCCGGCGTGCAATGCACGCTCGGCCAGATCGAGACACTGGTCGAGTCCGTAACTGCCGTAGACCAGGTCGACCTCGGGATCGGCGCGTGCGATGAGGAGGGGATCGCCGTCGGCGACGGCGTTGCGGCGTCGGAACTCGAACGGGTCGATGCCGAGTTCGATCGCGAGTTCGTCCATCGCGCTCTCCACGGCGAAGACCACCTGGCCGAGGCCGTAACCGCGGAACGCGCCCGAGGGCGGGTTGTTGGTGTAGACGACCTCGGCGTCGAGCCGCTTCACCGGGCAGTTGTACACCGACACCGATTCGGCGCAGGCGTGGAACATCACGCCGATCGCGTGGTTGCCGTAGGCGCCGGTGTCCGACAACAGGTTCACCCGCAGGCCCGTCAGCCTGCCGTCCTCGTCGGCGCCGACGTCGACGGTGACCCGCATCGGATGCCGGTACGTGGTCCGGGTCAGCTCGTCTGTGCGCGTCATCTCGTAGGCGCAGGGTCTGCCCGTGCGGAGTACGGCCAGGGCGACGAGGTCCTCGGTCAGCATCTCCTGCTTGCCGCCGAACCCACCGCCCACCCGGGCGCTGAAGACCCGGATACGCTCCGGCGGCAGATCGAAGAGGAGCGCGAGCTCGTTGCGGACCAGGAACGGGACCTGGGTGCTGGTCCGGATGACGAGGCGCCCGTGTTCGTCGAACCACCCGATCGACCCGTGGGTCTCCAACTGGGCGTGGGAGACCCGCCCACTGGACCAGGTGCCGTGCACCGTCGCCGACGATGCGGCGAGTGCGGCGTCGACGTCACCGCCGAACCCCTCGTGAAAGGTGGCGATGACGTTGCGATGGGCCTCGGCGACCCGGTCGGCGGGAGTGCGATCGGGGTGCAGCAGTGGGGCTCCGGGGCTTCTGGCCGCTTCCGGGTCGAAGACCGCGGGGAGCACTTCGTAGGTGACGTCGATGAGCGCCAGGGCCTGGTCGGCGACCGCTGGGGACGACGCGACCACCGCGGCGACCCGCTGACCGACGAATCGCACCACCGGGTCGAAGACGAGTGTGTCGTCGGGATCCTCGAGGCGGCTCTCGTGGCGTCCCGTGGAAAACCGCGTAGTGGAGACGTTTTCGTGGGTGAGGATCAGCTCGACGCCGGGTAGCGCGGCGGCGTCGGTGGTGTCGATGGCGGTGATCCGTGCGTGCGCGTGCGGCGAACCGAGTACGTGGATGTGCAACATCCCGGGCGTGGGGACGTCGAAGGTGTACGGCTCGGTTCCGGTCACCACGCGCCGGGCGGCGAGCGGAGCGACCGATTCGCCCACGAGTGGCCGTTGCGCGGGCTCCGCGGGCACAGCGGGGGACGCGGTGCCCGTGGCGGCCGCGGTGATCGCGTCCCGGATGGAGCGGTAACCGGTGCAGCGGCACAGGTTTCCCTTCATCCGCCGCGGCAGGTCGGAGAGATGCTCGGCGGTGACGGTGGAGGCGGTCACGATCATTCCCGCGGTGCAGAAACCGCACTGGAACCCGAAGTTGTCGACGAAGGACTGCTGGACGGGGTGCAGGTCGTCTGGGGTGCCGAGCCCGGCCACCGTCGTCACCGACTTCCCGGCGGCGCGGTGAGCGGGATAGATGCAGGAGTGCACGGGTTGTCCGTCGACGAGCACCGAGCACGCCCCGCAGTCGCCGGCGTCGCAGCCCTTCTTGACCTCGTAGTGCGCGTGTTCGCGAAGAAGCATCCGAAGGCACTGTCCCGCAGCGGGTTCGGCGTCGAGCGACTCTCCGTTGACCTCGAATCTCATGCGCCGGCTCCGAATCCCATGTCCTTGATTCCGTTCGTCGCCGACGACAACTCCGTGCGGACCTCCTCGCCCAGCACCGCCGAGACGCCGCGGCGCCAGTCGGCCGAACCCAGCGCGTCGGTGTAATAGCCACTTGCCGAGACGATGTCGTCGTGCAGCGCGTCGCGGGTCGGTAACCCGGTGTAGCGCAGAACGGTCGGCCATTCGGTGGCCGCGGTGATCCCGAAGGTGGCGGCGCCGTCGTCGTCGACCCGGCCGGTCACCACGGCCCCCGAGCGACCGAGCTCGGCGAGGGCGATCTTGCGCACGGAGGTGCGGGCGCGTAACGCGTGGGCGGGGAAGTCGATGGCGCGCAGGACTTCTCCCGGTGCCAGGAGGTTGATGCCGTTGCCGATGACCAGCTCGGCGACGGGTAGATCGCGGTCGGTGCCATCGGGACTCCACACGTGGGCGGTCGCGTCGAGCCCGACCGCCAGCGAGACCATCGACGCTGCCGCGTACGACCGGCAGATGTTGCCGCCGACGGTCGCCATGTTCCAGATCTTGAACGACGCCAGCAGTGCGTTCGCGCACTGCGCGAACATCGGGTGGGCCACGAAGCCGGGGCGCGGGGGGAGTGCGACGAGTTCGGCGATCGAGCAGGTGGCCGCGATCCGGAGACCACCTCCCGGCAGGTCTTCGACAGGTGCCCAACCCATCTCGCTCAGGTCGACTAGTCCCGTGGTCGCCGGCTGCGGCTCGGAGAACACCCAGGTGCCCCCGGCGACGATCTGTTCGCCGGGGGCGGGGAACGCCTCATCCCGCGTGCGCGCGAACCGGTAGTGGGAGACGGCGGTGAGGTCCATCAGCGTGCCTTGTCGAGGAGGCGGGATGCGGCGGTGGGTGGCTCCCACCGTACGAGGCCGATGCGCCCGTCGGAGCGGATCGCGGAGATCGACGTCGAGAGAAGCACGGCGTCACGCTACGTGCATCCGGTGCGGTCCGCATCTCGTGGGCCGGCGACCCGGCCCACAGGTGACCGGGTCGTCAGACCGGGGTCTCGGCGCTGCGGCCGTGCGCGGGAATCGCGAAGGCGACCACGGCGGCGATCGCACTCATGACGAGGGCGATGGCCGACGCCCACAGGTAGCCCTCGGCGGTCGGCACCTCGATCGCGGTGCCGTCGGCGACGGGAACCGAGATCATCGACCACGTCAGCAGCATGCCGACCGCGGCGGCGGCCGTCGAGGTGCCGATGATCCGCATGAGGGCGTTGACGCCGTTGGACTCGCCGGTCTGCTCGACGCTGACCGATTGCATGATGAGCGCCGGCATCGCGGAGTAGGCGATGCCGAGGCCGGCGCCGATGCAGCAGGCGATGACCATCATGTGGATCCAGGTGAGGTCCCACGGGCCGGCGATGCCGACGATGAAGATCACGTAGCCGATGCCGATGATGACCGCGCCCAGGGCGAGGGAGATGCGGGCGCCGAAGACGGCGTTGATGCGACCGCTGATGTGTGAGAACACGAACATGACCAGACCGCTGGGCGCGAGGATGAGACTCGCGTGCACCATGTCGTACCCGAAGCCGTCCGGGCTGTTCGTCGGGGCCATCAGCAACTGGATCGGGATGAGTTGCATCGCGTAGAAGGCGAAACCGGTCGCGATCGAGGCCAGATTCGTCAGCAGCAGCGGGCGCTTGCCCAGGATGCGGAGATCGATCAACGGACTGTCGCGACGGAGTTCGACGAGGACCCACACGCCCAGCGACACGAGGAAGCCGGCGAACAGGCCGAGCGTCAGCGGAGCGGACCATCCCCACTCGGCGCCCTTGGACAACGGCAGCAGCAGACAGACGAGGAGCACCGTCAGACCGAGGGCGCCGAGCGCGTCGAACCGGCCGCCGGAGGGCTTGGCGGTGGAGCGGACCGTGAGGGCCACGCCGACACCGGCCAGCGTCGCGGCACCCGCACACGACCAGAACAGGGCGTGCCAGCTCACGTGTTGGGCGATGAGGGCGGCGACGGGGAGCCCGAGCGCACCGCCGATGCCGAGTGAGGCGCTCATCGTTCCCACCGACGAGCCGAGGTGGCGGGGCGGGACGATGTCGCGCATGACGCTGATGCCGAGCGCGACGATGCCGAAACCCAGCCCCTGGAGACCGCGGCCGATGATGAACAGCGGGAGCGACGTCGCGACCGCGCAGGCCACGGAACCCGCTGCGACGAAGCCGAGACTGACCAGGATGGCGAGGCGTTTGCCGTACATGTCGCCGATCCGCCCGCCGATGGGGGTGGCGACCGCGCCGAGCAGCAGCGTGATCGTGATCGCCCACGTGGTGTCGGAGGCATCGGCGTGCAGCAGCGCGGGGAGCTGAGGGATGAGCGGCACGATGATCGTCTGCATCAACGCGACGACGATGCCGGCGAGGCAGAGCACGGCCACCGCGAGCCGCGGGTGGGGCTTCTCGGCGGTGGGATCGGGGGGCGGGAGGTCCGGAGTGCTGTCCGTCGTTCCGTCGGCGTCGGTGCGGCTGGTCACGCCGTCATCCCGCTGGTTCCGCTCATCGATTGTGCACACCTCCGAACGACCAGGATATCTGGCAGGCCGCGGGTGCAGACGTTCGCACCCGGAGGGGAGCCTCGGCGTCCGGGCTACGCGAGGTCTGCCAGGCCGACGGGACGGGGCCAGCGCGGGGTGAGTCCGTCGCCCGACGAGACGCCGCGGATGCGGCGCACCACCCAGGGGCCGAGAAAGGTCCGCGCCCACTCCGCGTTCTGACGCCGCTGCTCCCGCCGGGTGGCGACCGCGGCGGCGGCCATCGTCTCGGGCGTGATGTGGTGGTCGACGCCGAGCAGGTCGAGGACCCGGCCGGCCATCTGTGCGTGACCGAGCGGCGACATGTGCAGGCGATCGGCGTCCCACATGCGGTAGTCGTCATAACCGGCCATCCGCCAGAAGTCGCAGATCAGTGCACCGTGCTTCTCGGCGACCGCCCGGACGAGCTCGTTGTAGATGGCGACCCGTCCACGCAGCATCCGGAACACCGGAGCCCATCCGGTGTCGTAGGCGGTGAAGACGACGACGGTGGCGCCCGTCGCGGTCAGGTCGCGCAGGGCCGCGTCGTACCGCGCGATCATCGCGTCGAGGTCGAGGGACGGGCGCATGAGATCGTTGCCGCCGGCGTAGATGGTGACCAGGTCGGGCTCCAGGGCGATCGCCGGGCCGATCTGCTGGACGAGCACCTCGTCGAGCAACCGGCCGCGGATGGCCAGGTTCGCATAGCCGAAGCCCGCCCCGCCCTCGGCGGACGCCGCGGCGGCGAGTTGTTCGGCGACACGGTCGGCCCACCCGCGTACCCCGTTGGGTCGGGCCGGGTCCGGATCGCCGACTCCCTCGGTGAACGAGTCGTCCAAGGCGACGTAACGGGTGAAGCCCACGGCAACGCCTTCCGGTCGGATCGGAGTGGTTCCGACGACGCTAATCCCGTGCGCCGTCGGCCGACAAAGCGAGCCCGAGACAGAGCGATCGGTCGGCATTCCGACGGAGCGATCGATCGGCATTCGCGAATTCCCGGCGCTGCGGATCTCTCATTGTCGAATCCTGCTGGAGAGTATTTCTCAACACTGCGGCAATGAGTGCCACGTACATTGCGCGGCAATTGTTTTCGATCACCTCTCCCGAGGCGTCACAGTGCCGTGCCGCCGCCTTTCCGACGCGGTGGACGGCGTCGGGGGGCACGGTTTCAGAGGGGGTCGAAGGCGGTGTGAGGGGGTGGCCGAACGGCCGGTCTCGGTGAGTAGGATCACGACGTGAACTGCCCGTGGAAACGGGTCGGCGTCGTCGGGACATTCGCGTCGATCCGTGCCCGTCGGGAGTTTGTTCGCGCGATCTCCACCGCGATTGTGCGAGTCGCTGAGCACGCGCCGGACCGGCGCAGGCGTGAGAGAAAGAGAACACCACGATGTTCGACAAGGTTCTGGTCGCCAACCGCGGCGAGATCGCCATCCGCGCATTCCGCGCCGCCTACGAACTGGGTGCGCGCACGGTCGCGATCTTCCCGTACGAGGATCGCAACTCCGTGCACCGGCTGAAGGCCGACGAGTCCTACCAGATCGGGGTGCCGGGACATCCGGTGCGGGCCTACCTGTCGGTCGACGAGGTCGTCGGCGCGGCGGTCCGGTGTGGCGCCGATGCGATCTACCCCGGTTACGGATTCCTGTCGGAGAACCAGGGTCTCGCCGCCGCGTGCGCGGAGGCGGGCATCACCTTCGTGGGCCCGAGCGCCGACATCCTGGAGATGACCGGCAACAAGGCGACCGCGGTGGCCGCGGCGAAGGCGGCGGGGATCCCCGTGCTCGCGAGCTCGGAGCCGTCGTCGGATCTCGACGAGTTGCTCGCCGCGGCGGAGGACATGCAGTTCCCGGTCTTCGTCAAGGCGGTCGCGGGTGGCGGCGGGCGGGGGATGCGCCGCGTCGACGAGCGTGCCGACCTCGCCGAGGCCATCGCGGCCGCGTCGCGTGAGGCCGAGGCCGCGTTCGGCGACGCGACGGTGTTCCTGGAGCAGGCCGTGGTCAACCCGCGGCACATCGAGGTGCAGATCCTCGCCGACACCTACGGCAACGTCATCCACCTCTACGAGCGCGACTGCAGCCTGCAGCGCCGCCACCAGAAGGTGATCGAGCTCGCGCCCGCACCGAACCTCTCCGACGAGTTGCGCGAGCAGATCTGCTCGGACGCAGTGGCTTTCGCGCGATCGATCGGCTACTCGTGCGCGGGCACGGTGGAGTTCCTGCTCGACGAACAGGGTCGCCACGTGTTCATCGAGATGAACCCGCGTATCCAGGTCGAGCACACGGTGACCGAGGAGATCACCGACGTCGACCTCGTCAGCGCGCAGCTGCGCATCGCATCGGGGGAGTCGCTGGCGGATCTCGGACTGACCCAGGACACGATCCGCATCCGCGGTGCCGCGCTGCAGTGCCGGATCACCACCGAGGACCCCGCCAACGGCTTCCGGCCCGATGTCGGGCGCATCACCGCCTACCGTAGCCCCGGCGGTGCCGGCGTCCGGCTCGACGGCGGTGCGAACCTCGGCGCCGAGGTGAGTGGCCACTTCGACTCGATGCTCGTCAAACTGACTTGTCGCGGACGGGATTTCCCGACCGCGGTGCGGCGTGCGCGCCGCGCCGTGGCCGAGTTTCGAATCCGTGGCGTCGCGACCAACATCCCGTTCCTGCAGGCGGTGCTCGACGATCCGGATTTCCGCGCCGGGCGCGTCACGACCTCGTTCATCGACGAGCGTCCCGGTCTGCTGACCTCGCGTTCGTCAGCCGACCGCGGTACCAAGATCCTGTCGTACCTGGCCGACGTCACCGTGAACAAGCCGCACGGTGAGCGGCCCACCACGGTGTACCCGCGCGACAAGCTGCCCACCGTCGAGCGGTCGGTGCTCGCCTCGCCGCCGAACGGCTCGCGGCAGCGTCTGCTGGAGCTCGGACCCGAGGGGTTCGCGCGCGACCTGCGCGAGAACCCGCGGCTGGGCATCACCGACACGACGTTCCGCGATGCGCACCAATCGCTGCTCGCGACTCGCGTGCGCACCAACGGGCTGCTCAACGTGGCGCCGTACGTGGCCGCGCTGACCCCCGAACTGCTGTCCGTCGAGTGCTGGGGCGGGGCGACCTACGATGTGGCGCTTCGCTTCCTGAAGGAAGACCCGTGGGATCGGCTGGCGCAGTTGCGGGAGGCGATCCCCAACATCTGTCTGCAGATGCTGTTGCGCGGCGCCAACACGGTCGGTTACACGCCGTATCCCACCAAGGTGACGACCGCGTTCGTGTCCGAGGCGACCGACGTCGGCATCGACATCTTCCGGATCTTCGACGCGCTCAACAACATCGACGCGATGCGACCCGCGATCGACGCGGTCCGCGAGACCGGTACGGCGGTGGCCGAGGTGGCGATGAGCTACACCGGCGATCTGTCCGACCCGGGCGAGGACCTCTACACGCTCGACTACTACCTGCGGCTGGCCGAACAGATCGTGGAGGCGGGCGCGCACGTCCTGGCGATCAAGGACATGGCGGGTCTGCTGCGCGCTCCCGCGGCGACCACCCTGGTGTCGGCGCTGCGGCGTGAGTTCGATCTGCCGATCCACGTGCACACCCACGACACCCCGGGCGGACAGCTGGCGACCTACATGGCCGCGTGGCAGGCGGGGGCCGACGCGGTCGACGGCGCCAGTGCCGCGCTGGCGGGTACCACGAGCCAGCCGCCGCTGTCGGCGATCGTCGCCGCGACCGCCCACACCGAGCGGGACAGCGGCATCGACCTCGCGCGGGTGTGTGACCTCGAGCCGTACTGGGAGGCGCTGCGAAAGGTGTACTCGCCGTTCGAATCCGGTCTCCCGGCGCCGACCGGGCGGGTCTACTCACACGAGATCCCGGGCGGGCAGCTGTCGAACCTGCGGCAGCAGGCCATCTCCCTCGGTCTGGGCAACCGGTTCGAGGCCGTCGAGCAGGCGTACGCCGCCGCTGATTCGATGCTCGGCCGACTGGTCAAGGTGACCCCGTCGTCGAAGGTCGTCGGCGACCTCGCGCTCGCGCTGGTCGGCCGCGGCATCACCGCCTCGGACTTCGCGGCCGACCCGGCGTCCTACGACATCCCGGACTCGGTGATCGGCTTCCTGCGCGGCGAGCTGGGCGACCCACCCGGTGGCTGGCCCGAACCGCTGCGCACCCTCGCGCTGCAGGGCCGCGCGCCGGCCCCCGAGGTCACCCCACTGTCCGCCGACGACGAGGCCATCCTCGACAAGCCGGGTCGTGACCGTCAGGTCCGGCTCAACCACCTGCTCTTCCCCGGTCCGGCAAAGGAATTCGAGGAGCACTACGAGGCCTACGGTGACACGTCGAGGCTCTCGGCCAACCAGTTCTTCTACGGACTGCGCTACGGCGAGGAACACCGCGTCGAACTCGAACCCGGTGTCGATCTGCTCATCGGGCTGGAGGCGGTCAGCGAACCGGACGAGCAGGGCATGCGAACCGTCATGTGCGTCCTGAACGGTCAGCTGCGTCCGATCGCCGTGCGCGACCACTCCGTCGACTCGGCTGTCGCGTCGGCGGAGAAGGCGGACCGCTCCAACCCGCACCACATCGGTGCCCCGTTCGCGGGCGTCGTGTCGCTGTCGGTCGACGTCGGCGACGAGGTCGCCGCCGGCGCGACGATCGGCACCATCGAGGCGATGAAGATGGAGGCGGCGATCACCGCCCCGGTCGCGGGCACCGTGACCCGACTCGCCATCGGACAGGTCACCCAGGTCGCCCCGGGGGATCTGCTGATCGAGATCCGCTGAGCAGATCGGCGGCGGGGCGCCTCGCCCCGCCGCCGGTTCAGCTACCCCGGTACGTCGAGTAGGCGAAGGGGCTCAACAGGATCGGTACGTGGTGATGTCGCCCGGGATCGTCGATCTCGAAACAGACGTCGATCTCGGGATAGAAACCCTTGATGTCGTTGTCGGCGAACCAGTTACCGGTGTCGAAGACGAGATGGTAGATCCCGGGGACGAGCGCCTCGGTGTTCACTGCGGTGATGCGACCGTCCGAATCAGTGCTGCCGCTGGACAATTCGGTCCCCGACGCATCCTGCAGGGACACCTCGAGGCCGACGGCGGGTGAACCCGACACCGCGTCGAGGACGTGCGTGGACAGACCGGTCATCTCGAAATCCCTTCGTCGGCGGCGTGCTCGGTCGACAGCATACGGAGCAGGCGGGCGCGGTTGATCTTCGCCAGTTCCGCACGCAGTACCCGGCGTTCGGTGGAGGCGTCGTTGGTCATCCGCGTCCGGAGGATGGCGAGCAGCTCGTCGGCGGGCCGCCCGTTCGCGAAGACCAGGTAGACGTGCCCGAACCGTGCCTCGTAGGCGACATTGGCGTCTCTCAGCTCGGCGAGCACCGAGGCCGACGAGCCCGCCACCCCGGACTGTTCGCGCGCCGACGAGGCGTTGTCGGGCCGGTCGCCGATCCGCGGATGCCCGGCGAGCGCCTCGTCGAGGTCGTCCTCGCTGATCTCGGCCAGTGCTCGATCGGCGGCATCGAGCACAGCGGGTACATCGCCGAAGGGCCGCGCGAGCATCATGCGCTCGACCCAGGCCGTCGATGCGCAACAGCTGCGCAGCGCTGCACGGGCTTCGTCGTCGTCCATCTCGTTGAGCCGCATGATGACCAGCCTAGGAGGCGTGGGCGCAGACGGCGCGTGGAAGATGGGGCGATGGACGACGTCACCGGGACAGCGCCCCCGGACGTCCCCGCGGGACGGGTGCTCGGTGTGGTACTCGCCGCCGGAGCCGGGACCAGGTACGGGATGCCGAAGATCCTCGCGCACGACGGCCAGTGGCTCGAGCGGGCGGTCGCGGCGTTGCGCGACGGCGGTTGCTCCGAGGTGACGGTCGCCATGGGCGCCGCGGTCGTCGAACCACCGGCCGGTGCCGAGACGCTGATCGTCGAGGACTGGGCCGACGGCGTCGGCGCCACGGTGGCGGCGGCCCTGCGGTGGGCGATGGCACGACCGGACGCGGCGGGGCTGACGGTGCACGTGGTCGACACCCCGGCCACGGGCGCCGACGTCGTAGCCCGCGTCCTGGGCGCGGCATCGGGTGACCGCGCACTTCTCGCGCGAGCGGTCTTCGACGGCAGTCCGGGGCACCCGGTGTACATCGGTGCCGACCATTTCGGACCGGCTCTGCGTGTGGTCGATGGTGACGTGGGTGCTCAGGTGTATCTCCGGTCCCGGGCGGTGACCCGCGTCGAGTGCGGGGATCTGGCGCCCGGCGTGGACATCGACGAGCGGCCCTGACCGGGGATCAGCGTGCCCATTTCGAGACCTTCTCGTCGCCGTTCCGGTGCACGGTGATCCCACGTGGGACAAGCGTCCATGTCTAGGGTGCAGACATAGCCGGGTAACGGACCGCACTCTCGTCGAAGCGGGTGATCACCGTGGCGCACGATCGTCGTCGACGCCTCACCGCGATTCTCGCCGCGCTCGTCGTGGGAGCCGGCCTCGCGGCATGCGCCACCGGGCCCGACGGACCGGAGCGGACACCGCCGGCCCGCGCCGCGCAGGACGCGCATCTGCCGCCCGGATTCGACACCACCTTTCGCTGGACCGCGACCGGTGTCCTCGATCCATAGTCCGCCGAGGGCACCTTCGTCCGAGCCTTCACCGAGTCCTTCGAACTCGCCAACGCCGGACGGTCGGCGCGGTGGGGCTACCCCGGTTTCGCCGACGCCGCGCCGTCGAACATCGACCAGATGGTGACGGCGTACCCCCCGATCCAGTCGACCTCGGGCCGCGAGGTCGGCACCGCCTTCTATCAGGGGTTGCGCCGCGTCGACGACAACGGCTGGGCGCGAATCGTGATGTGCCGTCACGGGTATCGGTCGGTGCAGCAGAACGGCGAGTGGACCGTCGGATACGACACCCCGCGGCCGGTTGAGATCGACATCCGCCGCGTGGGAACCGATCCCGCGGCCGCACCACGCGGGGGCGAGCGGACCCCCGGCGCCGACGTGTTCGGCGGCTGGTACACCTCCCGCTACGACTTCGCGGCCCTGTATGCGACGCCGACCCCGGATCAGAAGGCGTGCGCCGCAATGACTCCGGACGGTATGCCGCAGTGGCTGCCGATGGCCGACACCGAGCCGTGGCCGGCCCAGCAGCCGGTACCGGGGTGGTCGAGCTATCCGGGCGCGGCCTGACTCCGCACCGCAGGGCAGCGACTACTGGTAAGGCAGTCCGCCGAGCAGATCGTCGAGGTGCGCCGGCAGGTCCCGGACCCGTACCCCGGTGGCGTTGTAGATCGCGTTGACCACCGCGGCGGCACTGCCGACGATCCCGATCTCGCCCGCACCGCGCGAACCCATCGGGGTGGCGTGCTCGTCGCGGTCGTCGAGGCAGATCGCGTCGACGTCGGCGATGTCGGCGTGCACGGGAATGTGGTACTCGGCGAGATCCTGCGTGACCACGTGTCCGAACCGGTGATCGCGGACGCTCTCCTCATGCAACGCCATCGAGATACCGAAGGTCATGCCGCCGATGAGTTGCGAACGGACGGTGCGCGGGTTGATGGCGCGGCCGATGGAGAACACCCCGAGCATGCGCGGGATGCGGATCTCCCCGGTGTCGATGTCGACGCCGACCTCGACGAAGTGCGCGCCGAACGAGGCCACGGTGAACTTCTCGAGATCGGGGTTGTCCGCCGCCTCCGCGCTGAGTTCGGCGTCCGGAGGCGGATCGTCGCCGAAACGTGCACGGAACTGATGCGCGGCGGTGACGATGGCCGATCCCCAGGACGAGGTGCCCGACGAACCGCCGGCGACGGTCGCGCTGGGCAGCGCGCTGTCGCCGATCTCGATGTCGACGACGTCGGTGGGTACGTCGAGCGCGTCGGCGGCGATGATCTTCAGGGTCGTCCACGCACCGGTGCCGATGTCGGTGGCGGCGATCCGGACCGTGTACCGGCCGTCGCGATGGGTGATCGACGCCGCGTTGCCCGGCTGCACCATGTGGGGATAGGTCGACGACGCGACCCCCAGGCCGACCAGCTGCCGACCGTTCCGGCGGGCCGCCGGCTCCGCCACACGCCGCTCCCAGCCGAATCGTCCGGCCCCCTCGCGGAGACAGTCGAGCAGCCGCCGCGACGACCACGGGTTGCCCGTCTCGGGGTCCTCGGGCGGTTCGTTGCGCACACGCAACTCGATCGGATCGAGGTCGAGGGCATGTGCAAGTTCGTCCATGGCGACCTCGCCGGCGAACATCCCCGGAGCCTCGCCGGGCGCACGCATCCAGAACGGGACCGGGACATCGAGGGGGACGACGTGGTGATCGGTCCGCCGATGGTCGGCCGAGTACATCGATCGTGAGGTGACCGCGGCCTGCTCGGCGAACTCCCCGGCGTGTGCGCTGTGGGTGAATGCCTCGTGCACCATCGCGGTGATGTGGCCGTCCCGATCGGCGGCCAGCCGCAGACGGGATCGGGTGGGCGCGCGGTGTCCGACGTAGACGAACATGTGCTGCCGGGTCACCGCGAACTTCACCGGACGACCGGGCAGGCGCATGGCCGCCATGGCCGCGAGCACGTCGTGCGAGTGCGGCGAGCCCTTCGACCCGAATCCACCGCCGACGTGCGGCGCCATCACCCTCATCTGCTCGGGTTCGAGACCCAGCACCGGCGCCAGCGAGGACACCACGCCCTGGGTCGACTGGGTCGAGTCGTAGAGCGTGAGGACAGCGGCATCCGCATCCCAGGTGGCCACCACGGTGTGCGGCTCCATCGGGTTGTTGTGCTCCTCCGGGGTGGAGTACCACTGGTCGACCGTGACCGTGTCCCCGCCGGTGGTACTGGCCGCTTCGTCCAGGATTCGATCGGGGTCGCCGTCCTGTGAGGTGGGCTCGAACCCGCCGTTGACCTGTTCGGGCCGGTAGCTGTCGGGGTGATCGACGCGGAACTCGGTGTCGTGGGCGTCCTCGTCGTAGGTGACGGTCACCGCCGAGGCGGCTTCGCGTGCCGTCTCGGGACTCTCCGCGACGACGGCGCCGATCAGCTGCCCGCGGTAGGCGATTTCGGGCGACTGCAGGATCGTGAGGTCGCCGCTGGAGGTGTCGGCCAGTTCCGGTGCATTCTCGGGTGTGAGTACGTACAGCACACCGGGCGTCGATTCGGCTGCGGCCGTGTCGAATCCGGTGATGCGTCCGCGCGCGATGGTCGCGGTGATCGGCCACAGGTACGCGGCCTCGGTGAGGTGCTCGTAGGCATACGGCGCAGTGCCGCGCACCTTGTCGGCGCCGTCGATGCGGGCGTGGGAGGTACCGATCGCGGTCATCGAGTGCTCAGCTCCCGCAGGGTGGCGATCAGGGTGCGGCGGGCGAGGGGCACCTTGAACTCGTTGCCCTCGAGTGCACGGGCCTCGCCGAGTTCGGCATCGGCTGCCGCGGCGAACAATTCGGTCGACGGTCGCTGACCACGCAGCACCTCTTCGGCCCGCGCGGCCCGCCAGGGCTTGTGCGCGACACCGCCGAACGCGATCCGCGTTGCGCCGATGGCGTCACCGTCCATGCTCACCTCGGCCCCGACGGACACGAGCGCGAAGGCGTACGACGCACGGTCGCGCACCTTGCGGTAGGTCGACGACGAGTCCGGCAGGGGCGGTGGCACGTCGATGGCCACGATGACATCGTGCGGCTCGAGAATCGTGTCGCGCTCGGGATGCTCACCCGGGAGCCGGTAGAAGTCACCGATGTCCACCACGCGCTCGCCGTCGGGGCCTTGCACGACGATGCGCGCGTCGAGGGCGGTGAGGGCCACCGCCATGTCGGAGGGGTGGGTCGCGACGCAGGTCTCGGATGCACCCAGGATGGCGTGATACCGCGTGTATCCGCCGACGGCCGAGCAGCCCGAGCCCGGCGTCCGCTTGTTGCACGGGGTCGTGACGTCCTGGAAGTAGACGCATCTGGTGCGCTGCAACAGGTTTCCCGCATTGGTCGCGAGGTTGCGCAACTGCGGCGAGGCGCCCGAGAGCAGGGCGCGGGCCAGGACGGGGTAGCGGCGCCGGACGAGGGGATGGGCGGCGGTGTCGGCGTTGCGGGCGGTGGCGCCGAGCCGGAGCGAGCCGTCGGGGCGTTCGGTGATGTCGTCGAGCGGCAGGCGGGAGATGTCGAGCAGCGCCGGCGGGTCGGCGACGCCCAGCTTCATGTGGTCGACCAGGTTGGTGCCGCCGGCGATCAGCTTCGCGCCGTCGTGATCCCGCAGGAAGTCCACGGCGGCGGGGACGTCGGTCGCACGCTCGTAGGTGAACGGGATCATCGATCGGCCGCCTGTCGGATCGCCGCGAGGATGTTCGGGTACGCCGCGCATCGGCAGAGGTTGCCGCTCATCCGTTCCCGGATCTCGTCGTCGGCCAGCGGACTCGCGTCGCCGCTCGACGACGGGTCGAGGTCCTCGGTGACGTGGCTGGGATACCCCTGTTTCGCCTCGTCGAGCATCCCGATGGCCGAGCACAACTGGCCGGGGGTGCAGTAGCCGCACTGGAAGGCGTCCTCGTCGATGAACGCCTGCTGCATGTCGTGTAGCTCGTCACCGTCGCCCAGGCCCTCGGCGGTGACGATGTCGCTGCCTTCGTAGGAGACGGCGAAGGACAGGCAACTGACGATGCGCCTGCCGTCGACCAGAACGGTGCACGAACCGCACTGGCCGTGATCGCATCCCTTCTTGGGCGAGAAGATGCCCAGCCGGTCACGCAGACCGTCGAGCAGTGTTGTTCGCGTGTCCACGACGACGTCGTGTTCGGCACCGTTCACGGTCAAGGAGACTTTGGCTTCCACGTCGCGAGGCATACCCGTCCGTAGAGGCGGTAAACACCCGCCGAGAACCGCGAAATGTCTGGAACAATCGGTCGAATGGCCCCCTCGAGACCCAGAGTTGTTGTGATCGGTGCCGGATTCGCGGGTATGCACTGCGCCCGCAGGCTCAAGAACGAGCCGGTCGACGTCACCATCGTCGACCGCGGGACCAGCCATCTGTTCCAGCCGCTGCTGTACCAGTGCGCCACCGGTCTGTTGTCCGAGGGCGCGATCTCCAGCCCGGTTCGGCATCTGACCCGTCGGCACAAGAACCTCGACGTCGTCCTCGGCGAGGCGTCGGCCATCGACGTCGAGGGTCACGAGCTGACGGTCGACCGCATCGACGGGTCGTCGTTCCGTCTCGGCTACGACTACCTCGTGGTCGGCGCCGGCATGCGCACCGCCTACCGCGGCAACGAGACGTTCGCGGAGTTCGCGCCCGGGATGAAGACGCTCGATGACGCGCTGTCGATCCGCCGCAAGATCATGGCCGCGTTCGAGATGGCCGAGACGATCACCGACCCGGAGGAGCAGCGGTCCTGGCTCACCTTCGCGGTGGCGGGCGGCGGCCCGACCGGCGTCGAGCTCGCCGGACAGATCCGGGAGGTCGCGACCCTGGCGCTCGAGCGCGAGTTCGACGCGATCGATCCGGCGCAGGCGCGGGTGCTGCTGCTCCACGGCGGCGACCGCGTGCTGCCGTCGTTCTCGACGCGGCTCTCGGCCAGCGCCCAGCGCACGCTCGACAACCTCGGCGTCGAGACCCACCTCGGCGTGCACGTCACCGGGGTCGGAGAGGACCACGTCGAGACGACCCGCAAGGCCGACGGGACCAAGAACGTCTACCCGGCGCGCACGACGCTGTGGACGACGGGCGTCGAGGCCGTCCCCTTCGCCACCACACTCGCACGGTCGCTGGGTGTCGAACAGGACCACGGCGGGCGGATACCGGTCGAGGACGATCTCTCGGTCCCGGGCCATCCCGACATCTTCGTCTGCGGCGACATGAGTTCCTACCGAGACCTGCCCGGGGTCGCCGAGGTGGCGATGCAGGGCGGCCGGCACGCCGGGGCGGTGATCGCGGAAACCGTTGCAGGGCAACAGGAAAGAAGTCCGTTCAGATACCGCGATCTGGGTACCGCGGCCTACATCGCCCGCCGCCACGCGATCGTCCAGTCCGGCCCGCTCCAGCTGTCGGGGTTCCTCGGCTGGGTGGCCTGGGGCGTCATCCACATCGCCTTCCTGGCGGGTGTCCGCAACCGGATGGGGACCGTCATGACGTGGGGCGCAACGCTGCTCACCGACACTCGGCGGGAGCGCGCCATCACCTACGGCAGCCCGGAGACGGCGAGGCAGCCCTACCGGCAGTGACCGGGTAGATTCGGCCCGCTCGCTTCGCTCCCGGCGCCGGGACCCGAGTTCTCCCCGATCGCTTGTCCGTGACCGCCTCGCCTGGTACTCAGAGTAGAACACGTTCTAATTCTGGTTGTTCTTCCGACGGGCGAGGAGTCCTCCATGCACACCCCGATCTGCGACGAGCTCGGTATCGAGTTCCCGATCTTCGCGTTCACCCACTGCCGGGACGTGGTGGTCGCGGTGAGCAAGGCGGGCGGTTTCGGAGTGCTCGGCGCGGTTGGCTTCACCCCCGAGGAGCTCGAGATCGAGCTCAACTGGATCGACGAGCACATCGGCGACCGTCCCTACGGCGTCGACATCGTCATCCCGAACAAGTACGAGGGCATGGACTCGAACATGTCGGGCGAGGAACTCACCAAGATGTTGCAGTCGATGGTGCCGGCGGAGACCCTCGACTTCGGACGCAAGCTCCTGCGTGACCACGGCGTGCCGCTCAACGAGGACAGTGACAACTCCCTGCAGCTTCTCGGTTGGACCGAGGCCACTGCCACGCCGCAGGTCGAGATCGCGCTCCAGCACCCCAAGGTCACCCTGATCGCGAACGCCCTCGGGACGCCACCCGCCGACATGATCGAGAAGATCCAGTCCGCCGGCCGCAAGGTCGCCGCGCTGTGCGGATCGCCGAAGCAGGCCCGCAAGCACGCCGATGCGGGTGTCGACATCATCATCGCCCAGGGCGGCGAGGGCGGCGGTCACTGCGGCGAGGTCGGCTCCATCGTGCTCTGGCCGCAGGTCGTCAAAGAGGTTGCGCCGGTTCCGGTTCTGGCCGCCGGTGGCATCGGCAGCGGTGAGCAGATCGCGGCGGCGCTGGCCCTCGGGGCGCAGGGCGCGTGGACCGGATCGCAGTGGCTGATGGTCGAGGAGGCCGAGAACACCCCGGTCCAGCAGCAGACCTACATCGACGCCTCCAGCCGGGACACCGTACGGAGCCGATCGTTCACCGGCAAGCCGTGCCGCATGCTGCGCAACGACTGGACCGAGGCCTGGGAGGATCCGAAGAATCCCGATCCGCTGGGGATGCCGTTGCAGTACATGGTCTCCGGGATGGCGGTGGCCGCGACGCACAAGTACCCCGACGAGAGCATCGACGTCGCCTTCAACCCGGTCGGGCAGGTGGTCGGGCAGTTCCGCAAGGTCGAGAAGACCTCTGCGGTGATCGAGCGGTGGGTGACCGAGTACATCGACGCCACGAGCAGCCTGGACTCGTTCGCCAACGCGAACGCCTAGCCGGGGCTAATTCGCGCGGCCTCGTTTCCGTCCCGCTGATTGGATTCAATCAGCGGGACGGAAACGGCGACGCGGGAGCCGGGGAGTGGCCGGCGCCGTCCTCGGCGATCGTCGCGAGGGGGAGAGTCACCTGGACGGTGGTGCCCGACGGTTCGTTCGGCAGGTACCGGATCGTCCCGCCGTGGCGCTCGACGATGTGCTCGGAGATGATGAGCCCGATTCCGGAACCGTCCTGCTTGGACGAGAACGCGCCGGAGGCGAGGCGATCGGTGGGCGCGCCCGTCATGCCGCGTCCCTGGTCACGGATCCACACCGAGGCCAGTCCGTCGGACTCGCCGGTCTGGATCGTCAGTTCCTTCACCTCGGTTGTCGGACGGACGATCTCGTCGAGTGCGTTGACGCACAGGTTGATGATGACCTGTCCGATGAGCACGTTCTCGCCCTGGATCGGCAGGTCGCGGTCGGGGATCTCGGCGTACACGCGTACGCCCTGCTCGGCCGCGCGTAGTCGCACGAAGTACAGGCTCTCCTCGACGGTCTCGTTGAGATCCATGAGCGTCGAGGTGCTCTCGATGCGTCGTACGTAGCGGCGGACGGAGGCCACGATGTCGGCGGCGCGGTGGAGTTGCTTCTCGATCTGGTCGATGCCGTAGGCGAGGCTGCGGGCGTCGACGGTGTCGGCGGAGACGCGGGCCTTGAGCCCGCTCAGGTAGTTGGTCGACGCCGCGAGCGGTTGACCGAGCTCGTGGGCGAGGATCATCGCCATGTCACCCATCGCGTGGTAACGGCTCAGATATTGGAGGTTGGCCTCCTGGTAGGCGTTGCGGCGTTCCCATTCGACGCGGTCGGTCACGTCGCGCACGGTCAGGACCCGCGAGGAGATGCCGTCGTGGGCGACGATCTCGAGTTCGCCGGCCAGCCACACGGTGCTGCCGTCGTCCTTGATGATCTCCTGTTGGATCTCGACCGAGCCCGCTCCGTCCGTCAGCCGTTCGATGACAGGGTCACTGGTCAGCCGGGGCTCACACCGGCCGAGGTCTTCCAGATGGACGCCCGACAGCTCCGCGGGGGTGCGGCCGAACAGCTTGGCGGCCAGTGGGGAGATGTCGTCGATGCAGTTCTCGTCGTCGAGCACGACGATCCCGGCCGACGTGTGGGTCATGATGCGCTGCAACGACTCCGACACCCAGGTCAGCTCTTCCTGCAACTCGACCTCGTCGGAGATGTTGCGGAACTCGACCATCACGACCGGCCCGTCCTCGCAACGCACCAGGGTCGCGCGGGCATCGGTGAGGAACTCGGTGCCGTCCTTGGCGCGGTACTTCCACTGCTTGCGGCTCGACCCGTGCACCACCGCGGACTGGAGCCACGCCACGCCGACCTCGCGGCGGTACTGACGCTCCTGGGCGCTCATGTGGTGTGCCTTGAGGGGCTTGAGTTCCTCCAGGGTGAACCCGAAGATGCGGCAGGCGGCCGGGTTGGCCCACAGGATGTTCTTCGAACTCGCCTCGTGGATGAGGATGCCGGTGCCGGTGTGCAGGATCATCTGCTCGAAGTCCCGACGCGCGGGGAACATCGCCATCACCTCACCTTCGCCGAGTTCTGATCTTCGCCCCCGCCACGATGCCATGCAGGTGAGGACACGCAAGTAAGGAATTGCTTACCCGCGGCGCGGGAAATCCCGATACCGCGTCGGGTCCCGCGTCCATAGTGTCGGACTCGAGATCGAGATTCGATTCCGAACGGAGACAATGATGACCGCGGAGAGCCTGACCGAACGGGTGTGTGCGGAACCGGCGGGGGCGGCGCGCGACGCCGCGTTCGACCACGCGCTCGACGTGCTCCGGGATCGTCGGGACGAGTTCAACTCGCAGCGCTACGTGCCCGCCGACTTCATCGCGTTGCTGAAGCGTGCCGGCATGTACCGGGCCTCGACGCCGGCGGCGTTCGGAGGCGAGCCGATGGCACCGTCGGATTTCATGTCGCTGGTCGAACGCATCTCCGCCGTCGACCCCGCCACCGGGTGGGTGTCCAGTTTCGGATCGTCGCTGGTGTACTTCGCCGCGCTGCCGGCCGAGACCCAGCAGAAGATCTACGCGCACGGTCCCGATGTCGCCTACGCGGGCGGGCTGTTCCCCATGCAGGAGGCGCAGCGGGTCGACGGCGGCTACCTGTGCTCGGGGGTCTGGCAGTTCGCCAGCGGATGTCGCGGCGCCGACCTCCTCGGGATCGGTCTGGCCGGCGGACCCGAGACCGGCGGCAAACCGCTGACGGCGCTGGTCGATCCGGCCGAGGTGGAGATCGTCGACAACTGGGATGTCGCCGGGATGAAGGCGACCGGTTCCCATGCCATCCGCGCCGACCGCGTGTTCGTGCCCGAGGAGATGACCTTCGTGCGGGGCGGCGCACCGCAGATCGACGAACCGCTGACCCGGTACCCGGCGCTGGCCTACGCCGCGCAGGTGCTGGCGGTGGTGACCCTCGGCGCGGCCCGGGGCGCGCTCGACTACGCGATCGAGGTCGGTGCGGCGCGGACCTCGATCACCGGGGGTGCCAGCAAGGGCAACCGGCCGGCGTACAAGAGCGGCCTGGCGGTCGCCGAGGCCGAATTGCGTTCGGCGCGTGCGTTCTTCTACGACAGCACCGACCGGGTGTGGGCCAAGGCCGTCGCGGGACAGCACATCTCGACCGACGATCAGGCCCTGTTGCGGTTGAGTGCCACCCACGCCGCACACGTCGGGCGCAGCGTCGTGCTGCAGGTGTTCGACCTCGCCGGCACCGGGGCCATCTACGAGACCCATCCGCTGCAGCGGTTCCTGCAGGACGCGTTGGTGCCCGCGCAGCACGCGATGTTGCAGACCAACACCTACGAGGCCGCCGGTGCTCTGCTTCTCGGCCTCGAGGCCGGAATCCCCAGCTTTCCCTGACCCACCCGTCATCCAGCCCAGACGTCACGACCGCGAGGAGACCATCACCCATGTCCGACGAACCGTTGCGCACGCTGTTCTGTGTCGGGAACAACCAGAACTTCTTCGACCTGCCCAAGGCCGACATCGGTCCGGTGTGGGAGGCCACGATGGAGTTCCTCACGAGTCTGAAGAACCTCGACGGCGTCGAGATCATCGGGACCTTCGACGACGACGCCCACATGGTCGGCCCGTCCGATGGCTGGCCGTGGACGTTCTACGTCCTCGCCGACGTGCGCGACCAGCCGACCGTCCGGGCGGCCTGCAACCTGTTGCGCACCATCATGGTCGGTGAGTATGCGCTCTGGAAGTACTTCAAGGTCGAGGCGCGGATGGGACGAGCCCTCACCATCCGCGACGACGTCCCCTCATGAGCACCGCCTCCTGATCTCTCGCGCACCGACAGCCCCTCTCCGCGCCCCGGCGCGGTCGACACACGAAGGAACATCGATGACCACCATCGAGCGGCCGACCCGCGGCTTCGCGGACCTCGCCGAGAAGGACCGCGTCGCCGGTCAGCTGTACACCGATCCCGTGATCTTCGCCGAGGAGATGCGCAAGATCTTCTACCGCACCTGGGTGTGGGTCGCGCACGAGAGCGAGGTCCCCGAGGCGGGCTCGTTCAAGACCACCCAGGTCGGGGATCAACCGGTCATCGTGACCCGGGATCGCAAGGGCAACTTCAACACCCTGCTCAACCGGTGCCGGCATCGCGGGGCGACGGTGTGCGACCAGCGCAGCGGCAAGGCCAACGGCTTCACCTGCCCGTACCACAACTGGTCGTACACCCTCGACGGTCGACTGCGCGGCATCCCGTACCCGGACGGTTACGAGGGCGTCGTCGAGAAGAACGACTTCCCCCTGCAGAAGCTGCGCACCGAGAGCTATCTCGGCATGATCTTCGCGACGTTCAACACCGAGATCGAACCGCTCGAAGACCACCTGGGTGATGCGAAGATCTGGATGGAGCGATTCCTGAAGCAGTCCAACGGATTCCCCACCAAGGTCCTCGGCAGTCACAAGTTCCGGTTCAAGGGCAACTGGAAGATCCAGCTCGAGAACACCACCGACGGTTACCACTTCCCGATGGTGCACAAGTCGTGGATGGCCTCTGTCGACGCCGAGACCGCGAACATGATGTCGTTCATGGACGATCCGGCCGCCGAGACGCACGCGCTCGGCAACGGTCACAGCGTCGCGATCATGGCGGCCGCGCACGCGGACCTCGACATCGACGACGGTTCCGAGGAGGTGCAGCCGCGGTTCCAGCATCTCGTCGACGAACTCGCCGAGGCGGGGGAGAGTCCCGAACGCATCCGTCGCTACATGCGCTCGATGCACGGCTGCGGGTTCAACCTCAACATGTTCCCGAACATCGCCATGTCGTCGTCGTTCTTCCGGGTCCTCATCCCGATCAGCGTGGACGTGACCGAGGTGTGGCACATGGCGATCGGCATGGACGGCGGGCCGGAGAGCATCAACCGCGAGCGCCTGCGGATCCACGAGCACTTCCAGGGCCCCTTCGGCTTCGGCAGCCCCGACGACGCCGAGGGATGGGATCGCGTCCAGATCGGCGCCGGTGGCAACCCGAACATGCCGATCCTGGTCAACCGCGGGGAGAACCGCGAGTACACGACCGAAGAGGGTTGGCCCACATCGCATGTCACCGACGAGACGGGGATGCGTGAGTCCTACGCCATGTGGAAGAAGATGATGAGCGATGACTGAATTGCACAGTTTCAACGACCCGCGCGTCCTGCGCGCGATCGCGCTCGTGTGGAAGGAAGCCGAACTCCTCGACGCCAAGGACTACCCGGCGTGGGAGGCCCTCTACACCGATGACGCGCACTACGTCATCCCGATCGATCCCGACACCGACGATTTCGACTCGTCGCTGAACATGGTGTACGACGACCAGCGGATGCGGCGCCTGCGCGTCGAACGGATGATGCAGGGTTACGCACCGTCGGCGGTCGCCGCTGCCCGCACGGTCCGGGTCATCTCGCGGTTCACCGTGTCGGACGTCAGCGACGACACCGTCATCCTGCGGTCTGCGCAGATCCTCAACGCGTTCAAGCGCGACGCCTTCTCGACGATCGGCGCCGAGCTCACCCACACCATCAGCCTCGGTTCCGACGGTGACGACCGGATCAGCCTGAAGGTGGCCCGTCTCATCGACAGCGAGGACGCGGTCAGCGCCTCCGGTTACCTGGTGTGAGGACGGACCTGGACATGACTTCGACGAACAAGGGGATCGCGGTCGTCACCGGTGCCGCCGGCGGCATGGGTTCGCACATCGCCCGCCGGCTGCACCGGGACGGTCATCGCGTCCTGCTCACCGACATCGCCCTCGATCCGGCCCAGCGCATCGCCGAAGAACTCTCGCCCGACGGGTCGACCGCACGGGCGGCCGTCCTCGACGTCGCGCACCGGCAGGGTTTCGTCGACGCGCTGGCGCATGTGCAATCCGTCTGGGGTACACCGACGATCGTCGTGAACAACGCGGCACTGACCCAGGCGGCCGATCTCATGACGCTCGACGAGCCGGACTTCACCCGCGTGCTGAACACGAACGTCAACAGCATCTTCTTCGGCTGTCAGGTCTTCGGGGCCGCGATGGCCGACGAGGGGTACGGACGCATCGTCAACATGGCGTCGCTGGCCGGTCAGAACGGCGGCACCGCCACCGGCGCGCACTATGCCACGTCCAAGGGTGCGATCCTGACGGTCACCAAGATCTTCGCCAAAGAGCTTGCGGCCAAGGGTGTCACGGTCAACGCGATCGCGCCCGGGCCCCACGACCTGCCCGTCGTGAAGGCGACCGTGCCGCCGGCGAAACTCGACGCCGTGATCGCCGGCATCCCCGTCGGCAAGCTGGGCAGCCCCGAGTTCATCGGGGACATGGTCGGCCTGTTGACCGCCGAGAACGCTTTCTTCGTCACGGGTGCGTGCTGGGACGTCAACGGCGGGCTCTTCGTCCGCTGATCGCACCTCGAGAACCATTCGCCACCACCAGGAGCACCGCCATGGCCCTCACCGACGTCATCGTCTCCGCGATCGTCCAGGAGACCCCGAGCATCAAGACCTTCTACCTGTCGAGGCCCGACGGCTCGACGATGGGGGAGTACACGCCCGGAGCGCACATCGATGTCGTCGGGCCGACCGCCATCACCCGCCAGTACTCGCTGTGCAGCCGGCCCGACGGGCGGGAGTCCTTCGCCGTGGCCGTCAAGCGCGAGGATCAGTCCCGAGGTGGTTCGGCCGCACTGCACGAACTGCGCGTCGGCGACCGGCTGCAGATCAGCGAGCCACGGAACCTGCTCGGGATCGATTCCACGGCAACGCATCACGTCCTGGTGGCGGCCGGCATCGGGATCACCCCGATGCTCAGCATGGCGCGCTACATGGACGTGCACGGGATCAGCTTCGAATTGCACTACTTCGCCCGGACGGTCGATGACGCGGCGTTCCTGCCGCTGCTGCGGGAGCGTTGCCCGGACAAGCTGCACGCGCATGTCGGCGTCGGTCGTGAGGCCCACGGACCGATCCTGACCGCCGCGCTGGAATCGGCGCCGCAGGGCTCGCATGTCTATGTCTGCGGCCCGGACGGGTTCATGACCAAGGTCCGCGAACTGGCGGAACAGTTCATCCCGGCCGACGCGGTCCACTTCGAGAACTTCCACGCCACCGATCAGCCGGATGCGTCGGAGAACACGTCCTTCGACGTCGAACTCGACGGCGAGACCTATCACGTCCCGGCCGACCGGAGCATCGTCGAGGTCCTCGAGGAGAACGGCTGCGACGTCGACACCTCGTGTCAGGAGGGCATCTGCGGTACGTGCATCATGCAGGTCCTCTCCGGTGAGCCCGAGCACCGCGACAACGTGCTGACCAAGGCCGAGCGAGAGTCCGGAGAGGTGATGGCGGTCTGCGTCTCGCGGACCACCGGCGAGAAGATCGTGCTCGATTATTACTGACCCGAGCGCGCCGGCCACCCCTACGCCGTTGCCCTAGGGGTTGGTCGGCACCTCGACGTCGAACCGCAGGATGTCCCGGACCAGCGTGCTGATGCTGTCGGCGTCGGTCTTGCTCTTGATCCGGGCACGGTGCACGTCCACCGTCTTGACGCTCATGTCGAGGCGGCGGGCGATGTTCTGGCTGGGCAGACCTTCGACGACCAGCGCGAGGATCTCGCGTTCCCGCGGGGTCAACAGCGCGACCTTCGATTCCACCCACCGCTTCTGCGCGTGGGTGCGGAAGCGCTCGACCGCCTTCTCCATCCCCGCCTGGACGGCGTCGAGCAGCCGCTGCGGGTCGTAGGGCTTCTCCAGGAAGTCCATCGCGCCGGCCTGCAGGGTGGACACCGACATCCGGATGTCGCCGTGCGCGGAGACGAAGATGATGGCGACGTGCGGTGCGAACTCGTTGAGCTTCTCCTGCAGCCGCGGGCCGCTCATCGTCGGCATGCGGACGTCGAGCACGATGCACGCGGGGGTGTCCCCGGAGTACTGCGCGAGGAAGTCGTCGGCGCTGTGGCAGATCCGCGGCGAGATCCCGATGCTGCCGAGCAGCCAGTCGACCGATTCGCAGAGTTCCGGGTCGTCGTCGACGACGTAGACCGTCGCGGTCACATCCGATGCGGTCACGTCCACGCCGCGTCGGCCGTCCAGTAGTTCATCCCGACGGCACTCACCTGGTGGCGCCACTCCGAGGTCCGGTTGAGCCAGGGTTCCTCGCGCCGGACCGACTCGTCGGCCGCCTCCGGGCCGTCGGCCTCGACGGTCCAGTGCACCCAGTTGACCTCCCGGCCGTACTCGTCGTGCACGAACAGGTCGACATGATGCCAGCCGTAGTTGAAGGTGTCCTCGTAGCACGTGAGGAACATCCGGTGGTGCGTCTCGGGACGGGGTTTGACTGTCATGCAGATCTTCTCTCTCGCAACCGGATCAGACCGGGACGACCGGATGGGACCGGAGCTCGTTCTCGAGCACCGCGGCGACCTCGAACAGGGCCGACTCCCGCCCCGGCAAGCCGATCACCTGTAGTCCGAGGGGCATCCCGGAGTCCGTGGTCGCCCCCGGGACGACGACGACCGGGCAGCCGAGCAGCTGCCACGGTCGGCTCAGGACCGGCGACCCGGTCGCGTCGAGGCCGCTCGGTGCGGGGCCGGGTGCGGCGGGACCGACGATCACCGTGTGATCGCCGAGCGTCTCGGCCAGCAGATCCCGCGAGCGGTCGCGGCGGATGAGGGCGGCCGCGTGGTCCGCGGGCCGGACCGCGCGGCCGGCGTCGACGAGGTCGAGCAGCGCGGGGCTGAGCGCGGCCGCATGGTCCCGGACGACATCGTCCAGGGTCTCGGCCGCCTCATGGGACATGACGGTCACGTGGTCGTCGGCCAGGGTGCGGACATGGTCGTCGTATTCGAGTGCGCGGGTCTCGACGTCGGCTCGCTCGAGCAGGTCCGGCAGCCGGTCGACCAGGTCCGCCATCGCCGGGTCGATCGGGTGCAGGTCGCTGCCGCCCCACACCACCACGGTCCGGACGGTGGAGCGACCGGGAACGATCGGCGAGCGGCCGGTGAAGGCGGTGTACACGTACTGCAGGTCGGCGATGTCGCGGGTGAGGATGCCCAGCGAGTCCAGCGACTCCGAGAGTCCGGTGACGCCGGACAGATCCGTCGAGCCGTGCGCGAGAACCATGCCCGCGGCGCCGCAGTAGGCGGCCGGCCGGGTCAACGAGCCGGCGGTCTGCGTACCCAACGCCACCGGGATGACGCCCGCGCCGACGGCGGCGGCCGAACCGCTCGACGACCCACCCGGCGTGTGCCCGGGGTGGTGCGGATTGCGCGTCGGCCCGGGCGAGAAGTAGCCGAACTCGGTCGTGACCGTCTTGCCCTGGATCACCGCGCCCAGATCGCGAAAACGATTGACACAGGGCGCATCCGACGCAGCCGGCGACGACGACGTGACGGGTGAACCGGCACGGGTCGGGAGGCCCTCGACGTCGATGAGGTCCTTGACCCCGAGCGAGACGCCTCGCAGGGGCCGGCGACCCGGTATCCCATCCTGCCGGCGTGCCTCGTCGACGACGGCCGGGGACAGCTCGACCCACGCGCGCAGATCGGTGTCGGTGCCGAGGATCTTCTCACGGACCTGTTCCGCGAGAATTTCCGCCGACACCACCTTCTCGTGGACCGCGGTCGCCTGCTCACTGATGGGCTGTTTCCAGTAGGCCGAGCTCACCGTTCCTCCTTCATGTGCTGGGACCAGTCTGCCCTGTCGCGCATCGCGGCGACAGTAAAGATTTCCCTCGTATCCCCGTAGGGACGGGTGGCCATAACGTCGTTGCCAGCCCCCGACAGCCCGGCGTCTTCGCACCCGCCAGTCCAAGGAAATCCAATGAGCCTCAGAGAACCCGCGGTGACGACGCCGTCGTCGCCGACCGCCCCCGATCGACGAATCGACTTCGGCCGCATGTCGAGACGGGCCTGGATCGTCACCGGCATGCTCGTGCTGTTCCAGATCATCGCCTTCGCCGACAAAGCGGTGCTCGGCTTGGTCTCGGCCGACGCGATGCCCGAACTCGGATTGACCGCAACCGAATTCGGATTCATCGGCAGTGCCTTCTTCTTCCTGTACGCGATCGTCTCGGTCGTCACCGGGTTCCTTGCGTCGAAGATCTCGGTGAAGTGGATCCTGTTCGCGATGGGCGTCACCTGGGCGGTGCTGCAATTCCCGATGCTGCTCGGCGGCGGCGCCGCCATCCTGCTGGTGACGCGGATCATCCTCGGCGGCGCCGAGGGTCCCGCGACCGCCATGTCGCTCACCTCCGCGCACACCTGGTTCTCGCCCACCCGTCGTGCGCTGCCGTCGAACCTGATCGCCGCCGGCTCCACGCTGGGCC
Organism: Gordonia hongkongensis; assembly: GCF_023078355.1. NCBI lineage: Bacteria > Bacillati > Actinomycetota > Actinomycetes > Mycobacteriales > Gordoniaceae > Gordonia > Gordonia hongkongensis. The sequence goes on from NZ_CP095552.1 coordinate 1,951,592, forward strand.
CTGTCTTCGCGGCGCCGCTGCTGGCCTGGGTCATCGCCGTGTGGGGTTGGCGCTGGGCGTTCGGTGTTCTCGGCATCATCGGCCTGGTGTGGGTGATCGCCTGGTGGGCGATCGGCGCGGACGGTCCCTACCGTCCCAAGAAGGCCTCGTCGCCGGACGACCCGGCACTCGACACCGACGAGACGGTTGCCGATGCGAAGGAGGTCGCGACCTCCGCGGTCGACGAGCAGAAGCCGGTCAAGATCTGGCGTGCGCTGCTGAGCCTGGCGTTCATCTCCGCCGTGATCGGCGGGGCGTCGAACTTCTGGGTGCAGGGCTTCCTGACAACCTGGCTGCCCCAGTACCTGGGCACCGTGGTCGGGCTGTCACTCGGTGAGGTCGGTGCGGTGACCACCGTGCCGTGGGTGGTCGGCGCGCTCGTCCTGCTCGGACTGGGTGCGCTCGGGCACCGGATGCTGCACCGGGGGAGTTCGGCACATCGGGCGATCGCCGTCCCGTTCGGCTGCGCCGCGGTCCTGGCCGGGTTGTGCTTCATCGCCATCCAGGCGTCGTCGGGGGTCACGGCGGTCGCGCTGCTGTGCCTCGCCGGTGGATGCAGCCTGGCGTTCCCGATGACCGCCACCGCGATCGGTTATGCGGTCGGCGCTCGGCAGCGACCGATCCTCATGGCCACCCTCGGCGGCGTGGCGTCGTTCGGCGCGGTCATTTCGCCGATCCTGGTCGGCTGGCTCATGACCGACGCGGGGTATGTGTCGCCGCCGAAGGGTGAGAAGCCCAGCGCGGAGATGGCCGACAACATGGCGGCCGGCGTGCACCAGGCGTTCACGATCACCGGCATCGTCCTGCTGGTCGGCGGCGCACTGTGCATCGCCTTCCTCCGGCCGGAGCGACTCGGTGCCATTCTGCAGAAGCGTTACGTCAAGGAGCCGGTCGAGGCCCGGTCCGCCTGAGTGCCCGACCACCGCGACGATTCGATCCCAGGAGAAGACATGTCCGACAACGTGATCAGTGCCATCGACCCAGGCATCTTCCGAAATGTGATGGGGCACTATCCCACCGGCGTGGTCGTGGTGACGGGACGCGGTGACGACGGCTCCGTGCTGGCCATGGTCGTCGGGACTTTCAGTTCGGTGTCGATGGACCCGCCGTTGGTGTCCTTCATGCCGATGAAAACCTCGCGCACCTTCGAGAAGATGCGGGCCTGCGAGTCGTTGTGCATCAACATCCTCGGCGGTGAACAGGAGGACGTCGTCCTCACCATCGCGCAGCGTTGGGAGGACAAGCTCGCGGGCATCGACTGGTTCCCTTCGCCGTCGGGCGATCCGGTTCTCGCGGATTCGGTGGCCTGGATCGACACCCGCATCAGCAACATCGTCGAAGCGGGTGATCACTGGATAACGCTCTGTGAGGTGCGGGATCTGGCCGTGACCAACCCGGTGTCGCCGCTGATCTTCTTCCAGGGTGGCTACGGCAGTTTCGTGTCGACGTCCCTGATGGCCCGAATGGACCACGAGATCCTGCCGACGATCCATGCCGCACACGCGGCGCGTCCGCAGGTGGAGGCATTGGCGACGTCCGTCGGCTGCGAGGTGTCGGTCCTCACCTCGGTCAGCCGCGACGAGATGGCCGTCGTGTTGTCGGCCACCGCGCCGGGCGTCGACCGTGAGGAAGGCCTCGCGTACCGCATCCCGATGGTGCCGCCCATCGGGGACACGTACGTGTTCGACCAGGACGACGAGACCCGGGAGCGGTGGCTGGCGAAGCTCCGGCATGCCGATGATGATGTGCGGCAGGTACATCGCGACCGTCTCGACTTCGTGCGGCGGCACGGTTACCTGGTGTCCTTCCTGCCCGATGCCTCGTCGACTGCGTACGAGGAGATGCGGGAGGCGACGAAATCCTATGAGCGGGGCCGGTTGACGCCTTCGCAGGAGCGCGAGATCTGCGAGTCCATCGGGAAGTCGGCCGTGGACTATCGCCTTCGCGAGGTGCGACCCGATCAGACCTATGACGTCGGTTCCGTCGTCCTGCCGATCCGGGACGCACGCAGCGGATACTCGATGACGCTCCGGTTGTCGCAGTTGCCGCTGGGCGTGAACGGCTCTGAGGTCGAGGCCTGGATCTCGGAGGCGCGTGCGGTGGTCGAGGTGCTCGGGCGATGAGCGATGTCGATGCCAGGATCTCGGCGCTCGTCGCGCGGGTCGAGACCCTGGAGGCCGAAGCCGAGATCCGGCGAATCCAGGCTCGGTACATGTTCCTCTGTGACACCCCGTGTCCCGAACCCGGTCTCGCGGATGACGCCGAGCGCGTCGAGCGCATCCTGGACCTCTACACCGACGACGCCGTGTGGGAGGGCGTCGGCGAGTACTACGACGGTCAGTTCGGGCGCGCGGAGGGCAAGCAGGCCATCGGCGAGCACTTCCAGCGCTTCTGGGGCGAGAAGCGGGACCCGGCACTGGTGCTCAATGCGCATTACCTGACGTCGGAGCAGATCCACGTCGACGGCGACGAGGCCGAAGGGCAGTGGATTCACATGCAGCCGTGGCTGTTCGGCGACGGCTCGGCCCTGTTGCGGTCGAGTCGGCTGAACAACGCCTTTCGCAGGGACGACGGCCGGTGGCGGATCACCCGTACCCGCACCGAGAACGTCTTCATCGCGCCGCTTCCCAACGGATTCGCCGAGAGCTGCCCGTCGGCGTCGGTGTTGTTGGGCTGAGGCTTTCGACGCCGGTGACGGGTCACGCGCCTGTGGTCAGTCGGATCATGTAGACCGTAGCCGCCACGCCGAGGAGCAGGAAGGCGCCCGGGAACGCGATGTTGTAGAAGACGCGGGCCCGCACATGGGCGATGACCGCGCCGACGAAGAACAGAGTGAGCCCGGTTCCGGCGGCGACGCCGATCCAGGGTTCGATCGTCAACCCGAGGACAAGCCCTGCTGCTCCGGCGGCCTTGAGTGTCGCGAGGTGGGGCAGGAACCGAGGTGGGACGTGGACCTCGGCCGAATTGGCCAGCACGAACTCGGCCCGGGCGAAGTCGGCGATGGCGATACCGGCATTGGCCACGATGCAGATGATCGTGGCGACGAACAGGGCGGTGGTCATCGCCGGGGGCCCTTCGCCGGTCGGGTTCCGCCGCGCGGTGGCCGGGTCGGTACGGTCGACATGTGTCCTCCTCTGAGGTGGGTTGTCGGATGGTCGGATGTGAGTGTGGTGCTCTCACCCGTTCCGACGTCCCGCTCCACGAGAAGGTGACATCCGGTGGTACCGACATCAGAATTCGAAGATCTACGACCGCAGCTGACGGCCATGGCGTTCCGGATGCTCGGCTCTATTCACGACGCCGAGGACGCCGTGCAGAGCACGTGGCTCAACTCGGTGCGTGTCGACGGCACCGAGATCCGCAACCCTGCCGCATGGTTCACGACAACACTCACCCGGGTGTGTCTCGATCAGTTGCGCGCCCGCGGCAGACGTCGGGAAGATCCGCTGTTCGCCGACGCTCTCCCGGCGGAGGCTGTCGCGGCCGACGAGCTCTATCTGCAGCGCGAGAACGTGTCACGTGCGCTGATGGTGGTCCTCGATCGGTTGACGCCGTCGCAACGCGTGGCCTATGTGCTGCATGACCTCTTTGCGGTTCCGTTCGGTGAGGTCGCAACGATCCTCGACACCAGTGTGGACGGTGCGAAGAAGCATGCGAGCCGGGCACGCGGCCGGATCGCGTTGACGCAGCTGGACTGCGAGTCGAAATCCGAGCTGCCGTCGGCCGCCGCGGCCCGGGTCGTGGACGCCTTCTTGGCCGCGGCGCGCGGCGGCGATCTCGATGCGATGGTCGCGCTGCTGGCTGATGATTGCGTCCGTGTCGCCGACCGGTCACTGGTCCCGCCGGACACACCGACCGTGGTCCGAGGCGCCCGGGCGGTCGCAGAGGAGACCACGTTGTTCGTCGACCGCATCCGGGCGAGTACGCCGATGTGGCTGGGCGACCGGGTGGTTCATGTGATCGCACCGGGCGGACACCCGCTCGCCGTTGTCGATGTCCTCGTGGTCGATGGCCGCGTCGCGAGAATCGACATCCATCGCATGACTTCAGCCACCGTGTCAGAGTGGTCCTGACCGGCGATGTGGGGAGCTGCTCCGTCCGGAGCGGGATCTCTAGAACGGTGGCGGGTTGGCGTCGTTCCAGCGCTTCTCGGCGCGTTGGTGGCGCCGGAAGTCGTTGTCGCGCTGCGTGTCGAGTCTGTCGCGGGCGGGATGATCGGGTGACCGTCTGGGGAAGAGCTTGTTGAACAGGTCGCGTCCGCTGAAGGCGTTGCCGACGAACATGTGCCCGGTGGGGGTGGTGAACCAGGCGGTGCGGGACTCGTCTTGGTGGTCCTGCCAGCTGGTGAAGGTCTTGATGCGGTGATGGAACCGGCACAGCGGTTTGAGGTTGCGCGCATCGGTCGGGCCACCGCGACGCGGGTCGGTGTGATCGAAGGGTTCGGTGTGGTCGAGATCGATCTGCCAGACCGGGGCGTTGCAGCCGGGGAAGGTGCAGCACAGTTCGCCGGCGCGCACCAGCGCCTGGAGCTTCTTCGACGGGGTGTACCGCCTTGTCGAACTGTCCGCGTCGGGAGCCGGTGCCGGTGACGCGTCGGGCGCGTCGGGGGTTGGTGCGGGATGGATGTAGGTGCGGCGGGCTTCGGCGAGGAGCTGACGGGCGGTGTCGGCGTCGATGATGCCGTGGCGGTCGAGGAAGGCGGGGTCGTCGTCGAGACCGATCAGGGTTGACAGGTTCACCACGATGTGGAAGGTCGCGCGCGGCGCCAGCGGTGACGACGGCGACGCGTCCGGACCCGGAGGGTCGGCGACAACCGTGTCGCTGTCCGGGGTGTCGGTGTCATCGTTCCCGGAGTGGCGCGCGGGTGCCTCAGTCGTGTGGTCGGCGGTGTCCACTGTCGCTGCGTCGACGTCCCCGGTGGTGTCGGCTTCAATGTCCATTGCGGCAGGTCGGCAGTCGTCGCATTCGCACGCGATAGAAGCTTCGCCCCGCGCGAGCGCTTTCAGAGCATCGACCCGGCGGTTGGCCAACTTTCGAGGGTCGCCGGCGTGGACCGCGGTGGCCATCGCCGTCAGGCGGGCGTCGAACTCGGCGGCATCAGCATGGGGCAGCGTGCCGGAGATCCGGGACTGCCCGGGTGTGAAGCGGTCGGGGGTGACGGTCACCTTGCGGTCGGATTTCACTCGCTCCTTGCGTCGGCGGATCGCGTCGGGTGCCCACTTGGCGACGATGGAATCGACCATGGCGGTGAACCGGGCCGTGGACATCGGTGCGCGGGCGAAGATCGCCTCGGCGAGATGGGCGTCGACGGTCTGCATCTCTTCGTCGTCGGTGATGAGATCGGTGCGCTTGAGAGCGATGAGGAAGCGCCGCTTGTCGATTCGACCACACGCGAGTGCGTGTCCGGTGAAGGAGAGTCGGTAGCGCAGTGCGTCGCCGGCCTCGATCAGGTTTTTCGCCTCAGCCGGTGTCACGGTGAGGGTGGCACCGACTTCGGCGATGGCCTGTTCGAGACCGTTGGGCCCGAACTGCTCGTAGGGGTTCTCGCCGGCGGCCACTCGCGCGGACAGGTGCTCGAAGGCTTCGATGGAGTCGAGTTCGCCGCTGTGCGTCTCGGCGCGCCGCTGGGCGTAGTCCATCTCGCGTTCATCGTGAATGAGGCTGGCCACGACCATCATTCGATGCGTGGACGCCGCCGCCAAGCCCGCGCAATGGTTGAGGACCTCGACGAGTTCGGCAGCGGAGAGTTCATGGTCGGGACGAAAGCGCGGCTCGACCGACTCCTGTGATGGGTCCACCGATGTAGTGGCTCCGGCCCCCGCCCCCGATGACATGCCACCACCATACTCGAACATGCGTTCGAGTCAAGTGTTGATTATCAACTTCCTCAGACTCTTGTCGAATGAAATCACGACGCACCGACAGGTCGGAGGGTGCTCACTGCCTACCGCAGTTGGTGTGCAGACTCCACAGAGCTGCTCACGGTGCCATCATGGTGTGGCTACAATCGACAACTTGTAGTCCAGGGTCAGGCGGGAGGTAGAACGCAGCGTGACCACCATCGGCGATCCTCGCTTTGATGCAGGCATTCTCACCATGAGCGATGCGGCTCGCTATCTCGCCATCAGTCAGCAGACGTTTCACCGGTGGGCGAAAGGCTACGACCGTGGGGAACCGCTTCTACATGTGGTGGACGCGCCACAGCGACAAGCAAACGTGTCCTTCATCGCCCTGACCGAGGCATACGTACTCGACGCCCTTCGCAGCGCAGGCGTTCACGTTCGCAAGATCCGTCCCGCGCTCGAGCAGCTGCAACGGGACTTCGGTCGTGACTACGTGCTGACAGCGCCGAATCTGGCCACAGACGGCGTTGATGTCCTGTGGGACTTCGCCAAGACCCGAGCCGGCGCCGGGCTCATCGAAGCGCGATCCGGACAGAATGTCATCCGCGAGATCGTCCAGGACTACATCTCATATGTCAGTTGGGACGGTGAGCATCCGAGCCGCCTACAACTACGCGAATGGGAGCCGGAGAAGGTCATCGTCGACCCAGACGTTGCGTTCGGGCAGCCGCGGTTCGGAGCATCAGGACCTCGCCTCGCGGACGTCGCTGCAATGCTGAAAGCCGGAGAGGACGGCGAGGTCGTTGCCGAGGAGTTCGACATCTCGAGATCCCAGGTTCGAACCGCCGCCCGCGTCCTCCTGGGCCGCACCGCCTGAGTTCTACCTGGATGAGAACATCGCCGGCAGGACCTTGCGGCGATCGATCGAAGATCTCGGTTACATCGTCCATACTCCGGCTGCGGTGTACGGAACTCGCGCGGCAGCGGAGGGGACGCCGGACGAACGCTGGCTCCGTGATGTCGGCCGGAACGGATGGGCGGCAATTGGTCGGGACACCACAATTCTCGTCACGCCCTCGGAATTGCAGGCCTACAAGCGCGCTCGCATCCACCTGTTCCTGTTTCACGGTCATGCAACCAGACAGCAGCTGATCGATGCCCTCCACGCGAATCTGCGCGACATCTGTACGCACTGCATGAGCGGCACCCCGTCCGTGTGGCGCGTCTTCGGTGACCCACGCCCGCGTCTCGAGCAGTTGATGTAGCCGTCGTCGTTGGCCTCCAGGCGTGACGTCAGCGATGTCCATGGGGCGGGCCGATGCGGACAAGGCGTGGGTCCTGCGTGATCTCGCGTACCTCAAACGACGGGTCGATGTCCTCGGTTGAACGTTCGACGACCAGAGAACCGTTGCTGTCGAACCCGATTCGGTGATGAGTCAATCTTGTGGTGAACTTCCAGACGGCCATCTCTTCGATGTCGGTGGTGACAGAGTCTTCGCACTGGACGCATTCCAGTGCCTCGTCGCTGTCCGGGTCGTCGGTGTGTTCGTCGCACGGCTTCCACTCGGAGGTGACGAGATACCCGGGGGTCCACAGTGTGGCGTCGGTCGGAGGCCATTCGACCGAGTACCACTCGCCAGGGGCGACGCCGTACGTGCTGGCGGCTTCGTCGAGGGCGATCTTGCGGTCGGCTTCGGTCCATACGACCCGGGGCGGAATCGCCACGTCTTCGATGGGATCGATTCCGGCGTAGTCGGCGGGATCGCCGAGCAGTTCGGTATCGGTGGCATCCTGCTGACTTGCCGGACCACCTGAGCGGTGCGAGTCGAGCGTCGCTGCTTCGGCTGTCGCCGCGTCGATCTCGGCTGCGAGATACGCAGCGGAGTTCATCCGCTCATGAACCGATTTCGCTGGGATCCGCGAGACGAGCTCGTCGATCACTGCTTGGTCGGCGGCGGACAGCACTTCGGAAACCTGGCGCAGAGCGGTTTTTCCATCCTGCACCGGGATTTCGGACGCCTTGGAGTCCCACGTTTTGGTGGCGATCTGATCGCGCCGATCAAGCATGTCCGACACGAGCGAACTGATGTCGTCTGCGGACGTCGTGTCAGGGAGGAGCGACAGCTCCCTCAGATCGGAGATGACACGCGTGAATCGATCGCGTGCATCAGAGGACCAATCGATCCAGTGCTCAGTCATCGTCGTCTCCCGGGGCGTTCTCTGCTGCGAACCTAGGTGCCATCATCTCCATCTGCTCGAACACCGTGGTGATGGCGGCCGGCTGCTTGTCCGGCGGGTATTTGTACTTGACCAGCAAGCGTTTGATGGAGGACCGCAGTTTCGCGCGCACGTCGTCGCGGACGGTCCAGTCGAATTTGGTGTCGCGCTGCATGATCCGGACCAGCTCGCGCGCAATCTGGGCGAGGACTTCGTCACCCTGGAACTCGACCGCCGACTCGTTCTTCGCAACGGCGTCGTAGAAGGCGAGTTCGTCCTCGCTCAGAGCGGGTGAGAAGCGTTCACCGCGGCTTCCTCCGCCGCCACTTCTTTGGCCATCGCGATGAGCTCGGCGATGACTTCGGCAGAGGTGATCTGTTGGTTGGTGTAGCGCTTCATCAGATCGGTGATCCGCTCGGAGAAGTCACGCTGCCGAACGACGTTATTCCGCGTTGCACGCGCAGATTCCTCGGTCAGGGTCGCGCGAAGCGCTTCGATCGCCAGATGCGGGTTGGTGGCGGCCTTGGCCTTGGTCTCGAAGTCGGGCCCGAGGTCGGACAACGACGGCTTGGGAAGTCCTGCCGCGTCGTAGATGTCGACGATCTCACCGCTCGCGGTGGAGCGCGCCACCAACGACGACAGCAGGCGTTTGATCTCCTCCGGAACCGGGCGACCTCCGGCCTGCCGGTCGGCGGCGTCGAACTTGCCCATCCAGACGCGGACTTCTTCGTAGAACTGGACCGTCGGCCGCAACTCGCCGAGCGACTTCTCTCCACCGGCTAGTGCCCAGGCTCTTGCGAGATGGGCGGAGAGGGAGCGGTAGCGTCCGCCGAGAGTCTCCTCGTCTTCGGACCCTGCGTTGCCCGGGGTTTCGGGCGAGCGCAGGTACTCGGTCAGGCCGATGGCCGCTTTCATCCACCCGCGGTCGGGGTCCTTGGCCTTTCTGCGCCAGTCGTATCCGGAGCACACGTCATCAAGTTGTGTGAGCAGCTGCTGGGTGAGTGCGACCGCCTCGTCGATGTTCCGGCCGACCGGTTGCTGTGCCTGGTCGGTCTCGGTGTACTCGGCGAGTGCCTTGTGCAGGTTGTCGGCCAGGGGCGCGTAGGCGACGAGCAGGCCGGACGGCTTTCCTCGAAAAGTCCGGTTCACTCGCGCCAGGGTCTGCATGAGCAGGGCACCTTTGAGCGGGCGGTCGAGATACAGCGTGTGCAGCGGCGGCGCGTCGAACCCGGTGAGCATCATGTCCTTGACGATGACGATCTGCAGTTCGTCGTCGGGGTCTTTCAGGCGCTTCTGGATGATCTTGTTCTGCGCGTCGCGCCGAACGTGTTTCGCGACGGGGCCTTGGTCCTTGGCGCTGCCGGAGTAGACGACCTTGATGACTCCTTTGTCGACCGCGTCGTTGTGCCACTCTGGGCGAAGTGTGAAGATCTCCTCGTACAGTCGGGCAGCGATGTCGCGGGTTGCGGTGACGATGAACGCCTTACCGGGCGTCGAGATGAAGGTCTCCAGAGACGCCGACCGGCCGTCCCAGTGTTCCACGATGTCGGCAGCGAGTGACCTGACGCGCTCGGGAGCGCCGTACACCGCGTTGATGACGGCCACGGACTTCTCGATCTGGGCGCGTTCGGCGTCGTCGAGGCCGCGGGTTGCCTCGTCGGCGGCGCGGTCGAGATCGTCCTCGGTCACGTCCTCGGTGAGGCCGACCCGGATCAGTCGCGGCTCGAAGTAGACCGGCACGGTGGCGCCGTCGTCGACGGCCCGGGTGAGGTCGTAGATGTCGATGTAGGGGCCAAAGACCTCTCGGGTGTTGCGTTCGGCGAACGAGATCGGTGTACCGGTGAACGCGATCAGGGTCGCGTGCGGCACCGCATCGGCGAGATGTCGGGCGTAGCCATCGAGGTCGTCGTAGTGACTACGGTGCGCCTCGTCGACGACGACGATCACATTGCGGCGGTCGGTCAACAGCGGGTGGTCGGCGCCGGCCTCGCGCTCGGCCTGTGTGCGGCTGAACTTCTGCAGGGTGGTGAAGTAGATGCCGCCGGTCGTCCGGTTGGTCAGCTCGTCCCGGAGTTGTTCTCGCGACGTCACTTTCACTGGCGATTCGTCGAGGAGTTCGGACCGGTTAAATGTTTCGAACAACTGGCCGTCGAGTTCACGTCGGTCGGTGACCACGACGATCGTCGGGTTCTTGAGCTTCGGCTGACGTGCCACGAGGTGGGCGTATAGCTCCATCTCCATGGACTTGCCCGACCCCTGAGTGTGCCACACGACGCCGGCCTTGCCGTTGCTCTCCGCAGCCGCGACCGTATTGCCAACGGCCTTGGTGACCGCGAAGTACTGGTGCGGCTTGGCGATTCGCTTCAGGTAGCCGTCAGCGCCGGCGTCGAAGGCGGTGAAGTTCCGCTGGATCTGCAGGAACCGTTCGGGATTGAAGACACCGTCGATCAGGTACTCGAGTTCGAGTCCCATCTTCTCGGGATCGGTCGAGTGGCCCGACGCGATGGGCTTACCGTCGTCGTCGACATTCCATGGTGCGAAGTGTTCGAGAGGTGTGAACGGCGTGCCGTACCGAGCCGTGATCACGTCGCTGATCACCGAGACCACCGCGAATCGGAACACCATCGGAAACTCGCGCAGGTAGGTCTGGAGCTGAGCGTGGGCGGACGCCAGGTCCGCCTGCGCCGAACCGGCTTGTTTGAGTTCGAAGAACGCGACCGGCAGGCCGTTGAGGTACAGCACCACGTCGAATCGGCGCTGGTGTTCAGAGTTGCGCACGGTCACCTGCTGGACGGCGAGCAACTCGTTGTCCTCCGGGCGCGCACCGATCAGACGGATGGTCGGGGTCTGCTCCAACCCCTCGTGGTCGACGTAGGAGATACCTCGGAAACCCTTGACGAGTATCTCGTGCAGCCGGCGGTTCTCGGCGAGCGGGTCGCCAGACTCGGGTGCGAGAACAGCGGCGCGTGCCTGCACGAGATACTCATAGGGCACATTGGGATTCAGCTCCCGCATCTTCTCGAGAAGCCGGTCGGGGAGGACGATGTCGTCCCAGGACGTGCGGCCGTCCTCGGTGCTGGGCGCGATCTCAGACCCGTGCGTCGGTTGCCACTCCTGGTCGGCCAGCCACTCGAGTGCCAACGTCTCCCACTCGGATTCGGGAATTACGCTCATCTGGTGGTCCTTTTGTCGTGAATTCGGGTGGGAGACGTTGGTCTGTCCGCGGTCTCTCGTTGTCAGACGATGTCTTCGATGTCGGGCTCGATGTCTTTGACGGTCACTTTGCCGGACATCAGGAGAGGGAGCAATTGGTCGCGGGTGCTGGTCAGGCGGCGCGACTCCTGACCTATAGCGTCGATTAGTTGGTGGACATCTCTAGCTAGCGCTGCGTAACGGGCTTGCGACTCAGAATCAGCGAATGGAACCTCGTAGGACTCAAAAGCGCCTCTACTCAGATGGAGGACGGTTGTCCCTGACGCGAAAGATGCACAATGCACGTGAAAATTGCGCTGCTGCAAACAAGCAAGTAGGTACTCCGACGTCATGCAATCGCGTGGTCTCACAATTGCTAGATCGAGGCTAGCTACAAGCCTGTCGTACGAGTCGACAGGTGGAACGCGTACTGCGCGTCCGATCACATCACCGCCCTGGGTGAGATCGGTCTGTGCGACGATAATGTCGCCCGCCACGACCTGCTGAGCTGGGGTGAACTTGCCGACGAACTCCTTGAAGCCTGCGAATTCGAAGTTTCCCTCACGCGAGACGGACTTTAGGGTGACCAGTGCGGTTTTCGATTCCTGTAGGTCGGCGCTGCGGTACGACACGCCTTTCACAATCTCGGCGCATTGATTTAGCGCGATGGCGGAGTTCGACGACGAGATCAGTCGAGATGCCACCGTGCGTAGATAATGTTGTGCTGTGGTGGTTGCCCGCTCATTCGCTGCGATCTTGTCGTCGAGGGCGCCGAGGACTTCGGCAATAGCCACTTGTGCAACAAGGTCGGGAACTCGAATGGACATCTTGTCAACGCGAGTGATGTAGATGTGCTTGATCGTCGAACCATCTGCGTCGGCCGCCATCGCCGCCTGGTACTCCGGCGCCTGCAACAGGTACGCGAGGAATTTCGGATTAACGCCTGCTTTCAACTGCAGGAGGGCAACCGACTGGTTGATGCAAATGTCGTCTCGATCGCAGACGGCGACACGGCCAATACTTCCGTCTTTAGTCAAGAGGATGTCGCCGAGTTGTGGTCTGCTCTTGTCGGTGAGATTCTTCCGGAACGCGTCGATCGACGTGTGACGCGCAGTGTTGTAGTCGATGCGGCCTCCACGGATGTCCTTCGCCGTCACCATGACGGGTCCGGAGTCTGTGGTCGGCATCGGGTTGGTGAAGCCGTACGTGATTCGAGTCAGAAGGTCGCCGAGTTGGACCTCCTCCCACTGCGTGCCCGGACACTTATCCATTAAGCCGCTCCATTCGTTGGCGCACAATAGTTTCCAATCGTGCGGACTCGTCGAGTGCAGCGAAGAGCTCCGTCTTCAGCCTTGCTATCTTCTCGTCGATTGGTTCGCCGTCTTCCTCGGCCTCCGCGGCACCCACGTACCGCCCCGGCGTTAACGCATACCCAGCTGCCTTGATCTCTTCGAGCGTCGCGGACTTGCAGAACCCGGGGACGTCCTCGTACTCGACGCCCTTCTCGGCAGCCGACGCCGACCCGCGCCACGCATGGAACGTGTCGCCGATCTTGACAATCTCCTCATCAGTCAGAGCGCGCTCCGCGCGATCGATCATGTAGCCCATCTCGCGGGCATCGATGAACAACACTTGCCCGCTCCGGTCGATGGAACCCTGCTTGCCCTTGGTCTTGTCCTTCGCGAAGAACCATAAGCACACCGGGATTCCGGTGCTGCGGAAGAGCTGCGTCGGCAGCGCGATCATGCACGACACCAGGTCGGCATCCACGATCTGGGCGCGTATCGCGCCCTCTCCGTTGTTGTTCGATGACATCGAGCCGTTCGCCAGCACGACGCCCGCCTTGCCGCCAGGAGTCAGCTTCGACAAGATGTGCTGCAACCAGGCGTAGTTCGCGTTTTTCGCCGGGGGAACGCCATACCGCCAGCGGGGGTCTTCCTCGTTCCTGGACCAGTCTTTGATGTTGAACGGCGGATTGGCCATCACATAGTCCATCTGCAGATCGGCATGTTGATCCCGAGCGAACGTGTCACCCCACCGGGCACCGAGACCGTTGTTGTCGATTCCGTGGATCGCCAGGTTCATCTTCGCCATCCGCCAGGTTTCCTCGATGGCCTCCTGGCCGTACACCGAAACCTGCTTGGGGTCGCCGTCGTGTTCATAGATGAACTGCTCGGTCTGCACGAACATGCCACCCGAGCCGCAGCACGGGTCGTAAACGCGACCCTTCGACGGCTCGAGGACCTCGACGATCACCCGGACAACGCTGCGCGGCGTGAAGAACTCGCCGCCACGCTTTCCCTCGGCGCGAGCGAAGTTCCCCAGGAAGTATTCGTAGACCTCGCCCATCAGGTCGCGGGCCTTGTGCTCGCCCTGCCGGCTGAAACGGGCGCTGTTGAACAAGTCGACGAGCTCGCCGAGCCGTCGCTGATCGATGTTGTCGCGGTTGTAGATTCGAGGAAGCGTTCCGGCAAGTGACTTGTTGGCGGCGATGACCGCGTCCATCGCCTCGTCGATCAGCTGGCCGATGTTCTTGTCGGGCGAACCGTCGTCGGAGGCGAGGCCCTTCGCGTTGTCCGCCAGAAATGACCAGCGTGCGATCGGCGGGACCACGAAGACCCCGGCACCCTGGTACTCGCCGGCATCGTCGATGACATCCGCGATCTGCGACTCGTCGAAACCGTCATCGGCCAGTTCCCGCCGGATGTCCTCTCGGCGTTCGTCGTACGCGTCGGAGACGTACTTGAGGAAGACCAGCCCCAGGATGACATCCTTGTACTGGCTCGCCGACAGCGAACCGCGGAGCTTGTCGGCCGCCTTCCACAGGGTGTCCTTGAGCTCTTTCATCGTCGACGGAGCCGACGGCTCTGCCTTGCGCCTCGCGGCCATTTGGTGGTTCCTCTCTATCGAATGCTGCGGTTGGCACAGGGGAGCGGTCATCGACCGCTCATCCCGGCCCCGCCGTTGTCCTCACGGCTGTTATGCCGGGTGTGGTTTCGGTGGTGTCCAGGGAGATGTCGCCGGCGGCCACCCCATCGATGAGCGCGACGGTCAACTCCTTGGCGGCGGCCACCTTTCGCTCGACTGCGCGCTGATAGTCGGCGACGTCGGCGAGAGCTCGTTCGAGTTGATCGGACTCGGTGGAGGTGAGCCCTGGTACACGCCAGGTCTGCCACTCCGATCCGGGTTCACATCTCGAATTGATGATCGCCGCGAGCGTGTGGGGACCGAGTGGCGCTCGCGGGTCGATCCGCAGGAGCTTCGCGGGGGCCTTCACAAGCGACCCGCCCACGTTGTCGATGACCGCGTGCGGGACCGGCTTCTCGACGAACACGATGTCCCCCGGATCGGTTCGTCGGGCGCGTGGATAGCGTTGCGCCGCATCGAAAGGATCGAAGCGCAGCGTTCCCTCTGGCAAGACGATCACCGTTCCACGTGGGTCGGCATCCGACTCGTCGAAGCGGTTTCCCGAGCGCACCGTGATGAGATTGCTCTCTTGCAACTCGGCGAGCGACTGATCGTGCGTCCGGAACCGTCCGGACGCTGACTTAATAAGCACGTCCACCGTGCGTGCGGGAGTCGACGTCTGCAGCGTGGCGTGATGGACACGGTCAGCATGGTCAGCGAGCGCGCGGGATCGGAGGCGTGGCGCACTGGTCCCGCGGGGAACGACCGTGCCGCTTCCCCGGATCGCGATCAATTCGCGCGACCGGAAATACCGGTGGGCGCGCCTGGCATCCTGGTCGAGGATCGCGGTGACGTCACTGGCGAGGTCGCCCAGGTCGTCGCCGCTGAACCTGTCCAGGTCGGCGGTGCCGATGAGGTCCGAAGCCGTCCCGCCCCGACAGATCCACAAAGCCTGGCTCTGCCGATGTGCCTCGCGCCAAAGACCGCGCGGAAGGCGTAGTGCCGCGACGACGCTGCCGAGCTTGAGTGTCTCGGACCGGCGGATCTGCAAGTCGCCGGCGAGGTGATCGGTGAGCGCGGCCGCCGGTGCCATGATTACCGCGACGTCGCCGTCCCGCAGATCGAGAAGGAGTGCATCCACAGCTTCGAGCACATCGGACACCTCGGACCCGATGAGCGAGGCGACAACTGCGCCTCGTGCCTGTACAGAGGTGCTCACGTCGACTCTCGCGATTGCCGCTCGCCGCCGGAGATCCCGGGCCTCGCTGTCGGTGCCCCGGACGACCAGCTCCGACGCCAGGTCGGCGCACGCGAGCGCCAAGGTCGGGTCGCCGGCCGGGACGATAGACACATCTGCGTCGAGGTGCGCCACCGCGGCGCCGACAACTCCGCGGACGAGACCCAGCGCGTCGGGGGTCAGGTCGCGTACGCCGCGTGCTCTGCCCAGCCGCCCTCGCTCCAGACGAGTCAGCGCATCAGGTGTGCCGAGGGAGGCAACGACGAGCTGCTCAGTGAACCGCACCGAATCCGATGTTGCCGTGAAAGCGTCGATTTCGCGTCGGATCAGTTGATCGTCAGGGTCGACTCGCGTGGCCGCAGTGGTCAGTTCGCCGTGTGATGCGTCCGCGAAATCGACTCCCGACAAGGCGTACAGAGCCAACAGGCAGACGACATCGTCGAACCGGACGTGCTCCGGAACCGCCAGAGCGTCGACGTCCAGATGCTGTTCGGCGCGGTTCTTGCCACGACCCGTTCGGTCGAGCCACTCCACGATCTCGGTGCGGTCGAAATGTTCGATGCCGCTGATCGTCGAGACCGCAGTAGGGAAGGGAAACGACTCGCCGTGCACGATCGGGCGTTTGCGCCACTGACTGACTGCCGGCCGCGTTACTCTCGCCAGGTCGGCGATGTCCTGCATCGTCAGTGTGGTCATTGCGGTCACCTCCTCGCCGTTGTCGACTGCCCATCGGTTCCCCGCAGAACACTACCCAGCTCGCACTCGCGCATGTGTGGTCTCACTGTTAAGGCGGCTTAACAGTGAAATTGTGTCGGCAGAGGTCGGCTTGGGCGCAGTCTGTGTTCGGCAGCCGATCCCCTTGGTCGGCCAGACCGGGAGGAGCTGAAATGACCGAACCGAAAGCACCCGCACACTTTGATGAACTGGCCGCAGCCGTCGTCATCGAAGGGGTGACAGTCCGAGACAAAGATGTTGTCCGCGAAGCGCAGCGATGGACCACCGGCGAACGCGGGCCGATCGTCGAAGACCAAGCGGCCCTCGTCGAGGCCGACCTCGGTGATTTCGTTGCCAAGGCGATCACCATTGGTTCTCACGCCCTGTCGGCGACCGGCGACGCCCAGGAATCGCGTGCCCTCGAGCGCATGATCACCGAACTCGGTGAGAGGGCTGCGTCGTCGACGGCAGAGGCCGCTTCGATGACCGACCGCAGCGTGAAAGCCGCGTCGGAGGCCGTCAGCAAGGCTGCCGAGGAAGCGCAGAAGACCCTTCGCGAGGCCGACGAGGCAACTCGCAAGTCACTCTCGGACGCCATTGCACTGATGCGCCGCGAGACCGAAGCCGAACTCAAACGGCTGTTCGGAGGTACCGACCCGGAGGTCGTCGACCGCTTCGCGCCACTGCTCGAACGTTTTGCCGCGAACCTTGACAAACGTGCCGCCGAGAACACCAGCGAACTGCTCGCCAAGGCGGCCAAACAGTTCGATCCTGCCGACCCGACATCCCCCATGGCCAAGCACACCGCAGACCTCGCCAAGCGTCAGGACGCACTGACTGCCCAACTCGCGGAACAGCACTCCGCGGTGGCGCAGCGGCTCGACGAGGTGGTCACAGCGTTGAAAGTGGCCGAGGCGAAAGCGTCGGTCAGCAAGGTGTCCCCGATCAAGGGGAGCACCTATGAGGCCGAGATCCATCAGGTTCTCCACCAGGTCGCCGCCGGCCTCGGGGATGAGTACCTCGAAACCGGTGCCGTCGTCGGCTCGGTCGTTCGCTGCAAGAAGGGCGACGGCGTACTGCTCGTCGACGGCGGAGACGCGCGCGTCGTCGTCGAGGTGACCGACTCGAAGCGGGATCACTGGTGCGCGTACTTCGACGAAGCTGAACGAAACCGGAACGCCACTGCCGCGATCGGCCTGGTCCGGTCCGTGGAACAGAACTGCGGTGAGACGATTCGCGTGCTCGGTCGGCGTCGAATCGTGCTCGCTTTCGACCCGACTGCCGATGACCCCGACCTCATGCGCGCGGTCGTCATGCTCCTGCGGACCGCATCCCTGGCTGCGGCCACCAGGTCGGGCGCGCAGGAGATCAACACCGCGGAGGAGAAAATCACCGCCGCAGTCAAACAACTCGAAAAGATTGACGAGATCAAGAAGTCTGCCGGTGCGATCGCGAACAACGTGCGCAAGATCGAGAACACCTGCGGGGCTGTCTACTCAGCCATCGATCGCCTGCTGGCCGACGCCCTGAACGCGCTGGCGGGTGTGGACTCTGAGAGCCCGGCGGACGTCGAGCGAGGCGTGGCGTGATGCCCGAACCCGTCCGACTCCCCGACGCAATGGCACCTCCGGCCGTTGACTGTTCCGTGAACACAGGGTGGTATCCGCTTCTGGTCCGTCTCCATCGTCAACTCACCGCCGTCACCGACGACTTCACCTACGTGCAGATCAAGGGGAAGTTCGGGGTCCTGCGCTGCTACGTGAATTACGGAGAGTCGGTCGACGAATTCACCCGCGGTGTCTGCGAGCTCCTGATCGACGCCAGCGTGGAGGAGTCCAGCACGATCTGCGAACTGTGTGGCCGGCGCGGACGAATCCGAACGGGCATCGCCCGCGTCCGTACCGCATGCGAGTCGTGCTTCCGAGGAGTCGACATGCAGTAGGCATCCATCGGCTGTCGGGCGACCAGACGATTGCCTGGTCGGCCCTGTCGATCACGCGGGTTCCGTCCGACACGCACACGTGCGCTGTGTCCGCGGCGTCACCTGGAACCATCGCTACACAAGGAGAATTGAAATGCGCAAGATCATCCGCACGGCTCTCATCGGCGCCGGAGCCATCATCCCCGCGCTCGCACTCGCGGTCCCTGCCGAGGCCGTGATCACCGACCAGTACGACCGCGTGAAGACCGTATTCTGTTCGTCCGAGCGGTACGGCAACGACGTCGAATACGACAACGGCAACCGCCACTACGATCAGCGGGTCCAGCTCTCGGAGCGGAACAACGGACTCTGGTGCGGATCGTCGAGCTTCACCGAGTACAAGGAGTACGGCCAGTACATCTCGGCAGACATCCAGAATGACAACGCGAGCTACGTGTACTGCGCGATCTGGATCAACGGGCAGATCGCTGAACGCGACGAGGACCGCTCCGAGTACGGCGCTTGGGCCATGTGCTGATCGAAGCTTGCTCGACCGGGGCGCCCTTGTCTGGACGTGTAGTCCGTCCGTACCAATTTGAGCCGCGGGCCATCCGTTGAGCGCGCTATCCGTATCGAGCCGTGGGACGATGCCGTGTCTGTCGGTACTGAGAAAGGGTCGCACATGCGTCGGATCGTGCTGGGAATCATCGGGATCGCCGCTCTGGGTGTGATCACAGGGTGTGCGGAGGAGCAGGCGCCTGCGCCGGAGACGGTGACCGCAACCGTCACCGCCACCCAGGCCACCAGCTCCACGACCGCGGTCTCCACCGGTGCCGCCGCATACTCGTCGGGGACCAGTGCTGAAGCGAGTGCCGACGTCGATGCGATCCGGTCTGTGAAGCTGGAGTTCTACAGCGGGGACAAAGTGGGAGACAAGATGATCCAGCTCAATCGACGCGGCGGTACGAGCTTCCCGGGAGTGAGCTGGACGTCGCGGTCGGAGGACGGCGACCTCGAGTCGGATGACTGTGCGGTGGTGATCGATGTGACCGGTCCAGGCGATGTCGATGAACGGTACCGGAGCGATGAATGCAGCGGCGGGCGGACGTTCAGCCAGATGCCATCGATCACCGTACCGGGCGACTACCGGATCACGGTGTCGGTGACCCCGCCCATTGGTGGACAGCCGATCGTGGCCACCGAGACGATCAAGGTGATCGGAGTCGGACAGTGAGGTGGGACAATTCACCGGTCCGGAGGACAGACCTGCTTGATCTGGCACCGTAGATTTCGTCCAATGCGTGGAGTCTTCGATCCGCGCACTTCGCGCATCGGAAGGGATGACCAATGAGAAAACGATTGACCGCCACGATGGTTGCGAGCGCTGCGGCACTGACACTCGCGGTGGGCGGAGCAAGTGAAGCATCCGCAGCGCCGACCCAGTGCACCAAGGGTGGGGGCTTCACCTACTCAGATGCGTTGTGCAAGGGCGGAAACGGTTCGTACCAGGCATATGCGGTCTGCTTCAACACAGTCAACCCCAAGCTGTTCGGGAAGAAGTTCGTGCAGAGTTCGTGGCAGAAGGCGAGAAGCGGTAAGACGGCCCGAGTGTGGTGTCCCGCGCCGTATGCCGTCGAGAGCCGTGGCATCGGGTTGCGGAACTGAGGTAACCGACGCCCTACAGCTAGACGACGCGCACCGGTTCCGGTCCACGTCGCCAGGCCATGATGCCGCTCTCAGCGAACACCGCGCGAGAGCGTTTGCCCGACAACCAGACCGAGCGCACCCTCGGCAAACCTCGAGACCGGCCCGACGGCGGTGTCGAGCGCCTCGTCGTAGCCGTCGCGTGCCTCGCCCCACAGGCGGCCCGACGAGCCGTTCGGCGTGACCCCGATCAGGGCGATGAGCTCACCGGTGGTGGGGATGCAGATCGCCCAGACGAATCGTGTATCCGACTCCCAGTCACGCTGCGCCGCAGCGACGTACGCGGCGGGGTCGTCGACCTCGAGATGAGACAACGCCGGGACGTCGGTGATCCGCTCGTCCGCACGAAGCGCACGCAGATACCACGTCCCGGCGTTGATCTCGACTGGTTGCATTGCCTTGTTGTCGGGTTGACCCTTCGTGACGCCCCTCCGCAAGCTCCGGGGCTCCTCAGGGAGCAGGGCGAAGGGGCCCGCTTGTCTGCTCCCTGAGGTGCGAGCGAAGCGAGCCTCGAAGGGTCCTCGCAACTCGCCTCACCAGGCCCTTCGTGGCTCGTCGCTTGCGCTCCTCGCACCTCAGTATCTGCGGCCTGGCGGCCGTCGTGGGGGTCGAAGAGTTCGTGCTGGTCACCGGCGCGTGGGGGGTTGATAGTGGAGGGGTGGGATGCGGTGACCTTGAATTCCTCCCTTGTGCCGAAGAGCCAGTACCTCAGTGTGAGGCGCGGGGCCTGCCACGGGAATCGTGGATTGTTGCTATGAGCACGCGGATTAGACTCCTGCATTTGTTTGCCCCGTCCGCAGCCCACTTTTCGAGGACTCGAAAAGGAGACCGAGATGGAAGTGCTGCATGCCCGATGTGCCGGGATGGATGTGTCGAAAAAGGATGTGAAAGTCTGTGTCCGCCTGGCTAGTCCGGGCCGAAAGACCGTGCAAGATACCACGACCTGGTCGTCGATGAGCGGCGACATTCTGCGGCTGCGGGACTATCTGATCGCCGAGCAGGTGACGTGTGTGGTCATGGAAGCCACCGGCGACTACTGGAAACCGTTCTACTACCTCCTCGAAGACGCCCCGTTCGAGGTGATGCTGGTCAACGCCCACGACGCCAAGAACCTCCCGGGCCGCAAAACCGATGTGTCGGATGCGGCGTGGCTGGCGCAGCTGGCCGCCCACGGGCTGTTGCGGGCCTCGTTCGTGCCACCGGAACCGATCCGACGGTTACGCGATCTGACCCGCACCCGCACCGCGATCACCCGCGAACGCGGCCGCGAGATTCAACGGTTGGAGAAAGTCCTCGAAGACGCCGGCATCAAACTGTCGGTGGTGGTCTCCGATATCAACGGGGTCTCGTCACGATTCATGTTGCAGGCGCTGGTCAAGGGTGAACGCGATCCCGCCGTGTTGGCGGAGTTGTCGGTGAAACAACTCCGCCGCAAGATCCCCGCGTTGACGAAGGCGTTGCAGGGCCGCTTCACCGACCACCACGCGTTCCTGGTCGAGTTGCATCTGGATTTCATCACCGAACACACCACCCGGATCGACGCGTTGACCGAGCGCATCGAGAAGGTGATGGCGCCGTTTCAAGCCAAGCGGGACCTGATCTGCACGATCCCGGGTATCTCCACCAGCACCGCCGATGTGATCATCGCCGAGACCGGCGGCCAGATGGCCCAGTTCCCCACCCCAGGCCATTTGGCCTCGTGGGCGGGGGTCTGTCCCGGCCAGCACCAGTCCGCCGGACGGGTCAAGAACGTCAAAACCCGCCCCGGTAACCGTCACCTTAAAGGTGCTCTCGGGGCCGCGGCGTTGTCGATCGCCAGCCACAAAGGCACTTTTCTCAACGCCAAGTACCGGCGCCTGGTCCGCTCCCGCGGCAAACCCAAAGCGATCGTCGCCCTCGAGCACACCCTGCTCACTGTGGTCTGGATCATGCTGACCGACAACGTCGTCTACGACGAACCCGGCGCCGATTACTACCAGCACCGCCATCCCGAACGCACCAAGAACCGCGCTATCTACGACCTACACAAACTCGGATACGAAGTCACCATCACACCCCACGGAGCGGCCTGAGCAGCCACCTCACCACACTCTTCGGATTAGGGACCAGTAGTTTTTTGCGGTTCTTTCGAATTATGGGGCGGAAGTCACTTCAGCTCGAGCAGCACCGTGCCCTGGGTGACGGCAGCGCCGGCCTCGATGGTGAGGCCGGTGACGACGCCGTCCTTGTGGGCGGTGACCGGGTTCTCCATCTTCATGGCCTCGAGGACGACGACCAGATCACCGGCGGCGACCTCCTGGCCCTCCTCCACGGCGACCTTGACGACGGTGCCCTGCATCGGAGCGGCCACGGCGTCGCCGGAAACGGCTGCGCCGCCGCCCTTCTTGCGTGAACGTTCCTTCGGCTTCTTGCGGACGACGCCGTTGGCCGAGCCGCCACCGCCACCGAGGGCGAGATCGCCGGGCAGCGACACCTCGACGCGACGGCCGCCGACCTCGACGACGACGTTCTGCCGCGGGGCGGCTTCGTCCTCTTCGATGGGCTCGCCGCCGGTGTACGGCTCGATCGGGTTGTCCCAATCGGTCTCGATCCACTTGGTGTAGACGTCGAACTTCTCGCCGTCGCCGATGAAGGCGGGATTGGAGACGATGTGCCGGTGGAACGGGATGACCGTCGCCAGGCCCTCGACCTCGAACTCGGCCAGTGCACGACGCGAACGCTCCAGCGCCTGCTCGCGGGTCTCGCCGGTGACGATCAGCTTGGCCAGCATCGAGTCGAACTGGCCGCCGATGACGTCACCCTCGACGACGCCGGAGTCGACGCGGACGCCGGGGCCGGTCGGCTCCTTGTAGACCGAGATCGGTCCCGGGGCGGGCAGGAAGTTGCGGCCGGCGTCCTCACCGTTGATGCGGAACTCGAAGGCGTGACCGCGCGGGGTCGGGTCCTCGGTGATCTCCAGTTTCTCGCCGTTGGCGATGCGGAACTGCTGACGCACCAGGTCGATGCCCGCGGTCTCCTCGGTGACCGGGTGCTCCACCTGCAGGCGGGTGTTGACCTCGAGGAACGAGACCAGCCCGTCGCTGCCGACCAGGAACTCGACCGTGCCGGCGCCGTAGTAGCCGGCCTCGCGGCAGATGGCCTTGGCGGACTCGTGGATCTTGGTGCGCTGCTCGTCGGTCAGGAACGGAGCCGGGGCCTCCTCGACCAGCTTCTGGAATCGACGCTGCAGCGAGCAGTCGCGGGTGCCGGCGACGATGACGTTGCCGTGCTGGTCGGCGATGACCTGGGCCTCGACGTGGCGGGCCTTGTCGAGGTAGCGCTCGACGAAGCACTCCCCGCGACCGAACGCCGCGACGGCCTCGCGGGTGGCCGACTCGAACAGGTGCGGGATCTCCTCGATCGTGTAGGCGACCTTCATGCCGCGTCCACCGCCGCCGAATGCCGCCTTGATGGCGACCGGCACGCCGTGCTCCTGGGCGAAGGCGACGACCTCGTCGGCGTCCTTCACCGGATCCTTGGTGCCGGGGGCCATCGGTGCGTCGGCCTTGAGCGCGATGTGGCGCGCGGTCACCTTGTCGCCGAGGTCGCGGATCGACTGCGGTGACGGACCGATCCAGATCAGCCCGGCGTCGATGACGGCCTGCGCGAAGTCGCCGTTCTCCGACAGGAAGCCGTAACCCGGGTGGATCGCGTCGGCGCCGGATTTCTTGGCCGCGTCGAGGATCTTGTCGAAGACCAGGTACGACTCCGCCGATGTCTGCCCGCCCAGTGCGAAAGCCTCGTCGGCGAGTTTGACGAACAGTGCGTTCGCGTCGGGCTCGGCGTACACCGCGACGCTCGCGATACCTGCATCCCGGGCGGCGCGGATCACGCGGACAGCGATTTCGCCACGGTTGGCGATGAGGACCTTGCTGATTGCGGACGGAGTGTTCGCAGAGGTACTGGGCACTTGTTCTCCTGGGCCTTACTCGTACTCAGGTGCACGACGCGGTAGCGCACGCGACACGTTTGGCGGACGTCGGTCAAGTCTGGCGGCCCGCCGTCACCGGCCGGGATGCGGACGGCGAGGGCGATGCGACACCTTCGCGGTGCAGGTGTCGTGACCTTCCGGGCAATACCCTAGCCCACCGAGCAATCGTTCGGTGGAGCCCTGGGTCACAACGCCGGAGAGAATGTGCTCGCATCACCGAGGCGTCGGACCAGTTCGGCGAAAGCACGCAGGTAGGCGTGGACGGGACCACCTGTCGGGTCGATCGCCCAACCGTCTTCGGAACGGGCCTCGGCGGCGGGAAATGTGACGTTTCCCTCATGTTGTGCACCCGGGGTGTTCGCCGAGGCGGCGACGCCGAGCTCACGCAGTGGCGACTCGCGCGGGAACCGGGCGGAGTACCGCAGCCCCGACGGGGTGCGGTTGATCCAGATGTACACCTCGTCGGGCGAGTAGCTGTGACTGCGGAGGACCTTCGCACGCCCCGCGTCGGCGGCCCCGGCGCCCGGCGCATAGCGCGTGTCGATGAACGAGATGACGAACCGCGGGCCACCCTCGTGCCCGATCAGGTCGGCCACCCGCAGGAACGGCAGCGAAGCGCCCTGACGCCCGTGCTTGAGCGCGGCGGTGGATCGGACGACGGCCTGGTCGAACGTCGGGGAGTCGGACATGTCCAGACAGAAGGGAGCGACCCCGACGAACCAGCCGAGGGAGGTCAGCCAGCGGGCGTCGTCGCGCGTGTGCCGCGGCAGCACACACCGGAACTGCCGATCGCCGGTCAGTTCGTGGTGCACGACGGCGAAGGCCGCCAGCACCCCGGCGGTCAGCGTGCCGCCGGCCTCCGAGCACATCGCGGTGAACCTGTTGGCCGTCGCGTCGTCGGCGACGACACCCCACAGCGACTCCCGGGGAGTGCCGCGTCCGTGTCGACATCGTCGGGGGCGACATCGTCGGGGGTGCGGTGGCCGGTGGCCGGATCGGCCGTGTGCAGGCCGGGCATGTCACCGTTGCCGGCGGCCAGGAACTCCGACCACAAGCCGACGGCCGGATGATCGCGCCCGGTCTGGTCGGCGAGCCGGCGTTCCGCGGCGCTGAAGTCGACATAACTGCCGACCTCGGGCAGATTCGCGCCGCGATGCTCCCGCGCCGCCCGGTACATCGACACCAACTCCTGCTGGGCCATGATCAGCGAGTACCCGTCGACCAGCGAGTGATCGGCGGCGAAGAGGAGCGTGAACGAGCGTTCGCGTCCGACCGTCGCGAACCGGTAGGCCGGCCAGTGCAGCGGTGCGGTGGCTCGATCGAACGAGCCCGCCAGTTGCTCCACGAGCGGACCCGACTCGGCGTACCAGCCGACCCGGCCCATCTTGAGTTTCACGGTCCCCGGCGCGGTGGTCAGCCGCTGCAGGCCGGAGCCCTTGATCACGACGTGACTACGCAGCACCTCGTGCCGGTCGATCCACTGGGTCAGCACCGACCGGATGGCCGGAATCGACAGCGGCTCGTCGAACTCGATGCTCAACCCGAGCCAGGCCTCACGTCCGCCCTCGCGACGCGTGCGGACCCGGTACTCGAACGCCGCCCGCAGATGTTGCTCGTGATTGTGCGAGGTCAGACGCGAGTCGTAGTCCCAATTACCCAGTCCGCCCGGCACATACGGCGTCCACTCGACGAGACCGCCGGGCGCGATGGGTTCGTCGCGGATCTGGATGAACTTCATGCCCCGGGGGTGTCGGGCACCTGGGCGCGAACCTGCGCCTTGATGCGGCCCAGCATGCCCGCCATACCCCGCAGGCGCAGCGGACTCACGGCGCTGCCGAGTCCCAGGTCGTAATAGAAATCCGATGGCACGTCGAGGATTTCGCGCGCCGACGCGGTGTCGAGCCCCTGATGCAGGATGGCGGCGAAACCGCGGGTCGTCGGCGCCTCGCGCGGAGCGCTGAAATACAGCCGCACCGACGACGGGTCGGCGGCGTCGACGGACAGGAAGACCGGCGACTGGCACTCGGGTACCGGTTCCATCGCATCCTGCTCGAGATGCGCCGGTATGTCCGGCAATTCGCCGGCGAACTCGAGCAGGAGGGTGACCTTGTCGGAGTCGCCGAGTGCGCCGAAGTCGTCGACGATCTCGGCCAGGGCTGGAGGCAGACTCATCGTGCGGTCGGGTTCACTCGGTGCCGGGAACGGCGCCCGGCTCCTCGCCGACGGCGATCGGCACGCGCACCGCGTTGCCCCACTCGGTCCACGATCCGTCGTAGTTGCGGACCGCGGTGTGCCCCAGCAGATGTGTCAGCACGAACCAGGTGTGGCTCGACCGCTCACCGATGCGGCAGTAGGCGATCGTGGGCGTCTTCGGGTCGAGCCCGGCGTAGATCTCGTCGAGTTCGGCGCGGCTGCGGAAACGGCCGTCGGGGGCGGCGGACTTCGCCCACGGGATCGAGATGGCGGTCGGGATGTGCCCGCCGCGCAGCGCGCCCTCCTCCGGGTAGTCCGGCATGTGCGTGCGCTCGCCGGTGTACTCCTGCGGGGAACGGACGTCGACGAGGGGCTCGGTGCCCAGGGCCTCCAGGACCTGCGGCGCGAACGCGCGGATCTTGGCGTCGTCGCGCTCGACCACCGGGTAGTCCGACCGCGGGTAATCGGGGACGTCGAAGGAGGTGTCACGGTCCTCCGCCATCCAGGCGTCGCGGCCACCGTCGAGCAGGCGGACGTCCTCGTGGCCGAACAAGGTGAAGACCCACAGCGCGTAGGCGGCCCACCAGTTGCTCTTGTCGCCGTAGATCACGACAGTGTCGTCGCGTTCGATTCCCTTGCTGCGCATCAGTTCCGCGAACTGCTCGCCGTTGATGTAGTCGCGCGTGACCGGGTCGTTGAGATGCAGGTGCCAGTCGATCTTCTGAGCGGTCGGGATGTGGCCGATGTCGTAGAGCAGCACATCCTCGTCGGACTCGATGATCTTGAGTCCTTTGGCGCCGAGATGCGCCGACAGCCACTGGGTCGTCACCAGCCGCTCGGGGTGGGCGTAGTCGGCGAAGGCCGGATTCGGGTCGGTGTCAACGCTCACGGTGCTCTCCAGCTCGCTGTTCGGACGTTCCGCGTGGATCACGCGCGGACCATCTGCGGTCCCGCTGATAAAGCGTAGGGCATCGGCCGGACCGTGCTTCGATCAGACGACAAACCCCAGGTGAAGCAGGTCCCGCCTGCTACGTTCGCCGAATGATCGATCGACGCGGGCCCCTCGCGATGCGGTGGGCGGTCGCTCTGGCCGCCGTGGTGACACTGACTGTCGGAAGCGGATGCGCACTCATCCCGTCCGAGGATTCCGGGGAGCCCCGTCCGTCGTCCGCGTCGACGAGCAGCGCACCGAGTCCGACGCCGTCGCGCTCACCGGACCCGACCGGCGACGCCGACGCGGCGCAGTGCCGGCCCGACGACTGCCCGAAGTTGCCGACGCCGACCGCGGAACTCATGACCAGCGGGGTCACTCCGGCCAACGTGGACACCGCGGTGCCCGACTACCTGACCACGCTCCTCGATGACCTCGACCAGACATGGGGTGGGTGGTTCGACGAACTGGGCTGGGGCGACCCGGCACCGGGACGGGTGCTGATCGAGTCCGGCACCTCCTTCGCCACGGAGTGCATTGCCGGCGAAGAGGATTCGAACCCGGTACCGATCCCGTCCGACGAGGCCAACGCGTTCTTCTGTGGAGTGGACACCGAACCGAACGGAGAGGGCACCCCGACCGAGGGCAGCATCGTGCTCCCGGTCGACACCTTCGCGGCCATCTGGGACGGCAACGTCTTCGGGGTGCCATCGCCGATCGTCGGCGACTTCACCGCGGCGATCGTGGTCGCTCACGAATACGGCCACAACGTCGTGTTCCGGATGGCCGAGGCGTTCGACATCCCCGACAGCCGTCTCCCGGCCGGCAAGAACAGCGAGCTCATCGCCGACTGCCTGGCCGCGAACTGGGGTGCGACCGCCTACCAGCGTGATGCGCTCGGCGCGCGGGAGATCCTTCAGGTCGCGACGCTGCTGCCGATCATCGGCGACACCGGCGGCGCCTCCGGACACGGCTCGGCGCGCGAACGTGCGGTGGCGTTGACGGTCGGACTGACCGGCCCGCAGTTCAACCGCCAGGGTCAGCCGGTCGACTGCATCGAGCGGTACTGGCCGGAATTCTTCGAGGTGGAGTAGGGCCACCTCAGGGAGCGGGTCGTCGTCAGTGGCGCCAGAAGTCGGTGACCGAGAGCCCGACGTCGGCCAGGAGGGTGCGGACCAGCGGCAGGCCGATACCGATGACCGACGACGGGTCGCCCTCGATGCGCTCGACCAGCCAGCCACCCAGACCGTCGAGGGTGAATGCGCCGGCCACCTGTAGAGGTTCACCGCTGGCGACATACCGCTCGATGACGTGGTCGTCGGCGGCGGCGAAATGGATCGTGGTGGAGCTCGTCCCGCCGGCGGTCGCGGGCCGGTCGAGGCGGATCAGGTGATGGCCGGTCAGCAGGTCCGCGCTACGACCGCCCATCTCCGACCACTGCGCGACGGCGCGTTCGGGGGTGTGCGGTTTGCCGAGCAGCCGGCCGCCTAGATGGAGCATCGAGTCGCAGCCGATGACGGCCACGGCGCTGCCGGACCCGGCGAGTTCGGCGATCTCCGGAAGTGCCGCAACGGCTTCCGCCTTCGCGCGGGCGAGTTCGGCGACCACCACACCGGCCGGTGTGGAATCGGGGATCGCGGCGAGGAGCGCATCCTCGTCGACATCCGACACCCGCACGACCGGCTCGACGCCTGCCGCCCGAAGGATGCGGAGCCGGGCAGGGGAGGCCGAACCGAGTACGAAGATCGGGCCGGGAGTACCCGGCCCGATCTCGGATTCGGATGTCATCGTCAGTAACGCAGGTTGGTGAAGCTTCCCGGACCGCCCCACTGCGGACGCAGCCGGTCGATCGGGTGGCCCCAGTCGTTCCGGGTCTCGGGCTCGGCCGAACCGCCGCCCGAACCGGCACCGGCGAGGACGGTCACCAGCACGGCGAGGTCCTCGTCGGTCGGATTGCCGCCGACGACCGTAAGGAACGGACGCTCGGACTTCGTGGAGTCTTCGCTCACGGAATTCTCGCTCTCGGAACTGACCGCTGGTGTCACAGGGGGATGTTGCCGTGCTTCTTCGGCGGCAGGTTGACCATCTTGCGCTCGAGCAGCTTGAGCGCGGTGGCGATCTGACCGCGGGTGTGGCTCGGCGGGATCACCGCGTCCACGTATCCGCGGGCGGCCGCGACATACGGGTTGACGAGGGTGTCCTCGTACTCCTCCTGCAGCTGCAGACGCAGTGCGTCGACGTCCTCGCCCTTGGCGGCCGCGTCCTTGAGCTGGCTGCGATACACGAACCCGACCGCACCCGAGGCGCCCATGACGGCGATCTGGGCGGTGGGCCACGCCAGGTTCACGTCGGCACCCATGTGCTTGGAGCCCATGACGTCGTACGCGCCGCCGTAGGCCTTCCGGGTGATGACGGTGATCTTGCCGACCGTCGCCTCGCCGTAGGCGTAGAGCAGCTTCGCACCGCGACGGATGATGCCGCGGTACTCCTGATCGGTGCCGGGAAGGAAGCCCGGGACGTCGACCAGGGTGACGATGGGGATGTTGAAGGCATCGCAGGTGCGCACGAACCGGGCGGCCTTCTCCGAGGCGTCGATGTCGAGGCAGCCGGCGAACTGCGTCGGCTGGTTGGCGACGATGCCGACGCTGCGACCGTCCACCCGGCCGTAGCCGACGATGATGTTGGTCGCGTACTCGGCCTGCACCTCGAGGAACTCGTCGTCGTCGAGGATGCGACGGATGACCTCGTGCATGTCGTAGGGCTGGTTCGGCGAATCCGGGATCAGCGTGTCGAGCTCGAGGTCCTCTTCGGTGAGGGTGTCCTCGATGGAACCGGCGGCCGGCTGCGCGACGGGCAGACGCGGGGCATCGGCGCGGTTGTTGCTCGGCAGGTAGCTCAGGAGTTCCTTGACGTACTCCAGGGCGTCCTCTTCGTCGGAGGCGACGTAGTGCGCGGTGCCCGACTTCGACATGTGCGTGTGGGCACCGCCGAGCTCCTCCATCGTCACCTCTTCGCCGGTGACCGTCTTGATGACGTCCGGACCGGTGATGAACATCTGGCTGGTCTGGTCGACCATGACCACGAAGTCGGTGAGCGCGGGGGAGTACACGTGACCGCCGGCCGCGGCGCCCATGATCAGCGAGATCTGCGGGATGACACCGGAAGCACGCACGTTGCGGTGGAAGATCTCGCCGTAGAGGCCGAGCGAGACCACGCCCTCCTGGATGCGGGCCCCGGCGCCGTCGTTGATGCCGATCAGGGGGCGACCGGTCTTGATCGCGAGGTCCATGACCTTGACGATCTTCTCGCCGTAGACCTCGCCGAGGCTGCCGCCGAAGACCGTCGAATCCTGCGAGAAGACGCAGACCTCGCGACCGTCGATGGTGCCGTAACCCGAGACGACGCCGTCACCGAGCGGGCGGCGCTCGGCGAGTCCGAAGTTGGTGCTGCGGTGCCGGGCGAGGGCGTCGAGTTCGACGAAGGACCCCTCGTCGAGCAGGTGGGTGATCCGTTCCCGCGCGGTGAGCTTGCCCTTGGCGTGGGTCTTCTCGACGGCGGCCTCACCCACCGGATGCTTGGTCTCCTCGAGACGATTGCGCAGATCGGCGAGCTTTCCCGCCGTCGTGTGGATGTCGGGAGCGGCGGCGTCGTCGCGCGAAGCAGTGGTCATGACTGACGATGCTAACTACCCGAGTGTGAGCCACGTCAACCGGATCAACGTGAGATATCCCTCAGGTTTACGAGCGATCGGTCGGTGGGCACTCGGGTCGACCGTGAAACCGGTGGTATCCGTTCGTGCGGAGGCGGCGGCCAGTAGTTTCGTCAGGTATGAGTCTCGACGCCGATCTGCTCCGCACCCGTCTCACCGGCACCCGCTGGCACCGGATCGAGGTGGTCGAGGCGACCGGTTCGACCAACGCCGACCTCGTGTCGCGCGCCGCCGGCGAATCCGTCGGGGGCACCGTGCGGATCACCACCGACCAGACCGCCGGACGTGGCCGCCACGCCCGCACCTGGACCGCGCCGGCCGGCACGCAGCTGGCCATGTCGGCCGCGCTCGACGTCGCCGACCACACCGAGGACCTGGGCTGGCTGTCGCTGCTGGCCGGACTCGCCGCCGTGCAGGGTGTCGACGACGCGATGGGGATCCGTCCGACGCTCAAATGGCCGAACGACGTGCTGATCGACGGCAAGAAGGTCGCGGGCATCCTCTCGGAATACACCCGCAGCGAGCATGCCGCAGGTGGCCCGGGAGGCGTCGCGGTGATCGGCACCGGGCTCAACACCACGATGGCGGAGGAGCAGCTGCCGGTCCCGACCGCCACCTCGCTCCGGCTCGCCACCGGCCGCGACGTCCCGCTGACCGAGCTCGCCGCGTCGTACCTGCGGGCGCTCTCCGAGCTGCTCGACCTGTGGCCGCACGACCTGGACGGCCTCGCGGCGCGGTACCGCGATGACAGTGACACCATCGGCCGTCGCGTACGGCTGGTCCTGCCCGGCGATCGTGAGGTCGTCGGCACCGCGACCGGTGTCGACTCCTCCGGCCGGATCGTCGTCGACGCCGACGGTGAGCAGGTGGTGGCCGCCGCGGGGGACGTCACCCACCTGCGGCCGGAGTGACTTCGACTCGGCTCGTCGCTCCGCTCCTCGCCGGCTCAGCCGGCGGGGCGCTGGACGCTCTTGCCGGCCATCGCCGGGATAATCGTCAGCGAGGGCAGACCGATCACCAGATGCACGATCGCGGTCTCGATGCCCACCGAGATCTGGTTGTAGGTCAGGATCGGGATCAGCACGGCCGCCACCAGCAGCAGGCCGACGATCCACCGGTAGAACTGATCGGGTGACGGCGTGACCAGGTGCAGCACGTACCAGAGCGCACCCGCGGCGAGCGCGCACAGGAAGCCGACGACGCCGAACCAGAGCTCGCTGGCGGCGACCGGGTTCCACACGCCGAACTTGCCCGACTCGTTCACCTTCTCCACGAATGCGGAGATGATCCAGGCGACGAGCCATGCCGCGAGACCGGTCACCACGCCGGTCATGACCACACCGCCGGCGAACGTGACGGGGTTGATGTCCGGGCCACGACGGGGCGTGGCGGGTTGGCCGGGCCGGCCGTAGGCGCCCTGGCCCCCGTACGGATCCCCCGCATATTGATCGGCCGCGTACGGATCGCGCGCATACGGGTCGTTCTGGCTGCTGTAGGCACGCGACTCGGGTGTGTAACCGGACTCGTAGCGCGCGGTCCGCGGGTCGCGGGGATCCTGGTAGCTCATGGCGTTCTCCTCCCCGACCGGTCGTGAAAGCCGATGGTCGGATCTGGTGTCGGTCGGATCTGGTGTCAGGGCCCTGGCATGCTCACGGCACGAGGACGGCGGCGGTCGGCGTGATTGGCAGTCTACTGCGGCACCCGGCCGTTTATGCTGAGCCGCATGGCCTATCCGCGGGAGAATCTGGCGTCGGGGGAACGCGTCGTCCTCCATCGGCACCCGCACTGGAAATGCCTGCTCGGGCCGTTCCTGTTGTTCGGGCTCCTCACCGCCGCCGCCGGCGTACTCCTCGGCGTCATCACGTCGTCGGGGTTGCGGTCGACGCCGCAGACCGTGCTGCTCATCGCGGTCGCGGCGGTCTGGGCCATCGGCTTCTGCTGGTACTTCGTCCGCCCGCTGATGTATTGGAAGACAACGCATTTCGTGCTCACCGACCGGCGGGTGATGTTCCGCAACGGAATCATCACCCGGTCGGGCATCGACATCCCGATCCGCCGGATCAACACCGTCGAGTTCCGGCACGGCCTCGTCGACCGGATGTTGCGCACCGGCACGCTGGTCATCGAGTCGGCCTCCGACGAACCGCTGTCCTTCGACGACATCCCGCAGGTGGAGAGGGTGCACGCGCTGCTTTACCACGAGGTGCTCGACGTCCACGACGACGACGATCATCCGTGGGATGGACACCGGCGCGATTCCCACGACCAGCCCGCCGACGGTCCCGTGCACCCCGGTGACCGGGCGGAGAACCGGGGGTCCGCGACCGATGACGACCGTGCTGCTCGCCGAGGACGACGCCGCGATCGCCGAACCGCTCGCGCGGGCGCTGTCGCGTGAGGGTTACGGCTGCGATGTGGTCTCGACCGGGGCGGATGCCCTGGAGAAAGCCCTCGACACCCGCTATGAACTGCTCATCCTCGACCTCGGGCTACCGGTGCTCGACGGTCTGGAGGTGTGCCGGCGGGTACGGGCCCAGCGACCCGCGCTCGCGGTGCTGATGCTGACCGCACGCACCGACGAGGTGGATTTCGTGGTCGGCCTCGACGCCGGTGCGGACGACTATGTGGGCAAACCCTTCCGGCTCGCAGAACTCCTCGCGCGCGTGCGCGCGCTGCTGCGGCGCCGCCAGCCCGGCGACGTCGTCCTCGAGGGCGGTACCCTACGCCTGGACGCGCGGGCACGCCGCGTCCTGGTGAACGGACACGACCTCACCCTGGCCAACCGCGAGTTCGACCTGCTGCGCTTCCTCATGGAACGCGCGGGCGAGGTGGTGACGCGCGAGGAGATCCTCACCGAGGTGTGGGGTTCGGCCGACCTGCGGTCGTCGAAGACCCTGGACATGCACATCTCGTGGCTGCGCCGGAAGATCGGCGACGACCGCCACGACCGTCCCCGCCACATCGTGACCGTGCGCGGCGTCGGATTCCGGTTCGACCCCTAGTCGTCTCATGCGCCGTCGCCTGCTCACGACCATGATCGCCGTCCTGCTGGCGGTCGGTGGGCTGCTGGGCATCCCGCTGAGTGTCGTCGCGTGGTGGTGGGTCGCCGACAACGCGCATCAGGACCTCGACAATCGGCTGAAGGTCATCGCAGACCAGCTGATCCGGCAGGAGGGGGCCGACGGCCGGATCCCGCCGGAGTCCCTCGACCGTGAGGCGTTCCAGCTGCTGCTGCCGCCGAACGGCAGCCTGATCGTCACCTTCCCCGACCTCACCGGCACCCTGCAGCGCACGGTGGTCGGGGCGGACATCAGCGAGCCCCGGCTCTCGGAGTCCATCGCGCTCGGCGCAGCCGGGACGCTGACCCTGTCCATCCCGCGCGACGAGGTGCGCAACGACCAGTTCACCGCCGCGTCGATCGTGGCCGTCATCGTCGTCGCATCCGTCATCGGCGGCACGCTGGTCGCCGCGGTCACCGCGGGTCGGATCGTCGATCCGCTGACCGATCTCGCCGATCGGGCCGCGACCATGGGCCGGGGCGACTTCCGGACCCAGTGGAAGATGTACGGCATCGCCGAACTCGATCGGGTGTCGCGTGCACTGGCCGACGCGAACGCCGAACTCGCCCTGCGCCTCGAGCGCGAGCGAGAGGTCGCCGGTGACGCCTCCCATCAGCTGCGCAGCCGCCTCACCGCGATCCAGCTGCGCCTGGAGGAACTCTCCCTGCACGATGACCCCGCGGTCGTCACCGAGGCCGAGGCCGCCCTCGATCAGATCGAGCGGCTCGCCGCCGAACTCGACGAGCTGGTCGAGGCGTCCCGGGCCGACGAACCCGCGCCCGAGTTCGTCGACGTGTCGGACATGCTGACGACGCTGGTCGGGGATTTCCGGCACGCCTTCGAGGCGAGGGGCCGCGAACTGCTGGCGACCTTCGACGGCGTCCCGCACGCGCTGACCGCGAACCCGGGTCGTCTCCGGGAGGCGGTCAGTGTGCTGGTCGACAACGCCCTGCAGCACGGCCGCGGGACCTGCCGGATCCACGTCGGCACCCTGCCCGCGGGAGATCTGGTGCGCATCACCGTCGCCGACGAGGGTGACGGGGTCGCCGACGAGATCGCCGCACACATCTTCCGTCGGGGTTTCTCGGCCGGGCGACGGCCCGGCGCGGGCCGGAGCGGGGTCGGCCTGTCACTCGCGCGGGCATTGATCGAATCCGACGGTGGCCGACTCGAACTGACCGTCCGGCGACCGCCGGTGTTCGCGATCGTCGTGCCCGCGCGGCTCGTCACCGGACGCGATCAGCTCGGCACCGACCGGGGCGACTCCGAACTCGCCGACGAGATCGACGAGAACTCCGGCCGGTCCCCGCGATCGGGCGTCAGGCGTGACCGAGTTCCTCATCGTTGAGCTCGGCGAGCGAGGGGTGCAGGTCGGTCGATCCGGCGTCCCCGCCGCGCAACTGTTCTTCGGGGAAGGCGAACTTGCGCAGTGCCCAGAACCGGAACGCCATCTGCATGAGGTTGCCGATGATGTAGCCGAGCACGAAGTCGATGACCACGATCTCGGACACGCTCAGGTTGGAGCGCATGTCGAAGATGTTGTTGGCGACGAACAGTGGAGCGGCCTGGAGGATGACGCCGATACCGCTGATGGCGAAGAACAGCATCGCCTCGTGGTGACGTTCGCGGCCGCCGCGGTTCTTGAACGCCCACTCGCGATTGAGGATGTAGCTCAGGATGGTGGCCAGGACGCCGGCGATGACCTTGGCGATGACCGGCTTGGTCTCCAGGACCGTGAGGCTCAGGCTGTAGAAGATGGCGAGGTCGAAGACGAAGGTGGTCCCGCCGACCATCGCGAACTTGATCAGTTCGTGGTGCCGCATCACGAGCCGACGGACCGGCGCTGGGAGGCGGGCGATCATCTCGTCGATCAATGGCACAAGATCCGAGTGTACGAAACGAAACCGCCGGGACACGTGCCGGGCGGTTGTGCGAATGATGCCGCATACATGCCACGATGGTGCGCGTGAATTCACGCGAGCAGGTCGGCGGGGCCGTGTCCCCGTCGTCGCAGGTGCCGCCGGTCCCTGAATCGGGGCGCCCGGGCGGCCGGGCGTCGGGGATGCCGACCGTGACGATGATCGGCGGCGGCCAACTCGCTCGGATGACCCACCAGGCCGCCATCGCCCTGGGCCAGTGCCTGCGGGTACTGGCGGCCTCGGAATCCGATCCGGCCGCCCAGGTGAGCGCCGACATCGTCCTGGGGTCGCACGACGACCTCGACGATCTGCGGCGCGCCGCGTCCGGGTCGGTCGCGGTGACCTTCGACCACGAGGGCGTCCCGCTGGCGCACCTGCAGGCACTCGAAGCCGACGGCGTCGCGGTGCTGCCGCCGTCGAAGGCGCTGCATTTCGCGCAGGACAAGCTCGCCATGCGGGTCCGGCTGGCCGAGCTCGGACTGCCCGTGCCCGACTTCGCCGACCTGTCCGGGGACCGGGCCGCGGCCCGGTCTCG
Organism: Gordonia hongkongensis; assembly: GCF_023078355.1. Classification (NCBI taxonomy): domain Bacteria; kingdom Bacillati; phylum Actinomycetota; class Actinomycetes; order Mycobacteriales; family Gordoniaceae; genus Gordonia; species Gordonia hongkongensis. Next base: position 1,987,682 of record NZ_CP095552.1, read on the forward strand.
TCTGATCGAGTTCGGCGAGGCCAACGACTGGGCCATCGTCGTCAAGGCGGTCCGCGGCGGTTACGACGGCCGCGGGGTGTGGCTCGTCGACGGCGCGGACGACGCTCTCGCGGTCTTCGACGAGTACCCCGACGACGCACCGGCGCTGCTCGCCGAACAGAAGGTGCCGATGCGACGAGAGTTGTCGGCGATGATCGCGCGGTCGCCGTTCGGTCAGGGTGGGGCGTGGCCGGTGGTCGAGACCATCCAGCGCCACGGGCAGTGCGCGGTCGTCCTGGCACCGGCTCCCGGGCTCGACGACGAGGTCGCCGCGCAGGCACAGCAGATGGCGTTGCGGCTGGCCGACGAGCTCGGTGTGGTCGGTGTGATGGCGATGGAACTCTTCGAGACCGTCGACGGCGAGCTGGTCGTCAACGAGCTGGCGATGCGTCCGCACAACAGCGGGCACTGGACGATGGACGGCGCGGTGACCTCGCAGTTCGAGCAGCACCTGCGCGCCGTCCTCGACTATCCGCTGGGCAGCACGGCACCGAGTGCGCCGGTGACGGTGATGGCCAACATCCTCGGTGCGGCGGACGCACCGGCGATGTCGATGGACGAGCGGCTGCACCACCTCATGGCCCGGATGCCCGAGGCCAAGGTGCATCTCTACGGCAAGGGCGAGCGACCCGATCGCAAGATCGGGCATGTGAACATCGTCGGGCGCGAAGGGGATTCGCCGGAGTCGGTACGGGAGCGTGCCGAACGCGCGGCCCAGTGGATGTCGCGGGCGACGTGGACCGACGGATGGGATGAACATTCATGAGTGAGACGCACGGCCCGCGGGTGGGCCTGATCATGGGCAGTGATTCGGACTGGCCGACGATGAAGGCGGCCGCCGAGGCCCTCGCCGAGTTCGACGTGCCGTTCCAGGTGGGTGTCGTCTCGGCTCACCGCACGCCGCAGCGCATGCTCGACTATGCGGCCGGCGCGGCAGGCCACGGCATCGAGGTGATCATCGCGGGCGCCGGTGGCGCCGCGCATCTTCCGGGCATGGTCGCGTCGGCGACCCCGCTGCCGGTGATCGGGGTACCGGTCCCGCTGCGGCATCTCGACGGACTGGATTCGCTGCTGTCGATCGTGCAGATGCCCGCCGGGGTCCCGGTGGCCACGGTGTCGGTCGGGGGTGCGCGCAACGCCGGGCTCCTCGCGGTCCGGATCCTCGCCGCGGCCGACGCCGACCTGCGCGCCCGGATGGTCGAATTCCAGCAGGGGCTCGAACAGATGGTTCTCGACAAGGACGCGGCACTCCAGCAGGAACTGTTGGGGGAGTAGCACTTCCGCCGATCAGATCGTCGGCTGCAGGCCGAGCTTCGCGGTGAAGAAGTCGATGACCCGATCGTAGGCCTCGCGGGTGGGCTGCCCGGGCTCGTCGCGGAGGTCCTCGGTGAGCACCGAATGTGGCCGCGGCAGCATCGAATCCGGGTTCGCGGACTCGTCGGGTAGCTCGATGCCGATGAAGGCGTCGCCGAGGATCTCCCGGAGATACGCGAATCGGGCTCCCGGCACCAGACGGTCGCCCTGGAAACGCAGACCCATCACCTCGAGGCCGCGTGCGCACCGCGCCTGCACCAGAGCGAGATCCGACTCGCTCACGTCGATGGCCCGCGCGCGTCCCGGCAACACCGCGAACGGCAATGAGGGCTGGGACAGCACCGGGGCGAGCATCCGCTCGTCGGTGGCCATCGCGAGTGCGAACCCGCCGGTGAAACACATCCCGACGGCACCGACCCCGGGGCCGCCGCACCGGTCGTGTTCGCGGGCGGCCAACGCCCGCAGCCACGACGCGACCGGTGACGTCTTGCCGGTGGCCAGGATCGTGAACTCGCGGGTGATGCAGGCCCGGGCGATGGTGCCGAGCATGTTCGTCGCCGAGCCGACCGCGCCGAGGTTGTCCGGGCGAGGATCACGGCCGTCGACGCCGAACAGCGACGGCAGCACCGCGGTGGCGCCCGCCCCGGCCACTCGGCGCGCGACGTCGGCGACCTTGGGGCTGATCCCCGGCATCTCGGCGATGACGATGACGGCGGGACCACTACCGAGGCGATGCACTCGGCGGGTGGTCCCGTACAGGGTCACGTCCTCGGCGTCGAAGTCGTCGAGCGGGTCGTCGGCCATCAGATCACGCCGCGTGCATTGTGCCGAGGAGTGCGGAGTCGAAGAGTCGCGCCGGGATGCGGGCACCCCGGGCGATGTCCGGCGAGTCCGACGGCACCACCCGCGGACCGGTCACCCGGTAGTGCCGGTTCTTGCGGATCAGGCCGAAGGTCCCGGCGGCCTGCACATTGCGGACCCAGTCGGTGTGCCGCCCGTACGTGAGGATAATGGTGAGCCGATCGCCGTCGACCCACGCCATCACCGGGATGGAGTAGTGCCTGCCGGACTTGCGTCCGACGTGCTCGACCATCGCGTACGGAGCCAGTCGGGGCGCCCATTGTCGCTGGATGGGGTTGGTCACTCGCTTGTTCAGCCGGGCCACCGCGCGGGGGATTCGCATGTCCCCACTGTGCCCGATCGGCGGCGTGCCCGCGGGGTTCACGACAGGATCAGGGTGGCCTTTTCCATCTCGGCGATCGCCGCGAGCCGTTCCGGTGAGGCCGCGGAGACGTGGACGAGGCTGCCGCCCGCCAGCAGAGGTGCCAGGAGGTGGGCGATCACCCGGTCGCCGGAGTACCACGGCCGGGTGGACACCACGCGGGCGCCCGGTCCGATTCCCTCGCGCTCGGCCGTCGCCCGGGCGTCGTCGAGCACCTCGTCGATGGGGGCGCCCTCGAGAGTTGCCGATACCGGGTAGCGGGACGAGTACTGATCTCCGTGGACCCGGACGACGCTGCCGTAGTCACCGACACCGGGCGGCAGATCGCGCAGCGGCAACGCGAACGGATCGAGCGAGGCGACCACGACCTCGTCGACGTCGGGATAACTGTCGAGGCGGTCGCGGCTGGTGAACAGGACCATCCCGTCGTCGGGGGTGTCGAAATGCACCTCGGCGCCCGCCCAGAGCGCGCCCAACAGGATGCCGGCCGTCTGCCAGTGTTCCGGGAGATCGACCCCGACGAAGGCGCCGTCGATGATGCCGATCTCGTCGACCAGATAGTTCGCGGTCTTCGCCGCCCAGTTGCCCAGCGTGGCGCCCGACAGTTCGGTGCGCTCACCGGTCGAATCGTCGTAGTAGGTCAGCAGCGGACGCGAATGATCGGTGACCGCGGCGAAGATCGCGTCGGTGACAGTGTTCGGAGTCAGTTCACGCACATCGGCCCCTCGTTGCCCGCGGTGATCGGCGGGCGCTTGTTGCCGACGCGCTCGCTCGCCGGGGTGTTGTCGGTCTGGTCGCCGGTGTCGCTGATCGAGCCCGGACCGGCGTAGGTGTTGGTGAGCACCACCTTCAGCTGATCGTCGCCGAGGGCGGGATCGGCGACGACCTCGGCGCCGCCGAGATCCTTGGCGAGAAGTCGAGCGGCGTCGCTCTCGTCCTTGGCGTACACGATCGAGTCCTTCGTGTCGGCCTTGCCGCTGGAGGTGGCTCCGACCCGGAAACCCTTGTTGGTCAAGATGTTCGCGACGTTCGAGGCGAGCCCGTCGATGGTGCCGGCGTTGACCACGTCGACCGTGTAGTCGCCGCGCTGGATGCCCTGCGTCTGCTTCGGTGCCAGCAGGTCACCGGTGAAGGCCTGGACCTCGCGCGGGTCCACCTGGACGACGCTCTGCTGACCGTCCTCGCTCCAGCCCTGCTCGGTCACGATCGGGATGGTCGCGAACTTCACCCGGCCGCCGCTGAGGTCCTTCAACTGTTCGGCGAACCGGATGATGTCCCAGTCGTCGTCGATGACCACCGACCGCGACACCGCGTCCTGCAGCTCCGACAGCTTGCCCGGATCGGTCAGGGTGTTCGCCGAAATGATCTTCTGCGTCAGCGACGCCATGAACGCCTGCTGACGGGTGATGCGGTCGAGATCGCCGCGGGGGAGGCCGTGGCGCTGGCGCACGAAGCTGAGCGCCTTGGGCCCGTCGAGAGTCTGACGGCCGGCGCGGAACCGCGCGCCCGTGAAGGGATCCCGGACCGCGTTGTTCAAGCAGACGTCGATGCCGCCGGCCGCGTTCGTCAGCAGCACGAACCCCAGCAGGCCCACCTCCGCGTAGTGGTCGACCTGCACGCCGGTCAGGTTGGCGACGGTGTCCACCAACGCCTTCCGGCCCGCCAGGGTGCCCTCGGACTCGGCCTCGCCCTCCGACTTGCCATCGGTGACCGCTTGCGCGCGAACGGTTTCGCGCGTCGTGCCGTAGGCGGCGTTGATCTTGCTCATCCCGACACCGGGCACGTCGACATACGAGTCGCGGGGGATCGAGATCGCGGTCGCCGACGAGCCGTCGTCGGGGATGCGGATCAGCAGGATGGTGTCGGTGTTGGTCGCCACCTCGTCTCCCGACCGCAGGAGTCGGAGTTCCTCCGGCGACAGCGGATTGCCCTTGGCGTCGGTCCGCGAATCGGTGCCCACGAGGAGGATGTCGACGGCCCCGTCTTCGGCGCCACCGCCGAGATCGAGTCCGCCGAGCTGGGTGATGCGGGTCTGCAGATCCGACATGGTGTTCCAGGCGTATCCGGTGCACAACAGCACCGCCACCGAGGCGACCGCGATGAGCGCACGACCCCAGCCGGCCCCCGGGGTGCGGGCACCTTTGCGTCGGCTGTCCGCCGGCGGCTTCGACGGTGGTTCCGGTGTCGACGACGTCGCCGCCGTGCGCCGGTCGCCGGACTTCGGTCCGGTCTGCTTCGGTCCGGCCGATTTCGGTCCGGTCTGCTTGGGTCCGGTCGGCTTCGGGTCGGTGGACTGACGTGCGGTCGGCTTCCGCGGGCTCGTCTTGGGGTCGCCCGGCTTCCGCTCGGACGTCCGCTTCGCGGCCGGGGCCGGGCGGGTGTGGATCTCGCCGGAGGTGCGTCGGACGGGCCGCGGCTCGCCGGGGCGGCGCTGCCGGGTCGGGGTGGGTTCCACGGCTTCTGGCGTGGCTCGTCGACCGCCGGGGGCGCGACGTTCGGAGTTGCGGGGGTCGGCGGCCGGCCGACGCCGGGGGTCGCGGGGTTCGCGTGGATCGGCAGCGCGACGTCGCGGGTCCGGCGGGGGCTGGCGTCGCGCTCGGGGTGGGGGATTGCCCGGTTCACCGGGGAGCGGTGCCGCGCGCCGCGGGGATTCGCGTCCATCTGGTCCACCGTCGTACGGGGGCCGGGCCGGGCGCCTGCGCGCACCGGGCTCCGGGGCGCGCCGATCGCCGGGCATCGGCTGACGCCCGTCGGGACCCGGCCGTGCCGGACGGCGCGGCTGCGCGCGCCGACGCGGGCCGTCGGATGGTGAATCCACTGGTGAGCGGTCCCTTTCGAGGTCGGCACATCGGGTCCGGGGTCGACGCGGCGAGCGTTACGCCTGAGGATGTCGATGCTGATGTGCAAGGCGGGTCGGCTGTTGTGTGCTGTCGCCAGGCTACTGAAGTGATTCGCGAATTCGAGAACGCAACGCCGGTCGTGTGAGTAGCCGTCGTCACGTGTTCCGGCGAGCGCGTCGTCGCGTGGGTACCGCCGGACTCCGGCACGATGGTGCTCATGCGTGTGACGCCGAGCAACCCCACCGTGTACATCGTCGGCGCCGGCGGGCAGCTGGGGACTGCCCTGCAAGCACGGTCGAGCGAGGTTCCCGACGTCGTCGTGCGGCCGCTCACCTCAGCCGACGTCGACATCGCCGACCCGACCTCGGTGGCCGCCGCACTGGGCGACCTCGGCCCCGACGACATCGTGGTGAACTGCGCGGCCTACACCGACGTCGACGGAGCCGAGGCCGACTCGGAAGGCTCGCGGCGGGTCAACACCACCGGGCCCGAGGTGCTCGCGCGCCGGACCGCCGACGCCGGCGCGTGGTTCGTGCACGTGTCGACCGACTACGTGTTCCCCGGGGCCGCCGCGGAGGGTTCCCGGCCGGTCGAGCGGAACGGATACGAACCCGACGACGTGAGCGGAACGCCCGCGACCGTGTACGGCCGCACCAAGCTCGACGGCGAACGCGCCGCGCTGTCGGCGGACCCGCGGGCCACCGTCGTGCGGACGGCATGGGTCTACACCGGCGGACCCGACAGCCGCGACTTCGTCGGCACGATGCGGCGGCTCGAACAGTCGCGGGAGACGGTGTCGGTCGTCGACGACCAGCTCGGGTCCCCGACCTACTCGTACGACCTCGCCGACGGGCTCTGGGAACTCGTCGTCGCGGGCCCGCGCGAAGACGTGTGTGGCGCGGTTCTGCATGCGACGAACTCGGGCACCGCCACCTGGTTCGACGTCGCCCGCGGGGTCTTCGAAGAGGTCGGGGCGCAGCCCGACCGGGTCCTGCCCACGACGACCGCCGACTTCCCGCGCCCGGCCCCGCGGCCGGCGTTCTCGGTGCTCTCCGGCCACTCCTGGGAGGCCGCCGGCCTCACCCCGCTCCGGCCGTGGCGACCCGCGCTGCACGCGGCGATCGCCGCGTCGGACGCCGACCCCGGTTCGTTACCCTGAGCGGCGTGCCAGTTCAGCCAGCCGTGGTGACGGTGACCTATTTCTCCGGCGATCACCTCGTGACCTTCCTGCGCAGCCTCGACGCCGTCACCGACGTCATGCCGCAGGTCATCATCGCCGACAACGGGTCCGACGACGGCGCGCCCGAACGGGCCGAACAGGAGTACGACACGGTCACGCTGGTCCGCACCGGCGGCAACATCGGCTACGGCGGTGCGATGAACCGCGGTGTCGCCGAGCTCGACCCGGATGTCGAGTTCGTGCTCATCTCCAATCCGGATGTCGAATGGAAGCCCGGTGCCATCGACGAGCTGATGGCCGCCGCGCAGCGCTGGCCGCGAGCGGGTTCGCTCGGGCCGCTGATCCGCGAACCCGACGGCTCGATCTACCCCTCGGCGCGGCGCGTTCCCGACCTCGTGTCGGGCACCGGACACGCGATCCTCGGCACGGTGTGGAAGTCCAATCCGTGGACCGCGGCCTACCGCGCGGACGACGAGACACCGTCGGAACGTCCGGTGGGGTGGCTGTCGGGCTCCTGCCTGCTCGTGCGGCGCGAGGCCTTCGACGCCATCGGCGGCTTCGACGCCCGCTACTTCATGTACATGGAGGACGTCGATCTCGGCGACCGCCTGGCAAGGCCGGGTGGCAGAACGTCTATGTGCCGAGCGCGGAGGTCGTGCACACCAAGGGGCACAGCGCCGGTCGGCATCCGGAGAAGATGCTGCCCGCCCACCACCGCAGTGCCTACCGGTTCCAGGCCGACCGCAATCCGGGACCGTGGCGGGCGCCGCTGCGCCTGGCGTTGCGCATCGGCCTGGAGGTCCGATCCCGGCTCGCCGTGCGCGCGGCGCGACGCGCGTCGGCGAGCGAGAACTCCCGATGAATGCTGAAGTGAACACCAGTCACCTCGAGGAAGGACCCGATCCAGTGGACAACTACACCGTGCGTGAGTCGGTGGAAAGACCGTCCGTGGGGGGATCGGACAACATCAGGGAGGACGTCGAGGCCGTCGTCCTCGTCGGCGGGAAGGGAACCCGCCTGCGCCCACTCACCCTGTCGGCGCCGAAACCGATGCTGCCCACCGCCGGGCTGCCGTTCCTGACCCATCTGCTGTCCCGTATCCGGGCGGCCGGTATCCGCGACATCGTGCTCAGCACCTCATTCAAGGCCGAGGTCTTCAGCGAGTACTACGGCGACGGTTCGAAGCTGGGCCTGCGCATGCGCTATGTCACCGAGGACGAGCCGCTGGGCACCGGCGGCGGTATCCGCAACGTCCTCGACGAACTGACCGCGAACACGATCGTGGTCTTCAACGGCGACGTGCTCGGCGGCACCGATGTCGGCGACGTCATCGACAGTCACCGCGCCGCCGACGCCGACGTCACCATCCACCTCGTGCGGGTCAGCGACCCCCGCGCGTTCGGCTGCGTCCCGACCGACGCCGACGGCCGGGTCACCGCGTTCCTGGAGAAGACCCAGGACCCGCCGACCGACCAGATCAATGCCGGCACCTATGTGTTCAAGCGCGAGGTCATCGAATCCATCCCGGCCGGCCTGCCGGTGTCGGTCGAGCGTGAGGTGTTCCCCCGGCTGCTCGCCGAGGGCAGTCACGTCCACGCACACGTCGATCACGCGTACTGGCGGGACATGGGTACGCCCGAGGACTTCGTCCGCGGCTCGGCCGACCTCGTCCGCGGAATCGCGCCGTCGCCCGCCCTGGGGGACCGTCGCGGCGAGTCCCTCGTGCACGAAGGCGCGGGAGTGGGCCCGGGTGCCCTTCTGATCGGCGGCACGGTGGTCGGCCGTGGCGCCGAGGTCGGCCCGCGCGCCCGTCTCGACGGCGCGGTCGTCTTCGACGGCGCCGTGATCGAGGCCGGCGCGGTCGTGGAACGGTCGATCATCGGCTTCGGTGCCCGCATCGGGCCGCGTGCGCTGGTCCGGGACACGGTCATCGGCGACGGTGCTGACATCGGCGCCCGTTGCGAGTTGCTGCGCGGCGCCCGGGTGTGGCCGGGAATCGAGATCCCCGACAACGGGATTCGATTCTCGACGGACGTCTAGTCCAGCAGGAGCGCGGCCGACTAGCGGATCTTCGCGGCGGCGAGCACGCCGGGCCCGAGCGGGATGACCACGGGAAGCAGCTGCTCGTCGTCGGCGATCAGCAGGGCCGCCTCGCGGGCCGCCGCCGTCGGCGGTTCGGTGCGGGCCGGGTCGCCGACCGTTCCGTGCGCGGTCGCGTTGTGGACGACCACGACACCTCCCGGTCGCAACATCCGGACGGCCTCACGCACGAACCGGGGCAGGTCCAGCAGTGGTCCGTCCACGAAGACCAGGTCATAGGACGCGTCGGACAACCGCGGCAGCACCTCGACCGGCGTGCCGTTGATCAGCCGGGTGCGGCCCGGGGCGATGTCGGCGCCGGCGAACGACGCCCGTGCGGCCCGGTGATGTTCGGGCTCGGGATCGATCGTGGTCAGCACGCCGTCGGCCGACATGCCGTTGAGCAGCCAGAGGCCGCTCACCCCGGTGCCGGTCCCGATCTCCACGACGGCGCGCGCATCGGCCGCGCGGGCCAGCAGAGCCAGTAGCGCGCCGACCGCCGGGCTGACCGGTGTCGCGCCGAGCTCCTCGGCGCGAGCGCGGGCGGCGATGACGGCGTCGTCCTCGACGATGGCCGACTCGGCGTAGGCGATCAGGTCGGGGCGTGTGGACGGCGTTGACTCGGTCACGCGTCGAGGTTAGTCCGGCCCCGCGGCGGAACCCGACCCGGCGCGCCAGACCTGGGCGAATCCGCTCGCGGCGAGACCGACGATGCATCCTCAGGCAACACTCAGGCGCCTCATACGGCGGCCACACTCCGATAGGAGAGGGTGAGAGCTGTTCCGGTTGGGACAGGTCCCGGGAGGTCGGTGAGAACTTCCTGGCAGCTCGGGAATACCCAGCCGGAATCATCCGTTCGTCTTCGGTGAGTGCTTGGGTCACCGGGTGCGTGTTTCACGAGAGAGGAACCGACCACCGACCATGACCGATCCCCGCGATCCCGCCGACGCCGTGCCCGCCGTTCCGGCGGGCACCGCAGGTTTCGACGCCACCGGCGACGAACTGCTCATGCCGTCCTGGGACGACCTGGTCCGCGAACACGCCGACCGCGTCTACCGTCTGGCCTACCGTCTGTCGGGGAATCAGCACGACGCCGAGGACCTCACGCAGGAGACCTTCATCCGGGTCTTCCGCTCGTTGTCGAACTACCGTCCCGGCACCTTCGAGGGCTGGTTGCACCGCATCACCACCAACCTGTTCCTCGACATGGTCCGTCGCCGCAGCAAGATCCGGATGGAAGCCCTGCCCGAGGAGTACGACCGGGTGCCGGCCGACACCCCGGATCCGCAGCAGGTCTTCGACGCGACGAACCTCGACCCAGACCTGCAGCGCGCCCTGGACTCGCTGGCTCCCGACTTCCGCGCGGCCGTGGTGCTGTGTGACATCGAGGGCCTGTCCTACGAGGAGATCTCCGCCACCCTCGGTGTCAAGCTGGGTACCGTCCGCAGCCGCATCCATCGCGGTCGGCAGAGCATCCGCGACGCACTCGCGGCCCAAGGACACACCAGTAGCCGTTCGGTCGCGCTCGGCTCGCACGCCTGAGGTCGCTGCCGGGAACCCTGCTCCGCCGAGCATCGTTGAGAGTCTCGGATACGCTGAGACGTTGCCTGTGTCACGGGACACGATGTGATCGGAGGCCGCAGCCCGCGGACGCCCGCGCGTTCGGGGGACGGCATCGGATGCCGCCGGTCGGTACCGTGGCAGACAGCAGCAGAGCCCAGTGGCAACACAGGATTCATCGTGCGGCGGTTTCGTCGTGGAGAGGGGTGAACGACGATGATGGACGGCGATCGCGGGCGTCCGACCGGAAGTGGCGGTGTCGAACCGCCGACTCCCAACCTTCGTCGCCGGCGGTCCTCCTGGACCCCAGCCAGGTGGAATACGAACACCTGGAGTCCGGCTCCCTCGTCGTTCCTGCCCAACCGCGGCTACCGCGCGCCGGGTACGGCCGGCGGACGCGGCTTCGCACCCACCGAGCACCTGGCCCCCGAGGCGGTCGCCGCCTTCGTCGACGGCGAGCTCGGGATGTCCGCGCATGCGCGGGCCGCTCATCATCTGGCGCTGTGCCCCGAGTGCGTCACCGCGGTCGAGGCGCAGTCGTTGGCCCGCACCCGACTCCGCGAGTCCGGCCGCGTGTCGATCCCGGACTCCCTCCTCGGTCAGCTCTCCCAGATCCCCACGCGTGAGATCGATCTGAGCTCCGAGCCACCCCGCCCGGCAGGGTTCGGGCCGACCGTGTCGCCCGATGCGCCGACCGACGGCATCCCCGCGGCCCGCGGCCGCGCCTTCCGTCGCCGGGGCCGGTGACCGTGGCCCCCGACGCCGATTCTCCCGATACCGGTGACGCACAGTTCGCGCGGCGCGCCGAACCGCCCGAGTCGCAACGTCTGACGCCGTCGCGGACCTGGCACTCGCCCGTGTCGCCGTCCACCGCGCAGGTGTTCGGCCGCCCGTCGGGTGTGCGCGGCTCGTTCGCCACCTCGGACGGCGACAAGCGGCCGCCCGAGCCGCAGATCGCACCCCCGGACCCGGTGCTCGCCGAGGCCTTCAGCCGGCCGGCCGGATCGAGCGACACCCTGCAGCGGGATCCGCTCGCGACCTACGGCCACACCGAGCAGCCGCAGGCGCCGGACGACCCGTGGCGCGACCCGGAGAGCCCGGCGCGGCTGGACGCACCCGCGCTGGCGTCCGCATCGTCGGACATCCCGACCGAGACCGGCCCCAAGCTCGGTGTCCGCGACATCCTGCTCGGCAATCGCCTGAGCTGGGTCGCCCTGGCCACGCTCGCGGTGATCGCGTTGCTGATCGGGCTCGTCGGCGGGCTGATGGGCCGGTACACCGCCGAGGTGGCCGCGCCGCTCACCAGTGACACGGTCGAGTTGTCCACCGAGGACACCGGCGGCGACGCCGGGCCGCGGTCGTCCGTGGCCGAGGTGGCCCGGGCGGTGGAGAAGTCGGTCGTCGCCATCGACGTCCGCGCGGCGGGCGCCTACGCCACCGGGTCGGGATTCGTCATCGACAAAGAGGGTTACATCCTCACCAACAACCACGTCATCTCGATGGCCGCGAACGACAAGAGCGCCAAACTCGAGGTCGTGTTCTTCGACCGTCAGCGGGTTCCGGCGCGCATCGTCGGTCGCGATCCCAAGACCGATCTCGCCGTGCTGAAGGTCGACAATGTCGAGAACCCGACGGTCTCGGTGCTCGGTCGCTCGGGCGACCTGCAGATCGGCGAAGAGGTGGTCGCCTTCGGATCTCCATTGGGGCTCAACCGAACCGTGACCAGCGGCATCGTCAGCGCGACCGACCGTGCCGTGGCGCTGACGCCCGACGCGGAGTCCGACACCGACGCGGTGATCGACGCCATCCAGACCGATGCCGCGATCAACCCGGGCAACTCGGGCGGTCCGCTGGTCAACGGCGAAGCCCAGGTGGTCGGCATCAACACCGCCGGGCGCCTCGGCGCCGGGGGCGGCAACATCGGTCTGGGATTCGCGATTCCCATCGACGAGGCCAAGCCCATCGCGGAGGCGCTGATCCGCGACGGCCGCGTGAACCACCCGCAGATCGGCGTCAACGCCAGTTCGGTGCGCAACGAGCGCGTGCTGGGCGCACAGGTCCGCAACGTCGTCGCCGGCAGCCCCGCCGAACGCGCGGGTATCCGGGAGAACGACGTGATCACCTCGTTCAACAATCGCCCGATCGAGAGCGCCGACGAGCTGAACGTCGCGATCCGGACCGCGAGCATCGGCGAGTCGGTCCCGTTCCAGTACTGGCGGGCGGGTCGCACGTTCAGCGGTACCATCACTCCGGCGAGCGACTAACCACACCACCGCACAGGTCAGGACGAGGCACATGTTCAGCAGCATCGGATGGGGCGAGATAGCGATCCTGGTGGTCGCGGCACTCGTCATCCTCGGCCCCGAACGTCTCCCCGGTGCCGTCTCCTGGACGATGCAGTCGGCCAAGAAGGTCCGTGATTACGCGACCGGTGCGAGCAATCAGCTGAAGGACGAGCTGGGTCCCGAATTCGACGACCTGCGCAAGCCGCTCGCCGACCTCAACGAACTGCGGGGTATGACGCCGCGGTCGATCGTCACGAAACACCTTCTCGACGGCGATGATTCACTGTTCCGGCTGAACGAGAGCGCCACCACGGTCGACCGGAAGACCACCCCGGCGGCGCCGGAGATCAAGCCCGTGTCGGCGCCCCTGTCGTTCGAGAAGCAGGAGACCGGCAATCAGGACTCCGCCGGCCCGGCGGGATCCGCGGCGTCGGACCGCCCGTCGCGGTCGGGGTCGCGTCCCGCAGCGGCCGACTGGGACGCGACCTGACCGGTCAGGAATTCCGGATGGTGTCGAGTCCCAGACTCATACCCGCCAGGCCGCGCTTACGCGCCGCGAGCTTGCCCGCGATGGCGCGCAGGGCGGAACCGGACGCAGATTCGGGTGCCGACAGCACCACCGGGACACCGGCGTCGCCGCCTTCGCGTAAGGCCGTCTCGAGCGGTACCTGACCCAGCAGGTCGACCTGGGCGCCCACCGCGCGCGTCAGGCGTTGCGCCACCTGCTCGCCGCCGCCGGACCCGAACGGTTCCATGCGGCTGCCATCGGGCAGCTCCAGCCACGACATGTTCTCGACGACGCCGAGGATCTTCTGCCGCGTCTGCAGGGCGATGGCCCCGGCGCGCTCGGCGACCTCCGCCGCGGCCTGCTGGGGTGTCGTCACCACCAGGATCTCCGCGCCCGGGATGAGCTGCGCGACCGAGATCGCGACGTCACCGGTGCCCGGCGGCAGGTCGAGGAGCAAGACGTCGAGATCGCCCCAGTAGACGTCCGCGAGGAACTGCTGCAGGGCTCGGTGCAGCATGGGACCGCGCCAGGTCACCGGCGTGTTGCCGTCGGTGAACTGTCCGATCGAGATGAAGCGGACGCCGTGGTTGCTCGGCGGCATGATCATGCGCTCGACCTGCGTGGGTTTGGCGTCGCTCCCGAGCATGCGGGGAACCGAGTGGCCGTAGATGTCGGCGTCGAGAACGCCGACGGTGAGCCCGCGTTCGGCGAGCGCCGTGGCGAGGTTGACGGTCACGCTCGACTTGCCGACGCCGCCCTTGCCCGACGCGACGGCGTAGACGCGGGTCAGTGAGCCGGGCTGGGCGAACGGGATGACCGGCTCGGCCTTGTCCCCGCGGAGCTTCTTGCGCAGCTCGGTGCGCTGCTCGTCGTCCATGACGTCGAGTTCGACGCGGATCGCGCCGACGCCCGGGACGTCGGCGACTGCTGTTTCCACGCGCTGCGAGATCTCGGTGCGCATCGGGCACCCCGATGTCGTGAGGTACACCCCGACGTCGACGCTCGCGTCGTCGTTGATCGTGACCGACTTGACCATCCCGATGTCGGTGATGGGCTTGCCGATCTCGGGATCCTTGACCTTGCCCAGAGCGGCGCGAACTGCCGATTCCGTGGGCGCGACTCCTGTTGTCATCTGGCCCAGACTACCGGCGGCGCCGACGGTTCCGGGCGCAGGTCCTCCGGTGGCGCCGTCAGCGGACGGGAACCGGGGTGCTCGCCCCTCCCGGCCTGTTCGGACCGGCGTTCCCCGCCGGTGCCTGTTGTACCGCCGGGGCCTCCCTCTTGGTGGGCGGGGAGCGGGCTGGCCCGGGAACAGCGGCGGGATCGACGGCAGGCAGACGATGATGCACGGCGGCGGCGGAGGGCTCGGCCGCCGCGTGGTGGAGGACGACGACGACGAGGACGACCCGGACTCCGGCCGCCTGGGCTTGCTGGACGAGCTCGAGCTGCTCGACGGCTTGCGCTTCATCTCCGGGATGGGGTCGGTCGGCATCACGCCCGTCGCGTAGGCCCCGGCCCAGCCGAGGACGTTGGCGACATACTCCATCGAGCGGTTGTACCGCAGCACCGCCGACACGCGAGTGCGCTCGTTCATGATGTCGGTGACGCCGGCGCAGAGATACCGGCCGGCCGAGTACGTGGCGTCGAAGATGTTGTTGGGGTCGGGTTTCCCGTCGCCGTTGGCGTCGGAGCCCCACGCTGCCCACGTGCTCGGGATGAACTGCATCGGGCCCATCGCGCGGTCGTGTCCGGCGTCGCCGTCGATGCGTCCGCCGTCGGTGTCCTTGATGACCGCGTTGCCGGCCAGCGAGCCGTCGAGGACCGGCCCGGCGATCGGGTTGATCGTCGTGCCGTACTGATCGACCGAGCCGTTGCTCGCATGATTGGACTCGATGCGTCCGATGCCGGCCAGCAGAAACCACGGCAGTTTGCAGGCCGCACTCTCGGCGGCGACGCGGTTGGCGGCCAGCTTGTAGGCCTGGAGTACGACGCCCGGGATCCCCAGCGGGCCCGAGGGGAGGTCGCTCGCGAGCCGGAACTGCGGCGCCGGCAGCGCGGTCGCGGGCTTCTCCGGCGGCGGCGCGAAGCCGAGGAGTGCGCCCGGCGAACCCGCGACGAGTTCGGCCACCATCACGGGGGCATCGGGCTCGACGACGGCCGACGCGACGTTGCCGCCGGAGGCGCTCGACGTCGCGGTCCCCAGGACCAGTGCACCGACCAGACCGCCGCCGACGACCAGCGTCGCGGCGCGTCGTGGGAACGAGGACGGACGGCGCGGACCACGGCGACGGCGGACGAGGTCGAGGGGCCTCACCGGAGGCCTCCTGCACATCGTGCGGCCCCGGGCCGCTGCCCGGTCCTGTTCACTCCGTTGTCAACACACACTTCTGCCCCCGAGAACGCGGCGATGCTCACCCGCGGCCCAGGTCCAGAGCCGCTCACATGGATGTGTCGGAGAATCTCGTCGCGCCGTGACAGACGCCGGGATCCGGTCCGAACTGTGACCCACCATACATATGGGTCTGACGTCCCAGACACGAACCCGGCTTTTGGTGTCAGTGATCCTTGGAACCGCGGCGGCCGGATTCGTCGCCGGCGGGGGCGCCGAGCCGTTCGGTGAGTTCGTCGAGCAGGTCGTCCAGTTCTTTGCGCAGGTAGTCGCGCGTGACGGTGTCGCCGACCGCGAGACGGACCGCGGCGAGCTCCCGGGCCAGGAACTCGGTGTCGGCCTTCGTCTGGGCGGACCGCATCCGGTCCTCTTCCAGCGACACCCGGTCGCGGTTCTCCTGCCGGTTCTGGGCCAGCAGGATCAGCGGCGCCGCGTACGCCGCCTGCGTCGAGAACGCGAGGTTCAGCAGGATGAACGGGTACGGGTCCCACTGGATCGACACCGCGACCAGGTTCAGCACGATCCACACGATGACGATGACCGTCTGGATCGCCAGATATCGTCCGGTGCCCAGGAACCGGGCGATCCGCTCGCTGTACATCCCGACGACGTCGGAGTCGAGATTGAACGAGATCGTGCGGCGGGTGCTGGGGGTGTCGAGCTTGCGTCCCGGTTCGCTCATCGGATCCGCACCTGGGGGCCGCCCGATGCCGGTTCCGGGCCACTCCCGACGCCGTACCCGTCGGCCTCGACGACGTCCTCGGGTTCGGTCTCACGCCAGTCGCGCGGCAGGATCTCGTCGAGCAGGTCGTCGACGCTCACCGCGCCGAGCAGGTGGCCGGCCTCGTCCACGACGGGGCCGCACACCAGGTTGTAGGTCGCGAAATATCTCGTCATCGTCTCCAGGGAGTCCTCGGGATGGAGTTGGGCGAGGTCGGTGTCCAGGATGCCGCCGACCAGGTGCGCGGGCGGTTCCCGGAGCAGGGCCTGCAGATGCACGCATCCGAGATACTTGCCGGTCGGTGTCGAAGTGGGCGGGCGGACGACGAACACCAGACTCGCCGCGGCCGGCGTCAGGTCGGGGTTGCGGACCCGGGCGAGGGCCTCGGCGATGGTGGTCGATGCGGTGACCACGATCGGCTCCGAGGTCATCACGCCGCCCGCGGTGTCGGGGGAGTGCAGCAGGAGTCGGCGGAGGGGCTCGGACTCCACGGGGTCCATCTCCTCGAGGAAGGCCTCGGCCTCGGTGTCGGGCAGTTCGCCGAGGAGGTCGGCGGCGTCGTCGGGGTCCATCGCCTCGAGGATGTCGACAGCGCGGTCGCGTCCGAGCGCGGCCAGCACCTCTTTCTGGTCGTCGGGCGGCAACTCCTGCAGCACGTCGGCGAGCCGTTCGTCGTCGAGGGCCGAGGCGATCTCGTCGCGTCGTTTCGCGGGCAGTTCGCGCAGGGCGTTGGCGACGTCGGCCGGGCGCATGCCCTCGAACTGCAGGAGGGCCTGCGCGACTCCTTGTCCGGGCAGGTTCAGCGAGCTCTGGGTGATGCCCTGCACGCTGGACCACTCCACGACCTGTGTCTCGTGGCGCCGGCGCAGGCCGCGACGTCCCGCCCGGATCGCGACGCGGGAGACGACCCAATCGCGGGTCCGGGTCTTCTCGATCCCGAGGTCGATCACCGTCACGTCGGCGTCGGCGAGCTCGGGGAGATCCGGATCGACGACCCGGACGTGGGTGTCGAGGACCTGTCCGATGGCGAGCGCCTCGCCGGGGCGCAGATGGAGTCGGCGGAGGCTCACGGTGCCGGTGTTGAGGGCCACGGCCTGGGGCTCGATCGCGGTCACCCGCAGCATCGGCACGAAAATCCTACGCCGAGTGGTCAATTCGACCGCGAGACCGAGGACGCGCGGTTGCTGCCCGGACATGCGGATCGAGATCACCACGTCGCGGACGCGTCCGATGGACTCGCCGTCGGGACCAAGGACGGCCAACCCGACTAATCTGGCCACGAACACCTTGCTCACCGACGACATGGGAGTAAGGGTAGTGCCATCGGTGCAGCGGAGGCCGACGGCAGACACGAACGCCCACCGGTGGGAGACCAGTCCCACTGTCGGGTCTCACCGCGACGTTCAGCACTGGAGTCTGACAACAGGGAAGGCCCCGATATGACCAATCCCATGCGCCCGAGCCGCGAGACGCCGGGACTCCCCACCCCGCCCAAGGGCTGGCCGATCGGTTCGTACGGAACCTACGCCGAGGCCCAGCGCGCGGTGGACTTCCTCTCCGACGAGAACTTCACTGTCCAGGACGTCACCATCGTGGGCGTCGATCTGATGCAGGTCGAGCGGGTCATCGGCCGGCTGACGTGGGGCAAGGTGATCGGCGGCGGGCTGGTCTCGGGTGCCTGGCTCGGCTTCTTCTTCGGCTGTCTGGTGGCGCTCGTCTTCGCCGGTTCGCCCATTGCGCCCATCCTGGTGGGCATCGTCGGCGGCATGGTCTTCGGTGTGATCTCCGCGACCATTCCGTACGCGGCGACCCGGGGCCAGCGGGATTTCGCGTCGACCATGCAGCTGGTCGCCGGCCGCTATGACGTGCTGTGCGACCCGAAAAGCGCAGAGAAGGCGCGCGACATGCTCGCCCGTCTCACCTTCTGACGTCGCCTCCCGCGGTCGGACACGGAGCGATCACAATCGCCCGCGGAATGGCACGCCCATGCCGAATGTGTTGCATGTCACGAATCCTCACGTATAGCGTTGCTCTTCGGACGCTCACGGCGGAGCACCGCTGCGGCGCCGCGTACGACATCGAGGAGGCTGCGTGCGGAGCAGGGTCAGCACGGACGGATCCATCAGCACCGACGGATCTACCAGGCGCGTGAGACGAAAGGTCCTCGCCGCGGCGGTGGCAGCGGTGGCCATGCTGCCCGTGCTGTCCGCGTGCGGCTCGGGATATGAAGCGGGCGTACTCAATTTCTATCCGCCGGCCGACGGTGCGGACACCTTCGCCGAGATCGGCGACAAATGCTCGGCCGATTCCGGTGGTGCGTACAAGGTCGTGACCACCCCGTTGCCCAAGGGCGCCGACGATCAGCGTTTGCAGCTCGCACGGCGCCTCGCGGGCAACGACAGCGGGCTGGACCTGATGGGCATGGACGTGGTGTGGACGGCCGAATTCGCCGACGCGGGTTGGATGGTGCCGGTCCCCGACGCCATGGCCGCCGAGGTGTCGGCGCGCACCCTGGGCGGTCCGCTCGACACCGCGGTCTGGAAGACCGACGACGACGAGCGGGAACGGCTCTACGCCATCCCGTTCTCCACGAACACCCAATTGCTCTGGTACCGACCGGATGTGCTCGTCGAAGACGTCGACCGCCGGCGCCCGGCGTCGACGTGGAACGGCATGCTCGAGGACGCGCTCGTCAGCGGTCGCAACGGCGGACCGACCTACATCATGGTGCAGGGCAGGCAGTACGAAGGCCTGATGGTGTGGTTCAACTCGGTACTCGCCAGCGCCGGTGGGCAGATCGTCGACCCGGACGACCCCGACAAGGTCACCCTCAACGACACCCCCGAACACCGCGCCGCGACGGTCCGCGCCCTGGAGACGCTGAAGCGGGTCGCCACCGCGCCCGGTGCCGATCCGTCGCTGACCAACTCCGACGAGGGCGCCGCACGGCTCGGCATGGAGAGCGGTGAGGCCCTGTACCAGGTGAACTGGCCGTTCGTCTTCGCCGGGATGCGCGAGAACGCCGTGGCGGGCAGCGTCGCCTTCCTCGACCTCACCGAATACGCGAACCTGTACGCGGACACCGCGAATCCGCCGACCCCGGCGCAGGTGGTCCCGCTCAACCGCGAGATGCGGCGGGTCTTCGATTTCGCGCCCTATCCGGGCTTCGAGGGACTTCCCACCAAGACGACCCTGGGCGGCATCAACATCGCCGTCGCGAGCACCTCGCAACAGCAGGACCTCGCCTACCAGGCCGCCGAGTGCATCACCAGTGAGGCATCGCAGAAGGCGTTCTCGTTCAGTGCGGGTCCGCCGCCGGTCATCGAGTCCATCTACGACGACGCCGATTTCCGCCTCGCGTACCCGATGGCCGACGAGATCAAGCGGCAGCTCGAACCCGAGCACGCTGCTCTGCGGCCGAAATCGCCCGACTATCAAGCAATCTCGACGCTGCTGCAGGCCAAGTTGAGCCCGGTCGGCGCCTGGGAGCCGGAGGCCCTGGTCGACGAGCTCGCCGAAGCGGTCCAGAAGGCCATCGACGGGGAAGGGCTAATCCCGTGAGCGACAACGACACTCCGCGTAACGACGCCGAGAACGCGGGCGGCAACCCCGACGACGCGGGGTTCCGTGCCGGGCGACACGCCCTCCCGGAGGATGCGCCACCGCAAACCGGTCCGATCCCGATCGTCGGTGACACACCCCCGGTGCAGTCCGATCAGGTGTGGACCGCTCCGCCGGGAGGTCGGCACGAGGTGACCGCGGCGTCGTCGCACACCGACCGGCCCACCCCGGATCCCGCGCCCGCCTCGCTGTCGAAGCCGGCGACCGGGACGGGCGGGGGTACCGCGGTGATCGATCGGCCCCGGGCCGACACGCCGCCGGCCGCCCCGCGCAGGCGCAGCGAGGGCAAAACCGCCGAGCGCCGGCTGGCCTTCTGGCTCGTGGCGCCGGCCGCACTGATGATGCTCTTGGTCACCGGATACCCGATCGTGTACGCGGTCTGGCTGTCGCTGAACAAGATGAGCCTCTCGGCGCCGGGGGAACGCGAGTTCGTCTGGTTCGCCAACTACGCCACCGTCCTCACCGACAACTACTGGTGGACGGCCTTTGCCGTCACGGTCGGCATCACGGTCGTGTCGGTACTCATCGAACTCGTGCTGGGCATGGCGATCGCGCTCGTCATGCACCGGACGATCTTCGGGCGGGGCACCATCCGCACCGTCGTCCTGATCCCGTACGGCATCGTCACCGTGGCGGCGGCGTTCTCCTGGTACTACGCGTGGACGCCGGGCACCGGATATCTCGCCAACCTGCTACCCGACGGCACCGCACCGCTCACCGAGCAGTGGCCGTCGCTGGCGATCATCGTCCTCGCCGAGGTCTGGAAGACGACGCCGTTCATGGCCCTGCTCCTGCTGGCCGGCCTCGCGCTCGTCCCGGACGACCTGCTCAAGGCGGCCCAGGTCGACGGCGCCGGGGCGTGGACGAGACTGTGGCGCATCATCCTTCCGCTGATGAAGCCGGCGATCCTGGTGGCGCTGCTGTTCCGCACACTCGACGCGTTCCGCGTGTTCGACAACATCTACGTCCTCACCAGCGGGTCCAACAACACCTACTCGGTGTCGATGCTGGGTTACGACAATCTGTTCGGCGCCTTCAATCTCGGCGTCGGCTCGGCGATCTCGATTCTGATCTTCATCTGTGTCGCGATCATCGCGTTCGTGTTCATCAAGGGGTTCGGCACCGCCGCACCGGGTTCCGACGACGAGGGGAGGTAAGCCGTTGAATGCGAGCGGAAAGTCCAAGGCCTGGTGGTCGATCGCCAACATCCTGGTGATCCTGTATGCACTCATCCCGCTGCTGTGGATCATCAGCCTGTCCTTCAAGCCGGCGAGCAGCGTGACCGACGGGAAGTTCTGGCCGAGTGAGTTCACCCTCGACAACTACAAGAGCATCTTCGAGACCAGCGCCTTCACCTCGGCGCTGATCAACTCGATCGGCGTGGGTCTGATCACCACGGTGATCGCGGTGCTCCTGGGGACGATGGCGGCCTATGCGGTGGCCCGCCTGGACTTCCCGGGCAAGAAGCTCCTGATCGGTGCCGCGCTGCTGATCGCGATGTTCCCCCAGATCTCGCTGGTGACACCGTTGTTCAACATCGAGCGGGCCATCGGGTTGTTCGACACCTGGCCCGGCTTGATCCTGCCCTACATCACCTTCGCGCTGCCGCTGGCGATCTACACCTTGTCCGCGTTCTTCCGCGAGATCCCGTGGGAGCTGGAGAAGGCCGCCAAGATGGACGGCGCCACCCCGTGGCAGGCCTTCCGCAAGGTCATCGCCCCGCTCGCCGCCCCGGGCGTCGTGACGGCGGCGATCCTGGTGTTCATCTTCGCCTGGAACGACCTGCTCCTGGCACTGTCGCTGACGTCGACCGAACGGGCGATCACCGCGCCGGTGGCGATCGCGAACTTCACCGGCAGTTCGCAGTTCGAGGAACCGACCGGGTCGATCTCGGCCGCCGCGGTGGTCATCACCATCCCCATCATCATCTTCGTGCTCTTCTTCCAACGTCGAATCGTGGCCGGCCTGACCTCCGGCGCCGTGAAGGGATAACCCATGGCAGACATCGTTCTGGACAACGTCTCCAAGCAGTATCCCGACGGCTCCACCGCCGTACACGGGGTCGACATCGAGATCGCCGACGGCGAGTTCGTGATCCTGGTGGGCCCGTCGGGATGCGGTAAGTCGACGACGCTCAACATGATCGCCGGACTTGAGGACATCTCCGGCGGCGAGCTGCGGATCGGCGGGGAGCGGGTCAACGAGCGCGCACCCAAGGACCGCGACATCGCGATGGTGTTCCAGAGTTACGCGCTCTACCCGCACATGTCGGTGCGCGAGAACATCGCCTTCCCACTGACTCTCGCGAAGATGCCGAAGGATCAGGTGGCCGCGAAGGTCGACGAGGCCGCGCGCATCCTCGACCTCGGGCAGTACCTCGACCGCAAGCCGGCCAATCTCTCCGGCGGTCAGCGGCAGCGCGTGGCGATGGGCCGGGCGATCGTGCGCTCCCCGAAGGCGTTCCTGATGGACGAGCCGCTGTCGAACCTCGATGCGAAGCTGCGCGTGCAGATGCGTACGGAGATCTCACAGCTGCAGCAGCGCCTGGGGGCCACCACGGTCTACGTGACCCACGACCAGACCGAGGCGATGACCCTCGGTGACCGGGTCGTCGTGCTGCGCAACGGGTATGTGCAGCAGATCGGTACGCCGCAGGAGCTGTACAACAATCCGACCAACGTGTTCGTGGCCGGTTTCATCGGCTCCCCGGCGATGAACTTCCTGTCCGGTCGCCTCGGCAGCGAGGGTATCGAGACCGCGATCGGCACCATCGTCCTCGACGACCATCGTGCGGTGGTCTCCCGTGCCGGAGACGTCGGCAGTGGCGGCGACGTGCTCATCGGCATCCGGCCCGAGCACCTCGAAGACGCGTCGCTCGTCGACTCGACGACCCGTGGACACGGCGGGACCTTCGCCGCGAACATCGACGTGCTCGAGTCGATGGGTTCCGACATCTACGCCTACTTCGGCGTCGGGTCGAGCCGGGCGTCGAGCGACGCCCTCGCGGAGTTGTCCGCCGATTCCGGAACCGATCTCGGCGGCAACCAGTTCATCGCCCGACTGTCCCCGGACTCGAAGGTGAGCCGCGGCGGTTCGGCGGAGCTGTTCTACGACGCGTCGAAGATCGCGGTGTTCGACCAGAGCTCGGGGCAGTCCCTGCGCGTCCGCTAGTGTCCCGCCTGTCCCTGCAGGCGTCGGCTCAGCGCCGGCGCCTGCGGGAGTGGTCGAGCAGTTCGTCGAAGACGTGTTCGTCCCAGATGTGCCTGCGCACAAGCCGATACCGTTCGCAGGCCACCCACATGTACAGCTCGGCGTCGCTGTCGAGGTCGGGCCGGATGCCCGCCCGGCGCGCCATCCGCACGACCGGCAGGAACTCCTCACCGAACCAGCGCCGAGCGGTCTCGGTGCGGTTGAGGAACTCGCCGATCTCCTGGCTCAGGCGGAATCCCCACGCCTCGACGTTCTCGGCGAGTTCGGCGTAGTCGAACGGGAAGCTGAGTCGGATGGCCTCGGCCTGGGACCCCTCGAGCGGCACGCGTGACAGGAAGATCCGACGATGGTCCTTGAGGACCAGGTCGGAGGTCGCGGTGATGCCCTCGGGGGAGATGCGCGTGTGGATCAGGGTGACGTAGGCGTCGATCGTGACCCAGTTCCGCGCGATCGCGATGGACACGCGGTGATGGCCGTCGATGACGAAGTGCATCGATCCGATCCGGTACAGCTGTACCGGAGGGACGGATTCGCCGCGGCGTTGCGCGGCCGCCAGCCGCTGCCAGCGCTCCCGGCCGCGCGACGAGGTGGGCCGGAAGTAGCGGTCGAAATCCTTGGTGCGGTCGACACTTCCGACGATCGAGGACACCTCGACGACCTGCAGTCCGAGGGAGGTCTCCCCGGTCCGTCCGAGCGCGGCGACGACCTCGTCGAACGGGAGGATGGTGTTCACGTCGGCGGGCTGACGCATGAACCACTGCGCGAGCCGCGCGCGTTCGGCCTGGCGTCGCATCCGGGCGAAGTCGTTCTCCGCGTCGGCGTCGGGAAATCCGGTGTCACGCGCCATGTCTGCGCCTCACGATCTCGACCTCCCGGGTGGCGGGATCGAAGTCGAACTGGCAGTAGCCGACGACGTTCATCGAGGTCGTCGAGGAGCCGATGGGCAGATCAGCCGGTCGTTCGCCGTACGGATGGACGTGGCCATGGACCAGCAGCGCCGGTTGCAGCGACCGGACCAGCGGGTGGAAGCAGTCGAAACCCCGGTGCGGCAGATCGTCGCGGTCGCCGACGCCGCGGGCCGGGCTGTGCGTGAGCAGGATGTCGGCGCCGCGGGGAGGTGACAGCGCGGTGGTGCATCGCAACCGGAGGGACCGCAACCGCTGCTGGGTGTCGGTGTACTGGTTGGTGCCGTTGTTGTAGCGGCGACTGCCGCCGAGGCCGCTGATACGGAGTCCGGCGACCGTCACGGTCCGGCCGTCGGCGTTGACCGCACCGCACGGTCCGGGGTCCTCGACGGGGAGCCCGGCGCGCGTCCAGCCGGTGCGGCCGCGGCGGTACCCGCGCAGGTCCCGGTCGTGATTGCCGGGCACGAACACGCACGGCGCGTCGCACAGCGACGACAGGATCTCGAGGTACTCGAACGGGAGGTCACCCGCACCGAGGATGAGGTCGGGACGGGACTCGATCCCCACCCCGAAGGTGAGGGAGTCCACCACCTCGTCGGCGACCGCCAGAACCCGGACCATTGCTCCAGGCTAGAGGAGCACCCCGGGCCCGTGCGCCGGAGTCGGTAGCCTGTCGGATGTGAGCGAAGCCGTGACTGAGGTCGTCGGACGATTTCTCGAAGACCGGCTGGGGGCGACCCCCCAACGCGCGTCGGTGACGTTCCTCGGTGTCGAACCGATCGACGTCCTGCGGTTCGTGCCCGACGAGGCCGGAGATCGGGGCGAGGTGGTCTACGTGACGTCGGGGTGCGCACGGCACCCGATGTCCGATCCCACCGACCTGCACGCCGATCCGGTCCGCGGCCCCCGTGCCGAACTCGTCGTGCGCGTGTCGTCGGGAACGCCGCTGCCCGGTCTGCACAAGCGCATGGCGACGCTGGCAGCCGCGCCGGCGGTCGAGGGCCTCGTCATCGCCGCCGATGCACTCGTCGACCTCGGCGAACCCTTGTGGGACGGTTCGCCGTTCACCGCGGTCCTGCTCGAGGCGGACGAACTGGGGATGGTCGAGCTGCCCACGCCCATGGACCCGGTCAGCATGCTCCGGGCGGTGCCGATCACCGCCAACGAGGCCGCGTGGGTCCGATTGAAGGGTGCCGACGCACTCCGCGAGGCCTGGCGTGAGGCGGGTATCGATGTGCGGCGGCCGGATCGGGCCTCGGCAACCCCGGCCTGACCGGCCGGCGGATTCCCGGCGGACTCATCCGCGTCGAGGTTTCGGAACGTATGACAGAGGGAACTTCTGACCAACTGAGCACGGTCCGTCTGAGAAGTGAGGGTGCATGGAGTCACGGGGAGCAGGGACCATCGGCACGACGGACGGGCGGTGCCCGGCGTGACCATCACCTCATCGTCGCTTCCCACAGCGACCGCAGCGCGACCCGAGCTCGATGTCTACTTGCCACAGCAGGACACTCAGCTGTTGATCGACACTCTCCGATCCCGCGGCGTCTCGGGGGCCCGCGTGCTCGATCTCTGCACCGGCAGCGGGGCCATCGCGATCGCGGCCGCCCGGGCGGGTGCGTCGCACGTGACCGCGGTGGACGCATCGGCGGACGCGGTCGCCTATGCCCGGCGCGCGGCAGCCGACGCCGGCGTCCGGATCGAGGTGGCGCACGGTGATCTCCGGTGCCATCAGGGTCGCTACGACGTCGTCACCTGCAACCCCCCGTATGTTCCGACCCCACCGGAGTCCGAGTCGGAACTGCATCCGGCCGGACCGTCGCACGCCTGGGACGCCGGACTCGACGGCCGGGCCGTCCTCGACCCGCTGTGCGCACGCGTTCCCGAATTGCTGGTGCCCGGCGGCGCTTTCGTGTTGGTCCACTCGGAATTCGCGGACGAGGAAGCCTCGCTGCGCGCCCTGCGCGCCGGGGGACTGACCGCAGAGGTGGTGGCCGAGCGGGTCATCCCGTTCGGTCCGGTCCTCACCGCACGCGCGGGCTGGTTGGAAGAGTGCGGCATGCTCGAACGCAACCGTCGCATCGAGCGTCTCGTCGCGATCGTCGCCGTCGCCCCGGGTGGTCCCGCCTCGGCCGGAGCGTCGCGGTGAGCGGGGACAAGAAGCCGAATGCGGTGCGGGTGATCCGAGGTGGACCCGTCCTGGTGTCCGGTCCCGTTGACATCGAACTCCCCGACGGCGCCCGGGTGCAGTCGGATCGGTTCATGGTCGCGGTGTGTGCGTGCGGTCGGAGCAAGAACTACCCCCTGTGCGACACCAGCCATCGCAAGAAGCGCCGCCGCGCGACCTGACGGCTCACGAGTGCCGCCGCGCGACCTGACGGCTCACGAGTGCCGCCCGAACGAGCGCCTTGCCCGGATCAGATACCCGGGAAGGCGCTCTTTCCGTCGTCCCACGCGGACAGCACATGCCGGTCGAGGGCGTCCTCGACGAACAGGAAGGCGCGGATCCCGAAGATCACATCGGCTTCGGTGTCCGGCTCGGTGCGGATGAGATCGCCGACGACATCGGTACGCAGGATCTGCTCGTGCACGGCATCGGCCTCGACGTGTTCGCGATAGAACCGCCGGCACGCCTCCGGGGCGTCGAGCTGCTCCAAACCGGCCAGCAGGCGCTGCGAACCGGGCGGCGAGGTGATCTCGGTGGCCGCCAGATGCCCGACCGCCGCGCCCCGGTAGCGCCGGTGTAGTCCGAACAGCGACATCAGATTGACCGGCGTGAGGGCGACGCCGGGCACGGTGTCGAGGTAGCCGAGGTAGTCGGCGCTGAGATCGGCGGCGCGGAGCAGATCGGCGAACAGCTCCTGATGCACGGCGTCGCCACGCCCGCCGCCGAACTCGTCGAATTCGACGGCGACGTAGGCGGCCTTGGCGTGCCCGCGCAGACGTGGGATGGCAAAGGCGTGCGGGTCGGCCTCCTTGAGGTGGTACAGCGAGCGCAGGGCGAAGAGCTGCCGGTACTGCTCCCACGTCCCGGCGTCGCGGAGCCGGTAGGAGGCGCCGTCGCCGTCGGGGTTCTCGATGCACAGCTCGTCCATCTCGTGCTCGGCGGAATCGTCGGCGGTCATCGCCGGTACGTCGCGATGCAGGGCGGCGAGGAATCGCTGTTCGAGCGTGGCCCGGACCGTGAGCAGGGCCGGACTCCATTCCCATCCGGCGTCGGCGTCGACGAACCCGACGTAGTGCATCTCGTAGCAGAGGTACAGCGCGAGCTGCAGATCGTCGCCGTAGGGGTCGGCATCGACGACCCTCGGGTCGTCGGCCGGCAGGTCGAGGACCGATGCGGACGCAGGGTCACCGCGGAGGAGATCGATCACCATGGCCGAGAGCGGTCCGCGCGCACCGGGCAACAGGGGGCGTCGGAAGGCCGTGTCGTGCGCCGTCGGATCGTCGACCATCGGGTCAGCTGACACCTGGGAGTCCTCCTGTCGGGTACGGGCGTCGGGCACCGCGGTGCGCGGCGGACGTCGGCTCTCCTGGGTAACCGGATCGAGGACGGCACAAACCACCACCGGGTGGTTGTGACCGTCGTCCCAGCCTAGGCCCGGTTGTCGGATCCGTGATCTCGGCGCGCAACTGCTTGTCGAGCGAGACACGCACCAGCGCCGCTGCCAGCACCTCGGGCCGGCCGTCGGCGAGATCGGCGAGCCGTGCCGGGTCCTCGGGTAGTCCGAGGTCGCGGGCGGCGGCGAGCGCGCGTTTGTCAAAACGCGGCGCGACCCACTCCCACACCGACTGCACCTCACGCAGGAAGATGTCGGCCCCGACCGGACCGATGCCGGTGAAATCCTGGAGCAGTTCCGCCACGCGGGTGGGGTCGGAGTCGGCGTCGTCGGCGAGCCGACGGAGATCGCCGTGGTAGTCGTCGAGGACCTTCTGCGCCGCCTCGCCGAGGCGGGTGGCGGTGCTCTCGTCGTAGCGGACGTAGTGGCCGCGGCCGAGCGCGTCGACCAGCTTCTGCCAGTTGGCGCGGGCCATCTTCTCCGGGGTCCGGTAACCGGCGGTGAACAGTTCGCGCGCGGCGGCCACCGCGATGTCCGCGGAGATCCGCGTACTGAGGAGCAGGGCGAGCACCAACAGCTCGAAGAGCGGTGACGGCGAGTTCTTCAGCGTGATGCCGGCGTCCTGCGCGTAGGTGCGGCCGGCGCGGTCGATCAGTTGTCGCGCCGCGTCCTCGGCGTGGTCCGTGCGGGTCATCGAAGCCGGTTACCCACGCCGGTGCGTGGGCAATCCCAGCCGCGGGTCACAACCAGTGACTGCGCCGGAACACGACGAACAGCGTCGCGCAGAGGGCCACGAGACAGCCCAGCACGACGGGATAACCCCACTCCTGGTGCAGTTCGGGCATGTGGTCGAAGTTCATGCCGTAGATCCCGGCGACCATGGTCGGCACCGCGGCGATCGCGACCCATGCCGAGATCTTGCGCATGTCGGTCGACTGCTGGATGCCGACCTTCGCCGCCGCGGCCTGCAGGAGGGAGGTGAGCAGCTCGTCGTACTCGAGGACTCGGTCGATGACGGTGGTGAGATGGTCGGCGACGTCGCGGAACTGGCGTCGGATCTCCTTGGGCACCAATGGATTACCGCTCGCCGTGAGACTCTGCAGCGGGGCCGCCAGCGGTGTCACCGCGCGACGGAGTTCGAGCACCTCGCGCCGTAGGAGATAGACGGGATCGATGTCGAGTGCGTGACCCTGCCGACCGAACACGACCTCCTCGATCGCCGCGACATCGGCGTCCATCCGGTCGGTGACGGCGAGGTAGCTGTCGACGACCTTGTCGGCGACGGCGTGCAGCACCGCGGTCGGGCCGAGGGCCAGACGCTCGGGGTGCGTCTCCAGGCGACGGCGCAGTTCCGACAGTTCGGTGTGCTCGCCGTGGCGCACGGTCAGTACGAAGTCCGGCCCGGCGAAGACCATGATCTCGCCGGTCTCGACGACCTCACTCGCCTTGGCCATCGTTTCGTGCTCGATGTACTGCACGGTGCGCAGGACGAGGAACTGGGTGTCGTCGTAGACCTCGAGCTTCGGCCGCTGGTGCGCGTGTACTGCGTCTTCGACGACGAGTTCGTGAAGGCCGAACGTGGCGCCGACGTCGGCCATCTGAGCGTCGTCGGGGGCGTGGAGTCCGACCCATACGAAGCCCTCGCCGGCGGCCCGCACCCGGGCGAGACCCTCGGTGTAGCTCACCCGTCCCGGTTGCCGGTGGCCGTCGACGTACACCGCGCAATCGACGATCGCCCGCGCCACGGGGACGCGGATCTCGGGGAGCGGGCGGCGCTCGCGGCGCGGTGACAACCCGCGCGGACCAGGCCGGGGGATCGAGGGCACGAGTGCCGATGCTACCCGGCGGGCCCCGTACACTCTCCGAACGTGTCCTTCGACGTCACGGTGTACACGACGACGTTGATCACGCTGCTCGTCATCATGGACCCGCCTGGCCAGATCCCGCTGTTCCTCAGCCTGGTCGGTCAACGCTCGCCGGAGTACCGGCGGCGCGCGGCCTGGCAGGCGCCGCTCGTCAGCCTCCTGGTGATCAGTGTGTTCGCCGTCGCCGGCAAAGCCATCCTGAACTATCTCCACATCGGGATCCCGGCGCTGCAGGGCGCCGGCGGTTTGTTGTTGCTGCTCGTGGCGCTGCAATTGCTCACCGGCCTCGGCAACGCCGGTAAGCCCACGGCCGCCGACGACGTCAACGTCGCGCTCGTCCCGCTCGGCACCCCGCTGCTCGCCGGACCGGGTGCCATCGCCGCGGTCATCGTCGGTGTGAGCGGTGTCGACGCCGGATCGGGTGGTTATCTGGCCATCGCGGCAGCCATCGTCAGCGTTCACCTGGTGGTGATGTTGGTCCTGCGCTATTCGACGGCGCTCATCCGCATCCTGGGCATCGGCGGCATCACGCTACTCGCCAAGATCGCGGGCCTGCTCCTCGCCGCGATCGCCGTGCAGCTCATCGCCGACTCCGTCATGGGATTCATTGCCGAGGGAGCGTGAGCCGACCCGGGGACCCGCCTCGTTCGGACGTGGGACGTGCTGCGGATACGGTGGCGGGGTGACTGAACGTCGTGTCCGCAAACGTCTCATCACGGTGGCCGGTCTGATCGTCGTCCTGGCGGTGGTCATCGCCGGGTGCGCCGACGACTCGTCGTCTCCACCACGCGGGGTGGTGATCGGCTCGTCGGAGGATCCGGCGATGCGCGTGATGGCCGAGGTGTACGCGGGTGCGTTGCGCAATTCCGGATCGGTGGTGTCCGGTGACCAGCTCCGTGGCGACGCGCCGGCGCTGCTGGACGAGATGGACCGCGCTGCGCTCGATCTCTTCCCGGCTTTCACCGGGGAACTGCTGACGTTGTTGTCCCCGTCGTCTACCGCGATCGGCGCCGAGGATGTCTACAACGACCTGAACCGCTCACTCCCGCAGGGGGTTTCGGTCGGCGATGAGACACCGGTATCGGCGGCGCCGCAGATCTTCGTGTCGACGGCCCTCGCCGGGGACGTCGGCGCCACCGGACTCGAGGACTGCGGCCGACTGCCGGCGGGCCTGCCGGTCGTGGCCGTCGCCGAACCCGATGACTCGACGATGCGTGCTTTCGCCGACGCCGGTTGTGCCTTCGGTCCGGTCGAGGTCACCGCGACGGGCGAGGAGGTGCTCCGACGTGCCGCCGACGGCGGCGCGGTCGGACTGCTGACCCCCCTCGAGATCGCCGGCGAGGACGCCGACGGGGCGTCGTCGGAGGTCCAGGCGCTCCGCACATCACCGGGTGGCGGCGACACCGCGGACGGTGCCGCGGCTGCCGAACCCGCGGACGAGTCGGGTCCGCGGGCGGAGGTGCTGGTGCCGGTGTTCCGTTCCGCGGCGCTGAACCGCGATCAGGTGAAGGCCATGAACAAGGTGGCGGGCGAGATCACGACCGCCGATCTCGCCACCATGGCGTCCGAGGTCGACGGCGGTGCGGACCCTCGCGACGTCGCGCTGGCCTGGCTGGGCGAACACGGGCTGTAGGGAAGACACGACAACGCCGTGCTCATTCGGCCCGCTCGCTTCGCTCCCGGCGCCGTGCTCATTCGGCCCGCTCGCTTCGCTCCCGGCGCCGTGCTCATTCGGCCCGCTCGCTTCGCTCCCGGCGCCGTGCTCATTCGGCCCGCTCGCTTCGCTCCCGGCGCCGTGCTCATTCGGCCCGCTCGCTTCGCTCCCGGCGCCGTGACACCGACACGCCCCGACCGCGTGTCGGTGTCACGACCCGTGTGTGACCCCGGCGCCTAGCGCGCCTTCGACAGCGCCCAGCCCGTGAGCTTCGCCGACACCCACTGGTACTTCGAGGCGACGAGGCGCACCGAGAGGTCCAGGATCTTGGCGTCGGTGCCGACCAAGATGCGTGCCTTGTTCTTCCGGACGCCCTCGATGATCACCTCGGCCGCATCCTCACTCGTCATCCGGGCGAGGTAGCGGTCGAAGAACGCGGCCGTGGCCTTCTGGTCGTGATCCCCGGACACGGTGGCGTTCCGGGCGATCGCGGTCTTGATCCCGCCGGGATGCACACACGACACCTCCACCGGGTGCTTGGCGATGATCATCTCCTGCCGCAGCGCCTCGGTGAATCCGCGCACCGCGAACTTGGCGGAGTTGTAGGCGGCCTGGCCCGGTTCGGCCAGCAAGCCGAACAACGACGAGGTGTTCACGATGTGCCCGTCCCCGGACGCGATCACGTGCGGCAGAAACGCCTTGGTGCCGTTGACGACTCCCCAGTAGTCGACGTCCATCACCCGTTCGATGTCCTTGAACTCGGTGCGCTCGATCTCACCGTGGTGGGCGATGCCGGCGTTGTTGAACACGACATTGACCACGCCGAAGTGCTCGGCGACGGTGTCGGCGTAGGTGAGTACCGCTTCGCGCTCGGCGACGTTCAGCAGCTGCGAATGCACCTCGGCGCCGGCCTCTGTCACCAGCTTCTCGGTGACGGCCAGGCCGTCGGGGGTGACGTCGGAGATGGCCAGCCGCGCACCGCGGCGCGCGAGCTTGACGGCGATGTCACGGCCCATTCCCGAACCGGCGCCGGTGATCACGACGACCTTGCCGCGAAAGTCCTTCATGTCTTGTCTCCTGTGGGTGGGTTCGGTCAGGCGTTGGCGGTGGCGGGCGACGCGATGTCGTCGCCGGTGGCGGAAGCGGCCGGCACCGCGGGTGCGGCGGATCGCCGGGCACCGCGGGTCACATCGTAGGCGGCGACGTCGAAGGAACGGGTCGTCTGCCGGAACGCGAAGGTGAAGCCCGGCCACAGCGTGGTGATGTTGCCGTTGGCGTCCTTGTACCAGGAGGCACACCCGCCGTTCACCCACACGCTGTTGCGCAGCTTGTGCTGGATTCCGGCGTTGAACTCCTGCTGGGCGGACAGCTTCACCTCGGTCCGGGTGATCCCCAGCGCGCGAGAGGTTTTCAGGTAATCGACGAGGTAGTTCAGCTGCGACTCGATCATGTACACCATCGAGGTGTGGCCCAGCCCGGTCGACGGGCCCACCATCAGCATCATGTTCGGGAAGCCGTGGACGAACGAGCCCTTGTAGCCCTGCATACCGATCTCGTTCCACACCTGCGCGAGGCTGCGGCCGTCCTTGCCGATGATCTTCTCGAACACGGGGGAGTCGGTGACGTGGAATCCGGTGGCGACGACGATCACGTCCACCTCGCGGACGGTGCCGTCCTTCGACACGATCCCGGTCGGGGTGATGCGGTCGATGCCGTCGGTCACGAGATCGACGTTCGGGCGGGCGAGGGCCGGGTACCAGTCGTTGGACCGCAGGATGCGCTTGCAGCCCACCTGGAAGGTCGGGGTGGCCTTGCGCCGCAGCTCGGCGTCGCGGCCGATGCCGCGCAGGATGTTGGCGCGGCAGAGCAACTCGACCGGCTTGAGGGCCTTGGGGGAGTAGGTCAGACCGAACGCGACGACCTCGTTGGCGGCGTAGATGCCACCGCGGACCGCGGATTGGTACCCGGGGATGTTCTTGTAGGCCCAGTGCTCGACGGAGCTGTAGGCGCGCTCGGTGCGGGGGACGATCCACGGTGCGGTCCGCTGGTACACGTCGAGGCGCCCGGCGACCTTCGCGACCTCGGGAACGAGCTGGATCGCCGACGCGCCGGTCCCGATCACCGCGACGCGCTGCCCGCCGAAGTCGTGGTCGTTGTCCCAGCGCGCGGAGTGCACGATCTTGCCCTCGAAGGACTCGATGCCCTCGATGTCGGGGAGGTTGGGCTCGCAGAGCGGGCCGACACCGCCGACCAGGACTCGTGCCCGCACTTGATCGGTCTTGCCGTCCTGCAGGGTGTCGATGATCCAACGGCCCTCGTCCTCGTTCCATGCGGTCCGCGTCACCTCGGTGCCGAAGCGCGCCTTCGCGCCGATTCCGAACCGGTCGGCGACCCCGTTGATGTAGTCGTGGATCTCGGGCTGGTGAGAGTAGGACCGCGACCAGGTGGGGTTCTTCGCGAACGAGAATGAGTAGAGCTGCGAGGGGACGTCGCAGGCCGCGCCCGGGTAGGTGTTGTCGCGCCAGGTCCCGCCGAAGTCGCTGCCGCGATCGAGGAGGACGAAGTCGTCGAAACCGTTCTGCTTGAGACGGACCGCGGCGCCCAGACCCGAGAAGCCGGCACCGATGATGGCGATCTCTACATCGTTCGTTGTCATGGTGTCACCATAAGATGGTACTGAACACGTGTCAATAGCTATTGAACAACCCTCAATAGAGGGTAGGCTGGCCGCGTGGCCAGTAGACGAGGATGTGCGCGGTGTCGGTGATCAACGGCAAGACGATCAGCGGCGAGACGACCGGCGACGACGGAGGTGACCACCGGCGCGCGCCGCACAAGCGCACGCGCATGAGTCCCGAGGCACGTCGTGACCAGCTCATCGACTACGGGCTCGCGATGGTCAGGGACCGGCCGTTGGAGGAGATCACGATCGACGCGATCGCCGATGCCGCCGGGGTGTCGCGCGCCCTGCTGTTCCACTACTTCGCGTCGAAGCAGGAGTTCCACGTCGCGATCGCACAGGCCCAGGCCGACCGGATGCTCGCCCGCACCGAGCCGGACGAGTCCCTCGGCGACCCGATCGCCATCCTCTCGGCATCGATGGCCGCGTTCGTCGACTACGTGAGCGAGAACCGCACCGCCTACACCGCGCTGATCCGCGGGGCCTCGAGTTCGGACGCCGCGATGCGCGAGGTCTTCGACCGCACCCGGGAGGTGATGGTCGCCCGCGTGCTCGACCACGCACCCGTGTTCGGGGTCGAGGTGACCCCGGTCGTCGTGATGAGCGTGCACGGCTGGATCGCGTTCGTCGAGGAGACGACGATCCGCTGGCTCACCGCCGAGCCGGTCGACGCCGAAGCGCTCACCCGGGACGAACTGCTCGCCCTGATCACCGCCGCGCTTCCCGCCCTCGCGGCGGCGACGATCCAGTAAAGGCCGGGGACCGGGTTCAGATCCGCTGACCGCCGACCGGTCCCGTGCGGCGGGTGCCGGTTGGGACCGAACGACCGCGCAGGAGCAGGCCGAGACCGACCATCCCCTCGCGACCTCTCAAACCTGGTGATCAGAGACCGACCACGTGCGCGGTGTCCGCGCCTCCGTCCAGCTCCTGGATGTCGTTGTCGTCGGCCGCCGCCAGTTCGACGCCCGCCCGCAGGGTACGGATCAGCTCGTCGGTGAATCGGCGGATGGTGCGGTGCGCGGTCAGCGTGTCGGGGTGCCGGGCACGCAACGCGAGTCCGTCGTCGGTGCGCGAGATCCAGAACTGCGCGTCGTCGGCGGTGGTCGCGTTCGAGATGTGGTGGGCGTCGATGGTCCGGTGTCGGTCGGCGCCGGGCAGCAGCCGGTAGTCGACATAGGACACCATGAAGATGTCCGAGCGTGTGCGACGGAGTCCGCCCATCGCCTCGATCACCTGTGGGACGGGAACCTCGCCGAGCGTGACCGCGCGACGGAGTTCGGGCCCGGTACGCCGGATCGTCCCCAGTAGATCGCCGGTGCCCACGACCCGCAGCGGGGCATTGGTGGTGAACCATCCGACTGCGTTGCGCCATCTCTCTTCCCGTCGCGTGTGCATCGGGAACAGAAGGGGCAGTTCGGGTCCGCCGCCGCAGCGGCGCACGGCGTCGGCCATCGCGGCCAGCGTCCCGCCGAACACGCTCGCGCCGCTGCGCCGGCACAACTCGGCGAACTGCTCCGTCTCCCGCCGGCCGAGGAGTGCGCGCACCTCGGTGGCCTGTGGCGCGGTGGCGCCGGGTTCGACCCCGAGATCCAGCGGGAAGGTGGGCAGTGTGCCGTCCCGGTCGTCGAAGAACCGGAGCCACCGGCGCATCCGCGGGTCGGACAGTGCGACCGGGGGCGCTGTTGACTCCGCGGCGCAGAAGTCGACGAAACTCCCGCTCATCGCCAGGGTGGAGGGATCGAAAAGCTCGCCGTGGAAACGGAATCCGTCGTACAACCGGTGCAGGTCGTCGATGACGATGGAGATCGAGTAGGCATCCACATGGCAGTGGTCGAATCCGCAGATGATCGTCGACGCGTCGTCGCGGTCGATCGCCGCGAACAGGAACGCGGGGTAACCGAAGGGATGGCACGCGCGATCGAGGGTGTCGCGAAGCCGGTCGCGTAGGACGGTGTCGGCGGTCGTGTCGACCACGCTGCCGAGGTGCAGGACGAGGTCGTCCGGATCGTAAGCGTGTCGCCGGATTCCCGTGGGACCCGCCGAGAACGACGACCGCAGGGTGCCGTGCCGGGCGATGAGCGCCCGGTAGGCGGACCCGAGCGCCGCACGGTCCACGCGCCCGCGGACGGTGAACGCGGCGGCCAGCCACGTACTCGAGTCACCGGCCGTGGCCAGGTGCACGGTCTGGTTGAACGACGGTGGTACGTCGGACATCTCGGGCCGGGCGGCCGAGACGTCCACGGTCCAGGTCAACAGCTCGCCGGCGGGTGGGTGGTAGCGATCGATGGTGGTGACGTGCACGCCCGCTCACGCTCCTCTGCGTAGCGCCGAGTCGGTGGGCGGGGCAGATCGCCCGGAACCGGCCGCCGGCGCCTGGATCCGCCGGTCGCCGGTGGCGGCGATGTCGGTCATGATGTCGCGTAGCCGCTCGTAGTAGGGGCGGGCCACCGACTCGGCGAACGGCGTGCCCGGGATCTGACTACCCAGGTAGAGCTCGTCGTGATCGCGATTGATCCACGCCGACGCGTTGGCCGTGCGCCCCTCCCCGGTGAACAGCGCACCGCGCCGGAAGGCCTCGCGCGAGGTGCCGGGAAACCAGCGAAAGTCGATGTACGACAACAGGTTCGGTGCGGTGATGATCGCGTCCGGGGTGGCCCCGGCGGCGGCGATGGCGGCCAGTGCGGCGGCGACCGGGACGGCGGCCAGGTCACGAGCGCGGCGACGGGCCGCATGGGCCGCCGGGATCAGCTCGGAGAACGTCGACGCGCCGGCGAGGGAGAACTCGACCGGGGCGAAGTTGCAGAACCATCCCTGCGACGTCGCGTACCCGTCGAGCGCGGCACGCGTGTTGAACACCGTCATGCCGTAGTAGTCGTCCGCGCCGGCCAGTTCGCGGTCGGCGACGGCGATGGCGGCGTAGATGCCGTCGACGAACCGACCCCCCGCCGCCCGGCAGGCGGCGT
Source organism: Gordonia hongkongensis (assembly GCF_023078355.1). Classification (NCBI taxonomy): domain Bacteria; kingdom Bacillati; phylum Actinomycetota; class Actinomycetes; order Mycobacteriales; family Gordoniaceae; genus Gordonia; species Gordonia hongkongensis. Next base: position 2,024,277 of record NZ_CP095552.1, read on the forward strand.
CGAAGGCGACGATGCCGGCGCGATCGAGCAGTGAGACCTCGACCCCGGCCACCTGCGCTGTCTCTCCCGGACTCAAGCCGAGGTCCAGTGGGAAGCGCGGCATCTGCAGGTCGTGGCGTCGGAAGATGTCCTGCCATTCCCTGGTCTGGGGCGACCCGGCCAGGTGCACGGCAGTCACCTCGGCTTCCGCGGCCGCATAGGCGAAGTAACTCCCGGCGGCCGGCGTCGCGGGGTCCGGCTCGGGGTGGCCGTGCCCGTTCGGCCGGATCAGTTCGGCGTAGATCTGCGCGATCTCGTCGAGGGCGAGGGCCTGTGAGGCGCCGTCGGAGAGCGCGTGATCGCACGCCAGGAAGATGGCGAAGCCGCCCGGGCGGCGGATGGCCCCGAAGGCGAAGCCGGGGAAGGAGTCGCTCGGGGTCTCGCGGTCGAATCGGTCGACGAGATAGGGGTGGATGTCCTCGGTGCTCGCCAGTTCGCGGTCGACGTGTGCCTCGAACTCGATGTCGGACGGGTCGACGACATGGGCGGTGACCTCTCCGTCGCGGCATTCGAACCAGGTGCGCAGCACCTCGTGTCGCCGGACGAAGAGCGTCAGGGCGGTCCCGAGTGCCACGGTGTCGAGGTCGCCGTCGATCTCCGTGCCCGATCCCAGGTATCCGCGATGAGTACGGCCCGCGGCCCGGGCCACCGCAGCACCGCGGACGTGGTTCTGGGCCAGGAAGGTCACCGGTGCGGTGTGGGCGGGAGTGGCCGCCGCGGCCTCGCGGCACGCCTCGGTCGGATCGAATCGCACGGCGGTCCCCGGTTGTGGGCGCCAGTTGCCCATGGCCGTGATTCTCATCGGGTCCTCTCGTCGGTCATGCGGGGCGGGCGCCGTCGATCGCGGTGGCGCCGGCGAAGTTCGCGTGGGTGTAGGAGGACAGGGCCAGTCCGGTGCCGGTGGTGGCGAGCACTCGCAGCACTGTCGCGTAGGTCGTGACGAGGTCGCGCATGCTCGCGTCGGCGGGGTCATGGCCGGGATGCCGGGCGGACAGGGTGATCCCGCCGGGTACACGCGCGATCCAGAGGTAGACCTCGCGGTCCGACCGTGAGCCGCCCCGCAGGATCTGCGCGCGGGCCGCCTCCCATTCGGCCGCCCCGGGGACGTGGCGGATGTCGAGATACGACACCACGAACTCGGGTTCGCCGCCGCTACCGAGCAGTTCGACGATGCGCTGATAGGGGAAGGACGGCAGATGGCGCACGGCGTCGATGGCGGCCGCGGTCGCGTCGAGCGCGTCGTCGAACGTGTGGGCGGCGGTGAGGTCGACCTCGAGCGGCGCCAGACCGACATACCAGCCGACCGACCCGGCATACCGTGCCTCGGATCGGGTGTGCATCGGCATCGTGAGCCGCAGCGTGGCCCGGCCGGTGAGTGCGCGGAGGGTGACCGCGAGGGCGGCGAACACCGCGGTCTGGGTACCGTGTCCGCGCGCACGCGCCGTCGAGGTCATGAAGGTCGCCTGGTTGTCGGTGGCGACATACTCGGAGATGCCGCGCTGGCGCGGGGTGCGCGCACGGTCCCGGGTCTGCAGGTGCGGACGGACCAGCGGGAGGTCGAAGCCCGGGGTCTCGGCGGAGCTGTCCAGAAAGGTGCGCCATTGTGCGACGACGGGGTGATCGACGGTGAGTCCGAGTCCCACCGCCCGATCGTGGACGCTGAAGTCGAGGTGGCTGCCGACCTCCGCCATCTCGGTGGACGAGCCGCGCCGTGGGGAGAGGTAGAGCCGGCGGATCTCGCTCATGCTCAACAGGATCGAGTACGCATCCATCACCACGTGGTCGGCGGCGAAGGCGACGGTGAAGCCGCGCTCGGATTCGATCGTGGCCACGATGCAGTGTGGCCACCGCGTCGGCGCGAGCCTGGTGTCGAAGACCGCGGTGAGCAGCTCGCGGACGTCGTCCCCGGAGTCGAATCCGCCGACCGCCTCGGCGTCGACGCCGAGATGCGCTCCGCCGTAGGTGCGGCGGCCGTGGTGCGGGTCGTCGGCTGTCGGGTCCGAGGTCGAGCGGAGGGCTTCGTGCCTGGTGATCCACCCGCGCAGGCAGGCATCGAAGTGCTCGTCGTCGAGATCGTCGTCGATCTCGAAAACCGCCCCGAGCCAGGAGGTCTCGTCGGAGTCGTAGGCGGTCGATCGTCGTATCGAGGCGGTCTGGTCGTAGGTGAACGGTCGCGGATCGGTGTGCCAGCCCGCGGAATCCGCGCGTGTGGTCGGTGTCCAGATCGTCACCGTCCCGGGCGGGACGGGATAGTCGGACAGTTCGGTGAACTTCATTCGCGGTCGTCCATGCGTCGGTCATCCGTTCTCGGGCCGCGACGCCATGCCACGCCTTCGCCGGCATGGCCCCCCGGCCCATGAGTTCTGATCTGAGACATCAGGAATCGTCCGTACCCCGATGCACGCGCACGACCTTGTCCGACGACGTTCCGGAGGTCTCTCCGGTCGAACGGACCGCATCACGGCCGCCTGTGTCTGAACCGAGCCTAAGCGGTCACATCGGACATGTGCAGCGGCAGGAGTCCGTGAGCTTCATCACGGGGACGGTGTCCAGGTGTGCACGGACGCACCGTCGGTGTCGGAATCACGCTGCGAGACAGCGGTTTTTGATCCGAATTGGGTGTTCGGCCTTGCGGTCAAGGGTGTTTCGTTGCGTTCATGTAAAGAACTCATGACGAGCGGTTGCCGCACAGGGGTGGCATCGGAGGGAATGCGCGGTCAGGCCGGGTTGCGCCGAAATGCATTGCCAGGCAGCACGGTATGCCGGGACAGGTCACATTGCGGCACTCGGGGAGCTCACCTACCGTGGGGCCGAGCAGGGCGCCGGGAGCGGGCCCGTTCGAAGTCGACCACACGCATCGGGGGTGCCATGTCCACGACCGTCCCGGCCATCGAGGCCCACGGTCTGACCAAGCAGTACGGCGGGACGCGTGCGGTCGACGCCGTCGACCTCCACGTACCCGCGGGCGGGGTGTTCGCCCTGCTCGGAACCAACGGTGCGGGCAAGACCACCACCGTGCGCATGCTCGCGACCTTGCTGCGCCCGGATGCCGGGGGCGCCCGGATCTTCGGGCACGACGTCGTCGCGGAGGCGACGGCGGTTCGATCGCTGATCGGGGTCACGGGGCAATATGCCTCGGTCGACGAGGATCTCACCGCTCGCGAGAACCTGATGATCTTCGGTCGCCTGATCGGGTCGTCGCGCCGCCGCGCCCGGATCCGTGCCGACGAACTGCTCGAGGAATTCGGGCTGGGGGCGGTCGCCACCCGCCGGGTGGGGCACTTCTCCGGCGGGATGCGCCGGCGCCTCGATCTCGCGGCTTCGCTGATCACCCGGCCTCGCTTGCTGTTCCTCGACGAGCCGACCACCGGACTCGACCCGCGGACGCGGGCGCAGATGTGGCAGACGGTTCGTGAGATGGTGTCGCGCGGTTCGACCGTATTGCTGACCACCCAATATCTCGACGAGGCCGATGAACTCGCCGATCACATCGCGGTCATGGATCGCGGCCGAGTGGTCGCCGACGGGACCGCCGACGAATTGAAAGCCGGAGTCGGCGACATGAGTGTGAAACTCGAATTGGCCGATGCGGACGATCTGATCGCCGCGGCAGAGGTGTGCGCGCCGTTCACCGCGAACGGCGAGGCAACGATCGCGCGCGGCGAGGGCATCCTCGTACTGCCCATGTCCGACATCGACCCCCTCGCCGACATCCTCGGTGCGCTCCGCGCGCGCGGGCTCGGGCTGACCTCGGTCAACGTCGTGCGCCCGACCCTCGACGAGGTGTTCTTCGCGCTGACCGACGGGGGCGACCCCACGCGATCGGCACCGATGGCGGCACAGGCGGATTCGGCGGGAGCCCGCGCATGACCACCGGTTCCCTGCAGCCGAGCGCACTCGCCGCCGGCGACGCCCCGGCCGAATCCCACGACCGGGTTCGGCCGACCGCCGCGGTGATGCAGTCACTCACCATGACCCATCGTGGCCTGCTGAAGATCAAACACAACCCGCAGCAGCTGTTCGACGTCATCGTGCTTCCCATCGTGTTCACGGTCATGTTCTCCTCGATCTTCGGCGGCGCGATCGCCGGGAACGTGGTGGGCTACCTGCCGCTGCTCATTCCCGGCGTACTGGTCCAGGTGTGTGTCGCGGCGTCGGTGGTCACCGGCGTCCAGCTGCGCGAGGACCTCGATCGCGGGGTGTTCGACCGGTTCAAGTCGCTGCCGATCGCGCGCATCGCGCCGCTGGCCGGCGCACTGGTGGCCAACACGTTGCGGTATGTGGTGGCCTCGGCCATCACGGTCTGCGTCGGGGTGATCATGGGGTACCGGCCGGCGAGCCCCGTGGGGGTCGCGGTCGCCTGCGTCCTGATCGTGGTGGTGGCATTCTCGCTGAGCTGGATCTTCGCGCTGCTCGGCGTCCTGCTCGACAAGGCGTCGACCGTCCAGGGCGTCTCGATGCTCGTGCTGATGCCGATCACCTTCGTGTCGAACGCCCTCGTCCCGATCGACACCATGCCCGGGTGGATGCAGGCCTGTGCGTCGGCGAATCCGGTCTCCCATCTCGTCACGGCGGCGCGCGGACTGGCCGCGGGCGAGGACGTGGGAACCGACATCGCCTACACGCTCGTGGGCGCGGCGGCGGTCCTCGCCGTCGTGGTGCCGGTGACCCTGCGGACCTACATGCGGCGGACCTGAGTGTCCGCACCGAACCGATCAGCGCAAGGAGTAGCCATCATGGGCACGCCGCTCACCTTCTCGGTGGTCGTCCCGGTCTTCGACGAGGAGGACACGATCGGCGACTGCCTGACCCGCCTGGCCGCACAGTTCGACCAGATCACCGAGATCGTGGTGGTGGACAACAACTCGACCGACGGCGGCCGGGCGGTGATCGATGCCTGGTGTTCGGCTGATCCCCGTGTCCGGGTGATCGACGAAGTACGACAGGGGTTGGTCTACGCGCGCAACACCGGACTCGACGCCGCGACCGGTGATCTCATCGCCCGCATCGACGCCGACACCCGGGTGCCGCCGGACTGGGCGCGGACGATCGTGGAGTTCTTCACCGCGGATGTCCGCGGTGACTGGGCGGCCCTGTGCGGGCGAGGGGAGGCCTACGACGTGCCGCTCGCCGGCAGGTTGGACCGGTGGAAGACCCGGCTGCACCCGCTGAACAGGTTGCGGGGCGAGCAGTCCGTGTCCGAGGTGCCTGTCCTGTACGGCTCGAACATGGTGCTGCGCCGTGCGACCTGGGTGCGGATCCGGGACCGTGTCAGCATGCGCCGCAACATCTTCGAAGACGTCGATATGGGACTGTGTGTCGGTGACGCCGGGGGTCGGAACGCGTTTCTCCGCTCGCTGACCGTCGGGGTGTCACCGCGCCGGATGGAGACCGGCATGGTGCCGTTCGTCCGCTACATGAGTTTCCTGCCGCGCACGTTCCTGCTGCACCGTCGCTTCGGGTTGGCAGCGGGTTCGGCGGCGGTGTACGTGCCCGCAATCACGGTCGCGCATGCGCTACGACTCGTCGTGTTGCGGTCCTACGACTCCCGGACCGGGCGTGTCGACCCGCGAAACCTGTTGCGGGGCGGTGGTTCCGATCGAGTCCTCCCATAGGGTCGGGCGGTCGGTCGGCGTTCCGGGATCAGCCGGCGCCGCGCACCGTCGTGACAAGCATCGTGTCCTCGACGATGTCGGCCGCCGCGTGTACGGCCTCGTCGGGGGCGATGAGCCGACTGCGGAGCTCGGCGGACCGTCCCCGGACCTCGGTGTCCAGGATCGTGTCGAGGGCGCCGATCAGCGACTCCGCTGTCACCCGCGCCATCGGCAGCGTGGCCCCGACAGCGGCCTTGCTCACCGCCCGGCCCCAGATCGGCTGATCGGCGCCGACCCACGTGATCAGCGTCGGCAGGCCGGCACGCAACCCGGCGGCCACCGAACCCGCGCCGCCGTGGTGGACCGCGGCCCGACACCGCGGCAGCACGGTGTCGTGATCGACGTGTCCGACGACGCGGATCGCATCCGTGAGTCCCGATGCTTCGGATTCGGATGTGGCAGAGCCGGATTCGGTCGACATGAAACCGCTCCAGCCGCCCGACACCAGCAGGCGGATCCCGAGTCGCCGCGCTGCGGTCCGGAATGCATCGGCCAGACCGTCGGGGTCGGCGGGCAGCATGCTGCCGAAGCCGACGTACACCGGGGCGTCGCCGGCGTCGAGCCAGTCGGCCAGCGTCCCCGCTCCCGAGGCCCCGTCGAGTCCGGCGTCGCCCACCCCGGCGCGTTGCGCGGCCGCAAGGGTGAAGAACCCGACCAGCGGCCGGCGCCGGCCCCACTGGGCCGCGAGTCCGTCGAAGAGGGCCGGATCGTAGGCCTGGATCTCGGGAACGCCGGTACGGCCGATGAGTTCGGAGTACGGGTGGTTCAGCGGCGACAGTCCGAGATCGGCCCGCAGCGTGGTCTCCGCCGAGCGGGTGGCGAGCCACAGGGCGCGTTCGGCGACGCGCCAGCTCAGGTCGTTGACGAACGCCGGGGCGTCGATACCCAGGTGCGCGAGCAACGACACCGAGCTGTTGCGCCGGATGGGGCAGTAGTGCAACGGGATGTGGGGGATGCCGAGGACCGCCGAGACATTGTGGGCGCGTTCCTGACCGGCGCTGCTCGCGATGATCGCATCCGCGCCGTCGGCGAGTTCGAGCAACCGCTGCTGCATCGCCCGGCCATCCCGCACCGACATCGCCGACACCGCACGCAACCGGGTCCGGGGGTTCTTCGACCGCATGTCCTCCCGGACCATCTCGGAGTCGAGCAGGGCACGGGTGCTCGACCCGTACGACTCGGTGGGAACCCCTGCGCCGCTGCCGAAGTCGACCAGGTCGGGTGGCAGCGCGAGAGTCGCCGTATGGCCCCGGCCCACGAGTTCGGCGGCCAGGGCGACGGCCGGCTGGGCATCGCCGCGGCTGCCGTTGACTGCGATCACGAACCTCAACGTCGAACCCCTCACGTCTGGGTGCGGTCGGATGGGCGACCCGTGCCCGGCGGTGGCGGATCGGGACCGATTCTAAACACGGTCGGCCACCGCGGCCCGCGTCCGGAGACCGGGATCACCACCCGGCCGGGGGCCGGGATCACCGGGCGGTCGGCATGAGGATCTCGTTCGTGATCAACGGAACCCGCGGGGACGTCCAGCCGGCGACGGTGCTGGCCCGCGCGCTCGCCCGGCGCGGACACGACGTCCGTCTCGGGTTGCCGCCCAACATGATCGGGGCGGCTCTGGACTGGGCAGACGGCATCGCCGGGCTCGAGGTCGTGCGTCTCGGGTTGGACACCCGGGCCCACCTCGAGTCGGTGGCGCGAGCCCGGAAGCAGGCCGGCCGTCATCCGCTGCGGCGGCTGCGCGTGCTGCTGTCGCTTCGGAACGCCGGGTGGGACCAGCTCGTCTCCGACATGGCCGAGGTCGTCGACGGTGCCGATGTCATCGTCACGGGATTGATCACCGAACAGCCCGCTCTCGCCTTCGCCGAGTCCGCCGGCGTCCCCCTGATCTCCCTTCATCACGCGCCGGTGCGGCGTAACAGTCGGGTCGCACCGGTGCCCGGTCACCTCCCGGGCGGACCGCGTGCCGTCCGGACGCAATGGGCCGCCTACGACGCCGCGTTCGCCGTCCTCACCCGACGGCGTGAGCGCCGGCTGCGCATGCACCTCGGGTCGCCCGGGTCGTCGGCGTCCTACGCCGCCCGACTGCGGGCAGCGCCCGGCCTCGAGTTGCAGGCCTACGACCCGATGTTCGGCGTGGAGCACGAACGCAGGTGGACCGCCGACTCCGAGGTTCGTCGTCGTCCGACGGTCGGTTTTCTCGGATCGCCGGCAGACCATCCCGTCACCGGCTCCGATGCGCTCGCGTCCTGGCTCGACGCCGGGGACGCCCCGATCTATGTCGGATTCGGGAGCATGCCGCTGCGGGGGAGGCTGCCACCTTGCGCGTCGTCACCGAACTCGGTCGGCGGCTCGGTCGACGCGTCCTGGTGTGCGCCGGCTGGACCGAGCTGGACGCGGAGGTTCGGGCCGAGATCGCATCCAGGGCGGTGCGGATCGAGTCCCAGGTCGATCACCGCACGGTCTTCGGCCGATGCGCGGTGGTGGTCCACCACGGCGGCGCCGGAACCACGGCGGCCGTTCTGCGCGCGGGCCGGCCGTCGGTCGTCTGCTGGTACGGCGCGGATCAGCCGTTCTGGGGCGCCGAACTCGAACGCCTGGGGGTCGGCGTGGCGATGCCGATGGCCCGCGCGGGACAGGACCTGGACGTGGACCGGTTGACCGACGCCGTCGCGTCGATGCTCGATCCCGCAGCCGCCGAGCGGTCCGGACGGCTCCGCGACGCCCTGGTGGCCGAGGATGTGGCGCTCGGGGACGCCGTGCGCGAGATCGAGCGTTCGGTGACAAGCTCGAGCACGGGGCCACGGCTCCTACAGGGACCACACAGTCAAAGCACAACGAAGGTGGACGTATGACGACGACGAAGTCGCCCATGGCCGAACAACCCGACGCCGGGCGGGCGCCGGGTCTGCGTGGCCTCGCAGCCCGGCTCCGCGATGAGCGGGCGGCGATCCGAGGCGAGCGTCTGACCTCCGAGGACGCCCCGTTCTGGTTCGTCACGCCGGCACTCGGCTGGTCGGTGGTGCTCCAGCTCGTGTGGGTGTTCGACGAGGAGGTCTCGATCGAGACGCTGACCGCGATGAACGCCGCCTTCGCGCGGGGCCGCCTCAACCGCATGCTCGTCGTACCGGATGTCGTCGGAGCCCGCCCGCGGTGGGTTGCCGCGCCCGACGCACCCGGGCTGGCCGCCGACAGCCGACCGGTGCCGGAGACGGAGATCGACGACTGGGCGACCGCCGAGATGTCCTCGGTTCCCCTCGACGCCGAGGGTGGACGGTGCTGGCGCCTGCGGTCGGCGCCCACCGCGTCGGGTGGAACGGTGGTGTCCCTCTGCGCCCTGCACGTCGTCACCGACGGTCGCGGCATGCTCGCGGCGGCCGCAGAGGCCGCCTCGGCGTCGGAGGTGCCTCTGGCTCGCGACGCGGACCGGGCGTCCGGGGCCGATCCGGCGGCGACGACGCGTCCGCCGGTCTCGTGGCGGCGGCAGCGGATCGGCGACCTCGCCGACGCCGGGTCGCAGGCCGGCGCGGTCCTCGCCGGGCTCGTGCGGGCGGCACTCGAGCAGCGCAAGGCCGGTGGCCCCGAACCCGACCCGCGTCCGGTCCGCGCGCCGATCGCCGAACGGTCGCCGGCCGCCGACTTCACCTGGGCGACCGCGACGGTCCCCGCGACGGACTTCGACCGGGTCGCCGCCGACCACGACGGCACCGCGAACACGCTGTTCATCGCGGTGGTCAGCGGCCTGCTGCGTTCCAGTGGCCATGCGCCGCTGCCGAATCCGATCAAGGTCGGGGTCCCCGTCGACCGTCGTGAGAGCGAGGCGGACACCCGGTCCAACCCGATCGCCGGTGTGTCGGTGTACCTCACCGACGAGCCGGTCGCCGGTGGCGATCTCGGCGGCATCCGGGCGGCGTGCAAGGCGGCTTTCGTCCGACTGTCGGAGGGTCGCCGGGCACCGCACATCCACCTGCGGCCGTTGGCCTGGTTCCTGCCGCCCGCGGTCATCGTGAAACTGGTCAGCGCGGGCAACGGGATCCCCGACGCGGTGATCTCCAACCTCGGCGACATCCCCCCGGAGGCGACGGTGCTCGGCGGGCGGTCGGCGCGGAAGGTCGCATTCCGCGGCATGGCTCAGGGCGTCGACGCCTCGGTCGGCCAACGCTTCGGTGACGGCGTCCAGTCGTGGCTGGTCCGCACCCGTGATCAGGTGACCTTCACCGTGCTCGGTTGCGACGAGACGAGTTTTCCCTCCGATGCCGTGGTCGCGGACCTGCTCGACCGGGAACTGACGGCCTGGGGTCTGCCCCATGAGATCTGGTGATCATGACACCTCGTGAAGCTGAGGAGCACACGTGACGGCAACGGCAACCGACACCCGTCCCGCCGAGGTACTCCGCGTGACCGGCCCCGACGAGTCGTACCTGCTCGTCGCGGAACTGTTCGGGATGGGTGCGCCCATCCAGATCACCTGGGTCTTCGACGACGACCCGGGGGACGCGGCGATCGAGTCGTTGTGCGCCGGACTCGCGGCCGGGCCGCTGCATCGTGCGGTGTCGCGCCGTCGGGTCCCGTTCGCCCGGCACCGCTGGGTGCGATCGCCGCTGCCGGTCCACCCCGGGCCGGTGACGGTCGTCGAGGCCGACGGAGTCGGGGAGTGGGCCGACTCCGTCCTCCGCGCGAGCCGTCTCGATCCCGTGCGGGGAACGGGTTGGCAGCTCGACTCGGCCCGGATCCGCGGCGGCGGGCGGGCGGTGTCCCTGCTCGCCTCCCACATGATCACCGACGGTCACGGCCTCTACCGGCTGGTGGCCGACGCCGCGGCGGGCCGCACCGCCGGTCTGCCCGCTCCCGTCAGCGGACACTCCTGGGAGGCGGTCCGCGCCGACGCCGCCGACGCCGCCGAGTCGGTGCGCGCAGCCGCCCGATCAGCGCGAATCCTGATCCGCGAGGCCCGGGCGGCGCGAGGCACCGACACCGGATCCGCCGACACCCGATCCGCGCCGGGATCGTCGCGTACCACGCGTCCGGCGAGACCTCGGTCCGCGCCCGAGCCGGACACGACGCTGGCGACGGTCGACGTCTCGGCAACCGAATGGGCCGCGCGCGCCACCGAGCACGGCGGTACCGGCAACTCCCTGTTCACCGCTTTGCTCGCCGGTGTCGTGCACCGTTCGGGTCGCCCGCTCGACGGTCCGATGAAGGTGTGCATCGCGGTCAGCAAGCGGGACGGCGACCACGACAACCGCGCCAATGCGTCGGGCGGGGTGTGGATCCGCCTTGCCGACCCCGTCGAACCGGACACCGACCTCACCGCCATCCGGTCATCGAGCAAACGGGCCTTCGTCGACTACGCCGAGTCCGGGGCCGATCAGGCCGCCGACAACCTGCAGCCGATCGTGCGCATTCTGCCGAGACGACTCATCGGTCGGTTGATGCGCGGAATCCCCGGACCCGACACCACCGTGTCGAATCTCGGGGCCACGCCCGACTCGGCGATGCGGATCGGCGGTCACACCGCGTCCCGGTTCGCCATCCGCGCGGTGATGCAGGGGATGCCCGCCCAGGAGCGGCGCGAACGCGGCCCGGCGGTCGCCGCCTGGGCGGTCACCTACGGCGACACCGTCACGCTCACCTTCTTCGGCATCGACCCCGACGATTTCGGCGATCCCGTCCGGCTGCGCACACTGATCGCCGACGAGTTGACCGCCTGGCGGATCGGACATCGATTCTGGTGACGTCGGCACACATCGCGATCGTTCTGTACGGCAGCCGGGGCGACATCCAGCCCGGTATCTGCCTCGCCCTCGAACTCCAGGTGCGCGGCCACCGCGTGAGCGCCCTCGTCCCGCCGAACCTGGCCGGCCTCGCGCGGGCCACCGGCGTCCGCGACGTCCACGAGATCGGTCTGGACTCCGACACCGCGTGGTCGTCGGAGGACGCGCGGTCGGCGCGCAACAGTCGTAACCCATTGGCGCGGATGGCGTTTGCGCTGCGGACGGTCCGCGGCGGATTCGACGCCCTGGACGCCGCCCTCGAGCGACTCTTCATCGCGGGTACGGCGCCGCTGCGCGACACCGACCTCCTCGTCGTCGCGCCGCTGTGCCAGGACCGCGGGCTGGCGGTCGCCGAACATCTGGGCATCCCGCTGACCGTGCTGAGATACGGCCCGATGTCGGAGAATGGACTCCTCGGCGCCGTACCGGGACTCACCGACAGCTGGTCGCCGGACTCGAAGCGGCGCTCCTGGCGCCTCGCCGACCGGTTGACCTGGGCCGCGACGGGGTGGAACGAGAATCGGTTCCGGCGCCGGCTCGGGCTCGACCGGGCTCGGCGACCGCTGCCGGTGCGGCTGAACGCCTCCGGGATCCCCCAGATCCAGGCCTACGACGCGGAGCTGGTCCCGGGCCTCGCGGCGGAGTGGGACGACCGCAAACCGATCGTCGGGTTCTTCGACCTCCCGGCCGCGAGCCGGGCGGGCATATCCGAGATGAGCGCCACCGCAACCGATCTCGCCACCTGGCTGGACGCGGGCGAACCCCCGCTGTTCGTCACGTTCGGCAGCATGCCGATCCTCGACCCGCAGGCTCTGATCGCCCGCTGGCGGGCAGCCGCGCGCGCCCAGGGGGTTCGTTGCCTCATCGCCATGGGAGATCCGACCGGAGTCGATCCCGACGACCCGGACGTGTTCCACGTCGCGGGTGTCGACCACGCGTCGGTCCTGCCGCGATGCGCGGCCGCGGTCCATCACGGCGGCGCCGGCACCACCGCGGCGAGTCTGCGGGCCGGCCTCCCCACCCTGGTCTGCGCGGTCACCGCCGATCAGCCGTTCTGGGGTGAACGGGTCCGTGCCCTGGGCGTCGGGGCGGCCGTCCGGCTGTCGAGTTTCACCGACGACGACGCGCGCGCGGGTCTCGCGGTCCTGTTCGACGACGGAACCCGTTCGGCCGCTGCTGCTCTCGCCCGCCGGATGACGCCCGCCGACAAGGCCGTCGCGGCGGCCGCCGACATCTGCGAAGCCCGGCTGACCTAGAACCGGCACCCACGACCGCTCAGACGACTGCGGCCACCGACCCTCTCGGGTCGGTGGCCGCAGTCGTCGTCTGGCAGGTTACTCGCCGAAGGCCTCGTCGAGGATCTCCTGCTGCTCCACCGCGTGGACCTTACTCGATCCCGACGACGGCGCGGACATCGCGCGGCGCGAGACCCGGCGCAGTCCGCCGAGCACATCCGGCAGCACCTCGGGCAGCCAGAGGCCGAGGAACGGCCACGGACCCTGATTCGCGGGCTCTTCCTGGACCCACCGGAACTCACTCGCGTTGCCGTACTGCTCGAGCGTCTTGCGCAGGCGGCGGTGCGGCACCGGGTAGAGCTGCTCGATGCGCACGACCGCGATGTCGTCGCGCCTCTCCTTGTCGCGTCGCGCGGCGAGTTCGTAGTAGAGCTTGCCGCTCACCAACAGGACGCGCTTCACCTTGCTGCGGTCCGCGCCGTCCTTGAGGAAGTGCGGGTCGTCGATCACCGAACGGAACTTGTCCTCGGTGAAGTCCTCGACCGGGCTCACCGCGGCCTTGTTGCGCAGCATCGACTTCGGGGTGAAGACGATGAGCGGACGGCTGATGCCGTCGAGCACGTGGCGGCGCAGCAGGTGGAAGTAGCTCGCCGGCGTCGACGGCAGGGCCACCGTCATCGAACCCTCGGCGCACAGCTGCAGGAACCGTTCGATGCGGCCCGAGGTGTGGTCGGGTCCCTGTCCCTCGTGGCCGTGCGGCAGCAGCAGCACGACGTCGGAGAGCTGGCCCCACTTGGCCTCACCCGACGAGATGAACTCGTCGATGATGGACTGCGCGCCGTTGACGAAGTCGCCGAACTGCGCTTCCCACACCACGAGGGCGTCCGGGTTGCCGACCGAGTAGCCGTACTCGAACCCGACGACCGCGAACTCCGAGAGCGGGGAGTCGTAGACCATGAACCGGCCGCCGTTGCTCTCCTCGTCTGCGGGCTGCAGGTGGTTGAGGGGGTGTACTCCGAGCCGGTGCTGCGGTCGATGAGCACCGAGTGGCGCTGGGTGAAGGTGCCACGGCGCGAATCCTGGCCGGACAGACGCACGGTGCGCCCCTCCATGACCAGCGACCCGAACGCCAGCAGCTCGGCGAACGCCCAGTCGATGTTGCCCTTGCGGGCGGCCTCGGCGCGACGCTCCAGGACCGGCTTCACACGCGGGTGCGGGGTGAATCCGTCGGGCACGTTGACGAACGCGTCGCCGATGAGCTCGAGCGTCTTGCTGTCGACCGCGGTCACCAGCTTCGTCGGCAGCGTCTGGTCGGCCTCGACCGAGGGCGACGGCTCGACACTGAACTTCTCGAGTTCCTTGACCTCGTTGAAGACGCGCTCGAGCTGTCCCTGGTAGTCGCGCAGAGCGTCCTCGGCCTCCTTGGTCGAGATGTCACCGCGGCCGATGAGGGCTTCGGTGTAGCTCTTGCGGACGCCGCGCTTGGTGTCGATCACCTCGTACATCGCCGGCTGCGTCATCGACGGGTCATCGCCCTCGTTGTGTCCGCGGCGGCGGAAGCACACGAGGTCGATGACGACGTCCTTGTGGAACGCCTGGCGGTAGTCGACGGCGAGCTTCGCGGCCCAGACGCAGGCCTCGGGGTCGTCGCTGTTGACGTGGAAGATCGGTGCGCCGATCATCTTCGCCACGTCGGTGCAGTACTCGGTCGAGCGCGAGTGTTCCGGTGCGGTGGTGAAGCCGACCTGGTTGTTCACCACGATGTGTACGGTGCCGCCGGTGCGGTAACCGGGCAGCATCGCCATGTTGAGCGTCTCGGCGACCACACCCTGACCGGCGAACGCCGCGTCGCCGTGCAGCATGAGCGGGAGGATCGGGAAGCGATCGTCCTCGTCCATGAGGTCCTGCTTGGCGCGGACCAGACCCTCCAGCACCGGGTCGACTGCCTCGAGGTGGCTGGGGTTGGCGGTCAGCGACACGTTGATCTCGTTGTCGCCGAACATCTGGTAGTACTTGCCCTCGGCGCCGAGGTGGTACTTCACGTCGCCCGATCCGTGCGCCTGCGACGGGTTCAGGTTGCCCTCGAACTCGGTGAAGATCTTCGAGTACGGCTTGCCGACGATGTTGGCGAGCACGTTCAGACGGCCGCGGTGCGGCATGCCGATGACCACCTCGGAGAGGCTGTGCTCGGCGCTCTGGTCGATCACCGCGTCCATCATCGGGATGACCGACTCGGCGCCCTCGAGCGAGAAGCGCTTCTGCCCGACGTACTTGGTCTGCAGGAACGTCTCGAACGCCTCGGCGGCGTTGAGCTTGCTCAGGATGTACTTCTGCTCACCGACCGGCGGCTTGACGTGCTTGATCTCGACGCGCTCCTGCAGCCACTTCTGCTGCTCGGGCTCGAGTATGTGGGTGTACTCGACACCGACGTGCCGGCAGTACGCGTCGCGCAGGATCGACAGAACGTCCCGCAGCTTCATCTTCTCCTGGCCGTGGAACCCGCCGACCTTGAAGCTGCGGTCGAGATCCCACAGCGTCAGCCCGTAGTTCTGGATGTCCAGATCCGGATGGCTGCTGCGCGCATCGCTGTCCATCATGAGGGGATCGATGTCGGCCATCAGGTGGCCGCGGCTGCGGTAGGCCGCGATCAGCTCGAGGACGCGGGTGCTCTTGTCGACGAGGCCGGCGGGCAGGTCGCGACGCCAGCGGATCGGCTCGTAGGGCACGTGGAACGCGGTGAAGATCTCGTCGTAGAAGGCGTCGTCGATCAGCAGCTCGTGGATGGTGCGGAGGAAATCGCCCGACTCCGCGCCCTGGATGATCCGGTGATCGTAGGTCGACGTCAGGGTCATCAGCTTGCCGACGCCGAGTTCGGCGATCTGCTCGTCGCTCGCGCCCTGGAACTCCGCCGGGTACTCCATCGCGCCGGCGCCGATGATGGCGCCCTGGCCCTTCATCAGGCGCGGCACCGAGTGCACGGTGCCGATCGTGCCCGGGTTGGTGAGCGAGATGGTGACGCCGGAGAAGTCGGCCGCGCCGAGCTTGCCGTCGCGGGCGCGACGGACGATGTCCTGGTACGCCGTGTAGAACTCGGCGAAGCCCATCGTCTCGCATTCCTTGATCGCGGCGACGACCAAGGTGCGGTTGCCATCCTTGCCGACCAGGTCGATGGCCAGGCCGAGGTTGGTGTGCGCGGGTGTGACGACGTTCGGCTTGCCGTCGATCTCGGCGAAGTGCCGGTTCATGTTCGGGAACGCCTTGATGGCCTGCACGATCGCGTAACCCAGGATGTGGGTGAAGCTGATCTTGCCGCCTCGGGTCCGCGCGAGGTGGTTGTTGACGACGATCCGGTTGTCGATCATCGCCTTGGCGGGCACCGCACGGACGCTGGTGGCCGTCGGGATCTCCAACGACAGCGCCATGTTCTTCGCGATGGCCGCGGCGGGACCGCGCAGGACCTTGTTGCCGTCGGCGCTCTCGGACTTCTGTGCGTCCGACTTCGCGGACCCGGACTTCTGGGCCTCGGGCGCGGCGGTCTTGCCCGCCTCGGGCTTGGGCTGCGAGCGGGCCGACCCGTCGCGGCTGGCGACGCTGTGCCCCGACGCCGCCTTCGTGGCGGTCGACTCCTTGGCGGGGGTGGGTTTGCGCGGTGCCGTGCGCGCCGGGGTCTGATCCAGGGTGACCTGCTTGCGCGGCGTGGTCTCGGTGGCCGGCGCGGAGGTGTTGCGTGCCGACCCGTTGGTCGACGCACTCGTGGTCGAGGAGGAGGACGAGGTGGCCGCTGTGGTGGCCGAAGTCTTTGCGGCAGTGGGCTTTGCGGAATTCGAGGGCGGAGCGGCGGCCGGGGCGGAGCCACCGTTGTCGCCGGGTTCGTAGTTCTTCAGTAGTTCGTGCCAACTCGGGTCGACCGAGTTCGGGTCTTCTTGGTATTGCTGGTACATTTCCTCGACCAGCCACGTGTTCTGTCCGAAGTCTGAAATCGAACTGCTGCTCACAGCGGTATCTCGCCTCAATTCCCTGAAGGTGCCGGGTTCTCTGCCACGCGTCGTCTCTTGTGGAGACTATCGGTGAACCACCTGACGATGCTACGCGTCGTCGACTCGCTCACACCTACCGACCTGTTACTACGGAGTCAGTTCCGAGGTGGCCCGCGTGACCGCCGTGGCGGCCCTCCGTGCGCTGGTCGGAGCGGGTGAGTCGGGGCGGGGCACCGCCGGCTCGTCGGGATCGACACCGGCATCCCAGAAGCCGCGGTACCTCTGTCCCAACGCGAGCAGCTCCTCGTGTGTTCCGAGTTCGACGATCCGTCCGCCGTCCACCACCGCGATGGTGTCTGCGCGGGCGGCCGTGGCCAGTCGGTGGGCGACGATCACCGACGTGCGGTGCCGGGTCACCGCCCGTCCGGCGGCGAGGACCTGCGCCTCGGTGGCCTGGTCGAGGGTCGCGGTCGCCTCGTCGAGCAGCAGCAGATCGGGCTCGACGAGTTCGGCCCGGGCCAGTGCGATGAGTTGGCGCTGGCCCGAGCTCAGCCCCTGGCCGCGTTCCCCGATGGGATGGTTCATCCGGCCGGGCAGGGCGGTGATCATGCGCAGTGCGCCGACCGCGGCGGCGGCGTCGACGATCGCGGCCCGATCGGCGTCGGGCCGGCCGTAGGCGATGTTCTCGGCGACGGTGCCGGTGAACAGGTGCGGCTCCTGCGGGACGAGGCCGAGCCGCCGCCGATATCCGGCGAGTTCGTAGTCACCGATGTCGGTGCCGTCGACAAGTACCCGTCCGGTGGTCGGATCGTAGAAGCGCGCCAGCAGCTTGACGATCGTCGACTTGCCGGCACCCGTCCGGCCGACCAGGGCGAGCGACGACCCGGCCGGGATGTGCAGGTCGACGGCGGACAGCGCATCCGTCGTCGAACCCTGGTAGCGGAATCCGACCCGGTCGAAGTCGACGACGCCGTCGAACCCGCCGTGTGGCGGGGACTCGGCTCTCGCCGAGGTGCGCAGCGAACTCGGCGTGCGCAGCAGGTCGCCGATCCGGCGGAGCCCCACGGCCGCCTGCTGGTAGCCGTCGAAGACCTGCGAGAGCTGTTGCACCGGACCGAACAGCATCGTCAGGTAGAGGACGAAGGCGACGAGTGTGCCCGCCGAGAGCGAACCCGACGCCACCTGCCCGGCGCCGACGCCCAGCGCGATCGCGGTCGCGATGTCGGACATGAGCTGGATGAGCGGGAAGTACGAGGCGATCGCCCGCTGCGAGACCATCCGGGCCTCGACCCATTCTCCGGAGCGACGCGCGAACCGGGCCTGGGCGTCGTCGGTGCGCAGGTAGGTCTGCGTGGTCTTGATGCCGGCGATGTTCTCCTGGAAGTCCGCATTGACGACGCTGATCAGTTCGCGCGAGCGCGTGTAGGCGCGGCTTGCGACGCGGCGGAAGACGACCGTCGCGGCGATCAGGAGGGGGAAGACGGGCAGCACCAGGAGTCCGAGCAGCGGGCCGGTGATCAGGAGCGCGACACCGACGCCGACGAGCGTCAGCACCGCCACGATCGCCGAGGTCAGTCCGGTTTGCAGGAACGTCGACAAGGCGTCGATGTCGGTCGTCATCCGGGTCATGATCCGGCCCGACAGCTCGCGCTCGTAGTAGTCGAGTCCGAGGCGCTGGATGTGGGCATAACTGCGGATCCGCAGTCCGAACAGCACCCGTTCGCCGGCCCTGGTCGAGGTGATCGCCATCGACGACGCGGCGACCCAGCCGACTCCGACCAGTACGACGCCGCCGACCGCGGCCCACATCAGGGTCGACCCCTCGGTGTGTCCGGTCGAGTCGATGACCGCCCGGGCGATGCTCGGGAAGGCCAGGCCGACGAGCGTGTCGATGGCGATGGCGAGCAGTGCGGCGGCGAGCAGCCACCGGACCGGCGCGAGGAGTCCGCGCAGGGTGAAGACCGGGTTCTCGCGTCGGGCGGCGGCGACGTCGACCTCTGGCCGCTCGACCGCAGGCGGGAGCGCGTCCACCGAGGCCTGGAGCCGGGGGGTGGCCGGCATCGAACCGAGAGCGCTGGCCACGCCGCCGCCGCGACCGGTCCGTGAGCCCGCCCCCATCGCCGGAGAGGTCCGGGCCGCGACGTCGATCGAGTCGGAAGCAACTTCGGGCCACAGGCTCTCGATCTCGGTCGGGCCCGGTCCGCGCAGCGGTGGCGCGGTGTCGGCGACCGGGGCCGCGCCGGGGATGTCGTCGTGGACGCCATCGGGCGCCGGTTGCGTGGTGCTCGACATCAGCTCGCGGAAGCGCGGTGAGGTCGCCTCGAGTTCGGCGAGCGTCCCCAGCGCGGTGATCCGGCCGTCGTCGAGCACCGCGACGCGATCGGCGAGGACGAGCGTCGAACGTCGATGGGCGAGGACCAGCATCGTGGCGCGGCGGTCGCGGAGCCCGCCCAGGATGCGCGCCTCGGTGGTGGCGTCCACTGCGGACGTCGCGTCGTCGAGCACGAGGATGCGGGGGTCGGCGAACAGGGCGCGGGCCAGGGCGATTCGCTGACGCTGCCCGCCCGACAGAGTGAGCCCGCGTTCGCCGATGACGGTGTCGTATCCGTCGGGGAGCGCCTCGACGAATTCCGCGGCGTCGGCCGCGGCGGCTGCCGCCCGAACCCGGTCGGCGGCGTCGGCCCCGGCGGCTGCCGGGCCCATCGCGATGTTCGCGGTGATGGTGTCGGAGAACAGGAACGGCTCGTCGAACACGACGGCGACGGCACGGTGGAGCGCCTCGGGCGCGAGGTCGTCGATCCGGTACCGGGACGGCTCGTCACCGGTGCTGGCGCCGAGCAGCGAGATCGTTCCGATGTCGGGTCGTTCGAACCGGCTGACCAGGTCGGCGATGGTCGACTTGCCGGAACCGGGCGGACCCACGATCGCCACACATTCGCCCGGCTCGATCCGCAGGTCGATACCGGACAGCACGGCGGGCGGGTCGTCGGCGTCGTGGGTGTGGTGGGCGAACCCCACACCGTCCAGTTCGACGCCCAGGGGGCCGTCGGGCAGCGTGCCGGTCGCGGTGTCGCCCGGATCGTGGGGATGGTCGATGACGTCGTAGACGCGTTCGACGGCCGCCCGCGCCAGCTGGGCGTTGACGATCAGGTTCGTCAGCAGTCGGGCGATGCCGGTCATGGTGGCGACGTACGTGCTGAACGCGACGAAGGTGCCGGCCGTGATCGCGCCGGTCATCGTGAGGTAGCCGCCCACGACGATTACCCCGACCATGCCCAGCTGCGGGATGGCGGCCAGGGTCGGGGCGAATCGAGCATTGATCCGGGCGGCGCGGAGCCGGCGAGCGAACACCGTCCGGCACCGGGTGACGAGGTCGTCGACCGCGCGTTCCTCCTGGCCGAAACCCTTCACGACCCGCACGCCGGTGACGGTCTCCTCCACGTGCTGGGCGACGTCGGCGGCGGCCTGCTGCGCCGACCACGTCGCCGCGAACAGCCGACGCCGGGTACGCCACACCTCGAGGGCGATGAGCGGGGCGATCAGCAACGCCACCCCGGTCAGGAGCGGCGACAGGTACGCCATGATGGCCAGGGCCACGACCATCTGCACCGCGGCGCCCAACGACAGTGGCGCCATGGCCAGCAGACTCTGGACGACCTGGATGTCGGAGATCGAGCGGGACACGATCTGTCCGGTGCGGATCTGGTGCTGGCTGCGGCCGTCGAGGTGCAGCAGGGTGTCGAGGAGTCGGAGTCGCAGCGTGTTCTGCACGTTCACCGCGAGCCGTCCCGCGAACACCCGCCGGCCGAGATGGCAGGCGTAACGGACGACGGCGAAGACGACCAGCGCGACGATCACGGTCTGTAGCGAGAGGCCGTCGTCGACGACGCCGGTGGCGTGGTCGATCGCGGCCTTGGTCAGCAGCGGCATCAGCACGTCCACCCCGACGGCGACCAGGGTGAAGATCATCGTGACGACAGCGACGCGTCGGTATCGCCAGGACTCGCCGACGAGCCGGCGGATCCAGCCGGGCGTGGCTGCCGACTGCGGGGACGGTGCGGCCGCCGCGGTCACCACGAACCGGGTGGGAGCGGATCCGGGGTGGGTGCCTCACTGAAGTCGACGTCGATGACCCACGTCCGGGGTGCCGGCCCGAACGCCTCGCGCGCGTTGTGGACGACCTTCCGGCCGAGGGCGCGACTCCCCACACCACCGATGACCGCACCGATACCGGCGGGCATGAGCTTGCCGAAGATCAGCGGCGCCCGGCGGATCGCGTACTTCTTGACGAGTTTGTTCACCAGGGTCTTGTTCAGTTTGGTGATCGCACCGGATGGCAGGGCGGCTCCACCGAGTCGGCGCAGCGCACCGCCTCCGGTGCCGACCACGCGACCGAGGGCCAGCACACCCTCTTCGCCCAGCGCGACGGTCATGACCAGGGCCTTGCGACGCTCGGACTCGTGCACCGGGATGCCGTGCACCTCGGCGATCGACAGCGCGAGCAGGGCCGACGCCTCGAGGAAGAACGCCGTGTCCCCGGTCATCGCCCCGAACGCGGTCATCGTGCCGACACCGGGCACCGCGGCCGCCGCGCCGACGGCGCCGCCGGAACCGGTGACCGCGTTCAGATAACGCTTCTCGAGCCGCTCGATGATCTGCGCGGGTGAGTCGTCGGGGTACTTCCGCCGCAGTGAATCGACGTACTTCTTCACCGCGGGTGCCTGCAGTCGCTGTGCCCGGTCCAGGATTCCGCCGGTCACCTCGACGGCCTTGCCGGGGGGCGTACGGCCGTGGTCTGCCGAAAGTCCCTGTGACGCCTTGTCTTTCATTCGGCCGCCGCTCGTTCCGTCGGTACCCAGTCCGCTGCGGGCACGACCTCGGCCGGTGGTGGGGGACCGGGGGGTGTGCCGTCACCGAACGGGCGACCGCCCAGGTCGTCGCGATGGTGTGCGGTGAGCCAGCCGCGGAGGTCCGGGCCCTTCGGCACGATCTGCGTGGGATTCACGTCGGTGTGGACGATGTAGTAGTGCTGTTTGATCTGGGTGAAGTCGGTGGTGTCGCCGAAGCCGGGCGTCTGGAACAGGTCCCGGGCATAGGCCCACAGCACCGGCATCTCGCTCAACTTGCTCCGATTGCACTTGAAGTGGCCGTGATACACCGCGTCGAAGCGCGCCAGGGTGGTGAAGAGCCGGACGTCGGCCTCGGTGATGGTGTCGCCGACCAGGTAACGCTGCGTCGACAACCGCTCGGACAACTCGTCGAGTTTGGTGAACAACCGGTCGTACGCCGCGTCGTAGGCTTCCTGGCTGCCGGCGAATCCGCAGCGGTAGACGCCGTTGTTGACCTCCGTGTAGATGCCGTGGCTGACCTCGTCGATCTCGTCGCGCAGACGCTCCGGGTAGAGCTCCGGCGCGCCGTCGCGATGGAAGGCGGTCCATTCCAGCGAGAAGTCGATGGTGATCTGCGGGAAGTCGTTGGTGACGACCTCGCCGGTCGGCACGTCGACCATCGCCGGCACGGTGATCCCCTTCGGGTAGCCGGGGATCCGCTTCTCGTAGGCGTCCTTGAGTCGCGGGATCTGCAGGACCGGGTCCACCCCGCCGGGGTCGAGGTCGAAGGTCCACGAGTTCTTGTCGTGCGTGGGACCGCACAGCCCGAGCGAGATGGCGTCCTCGAGGCCGAGTAGCCGCCGCACGATGAGGGTCCGGTTGGCCCACGGGCAGGCCCTGGCTGCGACGAGCCGGTACCGGCCGGCCTCCACCGGATAGCCGTCCCGGCCGTCGGCGGTGATGCGGGTCTCGATGTACTTCGTGTCCCGGACGAACTCCTCGCCGGTCATCACGTACGAACCCTGTTCGCCCTCGGACGCGGTGCTCTGCTCGGACTCTGTGCTCATGGGCTCCACAGTAATGATCCGGAGCGATATCCCGCCCCGAGCTGCCGCGAAACCCGTGATCGCGCGGGCCGTTCACGAATCGGACAGGGTGAGTGGTGTGTCTCGGAAACAGGCGACTGGTCTCCGGCGTTCGATCGGCGCCTGGCTGCGTTGTCGTCGGTCGAGATAGCTCCGCTATCGCTCCCTCCTCCGCCTTGCCAGCTCACCGATCGCTCCACCGGAGACCGGCCACCTCTTTCCGAGACACACCACTAGCATCGAGGAAATGCAGTCGAGCGACGCCGCCCGCGGCCAGAACGCGGGCACCGACGAGATGGTCACCGCCCGCCCGTGGGCCGCGATGCTGGCGCTCTGCGTGGGCTTCTTCATGATCCTCGTCGACATGACGATCGTGGCCGTGGCCCAGCCGCGTATCCAGGCCGACCTCGACACGAACGTCAACGGCGTCGTCTGGGTCACCAGTGCGTACCTGCTCACCTACGCGGTGCCGCTGCTGATCACCGGTCGCCTGGGCGACAAGTTCGGCCCCAAGACGATGTACCAGCTCGGTCTCGCGGTCTTCACCGCGGCCAGCCTCTGGTGCGGCCTGTCGTCGTCGATCGGTGAGCTGATCGCGGCCCGCGGTCTGCAGGGTGTCGGCGCCGCCCTCATCACCCCGCAGACGATGGCGCTGATCACCCGCATCTTCCCGGCCGAGAAGCGTGGCGCGGCAATGGGGGTGTGGGGCACGGTCGCCGGCGTGGCGACCCTCGTCGGTCCGCTGCTGGGAGGCGTGCTGACCGACGCGTTCGGCTGGGAGTGGATCTTCTTCATCAACCTGCCCGTCGGCCTCGCCGGTCTCGTCCTCGCGGCCGTTCTCGTCCCGCGGGTCAGCACCAACGACCACCAGTTCGACTGGATCGGGGTCGGCCTGTCCGCGGTGGGTTTGTCCGCGTTGGTATTCGGCATCCAGGAGGGGGAGACCTTCGACTGGGACACCTGGATCTGGCTGCTCATCGTCGGCGGGGTCGTCGTCCTGGGAGTCTTCGTCTACTGGCAGTCCCGCATCCGCACCGAGCCCCTGGTCCCGTTGTCGCTGTTCCGCGACCGCAACTTCTCGCTGTCGACCATCGGCATCGCGTCGATGGGCTTCGCCGTGTCGGCGATGATGATCCCCCTGACGTTCTTCCTCCAGCTCGTCGGCGGGATGTCGCCGACGGAGTCGGCGGTCGTCCTGGTGCCGATGGCGGTGCTGACCGGTGTCCTGGCTCCGATCGTGGGCCGGGTGGTCGATCGCGTCCACCCGCGCACGATCGTGTCCTCGGCACTGCTGCTGAACGCGATCGCCATCGCGTGGCTGGGCTTCGTCGCCCGCCCGGAGACCCCGGTCTGGCTGATCGTCGTCCCGTTGTGCCTGATGGGCGTGGCCTCGGCCGGTATCTGGGCGCCGCTGGCGGCGACCGCCACCCGCAATCTGCCGTGGCATCAGGCCGGGGCCGGTGCCGGTGTCTACAACACACTGCGGGTCATCGGTTCGGTCCTCGGCTCCGCCATGATCGGAGCGCTCCTGCAGACCCGGCTGGCGGCCGAGCTGCCCGGCGTCGACGCCGAGAACGCCCAGGACGGTGCGGCCGGGCAGCTGCCGGAGTTCCTGCGCGAGGGGTTCGCGACCGCCATGGGGCAGTCGCTCTACCTGCCCGCGGCCGCGCTGCTGATCGGCGTCGTGGCGACCTTCTTCTTCGTCCGGCCCGCGCACCAGACGGCCCCACCGCAGGTCGTCGACCCGCACGCGGTGGGCGCCGACGCCGGTCGGTCCGAGTCGGTGCCGGGGTCGACGGCGTAGGCGAGCGCGCGTCCCACGATCTGTCGGCACCCGACCGTAAGGTTGCGCCCATGCGGATCGTGCACACCTCCGACTGGCACCTGGGCCGGACGTTCCACGGGGTCGAGCTGCTCGCCGACCAGCGTCGCGCACTGTCGCATCTGGCCGCACTGGTCGCCGCGGAGTCGGCCGACGCCGTCATCGTCGCCGGTGACGTGTACGACCGGTCCGTCCCGTCTGCCGACGCGGTCCGCGTGTACGACGAGGGCCTGGCCGAGATCGCCGCTGCGGGAGCGCAGATCGTCGTCACTTCGGGCAATCACGACTCGCCCACTCGCCTCGGTGCGGGGTCGGGATTCGCCGCCGCCGGTGGCCTGCATCTGCGGACCTCGATCGCCGACATCGACCGTCCGGTCATCCTGTCGGACGCCCACGGAGACGTCGCGTTCTACGGCATTCCCTATCTCGAACCCGACACCGCGCGACGCCACCTCGGGGTCGAGTCGATCGGCGGGCACACCGCTGTCCTCGGCGCCGCCATGGCTCGCGTCCGCACCGATCTGGCTGCGCGCCGGGTTCGGTCCGTGGTCGTCGCGCACGCCTTCGTCAGCGGGGCCGCGGCCTCCGGTTCGGAGCGCTCGATCAGTGTCGGCGGGGTGGAAACGGTTCCCGCCGAGACGTTCTCGGGCGCCGACTACGTCGCCCTCGGGCATCTGCACTCGCCGCAACGTGTCACCGACACGGTCCGGTACAGCGGTTCGCTGCTGCCGTACTCCTTCGGTGAGCGAACCCACCGGAAGGCGGCGCTGGTGGTGGAGCTCGACGCCGACGGCGTCGCCGAGGTCCGCGCACACGAGCTGCCCGTCGTCCGCGAACTCAGTTCTCTCACCGGCGTTCTCGGCGACCTGCTGACCGACGAACGGTACGCCGCGGCGCAGGACCACTACGTCGAGGTGACGCTGACCGACCCGGTCCGCCCGACCGACGCGATGCGTCGGCTGCGCGAGCGGTTTCCGTTCGCGGTCCATGTGCAGTGGGAGCGGCCGCATTCCGGCTCCGGCGTCGACTACCGTTCCCGCGTGCGCGGCCGGACCGACGCCGAGATCATCGCGTCGTTCATCTCCGACGTGCGCGACGAGCCGACCAAGGGGGAGCGGGTGCTCGTCGAGCGCGCACTCCGCGCCGTGGTCGGTGAACCCGAGTCGGATGCGGCCGAACTGACCCTGTTCGACATCGAGGCGATCGTCGCGGAGTCCGCATGAGGCTGCACCGTCTGCGCGTCCGGGCCTTCGGTCCGTTTGCCGACGAGATCACGGTCGACTTCGACGACCTCGGCGGTGACGGACTGTTTCTGCTGCACGGTCAGACCGGTGCCGGCAAGACCACGGTCCTCGACGCGGTGGCCTTCGCGCTGTTCGGCCGGGTGCCGGGCGTGCGCGACACCAACCGGCGCCTGCACTCGGATCACGTTGCGGCCGAAGACATCCCGGAGGTCGAGCTCGAGGCGACCATCGCGTCCCGCCGACTCCGGATCACGCGGTCGCCCGAACACGAACGACCCAAGAAGCGCGGCGACGGCACCCGCAAGGTGAACGCCCGGGCGACCCTCGTGTGGATCGACGGATCCGGACCCGACCTGACCCGCATACCCGAGATCGGCGACGCCGTGGTCCGGCTGCTGGGGATGAGTGCCGATCAGTTCTTCCAGGTGGTGCTGCTGCCACAGGGCGACTTCGCCCGATTCCTGCGCGCGCACTCCGATGAGCGGGAAGCATTGCTGGAGCGGTTGTTCGACACCGAGCGGTTCGGTGACCTCGAGGAGTGGTTGCGTGACCGGGCGCGGGAGAGCGCGGCGAAGCTGACCGAACAGACCGCCGTGCTCGACCGGGTCGCCGGTCAGATCGTCGCAGTGGGCGGGGTCGAACCGACCGCCGAACCCGACTTCGACTGGGCGCAGGAATGTCTCGAGCGTGCGCGCACCGCCGCGGAGCGCACGCGCCTCGAGTCAGGTGCGGCGCACGCAGCGGCCGACCAGACGCAGGCCGCGTACGAGAGCGGGAGCCGGCTCGCCGAGCTGCGTCGCCGGGGGCGTGCGGCCACCGAGCGACTCGCACGGCTCGCGGACGGCGAAGCCGCTCTGAGCGCGGCGGCACAGGCTCGTCGGCAGGCCCTGCAGGCGGCGCCCATCGTGCCGCTCGCCGACGACGCCGACCGTGTCACCCGCGAACTCACGGTCGCCGAGCAGGCCGTCACGCGTGCGCACGCAGAGCTGTGCGCGCTGCCGGAGGGTGAGTCGCTGTGCGCCGGCGGGTCAGACGAGGATCTCGACGCACGCCTGGATGCGGCGATCGATCGCTGGACCGAGGAGTCGGGGCGGTGGGAGCCCCTCGCCGAACGCGTCGCGCAGCGGCCGGCTCTGGTCGCCGAGATCCAGACCCTGGACTCGGCGATCGTCGAGGCGGACCGCCGCACTGCCCAGACCCGGACCCTGCTCGACGCCGCGCCGGAACGTCGCGCCGAGGCCCTCGCCGCACTGGCGGAAGCGGGGGAGTTGCGGATGCAGGCCCCGAAACTCCGGGCCGAGCGCGACGCACTCCGCCGCGTACGCGACGCACTCACCGACCGGGACGAGGTGCTGGTCCGGCTCGCGACCGCGGAGAAGGAGTTGCTCGACGCCCGCGACGCCCATGCAGCTGCGCGGGAGCGCGTGCTCGACGCCCGCGAGCGTCGCCTCGCCGGGATGGCAGTGGAACTGGCGGGCGGGCTCGTCGAGGGTGAACCCTGCGTCGTGTGTGGTTCGGTGACGCACCCTCGACCGGCCACCGACGACGGCGGCGCTTCGGCGTCCGAGGTCGCGGTCGACGAAGACGCGGCAGCGGCCGCCGAGGAGCGGGCGAGCGCGATCAAGGCCATCGCGCAATCCGCGGTGGCGGCTCTCGCGGAACGTCGTACGCATCTCGATGCCGTCATCGGTGGTGCTCGGGCCGACGCTATCGACGCCGACCTCGCCCGGGTGGGCGCCGAACTGGTTGCCGCGGAACGTGCCGCGTCGCGACTCCCCGCGCTGCAGACGGCGGTCGATCGGATCGACGCCGAGGTCGATGGGTGGCGCACCACCCTCGCCGACGACGAGTCGGCCCAGTCCGCCCGTCGCGAGCGGGTGACCGCGTTGCGGCAGAACCTCACCGAGCTCGATGAGGCCGTCCGGGAGGCAACCGGCGGCCGCGGCGGGGTCGCCGAGCGGCGCCGTGAACTCGCCGAGCTGGTCCGTCGCACCCGTCGTCACCGGAACGCCCGGCAAGAAGCCGCGCGAGCGCGGGACCGGGTCGCCGAGGCGACCGATCGATTGTCCGCGGCGTGTGCCGACGCCGGGTTCGACGATGTCGCCGCCGTCCGAGCGGCATTCGCCCCGGACAAGCAGATCGCGGCGTGGGACACGTTGCTGCAGGAGGCCGCCAGTCTGCGCGCCGCTGCCGAGGAGACCCTCGCCGACGAGGATGTGCGCGCCGCGATGTCGACTCCGGAGCCGGATGTCGAACAGCTCACCGCAGACCGTGACGCCGCCCGCCGCCGCCTCGACACCGCCGCGAAGGAACACGCCGTGGCCGGCCGGCAGGCGGCCGACCTCCAGGAGTACGTCACCCACTTCTGGGAGGCCCTCGACTCCCTGGCGCCTCTGCAGGAACGTCACGCCGAACTCCAGGGACTCGCCGAATTGGTCAGCGGGCGCGGACAGAACGCACGCCGGATGTCGCTGCGGTCCTACGTGCTGGCCGCGCGTCTCGACGAGGTCCTCGTCGCCGCGTCGGGTCGTCTCCGCGAGATGTCCTCCGGGCGTTACGAATTCGTGCACACCGACGCCGCGGGTGTCCGGGGCCGGCGTGGCGGCCTCGGTATCGAGGTCCGCGACGAGTACACCGGGGCGCTTCGCCCGACGACGACGCTGTCCGGCGGCGAGACCTTCTTCGCATCGCTGGCCCTCGCACTCGGACTCGCCGACGTCGTCTCCGCGGAGTCGGGCGGGCGCGTGCTCGACACCATTTTCATCGACGAGGGATTCGGCACCCTCGATCCCGAGGCGCTCGACCTCGTCATGGGGGTCTTGGACGACTTGCGGGCCGGCGGGCGTGTCGTCGGAGTGGTGAGTCACGTCGACGAACTCCGCGCACGAATTCCGGCCCAGCTGCACGTCCTCCGCGGCGAGCACGGGTCGTCGGTCCGAGTGCAGAGCCCGCTCGGCGTGTCCTGAGCTGCCGATTGGGATGTCGACGGATCGGTGCGCTAGACTGAGTCCCGCCCGATGAGCCCCCGTAGCTCAGGGGATAGAGCGTCTGCCTCCGGAGCAGAAGGCCATAGGTTCGAATCCTATCGGGGGCACTGTGACATCCATGCCAGCCTCCGCCTGGTGTGCGCCCACTGTGTAGTTGGAAAGAGATTCACGCGGGCGCACCATTGCCGCAGAAGCGCCACTCGCGATCAGAAGTGCCGGTGACAACCGGCGCAGAGGTCCTCGTGTGGCGTTCTTGCGTTGGCGTCACACGTACGGCTCGGTGAGCATTTCGAGCAACTGGCCCGACGGGTCCTTGAAGTACACCCGCCGGCCCTCCTCGGTCGAGATCTCGTTCGGGCGACGCATCTGCGGATCGGCCCAGTGGTCGACGCCCCTACGACGAAGTGCGTCGTAACCGCGGTCGAACTCGATGTCGTCCATCAGGAACGCCATGTGGATGGGCTCGGCGACCGGCGCCGGTGCGAGCTGCAGCAGCGTGTCGTCGTCGAGGAGGATGTTGACGAACGGGCCCCAGCCGGGGGCGGGCCGAGCCCCGAGTACGTCGAGGTAGAAGTCGGCGGATTCCTGCGGATCGTGCGCACCGATGATGATGTGATTGAAACTGACTGGCATGACGAAACTTTCGTCCTGGCGCCTCCATGCCGGACGCGGTCCGCCACCGGCACGCGACGCTGGGCAGCAGCATGCCACAGTCGTGAGCAAATCGCGACAATCCCGCGCGTGGGTGACATCGGGCGAATAGTCTCCACCTGTGCTGAACCGCTGGAGAATCCGGAACGACTTTGCGCCCGACCTGCGCCGGGTGGCGCTGATCGCGCCCGCACAACTCGTGTCCCGGCGCACGCTCCCCGTCGTCCGTCGGCTCTACCGGGTACGCAACGGACGGGCGCCGGTCACCACCGCGACGACACCCAGCGGCGTCGAGGTTCGGGTGTTCCGTCCGGCGCACTCCTCAGGTCGCCTGCCCGCGCTGCTGTGGATCCATGGGGGCGGTTACATCACGGGCAGTGCCGCCCAGGACGATCGCTGGGCGCGGGCGATGGCCGAACGTGTCGGCATCGAGGTGGTCTCCGTGGACTACCGCCTGGCCCCGGAACATCCGTACCCGGCGGCCATCGAGGACTGTTTCGACGCGCTGCGGTGGATGACCGGCCAGCCGGACATCGACACGACCCGCATCGCGATCGGCGGCAACAGCGCCGGTGGGGGACTCGCTGCGGCACTTGCCTTTCGCGCACGCGATGAAGGGGTGGGGTTGCGATTGCAGCTGTTGACCTACCCGATGCTCGACGACCGCACGCGCGAGCCCGATCCGCACCACCGCCTCTGGAACGCCTCGGCCAACGCCTTCGGGTGGTCCAGTTATCTCGGTGGTGCGGACACACAGGAGGCCGTCCCGGCGCGGCGTACCGACCTCGCGGGATTGCCGGCCGCGTGGATCGGGGTCGGCACCCTGGACCTGTTCGCCACCGAAGACCGCGACTACGCCGAGCGGCTGCGCGCGGCAGGGGTCGACTGCCAGGTGGACGTGGTGCCCGGCGCTTTTCACGGTTTCGACATCGTCGCGCCCCGAACGTCGATCGCGCAGGATTTCTTCGGCCGTCAGTGTGAGGCCGTCAGACGCGCTCTCGCGCACGACTGAGCCGACCGGTCACCTCAACCCATTGGCAACTCGATGCGCCGCAACGGATCACCGCCGTCGACAAGCAGCACTCCGCCCGGACGCAGCGCCCGGGCCACGGCCCCCACGGCCGCGTCGTAGAGATCGGGGTGTCGCCCGTCGAGTGCGCCGACGCGCAGCGCGAACGCCACGTCGAACGGGATGCGCGTGCCGAGATCGAAGTCCTCGATGGCGCTGCAGTCGAAGTCGAGTCGGTCCGGACCGAAGCCGCCGGCGATCGCGGCCCGGCGGGCGGCGTTCACGGCCTGAGGCGACCGATCGATGCCGAGTACGAAGCCGTCGGGTCCCACCCGCTGCGCCACCTCGCGTGCTGCCGGCCCGGGCCCGCAGCCGATCTCGAGGACTCGCAGACCAGGGGCCAGTGGCAACGCGGCGACCGCGGCAGCGAGGCGTGGTGAGAGCATGCCGCCATCATCGCCGTTTGGAGAGCCGCGTGGCCCGACCGAACTTGCTCACCTCACCGGCGTGCCCGCCGTGCGGGGCGCTCAGTTCAGCGGAAGTGGTTGTGCGCCACGCAGGGCCAGCATCTGGGTGATGATGGCGATCTCCTTGTCCTGGGTCCGTTTCATGCTCGACGCCAGGTCGCGGACATAGGCCTGCTCGACGTTCGCCGGGTCGGCGGCGTACTCCATCATGTGCAGACCGCCCTCGTGGTGACGCAGCATCAGCTGGAGGAACCGGATGTCGACCTCGGGACCCCGCATCGCACGGAACTGTTGCATCTCCGCCGACGTCGCCATCCCGGGCATCGGCGGCTGTTCGGCGTCGGATTCCGCGGCACCCGCCGCTGGTGCGCCGGAGGCGGGTGCGGACATGTCCCCGTGGTCCATGTCCCCGTGGTCCATGTCTCCGTGGTCCATGTCCCCGTGGTCCGAACTGCCGTCGCCACCGTGGCCGTGATCGTGACCGCCGGCTGTGTGATCCGCGGGATCGGAGTGGTCGTGCCCGTTAGTCTCGGAACCGCCGTGGCCCATCCACGCCATGGTCGCGCCGGGGTTGGTGACGGGCTGACCCCACCGCGTCAGCCACGACTGCATCTGGCCGATCTCATTGCTCTGGGCGGTGAGGATGTCGAACGCCATGCTCCGCACCTCGGGGTCGGTGCCGTGTTCGAGTTCGATGGCGGCCAGTTCCACACCCTGCTCGTGGTGGCGGGTCATGTCCTGCGCAAAGCCGACGGCCGCCGAGTTCGCAGCCGGGGAATCGTCGCCGGTGGAGTCGTCGGCGAGGCTCGCCTGGATCAGCAGTCCCAGGCCGAGACCGAACAGGAGGAGTGCGGCGCCGCCCAGGGCGAGCAGGATCCGTGGGCGCGACGACGGCTCGGCCGTGTCGTCCGGACCCTCGGGAGTCGTTGTCCCGTCCCGCGATTCGGGCCGGTCGCTGTTGTCGGTCATCGCTGGTCCTCGCCGATCTCGTCGGGGCGTGCGGCCCGGTCCGTTACCTGGTCTGCTGGTCGGGTGGGAACCCGCGTCAGCCCGCGGGCTGCTGGTTGCCGCCATCCATCGGGACGGCGTCGGGGCCGGGCTCACCCTCGTCGGCCGGCGGGGGGTTCGACGGATCGAACCCGGGGATGGCGGTACAGGTGGCCTGGGTCTCGGGGTACGCGGCGGTCTGCGGGTTCTCCGGGTAGACCCCGGGCATCATGTTGCGGCGTAGCGCGGTGATGAACTGGTTGACGCGCGGATCGCGGGCGGATTCGAGCTTGAGCTGGTGTCCCCAGCTCTGCAGCGACACCGGCTGGTCGAGTCCGGGGTAGGGCGAGAGGAACAGGTACTGCTCACCGCGGACGAGCTGCTTGAGGTAGTCGAGGTCCTCCGGTGAGATCGTGTCCGGGTTGTAGGTGATCCAGACCGCGCCGTGTTCGAGGGCGTGGACGGCGTTCTCCGACCGCAGCGGGTTCGGGTAGACGACGCCGGTGCAGGTCGCCCAGATCTCATCGTGCGGTCCGCCGAACGGAGGCGACTGGTCGTAGGCGACACGCTGGGTCGCGGTGACGTGCCGCGCGGCCTCGTAGTAGCGCTTCGTGACACCCGGGATGTTCGCCGACGGATCGGGATTCTGCGGTGAGGGCACGAACTCGGACACCGTTTCCACGGCGAAGTCGTCCTTCTGTTCGGCCCGCCGCTCGTTGAACTTGGGGACGAGGTAGATCGCGAGTCCGGCGATGAGGCCGATGACCACCACGACGGCGCCGATCAGCATCCAGTCGACCTGACGTCCCGTCGCCGAGGGAACGGATCCTGCTCGCTTGCGGGACTTGGGGACGTTGGCCCCTGGTTTGCGCGCCATTGACTTCTTTCCTCATCCGACTGCGGTGGCCGAGCGGACCCGCGGGAGACCCGGCCCGCGCTCGGCGCACACGAGTGTACTGGTGGGCCCGATGGGTGGAGCAGGGTGCGATTGTCGGTGTAGTGGCCGCGGCCAATAGGATGGTGTCCTGTGACTCCCGCCGACCTGGCCGCGCTGCTGCGCGACGTGACCCTGACCGTGGTCCGCGACCGCGGACTGGACGAGAACCTGGTGCCCGACTCCATCGTCGTCGAGCGCCCCCGTCACGCTGACCACGGCGACTATTCCACCAACGTCGCCCTGCAGATGGGCAAGCGGCTCGGCGTGAACCCGCGGGAAATCGCCGGCTGGCTCGCGGAGGCGTTCGCCGCGGCCGAGGGTGTCGCGAAGGCCGAGATCGCCGGTCCCGGGTTCGTGAACCTCTGGCTCGGGGCCGCCGCGCAGAACACCGTCGTCGCGGCGGTGCTGGCCCGGGGTGCGGACTACGGCCGCGGAAACGAACTCGCCGGCTCGGTCATCAACCTCGAATTCGTGTCGGCCAATCCGACCGGGCCGATCCACCTGGGCGGTACCCGCTGGGCGGCCGTCGGCGACGCGCTCGGCCGCGTGCTGGCCGCTCGCGGTGGTGCGGTCACGCGCGAGTACTACTTCAACGACCACGGTGCCCAGATCGACCGGTTCGCCCGGTCGCTGGAGGCCGCGGCACTGGGCAACCCGACCCCGGAGGACGGCTACGCGGGCGATTACATCGCCGACATCGCCGCGAAGGTCGTCGAGACGGTCCCCGAGGTGCTGTCGCAGCCCGACGCCGACCGCCTCGAGACGTTCCGTTCGGTCGGGGTGGACCTGATGTTCACCCACATCAAGCAGAGCCTCCACGACTTCGGCACCGACTTCGACGTCTTCACCCATGAGGACAAGATGTTCGCCACCGGCCTCGTCGACGAGTGCATCGGCGAGCTCAAGGCCAACGGCAACCTGTACGAGAAGGACGGCGCGTGGTGGCTGCGGTCCACCGAGTTCGGTGACGACAAGGACCGTGTGGTCCTCAAGAGCGACGGCAACGCCGCCTACATCGCGGGCGACATCGCCTACTACCGTGACAAGCGCAACCGCGGCTTCAACCTCTGCATCTACATGCTCGGCGCCGATCACCACGGGTACATCAGCCGGCTCAAGGCCGCGGCGGCGGCGCTCGGCGACGACCCGGCCACCGTCGAGGTGCTGATCGGCCAGATGGTCAACCTCGTGCGCGACGGCACGCCGGTCCGTATGAGCAAGCGTGCCGGCACGGTCATCACGCTCGACGACCTCGTCGACGCGGTCGGCGTCGACGGCGCGCGCTATTCGCTGATCCGCTCGTCGGTCGACGTCAACATCGACATCGATCTCGACCTGCTCACCAAACAGTCCAACGACAACCCGGTGTACTACGTGCAGTACGCCCACGCGCGGATGTCCGCACTGGCCCGCAACGCCGCTGACCTCGGGGTCGTGTCGTCGCTGGACCATCTCGACCTGCTCGACGATCCCGCCGAGGGCGAATTGATCCGCACCATCGGCGATTTCGACGATGTCGTCGCGACCGCCGCCACGTTGCGCGAGCCGCACCGGGTCTGTCGCTACCTCGAGGTCCTCGCCGGCACCTACCACCGGTTCTATGCCAAGTGCCGTGTCCTGCCGCAGGGTGACGAAAAACCGGCGGACATCCACCGGGCCCGGCTCGCCCTGTGCGAGGCCACCCGTCAGGTCCTGGCCAATGGGCTGGGTCTCGTCGGCGTCACCGCGCCGGAGCAGATGTGAACGCCCACCCCGCCGGCCCCCGGCACGCCGAACTGCTGGCCGCGCCCCATCTCGCCGAGCGTCCGAACGACCCGGCCGTGCTCGCCGCCATCCCCGCACAGGTGTGGCCACGCAACGCATCCCGCGACGAATCGGGCGAGCTGCGGTTGGCCGGCGTGCCGGTGAGTCAGCTCGCCGAAGAGTTCGGGACGCCGGCGTTCGTCGTGGACGAGGCCGACTTCCGGTCGCGCTGCCGGGACATGATGGCGGCGTTCGGCCCGTACGGGCGAGTGCACTATGCGTCGAAGGCGTTCCTGAGCACCGAGATCGCGCGCTGGGTCGACGACGAGGGGCTGTCCCTGGACGTCTGCAGCGGTGGTGAACTCGCCATCGCACTGCGCGCCGGTTTCCCGCCGGAGCGAATCGCATTGCACGGCAACAACAAGAGCGTCGACGAGCTGCGCGCTGCGGTCGATGCCGGAATCGGGCACGTCGTCCTCGACTCGATGATCGAGATCGATCGGCTCGACGCGATCGCCGGCGAACGCGGTGTCGTCGCCGACGTGCTGGTGCGCGTGACCGTCGGTGTCGAAGCGCACACCCACGAGTTCATCTCGACCGCACACGAGGACCAGAAGTTCGGATTCTCGCTCGCCGGTGGGATCGCGATGGAAGCCATCCGGCGGGTCTTCGCGACCGACAACCTCAGGCTTGTGGGTCTGCACAGCCACATCGGGTCGCAGATCTTCGACATGGACGGATTCGAGCTGGCCGCCCACCGGGTGCTCGGACTGCTCCGCGACGTCGTCGGCGAGTTCGGTGTCGAGAAGACCGCGCAGATGTCGGTCGTCGATCTCGGTGGCGGACTGGGGATCTCGTACCTCCCCGACGAGCGTCCGCTGCCGGTGCAGAAGGTGGCGGAGACGCTCGCGGCGATCGTCGAGCGGGAGTCGGCAGCACTCGGGCTGCCCATGCCGACCATCGCCGTCGAACCGGGCCGCGCCATCGCCGGTCCCGGCACGATCACGCTGTATCGCGTCGGCACCGTGAAGGACGTCGCACTGGGCGGCGGCGCCGTACGACGCTACGTCTCCGTCGACGGCGGCATGAGCGACAACATCCGCACCGTTCTCTACGACGCCGAATACGACGTGCGGCTCGTGTCCCGGGTGTCGGAGGCCCGTGCGGTGGTGTGCCGGGTCGTGGGAAAGCATTGCGAGAGCGGCGACATCGTGATCAAGGACTGTTGGCTGCCGGAGGATCTCGGCCCCGGCGACCTGATCGCGGTGGCGGCGACCGGTGCCTACTGCTACTCGATGTCGAGCCGATACAACATGACCATGAGACCGCCCGTGGTGGCGGTGGCCGACGGGAACGCCCGGCTGCTGCTGCGCCGGGAGACCATCGACGACTTCCTCAGCCTGGAGGTGGGCCTGTGACCGGATCCGTGCAGAACACAAGTGGCGCAACCGATGCGGACTCGCGCACCATCGGTGTCGCGGTGCTCGGCATGGGCAATGTCGGTGCCGAGGTGGTGCGCATCATCACCGACAACGCCGACGACCTCCGGGCGCGCGTCGGGGCTCCCGTGGAGATCCGCGGCGTCGCGGTGCGGGATCTCGGCCGTCCCCGCAAGATCGCGCAGGATCTCCTGACCGACGACCCGGCGGCACTCGTCGCGCGCGACGACGTCGACATCGTCGTGGAGTTGATGGGCGGCATCGACCCGGCCCGCGGTCTGATCCGGTCGGCGCTCGAGAGCGGCAAGTCGGTGGTGACGGCGAACAAGGCGCTCCTCGCCGAATACACCGGCGAACTCGCGACCGCCGCGGCGGATGCCAAGGTGGACCTCTACTTCGAGGCCGCGGTCGCCGGCGCCATCCCGGTCATCCGTCCGCTGATGCAGTCACTGGCCGGCGACACCGTCGAGCGGGTCAACGGAATCGTCAACGGCACCACCAACTTCATCCTCTCCGCGATGGACGAGACGGGCGCCGATTATGCCGACACCCTCGCCGAGGCCGGCCGCCTCGGATATGCCGAAGCCGATCCGACGGCCGACGTCGAGGGCTACGACGCCGCGGCCAAGGCGGCGATCCTCGCCTCGATCGCCTTCCACACGCGGGTCACGGCGGCCGATGTGCACCGCGAGGGCATCTCCTCGGTCACGTCCGCGGACCTGGTCGCGGCCAAGAAGTTCGACTGCACGATCAAACTGCTCTCGATCTGCGAGCGCGTCCGCGACGCCAATGGCGCGCAACGGATCTCGGCGCGCGTGTACCCCGCGCTGATTCCGCTGACCCACCCGCTGGCGACCGTGAACGGCGCGTTCAACGCCGTCGTCGTGGAAGCCGAGAACGCCGGGCGGCTGATGTTCTACGGGCAGGGTGCCGGGGGATCACCGACGGCATCCGCGGTTCTCGGCGACATGGTCATGGCCGCCCGCAACCGCGTGCACGGCGGGCGCGGACCGCTCGAGTCGACCTACGCCTCCCTGCCCGTCGCCCCGATCGACGACGTGTTCACGCGGTATTACGTCTCGATGCGGGTGGCCGACAAGCCCGGCGTGCTGGCGCAGGTCGCGGGGGAGTTCTCGAAGCGGTCGGTCAGCATCGCCGCGGTGCGCCAGGAGGGCGCGGGCGACGACGCCCGCCTGATCCTGGTCACCCACCGCGCCCCCGACCGAGCTCAATCGGATTGTGTTGCGGCGCTTGAAGACATGGACGCCGTCATCAAGGTGTCGAGTGTGTTGCGATTGGAAGGTACCGATGACTGAAGCGACTTCTACGCCTGTGCACCGCGCGTGGCCGGGCCTCATCGAGGCCTACCGGTCGCGGTTGCCCGTCGCCGACGACTGGAAGGTCGTCACGCTGCTCGAGGGTGGCACCCCGCTGATCGGTGCGCCGCATCTGTCGTCGCTGACGGGTTGCGACGTCTACCTCAAGGTGGAGGGCCTCAACCCCACCGGTTCGTTCAAGGACCGCGGCATGACAATGGCCGTCAGCAACGCGGTCAACAACGGCAAGACCGCGGTCCTGTGCGCATCCACGGGCAACACCTCGGCATCGGCCGCCGCATACGCCACCCGGGCCGGGATCACCTGCGCCGTCCTGATCCCGCAGGGCAAGATCGCGATGGGCAAGCTCGCTCAGGCGGTCATGCACGGCGCCAAGATCATCCAGGTCGAGGGCAACTTCGACGACTGTCTCGAGCTCGCGCGCAAGGCGACCGCCGAGTTCACCGAGATCGAACTCGTGAACTCGGTCAACCCGGCGCGGATCGAGGGTCAGAAGACCGCCGCCTTCGAGATCGTCGACGTGCTGGGCCGTGCCCCCGACGTCCACGCTCTGCCGGTCGGCAACGCGGGCAACATCACCGCGTACTGGAAGGGCTACAAGGAGTATCACGCCGACGGCGTCTCGTCGTCGGTGCCGCGCATGCTCGGTGTCCAGGCCGCCGGCGCCGCGCCGCTGGTGAACGGCGCGCCGGTGAAAGACCCGGAGACCGTCGCCACCGCCATCCGCATCGGTTCCCCGGCCAGTTGGAACCAGGCCGTCGCCGCGAAGGACGAGTCGAACGGGCAGTTCCTGGCGGCCACCGACGAGAAGCTGCTCGAGGCCTACCGCCTCGTCGCCGGCAAGGAGGGCGTGTTCGTCGAGCCGGCGTCGGCGGCCAGCGTCGCGGGTCTGCTCGCCGCGAGTGCCGACGGCTGGATCGAGCGGGGCTCGACCGTGGTGTGCACGGTCACCGGCAACGGTCTGAAGGACCCCGACACCGCGCTGGCAGGCATCCCGGCGGTCGAGGCCATTCCGGTGGACCCGGTGGCGGTCGCGAATGCTCTCGGTGTCGGCTGACGGGGCCGGGTCCGCGGCGGCTGCCGCGGGTACGGTGCCGGTAGGGCTGTCGACGAGGGTCCGCGTGCCCGCCTCCAGTGCCAACCTGGGGCCCGGATTCGACTGTCTCGGAATAGCTCTCGGAATCTACGACGAGGTGATCGTCGAGACGGTCCCGGATGGCGTCACCCTCGAGGTCGAGGGTGAGGGCGCCGACGCCGTACCCCGCGACGACTCGCACCTCGTGGTGCGGGCGCTCACCCGCGGACTGGCACACGCCGGGCTGCGGGCCCCCGGTCTGACATTGCGCTGCGTCAACCGGATCCCGCATTCCCGGGGTCTGGGTTCGTCCGCCGCCGCCGCGGTGTCGGGTCTCGCCGCCGCATCGGGCCTGATCTCGGCCGCCGGCCTCGGTCCGGGGCTCTCGGCCGACGAACTGGTACAACTGTCCAGCGAATTCGAGGGCCACCCCGACAACGCGGCCGCGAGCGTGCTCGGCTCGGCGGTCGTCACGTGGACCGAATCGGCCGATGACGTCGCCTCGTATCACGCGCACCGCCTCCCGGTGCACCCCGACATCTACGCAACGGTCTTCGTGCCCGACACCGAGTCGTCGACGTCGTTCACCCGCGGACTGCTCCCGGATTCGGTCCCGCGCGCCGACGCCGTGTTCAACCTGAGCCGGTCGGCCCTCGCCGTCGTCGCGCTGACCACCGATCCGCGCAACCTCATGGCCGCGTCCCAGGATCGGCTGCACCAGCCGTACCGGGCGTCGGCGATGGCGCCGACGCACGATCTGGTCAGCGCGCTGCGTGCGCGTGGACATGCCGCGACCGTGTCCGGAGCGGGACCGACCGTCCTGGTGCTCGGTACGGCGCCGGTGCCCGCCGAGATCCGTCAGCTGGCGCAGGGCCTCGGATTCGACGCTCGGTCGGTCGCCGTCGCCGGCGGCGTCGAGATCACCGTCGGCTGATCGGCGTCGTCCGCACGACCGCCGGAGTGAATGCGCATTCATTTGGCGCTTCCGGCGTGTTGCCCCTATCATGCGAACGGGGTTACCATATTCTGGTCTAGCCGCGCAGGCTTGTCCTGCCGCTTCTCATCCTTCACCGATCGGAGATGACCGGCTGTGTATCCGGGCCGGGGTCATGGATCTCTGTCGACGGTGCCGAAGCGCAGGTGTTTCCGGGCACGCTCGCAGCGGACCACACATTCTCACCGTCCACCGCGGACGGACTCCCTAGCGCACAGAAGCAGGGAAACGTAGACCTCACGCAGTTCTCGTCTGCGGGAGGAACGAAAGGACTTCCGTGACCGATACGGACCTGATCACCGCACCTGCCGAGCAGGAATCCGCGGGTTCGGCCGGCCCCGACTCGGGACGACCGGCCACCAAGACACGTGCACGAACCGGCCTGTCCGGCATGGTGCTCAGCGAACTGCGGACGGTCGCCGGTGAACTCGGCATCAAGGGCACCTCCGGGATGCGCAAGGGCGATCTGATCGCCGCGATCAAGGAGCGCCAGGCGGGTGGCGACGCCCCGGCCGCGAAGAGCGCTCCCGCCCGGTCGAAGGCCGGCACGTCGAAGCCGGCGACGAACGACGACCAACTGACCATCGGCGACTCCCCGGCAACGGCCGGGGCGGACTCGACCGAGAAGAACGACGCCCCCCGGAGCGGCGCGCGCACCCAGCGCGGCGCCGGCCGCAAGGCCGCTGCCGCCGACGCACCGGCCGAGGCGTCGTCCACCGAGACCGCGAACGCCGACGCTACGGGACCAACGAACAACCCGGCTGCCACCCAGGCCGACGGCTCGAGGAACGGCGCCGACGCGGCGAAGTCCGAGGCCCAGGCCGGGGATGCACCCAAGGGCGGCAGCGCTTCCGAGACCGACTCGTCGGAGACCGGTGCGGGACGCGAGCGACGCCGCGGCCGTGACGGCTCGGGCGAGGCCGCGGGTGACTCCGACGGCAACGACCAGCGCACTCGCCGCAACCGCAACCAGAACCGCGACAACCAGAATCGCGACGGGGGCCAGAACCGCGACAACCAGAATCGCGACGGGGGCCAGAATCGCGACAAGCAGAACCGCGACGGCAACCAGAACCGCGACGGAAATCAGAACCGTGACGGGGGCCAGAACCGCGACGGTGGTCAGGACGACGACGGCGAGGGCGGCGGTCGCCGTCGGGGTCGCCGGTTCCGTGAGCGTCGTCGCGGCCAGAATCGCGACACCCCGAACGAGCCGCAGGTGTCCGACGATGACGTGTTGCAGCCCGTCGCCGGCATCCTCGACGTGCTCGACAACTACGCCTTCGTGCGCACCTCGGGGTACCTCGCCGGTCCGAACGACGTCTACGTCTCGATGAACCTGGTCCGCAAGAACGGACTTCGACGCGGCGACGCGATCACCGGTGCGGTCAAGGTGCCGCGCGAGGGCGACCAGCAGAACCAGCGCCAGAAGTTCAACCCGCTGGTGCGGCTGGACACCGTCAACGGCGGAGACGTCGAGACGGCCAAGCGTCGCCCCGAGTTCAACAAGCTCACGCCGCTGTACCCGAACCAGCGCCTGCGGCTGGAGACCACCCCCGAACGACTCGACACCCGTGTGATCGATCTGATCATGCCGATCGGCAAGGGGCAGCGCGCCCTGATCGTGTCGCCGCCGAAGGCCGGTAAGACGACGATCCTGCAGGACATCGCCAACGCGATCGCGACCAACAATCCCGAATGCCACCTCATGGTCGTCCTCGTCGACGAGCGTCCCGAGGAGGTCACGGACATGCAGCGTTCGGTGCGGGGTGAGGTCATCGCCTCGACCTTCGATCGGCCGCCGTCAGACCACACCTCGGTGTCCGAGCTCGCGATCGAGCGCGCCAAGCGACTCGTCGAGAGCGGGAAAGACGTTGTGGTGCTGCTGGACTCGATCACCCGTCTGGGTCGTGCGTACAACAACGCGTCGCCCGCGTCGGGTCGGATCCTGTCCGGTGGTGTCGATTCGACCGCGCTGTATCCGCCGAAGCGGTTCCTCGGCGCGGCGCGCAACATCGAGAACGGCGGGTCGCTGACGATCATCGCCTCGGCGCTCGTCGAGACCGGCTCCACCGGCGACACGGTGATCTTCGAGGAGTTCAAGGGCACCGGCAACGCCGAGCTCAAGCTCGACCGCAAGATCTCCGAGCGCCGGGTGTTCCCGGCGGTGGACGTCAACCTGTCGAGTACTCGTAAGGACGAGCTGCTGCTGTCGCCGGAGGAATTCTCCATCGTGCACAAGCTGCGTCGCGTGCTCTCGGGTCTCGACTCGCAGCAGGCCATCGACCTGCTGATCAGTCAGCTCAAGAAGACCAAGACGAACATCGAGTTCCTGATGACGGTGCAGAAGACCGCACCGGGCGGGAACAACGACGACTGAGTTCGTCCGGCATATCCCCGCTCCCTGAGGAGCGAGCTTGCGAGCGTCATATCCCCGCTCCCTGAGGAGCGAGCTTGCGAGCGTCATATCCCCGCTCCCTGAGGAGCGAGCTTGCGAGCGTCACGAAGGGTCCTGGTGAGACGACGGGTTGCGAAGACCCTTCGTGACGCGCCCTCCGCAAGCTCCGGGCGCTCCTCAGGGAGCGGGGTTGGACGCGCCCTCCGCAAGCTCCGGGCGCTCCTCAGGGAGCGGGGTTGGACGCGCCCTCCGCACGCTTCGGGTGCTCCTCAGGAGCAGGGGGCAGGTCGTTCTCTCGGCTTGGAGAAGCAGTGAAAGACGGTACGGGTGCGCGACTCGCGCGGTGCCCTCTCAGCCGGCGAGGTCGGCCGCCAAGTGGGCCCACGCCTGCGCACTCGGCGGTGCGACGGCCCCGGTCTGGGTCACGATGAGCGCGCACTCGCCTCCGCGGCTGTAGATCTCGAGTGATCCCGTGCGGTCCCACACCCCGCGGGGCCACGTCACCCAGCATTCGCCGACGAGGTCGAAGTTGATCATCACGCGGGCGCTGCCGGATGCCAGCACCATCTGGCCCCGATGCTCGCGGGCTCCGTCGAGACGGTCCTGGCGCATCTGGA
This sequence comes from Gordonia hongkongensis, assembly GCF_023078355.1. NCBI lineage: Bacteria > Bacillati > Actinomycetota > Actinomycetes > Mycobacteriales > Gordoniaceae > Gordonia > Gordonia hongkongensis. Next base: position 2,066,574 of record NZ_CP095552.1, read on the forward strand.
TGCATCCCGGCGCCGCCGTCGCGAAGGTCACGGTCATCCCCAGTCCCGCTGCGTGCTCGAGTGCGGCGATCACCGTACGTGTCTCGACGCGGACGGTACGCGCGCAGTCGAGATGGGGGAGGGCCGCCAGGCGGGCGACACCTCCGTCGGTGAGTACCGCGTCGAATTGTGCGACCTGATCGTCGTCGATCGAGGCGGACGGGTCCACGCACTGTGGCGCAGGCGAATCCACGAAGGGCCCATCGAGGACCGCGGCCGCGCCGGTGCAGGTCATCGCCTCGAACGCCAGCCGGTCGGAGTTCTCCGTCAGGTAGGTGGCGTGAGCGGTGTTGCCGCGGTGGTCGAACAGTCGCAGGGTCGGCGGAACGTGGGCGGCGGGATCGCTGAGCAACGCCGACGACAAGCGAGAGGGGTTGAGCCGCAGTGCGATCTGCTGCGAGTCGACACGAAGCGGACCGCCCACGGTCGTCGGGAGGTCATGGACTCCGACCGCGTTCATGATCACCGGACCGGCAACGGTGACGCCGACGACCTGGGCCAGGCCGGGCAGGCGCGCGGCGACCGCGGGGACGTCGTGATTCACCGAGGAGTCCGCGAATCCGGCTGTCCGCAGCAGGATCTCGAGATCGCTGCGGGCGTGCGGATGGTCCCCGGCGGAGTGGGTCATCTCAGTAGACGTCGCGTGAGTAGCGATTCTCCGCGCGCAGGCGATCGACGTACGCGGCGGCCTGGTCGGGCTCGAGACCACCGTGTTCGGCGACGATCTCGTGCAGCGCCGCGTCGACGTCGTCGGCCATCGTCGTGGCGTCGCCGCACACGTACAGATGCGCGCCGGCCTCGAGCCACGCGAACAGCTCACCGCCGTGTTCGCACATCCGGTCCTGGACGTAGATCTTGTGTTCCTGATCGCGGGAGAAGGCGAGGTCGAGCCGGTCGAGAAGCCCGTCGGTGACGAACCGGTCGAGCTCCTCGGCATAGAGGTAGTCGTGGCCGCGATGCTGGTCACCGAAGAACAGCCAGTTGCCGCCGGGTGCGCCGGCCGCGGCCCGCTCATGCAGGAAACCGCGGAACGGGGCGATGCCGGTGCCCGGGCCGATCATGATGGCCGAGACGTCGTCGGCGGGCAGCCGGAACTTCTTGTTGGGGGAGATGAAGACGGGCACGGTGTCGCCGGGCGCGCAGCGGTCGGCCAGGTGGGTCGAGCACACACCTCCGCGATCCCGGTCGGCGACGCGGTAGCGCACCGTGGCCATCGTGATGTGGACGGTGTCGCCGTGGACCCGCGGGCTCGACGAGATCGAGTACTCGCGGTGCGCGAGGGGACTCAACTCCTCGAGCAGTTCCTCGGGAGTCGGGGTGAAGGTCGGGTCCAGATCCAGGAGATCGAGGACGTCGAGTCCGTGGAGCCACGCGTCGAGTGCCTGCGGGTCACCGGCGTCGAGAAGTCGGGCGAGTTCGGGGTGTCCGGTGCGTTCGGCGACGACCCGGACGAGGTACTTCGACGGCGCGCCGATCTCGTACCTGCTGGTCAGTGCCTCGCGCAGGGTGTAGGTCGCCTTGCGGTCGGCGATGATCTCGTCGCCCACCGCGCGCAGCCGGGCGAGCAGGAGATCGACCAGCGCGGGATCGTTCGTCGGAGCGATGCCGATGCCGTCGCCGGGCTCGTAGGTGATGCCGCTGTCGCCGAGATCGAGTTCGAGATGCCGGACCTCCTTGGCCGATCCGGGACCGGAGAGGAGTTCGTTCCGTACGACCGTCGCCGGGTAGGGATTGCGCCGGTTCCACGGCGATCGGGCCGTCTTGCCGGTACGACGGGCGGGGGAGGTCCGTGCGGTGTCGACTGCGAGGCTGCTGCCGGTGGAGGCGGCGTCGTACATCGAGGATTCCTTCGGGGACGGGGTGCGGGGGAGCGTGTGCCGCCGACAGGGCGGGCGACGCCACGGTACTACACTTAGGCAACCCTTACGAGGATCGCGATCTGCGTCACGTGCAGTGGAGTGCGGGTGGCCGTGCCGGGAATGGATCCGAGCGGCCTGCCGTTGAGGCACCTGCGACCGCGGTGACCGGGATTTTCCCGGGTGATGCCCCCGTGGCATACTGATCGGTCGAGTCCGGTTCCGGTTCACACCGTCGACAAGCGACGGTGACCCGGCGACCTCAGAAAGGGACAGTCAGACATGAAGCAGGGAATCCACCCCGAGTACGCGACGACCACCGTCGTCTGCGGCTGCGGCAACACCTTCGAGACCCGCAGCACCGCTGCCAACGGTCGGATCAACGTCGAGGTCTGCTCGCAGTGCCACCCGTTCTACACGGGCAAGCAGAAGATCCTCGACACCGGCGGCCGCGTTGCCCGGTTCGAGAAGCGCTACGGCAAGCGCGCCAAGTAGACCACGCTGCGACGCCCGCCCGACGATGTCGGGACGGGCGTCGCTGTGTTTTCCGGTCAGAGTTCTTCCCGGTGTCGCCGATCATCCGGCGTGCGCCGGTCGACAAGTGAGGTCGCCTTCATGAGTACGCAGAGTCCCTCGGCCATCGACGACATCCTGGCCGAGCACTCGGGTCTCGAACGCCAGCTGGCCGATCCCGCCCTGCACGACGATCCCGCCGCGGCCCGTCGCGTCGGTAAGCGATTCGCCGAGCTCGCGCCCGTCATGGCGACCTACACCCGGTTGAAGGCGGCACGCGAGGATCTCGAGGCCGCACGGGAACTGGCCGCCGATGACGCGTCGTTCGCCGCCGAGATCCCCTCTCTCGAAGAGGCCGTCGAGGAACTCGACGCGACGTTGACCGACCTGCTCGCCCCGCGCGACCCCCACGACGCCGACGACGTGGTCCTGGAGATCAAATCCGGTGCGGGCGGCGAGGAATCGGCACTGTTCGCGGCGGACCTGGCCCGGATGTACCTCAAGTACTGCGAGCGTCACGGCTGGAAGGCGCAGGTGCTCGGCGTGACCGAGTCCGATCTCGGCGGCTACAAAGAGGCCACCTTCTCGATCAAGTCGAAAGAGGCCGTGCGCGACGGGGTCTGGTCGCGACTGAAGTTCGAGGGCGGTGTGCACCGCGTCCAGCGGGTGCCGGTCACCGAGTCGCAGGGCCGCATCCACACGTCGGCGGCCGGGGTGCTGATCTACCCCGAGCCCGAAGAGGTGGCCGAGGTGACGATCGACGAATCGGAACTGCGCATCGACGTCTACCGCTCGTCCGGCAAGGGCGGCCAAGGCGTGAACACCACCGATTCGGCGGTCCGGATCACCCACCTGCCCACCGGAATCGTCGTCACATGCCAGAACGAACGTTCGCAGTTGCAGAACAAGGCGCGCGCGATGCAGGTCCTCGCCGCCCGGCTGCAGTCCGCAGCCGAGGAAGAGGCGGAGGCCGCCGCCGCGCAGGGTCGTGCGGCCCAGATCCGCACCGTGGACCGGTCCGAGCGGATCCGGACCTACAACTTCCCCGAGAACCGCATCACCGATCACCGGATCGGTTACAAGGCCAGCAATCTCGACGCGGTCCTCGCCGGTGACATGGACAACCTGCTCGACGCGCTCGTCGCCGCGGACCGGCAGGCCCGCATGGAAGCGGAATAGGTGTCGTGACCGGCAGGCCGACCCCGGTGCCGGACGAACTGCGTGCCGCAACCGCCCGTCTCGCCGCGTCCGGGATCGACTCCGCACGCCGTGACGCCGAATGGCTGATGGCGCACGTGCTCGGGATCGATGCGGGCCGTCTCGTGCTGGTGGACGCGATCGACGACGCGCCGGCGCGCGCGTTCCGGTCGGCGATCGACCTGCGGTCGCAGCGGATTCCGTTGCAGCACATCATCGGGACCGCCGCCTTCGGCCCGGTCGAGCTGGCCGTCGGCCCCGGAGTGTTCATCCCCCGGCCGGAGACCGAGTACCTCCTCGAATGGGCGGTCGACCGACTCCGGGCCACCCCCGGACCGCATTCCGCGGCCGATTTCTGCAGCGGCAGTGGGGCACTGGCGATCGGCATCGCCGCGATGAGTCCGGCGACGCGGGTCGTGGCGATCGAGGCCGACGAGGACGCGCTGGTGTGGTTGCGTCGCAACGTCGCCGCCGCGACACCGGCCGTCGGGTCACGGGTCGACGTCGTCGCCGCGGACGTCACCGACCCGGATCAGGTCGGGGGAGCCGTGCCGGCCGGCAGCGTGTCGGTCCTGGTCACGAACCCGCCCTACGTGCCGCTCGACGCCGTGGTCGGACCGGAGGTCGCCCACGACCCGGCTCGCGCGGTCTTCGGCGGCGCGGACGGGATGTCGGTCATCGTGCCGATGGTGCCGGTCATCGCCCGCACGCTGACGCCGGGTGGCGTCGTCGGGATCGAACACGACGACACGACCGCCGACGCCGTCGTGTCGTGCCTGCACGCGCACGGCGACTTCGAGGAAGTCACCCGTCACACCGATCTGACGGGCCGGCCGAGGTTCGTGACGGCGCGCCGACGGCAGGCCGGGTCCGTCGGACGCGGCATGGCAGGATGATCGCGTGAGCACTGTTTTCGACTGCAACGATCCACAGAACCGCTCGTCGGGGATTCGGGCGGCGGTCGGGGCGGCGAAGGCCGGACGGCTGATCGTGATGCCCACCGACACGCTCTACGGAGTCGGTTGCGACGCCTTCGATTCCGACGCCGTCGGTGCACTCCTCGCGGCCAAGCACCGGGGACGCGACATGCCCGTGCCGGTCCTGGTCGGTTCGTGGCACTCGATCGACGGCCTGGTCCTGTCCGTCCCGCAGCCCGCACGCGACCTGATCGAGGCTTTTTGGCCGGGCGGTCTGAGTCTGGTTGTCCGACAAGCACCCTCGCTGGCATGGGACCTCGGCGACACCGACGGCACCGTCATGCTGCGGATGCCGCTGCACCCGGTCGCGATCGACGTGCTGCGCGAGGTGGGGCCGATGGCGGTCTCGAGCGCGAACGTCTCGGGGCGTCCGCCGGCGACCACCGCCGACGAGGCGCGCGACCAACTCGGTGACGAGATCGCGGTGTATCTCGACGGTGGCCCGGCGCCGGCCGCGCAGGCGTCGACGATCGTCGATGTCTCCGGGCCGAGTCCGCGCATCCTGCGCGAGGGTGCGGTCTCGACGGACGCCGTCGCCGACGTACTCGACACGGACCCGGCCGCGCTGCTCGCGGAGCGATGAGCCCCGACGCGCCGAGGTTCGGACCACCCGGCGTCGAGGCGGGCGGCGCCCCGACCGGCGACGCCGCGGTCGACGCCCTGGTGAGCCGCGAGGTCGGCCGGCGCCGCGACACCTTGCAGCTGCTCGCCAGCGAGACCGAGCCGACGCCCGGGGTGCGGGCCGCGATGGCGTCGGTCTTCGACGCGAAGTATGCGGAGGGGTATCCCGGCGCGCGCTACCACGGCGGTTGTGAAGTGGCCGACGAGCTCGAGGAGCTCGCCGTCGGACGGGCCCGCGCGCTGTTCGGCGCCGAGTACGCCAATGTCCAGCCGCTGTCGGGGAGTGCGGCCAACCTCGCCGTCTATGCCGCCTTCGCCCAGCCCGGAGACCCGGTGCTCGCGCTGCGCCTCGAACACGGCGGCCACCAGACGCATGGTTCTCGGGCGAACTTCTCCGGGCGATGGTTCTCGCCGTTGCACTACGAGGTCCGCCGCGACGACGAACTCGTCGACTACGACCAGGCCCGGGATCTCGCGCTGGTGCACCGCCCCCGCATCCTCGTCGCCGGCGCCGCGTCCTACTCGCGGACGTTCGACTTTGCGTCCCTGCGCCGGATCGCCGACGAGGCCGAATGCATCCTCTGGGTCGACGCCGCACATCTCGCCGGGCACATCGCGGCCGGCCTGCTGCCCTCGCCGGTGCTGCACGCCGACATCGTCACCCTGTCCACCAACAAGGTGATCCGTGGTCCGCGCGGCGGGGTCATCCTCGCGCGGGCCGAACACGGCGAGGCCCTGCGCAAGGCGGTCTTCCCGTTCGTGCAGGGCGGTCCCGCGATGCACGCCGTCGCCGCGAAGGCGGTCGCCTGCGCGGAATCCGGTACCGACGAGTTCGCCGGCTACGTCCGTCGTGCGGTTGACAACGCCCGCGGTCTCGCCGCGGAACTGGCGTCTCGGGGCGCCCGGGTGGTGTCCGGCGGCACCGACATCCACCTCGCGGTCGTCGACGTCAGCGGCTTCGGCATCTCCGGGATGGAGGCGCAGCACCGGCTCGGCGCGGCCGGGATCGTCGTCGACAAGGCGGTCCTCCCGTTCGACACCCGCCCCGTCTCCGAGGGATCGGCGATCCGGATCGGTACGCCGGTGGCCACCGAGCGCGGCATGACCGCCGCGATGCATCCGGTCGTCGCCGACGCGATGGCCGCGGCGATGTCGACGCGCGACCGTGAGACACACGAGCGGATCCGTCGCGAGATCGCCGCACTGGCCTACGGGTAGCGTGGTCGCAATGTCAGAGACCCTTGCCCGTCTGACACCGGTGGTGGCGCGATGACCGGTGGCGCACCGGCCTTGCTCGCCGCCGCCGCGGACGGGGAGGGACGGGGGTTCCTCTGCGCGAGCTCCTGCTCGTGGGGCTCACTGCCGCGGCCATGACCTACCTCCTGACCTCGGCGGTCCGCGTGTTCGCGATCCGCGCCGGCGCGGTCGCCGTGCCGCGGGTCCGCGACGTGCACGTGATCCCGACACCTCGCCTCGGCGGGCTCGGGATGTTCGGTGGGGTGGTGGCCGGGATCGCGCTCGCCGCGAACCTCCCCGCGCTCAATCGCGGATTCGCCTACACCACGGACATGACGGCGGTGATCGCCGCCGGCACGGTGATCGTCCTCGTCGGCGTCGTCGACGACCGGTGGGGCCTGGACGCGCTGACCAAATTCGTCGGTCAGCTCACCGCCGCCGGCGTTCTGGTGCTGCTCGGCATCAGCTGGCTGCAGCTCTACATCCCGTTCGCCGACATCGGCACGCTGGTGCTCGACCCGCTGCAGGCCGGTCTCCTCACGGTCGCGATCACGGTCGCGACGATCAACGCGATCAACTTCGTCGACGGCCTCGACGGTCTGGCCGCGGGATTGGGACTCATCGCCGCGGCGGCGATCTGTATGTTCTCGCTCGGTCTGCTGCGCGACCAGGGCGGCGACGTCAGCTACTACCCCCCGGCCCTCATCTCGGTGGCACTGGCCGGCGCGTGCCTCGGATTCCTCCCGCACAACTTCTCGCCGGCACGGATCTTCATGGGTGACTCGGGTGCGATGCTGATCGGTCTGCTGCTCGCCGCGGCCTCCACGAGTGCCTCGGGCCGTATCGCCGTGAACGCCTACGGACCGGCCGACATCTTCACGCTGCTGTCCCCGCTGATCCTGGTCGCCGCCGTCGTCTTCATCCCGATGCTCGACATGCTGCTGGCGGTGATCCGGCGGACCCGGGCCGGCGTCGGTTTCTACACCCCGGACAAGATGCACCTGCACCACCGCCTGCTCGAACTCGGGCACTCGCAGCGCCGGGTCGCGCTGATCATCTATCTGTGGGTCGGGGTGCTCGCGTTCTCGGCGGCGGCCAGCACGCTGTTCCCGCTGTCGGTGGTCGCCCCGGCCTTCGGTGCGGGCCTCGTCGTCGCGATGCTGGTGACGATGGCGCCGCGCCTGCATCGACGCCTCGCCGAACTGCGAACGTCGACGAAGGCGTACCGCTGACCGGCGTCTGCGACCCTGTCATTTCCGTGAGGGCGATACCTGGGCCTAAGGTAAGGAAACCGTAAATTATCGTGTACTATCGCCCGTAGTAGTCAACATGTGCGCAGACCCGGACACAAAGCCCCGGTTCTGTCTCACACGACGCAATACCCCCGGTGAGACACCAAGAATGGTGTTGGTAGGGTCACAACGAAACGCGAGCTGACGCCCAGCGGCCATGTGTTGCTGCACGTACGCGGGTGATCCGTGCCATCGGTATGGAGTAGGAGAGCTGAGGAGGGACATGACCGCATCTGCCCCTGATTCGGCCCCCGTCTATCCCCAGGCGCCGACCGGACTCCGCCGCCCCGCGCTCATCGCGGGCGGGTTCATCGTGGTCGTGGCTGCCGTCTCGCTCGCCGTCGGACATCCGCTCTTCGCGGTGTTCTTCCTTCTCGGTGTCGCCGGGATCTTCGTCAACGCGATCCTCGTCCGACGTGCCGTCGACGTCGTGGTCGCCGACGAGAACCCGCGCAAGACCGCCCTTGCTCTCAACTCCGCCATGCGACTCGGTGCCATCACGGCGCTCGCGCTGCTGGCGGCTTTTCTGGTCCAACCCGACGGGTTGGGCGCGATGTTCGGACTCGCCATCGGCCAAGTGGTCTTGGTGCTGAACACGGTCATTCCGGTGATGAAAGGACTTCGTAGCCAACCATGACGACCGCCTTCAACCTTGCCGCAGAGGATGGCGAACCGGCCATCCAGGTGGGTCACTACACCAAGTTCGAGCTGTTCGGACTGACCTTCAACCTGGAGACCATCATCGCGACGGCGCTGGCCGCGGCGATCATGCTCGCGCTGGCGTTCTACCTGAAGTCGAAGGTCACCTCGACCGGCGTGCCGTCGGGTGTGCAGCTGTTCTGGGAGGCCATCACCATCCAGATGCGTGGGCAGGTCGAGAGTGCCATCGGCATGAAGATCGCCCCCTACGTTCTCCCGCTCGCGGTCTCGCTCTTCACCTTCATCCTGATCTCCAACTGGCTGTCCATCCTGCCGGTCCAGGTCGGTCACCACGAGATCCTCAAGCCGCCGGCCGCGGACGTGAACTTCGCCTACGCCCTTGCGCTCTTCGTCTTCGTCTGGTACCAGATCGCCGGCTTCCGGAAGCGCGGCCTGCTGGGTCACCCGAAGCGGATCATCAAGGGCCACGTCGCATTCCTCGCGCCGATCAACGTCATCGAGGAGTTCACCAAGCCGATCTCGCTCTCGCTGCGACTCTTCGGCAACGTCTTCGCCGGCAGCATGATGGTCGCCCTGATCGCACTCTTCCCGCCGTACATCATGTGGGCGCCCAACGCGATCTGGAAGTCCTTCGAGCTCTTCGTCGGTCTGATCCAGGCGTTCATCTTCGCGCTGCTGACGATCCTCTACTTCTCGCAGTCGATGGAGACCGAGGATCACTGACCCGCCCGAACCCGGGCACCGCGCGGAGACGGACACGGCCGCGCCCACAACCGAACATGACGACCTGCTCCGGCACCTGTCGGCGCAACTCCAGACCTGACACACCAGATGTCAGCAACGAAAGGGAAATATCACAATGGATCCAATGATTGGCCTCGGCGCACTCATCGGTGGCGGCCTGATCATGGCCGGTGGCGCCGTCGGTGCCGGTATCGGTAACGGTCTGGCCGGTAGCCAGCTGATCGCCGGTATCGCTCGCCAGCCCGAGGCACAGGGTCGCCTGTTCACCCCGTTCTTCATCACCGTCGGTCTGGTCGAGGCGGCCTACTTCATCAACCTGGCCTTCATGGCGCTCTTCGTGTTCGCCACCCCGATCAGCGCCGGCTGATCGTCGCTCTCCCTTTTGTCGCCGAGTAGAAACGACACCTCACCACAATGACGCTTGCTGCAGAGAACTTCCTGCTCCCGAATGGAACGTTCTTCGTTGTCCTGCTCATCTTCGTGATTTTGCTGCTGGTCATCCGCAAGTTCGTGGTTCCGCCGATCCAGCAGGTCCTCGAGGAGCGGGACGCGATGATCCACCGCACCGTGGAGGACAACCGGACCGCCGCCGCCGAATTCGAGGATGCGGACGTCCAGTTCCGTTCGCTCCTCAAGGAAGCGCGCGGTGAGGCCACCGCCAAGCGCGACGATGCTCGCGCCCAGGGGCGGGAACAGCTGAACGAGATGAAGCAGCGAGCGACCGCCGAGGCCGACGCCGCCCTGCAGTCGACCAGCTCCGAGCTGGCGACGCAGGGTGAGCAGGCCGCCTCGACGGCTGCAGCTGATGTGGACGCACTCGCCAAGACGCTTGCGGCGCGTGTGCTCGGTGTCGACTCGGCAACTCTTTCCGATACCCGATCGACGAGCGGAGCGGTGAACTGATCATGGCTGCCAACACTGAGACCGAATCCGACCAGGGCCCCATCGGCACCTGGCTGCACGACATCGGTGCTGCGTTCGACCCCGCGATCTTCATCGCTCAGCTCTTCGGCTTCGCGGTCATCCTCTTCCTCCTGTGGAAGTACGTCCGGCCGCCGGTGGCGAAGATGATGCGGGATCGACAGGAGACCGTGCGTCAGCAGCTCGCCGAGAGCGAGGCCGCTGCCAAGCGCGTCGCCGACGGCAAGCAGGCCCGCGAGAAGGCGGTCGCCGAGGCCAAGGCTGAGGCGGAACAGATGCAGAAGGACGCCGCGGCTGACGCCGAGGCGATCACCTCCGACATCCGCGCACAGGCCGACCACGAGGTCAAGCGCATCTCCGAGCACGGCCGCAACCAGGTCGCCCTGGTGCGCGCCAACCTCGTTCGTCAGCTGCGCACCGATCTCGGACTCACCGCGGTCGACAAGGCCGGCGAACTGGTGCGCAACCATCTCGCCGACGACTCGGCCCAGGCGGCGAGCGTCGACCGGGTCATCGACGAACTCGAGGAGATGTCGTCGGGTTCGACGAACGCGGTTCCCTCGAGCGCCTCGCTCGTCGGTCTGCACGCGATGCGTGCCGCCAGCCGCGACGCCGCTCTCGCCGTGTCGGAGCACTTCGATTCGGCGGCAATCGATCTCGACGGTTCGGCACTTGCCGACGCCTCGGGTGACCTCACCGCGGCGATCAACTTCCTCGGCGAGAACCCGGTCCTGCGCAAGCGCCTGGTCGAGGACGACGAGAACCCCGAGGGCAAGAAGGCCATGGTGCACCGTCTGTTCGACGGCAAGCTCGCCCCGGTCGTCGTCGAGGTGCTCGCGACCGCGTCGAGTCAGCGGTGGTCGTCGTCGAGCGACTTCGTCGTCGGTCTGCGTCGTCAGAACTCCCTGATCGTCCTCACCGCCGCCGAACGCGACGGGGTCATCGAGCAGGTCGAGGACGAGCTCTTCCGGGTGAGCCGAGTCCTCGAGGCCAACCCGCAGCTGTCCTCGCTGCTGTCCGACCACGGCAAGGACGCCGACAAGCGCGTCGACCTGCTGAAGAAGCTGGTCGGCGACAAGGTCGGCACCCACACCTGGACGCTGCTGTCCTCGACCGTGCGCCTGCTGCACGGCCAGGCCGCCGACGTCGCGGTCGATCAGCTCGCCGAGCTGGCCGCCGCCCGTCGCGGCGAGTCGGTCGCCCACGTGGTGTCCGCCTCTCCGCTGTCCGATGCCCAGATCGATCGACTGTCGGGCGTGCTCGGCGGAATCTACGGTCGGACCATCTCGGTGCAGACCGAGATCGCCCCGGAACTGCTCGGCGGTCTCCGGATCAGTGTCGGCGACGAGGTCATCGACGCCGATGTCGCGACACGGCTGGCCAAGGCCGCCGAGACGCTGCCGCGCTGACGACCACCCCGACACACCCGAACCCACGAAGCCCAGAGCTCAGAGCCTTCGAGACTCCGAGCCACATCAAGGAAAGACGAGAACCCATGGCGGAGTTGACGATCTCACCAGACGAGATCAAGGGAGCGATCGAGCAGTACGTCTCGTCGTTCGAAGCCGAAGCGTCGCGTGACGAGGTCGGCATCATCACCGATACCTCGGACGGCATCGCCCACGTCAGCGGCCTTCCGAGCGCAATGGCCAACGAGCTCCTCGAGTTCCCCGGCGGCGTCCTCGGCGTCGCACTGAACCTCGACGAGGACGAGATCGGCGCCGTGATCCTGGGTGACTACGAGTCCCTGGAAGAAGGCCAGCAGGTCAGCCGCACCGGCGACGTGCTCTCCGTCCCCGTCGGTGATGCGTTCCTGGGACGCGTCATCAACCCGCTGGGTGCCCCGATCGACGGCCAGGGCGACATCGAAGCCGACGAGCAGCGCGTCCTCGAGTTGCAGGCCGCCACCGTGCTCGAGCGCCAGCCGGTCGAGGAGTCCCTCGCCACCGGCATCAAGGCCATCGACGCCATGACCGCCATCGGCCGCGGACAGCGTCAGCTCGTCATCGGCGACCGCAAGACCGGCAAGACCGCGGTCTGCATCGACGCCATCCTGAACCAGAAGGCCAACTGGGAGACCGGCGACCCCACCAAGCAGGTTCGCTGCATCTACGTCGCGATCGGTCAGAAGGGTTCGACCATCGCCGGCGTCAAGTCCGCCCTCGAAGAGGCGGGCGCGATGGAGTACACCACCATCGTCGCGGCTCCCGCCTCGGACTCGGCCGGCTTCAAGTGGCTGGCCCCGTACACCGGCTCGGCCATCGGCCAGCACTGGATGTACCAGGGCAAGCACGTCCTCATCGTGTTCGACGACCTGACCAAGCAGGCCGAGGCCTACCGCGCCATCTCGCTGCTGCTGCGTCGTCCGCCGGGCCGCGAGGCATACCCCGGTGACGTCTTCTACTTGCACTCCCGTTTGCTGGAGCGTTGTGCGAAGCTGTCCGACGAGCTCGGCGGCGGCTCGATGACCGGTCTGCCGATCATCGAGACCAAGGCCAACGACGTCTCGGCGTTCATCCCGACCAACGTCATCTCGATCACCGACGGCCAGGTCTTCCTGGAGTCGGACCTCTTCAACAAGGGTGTTCGACCGGCCATCAACGTCGGTACCTCGGTGTCGCGCGTCGGTGGCGCCGCCCAGACCAAGGGCCTCAAGAAGGTCTCGGGATCGCTGCGTCTGGAGCTGGCCCAGTTCCGTGAGCTGGAGGCCTTCTCGGCCTTCGCCTCCGACCTCGACGACGCCTCGAAGGCACAGCTCGAGCGCGGTGCCCGCTGGGTCGAGATGCTGAAGCAGGACCAGTACAGCCCCTTCTCGGTCGAGGATCAGATCGTCTCGATCTACCTCTGCGGTGAGGGCCACTACGACTCGGTCCCGGTCGACGACGTGCGCAACTTCGAGACCCAGCTGCTGAGCCACCTGCACCACAACGCGACCGGTGTCTACGACTCGATCGCCGGCGGCAAGGTGCTCAGCGACGACCAGGCCGAGGCCCTGATCGCCGAGACCAACAAGTTCAAGAACGGCTACCTCACCCACGACGGCCGTCGCGTCGTCAACGAGGCCGAGGCCGAGGCGATGGATGCCGACAACGTCGAGAACGAAGAGATCAAGATCCGCAAGTGATCTCAGACGTCAACGGACATCGCGAAAAGGAAGGGGTGAGGGCTCATGGCCAGCATTCGTGAGCTGCGCTCACGCATCCGGTCGGTCCAGTCGACCAAGAAGATCACCAAGGCTCAGGAACTGATCGCGACCTCGCGTATCACCAAGGCACAGGGACGGGTGGCGGCGGCCAAGCCGTACTCGCAGGAGATGACCGCCGTGCTCTCGGAGCTGGCGAGCAACTCGGGATCGCTGGACAACCCGCTGCTCAACGAGCGGGAGAACCCGAAGCGCGCGGCGATCCTGGTCGTGACCAGCGACCGCGGTATGTGCGGTGGTTACAACGCGAACGTGCTCAAGGCGACCCGCGAACTCATCGCGCTCCTGCGCGACGAAGGCAAGGAAGCGGTCCTGTTCGTCATGGGTCGCAAGGGTGTCGGGTTCTTCAGCTTCCGGGGTCTGGAGATCTCGGACTCGTGGACGGGCTTCTCGGAGTCACCGCAGTACTCGGACGCGGCGACGGCGACCAGCTTCCTGGTGGACCTCTTCCAGGCAGGATCGGGCACCGAGGTCGAGCGCCCAGAAGGAGACGGCACCCTCGAGGGTGTCGACGAGCTGCACCTGGTCTACACGCGGTTCCAGTCGATGCTGGCGCAGGTGCCCGAGGTCCGGCGGATCGCCCCGCTGGTCGTGTCGCACGACGAGGATTCGTCCGACGACACGCCGTCGCGCAACTACACCTTCGAACCCGGGGCCGACGCCCTGCTCGACGCGCTGCTGCCGAAGTACGTGGCGACGCGGGTCTACGCGGCGCTGCTGGATTCGTCGGCATCGGAGTCGGCCGCGCGCCGCACCGCGATGAAGGCCGCGACGGACAACGCCGAAGAACTGTCCAAGTCGTTGTCGCGCGAGGCCAACCAGCTCCGCCAGGCCCAGATCACCCAGGAAATCAGCGAGATCGTCGGCGGCTCGAGCGCACTGGCGAATTAGCGTGCGCGCCAGCCGAGTCGGATCGACGAGAACCCATACTTCGATAAAGAGGAAGTGACCCAAGCACCATGACCGCAGCAGTAGAAACCCCCTCCGCGCAGTCGGCGGGTTCCGCCGACGGGCGGGTCGTCCGCATCATCGGCCCCGTGGTCGACGTCGAGTTCCCGCGGGGCTCGATTCCTGAACTGTTCAACGCCCTGCACGCCGAGGTCGCTCTCTCCTCGGTCGCCAAGACCCTGACCCTCGAGGTCGCGCAGCACCTCGGTGACAACCTGGTGCGCACGATCTCGATGCAGCCGACCGACGGCCTGGTCCGCGGCGCGGCCGTGTCCGACACCGGCAAGTCGATCGTCGTGCCGGTCGGCGACGTCGTCAAGGGCCACGTGTTCAACGCCCTCGGTGACTGCCTCGACAGCCCGGGCCTCGGCCGCGACGGCGAGCAGTGGAGCATCCACCGCAAGCCGCCGGCCTTCGACGAGCTCGAGGGCAAGACCGAGATCCTCGAGACCGGCATCAAGGTCATCGACCTGCTGACCCCGTACGTCAAGGGCGGCAAGATCGGTCTGTTCGGTGGTGCGGGCGTCGGCAAGACCGTCCTCATCCAGGAGATGATCACGCGTATCGCGCGTGAGTTCTCCGGCACCTCGGTGTTCGCCGGCGTCGGTGAGCGCACCCGTGAGGGCACCGACCTCCACCTCGAGATGGAGGAGATGGGCGTTCTCCAGGACACCGCGTTGGTGTTCGGTCAGATGGACGAGCCGCCGGGCACGCGTATGCGCGTGGCGCTGTCGGCGCTGACCATGGCGGAATACTTCCGCGATGTGAAGCACCAGGACGTGCTGCTCTTCATCGACAACATCTTCCGCTTCACGCAGGCGGGCTCGGAGGTCTCGACCCTCCTCGGCCGTATGCCGTCCGCGGTGGGCTACCAGCCGACCCTGGCCGACGAGATGGGTGAGCTCCAGGAGCGCATCACCTCGACCAAGGGCCGATCGATCACCTCGCTGCAGGCGATCTACGTCCCCGCCGACGACTACACCGACCCGGCACCGGCCACGACCTTCGCGCACCTCGACGCGACCACCGAGCTCTCGCGTCCGATCTCACAGCTGGGTATCTACCCCGCCGTGGACCCGCTGACCTCGACCTCGCGCATCCTCGAGGCGTCGATCGTCGGCGACGAGCACTTCCGCGTCGCCAACGAGGTCAAGCGCATCCTGCAGAAGTACAAGGAACTGCAGGACATCATCGCCATCCTCGGTATGGACGAGCTCTCCGAAGAGGACAAGGTCACGGTGCAGCGTGCGCGCCGTATCCAGAAGTTCCTCGGCCAGAACTTCCTCGTCGCCGAGAAGTTCACCGGCCAGAAGGGCTCGGTCGTCCCGCTCGCCGACACCATCGAGGCCTTCGACCGTGTCGCCAAGGGCGAGTTCGACCACCTGCCCGAGCAGGCGTTCAACAGCTGCGGTGGACTCGACGACGTGGAGGCCGCCGCCGCCAAGATCAGCGGAAAGTAGCGGTTCGCCATGGCTGAGAAGTCCTTCCACGTCGAGGTTGTCTCCGCGGATTCGAGCCTGTACTCGGGAGAGGCCACGTTCGTGATCGCGCAGACCACCGTCGGTGAGCTGGGTGTCCTGGCCAACCACGAGCCGCTCCTGGGCCAGCTGGTCCCGGGTGGCTTCGTGGTCATCGTCGAGGAGAACGGCAACCGTCGTGCGGCAGCGGTCGAGGGCGGGTTCCTCTCCGTCACCGGCGAGGCCGTCACGGTGCTGGCGGAGTCGGCCGACTGGGCCGACGACGTCGACGTCAACGCGGAGAAGACCGCGCTCGACGAGGCGGAGCCGGATTCGCCCGAGTACCACCGTGCTCACGCGCGTCTGACTGCGGCACAACACCTTTCCCGGTAGAGCGAGCCGCGCGAGCGGTTCGGGTCAACGATCGACCTCGGCCGGCCATCGGAATTCTCCGTTGGCCGGCCGAGGTCGTTTGGCGTCTCATGTGCACGTTCTGGCATGCTTGTTCCACAGCCCCCCCTGTCCCGCGTGTATGCAGCCCAAGCCGTCTGGAGCCCTACCGGGTTCGACGCTTCGCCTATCCGCGGTGACTGCACGAAGGAGTAGGTGATGTCGCTGGCGGTCGTGATGCTCAGTGTGCTGCTGGCGGTGGCGCTCCTGTTGTGTGGCTTCCTGGCGCTGCGGCTGGCGCAACTCCGTCGCGCGGGCACTCCGGTCCTGCTGCGCACGGTGCCGGCCGGCGTAGACCAGGGATGGCGTCACGGCACCGTGCACTACAGCGACGACTCTCTGCGCTACTACCGGCTCACGTCGCTGAAACCGGGGCCGAACGTGACGTTCGCACGACAGGGCATGGAGATCTCCGGTCGTCGCGCCCCCGAGGGCACCGAGACGGAGATCCTCGACGGCATGCTCATCCTCCAGGTGCAGACCGCCGGCCGGGCCGAGGACGACTACGAACTGGCGATGGGCCCGGGTGCGGTGACCGCGTTCCAGTCCTGGCTCGAATCCCGGCAGTCCGCGAGATCGCAGCGGCGCCGCAGCGCCTAGGAATCCGGCTGCGCCGGGGCTTTCCCGCCCGTCTTCGCCGGGTCTTGATGGACCGGCTTCGCCGGGGGCCGTTGCCGGTTGCCGCCCGGAACCCACTTGACGTCGCCGGGCGAGTTCGCGCCCTGTTGGTCACCTCCCGCGGCGGGGCGAGTGCGGTTCGCCACCCGCGACAGGATGAACAGCAGATCCGACAACCGGTTCAGGTATTTCGCGGGCAGCACGCTGGTGTCGTCGGGGTGGGCGGCGACCGCGGCCCACGCCGAGCGCTCGGCCCGTCTGGTCACCGTTCGTGCCTGATGCAGCAGGGCAGCCAGCGGTGTGCCGCCCGGCAGGATGAACGAGTCCAGTGCGGGCAGATCGGCACCGAAGGAGTCGCACCAGCGCTCGAGGGCGTCGATGTAATCCTGTGCGATGCGCAGCGGTGGGTACTCGGGGTCGTCGACGACCGGCGTGGAGAGGTCGGCGCCGGCGTCGAAGAGGTCGTTCTGGACGGTCGTGAGCACTTCCCGGAGGTCGTCGGGGACGTCACCACCGAGTGCCAGGGCGACACCGATGACGGCGTTCGCCTCGTCACAGTCGGCGTAGGCGACGACACGCGGATCGGTTTTGGGCACCCGGGAGAAGTCGCTCAGCCCGGTGGAGCCGTCGTCGCCCGTTCGGGTGTAGATCCTCGTCAGGTGTACCGCCATGCGTCGAATGTACTGCGCCGGACGCACAGGATCGGGAGCACGGTCGGAGGACGTACTGGCCGGTGGGCCGGTGACCCCGGACGGTTAAGGTGGCAGTCGTGAGCGATCGGTTTCTGGTGTCCGGGGGAGCGCGTCTGTCCGGCGAGGTGGCAGTGGGGGGCGCGAAGAACAGCGTCCTGAAACTCATGGCCGCGGCCCTCCTCGCCGAGGGGACGACCGTGCTGACCAACGCACCCGAGATCGCCGATGTCCCGCTGATGGCGGACGTTCTCCGCGGTCTGGGTGCGGTCGTCGACATGGACGGCGAGACGGTCACCATCACGGCGCCGGCGGAGCCGAAGTTCCATGCCGACTTCGCGGCGGTCCGGCAGTTCCGCGCCTCGGTCTGTGTCCTCGGCCCGCTGATGGCGCGTTGTCACCGAGCCGTCGTGGCGCTGCCCGGCGGAGACGCGATCGGGTCGCGGCCGCTCGACATGCACCAGGCGGGTCTGCGTGCCCTGGGCGCCACCAGCTCGATCGAGCACGGCTGCGTGGTGGCCGAGGCCGACACGTTGGTCGGCGCACCGATCGCGCTGGAGTTCCCGTCGGTGGGGGCGACCGAGAACATCCTCATGGCCGCCGTGCTCGCCGAGGGACAGACCACCATCGACAACGCCGCCCGCGAGCCGGAGATCGTCGACCTGTGCGTGATGCTGCAGCAGATGGGCGCACAGATCGACGGCGCCGGCACCTCGACGCTGACCGTCGTCGGTGTGGACCGGCTGCATCCGACGACACACCGGGTGGTCGGAGACCGCATCGTCGGTGCCACCTGGGGGATTGCGGCCGCCATGACGCGCGGTGACGTCACCGTGCGCGGCGTGAAACCCGAGCACCTGCAGCTGGTTCTGAACAAACTGGGCGACACCGGCGCGGTGGTCGACACCTTCGACGACGGCTTCCGGGTCCGGCACGATCGCCGGCCCACCGCCGTCAACGTTTCGACTTTGCCGTTTCCCGGATTCCCCACCGATCTGCAGCCGATGGCGATCGGCCTCGCCGCCATCTCCGACGGCATGTCGGTGATCACGGAGAACGTCTTCGAGGCCCGGTTCCGCTTCGTCGAGGAGATGGTCCGTCTCGGTGCGGATGCGCGGACCGACGGCCACCACGCCGTCATCCGCGGGATCGACCGCCTGTCGAGTGCGCCGGTCTGGTGTTCGGACATCCGGGCGGGCGCCGGCCTCGTGCTGGCCGGGCTCGTCGCCGACGGCGTGACCGAAGTACACGACGTCGAGCACATCGACCGCGGGTACCCGCACTTCGTGGAGATCCTGCGCAGTCTCGGCGGTGAGATCGAGCGCGTGCGCGACTGAACCCTGTCCGATCGGACAGGTACCGGCCCGTCCGGCCGGGTGCACTGTGGTCGAGGACGGGCAGGACCCCTTGTCCCGGTTGTGATCTGGACGACATTCTCGTTGTGACAGACCAACCGTCACAAGGAGTTCACCACCATGGCCATTGAGCTGAACCAGATCTGGGACTTCCCGATCAAGGAGTTCCACCCGTTCCCGAAGGCGAAGCTGGGTGTCGGCGCGCACGACATGCTCGGTGTCGAGGCCAAGGACCTGGGCATGACCCGTGCGCTCCTGATGACGACGGGTCTACGCGGCTCCGGGATCATCGAGGAGCTGATCGGCAAGATCGAGTACCAGGGCGTCGACGTGGTGCTCTACGACCAGGTGGAGTCCAACCCCAAGGACTACAACTGCATGGACGCCGCGGCCCTCTACCAGTCGGAGAAGTGCGACGGCATCATCTCGGTCGGTGGCGGCTCCAGCCACGACGCCGCCAAGGGTGCACGTATGGTCATCGCCCACGACGGCCGCAACATCAACGAGTTCGAGGGCTTCTCCAAGGCCACCAACAAGGAGAATCCGAAGCACATCGCGGTCTCGACGACGGCCGGCACCGGCTCGGAGACCTCCTGGGCGTACGTCATCACCGATACCTCGGACATGAACAAGCCGCACAAATGGGTGGCCTTCGACGACACCTGCCTCGTCGACCTGGCGATGGACGACCCGCTGCTCTACTACACGTGCCCCGAGCACTTCACCGCCTTCTGCGGTTTCGACGTGCTCGCGCACGCGAGCGAGCCCTACGTGTCGCGTCTGGACTTCGCACCCTCGCTGGGCAATGCCAAGTACTCGATCGAGCTGATCCGCGACCATCTGCGCACCGCCGTGTACGACCCGCGAAACCTGGCGGCCCGCACCGGGATGATGTACGCGCAGTACATCTCCGCGCAGGCGTTCAACTCCGGCGGCCTCGGTCTCGTGCACTCGCTGTCGCATGCGGTGAGCGCGTTCTATGACAGCCATCACGGGCTGAACAACGCCATCGCCCTTCCCCGCGTCTGGGAGTACAACCTGCCGTCTCGCTACGAGCGTTACGCCGAGATCGCCGCGCTGCTCGGTGTCGACACATCGAAGATGACGACGGTCCAGGCCGCCGACGCCGCCGTCGAGGAGGCCATCCGCTTGGGCAAAGACCTCGGCATCCCCGACAACTTCGGTCAGCTGTCGACGAGCAGTTACGACAAGAACCGGATGAACACCGGCAAGTACGAGGGTCGTGGCGAGACCATGGACACCTCCGACAAGCAGATCCGCGCCATCGCCGAGCACATGATGGACGACTGGTGCACGCCGGGCAACCCGCGTGAGAGCACCGTCGCATCGCTGATTCCGATGGTGGCGCACGCATTCACGGGCAGCTACTGATCCGCCCTGCTCACCCCGCCTGATCCGCGAACCCGATCCGATAGCCCCGATCCGAAAACCGCAGGCCGACAAGGAGTCCGACAACCCATGACGCACATGTGCGCAACCAGGCCATCGAACCAGGACGTCACCGGGGACACCACCGAGGGCAGGTCGTTTTCCTCCGTGGAGGCGCTGACCGACGCCCTGGGTGGGCAGGGGTATCTGATCGGACCGGAACTGGCGGTCGTCGTCCACCTCGCGACGCTCCTCGACCGGCCCCTTCTCCTGGAGGGGCCGGCCGGGGTCGGCAAGACGGAACTGGCGAAAGCACTGGCCGCGGCATCGGGGCGTGAACTCATCCGGTTGCAGTGCTACGAGGGTCTCGACGAGTCCCGCGCCCTGTACGAATGGGACTACGCGCGACAACTACTCCACGTGCAGATGCTGCGCGACCGGATCAGTGCCGAACTCGCCGCCGAGACAACCCTCTCGGCCGCGAGCTCGGCGCTCGCGCGCGCCGAGGTGGGCGTCTACACCGAGGACTTCCTCGTCGCCCGACCGCTGCTGGCGGCCATCACCTCACCGTCTCCGACCGTCCTGCTGGTCGACGAGATCGATCGCACCGACGAGGCGATGGAGGCGGTGATGCTCGAGGTCCTCGCCGAGCGTCAGGTGACGGTGCCCGAACTCGGGACCTTCGCGGCACGTTCATCGCCGTGGGTCATATTGACCTCCAACGACACTCGTGAGCTTTCGCCTGCACTCAAGCGCCGCTGCCTGCACTTCCAGGTCGACTACCCGGACCCGCAGACCGAGCGCGACATCGTCGCGGTCCGCGCGCCCGACGTCGAGAAGACGATCATCGGCGAGGTGGTCGACCTCGCGCGGCGTCTGCGGGAGCTCCCGTTGCGCAAGAGTCCGTCCATCGCGGAGGTCATAGACGCCGCGCGAGCTGCTTCCTACCTCGGGTCCCGGGACGGAGAGCCGGGAAGGCCGATCGGCGCAGACGACCACAATGCGCTGCTGGCGTTGCTGGTGAAGTTCGGTTCGGACGGCGAGATCGCCCGTCGCGCTCTGTCTTCCGAACACGGAGGACCGCCGGCGGAAGGCTCGCCGATCGGCGTGGACGGGACCACGCCCGGCGGGTCGGTGACCGCGCGCGCCTTCGGAGCGGGGCGCGCCCGCAGTGCGGGTACCCGTCCGGGCCGATGATCCCGATGTCTGTGCCGGTCGCCGCGTCGAGGCGTGCCGACCCGCTCGATCTTGCCGCGGTCGCGTTCGGGAGGGTGTTGCGGAGCTCAGGGGTTGCCGCTTCGCCCGCCGAGGTGATCGAGATCCGGCGGACCCTGTCGATGGTGGGCACCGCCGAACCGGCGATCCTGCGTGCGGCCCTGCAGAGCGTCTGTGTCAAATACGGTTATGAGACAGCTGGTTTCGAGCGGTCCTTCGAGCTCTTCTTCCTCGGTGCCGAACCCGATCCGGACGGCGGAGACGACCTTCCGCGGGTGCGTGGCGTCGCGGCCGATCTGCCCGATGACGTCGTCTGGGACGAGGAGTTCGAGGGCGCGGCCCGGCAGATCGGCGCCGACGAACACACCGACGAGATCGGCCACCTGATGGCCGAGGACCCCGATGCCGCACACCGCGACGCCGAGAGCGCCCATCGCGAGGAGAACGACTTCAGCGTGTCGGCGGGAGCGGAGCAGCTCGGCGTCGACCCGGACGGCGGAGCGACCGGTGGGGGAGTGACGTACACGGTCGAGGTCGACACCGCGGACTCGTCGACCGTCGGCGAACTCACCGGACCGGCGACTCGCGTGTCGAGCCGGCCGCTTGGGCTCACCGGCGCCGCCGCCATCCTGGCCGCCCTCGATGCCTACGATCCGCGCAAGGCGTACGGTGCCGACGGCAACGAGGACCTCGGCGATGCGCGGAGAGCCGAACTCGAACGCGCACTAGGTGCTTTCGTCGACGCACTGGTCGCCCGACTGGACGCCGACGGAGTCGTCGAGGCAGTGTCCGGCGCGGACCGGCGGGCCGAGGGGTACGTCGACCAGGCGGAGATCGATCGCGCGTGCCACCGGCTGATCCAGCGCATGCGCGGCGCGCCGCGACGGGTGGTCCGTCCGGTCGACCGTGGTGCGCTGGACATCAGGGCAACGATGCGGGCGGCGGCCGCGACCGACGGTGTGCCCGCCGAACTGTGGCGACGCCGCCGGCGCCCCGGTCCGGTCCGGATGCTCGTCCTCGTGGACGTCTCGCTCTCGGTCCGGCCGGTCACGGGGTTCATCCTGCGTCTGGCACAGACACTGCACCGCTTCGGTGACCGTTGCGAGGTCATCGCGTTCGTGGATAGGCCGGTGCGCGTCACGACCGCATTGCGGACCGCGGCCGCCGACTCGGCCCTCGCAGCGGTGCTGGCCGCCGACGGTCTCGATCTCGCCGCGACGAGCGATTACGGGCGCATGTTCGGCGAACTGCTGGGCGAGTTCGGAGACCTGATCAGCAGACGGACCTCGGTACTGGTCGTCGGGGACGCGCGCAGCAACGGACTCGACCCGCGCGTCGACCTCGTCGCCGAGGTGGGCCGGCGATCGCATCGGATCGCCTGGATCACACCGGAACCCGAACGCTACTGGCAGCAGTCCGGGTGCGCGATGGCCGACTACGCCGACCACTGCAGCGGCGTCGTTAGCGTGCGTGACGGTGCCGAGATGCTCGCGCGTTGTGACGAGCTGGGTGCGGCGCTGAGGTGACCTGGGTAGCGTCGGGGTACCGCCGGGGCGAGGTGGTCGGACGGTGCGGTCGGAGTGGATGGAACGGAGGCGGGACGAATGGTGGGTGACGTCCGTCGGCGCGCATCGGGCCAGGTCGCCAAGTTCCACACCCCGGAGATCGTGCTGGGCCCGGGCGCCTTCGGGGAGGTGCCGGTCGCGACGGCGGGACTCGGGATGCGCCGACCGTTCGTGGTCAGCGATCGTTGTCTGGAACGCACCCCCTGGTACGCACAGCTGATGGCCGGGCTGCGTGCCTGCGGCCTCGACGCGGCGTCGTACCTGGATGTCTCGCCCAACCCGCGGTCAGGCGAGGTCGCGGCGGCGTTCCTCGCCTACAAGGCACACGATGCCGACGGCCTCGTCGCCCTGGGCGGCGGTTCGGTGATCGACGCCGCCAAGGGTGTCGCGGTGTTGGCGGCCAACGGCGGTCACATCCTCGAGTACGAGGGAATCGACCGTGCCCGACGACCGCTCCCGCCACTCATGGCGGTGCCGACGACGGCCGGCAGCGGCGCCGACGTCTCCCAGTTCTGCATCATCAACGACGCCGAGCGGCGTACCAAGGTGACCATCATCGGGCGTTCACTCGTGCCGGACGTGACGGTGAGTGACCCGACCCTGCTGATGACCGCGCCCGCCGCGGTCACCGCCCAGGTCGGCATGGATGTACTCACCCACTGCGTCGAGGCCTACGTCTCACTCGCGCACGGACGACTCACCGATTCGCTTGCGCTGGAATCCATTCGTGGCGTGTGGACGCATCTCGAACGCCTCGTCGACGATCCGCGGGACCGGGTCGCGGCCGAGGAGATGTCGCTCGCGGCGCTACGGGCGGGGATGGCGTTCACCAACGCGATACTCGGCGCCACGCACGCGATGAGTCACCCGGTCGGCGGGCACTGCGACGCCCCGCACGGCGCGATCAACGCCGTCCTGCTGCCGCACGTGATCCGCTACAACGCCCATGTGTGTGCCGACGGCTTCGTCGACCTGGCCGACGCCATCGGGGTCGAGACATCCGGTGACGCCCGGACCGTCGCCGACCGACTGGCCGATGCGATCGCCGCGCTCGGCGCCCGGGTCGGCATGCCGGCGTCGCTCGAACCGCTGGGCGTGCGCAGCGCCGACCTCGACCGCCTCACCGCCCACGCGCTGGCCGATTCGTGCATGACCACCAACCCGCGGCGTCCGCAGGCCGCAGGCATCCGGGACCTCTACGCCGAAGCGCTGTGATGACCGGTCCGTCGCCCGAGCGGAGCGCTCTCCCCGAACAAGCCGACCTCGAGAGCCTGGTCGGACTCCGCAGCGTCAAGGGCAGCCACTACGCGGCGCTGCGCGGGGTCGAGGCGCGGCTGAGTCGGGTGGTCGGTGCGCTGGAGCGGATCTCGCGTGCTCTCGTCCGTACCGCCGAAGGGCCCGAGGCTTTGGTCATCGCGGTCGTCGAGGCGGCACGGGACCATCTGGGCGCGGACTGGGTCGTCTTCGCGCTCGCGGACGGCCGACTCGAGCAGTCGGCCCCGCGCCACCTGATCAGCGCGAGCGGTGGTCGGCTCTACGCCTTCGAAGGGTCCGAGCGGGCCGCCACACCCGACGACCTGCCCGACGAGGTGCTCAACCGGCTCAACGACATCCTCCGCGGACACGAGACCGTCCTGCACGGCGCGATCCTCCAGGAGGACCACGTCCACGTCCCCGTCGAACTCGACGGCAACGTCGTCGGGGGACTGTCGGCCTGGACACCGGTCGGTCGCATGGTCGATCCCACCGATCTCGTCGTGCTGCGCATCCTGGCCAGCCAGGCGATCGTCGCACTGCTCAACGCCGAGCTGTTCTCCGAGACCGACCGCCACGCAATGGAACTCGCCGAGCGCAACACCGAACTGGAACGTACCCAGCGCGAACTGTCGGCGGCGATGCGGGCGACCGTGCTCAACGAGGAGCGCGGACGGATCGCCCGCGAGCTCCACGACTCGGTCACCCAGTCGGTGCTGTCGGCGGGGGTGCAGATCGAACTGTGTCGCGGCCTCGTCGAAGGTCCCGCACTCGATCGCCTGGAGATGGCGGGCCGGCTGACCAAGGAGGCCGTGGAGCAGTTGCGGTCGTTCATCTACGCGCTCAACAACGCTACGAACGCGCCGTCGCCGAGTGTGCGCGACGTCCTGACCGAGCTGTGCTCGTTGCACATGCCGCCGGACCTGCGCACGGCGGTCCACATGCGCGGCCGGGAGCGCGATCTTGCCGATGAGGTCCAGCACGCCCTGCTGCGGATCGCCGGCGAGGCCCTCTTCAACACCGCCGTCCACTCGCGTGCCCACCAGGTCACGGTGACCCTCACCTACGCCGTGGACACCGTCGCACTGTCGGTCGACGACGACGGCGTCGGTGATCCCGAACATCTGCGCCGGGTGATGCGCACTGCGTCGCTCGGCGATCTCACGGCCGGACGGCACCGCGGCCTGGCCAACATGTCCTCGCGCGCCGCCGAGCTCGGAGGCGAACTGCGGATCCGCCGGTCGCGCATCGGCGGTATCCGCGTCGCGGTGGTGCTGCCGATCGGCACGGCCGGCACCGCGACGCCCGACGACCCGCTCAGAACGAAGGAGTTCGGTTGAGCGACAACGACATCAGGCGCCCCATCCGGACCCTTCTCGTCGACGACCACGCCCTCCTGCGCCAGGGGATGCGGTCGCTGCTGGAGCGCGAGGACGTCGTGGACGTGGTCGGCGAGGCGGGATCGGCCGACGCCGCGCTGGCCGAGGTGAACGCCCGACACCCCGATGTCGTCGTGGTCGACCTCAAGCTGTCGGCGGGCACCGAGTACGAGGGGCTGCGGCTCATCGAGCAGATCGCGCAGCGCCACCCGGAGGTCGCCGCGCTGGTGCTGACCACGTTTCTCGACGACGATCTGGTCGTGCGCGCCGTGCGGGCGGGAGCCCGGGGGTACGTGGTCAAAGATGTCGACACGACCGAACTCGTGCGCGCGATCCAGGCGGTGTCCGGCGGCGGCAGCGCCTTCGACCCGCGCAGCGCGGCCGTCGTCCTCCGCGCGGTGTCCGGCGAGAACGAGAAGTCCGAGGCACTCAGCGACCGGGAGCGCGAGGTCTTGCGGCTCCTCGCCGACGGGCTGTCGAACAAGCGGATCGGCGAGACGCTCTACATCTCGGAGTCAACCGTGAAGTTCCACATTCGCAACATCATTCGCAAGCTCGGGGTGTCCAAGCGGACCGACGCGGTGTACATCGCCAGCAAACGCGGGCTGATCTGACGCGGTCGCTCGGTACCGCGGCCGGACTCGAGGAATCAGGACCGGGGGTGAGGACGAGCCATCCGCCGTGATCGACGAGGACCTCGGCGCCGGCATGCGGGACGGCTCGAGCCCAGCCGCACAGGTCGTTCTCGGTGAGCCGGACGAGGTGGCCGAAGTGCGGGCTCGGCTCGTCTTCGAACGGCACGCCGATGACCACGCGCTGCCGGGCGACCCGGAGGGCCTCGCCGATCGCGGCGTGCGCCCCCGCAGGATCGAGGTGCTCGAGGAGATGGATGAGCGTGACGGTGTCGGCCGAGTCGTCGGCGTAGGGGAGAGCGATCGCGTTCCCGACGGTTGCGACGACGGGCAGTCGGAGTCGGTGAGCGGCGTCGGAGAGCAGCGACACCGCGCCGGGCGAGATGTCGCAGGCCGCGACCTGGAGACCGTCCAGGGCGCAGGCGAGAGCGAAGAAGCCGAAGCACGATCCCACCTCGAGGACGGCCCCGCCCGAGACGAGGCTCCGCGCGCGTTTGTGGACGGGCGCGAATGCCGATGCGCCCGTGCGTAGTTCGCGAAGCGAGTTGTCGTAGAAAGCCGCCCACGCGTCGGTGGACCTACTCGCCGAGGTGCGGATGATCCCCATCGCGGCGGATTCGAACTGCGACTGGCCGGCCAACACGCCGGCCTCGACGAGAGCGACGAGTCCGTCGACGACCACGGCGTCGGAGATGCTGTGCTCGTCGAAGGGATGGGCGATGTGCAGGACGCCCGCCTGTCGGCGCCAGGAGAGGAGACCGCAACGCGTGAACCCCTCGGGGACAAGCGCGGACGAGACAACCCGCGGTGGGAGTCCGGGTACCGGCGATGCGCCGATGGGCGCGGTCGTCGGGGTCGTGGCCAGTTCGGTCGCGGTCATGTTTCGACCGTATGAGCGCTCTGACCTGCGCATAACTGACCGACCGGGGGTGATGACCTGTCCGAAAGGACGGTCTGCGACGCACGTCACATCGATGTGATTCACCGAAATCCGCGAGCAGCAGCGGGATTCGACTCCGATGGGAAAGCGATGACCTGCGACGATGGCTGTACTGGCGGGCGGCGAGCAGGCGATTTGACCCCAGCGATCCGCTTGCGTAACTTTCTTCAGGTCAGCGAGCCACGGCGCCGCCCCGGAAGGGCCTGAGAGGGTCTGATGGTGGGGAGTGGAGACCGGGTTTCTTGGCTGGCCGCCCCTGAATGTTTTGGCTTGAGTTGTTGTGGCTTGGGTAGAGTGTTTGGGGTTGCTGGGTCTCTCAGTGGTTCGGAATTCTTCGGGGTTGCGGGCTGTGGGTGGGGTCTGGTAGGCTGGAAGAGTTGCCCCGGAGACGGGGTGGCTGGCAAGGTTGAATGCGAAGTCTGCTGGTGGGAGCCCTGATGTGGGGTGGGTAGCTGGTGGGTGTGTGTTCTTTGAGAACTCGATAGTGTGATGATGAATTGTCTGATGCCAATTTGGCATCGTGCATCTTTTGTGGATGTAGATGTTTGTTTTTTGTGTGGCGTCCGGGCCCCGTCCTGGGTGTCACATTTTGCTAGGTTTATTTTGGTCAGGTTGTGCTTTCCTGATTGTGTTGAAACGCCGGCCTCTTGTGGGGTTGGTTTTGTTTCACTGTTTTTTCATGGAGAGTTTGATCCTGGCTCAGGACGAACGCTGGCGGCGTGCTTAACACATGCAAGTCGAACGGAAAGGCCCAGCTTGCTGGGTACTCGAGTGGCGAACGGGTGAGTAACACGTGGGTGATCTGCCCTGCACTCTGGGATAAGCCTGGGAAACTGGGTCTAATACCGGATATGACCAACTGTCGCATGGTGGTTGGTGGAAAGCTTTTGCGGTGTGGGATGGGCCCGCGGCCTATCAGCTTGTTGGTGGGGTAATGGCCTACCAAGGCGACGACGGGTAGCCGACCTGAGAGGGTGATCGGCCACACTGGGACTGAGACACGGCCCAGACTCCTACGGGAGGCAGCAGTGGGGAATATTGCACAATGGGCGCAAGCCTGATGCAGCGACGCCGCGTGAGGGATGACGGCCTTCGGGTTGTAAACCTCTTTCACCAGGGACGAAGCGGAAGTGACGGTACCTGGAGAAGAAGCACCGGCCAACTACGTGCCAGCAGCCGCGGTAATACGTAGGGTGCGAGCGTTGTCCGGAATTACTGGGCGTAAAGAGCTCGTAGGCGGTTTGTCGCGTCGTCTGTGAAATTCTGCAACTCAATTGCAGGCGTGCAGGCGATACGGGCAGACTTGAGTACTACAGGGGAGACTGGAATTCCTGGTGTAGCGGTGAAATGCGCAGATATCAGGAGGAACACCGGTGGCGAAGGCGGGTCTCTGGGTAGTAACTGACGCTGAGGAGCGAAAGCGTGGGTAGCGAACAGGATTAGATACCCTGGTAGTCCACGCCGTAAACGGTGGGTACTAGGTGTGGGTTCCTTTTCACGGGATCCGTGCCGTAGCTAACGCATTAAGTACCCCGCCTGGGGAGTACGGCCGCAAGGCTAAAACTCAAAGGAATTGACGGGGGCCCGCACAAGCGGCGGAGCATGTGGATTAATTCGATGCAACGCGAAGAACCTTACCTGGGTTTGACATACACCAGACGCGGCTAGAGATAGTCGTTCCCTTGTGGTTGGTGTACAGGTGGTGCATGGCTGTCGTCAGCTCGTGTCGTGAGATGTTGGGTTAAGTCCCGCAACGAGCGCAACCCTTGTCCTGTATTGCCAGCGGGTTATGCCGGGGACTTGCAGGAGACTGCCGGGGTCAACTCGGAGGAAGGTGGGGATGACGTCAAGTCATCATGCCCCTTATGTCCAGGGCTTCACACATGCTACAATGGCTGGTACAGAGGGCTGCGATACCGTGAGGTGGAGCGAATCCCTTAAAGCCAGTCTCAGTTCGGATTGGGGTCTGCAACTCGACCCCATGAAGTCGGAGTCGCTAGTAATCGCAGATCAGCAACGCTGCGGTGAATACGTTCCCGGGCCTTGTACACACCGCCCGTCACGTCATGAAAGTCGGTAACACCCGAAGCCGGTGGCCTAACCCCTTGTGGGAGGGAGCTGTCGAAGGTGGGATCGGCGATTGGGACGAAGTCGTAACAAGGTAGCCGTACCGGAAGGTGCGGCTGGATCACCTCCTTTCTAAGGAGCACACAACATCACCCATTTCTGCCGGCGTATGTCTGTGCGGTGGGTGTGTGTTCGAGGGTGAAACATCAGACAGGCTCACCTCTTCTACACCGGTAGAAGGATGGGGGGTCACTGCGGGTCCGTGAGGGCTGGCGGGTTCATTGTCACGCTATCGGGGTTCTGAGGGAACACATGCGTGTTGTCTCTGATCTAGCTCATGACTGGGGTGCGGGTGGTGATCGTGACTGTGATGGTCGCGGGAGCGCGTGCACGGTGGTGGGTGTGTGTTGTTTGAGAAGTGCATAGTGGATGCGAGCATCTTTATTTCAAACCAATGCTTCGACTGTTGTTGGAGTGCTGGTCTGTGATTTAGCAGAATTTGTAGTGTTGTGTGATGTCTACATTCGATCCTCGTTCATGGCTGGCCTTGTGTTGGTTGTGGGTGGGGGGTTGTTTGTAGGTGTTGTTGTAAGTGTGTAAGGGCGTTCGGTGGATGCCTTGGTACCAGGAGCCGATGAAGGACGTGGTAGGCCGCGATAGTCCTCGGGGAGTTGTCAAACGAGCTGTGATCCGAGGGTGTCCGAATGGGGAAACCCAGCACGAGTGATGTCGTGTTACCACCAGCTGAATGTATAGGCTGTGTGGGGGGAACGTGGGGAAGTGAAACATCTCAGTACCCATAGGAAGAGAAAACAATTGTGATTCCGTGAGTAGTGGCGAGCGAAAGCGGAGGAGGCTAAACCATGCGCATGTGATACCGGGTAGGGGTTGTGTGTGTGGGGTTGTGGGGTTCGTCTTCTTCCATCTGCCTGTGGAAGCGTGAGTGAGAAAACTGTGTGTTAGGTGAAGTGGCCTGGAATGGTCTGCCGTAGTCGGTGAGAGTCCGGTAGCTGAAAACACATGGTCTTGCGTGACGGTGTCCCCAAGTAGCAGCGGGCTCGTGGAATCTGCTGTGAATCTGCCGGGACCACCCGGTAAGCCTGAATACTTCCTGGTGACCGATAGCGGACTAGTACCGTGAGGGAAAGGTGAAAAGTACCCCGGGAGGGGAGTGAAATAGTACCTGAAACCGGACGCTTACAATCCGTCAAAGCCTGTGCCTTCGGGGCGGGTGATGGCGTGCCTTTTGAAGAATGAGCCTGCGAGTTAGTGCTCGGTGGCGAGGTTAACCCGTGTGGGGTAGCCGTAGCGAAAGCGAGTCTGAATAGGGCGAAAGAGTCGCCGGGTCTAGACCCGAAGCGGAGTGATCTACCCATGGCCAGGGTGAAGCGTCGGTAAGACGTCGTGGAGGCCCGAACCCACTTCAGTTGAAAATGGAGGGGATGAGTTGTGGGTAGGGGTGAAAGGCCAATCAAACTCCGTGATAGCTGGTTCTCCCCGAAATGCATTTAGGTGCAGCGTCACATGTTTCTTACTGGAGGTAGAGCTACTGGATGGCCGATGGGCCCCACAGGGTTACTGACGTCAGCCAAACTCCGAATGCCGGTAAGTGAGAGTGTGGCAGTGAGACTGCGGGCGATAAGGTTCGTAGTCGAGAGGGAAACAGCCCAGATCGCCGGCTAAGGCCCCTAAGCGTGTACTAAGTGGAAAAGGATGTGGGGTCGCGAAGACAACCAGGAGGTTGGCTTAGAAGCAGCCACCCTTGAAAGAGTGCGTAATAGCTCACTGGTCAAGTGATCCTGCGCCGACAATGTAGCGGGGCTCAAGTACACCGCCGAAGCCGCGGCACTCACACGTTAGCCCGTCGATCTTTTACGGAGGGTCGACCAGGTGTGTGGGTGGGTAGGGGAGCGTCCTGCATCCGTGGAAGCGCCGGAGTGATCCAGGTGTGGAGGGTGTGGGAGTGAGAATGCAGGCATGAGTAGCGAAAGCAGAGTGAGAAACTCTGCCGCCGAATGACCAAGGGTTCCTGGGCCAGGCTAATCCGCCCAGGGTGAGTCGGGACCTAAGGCGAGGCCGACAGGCGTAGTCGATGGACAACGGGTTGATATTCCCGTACCCGTGTATCCGCGCCCATGCTGAATCAGTTGTACTAACCATCCTGATCCCCCAGGAGCACCTTCGGGTGCCGAGTTGGGGTGATGCATGGGACCTTGGCTGGTAGTAGGCAAGCGATGGGGTGACGCAGGAAGGTAGTGGGGCCAGTCAGTGGTTGTACTGGTGTAAGCCTGTAGGGCGAGTGATAGGCAAATCCGTCACTCACAGAGCCTGAGAGGTGATGCGTAGCCGTTGTGGCGAATTCCATGATCCTATGCTGCCGAGAAAAGCCTCTAGTGAGTTGGTACACGGCCCGTACCCCAAACCAACACAGGTGGTCAGGTAGAGAATACTAAGGCGATCGAGAGAACTGTGGTTAAGGAACTCGGCAAAATGCCCCCGTAACTTCGGGAGAAGGGGGACCCATCCTGGTGACGATCTTTTCGGTCTGAGCTGGTGTGGGTCGCAGAGACCAGAGAGAAGCGACTGTTTACTAAAAACACAGGTCCGTGCGAAGTCGTAAGACGATGTATACGGACTGACGCCTGCCCGGTGCTGGAAGGTTAAGAGGACCGGTTAATCACCTTCGGGTGGTGAAGCTGAGAATTTAAGCCCCAGTAAACGGCGGTGGTAACTATAACCATCCTAAGGTAGCGAAATTCCTTGTCGGGTAAGTTCCGACCTGCACGAATGGCGTAACGACTTCTCTGCTGTCTCAACCACAGACTCGGCGAAATTGCAGTACGAGTAAAGATGCTCGTTACGCGCGGCAGGACGAAAAGACCCCGGGACCTTCACTATAGCTTGGTATTGGTGTTCGGTTCGGTTTGTGTAGGATAGGTGGGAGACTGTGAAGTGGGCACGCCAGTGTTCATGGAGTCGTTGTTGAAATACCACTCTGATCGTATTGGACTTCTAACCTCGGACCCTGATCGGGTTCAGGGACAGTGCCTGGTGGGTAGTTTAACTGGGGCGGTTGCCTCCTAAAAGGTAACGGAGGCGCCCAAAGGTTCCCTCAGCCTGGTTGGCAATCAGGTGTTGAGTGTAAGTGCACAAGGGAGCTTGACTGTGAGACGTACATGTCGAGCAGGGACGAAAGTCGGGACTAGTGATCCGGCACCGGCAAGTGGAAGCGGTGTCGCTCAACGGATAAAAGGTACCCCGGGGATAACAGGCTGATCTTCCCCAAGAGTCCATATCGACGGGATGGTTTGGCACCTCGATGTCGGCTCGTCGCATCCTGGGGCTGGAGTAGGTCCCAAGGGTTGGGCTGTTCGCCCATTAAAGCGGCACGCGAGCTGGGTTTAGAACGTCGTGAGACAGTTCGGTCTCTATCCGCCGCGCGCGTAAGAAACTTGAGGAAACCTGTCCCTAGTACGAGAGGACCGGGACGGACGAACCTCTGGTGTGCCAGTTGTCCCGCCAGGGGCACTGCTGGTTAGCTACGTTCGGAAGGGATAACCGCTGAAAGCATCTAAGCGGGAAGCCTGTTCCAAGATGAGGTTTCTCACCCCCTTTGCGGGGTTAAGGCCCCCCACAGACCATGGGGTTGATAGGCCAGAACTGTACGCACAGCAATGTGTTCAGGTGACTGGTACTAATCGGCCGAGGACTTACCAACAACACCCACAACATCACCAAACCTCAGGTTCGGTTGGTGTTCGCATCCACTATGTACTTCTGAAACAACACACTCCTCCGGGTGGCTTCGCCCCCCCGGACACCCCTCAGCAACACCACGGTGTGACGGGGTGGTGAGAGGTGACAAACAAACACACGCACACTACGTGAGCGTGTTGTTTCACAAAGTTACGGCGGCTATAGCGGAGGGGAAACGCCCGGCCCCATTCCGAACCCGGAAGCTAAGCCCTCCAGCGCCAATGGTACTGCACCCTAATCAGTGTGGGAGAGTAGGACACCGCCGAACACAACATCCCATTGTGGCCCCTCACGATTCGTGAGGGGCCACAATGCTTTTCTGGGTCGAGACGTGATCAGTCGGTGCCCTTCGGAACGACGATCATCGGAACCGACACCGCGCGAAGGATTTTCGCTGCGGTTGTGCCGAGGAAGAGCGTGTTGGGCGCCGCCAGCCGGCTGGAGCCGACCATGACCACATCGCCGTCCTGCCAGTCCAGGGAGCCGACTGCCTCCTCGATGGTCGACCCCTGGGCGATCGCCGAGCTGACCGGGAAGTCCGGTGGCAGTTGTTCTCTGGCCGCCTCGAGACTGCGTCGCGCGTGTTCGCGAGCGTGGTCGAGGGCCCGTTCTTCCGGCTCGGTGCGCCAGGGTTGGACGTCGTCCACGGCCACCAACGAGATCAGCCGGATGGGCCGATGTGCACGCACACCGCTGCGCAACGCCGTCTGGAACAACAGCTGGGTGCCGGGCCGGCTACCGATCGCGACCGAGATCTCTCGCACCTCGTCGGCGCCGAGATGCGCGAACCCCGGTGGCGCCACCGCCACCGGGACCGGTGCGGAATGCAAGATGTCGTTGACCACGGTCCCGAGTGTGTGCCGGCCGCGGATACCGCCACCCGCGCCGCCGATGACCAGCATGTCCGCCGATGTGCGCCGGGCCTGCACGATGAGACCCTCCCCGGGGTTGGCGTGTTCGGCGATCGTCGTGGTGGTCTGGATGTCGTCGGGGAGTCTGGCGGCAGCGGCGTCGAGCCAGCGGCGGGCCGCATTGTCCAGGGCGTCGGAGAGGCGTTCGACCGAGACCTGTTCGGACGGGTCGGCGCTGTCCGGCTCGGGTGGGATGACGATGCAGAGCTCGAGTTCGGCGTCGAAGGTCCGCGCGAGGCATGCGCCGAGGGCGACCGCGTCGTCGCCTCCCGAGGTGGCGATGTATGCGACGAGCAGCTTCATCGGTACTCCCAGCGTCGGTGTCTCGGTCCCCGGTCATCGCCAGCCTAGTCATCTCCGACGGGGTGCCGGGGGACACGCTTAGATGGGGTCATGGACTCCCTCGTCGACGGTTACCTCAGCCACATCATGGACGAATGCCATTCGGACCGATCCGGTCATGTCGCCGACTACATCCCGGAACTGGCCGCCGTCGACCCCGAGGGTTACGGCCTGTCGATGTGCGTGCACGACGGCCACACCTACTCACATGGTGACTCCGCGACGGCGTTCACCATCCAGTCGGTCTCCAAGCCCCTCACCTATGCGATGGTCCTGAAGAAGCACGGCACCGCGGCGGTCGACGCGAAGATCGGCGTCGAGCCGTCCGGCGAGGCATTCAACGAGATCAGCGTGGACGAGCGCCGACGCCCGAAGAACCCGATGATCAATGCGGGGGCCATCTTTGCCGCATCCATGCTGTTGCCGCCGACCCGGGACGTGGCCGAGGCGGCGGTCGACGCCGCTTTCCGGGAGGTGCTCGAGTTCTACTCCGGATGTGCCGGACGGCGCCTCACGATGGACGAGGGGGTCTATGCCTCCGAGGCCGCGACGGGTTCGCGCAACCGCGCGATCGCCTACATGCTAGACAGCTTCGGGGCTCTAGAGACCAGCCCGGACGCCGCTCTCGACCTCTACTACCGACAGTGCTCGATTCGGGTGACGACCGACGACCTGGCCGGGATCGGCGCGACGATCGCGAACGGCGGGATGAATCCCCGCACGGGTCGGACGGTCTTCTCCAACGAGACCGCGCAGCGGTTGCTGAGTGTCATGACGACGTGCGGGATGTACGACGGCGCGGGGGACTGGGTCACCTCCGTCGGCCTGCCGGCGAAGAGCGGCGTCGGTGGCGGGATCCTCGCGGTGCTGCCGGGGCAACTCGGCATCGGCGTGTACTCGCCACGGCTCGACGGTCACGGCAACAGCGTCCGCGGCGTCGACGTGTGTCGGCATCTGTCCACCGACCTGGGTCTGCACATGTTCAACGTGACACGGGAGAGTCGGGTGACGATCCGGTCGGTCTACGACCTCGCCGACACCCCCGTCAGCGCGGAATGGGGCGAGCAGGAGCGCAGCTATCTGCGGACCTGTCGCGACCGCATCCGCGTGTACGAACTGCAGGGAGACCTGACCTTCGTCGGCGCCGAGAGTGTCCAGCGGCGCCTCATGGCCGACATCGACGCATACACCGTCGTCATCGTCGAGATCTCCCGCATCGGGGTGATCGACGCGGTCGCACGCACGATGGTGCTGAGCATCAAACGGCTGCTGGACGACAGCGGCCGGCGGGCCGCGCTCGTCGACCCGGACGGCGTCGTCCGCGCCAGCGTCGATCGGCACCGTGACGACGCGGCGGTGCCCGATCTCGATGCGCCGCCGGAACTCCGGGGATTCGACCCGGCGCTTCCGCACGTGCACTCGACGATGGACGACGCGGTCGTCGATGCCGAGACGTTTCTGCTGAAGCACTACTACGACGAGTGAGCGGGCCGCGCCGCCCGGTTCCGGGACACACCACTAGGGTGGGCACGTGCGTCTCGTCATCGCGGAGTGTCAGGTCGACTACGTCGGGCGGCTGACCGCCCATCTGCCCATGGCCCGGCGGTTGCTGCTGATCAAATCGGACGGATCGGTGAGCGTGCACGCCGACGACCGGGCCTACAAGCCGTTGAACTGGATGAGTCCGCCGTGCTGGCTCACCGAGGCGCAGGTTCCCGACGGTACGCAGGCGGAGGCGTACTGGGTCGTCACCAACAAGGCGGGCGAGGAACTCCGCATCACCATCGCGTCGATCGAGCACGACTCCCAGCACGACCTCGGCATCGACCCCGGCCTCGTCAAGGACGGCGTCGAGGCGCACCTGCAGGAGCTGCTCGCCGAGCATGTCGAGACGTTGGGTCCGGGTCACACGCTCATCCGCCGCGAGTACATGACCGCGATCGGGCCGGTGGACCTGCTGTGCCGGGACGCATCGGGTGCCACGGTGGCGGTCGAGATCAAACGGCGCGGGGAGATCGACGGCGTCGAGCAGCTCACCCGGTACCTCGAGCTGCTCAACCGCGACACCACACTCGCCCCGGTGGCCGGCGTCTTCGCCGCCCAGCAGATCAAGCCGCAGGCCCGCACGCTGGCCGAGGACCGCGGAATCCGTTGCGTGGTGCTCGATTACGACGAGCTTCGCGGCGCGGAGAGCACGGAGTTCCGGCTCTTCTAGGCCCACCCTGCGGAGCAAGCGGCGTGGCCCACCCCTGCTCCCTGAGGTGCGAGCGCAGCGAGCCACGAAGGGCCCTCGCCCTCGTCTTGCCAGGCCCTTCGTGGCTCGTCGCTCGCGCTCCTCGCACCTCAGGGAGCAGGGGCTGGGACCTGAGGTTGTGTGGTTCTTTCGGATCAGGCGGAGCGAACCTCCGGCGACCGCGCCTCGGGCGAGAGCTTGCGGTTGAGGAGGTCGAGATCGTCGGCGTCGGACAGCACGGAGTACTCGGAGTCGTCGGGCTGGGCGAGCAGTTCCGGCAACTCGGCCAGCTCCTCGCGTAGCCGCCCGAGGTTGGCGGCGATGTCCTGACGCGTGCGATCAGCCGCCTGCGCGAGTTCGCGTGATCGATCGAGTCGTTCGGTCGCGATGTCGAGCGCGGTCTGACGGATGTGTGCCGCCTCGTCGAGTGCGCGTTCGCGCTGATCGGCGAGTTCGGCATCATGGCGTTCCCGCTCGGCCCGGCGTTCGGCGGCGCTGACCGCCTCGAGTTCGGCGACCTCGGCTTTCGCCTTCTCCACCACTCGGCGGGCCTCGTCCTTGGCGGCCTGCATGGTCTTGGTGTGTTCGGCCTCCATCGCGGCGGTGCGCTCGGCGATGAGGCGGGCGGACTCCGACTCGTTGGCGGCCGCGGTCTCCTTGACCTGCCGTGCCCGGGCGGCGGCCTCGTCGACCAGCTTCTTCGCGGCCGTGCGTGCCTCGCCCCGGACGCGCTCGGCGTCGGTCGCGGCCGACGACCGCATGTCGGCGGCCTCCTGGCGCGCGATGGACAGCGTCTCGGCGGCTTCGGCGGCCGCTT
The DNA here is from genome assembly GCF_023078355.1 of Gordonia hongkongensis. Classification (NCBI taxonomy): domain Bacteria; kingdom Bacillati; phylum Actinomycetota; class Actinomycetes; order Mycobacteriales; family Gordoniaceae; genus Gordonia; species Gordonia hongkongensis. The sequence goes on from NZ_CP095552.1 coordinate 2,103,849, forward strand.
CGGCGCGCATCTCCGACGCTTCGTCGGACGCCAGCTGCAGCATCCGCGACAGTCGCTCGCTCATCCCTTGCGCGGTGGTCGGCGGGACCGAGAGCTTGTCGACCTCCCGGCGCAGTTCGGCTATCTCGTCGCGCGCGTCCTCGAGATGCGCGGCGAGTTCGTGTGCGTTGGCGGTGGCGGCGTCGCGATCGGCGGCGAGGACGCGCAGATCGGCGTCGAGGCGCTGGAGGTGATCGGCGACCTGCTCACGGTCATAACCGCGCATCACGATCGCGAAGGGCAATTGCCGTGCGGGACCTGGCATGGCGGCCAGTGTATCGGAGAGAGTGCGGGATCTCCTCGACGTCGGCGACGCCGTGCGTGGAGGTGCCGAGCCGGCCGGTCCACGGATGGGAGCGGCCGGCTCGGCATGTCGAGTCAGCTAGCGGCGCAACGGTTTTCGGCCGTTGCGGCGGATCAGTGTGCGGTGGCGGCGGGTTCCACGAGTTCGAGCAGCACGCCGCCCGCGTCCTTGGGGTGGACGAAGTTGATGCGGGAGCCCGCGGTGCCCCGCTTCGCGGCAGGATAGAGGACCCGGACGCCGGCTTCGGTGAGTCGTGCCGTGACCGCGTCGACGTCGGTCACCCGCACGGCGAGCTGCTGGAGCCCAGGACCGTTGCGGTCGATGAACTTGGCGATCGTCGACGACTCGTCGAGCGGGGCGAGCAACTGGATGACCGCACCGGTGCCGCCGGCCGGGCCGACCATGGCCTCCTCGACGCCCTGCTCGGCGTTCGTCTCCTGATGCAGCGTCTCGAACCCGAGGTGGGTGGCGTACCACTCCTTGGCGGCGTCGAGATCGGGGACGGCGATGCCGACGTGATCGATGGCGACGATCAGGTCGGAGATGAGTGCGGTGGCGCTGGGGTCCGTTGCTGAGGAAGACATGGGACAACGGTAGCGTTGAGGTGTTGAGCGCACAGAGCGGGCGCTCGGTTGGCCCCCTATCTAGACACTTCCCGGAGGTTCCCTCATGACTTCGACTGCCGACAAGACCACGGTCATCGTCGCCGGCGCACGCACCCCCTTCGGCCGCCTGCTGGGCTCCCTGAAGGACTTCAGCGGGGTCGATCTCGGCGCGGTCGCCATCAAGGGCGCACTCGAGCGGGCCGGCGTTCCGGCATCCGAGGTCGAGTACGTGATCATGGGCCAGGTGCTGACCGCGGGGGCCGGTCAGATGCCCGCCCGCCAGGCCGCGATCAAGGCCGGTATCGGCTGGGACGTCCCGACCCTGACCATCAACAAGATGTGTCTGTCGGGGATCGACGCGATCGCGCTGGCCGATCAGCTCATCCGGGCCGGAGAGTTCGACGTCGTCGTCGCCGGCGGCCAGGAGTCGATGACCCAGGCGCCCCATCTCCTGCCCAACAGCCGCGGCGGCTTCAAGTACGGCAACACCGAACTCGTCGACCACATGGCTTTCGACGGGCTCTTCGACGCCTTCACCGATCAGCCGATGGGGGCGCTGACCGAGCAGGGCAACGACGCCGACGGGTTCACCCGTGAGCAACAGGACGAGTTCGCGGCACGAAGCCACCGGCTCGCCGCAGCCGCGTGGAAGAACGGCGTCTTCGACGACGAGGTCGTGCCGGTGGCCATCCCGCAGCGTAAGGGCGACCCGATCGAGTTCGCCGAGGACGAGGGGATTCGCGCCAACACCACCGTGGAGTCGCTGTCCGGGCTGCGGCCGGCCTTCCGCAAGGACGGCACGATCACCGCGGGCAACTCGTCGCAGATCTCCGACGGCGCGGCGGCCGTCGTGGTGATGAGCAAGGCCAAGGCCGAGGAACTGGGCGTCACGTGGCTGGCCGAGATCGGCGCCCACGGCGTCGTCGCCGGCCCGGACTCCAGCCTGCAGGCGCAGCCGGCCAATGCGATCGTCAAGGCCTGTGACCGCGAGGGCATCGCACCCGCGGACCTGGACCTCATCGAGATCAACGAGGCCTTCGCGGCGGTCGGGCTGTCCTCGACCAAGCAGCTCGGCGTCGATCCCGAGATCGTCAATGTCAACGGTGGTGCGATCGCCGTCGGACATCCGATCGGGACCTCCGGGGCGCGCGTCGCGCTGCATGTCGCGCTCGAGCTGAAGCGACGGGGCGGTGGCGTCGGTGCAGCCGCGCTCTGTGGAGCCGGCGGCCAGGGTGACGCGCTGATCATCCGGGTTCCGAAGTCCTGAACGAACGAGATGTCTACGACATCTTGTAGTAGTTTGCTGTCCGATTCGGCACAATGAGGGCCATGCTGTCATTCTTCGACCTGACCACTCCCGCCAAGCGCTTCCGGTTCGTCGCCGTCGCCGAGGCGATCACCTGGGCGGTCCTGCTGGTCGCCATGGTCGTCAAGCGGGTCAACGACGACGACGAGGCCATCGCCAAGCCGGGCATGATCCACGGGATCGTCTTCGTGATCTTCGTGGTCGTCGCTCTGATCACAGCGATCCAGCTCAAGTGGAACGCGGTGAAGTGGGAGCTGCCGGTGGGTTCGCGGCGGATCGGAATCCCGATCGTCACCCTGCTGGCGCTGGTCTCGAGCCTCCCGCCGTTCGGCACGATCGTGTTCGAGTGGTGGGCGCGCCGTAACGGCCATCTCGCCGAACTGTCCGCCGACCGCGCGCCCAGGCAGGCCACGGCCTGACCGCCCCGATCCCGCCTTCGATCGCCCCGACGCTCCGGCGCTCCCGCCGCAGCGTCGGGGCGATCTTCGCGCTCAACGGGTTTCTCGCCGCGATGTGGGTGGCCCACATCCCGGTCATCAGTGCGCGCACCGGAGTCGATCACGACCAACTCGGCGGACTGTTGCTGTTGCTCGGCGCGTCGGCGTTCGTCGGCATGCAGGTCTGCGGCCGTCTGATCGACCGTCGGGGGTCCCGGCCGGTGACGATCGGTGCCGCGCTGCTGCTGTCGGCGGTCATCGTCGCCCCGGTGCTCGCCGCCGACGCCCTGACGCTCGCCGCCGCGCTCGTCGCCTTCGGATTCGCCAACGGTTGCCTGGATGTGTCGATGAACGCGCAGGCGGTCGTGGTCGAACGGGCCTACGGCCGACCGATCATGTCGTCGTTCCACGGGTTCTTCTCGTCGGGCAGTCTCGTGGGTTCGGGAGTGGTCGCGGCAACCCTGTGGGCCGACGTCGGTGTCGTCCTCACCGTGGCCTGCGCCGCGGCGGCCGGCATCGGCGTCGTGGCGTGGAACGCGCGCGGTCTGGCTGGTCGCGAGGTGGGGACCGACGATGCGAGTGCACGCGGTGCAGACGCCGACGGCCCCGCGTCCGGGAAGTGGTGGCACACCGTGGACCGGCGCCGCCTGGTCCTGCTGGCGGTGGTCGCGTTCGCACTCATGCTCGCCGAGGGCACCGCCTACGACTGGAGTGCACTGCACGTGGTCGAGACCTTCGGTTCCGCCGAAGCCGTCGGCGCCATCGCGTTCGGCGCGTTCAGCGCGACGATGACCGTTGCGCGATTCGTCATCGATCCGGTCGTCGGGTCGGTGGGACCGGTGGCGGTCGTCCGCTACGGCGGCCTGCTCGGCACCGCCGGAATCCTGATCGCGGTGCTCTCGCCCGTACCCCTCCTCGCCATCGTGGGATGGGGCGTGTTCGGATTGGGTCTGGCGGGGCTGATCCCGCAGATCTTCACCGCGGCGGGCAATCTGTCGGGGGAGTCGAGCGGCCGGACGATCTCCGCCGTCGTCGGATGCGGCTATCTCGGCATGCTCGCCGGTCCCGCGGTCGTCGGCTTCATCAGCAGCCGGACCTCGCTGAACACCGGGTTGCTCGCGGCCGTGGCGGCGCTCGTCCTCGCCGTCGTGCTCGCGCCGGTCGTTCGCCCGGACCGCACGCGCACCGCCGCGCCGGACGGAACGCGTTCGCCCGACGTCGTCTGATTCCGCGTGGGCGGTCGTGACACACTGGAGGGGTGACGCGACCAACCAATCGTCAGCAGGCCGCCGCCGCGGCCCGACAGCAGGCGGCAGCAGCCATGGCCATGTCCGGCGCGGTGGATCTCGGCGTACTCAAGGAGCGGGCCGAAGCCGAACGCGCACAAGCGCAACGGGCCCAGTCGCAGGCCGCAGCACGACCTGCCGCGCCCGGTGAGCCGCCCGCCGAGGGCGGGCAATCGCCGGCCGCCGGTGCGGGAACCGCGGCGGCCGCGGTCCTCGACGTCACCGAGGAGACGTTCGAGGCCGAGGTGCTCAACCGGTCGATGCAGCAGCTCGTGGTCATCGACCTGTGGGCGGAATGGTGCGGGCCGTGTAAGCAGTTGTCGCCGGTCCTCGAACGCCTCGCCGCGCAGTCGGGCGGGCGCTGGGTGCTGGCGAAGGTCGACGTCGACGCCAATCCCCGTATCGCACAGGCGTTCCGGGTGCAGTCGATCCCGATGGTCGTCGCGATCGTGCAGGGACAGCCGGTGACCGCCTTCAACGGGGTGCGCTCCGAGGCCGAGATCACCCAGTGGATCGACGACATCTTCGCCCAGATCGGCGACATCCTCCCGGGCGTTCCCGACGGGCCCGCACCCGAGCCGGAGCCCGAGGACCCGAGGCTGGTCGCCGCCGAGACGAAGCTGAACGACGGCGACTTCGACGGCGCACTCGCCGACTACCGGGCGATCGCCGAGGCCGAGCCGGAGAACCTCGAAGCGGTGTCCGCCGCGCGGAACCTCGAGTTCATCCTGCGGGCGCAGGCGCACGATCCCGCCATCGTGGAGTCGGCGTCCCCCGTGACGTCGACGCGCAGCTCGCGGCCGCGGACGTCCTGCTGCTCAACCAACAGCCCGAAGCCGCGTTCGACCGCATCATCGACGTCGTGCGCGTGACCGCGGGGGAGGAGCGCACCCGGGCGCGCACCCGGCTGCTCGAGCTGTTCGAACTCTTCGATCCCGCCGAGCAGTTCGTCGTGAGCGCCCGCCGCAAGCTCGCCAGCGCCCTCTACTGACGGGCTGAGGCCACTGCCGCGGGAGTTTGAGTGATGTGTTTCGGAACCAGGCGACTGATTCCGAGACACACCACTACTCCCGCGGCACCAGCCAGATCGCCGAGTTGGCGGGCAGCATGACCCGAGCCGACACGGGACGTCCGTGATAGGACGGCCCGTCCGCCGTGATCGAACCCATGTTGCCGCGCCCGGCACCGCTGTAGGCGTCGGCATCGGTGTTGAGGATCTCGTCCCAGACCCCGGCCGAGGGCAACCCGACCTGATAGTCGGCGCGGTCGGAGCCGCTCAGGTTGAACAGGCACGCGACGACCGATCCGTCGGTGCCGTACCGGAGGAAACTGATCACGTTGTTGGCGGTGTCGTTGGCGTCGATCCACTCGTAACCCAGTGAATCGATGTCCTGGGTGTACAGCGCCGGTCGGGACCGGTAGATCCGGTTCAGGTCGGTGACGAGGGCCGAGATGCCGGAGTGCAGTTCGCCCTCCCAGCCCTCCAGCTGATGCCAGTCCAGACTCCGGTTGTCGGCCCATTCGCCGGTCTGCCCGAACTCCTGTCCCATGAACAGCAGTTGCTTGCCGGGGTGGGACCACATGTAGGCGAGGTAGACCCGCACGCCCGCGGCCTTGGCGAACGAATCGCCCGGCATGCGCGTCCACAGGGTGCCCTTGCCGTGCACGACCTCGTCGTGGGAGAGCGGCAGCACGAAATTCTCGCTCCACGCGTACACCAGCGAGAAGGTGATCTCGTGGTGGTGGAAGCTGCGGTGGATCTGATCGCGGGACAGGTAGTCGAGGGTGTCGTGCATCCAGCCCATGTTCCACTTGAAGCTGAACCCCAGCCCGCCGAGATCGGTCATGCGGGTCACGCCCGGCCATGCGGTCGACTCCTCGGCCACCGTGATCACGCCCGGGAAATGTTTGTGCACAGTCGCGTTGGTCTCCTGGAGGAACTGCACCGCCTCCAGGTTCTCGCGACCGCCGTGCACATTGGGGCGCCATTGCCCGGCCGGTCGTGAGTAGTCCAGGTAGAGCATCGAGGCCACCGCGTCGACGCGGAGACCGTCGATGTGGAACTCGCTGAACCAGAACAGGGCGTTCGCCACGAGGAAGTTGCGGACCTCGTGCCGGCCGAAGTCGAAGACGTAGGTGCCCCAGTCGAGCTGCTCGCCGCGCATCGGATCGGCGTGCTCGTACAGCGGGGTGCCGTCGAATCGGGCGAGCGCCCAGTCGTCTTTGGGGAAGTGGGCCGGCACCCAGTCGACGATCACGGCGATGTCACGGGAGTGGAGGTGATCGACGAGGTAGCGGAAGTCGTCGGGCGTTCCGAAGCGCGCCGTCGGCGCGTAGTACGACGTGACCTGGTAACCCCAGGAACCGCCGAACGGGTGCTCGGCGACGGGCAGGAACTCGACGTGGGTGAAGCCCTTCTCGACGGCGTAATCGGCCAGCTCGTGCGCGAGTTCGCGGTAGCCGAGGCCCTGACGCCAGGACGCGAGGTGGACCTCGTAGACGCTCATCGGCTCACGCTCGGGCGCGGACCGTTCCCGGCGCGCGATCCACGCGTCGTCGGTCCAGACATGTTCGGACACGGTGACCCGGGACGCGGTTGCCGGGGGCGTGCTGGTGCGGAAGGCCATGGGGTCGGCCTTGTCGCGGATGACGCCGTCGGCGCCATGGACGCGGAACTTGTAGTGGGTCCCGTCGCCGACGTCGGGGATGAAGACCTCCCACACCCCGCTGACCCCGACCTTGCGCATCGGCGCAACGCGCCCGGTCCAGTCGTCGAAGTCGCCGATCACGGTGACACCGTGGGCATTCGGCGCCCACACGGAGAAGGCGGTGCCGTGCACATCGCCGTCGGTGGTCGTGTACGACGTCACCCGCGCACCGAGGGCATTCCACAGTTCCTCGTGGCGGCCCTCGCTGAACAGATGGATGTCGACGTCGCCGAGGCTCGGCAGGAACCGGTAACCGTCGGCCACGACGAATTCCGACGTGCCCCCGGTGGAATCGGGGTAGACGACGCGGTACCGGTAGTCCATCAGGTCGGCCATCGGCACGGTGACCACCCACAGGTCGTCGGTCTGACGGGTCATCGGATGATCGACTCCGCCGATGACCACCGACACCGAGATCGCGTTCGGGCGCAGGGTGCGCAGGATCGTCGCGCCGCCGGGCGCGTCGTGGGCGCCGAGGAAGGCGTGTGGATCGGGATGGGTCTGCGCCGCGAGCCGACGCAGGTCGTGGTCGGTCGCGTAGGGGTCGGGCAGGTCTGGCGGATCGGTGCGATCGGTCACTGATACCTCACTGGATCCGATAGGCGAGCTGTTGTGCGGCAACAGGTTCGAGGGGCGGCAAGGCGAGGATGTGCGCCACCGCCCGCCATGGCTCGAGCCGGACGTAGTTGTCCTGGCCCCACCAGTACTCCTCGCCGGAGACCTCGTCGCGGACGGGGAAGCGGTCGTACCACTCGAAGCCGAGCTTCGGCAGGTCGAGCCAGACCGTGGAGTCCTCGGGACCGAACGGGTTCAGGTTGATCACGACGATGACCCGGTCGCCCGACACCGGGTCGATCTTCGAGTAGGCGATCAGCGACGGGTTGTCGACATGGTGGAAATGGATGTTGCGCAGCTGCTGCAGTGCGGGGTGCCGGCGCCGGATCTCGTTCAGCGAGGTGATCCACGGCTCGAGCGACTCGCCGCGGCTCGCCGCCGCCTTGTAGTCACGGGGCCGCAGCTCGTACTTCTCCGAGTTGAGGTACTCCTCGCTGCCCTCGGTCACGGCGACGTGCTCGTACAGCTCGTATCCGCTGTAGACACCCCATGTTGGGGCCAGGGTCGCGGCGAGCGCGGCGCGCAGTGCGAACATGCCCGGACCGCCGTGCTGAAGACTCTCGTGCAGGATGTCGGGGGTGTTGACGAAGAGGTTGGGGCGGGCCTCGTCGGCGTGGTCGGCGATCTCCCGGCCGAACTGCTCGAGCTCCCACTTCAGCGTCTTCCAGGTGAAGTAGGTGTAGCTCTGGCTGAAGCCGAGCCGGGCGAGGCCGTAGAGCCGCGCCGGCCGGGTGAAGGACTCGGAGAGGAAGAGCACGTCGGGGTGGCGCTTCTTCACCTCACTGATCAGCCACTCCCAGAAGTTCGGCGGCTTGGTGTGCGGATTGTCGACGCGGAAGATGTCGACTCCGAGCCCGACCCAGTGCAGGACGACCTTGAGGACCGCTCGGTAGATGCCGTTGCGGTCGTTGTCGAAGTTCAGCGGGTAGATGTCCTGGTACTTCTTCGGCGGGTTCTCCGCGAAGGCGATGGTGCCGTCGGGCTGGGTGGTGAACCACTCCGGATGCTCGAGCGCCCACGGATGATCCGGTGCGCACTGCAGGGCCAGATCGAGCGCGACCTCGAGGCCGAGTTCGCGAGCCCGGCCGACGAAGTACTCGAAGTCCTCCTCGGTGCCGAGGAGGGGATGGATGGCGTCGTGCCCGCCGTCGGATGATCCGATGGCCCACGGCGAACCGACATCCTCGGGTCCCGCGACGAGGGTGTTGTTGGGGCCCTTGCGGTTGATCTCACCGATCGGGTGGATCGGTGGCAGGTAGACGACGTCGAAGCCCATGTCCGCGATGCGCGGCAGATCCTGGGCGGCGGTGAGGAACGTGCCGTGGACGGGATTGCCCTCACCGTCCCAGCCGCCGGTCGAGCGCGGGAACAGTTCGTACCACGAGCCGAACAGTGCGCGCTTGCGATCGACCCACACCCGGTAGGTACGGCTCTTGGTGACGAGCTCGCGGACGGGATGGGCGGTCAGCAGTTCGACGACCTCGTCGGAGACCGCCAGACCCACCCGGTTCTCGACACGGCGCCGACGTGCCCGGAGTTGGCGCGCGGCGTCGAGCAGGAGTTCTCGGTCATCACCGGCGACCAGGTCGGCTGCGGTGTCCAGTACCCGCGCGCCGGTCTCGATGTCGTTGGCGAGGTCGGCGGCGCCCTGCCCGGCGTCGAGCTTCTTCAGAACGGCCGAACGCCACGTCGCGTAGGGGTCGCTCCAGGCCTCGATCCGGTACGACCAGAATCCGACGGCGTCGGGGACGAAGGCTGCGTTGAAGGTGTCCGGTTCCGGCGCGGGAACCATCCGGACATCGAACGGCCCGCGTCGCGGAGCCTCGACGTGCAGTGTGACGCCGAGCGCGTCGTGTCCTTCGCGCCAGGCCGTGGTACTGACCGGGAAGTATTCTCCCACAACGGCTTTGGCAGGTTGCTGGCCCGCTGACACAAGGGGTGCGATGTCGTCGATACCCATGCGCCCGATCACGTGGAGCCTCCTGTCGTCAGCTCCCGTGAGTGGCCGGGGTGCGCTGTCGGTCTCGCCTTCGTTGGTATCACCGGTACCCAACCTAGTGCCCCGCGGACGGGATTGTCTTGTCATGGATCGCCCGCCGTGTCGGGCGGGCGGGGCGCGGCGGGGTCGGTCGAGGTCAGCCCACCGAACGGGCGGGATCGGTCAATCGGGTCAGTGCCGAACGGACGACCGCGGGGTCGGTGGTACGCCACATCGGGGGCAGCGACGCGAGCAGATAACCGCCGTACCCCGCCGTGGCCAGTCGGGAGTCGAGGACCGCGACGACCCCGCGGTCGTCGACCGAACGCAGCAGGCGGCCGGCGCCCTGGGCGAGCAGCAGCGCGGCGTGGTTGGCCGCCACCGACAGGAATCCGTTGCCGCCGCGCGCATCGACCGCACGCTGCCGGGCGGTCAGCAGCGGATCGTCGGGACGAGGGAAGGGGATGCGGTCGATGAGCACGAGGCTCAACGACGGGCCCGGCACGTCGACCCCCTGCCACAGGGACAAGGTGCCGAACAGGCAGGTCGCCGGGTCGTCGGCGAACCGCCGGACCAGGGTGGACGTCGTGTCGCCACCCTGGCACAGCACCGGGTGGTCGGTGCGGTCGCGGATCGCGTCGGCGGCTTCGCGCGCCGCGCGCATCGAGGAGAACAGACCGAGCGTGCGTCCGCCGGCGGAGTTCACGAGCTCGGCGATCTCGTCCATCGTCCGCGACGAGATGCCCGAGCGGTCGGGTCGGGGGAGGTGACGTGCGACGTAGAGGATCGCCGACCGCGGATAGTCGAAGGGCGAGCCGGCATCGAGGCCGGTCCAGCGTGCCGAACCCGAATCGGACGGGACCGCCTTCCCGCTGGCGGTGACGTCGGCTGTGCTCGACCCCGCTGCGGGGCTCGTCTCGTCTGTCACCGGACGGTCGGTCCCGCGCCCCGATGCCGGGAGTCCCCAGGTCGCGGCGAGGGCGTCGAAGGAGCCGCCGATCGTGAGGGTCGCCGAGGTCAGGATGACCGTGGCGTCGGCGAACAGGGAGGCCCGCAGCAGGCCGCCGACCGACAGCGGTGCGATGTGCAGGATGGGCCGGGGCTCGGCCCCGCGGCGTGAGGTGTCCAGTGACGCCCACACGACGTCGCGCCGCTTCGCCTCGTCGGGTTCGTCGAACGCACCGAGTACGCGGACGACGGTGTCGTGCATGTCCTCGAGTGAGGTCAGGGCCGCCGAGCGGGCGGCCGCCGCGCCGTCGTCGGCGCCGGCCATCCGTACCGGTCCGATCGCGGTGCGCGCCTGCCACAGCCGGTCCCGCAGCATCACGAGGACAGCGGTGGCGTCGGACGGCAGGCCGGTCCACTGGCGCATCGGCGCGTTGTCGAGCAATTCGCCCAGCTGTTCACCGGCGCCCAGGAGGGCGTCGGCGGTCTCCTCGTCGACGAGCTTCCCGCACCGGCGTGCGACGAGCGCCACCGAGGCCGCCGACAGTTCGTCGGTGGCCACCGACGTCATCCGGTCGACGAGCTCGTGGGCCTCGTCGATGACGACGACGTCGTGCTCGGGCAAGACGTTGGCCGGGCTCGTGGCGTTGATGGCCAGCAGCGCGTGGTTGGTCACCACCACGTCGACCTTCCCGGACCGACGGCGGGACTGCTCGGCGAAGCAGTCCTCGCCGTAGGAGCAGTTGGCCGCGCCCAGGCACTCGCGGGCGGTGACGCTGACCTGTCGCCACGACCGGTCGGAGACGCCGGGGACGAGGTCGTCCCGGTCGCCGGTCTCGGTCTCGCTGCTCCACTCCCGCAGACGCGTGACCTCCCGGCCGGTGCGCGACAGCTCGAACGGGTCGAACAGCTCGGTGTCCGGCTCGTCGGCGGTACCGGAGTGGATCTTGTTCAGGCACAGATAGTTTCCGCGCCCTTTGAGAATTGCGAAGGTGGGCTCGCGGCCGATCGGCTTCTTCAGCGCCGTGGCCAGGCGGGGGAGATCGCGCTCGATGAGCTGGCGCTGCAACGCGATCGTCGCGGTGGACACCACGACGGTGCGGCCGCTCTCGACGGCGTGCCGGATGGCCGGCACGAGGTAGGCCAGCGACTTGCCGGTGCCGGTGCCGGCCTGGACCGCGAGATGCTCGCCGGTGTCGATGGCATGCGCCACCGCGGAGGCCATCGCGACCTGACCGCCGCGGCGGTGACCGCCGAGTGCGGTGACCGCCGCGTCGAGAAGGTCGGTCACCGGGGGTGTGTTGGGCATGAGGTGTGTTCCGGTTGTCCTTGCTGGGTTCGCCGTGCGCGGGAACGGTGTTCTTTCAGACGTATCGCGGGCCCGGTCGGTTCCCGCTGTCGAGATCGGGATCGTGGTCGGGACCGCGGCGCTGCTACCCGGTCCGACTCGACCCGTCGTAGAGCAGGTCGCCCACGAGTTCGACACCCGCCTGCCGCAGCGCCGAGAGAGCCTTCGACGTCGTCTCGGGCGCGACACCGGCGGTGAAGTTGAGGAGGACGCGGGTGCTGAAACCGGCCTCCACGGCGTCGAGCGCGGTTGCCCGCACGCAGTGGTCGGTGGCGATGCCGACGATGTCGACCGACTTCACCTTCCGTTCCCGCAACCACACGGCGAGGGTGGAGCCGTCGGCGGCCGCGCCCTCGAAGCCGGAGTATGCGGCGCTGTACTCGCCCTTGGAGAAGACCTCGTGCGCCGCCGCGGCGTCGAATTCGCGGTGGAACGCGACACCGTCGGTGCCGACGCGGCAGTGCGGTGGCCAGGTGTCGACGTAATCGGGGTCGTCGGAGAAGTGCGCACCGGGGTCGATGTGATAGTCGCGGGTCGCGACGACGGTCTGGTATTCGTCGAGGATCGACGTGACCGCCCGTGCGACCGCGGCGCCACCGTTCACCCCGAGGGCGCCGCCCTCGCAGAAGTCGTTCTGCACGTCGACGACGATCAGCGCGTCGGCGGGACGGGTGCCGTCGCTGCGTTCGGCGCTCATCCAATTCTCCTGTCGTCGGGGGACATCGGTTCCGGGCGTCGGGGTGCGGTCAGCCGAGCTCGTAGCGGGTCGGAACCGCGGGATCTCCATGGGACAGGCCGAGACCCTCCCAGGGCAAGCTGACCAGGCCGGCCGCGAGGTGCGCGCGGGCATCGGTGAGAGTGGGCAGCGACGCCACGGGCGTCCCACCGCGGACGAGCGGGATCTGCAGGTCCCGGATGCCGAGCCCGTCCGGCGCGGGGCGGGTGCCGTCGGCGCGATACACGATCTCCTCGACGATCGTGCCGCTGGACCGGGCCGCCCGCACGGCCGACTTGGCGCCGCCGCGTGACTCCTTGTGACTCGCCCGTTTGGCGACCGGCAGGCCGTCGACCTCGACGAGTTTGTAGACCATCCCCGCCGTCGGCGCCCCGCTCCCGGTGACCAGGGATGTCCCGACCCCGTAGGTGTCGACCGGCTCGGCGCGCAGCGAGGCGATCGCGTACTCGTCGAGATCGCCGGACACGACGATCTTCGTCTCCGTCGCGCCCAGGTCGTCGAGTTGCGCGCGGACCTGGCGCGCCAGCACCCCGAGGTCGCCGGAGTCGATGCGCACGGCACCGAGTCCGGGGCCGGCCACCTCGATGGCGTTGCGCACGCCCTGGGTGATGTCGTAGGTGTCGACAAGCAGCGTGGTACCGATCCCGAGGGCCTCGATCTGCGCGGCGAACGCGGCCTTCTCGTCGGGCCCGTCCGGGCCGGTGAAACCGAGGGTGAAGGCGTGGGCGGCGGTGCCGGCGCTGGGCACGCCGAAGCTCCGGGCCGCCTCGAGGTTTGAGGTGGCGGCGACGCCGGCGATGTAGGCGGCGCGCGCACTGGCGACCGCGGCGCGCTCATGGGTGCGCCGCGAGCCCATCTCGATGATCGGGCGCGACCCGGCCGCGCTGACCATGCGGGCCGCGGCCGACGCGATCGCGCTGTCGTGGTTGAGGATCGAGAGGATCAGGGTCTCGAGCAGGACCCCCTCCGCGAAGGGCGCGCGGACGGTGAGGATCGGCGAACCGGGGAAGTAGAGTTCGCCCTCCCGGTAACCGTCGATGTCACCGGAGAACCGGTAGTCCCGCAGCCAGGCCACCGTGTCCGCGTCGAGGAATCGCTCGACCACGGCGATCTCCTCGTCGCCGAACCGGAACGCTGCGAGTTCGTCGAGAACGCGGCCGGTTCCGGCCACCACGCCATAGCGCCGGCCGTCGGGGAGGCGGCGCGCGAAGACCTCGAATGCGCACTGGCGGTGCGCAACCGGGTGGCGAAGTGCCGCTGCGACCATCGTCAGTTCGTACTGATCGGTCAGCAGCGCGGTGTTGTCGTTGCTCACAATCGCCTACCCTGTCCTCATGGCGCCTGACGAAACTCGTGCGCACGAGGCTACCCCCGGCGGTACGGCGGTTGCCGAACCAGAGGTCGCCGACGGCGCGGCGGGACTCGACAAGCCCTGGATGACGATCGTGTGGGACGACCCGGTCAATCTGATGCGGTACGTCACCTTCGTCTTCCAGAAGATCTTCGGCTACTCCGAGTCCCGCGCCAACGAACTGATGATGCAGGTCCACACCGAGGGCAGGGCAGTGGTGTCCTCCGGAGACCGGGACAAGGTCGAGGCCGACGTCGCGAAGCTGCACGCCGCGGGGCTGTGGGCGACGATGCAGCGGGATTCGTGACCCGGACCGGCCGCGGACGACTCCGAACCGGTCGGTCGGCCTTCGCGGCGCGGCAGGCACACTGAGACGCGTGCGCACCTGGAAACGCAAGGGGCGCGGCGAGACGATGCGCATCGCATCGCAACTCGACGCGCACGAAGCAGAGCTGCTCGCGTCGATGGTCACGTCGATGTGCGAATTGCTCACCGAACGAGCCGATTCCGCGCCCCGCGACGACCTCGCGAGGCTGACCGGTATCGACGTCGGGCACTCGCAGGCACCCGACGATGTGACCCTGGGCCGTCTCCTCCCGGATTTCCACCGGCCCGACCAGGACGACGAACTCTCCGCCGAGGTCGTCAACGGCGAACTGAACTCGGCGCTGCGGAGCGTGCACGAACCACAGATCATCGACGCCAAGCTCGGCGCCGCCCGGGTGTTGCTCGACACCCTGCCGGCCGGCGGCGGGGACTTCGCCCTGACTCCCGACGAGGCCGCGGCGTGGCTCACCTCGCTCAACGACGTGCGACTGGCACTCGGCGCGATGCTCGGGATCTCCGAGGACACGCCCGAGCAGTTGCCACCCGACCACCCGCATGCGGCGCATCTCGACGTCTACCACTGGCTCACGGTGATGCAGGACCTCCTCGTCGAAGCCCTGATGTGATCTAGGGTTCCGTTCGGGAACTTCGTCCGCTTCGACGTCAGGGGTCTCGTGAGCACACTCGGCCGACCGGCCCCGGCCGGCAATCGCATCACCGACATCGCCGGCCTCGCCGTCGGGCACGCGCACCGCGTCGACCCCGACGCCCGGGTCGCCGGTGCACCGGAGGCCCCCGACGGTCACGGGTGGGCCACCGGGACCACCGTCGTACGGGTGTCGGCGCCGGGCGCCATCGCCGCCGTCGACGTCCGCGGTGGCGGTCCGGGTACCCGCGAAACCGATCTCCTCGACCCGTCGAACACGGTCCAGACCGCGCACGCCATCGTGCTCAGCGGAGGTAGTGCCTACGGACTGGCCACCGCCGACGGGGTCATGCGCGCGCTCGAGGCCGACGGGATCGGACTCCCGCTCGACGACCGCGGGCACGTGGTGCCGATCGTCCCCGCCGCGGTGATCTTCGACCTCCCCGTCGGTGCCTGGGACCACCGACCCGACGCGGACTTCGGAGTGGACGCGGTCCGCGCAGCGGACACGGAATTCGCCGTCGGGTGTGTGGGTGCGGGTGTCGGCGCCCGGGCCGGCGCGCTCAAGGGCGGGGTCGGGACGGCGTCGATGACGTTCGACGCCGGTCCCGCGGCCGGCATCACCGTCGGCGCAGTGATGGTCGCCAACCCGGTCGGGGCGGTCATCGACCCGCAGACCGGGCTGCCGTGGGACCTCGGCGAGACCGAACTGGGCCGCCTGGGGTTGCGCCGGCCGTCGGCCGCCGACATCGACTCGCTCGCCGACCTCGCGGCGAAGCACACCGTGCTCAACACGACGATCGGTGTCGTGGCCACCGATGCCGCGCTCGACGCGCCGATGACCAAGCGGCTGGCGATGGCCGGACACGACGGTCTCGGGCGGGCGATCAGGCCCGCGCACTCGCCGCTCGACGGGGACACGATCTTCGGCATCGCCACGGGTGCGGCCCGGCCGTCGACACCGGTGCCGGCGCCGGCGGGTATGCATGCCGACGTCGCCGTGGTCGCCGAGGTGTGCCGGGCCGCGGCCGACGTCGTCCAGCAGGCCATCGTGAACGCGGTCCTCGCGGCGGAACCGGTCGCATCGATCCCCACCTACGCACAGACGGCGCCGTCGGCGTTCCGCTGACCGGGGTCGTCGCGAACGGCGAACGGAATAGGTGCCGCGGCGACGATGTTGCGCCTCGGGGAACCCCGGGGTCCCGGGTGTGGACACGTCTGGACAGGAGAATGCGACACCGATGCTGAAGATCGGGCAGGAGCTGGTCGACGCCATGGTCGCGCACGCGCGCGCCGACCATCCCGACGAGGCCTGCGGGGTGATCGCCGGGCCGGAGGGTTCCGACGATCCGCAGCGTTTCATCGCGATGATCAACGCCGAGCGGTCGCCGACCTTCTATCGTTTCGACTCGGCCGAGCAGCTCGCGGTCTGGCGGGAGATGGACCGCCGTGACGAGGAACCCGTCGTGATCTATCACTCGCACACCGCCACCGAGGCGTACCCGAGCCGCACCGACATCTCCTACGCCGGCGAGCCCGGCGCCCATTACGTGCTGGTGTCCACGCGCGACCCCGAGACCGCCGAGATCCGTAGCTATCGCATCGTCGACGGTGCGGTCACCGAAGAAGAGATCGAGATCAGGAGCTGAGCATGTCTGTCACCGTATCCATCCCGACGATCCTGCGTACTCACACCGGCGGGGAGAAGCGCGTCGAGGGGTCGGGTTCGACGCTGGCCGCCCTGATCGACGACCTCGAGACGGGCAACGCCGGGCTGAAGGAACGACTCGTCGCGCCCGACGAGAACGGCACCGCCAAACTGCACCGGTTCGTCAACATCTACGTCAACGACGAGGACGTGCGATTCTCCGGCGGCCTCGACACCCCGATCGACGACGGTGACGAGGTGACCATCCTGCCCGCGGTCGCCGGCGGCTGAGCGTGGCCCGCTACGACTCCCTGATCGACTCGGTCGGCAACACCCCGCTCATCGGTCTGCAACGGCTCTCGCCGCGCTGGGACGACTCCGACGAGGGCCCGCACGTCCGCCTGTGGGCCAAGCTCGAGGACCGGAACCCGACCGGATCCATCAAGGACCGCCCCGCGCTGCGGATGATCGAACAGGCCGAACGCGACGGATTGCTGCGGCCGGGCTCGACGATCCTCGAACCCACGAGCGGCAACACCGGCATCTCGCTCGCGATGGCGGCGAAACTCAAGGGCTATCAACTGATCTGCGTGATGCCCGAGAACACCTCGGAGGAACGGCGCTCGCTGTTGCGGATGTTCGGCGCGCAGGTCATCTCCTCACCCGCGGCGGGCGGCTCCAACACCGCGGTCGCGGTGGCCAAGGGCCTCGCCGCGGACAATCCCGACTGGGTGATGCTCTACCAGTACGGCAACGCGGCGAACGTCGCGGCGCATTACGAGGGCACCGGCCCCGAGTTGTACGCCGACCTGCCCGAGATCACCCACTTCGTCGCCGGGCTCGGCACGACCGGAACGCTGATGGGCGTCGGGCGGTTCCTGCGCGAACGCAACCCCGATATCGAGATCGTCGCCGCCGAACCCCGGTACGGCGACGAGGTCTACGGCCTGCGCAACATCGACGAGGGTTTCATCCCCGAGCTCTACGACGACTCGGTGCTGACCCGCCGCTTCTCGGTGACCGGCGTCGACGCGGTCGCGCGGGTGCGGGAACTGATCGACCTCGAGGGCATCTTCGCGGGGATCTCCACCGGTGCGATCCTGCAGGCCGCGCGCGGTATCGGCCGACGGGCACTGAAGGCCGGGACCCGCGCCGACATCGGCTTCGTCGTGCCCGACGCGGGATGGAAGTATCTGTCGACCGGGGCGTACGAAGGTAGTCTCGACGACGCGGAGCAGGCACTCGAAGGCCAGCTCTGGGCCTGACCCCGCTACCGAGGACTTTCCAGCCATGAGCTCGTACACCCCGCCGGTCGGGCAGCAGCCCGCGCGACGCGCGCGTCCGCTGTGGCTGCGTTCGGCGATCATCACCGCGTGCATCGTCGCGGTGCTGTTCGTCATCGAGGCCATCGACGTGGCGACCCACTACGACCTCGACCAGAACGGCATCGAACCACGACAGGTCGACGGACTGGACGGCATCCTGTGGGCGCCGATGCTGCACGGCGACTGGCAACACCTGTTCGCCAACCTGATGCCCGGCGCGGTGCTGTGCTTTCTCGTGTTGATGACGCGGCGGTTCCTCATCGTCACCGGCATCATCTGGGTGGTGTCGGGGGTCGGTGTGTGGCTGTTCGCAGCGCCGTACTCGATCACCGTCGGGGCGTCGGGCATCGTGTTCGGCTGGCTCACCTTCCTCATCGTCCGCGGCCTGTTCAACCGCGATCTGTGGCAGATCCTCGGCGGCCTTGTGCTGTTCCTCGTGTACGGATCGATCCTGTGGGGCGTCCTGCCCTCGGATCCCCTGGTCTCCTGGCAGGCCCACCTGTTCGGCGCGATCGCCGGCGTGTTCGCGGCGTGGGCACTCGCGGCCCGGGATCGACGGAAGCCGGCGGTCACCGCACCGGGGGTTGCGCCATAATCCCGGCGGGCGGCCAGGACGCACCCATCGGGATCTTCGACTCGGGTGTCGGGGGACTGACGGTGGCGCGCGCGATCATCGATCTGTTGCCGGACGAGGACATCGTCTACATCGGCGACACGGCCAACGGGCCGTACGGTCCGCTGACGATCCCCGAGATCCGACGCCACGCCCTCGCGATCGGCGACGACCTCGCCGAGCGAGGGGTCAAGGCCATCGTCATCGCCTGCAACACCGCCTCGGCCGCCTGCCTCCGCGACGCGCGCGAGCGATACGCCCCCATCCCGGTCATCGAAGTCGTGCTGCCGGCGGTGCGCCGCGCGGTGGTCGCCACCAAGACGGGCCGAATCGGCGTGCTGGGCACCGAGGCGACGATTTTCTCACGGGCATATCAGGATTCGTTCGCGGCGGCACGCGATGCGGTGATCACCGCGGTGCCCTGTCCGCGGTTCGTCGACTTCGTCGAACGCGGGATCACCAGCGGCCGACAGATCCTCGGGCTCGCGCAGGGCTACCTCGAACCACTGCAGCAGGCCGGCGTGGACACCGTGGTCCTCGGCTGCACCCACTACCCGCTGCTGTCCGGGGTCATCCAGCTGGCGATGGGCGACGAGGTCACCCTGGTGTCGAGCGCGGAGGAGACGGCGAAAGACCTCTTCCGGGTCCTCACCGAGGCCGACCTGCTGCACCCGCACACCGGCCGCGACGCCACCCGCGTCTTCCAGGCGACCGGTGACCCGGAGCTCTTCGCGAAACTGTCGAACCGATTCCTGGGGCCGGTGATCGGAGCCGTGCAGCACGTGTGAGGGGTCAACCGCGCATCGCCGCGCACTTGTGACCCGTATGCCGCCGCCCGCGCGCGGAATCGTGGCACAGTGGGGCCTATGCGTCTCACGGTCCTCGGGTGCTCGGGCAGTGTGGGCGGACCGGGAGCCGCGTGCTCCGGCTACCTGCTCTCCGTACCCGGTGAACAACCGGTCCTCGTGGACTGCGGCCCGGGTGTCTTCGGCGAACTGCAGCGCGTCACCGACCCCAACAATGTCGCCGTCGTCCTCAGTCATCTCCACGCCGATCACTGCCTCGATCTGCCCGCGATGCTCGTCTGGCGTCGGTACGCACCACAGCCGGCACGGCGGCGGGCGCCGCTCTACGGCCCACCCGGCACCGCCCTCCGGATCGGCTACGGGTCGTCGGAATTCCCCGGACAGCTCGACGACATCACCGACACCTTCGACGTCCACGAGTGGAGCGACGACCAGGAGATCACCCTGGGCGGGATGCGAATCCGGGCGATGAACGTCAATCATCCGCCCGACACCTTCGGTCTGCGGATCACCGGTCCCGACGGCCAGGTCATCGCCTACAGCGGAGACACCGCGCCGTGCGACGAACTCATCGACCTCGCGGCCGACGCCGACCTGTTCCTGTGCGAGGCGTCGTGGACCCATGCGCCCTCGGAGCGCCCACCGGATCTGCACATGTCGGGCATCGAGGCGGGGGAGGCCGCGACCAAGGCGAACGTCCGAACACTCGCGATCACCCACGTCGCCCCGTGGTCCGATTCGGCGGAGATCCTCGCCGAGGCCCGCAGCACGTTCTCCGGTCCGACGGAGCTCGTCAGCCAGGGACAGGTCTTCGACCTCACCTAGCTGTCGTGTCCGCGCCGGTCGTTACAGTGAGACCCGTGACCACACGAGCTGACGGCAGAGCCGACGACGAACTCCGTCCCATCACGTTCACCCGCGGTTTCACCAGCCATCCGGCGGGTTCGGTCCTGGTGGAATTCGGCAAGACGCGGGTGATGTGCACCGCGAGTGTCACCGAGGGTGTCCCGCCGTGGCGTCGTGGTTCAGGCTTGGGCTGGCTGACCGCGGAGTACGCGATGTTGCCCGCCGCCACCCACGACCGGTCGTCACGTGAATCGGTCAAGGGCCGGGTGGGTGGTCGCACCCACGAGATCAGTCGACTCATCGGCCGGTCGCTGCGTGCGTGCGTCGATCTCGGTGCCCTGGGCGAGAACACCATCGCCCTGGACTGCGACGTCCTGCAGGCTGACGGCGGTACCCGCACCGCAGCCATCACCGGTGCCTATGTCGCGCTGGCGGACGCGATCACCTACCTGCGTGCCGCGGGCAAACTGTCCGACCCGCAACCGCTTTCGTGCGCGATCGCCGCGGTCAGCGTGGGGGTCGTCGACGGCCGCGTCCGACTCGACCTTCCCTACGAAGAGGATTCGCGCGCCGAGGTGGACATGAACGTCGTGGCGACCGACGCCGGCACGCTCGTCGAGGTGCAGGGCACCGGCGAGGGTGCGACGTTCCCGCGCTCGACGCTCGATGCGCTGCTCGACGTGGCCGCGATCGGAACCGAGAAGCTGTTCGAGGCGCAGCGAGCCGTACTCGCCGAGCCGTACCCCGGCGAACTTCCCGGACGGGCCTGATGTCCTCGGTGCTTCTCGCGAGCCGCAACGGCAAGAAGCTCGCCGAGCTCCAGCGCGTCTTCGACGCCGCGGGCATCACCGGGGTCGAGATCGTCGGCCTCGACGCGGTGCCGGACTACCCGGAGGAGCCCGAGACCGGTGCCACCTTCGAGGACAATGCGCTGATCAAGGCCCGCGCGGGTGCGAAGGCCATCGGAATCCCATGTCTCGCGGATGATTCCGGTATCGCGGTGGATGCCCTGAACGGCATGCCGGGCGTGTTGTCGGCGCGTTGGTCGGGCCGGCACGGGGACGACCCGGCCAACAACGCGCTGCTGCTCGCCCAGCTGTCGGACACCCCGGACGAACGACGCGGCGCCGCGTTCGTCTCGGCCTGCGCGCTCGTGCTGCCGGGCGGGACGGAGACGGTGGTGCGCGGCGAGTGGCGTGGGCGGGTCCTGCGGGAGGAGCGCGGGCCGCACGGTTTCGGGTACGACCCGTTGTTCGCCCCGGACGACGAGATCGCCGACGGCCGGTCCGCGGCGGAGCTGTCGCCGGCGGAGAAGGACGGGCTCAGTCACCGCGGAAAAGCGTTGGCGCAGTTGGTTCCGGCGCTGCGGGCGCTCGCGGGCTGACCCCCTTGCGTCGGCGTCCGGACTCCGATCAGCTCGCGGCGCCGGTGTAGATGTAGACCCCCAGCGTGTGCGGTTCGCCGT
Organism: Gordonia hongkongensis; assembly: GCF_023078355.1. Taxonomy (NCBI): domain Bacteria; kingdom Bacillati; phylum Actinomycetota; class Actinomycetes; order Mycobacteriales; family Gordoniaceae; genus Gordonia; species Gordonia hongkongensis. The sequence continues at coordinate 2,125,183 of NZ_CP095552.1, forward strand.
CGAGCAGGATGTCCATATCGTCGGCGCCGGCACGTGACATGCCCTGCCGCTCGTAGAATCCGAAGGTGCACAGCGAGTCTGTGTACAGGTGGAAGTCGGAGCGGCCGCGGCTTCGGAGATGGTCGAGGAACGCGCCGTACAGCGCCGCTCCGACGCCGTGTCCGCGCGTCGTCGAGGCGACGGCGAACAGGGTCAGTTCGTCGTCGAGCGACGTGCCCGTCGCGGCGCCGAGCCGGTGGGCCACCGACTCGAAAGCGAACAGGGCCCGCAGCGACTTCCACTGGGGCAGTCCGAGAATCGCAGCTCTGGCGGTATGCGCCCAGAGCAGCGCGCGGTTCTTCGTCCGCTCGCCGAGATGTGGCTCGCCGTCGATCCGTCCCAGGATGATTCCCACCACGCGGCCGTCCTTCACCGCGACGCGACTCCAGGTACTCGCGACGAGTTGCTCGCGGAGGTAGACCTCGAGTGCCGCGTCCAGGACGTGTTGTCCGTGGACGTAGCGGTGGATGTAGAACGCCTCGTCGATGATCTTCTTGACGTCTTCGGCGTCGGTGGAACGGTAGGGGCGGTAGGTGATGTCGGTCATGATCCCTTCTTTGCGTGTGTGTGGGTGAGAGCGATGAGGTCTGCTTCGAGGGCGGCCCGTTCGGTGTCGTCGAGGACGGCTCCCCACAGGGGAGCGGTGTTCGAGCCGTCGGCGGCCGCGATGATCAGCCGCGTGACCGCCGGGTCGAGACCGTCGTCGGACAGCGCGGCACGCCAGTGATCGGCGTCCTGCTGGGCGAGCGCGGCCGGGCCCGGTTCGTACATCAGGCTGGCGGCCAGCGCGATCTGGTCGCGCAGGCCGGCGGAGTCTCGCGCGTCGGCGAAACTCACCCGGATGTAGGCCCTGGTCAGCCGTCCCGGCGCGTCGTCCTCCTCGTCGGCGGTCCGTTCGACGTTCGACCGGAACTGGGCCATCAGGTCCGCCGCGAGTTCTTCGAGCAGGCCGTCCTTGGCGGGGAAGTGGTAGAGCAGTCCGCCCTTCGACACCCCGGCCGCGGCGGCGATCTCGGAGACGGACACGGCGGCACCGTGTCGCGCAATCAGCCGGGCCGCGGCGTCGAGGATCAACCGTCGGGTGTCGGCAGCACTCCGCCCGGACGTGCGTGCCATCGGACCCTCCGTGCTCGATGTCCCGGGGACTTCCCGGATCACATATAACTATACCGTCCAGACGGTACAGTTTCAATTGTGCGCTCGATCCCGTCGACCGGGCGTCGAAATGCATCGCCTGTGCACGGGGCGAAGCAGAGGGGCGCTCAGCAGCCCGCGTGGACTCCCAACATCCGCGCGACCGAGTCGGGCCAGGGGTACTGGGTCGCTCGATGACGCGCCGCCCGTTCGCGGTCGACGCGGGGGAGGCTGAGGACCTGCCGGATCGCGCTCGCGAAGCCCGGGCCGGAGTCCTCGGCAGCCGCGCCACACGTGTCGTCGACCAGGGTCGCGACCGCCGACGACTGCGACCCGATGACCGGTGTGCCGGCGGCCAGTGATTCCAGCGCGGAGAGGCAGAAGGTCTCGTGCGGACCGGGGGAGAGGGAGATGTCGGCGCTGGCGAGGAGGGCGGCGACCTGACTCCGCTCGGAGAGATGGCCCAGGAAGGTCACGGGCAATCCGCGGGCCAGATGCTGCAGCGGGGCTCGCATCGGCCCGTCGCCCGCGATCACCAGGTGCGCCGGCGTTCCCGACCGATGGAGTCTGCCGAGCGCGGCGATGCTGCGGTCGGCGCGCTTCTCCACCGAGAGGCGTCCGCAGTGGGCGATGAGCGCACTGGTGCCGTCGGACCACCGTGCGCCCAGGTTCGGGTCGAGGTGCCGTGGGTCGAAGACATCGAGGTCGACGCCGAGCGGGGCGCGGACGACGTTGGTCGCCCTCACTCGATTGAACTCCGCGGCGGCGAAGTCGGTGGTGCACACGACGGTGTCGTAGTCACGGGCGGTGGCCGCGTTCGCGCGGTCGGCCAGTGCACGTGCGGAGCGGCCGGGCATGACCTGGCCGAGCAGCCGGTCGAGGCGTTCATGGGACACCATCGTCGAATGGATGTCTCGCCTGCGAGCCCACCGGCCGAAGCCGCGCAGGGTGAGGCGGTCGGACACCTCGAGGGCGTCGGGACGGAGATGGGCGAGGACGTCGGCGACGCGGCGGGCCGACGCCAGGCGGTAGCCGCCCGAGGCGGGAATCCGCGGTGCGGCCACGGTGATCCGCGTGACCCCAGAGTTCAGCGTCTCCTCGCCGGGATCGGCGCCGGGAACGATCAGGACGACGTCGTGACCGGCCCCGGCATACCCGGCGCCCCAGCGGTCCACCGCGGTGCGCAGACCGCCGGAGCGGCCGCCGTAGAAGTTCGCGAGCTGGACGATCCGCACGGGGTCCAGTCAGCCCGACCCGGGTGAACGGCCGACCAGCGCGAGAAGATCAGAGGTTGAACTGCGCCTTCACTTCCTTGGTGCGCTTGTGCTCGAACCAGAAGGACAGGAAGGGGATGGTGCCCGCGATCGCGGTGATGATGGTCTTGCCGACGCTCCAGCGGACCTTGACAGCGAGGTCGATGGCCATGATCAAGTAGACGAAGTACACCCAGCCGTGCACGAACGGTACGAAGTCCAGAGCGTGGTTGTCGTAGCCGTAGGTCAGGACGAGTTCGACGACGAGCAGCAGCAACCACACGCCGGTGATCCAGGCGAGGACGCGATACCGCAACAACGCGCCGCGGACCTTCTCCACCGGGGCGGCGAGGGCGGGGGCGGTGGGGTCGGTCTCGGTCACTGCGGGCCTTTCGATGAGGGGGTGGGTCGAGCGTCGGTGGTGTGAGCGTCCGCGTCGCGGAGCTCGGCGAGATAGCGGTTGTATTCGACCAGGGCGACATCGTTGGCGGGGTCCGGCGATGCCAACGACGACGCGCTGGGGGTGGTGGGTCGCTCGGGCAGGATGCCCTCCGGGATCTCGGCGACGGAGTTCTTCGCCGCGACCTTGCGGGCTTCCTCGGGATCGCTCTCCAGGATGACGAAGCGGCGATAGGCATAGATCACGGCCGCGGCGAACGCCGGCCACTGCAGGGCGTAGCCGAGATTGAGTCCGGAACCGGATGCGGACTCGTACCGTGACCACTGCCACCACGCGAGCACCAGGCACACCACCGCAGCGGATACGGCGAGCACCGTGAGCGCGGGCCGGTGGGTGCGGCGACGGGTGGGGGACATGGCTATGACGGTACCTGGCCTGCGATGATCAGAACGCGGCCGGTAGGGTGGTCGCCGTTACACTGCGTGACTCACACTCCGGCGAGTCGCGCCCACGCGCGAGTGGCGGAATTGGCAGACGCGCTGGATTTAGGTTCCAGTGTCTCAGGACGTGGGGGTTCAAGTCCCCCCTCGCGCACCATAAACTCGCACCCGCAGTTGCGCTCGAAAGCCCTGCATCGTGAGTCGACGGTGACAGTGCTCCTCGCGCCTGGTGCAGCCTTGCCTAGGTAACAGCTCAAGTCGCGGCGCACTCGGCGCAGCAGAACTACCGACGCGCCGAGCACCCGTCGGCATCCGGCATGCCAACATTTCAAGCCTTCTCAGAACGGAAACACTTGCGGCAACGGTTGGCAGTGACGCCCGCTGGGCATCTCAGATTCCGCCCATCTAGATTGTCAATGACTGCGACGGTCTGGATGTTGGACATAGTTTGGCGGTAGCGAACCGTCGCACAGAGAAGAAACTCCGATCTGGGAACGGCGCCGGCAAGGTCTGTTGTCGGGACTGGATCGACCTCAACAGACGGAATTGTGTCGTCGAGTGCAGCGCCGATGACGTCGTCGAATTCAGTCGACCGGCGTGCATATCGAGATTGCGCTCAACATGCTCGTCGCCCGTTCTTCGATCATCTTGGGCGGACGGTCGCGAACCCTTGGAGCGCCGTGGCCGCTGCATGCATCTCGCGGAGTTCCGCTTTCGATGCCATGACCCGTTCTCAATGGACGCGGACTCGGCGGCCGGCTAGCGCCTTCGACTGGCGGCGCCAGATCACTCCATGAATGTCAGGGGTCTTCGATATGGTCACCTTTCCAATCAGTTGCAACTTACCTTTGCGGTTTCTGCGTCGCTTTTAGGATGCAAGCCGCACTCGACGGGAAGAGCGGTACAGAATGACTCGAACAAGAGCGCAACGTCTGCTATTGACGATGATCGCTCTACTTTGTCTGCGTTTTGGATTCCTACGACCGCGTCTAGAACGAAGAAAAAAGCCTTGCGCCGATGAAGCCCGTCTCGAGGCCCGAAGACTGTCAGCGGAAGCCAGGCGCCACGTCCGCGATCGATTTCGCTCTCGCGTAATCGGGGACGTGATCGGAGCCTTCGTAGTCACCTACGGCGCAGGCTATTTGGTCTGGCTTTTGGGACACCCGGGGCAGACGGACGCTCAGATGTTTGAGCCGTATCAGTGGGTTCCTGACATCCGACCACACTTAGATGGCCTCGTAACACCTGAGACCGCGCGAAACTGGATCGGTATCGCGCTGGCTGCTTCGGTGTCGATAAGCATCACACTGTCGATGCGAAACAAGGGGAGCGAATCCTACATTGAGCAAGCCGCAATGGCCCTATGGCGACAGTGTATGGATGCGATGACATCGGCGTTAGCATGCGCGTGCGTTGTAGTAATGACAGTCGGTTGGCTTGGTGTGCATGTCAAGTCAGACGTCGGCGCGATGGTGCTGGCGACTTTTGGGACGATCGCTATCTTCTTGATGAGCAGCATCCTGCTCGATGACTTCAGCTCGGCGAGTCGCTACCGCCGCCAGAAAGTACTAGAGCAGCGACTCGACCGACTGCACAAGTGGCGGACAGTCCTGCGAGACAAGGGAGTGCCAAGTGTCTCGAACGGCCAGCGGCATTCCCTTGTCGGCGCCCTCTTCGTTAGGACCGCAGCGGTGAGTGCCCCGTTATGGGTGGGCGTTGTACTGTATGTCTCAGTCGTGAGGGTGCTTCGGGATCAGGCGATGGCCGGGAGTTACCTCTGGCAAACGGCGATACTCGTACCCACCGTCGTCACATTCTTTCTGTTTGTGATCGGATTCTGCGCTCTTACATCCTGGTCATCATTCAACACGAAGAGAATGAAGCTGCATTTTGTGTTGCAGCCATTCGCAGCCTGGATTCTTTGGGGTAGCGTAGCCCTGCCGACTACCATGGTCGCAGCCGTAGAGCGCGGGATCTCCTCTGGCGCATTTGTCGGTTTTCTGCTATTCGGTCTCCCACTAGCAATACTCAGTCTTTTTAGAGTTTCACGGGCCGGCAAGGTTCACCTACGCCGACGTCGGCTGTATCAGTTGGCCGTATGGTTCTCGCTGCCCGTTTGGGTACGAGTTCACGCGAGGCTGGACCAATCCGAACTGTTGTCACGTGCTGACCTGCAGCGGGAGTCTGCGAACCCCCTATACCGGGCGGTAGATCCGTGCGGAGAAGGCGACCCTGCATCGTCACCGTCTTCGCATACGATCGCGCGGGCGGCGAGTAGGTCAGTGAAGAAACATGTTCATGGTGGTTGGCGACCAGGCCGGGGCGTTGATGATAAGCCGGAACCCGTGGGTCGTGATGGCGTGTTCGGGTGCGAGGGTGGTTGAGAGTCCATGCGGCGAGGGCTCATGGCTCGTGTAGGTCGCGCGAGCGGGCGTTGGCTCGGGGGCTTCATGAGCGCTATAAGCAGGGTGTGGGCTTCGGTACTGCACCGCTGTGCATTAGGCGGCCCATTGTGAACCCAGACGGCTATCGCGACCGTCTGTTGGCCGGCAGCGATGGCGTCACCCTCACGGCTGTCGACGTGACCACCGGCGAGGTCGCGTGGACAGCACCGTTCCTCGCCATCGATTTCGACGCGGATGCGTTAGTCACCGGCAAAGCACTCGAGCCCTACGGCGACGGGTGGATCTTCTCGTCGGACCGTCGAATGATCGGGCTCGCGCCGCTCTGAGTCACAGCTCGGCCGAGATGACCTCGACCGCGTCGTCGTCGGCGAAGACGATCTGGTGATCGTCGGTCGAGATCGCCCAGCGGCGTAGTCGTGCGGTGTGCTCGTCGTCGATACGGGTCTCGACGGTGGTGTCGCCGGCCAGGTCCGCGAAGTCGTCGACGACCTCGCCCTCCCTTGTCGAACCGTCGTCGAGCGTGACCCTGACCCGGGCCGCCACGGAGACCTCCCCTGGGGCCTCGCCGTCAGCGTGGTCGGCGTCGACCGACTCGTTCTCCGTTGTGCTCATCCGGTTGTCCTGTCCCCTCGGGTGGCCTCCGACGGTGACTGCGTTGCACGTCGGTGGCACACCATGCGTGGACATCAGTTTATCAAAGATGTCCATTGACAGGATGAAGACGGGGAAGGTGCTGATCGGTGGCGGAATCCGCGCGGCATCTCGATTCGACGCCGCCGCAGGGTTTTTCCGCCCTGCCGGCGGAACTCCTTAGGGCAGAACGTAATCGGCGGGGGATCAACAATCAGCCCCGCGGAAGAACAATCGCCAGAGTCCGAAGAATCGGGCTCTGGCGATCAATGTGACAATACGGTGGGCTATATCAGTGTGCGGAGTTGTAGGCCTCGACGATGTCGTTCGGAATGCGGCCGCGTGCGGACACCTCATATCCGTTCTCCGCTGCCCAGTCTCGAATCGAGGCATTCACCGACGCACCACTCCCGGCGGAATTGGTCTTCGTCCGTGCTGATGGCGACCGTCGTCGGCCGCCGACCCGGGTCGATGCCTTGAGTAGTTTCGCGACTGTCACCTTGCCCTGCTCGATCTTGTCGAGATTGGCCGCGGACACGTCGAGCTCGTAGTCGACGCCGAGCCACGACCACGAAACGGTCTGTGCGTCTTGGGGATCGAGTTCGCGACCGTCCAGGTCGTCGACAAAGGTCACCGTCTGAATTTTCGACACGCCCCCAACGGTAGTCGATAGACGCGCGGGAAGCATGAACCTGCGCTTTCCCGGTGTCGGGATTCTCGGCGAATCGTCCGACATCGCGATTACCGAATGCGCAACACGGAGTCAATTGCGGCCGGGAATGGCGAATCGGGGCGGTTCGGGATGGCGAATGGATTCTTCCGGACGTGACGGTTCCGATGTTCTCGACGCCGATGACCGGGAGGCTTCCGGCTTTCGCGTCGGCTTGATGCGGGGAGTCGAGTCGGTTGTCGTCCGCCGATTGGCCTCCGCGCCGAGTCCGCTGCCCGTCGTGTCGTCGACGCGTAGGCACATCGACCGGATTACGTGGTGCGCGGTCACCAGTCCGTAGGTCATCGGCAGGCCCAGGGCCGTGACGAGCAGTCTGGTGGGTCGTAGCGGGCTGTCACCGACGATCGACGGCTCGATGACATTGCCTACTTCCCGGATCAAATGCAGCGCCAACTTGTACGCATAATGCGCCGCGGTGATCGGTTTGCTGACCGTGAGCTCGTCCAGGGACACGGTCTCCCATGGGTCCGCCCCGTGGCCGATGTTGTGCCCGATGCCGAGAAGGATGTCGAGCGGCGCCCCGCCGAAGATCGGGATCAGCGAACCGAACAACGACGCCGCCAACTCGCCGACCGAGCGGTCCTCCGCGGGATCGAGCGGAATGAGGTTGTGATGAATGCGGATTCCGCGCATGGCGCCGAGAATTCTGGTGGTCTCGGCCCGGATGCGGGGTGCGTCGGCGGGATTGTTCTCCTGCGCCTGCGCAGACACATACCGCACCAGCCGGCCGAGTGTGAGCGACCCGATCGGCGTACACGTCTCGACATCCGCCAGGGCGAGGTGGTCGGCGATATCGGCCACCATCGGCGGGATCGGGATGTCGAAATGCACGGTGTCGCTCGCGCGTCCGGCCAGGGCGCGCTGTTCATCGGTGACGCGTGCGAGGCACTGCTCGAGGACCGTTTTCGCGGTGGCGCGCAGCAGGGCCTTCACCGCGAACTCCGACGAGAAGACGAAGGCCGAGATGAGCCAGTTGTAGGTGACGAACGGGGCCAGGAAGTCGGCGTCCGTGCCGGCGAAGGGGCTAACGAGGTCGGGGGTCGAACCGGCGAGGACGCGCGCGGGGATCAGGACCGTGGTGAACAGGTACAGCCACACCGTCTCCACGGCCTGGATGACGGTGATGTTCCCGAGGGGGATGGCCTCGGTGTGCCGGCCGTCGCGGATCTTCAGCAGGTTCGACACGAGGAGCTGCGAGATCGGGTCGCGGTAGTCGAGTGCGGGATCGTCGTCGTCGGCGCCGAGGGTGAGGGGGTGCTCGGTGACGGCGAGGGTCGACACGTGCAGACGGCGCATGTCGCGGTGCGCCGCGACCCGGCTCTGCCTCGCCGCGGCACGCAGAGACGGCGGCAGGACCTCGTACACCGCGTCGAAGACAGAGTCGTACACCACTGCGAGGGTCGTGAAATCGCCGCTTGCGCAGCGTGTCTCGGGGCCCTCAATTGACTTCGGCGTGGGCAGCAGCGGGCGGCTCATGGTCTCGATGCGCTCGAGTCGCTCGGGGTAGGTCTCGGTCTCCGGGTCGACGGTCGGTGTCAGTTCGTGGACCGGCGTCGCACGCAGGGGTGACGCGGAGAAGGGTGCCGGGCTGCCGAGCACCGCGGCGGTGCCCGACCCGCCGGCAAGAGTGGGCAACGACATCGCCAGAGTGAACACGGCGAACATCCGCAGAACCCATGGCGGTACACCCCGCGCCGCATTGCCCCGACCTGAACTCATGCACCCACTACCCGAATAGTCGTCTGATGACCCGGCGACACCGCCGGCGACCGTGCGCCGCCGCGGCGTCGTGCGTGACCACAGCAGTCCGCGAAGGGAAAGTTAGTCGAACGAAGCTCAAGGTGCGCGGCGAGAACCCCCGCACCGGGTCGGCGAACGGGGATGTCGGTGCGCCGTGCAACGATTCCGGGGTGAGACGTCGAGCGGCACGGTTGTCGGGAGTACTTGCCGCGGTGCCGGTCGCCGTGGTGCTCGTGTCGTGCGTCGACGTCGAACCCGGTCCGGGCCTCGAGCGCCCCTCATCCGAGCGCACCCAGCCCATGCCCTCGACGACGGGGCCATCGTCACCGCCGGCTGGTGCGTCGCCGGATACGCCGCCACCGGCGGTCGGCCGGGAACAGGCCGATCTCGCGTCGCTGCAGGTCAAGGGTCGCGCACCCAAGACCGGATATGAACGGTCGCGATTCGGGAGGGCATGGGACGACGCGGTCGACGTGCACTACGGCCGCAACGGTTGCCGGACCCGGGAGGACATCCTGCGGCGAGACCTCACCGGCATCACCTTCCACGCCGACGGGTGCCGGGTGCTCGCCGGCACACTGGCGGATCCGTACACAGGTACGACGATGCCGTTCACCCGAGGCGAGGACACCTCGGCGCTGGTCCAGATCGACCACGTCGTCGCGTTGTCGGACGCCTGGCAGAAGGGCGCGGCCGGGTGGACCGCGGTCAAGCGCATCGAGTTCGCGAACGACCCGCGAAACCTCCAGGCCGTGTCGGGAGCCGTGAACCAACAGAAGAGCGACGGCGACGCGGCGACCTGGCTTCCCCCGAACAAGTCCTACCGGTGCACCTACGTGAGCCGGCAGATCGAGGTCAAGAAGTCCTACGGGCTGTGGGTGACGCCTGCCGAACGCGACGCCATGAGTCGGGTCCTCGCGTCGTGCTGAACCCGTCGAGCCGCGGGCGCGCCGGTCGTCGGTAGCCTTGGGGACCGTGACCGCGGACCAGGGACGACCCCAGCCACTCGCCGACCGCGCGGATCGTCATCCTCTGTCCGAGCCCGCCGCCGTGGCGGCCCTCGGTGCCGATCTGCGGTCGGCGGGATACACGAACGACGGTGTCACCGAACTGCTCGGCGAAGGCGCTCACGATGCCCTCGTCCGCGGCACCTGGTGGCCGGCCCTCGCCGCGACGCGTGATGTTGCCGGCGAGCACCGCCGGCTGGCGACCCTCATCCGACTGTTCCTGCTGGGCTCGGACGAACCCGAAGCCACTGTCGCGGAGGCGTTTCCGACGACGGGCACGGACGCACTGGTCACGCAGGGCGTGCTGGCCCGGGTCGATGAATCGCTTCTGCGGGCCCGCCTTGACATCCGTCCGCACGCCGACGACACCCGCGACTACCTCGTGATCGCCGACCAGGATGCCGCGATGCGACCCGGACCCGTTGCCCACGACCACGTCCTGGGGATCGGCGGCGCGTCGATCTCGCTGGCCCGGGCCGTCATCCGCGAACCCGTCCGCCGCGCTCTCGACATCGGAACCGGATGTGGCATCCAGGCGCTGCATCTCGACGCGCACTGCGAGCAGATCGTGGCCACCGACACGAACGACCGGGCGCTGGCGCTGGCCGCCGCGACGGCCCGCCTCAACGGGATGTCGTGGGATCTGCGGGCGGGGAGCATGTTCGAACCCGTCGCGGGGGAGCGGTTCGACCTCATCGTGTCCAACCCTCCGTTCGTCGTCGGCGCGGGCGGGCGGGACTACATCTACCGCGACTCGGGCGTCGTCGGAGACGGGTTGTGCGAGCAACTCGTCCGCGAGTTGCCTGCCCATCTGAATCCTGGTGGCACCGCCCAGATCCTGGCCAACTGGGTCATCCGCGAGGGCGAGGACTGGCCGGAACGGGTCCGCTCCTGGCTCGCCGGCACCGGACTCGACGCCTGGGTCGTCCAGCGGGAGGTCGCCGACCCCATCAGCTATGTGTCGCTGTGGTTGTCCGATGCCGGTGAGGACGAGGCGACCGCCGCGCGGCGAGGTGCGGAGTGGCTCGAATGGTTCGAGGCCAACGGCATCGTCGCCATCGGGATGGGCTCGATCACCGCCCGCGCCCCGCTCGACGGTGAGCACCGCGAGCCCGACGTTGTGATCGAGGAGATCACCGGCGCCGGTGAAGAGGTGACCGGGCCCGAGGCCCAGGCGTTCCTCGCCCGACGGCGCTACCTGCGGGAGACCTCGGACGAACAGCTGCTCGCTCGGCGGCTGTCGGTGGCCCCGGTCATGCTCGAGGAGCACTCGCTCCCCGGGGACGAGGGCTGGCAACAGGTGTCGGCCGCCGTCCGCCGACCCGGGGGCCCGGCGCCGTTCTCGGCGTCGACGAGGTCTCACGCGCACTGCTTGCCGGCAGTCGGGGGCAGGTCCCGCTGGGCGTACTGCTCGAACTCCTCGCCGACTTCCACGGCGTCGACGCCGACGCACTCGCCGAGGCGGCGCTGCCCGTGGTGCGCGAGGCGATCGGCCGGGGGATTCTGTACGAGGCGACGTGACTCAGGCCGGGAAGGTCGCGTCCAGCGCCGCGGCGAGATCCGCGATGAGATCGTCGGCGTCTTCCAGCCCGACGGAGAACCGCAGATGTCCCCACTCGCGGAACGGTTCGGGGTAGGCCGCGACCCGTGGGCCGTCGGTGCCGACATGGACGATGAGTGACTCGTCGTGTCCCAACGACACCGCCGAGGTGATCGTCGTCAGCGCCGCGACGAATCGGTTCTGGGTGGCCGGATCGCCGCGCACCGCGAACGCGATCATGGCCCCGAAGCCGCGGCCGCCGAACTGTCGTGCCGCGAGGTCGTGTTCGGGATGCGACGCCAGACCCGGGTACCGCACGTAGGTGATGCGCGGGTCGTCGTCGAGGAAGGCCGCGACCCGCTCGGCATTGCGTTGATGCTGGGCGAACCGGAGCGGCAGGGTGATCGCGCCGCGGGCGATCAGCCATGCGTTGAACGGCGAGATGACCCCGCCGACGTCGACCATCGCCTGTTCCCGGATCTGCGACATCAGCTCCGACCGGCCGAGCACTGCACCGCCCATGGCGTCGCCGTGCCCGTTGATGTACTTGGTCAGCGAATGGACGACGAGGTCCGCGCCGTCGGCGAGCGGACGGTACAGAGTCGGCGGCGTGAAGGTGGCGTCGACGAGCAGCAGGGCGTCGGCGTCGGCGGCGATCTGCGCCAGCGCGCCGATGTCGGCGACCTTCGTCGTCGGATTGGCGATCGTCTCGGCGATCAACATGCGGGTGCTGGGGCGCAGGGCGGCACGGGTTGCGTCGAGATCGCCGACATCGACGAAGGTCGCCTCGATCCCGTACTTCGTCGGCAGCAGTTCCGACCAGAGCTTCCAGGTGGCCTCGTAGGTGGTGTCGGACACCACCACGTGGTCGCCTGCGGACAGGAACGTGAAGAACACCGCATGCAGCGCGGCCACGCCCGAGGCCAGGACGACGGCGTCTTCGGCCTCTTCCAGTGCGGCCAGCTTGTCCTGCAGCGCAACCTGATTGGCGCCGGTGTTGCGTGTGTAGAACAGTTGCTCGGTTCCCGACCAGCTCATCGCCTCGGGTTCGGGCGGGAGGTGATACGAGTTCGCCATCGTGATGGGCGTCCGCACCGACGGGCCCGACGAGTCGTTGCCGGCGTGCACGCTGCGTGTCATCTCACCCGTCACGGATGAACTCCCATCGGCTCGGTCGCGCATGTCCCGGCCGGTCGGGTTCCGGCCCCGATCGGCCCGTCTCGTTCTGGCCCGTCTCCGGCTGTCCCGGTCCGGTCGACGCCGCGCAAATCATCGACGACAGGTCGGGGTTCCCGGGGGCGTCCGAGCTCTCCGGGGTGGGGACGCCGGGCTCGGGGCCGGGGACGATGTCGGGTCGATGCGGACGCACGAGCCGGACCATCCGCAGCGGCAGTTTGTGCAGTTTGTCGACGTGCGCGAAGTACCGGAACTCGGCCCACCCCCAGCAGGCAGCGAACACCAGTAGCGCGACGGCGTCCATCGTGACGGTGTTCCAGGGGCGGTGTGCGATGTGGATCGGCACCACGACGAGGGCGATCGCCTGGATGACGTAGGAGTCGAGACTGCGGGTGCCGGTCATGACGAGTGGACGCAGCCAGTCGTGATGCCACCGCCTGAGCAGCAGTCGGAAGATCCCGTAGACGGCCGGGATGGCCAGGTAGGCGCCGATCGCGCGGGCCGGGCGGAAGTCGAGTTTGTCGGCGACCGCCGGTTCGAGATGGGCCCACGGCCCGTAGTCGATGCCGAAGTGGAAGAACAGTGCCACCGCGAGCGCGACGGCGACGATCGCGATGATCCAGCGGTCGACGAACTCCGACACACGCCACTGCGACCAGTTCCAGCCGATCACCAGTGCCGGGACGAACATGATCTGCCAGCCGGCGACGTTCTGGATGTGCGGTGCCGCCTGGTAGGCGCTCAGATAGAACCAGTCGGGGGAGTGGACCAGCGAGATCAGGTACAGGGCGATCGAACCGGCGAGCACCCAGCGCCACCAGCCCTGACGCAGGAGGGGGAACAGCCCGAACGCGGAGATGAGCAACACCATGTACAGCAGCAGGATGTTGCCGCCGCTGGGCAGATAATCCATGGTCAGCGCCAGGCGCAGGCCGTCACCCCACCCGTCGACCGGCAGCAGGAGCGTCAGCCATCGGTGACCGGCCAGGGCGGCCGCGACCGCGACGAGGGCGATCGCCAGCTGGCACAGATAGAGGACGACGATCCGCTTGGCAAGACGCTTGTAGGCGAAGGCCAGCCCATGGCGAGCGACCCACCGTTGATAGACCAGACCCAGCACGACGCCCGAGAGCATCACGAACGCGGACATGCCGTCGACGTACGGGAAGGCGTGGGTCGGGGTGGCCAGCACGGACTCATGCGCGAAGTGCGCGGTGATCATGCTCCAGATGGCCACCCCGCGGGTGGCATCGATGGCCAGGTCTCGTTTCATTGACTTGCACGATAGACAGCGCCGCGGCCCGGGGGCATCCCGGGCCGCGGCGAGTCGTGAAGAGAGATCCGCTCAGGTGTAGAGGTCGGCGATCGCTTCCTTGTGCGCGTCGTGGATGACGTTGCGCTTGAGCTTCATCGTCGGGGTGAGCTCACCGGTGTCGATGGTGAAATCGGTGTCCAGGATCGAGAACTTTTTGATCGCCTCGGCGTTGGAGACCTTGGTGTTCGCCTCTTTCACCGCGGCGTCGATCTCGGCCTTGAGGTCGGCGTTCTCGACCAGGTCCGAGATCGGGGTGTCGGCGGGCAGGCCGTGACGGTCCAACCAGCCGGGCACGGCCTCGGGGTCGATCGTGATCAGTGCGGCGATGAAAGGCTTGTTGTCGCCGACGACGAGGCACTGGCTCACCATCGGGTGCGCCCGGATGGTGTCCTCGAGCTGTGCCGGCGAGACGTTCTTGCCGCCCGCGGTGACGATCAGTTCCTTCTTGCGGCCGGTGATGAAGAGGTAGCCGTCGTCGAGGGTGCCGATGTCGCCGGTGTGGAACCACCCGTCGCGGATCGCGTCGTCGGTGGCGGCCTGGTTCTTCCAGTACCCACCGAACACGACCGGCCCCTTGAGCAGGACCTCGCCGTCGTCGGCGATGGCGACGGTGACGCCGGGGATCGGGCGTCCGACCGAACCGACCTTCTGGTTCTCCTCGTTGTTGGCCGTCACCGCGGCCGTGGTCTCCGACAGTCCGTAGCCCTCGTACACCGGGATGCCGACGCCGCGGAAGAAGTGGCCGAGGCGCGCACCGAGCGGAGCGCCACCGGAGATCGCTCCCTCGCACTGGCCCCCGAGGGCGTCGCGCAGCTTTCCGTACACGAGCTTGTCGAAGACGGCGTGCCGGAGCTTCAGGCCGAGGCCGACCTTGCCGGCCGCCGTCGCCTTGCTGTATTCAATCGCCGTGTCGGTGGCCTTGTCGAAGATCGACCCCTTGCCGCCGTCGTAGGCCTTCTGCTTGGCCGAGTTGTACACCTTCTCGAACACGCGCGGCACCGACAGCACGTAGTTCGGCTTGAACACGCCCAGGTCCGCGACGAGGTTCGTCAGGTCGTTGGTGTGGCCGAGGATCACGCCGTTCTCGACGCAGCCGACGGCGACGACGCGGGCGAAGATGTGCGCCAGCGGCAGGAAGAGCAGCGTCGACTTGCCCTCCCGCATACCGGCGCCGACCGCGTCGCGGGTCGCGGCCGTCTCGGCGAGGAAATTCGCGTGCGTCAGGACGACGCCCTTCGGCCGTCCGGTGGTGCCCGAGGTGTAGATCAGCGTGGCGGCATCCGACGACAACGCATTCGCCTGACGCTGGTCGAGGTCCGCGTCGGCGGTCTTCGCGCCGCGCTTGGTGACCGTGGGGAGCGCGTGGTCGTCGATGACCAGGGTCTCCTTGAGGGTGGGCGTCTCGTCGATGACCCGGAGATGGCGGGTGTAGTGCTCATGGTTCTCGACGAACAGGAGCTTGGCGCCGGAGTCCTCGAGAATCCACTGGACCTGGTCGGGGGCGGACGTCTCGTAGATCGCGACGGTGCACGCCCCGGCGCGCCAGATCGCGTAGTCCAGCACGGTCCACTCGTAGCGCGTCGACGACAGGATCGCGACGCGGTCGCCGGCCTGCACACCCGAGGCGATCAGACCCTTCGCGACCGCGTCCACCTCGTCGGTGAAGTGCTTGGCGGTGACGTTGACCCACTGGTTGTGCGAGCGCTTGCGGAAGAGCGGCATCGTGGGGCGCTCCGCGCGGTAGCGCAGGATCGTGTCGACGGTCGTCGCCTTGTCGTCGATCGTCAGATCGGACGGGGTGGCGTACTGCTGCTGCATGGCACTCCTGAGACGAGAGAACAAATGGACATTCCGGACATCGGTGTGCGTGTGACCGGGACCGATGGCCGGATGAGTGGCACTGACAGTACCAGTATTCGTTAGATGCATCACACCGGTGACCGAACGTGGCTCGTGCCCTGCTCAGGGGGCTGATGCGACCCCGTCCGGGCGTGATGCCGACTTTCTGGTGGACGGCCATTACAGTTGAGGGCGATGAATGAGACTTCCGCCGCATGAGTACCTCGAATCACGGCGAGCACGACGCCCCCGCCGACCCGCAGGTCGGCTCGTTCGACGACCTCGAGATCGACCCGCGGGTACGCGCGGCCATCACCGACGTCGGCTATGAAACCCCGTCGCCCATCCAGGCGGCGACCATCCCGCCGCTCATGGACGGACGCGATGTCGTCGGCCTCGCGCAGACCGGTACCGGCAAGACCGCCGCGTTCGCCATCCCGATCCTGTCCCGCCTCGACACCTCCGCGCGTACCCCGCAGGCGCTGATCCTCGCGCCGACGCGAGAGCTGGCACTGCAGGTCTCCGAGGCCTTCGGCAAGTATTCGGCGCACATGCCCGAGGTGAAGGTGCTGCCGATCTACGGCGGGCAGTCCTACGGCGTCCAACTCGCGGGTCTGCGTCGCGGCGCGCAGGTCATCGTCGGCACACCCGGTCGGGTCATCGACCACCTCGATCGCAAGACCCTCGACATCTCCGGTCTGGAGTTCCTGGTCCTCGACGAAGCCGACGAGATGCTGACGATGGGCTTCGCCGAGGACGTCGAGCGCATCCTCGCCGAGACCCCGGACACCAAGCAGGTCGCGCTGTTCTCGGCGACCATGCCCAGTGCCATCCGGCGCCTCGCGCAGAAGTACCTGAACTCGCCGCAGGAGATCACGGTCAAGTCCAAGACCGCGACCGCGCAGAACATCACGCAGCGCTATCTCCAGGTTTCCCACCAGCGCAAGCTGGACGCGCTGACACGCTTCCTCGAGGTCGAGACCTTCGACGCGATGATCGTGTTCGTCCGCACCAAGCAGGCGACGGAAGAACTCGCCGAGAAGCTGCGCTCGCGCGGGTTCTCCGCGGTCGCCATCAACGGCGACCTCGCGCAGGCGCAGCGGGAACGGACCATCAACCAGCTGAAGAACGGCTCGATCGACATCCTCGTCGCGACCGATGTCGCGGCCCGCGGGCTCGACGTCGACCGCATCTCGCATGTCGTGAACTACGACATCCCGCACGACACCGAGTCCTACGTGCACCGCATCGGCCGTACCGGGCGCGCCGGCCGCTCGGGCAACGCGCTGCTGTTCGTCTCGCCGCGCGAACGCCACCTGCTGCGTGCGATCGAGCGCGCCACGCGGCAGACGCTGACCGAGATCGGCCTGCCCAGCGTGGACGATGTCAACGCACAGCGGGTCGCGAAGTTCGCCGACTCGATCACCCAGAACCTGTCCTCGGACAACCTGGATCTGTTCCGCGGGCTGATCGAGAACTACGCGCGGGACAACGACGTCGCGATGGCCGACATCGCGGCCGCGCTGGCGCTCGAGACACGAGACGGCGGTTTCCTGATGACGCCGGACCCGCCGCAGTCGGAGAAGCGCCCCGAGCGTGAGCGTGCTCCGCGGCGCCCGGGCGCGAGCTTCGCGACGTACCGCATCGCCGTCGGCCGCAAGCACAAGGTGTCGCCCGGTGCGATCGTCGGTGCCATCGCCAACGAGGGCGGCCTGACCCGTGCCGACTTCGGCAACATCAGCATCCGCGACGACTTCAGCCTCGTCGAGCTTCCCGATGATCTCGACAACGAGACCCTCTCGTCGCTGCGGCATACCAAGATCGGGAAGAACCCGATCGACATCCGCAAGGACATGGGCGCACCGCGCACGCGCGGGGGCGCCAAGCGCGGAGCCGGCGGGCACGGCGGCGGGCGGGACGGTCGTCGTGGCGACAATTGGGGTAAGCGTCCGTCCCCGCGTGTCGCGGGCCGCGGTCGCCATTCCTGACCCTGACGGTTCCGCTGCGGCTCGTCTAGCAGAGGGAGCGCATGACTGCGCCCTTCTGAGAGCTGTGTGAGAAAACTTGTCAATTCGAGATCGTTCCGTAACCTGGTCGACGGGGGTCATTCACGCCACGGCCGTCACCCGATGGCCGTCGCGAACGCATGAACACGGACAAATTCGAGCAACAGGATTGGTGAGTCACCGGTGTCAGTGGTGAATTCGATTTCGGCAGTCGAGGCAATGAATCACAGCCGCGAGGGGAACGCGGTCGTCGTCGACGCACGGCCCCAGGTGGTCCGGCATCAGGGGAGTCTGCCCGGTGCCCTCGTGGTTGACCCGACCGAGGTGCCGAAGCGGTTCACCCCGACTCCGTCGGGCACCTTCCCGGTGATCCGCGACCGCGACACCGAGATCGCCGTGGTGTCGGTCCGTTCGGAGGCCCCGCGGATCGCCGAACAGATCGCCGAGTGCGGATACACCAACGTGCGCTATGTCGACGGCGGATACCGCGCGCTGCGTTCGAGTTCCGTCGGCTGACCGGCCCGGTGTCGGGAATCCGGCCGACCCGCGCGGCGGCACGGAGTTCCTCTGACCAGCGTCTTGTAGCGTAGGAGTCGCCGGCGACGAGAGGAACACATCGGTATGCAGGATGACACGCGCGAGACGTTGCGCGATCAGGTCACCCGACTGATGACGTTTCTGGCCGATCTCGTCCGGTCTCGCTCCGGTGACGTCCACGACATCTCCGACCACCCCGGCCATGTCTGGGTCGGTCCGTCCACCGCCGTCGCCGTACGGTCGAACGCGGTGCCGGGCCAGGTCGTGGTGGAGGTCGGCCCGGACGATCCCGACGCCGCTCGGGCCGGCGCGGTCCACGCCGAACTCGCCGCGTTGGTCGACGCGCTCGGCGCGGAGCCCGAAGAACTCGAACTCGTCATCGCGTCCGCACTGGTCACGGTGCGGGACGCAACAGACGCGGACGCCGACCCGTTGGTCCGCGAACATCTCCTCAGTCAGGTTCTGGTCGCCGACCGCGACGCGGACGACACGATCCGGTTCTCGCTCGGGGCGGGCTCGTCTCCCGCGGTTCGCGATACCCATCTGCTCGCTGCTCTCGACGGTCTCGATCTCGCGGGCGCGGTCGGGATCCGCGGCAAGCTGTCGGCGCTGACCTCGGTGCTGTCGCCGAAGACCGCCGAGCTGATGGCCGAGTGGCGCGAGGCGATCGAGGTCGACGCCGAGCGTGTGTCGTTGACGGTCGAGAGCCGGCCCGCGGTGGTCCTCCGCCGTCGCGGGGTGGAGAGTTCCCTCGCGTTCTACGACGCCATCATCGACGACCTGCGGGACGAGGAGTCGGAGGTACCGGTCGCACTGACCCAGCTCGTCCGTCCGATCGAGGCGCCCGACCGTCTCGCCGCCCTCCGCGCCCCCGGCGTCCTCGATCCAACGGACCTGGTCGCCGATGCGCTGTTCCCGTTGCCGTCCAATGCCGAACAGCGCGATGTGCTCGCCCGGCTCGGGTCCGACACCGGTGTGGTGGTCGAGGGTCCGCCCGGAACCGGCAAGACCCACACCATCGCCAACGTGACCTCGGCCTTGCTGGCGAAAGGACAGCGCGTCCTGGTCGTCAGCGAGAAAGCCCATGCGCTCCACGTGCTCCGGGACATGCTGCCGCCCGCTCTGCGGGCGCTCACGGTGTCGATCGCCGACGTGTCCCAGGACAGTTCCGAGGGCATCGTCGATGCGGTGACCGAGCTCGCCGAACGCAAGGCGTCGTTCACGCCCGGGGTCGCCGACGCGGAGATCGCCGACCTGGCCGCGCGCCGCGATCACGCTCTGCGACAACGGGATCAGCTGCTCCGCGAACTCTGGGACCTGCGTGCGGAAGAGACCGAGGCCCACGAATGGGTCGCGGGGGACTATCGGGGATCCCCGGCGGAGATCGTCCGCCGGGTGCGGGCAGACGCCGCCGCGTTCGACTGGCTGCCCGGGCCGGTCCACGGCGCGGTGCCCCCGCTGGACTCGGCCGAGTTCGTCCGGCTGGCGGACCTGCTCGCGAGCACCGGTGGCTCCGGATCGCGTCTCGCGCAACGGTTCGTCGACCTCGACCACCACCTGCCCGAGCCGGCGGAGATGGACTCCATCTGCACCCGGATCGCCGCGCGGCCCCGCGAGCCGATGGCCGGCGCCGGGACGCTGCTGTCCGTGCTCGACGGGGTCGACAGTGACCGGTTGGTCCGGATCAAGGACATCTGCGACGAACTCGCCGTCGCCTCCGGCGAGGTGGCGTCGTACCCGGAGCCGATCGTCGACATGGCGGACCGGCTGCTCGCCGGACGCGCCGCGCACCTCTGGTCGCGGGTGACGACGCTGTCACCGGTCATCGCCGAGGCCGCTCGTCGGGACCGTGACCTGGGCGCGCACGCGGTCGTCGTCGACGGGGCGCGGCCCGGCGACGCCGCGTTGTTCGACGCCGCCGCCGACCTCCTGCGAGACGGCGGTCAGTGGCGGGGACGGTTGCGACGTTCGCCCGAGCAGCGCGCGGTCGAGGAGTCGCCGGTGCGGGCCACCGTGGACGGACGGACTCCTCGCGACGAGGCCTCGTTGCGCCGGGTCGCCGATCACCTCACCGTCATCGACGCGGTACATCAGGTGCATCGCATCCTGGCGGACCTGCACGTCCCGGTGGACGCGTCGGGGTCGCGGTCGGCGCAGCTCGACCACCTCGTCCGCCTCGACAACCAACTGGCGTGGATCTCGAGGCTGCTCACCGGCCGGGAGCATCTCGTCCGTGAACTCGAGGCGATCAGCCCCGGCGGCCCGAGACCACGCACCGTCGCCGAGGCAGCCGAGGTGGCCCATCAGGCGCGATCGGTGGCGGCCGCCAACGACGCGGTCCGCGCCGAACAGGAACTCGCCGACCGCGTGTACGGCCTGACGACCGAACTCGAACAGGGGCCGTCGCCGGAGGGTGACGCGCTGCTCTCGGCACTCGCCACGGCCGACCCGGTCGCGATCCGAGACGCGCGGCGCGCGTTCGCGGCCGCCGCAGCCGAGGCCGACGAGCAGAATGCCCTGGAGCTTCTCGGGCTCCGATTGCGCAGCCGGGCACCCGAACTCGCGAAGACGATGTGGGCGAGCGCGCAGGACCCGATCTGGACCGAACGCGCCCGGGACATGGGCGCGGCGTGGGCGTGGCGGTTCGCCCACACCTGGGCGGAGGAACGCAGCGATCCGTTCGCCGAGGACCGGCTGCAGTCCGACCTCGACGCCGTCGAGGTCGACATCGCGGCCCTCACCACCCGGCTCGCCTCTGCGCGCGCCGTCCGCGAGGTGCTGGCGCGCACCACGGCCGGCGAGTTGCAGGCCGTCCAGTCCTACCGCGACCACATGATCAACCTGGGCAAGGGATCGGGCAAGCACGCCAATCGTTTCCGACGCGCGGCGCGCGAGGCCATGGCCGAGGCGCGCAACGCCGTGCCCGCCTGGATCATGTCGATCAGCCAGGTGGCCGAGACCCTCCCACCGCGCCGCAACTCCTTCGACGTCGTCATAGTCGACGAGGCGTCCCAGGCCGACATCACCAGTGCGTTCCTTCTCTGGCTGGCCCCGCGCGTGATCGTCGTCGGTGACGACAAGCAGTGCGCGCCCGTCGGTCTCAGCGGCACCAGCCTCGATTCCGCGTTCGCCGAACTCGATGCCACGCTGCCCGACCTCCCGACATACCTACGCGACGGGTTGACGCCGCGGTCCAGCCTGTTCTCGTTGTTGCGCAGCCGTTTCGGCAACGTCGTGGGACTGCGGGAACACTTCCGGTCCATGCCCGAGATCATCGAGTTCTCGTCGCGCCAGTTCTACGGGTCCGCGCCGCTGATCCCGGTGCGCCAGTACGGTTCCGACCGGCTCGAACCATTGCGGACGGTCGCGGTCGACGGAACGGCCACCGGGACCGGCAACGGCATCAGCAACGAGGCCGAGGCGGCCGCCATCGTCGACGCCCTCCGGGGGTGTCTGGCCGATCCGGCATACGACGATCTGGACTTCGGTGTGATCGCGTTGCAGGGCGTCAAGCAGGTGGAGACGATCGAGAAGGCGCTGCGCGCCGCGATCGACACCGAGACCTGGCGCTCGCGTCGTATCCGCGTCGGCTCACCCCGGACTTCCAGGGAGACGAGCGGCGCGTGGTCTTCCTGTCGATGGTCGTCTCGGACGCCGGTGCGATCTCCGCGCTGACCCGCGCGGAGTCCCAACGCCGGGTCAACGTGGCGGCCACCCGGGCCATGGACCAGTTGTGGCTGTTCCATTCGATCGGACTCGACGAGTTGCGCCCCAACGACCTTCGTGCCTCGCTGCTGTCCTATGTGTCCGCCAACGAGGGTCCGTCGATCGGGGCCATGCCGTCCGACGTGCCCGACGATCGACGCGTGAGCCCGTTCGACAACCTCCTCGAACAGCGCGTGTTCAACCGTCTCGCGGCGCTCGGCTATCACGTGACCCCGAAGGTCACGGTCAACAACCGGATCGTCGACCTGGTCGTGTTGGGGGCCGATGCGCGCATGGCCGTCGAGTGTGATGCCGACGAGTTCGCCGGGACCGGGCAGCAGGCTCGGTCGGATCTGGAGCGCGAGCGTGAATTGCGCCGTTGCGGTTGGGAATTCGTCCGCGTGCGCGAGTCGGAGTTCGAACTCGATCCCGACCGCGTGCTCGATCATGTCGCCGCCGTGCTCGACGAGCGCGGGTGCAAGCCGGGGTCGCTCGTCGCGGTTCAGACGACGGACGACGTCGGGAGATGGCAGCCGATCGACCTCACCGCGGGGGAGTGACGCCGCACCTCGTCAGCCGAGTGACGCGAGCAACGCCGGCAGACCGACGGCGGCGGGCATCCGCAGACTGTGGGTCACGATGTCGGACAGCGCGGACGGCGACGGGTTGAACTCGATGACCGGGATGCCCGCACGCGCGTTCGGGTAGCGCGGCTGCCGGGTAGACGATCCCGCTGGTGCCCACGACGAGCACCACCTCGGCCGCACGGAACGCCTGATCCGCTCGCTGCCAATCCGATTCGGGCAGTGCTTCGCCGAACCACACGATGCCGGGCCGCACCCTCCCGCCGCAGCGCGGACACGTGGGCGGGTCGACGCGCGGGTCGTCCGGCGCGGTACCGTTGTCGCCGGGATCGGGGAATGCGCCCGGGCCGTCGTACGGGGTCCCACAGACCGAACACCGGGGCGAACAGGCTGCCGTGCAGGTGGCTGACGACGTCGCTGCCGGCCCTCTCGTGGAGATCGTCGACATTCTGCGTCACGATCATGACGGTGCGGCTCGTGGCGAGTTCGGCGAGCGCGCGGTGGCCCGCATTGGGCTGCGCGGCAAGCACTTCGCGGGCGCGCCAGCGGTACCACCCCCAGACCAGTGCGGGGTCGCGCGCCCACGCTTCCGGGGTGGCGAGTTCGGCGGGATCGAACTTCTCCCACATACCGGTCTGGGCGTCCCGGAAGGTGGCGATGCCGCTCTCGGCCGACATACCCGCGCCGCTGAACACCGTGATCCACTCCGCGCGGCGCACGAGGTCGGCCACCGCGTCCGGAATCCGGGTCTCGGCCCCGGTGTCCGGGTCGGGCTCGCCGAAGGTCATCCGACGGACTCGATCCCGGCGCGCACCGCAGCGGCGGTCTCGTCGGGGTCGGGGTCGCGGCGGACGAGGAAGCCCTTGGCGAAACTCAGCTTGTCCCCGTCGTGTCTGGGGACGACGTGCAGGTGGGTGTGGAAGACGGTCTGGAAGGCCGCGCGGCCGTCGTTCAGTGCCAGGTTGACCCCGTCGGCGGACACCGGTCCGGTCTTCATCGCGGTGGCGACTCGTTGGCCGGCGCGGAAGAGAGCGGCGCCGAGGGTGGGGTCGAGGTCGTCGAGCCCGGAGGAGTGGACCCGGGGCACGAGGAGGGTGTGCCCGCGGGTCACGGGCCGGATGTCGAGGAACCCGAGGACGTCGTCGTCGGAGTAGACGATGCGACCCGGGGAGGTGCCCGCGATGATGGCGCAGAAGATGCAACTGCTCATGCGGCCGACTCTAGTGGGGTGTCTCGATGGCACTCGGCCTGCGGCACGGCTGGACCGCGACGCGCAATGGTGCCCCACATCACATAACGGTTTGATAACGGTTGACCGAGCGAGAGTTCGGGCGCACGCGTACCCCTGGGTATGTTGCCTGGCCTGGCGGTTTTCCGACGCTTCCCATGGTGGTTGACACGGTGCCGAAAGTTACCCACGCGGTTACTGGTCGGTATACCGACAGGTCACCGACAAACATGAGGGTTCCCTCACTTTCGTGTGTCATCATAGGTGGCACGTTCACGCCGACGCCGGCTCCGGACAAAACCGGTGCGCGCCAATGTTGTTGTGCGGCAGGCGTGTTCCTTTGTTGTACCAGCTAGTTCGACCCGGCGGTGTCGCCACCGCGGCCGGTCGTGCGCGACGGCGGCGAGACCGATCACGTCAGCGCACGGAAAGGCCGCTGCCGACAGCGTTTCTCGCGCCGCCGCGAGTCGCAGACCAACCGCACAACACCACAGACATCTACTGCACCGCACCTACGCACTCCGCAAATCCACACTCTGAGACCGACCACCACAGAGGAGTATCCGTGACCGTCGACCAGTTCCGCTCCGGCTCGCAGGGCGCCGCCAACGCAGAACGGCCCACCACCACGCTCATCGAGCGGCTCACGCAGGGCGAGCCCTACGCGATCAGCTTCGGCGGGCAGGGCGGCGCATGGCTGCCCACGCTGACCGAGCTGGTCGTCGACGCCGACCTGGAACACCGGGTCGCCACCATCGTCGATTCCGCCGAACGGCTCGTCGAGCCGGTTGCCGACGAACTCGTCGTGGCACGGGTGTGCGGGTTCCACCCGCTCACCTGGGTGCACGCGCACGACGCAGGTGAAGACGTGCCCGCCGAGGCCACTCTCGCCGATTTCACCCTCTCGGGTCCGGGTGTGCTGCTCACCCAGCTCGCCGCCGTGGAGGCACTCCGCAAGCAGGGCCTGGACACCGCCGTGCTCCCGCCGAAGGCCGTGGTCGGGCATTCCCAGGGCTCGCTGGCCACCGATGCGGTGGGCGCCGACGGCCGGATCGCCGAGTCCGGTCAGGGCCTGCTGCTGGCCGTCGCGCACCTCATCGGCGCCGCCGGTTCGTTGACCGCGCGTCGCCGCGGGCTGGGCGTCACCACCGCCGGCACGCCGATGCTCGCACTGACCAACGTCAGCCCGGCTCGCGTCGACGAGATCCTGGCGCAGTACCGCGCCGGCCTGTCCGACAACGATCTGACGACCGCCCCGGTGGTCGCCATCAAGAACAGCCGCACCGCGGTAGTGCTGTCCGGTGCGCCGCGGCACCTCGCCGCGTTCGCCGCCCTCTGTGAGCGGGTCGCCGCGACCGAGGCCGACGAGCGCAAGCGCAAGCTCACCGGCGGGGCGCCGTTCGCGCCGAAGTTCGACCACCTGCAGGTGTCGGTGGCCTTCCACCACCCGGCGATGGCCGAGGCTGTCGAGCTGGTCGGCCAGTGGGCTGACCGCTGCGGCATCGACCGTGACCTCGCCACCCGCCACGCCCACGACATCCTCGTCGGGCACGTCGACTGGGTCGCCTCGGTCGACTCGATCGTCGCCGGCGGCGCCAAGTGGGTCCTGGACTTCGGTCCCGGGGACATCGCGACCCGTCTCACCGCATCACTGGTCCGCGGGCAGGGCGTCGGCCTGGTGCCCGCCGCCCTGCGCGTCGGACAGCGCAACCTGTTCAGCCCCGGCGGCGTGCCCGAGGTCGCGACCCCGTGGTCGCAGTTCGCGCCCACCCTTGTCGAGCTGCCCGACGGCCGTACCGTCGTCGAGACCTCCTTCACCCGCCTCACGGGACGTTCGCCGATGCTGCTCGCCGGCATGACGCCGACGACCGTCGACCCGGCCATCGTCGCCGCCGCGGCCAACGCCGGACACTGGGCCGAGCTGGCCGGTGGCGGCCAGGTCACCGAGGAGATCTTCGCGCGCAACATCGCCACGCTCACCGATCTGCTCGAGCCGGGCCGCGAGGCGCAGTTCAACGCGTTGTTCCTCGACCCCTACCTGTGGAAGCTGCAGCTCGGCGGCAAGCGCATCGTGCAGAAGGCCCGCGCGCAGGGAGCCCCGCTCGACGGCGTCATCGTCTCGGCGGGCATACCCGAACTCGAGGACGCGGTCGCGCTCGTCGACGAGTTCGTCGAGGCCGGACTCCGGTTCGTCGCCTTCAAACCCGGCACCGTGGAGCAGATCCGGTCCGTCGTGCGCATCGCGGCCGAGGTTCCGCATCACCCGATCATCGTGCAGATCGAGGGCGGCCGCGCCGGTGGCCACCACTCGTGGGAAGACCTCGACGACCTACTGCTCGCGACCTACGGCGAGCTCCGCGCCCGCCCGAACGTCGTGATCTGCGTCGGCGGTGGCATCGGCACACCCGAGCGCGCCAGTGAATACCTCACCGGCAGCTGGTCGGCCGGCTACGGCTACCCGACGATGCCGCTCGACGGCATCCTCATCGGCACCGCCGCCATGGCGGCCAAGGAAGCGACGACGACCCCCGAGGTCAAGCAGCTCCTCGTCGACACCGCCGGCATCGACGAGTGGATCGGTGCCGGTCACGCCACCGCCGGAATGGCCTCCGGCCGTTCGCAGCTCGGCGCCGACATCCACGAGGTCGACAACACCGCGTCGCGCTGCGGCCGGTTGCTCGACGAGGTCGCCGGTGACGCCGACGCCGTGGCCGCCCGCCGCGACGAGATCATCGCCGCGATGGCCGACACCGCGAAGCCGTACTTCGGCGACGTCGCCACCATGACCTACCGCGAGTGGCTCGACCGGTACGCCGCGCTGGCCGTCGGTGACGCCCGCGGCGAGCAGGTCCCGTGGGCCGACATCACCTGGCAGCAGCGCTTCGTGGAGATGCTGCAGCGCACCGAGGCGCGCATGCACCCGCAGGACTCGGGGCCCATCCCGACGATGTTCGCCGAGGTCACCGCCGCCGCCGATGCGTATGCCGCGATCGACGCGCTCGGCAGCGTGTACCCCGAGATCGACACCGACATCCTGCATCCCGCGGACGTCGCGTTCTTCCTGGAGCTGTGCCGCACCCCCGGCAAGCCCGTCAACTTCGTGCCGGTGATCGACAAGGACGTGCGCCGCTGGTGGCGCAGTGACTCCCTGTGGCAGGCCCACGACCCGCGCTACGGCGCCGACGCCGTCTGCGTCATCCCGGGGCCGGTCGCCGTCGCGGGCATCACCCGCGTCGACGAGCCCGTGGGTGAACTGCTCGATCGGTTCGAGGCCCGGGTCGCGTCCGATCTGCAGGCCGCCGGGGAGCGCCCGGTCGCCGTCGCCTCCCGGCACCGTGCCGGGCTGGCCGAGGAAGCCGGCGTGCTGACCTCGGTGCTGGAGTCCGACGACGTCAGCTGGGCCGGCCGGATCGTGGCGAGCCCGATCGCGCTGCTCGGCGATCGCGACGCCTGGACCGTGGTCGGACCCGAGCGGGCCGAACACGCCGTCAGCGGCGCCGTCCTGGAGCAGGTCTCCGCCGACTCCGACGCCACCCGTTTCGACCTCGTCGTCACCATCTCGGGCGCTTCCGTGCGTATCCCACTGCTGGCCGGCGGGAGCCTGCGCGACGGTGGTTCGCCGCTGGTGGGCCTCGACGACGCGTCGACCGCGATGCGCGAGATCCTCACCGTGGCCGCCGGCGGCAGCCTGGCCGAGGTGACCGACGGCGTGTCGGTCACGACCGTCTCCTGGCAGCCGGATTCGGTCGCCGATCACGCTGCGGTGACCGGGTTCTCCCTGCCGCCGCACCTGCGCCCGACCACCCCGACCGACCCGTTCGGTTTCGCCGTGCCCGACACCCTGGTCGGCGCGTGCTGGCCGAGCGTGTTCAGCGTCATCGGCGCCGCCCGCACCGATTCCGGTGACCCGGTCGTCGAGGGTCTGCTCGACCTGGTCCACCTCGATCACGCGATCGAGTTGACCGGGGCGATCCCCGCCACCGCAGCCGAACTGACCGTCACCGCACGGGCCGGCGCGGTCCGGGACGCCGACGTGGGTCGTGTCGTCGAGATCACGGTGGAGATCGCCGGACCGGCCGGCCCGATCGCGACGCTCGAGGAGCGGTTCGCGATCCGTGGGCGTCTGGGAGCCGCCGAGCTCACCGACCCGGCCCGGGCCGGCGGCGCACCGGCCGCTGAGCAGTCGGCCACACGGAAGCTGATTCGGACCGCCACCATCACCGCGCCGAACCGGATGAACGGCTTCGCCGTCGTGTCCGGTGACCGCAACCCCATCCACACCGACGCCGCCGCGGCCAAGCTTGCCGGTCTCGGCGACCCGATCGTGCACGGGATGTGGCTGTCGGCCGCCGCGCAGCAGGTCGTCACCGCGACCGACGCGAAGAATCCGACGCCGTCGCCCCGTCCGCTGATCGGCTGGACCGCACGCTATCTCGGCATGGTCCGGCTCGGTGACCGCATCTCGGTGCGCGTCGACCGCGTGGGTCTCGACAACGGCCGCGAGGTCGTCGAGGTCAGCGCCAAGGTCGGCGACAACCTCGTGATGAGCGCGACCGGTCTGCTCGCCGCGCCGCGGACCGTCTACGCGTTCCCCGGCCAGGGCATCCAGAGCAAGGGCATGGGACTCGACGCCCGCTCGCGGTCGAAGGCCGCCCGCAAGATCTGGGATCGTGCCGACAAGCACACCCGTGCGGCGCTGGGCTTCTCGATCCTCGCCGTGGTCCGCGACAACCCGACGACGCTCGTCGCCAACGGGACCACCTACAACCACCCCGACGGCGTGCTCTACCTGACGCAGTTCACCCAGGTCGCCATGGCGACGCTCGGTGTCGCGCAGATCGCCGAGCTCAAGGAGTCCGGTGGCTTCGTCGAGGGTGCCATCACGTGTGGTCACTCGGTCGGTGAGTACAACGCGCTCGCCGCATGTGCCGGCGTCCTCCCGCTCGAGGCCGTCCTCGAAGTCGTGTTCCAGCGCGGCGAGGCCATGCATCACCTCGTCCCGCGAGATGAGCAGGGGCGCAGTGACTATCGGATGGCCGCCATCCGGCCGAGCCAGTTCGGTCTGGCCGACGCCGAGGTCACCGACTTCGTGTCCGGCGTGGGCGCCGCGGGCGGCGAGTTCCTGGAGGTCGTCAACCTCAACCTCCTCGGCTCGCAGTACGCGATCGCCGGCACGGTTCGCGGTCTCGAACTGCTCGAGGCCGAGATCGACCGGCGGCGTGCGGAGTTCGGGGGCAAGCGCGCGTTCATCCTGATCCCGGGCATCGACGTCCCGTTCCACTCGAGCGTGCTGCGCGCCGGGGTCCCGGAATTCCGCGGCAAGCTCGCCGAGCTGCTGCCCGCCGACATCGACATCGACATCCTGATCGGCCGCTACATCCCCAACCTGGTGCCGCGCCTGTTCAACCTCGGACGCGACTTCGTCGAGGAGATCGCGGCGCTGGTGCCGTCGGATCCGCTGAACGAGGTCCTCGCCGACTGGGACGCCTGGGAGGCGACCCCGAACGAACTGGCCCGGGTGATCCTGATCGAGCTGCTCGCCTGGCAGTTCGCCAGCCCGGTGCGGTGGATCGAGACCCAGGAACTGCTGTTCAGCGGTCCCGAGAACGGGCTGGGAGTCCAGCGCTTCGTCGAGATCGGTCTGAAGGGCGCCCCGACGCTGTCGGGTCTGGCCACCAACACCCTCAAGCTCGACGACTACGCCGCGGCCACCACCGAGGTGCTCAACGTCGAGCGCGACACCGACACGATCCTGGCCAAGGACGCCGGGCACGAGCCCGACGAGGACGAGCTCGACGTTCCCGCAGCGGCCGAGACGTCGGCGGCGGACGCGGCTCCGGCCGCCGCGGCGGCGCCCGCGCCTGCTGCTCCGGCGGCACCGGCGGCACCCGCCGGCGGCCCGCGTCCCGACGACATCGCGTTCACGCCGTCGGATGCGGTGAAGTCCGTGATCGCGCTGTGGACCAAGATGCGCGTCGACCAGATCGGGTCCGCGGACACGATCGAGGCGCTCTGCGACGGTGTGTCGTCGCGTCGTAACCAGCTGCTCCTCGACATCGGCGGCGAGCTCGGACTCGGCGCCATCGACGGTGCCGCCGAAGCCGACATGACCGCGCTGTCGTCGACCGTGGAGACCCTCGCCCGTGGCTACCGGCCGCTGGGTGCGGTGCTCACCGATGCGGTCAGCGACCAGGTCCGCAAGGTGCTCGGCCCGCTGGGCAAGCGCCAGAACTACATCACCGACCGCGTGTCGGGTGTCTGGCAGCTGGGTCCGGGGTGGGGTCTGCACACCACCGTCGCGCTGGCGTTGGGCACCAGGGACGGCGCGTCCGTCCGCGGCGAGGCGCTGGGCAATCTGCTCGACGGCCCGCTGACGAACACCGATTCCCTCGACGCCCTCATCGACAAGGCGGTGTCTGCAGTGGGTGCGGTCAAGGGCATCCCGGTCGGCAAGCCGGCCGCCGAATCCGGTGGTGGCGCAACGGTCGACGCCGCGGCGCTGGGAGAGTTCACCGAGCAGATCACCGGCCGGTCCGGTGCGCTGGCCTCGGCCGCGTACACCCTGCTGGACAAGCTCGGACTCGCCGAGGTCGCCGATCTCGCCGAGGCCGCGGCCGACCCGAACGCCGAGCTCGCCGAGCTGGTCAGCGCCGAACTCGGGTCGGACTGGGCCCGTACGGTGGCGCCGGCCTTCGACGCGGCCAAGGTCGTCCTCATCGACGACCGGTGGGCAACCGCCCGTGAGGATCTCGTCCGACTCTGGCTGACCGACGAGCAGGACCTCGACGCCGACTTCGACACCATCGTCGGCGGGTTCGCCGGAGCCGGTGACACCGTCGCCGACCACGCCACCTGGTGGCAGGGCAAGGCCCTCGCGAACGGAAACGCCGTGCACGGCCGCATCTTCGGCGCGATCGCGCACGCTGCGGAGAATCCCGAGAAGGGTGCCTACAGCCGCGAGATCGCCGTGGTGACCGGTGCCAGCAAGGGTTCGATCGCCGCCGGCGTGGTCGCCGGGTTGCTGGCCGGCGGCGCGACCGTGATCGCCACGACGTCGCGCCTGAACTCCGACCGTCTCGCCTTCTACAAGAAGCTGTACCGCGAGAACGCCCGGGCCGGTGCCGCGCTGTGGATCGCTCCCGCGAACATGGCGTCGTACGCCGATGTCGACGACCTCGTCGGCTGGCTCGCGGGGGAGCAGACGGAGAACCTCGGTGGCACAACGGCAGTGGTGAAGCCTGCGATGAAGCCGACGCTGCTGTTCCCGTTCGCCGCACCGCGGGTCGCCGGTGATCTCACCGACGCCGGCGGTCGCGCCGAGCTGGAGATGAAGGTGCTCCTCTGGTCGGTGGAGCGGCTCATCGGCGGTCTCGCCGACGTCCATTCCGATCACGACATCGCCGCCCGCGTGCACGTCGTGTTGCCCGGTTCGCCGAACCGCGGCATGTTCGGCGGCGACGGTGCCTACGGCGAGAGCAAGGCCTCGCTCGACGCACTCGTACAGCGCTGGTCGGCCGAGGAGTCCTGGGGTTCCAAGACGACGCTCGCCCACGCACTGATCGGCTGGGTGCGCGGCACCGGGCTGATGGGTCACAACGACGGGATGGTCGACGCGGTCGAGGCGGCGGGTGTGCGCACCTGGAGCACCGACGAGATGGCGGCGAACCTGCTCACCCTGTGCAGCCCCGAGCAGCGGTCGGCCGCGGTGAGTGCGCCGATCCTGGCCGACTTCACCGGCGGCCTGGACAGCTCGACCGACCTCAAGGCGCTCGCGGCCACCGCGGCGGCGGCCGCCGAGGAGTCCGCGGACACCGACGAGGAGTCGGCGACGACCGTCGCGGCGCTGCCGGCACCGGCGCGCGCCCCGAAGGCGATGCGTCCGCAGTGGCCCTCGATCGACGCCCGACCCGAGGACCTCGTGGTCATCGTGGGTGCCGGCGAGCTCGGCCCGTTCGGTTCGGCCCGCACCCGCTTCGAGATGGAGGTCGACGAGAAGCTGTCGGCCGCAGGCGTTCTCGAGCTCGCCTGGAACACCGGACTGGTGCACTGGGATTCGGCGCCGAAGCCGGGCTGGTACGACACCGCGTCCGGAGACCCGGTGCCGGAGAGCGAGATCGCCGAGCGGTACCACGACGAGGTCGTCGCCCGCTGCGGTATCCGCCGCTACGCCGACGACGGGGCGATGGTCGACAACACCTCGCCGCTGCTGACCTCGGTCTTCGTCGACGAGGACCTGACCTTCACGGTCAACTCCGAGGCCGAGGCGCGAGCATTCGCCAGTGCCAACCCGGAGAAGACCCGGGTCACGCAGAACGCCGACGGCGACTGGCAGGTCACCCGGTTGGCGGGCACCGAGATCCGCGTTCCGCGCCAGTTCGCGCTGACCCGGACCGTGGGCGGTCAGATCCCGACCGGTTTCGACCCGACCCGCTGGGGCGTCAGCCCCGACATGGTCGAGTCGATCGACCGGGTCGCCCTGTGGAACCTGGTGGCCACGGTCGACGCCTTCCTGTCGTCGGGCTTCACGCCGAGCGAACTGATGCGCTGGGTGCACCCCGGTCTGGTCGCCAACACGCAGGGCACCGGTATGGGCGGCATGACCTCCATGCGCGACCTGTACGTCAACACCCTGCTGGGCGAGGCCAACGCCAACGACATCCTGCAGGAGGCCCTGCCGAACATCGTTGCGGCACACGTGGTCCAGTCGTATGTCGGTAGCTACGGCGCGATGATCCACCCGGTGGCGGCATGTGCGACCGCAGCTGTGTCGGTCGAGGAGGGCGTCGACAAGATCCGCCTCGGCAAGGCGCTGTTCGCGGTGGCGGGCGGCTTCGACGACCTGGGTATCGAGGGCATCGTCGGCTTCGGCGCGATGTCGGCGACCGCCGACTCGGCGAAGATGACCGCGCGCGGCATCGACGATCGCCGGTTCTCGCGTGCCAACGATCGCCGACGCGGCGGGTTCGTCGAGTCGGCCGGCGGCGGCACGATCCTGCTCGCCCGCGGCGATGTCGCGGCCGAGATGGGTCTGCCGGTGCTCGGTGTGGTCGCGTGGGCGCAGAGCTTCGGCGACGGTGTGCACACCTCGATCCCGGCTCCGGGTCTCGGTGCCCTGGGCGCGGCTCGCGGGTCACTGTCCTCGCCGCTGGCACGTGCGCTCGGTTCGCTCGGCGTCAGCGCCGACGACGTGGCGGTCGTGTCCAAGCACGACACCTCCACCAAGGCGAACGATCCGAACGAGTCCGAACTGCACGAGCGGCTCGCGGCGGCCATCGGCCGCGGCAAGGGCGCACCGCTGTTCGTGGTGTCGCAGAAGTCGCTGACCGGTCATGCCAAGGGTGGCGCGGCGGCCTTCCAGCTCATCGGTCTGTGCCAGATCCTGCGTGACGGCGTGATCCCGCCCAACCGCAGCCTCGACTGTGTCGACGACAAGATGGCCGAGTACCCGCACCTGGTCTGGCCGCGGGAGACCCTCCAGCTCGGCGAGCGGTTCCCGCTCAAGGCGGGTCTGCTGACCAGCCTCGGCTTCGGTCACGTGTCCGGACTGATCGCGGTGGTGCACCCGGAGGCGTTCATCGCCTCGCTGAACCCGGAGGAGCGCGACGCCTACCGTCAGCGCGCCGACGAGCGGACCCGCCTGGGCAGTCAGCGCTTCCTGCAGTCGATCTGCGGTGGCGAGCCTGCCTACCAGCGTCCGCCGAACCGTCGCTTCGACGAGTCGGTCGACGAGCACGACGCCGAGGCGGGCATGCTCCTCGATCCGCAGACCCGTCTGGACGGCGCCGACGTCTACGTCGCCGGTGAGCCGGTGGCGGGTGGTCGGTGACACCCGGTGAGGCGAATGGCGCGAGCGACTACCAAGGGATGAGCGTTCTCGGTGTGGGAATCGACATCGTGTCGATCCCGGAGTTCGGCGAGCAGCTCCGGCAGCCGGGTACGACGTTCGCCGACCGGTTCACGGTCGGCGAGCGTCGGGACTCGGCCGCCGGGACCGGCGACGACGCCCGGCATCTGGCCGCCCGCTGGGCGGCCAAGGAGGCGGTCGTGAAGGCGTGGTCGGTGAGCCGCTTCTCGCGGTCGCCGCTGTTGCCGCTGATCCGGCACAGCGACATCGAGGTCGTGACCGACACGTGGGGCCGTCCGGCCATCCGTCTGTCGGGCGAGATCGGCGAGCATCTGCGCGACACGACCGTGCATGTGTCGCTGACCCACGACGGGGACACCGCTGCGGCGGTGGCCATCCTCGAGGGCAGGTAGCCCCGCGCGGCTCTCAGACCGTCGTCGACTCCTCGAGCAGCAGATAGCCGGCGAGCATCCGCTTGAGTTCGGCGACGGTCTCGTCGTGGTCGTGGCCGTCCTGTACGGAGAAGCTCAGGAGCGAGTAGGCCGTGTGGACGAGCACCTGGGACATCATCTCGCGGCGTTCGCGCTGCGACGGCGTGAGCGGCGCGATGATCCGCGCGACCTGTTCGGCGAGCACCCGTTCGTTCAGCGACGCCGTGGCGCGGGTCGCCGGTGTCGACTGGACGGCCAGCCACACCGCCCGCCGCGACGGGTCGGTGCGCCACAGGGCCGCCAGGTGATCGAGGAACTTCTCGAGCAGGCTGGGCCACTCCAGGGACGGCACCTCCGAGGAAAACGCCGTGAGTTCCTCGCGGACGTCGACGGTGTCCTGGCGGTCCAGCTCGCACACGATGACGTACTTGTTCGCGAAGTACTGATAGAGCGTGCCGATGGGGACCTCGGCCCGGGTCGCGATCTCCTCACAGGTCAGCGATTCGAACCCGACGTCGATCAACAGCTCGCGTGCTGCTTCGAGCATCGCCTGG
Organism: Gordonia hongkongensis; assembly: GCF_023078355.1. Lineage (NCBI taxonomy): Bacteria > Bacillati > Actinomycetota > Actinomycetes > Mycobacteriales > Gordoniaceae > Gordonia > Gordonia hongkongensis. Next base: position 2,159,720 of record NZ_CP095552.1, read on the forward strand.
AACTTGCGCTTGCTGCGTTCCTGAGTGGGCCGCTTGCGCGGCACCAGCGGTTCGGCGGACTCGGGCATCGGGGCCGGCTCAGACGGACAGGTCGCGGCGCAGCTTGGCGACGTGTCCGGTGGCCCGGACGTTGTACTGCGCGAGTTCGATCGTGCCGTCGGCGTCGACCAGGAACGTCGACCGGATGACGCCGGTGACGGTCTTGCCGTACATCTTCTTCTCCCCGAATGCGCCCCACTCGGTGAGCACCTTCTTCTCCGGGTCGCTGAGCAACGGGAACGTCAGGCCCTCGGCCTCGACGAACTTCGCCAGCTTCGCGGGCTTGTCGGGGGAGATGCCGAGGACCGCGATCCCGGCCTCGTTCAGCTCGCCGAGGTTGTCGCGGAAATCGCACGCCTGCTTGGTGCACCCCGGGGTGGCCGCTGCGGGATAGAAGTAGACGACGACCTTGCGGCCGGCGTAGTCCGACAACGAGACCGGGTCGCCGTTCGCGTCGGGCAGCGTGAACGACGGCGCCGTGTCGCCCACGGACAGTCGGGTGGTGGTCTCAGCCATGAGAGCCAGGCTAGTGCATGGCGACATGCCCGGATGCCGGGATGTCGTAGCATCGAGTCGCTGCCATCTGGCGGTTCGTCCCCGGCGCCGAGAGGTCGTGCGGCGGCCGGGAAGTGAGAAGACCAACGAGAAGCGCCGGAAGGATGCAACGTGGCCGGAGATACCGAACGTATCGAGCAGGACATCGCCAAGGCCCGTGAGGACCTCGCCAGCACGCTCGACGCGCTGGCCGAGCGCGCCAACCCCCAGCGGCTCGCCGACGACGCCAAGTCGAAGGCTCTCGCGACACTGCAGACGCCTGCGGTGAAGTACGCACTCGCCGGGGTCGGCGCCCTGGTCCTGCTCGTCGTCGTCCGCAAGGTCGCCTCGCGATGACCCGCTGATCCAGCAATCGGCGGCGCGACCTCGTCCGCACGGGCCCGTCGAACGGCAGAAGCCACTCCGACCAGGCGATTTCACTTCTGCCGCGGGGGTCCTGTAAGGTTCCATCTCGCACCGCCAAGCGCCATTAGCTCAATTGGCAGAGCAGCTGACTCTTAATCAGCGGGTTCGGGGTTCGAGTCCCTGATGGCGCACAGAGTACTCAAGACGCCTCGCATCGAGCGAGGCGTCTTGTGGCGTCTCAGACGGTTTCGACCGCGGCCGGTGGTCGATGAACGGCAGATGAACGTTCGGCGTTTCGGGTGCGCAACACGCCGCTCGAATGGATGACGGCCGAAGCGTTCGGTCCGATCTCTCGTACACTGGTCCGCGACATCGGGGTTCGGAATGTCCGTTTCGGATTCGGGGTGTGCAGTGTTCTCAAGGTTGCGGGGCAGCGTGACCGACCGGTTCGGGGTCGGGGCGTCGACAGGCGGGAGTGAGATGGGGATCGGTCGTACTCGGCGGATGCCGCTGATCATCAGCGGTGTGATGTTGGCAATCGTCGCGCTGGTGACGTCGTGCACGCAGCAGGCGTCGTACTCCGACAACGTCAGCAGTTCGAGTCTCTTCGACGATCTGCTCAAGCCGGGTCTCGAGATCACCGAGTGGGCCGAACGTCCCCTGAACGACAACGCCGTCGGCGTGCAGCCGGGTGCGCCCATCAAGGTGAAGACCAGTGAGGGCACCATCAGCCGGGTGCTGATCAAGAAGTCCGACGGCACCCCCGTCAAGGGCACCCTCGCCGACAACGACACGGTGTGGGTCAGCAACGAGGCCCTCGGCTACAACCGCACCTACACCCTGGAGACCGACGCGGTGGGCATCGGTGGTGCGGTCACCAAGAAGGTCACCTTCACCACGAGCAGCCCCAACAACCTGACGCAGGCGTATCTGACACCGAGCCCCGGCGAGACCGTCGGTATCGGACAGCCGGTCGCGGTGAAGTTCGACGAGCCGATCGCGGATCGTCGTGCGGCGCAGCGCGCCATCCGGATCACCACCGACCCTCCGGTCGAAGGGGCCTTCTACTGGATCAGCCCGAGCGAGGTCCGGTGGCGGCCGGCGGAGTACTGGAAGCCGGGCACCAAGGTGCGGGTCGCGGTCAACACCTACGGCATCGACCTGGGTGACGGACTCTTCGGCCAGGAGAACGTGCGGACCAACTTCACCGTCGGACGCTCGATGATCGTCACGGCCGACGACAACACCAAGCAGGTCGTCTTCGAACGCGACGGCAAGGTCATCCGGACCATGCCGACGTCGATGGGCAAGGCCGGCGACGAGACCGACAACGGCATCTACCTGGTCTCGGACAAGCACGACCACATCATCATGGACTCGTCGACCTACGGCGTGCCGGTCAATTCGTCGAACGGTTACCGCACCCCGGTCGACTACGCGACCCGGATGTCCTACAGCGGCATCTTCTTCCACTCCGCACCATGGTCGGTGTGGGCGCAGGGGAACACCAATACGAGTCACGGCTGCCTGAACCTGAGTCCGGAGAACGCTCTCTGGGTCATGGAGAACACCCTCCGCGGCGACCCGGTCATCGTGAAGAACACCACGGGCGGAACATTGTCGGGCACCGATGGTCTCGGCGACTGGAACATCCCGTGGTCGGTGTGGCGCAAGGGCAACGCCGACAACGCCTGACGCTCAGCACGCCTTCGGACGCCACCGAACCGCAGCGCGGTCGGTGGCGTCCGTGCGTCAGCGGGACCCGACGCGGAACGTGCGACTCGTCCCGGAGACGGGCCTCGTCGACCCGTTCGCATCGCGGCTGTCCCCGAAGTAGCGGATGCGGTACATCCCGGACGCGTCCGTCGGCGACCGCCAGGTGATCGTGATCCGCGACGTGTCGGTGCTGCCGGCCGGGCGCGCCCACCGGAACTCCGTGGACCAGTCGTTGTCGTCGGCGACCGTCGTCCACTCGCTGCCGGTACGCCGCTGCACCTCGAGATAGGTCCGGCCGTGCCGGAAGTCGTTGTTGGGATGCGCGCCGACGAACTGCACGGTCACGATCGAACCGGGGCGGTACGTGGCGTCGGGTTCACGCAGGACGTCGCCGTAGCGTCGGCCCGGTATCGGACGGTCGGCGGGGACCGGGGGCACCAGGTCGGGTTGCGGTCCGGACTTGTCGACCGGCGCCGGACCACGGCCGATCCGGCGTCCGGACGACATGGCCGCGGCGAGCGCGGCGAACTCCTGCAGGTAGGCGGACAGGGTGTACCGCCCGAATTGGGTCTCGCCGCCTTCGTAGTGCTGCAGGTCGTATTCCTCGGGCGTCGTGACGTACTGGGTGTAGGCGTTCGCGAACCCCTGCACGAGGACGTTGTCGACGTCGGTCCGCAGTTCGTCGGCGACCACTCGACGCAGCCGCAGACCCGCGACGACGGTGACCTCGGCGGGTACGGCGACGAGCACGAGTTCGCCGATGCGCATGAGCTGCAGCGGCACCACCGCCGGGATCCAGCCCGAGGGCGGCAGCAGACCGAGCGGGAACGCGATCAGTTTGGGCGCCTGCATGTCTCGCATCCACGGTGCGATCGGCGGGACGCGGTCTCCGCCGAGCGCGGTGACGAGGGGATTGGTCATGCCCTCCACGAGGAAGGGGAGCGGTTGCTCGTAGTTGTCCTCGCTGCTGGTCGCGACCGCGCCGGCACCCATCATCGCGGGGGTGGTCGACGCCGGTCGGCCGTCGGGTGTGTAGGTACCGGAGATCCGGACCGCCGACATGTCGACGTACCGCACGATGGAGTCGACGCCGCCCCGGGTCATCGGGCGGGCCGCCTCGAAGCCTCGCCGTCCGGCGACGTACTGACGCTCGCCGATGAGTTCGCAGTTGCGTCTGTTGTCCGATGTCGGTCCGCGCGGATCGAACTGCGCGAGTGCGAGGTTCGGCGTCATGTCGCCGGAGTTGGTCTGTGGGAACGCGGCCACGAACCCGGGCTGGGTTCGCTCCCACAGGTGGCTCGCGTAACCCTTGTTGTCGCCGGCGATGAGGACGTTGCGGTCGGTGAGAGACGTGCCGTGTGTCGGGAACCAGGTGATGGCACCGACATCCCGGCCGCCGGAGGCGTCGTGCTGCCGCAGTCGTAGCACCGTCACCTGAGGGTCGATCGCATCGGGGAAGTGCCGCTTGTCTGCCGACGGGTTCGCGTCGAAGGCGACCCGGGATCGATTCCGGCTGGCGTCGTGCAGTTCCTCGCGGCCGATCGTGACGCTGCCGGGCGCGAGATTCTCGTGCGCGCGAACGATCGCGGCGAACATGCCGTCGATCTCGGCGTCGTAGGAGTTCTTCTTGAACCCGAACGCGGCGAGCGAATACGCGTAGTCCCAGGACGTGCCGCCGCAGGAGGCGTGCGTGTGCTGTGCATTCAGATTCACGTTCGATTCGGTGTACAAGGAGCCGAATCGGTTGCGCAGCTTGACCATCAGGCCCATGTGGTGCGACTGGAACAGGCACGCGAGGTCGGCGGTCAGGAAGACGACGCGCTGCCCGGTGGCGGGATCGACGATGATGTAGGCCCGCGCCCAGCAACGCTGCAGGAGCCCGGCCGCGACCTGCTCTGGATTCGAATACCCCATCATGCCCTGGCCGGCGACCGCGCCCGTGACATCTCCGATGCCGCAGCCGACGAGGTAACTCGTCGACCCCGGGGGCGACGCGCCGGCCGGGGCGGCGGACAGGCCGGACCCGAGCCCGGCCGCGGCGGCGGTCGCGGCGGCACCGGCCATCAACTGTCTGCGCGTGAGGTCCACGTGCCGTCCTTCCGGGCGTCGGACGACACCGGCAGACGTGCGGTGTCATCGCGGCACACACCCTGACGGCGCGGCCGTGTGGTCGAGATCAGTTCAGGACGTCGAACTCAGTCGTTGTCGTCGCCGCCCGGGATCCCGATGATGAACCCGATCCCGATGATGATGCACGAGATCAGGGCAACGGCAGGCATGACCCAGTAGGAAGGCATGTGGTGAACGTTACTGCGAGGCATGCCCATGCGCCCGGCTTCGGGGACTTTCGGGGACGAAGGTCCCCGGGCGCCGTCGACCCCCGACCCCTGGACTTCAACTCGACCGGCAGACCTCGATCGAAGTCTGCCGGTCGAGTTAAAGTCTGGCGGTCGGGAGGTCACGCCTGGCAGACAACGACGGACCGTGAATTGTCCACAGCAACGACCTGACCGGAGACGCGTATTCGGCAGTGCACCGTCCCGTAGCCGATTGCGGCGATGTACATTGCGGCCGGCCTGGTCGCAGGTCCGGTGTTGAGTGTCAGTGAGTACCGTCCGGCGAGGTTCGAGTACGGAATCACATAGTCCTGCCACTGTCCAGGGGCATACGCGATCGACACGTGAGGGGCATCCGCCTCGATTGTGTAAAGCACGTTGACGCTGGCGTTCGCTGGCACAGCGTTCGTCAACCCGAGAGCAGCGCCGGCAAAAACGCAGAGCAGGGCGAGAATTCTACGCACGGGGATCTCCTAGACGGGGATCTCAGTGTGATACATCGCGGGTTCGGCGTAGTGAGGTTGACACCTATTCGTCCGACTGGACGACGGCTTCTGCAACGAGATCACACCTCGCCCAGCTTCCTGTCGTCTCGGACCGGGCCGGTGAAGAGCCCGGACAGTGCGTCGGCGAGATAGTCGTCCTCGGCGCCGTTGCCGGGTAGTTCGAGCGCGCGACGGTACGCGGTCGCCGCGCCGCGGTCGTCGCCCAGTTCGCTCAGCGTGAGGGCACGGGCGATGTGAAAGGGCCGGAACCGGTCGAGTTGTGTGTCCGACTGCAATCGATCGAGCATCGCGATACCGCGCGCCGGGCCGTACGCGCGTCCGACGGCGACTGCGCGACCGACGCGCACCACGGGTCCGGGATCGTGCACTTCGAGTAGTCGGTACAGGACGGCGATCTGGGTCCAGTCGGTCTCGTCCGCGGTGGCGGCCTCGGCGTGCACGGCCGCGATCGCCGCCTGGATCGTGTACAGACCGGCGTCTGCTTGTGCCGCAGCGTGTTCCGCGAGCGCGAGGCCCTCGGCGACGAGCGCCCGGTCCCAGAGCCGGCGGTCCTGGTCATCCAGCGGAACCGGTCGGCCGTCGGAGTCGAGTCGAGCCGGCCGGCGGGACTGAGTGAGCAACAGAAGGGCGAGCAGTCCGGTCGTCTCGGCGTTGGGGAGCAGTGCGCGCAGGGTGCGCGCGAGGGCGACGGCCTCGCCGGTGAGATCGTCGCGGATGTGCGCGTCCCCGGTCGAGCGCGCGAACCCCTCGGAGAACAGCAGGTAGATGACTCGCAGGACCCCGCCGAGCCGACGCGGGAGATCGCCCTCGCGCGGCGGCGCGAACGGAACACCCAGCGCGCCAATTCGCTTCTTGGCGCGCACGATTCGCTGCTGGGTCGTCGGTACCGGGATCAGCAGCGCATGCGCGACCTCCGCGGTGGTCAGCCCGGCGACGAACCGGAGGGTGAGCGCGATCCGGTCCTCGGCGCGTAGCACGGGATGGGTGCAGGCGAAGAACATGCCGAGGCGTTCGTCGGGCAACCCCGGTGGCGGCGCCTCGGCCGGGTCTCTGAACTCCGCAGGGGTGGAGGCACGTTCGGTCTCGGTGTGCAGCCGGGCCAGTTTCCCGGCCAGGACGGATTCACGCCGCACCACGTCGAGCGCCTTGCGTTTGGCCGTCGTCGTCAGCCATGCCTCCGGTGAATCCGGGACTCCGGTACGCGACCAGGTGATCAGGGCCTGCGCGATCGCGTCCTGCAACGCGTCCTCCGCGAGGTCGAGATCGCCGAACTTCTTCGTGAGCGTGGCGAGTACACGAGAACGGACGTCGCGATCGACGGCCGACACCGCCCGGCGGGCTACGGACCCTGCGGAATCCGTGGCCGCCGAACGGTGTGAATTGTTCGTCATCGCTCAGTACGGTGCGAGCGGCCGAATCTCGACATGGCCGCCGGGTGCCGAACCGGGGCTGCGGCGGGCCCACTCGATCGCCTCGTCGACATCGGCGACGTCGATGACATAGACCCCGCCGACGAACTCCCGGACTTCCGCGAACGGCCCGGACGACGCGACCACCCGCTCGCCGCTGTCGTCGGTGTGCACCACCGCGCGCTCGTCCTCCAGCGCGAAGGAGTTGACGACGACACCGGCTTTGGTGATCTCCTCGTCGAAGGCGAAGAACTCTTCGGGGCTGGCGCCACCGTCCTCACCACAGGCCGGATCGTTGACATGTCCCATGAGCAGCAATGCGTACTTCATCGTTCCTCCAGTCTCGGCCGACTGATGTGGCCATGATGCCGAACCGGATCGGTCCGACACCATGGTGACGTACGGCGATTCCGGATATCGACAGCGCTGCGAAAAGAGATTCGGGACATGAGACGTAGCGCGCGAACGACGTCAACGACATGGTCCTGTGGGAGCAGACAAACGCCGAATGAGATTGACGAACAACTCGGTCGAGGAACCCACACCGGGCGACGGCGCGGACTACGATCCACAGATCGACACCGCAGCCGACGACGCACCGCCCACCCTTCCGCCCCCGGGCGAGCCGTCCTCTACTCATTCCGGAGGCGCCCCGCTCGGCGGCCCCACCCACGAAGACGCCGCCCAACTCGAACAGGTGCTCAACGACGACTTCGAGTTCGATCTGACCGGCGATGAGCTAGAAGCGGTCAGACGCTGGCAGGGTACGGACCGCTTCTACCAGCGCGTACAGATGCGGATGCGCGAACAACTTGGGGAGTTCGACGACGACGAAGCCGATCACGTGGGGTTCACGGACCCCGGCAGCGCCCCGGTGCTCCTGCGAGTGCTAGCCACACGAGGAACACGAGCCCTGTGGGTGCCACCGGTGGGCCACCCGGAGCTTGCGAATCAGCGAGAACTCCTGCTTGGAGCGTCCGCGCTGTACATTGTGGGTGTACAGGCCACTGAAGAAGGACTGACCGAAGTGACCGTGGAAGTGAGGTGAGCGTGATGTCCAAGGAACGACTCTGGGACGATTCCGCGTTCACCCCTGTCGGACGAACCCCGCAGCCTCCCGCCTCACTGGACGCGCTCCTCGCCGACCTCGGCCTGGGACGCGCCGACGAGCGCGAACGCCGCCACGCTCTGAGTGACTGGCTCGCGAACCATGAACCGTCGAAGCGCCTCGTCCGAAGTTTCGAGCGTCGCGGGTACGGCGACCTCATAAGCGGCTGAGACCTTCTCCCACGCGCGCAACCCAGCGGGTGCGTGCGTCGAACGTCGATGTTGGGGATACCGTGCGGCAGCTACGGCGGCCATCACCCAGACGCTGGTCCACCGGGTGCCGGGAATCTTAGAACCAGGCCCACGTGTGGTGTCATCCGGATCGCTCTGATGCACAGCGTGTTGCATCACGGCCACGAAAAAGCCCCGCCTGCGGATCGCAGACCGGGGCTTCGTCGGGGTGGATGACGGGACTCGAACCCGCGACAGCCAGGATCACAACCTGGTGCTCTACCAACTGAACTACATCCACCATCGGCGTCGGAAACCTGGGCGTCAGCGCCGGGTCTCAGAGCCATCAACACTCTAGCGGGTCGGTGCCGCAGAACTCCAATCGGTTACCCGACCTGCGTGTTCAGGCGGGGCCGAGGTCCTTGACGATCTCGGCGAGGGCATCGGTGTCCGGGCCGGGGGCGGGCACGAACGCCGCGGCGCGGTAGTAGCGGAGTTCCCGGATCGACTCGCGGATGTCCGCGAGGGCCCGGTGCGCGAGCCCCTTCTCGGGCTGGCCGAAATAGACCTTGGGGTACCAGCGCCGGCACAATTCCTTGATCGAGCTGACGTCGACCATGCGGTAGTGCAGGTAGGCGTCGAGTTCGGGCATGTCCCGCGTGATGAATCCACGGTCGGTACCGATCGAGTTGCCCGCGAGGGGGACCGCGCCGGCGGTGGTCACATGCTTGCGGATGTAGTCGAGCACCAGCTTCTCGGCTTCGGCGAGGGTGACGGTGGACGCCCGCACCTCCTCGGTGAGACCCGAGGCCGCATGCATCTTGGTCACCACGTCGGGCATCGACGCCAGCGACTCGTCGTCGGCGTGGATCACGACATCGACACCGTCGCCGAGGATGTTGAGGTCGCCGTCGGTCACCAGGGCCGCGATCTCGATGAGTTTGTCCGACTCGAGTCGGAGTCCGGTCATCTCGCAGTCGATCCACACCAGTTTGTCCTGCACCCGACAACCTTAGCCAACCTCGCGCGCGAATCCGCGGGACATCGGCCCCCGAGGTCTATCGTGTGCTCGTGACCGAAGCCTCCAGTCCGGCGCAGCACATCGCCGCCGGATACGCGTTCAGCACCGCCGCACTCGAACTGGGCGCCGTCTCGGTGGCGGGGCAGGTGGATCCCGCGGCGAAGGTCCGAATCCCGCTGTCGATGATGAACCGGCACGGTCTCGTTGCCGGCGCGACCGGGACGGGAAAGACCAAGACGCTGCAGCTCATCGCCGAGCAACTGTCGAGCAACGGCGTTCCTGTCGTCATGGCCGACATCAAGGGCGACCTGTCCGGACTCAGCCGAGCGGGCGTGGGCAACGACAAGATCGCCGAACGCTCCCACCAGACCGGCGACGACTGGCAACCGGCAGCGCACCCGGTCGAGTTCGTCTCGCTGGGTGCGGAGGGAATCGGGGTACCGATCCGTGCGACCATCACCTCGTTCGGGCCGATCCTGCTCAGTAAGGTGTTGGGGCTCAACGCCACCCAGGAGTCGACGCTGGGCCTCATCTTCCACTGGGCGGACAAGAAGGCCTTGCCGCTTCTCGATCTGAAGGATCTGCGGTCGGTCATCGCCTTCCTCACCAGCGACGAGGGCAAGGCCGAACTGAAGGGGATCGGCGGGGTGTCGCGGCAGACCGCCGGCGTGATCCTGCGGGCGCTGTCGAATCTCGAGGCCGACGGCGGTGACACGTTCTTCGGCGAACCCGAGATCGATCCCGCCGACCTCATCCGGACGGCGCCCGACGGACGCGGCATCATCACGTTGTTCGAGCTCGGTACCCAGGCGGCCCGCCCCGCGCTCTTCTCGACCTTCCTCATGTGGATTCTGGCCGATCTGTTCGAGTTCCTGCCGGAGGTGGGCGACCTCGACAAACCGAAGCTGGTCTTCATCTTCGACGAATCGCATCTGCTGTTCGACGACGCGTCGAAAGCCTTCGTGGACCAGGTCGTGCAGACGGTGAAACTGATCCGGTCGAAGGGCGTCGGCGTGTTCTTCTGCTCCCAGCTGCCGACGGACATCCCGAAAGAAGTGTTGTCCCAGCTGGGTGCCCGGATCCAGCACGCGCTGCGCGCCTTCACCCCCGACGACCAGAAGGCGCTGCGTACGACGGTCAAGACCTACCCCGTGTCGGAGGTCTACGACCTCGAGCAGGTGCTGACCTCTCTCGGTACGGGCGAGGCGGTCGTGACCGTGCTGTCCGAGCGCGGTGCGCCGACCCCGGTGGCGTGGACGGTGGTCCGAGCGCCCCGGTCGGCGATGGAGGCGATCGGCGCCGACGCTGTCACCTCGGCGGCGAAAGCCGGGCCGTTGTACGCGAAGTACGGCACGCCCATCGACCGCGAGTCGGCGTACGAGATCCTGGCCGCCAACACCCTCGCACCGGGGGAGCCCGCCGACGCACCGGCACCCGTGCCGCCGACGCCGGCCCCGGAGCCGATGCCGGAGGAGCCAGGGCTCCTGACCGAGGTGCTCACGAGCAAGCCGATGCAGAGTTTCCTGCGATCGGCGGCGAGCGCGGCCGGACGTGAATTCAGTCGCGCGATCTTCGGCACGGGGCGTCGCCGGCGGCGCTGAACGGCGCCCGGACGACTCCTACTCCGCGCTGAACTTGCGGTAGAACCCACCGACGATCGGGGCCACCACCCCGCGCGGTGTGTACCCGCCGGCCACCGACATCGCCTTGGACAGGGTGCCTGGCACGACGCGCATCTTGTTGTGCGCCAAGGCATCCAAGCTCATCTCGGCGACCTTGGCCGAGGAGTGCCACAGGAAGTCCGGGACGACCTTGTCGACGATGGACGCCTCGTCCGGGGTGGGAGTGTGCGTACGCACCGGGCCGGGCGCGAGCAGGGTGACGTGCACGCCCTGCCCGCACACCTCGCCGCGCAGGGACTCGCTGAAGCTGTTCACGAAGGCTTTCGATGCCGCGTACGTCGCGTTGTTGGGAATCGGCATGTTTCCGGCGGCCGACCCGACCATCAGGATGCCGCCCGAGCCGCGCCTGACCATGTGCGGGAGCACCGCCAGGGTGAGGTCGTGGACCGCGTTGACGTTGAGCCGAACCTGCGCGCGTTCGTAGTCGGCGTCGAGGTCGGCGACCGGCCCGAAGGTCGCGATGCCCGCGTTGTTGCAGAGGATCGAGATCTCGCGGCCCGCGAACTCGGCGGCGAGCACTTCCACCTTCGTCGGGTCCGACAGGTCGACCGCGCGGACCTCGACCGAGACCTCGTGTGCCGTGCGGAGTTCGCCGGCTAGTTCCTCGAGAAGGTCGCCCCGACGGGCGACGAGGATGACCGAATGACCCCGGGCGGCCAGCGCGCGTGCGAGTTCCCGTCCGATCCCGGACGAGGCCCCGGTGACGACGGCACGGGCGGTGGCGGAGGGCGGCGGTACCGGCATGTCGCAATGGTAGCCGCCGCCTCTCGCGCCGAGACCGAGCGTCAGTCGATGCCGGCGGCGACCTCGGTGCCCTGCCGGATCGCGCGCTTGGCGTCGAGCTCGCCGGCGTAATCGGCCCCGCCGATCACATGCGTCGTGACCCCGGCCAGCGTCAACGGATCGACCAGATCGCGTACCGACTCCTGGCCCGCGCAGATCACCACGTTGTCGACCTCGAGCACGCGGGTGTCGGTGACGTTGCCCTCGTCGTCGCGGAAGCTCAGATGCAGCCCCTGGTCGTCGATCTTGTCGTAGGTGGCGCCGCTGATCTGCTCGACGCCCTTCATCTTCATCGTCGCGCGATGGACCCAGCCGGTGGTCTTGCCGAGGGACTTGCCCTGCTTACCGACCTTGCGCTGGACCAGGTAGACCTGACGCACCGGCGGAAGCGGCCGCGGCTTGGTGACGAAGCCGGGCTTCTCCGGATCCTCCGTCACGCCCCATTCCTGTTCCCACTCTTTGAGATTCATCGTCGGCGACTCGTCGGTGGTGAGGAACTCGCTGACGTCGAAACCGATGCCGCCGGCACCGATCACGGCCACGCGCTTGCCGATCTCCCGATGTCCGAGCACGGCGTCGGCGTACGACATCGCCATCGGGTGATCGACGCCGGGGAAGCTCGGGATGCGCGGCACGACGCCGGTCGCGACGATCACGTCGTCGAACTTCTCGGCGATGATCTGCTCGGCGTCGGCGCGGGTGTTCAGCCGGACCTCGATACCGAGCACCTCGATCTGACGGGTGAAGTAGCGGATCGTCTCGCTGAACTCCTCCTTGCCGGGAATGCGTGCGGCGATGGAGAACTGGCCGCCGATGGAGTCGCCGCCCTCGAACAGGGTGACCTTGTGGCCGCGCTTGGCGCCGGCGACGGCGGACGACAGGCCGGCCGGGCCCGCGCCGATCACGGCGAGGCGCTTGGCCTTTCGTGTCGGACCCAGGATGAGCGTGGTCTCGCGTCCCGCGATGGGGTTCACCAGGCACGACACGTGTTTGCCCACGAAGGCGTGGTCAAGGCAGGCCTGGTTGCAGCCGATGCAGGTGTTGATCTCGTCGGAACGACCCTCGCGGGCCTTGTTCGCCAGGTGGGGATCGGCAAGGAACGGCCGGGCCATCTGGATGGCGTCGACGCGTCCGTTCGCGAGGATCTCCTCGCCGAGTTCCGGGGTGTTGATGCGGTTGGCCGCGATCAGCGGGATCGAGACCTCGTCGCGGAGCCGTTCGGTGAACTTCACGAATGCCCCGCGCGGCACCGAGGTGACGATGGTGGGAACCTGGGCCTCGTGCCAGCCGATGTCGGTGTTGATGGCGTCGACGCCGTACTGCTCGGCCTTGCGAGCCATCAGCGCGACCTCGTCCCAGGTCTGTCCCTTGCGGATCAGGTCGGCGATCGACTGACGCAGGATCACCGGGTAGTCGCGGGGGACCTGACGGCGGATCTCCTTGATGACCTCGACCAGGAAACGCTGGCGGTTCTCGGTGTTGCCGCCCCATTTGTCGGTGCGGTCGTTGGTGTGAGGGCAGAGGAACTGGTTGATGAGGTAGCCCTCGCCGCCCATGATCTCGATGGCGTCGTAGCCGGCCTTGCGTGCCAGCTTGGCGGACTGCCCGAACGACCTGATGACGTGGCGGATGATCGGCTCGGTCATCTTCAGATGCTTGAAGGGGTGTATCGGCGACGGATCGGTGCCGGGAGCGACCTTGAACGGCGTGTATCCGTAGCGGCCGGCGTGGATCAGCTGCATCGCGATCTTGCCGCCTTCGTCGTGCACGGCCTTGGTCACGCGCTTGTGGCGGGTCATGTCGACGACGTTGGTCATCTTGCCGCCGGCGAAGGCGAGCAAACCCGTCCGGCTGGTGCCGAAGCCGCCGGTGATAATCAGTCCCGCACCGCCTTTGGCGCGTTCGGCGAAGTACGCGGCCAGCTTGTCGGTGTCCCAGAACCGGTCCTCGAGACCGGTGTGCATCGAACCCATGACCAGTCGGTTCTCGATGGTCATGCCGCCGATCTGCAGGGGCGTGAACAGGTGCGGATAGTGCTGGTTCGGTTGTGCCGTCGGGGCTGACATGGCGCGACCTTTCATCTCGGTGAACCTGGGTGGACGGATTTGGCGGTTTCGAAGGTGTTGCGGGACTGGCTAACTCAGCTCTCGGTCAATTCCCGTTCGAGTCCGTGGATGACCTCGTCGCACCATTCGATGTATCCCTGCTCCTGGCGGATGCCGCCGCGGAGGACGAGGTACTGGTGCAGCTTGCGGCCGGTGAGCGTGTCGGGATCGGGGTAGTAGTCGGCCTGGAAGCCGGTGTAGAGCTTCAGTTGCGCGAGGTGCTCGTCGCGGTGGGCCTTGAGTTCGCCGACGATGGCGGCGAGGTCGCCGAACTCCGCGGCCCGCAGCTTCACGCCGATGTCGCTGCGGAGCGGTTGCAGTGGGGTCGGACTCATCGCCCAGTCGGCCAGGGCGTCGCGCCCGGCATCGGAGATCGTGTAGACCTTCTTGTCCGGACGACCGTCCTGACTGATCGACTCGACGCTGACCAGTTCGTCGTCGAGGAGCTTCTTCAGCGTCCGGTAGATCTGCTGATGCGTGGCCGACCAGAAGTAGCCGATGCTGCGGTCGAATTGCTGACCGATCTCATAGCCCGTTCCCGGTCGCTCGGCCAGCGACACCAGAATCGCGTGTTCGAGCGCCATGAGAGCAAGCTAACACTGCAACAACGCACTATGCAACAAGGTGTATATGAGTCGAGTTGCATATCGGCGGCGGCGACGCCGACCGAGGAAGACCCGAAGTGAGGCGTCGTCAGCATCCGTGCCGCACACTGTTCGGCATGGGTGAACCGGAGACGAGGTCTCGGAATCTGCTGTCCTGGAAGCTGACCGACAACGCGGTCGTGGCACCGGAGGAACGGCTGACCTGGCCGCGGACGGTCAGCATCGGTCTGCAGCATGTGGTCGCCATGTTCGGCGCGACCTTCCTCGTCCCGGTGCTGACCGGATTCCCGCCGTCGACGACGCTGTTCTTCTCCGGCGTCGGCACGATTCTGTTCCTGCTGATCACCCGCAACCGCCTGCCCAGTTACCTGGGTTCGAGTTTCGCCATCATCGCGCCGGTGACAGCCGCCGTCGCCTCCGACGGGGCGTCGTCGGCGCTCGGGGGACTCGTGGCGGTCGGCGCACTGCTCGTCGTCATCGGGCTCATCAGTCATTTCGCGGGTGTGCGATGGATCGAGACCCTGATGCCACCTGTCGTGACCGGCGCGATCGTCGCCTTGATCGGGCTCAATCTGGCGCCGGCGGCCAAGAACAACTTCGTCGCCGATCCCGTCCTGGCGACGATCGTGCTGGTGCTGCTGGTGGCCTCCGCGGTGCTGTTCCGCGGGCTGCTCGGTCGCCTGGCGATCTTCCTGAGCGTCGTGGCCGGATATGTCCTCGCGCTGATCCTCGACCGGATCGACAGCGACAACGACTACATCGACACCTCCGCCATCGGCGACGCTGCCTGGATCGGACTGCCCGACTTCCAGACGCCCACGTTCGACCTGGGTGTCCTGCCGTTGTTCCTGCCCGTGGTGCTGGTGCTCGTCGTCGAGAACATCGGCCACGTGAAGTCGGTCGCGATGATGACCGGCAAGGACTACGACGCGACCATGGGTCGGGCGCTGGCCGCGGACGGCGTGGCCACGATGCTGGCCGGCAGCGGCGGTGGGTCGGCCACGACGACCTACGCCGAGAACATCGGTGTGATGTCGGCGACCAAGGTGTACTCGACGGCGGCCTACTGGGTGGCCGGCGGCGCGGCGATCCTGCTCGGACTGTCGCCCAAGGTCGGCGCCGTGATCGCCGCGATCCCCCCTGGCGTGCTCGGCGGTGTCACGACCGCGCTCTACGGTCTGGTCGGTGTCATCGGCGTCCAGATCTGGGTGACCAACAAGGTCGACTTCTCCAAGCCGATAAACCAGTTCACCGCGGCGATCCCACTCATCATCGGCATTGCCGACTACACCTGGCAGGTCGGCGACCTCGTGTTCGCCGGCATCTCGCTGGGCTCGGTCGCGGCACTGGTCATCTATCACTCCATGCGCCTCATCGGCGGGTGGCGGGGGACGGTGGACGTCGGCCGGACGGGCACTCACCACGGCGACGCATAGGTGTCCGACCGACGAACCTCAACTCGACTGATGGACTTCGATCGAGGTCCAGGAGTCGAGTTGAGGTTCGCAGGTGGACGGTCGCGAGGGGACCGGGATGGAACAGACGACTACTCGGAAGCCTGGCGTGTGTTCGAGTCGCGGCTCACCACGGCAGCCGTAGCGGGATGTCGGGAATCGGCCCCGGCAGGTCGATGTCCCCGTCGGCGCGATCGTTGACGAGATAGAGCCACCACAGGGGAGCGGGTGCGCCGACCGGTGGCGGGAGTTCGGCGACGTCGGGCTTGCGAGGGACGTAGAGGTCGGGTTCGGCGCCGACGATGACCTTCACCATGTTCTGGAAGGCCGTGGATTCCGTGTCGTTCCAATAAGCACCGTGGGTGACCAGACCCCCGTCGACTGTGCGCTCGTCGAGCTCGACTGTGCCGGTGTCGAGCCTGATCACGCCGGGCGCGGTGTCGGGGTCGTGGCCGTGCGGGTTCCCGGGAAAGGACTGGACGTAGTGGATCGGGTCGCCCGGGAAGGTCAGCGAGTATCGATCCACGCCGTCGGGATGCGGCGTGTCGTAGATGCCGGTGCCCGCCGACGACGCGTAGATGACGCGGTCGGGGGACAGGCCGAGTTGTTCGGCCGATCCCACGACCGACCCGCCGTAGCTGTGACCGATGTAGGTGGTGGTCGCACCGGGAGCGAGGTGCACGATCTCGGCGTCGAGTTCGGAACCGAACAACTCCAGGCGGTGCGCCATGGCTACGGCGAAGCTCGGACTCGCCGCCGCGCGGAGGTCGGGCGGGAGGTCGCCGTCGAGGTAGAGGAACACCGGTCCGCCGGTGCGTGCCGCGAGTTCGGCTGCGGCCGTGCGGTTGTGGCCGACCACGGTGTCGAGGTTCGTGCCGGTCCCGGGCACGTAAATCGCCGTGTTAGGAGCACCGGGCCGCAGCGACCCGATCATCTCGACGATTCGTCCGCGCGGAGTGTTGACGAAGGTGATGAAGGTCCGCTCGACGAGTCCGTCGTCGCCGCGGGGTGTCTCGTCGGCGATCGGGTCGGGGCGGGGCTCGAGGAGTCCGCGCAGGGTCCGAGCTCTTCGGCCGTGCCCGCGGCCGGCCGACATCTCGTCGAGAAGTGCGTTGCGGATGTTGATTTCGTTGGCCTGGGCGCGGATCGCGAACGGGACACCCGGTAGGTTCCCGATGACATGCGGGTCGGCCTGCACCAGACGTCGGACGTCGTCGGCACCCATCTGTTCGATGACGTCGCGGACCTGGGTCGGCGTGAGCGTCTCCAGCATGCGGACGGCCTGATCCGCGTCCATCTCGGCGCCCCCGGGCAGTGTGACGTCGGGTTGACCCGCCGTCATCGACGCGAGGTCGGCCGCGAACGTCTCGAGTCGTGCACCGTAGCGCTCGTCGAGGGCGTCGACGGTGTCGAGAGCCTCGGCGATGGATTCCGCGAGAAGGGCGGCCTGACCGTCGAAGTCACGCTCAGGATGGGTCACCTCGCCGTCGTCGAAGACGGTGAAGCCCAGCCCCTCTGCTCCCCGGACGACACCAAGTGCGAAGTCGCGGGCGTAGCCGAGGTCGGCGGCGGCATCGGTGGCCTCGTCGGCGATCATCTGCACCACGTTGCGGACCTCGCCGGCATGATCGTGTTCCGCCCAGATGGCCTGGTGCGCAGCATCATGCGTGGCACCCGACCACGTCGAGGCGTCGTCGAAGGCACGCACCGCGCGACCGATGCCGGTGTCGATGCACTCGGCCAGCGTCGAGGCAGCGGACCCGGTGGCGGCGATCGACTGCGGATCCCACGCGCGCAACTGCGAGAGGGTGGGTCGCATCAGCGGTTCCGAAGCGAGCGGAACCGGGTGCCCGACCGCGCGTCGGCGTCTGCCGTCGTCGCGTCGAACGTCCGCAGCATCAGGCTCATCGTCGTCAGGCGTTCACCGATGGAGTCCACCGCCGACCGTGCGGGTCCGATCGTGGCGGCGAGGGCACGCACGACGCGACTCGAGGGTCCGAGCGCCGCGCCGACGGCCTCGACATCCGCGGCGTGGATCGCGATCGCGGCGGCCCGCCAGGTGCGCGCGATGCCCTCGACCTCGGCGGGATCGACACCGAACAGCGATGTCTCTGAGTGATTGTGGGTTCGCCGGCCAGGTGACAGCGGCGGGAAACCGGACAAGGAGCGGGGGAGCGTCATGATCCTCCAGGGAGTCGCGACCCACCGAGGTGTGGGGCAGGACTATGACGCACGGCGTGCCCTGAACGGTTCCCGATCCACTTCGAGCGGTCGGCGACAGGCACATGACGTGCCCCCGGCAGGACTCGAACCTGCGACCTAGGGATTAGAAGGCCCTTGCTCTATCCACCTGAGCTACGGAGGCTGACCGGCGAGCGTGACGTGGCGCACGAGCGGCCGGGCAGAGAGAGTCTACGACACCGTCGTCGCTATGCCGTGCGCCACGGCGGGCCACGTCGAATTGGGATCACGTCAGTGGCCGGTCCTACAGTTGGAGGATGACCCGCACGTCGACGCCCGCCTCCGCGGAGCAGCATCGCGACGCGATGAACGAACCGCGCGGCGTCGTCACCGCGATCCTGTGGGCATCGGGTTGGCTCGCCGCGATCGTCGCCGTCGCCGTCACCGCGATCTCCGCGGCGTCGGCGCTCCGGTTGACCGGTGTGCCCGATCCGGGGCCGCTGACCACCTACGGCGCACCTGCTCTGACCGCGATCGGCGAGTTCGCCGCGGCGATCGCGCTCGGGTCGGCCGTGTTCGCCGCGTTCTTCGTGCCGCCCCAGGCGAGCGGCGTCCTCGACGTCGGGGGTTACCGCGCCATCCGGATCGCGGCGGCGAGCGCGCTGACGTGGTCGGTCTCCGCTCTGCTGTCGATGCCGTTCTCGGCGTCGGAGGTCAGTGGGGCGCCGCTGGCGGAGGCGATCCGCCCGGCGAACCTGCTGACCGCCTACGGCCAGGTCGCGGAGGTGCGCACCTGGTTCTGGACCGCGGTGTTCGCACTGGTCGCGGCCATCATCGCCCGGATGACCCTGCACTGGGGTCCGACCATCGCGGTCATCGCGTTCTCCGTGTTCAGCCTGATGCCGTCCGCGCTCGCGGGCCACTCCTCGTCGGGTGGCAACCACGACGTCGCCACCAACAGCCTGATCCTGCACATCATCGGCGCGACCCTGTGGCTCGGCGGTCTCGCCGCGGTCGTGGTCTACGCCCTCGCCGACGGACGATGGCGTGCCCTGGCGGTGCGCCGGTTCTCGCGCGTCGCGTTCTGGTGCATCCTCGTCGTGGGGGCCAGCGGTGTCGTCAACGCCCTGGTGCGGGTGCCGCTCGGCGACCTGTTCACCGACACCTACGGCCGTCTGGTCGTGGCCAAGGTGGTGGCCCTGGTCGTGCTCGGCGGACTCGGCGCGTGGCATCGTCGTGTCACCATCGCCCAACTGGACGCCGACGACAAGCCGTCGCTGTTCGTCCGCTTCGGACTGGTCGAACTCGCCGTGTTCGCCGCGACCTTCGGCCTGGCCGTCGGCCTGAGCCGTACGCCGCCTCCACTCGTGGACACCACCCAGATCTCGGCGACCGAGAACGCGATCGGTTACGACCTCGACGGGCCGCCGACGTTCGTCCGCCTTCTCACCGAGTGGCGCTTCGACCTGATCTTCGGGCTCGCGGCGATCGTGCTCGCCGTCGTGTATCTCCGGGGAGTCATCCGCCTGAGGCGCCGGGGTGATGCCTGGCCGGTCGGTCGCACCGTCGCGTGGCTCCTCGGGTGTCTGCTGCTGTTGCTGGCGACGTCATCGGGATTGGGCCGCTACGCCCCGGCGATGTTCAGCATCCACATGATCGCGCACATGCTGCTGTCGATGATGGTGCCGGTCCTGCTGGTGCTTGGTGGCCCGGTCACGCTCGCCCTGCGGGCACTGCCGCCGGCCGGTCGGGGCAATCCGCCGGGCCCGCGCGAGTGGATTCAGCTGGGCGTGCACTCGGCGCCGTCCCGGATCCTGACGCATCCGCTGATCGCCGCGGTCATGTTCGTCGGCAGCTTCTACGTTCTCTATCTCGGCGGTCTGTACGAGTCCGTGGTTCAGTACCACGCGGCGCACCTGTTGATGAATCTGCACTTCCTGATCAGCGGCTACATCTTCTACTGGCTGGTGATCGGCATCGACCCGGCCCCGCGTCAGGTGTCACCCGTGGCAAAGCTGGGCCTCGTGATGGCCTCGATCCCGTTCCACGCGTTCTTCGGCATCGCCCTCATGATGACGACCGCGGTCATCGCCGAGACCTACTACCGCGGGCTCAATCTCCCGTGGAACTACGGCCTCTTCGACGACCAACGTGTCGGGGGCGGAATAGCCTGGGCCGCAGGCGAGATCCCCCTGGTGGTGGTCCTGCTCGCGCTGTTCGTGCAGTGGCAGCGCAGCGATACGAAGCTGGCGCGACGCTTCGACCGCAACGCGGACCGCGACCACGACGCGGACCTCGGCAGCTACAACGAGATGTTGAAGGAACTCAACAAGCGCGGTTGAGCGGCAACAGGTCTCAGCCGGACCCCGTCGACACCGTGCATACCGACGACCCGGCCTGGATCAAGGCGCCGGTGTGCAGGGGATCGAAGCCGAAATCGGCAGCGGTGCGGCCGGTCGCAGTGATCAGCTCTGGGGGACACCGGAAGCTCGTCACGAGTTCGCCTGCGGCGGCAAGCTGGTCGACGATGGCCACGGTGAACTCGTTGATCGCGGTCCGGACCGGACCGAGATCGGACGTCGCAGGTGGAGCAGTCTGCCCAGGCAGCCGCCACTGCGCAAACAGTCCGCGTTGGACGGTCTTGCTAGCCTCGATCTGATTGCGGAACACACCGCGTACGTAGGCGGGGTCGAGACCGCGGTCGGTGGCCAGCTGCGACACGGTGTCGAGGACCACCTGTTCGCGCGCCGGGTCGTCGATGGCCGCGCCGGACGCCCATTTCGTCGCGGCGACGGTGTCAGCCAGTGCGAGCCGGCCCGCGATCGCCTCGGTCAGACCGGTCAATGTCGGCGAAGCGACCGGCGCAGCGCCTGCGAGGGGCGGGGCAACCAGCATTGTTGCCGCTGAGATGAGACCTACCAGGAGCCTTCGGATGCGCACCCTGCGAAGTGTATGGGCGGCGAGCGTCAGGTGCATCGCGATCTGTGGGTAACCCGTCGAGTTCTCCACAGTCGTGCGGCCTCGACGGTTGACGGCCCCGCTGCGGGTGATGCTGGTGCGGCCACACCTTCCCGTGGCCGACAACCGTAGGAGACGACCATGTTTGAGACGTACACGACCGTCATCGGAACCGTAGTGTCCGATCCCCGTCGGCGGCAGACGACCACCGGGGAGGACGTGATCTCCTTCCGCGTGGCGTGCACCTCGCGGCGGATCGACAAGAACACCGGCGAGTGGTCGGACGGACCCACGTTGTACCTGACGGTCAGCTGCTGGCGGCGCCTGCTGACCGGGGTCGGCCTGGCGATCGCCAAGGGTCGACCGGTGATCGCGCACGGTCAGATCAAGACCAACGAGTACCCGTCGGCGGACGGCTCACGTCGCTCCGATC
Source organism: Gordonia hongkongensis (assembly GCF_023078355.1). Taxonomy (NCBI): domain Bacteria; kingdom Bacillati; phylum Actinomycetota; class Actinomycetes; order Mycobacteriales; family Gordoniaceae; genus Gordonia; species Gordonia hongkongensis. Next base: position 2,181,126 of record NZ_CP095552.1, read on the forward strand.
TCGAGATGACGGCCGTGGCCGTCGGACTCGACCTGAGTCGCTGCGTCGTCACTTATCGGGGCACGCCCGCCCAGGGGCGCGCGGCCGACGCGCCGGTCGTCGCAACCGCGCCCGAGACCCGCGAGTCGGCGGCGTGAACGCACGATCGTGGGGTTGAGCCGATTACGACTCAGTCCGAACGGTTCCGGACCAGTCGCCAGTGGTTCTTGCCGTCGGCACGACGATAGGCGAGTTCGTCGAGGACGTTGATCGCGATGGCCAGGCCGCGGCCACGCTCGGCGAAGTCGTCGGGCAGGTTCACGGCGTCGAGATCGACGCGGGCGGGACTGCCGTCGTCGGAGTAGCGGGCTTCGATCCGGTCCGGTGCGACCTCCAGCTCGAGGCGCAGGGTGACGGTTGCGCCGTCCCCGGCGTGTTCGATGATGTTGGCGCCGATCTCGGCCACGGCGAGCTCGAACTGCATCGCGTCCATGTCGTCGATGGGGCACTCCGCGAGGAGATCGGCGAGGAGTGCGTGGATGTGGTCCATGGTCTCGAGCGAGGTGATCTCCTCGAGGGTGCGGGTCGCGGTGTTCTCGGTCATCGCCGGGTCCTCGATCTCTGGGTGAGTGGGACGGGTCCCGTCAGGCCCCGTCGAAGGCGTCGTCGGCCGACGGGTGGACGCGCAGAACGCGATTGAGATTGGTCAACTCCAGGACGGTGACCACCTGCGGCGTCGGGGCCGCGATCCGGAGGTCGCCGCCGGCCTGGCGTGCCACCTTCAACCCGGAGACGAGTGCGCCCAGGCCCGAGGAATCGATGAAGTCGGTGCCGGACAGGTCGACGACGATCCGGGCCGAACCGGACCCGACCAACTCGTGCAACTGGTCTCGGAGTCGCGGGGCGACAACCATGTTGAGCCGGCCCTCGGGCCGGATCGCCACGGCGCCGCCGTCGACGCTACGTGTTGCGAAATTCGCCATCACTGCCCTTCCTCATCGGGACCGCGGTACCGCACCGCGGTGATGACAACGCTCAGGATCACCAGATCGAACACTACCCAGAACAGGTTCACGCCGACGCCGAGAACGGAGACGGCGCCCCGGTACAGCTGCACGACACCGATGACCGAGGCCACCACGAGCAACGCCATCGCGATCAGCTGTGGCCGAACGATGTGCCAGGGCAACGCATCCTGCGACTGCTTGGTCTTCGGGGTCACCGCGAAACCGAGTGGACGGTTCATGTAGACGTTGCGAAATGCGGTGGTGCACGCCTTGATCCAGACGGGGAACAGAGCGAGGCTGTACTGCTGGCCGCGCCACGTCGGCGTGCCTCGTGCCACCACCAGGAACAGTATCTGGTTGACCACCAGGAACGGGATCAGCCGCAGGAAGAAGTCCCAGCTGTAGGCCTCGACCGGCAGGATGCCCAGCACCAGGTAGACCACCGGTGCCGCGATGTAGGCGATGGCCGCGAAACCGGCGAGGTAGCTCCACATCGTCGCCCAGTACATGAGTCGCTGGGTGAGGGTGAGGCCCTTCTGTACCAGCGGGTTCTCCCGCAGCATCACCTGGATCGTGCCCTGCGCCCACCTAAGCCGTTGCGTCACCATGGTTTTCAGGTCCTCCGGCGCCAGGCCGAAGGCAAGATTCTCGTGATGGTAGGCGGAGTTCCAGCCGAGGGCGTGCAACCGCATACAGGTCGCCATGTCCTCGGTCACCGAGATGGTGGCCAGGGGCAGCATGGGCTGGGCCTCGTCGGATCGCCCGACGTCGACCGCCGCGACCATGGCGCGGATGGATTCGATGGCGCCGAGCGGCGACCACTCGCGCTCGGCGAGGACCGCGAGTGCGTCGTAGTCGACGGCGCCGGCACCGGCTTCCTGCTCGCTCAGCTCGGTGAGCGCCTCGATGGCCTCGAGGTCGGCGCGCATGGCCTCGACGTCGGCGTCGACGAGCCCGCGTGCCGCCTCGTCGACGCGCGCCTGGAAGCGATAGGTGATCTCGGCCAGTGGCTCTTTCTTCTTCAGCTGCGCGCGAGCGTCTTTCACGGCCTCGTCGACGGCGTCGAGCGCGGCCGAGGCGGTGGGGTTGTCTTTCCCGACCTGCTTGCGCGTCGACTTGAGGACAGAACGCGCGGTGCGCAGGGCGCGATCGATGCCGTCGGAGACGGCGGAGACGTACTGGGTGATGCCGAGCTGCATCAGCGCCTCCCGGCGCAGCACGGCGTTGGATCCGCAGAAGAACGCGGCGTTCCACCCGTCCTTGCCCTGCTGGATCGGCCCGTAGAACAGCGGAGCCTGGCTGCCGAGCGGGTCCCCGGGCGGCACGTTCACGAAATACTGCGGCGTCTGGACGAGGGCCATCTTGTCGTCGTGGAAGTAGCCGAGCGTGCGGTCGAGGATCTGCGGTTCGGGGATCTGATCGGCGTCGAGGATGAGGAGGAACTCGCCGTCGGTCTGCATCAGGGCGTTGTTCAGGTTGCCGGCCTTGGCGTGTCGTGGTTTGTCGAGCCAGTTCGACGATCGCGTGATGTACCCGATGCCTGCCTGGGCCGCGGCCTCGGCGAGCTCGGGTCGATCACCGTCGTCGAGGATCCACGTGGTGTGCGGGTAGGTGATCGCCTTCGCCGCGACGGCGGTCTTCATCACCAGATCCAGGGGTTCGTTGTAGGTGGTGATGAAGACGTCGACGGTGGCGCCCTCGGGCGGGGGAGGCGGGTCGGGGCGATGCTGCAGTCGCCACATCGTCAGCCCGAACAGCAATGAGTCGATCAGGCTGTACGTTTCGGCGACGACCAGGGGAACCGCGATCCACCAGGCGTCCCAGTTCACCGACGCCAGCCAGCGCCACACGATGTAGTTGATCCCGAGGATCGCGGCGGCGACGATCAGCAGTCGCAGCCATGGCGACGGAGCCGTGCGTGCGAGTGTGGCCTCCTCGACGCTCTCGCTCATCCCGCATCGTCTCGACGAATGGCCACGACGGTCACATCGTCGATCGGCGGCCGTGAGGCGACCAGTTCGCTCACCATCGAGCACGCCTCCGACGGGGTCGAGGTGTCGGCGAACAGTGCCTGCAACGCCGACTCGTCACCAGACGGCAAGAGGTCCAGCAGCCCGTCGGAGGTGATGACGACCATGTCGCCGGGATCGAGGTGGACCCGGGCGGAGTCCCAGGTGTCGTCGCGCAGGATGCCGATCGGCAGACCGCCCCCGGGGAGCGACTCCACACCTCCGGCGGCCCGGCGGACGATCGACAGACCGTGGCCGGCGTCCACGTACTCGAGCTGCCCCTCGTCGGTGTGCAGGCGTGCATGGAACGCGGTCGCGAACGTCTCGGTGCCGGCGAAGTCGTCGGCGAGCTGATCGGCCACCGTCTCGACCACCTTCGCGAGGTCGGCGTCGGCCGCGGCATGTCCGGCGGCGTCGAGTGCGCGGGATGCGGCTCGGATCGCCGACCGGACCGTCGCCGTGAGGATCGCCGCGCCGAGCCCCTTTCCCATGACGTCGGCGACGGTGAACACCAGGCCGTCGCTCCAGGGGTAGTGATCGTAGAAATCGCCGCCGACGGCGAAGGCGGGCAGGCACATCGCCGCGATCGACCAGCCGGGGACGACTCCGAGAGGCGGCGGCAGCAATTGACGCTGCACCAGTGCCGCGCGTTCCAGGTCGTCGCTGTTCGCGATCTCCCGCTGCGCCCATGCGGCGAGCTCGCGGAACGCCGCCTCCTGATCGGTGGTGAGTTCCCGCGGCCGGGTGTCGTACAGACAGAAGGTCCCCACGGGATGTCCGCCGGGGCCGTACAGCGGATATCCCGCGTAGAAGCGGATTCCGTCGTCTGCGGCGATCTGCGGGATCGCGGCGAAGGCCGGGACCTTCGAGACGTCGGGGATGATCAGCGCCGGATCGTCGGGGTGGTCATAGGCGCGCGCGACCGTCACCTGGCACACCGTCTGTTCCCGCGGCAGGTTCTGCAGCTCGATGCCGTCGACCGCCTTGAACCACTGCCGGTCTCGGTCGAGCAGCGACACCGTCGACATCGGTACGCCGAACACGGCTTTCGCCATCCGGGTGATCTGCGCGAACCGATCCTCCGGGGGCGAGTCGAGTACGTTCAACTGCTGCATCGAATGCAGTCGTGCCTCTTCGATGTCGGCATCGATGTGCGCGTCCACCAGGGTCACCTCAGTCCCGCTTTCTCGAGTGCGTGCGCCATCGCGGCGCCCGCTGCTGCCGTGCTGCCCAATCTCCAGTCCGCTTCTTTGTCGTGGTCGAACCAGACAAAGCCGGTGACGTCGTCGGCGTCGTCGAGGTAGGTCACCAGGTCGGCGATCCAGTCGGCTTTGGAACCACCGGCTTCTGTCGACCCGACCTCTGTGACGAGTATCGGTTTCTCGGAGGACAAGTTACGAAGCTGTGCAAACGAATCGGCGAACAACTCCGCCGGCGGAGTCCATCGGTGGCCGGGCACCGCGCCCCAGTTGTAGCCGTCGATCCCCAGGACGTCGACGTAGGTGTCGCCCGGGTACCAGCGTGACAGCGGAGCGTCGTCGGAAAGGGGGACATTCGGGGCCCACACCCACTTCACGTTGGTCGCGTTCTTGGACGCGAAGAGGTCGTGGACATGGCGCCACGCGGCGATGTACAGCTCGGGGGAGGTCCCGCCGGCGGGGCTCCACGGGTACCAGTCGCCGTTCGGCTCGTGCGCGAACCGGAGGTAGACGATCCCGCCCCAGGCGACGAGTTCGTCGGCCCAGCGGTACAGGTAGTCGTCGTGGGCTCCGGCCACGATCGACGACATCGTGAACGCGCCCCAGTCGTAGTCGTCACCACCGAGGTGGCGCCACGGCTCCCAGGTGACCACCGGTTCGGCACCCGAGGCGACCACGGCGTCGAGTGCGGCGATCGGGGGGATCGCGGTGAAGTCCTCGAAGAACAGGTTGACGGTCGGCCGGACCCCGACGAGGTCGGTGACCGCGGCGACCTCGGCCGGGCGGAGCGGGCCGCTCGGGGTGCTGACACCGAACCGCAGGCAGTCCCCGGCCGGGCCGTGCAGGGGAGAGATGGTCGGCGGACACTCGCGCGGCGCCGGCTCGCAGGCGACGACGCCCATCGACCCGACCATGACACCCAGGACCACGGACACGATCGTCCATCTGGGTACCGCACCCATCGACCGCTCCCATCGCCTCGCCGCCGCACACCGGCACGGCGCTCACCCATTCCCCCCGTTCTCGTCCCCACGACATTCTCTCGGCAAACCTGCCCACCCGCGCGTCAACCGCGAAAGACGGTGCACCGAACCGGCGCAGACGCACCGGACCGTCGCCCGGCATGCGACGGCGACTAGGCTTGTCCCCATTGTGTGTGCGCCCGGGCGCGCACCCCCGCGTCCGCGGCAGACAGATCACACGGCATCGAGCAGGTCCGAAGGAGTTTTCACGTGGCTGAGTTCATCTACACGATGAAGAAGGTTCGCAAGGCGCACGGCGACAAGGTCATCCTCGACGACGTCACCATGTCCTTCTACCCGGGCGCCAAGATCGGCGTCGTGGGACCCAACGGCGCGGGCAAGTCGTCGATCCTGAAGATCATGGCCGGCCTGGACCAGCCGTCGAACGGCGAGGCGTTCCTCGACCCCGACGCAACCGTCGGCATCCTCCTGCAGGAGCCGCCCCTCAACGAGGAGAAGACGGTCAAGGAGAACGTCGAGGAGGGCATGGGTGAGATCAAGGTCAAGCTCGACCGCTTCAACGAGATCGCCGAACAGCTCGCGACGGACTACTCCGACGAGCTGATGGAAGAGATGGGCAAGCTCCAGGAGGACCTGGACAACAACGACGCCTGGGACCTCGACTCCCAGCTGGAGCAGGCGATGGATGCGCTGCGCTGCCCGCCGGCCGATTCGCCGGTCACCCACCTGTCCGGTGGTGAACGTCGCCGCGTCGCACTGTGCAAACTGCTGCTGCAGAAGCCCGACCTCCTGCTGCTCGACGAGCCGACCAACCACCTCGACGCCGAGTCGGTGCTGTGGCTGGAGCAGTTCCTCGCGAACTACTCGGGAGCAGTGCTGGCCGTGACCCACGACCGGTACTTCCTCGATCACGTCGCGCAGTGGATCTGTGAGGTCGACCGCGGCAAGCTGCACCCCTACGAGGGCAACTACTCGACCTACCTGGAGAAGAAGGCCGAGCGTCTCGAGGTCCAGGGCAAGAAGGACCAGAAGCTGCAGAAGCGGCTCAAGGAAGAGCTCGCCTGGGTCCGCTCCGGCGCCAAGGCCCGCCAGACCAAGAACAAGGCCCGCCTCGCACGCTACGAGGAGATGGCGGCCGAAGCGGAGAAGACCCGCAAGCTCGACTTCGAGGAGATCCAGATCCCGACGCCGCCGCGCCTGGGCGACGTCGTGGTCGAGGTCTCGCACCTGGACAAGGGCTTCGAGGGCCGGGTTCTCATCAAGGACCTGTCGTTCACCCTGCCGCGCAACGGCATCGTCGGTGTGATCGGTCCGAACGGCGTTGGCAAGACGACCCTGTTCAAGACGATCGTCGGCCTCGAGCAGCCCGATTCGGGCACGGTGAAGGTCGGCGAGACGGTCAAGCTGAGTTACGTCGACCAGAGCCGCGCCAACATCGACCCCAAGAAGACGGTGTGGGAGGTCGTCTCCGACGGGCTCGACTACATCGAGGTCGGCCAGAACGAGATGCCCTCGCGCGCCTACGTCAGCGCCTTCGGGTTCAAGGGCCCTGACCAGCAGAAGCGCTCGGAGGTGCTCTCCGGTGGTGAGCGCAACCGCCTGAACCTCGCGCTCACCCTGAAAGAGGGCGGCAACCTGATCCTTCTCGACGAGCCGACCAACGACCTCGACGTCGAGACCCTGGGCTCGCTGGAGAACGCGCTGGAGCAGTTCCCCGGGTGTGCCGTGGTCATCAGCCACGACCGCTGGTTCCTCGACCGCACCTGTACCCACATCCTGGCGTGGGAGGGCAACGTCGAAGAGGGGCAGTGGTTCTGGTTCGAGGGCAACTTCGAGGCCTACGAGGCCAACAAGGTCGATCGCCTCGGCGCCGACGCCGCCCGCCCGCACCGGGTCACGCACCGCAAACTGACTCGCGATTAATCCCGGTTCCGCCCGGCGCGGGTGACTAGCATCGGCAGATGTGACGTCACTCGTTCCGGACGCGGTGGACCACTACTTCAGGTCGCGGACCGACGGGTCGGCAGGTGAGTCGGCCGCCGACCGGGTGCGCAGACATCTCGATGACGCGCGGGTCCGCCGCCGCGGAGAGGCGCTCGTCGGGGTGACCGCGGGCGAGGGCGGCACCGTCGAGATCCTCGTCGTCAACGACGACATGCCGATGCTCGTCGAAGCCGTCCTGGCCACGGTCGAGGCGCACGACCTCACCGTCGATCGCATGGACCACCCGGTGATACCCGTTCAGCGGGACCCCGACGGCACACTCGTCGCCGTCGACTCCGGCGAGACGACCCCGGAGTCCTGGATCGCGGTCTGCGGGCTCGCACGTCACCCGGGCATCGATCCTGAACCGCTGCGCGACGACCTCCGCGAGGTCGTCTCGCGGGTCATCGACGTCGACGCCGACGCGTCGGCGATGCGCTCTCGGATGGCCGAGTGCGCCGCCGGGATGGCCGAGGCGCCGCTGCCGGGGGCCGGAGTCTCCGACGCCGACCGTGGTGAGTACGCCGCACTGCTCGAGTGGTTCGCCGGCAACCACTTCCACCCGCTGGGCCATGTGCGGGTGGGCGGGGACGGGCCCGCCGGGGACGCCGACCGTCTCGGTGTGTGGCGAACCGACTCCATCAGCCGCGACTTCCCGTCGGTGACTGATCGTCCGCTGGTCCCGCGGGTCAGCCGGGTGTTCGTGGCGACCGGCATCCAGCGCACCAATTTCCCGGTGCTCGTGCAGGTTCCGACGTTCGATGCGAATGGCGATCACGACGGCGAGCATCGTTTCCTGGGTACCCTCACCTCCGCCGGCAATCATCAGGCGGTGCTCGACGTCCCGGTCCTGCGCGCCAAGGTGCACGACGTCCTCGCGCAGGCGGGCGTCGAGGAGGATTCCTTCGCCGGTCAGTCCATGATCGAGCTGCTGCAGAACTATCCGCTGGTGGAGATGTTCTCGTCCACCGAGGACGAGCTCGAACGCCGCCTGACCGAGATGCTGGACGCGGTGGCGACGCGGTCGCTGCGGCTGTTCCTGCGCACCAACTTCGACGGCCGCACCGCTGTTGCCCTCATCTACCTGCCCCGGGATCGCTACAACACGTCCACCCGGCTCGCCCTCGAGCGCGCGCTCGTCGCCGAGGTGGACGGAACCGGGCTGGAGTACACGGCGCGTGTCAGCGAGATGCCGTTGGCACTATTGCAGGTGCTGGTCTGTATCGACCCGACGACGGCGGCCGAGCTCGGATCGGTCGACACCGGATCACCGGCCCACGCACGCGTGCAAGCGGCGCTGGTCGCCGCCATCCGCGGTTGGGACGAGCGGGTGCGCGAACTGGCTGTCGCAGAGGACATCGCGGGACTCGACGGCGGCCCGGACGTGCTGCTGCGCCAGTTGTCCTCGCTGTCGGAGGACTACAAGGAGCTCCGCGAACCGCACGCGGCCCTCGCCGACCTCATCCGCGTCGTGGGTCTGGAACCGGGTGAGATCGACGTGACCCTCGACGCCGCCGAGACGGCGACCGACGGGCGAGAACCGGACCGGTGGATCTTCACGCTGTACCTCTGCGGTGCGTCGGCGACACTGACCGATGTCCTGCCGGTGTTGCACAGTCTCGGTCTCGACGTCCTCGAGGAGCACCCGTACGAGATTCATCGGCTCGACGACACCGTCTGCTGGGCCTACGAATTCAGCGTCCAACTCGCGGCCGGGATGACCGTCGACCTCGACCACGCCGACGACCTCGCCGACCGGTTCACCGAGGCGTTCCGCCGGATCTGGCTCGCCGGTGCGGACGTCGACGCCTACAACGAACTCGTCATCAGGTCGGGCCTGGACTGGCGGTCGGCGGCCATGCTGCGCGCCTACGGGCAGTACCTGCGTCAATGCGGGTTCTCGTACAGTTCGGCCCACGTCGCCAGCGTCCTCGGCCAGCACCTCGCCATCACCCGCGGCCTCGTCGACCTGTTCGTCGCGTCGTTCGACCCCGACACCGCCGACGAACAGCGCCGAAAGCGGGTACGCGACAAGCTCGACGAGGAGATCGGACTCGTGTTGAGCCTCGATGCCGACCGCATCGTCTCCGCGTTCGCGGCGGTGCTGTCGGCGACCGACCGCACGAACTACTTCGTCGACGGCGGGTCGTCGGACTCCGATCACTGTCCGGTCATCTCGTTCAAACTCCGTCCGCGCGACATCCCGCAGACCCCTGAACCCCGTCCGCTGCACGAGATCTTCGTCTACTCACCGCGCGTGGAGGGGGTGCACCTCCGATTCGGCTCGGTCGCCCGTGGCGGCCTGCGATGGTCGGACCGCCGGGAGGATTTCCGCACCGAGATCCTCGGCCTGGTCAAGGCGCAGGCGGTGAAGAACGCGGTGATCGTGCCGCTCGGCGCCAAGGGCGGTTTCGTGGTCAAACGGCCGCCGCCGCCGACCGGTGACGCCGCGCGGGACCGGGAGGCGCAGCGGGAGGAAGGGATCGCGTGCTACCGGCAGTTCATCGCCGGCCTGCTCGACGTGACCGACAACATCGACCTCGCGACCGGTGAGGTCATCCCCGCCCGCGGGGTCGTCCGGCTCGACTCCGACGACACCTACCTGGTGGTGGCGGCCGACAAGGGCACCGCCTCGTTCTCCGACATCGCCAACGACGTGTCGAAGTCGTACGGGTTCTGGCTCGGCGACGCCTTCGCCTCCGGCGGGTCGGCCGGATACGACCACAAGGCCATGGGTATCACTGCCCGGGGCGCGTGGGAGTCGGTCAAGCGGCATTTCCGCGAGATGGGGACCGACACACAGTCGCAGGACTTCACCGTTGTCGGGATCGGCGACATGAGCGGCGACGTGTTCGGCAACGGGATGCTGCTCAGCGAGCACATCCGGCTCGTCGCCGCGTTCGATCACCGGCACATCTTCGTCGACCCCGATCCGGAGGCGGCGGCGTCGTTCACCGAACGGAAGCGGTTGTTCGGCCTCCCGCGGTCGTCGTGGGCGGACTACGACACCGACCTCATCAGTGCCGGCGGCGGGGTGTGGGAGCGCGACCGCAAGTCGATCCCGATCACCCCCGAGATGGTGGACGCGCTGGGCATGGAAGACGGCACGACAGAACTCTCACCACCCGAATTGATACGCGCGATCCTGCTCGCTCCAGTCGACCTCCTGTGGAACGGCGGCATCGGGACCTACGTGAAGGCGTCGACCGAATCACATGCGAGTGTCGGCGACAAGTCCAACGACGCGATCCGAGTCGACGGAAACGAGTTGCGTGCCAAGGTGATCGGAGAGGGCGGCAACCTCGGGGTCACCGAACGCGGGCGCATCGAGTTCGACCTCGCCGGGGGCCGGATCAACACCGACGCCCTCGACAACTCGGCCGGGGTCGACTGTTCCGACCACGAGGTGAACATCAAGATCCTGCTCGACGCGGCGGTCTCGGCGGGCGGCCTCGACGCCGACGAACGCGACCCCCTACTGGAGTCGATGACCGACGAGGTCGCCGAACTCGTTCTCGCCGACAACATCTCGCAGAACTCCGAGCTCGGATTCTGCCGCACATTCGAGCTGCTGCGAGTGGAGGTGCACGCCCGCATGCTCGAACACCTCGCCGCCAAACGGGGCGTCGACCTACGCCTGGAAGCGCTGCCCGAGCCGCGCGAGCTGCGCAAGCGGGTCGGCAGTGAGCTCCACCGCGGTCTCACGTCGCCCGAGTTCGCCACGCTCATGGCGCACGTCAAGCTCGAGTCCAAATCCGACCTGCTCGCCACCGACCTCCCCGACAACGACGTGTTCGCACCCCGCGTCGCGCGCTACTTCCCGGACGCGGTGCGCACCGAGCATTCCGACGCGATCAGCGGACACCGGTTGCGGCGTCAGATCGTGGCGACGACCCTCGTCAACGACGTGATCGACCACGCCGGGATGACCCACCTGTTCCGGTTGAGCGAGGGGAGCAGCTGCAGTACCGAGGAGGGCGTCCGCGCGTATGTGGTGTCCAACAAGGTCTTCGGCATGAACGAGGTGTTCGAGGGCATCCGGCATGCACCGGCTACGGTCGAGGCCGTCGACGAGATGATGCTGTACGCTCGCCGTCTGCTGTTCCGCGCCTCGCGGTGGCTGCTCGCCTTCCGGCCGCAACCATTGGCCATGGCCGCCGAGATCACCCGCTACGGCGAGCGGGTGGCAGCACTGTCCGAGGTCATCGACGACTGGTACGGGCTGAGCTCGGCACGCGATGTCGCCGAGCGCGCCGACACCTACATCGAGCACGGCGTTCCCGAGGACCTCGCCCACACCGTCGCGGCTAGCCTGCACCGCTTCTGTCTGCTCGACATCATCGACGCGGCCGAGATCGCCGACCGGGACGCCGGCGAGGTCGGCGACCTCTACTTCGGGGTGATGGAGCACTTCGGTCTCGAACAGCTGCTCACGGCGGTGTCGGGACTCGAATTCGGCGATCGATGGCATGCGCTGGCCCGGTTGGCAGTGCGTGACGACATGCACGGTGCGCTCCGTGCGCTGACCCTGCGGATCCTGGAGGTCAGCGAACCCGGCGAGAGCACGGCCGACAAGATCGCCGAGTGGGAGTCCTCGCGGTCGAACCGGCTGAGCCGGGTACGTAGCGTGCTCCGGGAGATCGAGGAGACCGGGACCGCGGACCTGGCCACGCTCTCCGTCGCGGCCCGGCAGCTGAGGAGCGTGATCCGCTGATGCGCAGGCGACGGCTGCCGTCGTCGAATCCGTCGCAGTCAGGTGTGCCGAGCGCCTAGCCTGAGCACATGACCCGAACCGCACCGCGCATCTGCCCGCTCTGCGAGGCCACCTGCGGTCTGACCCTCACCATCGGCCGGGACCGCACGACCGGCGGCGAGATCGTCACCGCCGCGCGCGGTGACGCCGACGACGTGTTCAGTGCCGGCTACCTGTGTCCGAAGGGTGCGAGTTTCGCCCAGCTCGACAACGATCCCGATCGCCTCGACCGTCCGCTCATCCGGCGCGATGGTCGGCTCGTCGAAACCGATTGGGACACAGCGCTCACCGCTGCGGTCGACGGGCTGCGCGAGGTGATCTCGACCTCCGGCGGCGAGTCGATCGGCTTCTACCTCGGCAATCCGTCCGCGCACACCGTCGCCGGCACGATGTACGCGCCCTTGCTCATCCGGGCACTCGGTACCCGCAACGTGTTCAGCGCCAGCACCCTCGACCAGATGCCGAAGCAGGCGGCCACCGGTTACCTCGTCGGTCATGCCGGGACCTTCGCCGTCCCGGACCTCGACCGCACCGATCATCTCGTGATCATCGGAGCGAACCCGGTGGTCTCCAACGGCAGTGTGACCACCGCCGCCGACTTCCCCGGAAAACTGACCGCGCTGCGCCGCCGGGGCGGCCGCCTGACCGTCATCGACCCGGCTCGCACCCGCACGGCGAAGCTCGCGGACACCCACATCGCGCCGCGGCCCGGAACGGATGCGGCGCTGCTGTGCGCGGTGGTGCAGTGCCTGTTCGACGAGGATCTCGTGGCCGACGACCTCGGCGGGATCGCCGCGCATGTCCTCGGTGTGGAGGCGCTGCGCGACGAGATGCGCGAGTTCACTCCCGAACGGGTGGCGTCGTTCTGTGGTGTGGCGGCCGCCGACATCCGGGCACTCACCCGGTCGATCGCCGCGGCGGAATCGGCCGCCGTCTACGGCCGGATGGGCACCACCACAGTGCAATTCGGGACCATCGGCAGTTGGCTCATCGACGTGGTGAACATCCTCACCGGCAACTTCGACCGGCCCGGGGGAGTGATGTTCCCGCTCGCACCGACCGCTCCGTCGCCCCGCCCGGCCCGTGCGGGCCGGGGGTTCCGTACCGGGCGGTGGCGCAGCCGGGTCTCCGGTCACGCGGAGGTCGGCGGTGAGCTCCCCGCCGTCGCGATGGCCGAGGAGTTCGAGACGCCCGGCGAGGGGCGGTTGCGGGCGCTGGTGACGGTCTCGGGCAACCCCGTCCTGTCCGCACCCAACGGTGCACGACTGGGACGCGCACTCCACGACGCACAGTTCGTGGTCTGCGTCGACCCCTATCTGAACGAGACGACGCGGCACGCACACGTCGTGCTGCCGCCGCCGCGCCCATCGCAGAGTCCGCATTTCGACGCCATCCTGAACAACCTGGCGGTCCGGGCCACCGCCCGCTACTCGCCGCCCGTGTTGCCGCTGCCAGCAGGCCGTCCCGACGAGATCGAGATCGTCTGCCGACTGATCCTGGGCCTGTCCGGGGCCGGGAGCGACGCCGACCCGGGCCTCGTCGACGAACAGGTCATCGCGGCCACGCTGTCCAAGGAGGTCACCGACCCCTATTCGCCCGTCGCCGGCCGTGACGTCGCCTCGCTCGTCGCGATGTTGCCCGACGCGCCCGGACACCAGCGTCGTCTGGACATGCTGTTCCGCCTCGGGGCGTACGGCGACGCCTTCGGCTCCCGCGACGGCCTCACGTTCGCGGATGTGCTGGCCGCGCCGCACGGCATCGACCTGGGGCCGATGCGGCCGCGCCTGCCCGGGGTGCTCCGCACGGCATCCGGCAAGATCGAACTCGCTCCCGACCCGCTCATCGGCGACCTCGCGCGCCTGAGCGCAGCGGTGGACGCCGGGGGCGACCCGGCGCCGGCCGCCGACGGCAGCCTGCTGCTGGTCGGCCGCCGCCACCTGCGGTCGAACAACAGCTGGATGCACAATCTCCCGGCCCTCACCGGCGGTACCAATCGCTGCACCCTGCTCATGCATCCCGACGATGCCGACCGACTCGGCATCTCCGACGTCGCCAAGGTCCGCGGTGCGGGCGGTTCGCTGACCGTCCCCGTCGAGATCACCACCGACATCCGGCCCGGGGTCGCGTCGCTGCCGCACGGGTGGGGTCATGATGTCGACGGCATCAGACTGGGCGTCGCTGCCGCCGAGCCGGGTGTGAACGTGAACGACCTGAACGACGGCGCCCTGCTGGACCCGCTCTCGGGGACCGTCGTCCTCAACGGTCTGCCGGTGGAGATCGCGCCTGCTTGACCGGGTCGGGTAGTGCGTAGGGTTGGGCCGGGGTGGCCGCGCTGGCCGCCCGCCGACACCGATCTCACAGGGGATGACGCACGTGCTCAACGAGGACGCCGGGACCACGACCGCTGACGGATACCTGGTCAAGGTGCCGGTGCGCTGGTCGGACATGGATGTCTACGCGCACATCAACCACGCCCGGATGGTGACGTTGCTCGAAGAGGCGCGCATTCCCTGGCTCTTCTACGACGGCCGACCGACCGCGCCCCTGCGCGACGGCTGCCTCGTCGCCGACCTACACGTGAGATATCAAGCGCAGCTGCGTCATTCCGAGGGGCCGATCGAGGTCACCATGTTCGTCGAACGCCTGCGGGCCGTCGACTTCACCGTCGGCTACGAAGTGCGCGCGGCGGGTGCCGACCCCGCCTCTCGCCCCGCCGTGGTCGCCAGCACACAGCTCGTCGCCTTCGACGTGGCGGCCCAGCGCATCGCCCGGCTCACCCCGGAACAGAAGGTCTACCTCGCCGGATTCCGCCGCCCTGCCGGGGAATCGGCCACACGCGGCGGGCCGAGTTGATGGAGCGGTTCATCGAGTTCGCGTCCTCGGACCGATCGAACGCCCTCGCGTTCCTCTCGCACGCAGTACGTCTCGACGATGCCGCCGTCGTCCGGGTGGTCGCGCGTTCGGACGGTCTGGTGGCCTTGTGGGCACATACCGGGTTCGACGTCCTCGCCACCCGGTCGGTGACCGGACGAATCGCGCCGACCGACATCGTGTGCGACGCTTCGACACTGCGTGCGACCGTCGAATCGGCCGGCCCGGGCACCGCGGTCGATCCCGGCTTCTCACTCGACAGTGCCTGGCGCGGAGCGCTTCCCGCTGCGGTCGGGTTCCGGCACATCGACGACGTACCCGCCCGCAGCGTGGTCGAACTGTCCCGAGAAGGCGCCCGGGTGGCGCGCGAGGAGGGGAGCGGGCACGGTCCCGCAACGGGTCTGCTCGATCAGGATGTCCTCGAGGTCACGTCGGAGGAGGGTGCGCTGCGGGCCGCGGTGAGCATGCGATCGGTCTTCGCCCTGACCGGCATGGGATTCATCCGCGACGCGGACGGACGAGCGGTCACCGAGACCTCCGACACCGGGGCGATCGCAGCCGACGAACCGGTACGAATCCGGATGTCGGCGGCGTGGATTCGGATCGATGCACGCTTCGGCTCGGTGTATCAGCGCCGGCACCGCGATCTCGCGGTCACCGTCCTGAACTAAACGGTGTGTCTCACGATGATCTCTCTTGTCGCCTGAGCTCCAGCCATGGTGATTCGCACTGGCCGCCACGCAGACACGATTATCTCGAAGTCGGAGGCCTGTCAGTACGTCGTGGTTCGATTTGTAGGACGTCCGGGACTTGGAAATGTGATGTATCGGGTCTTCGGTGACAGTTCTGAATCAGGACTTCGGTGACAGTTGGTGTGTCAGGACTTCGGTGACGGTCCGGTCTTCTTGGTGGGACGTGGGCCGCGCGGTCGGCTGTTGCCGACGTAGGTGATGCCGGGAGCGGGCCGGGGGTGTTCGACAATGACTTCTTGTTCGGTGCTGGCGATGACGATTACGTCCTCGTCGATGCCGACGAGGACCTGGTCGAAGGCGTGGTCCACATCGACCATGTAGGTGACTGAGTCCACGCTGATGGTGCCGGAAGTGCTGACAGTTCGTACCAGGACGCCCTCGGGCAGATCGGCGGGTGGGCGCGGCGCCGGCCGCGGGCGCGGTGTAGGTCGGTCGAACACTGACCCACCGGCTATCGGGTGTGGCGCATCGGCTTTCGGTGTGGCTTGCCACGCGGCCAGTGGTGTGACCCGCCCCGGCAGGCCCTGGTGAGGCCGTTGGGTGTTGTAGATGTGATCGAACGCGTCAACCTGGGCCTGCAACTCGGCCAGGGTGTCAGCCAATGGCTGCTTGTCCAGATACCGGAACAGCGTCTGATGGAATCGCTCGTTCTTTCCCTGCGTGGTCGGCTTGTAGGGCTTGCCGGTGATCGTTTCCACCCCGAGCACGCGGACGTGCTCGACGAGCTGGCCGAGACGTCCGCGCCGGGAGGGGTTGAGCGCGGGCCCATTGTCGGTGAGGAGTCGTTGAGGTACTCCGTGGGCGCTCACTGCTTTGTCGAACACGGCGATCGCAGCCTCAGCGGTTTCACCGTCGGCCACATGTGAGCCCACGGCGTAGCGCGAGTGATCGTCGATGAGCTGCAGGATGACGCACCTGCGGCCACCGGTCAGGACGTACTCGGTGCCATCGAGTTGCCAGCACGCATTCGGCGCCGGGTAGACGAACCGCCGCCACGCCGAGCGGGGCTTCTTCTTCGGCTCACGGCGAGCGACACCGGCTTCGCGGAAGATCCGGGCCAGCGAGGCCGTCGAAGGCACCTGCGTCAACCCCATCGACTGCATCTTGTCGTGCACGCTGATCGGCCCGTGATCCAGACCGGATGCTTCCAACGCGGCGCGCACGGCCACCGCCTGCGCTTTGACCTCCTCATTGAGCGCTGACGGGCTCGATTTCGGGCGGCGGGTACGGGGTTCCAGGACCGCCGCCGGCCCATCCACTCGTGCTCGTTTACGCAACTCGTAGAACGACTTCCGCGAAATCCCGTGTTCGGCGCAGAATGTCGAGACCGCTCCGCGGGGTGCATCATCAGGCCACTGCGAGATCGCCAGCCGCACGACAGGATCGATAGGTTCGTTAACTGCCACCGCCTGAGCGTCGAGTGCTCGCAGCGTGAACCGAAGACCAGGGTGCCGGCTTGGCTGCAGCCCATCGGGCATGTCACACCCGCTGAACGGAATCGACGCCTTGTCGCTTGCATTGACGTATGTCAATATTGACGAGTGTCGAATAAGAATCTTCTGCTGCCACCGGGCCGCGGCCTCAGTGGTGACCAGACCGGGGCCCTCACCCCACTGTTGAAGGCGCTTGCGGATCCGGTTCGGTTGCGGTTGTTGTCGGAGGTTGCCGCGCATCCGGGAGGCGAAGCCTGCGTGTGCGACATTTCCGGACCCTTCGAGTTGTCGCAGCCGACGATCTCACATCACCTGAAGGTGCTGCGCGAAGCGGGCTTGGTGACCAGTGAGCGCCGCGCGACGTGGGTGTACTACCGGGTGAACGCTGAAGCGCTGCAGCAACTGTCGGATCTGCTGGGCGATCTCGCTACGGTCGTGGGGGAAACACGCTCGTGTGAGGCCGACCGGTGACCGCCCCTGACACCGCGGTCGCGGGCAAGCTGTCGACGCTGGACCGGTTTCTGCCGGTGTGGATCGGCGCAGCGATGGTCGCCGGACTGCTGCTCGGGCGTATTGTTCCAGGCCTGGGTGACACGTTGGCCGCGGTCGAGGTCGATGGCATCTCGCTGCCGATCGCTCTCGGGTTGCTGATCATGATGTATCCGGTGCTGGCCAAGGTGCGCTACGACAAGCTGGACTCGGTCACCGGCGACCGCCGCCTGCTCCTCGGGTCGCTTCTGCTGAATTGGGTCCTTGGCCCGGCGTTGATGTTCGCGCTGGCCTGGCTGCTGCTCCCGGACTTGCCGGAGTACCGGACCGGACTGATCATCGTCGGGCTGGCCCGATGTATCGCGATGGTCATCATCTGGAACGACCTGGCGTGCGGTGACCGCGAAGCCGCTGCCGTCCTGGTCGCCCTGAACTCGGTGTTTCAGGTGGTGATGTTCGCCGTGCTCGGGTGGTTCTACCTCTCGGTGCTGCCCGGCTGGCTCGGCCTGGAACAGACGACCATCGACGCCTCGCCCTGGCAGATCGCGAAGTCGGTGCTGATTTTCCTCGGCATCCCTTTGGTCGCAGGCTATCTGACCCGCCGGATTGGTGAACGCACCAAGGGTCGTGAGTGGTACGAGTCGTCGTTCTTGCCGCGCCTGGGGCCGTGGGCGCTCTACGGATTGTTGTTCACGATCGTCATCCTGTTCGCGTTGCAGGGTGAGCAGATCACCTCGCAGCCCTGGGATGTCGTGCGGATCGCTCTGCCGCTGCTGATCTACTTTGCGGTGATGTGGGGCGGTGGGTTCGCGCTCGGCGCCGCGATGGGTTTGGGGTATGCGCGCACCACCACGCTGGCATTCACTGCCGCGGGCAACAACTTCGAACTCGCCATCGCGGTTGCGATCGCCACCTACGGTGCGACCTCCGGGCAGGCCCTGGCCGGGGTCATCGGACCGCTCATCGAGGTTCCCGTCCTCGTGGCCTTGGTCTATGTGTCCCTCGCGTTGCGGAAGCGCCTCACCGGCCCGACCGCCGCTGCCAGTTCCAGCCCAGACGGGGTGAAGGAGACCGCTCGCGATGTCTGAGTACATGTTGGACGAACGTCTGAGGCGCGGTGAACACCGCGCCCAACCTGAACTGTTGATGCCCCATACCGTGCTTGCCCGCACGGCCGCTGACCTGGCCGCAAAGTACGAGGGGGTGGTGTCTCGGCAGACGGTCGAACGCTGTGTCTTCGAGTCGTACACCGCGTTACGGCGCACCTCGCGGGTGCATGCGCACCTGACGACTCTCGCCGGCCGGTTCGCTGCCGATCGGTTACGCGCCCTGGCCCAGGCCGAGGGTTCAGTGCCCAAGGATGTGCCCGAGGTGTTGTTCATCTGCGTGCAGAACGCCGGGCGCTCGCAGATGGCTGCCGGACTGCTAACCCATCACGCCGCCGGGCGAGTGCATGTGCGCTCGGCCGGATCGGTGCCGGCTCATTCGATCAACCCGACCGTCGTGGAGGCGATGTCTGAGATCGGTGTCGATCTGGGGACCGAGTACCCCAAGCCGCTCACCGACGATGTGGTCGCCGCCGCTGACGTGGTGGTATCGATGGGTTGCGGCGACGCGTGCCCGATCTATCTCGGCAAGCGTTACCTGGACTGGACGGTCTCTGATCCGCAGGGCCGCCCCCTCAACGAGGTTCGCGCGATCCGCGACGATCTCGATACCCGAGTTCGCGAGCTCTTGGTCGAGCTCGCGACCGAACGTGTGTGACTTTCCCGAGCTTCCACCATCCCCGAAAGGGCTTGTCTGTCATGTCTTCCTCTCGACCCAGCGTGCTGTTCGTGTGCGTCCACAACGCGGGCCGCTCGCAGATGGCCGCCGGTTTCCTCACCGCACTCGGCCACGACAGCGTCGAGGTCCGCTCCGCCGGATCCACACCCGCCGACTCGATCAACCCTGCTGCCATCGAGGCGATGGCTGAAGTTGGTATCGACATCTCTGACCAGTCACCCAAGATCCTCACCCCCGACGCCGTCGAATCCTCCGACGTCGTGATCACCATGGGCTGTGGCGATGCGTGCCCGGTATTCCCCGGCATCAGCTACCGCGACTGGGCCCTCGACGACCCAGCAGGTCAAGGCATTGACGCGGTCCGCCCGATCCGCGACCAGATCCGCAGGCTCGTCGAGGATCTGCTCGACGAACTCGCACCCGCCGACCAGCAGGCCGGCCGATGAACACGCCACCGCAGGTGCTGTTCGTGTGCGTGTCCAACCGCGGAAAATCGGTGATGGCCGAATATCTCACGCCCACGGTCACCCACGAGATCGCAGCATCATCGGCTGGAACCAGTGCGAAGATCGGCGGGCAGGTCAACGAACTGTCTGCCCAGGTGCTCGCCGAAGTCGGCGCCGATGTCGCCGGCCACCAGCCGCGGCAACTGACCGACGAACTGATGCAGGCTGCGGATCTCGTCGTGGTGGTCGGCACCGCCGAGGTCACGCCCCCGCCTGGTGTGGTCCTCGAAGTGTGGGACACCGATGAGCCCTCGCAGCGGGGCATCGACGGCGTCGAGCGGATGCGGCTGATCCGCGACGACATCACTCACCGCATTCGCGCTCTCGCCGACCGACTCACGCGGTAGGCGAGAACGCGACCCGCGGCTCGTCAGCAGCAGGCTGTGCGTGCCTCGGCCGGGTTGGCGGCGCTGCCGCCGCAGCACACCGAACCCGGTTCGGTGTCCTCAGTGGTGGTCTGTTCCAACAGTTTCGGGCTGGTCCCGAACGTGTCGGAATCAGCGAGCACGGTGTAGACCTCCCACTTCTCCTGCGCCGGGCCGGTCACCCACACCTTGTCCTGCGTCGCGAAACAACAGGTCGAGTTGATCTCCTCCTGGGTGAACAGGCCCTCCCCGGACAGCCGGGCGATCTCGGCGTGCACCTTCTCGCTGGATTCGACCTCGACACCGAGGTGGTTGATGGTGCCGCCCTGGCCCGGATTCTCCAGCAGCACCAGCTTCAACGGCGGCTCGACGACTGCGAAGTTGGCGTATCCCGGCTTGCGTTTGGCCGGGGTGGTGTTGAACAGCTTGGAGTAGAACTCGATTGCGGTATCGAGATCATCAACATTGAGCGCGAGCTGCATACGGGACATGGCCATCACCTTCACCTGTGAGACATATATCGAACTACGGTCACCCTGCAGGGTGCCTACCTTTTCGACATATGTCAAGTGACAGGGTATGGTCGGGGCATGCCGAAGACGTTGCCGATGGTCGACATCAGTGCCCCGATCTGCTGCGCCCCGGTATCGGCAGCCCCGCTCGATGACGACACCGCGCTCGAGATCGCGTTGCGGCTCAAGGCTCTTGCCGATCCCGTGCGCATCAAGCTCGTGTCGATCCTGCTCGCCGACACCGGTGACGGAATCTGCACCTGCGATCTCGCGACCGCGGTCGGCCTCACCGAGGCGACGACCAGCCATCACCTGGGTCAGCTCCGTAAGGCCGGCATGGTGAGCCCTGACCGCCGAGGAATGAACGTCTACTACCGCGCACAACCCGACTCGCTAGAAGCACTGCGCAACGTCCTCAGCGCCACCACCGGGTGCTGCTGAACCGGTGCAGACGTTGACGTCGCGGCATTCCACTAGCACCGCCAGAGCCCTGGACTGACGGGCGGGCTGAGGAAGTCACGACCACATAGCTTGCGTCAGGTCAGTCTCTCGCATAGGCGAGCGCGCACCCACCACCCTTGTGCACAACCGGACCGAGCCCACCAACAGTGCGGTGCCGCGACAGGCGGACATTGCACAGATGATCGGCTCCTCGACTGTCGTTCACAGCGAAGTGTCACCACCAAGACCACTCACACTGTCACCGATGTCCTGATGCGGAAGTGTCACCGATGTCCTGCGAGATAACATCCGGGACTTGGAAAAATCAAGCCTTGACTCGAACATATTTTCGAGTACGATGGTGTCATGTCATCGGGGGCGGGGGCCGGATCCACGGCGGTGGACCCATCACAGGAGTCCGTCGAACCGCGCTTTCGTCCCGACCATGAACTCTCCGCATCCGAACTCGTCGAGGTCCTCAACCACTGCGCGGGCTTGGCGGCAGCGTCCGCGCATCGAATGATGGTCGTTGCCAGCCTCATTCACGATGAACGCGAGATGGATTACGCGCAGCGCCGCGCCGAGACGCACAGCGGCGAACTCGACTCCATCGAAGCCTTCGAGCACCTATCAGCGCGAGTGGCCGCCGGCGAGAACCCCTACGAGCCATTCGGGCCCAACGGTCTCGAACAAGCCATCGCCGAAGTCGGCGCCACCCTCACCGTGACACCGGCCGAGGCGAAAGACCTCATCGAGGCCGGCGACGCACTGCGCTACCGACTCTCCTTCACCGGGCACGCACTGGCGTGCGGTCGAATCGACAAGCGCCGCTTCCTCATCGCTCTCAAGCGCACCGATCTCATCACCGACGACGAAGAGATGCAGACCGTCGACGCCCATCTCGCCGAAGCGATCTTCGCCCGCCCACCGATGTCGACGGCCCGGTTCACCGCCATGGTCGATTCGATCGTCGCCAAGTGGGCACCCGACGCGATCCGCCGACGCAAGGAGCGAGTGAAGTCCGACCGCAAGGTGACGGTCACCCCCGATCGGTTCACGCCGGGGCAGTCCCGGATCTCCGGGACGCTGCCCGATGCTGATGCCGCCGAGTTCGACGCCCGCCTGACGGCGATGGCCACCGCGGTCCACGCCGGTGACCCTCGAAAGTTGGCCAATCGCCGGGTCGATGCCCTCAAAGCACTTTCGCGCGGCGAAGCCGCCATCACCTGCCTATGCGACGACTGTCGACCTGCCGCAACCGAACCCGACACAGCACCAGATTTCGACCCAGCGACAGTGGATACCGCCGAGCCGCCTGCACCAGCTGCTGAGATGGTGGATGCGGACACCTTCGTCGACCCGTCAGCCCCCGACACCGCTGCCGATGACCCGGCCGCGCCGACCGACTCGGCGTCGGACTCGCTGGCGCCGCGCGCGACCTTTCACATCGTGGTGAACCTGTCGACCCTGATCGGTCTCGACGACGATCCCGCGTTCCTCGACCGCCATGGCATCATCGACGCCGACACCGCGCGAGAACTCCTCGCCGAAGCGCGACGCACCTACATCCATCCCGCACCGACCCCCGCCGCGCCACTGGCATCGGCTCCCGAGGCAGACAGTTCGACAACGCGGTACACCCCGTCGAAGAAGCTGCAGGCGCTGGTGCGTGCCGGCGAACTGTGCTGCACCTTCCCCGGCTGCAACGCCCCGGTCTGGCAGATCGACCTCGACCACACCGAACCCTTCGATCACACCGACCCGCGGCGCGGTGGCCCGACCGATGCGCGCAACCTCAAACCGCTGTGCCGCTTCCATCACCGCATCAAGACCTTCACCAGCTGGCAGGACCACCAAGACGAGTCCCGCACCGCCTGGTTCACCACACCCACCGGTCACATGTTCGTCGGCAACGCCTTCAGCGGACGCGACCTGTTCAACAAGCTCTTCCCCAGACGATCACCCGATCACCCCGCCCGCGACCGACTCACCAAGCAGCGCGACAACGACTTCCGACGCCACCAACGCGCCGAGAAGCGCTGGAACGACGCCAACCCGCCGCCCTTCTAGCAGCGTTTCACGATTGTCTTGCTTGCTATCGACGGCGGTGAGGTGCCTGCGTGCCCCTCACGTGGTCCGCGGCCGGCTGCCCGAGTTCAGTCACACCAGCCAGGCCGCTGCGTCCGGCGCCAGCATCCCGTCGACGAGAGGTGAACTGACGAGCAGCAATTCGCCGGGCGGAAGGGGCACCGGCTCATCGCCGGCGTTCAGCGCACAGACCAGCTGACCCTCGGAACGACGGAACGCCAGGCATCCCTCCGGCGCGCCGTACCACTCGAGGTGCTCACCGGTGAACTCCGGACGGGTCACCCTCAGGTCGAGGGCTGCGCGGTACAGCGACAGCATCGACCCCACGTCCTCGAGCTGGGCTTCGACAGTGAGCGCGCGCCACGAATCCGGGATCGGCAGCCAGGTCTCGGACGTCGCACTGAATCCGAAGGGCGGCTCGGTCCCCTCCCAGGGGATCGGGACGCGGCAGCCGTCCCGCCCGCGTTCGGTGCGTCCGGACCGTTCCCACACCGGGTCCTGGAGTGCGTCGTCGGGCAGGTCGTCGACGTTCGGCAGTCCCAGTTCGCTGCCGTTGTAGAGGAAAACCGTTCCGGGCAGCGCCATTTCGACGACGAGCATCGCTCTTGCGCGCCTCGTGCCGCGCTCGAGGTCGAGTGCCCCGGTCTCCGGGTCGGCGACGGCGTATCGCGTGACCTCGCGGGCGACATCGTGATTGGACAGCGTCCACGTCGGAGTACCGGACACCGACAACACCGCGTCGAGTGAGTTCTCGATGGCCTCCCTGATCGCACCGGATTCGAACGGCGCCTTGGCGAGCCGGAAGTTGAACCCGAGGTGCAGTTCGTCGGGACGCAGGTACTCGGCGAATCGCTCGTTGTCGCTGACCCAGATCTCACCGACGTTGGCTGCCCCGGGATACTCGTCGAGGACCTTGCGGATCTTGCGGTGGATCTCGTGCACCGCATAGTTGTTGAAACGAGGGTCGTCGTCGGAGTTCTGCAGCAATTTGGTCGCCGACAGATCCATGTCGGGCAGGTCCGCGGGTTTGGCCATGCCGTGCGCGACGTCGATGCGGAAGCCGTCGACACCCCGATCCAGCCAGAAGCGCAGCGTCTTCTCGAGATCGGCGAAGACGTCCGGGTTCTCCCAGTTCAGGTCCGGCTGCTCCTTGGCGAAGATGTGCAGGTACCACTGTCCCGGCGAGCCGTCGGCCTCGGTGACCCGGGTCCAGGCAGGTCCGCCGAAGATGCTGTGCCAGTTGTTCGGCGGCTCGTCGCCGTCGTCACCGAGGCCGTCCCGGAAGATGTACCGCTCGCGTTCGGGACTGCCGGGGGCCGCGGCCAGCGCGGCCTGGAACCACTCGTGCTGGTCACTCGTGTGGTTGGGGACGAGGTCCATCGTCACCCGGATGTCGCGTTCGTGGGCCTCGGCGATGAGCTCGTCGAAGACGTCGAGGTCGCCGAAGAGGGGATCGACGTCCCGGGGATCGGAGACGTCGTAACCGTGATCTGCCATGGGAGAGGCCATGATCGGACTGAGCCAGATCGCATCGATCCCGAGGAGTTCGAGATAGCCGAGTTTGTCGATGACACCGGCGAGATCGCCGACGCCGTCACCGCTGACATCGGAGAACGAGCGCGGATAGATCTGATAGAACACCGCGGACTTCCACCACGTGGTGTCAGCCGGATCCAGCTGCGACACAACGGGTGGTGCGACCGGTGCGTCGGCGGCGACGACGGCCTCGCCGGCAGCCGGCTCCTCGAGCGCATCGACGTCGGACTCGATCGCGCCGTCGTCGGACTCGATCGCGCCGTCGTCGAACGCGACGTCGGACTCGATCGCGCCGTCGTCGAACGCGACGTCGTCGGGCTGACCCCCGTCGGATGGCTCGGCGGGGACGACCTCTGGTGTCTCATCGCTCACCGTGGTCATTGTGCCCTACCTGAGTTTTCTCGGAGAAATCCAGGTCAGTCGGCGAGTCGGGCGGCGTGTCGGGACAGAAAACGCTCTCAGATGGGTGAATTCATCATCGATTGCGCAGCCATCTCCATGTAGTCGATCAGCGCCTGGCGGTGGGGTGCGTCGAGCGTGTCGTCGTCGATGGAGGCGATTGCGGTGTGCATACAGCGCAGCCACGCGTCCCGCTCGATGGGACCGACGCGGAAGGGGTTGTGACGCATGCGGAGTCGGGGGTGGCCGCGCTCATCGGAGTAGGTTCGCGGGCCGCCCCAGTACTGTTCGAGGAACATCCGCATCCGACGCTCGGCCGGACCCAGGTCCTCCTCGGGATACAGCGGGCGCAGCACCTCGTCGCGCGCCACCTCGCGATAGAACACAGCCGTGAGTCGCCGGAACGTCTCGGCACCGCCGACCTCGTCGTAGAAGGTCCGCGCGGGGGTTGCCGGCGCCGGTGCGGTCGGAGGGGATGTGTTGGGTTCGCCAGTCACCCTCGCCATTGTCCTCACCCGGGCGCGGTGTCTCAACGTCGACGCCGGGTCGGCCCCGTGAGCTGGCCGGACACCGTGAAACAGCTGTCACGGGGACCGCCACCGTGGTGGACTTGTGCTCGGCGGGGTGGCGGGAGGCGAGATGACGCACAGATCACACGCGAAGACGGGACGCGGGCAGATCCGTCCCGCTCCCGGCGCCGGGGCCTGGACACGCCGCCGGGTGCTGCTCCTCAACGCCACGTACGAGCCGCTGACGGCCGTGACGGTCCGGCGTGCGGTCGTCCTCATCCTCCGTGATCGCGCCGATCTGGTGCACGCCGACGAACAGGGCGAGGCGGTGCACTCCGTGGGTGGTGCGGTCCCGGTTCCGACCGTGATCCGCCTCCGCAGATACGTCCACGTGCCGTACCGGGCGACCGTGCCGATGACCCGGGCCGCTCTGATGCGTCGTGACCTGAACGGGTGCGGCTACTGCGGTGCACGGGCGACGACGATCGACCACGTGGTCCCGCGGAGTCGGGGCGGGACGCACACCTGGGAGAACTGCGTGGCGTGCTGTGCCTCGTGCAATCACCGGAAGGCGGATCGTCTGCTCGGGGAGCTGGGGTGGACGCTGCGGACGGTTCCGACCGTGCCGAAGGGCAGGCACTGGCGTGTGCTGGCCACCATCAAGGACATCGATCCGGCGTGGCTGCAGTACCTCGATGCCGGCGCCGCGTGAGGGGCATGATCCGGTCGCACGGGGTCGCCTCACACGTCTACGACGCGCTGTAGGCCCCCGTGGGCCGGGCGGCGGCCAGTGGGTTAGATTGATCAACGATGACCTGCGCCGACAACCGGGCGGGTCCGGCGCGACCATCGAAAGGGTGACATGGACGTCGACAGCCTGATCGTCCCCATCGGAGTGCCAGTCACGATTCTCACGGTGCTTGCTGTTCTGCTCTGTGTTGTCGCGATGGTGTTCTCCTCCGGGGTCAAGTACCCGAAGGTCGAGGAATACACCCTCGACCAGCAGTGGGAACACGCACCGCTTCTCTTCAGTGCCACCGACATCGAACCGATGGCACTTCCGCGGCATGCGGAACCCGGCGACGTCGATGGGAGCTCGGCCAGTGGCAAATGGTGAGGTTACGCACGCAAATGTGAGCGCCGAGGTCGCGGCCCGGTCGGCCGCCGAACTGCCGCTGGGCGCCGTCTTCACCAACAGCGGTCGCATTTCCGCGGCACGCTACCCGGCCGACGCTCCGACGACGCCGCCGTTCAGCAAGAAGGATCTGATCGCGCTCGACGAGACGCTCAAGGCCGCCAGCGAGAAGGCCCTCGTGCGCTTCTCGGTCTACATCGGCGACCTCGACGGTGAGCTGGAGACCAGCGCCCGTGCGATCCTCGCGAGATCGCCCGAGCCCGCGTACGGCACCCTCATCGCCGTCTCCCCGAACTCGCGTGACGTGGTCATCGTCTCCGGCAACAAGGTGTCCACCCGCGTGAACGATCGCGTCGCGGCTCTCGGTGTCACCGCCGCGGTCACCGGCTTCCGTCAGGGCAACCTGATCGACGGGCTGATCGCCTCGCTGCGCGTGATGGCCACCGCCGCCGCCGGCGGCTGATCGCTCGCACACCCAGATACACGAAGGCCGCCCCACCATTCCGGTGGGGCGGCCTTCGTCGCGGGTCGTCAGTGGGTGAGGACCTTCTCGTGGGCTCCGCGAGCGGTGGGGTCGTCGTCGAGTTCGTCGTCGACCATGTTGCTCTCGTCGAACGGATCCCGGCCGGACAGCACGTCGTCGACGCGCTGCTTGTCGATGGTGCTGGTCCACGAGCCGACGAGCAGCGTCGCGACCGCGTTGCCGGAGAAGTTGGTGACCGCGCGCGCCTCCGACATGAACCGGTCGATGCCGACGATGAGGCCGACGCCGTCGAGCATGTCGGGGCGATGGGCCTGGAGTCCGCCGGCGAGGGTGGCCAATCCCGCACCGCTGACGCCAGCGGCGCCCTTCGACGCGATGATCATGAACGCGAGCAGGCCGATCTGCTCACCGACCGACAGCGGGTCGCCCATCGCGTCGGCGATGAAGATCGACGCCATCGTGAGGTAGATGGCGGTGCCGTCGAGGTTGAACGAGTACCCGGTCGGCACCACGACGCCGACAGTGGTCTTCTCCACGCCGAGGTGCTCCATCTTCGCGATCAGGCGAGGCAGCGCGGACTCCGAGGACGACGTCGCGAAGATCAGGATGTACTCGCGGGTGAGGTACTTGACGAGTTTGAAGATCGAGACGCCCGACACGGTGCGCAGCAGCACTCCGAGCACGCCGAACACGAACACCAGGCAGGTCAGATAGAACGCGAGCATCAGCGTCAGCAGCTGCTGGACCGCGGCCCAGCCGGTCTGTCCCACGACGCTGGCGATGGCGCCGAACGCGCCGATCGGGGCCACCCAGAGCACCATGGTGAGCACCTTGAAGACGAGCTTCTGGAAGTAGGAGACCGCGGTGAGGATCGGTTCGCCGGTGCGGCCCATCGCCTGGATCGCGAACCCCACGAGCAGCGCGACGAACAGCGCCTGCAGGACGCTGCCCTCGGTCAGCGCGGACAGCATCGATTCCGGGATGATGCCCTGGATGAAGTCGAGGGTTCCGCCCGACTCGTGTGCGTCCTCGGCGAGTTCCTGGCCCTTGCCCGACACCGAATCGATGTTCAGGCCGTCGCCCGGCTGGATGATGTTGCCGACGACCAGGCCGATGGCCAGCGCGACCGTCGACATCGCCAGGAAGTAGACGAACGCGAGTCCGCCGACCTTGCCGACCGTCGCCGCCTTGCGAACCGAGCCGATGCCCAACACGATCGTGCAGAAGATGACCGGGGCGATCATCATCTTGATGAGGCTGACGAACATGGTCCCCAGCACTCCGAGGTCCTTGCCGACGCCCGGCGCGACGAGCCCGACCACGACGCCCGCGATCACCGCGATGATGACACCGATGTACAGCCAGTGGGTGCGGTCGCGCTTGGTCTTGGATGGCGTGTCGGCCGTATCGTCGGGCATCGTCACGATGGGATCGGAACCGTCCCCGGCCGGTGAGTCGCCGGACCTACCTCGAATGTTCCTCGGTGATTCTCTCCTCGTACACCTCGGACAACAGTGATTAGGATTGTGGGCCGATGTGGTGACGCGGGTCACGATTGTGTTCATTACGTTCACCCCCAGCACGTCCGGAGTCATCACTTCGGACAGGAACGAGGTCGGCAGGGATGCGGTGGTACCCGCGCACGCTCGCCGGACAGGTCGCCGCGCTCGCATTGGCGGTCTTCGCGGTGGTCGTCGTCGCCGAGAGCGTTCTGGCGGCCGTCGACGCCCGCATCGACGCGAACCGCGCGGCGAGGGCCGAGGTGACAGCGGTGGCGGTCAGCCTGGCGGAGTCGCCGTCGACCGTCGCCGCCCTCACATCTCCGGATCCCAGCGCGGTGCTGCAGCCGGTCACCGAGCGGGTGCGCGCGGCAACCGGGATCGCGTTCATCACCGTGCTGGCGCCCGACCGGACCCGCTACACCCACACCGAGACCCGGCGCGAATCGGCGAACCGTATCTGGGGAGCATCGACGCGGCATTGCGCGGGCAGACCGTGACCGAGAACTACACCGGCACGCTGGGCCCGTCGATCCGGACGATCGTTCCCGTCCGTGATGCCGACGGCCGGGTGGTGGGGATGGTCGCTGCCGGGATCACCCAGCGCTCGCTGACGTCGGCGTGGCGTGGCCAGCTGCCGATGATCGCCCTCGCCGCGTTCGCGGCACTGCTCACCGCCGTCGGCGGCGTGTGGTGGATCCGGCGACGACTGCTGCGGCAGACCGGTGGACTCGCGCCCGACGAGTTACGGCTGATGTACGACCACCACGACGCCGTGTTGCGTTCCGTGCGCGAGGGATTGGTCGTCGTGGAGGACGGGCGACCGGCACTCGTCAACTCCGAGGCGCACCGCCTGCTCGAGATCGGACCCGACACGGCCCCCGCGGACCTTCCCGCCTTCCTCACCGACGGCGACGAGGAGACGGACGTGACCTACGCCGACCGCGGCCGGGTGCTGCTGGTGAGTCGTTCCCCGGTGGCCGGCCGACGCGCGTCGTCGGTGGTCACCATCCGTGACCGCACCGAGCTCTCGGAGGCGATGGGCGAACTCGACTCGATGACGCGGTTCGCCGAGGCCCTCCGATCGCAGGCGCACGAGGCGGCCAACCGGTTGCACACGATCGTCGCCCTCGTGGAGATGGGCCGGCCCGACGAGGCGATCCGGCTGGCGACGACCGAGTTCGAGCTCTCCCAGCACCTCATCGACCGGATGACCCAGGCGGTGGCCGAGCCCGCGCTGGTCGCCCTCCTGCTGGGGAAGACGGCGCAGGCGGCCGAACGCGGGATTGCGCTGTCCCTGACCGAGGAATCGCAGGTGAGTGACGCCGCCACCGGGCTCCTCACGCCCGGTGAGATGATCACGGTCGTGGGCAACCTGATCGACAACGCCCTGGACGCCTGCGACCCCGCGGACCCGTGGGTGGAGGTGACGGTCGTCGGGGACGACCGCGTGCTCGACATCGTCGTCGCCGACAGCGGCAGCGGCATGGATGCCGACCTGCTCGCACTGGCGACCACTCGGGGTTACTCGACGAAGCCCGGAGGTGACGCCGCCGGGCGCGGCCTCGGTCTCGCCCTCGTCGCCCAGGTCGTCGCGCGTCGGCACGGGACGATGAGCGCCGAGAACACCTACGGCTCGGTCATCTCGGTACGCGTGCGCGCCGACGCGGGGGAGCGCGGACGATGATCCGCGTCCTGATCGTCGAGGACGAACCCGTGATCGCCGAGGCGCACCGCGATTATCTCGTCCGGCTGGGCGGATTCGAGGTCGTCGGTGCCGTGTCCACCGCGCAAGAGGCGCTGCGGATGGCCACCGCCGGACCGGTGGATCTGGTGCTGCTCGATCTGGGTCTGCCCGACGCACGTGGCGTGGACCTCGCCTCGGCGCTGTCGGGTGTCCGCCCGGCGCCCGACGTCATCGCGATCACCGCCCAGCGCGACCTCGCCACCGTCCGGAGCGCGATGTCGCGCGGGGTGCTGCTCTACCTGCTGAAACCCTTCACCTTCGCCGCGTTCCGGGAGAAGATCGAGCAGTACCTGCGCTACCGCGAAGCCCTCACCGGCGACGCCGACGCGGTCAGTCAGCGCGACGTCGACCGGGCGCTCGCCGAGCTGCGCACGAGCGACACCCGTCGGTCGGCGAAGAAGGGCGCGGCGCCGCAGACCGAGGACGCGGTCAGCCGGGCGGTCCGTGACAGCCCCGACGGGCTGACCGCCTCGGAAGTGGCGCGCGCCCTCGGATCGTCGCGGGTCACCGCCTGGCGCTACCTCGAGCGGCTCGCCGACGACCATGTACTCGAACGCGATACCGAGTACGGCTCGGCGGGCCGCCCGCAGGTGCGCTACCGGTGGCGACGGCGCTGAACCCGGCGTCCGCGGGGTTCAGCTCTCCTGCGCGTCGTAGGCGCGCGCCCGCAGCGAGCGGGCGACGCCGTCGCGGCCCTCGGAGATCAGCCGCTTCAGCGCAGACGGGTGGTCCCCGGACAGGAAGTCCTCGGCGAGGTCGAGGGCATGCTGCGACATCGCCCAACTCGGGTACAGGCCGATGACGACGGTCTGCGCGACCTCGCTCGACCGGCGTGCCCACACCTTCGGAACCGCCTCGAAGTACTTCTCCACGTAGGGCTCGAGGAGTTCGCCCTGGCCGGGACGGGCGAATCCGCCGATCATGGTGCGGGTGTACACATTCGACAACGAGTCGTCCTCGATGGCGCGAGTCCAGGTGTCCGCCTTGGCCTCTGCCAGCGGACGCGCCGCCCGCGCCAGCGCCGCCGAACGCGTGCCGGTGGCGGTGTTGTCCCGCTCGGCCTCGGCGTCGATGACCGGGGTCGACTCCGGGTCGGTGTCGATCGCCCCGGCTGTGGCCAGCGCGGTCACCAGCTTCCACCGCAGGTCCGTGTCGACGGCGAGACCCTCGAGCCCGTGGTCGGCGGGATCCGCGCCCTCGAGCAGCGCCCGGGCCACCTCGGTGTGGTCGTCGTTGATAAGGCCGCCGAGCCAGGTGTTGACGAACGCCAGCTGATGGTCGGAACCCGGCTCGGCCGCGCGGGCGAGTTCGAGCATGCGCGAGCTGAATCCGGGACGGCCCGTGGTGGCCGCCCACTCCGGGTCGGCATAGGATTCGATGGCGGTCGTCGCCTGCAGCAGAACTCGTTGCACCACACCGATTTCCGACTCCCCAGCGATGCCCTGCCGAACGAGTTCGACGAAGTCACGGGCACGCATCTCGGCCTGACGGGTCATCTCCCACGCCGCCGACCAGACCAGGGTGCGCGGCATCGGATCGCTGATGTCGCCGATCCGGGCGGTCGCCGTCGCCAGCGACTCCGGATCGAGCCGAACCGAGGCGTAGGTGAGGTCACCGTCGTTGAGCAGCACCAGATCTCCACGATGCACACCGACGAGGTCGGCGACGTCGGTGCGCTCGCCCTCGATGTCGAGTTCCACACTGTGCGTCTGCTCGATGGCACCGGATCCGTTGTCGGCGTAGACACCGACGCGCAGTCGGTGTACCCGGGTCTCGCCGGCGCCCGGGGCGGCGCCGTCCTGGACGATGGTGAACCGCGTGAAGGCGCCGGAGTCGTCGACCTCGAAGTCGGGCCGGATGACGTTGATGCCCGTGGTGCGCAACCACTGGTCGCCCCAGTCCGACAGGTCCCGGCCCGACGACTTCTCCAATGCGCCGAGGAGATCGGCGAAGGTGGCGTTGCCGAACTGGTGCGCGGCGAAGTAGCTGCGCAACCCGGCGAGGAAGTCCTCGAGGCCCACGTAGGCGACCAGCTGCTTGAGGACCGACGCGCCCTTGGCGTAGGTGATGCCGTCGAAGTTGACCTCGACGGCCGCGATGTCGGGGATGTCGGCCGCGACCGGGTGGGTCGAGGGCAGCTGGTCCTGCCGGTAGGCCCAGGACTTCTCGACGTTGGCGAATGTCGTCCAGGCGCTGGCGTATTCGGTCGCCTCGGCCTGGCACAGCACGGACGCGAAGGTCGCGAACGACTCGTTGAGCCACAGATCATCCCACCACTGCATGGTGACCAGGTCGCCGAACCACATGTGGGCCATCTCGTGCAGGACGGTCTCGGCGCGGCGCTCGTAGAGGTACTTGGTCACGCGGGACCGGAAGACGTAGTCCTCGAGGAAGGTCACGGCGCCGGCGTTCTCCATCGCGCCGGCGTTGAACTCGGGGACGAACAGCTGGTCGTATTTGCCGAAGGCGTAAGGGATCCCGAAGTTCTGGTGGTAGAAGCCGAAGCCCTGTTTGGTCTCGGTGAACAGGCGCTCGGCGTCCATGTGCTCGGCGAGCGATGCGCGGCAGTAGATGCCGAGCGGGATGTCGCCGTGCTCGTCGGAGTAGACGTCGGTCCACTCCGCATACGGCCCCGCGATGAGCGCGACCAGATAGGTGCTCATAGGTACTGTTTCCCGGAAGCGGTGCACCACAGTGGATGTGGAGCCGTCCGGTTCGCCAGGGGCCTCCGCGTGCGCGGCGTTGGAGATGACCTTCCAGTCCGCGGGAGCGGTGACGGTCACCGTGTAGGTCGCCTTGAGATCGGGCTGATCGAAGCAGGCGAACATCCGCTTGGCGTCGGCCGTCTCGAACTGTGAGTACAGGTACACCGAGTCGTCGGACTGGTCGACGAAGCGGTGCAGACCTTCGCCGGTGTTGGAGTACGCGCAGTCGGCGACCACAGTGAGCGTGTTCTCGGCGGCGAGGCCCGACAGCGGGATACCCACTGATTCGTCGAAACCGGAGACGTCGAGGTCGGCTCCGTTGAGGGTGGCCGAGATCAGGGTGGGTGCCACGAGATCGACGAACGTCTCGCTGCCCTCCGTCGCGGTGAACCGCACCGTCGTCGTCGAGCGGAAGGTCTCGGTCCCGGGCGCCCCGGAACCGTCGGTGAGGTCGAGGTCGATCTGGTAGTTCGACACGTCGAGAATCGCTGCGCGGTCGCGGGCCTGGTCTCTGGTGAGGTTCGGAGCAGTCACGCAGGCCAGCTTATCCAGGTCAGGACTCCGGCGGTGCTCCACGCAGTCCGGTGGGGTTCAGGATCGCCCGTGCGATCGTCTCGAGTTCGGCGGTGACCCCGGGCCGGGACCGCAGCTGCGGCGACTCGATGATCTCGCACGCGTAGCCGAACAACGCCTGGGCGAGCGCATTCGCGTCGGCCGCGGTCAGCAGTGGGTTACGGGACCGGATTGCGTCGATCCATTCGGCCCGGTAATCCGTCTGCGCGTTCCGGAGCTGCGTCTGCTCGGTGTCCGGCAGATACATGAGGTCGCTGGTGAAGACGGGCATGATGCGGCCGTGGACGTCGAGTGCGTACTCGACGAAGACGCGGATGAGCACGTCGAGGGGGTCGTCGGAACCGGCGCGGCTCAACGCATGGGCGGTGACGTAGAGGATTCCCTGCACGCCGCGCCACAGAACGGCCAGCAGGAGATCGGATTTGCCCGACACCTCCTGATAGAGCGTCGCGATCGAGACGTCGGCCGTGCGGGCGATCTCGTCGATCCGGACGTCGGGGAACCCCCGCTCGGAGAACAACTGGGTGGCGGCGTCGAGAATCCGCTCGCGACGGGAGGCGGGGCGACGGTGCGCGGGCGCGCGCTCGGCATCGGGGCCAGGCTCCGGTGGCCTCGGCAACCGGCACGCGAAGATCGAGTCCGCCACGGCGCGCTGAACCTCCATGAGGCGGGCGGGCGACAAGGAGCCCCGCATCCCGGAGGTGTTGGAGTACACGCTGAGTGCAGCGGCACCCAGCATCGCCGCGTCCGACGGCGCGACGTCGGGACGCGCCGCTGCGACCAGTGCGGCGAAGTGCTCACTCAACTGGGCGAAGTATCCGCGCATGACGTCGAGTTCGGCCGGCTGCAGATGCCGTTGTTCGCGGCGCCACAGCGTCGAGACATCCCGATGCGCGGTGAGATCGCCGAGGCCGTCGAGGAGTAGCGAGAGCTGCTCGTCCGGCGAGCGGCCGTGCTCCTCGGCGTCGGCCATGAGTGTCGCGACGAGCTCCACCTGCGTCGTCAGCGCTTGCGAGAGGATGTCGTGTTTGCCGGGGAAATGTCGGTACACCGCCGGCCCGGTGAGACCGACCGCGGCGCCGATCTGCTCGATGCTGACGTTTCGGAATCCCGCGTCCTGGAACAGTCTTGTGGCGGCCCGGACGATCTGTGTCGAGCGCTGTCCGAGAGATCGGGGTTCGAGCGGCCGGAGACGCGCGCCCACCCGGGCGGGTTCGTCCGGATCGGACGGTGGCGACGACGGCATCCCGGGTCCTCTTCCTCGGCGGTTCTTGCACCATCTCACACCGTGCCCGGACCGGGCCCCGCGAATCCACAGCGCCGGCGACTGCTCCGCGCATCGGGAACAGTT
Source organism: Gordonia hongkongensis (assembly GCF_023078355.1). Lineage (NCBI taxonomy): Bacteria > Bacillati > Actinomycetota > Actinomycetes > Mycobacteriales > Gordoniaceae > Gordonia > Gordonia hongkongensis. Next base: position 2,216,219 of record NZ_CP095552.1, read on the forward strand.
CGAACCGCCGGGGTGTTGAGCCGTCCGACGGCGCCACCGGCCGATCGTCGGCGGCACGTGTTCAATGTCGACTCTCGAGAGGATGTTCCATGTCAGAGCAGGCCCAGCCCACCGATCGCGTCGATTTCTGGTTCGACCCGCTCTGCCCGTGGTGCTGGATCACCTCACGCTGGATCCTCGAGGCCGAGAAGGTCCGGCCGATCGAGGTCAATTTCCACATCATGAGCCTCGCCGTCCTCAACGAGGGCAAGGACATCCCCGAGGAGTACCGCGAGGGCCTCAAGCACGCCTGGCGTCCGGTCCGGGTCATCGCCGCCGCCGCCGCGCAGAAGGGTGACGAGATCCTGGCGCCGCTGTACACGGCGATGGGGACCCGCATCCACAACCAGGGCATCAAGGATCTCGACGAGGTCATCGCGGGCGCGCTCGAGGAGATCGGCCTCGACGCCTCGCTCGCCGAGGCCGCCGACGGCACCGAGTTCGACGAGGTCATCCGCGAGAGCCACCACGCCGGGATGGACAAGGTGGGCGACGATGTCGGGACGCCCACCATCCACGTCAACGACGTCGCCTTCTTCGGCCCCGTGTTGTCGCGGATCCCGCGTGGTGAGGACGCCGGGACGGTGTGGGACGGTGCGCGCGCACTCGCGTCCTACCCCCACTTCTTCGAGCTCAAGCGGACGCGCAACGAGGATCCGCAGTTCGACTGATCGGGTTCGGTTGCGCGACAGCGGTTCCGTACGTCAGAAGCGTGGTGGCGGTTCGATGCCGTTGGGCAGTCCGTCGGGCGCGAGCGTCGCCGGATGGGGAGGCGGCGGCACCGCCACCACGTTTCCGCTCCCGACGCCCCGGACGATCTGGCTCGGACGCAGCAGCATCGCCCCCGCGCGGGTCCGGTCGCGAAGTGCGGCTGCCCGCCAGGTCAGCACCGGATGCGACGACATCGCGTTGGTCAGAAAGGTGAAGAACCCGCGCTCGTGGGTCGCCCGGTCGGCGAACTGGTCGAAGTCCACCGCCGAGAGCATGTACTTGCCGGCGGCCAGGACACCCATCGCCCCGGGCGCCCCACCGGGTCTGGCGTAGTACCCGTAGTTGTCCGCGCTGTACTCCTGCGCGCGGGACAGGGCGGCGCCGAGCACCGGGATGTTCATGCCGACGATCGTCGACAGCTGTCGCCAGTACGAGGTGTGCCCGGCGGCGATGTGCCCGACCTCGTGGCCGATGATGAACTCGAGCGCCTGCGGGTCCTGGGCGGCGCCGCCCACCTCGAACAGGTCGGAGTACACGACGACGAATCGCCGGAACCCGTGCCCGGAGGCGAATGCGTTGATCGCTCCGTTGCCGAGGACGACGTAGGCATCCGGCACGTACTCCAGTCCGAAGCGGGCTGCGGCTTCGACGACCATCCGGTGTCCGGCGGGGAACTGGGTCGGCGTCATCTGTACGCCGTTGACCCGCGGTGATGCATAGGTCAGGCCGCGGATCACGAACAGCAGGAGCGGAAACAGCAACGCGCCCAACAGGAGTTGATCGAGGGTGCCCAGCGCCACGAGGACGATGATCGCCGCGTACCCGAGCACCGTCGCGAGGATCACCAGCACGAGGGTGGGGATCTCCCAGGGGTGCAGCCGCGGCCGCGCGGCGTAGTGCGCCGGGCGCAGCCACCGTCGACCGGGATCGGCCGGCGCGGGTGGCGGCGGGTCGGCGACACCGGGCACGTTGGGGATCGGCGCCCCGGAGGCGGGTGTGCCGGCGGCCGGCTCGCGGGGGACGGGCAGGGGCGTGTCCACGCCCTCAATCTATAGTGACGCCATGCGTGTCTACCTCGGTGCCGACCATGCCGGATTCGAACTCAAGAACCAGATCGCAGACCACCTCCAGGCCACCGGCCACGAGGTCGTGGACTGCGGTGCCCACGAGATGGACCCCGCCGACGACTACCCGGCGTTCTGCATCGCCGCCGCGGCCAAGACCGTCGCCGACCCCGGCAGCCTGGGAATCGTCCTCGGCGGCAGCGGCAACGGCGAACAGATCGCCGCGAACAAGGTCCCCGGCGCGCGCTGCGCACTCGCCTGGAGCGTCGAGACCGCCCAGCTCGCCCGTCAGCACAACAACGCACAGCTCATCGGCATCGGCGGCCGGATGCACAGCACCGCCGAGGCGCTGGCCATCGTCGACGCGTTCCTGGCCACCCCGTGGTCGGAAGAGGCGCGGCACCAGCGGCGCATCGACATCCTCGCGGAGTACGAGCGCACCGGCGAGGCTCCCGAGGTGCCGGGGGCCCCGGCCCAGTAGGTCTCGGCCGAGTCCGTGCCCGAGGGCCACACTCTCCATCGACTGGCCCGCCGGCAGCAGCGACTGTTCGGCGGGCAGCGGGTTCGCGTCAGCAGCCCGCAGGGTCGCTTCGCCGACGGTGCAGCGATGGTGGACGGACTCACCTTCCACGCGGCCGAGGCCTGGGGCAAGCATCTCGTCCATCGTTACCGGGACGGGCGTGCCGAACGAATGGTGCACATCCACCTCGGGCTGTACGGCTCGTTCACCGAACTCGCGGTGCCCGTGCCGGAACCGGTCGGGCAGGTTCGACTCCGCATCGAGACCGAGACCGCCGGAACGGACCTTCGGGGTCCGACGGCGTGTGAGATCTACCACCCCGCCGATCTCGAGGCGTTGGTCGCCCGACTCGGTCCGGATCCGCTGAGACGCGACGCCGACCCCGGCCGGGCATGGTCGGCGATCTCGCGGTCCGCGCGGCCCGTCGGCGCCCTGCTGATGGACCAGAAGGTCATCGCCGGGATCGGCAACGTGTATCGCGCCGAGATCCTCTTCCGCGCCGGCATCGATCCGATGAGACCCGGAAAGCGTGTTCTCCGAGACGAATTCGACGCTCTGTGGTCCGACCTGGTGACTCTCATGAAGATCGGCGTGCGTCGTGGACGCATTCACGTGATCCGGCCCGAAGACGATTCCGGGGCGCCGTCCTACGCCCCGAACCGTCCGCGGACCTACGTGTACCGGCGGGCGGGCGAGCCATGCCGGATCTGCGGGACACCCGTCCTGATCGCCGATCTGGAGGCCCGAAAACTGTATTGGTGTCCCGTCTGCCAGACCTGACAGGTTACTGCCCGGTCGGTGTGGATAGCCGAACCTTAGTAGCATGTGCGGAGCCGTGAGGTTCTTACTCATGCGAACGGTCGGGGAGACAAGAGGGGGCAGTGTGACAATCAGCGAAAGCATCCGGTCTCATGCCGGACTGATCTCGCGGGGCGAGGTGTCCCCACTCCGAGACGTACCTTTCCACGGCGCGGCCGACGCGCCGATCACCCGCCGTGTGCTGGTCGGTGGCGACCTTTTCCCGGAAGCCGAGAAACGCGTCGTGGCACACGAGATGCGGGCCGTCTCGGCGGCTTCACGTGACTACTGCGAGCCGCACGTGCACGACTGCCCGGAGATCAACATCCTGCTGTCGCTCGACCGTCTGGTCTACGAGATCACGCTGGGGGACGAGGTCTACGAGGTCGAGGCGCCCGCCAGCATCTACATACCGGCCGGCCTGGTGCACAGCGCCAACGTGATCGAGGGCAGCGGTTTCTTCGTGGCGATCATCGAGACCGCCGACTACGTCGCCAAACCGCCACCGGCGCAAGCGTCCTGATCGGTCACGGCTGCGAGGTGCGGGCCGCGGCGCCGTGACGCGGTCGAGGTGGGACTCTCAGGGAGCCCTCAGCGCTCCTGCGGGCGGTTCATACGTCCGGGACCCACCATGGGTGAGGTGCAGCATGTCAAAACCCCGCCACGGCCCGGCGGGACGCCGACGATCACCGTCTTCGTGGTCGGCGGGACGGGGGAGTCGTACCCGGGTGATCCCCGGACCGAGGTGTCCGGGCTCCTCACCGGAGTGGCCGACGAACTCGATGACCGCTTCGACTGTCGGTGGATCGGATACCCCGCGAGCTATGGTCCCGCGCCGCGTCCGGGCGGGATGAGTTTCGTCGAGAGCGTCGGGATCGGTGCGGGCCGACTGCGGGCGGCCATCCGCGCCACGGCAGGACCGGTCGCGCTGGTGGGTTACTCGCAGGGGGCCGTGGTCATCCGATCCGCGGTCGCCGATCTGGCGACCGGAGATGCCGAGAGTGCGTCCGACCTGGACCGGGTGCTCGGTGTCGGGTTGGTCGCCGACCCGCACCAGCCCCCGGGCGTGGTGCCCGGTTGCGACGGGTGGGGAGTCGCCGGCCCGGGAGCGGATCTACCGACCGGGCTGCCCGTGTACTGGGTGGGCGCGTCCCAGGACGTGATCTGCAACGCCGATGCGGACTCGCTTGTCCGCGACGTCGCCGACCTCACCGGCTCGATGACGCTGGCCGGGCTCGGCCGATGGGGGAGGAGTGCGTGGGATGTGTTGCGCGCCAACGACTTGCAGAACGCACGGCGGACATCGGTCCGGCCGGCGCAGTGGCGGCGCGACCCCGGGCGGATGCTGGCGGCGTGGCGTGAGGTCAGGTGCTACCTCCCGTCGCGCATCCGGGTGGGTGGTGTGTGGCTGACCAACGCCGTGGGTGGCCGGCACACGTCGTATCGGAGCGACCCCTATCGGCGGACCTCGGTCACCGATCCGGCGTCCACCGGTTGTCAGGTCATCGCCCAGTGGCTTCAGGTCCAGGCGACGTTCGCCGACCAGGCCGCCACCTGGTCACACGACAGAGGGCCGGTCACCTGACGGTGACCGGCCCTCGTAGTCTGCTCGAGACTAGGTGTTCTGATACTTCCCACCGATGGTGTTGCGCACCACGATCGGGGTGTTGCGGGGAACGTTGTCGTAGACCCACTTGGCGTGATCGTTGGTGACGTTGATGCAGCCGTGGCTCACGTTGCTGCGACCCTGCTGATTGACCGACCAGGGGGCGCCGTGGATGAAGATGCCGTCCCACGACATCCGGGTCGCGTACTCGACGTAGGTGCGGTAGCCCTCGGCGGAGTCGACCGGGACGCCGTACGTGGACGAGTCCATGTACATGTCGCGGTACTTCTCCTTGGTGTAGTACACGCCGTTCGAGGTGGGGTTCTTGTCCGAACCCATCGAGATCGGCATCGTCCGGACGACCTTGCCGTTGTGCCACCAGGTGATGGTGTGGGTGTTGTCGTCGGCCAGGGCGATGTAACCGGTCTCGGTCTTGACGTTCGGGATGACCGGCCCGGCCGGCTTCTCCTCGGTCGTCGACGGCGGCGGCTGCGGAGCTTCGGGGGTGGTCGGCGCCGGCGGGGTCGGCAGACCGGGGACCGCGGGGATCTCGACCGGCGGCAGGCCGGGGATCACGGTGACCGGGACGGCGTTGGCGACGCCGGGAAGTGCGAGGGTCATGGCCAGGACGCCGAAGACGACAGCCGCGAGTCGTCGAGCCGAACGGCGGCGCGAGGCGCGCGGGGTCGGCAGGTGAGAGTTCAACACAGGTCGTACCTTCGGTTCGATGGTTCGTTCGCGCATCGGCCTGAGCGCGGAACCATCGTTACACAACCGTTGCCTTGGGTCCAAGGAGCGGGCCACGCCGAATGACGCCGCCATCGCGAACCCTCAGTACGACGTGGCAAAACCCGAGGTAGCGTCGTTGTCGACACCGAGTGTGACGGTCGTCACATTCAAGGTCGCGCATGCGCAGCGGGTTCCGGCATGGGACTCATTGTGGCCGCCGGGCCCGCGCATCCAACAGGATCGTTTGTCCCACTGGGGACTGCTCGCTCGGGCACCGTGTTGCCGCTCAGGCGGGTTGTGGATGTTCGGTGCGAAGGTGTTGCGCAGGTTGCGAACACGCCTCGTCTCGGCAGACGAGCATCATGTCGACGCGACCGATGCCGGCCTCGGACTCGGTCACGTCTCGGCGGACGTACAGGGTGCGCCGCAGGATCCGCACCGGCGTTGGGTTTTCGTGTGGCTGGAGGACATGGGTCAACGGTACGCCTGGTGTGGCGTGGATCACAGGACGAGTCCGGACCGGCGGGATGTGGTCCGGTTGGGTGACTTGGGCGGGGATCTGTGACATCGCCGACCCGAATCGCATGTGGTTCGCAGACAGCGGAGGAACGTGAGGGAAACGCCAGGCCAGTTCGCGCCCTGCCCACCACCGATCGTCTCGACCGGCCCCGGCGATTCGTCGGCACCCGGGCACCCGGAGGAGGAGGCGACTCCCGAGATCGTCTACGAGTACGCGCCCCTGCCGTTGCCGTGGAACAAGCCGCCGGAGCCGCCCAACTAGGCGCACGGAGTAGCCCGGACCGACGAAAAAGGCTCGGAGATAGTGTCTCCGAGCCGGTGGAGCGGGTGACGGGAATCGAACCCGCGTAGCTAGTTTGGAAGACTAGGGCTCTACCATTGAGCTACACCCGCGTTGCTCGCGGTGACCGTCGAGATCCCGGCGTCGCGTGCGATGAGTGACTGTACCGGCAGCGGCGCCGGAACCGAAATCGGGGTGGATGCGACGAGGTGGCATCCGACGGACGACCATCGGTTCCGGCGTCGCCGCGGCACCCGTGCGCGGGCCCGGCCGCGGTGGCACGTACTATCTCTTGTTGGCCCTGATGCGCGGTCGCCCTCCGGGGTTCCCTCGCGTGTTCGGACCCCGGGATGTGGCGCAGCTTGGTAGCGCATCCGCTTTGGGAGCGGAGGGTCGCAGGTTCAAATCCTGTCATCCCGACTTGATCGATGTGGCCCGACCGGTCACCCGGTGCACGGCCCGCGAACGACCGAACTTCCACCACCGTAGATATAAGGAGTATTCAGGCGTGAAGAGCACTGTCGAGCAACTCACCCCGACCCGGGTCAAGCTCAACGTCGAGGTCCCGTTCGAGGAGCTGTCGGCAGACTTCGACCGGGCCTACCGGTCGTTGGCCCAGCAGATCCGGATCCCCGGATTCCGTCCGGGCAAGGCGCCCGCGAAGCTGATCGAGGCCCGTGTCGGCCGCGATTCGATTCTCGCGCAGGTCGTGAACGACGCCATCCCGGCCAAGTACTCCGAGGCCGTCGCCGAGACCGAGACCAAGGCCATCGGCCAGCCCGAGATCGACCTGTCCGAGCTGAAGTACGGCGAGTCGGTCACCTTCACGGCCGAGGTCGACGTCCGTCCCGAGATCACCCTGCCCGACTACTCGACCCTGTCGGTCGAGGTCGACGCGATCGAGGTCGACGAGGCGGCGGTCGACGAGCAGCTCGAAGGCCTGCGCGCCCGCTTCGGCACCCTCAAGGGCGTCGAGCGCGGCGTGGAGAACGGCGACTTCGTGTCGATCGACCTGGCCGCGACCGTCGACGGCGAGGCCGTCGAGGAGGCCACCACGGAGGGGCTGTCCCATGAGGTCGGCTCCGGCCAGCTCATCGACGGACTCGACGAGGCGCTCATCGGCCTGAAGGCCGGCGAGGACAAAGAGTTCACGACCAAGCTCGTCGCCGGCGATCACGCGGGCGAGGAGGCCCTCGTGAAGGTGACCGTGCAGTCGGTCAAGGAGCGCGAGCTGCCCGAGGTCGACGATGAGTTCGCCCAGATGGCCAGCGAGTTCGACACCGTCGAGGAGCTGCGCGCCAGCCTCGCCGAGCGGGTCGAGCAGTCCGCGAAGCTGGAGCAGGCCAACAAGATCCGCGACGCGGTGCTCGACAAGCTCCTCGAGACCGTCGAGATCCCGCTGCCGGAGAAGGTCGTCGACGAAGAGGTCGAGGGTCAGCAGCACCAGGTCATCCACGCGCTCGGACACGACGACGAGCAGGTCGCCAAATTCCTCGAGGCGCAGGGTAAGACCCGCGAGGAGTGGGATGCCGAGTCCCGTGCTGAGGCGGAGAAGTCGGTCAAGCAGCAGCTGCTGCTCGACGCGATCGCCGATCAGCAGGACACCGAGGTCAGCCAGGACGAGCTGACCCAGCAGATCATCTTCACCGCCCAGCGCTACGGCATGCAGCCGCAGGAGTTCATCCAGCAGCTGACGCAGGCCAACCAGGTCGGTGCGGTCTACGCCGACGTCCGGCGCGGCAAGTCGCTGGCGAGCATCGTCGGCGACGTGACCGTCACCGACACCAAGGGCGCCACCGTCGACACCGCCGAGTACTTCGGCGGCAATGACGACGCCGACGAGTCCGCTGCGGACGAGTCCGACTCCGACAACTGATCGGGCTCCCGCGGTCCAGCACAGCCCGCACGTTTCCTCCGCGATCGCCGGTCCTCGAAGTACGAGGGCCGGCGATCGCCGTCGGTCCACCATCACGCACGGGCCGTTCACGGTGCCGAAGGCCGTTCTGCTCTCAGCGAAGAGGCGTGTCCTCGGGAGTGTCCGCGGGTGTCGATTGGTTAGTGTCGGTGAGGACGTCATCAGAGAAGCATTCGATGTGCGTGCGCGTCACCCGCGGGTGACGCGCAGGTCATGACAACAAGGCAAAGGTAGGAACCCGTGAGTGAGCCGACCATCCACACACCCACGATGAGTTCGGGTGTGGCTGGGTTGAACCTGACCGATTCGGTGTTCGAGCGTCTGCTGCGCGAGCGCATCATCTTCCTGGGCACCCAGGTCGACGACGACATCGCGAACCGGCTGTGCGCGCAGATCCTGCTGCTCTCGGCCGAGGACCCGCAGAAGGACATCCACCTCTACATCAATTCGCCCGGTGGGTCGGTGACCGCCGGAATGGCGATCTTCGACACCATGCAGCTCGCGGAATGCGACGTCGCGACGTACGCGATGGGTATGGCGGCGTCGATGGGGCAGTTCCTGCTCGCCGCCGGCGCCAAGGGCAAGCGACATGCACTGCCGCACGCGCGCATCATGATGCATCAGCCGTCCGCCGGCATCGGTGGTACCGCGGCCGACATCGCCATCCAGGCAGAGCAATTCGCGCTCACCAAGAAGGAGATGAACCGGCTCAACGCCGAGTTCAGCGGTCAGCCGCTCGAGAAGATCGAGGCCGACGCCGACCGCGACAAGTGGTTCACCGCGGAAGAGGCCAAGGAGTACGGCTTCGTCGACAAGGTGATCGCGCGCCCGGGTCGGTGAGACCCCGGTCCGACGACCGCTCCCGTACCCACCGCCGAGCCACCTCTACCCAATGGAGCAACAGATGACCAACTCCCTTTCCTTCGACGGCATGCCCGCCGAGGTCGCCGCCGGCATCCCCGCGTCGGCCCTGGCGCTGAAGAACATCGAAGCGCGGTACATCCTGCCGTCGTTCATCGAGCACACCCCGAACGGCCAGCGACAGTACGACCCGTACGCGAAGCTGTTCGAAGAGCGGATCGTGTTCGTCGGCACGCCGATCGACCAGGTCGTGTCCAACGACGTCATGGCGCAGCTGCTCGTCCTCGAATCGCAGGACCCCGACCGCGACATCACCATGTACATCAACTCGCCCGGTGGCAGCGTGCCCGACATGCTCGCCATTTACGACACGATGCAGTACGTGCACTGTGACATCGTGACCGTCTGCCTCGGTGAGGCGGCCTCGGCGGCGGCGATCCTTCTCGCCGGCGGAACCCCGGGCAAGCGTGCGGCGTTGCCGAACGCTACGGTCCTGATCCACCAGCCGCGCACCGGCGGCGCCTACCAGGGTCAGGTCTCCGACCTCGAGATCCAGGCCGCCGAGATCGAGCGCATCCGCGATCGCCTCGACGAGATCCTGGCCAGCCACACCGGTCAGGACAAGGAGAAGATCCGCAAGGACACCGACCGCGACAACATCCTGACCGCGGCCGCGGCCAAGGAGTACGGCATCGTCGACGAGGTCTTCGAGTACCGCAAGAAGTCGATGAAGAAGTAGTCCTGGCCAAGAAGTAGTTGTGGCAGTGCAGAAGTCCCGGTGATTTTCTGCCGCGACATTTGGCCTTATCGGTCGAAGTTCGAGCGACACGCGGGTACCGTCGGGTTACTGGGCATTCGAGTGTCGATCAAATGACCCATGCCCGGCTGCGTGCGACGCGACGGACCAGACACGACAGTCCGGCAACGAGGAAGTAGGTACAGCGCGAGATGGCACGAATCGGAGACGGCGGCGACCTGCTCAAGTGCTCTTTTTGCGGCAAGAGCCAGAAGCAGGTGAAGAAGCTCATCGCCGGCCCCGGCGTGTACATCTGCGATGAGTGCATCGACCTGTGCAACGAGATCATCGAAGAGGAACTGGCCGAGAACGGCGACGTCAAGCTCGACGAGCTGCCGAAGCCGACCGAGATCCGTGACTTCCTCGAGAAGTACGTCATCGGCCAGGACACGGCGAAGCGGACGCTCGCGGTGGCGGTCTACAACCACTACAAGCGCATCCAGGCGGGCGAGAAGAAGGACGCCCGGACGGGTGAGACCGTCGAGCTGATGAAGTCGAACATCCTGATGCTCGGCCCCACCGGATGCGGCAAGACGTACCTGGCGCAGACCCTGGCGAAGATGCTCAACGTGCCGTTCGCGATCGCCGACGCAACCGCGCTGACCGAGGCCGGATATGTCGGCGAGGACGTCGAGAACATCCTGCTCAAGCTGATCCAGGCCGCCGACTACGACGTCAAGCGTGCCGAGACCGGCATCATCTACATCGACGAGGTCGACAAGATCGCCCGCAAGAGCGAGAACCCGTCGATCACGCGCGATGTGTCCGGTGAGGGAGTCCAGCAGGCGCTGCTGAAGATCCTCGAGGGCACGCAGGCGTCGGTGCCGCCGCAGGGTGGACGCAAGCATCCGCATCAGGAGTTCATCCAGATCGACACGACGAACGTGCTGTTCATCGTGGCCGGCGCGTTCGCCGGTCTGGAGAAGATCGTGTCCGAGCGGATCGGCAAGCGCGGTCTCGGCTTCGGCAACGAAGTGGCGAGCAAGGACGAGGTGGACACCTCGGATCAGTTCGCCGACGTCATGCCGGAGGACCTGATCAAGTTCGGCCTGATCCCGGAGTTCATCGGCCGTCTGCCGGTCGTCGCGTCGGTGACGAACCTGGACAAGGACTCGCTGGTGAGCATCCTGTCGGAGCCGAAGAACGCGCTGGTGAAGCAGTACACCCGGCTGTTCGACATGGACAATGTCGAGCTGGAGTTCACCAAGGACGCCCTCGAGGCGGTCGCCGATCAGGCAATTCACCGCGGCACCGGTGCCCGCGGCCTGCGGGCCATCATGGAAGAGGTCCTGCTGCCGGTGATGTACGACATCCCGAGCCGCGACGACGTCGAGAAGGTCGTCGTGACCGGGGAGACAGTCCGCGACAACGTCCTCCCGACCATCGTGCCCCGCAAGGCCTCCAGCGACGAGCGTCGCGACAAGAGCGCCTGACGCGCACGACTGACGACGAGAAAGCCCCGCCCGGGTAGACCCGGGCGGGGCTTTCTCTTGTCCATCTCGCCCCGCGGCGGTGCCGCATCGAGCACACTGAGCGATGTGACTCAACACGGATCGGATACCTCGGTGCTCGCCGGCCTGGTGCTGGCGGGTGGACGTTCGCGACGGATGGGCAGCGACAAGGCCGCGCTCGACTGGGACGGTGAACCCATGCTCGCGCGAGTGGTGCGGGTGGTGTCCCAGCGCTGCGATCCGGTGCTGGTCGTCGCGGGCGAGACGTCTGCGGCATTCCGCGGCGTCGACGACATCCGCGACCGGGCGGCGCCGGGGATCGATTCGTCGAAGGTGCACTGGGTGACCGACGAACAGGAGGGGACGGGTCCGCTCGGCGGGCTCGTCGCGGGCCTGTCCGCGGCGGCTGCCGCGGGTGCCGAGTTCGCGTTCGTCTGTGCCACGGACATGCCGCTGATCGCGCCGGAACTGATCGACGAGCTGCGGCTGGGGCTGACCGACTCGACGCAGGCGGTCATCGCCCACGACGCCCAGCGGGATCATCCGATGGCGGGGATCTACCGCACGGATGCCGCGGCGATGATCGCGGATGTCGTCGCCGGCGGCGAACGGCGCATGCTGGGCGCGATCGAGGCGCTCAACACCCATCGGGTGGGGATCTCCGATCCGGACTGGCTGGTCAACGTCAACGCGCCTGAGGACCTGCACAGATTGCGCGTCTCCGCGGGTTAGCACGAAGCGCTCGGGCGCGGACGGGTCCCGGGCGAGGTCCGGCCCGGCGAAAACATAGAATAGCGGCCGTGACATCACCCGACCAGACATCCGCGTTGCCCGAGACAGCGTCGCCCCGGACTGCCGTACCCGAGACCGGGTTGCCGAAGTCCTGGGACCCCGCTGAGCACGAGGCGTCGCTCTACCAGGGCTGGGTGGACGCCGGGTACTTCACCGCGGACGCGGCGAGTGACAAGCCGCCGTTCTCCATCGTGATCCCGCCGCCGAATGTCAATGGCTCGCTGCACATGGGCCACGCCTACGAGCACGTCCTGATGGACGCGCTCTCGCGTCTTCGTCGGATGCAGGGCTACGAGGTGCTGTGGCTCCCCGGCATGGACCACGCGGCGATCGCGATGCAGACGATGGTCGAGCGAAAACTCGCCACCGAGGGCAAGACGCGCGACGACCTCGGCCGGGAAGCGTTCATCGACCGCGTGTGGGCCGAGAAGGCCGAGATCAGCGGCAACATCGGCGAGCAGATGCGCCGGCTCGGCGACAGTGTCGACTGGTCGCGCGAACGCTTCACGATGGACGAGGGTCTGTCGCGCGCGGTGCACACCGTCTTCAAGAAGATGTTCGACGACGGGCTGATCTATCAGGCCGAGCGCCTCGTCAACTGGTCGCCGGTCCTCAAGACCGCCGTCAGCGACATCGAGGTGAGTTACGCCGACGTCGAGGGCGAGCTCGTCAGCTTCCGCTACGGGTCACTCGACGACACCGAGCCTCACATCGTCGTCGCGACGACCCGACTCGAGACGATGCTCGGCGACACCGCGATCGCGGTGCACCCCGACGACGAACGGTATGCCCACCTGGTCGGCACCGCACTGCCGCACCCCTTTGTCGACCGGATGATCCCGATCGTCGCCGATGATTACGTCGACCCCGAATTCGGCAGCGGCGCAGTCAAGATCACGCCGGCACACGACCCCAACGACTTCGCGCTCGGGCAGCGACACAACTTGCCGATGCCGACGATCATGGACGAATCGGCCCGGATCGCCGACACCGGAACCGAATTCGACGGCATGGACCGCTTCGAGGCGCGTGTCAAGGTGCGCGAGGCGCTGGCCGAACAGGGCCGGATCGTGAAAGAGGTGCGTCCGTACCTGCACAGCGTCGGGCATTCGGAGCGCACCGGCGAGCCGATCGAACCGCGCCTGTCGATGCAGTGGTGGGTGGCGGTCTCCACGCTGGCCGCGGCGGCCGGCGACGCGGTGCGGGACGGGTCCACGGTGATCCACCCGAAGTCGATGGAGCCGCGCTGGTTCAGCTGGGTCGACGACATGCACGACTGGTGTATCTCGCGTCAGCTGTGGTGGGGTCACCGCATCCCGATCTGGTACGGACCCGACGGCGAGGTGGTGTGCGTCGGACCCGACGAGCAGGCCCCCGAGGGTTACGTCCAGGAGACCGACGTCCTCGACACCTGGTTCTCCTCCGGGCTGTGGCCGTTCTCCACGATGGGCTGGCCCGATCAGACCGCGGATCTCGAGAAGTTCTATCCCACCTCGGTTCTCGTCACCGGGTACGACATCCTGTTCTTCTGGGTGGCCCGCATGATGATGTTCGGCACCTATGTGGGCAAGGATCTGGGTCCGGGCAACGAGATCCCGTTCCACAACCTGTTCCTGCACGGCCTGGTGCGCGACGAGCACGGCCGCAAGATGTCGAAGTCGAAGGGCAACGGCATCGACCCGCTCGACTGGGTGGAGCGCTTCGGGGCCGACGCCCTGCGCTTCACGCTCGCCCGCGGTGCCAACCCCGGTTCGGACATCTCGGTCGGCGAGGACCACGCCCAGTCGTCGCGCAACTTCGCCACCAAGCTCTACAACGCCACCAAGTTCGCGTTGATGAACGGCGCGAAGGTCGGCGAGCTCCCCGACGCCGAGACGCTGACCGACGCCGACCGGTGGATCCTCGGCCGGCTCGACGAGGTGCTCGCCGAGATCGACGCCGGGTTCGAGTCCTACGAGTTCTCGAAGGCATGCGAGGCGCTCTACCACTTCGCGTGGGACGAGGTCTGCGACTGGTACCTCGAACTCGCGAAGGTGCAGTTCGCCGAGAACGACGAGAAGCGTTCGGAAGCAACGTCGCTCGTGCTGGGCGCGGTCCTAGAGCCGTTGCTGCGCGCGCTGTCGCCGGTGATGCCGTTCGTCACCGAGGTGCTGTGGAAGGCGCTCACCGGGGGTGAATCGCTCGTGGTCGCCCCCTGGCCGACCACTTCCGGACGCGATTGGTCGTCGGATTCGGCCGCCCGCGTGGACGATCTGCAGCGACTGATCACCGAGGTGCGGCGTTTCCGCAGCGATCAGGGTCTCCGTCCGGGCCAGCGCGTCGCCGTGCAGTTCGACGGACTCGGCGAAGCCGGGCTCGAACACCTGCTGCCGTACGTGACCTCCCTCGCGCGCCTGGACCCGGCCGGTCCCGACTTCGGCGCGACCGCGACCATCGAGGTCCGCCTGAGCGTGGCCACCGTGGTCGTCGCGATCGACACCTCGGGCACCGTCGACGTCGAAGCCGAACGCAAGCGGCTCGCCAAGGACCTGGCGGTGGCCGAGAAGGAACTGTCGACGACCTCGGCGAAACTGGGCAACGAACAGTTCCTGTCCAAGGCGCCCGACCACGTGGTCGCCAAGATCCGGGACCGTCAGCGGATCGCGACCGAAGAGGTCGAACGGTTGAACGCGAAGCTGGCGAGTCTGGCCGGCGCGTGAGCGACGACACCGGTTTCCCCGAAGAGGATCCAGCCGTCCTGGGAATGGATGCGGCAGGCGACCCCCTGGGTCTCTCGGCGATCCTGGGGGAGGACGAACCCGATCCGGATGCCGAGCCGGCGCGGCTGCGCGTCACTGACAGCGCCGACGATCTCGCCGAACTCGCCGAGGTCGAGGCCGAGCTCGACACCCGGTGGCCCGAGACCAAGATCGAGCCGTCGCTGACCCGCATCGCGACGCTCATGGATCTGCTCGGATCCCCCCAGCACGGATACCCCGCGATCCACATCGCCGGGACGAACGGCAAGACGTCGGTCACCAGGATGGTCGACGCGTTGCTGTCCGCGCTGCACCGGCGCACGGGCCGGATCACGAGTCCGCACCTGCAGCGCGTCACCGAGCGGATCTCGGTCGACGGCAAGCCGATTCCGGCACGCACCTACATCGACACCTATCGGGAACTCGAGCCGTACATCACCATGGTCGACGATTCGTCGACAGCGGCGGGTGGACCCCGGATGAGTAAGTTCGAGGTGCTGACCGCGATGGCGTATGCGGTCTTCGCCGAGGCGCCGGTGGACGTCGCCGTCGTCGAGACGGGCATGGGCGGTCGATGGGACGCGACCAACGTCATCGACGGCACGGTCTCGGTCATCACACCGATCGCGATGGACCACGCGGACTATCTCGGCGACACCCTGACCGCCATCGCGGGGGAGAAGGCCGGCATCATCAAGCCCGCCGAACCCGATGCGGCCGGCACCGTCGATCCCGTCACGGTGATCGCCGAACAGAGCCCCGAGGTGATGGACGTCCTGCTGCGCGCGGCCGTCGATGCGGGCACCATCGTCGCCCGCCAGGGATCGGAGTTCGCGGTCCTCGACTCGGTCATCGCCGTCGGTGGGCAGATGCTCACCATCCAGGGCCTCGGCGGTGTCTACGACGAGATCTTCGTGCCGCTGCACGGTGCACATCAGGCGGCCAACGCGGCGCTGGCGCTCGCGGCGGTGGAGGCGTTCTTCGGTGCGGGCGCCGATCGTCAGCTCGACATCGACGCGGTGCGTACGGGTTTCGCGTCCGTCGCCAACCCCGGACGGCTCGAGCGACTGCGCAGCGCCCCGACGGTGTTCGCCGACGCGGCGCACAATCCCCACGGAGCCGCGGCGCTGGCGCAGGCGCTGGCCGAGGAGTTCGACTTCCGTCGACTCGTCGGCGTCATCGGCGTGCTGGGTGACAAGGACGCCCGCGGAGTCCTCGAAGCCCTCGAGCCGGTGCTCGACGCGGTCGTCGTCACCGACAACGGGTCGCCACGGGCCCTGGAGCCCGAGACGCTCGCGGAGTACGCGCGGGAGGTGTTCGGCGAGGACCGCGTGGTCGTCAAACCCTTCCTGCCCGACGCCGTCGAGGAGGCCATCGCACTGGCCGAGGAAGCCGACGGCGAACGCGTGTCCGGTGCGGGCGTGGTCATCACCGGGTCCGTCGTGACCGCCGGTGCCGCGCGAACACTCTTCGGTAAGGAACCCTCATGACCCGGTACACCCCACCCACGAACGATCCGTGGAAGGGGCTCCGCGGCGTGATGGCCGGCACGATGATCCTGGAGGTCATCGTCGTGATCCTGGCGTTCCCGATCGTGTGGCGCCTCGGCGACGGGCTGACCTGGTTGTCCGGCGGATACCTCACGCTCGTCGTCATCGCGATGATCCTGGCCGCCGGGATGCAGGGTCGGCCGTACGCGATCAACCTCGATCTGGGCCTGCAGGTCGTGCTGATCATCGGGGGGCTCTTCCACTGGTCGATCGCGGTGGTGGGAGTCGTCTTCGGGTCGGTCTGGCTGTACATCCGCTACATCAAGGCCGACGTCGAGAAGCGGGTCGAACGCGGGATGCTGCCCGGCCAGGAGCCGATCGAGTAATCGGTCCGGCGGCCACGGCCGTCTCGCCGCCGGCTGTCCGACCAGCGGTGTTTTCGTTGCTCAGGGCGGGGTTTGGTGGCCGCAAGACCTGTGGCCGGACCGTTATCGCCGAACCCGGGCGGCCAGGTGGGCTTGCTGTAACAATGGCCCATGCCGCGGGGGCCGACAAGTCGATCCTCGCAGCTTGTCGAACCCCTTCTCGAGACACCCGATGTGAGGACATACGTGCAGTTCCAGCTCTTCCGGACCACCTCCGTCCGAACCCGACGCCCCGTGCTCCCCGTTGTCGTCCTCGCGGGCGCGGCGCTCGCACTGACCGTCCCGGCCACGGCGGCGGCCGAACCGGAGCGGGACCAGGCACCGATCGGGATCGTGAACTTCATACCCGCAGCGGACGCACCCGTTCCAGTCGGGCCGGGGGAGTACAGCTATGTCGCCACCCACGAGATCACCCAGCGTGCCGCGACCATGAAGGCGCCCGAGGCCATCGCCAGCCTCCCGGTGCCCGCCCAGTACCGGCCCGCGAATCTCGGTCTGGCGCAACAGTTCGATCTCGCGCTCGCCGGCGCGCTCGCCTCGCCCGGCGGCTGTGTGCAGGTGGTCGTCGATCCGCGCTCGCGCACCGGCAGCCTTTTCGACTACGGCTTCTTCCCGGTCGCCGGTGAGTACTGCTCCTGACCGGTACGTGACCGTAGCCGGTCGATAGGGTGTCAGTCGTGACTGAACGCACTCTCGTACTCATCAAGCCGGACGGCGTCGAACGCAACCTCGTCGGCGACATCATCAGCCGTATCGAGCGCAAGGGCTTGACCCTGGTGGCTCTCGAACTCAAGACCGCGAGCGACGAGGTCGCTCGCGGGCACTACGCCGAGCACGAGGGCAAGCCGTTCCACCCCTCGCTGCTCGAGTTCATCACGTCCGGTCCGCTGGTCGCGGCCGTTCTCGAGGGGCCCCGCGCGGTGGCGGCGTTTCGCCAGATCGCCGGCGGTACCGACCCGGTCGAGAAGGCCGTGCCCGGAACGATCCGTGCCGACTTCGCGCTCGACACCCAGTACAACCTGGTCCACGGGTCCGATTCGCCCGAATCGGCGCAGCGCGAGATCGCTCTCTGGTTCCCCGGACTCGAGGGCTGAACGCGAGCGCCTCGGCTCGACGCGCAACGTCAAACGCTCATCCTTTGCGGTCATCCGACCGCGGTGTGGGATACTTGCACAGTTATCGCCGACACACTTTGTCGACGACGACCGGATGACGCGCCCCGGTACCGGCGCGTCGCGGTGCGGCACTGACGCACCGCGACGCCACGGAACCGCAGCTGACCCCACCGAGTTCGCCCTGCTGCCAGCGGGCGAACACTCAGGTTCCGCCTGTGCCCGGTGGCGTGGAAAGCGATCAGGGACGCGGTCATCGACACAGCAAGAGCGTCGTCGGACGATCCGTGAGACGGACCGCCGCGACGACGCGCAGACCACACAACACCGGTCCGATGAGGACCGGGACACAGAGCAGACCCTCGCGTGGCCGCGTCAGCCCGACGCGCCCGGGGGTTCGAGGAGACTGAGTGACCGACAACGGGTCGCCGGCTGACGCGAACGCAGCGTCGGAATCGGCGGAAGAATTTCCCAGCAAACTTCGTGTGCACGCCCTGGCCCGCTTCCTGGGCCTCACGAGTCGACAGGTTCTGGCTCACCTGGCGAATCTCGGCGTGCAGACCCGCAGCCCGCAATCCAGCGTCGATCGTGACCTGGCGAAAGCCGTGGCCGAACGGGTGCGCTCCGGCGTCGACGAGACCGGCGAGACGCCGCCGCAGGCCGCCCCGGCCGGCGACGCGGCTCTGCCTGACGCCGCTGCCGACACGACGCCGGCCGAGGCCCCTGCCGACACCCCGCCGACGGACGCGGCACAGGCCGAGGCGGCATCGGTCGAAGCCGCACCAACCGAGGCGGTGTCCGCCGAAGCGGCGCCCGCCGACGACGCACCGACGGCCGAAGTCGCATCGACCGAGGATGCTGCACAGACCACCGCCGACGACTCGCCCGCGGCACCGACCGCAGCCCCGACGTTGTTCTCGGCCGCCCAGTACGACGCACCGGTGGCGACCCCGGCCGCGGAGACCGACGCCTCGACCGGCGCGCAGCCGCTGTTCCTGCAGCCTCAGGCCCCGGCCGACAAGCCCCGCGCCGCCCGCTCGGGTCGTGCGAAGACCCGCGCTGAGACGGGCGCGAAGGACGAGTCGGCGGACACCCCGGCAGACGAGTCCGTCGCTGCCGAGACCGCGACCTCGACATCAGCGGACGCGCCCGCCCGCTCGGACAGGTCGAGAGCCGATGATTCGACTGCGGCCGACCGGGACGCCGACGTCTCGACCCCGGACGAATCCGGCGCCGACGACGCCGATGATTCCAACGCCGATGATTCCAACGCTGATGATTCCGGGTCGGGCCGGAGTCGCCGGCGTCGACGCGGACGTCGTGGACGCGGGCGCGGTAGGGGAGACCAGGGGGGCGACTCTGATTCGGACACGGATGAGTCCGACGCCGAGGCGTCCGATGCCGACGAGTCGACCGGTGACGGGGCAACCGATGCCGACACGGACTCGGAGGACACCACGTCCGACGAGTCGGCCGAGGACTCGCGCTCGGAGGAGGGCCGTCCGTCGGGCAAACGCACCCGCCGCCGCAGCCGTCGTTCGGGTGCGGACAAGGCGGAGGACTCCGAGGCGTCCGGCGCCACGGGCGACCGCGCCGACGAGTCCGGTGACGATGCCGACTCCGCCGACGCCGAAGACGCATCCGATGACGACGACTCCGGTGACTCCTCGTCGACTCGCCGCCGCCGTCGCCGTCGCCGTCGCAAAGGTGGCGGCGAACCCGATGAGGCGTCTCCCGACGATCCGCCGAACACGGTGGTGCACGAGCGCGAGCCGCGCAGCAAGCGCGCCCGCGACGAGGTGCAGGGCATCTCGGGGTCGACCCGACTCGAAGCCAAGCGTCAGCGCCGGCGCGACGGGCGCGATGCCGGCCGGCGTCGTCCGCCGATCCTGACCGAGTCGGAGTTCCTGGCACGCCGTGAGGCGGTCGACCGCGTCATGGTCGTCCGAGAGCGCAGCGCGAACAGCCGCATTTCCGGTAACGACGGGCACGAGCACGCCGCGGTCGAGGACTACACGCAGGTCGCGGTCCTCGAGGACGGTGTCCTCGTCGAGCATTTCGTGACGACCGCGACGTCGTCGTCGATGGTCGGCAACATCTACCTCGGACGCGTCCAGAACGTCCTTCCGGGGATGGAAGCCGCATTCGTCGACATCGGTCGCGGACGCAACGGCGTGCTCTACGCCGGTGAGGTCAACTGGGACGCTGCCGGACTCGACGGCGGTTCGCGCAAGATCGAGCAGGCGCTCAAGCCCGGCGACAACGTGCTCGTCCAGGTCAGCAAGGACCCGGTGGGTCACAAGGGCGCCCGTCTGACCACGCAGATCTCCCTCGCCGGCCGCTACCTGGTGTACGTGCCCGGCGGTTCGTCGACCGGGATCAGCCGCAAGCTGCCCGACGTCGAGCGCAAACGTCTCAAGCAGATTCTGGCGAAGCTCGTCCCCGACGAGGCCGGGGTCATCATCCGCACCGCGTCGGAGGGAGTCAGCGCCGAGGAACTCGGTGCCGACATCGCCCGCCTCGAGTCGCAGTGGAAGTCCATCGACGAGGCGGTGGCCCAGGCCAAGAAGGGTGGGTCGTCGAGCCCGAAGCCGCTGTACGAGGAGCCCGACCTCCTGGTTCGCGTCGTCCGTGATCTGTTCAACGAGGACTTCAAGAAGCTCGTCGTCGAAGGTGACAAGGCCTGGAACCTGGTCGAGGGTTACGTCAGCTCGGTGGCCTCGGATCTCATGGAGCGGGTCGAGAAATTCGACAAGCCGCACGCCGACGCGCCGGATTCGTTCGTCGTGCACCGCATCGACGAGCAGCTCGCGAAGGCGCTCGACCGCAAGGTGTGGCTGCCCTCCGGCGGCACGCTGATCATCGAGCACACCGAGGCGATGACCGTCGTCGACGTCAACACCGGCAAGTTCACCGGCTCGGGTGGCAACCTCGAGGAGACGGTGACGCGCAACAACCTCGAAGCCGCCGAGGAGATCGTGCGGCAGATGCGGTTGCGCGACATCGGCGGGATGATCATCGTCGACTTCATCGACATGGTCCTCGAGTCGAACCGGGATCTGGTGCTCCGCAGGCTCACCGAGGCGCTCGCTCGTGATCGCACCCGTCACCAGGTGTCCGAGGTGACCTCGCTGGGCCTCGTCCAGATGACACGTAAACGTCTGGGAACCGGTCTGCTGGAAGCGTTCTCGACCACCTGCACCGCCTGCAGCGGTCGAGGCATCATCGTGCACGCGAATCCCGTCGAGGTGAAGACCGACGACTCTTCGCGTGGCGACGGTGCCGGTTCGAAGCGGTCCCGTCGAGGCAAGAAGAAGGCCGACGCGCAACCGGAGGCAGTCGCCCCGGCCGTCGCGCCCGCTCACAAGCCGGCCGAACACCCGATGTTCCGGGCGATGGCGGCGCACGCGCACGACGACGAACACGACCAGGAGTCCGGCGCGACCACCGACGGTGACACCACGAGTCGGGTCGAGGATGCGGCGAAACCCGTCGTCGAGGGTTCGTCGCCGCAGCAGACGGCCGACAGCCGGGTGGACACCGCTGTTGCCGAGCCGACCGAGACCCTGCCGTATCCGGTGGCGACGGAACCGGCTGAGACGGATTCGGCTGGAACGGATTCGGCTGGGACGGAATCGGCTGAGTCCGAGCCTGCGGCGGTCGAGACGGTGCCCGAGCCGGTCGGCTCGGCCACCGACGGACAGGCTCCGGCGGCCGCACGGCGTCGTCGGCGGGTCGTCCGGCGTCCGGCGCAGACGACCACTCCGCCCGACACCGTGGTGATGACCGCGGCGGATGTCGCCGCGGAGACGCCGGTGACGACCTCGGGTCCGGTCTCCGCCGCTAACTCGGAGGCGGCGGTCGCGGTACGGCGCCGGCCGCGCAAGCGCAGCGCGGGCCGTCCCGCGGGACCGCCACCGGCCGACGACTGACCCGGGTGACCGGGCCGCGCCGGACCCGGGTCGGGCGAGTTTGACCCGACCGCCGACGTTCCCGTAACCTTGGAAAGTCGCCTCCCGCGGAGGGTCTGCGCTGTTCTGCCCGCTTCGGCACAGCAACGGTGCGTAGTCCGTCGGCAGGCCCTCTGGTGCGAACCGCAGCTTCCCCGGCCACATGCCCGGGTGCCCTGCGGCCCGCCCCGGCACGCACAACACAAACGCCCCAGGAGCGCTCGCGCCCCCAGGGTCCGAGTAGACGAGTAAGAGGAATACTCGATGGCAACGTACGCGATCGTCAAGACCGGCGGTAAGCAGTACAAGGTCGCTGAAGGCGACACTGTGAAGGTCGAGAAGATCGACGGAGAGATCGGCAGCACGGTGAGCCTGCCGGTCGCGTTGGTCGTCGACGGGTCGAACCTGACCACCGATGCCGACAAGCTGGCCAAGATCTCGGTCACCGGCGAGGTCGTCGACCACGTCAAGGGCCCCAAGATCCGCATCCACAAGTTCAAGAACAAGACCGGCTACCACAAGCGCCAGGGTCACCGTCAGAAGCTGACGGTCCTCAAGGTCACCGGCATCAAGTAGTTCGACCCGCTTCGAGAAGACCTCAGGAGGACTGACACATGGCACACAAGAAGGGCGCGTCCAGCTCGCGCAACGGTCGCGATTCCAACGCCCAGCGACTCGGCGTGAAGCGCTTCGGCGGCCAGCAGGTGAGCGCCGGTGAGATCCTGGTCCGCCAGCGCGGCACCAAGTTCCATCCCGGCGTCAACGTCGGTCGCGGTGGCGACGACACCCTGTTCGCGCTCGCCGCGGGCGCGGTGGAGTTCGGCTCCAAGCGTGGCCGCAAGACGGTCAACATCGTCCCGGAAACCGCTTCGGTCTGACCTGAGCAACCGGCACGACAAGCTCTTACACAGGGCGGGCAGGGTCATCGCGTACCCCGCCCGCCCTGTTCTTTTTTGACGGAAGAAGGATTTCGATGTCTCGGTTCGTCGACCGCGTGACCATCCACGTCGCCGCGGGGAACGGCGGCCACGGCTGCGCGTCGGTCCATCGCGAGAAGTTCAAGCCTCTCGGCGGACCCGACGGCGGAAACGGCGGCAACGGCGGGTCCGTGCGGCTCGTCGTCGACCCCCAGGTGCACACGCTCCTCGACTTCCACTTCCACCCGCACGCGAAGGCCTCCAACGGCAAGCCCGGGGCCGGCGACAACCGCGACGGCGCCACCGGCGGCGACCTCGTCCTCAAGGTTCCCGACGGCACGGTCGTCCTCGACGAGCGCGGCACGATCCTCGCCGATCTGGTCGGCGAGGGGACGGTCTTCGAGGCCGCGCAGGGGGGCCGCGGCGGGCTGGGGAACGCGGCGCTCGCGTCGAAGGCGCGCAAGGCCCCCGGCTTCGCCCTGCTGGGCGAAGAGGGGCAGCAGCGTTCGCTAGTTCTGGAACTCAAGTCGGTCGCCGACGTCGGGCTCGTCGGTTTCCCGTCGGCCGGCAAGTCGTCGCTGGTGTCGGTGCTCTCGGCCGCCAAGCCGAAGATCGCGGACTACCCGTTCACCACGCTGGTCCCGAACCTCGGGGTCGTGCAGACCGCGGGCGACGTGTTCACCATCGCCGACGTCCCCGGTCTGATCCCGGGCGCCTCGACCGGCCGCGGGCTCGGACTCGAGTTCCTCCGCCACCTCGAGCGCTGCGCGGTGCTCGCGCATGTCGTCGACTGCGCGACACTGGAACCCGGGCGCGACCCGATCTCCGACATCGATGCGCTCGCCGAGCTGGCCGCGTACGTCCCGGCACTCGACGACGACCACGGACTCGGCGACCTCGCCTCCCGCCCCCGCGTGGTGATCCTCAACAAGCTGGACGTACCCGACGCCGCCGAGCTCGCCGACCTCGTCGAACCCGAACTGGCCGAACGTGGTTGGCCCGTGTTCCGGATCTCGGCGGTCGCCCACGAAGGTCTGCGCGAGCTCACCTTCGCGCTGGCGCGGATGGTGCGCGAATACCGAGATGCCCAGCCCGCCAAGGTCGCTCGGCGCGCGATCATCCGCCCCAAGGCCGTCGACGACACCGGCTTCACGATCGAGACCGACCCGGACAACGAGGGCGGCTTCATCGTCCGGGGTTCCCGCCCGGAGCGGTGGATCGCGCAGACGCAGTTCGACAACGACGAGGCCGTCGGTTATCTCGCCGATCGGCTCAACCGGCTCGGCGTCGAAGACGAACTGGTGAAGCGGGGTGCACAACCGGGTGCGCCCGTCACCATCGGTGCGGTCACCTTCGACTGGGAACCGTCCACGCCGATGGGCGACGACGTCCCGATCACCGGGCGCGGCACCGACATCCGGCTCGATCGTTCCGATCGCGTCGGCGCCGCCGAACGCAAACAGGCGCGTCGCCTGCGGCGCGGGCTGCCGGACGAGGACGGCGGGGAGCGGGACCTCCCGTGAGCACCGGTTCCGCCGACCGCGTTCACGAGGGGTCGGTACGCGACCGGATCGCGCACGCGCGCAGCGTGGTCGTGAAGATCGGCTCGTCGGCACTCACCGACCTCACCGAGGGACTCGACCGCAACCGCCTCGACGCACTGGCCGACGCCCTCGAGGCCCGGATGCGGGCCGGGTCGGATGTGATCGTCGTGTCCTCGGGGGCCATCGGGGCCGGGATCGCCCCGCTCGGACTCAAGAAGCGGCCCACGGATCTCGCCACCAAGCAGGCGGCGGCAAGCGTCGGGCAGCTGGCCCTCGCGCATGCTTGGGGTACGTCGTTCGCGCGCTACGGCCGCACGGTGGGGCAGGTCCTGCTCACCGCCGACGACATCTCCAACCGCGGTCACCATGCGAATGCCCAACGGACACTTGACCGTCTGCGTTCACTCGGCGCCGTGGCGGTGGTGAACGAGAACGACACCGTGGCCACCAACGAGATCCGTTTCGGCGACAACGACCGGCTGGCCGCGCTCGTCGCCCATCTGTCGGGCGCGGATGCGCTCATCCTGCTCTCCGACATCGACGGCCTCTACGACGGTGATCCGCGCCGGGTCGACGTCGACGGCCGTCGCGCCCGGTTGATACCCGAGGTCAACGGCCCCGAGGACCTCGACGGGGTGATCGCCGGCTCCGGCGGCGCGCTGGGTACGGGTGGCATGGCCTCCAAGCTGGCCGCGGCCCGCTTGTCGGCCGATGCCGGCGTGCCCGTATTGCTGGCGGCCGCCTCCTCGGCGGCGCAGGCGCTGGCCGACGCCTCGGTGGGCACGGTGTTCGCCGCCCGGACCGAGCGGCTGTCCGCGCGTCGGTTCTGGGTGCGACACGCCGCCGACGCGCGGGGTCGGATCGTGCTCGACGACGGCGCCGTGGACGCGGTGTCGCGCAAGCGGCGTTCACTGCTCGCCGCGGGGATCGTCGGGGTCACCGGCAGGTTCTACGAGGGCGACGTCGTCGAACTCGTCGACCAGTACGACACGGTGCGGGCCAGGGGAGTCGCGGCCTACGGCGTCGACGACATCGCGTCGATGGTCGGCCGCTCCACCGGCGATCTTCCGCCCGAACTACAGCGCCCGGTGGTGCACGCTGACGATCTGGTGGTCGTGGGCCGCTGACCAGAGGTCAGAACGTCGCCAGCGCCGGGAGCACGAACCCGGCCTCGTGATCGATCTTCAGGGTCGCGATCTCGTCGGCGCGGGTGACCCCGCGGTTCACGATGATCAGCGGCTTGCCGGCGCGGTGCGCGCGCCGCGCGAATCGCAGACCGGACATGACGGTGAGCGACGACCCGACGACCATCAGTGCGTCGGCATCGTCGACCACCGAATAGGACTCGTCCACAACGTCTTTCGTGACCGTCTCGCCGAAGTAGACGATGTCGGGCTTCAGGATGCCGCCGCAGTTCGGGCAGTCGATCATCACGAAGTCGGACGTGTCGGACAGGGTGGCGTCGGCGTCCGGGGCGACCTCGATGGCACCGCGGCCGTTGACCCGGCGCGCGAACTCGGTGTTGATCTCCTCGAGCTGCTCGGCGAGCCGGTGACGGGAGATACGCCAGTCGCAGTTCAGGCAGCGGACACGGCCGTAGCATCCGTGGAGTTCGATGACCCCGCGGGTGCCGGCCTTGGTGTGCAGCATGTCGACGTTCTGGGTGAGCACCCGCGACATCCACCCGCGCTGCTGGAGTTCGGTGAGCGCCAGGTGGGCTCGGTTGGGGATCGCGGCGTCCATGTGCCGCCAGCCGAGGTGGTTGCGCGCCCAGTAGTGGCGTCGGAAGTCCGCCGACGACAGGAACATCTCGAGGGTCATCGGCGTCCGCGGCGGGGAGCCGGGACTCCGGTAGTCGGGGATGCCGGAGTCGGTGGAGATGCCGGCGCCGGTCAGAACCGCGAAACGGCGTCCGGCGAGGATGTCGGCGGCCAGTGCGATCCGGTCCGCGACGTCATCGTCGAGGGGGGTGTGTTCGGCCGGGGCGGAGCCGAGCTGGAGACGAGTACGCACCCTGCCCAGGATAGGCAGGGTGCGTACTGGAGGTGTCTGCGAGAGCCGTCAGGTGACGGGCGTCTCCGCGTGCTTGCCGGCCGGCTGCGGCACGGTCACCAGCGGATACACGCCGTTCTCGTCGTGGACTTCGGTGCCCACGACAGGCGGGTTGAACACGCACAGCATGCGCATCTCGGTGTCGGCGGTGACGGTGTGCCGCTCGTGGCCGTTCAGCAGGTACATCGTGCCCGGCGCGAGCGGATAGGTCTCGCCGGTCTCCCGGTCGAGGAGCGTGCCGGTGCCTTCGACGAGCCAGACGGCCTCGACATGGTTGGCGTAGTGGAACTCGTTGACCGAGCCCGCCTTGATCGTGGTCTCGTGGAACGAGAAGCCCACATTGTCGCCGCCGAGGATGATGCGCTTGGAGACCCAGTTGCCCTTGGGGTCGGCGACGTCGCGGTCGGTCCCGGTGATTTCTTCAGTGGTTCGGACGATCATCCGATCACCTCCTTGACTGCATCGGACAGGATGGACAGGCCGCGGTCGAGGTCCTCGCGCGAGATGGTCAGCGGCGGGAGCAGCTTCACCACCTCGTCGGACGGGCCCGACGTCTCGGCCAGGAGTCCCGCGCCGAAGGCCTGCGCGCAGACCTTGCCCGCGGCGGTATGGTCCTCGAACGCGAGTCCGCGCACCATGCCACGCCCACGGGTGGAGATGCCGTCGTAGCGGTTGCACAGGTCGGTGAAGACCTCGTGGATCCGCTCGCCCTTGGCATGGATGTCGCGGGTCAGTGCGTCGTCGGCCCAGTAGGTCTCGATCGCCTTGGCGGCGGTCACGAAGGCCGGGTTGTTCCCGCGGAAGGTGCCGTTGTGCTCGCCGGGGGTCCACACGTCGAGCTCGGGCTTGAACAGGGTCAGCGCGAACGGCAGCCCGTAGCCGCTGATCGACTTCGACAGGGTGACGATGTCGGGCTTGATGCCGGCTTCCTCGAACGAGAAGAACTCGCCGGTGCGGCCACAGCCCATCTGGACATCGTCGACGATCAGCAGGATGTCGCGACGCTGGCACAGGTCGGAGAGGGCCCGCAGCCACTCGGCACGAGCGACGTTCACGCCGCCCTCGCCCTGGACGGTCTCGACGATGACCGCGGCCGGGCGGTTCAGGCCGCTGCCGGAGTCGTCGAGCACACGCTCGAACCAGGCGAAGTCCTCCATGACGCCGCCGAAGTAGTTGTCGAAGGGCATGGGCGTCGCGTGGACGAGCGGGATACCGGCGCCGGCACGCTTCATCGAGTTACCGGTCACCGACAGCGATCCGAGCGTCATGCCGTGGAAGGCGTTGGTGAAGCTGATGATCGACTCGCGACCGGTCACCTTGCGCGCCAGCTTGAGTGCCGATTCGACGGCATTGGTACCCGTCGGGCCGGGGAACTGGATCTTGTAGTCGAGTCCGCGCGGCTCGAGGATGTGGCTGGTGAACTTCTCGATGAAGTTCCCCTTGGCGACGGTCGCCATGTCGAGACCGTGGGTGATGCCGTCGGACTCGATGTACTCCAGGAGGGCCTTCTTCAGGACCGGGTTGTTGTGGCCGTAGTTCAAGGACCCGGCGCCCGCGAAGAAGTCGAGGTATTCGCGGCCGTCCTGATCGGTGATGTAGGAGCCCTTGGCGGTGGTGAACACAGCCGGCCAGTTACGGCAGTAGCTGCGCACCTCGGATTCGTGGGCGGTGAAGACTGAATCGTCCATGTGGGTGTCGCGAAGTGGCATGTCGTGTGCTTCCTTCTGGTGTGACAACGTGGGGTTCATGTGCCCGGCTCGGGGTCGCGTCATCGCGATCGCCGGGTTCGGCTGAGCCCCACGGGCTGGGGTCGGCCTTTGGTCGGGATGTCATGCGGGACAACCGATTACGGGGTCGGAAAAATAAAAACGCCGCGCGCGTGCCGCATCTGAGGCGTCGGCCCGGTGGTCCAAGACGACGATCGGAGTCGCGCCGGACTCAGGGCTCGGGGATCTCCGGCTCGAGCATGTAGAGATCTTCCGGCTCGTGGGAGTCGGGGAATGTGTTCGCCGCGAACAGGTCTCGACGTTCGAAACGAAGTCTGCGGGCCTTGGCCACCGAGGCGAACAGGCGTTGGGACGGGACGTTGTCCGGGCTGATCGTCGTGTGCATGGCGACCATGCCCTGCCGGTTGACGCGGTCGAACAGCTCGTGCAGCATGGTCGCCGCGATGCCGTGTCCGCGCACCTCGTCGTCGACGGCGACCTGCCAGACCATCAGGGTGGAGGGGTCGCTCTGCCGCCGGTATCCGGTGACGAAACCGACTGCGCGGCCATCGACTTCGGCGACGATCGAGGTGGTGGCGAAATCGTGGCACCACAGCACATAGGAGTAGCTCGAGTTGACGTCGAGAACCTGTGAGTCCGAAGCGATTTCCCAGAGGCGGATACCGTCGTCGACCGTGGGAACCCGGTAATCGACGGTGAGGGTTGTTGTCGGGGCCGTTCTTGTTTGGGAAGGGCTCATAACGCAAACGACGTTAACAATGCGTGTCGTAGAAGTCATGTACCTGCGGAAATTGGTCCGCGGAACGCCTACCTTGTCCCTGTTCAGACACACAATGTGAAGCGGGTCACAAAGACGTGATTCCGGATTGGTTCGGCTGGCTTCCGGGGTTGCAGAATGGCCTCATGACGAGGATCATCGCCGGCCGGTTGGGTGGGCGCCGACTGCGTGTTCCGGGCGAGGGCACCCGGCCCACCTCCGACCGGGTTCGCGAATCGGTGTTCAACATATTGGCCGCCCGATCCGATCTGGACGGACTCTGGGTCCTCGACTTGTACGCGGGTTCGGGGGCGCTGGGTCTCGAGGCGATCTCGCGTGGTGCCGCGGGGGCGACGTTCGTCGACTCCGGGCGCCGGGCCGCCGTCACGATCGCCGCCAACGTGCGGGCCTGTGGGGTGGGCCCGCACGCCACCGTACATACGCGCACGGTGTCGGCCTACCTCGGCGGCGCCGCGGAACGGCGGTTCGGCCTCGTCTTCTCCGATCCGCCGTACGACCTCCGGGCCGACCGGATCACCGCGGACCTGGAGCTGCTGCGGTCGCACCTGGACGACGACGCGCTGATCGTCGTCGAACGCTCGACGCGGTCCACCGGCGAGATCTGGCCATCCGAGTACGAGGTGGTCGTCGACAAGTCCTATGGCGACACCCGGGTGGAGATCGCCCGCCTGGTCTGACCGGTAAGTTCGGGCCATGACGACGGCAGTGTGTCCCGGTTCCTTCGATCCCTTCACCCTCGGCCACCGATACGTGGTGGAACGCGCCGCGGCGTGTTTCGACGAGGTCGTGATCACCGTGGTGGTCAACCCCAACAAGCGCGGCATGTTCGGTGTGGACGAGCGGATCGAACTCATCGAAGAGGACTGTGCGGACCTGGCGAACGTGCGGGTGGACCGATGGGAGGGCCTGCTCGTCGACTACCTGCGGCAGGAGTCCATCCACACCATCGTGAAGGGGCTGCGCTCTGCCGTCGACTTCGACTACGAGGTGCCGATGGCCCAGATGAACCGTGAGCTCGCCGATGTGGAGACGATCTTCCTGCTCACCGACCCACGATTCGCCCACGTCTCGAGCTCGCTGGTGAAGGAGGTGGCGAAGTTGGGGGGAGACGTGACGCCCTTCTTGTCCGCACATGTCCACAAGAGCCTGATGAGCCGGTTGTCCGGCGAGCTCTCGGCCTGACCCATCGGTCGGGCGCGACACACCCCACGCGCTTCACGAGTCACAAGCGCAACATTCGGCACAATAGTCACAGAATCACCAACTGTTGCAACCAGGCAAGCGCCGGATTGGGGTGGCTGTGTACCGGGTATTTGAGGCTCTCGACGAGCTGGTCGCGATCGTCGAAGAGGCGCGGAGTGTGCCGATGACCGCCGGGTGCGTCGTGCCGCGCGGAGACGTGCTGGAACTCCTCGACGACATCAAGGACTCCATCCCCGGCGAACTCGACGACGCGCAGGACGTCCTCGATCAGCGTGACACGCTGATCGGTGATGCCCGCGAGCACGCCGAGACGACAGTGTCCAAGGCGGATTCCGAGTCCGAGGCGGTCCTCGCGCACGCTCGCGCCGAGGCCGACCGGATCCTCTCCGAGGCGAAGGCGCAGGCCGACCGTATGGTCGACGAGGCGAGCGCGCACTCGGGCTCGCTGGTGGAGGACGCCGCCGAGGAGGCACACCGTCTGCAGACCAGCGCGGCGCGCGAATTCGAGGCCGTCACCGGCCGGGCGCGGGCCGAGGCGCAGCGCACCATCGACGCCGCCAACAACTCCTACGACAAGTCGGTGGCCGACGGTATCGCCGAGCAGCAGCGCCTGGTCTCCGAGACCGAGGTCGTCGGTGCGGCGAAGTCCGAGGCCGAGCGGATCATCGACGCCGCGCACGCCGAGGCCGACCGCCTGCGCGGTGACTGTGACGTCTACGTGGACGAGAAGCTCGCCCAGTTCGAGGAGATCCTGACCGGCACGCTGCGATCGGTGAACCGGGGTCGGCACCAGCTGCGGACCGGCGCCGGCATGCACGACTATGTCGAGTACCCCCGTGGTGTCGACGAGTCCGGGCGTGGCGACGGTGCGCGTTCGCGCGAGTCCCGTGGCGACGATCCCCGCTCGCGCGAGACCTCGGCCCGCCACACCTACGACCGCGACCACGGTTCGCCGCTCGCGGTGTGACACGCTCGTCGACCGGGCTGTCCACACGCCGCCGGCGTCGGTCGATCATTCCCGGGTGCGAGCGTATGGTGGGCGTTTGTGGCTGATCATGCTGTGACATCAGAGCCGTCGCACGGTCCCGGTTCTACTCCCAGGCGCGAGCCCTTCGTGCTGGATGTGCGTTCGATGGGACGCCGCCCGGGCACGATGTCGGAGGTGCACCGTACTGTACGGACACCCGAACGGTTGGGCGTCGAGATGGTCGGGATCCCAGCGGATTCCGATGTCGACCTCGACCTCCGTCTGGAGGCGGTGTCCGAGGGAATCCTGGTGACCGGGACGGTGTGCGGTGAAACCGTCGGTCAGTGCTCACGCTGCCTCGAGCCGATCGACGGCACGGTGACGGTCTTCCTCACCGAGTTGTTCGCCTACCCGGACAGCGCGACCGAGCAGACCACCGACGCCGACGACATCCATCGCATCGCCGACGACCGTATCGACCTCGAACAGTCGATCATCGACGCCGTGGCACTCGAACTGCCGATGTCGCCCCTCTGTTCGTCGGACTGCGAGGGTCTGTGCCAGACCTGCGGGGTGCGTCTGGCCATCGCCGAACCGGGTCACTCCCACGAGGTCATCGACCCGCGCTGGGCCGGACTCGCCGACAAGTTCGCCGACCTCGGGAAGGACGATTCGCCGACGGACGGTGCCGCAACCGACCCCGACCCGGAACGACATCGTGACTGAGGCCGTGCGTGCGGACGGTCCGCGTGCGGCCCTGCTCGACGCGCTGGACACCGACATTCCCGACGACCTGCTGACGCTGGCACTGACCCATCGTTCCTACGCGTATGAACACGGCGGTCTGCCGACCAACGAACGTCTGGAGTTCCTCGGGGACTCGGTGCTCGGTGTCGTCATCACCCAGCGTCTCTACCTGCGTTATCCCGATCGACCCGAGGGCGAGCTGGCGAAGATCCGGGCCAGCGTCGTCAACATGCATGCGCTCGCCGACGTCGCGCGTGGCCTCGGGGACGAGGGCGGTCTGGGCAAGTACCTGTTCCTCGGCCGCGGCGAGGAGATGACCGGCGGGCGCGACAAGGACTCGATCCTGGCCGATGGTCTGGAGTCGCTGTTCGGCGCGGTCTTCCTCAGTCACGGACTCGAGACCTCGCAGCGCGTCATCCTGCGTCTGTTCGACGAGCGCCTCGAACGTGCCGGCAACCTCGGCGCGGGGCTGGACTGGAAGACGTCGCTGCAGGAGCTGAGTTCGGAGCGCGGGTTCGGTCCGCCGCAGTATCAGATCAGCGCGACCGGTCCCGACCACAACAAGGAGTTCACCGCGACCGCGCTGGTCGCCGGCGAGAGCCTCGGCGAGGGTGTCGGCCGGACCAAGAAGGAAGCGGAGCAGCAGGCCGCCGCACACGCCTGGAAAGTGCTGACCGAGCGCGCGTCAGCGTCGTGAACCCTTCTCTCAACCGGCTTTTCGCGATCCGTCATGCCTGAACTCCCCGAGGTCGAGACCGTTCGCATCGGTCTCGAGACCCATCTCGTCGGTCGGGCGGTGGCCTCGACCGAGGTTCTTCATCCGCGCGCGGTCCGTCGTCACGCCGGCGGTGAGCCGGATCTGATCGGTCGGCTCGCCGGCAAGCAGGTGACCGGCGTCCGGCGCCGCGGCAAGTACCTGTGGATCGATGTCGCCGACTCCGCCGACCGTGCGGCGCTCGTCGTCCACCTCGGGATGAGTGGCCAGATGCTGATCGCCCGGACCGGAACCCCCGACCACACGCACCTGCGTATCCGCGCGGTCCTCGACGACGAGAACGAACTCCGCTTCGTCGATCAGCGGACCTTCGGGGGTTGGCATCTCGACGACTACACACCCGATGTGTATGCGCCCTCGGGGAGTACGGACACGACCGACCCGTCGCCCGCCGACATCCCGGTCTCGGTGGCGCACATCGCGACCGATCCGTTCGACCCGGACTTCGACCCCGTCCGCGTGGTGGATCGCATGCGCGCCAAGCACTCCGAGATCAAACGGGTCCTCCTGGATCAGACGGTGATCTCCGGCGTCGGCAACATCTACGCCGACGAAGCGCTGTGGCGCGCACGTCTGCACGGCTCGCGGATCGCCGAGACGATCAGTCGCAAGAAACTGCGCGAACTCATCGATGCCGTCACCGACGTGATGGCGGATGCGCTGAAGGTCGGCGGTACCTCGTTCGACGCGCTCTACGTGAACGTCAACGGACAGTCCGGCTACTTCGAGCGGTCCCTGAACGCCTACGGGCGGGCGGGGGAGCCGTGTCGCCGATGCGGCGCGATCATGCGCCGCGAGCAGTTCATGAACCGTGGCTCGTTCTCGTGTCCGCGGTGCCAACGGCCGCCGAAGGCGAACCCGGGCTGACGCGCAGGCGGAGCCGCGCTGGGAACAATCGACGTGCCGGGGCTCTTACTATTGGTCGCGATGCCGGCGGCGCCGGCCGACAACATCTTGAGAGGACCCGCCTCGATGACCACCGAAGCAACTGCCCCCGCCTCCGGGGTTCCCGCCGACCAGGCCCACACCGATCTGTGGGTCGAGCGAACCGGCACGCGCCGGTACACCGGTCGCAGCTCGCGCGGCGCGGAGGTGCTGATCGGCTCGCAGGACGTCGAGGGCGTCTTCACCCCGGGTGAACTTCTCAAGATCGCGCTGGCCGCCTGCACCGGCATGTCGTCGGACCGGCCGCTGGCGCGACGCCTCGGTGACGACTACGACGCGACGATCCGCGTCAGCGGCGACGCCGACCGCGAGAACGAGGTGTACCCGCGCATCGAGGAGATCCTCGAGATCGACCTGTCCGAACTCGAGCCCGACGCCGCGGCCCGGTTGCTCGTCGTCGTCGAACGCGCCATCGACGCGGTGTGCACGGTCGGGCGCACGGTGAAGGCCGGCGCCGAGGTGGATCTGCGGATCGAGACGGAGTGACCGCATGAGCGAGGACGGCACCGACCGCGTCCGGCTCACCGCGCACGTCCACGGGCACGTGCAGGGCGTGGGCTTCCGCTGGTGGACCAGAGCGCGTGCTCTCGAACTCGGGCTCGTCGGCTACGCGTCGAACCAGGCCGACGGCCGGGTGCTGGTCGTTGCCGAGGGGCCACGGGACAAGGCCCTCGCCCTGCTCGACGCGCTGCGGTCGGGAACCACGCCCGGACAGGTGGACCTGGTGGTCGAGCGTGTGGATGAACCGCGCGGGGACCTCGACGGCTTCGTCGAACGGTGAGGAGAGCCGAAACACGTCGCGATGGTGAGTAGTCTGTACCGTCGTGCACCTCAAAAGCCTGACCCTGAAGGGCTTCAAGTCGTTCGCCTCGGCGACGACCCTGCGCTTCGAGCCGGGTATCACGTGCGTCGTCGGCCCCAACGGCTCCGGTAAGTCGAACGTCGTCGACGCCCTGACCTGGGTGATGGGCGAGCAGGGCGCCAAAGCACTGCGCGGCGGGAAGATGCAGGACGTCATCTTCGCCGGCACCTCGGGCCGTCCTCCGCTGGGCCGCGCCGAGGTCACCCTCACCATCGACAACGCCGACGGTGCGCTGCCGATCGAGTACTCCGAGGTGTCCATCACGCGCCGGATGTTCCGCGACGGCGCCGGCGAGTACGAGATCAACGGCAGTTCCTGTCGCCTCATGGACGTGCAGGAGCTGCTGTCGGACTCCGGTATCGGTCGCGAGATGCACGTGATCGTCGGCCAGGGACGGTTGTCGGCGATCCTCGAGTCCCGGCCCGAGGACCGCCGCGCGTTCATCGAAGAGGCGGCCGGGGTCCTCAAACACCGCAAGCGCAAGGAAAAAGCGGTCCGCAAGCTCGACGCGATGCAGGCCAACCTGGCGCGTCTGAACGATCTGACGGCCGAACTCCGTCGTCAGCTCAAACCACTGGGACGCCAGGCCGAGGTCGCCCGCCGGGCCCAGACCGTCCAGGCCGATCTCCGCGACGCACGGTTGCGCCTGGCCGCCGACGACCTCGTCACCCGCCGCGCCGAGATGGCCGAACACGCCGCCGTCGAGGACGAGGTCCGGCGTCGGCAGGACGAGGTGGCCGCCGAACTCGACCGTGCGAACGCGGAAGTGACCGAACACGAACAGCATCTCGCCGAGATCACGCCCGCCGCGGCCGCGGCCAACCGCGCCTGGTTCCGGTTGTCGGCGCTCGCCGAGCGCGTCGACGCGACCCGCCGGGTGGCCGCCGAACGCAGCCGGTACCTCAGCGAGCCGTCGAGCGAGGCGTCCGGGCCCGACCCGGAGGAGCTCGACGAGCAGGCCCACGAGGCCGCCGAACTCGAAGCCGAGCTGACCGAGGGCGTCGAGATCGCCGCCGAACAGCTCGAGAGCGCCCGCGAGGTGCTCGGCGAACGCGAGTCGATAGCGGAGGCGGCCGAGGCGGCTCACCTCGCGGCCGTCCGTGCCATCGCCGACCGTCGCGAGGGTCTGGCGCGCCTCGAAGGGCAGGTGGACAACCTGCGGACGCGTTCGGAGTCGGTCGACGCCGAGGCGCAGCGCCTCACCGCGGCCATCTCGGCCGCCACCGAACGCGCCGAAGTCGCAGTCACGCAACAGGATTCGGCGGCAAGCGAGCTGGCACAGCTGGAAGCCGCCGAACAGGCGCTCGACGAACACCACGAACGATGCGTGGCCGCGCTGAACCTGTCCAACGAGCGCGTGGCCACCTTGCAGGCCGCACACCGCGACGCCGAGCACGCCATCGCCTCCCTGTCGGCCCGGGTGGACGCACTCGCCATGGGACTCGAGCGCGGCGACGGCGGCGCGTGGCTGCTGGAGAACGCGCCCGACGGCCTGCTCGGACCGATGTCGGAGCTGGTCACGGTCGAAGCGGGTTTCGAGACGGCCATCGCCGGGGCGCTCGGACCCGCTGTGGACGGCATCGTCACCGTGGACGGGATCGCCGCGGTGCGGGCGCTGGCGGCCCTGAAGTCGGGCGACGGGGGACGGGCCGCGCTGATCTGCGGCGGACTCACCGGCCCGGACCGATCGAGCGACGTCGCGCTGCCCGACGGGGCGAGGTGGGCGGCCTCGGTGGTCGACACCCGCCCGGAGATCCGCGGGGCGATCGACACCGTCCTGGCCGACACCGTCATCGTCGACGATCCTGCGCAGGGGCTCGAACTCGCCCGCCGTCTCGGCGTGCGCGCAGTGACGCCCGCCGGCGACCGCATCTCGGCGGCGTCGGTCGAGGGCGGTTCGTCGCGCCGCCCCTCCACGTTGGAGGTCCAGTCGGCGATCGATGCCGCGACCGCCGAACTCGCCTCGACCCGCAGGCGCGTCGAAGAACTCGAGGCGGCGCTCGCCGGTGCGCTCACCGAGCAGCACGATCGGCGAGAGGCGGCCGAGGAGGCGCTCGCGGCGCTGCACGAGTCCGACGCCGGCGTCGGCGCCGCGTATGAGCAGATGGCCCGGCTGGGCCAGGAGATCAGAGCCTCGCGTGCCGAGGCCGACAAGCTGACCCGACAGCGGAATCTGCTCGAGAAGGGCCGCGAGGAAACCCTCGAGAACCTGCAGGAACTCACCGAGCGACTGCGTCTCGCCCGCGATGAGTCCGAGGTGGGGACCGAGATGTCCGCCGACGACACCGACCGCGCGAACGCCGCGACAGCCGTCGGCGTGGCACGCAGCGCCGAGATGGAGGCGCGCCTGACCCTGCGGACAGCCGAGGAACGCCTGGCGTCCGTCCGGGGCAAGGCGGACTCGCTGCGGCGGGCCGCCCAGCGCGAGCGCGAAGCACGCGAGCGGGCCCGTCGGCAGGACGAGATCCGACGCCAGGCCGCCGGCGTGGCGGCAGCCGTCGAACGCGCCGGTGCCCAGGTCAGTGAGCGTCTCGCCGCGGCGGTGGCCTCGGCGCAGGCCGGGCGCGACGAACTCGAGGAGATCCGGACCGCCCGCACCGCGACCCTCGACGCGCTCCGGGTCCGGGCGGGCGAACTGACGACCACGCTCAATTCGCTGCGCGACACCGTCCACCGCGACGAGGTGGCGCGGGCCCAGGTCGCGCTGCGGATCGAACAGCTCGAAGAGCAGGTCCTCGAGACCTTCGCGATGGCGCCCGACGATCTGATCGCCGAATACGGTCCCGACGTGCCGATGCCCCCGTCGGCGTTGGAGATGGCCGAGTACGAGCAGGCCCGGGAACGCGGCGAGCAGGTCGTCGCACCGGCCCCGATGCCCTACAACCGGGCGACGCAGGAGGCCCGCGCCAAGAAGGCGCAGAAGGATCTCAACACGCTCGGCAAGGTGAACCCGCTGGCGCTCGAGGAGTTCGCCGCTCTCGAAGAGCGGTACAACTTCCTGTCGTCGCAGCTCGAGGACGTCAAGGCGGCCCGCAACGACCTCCTCGACGTCGTGGAAGAGGTCGACGCCCGGATTCTGCAGGTGTTCACCGAGGCGTACGCCGACGTGGAACGCGAGTTCGGCCAGGTCTTCCAGACCTTATTCCCCGGCGGCGAGGGCCGGCTCGTCCTGACCGAACCCGGCGACATGCTCACGACGGGCATCGAGGTCGAGGCCCGCCCGCCCGGTAAGAAGGTCAAGAGGCTCTCGCTGCTCTCGGGCGGGGAGAAGTCCCTGACGGCGGTCGCGATGCTGGTGGCGATCTTCCGCGCGCGCCCGTCGCCGTTCTACGTCATGGACGAGGTCGAGGCCGCGCTCGACGACACCAACCTGCGGCGACTGATCACGTTGTTCGCCCAACTGCGGGAGAAGTCCCAGCTCATCGTCATCACCCACCAGAAGCCCACGATGGAGGTCGCGGATGCGCTCTACGGAGTCAGCATGCGCGGCGACGGCATCACGACGGTCATCTCGCAACGCATGCGCGGAGTGAACATGCCCGTCGGTCAACAGGAGGACACCAGCCAGTGAACACCGGAATCATCATCGGCATCGTCGTCGCGGTGCTCGTCGTGATCGCGCTGATCGTGCTCGGGCTGGTGCTGTCGCGCCGCCGGCGCATCTCGCTGACCGACGAGCGGCAACCGGAGATCGTCGACGGGACGACCCGCCAGGTCGACCGGTCCGGGGGCTACCAGGCCGGATCGGGGTTCAGCTTCAGTCGCGGGGAGGCCGTGGGTGACACCGCCCTCGCGGAACCGCCGCGACGGAGGCCGGAACCCCCGGCTCCGGAGTCTGCGACGCCGGCACCCGAGGTGGTCCGGCCGCCCGGAGAGCGCACCGATGTCGACGGTCAGCCGGGCGTCGGTGACGACTCCGCGGTGCCGCGGGATTCGATCCGGCGCGGCGTCACCGAGGTGTCGCTGCCCGAGCCGGACACCACCGAACCCGAGACCGCAGAACCTGCCACCGCCCGCCCCGAAACCGTCGAGCCGGAAACCGTCGAGCCCGAGACGGCGGAGCCCGACGTCGCCGAGCCCGCGTCCGCCACTGCCGCACCCGCGCAACCCGAGGTCGCCGAGCCCGAGGTCGCCGAACCCGAACCGGCCACCGCCGAGCCGGCAACGACCGAGCCCGGGACCCGGGTACCCGACGATGTCGCGGAGGCGACCACCGCGCCGCCGCTGGACGAGATCGCGCCGACGGCGGGCCGGATCGGTCGGCTGCGCGGCCGGCTGTCCCGGTCACAGGGCGCGATCGGCAAGGGTGTGCTGGGCCTGCTGGGCGCCGGCGATCTCGACGAGGACAGCTGGGAGGAGATCGAGGACACGCTGGTGATGGCCGATCTCGGTGCGTCCACGACGGCCACCGTCGTCGAGACGCTGCGCACCGAGCTCGCGGCCAACCCGGTCCGCACCGCGGGTGAGGCCCGGGCGTTGCTCAAGCGGGTCCTGGTCGAGCAGCTCGACCCGACGCTCGACCGGTCGATCCGGGCGCTGCCACACGCGGGCCGTCCCGCCGTCGTCCTCGTCGTCGGCGTCAACGGCACCGGCAAGACCACCACGACCGGCAAGCTGGCACGCGTCCTGGTCGCCGACGGGCGTCGTGTCCTGCTCGGCGCGGCGGACACGTTCCGCGCGGCTGCCGCCGACCAGCTGCAGACGTGGGGCGAGCGGGTCGGCGCCGAGATCGTGCGCGGCAAGGAACAGGCCGATCCCGCCGCCGTCGCATTCGACGCGGTCGACCGGGGCATCGAGAGCGGCGTTGACGTGGTCATGATCGACACCGCCGGCCGGCTGCACACCAAGACCGGCCTGATGGACGAGCTGGGCAAGGTCAAGCGCGTCGTGGAGAAGAAGGCGCCGGTCGACGAGGTGCTGCTGGTGCTCGACGCGACCGTCGGACAGAACGGACTGATGCAGGCCCGGGTGTTCGCCGAGGTCGTCAACATCACCGGCGTGGTGCTGACCAAGCTGGACGGCACCGCCAAGGGCGGCATCGTGTTCCACGTACAGAAGGAGCTCGGCGTGCCGGTCAAGCTCGTCGGGCTGGGGGAGGGCGCGGACGACCTCGCGCCCTTCGAACCGGAGGCATTCGTCGACGCACTGCTCTGACGCTGTAGACGCTGCCGTGAAGTCGGGATCTGTGATCGGAAATACCGGGTCAGACATCGTCCACGGAGTCTGAGAGACAGCTCAGAGCCGAACTGGGACGTTACATGGGCGAAATACAAACCGCTCAGGGGGTTACGCGCCCGAAACGTCAGGGCACCACGGCTGAAACCGACTGCCGACAATCTCTTTGGAGGCGCCGAGCCGTCGGCGCATCCTGAGGAGGTTTCGTAGTGGAGTTGGCTCAGTTGCCAAACGAATCGTTTGGCCCGATAGACACGGGCAACACGGCATTCATGCTCGTGTCAGCCGCCATGGTGTTGCTGATGACCCCGGGCCTCGCGTTCTTCTACGGGGGGTTGGCGCGAGGCAAGTCCGTCCTGAACATGATGATGATGTCCTTCGGCGCGCTGGCGTCGATCAGCGTCGTGTACGTGCTGTGGGGCTTCTCGATGTCGTTCAGCGACGGGATCACCGGCAGCAGCGACATCGGCGGGATCTTCGCGAACCCGTTCGCGCTGTTCGGCTCCGACCAGCTGATGAGCACCATCGGCGAGGGCGACACCGAGCAGTACGTCACCGGCGGTCTGTCGATCCCGGCGATCGTCTTCATGGGATTCCAGCTGACCTTCGCGGTCATCACCGTCGCCCTCATCAGCGGTGCGCTCGCCGAACGCGTCAAGTTCTCCACCTGGATGGTCTTCACCGTCCTGTGGGCGACGATCGTGTACTTCCCGCTGTCCCACATGGTCTGGGGCGGGCTCGTCGGTGGCGGCGGCCTCCTCGGCGGCGGTGAGGACGGTCTGGCGGCCAAGATGTTCGGGACCGACGAGGAAGGTGCGGCCAACGTCGCGCCGATCGACTTCGCCGGTGGCACGGTCGTGCACATCAACGCCGGTATCGCGGCGCTGGTCCTGGTTCTCATCATCGGCAAGCGCGTCGGCTTCGGCCGCACCGCCTACCGTCCGCACAACATCCCGTTCGTGATGCTGGGCGCAGCACTTCTCTGGTTCGGCTGGTTCGGGTTCAACGTCGGCTCCGAGCTGGGCGCCGATCTGCTCGCCGGTCAGGTGTGGGTCAACACCACCGCTGCCACCGCCGCGGCGATCCTCGGCTGGCTCGCGGTGGAGATCATCCGTGACAAGCACGCCACCAGCGTCGGCGCCGCCTCGGGTGTGGTCGCCGGTCTGGTCGCCATCACCCCCGCGTGTGGTTCGCTGACCCCGGTCGGCTCGCTCATCCTCGGTGTCATCGCGGGTGCTCTCGCCGCCGTCGCGATCGGCCTGAAGAACAAGTTCGGCTACGACGACTCGCTCGACGTCGTCGGTGTCCACCTCGTCGCCGGCCTCTGGGGCACGGTGGCCATCGGCCTGATCGGCGAGGACGTGGGCCTCTTCTGGGGCGGAGATTACAAGCAGCTGGTGGTCCAGGTCGTGATCGCCTTGTTCGCCCTCGTGTTCACCGGTGTTCTCACCGCGATCATCGCCCTGGTGCTCAAGCCGCTGGGTTGGCGCGTCAGCGACGAGGACGAGAAGAGCGGCATCGACGAGGCGGAACACGCCGAGACGGCCTATGAGCTGGCATGACGCTCGAAGCCATTCGCTACTACGCTGAATCCTGTGGAGAGGGATAACTAATGAAGCTGATCACTGCAATCGTCAAGCCGTTCACGCTCGAGGATGTCAAAGCCGGGTTGGAGCAGGCCGGCATCCTGGGCATGACCGTGAGTGAGGTCCAGGGCTACGGCCGCCAGAAGGGTCACACCGAGGTCTATCGCGGCGCCGAGTACTCGGTCGACTTCGTACCCAAGGTCCGCGTCGAGGTCGTGGTGGACGACGCCGCCGTGGACAAGGTCGTCGACGTGATCGTCGAGGCCGCCCGGACCGGCAAGATCGGTGACGGCAAGGTGTGGGTCTCGCCGGTCGAGTCCGTGGTTCGCGTCCGAACCGGCGAGCGCGGTGGCGACGCACTGTAGCGAGCCCGCCGAGGCGTCGACGAATTCCCGGTGAACGGCCCCGTGCCCGACGACCAGTCGGGCGCGGGGCCGTCGGAGTTCCACACCTCGTATTCCTTTCTCTCCCACACACTTTGGAGGCAGTCGTAAGCGCCGCAGACCTGGCCAAGACCCGACGGCAACTCACCGAATCCGGCCGATCGGGAAAACTCGACGCACCGGCATTGCGCCAGGTGCTCGTCGACCTGCACGAATTCTGGCTGACCAGCAAGGGCGCGGAACTCGGCATCAAGCCGCACAGCGGGTTCGCGATCGTCGCCGTGGGCGGACTCGGTCGCGGTGAGATGCTCCCGTATTCCGACCTCGATCTGATCCTGCTGCACGACGACATGCCCGCCGAGCGGGTGTCCGAGGTCGCCGACGGACTCTGGTACCCGTTGTGGGACGCCAACATCCCGCTCGACCACAGTGTGCGGACGGTGCCGCAGGCGCTGCAGGTCGCCGGCGACGACGTCACCGCGGCCCTCGGCCTCCTCGAGGCGCGCCACATAGCCGGCGACGAGGATCTGTCCACGTTGCTGATCGGCGGGGTCCGCCAGCAGTGGCGCAACGACATCCGCAATCGGTTCCCCGAGGTGGTCACGCACGCGCAGGACCGCTGGCGGCGAGCCGGCGACATCGCACATCGCGCCGAACCCGACCTCAAGAGCGGCCGGGGCGGCCTGCGTGACGTCCAGCTCCTGGGGGCGCTGGCGATCGCCCAGCTCACCAGCGGGATGGCGAGCCTGCGACCCGATTCGCCCGGTGCCGGACCGCAGGTCGCCTACACGCGGCTCCTCGACATCCGTACCGAACTGCACCGCATCGCCGGGCGTCCCCGCGAGCACGTGCAGGCCCAGGACGCCGACGAGATCGGGGCGGCCCTCCGGATCGGGGACCGGTTCGATCTCGCCCGCGTCATCAGCGACTCGGCCCGCACCATCAGCTACTCCATCGACGTCGGCCTGCGGACCGCGGGCAACGCCCTGCCGCGTCGCGGTCTTGCCAAGCTGCGGCGTTCGCCGCTGCGCCGTCCGCTCGACGAGGGCGTCGTCGAGCACAGCGGAGAGATCGTGTTGGCGCGCAACGCGATTCCGAGCAAAGACCCGGGACTCATCTTGCGGGTGGCCGCCGCGTCGGCCCGAACCGGCCTCCCGATCAGCGCGTCGACGCTGAGCAGGCTGGCCGACTACGCGCCGGAACTGCGTGAGCCGTGGCCGGCCGAAGCACTCAGCGACCTGCTGGTCCTGCTCAGTTCGGGACATCACATGGTCGACCCGATCGAGGCACTCGACCGCACCGGCCTGTGGGGCCGGCTCCTGCCGGAATGGGGTGCGGTGCGCGACCTCCCGCCGCGCGATGCCATCCACACCTGGACCGTCGACCGGCATCTCGTGGAAACCGCGGCGTACGCGAGTGCGATGACCACCCGGGTGTCCCGGCCCGACCTGCTCGTCCTCGGTGCGTTGATCCATGACCTCGGCAAGGGCCGGGGTGCCGACCACAGCATCGTCGGCGCCGATCTGGCGGTTCAGGTCGGCAATCGGTTCGGGCTCTGGCCGCAGGATGTGGCGATCCTCTCCGACATGGTGCGGCACCACCTGCTGCTGCCGCAGGTCGCCACCCGCCGGGACCTCGACGACCCGGCCACCGCCGAGTCGGTCGCCGACACCCTGGGACACAACCGGGTGCTGTTGGAACTGCTTGCCGCACTTGCCGAAGCGGATTCGCTGGCCACCGGCCCGGGGGTGTGGGGGGAGTGGAAGGCCTCGCTCATCCACGACCTCGTCCGCCGGTCGATGCGACTCATCGACGGCGAAGAGCCGAGCGCGCCCG
This sequence comes from Gordonia hongkongensis, assembly GCF_023078355.1. NCBI lineage: Bacteria > Bacillati > Actinomycetota > Actinomycetes > Mycobacteriales > Gordoniaceae > Gordonia > Gordonia hongkongensis. Next base: position 2,259,512 of record NZ_CP095552.1, read on the forward strand.
AGCCGCTGACGGCCGAGGACCTGGCCACGGCGGCGGAAGGGGACTACGCGGTCCGGCTCGTCCGGGCCGACGGACAACACACGTACCGCGTCACCATGGTGGCGCCGGATCAACCCGGCCTGCTGTCGAAGATGGCCGGGGTCCTCGCCCTGGGCGGGTTGCGGTCCCACTCGGCGTGTGCCCAGAGCGCCGACGGGAAGGCGATCAACTCGTTCCTGGTCGTCCCGATGTTCGGCAGTCCGCCCGATGCCGGCCTGCTGCGCCAGCAGCTGATCGCGGCCGTCGACGGCAAGATCGATGTCCTCGCGCGGCTCGACGCGCGCGAGCGGGACTCACCGATCCCGACGATCGGCACCGTCACCACGATTCCCGGCACCGTGGTGACCATCGGCGCCAGCGCCGGGAGCACCGATCCCGAGGTCGACGGGGCCGGGCATCCGAAGAACGCGGTACCCGCGCTCTTCGCCGTGGCGCCACCGCGGGTGACGTGGCTGGACGCCCCGGAGGGGGAAGCGGTGCTGGAGGTCCGTTCCGACGACCGGATCGGCCTGCTCAGCCGGGTCAGTGCCATCCTGGAACGCCACGGCGCCGACATCCGGTGGGCCAAGGTGGCGACCCTGGGCGCCACCGGGGTCGACATCTTCGGCCTGCGGCTGGCGACCGACACCGAGGACGCACGGGCAAAGCTGGCCGAGGCCGTCGTCGCGGTCTGCCCGCCGCCGCAGCCGGCGCGCGAGGAGGACGGCGACGGACCGCAGTCCTACGGCGGGACGGGACGGTCCGGAGTGCCGATCTCCTAGATGTTTCGTCTCGGGACCCGCATGGAAGGATGGGACCCATGTTCGATTCCCTCTCCGACCGGTTGACCGGTGCCCTGAAGGATCTGCGTGGCAAGGGGCGGCTGTCCGACGCCGACATCGACCGCACCTGCCGCGAGATCCGGCTCGCCCTGCTCGAGGCGGACGTCTCGCTCGCGGTGGTCCGGTCCTTCATCGCCCGGATCAAGGAGCGCGCCAAGGGTGCCGAGGTCTCCGCGGCACTCAACCCGGCGCAGACGGTCGTCAAGATCGTCAACGAGGAACTCATCGGAATCCTCGGCGGGGAGACGCGGCGGGTGCGGTTCGCCAAGAACCCCCCGACCGTCATCATGTTGGCCGGTCTCCAGGGTGCCGGTAAGACGACACTCGCCGGAAAGCTGGGCAACTGGCTCAAGCAGCAGGGTCACACCCCGCTGCTCGTCGCCTGTGACCTGCAGCGTCCGGGCGCGGTCTCACAGCTGCAGATCGTCGGCGAGCGCGCCGGCGTACCGGTCTTCGCGCCGCATCCGGGCACGAGCGTCGGCGGCGAGGGTGTGCTCGGTGTGACCTCGGGCGATCCGGTCTCGGTCGCGCAGGCCGGTGTCGACGAGGCGCGGAGCAAGCACTACGACGTGGTGGTCATCGACACCGCCGGCCGGCTCGGCATCGACGCCGAACTGATGAAGCAGGCCTCCGACATCCGCGACGCCACCTCGCCCGACGAGGTGCTGTTCGTCGTCGACGCGATGATCGGTCAGGACGCCGTCACCACCGCCGAGGCCTTCCAGGAGGGTGTGGGCTTCACCGGCGTCGTGCTGACCAAGCTCGACGGCGATGCGCGCGGCGGTGCGGCGTTGTCGGTACGCGAGGTGACCGGCCAACCGATCATGTTCGCGTCCTCGGGCGAGAAGCTCGAGGACTTCGACGTCTTCCATCCCGACCGCATGGCCAGCCGCATCCTCGGCATGGGCGACGTGTTGTCGCTCATCGAGCAGGCCGAACAGCACTGGGATGCGCAGCAAGCCGAGGCCGCGGCCGCCAAGATCACCCAGGGCGAGCTGACCCTCGAGGACTTCCTCGAGCAGATGCTGATGATCCGCAAGATGGGCCCCATCGGCAACATCCTGGGGATGTTGCCCGGCGCCGGCCAGATGAAGGACGTGCTGTCGCAGGTCGACGACAAGCAGCTCGACCGCGTGCAGGCGATCATCCGCGGCATGACCCCCGCCGAGCGCGACAACCCGAAGATCATCAACGCCTCACGCCGGATCCGGATCGCCAACGGGTCGGGTGTGACCGTCAGCGAGGTCAACCAGCTCGTCGACCGGTTCTTCGAGGCCCGCAAGATGATGGCGCAGATGTCGGGTCGCATGGGCATGGGCGCGATGAACCGCAAGTCCAACCGCAAGGGCAAGAAGGGCAAGAAGGGCAAGAGCCGCGGCCCCACCCCGCCGAAGGCGGCGCGCGGCGGCTTCCCGGGTATGCCCGGAGGCATGCCGGCCGGGTTCCCGGACCTGTCGAACATGCCGGCCGGTCTCGATCAGCTGCCCCCGGGTCTCGAGGGCATCGACGTGTCGCAGTTCCAGCAGCCCAAGAAGAAGAAATGACGGTGGGTGGCCCGGAACAGGGTGCAATGGCCCGCCACTACCGGGGCACCGATCCGCTCACGTCCGAACCGGTCGAGTTCTGGGTGTCCGACGACACCATCAGCCTCACCGCGGTTCCCGACGCCGAGACGGCAGTCGACGGTGGCTGGATTCTGCCGGGCCTCGTCGACGCCCACAATCATGTGGGGATCGCGCCGGGCCTCGGGGTCGACATCGAGCAGGCCCGTGGGTACGCCTACGCCGATGCGCGCGCAGGCACCCTGCTGATCCGCGAGGTCGGGTCGCCGCTCGACACGCACCCACTCGACGACGACCCCGCTTGCCCGCGCTTCATCCGCTCGGGCAAGCACATCGCCCGGCCCAAGCGGTATCTGCGCGACTACGGCGTCGACCTCGACGATCCGGACGAACTCGCGGCCGAGGTGGCCCGGCAGGCGCAGGCCGGCGACGGCTGGGTGAAGATCGTGGGCGACTGGATCGACCGCGAGGTCGGCGACCTGGCCCCGTTGTGGACCCGTGCACAGATAGAGGCGGCGGTGGCGGTGGCGCACGAGCACGGCGCCCGGATCACCGCGCACGTCTTCGGAACCGATGCTCTCGTCGACCTGATCGGGGCCGGAGTCGATTGCATCGAGCACGGCACCGGGCTGACTCCCGATCTCGTCGACCAGCTCGTCGACCGCTCGATCGCGTTGGTGCCCACCATGATCCAGGTCGAGAACTTTCCCGGGATCGCCGACGGCGCCGAACGCTTCCCGACCTACGCCGCCCACATGCGCGCCCTGCATGCGGGCGCCCCGGCGGTGTTCGCCGCCGCGCGTGAGGCCGGCGTCGCGATCTTCGCCGGGACCGACGCGGGCGGATTCGTCGAGCACGGACGCATCGTCGACGAGATCGAGGCGCTCTCGGACGTGGGCCTGGGCCCGGCGGGTGCGATTGCGGCGGCGTCGACGAATGCGCGCGCCTGGCTGGGCGCCGACCTCCTGGAGGACGGTCACCGCGCCGACTTCGTCGTGTACGCGGACAACCCGTGCGACGACCTGGGCACGTTGCGACACCCGGTAGCAGTGGTGTCGTCTGGTCGCCACCTCGTGTGAGCAAAGCCACACGGTAGTGGCTGGTTGCCTTTCTTACCGCCGCGTAACGTAGCAACGGCGTTGCAACGGTTCGGCCAGGACGAACCGGATCAGTCCAACTCGGATCCGCGGCCCGGATCCGAGAGCGCGGGCCCGTCGGAGCCGGGGGTCGAGGGAGGCTCCGGCGGTGTCGCGCATCTGGACGCGGATGAGCCGACACCGACAGAGTGACGGAAGTGACGTTCGGCATGTGGTCGTCCTCGCGGGGTGGGCGACCACATGGTCCATCGGCTGTTCCTTCTGCAGGCCGATCACCGGATTCGGTACTCACCGCCCGGTCTGGCACAATGATTCGCTGGTTCGTCGGATCCGGTCACGGCCGCCCGACGGTCACACCACTACAGACGCAAAACCGGGTCCGCCACTCCGGGCGGATTGCTGAATTGCGCAGTGACCACACGAAAGAGAAGTAGAGATGGCTGTCAAGATCAAGCTCACGCGGCTCGGCAAGATCCGCAACCCGCAGTACCGCATCGTCGTCGCCGACGCCCGCACCCGCCGCAACGGCCGGGTCATCGAGACCATCGGCAAGTACCACCCGAAGGAAGAGCCCTCGCTGATCGAGGTCGACTCCGAGCGCGCGCAGTACTGGCTGGGAGTCGGTGCGCAGCCGACCGAGCCCGTGGCCGCGATCCTCAAGGTGACCGGTGACTGGCAGAAGTTCAAGGGCCTGCCGGGCGCCGAGGGCACCCTGAAGACCGCCGAGCCCAAGCCGTCGAAGCTCGACCTGTTCAATGCCGCGCTCGCCGCCGCCGACAACGAGCCGGTCGCCGCCGCGACCACCCCCAAGAAGAAGGCCGCGAAGAAGGACGACGAGGCCGCTGAAGCTCCCGCCGCCGAGGGCGACGCGTGAGCGCAGTCGTCGCCGACGCGGTCGAGCACCTGGTCCGCGGAATCGTCTCCAACCCCGATGACGTCCGGGTCGACCTCGTCACCGGCCGTCGCGGCCGGCTCGTCGAGGTCCACGTGAACCCCGACGACCTCGGCAAGGTGATCGGTCGCAACGGTCGTACCGCCACCGCGCTGCGTACCCTGGTCTCCGGGATCGGCGGCCGCGGGATGCGCGTCGACATCGTCGACACCGACCGCTGACCGAGAACCCGAACACCGAGCGCATCGTGGATCTCGTCGTCGGCCGTGTGGTCAAGTCACACGGAATCCGTGGTGAGGTCGTCGTGGACGTCCGCACCGACGAGCCCGAGAGCCGTTTCGCTCCGAACTCGGTGCTGCGTGGCCGTCTGCCGCGCGGTGCCGGGGAACGGGATTTCACCGTCACAGCCGCCCGGGATCATTCCGGGCGGCTGTTGGTGTCCCTGGCCGGCGTCGCGGACCGGGATTCCGCAGACGCCCTGCGCGGCACCCTGTTCCTCATCGACAGTTCGCAGGTGGAGCCCTCCGACGACCCGGACGAGTTCTACGACCACGAACTCGAGGGCGTGCCCGTTCAACTCACCGACGGCTCCGCGGTCGGCGTCGTCGAATCGGTCCTGCATCTGCCCGGCGGCGAGTTGCTGTCGGTACGCACCACCGACGACCGTGAGGTGCTGGTGCCGTTCGTGCGCGAGATCGTGCCGAGCGTCGGTCGCGAGCTGATCGTGATCGACCCCCCGGAGGGGCTGCTGGATCCGGATTCGCTCGACGAGGCGCCGTGATGCGTCTCGACGTCGTGTCGATCTTCCCCGAGTACCTCGATCCGCTCCGAGTTGCTTTGCTGGGCAAGGCGATCGACGCCGGACGGATCACCGTGGCGGTCCACGACCTACGCAACTGGACGCACGACGTCCATCGCAGCGTGGACGACTCGCCGTACGGCGGCGGGCCCGGCATGGTGATGAAACCCGACGTCTGGGGGCCGTGCCTGGACGAGGTGTGCCCCGACGACGCGCTGCTGATCGTGCCGACCCCTGCCGGTGTGCCGTTCACCCAGGAGACCGCGCGTCGCTGGAGCACCGAGCCGCATCTGGTGTTCGCCTGCGGCCGGTATGAGGGTATCGACCAGCGTGTCTTCGACGACGCGGCCCGACGGGTGCGCGTCGAAGAGGTCTCCCTCGGCGACTTCGTCCTCATCGGGGGAGAGGTCGCGGTCATGGCCATGATCGAGGCGACCGTCCGGCTGCTCGACGGCGTACTCGGCAATCCCCGCTCGCATCAGGAGGATTCGTTCTCCGACGGGCTGCTCGAAGGTCCGAGTTACACGCGGCCGGTGTCCTGGCGCGGTCTGGACGTCCCGCCCGTACTCCTCAGCGGCGACCACGCGAAGGTGGCACGCTGGCGTACCGAACAGGCCCTCGAGCGGACGCGCGCGCGCCGGCCTGATCTCCTCCCGGACCCTGTGGACTCCTCCGCGGACCATCCGGGCGATACCGACTAGGATTCGGCAGAGGTTCGACTCGGACGGGGGTCCAGCAGACGATGCAGGGGTATTCGGCCATGGTCGAGGAACTCGACCGGCAGCGCACCGAACTCGAACGGGTCCGGAAGTCGTTGTCGCAGCTGACCTCCCGGGCGACCAGTCACGACCGGCTCGTCGCGGTGACGGTCGACGCGCGCGGCCGTGCGGTGGACATCACGATCGAACCCTCCGCAATGCGTCGATACCGCGCGGATCAACTGTCCGCCCTGCTGACCACGCTGATCGCCGAGGCGGACACCGCGCTGCGCACCAGATCCGCCGACATCCTCTCCGGCGCACCGGATCTGCCGATCGACTACGCCGACGCCCGCCTCGACAGTGTGGTCGCCGATGACCGACCCTGACCTCTCGCCGGCGGCCGACGCCGGTCCCCGGGTCGCCGCCGACCCCGGTGCCGCCGCCGTCGTGGCGACGCGACTGCAGGCAGCGGCGGCGGAACTCACGGCGATACAGACCGAGCTCGCCGCCCTGCTCATCGACGTCGACATGGCAGTAGGCACCGGGAAATCGGCGGGTGCGTTCCGGGCGGGGTTCTCGCCGGCGGCCGCGGCGTCGACGGATCGTCTGCACGACGTCGGGAACCGTCTCGGACAACGCCGCCGCGCCCTCGTCGCCGGCATCGACGACCTCCTCGACCGAGATGCCGAGGCCTCGGCGCGTATCGGCCGGGCCGACGCATGACGGCGCGTGGCGAGGCCGAGCGGATCGCCGAGGAACTGGCCCCGGGGGTGTGGCCGACCGCCGACGCGGCGGCACTGAGCGACTCGGCACAGCGCGTGCGGGCACTCGCCGAGAGGGTGGCCGGCCTCGCCGAGGCGGTGGCGTCGGTGACCGACTCGTACGCGACGGGGGACTCGACCGCGGGCGGGTTCCACGATGCCGTCGTCGACGGGCTCGGACAGATCGCCGGTGCCGATCTGCCCGGAGCGGCGGAACGGCTGCGCGCGCTCGGGACGTCGCTGGACGCGTATGCCCGGACGGTGATCGACACGCAGCAGCAGATGTCGGTGGTCGCACTGATCGCCGACCGCGACATCCGGCGGGCCGAGGTGAACGCCGCGATCGGTGACGACACGTGGCGGGTCGAGGCCGCGAGCACCGGCCGGATGGCCCTCACCGCGGCGGGGGACGATCACACCGAACGGTCGGGTGAGGCCGGGCAGAGCGCCGCTGCACCCGCGGCGACGAGCGGGATGATGCCGATGATGCCGCTCGGGGCACTGGGTGCGGCGGGTGCGATGGCTGCCGGTCTCGGGGGTCTGGCCGGCGCGCGGGCTCGCGCCGACCGCGACGTGATCGGCGCGAACGACCTGACCTGGTTGCGGGGGCGAGCCGAGCGACTCCAGACCACGGTCCCGGCATCGATCGCAGGTTGGTTCCGGACCGCGGTGGGCGTCGGGATCGGCCCGCGGGGAGCCCCGGTGGTCGTCGTCGGGACCAACGACCCGCAGCCGTATCAGCGGGTGGGGATGGAACTCGCCGACGACGAGGCACTCACCGCCAACGGCCAGGCGCCCGAACTCGCGGTCCGCGACCACATGGTGCATGCCGGTGTGACGCCGAGAGCGATCGCCGCGGCGACGCCGATGGAGCCCGCCACCATCTCGGCATTGCAGGCCGACGACGTCGTGATCGTGGCGCCACGGACGTAGCGGCTCCGCGATTTCGTCGGCCCGGGGTGTCTCTGGCACAATAGTCGGGTTGCCTGCCGACGATGCCCCGTGTCCGGGGCTGTCTCTCCGAGACCGCCGGCTGCGACGCCAACGACTCGGAGCACGAACCGGTCGAGCCCACGGGCCGCCAGGTTCCTCTGCTCAACGTTCTCCGCCAGACAAGGACCACGACACATGAACACGCTCGACTTCCTCGACAAGCAGTCCCTCCGCGACGACGTGCCGGACTTCGGCCCCGGTGACACCCTCGACGTCCACGTCAAGGTCATCGAGGGCAGCAAGGAGCGCGTGCAGGTGTTCAAGGGCGTCGTCATCCGTCGTCAGGGCGGCGGCGTGCGCGAGACCTTCACCGTCCGCAAGGTGTCCTTCGGCGTCGGCGTCGAGCGCACCTTCCCGGTGCACAGCCCGAACATCGCCAAGATCGACGTCCTCACCCGCGGTGACGTCCGTCGCGCCAAGCTCTACTACCTGCGCGATCTGCGCGGCAAGGCAGCCAAGATCAAGGAAAAGCGCTGACGCGTCTAACCTGACGAGGTGGCCGACACACAGCGACCCCACGATGCCCCCGACGACGACCGCGCCGACGACGCCAAGCGTCCGTGGAGGTTGAAGACCGACCCGGCCGAACCCGATGCCGACGAGCGCGGCAAGCGCAAGTCCGGCTCGGGTTCGCTCCTGCGCGAAGTCGTCATCATCGTGGGGTGCGTCCTTCTCCTCACCTGGGTGCTGCAGACCTTCATCGGTCGGCAGTACGTCATCCCGTCGGAGTCGATGGAGTCGACTCTCATCGGTTGCGACGGCTGCACCAACGACCGCATCGTGATCGACAAGCTCACGTACCGGTTCGGTGATCCGCAACCCGGCGACGTCGTCGTCTTCAAGGGCCCGTCGGAGTCGTGGAACGGCGCCTGGGTGTCGCCCCGATCGACGAACCCGGTGATGCACAAGGCGCAGGATGCGCTGTCGTGGTTCGGGTTCGCGCCGCCGGACGAGAATAACCTCGTCAAGCGGGTCATCGCGACCGGCGGTCAGACGGTGGAATGTCGCAACGACGAGGGCGTCGGTGTGAAGGTCAACGGTCGCCCGTTGCGCGAGCCCTACATCGACATGAAGCTCCAGGAGGAGACGGTCGCGTCGTTCGGGCCCGGTGTCGCCGGACCGGGCGACCAGGTGCCTCCGTGTCTCGGGCCGGACTTCGGTCCGATCACCGTGCCCGAGGGCAACGTGTGGGTCATGGGTGATAACCGCCTGAACTCGCAGGACTCGCGTTACCACGTCGAGGACCAGTACCAGGGCACCGTCCCGGTGAGCGACATCCGCGGCAAGGTCCGGTTCATCATCTACCCCTTCTCGCGGATCGGTGGTGTCGGTTCGTTCAATCCGCAGCAGGGGTGAGACAGCTGTGACGACTCGATGGCCACCCCGCTCACCCGTCCGCCGTGCCGCGGGTCTGCGAACGTTCGAATTCGCCCTGCACCGGCAGGGTCTGGGGCCCGTGGCGGGGGTCGACGAAGCCGGCCGCGGAGCGTGCGCGGGCCCGCTGGTCGTGGCGGCCTGCGTCTTGAAGCCGACGCAGCTCGTCTCCCTCGCCGACCTCGACGACTCGAAACGTCTGACCGAGCGCACCCGCGAGGAGCTGTACCGCTCGGTGACGCGCTACGCGCAGAGCTGGAGTGCGGTGATCATCGAAGCCGCCGAGATCGATCGCATCGGCATCCACGTCGCGAACATCGAGGGCATGCGCCGGGCGGTGGCCGCCCTCGACGTGAAACCGGGGTACGTGCTGTCCGACGGTTTCGCGGTGCCGGGACTGACGGCGCCGTCCCTGCCCGTGATCGGGGGAGACGGGGCGGCCGCGTGCATCGCCGCCGCCAGCATCATCGCCAAGGTCACCCGAGATCGCATCATGGTCGCCATGGACGACGACCTGCCCGGGTACGACTTCGCCATCCACAAGGGCTACAGCACGGCGTTGCACATGTCGCGCATCGACGCCGCCGGCCCCTCACCACAACACCGCATGTCGTACCGTAATGTCGCGGCACGTGTGGTCACCAGCGCAAACGACAACAGGGATAGGCTGACAGGATGAGTGCTGAGGATCTCGAGAAGTACGAAACCGAGATGGAACTCTCTCTGTACCGCGAGTACAAGGACATCGTCGGGCAGTTCACCTACGTGGTGGAGACCGAGCGGCGCTTCTATCTCGCCAACGCGGTCGAGATGATCCCGCGCAACACCGACGGCGAGGTCTACTTCGAACTCCGCATGAGCGATGCCTGGGTGTGGGACATGTACCGCCCGGCGCGGTTCGTCAAGCAGGTCCGCGTGATCACGTTCAAGGACGTCAACATCGAGGAACTCGAGAAGTCGGAACTCCGCCTGCCCGACGAGCCCTGACCACGCGCAATCTGTTGACAACGCCCTGATCGTTCACAGATCAGGGCGTTGCTCGCTTTCGGACGGTCGGCGAAACCGGTTCTGCGCGAATCTGATCGGCATGAGTGCACAAGCGCGCGACCATCCTCGCCCCGATCGCCGCGGTCATATCGGCCGGCTCGGTGAGGACGTGGCCGCGGATTACGCGATATCCCTGGGCTGGACTGTCCTGGAGCGCAATTGGCGTACCCGCTATGGCGAACTGGATCTGGTGGCCGCGGATGGGTCGGTCCTGGTGATCGTCGAGGTCAAGACCCGCGCGAGCCGCACGTACGACGATCCGGTCATGGCGGTCACGCCGTCGAAGCTCGCCCGGATGCGCCGACTCGCGGGGATGTGGCTGGCGGCGCAGGATCGGCGATGGACGCAGATCCGGTTCGACGTCGTCAGCGTGCGCCTCGACCAGGCCGCTCCCGACGATCTGGCTCGTGCGCAGGTGCGGCATCACCAGGGTGTGCACGTGTGAGCCCGGATGTCACAGCTTGCTCAGATCGGTCCGGATCAGCATCACGTTGTAGTCGCTCCACCGCGATGCGTTGAAGTAGAGCTCCTTCGAATCCCCCTGCAGCGCGGGGGAGTTGGGGAGCATCATCGGTCCGTAGACGACGAGCGCACCACGGGGCACGATGGTCTTCGGTGCACTCCACGGACCTTCGGGATGATCGGCGGTGCGCAGCGTGATGTCGTTGTCGCCATCGAGCATGACGTACTTCTCGAGGTACGGGCTCCAGGCGACCGATAGTTCGGTGACCGGTTGTCGGACGACGACCGCCGAGCCGTCGTCGGGGATCGCGGCGATGTCGTCCACCCAGCCGCGACTCTTCCCGGCCCAGTACTCGTACGCGTCGAGGTCGAGGATGTCCGTGGGTTTGAACCGCGCGAGGAAGGCGGCGCCGAATCGTCCGTTCGGGGTGCCGAACTGGTAGACGTACTCGGCTTCGGGTGTCCCGGGCCGGCCGCGGACGTAGGCGTTCTGCTGGAACTTGCCGTTGTTGAACTCGATCGGACGGAACTCGCCGGGCAGTCGGAGTGAGACCGGAGCATTGATGAGGATCGTGTCCTGGTCGGTGACCCAGGTCTGGCCGTTGTCGTCGGAATGGGCGATCGCCGAGAAGTTGGTGACCCAGTTGCCCGGCGAACCCCACGAGCGCACCGACATGTAGTTGACGTACTGGCGGAAGCCGTCGCCGTGCGGGAGAGAGATGGCCGCCGTCGGGATCGTGGTGACCTCGACGTTGGAGATGCCGAGCGACGGGATCAGTTCCTGCGCGTAGTTCGGTTGACCGGGCGCGATCACCGAACCCGACGTCACGTCGCCGGCGCGACCGGCCGGGACGGAGAGTCCGTTCGCGAGGTTGTCGTCGTCGGTGCGGAGCAGCACGTTGTGCCGCCACTGCTGTCCCGGCGCGTTGCAGTTGCCGAAGGTGTCTCCGAAGGCCATCAGCGTCTGGCCGCGGCCGTTGTCCCAGGAGACGCCGAGATCGGTGCCGCCGATACCGAACCGGCTGAATGTGCGGTTGGCGCTGAGCGGTCCCGTCACCCACCCGACGGTGCGGGATTTGGAACCGACATAGGGGATCAACGGCCGCTGCGGTCCCGGGTTCGGAATGCTCGAGCTGCCCGACGAGCCCTCCGACCCGCTGGAGCCACTCGAGCCGCTGGAACCGCTGGACCCGAAGCCCAGGAAGCTCGAGCCCGTGCTCGCGTTGCCGCACGGCGCGGCGTGCGCGACGCCGGCACCGGTCGTCAGCGCGACCGCGGTGCCGCTGAAGGCGATGACCCCGGCGAGGGCCAGTCGGACACTCGTGGTGAGACGGCTCGACACGCGCGTCCTCCAGTTACTCTTGCGATAGAAGTGATTGACGTGACTATTGTTACTGGAGTTACATGCGGATCGCGCGGTCCGCGGGGTCACGATCTGGTGTCGAGGGGCGTTCGTCCGCAGGATGGGAGCATGTTGGGACCCTCCGATTCGGCAGGTACGAACGTCCGTGTCGGCCAACTTCTCGGTGCGCCGATGTATGACCGCGGCGAGGTCCTCCATGCCGGTTCTGTGGTCCCTGCGTCGCCAGGCGTATATGGCTGGTGGTTCCAACGCCCGCCCTCCCACCTCATGGACGTGTCGTACTGCCGGAGCCGAGATGGCATGACACTCCCATATGTCGGCATCAGCCCCAAGAGACCCTCCGCGTCGGGCGCGGTCAGTCGGCAGAATCTCCGTCGTCGCCTGCGAACGCACTACCGAGGACGAGCGTCGACGTCGACTCCGCGCCTCAGTCTCGGTGCGCTCCTGGCTGATGAGCTCGGCATCCAGCTCGCCCTACACGGGACGAAAAGGCATTTCGGCGTCGGCGAGCCGGTCCTCAGTGAGTGGATGGGTGACAACACCCGGGTCTCGTGGTTGGCAGTCGACGAACCTTGGCTGGTCGAGGAAGCACTGATCCGCCAGCTGGATGTGCCGCTGAATCTAGAAGGTAACTCGCACAACCCCTTTTACCGCGACCTCAAGCTGGCCCGGGCTCGGGCTGCAGCTTCGGCGACGTCCTAGCGCACGAAGAACCGCTTCTCGGACCTCGTCCGTGATTGCCAGCCGACACGTTCGAGTTCCGGTGTCTCCGAGTCGTGCGCGGGGTAGCCGATACACAGGTAGGCGACCAGCTTCCAGGCCGGCGGTACGGCAAGTGCCTCGGAAACCTCCTCGGGTTCGATGATGGACACCCACCCCACCCCGACGCCTCGGGCCCGCGCCGCCAGCCAGAGTGTGGAGATCGCGGTGACGACCGAATACTCCAGCGTCTCGGGCACTGTCTGTCGGCCGAGTCCCCGGCCCTGCTCGACACCGGGCTCGCAGAACACGGCGAGGTGGACGGGAGCGTCGTCGAGACCGGCGAGCTTGAGCGACGAATACAGCTGTGCGCGTTCGCCCGTATAACCGTCCAGCGCGTCGGCGTTGCAGCGAGTGAAGCTGTCGCGCACCGATTGCCGGGCTTCGGCGGACCGGACCTCGACCCAGCGCCACGGTTGGCTGTTGCCCACAGACGGAGCCAGTTCGGCTGCGTCGAGGATGTCGGGGAGCACGTGGGGTTCGAGTGGTTCGCGGCGGAAGCAACGGACGTCGCGTCGCCATCGGAGTAGTCGGTCGAGATCGCCGACGAACGCATCGTCGAATGTTCCGTCGTCCATCGGTTGTCGAGCCTAGTCGGGCTGCTGTGAACGGTGGTGCACAACCGCGAGGTCATCCACAGATCGGCTGTGTGAGTGGTTCGGCGCCGCCCGCCACGCGTGTTTCCGGTGAGACTGTGCCCATGTTGGGGCAAACACAGGCGGTGGGGCTCAATGCCTTTGTCGCGCAGGTCGTCGACGTGCAGGCGAGTGTGAGTTCGGGTCTGCCGGGGTTCGCGGTGACGGGTAATCCGGATTCGTCGGTTCGGGAGGCGCGGGATCGGGTGCGGGCTGCGATCAAGAACTCCGGGTTCAGTTTTCCCGAGTTGAAGGTGACGGTGGCGTTGTCGCCGGCCGATATGCCGAAGATCGGTCCGGGGTTCGATCTGTCGATGGCCGTGTCCATTCTGGCTGCCACGCAACAGGTGTCGGCGGAGAAGTTGTCGTCGACGGTTTTTCTGGGCGAGCTCGGTCTGGACGGCACCGTGCGGCCGATCCGCGGGGTGTTGCCGGCGGTGATCGCGGCGCGGCAGGAGGGGTATCGACGGGCGGTGGTGCCAATCGAGACCGTTGCCGAGGCGGCGCTGGTCGAGGGGATGGACGTCGGTGGAGCGAGCAGTCTGAAAGAGGTGACGCAGTGGCTGGCCGGTGACCACGTGCTCGACACGGTGCCCGCGGCGGCGACGACGCAGATGCCGCCGGTCCCCGACATGGCCGACGTCGTGGGGCAGCACGAGGCCCGGCATGCGCTCGAGATCGCTGCCGCGGGAGCTCATCACGTCCTGATGACCGGATCGCCGGGGATCGGCAAGACGATGCTCGCGCGGCGGCTGCCGGGCATTCTGCCGCCGCTGGGTCTCGAGGACTCGTTGGAGGTGACGGCGATCCATTCGCTGGTGGGGGAGCTGTCGCCCGGACGTCCGCTGATCACCGAACCGCCGTTCGTCGCCCCGCACCACAGCTCATCGATCACAGCCCTGCTCGGTGGCGGTACCGGTTTCGCCCGGCCGGGCGCGGCGTCCAAGGCGCATCGGGGAGTGCTGTTCCTCGACGAGTGCGCCGAGATGAGTGTCAAGTCGCTCGAATCCCTGCGGGAACCCCTCGAGGACGGCGAGGTCCGGGTGCCCCGGCGTGACGGCATGGCGGTCTATCCCGCGCGCTTTCAGCTGATCCTCGCGGCGAACCCGTGTCCGTGCGCGCCCGCCCACGACGTCGACTGCGTCTGCACGGCCGTCGTGCGGCGGCGCTATCTGGGCAAGTTGTCCGGACCGCTGCTGGACCGCGTGGACATCCGCGTGCGGATGGACCCACCGGGCAACACCGCGCTGATGAGCGGTGCCGGGGAGTCGAGTGCCGACGTCCGGGCCCGCGTCACCGCGGCGCGAGCCACTGCGATCGAGCGTTGGTCGGAATTCGGGTGGCGCACCAATGCCGAGGTTCCCGGGTCCGCGCTGCGGCAGCGGTTCCGGCTGCCGCCCGACGTGCTGCGGCCCATCGAACTGTTCCTCCGAGACGGCCGCGTGACCGCCCGCGGTGCCGATCGCGCTCTGCGGCTGGCATGGACCCTCAGCGATCTGAGCGGGTCCGGGCGTCCCGTCGAAGACGATGTCGCACAGGCACTTCTGTACCGAGACCGAGGAGCGACCTGGTGATCTCCGCCCATTCGTCGGAACCCCGGTCGCCGGAATCCATCGCCTGGGCCTATCTGGCGCGGGTCGCCGAACCGCCGTGCGCCGCGGTCATCGCGCTCGTCGACGACATCGGTCCGGTCGAGGCGGCTGCGGCGATCCGTCGACGCACCGTGCCCGGCGGCCACGAGACGGTGCTCGCCGCCACCGCGGCTCGGAGCGAATCAGACTGTGCGGTCGACGATCTGGACGCCGCCGAGCGGGTCGGTGCGCGCCTGGTGACCCGTGCCGATCCGGAGTGGCCGGCCTGGTCGTTGCTGGCGCTGGGGCAGGCGGACACGGCCGCGCGCGGAGGCGAACCGCTGGCCCTGTGGGTGCGCGGTCCGGCCCGGCTCGACGACCTCGCCGCAGCGTCGATCGCGTTGATCGGGTCCCGTGCCGCGTCGTCGTATGGCGAACACGTCACGCAGACGCTCGCTTCGGGGTTGTCGGCCCAGGGTTTCGCAGTGCTGTCCGGCGGGGCGTTCGGCATCGACGGCGCCGCTCACCGCACGGTCGTCGCGGCGGGCGGGGTGACCGCGGCGGTGATGGCGTGTGGCATCGACCGCGACTACCCGGCGTCACACTCGTCGCTGCTGACCGCGATCGCGCGCACGGGCGCGGTGATCAGCGAGTACCCGCCCGGGACGACAGCGGCGAAACATCGGTTCCTCACCCGGAACCGATTGGTCGCCGCGATGAGCGGCGCGACCGTCGTGGTCGAGGCAGGGCGACGGTCCGGCGCGGCGAACACCGCCGCCTGGGCGCGCAAGCTCGGCCGGCCGCTGGGAGCCGTTCCAGGTCCCGTCACCTCGGCGACCTCGGTCGGATGTCACCGGATGATCGCCGACGAGCTCGCCGTACTGGTGTCCGACGTCGCGTCGGTGATCAACCTGGTACGACCCGACGGTGGGGGCGACATCGGCCGCGGCCGCGCGAAACCGACCGACGCGCTCGACGCCGAGCAACTACGGGTCCACGACGCCATTCCCGGCCGCGGTGGAGTGGGGATCGACGAGATCGCGTTCGCCGCCGGCCTCGACATCGGAACCGTCCGCGCGGCGCTCGCGCACCTCGACATCAAGGGGTACGTGCAGAACGTGGACGGACGATGGCGGCTGGCGTGACCTCAGCGGCGGGTGAGGACGTCGATGATGACATGCAGATCCTCGACCGTCGCCTCGTTCAGACGGCCATGAGCGTGGACATAACCGATTCCCGCGTACAGGAGCGTCGTCGCGCGTGCGTGCGCCTCGGCCTCCGAGAACCCGAGTTCGCGCATGGCCGAGATCGCGATCGAGAAGATCCGGCAGTCGAGTGCATCGACGGAGTTCGCGATCGACTCGTCCGTCTGGGCCCAGCGGCGCAGGGCGGACTCCATCGCCCAGCGGCGAGGGTCCGACAGCAGGCGCGCCATCCCCTCGACCCGTTCGACTGGTGGTAGGGCTTCCAGTGCCTCGATCCGGTCGGCCGCCGCCGACTGTGCCCGTCGGCAGTGTTCGGCGAGCGCGGTCTTCAGCGCCCCGATGTCGGTGAAGTGCCAGTAGAAGCTGCCCTTGGTCACACCGAGGCGCGCACTGAGGCGCGAGATCTTGAGGGCGTCGATCCCGTCGTCGACCAGGATCTGGGTCGCGGCCTCCAGCCAGTCGTCCACACTGAGCCGCGAGCCGCGGCGCGGGGTGGACTGGTCCACGGGCTGATCCGGCATGGAGTCACCTCTGGTCGGGTCTCGCGACGTCTGACTTTAGGAATGGCAAAGTCTCAAATTCACATCGCTTGATCGATAGAAAACCTTACAACCGCGGATGGGTGGTTCGCCGCTCTAAAGCTAAGGGTGGCCTAATCTCGTAGGCGTAGGGTTGACCCGAAAGGGAGGTTCGATGGCGAAACGCGTGAACACGATGACGGTGCTACGAAGAGAGCGGATCAGCCCGCATTTCGTACGCCTTTACCTGGGCGGGGAGGGGTTCGACGACTTTCGGCCGGCCCTGGGCAAGTCCGGGGAACCCGACACCGACATGTATGTGAAGTTCGTCTTCGCACCGCCGGGTGTCAGCTATCCCGAACCGTTCGATCTCCAGGAGATCCGTACGAACGAGGCGCCCGAGCGGCAACCCGTCTTGCGTACCTACACGGTGCGCCGGGTCGACGCGGAGGCCCGCGAGCTCGTCGTCGACTTCGTCGTGCACGGCACCGAGGGCATCGCCGGCCCCTGGGCGGCCTCGGTGGAGCCAGGCGAGACGATCCGTTTCATCGGGCCGGGTAGTGGCTACCGTCCGCGATCCGATGCCCCCTGGCATCTCATGGCGTGCGACGAGGCGGGTCTCCCCGCGGTGGCCGCCGCACTCGAAGCCCTTCCCGCCGACGCCGTCGCCAAGGTCTTCATCGAGGTCGCCGGCCCCGACGACGAACTCGACCTCGACGCACCCGCCGGGGCGCAGGTCTCCTGGGTGCACCGCGGCGGACCTGCGGCGGACGTCGACGATTCGCTCGCCGGTGACAACGCCCCGCTGATCGCGGCCGTGCGCGCGACGGAATGGCTCGACGGCGAACCGCACGTGTTCATCCACGGAGAGGCGCAAGCGGTCATGCACAACCTGCGTGCCTACATCCGCAAGGAACGCGGCGTGAGTGCGGCCAACGCCTCGATCTCCGGGTACTGGCGGCGCGGCCGGACCGAGGAGGGGTTCCGGCAATGGAAGGCCGACCTGCGGGCCGAGGAGGAGGCCGTCGGCGCCCAGGGCTGAGGCCCACCGGCCGGACAGGCACCGATTCGGCCACGACGCCGCGTGTGCGGTTGCGCTCGGGTGCCCGACGGGGTGAGGTCGTGACCATGCTCGACGACTTCGCCGATCACCTGCGCCTGGAGAAAGGGCGCAGCGAGCACACGATCCGCGCCTATGTCGGTGGGGCTCGCGCCCTCGTCTCGTTCGCCGGTGCCCGCGGAACCGCGGTGGCCGACATCGATCTCCCGCTGCTGCGGGCCTGGCTCGCGGAACTGACCCGGCGCGGCGCCGCGCGCACGACCGTGGCCCGGCAGGTCTCCGCGGCGAAGACGTTCTGCGCGTGGGCGGTCCGCGAGGGCTACCTGGCGGCCGACCCGTCACAGCGGTTGAAGGCTCCCAAGGCGCACCGGACCCTGCCCGCCGTACTGGCCCCCGCCCAGGCAGCGGCCGCGATCGCGGCCACCGGAGTGGATCGTGCCCCCGACGACCCGATCGCCCTGCGGGACCGGGTCATCCTGGAGTTGTTGTACGCCAGCGGAGTTCGAGTGGGGGAGTTGTGCGGGCTGGACGTCGGCGACGTCGACGCCGGGCGACGGGTGGTGCGGGTGATCGGCAAAGGCGACAAGGAACGGTCGGTCCCCTACGGAGAGCCCGCCGCCCGCGCGATCGACGCCTGGCTGCGTTCCGGACGCCCGGCCCTGGTGACCGACGCGTCCGGACCAGCCTTGCTGCTGGGTGCCCGCGGGGGACGGCTCGACCAGCGGATGGCGCGCTCGGTCGTGTCACGCGCGGTCGAGGCGAGCGGAGGCCCGGCGACCGGGCCACACGGACTCCGGCACAGCGCCGCCACTCATCTGCTCGAGGGTGGTGCCGACCTGCGCGTCGTCCAGGAACTGCTCGGGCATTCGTCGCTCGCCACGACGCAGATCTACACGCATGTGAGCGTCGAACGTCTGCGTGCCGTCCATCGACAGGCGCACCCGCGAGCGTGACCGCCGTCAGTCGACCGGTTTGAGCCGGACGCGCACGGCCCCGAGCAGACCCAGCGGGTCCAGGTAGTCCGCCGCACGTCCGCTGCCGCGTCGGGCGCCCCAGTGCAGGCAGGCGGGCACCGGGCATCCCGGATGACCGGTCATCACGGTCCCGATGACATCGCCCCGCGAGACGTGATCACCCGCGTCGACACTCGCCTCCACCGGCTCGTACGTGGTGGTCACGCCGTCGGGATGGGACACCGAGACCACCGGCCGGCCGGCGACCGTTCCCGCGAAGCGCACGCGACCGGCCCCCGCCGCGCGGACGGTCTGGCCGGGCCCGGCCGCGAGGTCGACGCCCCGGTGGCCGGGCTGCCATCGCTTCTCGGGCTCGTCGTAGGCGGTCACCACGGTGGGCCGGGGCGACAACGGCGCCGCGTACACACCGACGGACGCGGCGGCGGGGACCGGACCGACGACGCAGAGGACAGTCGGCAGGAACGCGGCGAGGACACGCAGTGTTGGGGATGGCACGCTGATTGGACGCAGCGGAAGCCGGATGGGATCCGCCGGGCGCGCGGTCGATGCCGATCCGACCTCCGACTGCATCACCACAACCGTCTCCGACGTGGGCGAAGGCGTTTTGGTGATCCATCCGCCGCGGCGTAAACTCTCCCACGCACCTCATCGCTCGTTGATGAGGTGACTTCGCGCGCCTGCACTCAGGTCTGTGACGCTCCGGGCTTCGACGCCCTGACCAGCACAGTCGAGAAACACACGCCAAGTGAGCAGTCCCGGAACGGCCCATGCCGTCTCGGGTGGCACTCGGCCGCAGGCGCCAGGGTCGGTACCGACGGTACCGACGACAACTGCGAGAAAAGGACGATCATGGCTGTCGTGACCATGAAGCAGCTGCTGGACAGCGGCGCACACTTCGGGCACCAGACCCGCCGTTGGAACCCGAAGATGAAGCGATTCATCTTCACCGACCGCAACGGCATCTACATCATCGATTTGCAGCAGACGCTGACCTACATCGACAAGGCGTACGAGTTCGTCAAGGAGACCGTCGCCCACGGCGGCACCATCCTCTTCGTCGGCACCAAGAAGCAGGCACAGGAATCGATCGCCGCGGAGGCGACCCGTGTCGGCATGCCGTACGTCAACCAGCGCTGGCTCGGTGGCATGCTCACCAACTTCTCGACCGTCCACAAGCGCCTGCAGCGCCTGAAGGAGCTCGAGACCATGGAGCAGACCGGCGGCTTCGAGGGACGCACCAAGAAGGAAATCCTCATGCTCACGCGTGAGAAGAACAAGCTCGAGCGCACCCTCGGCGGTATCCGCGACATGGCCAAGGTTCCGTCGGCCGTGTGGGTCGTCGACACCAACAAGGAGCACATCGCCGTCGGCGAGGCGCGCAAGCTGAACATCCCGGTCATCGCGATCCTGGACACCAACTGCGATCCCGACCTCGTCGACTACCCGATCCCGGGCAACGACGACGCCATCCGCAGCGCAGCACTGCTCACCCGCGTCGTGGCCTCGGCCGTGGCCGAGGGCGTCCAGGCCCGTGCCGGCGCCGCCAGTGGCGACGCCAAGCCCGAGGCCGGCAGTGGCGAACCGCTGGCAGAGTGGGAGCAGGAACTGCTGACCCAGGCTGCGGCACCGGCCGGCGACGCCGCCGCGACCGACGCCCCGGCTGCTCAGTAGTCCCGACTGCTCGCAGTCCGGTCCCCAACACTTTCTCTAAGGAGGCTCGCCGACGATGGCGAACTACACCGCAGCTGATGTGAAGCGTCTCCGTGAGCTCACCGGCTCTGGAATGCTCGACTGCAAGAACGCGCTGGCCAACAACGACGGCGATTTCGACAAGGCCGTCGAAGAGTTGCGTATCAAGGGCGCCAAGGACGTGGGCAAGCGCGCCGAGCGCTCCACGGCCGAGGGCCTGGTCGCGGCCAAGGGCGGCGCGCTCATCGAGATCAACTCCGAGACCGACTTCGTCGCGAAGAACGGTGAGTTCCAGCAGCTCGCCGATGACATCGTGAACGCGGCGGCCGCGGCGAAGACCAACGACCTCGACGAGCTGAAGAAGGCTCCGCTCGGCGACGGCACCGTGGACGAGGCCGTGGCGGCTCTCTCGGCCAAGATCGGCGAGAAGCTCGAGCTCCGGCGCGTGGCCTACTACGACGGTCCCGTTGCCGTGTACCTGCACAAGCGCGCGTCGGACCTGCCTCCGGGCGTCGGCGTGCTGGTGTCCTACACCGGTGAGGGCGAGGCCGCCGAGGAGGCCGCTCGCGGCGCCGCGATGCAGGTCGCCGCGCTCAAGGCGCGCTACGCCACCCGCGACGAGGTCCCCGCGGACGTCGTCGAGAACGAGCGTCGTATCGCCGAGCAGACGGCCAAGGAGGAGGGCAAGCCCGAGCAGGCCCTGCCCAAGATCGTCGAAGGTCGCGTCAACGGCTTCTACAAGGACGTCGTGCTGCTCGACCAGGCATCGGTCCAGGACTCGAAGAAGTCCGTCAAGGCCCTGCTCGACGACGCCGGTGTGACCGTCAAGGCCTTCACCCGGTTCGAGGTCGGCCAGGCCTGATCGAACGCGTTCCACATCGCCCCGTCTTCGTCGAGGAGACGGGGCGATGTGCGTTCACGGGGTCCGTCGCGTCCGCAGAGCGGCGGCGAGTGCCCCGATCGCCACGGCGACGAGACCCAGCATCATCAAGGTCGTCTTCAGCGCGGCCAGGAAAGTCCGAGCGGTCACCGACCGGGCCGCATCCTGAGTCCAGGGCCGTGCCTGCGCGGCGACCGCGGCGACCGCCGGCGACGTCGGTCCGCCCGCGCGGGCGGGCGCCGGTCGCTCCGGATGTGCGGACCGCAGCTGATCGCTCGCGCAGGATGCGAAACGATCGGCGACCGCCCCGTGCAGCACCGGTCGAACCGGTGACTCCGACAGCGACGCAACGAGTTCGGCTCTCACCGCCGGAACCGTCTCGCTTGTCTGGCCGGCCACCTGACCGAAGAAGAAGAGGGTGACGACCGCCAGCCCGATCGAGGCGCCGATCTGCTGAACAGTGGGGATCGTCCCGGTTGCCGTGCCCACCGTGGCTTCGGTCGTGTCGGACAGGATCACGGCCTGCAGCGGTGCGATGAACACACCCGTCCCCAGCCCGCCGAGTACGAGGGGACCGAGGACGCCGGGCACCGGCAGGGTCTCCGCAGCCGGTTCGATGATCATCGCGAGCCAGACGAATCCGGCTCCGACGGCGACGGATCCGGCCAGCAGGGTGTGCGGGGCGGTGATGCGGGCGACCACGCGTGGTGAGGCGAGTGAGCCGACCGCGGCGCCGATCGCGAAGGGCAGGGCCAGCATCCCGGTCCGGAATGCCGAGTAGCCGAGTCCGAACTGAGCCGAGATCGACACGGTGAAGAAGAACCCGGCGAACACGCTGAAGAACAGGAGCGACAGGAGAAGCCCGATCTACGTCTCGAACGGATCCGGGATGCCGGGCCGGTACGACACCCTCGACGGCCCCGGCATCGAGGGTAACGGCTCCAAGCTGTTCGACCAGATCGCGGTCGGGGCGGTGATCGAGACCGCCACGGCGCAGTGCACGAGGAACCTCCAGCGGCGGATGCGCGACATCGGTGTGCCGGCGACGTTCCACCTCTACGAGGGCGGGACCCATGCGTGGCCGTACTGGCAGGACGAACTGCATCGTGCCTGGCCGCAGTTCGAGGCGGCCCTACGCGGCTGAATCCCCAGGGCACCCTCGCGCGGCGCGCACGACGCGTATCGCGGGTCGGTTCCGGTGACGACGTACGATAGTTCACCGAACCGACGAGTGAGGAAGCCGATGAGTGAAGCGTCCGACCCCATCCGGCGGGATGGATTCCGTAGGGTCTTGCTGAAGTTGGGCGGCGAGATGTTCGGTGGCGGCGAAGTCGGGCTCGACCCCGACGTCGTGGGTACCGTCGCCGACCAGATCGCCGACGTCGTCAATTCCGGTGTCCAGGTCGCCGTCGTGATCGGCGGCGGCAACTTCTTCCGCGGCGCCGAACTCCAGCAACGAGGGCTCGACCGAAGCCGCTCGGACTACATGGGCATGCTCGGCACGGTCATGAATTGCCTTGCGCTGCAGGACTTCCTGGAGAAGCGAGGGATCTCGACCCGGGTGCAGACCGCCATCACGATGGGGCAGGTCGCCGAGCCGTATCTCCCGTTGCGTGCCCAGCGGCACCTGGAGAAGGGCCGCGTCGTCATCTTCGGTGCCGGCATGGGGATGCCGTACTTCTCCACCGACACCACCGCGGCCCAGCGTGCGCTGGAGATCAAGGCCGAGGTGGTCCTGATGGCCAAGGCGGTCGACGGCGTGTACGACGCCGACCCGCGGACCAACCCAGACGCCACCCTCTTCACCGAGATCACTCACCGCGAGGTGCTCGACAAGGAGCTCAAGGTCGCCGACGCGACGGCCTTCAGCCTGTGTATGGACAACAAGATGCCGATCTTGGTGTTCAATTTGCTCCAGCAGGGCAATATCGCCCGTGCGGTCGCAGGCGACCGCATCGGCACCCTGGTCAGCACCTGACCCGGCGACTGACCCGAGATCGACGAGAACACCGACCGAACGGAACAAGGACGAAGATGATCGACGACGCGTTGCTCGACGCCGAGGAGAAGATGGAGAAGGCGGTCAACGTCGCCAAGGAGGACATGGGCTCCATCCGCACCGGGCGGGCGAACCCGGCCATGTTCAACAAGGTCAACATCGAGTACTACGGCTCGATGACGCCCGTGACCCAGGTCGCGAGCATCAACACGCCCGAACCGCGGCTCGTCGTGATCAAGCCGTATGAGGCGTCGACGCTGCGCGACATCGAGACCGCGATCCGCAACTCCGACCTCGGGGTCAATCCGACCAACGACGGCACGATCATCCGAGTCGCCGTCCCGCAGCTCACCGAGGAGCGTCGCCGCGATCTGGTCAAGCAGGCCAAGGGCAAGGGTGAGGACGCGAAGGTCGCGATCCGCAACGTGCGCCGCAAGGCCGCCGACGAGCTCAAGCGCATCCAGAAGGACGGCGAGGCCGGCGAGGATGAGGTGTCGCGCGCCGAGAAGGAACTGGACAAGACCACGGCGACCTACGTGCACCAGATCGACGACTTGGTCAAGCACAAAGAAGACGAATTGCTCGAGGTGTGAACGAGGTTCCGCAACGGGGCGGTGAGAAGAAGTCGCGCGCCGGCCGCGACCTGCCGGCCGCGATCGCGGTCGGCGGCACGCTCGGTATCAGCATCATCGCGATCCTGATCTTCGTCCCGAAGGTCTGGTACGGGCTCGTGGCGGTCGCGTTCGCGGTCGCCACCTGGGAGGTCATCAAGCGCCTCCGCACCGGCGGTTACGACGTCGCCCTCTGGCCACTGCTCATCGGCGGCCAGGCCATCATCTGGGCGAGCTGGCCCTGGGGTCCGACCGGAGCCCTCGTCGCCTTCGTGGCGACGGCCCTGGTGTCGATGGTGTGGAAGCTGCTCGGGCAGGGCATCGACAAGGCGCCGGTCAACTACCTCCGCGACCTCGCCGTCACCGTGTTCGTGCTGGCGTGGTTACCGCTGCTCGCGTCGTTCGGCGCCCACCTGGTCGTGCAGGACGACGGGGCGGCGCGAGTGGCCACGCTGATGGTCGTCGTGGTGTGCTCCGACGTCGGCGGCTATGCCGCGGGTGTGATGTTCGGCAAGCACCCGATGGCGCCGGCGATCAGTCCGAAGAAGTCCTGGGAAGGCATGGTGGGCTCGCTCGTCGTCGGAACTGTCGGTGCCGTCGGCTGCGTGGTGTTCCTGCTCGAGAGCCACTGGTGGATCGGCATCATCCTGGGGCCGGTCCTGGTGGTCTGCGCGACCCTCGGCGATCTCGTCGAATCCCAGGTGAAGCGCGATCTCGGGATCAAGGACATGGGCACGCTGCTGCCCGGCCACGGTGGCATCATGGATCGGCTCGACAGCCTGCTGCCGTCGGCGTTCGTGGTGTGGGTCGTGCTCACCGCGCTGCTCTGAGCACGCGCCACCGCGCCGCCGGACGCTACTTGGCTGCCTTCTTCAGCGCGCGCCGCAGTTGCAGCATCCGCAGGCCGCCCACGAGCGCGACGACCAGTGCACCGGCGATGGCCGCGATCAGCAGGCTGACCCCGAGGGGCAGGTTGACCTCCCAGAACAGCAAGTCGATGGTCTGCGACTGGAGGTTCTGCACGATGAAGACGAGCAACAGGACCAGGATGATCGCGCCGATCACCACGCCGAACCAGGTGGCGCGCGTCCGCGTGTGCTCCACGTCGGCGACCGTGCGGCGGAGACGATCGCGATGGTCCGGGTCAGGGGCGTGCTGCTCCGGGGTGTGCGCGTGACCGGTCGTCGGTGGCGGTGACCCGGCGGGCTGTTCGCCCCACGCCGGTACCGAACCCGTGTGCCGTCGGTCCTC
The DNA here is from genome assembly GCF_023078355.1 of Gordonia hongkongensis. Classification (NCBI taxonomy): domain Bacteria; kingdom Bacillati; phylum Actinomycetota; class Actinomycetes; order Mycobacteriales; family Gordoniaceae; genus Gordonia; species Gordonia hongkongensis. Next base: position 2,284,575 of record NZ_CP095552.1, read on the forward strand.
GGGTGTCGTCATCACTTCATCATGACATGCGACAATGGCGAAATGACCTCATTGCCACTTGTGTTCGACGCGCCCAAGCGTGGGCGGCCGCCGACACACTTCGCCGACCTCGACCCCGCCGGTCGCGTCGCGGCGCTGGCCGACCTGGGGCTGCCGAAGTTCCGGGCCGATCAACTGGCCCGCCAGTACTATGCGCGCCTCAACGGTGACGTCGACGCGATGACGGATCTGCCGGCGGCGTCGCGCGAATCGGTGCGGGACAAGCTCTTCCCGCAGCTGCTCACCCCGGTCCGGCACATCTCCTGCGACGACGACTCCACCCGCAAGACGCTCTGGCGCCTGCACGACGGCACGCTCCTCGAGAGCGTCCTCATGCGCTACACCGATCGCAACACGCTGTGCATCTCGAGCCAGGCGGGCTGCGGCATGGCCTGCCCGTTCTGTGCCACCGGGCAGGGCGGACTGGACCGCAACCTGTCGACCGCCGAGATCGTCGATCAGGTGCGGGCCGCGGCCCGCGCGCTGCGCGACGGGGAACTCGGCGAGCCCGGACGCCTGTCGAACGTCGTGTTCATGGGTATGGGTGAGCCGCTGGCCAACTACAAGCGCGTGGTCAGCGCCGTCCGGCAGATCACATCGCCGGCGCCGGAGGGCCTCGGGATCTCCGCCCGCTCGGTGACCGTGTCGACCGTCGGTCTCGCGCCGTCGATCCGCCGTCTCGCCGACGAGGGGCTCGCGGTGACGCTCGCCGTCTCGCTTCACACGCCCGACGACGAACTGCGCGACACCCTCGTCCCGGTCAACAACCGGTGGTCGGTCGCCGAGGTGCTCGAGGCGGCCCGCTACTACGCCGACACCACCGGACGGCGCGTCTCCATCGAGTACGCACTCATCCGGGACGTCAACGACCAGCCCTGGCGGGCCGACCTGCTGGGGGAGAAGCTGCACCGGGCCCTCGGGTCACTCGTTCATGTGAATCTCATCCCGCTGAACCCGACGCCGGGTTCGGAATGGGACGCCAGTCCCAAACCGGTCGAACGCGAGTTCGTACGCCGGGTCCGCGAGCAGGGAGTCTCGTGCACCGTTCGCGACACGCGCGGGCAGGAGATCGCCGCTGCCTGTGGACAGCTGGCGGCCGAAGAGCGCTGAGACCTCGATGTGCCGGACAGGGACCGGCTCAGACCGCGCAGACGACAAACGCCGAGCGGATCACCGCTCGGCGTTTGTCGTAGATGTGGCGAGGTGGCCGGTCAGGACCACTTTCCGCGGTTCATCCACCATCCGCGCACGGCGAAGAACAGGGTGCCCGCGGCGAAGGCGATGAGATACAGGTCCTCGATGCGTCCGGTGTGGTTGCCGATGATCATCGCGAGTAGGAACAGCGCGAAGAAGATGGCCGCACCGTAGAAGGTCTTGGTTGCCGCTCCGTGCCAGCCGAACCGGGCGGACGGGGCATCGGCGGGCTCGCGACGCCAGCCGGTGTCGATGACCTCGACTTCGCCATGCCCTCCATCGCCGTGCCCCACAGTGTGCTCAACATCGGTGCTTGCCACAGCCACTCCTCACAGCGCGGACGTCAGATGTCTGACGATCGGTAGTAGTTCTCCGAGCAGCATAGCGGCACCCCCGCCCGCAGGTCGGTCCGGTGTCACCGGCGGCGGTTCGTCGACGAGGATGGTCCAGAATGGGTGCGTGCCCACACGCGTGCTGATTCTCGGCTCCACCGGTTCCATCGGCGTCCAGGCTCTCGAGGTGATCGCCGAGCATCCGGATCGTTTCGAGGTCGCCGGTCTGGGTGCCGGCGGGTCGAATCCCGATCTGCTCGCCGATCAGGCCGCCGCGTTCGGCGTGCCGGCCTCGCGGATCGCCGTCGCCGACGCCACGCGGGCGCAGGAATTCGGCGAACGTCTCGGCGGCCGGGTCCTGAATGGGCCGGACGCCATGTGCGATCTGATCGACGCCGTCGCCGCGGACACCGGGGTCGATGTGATCCTCAACGCCGTCGTCGGCTCGATCGGTCTGGCGCCCAGCCTCGCCGCACTCCGATCGGGTGCTCGGCTCGCGCTGGCCAACAAGGAGTCGCTCGTGGCGGGCGGGGCACTGGTCCTCGACGCCGCCGCGCCCGGGCAGATCGTCCCGGTCGACTCCGAGCACTCCGCGATCGCACAGTGTCTGCGAGCGGGGACGGCCGCCGAGGTGGACCGACTGGTCCTCACCGCGTCGGGCGGCCCGTTCCGCGGATGGACCCGTGCGCAACTCGAGGACGTCACCCCCGAGCAGGCCGGCCGACATCCCACGTGGTCGATGGGCCCGATGATCACGCTCAACTCCGCGACCCTGGTCAACAAGGCCCTCGAGGTCATCGAGGCGCACCTGCTGTTCGACGTGGACTACGACCGCATCGACGTCACCGTCCACCCGCAGTCGATCGTGCACTCGATGGTGACCTTCGTCGACGGGGCGACGGTGGCGAAGGCCTCACCGCCGTCGATGAAGCTGCCCATCGCCCTGGCCCTGGGATGGCCGGACCGGGTGCCCGGATCGTCGACGGCCTGCGACTTCTCGACGGCGTCGTCGTGGACGTTCGAGCCCGTGGACGACGCGGTGTTCCCGGCGATCGAGCTGGCTCGACGCGCCGGTGCGGCGGGAGGCAGCCTGACGGCTGTCTACAACGCCGCCAACGAGGCCGCCGCAGCCGGGTTCTTCGCAGGTGCGATCCGGTTCCCGCGCATCGTCGAGGTCATCGAGGACGTGCTCGGCGAGGCAGATCAGTGGCGCCGGACGCCAGGTACTGTGGAAGAGGTCTTCGCCGCCGATCGGTGGGCCCGGGATCGCGCTGCGCAGCTGGTCGCGGCCGCATCCGTCTGATCGGCGGCTCTCGTGAGCGGGTGCGCCCCGTGATCCGGATGGAGTAGGTACGTGAGTTTCGCGATCGGCGTCACGCTGTTCGCCGTGGCGCTGTTGCTGTCGGTCGCCTGGCATGAGTGCGGCCACATGTGGGCCGCGCAGGCGACGGGCATGAAGGTCCGGCGGTACTTCGTCGGCTTCGGTCCCACGATCTGGTCCACCCGGCGCGGCGAGACCGAGTACGGGATCAAGGCGCTGCCGCTCGGCGGTTTCTGCGACATCGCCGGGATGACCCCGCACGAGGAACTGGCCTGGGACGAGAAGGACCGGGCGATGTACAAGCAGAAGGCCTGGAAGCGCCTGGTCGTGCTGTTCGCCGGACCGGCCCAGAACTTCCTGCTCGGTTTCGTCCTCATCATCATCGTCGGCCTGACGTTCGGACTGCCGAACCTCAACCCGGGGCCGACCCCGGCGACAGTCGGCAAAACGCAATGCGTCCCGTCGACCATCACCATCGAGGGCAACAAACAGACCGACGCGCCCTGTGGCGGTACCGGACCCGCGGGTGCCGCCGGGCTGCTCCCCGGTGACGACATCGTGGCGATCAACGGTCAGCCGGTCGGGCAGGCGTCGGATCTGACCCCGGTGATCCGCGAGTCCACCGGCCCGGTCGCGCTGACGGTCGACCGCGACGGTCAGCGACTCGACCTGACGATGACCCCCGAGCCCACCACGGTGACGGCGACGAACGCCGACGGCACCTCCGAAACCCAGACCTACAACATGGTCGGCATCGCCTACGACGTCCCGCCGAACGTCATCACCTACAGCGGCCTCGAGATCGTGCCCGGCGCGATCGGATTCACCGGCGAACTGGCGGTCGAGACCTGGAACGCGCTGCTGTCCCTGCCGTCGAAGATCGGTGCGCTGTGGACGGCAGTCACCGGCGGTGAACGTGCCATCGACACCCCGGTCAGCGTCTACGGCGCCTCGGTGCTCGGCGGCCAGGCCGTGGAACGTGGTCTATGGGACATGTTCTGGATGCTCCTGATCAGCATCAACTTCTTCCTGGGGCTGTTCAACCTGGTCCCGCTCCTCCCGCTCGACGGCGGTCACATGGCGATCGTCGGTTACGAGAAGGGCCGCGACACCGTGCGGCGCTGGTTCGGCCGGGCACCGGGTGGGGCCGTCGACTACTACAAACTGCTCCCGATCACCTACGCCGCCGTGGTTGTGATGGCCGGCTTCATGGTCCTCACGCTCACCGCCGACATCATCAACCCGATCAACCCGTGGCAGTGACCCGGACGATCCGGGTCGCCGTCCGGCGCCGAATACCACCAGAGAACCGAAACCCCCAGAGGTGAACGAGATGAACGCCCCGACTCCCGCGACCGCTGTGCCGATCGGACTCGGCATGCCCGCCGGACCACCGCCGGTGCTCGCCCCGCGTCGGAAGACCCGGCAGTTCTTCGTCGGCTCGGTCGGCGTCGGCAGCGACCACCCGATCTCGGTGCAGTCGATGACGACCACCAAGACCCACGACATCAACGCCACCCTGCAGCAGATCGCGGAGTTGACGGCCTCGGGGTGCGACATCGTGCGCGTCGCCTGCCCGCGTCCCGAAGACGCCGAGGCGCTGCCGATCATCGCGAAGAAGTCCAAGATCCCGGTGATCGCCGACATCCACTTCCAGCCGAAGTACATCTTCGCCGCGATCGACGCCGGCTGTGCCGCCGTGCGCGTCAACCCGGGCAACATCAAGGAGTTCGACGGCCGGGTCAAGGAGGTCGCCAAGGCGGCCGGTGACGCCGGGATCCCGATCCGGATCGGCGTCAACGCCGGGTCCCTCGACAAGCGCATCCTGCAGAAGTACGGCAAGGCGACCCCGGAGGCGCTCGTCGAGTCGGCGCTGTGGGAGGCCGGGCTGTTCGAGGAGCACGGCTTCGGCGACATCAAGATCTCGGTGAAACACAACGACCCGGTGATCATGGTGGAGGCCTACCGCCAGCTCGCCGCCGCCTGTGACTACCCGCTGCACCTCGGGGTCACCGAGGCCGGGCCCGCCTTCCAGGGCACGATCAAGTCCGCCGTCGCCTTCGGCGCGCTGCTCAGCGAGGGCATCGGCGACACCATCCGGGTGTCCCTGTCGGCCCCGCCGGCCGAGGAGATCAAGGTCGGCGACCAGATCCTGCAGTCGCTGAATCTCCGCCCGCGCAAACTCGAGATCGTCTCGTGCCCGTCGTGCGGCCGCGCCCAGGTCGACGTCTACAAGCTGGCCGACGAGGTCACCGCCGGACTCGAGGGCATGGAGGTCCCGTTGCGCGTGGCCGTGATGGGGTGCGTCGTCAACGGCCCCGGTGAGGCCCGCGAGGCCGACCTCGGCGTGGCCTCCGGAAACGGCAAGGGGCAGATCTTCGTCAAGGGCGAGGTCATCAAGACGGTTCCCGAGGCGCAGATCGTGGAGACCTTGATCGAAGAAGCGCTGCGGATCGCCGAGGAATCAGGAGAAACTGGAGACGGTACTCACGTGGGCCCGCCCGTGGTGACCGTTTCCTAGGTCGGCGGCAGGCTCGAGAGGGAGGAGCGGCGTTGCTGAAGCTACTGGGCGACAAGCCGCTCGGCGCTCGTGATGCGGCCGCTGTCGAACGTGTCCTCACCTCGGACCCGGTGGCGATGTGCATGGTCGCGGCCCGCTTCGAGACGCACGGGATCAACCCCCGGCTGCTGGGCGGCGAGCTGTGGACCGCGCAGAACCCCGCGTCGTCCCTCTGCTTCTCCGGCGCCAACCTGATCCCGCTCACCGGTTCGCCCGAGGATCTCGACTACTTCTCCGACCGCGCCATCGCCGGACCGCGTGCATGCTCCTCCATCGTCGGCCGCGCCGACCTCGTGATGCAGATGTGGGAACAGATCGAGCCGGTGTGGGGTCCGGCGCGTGAGGTCCGGCCGGTGCAGCCACTGCTCGCCCTCACGTGTTGTTCGGCGGTACCCGCCGACCCGCTCGTGCGGCTGGTGACCCTCGACGACCTCGACGCGTACATGCCCGCGGCCATCGACATGTTCATCGGCGAGGTCGGTGTCGATCCGACGGCCGGCGACGGCGGTCGTTCCTACCGACGACGCCTCGCCTCGCTCATCACCGCGCAGCGGGTGTTCGCCCGGTTCGACGGCCCCGACGTCGTGTTCAAGGCCGAGATCGGCTCGCTGTCCCGCCGGGTCGGCCAGATCCAGGGAGTCTGGGTGGATCCCGACCGGCGCGGTGAGGGACTGGGACTGGGTGGTACCGCGGCCGTCGCGGAGGCCGTCGCCGCTCACGGCCGCATTCCGAGTCTGTACGTCAACAGCTTCAACGTGACCGCGCGCGCGGTGTACGACCGCATCGGGTTCACCGAGGTCGGCACCTTCGCGACCGTCCTCGTCGACTGAGTGCCCGCCCCGCGTGGCGTCGCGGGATTCCGGCCGGGCCACCCTAGACTCGACCGCGATGTGGCGCATGCGAACTCGATGGACCCCGGCGGTGATCGTCGCAGTGTGTGCTGCCGTGACGGTGGCCACCGTCGGTTGCTCGGCCTCCGAGGACGACGGCCCGCGCCGCGCCGCGGAGCGCTTCCTGCAGGCCTACGCCGATCGAAAGGTCGCGTCCGCGGCGGCGCTGACCGACACCCCCGCTGCCGCGGAGTCCGCGATGGAGTCGGCCTGGGCCGGGCTGGGTGCCGAGGCACTCGAGTCGCAGGCCGGGCGGGTCCGCGTCACCGGGGACACCGCCGAGGTGGACGTCGACTACACCTGGGCCCTGCCGCGGGGCCGCGACTGGGCCTACGACGCCACCCTGCGGATGGGCCGGTCCGACGACGGCTGGGCGGTGCGCTGGGCGTCGACGAACATCCATCCGAAACTCGGTACCGATCAACGCCTTTCGCTCCAGATCGTCGAGGCGCCGCGCGCGACGGTCAATGAGTCCGACGGCTCGGAGGTGATGGTCAACGGCACCGTCGTGGGCGTCAACTTCGATGCGACTGCCGCCGCCGAACAGGGCGCGTCGGTCGCCGAGTCGGTGACCGGTGCGGTCGCGGTACTGCGCCGGTTCAGTCCCTCGCTCAACGAGCAGACGATCATCGAACAGGTCACCGCGAACCGGCAGCAGTACCCGCTCGCCCGGCTGTCCCACGACCAGTTCGACCGCTTGCGCGACCAACTGGCGATCCCCGGCGTCGTGACCAACGAACAGGCCGAACTGGTCCCCGAGGACCCGAGATTCGCGCCCGCCCTGTTGACCGAGGTCAAGAAGGTCGTCGACTCCGAGGTGTCGGGGCGTGCGGGCTGGCGGGTGGTGACGGTCAACCCCAACGGCCTCGACGCCGACGTCCTCGCCGACCACGACCCGGACCCCGCGCCGGCGGTCTCGTTGAGTCTGTCGCGGACGGTGCAGAACGCGGCCCAGCGAGCGGTCAACGCCACCAACCGGTTCCAGATCGCGCTGGTCGTCGTGCAGCCGTCCACCGGCCGCATCCTCGCGGTCGCCCAGAATCCCGCGGCCGACCGGTCGGGGCCCATCGCGACGACCGGTCTGTACCCACCCGGGTCGACCTTCAAGATGGTGACCGCCGCGGCCGCCATCAGCCATCGGATGGCCACCCCCGACACCCCCGTCGGATGTCCCGGCGCCATCCAGATCGGTCCGCGCCTGATCCCGAACTACGACGGGTTCTCGCTGGGGACGGTGTCGATGCTGCGGGCGTTCGCGCAGTCCTGTAACACCACGTTCGCCAAACTCGCCAGCGAGATGGGGCCGTCGGATCTCGCGCACGCCGCGGCCGCGATGGGCGTCGGACAACACTACGAGATCGCCGGCCTCGATGCCGTGTCCGGCTCGGTGCCGATCGAGAACGAACTCGTCGCCCGCAGTGAGGACGGCTTCGGGCAGGGCAAGGTCCTCGTCTCGCCGCTGGGGCTGTCCCTGGTGGCCGCCACCGTTGCGAACGGTCGGAAGGCCCCGGTGCCGCAACTCATCCTGGACAAGCCCACGAAGGTCGAGGGACCGACGCCCACGATGGCACCCGAGGTCTACGCCCAGCTGCGCCCGATGATGCGTGAGGTCATCACGAGCGGTACGGCGTCGGTGATCGACGGCCAGGGTGCGGTGTTCGGCAAGACCGGTGAGGCGGAGTTCGCCGGCGGGTCACACGCCTGGTTCGCCGGCTACCGCGGCGACATCGCGTTCGCCACCCTCGTCGTGGGCGGCGGTGACTCGAACAACGCGGTGGCCGTCACCCGCGACTTCTTCGCCGGTCTCGGTCCGGGCTACGCGGTGCGCCCTCTCTCCTGAGACGCCCTCACCAGTGCGCACCATCTTCTAGGCGCTACCGGGTGTCCGGACGGGGAGAATCACCCGTCGCCCGGCATGCTCGATCACCTCGACGGGGTGGTCGTAGGTGTGGCTGAGCAGGTCGACCGTCATCACCTCCGACGTCGGCCCGATCGCGAGCAGCCGGCCGTCCTTCATCACGGCCACCCGGTCGGCGTAGGCGGCGGCGAGGGTGAGGTCGTGCACCACCAGCAGCACGGCGTTCCCGGCATCGCGGTGGACGCGCAGGATGTCGAGAACCTGCTCCTGATGGTGGATGTCGAGTGCCGCGGTCGGCTCGTCGAGCATCATGACGGGGGTGTCCTGGGCGAGGGCACGACCCAGGGAGACGCGTGCCTGCTGGCCGCCGGAGAGTTGTCCGAACGGGCGGTCGGCGATGTCGCCGAGCTCGCACAGTGCCATCGCGTCGGCGATCACGGCGGGGAGTTCGCCGCGCGCGGTGTCCGCAGCCACGGGTAGCGGCCCATCGCGACGACCTGGGACACGGTGAAGGGGGTGTCCACCCGGTTCTGCTGGGTCACCAGCGAGCGGTGGCGGGCGAGTTCGCGCATCGAGGTCGTCGCGACGTCCCGGCCGTCGACCTCGATGTGGCCGCGCTGCGGTGTGCGGGTACCGGACAGCGCCGACAGCAGCGTGGACTTGCCACACCCGTTGGGACCGACGAGGGCGACGAGTTCACCACGGGAGACGTCGAGGGTCACCTCGCTCACCAGCTCGCGTCCGCCGAGCACGACCGAGACGTCTCGGGCGTGGATGCCCGGGGTCGTCGTCACGGCGGTTTCGGTCACCATCCGGCACCCGCGTGACGGCTGCGACGCAACAGGATGAAGAAGACCGGGCCACCGATCAGGGACGTGAACATGCCCAGCGGGAGGTCGGCGTCACCGAGCATCGTCCGGGCGGCGAGGTCGGCGCCCGTGATGACCAGTGCTCCGCCGATCACGCTGGTGGGTAACAGGATCGCGTGGCGCGGTCCGACGATGAGGCGCATCACGTGCGGCACGATGAGGCCGACGAAGGCGATGATCCCGGCGAAGGCGACCGCCGCGGCGGTCAGCACCGCGGTGAGGACGATCGCCTGCCGGCGGACGGCTTCCACGTTCACGCCGAGGGAGGCGGCCTGGATGTCGCCCAGCGCGAGCAGATCGAGCTTGGAGACCAGGAACAGGCAGGCCGCGACACCCACGACGACGAGCGGTGCGACGACCCAGATCTCGCTCCAGGTGCGTCCGGCGAGTGAGCCGAGCTGCCAGAAGATGATCTGCTCGCGAGCGGCGGTGGTGGCCACGAAGGTGAGGAAGGCGATGATCCCGGCCGCGAACGCGTTGACCGCGATACCGGTGAGCACCAGCATGATCGCCGACGACGAGCCGTCGCGGAGAGACAACACGTACACCGCCGCCGCGGTGATGAGGCCGAACACGAAGGCGGCCCCGGCGAGAGCCCAGTTGCCCGCGGCGCCACCGGCTCCGGCGGTCCCGCCGGCGAGCACGATGATCAGGCAGGCGCCGACCGCGGCGCCGGAGGAGACGCCGATGATCCCCGGTTCGGCCAGCGGGTTCGCCAGCACTCCCTGCAGCAGACAGCCTGCGGCGCCGAGTGCGGCACCGACGAACAGTCCGAGCACGATGCGCGGGAAGCGCACATTCCACAGCGCGCCTTCGCCGTTCGGATGGGAGGGGAGCGGACCGAGATCGAGGTGGAAATGGTGGGCGAGGCTGCCGAGCACCTCGAGCGGCGGCACCGACACCTTTCCGGTGCCCGCGGACACGATGGCGAGGACGACCAAGGCGACCAGCATCACCGCCACCACCGTGAGGTCACGGACCCGATGCGACGTGCCGGCCGGGGGAGCGACGACGGCCGACGGGGTCGTCGGCTCGGTCGCCGGGTCCGTCGTGGTCCGCGCTGGGTCGGTCATGCGTAGATCGACCTCGCCAGCGCACCCAGCACCAGTCCGACCTCGGGACCGAACGCCAGGATCTGACTCTCGTCCATCTGCACGACCCGTCCGTTGCGGCCGGCCTCGGTGTCGGCCACACCCGGCAGGGTCAGCACTCCCTCGGGTCCGCCGACGGTGGCCGCGCCCTGGGTCATCACGAGGATCACGTCCGGGTCGGCGGTGATCATGGCCTCGGCGCTGATCGCGGTGAACGCGCCGGTGAGATCGGCTGCCGCGCCGGCATCCCTGCCGCCGAGCGCCTCGATGAGGTCGTCGGCACCCGATCCGGGCCCGGCCAGCAGCAGCAGGTTGCGTCCGCGGATGTAGAGGAAAGCGATGGTGGGATCCCCGGACGGGTCCGGGACCAGCTCGCGTGCGTCCTCGATCTGCGCAGCGGTCCGGGCGACGAGCTTCTCTCCAGCGTCGGCGACGCCGAGTGCGGCTGCGACCGAGCGGATCAGGGTGTCGTTCGACTCCAGATTGCGGGCGGCCGGGAACACGACGACCGCGACGCCGGAGTCGCGGATCTGGTCGACGGCGGCGGTGGGCACAGTGGACTCGCTGACGAGCAGGACGCTCGGGTCAAGGGCGAGAACGGATTCGGCGTTGAGGCTGTGTCCGCGGTTGGTCACCACCGGCAGCGACCTCGCCGACGGGAAGGCGGTGGACGTGTCGCGCCCCACCACGTGGGACCCGAGTCCGAGGGCGTACACGATGTTGCCGAGGGTTCCGTTGATGTCCACGGCGATGATCCGGTCGGCATCGGCGACGGTCACGTCCCCGTACCGGAGCGAGTCGACGGTGGCGGGGAGTCGCGGGGTGGGGTTCTCGACGACGGGGGTGACGTCGGACTCCGCGAGCGTCGCAGTCTGCGGACCGTCGCGCAGATGCGCGCCCGGCGAGTGCCGCTCCTGCTCGATCGGGGTGACGAAGCACGCCGACAGGCTCAGCACGGTCAGCACCATCACCAGCGCCGCCCGTAACCCCCTCGTCCGCACCGCACACCTCCATCGTCGACTCCGATGCCCTCCCATCGGCTCCTCCCGGCGAGCTTAGTGACGTTCGCCGCGGTGTCCGCCCACGGGCCTCGCCGCGACGGGCCGGGATAGTCTGGTCGCATGCCAGTTCGCAGTGCCCTCACGCCGGGGATCGTGTCGCCCATCCGGTCCGTGCCCGACTCCATCGAACGTCCCGAATACGTGTGGAAGCCGACGGTGAACGAGGGCCATGAGCCCTGGGTGCAGACCGCCGAGACGATCGAGAAGATGCGCATCGCGAGCAAGATCGCGGCCAACGCACTCGCCGAGGCGGGCAAGGCCGTCGCCCCGGGCGTGACCACCGACGAACTCGACGCGATCGCGCACGAGTACATGATCGACCACGGTGCCTACCCGTCGACCCTGGGCTACAAGGACTTTCCGAAGTCGTGCTGCACCTCGCTGAACGAGGTGATCTGCCACGGCATCCCGGATTCGACGGTGATCGAGGACGGGGACATCGTCAACATCGACGTCACCGCCTACATCCACGGCGTGCACGGCGACACCAACGCGACCTTCCTCGCCGGCGACGTCGACCAGGAGGCCGCCGATCTCGTCGAGCGGACGCGGATCGCGACCGAGCGGGCCATCAAGGCCGTGAAGCCGGGTCGCGAGCTGAATGTCATCGGTCGGGTCATCGAGTCCTACGCGAACAGGTTCGGCTACACGGTCGTGCGCGATTTCACCGGCCACGGCATCGGTGAGACCTTTCACAACGGACTGATCGTGCTGCATTACGACGAGCCGAACGTCGACACGGTCCTCGAACCCGGGATGGTCTTCACCATCGAGCCGATGATCAATCTCGGCGCACTGCCGTGGGAGATGTGGGACGACGGCTGGACCGTGGTGACCGCCGACCGCCGGTGGACCGCGCAGTTCGAGCACACCCTCGTCGTCACCGACGACGGCGCCGAGATCCTCACTGTGCCGGACAACTGACATCGGGCCCGACAACTGAGGTTCGGCCGACAGCCGAGACGTTCAGGCGGGGAAGCGGACGGGTTGCGGTTCGCTGCTCGTCGTGGTCGTCCCGTTGCCGAGCTGACCCTGGCCGTTGAGGCCCCAGCAGTACATCTCGTCGTCCGCGACCGCGCACACGTTCGCCGAACCGGTGGTGACCTCGGTGACCCCCGACAGTCCGTTGACGCGGTCGGGGCTCTTGTCCGGCTGATCGCTGCGCGAACCCCAGCAGTAGGCGGAGCTGCCCGCGGCGGCGCATCCGCCATAGGCCGCCGTGGACACCTCGGTGGCCCCGCGGACGTCGGTGCGGGTCGGGGTCCGCCGGTTCTGCTCGGTGCCGTCGCCGAGCTGGCCGCTGGTGTTCTGGCCCCAGCAGAACACGCCGCCGGAGCCGGCGACCGCACACGTCGAGTACAGGCTCGTGCTGATCGACGTGGGCGAGTCGAGTCCGAGGACCCGGGTCGGGGTGAGGCGGTCGAGTGTGGTGCCGTCGCCGATCTGGCCTTCCCGGTTGTTGCCCCAGCAGTACGCCGAACCGCCGGCGATGGCGCAACTCGTGGTGTGCGACGTGGACACGGCGGTCACGTCCGAGAGACCGGCGACGCGGGTGGGCACGTCCACCGACCCGGTACTGCCGTTGCCGACCTGGCCGCTCGCGTTGTTGCGCCAGCAGTAGGCGTCGCCGTCGCTGATCGCGCAGATCGTCAGCCCGACCGACACCGCCGACACCCGGGACAGGCCGGACACCTTCGTCGGCAGCGGCACGTTCTGCCCGGGCGGTCCGATCCCGTAACCCCAGCAGTAGAGGTCTCCGTAACTGATCGCGCAGGTCGTCCCGAGGCCGCCCATGCTGACCGCCGAGACGTCGGAGACGCCGGTGACCGGGACCGGGCGCGGGCGGTCGGTGGTCGTACCGTCGCCCAGCGTGCCCCGTTCGTTGTCGCCCCAGCAGTACAGTCGACCGCCGCGTACCGCGCACGTGCTGTCGCCGCTGGAAGCGATGGACTCGAACTCATCGCTGCCGGTGGAGGATCCGCCGGAACTGCTCGGCGCCGTCGTCGATGACCCGGCGACCGGCGCCGTCTGAGGATCCGATCCCGATCCGCTGAGGGCGATCGCGGCGCCGACGACACCGACGACGAGGACGACGACGCCGAGTACCGCGGCGACGATCCACGCGGTGCGTGAGCCCGTTCCCCGTGATCCCGGGCCGGGGCCGTGGGGTCCGCCGGGCCCGGTCACATATCCGGGAGGTGGGCCCGGCGGCGGTCCGCCGGGACCGTACGCCGGGAACGGTGGGTGACCGCCGGGTGGCTGAGCGCGGTGGGCCACCGGGTTCACCGGCGCCTGCTGGGTGGGCGGCGGTGGTGAGAACGGACGGCCGGGTGCCTGCGCCGCGACGACGGAGGGCGCTGTCGACCCGATCTCGACCGCCCGGGCGAGCGCCGCGGCGAACTCGGAACAGGACGCGAACCGGTCGGCGGGGTTCTTGGCGAGGGCGCGCGCGAACACGGCATCGACGTAGACGAGGTCGGGGCGGCGCTCGGAGATCCGCGGTGCGGGCGTGTTGACGTGGCCGGCGATCAGGGCCATCGGGGTCTGCCCGGGGTAGGGCTGCGATCCGGTGAGCAGCTGGAACGTCGTGCATGCGAGCGCGTACTGGTCCGACGCCGGGATCGCCGGTTCGCCGGTGAGGATCTCGGGTGCGGCGTAGGCGAGGGTGCCGACGAACAGGTTGGTCGCGGTCATCTTCGCGCCGTCCATCAGGCGGGCGATGCCGAAGTCGAGCACGGTGACCCGGGCGATCCGGCCGTCGGGGCCGCGGGCGACCACGATGTTCGCGGGTTTGATGTCGCGGTGGATGACGCGCCGGGTATGGGCATAGTCGAGCGCGTCGGCGACCTTGCCGACGACCGTCACCACGTCATCGACCGGCAGGGCCGATGCGGCGGCGAGGTCCTCGCCTTCGAGGTAGGACATCGAGAACCACGGGCTGCCGTTCTCCACGCCGTGGGTGTAGACCGTGACGATGCCGGGGTGATCGAGGGCCGCGGCGGTGCGGGCCTCGTTGCGGAACCGCTCGGCGAAACTGGGATCGGCGGGGTTCGGCGAGATGATCTTGAGGGCCTCGCGGCGGCCCAGGGTGGGGTGTTCGACGAGCCAGACCTGTCCCATGCCGCCGCGCCCGAGCATCGAGAGGACGCGATATCCGGCGAACACGGACCCGGGCTTCACGACCTCCACGTCCGATGACCCCCTTGACTCCGAACGACCGGCTGTCGACCTGTTCGTCCGGGTCACTGTATCCAGACCCGCACGACCGCGAGCGCAACGGTGGGACTTGTGAACGACGCCACCGTGGTCGCGGCCTCGGGTCCGGCCTCTAGTCTGTTCCGGGTGGACGGACTCGGTGGCGCATTGCTCGTGGGCGGTACCAGCAGCGATGCCGGGAAGAGCCTCATCGTCGCCGGGCTGTGCCGTGCGCTGCGGCGCACCGGTGTGCGGGTCGCACCGTTCAAGGCGCAGAACATGTCCAACAACTCGGTGGTCACCCTCGACGGCGGCGAGATCGGTCGTGCCCAGGCGTTGCAGGCGTTCGCCTGTGGCCTCGAACCCTCCACCAGGTTCAACCCGGTGCTGCTGAAACCGGGCAGTGACCGTCGCTCGCACGTGATCCTCCGCGGTCGGCCCGCCGGAGACGCCGGGGCCGCCGACTACCTGCACTGGCGGTCGCGGCTGCGTGCCGTCGTCGCCGACGAGTTGGCCGGTCTCCGACGCGACTTCGACGTCGTCATCTGCGAAGGTGCGGGTTCGGTCGCCGAGATCAACCTGCGCGCCAACGACATCGCGAATCTCGGTCTCGCACAGGCGGCGGACCTCCCGGTGGTGCTGGTCACCGACATCGACCGCGGCGGGTCGCTGGCCCATCTGTTCGGTACCACCGCGGTCCTCGACGACGCCGATCAGCGGCTGATCGCGGGGTTCGTGGTCAACAAGTTCCGTGGTGACCCGTCGATCCTCGAGCCGGGACTTCGGCAGGTCGAGGCGATCACGGGACGGCCGACGCTCGGGGTGGTGCCCTTCGCCGACGACCTGTGGCTCGACGCCGAGGACTCGCTAGCGGCGCCGGTCGGGCGGCGGGTCGGGCCACCGCGCTCGTTCACCGAATCCTCCGCGACCGGAGGACCCCGATTGCGGGTCGCCGCCATCCGCCTGCCGCGGATCTCCAATTCGACCGATGTCGAGGCGCTGGCCTGCGAACCCGGTGTCGACGTCACCTGGGTCGACGACCCGGCCGGGGTGGCGGCCGCCGACCTCGTCGTGTTGCCCGGCACCCGCGCCACCGTGACCGACCTCGAGTGGCTGCGGGCGCGCGGTCTGGGGGAGGCGCTCACCGAACGCGCGGCCCGCGGACGTCCGATCGTCGCCGTGTGCGGCGGATTCCAGATGCTGGGCCGCACCCTCGACGACCGGGTGGAGTCCGGTCGCGGGCGGGTGCCCGGACTGGGGTTGTTCGACCTCGACATCGAGTTCCACGCCGAGAAGACCGTGCGGCAGGTGACCGGGACCGGCGGCGACGCGTCCGGCGTCGCGATCAGCGGCTACGAGATCCATCACGGCCGGGTGACCCGATCGGCCGAGAACACGTGGATCGTCGACGACCGGCACGGTCCGGAGGGCGCGGTGCGGGGGGCGGTCCGGGGTACCCACTGGCATGGACTGCTGGCGTGCAACGACTTCCGGCGTCGACTTCTGGCCGACGTGGCGGCCGAGGCCGGGGTCCGGGGATTCCGCGTGGCGCCCGACACCGATGTCGACGCCGTACGTCGGCGACAGGTCGACGCGATGGCCGACCTCGTCACCGAACACCTCGACCTCGACGCTGTCATGCGGCTGATCCGACAAGGGCCGCCGCGCCACCCCAAGGTCATCCGTCACCACCTCGAGGACTTGTAGACGCCGGGGTCGTGGAGACGGGTTATCGTGGGCGCCATGACTGAAGACCGCCCCATGATCGACGACCGACGTCAGGTGACCGTGGGCGGCCTCACCTTCGACGTCCGGATCGGGGGACCGGAGACCGGTCCGTGGGTTCTGCTGCTGCACGGGTTCCCGGTGAACGGGAGCTGCTACGACGACGTATTGCCGCGCCTGCACGAGTCGGGGCTGCGGACACTGGTCATCGATCAACGTGGGTACAGCCCCGGCGCGCGGCCGCCCGGGGTGGACGACTACCGGCTCACCCACCTCGTGTCCGATGTGATCGGGGTTCTCGACGCCCTCGGCATCGGTTACGCGATCCTCGTCGGGCACGACTGGGGCGGCATCGTCGCGTGGCATCTCGCCGGGAAGTACCCCGACCGGTTCACCGGTCTCGTCGTCGCCAGCACCGGGCATCCGTCGGCCATGCGCGACGCTCTCGTCGGTAGCGACCAGCGTGAACGTTCTTCGTACATCCTCGATTTCGTGGCCGACGGGGCCGAAGAGAGGCTGCTCGCCGACGACGCCGCCGAGCTGCGGGCGGTGGGGATCTCCGAGGACGAACTCGCCCCGCTGCGGGAACCGGGCGCCCTGACCGCGGCGCTGAACTGGTACCGCGCGAACTTCACCGGCGACATCAAGGCGACGATGGCGTGCCCGCCGGTCGAGATCCCGACCACGCTGCTGTGGAGCGACGCCGACACCGCCCTGGGTCGCGAACAGGCGCAGGGCAGCGGCCGGTACGTCTACGGCGACTTCCGCTACTGCGAACTCGCGGGCGTGGACCACTGGATTCCGCAGCGCGCGGCCCCGGCCCTCGCCAGCGAGATCGCCCTGCGCTCAACGATTTTCTGAGCTCGCGCGGAGGGCCTGGCCGTCAGATGTCCAGGCCGAGGATCGCGTTCTCCAGGACCTCGGGCATCGCCGGGTGGATCCAGTACTGGCCGCGGGCGAGTTCGTCTGCGGTCTGGCCGAAGTGCATCGCCTGGATGACCGGCTGGATGACCGTCGGTGCCTGCGGGCCGATGAGGTGTGCGCCCAACAACCGGCCGGTGCCGCGTTCGGCGATCAGCTTGCAGAATCCGGTGGTGTCCTCCATCGCCCAGCCGTAGGCGACATCGCCGTAGGCCTGGACCTTGACGGCGAAGTCGTGGCCGGCCTCGCGAGCCTCGTCCTCGGTGAGGCCCACCGCGGCGATCTGCGGGTGGGTGAACACCGCCGCCGGGACGTACCGGTGGTCGAAGGCGTCCAGATCGGTTGCGTCCCAGCCTTTCAGGAGATTGGCCTGCACCACCCGCTGTTCGTGGTTGGCGACGTGCTTGAGCTGGTACGGCGAGCTGACGTCGCCCAGCGTCCACACTCCGCGGGCAGCGGTGCGGCCGTGCTGATCACAGCGCACGCGACCTTCGTCATCGAGCTCGATGCCGACGGAGTCGAGGTTGAGCCGGTCGCCGTTCGGCTGCCGGCCGGTCGCGATCAGCAGGACGTCGGCCTCGAGTGTCGCGCCGTCGGAGAGCCCGACCCGCACACCGCCGTCGGGCAGGTCCTCGGCCTCGGTGATCGTGGTCTCCAGCCGCACGTCCCACTTCTCCCGGGCCACCTGGGTGAAGCGGTTGGAGATGTCGGCATCCTGCTTGCGGAGCAGACCCGGGCCGCGCGCGATGATCGACACATGTGAGCCCAGCGCGCCGAAGACGTGTGCGAATTCCGCTGCGATGTAACCGCTCCCGACGATGATCAGGCGTTCGGGCAGCTCGGGAAGACGCATGACGTCGTTGTTGGTGCAGTAGGTGACCCCCGAGTCGGCGATGATCTGGGGGATGACCGCGCGCGATCCGGCGGCGAGCACGACCTCGTCGGCGAGAACGGTGTCGCCGTCTCGCGTGACCAACCGGTACCGGCCGTCGTCGTCGCGCCCGTCGAATTCGACATGGGAGTCGTACACGGTGATGTTCTCGCACCGATCGACCCGGTACTCCTTGCCGCCCTGCGACAGCGGGTCGATGCGGCCGAACACGCGCTCGACGATGCCGGGCCAGTCGACCGAGTCCACCTTCGAGTGCACGCCCAGGCGAGCACCGTGCGTGGCGATCTCGGCCACCTCGGAGGCGTAGACGAACATCTTGGTCGGGATGCACCCCACGTTGAGGCAGGTGCCGCCGTAGACGCCCTCCTCGAAGATCGCGAGGGTCTTGTCCGCGAAGCGGTCATCGGGAATGGCGTTGCCGCTGCCGGAGCCGATGATGGCCAGGTCGACGACCTGCGTGGCGGTCATAGAGGATTCTCGCTTTCGGTTGAGAGGACGGCGGACAGCCAGTGGTCGACCTCGCGATAGGCGTGCTCGCGTGCGTGTGCGACGGAGAGGAAGACGTCGTGCCGGGCGTCGGGGATCGGTACCGCGGTCACGCGGCCGCCGAGGCACCCACTCCAGCGGGCGATGTGGGTGACGTCGAGGACGGCATCGGCATGATCGGTGGACGCCGAGTAGGTCCTGGCGAAATGCGTTTTGTCCGAACGTAACACGAGCGCGGGAACACCGACGTCGATGCCGCGGTGCAGGCGACGCTGACCGCTGCGCACCGCGTCGAGGAAACCGAAGGTGACCGGGAATCCGCCCAGCGGTTTCGCCGACAGGTCGTAGTTCCATTCGCCGTGAGCGCTGTCGTGCAGGCTCTCGCCGTAGGCCTGCGAGAGTTCCTTCGGTATCACCCTGGTCGGCGCGACGGCGGCGATCGCCTTGACGAGCAGCGTGACCGGGAGGGTGCGGAGCACCGCGTCGCCCTGCAGATCGAACCAGGGTGAGTTGAGCAGGAGTCCGTCAACTGCCGCGTGCAGCGCCGGCTCGCGCTGCCGCAACCGGTCGAGCCAGAGTGCGGTGATTATGCCGCCCGTCGAATGCCCGGCCACCACGACCCGGCAGTCGGGTCCCAGCTCGTCGAGGATGATCCGCAGCGACGCGTTGAGCTCTTCGTCGTACATCGCGAGGTCGGTGGTGAAGTGCGGCGTGTGGTGCGATTGCCACGATCGCCCGCATTTTCGCAGGTCGACAGCATAGAACGCGTACCCGCGGTCGACGAAGAAGTCGGCGAGCGGCTCGTGGAAGAAGTAGTCGGTGAACCCGTGGACGTAGAGCACTGCGCCGCGCGCGGGTGACGACTCGGCGCGTCGCACCAGGGTCGCGGTGATCGGCGATTCACCGTCGGGATCGGGGCCCAGGGGGAGGACGCGTTGCCGGTAGTCCTCGAGAAATCGGTCGGGCTGCCAGTCGGCGGCTGCGGATGCGCTCACGGCGACCAGCATAGTGACAGGTCAGGACAGCCCGGATGTCGTGCAGCACACAGTTGCGAAGGTCGATTCTCGTGCTGGACGTGCCATGCTGGACAATGACGATCGACAAGGACCGGGTGAGAAGTGCCCGGTCGAGAAGTTGCCATCCGGGACGACGTGCCGCGACGAACACCGGTCACAGTGTCCCTCCAGGTGAAGTGGAGTCCAGGTGTCGAAAACGGTGATCACGACCGACGTCGCGTTGGTGGGTGCGGGAATCATGAGTGCGACCCTCGGAGCGCTGCTCCGACAGCTTCAGCCCGACTGGTCGATCAGCCTGTTCGAGCAGCTCGACGCCGCAGCCGCCGAGAGCAGCGACCCGTGGAACAACGCCGGCACCGGACACTCGGCACTCTGCGAGCTGAACTACACGCCGAAGACCGCCGACGGCGACGTCAACATCGACAAGGCGCTCACCATCAACGAGCAGTTCCAGGTGTCGCGCCAGTTCTGGGCCCACTCGGTCGACAACGGCATCCTCGGTGACCCGTCGGAGTTCATCAACCCCATCCCGCACGTCGCCTTCACCCACGGCGCCGAAGGCCAGAAGTACCTCCGCAAGCGCTACGACAATCTCGCGACCCAGACCCTGTTCGAGGGCATGGAGTTCATCGACGACCCGGCCGAGTTCACCGCGCGACTGCCGCTGATGTCGGAGGGACGCGACTTCGCCGACCCGGTCGCACTGAACTGGTTCGACCAGGGTACCGACGTCGATTTCGGCGCGCTCACCCAGCAGCTCCTCAACTACGTCGCCCAGGGCGCCGACATCTACTTCGGCCATTCGGTGACCAACCTGTCCAAGCAGTCCGACGGCAGCTGGATCGTGAAGGTCCGCAACGGCCGGACCGGGCAGAAGCTGTCCGTGCACGCGAAGTTCGTGTTCGTCGGTGCCGGCGGCGGTGCGCTGCACCTGCTGCAGAAGTCGGGCATCAAAGAAGCCAAGGGGTTCGGCGGGTTCCCGGTGTCCGGTGAGTTCTTCCGCTGCACCAACCCCGATCTCGTCGCCGAGCATCACGCGAAGGTCTACGGGCAGGCCGCCGTCGGTGCCCCGCCGATGTCGGTGCCGCACCTCGACACCCGCGTCATCAACCACAAGCCGGGCCTGCTGTTCGGTCCGTACGCCGGGTGGTCGCCGAAGTTCCTCAAGAGCGGCAAGATCACCGACCTGCCCGCCTCGATCAAGCCGGGCAACCTGCTCCCCATGGTGTCGATCGCTCCCAAGGAGTTCGGGCTGCTGAAGTACCTCATCAGCGAACTCGCCGCCGGGCCGGCCGACCGGGTGAAGACGCTGTCGGAATTCGTCCCCCGCGCGCTCGGCGCCGACTGGGAGCTCATCACCGCCGGACAGCGCGTGCAGGTCATCCGCAAGACCGGGGTGGGTGGTCAGCTGGAGTTCGGCACCGCGGTCGTCGCGGCCGGCGACGGCACCATCGCCGGGCTCCTCGGTGCGTCCCCCGGCGCCTCGACCGCCGTGCCGGCGATGATCTCGGTGCTCGAACAGTGCTTCCCGAAGGAGTACGCGGGCTGGTCGTCGAAGCTGACCGCGATCATCCCGTCCTTCGGTCAGAAGCTCAACGACAACCGCGACCTGTACCGCCAGGTGTGGGACTGGACGAACAAGACGCTGCAGCTGACCGACCGGAACGAGGTCCCGGCCGAGACCGGCCGGCTCGCGCCCGCCACCGCCGGCTGATCCGCGCGAGGTGAAGTCCGGTCGACTTGTGTGCTAACCACGACACATGATCTCTGAACCGCGGGTGCACCGCGCCCTGGCCGACGACATGGACGCAGCCACGCTGTATCGGGTCCTCCGGCTGCGGGTCGAGGTCTTCGTCGTCGAGCAGGCCTGTCCGTATCCCGAACTCGACGGCCGAGACCTGGAACCGGCGACGCGCCAGTTCTGGATCACCGACGGTGGGGACCGGACCGACGGAGGCGACGAGGACGGGCCCGACCCCGGTGCGGTACTGGCGACGCTGCGTCTGCTCGAGGAACCGGAGGCCGACGGCGGACAGGTCTTCCGGATCGGCCGTGTCTGCACCGAACGCAACCATCGGGGTCACGGCCTCGTGGCGACCCTCATGACCGCCGCGCTCGCCGAGGTCGGGGATCGCCCGTGCCGGATCGAGGCGCAGACCTACCTCACCGAGATGTACGGCAAGTTCGGTTTCGTCCGCGACGGCGACGACTACCTCGAGGACGGGATCCCCCACGTGTCGATGCTCCGCGCCGGGTCACGATGACGACCCTCGGTGACCTCCCCGCTTCCGTGGACCCCCTCGCTGACGTGCGCTATCCGTTCAGCGCCGTCGTGGGGCAGGAGCAGCTCAAACTCGCACTGATCCTGTCGGCCATCTCGCCGGGGATCGGGGGTGTCCTGATCCGCGGGGAGAAGGGCACCGCGAAATCGACCATCGTGCGCGGGCTCGGCCCGCTGCTCAGCGTCCCCGGTTCCACAGACGATACCGCCGGCGGCGTGGTCGAACTGCCCATCGGTGCGACCGAGGACCGTGTGATCGGCTCGCTCGATCTCACCTCGGTGCTGCGGGACGGCCGTGCCGAGTTCACTCCCGGTCTGCTCGCCCGGGCGC
Source organism: Gordonia hongkongensis (assembly GCF_023078355.1). Lineage (NCBI taxonomy): Bacteria > Bacillati > Actinomycetota > Actinomycetes > Mycobacteriales > Gordoniaceae > Gordonia > Gordonia hongkongensis. Next base: position 2,306,637 of record NZ_CP095552.1, read on the forward strand.
ACCGCGGGGTGCTGTACATCGACGAGGTCAACCTGCTGGCCGATCACCTCGTCGACGTGCTGCTGGACGCGGCGGCCAGTGGACGGGTCACGATCGAACGCGATGGTGTGTCACACACCCAGGCGGCCGATTTCGTTCTCGTCGGCACCATGAACCCGGAGGAGGGAGAGTTGCGCCCGCAGCTGCTCGACCGGTTCGGGCTCGCCGTCGACGTGGCCGCCGGCCGCGAGGTCGACGAACGCGTGGAGGTGGTGCGCCGCCGCATGGCGTACGACGCCGACCCGGCATCGTTCGTCGCCGCCCACGCCGCCGCCGAACACGAACTGACACAACGGATCGCGAGCGCACGAGCCGCCGTGGGTGCGGTGGCCCTCCCGGACCGGGAGTTGCGCCGTATCGCCGGGATCTGCGCCCACCTCGACGTCGACGGACTCCGCGGCGACATCGTGGTGGCCCGGACCGCGCTCGCTCATGCCGCCTGGCGCGGGGCCACCGCCGTCGAGGACGTCGACGTCCGGGCGGCCGTCGAGCTCGCGCTGCCGCATCGGCGCCGCCGCAACCCCTTCGACGAGTCGGGGCTCAGCCGCGACCAGCTCGACGAGGCGATGTCGGCGGGCGAGGACGCGGCCGGACCCGACACACCCGATGACGACCCGGAACCGCCCGAGACACCACCGCCCGGTGGCGGCGGCGAGGCCCCGGACTCCGCATCCGACACCGGCCCGGCGCCCGACACCGACCCCGATGCGGCTCCCGAGACCGGCGACACCGACGCCCCGCAGCACGCTCCCGGACCGGCGTTCGGGTCCGTGCCGACCTCGACGGCCCGCCGCATGCCGACCCTGCGCGTCGACGGACTCGGCGACGGAGACCCGGGTCGCCGCTCGAAGGCGCGGAGCCGTCGCGGACACACCACCCATGCCGTGGACTTCGATGCCGGCCGACCGGTGCATCTGTTCGGCACGGTGCTCGCCGCCGCGGGCCGGGCCGGTCGTGGCGGGACCGGGTCCGAGCGCGGTGTGCGGATCGCGGCCCCCGACCTGCGGTCGGCGCAGCGGGTCGGCCAGGAGGCCAACCTCGTCGTCTTCGTGGTCGACCTCAGCGGGTCGATGACCGCCCGGCGTCGGCTGGCCGCGGTGTCCGAACTGTGCGTGGAGATGTTGCGCGACTCGTATACCCGGCGCGACCGCGTCGCGGTGGTCGTGGCGCGGGGTTCCTCCGCGACGCTTGCGGTGCCGCCCACCAAATCGGTCGAGATCGCGGTGCGCCGCCTCGAGGAGGTCCGCACCGGCGGCCGGACACCGCTCGGCGAGGGCCTGCAGCTCGCCGCCGATGTCGTGCAGCGGTGTCGCCGCGCCGAGCCCGACCGGCGGCCGCTGCTGGTGGTGCTCACCGACGGTCGTGCCACCTCAGGACGAGGCGCGATGGCACGGGCGCGGGAAGCCGCGGACGGTATCCGTCGTCGCGGCATCGGGTCCGTGGTCGTCGACTGCGAGCAGGGGATGGTCCGGCTCGGACTCGCCGGCGATCTCGCGGCCCATCTCGGCGCGAGCCTGATCCCGATGGACGAACTGTCCGCCACCGCGCTGACGGGACACGCACCCGCGCGGGGAGCGGCCTGACCGCCCCGCCACCCCGAACTGAGACCAGAGGAGAAGTCGAGTGCCCCAGGGAGTTCCGGTCAGCATCCCCGATGACGGCTTGACGACGCGACAGCGCCGTAATCAGCCCGTCCTCGCGGTGCACACCGGCGACGGCAAGGGCAAGTCGACCGCCGCCTTCGGGATGGCGATGCGCGCGTGGAACGCGGGTATGCGGGTCGCGGTGTTCCAGTTCGTCAAGAGTGCGAAGTGGAAGGTGGGGGAGGAGTCGACGATGCTCACCCTCGACCGGGTGCACGCGGAGACCGGCGCCGGTGGGCCGGTGGAATGGCACAAGATGGGTCAGGGCTGGTCCTGGTTGCGGGCCAACGACGACCAGGACGACGACCACGCCGCCGCCGCCTGGGCCGGGTGGGCGGAGATCGCACGCCGTCTCGATGCCGGCGAACACGACTTCTACGTCCTCGACGAGTTCACCTATCCGCTGCACTGGGGCTGGGTGGACACCGCTCAGGTGCTCGACACCCTCGCCCGCCGACCCGGACGCCAGCATGTGGTCATCACCGGCCGGCGCGCCCCGCAGGCCCTCGTCGACGCTGCCGATCTCGTGACCGAGATGCACAAGGTCGCCCACCCGATGGACGCCGGACGCAAGGGGCAGAAGGGGATCGAATGGTGACCTCCGTGCGGGCGTCGACGCCCGCCGTCGTGATCGCCGCGCCGTCGTCGGGCAGCGGCAAGACCACCGTGACGACCGGCCTCATCGGCGCTCTGCGGGCGGCCGGACACCGGGTGGCGCCATTCAAGGTCGGCCCCGATTACATCGATCCCGGATACCACGCCGTCGCGGCCGGACGACCCGGACGCAATCTCGACCCGAATCTCGTGGGCGCCGAACGCATTGCGCCGCTCTTCGCCCACGGCGCCGCGGGCGCCGACATCGCGGTCGTCGAGGGCGTGATGGGCCTCTTCGACGGCCGGATCGTGGATTCCGACAGCGGCAACGGCACGGGCGGCAGTCCAGGTGGCGATGCCGGTTCGCTCGGCGTCGGCTCCACCGCGCACGTCGCGTCGATCATCGGTGCGCCGGTGATCCTCGTCGTCGACGCCGCGGGCCACAGCCAGTCGCTGGCCGCCGTGCTGCACGGGTTCCTCTCCTACGACCCCTCGGTGTCGATCGCGGGCGTCATCCTCAACCGGGTCGGTTCGCCACGCCACGAGATGGTGCTGCGACAGGCCGCCGCGCGGGTGGGACTGCCGGTTCTCGGTGTGCTGCGGCGCCACCCGTCGCTGACGGTGCCCTCCCGGCACCTGGGCCTGATCCCGGCCGCCGAACGCAACGCCGACGCGGTCGCCGCCGTGAACGCGATGACCGCGCACCTGCGCGGCGCCCTCGACCTGCCGGCGATCGTGGCCGCCGCCCGCGGACGTGCGGTCCCCGACGCCGCGGCCTGGTCGGCTGCGGAAGCCGTCGCGCCGTATCGTCCCGACGCGTCGGCCGGTTCGCCGGTGATCGCGGTCGCCGGGGGCGCGGCGTTCACCTTCGGTTACGCCGAGCACGCCGAGGTGCTGACCGCCGCCGGCGCGCGCGTCGTCGTCTTCGACCCGCTCGTGGACCGGTTGCCCGCGGACGCGGCCGGCGTGGTGATCGGTGGCGGATTCCCGGAAGAACACGCCGAGGCGCTGGCCGCCAACGATCTCCTGCGCGCCGACCTCCGGGCGCACGCCGCGGCGGGTCGGCCGATCCACGCCGAGTGCGCGGGCCTGCTGTACCTGTGCACCGAACTCGACGGGCACCCGATGAGCGGCGTCCTCGACATCCCCGGCCACTTCGGCCCGACCCTGACGCTGGGATACCGCGATGCCGTGGCCGTGGGCGACTCGGCCCTGTTCCGGACCGGCGAACGCGTCACCGGTCACGAGTTCCACCGCAGCGGGGTCGGCGACGGCGCGCTCGCCCCGGCCTGGGCCTGGCGGGATTCGGCGGGCCGCGCGTCGATGCACGGGGTCGCGACGGCCGCAGTGCACGCCTCGTACCTGCATCTGCATCCGGCCGCGATCCCGGAAGCGTTGTGCCGCTTCGTGTCCCGATCCGCCGAGAGTGGGCGGGTGCCGACGCCCCAGTCCGTCGGCGACGCCCCCGGGGCGTCCTGATGCTGGCGCACCGGCTCCGCGAGACGCTCGACGCGCTCGCCGATCACGGTGCCGACGATCCCGCCCTGCTCCGGGAACTGCTGGAGGCGGTGCTGGTGGTCGGGCAGGGGGTCGAACTCGACCGCGCGCTGCAGCGCATCGTCGAGGTCGCGGCGGGACTCGTGGACGCCCAGTACGGTGCCCTCGGCGTGCGCGGGCCGGACGGCGGGCTGAGTGAATTCGTGCACATCGGCATCAGCGATGCGCAACGCGCCACCATGGGACATCTGCCGGTCGGCCGCGGGGTCCTCGGCCTGCTCATCGACGATCCCCGCCTGCACCGCATCCACGACCTCGGCGCCCATCCGACGTCGGTCGGGTTCCCGCCCAACCACCCCCCGATGCACACCTTCCTCGGTGCTCCGATCATGGTGCGCGGCGAGGTGTTCGGCAGTCTGTACCTGACCGAGAAGCGGTCCGCGGAGGACTTCTCCGAGGTCGACGAGACCGTCGTCGCGGTGCTGGCGGTGGCCGCCGGGATCGCCGTCGACAACGCGGGTCTCTTCGAACGGGCCCGCACCCGCCACCGCTGGATGCAGGTCCTGGCCCGGCGTGGGTCGGAGCCGCTGGCCGGAATCGCGCTGTCGGACACCATGTCCCGGATGTGCGCCGATGTCGCCGGTCTCGTCGGCGCGGTCGATGTCTACCTGCTCACCGAGATGGCGGGGGAGGTGGAACTACGCGGGCACACCGGCGATCCGGTGGAGATCGAGAACTTCATCCCGCCGGACGCCACGGCGCTGCGGGTGCAGCGTTCCGGCCAGATCGCCGAGTCGCTGATACGGGGCGGCGCCCGCTGGACCTCGGTGCAACCCCTCCAGCGCGCATCGGGGGCGTTCGGCTGGATGCTCATCACCCACCGTAACCGCCCCTACTGGGACGACGAGGAGATCGCCGGGCTCGCCGGTGTCGCCGAGGTCGCCTCGCTGGCGGTCGTCTACGCCGAGCAGCAACAGATCGCCCGCGATCTCGAGGTCCTCGAAGACCGGCACCGCATCGCCCGCGACCTGCACGATCATGTGATCCAGCGACTCTTCGCGGTCGGGATGTCGGTACAGACGTTGCTGGCCGGGACCACCGATCCGGCCGCCGCGGCCGCGCGCCTGGAGCAGATCATGACCGACCTCGACCGCACGATCGCGCAGATCCGCACCTCGATCTTCGACCTGCAGACGCCCTACGGAACCGACATCGGCCCGACGCTGCGGCGGCGGGTGCTCGACATCGTCTCCGAACTGTCCGGGCACGCGTCGATCTCGCCGAGCGTGGAGTTCGACGGCCCCGTCGACACGGTGGTCCCGGACTCCCTCGGACCACACATCGACGCCGTCCTGCGAGAGGGCTTGAGCAACGCGCTCCGGCACGCGCGGGCCGACCACATCGCGGTGTCGGTGACCGCCGACGACGTCCTGACCGTCGAGATCAGCGACGACGGGGTCGGCATCGGCGCCGACGTCACCTATCGGGGTCTCGAGAACCTGACGCGCCGCGCCGAGGACTGCGACGGGACGTTCAGCATCGTCACCCGCCCGCGGGGGACGAGTGGGGGCGGGACGAGCGAGGGCCGGACCAGCGGCGGCGGGACGACGCTCACCTGGTCGGTGCCGCTGGTGGGTTGACTCACTCCTTGCCGTCGCGGAGTCTGGTCGCCATCACGGCGACCTGGGTGCGTCGCTGCATGTCCAATTTGCCCAGGATGCGGGACACGTAGTTCTTGATCGTCTTCTCCGCCAGGAACATCCGGCCGGCGATCTGCCGATTGGTCAGGCCCTCGCCGATGAGGGCGAACACCTCGCGCTCCTGATGGGTGAGCTCGGCGAGCGGATCCTTCTCGGTCTGCTTCTCGTTGCGCAGCTTGGCGAGCAGGGCCGCCGTGGACCGATCGTCGAGCAGTGAACCGCCCCGACCGACGGTCCGGACCGCGGCGACCAGGTTGTGCCCCAGGATCTGTTTGAGCACGAAACCCGAGGCGCCGGCGAGGACCGCGGCGAGCAGTGCATCGTCGTCGGCGTAGCTCGTGAGCATCAGGCACTTGATCCCCGGTTCGGCCGCGCGGACGTCCCGGCACAGCTCGACCCCGTTGCCGTCGGGCAACCGGACGTCGAGCACGGCGACATCGGGCTTGGTCGCCAGGATGCCGACGAGGGCTTCGCCGACCGAGGCCGCCTCGCCCACCACCTCGATGTCGCCGGCGGTCCCGAGCAGGTCGCGCAGACCGCGCCGGACGAGTTCGTGGTCGTCGACGAGGTAGGCGCGGACCGGATTCGGGGACGGGGTCGGATCGGCGGTGGCCGAATCGGTCGTGGCAGGGGACATGGGTCTGAAAGTACCGGATGTGCGGCGCCGGGAAGTCGCGACGTCGGACCCCATACAGGCGGGACCTTCGCCTCACGAGCACCACCCGTCCCGCCGCGCAGAGTGGATGGTACGACCCCCGCTGTGATCAGGAGAGCACGTGACCACCCTCATCGGACCCCCCGACGCCGAACCCGCCGACCGCGGCATGACCGGTTCGGATCTACTGCGTGAACTGCTGCCCGTGTGCGAGACCGAGGTCGAGCGGCACATGAAGATGACGCGCGACTGGCACCCGCACGACTACGTGCCCTGGGACGACGGACGCAACTTCGCGGCTCTCGGCGGACTCGACTGGGATCCGGCACAGTCCCGGCTCTCCGACGTCGCCAAGGCCGCGATGATCACCAACCTGCTCACCGAGGACAACCTGCCGTCGTACCACCGGGTGATCGCCGACAACTTCACCCTCGACGATGCCTGGGGCTGGTGGGTGGGGCGCTGGACGGCCGAGGAGAACCGCCACTCGATCGTGATGCGCGACTACCTGGTGGTGACCCGCGGTGTCGACCCGGTCGAACTCGAAGAGATCCGCATGGCGCACATGACGTCGGGGTTCAACCCCCTGCCCGACGACGACGGGCAGCGCGACCACAGCTTCGACATGCTGTTCGCGGTCGCGTACGTCAGTTTCCAGGAACTGGCCACCCGGGTCTCGCACCGCAACACCGGGAAGGCATGCGGGGACCCGATCGCCGACCGCATGCTGCAGCGTGTCGCGGCCGACGAGAACCTGCACATGCTCTTCTACCGCAACATCGTCGCCGGCGCGCTCGACCTCGTTCCCGACGAGACCATGGCCGCCATCCACGCGATCGTGACCAACTTCCAGATGCCCGGCGCGACCATGCCGAACTTCCGGCGCAACGCCGTGTTGATCGCCAAGGGCGGCATCTACGATCTGCCGCAACACATGTCGGACGTCGTCATGCCCGTGCTGCGGAAGTGGCGCATCTTCGAGCGCGACGACTTCGGGCCGGTCGGCGAGCACTACCGCGAACGCCTCGCGGAGTTCCTGGAGGAGATGGACGTCAAGGTGCGCAAGTTCGAGGAGTCGCGGGAGCGGGCGCTGCAGCGCCAGCACGCACGAGAACTGCGGGCCCGGTGACCGACGTGACCGTGACCGAAGTGAGGGGGACCGGCGCTGGGAAGTCCGCCTCCGCCCCTGCCGGCTTCGCCACCGCGATCGCCATGGCCGAGGCCGCCGTGGATCGGAACCCGCTGTGGTGGAACCAGATCCGGATCAACGCCGACGACTCGCTGGATGCCGCGTTCTGCACGTCGAGCCTGCTCGGGGCGCTCCTGCAGTCCGCGGCCCACCGGCTCGGTGTCCCGGCTGCCGATGTGTGGGCCCACGTCCGCCGGACGGGTGAGTTGCCGCTCTAGATCAGCTGTCCCGGTAAGGTCAGCTCCCATGTCCGAGCCTGCCTCCGCCGTGTCTAATGTCCCGGGGTCGAATGTATCGGGGTCGAATGTCCCAGGACCCCCGAACGTCCCCGGGCCCGATGCTTTCCCCTCCGGCGAGGGGCACTACCTGGTCGGCCTCGACCTCCGCGGACGCAAGGTCGTCGTGGTGGGCGGCGGGTCGGTGGCGCAGCGGCGGCTGCCCAATCTGGTCGCTGCGGGTGCCCACGTGCACGTCATCGCGCTCGATCCCACCCCGGCCGTCGAATCCTTCACCGGCATCACCGTCACCCAGCGCCGCTACGCCGACGGTGATCTGGAGGGCGCCTGGTACGCGATGGCCTGCACCGACGATCCCGCCGTCAACGAGGCGGTGGTGGCCGAGGCCGAGCGCAGGCACACGTTCTGTGTCCGGGCCGACGACGCCCGCCACGGCACCGCCGTCACCCCGGCATCCGGCCGTCACCGCGACGTCCAGTTCGGCGTCCTCGCCGGCGGCGACCACAAACTGTCGGCCGCACTCCGCGCCGCGATGAGCCGTGCCCTCGCCGAGGGGTCGCTGAGTGTCGACGACGCCGCCCCGCACGCCGCCGGCGTGGCCCTCGTCGGTGGCGGTCCCGGCGACCCCGACCTGATCACCGTCCGCGGCCAACGGCTCCTCGCCGAGGCCGACGTGGTGGTGGCCGATCGGCTCGCGCCCCCCGAACTGCTCGCCGAACTCGGCCCGCAGGTCGAGGTGATCGACGCCGCCAAAGTGCCCTACGGCCGCGCGATGAAGCAGGAAGCCATCAACGACGTCCTCGTGGAGAAGGCCAAGGAGGGCAAGTTCGTGGTCCGCCTCAAGGGCGGCGACCCCTATGTCTACGGGCGGGGTTTCGAGGAACTGCAGGCCTGTGTGGCCGCCGGGGTCCCGGTCACCGTGGTGCCGGGGATCAGCAGCTCGATCGCCGCACCGGCATCGGCGGGCATCCCGGTGACGCACCGCGGCGTCACCCACGAGGTCGTGATCGCCTCGGGCCACGTGCCGCCCGGCCACCCCGACTCGCTGATCGACTGGTCGGCCATGGGCAAGCTGCGCGGCACCCTGGTCCTGATGATGGCGGTCGAACGCGTCGAGGTCTTCGCCGACGCCTTGCTCGAGGGCGGCCGGCGGCCCGACACCCCGGTCGCGATGATCGAGAACGGATCCCTGCCGACCCAGCGTCTGCTGCGTACCGATCTCGCCCACGCCGGCGAGGTCGCGGAGGCCGAGGGGCTGCGTCCGCCCGCGATCGTCGTCATCGGCGACGTGGCCGCGTTCACCGAGGGCGCCTGACCGGATCAACCCAAACCGGATCAACGCAGATTGGCATGTCCCGGCGGTCGGCCGGTACGGTCGTTCTCTATGTCGACTCCCGGAGCTGCGAACACCGGAACCGTGAACACTGGAACGGTGAACACAGGAGCGGGGAACAGCGAGCAGTTCCGTCCGGTCTTCGGACTGCCGATCCTGGTGCTGTCCGGGATGCAGTTGCTCGTCGTGCTCGACGGCACCGTGGCCGCGCTGGCGCTCCCGAGCATCCGCGACGCGCTCACGCTCTCGGAGTCCAGCGCCAATTGGGTCATCAGCAGCTACGTGCTGGCGTTCGGCGGTCTCATGCTCCTCGGCGGCCGACTCGGTGACACGTTCGGGCGCAAACGGATGTTCATCGTCGGCGTGGTCGCCTTCACCCTCACCTCGCTGCTGTGCGGACTGGCCTGGAACGAGGCGAGCCTCCTCGCCGGCCGGGCCCTGCAGGGCGCGTCGGCGGCGATCGCGGCGCCCACCGCCATGGCGCTGGTCGCCACCACCTTCGCGCCCGGCAAACCGCGCAGTCAGGCCTTCGCGGTCTACGCGGCCATGACCGGCGTGGGATCGGTGGCCGGGCTCATCCTCGGCGGGGTGCTGACCGAGCTGTCGTGGCGCCTGGTCTTCCTCATCAACGTGCCGATCGGTCTGATCGTCGTCGTCGGGGCGATCGTTGCGCTGCGGGAATCCCAGGGTGAGCGGCTGCCCCTCGACGTGCCCGGCGCGGTCCTCGGCACCCTCGGTTGCACCCTGCTGGTGCTCGCGGTGAACGAGGGGCCCAACGGTTGGACGGCGCCGGTCGTGGTCGGCTCGTTCATCCTCGGCGCCCTCGCCCTGGCCGCGTTCATCGTGGTCGAACGGCGCGCCCGGAACCCACTGCTGCCGTTCTCCCTCTTCGACAACAGCTCCCGCGTCGCAGCCCTGCTCGCCATCCTGCTCGCCAGCATGATCATGATGTGCATGGCGGTGTTCATCTCGCTGTACCTGCAGGGCATCCTGCAGTACTCGCCGATCCAGAGCGGGCTCGCGGTCGTGCCGTTCGCGTTCGGGCTGGGCATCGCCGCGGCGATCGCGTCGAAGCTGGCGCTGATGATCCAGCCGCGCTGGCTCGTCCTGGTCGGCGGCGCGGTGATCCTCGTCGGCTGCCTCTACGCATCGTCGATCGCGACCGACTCACCGGACTACTTCCCGAGCATCTTCGTCCCCGTCGTCGTGATCGGCTTCGGCGTCGGTCTGGCAGTCATCCCGCTGACCCTGTCCGTGGTGGCCGGGGTGGGCACCACCGAGATCGGCCCCCTGACCGCGCTCGCGCAGGTCGCGCAGAACCTCGGCGGGGCCGTCGGCCTGGTTGCCGTCGGTGCGATGGTCACCTCGCGCGCGCTGTCGAAGGGCGGCACCACCGCGCCGGTCGAGACGATGAATCCCACCCAGCTCGCCGCGCAGGCCGAGGGTTACGGGCTGGCCTTCGCCGCCTGCGCGGGCATCGCCGTCCTCGCCGCGATCGTCGTGCTGTTCATGCGGTTCACGCCCGAGCAGGTCGCCGAGGGACAGGCCGCCCAGGAAGCCGCCGACGCCGGGCTCGACGCCGGGCTCGACGCCGAGCCGAACACCCCGGGGTCCGACACCCGGCGATGAATTCCGGCGGACGCACGGTCGGTCCCGGTATGGACGCCAAGAATCTCGCTGAGCTCTACGACATCGGCACACTCGACTGGCAGCCCGTCGCGGCCCGATTGACCGCCGGGGTGTCCCAGGCGCCGGGGACCGGTGGTCCCGACCGGCACACGTGGTGGATCGCCACGATCAACGCCGACGGCAGCCCGCACGTCACCGGAATCGGGGCGCTGTGGCATCGGGACGCGATCTGGCTGGAGACCGGTCCGTCGACCCGGAAGGCGCGCAACCTCGCCCGCGACCCGCGCTGCACCCTGTCGGTGGCACTCGACGAGGCCGACCTGGTGGTCGAGGGCGACGCGAACCTGGTCACCGAGCCCGCCGTCGTCGCCGAGATGGCGGAGCTGTGGGCGGGCGACGGGTGGCCGTGCCGCGTCGACGAGTCGGGTGCCGCGCTGACCGCCGACTTCAGTGCGCCGTCGGCCGGCCCGCCGCCCTGGTATGTCTACCGGGTGACGCCGCGACGGGCGACCGTCCTGCAGACCGTGGAGCCCGGTGGCGCAACCCTCTTCGACTTCGACGCGCAGTAGCGTCGCGGACCTCGGTGCCGGGTCAGTCGGTCAGTACGACGATGCGGTCCGGCGCTTCGATCTCGACCCGCTGCCCGGCGTCGGCGAGGACCGCGGCCACACCGTTCACGTCGCGTACGGAACGCCGCGTGCGGACCAGCTCGCGGGCCATCAGACCTTTGTAGTGCTTGTTGAAATGGCTGACCACCTTGCGTGAGCCGTCCGGTTGTTCGGTCATCACGGTCGCCGTCACCGCGCCGCGCACCGGACCGAGCTGGTGGTAGACGCCCGAGCGCAGGTCCACGACGAAGTCGTCGACCGCGTCCAGCGCGGGGGACAGGTCCGGTTTCCACAGCGCCGCCAGGGTCGGCATCCCGGGCAGTTTGGACCCGCCCGAGAGTCGATACGCGGGAATCGGATCCGGTGCCCGCACGACACCGAACAGCGCCGACCCGATCGCCAGCCGGTCGGCGGCCTTGGTCTTGCCTGCCCGAGTCAGCGACCGGTGATCGAGGGCGTCGTAGAGGACGCCGGTGTAGCGCTCGAGAGCCGGCCGGGTGGGGGACAGCCACAGGTCGGCGTTGCGGTCGACCTCGTCGAGCTGGGTGGCGCCGAGCCCGAGCGCGGTACGACTGGCCTCGAGGTCGGCGGCCAGGGCGACGAGCGCGTCGGCGACCTGCTTGCGGACCGGGTTCAGCTCGGGGAAGGACAGCGTGTCGAGATCCAGGGGAGCGCCGCGCCCGCCGTCGGATTTTGTTTCGGAGGGAGGCAGGATGACGAGCACCGCAACACCATAACTAAGCTGGTTGGTCGTGATCACACGCATGTCGACCCTGTTCCTGCGGACCCTGCGCGACGACCCCGCCGACGCGGAGGTCCCCAGCCACAAGCTGCTGGTCAGAGCCGGCTACATCCGCCGAGTCGCGCCCGGTGTGTACTCGTGGCTGCCGCTCGGTCTACGCGTGCTGAAGGCGATCGAGAACGTCGTCCGCGAGGAGATGAACGCCATCGGCGGCCAGGAGATCCTGCTGCCCGCCCTGCTGCCCCGCGAGCCCTACGACACCACCAACCGCTGGACCGAATACGGCGACTCGCTCTTCCGCCTCAAGGACCGCAAGGGTGCCGACATGCTCCTCGGCCCGACCCATGAGGAACTGTTCGCGACGCTGGTCAAGGGCGAGTACTCGTCGTACAAGGACATGCCGGTCATCCTCTACCAGATCCAGACCAAATACCGCGACGAGGAACGGCCGCGCGCGGGCATCCTCCGCGGACGTGAGTTCGTGATGAAGGACGCCTACTCCTTCGACCTCGACGACGACGGACTCAAGACCGCCTACAACGCGCACCGTGAGGCGTATCAGAAGATCTTCGAGCGGTTGCGGATCGAGTACGTCATCGTCGCCGCGACCTCCGGCGCGATGGGTGGCAGCGCCTCCGAGGAGTTCCTGGCAGAGTCGGCGGTCGGCGAGGACACGTTCGTGCGCTGCGTCGAATCCGGCTACGCCGCCAACGTCGAAGCGGTCATCACCCGCGCGCCCGACCCGCTGCCCTACGACGACCTGCCCGCGGCGGTCGTCCACGACACGCCCGGTACCCCGACGATCGACAGCCTGGTCGACTGGGCGAACGCGACGCTCGACGGGCAGTACACCGGCGCCGACACCCTCAAGAACGTGCTCGTGAAACTCCGTGTGCCGGGCGGTGACTGGGAGATCACCGGCATCGGTGTTCCGGGCGATCGCGAGGTCGACTTCAAGCGTCTCGAGGCGTCCGTCGAACCCGCCGAGGTCGAATTGCTCACCGACGCCGACTTCGCCGCCAACCCGTTCCTGGTCAAGGGATACATCGGACCGAAGGCGCTGGCCGACAACGGCATCCGCTACCTCGTCGATCCGCGGGTGGTCGAGGGGACCTCCTGGATCACCGGCGCCGATGAGCCGGGCCGGCACTACGTCGGACTCGTCGCCGGCCGCGATTTCACGCCCGACGGGACGGTCGAGGCCGCCGAGATCCGCGACGGCGATCCGTCGCCGGACGGCGCCGGACCCCTGGTGAGCGCCAAGGGCATCGAGATCGGGCACATCTTCCAGCTCGGCCAGAAGTACACCGACGCCTTCGAGGTGGACGTCCTCGGCGAGAACGGCAAGCCGGTCCGCCTGACCCAGGGTTCCTACGGTGTCGGGGTGTCGCGCCTCGTCGCGGTCATCGCCGAACAGTCCCACGACGACAAGGGCCTGCGCTGGCCGAAGTCGGTGGCGCCGTTCGCGGTTCACCTCGTCATCGCCAACAAGGACGAGGCCGCCGTCGCCGGCGCCGAGCAGCTCGCCGCCGACCTCGACGCGGCCGGTCTCGAGGTGCTCCTGGACGACCGGAAGGCGTCGCCCGGAGTGAAGTTCAAGGACGCCGAACTCCTGGGGATGCCGACCGTCGTGGTCGTCGGCCGCGGATATGCCAACGGCGCCATCGAGATCCGCGACCGCTTCACCGGTGAGGCCACCGAGGTCGCGGTCGACACCGCGGTCGACGCGGTGGTGGCGGCCGCCCGCGGCTGAGCGGGTTCAGCCGCCTGCGGGGGACCCGGGGAACGCCACCGTGACCGGGCTCTCCTGCAGAGCCACCCGCCAGCGCGCGGCGCGCACCGCGCTCTCCGACAGCCCGTCGGCGCCGATCCGGCGTCCGGTCTCGTCGTCGGCCTGCTCCAGCAATGCGCGATAGGCGCTCGCACAGTCGATCTCGGCGCCGAGCGCGGCGCGGGCCGCCGTGGTCGGGTCGGTGACCTCGATCGGCAGCGTGTAGCCGGCGGCCGCCAGCGGCGGGGTGTTCCCCGCCGCCTCGATCGTCCGGTCGATCTCGTCGCGTCGGGCGCGATGGGCGTCGGCGTACTCGGCGACGGTGCGTCGACGGGAGGCGGCGACGAAGGCGGTGATGACGCCGTAGGTGAAGATCGCGGCGTTCTCGGTCTCGGCGGCGACGACCAGCGGGTCGTCGGGATCTGCTTGCGCTGCCGGTGAGTTCGTCGCCGGTGTGTTCACGGGGGACGTCATGCCAGTTGCACCTCTCGCATCGAAGTGACGGCCGCGGCGACCGACCCGGTCAGCCCGGCTGCGTACCCGGCGGCGCCGAGCGCGACCCGGCGGGCCTGCCCGGCCGCGGCGTCGAGATCGGCGCGCAGTCGAGCGAGGGACGGCGCCGCCGGTGGGGCACCCGCCGGGGATGTCGAGGCGGTCGCCGAGGTGGCGGGACGGTCGAGTGTCGCCGCCACCTCCTGGTCGAGCCGGATGATCTCCTCGCGCAGTGCGCGAGCGTGCTGGGCGCGCTGATCGGCCACGACACCGAGTGCGGTGGCGTAGGCGGGCTCGACGGCGACCAGGGCGCGCGCGGTGCTCTCGTCCGCGGACGCCGAGCGCACCAGGGGCACCAGGCTCTCGGCCAGCAGGGTCTCCGCGGAGGGCGACGAATCGCAACCGGTCAGTCCGACGCCGGCCGCCCCGGCACCGACGACGACGGCGCCCGCGAGGAGTCCGCCGCGCAAGGCGGTGCGCCGGTCGATCGGGTGCCGCAGGGTCCGTCGCTCGATCGGGGGCATGCTCACCCGGGACATCATGCCAGCAGTTCTCCGCGCGATCGATCCACTAGGATGTTCGGAGCAACGTCGTGCGAGACCCGGCACGGCCCGACAACTGAAGACGAGGGGAGTGGCATGCCGATCAGCCCGACGCAGGTGCGCGAACTCGTCGAAAAGCTCGTCGCCGAGCGGGGATTCGACCTCGAGGACATCACGGTGCGCAGCCGGGACGGCCAGGACGAACTGTCGATCGTGGTCGACCGCGACGGTGGCAGCGACCTCGACGTCCTCGCCGGACTGAGCACCGAGATCTCCGACCTCCTCGACGCCACACCAGACTTCGCCGACCTCGCCTATGTGCTCGAGGTCACCTCGCGCGGCGTCGACAGCCCGCTGACCCTGCCCCGGCACTGGCGTCGCAACACCGGTCGGCGCGTCGTCGTGGAGGTCGACGGCGGACCCGGATCGCAGCCGCGCACCGTCGCCGGACGCATCGGCAGGCTGCTCGACGACCCGGCGCCGGCGGTCGAGGTGGTCGCGAACCACAAGGGGCGGATCGCGATGGAGACCGTCGACCTCGCCTCGGTGACCCAAGCCGTGGTGCAGGTGGATTTCTCTCAGCCGAGCGTCCGCGAGCTCGAACTGTGCGGCCTCGAACCCGACGAGATCGAAGCGCGCCGCGCCCCCGCCGCCGCGCGACAACTGAACACGACAAATGAACACGACAAGTGAATAGGAGACCGACATGAACATCGACATCGCCGCCCTGCGCATGATCGAGGCCGACAAGGGCATCTCGATCGAGACCGTCATCACCGCCATCGAGACCGCTCTGCTGACGGCCTACCGCCACACCGACGGTTTTGCACCGCACGCCCGTGTCGACGTCAACCGCAAGTCCGGCGCCGTCCGCGTGATGGCGCAGGAGGTCGACCAGGACGGCAACGTCGTCCACGAATGGGACGACACCCCCGAGGGTTTCGGCCGCATCGCGGCGACGACCGCACGGCAGGTCATCCTCCAGCGCCTGCGCGACGCCGAGAACGAGAAGAACTTCGGCGACCTCGTCGCCCACGAGGGTGAGATCGTCGGCGGCGTCGTGCAGCAGGACTCGCGCGCCAATGCGCGCGGGATGGTCGTCGTCCAGATCGGCAGCGACGCCAACTCGACCGAGGGCATCATCCCGCCCGCCGAGCAGGTGCCCGGCGAGGTCTACACCCACGGCGACCGGATCAAGTGCTATGTCGTCGGCGTGAGCCGCGGACCGCGCGGTCCGCAGATCACCCTGTCCCGGACCCACCCGAACCTGGTGCGCAAACTGTTTTCCCTCGAAGTGCCCGAGATCGAGGACGGCAGCGTCGAGATCGTCGCCGTGGCGCGCGAGGCCGGCCACCGGTCGAAGATCGCGGTGCACACCGGCGTGGCCGGCCTCAACGCGAAGGGCGCGTGCATCGGTCCGATGGGCCAGCGCGTACGGAACGTGATGAGCGAACTCGCCGGCGAGAAGATCGACATCATCGACTTCGACACCGACCCGGCGGTCTTCGTCGGGAATGCGTTGTCGCCCGCGAAGGTTGTCTCGGTGACGGTCGTCGACGCCGCCGCCAAGGCCGCGCGGGTCATCGTGCCGGACTATCAGCTGTCGCTGGCCATCGGCAAAGAGGGCCAGAACGCCCGGCTCGCGGCCCGGCTCACGGGGTGGCGGATCGACATCCGGTCCGACGCCGCGCCGGCGGCCGAGGGCGGGCCGGAGTGACGCGCAGCGGCCGATTGTCCCCGCCGGGCCCGCTCGCGCTAGACTGATCGATGGTTCAGCGATCCGCCCCCCGTTCGCGAGCCGGCGGCACACCCATCCGGATGTGCATCGGTTGCCGGCAGCGGGCAGAGGCCGGCGAGTTGGTCCGTGTCGTCGCACAGCTGTGCGGTGACACCCCGACAGTCGTGGTCGATCCCGCGAAGACCATGCCGGGACGAGGCGCGTGGCTGCACGCGCGGTCGGAGTGCATCTCCACCGCGACGCGACGCCGGGCCTTCGCCGCGGCACTCCGGACCCCCGGTCTGACCGTGGACCCGGACGATCTCACCGAACAGCTCGGCGCGATCACCCACCAGAGGATGGCTCCCCGGAGCCGGAACAGGTAGCAGAAGACATGAGCACACCGTGAAGTCACGATGAGCATGTACCGGACTTAAATCGAGGCCGTAGCGGGTGAGCCGCTTGGCCTCCAAGTGAGGAGAGCAGTGGCAGGCAAAGCCCGCGTGCACGAACTGGCCAAAGAGCTCGGCGTCACGAGCAAGCAGGTGCTCGAGCGTCTGAAGGAGCAAGGCGAGTTCGTCAAATCGGCGTCGTCGACGGTAGAGGCCCCCGTGGCCCGTCGACTGCGTGAATCGTTCCCCGGCAAGGACGGGGGAGCCAAGGACTCCAAGTCGTCCCCGGCCCCCGGCCCGCGCCAGAGCGCCAAGCCCGGACCCAAGCCGTCCGGCAACACGAACGCACCGAAGCCCGGTGCACCCGCAACCCCGTCGGCGCCGGTCGCCGACCGTCCGAGCCCCGGCCCGCGCACCAACGCGCCGAAGCCGGGCGCACCCAAGCCCGCACCCGCACCTGCGGAGACCCCGGCCCCGGCGCCCGCCCCCGCGGCGGAGCGTCCCAGCCCGCGTCCCGCTCCCGCGGCACCGGCGCCGCAGGCCCCGGCCGCGTCGGCAGCACCGTCTGCCCCCACGTCGAGCCCGGGTCCGCGTCCCGGCCCGAAGCCGGGTCCGCGTACGCCGCGGGTGGGCAACAACCCGTATTCGTCGGCACCGGCGCCCGCGCCGCGTCCGGCTGCCCGTCCCGGACCGGGTCAGGGCGGTCCGCGTCCCGGCGGTGGCCGTCCCGGCGCCGCCGGCCAGGGTGGTCCGCGTCCCGGTGGCGGTCGTCCCGCTCCCGGCCAGGGCGGTCCCCGTCCCAATCCCGGGAACATGCCCCCGCGGCCGAGTCCCGGCGCCATGCCGTCGCGTGCGGCCCGTCCCGACGCCCGTCCGGGTGGTCGCGGCGGTGCCGGCGGAGGTCGTGGTGGCCCCGGCGGCGGCGGTGGTTACCGCGGCGGTGGCGGCGGAGCCGGTGCACCGGGAGGACCTCCCGGTGGCGGTTTCCGCGGACGTCCCGGCGGCGGTGGCGGTGGCGGCCGTGGACGCGGCGGCGCAGCAGGCGCCTTCGGTCGTCCCGGTGGTGCACCGCGCCGTGGTCGCAAGTCGAAGCGGGCGAAACGCGCCGAGTACGAGAACATGCAGGCACCGGCCGTCGGTGGCGTCCGGCTGCCGCGCGGCAACGGCGAGATCATCCGTCTCGCCCGCGGTGCGTCGCTGTCCGACTTCGCCGACAAGATCGATGCCAACCCGGCTTCGCTGGTCCAGGCGCTGTTCAACCTCGGCGAGATGGTGACGGCGACCGAGTCGGTCAACGACGAGACGCTCGAGCTGCTCGGCTCGGAGATGAACTACCGCGTCCAGGTGGTCAGCCCCGAGGACGAGGACCGCGAGCTGCTCGACAGCTTCGACCTCACCTACGGCGAGGACGAGGGCGGCGAGGAAGACCTCGAACAGCGTCCGCCGGTGGTCACCGTCATGGGCCACGTCGATCACGGTAAGACCCGACTGCTCGACACGATCCGTAAGGCCAACGTCCGGGAGGGCGAGGCCGGCGGCATCACGCAGCACATCGGTGCCTACCAGGTGAACACCCACCTCAATGGTGAGGATCGCCTGATCACCTTCATCGACACCCCGGGTCACGAGGCGTTCACCGCCATGCGTGCCCGCGGCGCCAAGGCGACCGACATCGCGATCCTCGTGGTCGCGGCCGACGACGGCGTCATGCCGCAGACGGTGGAGGCGGTCAACCACGCCCAGGCGGCCGACGTGCCGATCGTGGTCGCGGTGAACAAGATCGACAAGGAAGGCGCCGACCCGCAGAAGATCCGCGGGCAGCTGACCGAATACGGTCTGGTCCCCGAGGAGTACGGCGGCGACGCCATGTTCGTCGACATCTCGGCCAAGCAGGGCGAGAACATCGACGCGCTGCTCGAGGCCGTCCTGCTCACCGCGGACGCGTCGCTGGACCTGCGTGCCAACCCGGACATGGACGCCCAGGGTGTCGCCATCGAGGCGCACCTCGACCGCGGCCGCGGCCCGGTGGCGACCGTGCTGGTCCAGCGCGGCACGCTGAAGGTCGGCGACTCGATCGTCGCCGGCGACGCCTACGGACGTGTCCGACGCATGGTCGACGAACACGGCGACGACGTCCCCGAGGCGCTGCCGTCGCGTCCGGTCCAGGTCATCGGCTTCACCTCGGTCCCCGGCGCAGGCGACAACCTGCTCGTGGTCGAGGAGGACCGCATCGCCCGGCAGATCGCCGACCGGCGCAATGCGCGCAAGCGCAACGCGCTGGCCGCACGCAGCCGCAAGCGGATCAGCCTGGAAGACCTGGATTCGGCTCTCAAGGAGACCAGCCAGCTCAACCTCATCCTCAAGGGTGACAACTCGGGTACGGTCGAGGCCCTCGAAGAGGCCCTGCTGAACATCGAGATGGGCGACGAGGTCTCGCTGCGGATCATCGACCGCGGTGTCGGTGGCGTCACCGAGACCAACGTCAACCTGGCCGCGGCCTCGGATGCGATCATCATCGGCTTCAACGTCCGGGCGGAGGGCAAGGCCACCGAGCTGGCCAACCGCGAGGGCGTCGACATCCGGTACTACTCGGTGATCTACCAGGCCATCGACGAGATCGAGAGCGCGCTCAAGGGCATGCTCAAGCCGATCTACGAAGAGGTGGAGCTCGGCCGCGCCGAGATCCGCGCGATCTTCAAGTCGTCGAAGGTCGGCAACATCGCCGGTTGCCTCGTGCAGTCGGGCATCATGCGGCGTAACGCCAAGGCCCGCCTGCTGCGCGACAACGTGGTGGTCGCCGAGAACCTCACCGTGTCGTCGCTCAAGCGTGAGAAGGACGATGCCACCGAGGTTCGCGAAGGCTACGAATGTGGTCTCACGCTGACCTACTCGGACATCAAGGTGGACGACGTGATCGAGACCTACGAGCTGCGGGAGAAGCCGCGCGACTGATCGCGGCGACGACCACCCTCGTACGACATCTCGACAGCTGTGGTGCGCGCCGACCGGTCTCCGGTCGGCGCGCACGCAGCGCTATGGAAGGAGTCCTGGAATGGCAGATCCGGCACGGGCTCAGCGCCTGGCCAAGCGGATCTCGTCGATCGTCGCGTCGGCGATCGCGCACGAGATCAAGGATCCGCGACTGGCGTATGTGACGGTCACCGATGCCCGGGTGACCAATGATCTCCACGATGCGACGATCTACTACACCGTGATGGGCGAATCCATCGACGCCGAACCCGACTTCGAGGCCGCGGCCGCGGGTCTGGCGAAGGCGACCGGCGTGCTGCGGTCGAAGGTCGGAGCGGGTACCGGGGTGCGCTTCACCCCGACCCTGCGCTTCGTGCTCGACACGGTTCCCGACGCCGCGCGTCAGATGGAGGAGCTCGTCGCCCGCGCCCGCGCGAACGACGAACTCGTCGCCCGCCGCGCCGCCGAGGCGAAGCCGGCGGGGGAGTCCGACCCGTACCGCTCGGCGGACGACGACACCACCGGTACCCGCGAGTGAGCAGTTCGTCGAGTGCGGCGATCGCCGCGACGCTGGCCTCCGCGACCGCGGTGACCATCTGCTGTCATGTCCGCCCCGATGCGGACACGATCGGCAGCGGTCTGGCGCTGGGGCTGGCACTCGACCGCCGGGGCGTCGACGTCGAGGTCTCCTACCCGGGCACCGAACAACTCCCGGCCTCACTCGCCGGACTGCCCGGCGGCAAGTTGCTGTGCGATCCCGCGCAGGTCGTCGGACACCCACTGGTGGTCGCGGTCGACGCCGCCAACCTCGAGCGGCTGGACTCGCTCGGTGAGACGTTCACCGCGGCGCAGACCTCGATCGTCATCGACCACCACGCCTCGAACCCCGGTTTCGGCGACCTCGACCTGGTGGACCCGGCCGCCGACTGCACCGCCGTACTGGTGCTCGACGTCCTCGACGACCTGGGTGTCGAACTCGACGCCGACATCGCCACCTGCATCTACGCCGGCCTCAGCACCGACACCGGCTCGTTCCGCTGGGCCCGTCCGGCGTCGTTCCGGGTCGCGGCCCGGCTCCTGGAGACCGGCGTCGACACACGGAAGTGGAGCCGGATCCTGTTCGACTCCCATCCGTTCGCCTGGTTCTCGATGATGTCGGGTGTCCTGGCGTCGGCGCAGCTCGTACCGACCGCCTGCGACGGTGAGGGTCTGGTGTACGCCGTGGTCGACCAGCAGGCGCTGGCCGGGATGAGCTGGGAGGAGTCCGAGAGCGTCGTGGACACCATCCGGACCGCCCGTGAGGCCGAGGTGGCAGCGGTGTTCAAGGAGGGCGAGCCGGGTGTCTGGACGGTCTCGCTGCGGTCCAAGGACATCGTCGATCTCGTACCGATCGCCCGGGCGCACGGCGGCGGCGGGCATCGTCAGGCCTCCGGGTACAGCGACACCGGTACCGCCGACGAGGTGGTCGCCAGGTTGCTGGAGTCGCTCTGAGCCTCGCGTCGGAGCCGGACGCCGGGGACGCCTCGGGCGTGGCACGCATCGCCACCCTCACCGTCTCGGCTCTCGCCGTCCTCATCGCGCCGCCGCTGTACCTCCTGCTGGACCTGGCGGTCGTCGGACGCCTCGGCGGCGAACAACTGGCCGCTCTCGGCGTCGGCACCCTGGTGCTCTCGATCGTCAGCACGCAGCTGACCTTCCTGTCCTACGGCACCACCGCCCGCTCCGCGCGTCGCTTCGGCTCCGGTGACCGGCCCGGCGCCGTCGTCGAAGGCGTACAGGCGAGCTGGATCGCGGTGGCGGTCGGCGTCCTGATCGTCGCCGTCGCCTACCCGTGCGCCCCGGTCGTGATGCGTCTGCTGGTCGGGACGTCCTCGCCGGAGTCCGCCGCGGTGGCCGAGGACGCGGCGGGCTGGCTGCGGATCGCGATGTTCGGCGTCCCGCTGATCCTGCTGTCGATGGCCGGGAACGGGTGGATGCGCGGCGTCCAGGACACTCGTCGTCCCGTCGTCTACGTCGTGGTCGGGTTGTCCCTCGCCGCGGTCCTCGTCGTCGGACTGGTCCACGGCGTCGGCCCGTTCCCGCGTCTCGGTCTCGACGGCAGCGCGGTGGCCAACGTGATCGGACAGGGTGTGACGGGCGTGCTGTTCGCCGTGCGGGTGGTCCGCGAGGCACGGCGGGTCGCCGTGGGTGCCGGCCACGGGCCCGGCTCGCGCGCCTTCGCACCCGACTGGTCGATCATCCGCGCGCAACTGGTCATGGCGCGGGATCTCATCGTGCGCAGTCTGTCGTTCCAGATCTGCTTCGTCTCGGCGGCCGCGGTCGCGGCGCGATTCGGGGTCGCCCAGGTGGCGGCGCACCAGCTCGTGCTGCAGCTGTGGGAGTTCATGGCTCTGTTCCTCGACTCGGTGGCCATCGCCGCCCAGGCGCTGGTGGGCGCGGCGCTGGGAGCGGGACGACTCGGCGCAGCCGACTCCGTCGCCCGGCGCGTCACCGCGGTGTCCGTGGTCGCCGCCACCGCGATGGCTGCCCTCTTCGCGGCCGGTGCGACGCTGATCCCGCGTATCTTCACCTCCGACGCCGCCGTCCTCGACGCCGTCGGGGTGCCCTGGTGGTTCTTCGTCGGCATGTTGCCGATCGCCGGCGTGGTCTTCGCGCTCGACGGCGTGCTCCTCGGCAGCGGCGACGCCGCCTTCCTGCGCACCGCGACCCTCGCCGGCGCCCTCATCGGGTTCCTGCCGCTGATCTGGCTGTCGCTCGTGTTCGACTGGGGACTCGCGGGTGTGTGGTCCGGCCTGGTGGTGTTCATGCTCGTGCGTCTGGCCACCGTGGTGTGGCGGATCCGCTCGGGGCGATGGCGCCGGGCAGGTGCGGTCCGCGCCTGATCGCGATCCTCTGGCACGATGGATCCTCGTGGCTACTCTGTGGGCGATCAGCGATCTGCACATCGCGCATCGGGGCAACGAGCACATCATCGACAGCATCCGGCCGACCTCGCCGGACGACTGGCTCATCGTCGCCGGTGACGTCGCCGAACGCACCGACGACATCGTCGACACCCTGCGTCGTCTGCGGGCTCGGTTCGCCACCGTCGTGTGGGTCCCGGGCAACCACGAGCTGTATACGACGGCGAAGGATCCGCTGCAGGTGTTCGGGGTCGCGCGGTACGACTACCTCGTCCAGGCCTGCCGCGACATCGGCGTGGTGACCCCGGAGGACATCTACCCGCTGTTCGATCCGGGCGATGGCTCCGATCCCGTCCGCGTGGTCCCGATGTTCCTGCTGTACGACTACACCTTCCGCCCGGAGGGCACGGCCAACAAACTGACCGCGCTCGCGCTCGCCCGGGAACGCAATGTGGTGGCCACCGACGAGTTCCTGCTGTCGTCCGAGCCGTTCCCGACCCGGGACGCCTGGGGTCGGGCGCGGATCGAGATCACCCGGCGTCGGCTGCAGGCCATCGACCCCGCCGAGAAGACGGTCCTCATCAACCACTGGCCGCTGCGCCGCGAACCGTGTGACGCGCTCATCTATCCGGAGTTCGCGCTGTGGTGCGGCAGCGAGCTGACCGCGGACTGGCACACCGAGTTCAACGCGGCGTGCTGCGTGTACGGGCACCTGCACATCCCCCGGACCACCTGGTACGACGGCATCCGGTTCGAGGAGGTGTCGGTCGGCTACCCGCGGGAGTGGAAGCGCCGCGGACTCCCGAACCCCCTGATGCGCAACATCGTTCCCGGAGACGGGCTCGGTGCGTCCGATCTGCCCGAGCACGGAGTCCGGTTCGACCTGCCGCCCGACTACGCCGAACGGGCCGCCGAGTTCCGGCAGCGGGTCGAGCAGCGGCAGGCGGAACGACGAACACGACAGGCCGAGAGGCAAGCGGAACGGCAAGCGCGAGAGGACAACCGATGATCGAACAGCTCCTGCCGGCCGGCGTCGCCTCGGCGGAGGCGTTCGCCGATCCGCCGGATCTCGTCCTGCTGCCGGCCGAGCAGAGCCTGATCTCGCGCGCGGTGGAGAAGCGTCGTCGCGAGTTCACCACCGTTCGGCATTGCGCCCGGCAGGCGCTGGGGGAGCTGGGTTACGAGCCCGTCCCGATCCTCAAGGGGGACAAGGGGGCACCCGTGTGGCCGGCCGGGATCGTGGGCAGCCTCACCCACTGCGACGGTTATCGCGCCGCGACGGTCGCCTACGCGATGTCGGTGCGTTCCCTCGGTATCGACGCCGAGCCGCACGACCGCCTGCCCGACGGTGTGCTCGAGCACACCAGCCTGCCCGCCGAGCGCGAGGTGCTCGCGACCCGGTCGGGTGACCTGCACTGGGACCGTCTGCTGTTCTGTGCGAAGGAGGCCACCTACAAGGCCTGGTTCCCGGTCGCCAAGCGCTGGTTGGGTTTCGAGGACGCGCACATCACCTTCGAACAGTCCACCCCGACGTCGGGGACGTTCACCTCGCGCATCCTCATCGACCCGGCCGCCGCCGACGGGGGACCGCCGCTGCTGGAGTTCTCAGGACGTTGGCTGGTCGAGCGCGGCATCATCACCACCACGATCGCGCTGACCTGACGTGGCCGACGCAACCATCGAGAACGCCGGACTGCTCGTCGTCGACAAGCCAGCCGGGATGACCAGCCACGATGTCGTGTCACGATGCCGGAAGATCTTCAACACCCGCCGCGTGGGGCACGCCGGTACCCTCGACCCGATGGCCACCGGTGTCCTGGTCGTCGGGATCGAGAGGGCCACAAAGCTTCTCGGACTCCTCTCGCTGACGACGAAGTCGTACACGGCGACGATCCGACTCGGCGCGTCCACCACGACCGACGACCGCGAAGGCGAGATCCTCGACACGGCAGACGCATCCGGGGTCCTCGACGCCGACATCGCCGCGGCCATGGCCGATCTCACCGGTGACATCCAGCAGGTCCCGGCGAAGGTCAGCGCGATCAAGGTCGACGGGCGGCGAGCGCACGCACTGGTGCGGACCGGAGCCGACTTCGACCTCGCGGCGCGCCCGGTCACCGTGTCCCGCTTCGAGCTGCTCGACGCCCGGCGCGACGCCGCGTTCGTCGATCTCGACGTGGCCGTTGACTGTTCGTCGGGCACGTACATCCGGTCACTGGCGCGCGACCTCGGCGCCGCGCTCGGGGTCGGGGGGCACCTGACCGAACTCCGGCGGACGGCGGTCGGCCCGTTCACCCTCGACCATGCGCGCACACTCGACGACGTCCGCGACGAGCCGCGCGTCAGCCTCGACATCGACGAGGCGGTCAAGATCTCGTTCCCGCGCCGCGACATCGACGACGACGAGGCCGAGTCGATCAGTCAGGGGCGATGGCTGGAGCCGATCGGCCGCAAGGAGATCTACGTCGTCGTCGATCCGAGGGAACAGGCGATCGCCCTGATCCAGGAAAAGGGTCGCCGCGCGAGCTCGGTGATGGTGGTGCGGCCGGCGACCCTGCGCTGACGCGCCCTGCCGAAGAAACGGGTCAGCCGCGCGGGACGACGAAGATGGCGCGTGCGGCGATGTCGCCGAGGTCGATGGGATCGCCGTCGTCGAGCGACACCGAGATCGTGCCCGCGAACGGGCGCTTCTCGGCGACGGTCACCACACAGTCGAGGGCGACGCCCACCTGGTCGAAGTAGCGCAGCATCTCGGGATCGGTGTCGGAGATCCGGGCGATGGCGCCTGAGGCCCCGACCTCCAGGTCGGCCAGGAGCGCCGCGTCCGGTGCGGGGATCGAGCCGTCGAGTGCGGGAATCGGGTCGCCGTGCGGATCCCGGTCGGGGAAGCCGAGTTTCGCATCGAGCCGGGCCATCAGCCGGTCGGACACCGCATGTTCGAGGATCTCCGCCTCGTCGTGGACCTCATCCCAGCGGTAGCCCAGCTCGCGCACCAGGAAGGTCTCGATCAGCCGGTGGCGGCGCACCATCAGGATGGCCGCGGACCGGCCCGCGGCGGTGAGGGTGACCGCGCCGTACGGTTCGTGCGAGACGAAGCCCTGGTCGGCGAGTTTGCGGATCGCCTCCGACGCGGTCGATGCGGACACGCCGAGGGATTGCGCCAGCAGCTTGGTGGTGACCTTGACGTCTTCCCACTCCTGGCTGGTCCAGATCACTTTCAGATAGTCCTGGGTCACCTGTGACAGTTCTGTCACCGGACGATCCGTTCCCCGAGGCATGACCAAGAGCTTAACCCCACCGCAAACGCGAGTGGCGGTGGTGGTTTGGAACACCGGGTGCCCGTAGTCTGGTCGCGTGTTGCGTTGGCGAGGTCTGGACGACATCCCCGCGGGCTGGGGACGGTGCGTGGTCACCATAGGTGTCTTCGACGGTGTTCACCGGGGACATGCCGAGCTCATCAACGCCGCCACGAAGGCGGCGAAGGAGCACGGCGTCCCGGCGGTGCTGATGACGTTCGACCCGCACCCGTCCGAGGTGGTCCGCCCGGGATCCCATCCGCCGCAACTGACGACGCTGACACGGCGCGCCGAGCTGGCCGAGGAGCTCGGCATCGACGTCTTCTGCGTCATGCCGTTCACACCCGAACTCGCCGCCCGGTCGCCCAAGGACTTCGCCCACGACATCCTCGTGGAGACGTTGCACGCGGCCGTCGTGGTCGTCGGCGACAACTTCACGTTCGGGCGCAAGGCGGCCGGCGACGTGGCCAAGCTCGCCGAACTCGGTGGGAAGTTCGGCTTCTCGGTGGAATCGGTCTCGCTGTTCGGTGAACATGCGGTGACCTTCTCGTCGACCTACATCCGCTCGTGTGTCGCGGCCGGTGACGTCGACCGCGCGACCGAGGCGCTCGGCCGTCCGCATCGGGTCGAGGGAGTGGTGGTGCGCGGCGACGGCCGTGGCCGCGACCTCGGGTACCCGACCGCCAACGTGGCCCCGCCGATGTACGCCGCGATCCCCGCCGA
This sequence comes from Gordonia hongkongensis, assembly GCF_023078355.1. NCBI lineage: Bacteria > Bacillati > Actinomycetota > Actinomycetes > Mycobacteriales > Gordoniaceae > Gordonia > Gordonia hongkongensis. Next base: position 2,333,308 of record NZ_CP095552.1, read on the forward strand.
CGGCGTTTACGCCGCCTGGTTCACGATCCTGGGCGCGGGTCCGGTCGTCGGCGAGGTCGAGCCGGGGGAGCGCTACCAGGCCGCGGTGTCGGTCGGTACCAACCCCACCTTCTCCGGCCGCACCCGAACGGTCGAGGCGTTCGTGCTGGACAAGAGCGCCGACCTCTACGGTCAGCACGTCGCCGTCGACTTCGTGCACCGCATCCGCGGGATGGAACAGTTCGACGGCGTCGACGACCTGATCACCGCCATGGGTGACGACGTGACGAAGACGCGCGAGATCCTGGCGGCGGCCGAGGGCTGAGCCCGGTGGATTTGGGCCGGGTGCCACCCGGGCGGTAGCCTGATCAGTCGGTGTTGCTGCAGTCCGCGGTGGCGCACCGTGGTTGTTTCGGACGCGGTACTGAGAAACAGGAGTATCTCCATGGCTTTGACTGTCGAGCAGAAGAAGGAAATCCTCGCCGAGTACGGTCTGCACGAGACCGACACCGGCTCGCCCGAGGCCCAGGTCGCGATGTTGACCAAGCGCATCACCGACCTCACCGAGCACCTGAAGCAGCACAAGCACGATCACCACAGCCGCCGCGGTCTGCTGCTGCTGGTCGGCCGTCGCCGTCGTCTGCTGAAGTACGTCGCCAAGGTCGACATCAACCGCTACCGTTCGCTCATCGAGCGTCTCGGCCTGCGTCGCTGATCTCACGACTCCCACCGGCCGCCCCCGAGACGGGGGCGGCCGGTTTGTCGTATCGGGGGTCGTCGTATTGAGGTATCGACAGTCGGCGGTGATACGCTGACAGACGGATCGTGCCGGAACTCGAGGCAGTGCGGAACGACCAGCCAGATCGGTCCTCGGTAGTGGCCGCCGGAACCCTCGCCCGGGCAACCCTCGGGCGCGCAGGATTCCGGCCGCTTCGATCGAAGGCCGTCTGAGCACTCAGCCGGCGCAGACACGCTGCGCCATTCACCGTGCTGCCGCACATTCTCGGCGCGTTCTGGGTAGGTCCGATCCGCGCGTGCGCTGCTGTGCGAGCTCGCTCGACGTCACACGTGAGTTCGTGCTGCGCACCTCCGCGAAGGCCACCCCCAACCGCACAAGCGGCCACCTTCTCGTGGCCGCGTGAGACGGCCGCCACCGGCAGCCGCTACGAAGGGATTCCACCCCACATGACAGATGTGAACACCACCGAAGACTTCGGAGACGACTACGACGACGCGATCACCGAGGCGACCGCCGTCATCGACAACGGGAGCTTCGGCACCCGCACGATCCGGTTCGAGACCGGACGCCTCGCGCTGCAGGCCGCCGGTTCGGTGACCGCCTACCTCGACGACGAGAACATGCTGCTCTCGACCACCGCGGCGTCGAAGCACCCGAAGGAGCACTTCGACTTCTTCCCGCTGACCGTGGACGTCGAGGAACGGATGTACGCCGCCGGCCGCATCCCCGGATCGTTCTTCCGTCGCGAGGGCCGCCCCTCGACCGACGCGATCCTGACCTGCCGTCTCATCGACCGTCCGCTGCGTCCGTCGTTCGTCGACGGTCTCCGCAACGAGATCCAGGTCGTCGTGACCGTCCTCTCGCTGAACCCGAACGACCTCTACGACGTCGTCGCGATCAACGCCGCGTCCGCCTCCACCCAGCTCGCGGGTCTCCCGTTCTCCGGTCCGGTCGGCGGCGTGCGTGTCGCGCTCATCCCGACCGAGGAGAACAAGGCCGGGCAGTGGGTCGCGTTCCCGACCGTCGAGCAGCTCGAGGGCGCCGTGTTCGACATGGTCGTCGCGGGCCGCATCGTCGCCGGCTCCGGTGACAGCGCCGATGTCGCGATCATGATGGTCGAGGCCGAGGCCACCGACAACGTCATCGACCTCATCGCCGGCGGCGCGCAGGCACCGACCGAGGCGATCGTCGCCGAGGGCCTCGAAGCCGCCAAGCCGTTCATCGCCCGCCTCTGCGAGGCGCAGAAGTCCCTGGCCGCCGCCGCGGCCAAGGAGACCGCCGAGTTCCCGCTGTATCCGGCATACCAGTCGGATGCCTACGACGCGGTGGCGGCCGCCGCCACCGATCGCCTGTCGGAGATCCTGACGATCGCCGGCAAGCAGGAGCGCGACGACAAGACCGACGAGCTCAAGGCCGACGTCCTCGAGCAGCTCGGCGAGCAGTTCGCGGGCCGCGAGAAGGAGATCGGCGGGGCCTACCGGTCGCTGACCAAGAAGCTCGTCCGGCAGCGCATCCTGACCGACCACTTCCGCATCGACGGCCGCGGCATCACCGACATCCGTGCCCTCTCGGCCGAGGTCGCGATCATCCCGCGCGCCCACGGCAGTGCGTTGTTCGAGCGCGGCGAGACCCAGATCATGGGCGTCACCACACTCGACATGGTCAAGATGGCGCAGCAGATCGACTCGCTCGGACCCGAGACGTCCAAGCGGTACATGCACCACTACAACTTCCCGCCGTACTCCACCGGTGAGACCGGTCGCGTCGGATCGCCCAAGCGTCGCGAGATCGGCCACGGTGCGCTCGCCGAGCGTGCCCTGGTGCCGGTGCTGCCGAGCGTCGAGGACTTCCCGTACGCGATCCGCCAGGTGTCCGAGGCACTGAGCTCCAACGGTTCGACCTCGATGGGCTCGGTCTGTGCGTCGACCATGTCGCTGCTGAATGCCGGTGTGCCGCTGCGCGCCCCGGTCGCCGGTATCGCCATGGGCCTCGTCTCCGACACCGTCGACGGCGAAACCCGTTATGTCGCACTGACCGACATCCTCGGCGCCGAGGATGCCTTCGGCGACATGGACTTCAAGGTCGCGGGCACCAAGGACTTCGTGACCGCCCTGCAGCTCGACACCAAGCTCGACGGCATCCCGTCGCAGGTGCTCGCGGGTGCGCTCAGTCAGGCCAAGGACGCCCGACTGACCATCCTCGACGTCATGGCCGAGGCCATCGACGAGCCCGACGAGATGAGCCCGTTCGCGCCGCGGATCACCACCATCAAGATCCCGATGGACAAGATCGGCGAGCTGATCGGCCCGAAGGGCAAGACGATCAACGGCATCACCGAGGAGACCGGCGCCAACGTCTCCATCGAGGACGACGGCACCGTGTTCGTCGGCGCGGCCGACGGTCCGTCCGCGCAGGCGGCGATCGACCGCATCAACGCGATCGCCAACCCGCAGCTGCCCAAGGTCGGGGAGCGCTTCCTGGGCACCGTCGTCAAGACCACCGCGTTCGGCGCCTTCGTGTCGCTGCTCCCGGGTCGCGACGGCCTCGTGCACATCTCGAAGCTCGGCAAGGGCAAGCGCATCAACAAGGTCGAGGACGTGGTCAACGTGGGCTCCAAGCTCCGCGTCGAGATCGCCGACATCGACGAGCGCGGCAAGATCAGCCTCGTCCCGGTCGATGACGACGCCGACAAGGCCGACGCACCCGCCCCCGACGCGGTCAAGGATGACGCGGTGAAGGCCGACGCCTGATCTGAGTACGACCCACCGGGGCCCGTCGTCCATTGCGGACGGCGGGCCCCGGTGTCGTCTGGAAGCCGGCGTCAGGATCGGTCGGCGGTGTCGAAGCTGATCTCGAAGCCGTCGGTCCAGGCCGACCCGGATCCGGCGATCTGCTCGTAGATTCCTTCGATGGTCTGGGCCGTCGAGATCGCCTGGTCGGGGTTCTGCGTGCCGAAGTTGCCGCTCGAGGAGATCCCGACGAGGACATACCGTCCGCCACGGGTCTCCTGGTACCACGGTGAACCCGAATCCCCGCCGAGGACGACGAGTTCGGCGTTGACGAGACGATGCTCGGGCGCGGCGTCCTGATGCAGCAGGGCGGTCACGGTGCCGACGGTCGTGCCGGTGCGTTCGCCGGTCTTGGCGACCGGTTCGCCGACCTCGGGGTCGGCCGCCGTCGCGAAGACGGGGTCCACCTCCCAGTCGTCCTCGATCGCGATGACGGTGTAACCGCGGGGATCGGCGAGCGTGATCGACCCGTCGGGGGTGCCGCCGTCGTCCTGCCAGTCCACGACCTCACCGATTGTCTCGCCGTCGGTGGTGGTGACCTCGTCGCCGACGCCCTCGGCGCAGTGCCCGGCCGTGACGGCGAGGCGATCACCGTCGGCGTTGGTCCCGAAGAAGCCGACGGAACACAGGCCGTCGCCGATCAGGATGCCCTGGCCGGCGGTGAGTGTGTCGGCGTATTCGGGCGTGATGGCGGCTGCGGGGGCGGTCGTGCCCATTGCCACGGCCAGAGCGGCCAGCAGGGCGGTCGCGGCGGCGACGTGAGGCTTGATCATCGGGGTTCCTTTGCTCCGAGAGGGTGTACGCTCCCTTCGAGCCGAACCCGGGCCTCGCGGTGTGCCGGCCGGACCCCGAATCATTCGACCGGCCGACGGTCTTCGGAGACCCCGGGCCCGCCTAGACTCTGCAGACATGGCCGGTGAGGAGAAGCCGCGGCTGACGGTGGCGCGGCGTCGGGACGCCGGCGGGATCTCGGCGGCGAGCACGGTCGCGGAACTGCTCCGCACCGCACCGGTGATCGGCCGGGCCGACATGACCGTCCGCCAGGCGGCCGCGCTGATGACCGAGCGCGGACAGGACTACGTGGTGATCCCGCTGCCGGACCGGCGCTTCGGCGTGCTGACCGACGGCGACATCCGGGCCGAGGTGGTCGCGGCCGGCCGCAGCATCGAAACCTCGGTCGGGGAGATCGTCACGGAACCGGCGTTCGTCGTCGATGCCGGTGCGGCGTCGATGGACGTGCTGACCGAGCTCGTCGACCGCGATCTGGCGATCGTCCCCGTCCGTGGCGCCGACGGCGAGGTGATCGGTGTCGTCGGGGCGGGGGACTTCGTCGCCGACCCCGTCGGTGCGGGCATCCCGCTGCGCGAACAGATCCGACGTTCGATCGACGTCGAGGAGCTGCAGGGGCACGCGCGCAGGCTGCCGCAGTTCGTGGCCGATCAGGTTCGCCGGGACCGACCGCCGTACGAGATCTCGCGCGCGGCGTCCATGATCGTCGACGCGGTCGTCGGTCGCGCGCTCGATGTCGTCCTGACCGCACACCCCGAACTCGATCCCACGGCGTTCACCTGGTTGTCGCTGGGCAGCAACGCCCGTCGGGAGCCGGTGCTGAGTTCGGACGTGGATTCGGCTGTCTCCTTCGACGATTCGGCCGGCGGCGAGATCGAACGCTATCGGGCAGCCTTCGGTGAGGTCGACGAGGTGTTGCGGAATGCGGGACTGCGGGTCGACGACAACGGCGCCGTCGCGTCGAAGCCGCTGTTCGCGCGGACCCACACGCAGTGGCAGACGGCGGCGCGTGCGTGGATCGATGATCCTCTCGCCGGCAAGGGCATGATCTTCACATCGCTGATGCTCGACGGCCGGCCTGTCCGTGGGCGCGACGCGGTGCCGGCGACGCCTGCGGTCGCGATGATCGCCGGGTTGCGGCGCGACCCCCGGACGATGAATCTGCTGCTGGCCGAAACCCTCTCGACGCGTGCCCGGTTGCGGTCTCGGCGGGATGTGTTGACCGGTCGGGGCAACATCGTCGACATCAAGGGGCATGCGGTGACACCGCTCGTCAACATCGCGCGGTGGGCCGCGGTCAGTGTGGGTTCGACCGACGTCGACACCCGCGGCCGTCTGCGCGCGGCGTCCGGCAGCGAGATGCTGCCGACCGATCATGCGTCGACGCTCATCGAGGTCTTCGATGTGCTGCAGCGTGTTCGGCTGCGATATCAGGTCGCACAGTTCGACAACGGTGATCCGCCCGGCGATCGGTTCGATGTCAGGCAGTTGTCCCCGCTGGACCGCAGCCTGCTCGGGCAGGCGGTGCGCGAGATCGCCGGAGTGCAGCGCCGCATGTCGACCATGAGCCGACTCATCCCCGGAACCGAGCAGGTGACCTGAAACCCGATGTGCCTGATCCTTTGTGCGTGGAACGCACACCCCACTCAGCGGCTGATCGTGGCCGCCAATCGGGACGAGCAACACCGTCGCCGCACCTTCGCGCTGTCGCACTGGGACGACCTGCCGATCCTCGGCGGTCGCGACGCCGTCGCCGGCGGTACGTGGATGGCTGTCTCGGCCGAGATCCCCGACCGGGTGGCCATGGTCACCAACGTCCGTGTCGGGCCGGCTCGACGGGCCGGAATCCGTTCGCGCGGACAACTTCCCGTGGACTATCTGATCGGCGACGACGACCCGAAGGTGTACGCCCACCGGGTCCTCGACGATGCGGCCGCGTACGATCCGGTGAATCTGCTCATCGCCGATCGGGACGAGCTGTGGTGGATGACCAACTGGCCGGAACCGCGCGCCGAGCGGGTCGCCGACGGTGTGCACGGTCTCTCGAACGGTGCCCTGGACAACGACTGGCCGAAGGTCGTCGACGGTGCGGCGGCGTTGAGTGGGCTGGTCGAGGCAGACGGCGGCGGGTCGGCTGGGTCTGCGGACGAGTCCTACTTCGCCATGCTGGCCGACCAGGATCGGCCCGACCCGACGCGTCTGCCCGACACCGGCGTCGGGCCACAGGCCGAGGCGGCGTTGTCGCCGATGTTCATCAACATCCCCGGGTACGGGACCCGGGCATCGACCCTGCTGCGCGTCGGGTACGACGGCCACGGATCGATGACCGAGCGCCGCTACGGTTGGCGGGGCCGACGCCGCGGAACCACCACGCTGACGTTCTGATCAGTTGTGCGCGTGGGGGTTTGGCGACACGTCCAGGTCGAGTGCGGCGCCGACCTCGGCGGTGAACAGTTGACCGTGCCGCGTGCTCAGTCCCGAGGCGAGTGCCGGGTCGGCTGCGCACGCCTGCTCCGGTCCCGAATCGGCCAGCCGGAGGACGTAGGGGAGGGTCGCACCGGTGAGCGCCTGTGTCGACGTACGCGCGACGTTGCCGGGCATGTTCGCGACGCAGTAGAAGACTGTGTCGTGGACGGCGAAGGTCGGGTCGTCGTGGGTGGTGGGTCGAGAGTCCTCGAAGCAGCCGCCCTGGTCGATCGCGACGTCGACGAGCACCGCGCCCGGCTTCATCTGGGCGACCGTGCTGTTCGAGACGAGGACCGGTGCCTTAGCACCCGGCACGAGGACGGCCCCGATGACGAGGTCGGCACCGACGACCGCCTCCTCGACTGCCAGGGCCGTGCTGTACCGGGTGTGGACGCGGCCGCCGAAGCGGGCGTCGATCGAGCGGAGTTTGGCGATGTCGATGTCGAAGACGGTGACCTGGGCGCCCATGCCGAGCGCGATCTGCGCCGCGTTCACGCCGCTGACGCCACCGCCGAGAACGACCACGTCGGCGGGCTCGGTTCCCGGCACGCCGCCCATGAGTACGCCCCGACCGCCCGCCGAACGCATCAGGTGATAGGCACCCACCTGCGGTGCGAGGCGTCCGGCGACCTCGCTCATCGGGGCCAGCAACGGGAGCGCGCCGTCGGCGGTCCGGACCATCTCGTAGGCGATGGAGGTGATGCCCGACGCCAGCAACGCGTCGGTGCAGGCCCTGCCGGCGGCCAGGTGCAGGTAGGTGAACAGCGTCTGATCCCGACGCATCAGCGCGAACTCCGAGGCGATCGGTTCCTTCACCTTCAGCAGTAGTTCGGCCTGCTCCCAGACCGCGGCGGCGGTTCCCAAGATCTGTGCACCGGCGGCCTTGAAGTCGTTGTCGGCAATGGCCGATCCCTCGCCCGCGCCGGCCTGGACGATCACGTCGTGGCCGCGCTGGTGGAGTTCGGCGACGCCGGCGGGGGTGATGGCCACGCGGTATTCGTGATTCTTGATCTCGGTGGGGATGCCGATGCGCATGATGACTCCGTCGGGTTGTGGTCTCCTGAACGTTCCTCGATGAACTTGTTTTCAGAGTGAAGGAACATCGGCCATGACACAATCGTGCGGAAGAATATTCTCGTGCAGCTCGGTCTGCCGAGGATCGTGTGAGGACGGAGGGTGCGATGGCCACCACACCGAAGGATGTTCGGGCCGGTGAACTCGACGCGACGGACCGGGAGCTGCTCCGCCTGCTGCAGTCCGATGCGCGGATGCCGAACAGCGAACTGGCGCAGCGCGTCGGCATCGCCGCGTCGACCTGCCACGGCCGACTGCGTCGGCTCGTCGACCTCGGCATCATCCGCGGCTTCTTCGCCGACGTCGACCCGGCGGCGCTGGGGCGCCCGCTGCGTGCCATGGTCGCCGTCAGTCTGCAGTCCGACGCGCGCGGTCAGATCCGGCGCTTCGTCGGCGAGATCGCCACCCACGACGAGGTGATCGACGTGTTCTTCCTCGCCGGCACCGACGACTACCTGCTGCATGTCGCCGCCGCCGACACCGAGGCGCTGCGCCAGTTCGTCGAACGACTCAACGGCCGGCCGGAGGTCGCAGGCACCACGACGTCGCTGGTGTTCGAACACCGCCGCGGCGGTGCCCCGATCTTCTGAGGCGGGACGCCACTAGACTGGCCCGGCAGCGACTCGGCCGGCAGGACACGACACGAAGAGGTGGACATGAGCGGTATCAAGGTGGGCGTCCTGGGCAGCCAGGGCAAGGTCGGGCAGGCGATCGTCGCGGCGGTCGAGAATGCCGACGACCTCACCTACACCGTGGGCGTCGACAAAGGTGACTCACTCGAGTTCTTCACCGACACCGAGACCCAGGTCGTCGTCGACTTCACCCATCCCGATGTGGTGATGGACAACCTGAAGTTCCTCATCGCCAACGGGATTCACGCCGTCGTCGGGACCACCGGATTCACCGAGGAGCGCCTCGACACCGTGCGCGGCTGGTTGTCGGAGAACCCCGGTGTCGGCGTCCTCATCGCACCCAACTTCGCGATCGGCGCAGTGCTGTCCATGCGTTTCGCCGCCCAGGCCGCCAAGTACTACGACTCGGTCGAGGTCATCGAGTTGCATCACCCGCACAAGGCCGACGCGCCGTCGGGAACCGCCTATCGGACCGCGGAGCTGATCGGCCGTGCTCGCGCCGAGGCGGGCGTCGGCCGGAGCCCCGATGCCACGACCGAGGAACTCGAGGGCGCCCGCGGCGCGGTCGTCGACGACGTGCGTGTCCACTCGGTGCGCCTCGCGGGACTCGTCGCGCATCAGGAGGTGCTGCTCGGCACCGCCGGCGAGACGCTGACCATCCGGCACGACTCCCTCGACCGGGCGTCGTTCGCACCCGGAGTGCTCCTGGGCGTGCGGAGCATCGCCGGCCGTCCCGGACTCACGATCGGGCTCGAAGAACTGATGGACCTCTGACGATGACCTCCTCCGGCCCGCCGAACGAACCAGCCCACGACGACGACACCGAGGGCGGCGCACCCCGACTCGGTCCGCGGAAGAAGGACTCCCGTCCGATCGTCTGGATGATCGCATTCCTCGTCGTGGCGCTCATCGTGTACTTCGTTCTGCTCGGATGGCGTGGCTTCCAGCTGATCGCCTCTGGGTCGGCCGCCGGGATCGGTCTCGGTCTGGGCGTGGTCGCGCTGCCGCTGATCGGGGCGTGGCTGGTCTACGCGACGCTGCGGGCGGGCCTCGAGCACCAGAAACTCGCCGCCATCATGGCCGACGAGGGACGTGAACTCGACACCTCGAACCTGCCGCACCGCGCATCGGGCCGGATGGAGCGCGACGCGGCCGACGAACTCTTCGCCCAGGTGAAGGCCGAGTGGGAGGCCGACCCGAGCGACTGGCGCAACACCTACCGCATCGCCCGTGCCTACGACTACGCCGGCGACCGCACCCGTGCCCGCTCGATGATGAAACGGGCTGTCGCCCAGTACCACGGTCGGGAGCAGTAGTCCGATGAGCCGGCTGCTCATCGTCCACCACACCCCGTCACCGGCATGCCAGGAGATGTTCGAGGCAGTCGTGTCCGGTGCGACCGACCCCGAGATCGAAGGCGTCGAGGTGATCCGACGCGCGGCGCTCGCCGTCACCGCCTCCGACTTCCTCGACGCCGACGGTTACCTCCTCGGCACGCCCGCCAACCTCGGATACATCAGCGGCGCACTGAAACACGCGTTCGACGTGAGCTACTACCAGATCCTCGACTCGACTCAGGGTCGGCCGTTCGGGCTGTACCTGCACGGCAACCAGGGCACCGAAGGGGCTGTGCGAGCGGTCGATTCGATCACCTCCGGCCTCGGCTGGACCAAGGCCGCCGAGTACGTCATCGTCTCGGGCGCCCCGGGCAAGGACGACCGCGAAGCGTGCTGGGAGTTGGGTGCGACGGTGGCAGCGGGGTTGATGGAGGGATGAACGAGTGTTCCGCGGAACACTCGTGACCTCGGGTTGAGGCTCGAGGAATTGTCGGTGCCTGGCGATACCTTGTTCCTGTACTTCTCGCTCGGTTCAGGGGGTTGCGTTGGGGGTCAGTGCTTTTCGTTGCGGTGGAGATGCGTCGTCGATGTTCGATGGTGCGGATCCTGAGTCGCTGTCGGATGAGGTGCTCGAGGCTCGGGTGCTGGGGTATGCGGCTCAGATCACGGCTCTGACAGCGGACTTCCTGGAACTGGTGGCAGAACTGGATGGGCGGGAGTCGTGGCGGGGGCCGGGGATTCATTCGCTGGCGCACTGGTTGTCGTGGAAGGCCGGCATTGCACCGCGAACGGCGCATGAGCAGTTGAGGGTCGCCAAGGCGATACGAGAATTGCCGGTGATCCGCACGGCGTTTCGCGAAGGTCGGTTGTCGTATTCGAAGGTCCGCGCGTTGACACGGGTGGCTACACCGGAGCGTGAGGCGGAGTTGGTGAATCTGGCGTTGTCGTGCACGGCGAGTCAGTTGGATCGGGCGGTGCGGGCGATGGCCCAGATCGACCGCAACCGTGGCGTCGAGGAGAACAGCCGGCCACCGGTGGAGTCGACCGGCCGGTGGAAGTGGAACGATGACGGGTCGTTGTCGGTGTCGCTGCGGTTGAGTCCGTTGGATGGGGCGCGGTTCCTTGCTGGGACGGTGCGGGCGGAATATGAACGCACCCGGACGTGTGATGACCCGGATCTGCCGTCGGTCGAGCGTGTTCCGCGGAACACTGAATCCGGTTCAGAATCAGAGGATTCGGAGGTGGTTCCGTCTCGGCGTCGGGATCTGTGGCGGCAGGTGCCGTCGAATGTGGCGCCGGCGGTGGTGGCGATGGCCGACATGGTGCATGACGGGATTTCGATGCCTGATCTTGCTCCGGGTGCGGAGATCCTGATCCATGCGGGTGAGGGGGTGGAGTCGGCTCATCTCGATGATGGACCCGGGTTGTCGGAGGCTGAGGTGGACGAGGCCCGGTGTGGGGCGTCGACGCGGGAGGTGGTGAGCCGCCGGGTTCCCGGTCAGCCGGGGAAGTTGGCGTTGTTGGGGGTGGGTCGTCGGAAGCGGGCGCCGAACAAGGCGTTGGTGCGGGCGTTGTTCGTGCGGGATCGGTGTTGTCAGGTGCCGGGGTGTGGTCGGACGCGTCATCTGCATGCCCATCATGTGGTGTTCTGGTCGGCGGGTGGGCGGACGGATCCGGACAATCTGATCTTGTTGTGTGGGTCGTGTCATCGGTCGTTGCATCGGGGCGAGTTTGCGATCACCGCGCATGGGTTGCAGCGGTTCACGTTTCATCGCCCGGACGGCACTGAGATCGAGGCGGCGCCACCTACGTCGAAACCGGGCGGGTGGCGACCCGATCAACGGATCGGCGTAGATGCGACGGTGCCGGTCGGCGGTGGTCGAATGGACCTGGGATACACCACCGAGGTGCTCTTCGCGGTGTGGGAATGGAAGCAGCGCAACACAACTCACCTAGAGCCCGCCGTGCACAGGGCCGCGTAGGCGCCTAGCTGTTAGACTGACACGCGGTGTGCCGGGAAGTCTGGTCGGCTGCGCGTTGACGGTGAGCCCCGCACGATGGGGCGGCCACGACGCGTACGTAGCCCACCCGACGAAGGACTCCGTACGCACCATGACTGACACCGACTCACGTCGGGCCACCCCGACGCTCTTCTCGCGCGGCTCTTGGCCCGAAGCTTCCCGCATCGCCGACATCTTCCGGCGCGAAACCATCGGCGGCATGCTGCTGCTCGTCGCCGCGGTCGTAGCCCTTGTATGGGCCAACTCGCCGTGGTCGGCCGCCTACTTCGGCCTCGGCGACATCCATGTGGGGTCCGACGCGCTCGGTCTGCACCTCGACCTGTCCCTCGCGACCTGGGCTGCCGACGGTCTCCTTGCCATCTTCTTCTTCGTCGTCGGTCTGGAGCTGAAGCGCGAGTTCGTCGCCGGCGACCTCCGCGACCCCGCGCGGGCCGCGCTGCCCATTGCCGCGGCGGTCGGTGGAATGGCTGTTCCCGCACTCATCTTCGTTGCGGTCACCATGCGGGCGGGGGATCGAGCCGTGCAGGGCTGGGCCATTCCCACCGCCACCGACATCGCGTTCGCGGTCGCGGTGCTGGCCGTGATCTCGACGCATCTGCCCGCCGCACTGCGTACCTTCCTGCTCACCCTGGCCGTCGTGGACGACCTGCTGGCCATCACCGTGATCGCGGTCTTCTACACCGACTCCATCAACGGCGCAGCGCTGGCCCTGGCCCTGATCCCACTCGCGGCGTTCGCCTTTCTCGTGCAGCGGCGGGTCACCTCGTGGTGGCTCCTGCTCCCATTGGCGGCCCTCACGTGGACATTCGTCCACGAGTCCGGGGTCCACGCCACCGTCGCCGGCGTCGTCCTCGGCTTCACGGTCCCAGTGCTCCGTCGGGCCGGGGGCGACGAGACGGACACCCGGCATTGCCTGGCAGAACACTTCGAACACCGAATCCGGCCCATCTCGGCCGGCTTCGCCATCCCGGTGTTCGCCTTCTTTGCCGCCGGCGTCACCATCGGTGGTCTCAGCGGCCTCCGCGAGGCGCTCACGAATCCCGTTGCGCTGGGCATCATCTTCGGTCTGGTGGTCGGCAAGACGGTGGGCATCGTCGGCACCACCGCACTTCTCGCCCGGTTCACGCGCGCCACCCTCGACGCCAGCATCCGATGGATCGACGTGACCGGTGTGGCCATGCTCGCCGGCATCGGCTTCACGGTCTCGCTGCTCATCGGCGACCTCGCGTACGACCCGGAATCCGACCGCGCGGAGTACGTCAAGATCGGTGTCCTGGTCGGTTCGCTGACGGCCGCCTCGGCCGCGGCGGTCATCTTGCGGATGCGCAACCGCCACTATCGCCGGGTCGCCGAAGACGAGTCCCGGGACGACGATCACGACGGCATCCCGGATGTCTATCAGCGGGACAGCTGATCGGTGGGACTCGAGGTCGTCGCCATCGCGGCTGCCGCCAGGCCGGTGACGTAGTCGGCGATGGTCGTCGGCCCGGTGAGCACCGTGGTCCCCGGACGTCGGCCGACGACCCGGCCGTCGTTGATGGCCCGTGTCATGCCCACATGATGGCCTGCGACATCGGGACTGAATCCGGCCTCGTCGACGAGCGTCGCGACCATGTCGTCGTCGGACAAGCGCTCATACCGCAGCTTCGGAAGGCCGAAGGCACGTCCCAACGCGGCCGTCACGGTGGCCTGGTCGACGTTCACCGGACCCAGGATCTCCCGGCTCAGATGTCCACCGCCCCAGCCTGTTCCGGTCAGCGCATCCACCGCTGCCGCGGCGATGTCCCGCGTGGCGACCATCGGAACGGCGACATGCGGATCCAGCGAGTCCGCGACGATGCCCGCATTCTGCATGAGCGGGAGGTAGGAGCGGGCGTTGTCGTAGAACCAGCCGGCACGCAGAGCGAGCACCTCGACGCCGGACAACTCCGCCAGCCGCTGCTCCAGGATGTGCAGACCGGCCAGAAATCCGGTGCCGGAGCTGATCTCGGCGCCGACGCTGCTGAGCGCGACCACACGCGGCACACCGGACTCGCGGAGGGCGCGGACGATCGCGTCGGTCATCGTCCGCTGCGAGGTGAGGTGGTCGGCGGCGGTGTGATCCACGGGTTGCATCACGAACACCGCGTCCGAGTCGCGCATGGCGGTGGCGAGCGCGGACGAATCGGTGGTGTCGGCTACCGCGGTGTCGGCACCGAGCCGAGCGAGGGCGTCGAGCCGCTCAGAAGAACGCCCGACCGCCCGAACCCGGTGTCCGGCGTCGAGCAGGCCGGTGGTGACCTGTGCGCCGACGGTGCCTGTTGCCCCGAGAACTGTGTACATGAGGACCTCCTGAATCGTTCGATGTCGTATGTCCAGAGTGGAGCGAGGTTGCCGGACGAAACAGCGCTCACAGTCCGCAATGCATGCTCAATCGTCCGAAACGGCAGACGATCGGATCACGATGACCGATCATGGACGGGTGCGCAGACCCGACGGCAGTCACCCGGACCCGTTCCACAGCCCCGACCCCCTCGGGGAGGCCCTGCACTTCTTCCGGTTGAACGGTGCCTTCTACTGCCGGTCGGAGCTCACCGAGCCCTGGGCGCTGACCATGCCGGTCTGGGAGGACTGTCTGTGCGTGCACCTCGTCGTGTCGGGGTCGCTGCGGTTGTCCGCGCCGGACGGTGAGTCGCTGCGATTCGCGCCGGGAGATCTCGTCGTCGTGCCGCACGGCCGATCGCACGTCGTCCGCGGCGACGGCGAGGCGATGTTCGCCCCGGTCGTCACGGATCTGCCGCACGACTACCTGAGCGATCGGTATGCCATCCTGCGACATGGCGGCGACGGGCCCGAACGCTCGGTCCTGATCTGTGCCGTCGTCCGTTTCGACCATCCCTCGGCACGGTCGCTGACGTCGATGCTGCCGCCGATCCTCGCCATCCGCGCCGCTGATCCCCGTGCGGGTGCAAGCAGCTCGTGGCTGCGCGACCTCATGCGCATCGTGATCGACGAGGCCGGCGAACTCCGACCCGGTGGGGAGGCGGTCATCACCCGGTTGTCCGACATCATCGTCATCCACGCGATCCGATCGTGGTTGCAGGACGCGGAGGGCACCCGCACCGGCTGGCTCGGGGCTCTCGCCGATCCGCAACTCGGGCGTGCGGTCGCCGCGGTCCATCGCGATCCAGCGGCGGAGTGGAGCGTCGAACGACTGGCCCGTGAATGCGCGATGTCGCGGTCGACGTTCGCAGCCCGGTTCACCGCCGTCGTCGGCGAGCCGGCAATGCAGTACGTCACCCGGTGGCGGATGTGTGTGGCGGCGGATCGTCTTCGTGACCCGAACGCGTCTGTCGCGTCGGTGGCGGGCGGACTCGGCTACTCGTCCGAGGCGGCGTTCAGCCGGGCGTTCAAGCGGGTCAACGGGTCCTCGCCCGGGCGAGTACGACGCGCGGCGCGGGCCGGCTGATCACTCGTCCTGGCCGGCGGCCGGGTCGACGGCGGCGGCGAGCGCGCGGCTCACCTCGAATTGCCGGACCAGGAACGCCTTCTCGTCCAGCTTCTTCCGCCGCATCCACGTCGTGACCTCGGAGTTGCACTTGCTCGCATTGCACGAACCGCAGCACGGCACGACGTTGGCGACGGTGTACCGGCCGCCGCGGGAGATGGCCAGCATGCAGTCGCGCTGGAGGGCGACGCCCACCGCGCCGCAATACGCGCACCCACCCCAGGCCTCCTGCAGCGCGAGCCACTGGGCGTCGGTGAGGTCGTTGTCGCGGGCGGCGACACGCTTGCGACGACGCTTCGCGTACCGATTGGCGCGGGTGGTGCTGCGGGTGGCCACGGGAGGAGCCTACCGCTCGGATCACACGTGTCACAGCCGTCACAGGCCGAGTCAGGGCCGTGTCGTGCGCCCGGCGGTGCGACTACTGCTTTGCCTAGACTGGCACCCGTGAGCACGGCCATCCGCGACATGTCATCGACCGGGACCATCCCGACTCCGTACGAGGACCTGCTGAGCCTCGTCATGGAGACAGGGACGCCGAAGGCCGACCGCACCGGGACCGGGACGCGCAGCCTCTTCGGCAGGCAATTGCGCTACGACCTCGCCGAGGGTTTCCCACTGATCACCACCAAGAAGGTGCATCTGAAGTCGATCGTCTACGAGTTGCTGTGGTTCCTGCGCGGCGACTCAAATGTGCGGTGGCTGCAGGAGCGCGGGGTGAGCATCTGGGACGAGTGGGCCGACGAGAACGGTGAACTCGGACCCGTCTACGGCGTGCAATGGCGGAGCTGGCCGACGCCGTCCGGCGAGCACATCGACCAGATCGCGGCCGCCCTCGACCTGCTCAAGACCAACCCCGATTCGCGCCGGAACATCGTGTCCGCATGGAACGTGGGGGAGATCCCGCAGATGGCACTGCCGCCCTGCCACGCGTTCTTTCAGTTCTATGTCGCCGACGGCAAACTGTCGTGCCAGCTGTACCAGCGCAGCGCCGACCTGTTCCTGGGAGTACCGTTCAACATCGCGTCGTATGCGCTGCTGACGCACATGATGGCCCAGCAGGCGGGCCTCGAGGTCGGCGAGTTCGTGTGGACCGGCGGCGACTGCCACATCTACGACAACCACGTCGAGCAGGTGACGTTGCAACTGTCTCGCGACCCGTACCCGTACCCGAAACTCGAACTGCGCAAGCGGGATTCGATCTTCGACTACGAGTACGACGACATCGCCATCGTCGACTACCGGTCCCATCCCGGGATCAAAGCCCCGGTGGCGGTGTGACGTCCGACCTCGCGGGGGAGGGCTCGCGTGAGGTGCGCCTGGTCTGGGCGCAGGGACGCGGCGGGGCGATCGGCCGGGACAACACGATCCCGTGGCGGGTCCCCGAAGATGTGGCGCGGTTCAAGGAACTGACGGTCGGGCACCCGGTTGTCATGGGCCGTAAGACATGGGCTTCGCTGCCGCCGCGATTTCGGCCGCTGCCCGGTCGCGCCAATGTGGTCGTCACCCGCGACGCGAGCTGGTCGGCCGACGGCGCGTCGGTCGCGGGATCGGTCGCCGAGGCGCTCGAGCTGGCCGGTGGCGAACGGGTCGGAATCATCGGCGGCGGCGAGATCTACCGCTTGGCAATGGAATTCGCCACCGAACTGTGTGTCACGGAGATCGACGTCGAGGTCGACGGCGCCGACGCGTTCGCCCCGGAGATCACCGACGAGTGGGCGGTGGCACATCGCGGTGAGTGGCAGACCTCGACGAGCGGCATCGGGTATCGCTTCGTCGACTATCGGCGCGCTCGGCAGGACTGATGGCGCCGGATCGTCTCTCGATCGCGCAGGCGCGTCGAATCGCGCTCGCCGCACAGGGTTTCACCGACCGCCGGCCCGCCGCCGCGCCCACCATGGCACACCTGAAGCGCGTCGTCGGCCGAACGCGGCTGCTGCAGATGGACTCGGTGAACATCGCCGCGCGTGCGCACTTCATGCCGCTGTTCTCTCGCCTGGGTGCCTACGATCCCGACCTGTTGCACCGCGCCGCGTGGCAGCCCGGGCGTGGTCGGCGGCTGCTCGTCGAGTACTGGGCCCACGAAGCCGCGCTGATCCCGGTGCCCGACTGGCCCCTCTTCCGATGGCGGATGGACGACTTCGCCGACGGTCGGTATCGGCACACGCGAGACGTGCTCCGTCGCAACCGTTCTCTGGTCGGCGACGTCCGGGCAGTGATCGAGGCGGTCGGCGCGACCACGCCCCGTGCCATCGAAGCGGAACTGGGCATCGAACGTGAACCCGGTGCAGCCGGGAGCTGGTGGCAGCGCGGTGAGGTGAAGCACCTGTGCGAGGCCATGTTCGCGGCTGGTGACCTGTCGGCGGTCCGCAACGGGAACTTCGTGCGGCACTACGACCTCACCGAACGGATCGTCGGCGCGGACATCGTCGCGCTGCGACCCGACCGTGGGCAGGCGCACCGTGAACTCGTCAGCCGTGCCGCCCAGGCGCTCGGTGTCGCCACCGTGGCCGATCTGGCCGACTACTACCGGCTCCGGCCGGCCGACGCGCGGCCTGCGGTCGCCGAACTCGTCGAGGACGGTGTGCTGCAGGAGATCTTCGTGGACGGCTGGCGCGACCCGGCCTACCTGGCCGCCGGCGCGGTGATCCCGCGGCGCGTCGACGCCTCGGCGATCCTGTCGCCGTTCGACCCGCTCGTGTTCTTCCGCCCCCGCGCCGAACGACTCTTCGACTTCCACTACCGCATCGAGATCTATGTGCCCGAACACAAACGCGTGCACGGCTATTACGTGCTGCCGTATCTGCTGGGCACCGACATCGCCGCGCGCGTGGACCTGAAGGCCGACCGCAAGAACCGCACCCTGCAGGTGCTCGGGGCCTACTGCGAGCCGGGTCGTTCCCGAGGCCTCGTCGCCGAACGGCTGTCCGCGGATCTGCGGAGCTTCGCCGGCTGGCAAGACCTCGACGATGTCGTCGTGTCCGGACGCGGCGACCTGGCGCCCGACCTGCAACGGGTGCTGCACGGCGCGTGACCCACACCGGGTGATGCAATGCTGAGGATCGAAAGTTCACGACAGCGATGGGAGACGAAGCGATGACCGTGTCGTATGAGGGTAACGACTACCGATTGGTGATGTTCGATCTCGACGACACCCTGGCCCCGTCGAAGAGCCCGCTCGACGACCAGATGGTCGATCTGCTGCGTCGGATGCTCGACGTGAGCCTGGGCTGCATCATCTCCGGCGGCAACTTCACCCAGTTCGAGAAGCAGGTTCTCGCGCGGCTCGGCAACTTCGACAGCGTCGCCAACCTCCACCTCATGCCGACGTGCGGAACGCAGTACGTGCGGTGGTCCGGGAACGACTGGGAGACGGTCTACGCGGAGTTCCTCACCGACGACGAGAAGCAGCGCACGCTCGACGTGCTGGAGGCCGGCGCGAAAGAGCTCGGCCTGTGGGAGAGCGAGACGTGGGGTGACATCCTCGAGGACCGCGGCAGCCAGATCACCTTCAGCGCGCTGGGGCAGAAGGCGCCCGTCGACGCGAAGGCGGCCTGGGACCCCGACGGAGCGAAGAAGGAGTCCCTGCGGGCCTACGCCGCCGAGCGACTTCCCGACCTCGAGGTGCGCAGCGGCGGTTCGACGTCGGTGGACGTCACCAAGAAGGGCATCGACAAGGCTTACGGCGCACTGAAGTTGATGGACATCCTCGGCCTCAGCACCAGCGACATCCTGTTCTTCGGCGACCGGCTCGACGAGGGCGGCAACGACTATCCGGTCAAGGCCCTCGGGATCACCTCGATCGCCGTCCACGGCTGGCCCGACACCCACGCGAAGTTGTCGGCGCTGCTGGATCAGGTTGAGACGGGCAGCTAGTCGACCGGCCCACCCGCCGGGACGACCCGCTGGGTGCCGTTCGCGACCCGGTAGGACTTCGCGTAATACTGGCCGGAGCGCGGATTCGTCTTGTCGTGCACGAAGTACCAGTCCATCTGCGTCGCCGCCGGCGTCACGGTCAGGACCGAATACCCGTGCGCGTCGAACTCGCTCCAGCGCACGTGGTGGTTCGTGGCCGCGAAGGCCGAGGACACCGCGACCCCGGCGGTGTTGGCGGGCACGTTCAGCATGTCGTCGATGTTGGTCGACGTGATCGAGGTGCCGACCAATTCCGTTGCGACACTCCCGCCGCCGGGATAGTTCGCCGGGTCGGCCGGGATGTCGCACGCCCACGACGAGTGGATGTCACCGGTGATGAAGACGACGTTGTCGACGCGATTGCGGCGCAGCGATTCGAGGAGACGTCGACGATCGGCGGCGTAACCGTCCCACTGGTCGGCGTTGTACGGGATGCCCTCGCGCGGGATGCCGAGCAGTGCGGTGACCGCGCCGGTTGTCTGCGGATCCAGCGGGGGGATCAGCACCGGGGCGATCATCACCGGGTTGCCGACGATCTTCCAGCGGGTCTCCGACGACGTGAGTCCATTGGTCAGCCACGACATCTGTGCCCGGCCGAGGATCGAGCGGGCGGGATCGTCGATGGCCGCCGACCGGGCGCTGACCTGCAGGTCGCGGTAGGAGCGCAGATCCAGCATGGACAACTCGAGCAGACGGCCGAAGCGGAGCCTGCGGAACAGGTGCCGGCCCGCGGTGTCGACGGCGGGGCGGATCGGCATCCACTCGGCGTACGCGCGCAGCGCGGCGGTGCGCCGTGCGGCCCAGGAGCCCTCGCCCGCCTGATGGTTCTCCGCCCCGCCCGACCACGAGTCGTTCGACGACTCGTGGTCGTCCCAGATGCAGATAAACGGCAGGTTCCGGTGCAGCCGGGCGAGGTCGGGGTCGGTCTTGTACTGCGCGTGGCGTGTCCGGTAGTCGCGCAGGGTGACGATCTCGTGGCGGGGGTCGTGCGGCCGGACGGTTCCGGTCTTGCCGGTGTATCGCCCGGTCTCGTACTCGTAGAAATAGTCGCCCAGGTGGACCACCGCGTCGAGTGCCGGCTGCGCGGCCAGATGCCGGTAGGCGGCGAAGTATCCGGCCTCCCAGTTGGCACACGACACGACGCCGAAACGGATCTTCGCGACGTCGGCACCCGTTGCGGGGGCGGTGCACGTGCGACCGACGGGCGACACCGCGCCGGTGGCGGGTCCGGACAGCACCGTGAAGCGGTAGTGGTACCAGGTGCGCGGCGCCAGACCCGACGCGTCGATCTTCACCGTATGGTCGGAGTCGGCGGACGTCCGCACCTCGCCCGCGGCCACGACGGCGCCGAAGCCGGGGTCCCGGGCGATCTCCCAGCGGACGAGGCTCTGCGGCCCCAGGCCGGAACCGGGTGTCGCAGCCGGGGTCGGGGTGATGCGGGTCCAGAGGACGACGGCGTCGGGGAGCGGGTCGCCGGACGCGACGCCGTGGCGGAACACTGCCGCCGACGGGGGCCCGGGCGACCGCGGCGCGCCCTGGGCGACGACGGCGGGGGAGGCGAGCGCCGCACCGGTCACGACCGCACCCGTGCGCAGGAAGTCGCGTCGCGTCGTCATCGCATCCACCCCCGGGTACTCGCCCACGCCTGCAGGGACTCTACCGCGGGCGGAGCCCGACGGTGCGGTACTCACGTGGTGGGGGAGAATCGGATACCGCGCGGCACGCGGACGTGTGGCCGCGACGGACGACAGGAGACATGCGTGTCCGAATTGGTGCCGCTGAAGGTGCAGATGGTGGCGATGACCCAGTTCACCCCGCCGGGAGACGTGCCGTGGAGCACCGACGCCGAGGGCGGTGAGGCGTTGGTCGAGTTCGCCGGCCGGGCGTGCTACCAGAGCTGGGACAAGCCGAACCCGCGTACCGCCACCAATGCCGGCTACCTGCGGCACATCCTCGAGGTCGGGCACCTGTCGCTGCTCGAACACGCATCGGTGACGTTCTACATCAGCGGCATCTCCCGCTCGTGCACCCACGAACTGATCCGGCACCGCCACTTCTCGTACTCGCAACTGTCCCAGCGGTTCGTGCCCGAGCACGACTCCAACGTCGTGGCGCCGCCGGCGATCGTGGGCGACCCGGAGCTCGAGGACCTCTTCACCGCGGCGACCGACGCGAGCCGGGCGGCCTACACCGAGCTCCTCGCGGCGCTGGAGGCGAAGTTCGCCGACGTCCCCAACGCCATCCTGCGTCGGAAACAGGCACGTCAGGCCGCTCGCTCCGTACTGCCGAACGCCACCGAGACAAAGATCGTCGTCACCGGCAACCATCGCGCCTGGCGGCACTTCGTCGGCATGCGCGCCACCGAGCACGCCGACGTCGAGATCCGCCAGCTCGCGGTGGAGTGTCTACGCCAGTTGATGCGGGTGGCGCCCACCGTGTTCGGCGATTTCGAGATCGGCACCCTGGCCGACGGGACCGAGGTCGCCACCTCACCATTCGTGCTGGAAGGGTGAGGATCGTCACCAACAGGGAGGCGGTAGCCTTGAGCACCATGAACGCAGTCCAGGAACCGCTGCACGAGCATCCCTTCGGGACGAACGTGGTTGCGATGGTCACCCCCTTCCGCCCGGACGGAAGCCTCGATCTGGACAAGGCCGCCGTCCTCGCCGACCATCTGGTCGCCAAGGGATGTGACGGGCTGGTCGTGTCCGGCACCACCGGTGAATCGCCGACCACCACCGTGCCGGAGAAGCTCGAGTTGCTGCGGGTGGTCCTCGACGCGGTGGGCGACCGGGCCCGGATCACCCAGGGCGCAGGCAGTTACGACACCGCCGAGAGCGTCCGGTTCGCGATCGAGTCCGAGAAGATCGGTGCGCACGCGCTCCTCGTGGTGACCCCGTACTACTCGAAGCCGCCGCAGGCCGGGCTCCTCGCGCACTTTCGGACCGTCGCCGACGCCACCGCGCTGCCGGTGCTGCTCTACGACATCCCGCCGCGATCGGTGGTCCCGATCATGAACGAGACGATGCTCGCCCTGGCCGAACACCCCAACATCCGCGGGGTGAAGGACGCCAAGGGCGACCTGCACTCGGCGGCCGGCCTGATCGCCAGCACCAGCCTGGAGTACCTGTCCGGCGAGGACGCACTCAACCTGCCGTGGCTGTCGATCGGCGCGACCGGTTATGTCAGCGTTATCGGCCACCTCGTCCCGGATCGCCTGCGCGACATGCAGATCGCTGTCGAGAAGGGCGATCTGCCGACCGCCCGCGCGATCAACACCTCGATGCTGCCGCTGGTCAACGCCATGGGGCGCCTCGGCGGGGTCACGATGGTGAAGGCGGCACTGCGCATCCTCGGGCTGGAGGTCGGCGACCCGCGCCTGCCGCAGGTGCCCGCGAACCCGGCGCAGATCGAGGAACTGATCGTGGATCTGCGCGCGGCGGGTGTGCTGATCTGATGACCGACAACGACACCACCGGCAACGACACCGCCGGCACCGTCCGCCCCCGGACCCGACGCCGGGCTGCCGCCCGCAAGGCCGGCCCGCCGAGTCCGCCCCCCGCCGAGCCGACCCCGCCCGCCGAGCCCACCCCGTCCGCCGAGCCCGTCGAGGTGACCTCGAAGGCACGGCAACCCCGGCGCGCGCGAGCCGAGCGGACCGGATCATCGGAACCGAAGTCCGACGCGAACTCGCCGAAGCACGCGGCCAAGCGTCCGGCGAGTCCCGCGTCGAACACCCGTCGCCCCCGCCACGAGCGCGGCGACGCCCGCGGCGGCCGCCGGCCCGAACCGGCAACCCCGGCCCCTGTCGACCGACTGGGCACACCCCGCCGACTGCCCAAGGGTGGTCTGCGCGTGGTGGCGCTCGGCGGGATCGGCGAGATCGGCCGCAACATGACCGTCTTCGAATACAACGGCCGTCTGCTGATCGTCGACTGCGGTGTGCTCTTCCCCGAGGACGCCCAGCCGGGCGTCGACCTGATCCTGCCGGACTTCCGCTACATCGAAGACCGCATGGACGACGTCGACGCGGTGATCCTGACCCACGGCCACGAGGACCACATCGGCGCTCTGCCGTTCCTGCTCCGGCTACGCAGCGACATCCCGGTGATCGGCGCGAAGTTCACGCTCGCCCTGGTCGAGGCCAAGTGTCGCGAGCATCGCCTGCGACCCAAGCTCGTCGAGGTCGTCGAAGGTCAGAAGACCTCGCACGGCCCGTTCGAGTGCGAGTACTTCGCCGTCAACCACTCGATCCCGGACGCCCTGGCCGTCGCGATCCGGACCCCCGCCGGCGTCGTGCTGCACACCGGCGACATCAAGCTCGACCAGCTGCCCCTCGACGGCCGGCTCACCGACCTCGCCGGGTTCAGCCGCCTCGGCGATGAGGGCGTCGACCTGTTCCTGGTGGACTCGACCAACGCCGAGGTGCCCGGTTTCGTGACCCCGGAACGTCAGATCGGCGGGGTGCTCGACCAGGTCATCGGCAAGGCCACACAGAGGGTCATCGTGGCGTCGTTCGCGAGCCACGTCCATCGCATCCAGCAGATCATCGACGTGGCGCACACCCACAATCGGCGGGTCACCTTCGTCGGCCGTTCGATGGTGCGCAACATGCAGATCGCGCAGGATCTCGGCTACCTCTCGGTACCCGACGGCGTCGTCGTCGATCTCGACACCGCGGCAACCCTGCCCGACCACCGCGTCGTGCTGATCTCCACCGGCTCGCAGGGCGAGCCGCTGTCCGCGCTCTCCCGGATGGCGCGCGGAGAGCACCGGCAGATCAACATCCGGGCCGACGACCTCGTCGTGCTGGCGTCCTCGCTCATCCCCGGCAACGAGAACTCGGTGTTCGCCGTCGTCAACGGGCTGGCCAAGCGCGGCGCGACCGTCATCACCCAGCAGAGTGCGAAGGTCCATGTCTCGGGCCACGCCTCGGCCGGTGAGCTGCTCTACCTCTACAACGCGGTGCGCCCCTCGAATGCGATGCCCGTGCACGGCGAATGGCGGCACCTGCGCGCCAACGCCGCGCTCGCGGTAGCGACCGGTGTGCCCGAGGACCGGGTCGTCCTCGCCGAGGACGGCGTGGTGGTCGACCTCGTCGACGGTCGCGCCGACATCGTCGGACGGGTTCCGGTCGGGCACGTCTACGTCGACGGCCTCTCGGTCGGCGACGTGGGGGAGTCGACGCTCTCCGAACGGCTCGTGCTGGGGGAGGGTGGCTTCATCGCCATCACCGTCGCCGTGGACGTGACGACGGGCCGTGCGGTGAGCACACCCGAGGTCTCCGGACGCGGTTTCTCCGACGACCCGGACGCGCTCAAGGAGGCGGCGGACATCGTCAACCAGACGCTGGATTCGCTGGCGGCCGAGGGTGTCTCCGACACGCACCGGATCGCCCAGGGGATTCGCCGTGCGGTCGGGCGCTGGGTGTCGACCGCCTATCGTCGCCGTCCGATGATCGTGCCGACGGTCATCGCGGTCGGGGACTGACCGGCGTCGAGGAACGAGACCACGGCGTTGTCGCTACCGTGGTCGTGTGACCGGAGCGCAGAAGGAAAGAGCAGCCCTCGTCGAGACCCTTCGAAAGGTGGGCCCCGACGCGCCCACCTTGTGTGAGGGCTGGACCACCCGCGATCTGTTGGCGCATCTCGTGGTCCGGGAACGACGCCCGGACACCGGGCCGGGCATCCTCATCCCGGCTTTCGCCGGCCACACCGAGAAGGTGCGGGCCCAGGCGACGTCGAAGGACTGGGATGCCCAACTGGCGTTGCTCGCCTCGGGGCCGCCGGTCTACTCGCCGTTCAAGCTGGTCGACCGATTCGCCAACCTGGCCGAGATGTTCGTCCACCACGAAGACGTCCTGCGTGGCGGCGCCGACCCCGACGGGCCGTGGACGCCCCGGTCGCTGGCCCCCGAACTCGAGGCGGAGTTGCGCACGCCGGCCAAGTCGATGGGCCGGATGACGCTCAAGAAGGTCCCGGCCCGCGTGACCCTGCGCACCCCGGACGGCGAGGATCTGGTGACGGCGGGATCGGGTGACGACGTCATCGTGACCGGTCGTGTCGGTGAGCTGGTGCTGTTCGCGTTCGGCCGTACACCGGTCGACGTCACATTCGCCGGTGACGCCGCCGCGATCACGGGCGTCCGCGAGAGTTCGCGCGGCCTCTGAGCGATCACAACTTCGACACGCATTCGTTGTCTGTGTTGCCCGTGTGACTGATGTGACCGCTGCCCACTAGTCTGTCGGTATGGCTTCGAAAGCAAGCACGGGTACACGCGCGTCCTCCGCGCGCGGCGCTGCTGGTTCCACGCGCGGTGGATCCGCTCGCGGTGGTTCGGGGCGGGCGAGTTCGGCTCGAGGGAGTTCGACCGCCGCTCGCCGCTCGACGGGTGACGGTTCGAAGAGCGGCGGTTCGAAGAGCGGTGGTTCGCGTCGTCAGACGGGCGCCGGTGCCTCGACGAGGTCGAAGGCCGGGGCATCGCGGAAGAGTTCCCGGTCCGCTGCACCAGCGGAGTCGGTGGACCTGCATCGTCGTTCCGTCGCCGCGGCAGGGGCGTCCGCGGTGGGCAAGGGCATCGGTGCCGGATGGTCGTTGTTCGCGCGGGGCGTCGGCAGCGCCGCCCGGGCGGGCTCGGGCGTCGGCCGCGGACCGCGCACCGAAGTCGTCGGAGAGTTCGACGACATCGACGACACCGACCCGGACTTCGAGGAGTTCGACGACGGGTCCGACGGCAACGGTCGACCCCGGCCCGGCGGTCACAGCCATCGGCGGGACGGGACAGCACTCGGTCTCCTCGCCTTCGGTCTGCTCGTCGGCGCCAGTGTGTGGTTCGGTGCGGCGGGTCCGGTGGGCGCCTTCATCGAGGCCCTCATCCGCGCGGTCATCGGGTCGGCGGCCGTGCTCGTGCCGGTCGGTCTCCTCGCGCTGGCAGTGGTCCTGATGCGACGGCCGGCCGCCCCGGAGCGACGCGGCCGCTACCTGTCGGGTGGGTTCCTGGTGATCCTTCCGCTGCTCGGTCTGATGCACCTCGTCGCCGGCGCGCCGGTCGACCTGCCCGGACGGTCCGGCGCGGCCGGGTTCGTCGGCTTCGCGGTGGGCACACCGTTGACCGCGGGTGTCACCGCGTGGGTCTCGGTGCCGATCCTGTTGTTGTGCATGGCATTCGGCGTACTCATCCTCAGCGGCCGAACCGTCCGCGAGGTCGTGGACGCCGCCGCCGGTTACCTCGGGCTGGGCGTCGGACGAGGCGACGACGCGCCCTGGGACGACGACGAGTGGGATGCCGACGCCGAGAACTACGACGATCCGGATTTCGACGACCCCGATACCGAGACCGACAGCGCCGAGTCGGATCCCTGGGACTCCGGTGCGCTCGAGTCGCGGTCCCGGCGTCGGCCGTACTCGTCGAACCCGTACGACAACTACCCGCCGGATTCGGCGCCGGCGCGGACCTCGGGACGGACGTCGCGGCGCAAGCCCGCCGACATCGCCGACGTCGCCCCGCTCGAGGAGGCCGTCACCGAGAACTTCGCGGATGCCGACCAGCAGGTCACCGAGGTGATCGCGCCGAGCCCCCGTACCCGCGCCACCCCGGCCCGGCGGGCCACCGCGCGATCCGAGCCGCGTCCCGCACCCGAACCGGAGCCCCGGCACGAACCCGATCTCGACGACGAGATGACGGACGAGGGGATGTCGGACGACGAGGCGTTCATCCCGTCCGATCCCACCGCGGACGGGGACTATCGCCTGCCGCCCGCCGACCTTCTCCTCGAGGGCGATCCGCCGAAGATGGGCAGCAGCGCCAACGACGACATGATCGACCGGATGACCGGCGTGCTGGAGCAGTTCAAGATCGACGCCGCGGTCACCGGATACACCCGCGGGCCGACCGTCACGCGATACGAGATCGAACTCGGCCCGGGTGTGAAGGTCGAGAAGATCACCGCGCTGCAACGCAACATCGCCTACGCCGCGGCAACGGACAACGTGCGCCTGCTCGCGCCGATCCCCGGCAAGTCCGCGGTCGGTATCGAGGTCCCCAACTCCGACCGTGAGATGGTTCGCCTGGCCGACGTGCTGAACTCGCCGTCGACCCGGAAGGACAAGCATCCGTTGGTGATCGGGCTCGGCAAGGACATCGAGGGTGATTTCGTCAGCGCCAACCTGGCGAAGATGCCGCACCTGCTGGTCGCCGGGTCGACCGGCTCGGGCAAGTCGAGCTTCGTCAATTCCATGCTCGTGTCGCTGCTCAGCCGTGCGACGCCGGAGCAGGTGCGGATGATCCTGATCGACCCGAAGATGGTCGAGCTCACCCCGTACGAGGGAATCCCGCACCTCATCACGCCGATCATCACGCAACCGAAGAAGGCCGCTGCCGCACTCGCCTGGCTCGTCGAGGAGATGGAGCAGCGCTATCAGGACATGAAGGCCTCGCGGGTGCGCCACATCGACGACTTCAACTCGAAGGTCCGGTCGGGAGACATCACCGCCCCGCTGGGCAGCGAACGCGTCTACAAGCCGTATCCGTACATCTTGGCCATCGTCGACGAGCTCGCCGACCTGATGATGACCGCGCCCCGCGACGTCGAGGACGCGATCGTGCGGATCACCCAGAAGGCGCGCGCCGCCGGCATCCATCTGGTGCTCGCGACGCAGCGTCCGTCGGTCGATGTCGTCACCGGTCTGATCAAGAC
This sequence comes from Gordonia hongkongensis, assembly GCF_023078355.1. Classification (NCBI taxonomy): domain Bacteria; kingdom Bacillati; phylum Actinomycetota; class Actinomycetes; order Mycobacteriales; family Gordoniaceae; genus Gordonia; species Gordonia hongkongensis. The sequence continues at coordinate 2,361,228 of NZ_CP095552.1, forward strand.
CAACGTGCCGTCGCGGCTGGCGTTCGCGACGTCGTCGCTGACCGACTCACGCGTCATCCTGGATCAGCCGGGTGCCGAGAAGCTGATCGGCATGGGCGACGGCCTGTTCCTCCCGATGGGCGCCAACAAGCCGATCCGCATGCAGGGTGCCTACATCACCGACGAGGAGATCGCCGCGGTCGTCGATTTCTCCAAGGAGCAGGCCGAGCCGGAGTACACCGAGGGTGTCACCGCGGCGAAGGCGGGCGACAAAAAGGACATCGACAGCGACATCGGCAACGACCTCGACGATCTCCTGCAGGCGATCGAACTGGTCGTGTCGAGCCAGTTCGGGTCGACGTCGATGCTGCAGCGCAAGCTGCGGGTCGGGTTCGCCAAGGCCGGCCGTCTCATGGACCTGATGGAGACGCGGGGAGTGGTCGGCCCCAGCGAGGGATCGAAGGCGCGTGAGGTGCTCGTGAAGCCCCACGATCTGGCGGGGGTGATCGCCTCGATCACCGGCGGCGGCGACGAAACGGACAGTTCCGGCACCTGACTCGGGTCGCTGACCTGCGGTTTCTGCAGGTTTCCTGCAGTTTGTATAAGGTAGCCGGAGATCCATGAGGGGAGTATCCCCAAAGCGGCGTCTCCGTCAATACGGTCACGATTCGCAACGATGCCGATCATCGTCGCGGCCCTGACCCGGAGCGTCGGCCCCCGTTCGGTGGGAGAGACCTCTGGCTCGTCAGCTCTTGCTGCCTGCTGGAGGTTACAAGTGGATGTTTCGCTGTCCGTATGGCTGATCACCTGTGCGGTGATCCTCGCCCTGTTCGCGTTCGACTTCTTCACCCACGTGCGCGTGCCCCACGCGCCGTCGCTCAAGGAGTCGGGCATCTGGTCGGCGATCTACATCGCTTTCGCCGTCATCTTCGGTCTGTTCGTCTGGTGGAACTGGGGTTCGACCTTCGGCGGTGAGTACTTCGCCGGTTACGTCACCGAGAAGGCGCTGTCTGTGGACAACCTGTTCGTCTTCGTCATCATCATGGCGAAGTTCGCGGTGCCCAAGGAGTACCAGCAGAAGGTCCTGCTGCTCGGCATCTTGATGGCCCTCATCATGCGCGGCATCTTCATCGCCGTCGGTGCGGCCGCGATCAACGCCTACAGCTGGGTCTTCTACCTGTTCGGCGCGTTCCTGATCTTCACCGCCGTCAAGCTGCTCCGCGAGAGCGACGACCCGGTCGAGCACGAGGAGGAGCGCGAGACGCGCCTCGAGCGCTTCGTCAAGCGCTACCTGCGCACGCATGACTCGTACGACCGCGACAAGCTGTTCACCCGCGTCAACGGCAAGCGCCTCGCGACCCCGATGCTGATGGTTCTCATCGTCATCGGCTTCACCGACGTGCTGTTCGCGCTCGACTCGATCCCGGCCATCTACGGCCTCACGTCCGAGCCCTACCTGGTCTTCACCGCCAACGCGTTCGCCCTGATGGGTCTGCGTCAGCTGTTCTTCCTCATCGGCGGACTGCTCGACCGCCTGGTGTACCTGTCCATCGGCCTGTCGATCATCTTGGCCTTCATCGGCGTCAAGCTGGTCCTCCACGCCCTGCACGAGAACACCCTGTCCTTCATCAACGGTGGCGAGCACGTGGCGGTCCCCGAGATCTCCACCGGGCTGTCGCTGTCGGTGATCCTCGGTGTCCTGGTGATCACCACGGTGGCCAGCCTGATCAAGAGTCGCGGGATGGCGAAGTCGCCGGAGGTCGAATCCGCCGGCGACACGACCGACTCGCCGGCACCGAAGTCCAAGGACTCCTGACCCGTCCACGTCCACCCGTCGCCGACGGGTGGACGTGGCATCAGCCCGGGAACGGCCCGAACACCTGCGTCCACTCGTCGATGCGGATGGCATCGACGGCCTGATGCGCCTGGAACGGGTCGTTGGCCAGGAATGCCTCGGCCGCCTCGAGGTCGGCTGCGCGGATGACGATGAGCGCGCCCGACCCGTCGGGATAGGGGCCGGCGATCAGCACGTTGCCCGCCGAGTGTTCTTCCGCGAGCCACTCCCGGTGCAAAGGCCGGTGCTGATCCCGCAGGGCGGCCTTGGCGGGGCGATAGGTGTACTGCACGGCGAAGAACGGCATGGTCACCCCTGCTCGATGGTTGCCAGCATCCGGGTGTTGCCCAGGGTGTTGGGTTTGACATAACTGAGGTCGAGAAACTCTGCGACGCCGGTGTCATAGGACCGGCACATCTCCTCGAACACCTCGCGCGTGACCGGGGTGCCCTGGATCTCGGCGAAACCGTGCCGCGCGAAGAAGGCCGTCTCGAACGTGAGCACGAAGACGCGCGAGAGCTGCAGTTCGCGGGCGACCGCCATGAGCCGGTCGACGAGGAGGTGGCCGATGCCGCGCCCGGCGTGGGCGTTGTCGACGGCGACCGTGCGGACCTCGCCGAGATCGGCCCAGAGCACATGCAGCGCACCACAACCGACGACCAGGCCGTCGACGTCGGCGACCCAGAACTCCTGGACGGACTCGTAGAGCGTGACGAGGTTCTTCTCGAGGAGGATTTTCCCGGCGTACTGGTCGATCAGTTCTTTGATCCGCGGGACGTCGGAGGTGCGCGCACGACGGATGACGACGTGATCGGCGGGGGACATGGGAATTCAGCTTAGTCTCTGCGATGGGGCGACCTGTGCACGTCGTTCCTCGGGACTGCCGATACCCTGATGGGCGTGTACTTGAGGACTGCCCTGAACTGCGGCACGACGCCGCGGTCAGGAGCGAGCTCATGACCGACCGGATCCGGCGGGCCGTCGAAGAGAACGGCATCGCCAATGTGGGCCGCGGGCCCGACCACATCACCGACCCGGTGGACCCGGTGCCGGTGGTCAACATCGCCAACGCACTCACGGTGTTCCGGATCGTCCTGGTGCCGGTGTTCCTGGTGGCGCTGTTCATGGAGTCGGGCGAGTCGACGCTGTGGCGCACGATCGCCACGATCGTCTTCGGGGTCGCGGCGCTGACCGACCGGTACGACGGGATGATCGCGCGGCAGCGCGGCCTGATCACCGACTTCGGGAAGCTGGCCGACCCCATCGCGGACAAGGCCCTGATCGGCGGTGCCCTCGTCGGGCTGTCGATCCTCGGCATCCTGCCGTGGTGGGTCACCGTGGTGATCGTCGCCCGCGAGGTGTGGGTGACGGCGCTGCGTTTCTGGGTGTTGCGGCACAAGGTCATACCGGCCAGCCGCGGCGGCAAGCTCAAGACGCTGCTGCAGGCGCTCGCCATCGGTCTGTACCTCCTCCCGCTCGGCGGACCGTGGCAGCTCGCCGCCGACATCCTGATGGGACTGGCGGTGGTGGTGACGATCTACACGGGTCTGGACTACACCTGGCAGGCGGTCAAGGTCCGGTCCGATCGCGATGAGACCGCACCCCGGCCGGTGGCACCGCGCGGACGTGCTGTGGGAGGAACCGGCGGCGGTCACTGACTTCGACTATCGTCGATCAGACGGTGCTGCCCCGACCGTGGGTGCCGACGCCGCCGGTGCCGCGGGGAACCCGTCGGGACCGCGAAGCGTTGGGGAGGGCAGCAGGCGCGCCGCCGGTTCGGTGGGCGCCGAGCAGTTCAGTTGGGCCGAGACGTTCAGTAGGGAGGAGACTCGATGGCGATGCTCTTACGCGAGGCGCTCGGCGACAGCCTGCGTCGGGTCCGGACGCAGCAGGGCCGGACCCTGCGCGAGGTGTCCACCGGTGCGCGGGTGAGTCTGGGCTACCTCTCGGAAGTCGAACGCGGTCAGAAGGAGGCGTCGAGCGAACTGCTCGCCGCGATCTGCGACGCGCTCGACGTCGAGATCGCCGACCTGCTCCTCGAAGTCGGCAGCGCAATGCGTCCGGCCGGTGCCGAACCCGTCGTGGTCGGCGCCGAGCCGATGGGTGACGGCGTCGAAGCCACCGAGGCCGGACTGACCGCGACCAAGGTCGTGATCCCGGCTCCCGCCGGTCGCCGGGAGGCCACGGCTCTCGCGGCTGCCTGACCCGCACCGTCTGAACGACACCGACTCAACACCGGACTCGCAGACGCTAGATTGGTCACCAGAGTTCTCAGACCCCTGAATGGAGTACGACGAGCATGGCGAACCCGTTCGTGAAGTTGTGGCGCTACCTCACAGCACTCGGCAACGCGAAGATCGACGAGCACGCTGACCCGAAGGTCCAGATCCAGCAGGCGATCGAGGACGCCCAGCGTCAGCACCAGGCGCTCTCGCAGCAGGCGGCCTCGGTGATCGGCAACCAGCGGCAGCTCGAGATGAAGCTGAACCGGCAACTCGAGGACGTCGAGCGGCTGCAGGCGAACACCCGCCAGGCGCTGACGCTGGCCGATCAGGCCGCCGCGGCCGGCGACACCCAGAAGGCGACCGAGTACACCAACGCCGCCGAGGCGTTCGCGGCCCAGCTGGTGACCGCCGAGCAGAGCGTGGAGGACCTCAAGTCCTTGCACGACCAGTCGCTCCAGGCGGCCGATCAGGCCAAGAAGGCCGTCGAGCGCAACGCGATGATCCTGCAGCAGAAGCTGTCCGAGCGTTCGAAGCTGCTCAGTCAACTCGAGCAGGCGAAGATGCAGGAGCAGGTCTCGGCGTCGCTCAACCAGATGAGCGAGCTGTCGGTGCCCGGGAACACGCCGAGCCTCGACCAGGTCCGCGACAAGATCGAACGACGCTACGCGAACGCGCTCGGTTCGGCGGAGCTGGCCAAGAACTCCGTGCAGGGCCGCATGCAGGAGGTCGAGCAGGCCGGCGTGCAGATGGCCGGACATTCTCGTCTCGAACAGATCCGCGCGAGCATGCGCGGTGACGCGCTGCCCGCCGCCGGGACGACCGCACCGGGTCTGCAGAAGCCGGCGACCCAGTCCGCGCCGCCGACCACCGAGCCGCCCCAGCAGAACTGACAGATCGCGCACGCGTGCACGACGAACCCGTGCGCGTCGCGATCGTCGCGGGCTCCGACGCCGGGCATGCCTTCCCGGCTTTCGCGCTGGCCGAGCGGTTCCGCTCCGCCGGTGACACACCGGTCGTGTTCACCTCCCTCGCATGGTCGGAGGCCGCGCGCCGCCGGGGGATCGACATCGCTGATCTCCCGGGGCTGCGCGCCGAGGACTCCGACGACGACTCCGACGCCGGAGCCAAACTGAGTGCCCGCGCCGCGCGCATGGCCCAGCAGCTCGTCGGGCCGCTGCGTGCGGCCGGGTCGCAACTCGTCATCTCCGACGTCATCACCGTGGGCGGGGGCTGGGCCGCTCAACTGTGTGGACTGCCCTGGATCGAGCTGTCGCCGCATCCGCTGTACCGGCCGTCCCGGGGACTACCGCCGATCGGGTCCGGGCTCGAACCGGGTCGCGGCGTCGGGGGTCGGCTGCGCGACACGCTGATGCGCGCCGCCACCGCGTCGTCGATCCGCCAGGGCGTGCGGCAGCGGGACGCTGCCCGGCGGACGATCGGGCTGGGTGACGTCGACGCGGAACCGGCGGCGCGACTCATCGCCACCCTTCCCGGCCTCGAGGTCCCGCGCCCCGACTGGCCGACCGACGCGCATCTCGTCGGACCCCTGGTGTGGGAGCCCACCGACGATCACTTCACCGTGCCTCCCGGCGATCACCCCCTCGTCGTCGTCGCCCCGTCGACCGCGCAGACCGGCGCCGCCGACATGCTCGGCGAGGCTCTCGAAGCGCTGTCGCCCGACACACTGGGCCGGACCGTGCGGGTGGTGGTCTCGGGGCTCCGAGACCCCGACGGGGCTGATCTCGCCCGCTTCCGCGGGGAACTGATCACGGCGGGGCCGGGCCGGCAGGACGAGGTGCTCGCGCACGCCGACCTGCTGATCTGTGGCTCCGGGCACGGGATCCTCGCGAAGGCGATGCTCGCGACGGTGCCGGTCGTCGCGGTACCCGGTGGGGGTGACCAGTGGGAGCTCGCCGCCCGGATCCGACGAGCCGGCGCGGGGCAGGCGGTGCGTCCGGTCACCGCGGACGCGGTTGCCGACGCCGTGCGGGCCGTCCTGGACGATCCGGCACATGCACGCGCGGCGGGTGCGATCGGGGAGTCGGTGACCGACGTCGTCGACCCGGTGGCGGTCGCGCATCGCGTCCTGGCGGCGTCACCTAGGCTGGACCCGTGCGTCTGACCGAGTTCACCGAGTTGATGACCACCGAATTCGGTGTGCCGTCGGCGGATTCGATCCTGTCCGATCACATCCTGATCGAGGTCGGCGGACGCACGGGTGCCCAGGCGATCGACGACGGGGTCGACCCGCGCGACGTCTGGATCGCGATCTGTCGCGACTTCGACGTACCGCGCCATCGCTGGTGACACGCCACCGCGTGTCACACTTGCCATCGAACAGGTGTTCGTCCATCCTGGTGCCCAGAGGTGAAATCAGACGGAACCACACGGGCCGAGTCTGCGTCTGAAGAGTTGTCGGACCCACCGGCTACTTTCATCACATGAACGCCCGGACCGCACAGACCGCCCGCCGGAAATCCGGCTCACAACCGAGGAGAACTCCCATGGCACCTGCGCCCCAAGACCGCGAGAAGGCTCTCGACCTCGCCCTCGCGCAGATCGACAAGAACTTCGGCAAGGGTTCGGTGATGCGGCTCGGCGAGGAGACCCGTCAGCCGATCGAGATCATCCCCACCGGGTCCATCGCGCTCGACGTCGCCCTCGGTATCGGCGGACTGCCCCGCGGCCGCGTCGTGGAGATCTACGGTCCGGAGTCCTCGGGTAAGACGACCGTCGCCCTGCACGCCGTCGCCAACGCCCAGGCGCAGGGCGGCATCGCCGCGTTCATCGACGCCGAGCACGCACTCGATCCCGACTACGCCGCCAAACTCGGCGTCGACACCGACGCGCTGCTGGTGTCCCAGCCCGACACCGGTGAGCAGGCGCTCGAGATCGCGGACATGCTGATCCGATCGGGCGCGCTCGACATCCTGGTCATCGACTCGGTGGCCGCGCTGGTCCCCAAGGCCGAGATCGAGGGCGAGATGGGCGACAGCCACGTCGGTCTGCAGGCCCGCCTGATGAGCCAGGCCCTGCGGAAGATGACCTCCGCGCTGAACCAGTCGAAGACCACCGCGATCTTCATCAACCAGCTGCGCGAGAAGATCGGCGTCATGTTCGGTTCGCCCGAGACCACCACGGGCGGAAAGGCACTGAAGTTCTACTCGTCGGTGCGCCTCGACGTCCGCCGGATCGAGACCCTCAAGGACGGGACCGACGCGGTCGGTAACCGCACACGCGTCAAGGTCGTCAAGAACAAGGTCGCACCGCCGTTCAAGCAGGCCGAGTTCGACATCCTCTACGGCCAGGGCATCAGCAAGGAGGGCTCGCTGATCGACATGGGTGTCGCGGAGGGCTTCATCCGCAAGTCCGGTTCGTGGTTCACCTACGAGGGCGATCAACTCGGCCAGGGCAAGGAGAACGCGCGCAAGTTCCTGCTCGAGAACGTCGACATCCGCGACGAGATCGAGAAGAAGATCAAAGAGAAGCTGGGCATCGGCGCCACCGTCGACGCCGACGACATCGCCCCCGCCCCAGTCGAATTCTGACATCGAAGGCGAGTTCAGGTAGACCGTGAGCGAGGCAACGGACCCCGGGCAGACGCGCACGCGGCGGGACAACGATCCCGACCGTAAGGGACCCAGTGCATGGGACTCGGCGCTCCGACTGCTCGGGGTCCGTGCGCGTTCACGCCAGGAGATGCGAGAGCGATTGACGCGCAAGGGTTTCGAACCCGAGGCGGTCGACGACGTGATGGCGCGCCTGGAGCAACACAACCTCCTCGACGACGAGGAGTTCGCCTCCGAGTGGGTACGATCCCGCCACCTCAACTCCGGTAAGGGGCGCGTCGCGTTACGACACGAGCTCCGCACCAAGGGGATCGACGAGTCGATCATCGCCGAGGCCCTCGCCGACATCGACCCCGACGACGAACGTGAGATCGCGTCGGGTCTGGTCGTGCGCAAACTCACGCCCTCGGTCGTCGACCGGATAGCCGAGGATCGCGCCGAACGCGACAAGGCGATGCGACGTCTCGTCGGAATGCTGGTGCGGCGCGGCTATTCCCAGTCCCTGGCGTTCGACGTCGTGGGGGAGGCGCTCAGCGAGCTGCGTAGCGGCTGAACGCCCCCACACGACGATCGTGCGGGTGTCACCTGCCGGTCGGCAGGTTCTCCGAAGCAGCGAGTTCGGTCTCCTCCGGATCCGCAGGCGGTGCGGACGACCGGCGCCCCTGCCGGAGCCGGCGTTCGAGGCTGGTGGCGAAGGTCGAGAGCCCGAAGTTGATCAGGATCATGATGATGGCCACGACGATCAGTGCCGGGATGTAGTTGCCGTAGCGCGACGCCGAGAGCAGGCCGCTGCGGACCACCTCGGAGTAACCGATGATGTAGCCCAGCGCACTGTCCTTCAGCGCCACGACCATCTGCGAGATCAGTGCCGGCATCATTGCCGTGATCGCCTGTGGCAGAAGGATGATGCGCATCATCTGGCTCTTGCGCAGACCCAGTGCCATCGACGCCTCGGTCTGTCCCTTGGGCAGTGAGTTGATGCCGGATCGCAGGATCTCGGCCATGACCGACCCGTTGTACAGGGTGAGTCCGGTGACCACCGCCGCGAACGCCAGGAAGGACGACGGGAAGATCCCGTAGATCGCGAACAGGAACCAGGTGAAGACCATCAGGATCAGCACCGGGATGGCGCGGAACACCTCGACGAACAGGCCTGCGATGGTGCGTACCCACAGGTGATCGGAGAGTCGGCCGATACCGAGGACCGCACCGAGCAACAGCGACAGCACGATCGAGACCGCCGCGGCCGCGAGGGTCCGCCACAGGCCCGGCAGGATGTAGCCGGTCCAAGTGCTCCACGTGACGAACGGCGACCACTTCTCGGCGGTGAACTGTTCGTTGGCGGCGAGGACGGCGATCACGTAGATCGCGATCGCGGCCAGGACCGCGATGAACGCGATCGCCAGCAAGCGGTTCCGGGTGCGGGCGCGTGGTCCCGGGGCGTCGTAGAGGACGGTCGAGTCAGCGCTCATCGTTTCACCGCCAGTCGCTTGGCGAGGTAGCCGAAGACGGCACCCTCGCTGAGTGTGATGATCATGAATCCCGCCGCGATGACGCCGAAGATGACGAACAGCTGGTCGGAGTAGGTCTCGATCTCGGTCTTCATGAGAGCCGCCGCCTCGGCGACGCCGATCACCGAAGCGACCGTCGTGTTCTTGGTGAGCGCGATCAGGACGCTGCCCAGCGGACCGATCACCGACCGGATCGCCTGTGGCAGCACGATGACCCCGAAGACCTGCGTGAACGAGAGGCCGAGGGAGCGAGCGGCTTCGGCCTGCCCGAGCGGGACCGTGTTGAAGCCGGAGCGCAGCGTCTCACAGACGAACGTCGAGGTGTACAGCACGAAGGCGAGGACGGCGAGCCAGAAGTTGTTCGACTCGATCGTCGGCGCGAAGGTCAGGCCCAGGTTCTGGTACAGGCCGATCGCACAGAACAGCACCACGAGTGTCAGCGGCGTGTTGCGGACGATGTTCACGTAGACCTCGGCGAAGCCGCGCATCACCGGCACCGGGGAGACCCGCATGGCCGCGAGGATCGTGCCCCACACCAGCGAGCCGATCGCCGAGTAGAAGGTCAGCTGGATGGTCACCCAGAAGGCGGGCCACAGCTCTGGACCCATGCTCTCCCACAGAGAGACGTCATTCATCGGTAGCTCCGTCGCTCACTGCAGCCCGGGCGGGCACGGTGTGGAGGGCGAGTCGAGGAAGTCGAGGTCGCCGGGATCGGGCAGGTAGGGGAACCTCGAGTCCGGACGGTCGGCGCGGGCGATGATCTCGTCCACGTAGGGATTGCCGAGCGCCTCGCGCAGCGCGGCGTTCCAGGCCGACTCGCCGTCGACGGAAGGCGCGAGCATCGCGTCGAGTGCCGTGTTGACGGCGTTCTGCGACGCCGTGTCGTCCAGAGCCAGCCCCACGCCGTAGCGCTCGGTGGAGAACGGACTGCCCGCGGTCTTCAGGGCATCCTTCACGCAGGCGTCCTTGAGGTAGGTCATCTCGACGAGCTTGAACTCGCCCTCCCAGAAGTTGGAGTAGCCGGCGAGGATCGCCTCGTCGGTGGTCACCGCGTCGACCTTGTCGCGACGCAGCGCCTCGACGCAGGCCGAGTAGGAGTCGTACTCCTGCAACTGGACCGCGGGCAGCTGTGCCTTGACGTTCTGCGCCGGTGTCGAGCCGGTCACCGAGCAGAGCTTCTTGCCCTTGTCGAGGTCGGCGAGTTCGTCGATCGTGTTGTCGTCGGCACGCACCATCAGACCCTGGTACGTGACGAGATAGGGACCGCCGAAGGACACCTTCTTCGAGCGCGCCGCGTTGATCGAGTACGTGGCCGCGATCAGGTCGACCTCACCGTTGTCGATCATCGCCTCGCGGCGCGCCGAGGGGGTCTCGCGCCAGGTGACCTCCGGATGCGGCACTCCGAGGTCGTCGGCGATGTGGTTGACGACATAGCGCGACACCGAGGCGTCGAATCCCTCGACGTTGCCGTCCGGCTCGTAGAGGCCGAGACCGGGCTGGTCGAACTTGACGCCCAGCACGACCGAGCCCTCGCGGATGGAGTCGAGCAGGTTGCGCGGTTCGGTGCTGCCGCAGGCGGACAACACGGTGGCGAGCAGTGCGCCGACCGCGAGGACCAGGCCCGCGGTCCGCACCGGGCGGGTGGTTCGCTGTGTCATGTCAGTGCCCCAGGATCTTGCCGAGAAAGTCCCGGGCGCGATCGGTCGACGGGTTGCTGAAGAACGTCTCCGGATCGGAGTCCTCGATGATCGCCCCGTCGGCCATGAAGATGATGCGGTCGGCGGCCTTGCGCGCGAAGCCCATCTCGTGGGTGACGACCACCATCGTCATGCCCTCTTTCGCGAGGGACACCATCACGTCGAGCACCTCGTTGACCATCTCCGGGTCGAGCGCCGAGGTCGGCTCGTCGAACAACATGATCTTCGGGTTCATCGCCAGCGACCGGGCGATGGCCACGCGCTGCTGCTGGCCGCCGGAGAGCTGGGCGGGGTACTTGTCCTTCTGGCTGGCGATGCCGACGCGCTCGAGCAGTTCGAGGGCGCGCTTGCCGGCCTCGTCCTTGCTCTTCTTGCGCACCTTGATCGGCGCGAGCGTGACATTCTCGAGGATCGTCTTGTGCGAGAACAGGTTGAAGGACTGGAAGACCATTCCGACGTCGGCGCGGAGCCTGGCGAGGTCCTTGCCCTCGGCGGGCAGCACCTGCCCCTCGACCAGGATCTCGCCGCCGTCGATCGGCTCGAGGCGATTGATCGTGCGGCAGAGGGTGGACTTGCCCGAGCCCGACGGTCCGAGGACCACCACGACCTGACCGGCGGGGACCTCGAGATCGATGTCCTTGAGGACGTGCAACGACCCGAAGTGTTTCTGCACCCCGCGCATCGCGATCATCGGCTGGGACCCTGGGTCCGCGGACTTACTCGGCGAAACGGTCATTGGGGCACCCTATCGGCCGACGTGGAACACGGTGTCCTGTGGGAGTCGATTTGCGTGCGCCCCGTACCCTCGTAGGGGTGAGTATCGAGTTGTCGGATCGGCCTGAGCAGGCAGCACCCGCCGCGCGCAGTTATCAGGTCCGTACCTACGGCTGCCAGATGAACGTCCACGATTCCGAGCGCATCGCCGGTCTGCTCGAGGACGCCGGGTACGTGCGCGCCGGTGATGACGACCCCGCCGATCTCGTCGTCTTCAACACCTGCGCCATCCGGGAGAACGCCGACAACAAGCTGTACGGCAACCTGTCCCACCTCGCTCCGGTCAAGTCCGATCGGCCCGGCATGCAGATCGCCGTCGGCGGCTGCCTCGCGCAGAAGGACAAGGACACGGTGCTGTCCCGAGCACCGTGGGTCGACGTCGTCTTCGGCACACACAACATCGGGTCGCTGCCCGCGTTGCTCGATCGTGCCCGCCACAACGACGCCGCCCAGGTGGAGATCCTCGACGCGCTCGAGCGGTTCCCGTCGACCCTGCCGGCCAAGCGCGACTCCGCCTACTCGGGCTGGGTGTCGGTGTCGGTGGGGTGCAACAACACCTGCACGTTCTGCATCGTGCCGTCGCTGCGCGGCAAGGAGGTCGACCGCCGGCCGGGCGAGGTGCTCGCCGAGGTACAGGCCCTCGTCGACCAGGGTGTCGTCGAGGTGACTCTGCTGGGCCAGAACGTGAACGCCTACGGGATGTCCTTCGCCGATCCCGATCAGCCCCGCAACCGGGGCGCCTTCGCCGAACTGCTGCGCGCCTGCGGTGACATCGAGGGGCTCGAACGCGTCCGGTTCACCTCACCGCACCCCGCCGAGTTCACCGACGACGTGATCGAGGCGATGGCCCAGACGCCGAATGTGTGTCCGCAACTGCACATGCCGCTGCAGTCGGGGTCCGATCGCATCCTGCGCGCGATGCGCCGCAGCTACCGGCAGACCAAGTTCCTGGGCATCCTCGACAAGGTCCGCGAGGCCATGCCGCATGCGGCGATCACCACCGACATCATCGTCGGCTTCCCCGGCGAGACCGAGGAGGACTTCGAGGCCACCCTGGACGTCGTCGAGCGCGCCCGCTTCTCGAGCGCGTTCACCTTCCAGTACTCGCCCCGCCCCGGCACGCCCGCCGCGACGATGGCCGATCAGGTGCCGCCCGAGGTCGTGGCCGATCGCTACCGGCGTCTCATCGCGCTGCAGGAGCGGATCTGCCTGGCCGAGAACGAGGCGCTGGTCGGGACCGAGGTGGAGTTGCTCGTGGTCGCCGACGAGGGGCGCAAGTCGGCGAAGACCCAGCGCATGACCGGCCGCGCCCGGGACGGCCGCCTGGTGCACTTCGCGCCCGGAACGGCGTCGGGGATCCGCCCGGGTGACGTCGTGCACACGCAGCTCACCGCAGCTGCACCACACCATCTGATCGCCGATTCCGGCGTTCTCGCGCACCGTCGCACCCGCGCCGGCGACGCGCACGAACAGAGCCGTACCCCCACCACCGCGCCCGTCGGCGTCGGGCTCGGGCTGCCGGGGTTCGGTGCCCCCGCCGCCGTCCCGGCCGACGCCGGCTGCGGCAGTGGCTGCGGCAGCTGACCACCATCACGAAGTGAGGCGATGACCATGTCCGAGAATTCGGCGTCCGACAACGAGGCGTCCGGCAGCTCTGCGTCCGAGAAGGCCGCGTTCGAGCAGTACGAGAACGACCTGCGCAAGGCGGAACGGCGGGTGGCCGGCGAGATCGACCCGGGTGCGCGCGCGGTCGTCGTCGCCGTGGCCGTCGTCCTCGCCATGGTGTCGATGGTGTTGCCGCACACGGGATCCGTCACCGGGCTCGAGGTCCTCACCTTCACGCCCGAGGCGGCCGCCGAGCGCGTCACGATCGTGTCGAGGATCTTCGTCTACCTGGTGACGATCTTCGGCATCGTCGTCTCCATGCTCGCGCTGCTCACCCGCCGGTGGTTCCTGGCGTGGATCGCGCTGTGCGGGTGCGCCATCGCGTGCGTCGCCGGGATGCTGGCGTGGTGGTCGCGGAACACGCCGGGCGTCGGTGGCGTCGAGCCGCCGTCGGGCGTCGGCATCGGCCTTGTGCTGGGCTGGATCGCGGTCTTCGTGCTCACGTTCCACTGGTCCCGCGTCGTGTGGGCGCGGAGCTCCTATCAGCTCGCGCTCGAGGACGAGCGGCGCCGGCAGGCCGCCGAGCAGGAGGCCTACGCCGCAGCGCTGTACCGCAAGAACCCGAACGAGGACTGATCCGGCCGGCCCGACCGGACTCAGCGGTCGGTGACGGCACTCTCCGCGGCGGCGGCCCACTCGCGCCACTGCGCAGCCTGATCGCGCAACTTCGCGGCGTCGCGGTCCTTTCCGCGTTCGGCCGCCTTGCGTGCCTGGTCCTCGAGTTGCGCTGCGCGATCGGCGAATTGCGCCGCCCGCGCCAGTGCCTCGGGATCGGTCCGTTGCCACTGAGCGTCCTCGGCGTCGCGGATGCGCTTCTCCAGGGCCCGCGCGCGGGCCTCCAGGCTGTGCATCTGATCGCGCGGGACCTTGCCCAGTTCGTCCCACTGATCGCGGAACGACCGGAACTCGCGGCGGGCCGCGTCGAGATCGGCGGCCGGGTCGATGGCCTTCTCGGCGGCATCGAGCAGGGCGACCTTGGCGGTCGCGTTCGCGGAGAATTCCGCGTCGCGTTCCGACGACGCCGCGTTGCGGGCGCCGAAGAAGACGTCCTGTGCGGCCTTGAACCGCTGCCAGAGGGCCTCGTCGGTGTCCCGCGGGGCGCGGCCGGCCGCCTTCCACTCACCGAGCAGTTCCCGGAACTTGGCCGACGTCGGACCCCAGTCGGTGGAGCCGGACAGCTCCTCGGCGCGGGCGATGAGTGCTTCCTTGCGTTCCTTCGCACCGGCGCGCTCGCGGTCGAGTTCGGCGAAGTGCGCACCTCGCCGGCGATTGAAGGCGTCGCGCGCTTTGGCGTACCGCTTCCACAGCGCGTCGTCGGTCTTGCGGTCGACGCCCTTGATGGACTTCCACTCGTCCAGGATCTCGCGCAGCCGGTCGCCCGCGCTCTTCCAGTTGGTCGCGTCGGCGCCGATCTGCTCGGCCTCGGCGGCGAGGACCTCCTTGCGCGCGATGGCCTCCGACCGGGTCTTCTCGCGCTCGGCGCGGATGGTCTCGGCGACCTCGTCGGCGCTGCCGACGATGGCCTCGAGGCGGCGCTGCAGCGCGGCGACGTCACCGATCACATGCGCGTTGGGCAACTCGTCGAGCAGGTGCTTGGCGGCTTGCTGGGCCTTACGCGGGTCTCCCGAGCGGGCGGTGAGCCGTTCCTCGAGGATCTCGACCTCGGTGGCGAGGTCGTCGAACCGGCGTCCGAAGTGCGCAAGCCCCTCCTCGACCGTGCCGGCCTGCCACGAACCGATCTCGCGTTCGCCCTTGTCGGTCTTGAGCCACACGACACCCGACTCGTCGATACGACCGAAGCGGTGCGGATCGCCGGTGACGAGATGCGTGACGACCGGTTCGGACGCGATGCCTGGGCGGGGTCCGGGCTTGGGCCGGGGTCCCGGCTTGGGTCCCGGCTTCGGTGTGTCCTGCCCGGCGGGTGCCTGCTGGGGTTCGGAAGCCGATTCGGTCGGGTTGCTCATGTGCACGTGTCCTGCCGCTCAGTGGTGCCGCGCGTCACGGCTGCCGGTCGCTGGAGTCGGTTCTCGCCGGGCATCCTACGCCCGCGATCGCCGACAAGTACCGTTCCATTCAAGCAGTTCAGGCCCGTCGATGTGGCGTCCGTGCCGAGTTGGTGGGTCGCGGCGCGGGGTAACCGGCGCCGGGAGCGGAGCGAGCGGGCCGAATGTCACCGGCGCCGGGAGCGGAGCGAGCGGGCCGAATGTCACCGGCGCCGGGAGCGGAGCGAGCGGGCCTCGTGTGGTCGACTAGCGTCGTGGTGTGCTTGCGGCCGTCGTCTTCGTTCCGAGTGCCCCGCTGCTCGTCCCCGAGTTGGCCGGACCGGCCGCCTCCGACACCGAGCCGGTGCGGCGCGCAGCTCTCGACGCGGTCGCGGGCGCGCTCGGCGTCGACCGCTGGGTGGCGATCGGAACCGCCGACGGGTCGACCGCTGGCCTCGTGGGCGAGCCCTTGCGCGGCACCTTCGCGCGGTTCGGCGTGGACGTCCCGGTCACGATCGACTCCGCGATCACCGATGTTGCTATCGCCGATGTCGCGGTCACCGACCCGCTGCCCCGGATGAGTCTGTCGGCGCTGATCGCCGGGTGGATCGCCGAGCGGATGTCGCTGGGTCCGCTGAGCGTGTGCAGCGTCGGTTCCGCCACGCCGCCCGCGGAGTGCGTCGCGGTGGGTACCCGGCTGGCCGCCCGTCTCGACGAGGGCTCGGACGCCGTCGGGGTCCTGGTGGTGGGGGACGGGTCGACGGCGCTGACCGACAAGGCCCCCGGCGGGGGGCGTCGGGAATCGGCGGTGGCGCTGAACGACGCGATCGTGGCCGCGCTCGGATCGGCGGACACGGACACGCTGATGGCACTCGACCCTGCGAAGTGCGATGCCGAGGGCGTCGGCGGCCGGGTCGCGTGGCAGGTGGCGGCCGGCCTCGTCGGGGAACGGTCGGTCCGGGCGGTACCCGACTTCGCCGACGCGCCCTTCGGCGTGGGTTACGTGGTCGCGACCTGGACCGTCGACGACGGCGAGCACGCCCGATGACCGCGCCGCCCACCCCGATCGCTGTTGTCGGACCCACTGCCGGCGGCAAGTCCGATCTGGCCCTCGACCTCGCCGAACGGCTCGGCGGCGAGATCGTCAACATCGACGCGATGCAGCAGTACCGCGGCATGGACGTCGGGACGGCCAAGCTCCCGCCCGACGAACGCCGCGGCATCCCGCATCACCAACTCGACGTGCTCGACGTGACCGAGGTGGCGACGGTCGCGCGCTATCAGCAGGCCGCGCGGGCCGACGTCGACCGGTTGCGCGCCGCGGGTCGGGTCCCGGTGATCGTCGGGGGATCGATGATGTACGTCCAGGGACTCCTCGACGACTGGCAGTTCCCGGCCACCGACCCGCAGGTCCGCCGGCGTTACGAGGATCTGCTCGACGAGCGCGGAGTGGGCGAGTTGCACCGGCTGCTCGCGGAGGTCGACCCGGCCGCGGCGTCGACCATCCTGGCCACCGACGGTCGCCGTATCGTGCGGGCGCTGGAGGTGGTCGAGCTGACCGGTGCACCCTTCGCCGCGTCGCAGCCCACCATCGGCGAACCGCGCTGGGGCACGATCATCCTCGCCCTCGACCGGGACACCGAGGAACTCGACGATCGGATCCGCCGTCGGACGAGAGCGATGTTCGAGCAGGGCCTCGTCGACGAGGTGGAGGACCTCTGTTCCCGCGGCCTGCGAGAGGGACGCACCGCGTCGCAGGCGATCGGTTACAAACAGGTCCTCGCGGCGCTCGACGGCGAGTACGACCTCGCGCAGGCCGAGGAGCTGACCTTCATCGGCACCCGGCGTTATGTCCGTCGGCAGCGCTCGTGGTTCCGCCGCGATCACCGGGCGCAGTGGCTCGACGCCGCCGCACCCGATCTGCTCGACCGAGCGCTGCGCATCGTCGACGCGCCTTCCCCGTAGGCTGTGATCCGTGACTTCCGCCCCGCAGAGCAGTGCGAGCGACGGCCTGCACTTCGTCAAGGGTCATGGCACCCAGAACGACTTCGTGGTCCTCGCCGACCCCGACGCCGAGATCGCGCTCGACGCCGCTACGGTCGCGGCGCTGTGCGACCGGCAACGGGGGATCGGCGCCGACGGATTGCTGCGCGTCGCCCGCTCGGGCGCCCTCGTCGCGGCCGGTGTCCTCGACGCCCTGCCCGACGACGTGTCGGCCGACGACTGGTTCATGGATTACCGCAACGGCGACGGTTCGATCGCGGAGATGTGCGGCAACGGGGTACGCGTCTTCGCCCACTACGTCCGGGCGTCGGGACTCGTCGACACCGACACGTTCTCCGTCGGTTCCCGTGCGGGTGCCCGCGGCGTCACCATCCACTCCTTCGACGCCGTGCACGCCGAGGTCACGGTGGAGATGGGTCCGGCGCGGCTCGACGGGTCGTCGGTGGTCCGCATCGGTGACGACATCTACCCCGGTGCGATGGTCGACGTGGGGAACCCCCACCTGGCGTGCGTCGTCGCGGACATGACCGCGGCCGACCTCGACGCGGTCGACTTCTCCGCCGGCGTGATCATCGAGGCCGCCGACTTCCCGCACGGCGCGAACGTCGAGCTGCTGACCCCACCCGTGGAAGGCCCCGACGGCGGCCTGACCGCGCGGATGAGGGTGTTCGAGCGGGGCGTCGGGGAGACGCGCAGCTGCGGAACCGGCCTGGTCGCGGCGACGCGCGCCGCTCTCGACGCCCGCGGCGCGGACACCGGCGAGCTGCGCATCGGCATCCCCGGCGGTGAGGTCACCGTGACGATCCGTCCCGATGGCTCGACCCTGCGCGGGCCGTCGATGCTGGTCGCCGACGGGGTGCTGCGGCCCGGCTGGGAGCGCTGAGCTCGATATTCGCGTGCTCGGTCCTGGACGGTCGTGAGACCATGGTTCCCGTATGACCGAATCAGAAGCACAGATCATGTCCGCGGCCGATCTCGGGATCCGCGACACCGCGGATCCCACCACCGGCGAACTCCAACTGTCCGAGCGCGCCTCACTGCAGCGCATCGCGGGACTCTCCACCGAACTCACCGACGTCACCGAGGTCGAGTACCGGCAGCTACGACTCGAACGCGTGGTCCTGGTCGGCGTGTGGACCGAGGGCAGCGCGGCTGCCGCGAAGGCCAACATGACCGAGCTGGCCGCCCTCGCCGAGACAGCCGGTTCCCAGATCCTGGACGCGGTGATCCAGCGTCGCTCCAAACCCGATCCCGCCACCTACATCGGCAGTGGCAAGGCCGAGGAATTACGCGAGATCGTCCTCGCGACCGGCGCCGACACCGTCGTCTGCGACGGTGAGCTCACGCCCGCCCAGCTCAATGCGCTGGAGAAGGTGGTGAAGGTGAAGGTCATCGACCGCACCGCGCTGATCCTCGACATCTTCGCCCAGCACGCGACCTCTCGCGAGGGCAAGGCGCAGGTCTCCCTCGCGCAGATGGAGTACATGCTCCCGCGTCTGCGCGGCTGGGGTGAATCGATGTCCCGGCAGGCCGGTGGCCGGGCGGGCAGCAACGGCGGTGTGGGCCTGCGCGGTCCCGGTGAGACCAAGATCGAGACCGACCGTCGCCGCATTCGGGAGCGGATGGCCAAGCTGCGGCGCGAGATCCGTGGCATGAAGAAGGCGCGGAACACCAAACGTGCTGCGCGCAAGAGCGGTTCGATCCCGACGATCACCGTCGCCGGCTACACCAACGCGGGCAAGTCCAGCCTGGTCAACGCGATGACCGGCGCTGGTGTCCTCGTGCAGGACGCGTTGTTCGCGACCCTGGATCCCACCACCAGGCGGGCGACGCTCGACGACGGCCGCGCGGTCGTCTTCACCGATACGGTCGGGTTCGTCCGGCATCTGCCGACCCAGCTCGTCGAGGCGTTCCGGTCGACGCTCGAGGAGGTCGTCGACGCCGATCTGCTTCTGCACGTCGTGGACGGTGCGGACGCCTTCCCGATGGAGCAGATCTCGGCCGTCCGTCAGGTCATCAACGAGATCGTCGCCGAAGAGGGCGTCACCGCGCCGCCGGAGTTGTTGGTCATCAACAAGATCGACGCCATCGACGGCAACCGCCTCACCGAGTTGCGTGGCGCGCTCGGTCCGGATGCGGTGTTCATCTCCGCCCGAACCGGTGAGGGACTGCCCGAACTCTTCGGGCGGGTGCGCGAGTTCGTCGGTCGCGAGGACGTCGAGATGACCATCGAGGTGCCGTTCGACCGGGGTGATGTCGTGTCTCGCGTCCACAGCGAGGGCGAGGTCATCTCGTCGGAGCACACCGAGACCGGCACCACGATGAAGGTCCGCGTCCCGGCCGCTTTCGCGGGCGAGATCGCGGACCTCCGGATCTGAGCGCTTCGCCGGTTGTACGGACCCAGTCGGCTGTACGGACCCAGTCGGCTGTACGGACCTAGTCGGCTGTACGGACCTAGTCGGCGTCGAGATCCTTCTCGACGAGACCGACGATGGTGTCGAGCGCGGCCTGGTCGTCGGCCGTCACGACCACGCGGGTGCCCTTCTCGGCCCCGAGCGTCATGATCATCAGCGCCGACCCCGCGTCCACCGGGTCACCGCCCTCGAGGCCCAGCGTCACCGGGCTGCCGGTCTCGGCGACCGCCTCGGCGATGATCGTGGCGGGGCGGGCGTGCAATCCGACTGCGGAGCCGACGGTGGCGGTGGTGCTGGGCATGGGAACTCCTTCGAGTGTTGTCGTGTGTTCTGTGGTGGTTGTCGGGCGATTCGGTGCCGGGGAGCGCCCCGGATGTCAGGTGGTCGTGTGATCGGGTGTCAGACGGCGACCGCCTCGAGTTCGTCGAAGGCGACGGCGTCGCGACTGCGGTGCACCTGCTTGGCCGCGACCACCAGGACAGCGGACAGCACCGTACCGGCGACCAGCGCGACGAGGAACAGGACCCAGTTGTTCATGGCGAAGAAGACGAAGATGCCGCCGTGCGGGGCGCGCAGTTCGACGCCGAAAGCCATGATCAGCGCACCGCTGAGGGCACCACCGGCCATCATCGACGGGATGACCCGGAAGGGGTCGACCGCGGCGAACGGGATGGCACCTTCGGAGATGAACGACGCGCCGAGGAGCCATGCGGCCTTGCCGTTCTCGCGCTCCGGTTCGGTGAACAGGCCCGGTCGGACGACGGTGGCGAGAGCCAGGGCGAGCGGGGGCACCATGCCGGCACACATGACCGCCGCCATGATCTGGAACTGCGCGGGTCCGGCAGTCGCCGCGTCGGCGATCCCGGCGGTGGCGAACAGGTACGCGCTCTTGTTGACCGGTCCGCCGAGGTCGAAGCACATCATCAGGCCGAGCACGATGCCGAGGGCGATGGCCGATCCGCCGGACATGCTCTCGAGGCCGCTGTTCATCTGCTCGGTCAGCCAGGCGAGCGGTTTGCCGAGGACCATGTAGAGCAGTCCGCCGACGATCATGCTGCCGAACAGCGGGATGACCACGACCGGCATGAGACCACGAGCCCACTGGGGCACCGGGGTCCGCGCGATCCACAGGCACACCACGCCGGCGATGAGACCGCCGATCAGTGCGCCGATGAAGCTGGCGCCCACGGCGAGCGAGACGATGCCGGCCACGAAACCGGGTGCGATACCGGGGCGGTCGGCGATCGCGAAGGAGATGTAGCCCGCGAGGACCGGTACGGCCAGGCCCATCACGCCCGAGCCGATCGCGAAGCTCACCGCGCCCAGGTACTGCAACAACCCGCCCGCCGGCAGATCCCAGAGGCTGTTGTTCAGGGCGATGAACGCGCCGTCGCTGAGGGTGCCGCCGTCGTCGAGGTTCGTGTTGGCGACCTCGTAGCCGGCGAGCAGGAAGCCGAGCGCGATGAGCAGTCCGCCCGCCGCGACGAACGGGATCATGTAGCTCACACCGGTCATGAGTGCCTGGCGTGTACGGCCGGCGAGACCGATGCCCGACTTCGACGAGTCGGCCGCGTCCGCGTCCGCGCCGTCGCCGGTGACGCGCGCCGCGTTCGGGTCGCGCCCCGCCGCGACCGCCTCGGCGATCATGGCGTCGGGCTCGTTGATGGCGCGCTTCACCCCGGATGCGATGACGGGTTTGCCGCGGAACCGGTTGCGGTCCTTGACCCCGACGTCGGTGGCGAAGATGACGGCGTCGGCCGACGCGATCACATCCGGATCGAAGGCCGTGGTCGCCGAGGACCCCTGGGTCTCCACCGCGAACTCGACGCCGGCCCGCTCGGCGGCGTACTTCAGGGCGTCGGCCGCCATGTAGGTGTGGGCAATGCCGGTCGGGCATGCGGTGATCGCGACGATGCGCGGCGTGGCCGGTCCCGGGTCCGGGGTCCGGTCCGAGTCCGGGTGGGCCGGCGCACCTTCGGGTTCCGTGGTCGACGTCGCTGGTGCTGCCGCGGCGGCCGGGGCAGTGGTCGACGGGGCAGGGGTCGACGGGGTGGCGGTCGGCGCGGTGGCGGGGGCCGGGGGTGCGGGGTCGATGGCCTCGTTGACCAATTCGATGACCCGCTCCTCGTTCTCGGCCGCGCGGAGCGAGGCCACGAAGTCGGGCCGGACGAGTGAGCGGGCCAGCGAGCTGAGGAGCTTCATGTGCGCACTGGCACCCCCCTCGGGCGCGGCGATGAGGAAGACCAGGTCGGCCGGCCCGTCCGGTGCGCCGAAGTCGACCGTGCGGGACAGCCGCGCCATGGCGAGACTGGCCGCGGTCACCGACGCGGTACGGGCGTGCGGGATGGCGATGCCGCCGGGAAGTCCGGTGGTGGACTTGGCTTCTCGGTCCAGTGCGGCCCGCGCGAGGTCGGCGGGATCGGTGGTCCGGCCGGCCGCGGCGAGGGCGTCGGCGAGCGTGGTGATGACGGCGGCGGGATCGCCGCCGGCGTCGACGTCGAGACTCACCGTCTGCGCGGTGATGATCTGCTCGGTCATGGGATGTCCTTCGGTGGAAAGGGTGGGGTCGGTGCTGGGTGGGTCGATGGTGGATGGAGTCGGTGCTGGATGGGTGCGGTGTTGGATGGATGTGGGGACTCGCCGGGACGGTGCCGTCAGGTCATGCGCGCGGCTCCCGACAGTTCGGTCACCCGCACGCCGGGGAGGTCGAGGTGGTCGGGCGTGGGGGCCTGGGTGCCGGCGAGCGATGCGGCCGCCGCGCCGTACGCCACGGCCGACCGGAGGCAGTCGGCGGGCGCGGCCCCGGTGCTCTGCGCGATGAGGTAGCCGGCCAGTGACGAGTCGCCGGCGCCGACGGTGCTGCGCGGGACGATCGGCGGCGGGGTCGCCGACCACACGCCGGATGCGGTGACCAACACGGCCCCGACGGCGCCGAGGGTGGCGAGGACGTTGCCCCCGATCTGTTCGGCGATGATCGCAGCGGCGTCGATGACCGGTCCGAGATCGTTGCGCGCGAGTGCTTCTCGGAGCTGTCCGGGGTCGGCGCCGGCCAGTTCGGCGAGCTCGTCCTCGTTGGGCTTGATCAGGTCGACGCGACCGGTGACGCTGGCACGGAGGGGAGCGCCCGAGGTGTCCACCGCGACCCGGCAGCCGGCGAGGACGAGGTCGTCGGCGATCGAGCGGTACCAGTCGTCGGGGACGCCGGGAGGCAGCGACCCGCAGAGGGTGACCCACTGCGCGGAGCCGGCGTGCTCACGGATCAGCCCGACGAGCGCCTCGCGGTCCGGGCCCGTCAAGGTGACGCCCGGTGCGTTGATCTTGGTGGTCGTCCCGTCGGATTCGGCGATGGTGATGTTGGACCGGACCTCGCCGTCGACCGGCACGGCGTCGTAGGGGAGTGCGAGGTCGTCGAGTGCGGCCCGCAGCGGGTCGCCCGGCCGCGCCGGGAGCAGTGCGCGGGTGGCCAGGCCGGCGGCCGCGACGACCCGGGCCACGTTGACGCCCTTGCCGCCCGGCTCGGTGCGGACCACGCCGGCGCGCTGCACCTCGCCGCGGGCGAGCGGTGCGCCGAGTTCGAGGGTGCGGTCGAGGCTCGGGTTGGCGGTGACGGTGACGATCATGCGATCACGACCTCGACGCCACGCGCGGACAGGGCCGCCGAATAGGCCGGGTCGATCCCGGAGTCGGTGATGAGGACGTCGACGTCGTCGAGTCCGGCGAAGGAGGTGAGGTCCTCCCGGTCCATCTTCGAGCTGTCGGCGAGGACCACGACGCGTTGTGCGGCCGCGACCATCGCCGCCTTGACCGCGGCCTCGTCGGGGTCGGGTGTCGACAACCCGTGGGCCTCGCTCAGCCCGTTCGTCCCGATGAAGGCGGTGGTCACGCGCAGTCGGCGAAGCGCGTCCACGGTCTCGACGCCCACGGTCGCCTGGGTGAGACCGCGTACGCGACCGCCGAGGGCATGGAGACCGTCGGGATGGGTGCCCGCGAGCAGGCCGGCGATGGGCAGGCTGTTGGTGAACAGGGTGAGCCTCCGATCGGGTGCGGTCGCCTCGGCCGCGCGGTACGTGGTGGTGCCGGCGTCGAAGAGCACCGAACCGCCGTCGGGCGGCAGGAACCGGATGGCCGCGCGGCCGATCGCGGTCTTCTGCTCGATCTGGCTCGACTCTCGTTCGTCGATCCCGAGCTCGCCGAGGGTGCGCATGATCTCGGCGCGTACGGCGCCGCCGTGGACCCGCTGGAGATGTCCGGCGCGTTCCAGTACCGCGAGATCGCGTCGGACGGTCTCGCTGGTGACGTCGAATTTCTCGGCGAGCGCGGCCACGGATGCCCGCCCCGCGAGGCGCACCTCGTCGACGATCGCCTGTTGTCTCTCCTCGGCGTACACACGGCTCCGATCTCCGGTTTCGACCACCCCGCTTGTTGAGGCGTGTGGGATTGGATGTTGTAGTTACTGTGTTTACGCCTGTTTGTGTTGACAAGTCAAGCACTTTTTGTAACGGTGGTCACATCGGTAGTCGAATGAGAGGCAAGACGATGGCGCAGATCCTGACGGGAACCCCGGTGGTCGGCGGGTTGGCCCACGGTCCCGCGCTGTGGCCGGGCGAGCGACCCGATCACTCGCCGGAGAAGCTCGGCGTCGGTGTGGAGATCGCCGAGGAACGGCGCGCCGACGAGGTCACGCGCTTCGCCACCGCGGCCGGCGCCGTCGCCGCGCGGCTGCGCACGCGCGCGTCGCAGAACACCGGGGTGACGGCCGAGGTGCTCGCCGCGACGGCGGGCCTGGCCGAGGACCGCGGCTGGATCGGTGCCGCGACCGCGCTCATCGGCAAGGGCGCCCCCGCCGAGGCCGCTGCCGTCGCGGCCACCGAACAGTTCGCGGCGGTGTTCACCAAGCTCGGCGACTGATGGCCGAGCGGGTCACCGATCTCAACGACGTGCGCGACCGGGTCCTCGCCGAACTGCTCGGCCTACCCGAACCTGGTGTGCCCACTCCGGAGGTGCCGTCGGTCCTGCTCGCCGACGACCTCGCGCCCGCCGACACCGCGGGCCTCGACCCCACGAGCACCATCGCCCTCGTCACCCGCCTCGGCGGACCGACCAGCCACACCGCGATCATCGCGCGCCAGCTGGGGATCCCGTGCGTGGTGGCGGTGGCCGACCTGGACGAGATCGAGCCCGGCACAACCGTTCTCGTCGACGGCAGCACCGGGCGAATCGAGGTGGAGCCCGATGCGGAGGCGGCCCGGGCTCGCGTCGACGAGGATCGGCGGCATGCCGCACTCGTCGCCGGCTGGACCGGTCCGGGGCAGACCGCCGACGGGGTGGCCGTGGCGGTGCTCGCCAACGTCGCCGACGGATCGTCGGCACGCGCCGCGGCCGGGTACCCCGTCGAGGGCGTCGGGCTCTTCCGCACCGAACTCGCGTTCCTCGAGCGTGCCGACGAACCGTCGGTGGACGAGCAGGCCGCGATCTACCGGGAGGTGCTCGATGCGTTCGACGGGCAGAAGGTGGTCATCCGCACCCTCGACGCCGGGTCCGACAAACCGCTCCGGTTCGTGACCCATCCCGACGAATCGAACCCAGCGCTCGGCGTGCGGGGCGATCGGATCGCGTTGGCGCACCCCGAGATCCGCGCGCATCAGCTCGACGCGATCGCGCAGGCCGCGTCGGGGTCGGCCGTCGCGCCGTGGGTCATGGCGCCGATGATCGCCTCGCCGGCGGAGGCGCGCACCTTCGCCGCCGAGGTCCGCGGCCGTGGTCTGGTCGCCGGGGTGATGATCGAGGTGCCCGCGGCGGCGATCCTGGCCGAAGCCGTCCTCGCCGAGGTGGACTTCGTGTCCATCGGCACCAACGATCTGACCCAGTACACGATGGCGGCCGACCGGATGTCGGCCGATCTCGCCGGACTGACCGACCCGTGGCAACCGGCCGTGTTGAGCCTCATCGCGGGTGTCGCGGCAGCGGGTGCACGGCAGGGAAAGCCGGTCGGGGTGTGCGGCGAGGCCGCCGCCGATCCGAACCTCGCCTGCGTGCTCGTCGGTCTCGGGGTCACCTCGCTGTCCAGCGCGCCGGCTGCTGCCGCGGCCGTGGGGGCCCGGCTCGGCGAGGTGTCCGCACCGGACTGTCGGGCCGCCGCCGAGGCCGCCCTGGCCACCTCGGATCCCGCCGCGGCGCGCGAGGCTGCCGCGGCGGTGCTCGACGGTTCGGTCGGTGGAGAGGTCAGACTCGCCGCATCACGGTGACGACCTTGCCGAGGATGACGGCATCGTTGCCCGGGATCGGATCGAACAGTTCGTTGTGCGGCATGAGCCAGACGTTGGGGCCCTGACGCTTGAAGGTCTTCACGGTGGCCTCGCCGTCGATCATGGCCGCGACGATGTCGCCGTTGTCGGCGACGTTCTGCTGCCGGACCACGACCCAGTCGCCGTCGCAGATCGCGGCGTCGATCATCGACTCGCCGACGACGCGCAACAGGAAGAGCGATCCCTCGCCGACCAGCTCACGGGGCAGGGGGAAGACGTCCTCGACGGCCTCCTCGGCCAGGATCGGACCGCCGGCCGCGATTCGGCCGAGAACCGGCACGAAGGTCGGCTCGGGCAGCTGACCGGCCGACGGGGTGTCCGGCGACGGGGTGTCACTCGGGGCGATGTTGACCGCACGGGGACGGTTCGCGTCGCGCTTGAGCAGCCCCTTGCGTTCCAGCGTCCGCAACTGATGGGCCACCGACGACGTCGAGGCCAGGCCGACCTCGTCGCCGATCTCCCGGATGCTCGGCGGATAACCGCGCTCGCGCACCGAGCGGCGGATCACCTCCAGGACCCCGGCCTGTCGCGGGGTGAGTGAGGCCTCGGCGGCGGCGGCGTCGAACGGGGCCTCGTCGTCGGCGCCCCGCGCTCGGCCGCCCTATCGCCGGTGTCACTCATGTTCGGTTCCTCTCGTCTTCGGAACGTGCTGGTAGATGGCTTGCGCCGGGTCCGAGCCTAGCGGAGTGCGACCGGCACCTCAAACATTTGTTCGATGTGTCGCGAGACTTTGTCGGGACGTCGTGCTACAAATTCGAACATCAGTGCATCGAACATCTGATCTTTCGAACACCGACCGCCACACCCCGCACGATCCAGACACCAGAACACCGGAGGGCACCATGCGCACCGCCACTCTCGTCGCTCCCGTCCGCACCGACCGTCCCGACGCTGTCCGGCCCCCCACCGACCGCGCCGATCGGGTCCGGACGCGCGCCCCGCTGTCCGACGGCGGCCGCCCGATAGACAACCGGCCGGCCGGCACCCGACCGCGGGGTGCGTCGCCGGTGACCCCGCGGGTGGGCGGTACCCACTGTGGTTCTTCGGTCGGGGTGCGCGGGCGTGGCCCGGTCGGACCCGACGCGGCGGTGTTCCGTCGCCGCCGCCGCACCGCGGTCGCGCTCCTCGCCGGCGTCGGGCTGGCGTTCGTCGTGTGGGTGTTCGGTGTCGTGGGCCAGAACTACTCGGACTCGCTGACCCCGTCCGCCGTGAGTGCCGAGGTCGTCCACGTGCGCTCGGGGGACTCGCTCAGCTCGATCGCCGGCCGGGTGGCACCCGAGATGCCGCGCGAGGTCGTGATCGACGAGATCGTCGCGATGAACGATCTGGGGTCGAGCGCGCTGCAGGTGGGCCAGCCCCTGCTCACCCCCGGTACCGCTGAGGCCGGGCGGTATCCTCGATGTCACAGGGGCCGGCCGACAAGCGGCGGGGCGCACGCTTCGGGTGCGTTCCAGCGTCCCGCGACCTGCGTGAGGACACGATGCGCTGCCCCTTCTGCAAGAACGACGACACCAAGGTCATCGACTCGCGTGTCGCAGATGAAGGGCAGGCCATCCGCCGCCGTCGCTCCTGTGTGGAGTGCGGTCGCCGGTTCTCGACCGTGGAGAGCGCCGTGCTCGCGGTGGTCAAACGCAACGGCGTGACCGAACCGTTCAGCCGGGAGAAGGTCATGCGCGGCGTGCGGCGAGCCTGTCAGGGCCGCCACGTCGCCGAGGACGCACTCGCGCAACTCGCCCAGCAGGTCGAGGACACGGTGCGCGCCAGTGGATCGGCCGAGATCCCCAGCAACGAGGTCGGACTCGCGATCCTGGGCCCGCTCCGCGATCTCGACGAGGTGGCGTACCTGCGTTTCGCCTCGGTGTACCGGTCGTTCGACTCGGTGGAGGACTTCCAGCGCGAGATCGACGACCTTAAGGCGGCATCGGGTTCCGGGAGCGCGCTCGCCGAACCCGTGTCAGCCGAGTCGGTCCAGAGCTCGTAGGACCCGTTTTTCGGACACCGGGAACGCGGTACCGAGACGCTGGGCGAACAACCCCACGCGCAACTCCTCGACGAGCCACTGCGCTTCGTCGTCGACCACCGCCCGCCGGTGCTCGGGTACCTGTTCGAGGCGTTGGGCCCACCGTTCGACGACGCGATCGACGGCGGCCACCCCGGCCTGGTCGCGTGCCGCGGACGCGGGTAGTGCCTCCAGACGTGCTTGCGCGCCGTCGAGATAGCGCGGCAGATGCTCCAGGTGGCGTCGCGCGGTGGCCGCCACGAATCCGTCGAACACGAGGTGGGCGACCTGTTCGGCGACGTCGTCGGCAGCCAGCGAACCGGCGTGCCGGTCGATCGCCGCCCGCAGCGGGGCCATCCGTTCGAGGGCCGCGACGGCCAGCGAGAAGTAGTCCGGTGCGGCCGCGGCGACCCGTGGCCGGATCCGTTCGAGCAGCGCCGAGAAGGACTGTGGTGAGCGAACCGCGGCGAGCTCTGCGTCGTCGATGTCGGCGACCGTGTCCCGGGTCGCCCGGCGGGTGCAGTCGGCGAGCAGTGCCTCGATGGTCGAGTACGGGCTCTGGCTCAGGGCGAGTCGTTCGACCGGACTCAGCGAGCCGGCGATCCGCTTGTGCAGCGGAGGTATCGCGAGGTCGAGGAGGGCGACGATCCCGCGTCGCAGGAGGCGGTCCCGTGTCTCCGGGCTCGCCGCATCGACGACGACGACGCCCCGCGCGTGGCCCTTCTCGTCGGAGACCACGTCGATCGTCGGGTACCGGGTCAGCCGCTGCCCCGCGACATCGACCGTCGTCTGCTCGGCGAGCGAGCCGATCCCATCGGCGGTCCAGGTCTTATACAGGTTGCGCGACACCGTCTTCGGCGCCGCGGGCGTTCCGGTCTGCTGGAGTTCGGGCAACGAGTCGGCGCGGGCGACGATCCGTCCGGAGTCGTCGGCCACCGCGAAATGCATGCGCAGGTGCGGCGGTACCCGGTCGGTGTCGAAATCGCCTGCGGTCACCCGCATCCCGGTGATCGCCGAGAGCTCGCGCGCCAGCCCGATGGTGAGCGGCTCCTTGCGCGGGGTGAGCCGGCCGAGCGCGAGTTCGGCGAACCGCTGCGCGGGCGACATGCTCTTGCGGAGCTGTTTCGGCAGCGACTTGACCAGTGCGGTGGCCAGTTCGGCGCGCATGCCCGGGACCGACCAGTCGAAGCCGGCCGGTCGGACATGGGGGAGCAGTGCCTGCGGGATCACGACGGTGACGCCGTCGTCGGGTGCGCCCGGTTCGAACCGGTAGCGCAGTTCGAGTCGGGTGTCGCCCTGCTGCCAGGCGCCGGGATAGTCCGTCGGGGCGACGTCGGTGCCTCCCGTGACGTCCTCGGGGCGCAGATCCAGCAGATCCGGTTCGGCCCGGCGGGCCTTCTTCCACCAGGTGTCGAAGTGCCGAGCGGAGGTGACGTCGGCCGGTAGCCGCTGGTCGTAGAACTCGAAGAGCTGGTCCTCGGTGATCACCAGACCCCGGGTGCGCGTGCGGTTCTCGACGTCCGAGGCGGCCTCGAGAAGCTTGCGATTGCGGTCGAAGAAGGCGTGCTGCGTCCGCCAATCGCCCTCGACGAGAGCGTGCCGGATGAACAGCTCTCGCGAGACCACCGGGTCGATGGGGCCGTAGTCGACGCGCCGGCGGGCGACGAGCGGGACCCCATACAGGGTCACGCGTTCGTAGGCCATCGCCGCTCCGCGTTTCGCCGACCAATGCGGTTCGCTGTGGGTGCGCTTCACCAGATCACCGGCGAGTTTCTCGGCCCACAGCGGATCGATCCCGGCGACGGTGTGGGCGAACAGGCGCGACGTCTCGAGGACCTCGGCCGCCATGATGAAGGCGGGCGGCTTCTTGGCGAGCGGAGAGGCGGGGAAGATCGTCAGTGTGGTGTTGCGCGCACCGGTGAACTCGCGGCCCTCGGTGTTGCGGGCGGCGATGTTGCTGAGCAACCCGGACAGGATGGATCGGTGGACGGCGTCGGCGTCGAGTTCGGTGGGCGCGACCGACCAGTCGAGGTCCTTGACGATTTCGGTCAGCTGCCGGTGGAGGTCCTGCCACTCCCGGATGCGCAGGAAGTGGAGGTACTCCCGTTCGCACATACGTCGAAAGCGGCTGCCGGACAACTCCTTGCGCTGTTCGCCGAGGTACCGCCACAGCTCCACGTAGGACAGGAAGTCCGACTGCGGGACGACGAAGCGCCGGTGCTGGGCGTCGGCGGCCTCACGGTGCTCGGCCGGCCGTTCCCGTGGATCGGGGAGCGACATCGCGGCGGCGATCACGAGAAGGTGGTCGAGACAACCCAGTTCATGTCCGGCGATGAGCATCCGGGCGACCCGGGGATCGACCGGGATCCGCGACATCGACCGGCCGATCGGGGTCAGTCGCGGGGGCCCGCCCTCGCGCGGGACGGTGATGGCGCCGAGTTCGGTGAGAACACCCATACCGTCGCGGATCGCGCGGTCGTCGGGCGGCTGGACGAACGGGAACTCGGCGATCTCACCCAGTTTCAGCGAGGTCATCTGGAGGATGACCGCCGCGAGGTTGGTGCGCAGGATCTCCGGGTCGGTGAAGGCCGGCCGGGAGTCGAAGTCGTTCTCGCTGTAGAGACGGATGCAGACGCCCGGGGCGACACGACCGCATCGACCGGCCCGCTGCCGGGCACTGGCCTGTGAGACCGGTTCGATGGGAAGACGATTGACCTTGGTCCTGGTCGAGTACCGACTGATACGGGCGGTGCCGGTGTCGATGACGTAGCGGATGCCGGGCACGGTCACCGACGTTTCGGCGACGTTGGTCGCCAGCACGATCCGGCGTCCGCCGGAGGGGGAGAACACCTTCTGCTGCTCGGCGATCGACAGTCGCGCATAGAGCGGCACGATCTCGGCACCGGGACCCTTGCTGCCGCCGGTTCGTCGACGGAGCGCCTCGGCGGTCTCTCGGATGTCCCGTTCGGTGGGCAGGAACACGAGGATGTCGCCGCGGCCACCGGCCCACAGTTCGTCGACGGCGGCGTCGATGCCCTGGATCTGGTCGAGGTCGGCATGTTCGCCGCCGCCGGCGTCGTCCCCGTCGTCGGGGCGTTCCCGCAGGCTCAGCGGTCGGTACCGGATCTCGACCGGATAGGTGCGTCCGGATACCTCGATGACCGGGACCGAGGTCTTCGGCGTGCTGAAATGCCGTGCGAAGCGCGCCGGTTCGATCGTCGCCGAGGTGATGATCACCTTCAGATCGGGGCGTCGGGGCAGCAGGCGGCGCAGATAGCCGAGGATGAAATCGATGTTGAGGCTGCGCTCGTGGGCCTCGTCGATGATGAGGGTGTCGTAGCGGCGCAGCATGGGGTCGGTGGCGATCTCGCGGAGCAGGATGCCGTCGGTCATGACCCGGACGAGGGTGTCGGCGCCCGACCGGTCGGTGAACCGGACGGAGTAGCCCACCGCGTCGCCGAGTTCGGTGTCGGTCTCGTCGGCGATGCGCTTGGCGACCGAGCTCGCGGCGATGCGCCGGGGCTGGGTGTGCCCGATCGACCCGCGGATGCCACGCCCGAGTTCGAGGCAGATCTTGGGGAGCTGGGTGGTCTTGCCCGAGCCGGTCTCGCCCGCGACGACCACGACCTGGTGGTTGCGGATCGCCTCGGCGATCTCGTCGCGTGCGGCGGAGACCGGTAGTTCGTCGGGGAAGCGCAAAATCGGCACGGTCGCGCGCCGCCGGTCGAGACGGGCGCGTGCCTTGTCGACATCGGCGACCAACTGTCGCCACTTCGCGGCGTCCGGGCGCGCGGCGAGCCGGTCGATGCGACGACGCAACCGGTCGGCGTCGACGAGGCCCACGTCGTCGAGTGCGCGAAGCAGATCCGAGCGGGAGATGTCCGATGCAGCGGTGTCCGGTGGAGAGGGGGACGGGTCAGGTGACGAGGACGGGGCCGACATGATCACTCCAGGATATGGGGAAGCGCCGAGGCCGGTTCACCCCAGTGGCCGCGTGGGCCGCGTGGACCGGCATCATGGGGCCATGGCTGATGGTTCGAGCACTGGTACTGGATCGTTGTGGCACGGTTTCGCCGACATGGGTGCGGTGACCGCGAGCGGGCCGTTCGTCGTGACCAGGGAGAGGGTGCGCGGATCTTCGACCGCGACGGCAACTCCTACCTGGATGCGACCGCCGGACTGTGGTTCACCAACGTCGGGCACGGCCGGACCGAGATCGCCGATGCCGTCGCGCGCCAGCTCGGCACCCTCGCGCACTACTCCAACTTCGGTGACTTCGCGAGCGACGTCACCCTGCAGCTCGCCGAGGAGCTCGGCGCCATCGCGCCGGTACCCGGATCGAAGATCTTCTTCACCTCCGGCGGCAGCGACTCCATCGACACCGCGGTCAAACTCGCCCGCCGCTACTGGGTGGAGCAGGGCCGCGAATCCAAGCGGGTCGTCGTCAGCCGCACCAAGGCCTATCACGGGATGCATGCCGCGGGTACCTCGCTGGCGGGCATCCCGCTCAACCACGACGGCTACGGCGAACTCATGCACGACGTCCAGAACGTCGAATG
This sequence comes from Gordonia hongkongensis, assembly GCF_023078355.1. Taxonomy (NCBI): domain Bacteria; kingdom Bacillati; phylum Actinomycetota; class Actinomycetes; order Mycobacteriales; family Gordoniaceae; genus Gordonia; species Gordonia hongkongensis. The sequence goes on from NZ_CP095552.1 coordinate 2,393,745, forward strand.
GGACGACGCGAAGAGCCTGCTCGGTCTCATCGAGCGCGTGGGCGCCGACAACATCGCCGCGTTCTTCTGCGAGCCCATCATCGGGGCCGGCGGCATCTATCTCCCGCCGGAGGGCTACCTCGCCGAGGTGCGGGACATCTGCCGCGACCACGACATCCTCTTCGTCGTCGACGAGGTCGTCACCGGCTTCGGCCGCATCGGCGGCGAATCCTGGTTCGCCTCCGCACGATTCGGCCTCGAACCGGACATGATCACCACTGCCAAGGGGCTCACCTCGGGGTATGTCCCGATGGGCGCGGTGTTCATCGCACGGCGGATCGCCGAGCCGTTCTTCGCCGGTGGCGTCTGGTGGCGGCACGGGTACACCTACGGCGGCCACGCGGGCGCGGCGGCGGCGGCCCTCGCGAACCTCGAGATCATCCGGCGAGAGAACCTGCTCGCCGAGGCGACACGGCTCGAGGGCGACCTCGCCGCCGCGCTGTCGCCGCTCGCCGACCTCGACACGGTCGCCGAGGTCCGGACCGGACTCGGCGCGGTCACCGCGGTACAGCTGGCCGACCCAGCGACGGCGCCGGCCGCGGTGGTCAAGCTGCGCGACCACGGGGTGAGCACTCGGGCCGCAGGTCAGGGGGCGCTGCAGATCTCGCCCGCGTTCGTGATGACGACCGCCGAGGTCGGCGAACTCGCCGACCGGATGCGCGCGGCGCTGAGCTGACGACGCAGGCCACGGCCTTGTCGTGGTCATCCCGACGATCCGGTGGTCATCGCCGGACCGCGGTGAGTGCGCCTGAGAACGACAGGGCCCGGCTGCGTAGCGCAGCCGGGCACCGTCGTCGTCTCACATGCGACGGATCAGGCGTTGGCGAGCACCTCGGTGGTCGCGATCGCCTGGGCGACACCGCTGACGATCGACGCGACCTTGAGCGCCTCGAGGATCGCCTCACGGTCGACGCCGGCTTCGCGCAGGGTGTTCTCGTGCGCGGCGACGCAATGACCGCAGCCGTTGATCGAGGACACCGCGAACGACCACAGCTCGAAGACGGCCTTGTCGACGCCGGGGTTGCCGATGATGTTCATCCGCAGGCCCGGACGCAGGTCGTCGTACTTGCCGTCGAGGAAGCCGCGACCCCGGTAGAACACGTTGTTCATCCCCATGATCGACGCGGCCCCGAGCGCGGCGTTGTAGGCCTCGGCGGACAGCGTGTCGGCGGCCTCGTCGGCGATCTCGCTGAGCACCTTGGCGTTTCGCGTGGCGGCAGCGGTCGACAGCAGGGTTCCCCAGAGCTGCTCCTCGGTCAGCGCGGTGGTGCGGCTGATCGAACCGAGGTTGAGCTTGAGGTCCTTGGCGTACTCGGGAAGTGCTTCCTTCAGGTTGTCGATGCTCATCGGTTCTCCTCTCAGACGCCGGCCGTCATGAGCTCGCCGGCGTCGATCGTCGGGTCACCCTTCTTCCAGTTGCAGGCGCACAGTTCGTCGGACTGCAGAGCGTCGAGGACGCGCAGGACCTCGTCGACGTTGCGGCCCACGGAGCCCGCGGTGACCGACACGAACTGGATCTCGTTGTTCGGGTCGATGATGAAGGTGGCGCGGTCGGCGACGCCGTCGGCATTGAGAACGCCTGCGGCGGTGGCGAGTTCGCGCTTGAGGTCGCTCAGCATCGGGAACGGGAGGGTCTTGAGATCCTCGTGCTGTGCGCGCCACTGGAAGTGGACGAACTCGTTGTCCACCGAGGCGCCGAGCACCTGGGTGTCGCGGTCGGCGAACTCGTCGTTCAGCTTGCCGAACGCGGCGATCTCGGTCGGGCACACGAAGGTGAAGTCCTTCGGCCAGAAGAACACGACGCGCCACTGGCCGGGGTGATCGTCGGACGACACGGTGGTGAAGTAGTCGTCCGGCTGCTGGGCATTGACCTTGCTGAGGTCGCCACCGATGACGGCGGTGAGGTTGTAGGCAGGGAACTGGTCACCGATGGTGAGCAGGGCCATGTATCGCTCCTTCAGCTGGTGAATGTACGGAATCTGCGCGCGAATGAGTTTCGCGACGTACAGGTACCATCGTGCCGGATTACGGTCGAAAACGAAACGTGATTACTAGCACTACACTGATAAGCATGTCCGATAGAACTTATCAGCCGACCATGGCCGGGTTGCGTGCCTTCGTCGCACTCGCGCATCGACGCCACTTCGGCACTGCGGCAGCCGATCTCGGTGTCAGTCAGCCATCGCTGTCGCAGGCGTTGTCGGCGTTGGAGTCCGGTCTCGGTGTGACCCTCGTCGAACGCACCACGCGGCGTGTCCTGTTGACCGCCGAGGGTGACGAACTCCTCCCGCGAGCGATCGCGGTGACCGAGGCCATGGACGAGTTCACCTCGGCGGCCGCCGGAACGGGCCGACCGCTCAGCGGGCCGCTGCGGCTGGGGGTCATCCCCACGGTGGCGCCCTACGTCCTGCCGACGCTGCTGCGCGGACTCGGGCAACGGCTCCCGGACCTCGTACCCCGGGTGGTGGAGGAGCAGACCGCCCGCCTCATCGAACAACTGCGCACCGGCACGCTCGACGTCGCGCTGCTCGCTCTCCCCGTCGACATGCCCGGCATCGTCGAAGTTCCCATCTATCGTGAGGATTTCGTTCTCGCACTCCCGTCCGGTCACGCGCTGGCCGGACGCCGCCGCGTCGATCCCACCGCGCTCGCCGACCTGCCGCTCCTCCTCCTCGACGAGGGGCACTGTCTGCGCGATCAGGCGCTCGAGGTGTGCCGGCTCGCGGGCGTGCGGCCCGATCTGGGTCAGACCCGGGCCGCCTCGCTGACCACCGCGGTGCACTGCGTCGTCGGCGGACTCGGCGTGACGCTCATCCCGCAGACGGCGGTGGCCTCCGAGACGGCGTCGGGTGATCTGGCCACCGCGACCTTCGCGGCCCCGCGGCCGGGGCGGCGGATCGGCCTGGTCTTCCGGGCGTCCGCGCGCCACGACGAGGCCTACCGCGAACTGGGTTCTCTCATCGGCGATCTCGTCGGTGCGACCGGTGCCGTGACCGCGCTCTAGACCGTGCCGCCGGCCATCTCGGCCGCGGCCGCCTGTGCGGCGAGAGCCTCCCACTCGTCGACGAGACTCGAGTCGACCTCACGGACCATGGTGCCCAGCTCCTCGACGATCCGCTCGATCTCGGGGGTCACGACGCTCGTCGGAACGCCCTGCCGGAGAACGCGATAGCAGTCCGACAGATACCGCAGCAGCACGCCCTCGCTGCGCGCCAGCCCGTACGCGGAGATCAGCTCGGTGAAGGTCATGGCCTTCTCCAGCATCTCGCGGAGCACCGACTTCGGCGCCGGCGGGAACGACGACACCCACGGGTGCCCGCGACGATAGATGTCGAACGCGGCGAAGATCTCCTCGGCCAGCGGCTGCGGCCAGGTGATCTCCTCCAGGCGCGACATCCGCTCCTCGTACTCGATGCCGTCGGCCTTCATCTCCGCGATCGCGGCGTCGCGCGCGACCTTGCGCTGGGCCAGCAGCAGGGGTCGCGGGTTCTCCAGGGTCGATTCGAGGATGGAGACCACATCGAGTGCGTGAGTGGACGACTCGGGGTCGAGGATCTCGAACGTCGCCAGCGCGAAGGCGGACAGCGGGTTGGTCAACGCGAAGTTCTCCGGCATGTCCACGCTCAGGGCGATGTGCCGGCCGGTGTCGTCGGGTTCGGCGAGTTGCACGACGATGCCCGCGTCCCGGAGCCCCCGGTAGAGCTCGATCGTGTGCTTGATGGTGCGCAGCTGGCGGTCGCGCGGTTCGTGATTGTCCTCGAGAAGGTGGCGGACCGCGGCGAAACAGTCGCCCGGTCGGCCGAGTACCTCGAGGAGCATGGCCGTCGTCATCCGGAAGTGGCTGCGCAGGGGCTCGTCGGGCGCGTCGACGAGCTGGAGGAAGGTCTTCTCCCCCCACGAGACGAAGCCCTCGGGTGGCTTCTTGCGCACCAGCTTTCGGAGCTTCTTGGGATCGTCGCCGGCCTTGGCCACGGCACGGGCGTTCTCCACGTCGTGGTCGGGAGCCTGCGCGACGACGTAGCCGATCGTGTCGAAACCGGCTCGCCCGGCCCGGCCGGCGATCTGATGGAACTCGCGTGCCCGCAGGCGACGGACCCGCCGTCCGTCGTATTTGCTCAGGGCCGCGAACAGGACCGTGCGGATCGGCACGTTGATGCCGACGCCGAGAGTGTCGGTGCCGGCGATCACCTTCAGCAGCCCTTGCTGCGCAAGACGTTCGACCAGACGGCGGTAGCGGGGGAGCATTCCGGCGTGGTGGACGCCGATACCGGCGCGCAGCAATTTGGACAGTGTGTTGCCGAAGCCGGTGGAGAACCGGAAGTCACCGATCGCCTCGGCGATCGCCGCCTTCTCCGCTTTGTCGCAGATCCGGACGCTGAGCAGCGCCTGCGCGCGCTCCACCGCGGCGGCCTGGGTGAAGTGCACCACGTAGATGGGCGCCCGTCCCCGGTCGACGAGCTCCTCGATCGTCTCGTGGATCGGGGTCATCGCGTAGGCGTGGTCCAGGGGGACCGGACGCTCGGCGCCGGTGATCTCGACCGTCTCGCGTCCGGTGCGCCGGGTCAGGTCGTCGACGAAGAACGACACGTCGCCGAGCGTCGCCGACATCAGCAGGAACTGCGTCGACGGCAATTCGATGAGCGGGACCTGCCAGGCCCAACCGCGGTCGGGTTCGCCGTAGTAGTGGAACTCGTCGGCGACGAGGGTGCCGATGTCGCTCGCACCGCCGGCGGCGAGGGCGAGGTTGGCGACGATCTCGGCGGTCGCACACACGATGGGCGCGTCGGCGTTGACCGCGGCGTCGCCGGTCAGCAGTCCGACCTGGTCGGCGCCGAACATGGCGCACAGCTCGAAGAACTTCTCGCTGACGAGCGCCTTGATGGGTGCGGTGTAGAACGCACGCTCGCCGCGGCAGCGCGCGAAGTACAGCGCGCCCGCCGCGACGAGTGATTTGCCCGAGCCGGTCGGCGTCGCCAGGATCACGTGGCTGCCGGCGAGGAGCTCGAGAAGCGACTCCTCCTGATGCGGGTAGAGGTCGAGGCCGCGTCCCGTCCACCACTCGGTGTACCGCTCGAGTGCGGTGTCCTCGTCGTCGGTGGGGACCAGGACGTGCGGCGCGGGTATCGGTGCGGTGTCCGGGATCAGATCGGTGATCGCGGACCCTCGTCCCCGGGGCCGGCCTCGCCGTCGCCGGTCTGCTCGGCCAGGAACCGTTCGAGTTCGGCGCCGAGTTCGTCACCGCTGGGCAGCGATTCCTCGGCGGCGAGCAGCGACGAGCGTTCCTGCGCGGCCTGGGTGAACGTGTCGTACTGGGTCTCCAGCGCAGCCACCACGGACTCGATCTCCGAGTTGCCCTCGACCTCGTTGTCCACCTGTGCGCGTACCTTCTCGGCGGCGCTGTCGAGAGCGGCGAGGGGGAGGTCGAGACCGGCGAGCTCGGCGACCGCCGCCAGCAGGCGTGCGGACGCCGCCGGGTAGTTTGTCTGCGCGAGATAGTGCGGGACATGTACCGACAGGCCCGACGCCTGGTAGTCGTGTTCGCCCATCCGCAACTCGAGGAGCATCGACGCGCTGGCGGGCAGCTTCATCGCCGATCCCCACCGGGGCAGGTCACCGAGGGCGTCGGGATCACTGCCGTGCGCCGTGATCGACGGCGGTCGGGTGTGCGGCACGGCCATCGGGATCGCGTTGAGGCCGATGACATCGGTGACGCCGAGTCCGTCGCTCAGGCGTCGGACCGCGTCGACGAACTGCTCCCAACGGAGGTCGGGTTCGGAACCGGCGAGCAGGAGAAAACCCTTGCCCGAGTTGTCGCGGATCGCGTGCAGCGCCAGCGTCGGCATCTCGACGTCGGTGAAGGTCTCGCCGCTGAACGAGATGGTCGGCCGGCGTGACCGGTAATCCATCAGCTCGTCGGAGGAGAAGGTCGCGACCAACTCGGACTCGAGGCTGTCGCGGAGGTGCGTCGCGGCCAGCGCCACCGCGTGCCCGGCGTCGGCGAAGCCCTCGAGCGCGTGGATCAGTACCGGACCCGTGCCGTCGGGCCGGGTCACCTGCGGAGCGGGAAAGGCGAGTTCATACAGCGCGTCGTTGCGCGCGGGCTGCTCGTCCACGTCGTCCCTCCTTCTGCTGGCAGCTGTCCCGGAAGAGACAGCTGAACGTCCATTGTCTCGCACCGCACCCGGCGGTGGCCACTCGCCTCGGTGCAACCACCGCGACACACCGGTGATTCCCCCCGTTGGTGTTCCTGTTTTGTTGTTCCCCAGGGGTGTGTCCTCGACACCTGGCGGAGACGCCGGTGGCACAGTAGACCGTTGTGATCGAGCCGCATGCGCCCCGACTGCGCCTGTCCCTGCCCGGCCGCCTCGTTCCCGGCACGGTGGCCGGTCTCGTCGCCGCGGCGCTCGTGCTGTCCGCCTGCTCCGTCGGCGGGCAGCCGGAGCCGTCGAGTCCGGACCTGTCCGCGCGATCGGTCGAGGCCGCGGACTTCCCGAACGGCGCCGCGAGTCCCATCCCGACGTCGGCGGTCGCGAACGCCCTGGCCGACGTGACCGGGGCGCCGATGCCCGGACAGGCGGGCACCGAGGTGTCGCCGCCGGAGTGTGCACCCGCGTCCGTCCCCGCGGACGGAGCGGTCGCGTTCCTGGGTCCCGGCCCGGGGGAGCGGGCCACCCTCACCTCGGTCGTGGCCGGTGTCGAGACGCCGCTCGACGACGTGGTCGAGTCGGCCGAGCGCTGCCCCGAGACCACCACGACCACGTTCGGGGCGTCCTCGACGATCACCACCGAGGTGCTGCCCCCGCCGCCGGCGCCGGACGGGGTCGACACCGCGACGCTCCGCCGCACGATCGTGACCGGCGGCGGTGTCCCGTCCACCACGAGCGCTCTCACGCTGCTCGGCGAGCGGGACGGCGTCCGGGTGTACACCGAATACCGTTGGCCCGCAGCAGGTCCCGTACCTCCCGAAGCGTCCGCCGCGCTCGACACGCTGTTCGGAAAGGCGCTCGCGGCCGCGTTCGGCTGACCAGTACCGCCCTGTGGATGACCTCTCCTGGTTGTCCACAGCGTGTGTCGACCGCCGTTCGAGCGGCTCGGCCACGGGTGACGCTGTCGCCATGCAGATCCTCGAACCGCCACCGCACGGCCCCCACGACCCGACGACGCTGCTCACCTCGATCCCCGCTCGACTGGGGTTCGTCCCCGAGCGGTCGATCATCGCGATCGCCGTCGCCGGCGACCGCACGGTGAACGCGACCATGCGGCACGACCTCGCCCTCGCGCCCGACGGCAGCCCCACGCGCGAACTGGTCGTCGTCCTCGCCGGACTTGGTGAGATCACGTCCACCTACGGCATCGAGGAGATCCTGGTCGTGATCGCCGATGACCGCTACCCGGCGGACGACCGTCGTTATCGGCGGATCCTCGCGATGAGCGACCGGTACTTCGGCGATGTCGGTGGTGTCGCAGCCGGGTTCGTGGTGCCGGGCTTCGATGCCGGCGTGCACTGGTCGACCATCTGGTGTCCGGAGGACCGGGCCTGGTCGGTCGACGTGTCCGCGGGGTCGGCCGGACAACTCGACGATCCGCACACGAGTCCGACCGCGGTCGCGGAGGCGGTGCGCTCGGGGCGACGGATTCTTGCCCGGCGCTCGGAGATGCGGACGATGCTCGAACCGCTCGACGGCGAATGCGGTCCGGGACGTCCGCTGCCGGACTGTCGGGCATGCCGGGGCATCGACCTGGATCAGAGCGATCTCGACTTGTTCGATCCCGACGAGGAGGACGTCGAGGCCTCGACGCGGGCACTCGACCTGGTCATCAGCGCGATGATCGAAGCGGAACAACCACTGGATTGTGGCGAATTGGACCGACTGGAACAGGCGATCCTGCGCCCCGACGTCCGCGACGCCGCGCTCGCCCTGTCGGTCACCGAACTCCGGGGAGCCGCCGAACACCTCTGGCGAGAACTCACCCGGCGGCTGACCGGACGCGGACGGTCCACCGCCGCAACACTTCTCGCGCATCTGCACTACATCGGCGGGGACGGCGCCTACACCGGTGTCGCCCTCGACGTCGCGCTTGCGGGCACGGACACCGACCACCTGGCCACGCTGCTCGACACCGCCCTGCGGGCCGGTGTCCGCCCAGCCAGGCTGTGGGGCACCATCGAAAAGTCCTACGACGCCGCGAAACGCCTCGGCGTCGTCATCCCGGCGGCGACACTGCGTACCGCCGGGTGACCACTGCAGACCTCGGCTGTGTCAGACCTTCTCGACGACCTTCTCGACGAACAGCGAGTGCGCCATGTCGGACGAGAGTTCGAGGCCGTCGTGACCGGGTGTGTCGATCGTGATCGTGCCGGCCGTGTTCGACACCGTCACACGGGCGTTGGGAACCACGCCCGCCTCGCGCAGCGCGCCGATCAGTTCGGTGTCGGACTGGGCGTGTTCGGACAGGCGACGCACGATGACCGGCACCGTCTCACCCGGCGGGAGGTCGGCGAGGCGGGTGGCGCCGTCGTCGGAGCTCGGCACCTCCACGCCCAGCAACTCCAGTCCCGGGATGGGGTTTCCGTAGGGTGAGGTCGTCGGGTACTCGAGGACCGCGAGCAGGCGGCGTTCGACGTTCTCGCTCATCACGTGCTCCCAGCGGCAGGCCTCCTCGTGGACCTGATCCCAGGGCATTCCGATGACGTCGACCAGGAGGCGCTCGGCGAGGCGATGCTTGCGCATCACCGCGACGGCGAGCGTGCGTCCGCGGTCGGTCAGTTCGAGGTGCCGGTCCCCGGCGACCCGGAGGAGACCGTCGCGCTCCATGCGGGCAACGGTCTGCGACACGGTGGGACCGGACTGGTCCAGACGCTCGGCGATCCGCGCCCGCAGCGGCACGATGCCCTCTTCTTCGAGATCGTAGATCGTTCGCAAGTACATCTCGGTGGTGTCAACCAGGTCGTTCACTGTGCGCAATCCCTTTCGTCCCCGCCAAGATTACCCTCTTCGGGAGTGGTGACCGCGAACTCACCGCGACCGGGGAGTCCCGGGGCGGCGGTACGTGGCGCGCACTCGTGTCCGACGCGACATCCGTGGCCGCTGCGCGATGTGTACCACTAGCCTGAGGTCGTGATCAACACTACGAGCGCCCGATGACGACGGCCGTCATCTGGAGCGAGGACTTCCTGTCCTACCGATGGGCCCACACGCACCCGATGAACCCGGTCCGACTCGCCCTCACGATGACCCTCGCGCAGAGCCTCGGAGTCCTCGACGACGTCGAGACGATCCGGCCGCAGGCCATCGACGACGACGCCCTGACCGTCGTCCACAGCCGCGACTACATCGACGCGGTCCGTGCGGTCGGTTCGGGGACGGCGTCGCTGTCGGGGCCGTTGCTCGAGCGGTTGTTCGGCCTCGGCGACGCCGACAACCCGGTTTTCACCGGGATGCACGAGGCCGCGCGCCTGCTCGTCGGCGGCACGCTGGCCGCGGCGCAGACGGTCGTCTCCGGGGCGGCGACGAGAGCGGTCAACATCGGCGGCGGCATGCATCATGCGATGCGTTCGCGCGCCGCCGGATTCTGCATCTACAACGACTGCGCCATCGCGATCAGGTATCTGCTCGACCACGGTTTCGACCGCATCGCCTACATCGACGTCGACGCCCACCACGGCGACGGCGTCCAGGTCGAGTTCGCCGCCGACCCGCGGGTGATGACGGTCTCGCTGCACCAGCACCCGGCGACCCTGTGGCCCGGCACGGGATGGCCGACCGAGGTCGGGGACGGCGACGCGGCGGGCAGCGCGGTCAACCTGGCCCTCATGCCCAACACCGAGGACCGGTTGTGGCTGCGCGCCTTCCACGCCGTGGTGCCGTCGCTGATCGCCGAGTTCCGGCCGCAGATCATCGTCAGCCAGTGCGGTGCCGACAGCCACCGCGCCGATCCGCTGACCGACCTCTCGCTGACCGTCGACGGACAGCGGGCGGCGATGATCGCCATGCGCGACCTGGCCGACAAGTACTGCGAGGGCCGCTGGATCGCGGTCGGCGGCGGTGGCTACGGCGTCGTCAACGTGGTGCCGCGCAGCTGGACGCATCTGCTGGGCGTCGCGCTCGGTCGCGAGGTCGACGTGTCGTCGGTCATCGACGAATCCTGGTGTGCCACAGCCGAACAGATCTCCGAGCAGGTGCACTCCGACTATGCCGCCCCGCCCGTTCGGGTCATGGGCGACGGGGGCATCGTCGACTACCAGCCGTGGGCCGGCGACGCCGGCCAGGAACCACCCGAGGGTGTCGCGGCCAACGCCCAACGCCAGACCGACCGCGCGATCCTCGCCACCCGACGCGCGGTCTACCCGCTCCACGGTCTCGACCCGGAGGACCCCGTGACTGACGACACCTCGACCGCCGACGCCACCGCGCCCGCAGGCGCTCCCGCGATGGCCGATCAGCCGGAACCGCGTAGCCCGTGGGACTATCCGCGGCACTGGATCGCCGATGTGCTGGCCTCCGATGGCGGCGTCGTGCACCTGCGACCGATCGTGCCCGACGACGCCGACCGCATCGTGGCCTTCCACTCCAAGCTCTCCGAGCGCACCCGGTACATGCGGTACTTCGGTCCGACCCCGACCCTGCCGCCGCGCGAGGTGGCCCGGATGACGACCGTCGACCACCAGCAGCGTGTCGCGATCGTCGCCGAACTCGGGGGCGAGATCATCGCGGTCGGCATCTACGAGGGTCTCGGCTTCGACGGCAAACCCGAATCGGCCGAGGTGGCGTTCGTCGTCGCCGATGAACACCAGGGCCGCGGCCTCGGACCCATCCTGCTCGAGCACCTGGCCGGTGCGGCGGCGGAGAACGGGTTCACCCGTTTCGAGGCCGAGGTCCTCAGCGAGAACCCGAACATGGTCGCGGTGTTCCGCGACGCGGGGTATCAGCTCGCACGGAGCTTCGACGGCTCGACCGTGCACGTCGAGTTCCTCATCGACCCCACCGAGGCGCTGCTGTCGGTGCGCAACGCCCGTGAGCGCGCGTCGGAGGCCCGCAGCGTCGCCAATCTGCTGCGACCCGCCTCGGTCGCGGTGATCGGGGCCTCGACCGACCCGAACAAGGTCGGAAACGCCCTGTTGGCCAACATCATCGCCGGGGGATTCACCGGGCCGGTGTTCCCGGTCAACGGCCCCGCCCGGGTCGAGGAGGAGCCCGAGCCGGGACGGCCCGGTGTCGGCCGCGAACCGACGCCGGCGCGTCGTCGCACCCGGGAACGACCGCCGTCGGTGCGGGGGATCCGGGCGTACGAGACCGTCCGCGACATCCCCGACCCCGTCGACCTCGCGGTGGTCGCGGTGCCGGCCGCGCGCGTCGACGACGTGCTCGACGACTGCCTGGTCAAGGGTGTGCGCACGCTCGTCGTGGTGTCGTCGGGCTTCGGCGAGTCCGGCGAGGAGGAGGGCCTCGAGAACGAGCGCCGCCTGGTCGCCCAGGTCCGCGAGCACGGGATGCGACTGGTCGGGCCGAACGCGCTGGGCGTTGCGAACAACGACCCGGCGGTCGCGCTCAACGCGACCCTGGCGCCGCGCATCCCGGCCGCCGGCCGGGTCGGGTTCTTCTGTCAGTCGGGCGCCCTGGGCATCGCGATCCTCGACACCGCGGCCCGTCGCCAGATCGGCCTGTCGACGTTCGCCTCGGCCGGCAACCGCGCGGACGTGTCCGGCAACGACCTCCTGCAGTACTGGGACACCGACGCCACCACCGACGTCATCCTGCTCTACCTGGAGAGCTTCGGTAACCCGCGCAAGTTCTCCCGGATCTCGCGGCGGGTCTCACGCTCGAAGCCGATCATCGCGGTCAAATCCGGCCGGGGTGCGATGACGCCGGTCCGGGCGGCGCGCTCGGCGGCCACCCTCGACGACCAGATCGCCCGCATGATGCTCGAACAGGCCGGCGTCATCCAGGTGGACACGATCCCCGAGTTGTTCGACTGCGCGGCCGTGTTCGCCTATCAGCCGCTGCCGCGCGGCCCGCGCGTCCGCATCATCGGCAATTCGTCGGTGCTGGGCAGCCTGGCGGCGGACACCGCGCGCAACGGCGGCCTCGAGGTCGTCGACACCGTCGATCTCGGTGCCGGCGCCTCGGAGGAGGAGTTCGAGTCGACGGTCTCGGCGGCCATGGCCGACCCGGGCGTGGACGGGATCATCGTCGTGTTCGTGCCGCCGGTCGCGGTCGGCGCCGACTGGCACGCCCGGGCGCTCATGGCGGCGGCCAACACCCCCGACGCCGACGCCGACAAGCCGATCGTCACGACCTTCCTAGCCGTCGACGGCATCCCGCCGGGGTTGACTCGGCCCGGCCCGAACGGCATGCCGACCAAGGGGTCGATTCCGTCGTACGGCTCACCCGAGCGCGCGGCCGCGTCACTGGCGAGGGCGTGGCAGTACGCCCGGTGGCGCCTGCGGCCGGAATCGGTGGTCCACCGTCCCGACGGCACCGATCCCGAGGCCGCGCGGATGTTCGTGCGCGAGGCTATGGTCGGCGACGGTGCGTCCGGTCGTCCCGCCGAACGGTTGCTGGGGCATGTGGAGTCGGCGAAGCTGTTGCGCTGGTACGGGATCGACGTGGTCCCGTTCCGCGAGGTGACCACGATGCACGAGGCATCCGCGGCGGCCCGTGAACTCGGGCTCCCGGTGGCGGTGAAGGCGACGTCGGACAAGTGGCGCGGTCGTCTCGATCGCGAGGGCGCGCGCCTGGACCTACCCGACGCGACGACGGTGGTGACGGCGTTCGCCGAACTGACCGAACTCACCGGCGACCGCGTGCTGCACGTGCAGAAGATGGCGCCGAAGGGCGTCGGCACGGTCATCCGGGTGCGCGACGATCCGTCGTTCGGTTCGGTGATGTCGTTCGGTCTGTCCGGGCGGACCTTCGATCTGCTGGGCGACCACGGTTACCGCGCCGTCCCGCTGTCCGAACTCGATGCACGGGAACTGATCGAGGAGCCGCGTTCGGCACCGCTGCTGTCGGGCTACCGCGGGGAGGAGCCCGCCGACAAGGAGGCACTCGCCGATCTGCTGCTGCGCATCTCGACGCTCACCGACGACATCCCGGAGGTCCGCGAGGTGGTCTGCGATCCGATCCTGGCCTCGGTCGACGGCGCGGCCGTTCTCAATGCCCGTATACGCGTGGGCCCGGTGCCCGACAGGCGGGACACCGGACCCAGGCGACTCGGGTGACCGAGTGGACTCAGTGAAGGAGGCGGCGGAGCGTGCGGGGACGCTCAGCTGGCGTAGGCGCGCAGGCGCTCGGCACGGTCGCCGTGGCGGAGCTTGCCCATGACCTCGCGCTCGATCTGACGCACGCGCTCGCGCGACAACCCGAACATGCGGCCGATCTGATCCAGGGTGCGCGGCTGGCCGTCGTCGAGGCCGTAGCGCATCCGGATGACCTGCTGCTCGCGCTCGTCCAGCGTCGCCAGGACGGCGCGGATGTCGGAGTGCAACAGGCCGGCGATGACGGCGTTCTCGGCGGAGGTGGCCTCGGCGTCCTCGATGAAATCGCCCAGGGGAGCTTCCTCGTCGCTGCCCACCGGCATGTCGAGGCTCACCGGATCGCGGCTGTGGTCGAGCAGGTCGGCGATCTTCTCCGCGGGGATGCCCGATTCGTTGGCCAGCTCGTCGTCGGTCGCTTCGCGGCCGAGCTGCTGGTGCAGCTCGCGCTTGATGCGGGCCAGTTTGTTGACCTGCTCCACGAGATGGACGGGGAGCCGGATCGTGCGGCTCTGGTCCGCCATTCCGCGGGTGATCGCCTGACGAATCCACCAGGTGGCGTAGGTCGAGAACTTGAAGCCCTTGGCGTAGTCGAACTTTTCCATCGCCCGGATCAGACCGAGGTTGCCCTCCTGGATCAGGTCGAGGAGAGGCATGCCGCGGCCGGTGTAGCGCTTGGCCAGCGACACGACCAGGCGGAGGTTCGCCTCGAGCAGGTGGGCCCGGGCGGCCTCGCCTTCACGGACGATGACCGCGAGGTCACGCTTCTTGGCCGCGGACAGCCGCTTCTTGTTGGCCAGAACGTGTTTGGCGTAGAGCCCGGCCTCGATCTGCTTGGCGAGTTCGACCTCCTGCTCCGCGTTGAGAAGTGCGGTGCGACCGATTCCGTTCAGATAGACACGGACCAGATCCGCTGCTGGAGACTGGGCGTCGAGATCCTGTTCGGTCATCGCCGGCCGGGTACCCGGAGGGGTGACTTCGGCGAAACCTTTGGTCGGGGTCGAACGTGCAACTGTCGAGCGTGACATGCGGCCTCCTGACTTGAGTGCGTTCACTGGGTCCAACGCCCTTGTGTGGGCGATAGTTCCCGAGAGTGGTTCGGAGCAAACCTCGCCGAGGCTTGGTGACCTGCGCATTCTTTTTCGCGACTCGACAACCGGCTGAGAAGTTGCTGAGATGTCGCGCGCGGGGGAACCCGAGGGAACGCGGGAACGCACGGGGCCGCGGTGCCGACCCGTCTGGTCCGGAGGTGTCAGGCGCGGGGGTCGTCGGGATCGACGACCTGCCCGTCGATGGTGCGCGACAGCTGGTGGTCGGTGCCGGTATCGGTCAGTGCCGGGGGTCCGACGACGTGATGGTCGGCGCCGTACTTGTACTGGGGGACCTCGCCGCGCTTGCGCGGCGGACGGTCGTTGGCGATCAGGACCGCCGCCCATGGCAGCGGGATGGAGATCGCGACGATGGCCAGCGCCAGTAGTCCGGACCCGGTGATGCCGTAGGCGATACCGGCGATGACGAGCGCCGGCACGCGGAAAGCCATGAGGAACAGATACTTACGCACACGCGCTCGGTGCTGGGCCTCGAGCGAGTCCGGTGCGTCGGTGATCAGGTACGCCTCGGCGCCCGGACGTTTCGACGCGGGATGTCCGTGCTCGTCGACGTGCGGCGACGTGCTGTTGCGGCCGTGCTGTCCGCGAGCGGACTCACCCATGGATTCCCATTGTTCGAACACCCTCTCCACTGTCCTCCTTTTGGCGGTCTATTGCACCCACCGCCGGGAGCGTAGTGAGCGGGGCGAATCGGGTCCCGCCGCCGGGAGCGTAGCGAGCGGGGCGAATGAGCACTCGGGTGTTCCGTCGGCCCGGTTGTGACGCACAATGGACGAATGGGAACCGAAACCATCGAACGCCCGGACCTCGACGAATGGTCCGACACCAAGACCGACGAGCGTCCCGATGCCGACGCGACCGACCGGGGTGACGACGACCGCCCCAAGTTCTTCCACTACGTGAAGAAGAACAAGATCGCCGAGAGTGCGGTCATGGGTAATCATGTCGTCGCCCTCTGCGGCGAGACCTTCCCGGTCACGCGGTCGGCCAAGCCCGGGTCGCCGGTCTGCCCGAAGTGCAAGAAGATCTACAACAAGATGCGCAAGTGACGCGAGGCGGCTGATCGGCGGGCGTCGCCGGTCAGCCGCGGTCGCGGTGCCGCGCCTGCCGGCGGATCGGGCCGGAGGACAGCCGGTCGGGCAGGGTCCGGAGTTGGCCGGTGAAGTCGGAGGTCTGGGAGTTCACCCAGTGCCGGACCTGCGTGGTGGTCGACGCCTTCGCGGGCCAGAATTGTTGCACGGCCGCGTTGAACTCGGCGCCGATCACGATGCCGAAGCCCAGCGAAAACGTGAAGAGCAGGAACGCGATCGGTGTGGCCAGCGCCCCGTAGGAGACCCCGGCCTCGGTGATCTTGGTCAGATAAATGCGCAGCACGTAGCTCGCGACCCAGAAGAACACGCCGGCCACGATCGCCCCGCCGATGAGCCGATGCCACGGCAGGGGATTGGGCAGCGCGAGGTGGTAGAGCGTCGTCAGGACGAACAGCAGGAGGACGGCGACGAACGGGAAGTAGCCGTAGTCGATGAGGGTGGTGACGAACGATCCCCACGACTCCGGCACGATCGCGCGCAGGTAGTTCGGTCCGAGCGCGACGAGGGGCAGCAGGAACACCGCGACGCTCAGGAAGCCGACGTAGAGGAACAGCGCGAAGAACCGCTGCCACACCGGGTGTCGGACCTCGTGCTGGTCGTGTGCGTGCGCGATCGAGGCGATGAAGCACGAGACGGCCGACGATCCCGCCCACAATGAGATGACGAACCCGACCGACATGAGGCCGATCCGGCCGCGCCCGAGCACGCTGTCGACCGTCGGGGTGATCAGGTCGTCGACGACCGTGGGGGTGAAGGTCCGGCCGGCGAGGTCGATGATGCGGGCGTAGACGACGTCGACGGTGTCGGGGCCGAACCAGCCGGCGACGTAACCGACCGAGCCGAGCAGACCCAGCAGCAGCGGCGGCAGCGACAGCGCCTGCCAGAACGCGGCCTGTGCGGCCCAGCCGATGATCCCGTCGTCCCAGGACTTGACGATCGTGCGCCAGACCACGCGATGAATGTTCGGCAGGACCGGCAGGCCCGGTCCGGACGCCGCCTCGGTTCGTTCCGGATCGTCGTTCCCGGTCTTCTCCGACCCAGCGTCCGGTTCGGTCGACCCCTTCGCGCCGCGGAGGACTTCGACGTCCCCGGAGGCCGGGGCGGACCGCAGCGGCGCGCGCAGGGGTTCGGTCGCGGCCCCGACATCGGCGAGTGGGTCGCCGATCGGCGCGGTGACCGCAGTCGACACGGGACCCGGCGGGACGGCGGGCGGGCTCGCGGCAACCACCGACGACGGGTCGTCGGCCAGTGGGACCGGATTCCTCTTGCGCGTTGTGATGTGTTCAATATCCCCGATCGGGAGGCCGATTGGGTACCCGGGTCACCAGGCGAGTCGTTCGGATCGCCCACGGGCGCCCGTCGCGGCGGACGCCGCGGCCCGGTGTCGGGATGCGGGAGCTGTCGCGCTTCGGCGGTACCATTGGCGGGTCCCCTCGGGCGCGGGCCCCGCACGCGAGGGGTCGTTTCATGTCCGGCCGGAAACCCGCACGCGTGGAGGAGCAGCCCAGAAGGTGACGTCAGCCGAACCCTCCGGATCCACCGCCGGCCCGAAACTCCAGCTCCGCGCTTGGCAGCGTCGTGCGCTGACCAAGTACCTGACGCAGAAGCCGAAGGACTTCCTCGCCGTGGCGACGCCGGGCGCCGGCAAGACGACGTTCGGCCTGCGTATCGCCCGCGAACTCCTCGATGACCGCACCGTCGACAAGATCACCGTGGTCGCCCCGACCGAACACCTGAAGCACCAGTGGGCCGAGGCCGCCGCGCGGGTCGGGATCGCGCTCGACTCGCGGTTCACCAACGCCGCCGGACAGACCAGCTCGGACTTCCACGGCGTCGTCGTCACCTATGCACAGGTGGCCGCCCATCCGGCCCGGCACCGGGTGCGCACCGAGAACTACCGCACCCTGGTAATCCTCGACGAGATCCACCACGGTGGCGATGCCAAGTCGTGGGGCGAGGCGATCCGGGAGGCCTTCGACGACGCCGAGCGCCGGCTCCTGCTGACCGGTACACCCTTCCGCTCCGACGACTCGCCGATCCCGTTCGTCACCTACGAACCGGAGGCCGGCGGGCATCAGCGCTCCAAGGCCGACCACACCTACGGCTACGCCGACGCACTGAAGGACGGCGTCGTCCGTCCGGTCGTGTTCCTCGCCTACTCCGGTGAGGCCAGCTGGCGCGACAGCGCGGGCGAGGAGTACACCGCCCGGCTGGGCGAACCGCTCTCCGCGGAGCACACCACCCGCGCCTGGCGTACCGCGCTGGACGCCCACGGCGACTGGATTCCGGCGGTCCTCACCGCCGCACACACGCGGCTGGGACAGCTCCGTGCGACCGGCACACCGGATGCGGGCGGGCTGGTCATCGCCACCGATCAGACCGCGGCCCGCGACTACGCCGAACTGCTCACCGCCATCACCGGCAAGCCGCCGACGCTGGTGCTCTCCGACGACCCGAAGTCGTCGTCGAGGATCGGCCAGTTCGCCGCGTCCACGGACGAGTGGATGGTGGCGGTCCGCATGGTGTCCGAGGGTGTCGACGTCCCCCGCCTGGCCGTGGGTGTGTACGCCACCAGCTCGTCGACGCCGCTGTTCTTCGCCCAGGCCATCGGACGATTCGTGCGATCGCGTCGTCCGGGTGAGACCGCGAGCGTCTTCCTGCCGTCGGTCCCGGTGCTGCTCGACCTCGCCAGCCAGATGGAGGTCGAGCGCGATCACGTGCTCGGCAAGCCGCACCGCGAGAGCGACGGCCTCGACGACCAATTGCTGATCGACGCCAACAAGCAGGAGGACGAGCCGGGGGAGGACGAGCCGAAGTTCCAGTCGCTGCATGCCGACGCCGAACTCGATCAGGTCATCTTCGACGGCACCTCGTTCGGCACGGCCACGTTCGCCGGTAGCGACGAGGAGTCGGACTATCTGGGGTTGCCCGGGCTGCTCGATGCCGACCAGGTGCGTGCCCTCCTGCGCAAACGCCAGGAGGAACAGGTCACGGCGCGAACGGTCGCGTCGTCCTCGGAGTCGTCGGCTGCCGAGCCGCCCACTCCCGGCCGGCCGGCGGGAACCACCGGCGAGAATTTGCACGCCCTGCGCAAGGAACTGAATACGCTCGTCGCGATGCATCATCACCGCACGGGCAAACCACACGGCATGGTGCACAACGAGTTGCGGACTCGGCTGGGCGGGCCCCCGACCGCCATGGCGACCGCCGATCAGCTGAAGGAACGGATCGCCGCACTGCGCGAGTGGCGCTGATAGACACTGCGCGAGTGGCGCTGATAGACACTGCGCGAGTGGCGCTGGTCGGGCGGCCCGGAACAGGCCCGGACACGACAGAGCCCGGCCGGTTGCTCCGGCCGGGCTCTGTGCGCGTAGGGAAAGCCCGCGTTCGATCGTCGGAGGTGTCAGACCAGCTCGCCGGCGGATTCGACGACGGTGGCGCTCAACTCGACAAGGCGGGCCTCGTGCTCGTTGAAGTGGTGGCGGCAGAAGAGAAGTTCGCCGCCCTTGGGCAGGACGGCCCGTACCTTGGCTGCGGCGCCGCAGCGATCGCAGCGATCGGCGGCAGTGAGCGGCAGGTAGATCGGGGCTGTGGTGGCGATGTCAGTCATGGTTCGTTCCTCCGTCCCGGTCCGGCGCCGGGTGTCCGGTCGCCTTCCCTTCGAGCCGACACATCCGGGCGATGCGTCAACCTCACTCTGTCAGACGCTCGGGGCGTTCGTATTGTTCCGACGGTGCTCTCGGTGTGTCGTCACTCACCGTTTACACCAGGCAACAACTCGACAACGATCGCCCGAACGCAATGCGACCCGGCCATGGGGCCGGGTCGCACCACTCTACGCGTTGTGCGCGGGACGAGTCGTTCGGTCAGCTCGTCCGCGTGGGGGTGTGTGTTCCGCTCGCACCCGCATCGGGTTCGGGTGCGGAGTCGGCGGCCGGGATGTCCGACGTCGACGTTCCCTCGGAGCCGGGGCGTTCCGCGCCCTCGGCGCCCACGAGCGCCTCTTCCTGCTCCTCGCGGAAATGGGTGACCGCGTCGGAGGACTCGTTCTCCCGGTCGCGCAGGTACTCGCGGAGCGAGTAGGCGAACGCCGCGGCCCAGGCGATGGCGATCACGATGTAGAAGACGTTGCGCACCGAGCCGGGGGCGTCGATGAAGTCGCTCTTCAGCAGGCTGCGGGTGTTCGTGAGGACGATCAGGCCGCCGACCGAGGCGCCCAGCAGGCGCGGCGGGATGTGACGCACGAGCCACGCCGCGATCGGTGCGGCGATCACGCCGCCGACGAGGATGGCGGCGACCCATGCGAAGTTGATTCCCTGCGAACCGAGACTGAACAGGAAGCCGAGGCTCGCGGCGACGGCGATGATGAACTCGCTTGTGTCGATCGAACCGATGACCTTGCGGGGCTCGAGACGGCCGCTGGCCAGGATGGCCGGGGTGCCGACCGGACCCCAACCGCCGCCACCGGTGGCGTCGACGAATCCGGCGACGAATCCGAGCGGGCTGAGGAATCGCTTGCGCAGCGGCTTGCCGAGGTTGTGGCGGGGGATGCCCTGGAAGGTGAACCGCACCAGGATGTAGAGCCCGAGCAGCAGCAGGATCACGGCCATGACCGGCGCGGCGGTCTCGGTGGAGAGACTCGACAGGATCGTGGCGCCGAGGAAGGCGCCGATGGCTCCCGGGATCGCGATACGGCGCACGACGCGCCAGTCGACGTTCCCGAACTTCCAGTGCGAGACGCCGGAGACCAGCGTGGTGCCGATCTCGGCCAGGTGCACGGTGGCCGAGGCGGCAGCCGGGTTGGTGCCGATGGCGAGGAGGAGGGTCGTGGTGGTGACGCCATAAGCCATGCCGAGACTGCCGTCGACGAGCTGAGCAGCGAAGCCGACGAGGCCGATCAGGACAATCGTTCTCATAGTGGGTCTTTCCGGGAAGTCACGCCGTCAGGGACGTGACGAGGCTGGGGCAGGCACTCGGTGCCCGCGACGAAGTGGAACGCGGAGGAGGGGATCGCAGGTGGCGTTCTCGCCCTCGGGTGGGGTCTGTCGCGTCACAGACACAGCATCGATGCTGTGCGCAGCAGGTCGACGGTGGCACGGCGCACCAGCATGGCGCCGCGTCTGCTCCCGGTCACTGCGTAAGTCACCGCGCCATCCTATGTAGTGCGTCCCCGAAAGCCCGAGAATCCGGTCGTGTCCAAATCGGAGCGCGCAGAACTATTGACAGATCGATGTCGATGTGGATGACACAACGACATCGCCCCCGGAACCGTGAGGTTCCGGGGGCGATGAGGCTGTTGTCGTCACCGACTAGTCGAGATAGTCACGCAGGACCTGGGAGCGCGACGGGTGGCGCAGCTTCGACATCGTCTTCGACTCGATCTGACGGATGCGCTCGCGGGTCACGCCGTAGACCTGCCCGATCTCGTCGAGGGTGCGGGGCTGGCCGTCGGTCAGTCCGAAGCGGAGGCGGACCACGCCGGCCTCACGTTCGGACAAGGTCTCGAGCACTGACTGCAGTTGATCCTGCAACAGCGTGAAGCTGACCGCGTCGACCGCGACGACGGCTTCGGAGTCCTCGATGAAGTCGCCGAGCTGGCTGTCGCCCTCATCGCCGATGGTCTGGTCCAGCGAGATGGGTTCCCGGGCGTACTGCTGGATCTCCAGCACCTTCTCCGGGGTGATGTCCATCTCCTTGGCGAGTTCTTCCGGCGTCGGCTCGCGGCCGAGGTCCTGGAGGAGTTCACGCTGGATGCGACCGAGCTTGTTGATGACCTCGACCATGTGCACCGGGATACGGATGGTGCGGGCCTGGTCGGCCATGGCGCGGGTGATCGCCTGACGGATCCACCAGGTGGCATATGTCGAGAACTTGTAGCCCTTGGTGTAGTCGAACTTCTCGACCGCGCGGATCAGACCGAGGTTGCCCTCCTGGATGAGATCCAGGAACGCCATACCGCGGCCCGTGTAGCGCTTGGCCAGCGACACGACGAGGCGCAGGTTCGCCTCGAGCAGGTGGTTCTTGGCGCGGTTGCCGTCGCGGGAGATCCAGTTCAGGTCACGCTTCTGGGCGGTGCTGAGCTTCTCGCCGGCATCCATGATGCGCCGAAGACGTTCGGTGGCGAACAGCCCGGCCTCGATGCGCTTGGCCAGTTCGACCTCTTCCTCGGCGTTGAGGAGGGCGACCTTGCCGATCTGCTTCAGGTACGCGCGGACACTGTCGGCGGAGGCGGTGAGCTCGGCGTCCTTGCGGGCCTGACGCAGCGCCTCGGACTCCTCTTCGTCCCAGACGAAGTCGCCGGACTTCGCGGCGGCGGCCTCGTCCTTGGACGCGGCCTTCGCGGCGGCCGGGGTTGCGCCGCCGGCGGCGGGCGCGGTCGCCTCCTCGGACTCGTCGTCGTCCTCCGACTCGTCCTCGGAGTCGTCGTCGACCTCCAGGTCGTCGTCGATCTCGACGTCCTCGAGTTCGGCGTCGGGACCGTCGATGTCGTCGATCGAGTCCGGGTCGTCGGGCTCGGCGTTCGGATCGTCGCCGGAACCCTCCGCGGACGCGGCCTTCTTGGCGGCCTTCTTCGGTGCCGCCTTCTTGGTGGCCTTCTTCGCCGGGGCCTTCTTGGCGGGGGCCTTGCGGGCGGCGGTCTTCTTCGCAGCCTTCTTGGCGGTTCGCTTCGCCGGGGCGTCGGTCGCGGCTGGGGTCGACTCCGTCGACTCGGCCTCTGCATCACCCTGGTGGGTCGTGATGGCTGCCACGTACAACCTTTCGAACTGTCTTCTGTGGTGTCTTCTGTCGTCTGTCACCAGACGCGACACGGCAGCATGAGCCGCCGTGGACGAGGTCTTGGTTTCTCGGTTGGAATGACCGGTGACGACCATTGTAACGACATCGCCGTCCCCGGTGTGTCAAAGCCCTGGTCACGCCCTGCGCGGCGTCACGTCTTCAGTCCCTGGGACACTGCCATGGCCGCACCGACGATGCCGGCGGTGTTCAACAGCGTCGCCGGTACCACGGGCGTCTTGTTGGTCAGCAGCGGAATCCACTTGTCGGACTTGCGGCTGATACCGCCGCCGGCGATGAAGAGATTCGGCCAGAACAGCGCCTCGTAGGTCTCGAGGACCTCGGAGACCTTCTCGGTCCACTTCTCGTACGACCAGCCCTTCTCCTCGCGGACACGCGAAGACGCCTGGTGCTCGGCTTCCTTCTTGCCGACCTGTAGGTGACCGAGCTCGGTGTTGGGCACGAGGGTGCCGTTGATCAGGATCGCCGACCCGATACCGGTTCCGAACGTCAGCAGCATCACGACCCCCGCGACGCCCTTGCCCGCGCCGTACGCGTCCTCGGCCATACCCGCGGCATCGGCGTCGTTGAGGACCGACACCTGCCTACCGCCGAGGTATCCGCTGAAGAGGTCGTAGACGTCGGTGCCGATCCAGGCCTTGTCGATGTTCGCCGCCGTGCGCATGATCCCGTCGGTCACGACCCCGGGGAGGGTGACACCCACCGGGCCGGTCCAGTCGAAATGCGCGACCACCTCGGCGACGCCCCGGGCCACGGCCTCGGGTGTCGCGGGCTGCGGGGTGAGCACCTTGAACCGTTCGCCGACGAGTTCACCGGTGTCGAGATCGACGATGCCGCCCTTGATCCCGGAACCGCCGACGTCGACCCCGAAACCGAGGTTCGTCGGAGGTGTTGGATCATCGGGGCCGGCGACATCGGAGTCGGACGATCCGGGGACGGACGTGTCGGTCATGGCGGGGCTCCCTGTCCGGGTCGGTGTCTGAGGGTGGGGGCAATCCGAGACCAGCCTATTCACGCGACCGGCGCAACGCCCGTCATCGCAACGCATGTCGACACGATTCGACCACCCGGGAGGAGAGATCGGTCACCGCGATCGGTGGTGCGCTCCGGCCATGTGCTCACATGGAGGGCGTGGATCAGACAATTCCGGTGGACGAGCTCGCCGCGGTCGCCGGCGCCGTGGCCCGGGAGGCCGCCGCGCACGTACGTCGCCGCCGGCCCGAATTGTTCGGTGCGACACCGGGACACGGCGAGCCGCCGCAGCCCGCCGCGGTGGATTCCACCGTCCGGCCCGTCTCGACGAAGTCGACGGTGCAGCCCGTGTCGACGAAGTCGACAGTGCAGCCTGTGTCGACGAAGTCGACGGAAACCGATCCGGTCACCCTCGCCGACACCGAGACCGAACGCCTGATCCGCTCGCTGCTGCGTGAGGCGCGCCCCGACGACGAGGTGCTGGGCGAGGAGGACGGCGGGAGCCGGGCGGTGCCTACCGGTGTCCGATGGGTGGTCGATCCGATCGACGGGACCGTCAACTTCATGTACGGCGTGCCGGCCTATGCGGTGTCCATCGCGGCCCAGGTCGACGGACAGTCGGTCGCCGGGGTCGTCGTCGACGTCGCCCGCGACGTCACGTACGGCGCGACCCTCGGCGGGGGAGCGTGGGCGGCGGACTCCGCCGGGGTACGCCGGCCGCTCCGCTGCAATCCGGTCGACAGGGCCGAACTCGCGCTCGTCGCAACGGGCTTCGGGTACGACGCGGCGCGCCGCCGGCAGCAGGGACGCATCGTCGCCGAACTGCTCCCACGTGTCCGCGACGTCCGACGCATCGGCGCCGCGGCCCTCGACCTCTGCATGGTCGCGGCCGGCGCGGTCGACGCCCACTACGAACACGGTCTGAGCCCGTGGGACTGGGCCGCCGGCGGACTGATCGCCGCCGAGGCCGGCGCCGTCGTCCAGACTCCGCCACCGGATTCGCGGGCCGACGAGGGACACATCACCGTCGCTGTCGCGCCCGGGGTGGCCGACGAATTCCTCGCGCTGCTCGACGAATTCGACGCTCGCAGCCCGCTCACCTGACGGCCTCCCGCTTCTCGCCAGAGGTCGCCGGCCGCCGCACGGCGTGCGGAGCTCAGCAGGGGGCGGAGTGCACGGCCTCGACGAGGACCGGGTCGACACCACTCGCCGGATTCTTCGGATCCGCCGACCGCAGCGCCTCGAGGGCAGCCTGCGCGTCCTGCGACATCTCGCCACCCGAGTGGTGGACCCCGAGTGCGACGTCGACGGCCGTGCCGCGCCGGCCGTCGTCGACCAACTGGGCGCACGGGAACGCCAGCCATGTGGCCGCCGCCGCCGCGCGACCGGCCGGCCCGAACCGGATCTGTGCGACACAGTTGAGATCCCGGTTGGGATAGACCGGGTCATCGGCGTACGGCGTGTCCGGCACCGGGCTGAACCCCTGCGCGGTCAGGTCGTCGGACACCGTGCGGGCCGCGCCTCGTTCGTCGGAGGCGTTGAGGACGCGGACGCCGAAGGTCGACAGCGGGGCCGGAGCGACTCCGAGCATCTCGTCCCGTCCGACGACGGTGAGGGTCGGCGGGGCCGGCGGAGGTGGCGCGCCCGCTTCCACCGACGTCGGCGGAGTCGGTTGATTGCACGCTGTCGGAACGGATTCGGACTCGCCGCCGCCCAGCGCAACCGCCCACACCACCACGCCGACGACCATCAGGACGACGACCGTGACGATCGCCGGTGCGTAGCGCCGCCGACGGTAGGGTCGGCCCTGCTCGTCGGTCGGATAGCCGACCGTAATCTTCGACACCACCGTGGACTGACTCCTCACTGGGCGTTGCGTGATCTCGGATCACTGTAGAGGGTGACCCCGCAGTGCCCCGCGAGCCTCGCCGGGAGCGGTACGACTGGGGTGTACCGGGGCATGGATCGGGCGCCGAACCGAAACTTACCGACGAGTTGGGTCCCGGGTATTGACCTTCGATAGCGTGTCGACTATACTTCGGGCGCCCGCGCTTCCAGACCCGGGGTGCGCCCGATATGAAACCGTGATCGAAATCACGCAATACGTCTGATCCTCTGGTACGAATCTCGCCCGAGACGACGTTGCAGTGACCCCATCGGTAAGACAATCCCGGCGGAGTCGTGCGCAATAACACCGGGTGGCGACGCCAGCGCCGTCACCGTGAGCGCCCCTCACACTCTCGACAAGTTAGGCAAGGAATGGCTACAGATTACGACGCGCCACGACGGACGGAGACCGAGGACCTCAACGAGGACTCGCTCGAAGAACTGAAGGCTCGACGCAGCGAGGCGCAGTCCTCGGCAGTGGATGTCGACGAGAGTGATACCGCGGAGTCCTTCGAACTCCCGGGCGCCGATCTCTCGGGCGAGGAACTGTCCGTGCGTGTCATCCCCAAGCAGGCCGACGAGTTCACCTGTACCAGCTGCTTTCTCGTCTACCACCGCAGCCGGTTGGCCGAGGAGAACGGAAGCTCGCTCATCTGCGTCGACTGCGCGTGAGATGAACTGAGTCCAGCTGTCACAGCTGATGAAGGGGGCCGACGCCGAATACGGCGCGGCCCCTTCGTCGTGTCTCGGGTAGAGAGTCGTGCCCGGGTCAGGCGGTGGGTGCGGGACGGTCGGCCGCGGCGTCGTCGACGCCCAGCGCCGCAAGGAGTTCGGCGGGCCGACGTGTCGAGACCAGCCAATACGGTGTCGGGTCGTCGGGGTCGTCGAGCACGATGAGGACCATCGTCTTCACCCAGGAGCGGTGCACGAGATAGGCCGCCGGGTCGAGCTGCCGCCCGAGTGCGGCGCTCTTCGCGGTCGCCGGGACCGTCGCCGCCCGCGCGACGACGGCGCGCGGCAGGACCGCACGGTGGGCATGCAGCTCCCGATCCGCGGTCACCCGGATGCGGGTACGGCTCATCGACCACAGCATCACGACGCACAGCACGCCGGTGGCCACGTATCCGATGATGCTCCAGGCGCTCCCGCGCGCCGACAGCTGGATCTCGTAGCCCACCACGCCGGTGAGGACCACGGCTGCCAACCACCACCACCACGGCACGTACAGGCGCTCGTCGAACAGATCGGCGGTCGAGTCGGTGACGCCGGCGTTCCGCCCGGTGGGTGCGGGGGAGGCGTCCGAGGGTCCTCCGGGGCGCTCGGGCGAATGATCTGCGGTCACGTGACCAGCGTAGTCTGCCTGCGTGGCCTCAGATCTCCCCCCTGCGCACCCCGCTGACCCGGCGCCGATCGCGCTCCGACGCCTCGATCCCGACCTACCGCTGCCGACCAGGGCGCACCCCGGGGACGCGGGGGTCGATCTCTATTCGACGATCGATCTCGAACTGCCCGCCGGACGCCGTCAACTCGTCGGGACCGGGATCGCCGTGGCGTTGCCGATCGGCACCGTGGGGCTGATCCACCCGAGGTCGGGACTGGCCGCCCGGGCCGGCCTGTCGGTCGTGAACACCCCCGGCACCATCGACGCGGGCTATCGCGGGGAGATCAAGGTCTGTCTGATCAACCACGATCCGGAGCAGACGATCTCCATCTCGCGGGGAGACCGCATAGCCCAGCTGATCGTGCAGCGCGTCGAGCTGCCCGACTTCGTCGAGGTCGACGAACTCGACGACACCGCACGCGGCGACGGCGGGTACGGATCGAGCGGGGGATCGGCGATTCTCGCCTGACCGCTGCGGTGAACCGTCGCCCGGGGCTCTCCCCGACGGGAGTCGATTAGTGTTTCCCGTGTGTCCGGCGGATCGCTGTCGCCGGCGGTGACGAACGAGGAGTGACGCGATGGCACAGGACGGATCAGAGGAGCTGCGGGTCGGTCAGGCGCGCGGCCCCTACGACATCGACGCACTGGCGACCCGGCCGCAGGAGCTCGAGAACTCCCATCTGGACCTCGGATCGGTGCTGGTCCCGGTGGTCGAGGGCGGACAGGTCACCGTCGAGATGTCCGAGGCCCACCAGCCGCAGAACGTGTACCTGGTGACCCCCATCGGCCGGATCTCGGTGAGCGCCTTCGCCGCACCCAAGTCCCCCGGGATGTGGCGTGAGGTGGTCCGTGAGCTGGCCGCTTCCCTCCGCGACGACGGCGCGGCCACGAGTGTCGAAGACGGGCACTGGGGGCGTGAGGTGGTCGCCGAGACGGACGGTGCGACCCACCGGTTCATCGGGGTCGACGGCCCGCGCTGGCTCGTCCGGTGCGTGGGCAGCGGACCCACCGAGCATGCGGACGACCTCGCACGGTTGAGCCGCGCCGTACTGGCCGAGACGGTGGTCCGACGCGGGTCCGAGCCGTTCCCCCCGCGGGATCCGCTGCCCGTCGTGTTGCCGCCGGTGCTCGCCGAGCAGGTCGCGGCCGCCCAGCAGCAGATGTTCGCCGGCCCCCCGGCCGGACAAGAATCCCCGGACCCCTCCGCCCAGAACCCCACCGCACAGGACGCGGGCCCGGGTGCCGCGACCACCGAGGACGCGACCGACGATTCGGTACCCGTTGCCGGGGGTGCGCTCGATCAGGTCGCCCACGCCACCGTCTATGGGGAGAACGCCTACCGCGACGAGCCGGAGGCGGCCGCCGCCCGGGAAGTGGAGTCCGCGGCTCCCGCCGATCCCGAGGTCGACGAGGAGCCGTTGCCGCCGTCGTCGGGTTCGGCGATGCAGCGCTTCCGCCGCCGCCGCTGAAGCTCCGGCCAGACCGGGCTCCGATCACCCCGGCGGGTCGGTGAGTGCGACAAGCCCGGCCCGGAGCTCGTCTCCCAGCACACCCGGATCGTGGCCCCAGTCGTCGAGCGCGATCTCGACGAGGGTCGATTGCGGCGCGGCAGCATGCCATTCGCGGGCGACGGCGATGGGGTGGACCGGATCGTCGGCGGCCGCGACGATGGCCAGCGGCACCGTGAGCCCGGCGATCTCGGCCGGCGTCGGCGCCCGATGACGAGCCGCCTCGCGCAACATGCCGGCGAGGCCCGGGTACAGACCCCGCCACGACCGGGTCAGTTCCGCGGCCAGCCAGTCCGGGCTGCTGCTCGCCATCGCCGCGATGGTCGCCTCGAGTCCGTCGCGTTCGAGTGCATCGGCGGTGGCGCCGGCACTCGCGGCCGCGGGTGCCGAGTGGGCGTCGCCGCTCCATGCCGGCAGCGCGGCGAGCACCCCGGCGCAGCGTCGGTCGGTGTCCTGCAGGGCCCACTCGAGCGCGATCGCGGCCCCGATCGACACCCCGCCCACGAGGATCGAGCGGTGGGCTCCGGCGGCCCGCTCCAGCCCGCGGAGGTGGCCGTCGATCAACGGCGTCGTCGGGTCCAGCGCGATGAGCTCGACTCCCAGGTCCGCTGCGGCGCGCTGAAAGGAACGGGTCACGTGATCGGCGTCGGAGCCCGTTCCGGGGATGCCGACCAGAGCCGTCGGGCGAGGGCGGTGCGGACCGTCGGTGCCAGGCATCAGGGCATCATCCCCTAGTGGTGTGTCTCGAAAAGAGGTGGCCGGTATCCGGTGGGGCGCCGGGGACCATTCGCTTGTTTCCGAGACACACCACTAGGGTGTCCGGAGGTCCCCGCGCAGACCTGGACAGCGGGGGTCCGGCGACCACGGAATGGCCCCGCGGTCGCCGACGTTGTCACTGGCCGAGGCCGAGGTCTACGCTGGCGGGCAGGTCACCGATCACTCGTTCGGCGACCCACGGACACCGCTCTGTACAGCCCTGCGGTGCCGGCCGAAATCCATTGGGAGGGTCGAGATGCCCACTGCCGGCTATCTCAAACGACTGACCCGTCGGCTGACCGAAGATCTCGGTGACGCCGACGCAGAGAAGATCGCCGAGGAATCCAAGGCGACAGGTGCCCAGCGCGCATCCGAGTGCTGCCGCGGTGACGAGGTCACCATGCACGGCGAACTGCGTGCGGTCGAGACCTGTTCGCGGTCGGCCAAGGCGGGGGTGAAGGCCGAGTTCTTCGACGGCTCCGACATCGTGATGCTGAAGTGGCTGGGCCGTAACCGCATCACCGGCATCGAGCCCGGCCGCAAGGTCACCGTCCGGGGCCGGCTCGCCGAGCAGGACGGCCACAAGGTGATCTACAACCCTTATTACGAGTTGCACGGCGTCGACGAGTGACCGGTCCGGTCCCCGAGCATCCGGCCTCGAGACAGCCGGACGCCGAACCGTCGGCACCCGGACGGTCAGCACCCGAGCAGGCGGCGCCCACGGTGCTCGAACAGATCGGTGGCGTCTCCGGCCTGGTCTATTCGACCGTGCCCGTGGTGGTGTTCGTCCCCGTCAACTCCTTCTTCGACCTCCGGACCGCCATCTACGCGGCTCTCGGCGTGGCGGCGCTGCTCTTCGTCGTACGGCTCGTGCGCCGCGAACCCCTGACCCCCGCGATCTCGGGTCTGCTCGGCGTCGCCATCTGCGTCTTCATCGCCGACCGGGTGGGGGATGCCAAGGGCTACTTCCTCTTCGGGATCTGGAGCACCCTCGTCTATGCGATCGTGTTCGCCGGCTCGATCCTGGTGCGGTGGCCCCTCATCGGGGTGGCCTGGCATCTGATCAACGGCGAGGGTTCCGGCTGGCGCAAGCAGCGGTCCATCCTCCGCGCCTACGACATCGCCACCGCACTGTGGGCGGTGCTCTTCGCGGCGCGCTATCTGACGCAGTCGGAACTGTACGACGACGGGGCCACCGGGTGGCTGGCGTTCGCGCGCATCGCGATGGGGTGGCCGCTGACCGCGCTCGTGGTGCTCGCGACGATCCTCCTGGTCCGCCGGGCGCAGCGAGCCGAGGCGGCGCGCGCCGGCACCCCGCCGGACGCGGACGTCACCGCGCGATCTGCATAGCCTCGTAGAGGGCGGGCTCGGCCTCGGTGGGCGCGATGAAGACCAGTTCGTCGCCGCCCTCGATGGGGTCGTCGCGCTGCGGGACGATGACGCGGCCGCCGCGCAGGATCGCGACGAGCGCGGCGTCGCGCGGCAGTTCCAGCTTCCGGACGGGCTTGCCGGCGAGGGGAGTGTTCGACGGCAGGGTGAGTTCGACGAGGTTGGCCTGCCCCTGACGGAACGTCATCAACCGGACCAGATCGCCGACGGACACCGCCTCCTCGACCAGGGAGGCGAGCAGGCGCGGGGTCGAGACTGCGACGTCGACCCCCCAGTCCTCGCCGAACAGCCACTCGTTACGCGGGTCGTTGACGCGGGCGACGACCCGATTGACGGCGAACTCGGTCTTCGCGAGCAGGCTCACGACGAGGTTGGCCTTGTCGTCGCCGGTCGCGGCGATCATGACGTCGTAGGTCTGTAGTTGCGCCTCTTCGAGATTGGCGAGTTCACACGCGTCGGCGAGCACCCACCCCGCGCCGACGACGGAGTCGGTGTCGATGTGGCCGGCGTTGCGCTCGAAGAGCGTGACCTCGTGGGCGTTCACCAGCAGTTCGCGGGCGATCGAGCGCCCGACCGCGCCGGCTCCGGCGATGGCGACCTTCACTTCGGGACTCCTTCGGCCCGGGTCATCCGGACTCGTTCTGGGTGAACGGCCGCGCGGCGACGCCGCGGGCGTTCTTGAGGTTGTCGAGCATGACCGCCCCGTAGACCACATCGTCTTGTTGCAGAACGGTTTTCGCCTCGGGGAGAACCGGACGTCCGACACGGCTGAGGAAGGCCACCCGCGCGCCGGTCTGCTCCTGGAACTTGCCGACCGAGATCCCGATCCACGAGTCGTCGACGTCGATCTGGGCGATCGCCAGCGAACCCGACGGGTCACGCCACTCCATCGTCGTCGTCTCGCCGAGCGCCGAGACGAATCGCTCGGTCGTCCAGGGGACGGTCGCCACCGTGGGGATGCCGAGTCGCTCGTACACCTCGGCGCGCTTGGCGTCGTAGATCCGGGCGACGACGCGCTCGACGTCGAAGGTCTCGCGGGCCACCCGCGCCGAGATGATGTTCGAGTTGTCCCCGGAGGACACCGCGGCGAACGCGTCGGCGTGCTCGATGCCCGCCTTGACGAGGATCTCGCGGTCGAACCCGACCCCGGTGATCGTGCGGCCCGCGAAGTCGGGACTCAGCCGCACGAACGCGCTCGGATCCCGATCGATGATCGCGACGTCGTGTCCGCGCTTCTGCATCGACATCGCGAGCGCGGATCCGACCCGCCCGCAACCCATGATGACCACCTGCACGGCATTCCTCTCCACACGCGGCTCGTCTGCCGCGAGTCGAACCTACCCGCCTCGGCGCCAACGCTCTAGGGTTGCCTGGTGTCCACCGTCTCCAAGGTGTCCGTCGCGACGAAACGCCTCCTGCTCGGCAGGCCTTTTCGCAGCGACACGCTCGGTCACACGCTGCTGCCCAAGCGGATAGCCCTGCCGGTGTTCGCCTCCGACGCGATGAGCTCGGTGGCGTACGCGCCGCAGGAGATCTTCCTGGTCCTGTCGGTCGCCGGCATCAGCGCGCTGGCGTTCACGCCCTGGGTGGCGATCGCCGTCGCCGTCGTCATGGCCGTGGTCGTCGCGAGCTACCGCCAGAACGTGCACGCCTATCCCTCGGGCGGCGGCGACTACGAGGTCGCGACCGTCAATCTCGGTCCCAACGCGGGCCTGACCGTCGGCAGCGCTCTGCTGGTGGACTACGTGCTCACGGTGGCGGTGTCGGTCACGTCGGCGGCGGAGAACATCGGTTCGGCGATCCCGTTCGTCGAAGAGCACAAGGTGTGGTTCTGCGTCGGCGCGATCATGCTGCTCGCCGCGGTCAACCTACGCGGCATCAAGGAGTCCGGGGCCGTGCTCGCGATCCCGACCTACGGGTTCATCATCGGTGTCCTGGGCATGCTCATCTGGGGGTTCACCGAGATCTACGTGCTCGGTCAGGACATCCATTCCGAGACCGCCGACTTCGGCATCGTGCCCGAACAGGACAACCTCACCGGGCTGGCGCTGATCTTCCTCGTCGCCCGGTCGTTCTCCTCGGGCTGTGCGGCGCTCACCGGGGTGGAGGCCATCAGCAACGGGGTGCCGGCCTTCCGGAAACCGAAGTCGCGCAACGCCGCGACGACACTGCTGCTGCTGGGCGCGTTCTCCATCACCCTGCTGATGGGCATCGTGCTGCTGGCGGAGAAGATCGGCGCGAAGTACGTGATGAACCCGGAGCAGGACCTCATCGGGGCGCCGGAGGGTTACCAGCAGAAGGCCATGATCGCCCAGCTGGCCCATGCCGTCTTCGACTCGTTCCCGCCGGCCTTCTTCTTCGTCGCCACCGTCACCGCGCTGATCCTGCTGCTGGCCGCCAACACGGCGTTCAACGGTTTCCCGGTGCTCGGCTCGGTACTCGCGCAGGACCGCTACCTGCCGCGCCAGTTGCACACCCGAGGCGACCGCCTGGCGTTCAGCAACGGCATCCTCTTCCTCGCGATCGCCGCGATCGTCTTCGTCGTCGCGTTCGGGGCGCAGGTGACAGCGCTGATCCAGCTCTACATCGTCGGCGTGTTCGTGTCGTTCACCCTGAGCCAGACCGGCATGGTGCGGCACTGGACCCGCCTGCTGCGTACCGAGACCGACCCGAGCGCGCGGCGTCGGATGATGCAGTCCCGGGTGGTCAACACGGTCGGCTTGGTGATGACCGCGACCGTCCTGGTCGTCGTCCTGATCACCAAGTTCACCGAGGGTGCCTACATCGCGGTGATCGCGATGGTCTCGCTGTTCGTGATCATGAAACTCATCCATCACCACTACGCGTCGGTGCAGCGCGAACTCGACCGCGCCGAGGACGACGACGAGGCCGTCCTGCCCAGCCGCACGCATTCGATCGTGCTCGTGTCCAGCCTGCACATGGCGTCCAAGCGGGCCCTGCGGTACGCGCGGGCCACCCGTCCGGACGTGTTGGAGGCGATCACGGTCAACGTCGACGACCGCGACACCCGCAAGCTCGTCTCGGAGTGGGAGGCCAGCGACATCACCGTCCCGCTGAAGGTCATCGCCTCGCCCTATCGCGAGATCACCCGGCCCGTCATCGAATACGTGCGCCGGGTGCGGCGTGAGTCGCCGCGCGACGTCGTGACCGTGTTCATCCCGGAGTATGTCGTCGGGCACTGGTGGGAGCAGATCCTGCACAACCAGTCGGCGCTGCGCCTCAAGGGCCGGCTGCTGTTCGAGCCCGGCGTGATGGTGACCTCGGTGCCGTGGCAGCTCACCTCGTCGGACCGGCGCAAGGAAGACCGCGCGTACTGGGCGCCGGGGGAGACCCGTCGTGCGCTCGGCGAACCCGAACGGCGACCGTGAGCGGCCCGGCAACACCGCGCCGGGTCGAGGTGACCGTCGACCGTCCGGCCAACGGCGGTGAGTCCGTGGGCCGCGCAGACGGCCGCGTCGTGTTCGTCCGCGGGGCGATCCCCGGCGAACGGGTGGTCGCCGACATCACCGACGACCGGCACGACTCGTACTGGCGGGCTGAGGTGGCGGAGGTGCTCGACGCCTCGCCGCACCGGGTGGCGCCGCGGTGTCCGGCGGCTGCGGCCGGGGCCGGGTGCTGTGACCTCGCGCACGTGACGCCCGACCATGCGCGGGACCTGAAACAGGCTGTGCTGCTCGATGTCCTGGATCGCGTGGGTCGTCTACCGGGCGAGATCGTGGCCGGCACCGAGCTGGCGACCGACGGCGTGCGGCGTCTCGGGGACGCCGAGGTGGGGTGGCGAATCCGGACCCGCCTGGCCGTGGACGGCCGGGGGCGCCCGGGGCAGTCGGCGTTCCGCGGCCGCGGCGTCGTCACCGAGGCCTGCGTCCAGCCCGCCCCGGGAATGCTCGACGGACTCGCCGACCGCGGTTTCACCACGCACTCCGAACTCGCCGTCGTGCTCGACGCCGACGGCGCGCGCCACATCACCGAACTCGCGCCCGTGGCGGAGCCGCGCCGGGGCCGCGCCGACAGCCGGCGCCGGGCGCAGCAGAACCGCGCTCGGCACGCACGGCCCCGTGCCCAGCGGGTCGTCGAAGGTGGGGCGACGGCCGTCCAGCGGGTCGGCGGGCGGTCGTGGGACATTCCCGTCTCGGGATTCTGGCAGGCGCACCGCGACGCGCCGCGGGCCTACGCCGAGACCGTCGTCGACTTCGTCGGTGCGCATCTCGGGGGACCGCCACGCGTGGCGTGGGATCTGTACGGCGGGGCAGGGGTGTTCGCGGGCGCACTGCTCGACGGCCCGGCCGGTGCGCCGGACACCGTGCACATCGTCGATTCGGATCCGGCCGCACTCGACGCCGCCGAGCGGGCCTTCGCCGGCGACGGCGATCGGGTGCACACCCATCGCGGGGAGGTCGCGGCCCGGATCACGGACCTCACCGCGCGGCCGGACGTCGTCGTCCTCGATCCCCCGCGTACCGGAGCCGGGGAACGGGTGATCGGGGCGATCGCCGACGCCCGGCCCGGCATCGTGGTCCACGTGGGCTGCGACGCCGCCCGATTCGCACGTGATCTCGGATACTTCGCCGCACGCGGATTCCGTGTCGTCGACATACGCGGTTTCGACGCTTTCCCGCTGACACACCACGTGGAGGCGGTGGCCTGCCTCGTTCCGGCCGCCGACGGGTGAGCGGGGCGCGCTCGCGAGGTCCGGATCCCGACGCGTCGGCCATCCGTCGATCGGGCTCGCGACGAATGCTTCCGTAGACTGACCAGACATGTGCCGGACGTTCTCCGGCTCGACAGCCGACCTGGCGTCTCGCCGGTGATGGAGGAAACGATGGGTGTGCTTGACCGGATCAGCTCGCCGGCCGATCTCCGGCCGCTGTCGGACGAGGAGATGCAGGTCCTCTCGGCCGAGATCCGGACGTTCCTGATCGAGAAGGTCGCCGCCACGGGCGGACATCTCGGACCGAACCTCGGAGTCGTCGAGTTGACGCTCGGCATCCACCGCGTCTTCGACTCGCCGTCGGATCCGATCCTGTTCGACACCGGCCACCAGTCCTACGTCCACAAGATCGTCACCGGACGCAAGGACGGCTTCGATCAGCTGCGCCAGCGCGGCGGGCTCACCGGCTACCAGGAGCGCGCGGAGTCCGACCACGACTGGGTGGAGTCCTCGCACGCGTCGGCGGCGCTGTCGTATGCGGACGGGCTCGCGAAGTCCTTCGAACTGACCGGTCAGCCGGATCGCACGGTGGTCGCGGTGGTGGGCGACGGCGCCCTGACCGGCGGTATGTGCTGGGAGGCCATCAACAACATCGCCGCCTGCAACCGCCGGGTCGTCATCGTCGTCAACGACAACGGTCGGTCGTATGCGCCGACGATCGGCGGACTCGCGAGCCACCTGTCGGGGCTGCGCCTGCAGCCCGGGTATGAGAAGTTCCTCGACGAGGGTCGTCGCGTCGTCAAGCAGGTGCCCGTCGTCGGGGAGCCGGCATACGCCGTCCTGCACGGGATGAAGAGCGGGCTCAAGGACCTCCTGGCCCCGCAGGCGATGTTCACCGATCTCGGACTGAAGTACGTCGGGCCCGTCGACGGTCACGACATCGACGCGGTCGAGTCGGCGCTGCGGCAGGCCCGCGACTTCGGCGGCCCGGTGATCGTGCACACCGTGACCCGCAAGGGCATGGGCTACGCCCACGCCGAGAACCACGTCGCCGACCTCATGCACGCGACCGGCATCATCGACCCGGTCACCGGCCGGCCCACGAGCGTCTCACCCCAGGACTGGACCGCCGTGTTCTCCGCCGCACTGCTCGACGCCGGCGCCAACCGTCCCGACGTCGTGGCGATCACCGCGGCGATGCCCGGGCCGACGGGGCTCACCCCCTTCGGCGAACGCTACCCGGACCGCATGTTCGACGTCGGCATCGCCGAACAGCATGCGATGACCTCGGCGGCCGGACTCGCGCTCGGCGGACTGCATCCGGTTGTCGCGATCTACTCGACGTTCCTCAACCGCGCGTTCGATCAGCTGCTGATGGACGTCGCGCTGCTGAGGCAGCCGGTGACGCTCGTCCTCGACCGTTCCGGCATCACCGGACCCGATGGCCCCAGCCACCACGGCATGTGGGATCTCTCGCTGATGGCGATGGTGCCCGGCCTGCGGGTCGCCGCACCCCGTGACGCCGTCCGGCTGCGCGAGGAGTTCGACGAGGCACTCGGCGTCGCCGACGGCCCCACGGCCCTCCGATTCTCCAAAGGTGCTGTCCCCGAAGACATCCGCGCGGTCGAGCGGCTCGACGACGGTGTCGACGTGCTGCACCGGACGGACCGGGACCTCGGTCCGGCGGGCGGCGATGTGCTCATCGTCGCGGTCGGTGCCTTCTGCGGGCTGGCCGTCGACACCGCCGAACGCCTGGCCCGTCAGGGAATCGATGCGACGGTCGTGGATCCGCGCTGGGTGCTGCCGGTGCCCACCTCGGTGGTCGAGGTCGCGCGCCGCCACCGTCTCGTCGTGACGCTCGAGGACGGGTGCACCAGCGGCGGCGTCGGTTCCGCGGTCGCCGCCGCGCTGTCGGCGGCAGAGGTGTTGGTACCGGTACAGATCAAGGGCATCCCGCAGGAGTTCATCGCGCACGCCTCGCGCAACGAGATCCTGGCCGATCTCGGATTGACCGCGCAGGACCTCGCCCGGTCGATCACCGCGACGGTCTCGGGCATGCAGGCCGGTCCCGGCCTGGACCGGGCGATCGAGAACACACCCGATCCGGCGGAGAGCGGCGCCGAGGACTGACGTCCCGTTTGACCGATGCCGCCGCTGGGCATTTTCTCCGTGTGAACGACGAGTACGGTTCCGCGGGCGGGGATTTCCGGGACATTCCGGCGCCGACCCTCGGGGTCGAGGAGGAGTTCGTCCTCGTCGACCGGGAGACCGGACGGCCGGTCGGGAGCAACCGTGAGGTCGCGGCCGCGGCATCCGCGCGCGGCCTCGACCTCGAGTTGGAACTCACCTCGTCGCAGGTGGAGATCGCCACGCCGACCGCGGCGACGAGTCAGGAGATCGGCGACCACCTGCACCGGCTGCGGGGCATCCTGGCGGCGGCGGCCGATGATGTAGGCGTGGACGTGGTCGCCTGCGGGGTGCCGCCACGCGTGCCCGAGTCGTTCCCCGTGACCGACACCGGCCGCTACCGGGCGATCGCCGCGCGGTACGGCATGCTGGCCCACGAACAGGGCATCAGTGGCTGTCACGTCCACGTGGGTGTCCCGGACACCGACACCGCCGTCGCGGTGTGCAATCGCCTGCGCCCGTGGCTACCGATACTGCTTGCGCTGTCGGCGAACTCGGCGATCTATCGCGACGCCGACTCCGGCCACGCCAGTTGGCGCTCGGTGCTCTGGTCGCGATGGCCGGCGGCGGGACCGCCACCGCACCTGCGGTCGGCCGAACACTTCGCCGAGACGGTCGAACTCCTCGTGGCCACGGGCACTATTCTCGACCCGCACATGCTGTACTGGGACGCTCGGCCGTCGGATCACCTGCCCACGGTCGAGGTGCGGGTCGGGGACGTGCAGATGCGGGTGGAGGAGACGCAGACCTTCGCCACCCTCGTCCGTGCGGCGGTGATGACCGCCCTCGACGACCTGCGCGCGGGGGACCGGCGGTTCCCGGCCGCGGACCTCGATCCGGCGCTGCTGTCGGCCGCGTACTGGATCGCCGCCCACGACGGCGTCGACGGGCGTGCGCTCGACCCGACGACCGGCGCGTTGGTGCCGGTCTGGACGCGGGTCGAGCAGCTACTCACCGTGCTCGCACCCGCACTGGACCGACTCGGCGAGCGGGACGGCGTCGCACAGACGCTGGACCGGCTGCGTCTGCAGGGCAACGGGGCCTCTCGGCAGCGGCGCCTCTTCGAGGAGTCCGGATCGGCTCTCGCCGTGGTCCGGGCCGCGACGCTGCACCCGCCCGTCTGACGACGGACGCCTGCCCTTCGTGGGGCTCGTCGCTAGGCGCTCCTCGCACCTCAGTACCAGCGGCCTGACGGCCGTCCTGGACTACGAAAGAAACCTGTGTGCTCGCGGCGAGCCCTACTACTGCTCCCTGAGGAGGCCGGAGCTTGCGGAGGCCGTCACGAAGGGTCCTGGTGAGATGCGTCGCGAACCCTTCGTGGCTCGTCGCTGGCGCTCCTCGCACCGCAGGGAGCGGAGGGAGGGGGTCGCTTGCACCCCACAGACCAGCGGTTTGGTGGTTCCTCGGATTAGGGTGCAGAGGGGTCAGGTCGGCCCCGATCGACTCAGCGCAGTGTCGCCAGGTTCGAGATCGACTTGTGCACATCGGATTCCAGGATCTTGGCGACGAGCCTGCCGACCGAGCCGTTGAGCAGACCGCCGGACAACTCGGCCGACAGGTCGAAGTGCGAACCGTCGGCGATCTCGTCGACCTTCATCGCCAGATCGATGTTCACCCCGCCGCGGCCGGTTCCCGACAGCACGATGAGCCGCGGCTCGTCGTAATCGGTGACGGTCCAGTGGATCACATTGCGGAAGCCCTTGACCTTGATGAGGGAGGAGATGGTGGTGCCCTCGGCGATCGTGTCGGGGACCGGCGAGCGCCACCCGCCGAAGATGGTCATCCACTCGTCGAAGCGCGAGAGGTTGCTGGCGAGCGCCCATGCTGCGCTCGGTTCGAGGTCGGAGTCGATGCCGACGGAGACTGTGGCCACGGAACT
Source organism: Gordonia hongkongensis (assembly GCF_023078355.1). Lineage (NCBI taxonomy): Bacteria > Bacillati > Actinomycetota > Actinomycetes > Mycobacteriales > Gordoniaceae > Gordonia > Gordonia hongkongensis. The sequence continues at coordinate 2,432,665 of NZ_CP095552.1, forward strand.
GCTCCCATCGCGGAAGGTGGTGTGCTCACCGGAGGTGACTTCCCGGTGGCTCGCGTACTCGGGTGATGGCTTTCGGGTCGTGATCCCCGAATGTACGCGAAGGTCGGCGCCACAGCGCGATGGCCGGGGGTCCCGTCGGGCGGGTCGATCTACTCGGCGGCCGCCGTCGGCCCTGGTCGGGCGGCGTCGAGGAGGGCCTCGGTCAGGGCCTCCGCACAGAGCGTCCGTTGCCACGTGCGGGCGCCGGCGGCGGCCAGATGTGCATTGAGCGCCTCGGTCGTGATCGGTTCCGGCAACCCGTCCCAGCACAGCTGTCGCATCACGTCGGGTGCGAGGAGGTTCTCCACCGGCAGGGTGTGGTCTTCGGCGATCTGTTTGAGCACCGGCCGGACCGCCTGCAGCCGCGCCGCGGCCTCCGGGTTGCGCTGATCCCACCGGCTGACCGGGGGCAGGCCCGGTCCGGTCGACTTCCGCGAGGGCAGCTTGCTGTCGGGGATCTCGCGCGCCCGCTGCAGCGCGGACATCCAGATCCCGGCCTGACGGCGCTGACGCGGGCCGCCGAAGACCGGCAGCTTGGTGAGTTCGGCGATGGACTGAGGGTTCACGGTCGCGGCGTTGACGATGGCCGTGTCGGGCAGGACACGTCCGGGCGCGACATCCCGACGCTGCGCCAGTTCCTCACGCGCGGTCCACAATTCGCGGACCGCGGCGAGCGCGCGGGTGGACTTCACGGTGTGCACGTTCGACGTCTTGCGCCACCGGTCGGTGCGCGGCGGTGCCGGTGGCCGGCCCAGGACGTACGCGAATTCCTCTCGCGCCCAGCCGTCCTTGCCCGCTTCCGCGAGTGCGGCGTCCATGGCGTCGCGCAGTTCGACGAGGACCTCGACGTCGAGCGCGGCGTAGTTCAGCCATTCGTCGGGCAGCGGGCGGCGCGACCAGTCGGCGGCGCCGTGTCCCTTGAGGAGTCCCAGCCCGAGGAACTCCGCCACCATCGCGGCGAGGTTGACCTTGGCCAGGCCCAGGAGGCGTCCGGCCAGCTCGGTGTCGTACAGTTCAACGCACTCGAAACCGAGTTCGCGAAGGCACGGGAGGTCCTGATCGGCCGCGTGCAGCACCCATTCCGGTCCGCGCATCGCGTCGATGACGGGCGCCAGCGCGCCGGGATCACCGATCGGGTCCAGCAGGAAGCTCCCCGATCCGCGTCGTTTGATCTGGATCAGATAGGCGCGTTGCGAGTACCGGTAGCCCGACGCGCGTTCGGTGTCGACGGCGATCGGCCCGTCGCCGGCTGCCAGAGCGGCTGCCGCGTCGGCGAATTCGGTGGCGGTCGCCAGTACCGGGGGCACGCCGTCGGCCGGCCGGAGCAACGGGGTGACCTCCGGCGCGGGGTCCGGCTCGATCGGGTTCTCGGCCGCATCCCCGGGGGCGGAGTCGTTCACGTCGCGCCGAGTTCGGTGACCCCGACCGGCGGGAGACCGGCCGCGGAGGCGAGCACGTCGCAGAACGCCTCGAGGTGGTTGTTCAGGCCGTCCGAGCTCAGGGCGGTCCACGAGGCGCGCACCTCGAGCTGATGTGCGCGCGGAGGTCCGGCGATGTCGCCATACCGGACCGACGTCGTGGAGGTGACGGTGCCGCCGAGCGCGGTCACCTCGACGCGGTGGGCGGAACCGTCGGGCGTGGCGGTCGCGCCCACCGGGACGCCGAGGGCGTCGCTGAGCCAGCTCCAGGCCACCTCGGGCAGCAGCGGATCCATGGCCAGGGCCGCCTCCACCTCCGCCTGGAGGAACGCGACGAGGCGCATGGTGCCGTTCCACGCGTCCTGTCCGGCGGGATCGAACAGCAGGATGAGGCGCCCGAAGGCGCTTCCCTGCGAATCCGTGGGCACGACGTCGAGGTCCTCGGGCGGGCGCACCTCGGCGCCGACGGCGTAGCTGTACGGCGCCAGGCGCTGCGGCGGGCGGATGGGCCCGACCTCGATCTCGCGGCGCACCCGGGCAGCATGCAGCGACTCCACCGCTGCGCGGAAATCAGCAGGCTCGTCCGGAGCTCCCGAAGAGGTCACCGTTCGACCGTAGGGCTGGGGTGCCCGGCCACGGCGGAGGCGCGCCGAGGACCACCCGTGCGCAGATCGAGGGGCATGGCAGAGTAAGCGGTGATGTCGAACGCAACTGGTACCCGGGTCCATAGGTCGAACCTGCCGCTCGTCGCCGCGGCCACCGGCGCGACCCCGTCACGCCGGCCGGTGTGGTTCATGCGGCAAGCCGGTCGCTCGCTGCCCGAGTACCGGGCCATCCGCGCCGATCACGGCATGCTGGAGTCCTGCTTCGACGCCGAACTGGTCTGCGAGATCACCATGCAGCCCGTCCGCCGGCACGACGTCGACGCGGCGATCCTGTTCTCCGACATCGTGGTGCCGCTCAAGGCCGCCGGCATCGACCTCGACATCGTCGCGGGCACCGGGCCGGTGATCGCCGAGCCGGTGCGCTCGCCCGACGCGGTGTCGCGCATCCCGCGGCTGGAACCGGCAGCGGTCGGCTCGATCGCGCGGGCCATCGAACTACTCCTCGGCGAGCTGGGGGACCAGGTGGCGCTGATCGGCTTCGCCGGAGCGCCGTTCACCCTGGCCTCGTACCTCATCGAGGGCGGCCCGAGCCGCAACTACGAGCGGACCAAGGCGATGATGCACGGCGACCCGGAGACGTGGGCCGAGCTGATGGCGCGTCTCGCCGACATCACCATCGCGTTCCTGCGCGTCCAGCTGGAGGCCGGGGTCGACGCGATCCAGCTCTTCGACTCGTGGGCGGGCATGCTGTCGGCCGCCGACTACCAGCGTTTCGTCGCACCGCACAGCGCCCGTGTCCTGGCCGAGGTCGCCGGGTACGGCGTCCCGCGCATCCACTTCGGCGTCGGCACCGGTGAGCTGCTCGCCCCGATGGCGCATGTCGGTGCCGATGTCATCGGCGTCGACTGGCGTGTGCCGCTCGAGGAGGCCGTGCGCCGGGTGGGTCCGGGTAGGGCAGTGCAGGGCAACCTCGATCCGACACTGCTGTTCGCCGGCCCCGACGTCGTCGACGCCGAGGTCCGCCGGGTGGTCGCCGATGGCGACCGGGCGATCGCCGCCGGGGCGGTCGGGCACATCTTCAACCTCGGACACGGCGTGCTGCCCGGCACCGACCCGGACGTGCTGACCCGGGCCGTCGAAGTCATCCACAGCCTCTGATGTCCCCGCGGGTCCGAATCGCGATCGTCGGCGGCGGGATCTCCGGTCTGACCGCCGCCTACCGCCTTCGTCGTGCGCTCGGGCCCGACGCGCACCTCGACCTGCTCGAGGCCTCCGGACGGGTGGGCGGGGTCCTGCACACCACGACGGTGGGCGGTCGGGCCGTCGACGTCGGGGCCGAGGCGTTCATCGTCCGGCGACCCGAGGCGCTCGAACTCGTCACCGAACTGGGCCTCGCCGACCGGATCGTCTCGCCGACGCCGCGCCGTCCCGCGGTGTGGTCGGGTAAGCGGTTGCATCCGTTGCCCAGTCCGGCGCTGATGGGCATCCCGGCCGGACCGGCCGTCGTCGACGGTCTCGCCGACCCCGAGGACGTCGACCGCATGTCCGGTGAACCCGACCGTTCGATGCGGTGGGAAGCCGGGAACGATACGTCGGTCGGGCAGCTGGTCGCCGACCGGTTCGGGCCCTCGGTGGTGGCGCGCAGCGTCGACCCGATGCTCGGGGGTGTGTACTCCAGTCTCGCCGACGACATCGGGGTCCGCGAGGCGCTACCGGCGCTGGCCACGCGCCTCGACGCGGGCGCGCCGTCGCTCACCGCTGCCGTCGGCGACCTCATCGCCGCGGGGGCCGGGGCCTCGGGGCCGGTCTTCGGCGCCCTCGTGGGCGGATACCAAATCCTCCTTGACGCCCTGCGGACCGCGGCCGGCATCGAACCCGAGATCTCGTGTCCGGTCACCGAAGTCACTCCGTCTGGGGCCGGGTGGGTGCTCGACTTCGGTACGGCTCGTGACCCGCGACCGTACGACGCCGTGCTCCTGGCCGTGCCGGCCTGGCGGGCGGGGGAGCTACTGGGTCGGTCCGCGCCGGACCTGTCTGCGCCGTTGCGCGCGGTCCGGGGCGCCTCGTCGGTGGTGGTGTCGATCGCGCTCGCGCCGGGGACCGAGCTGCCCGATCACTCCGGTGTGCTGGTGGGGACCGGAGAAGGGTTGCGCGCCAAGGCTTTCACGTTCAGCTCGCAGAAGTGGGCGCATATGTCGGATGCGGGCCGGCCGGTCTCGGTGCGGGCGTCGTTCGGACGGTTCGGTGCGGTGGTACCGGATGAGACGGCCGAACCCGGCGTCGACGACCGGCTGCGTCGTGAGGCACTCGAGGACCTCGACGAGGTGTGCCGCGCCGCCGGTGTCGCGCCGGTGTCGTCGCGGGTCGTCGACGCATACGTGCAGCGTTGGGACGACGGATTGCCGGTCTATGCGCCCGGGCACCTCGCGGCGATGTCGCAGGTGCTGGCCGCGCGGCCGTCGCGTCTGGCCTTGGCCGGGTCGTCGTATGCCGGTGTCGGGGTGCCGGCCTGTATCGGCCGGGCCGGCCGCGCGGCGGCCGAACTGCTGGCAGATCTGACGTGACCCGACTCCGCTGACCTGCCTGGTCGCCGGGTGGGCGCCGGTGGCACGATGGCACCCATGAGCCGCTTGGATTACGCAGAACTCAACTCGACGATCCGCTACCTGATGTTCTCGGTGTTCGCGGTCCGCCCAGGTGAACTGGGTGCTGATCGCGATCAGGCCAAATCCGACGCCGCGGACTTCTTCAAGTCCCTCGAGGACACCGGCGTCGTCGTCCGCGGTGTCTACGACGTGTCGGGTCTGCGCGCCGACGCCGACTTCATGATCTGGTGGCACGCCGAGGACGTCGAGCCGATCCAGGCCGCCTACGCGAAGTTCCGTCGCGAGACCGTTCTGGGACGGGCGTGCAACGCGGTGTGGAGCAACGTCGCGCTGCACCGGCCCGCCGAGTTCAACAAGAGCCACATCCCGGCGTTCCTCGCGGGCGAGGACCCCGGCAACTACATCTGCGTGTACCCGTTCGTGCGGTCCTACGAGTGGTACCTGCTGCCCGACGAGGAGCGGCGCAAGATGCTCGCCGACCACGGCAAGGCAGCGCGCGCGTACAAGGACGTCCGCGCCAACACGGTGTCGTCGTTCGCGCTGGGCGACTACGAGTGGCTGCTGGCCTTCGAGGCGCCCGAGCTGCACCGCATCGTCGACCTCATGCGTGATCTGCGCGCCACCGAGGCGCGGATGCACGTCCGCGAGGAGACGCCGTTCTTCACCGGCCCACGGGTCGAGGTGCCGGCGCTGATCGACGCGCTGCCCTGAGCCGAGCCGCTGGAACCGGCCGCTACTCGGCCGGTTCCAGCGTCAGGCTGATGCTGTTGATGCAATACCGGAGATCGGTGGGGGTGTCGTAGCCCTCTCCGGCGAAGACGTGGCCGAGGTGGCTCTTGCAGTTCGCGCAGAGCACCTCGACGCGCCGCATGCCCAGCGAGTTGTCCTCGACCTCGATGATCTTGTCGCCGGCGAGTGGGGAGAAGAACGACGGCCAGCCGCAGTGCGATTCGAACTTCTGCTCGCTACGGAACAGTTCGGTGTTGCAGGCGCGGCACCGGTAGATGCCGACGGTCTTGGTGTCGGTGTATTCACCGGTGAACGGCGCCTCGGTGCCCGCCTGGCGGAGGACACGGTACTCGGCCGGCGTCAGGCGCTGGCGCCACTGCTCATCGGTGAGTTCGGCGAGATTCTCGGCGTCGGTCGACGGGGTGCTGTCGGTCATGTCCTCCACGGTAGCGCGCAGCCGGACCGGCTTTGGCAGCACTATTTCGACAGGCCCACGGTCTCGCTCGTGGAAGTCGCGGTCTCGGTGGCGGGGACGCTCGGCGCGTCGGTCTCCGAACGGACCGGCGGCACCATGCCGGCCACCCCGTCGGACCGCATGTCGAGGTAGCGGAACAGCAGTGAGCAGAACACCGCGATCATCAGGAGTGACCAACCCCAGGTGACCTTGTTGTACTCGACCATCCAGCCGAACGCCGTCCAGCGGTCGGAGTAGAAACCGTCGAAGGTCATGCACCCGTAGACCCCGAGCCAGGCGGGCCAGTTGCGCATCGGCGAGCCGGGCAGGAGCACCGTCATCAGGAGCGGGAACAGGAGCATCGAGTAATAGCCCTGACCGAGCGAACCGACGAGGAAGGTCGTGCACAGCAGGACTCCCGACGATGCCGTGATCCACAGCAACTCGTTGGTCCGGCGGTAGTAGCGGTACAGGAACCACAGCGAGAACGCGGCCATCGCGACGAAGGCGACGCGGAGCAGCAGCACCAGCCAGGGTGCGACGCCGAAGTACGCGCCGTTGCCGGCGATCGAACTGTTGTAGTAGTCGCGCGCCTCGCCGAGGTACGGGACGGTCCGGCTGATGAAGTCGTCGGCGTCGATCGACAAGGGCCAGGCGACGATCGTCAGGACGACCGGAACCACGATGGCGAGCGCGAACACCCGCCACTGCCGGTTGAGGAGGGGAAGCAGCATCAGTGGCGCCAGTACCGGTTTCACCGCGAGGGTGAGGCCCATCGGCACACCGGCCCACCAGTCGTGCCGGCTGAGCATCAGCATCAGGAAGGCGAGCAGGCCGAGGAGCACGAACGAGTTGAAGTTCGTGAAGATCAGTGTGTGCGAGACGGTCTCGGTGCTGAAGAAGAAGAACAGGACCGTCGGCATGACCCACGAGTTGAACGCGAACCCGAACATCCGGGTGAGCAGGTAGGCGCAGATCAGCAACGCGATGACGCTCGCGGCGATGAAGGCCCAGCGCGCGCGCTCGTAGTCGATGACGGCGACCGGCGCCATCAGCAGGGTGCCCGACGGCGGGTAGAGGTAGTGCGGGTCGACCGTCGCATAGTTCTCGCCGTAGACCGGCAGGCCGTTGAGGAAGTTGTAGGCCGCGGCGTACACCGGTTTGAAGTCGTCGGTGCGGTCACCGTTGACCCCGAGGAACACCGAGCGGTGCACGACCATGAGCAGGCTGATCGGCCACAGGACCATCGGGATGATCCGCTGAGCACTCATCGGGGGATAGAGATACCTGTCGAGATTGGCCACCCGCGAACCGTACTACGCGCGCCGCCGAGCTCAGAACAGTGCGGCGTGGTCCGGGGACTCAGGTGGGGCAGCCTCGCTGGGTCGGACCCTGCAGCGGTGCCCGATCGACGTACTCCGCGACGACCTCGGCGGCGCACGCACTGCGTCCCAGGACCGAATACCCCAGGCCGTCCCAGGTGACGGTCACCGGCTCGGCCTCGGCGTTCATGAACAGCGGCACCAGAGCATTGGCTCCCTCGCCACCGTTGATCGGGTCGCGCGTCCCGTTGAGGATCAACGGGTCGGCGGGCAGCGACGTGGGTGGCCGGACCGGATTGCCCGACGCCCAGCCGTTGCACCGGACGAGTGACAGCGCGCTGTTGGCGCCGGTGAGGGGGTTCTGCTTGGACCACGCGTCCACCAGACCCGGCACCTCGTTCTGTCCGACCGGGCCGGTCACGTCGTTGCAGCGGGACACCAGGGCGCCGTCGGGGAGCCGCAGGGTCGCGGCGCGATCGGCGAGCCGGACCAGCGCCGCGGTCTGTCCGCGGTCGGCCGCTGCGATGGCATCTGCGAGGTCGAGCAACGATTGCGGGCGGTCCGGCGCCAGGGCCAGGGTCGTGGTGATCGCCTCGAGCGCGGCCGTGTCGGAGAGCGACTCGAGGTCGCCCGCCCGTGCCTTGCCCAGCATGCGGGTCATCGTCGCGACCCCGTTGGACCCGAGCGCGCAGCCCGGTAACGCCGAGCACCGCTGTGCGAAGCCCTGGAGCGCCACCTGGACGCCCCGCGCCTGGGACTGTGCGCGATCCCGGGCGTTCGCGCCGAACGGGGTCGGGGTGTCGAGGATGATCCGCCCGGCACGTCCGCCGTACAGGGACGCGTAGGTGAGCACGACGTCGGAACCCTCACCGGTGCCGATGAGCCCGAGATGTTCGACGCCCCAGCGCTGCCGCAGGGACTCGAGGTCCGCGGCGGCGTTCGCGGCCCCGAAACTCAGTTGGTAGGGGGTGAGCGTCTCCGTGCACCCGTCCGAGGCCGATGACGCGGCCGTGGACAGGCGCGAGATCCGCGCGTCCGTCGTCGTGGCGCGGTCGACGAGGCCGTTGTTGGCGATCGTCGTGCGTTCCAGTCGGGTCATGCAGTCGATGTCGCTGCTGAGCGGGATGCCGCGGTGGTCGACCGCGACCACGGGGTGCGAGGAGAGGAACGCCCGGCCCTGGCCGGCGGTCATCACCATCAGGGTCCGCGACGACGGCAGATCGGAACCGGAGGTGAGGACGAGCGGCGCAGCGTCGGGTGGGGTGTCCGCGGTCCGGGCGCGCGTCACCGCGATCGACACGACCTCGCCGTCGGGCTGGTCGCGGTCGATGGGCGAGTCGTATTCGGCGCATTCGATCGTCACGCCGTCCGGACGGGGCACCCCGTATCGTTCGCTCGTCTCGGCGGCGCACTCGCTCCACTCGAGATCGGTCTTCGGTACCGCGAGCGCGGGGGCGGGGGGAGCGGTCGACGACGACGGTGCCGGTCCCTCCTGACCGCCGCCGCCCGGGATCAGGTCGGGGCCACGGTCGGGACCGACGGCACAAGAGGACAGGACTATCGCCGCGATCACGCCGGCGACCACACCCGCGAGAGCCCTCGGGCGGGAGTTCGGTGCTGCGCCGACGGCCGGGGTGTGCGCTCTTGGCATGTCCGCGAGCGTAGTCAACGAATCCGCGAGGACGCTCGAGCCGGGTGTCGGGGTGAGTCCCGGATAGAGAGCGGACAGCTCACCGGGTGGACGCGCGGCCGTCGCGGACCCAGCGGGTGAACACGAACCCATCGTCGTCGGTCATGATCGACGCCGGGTGCAGTGCGCGCAGGACCGCCGTCCCCTCGTCGGTGACCGCGATGCGGCCGGCGCTCCCGCCGACCAAGTGCGGGCTCGTGGTCAGACACAGCTCGTCCACGGCATGGGCCGCCACGAGCGAACCGAGCAGACTCGGACCGCCCTCGCAGAGCACCCGGGACCATCCGCGAACACCGCAGTGCTCCAGGATGGCCGCGGTCGACACGGTGTCGTCGCCGCAGTCCACCAGCGTCGCGCCGGCATCGAGCAGAGCCCGCCGGCGATCGGCGGGCGCGCTCGAACAGGTGAGGACGACGGTGTTCTCGTGGGACACGGGCTCGAAGTCGGGCGGTATCGACAGCGACCGGGACACGAGCGCGAGTGCCGGGGCGGGCGCCTGCCCCAGCGATCGCCGGACTGCGGCGAGGGCGTCGTCGGGCTCGGGTTGCCCATATCCCTCGGTGGTCGCCGTGCCCGCACCCACGAGGACGACGTCGGCGAGCCCTCGCAGCACGCGGAACACGGCTTTGTCGCCGGGACCGCCGAGACCGCCGGACTTGCCGTCGACGGTGACCGCACCGTCGATCGACGACACCATGTTCGCCCGCACGAACGGCGCGCCGTCGTCCGGATCCGTGGACGATCGAGGGGGTACGAGTAGAGCTCGGCCAGCCGGACCAGCTCGTCCTCGGATGTGACCTGGGTCGCTTTCTGCAGGTGGAACATGCGTTCATCATTCCGCGCCTGGCTACTCTCCACACATGGTGGCCCGACTCTGCGATCGCAACCCTGCGACCTCGCCCGACGCACTCATCGACGAGATGGTGCCCCCGTCGACCTTCGACGACGTGAGCTTCGACTCCTACATCCCCGACCCCAACGAGCCGTCGCAGGCCGAGGCGGTGGCCAAGGCGCGCGACTTCGTGGCGCGGGCGTCGAAGGCGCGCTCGGGCAAGAAGGGCCTGTTCTCCCGGAAGGCGCCGGCCCAAGGGGTCGGTCTGTACCTCGACGGCGGCTTCGGCGTCGGCAAGACCCACCTGCTGGCGTCGATCTACCACTCGATGCCCGCACCGAAGTCGTTCGCCACGTTCGTCGAGGTCACACACGTGGTCGGCGCGCTGGGCTTCGTGAACGCCGTCGAGCGGCTCTCGCAGCACACGGTGCTGTGTATCGACGAGTTCGAGCTCGACGACCCGGGCGACACGATGCTCGTCTCCCGGCTGCTGACCGAACTCACCGCCAAGGGCGTGTCGATCGTCGCCACCTCCAACACGCTCCCCGGCCAGCTGGGGGAGGGCCGGTTCGCCGCCCAGGACTTCCTACGGGAGATCCGCAAGCTGTCCTCGGTGTTCGAGACGATCCGCGTCGACGGTCCCGATTATCGTCACCGCGATCTGCCGCCGGCGCCGGAGCCGCGCAGCGAGTCCGAACTGACCGAGATCGCCGAGTCCACCGACGGCGCGACCCTCGACGACTTCGACGCATTGTGCGACCACCTCAGCACCCTGCACCCGTCGAAGTACAAGGACCTCGTCGACGGCGTCTCCCTGGTCTGCATCTCTGGGGTGCACCCGGCCGAGGACCAGTCGGTCGCCCTGCGCCTGGTGGTGCTCGCCGACCGTCTCTACGACGCCCACATCCCGGTGACCGTCTCGGGCGCGAAGCTCGACGAGATCTTCACCGAGGAGATGCTCGCCGGCGGTTACCGCAAGAAGTACCTACGCGCCACGTCGCGCCTGCTGGCTCTCTCGCGGTTCGCGGAGTCGGCGGCCTGACTTCGGGGTAGAGGCCGTCGTCGGCGGCCCACACACTGTGGAGTTTTCAATGTACGTGCAGGGTCCCGGGTTCGGGGCCGCGCAGGAACGTGCCACCAGCAGGTGGACGAGGTTGTCGTGAGGTCCGGTGACTCAGGCGGCGTCGTCGAGGCGCATCGTGCGTCTGTTGTAGGCCGGTAGCGGCTTTCGGTTGGGGTCCACCTCGACAGGTGGGATCAGCCACGGATGTCGGTCGTAGCCCATGACGACGTCCCAGCCATGATGGTGCACCTGCGTGTGGCATCGCTGGCAGAGTAGGCAACCGTTGTCCAGGCTGGTCGTTCCGCCGTCCGCCCAGTGCTCGAGATGGTGGACCTGGGTATGTGAGGGTGGCGCACCGCATTTGATGCAGCACGCGTCGCGGACGACCACGGCCTTGCGCAACTCCGGTGGGAAGACCCGTTTCTCGCGACCCATGTCGAGGGGCACGGTGGCCGAGTCGACCACGATCTCGGTCAGGGTGCCGTCGCACGTGAGAGCGCGGGCGGTGGTGTCGGTGATGGTGCCCGTCCATGGCAGGGCGCCGAGGTCGGTGGCGTCGGCGGGGATGGTCAGGATCAGTTGTGTGCGTGGGGCTCCCGCGGTCTGGACGGTGGCGCCCAGGCATGCCTGGTCGAGGATCAGTTCGAGCGCATCGGCGCGCCGTTCTGCGGGCGAGCGGCGATCGCCGGCGCCGTCGGGTTCGGGTCGCGGGACGGAGCGCTCGTCGATCATGGCGATGAACTTCTCGCCGATGACGTTGGTCAAGTCGGCGGCGATCTCGACCCGGCCATCGTCGGTGACGTTGTGGACGACGGCATTGAGTGTCCGATCCTCGGCGGCCGGGACTCCGCCGTTGGTCTCGGCAACCGTGTTGCCGAGGGCTCGAGCACGTCGCAGCACCTCTGCGGGCGTGGCCCCGGACAGTGCCTGGGTGATCAACTCGGTCTCGAAGGCGGCTCGGTCGTCGTCGACAAGCGCAGTGGCCGAACGCTTCTCGATGTGACCCAGGCCTCGGGCGACGGCGTCGACGATCTCGGCGGAAAGACGGCCGTCGGCGGCGTGGGCGGCAACCTTGGGTAGATCTTCTAGTCTGTCAACGATCCGCACGATTCGCGAGGCCACAGCGGGCGCGAAGCCCATCTCGATCAGCAGTCTCCGTAGCGTCGAGTGGTTTCGCTCAGCGACCCGTAGGCGCCCCAGTTGTGCTGAGCGCATGGCGATCCGGTGATCGATCACGTTCCGCAGGAGCCGCAGTGTCTCCAGCTCGGTGAAAGCTGCACGCCCGGCGGGATCGTCAGGTGGTGACTCGGCGTCGACCAGTTGATCGAGAAGCAGTGTGAGATCGGTCATGCCTTCAAGGTACTCGAACATCCTGGCGAGCGCCAGGGGTTGTGCACATGAATACTGTTGCACTGCAATCACTCTGAGAGTGTGGATCGAGGCGTGATTACCACGAGAACGCACCTTCAGTCACAGGAGTATCCGGTTGTCCCGTGATGTGGCGCGAACTTGAGTTGGTTCGACTCAAGAAAACGCCAGGGATTCGACCACGACGGCGGAACGCCGCGATTACGGAGTCGAGCGGATCAACCGCAGACGACTGGTCATACGAAATGCATCGGGACGGTAGGCCGTTGCGGCGGCGCAGAAGTCGGGCAAGGAGTGGGGCGAGGTGAACGTGACGGCGATGTCCTCGTCGACCAGGATGTCCACAAGGTTGACGAACCGCTGCTGCGCCTCCTCGTCGGCGACATCGAATGTCGGTACGTCGGTGATCGTCCATCGGGAATACATTCGCGCCCACGTCAGATACTCGATGGTTGACACCGGCGCGTCACACAAGTGCGCAAACGAGGCCTGCAGACACCCGTCACGCTCGGAGTGGACCTCGAAACGTCGCCCACGAACAGTGAGCCCGACTGTCTGGGTGGTCTCGGACACGCGACCTGACGGCGGCACTGTGATCCAAGTTCCCGCGGCGAAGCCGACGGAGTCCCCGCGGGGAGATGTGCGGTAGTCGGTCTGCCCGTTCAGGTGATGGACGTCGAAATGATTCTTGATCAGCGTGATGCCGGGCTCGAAGAGGTGATGCCAGATGGGGTTCGGCAGAAGGTCATCCGGGGCGTAGTTCGACGTCGCCAGGACGGTGATCCGGCGGGCGAGCACGTACTCCAGCAATCGGATGAGGAGACGTGCGTCCCCGGAGTCGTGCACGTGAAGCTCGTCGAAGTACAACAGCTCGCTGTTGCCGACGACATCGTCCATGCCCAGGCGTAGCGAGTGCGGGTCGTGCCGGTGCTCGTGTACTCGGCGATGGAGTTCCTCGAAGAAGCTGTGGAAATGGATCCGCGTCTTCCTCGGTACGGGGCTCACGTTGTAGAAGGCATCGGCCAGCCACGTCTTGCCCCGGCCGGCCGAACCGTGGACATAAAGCCCGCGCGGGCCCGACGAGCGTCGTGTCCGCCGGCGTCCCTCCGGAACGAGGACGGCGAGCCGATCGACGAGTAGCCGTTGCTGAGGGTCCAGCACGATCCCGGCGTCGGCGGCCGCCGCCGAGATCGCGGTGACTACTGCATGACGCTCTGCGGACACTCTCGAATGGTCACACGGAAAGCGTGGTGTCTTGACAGCGCGTGGCCGAAGTCACCAGTCCAGGTGCGACGTCCGATCGAACCGAAGGCTCACAGCCGCTGCGTGAACACGTAGTCGTGCTCGATGCTGTCCCCGAGGGTGAAGGTCTTCACGCCGGCGCGTTCGAAGCCCATCTTCGTGTAGAACCGCTGGGCCCGGACGTTGAGCTGGTTCACGCCCAACCACACCAGAGCGCTGCCGTGCGACCGTGCGCGATCGAGCGCGGCACCCATGAGCAGGTGCGACGGAGTCGCGCCCTGCCGCGAATGATGGTCGCGCAGCACGTACATCTTCGAGATCTCGCTCACCGGACGCTCGGTCACGACCGCACACACGTCGGGGTGCGTCGGATCGCCATGCAGCACCAGCGCGTAGCCGAGGATCGGTCCGCCGACACCGTCGCGCGCGACCAGGACATCTGCAGTCGGATCGGCGATGTGATCACGAAAGGTGTTCTCCCGCAGTTTGTCGGCGACGAAATTCTCGATGTCGGCCGGTGCGGCGTGCGGCGGGCACGCGAGCGGGAACGTGACGGCGGCGACCTCGGCGACTCCCGCCGCCGCGGCGGGGTCGGTCACGACCCCGACGGTGACATCGGCGATGTCGGCGGCACCGGGATCGGTCACGACAGTGGGCGAGCCGGATCGGCGGTCCAGGCGTTCATCGATCCGTCGTAGACCGCGACGTCGTCGCGTCCAAGGCTGTGCAGCGCGAAAGCCGCAGCGGTGGCCGCGATCCCGCCGCCGCAGTACGTGACCGGGCGTACCGACGGGTCGAGGGCGCCGACATCTGCAAACAGTTCGCGCAACTCCTCTAGCGGCCGGAGGCGCCCCGCGTCGTCGACCAGTTCGGCGAACGGCACGTTGACACTGCCGGGAATGTGGCCGCCCGCGAACGATTCCCGGTCGAGCGCGTTGACCAGCAGGACGGAGGACTCGCCGGTGGCGGCCACGACCTCGTCGGTGGAGACGATCCGCTGGGGCCGGCGGCGCGGGGTGAACGAAGCCGGGGTGGTCGTGACCTCGCCGGTCTCGACCGGGAGGCCGGCCGCGGTCCAGGCGGCGTATCCGCCGTCGAGGACGAGTACGTCGTCGAAGCCCTCGAGTCCGAACTGCCACCACAGTCGCGTGGCCCAGATGCCGTTGGCGGTGTCGTACACGACGACGGTGGAGTCGTCGCCGATGCCGAGGCGGCCGACCGCATCGGCGAAACGCGCGGAGTCTGCTGCGGCGAACGGTGCCTCGCCGTCGGGGTCGCTGAGGTCGGTGATCTGATCGGCGAACACCGCGCCGGGCAGGTGCCCGGCCAGATAGGTCTCCCGACCGGAGGCGACGTGTGCGCCGTCGGCATCGAAGGTCAGATGGACGGTGGCGTCGACGATGCGGAGGTTCTCCTCGCCGAGGCGGGCGGCGAGATCGGTGGCGGAGATGAGGGGCGTCATGACAGCCACGGTAGTCCCGTCAGTCGACGAGGGGTTCGGCGACGAAATCGTCGAGGTCGACACTGCGCGTCCGCGCCCAGTAGTCGACGATCCGCCATGGCAGGACGGCGACGACGCGTCCGTCGGGGTTGCGATACCAGTTGGTCATCGCCGGATGCGTCCACACCATCTGCGCGTGGGCGCGGTCGACGCCGTCGTTGTATTCCTCGGTGACGTCACGTCGGACTTCCAGTACGCCCAGCCGGTTCTCGATCATCGCGCGGAGAGCGTCGCAGACATAGCGCACCTGGTATTCGAGGATGCTGATGAAGCTGCCGCCGTGTCCCAGTGCGGTGTTCGGCCCGGTGAGGATGAACAGGTTGGGGAAGTCGGGTGCGGTGATCCCCAGGTAGGCGTACGCGTCGTGATCACCCCACGCGTCGACGGTGTTCTGCCCGCTGCGTCCGACGATGTCCATGGGGTAGAGGTAGCGGTCGCTGTGGAATCCGGTGGCGAAGACGATGATGTCGAAGTCGTGGGCGGTGCCGGTGCCGTCGACGAGTCCATCGGAGGTGACCCGTTCGACGCCGTGTGGAACCAGCTCGACGTTCGGCCGGCGCAACATGCGAAACCAGCCGTTGTCCAACAGCATCCGCTTGCCGAAGGGCGGGTAGTCGGGAGTCGACAGGTCGATGAGGTCGTCGCGGTCACCCAGTTCGCTGCGCAGGTAGCGCAGGTAGAACTCGCGGTGACCGTGATTGACGGCGTTGATCGACGCGGTCGGCTCGGGCCAGTCCGGGTCGATGCGCAGGGTCGAGTGGACCTTGTCGTTGAAGATCCACGACAGTCGTGCGCGGTACCACTCCCGGTACCCGGGGAGGTTGTCCATCAGCCAGTGCACGTCGTCGCCGACCGGGGCGAAGTAGTCATCGTTCGGCGCGATCCACTGCGGCGAGCGCTGGAAGATCGTCAGCGATCCGACCCGATCGGCGATGGCCGGCCCGATCTGCATCGCGCTGGCACCGGATCCGACGATGGCGACCCGTTTGCCGGTGAGCGCGCCGGGCCCGTCGAGTTCGTCCGGCCATTGTGCGGAATGGAAGATCGGACCGGTGAAGTCGTCCATCCCCGGAAGTTCGGGAAGCTTCGGGCGGTTGAGGAGACCGACTGCGCTGATGAGGATCCGGGCGGTCAGGGTGTCCTGGTGGCCCTCGCGGTTACGGACGTGGACCGTCCAGCGCTGGGTCTCGGCGTCGTAGGCGGCCGAGAGGACCTCGGTGCCGAAGCGGACGCGATCGCGCACCGCGTGCCGGTCGGCGAAGGCCTGTAGGTAGCCCTGCACCTCGTCGCGCTTGCCGAAGTGCGTGGACCACGGGTGGTCGAAGGACGAGATCGAGTACAGGTAGCTCGGCGTGTCCACGCCGGCGCCGGGGTACCGGTTCTCGTACCACGAGCCGCCGACCTCGTCGTTCTTCTCCAGCACGGTGTGCTCGACGCCGGCTCCGGCGAGTTGCGTGGAGATCAGCATGCCGGCCACACCGGCGCCGATGACCAGCGCGTCCATCGACGTGGCGAGATCATCGGGCAACGCCGGCAGATGCATATCCCGGAGGTCGCCACGGACGATCTCGGTCATCATCGGCGCGAATTCCGGGGCCACCTGCTCGCCCGCCGTGAACGACATCAACGATGCGACGAGTGCCTCGTCGGCCGGCTTCCGCGCAGGCCGGCCACGGTCGTACCAGTCCTCGAGGGCGTCGACGACCGCCGCGCGGATCTTCTGCTGGACGTCCTCTCCGAGCCCGCCCGAGGAGTTGTCGTCCATGCCTCGGCTCCGCGTCGGGCGGTATCGATCGGCCATCCACCGGTGGTCACCCGTCATCTCCACGAGGACCGCGAGCAGGGTCGGGATGTTGCCCGCGGCCACGGCTGCCCGGATCTCCGCTGTGGTCGGTCGCGTCTCCGGACGCAGCGAAACAGATGTCATGGATAAAACTAACCACTGTTAGTAGTGCGTCGTCAACACCGCGTTTTGCTCGGACTGACGGGCCTTGACGGCGAAAACGAGCTGTGTCACTGTGTTCTCAGTCATACTAACAACGGTTAGTGAGCACGGAGGATTGACATGGATCTCAGCGAGGCAATGCGCACGACGGGCACCTGCCGCTACTTCAGCGACCGCCCGGTGGAGGACGAGGTGCTGTACCGGGCGTTCGACGACGCGCGATTCGGCCCGCAGGGCGGCAACCGCCAGCCCGTCCGTTGGGTCGTCGTCCGCGACGAGGTGACCAAGAAGGCTCTCGCCGACCTGTACCTGCCGTTCTGGGAGGGCTACTACGCCGCGGTCGTCGAGGGGTCGAAGAAGGTCGGCGCCATCCCCAAGACCGTGGAGAGCGCCAACTATTTCGCGCACCACCTCGCCGAGGTGCCCGCCCTGATCGTGGTGTGCGCCGAGATGGACGGACTGCACCCGACCGACCACGAACTGGGCAGGCTCAGCGTCGTCGGCGGGGCGTCGATCTATCCGAGCGTCCAGAACCTCACCCTTGCGCTCCGGCAGCAAGGCGTGGCCACTGCGCTGACGACCCTGCTCTGCGCCGCCGAGAACGAGGTGAAGAACCTCCTCGGCATCCCCGAGGGTTATCTCACCGCCGCCCACATCGCCGTCGGCTATCCGCGTGACGACTTCCCCCGCAAGCTGTCCCGGACCCCGGTCGAGGAGATCGCCTTCCTCGACCGCTTCGACAACCGGATGTTCGCGTGAGCGCCCCCGCCGTGAACCCCTCGACGCGCGCCCTGTCTCCCGCTCAGACCTCGATGCTGGGCCGGGCCACCATCGGTGACCAGCTGCGTCGCCTGGCCCGGTCCCAGGGTTCGACCCCGGCGATCGTGGCCTACGACGCGGAAGGCGGACGTACGTCGACGTCGTACGCGGAGCTGAACACGATGGCCAACCGGGTCGCCCATGTGCTGCTCGACCTCGGCGTCGGGCGCGGGGATCGCGTTGCGGTGATGAGTCGTAACCGGGTCGAGACGGTCGCCACCTACTACGGCGCCCTCAAGGTCGGTGCCGCGTATTCCGGCGTCAGTTCCATGTTCCGGGAGGGCGAGGTCGCCCAGCAGCTCCGGCACCTGGAACCGACGGTGCTCGTCGTCGAGCAGCCGCTGTCCGCGTTGGCCGGCCCCATCGCCGACAGTCTCGGCATCTCGGTTCTCGTCGTCGGCGACGACGAGGCGAACTCGTGGAACTCGTTCGACGAGTCCGTCGCGGCGGCTGACGATTCCGAACCCGACTGCGAGGTCGACGAACACGATCTCGCGATGATCGTCTACACCAGCGGCACCGAGTCGACGCCGAAGGGCGTCGAGATCGCCCATCGGAACTACCTCATCTCCACCTCGCCGGCGTACACGTGGGGGCTGCGCTGCCGCAACGACGACGTGTGGCTCTATGTGATGCCGTTCCACACGATCGCCGGGATCGGCTCGCTGACCTCGTTGACGCTGCTGGGCGCCACCCTGGTGCTGCCGGCCGCGGTCGACCCGGCGACGGCGTTGCGGATGATCCGCGACGAGAAGATCTCGGTGCTGGCCCAGACGCCGACCTTCTTCATCGCGCTCGCCAACCACCCGGACTTCGGAGTCGACACCGTCGGTTCGGTGCGCCGCTGCCTGACCTACGGCGGTCAGGTGTCGCCGCACGCGGTCGACGCGTGGGCCGCGGCGACCCCGGAATCGGTCTGGGGTACCTACTGGGGACAGTCCGAACTCACCCAGCTCGGCTCCGTCGGCTGGTTCCGACGGCTCGAGGACGTGCCGGACCAGGACCCGACCTGGATCGGCAAACCGGTCGGGCACCTGGAGGTCCGGGTCGTCGACGCCGACGGCAACGACGCCGAAGAGGGTGAACTCCTGTGCCGCACACCGTCGGTCATGCTCGGCTACCACAAGGACCCCGAGCGCACCGCGCAGGTCTTCGAGGGTGGCTGGGTGCACACCGGTGACATCGTCCGCATCGACGCCGACGGCAACCTGTTCTTCCGCGACCGGCGCAAGGACATGATCAAAACCGGCGGATTCAACGTCGCGTCACAGGAGGTCGAGCGAGTCCTGCAGGCGCACCCCGACGTCGAGCGTGCCGCCGTCGTCGGGCTGCCCGACCCCTACTGGTCGGAGGCGGTCACCGGATTCGTGGTGCTCCGTGCCGGCGCGGAACACACCGGCGCGGACATCCGTGAGTACTGCCGAACCGACCTGGCATCGTACAAGGTGCCCAAGGAGGTCCACGTGGTCGACGCGTTGCCGACCGACGCCCAGGGCAAACTGCTCAAACGCGAGTTGAGGAAGGCCTATGGAACCGGTCAGGGCTGAGATCGACGCCGACGCTGCCACCGACGAAGACCGGACGCCGCCGGCGCGGCGGCCCCGCCGACGCCGCGACGAGATCGTCGAGGCCGCGGCCCGCTACTTCGCCGATCACGGCTACTCCAACGCGGGGATGCGTGACATCGCCCAGGCGGTCGGTATGCGGGGTGCGAGCCTCTACAACCACTTTCAGTCCAAGGAGGAGATCCTCTACGCCATCGCGCTGCGGATGACCGAGGATCCCCAGCAGGATCTGCTGCTGCTCGACGCCGAGGGCGGTCCCGTCGAACGGCTCACGAACCTGATCGAGGCCCACGTCCGGCGTCTGGCGCGGCACCGGGTGGAACACCTTGTCGCCCTTCGGGAATTGTCGGCGCTGACACCCGAGCACCGACGGGTGGTCACCGACTATCGGAAGTACTACCAGCGTCGAATTCGCGATGTGATCGCCGCCGGCGCCCGACTGGGGCTGTTCGAGGTCCGCGACCCACACCAGTCGGCGATCGCGGTGCTGGACCTGATGAACGGGATCAGCTGGTGGCTCAACGACTCCCACGATGTCGACCAGTTGGTCCGCGACTACGTCGACTTCACGATCGGTGGCGTTCTCCACCATCGTCCGACGTCGTGAGCGGACCACTCGCCGGCGTGCGGGTGGTCGAGATGCCCGGGCTCGGGCCGACCCCGCACGCCTGCATGCTGCTCGCCGATCTCGGCGCCGACGTCATCCGGATCCGGCGGCCCGGCCCGGATCTGCCCGGGCCCGACGGTATCCCGGATGCCGACGCCGGTCTGTACCGGTCGCGACGCACGGTCGACGCCGACGTCAAGGACCCCGACGACGTGGCCCGCATCCGAGAGCTGATCCGGCGCGCCGACATCGTCGTGGAGGGCTTCCGTCCGGGCGTGATGGAACGCCTCGGCCTGGGTCCCGAGATCTGCTCCGACGCACCGCAACTCATCTACGCGCGCATGACCGGGTGGGGTCAGGACGGGGATCGTGCCGCGAGCGCCGGACATGACATCAACTACCTGGCGGTCACCGGTGTGCTCGAGGCGATGGGTCCGGCCGGCGCCCCGCCGGTGCCGCCGCTCTCGCTCGTCGGCGACTTCGGCGGGGGGTCGATGCTGCTCGTCGTCGGCGTGCTGGCCGCTCTGCACGACCGCACGCGCACCGGCCGAGGCCAGGTCATCGACGCCGCCATGGTCGACGGTGCCGGACTGCTCGGCGCGCTGCAGTGGTCGTGGAAGGCCGCCGGACGCTGGGAGTCTCGGGACCAGGGCAACCTACTCGACGGCTCGGCGCCGTTCTACGCAACGTATCGGTGCGCCGACGACAAGTTCGTCGCCGTCGGCGCGCTCGAGGAGAAGTTCTGGCAAAACCTCATTGACACCCTTGGTCTCGGCGACCTGCCCGACCGGTGGGACCGGGCCGCGTGGCCGGTGATCAGCGCGGCACTGCAAGCCCGCTTCGGGTCGCGTACGCGCGACGAGTGGGGGAGTGTGTTCGACGGTGTGGACGCCTGCGTGACACCGGTTCTCGACTTCGACGAGGCCGCCGCAGACCCTATCGCGGTGCAACGCGGTTCCTTCGTGCGCGTCGACGACGCGATCGCCCCCGCGCCGGCACCGCGGTTCTCGCGGACCGTGCTGCCCGCGCCCTCGGGTCCGTCGGCGGCGTCGTTGGGGGAAATCGTGGACGAGTGGTCGGCGGGCAACTGAAAGGCCGATGAGCCCACGAAAAACCCCCGGAGCGATCCGGGGGTTTTGTCGTGGTGCGCGATACAAGGATTGAACTTGTGACCTCTTCCGTGTCAGGGAAGCGCTCTCCCACTGAGCTAATCGCGCGGGTATGGAATTGTGCAGCGGTGGAGGTGGCGACGGGAATCGAACCCGTGTACACGGCTTTGCAGGCCGTTGCCTCACCACTCGGCCACACCACCAGATGCGAGTCGACTCGCGCCGAGCGGATGACGGGATTCGAACCCGCGACCCTCACCTTGGCAAGGTGATGCGCTACCAGCTGCGCTACATCCGCATGCCCACGAGCGATCTTGTGGATCGTGCTGCTCGCGGTGCGAAGAGAAACTTACGCGATGGTTTCCGAACTATCCAAATCGCCTGGTCAGAGGCGTGGCCGCGAGTGAATCCCCAGCGTGTGATTCGCTCCCGTGCCGCATAGGCGGGTTTGTGACGTGGCCCACCGCGGTGATTTGGGACTTCTGCGCAACCCGTGTAATCTTCTGGCTCGTGCGCAGGCGCCCCCGGCACTGACCGAAGGCGCCCGACACGGTCCCGTGGCTCAGTGGAAGAGCGTCCCGTTCACACCGGGAAGGTCGCTGGTTCGATCCCAGCCGGGACCACCACAGTTCCACAAGCTCCGCCGACATCGGCGGGGCTTTTTTCGTTCGATCTCACCCGGTTATCTCGCCGGAACCCGGGCTCGGTCGATCGGATGAACAACGCGTCTACCTCCGGTTTTGCCGTCATGCAGTGGATACGATGCGGCGGCAGACGTGGCGAGGAGCGCTCACAGCTGCAGTCGGACGCTTGGAGAGTGACATGACCAGACGCTGTGACTGGCTCGGCGGACTTGCAGTGCTCGCGTCCGCCGCCGTCATCGCGCTCGGTGCCGGTGACGCCTCGGCAGCGCCCGGCGACTACCTCGCTGTTCTGGAGTCGCGCGGGATCTACACGACAACTCCTGGAGCGACGTCGTGTTTCGACTATCCCCACGACACCAGCGGTTGCAGCAGACGATTCACCACAGCCGACGATGCTCTTCATACCGGCTATTGGGTGTGCGATCAGTTGGACATCGGCCGTTCACCGTCTTCCATCGCCCACCAGATGTACACAGCGGATGGGCTGTTCCTCAGCAAGAAGAACTCCGCCAACGTCGTCGACGCCGCGCACAAGGAGCTTTGCGAATGAAGCGACTCATCATCGGAATCTTGGCCACGTTCGCTCTGGTCGCGGGACTGCTCGTGGGTGTCGGGCAGGCATCAGCCATCACGGTTGCCGAACAGGCCTTCGTCAACAAAGCGCGGACACTGCCCACTGCCGCCTGGCCGAACAGTCGGTACACCACAGACGCGGAGATGGTGGCGGGAGGCTACCGCGCCTGCGGCGTCATGGACCGATACCGCGACACTCAGGTTGCCGAGCGGATTTTCTACAACCCTGACGGCAGCTACCAGCCCGCGTACGAACAGCGACTTTTCCTGCTGTACGCGACCCAGGACCTCTGTCCTCGCCACGCTTATCGCTACGAGAACTTCTGAGGGGATCACAGATGACCAGAAATTCCGTCGCCGGTTTGCGGTGGCAGTGGTAATCGCCGCACCAGCGTTTCGTCCGTTCGGCATCACCGACCTGCGTCAATACGGGCTGCATCCCTGAACGAACACGGGCCGGTACGGCTGTCCCGCAACCGCATCGACGTCGTCGAGAACCCGGGCCAGCACGACGACCGCGGCGTCAGCGGATCGCTGCTGCGGCGCGGCGAGGAGCGCGTAACCGTGTCGCATCGTCACCGTGGCGACGATGCGCGCCTGCCAGCCCGGCGCGTCGGCCGGCGGTGACTGGATGCCGTCGAGAACGCGGCAGGTCGACCGCTGCGCGAGCTCCTCACCGTCGTTCCCGGTCGAGAGATCGATGAGTACGTCGACCACTCGCCGCTGGTCGGGTCGTAGCGCAGAGTCGTCGGGGAGTGGCCAGGGGTCGAGCCGCGGGCGCACGACCTCGGACGGGGTCTCGACTGCGATGTGGATCGCTGGAACCGGACCGTCGGCGGTGCTCGACGAGGTGTCGCGCGTCATCGCGACCGGCTCGATGCCTTCCCCGACGCATGCGACGGTCAGCGTCGACGATGCCGCGATGACCAGTACGACTCCGAGGGTTGCTCGTAGTGATGACATGGTGTCGTCCCCAAGGTGATCTCGTCACCCACCGAGGTCAACGGTAGTCCGGCACGGACCGTCGCGATCCAGCTGTCCACCGAACAACCGACCACGCCCCACGGCGTTGCGCGTGATGCAGCTCACAGCCAGGGCGTACGCTCGCCGCGTGGCCGCGAAGACTGCCGTCGATCTGCCGGAGTCGTCTCGTCCTGCGCCCGCACGGGTCCCGACGGCGGCAATCGTCGTGGCGGCCGTCGTCGCGGTCGGGGTGATCGCCTGGCACATCGCAGCGTTCCCGATCACCAACCCGTTCTACGGGCTCTTCGAGAACGCCACCGATGCCCGCGTCTATCGCGCGGGCGCGGCCACCGTGCTCGACGCGGGTCCGCTGTACGACGCACCCGTCCTGTGGCGTCTGCACTTCACCTATCCGCCGTTCGCCGCGGTCGTGTTCGTCCCGCTGGCTCTGCTCACCGAGGCCGTCGCCAACATCGTCTGGTGGACAATCGGTTTCGCCGCGCTCACCGGTGTGATCGGGATGTGCCTTCGCAGCCTGCGCTACCGGCCCGACGGTCGCCTGATCACGTTCGCCGCCTTGCTCGCGATCTCGTCGACCGCCCTCGAACCCGTCCGAACCACCATCTGGCTCGGACAGGTCAACCTCCTGGTGATGATCCTGATCCTCGTCGACCTGGTGTTCCTCTCGACGACATCGCGGTGGCGCGGAGTCGCCACCGGCATCGCGGCCGGGATCAAACTGACACCGCTGTTCGCCGTCGTCTACCTGTTGGTGACCCGCCAGTGGCGCGCGGCAGCCACGGCGCTGGCGACGTTCGCGGCGACCGTGATGATCGGATTCCTCGCCGTCCCCGCCGACTCGTGGGCCTACTGGACCCGCCACCTCACGGACACCGAACGCATCGGCCGGGCCGACTCGCCGGCCAATCAGTCGGTGCGCGGATTCGTGTCGCAGATGTTGTCGCACTTCGACATCGGGCGGTTCGCCGAGCCCGCACCCGGCGGACCCGTCTTCGTCGCGCCGACGTGGCTGTGGCTCCCGCTTGCGCTGGTCGTCGCCGCGCTCGGACTGCTCGCCGCGGTGGTTGCCCACCGCGACGGTCGCGACCTCCTCGCGGCCACGATTGTCGGCATGACCATGTGTGCGGTCTCGCCCTTCGCGTGGGGACACCACTGGGTCTGGTGCGTGCCGCTGTTCGTCGTCGCGCTGGATCTGGCGGTGCGGCGGGGGAGCGCGGCTCGCACGTGGTGGTACTGGCTCGCGCCGGCCGGCGTGGCTGCGCTGACGTTCACCTGGTGGCGGCACTGGTGGGACAGCGGGCCGTACCTCACCTCCGACCATGCGATCGCGTTGGGGCTTTTCATGATGCCGCGAAACGGTGACGACTCCGTCGTGGGCGATCTGCTCGTCGTGCTGTATTCGGGCTGCTATCCGCTGCTTCTCGCGGTCACCGTGTCCGCGACTCTGATCGACGGCGCGCGGCGGAGGCGACGGCGCCGCTCGACCACCCTTCCGACGCCGGAGGCCCACACCTGCATCGCGTAGCCTGGACGTCACTTTCCAGGCCGAGACGAACACCGGGCCGAAGTGCGCAGCGGGCCGAATGAACGAGGTGGGAGACGATGCCGACACCGGGGGCGAGCGAGTCCGGAGTGAACGAGACGTCCACACCGAGCGGCGCGCGGACGTCGGCCGACGCGGACCGCGGGTCTCTCCGGCATCGCCTGCGCATCCGCGCACGCCATCGTCGCTACGTCGTGCGCAGCAACCCGAAGTGGCACGGCATGTACCGCATCGCGGTCGGGACGATCGGCACGATCGTCCTGCTGTGCGGAATCGTCGCGATCCCGTACCCGGGCCCGGGCTGGCTCATCGTGTTCCTCGGACTGGGCATCCTGGCGTCAGAGTTCGACTGGGCGCACCGGTTGCTGAAGTTCGCGCGGGCGAAATACGACGCCTGGATGGACTGGATGAGTCATCAGCACTGGTCGGTGCAGGCGATCTTCTGGCTCGGCACCTGCGCGATCGTCATCGCGACCCTGTGGGTTCTGGGCGCCCTGAACACCGTCGCCGGTTGGGTGGGCCTCGACTACAGCTGGCTGGCCAGTCCCGTCTTCGGCTGACGACTCGAGACGCGGGTAGGGGCACACGGTAGGGGTGCACTCCACGACGACCCGTCGCGGATACCATCAGAGTCGCAAACGTCCGACCCGGACGCGTCTTCGCGTGTCCGCCCCAACCCGAGGAGCGCCCCCGTGCCCGACGACGTCCAGGTGACCAGCCCCGCCACGATCCGTGTGCCGGCTGGGACGACCGCGGGCACCGCACTGCGCGAGGCCGAGCTGCCCAACAAGGGCCCGGAGGCCATCGTCGTCGTCCGTGACGCGGGCGGGGATCTCCGCGACCTGTCGTGGGCACCCGACGCCGACACCGATGTCGAACCGGTCGCCGCGAACACCGAGGCCGGCCGCAGCGTGATCCGGCACTCCACCGCACACGTTCTCGCGCAGGCGGTCCAGGAGCTGTTCCCCGAGGCCAAGCTCGGGATCGGCCCGCCGATCAAGGACGGCTTCTACTACGACTTCGACGTCGCCGAACCCTTCACCCCCGAGGACATCACCGCCCTCGAGAAGAAGATGAAGCAGATCATCAAGTCGGGTCAGCGGTTCTCGCGGCGGGTGTACGAGTCGAAGGACGAGGCCCGCGCCGAACTGGCCGGGGAGCCGTTCAAACTCGAACTCATCGACGACAAGGGCGCGGCCGACGACGCCGAGGTGATGGAGGTCGGCGGCGGGGAACTGTCGGTCTACGACAACCTCAATCCGCGCACCGGAGAACGCATCTGGTGCGACCTGTGCCGCGGGCCGCACGTCCCGACGACCAAGTACATCGCGGCCTTCAAGCTGACCCGCAGCTCGGCGGCGTACTGGCGCGGCGATCAGGCCAACGCCGGTCTGCAGCGCGTCTACGGCACCGCGTGGGAATCGTCGGAGGCGCTGGACGCACACCTGGAGATGCTCGCGGAGGCCGAGAAGCGCGATCACCGCAAGCTCGGCGCCGAACTCGACCTGTTCAGCTTCCCCGACGAGCTCGGCTCGGGACTCCCGGTCTTCCACCCGAAGGGCGGCATCGTCAAGCGCGAGATGGAGGACTACGTCCGCGCGAAGCACATCGAGAACGGCTTCCAGTACGTCGGCACCCCGCACATCTCGAAGGAGCATCTGTTCCACCTGTCGGGCCATCTGCCGTACTACGCCGAGGGCATGTTCCCGCCGATCCACGTCGACGAGGAACGCAACGAGGCAGGGGAGATCACCCGCCAGGGGCAGGACTACTACCTCAAGGCAATGAACTGCCCGATGCACAATCTGATCTTCCGGTCGCGCGGACGGTCGTACCGTGAACTGCCGCTGCGGCTCTTCGAGTTCGGTCACGTCTACCGCTACGAGAAGTCCGGCGTCGTGCACGGTCTGACCCGCGTCCGCGGGTTCGCCCAGGACGATTCGCACAGCTATGTGACGCCGGAACAGGCCAAGGACGAGATCAAGCATCTGCTCGACTTCATCCTCGGGCTGCTGCGCGACTTCGGCCTCGACGAGTTCTACCTCGAGCTGTCCACCCGTGACGACTCGCCCAAGTTCATCGGTTCCGCGGAGCAGTGGGCCGCCGCGACCGCCATCCTCGAAGAGGTGTGCGTCGAATCAGGTCTCGACCTCGTGCCCGACCCGGGTGGTGCCGCCTACTACGGACCGAAGGTCTCGGTTCAGGCGAAGGACGCGATCGGGCGTACCTGGCAGATGTCGACCATCCAGTACGACTTCAACCAGCCGGCCGGATTCGACCTCGAGTACACCGCCGCCGACGGCACCAAGCAGCAGCCGGTGATGATCCACTCGGCGAAGTTCGGCTCCATCGAGCGCTTCTTCGGCGTGCTCACCGAGCACTACGCGGGCGCGTTCCCGGCGTGGCTCGCACCGGTCCAGGTGGTCGGCATCCCGGTCGCGGAGGCGTTCGAGGGACACCTATTTGATGTGGTGGCCGACCTTCTCGCCGCCGGTGTCCGCGCCGAGGTCGACGCCTCCGACGACCGGATGCAGAAGAAGATCCGCAACCACACCACCGGCAAGGTGCCGTTCATGTTGCTGGCCGGCGAACGCGACGTCGAGGCCGGGGCGGTGAGCTTCCGGTTCCGCGACGGCACACAGGTCAACGGCGTACCGGTCGCCGATGCGGTGTCGGTGATCGTCGAGTGGCTCCGGAGCAGGCGCAACGAGTCGCCCACCAAGGAGTTGGTCGAGGCCGCGCTCGGCGAGGTGGAGACGGTCGTGGTGGCGGGAGCGCTCGATGAGTGACGCCGCGTTCGGTGAGGCGCCCGGCGAGATCCGGGACGAGGGTGTCGGTGTGGCGGATCGCCTGCAACGGCTGTGGAGTCCCCACCGGATGACCTACATCGCCGACCCGCAACCGGCCGAGAAGACGGGGCACCCGTTCCTCGACATCCCGACCATGAGCGATGAGGACGGTCTCATCGTGGCGCGTGGTGACACCGTCTACGCGGTGCTGAACCTGTACCCCTACAACCCGGGGCACACCATGGTGGTGCCGTACCGGCAGGTCGCCGACCTCGAGGATCTGACCGCCGCGGAGTCCGCGGAACTGATGGCGTTCACGCAGCGGATGATCCGCACGATCAAGGCGGTGTCGAACCCCAACGCGTTCAACGTGGGTCTGAATCTGGGCTACGCGGCGGGCGGTTCGTTGTCCGAGCACCTCCACCAGCACATCGTGCCGCGATGGATGGGCGACGCGAATTTCATCACCATCGTCGGCGAGACGAAGGTCATGCCGCAGTTGCTCCGGGACACCCGCGGACTGCTGGCCGAGGCCTGGCAACGTCTGGGCGACTGATGACCGACGATGAGTGACCGGGAAGCGTCGGGGCGCGACGTGCGGCGAGATGGGGGAGGAACTCGGCGATGCTGAGCATTCTGGGTCGGGCGTCGGTCTCGAAGGTGACCCTCCCGATGGGTCGGGCGCTCCTGCGGACCGGGCTCACGCCGGACTCGGTGACGGTGATCGGCACACTGGCCGGTGTCGCGGCCGCGCTCACCCTGTTCCCGATGGGCGAGCTGTTCTGGGGCACGATGGTCATCTGGCTGTTCGTGATGTTCGACATGCTCGACGGCGCGATGGCCCGGGCCCGCGGCGGCGGAACCCGATTCGGCGCGGTTCTCGACGCGACCTGTGATCGCGTTGCCGACGGTGCCATCTTCGCCGGCCTGGCGTGGTGGTGCGCGGTCACCGAACCCCACGACCTGCTGCTCGTCGCGACCCTGATCTGTCTGGTGACCTCGCAGGTCATCTCCTATGCCAAGGCGCGCGCGGAGGCGAGCGGCCTCTACGGCGACGGCGGTCTCATCGAACGACCGGACCGGCTCATCATCGTGTTGGTCGGCGCCGGACTGACGGGACTCGGCCTGTGGTGGGCCGTGCATGTCGCCATGTGGATCCTCGCTATCGCGAGTGTGATCACCGTGGGGCAGCGGATGTGGTCGATCGCGCAGTCGCCGGGTGCCCGGGACCTCATCCCGATCGCTCCCGAACCCGACGACACCGAACCCGCAGAAGCCGAGAACGGCGATGCCGAACCCTCGTCCGGCTCGGACGGTCAGACCCCGCCCGCGGGACAGCGATGACCGATCTCGGCGCGATGGCCGCCGATCTCGGGTACCGGGCCGGCTGGGCCGCCGTCCGCTGGGCTCCGGAACGCGCCGCGCGGGGTCTGTTCGACCGTGCCGGCAGCTACGCGGGTCGTCGTGGCGGTGGCCCGGACCAGTTGCGCCGCAACCTGGCCCGTGTCCTGGGCGTGGAACCCGCGCAGGTGCCCGACGACCTCGTCGCCGACGCCATGCGCTCCTACGCCCGGTACTGGTGCGAGGCGTTCCGCCTGCCGACGCAGGATCGTGCGACCGTCACGTCCACCGTCACGCTCCCCGACGAGGACCGGGCCCGACTGGACGCCGCGCTGGCGAGGGGCAAGGGAGTCATCCTGGCGCTGCCGCACACCGGCAACTGGGACATGGCCGGTGTCTGGCTGGTCCACCATTACGGCAGGTTCGCGACGGTCGCGGAACGCCTGAAGCCGGAGTCACTGTTCAACCGGTTCGTCGCCTACCGGGAATCGCTCGGCTTCGAGATCTTCCCGCTGAGCGGTGGCGAGCAACCCCCGTTCGGGCAGCTGGCCGACCGGCTCCGCGCCGGCGGCATCGTGTGCCTGCTCGGCGAACGCGACATCGCCCGGCACGGGGTGCCGGTGACCTTCTTCGGCGAGCGAACCCGCATGCCGGCGGGGTCCGCACGGCTGGCGATGGAGACCGGTGCCGCGCTGATGCCCGTCCATCACTGGTTCGAGGAGGCGCCGTACTCCCGGATGTGTTGCGGGGAGCAGATCGACGTCTCCGGTGGGATCGAAACGGCCACCCAGGCCCTCGCCGACGCCTTCGCGGTCAACATCGCCGCGCATCCGGCGGACTGGCACATGCTGCAGCCGCTCTGGGAGAGCGACTGGACCGACCGTCAGCGCGGTCGCGTGGAGCGGGACGGGACGCCGACATGACGACGACCAGGGGAGTGCCATGCGAATCGGAATGATCTGCCCTTACTCGTTCGACGTGCCCGGGGGTGTACAGGCCCACGTCACCGAACTCGCCGACGTCTTCCTCGACCGGGGCCACGAGGTCAGCGTGCTCGCCCCGGCCGGCCGCGACACCGAACTGCCGGAGTACGTCGTCCGGGCGGGACCCGCGCTGGCGATCCCGTACAACGGCTCGGTCTCCCGGGTGAATTTCAGTCCCAAGGGCTACCTGCGATTGCGTCGCTGGGTCGCCGAGAATGGCTTCGACGTCCTGCACGTCCACGAACCGAATTCGCCGAGCATCTCGATGCTGTCGTTGATGGTGGCCTCCGGGCCCATCGTCACCACCTTCCACACCGCCACCTCGAAATCGTTGTGGCTGAGCGTGTTCCAGGGAATCCTACGGCCGTATCACGAACGGATCGCGGGCAAGATCGCCGTCTCCGAGCTCGCGCGTCGCTGGCAGATGGAGTCACTCGGCTCCGATGCCGTCGAGATCCCGAACGGCATCAACGTCGCGTCCTTCGCCGACGCCGAGCCCCTCGAGGGGTATCCGCACCCGGGTGGCACGATCCTGTTCCTCGGCCGTTTCGACGAACCGCGCAAGGGCATCGACGTGCTCATGCGTGCGCTGCCCGCGGTCGTGGAGAGGTTCCCGTACGTGCGGGTCCTGGTCGTCGGCGGCGGCAACCAGGCGGCGCTGCGGCGGCGGGCGGGTCCACTCGCCGAACACCTGGTGTTCCTGGGACAGGTCGACGACGCGACCAAGGCGCGGGCGCTGGCCTCCGCCGACGTCTACTGCGCACCCAACCTCGGCGGCGAGAGCTTCGGCATCGTCCTGGTCGAGGCGATGGCGGCCGGGGCGGCGGTGATCGCCAGTTCCCTGAACGCCTTCCGGCGAGTGCTCGACGACGGCCGGGCCGGGCGACTCGTCGAGACGGGGTCCCCCGATCAACTCGCCGCCGGCCTCGTCGAACTCCTCGCCGACCCGGAGGCGCGCGGCGATCTCGTCGCCGCCGGACGGATTCGGGCCGACAAGTACGACTGGTCGCGGGTGGCCGACCAGATCCTCCGGGTCTACGACACCGTCACGGTGGGAGCCGGTCCGGTCGTGGTGTCGGACTGATGGCCACCTGGATCGTCCTCGGCGTGGTGGCCGTGCTGCTCGTGGCGGGATGGGCCTACCACACGGCCAACCGTCTCGACCGGCTCAACGTCCGTGTCGATCTCGCCCGCCAGGCGCTCGAATCGAACCTCGACCGGCGCGCGGTGGTCGTGCGTGCCGTGTCCGCGGAGATGATCGCCGGCGACGGCGCCGCGAACTCCCGCACGTCCGTCGACGACGGCGTCGCCGCCCAGGCGCGAGAGCTCGCCACGCTGGCCGATCGCGCCGAGCGGGCCGCGCCGACGGCACGTGAGGACGCCGAGAACGCGCTGTCGGCCGCACTGGCGCGCACCGACCCGAATCGTCGGTCCGCGGCCCTCGTCGTCGAACTCGCCGACGCCGAGACGCGGGTGATGATGGCGCGTCGGTTCTACAACGACGCCGTGCGTGACACCAGGGCCCTCGCGCAACGACGGCCCGTTCGATGGCTGCGGCTCGGCGGCCACGCGGCACCCCCGGAGTACTTCGAGATCATCGAGCGCGTCACCCCAGGCCAGGCGGACTGATCCCTCGTCAGGGGCCCTCGGCCCCTCGCCTAGACTGGTGGGCATACCGCCGCCGCGAACGCGGCAGGTCGGGACTGCGACACGAGGAGATCTTCAGTGAGTCACAACGGCGCGACCGTTCCCGAGGTCGGCCAGGGCACGGCCCGGGTCAAGCGCGGCATGGCGGAGATGCTCAAGGGCGGCGTGATCATGGACGTCGTGACCCCCGAGCAGGCGAAGATCGCCGAGGATGCCGGCGCGGTGGCCGTCATGGCTCTGGAGCGGGTGCCCGCCGACATCCGTGCCCAGGGCGGGGTGTCGCGGATGAGCGATCCCGACATGATCGACGGCATCATCGCCGCCGTCTCGATCCCGGTGATGGCCAAGGCCCGCATCGGCCATTTCGTCGAGGCGCAGATCCTGCAGAGCCTCGGGGTGGACTACGTCGACGAATCCGAGGTCCTGACCCCGGCCGACTACAGCAACCACATCGACAAGTGGGCCTTCACGGTGCCGTTCGTGTGCGGTGCGACCAATCTCGGTGAGGCCCTGCGCCGGATCACCGAGGGCGCGGCCATGATCCGCTCGAAGGGCGAGGCCGGCACCGGCGACGTGTCGAACGCGACGACCCACATGCGCAAGATCCGCGACGAGATCCGGCGTCTGACCTCGTTGCCGAAGGACGAACTGTACGTGGCCGCAAAGGAATTGCAGGCTCCCTACGAGCTGGTGGTCGAGGTGGCCGAGGCCGGCAAGCTGCCGGTCACGCTGTTCACCGCGGGCGGGATCGCCACCCCGGCCGACGCCGCGATGATGATGCAGCTCGGCGCCGAGGGCGTGTTCGTCGGATCGGGGATCTTCAAGTCGGGCAACCCGGCACAGCGGGCCGCGGCGATCGTGCAGGCGACCACTTTCCACGACGATCCGGACGTGCTGGCGAAGGTCTCGCGCGGCCTGGGCGAGGCGATGGTCGGCATCAACGTCGACGACATCCCGCAGCCGCACCGCCTCGCCGAGCGCGGTTGGTGACCGCTTCGTCCGGATCGTAGGTGGTCAGACCGACCGCCGGCAGCCGCGGCGCCCCGTCTCAACACGCCGGAGACCGAACAGTCGACATGCGTGGCGGGTCAGGGGCTTCGCGGCGGTAGTATCTGCTGATCATGGATGCGGCGACCATCGTTCGAGACGCTTCGGTCTCGGGCACACACATCGTGGGTGAACTGCGGCTCGAGTGGTCCGCCGCGTGCAATGTGGGGCGAGTACGGGAGACGAACGAGGACGCGGCGCTCGCGCTGCCGGGGATGTACCTGCTCGCCGACGGCATGGGCGGGCACGACAGCGGCGAGCTGGCCAGCGAGGCCGCATTGCTCACCTTGTCGGAGGCCACCAGCGCGGGTGAACTCAAGGCGACCCAACTGCAACTCGACGATCTGTTGCTCGCCGCCCAGCGGCGCATCGGCGAGATCGACACCGAGACCGAGCGACGCGCGGGTACCACCGCCACCGGCATCGTGCTCGTCACGCACGAGCAGAGCCCGCACTGGCTGGTGCTCAACATCGGCGACTCGCGGACCTATCGCTTCCAGAACGGGTCGCTCAACCAGCTCACCACCGACCACTCGCAGGTTCAGGAATTCATCGACGCCGGATTTCTCACGCCCGAGCAGGCCCGGACCGACCCGCGCCGCAACGTGATCACGCGTGCGCTCGGCGCGGGCATGGTCGACCCGGTCGCCGACTACTCGAGTACGCCGGCATTCCCGGGGGATGTGCTGCTGCTGTGTACCGACGGTCTGACCGGGGAGCTGCCCGACGAGGAGATCGGTGACATCCTGCGCAATGCGGAGGACTCCCGGCAGGCGGCCGAACGGCTCGTCGACGCCGCCCTGGCGCTCGGCGCGCATGACAACGTCACCGTCATCGTCGTGAGTGTCCACGAGTCGGTGCCGACGCTCACGATGCCCGCGCTCGACGACTCGGCGCAGGGAGAGGCCGCCGGAGCTGCTCCGGCCCCCGACCCGAGCTGATCGGAGGACTGATGACCACGGGTCAGGGCCGGGCCGAGACACCCCCCGCAGAGTCCGGCGACGCCGCGCTGGACGCCGGGGCGACCTACGTCGAATACTGCGGCGAGCGCATCGCGCTCGACGCCGACCGACGGTTCTTCATCGGCCGCGAAGCGGATCTGTCCATCGACGACAACCCGTACCTACATCGCCGATTCCTGGTGATACACAACGAGAACGGGCTCTGGTGGCTCACCAATCTCGGTACGCACCTGTCGGCGAGCGTCTCGGCGGGCGACGTCGGGTTCTCGGCGACCCTGGGCCCCGGTGCGCGGATGCCGCTCGTCTTCGGTGAGACGACCATCGTGTTCACCGCCGGCCCGACGACCTACGAGCTGAGCCTGTTCGCCCGCGCACCGCAGGTGAAATCGGTGACGCGGCCGGAATACAGCGGCGGGCACACGACGCAAGGCGTGCCCACGCTCACGGAGAGTCAGAAGCTGCTGATCATCGTGCTGGCCGAGGAGATCCTGCGGCGTGAGGGGACCGGCTCGAGTGCCATCCCGTCGTCGGCGCAGGCGGCGCGCCGGCTGGGCTGGCCGCTGACCAAGTTCAATCGCAAGCTCGACAACGTCTGCGACAAGCTCGATCAACTCGGGGTGAGCGGAATGCGCGGCGGGGGCGGGAAACTCGCGAGCAACCGCCGGACCAAACTGGTGGAGTACGCGGTGTCGTCACGCATCGTCACGCGAGAAGATCTCCCCCTCATCGACGCCGAGGCGGCCCGAAACGCGGCCGACTGAGTCAGCCGCCGCATCTGCACGTCGCTGACCTGCGGTTTCACCGTGGGTAGTTCTCCCCACGGGTAGGGGAGTTCTCCCCATCGACCACCCGGGCCGCAGCCCATAATCTTCATCTCATCGCCGGGAGAACCCGGAAGACCACCGGTTGAATGAGTGAAGAGGAAGCACACATGACTGCGATCGCCCATCAGGCCCCCCAGCACCTGCGCTCGGTCAGCGCTCGTCGTGACGCGGAGGCCATCGCCCGCCGGAAGGAAGCCCTGGCGCGTCTGGCGGCTCGCCGGATGCCGTTGCCCGGCCACCAGATCCAGACGCCGCGCGCGGGTCAGCCGCTCGGCCTGGGCCATCGTCCGGGACACCCCCACCTGCACCGTGCGGTCGCCGTTCCCGCGCTCACCGAGGTCCCCGAGGTCGCGGAGGCCACGGCCGACCGCGCCAAGCCGAATCTCACCTCGCGCGAGGTAGAGGTCCTGCGCACCTGGATGCTCGTCGACTCCAAACCCGCTGTGGCCCAGGAGCTCTACATCTCGCTCGGTACGGTCAATACCCACCTCACCCGGATCCGGGCCAAGTACGCCGAGATCGGCCGTCCCGCCCCGACGAAGGCATCGCTGGTCGCCCGGGCCATCCAGGACGGGATCATGACCCTCGACGAACTCTGATCGCCGGCCGCGCTTCGGCGGGCAGGGGAGTGCCCACCGGCGCCGTGCGCGATACTGGTCTGCGTGGCAGCCATCGAGGACATACTCCAGGTCGAACAGATCGAGACCGACATCTACCGCGGCGGTGCGTTCCCGAGTCACCTTCAGCGCACCTTCGGCGGCCAGGTCGCCGGCCAGGCCCTGATGTCGGCGACCCGCACGGTGTCCGACGAGTTCGACGTTCATTCCCTCCACGGTTATTTCCTGCGTCCCGGTGACCCGGATCGTCCGGCGGTGTTCCTCGTCGACCGCATCCGCGACGGACGGTCGTTCGTCACCCGGCGGGTGACCGGCATCCAGAACGGCGAGGCGATCTTCACCATGTCGGCGTCGTTCCATGTACGGACCGACCAGGGCTACGAGCACCAGGACCGGATGCCGCCGGCGCCGCAACCGGACGAGCTCACCGACCGCCTCGACGAGCTGGCCGAGGAAGAGCGCGCGGTGTTCAAGGAGTGGCGCAACTTCGATCTGCGCATCGTGCCCCCGGAGATGATGGTCACCTCGTCGTATTTCGCTGCGCAACAACGAGTCTGGTTCCGCTACCGCCATCGGCTGCCCGACGACACCGTCTTCCATGTCGGCACCCTCGCCTACATGAGCGACATGACCTTGCTCGGCTCCTCGCGCGTGCCCCATCCGGAGTCCAACCCGCAGGTCGCCTCCCTCGACCACGCGATGTGGTTCATGCGCCCCTTCCGGGCCGACGACTGGCTCCTCTACGAC
Source organism: Gordonia hongkongensis (assembly GCF_023078355.1). Lineage (NCBI taxonomy): Bacteria > Bacillati > Actinomycetota > Actinomycetes > Mycobacteriales > Gordoniaceae > Gordonia > Gordonia hongkongensis. The sequence continues at coordinate 2,468,280 of NZ_CP095552.1, forward strand.
CAGACGTCGCCGTCGGCGGGCGGTGGTCGCGCGCTGACCCAGGGACGGATCTTCGATCGACAGGGCCGCCTGGTGGCGGCGGTCACCCAGGAGGGGCTGGCGCGCACCGGTCGTGTGATGCCCGACGACCAGCACGCCCGGACCGATCGGTGAGCGAAGGCAACCGGCCGCGGATCGGGGTTCTGGCACTGCAGGGCGATGTGCGCGAGCACGTCTTCGCGCTCGAGGCGGCCGGCGCCGACGCCGTGGCGGTGCGACGCCCGGCCGAACTCGACGAGATCGACGGAATCGTCATCCCCGGCGGTGAATCGACGACGATGAGCAAACTGCTCGGCATCTTCGACCTGTTCGACCCGCTGGTCGACAAGCTGTCCGACGGCCTCCCGGCGTACGGGTCGTGCGCGGGCATGATCATGCTCGCCTCCACGATCCTCGACACCCGGCCCGACGCACGGCATCTGGACGCCCTCGATGTCACGGTGCGGCGCAATGCATTCGGGCGTCAGGTGGAGAGTTTCGAAACCGACCTGGAGTTCACCGGGATCACCGACACCGAGGGTGCCGCGCCGATGCGTGCGGTGTTCATCCGGGCGCCGTGGGTCGAGTCCGTCGCCCCGGAGGTCGAGGTCCTGGCGCGTGTTCCCGACGGCCCGGCGGCCGGGCGGATCGTCGCGGTCCGCCAGGGGAACGTGCTCGCGACGTCGTTCCACCCGGAGGTGACCGGCGACCGGCGCGTACATGAATACTTCGTGGAGATGGTGCGTCGGTAAGATCGTGCCGAACCAGCGGTAGACCACGAGCCCGGCACGCCGGGAACAACCCAACAGGGCGCACCACCAACAGGGCGACCGGATACAGGTAGGAGTGCGCCGGATGCGGGCCACGGCCCGCCGCACGTGCCGGCGCCGGGAAAGGAATCGACGGACATGAGCGGCCACTCCAAATGGGCCACCACCAAGCACAAGAAGGCGGCCATCGACGCCAAGCGCGGCAAGATGTTCGCCAAGCTCATCAAGAACATCGAGGTGGCGGCGCGGACCGGCGGCGGTGACCCGGCGGGTAACCCCACGCTGTTCGACGCGATCCAGAAGGCGAAGAAGTCCTCGGTCCCCAACGACAACATCGAACGCGCACGCAAGCGCGGCGGTGGTGAAGAGGCCGGCGGCGCGGACTGGCAGACCATCATGTACGAGGGCTACGGGCCCAACGGCGTCGCCGTGCTCATCGAATGCCTCACCGACAACCGCAACCGTGCGGCCGGCGAGGTCCGGACCGCGATGACGCGCAACGGCGGCAACATGGCCGACCCGGGTTCGGTCTCCTACCTGTTCACCCGCAAGGGCGTGGTGACGCTGGAGAAGAACGGCCAGACCGAGGACGACGTCCTGATGGCCGTGCTCGACGCGGGCGCCGAAGAGGTCACCGATCTCGGCGAGTCCTTCGAGATCGTCAGCGAGCCAAGCGATCTCATCGCCGTCCGCAGCGCGCTGCAGGAGGCCGGGATCGACTACGACTCCGCCGAGGCCAGCTTCCGCGCGTCGGTCGAGGTCGCGGTGGACGCCGACGGCGCACGCAAGGTGTTCAAGCTGATCGACGCCCTCGAGGACTCCGACGACGTCCAGAACGTCTACAGCAACGTCGACATCAGCGACGAGGTCCTCGCCGAACTCGAGAACGACTGACAGCCGCCGCCCGCCCGGTGTGTTGATCACCGGACTTGTCCGTCCTCCCCGATAAGATCTCGAACAACTGTTCGCAGATCACGATGCCTGGGAGGGTACGAGTGCGCGTCATGGGCGTCGATCCGGGTCTGACCCGGTGCGGTATCGCGCTGGTCGAGTCGGGTCGGGGACGGACGGTGACCGCCCTCGACGTGGACGTCGTGCGCACCCCCAGCGACATGGAACTCGCCGAGCGGTTGCTCGCGATCTACACCTCCGCGTGTCACTGGCTCGATGTGCACCAGCCCGACGTGGTGGCCATCGAGCGGGTCTTCGCGCAGAACCAGGTGTCCACGGCCATGGGGACCGCGCAGGCCGGCGGCGTCATCGCGCTCGCGGCGTCCCAGCGCGACGTACCGGTGCGCTTCCACACCCCGTCGGAGGTGAAGGCGGCGGTGACCGGGAGCGGACGGGCCGACAAGTCTCAGGTCACCGCGATGGTGACCCGGATTCTCGGCATGCAGACCAAACCACGTCCCGCCGACGCCGCGGATGCGCTCGCGCTCGCGATCTGTCATTGCTGGCGCGGACCCATGATGGAGCGGATGGCAGCCGCACAGAAGCAGGCCGACGCGGCCGCGGCGCGGCACCGCGCGCGGGTGGCCCAGGCACGAGAAGGGAGTCGCGCATGATCGCGTCAGTCCGCGGACCGGTGCTCGAGATCGCGCTCGACCACGCCGTGATCGACTGCGGGGGAGTGGGATACCGCGTGCTGGCGACGCCCGCGACGCTGTCCCGGCTGCGCCGCGGCGACGAGGCGACGCTGCTGACCTCGATGATCGTCCGCGAGGACTCCATGACGCTCTACGGCTTCACCGAACCCGACGCCCGTGCGCTGTTCGCGCTGCTGCAGACGGTCACCGGCGTCGGCCCGCGACTCGCGATGGCGACCCTCGCAGTCCTCGAGCCGGATGCGTTGCGACGCGCGCTCGCCGAATCGGACACCAAGTCACTGACCTCGGTACCCGGCATCGGCAAACGCGTGGCCGAACGGCTGTGCGTCGAACTGCGGGACAAGGTGGACCGGCCCACGGGCGAGGCGTCGACCGGTGTGACCGTCGTCGGCGGTATTCGCGAGCAGGTCGCCGAGGCGCTCGTCGGGCTCGGGTTCACCGCCGGTCCGGCGGAGAAGGCGGTCACGGCGGTACTGGCCGAGAATCCCGACGCCGATGCGTCCACCGCGCTGCGTCACTCGCTGTCACTGCTCGGCAAGGCGTCGTAGATGGGCGGCGATCCGGACGACGTCGACGACCGGGACGTGAGCGCGATGCCGGTGCGCTCCGACGGCGACCTCGACGCCGGTCTCCGTCCCCGGTCACTCGCTGATTTCATCGGCCAGCCGCGGGTCTGCGAACAGCTCGAACTGGTCCTGCACGGGGCCAAGGGCCGCGGTGGCACCCCCGACCACATCCTGCTGTCGGGACCGCCCGGGCTCGGCAAGACGTCGCTGGCCATGATCATCGCCTCGGAGATGGGCGCCGCCATCCGGGTGACCTCTGGTCCGGCACTCGAGCGCGCCGGCGACCTCGCGGCCATGCTGTCGAACCTCGTCGAGGGCGACGTGCTGTTCATCGACGAGATCCATCGCATCGCGCGCCCGGCCGAGGAGATGCTGTACCTCGCGATGGAGGACTTCCGCGTCGACGTCGTGGTCGGCAAGGGCCCGGGAGCGACTTCGATTCCGCTCGACGTCGCGCCGTTCACGCTGGTCGGGGCGACAACACGGTCGGGGTCGCTGACCGGCCCGCTGCGCGACCGGTTCGGGTTCACCGCGCACATGGAGTTCTACGAGCCCGACGAACTCGTCCGGGTGCTGCACCGCTCGGCCGGGATCCTGGGCATGGAACTCCGCGGCGACGCCTCGGGCGAGATCGCGCGCCGGTCGCGGGGCACGCCCCGCATCGCGAACCGGCTGCTCCGCCGGGTCCGCGACTACGCCGAGGTAAGGGGAGACGGGTCGATCACCGTGGACGTCGCCCGCGCGGCGCTCGCGGTCTACGACGTCGACGAACTCGGCTTCGACCGTCTGGACCGAGCCGTCCTCGACGCCCTGATCCGCGCCTTCGGCGGGGGGCCGGTCGGGGTGTCCACGCTGGCCGTGGCCGTCGGCGAGGAGCCGGCGACCGTGGAGGAGGTCTGCGAGCCGTTCTTGGTGCGCGCGGGCATGATCGCGCGGACGCCGCGCGGGCGGGTGGCCACTGCCGCCGCCTGGCATCATCTCGGACTCACCCCGCCCGCCGGTGCGATGAACGCCACCTTCGGGGTGCGTCCCCGTGACGTGGCGGCCGACACGCTGTTCGACGACCTCTAGCCGGATCTTCGACGACCGTCGAGGACACCGGCACCACCTGCGGGGATGAGCTCCGCGCAAGACGTGGCACACTGTGTGGAGCACAGCTGAGCTGATGCTGCCCGGATTCGTCCGGACAGGCCGCTCGCTCACGCCGTACCCACTGATACCCAAAGGACTGACTCGCACTCATGGACGCTCTGCTCTTCCCGCTTCTGCTCGCCCTGCTGGCCGGCTTCATGTTCTTGTCGATGCGGAAGCAGAAGAAGCGTGTGGCCGAGATGCAGGAGATGCAGAACTCGGTGTCCACCGGTACCCGCGTCCAGCTGACCTCGGGTCTCTTCGGCACCGTGATCGACGCGAGCTCGCCCGACGTCGTCGATGTCGAGATCGCCACCGGCGTGGTCACCCGCTGGAACCGGCTGGCCGTCATGCGCGTCGTCCCGACGGATGAGGCCGCGGCCACCTACGCCGGCCACGTCGCCCCGGAGATCGAGTCCGACGACTACGACGACGCCGACTCGGTCAGCCTGGACAAGCCCGCCACCGACGACGCGCGCGACAACGACAAGTAAGCCGCATCCGCGCCGCGTCGATCCACGACGCGGCGCGCCCATCCGTCTGCACCGCCTCCGACGCGTTTCCGGCGTGTCCCGGCCAGGAGTGGACGATGGGTCATGCCGGTCGGGCTGCTCGTCGGCCGGTTGACGCTCTCAAGGAGACCTGAACAGCTGTGACAACTCCCTCTCGGACTTCGGGGAAGGGCCGGACTGCAGGGAAGCGGTCGCGACCGGCTCGAGAGATCCCGCCGTGGCGTCCGCTCGTGGCCTTCATCGGCCTGCTCGCGGTCGTCTACGGACTGATCTTCTTCACCGGACCCCAGACCATCGAACCGAAGCTCGGTATCGACCTCCAGGGCGGTACGCGCGTCACGCTGACCGCGCGGACCGAGGACGGTCAGGCGGCGACCCGAGAGCAGCTCGATCAGGCCAAGCAGATCATCGAGCAGCGCGTGAACGGGCTCGGCGTCTCCGGTTCCGAGGTCGTCGTCAGCGGTGACAACCTGATCATCACGGTCCCCGGCCAGGACGGCGCGCAGGCCAAGTCACTCGGCCAGACGGCGCGCCTGTACGTCCGACCGGTCGTCGGGCAGCCGGCCATGGCGACTCCGCAACCGCCGAAGCCCGAGAGTGCCGACGATCAGGCCGACGCCCTGCCCACCGAGGCCGCGGCAGCCGCCATCGACGAGCAGCGCAAGCTCCGTCAGGCGCCGGGGAACGCGACCCCGCAGCAGCTCGAGGCACTCCAGCAGCAGATGGCGAAGATGGACTGCTCGCCGACGGCCAACGACCCGCTGCTGGGCAACGACCGCCCCGATCAGTACCTCGTGGCCTGCTCGACGGACGGCTCGGAGGTCTACCTCCTCGGCCCGGAGATCATCGACGGTCGCGACATCAAGAACGCGAACGCCGGTACCGATCCGCAGACCGGCGAATGGGTGGTGACCCTCGAATTCGAGGGTGAGGCCGCCAGCTTCTGGCCCAGGTACACCGCCGAGCAGGCCCCCAACCGGACCCAGACCGCCTTCACGCTCGACTCGCGCGTCGTCTCGGCGCCGGCGATCAACGAGCCCATCCCGGGCGGTCAGACCCGAATCAGCGGCGGTAGCGCCAGTCCGTTCACCGAGTCGTCGTCGAACGAACTCGCCAACGTGCTGAAGTACGGCTCGCTGCCGTTGTCCTTCACCGCCTCCGACGCCGAGACGATCTCGGCGACACTGGGTCTCGCGTCGTTGCAGGCCGGTCTGATCGCCGGTCTCGTCGGCCTGATCGCGGTCTTCATCTACGCTCTGGCCTACTACCGAATGCTCGGCATCCTGACGGTGCTGTCGCTCGTCCTCGCCGGGGCGATGGTCTACGGCATCATCGTGCTGCTCGGTCGCTGGATCGGGTTCACCCTCGACCTCGCCGGCATCGCGGGTCTGATCATCGGGATCGGTATGACCGCCGACTCGTTCGTCGTCTACTTCGAACGAATCAAGGACGAGATGCGCGAGGGGCGCAGCTTCCGGTCCGCGGTGCCCCGCGGTTGGGCGAGCGCGCGCCGCACGATCTGGTCCGGCAATGCGGTGAGCTTCATCGCCGCCGCGGTCATCTACATCCTGGCGATCGGTGAGGTCCGCGGCTTCGCGTTCACACTGGGTCTCACCACGATCCTCGACGTCATGGTCGTGTTCCTGGTCACCCACCCGCTGGTCGTCTACGCGAGCCGTTCGACGTTCCTGTCGAAGCCGAGCGTCAACGGACTCGGGGCGATCAGCGAGGTCGCCCGCCAGCGTCGTGTCGCCGCGCACCGGCAAGCGGGTGCGGCCACCGCCGACACGTCTGCGTCGCCGACGGACGCCGACGACACCACCGACGCCACTCGGGAGAAGGGGACCGTGCGATGACCGGGCCGGACAACAAGGCAACCGGCGACTCGGCCGTCCTCGACGCCGACAAGGCGCAGCCCGGCGCGGACGCCGACTTCGTCGCCGATCGCAACCGCTCGTTCCTGTCCCGGCTCTACACCGGTACCGGTGCCTTCGAGATCGTGGGACGCCGCCGCATGTGGTACGGCGTGACCGCGGCGATCCTGCTGATCTGCCTGGCCTCGATCGGAATCCGCGGGTTCACCCTCGGTATCGACTTCGAGGGCGGTACCCAGATGTCGGTGCCGGTCGTCTCCTCGGAGATCACCGCGGAGTCCGTCGAAGAAGTTGTCACCGCGACCCTCGGCGAGGCGCCCGAATCGGTACAGACCGCGGGCGCCGGTGGCAGCCAGACGGTCCAGGTGCGCACCGAGACCCTCGATCTCGCCCAGGCGGAGTCGGTGACGCGCGCGCTCGCCGACGAGTTCGGTCCCGAACTCGCGCCCGCCGAGGTGAGCATCTCGGATGTGAGCTCGACGTGGGGCAGCGAGATCACCGAGCGCATGCTGATCGCGCTGGCCGTGTTCCTGGTCATCGTGTTCGTCTACATCGCGGTGCGATTCGACCGGGAGATGTCCATCGCGGCGATGGGGTCGCTGTTCTTCGACCTGATCGTGACCGCCGGTATCTACTCGCTCGTCGGGTGGGAGGTCACCCCGGCGACCGTCATCGGCCTGCTCACCATCCTCGGCTTCTCGATCTACGACACGGTGGTCGTGTTCGACAAGATCTCCGAGAACACCCGCTCGGTACTCCAGACCACCCGGCGTACCTACGCCGAGCAGGCCAACCTGGGTGTGAACCAGACCCTCATGCGATCGATCAACACCACCGTCATCTCGGTGCTGCCGATCATCGCCCTTATGGTCATCGCGGTCTGGCTGCTCGGCGTCGGAACGCTCAAGGATCTCGGGCTGATCCAGCTCGTCGGTGTCCTCGTCGGTACGTTCTCGTCGGTCTTCCTCGCCGCGCCGCTCCTGGCGACACTGAAGGAACGTCGCCCCGACATCGGCCGGCACACCGAGAAGGTCCTCCGACGTCGCGCCGGGCTCCCGTCCGACGAGCCGCGGCCGGTCCGGACGCGCCGAGGGGCGTCCGCCGGGGCAGCAGTCGACACCGATGACGCGGACCGCGCGGTCCCGACCGGCAAACGCCGCCGCAACCGCTAGTCTCTGCGACGTGAGCGTTGGACGCCGGGAGTTCGTCAGGGTCCTGAGCCTCCTCGTCGGGCTCGTCACGGTCGCCGGGCTGGTGACGGCCTGCGGCGACGACGGGCCGCCGACGATCGACTACGTGGTCGACGCGCGGATCACGACCTACAACGCGAACACGGTGAGCGGCAACGCCGATGGCGTCCTCATGGCGACCACCCGGCTGCTGCCCGGCTTCAGTCTGCTGGGCCCGGCCGGCCAGGTCATCCCGGATCGCGACGTCGGCACGGTCACCCAGGTGCCCGGCCGCGTGCCGACCCTGCGGTATGACTTCAACCCCGAGGCGGTCTTCTCCGACGGGGTGGCCCTCGACTGCGACGATCTCGTGCTCGCCTGGGCGGCGATGAGCGGACGGCTGCCCGGCTTCACCCCGGCGACCACCGCCGGCTATCGCGACATCGACTCGGTGAACTGCGCGGCCGGCGACAAGAGCGTGACCGTCACCTTCTCGCCCGGACGGGAGTACCGGAACTGGCTGTCGCTCTTCGGCGCCGGGGCGATGATGCCGGCGCATGTGGTGGCCCGCGTGGCCGGCCTCTCCGACGTCATCGACCCGATCCGGGCGATGGACCGGGCCGCCGTCGGACGCATCGCGGACGCATGGAACACCGGCTTCGACCTGACGTTCGGACCGGTCGATCACGCGCACTATCCCGCGTCGGGTCCGTATCGCATCGACCGGTACTCGCGCTCGGGCGGACTCGTCCTGGTGCCCAACGACGAGTGGTGGGGCGACAAGCCGGAGACCTCGCGCATCGTCGTCTGGGGGCGCGGGACCGACGCGACCCGCCGGCTCCCCAACGGGCGGTTCGACGTCGTCGACGTGACGGCCGGCCTTGTCGACGGTGACATCGCCGGTTCGGCGGGGGCCGCCGGGTCGTCCTCGCCGGCGCGCGCGCTGGGCGTCGAGGAACTCGTCCTGGCGGGCCGCGGCTTGTTCGGCGATGTCCGGATGCGCCGGGCGTTCGCCTCCTGCGTCCCGCGAGCCGACCTCGCGCGCGATTTCGGCGCCGGCGCGCAGGTCTGGAATCTCCGGGTGCTCTCCCCGGCAGACAATCTGGCCGCACAGATGAACACCGAATTCGGCCAGGCCTATCAGCGGCCGGACATCGAACGAGCGCGCGGACTCGTCCGGGCGGCCACCGGGCAGGGCGCGGTACAGGACCCGGCCGGCGGCGAGGCGGCCGGTTCGGAGGTCGCGCTGCGACCGCGGACGGTACGCATCGGCTACGTCGCACCGACTCCACGGTGGCAGCAGATGACCGCGGCGATCGCGGCGTCGTGCCGCGCCGCCGGGATCGTCGTCGAGGACGCGTCCTCACCCGAGCTGCGACCCGACGCGCTCGGCCGCGACGTCGACGCACTCATCGTCGCCGGGGGCGCGTCATTCGCCGCGGCCGGTGCTGCCGACCCGAGCCGGGACGCCTACGCGTTGCGCGGCGGAGACCCGTTGAACCTGTCCGGCATCCGGGAGCCGATGGTGAGTCGGGGAGTGGATCAGCTCGCGACGACCGTCTCGGCGCCCGACCGACTCCGTCTGGCCCGGTCCATCGAGAACGCGACCTGGGCGACGATGCCGTCGGTGCCCCTCTTCGCGGCGCCGCGGATACGGCAGTGGAAGGATCGGGTGGGCAACGTGGTGGCCGGTCTCGGCCGCGACGGCACCGGATGGAACATGGATCGGTGGACGATCCGTGGCTGAGCAGGGGAGTGAAGCGATGGGTGGTGTCGTGCCCGACCGTACGGCGGAGGCGGTCTCGCGAGCGCAGGCGGCGATCGCCGAACACGCTCGCCTCGTCGACGACTTCCCGGCTCCCGGAATCGCTTTCAAGGACCTGACACCGGTCCTCGCGGACCCGGAAGGGCTGTCGACGATCGTCACCGCGCTGACCCATGGCTGTTCGTCGATTGACCTCGTGGCCGGCATCGACGCCCGCGGGTTCCTGCTGGGCGGCGCGGTCGCGCGTGAGCTCCAGGTCGGGGTGCTGGCGGTCCGCAAGGGCGGCAAGCTGCCGCCGCCGGTCCTCGCCATCGACTACAGCCTCGAATACGGACAGGCCACGCTCGAGATCCCGGCCGACGGCCTCGACCTCACCGGCCGGCGTGTCCTGCTCGTCGACGATGTGCTCGCCACCGGCGGGACGGCGGTCGCCGCAGCCGAACTGCTCCACCGTGCGGGTGCGCACGTCGTCGGGGTCGCGGTGATCATGGAACTCGCGGGTCTCGGCGGCCGGGACACGATCGCCCGTGGCCTCGGACCGGACGTTCCCGTTCATGCGGTCGCGCTGGACTGACGGCGTCGACCCGGTCATGGGCGGGCGCGACTAGAATCGGCTGAGCCCGCCCGGCAGGCCGGACGGGTCACCGTATGCCGACAGACAACCGTGAGGAGGACCGCTGATGCCCGATGAATCCGACACGGCGCAGCGTGGCGTGAATCCCGCGGGCACCCCGGACGCCGGCGCGACGTCGGCCGAGACCGTCGACCGGCCGAACGCACCGGCCGCGGTCGGCTCCATCCAGCCGGGTGCGTCGGCCTCACGCCGGGTGCGCGCCCGCCTCGCGCGCCGCATGACCGCGACCCGCAGCCAGGTCCGGCCGGTCCTCGAACCGCTGGTCACCCTGCACCGCGAGATCTACCCGAAGGCCGACGTGGCGTTGCTGCAGCGCGCCTACGACGTCGCCGACGAACGGCACAGCGGCCAGAAGCGCAAGTCCGGCGATCCCTACATCACCCATCCGCTGGCGGTCGCCACGATCCTCGCCGATCTGGGCATGGACACCACCACACTCATCGCGGCGCTGCTGCACGACACGGTCGAGGACACCGGCTACTCCCTGCAGGCGCTGGAGAAGGACTTCGGACCCGAGGTCGCACACCTCGTCGACGGCGTGACCAAGCTCGACAAGGTCGCCCTCGGCAGCGCCGCGGAGGCCGAGACCATCCGCAAGATGATCATCGCGATGGCGCGCGATCCGCGCGTTCTCGTCATCAAGGTCGCCGACCGGTTGCACAACATGCGCACGATGCGCTTCCTGCCGCCGGAGAAGCAGGCGCGCAAGGCTCGCGAGACCCTGGAAGTCATTGCGCCACTTGCTCATCGACTCGGCATGGCGACGGTCAAATGGGAACTCGAGGACTTGTCGTTCGCGATCCTGCATCCCAAGCGCTACGAGGAGATCGTGCGGCTGGTCGCCGACCGCGCTCCGTCCCGCGACACATATCTCGCGCGGGTGCGCGCCGACATCAACAACGCGCTGGCCGGGGCGCGTATCAACGCCACCGTGGAGGGGCGGCCCAAGCACTACTGGTCGATCTATCAGAAGATGATCGTCAAGGGCCGCGACTTCGACGACATCCACGACCTCGTCGGGATGCGCATCCTCTGCGAGGAGGACCGCGACTGCTACGCCGCCGTCGGTGTCGTGCACTCGCTGTGGCAACCCATGGCCGGGCGCTTCAAGGACTACATCGCCCAGCCGCGGTTCGGCGTCTACATGTCGTTGCACACCACCGTCATCGGACCCGAGGGCAAACCGCTCGAGGTGCAGATTCGCACGCACGAGATGCACCGCACGGCCGAGTTCGGGATCGCCGCGCACTGGCGCTACAAGGAGAACGGCTACCGCAAGTCGGGCAAGAAGTCCGACACCGCCGAGATCGACGACATGGCCTGGATGCGCCAGCTGCTCGACTGGCAGCGGGAGGCCGCGGACCCGGGTGAGTTCCTGGAGTCGCTGCGCTACGACCTCGCCGTGCGCGAGATCTTCGTGTTCACCCCGAAGGGCGACGTCATCACGCTGCCCGCCGGGTCGACCCCGGTCGACTTCGCCTACGCGGTCCACACCGAGGTCGGGCACCGTTGTATCGGCGCGCGCGTCAACGGCCGGCTGGTCGCGCTCGAGCGCACGCTCGAGAACGGCGAGGTGGTGGAGGTGTTCACCTCCAAGGCGCCGACCGCGGGTCCGTCGAAGGACTGGCAGACGTTCGTGGTCTCGCCGCGCGCCAAGGCCAAGATCCGGCAGTGGTTCGCCAAGGAGCGACGCGAGGAGGCCCTCGAGGCCGGCAAGGACGCGATCGCCAAGGAGGTCCGCCGCGGCGGGCTCCCGCTCCAGCGGCTCCTCAGCGCGGAATCGATGTCGGCGATCGCCCGCGAGTTGCGCTACACCGACGTCACCGCGCTCTACACCGCGGTCGGTGAGAACCATGTCTCCGCACGGCATGTCGTCAACCGGCTGGTCGCCTCACTGGGTGGCATCGAGGACGCCGAAGAGGCGATCGCCGAGCGGTCGACGCCGTCGACGATGCCCACCCGGGCACGCCAGGGCGGCGACGCGGGCGTCATAATCGACGGCATCGACAACGTCGTGATCAAACTCGCCAAGTGCTGCACCCCGGTGCCCGGCGACGACATCCTCGGTTTCGTCACCCGCGGCGGCGGGATCAGCGTGCACCGCACCGACTGCACCAACGCCGAATCGCTTCGGCAGCAAGAGGAACGAATTCTCGACGTGTCCTGGGCCCCGTCGCCGGAATCGGTGTTCCTGGTGGCGATCCAGGTGGAGGCGCTCGACCGGCACCGGCTGCTGTCGGACGTGACCAAGGTGCTCGCCGACGAACGCGTCAACATCCTGTCCGCGTCGGTGACGACGAGCCGGGACCGGGTGGCCATCAGCAAGTTCACGTTCGAGATGGGCGACCCGAAGCACCTCGGGCACGTGCTCAACGTCGTGCGCAACGTCGAAGGCGTCTACGACGTCTACCGGGTGACCTCGGCGGCGTGATCGGGAGGCTCTGTTCTGATTCGCCAGCCCACTCCCTCTGCTCCCTGAGGTGCGAGCGAAGCGAGCCACGAAGGGCCGGGTGAGCTGCCTCGCCAGGCCCTTCGTGGCTCGTCGCTCGCGCTCCTCGCACCTCAGGGATCACGGGTTTCGAGGTTCTTTTGGATTAGGGATCAGAGTCCCGGCGCCTAGTTGATCGTGGCCGTCTCGATGGTCACCGGGAGCTTCGGCTCGCCGTCCCCGGGCTGACTGTCGATCGGGCCGGGGTTGATGCCGCCGGCGTAGACCTTGTCGAGCACCGCGAGTCCGGGTTCGTCGACCTTGCCGACGATCGAGTAGTCCGGGCCCAACTGGCTGTCGTTGATCACGATGAAGAGCTGGCTGGACCCGGTGTTCGGGTTCTGTCCGCCCTGGCTGCTGTTGGCGATCGCGATGGTGCCGCGCGGGTAGATGACGGGCTGCGAACCGGTCGTCGGATCCGGCTGCCCGACCGTCTGCAGGTCGGTCGGCGGCTCGTCGGGGCTGGTCCAGCCGGGCCCGCTCATGCCGGTGCCGGTGGGGTCGCCGCACTGCAGGATCTTCAGCGTCTCGCTGGTGGTCATGCGGTGGCAGGTGGAGTCGTCGTAGAATTTGTTCTCGATCAACGAGGTCACCGCAGCCGTGTTGCACGGCGCGCCGTCCCGCTCGAGCGTGATCGGCAGGGTGCCCTGAGAGGTGACGAACGTGGCCTTCTCGGTGCCCGACTTGAGGACGCGCTCATCCGGTTTGGGCGAGGTCCGCTCGTTCTCCGCGGCCGCCTTCAGCTCGTCGAGTTCGGCTTGGTACTGCGCTCGCTGATCGGCCGGGACGTTGTCGGGCACCTGATCGGGCAGCTGGTCGAAGCGGCTCGGGGAGTCCTCGTAGGCGCAGGTCGTCCAGCGTGCGGCCTCGCGGTCGTCCATGATCTTCTTCACCACGACGGCGGTCACGCCCGCGACCACGGCGACCACGACCGCGGTCGAGACGGAGGCGATGACGATCTTCCGCTTGCGCCGGGCGAGGCGCTCGGTCTCGAGGCGTTCTTCGAGCTTCCGCTTCGCCGCCTCGCGGCGCTCCTCATTGGTGGACACGCGGGTGGATCCTCCTGAAACCTCGGCATGGCTGTGCCGACATCGTCGTGGATGTCACTTACTCGGGGGCAAGTGTGCCAGTTGTACCTGAGAACGGGGTGCGGCGGGTCGCGAGCCATGCCGCCTACGCAACAATGGACACCGACGTGTGTGCGTCGTCCTGTCCGCGCCGACCCGAGGAGCAGCATGCTCATCACCGGATTCCCCGCCGGGATGTTCCAGACGAACTGCTACATCGTCGCCGCCGAGGCGGGATCGGAGGCGGTGATCATCGATCCGGGCCAGGATGCGGCGCCGCGGGTCCGGGAACTGCTCGCCGAACACGACCTCACCCCGGTGGCGGTGCTGCTCACGCACGGTCACCTCGACCACACCTGGAACGCGACGGAACTCTGCGACGAGTACTCGATCCCGGCCTACATCCATCCCGCGGATCGTCCGATGCTCGCCGATCCCGGTCTCGGCATCGGACGGGCGTTGGGCGCGATGATCGGCGACCAGGTGTTCACCGAGCCGGAGAAGGTGGTCGAGTTCGCCGACGGCGAGTCGGTGGAGCTCGCCGGGGTCTCCTTCTCGGTCGATCTCGCGCCCGGGCACACAAAGGGCTCGGTGCTGCTCGGGGTCGACGTCGACGTGCCGGACGAGGCCCGGGATCAGGCCGGGCCCGACACGCCGTCGGTGGTCGGGGTCTGCTTCTCCGGTGACGTATTGTTTGCCGGTTCGATCGGCCGGACGGATCTCCCCGGGGGCAACCATCAGCAGTTGCTCGACTCGATAGCGGCGAAACTCCTGCCGCTGCCCGCGGAGACGCTGGTCCTGCCCGGCCACGGACCCCAGACCACCATCGGCCAGGAGAGTGCGAGCAATCCCTTCCTGGCCGGCCTCGAACGCCAGAGCACGCGACCGAAGGGACGACACGGACTGTGAGCGGAGCATTTCAGGCCCCCCGGGGCATCCCGGACTACTTCCCGCCGAACTCGGCGGACTTCCGGCGGGTCCGGGACACGCTCACCGACGCCGCGCGTCGTGCCGGCTACGGCCACATCGAACTGCCGGTGTTCGAGGACACCGCGCTGTTCGCACGCGGGGTCGGGGAGTCGACCGATGTCGTGAGCAAGGAGATGTACACCTTCGCCGACCGCGGCGACCGCTCGGTGACGCTGCGTCCCGAGGGCACCGCGGGCGTGGTGCGCGCGGTGATCCAGCACGGCCTCGACCGCGGCCAGCTGCCGGTGAAGGTCTGCTACGCCGGGCCGTTCTTCCGCTACGAGAAGCCGCAGACCGGCCGGTACCGCCAGCTGCAACAGGTCGGCGTCGAGGCGATCGGTGTCGACGACCCGGCGCTCGACGCCGAGGTCATCGCGATCGCCGACGAGGGCTATCGCCGCCTCGGCCTGACGGGGTTCCGGCTCGAGATCACCTCGCTGGGTGACGACGAGAGCCGTCCGCGCTATCGAGAGGCGTTGCAGGAGTTCCTGTTCGGGCTCGATCTCGACGAGGCCACCCGGATGCGCGCCGAGATCAACCCGCTGCGTGTCCTCGACGACAAGCGGCCCGAGATCAAGGCGGCGACCGCAGGCGCACCGCTGCTCATCGACTATCTGTCCGACGACGCGAAGGCGCACTTCGACCTCGTCCTGGCGCACCTGGACCGGCTGGGTGTCGTCTACGAGATCAACCCGCGTCTGGTGCGCGGCCTGGACTACTACACGAAGACCACGTTCGAATTCGTCCACGACGGTCTCGGTGCGCAGTCGGGCATCGGCGGCGGCGGGCGCTACGACGGTCTGATGCGACAGCTGGGCGCCAAGCAGGATCTGTCGGGCATCGGGTTCGGGATCGGCGTCGACCGGACGATGCTGGCGCTGGAGGCCGAGGGTGTCGCGGGCACCGAGGCGGCCCGCTGCCAGGTCTTCGGAGTGCCGCTGGGCTCGGCGGCCAAAGCCGAACTCGTCGGTGTCGCAGGCGCTCTGCGCGCCGCCGGGATCAGTGTCGACCTGGCTTACGGCGATCGTGGCCTCAAGGGCGCGATGAAGGCGGCCGACCGTTCGGGGGCGCGGCTGGCGCTGGTGCTCGGGGAGAACGAACTCGCCGAGCGCCGGCTGGAGATCAAGGACCTGAGCAACGGCGAACAGCACCGGGTCGCCCTGGACGACGTGGTCGCCGAGGTCCGTCGTCTCCTGGGCTGAGGTCAGCGCATACATTCGCAGCTGAAAACCGCCCAGTGCAGGACCGGCGACTGCTCAAAGGCGTCGGCGAAGCTGCGGAGGGTGGTTTTCAGCGGCGCGTCTCCTGGTCCTCGCCGGCGACCTCGGCCGCGAGGACGTCCAGCGAGACACCGCCGAGAGCCAGTGCGCGCGAATGGAAGTCCTTGAGCGTCCAGTCCGGGTGCCGGCGGAGGGCGGCGGTACGCGTCTGCTCCCACACGCGCTGGCCGAGCGCATACGAGGGCGCCTGGCCGGGCCAGCCCAGATAGCGGTCGAGTTCGAAGCGCAGCACGGCGTGGTCCATCGCGACCGACGAGGTCAGGAACGTCCAGGCCTTGTCGGCGTCCCAGATCCCGCCGCCGAGGGACTCCGGCGCGGGCAGGCGGCAGTGGACGCCGATGTCGACCACGACCCGCGCGGCCCGCAGCCGCTGCGAGTCGAGCATCCCCATACGGTCGCCCGGGTCCTCGAGCCAGCCGAGCTCGTCCATCAGGCGTTCGGCGTAGAGCGCCCAGCCCTCGCCGTGTCCGGAGGTGAACGACGCGAGCTTGCGCCAGGCGTTGAGGTCGGGGTCGACGATCGCTGATCCGAGCTGGAGATGATGCCCGGGCACGCCCTCGTGGTAGACCGTCGTCTTCTCCTGCCAGGTGTGGAAGACGGTCTGGTCGTCGGGCACCGCCCACCACATCCGTCCCGGACGGGAGAGATCCTCGCTGGGCTGGGTGTAGTAGATGATCCCGGTCGACGACGGGGCGAGCCGACACTCCAGCCGGGACAGCCGGGCCGGGAGGTCGAAGTGCGTGCCCGCCAGACCGGCGACCGCCGCGTCGGACGTCGCCTGCATCCAGTCGACGAATTCCGCGCGATCGTGGATCTGGTACTGCGGCTGACGATCCAGCCAGGCGAGCGTCGCCGCGACCCCCTGTCCGGGGAGCAGTCCCTCCGCGATCTCCTGCTGCTCGGCGACGATCTGCTGCAACCGGGTCATCGCCCAGGCATAGGCGTCGTCGGGGTCGGCGTCGGCGCCCAGGTAGGCCGGCAGGTGCAGCAGGTAGCGGTCGCGGCCGACCGCGTCGTCGTCGACGGCCTGAGCGAGAACGCCGGTGCGCAGGTAGTGGGCGAAGGTCCCGAACGAGGTCCGCGCCGCGTCGAGCGCGGTGGCGAGGGTGCCGGCGAGCGCCGGGTCGGCCGCGATCGGTGCGGTGTTGCCGGCGATGGCATCGGCCGCGGTGTCGGCCTGCCGGGCGACCGCCGCCACCTGTCGACGGGCCGGCGGCGGACCGTGACGAAGCCGGTGGGCGAGGCCGTCGACGACGTCGGTGAGCGACGCCGGGATCGCGGTGAGGCGGGACAAGAAGGTCTCCCGCTGCTCGCGGGTGTCGGTGGGCATGAGGTCGAAGACGTCGCGCAGCGCCTGCAACGGTGACGCGATGACATTGCAGTCGCCGATGTGCTCGCCCGCGTCGGCGAGTGCGAGCTCGCGACGCAGCGAGGCGCTCATGGTCGCGACGGTGACGCGGTCGATGGCATCGACGACGTCGGCGCCGCCCAGGGCGGAGAGGGTGCCGGCGGCGACCTCGGCGCGTTCGGCGCACCCCTGCGCGGAGAAGTCGGTCAGCCGGTCGTCGTGCCCACCGCGCCCGATCTCGGTGGCGAACAGCGGATCGAGCGCGCACAACCGGTCCAGGTGCGCCTCGGCGATCGCATCGACGGCGGTGGGCCTGCGCGGGCCGGTCCCGCCGGGGTCGGTGGCGTTCACAGGTCGTCGGTGGCGAAGGTGTCGCAGCGATCCGGATCGCCCGACTGATAGCCGACGGTGAACCACCGCATGCGCTGGGCGGCCGAACCATGAGTCCAGCCCTCGGGATTGGAGCCCGCGCCCTGGATGGTGTCGTCGCCGATGGCCTTCGCGGTCTGGATGACCGTCGCTATCTGCTCCTCGGTGATGGGCGCTAGGAGGGCGTCTGGGCCGTCGTCGGCGTGATGGGCCCACACCCCGGCGAGGCAGTCGGCCTGCAATTCGACCCGCACCGAACCCGATCGCGGTCCCTGCGAACCCATCCGCTGCCCCTTGGCGAGGGCGCCGGTGAGGTTCTGCACGTGGTGTCCGTACTCGTGGGCCACGACGTACTCCTGCGCGAGGGGCCCGTCGCTGCCGCCCATGCGACGCAGCTGGGCGAAGAACGTCGGATCGAAGTACGCCGTCGAATCGGCGGGACAGTAGAACGGGCCGGTCGCCGAACTCGCCGCGCCGCATCCGGTGTTCACCGCGTCGGAGAAGATGACCGTCTGCGGTGGCTCGTACTCGGGCCACAGATCCGACCACACCTTGTCGACGCTGACGGTGGTCGCCTTGATCCGGCAGATCGTGTTCTCGTTGGCCATCTCATAGGTGCACTCGTCCAGTTGCTGCTGGATCTGCGCGGCGTCCGACGAGGTGCCGGGAGCGGGGCCGCCGGCGCCGAGCAGATCGCCGGGATTCACCCCGAAGAACAGCGCGACGATCGTGATGAGGAGTCCCGCGCCGCCGCCCAGCGCGATCCGGCCCCCACCGCCTCCACCGCCGCCGGAGACGTTGCCGGTGTCGATCGATCCGCTGCCTTGGAAGGTCACGCGGCCATTCTGGCACGATCGGCACCCGCCCTCGGCGCAGTCGCGGAGGTATGCGATTGACGGCCGGGGGCGTGGATACGGCACCATGGACACCTGGTCTGCGTTTCCGCCGACCGATTTCGACTCCTGGAAGGATTCTCAGTGCTCCGCACGCATTCCGCAGGTTCGCTGCGCCGCGCCGACGCGTCGCAGACCGTCACCGTCGCCGGGTGGGTCGCACGCCGACGCGACCACGGTGGCGTGGTCTTCATCGACCTGCGCGACGCCACCGGACTGGTCCAGGTGGTCTTCCGCGACGAGTCGGTCGCGCCGGCCGCCCACCGTCTGCGCGCCGAGTACTGCGTCACCGTGACCGGCGTCGTCGAGGTGCGTCCCGAGGGCAGCGAGAACCCCAACCTGAGCTCCGGCGAGATCGAGATCAACGCCGTCGAGCTCGAGGTCCTCAACGAGTCCGCGCCGCTGCCGTTCCAGCTCGACGAGTCGCCGGGCGAGGAGGCGCGCCTGCGTCACCGCTACCTCGACCTGCGGCGTGCGGGGCCCAGCGCGGCGCTCCGCCTGCGGTCCAAGGCGAACGCGGCGGCGCGCGGCGTGCTCGCCGCCCACGACTTCACCGAGATCGAGACGCCCACGCTGACCCGGTCGACGCCGGAAGGGGCACGTGACTTCCTGGTCCCGGCGCGCCTGCAGCCCGGCACCTTCTACGCCTTGCCGCAGAGCCCGCAGCTGTTCAAGCAGCTGCTGATGGTCGCGGGCATGGAGCGGTACTACCAGATCGCGCGCTGCTACCGCGACGAGGACTTCCGCGCCGACCGGCAGCCGGAGTTCACCCAGCTCGACATCGAGATGAGCTTCGTCGACCAGGACGACGTCATCGCTGTCGCCGAGGAGATCCTCGTCGCGCTGTGGAAGCTCATCGGCGTCGACATCACCACCCCGATCCCGCGGATGACCTACGCCGATGCGATGCGCCGATTCGGTTCGGACAAGCCGGATCTGCGCTTCGGTATCGAACTCGTCGAGTGTGCCGAGTACTTCAAGGACACCCCGTTCCGCGTGTTCCAGGCACCGTACGTCGGAGCGGTCGTCATGCCCGGCGGTGCGTCGCAGCCACGCCGCCAGCTCGACGCATGGCAGGAATGGGCGAAGCAGCGCGGGGCACGCGGTCTGGCGTACGTCCTCATCGCCGAAGACGGGACCCTCAGCGGGCCGGTCGCCAAGAACCTCTCCGAGGAGGAGCGCTCCGGTCTGGCCGCCCATGTCGGCGCGGAGCCGGGTGACTGCGTGTTCTTCGGTGCGGGAGAGGTGAAGTCGACCCGCGCCCTGCTCGGTGCCGCGCGCGGTGAGATCGCCTCGAAGCTCGGGCTCATCAAGGACGGGGACTGGGCGTTCACCTGGGTGGTGGACGCGCCGATGTTCGAGCCGGTTGCCGACGCGACGGCGTCCGGCGATGTCGCACTGGGACATTCGGCCTGGACCGCGGTGCACCATGCGTTCACCTCGCCCAAGCCGGAGTCGATCGACGCCTTGGAGTCCGATCCGGGTTCGGCCCTGGCCTACGCCTACGACATCGTGTGCAACGGCAACGAGATCGGCGGCGGATCGATCCGTATCCATCGGCGGGACGTGCAGGAGCGCGTCTTCGAGATCATGGGCATCGGCCACGACGAGGCGCAGGAGAAGTTCGGCTTCCTGCTCGACGCCTTCGCCTACGGCGCTCCGCCGCACGGCGGCATCGCCTTCGGATGGGACCGCATCACCGCCCTGCTCGCCGGCGAGTCGTCCATCCGCGAGGTGATCGCGTTCCCCAAGTCGGGTGGCGGCGTCGACCCGCTGACCGACGCCCCCGCGGCGATCACCCCGCAGCAGCGCAAGGAATCGGGGATCGACGCCAAGCCCGCACCGCGGGGCGGCGCCGACCAGAAGGACGCCGAGCAGAAGGGCGCCGACCAGAAGGACGCCGGGAGCACTGCCTGAGCCGAAAAGCGGTGGGCCGACGTGAGTTCGGCCACCGTGTTCCCGGCGCGGTGCTCGTCACCCGGCGCCTGGAGGTCATCTGTGATGAGATCTCCACCATGGCGCACAGCGGTGGGATCGAGTCGGCTGCCGGAATAGTAATGACGGGCCCGGGCGGGGAGTTCCGCCGGTGACGATCAAGGTTGCCCTCGAGCATCGGACGGTGTACTCGTTCGACCGGCCGACCAAGATCTACCCCCACGTCGTCCGCCTGCGTCCGGCGCCGCACTCGCGCACACCGATCGAGGCGTACTCGCTCACCGTCGACCCCGGTGAGCACTTCCTGAACTGGCAGCAGGACGCGTTCAGCAACTATCTGGCGCGCCTGGTGTTCCCGGAACCCTCGACCACCCTCGGGATCACCGTGAGTCTGGTCGCGGACCTCACCGCGATCAATCCGTTCGACTTCTTCATCGAGGAGTGGGCCGAGTTCTACGGGTTCGACTATCCGGCCGAGCTGCGGCGCGACCTCGAGATCTTCCTCCGGCCGGCCGGGGTCACCGACGGTGAATTCGCCGGTGCGCCGGTGCATCCGGAGATCGCGAGGTTCGCGGCGAAGCATCGGCCGGCCGGCCGCACGCGGGTCATCGACTTCCTGGTGCGCCTCAACGCCGCGGTGCGCGACGCCGTCGGCTACACCGTCCGCCTCGAGGCCGGCGTGCAGTCGCCGGAGTACACGCTCTCCAGTGCGATCGGTTCCTGCCGGGACTCGGCCTGGTTGCTGGTCGCCCTCCTGCGCGAACTCGGGTTCGCGGCACGCTTCGTGTCCGGATACCTCGTCCAGCTGACCTCGGACGTGAAGTCGCTCGACGGTCCGTCGGGTCCCGACGCCGATTTCACCGACCTGCACGCGTGGACCGAGGTGTACCTCCCCGGGGCCGGTTGGGTCGGACTGGATCCGACGTCGGGTCTGTTCGCCGGCGAGGGGCACATCCCCTTGGCGGCCACCCCGCATCCGGTCGGCGCCGCACCGATCACCGGTTCGACCGGCCCGTGCCACGCCACTCTGGATTTCACCAACACGGTCACGCGGTTCCACGAGGACCCACGCGTCACGCTGCCCTACACCGCGGAGCAGTGGGGCCGGGTCACCGATCTCGGCGCGCTGGTCGACGAACGGATGGAACGCAACGACGTACGCCTGACGATGGGCGGCGAGCCGACATTCGTGTCCATCGACAACCAGACGGACCCGGAGTGGCGCACCGCCGCGGACGGTCCGCACAAACGGTTGCTGGCCGGGCGGCTGGCCGACCGCCTCATGACGGCGTACGCGCCGGGCGGCCTGATGCGGCGCAGCCAGGGCAAGTGGTATCCCGGTGAACCGCTGCCGCGGTGGCAGCTCGAACTGATGTGGCGCGCCGACGGTCTGCCGATCTGGCGGAATCCGAATTTGCTCGCCGACCCGTGGGCGACGCCCGACGATTGTGCCGCGGCGATCGACCGCGAGACCCACGGCCCGAACCCCGACGACCTCGGCGACGCCGGCCCGGCACGGGAACTGCTCACCGCCTTCGCGACGCGACTGGGACTCCCGGTCGGTCAGGTCGTGCCGGCCTATGAGGACCCGCTGGTCCGGATGCGGGAACTCGCCGCGATGCCGCCCGGTGACCCCGGAACCGACCCCACCCTGCCCGCCGCACGGTCGTTCACGCAGGCCGAGATCGCCGTCGACGCCGATTCGGCGGACGGCGACGACGACGAGAGCCTCGCTCCGACAACGGATTCCGTCCGACGCAGACGAGCCCTGATCGAGCGGCTCGACGCCGCCGTCACCCAGCCGAGTGCGCACGTGTTGCCGCTGAGCCGCTCGGAGGACCGGACCGCGTGGCAGAGCGCGGTGTGGACGACCCGGCGGGGACGGATCGTGCTGACCCCCGGCACCTCGCCGGCCGGCTTGCGGCTGCCGCTCAACTCGCTGTCGTGGGGTCCGGCCCCGACGCTGTTCGAAGCCGATCCGTCCGCACGCCACGACGACCTGCCGACCGACCCGTCGGCGGCGCTGGGGCACACCGTCCGCGAGGTGGACCCCGCGCAATTCCTGCCCCGGACCGCCCTCGTCGCCGAGGTCCGCGGCGGCGTGCTCCACGTGTTCATGCCGCCGACCTCGACCCTGGAGGAGTATCTCGCGATCGTCGAACTCGTCGAGGACGCCGCCGCCACGGTGTCAACGCCGGTCGTCGTCGAGGGGTACGGACCGCCCGCCGACCCGCGACTCGTCTCGTTGTCGGTGACCCCGGACCCGGGGGTTGTCGAGGTCAACATCCAGCCGACCGGGAGTTTCGCCGAGCAGTCCGAGCTGCTCGAATCGCTCTACGACCATGCCCGACAGGTGCGGCTGGGCACCGAGAGCTTCGACCTCGACGGGAGCCACGGTGGCACGGGCGGCGGCAACCACATCACCCTCGGCGGCGTCACGCCCGCCGATTCGCCGATGCTGCGCCGCCCCGACCTGCTGGTGTCGATGCTGACCTACTGGCAACGTCATCCCGCGCTGTCGTACCTGTTCTCCGGCCGGTTCATCGGCACCACCTCGCAGGCGCCGCGTGTCGACGAGGGTCGGGAGTCCTCGCTCTACGAGCTGGAGATCGCCTTCGCCGAGATCGACCGGCTCGCGGTCAAGAATTGTGGCGACGGTGCCCGGGCCGGCGGACGCTTCGACGGCGCGCCCCCGAACCCCTGGGTCACCGACCGGGCGCTGCGGCATCTGCTCACCGACATCACCGGCAACACGCACCGGGCCGAGTTCTGCATCGACAAGCTCTACAGTCCCGACTCGGTGCGCGGCCGGCTGGGCCTGCTGGAGCTGCGGGCTTTCGAGATGCCGCCCCACCACCGGATGGCTATGGTGCAGTCGCTGCTGGTGCGGAGCCTGGTGTCGTGGTTCTGGGAGAAGCCCTACCGGGCCCGGTTGATCCGCCACGGCGGCGACCTACACGGCAAACACCTGTTGCCGCACTACGTCATCGCCGACATCGCGCTGGTCGCCGAGGAACTCCGCGAGGCCGGCTATCCGTTCGAGACCGCCTGGCTGGACCCGTTCACCGAATTCCGCTTCCCGCGTCTGGGGACCGTGCAGATCCGGGACCAGGAGATCGAGCTGCGCGGTGCCATCGAGCCGTGGAACACGTTGGGGGAGGAGGCAACCGGAACGGGCACGGCCCGGTACGTCGACTCCTCTGTCGAGCGCGTGCAGGTGCGCGTCCTGGGTGGTGAGGACGATCGTTACCTGTTGACCTGCAACGGTTTCCCGATTCCACTGCGCGCCACCGGTCGCACCGGTGAACGCGTCGCCGGTATCCGGTTTCGGGCCTGGCAGCCGCCGAGCTCGCTGCACCCGACGATCACCATCGACACCCCGCTCACCTTCGACCTGATCGACACGGTCAACGGCCGGTCGGTGGGCGGTGCCACCTACCACGTCGTGCATCCCGGAGGACGTGCCTACGATCGGCCGCCGGTGAACGCGGTCGAGGCCGAGTCCCGGCGCAACGGGCGGTTCGAGGCGGCCGGTCACACGACCGGCACCGTCGACGTCGGGCTGTTGCGCGAACGACAGTCCCGGCAGGCCACCGACTTCGGGGTGCCCGGGATCCTCGACCTCCGGCGGGCACGTACAGTTCTTCGGTGACCTCTTCGCCGGGCAACGCTTCCGCGGTGTTCGACCGCTACCGCGCCGAGGGCCACACTCTCTTCGATCCCGACCGTCTGACCCGTCTCGCCGCATCCGCGGACCGGCCGGCCGACTCCTACGACGAGCTCCTGGAAGCCGACGGCGCGATCCGTCCGGCGTGGGCCGACCTGGCCCGCATCTACCAGCTGCGCGGTCCGGACCGCCTCCGCGAGTCCGCGGCCCGGCTGGCCGCAGCCGTCAGCGACGACGGCGTGGTCTACAACGAGTTCGACGGTCAGCACACCGTGACCCGCGACTGGGATGTCGACGCGGTGCCGCTGGTGATCGACGGCGTCGAATGGGCCGAACTCGAAAAGGCCATCACGCAGCGGTCGATGCTGCTCGACCTGCTCCTGCGTGACCTCTACCGCGATCAGAAGACGATCGCGGCCGGACTCGTCGCGCCCGAGATGGTGTTCGGCCATCCCGGTTACATCCGCAAGGCCGCCCGACTCGAGGTCGCCGGGCCGCACGCGCTGTTCCTGCACGCGGTCGACATCTCGCGCACCGCCGACGGCCGGTTCGTCGCCTACCGGGACCGCACCCAGGCGCCGTCGGGGATCGGTTATGCGATCGTCGGGCGGCGGCTGATGTCGAAGACCTTCCCCCAGCTGTTCCAGGCGTGCGCACCGCGGCCGATGACCACCTTCGCCGGCACGATGCGGCTGGCACTCACCGAGTACGCGCCGCCCGGGGTCGACGACCCGACGGTGGCGGTCCTCAGCCCCGGCAGCATGTCCGAGACCGCCTTCGACCAGGCCTATCTCGCGTCGGTACTCGGCTTCCCCCTCGTCGAGGGCGCCGACCTCACCGTCCGGGACGGCGCGGTCTACATGCGCTCGCTGGGTCGCTACAAGCGGGTGGACGTGCTGCTGCGACGGGTCGACGCCGCCTACTCCGATCCGCTGGACCTGCGGACGGACTCCCAGCTCGGCGTCGCCGGGCTGGTCGAGGCGATCTCGCGCGGCACGGTGACGGTCCTCAACACCCTCGGTTCGGGGGTGCTGGAGAACCCGGCGCTGCACACCGTGCTGGAACGTCTCGCGCCCGTCCTGCTCGACGAGGACCTGCGGCTGGGTTCGGTCACCACGTACTGGGCCGGAGATCCGTTGCAGCGCAGCCTGATCCGTGATCGTCTGGCCGCCCTGGTCCTGACGAACACGAGTACGGGGAGGAGTTCATCGGCCCGTTGCTCGCCGCGACCGACCGCGCCGAGCTCGTCGCCCGGATCGAGGCCCAGACCTGGCAGTGGGTGGCCCGCGAGCTCGAGGCGTTCTCGGTGGCCCCGACGATCACCCCCGGCAGCGGTTCCGGTGGACCGATCGCGACGCTGCGGGCGGCGCCGGTGTCGGTGCGCGCGTTCAGCGTGGCACAGGGTCCCGGGTACGCGGTCATGCCGGGCGGCCTGGGGGCCGTTCTCGCCGACGGGGTCGCCGGCGCCGCCCACCACGTGGTGGCCGCCAAGGACGTGTGGGTCACCAGCACCGAGGTGGGCGGGCACGTGTCGCGGCGGTCGGAGACCCGCGGTGAGCCGGCCGGGGAGGTCGTCGCGGGCACGTCGGCGGGTCGCCCGGTGACCCGGGAGTACTCCGACGTCGCGGCCGCGGCCAGTCCGCGCGTCCTGGCGGACCTGTTCTGGCTGGGCCGCTACGGGGAGCGCACCGAGCTCGTGACCCGCCTGGCCAAGGTGTCCCGCGAGCGTTATCAGGACTTCCAGTACCGGCCGTGGATGTCGGGCACGCCGGCGGTGCCGCTGCTGTTGCACGCGGTCGCCACGGTGACGGGCACCGCGCGCTACCTGGACACCGCCGACCTGCTGTTGCCGGGTTCGGACCGACCGCCGTCACCCGATCAGGTCAATGAGGCGATCGAGAAGATCGCCGACCTGACCGTGTCGCGATCGGTGCCCGGGACCATCGCCTACTCGGTCGACCGGCTGATCAGTACGGTCCGGGCGGTCCGTGACCAGATGTCCACGAGCACCTGGATGGTGCTCGCGCCGGTCGAACGGATCATGGCGAGCACGACCCGGCTGGTCCTCCGGTCGCGCGCGGACGCCGGGGCGGGCGACGCCGCGCTGGACCTAGGACCCGATCTGGCCCGCGCGCACGACGAGATCCTGCACGGCGTCCTGGCGCTGACCGGGCTGCAGGCCGAGTCGATGGTGCACGATCCGGCCTGGATGTTCATGGACGTCGGCCGACGCATCGAACGGGCCGTCACCCTCGCCGACCTCACGCTCGCGATGTTCGCCGACGCGCAGGACACCGACGTCGAGCAGGCGCTGCTGGAGTCGTACCTGGTGGCCAACGAATCGTCGGTGATCTACCGTCGCCGCAACCGCGGGCTGTATCAGGCGGCCAGTGTCGCCGAGCTGCTGCTGTTCGACCCGACCAATCCCCGGTCGATGATCTTCTGCCTCGACAAGATGAACGCCGACCTGTCGTCCGTACCGGAGACCCTGCGGTCGGCCGGCGCCGAACGGGCCGTGCAGGACATGATCGCCGAACTGCGCCGCGGCGACCCCGCCGACCTCGTGCGGGTCGACGCCGACCGGAGGCGCCCGGAACTCGTCGAACTGATGACGACCCTGCGCACCGGGGCGCGTGAACTCTCCGATCTGCTCACCCGGACCCGCTTCGCCACCCCGCGCCAGGCGCGACCGATCTGGGCCGGTGGGGAATCGTGAGCACGCGCGTCTACCGTGTGCTGCACCGGACCAGCTACACCTACGACGACGACGTGTCGTCCTCGTACGGGCGCTGCCATCTGACCCCGCGCGACCTGCCCGGCCAGCGCGTGCACTCGACGTCGGTCGAGATCGACCCCGAACCCGACGACCGGTCGACGGGGCTCGACGTCTACGGCAACCACGACAGCTATTTCCATGTCCGGACCGCGCACCGCGAGCTGACCGTGACCGCGCGGTCGGTGGTCGAGGTGGATCCCGTGGACCCGGGCGTCCTCCTCAGTCCGGCGGCCCGGGGTCCGTGGGAACAGGCGCGACCGTGCGTGGTGGACGGGCGGGACAGTGCCCTGGCTGCCGAGTTCGTCCTCGATCTCGACCCGCCGGAGATCACCCCCGCGGTGCGCGACTACGCCGCCGGCATCTTCACGCCCGGCCGGCCGCTGGTGGAGTCGGTCATCGATCTGACCTCGCGCATCTTCACCGACTTCACCTACCGGTCCGGGTCGACGGCCATCTCCACCCGGGTCGACACCGTCCTGCAGCGTCGCGAGGGTGTCTGCCAGGACTTCGCCCGGATCGCGATCGCCTGTCTGCGGTCACAGGGTCTCGCCGCGCGGTACGAGTCGGGATATCTCGCGACCGAGCCGCCGCCCGGCAAGGAAAAGGTCTTCGGTGCCGACGCCAGTCACGCCTGGGCGGCCGTCTGGATGCCCGACGGCCGCTGGCTGTCGTTCGATCCGACCAACGACAAGCTGGTCGACGAACGCCACGTCACACTGGCGTGGGGGCGGGATTACGACGACGTGCCGCCTCTCCGAGGGGTCATCTACACCGATTCCACGAAGAGCCGGATCGACGTGTCGGTCGACGTCCGGCCGACAGATGACCTCACCGCGGGCTGAACCGGGCACATCGGACTCGCCTGCTCGGTAAGTCGCTGTGCCACAGTGTTTTCGGCGCACGTTTTCGGGTCATACCGGTAACGACGTGGTACAGATGGACGAACGCGCTGTTGCGACAACGTTGCAACGGGTAGGTTGGTTGGCGACATGACGGTCATTACGGAAAGCCGCATCACCAGCGTGGTGCGGGCGGCAGAGGCGCTGCTGTCACACCGCGCCGGATCAGCAGTGGTTCTCGACGATCCCGAGGACCTCGGCGGCAGCGGACGCACCACGGTCGTGCGGGTCCGCGTCGCCCAGAACCCCCTCAGCCTGGACCGCTCACTGGTGATCAAGGCCCTTCCCGAACACGAGGACCCTCAGGCCTTCCACCGGGAGATCGCGTCGTACAAGTACGCGACCGCCCTCCCGAACGAATCGCGCCCGGGGCCGCAACTGATCGCCTCCGACACCGATCTCCGCATCATGGTGCTCTCCGACCTCGGCCACGGCCGGACGATGCTCGAGTACCTGGCCGGCGTCGACCCGGTCGAGACCTCACGTGCTGTCAGTGCCTGGGGCCAGGCACTCGGCCGGATGCACGCGGCGACGGTCGGCGGCGAGGGCGACTTCCTCGCGCTGCTGCGGCGCGGACCGTCGGGGATGCAGGGACGCGACATCCTGCGCGACGAGGCGTTGCGGTCGATCGACTCGGTGGTGGGGCACGCGGCCGCGCTCGACGTCGAGGTCCCCGAGCAGGTGGTGGAGTCGCTGCGTACCGCGGCGACGCTGTTCGACGAGGGCGATCACCGCGCATTCAGTCCGTCGGATGTCGGGCCCGAGAACATCCTGCTCAACGACGACGGCGTGCAGTTCATGGACTACGAGTGGGGCGGCTTCCGCGACGCCACCCTCGACATCGCCTACGCCCTCGTGACCATCACCGCGCAGCTTCCGCCCCGGACCACTGCTCGGGCCACCGACCTCGAGGTCTCGATGGTCGACGCCTGGCGCTCGGAGGTGCACTCGATCTGGCCGGCGCTCGCCCATGAGCGGGAGATGCAGCGCAAGGTGCTGCTCGCCCGTCAGCTGTGGGTGTGGCTGTCGACGGTGTGGATGCTGCCGAGCGACCCGCTGGCTCCCACCGGCCCGGACGCGGACGTCGAGGCGACCGACTTCGAGCCGGCCGACGTCACTGCCGCCGGCTTCACGCATGACTGGGCGCTGCACACGAACGACCCCCGCGTGATCGTCAGCCGCTGGACCGACCTCGCCGCCGCCGCGGGACGCGCGGGCGACGAGGAGATCGCGGTGTTCGCGACCGCGATGGGCGTCGCGCTGCAGCGCATCTGGCTGGCCTGACACGCTCGTGGACGGACTGTTCGACCCACCCGACGATCCTCGGGCCGGCTCCGACGGGCATGGCAACGCCGGTGGTCTCACCGCACCACCGGCCCCGACCGCACCCCTGGCGGTCCGCATGCGGCCGCAGACCCTCGACGAGATCGTCGGACAGCAGCACCTGCTTGGTACCGGTTCGCCGCTGCGCAGGCTGATCAGTGGCTCGGGCGCGGCGTCGGTGCTGCTCTACGGGCCGCCCGGAACCGGCAAGACCACCATGGCCTCGCTCATCGCGCGCGCCACCGGCGGCCGCTTCGAGGCCCTGTCCGCGCTGTCGGCGGGGGTCAAGGAGGTGCGCGCGGTCATCGACGTGGCCCGGCGCCGGCTCATCGGTGACGGCAAGAACGGCGGTCAGCAGACGGTCCTGTTCATCGACGAGGTCCATCGGTTCTCGAAGACCCAGCAGGACGCGTTGCTCGACGCCGTGGAGAACCGGATCGTGCTGCTCGTCGCGGCCACGACCGAGAACCCGTCGTTCTCGGTGGTCGCGCCGCTGCTGTCCCGGTCGCTGGTCCTGCAGCTGCGGTCGCTGACCGATGCCGACATCCGGGAGGTGCTGACTCGTGCGGTCGCCGACCCGCGTGGGCTCGACGGCAAGGTCGAGGTGACCGACGCCGCCTACGACCACCTCGTCGCGGTGTCCGGTGGGGACGCGCGCCGGGCGCTGACCGCGCTGGAGGCCAGCGCCGACGCCACCGACCGGATCGACCTCGCCGATGTGGAGACCGCGATCGACCGCGCCGCCGTCCGGTACGACCGGGACGGCGACCAGCACTACGACGTGACGAGTGCTTTCATCAAGTCCATCCGGGGTTCCGACGTCGACGCCGCCGTCCACTATCTCGCCCGCATGATCGCGGCCGGGGAGGACCCGCGGTTCATCGCGCGGCGCCTCATGATCCACGCCAGCGAGGACATCGGCATGGCCGACCCGACGGCCCTGCAGACCGCGGTCGCGGCCGCTCAGGTCGTGAACCTCGTCGGGATGCCGGAGGCCAAACTCGCGCTCACACAGGCCACCATCCACCTCGCGACGGCACCGAAGTCGGCGGGCGTGGTGTCGGCGATCGGCGCGGCCCTCGCCGATGTCGGGTCGGGCAAGGCCGGCGCGGTTCCGGCCCATCTGCGTGACAGTCACTATCCGGGGGCCAAGAAGCTCGGTAGCGGTGTCGCATACCGATATCCGCACGATGATCCCGACGGGGTTGTGCCGCAACAGTATCCGCCCGACGACCTGGTCGGCCGGGACTACTACGAGCCCACCGACCATGGGCTGGAACGCGAAATCGGGCCGCGGGTCGCGAAGTTGCGATCGATCGTGCGTGGCGCGGTGTCGCGGCGCCGGTCGCGCTGACCGTCCGTGGGGCGTTTCCCCAGTGCAGAGTCCCTGCGCCCCCGGCGACTCGCCGACGGTAGGCTGGGATGTCGCGACAAACAACGGCCGCTACCACCGAACGGCTGGGACCACCAACGGCTAGGACGAAACCCACAGTGCAGACGCATGACATCCGGAAGCGCTTTCTGGACCACTTCATCAAAGCCGGGCACACCGAGGTGCCGAGCGCTTCGCTGCTCCTCGACGACCCCAATCTGTTGTTCGTCAATGCCGGCATGGTCCCGTTCAAGCCGTTCTTCCTGGGTGAGCAGACGCCCCCGTACTCGCGGGCGACCAGCGTGCAGAAGTGCGTCCGCACCCTCGACATCGACGAGGTCGGCATCACCACCCGCCACAACACCTTCTTCCAGATGGCGGGCAACTTCTCCTTCGGCGACTACTTCAAGCGCGAGGCCATCACCTTCGCCTGGACGCTGCTGACCAACAGCGTCGACGACGGCGGTTTCGGTATCGACCCGCAGAAGCTGTGGCCGACGGTCTATCTCGACGACGACGAGGCCGAGGCCATCTGGCGCGACGAGATCGGCGTGCCGGCCGAGCGCATCCAGCGACGGGGCATGAAGGACAACTACTGGTCGATGGGCGTCCCGGGTCCCTGCGGGCCGTGCTCGGAGATCTTCTACGACCGCGGACCCGAGTACGGCGTCGAGGGTGGGCCGGAGGCCGACGAGGACCGCTACATCGAGATCTGGAATCTCGTCTTCATGCAGAACGTCCGCGGTCCCGGGGGCGGCAAGGACAACTACGAGATCCTGGGCCCGCTGCCCAAGCAGAACATCGACACCGGTATGGGCGTCGAGCGCGTGGCCTGCATCCTGCAGGGCGTCGACAACGTGTACGAGACCGACCTGTGCAAGCCGATCATCGACCTCGCCGCGGAATTGTCCGGACGTGCATACGCCGCCGGTTCGCATGCCGACGACGTCCGGTTCCGGGTCGTCGCCGACCACGCGCGGACCTCGGCGATGCTGATCGGCGACGGCGTGCTGCCCGGCAATGACGGCCGCGGGTACGTCCTGCGCCGCCTGCTGCGTCGGGTCGTCCGGTCGATGCGGTTGCTCGGCGCCGGTGACAATCAGCCGACCATGGGCACGATCATCGGCAAGGTCATCGACCTGATGTCACCGTCATACCCCGAGCTGGAGACGCAGCGCCGGCACATCGTCGACGTGGCCGTGGGCGAGGAGACCTCCTTCTCCAAGACCCTGGCCGCGGGGTCGAAGCTGTTCGCCGACGCGGCGACCGCCACCAAGAGTGCGTCGCGTACGACCATCACCGGTTGCGACGCGTTCACGCTGCACGACACCTACGGCTTCCCGATCGACCTCACCCTGGAGATGGCCGCCGAGGCCGGTCTCTCGGTGGATCAGGAGGGCTTCACCGCCCTGATGGCCGAGCAGAAGCAACGCGCCAAGGCCGACGCGACCGCCCGCAAGACCGGGCACGCCGACCTGAGCGTCTACCGGGACTTCCTCGATCGCGGGCCGACCGAGTTCACCGGCTTCGACGAGCTGGTGTCGGAGGCACGGGTGCTCGGCCTCGTCGCCGACGGCGCACGGCTGCCGGCGGCGTCGGCCGGCCAGGAACTGACGGTCGTCCTCGACCGCACCCCGCTCTACGCCGAATCCGGTGGGCAGATGGCCGACGTCGGCACCATCACGACCGGGTCGGGAGTGCGCATGTCGGTGACCGACGTGCAGAAGGTCGGCAAGTCGGTGTGGCTGCACAAGGTCCGCATCGACGAGGGGGAGATCGAGGAGGGCGACGAGGTCCTCGCGGCGGTCGACACCGCGTGGCGTCACGGCGCCACGCAGGGCCATTCCGGCACCCACATGGTCCACGCCGCGCTGCGCGAGGTCCTCGGCCCCGGCGCGACGCAGGCCGGTTCGCTGAACCGTCCCGGTTATCTGCGCTTCGACTTCAACGCCAGCGGCCCGGTGACCGAGGCCCAGCGTCGGGAGATCGAGGAGATCAGCAACGCCGCGGTCGAGGCGAACTATCAGGTCAACACGTTCGAGACGGGTCTGTCCGAGGCCAAGGCGATGGGCGCGATGGCGCTCTTCGGCGAGAACTACGGTGACGTCGTCCGCGTCGTGGAGATCGGCGGGCCGTTCTCCATGGAGCTGTGCGGCGGCACGCACGTGGCGTCGTCGTCGCAGATCGGACCCATCACGCTAATCGGGGAGTCCTCGGTCGGTTCGGGTGTCCGGCGCGTCGAGGCTTACGTCGGCATGGACTCGTTCCGGTTCCTGTCGAAGGAGCGTGCGTTGCTGGCCGGCCTGGCGTCGTCGCTCAAGGTCCCGTCGGAAGAGGTGCCCGGCCGCGTCGAGCAGCTCGTCACCAAGCTGCGTGACGCGGAGAAGGAACTCGAGCGGGTACGTGCCGAGGCGGCCCGGGCCGCGGTGTCCGGTCTCCTCGACACGGCGACGACCGTCGGTGCCACCCTCGTCGTCGAGGGACGGGTGCCGGGCCTCGACGCCAACGGGTTGCGCTCGGTGGTGACCGACCTCCGCGGCCGGGTCGCCGACCGCCAGGCGGTGATCGCGCTGTTCTCGCCGAACGGTGACGGACCGGATGCCAAGGTGCCGTTCGTGATCGCCACCACGGCGGCTGCCCGTGACGCCGGGGTCAAGGCCGGTGACCTCGTCAAGGAGGTCGCGCCGTTGGTGGGCGGTCGTGGCGGTGGCAAGCCGGATCTGGCCCAGGGCGCGGGCACCGATCCCGCGGGGATCGACGCGGCACTGACGCGAATCCGCGAGTTCGTCGCCTGATGCCGGATCCGCACACCCGGGCCGACGGTCACCAGCGGACCCGCGGGCGACTCCTCGGGATCGACGTCGGGAGCGTCCGGATCGGCGTCGCCGTGTGCGACCCCGACGGCATCCTCGCCACACCGGTCGAAACGGTGCGTCGAACCCCTTCGCGCACAGACGATCTCGACCGCATCGCGGCGCTGGTCGTGGAGTACGAGGCTGTCGGCGTCGTCGTGGGGCTGCCGAAGACGCTCAAGAACACCGCGGGGGCGGCGGCCGAGACCGCACAGGAATTCGGGGACCGTCTCGCGACCCGGATCGACCCGGTGGCCGTGCACTGGCACGACGAACGTTTCACGACGGTGACCGCACAGCAGGCACTGCACGCCAGCGGCCGGACGGTGAAGTCCTCGCGCGCGGTCATCGACCAGGCCGCGGCGGTCGCTATTCTGCAGGGGTGGTTGGATGCGCGACGGTGAGTCAGGGGAGCCTCCGGTGACCGATGATCGGCGTCGCACCCGGCACCGAGACGGCCAGGGACGCCGTGCCGAGGGCATGGATCCCGAGCGTCTGCGGTACTTCACGCAGTCGGCCGACGGGTCGCCCCACACGCGGCACCGCCGCCGGCGCGCCGGTGGCGAGAATGCCGAACCGGCTCCCCGGCGCCCGGCCCCGCCGAATGTCCCGCCCGCCGAACAGGCGCGGCCGGTATCCGGCACGCCCGGCCCCCGCGCGACGCCGGTCCGCATCCCGCCGGGGCAGCCGCCCACCCCGCCGCCGGTGGCACCACCGCGGCCCGGTCCGCCGCAGCCCGGTCCGCCGCAGCCCGGTCCATCAACGGCTGCCGGGGGTCCGGTCGAAGACGACGTCGACACCGACTTCACCATGGCCCGTCCGGCCGCTCCGGCGCCTCCGGCCCGGGGTCCTCGCCCCGACGAATCTCGTTCTTTCCCGGACGATCACGCCGCGGAGGAGTTCACCGCTGCCGACTACGAGCCGGCGGGTCACGGGGCAGAACGCCATGACGCCGAGCTGTACGACACCGGGCGCTACGACACCGGTGGCCACGACGCCGGGCGTTTCGAGACCGGGCGTTTCGAGACGCCGGGCACCGCACGCCCGATCCGCGACGACGATCGCGTCGCCCGACGAGACCGGCGCTTCGACGAGCACGACGAGCACGACGACTGGTGGCCCGGCGCCGACGACACCGAACCCGACCAGCAACAGCGCCGTACGCCGCGCCGCAAGCGCAGCCGGGGCAAGCGTCGTGCGGTCCTCGCCGTCGCGATCGTCTTCATGCTCGCGCTGATCACCGGGGTCGGCTACTACGGTGTGCGCGCCACCGGCCTGCTCGAGTCGCGCAAGGACTACACCAACGCCGCCGGTTCCGGCGATGTCGTCGTCGACATCCCGGACAACTCCACGCTCGCCGACTTCGGCCGCATCCTCGTCGACGCCGACGTGGTGGGCAGCGTGCGGGCGTTCGTCGACGCCGCCGGTGGACAGCCGATGTCCGGCGGCCTCTACAAGATGCGCACCCAGATCCCGGCCACCACGGCCGTGGAGATGCTGACCGCCGACGGCGCCGTGCACCGCGTCGGGCGGGTGGTGATCCCGCCAGGGCTGCAGCTCGATTCGAAGACCGGTATCGACGGCAAGGTCACCCCGGGCATCTTCCAGCTCATCGAGAACGCCACGTCGTTCTCGTTCAACGGGCAGCAGGAGGGGGTGACGGTTGCCGACCTCGAGAAGGCCGCCGCCGAAACCACCCCGGCCGAGCTCGGTGTGCCCGCGTGGGCCGAACAGAACGTCGCCGAGATGACGGGCGATCACCGCCGGATCGAGGGGCTCATCGCGCCGACCACCTGGGAGCGCATCGAACCCGATCACACCGCCACGCAGATCCTGCGGGAGATGATCTCCAGCAGCGCGACGATGTTCGAACAATGGGGACTGCTCGACCGCAACAACTCCGGACTCGAGCCGTACGACACCCTGATCGCGGCGTCGATCGTCGAGCGCGAGGTCCGGCATGTCGAGGATGCGCCGAAGGTGGCGCGGGTCATCCGTAACC
Organism: Gordonia hongkongensis; assembly: GCF_023078355.1. Taxonomy (NCBI): domain Bacteria; kingdom Bacillati; phylum Actinomycetota; class Actinomycetes; order Mycobacteriales; family Gordoniaceae; genus Gordonia; species Gordonia hongkongensis. The sequence goes on from NZ_CP095552.1 coordinate 2,503,566, forward strand.
GCCTCGACCGCGACCAGCTGCTGCAGATGGATTCGACGCAGAACTACACGGCCGACATCACGAACATCGATGTCCACGGCGAGGCGTACAAGAACGACAACGAGTGGAACACCTACCGGTACAAGGGGTTGCCGCCCACGCCCATCGCGGCGGTCGGCGTGCCCGCCCTGGAGGCGATGCTCGACCCGGCGCCCGGCGGATGGCTGTACTTCGTCACCGTCGACACCGCCGGGACCACGTTGTTCGCGAACACCTTCGAAGATCACATCCGCAACCGCCAGGTCGCCTGCCGCAACAAGCTGGTGGCCACCGGCTGCAGCCAGTGAGCAGCGGACCCGCCATGAACACCGTGCCCGCCGACGTCCGCTCACCGCACGGTGACCACCGTCGGGCCGCGGTTCTGGGGTCGCCGATCACGCACTCGCGCTCGCCGCGTGTCCATCTGGCCGCCTACCGGGCACTCGGGCTGGTCGACTGGCGGTACGACCGGATCGAGTGCACCGCCGACCGTCTGCCCGAGATCGTCTCGGGAGCCGACGCCGACTTCATCGGGTTCTCGGTCACCATGCCCAACAAACGCGCTGCCCTCGAGTTCGCCACCGAACGCACCGAACGCGCCGAACTGGTGGGGTCGGCCAACACCCTGGTGCGCGTGGCGACCGGCTGGCGCGCGGACTGCACCGACATCGACGGCGTATCTGGAGCGCTCACCGACCTCGGGGTCGACGCGGACCCGGCCGCCGGGACCTCGCCGGTCGCCGTGGTCGTCGGAGCGGGTGGCACGGCACTTCCGACCATCATGGCGCTCGCCGAGACGGGCATCACCGACGTCACGGTGGTCGCCCGCGACGCCGGCCGGGCCGCGCCCGTCCTCGAACTGTGTGAGCGGTTGCGGATGAACGGAGACATCGTCCCCTTCGAACCCACCGAGGCGCTGGCCCGAAGGTGTCGCGAGTCCGCGGTCGTCGTGTCGACGGTGCCGGCCGACGCGGCCGTGGTCCTGGCGCCCGCCGTGGCGCGTGCACGCAAGGTCGTGGACGTGATCTACGACCCCTGGCCGACTCCGCTCGCGTCCGCGGTCGTCGCGGCCGGTGGAACCGTGGTCGGTGGTCTGGTCATGCTCGTCAATCAGGCATTCCGACAGGTCGAGCAGTTCACCGGGCTGCCCGCACCCCGCGACGTGATGGTCGCGGCACTCACCGCCGACTGATTCCGGGCGAGTTCCGACTCCGTCCACAGGACGTGCCGGTTGTGGACGGGCGAACAGTACCGATCAACCACCCCGACATGCTCGACGGATGACCGAGTGCGTGATCCTGATCTGGCTGTCGGTCGTCGCGGTGACCGACGCCGACACCCGCCGGATCCCGAACGTGCTCGTCTGGCCCGGGATCTGCGGTGCGGTGGGCGCGTGCGCAGTCCACCCCGGCGCGGCGGTGGCCGCGCTCGTCGCCGCAGCCCCGTACGCGCTCGCCTTCGGGATGCGATGGTGCGGCGGTGGGGACGTCAAGCTCGCCATCGCGTGCGGCGCGCTCGCCGTACGGTGGGACGCCGCCCTGCTCGTGGTGACGCTCGCCTCGGTCATCGCGGTGGGCACGGTGGTCGGCGATCGCTTCGGTCGCCGCGGCGCCGCGGGCAACGGGTCTCATCCGCACGGACCCGCGCTCGCCGCTGCCACGATCGTCGTCGCCGGTCTGTTGTGACGCGTGCTACGCGTGGTTCGGCAGCGCCGCCGTCGGACCGGGCTCGGCAGCATGGAACAATCGATCACTGTGTTGCGCTGGATAACTGCCGGAGAATCCCACGGTCCCGCCCTGGTCGCCATCGTCGAGGGCATGGTGGCCGGTGTCGAGGTCACCTCGTCCGACATCGCCGGGCAACTGGCACGCCGCCGGCTCGGCTACGGCCGCGGTGCGCGGATGAAGTTCGAGGCCGACCAGGTCACCGTGCTCGGCGGGGTTCGTCACGGCCAGACCATGGGCGGCCCGGTCGCGATCGAGATCGGCAACACCGAGTGGCCCAAGTGGGAGACGGTGATGGCCGCCGACCCAGTGGACGCGGCCGAACTCGAGGGAAGCGCCCGTAACGCACCGCTGACGCGTCCCCGCCCCGGGCACGCGGACTACTCCGGCATGCTCAAGTACGGCTTCGACGACGCCCGTCCGGTGCTCGAGCGCGCGAGCGCCCGCGAGACCGCCGCGCGTGTCGCCGCGGGCACGGTCGCCCGCAACTTCCTCCGCCAGGTACTGGGCGTCGACGTCATCTCCCATGTCATCTCCATCGGCGCGAGCGATCCCTATGTCGGCCCGCCGCCGCGCATCGCCGACCTCGAGGCCATCGACGCCAGTCCGGTCCGGGCGTTCGACGCCGACGCCGAGAAGTCCATGATCGCCGAGATCGAGGCGGCGAAGAAGGACGGCGACACCCTCGGCGGCGTGGTCGAGATCGTCGCCACGGGGGTGCCCGTCGGCCTCGGCTCGCACGTCAGCGGCGACACCCGGCTGGACGCCAAGCTGGCGGCCGCGCTGATGGGCATCCAGGCGATCAAGGGTGTGGAGGTCGGCGACGGCTTCACCACCGCCCGCCGGCGTGGCAGTGCGGCCCACGACGAGATGGTGCCCGGTGCCGACGGTGTCCTGCGATCGACCAACCGCGCGGGCGGACTCGAGGGCGGCATGACCAATGGCGAGGACCTGCGCGTGCGCATCGCGATGAAGCCGATCTCGACGGTGCCGCGTGCGTTGTCCACGATCGACATGTCGACCGGGGAGACGGCCAGCGCCATCCATCAGCGTTCCGACGTCTGTGCCGTGCCCGCGGCGGGCGTCGTCGCCGAGGCGATGGTCGCGCTCGTCGTGGCCCAGGCCGCTCTCGAGAAGTTCGGCGGCGACTCGGTGACCGAGACCGGCGCGAACCTCGCCGCCTACCGGGCTGCCGTCGACGCGCGTCCGCCCCGGGCATGACCCAGCCCCCGGCACCCCCGACCCCGACGCGTCCGACGACCGGTCGCCGCCCGGCGGCCGTACTGATCGGTTTCATGGGAGCCGGGAAGTCCACCGTCGGTCGTATGCTCGCCGACCGGCTCGGCGTCGACTTCATCGACACCGACATCGAACTCGTCCGGCGCACCGGCCGCAGCATCCCGGAGATCTTCGAATCCGGCGGTCTCGAGGGGTTCCGGAAGATCGAGGCCAACGTCGTCACCGATGTCCTGGACAACCATGGCGGGGTGGTGTCGCTCGGCGGCGGCGCGGTGACGACCGCCGGGATCCGCGAGGCACTGGCCGACCAGCGCGTCGTGTACCTGCGGGTGTCGGCCGAGCGCGGGTACGAGCGCGTGTCGGGTACCGACCGTCCGCTCCTGGCGACGGCCGACCCTGCCGCTCGGTACGCCGAACTGCTCGCCGAGCGGACACCCGTCTACGAGGCGGTGTGCACCTTCGACGTCGACGCCGACCCCGACCCCGACGCGGTGGCCGACGCCGTGGTCGTCCAACTGGCCCGTGAACTGATGTGAGGAAGCCGAGTATCACCGTGAACGAACAGGCAGCGAACGAACCCATCGCCATCCGGGTCAACGCCGGCGCACCGTACGACGTGACCATCGGCCGGGGACTCCTGGGTGAGGTGGCCGCGGCCGCGCAGGGCGCCGACCGCATCGCGATCCTGTATCAGCCGCCGCTGGCCAAGACCGCCGAACAGATCCGAGAGTATCTGGCGGACAAGGGGTTCGACGCCCATCGCGTCGAGATCCCCGACGCCGAGGCCGGCAAGGACCTGTCGGTCGCGTCGTTCTGCTGGGAGGTGTTCGGCCGGATCGGTCTCAAACGCAACGACAAGGTCATCAGCCTCGGCGGGGGAGCCGCCACCGACCTCGCCGGGTTCGTCGCGGCGACCTGGATGCGCGGCATCGGGGTCATCCACATCCCGACGACCCTGCTGGCGATGGTCGACGCCGCCGTGGGCGGCAAGACCGGCATCAACACCGAGGCGGGCAAGAACCTCGTTGGTTCGTTCCACGAACCCGACGCCGTCCTGATCGACACCGGCACGCTGGAGACCGTCCCGCGCAACGAGATCGTCGCCGGACTCGCCGAGGTCATCAAGACCGGGTTCATCGCCGATCCGACGATCCTCGACATCATCGAGGCCGACCCCGAGGCCGCCCTCGACCCGACGTCGCCGGTACTGCCCGATCTCATCCGGCGCTCGGTGCAGGTCAAGGCCGACGTGGTGTCCGCGGACCTCAAGGAGTCGTCGCTGCGCGAGATCCTCAACTACGGGCACACTCTCGGCCACGCGATCGAGCGCCGCGAGCGTTACCGCTGGCGTCACGGCGCGGCGGTGTCGGTGGGTCTCGTGTTCGCTGCCGAACTCTCGCGCCTGGCCGGCCGCCTCGACGACGCCACGGCGGATCGGCACAAGGCGATCCTGGATCTCGTGGGGCTGCCGACGACCTATGACCCGGATGCGTTCGCCGATCTCCTGCAGGGGATGGCGGGGGACAAGAAGAACCGTTCCGGCGTGCTGCGTTTCGTCGTGCTCGACGGACTCGCCAAGCCGGGCCGGCTCGAAGGGCCCGACCCCGGATTGATCGCCGCTGCCTACTCGGCAGTGGCCGGTGGCTCAGCGGAGAAGAGCACCTCGATTTTGCTCTGAGGCGAGGTCCTGGATTAAATCCCTGCTTCCTGATCCGAAAAAGCCCATAACCCCTGCTCCCTAATCCGAAAGAACGACATAACCATTGCCCCCTGAGGTGCGAGGAGCGCAAGCGACGAGCCACGAAGGGCCTGGTGAGACACGTTGCGAAGCCCTTCGTGGCTCGCTTCGCTCGCACCTCAGGGAGCAGAGATGTGGATGCTGAAGAGTGTTCTTTCGTAGTCCACGACGGCCGCGAGGACGCAGATACTGAGGTGCGAGGAGCGATAGACGGTATGAGGGCCTTGGGGCCGAAGGCCTCAAGCTGCAAACACATCGTGGGTTGCTGCTGCTGAGTTCACACTCGGCGGTAGCACCACATTGCAGATCAGGAGGCCTCCGGTGATTGTTCAGGGTACAAGTGTCGGATTGGATGTTCACGCACGCTCGGTGGTCGCTCACGCCATCGATGAAGACACCGGGCAGGTGATTCGGGAGACCTTGGTCCCTGATGCGGCGACCATCGTCAGCTGGCTACAAGGCCTGGCCCCGCCGGTGCGGGTGGCCTATGAGGCCGGTCCGACCGGCTTTGGATTGGCGCGGGCGATCACGGCGGCCGGGATGGAGTGTGTGGTTGCCGCGCCCTCGAAGCTGCAGCGGCCAGCCGGGGACCGCGTCAAGACCGATGCCCGAGACGCTGCACACTTGGCGAAGTTGCTGCGCCTGGGCGAAGTGGTGGCGGTCAGTGTTCCTGAGGTGGGCACCGAAGCCGCACGGGATCTGGTCCGAGCTTGTCAAGATGTCTGTGTAAGAACGTGACTCCTGGGTTTCCTGTGGTTGCTGGTTGGGTCTAGTTGAGGTGGGGTTCGATGCGGTCGGGGTAGGCCAGGGCTAGTTGCCCGAGGGCCTGTTTCCAGTTCGTCACGACTTGGCCCTCGACGAGTCTGCCGGGGGCTCTGCGCGTGGCGGCGGGCTTGCCGCGTTCCTTCTCGCGTTGCCGGGCCCGTTTGTCCTCGATGTCGCAGATCGCCAGCCACAGCAGTTTGCGCGCCGCGAGATCGTTGGGGAAGTGTCCCCGATTCTTGATGACCTTGCGGAGCTGGTAGTTCAGCGACTCGATCGAGTTGGTGGTGTAGATGACTTTGCGGAGCTCGGGCGGGAACGCCAAGAACGGAATGAACCGGTCCCACGCTCGATCGAAAGCTGCTGCGGCACTCGGATATTTGGTCCCCAGTTCCGAGTCTCGGAAGGCTTCCCATTCGCGGCGGGCGGTCTCGGCGTCGGGGGCGGTGTAGATCGGTTTGATCGCCCGCGCGACCTCTTTGCGGTCCTTGTAGTTCACGAACCGCATCGAGTTGCGAATCAGATGCACCACACACGTTTGCACCGTGGCCAATGGCCAGGTCGCCTCGATCGCCTCGGGGAACCCGGTCAACCCGTCGCAGCACACGATGAGCACGTCCTTGACGCCGCGGTTGGCCAGATTCGCACACACCCCGGCCCAGAACTTCGCGCCTTCCTCGGCCTGAATCCAGATGCCCAGCACGTGCTTGACGCCGGCCATGTCGACACCAATAGCGATGTGGGCGTGCCTGTTTCGGACATGACCGCCGTCTTTGACCTTCACCACCAGGGCGTCGAGGTAGATGACGGGATACAACGCCTCCAGCGGCCGGTTCTGCCATTCATCGACCGCGTCGAGGACCTCGTCGCAGATCTTCGAGATCGTCTCATGCGACAGATCGGTGCCGATCGTCGAGGCCAGATGATGCTGAATGTCGCGCAACGTCATGCCACCGGCATACAGCGAGATGATCATGTCGTCGAGCCCGCCGAGCCGGCGGGAACCCTTCGGTACCAGGCGTGGGGTGAACGTGCCGGCACGGTCACGAGGAACGTTCAACTCGACCGGCCCGGCCGCGGAGTCCACCGTTTTCGGGCTCGACCCGTTGCGGGCGTTGGGCAGTTGCCGACCGGCCGGATCGCCCTTGGCATAGCCGAGGTGATCGGTCAGCTCGGCCTTCAGGCCGCGTTCGAGGGCGAGTTTGATCAGACCCGGGATCAGGCCGCCGTCGCCGGTGATCTGGACCTGGCCGGTATCGATCTGGGCCAACAACTCATCGACCATGCCCGAGGCCTCCAGCGCCTCGGCCACCTCCGCGGTCGAACGCGGCTCAGCCAACTCAGGCAGCTGCTGACCGTCGTCGTGCTGCTTATCGTCTAACGCCATGCTCATAGATTGTCCTCTCACTGATGAGCACTGGACTTACACAGACCATCTGACACCCCCTCTGGTCCGCGCCCGCGAGGACGCCCGCAGCGACTTGATGCGCGCTCGGCATCGATTGTCCAAACTGCTTCTGCGACAGGGGATCGTCTACTCCGGCGGGAAACCCTGGACCGGTGTTCATCAGCGGTGGCTGAAGCGTCAACGTTTCGAGCTGCCGCTGCTGCAAGCCGCCTTCGACAACGACCTGGACGCGGTGTTGAGCGTGACCGCCCGCCGTGACCGCCTCGATGAGCTGATCGAACAGACCGCGGCCACCGATCCGTGGCGGGCGGTGGTCACCCGGCTGTCGTGTCTGCGGGGCGTGTCGACGCTGACCGCGTTCGCTTTGGCGGTCGAGATCGGCGACTGGTCACGGTTTAGTGGCGCCACGATCGGCTCCTACGCCGGGTTGGTGCCCTCGGAATACTCGACCGGCGGGACCCGCAGTCAGGGATCGATCACCAAGGCCGGTAACGCCCACGTGCGGCGGCTATTGGTCGAGGCGGCCTGGCAACACCGACGCCCCTACGCCACACCCGGACAGACCATGCGCCGCCGGTGGGAGGCTGCTACACCGGCTGCCCGCGCCCGTGGCCATGCCGGCAATCGTCGGCTACACAAGCGCTGGCAACAATTCGACCGCCGCAGCAAACATCCCTGCGTGGCCAACACCGCGATCGCTCGTGAGCTCGCCGGCTGGTGCTGGTCGCTGGCGGTGCTCGACGACTAACCAGCACTGACACACAATCTTGGCCACCCGTCGCGGGACTCCCGCTGTGGTGAACAGGGAACGAATCCACGGCGTCGCTATGTGCGCCAGCACTTTTGGGTGCACGGTACGCACGTTTACATAGACCCGTCGGCCAGCGTTTTCCTCTCCTGTCGAACACCGTTGAGCGGTAACCAACCCGCGTATATCAGTCCGACAACACCGTCGCGAGTAACGACCACCACACACCGCGGCGGGTGGCCAACCCCACAACAGCCCCTGAGAAGGAGGCAATTTCGCCATGGGACTTGACAGAGCAGCACTACATATCAGCGACGAGCCTCGAAGGGTCCTGGCGAGACGAGTTGCGAGGACCCTTCGTGACGCGCCCTCCGCAAGCTCCGAGCGCTCCTCAGGGAGCAGGAGGTGGCTCGCTTCGCTCGTACCTCAGGGAGCTGAGAATTCGGCCACTCGCACGGGGGGCTTCGTCCTGAGCCTCAGCGAATGCGCTGCGTCGGCGCGTCCGAGTCGGCCTCGGTCCCGCCGTCGTGGCGGTGCGAACGATCCTCGTGCACCGACCAGTCGTCGTCGGGTGCGCCCTTGTTCTGGTCGCGCCGGACGAGGAAACGGCCGATCGCAGCGCCGATGAAGGCCGGGACGAAGACGAGCAGTGCGGTGAACGACGCCCCGGCGATGAGCTCGATGAACAGGCTGGCCTGCCCGATGCCGGCCAGGACGACCGTGCCGAGGATCCAGGAGATCAGCCCGGCGAGGACGCCGGCGAGGACACCGGCCTGTAGCCAGCGGACGGTCAGATCCTCGTAGTCATCGGGATCCGGGTTGGCGCGGGCGTCGCGGATGCCGTCGTAACCACCCCACACCAGGGCGATGAGTACGACGACCGCGATCGCGATGGTGCGCCAGATCGTCGAGTTCAGCGGCGCCTGCACCACGGCGAATCCCAGCAAGACGCGGGCGAGGACGTGAACTGCGGTCATCGTCAGACCGCGCACCAACCACGAAGACATGCGCGTCATCTTACGCACGGGGGTGGTGACAGCGGACACACCCTGGTCGAAGTGGTCGGGTTTCGCGGGTCGGGCGGGTTCGCGGCTCGGGCGCCGGCCGTAGCGTGGCCAGGGTGCCGATCAACCATGACACCGCAGGCCGCCGCGCCCGGCTGCGTGCCGAACTGCGTACCGCGGACGACCCGGTCTCGTTCCTCGTCGTCTCCGACCTCGTCAACGTCCGCTACCTGACCGGGTTCACCGGCTCCAACGCCGCCGTGCTGATCGACGTCGACGATCCGGCCGGCGACCGGATCGCCACCGACGGCCGGTATCTCACCCAGGTCGCCGAACAGGTGCCCGACGTCGAGCCGATCATCGAACGCTCGGTGGCGCGTGCCCTCGTCGACCACGCCCGGGCCGCCGGGGCGGGTCGCGTCGGCTTCGAGGCCGACACCGAGACCGTGGCCGGGCACCGAGCGCTGTCCGCGGCTGTCGGGGACTCCGGGATCGAACTCGTCAGCACGACCGGTGTCGTGCAGAACCTGCGCGCGGTCAAGGAACCGGGGGAGATCGAGCTGCTCCGGGCGGCGTGCGCGATCGGGGATGCGGCCCTGGCGCAGATCATCGCCGACGGCGTCCTGCGGGCCGGGACGACCGAGCGGCAGGTCGCGCGTGCGCTCGAGTGGGAGATGTATCGCCTCGGGGCCGACGGGATCGCGTTCGAGACCATCGTGGCCGCCGGCCCGCACTCGGCGATCCCGCATCACCGGCCCACCCACACGGCTCTGGCGGACGGCGATCTGGTCAAGATCGACTTCGGCTCGGTGGTCGGCGGGTATCACTCCGACATGACCAGGACCTTCGTCCTGAGGCGCGCGGCGTCGTGGCAGCGGGACCTCTACGAACTCGTCGCCACCGCACAGGCCGCCGGCCGCCGGGCCCTCACGCCCGGGGCCGACCTGCGGGCGGTCGACGCCGCGGCCCGCGACGTGATCGCCGACGCCGGCCACGGCGAGAACTACGTGCACGGTCTCGGTCACGGAGTGGGACTGGAGATCCACGAAGCGCCGGGAATCGGCAAACTCGCGGCGGGTACACTGCCATGCGGTGCTGCGGTCACCGTGGAGCCCGGTGTCTACCTACCCGGATGGGGTGGGGTCCGGATCGAGGACACATTGGTGGTCACCGACGGCGACCCCGACCTGCTGACCGCCACCGACAAGACATTCACCGTCATCTGACTGCAAGGGAACGAAAACCACATGGCATCCACCGCCGACTTCAAGAACGGCCTCGTGCTGCGCATGGACGACCAGCTCTGGCAGATCATGGAGTTCCAGCACGTCAAGCCGGGCAAGGGCCCCGCGTTCGTGCGCACCAAGATCAAGAACGTGCTGAGCGGCAAGACCGTCGACAAGACCTTCAACGCGGGCGTCAAGGTCGAGACCGCGACCGTCGACCGTCGAGACATGACCTTCCTCTACAACGACGGCACCGACTACGTGTTCATGGACGCGCAGGACTACGAGCAGTTCTCCCTGCCGCCGGCCACCGTCGGCGACGGCGCCCGCTTCCTGCTGGAGAACATGACCGTGCAGGTCTCGCTGAACGAGGGCAACCCGTTGTTCGTCGAACTGCCGGTCACGGTGGAGCTGATCGTCGCCCAGACCGATCCCGGACTCCAGGGCGACCGTTCCACCGGCGGCACCAAGCCCGCCACGCTCGAGACCGGCGCCGAGATCCAGGTTCCGCTGTTCATCAACACCGGTGACAAGCTCAAGGTCGATTCGCGCGACGGCAGCTATCTCGGCCGCGTCAACTCCTGACCTGTGAAACAACCCGGAACCCGACACAAGGCGCGGCGGCGCGCGGTGGACCTTCTCTTCGAGGCCGAGGCCAAGAAGGTCAGTCCCGCGCAGCTCGTCGCCGAACGTCGTGAATACGTCCGCTCGGACGAGAGCGTCGGCTCGATCCACGACTACACCGCGACCGTGATCCAGGGACTCGCCGAGGACCAGGGTCAGGTCGACGCGGTCATCTCGTCGTATCTGCGCGACTGGACCCTCGAACGCCTCCCAGCCGTCGACCGCGCCATCATGCGACTGGCGACGTGGGAGCTGTTCAACTCTCTCGACGTCGACACGATCGTCGTCGTCGACGAGGCGGTCGAACTCGCCAAAGAACTTTCGACCGACGACTCGCCGGCCTTCGTGAACGGCGTGCTGGCCAAGATCGCCGAGCTCGCGCCGCAGGTCCGCGCAGCCGCTTCCGCCGAACCCGGTGGGGCCGCACCCGGACGGCCGGAGCCCAACTGATCCGCACCGGGTGTGGCGTACGTCGCGGGAATTCGTCGGCGTCGCCGCCCGGTGTAGAGTGTCGCGAGACAGACATCCTTTAACGATCCGTCCTGCGAGGCGGAGAAGGAGGTCGGCCTTGGCCAGCCCCGCTCCCAGGGTGCTGCTCGATGCCGCTGACGTGTCGCGCACGATTGCCCGTGTCGCACACCAGGTCATCGAGAAGACTGCTCTGGACTCGCCCGACGCACCTCGCGTCGTCCTCATCGGAATCCCCACTCGCGGAACATCTCTCGCCACCCGGCTGGGTGCCAAGATCAGCGAGTTCGCAGGCGTCGACGTGCCGGTGGGATATCTCGACATCACGCTCTACCGCGATGATCTGCGCGGCAAGCCGCACCGCCCGCTCGAGCGGACGATGGTGCCGGCCGGTGGCGTCGACAGCGCCATCGTGATCCTCGTCGACGATGTCCTCTACTCCGGACGGACGGTCCGTGCCGCGCTCGACGCACTGCGCGATCTCGGTCGTCCCGCGGCCGTGCAACTCGCGGTCCTCGTCGACCGTGGCCATCGCGAACTCCCGTTGCGCGCAGACTATGTCGGCAAGAACATCCCGACGGCCCGCGACGAACAGGTCTCGGTCCATCTCGTCGAACACGACGGCATCGACGAGGTCGTCCTCGCCTCGGCGTCGAGTTCGGTTGCCGCGGAGAGTGATTCATGATGCGGCATCTGTTGTCGACGCAAGACCTCAGCCGTGACGATGCCACCGCCCTCCTCGACGACGCCGAGCGTTTCGAGCAGGCCCTGACCGGGCGTGAGGTGCGCAAACTGCCGACGCTGCGCGGTCGGACGGTGATGACCGTGTTCTATGAGAACTCCACCCGCACCCGGGTCTCCTTCGAAGTCGCGGGCAAGTGGATGAGTGCCGACGTCATCAACGTCAGTGCCTCGAGTTCCTCTGCGGGCAAAGGGGAGTCGTTGCGCGACACGGCCAAGACCCTGCACGCGGCGGGCGCCGACGCGCTGATCGTCCGGCATCCGGCGTCGGGCGCGCCGGCCCAGATCGCCGACTGGACGACCACGCCCGACGGTGACGGTCCCGCGGTGATCAACGCCGGCGACGGAACGCACGAGCATCCCACGCAGGCGCTCCTCGACGCGCTGACCCTGCGACAGCGGCTCGGTTCGCTCGAGGGCAGGCGGATCGCGATCGTCGGCGACATCATCCACTCCCGCGTCGCGCGGTCGAACGCCCACCTGCTCTCGACGCTCGGCGCCGAGGTCGTCCTGGTGGCGCCCCCGACGCTGCTGCCGGTCGGGGTGGACCAGTGGCCGGTGAGCGTCTCGGGAAGTCTCGACGCCGAACTGCCGGCCGTCGACGCCGTCATGATGCTCCGCGTCCAGGCCGAACGCATGAACGGCGGCTTCTTCCCGAGTGCCCGCGAGTACTCGGTCCGCTTCGGGCTCAACGATCGTCGGATGGCGTTGCTGGCCGACGATGCCGTGGTCCTGCATCCCGGACCGATGTTGCGCGGCATGGAGATCGGCTACTCGGTGGCCGACTCGCCGAAGGCGACCGTTCTCGAACAGGTCCGCAACGGCGTGCACGTCCGCATGGCGGTCCTGTTCCGGCTGCTCGTCGGCTCCGATTCCGCGGGAGCGCACCTGTGACCGCCCACGACATCGTGTCAGGAGATGTGAAGTGACCGCCCGCACCGGATCCGTTCTTCTCCGCGCCGTTCGTCCATACGGCGAGGGTGACCCGATCGACGTCCTCTTAGTCGACGGCGTCATCAGCGAGATGGGTTCCGCGGTCACCGCGCCCGACGGCACCGAGACGATCGACGGCAAGGGCGGCGTGCTGCTGCCGGGGTTCGTCGACCTCCACACCCACCTGCGGGAGCCGGGCCGCGAGGACACCGAGACCATCCGGTCGGGTTCGGCAGCCGCCGCGCTCGGCGGTTACACCGCGGTCTTCGCGATGGCCAACACCAGCCCGGTGGCCGACAACTCGACCGTCACCGACAACGTGTGGCGGTCCGGGCGCGAGGTCGGACTCGTCGACGTGTACCCGGTCGGCGCCGTGACCGTGGGTCTGGCCGGCAAGCAGCTCGCCGAGATGGGCATGATGGCCGCCGGTGCCGCCGGCGTCCGGATGTTCAGCGACGACGGCAAGTGCGTCGACGATCCGCTCCTGATGCGCCGCGCGCTCGAGTACGCGACCGGGCTCGGCGTCCTCATCGCCCAGCACGCCGAGGAGCCGCGACTGACCGTCGGAGCCGTTGCCAACGAGGGGCCCACGGCCTCGCGCCTCGGCCTGGCGGGCTGGCCGCGGGCGGCCGAGGAGTCGATCGTGATCCGCGACGCCCTGCTCGCGCGCGACGCGGGTGCGCGCATCCACATCTGCCACGCCTCGACCGAGGGCACCGTCGAACTTCTCCGCTGGGCGAAGGACCAGGGGATCGCGATCACCGCCGAGGTGACCCCGCATCACCTGCTGCTCGACGACTCCCGGCTCGAGACGTACGACCCGGTCAACAAGGTGAATCCGCCGCTGCGCGAGGTCCGCGACAAAGAGGCGTTGCGACAGGCGCTGGCCGAGGGGATCGTCGACTGTGTGGCCACCGACCACGCCCCGCACGCCGCGCAGGAGAAGTGCTGCGAGTTCGCCCAGGCCAAGCCCGGGATGCTCGGCCTGCAGACCGCCCTGCCGATCATCGTCGAGACCCTCGTCAAGCCCGGCCTGCTCGACTGGCGCGGCGTCGCGCGAGTGATGAGCGAGCGGCCCGCGCAGATTGTCGAACTCACCGATCAGGGTCGTCCGATCGAGGTCGGCGAGCCGGCGAACCTGGCCGTCGTCGACCCGGACACGTCCTGGGTGGTGCACGGTCCCGAGCTGGCGAGCTTGTCGGCCAACACCCCGTTCGAGTCGATGACCATGCCCGCCACCGTCACCGCGACGGTGCTGCGCGGCGTGGTGACGGCCCACGACGGGCAGGTGACCCGATGACCGCGAGACCCAGGCGTGGACTGGTACCGGCGATCCTCGCGGTGCTGGTGGTCGCCTCGGTGCTCGCGTCGCTGCTCGGATACGGCAAAATCGTCTTCAACGCCTGGTTCATCGGCGTGGTCGCACTGCTCGCCCTCGGGGTGGCGTCGGTGTTCTACCTGCTGGCGACCGGGAATCGGAAGAAGACCGCGGCGCAGGCCGACGTGATCGGCACGCTGCCGACGATCCCCACCGAGCCGGGCGCGGTACTCAGAGGTCCAGATACCGGCCTCTACCTCGGCAGCACCATCGCGCCGAGCTGGCAGAACCGGGTGACCGTCGGTGACATCGGCGACCGGGCGTCCTCGGTGCTGACCGAGTTCGAGACGGGCATCCTCATCGCGCGTCAGGGAGCCAGTGACCTCTGGATTCCCCGGGAATCGATCACCGCGGTCCGGACCGAACGCGGCATCGCGGGCAAGGTGATGACCGCCGACGGCGTCCTCGCCATCCGCTGGGTCCTGCCCAGCGGCACCGAGATCGACTCCGGGGTGCGCGCCGACGACAAAACGATCTACCCCGGCTGGGTGAGCGCCTTCGCCGGGACGCATGACAGCGGACACGGGCCACAGGGACAAGGGGCACAGGAATGAACACAGCGGTCTTGGTGCTGGAGAACGGCCAGGTGTTCACCGGCCGGAGCTTCGGCGCAGTCGGCGAGACCCTTGGCGAGGCGGTGTTCTGCACCGCGATGACCGGCTATCAGGAAACCCTGACCGATCCGAGCTACCACCGGCAGATCGTGGTCGCCACGGCGCCGCAGATCGGCAACACCGGCTGGAACACCGAGGACGGCGAGAGCACGGGCAGCGCCGGGAGCACCGGCGTCGACGGTGACTCGGGCAAGATCTGGGTCGCGGGGTATGCGGTTCGCAACCCCACCCGACGCGTCTCCAACTGGCGCGCGACGACCTCCCTCGCAGAGGAGCTGGACCGTCAGGGCATCGTCGGGATCGGCGGTATCGACACCCGCACCGTGGTGCGCATCCTCCGCGACCACGGGTCGATGAAGGCCGGGATCTTCTCCGGCCCGGCGCTCGCCGACACCGACGAACTCGTCGCCCGCGTGCGCAACCAGCCGGACATGAAGGGCGCCCGGCTGGCCGACGAGGTCACCACCGACAGCGGTTACGTGGTCGAACCCCTCGACCAGCACCGGTTCACGGTGGCCGCCATCGACCTGGGCATCAAGACCAACACGCCGCGGATGTTCGCCGAACGCGGCGTCCGCACCCACGTGCTGCCCGCGACCGTCGCGCTCGACGCCATCGCCGACCTCAAGCCCGACGGGGTGTTCCTCTCGAACGGTCCCGGCGACCCGGCCACGGCCGACGACATCGTCGAACTCACCCGCGGGGTGCTCGGCCAGGACATCCCGCTGTTCGGCATCTGCTTCGGCAATCAGATCCTGGGCCGCGCGCTCGGCCGGTCGACCTACAAGATGAAGTTCGGCCACCGGGGCATCAACATCCCGGTCGTCGACCACGCCACCGGCAAGGTCTCGATCACCTCGCAGAACCACGGCTTCGCGCTCGAAGGCGAGGCGGGCGAGGAGTTCGACTCCGACTTCGGCCGCGCCCGGGTCAGCCATGTCTGCGCCAACGACGGCACCGTGGAGGGCGTCGAGCTGCTCTCCGGCCGCGCCTACTCGGTGCAGTACCACCCCGAGGCGGCCGCCGGTCCCCACGACGCCGCCTACCTGTTCGACAAGTTCGTCACCCTGCTCGAAGGGGACAAGTCCCAAGGAGCGAGTGCCTGATGCCGCGCCGCGAAGACATCAACCACGTCCTGGTCATCGGGTCCGGGCCGATCGTCATCGGTCAGGCCTGCGAGTTCGACTACTCCGGCACGCAGGCCTGCCGGGTCCTCAAAGCCGAGGGCCTACGGGTCAGCCTGGTCAACTCGAACCCGGCCACGATCATGACCGATCCGGAGTTCGCCGACGCCACCTACATCGAGCCGATCACGGCCGAGTACGTGGAGAAGGTCATCGAGGCCGAGCGCGACGCCGGGCATCCCATCGACGCCGTGCTGGCCACCCTCGGCGGTCAGACCGCGT
This sequence comes from Gordonia hongkongensis, assembly GCF_023078355.1. Lineage (NCBI taxonomy): Bacteria > Bacillati > Actinomycetota > Actinomycetes > Mycobacteriales > Gordoniaceae > Gordonia > Gordonia hongkongensis. The sequence continues at coordinate 2,519,597 of NZ_CP095552.1, forward strand.
TGAACACCGCTGTTGCACTGCACGATCGCGGCTCACTGGAGAAGTACGGCATCGAGCTGATCGGCGCCGACTTCGACGCCATCCAGCGCGGCGAGGACCGGCAGATGTTCAAGGACATCGTCGAGAAGGTCGGCGGGGAGAGCGCCCGGTCCCGCGTCTGCCACACGATGGACGAGGTGCGGGACACCGTCGCCGAACTCGGGTTCCCGGTCGTCGTCCGGCCGTCGTTCACCATGGGCGGTCTCGGCTCGGGAATGGCCTACGACGACGAGGACCTCGACCGGATCGCGGGCGGCGGTCTCGCCGCCTCCCCGACGGCGAACGTCCTCATCGAGGAGTCGATCCTCGGGTGGAAGGAGTACGAGCTCGAGCTCATGCGCGACAACCGCGACAACGTGGTGGTCGTCTGCTCGATCGAGAACCTCGACCCGGTCGGCGTCCACACCGGCGACTCGGTGACCGTCGCCCCGGCGATGACGCTCACCGACCGCGAGTACCAGATCATGCGCGACCTCTCCATCGACATCCTGCGCGAGGTCGGCGTCGACACCGGCGGCTGCAACATCCAGTTCGCCCAGGACCCACGCGACGGCCGCCTCGTCGTCATCGAGATGAACCCGCGCGTGTCGCGGTCGTCGGCGCTCGCGTCGAAGGCCACCGGCTTCCCGATCGCCAAGATCGCCGCGAAGCTCGCCATCGGGTACAGCCTCGACGAGATCGTCAACGACATCACCAAGGAGACGCCGGCCTGTTTCGAGCCGACGCTCGACTACGTCGTGGTGAAGGCTCCGCGGTTCGCGTTCGAGAAGTTCCCGGGCGCCGACGACACGCTGACCACCACGATGAAGTCGGTGGGCGAGGCCATGAGCCTCGGTCGCAGCTTCGCCGAGGCACTCGGCAAGGTCATGCGGTCGCTGGAGACGAAGGCCGGCGGCTTCTGGGCCGAGCCCAACCGCCCCGACCCGGCGACGGTCGACCTGCCCGCCCTGCTCGAGGACATCAAGACCCCGCGCGACGGCCGGTTGTACAAGCTGATGCTCGCCTTCGAGGCCGGCGCGACGATCCAGGACCTCTACGAGGCCACTGCGATCGATCCCTGGTTCCTCGCCGAGATCGGCGGGATCGCCGCGCTCGGAGTGGAGATCCGCGACGCCGACACGCTGGACGAGGCGTTGCTGCGCGAGGCCAAGTCCACCGGCTTTTCCGACCGTCAGATCGCCGCTCTGCGTTCGGATTTCGCCGACGAGGCGGCCGTTCGCGCCCACCGGATCGGGCTGGGCGTACGGCCGGTCTACAAGACCGTCGACACCTGCGCGGCCGAGTTCGAGGCGAAGACGCCGTACCACTACTCGAGCTACGAACTCGACGCCGGGGCGACCAGTGAGATCGCGCCCCAGACGGAGCGCCCCAAGGTCCTGATCCTCGGATCGGGCCCCAACCGCATCGGTCAGGGCATCGAGTTCGACTACTCGTGCGTGCACGCCGCACTGACCCTGTCGGACGCCGGATACGAGACCGTCATGGTCAACTGCAACCCGGAGACGGTGTCCACCGACTACGACACCGCCGACCGTCTCTACTTCGAGCCGCTGACGTTCGAGGACGTCCTTGAGGTCTACCACGCCGAATCGGAGTCGGGCACCGTCGAAGGTGTCATCGTCCAGCTCGGCGGCCAGACGCCGCTCGGTCTCGCGCACCGTTTGGAGGAGGCCGGGGTGCCGATCGTCGGCACCAGCCCGGCGGCCATCGACCTCGCCGAGGATCGCGGCGAGTTCGGCAAGGTGCTGACCGCCGCCGGACTACCGGCCCCGGCGTTCGGTACCGCGACGAGCTTCGACGAGGCCCGCGACACCGCCGCCCGGATCGGGTACCCGGTGCTCGTCCGGCCGTCGTACGTCCTCGGTGGACGCGGCATGGAGATCGTCTACGACGAGAAGTCCCTGGAGGACTACATCTCTCGCGCGACCGAGCTGACCCCGGATCATCCGGTATTGGTCGACCGGTTCCTCGAAGACGCGGTGGAGATCGACGTCGACGCCCTCTGCGACGGCGACGAGGTCTACATCGGCGGCGTGATGGAACACATCGAAGAGGCCGGAATCCACTCCGGTGACTCGGCGTGCGCGTTGCCGCCGGTCACTCTCGGCCGAGCCGACCTCGAGATGGTGCGGACCTCGACCGAGGCGCTGGCCAAGGGCATCGGCGTCAAGGGTCTGCTCAACGTCCAGTACGCGCTCAAGGACGACATCCTCTACGTGCTCGAGGCCAATCCGCGTGCGAGCCGGACGGTCCCGTTCGTCTCCAAGGCCACCGCGGTGCCCCTGGCCAAGGCGTGTGCGCGCGTCATGCTCGGCGCGACGATCGCCGATCTGCGGGAGCAGGGCATCCTGCCCGCCACCGGCGACGGCGGAGAGGCTCCGGCGACGGCGCCGATCTCGGTGAAGGAAGCGGTCCTGCCGTTCAATCGGTTCCGTCGCCATGACGGCAGCGGGGTCGACAACCTGCTGAGCCCCGAGATGAAGTCGACCGGCGAGGTCATGGGCATCGACGCCGACTTCGGTCGCGCATTCGCCAAGTCGCAGACCGCCGCCTACGGCTCGCTCCCGACCAGCGGCAAGATCTTCGTGTCGGTGGCCAACAAGGACAAGCGGGCGCTGATCTTCCCCGTGAAGCACCTCGCCGACCTGGGGTTCGACATCCTGGCCACCGAGGGGACCGCGGACGTGTTGCGCCGCAACGGGATCAAGTGCGAGACGGTGCGCAAGCACTTCGAGGCCGCCGAGGGGCAGCGCACGATCGTCGACATCATCCGCGCCGGCGAGGTGACGATGGTGATCAACACCCCGTATGGCAACTCGGGGCCCCGCGTCGACGGCTACGAGATCCGGAGCGCCGCGGTGTCGGTGAACATCCCGTGTATCACCACGGTGCAGGGTGCCTCGGCCGCCGTGCAGGGCATCGAGGCCGCGATGACCGGCGACATCGGGGTGCGGTCGCTGCAGAACCGGCACGCCGACCTGGCCGGCCGCTCGTGACGGACGCGTCCGGGTTCGGCGGCCGCTACACGAGGGCGGTCGTCGAGCGCGGGCGTCTGTGCGCCGGGATCGATCCCCACGCCGCGTTGCTCGAGGAATGGGGCCTCTCGGTGGACATCGACGGACTGTCGGCGTTCGCCGACATCTGCGTCGAGGCGCTGGGTCCGGTGGCCGCCGTCATCAAACCTCAGGTCGCGTTCTTCGAGCCGTTCGGTTCGGCGGGTTTCGCGGTGCTGGAACGCGTCGTCGCGGGCTGTCGCGAGGCGGGCGCCCTCGTCATCGCCGACGCCAAGCGCGGTGACATCGGTTCGACGATGGCCGCCTACGCGCAGGCCTGGTTGTCCGAGTCGTCGCCGCTGTGCGCCGACTCGGTCACCGCTTCTCCCTACCTGGGTTACGAATCCCTGCGCTCTGCACTGGATCTCGCGCGGTCCGGCGAGCGCGGCGTCTTCGTGCTGGCGCGGACGTCGAACCCGGAGGGCGGCGAGCTGCAGCGGGCACAGGTGGGGGAGCGGACGGTCGCGCAATCGATCGTCGACGCCGCGGCCGCCGAGAACACGGACGGGACCGCGACCGTCGGCCTGGTCGTCGGGGCGACACGTGAGCACGGGCTCGATCTCGCCGGCCTCCGCGGCCCGATCCTGGCCCCCGGGCTGGGTGCCCAGGGTGCAACGGCCGCCGACCTGCCGATTGTGTTCGAGGGGGCCGACCCGGCCTGGGTGCTGCCCGCCAGTTCCCGCGGCGTGCTCCGAGCCGGGCCCGATCCCATCGCCCTGCGCGACGCTTTCGTCCGCGCCCGCGACGAGGTCGAGGCCGCGCTGGGCTGAGGTGCGGTCAGGGTTTCGTGCTCAGGGGGAGCGGGTTTCGACGGTTACCAGCATCGGCGGATCTGAGTCGGTTTCCGCAGTGAGTGGCTCATCACGCCGGATGGTGGTGCTATCACCCAACGCGCGCATGATCTCGGTGGCCCCGTCCCAGTGCATGCTTTGGACGGGACGAGGGCCGTCGAAAAAGATGTAGTCGCCCTGTGCGCCGAAATCGGGATCGCTGCGGCTTACCCCGAGAAAGCAGATGCCGGTAGTTCCGGCGGAGGCGTTGATCGACGCGGAATCGGTGTTGTCGAAAGCCTGCAGCACTCGGTCCCACGCTCCGGTCCACCCTGCTTCGCGAGCAACGTCGTGCAGCGTTGTCACCTGTGTGCCCGTTGAGGCTGACTGAATGGCTGCGTGTCTAAAACGCTCGGACGATCCCAGTGGTTGCGAATTGTCGTCGATACGGAACTCGGTCTCACACTGCATCTGCTTCTGCTCGGGACCCCCAGAGGCAAGTCCTGAACACCCGTTAATCGCCGTAGCGGTGAAGCAGACCACGAAAAGCCCGATCATCGCGCGGCACCACCTGCCGTGTTGATACGAGGTCACCGCTCACCTGCCGGTAGCGGGATATCCGTGAGTGACGGGGCACCGGTGCTGTGCTCAGCCACTCGGTCACTCCAAGCGATCTCGTCGTCGGCCCCGATGACGAGAGTCCTGCCGTCCCGGACTGCCCGATCGACGGCGGCGGCCAGTTCTTCGGGACTCGCTTCGGGGTGTTCCCGCGCCAACTGACGGCCGATCTCGTTGTTGTACAGATCCATCGCCTCTCGGTGAGGCGGGTTGCCGCCCAATTGCTCGTGCGCGGTTGCGAACTGTCGAGTCCAATCTTCCCCGAACCGCTGGGTCATGAGCGCATTCCAGTAAGTGTGCCGGAAGGCGTCGCCATGTCCATCGGAAATGCTGCGCGGTCCGGCATGCTGCTGTTCTGCGGCGCCGCTGGCCTGTGAACGAATGGCGAAAAAGTCGACCAGATCGTCCAAGCCGTTCGGCCGAGCCCCCATCGTCGCCAGCATGACGATCTCTTCTGGGGTCATGAAAACCGGCTCAACCGCCGGGTCCACCGCGCGGATTGCCTGCAACAGAACGCCGCTCGGCCACAACCGGGACAACCGGGCACCGCCTTCGGACGGCGCCGTTTGGTATCGGCGAAGGATTTCGGCGAGTCTCGGATCGTCGGGTGTGCCGACCACCCCGTATTTCACTCTGTCGGAGAGGCCCTCAAGGACGGTTCGGAGCTCTTCGGCGCCTCGTCGATCGATGTCTTCGATCCGTGCCAGCGAGCCACGAATAGCGATTGTCAGGAAGTTCTCCAACCCTTCCTTCTCCGCGAGTTTGGACAGATAGTCCGACTTCCACACACGCAACCACTCCATGTTCGACCGCTCGGAATTGACGGTGCCGTCGTCTTCGACGTAGAAATCGAACTCAGAGGAGAGTGCTTCGGTCACCTTGCTTGGAAGGTTCGAGACCTCGCCTTCGAGTTCGGACACCCGAGTGTCGAACTTCTCGGCCACCGCACCGATCACGGAGGCGCTGCGAACTGCGTCATCAGCGTGGGTCCGCGACGACTCGCGAGCGTCCTCTCCGCCGTGCCCGCGCCAGTATTCGTGCGACGCGTCGAAAGTACTGCCCGCGCTCTTGAAGTCGGTGGACATCTGCTTGGACGCGGACGACAGAAGACGACTGACCGATTTCGCACTGTCCAGGGACCACCCCATCACAAGGGGAACCGTGTACTTCGAACCTTCGCCGGACACTAGCCTCCACCCCCTCGACGATCGGGCTCAGCCGAAGTTCGGCCATGCGCCAGGTCGCTGCGGAGTCGCTGGCCGCTGGCATCGTCGGCGTTCTCATAAGAGTCCGCCCCGCGCGTGCAAAGGTGGGCGAAGCCGACGTACTGACCTGCGTGGTAGTCGACGACTCTATCCAGTGCTGCAGCTGCGTCGCGAAGGCTGACCGCTAGTTCATTGTCGTCAGCGCCGGCCACCGGATTGGCGCCGCCGCTCAGCGTGCGCGTTGCCGGGTCGCCTCTGCGACGGCCCGGGTTGCCCTTGCCAGGCCACGAACTCGCGGCGGATCCACAAACATGTCACTGACCCCCGATCAGTGTTCAGGTGAAAAGTCTGCTCACAGTAACCGAGGCACCCGACGATGCCGGCGCATGTGCTCACACTGCGCACAGGGCTGCCCGCGACACGCGCGGTGCCTCGGTCCAATCCCAGAATTTCCGGCCACATCACTGGTGTCACACGCGTCTCAGTCGAGGGACGTCCGGGCGGGAGGTCGTTCGCTTTGCTATCGACCGCCTTGTCGCCTGGTGTTGCGCTGACCTGCGAGAATGCTACGAAACACGTAGTCAGCGCGATGGGGGCGGCACTGAATCGGTGCTGTGCTCCCGTGAACGCACACGAGGCCCTACAACATGAGAAAACGCCCCGAAAACGGGGGGTCGCACTCGCAAATGCCTGCTCACGTGGGTACGGTCGCACTCGCCGCCAACATTTTGATGGCGTCGGCCGGGTGCAGACCCGGCTGACAGGCCGGCGACGGCGATCCAGCCGCGGTCGCACGGCAACAGAGCCTCGGACGCCCCCGGGCGAACGATGCAGTCCCACTCGAGAACGAAAGACGGAGGAACCCCGTGGCCCTTCCCCAGTTGACCGATGAGCAGCGCGCCGCTGCGTTGGAGAAGGCAGCTGCCGCTCGTCGCGTCCGCGCGGAGCTCAAGGAGCGCCTCAAGCGCGGTGGCACCGATCTCCAGCAGGTGCTCAAGGATGCCGAGAACGACGAGATCCTGGGCAAGATGAAGGTCTCGGCCCTGCTCGAGGCCCTGCCCAAGGTCGGCAAGGTCAAGGCGCAGGAGATCATGACCGAGCTCGAGATCGCCCCGACCCGCCGCCTGCGTGGTCTCGGCGACCGTCAGCGCAAGGCTCTGCTCGAGAAGTTCAGCTCCTGAGCGTGAGCAACCGAACCGGATACGGCAGCGGAACGAACCCGTGGACGCGGCGGTGAACCACCGCCCGGACCACGAGGGAACCGGACGCACGAGGGGTCGACTGATCGTTTTGGTCGGCCCCTCGGCCGTCGGCAAGTCCACCGTGGTCGCGAGGGTCTGCGCCGCGGTACCCGATGTCTACTTCAGCGTCTCGGCGACAACCCGGGACCCACGGCCCGGTGAGGTCGACGGCCGCGACTACCACTTCGTGTCCGCGGGCGACTTCGACAAGATGATCGCCGCCGACGAACTCCTGGAATGGGCCGAGATCCATGGCGGGCTGCAGCGTTCGGGCACCCCCATCGCCCCCGTGCTCGCCGCTCTGGAAGCCGGCAAGCCGGTTCTGGTCGAGGTCGACCTGGTCGGTGCGCGCAACGTCGTGGCCCGGCTCCCGGAGGCGATCACCGTCTTCCTCGCGCCGCCCAGCTGGGACGAACTCGTCGCCCGCCTGACCGGGCGGGCCACCGAGACGCCCGAGGCGATCGAGCGCCGACTGGCCACCGCGCGCACCGAGATGGCCGCGCAGGACGAGTTCGACCACGTCATCGTGAACAGCGAAGTCGACCGCGCCGTCGATGAGTTGGTATCCTTGCTGGTCGGACCTGAACAGCCGGCCGCATCCGCGACCTGACCGGCCCTTTCCGACACCCAGACCTCGACGCAGGAGTTCGTGTGAGCACCCCGACCAATTTCGACATCACCGAGATCGCCGACGCACCGGCCTACGACACGCCGCTGGGGATCACCAATCCGCCGATCGATGATCTCCTCGACCGCGCGTCGTCGAAGTACGCACTCGTCATCTACGCAGCCAAGCGTGCGCGCCAGATCAACGACTACTACAACCAGCTCGGCGACGGCATCCTCGAGTATGTCGGCCCGCTGGTCGAGCCCGGCCTGCAGGAGAAGCCGCTGTCGATCGCGATGCGTGAGATCCACTCCGACCTGCTCGAGCACACCGAGGGCGAATAGTCGTCGTCGGTGATGACCAAACCGACCGGAACCCGGCGCCGCATCCTGATCGGCGTCGGCGGCGGGATCGCGGCCTACAAGGTCTGCTCGGTGATCCGACACTTCACCGAGTCCGGTCATGACGTCCGCGTCGTGCCGACCCCGGCTGCGCTGGAGTTCGTCGGCAAGGCGACCTTCGAGGCGCTGAGCGGTAACCCCGTCTCCACGACCGTGTTCGACGACGTCGACGAGGTCGCCCACGTCCGGCTCGGGCAGGGTGCGGACCTCGTGGTCATCGCCCCGGCCACCGCCGATCTCATGGCCCGCGCCGCACAGGGCCGTGCCGACGACCTGCTGACCGCGTCGTTGCTGACCGTGCGGTGCCCAGTGCTGTTCGTGCCCGCGATGCACACCGAGATGTGGGAACATCCCGCGACGCAGGCGAACATCGCGACGCTGCGGTCGCACGGCTCGGTGGTGATGACACCCGCGTCGGGCCGTCTCACCGGCACCGACTCGGGCCGCGGTCGTCTTCCGGATCCTCAGGAGATCGCCCTGGTGGGCGAGCTGTTGCTCGATCGCGCCGACGCACTCCCGTACGACCTCGCCGGCGTCCGCGTGCTCATCAGCGCCGGCGGCACCCGGGAACCGCTCGACCCGGTCCGGTACCTCGGCAACCACAGCTCCGGCAAACAGGGCTTCGCGCTGGCCCGCGCCGCGGCCCAACGCGGCGCGAGCGTCACCGTCGTCGCCGGGTCCACTGCCGACCCGGGCGACCCGGCCGGGGTCACCATCGTGCGGATCTCCACCGCCGAGCAACTCGCCGACGAGATGACCAAGCGCGCCGCCGACGCCGATGTCGTGATCATGGCCGCCGCGGTCGCCGACTTCCGACCCGTTGCGGTCGCCGAGTCGAAGATCAAGAAGGGCGACGAGGGGCCGGCGCCGATCCATCTCACCACCAATCCCGACATCCTGCGCGGACTCGTCACCGCACGCGACGAGGGCCGCATTCCCACTGCCACCGTGATCGTCGGGTTCGCCGCCGAGACCGGCGACGAGACCGGCGGTGTCCTCGACCACGGCCGCGCCAAGCTCGCCCGCAAGGGCTGCGACCTCCTCGTCGTCAACGCCGTCGGCGACGGCAAGGCCTTCGGGACCGAGGACAACACCGGCTGGTTGCTCGCCGCCAACGGCGACGAGACCGCCTTGCCCTTCGGGTCGAAAACACTCATGTCGAGTCGGATACTTGACGAAGTGCGGCAACTGGTGCCTGATGGTCGAGGAGCTCGACCGACCGATTAGGTTGGAAACATCCCCGGCCAGTCGGACTGGCCGACACCGCCAGCGGCGCGGCGACCATCGACGCGCGTAGATCTCGAGAGGATCTGATGACCACCTCGTCACGCCTGTTCACGAGCGAATCCGTCACCGAGGGACACCCCGACAAGATCTGTGACGCGATCAGCGACTCGATTCTCGACGCCATCCTCACCGACGATCCGAAGGCGCGTGTCGCGGTCGAGACCCTCGTGACCACCGGACAGGTGCACGTCGCCGGCGAGGTCACGACCACCGCCTACGCCGACATCCCCAAGATCGTTCGCGACAAGGTCCTGGAGATCGGGTACGACTCGTCGACGAAGGGCTTCGACGGCGCATCGTGCGGCGTGAACGTCGCCATCGGTGCGCAGTCCCCGGACATCGCGGGTGGCGTCTTCAACTCGCACGAGAGCCGCAGCGGCATCTCGGAGGACGAGATCGACAGCCAGGGTGCCGGCGATCAGGGCCTCATGTTCGGCTACGCCACAAACGAGACCCCGGAACTCATGCCGGTTCCCATCGCGCTGGCCCACCGCCTGTCGCGGCGCCTCACCGAGGTGCGCAAGAACGGCACGCTCCCGTACCTGCGCCCCGACGGCAAGACGCAGGTCACCATCGAATACGACGGTGACACCCCGGTCCGCCTCGACACCGTGGTCCTGTCGACGCAGCATGCCGCCGACATCGACCTCGACAATCTCCTCGCGCCGGACATCAAGAAGCAGGTCGTCGACGCGGTGCTCGCCGAGATCGATCTGCCGACCCTCGACACCACCGACTACCGTCTGCTGGTCAACCCGACCGGCAAGTTCGTCCTCGGCGGCCCGATGGGTGACGCCGGCCTGACCGGCCGCAAGATCATCGTCGACACCTACGGCGGCATGGCCCGTCACGGCGGCGGCGCGTTCTCCGGCAAGGACCCGTCGAAGGTCGACCGCAGCGCGGCCTACGCGATGCGCTGGGTGGCCAAGAACGCCGTGGCCGCGGGACTGGCGAACCGCATCGAGGTCCAGGTCGCCTACGCGATCGGCAAGGCCGCACCGGTCGGCCTGTTCGTCGAGACGTTCGGCACCGAGAAGGTCGATCCGGCCGTCATCGAGCGGGTCATCACCGAGAACTTCGACCTGCGTCCGCTCGCGATCATCCGCGACCTCGACCTGTTGCGCCCGATCTACGCACCGACCGCCGCGTACGGCCACTTCGGTCGTACCGACGTCGACCTGCCGTGGGAGCGGACCGACCGCGCGGAGAAGCTGCGGGCCGCCGCGGGTCTGTAGACCTTCTGCGGAAGTACTCTCACTGACACCCAAAGGAGCACGGGTCCCGGCCGCCGAGCTGCCGGTGGCCCGTGTTCTTCCTGTTCTGGGTCTCGCGCACCTCGACCGTCCCTTCGATTACCTGATCGACGTCGACCAGGACGAGGACGCGCAGCCCGGTGTTCGTGTCCGCGTGCGATTCTCGGGTCGGCTCGTCGACGGCTACCTCCTCGAGCGCATCGAGAAGAGCGACCATCCCGGCAAGCTGGGCTGGCTCGACCGGGTCGTGTCCGCCGAGCCGGTACTGACCCCGCAGCTGGCGACGCTGTGCCGTGCGGTGGCCGATCGGTACGCGGGCACGATGGGCGACGTCGTGCGCCTGGCCATACCGCCGCGGCATGCGCGCACCGAGAAGGAGACGACGCCCGACCCGGCCGCTGTCGTCGCATCACCCGAACTCGCCGACTGGCATCGGTATGCCCTGGCCGACTCCTACGTGGAGAACCTGGCCGACGGTCATCCGCGGGCCGTCTGGCAGGCCCTACCGGGGGAGGACTGGCCGCGCCGTCTCGCCGAACTCGCCGCGGCGACCCTCGCAGCGGGACGCGGGTGCATCCTCGTCGTTCCCGATCAGCGTGATCTCGATCGGGTGTGGGCCGAGTGTGAGCCGTTGATCGGCGACCGTGGGGTCGCGCTGTCCGCCGGACTCGGACCCACCGCGCGCTACCGCCGATGGCTGGCCGTGCGCCGCGGTGCCGCGCAACTGGTCATCGGTACCCGAAGCGCGGTGTTCGCGCCGGTCAAGGACCTCGGTCTGGTCGTCGTGTGGGATGACGGCGACGACAGCATGGCCGACCCGCGCGCGCCCTACCCGCATCCCCGCGAGGTGGCGGTGCTGCGGTCGCACCACGAGCGGTGCGGCCTGCTGCTCGGCGGGTTCGCCCGGACCGCCGAGGCGCAGGCGCTGGTGGTCTCGGGCTGGGCGCACGACCTCGTCGCCGACCGCACGACGGTCCGCACCCGCAGCCCCCGTGTCCAGGCCATCTCCGACGACGACCGGCAGATCGCCCGCGACCCCATGGCCCGGTCGGCGCGCATCCCCGAAGTCGCGTTCGACGCGGCGCGGTCGGCGTTCGCCGCCGATCGTCCGGTGATCTTCAGCGTCCCGCGCCGGGGTTACGTGCCGTCGCTCGCATGCACCCGCTGCCGCGAACACGCGCGGTGCCGGGCCTGTCACGGACCGTTGCAGCTCGATGCCGACCAACGACTGAGCTGCCGATGGTGCGGACGGCCCGAACGGTCGTTCCGCTGCCCGGAGTGCGGTAACACCTCGGTGCGCGCGACGGTGACCGGTGCGCGCCGGACCGCCGAGGAGCTGGGACGTGCTTTCGCCGGCGTGCCGGTGCTGACCAGCGGCGGCAACACGATCCTCGACGAGATCGAACCCGGCGCACGGCTCGTCGTCGCGACGCCAGGCGCGGAGCCGGTGGCCCCGGGCGGATACGGCGCCGCGATCGTCGTCGACACCTGGGCCCAGCTCGACCGGGCCGACCTGCGTGCCGAAGAGCACGCGGTCCGGCGGTGGATGGCGCTCGCCGCGATGGTGACCCCGCACGGTGACGGTGGGCGAGTGGTGATCGTCGCCGATTCGGCGCTCGCACCCGTGCAAGCCCTGATCCGTTGGGACCCGGTGGGTTTCGCCTCGATTCAGTTGCAACAGCGCGTGGAACTCGGATTCCCCCCGGCGGTGACGATGGCCTCGGTCGACGGGCCGACCGGTGTTATCACCGACTTCGTCGAGCACCTCGAGTTACCCTCCGACGCCGATGTTCTCGGCCCGGTGCCGTTGCCGCCCGGCGTCCGCCCACCGGCCGGCAGTGCCGAGTGGGAGGCCGCCGCGGACGACGAGATGGATCGCATCCTGGTGCGGTTGCCGCGCAAACACGGACGGCTCCTCGCCGAGGCGCTCGTCGCGGGCCAGGTGCGCCGCAACACACATCGACAGACCGGGCCGATCCGGGTGCAGATCGACCCGCCTACGATCGGATGAATGCGCATCGTTTTCGCCGGGACCCCCGAGGTCGCCGTGCCGTCGTTGCAGGCCCTCATCGACTCGCCCTCGCATGAGGTGGTCGGGGTCATCACCCGGCCCGACGCCGTGTCCGGCCGCGGCCGCAAGGTGATGCGGTCACCGGTCGGGCAGCTCGCCGACGAGCATGCGCTCGAGGTGATCACCCCGCGCCGGCTGTCGGAGCCGGAGGTCGACGACGTGCTCCGGCGCTGGGCTCCCGACTGCGGTGCCGTCGTGGCCTACGGCGGGCTCGTACCGCCCGGACTGCTGGACCTGCCACCCCACGGTTGGATCAATCTGCACTTCTCGGTGCTGCCCGCCTGGCGCGGTGCCGCTCCGGTCCAGGCCGCGATCGCCGCCGGGGACGAGGTGACCGGGGCCAGCACGTTCCGGCTCGAGAAGGGTCTCGACACCGGTCCGGTCTTCGGGGTGCTCACCGAGACCATCCGACCCACCGACACCAGCGGTGATCTGCTCGGGCGTCTCGCCGATGCCGGGTCGGGACTGTTGCTGTCCACGCTCGACGGCCTCGAGGCCGGTGAACTCGCCCCCGAACCGCAGCCCACCACGGGGGTGAGCCACGCGCCCAAGGTCGAGGTCGAGGACGCGCGGGTCCGCTGGGAACTGCCGGCACACATCATCGATCGCCTGGTTCGCGCCTACACGCCCGCACCCGGACCGTGGACGAGCCTCGACGACGCGCGGATCAAGGTCGGGCCGGTGTCGGTCGCGTCGACCGACGCTCCCGGTCTGCCCGATGCGGTGCGGGACGGCGGCCTGGCGCCCGGTGCACTCGCCGTCACGAAGAAGGCGGTGTTCGTCGGAACCGGTTCGCAGCCGGTGAAACTCGGCACCGTACAGCCGCCGGGGAAGAAGCCCATGCCCGCCGCCGACTGGGCTCGTGGCGCGCGCCTGACCGACGGGACGGTCCTGGGATGAGCGGCAAGTTCCGGCAGAAGGACCTCGATCCCGCGCGCGTGGCCGCCCGCGACACGCTCCGCGCGGTGCGCGAACGCGACGCGTATGCCAACCTCGTCCTGCCGAAGATGCTGCGCGACAGGAAGATCGAGGGACGAGACGCTGCCTTCGCCACCGAGCTGGCCTACGGGGCCGCGCGGGCCCAGGGTCTTCTCGACGCGGTGATCTCCTCCGCCGCGAAACGGCGGGTCGCCGACATCGACGGCACGGTGCTCGACGTCCTGCGGCTCGGCACCTATCAGCTGTTGCGGACGAGGGTCGGCGCACATGCGGCGGTCTCCACGTCGGTTGACCTGGTGCGCGCCGAGAACGGGATGGGGCCTTCCGGTTTCGTGAACGCAGTGCTGCGCAAGGTCTCCCAGAAGGACGAGGACATGTGGGTGGAGGAGCTCGCACCGTCGCCCGCGGACGATCTCGTCGGTTACCTCGCCTTCCAGTACGCACATCCGCGCTGGATCGCGGAGGTGTTCCGCGACGCTCTCGGTGGTTCGGCGGGCCAGCTGCAGGCGGCACTCGCCGCCGACGACGAGCGACCGCCGGTGCATCTCGTCGCTCGTCCGGGGTTCATGACCGCCGAAGAGCTAGCGCTCACCAGCGAGGGGGAGGTCGGCGACTACTCCCCGTACTGCGTGTACCTGCCTGGTGGCGATCCCGGCGACGTCGCCGCGATCCGTGAGGGGTACGCGGGTGTCCAGGATGAGGGCAGTCAGCTGATCGCCCGTGCGGTGACCGTGGCCGAGGTCGCCGACGACGGTGGGCGGTGGCTCGACATGTGCGCCGGCCCCGGCGGGAAGGCGGCACTCATCGGTTCGCTCGCCGAGATCGACGGTGCCCGACTTGATGCGGTCGAGGTGTCCGAGCATCGCGCCGGCCTGATCCGCAAGGTCGTGTCCGACCTCCCGGTCACCATCCATGTCGCCGACGCCCGGTCGAGTGGGCTCGACGCCGGTTACGACCGCATCCTGCTCGACGCTCCGTGCTCGGGCCTGGGCTCGCTGCGCCGACGACCCGAATCCCGCTGGCGCCGGACCGCTGCCGACGTCGACGAACTCGTCGTCCTACAGAAGGAGCTCCTCACCGAAGCGCTGCGCCTGGTGAAACCCGGTGGCATCGTGGTCTATTCGACGTGTTCGCCGCACCCGGCGGAGACGACGGCGGTGGTGGCCGACGTCCTGGCGTCGACAGACGGTGTGCGCCAACTCGACGCCCGCCCGTTGGTGACGGTGGGCAAGCTCGGCCCGGACCTGTTGGGCGACGGACCCCACGTTCATCTCTGGCCGCATGTCCACGGCACCGACGCCATGTTCCTGGCGGTGTTGACGCGGGACTAGTGGCCGGCGGCTGCGTGCCGGCTCACGGCCAGGTTTCCGGACGGCCGCCATATGGCGGTCGACGACAGCCGAACAGGGCACATCCGGCGGTTCCGCGGCTCCCACAGGTTCCATAAACTGTGCTCTATGACACAGCCCAGGGCGCAGGCTCGACCTGCTTTCGATCCGGAGCTTCGCGCCGGCCTGGCTGTTGTCGGTGGGATGTTTCCGCCCACCGTGACACCCGACCTGATCGGTTTCATGCGTCGTTCGTATGCATCCCGACCGGTGGCGGAGACGCTCGCCGGTCGTGCGGTTGACCACCTCGAGTACGAGGTGGCGGGGTACCGGGGCGACGCCATCGTGGTGTCCGTGTTTCGTTCGCCCACGGCGGCCGGCCGCCGGCCGGCAGTACTCTACGCGCACTCCGGCGGCCTGATGTTCGGTGACCGTTTCAATGCGCTCGACGCGAATCTCGACTGGGTCGAACATCTCGGAGCGGTGTTGGTGAGCCCCGAGTACCGGCTGGCACCGGAATACACGGATCCGTACGCGCGCGAGGACATGTACGCCGCCCTCGAGTGGATGGTGTCGCAGGCCGGCGTACTGGGAATCGATCCCACACGAATTGTCGTCGCCGGTGCGAGTTCCGGTGGCGGTCTTGCCGCGGGGCTGGCACTTGCCGCGCGCGACCGGTGTTCGACGCCACCCCTCCGCGGCCAGATGTTGTCCTATCCGATGCTCGACGATCGGGGTATCGCGCCGTCGACAACACAATTCGACGGCGTCGGAGTCTGGGACCGGGTGTCCAACGAGACCGGTTGGCGGGCCTATCTGGGTGCCACCTACCGGACAGAAGATGCCCACCGCTACGCGGTCCCGGCTCGCGAGACCGACCTGTCGGGTCTGCCGCCGGCGTTTCTCGACGTCGGTGACTGTGAGATCTTCCGGGACGAGGTCATCGCCTACGCCTCGGCGTTCTGGGCCGCCGGCGGTAACGCCGAGCTGCATGTGTGGCCCGGAGCATTCCATGCCTGCGACATTTTTGCGCCGCACACCGCGTTGGCCAAGGCCATGCTGCACACAAGACTGCTGTGGATGCAGCGGATGCTTGCCGACTGAGAGCGGCGTTCACGCAAACGACACTCTTCCGCCCGGCACCAGATGGACCGGCGGTGGTTCCACATGCCCGCGTCAACACAACGAGAGGTTCGAAATGATTACTCGCACAGTCGATTCAGACAGAATTGCCGAATTTGCCGATGCGGTGGTCCGAGCGGCATCGGCCGGCGAACAGGGAGTTCCTGGCGTCGTGGCCGGAGTGACCACCGACAAGGAGACCGTCTACCTGGGCCACTCCGGTGTCCGCGCGCTGCACGAACCGGACCCGATGACCGACGACACGGTCTTCGCCATCTTCTCCACCACGAAGGCGATCGCGGGTACCGCCGTTCTCCAGCTGGTGGAGAGCGGAGACCTCGATCTCGATGCCCCGGCCCGCGAGTACGAGCCGCGGCTTGGTGACGTGGCTGTCATCGAGGGGTTCGACGATCGAGGTCAGCCTCGCCTACGTGCGCCCCGATCGGAGATCACGACTCGCCATCTGCTCACCCACACTGCTGGGTTCGCGTATGACTTCTTCGACGAGGTGTATGCACGACTCGCCGCCGAGCACGGCCAGCCGAGCATTGTCACGTCCACGATGGCATCGCTCCAGACACCTCTGCTCTTCGATCCGGGTACCGCGTGGGAGTACGGCACCAACATCGACTGGGCGGGGCTGGTGGTGGAACGAATCGCCGGCAAACGGCTCGGAGAAGTGATCACCGAGCGGATTCTCGCGCCGCTGGGGATGAGTGATACTGCTTTCACCAGAACCGACTCCATGCGCGAACGCACTGCCACCATCCATCACCGAGCCGCCGACGGGTCCCTGGCGCCTGACCACGACTTCACTCTGCCCGACGAGCCCGAAGTGCACATGGGCGGTCACGGCCTCTATTCGACAGTCGGCGACTACCTGAAATTCATCCGGATGTGGCTTGCCGACGGCCGCGCTGATTCCGGCGAGCCGATATTGAGCCCGGCGACCGTCGATCTCGCAGCGCGAAACCATCTGCCGGGATCGATGAAGATCACGCGACTGCCCGGCGTCATCCCGAGTCTGAGCAACGACGCCGAGTTCTTTCCCGGAATGCCGAAGTCGTGGGCGCTGACCTTCATGATCAATGAACACGATGCTCCCACCGGACGTCCTGCTGGTTCCCTCGCGTGGGCGGGGCTGGCGAACCTCTACTACTGGATTGACCGGCAGAACAGGATCGGAGGCTATTGGGCGACTCAGATCCTGCCGTTCGCCGACGCCGGGTCGGTTGGCGGATACCTCGACTTCGAGACCGCCGTGTACGCCTCCCTGCAGCGCTGAGGGAAGGCGACGCGGATCTGCCGGTCGATCTGGCTGCGACGCCGCCCGTGCCCCCGATCCATCCGACCCATCCGGTGTGCCGGTGTGCCGGTGTGCCGGTGTGCCGGTGCGGCACGGGCGTAGCGGCGTAGTGTTGATCCGATCACATGATCCACCATTCTCCAGGGAGGCGACGTGCAGGAACTCCTCGGTCGCATCGCTGCACTGGATCCGAACGCGAGTGTGGGTCTGAGGGTGATAGCTTGCTTCGACGAACTGGTCGTCGGCAACGTCAACATCCAGGGTCTGCTCGCCACCGCCGCAGCCCTGGCAGGGTGCCCGGCAGGCTGTTCGCATGGTTCTTCGTCCTATCGAGTGTCAGTGCTCGGAGAACCCCTCGGCGGAGGTCTCCCGCCGATGCGTCGTGGACTACAGGTGGACGGTGGCGAAGTGTGGCTGGAACGTCACGGTCCCGAATTGCCCAACGATGCGATCATTCTGGAGCGGCTCGGTCTCGCGGTCGGCGTTCGACTGGCCGGGGCCGCACCGGAGCGTACTCGTCGTGATATCGCGGTGCTGTTCGATCGCGAGACGCCGATCGACGATCGTCGCGAAGCCGCGTGCCGTCTGGGTCTCACTCCGGATGTGCGTTATCGGGCCGTTGCCAGCACTCTGTTCGCCGAGTGGACTACGCACCCGTCCTGGCCTCAAGACGTGATGGCGACCGCGGTCGGGACAATTCATGCGCTGATCGCGCCGGCGGATGCGATGTGTGCGGATGCCCCCATGACGCCGTGCGGGCTGGGTGTCACCGCCCACATCGACCGACTGGCGGACTCGTTCAGAACCGCACTCATCTCCCTCCAACTCTGCGAGAGTCCCCACCGAGCCGTGGATGCGGAACGATACGGTGGGCTGGTTCATCTGCTTGCCGATTCCCCCTCCGCCGCAACAAATCCCGACGCGGACGTGCTCGATTCCATTCGGGATCTCAAGTGGGTCCGCCCCACCGTGGGGGCACTGCTCGATTCTTCCAGTGTGCGACAGTCGGCGAGACTCCTCGACATTCATCATTCGACAATGCAGTCCCGGGTCGAAATCCTTACGGATGCACTGGGTTTCGACCCCCTCGACGGAGTCGGCCGAGCGAGGCTCGGTATGGCGTTCCTGACGTGGCGGATGCGCCACTCGCGGGCACTCGAACTACCTCCGCCCAACCACTGAGATCTGCCGGCAAGCAGTGATTCTTCGCCGATCACGTGGCCGGTCACGTCAATCACTCGTCGCTGCGATCGCTCGACTTCGGGTTTGTCCTGGACGGGCCGTGCGCTCGGTCCAGACAACGCGCTGATGCTCCAGCCAGGTGGAGATCCTTCCCAGCCGACGCCGGTCGCGGTGAACCTCGTCCTGCCCGAACGGCCCCTTCTGGGTCTGGCCGACTCAGCCACGTGATCACCGCGACCGCGCGACGACACCGCAGTGTCGCTCCGCCCGCGATCGGGCATCAACCGCCCGCACGCAGCGGCGTCGAAACCAGCCTGATCCAGATACTCGCAGCGTCGTGATTGTGGATGGCGAACGCACAGTCCGGTGATGCTGTACTAGTGGTGTGTCTCGGAAGTAAGCGACTGGTCTCCGGCGCTCGATCGGCGCCTGGCTGCGTTGTCGTCGGTCGAGATAGCTCCGCTATCCCTCCCTCCTCCGCCTTGCCAGACCACCGATCGCTCCACCGGATACCGGCCACCTATTTCCGAGACACACCACTAGGTTGTTCGTCGTGGCGGTCCGCCACGTCGTTGTCGGTGCAAACTCGGGGGTTTGTATGGCTGAGCGGTTCGGTGTCGAGGAGCTGGGTGTCATCACCGGCGTGGGCGATGCGCTGGCTCGATGCTCATCGGAGACACGAGCTCTGTGGACCGGGAAGTCCGCCTTCGACGATGCGTCGGGGGCGATGCCGGCATCGGCCATCGGTGCGGCGTGCGCCGGGAAAGACGACACCGTCCGCTCATTGCTGGGCCGCGCGGCGGCGAGGATGGACCAGGTGTCGCAGACCTGCTACCAGGCCGCCGGTGACGTTGCTGATACCGAGGAGTCCCTGGCCAGCGGCTTCCGTGCCATCAGCGAGTTCTGATGTCGCGACCATCGCGGTCTGTCGTCAATGGCTGGGACCTGATGTCTCTGGATGCGGCCGCGTCTGCGCTCGACGCGGCCGTGGATGACCTGAGCGGTCTCACCCAGAGGATGGCCGAAGCGCCGATGAAAGCGGGCGACTCCAAAGGGTGGGTGGGGGACTCCCAACGCGGTTGCGAGACTCGCACCGACTCCGATCGAACCGAGATCAACAAACTCGGGGCCGACCTCACCCGCGCCGCCACTGCGCTCCGGGATACGTCGTCTGCGATCAGTCCGAATCGCACTACCGCACTGGTTCGAGCGCTCGGGCTGGAACGGGACGAGTTCAGCGTTGCCGACGACTGGACGGTACGAGACACCCGAAACTATGCGGCCGAGCTCAAAGGAGTGGAGGCGGGAAGTGCGACCGAGCGCTCGATTCTCGACGCTCAGGCCGCCCGAGCGGAGGAGGCGAAGACGGCGACCCTCTCGTTGCAATCCCTGGCCGATCAGATGGGCGAGGACGATCGCAACGGGGCGAGAGTTCTCGCGGCAGCCTTTGGCGATGCCGAAGGTAATGCGCCAGTCGCGTCGAGCTACTCGCCGGGCCAGGCGAGCATCGATGTCCAGGCCATCATGAGTGGTACCGCCACGAAGGAGCAGAGGGATCGGTTCTTCCGAGCCACCAGCCTGACCGCGGAACAGCGGGCCGCGTTGGCCCGAGGGGATTTCGCGGAGATTTCGAAGGAGCAGTTCGATTACCTGAAAGCGATCTACACACCGAGTTGGGGTGGCGGACCCGAAGGACAGCCACTGTCCCTTGATGCGCTGAAGTCGTTCGGAGACAAGTACACCGACGCAGAACGTGAAAACCTGAAACAGGGTCTCGCTGATGGTGTGTTCATGCTGGGGAACCCACACCTGCGGACCGCGCAGACCGACTCGAATGCTCTCGCCGAGATCTACGGGACGGAAGCACCATTCGTGTCCGGTGGGATGAGCGCACTCCCGACTCCGATCCGCGAGGCCTTGACCGATTCTGCCGCGAGTAGAGGCCGATTGTCGGTGCCGGACTCGGGTGCGCACTCAGGCGGCCACAGGCTGGTCACCGATCTGAAGACCTTCGACGACCTCGAGTCAGTGATGGACATCCTGGAGCACCGGTCGGTTGATCCGCCGGGAGGCGGGTACGGCTCGGAGTCGGTGCAACTGGGCAGCGACGTTGACCGAGCGTTGATCGCGAGGGCGAGTGAGATTGCGGCAGCGGGCGCGACGGAGTACGCATCCAATCCAGGCATGCTCGATCACAATCTCGTTCGGGAAAGCGACGTCGAGAGTCTCCTCGTCCAGATGCTGGGCGTCGCGGGCGGTGATCACGTTGCAGTGCATGATGCGGTCATGTCCGCGACCGGCAACCCAAGTGGCAACTCGATGCCGACGACTTTTGACCTCGACGGCAACGAACGGTCGTTCAGGGACGCGGAGGCCCTCGAACACCTGTTGACGTTCGACTGGACCGATGAAGCGGGCCACGAGAACGACGGAATCAACAAGCTGTTCAACTGGATGCCGGGTGTTGCCTACGCGCCCGACGGGAGCTCCGCGGAAGCGGTGCTCGAAAGCCAACGAGCCGGCAACATCTCGACTGCGCTCGCGCAGTACTTCGGCGACAACAAAGATGCCCTGATCGACATCGGAGATCGGAAACCGGCTCTGGGCGAGCTCAACCCGGAGCTGACCCGGACGCTGGCTTCTGCGATCGGCTCCCACACGGCCGTATTGGCAGGCGCGGATCCCGGGCTTTTCCATACGCACGGTGTTCAAGCGGTCGACGTCAGGGATCTGAAAGCTACTTTTGAAATACTGAATTCCGACGCTACTGCGGGAAAGATCATCAATTCTCTCACCGCCTTGCAGGTTGATGTGATGCAGCAGGAGTTCGGCAAAAACCCTCATGACTACGGGCTTGGGGAAGTTGCGGGACGGCTTGAGGGAGCGATGGCGGGTGGACTCGATGCGCACATCGAGGAAACCAACATCGACGGCAGGCATCTGGCCGCCCACGACGCTGCAGTAGCCGGCGCCGTCTTTGACAGCGCGAAGGCGCTTATGACTGCGGTCCCGGGTCTCGACCCGGCTGTCAAAGTTCTGCTCGACGGTGCGGCGCCTCAGTTGAAGCTCGATCTGTCCGGGCTGCCGATTGATCCAGACACGATCAAGGCCGATCCGAAGCTTCAGGAACTCCGGACCGACATGTACAACCAGCAGATCAACCCAAATGCGAAGTATGTGCAGATTCTCGAAGGTTACTTTGAGAATCACCCTGAACTCGTGAATGATCCTGAGTTCCGAAAGATTTTCGTTACAGGGAAACAGGTGGACTTCGAGGAAATGAGACGAACCGGAGTAATTGCTGAGAATGTCGACAGTCCACGGGCTGCTACATTCATTCAGAAATTAATGCAGTCGGATATCAACGCCTTCGCCCTTCGTCACAACGAGAATTTTGAGCATGCATACAGGCGGTGATCGGATGCGTCCGGCGGTGTGCTCGATTTCGATCCGTTCTCGTCCGCAGGCCATCGTGCTTCTGCTCGTGGCGGTGCTGCTTTCAGGGTGTGCTTTCTCGTCCAGTGATGTCACGGATCGCGTTACTTCTACGCCTGCGATGACACCGGCAGATGCGATTCCGCCGAAACTCAAGATCGCATTTCGCTGGGTCCCGTCGCCAACGCTCAATCTGATGAGTCCGGAAGCCACTTTCGTGCGGGCGTACGCAGAATCGTATGAGTTGGCTTTCGAAGGGCAGTCTGCTTCGTGGGGCTATCCAGGTTTCGAATCGGCATCGCCAGCTGACATCGATCAGCGCGTACGAACCATTGAGAGCCATAGTAAGTACCGGGATGTCGAAAAGACGGTGTTCTTCACTCCGCTACGACGTACCGAGCGAGAAGGGACAGTCCGGGTGATCCTCTGTCGAAGCGAGATCACGTCTACAATGCTGCCTTCGGGAACCGGGGACATCGAGTGGAAGAATTTCGCGGACTCCTGGGGAGTGCCGGCGATTCTCGACTTCGTCACTGCCGGTAACAACTCGCCACCCGGCGAGCAGCTTGGGCAGAATCTGACGCCAACCACATCGGTCTTCGGGTCGTGGAACGCGATCAATTTTGTGCAGCTGGGGCTTGGTCCGGAGAACCGCGCCGATATCGTCGCGTGCAACGCCTTACCCCCGAACCCCGACCTTCCGAGAGTCGGGGTCGAGACGGGACCCGAGCCGTGGCCGGTACTGCCCCCGTCCCCCGGCTGGCCGGCGAACGGCGTCTGAGACGCCGGCACGCTTTCGTCCGTAGCGGAACCCGCGTCCTACACTTGTCGACCATGTGCACCGCCGGTACCGCGCCCATGATCGCCCCGTCCATCCTGTCCGCGGACTTCGCGAATCTCGCGGCCGAGGCCGCTGCGGTGGCGCAGCCGGGGGAGACCCGCGCCGACTGGCTGCACGTCGACGTGATGGACGCACACTTCGTGCCGAACCTGACCCTCGGACTCCCGATCGTCGAGAGCCTGTTGAAGGCCACCGACATCCCGCTCGACTGCCATCTGATGATCGAGAACCCGGAGCGGTGGGCACCGCCATACGCCGAGGCCGGAGCACACAACGTCACCTTCCATGCCGAGGCCACCGAGAACCCGATCGGCGTCGCCCGTGACATCCGCGCCGCCGGGGCCAAGGCGGGCCTGTCGATCAAGCCCGGTACGGCGCTCGAGCCGTACCTGGAGATCCTGCGCGACTTCGACACCTTGCTGATCATGAGCGTCGAACCGGGCTTCGGCGGTCAGAAGTTCATCCCCGAGGTCCTCGAGAAGGCCCGCGCCATCCGGAAGTTCATCGACGCCGAAGACCTGCGGCTCCTCGTCGAGATCGACGGCGGCATCAACGCCGACACCATCGAGGAGGCCGCCGAGGCCGGCATCGACTGCTTCGTCGCCGGTTCGGCCGTCTACGGCGCGGACGATCCCGGACAGGCCGTCGCCGCACTCCGCGAGTCGGCCGCCGCCGCACGGGCGCAGATCCAGGCCTGACCCCGATGGACATCGCCGCCGCCATGGAACGCGCCATCGGCGCGTCCCGGGAGGCGATGGGAATCAGTTCGCCCAACCCGCCCGTCGGCGCGGTCATCCTCGCGGCCGACGGCACCGTCGCCGGCGTCGGGGCGACGCAACCACCCGGCGGGCCGCACGCCGAGGTCATGGCGCTCCGAGCCGCAGGCCGGGCCGCGCGAGGCGGCACCGCGATCGTCACCCTCGAACCGTGCAACCACATCGGCCGGACCGGCCCGTGCGCCCAGGCACTCATCGAGGCCGGGATCGCCGAAGTCCAGTACGCGGTGAGTGACCCGAACCCGGTCGCCGCCGGTGGTGCCGAGACGCTGCGGGCTGCGGGGGTCCGGGTGACCGGGGGAGTCGCGGCCGGCGCTGTCGAGGACGGGCCGCTACGGCCATGGCTGACCCGCCAGCGTCTCGGTCGTCCGCACGTCACCGCCAAGATCGCGTCTGGCATTGACGGCCGGATTGCGGCGCCCGACGGCACCAGTCAGTGGATCACCGGCCCGGAGGCCCGCGAGCACGCGCACACACAGCGCGCCCGGATCGACGCCATCGTCATCGGTACCGGTACTGCGCTGGCCGACAACCCCACGCTCACCGCGCGCACCGCCGCCGGCGCACTGCACCCGCACCAGCCCGCACGCGTGGTCCTCGGTCACCGCGACATCCCGGCCGACGCCCGGCTCCGGGATCCGGCCGGCGGACCGCTGGTCCGCATCGACTCCCACGACCCCGCCGACGTCCTCGCCGCGCTGCCCGACGCGCTGTGGGTGCTGGTCGAAGGCGGGCCACACATCCTCGGCGCGTTCTTCGCGGCGGGCCTCGTCGACGAGGTGCACGCCTACGTCGCCCCGCTGGTGCTGGGTGCCGGTCGCAGTTCGGTCGAGATCCCGGGCGTGACCACCCTCGACGACGGCCAGCGGTTCAGCACGAGATCGGTGACCCGACTCGGGGAGGACGTCCTCGTCACACTGTCGCGGCCGTCGACCACCCCGCGCGACAGCTGAGCGAGACGACATGCCCGCGACGCATTTCGCTCACCGGAATCGCAATGCGACTGACATCGCCGACCGTGCTAGCGTCGATGTCACCAGTTCTCGGGGCGGGGTGGAAATCCCCACCGGCGGTGATGAGGGTGCGGTGGATCCGCATCGTCCAGCCCGCGAGCGCCTGCCACCAGGCAGGGACAGCAGATTCGGTGCGAATCCGAAGCCGACGGTCATAGTCCGGATGCGAGAGAACAGGCGACACGAGGCCGCCCTGTCTGCTCCGAGCGAGCAGGAGGAGTGCGTGTTCACCGGAATCGTGGAAGAACTCGGCGTCATCGCCGACCGCGAGGATCTCTCCGACGCCGCCCGATTCACCGTCCGCGGGCCCGTGGTCACCGCCGACGCCGGTCACGGCGACTCCATCGCCGTCAACGGCGTGTGTCTGACGGTCGTCGACCTCCGTCCCGGTGAGTTCACCGTCGACGTGATGGGCGAGACGCTGCGCCGCAGTTCGCTGTCCGACCTCGCCGCCGGAAGCACCGTCAACCTCGAACGCGCCATGCCCGCGAACGGCCGCTTCGGCGGCCACATCGTGCAGGGACACGTCGACGGCACCGGCACGATCGCCGCGGTCAACCCGTCGGAGAACTGGACGGTCGTACGGATCGCCGTGCCCGCGGCGCTCACCCGGTATCTCGTCGAGAAGGGTTCCATCACCGTGGACGGGGTGTCCCTCACCGTGTCCGCGGTCGGCGGGTCCGGCGACGACTCCTGGTTCGAGATCTCCCTGATCCCGACGACCCTCAACGAGACCAACCTCGGCGCCGCCCGACCCGGCACCGTGGTCAACCTCGAAGTCGACGTCATCGCCAAATACGTCGAGCGCCTTCACCTGGGTTCGGACACGACTGGTACTCCTGATGTAGCGGGGGCGAAATGAGCACAACGAGTGAGGTTCTGATGAGCGAGTCACCGCGCGAGGGGAACGACGCGACGGCAACCGAGGGTGGCGCCGTCGCCTTCGACACGATCGAGCGCGCCATCGCCGACATCGCCGCCGGCAAGGCGGTCGTCGTGGTCGACGACGAGGATCGTGAGAACGAGGGCGACCTGATCTTCGCGGCGGAGAAGGCGACCCCCGAACTGGTGGCGTTCATGGTGCGCTACACCTCCGGCTACCTGTGTGTCCCGCTCGACGGCGACGCCTGCGACCGGCTCGGCCTGCCGCCGATGTACTCGATGAACCAGGACAAGCACGGTACCGCCTACACCGTGACCGTCGATGCCCGGGAGGGCATCGGTACCGGTATCAGCGCCGCCGACCGCGCCACCACCATGCGTCTGCTGGCCGACCCCGACGCCGCGGCCGCCGACTTCACCCGGCCCGGCCACGTCGTGCCGCTGCGGGCCAAGGAGGGCGGCGTGCTGCGTCGTCCCGGGCACACCGAGGCCGCGGTCGACCTCGCCCGCCTGGCCGACCTCGCCCCGGCCGGCGTGATCTGCGAGATCGTCAGCCAGAAGGACGTCGGCTCGATGGCGCAGACCGACGAGCTGCGTGTGTTCGCCGACGAGCACGACCTCGCACTGATCTCGATCGCCGACCTCATCGCGTGGCGCCGCCGTCACGAGAAGCACGTGGTCCGCGTCGCCGATGCCCGGATCCCCACCCGCCACGGCGATTTCCGCGCGGTCGGCTACTCCAGCGTCTACGACGACGTCGAACACGTCGCGCTCGTCAAGGGAGACGTCACCGGCGAGGACGGCGAGGGCCACGACGTCCTGGTCCGGGTGCACTCGGAGTGCCTGACGGGCGACGTCTTCGGGTCGCTGCGCTGCGATTGCGGCCCGCAGTTGGACGCCGCGATGGAGATGGTGGCCGACGAGGGCCGCGGGATCATCCTGTACATGCGCGGGCATGAGGGTCGCGGGATCGGGCTGTTGCACAAACTGCAGGCCTACCAGCTGCAGGACGCGGGTTCCGACACCGTCGACGCCAACCTGGAACTGGGCCTGCCCGCCGATTCGCGGGACTACGGACTCGGTGCCCAGATCCTCGTCGACCTCGGCGTACGGTCGATGCGTCTGCTGACCAACAACCCCGCCAAGCGTGTGGGGCTCGACGGATACGGTCTGCACATCGTCGACCGGGTCCCGATGCCGGTGCGCGCCAACGCCGAGAATCTGCGGTACCTGCGTACCAAGCGCGACCGGATGGGCCACGATCTGATCGGGCTCGACGATCACGTCCAGCCCACCGACGGCGCGTCCGAAGGAGCACCTGCATGAGCGGCCACGGAGAGCCGACCCTCGAACTGGCCGACGCCGGCTCGCTGCGCCTGGCGATCGTCTCGTCGCAGTGGCACGAGGTCGTCTGCGGCGCGCTCCTCGACGGCGCCATCCGGGCCGCGCGGGACAACGGCGTCGTCGACCCGACCATCGTGCAGGTGGCGGGCGCCATCGAGCTGCCCGTCATCGTGCAGGCACTGGCGCGCACGCACGACGCCGTCGTGGCGCTGGGCGTCGTGATCAAGGGTGAGACACCGCATTTCGAGTATGTGTGTGACGCGGTGACCGCCGGCCTGACACGGGTGTCGCTCGACGAGTCGACCCCGGTCGGCAACGGAGTCCTGACCGTGCTCACCGAGGACCAGGCGATCGCACGGGCCGGACTCCCGGGCTCGACGGAGGACAAGGGCGCACAGGCGACGGTCGCCGCGCTGGCGTCGGCGCTGACCCTGCGCGCGCTCGCGCGTGGCGAAACCCTCCCGGTGGCGGTCGGAGGAGCATCGGCGTGAGTCCCGCGGACACCCCGCCGACCGACTCCGCCGGCTGGGACCTGGTCTACCGGCCCCGCAACCTACCGCGGTGGGCCATCGCCGCCGCGGTCGTGGTGATGGCCATCCACATCACGTTCGGTCTACTGCTCACGATCGACGACGTCGGAGTCCGCAATCTCGGCGGTTCCGACCAGATCGCGATCATCCTCATCGGCGTGCTCATCTCGGCAGCCATCCTGCTGTTCACCCGCCCGCGACTGCGCGTCGGAGCCGCCGGCGTCGAGGTGCGCAACCTGGTGTCGGCGCGGCTCTTCGAATGGGACCGTGTTCTCGGTCTCACCTACCCGGAGCAGGGTTTCGGGGCGTGGCTGCTCTTCCCGGCCGACGAACACATCACTGTCCTGGCGGTTCAGGCCGGTGACGGTCAGCGCGCCATCGACGCGATGGGTCGATTCCGCGAGCTCGAGGAGCGCTACCGCGGGACTGTCCGGCCCGGACACTAGCCTGGAACACGTGGCCGACCCGACTACCTACCGACCCGCCCCGGGGTCCATCCCGACCGATCCCGGGGTGTACAAGTTCCGCGACGAGCATCGTCGTGTCATCTACGTGGGCAAGGCCAAGAACCTCCGGTCGAGGCTGACGTCGTACTTCGCCGACATCGCCTCGCTGCACCCCCGCACCCGTCAGATGGTGACGACGGCCGCGTCCGTCGAGTGGACGGTGGTCGGCACCGAGGTCGAGGCGCTGCAGCTCGAATACAACTGGATCAAGGAATTCGACCCGCGCTTCAACGTCCGCTACCGCGACGACAAGAGCTACCCGATGCTCGCGGTCACCCTGAACGAGGAGTACCCGCGCCTGTTCGTGTACCGGGGTCCGCGGCGGCGCGGCGTGCGCTACTTCGGTCCGTACGCGCATGCGTGGGCGATCCGCGAGACGGTCGACCTGCTGACCCGGGTCTTCCCGGCCCGGACCTGCTCGGCCGGTGTGTTCAAACGGCATCGGCAGATCGACCGCCCGTGTCTGCTCGGCTACATCGACAAGTGCTCCGCCCCCTGCGTCGGGCGGGTGGATGCCGAGGAACACCGGGAGATCGTCGAGGACTTCTGCGATTTCCTCGCGGGCCGCACCGACCTGATGATCCGCAAGATGGAACGGGACATGAACGTCGCGGCCGAGGAGCTCGACTTCGAGCGTGCCGCGCGGTTGCGTGACGACATCGGTGCGATGCGACGCGCCATGGAGAAGCAGGCGGTCGTGCTCGGCGACGGCACCACCGCCGACGTGATCGCGCTCGCCGGCGATCAGCTCGAGGTGTCGGTCCAGGTGTTCCACGTCCGCGACGGACGGGTGCGCGGCCAGCGCGGATGGGTGGTCGAGCGCAGCGACAACGGCACCGACGGCGATGTGGTGGGGGAGTTCATCACCCAGTTCTACGGCGCCCAGGTCGATTTCGACGCCACCGTCGACGTCGGGACCGATCGGGCACACGGGGAGTCGATACCTCGTGAGGTGCTGGTGCCGGAGTTGCCGTCCGACGCCGAGGAGCTCGAGGAGTGGCTGTCCGGTCTCCGCGGCAGCCGGGTGCGGTTACGGGTGCCCCAGCGCGGCGACAAGAAGGCGCTGTTCGAGACCGTCGCCCGCAACGCCGGCGAAGCCCTTGCGCAGCACAAACTCCGACGCGCGGGCGATCTCACGACCCGATCGGCGGCGCTCACCGAACTGCAGGAGTCGCTACTGCTCGATCAGGCGCCGCTGCGCATCGAGTGCGTCGACATCTCGCACGTGCAGGGCACCGATGTGGTCGCCTCCCTCGTGGTCTTCGAAGACGGTCTGCCGCGTAAGTCCGACTATCGGCACTACTCGATCCGGCACGCCGCCGGCGAGGGCCGATCCGACGACGTCGCGTCCATCGCCGAGGTCACTCGACGCCGGTTCCTGCGCCACCGCACCGACCGCGATGCGCCGCCACCGGTGTCCGGCGAGATCAGCGCGGCGGCCGACACCACGGCGCAACCGCGGAAGTTCGCCTACCCGCCGAACCTCTTCGTCGTCGACGGCGGTGCGCCCCAGGTGCACGCCGCCGCGGCGGTCCTCGACGAACTCGGCATCACCGACGTCTCGGTGATCGGGCTCGCCAAACGCCTCGAGGAGGTGTGGGTGCCCGGCGACGACGACCCGATGATCCTGCCGCGCAACAGCCAGGCACTGTTCCTGCTGCAACGGGTGCGCGACGAGGCCCATCGGTTCGCCATCACGTTCCACCGCAGCAAGCGCAGCAAGCGCATGACCGAGTCGGTGCTCGACGGGGTCCCCGGCCTCGGCCGAACCCGCCGCACCGCGCTGGTGACCCACTTCGGTTCGGTTGCGCGCCTGCGCGAGGCATCGTTGGATGAGATATCCCAGGTGCCCGGGATCGGCCTCACCACGGCGCGTGCGGTCCAGACCGCGCTCTCCGGCGAGGTGGCGGCGCCCGACCAGACCCCGAACCCGGCCCCGATCCCGGAGCGGGCCGAGAAGGAGATGACGGTGGCGACCGGTGACGCGGGACGAGGTGCCGATGAGTGACCACACCGAAGTGCAGAGCGCGGCGATCGCCGAGGCGAACGACACCGACTTCACCGTCCTGTTCGTGACGGGGATGTCCGGCGCGGGACGCTCCACCGCGGCGAACGTGCTCGAGGACGACGGCTGGTACGTCGCCGACAACGTGCCTCCCTCGCTGATCTCGACGATGGTCGGGATGGTCCGCGAAGACGATCCGGCGATCACCCGGCTCGCCATGGTCTTGCGCGCGTCCGACGCCAACCTGGCCCATCAGCTCGAACAGCTGCGGGACCGTCTCGAAGAGTCCGGGATCCGGACCCGGCTCCTCTACCTCGACGCCAGCGACCAGGTGCTGGTTCGCCGTTTCGAGCAGGTTCGTCGCCGACATCCGTTGCAGGGCCAGGAAACCCTCGTCGAGGGGATCGCCCGCGAACGGGCGATCCTCGCCCCGATCAAGAACGTGGCCGATCTGGTGGTGGAGACGTCGGCGCTGACCGCGGCCAAACTGCGCGCGATCGTCGAGGGCGTCGCGCCGGGCGACACCGAACCGCGGCTGTCGATCGCGGTGCAGTCGTTCGGCTTCAAGTACGGTCTGCCCATCGATTCCGATCTCGTCGCCGACGTCCGCTTCCTGCCCAATCCGCACTGGATCGACGAACTGCGCGATCACAACGGCCGGGAGGCGCCGGTCCGCGACTATGTCCTCGGCCAGCCGGACGCCGACGGATTCCTCGACCTCTACACCGGCCTGGTCTCGATCGTCGGCCGCGGTTACCTGCGGGAAGGCAAGCGCTACATGACCATCAGCGTCGGCTGCACCGGCGGCAAGCACCGCAGTGTCGCCATCGCCGAGGAACTGTCGGCTCGGTTGCGCCGCGCCGTCGACGACGCCGGCCACGCGTCCTATGACGTCCGGGTCATGCATCGTGATCTGGGGCGCGAATGAGTTCCCGGGAGCCCCGGATCGTCGCGCTCGGCGGCGGTCACGGCCTGTACGCGACGCTGACCGCGATGCGCTATCTGAGCGCCGACATCACCGCGGTGGTCACCGTCGCCGACGACGGGGGGTCGTCGGGACGGTTGCGCGCCGAACTCGGACTCATTCCACCCGGTGACCTGCGAATGGCGCTCGCCGCCTTGATGAGTACGCCCGACGGCTTGCCGGACGCACAGGCCGCCGACGGCCCGGCGGCCCGCCGCCGGCACGAACTGTGGGCTGAGGTGCTCCAGCACCGCTTCGGCGGCCGTGGGGCGCTCGCCGGGCATCCGATCGGCAATCTGCTCCTCGCCGGACTCACCGAGGTGCTCGGCGACACCGTGGGGGCCCTCGCCGAGTTGCGGGAGATCTTCGGCATCACGGGGCACGTGCTGCCGATGTCGACCGTGCCCCTCGACATCGAGGCCGACGTCTCGGGACTCGAGGCCGATCCACGCATCAGTCGCGAGATCCGGGGACAGGTCGCGGTGGCCACCACTCCCGGCAAGGTGCGCCGCGTCCGGCTGTTGCCCGGCGACCCGCCGGCCTGCGAATCGGCGCTGACCGCAATAGAATCGGCCGACCTGCTGATGCTGGGGCCGGGTTCCTGGTTCTCGAGCGTGATCCCGCACGTGCTCGTGCCCGAACAGTTGAAGGCCTTGCAGCGCAGCAGCGCTCGCAAGGTGCTCGTGGTCAATCTGGCCCCCGAGCCGGGGGAGACCCCGGGGTTCTCGGTCGAGCGTCACCTCCATGTGCTGCACGCCCATGCGAACACCTTCCGCGTCGACCACGTCCTCGTGGACGCGTCGTCGGTGCCCGCGGGACGGGAGCGCGATCACCTCGTGCGTGCGGCCGGATTGTTCGGCGCGGAGCTGAATGTCGGAGACGTCGCGGTGCCGGGCCGGCAGGTCCATGACCCGGCGAAAGTCGCCGCCGTGGTGAACGAACTGTGCGAAGGTGAACTGACCCGTTACTCTGACCGAGCGGACGCCTGATTCGGGCGATGTCTCCGCGATTTTCACTCGAGGGACGTGTGGTCTGTTGACAGGAGGACAGGTACCGGTGGCGATGACGGCGGCGGTGAAGGACGAACTCAGTCGCCTGTCGGTGACTCAGGTGAGTTGCCGGAGAGCCGAGGTGTCCGCGCTGCTGCGTTTCGCCGGCGGTCTGCACATCGTCGCGGGTCGCGTGGTGGTCGAGGCCGAGGTGGACATGGGCAACGTGGCGCGCCGGTTGCGCCGCGAGATCCACGACCTCTACGGCTACGCCTCGGACGTCCACGTCCTGCGCGGTGGCGGGCTGCGGAAGTCGGCGCGCTACATCGTGCGGATCACCAAGGACGGCGAGGGCCTGGCACGACAGACCGGGCTGCTCGACCTGCGCGGCCGCCCGGTGCGCGGCCTGCCCGCCCAGGTCGTCGGCGGTAGTGTCGCCGACGCCGAGGCCGCCTGGCGCGGAGCATTTCTCGCGCACGGCTCGCTCACCGAGCCGGGCCGGTCGTCGGCCCTGGAGGTCAGCTGTCCCGGGCCGGAGGCGGCGCTCGCCCTCGTCGGCGCGGCCCGACGCCTCGGTGTCACGGCCAAGGCCCGCGAGGTCCGCGGGGCCGACCGCGTTGTCATCCGCGACGGCGAGGCCATCGGGGCGTTGCTGACCCGGATGGGGGCCCACGACACGAGGCTTGTGTGGGAGGAACGACGGATGCGGCGTGAGGTGCGCGCCACCGCCAACCGCCTGGCCAACTTCGACGACGCCAATCTGCGTCGATCGGCGCGTGCGGCGGTCGCCGCCGCGGCCCGCGTGGAACGCGCGCTGGACATCCTCGGCGACGAGGTGCCCGACCATCTGATCGCGGCCGGACAGCTCCGGATCACCCACCGGCAGGCGTCGCTGGAGGAGCTCGGTCAGCTCGCCGACCCGCCGATGACCAAGGACGCCGTCGCCGGGCGTATCCGCCGCCTGCTGTCGATGGCCGACAAGAAGGCCCGCCAGGACGGCATCCCCGACACCGAATCCGCGGTGACCTCCGAGCTGCTCGACGAGGCCTGACACGGACCTGCGGTGTGCCGAGCAGAGGGTCGCCTACTAGGCTGGTGGCGACGTGGGCGGAGGCGTGACCACTCAGGTGTGCTTCGCTGACCGCTCACGCGCGGCCAGACCGGGCTTGACCACCAGGCCCGACCATGAATACCGCTAAGGAGCACAACTGTGACTGTTCGGGTAGGCGTCAACGGATTCGGCCGGATCGGCCGCAACTTCTTCCGTGCCGTCGAAGCGCAAAAAGCTTTGGGCACCACCGACATCGAGATCGTCGCGGTCAACGACCTGACCGACAACGCGACCCTCGCGCACCTGCTGAAGTTCGACTCCATCCTCGGTCGCCTGTCCGACGACGTCACCCTCGAGGGCGACGACACCATCGTCGTCGGTGAGCAGAAGATCAAGGCCCTCGAGGTCAAGGAAGGTCCGGCCGCCATCCCGTGGGGCGACCTGGGCGTCGACGTGGTCGTCGAGTCGACCGGCATCTTCACCGCCCGCGCCAAGGCTCAGGGACACCTCGATGCCGGCGCAAAGAAGGTCATCATCTCCGCCCCCGCCTCGGACGAGGACATCACCATCGTGATGGGCGTCAACGACGACAAGTACGACGGCAGCCAGAACATCATCTCGAACGCCTCGTGCACCACCAACTGCCTCGGCCCGCTGGCCAAGGTCCTCAACGACGAGTTCGGCATCGTCAAGGGCCTCATGACCACGATCCACGCCTACACCCAGGACCAGAACCTGCAGGACGGCCCGCACAAGGACCTGCGTCGCGCCCGCGCCGCCGCCATCAACATCGTGCCGACCTCGACCGGTGCCGCCAAGGCCATCGGCCTGGTGCTCCCGGAGCTGAAGGGCAAGCTCGACGGCTACGCGCTGCGTGTCCCGATCCCCACCGGTTCGGTCACCGACCTCACCGCCCAGCTGTCGAAGACCGCCACCGCCGAGCAGATCAACGCCGCGCTCAAGGCCGCTGCCGACGGTCCGCTCAAGGGCATCCTGAAGTACTACGACGCACCGATCGTCTCGTCCGACATCGTCACCGACCCGCACAGCTCGCTGTTCGACGCCGGCCTGACCAAGGTGATCGACGACCAGGCCAAGGTCGTGTCCTGGTACGACAACGAGTGGGGCTACTCCAACCGCCTCGTCGACCTCATCGGTCTCGTCGGCAAGTCGCTCTGACCCACCCCCAACGACCTTAGGAGTCAACGCCTCATGGGTGTTCCCACTCTGAAAGACCTTCTGGACGAAGGTGTTTCGGGCAGGGGTGTGCTGGTCCGGTCGGATTTCAACGTCCCGCTCGACGGGTCGACGATCACCGATCCGGGTCGCATCCTCGCGTCCCTGCCGACGCTCAACGCGCTCATCGACGCCGGTGCCAAGGTGATCATCACCGCGCACCTGGGTCGTCCGAAGGGCGAGCCGGATCCGAAGTTCTCGCTGGCACCGGTGGCCGCCCGCCTCGGTGAGGAACTCGGCCGCAACGTGCAGCTCGCCGGTGACGTTGTCGGCACCGACGCGCTGGCCCGCGCGGAAGGACTCACCGACGGCGACGTCCTGCTGCTGGAGAACATCCGCTTCGATCCGCGGGAGACCGCCAAGGACGACGCCGAGCGCGAGGCGCTCGCCAAGGCGCTGGTCGAGCTCGTCGGCGACGACGGCGCGTTCGTCTCCGACGGCTTCGGAGTGGTGCATCGCAAGCAGGCCTCGGTCTACGACGTCGCCAAGCTGCTCCCGCACTACGCGGGCGAGCTGGTGGCGGCCGAGGTCGACGTGCTGTCCAAGCTCACCGAAGAGGTGACGCGTCCCTACGCGGTCGTCCTCGGCGGGTCGAAGGTCTCGGACAAGCTCGGCGTCATCGAGGCGTTGGCACCCAAGGTCGACACGCTGGTCATCGGCGGCGGTATGGCGTTCACCTTCCTTGCCGCACAAGGGCATTCGGTGGGCTCCTCGCTGCTGCAGGAAGATCAGATCGACGTCTGCAAGAGCCTGCTGGAGCGGTTCGGCGACGTGATCCACCTGCCCGTCGACGTCGTGGTGGCCGACAAGTTCGCCGCGGACGCCGAGTCGGACACGGTGGCGTCCGACGCCATTCCCGACGGCTGGATGGGGCTCGACATCGGACCGGAGTCGGTGAAGCGATTCGCCGCGGTCCTCTCGGGTGCCAAGACCATCTTCTGGAACGGTCCGTCGGGCGTGTTCGAGTTCGAGAAGTTCTCGGCGGGCACCCGCGGTGTCGCCGAGGTCATCGCGGGCGCGACCGGCAACGGCGCGTTCACCGTGGTCGGCGGCGGCGACTCGGCGGCCGCGGTCCGCACTCTGGGTCTGCCCGACTCCGATTTCTCGCACATCTCCACCGGAGGTGGCGCATCGCTGGAGTACCTCGAGGGCAAGGAACTCCCCGGACTGAAGGTTCTGGAGAGCTGATCCATGGCAACTCGTAAACCGCTCATCGCGGGCAACTGGAAGATGAATCTGAACCACCTCGAGGCCATCGCGCTGGTTCAGAAGATCGCCTTCGCCCTCCCGGCGAAGTACTTCGACAAGGTCGATGTGACGGTCATCCCGCCGTTCACCGACATCCGCAGCGTGCAGACGGTCGTCGACGGCGACAAGCTCCTGCTCACCTACGGTGCGCAAGACCTGTCGGCGCACGACTCGGGCGCCTACACCGGCGAGATCAGCGGTGCGTTCCTCGCGAAGCTCGGCTGCACCTTCGTGGTGGTCGGGCACTCCGAGCGGCGCACCCTGCACAACGAGACCGATGAGGTCGTGCTGGCCAAGACCAAGGCCGCGCTCAAGCACGAACTCACCCCGATCGTGTGCATCGGTGAGGGGCTCGACGTCCGCGAGGCCGGCGACCACGTGGCCTACAACGTGGCGCAGCTCAAGGGATCGCTCGCCGGTCTGTCCGCGGCCGAGATCGCTCAGACCGTCATCGCGTACGAGCCGGTCTGGGCGATCGGCACCGGCCGGGTGGCGAGTGCGGACGACGCCCAGGAGGTGTGCAAGGCGATCCGTGAGGCGCTGGTCGAGATCGCCGACGCCGAGACCGCGGCATCGGTGCGGATCCTCTACGGCGGATCGGTCAACGCCAAGAACGTCGGCGACATCGTCGGACGTCCCGACGTCGACGGCGCCCTGGTCGGCGGCGCATCGCTGAAGTCCGACGAGTTCGCGACGCTGTCGGCGATCGCCGCGGGTGGCCCCTTGCCCTGACGGGTCGCACCCACGCGTACACTGTGGCAGGTTGGCCTCTTTTCGGGGGTTGACCTGCCACAGCTGTATGTAGGGGCTTTACGGAAGGGCGTTGCGACTCGTGACTGTGCAAGGTGCACTCGACATCGGATTGATCGTGACCAGCGTGTTGCTGATCGTGCTCATCCTGCTGCACCGCGGCAAGGGTGGCGGTCTGTCGTCGCTGTTCGGCGGCGGTGTCCAGTCCAGCCTCTCGGGCTCGAGCGTCGTCGAACGCAACCTGGACCGGTTGACGATCTTCGTCGGGCTCATCTGGGTGATCTTCATCGTCGGCGTGGGCGTCGACATCAAACTGTCCGGCTAGCCACCGTACGCGCCTCGGGATGCCGCGCCCGTGAGTTGCCGGGATACTTGACGGCATGAGTGAAACCGTCCCCGCGCGGGGAGTCCCGGACTGGCGCCCATCGATCTCCATCGTCGACCACATCGTCGTCGACGACGAGGGCCGAGCACTCACCGAACCCCTACGGGAGGACATCCGCCTTCTCGGCGGGATCCTGGGTGACGTCGTCCGCGAGCACTCCGGCAGCGACGTCTTCGATCTCGTCGAAGCCGCCCGCGTGGCCGCATTCCGGGTGCGCCGCAACGAGATCGACCGCACCGAACTCGCCGACATGTTCGTCGATCTGGACATCTCCACCGCGGTCCCGGTCATCCGCGCGTTCAGCCACTTCGCCCTGCTGGCGAACCTGGCCGAGGACATCCACCGTGAGCGGCGCCGCGCCATCCACGTCCGGGCCGGAGACCCGCCCCAGGACAGCAGCCTCGCCGCCACCTACCGCAAGCTCGCCGAGGCGGGACTCGGCGACGACGAGGTCGGCCGGGCGCTGGCCGATGCCGCCGTGGTGCCGGTCATCACCGCTCACCCCACCGAGACCCGCCGACGCACCGTCTTCGAGGCCCAGAACCGCATCACCGAGCTGATGCGGTTCCGCGGCCGGACCGAACTGATGCCGGACGAGGACGCGGCGGTCACCGAGTCGATCCGGCGGCAGATCCTGACGCTCTGGCAGACCGCCCTCATCCGGCTCGAACGTCTCACCATCCAGGACGAGATCCGTTCCGGGCTCCGCTATTACGACGCCTCGTTCTTCGAGGTCGTGCCCGCCATCAACACCGCGGTACGCACCGCGCTGCGCTCGACGTACCCCGACGCCGGACTCGCCGACGAACCGATGATCCGGATGGGGTCGTGGATCGGCGGCGACCGCGACGGCAATCCGTTCGTGAACTCCGAGGTGGTGACCCTGGCCACCACGCTCGCCGCGCAGACCGCCGTCGGACACCACCTGGCCGAACTCGAGAGTCTCGCACAGGAACTCAGCATGTCGGCCCGGCTCATCGACGCCAGCGACACCCTGTTCGACCTCGCCGGGGCCGACGCCGACGACCCGGGGGCCGACGAACCCTTCCGGCTCGCCCTGCGCTCCATCCGGTCCCGTCTGGTGGCGACCGCCCGGGAGATGTTCGACGACGACTTCCTCACCTCGAGCGACCTCTTCCTCATCGACGGGAAACAGCCGTACGGCGACGCCGCCGAACTCCTCGCCGACCTCGATGTGATCGACGGCGCGCTGCGCGCGAACAACGACGACACGATCGCCGACGACCGGTTGCTCGCTCTGCGAGAAGCCGTGCGCACCTTCGGGTTCCACCTGTCCGGACTGGACATGCGGCAGAACTCCGACATGCACGAGGAAGTGGTCGCCGAGCTGCTCGCGTGGGCGGGTGTGCATCCGGACTATGCGTCGCTCGACGAGTCCGAGCGCGTCGAGATCCTCTCCGCGGAACTGCGTGCGCGCCGACCGCTGACCAGTCCCGACGCCGAGCTGAGCGAGCTGGCCACCAAGGAACTCGGAATCGTCCGGGCCGCCGCCAGGGCGGTCGCGACCTTCGGCCCCGCGGCCGTGCCCAACTACGTGATCAGCATGTGCACCTCGGTCAGTGACATGCTCGAGGCGCTGATCCTGCTCAAGGAGGCAGGCCTCTACGATCCGAATGACGGAACGCCACGCTGTACGGTCCGCGTGGTTCCGCTGTTCGAGACGATCGAGGATCTCCAGCAGGGCGCAGCGACCCTCCTCGCCGTTCTCGACGTCCCGTTCTATCGGGCGATGGTCGAGTCCCAGAACGGGATTCAGGAGATCATGCTCGGCTACTCGGACTCGAACAAGGACGGCGGCTACATGGCCGCGAACTGGGCGCTCTACCGCGCCGAGCTCGATCTGGTCGACGTGGCGTCGCGGTCGGGCATCAGGTTGCGTCTGTTCCATGGGCGCGGCGGGACCGTCGGGCGCGGCGGTGGTCCCAGTTACGACGCCATCCTGGCCCAGCCGCCCGGCGCGGTTCAGGGCTCGCTGCGCATCACCGAGCAGGGCGAGATCATCGCCGCGAAGTACGCCGAACCGGTCACGGCGCGGCGCAACCTGGAGACGCTGCTCGCCGCGACCATCGAGTCCTCGCTCCT
The DNA here is from genome assembly GCF_023078355.1 of Gordonia hongkongensis. Lineage (NCBI taxonomy): Bacteria > Bacillati > Actinomycetota > Actinomycetes > Mycobacteriales > Gordoniaceae > Gordonia > Gordonia hongkongensis. The sequence goes on from NZ_CP095552.1 coordinate 2,558,077, forward strand.
GGACACCGAAGGCCTCGGCGACGAATCCGATTCGGCCTACGAAATCATGGACGACATCGCGGCGAAGGCGCGAGCCGCGTACAGCCGGCTGGTCCACGAGACCCCGGGATTCGTCGAGTACTTCACCACCTCGACGCCCCTGTCGGAGATCGGTGCCCTCAACATCGGCAGCCGGCCGGCGTCGCGCAAGCAGACCGAGAAGATCTCCGATCTGCGGGCGATCCCGTGGGTGCTCTCGTGGACGCAGTCGCGCGTGATGCTGCCCGGCTGGTACGGCACGGGCTCGGCGTTCGAGGAATGGGTCGGGGACGATCCGGAGCGGTTGGAGACGTTGCGGCGGTACTACGCCAAGTGGCCGTTCTTCCGCACCGTGATGTCGAACATGGCTCAGGTACTGGCGAAGTCGGACATGGGCCTGGCCCACCGGTACGCACAGCTGGTGCCCGACGAGGAGCTGCGCGAGCGGGTGTTCGGCATGATCGTCGACGAACACGAGCGGACGATCGCGATGTGCGCGAAGATCACCGGCACCGACGACCTTCTCCACGACAACGCCGCGCTGAAGCGGTCGGTCTACAACCGCTTCCCGTATCTCGAGCCGCTCAACCTGCTGCAGGTCGAGCTGCTGCGGCGCTTCCGCGCGGGGGAGGACACCCCGATCGTGCGGCGCGGGATCCAGCTCACCATGAACGGCCTCGCCACCGCGCTGCGGAACTCGGGCTAGCGGACGGTCACCGGATGTCGGCGGCGGCCGCGTCGTCGAGGAACCAGATGGTTTCCTCGGTGCCGCGCGCCCCGGCAGCGGGCCAGTCGGCCGGGTCCGCGCCACCGTGTGCGGCACCGACCGCCTCGGCCTTGTCGGCGCCGGCGACCAGGAACCACACCTGCCGGGAACGGTTGACGACGGGCAGGGTCAGGGTGATCCGGCGCGGCGGCGGCTTCGGCGAATCCTCGACGGCGACCACCGACTTCGTGGTCTCCGCGGTGGCCGCAGTGTGCGGGAACAACGAGTTGATGTGTCCCTCACCGCCCATGCCGAGCAGATGGAGATCGAACTCCGGCGCCACGCCGTCGCTCGACCGGCCGGCGAGAATGGCGGCGTAATCCGCGGCGGCGGCCTCGATGTCGTCGCCGAGCGGTCCGTCCGACGGCGCCATCGGGAACACCCGCGACGGGTCGACGGGCACGGTGTCGAGCAGCGCCTCGCGCGCCTGACCCGAATTGCGTTCCGGATCGTCGGCGGGGACGAAACGGTCGTCGCCCCAGTAGATGTCGACCTTGGACCAGTCGATGGTGCCGCTGTCGGCGGCGAGCGCCGACAGGAGGCCGATCCCGTTGCTGCCGCCGGTCAGCACCACACTCGCGACGCCGCGTTCGGCTTGGGCCCGGGTCACGAGGTCCACGAACCGGGTCGCGGCGGTCTCGACGAGTTCCTGCTTGGAGTCGAAGACGAGGGTCTCGGTGGTCATCGGGCGGCAACTCCTTCGGTGTCATCTGTGAACTCGACCTCGGGCACACCCTTGAGTGCTTCGATGTACACCTCGTCGGTGTCGAGTCGTCGTAGCTCCTCCGCGATACACGCGGGAAGTTCACGCCGGCCCATGGCGACGCGTCCATCGGGTTTGCCGGGCATCGTCAGCACGGCGTTGTTCTCCTCGTCGACGGCGAGGATGGTCGGACCCTCGTCGCGGTGGAGTCGGATCTCGAAACTGCCGCGGCGGCGTCGCGTCGGGACGTTCAGGGTGGACCGCAGCCAGCCGGCGATCAGGTCCACCGAGGGCGAGTTCTGGGACCCGGTGACCACGACCTCGGTGATCGGGGTGTGCGGCGGTCGGTCGACCGCGGACGCGAGGATCGCGCGCCAGTGGGTGATGTGGGTCCAGGCGAGGTCGGTGTCGCCGGGGGAGTAGGTCTCGAGGCGCTGCGCCAGCACCGCGAGCGAGTCGCCCGCCTTGCTCGCGTCGACGATGCGCCGGTGCCCGAGTTTGCCGAGCGGATCGTCGGCGGGGCGTCGTGGACCCTTGCCCGGCCACCACGTGACGACCGGGGTGTCGGGGAGGAGGAAGGGGGTCACCACGCTGTCCGGATGGTCGGCGAGTTCGCCCTGCAGCGACAGCACGACCACCTCGGAGGCGCCGGCATCGCCGCCCACGCGGATCTGCGCATCGAGCCGTGAGTCGCCTTCGCGCACACCGCGATACACGACGATGACGCGGCTCGGGTGCTCGCGGCTCGCGCCGACCGCCGCCTCGATGGCCCCTTCCATCGGCTCACCCAGTTCGACGCACACGACCAGGGTGAGTACGCGACCCAGACTCAGCGCGCCGCCCGCGGCGCGCACCTCGATGATCTTCTTGGCGACCTTTCCGGTCGACGTGTCGGGCAGTTCGACGATCATCGGGAGGCCTCCTGAACGGATCGGACGGTGCGGGCGTACGGACGTCTCGTCACGGCCGGCGCCACGCGCGACCGGTGCGGGCCATCATCTCCTCGGCCGAACGCGGCCCCCACGTCCCGGACTCGTAGGTGTCGGGCGACCCCGACTCGGACCAATGGTCGAGCACCGGATCGAGGATGCGCCAGGACAATTCGACTTCCTCGTTGACGGGGAACAGCGAGGGTTCACCCAGCAGGACGTCGAGGATAAGACGCTCGTACGCCTCCGGCGAGGCCTCGGTGAAGGCGGTGCCGTAGCTGAAGTCCATGTTGACGTCCCGGACCTCCATGCTCGACCCGGGGACCTTCGACCCGAATCGGAGGGTGATGCCCTCGTCCGGCTGGATCCGGATCACGAGCGCGTTCTGGCTCAGTTCCTCGGTCATGGTCTGGTCGAACGGCAGGTGCGGAGCGCGCTTGAAGACGAGTGCGATCTCGGTGACGCGACGGCCCAGGCGCTTTCCGGTGCGCAGATAGAACGGGACCCCTGCCCAGCGACGGGAGTCGACCTCGAGGGCGATGGCGGCGAAGGTCTCGGTCTTCGAGTCCTTCGCGAAGCCCTCCTCTTCTTTGAGGCCCGGCACCTTCTCGCTGCCCTGCCATCCGGGTCCGTACTGACCGCGGGCGGTGTTCTCGTCGATCGGCAGGACGTTGCGCGTCGCGGCGAGGACCTTGATCTTCTCGGCCTGTAATTGCTTGGGCTCGAAGGAGATCGGCTCCTCCATCGCGACCAGGGCCATGAGCTGCAGCAGGTGGTTCTGGATGACGTCGCGTGCCGCGCCGATCCCGTCGTAGTAGCCCGCCCGGCCGCCGAGACCGATGTCCTCGGCCATGGTGATCTGGACGTGGTCGACGTAATGCGAACTCCACAGCGGATCGAACAACTGATTGGCGAACCGCAGGGCCAGGATGTTCTGGACGGTCTCCTTGCCCAGATAGTGGTCGATGCGGAACACCGACGACTCGGGGAAGACGTTGTTGACGATCGCGTTGAGTTCGCGTGCGGACTCGAGATCGTGACCGAACGGCTTCTCGATCACCACCCGTCGCCAGCTGTCGCCCGTCGGCGTGGCGAGACCGCTGCGCTCGAGCTGCTCGCAGACCGTCGGGAAAGCCCCCGGCGGTATCGACAGGTAGAACGCGTGATTGCCGTCGGTCCCGCGTTCGACATCGAGCGACTTGAGCGTGTCGCGCAGCCTGTCGAAGGCGGCGTCGTCGTCGAATGCGCCCTGCACGAACCGGAATCCCTCGGCGAGGCGTTCCCACACCTCTTCGCGAAATCCGGTCCGTGCGTGTTCACGGACGGCGTCGTGGACGATGGCGCCGAAGTCCTCGTCGGTCCAGTCACGCCGGGCGAAGCCGACGAGGGCGAACGACGGTGGCAGGAGGCCGCGGTTGGCGAGGTCGTAGACCGCCGGCATCAACTTCTTGCGGGCGAGGTCGCCGGTGACCCCGAAGATGACCAGGCTGCACGGTCCCGCGATGCGCGGCAGCCGTTTGTCCTGCGGGTCACGGAGCGGATTGGTCCACGAACCGGTCCCGGTTGACTCCTCGCCTCCCGCCACCTGGGGTCAGCCCTTGTTCGCCGCGGACAGTTGCTCGGCGGTCGCGCTGAGCAGATCGTTCCACGCGTCCTCGAACTTGCTGACGCCCTCGTTCTCCAGGACCAGGAAGACGTCGGACAGGTCGACGCCCACCGCGACGAGCTTGTCGAAGATCTCCTGCGACTCGGCGGCGAGACCGATGATCGACTCGGTGTTGACCCAGCCGTGGTCGGCGAAGGCGTCCATCGTCTTGCCCGGCATCGTGTTGACCGTGTTGGGTGCGACGAGCTCGCTCACGTAGAGGGTGTCCGGGTAGTCGGGGTTCTTCACACCGGTCGACGCCCACAGGGCGCGCTGCGGGCGGGCGCCCTTGGCGAGCAGGTCGGGGAAGCGGGATTCGACCTCGAAGACCTGCTGGTACGCCGAGTATGCGAGGCGCGCGTTGGCCAGTGCCGCCTTGCCCTTCAGGTCGGTGGCCTCCGGGGTGCCGATGGCGTCGAGTCGCTTGTCGATCTCGGTGTCCACCCGCGACACGAAGAACGAGGCGACGGAGTGGATCCGGGAGAGGTCGTGGCCGGCCTGGGCGGCGGCGTCGAGGCCGTCGAGGTAGGCGGCGATGACCTTCTCGTAGCGCTCGACCGAGAAGATCAGCGTCACGTTCACGCTGATGCCCTCGGCGATGACCTTGCTGATCGCGGGGAGCCCGGCCTCGGTGGCCGGGATCTTGATGAGCAGGTTCGGCCGGTCGACGATCTTCCACAGCTCCACGGCCTGTGCCACCGTGGCGTCGGTGTCATGGGCGAGGCGCGGATCGACCTCGATCGACACGCGTCCGTCGACGCCGTCGGTCGACTCGAAGGTCGAGGCGAGCACGTCACAGGCGTTGCGCACGTCGTCGGTGGTGACCGTCCGGATGGTGGCGTCGACGTCGGCGCCCCGTGCGGCCAGCTCGTTGACCTGGTCGTCGTAGGCATGGCCCGACGACAGCGCGGCCTGGAAGATCGACGGGTTGGTGGTCACCCCGACGACCGACTTGGTGCTGATGAGTTCGGCGAGGTCCCCTGAGCTGATCAGGTCCCGGGACAGGTCGTCCAGCCACACCGACACTCCGGCGGCGGACAGTTCGGCGAGCTTCTCGTTCTGGGTCACGATTCTCTCCTTGTGGGTTGTGGTCGCTCAGCCGGCGACGGCGCGCTCGGCGGCCGCGGTCACGGCCTCGGCGGTGATGCCGAACTTGGTGAACAGCACCTTGTAGTCGGCGGAGGCCCCGAAGTGCTCGATCGAGACGATCTCGCCACCGGCGCCGACGATGCGGTACCACGGCATGGCGATGCCGGCTTCGACGGCGACGCGCGGAACCGACGGCGGCAGCACGTGGTCGCGGTACCCCTGCGGTTGCTCGTCGAACCACTCGACACAGGGCATCGAGACGACGCGGGCCTTGATTCCCTTCTCCGCCAGTGCTTTCTGTGCGTCGACGGCCAGGTACACCTCGGAGCCGGTGCCGATGAGCACGACGTGAGGGTCACCCTCGGAGTCGCTCAGGACGTATCCGCCGTTGGCGACGCCCTGCGCCGAGGTGCCCTCCAGGATCGGGATGTTCTGGCGGGTGAGCGCCAGGCCGACCGGATGGTTCCGGCGGGTGAGCAGGTGCTGCCAGGCGTACGCGGTCTCGTTGGCGTCGGCCGGCCGGACGACGTCGAGGTTCGGGATCGCGCGCAGCGCGGCCAGGTGCTCGATCGGCTGATGGGTCGGGCCGTCCTCACCCAGACCGATCGAGTCGTGGGTCCAGACGTAGATCGGATCGATCTCCATCAGCGCCGCGAGGCGGACCGCGGGACGCATGTAGTCGGCGAACTGCAGGAACGTACCGCCGTAGGCGCGGGTCGGCCCGTGCAGCGCGATGCCCGACAGGATCGATCCCATGGCGTGCTCACGGACACCGAAGTGCAGGGTGCGGCCGTAGGGGTTGGCCGACCACTTCTTGGTGCTGATCGAGGTCGGTCCGAACGACGGCTCGCCGTCCATGGTGGTGTTGTTGGAGCCGGCCAGGTCGGCCGAACCGCCCCACAGCTCGGGCAGCACGGGCGCGAGCGCGCCGAGCACCTTGCCCGATGCGCTGCGGGTCGCGACATCTTTGTCGCCGACGTTCCAGCTGGGCAGCACGTCGGTCCAGCCCTCGGGCAGTTCGTGGGCGGTGAGCCGTTCGAACAGCTTCTTGGCGTCGGGGTTCTTCTCCGCCCAGGCATCGAACGACGACGTCCACGCCGTGCGCTCCTCGGCACCGCGGTCGATGAGCTTGCGGGTGTGGCCGATCACCTCGTCGGTGACCTCGAAGTTCTTCTCCGGGTCGAAACCGAGGACCTTCTTCGTCGCCGCGACCTCGTCTTCGCCGAGCGCCGCGCCGTGGGCCATGCCGGTGTTCATCATGTTGGGGGCGGGGTAGCCGATGATGGTGCGCAGGCAGATGATCGACGGCCGGTCGATGACCTGTTGGGCCGCCTCGATCGCCGCCTCGATGGCGACGATGTCCTCGCCGCCCTCCACGGTCTGCACGTGCCAGCCGTACGCCTCGTAGCGCTTCGCGACATCCTCCGACAGCGCGATGTCGGTGTCGTCCTCGATCGAGATCTGGTTCTGGTCGTAGAACACGATCAGGTTGCCGAGCTGCTGGGTGCCGGCCAGCGAGCTGGCCTCCGACGTCACGCCCTCTTCGATGTCGCCGTCGGAGGCGACGACGTAGATGTAGTGGTCGAACGGGCTCTGTCCGGGCGCCGCGTCGGGGTCGAACAGGCCGCGTTCGCGTCGGGCGGCCATTGCCATGCCGACCGACGAGGCCAGACCCTGACCCAGCGGGCCGGTGGTGATCTCGACGCCGCGGGTGTGGCGGAACTCGGGGTGGCCCGGCGTGAGGGAGTCCCAGGTCCGCAGCGCCTCGATGTCGGACAGCTCGAGACCGAACCCGCCGAGGTAGAGCTGGATGTAGAGCGTCAGGCTCGAGTGTCCGCACGAGAGGACGAAGCGGTCGCGCCCGGCCCAGTCGGTGTCGGTCGGGTCGTGACGCATGACTCGCTGGAACAAGGTGTAGGCGAGCGGAGCAAGGCTCATCGCGGTACCGGGGTGTCCGCTTCCGCACTTCTGCACTGCGTCGGCCGCCAGGATCCGGGCCGTGTCGACGGCGCGGGTGTCCAGGTCGGTCCAGTCATCCGGGTGGCGGGGGTGGTCAAAGCGCGGATCTCGTCTGTGTCGGCCACGATGTTGAAGGTCTCCTGTGCCTGCTCGGTGCGATTCGTACTCGGTCGGAGGTCGTAGAAGGGGCGATGGGTACCAGGGCGACCGGTACCGGCGTGATCGGTGTAGGCGTTGATCGGTATCGGCGCTGACCGGTGTCGGCCACCGACGATCGTCGGCGCGTACGCGTCCAGAGTAATCGGCGCCGGCCACGCGTTGCGCGCCGACCGATGGTTACCGGCGAGTTCTGGCGTCATCGCCGGTCGAGAGCTCGCGCATGGCGGTGCCATGCCTCGATTCACGGTTCGCAGAGGCAAACGTCTACCATGCTCCGTAGTAGCCCGCGGGCGTCTGTGCGGGCGGACGAGGAGTGTTCGTGAGGATAGGGGAGCGTGTGAGCGGGAACAGTTCCGCCGCATCTCACTCGACCGACACCGCATCGAATCCGCAGGTATCGACCGAAACGGTCGCGCCGGCCGATCAATCGTGGGCCGGGCGTGTGCGTGCGACGGTGCTCGCCTACATCGCGCTGACCAAGCCGCGTGTCATCGAGTTGCTTCTCGTCGCCACGATCCCGGTGATGCTGCAGGCCGACCGCGGCCACGTCGACATCGCGGTCATCGCCTTCACCCTCATCGGTGGCTGGCTCGGCGCCGGCAGCGCCAACACCCTCAATATGGTGGCCGACGCCGACATCGACAAGAAGATGAAGCGCACGGCCCGGCGTCCGCTGGCCCGCCGCGCGGTCGCGCCGCGGAGCGCGCTCATCTTCGGTCTCGCGTTGTGGGCGGCGTCCTTCGCGGTCCTGTACTTCGCCGCCAACCTCCTCTCGGCGCTGCTGGTCTCGGCGACGATCCTGTTCTACGTCGGCGTCTACACGCTGATCCTCAAGCGTCGGACCTGGCAGAACGTGGTCTGGGGCGGCGCCGCGGGCTGTATGCCCACCCTTGTGGGATGGGCCGCGGTCACCGGGTCGCTGAGCTGGCAGCCGATCGTCCTCTTCGCGGTCATCTTCTTCTGGACGCCGCCGCACACCTGGGCGCTGGCGATGCGCTACAAGGAGGACTACAAGGCGGCCGGTGTGCCGATGCTCCCGGTCATCGCGACCGAGGAACGCGTCACCCGCCAGATGCTGATCTACACGGTTCTCACCGTGGTGACCTCACTGCTGCTGATCCCGGCCACGAGCTGGATCTACACCGTGATCGCGCTGACCGCCGGCGGCTGGTTCCTGGAGCGTGTGACCAAGCTGTACCGCGACACCAAGCGCGGCGCGGAGGTGGCACCGCTGAAGGTGTTCCTGCAGTCCAACGAGTATCTCGCCATCGTGTTCTGCGGACTCGCGATCGACGCGGTCGTCGGACTGCAGACCATCTCGTCCTACTTCTGAGCGCGGCTCACGTCCCGGCCGGCAACAGCACCGTCGAACCCGTGGTGACACGTGCCTCCAGGTCGGTGTGTGCGGCAGCTGCATCGGCCAATCGGTAACGCTGGCCGACGCGCACCTCGACACTGCCGTCGACGATCGCCTCGAAGTACTCACCGGCCCGGCGGTTCAGTTCCTCGGCGGTGTCGGTGAAGTGCGCCAGTGTCGGCCGCGTCACCGACAGCGACCCCGCGGCGTTGAGACGCTGGAGGTCGAACGGCGGAACCGGCCCGCTCGCCGCCCCGAAGAGCACGATGATCCCCCGGACCGCGGTCGACGCCAGCGACTGCTCGAAGGTGTCCGCGCCGACGCCGTCGTAGACCACCGGCACGCCGCGTCCGTCGGTGAGGTCACGGACGCGGGAACTCAGGTCCTCCCCGTAGCGCAGGACGTGATCCGCCCCGGCGGCGCGCGAGAGTTCCTCCTTCTCATCGGACGAGACCGTCGTGATGACCGTCAGTCCGCGGCGCTTGGCGAGCTGGGTGAGGATCAGGCCGACACCACCGCCACCGGCGTGCACCAGGATCGTGTTGCCGGCTTGGGGATGAGCACTCCCGTCGAGGAGATAGTGCGCGGTGAGACCGCGGAGAAGCGACGACCCGGCCACCGCGTCGTCGACCGCGTCGGGTACCGAGACCGCCTTCGAGGCCGGGACCGCGACAAGCTCCGCATACGAACCGGGGGCCGCACACCACGCCACCCGCTGACCTTCCTGCAGCGACGTCACATCCGAGCCGGTCGCGACGACGACGCCCGCGCCCTCGGTACCGGGGATGTAGGGCGGTGTGGAGGGGTACAGGCCCCGGCGCAGATAGGTGTCGATGAAGTTCACGCCCACCGCTGCGGTCCGGACGATCACCTCGTCGGCGGCCGGGATGGGATCGTCGACACTGCCGAAGGTCAGGACGTCGGGTCCGCCGTGGCGGGTCACCTGGATAGCTCGCACGACACCGTTCTACACGCCGGGATCGCCCCGGTATGCTGACCCCCATGACGAACACCACCGACGGCGAGAAGTCGGGCACGCAGCAGAAGGTCGAGGCACCCACCGAGGTCGTTGCCTCGGTACGCAAGTTCGTCCAGCGCGAAGGTGGCAGCGCGAAGGTCGTTCTCCAGGCGATCGGGGACGCCGGTGTGCGGATCACGCTCGTCGGCGACGCCAACGGCATCCTCGGGGACCGGGTCGTGCCCGATCTCGCGACCGCGCAGGCCGTGGTCGACGCCGTCGACGGTCTCGAGATCGCCGAGTGGGACCGTGACCTGACCTCGGAGACCACGGTGTCGACGTCGCACTACCGCAAGATGGCGGGTTGGGTCGCGCGGCAGAAGCGCTTCCCCCGTGCGCGCAACCGCGCCATCCTCTGAGGCCGGAGCTCGATCAGGCAGGCTCGCGCAGCGGGTCTGCCTTTTTCGTGGCCGATTCCTTGGCGACCGGGTTCCGCGCGATCAGGAGCTGCCAGGTGGCGCCGATGAGCAGGACCGCACTGCCGAACATGTGCGCGATGACCAGGGCGATGGGCAGATCCGTGGCGAACTGCACGAACCCGATCAGGCCTTGAAGCAGCAGGAGCAGCATGAACACCACTGCCGAGCGCTGTTGCGGCCGAGCGAACACCCGCGCGTAGACGAGGGCCGCGATCGCGAGCCCGACGAGGGTGAAGACGGCGTCGGCGTGCAGTTGGGTCGCGTTGCCGGGGTCGAGACCGTTCCGCGGGGCGTCCACATCGCCGGCATGCGGGCCGGAACCGGTCACGACCGTGCCGAGGTAGATCGTGCCCCAGGTGACGAGATAGACCAGCCAGGCGAGGTAGATGCCGAGCCGGCGCGTGGCGGTCGAGGGGGCGTCGGCATCGGGCGCGGTGGGCGTCGGATACGGACGCATCCGGTAGACGAGCACGGTGGATGCGGAGACCAACGCCATGGACAGCAGGAAATGCAGCGCGACGACCCACGGGTTGAGCTGGGTCAGGACCGTGATCCCGCCGATCACCCCCTGGAACGGGATACCGAGCGCGATGAGGGTGACCAGCCACTTGTCCCGGCGCGCCGCTCCGGCCGACCGCAGGACGGCGACCCAGGTCGCGATGGCGATGACGATCAGCACGAAGGTGAGCAGACGGTTGCCGAACTCGATCGCGCCGTGCATGCCCAGTTCGCCGTGCGGCACGAACGACTCGTCGGTGCACCGCGGCCAGGTCGGGCAACCGAGGCCCGAGGCGGTCACGCGCACGGCGCCGCCGGTGGCCACGATGCCCACGTTCGAGACGAGCAGGGCGATGGCCCAGCGATGCACGAATCGTGCGGTCGGCCGGCCGAAGCCGGGGACGAACCGCCACGGACCGGACAGCGGCCGGCGCCCGTCGCCGGCGGCCGCGGCATGATCGCCCGACCGGGCCGTCGCCGGGGCGTTCGAAGTATCGGATGTCATCGGAATCGGAACCACCTCACCGCCAAGGTGCCGGCCACCGCGGCCCACACCAGCAAGACGCCCACCCCGAAGGCGTCGAACGAACCCTCCGAGGCCATCTCGAGCGCCTCGCTCAATGCCCCCGACGGGATGCACCGCGCGATCCAGTGCACGGCGTCGGGGATGTTGGAGTCGACGACGACCAGACTGCCGAGGCCGATGAACGCGAACCACAGCAGGTTCGCCAGTGCCAGCACGACCTCGGCCTTCAAGGTGCCGCCGAGCAGCAGCCCGAGAGCCGCGAAGCACGCGGTGCCGACCGCGAGGACCACCGCACCGATGAGCAGACCGACGGGGCTCGGTCGCCAGCCGAACGCGGCGCCGATCCCACCGAGGATCACCGACTGCAGCGCGACCACCACGAGGACCGCGATCGACTTGCCGGCGATGATGCCCCAGCGCGGTATCGGCGTCGCGCCGAGGCGTTTCAGCGCGCCGTAGCGACGGTCGAACCCGACGGCGATCGCCTGTCCGGTGAACGCCGTCGACATCACCGCGACGGTCAGGATCGCCGGGACGAACAGCGCCGCCCGCTCGGCGGGGCCGTCGCCGAACCCGGTGTCGATCGGCAGCAGGCACAGACCGACGAGCAGCGTGATCGGGATGAACATCGTGAGGAGCAACTGCTCGCCGTTGCGCAGCAGGAGCTTGAGTTCGAGGCCGCTCTGCGCGGCGATCATCGCCGGCAGCGACGCCGCCCGGGGAGCGGGGCGGAACAGACCGTCGGGGAATGTTCCGGCAGCACGGTCGGCGGGGCGGGGGAGCCCGGTGGGTGCGGATGAGGTCACGGTCGAAGGGTCCGTCCGGTGAGATCGAGGAAGACGTCTTCGAGGCTGCGGGTCTCCACGCGCAGATCGGTCGCGAGGACGTTGATCTTGGCGCACCAGGCGGTCACCGTGGCCAGCACCTGCGGCGTCATCGGACCGATGACCAGATACGAGCCGGGGGTGGCCTCCGTGCAGTGGTAGTCCTCGGGCAGGGCCAGCACCAGCATCGACAGGTCGAGTCCACGTGGTGCGGTGAAGCGCAGTTCGTTCTCGGCGCCGGTGCTGGTGAGGTCGGCGGGTGTCCCGTCGGCGACGACGTGGCCGTGATCGATGATCGCGACGTGGTCGGCGAGTTCCTCGGCCTCGTCCATCAGATGCGTCGTGAGCAGGACGGATGCTCCGTCGGCCCGGAGCCGGTCGATGAGTTCCCACACGACGAGGCGGGCGTGGGCATCGAGTCCGGCGGTCGGTTCGTCGAGGAAGACCAGTTCGGGGCGGCTGACGACCGCGCAGGCGAGGGCCAGGCGCTGCTGCTGGCCACCGGACAGACGTCGGTAGGACGTTCGACGCACCTCGGTCAGCCCGAGTGCGTCGAGCAGGAAATCGGGATCGATGGGATCGGCCGAATACGCGGCCACCAGGCGCAGCATCTCCTCGGCCCGGGCTCCCGGGTAGGCGCCACCGCCTTGCAGCATGACGCCGATGCGGCGCCGGAGCGCGTCGTTGTCGGCGATGGGATCGAGACCCAGGACGCGGACGCTGCCGGCGTCGGGTGCGGTGAAGCCCTCGCAGATCTCGACGGTCGTGGTCTTGCCCGCGCCGTTGGGACCGAGCAGGGCGAGGATCTCGCCGCGTTCGAGGGTGAGATCGAGCCGATCGACCGCGGTGCGATCACCGAAGCGCTTGACCAGACCGCGGACCTCGACGGCCGCCGCAGTGGCGGCCGGGGTGCCGGCGGAGGCGGCTGACCCGGGATCGCGGAGCCGACGATCGTTCACCCGATCGTCGTCGTTGATCTGCCGAGAGGTCGTGCTGCGCACACTGGTCAGACTAGGCGCTCGGAGCCCAGGGACGAAAAGCGGTGACCGGGCACACGGCGCATGCGCTCATCGTCGTGCCGACGCCGACCCGGCCGTCGCCTCGTCGTCGTCCGACACGGGCCCGCGGCGGCGTCGCCGACGGGGCGCGCGGTCCTCGAAGAACAGGGCGGTGAGAACCGCGACCATGATCACACCGGCCAGAAGTCCTTGTGCCAGAACCACTCCGCTCGTGTTGGAACTCGTGGGCATCACCACGATGGCGATGATCGCCGACGCCGCGATGGTGGAGATCCGGAACCAGGCGCCGGTGGCCCACGCGGCCAGCGGGATCACGGCCCACAGGAGGTACCAGGCCTGCACGAACGGGAAGAACAGCACGACTGTGGCCATCGACACACCGAGTGCGCCGAGTGGGTGGAGCCGGCCGCCGAGCGTGGCGAGCATCCACCGGACGATGAACAGGGCGGCGACGAGCTGGCCGATGGGCCGGGCCACCTCGAGGATCGCCTGCGTGTGCTCACCGAGGCCGAGGGTGACACCGATCCGGCCGGTGGTCACCGACAACAGGGTCGGCATCGACATCCACGAGCGGACGATCTCGCCCGTCGACAACGTGCCCGTCCAGCCGAAGCCGAGCCCGGTGCCGAGGGAGATTCCCATCATCACGATGCCCAGGACCACCACGTAGAAGGCCGCCGACGCGCTCAGCATGTACACCGACCACCGGGAGCGCCCCCACCATTCCCGGATCGGCGTGTGGCGGAGCACGGGCAGGGTGGCGCCCCACCGCATGGCCAGGGCGATGCCGACGAAGCCCAGGGCGAGCATCGAGGTGACCTTGATCATCGCCGACGCCGCGAGCACCGCACCGCCGCCGATGAGCAACCAGCCCGCTCGGGTGGGGACGAGGGTCCCGGGTCGGCGGAGTCGTTCGGCGCCGTATATGGCGCGGAAACTCAATTCGAGACCTACGAGCATCAGGCCGAGCATGAGGGCCTCGTTGTGGATGCCCCCGACGAGATGCAGGATGACCAGCGGGTTCATCGCGCCCAGCCAGAGTGCGGCCACCGACGAGACCCCGCAGCGGCGGGCCAGGCGGGGGAGTGCCCAGACGATGAGCGCGACGCCGATCAGTGCGACGACACGGTGCAGGAAGATCGCGGCGGTGATGTTGTCGCCGGTGACCTTGGTGATGCCCTCGCCGATCCACAGGAAGAAGGGGCCGTAAGGCGCGGGGGTGTCACGCCAGAGGTTGGGCACCGACCTGGTCAGGATGTGGTCCACGCCGAGTCCGCGGACCGGACTGACCGAGTACGGATCCATGCCCCGGAAGGCGATGGCGCTCTGCGCGAGATACGAGTAGATGTCCTTGCTCAGCAGCGGCGGCGCCACGATGATCGGGGCGATCCACAGCATGAGGGTCCGGTCGGCCTGGCGGCGGCTCATGCGGCGCTCCGGGCTCCGGCCGTGGCGGACCTCGACGCTGAACCGGCCGACTGCGAACCGGCCGAGCAACAACCACGCGACGACCAGGGTGATCGCGCCGCCGATGGACAGCGCGAGGGCGGTGCCGAACATGCGTGACGGCAACGACAGGACGCGCATCCCGGCAACGGGGTTCTGCAGTACGGGTACCGCACCGGTCCCGAGGGCGCCGATGAGGATCAGTACCGAGCCGGTGGCGCCGAAGAGCTTGATCCGGCGGAGCCGGCGGGTCTCCTCGGCGTTGAGCGGGCCGACCTCGCGCTCGTCGTCGTGTAGGCGGGCCACGGTCTTGCCGTAGTCGCCGGGTTCGGCGCCGGCAGCGGCAGGGCGCTGTTTGCGCAGTCCGAGATAGTCGAGCAGGGCGACCAACCGGGTCCAGACGAGTCCGAAGTAGTCCGGCACGCGGCGCGGAGCTGTGGTTTCGGGCACACGACGACTGTAATCGCCGGGCGTGGTGGCCTCACGACCCCCTGCGATAAGGGCACCCTTGCTGGCAGCAGGGAAGTAATTACGTCACACTCGTGTTGTGAAAACCATGCGGAACGATGTTGTGCTGCCTTCTGGCAGTGCCGGCGCCGTGCCCTCCGCTGGTACGGGTGCCGGAGTGACCGGCGGTGTCGACGCGCACCACGACGGTCAGACCCGGGAGGCCGTGATCACCCTGCTCGTCGAAGACGGCCCGCTCACCGCCGGCGACATCGGCGAGCGCCTCGGCATCTCGGCGGCCGGCGTCCGTCGCCATCTCGACGCCCTGACCGGCGCCGGGGACATCGAGGTCGCCTCGCCGGGGTTCGGTCAGCGAGGCCGGGGCCGACCCGCCAAGTACTTCCAGCTCACCGCTTCCGGACGCGGCAAGATGCGCCACGCCTACGACGACCTGGCCGGTGCGGCGATGCGTAAGCTGCGTGATCTCGGCGGCACCGACGCGGTCGCCGAGTTCGCGCGCGAGCGCGTCGAACGCATCGTCGCCGGCGTCCGTCCCAGCACCGGCCCGGTGACCGTTGCCGACACGGTCGACGAGATCGCCGACGCGCTCACCAGCGCGGGGTACTCGACCAACACGCGTCAGGTCGGGACCGGCATGCAGATCTGCCAGCACCATTGCCCGGTGGCGCACGTCGCCACCGAGTTCCCGGAGCTGTGTGAGGCGGAGACCGCGGTCTTCACCGAACTGCTCGGCACGCACGTGCAGCGTCTGGCGACCATCGCCAACGGTGACTGCGCCTGCACCACCCATGTGCCGATCCACCCACCGCCGGGTGGGACCACCGAAGACCGACCCGGGGCCGTCGCGGACCCCGATACGCAGCCCGTATCGCCCCGCGCCATCCCGAACCAGACACCGACCGCCACGACAACCCGAAAGGCCACGCGATGACTGTCACCGATCCGGCCACCCCGACCCCAGCGGCGCCCCTCACCCAGGAGGAGACGATCGCCGCCCTCGGCAAGTACGGCTACGGCTGGGCCGATTCCGACGTCGCGGGCGCGAGCGCCAAGCGCGGACTGTCCCCGGCGGTCGTCGCCGACATCTCGGCGAAGAAAAGTGAGCCCGAGTGGATGCTCGAGCAGCGCCTCAAGGCCCTCAAGATCTTCGACAAGAAGCCCATGCCCGGTTGGGGTGCGGGGCTCGAGGGCATCGACTTCGACAACATCAAGTACTTCGTGCGCTCCAGCGAGAAGCAGGCCGCCACGTGGGACGACCTGCCCGAGGACATCAAGAACACCTACGACAAGCTCGGCATCCCCGAGGCGGAGAAGCAGCGTCTCGTCTCCGGTGTCGCGGCGCAGTACGAGTCCGAGGTCGTCTACCACTCGATCCGTGAGGACCTCGAGAAGCAGGGCGTGATCTTCCTCGACACCGACACCGCGCTCAAGGAGCACCCGGAGATCTTCCAGCAGTACTTCGGGACCGTCATCCCCGCGGGCGACAACAAGTTCTCCGCGCTCAACACCGCGGTGTGGTCGGGTGGGTCCTTCATCTACGTGCCGCCGGGTGTCCACGTCGACATCCCGCTGCAGGCCTACTTCCGGATCAACACCGAGAACATGGGCCAGTTCGAGCGCACGCTGATCATCGTCGACGAGGGTGCCTATGTGCACTACGTCGAGGGCTGTACTGCGCCGATCTACAAGACGGACTCGCTGCACTCCGCGGTCGTCGAGATCATCGTGAAGAAGGGCGGCCGCTGCCGCTACACGACCATCCAGAACTGGTCGAACAACGTCTACAACCTGGTGACCAAGCGCGCGAAGGCCGAGGCCGGTGCGACCATGGAGTGGATCGACGGCAACATCGGTTCCAAGGTCACCATGAAGTACCCGGCGGTCTGGCTGACCGGCGAGCACGCCAAGGGCGAGGTCCTCTCGGTCGCGTTCGCGGGTGAGGGCCAGCACCAGGACACCGGTTCCAAGATGGTCCACCTCGCGCCGAACACCTCGAGCAACATCGTCTCCAAGTCGGTGGCCCGTGGCGGTGGCCGGGCGTCGTACCGCGGTCTGATCAAGATCAACAACGGCGCGCACGGCAGCCGGTCGACGGTGAAATGCGATGCGCTGCTGGTGGACACCATCTCGCGCAGCGACACCTACCCGTACGTCGACATCCGCGAGGACGACGTGACGATGGGCCACGAGGCGACCGTCTCGAAGGTCAGCGACGATCAGCTCTTCTACCTGATGAGTCGCGGTCTGACCGAGGACGAGGCGATGGCCATGGTGGTCCGCGGCTTCGTCGAGCCGATCGCCAAGGAACTCCCGATGGAATACGCGCTCGAGCTCAACCGCCTGATCGAGCTCCAGATGGAAGGAGCTGTCGGCTGATGGCCGATCCCACATTGCCCGTGACCACTCCCGGCTCGGCGGCGCCCGTCGTCAACAAGGGCGAGATGTTCACCTCGTTCGACGTCGACGCCTTCGAGGTGCCGAGTCCCCGCGAGGAGGCGTGGCGGTTCACCCCGTTCCGTCGCCTCCGCGGGTTGCACGACGGGTCCGCGCAGCGGACCGGCGAGGCCGGCGTAGAGGTTGCCGGGGCCGTCGAGGGTGTGACCGTCGAGACCGTCGGTCGCGACGACAAGCGGCTCGGTGAGGGCGGCGTGCCGTTCGACCGTGTTGCCGCGCAGGCGTATTCGTCGTTCACGCAGGCGACCGTGGTGACCGTCGGCCGCGAGGTCGAGCTCGCCGAGCCGGTCACCGTCACGGTCACCGGTCCCGGCGAGGGCGAGACCGCCTTCGGCCACACCCAGATCCGGCTCGAGGCGTTCGCGCGCGCCGTCGTCGTCCTCGATCAGAAGGGCAGCGGCACGTTCGCGGAGAACGTCGAATTCGTCGTCGGCGACAGTGCCGCACTGACCGTCGTGAACATCCACGACTGGGAGGACGACGCCGTCCACGTCGCGACGCATCACGTGCGTGCCGGCCGTGACTCCGTGGTCCGCCACTTCGCGATCAGCTTCGGCGGCAACCTGGTTCGGCTGTCGCCGATCGTCCACTACGACGCGCCCGGTGGCGACGTCGAGATGTGGGGTCTGTACTTCGCCGACGCCGGCCAGCATCTCGAGCAGCGACTCCTCGTCGACCACAGCCAGCCGCACTGCCGCTCGAACGTCGTCTACAAGGGCGCGCTGCAGGGCGACGTCTCCGGCGATCGCAGCCGTGAGGCCCACACCGTGTGGGTCGGCGACGTGCTGATCCGCGCCGAGGCCGAGGGCACCGACACCTTCGAGCTCAACCGCAACCTGGTGCTCACCGACAACGCGCGTGCCGACTCGGTGCCGAACCTCGAGATCGAGACCGGCGAGATCGTCGGTGCCGGACATGCCAGCGCCACCGGTCGTTTCGACGACGAGCAACTGTTCTACCTGCAGGCCCGCGGCATCCCCGAGGACCAGGCCCGACGCCTCGTCATCCGCGGCTTCTTCGGCGAGGTGATCGCCAAGATCGGTGTGCCCGAGCTGCGCGAGCGTCTCTCGGCCGCGGTCGAGCAGGAACTCGAACTCGCCGGCGCCTGACCGCCGATCACCCTCGCCATCCGAACTTCCCAGCCCGGAGAAAGAATCCTGAGACTATGACCACACTGGAAATCCGTGACCTGCACGTCGATGTCGCGCAGACCGACGCCGACGCCGAGCCCATCCACATCCTCAAGGGTGTCGACCTGACCGTGAAGTCGGGGGAGACGCACGCGATCATGGGCCCCAACGGTTCCGGCAAGTCGACGCTGTCCTACGCCATCGCCGGTCACCCCAAGTACGAGGTGACCTCGGGGTCGATCACCCTCGACGGTGAGGACGTCCTGGAGATGAGCGTCGACGAGCGGGCCCGCGCCGGACTGTTCCTCGCCATGCAGTACCCCGTCGAGGTGCCCGGCGTCTCGATGTCGAACTTCCTGCGGACCGCCGCCACCGCCGTGCGCGGTGAGGCGCCGAAGCTGCGCCACTGGGTCAAGGAGACCAAGGAGGCGATGACCTCGCTCGACATCGATCCGTCGTTCTCCGAGCGCAGTGTCAACGAGGGTTTCTCCGGCGGTGAGAAGAAGCGTCACGAGATCCTCCAGCTCGATCTGCTCAAGCCGCGGATCGCGATCCTCGACGAGACCGACTCCGGCCTCGACGTCGACGCCCTGCGGGTGGTCAGCGAGGGCGTGAATCGCTACAAGGAGCGCGACAACGGCGGGATCCTGCTGATCACGCACTACACGCGCATCCTCCGCTACATCAAGCCGGAGTTCGTGCACGTGTTCGTCAACGGCCGCGTCGTCGAATCCGCCGGTCCCGAACTCGCCGACGAGCTCGAGGAGAAGGGTTACGAGCGTTTCACCTCGGCTGCCAAGGCCGGCTGAGACCGCCCGACCGATCCGAGCCGACCAGCACAGGAGGTGTACCAGGTGACACTCTCGACAGAGGTTTCCACCGCCCTGGACGTCGATTCGCTGCGCGCCGACTTCCCGATCCTCTCGCGCACCGTGCGCGACGGAAAGCCGCTGGTGTACCTGGATTCCGGGGCGACCTCGCAGCGTCCGGTCCAGGTGCTCGACGCCGAACGGTACTTCCTCACGCACCACAACGCGGCGGTGCATCGCGGCGCGCATCAGCTCGCCGAAGAGGCGACCGATGCGTATGAGGACGCCCGGGAGGTCATCGCGGCGTTCGTGGGGGCGTCCGCCGACGAGCTCGTGTTCACCAAGAACGCGACCGAGGCACTCAACCTCGTGACCTACACCCTCGGCGACCCGCGGTCCGCGGACGTCCTCGGGGGTTCGGCGCTCGGGCCCGGCGACACCGTCGTCATCACCGAGCTGGAGCATCACGCCAATCTCGTTCCGTGGCAGGAGCTCTGCGGCCGCACGGGCGCGACGCTCCGCTGGTTCGGGGTCACCGACGAGGGCCGGATCGACCTGGATTCGCTGACCCTCGACGAGTCGGTGAAGGTCGTCTCGTTCACCCATCAATCGAATGTGACCGGGGCGGTCGCCGACGTGGCCGAGCTGGTCTCGCGCGCACGGGCGGTCGGCGCACTCGTCGTGCTCGACGCCTGCCAGTCGGTGCCGCACATGCCGGTCGACTTCCGTGCACTCGACGTCGACTTCGCCGCCTTCTCCGGGCACAAGATGTTCGGGCCCAGTGGCGTCGGAGCGCTGTACGGCAAGTCCGATCTGCTGAATGCGTTGCCGCCGTTCATCACCGGCGGCTCGATGATCGAGACCGTGACCATGGAGGGGTCGACCTACGCCCCGCCGCCGCAACGGTTCGAGGCGGGCGTGCCGATGACCTCGCAGGTCGTCGGACTCGGTGCCGCGGTGCGTTACCTGACCGACCTCGGCATGGACGCCGTCGCCGCGCATGAGCATGCGCTGACCGCGCGGGCGCTGGAGCATCTCGGCGACATCGAGGGCCTGCGGATCATCGGGCCGTCGACCCCGGAGAACCGCGGCGGCGCCGTGGCCTTCCTCGTCGACGGCATCCACGCCCACGATCTCGGTCAGATCCTCGACGACGAGGGCGTGGCCATCCGGGTGGGTCACCACTGCACGTGGCCGCTGCACCGGCGCTTCGGCGTCGCCGCCACCGCGCGTGCGTCGTTCGCCGCGTACAACACGTTCGCCGAGGTCGATGCGCTCGCCGCCGCGATCGTCACGGCGCAGAAGTTCTTCGGGACGGTCTGAGCCATGCGGATGGAACAGATGTACCAGGAAGTGATCCTGGACCACTACAAACACCCACACGGGCGCGGACTCCGTGAACCGTTCGGTGCCGAGGTCCATCACGTCAACCCGACCTGTGGTGATGAGGTCACCCTGCGCGTGGCGGTCTCCGACGACGGTTCGAGCATCGACGACGTGTCCTACGACGGGCAGGGATGCTCGATCTCGCAGGCGTCGACGTCGGTGTTGCACGACCTCATCGTCGGCCGGCCGGTCGGGGAAGCCTTGGCCACCGTCGAGTCGTTCAACGCGATGATGACCTCCCGCGGCAAGGACGCCGGCGACGAGGACGTCATCGGCGACGGGATCGCCTTCGCCGGGGTGAGCAAATACCCGGCACGCGTCAAATGCGCGCTCCTGGGCTGGATGGCCTTCAAGGACGCACTCGCGCAGACGATGGACAGCCACGAGACACGAGCGGAGACAGCATGAGTGACGACACAGCCACCACAGACACACCGACGACCGCGGCCACCGACACCGGCGTGACGGGGACACCCGCCGCGCCCGCGACGTCGCTGCCGGCCATCGAGGACGTCGAGGAGGCGATGCGCGACGTGGTCGACCCCGAACTCGGGATCAACGTCGTCGACCTCGGCTTGGTCTACGGCATCGAGGTGACCGACGACGCGGTCGCGAAGATCGACATGACCCTCACCTCGGCGGCCTGTCCGCTGACCGACGTGATCGAGGATCAGTCGCGCGGTGCGCTGGTCTCCAGCGGTCTGTGCACCGACATGGAGATCAACTGGGTCTGGCTGCCGCCGTGGGGTCCGGACAAGATCACCGACGACGGTCGCGAACAGCTCCGCGCCCTCGGCTTCACCGTCTGACCGACGATCGGACACACCGCTGCGCCGGCCCCGGTCATGATCGACGACCGGGTCCGGCGCTTGGTCGTCGATAGGGCACTTCCGTGCGAGGAGTTGATCGCATGAGGCGTTTCGAGTCGCGAGTCGAGCGGATGATCCGCGAGGCCACCGAACGCGGCGAGTTCGACAACCTGCCGGGCGCGGGGAAGCCGTTGGATCTGACCGACAGCGATGATCCCGACTGGTGGGTCAAGCGCAAGATCCGCGAGGAGAACCTCGACTCGTCGGCGTTGCTCCCCGCGCCCCTGCTGTTGCGCCGGGAGGCACAGGATTTTCCGGAGTCGCTGCGCCACATCGCCGACGAGGACGCGGTCCGTGACATCCTCGTCGACTTCAATCGCCGTGTGCGCGAGGCACATCTCGCCTCTCGCCAGATGGCGTTGCCGCACAGTGTCGTCGCGCACACCGTCGATGTCGACGACATGATCCGGCGGTGGCGAGTGCTGCGGCGCTGATCAGCCGGCGTCGCCGGCCCACGCCGGGGTGGACATCGCGCCCCGTGCCACCACGACGCGAGTACGCATGTCGACTGCGGCGATGACCCTGGTCATCGCGCTCATCGTGCCGGTCAGATCGCCCCGCTTGCTCAGGTAAGTGCGTTGTGCGGCAACGGGCATCGTGAAGAACGCCTCGAAGAAGGCGACCGTCTGCGACGGACTGAGCCCCAGCAGCGCGCTGAGCCCACGAAGACGCAGGTTGTGCACCGCACGGGTGGACGGCGGCCACAGATCCGCGGCGGGGTCGCGGCCTGCTGCGAGCGCCGCCACGACCGCGTCCGTGCACATCAGCGACGTCGCCACGCTGTAGCCGGTCGTCGGGTTCTTGAAACCGCCCGCGGCGCCGAACCGGAAAACGGGATCGCGCCAGGGGTGTGGTGATGAGCCGGTCAGCGGGAAGTCGACGTGCTCGACCCGCCGGATCCCCGACGGCATCCCACCGAGCCGCGCGGCCAGGCGGCGCTCGAGTTCGTCGAGACCGAGGGCGGGATGCCCGGCGAGGCAGGTCTCCTCGAGGAGGTACTCGCCCCCGCCGAGCGGCACGACATACAGAAAGGACGGCAGCGCCCAGCGGTCTGTCGCGCCACCCCGCCAGTCCATGAGCAGTGCCTCGTGCCCGTCCAGCACGGGTGCGGCCACCTCCGCGTCGACGACGATCCCGTACGCCGTCTGTCGAGGTGCGTCGTGGGGGAGCGCACCGCGACAGTCGACCACGGCATCGCCGGTCAGGACCGAACCGTCATCGAGATGCACACGCGCGCCGTCGATCTCGACCACCCGAGCGGAACGGGTCGGAACCCCGTCGAGGGTCAGTGACCGTTGCAGGCCGGGGGTGTCGAAGACGGTGTACCCGCGGGCCACCTCCTCGAGTTCGCGGCCCGCGATCCCGATGCGCGCGGTCCGGGCGGCGACGGCGGACTGCTCGACCCACTCGGGCAACTCGTCGGACCAGCAGGCGAACGTGGACCGCCAGACCCGGTCGGGAGACGGATCGACCAGGGTGACCGATACGCCGGCACGGGCCAGGCGGTGGACGAGGGCGCGGCCGGCCGGCCCGGCCCCCGCGACGATGACTCCGGAACTCACATCCTGTCCTTCGGCGCGGGCGACGATCCGGACGGTGACGCGTCGTCGGGCTGGGACGTCACGAACCGCCGGTGGCGAGCATGCCACCGTCGACGGCCAGGGTCTCGCCGGTGATCCACGCCGACTCGTCGCTCGCGAGGAAGGCGACCGCCCGGGCGACGTCCTCGGGTTCCCCGATCCGCTTCATCGGGTACGAGTTCGCCGCGCGGGCCTCGTTGTCGCCCTCGGTGAACACCGACGCGAACTTGGTCCGCACGATGGAGGGGGCGATCGCGTTGACGCGGATCGCCGGGCCGAGTTCCCAGGCGAGCTCGGCGGTCAGGCGGATCAGCGCCGCCTTCGACGTGCCGTACGCCGCGATCACGCCCGTCGACCGCAGACCCGCGACCGACGAGATGTTGACGACCGACCCGCCGGTGTCCTTCATGCCCGCCCGGTAGGCCTCCTGGACGAACCCGAGCGCGGCGACGACGTTGGTGTCGAACGTCTTGCGGTACGCGGCGAGGTCGGCCCCCATCAGTGGGCCGGCCAGCGGCGCGATCCCGGTGTTGTTGACCAGGATGTGGATGCCGCCGCCCTGTGCGACGGCCGCGGCCACGGCGGCCGCCCGGTCGTCGGCGTCGCCGGTGTTGCCCGCACACGCCGAGACCGTCGCTCCGGGCACCGCCGTCCGGATCCGGCCGGCCGCCTCCTCGAGTGGCTCGGCCTTCCGGCTCGTGATGACGACCGAGGCGCCGCGACGGGCCAGTTCCGTCGCGATCGCCTCACCGATGCCGCGACTGGCACCGGTGACGAGCGCGGACCGGCCGGTCAGGTCGGAGGACTGCGGGAAGTTCTGCGGAATCGTTGTGGAGTGCGTCACGTCCCACACCGTATCGGTCCACCGTGACGGGGGTGGTCGACTCGGCCGCACGGCGCCGGGGTCCGCACGTGGAAAAAGCAGTGGCGCGGCACCGGTAGAATCGACCGTCGTGATCACCGCGACCGACCTGGAGGTACGAGCGGGCGCTCGGACCCTGTTGGCGGCGCCCGGCGACGCCTTACGCATCCAGCCCGGCGACCGGATCGGCCTCGTGGGCCGCAACGGTGCCGGCAAGACCACCACGCTGCGCATCCTGGCCGGCGAGACCGAACCCTACGCGGGATCGATCCGCCGGTCCGGTGAACTCGGTTACCTCCCGCAGGACCCCAAAGAGGGCGACCTCGACGTCCTGGCCAAGGACCGGGTGCTCTCCGCGCGCGGTCTCGACGAGATCCTGCGCGACATGGAGAAGCAGCAGGCGCAGATGGCCGAGGCCGCCGACGACAAGCTGCGGGACAAGGCCGTGGCGCGGTACGGACGCCTCGAAGAGCGCTTCGCCGCCCTCGGCGGATACGTCGCCGAATCCGAGGCCGCGCGGATCTGCAACAGCCTGGGTCTGCCCGATCGGGTTCTCGAGCAGCCGCTGCGGACACTCTCCGGCGGTCAGCGCCGACGGATCGAGCTCGCACGCATCCTGTTCGCGGCGTCCGACGGCTCGGGGAAATCCGACACCACCCTTCTGCTCGACGAACCGACCAACCACCTCGACGCCGACTCGATCGCGTGGCTCCGCAGCTTCCTGCAGAACCACGATGGGGGTCTCGTCGTGATCAGTCACGACGTCGACCTACTGGCCGACGTGGTGAACCGGGTGTGGTTCCTCGACGCGGTGCGCGGTGAGGCCGACATCTACAACATGAGCTGGAAGCGGTACCTCGATGCCCGGGCGACCGACGAGCAGCGCCGTCGTCGCGAACGGGCCAACGCCGAGAAGAAGGCGTCCGCCCTGCGCGCGCAGGCCGCGAAGCTCGGTGCCAAGGCGACCAAGGCGACCGCCGCGCAGAACATGCTCAAGCGCGCGGAGCGGATGATCGACGCCCTCGACGAGGAGCGGGTGGCCGACCGCACCGCGCGGATCCGGTTCCCCGAACCGGCCGCATGCGGCAAGACACCGTTGATGACGTCCGGACTCTCGAAGAGCTACGGCTCGCTGGAGATCTTCACCGGGGTGGACCTCGCGATCGACAAGGGCAGTCGCGTCGTCGTCCTCGGCCTCAACGGCGCGGGCAAGACGACGCTGCTGAGAATGCTTGCCGGAGTGGAGAAGCCGGACACAGGGTCGATCGAGCCGGGATTCGGTCTGAAGATCGGCTACTTCGCGCAGGAACACGACACCCTCGACGACCGGGCGTCGGTGTGGGAGAACATCCGGCACGCGGCACCCGACGCGGGCGAGCAGGACCTCCGAGGCCTGTTGGGCGCGTTCATGTTCAGCGGCGCCCAGCTCGATCAGCCGGCCGGCACGCTGTCCGGCGGTGAGAAGACCCGGCTCACGCTGGCCGGGCTGGTGTCCTCGGCGGCGAACGTCTTGCTCCTCGACGAGCCGACCAACAACCTCGACCCGATCTCGCGCGAACAGGTCCTCGACGCCCTGCGCAGCTACACCGGGGCCGTCGTCCTGGTCACGCACGATCCGGGCGCCGCCGCCGCGCTCGATCCGCAGCGTGTGATCCTGTTGCCCGACGGCACCGAGGACCACTGGAGCGAGGAGTATCAGGAGCTCATCGAGCTCGCCTGATCGCCTCGATGACCCGATTGGTCCCGGCGCGGTCGGGCACCGTCAGCCGGTGACCGTGTTCGGCGAACTCCCGGCCGACGACCCCCGCGGCCCGCAGCCGCCGCCCGAACTCGATGCCGTCGGTGCCCGGCACGAACACGAAATTCGCCTCGCTCGGCAGCGCCGGGTGGCCCGAGTCGCGCAGCGCGTCGGCGATTCGATCGCGTTCGCGGCGCATCGCCGTGACCCGTCCGGCCAGCTCGTCGGACGCGGCAAGTGCCAGCGACGCCGCGTGTTCGGCGGCCGCGGTGATCGAGAAGGGGACCTCGTGACGGCGGGCACCGCCGATGGACGTCGCCGACCCGATCGCATAACCGACCCGCAGTCCCGCGAGACCGTGGGCTTTGGAGAGGCTTCGCACCACGATCAGGTTGGGGTACTCGTCGACCAGCGTCCGGACATCGGGTGCGTTCCGGCAGTACTCGACGTACGCCTGGTCGAGGATCACCGGGATCGCTGGGTCGACAGCCATGAGCAGATCACGGATCTCCGTGTCGGAGAGGACCAATCCGGTCGGGTTGTGCGGGCTGCAGACGATGACGGCCGCGGTGTCCGGACCCGCGGCCGCGGCGAGCGCACCGACATCGGGACGCCCGTCGTCGAGCAGCGGGGTGATGCCGATTCCGAGCCCGATCATCTCGGCGAGCAGCGCGAAACCCTCGAATGTCGGTGCGGGGGTGACGATCCGCGGTCCGGTACGACCCCTGGCCCGGGCCCGTGCAGCCGAGTCCTGCAGGATCGCGGAGAGTACGGCCGTCGCCCCGGCGCCGACGCTGATGTGCGCTGCCTCGACACCGGTGTGCTCGGCGATCGTCGCGCGCAGACCGTCGGGACGAAACGACGGGTAGCGGTGGGCCGATGCCACCGTGTCGCGCAGCGCGGACACGACCGCGGGCAACGGGGGATAGGCGGACTCGTTCCGGTCGCATCGCACGACGATGTCGGTGCGCACGCCGGCGAGGTCCGTGGCGCGCTCGGAGACCGGAGCCGGCAGCAGAACCGTCACGAACGCCCACTCCACCGGATCGCTCCGGCAGCGGCGAAGTCGCCGGCATGGGCGAACGCCGACATCATCACGATGTCACCGGGACGCACGCGCCCGTCGTCGATCGCCGCGTCCAGAGTCATCGGAATCCCGACCGCGAACAGGTTCCCGCAGTCGTCGAACGTGTCCGGGTGTCGCGACTCGGGCAGTTCGAGGGCCTCGCGCCAGTTGCGCAGGAAGATCCGGTTGGGCTGGTTCGTGACGAGAAGGTCCAGATCGGACGGGCGTACCCCGATTCGATGCGCAAGCGCCGCAGCCACTTCCGGGACCATCCGGTTCCCGCGGGCGAGTACTTTCGCGATCTTGGCCTCGGTGAAGCCGACATGGATCTGACCCGGGCCCGCCTCCCAGTACTTGCGTTCCGGCTGTGCGACGGCGGTCATGTCCGCCGAGAACTGGCCGAAGGACCGGCATTCGGTCCCCAGCACCGGGTTACCCTCGTCGCCGAGAGTCAGGATCGCCACGGCCGCGCCGTCACCGGGGATCGCGGCCTGCGCCTTCACCCGTACCTGCTCCTGGGTGAAGATCTGTCCGGCGCTGTTCTGCGCCAGCGCGATCAGGGCCTTGCGGCCTCCGTTCGCGCGCAGGAGCGCTCCGGCGATCTCGATGAGGTGGACGAAGGCCGCACAGCCGCCGTTGTGCACGTCGAGCACGGTTCGCGGGGCGAGGCCGAGGCGGTGTGCGACCTCGCCGACACACCCGCGGACCGGGACCTCCGGCAGCTGGCTGTGGGTGAGCACGACGTCCACGTCGTCGAGATATCCGTCGCCGTGGCGCTCGACGAGACGCCGTGCGGCGGCGACGATCATGTCCGCCGACGTCTCACCGTCGGCCGCGTGGTGGCGGAAGGACGGAGCCCGGAACATGACGTTGCCGGCGAGTTCGTCGTCCTCGGCGTACTGCGCGAAGAACTCCGCCGGCACCCGGGCGGCCGGGCGGTAGGTGGCGAGGTCGGCGAGCGAGACGGCGGGGGCGTCGGCGGGCATGAGCGCATCCATTCGGGGGTCAGCGGAAGTCCATGGCGATGGCGGTGTTCGGCGATGGCGGCGAGGTTGTCGAGTTCGATCTGATGTCCGGCACCGAACATGTCCCACAGGTCGCCGACCCACTCCTCCCGGCCGGCCGGAGCGGTCTCGGGTAAGGGGTTCTCGTCGTAGAACGGGTGGTGGCAGTTGTTCCACAGGACCACCGAACCCGGACGGTCGAGAACGAGTTGCGCGTCGACGACGCGCATCAGGTAGATCATCCAGAGGTGCTTTCCCTGATCCCAGGCACAGTGATAGTCGACGGTCATCGCGTCGGCGTTCGCCACGGTCCGGACGTAGATCTTGGTGTCCTCGTTCAGGCGGTCGTATCCGACCCACAGGTCCGGCTCCCCGGTCGGCTCGAAACCTCGTGTGCTGTAGGTCCATTCCTCGAGCGAGCGCGTGTCGGCCAGCCATTCGTACAGTTCGTGCGGCGGTGCGTCGACGTAGCCCTGCACGGGGCAGAAGTCGCCGAACACCTGGTGATGGGGATACACCGAGCGGACCTTGTCGACGACGAGTGCCGTGTTGGCGGAACGGGGGTGGGTCTCCACCCGGACCACGCCGTCCAGCGTGGCCGCGGTGTCCCCGAGATCGGACAGCGCGGAGGAGTGCGTGGTCATGGGGTACCTCTCGAGATCATTGGGGCGAACGGGGGTTCTTCGTCGGGATCCACTTCCACGACGAGGCAATTCGGTCCGGTGTGCGAGAACAGTTCGTCGCATGCCGAGCGCAGGGTGAGGAGATCGCCGGCGGTGCGCACCGGGAGGCCGGCGAACATGGCGGCCAGCCCACCCGCGATGTCGGTGTGGCGGAACCGGTTGACGCTCGGCGCGCCGGGGAAGAATCGCGCCTCCCGCGTGACACACATGCCATGTGCGTCGTTGTTGAGCACGATGAGGGTGATCGGCGCATCGTGTTCGATCCCGGTGTGGATCTCCATGCCGTGCATGAGGAACGAGCCGTCACCGGCGATGACGACGACCCGACCGTCCGGACGGATGTCCCGCGCGGCGATCGCGGACCCGATCCCCGCCGCGATGGCCCATCCCATCCCACCCATGCCCAGAGCGACGACGAACCGCGCGTCGCCGAACGGGAGATGGTGGATTGCCGCCGCGCCGGTGTTCCCGGCGTCGGCGAACACCGCACACCCCGCGGGCAGGGCGGCGCCGATGGTGACGAGCACGTCGCGCATTCCGAGGGCGTGAGCCGACGGTGCGACGGACAGGTGGTCGAGCGGGTGGACCCGGGGTGGGCGGCGTCCGGGGAGCCGGTCGGCGAGTGACCGCTGGAGCGCACCGAGGGTCTCGGTGAGACGTGCCGTCCCGATGTGCTCGACGTCGGCCGGGGTGCGCGGCGGCGCGCTGCCGAGATGCACGACCGGGATCGCTGCGAGGGCGTCGTCGAGGCCGGCGCGATCGGTCATCGACATGCGGCAGCCGATCACCAGGATCAGCTGTGATTCCCGCACGGCCCGATGGGCCGACGGGTGCCCCATCACCCCGGTGACGCCGGAGCAGGACCCGCGCCCGATGTCGCGACCGCCCGGTGAGACCACGACCCCGGCGCCGAGAAGCTCCGCGAGATCCTGTACGGCACCGTGCAATCCGAGCCGGGATGCCTCCTCGCCCGCCCAGATGCACACCGACCCGCCGTCGCGCGCCACCCCGACGAGTCGGTCGGCGAGTTCGTCGACGACCGCCGGGGGCACCGACCGGAGTTCGGTCGGTGGGCCCGTACGCGACGGTGTGGCGTACCCGGGTGAGGACTGCACGTCTTTGGGCAGGATCACCGCGGCCGGCAGACCTCGTGCGAGGGTGGCGAACGCCTCGTCGAGGACCTGATCGAGACGAGCCGACTCGTCGACGAGCCCGCAGAATCCGACGACGCCGGACACCACGGCACGCAGGTCCACGGTGTCCGGCGGGTCGAGCATGTCCTGGAAGCCACCGCGCCCCACCGCGGCGGTCGGCGCCGAACCGATCACGGCGAGCAGGGGTACGCGGCTGTCATAGGCCTCGCCCAGCGCCGGGATGACGTTCAGCGCACCGCCACCCGACGTCGTCAGGACCGCGGTCGGCTCGGCGGTGAGCCGTGCGTGCCCATCGGCCATCGCGCCGGCCCCGAACTCGTGTTTCGCGACGACCGGGGTGAGCAGCGGGTGCCGCACCGCCGCGTCGAAGACGTCTTCGATGTTGGCCCCGTGAACGCCGAAGACGGTCCGCACCCCGGCGTCGACGAGTCGCGCGACGAGGAGGTCGGCCACCGGCACGGCCGCCCGTCCCGGATCGTCATCGGGCACAAGCCCGCCTACCGCGTCCAAACCCTGCATTCCCCAGCTCCGAACAGCGGTGCGGCGCCGGCCGATTCGCCGGTGTCCGTAACCGGACCAACTCAGTGTGAGTTAGCTTAGCGTAAGCTAACGTTCGGCGGCAGGGGGTGGTGGTCTGGGCAAGCGGTCGGGTCACCAGGTGGCTTCGACTCGGCTCCTCGCTCCGCTCGGTGCCGGCTCAACCAGCGGTGGGGCGGCTCGACCAGCGGTGGGGCGGCTCAACCAGCTGACGGGCTCGGTGTCTCCGGCCAATACCGCTTGCGCAGATCGCCTTTCACGAGCTTCCCGGTGGGCGTGCGCGGCAGGTCGTCGACGAAGTCGACCGACCGGGGCGCCTTGTAGGCCGCGATGTTCTCGGTGGTGAACGCGATCAGTTGCTCGGCGAGCCGATCGGTGGGTTCGTGGCCGTCGGCCAGCTGCACGCAGGCCTTCGCGACCTCGCCGAGGTCGGGGTCGGGGACACCGATCACCGCGACGTCGAACACCGCCGGGTGATTGATGAGGACGTTCTCGGCCTCCTGGGGGTAGATGTTGACGCCGCCGGAGATGATCATGAACGCCTTGCGGTCGGTCAGATACAGATAGCCCTCGTCGTCGACGTATCCGACATCCCCTGTGTGGACCAGTTCTCGTGTTCGGGGTGCTGGGCCTTGCGGGTCTTGTCGGGGTCGTTGTGGTACTGGAACGCCACGTCCTCGCGTTCGAAGAAGACCTGGCCGACCTCGCCGGTCGGGAGTTCCTTGCCGTCCTCGTCGCAGATGTGGACCACGCCGAGCAGCGGTTTGCCCACCGAGCCGGGATGATCGAGCGCCTCCTGCGGGCCGATGAACGTCGCGCCGGCGGCCTCGGTCGATGCGTAGTACTCGTGGATGACCGGGCCCCACCACTCGATCATCGCCCGCTTCACCTCGATCGGGCAGGGCGCGGCCGCGTGGACGGCGATCTTCATGCTGCTGACGTCGTACTTGGAGCGGACGTCCGCGGGCAGCTTCAGCATCCGGATGAACATGGTGGGCACCCACTGGCTGTGGGTCACGCGGTACTTCTCGATGGCGGCGAGGGCCGCTTCGGGATCGAACCGGTC
The DNA here is from genome assembly GCF_023078355.1 of Gordonia hongkongensis. NCBI lineage: Bacteria > Bacillati > Actinomycetota > Actinomycetes > Mycobacteriales > Gordoniaceae > Gordonia > Gordonia hongkongensis. Next base: position 2,589,258 of record NZ_CP095552.1, read on the forward strand.
CATCATGACGACGGTCCCGCCGACCGAGTTGGTCATCCCGCAATAGCGCAGCGGCGCCGCGTGATACAGCGGCGCGGGGGAGAGGTAGACCGCGGAGTCGTCGTAGCCGTACATGGGTGCGAAGATCGCGGTGTAGGCGTCGGGCACCTGGTCGACCTGCCCTTCGGGCATCGGTGTCTTGATGCCCTTCGGACGGCCGGTGGTCCCGGAGGAGTAGAGCATGTCGGTGCCGCGCGGCTGGTCGGTGCGGGGCTCTGCCGACGCATTGGCCAGGACCTTGTCGTAACTCTCGAAGCCGTCGAGATCGCCACCCCACACGATGCGGCGACCCGGGCCGGCAAGGGCCTCGATCTCGCCAGCAGCCGACACGGCCTCGACGACCGAGGCGCCGGCGAACAGGACCTGCGCGTTGCAGTCGGAGAGGATGTAGTTGGTCTCCGCCGCGGTGAGGTGGTGGTTGACCGCGGTCACGTACAGACCGCTGCGCAGGGCCGCCCAGTACACCTCGAAAACGTGGAAGTCGTTGGCGGAGACCACGGCGATGTTGTCGCCGCGTCGGAGTCCGAGGGAGTCGAGGTAGTTGGCGAGCCGGGTCGAGTTCTCGTCCAGTTGTCGGTAGGTCAGTACCTCGCCGGTAGCGGCCCGAATGACGGCCGGCTTGTCGGGGGTGGATTTCGCGAAGACTCCAGGAAACAAGAGTGACGCTCCTCGTGACGAAGGGGATGGCCACCCCGAACGACCGTATCTAACGCTCGTTCGGGGTGTTGCGAGTCACAGTACCCTAGCGTCGTGTCCGATTTCGCAGTTCCTCAGTGCGTCGCGAGAAACCTGTCCATGGTTCGCTCCGCGAGCGCGGTGATGGTCAGAGCGGGATTCACCAGGCCGACTGCCCCGGGTACGAAGGAACCGTCGACGACCCACAGGTTGTCGTAGCCCCGGATTGCGCCGTCGGTGTCGGCCGCGGCACCCATGACGACGCCGCCGAGCCCGTGATAGGTACTCGCGGAACCGAATCCGAGCGCGCGAGACGACACGTGGGTTCCGTTGGCGGCGAAGCCGAAACGGCCCTCGGTGCGTTCGTGGAAACGCTTGATGAAGGCGTTGCTCCGGCGGTCGAGGTCGTTGCGGTCGGCGGGGTGGGGGTAGTTCAGCTGCGCCCGCCGGGTGCGATGGTCGTAGTCGATCGTGCCGCGTTCGTCGGTGTGGGCCTGCACGAGGTGGGTGGTCGCGGCCTTGCCGAGCGGTGCCGGCAGCGGGGTGGCCTGATAGACCATCGAGACCGGTCCGCCGGGCAGGTTGTCCTCGTAGATCCGTGCGTAGCCCGGTCCGCCCTGGACGGCGCCGAAATCTTCGCGGGGGTTCGCCCGGATGGTGAGGAAGTCGCCGTTCACGCCGAAGCCGTCACCGATGCGCGGTGACAGTCGTGGCAGGCGCCCCTGCGCGCGCGCTTCGACGAGCAGGCGGGTGGTGTGGAAGGAGCCCGCGGCCATGAAGAGATGATCGGCCTCGGTGGTCACGGTGCGTACCGTGCGGCCCTGCTCGTCGAGAACCCGTGCAGTGACGACGAATCCGGCGCGGCGCGAGCGAGGCCGGATGTCGAAGACCTCGTGCATCGGCTTGACGGTGACGTTGCCGGTCCGTTCGGCGGCGAGGAGGTAGCTGCGGTCGAGAGACTTCTTGGCGCCGCTGTTGACGCCGTAGCTCAGTTCGCCCGCGGTCACCGACGGGGTGGCCCGGCCGGCCAGTTCGTCGCGGACGATGTCCCAGTCGATGGCGAAGTCGAAGAAGTGCGGTGACGCGCCGTAGCGCTCGATCACCTTCAGCCAGGACCGGGCCCCGACGTATTTGGGGTGCGCGAGGATGTCCGCGGGCAGCGGCGAGACGCCGAGCCCGGCCTTCGCGCGCGGGAAGTAGGTCTGGGCGAGCTGCGCGTAGTCGGCGGCCGCCGGGAAGATGTGCTCGAAGTCCTGTCGGCGGGGGACGGGCGTGAAGGAGCCGAACACGAGCGACCCGCCCCCGACGCCTGCGCCGTACACGGCCTCGACGCCGTTGCCCATCACATGGTCGAAGACGCCGGGGTACGGCTCGACCGGGAGGCCGCTCGCTGCACTCGCCCCGGCGGGGCTGCCGAACCACGCGGCGCGCTTGTCCGGGTTGGTCGTCGTGGCGAAGGTGTTGCCGTCCGGCGCGGTGCGCGATCGGCGAGTCGGCCGGGGCCGCGGGACGTTAGGCTCCGGGGTGTGACGGCTGCGCTGCAGATCGAGGTGGACCGCGACAGCGTGGCGATGGGGGATGACGTCGCTTCCCACGCACACTCACTCCTTGTGGAGCCGGGTACGGCGCTGAGTGTCGTCCTCGCCGCGGCGGCGCCCGAGATCCGTTCTCGGGGCTGGTCCTGGGTGGCCGACGTCGACGGCCGGGTCGCCGCCGTCTGGTCGGCCGACCACGGTGTGCAGATGCTCGTCGGGGACGGACCGGTGACCGCGGACGACGTGCCGTGCCGGATTCATTACCGGTATTTCCTGCAGATCGACCCGGCGTGGCTGCATCGGCGCCTCGCCGAGGGGGCCGCGGCGGACCGGGGCGCCCTCGAACGCGAGTACCGCCCGATCGGTGATCGGCGACGCGAGGAGGACGAGCGTCGCCGCGAACGCGATTCGGCGACAAGGTATCTGACCGGCGAGTGCACCGCGGCGCTGCGCGGCTTCGGTGCGGAGTTCGATCTGCACAACGACCGGATGGCACGGTTCGACCTGGTCGGCTCGATGTGGCGGGTACAGCGCGCCGACACCATGACCATGACCTTCGACGGGGCGAATCAGGTCCTGTCGTCGATCCGACCCGTCGGCGTCGCCGAGTGCTGGCTGGTCGCGGCCGTCGGAATGCGTATGCGACAGGTGCAGGGACTCACGCCGGTCCCGAACGACCCCCGTTTGCCGGTGCCGGAGCTGCGGCCGATGGGATCAGGGGTGGCCGGATCGCCACGCTGGACGACGAGAGGTACGAGAGGCGATCCCGTCGTCCAGCTGACCGGCGATGAGGCGGTGCGGGCCTACCGGTTGTCGGCGAATCGTTCGATCGACGAGGTCGTGTCCCTGCTGGCCCCGGACTGAGGTCAGTCGTGTGCGCGCACGGACTCCTCGACGAGGTCGAGCACCGCGTGCAGATCGTCGGTGGGCTGGCCGGTGGCCAGCCGGGTGATCAGACCGTCGAGCACGAGGTCGAGGTAGTTGAGCAGAACGTCGGTCGGGACGTCGTCGCGCAGGCGCCCCGCCTGCCGACCCCGCTCCAGCCGACTGAGTGTCGCCTGCTCGACCTCGGCCGCGTAGGACACCCACTCCGCGCGGAAGCCGTTGTCCGTCCGTAGTTTCCGCGCGATCTCCAGGCGCGTGCCGAGCCAGTCGAAATCCTGAGGCCGCGTGAGCATGTCGCGCATGACCTGCACCAGGCCCTGCTCGGCCGCCACGTCGGCCATGCGCTCGGCATCTTCCCGCGCGAGCGCGAGGAACAGCGCCTCTTTGTCCCGGTAATGGTGGAAGATCGCACCCCGGGACAAGCCGGTGGACTCTTCGATCCGTTTGACGGTCGCGCCGTCGTATCCGTACTCCGCGAAGCAATGCCGCGCGCCGTCGAGAATCTCCCGACGACGCGCGGCAAGCCGGTCATCGCTGACCTTGGGCACGTCGAGTGCCTCCTGTCAGCTCTTGATCATGTTGCGCAGCACATACTGCAGGATGCCTCCGTTGCGGTAGTAGTCGGCCTCACCCGGGGTGTCGATGCGGACCTTGGCATCGAACTCCACCGTCGAGCCGTCTTCCTTGGCGGCGGTGACGTGCACGGTCGACGGCGTCGTCCCGTTGTTGAGCTCCTCGATGCCCGCGATGTCGTAGGTCTCGGTGCCGTCGAGGCCCAGCGACTTGTGCGACTCGCCCTCGGGGAACTGCAGCGGGATGACGCCCATGCCGATGAGGTTCGAGCGGTGGATGCGCTCGAAGCTCTCGGTGATGACGGCCTTCACGCCGAGGAGGCTGGTGCCCTTGGCCGCCCAGTCACGCGACGATCCGGTGCCGTACTCCTTGCCGCCGAGCACGACGAGCGGGATGTTCTGCTCGGCGTAGTTCTGCGCGGCGTCGTAGATGAACGACTGCGGTGCACCTTCCTGGGTGAAGTCGCGGGTGTAACCGCCGGTCACACCGTCCAGCAGCTGGTTCTGCAGGCGGATGTTGCCGAAGGTCGACCGGATCATCACCTCGTGGTTGCCGCGGCGGGCGCCCAGCGAGTTGTAGTCCTTGCGGGCCACCCCGTTGGCATCGAGGTACTGCGCGGCGGGGGTGCCGGGCTTGATCGTCGACGCGGGGGAGATGTGGTCGGTGGTCACCGAGTCGCCGAGCTTCGCGAGCACGCGTGCGCCCTTGATGTCGGAGACGGGCGACGGCTCACGCTGCATGCCCTCGAAGTACGGAGGCTTGCGGACGTAGGTGGACTCGTCGTCCCAATCGAAGGTCTTGCCCGACGGGGTCGGCAGGTTCTGCCAGCGCTCGTCACCCTTGAAGACGTCGGCGTAGTCCGAGGCGTACTGCTCCGGCGAGATCGACGAGGCGATGGTCGCCTCGATCTCCTCGTTGGTCGGCCAGATGTCCTTGAGGAACACGTCGTTGCCGTCGGTGTCCTTGCCCAGCGCGTCGGTCTCGAAGTCGAAGTCCATCGTGCCGGCCAGGGCATAGGCGATGACCAGCGGCGGCGACGCGAGGTAGTTCATCTTCACGTCGGGGTTGATGCGACCCTCGAAGTTGCGGTTGCCCGACAGCACCGCGGTGGCGGTGAGGTCGTTGTCGTTGATCGCCTTCGAGATCTCCTCCGGCAGCGGGCCGGAATTGCCGATGCACGTGGTGCAGCCGTAGCCGACGAGGTAGAAGCCGAGCTTCTCCAGGTACGGCCAGAGACCGGACTTGTCGTAGTAGCCGGTGACGACCTGTGAGCCCGGTGCCATCGACGTCTTGACCCACGGCTTGGACGACAGGCCCTTCTCGACGGCCTTCTTGGCCAGGAGCGCCGCGCCGAGCATGACCGACGGGTTGGAGGTGTTGGTGCAGCTGGTGATCGAAGCGATGGTCACGATCCCGTGGTCGAGGATCATCGATCCTCGTTCCTCGGAATCCACCCGGACCGGATTGGTCGGCCGGCCCTCGGCGCCGTTGGCGGCCGAGTGCAGCGGCTCGGCGTCGTCGTCGGCGAAGGACAGGGTCGCGGGGTCGGACGCCGGGAAGGTTTCCTCGACCGCCTCGTCCAGCTTGGTCTGCGGAGCGGAGTTGCCGTTCTCGACGTAGTTGTGGATGTCCTTGCGGAACGCGTTCTTCGCGTCCCACAGCTCGATGCGGTCCTGCGGACGCTTCGGGCCGGCGATCGACGGGACGACGTCGGCCAGGTCGAGCTCGAGGTACTCCGAGTACACGGCCTCCTCGGCGTCCTTCTCCAGCCACATGCCCTGTTCCTTGGCATAGGCCTCGACGAGCGCGAGCGTCTCCTCGCTGCGCCCGGTGAGTCGGAGGTAGTTGACGGTCTCGCCGTCGATCGGGAACATCGCGCAGGTCGAGCCGAACTCGGGGCTCATGTTGCCGATGGTGGCGCGGTTGGCGAGCGGGACCTCGCCGACACCGTTGCCGTAGAACTCGACGAACTTGCCGACCACGCCGTGCTTGCGCAGCATCTCGGTGATGGTGAGGACCACGTCGGTCGCGGTGACGCCCGGCTTGGTCGCGCCGGTGAGCTTGAAGCCGACGACGCGGGGGATGAGCATGGAGACGGGCTGACCGAGCATCGCGGCCTCGGCCTCGATGCCGCCGACGCCCCAGCCCAGGACGCCGAGGCCGTTCTCCATCGTGGTGTGCGAGTCGGTGCCGATGCAGGTGTCGGGGTAGGCGACGCCGTCACGGACCATCACCGAGCGCGCGAGGTGCTCGATGTTGACCTGGTGCACGATGCCGGTGCCCGGCGGCACGACGCGGAAGTCGTCGAAGGCACCCTGACCCCAGCGAGGAACTTGTAGCGCTCCTCGTTGCGCTGGTACTCGATCTCGACGTTGCGCTCGAACGCCTGGGCATTGCCGAAGGCCTCGATGATGACGGAGTGGTCGATGACCATCTCGGCCGGTGCCAGCGGGTTGACCTTGTCCGGGTCGCCGCCGAGTTCCTTGACGGCGTCGCGCATGGTCGTGAGGTCGACGATGCAGGGCACGCCGGTGAAGTCCTGCATGATCACGCGGGCAGGCGTGAACTGGATCTCGACGCTCGGTTCGGCGTTCGGGTCCCAGTTCGCCAGGGCCTCGATGTGCTCCTTGGTGATGTTCGCGCCGTCCTCGGTGCGCAGGAGGTTCTCGGCGAGGACCTTCAGAGCGTAGGGGAGCTTGGCGGTGCCCTCGACGGCGTTCAGACGGTAGATCTCGTAGCTGTTGTCACCGACGTCCAGCGTGCCGCGGGCGCCGAAGGAATTGATACTCACGTCTAAATCCACTCTCCTCGTGTGCCGGCGGGCTGCGCCGGCGATTACTCGATGATCCACTTGCGGTCGGGCGGGGCTGGTCGATCCGGCGCAGTCGTGCCGCACCGGCTGAACGTTCTGCACCGGCGGGCTGCACCGGCACCATCGGATGTCCGCGAGGGCCACCCGCGACAACGTCGTCCAGTCTAACAGTACGGACGTACTGTTACCAAGCTCGGGCCGGGACACGCCGGATCGGACCTGCCGACACCGGAATACCCAGACGAGTCCATTGTGTCGTACGGTGCAGGGCGGGGTTCGGCGAGGAGACACTCGACGCCGGCGCGATACCGCCCGTCAACGTGCACGCAACCCCGGGTGATCTCGAGAGGCAGGGGTGGCGGATGGGTCCGCAGGCGACGACGCTGGTGCTGGCAGCTCCCGCGGAGAACAACGAACTCACCGGACTCGTCGGGGTCGACATGGGTGAGCTGTCGCGGGACATCGCCGACGACGGCGTGGCGGGGGCGACGCCCGAACAGTTGCCCGGCATGCTCGAGGTCGTGGAATACGCCCAGTCGAAGGGCCACGACGTCAGCTTCGTGGTCATCGACCAGGTTCAACCCCGGTTCACTCTCTACCGCGACGTCGCGAACCAGTTGCAGGAACAGGTCGGCGGTACCGTCATCGTGCTCGGCCCCAACTCGGTCGGCAGTTCGTCGCCGGAGTTCAGCCGGGTGGTGCAGGAACAGGCCACCGACGGCCTGACCCTCACCGACCCCGCGGGTGCGGCGCGACAGATGATCGACACGATGACCGGTCCCAACGTGGACTGGACGATCGTGGGCCTCCTGCTGATCCTGGTCGTCGCGGGCGGAGCCGTGCTCGCCCGGCTGCGGCAGGTCCGCACCCGCAAGAACCTGGCCGCCGGTCCGCTGGGACCCGTGCAGGCCACCGCCGCGGAGTCGGTTGACTCGTCGGCATCACGTCGCGAGCCGACCGCTTCCGGCCGGTAGTACGCAGGCCCGGGCCGCCTCGGCCGGCCGGCGATGCGGAGGGTGGGCCCGGCTCCTGGCACCTTGTTCTCGCGCGGCGGGGACCCTTCTCGGCGTGTCTTCCGGTCTGTTGCCAATTCGAGACCTTGACGACCGTTCGATCTTTCGCCAGTTCACGGCATTTTCGCAGGTAATAACGCCTTTGTAATTCACGAACACGGTTTTCTCGTGTGGTTGATGTGACGTACGGTTCTGATGTCGCGTGTGATGCCTGTGTTCTCTACAGGGTCCGATGTGGCGGAAGTGCAGTGCGTGATCGCCGCGGGTGCAGACACCCCGGACGGTCGCCGGACCGGGGATCGGAAGATCCCCGCGAATCGCGAGGAGTTCCAGGTGAGGCGAGGAAGAACTGGTGCGTCATGGCCGGCGCGCGTCTCGGCGGCCCTTGCTGTCGCACTCGTCTGCGCGGTCGGCGCGGGTCATGCCGACGCGGCGCCCAAGAAGACGCCCGAGTCGCCCATCTCCGGTCTGATCAATCGGATCGCGACGGTCAACCAGGACATCGCCGACCTCGACCAGGCGCTCGCGTCCCGCCAGGAGAACGTGAACCGATCGATCGTCGACTTCCAGAACTCGCTCGCGCAGCAGCGCCTCGCCACGGTGGCCGCGCGGGGAGCACGCACCGAACTCGACCGATCGAGCAAGGCCGTCGTCGACGCGCAGAAGGAGTTCGACCGGTTCGCCCGCCTGGCGTACCAGCAGGGGCCTGAGCAGGGTTCGATGTCGAACTACGTTGCCTCCGAAGACCCGCAGGGCGTCCTCGACCGCATGAAGCTGATCGATCAGGTCGGCAAGAAGCAGCAGGAGATGATCCGGCGGTTGCAGGTGGCCCGCAACCAGAAGGCCAACCGACTCGCCGCCGTCGAGGCCACCCGCCGGCAGGCGTCGTTCGCGGCCAAGAGCGCCGAACAGCGCAAGACCGACGCCATGGCGGCGGTCACCGAGGCGAAGGCCGCCATCGCTTCGCAGCAGAAGCGCAAGGCCACCCTGATCGGGGAACGCGACCGGGTCCAGAAGCGCCTCAACACGATTCGCGGATACGTGCCGAAGAAGACGGTCGAGGGGCCGTCGGCGAGCGATCTGCTCTCGAACCTGTTCCCGACGGACCCGTCGGCCGAAGGGGCGCTCAAGGCGCTACCCGCCACGCCCGCCACCGACAACCAGGCACTGGCCGTCGCGGCGGAGGCCGCCGCGCGCCTCGCCATCGACGTCGGTTCGTCGATCCTCGCCGGTCTGGTCGGGCAGCAGCAGTTGCCCCAGTCCGAGTTGCTGAACGAGCTCGGCATCGGCGGTGCGGACATCACCGGCAGCAGCGGTGGCGACACCCTCAGTGCGCGACTCGGTTCGGGAAGCCTCGGCTCTCTGTTCGGCAGTTCCTCCGGCGGCGGCGGGGGCGGGGGCGGCGTCGTCCGACCCGGGCTGCGCGGTCCGCAAGCCGTCGAGATCGCCGTCAACCGTGCGCTCTCGCAGCTGAACGTGCCCTACGCCTGGGGCGGTGGCGACGCGAACGGCCCGACGCAGGGAATCCGCGACGGCGGTGTGGCCGACAGCTACGGCGACTACAACAAGATCGGTTTCGACTGCTCCGGCCTGATGATCTACGCGTTCGCCGGCGTCGGGATCGAACTGCCGCACTACACCGGTTACCAGTACACCTCGGGGCCGCAGTTCCCGCTGTCACAGATGCGACGCGGCGACATGATCTTCTACGGCCCCAACGCGAGTGCGCACGTCGCGCTGTACCTCGGCGACAACAAGATGGTCGAGGCACCGCAGTCGGGTGACGTGGTCAAGGTGTCCCCGCTGCGCACCAACGGTGCGATGCCGAACGTGGTCCGTCTGCTCTGAGGCGTGGTGGTTCCGGCGGCGCTGTGAACGACCGACACCCGCCGACTCTTCTTGGCACCTTTTCAGCCGGCACGGCTAGGCTGGCACAGACACGCGGGGTCGACGCCTGCGCGCTGCGCGTTCGCGCCGCCCGTGGGCCCTCGCGGTTCGACGGAACAGCAGTTCAGAGGAACAGGAGCACGGGTTGACCGAATCGCACTCCCTCGGCAAGGCGGCCACGGGGGATCCCGCGGCGGCAGGAGCGGACGGCTCGGTGCTGAGCGACGCCGACGTCGCCCTGCTCGAGCGGGCCATCTACGAGGTCAAGCGCGTCATCGTCGGCCAGGATCAGCTCGTCGAGCGCATTCTCGTCGGTCTCCTCGCGCGCGGACACATCTTGCTCGAGGGCGTGCCGGGTGTCGCGAAGACGCTCGCTGTCGAGACGTTCGCCCGCGTCGTCGGCGGGTCGTTCTCGCGAGTGCAGTTCACCCCTGACCTCGTGCCCACCGACCTGATCGGTACGCGTATCTACCGTCAGGGCCGCGAGGAGTTCGACACCGAGCTCGGCCCGGTGGTCGCGAACTTCCTGCTCGCCGACGAGATCAACCGCGCACCCGCGAAGGTGCAGTCGGCACTGCTCGAGGTGATGGCCGAGCGGCACGTCTCGATCGGCGGCAAGACGTACTCGATGCCGGATCCGTTCCTGGTCATGGCGACGCAGAACCCGATCGAGAACGAGGGTGTCTACCCGCTGCCCGAGGCGCAGCGGGACCGCTTCCTGTTCAAGGTCCTCGTCGACTACCCGTCGGTGGAGGAGGAGCGCGAGATCGTCTACCGGATGGGCAACGTCCCGCCGACCGCCTCCCAGGTCCTCGACCCCGCCGCGATGCTGCGCCTGCAGCGGACCGCGGCGAACGTCTTCGTCCACCACGCGCTCGTCGACTACGTCGTCCGGGTCATCAACGCCACCCGCCGGCCGGCCGAGCTGGGCCTGAACGACGTCGCGTCGTGGCTGTCCTACGGCGCGTCGCCTCGTGCGACGCTGGGCATCGTGGCCGCGGCCCGCGCCCTGGCGCTGGTCCGCGGACGCGACTACGTGATCCCGCAGGACGTCGTCGAGATCATGCCCGACGTGCTGCGGCACCGCCTCGTGCTGTCCTACGACGCACTGGCCGACGAGATCGATGCCGACCAGGTCATCGCCCGCGTCCTGCAGACCGTCGGACTGCCGCAGGTCGGCGCGCAGCCGGTGCCGCAGGGGCAGTACCCGGCCGGACAGCAGAAGGCGCCCAATCCCGGACACGGGCCGAATGGGTATGCGGGACAGCAGGTCCCGCAGCCCGCCGGTCCGATGGACCCGAATTCGGCCCCGGCGAACCGGAATTCACCTCAGTATGGCGGCTAATCGGGACCTACCGCGTCTCGGCGCCGGGCTGCTCGACGAGGCGCAGCTGACGGCGGCGCTGAAGATGCTCGAGCTCACCGTGCGGCGCAAACTCGACGGCGTGCTCCAGGGCGAGCACCTGGGTCTGATCCCCGGACCGGGTTCGGAGCCGGGGGAGGCGCGGGCCTATCAGCCGGGCGACGACGTCCGGCGGATGGAGTGGTCGGTCACCGCACGCACGACCCAGCCGCATGTCCGGCAGATGATCGCCGACCGCGAACTCGAGACCTGGCTCGTCGTCGACGCCTCGGCCAGCCTCGACTTCGGCACTGTCGACTGCACCAAGCGCGACCTGGCCGTCGCCGCGGCCGCGGCTCTGGTCCACCTCACGACCGGCGGTGGCAACCGGCACGGCGCGCTGGTGGTGACCGGTGACGACGTGGTGCGGGTACCGGCCCGTGCCGGGCGCGCGCACGCGCAGAACCTCCTCAAGACCATCGCCACCACGCGACGCAGCTCGCCCGGCGTCCGGGGTGACCTGAAGGCGGGGATCGAGGCGCTCCGACGGCCCCAGCGCCGGCGCGGCCTCGCCGTCGTCATCAGCGACTTCCTCGGCCCCATCGACTGGGAGCGTTCGCTCCGCGCCATCGGGGCGCACCACGAACTCCTGGCGGTCGAGGTCCTCGACCCCCGTGATCTCGACCTCCCGGCGATCGGCGAGGTCACCCTGGCCGACGCGGAGTCCGGGGAGATCCACGACGTGACGATCACCGACGACCTCCGGCGCGACTTCGCGGCCGCGGCGCGCGCACACCAGCAGCGGGTCCACCGCACCCTGCGCAGCTGTGGCGGCGCGATCCTGACGTTGCGCACGGATCGGGAGTGGATCGCCGACACCGTCAAGTTCGTCGCACAACGCCGCCGCGGCCTCGCGGCGGGGGTGGGGTAGGTCGATGCTGTCCAGTCCCTGGTGGTTGCTCCTGCTCCTGGTCGTGGCGCTGCTCGGCGCCGCGTACGTCTACATGCTGCGCCGGCGGCGGCAGCGTGCGCTGACCTTCGCGAACCTGGACCTGCTGAAGTCGGTCGCGCCCGCGGACCGGGGTCGTCTGCGGCACCTGCCGATCGCACTGCTGATCGTCTCGCTGATCCTGTTGACGGTCGCGCTGTCCGGGCCGCAGGCCGATCGCAAGGTGCCGCGCAACAAGGCGACCGTCGTCCTGGTGATGGACGTGTCGCGGTCGATGAACGCCACCGACGTGTCGCCGTCGCGGATCCGCGCGGCGCAGGAGTCGGCGAAGAAGTTCGCCGACGAGCTGACCGAGGGGATCAACCTCGGACTGATCTCCTTCGCCGGTACCGCCGCCAGCCTCGTGTCGCCGACGCCGGACCACAACGCCACCAAGGTCGCGGTGGACAAACTGCGGCTCGACGACAAGACGGCAACCGGGGAGGGCATCTTCGCGGCCCTGCAGCAGATCAGCACGTTGAACGCGGTGCTCGGCGGGACCGAGGGCGCACCACCCGCGCGGATCGTGCTGCTCTCCGACGGTAAGGAGACCGTCCCGGACGACCCCGACGACCCGCGTGGTGCCTTCACCGCGGCCCGGAAGGCCAAGGAGGAGAAGATCCCGGTCTCCGCGATCTCCTTCGGTACCCGGACCGGCACCGTCGAACTCGAGGGCGACCGGGTGCCGGTGCCGGTCGACGACGACTCGCTGCGCAAGATCGCCAACCTGTCCGGTGGCGACTTCTTCACCGCGGCCAGCCTCGACGAGTTGAACAAGGTCTACGAGCAGCTCCAGGACGAGATCGGTTACGAAACCCGTCGAGGGGACAATTCGAAGCCGTGGCTGGTCGCCGGTACGTTGTTCGCGCTGGTGTCGGCGTTCGCCGCGCTGGCCATCAACCGCCGGCTGCCCTGATGCGGACGTGTCCGGGGTGTGCCGCCGTGCGCCCCGCCCGCCGACCGCGTGTCACCCCCGCAACGAGAACGGATAAGTTGAACACCCATGACGGCAGCTAGCAACGAAGCGCAGAATCCCTCCCGCTCGGTCCTGGTGACCGGCGGCAACCGCGGAATCGGCCTGGCCGTGGCCCAGCGACTGGCAGCCGACGGTCACCGGGTGGCGGTGACGCACCGCGGTTCCGGAGCCCCGGACGGACTGTTCGGCGTCAAGTGCGATGTCACCGACTCGGAGTCGGTCGACCGCGCCTTCGCCGAGGTCGAGGCGCATCAGGGTCCCGTGGAGATCCTCGTCGCCAACGCGGGGATCACCGAGAACATGCTCCTCATGCGACTGTCCGAGGAATCCTTCGAGAAGGTCCTCGACGCGAACCTCACCGGCGCGTTCCGGTGCGCCAAGCGCGCCACCAAGGGGATGCAGCGCGCCAAGTGGGGCCGGATGATCTTCCTCGGCTCGGTGGTCGCGATGTCCGGCATCCCGGGCCAGGTGAACTACGCGGCCTCGAAGGCGGGCCTGATCGGGATGGCGCGCTCGATTGCGCGTGAGATCGGCTCGCGCAACATCACCGCGAACGTCGTGGCGCCCGGGTTCATCGAGACGGACATGACCGCGTCGATGGAGGACCGCTACATCGAGATGGCCAAGCAGGCGATCCCGCTCGGCCGAACCGGCAAGCCCGAGGACGTCGCGGCGGCCATCAGCTTCCTCGCCTCCGACGAGGGCGGTTACATCTCCGGTGCGGTCCTGCCCGTCGACGGCGGCATGGGCATGGGGCACTGAACTGCCGAGCGCGGTCGCACGGCTACTGACCCGCGCAGCGCGGTCGTAAGGCACGTCAATCAACGTCGAACTCAGGAGCACATCTTCGTGAGCGGAATCCTGGACGGGAAGACCGTCCTCATCACGGGCATCATCACCGATGCGTCGATCGCCTTCCACGCCGCCGCCATGGCGCAGGAGCAGGGCGCCACGGTCCTCATCACCGGCATCCCGGAACGGCTCCGGTTGATCGATCGGATCGCCAAGCGGTTGCCGAAGGAGGTGCCGCCGGCCGTCGGGCTCGACGTCACCAACGAGGACGATCTCGGCGCGCTCGCCGGGAAGCTCGCCGAGCTGGCGCCGCAGGGCATCGACGGCGTCATGCACTCGATCGCCTTCGCGCCGCGCACCTTGATGGGTCCCGAGGCCAAGCCGTTCCTGGAGGGGCCGGGCCCCGACGCCGCCAAGGCCTTCGAGATCTCGGCGTGGAGCTACGCCTCGCTCGCCCGCGCCGTGCTCCCCGCCATGAACGAGGGCGGCTCCATCGTGGGCATGGACTTCGATCCCCGCACCGCGATGCCGTACTACAACTGGATGGGTGTGGCGAAGGCCGCGCTCGAGTCGGTGAACCGGTACGTGGCGCGCGAAGTGGGCAACGCGAAGAACATCCGGTCGAACCTGGTGGCCGCCGGCCCGATCAAGACCCTGGCCGCGAAGGCGATCGCGGGTACCGCGACCGATGACGCCAAGCAGCTCAACATGCTCAACGAGTACTGGGACGGCGCGTCCCCGATCGGCTGGGACGTCGACGACCCCACCGTCGTCGCGAAGTCGGTGTGTGCGCTCCTCAGCGACTGGCTGCCGGCGACCACCGGTTCCATCGTCTACGTCGACGGTGGCGCCAGCCACAACACCTGGTTCCCGGAGGGCATGACCACCGGCTCATGAGTTCGCCAGCACCGGGGGACACCGCGCCCGTCGATCCCGCTCCGTTCGATGCCGTCCTGTTCCTGTCGTTCGGCGGACCGGACGGGCCCGAGGACGTGATGCCGTTCCTGGAGAACGTCACTCGCGGTCGGGGAATCCCGCGCGAACGGCTCGAGTCGGTGGCCGAGCACTACCTGCACTTCGGCGGCGTCTCACCGATCAACCGGCTCAACCTCGAGATGATCGATGCCCTGCGTGCCGAGCTCGACCGACGTGGTGTCGACCTCCCGGTGTATTTCGGCAACCGCAACTGGCACCCGATGGTCGAGGACACCCTGGCCGAGATGTACCGCGCCGGTCATCGCCGGATCCTCGTGTTCCCGACCTCGGCGTGGGGCGGCTACTCGGGGTGCCGGCAGTATCACGAGGACATCGACCGGGCGGTGACGGCGCTTGCCGACCGTGAACCGACGAGCCGCGAACCCGACGGTGCGGTGGTGCTCCGCAAGCTCCCGCAGTACTGGTCGCATCCGGCGTTCGTCGCGGCCGGGGCCGACGCGGTGAGCCGCGCTCTGGACGCACTCGGGCCCGGCGAGGGGCCGCCACGGCTGGTGTTCACCGCCCATTCGGTCCCGACCTCGGCCGATGAGGCGTCGGGTCCGGCGGCCGACGGCGGGAAGCTGTACTCGCGCCAGGTGCTGGCGGCGTCGCAGGCGGTCGCCGACGAGCTCGGCGTCGCCGACTTCGATCAGGTCTGGCAGTCACGGTCGGGTCCACCGCAGATCCCGTGGCTGGAGCCGGACATCTGTGACCATCTGGAGAGCCTTGCCGCGGAGGGTGTTCGACGGGTGGTCGTCTACCCGGTCGGGTTCATCTCCGACCATCTCGAGGTGATCTGGGATCTCGACAACGAGGCCGCGGAGGTCGCCGAGCGCCTCGGCCTGGACTATGTCCGCGCCGACACCGTGGGTCCCGATCCGCGGTTCATCTCGATGATCGGCGAATTCGTGGAGGCCTACGCCGGGGGCTTGGGCGACCTGTCGGCGATGGGATGCGGAGACAACGGCAGCACCTGTCGAGACCGGTGCTGTGTGCCCGCGGCGCGGCCTAGATCTGCGGCGAGGCCATCTGACCGCGCGTAGATTCACTGGCTTTGTTTGCCTTCATAACGATTTGATATAGGAACGGTCCATAATGTGATCTGCGCCTCAGTCGAAATGAAACTCTCGTGGCACGCGCATCTGAATCGGGGTGCGAACGTGAGAGAGAAATTTCCATGGCAGAAGGACCACTGAGGCTCGAGATCGATTTCCTCGGACCGATTCTGAAGACACTTTCCACCGGCTCCGCGGACGGTAGCAGCGAGCCCGTCAACTGAGATCCGTTTCCGCTGTGGGCTGCGTTGACGACGTAGCCCACAGCGGCGTGATCTCTCCTTTGTGCGCGTGTATCAACAGTGTTGACCGCGGAACGACTACTCATCCCAGTTGATCTCCGACCTGCTACGCAGCTACTCGCACGAGCGGTCGAGGACATTCCGTTGTATCGATGGGTGTTGGGTGACCACCTCCCGGATCTCACGCTGCGGGAATGGTTGGCCGAGATCTTGGTGCGGCCTTATCTCAACGCCGGCTGCGTATTGGGTTCCTTCCAGAACGAGCATCTCGTCGGAATTCTGATCTGGCATCCCCACGATGTCGAATTGTCGCCCGACGGCGAACCGCCGCTCGGCCCGGCTGATTTTGTCCGGGTCGCGGCCATTCCCGGACTCCGCGAACGGCTGATCGAGTTCCTCACCAGCCCACAATTGCCCTCCCCGGCATCGGATGCCGTCGATGTGCGGATCGCGGCGATTGTTCCCGAAGCTCGTGGTGGCGACGCTCTCGTTCGCATGATGCGCGAAGTGGAACGGTTCTGTGTCTCTGCGGCCCGGCCGTAGTACGCCTGGACCGGCTCCGCTCGGCTGCGGGACTGGTTCGTCCACGAATGGGGGGCGACGTTGTTCGCCACCGAACAGCGGAACGGACTCGATCTGTACGGCGTCGTGTCCGACCGTCCGCCGCGGCTCCGGGAGTGACCTTCCGGCGGTGGCGGCCCGGGTCCTAGCGTCGCAGTAGCTCGAGGATCGTGTGATTGACCGCCGCCGCCCGTGCGGTCCGCGTCAGCGCCTGGAGGCCCCGGAGCGTCGCGTCGCCGGAATCCCATTGTCCGGCACTGTCGCCGATCTCCACATTGCGCGCTCCGGCGAGGTCGACGATCGCCTCGACCTGTGCCGCCGTGTCGATCAGGCGGGTGGAGCGCGCGTCGAGGAGGTGCGGGGGCAGGGCGACCCGATGCCTCGAGGTGAGCGCCGCGAGTTCCGTACGGAGGTCGCTCGCGTCGGCCGACCGGCGTCCGCCGAGCCCGCCGATGATCGTGGTCGCCTCTCGAACTGCTTGCCGCAGCTCGTATTCCAGATCACCGGCACTGGGTCCCGCGGATACGAGATGACCGAGGTCGAGGGTCGCGTCGTAGCGGTAGGCCGACCACGTGCACGTGACGAACGGTGGATCGGCGGTGTCGGCGGCGAACTCCGGTACGAGCGCGAGCGTGCCGGCGCCCGCCGCGTCGTCGACGAGCAGCACCTCGCCCGCGCCGAGTGGGCCGACGTCGCGACATGCGGTGGGAGTCCCTGCGGATCACCCGTGGAGGGCAGGCGGACGACGAGGCGTCGAGCGGGTCGCAGCAGCGCGAGCAGATCGAGCACCCCGTTCGCCGAACCCGTTGCGGGCGAATTCTGTTCGGCCCCGGCGACCCCGCCGTCGGGCCAGTGCAGGAGGTGCCGGTCGGCGGATTCCGCCAGGGCTTCGATCACGTCGTCGGGGGAGCACCGGCCGGTGATCCAGGCGGCCGACCACGCGCCGAGGGCGCACGTCGGCCACGCGACGGTGGCGGAGAGCAGGCGGCTGCGTTTCATCAAGAAGCCAGGATACCGGCGAGGCCGGTGGGAGCCGGGCGTGGCAACCCCGCGGGCGGGCCCGCGGGGCATACGGTGTGTGCGCCGCCCGACCTGTCCATCGCGGCGGCGTGATCACGAGATGACCGATCGAGAGATGGTGGTGTGCGATGGATGACCGCTACGGACGCGATGTGCTCTCCCAGCCCCGTCGGGCGAAGCCGCGTCCCGCGGAGGTCGCCGCGGATCGCGATCTGGTCGTCGAGGACGCCGCCACCGGCTTCTGCGGTGCGGTCGTCGGGCTCGAGAAGAGCTACGCCGGCGATCTCGTCCGGCTGGAGGACCGGCGAGGTCAGACGCGGGTGTTCCTGATGCACCCCGGCGCGTTCCTCATCGACGGTCGGCCGGTGACGCTCGTACGGCCGCGCACCAGGGGCCCGCAGCAGCCGGCCATGACGGCTTCGGGATCGCGAGCCGCACCTCGCGCCCGCGCGCGGACCGCGCGCGCCAGCCGGCTCTTCGTCGAGGGCGTGCACGACGCGACACTCCTCGAGCGCGTGTGGGGTGACGACCTCCGCGCGGAGGGCGTGGTCGTCGTCAGCCTCGACGGCCTCGACAACCTCGAGGCGGCACTCGACGAATTCCAGCCGGCACCGCATCGCCGGGCCGGTGTCCTCGTCGACCATCTGGTGGCGGGTTCCAAAGAAGCACAACTCACCGCCGAGGTCGGGGAGCACGTCCTCGTGTGCGGGCATCCCTACATCGACGTCTGGGAGGCGGTGAAGCCGGCGTCGGTGAAGATCCCGGCGTGGCCGCACATCCCGCGGGGCACCGACTGGAAGACCGGGGTGTGTGCCGAGCTCGGCTGGGGGGACCCTCGTGACGGCTGGCGCCGGGTGTTGGGCGGGGTGAGCAGTTTCCGGGATCTCGAGGTCGATCTGCTGCGGTCGGTGGAAGAACTCATCGATTTCGTGACCGCGGCCGAAGAGCCCAGGTGACGCACACGGCCTGACGCCCACCGGGGCCCACCCGCGTCGTGAGCGCCGAAGGCGGTTCGGACATCTCTGGCAGACTGGACCCATGAGCGCCCTGCTGTGGTTGGCGGCCGCGATCGTCCTGGTGGTCGCGGAGATGTTCGGTGGCGAACTCGTCCTGCTCATGCTCGCCGGGGGCGCATTCGCGGCCGCCGGTGTCGATTTCGCGTTCGAGACGCCGCTGTGGGTCGAGGGGCTGGTCTTCGCGCTCGTCTCGGTGCTGCTGCTGGTTGCGGTCCGTCCGATCGCCCGTAAGCACATGCTGAACCGTCCGGCGGTCCTGATGAACACCGAGGCGCTCGAGGGTCGGCCGGCGGTGGTGACCGAACAGGTCGACGCCCGTGACGGACGCGTCAAGATCGGCGGCGACGTGTGGTCGGCCCGCACGATGGACCCGACCCAGGTGCTCGAACCCGGAACCCACGTGACCGTCGTGGAGATCGACGGCGCGACCGCGGTGGTGTGGCGCGCCTGAGTGTGCCGCCGCGACACCGCCGAACGACAACGCTGGAAGGTGACCATGGAGTACGAGATCTTCGGCCTGACCGTCATCGTTTTGCTCGTGTTGCTCGTGGTGGTGATGCTGGTCAAGTCCGTCGCCCTCATCCCGCAGGCGGAGGCCGCGGTCATCGAGCGACTGGGCCGCTACACCCGCACCGTGTCCGGCCAGCTCACCCTGCTGTTGCCGTTCATCGACCGCATCCGCGCCCGCGTCGACGTCCGTGAACGAGTGGTGTCGTTCCCGCCGCAGCCGGTCATCACCGAGGACAACCTGACGCTGTCCATCGACACCGTCGTCTACTTCCAGGTCACCAATCCCCGCGCCGCCGTGTACGAGATCGACGACTACATCGCCGGCGTCGAGCAGCTGACGATCACGACGCTGCGCAACGTGGTCGGCGGGATGACGCTCGAGGAGACCCTGACCTCCCGCGATTCCATCAACGGCCAGCTACGCGGAGTCCTCGACGAGGCGACCGGCCGCTGGGGCCTCCGGGTCGCGCGCGTCGAGCTGAAGTCGATCATGCCGCCGCCGTCGATCCAGGAGTCGATGGAGAAGCAGATGAAGGCCGACCGCGAGAAGCGGGCGACGATCCTCTCGGCCGAGGGCCAGCGCGAGTCGGCGATCAAGACCGCCGAGGGAAACAAGCAGTCGCAGATCCTCGCCGCCGAGGGTGCCAAGCAGGCCGCGATCCTTGCGGCCGAGGCGGATCGGCAGTCGCGCATCCTGCGGGCGCAGGGCGACCGCGCCGCGTCGTACCTCAACGCCCAGGGTGAGGCGAAGGCGATCGAGAAGACCTTCGCGGCGATCAAGGCGGCCAAGCCGACCCCGGAACTCCTGGCCTACCAGTATCTGCAGCAGTTGCCCGAGATGGCCAAGGGCGAGGGCAGCAAGGTGTGGGTGGTGCCGTCCGACTTCGGTTCGGCCCTCCAGGGTTTCGCGAAATCCTTCGGTGTCCAGGGAGACGACGGCGTGTTCCGGTACGAGCCGGCCGACTCGCCGCCCTCGCCGATCGACGACTCGGAGACCGAGGACTGGTTCTCGATGGCCTCCGATCCCAAGGTCGCCCAGGCCGTCGCCGAGGCGGAGGCGGTGGCCCGCACCCCGGTCGCGCCCGAGATCACCGCTCGTGCGTCGCGCGCGTCGCGCCATGCGTCGCCGGTGGGGTCCGAGCCGGCCGAGCTCACCGATGGTGCGTGGTCCCAGCCCGTACAGCCCGAGGAGCCGGGGCCGGCCGAGCCCACGACCTGAGAACGGCTCAGCGGATGAGGTGCTCGACGCCCGCCATGCCGACCGCCCACATCACCGAGGCGAAGGTGCCCATGATGAACTGCTCGGCCGCATGCGGGGCGCGCAGCTCGGGGTAGCGGGCGAGGCTTTTCACGGCCAGGATGATCGCGAGGCCTTCGGGCCACCCCGCCATCAACGTGGTGACGACCGCGAGGCGTTCGAGGTATCCGATCACCCGGCCGCCGCGCAACGGCCCGGCTTCGGCTGGGTCGGCCGGGTCGGCCGGGGCGGGCGCCGGGGAGTCGGGCGCGTCGGTGTCGTCCCCGGATCCGTCATCCGGCGACCCCTCCGGATCGGGTCCGAGCCCCGTGCGCTGGCCGACCCCGCCGGCGACGAGGACCGTCCGGACCACGGGTCCGCCGCCGGTGACCGCCGCGAGCGCGGCGACGACCGGGACGGCCGAGGCGAGGAAGCCCGTGGCGGGCGCGGCCACGGCGGCGAGGACGGCGGTCACCCCGGCCAGGACCAGCAGGACGACGGCTCCGATGACGTCGAGTCTGCGTACGACGGACACCGGCGCGTGGTTGCGCTTCTTCCGCGTCGCGAGCGCCCAGGTCGGCGTCGCCAGCGCGGTCAGGAGAAGAAGGGTGATCGCTGCGGTGGTCATGCCGATCCTCCGGACGGGCTGTGTCGGTCGGCCTCGGCGAGCGCGTCGGCGACGAGGCCGAGGGAATCGGATTCCAGATCCCACGCCGCGGTCCGCAGCCGCTGACTCATGGCCTGTGGCGTGATGTCGAGTTCGGCGGCGGCCTCGACCTGGGTGAGGCCGCGGCGCATCAGCTCCACCGCCTCCCGGCCGGCGGCACTGCGCGCGGTGATCACATCGGCGATGAGACGGCCGGCCGTCTGGGCGTGACGGGACCAGCGAGTCTCCGGGCCGCGGACACAGAGGGGGACCCGCTGCCGCTTGGCGGCCTCGACGGCGTCGCGAGCGTGGACGAAGGCGGGCCCGCGCCCGGCCCGGGTGGACGGGGAGAGGCTCGTCGACCGGTCCGGCGCCGATGCCGACACTCCAGTGACCCTCGGCGGTGAGTTCGACGGCCAGTCGGGCGGCCGTCACCGGATCGGCGAGGACTCCCTGGATCTCGTCGCCCGCGGTACGTTCGAAGGCCCGTACGGTCTGGACCGTTGCGAGAGCGGTGAGGATGGCGTCCACCCGGTCGATGTCGCGGCGACTTCCGCGTTGGTCGACGGTGAGTACGAACATCACTCAAGGCTATGCACTTGATCGCTGTGAATCAAGTCCCCTGACTGGATGGGATCGCGCTGGGTGGCTTGATCCCCACGGATCAAGTCGCTGCGCTTGTTGCGTCCGACGACGAGACCGGCAGGCGGGAGTCGAGCACCAGACCGGCGATGCCGATCGCAAAGAGGCCACCGGTGACCGCGAGCTGGAGGGGATGCGTGTCACCGGTCAGGGAATCGCCCAGCATGACCACCGCTGCGGTGCCGGGGGCCATACCGAGGATGCTGGCAATCGCGTACGGCGCGAGAAGCACCGAGGACAGAGCCGAGCAGTAGTTCGCCACCGAGAACGGGCATGCCGCGATGAACCGCAGCGACCCGACCGCCAACCAGCCACGACGCTCGAGCCGGTACTCGACGGCACGGACCACCGGTGCCTTCAGATACGGCTGCACGCGGTCGCGTCCGACGCGGCGGACCAGGACGAAGGCTGCCACCGCCGCCACCGACGAGGCGATCATCGCCCCCGCGAAACCGACCAGCGGTCCGAAGAAGATCCCGGACATGACCGTGAACGTCGACCGCGGGATCGGGGCGATGGTGACGACCGCGTAGGCGAGGAAGAACAACCACACGAAGGCCGGTCCCAGATCCGCGCCCCAGTCGCGGACGCTCGAGATCGAGGGCAGCGGGACGAAGTAGGACGCGGCCAGGACGGCGGCGAGGAGCACGGCGGCGACGAGAGCCCGGCGCAGGATCCGTCGATCGGCCCGACGACGGCCCGACATCGGCGGGTGACCGTCTCCGGCGCTCGCCGCGTCCGCGATCTCCGCGTCGGCCGCGGTCGGGCCGGCGACATCCTCGCTGACAGTGGATCGATCGGGCACCCGGACACTCTACGCTGGGCCCAGCGGTGTATCGGGTCCCCGAGTGCGCCACGTCACGCCGACCTCGACGCCGAGCCGAGCGAGCGATCGGCTAGTGTCGTGTACGCGCTCATCACAGTGCATTCACGGAGGTGTGCTTCCCCACATGCCACAGCAAACTGACCAGCCCAAACCCGAGTCAGAACTCGACGACGCCTACCAGGCGTGGTCGACGGCCGCCGCGGCCGTTCTGGCGAAGTCGCGACGCGTCGACGTCGACGAGCTGCCCGACACACCCGAGGCGCTGCTCTCGACCGACACCGCCGACGGGCTGACCATCCGGCCGCTCTACACACGTCGCGACGAACTCGCCGAGCCCGGTGTCCCCGGTCGCTTCCCGTTCGTCCGCGGCGCCGACCCCGCGCGTGACGTCACCACCGGCTGGCGCGTCACGGAACGGTTCGGCGACGACGCGACGCCGGCGGCGGACCTCAACGAGCTCATCCTGGAGGCGATGGCCAACGGGACGAGCGGTCTCTGGCTCTCGGTGAGCAGGCCCGGTGACGGGCTGGGGGTTGCCGACCTCGCGACGGCGCTGCGCGGCGTCTACCTCGATCTGGTGCCGGTGACCCTCGATGCGGGCACCGAGGGTATCGCGGCGGCCCGCGAACTGCTCGGCCTGAAGGAAAAGGCCCAGGCCGCTCCGGTCGCCGCCGCTCCGACGGCGGCCACCGTCCACTCCTTCGGCCTGTCGCCGCTGACGGCCGCGTTCTCGGGCCGGGCGACCGTCGATCCCGACGAGGCCACGGCCCTCGCCGCATCCGGGCTGCCCGACGGGGTCCGTACCTTCCGGGTGGACGGCAGCGACTTCGCCACCGCCGGTGCCGACAACGGCCTCGAACTCGCACTCACGGTGGCGGCCGCGGTCGCCCACCTCCGTGATCTCACCGCGGCCGGCCTCTTACCCGAGGCCGCGCTGCGTCAGATCACCTTCGGCGTCTCCGCCGACGACGACCAATTCGCCACGATCGCGAAATTCCGTGCGCTGCGCAAGATCTGGGCTCGGGTGGCCGAGGTCGTCGGCGCACCCGAGGTCGGCGGAGCGCTGACCCACGGCGTGACCGATCTGTCGATGTACTCCCAGCGGGACCCGTGGGTCAACATGCTGCGCAGCACCATCGCGGCATTCGGCGCCGGGGTCGGCGGCGCCGACCAGCTGACCGTCCTGGGCTACGACGCGACCATCCCGGCGGACAAGCGCACCTCGAGCGCGTCCTTCTCGCGACGCATCGCCCGTAACACCCAGCTGCTGCTGCTCGAGGAGTCCAACATCGGACGCGTCCTCGATCCGGCCGGCGGCTCGTGGTTCGTCGAGTCCCTGACCGACGATCTCGCCACGAACGCCTGGACGGTGTTCACCGAGGTCGAGGCCGCCGGCGGTTACCGTGTCGCGCTCGACACGGGCTGGATCGCCGAGAAGGTCGACGCCTCCCTCGCTCGCCGCGACACCGAGGTCGCGCATCGCCGCATCTCGGTCACCGGCGTCAACGAGTTCCCCAACATCGACGAGCGCGCACTGTCGGAGACGACGGGGGCCCCGGCTTCCGCGGTCACCGACGTTGTCACCGGTACGCCGCGCCTCGCGCGGATCGGACGCGCCTTCGAGGAACTGCGGGACCGGTCCGATGTCGTGCTCGCCGAGCACGGTGCACGGCCGTCGATCCTGCTCATCCCGCTCGGCAGCGTCGCCGAACACAACGGCCGCACCACCTTCGTCGCGAACTTCCTGGGTGCCGGCGGCATCACCGTCGTCAACCCCGGTCCGCTGACCGCGGACAAGGTCGGCGACGCGGTGGCCGGGGCGAACACCCCGATCGCGGTCCTCTGCGGAACCAAGGCGCGCTATGCCGAAGAGGGGCCCGCCGCACTCGCGGCCGCTCGCGCGGCCGGTCTGTCGA
Source organism: Gordonia hongkongensis (assembly GCF_023078355.1). NCBI lineage: Bacteria > Bacillati > Actinomycetota > Actinomycetes > Mycobacteriales > Gordoniaceae > Gordonia > Gordonia hongkongensis. The sequence continues at coordinate 2,613,421 of NZ_CP095552.1, forward strand.
CAGTGCTCCTCGCCGGACCGGACAAGGAATGGCCCGAGGGCGACGATCGTCCCGACGGTTCGCTGCGCGTCGGCATCGATGCGGTGAGCACCCTCGGCGACCTTCTCGACCAGCTGGTCTCGACATCCCCGAAGACGGCGGGAGCAACGGCATGACCCAGACCGAACCCGATCTGACACAGACGATTCCGAACTTCGCCGGAATCGGTCTGACATCGGACGACGCCGGTGCGACGACCGCTGATGGTGCCGCGGTCACCGAGGAACTCGCCTCGGCGCACGGCTACTCGGTGGACCAGGTCACCTGGAGCACCCCGGAGCAGATCGACGTCACGCCGGTGTACACGCGCGCCGAGCGCGACGCCGTCCTCGACGATGCCGAACATCCGTACCCGCTCGACTCCGTTCCCGGTGCCGCACCGTTCATCCGGGGCCCGTACCCGACGATGTACGTCAACCAGCCGTGGACCATCCGCCAGTACGCCGGCTTCTCGACCGCGGCCGAATCCAACGCCTTCTACCGCCGCAACCTCGCGGCCGGCCAGAAGGGACTGTCGGTCGCATTCGACCTCGCGACCCACCGCGGCTACGACTCCGACCATCCGCGCGTCGCCGGTGACGTCGGCATGGCCGGTGTGGCGATCGACTCGATCCTCGACATGCGTCAGCTCTTCGACGGGATCGACCTCGGCAGCGTGTCGGTGTCGATGACGATGAACGGCGCGGTGCTGCCGATCCTCGCGCTCTACGTCGTGGCCGCCGAGGAGCAGGGTGTGCCGCCGGAGAAACTGGCCGGGACCATCCAGAACGACATCCTCAAAGAGTTCATGGTCCGCAACACCTACATCTATCCGCCGAAGCCGTCGATGCGGATCATCTCCAACATCTTCGAGTACACCAGCCAGAAGATGCCGAAGTTCAACTCGATCTCGATCTCCGGCTATCACATCCAGGAGGCCGGGGCGACGGCCGATCTGGAGCTGGCCTACACGCTCGCCGACGGCGTCGAGTACATCCGCGCCGGACTCGAGGCCGGCCTGGACATCGACAAGTTCGCCCCGCGACTGTCGTTCTTCTGGGGCATCGGCATGAACTTCTTCATGGAGGTCGCGAAGCTGCGTGCGGCGCGTCTGCTGTGGAGCGAGCTCGTCGCCGAGTTCGGTCCGAAGAACGCGAAATCGCTGTCGCTGCGCACACATTCGCAGACCTCCGGCTGGTCGCTGACCGCCCAGGACGTGTTCAACAACGTGGCCCGCACCTGCGTCGAGGCGATGGCCGCCACGCAGGGCCACACCCAGTCGCTGCACACCAACGCCCTCGACGAGGCCATCGCGCTGCCGACCGACTTCTCGGCCCGCATCGCGCGCAACACCCAGCTGCTCCTGCAGCAGGAGTCGGGAACCACTCGTCCGATCGATCCGTGGGCCGGTTCGAACTACGTCGAGTGGCTCACGCATCAGCTGGCGCAGAAGGCGCGCAAGCACATCCGCGAGGTCGAGGAGGCCGGCGGCATGACGCAGGCCATCAACGAGGGCCTGCCGAAGCTGCGCATCGAGGAGGCCGCGGCGCGCACCCAGGCGCGTATCGACTCCGGCCAGCAGCCGTTGGTGGGCGTGAACAAGTACCAGGTCGCCGACGACGAGGAGATCGAGGTCCTCAAGGTCGAGAACTCGAAGGTGCGCGCCGAGCAGCTCGAGAAGCTGGACCGTCTTCGCGGACAACGCGATTCGGCTGCGGTCGAGGCGGCCCTGGCCGATCTCACCCGCGCCGCCGCGTCGTCGGAGGGCGGCCTGGAGAACAACCTGATGGCGCTGGCCATCGAGGCAGCACGGCATCAGGCGACGGTCGGTGAGATCTCCGAGGCACTCGAGAAGGTCTATGGTCGCCATCAGGCGGAGATCAAGACGATCAGCGGGGTGTACCGACATGAGGCGGGCGAGGTGAGCAACATCGACGCGGCGATCGAGGCCGTGCGCCAGTTCGCCGAGGCGGAGGGCCGCCAGCCGCGTGTCCTGGTCGCGAAGATGGGCCAGGACGGTCACGACCGCGGCCAGAAGGTGATCGCGACCGCGTTCGCCGACCTCGGCTTCGACGTCGACGTGGGCCCGCTGTTCGCCACGCCGGAGGAGGTGGCCGCGCAGGCCGCCGACAACGACGTGCACGTGGTGGGTGTGTCGTCGCTGGCCGCCGGGCACCTGACGCTGGTCCCGGCCCTGCGTAAGGCGCTGCGCGAGGTCGGCCGCGAGGACATCATGGTGGTCGTCGGCGGCGTGATCCCGCCCGGCGACTTCGCCGAACTGTACGAGGCCGGCGCCGCCGCGATCTTCCCGCCCGGATCGGTCATCGCCGACTCGGCCGTGGAACTCATCGGCAAGCTCGCCGACACCCTCGGCCTGGAACTGCCCGGGGCGACCGCGAACTGATGGCGGTCCAACCGCGACGTCCCATCGATGTCGACGCGCTGGCCGACGCTGTCCTGGCCGATCGCCGCGCCGATCTGGCGCGTGCGATCACGCTCGTCGAGTCCAAGCGCGCCGATCACCGGGCCGCCGCCCAGGAGTTGTTGCTGAAGCTGACGCCGCACGCGGGCAAGTCGTTCCGCGTCGGCATCACCGGCGTCCCCGGCGTGGGCAAGTCGACGACGATCGAGGCGCTCGGCATGCACCTGCTGGAGCTGGGCCACAAGGTGGCGGTGCTCGCCGTCGACCCCAGTTCGACGCGCACGCGGGGCTCGATCCTGGGCGACAAGACCCGAATGGGCCAGCTGTCGACGGCCGAGAACGCCTACATCCGGCCGTCGCCGACGTCGGGCACGCTCGGCGGCGTGGCCAAGGCCACCCGCGAGAGCATCGTGCTCGTCGAGGCGGCCGGCTTCGACGTCGTGCTGGTCGAGACGGTGGGCGTCGGGCAGTCCGAGGTGACGGTCGCGAACATGGTCGACACGTTCACGTTCCTCACCCTGGCCCGCACCGGGGATTCGTTGCAGGGCATCAAGAAGGGTGTCCTCGAACTGGCCGACGTGGTCGTGGTGAACAAGGCCGACGGCAAACACCTCAACGAGGCGAAGAGCGCGGCACGCGAGTTGAAGAACGCGCTGAAGCTGATCTATCCGCACGACGCGCTGTGGATGCCGCCGGTGCTGACCATGAGCGCGATCGAGAACACCGGCGTCGACGAGTTCTGGAAGACCGTGGTACGCCACAACGAGACACTCACCGCGGCAGGGGAGTTCACCGCCCGCCGCAACCAGCAACAGATCGACTGGACCTGGGCGATGGTCAACGACATCGTGTTGTCCCGGCTCGGTGACTCACCCGCCGTGCGCGGGATCCGCGGCGACGTGGAGCAGCAGCTCCGGGACGGGTCGCTGACCCCGGCCCTCGCCGCGCAACGGATCGTGGACGCGTTCGACGAGCGCTGAGTGCACCGATCGAGGTCGCATGCGATCTCGATCCGTCCGTGCGACCTCGATCGAGGTCGCGTCAACGGACTGAGGTCGCATGCGACGTCAATCCCGGCGGCGGCGCGGACATCTGGTGCGGCCCGGCGCCCCGGGGTTAGAGCATCAGGCCAACAGCGGTGCCAGCGTCTCGCCGAGTAGCGAGACCCGCCCCGGCACATGGCCGTTGGCGGGAGCGTTCACCGTGACACCGTCGACACCGGTCGCGAGCAGCTCGGCGTAGCGGGCGGCCACCTCGTCGGGATCCCCGACGATCGTCGATCCGCGGCGTGACTCGGCCGCCGGTGTGCGCTCCAGGTAGGCCTCCAGCTCCGCGGTCGCCTCGGCGGCGGTCGGCGCCACGCAGGCCGACGTCTGGACGGTCACGGTGATCTCCGAGCGGTCCCGGCCGAGTCGTTCGCAGTGTTCGGCGAGGGCGTCGAGTTTGCGGGGGATGTCGGCGGGTGTGCACAGCAGGTTCGATTCGTCGGCGTACTGCGCGACCATCCGCAACGTCTTGCGCTCGCCGCCGCCGCCGATCATCACGGGGATCTTCGATAGCGGCGCAGGCACATTGAGAGCGTTGGTGACCCGATAGCGGTCACCGTCGAGGCTGGGAGCCTCCCCGGCGAGCATGCCGAGGATGATCTGCAGCGCCTCCTCGAGGCGCTCGAACCGGTCGGTGAACGTCCCGAACTCATACCCGAGCGAATCATGTTCCAGCTCATACCATCCCGCACCGATGCCGAGCTGGGCCCGACCACCCGACACCACGTCGAGAGCCGTGACCGTCTTCGCGAGCAGCGTCGGGTTGCGGTAGGTGTTGCCGGTGACGAGCGACGACAGACGGACCTTCGAGGTGTGCTGGGCGAGTGCCGCGAGCAGGGTGTAGCACTCGATCATCGGATCGTCGGGCTCACCGAGCATCGGCAACTGATAGAAGTGGTCCATCACGAAGACGGTGTCGAAACCGGAGTTCTCGGCCTCTTGCGCCTGCGCGACCACGGTGGGGAACAACTGGTCGGCGGCGCCGCCGGGGTAGGTGAAGTTCGGGATCTGGTAACCGAGTCGAGTCACCCGTTCAGAGTAGTCCGGTGGACTCCTCCGGCGCGGTGCCGACGATTTCGGGTGCGCGACTGCGCGCGAACGCGCCGATCGTCTCGATCAATTCGTCGAACACGGCGTCGACGTCGGTGGAGGTCGCGATGTGGGCGTTGGGTCCGGGTGCGGTCATCGCGCGTTCGTCGGCCACGGTCATGCCCCGCGTCAGCGTCCCGGCGAGTTCGACGTCGACGCGCGCCGGGCGGGTCTCGACCGTGTCGGGGGCCAGCGCGACCAGTGCGGCGAACGGGTCGTGCAGGTGGGCGATGTAACCCTCGTCGTGATCGTCGTGGAACTCGAAATAGAACCGCAGGGCGTCGACGAGATGCCGGATGATGTCGTTGTCGGCGACCGAACGGAGTCCGCGTTCGTCGGTCGGGTCCGGGCACTCGACGGGCGTGCTGCCGGCCGCGGCGGCGAGTCGGACCACGTGATCGGGTGTCAGGACGACCGACTCGGTGAGGTCGAGCGCGCAGACGATCGGTTCCGGGGCGCCCGCGGTGCCGAAGGCGGTGAACACCTCGGCCGCTGCTTCCGGGTCGACGGCCACATTCCACTCCGAGGTGGGCGTCGTGTTGCCGTGGGTGTGGAAGGCGCCGCCCATGATGACCAGGCGCCGCAGGCGCGCCGGCAGGTCCGGGTCGCGTCGGATCGCGGTCGCCAGGGACGTGAGGGGGCCGGTCACCAGGCCGACGAGTTCGCCGGCGTGCGCCTGCGACGCCTCGATCCAGCCGTCGGCGGCGTCGAGATGGCTCGGCGTCGTGGTCGGGGCCGGCAGTTCGGCGTGTCCGACGCCCAGCGGACCGTGGGTGTCCTCGGTGGTCATCAGCGCGGCGACGAGGGGAGTGGCCGGGCCGGTGTGGACGGGCACCTCGGGGCGTCCGCACAGCTCCAGCCACGAGAGATTGTTGGCCGTCACGACATCGACGGGCACATTGCCGGCCGTGGAGGCCACTCCGACGAGGTCGACGTCGGTGCGCGCGATCAGATAGATCAGCGCGAGTGAGTCGTCGATGCCGGTGTCGCAGTCGAAGAACAGGCGCTGGGTCACCGCACAATTGTGCCGGGTCCGCTGCGAACGCGGGTCCACCACCCCGTCGGGACCCTAGGCTCACGGCAGCCGGGGCGGACCGTCGTCGGCCCGATGAGCCCCGGAGGAACCGATGGCCCCGACACGACACACGCTGGCCGCCCTGGGTGCCGGTGCGGTCCTCCTGGTGAGCGCGTGCGGCGCGAACAGCGCCGAGCCCGAGGCTTCCTCGACGAGTGGTTCGGCCGGCGCTAGCGGTACGCCGTCGGCTCCCGTCGTCACACCGGTGGTCGGGTCGGTGATGTTCGCGCCGACACCGTTCGCCGGTTCCGACGGCGACAACCACCTCGTCTATGAGATCTCGCTGACCAACTACGGGCGCACACCGGTGACGGTCGCCGGAGTCGAGGTGCTCGACGCCACCACCGACCGCGAACCGCTGCTCACACTCGACGACAACGGGGTCCGCGACCGGCTCAAGCCCACCGGCGCCCCGTCGGTGCCGCCCGGTCCGGGCGCACCCGAGGGGTACTCCGACGTGCTGGCGCCGGGACAGAACGGCGTCCTCTTCCTCCACGTGACCTTCTCCGGGAATGCGCCGAAGCAGCTGATCCACGAGATCTCCGTGCGTGCCGACGCGGCGCGACCGGGTATGCGGGATGTCGACGAACGCCTCGCGCCCGTCACGGTGGGCGATTCAACCGTCCCGGTCCTGGGACCACCCCTGCTCGGTGAGCACTACATCGCCGCCGACGCGTGCTGCGACGCCGTCCGGCACACACGCGCGCTTCTCCCACTGAACGGATCACCGGTCCTCGCCCAGCGGTACGCGGTGGACTGGGAGCAGGCCGGTGCCGATGGTCGGATCTTCGTCGGCGACGCGAAGAATCCGGCGAGCTACCGGATCTTCGGCGATGACGTGCTCGCCGTCGCCGACGGCACGGTGGTCGCCAGCCGCAACGACCTGCCGGAGCAGACACCGGGGACGTTCCCGCCGGATCTCGCCATCGGCGACGCCGACGGCAACAACCTCGTCCTCGACATCGGCGACGGCTTCTACGTGAACTATGCGCACATGCAACCCGGGTCGGTCCGCTTCGCCCCTGGCGACCGGGTGCGCCGGGGTGAGGTCATCGGCAAGGTCGGCAACACCGGGAACTCGGTGGCGCCGCACCTGCACGTCCACGTCATGAACGGGCCGGAGTTCCTCGGCTCGCAGGGTGTGCCCAGCGTGACCGAGGAGTTCACGATCACCGGCCGGGTGGTCGACACCGCGGCGTTCGACGCCTCGGAGGCCACCGGGGTGCCGTTGCGGCTCGCCCCCGGCGTGACGGAGAGCACACACGAGAAGCAGATGATCCTCGATCAGAACATCGTCACGTTCACCGCAGGCTGACAACGGTTTCCGGCGTCACCACCTCCCAACCGGCACCCAACACGGGGTCGGTCACGACTGGACAACGATCTCATCATCCGTACGGTCGGACCCATGTCGATTCAGGACTCTGCCTTCGAATGGACGGAAACGAACCGCGAATGGCTGATCGAGAATCCCGCTCGCATCGTCGCCTACGTGGCCGTGGCGTTGATCGTCCGCTTCGTGATCCACCGTGCCATCGACCGCGCCACCCGGCCACGGACCGCCGGCGGGGAGCCGGGCCGCGGCTCCGCTCTCATGCGCGGACTGCGGTCGAAGTCGGCCTCCACCGAGCGCAACGCCCAGATCGCCGCACGCCGTGCACAGCGGGCCGCGACGATCGGGTCGGTGCTCAAGTCGACGGTGTCGATCGTGCTGCTCGTCTGGGTGGTGCTGTCGGTCCTGAGCGTCCTCGGCGTCAACATCGCGCCGTTCATCGCCTCGGCCGGCATCGTCGGCCTCGCCATCGGTTTCGGTGCGCAGAACCTGGTGCGCGACTTCGTGACCGGCGTCTTCATGCTGCTCGAGGACCAGTACGGCGTGGGTGACATCGTCGATCTCGGCGAGGCCGTGGGCGAGGTCGAATCGGTGGGGCTGCGCGTCACCACCCTGCGCGACATCGACGGCACCCTCTGGTACGTCCGCAACGGCGAGATCGCCCGCGTGGGCAACATGAGCCAGGAGTTCGCGGTCGCGCGCGTCGACGTCCCGGTGGCGCCCGGCGCCGACATCGACAAGGCGCAGCAGGTGGCCGACGAGGCGGCCCGCACCGCGGTGGAGGAGGACTCGACCGACATCCTCGGCCAGATCGAGATGCTCGGCGTCCAGGAGGTGTCGTCGGATCAGGTCGTCCTGCGTCTGACGGTGAAGACCAAACCGAACGGCCAGTGGGCGGTGCAGCGGCGACTGCGTCGGGCGATCCTGCGGGCCTTCGTGGAGAACTCGATCGATCTGCCGTACTCGCGGGCGTGGGCGGCGCTCGCGGATTCGGTCGCACCCTGACGCGGAGATCGCCTGCGGCACAACGAGAAGAACCCCGGCGGTGAGCCGGGGTTCTTCTCGTTGTTCTGGTGTCCGAGGGGGGACTTGAACCCCCACGTCCGTTAATAGGACACTAGCACCTCAAGCTAGCGCGTCTGCCATTCCGCCACTCGGACCTGCGTGCCGCGGTGAGCGTCCGGCGATCTCCCGCCGGTGGTCTCTCGACCCCGTCTCGCTGCAGCGGGATAACCCTAACCGAGGTTGCCCGAGTATCCCAAATCCCGTAGGAGTGAGGGGTGTCTTCACAGTCTGCGACCGACGAAGTGGTCGATCTGGTCAGCCAATTGATCCGTTTCGACACCTCCAACACGGGCGAGCCCGAGACCACCAAGGGCGAGGAGGAGTGCGCCAAGTGGGTGGCCCAGCAGCTCGAGGAGGTGGGCTACACCACGCAGTACGTCGAGTCCGGCCGTCCCGGCCGCGGCAACGTGTTCGCGCGCCTTGCCGGCCCGCCCGACTCCGATCGCGGCGCGCTGCTGATCCACGCCCACCTCGACGTCGTGCCCGCCGAACCGGCCGACTGGAGCGTGCATCCGTTCTCCGGTGCCATCAAGGACGGCTACATCTGGGGCCGCGGCGCGGTCGACATGAAAGACATGGCCGGAATGGCCCTGGCGCTCGCGCGTCAGTTCAAACGAGACGGCACCGTGCCGCCCCGGGAGCTGGTGTTCGCGTTCCTCGCCGACGAGGAGGCCGGCGGGGCGTGGGGCGCGCACTGGCTCGTCGAGAACCGGCCCGACCTGTTCGAGGGCATCACCGAGGCCGTCGGCGAGGTCGGCGGCTTCTCGCTCACCGTCGACCGGCCCGACGGCACGCAGAAACGTCTCTATCTGGTCGAGACGGCCGAGAAGGGGCTCGCGTGGATGCGGCTCACCGCCGAGGCGCGGGCCGGGCACGGATCGTTCCTGCACGACGAGAACGCCGTCACCGAGGTCGCCGAGGCGGTCGCCCGGATCGGTCGGCACACGTTCCCCCTGGTGATGACGGAATCGGTCAGCCAGTTCCTGGCCGAGGTCAGTGCGGAGACGGGCCTGGACCTGAGTCCCGAGGCCCCCGACCTGGAGACGTCGCTGTTCAAGCTGGGCAACCTCGCGCGGATCATCGGCGCGACCCTGCGTGACACCGCCAATCCCACGATGCTCAAGGCCGGCTACAAGGCCAACGTCATCCCGCAGAAGGCCGAGGCGGTCATCGACTGCCGCGTGCTCCCCGGGCGGCAGGCCGCGTTCGAGAAGGAGATCGACGAACTCATCGGCCCCAACGTGCGGCGGGAGTGGATCACCCATCTCGATTCCTACGAGACGACCTTCGACGGTGACCTGGTGGATGCGATGAACGCCGCCGTCCTCGAGCACGATCCGCAGGGAAAGACGGTGCCGTACATGCTCTCCGGCGGCACCGACGCCAAGGCGTTCGCGAAGCTGGGCATCCGGTGCTTCGGGTTCGCGCCGTTGCGGTTGCCGCCCGAACTCGACTTCGCGGCCCTGTTCCACGGCGTCGACGAGCGAGTGCCCGTCGATTCGGTTTTGTTCGGCACCAAGGTCTTCGAGCACTTTCTGCGGCACAGCTGAGCACACCACTACAGTGGGCGGCACGGCCTTCCCGCCGATCCGGGCGCACCGGTTCGGAGGGTGACCGGCACTCTTCCGACGCGCGAAACGTGAGAAAGGTGAACACATGTCGTCATTCGACCCGTACTCCCCGCTGCCGAGCCTTCCCGGTTTCACCCTGACCTCGGAGAGCTTCACCGACGGGGCCGCACTCGCCAACGGGCAGGTGAGCGGGATCATGGGTGCGGGTGGCGAGGACCTCTCCCCGCAGCTGAGCTGGTCCGGCTTCCCCGCCGAGACCAAGAGTTTCGCCGTCACCGTCTATGACCCCGACGCTCCGACCGCCGCCGGGTTCTGGCACTGGGCCGTCGCCGACATCCCCGCCTCGGTCACGAGCCTGCCCGAGGGCGCCGGCGACGACGACGGGTCCGGGCTCCCCGACGGCGCGGTCACCCTCACCAACGACGCTTCGCTACGCCGCTACATCGGTGCCGCACCGCCTCCCGGACACGGAGCGCACCGCTATTTCGTCGTCGTGCACGCCGTGGACACCGAATCGCTCGGGCTGCCGGAGAACGCGACACCGGCCTACCTGGGTTTCAACCTGTTCTCGCATGCGATCGCGCGTGCGACCCTCGTCGGCACCTACGAACAACCAGCCGAGAACGTCTGAGTTCTCGCACGGCCGATCGCCCGGTGCACCTGCGTACCGGGCGATCGGTGGCCGTCAGGGCTGGTTGCGGGCCGCGCAACCGACCGCGTCGGAGATCGAGGCGAAGCCACCGTCCCGGGCGCGCCGGGCGAGTCCGGCATGGAGTTCGGCGAGCCACACCGGGCCGCCGTAGATGAAGCCGGTGTAGACCTGCAACAGGTCGGCACCGGCGCAGATCCGCTCCCAGGCCTGGTCGACGGTCTCGATGCCGCCCACGCTGACGAGCGCGACACGTCCGCCGACGCGGTCGTAGAGGCGACGCAGCACCGTCAGCGACCGAGCGGCGACCGGCGGCCCGGACAGCCCACCGGCACCGATCTCGTCGACCTCGTGCGACGCGGTGCGCAGACCCTCGCGGCCGATCGTGGTGTTGGTGGCGACGATCCCGGCCAGGCCGAGCTCCACGGCCAGGTCCGCCACGGCGTCGACGTCGTCGTCGACGAGGTCGGGGGCGATCTTCACCAGCACCGGGACGTCCACGGCGGCGAGCACCGCGGCCAGGATCGGTCGCAGTGAGTCGACGGCCTGCAGATCACGCAGTCCCGGGGTGTTCGGCGAACTCACGTTGACCACGACGAAATCCGCGAGCGGTCCGAGCAGTTCCGCCGAACGCCGGTAGTCGTCGATGGCGTCCTCGACCGGGACGACCTTGGTCTTGCCGATGTTGGCTCCGATGGGGACCGACACCGGCCCCCGTCGTACCTCGGTCAGGTGCTGTGCGGCCACCTCGGCACCGGGATTGTTGAAGCCCATCCGATTGATCAGCGCACGGTCCGCGGGCAGCCGGAACAATCGCGGCGTCGGATTCCCGGGCTGCCCCTGGCCGGTGATCGTGCCGATCTCGGCGAACCCGAAGCCGAGCTGACCCCAGGTGTTCACCGCGCCGGCCGTCTTGTCGAACCCGGCCGCCAGACCGATCGGGGCGGGGAAGTCGACGCCGAACACCCGCGTCCGCAGGATCGGATCATGCCGGGCCAACAGCCTCGCGGTCAGGAACGCCAACGGCGAAAACCGCCCGACGACGCGCAGCACCGAGAACACGATGTGATGGATTCGCTCCGGATCGACGCGGAACATGATCGAGCGCACTAGGGGATAGCACCACCGGTTGAGCACGGGAAGTACTCGGGTGGTGCTGCGGGACATCAGCATGCGCGGGCGCTCCGTGGGTCGTTGTCGTCGAATCCGGTGGACCGGTCGCCGGTCGGGTCGGCGGTGTCGGGCCCGCGTGAACCTCGCGGCGGCCGGCGCCGTTTGAGCAGCACCTTGCGGGTTCCGTCGGAGTAGAGCCGCACCCGGGACAGCTCCCAACCGCCGAACTCCGCCTCGAGGGCCAACCGCATCGAGGCGGTCACCCGGGTGACGTCAGGGGGAAGACGCAGCAGGATGCACTCGACATCCTCCGAGGTGACCTCCCACCCGTCGGGATAGCGCGAACCGTTTCGTTTCGACCGGTCAGGATTCATTCGGCCCGCCCGTCGTCGGGAACCACCTGGAGTCCGCCGTTCCGCGCCGAGAGCACGTAGACGGTGCCCGATCCGTCGACCACGATGCGGTCGGGCTGTACGACCGAAGCGAACCGCCGGACCTCGGTGGGTTCACCGTCTGCCAGGTCAAATGCCACCACCTCGTTGTCGCCGGTCGTCGAGACCCAGAGCAGGTCTCGGGTGTCGTCGTAGTCTACGGCGTACGGTCCGCCGGCCACCGGGTAGCGAAAGCGCATCACCAGCGGTGATCCGAAGAAGCCGAGGATCTCGCCGTCACGGGTGTTGGCGACCAGCACGCGTCCGAACTCGTCGACGGTCGAGTTGGTGGCCCCGTTGCCCGCACGCAGCGCCGGCCCCAGTTCACCGGATTCGGGGTCGACGGGGGTCACCGACGACTGCGCCCGATCCAGGACGACGACCTGGCCGTCGAGGCCTTCCGCAGACTCGGGCGCGGCCGTCACCGAGTCCACCCGTACGAAGCGATCGACGTCGTGCTTCTTCGCGAAATCGTTGTCGTACACGAGGACTCGTCCATCGGCCGTGCCGACGACGAGCAGCCCGGCCGTGGTCCGGGCGATCGCCGTCGGCTGGTCGGACTCGAGGTCGCCCGTGCGGACCCGTCCGTCGGCATCGACGACGACGAGCGCACCCGGGCCCGCGCCGACGAACCCGCCGTCGTCGCCGGCGGCCAGGGCGGTGAGGCCCGGGACCGCGATCGTCTGCGGCGGGGTCGTCAGCGCCCCGGCGTCGTATCGGAGGATCTGGTTGCCGTCGGCTGACAGGACGGCGACGCTGCCACCCGACGCGGCGAGCGCACGCGCCTCGGCCGGGGCGGGCGCGACGGTGCCCGCGGGAGCCGTCGTCGAATTCGCCGGCGCCTCCGGCGCGGTCGCGGGCACGACGGTCGGTACGTCGGGGGTGCCGTCGTCGGAGCCGCACGCGGTGATCATGCCCACACCGATGACCAGTGCCGCCGTGGCCGCGATCGGACCCCGTAGCCGCGACACGCCCGTGTGGGGCTGGTGACTTGGGCGTGAAGGTCGCGGGAAGAGCATGTCCCCATCTTGCGCGACCGCTTCCGCGCGCCGCTCAGGCGGGTCGGGGCCGTGTCGTCGTGTCGGGTCGGCTGCGGCGGTCCCAAGTAGCATCGGGCGCCGTGACCGACACCATGACGTGGACCCAGTCGATCGTCCTCGGGGCGTTGCAGGGCCTCACCGAGTTCCTGCCGATCTCGTCGTCCGGGCATCTCCGGATCGCCTCCGAACTGATGTTCGGCGAGGACGCCGGGGCCTCCTTCACCGCGGTCACGCAGCTCGGCACCGAGGCCGCGGTCCTCGTCTTCTTCGCCCGCGACATCGTCCGCATCATCACCGCGTGGTTCCGCGGGCTCCGTCATGCCGACGAGCGGAACGTCGACTACCGGATCGGCTGGTACGTGATCTTCGCGACCATCCCGATCGGCCTGATCGGCTTCCTGTTCAAGGACGAGATCCGCACCACCGGACGCAATCTGTGGCTCGTCGCCATCATGCTGATCGTGTTCGCCGGCGTGTTCTGGCTGGCCGAGCGCTACGGGCAGAAGCAGCGGAACCTCGAACAGCTCACCCTGCGGGACGGCCTCGTGATGGGTGGCGCCCAATGTCTGGCGCTGATCCCGGGCGTGTCGCGCTCCGGTGCGACCGCGAGTGCCGGCCTGTTCCTCGGACTCGAACGCGAAGCCGCCTTCCGCTTCTCGTTCCTGCTGGCCATCCCCGCGGTCACCGCATCCGGCCTGTTCAGCCTCCCGGACGCGTTCAACCCGAGCGGGGAGGGCATGGAGGCCAGCGGACCCCAGCTGCTCGTCGCGACGCTGGTCGCGTTCGTCGTCGGTTATGCCGCGATCGCCTGGCTGCTCAAGTTCGTCAGCGCGCACTCCATGAACTGGTTCGGCGCCTATCGCATCGTGCTGGGCGTCACGCTGATCATCCTGTTGTCGACCGGCGTCGTCTCGGCGACCTGATGCCACGGCCGCGGCGCCGGGCGGTCGCGCCGTGCGGTCCCGCCGGGCCGGTGCCTATGGTTGTGGGATGACCGTGATCCTTCTCCGGCACGGCCGTTCGACGGCGAACACCTCAGGGGTGCTCGCCGGTCGCAGCGCCGGCGTCCACCTCGACGACCGCGGGCGCGCCCAGGCCGATGATCTGGTTCGTCGTCTCGGCGACCATCTCGGGTCCATTCGCGCGGTGGCGCGTTCGCCGCTCGATCGGTGCGCCGAGACCGTCCAGCCACTGCTGGCGGCGCTGGCCGCGGACGGGCAGGCGCCACCCGAGATCGTCGTCGACGATCTCGCCGAGGTCGATTACGGCGGGTGGACCGGGCGTCCGATCTCGGAATTGTTGACCGAACCGCTGTGGAAGGTCGTGCAGCGGCAGCCGTCGGCCGCGATCTTCCCCGACGGGGAGGGACTCGCCGACGTGCAGGCACGGGCCGTACGCGCCATCCGCGAACTGGACCGCGTCCACGGCGGCCCGGACGGTTCCGGGGTGTGGATCGCGTGCTCGCACGGTGACGTGATCAAGTCGATCATCGCCGACGCCATGGGCAGCCACCTCGACGCCTTCCAGCGCATCGTCGTCGAACCGGCGTCGATCAGCGTGATCCGCTACACGCCGTCGCGTCCTTATGTCCATACGGTGAATGCGACCGAGTTGCTGTCCATCCCGAAGCCCCGCCGCCGGCGCAGGACGGGCAACGACCGTCCGACGACGCGGTGGTGGGCGGCGACACGGGCGCGGATGTAGCGCCGTCCGCCAATGGTGCCGCTACGATCCCGGCGACATCGGGATAATGAACCAGACGACGAAGGAGGTGTGATGTCTCGAGCGATACACGTGTTCCGGAGCCCGGACCGCTTCGTGGCGGGCACGATCGGGCAGCCCGGTGACCGCACGTTCTACCTCCAGGCGGTCCACGAGGCCCGCATCATCAGCGTGATGCTGGAGAAGCAGCAGGTCCAGATCCTCGCCGACCGGATCGGTGCCCTGCTCGACGAGATCCACCGACGCTTCGGCACGCCGATCCCGCCGGAGACCGACCGGGTCGGTGACCTGAGTCCGCTGGTGATGCCGGTCGACGCCGAGTTCCGGGTCGGCACCATGGGTCTCGGCTGGGACGCCGAATCCGAGGCGGTCGTGGTCGAGTTGCTAGCCATCACCGAGGGGGAGTTCGACGAAAGCGTGGTCCTCGACGACACCGACGAGGGCCCGGACGCGGTGCGGGTCTTCCTGACGACCGCGGCGGCCCGCGAGTTCGCCGCCCGCTCGTCGAGGGTGATATCCGCGGGACGACAGCCGTGCCCGTTGTGCAGCGAACCGCTCGACCCCGAAGGTCACCTGTGTATCCGGACCAACGGATACAAACGGGATGCGGAGTTGAGCAAATCCCTCGACTTCATCGACCCCGATGTCTTCAACAGCCTTGCCGCACAGAGTGATCCGGGCCTGGCGGCCGATGACGACCCCTTCGGCCAGGCGGGGGACACCCCGCCGTCCGGTGACCCGGACGACCCCGACGAGCCCGGTGACGCCGGCTCTTCCGCACGTGACTGACGAGCCCGCGGTCGACCACGTCCTCCGCGACGGCGAACTCACCATCCTCGGCCGGATCCCCTCGGCCAGCAACGCGACGCTCGTGTGCGATGCGGTGCTCGACGACCGGACCTCGGTGCGTTGTGTCTACAAACCGGTGCGCGGTGAGGTCCCGCTGTGGGACTTCCCCGACGGCACGCTCGCCGGACGGGAAGTGGCGTCGTACCTGATCTCGGAGGCGCTGGGGTGGGACACGATCCCGACCACAGTGCACCGCGACGGCCCGCTCGGGCCCGGGATGGTGCAGCGCTGGGTCGAGACACCGGACAACACCGATCACCCGATCCCGGCGACCGAACCGCGGGTCGACCTGGTCGACCTGTGCCCGGTGGGCGCGGTACCCGCCGGCTATCTCGCGGTCCTGCAGGCCTACGACCCGTACGGCGACCCCGTCGTGCTGGTGCACGCCGACGACCCGCGGTTGCAGCGCATGTCGGTGCTCGACGTCATCCTCAACAACGCCGACCGCAAGGGCGGTCACGTCCTGGAAGGTCTGGACGGCACCGTCTACGGGATCGACCACGGCATCTGTCTGCACGAGGAGGACAAACTGCGGACGGTGCTGTGGGGCTGGGCGGGCGAACCGGTACCCGGGCACCTCGTCGCCGATGTCGCCGAACTCGCGGAGCGGTTGGAGACCGACGGCTCGGCCCTGCGCGCACAGCTCGCCGAACACATCACGCCCGACGAGATCGAGTCGCTCGCGATCCGCGCGATCGTGGTCGCCGAGAGCGCGACCATGCCGCACCCGCCCGGTCACCGGCCCATCCCGTGGCCGCCGTTCTGAGCGAATGCGCTCCGTCCCGGACGAGGCCGTGAAGGGCCTGCGCGCGGTGGGCAATACAGTGGACGCATGCAGTCGTGGCCCGATCTCGAACTCCCCGCCGTACCGGGCAGTGGACCCGCCCTCCGTCTCTACGACACCGCCGACCGTGCGGTCCGTCCCGTCGCCCCCGGGGCCACCGCGACCATGTACGTGTGCGGCATCACCCCCTACGACGCGACCCACCTGGGGCACGCCGCCACCTATGTGACCTTCGACCAGGTCAACCGGATCCTGCGCGATCAGGGCCACGAGGTCCATTACGTGCAGAACGTCACCGACGTCGACGACCCGCTGTTCGAACGGGCGGACCGGGACGGCGTCGACTGGCGTGATCTCGGGGCGCGGGAGACGCAGCTGTTCCGCGACGACATGACCGCTCTGCGCGTCCTGCCCCCGCGCGATTACATCGGCGCGGTCGAGTCGGTCAACGAGGTCGTCGAGGTCGTCGGCAAGCTGCTGGCCTCCGGGGCCGCCTACACCGTCGATGACGCGCAGTTCCCGGACGTCTATTTCCGCACCGATGCCACCGAACAGTTCGGCTACGAGTCGGGGTACGACCGCGAGACCATGGAACGGTTCTTCGCCGAGCGCGGCGGCGATCCCGATCGTCCCGGCAAGCGAGATCCGCTCGACGCGCTGCTGTGGCGCGCCGAACGTCCGGGCGAGCCGTCGTGGGAGTCGCCGTTCGGTCCGGGCCGGCCGGGCTGGCACATCGAGTGTTCGGCGATCGCGCTGAACCGGCTCGGGATCGAGTTCGACATCCAGGGCGGCGGCAACGACCTCATCTATCCGCACCACGAGTACTCGGCGGCCCACGGGGAGGCCCTCACCGGTTCGCGGCGGTTCGCCCGGCACTACGTGCACACCGGAATGGTCGGGCTCGACGGCGAGAAGATGTCGAAGAGTCGTGGCAATCTCGTGTTCGTGTCGGTCCTGCGACGCGAGGGCGTCGACCCCGCGGCCATCCGACTCGCACTGCTCGCCGACCACTACCGCGGTGACCGGATGTGGACGGACGCGGTCCTGGACACGGCCGTCGAACGCCTCGGTCGCTGGCGTGCGGCGCTCGGCGCGAGTACCGGACCCGACGCCGAACCGGTCATCGCACGGCTCCGCCAGCATCTCGCCGACGATCTCGACACCCCCAAAGCGCTTGCCGCAGTGGACGGTTGGTGCGCGGATGTCCGCAACGGAATCGGTTCGTCGACGAGGGCGCCCGCCGAACTCGCGGCCGCGGTCGACGCGCTGCTGGGAATCCCGCTCGTCCCCGACGTCCGATAGGCGTTGTCCCCACACCCGGATGTCCGCGCGCCGACGTCTGGGTAGAGTGCTGACGTGGCGCGCGTGCAAGAGATCCGACCCGAGACCGACGCCGGGGTGTACACCGTCGTCACCCGGACGTCGACCTACCTGCTGGATTTCACCGAGATGACGCTGCTCCGGGCCCCAGGGGTCGGCGGCACCGAGAACGAGGACTGGACGGTCAGCAGGCTCCGACGCGACTCCGAGGACATCCCGCTGCTCGGGGTGAAGTCCTGTCGCCTGGGGGAGTCCGCGCAGTTCTGGGTGCGCGCCGCCGACGATCCCGACGTCCGCACGTGGCGGATCACCACCCCGGTGGTGTCCATCGAGAAGATCGGCTGACGACCCGGATTCCGGCCGGACGCCTGGTTCAGGGTCCGAACGGTCCCTGGCCGCGACGTTTGAGATACCGCTCGAACTCCGCGGCCAGCGCGTCGCCGTCGATCTTCGCCATGACCTCGTCGGTGTCGACCTCGGCGTCCCCGCGCTCCTCGAGCCCGCGCACGTAGTCGGCGATCTCCTCGTCGTCCTCGGTCATCTCGGTGACCGCGCGTTCCCATTCCTCCGCCTGCTCGGGGAGGGTGCCGAGCGGCACCTCTATGTCGAGGACCTCCTCGACCCGGGTCAGCAGCGCCACCGTGGCCTTCGGGTTCGGCGGCGTCGACACGTAGTGGGGGACGGCCGCCCAGAACGAGACGGCCGGCAGACCCGCCTGGACGAAGAGATCCTGGAGGACGCCGGTGATGCCGGTCGGTCCCTCGTAGCGACTCTCCGCGAGGTTGTACCGGGCCGCGGACTCGCTGCTGTAGGCCGCGCCGGTCACCGGCACCGGGCGGGTGTGCGGGGTGTCGGCGAGCAATGCGCCCAGCATCACCGTGGTCTCGACACCGAGCTCTTGCGCGAGGTCGACGATCTCGGCGCAGAACGCCCGCCACCGCATGTTGGGTTCGATGCCGCGGACCAGCACGATGTCGCGGTCGGCGCCCCGCGGGCTGCAGTACGAGATCGACGTCGTCGGCCAGTCGATCCGGCGCGTGACCCCGTCGATCTGATTCACGGTGGGGCGATTGACCTGGAAGTCGTAGTATTCATCGGAGTCGATGTCGGCGAGGGTCGGGCGTCCCATTCGAGTGCCAGGTGCTCGACAGCGCTGCTGGCGGCGTCCCCGGCGTCGTTCCACCCCTCGAAGGCCGCGAGCAGAATGGGTCTGCGCAGCTGGGGAAGGTTCGACGTCTGCTCAGCGTTCACCGATCCAGCCTACGACCGAACACGCAGAGAGGGCGAACTACGCTGTCAACCATGTCCCCTGACTTCTCCGGAACCGATCCACGCGATTTCGACACGACATTTCTGTCGGCGATGTCGCGTCGGGTACTGATCGGCGACGGGGCGATGGGCACCATGCTGCAGGCCGCGGATCTGACGCTCGACGACTTCCGTGGCCTCGAGGGTTGCAACGAAATCCTCAACGACACCCGGCCCGACGTCCTCGAGGGCATCCACCGTGCGTACTTCGAGGCCGGCGCCGACGCTGTGGAAACCAACACCTTCGGGTGCAACCTGTCGAATCTGGGCGATTACGACATCGCGGACAGGATCCGGGAGCTGTCGTACAAGGGAACGGCGATCGCGCGCGGCGTCGCCGACGAGATGGGTCCCTCGACCGACGGCACCGACCGTTTCGTCCTGGGTTCGATCGGGCCGGGCACCAAGCTGCCCAGCCTCGGCCACACCACGTACGCGGTCATCCGCGACGCCTACCTGGAATGCGTCATCGGCATGCTCGAGGGCGGTGCCGACGCGATCCTGATCGAGACCTCGCAGGATCTGCTGCAGGTGAAATCGGCGGTGGTGGCCGCCCGCCGTGCGATGGAGCGGGTGGGCCGCAAGATCCCGATCATCTCCCACGTCACGGTCGAGACGACCGGCACGATGCTCCTCGGCTCGGAGATCGGTGCCGCGCTGACAGCGCTGGAGCCGCTCGGTATCGATCTGATCGGCCTGAACTGCGCCACCGGTCCCGCCGAGATGAGCGAGCACCTGCGGTACCTCTCCAAGCACGCGCGCATCCCCGTGTCGGTGATGCCCAACGCCGGTCTGCCGGTCCTCGGAGCCAACGGTGCCGAGTACCCGCTGACGCCCGAGGAACTCGCGCAGGCCATGTCGCAGTTCGTGGGGGAGTTCGGTCTGCAGTTCGTCGGCGGTTGCTGCGGCACGACACCCGAACACATCCGGCAGGTAGCGGACGCGGTGTCCGAGGTGACCCCGGCGACCCGGACCCCGGAACACGAGTCGGAGACGTCGTCGCTGTACTCTGCGGTGCCCTTCGACCAGGATGCCAGCTTCCTGGTGATCGGTGAGCGCACGAACACCAACGGCTCGAAGGCCTTCCGCGAGGCGATGATCGCCGAGGACTACCAGAAGTGCCTCGACATCGCGAAGGACCAGACCCGCGACGGCGCCCACATGCTCGACCTCAACGTCGACTACGTCGGTCGCGACGGGGCCGCCGACATGACCGCTCTCGCCAGCCGGTTCGCGACCTCGTCGACGCTGCCGATCATGCTCGACTCCACCGAGCCGGAGGTCATCCGAGCCGGTCTGGAGTCGCTGGGCGGGCGCTGCGCGGTGAACTCGGTCAACTACGAGGACGGCGACGGACCGGACTCGCGGTTCACCAAGATCATGCAGCTGGTCGTCGAGCACGGGGCGGCGGTCGTCGCGCTCACCATCGACGAGGAGGGGCAGGCGCGTACCGCGGACTGGAAGGTCCGGGTGGCCGAGCGGCTGATCGCCGACATCACCGGCAACTGGGGACTCGCCGAAGAGGACATCATCCTCGACACGCTGACCTTCCCGATCTCGACGGGTCAGGAAGAGGTCCGACGCGACGGCATCGAGACCATCGAGGCCATCCGCCGGCTGCACGAGGCCCACCCCGACGTGCACTTCACGCTGGGCATCTCGAACATCTCCTTCGGGCTCAATCCCGCTGCGCGACAGGTGCTCAACTCGGTCTTCCTGCACGAGTGCGTACAGGCCGGCCTCGACACCGCGATCGTGCACGCGTCGAAGATCCTGCCGATGGCCCGGATCCCGGAGGAGCACCGCGAGGTCGCCCTCGACCTCGTCTACGACCGGCGACGCGAGGGCTACGACCCGCTGCAGAAGCTCATGGAGCTGTTCGAGGGTGTCTCGGCGGCCTCGGCGCGTGAGTCGCGGGCCCAGGAACTGGCGAAGCTGCCGCTGTTCGAGCGCCTGGAGCGCCGGATCGTCGACGGCGAGCGCAACGGTCTGACCGACGACCTCGACGAGGCGATGACCCAGGTCCCGCCGCTGTCGATCATCAACGACACGCTGCTGGCCGGGATGAAGACCGTCGGCGAACTCTTCGGTTCGGGCCAGATGCAGCTGCCGTTCGTGCTGCAGTCCGCCGAGGTGATGAAAACCGCGGTGGCGCATCTCGAGCCGCACATGGAGGCCACCGGCGAGGACGGCAAGGGACGCATCGTCCTCGCCACCGTCAAGGGCGACGTGCACGACATCGGCAAGAACCTCGTCGACATCATCCTGTCCAACAACGGCTACGAGGTCGTCAACATCGGCATCAAGCAGCCGATCGCGACCATCCTCGACGTCGCCGCGGACAAGCGGGCGGACGTCATCGGGATGTCCGGGCTGCTGGTGAAGTCGACCGTGGTGATGAAGGAGAACCTCGAGGAGATCAACTCCCGCGGGCTCGCCGACGAGTACCCGGTCCTCCTCGGCGGCGCCGCGCTCACCCGCTCCTACGTCGAGAACGACCTCTCCGAGACCTACGAGGGCGACGTGCACTATGCGCGTGACGCTTTCGAGGGGCTGCGCCTGATGGATGACATCATGGCGACCAAGCGGGGCGGGGGACCCGACCCGGACAGCGACGAGGCGAAGGCCGCGGCGGAGAAGGCGGCCGAACGCAAGGCTCGGCACGAGCGATCGAAGCGCATCGCGGCCAAGCGCAAGGCCGCCGAGGAACCCGTCGAGGTGCCGGCCCGCTCGGATGTGGCTGCCGACAACGAGATCCCGACCCCGCCGTTCTGGGGGTCGCGGATCGTCAAGGGCGTCCCGATCGCGGACTACATGCAGCTCCTCGACGAGCGCGCGCTGTTCCTGGGTCAGTGGGGTCTTCGGGGCGCCCGCGGTGGTGACGGGCCGTCGTATGAGGATCTCGTCGAGACCGAGGGTCGTCCGCGACTGCGGTATTGGATCGATCGCCTGTCGACCGAGAACATCCTGCAGCACGCCGCGGTGGTCTACGGGTACTACCCGGCGGTCAGCGAGGGCGACACCGTCCACGTGCTCACCGAGCCGGAACCGGATGCGCCGGTGCGGTTCAGCTTCACGTTCCCGCGTCAGCAGCGGTCGCGGTTCCTGTGCATCGCGGACTTCATCCGGTCCCGCGCCGACGCGAAGGCGGCCGGCAAGGTCGACGTGCTGCCGTTCCAGCTCGTCACCATGGGACAGCCGATCGCCGACTTCGCCAACAAGCTGTTCGCCGACAACGCCTACCGCGACTACCTCGAGGTGCACGGCATCGGCGTGCAGCTGACCGAGGCGCTCGCCGAATACTGGCACCAGCGGGTGCGCAGCGAACTCGCGTTCGGCGACCGCACGATGGCCAGCGAGGACCCGGAGAACGCCCAGGGCTTCTTCGATCTCGAATACCGCGGCGCGCGTTTCTCGTTCGGTTACGGCGCCTGCCCCGACCTCGAGGACCGCGCGAAGATGATGGAGTTGCTCGAGCCAGGGCGGATCGGCGTCGAACTGTCCGAGGAGTTGCAGTTGCATCCCGAGCAGTCGACCGACGCGTTCGTGTTGCACCATCCGGAGGCGAAGTACTTCAACACCTGACGTACTTCGCCACCGGATCGAGGGACGGGGGACAGGCGATGACGGTTCTGGAGCGGTCCGAGGGGCCGGTGCGGATCATCGGGATCGACCGGCCGGATCGGCGCAACGCCGTCGACCGCGCGACCGCCGATGCGCTGGCGGATGCCTTCCGGCGGTTCGACGCCGACGACTCGGTGTCGGTCGCGGTGCTCTACGGCGAAGGCGGGACCTTCTGCGCCGGAGCCGATCTCAAGGCCATCTCGGACGGTGACCCGAATCGGGTGGCACCCGACGGTGACGGCCCCATGGGTCCGACCCGGATGACGTTGTCCAAGCCGGTCATCGCGGCGATCTCCGGGCACGCCGTGGCCGGCGGACTGGAGCTGGCGCTGTGGGCGGACCTGCGTGTGGTCGGCGACGACGCCGTCTTCGGGGTGTTCTGCCGGCGCTGGGGCGTCCCGCTGATCGACGGCGGCACGGTCCGTTTGCCCCGTCTGATCGGCGAGAGCCGGGCCATGGATCTCGTGCTGACCGGCCGGGCGGTACCCGCCGATGAGGCCCTGTCGATCGGGCTCGCCAATCGCGTCGTGCCGTCGGGGACTGCGCTACCGGCCGCGATCACGCTGGCCACCGAGATCGCCGCGTTCCCGCAGACGTGTGTGCGGCAGGACCGGTTGTCGGTCCTCGAGCAGGACGGCCTGAGCGCGGATGCGGCCATCGCCAACGAACTCCGACACGGCATGGTCTCGCTGGCGTCCGACACCCTGGCCGGCGCAAGCAGATTCGCCGGCGGCGCGGGCCGCCACGGTGAGGGCGTGGGGAGCTAGACGATCCGAAGAATGCGGAACGTCTCGACGCGCCAAGCTACTCACCAGCCCCTGCTCCCGGATCCGAAAGAACGCCCTGCCCCTGCTCCCTGAGGAGCGCCCGGAGCTTGCGGAGGGCGACGGCCGACCAACCCCGCTCCCTGAGGAGCGCCCGGAGCTTGCGGAGGGCGACCAACCCCGCTCCCTGAGCAGCCTATGAGGGTTTGTGTCAACAGGGTCCTGTGATGGGTGTGGGCGTGGGGGTGTGGCCCGGCGGCCGGTGGTGGCTGCGGGATGGATGATGGTGGGGTTTTGGATGGCCGGGGTCGTTGCCTGGCGCGGGCTCTACCTAGCGGTCAAACGGGTTGGTACCCAACAGCCTTCATTCGAGCTTGGTTCGCGCCGGGGTGGGACTGCTCAGGCTCAGGGTCGGGCTTATGTGCCCAAGGAGCAGCGAGCTTGTCCCGGCCGGAAGGGGTTTAGGGGTCAGGCGGCGGTCCTTTCTACGGGTCGGGTACGGCCGGCAGCGATGTCAGGGTTCCACGGCGTGGCGGTGGTGATGACGACGTATAGCTGCCGCAACAGAGCCGCGGCGATCGCTACCCGGGCCTGGTTGGGGTTGAGGCGGTTTGCTTCTCGGCTGGTCAGGTGCCGATAGCGGGCGGCGTATACCTCGTTGTGGGTCAACGCCGCGAACGCCGCTCGCCAGGCGGCGACCCGCAACAGCGGCCGGCCACGACCACTGATGCGGGTGGCGCCGCGGTAGGCGCCGGAGGAGTTCTCCCGGGGGCATAGTCCGGCATGTTTGACTACCGCCCGCGCCGAGTCGAAGCGGGTCAGGTCACCGGTTTCGGCGAGGATCGCCGCCACCGAGACCGCCGATACTCCGGGAATGGATCCGGCGAGTTCGTGCAGGCCCAGCCCGGTGAGGACCTCGATCATGGCCGCCTCGACCTGCTCGCAGGCGGTGCGGGCGTGGTGAAAGTCGGCCAAGGCGTAGCGGGCCCGTTCCAGCGCACCGGCCTCGGCGGTGATCGTGGTCTCGGTCTGGACGGCGAAAGCGGCATCGACGATCGCGACCAGGATGCGGGTAGTGACCCGACGCCCACCCCAGCAGGGCAGTTCGGCGCGTACGTGTTCGCGGAGCCACGCCACCGCCTGTTCCCGGCTGCCCTGGGCGGTCAGGGGTGTCGGGTCAGCGCCGATGACGGCCATCGCGGCCAGCCAGGTCACCGATTTGAACGGTTGCCCGGCGCAGTCAAGGGCGTGGGGCCAGGCGCCTTCGAGGAGGTCGCGGGCTTGTTGCTGCGCCGCACCACGGCGGGTGAGTTGCTGGGATCGGCGTACGCCGAGGTGACGTAGCCGGGTCCATTGCTCGTCGGCGTGTTCGGGCAGATAGATATGAAGTTGGGTGGTCAGCCGTGCGATCAGCAGGGCGTCTTTGTCATCGGATTTGTCGTGGGTGAAGTCTTCGGTCTCTCGGGCCCGTGCCACCGCGATCGGCTGCACACACACCATCTGCACCCCGACCGCCGCGGTCAGGTCTCGGACCGTTTTCCAGCGATGCCCGGTCGGTTCACACGCGATGACGATGCCGGCAAACCCGGCAGCAGCAGCGGCGGTACGGCTCCACTCGATCGCGGTGGCCAACTGTGGTGGCGCGCAGTGAAACGTGCGGCGCGCCACGATGCGGGAGTCGTGATCGACCACCGCGACGACTTGTTTGTTCGATGCCAGATCGATCGCTGCGACCGCGTGGTCGCGGCGCACGATGCCCCGGAACCGGGTCAACCGATCGTTCCGACGCTTGTCTCCACGACTCAAACGACTAGCCTTAGACATTGACATCCTCCTTTTGTGGTTGGGATAACCAAGCCCCTTATGACCACATCAGGAGGATGTCCCAGTTACCAGCCCTTCCAGCTATTACTAGCAGCGCCCGGAGCTTGCGGAGGGCGACCAACCCCGCTCCCTGAGGGTTGGAGCTGTCGTTGGCCGGGTCGGGTTGGTCTCACGTCGATGACGTGGCTGGTTCTCGACCATGAGCGACGCGCGTCGTCGTGGTGCCGGTTGTTCGGGCGCGCGTGATCACCGGACCGCGTTGGTGGTCCGTGGATCTGTTCGCGCACGGTGTTCAGGTGTTGTGTGAATCGCCGGGGTATGTCGGGTCGGCGGTTGAGGCGTTCGGGGTTGGGTGGTGCGCCGGGTTCGGCGTTGAGTCGCCAGATGCAGCGGCCTTCGTCTGGTCCGGACCGGGCGATGCGGGTGGTGTATTGGCCGGGTTGGTCACCGACCATCCGGTTGTGGCGTGGGCAGGCCGGTGCGAGGTCGTCGATGTCGGTGAGACCGCCTTTGGCCCAATCCTTCTGGGCGTGATGAAGCTCGATGTGGGTGGCGGGCTGCTCGCAGCCTGGTGCTGAGCATACTTCCCCGTCGGGGCGGGCGAAGGAGACGAGGCGTTGTTCGCGGGTGGCGAGTCGTTTCCCGCGCCCGAAGTGCAGCGGGACAGCGGAGGCGTCTTTGAAGATCGCCAACCACGGTTGGACCTCACCGGCCATGGCGATGAGGTCCGGGATGGGCAGCAGGGTTCCGGTGGCGGTGGTCGCGAGTCCGGCTTCACGGATGAGGTCGTTGAGGTCGGCTTTGACGATCAGTTGCACGGGTAATCCGCGGTGCGACTTTCCGAGGGTCCCGTCGGCGAAACCGGCGGCGAGTGCGGCGTCGAGGGCGTCGTGGTTGATCTGCGCGGGAGTGCGGCTGTCGCGGTCGGCTGCGGTGGTCAGGGCGTCGGGGTCGGCGGTGCCGGCCGGTCCGCTGGGTGAGGCGGGGTCGTCGGGGTTGTTCAGTCCGGGTTTGCCCCATACCGCGAACATCATCGTCAGCCGGGCGGCGAGTTCGGGGGTCAGCGTGCCCGATATTTTGGCGGTGCCGTCGGCGCGTTGGCGGCCGATCCACAGGTTGCGGCGTCGTTTCTGGTCGGTGTCATCAGCCAATGTGCCGTCGGGGTCGAGATGAGCCAGCAGCCGGGCACCGAGTTGAGTGATGTCGGCGGGTGTGTGGTCGGTGGCGATCTCGGCCATCTGCCGTTCGGCCGCGACTTTCACGTCGTGGTCGATTCCGTGGGGGATCTGGTCGAGGACATCGAGGGCGGCCTGCACGTGCGCGGAACCGACCGCTCCTGCGGCGAAAGCCTCGGCCAGGGTGGGGTGTTCGGGTTCCAGTTTGTCGCCGCCGAGGCTGGTGCGGGTGGCGGTGGCGTCCATCTGCTTACGGCGTCGCATCGGGTTGGAGACGCGTAGCCGGTGGGTCATGTACTGCATGAGTGTTCGGCACCCGGCTTTGCGGGGCAGGTCGCGGGCCTCGACCTGATCGATCTGCCGGTCACCGGCAACAGTCAACCGTGCGATCGCTTTCTCGGTATCGGCTGCCACTTCGGCCAACTCGGCATCGGTGCACGGCCCCAGGTCGACCGTCTGCAACTCGTCCACGATGCGGTGGAGGTCGGCAATCAACTCGACGGCACGCGGCTGCGGCGTCGCTGATCCGTCAGACATGGCCACCCCCCAAGAACCGTAGCTGCGAATGTACGTTCGAGTGTACAGCACAGCCGGCATCTCGCAACTCGAAAGTTTCTGTTGTGCAACGGTATTCGTCGACGACAACTTGTCGGTGCGTTGTGGTAGATGGGGGTGCCGGTTTGCGTTGTCCTCGAATTATGTTGTTACGAGTTTTCTCTCGACTGCGGATGTGCGCGGGGAGGCCAGAGAGCGCTCAGACGTCCAGCACTTCGGTCAACTGCGGGACGATCTGCTTCTTGCGCGACACGATGCCCTTGCCGAATGCCTGACCGTCGGCGACGGTGACCCCGAGCGCCTGTTCGACCGCCGAGGCGGGTTCGCCGACCACCAACAGATCCGAGTCGGCCTTGATCACATCGGTGATGAGCAGGAGGTAGAGGTCGTAGCCGGCTGCCTCCTTCTCGGCGGTCATCGCCGTCAGGAACTCGTCGCGACGGTCGAGTATCTCGGCGGAGTCGACCGTGGTGATCTGCGAGACCCGCACCGTCTTCGGCCCCATTTCGAAGCTCTTGGAGTCCCGTCCGATGATCGCCGACACCGGCTCGTCGCCGAGCGCGGTCCCGGCCCGTAGAAGCGCGTCGCCGTACTCGTCGACGTCGACGCCCGCGATGTCGGCAAGCTCGGCGGCAGCGGCGCGATCGGCGTCGGTGCAGGTGGGGGAGTTGAACAAGAGGGTGTCGGAGATGATCGCCGACAGCATGATGCCCGCCTGCGGACGCGGGATCTCGATCCCGTTCTCCGCGTACATCCGGGTGAGAATCGTGCAGGTGCATCCGACCGGTTCGACGCGCATGTACAGCGGCGCCGCCGTCTCGAAATTGGCGATCCGATGGTGGTCGATGACTTTCAGGACGGTCACGTCGGTGATGTCGGCGACGCTCTGCTGGCGCTCGTTGTGGTCGACGAGCATCACCTCCGCCGGCGCGGCCGTCTCGATGACGCGCGGCGCGTCGAGTCCGAAATGCTCCAGTGCGAAGGCGGTTTCGAGACTCGGCCGGCCCAGGGCGACGGCCTCGACATCGCTGCCCAGCGCGGCTTCGAGGTGGGCGAGGCCGATCGCCGCCCCGATGGCATCGGTGTCGGGGTTGCGGTGTCCGAACACCAGGATCTTCGACATGGGACCTCGGCTTTCTCCTCGGCGGTGCGCGTGGGCCCAGACTACGACGATCCCGGCGCCTCGCGGTCTCGTTCCCGGTGAGCATGATCCTCACCGGGTCGGCGCCCGCCCCGGGGCCGGCGTTCTACATTGGCTCCATGTCCACGACCGGGCGTCGACGCGTCATCCTGGTCGTCTGCTGTCTGAGCATGTTCCTCGTCGGCCTCGACATCTCCGCGGTCAACGTGGCGCTGCCGTCGATCGGCGCCGATCTCGATGCCACGCCGTCTCAGCTCCAATGGGTGGTCGACTCGTACACGCTGGTCGTCGCGAGCCTGCTCATCCTCGGCGGCACCACCGGCGACCGGCTCGGTCGCAGACGCATCTTCGGGGTCGGCCTCGCGATTTTCGGAACCGGGTCGGTGCTCTGCGCGGTGTCGCCGACACCGGAGGTGCTCATCGCGGCCCGGGCCGTCCAGGCGGTCGGTGGCTCGATGCTGAACCCGGTGGCCCTGTCGATCGTGACCAACGTGTTCACCGAGCCGAAGGCGCGTGCGCGGGCGATCGGGTTGTGGGGAAGTGCATTCGGGGCGAGTCTGGCCTTCGGCCCGGTCGTCGGTGGTGCGCTGGTCTCCGGCCTGGGCTGGCAGGCGATCTTCGTGCTCAATGTCCCGGTGTGCGTGCTCGCCCTCGTTCTCAGCCGGCGGTACGTCCCCGAGTCGAGGGCGCCACAGCCTCGACGGGCCGATGTGGTGGGTCAGCTGCTGATCCTCGTGCTGTTGGGAACCGTGACGTTCGGGATCATCGAAGGGCATGTGCTGGGCTGGAGGTCCGGCGTCATCGTTGGCTGTTTCGCGGTCGCTGCGTGCTCGTCTGCGATCCTGATCTGCTACGAGTTGCGCCGCGACGAGCCGCTCCTGGACCCGCGGTTCTTCGGCAGTGTGCCGTTCACCGTCGCGGTCGTGTGCGCGGTCATCGCTTTCGCCGCGACCGGCGGGTTCCTCTTCCTCAACACCCTCTACCTGCAAGAAGTCCGCGGGCTGAGTCCGTTCGGCGCGGGTCTGATGCTGATCCCGATGGCTCTGGCCGCCGCGTGCTGCGCTTCGGTCTCGGGACGCCTCGTCGCCGCGCGGGGGTCTCGGCCGCCACTGTTCGCGGGCGGGATCGGAATGGCGGCGGGCGGGGTGCTGCTCCTCGGCGTCGGACCCGATACCCCGTTCACCTACCTCGGCGCGGCCTACCTCGTGTTCGGCATCAGCTTCGGACTGGTCAACGCGCCCATCACGAATGCCGCGGTCTCGGGCATGCCGCGGACCCAGGCGGGGCTCGCCTCCGCGATGGCCTCCACCGGGCGGCAGGTCGGGACGGCGCTGGGCGTGGCGGTGTCCGGTGCTATCGCGTTCTCCGGACGGGCGGAAACTGTGGCCGACGGCCTGAGCGCCACCGCACGACCGTTCTGGATGGTGGTGACGCTGTGCGGTGTGGCGATCGCCGTGCTGGCCTATCTCGCCACCGGCGCCTGGGCGGAACGAACCGCCGTGCGCACACGCGACCGCGTCGAGTCCCGATCGGGCTCCTGGACGGCGTGAGATTCCCACCATCGCGCGATCAGCTCGACGATCCCGTCAGGCGTCCGCGTCCATCCGAGGTGCGTCGCGACGCCCCCGGCCGGACCGTCGGAGGCCCGGTAACACAGTGTCGACATCGCGTCCTTGTCGAACGCCGCGTCGTAGGCGTCCGCGGCGCGGCCGGACACGACCTCGTCGTCGTGCAGCCGGATCGACAACGCCGGCAACCGCATTCGGGAGTCGAGTGCGAACGGCGCCCACCCAGTCAGCACCATGCGCGCCCATTCCCGCATCAGCGTGCGCGGCGTCGGACCGCCGAAACCGCGTCGTGGCCACCGGCCGGCGATCCCCGCGACCGTGGCGACCGACGCGGCCAGTGTGGCGAGCGGGACGCCGCGCAGGCCGTAGTGGCGAAAGTGGGGGACCGACGCGCCAATCGCCACGATCCCGTCGGGGGCGTGGTCCTCCCGCAGGGCCACCATCGCGGCCAACTGCGCTCCCAGGCTGTGACCGAGTACCAGGACCCTCGTCTCGGTGTCGTCCGCCCGGGCCGTGGCCACGGCGTCGGCCAGACCGTCCGCCTCGTCGGCATAGGACCAGTCGGAACGTCGAGACGGTGGCTCGCTTCCCTCCTCGATCCCTCGCCGAGGGACGATCACGACGTCGAATCCGGCTCTGCTCAGGGCCTCCGTCAAGCGCCGGTACACACGCGCCGGCACTCCCATCGCCGGCGAGATCAACACCGTCGTGTGCCGTGTGCGAACGGGGTCGTTCTCTATGCGGGTCATGTCCCCAACGTCTCGCACCCACGCCGCCGGCACCACTACCTACCAGGTAGTCGTTTCAGGGCGCGGCCCTGTGGATACCAACCAGCGATGGTCGACGCGGACACGAAGGGAGCGACACATGTCGGATGTGAGTGACTTCTCGGAGACCTGCAAGCGCGTGGCGGACGCTGCGATGGAAGCGGGCGTCCGGATCGCGGTCGCCGAATCGCTGACCGGCGGGAACCTGGCAACCGAACTGAGCAAGGCGCCGAACGCGGGTACGTGGTTCCGCGGCGGGGTCGTGGCCTACCACAAGGACGTCAAGTACGACCTGCTCGACGTGCCCGAGGGGCCGGTCGTGAGCGAGACCGCGGCGCGCGCGATGGTGGCGTCGACCGCCCGGTTGTTCGACGCCGACCTCGTCGTCGCGGTGACCGGTGAGGCCGGTCCCGAACCCGACGAGGCGGCACCGGGAACGGTGTGGTTCGGACTGGATCACCGGGGCCGCGTCAGCGCCTCCCGGGAAGTGTTCGACGGCGAACCCGAAGAGGTCCTCGCCCAGACGATCGGACACTCGTTGGAGTTGATCGAGTCCTGCCTACGGTCCTGATCGCCGGGCGACCGCTACCCGTGAGGTAGTCGCCACGCTCCCGCCCGGGACCTACCATGACCCCCATGACCGTCGAGGTGGGAAGCATGCTGCGGCAGTGGCGCTCTCGCCGCTCGTTGAGCCAGCTGGATCTCGCGTACGAGGTCGGTGTCTCGCCGCGTCACCTCAGTTTCGTCGAGACCGGCCGGTCACGCCCGAGTCCGGCGCTGCTCGAGGCGCTCTCCGAGCGGCTCGATGTTCCACTGCGAGAACGAAATTCGCTGCTCCTCGCTGCCGGGCACGCACCCCGCTACAGCGAGGAACCGCTCGACTCGGACACGATGGCCCACGTCCGGTCGTCGGTCCAGCGATTGCTCGACGCCCACAACCCGAACATGGGCATGGCGCTCGACCGGACCTGGAACGTCGTGCTGGCCAACGACACCGCGCTCACCCTTCTCGAGTTGTTGCCGCCCGAACTGCAGACCGGACCGGTCAACCTGTTCCGGGTGTCGCTGCATCCGGACGGATTCGCGCGGGCCACGCACAACTTCGACGAGTGGGCGACCTACCTGCTCGAGTTGCTCCGGCGGATGGCGCGGATCACCGGCGATCCGCGCCTCGCCGACCTCGAACGGGAGGTCTCGGGATATCCGACCGTCGCCGCACTCGACGGACGTCTCGCCCGCGACCGTGCCGGAGTCGGGGGACAACCGCAGTTGCTGGTGCCGTTCCGGCTCGCCCTCGGCGACCAGGTGCTGTCCTTCTTCAGCACCCTCACGACGTTCGGCTCCCCACGCGATGTCACCCTCGAGGAGCTGACCATCGAGCTGTTCTACCCCGCCGACGAGCCCACCGAGCGGTGGGTTGCGATGATGCAGGGGTGACCGATACCGCCCCCACCGTCTCCACCGCCGGCCCCACCTCACCCTCGGGTGCGCGACTCCCCGCTGCCGTGCTGTGGGACATGGACGGCACGCTGCTCGACTCCGAACCGATCTGGGACGTCGCGATGGCGGAACTGGCCGCACGGCACGGCATCGTCATGTCACCGGAACTCCGCGAATCCACTCTCGGGAACTCGCTGCCGGACGCATTGGCGAAGGTGCACGACGCCGCCGGTCTGTCCGCCGCGGAGCGCGATCCCGATGCCGACGGACGCTGGACTCTCGATCGGGTCGCCGAACTGTTCGCCGACGACCTGCCGTGGTGTCCCGGCGCAGCCGAAGCACTCGACCTGGTGGCCGGGGCAGGGATCCCCATGGTGCTGGTGACGAACACGGTGCGGGAGTTGACCGAGGTGGCCCTGGAGACCATCGGGCGTGCACGATTCACCACGACGGTCTGCGGCGACGAGGTGGCGGTGGGCAAACCCGCGCCCGACCCCTACCTGCGCGCGGCGGAACTGCTCGGTGTCCCGTCGGCCGACTGTCTGGCCGTCGAGGACTCGCCGACCGGCGCCCAGGCGGCATCGGCGGCCGGATGTCCGACGCTCGTCGTCGAGTCCGCGGCACCGGTCGAGCCGGGCCGGTTGCGCGTCTTCCGGACCAGTCTTGTCGGGCTGGACCTCGACGATGTCGCCGGTGCATGGACCGGCGGTCTCGCGCGCATCTCCACATGCAAAAATGAGGAATCGTGAAGACTTTCGAGGAGCTGTTCGCCGAACTCAGCGACAAGGCGCAGAGCCGTCCCGAGGGTTCGGGTACCGTTGCCGCCCTCGACTCCGGTGTCCACACCCTGGGCAAGAAGATCATCGAAGAGGCGGGTGAGGTCTGGCTCGCCGCCGAACACGAATCCGACGAGTCGCTCGGCGAGGAGATCTCGCAGCTCGTCTACTGGCTGCAGGTGATGATGATCAAGCGGGGACTGACGCTGCAGGACGTGTACCGACATCTGTGACCGGTTGACCCGGTCCGGACACAGTCCACACGACACAGTTCTGCTCCATCCCCGCGCCCGCAGGCGCACTCCACGAAAAGGACAACGAGATGCTGAGAGTGGCCGTACCCAACAAGGGTGCGCTCTCCGAATCCGCGTCGGCCATCCTCTCCGAGGCCGGCTATCGCCGCCGGACCGACGCCAAGGACCTCACGGTCCTCGACAACAACAACGACGTCGAGTTCTTCTTCCTGCGTCCCAAGGACATCGCGATCTACGTCGCCTCCGGCCGGCTCGACCTGGGCATCACCGGACGTGACCTCGCCCGCGACTCCGGCGCCGAGGTGGGCGAACAGCTGGCCATGGGCTTCGGCTCGTCGACCTTCCGTTACGCGGCTCCGGCCGACCAGCAGTGGGCAGTGGCCGGTCTCGCGGGCAAACGCATCGCCACGTCGTACCCGAACCTCGTGCGCGAGGACCTGGCCGGTCATGGCATCACCGCCGACATCATCCGGCTCGACGGTGCGGTCGAGATCTCGATCCAGCTCGGTGTCGCCGACGCGATCGCCGACGTCGTCGGTTCCGGTCGCACGCTGCGTCAGCACGGCCTGGTGGCATTCGGTGAATCGCTGTGCGATTCCGAGGCGGTCCTGATCTCCCGACGCGACGCCGACCTCACCAAGGCCGAACGGCAGTTCGTCGCCCGAGTGCAGGGCGTGGTGTTCGGACAGCAGTACGTGATGATCGACTACGACTGCCCCCGTTCGCTTCTCGATCAGGCGTCGGCGCTCACGCCGGGCCTCGAGTCGCCGACCGTGGCGCCCATGGCCGA
Source organism: Gordonia hongkongensis (assembly GCF_023078355.1). NCBI lineage: Bacteria > Bacillati > Actinomycetota > Actinomycetes > Mycobacteriales > Gordoniaceae > Gordonia > Gordonia hongkongensis. The sequence continues at coordinate 2,646,934 of NZ_CP095552.1, forward strand.
CCCGGACTGGGTCGCGGTCCGCGCAATGGTGCCCCGCAAGGACCACCAGAACCTCATGGACGAGCTGTCCGAGCTCGGCGCCAAGGCCATCCTCGCGACGGACATCCGGTCCTGCCGGTTCTAGCGGAGGCAGATCCACCCATTTTCGGCAAACCCACCAGCTGCGAGCTGGTGGGTTTGCCGATTAGGGGTGGGTTTGTGGCTATTGCACCGCGCTGAGCATCACCGTCTGGGCCGACCGGCCGATGTGGCCGGAGGCGTCGTAGAGGTCGGCGAAGGTGCTGCCGAACCCGTCCGGACCGGCGATCATGTGGGCGTCGATGCCGACCCACGGTCCGCTCGGGACGCGCGTCAGGTGCACGGTGGTGTCGGTGTTCATCCACGTCCACCGATTCGGGCGGAGTCGGGTGCCCAACCCGTTGGCGACGTCGATGACGGTGAACATCGACTCCAGGTCCTCGGTCTTCTCGTCGGCGACGAGCGGGATCGCCGGCCGCAGCCACACCGCGGGAGTCGAGCCGTTGCGCCCCTCGGCCCGGACCGACTCGATGGTGCCGATGAACCCGAGGGTGCCCCAGTCGACCGCCTCGCCGTTGTCGTCGGAGAAGCCGATCACCGCCTTCGACTCGTCCGGTCCGGGCGTCAGGGGATCGGGACCGTTCGCGATCTCGGCGGTGTCGGCGACGCGGAGCCGCCACCCCACCGAGCGGGCGGCGGCGCGGAATGTCCCGTCGGCCTGCTGCACCTGCAGTTCGGTCTCGACGAGGCTGATCTGGCGGCCCGGCCGCACGACCCGGGCGGCGACCCGGTTGACGCCCAGCCCGACCGGGCCGAGGATCTCGGTGGTCACACGCGTGAAGTGCTGAGCCGGGTCGGGCTGGCACCGCAGCAACGACCGCATCAGCAGGGCCGACGGGGGACCACCGTGCTGCATCGTCGGCGACCACACGCTCAGCGTCGCCTCGGTCGGGCGGAAGTACTCGAAGTCGCCCTCGTCACGGGCAGCATCCGACGGGGCATCGATGGGTTCGTAGTACGAGTTCTCCACCCGAGTCACTCTATGACCGCCGACATAATGGGTCGGGGCGGGGGCGTCCCGCGGACGTCGGGGCTGCTCAGACCGCGAAACCCGCCGGGGGACCGGGGTACGGCGGGATGACGCCCCCGAACTCCGGACACCGGGCGCGGTGCTCACAGAACTTGCACGACCACGACTTCTTCGGCCGGAAGTCGCCCGAGGCCACGGCGGTGCGGATCGCCTGCCAGATCGCGCGCAGGGTGCGCTCGAAGCGGAGCAGCTCATCACGGTCCGGGCGGTAGATCAGCTGTTGCCCGTCGGAGAGGTACATCAGCTGCAACCGGGCGGGAACGACTCCGCGGGTGCGCAGGATCGCGAGCGCGTAGAACTTCATCTGGAACAACGCCTTGGCTTCGTACGCCTCACCCGGCGACCGCCCGGTCTTGTAGTCGACGACGCGTATCTCGCCGGTCGGCGCGACGTCGATGCGGTCGATGAACCCCCGCATGAGCATGTCGTCGGCGTCGATCTCGACGTGTTCCTCCACCGCGTCGGCGTCGAAGGCGGTCGGGTTCTCCATCGTGTAGTAGGTGGCGATGAGCTTGTGCGCATCGGCGAGGAACGCGGCCTGGCCGCCTTCGCCGATGACCTTCGCGAGCTCGGGGTCGCCCTCGCACATCGCGGCCCAGGCGCCTTCGACCAGCAACTCGGCCGAGTCCTGCGTGCGGAGCTCGGCCGGGAGGTCGAACAGATTCTCCAGCGCGGCATGGACGACGGTGCCCCTGGTCTGCGCGGTGGTGGGGGTCTCCGGGAAGCGGTCGATCGCACGGTAGCGGTAGAGCAGCGGGCACTGCTTGAAGTCCGCGGCGCGGGACGGCGACAGCGCCAGCGGGCGCCCGACGATCCCTCGCGCATCCGCGTCGGGGCCGTCCGGGGTCCCTGTCGGGGTCGTGCTGGGGGAGGCGTCTCCGACTCCGGTCATCGTGCTCACCCTTCGCAGGGTAGGCGCCGGGCCCGACAGTCCGAGGTCCCGACACTCGGGTCCGCTAGCCGGCCACCCGGGCGGCGCCCTCCCCGCAGCGACACGAGGCAGGACCGGGCCACCTCGTCGGGTAACGTCCACACGGCCCACGAACCCCTGCGCCGAGTCGCGCGGGTTCGGATCGTTCACGAGAGGAAGCACCAGTGCCCACCACCGGACCGTTCGTCGTCGGCGACCGGGTTCAGCTGACCGATGCCAAGGGGCGCAAGTTCACGGTGCTGCTCGACGAGGGAAAGCAGTTCCACACCCACCGCGGTGCCATCTCCCATGACGACCTCATCGGTTCGCCCGAGGGCAGCATCGTCTCCGCGACCAGCGGTACCCAATATCTGGCGCTGCGCCCGCTGCTCGTCGACTACGTGCTCTCGATGCCGCGCGGGGCCCAGGTCATCTATCCCAAGGACGCCGCCCAGATCGTCCTCGAGGGCGACATCTTCCCGGGCGCCCGCGTCCTCGAAGCCGGTGCCGGCTCCGGCGCGCTGACGTGTTCGCTGCTGCGCGCGGTCGGTGCCGACGGAGAGGTCGTCTCCTTCGAGATCCGGGATGACCACGCCGAGCACGCGATCCGCAACGTCGAGACCTTCTTCGGGGGACGGCCAGACAACTGGCACCTCACCGTCGACGATCTGGCGAACGTGGATCGGAACGAACGGTTCGATCGCGTCATCCTGGACATGCTCGCGCCCTGGGAACCGCTCGACGTCGTGCGGACCGTGTTGAAACCAGGCGGGGTCTTGACGGTCTACGTGGCGACCGTCACCCAGTTGTCCCGGGTGATGGAGGCCCTGCGCGAGCAGGAGTGCTGGACCGAGCCCCGGGCCTGGGAGACGCTCCTCCGCGAGTGGAGCGCGGTGGGCCTCGCGGTGCGTCCCGAACACAAAATGCAAGGCCACACCGCTTTTCTGATCACGGCCCGGCGCCTTGCCGACGGCACCACCACGCTGCGTCCGCAGCGCCGTCCGAGCAAGGGCTGAGCGCGGCCGCGGAGCAACGGCCAGTCGCCGGGCTGTGCGGTGAAACATCGCGAATACGTTGCGAAGACGCACATTTAACACACCGTCAACACCGGCGATTGCGCGGTGGACGGCGATTCGCCGTCTCGGCCGGTAGCGTAGGGATACGGCGCGAGCATTCCGATCGAGGGATCGGGTGATTGCCGGCGAGAGGAGTCAGCAATGACCGAATCTGACCGCCACGACGCACTGGGGGACCGCGCGGTTCCCGAGGGCGCCAGTGCATCCGACGAGGGCTTCGTCCCCGCCTACACTCCGCCCCCGCCGCGGAGCGGCACCGAGTCGCCGCTGTCGCGGAGCGGCCCGGACTCGTCTGCGCGCGGCGCAGCCGGCCGGCCGGCCGGGGATCTCCAAGAGCGGGTGGACAGCCTCACCGCACGCAACGCGAAGCTGCTCGACACCCTCAAGGAAGCCCGACAGCAACTCGTCGCTCTCCGCGAGGAGGTCGACCGTCTGGGTCAGCCGCCGAGCGGGTACGGCGTCCTGCTGGACGTGCACCCCGACGCCACCGTCGACGTGTTCACCTCGGGCCGCAAGATGCGCCTCACCTGTTCGCCCAACATCGACACCGACCTGCTGACCAAGGGGCAGACCCTGCGTCTGAACGAGGCCCTGACCATCGTCGAGGCCTGCGAATTCGACACCGTCGGCGAGATCAGCACGCTGCGCGAGGTGCTCGGTGACGGCAAACGCGCCCTGGTCGTCGGTCACGCCGACGAGGAGCGGGTGGTCTGGCTGGCCGAACCGCTGCTGGGCGAGGTCGACGGTGAGGACGGTCTGCGTCGCAAGCTGCGTCCCGGCGACTCACTGCTCATCGACACCAAGGCCGGGTTCGCGTTCGAGCGGGTGCCCAAGGCCGAGGTCGAGGATCTCGTCCTGGAGGAGGTCCCGGACGTCGGTTACGAGGACATCGGTGGCCTGGGCCGCCAGATCGAGCAGATCCGCGACGCCGTCGAACTCCCGTTCCTGCACAAGGACCTGTTCCGCGACTACCAGCTGCGTCCCCCGAAGGGCGTGCTGCTCTACGGTCCGCCCGGCTGTGGCAAGACGCTCATCGCCAAGGCCGTGGCCAACTCCCTGGCGAAGAAGATCGCGCAGGTGCGGGGCGACGACGCCAAGGAGGCGAAGTCGTACTTCCTGAACATCAAGGGCCCCGAGCTGCTCAACAAGTTCGTCGGTGAGACCGAACGGCACATCCGGCTGATCTTCCAGCGGGCGCGCGAGAAGGCTTCGGAGGGCACGCCGGTCATCGTCTTCTTCGACGAGATGGACTCGATCTTCCGCACACGCGGGTCGGGCGTCTCCTCGGACGTGGAGACCACCGTCGTCCCGCAGCTGCTCAGTGAGATCGACGGCGTCGAGGGCCTCGAGAACGTCATCGTGATCGGTGCGTCGAATCGCGAGGACATGATCGACCCCGCGATCCTGCGCCCGGGGCGCCTCGACGTGAAGATCAAGATCGAGCGTCCCGACGCCGAATCCGCGATCGACATCTTCTCCAAGTACCTCACCGAGGAGCTGCCCATCCACGCCGACGACATCGGCGAATTCGAGGGAGATCGCACGGCCTGTGTCAACGCGATGATCGAGAAGGTCGTCGAGCGGATGTACGCCGAGAGCGAGGACAACCGGTTCCTCGAGGTCACCTACGCCAACGGCGACAAAGAGATCATGTACTTCAAGGACTTCAACTCCGGCGCGATGATCCAGAACGTCGTCGACCGGGCCAAGAAGTACGCGATCAAGTCGCAACTGGACACGGGTGCACCGGGTCTGCGCGTCCAGCATCTCTTCGACTCCATCCTCGACGAGTTCGCGGAGAACGAGGACCTGCCCAACACGACCAACCCCGACGACTGGGCCCGGATCTCGGGCAAGAAGGGCGAGCGGATCGTGTACATCCGCACGCTGGTCACGGGCAAGAGTGCGGGCGCGAGCCGGGCCATCGACACCGAGACGAACACGGGTCAGTACCTGTAGCGACAGTGGTCTCGACCGAGCAGACAGCCGACTCCCACGGGGTCGGCTGTCTGCTCGACAGAACCGCGTGAACAGCGCCGTCAAGCACTAGAGTTGTCGGCGATGAACAGCACATCGATGGCGCGTGGACGAGTGATCGTCGACGGTGGGGCGCCGCATCCACTGGGCGGCGGCGCTCAGCGCATCACCCTGGGGCGTGAGCCCGACAACGACATCGTGATCAATCATCCGATGGTGTCGCGTCGGCATCTCGCCATCGAGTGGCGCGGTACGGCCTGGTGTCTCGTCGACATCGGCAGCACCAACGGCTTCTTCGTCAACGGCCGGCGGATGGCCGAGTTCATGGTGCCCGGTACGACCCAGGTACGCCTCGGCGACGTGAACACGGGTCCGGTCGTCGACCTCGTGGTCGACGTGCCCGCATCCGGCGGCCGACCGCCCTCGAGTGGTCCCGGGCGCAGCGTGCCGTCCCGGCCGGGTCCGCCGGTCTCGCGTCCGATGCAGTCGGGCTACCCGCCGTCAGGTCCTCGCTCGGCGGGGTTCCCGGGCGCGGCCGTCCCGGCCTCCGGGCAGATGCCCGCCCACGCACCGGGCGGGCGACAGTACCGAGTGGACCCGATGCCGCAGGAAGTCCTGAGCGCGCCGCATCTGCAGGCGCTGCAACAGAACGTGTCGGCGGTCTACCGCCTGCCCGGCGCGCCGACACCGCCCGAGCGCGAGTCGATCTCGCTCCGCGGAGTCCAGCGGATCGGACGCACGCCCGACAACGACATCGTCGTCAGCGACGTCCTGGCGTCTCGGCACCACGCACAGGTGTCCAGCCGCGGGGCTGCCCTCGTGATCGAGGACCTCGGCAGCGTCAACGGAACCTTCGTCAACGGCCGGCGGGTGTCGAGCGCGCAACTGACCGACGGCGACGTCGTCACCATCGGCAACAGCGACTTCGTGGTGTCCGGCGGCACGCTGATGCGCGGGCAGGAGAGCGCCGCGGTCGCCGACGGCCTCCACGTCCACGGGGTCAGTCTCGTCGTGGACGGCGGGAAGCGTCTGCTCGCCGACGTGGACTTCAGCGCCAGTCCGGGCACGCTGACCGCGGTGATCGGCCCCTCGGGCGCGGGTAAGTCGACGGTGTCGAAGATCGCGGCCGGACTCAACTCACCGACGAGCGGGCTGGTCACCTTCGAGAGCCGCAACGTCCACGCCGAATACGACGCTCTGCGCACACGCATCGGCATGGTGCCGCAGAAGGACGTCCTGCACCACAAGCTCACGCTCCGGCAGGCCTTGTGCTACGCCGCGGAACTGCGCCTGCCACCCGACCTCTCGAAGGCCGATCGGGACCGGGTCATCGACGGGGTGCTCAGCGAGCTGCAGCTGACCGAGCATGTCGACACCCGCGTGGAGAAGCTGTCCGGCGGCCAGCAGAAGCGCGCGTCGGTCGCGATGGAGTTGCTGACGGGTCCGTCACTGCTCATCCTCGACGAACCGACCTCCGGTCTCGACCCCGCACTCGACCGGCAGGTGATGGCCACCCTCCGCCGGCTCGCCGACGCCGGGCGTGTGGTCCTCGTGGTCACGCACTCGCTGACCTATCTGTCCATGTGCGACCAGGTGCTGCTGCTGGCGCCCGGCGGCAAGACGTCCTTCTGCGGCCCGCCCGGACAGGTCGAGGGGGAGATGGGCACCTCCGACTGGGCAGAGATCTTCGCGTACGTCGCCGATCAGCCGGACACCGCACACATGCGGTACCTGGACCGGCACCGCCGAGCGCCGAATCCGCCGCCGCCCCAGCGTCCCCCCGGTCCGCCGATACCGGTGCCGCACACGAGCTTCACCCGCCAGTCGTCGACCATCGCCCGACGCCAGGTACGGCTGATCTTCGCCGACGTCGGCTATCTCGTCTTCCTCGTGCTGCTACCCGTCGTGCTCGGCCTGCTCACCTTGGTGATCCCGGGTTCGAGCGGGTTCGCCCGCCTCGAGGTGATCCCGAACGCGCCGCCACCGAAGGACGGCGCGGAGGCGATCCAGATCCTCGTCGTGCTCGTCGTCGGGGCCGCGTTCATGGGGGCCGCGCTGACCGTGCGCGATCTCGTCGGGGAGCGCGACATCTTCGAACGCGAGCGCGCCGTCGGGTTGCGGCCCGGCGCATACCTTTTCGCCAAGATCGTGGTGTTCTTCGTCGCCGCGGTGCTGCAGACGATCATCATGGTCGGCATCACCTTCGCCGGTCGAGGGCTGCCCGACTTCGGCGGTCCGATCCTCCCGCCGCCGCTGGCGTTGCTCGTCGCGGTGGCCGTCCTCGCCTGCGTGAGCACGCTCGTCGGTCTCGCCATCTCGTCGGCGGTCAAATCCAACGAGCAGGTCATGCCCCCGCTGGTCATCGTCGTGATGGTCCAGTTGGTGTTCTGCGGCGGCCTGTTCAAACTCGACGGCATCGGACTCGAACAGCTGTCGTGGATCTTCCCGTCGTTCTGGGGGTATGTCGCCGCGGCCGGCAGCGTGGACCTCTACAACATCAATGTGGCCGCGCCGCAGCGCATCACGCTGTGGGAGACATCGGTCGCGCACACCGCACTCGCCTACGGGGTGCTCGCGGTGATCAGCGCGCTGCTGCTCGCCTTCACCTATTCGCGGCTGCGATTGAAGAAGCGCTGACGCGGCTCATAGCCGGCTTCCCCCGCTGGTTAAGCCGGCCTGGCCAGTTGGGGGTCGCCAACTCATCTCGGAAGTCCGGCCGCCTCAACCGGTCGTCGCCGGAAAGCGTACGAACCCGAGTTCGGACTCCGACGACAACTGCGGATGGCGGGGCAGGACCCGGACGGTGTAGCCGAGATGACCGGAGGCCGACGGCGGCACCAGTGCGGTGAACACCATCCGGCCCGACGCATCGCGGTCGGGTCCGGGGGTCATGTCGGTGAACGTCGGTGCCAGGATCTCGCCGTCGTCGCCGACCCGGCCGAGTACCACCTGCACCGCGACCGACTCGGGCGCGAGATCTCCCAATGCCACATGGGCGGTGATCCAGAGTCCGTCCTCGCGACGCTCGTCCTCGACCCCGGCCACCTGCACCGACGACCATCCGGTCTCCAGGGTCCGGCGATAAGCCGCGAGGTCGCGCGCACCCGCGTAGGAGTCGGCGCATGCGGACTCGTAGGCGCGGGCGGCCGGGCAGTAGAGGTCGGTCGTGTAGTCGCGGACCATGCGCGAGGCGAGTACCTGCGGGCCGAGCCGAGTGAGGGTGTGGCGCATCATCTCCACCCACCGGCGGGGTACACCGTCGTCCGCCCGGCGATAGAAGAGGGGGATCACCGTCTCCTCGAGGAGCGTGTACAGCGCCTGCGCCTCCAGATCGTCGCGACGATGTTCGTCGGTGATCCCCTCCGCGGACGGGATCGCCCACCCGTTGTCGCCGTCGGCCATCTCGTCCCACCAGCCGTCCAGGATCGACAGATTGAGCCCGCCGTTGAGCGCCGATTTCATCCCCGAGGTCCCGCAGGCCTCCATGGGACGGACCGGATTGTTCAGCCACACATCGCAACCGGCGTAGATGAAACGCGCCATCGAGATGTCGTAGTCGGGAAGGAACACGATGCGATCGCGCAGTTCCGGATCCTCGGTGAACCGGACGACCTGCTGGATCAAGGACTTGCCTCCCTCGTCGGCCGGGTGGGCCTTGCCCGCGATGACCAGCTGCACCGGCCGATCGGGATCGGTTAGGATGGCGCGCATGCGCTCGGGATCGCGGAGCATCAGCGTCAGCCGCTTGTAGGTCGCCGCTCGCCGTGCGAATCCGATGGTCAGCACGTGCGGGTCGAACAGGTCGGCGGTCCATGCCAGCTCGGCGTGGGTGAAGCCGCGGTCGAGGCCGCTGGCGAGTGCGCGCCGCCGCACCTCGTCGACGAGTTCCGCGCGCAGCTCCTCGTGCGTTCGCCAGATCGTCTCGTCGGACAGGCCCGCGTACACCTCGGGCGCGGAGTCCTCGTCCCCGTCGGCGAAGTCACGCCACGCCGGGGCCACCCAGGTCGGTCCGTGCACGCCGTTCGTGACCGCGCCGATGGGCACATCGGCGGCGTCGAAACCCGGCCACAGGTCGGCGAACATCTCCCGACTCACCGCACCGTGCAGCTGCGACACCCCGTTGCTGCGTTGCCCGAGCCGAAATCCCATGTGCGCCATGTTGAAGACGCCGGGGTCCGCCTCGTCGCCGAGTTCGGCCACCGTCGCCGCGGCCAGCCCGGGCAGCAGGCGGGATTTGCCGTCGGAGTCGGCGTCGAGGTAACGGGCGACGAGGTCGGCGGGGAAACGGTCGATCCCGGCCGGCACCGGGGTGTGGGTGGTGAACACGTTCGAGGCGCGGACCACCGCTTCCGCGGTGTCGAAGTCGAGCCCGCCGGCCACCAGCTCGCGGATGCGTTCCACGCCGAGGAAGCCCGCGTGTCCCTCGTTCATGTGGAACACCGTCGGCTCGGGCCGGCCGGTGATCCGGACGTACTCGCGGAGCGCGCGGACACCGCCGATGCCGAGCAGGATCTCCTGTGCGATCCGGTGTTCCTGATCCCCGCCGTAGAGCCGGTCGGTCACCGCGCGCAGGGCGGCGCCTTCGGGCTGGTCGTCGTTGCGATCGATGTCGGAGTCGAGGAGCAGCAACGGGATTCGGCCCACCGACGCCACCCACACCTGGGCCGACAGGGTCGCCCCGCCGGGCATCGCGACCTCGACGATCACCGGCTCCGCGCCGTCGCCCGGGGCGAGGAGCGTGAGGGGCAGGTCGGCGGGATCGTTCACGGGATACCGCTCGATCTGCCAGCCGTCGTGATCGAGGCCTTGGCGGAAGTAACCGGAGCGGTACAGCAATCCGACGCCGATCAGCGGCAGCCCGAGGTCGGAGGCCGCCTTGAGATGGTCACCGGCGAGGATGCCGAGGCCGCCGGAGTAGATCGGCAGGACCTCGGAGACGCCGAACTCCATCGAGAAGTACGCGATTCCCGGGGGCACCACCCGGTCATGCGCCGAACCGTCCTGTCCCGATGACTCGGCCGCATACCGCTGGAACCACTGCGGTGCATCGAGATACTGCTCGAGGTCGACGTGGGCCTCGGCGACCCGCGCCACGAAACCCTCGTCGTCGGCCAGCTCGGCCAGACGGGCGGGGTCGGTGTCGGCGAGAACCCGGACCGGATCGCCGGTCGACGACCACAGGCGCGGGTCGATGGTGGCGAACAGCTCCTGGGTGGGGGTGTGCCACGCCCAGCGCAGGTTGTGCGACAACGGCGCGAGGGTCGCGATCGGGTCGGGCAGCGGCACTCGAACGGTGAACCGGCGGAATGCTTTCACGGCGTCGACCGTACTCAGCACGTGCGGTGGTTGCGACCGGTGGCAAGTGAACATCTACCCTCGAAGGATGCAGCGAATCATCGGGACCGAGGTCGAGTACGGAATCTCCGCGCCCGGCGACCCGACCGCGAACCCGATCATGACGTCCACCCAGGCGGTTCTCGCCTACGCCGCGGCCGCCGGTGTACCGCGCGCGAAGCGGACACGCTGGGACTACGAGGTGGAGTCACCGCTTCGCGACGCCCGCGGTTTCGACCTCGGCCGCGGGGCCGGACCCGCACCGATCATCGACGCCGACGAGATCGGCGCGGCCAACATGATCCTCACCAACGGGGCGCGGCTCTACGTCGACCACGCCCACCCCGAGTACTCCGCACCCGAGGTCACCGACCCGATGGACGCGGTCATCTGGGACAAGGCCGGGGAGCGCGTGATGGAGGCCGCGGCTCGTCACGTGGCGAGCGTCCCGGGCGCTCCGAAGCTGCAGCTGTACAAGAACAACATCGACGGCAAGGGCGCCTCCTACGGCACCCACGAGAACTACCTGATGGCGCGGGAGACCCCGTTCACCGCCGTCATCGCCGGGCTCACGACCTTCTTCGCGTCCCGGCAGGTGATCACCGGTTCGGGACGCGTGGGTATCGGCCAGTCCGGCGACGAGGCGGGCTATCAGCTGTCGCAGCGGTCGGACTACATCGAGGTCGAGGTCGGGCTGGAGACCACGCTCAAGCGGGGCATCATCAACACCCGCGACGAGCCGCACGCCGACCCCGAGCGATACCGGCGACTCCACGTCATCATCGGCGACGCCAACCTCGCCGAGACCTCGACCTACCTGAAGGTCGGGACCACCGCGCTCGTCCTCGACCTCATCGAGGCCGGTGTCGACTTCTCCGACATCGAGCTCGCGCGGCCGGTACAGGCCGTACACACCATCAGTCACGACCCGTCGCTGACGGCCACGGTCGCACTCACCGACGGTCGCGAGCTCACCGGCCTCGCTCTGCAGCGCGAGTATCTGGAGCGTTGTCAGAAGTTCCACGACCAGGAGCACTCCGACGACCAGCGCGCCGCACACGTCCTGCAGACGTGGGCGGACGTGCTCGACCGCCTCGAGCGCGACCCGATGGAGTGCGCCGACATCCTCGACTGGCCCGCGAAGCTGCGCATCCTGGAGGGGTTCCGCCAGCGCGAGAACCTGTCCTGGTCGGCACCGCGTCTGCAGCTCATCGACCTGCAGTACTCCGACGTCCGGCTCGACAAGGGGCTGTACAACCGGCTCGTCGCGCGCGGGTCGATGAAGCGTCTGACCGACGAGAACGACGTGCTCGCCGCGATCAGCGAGCCGCCGCGGAACACGCGCGCCTACTTCCGCGGCGAGTGCCTGCGCCGGTTCGGCGCCGACGTCGCGGCGGCGAGCTGGGACTCGGTCATCTTCGATCTCGGCGGGGACTCGCTGGTCCGTATCCCCACCCTCGAACCGCTACGCGGCACCGCGGCGCACGTCGGCAAGCTCCTCGACTCGGTGGACTCGGCCGCCGAACTGGTGGATCAGCTCACCACCTGACCGGCCGCGGCGCCTCGCCGTCTCCGACGGCATGTGCTTCGTTCCGCCACAGTTGTCGTCCCCACAGGTAGTGTGGGAGCACACGATTCCGCAGGGTCGAGACACCGGATCACCGCCGCGACAGCGACACCCGATCCCGACTCCCTCGACCGCGGTAGCCCGCCAAGGGGCGATCGGTTTCAAGGAGGCAGCAGATGGCGCAGGAACAGACCAAGCGTGGTGGCGGCGGCGACGACGAGGGCGTGGGCCCCGATTCCGGCGCCGGACAGGAACGTCGCGAGAAGCTGGCCGAGGACACCGACGACCTGCTCGACGAGATCGACGACGTGCTGGAGGAGAACGCCGAGGACTTCGTGCGCGCCTACGTCCAGAAGGGCGGCCAGTGAGCGACAGGTTCGGTTCACTGCCCCCGCTGTCCCAGTTCCGCCCCGGCGCGTTCGCCGGCGCCGACATCTCGTCGTTCACCGAATTCCTCCGGACGCATGCGCCGGAACAACTCCCGCAGGCCCAGGTCGACCGGGTGGGGTCGTTCGCCGGCGGCGCCGACGGCGCCGGTGACATCCCGCACGGCACGACGATCGTGGCCGTGTCGTACCCGGGTGGGGTCGTCCTCGCCGGGGACCGCCGGGCCACCATGGGCAACCTCATCGCCACGCGCGACGTCAAGAAGGTCTACATCACCGACGAGTACTCGGCGGCCGGGATCGCCGGCACCGCCGGGATCGCGATCGAGATGGTCCGGCTGTTCACCGTCGAACTCGAGCACTACGAGAAAATCGAAGGCGTCCCGCTGACCCTCGACGGCAAGGTCAGCCGGCTGGCCTCGATGGTGCGGGGCAACCTCGGCGCGGCCCTGCAGGGTCTGGCGGCCATTCCGCTGCTCGTGGGCTACGACATCGACCACGACGATCCGAACGAACGTGGACGCATCTTCAGCTTCGACGTCGCGGGCGACCGGCACGAGGAGTTCGGTGGCTACACCGCCATCGGCTCGGGGGCGGTGTTCGCCAAGTCCTCGCTCAAGAAGCTCTACCGACCCGATCTGACCGCCGACGAGGCGCTCGCGATCGCCGTCGAATCGCTGTACGACGCCGCCGACGACGACTCGGCGACCGGCGGGCCCGATCTGGTCCGCAAGATCTTCCCGATGGCCGCCATCGTCGGCGCCGACGGGGCCCGGGAGGTGGACGCGACCGACATCGAGGCGGCGGCACGTGCCGTCGTCGAACGCCGGAGCGCCGAGCACGAGGGGTGCCCGATGACCTTCCCGTACTACGCCAGTGCCGAGCAGATCATGCGCGATCGCTCGGAGCTCGCCCGGAAGGGCATCGCCCGGGGTCGCAGCGTCGTGATCCTCACGTTCGCCGACGGTGTGCTGTTCGTCGCGGAGAACCCGTCGAACACGCTCCGCAAGACCAGCGAGATCTACGACCGGATCGGTTTCGCGGCGGTGGGCAAGTACAACGAGTTCGAGAGCCTGCGCAAGGCCGGCATCCAGATCGCGGACATGCGCGGCTACAGCTACGACCGTGCCGACGTGTCCGGGCTGTCGCTGGCCAACACCTACGCCAACGCGCTGGGCAGCGTCTTCACCGAGCAGGCGAAGCCGTTCGAGGTCGAGCTCTGCGTCGCCGAGGTCGCCCGTCCGGGCAAGCCGAAACGGTCGCAGCTGTACCGGATCTCCTACGACGGGTCGATCACCGACGAGACCCGCTTCCTGGTGATGGGCGGGGCAACCGAGCCGATCGCGGCGGCCCTCAAGGACAGCTACGAGCCCGACATGGAGCTCGGCCGGGCGATCGGCGTCGCGGTCACCGCCCTGACGGCGCCGGCCGACAACGGTGGCGGGACCCCGACCGAACGCCGGGTGCTCGCCGCGGGCGATCTCGAGGTCGCGGTCCTCGACCACAACCGTCCGCGGCGCGCGTTCCGGCGCCTCACGACGTCCACGGTCGAAGGGCTCCTCCCGCAGGCTGCGGCGGCCCAGTCCACGGATACACCGTCCGAGGCGGACGAAGCCCCTGGTGAGACGCCATCCTCCGAACAGTGACGAGAACGCCGCGGCGCGCGGCGGCCGGTGCGTGTCGACCGGTCCGCCGCGGTCCGCGCGAGTAGGGTTGGTCAAGTGCAGCGACGAATCATGGGCATCGAGACCGAGTTCGGTGTCACGTGCACCTTCCACGGCCACCGCCGCCTGAGTCCGGACGAGGTCGCGCGGTACCTCTTCCGCCGGGTCGTGTCGTGGGGCCGGTCCTCGAACGTCTTCCTGCAGAACGGCGCTCGCCTCTATCTCGACGTCGGATCGCATCCCGAATACGCCACCGCGGAGTGCGACAGCCTCATCCAGCTGATCAACCACGACCGCGCGGGCGAACTGGTTCTCGAGGACCTGCTCGTCGATGCCGAACAACGCCTGGCCGACGAGGGCATCGGCGGCGACATCTATCTGTTCAAGAACAACACCGACTCGGCCGGCAACTCCTATGGATGCCACGAGAATTATCTCGTCGTGCGGGCGGGCGAGTTCTCCCGCATCTCCGACGTCCTGTTGCCGTTCCTCGTGACGCGCCAGCTGATCTGTGGTGCGGGCAAGGTTCTGCAGACCCCCAAGGCCGCGACCTTCTGCCTGTCCCAGCGCGCCGAGCACATCTGGGAGGGCGTCTCCTCGGCGACCACCCGGTCGCGCCCGATCATCAACACACGCGACGAGCCGCATGCCGACGCCGAGAAGTACCGCAGGCTGCACGTCATCGTCGGCGACTCGAACATGTCGGAGATGACCACACTTCTCAAGGTCGGTTCGGCGGCTCTCGTCCTGGAGATGATCGAGGCCGGTGTCGCGTTCCGGGACTTCGCGCTCGACAATCCGATCCGCGCTATCCGCGAGGTCAGCCATGACCCGACGGGGCGACGCCCGGTGCGCCTCGCCGGCGGTCGGCAGGCCAGCGCCCTCGACATCCAGCGCGAGTATCACGCACGCGCCGTCGAGCACCTCACCAACCGCCGACCAGACCCCGAGATGGACATGGTCGTGGACCTGTGGGGACGGATGCTCGACGCCGTGGAGAGCGACGACTTCGCCAAGGTCGACACCGAGGTCGACTGGGTCATCAAGCGCAAGCTGTTCCAGCGCTACCAGGATCGGTACTCGATGGAGCTCTCGGATCCGAAGATCGCGCAGCTCGACCTGGCGTTCCACGACATCAAACGCGGCCGCGGCGTGTTCGACGTCCTGATGCGCAAGGGGCTGGTCGCCCGGGCGACCACCGACGAGGCCATCAAGACCGCGGTCAACGAGCCGCCGCAGACCACCCGCGCCAAGCTCCGGGGCGACTTCATCTCGGCCGCGCAGAAAGCCGGGCGTGACTTCACCGTCGACTGGGTTCACCTCAAGCTCAACGACCAGGCCCAGCGGACGGTGCTGTGCAAGGACCCGTTCCGCAGTGTCGACGAGCGCGTCGATCGCCTCATCGCCTCGATGTGAGCGCCGGGTCACCGGCGAACCCAGCGTGCCTCCGCACGCGGTGAACGGCCACGTTCTAACCTGACTCGGTGGCAACCCCCAAAGTCGAGCGTCTGCTCAACCTCGTGATCTGCCTGCTGTGGACGCGGCAGTACGTCACCGCCGACTACATCCGCCGCAACGTCGCGGGCTATTCGGACGACGGGCAGTCCGACGAGGCGTTCAACCGGATGTTCGAGCGGGACAAGAACGAGCTACGAGATCTCGGGATCCCGCTCGTGACCGGCCGGTCGCCGATGGCGGCCGGCGCCGAGGGATATCGCATCGACCGCGACTCCTACGAGTTGCCGGAGATCTCGCTGGAGTCCGACGAGGCCGCGGCGATCGCCATGGCCGCCGCGCTGTGGGACACCCCCGAGGTCTCGACGCTGTCGCAGACGGCGATCCTCAAGCTCCGGGCCGCCGGGCTCGATGTCCGCTCCGAGGACGATCTGGGGATCACCTCGGGCGGGTCGTCGCGATCGCTCGGTTCCGAAGAGGTCATCGCCGGCCTGCTCGCCGCGGTCCAGGACCGCCGTGCCGTCGAGTTCCAGCATCGATCGTCTGCCGCGGCCGCCCCGACCACCCGACGCGTCGAACCGTGGGGGGTCGTGTCGCATCGGGGCCGCTGGTACGTCGTCGGCCACGATCGCGACCGCGACGCCACCCGGACCTTCCGGCTGTCGCGGATCACGGCGGTCGCCGCGGTCGGTGCCGCCGACGCGGTCGTGGTCCCGGCCGGCACCGATCTCCAGCAGATCGTCTCCGCGGCGGTCGATTCCGCTGCCGGTTCGGACGGACGGACCGCGCGGATCTGGGTCGCGGCCGACCGCGCATTCGGCCTCCGCCGGGCCGCGACGACGACCGAACCCGCCGACTTCGACGGCGAACCCGGCGACATCGTGACCCTCGACGTCCACTCGCTGACGGCGGTGGCACGGATGGTGCTGGGTGTGGGCCCAGATGCGGTCGTCCTCGACCCACCCGAGCTGCGCGAGCTCGTCATCGCGAGCCTCGACCGTCTGATGGGGGTGAACGTCTGATGGCCGCGGCAGCGCCGTCGAGACTCAACCGGCTGCTGGCGATGGTCCCGTACTTCCAGGCGCGGCGGGGCATTTCGGTTGCTCAGGCCGCCGACGAACTCGGGGTCACGCAAGCGCAGCTCACGAAGGACCTCGAGCTGCTCTTCGTCTGCGGGCTTCCGGGCTATTACCCCGACGACCTGATCGAGCTCGAGTTCAGCGAGGGTTACGTCACGGTCGGGTTCACCGCGGGCATGGACCGGCCACTGCGGCTGACGACCGTGGAGGCGAGTACGCTCCTCGTCGCACTGCGGGCGCTGGTCGAGACCCCGGGCGTCGTCGACGTCGCGGCGGCCAGGCGGGCGATCGCCAAGATCGAGCAGGCGGTGGGTGCGACGGTGCCGGGGCTCGCAGGCGCGTCCGACACACCCGCCGGCCCGTCGGGGGAGAACCCCACGTACACGACGATCCGGGAGGCCACCAAGAAAGCGCGGGCATTGCGGCTGCGCTACTACTCGGCCGGACGCGACAGCGTCACCGACCGCGTGGTCGACCCCATCCGCCTGCAGGTCATGGACCAGCACACCTATCTCGAGGCCTGGTGCCGGATGGCCGAAGGCGTGCGGTTGTTCCGGTTCGACCGCGTCGACACCGCGACCGCCCTCGACGAGCCGAGTCGTCCGCCGGCCGAGGCGGCGGCGTCGAATCAGTCGGTGCTCGTCGCCGAGGACCCCGACCTCCCGGCCGTCGAGATCGAGATCGACGCCGATCACCTGTGGATTCTCGATTACTACCCGCTCGAACCCCTCGAGACCGTCGAGGACCGGCCCGATCCAGGTCTCCCCGTCCGCGCCCGGTTGGTCTACGGCTCGCCGGAATGGCTCACCCGATTCCTGCTCGGATTCGCCGGCGCCGTGCGGGTCGTCGATGACCCGGCGGTCGCCGCCGCGGTCGCCGACACCGCGGCGGCCGCCCGCGGACGTTATCGCTGAGACCGGCCACGGCTGGGCCCCTCCGGCTCGGCGTGTGTCGGGTAGCATTGGACACTGTCTGCTCCGAACTGAAGGGTGATCTCATGGGCTTCACGTCATGGTGGCACTGGGCGATCGTCGCCATCGTGCTGCTGATCCTGTTCGGCTCGAAGAAGCTGCCGGACGCCGCCCGTGGTCTGGGACAGTCGCTGCGCATCTTCAAGAGCGAGGTCAAGGAGATGCAGAAGGACGACGACAAGGACGCGCCGGCCACCACCGACGCGGCAGCGAACGATCCGGCACGACGCGAGCTGCCCGTGGGTGACTCGACCCAGCCGGCCACGCAGCGCGACGCCGACGCCAAGAAATCGGCTTAGGGGCGCGTCGGAGCATCGCCAGTGCGCACTCTCCCGATTCCCCGACGCCTCGACCCGCGGCAACGCAAGCGAAAACTCAATCCCGACGGCACCATGTCGTTGGTCGAGCACCTGTACGAGTTGCGCACTCGTATGGTCATCTCGCTGCTGGCCATCATCGCCACCACCATCTTCGGGTTCGTCTGGTACAGCCACGGCTTCCTGGGCATCCCGTCGCTCGGCGACGTGCTGCGCGGGCCGTACTGCGATCTGCCCGCGTCGTCGCGCGCGACGCTGACCCCGGATGATTCGTGTCGCCTTCTGGCGACCGGTCCGTTCGACCAGTTCATGCTCCGGTTGAAGGTCGCGCTGACCGCGGGTGTGGTTCTCGCCTGTCCGGTGTGGATCTACCAGATCTGGCAGTTCATCACGCCGGGTCTGCACGCCCACGAACGTCGCTACGGCATCATGTTCGTCGCTATGGCGACGACCCTGTTCGTCAGCGGCGCGGTGCTTGCCTATCTGGTGGTGGCCAAGGCCTTCGACTTCCTGCTCACGGTCGGCAACGAGGTCCAGGTCACGGCACTCGCGGGTGACCAGTACTTCGGCTTCATGCTCAACGTCCTGGTGATCTTCGGCGTCAGCTTCGAACTCCCGCTCCTGATCATCGCGCTGAACGTCGTCGGCGTGCTGACCTACGCCCGGTTGAAGAGCTGGCGCCGCGGGCTCATCTTCGCGGTCTTCGTCTTCGCCGCCATCGCGACACCGGGCCAGGATCCGTTCACGATGCTCGCACTGGCCCTCGCGCTCACCGTGCTGCTCGAGTTCGCGATCCAGTTCGCGCGGATCTTCGACCGACGCAAGGCGAAGAAGGCGCCCGCATGGGCGGGCCTCTCCGATGACGAGGCCAGCCCACTGCCGCCGACGAAACCGATCGCCCCGGCATCGCCGATCCCGGCGCCGGCGAACGCGGTCGCCAACGCCACCCGTACGTCGACGCGGGCACGCGAGACCTTCGACGACGTCCTGTGACCCAACTCGACTCGTTCACGTCGAGACTCGCTTTCCGCCTCGACGACTTCCAGCGCCGCGCGTGTGAGGCGCTCGAGGGCGGCCACGGTGTGCTGGTGTGCGCACCGACCGGCGCGGGTAAGACCATCGTCGGCGAGTTCGGCGTCCATCTGGCCCTGGCCGGTGGCTCGAAGTGCTTCTACACCACGCCGATCAAGGCGCTCAGCAACCAGAAGTACAACGATCTCGTGGCCGTCCATGGGCACGAGTCGGTCGGGCTGCTGACCGGCGACAGTTCGATCAATCCCGATGCCCCGGTCGTCGTCATGACGACCGAGGTCGTCCGCAACATGATCTACGCCGAATCACGGGCCCTGGACGGTCTGTCCCACGTCGTCATGGACGAGGTCCACTTCCTGGCGGACCGGTTCCGCGGGGCGGTGTGGGAAGAGGTGATCCTGCACCTCGAACCGTCGGTGCGGGTCGTCAGTCTGTCGGCGACGGTGAGCAACGCCGAGGAGTTCGGCGACTGGATCCAGACGGTTCGCGGTGACACCTCGGTGATCGTCGACGAACACCGTCCGGTGCCGCTGTCCCAGCACATGCTCGTCGGGCAGCGACTGTTCGACCTGTTCGATCCGGCCGACACCGGTCCGGCCCGCAAGGCCGGAACGCGACCGCGCGTCAATCCGGAGCTCAAACGCCAGATCCGGCACCGGATCCTGATGGCCGACGACGAGCGGGAGTCGTCGCGCGGCCGTGGCCGAGGACGTGGCGGCGCGCCCCGTCGACGCGACGGACGGGGACCCGCGCTCTCCCGGCCGAACCTCGTCACGCGACTCGACCGCGAGGGGCTGCTCCCCGCGATCGGTTTCATCTTCTCCCGTGTCGGTTGCGACGCCGCCCTGGCGCAGTGTCTGCGATCCGGGATCTCGCTTCTGACTCCCGCAGAGATCGGCGAGGTCGACGCGATCGTCGACCGCCACCTCACCGAACTGGCGCCGGCCGACCTCGACGTGCTCGGGGTGCATGAGTGGCGTGAGGGGCTGCGACGCGGACTGGCCTCGCACCATGCGGGGATGCTCCCGACCTTCCGGCACACGGTCGAGGAACTTTTCGTGCGCGGCCTGGTCCGGATGGTGTTCGCCACCGAGACGCTCGCGCTCGGCATCAACATGCCCGCTCGCTCGGTGGTTCTCGAGCGTCTCGTGAAGTACAACGGCGAATCGCACGTCGACCTGACGCCCGGCGAGTTCACGCAGCTGACCGGTCGCGCCGGCCGTCGCGGGATCGACGTCGAGGGTCACGCCGTCGTGGTGTGGACACCCGAGGTGGTGCCGGAGGAGGTCGCCGGCCTCGCCGGCGCGCGGACGTTCCCGCTGCGGAGTTCGTTCTCCCCGGAATACAACATGGCGGTCAACCTGCTCGGCCGATTGGGCCTGGACGGCGCGCGTGAGCTGCTCCATCGGTCGTTCGCCCAGTTCCAGGCCGATCGATCGGTCGTCGGTCAGGCGCGGAAGCTGGACGAGGCGCAACGGGCGTTGCGCAAGCTCGACGGCGAGCTGGCCCGCGCCGCGCAGGCGCGGGGGGTGGAACCCGATGGCGCCGAATCGGATTCGGACGACGGTCCGTACGCGGGCTTCCTCGGTTACATCACTTTGCGCGAGGACATCCGCCGCCGCGAACGAGATCTGAAGTACCGCAAGCGGGTCAATACACACGACGCCATCACCGCTGACCTGGCCGCGCTCAAACGCGGTCATGTCATCGGCGTACCCGTCGGACGGCACCGCGGTCTGGCGGTCATCATCGAACCGGCCACGCAGGCGCAGGATCCCAAGCCGCTCGTACTGACCGAGGACGCCTGGTGCGGACGCGTCGGTACCCGCGACTTCGTCAACCCGCCCGAGGTGCTGGGCAACATGCGGATGCCGAAGAACGCCGACCGACGCAGCGGGCGCGGTCGCCGCGACCTGGCGTCGGCGTTGCGATCGACCGGCATCGAGATGCCGCGCGGACGTCAGAAGAAGCGCGCCGACGCCGCCGACGACACCGAACTCGCGCACCTTCGGCGAACCCTGCGCGCGCATCCGGCACATCAGCTGTCCAACGGTGACGAGCTGTTCCGGCTCGCCGAACGCCGTAACCGGCTGGTGCGCGACATCGTCAACGCCGAGCGGAGCATCGGGGAGCGGACGTCCACCCTCGGGGTCACCTTCGATCACATCGTCGGCGTCCTCAGCGAGCTGGGATATCTCGAGCGCGTCGCCGAGTCGACCGAGTCCACCGGGCACACGATGATGGTGACCGATTCGGGCAAGCTGCTCGGCCGTATCTACAGCGAGAGCGACCTGGTCGTGACCGAGTGCATCCGAGCCGGGGTCTGGGACGAGTTGTCACCCGCGGACCTCGCCGCGGTCGTCGCCGCACTCGTCTACGAGAGCCGGCGCGACAGTTACAGCGGGGTCGACGCCCTGCCCGGCAGCAGCTCGATGCGTGCGGCGATGGCCGCGACCGTCGAGATCTGGTCGCGGGTCACCGCGGTCGAGCAGCGTCATCGGGTCAGTCCGACACGCGAACCCGACACCGGTTTCTCGGTCGCCGTGGCCACGTGGGCGTCGGGTCGTTCGCTCGGCGAGGCCCTGTTGCTGGCGGGCGAACGCGGACAGCTGCTCTCTCCGGGCGACTTCGTGCGATGGAACCGGCAGGTCGTGGACCTGCTCGAGCAGATCCGACTCGGGGTGGGCTCCGACACGCGCCTCGGTGGGACGGCGCGGGCAGCGGTCAAGGCCATCCGCCGCGGCGTGGTCGCCGCCGAGCTCGGCTGAACCGCGCCGTCGACCTCCGCCGACGAGTGTGGGCCGGTGTCGGTTCACCGGACGACGCGACGCCGGGCCACGCGCGATGTTCGCTGATAGTCCCAGGCCGCTGAGGTAACGTTCATCCCGCATTCGGTGTCGGCGTGTCCTGCCCCGATACTGCCGCGACGTCACAGTTCGCCGGCACCCGTCCGGGTGAACGGCCGAGTGGGAGGGACTCATGACCGACCCGTACAACCCCAACCCGTCCCAGCCGAATCCCTCCGGTGATCAGTCCGGTCCCGACGGCAAGACCGAGATCGTGAACCTCCCCGGCGCCACTCCGACGGGCGCCCCGCAGGCCGACCCGACCACCATGGCCCCCAACCCGGGCTCCGCCAACCCCGGGTCACAGAACCCGGGTTATGGTCAGCCGCAACAGAATCCGTACCAGCAGAATCCCTACCAGCAAAACCCGTACCAGCAGCCGGGTGGGCCGACGGGCCAGCCGCCCCAGTCGGCCCCGTCTCAGTCCCAGCCGACTCAGGTCGGTCAGCCGGCGCAGTACGGGCAACCGGCCGGTCAGCCCTACGGGCAGCCCGGCGGTCAGTATGGCGCCGAGCAATACGGAGCCGGTCAGTACGGGGGCCCGGGTCAGTACGGGCCCGGTCAGTACGGGGCACCCGGACAGTACGGCCAGCAGCCCCCCGGCCAGGATCCGTACGCCCAGAACCAATACGGGCAGAACCAGTACGGACAGAACCAGTACGGGGGCGGCGACCAGTTCAGCGGAATGGCGACCGGGAAGTCGAACAAGACCGCCCGGACGCTGATGTTCGTCGGCGGCGGCGCGCTGCTCCTCATCGCCGCGATCGTGCTGATCACCGCATTCCTCTTCCCCGGATGGGCACCGAAGAACCTCGATCAGCAGGCGGCGCAGGACGGCGTGCAGAAGATCCTCACCGAGGACTACCAGGCCAGCGACGTCTCCGACGTCCAGTGCCCGTCGGGGCAGCGGGTGGAGACCGGAGCGTCGTTCACGTGCTCGGTCACCGTCGGCGGGCAGCAGCAGCAGGTCACCGTCACGTTCATCGACGACGACGGCCGCTACGAGGTCTCGCGCCCCAGCTGACTCGACCGGCTGCGAGCTCCAGCCTCAACCGACTGTGACATCCGGCCTCAGCCGGCTGCGACATGCGGCCTCAGCCGGCCTGAGGCCAGCCGAGAGCCTTGGCCAGCCTGCCCACCGACGCTCCGATACCCAGCTCCTCGACGAGCTCCGCGAGGGCCGCGGGGTCGGCGGGCTCGGCCGGGAGGATGTCCGAACCGCTGTCGATCGTCTCGGCGTCGGTGCGCACGGAGACGACGGTCCGCGCCGCCTGCAGGTACTCGACCGAGGCGAGCAGTGTCTTGCGGCTCCGTGTCGGAACCGATGACGACGGGTCGGCGGCAGCCGCCTCCAGGGCGTCGAGGCTGCCGTACTCGGTGATCAGTTTCGCCGCGGTCTTCTCGCCGATACCGGCCACGCCCGGCAGACCGTCCGAGGGATCTCCGCGCAACATCGACATCTCCGCGTAGCCGATACCCGCGCGCTCGACCGGCACGCCGTATTTCTCGGCGACCTCCACCGGGCCCATCATCTCGGCCTTCGCCAGACCGCGGCCGACGTACAGAACGCGCACCGGGACGGGATCGTCGGCGACCACCTGCAGCAGGTCCCGGTCACCGCTGACCACGATCACCGGATCGTTCGCCTCGTCGTAGGCGAGTGTGCCGATCACGTCGTCGGCCTCACAACCGACGGCGCCCGAGGTGGCGATGCCCGCTGCCGCGAGAACGGCCATGATCATGTCGACCTGCGGGGTGAGGGTGTCGGGTACCTCTTCGACGTCGATGTCCCGGCCCTCGACGTCGGTCCCACCGTCGGGGACCGCGACGCGATGGGCCTTGTAGGTGGGGATCAGGTCGGTGCGGAACTCGGGGCGCCAGTCGAGATCGAGGCACACCACCAAGCGTGTTGGGCGTTCGCGCACCACGAGATTGGCGATCGTGTCGACGAAACCGCGTACGGCGTTGACCGGTCGCCCATCCGGGCTGGTCATCTTCTCCGGCAGCGCGAAGAACGATCGGAACCACAGGCTGGCGCCGTCGAGCAGCATCAACGAATCCGTCACCCCCACACTCTGTCATGAGTCGGCGGTAGTGTTCGTCGCATGGCATCTGGGAGTGGGGCAGCACGGGTCGCGACGGCGGGCGAGGGGACCGGAGCCGGGCCACTCTTCGAGGCGCAGGTCTATCGCGACCGGGTCCGCCGCGCCGCCGAACTCACCCGCGCCGCGGAGTTGGACGCGCTGGTCGTCGCCCCCGGGCCGGACCTGCGGTACCTCATCGGTTCCCGGGCGGAGACCTTCGAACGGCTCACGGCGCTCGTGATCCCCGCGACCAGTGATCCCCGATTGGTGATCGCGCGGCTCGAGGTCCCGTCGCTGTCGTCCTCCGCGGTCGGTGATCTCGACATCGAGGTGGCCGACTGGGTCGACGGCGACGACGCCCACGCTCTCGCATTGGCCGGATTGCCGTCGCAGCCGCGGATCGCGGTCTCCGACTCCATGCCCGCCCTCCACGTCATCCCGCTGGCCCGACACACCGGCGCCACACCGCAATTGGCGACCGACGTGCTCCGCGAACTGCGAATGATCAAAGACGCCGCGGAGGTCGACGCGCTCCGCCGCGCGGGTGCCGCGATCGACCGGGTGCACTCGCGGATGGGGGACTGGCTGATCCCCGGCCGCACCGAACGCGAGGTCGCCGCCGACATCGCCGCCGCGATCCTCGAGGAGGGACACACCGAGGCGGCCTTCATCATCGTCGGGTCGGGACCGAATGGAGCCGATCCCCACCACGAATTCTCCGACCGGGTCATCGAGCGGTCCGACATCGTCGTGATCGACATCGGCGGCCCGGTAGAGCCGGGCTACAACTCCGACTCGACGCGCACCTACTGCTTCGACGATCCGCCCGCCGAGATCGCCGACGCCTACGCCGCCCTGCTCGCGGCCCAACGCGCGGCGGTGGCCGCCGTCCGGCCGGGGGTGAGCGCGTCCTCGATCGATGCGGCGGCGCGTGATCTTCGCCGAGCGCGGCCTGGCCGATCGGTTCATCCACCGGACGGGCCATGGGATCGGGCTGTCGGTACACGAGGAGCCGTACATCGTCGGCGGCAACGACATCCCGTTGCGCACCGGTATGGCGTTCAGCGTCGAGCCGGGGGTGTACGTGCCCGGTCACTGGGGTGCCCGCATCGAGGACATCGTCGTCGTGACCGATGACGGCTGCGAGTCGCTGAACAACCGCCCGCACGAACTCGTCCGGTTGTAGGCGAAATTCGACCGGTGAACCTCATTTCGACTGCTGGACTTCGATCGAGGTCCAGCAGTCGAGTTGAAGTTCGCTGGTTGGCGGGTTTGAATCCGGGGGCGCGTCACGAAGGGTCCGGCGACCGAGCCTGCCAAACCGTCGGGTGGTAGGTCCGTGGATCTCATCGCGCCCGGTGTTCAGATGTTCTGCGAACCGTCGGGGTATGTCGGGTCGGCGGTTGATGTGTTCGGGGTTGGGTGGTGCGCCGGGTTCAGGGTTGAGTCGCCAGGCGCAGCGGCCTTCGTCGGGTCCGTTGCGGACCACCCGGGTGGTGTATTGGCCGGGCCGGTGCCGGACGGCTCCGCAAGAAGCATCCGACTTCCGACGCGCGTCACTAGCTGAACAGCGACGCCGAACCCAGTACGCGACTCACGCTTATCTCGATCACGACGCGGCGCGGGTTCGGCCTGGGCTCCCGGTATCGCTGGGCGTAGCGCTGCTCGGCCTCGCGCACGCGCTCGGGCTCACGACGCACCGTGGCGGGACCCTCCAGGGTCAGCCATCGCGGGCCGTCGACGTTGGTGACGGCCGCGTAGCCACCCCGCTCGGTGTTGCGGACCTTCTGATTGCCGTCCGAGGTGATGACCCTCGCCAGGCCGGCGTCGGGATCCCAGGTGAACCCGACGGCCACGGCATGGGGGGTGCCGTCGGCGCGCAGCGTGGTGAGGGTCCCGAGGTGGCGTTCGACGAGGAAGGCGAGCGCATCGGGCCCGAGATCGGCGGCGGTACGAGGCATGACACCAAACTAGCCGCGACGCCGCACACGGTCGGTCGCGGGGCCGATGCGATACTGGCAGCCATGGCGTCACGCAGCAGAGGGGCATCAGCGCGTCCGGACACCGACCCGTCCGGTGCCCTCGTGCTGTTCGGCGGCCGCAGCGAGATCGGCGTCGCGACGGCGGCGCGCCTCGCACCCGGGCGGACCGTCGTCCTGGCGGCCCGCCGTCCCGACGACCTCGCGGCCGAGTCCGCACGACTGCTCGACGCCGGTGCAACCGAGGTACACACCGTCGCCTTCGACGCGAACGACACCGACAGCCACCCAACGCTCGTCGAGTCGTTGGCGCAGCGACACGGGCCGATCGGGATCGCGATCATCGCGTTCGGCATCCTCGGCGACCAGGCCCGCGCCGAAACCGATGCGGCGCATGCACTTCAGATCGCCCACACCGACTACTACGCCCACATCAGCGTGCTGACCCCGCTCGCTTCGGTACTGCGCACGCAGGGCTCCGGAACCATCATCGTCTTCTCCTCGGTCGCCGGTGTCCGGGTGCGCCGCGCCAACTACGTCTACGGGTCGACGAAGGCGGGCCTCGACGGATTCGCGAGCGGACTCGCGGATGCGCTGCACGGCACCGGCGCTCGCCTGCTGCTGGCCCGCCCGGGCTTCGTGATCGGCGCGATGACCCGCGACCTGATGGCGTCCGGGGTGAAGCCGGCCCCGCTGTCGCGGGATGCCGAGCAGGTCGCCGACGCGGTGGCTCATGCCTATCGCAAGGGCCGCGGCGAGGTCTGGATCCCGGGGACGTTGCGTCCGTTGTTCTTCGGGATGCGACTACTGCCGCGTGCCGTGTGGCGGAGACTGCCCCGATGACCTCCGCGGAATCCGCTGCGGTGATGTCCGCATTCGTCGTGGTGGGTATCGGCGCCGACGGTTGGTCCGGTCTGGGCGAGACCGTCCGCAACGAACTTCGCCGCGCCCGCGTGATCTACGGCGCCGCACGCCAACTGGCGCTGCTCGGCGGCGCGGTGCCCGAACTGGACGCCGAACTGCGACCGTGGCGGTCGCCGATGTCGGAACACCTCGCAGAAGTGGTCGAGAGCGAGGACACGGACGCCGTTCACCCGGGCACGATTCACATCCTGGCCAGCGGCGACCCGATGTTCCACGGCGTCGGTGCGAGCATCATCGCGCGCGTCGGTGCCGACCGGGTACGGGTGTATCCGGCCGTGTCGAGCGCGAGCCTCGCCTGTGCGCGTCTGGGCTGGGACCTCGCCACGACCCGGATCGTCAGTGCGGTGCGCGCCGAGCCGGGAGTCGTGCTCGGCGAGGTCACCGACGGGGCTCGCGTGCTGGTCTTGAGCCGCGACGAGACCACACCCGCCGCACTCGCCGGCATCCTGGTCGACGCCGGTTTCGGCGCGTCGACGATGACCGTCCTCGAGCAGCTCGGTGGGCCGGCCGAACAGATCGCCACCGGTGCGGCCGTAACCTGGCGCCGCCGGGCCGGCGACCCGCTCAACATCGTCGCCGTCGACTGCGTCGGACCCCGCCGGTCCCGGCTCCCGGGGCGGCCGGACGACACCTACGAACACGACGGCCAGATCACCAAGTCGACGATCCGTGCCCTCACCGTGTGCGCGCTGGAACCGGCCGGCGCGCAGGTCCTCTGGGACATCGGGGCCGGATCGGGCAGTGTGACGATCGAGTGGTTGCGTGCGGACGACCGGGGAGTGGCCGTCGCGTTCGAACGCGACCCCGATCGCGCTGATCGGTTGCGGCGCAACGCCACCCGGCACGGGGTCGCGCATCGGCTCTCGGTGAGGGGACCGGCTCCCGACGATCTGTCCGACGCGCCGCAGCCGGATGCCGTCTTCATCGGTGGCGGACTGGACGAGGAGATCCTCTCGCTCGTCTGGGCCAGGCTGCCGGACTCGGCGCGGCTCGTCGTGAACGCGGTGACCGTGGAGAACCAGACGCTCGTCACGCGCTGGCACGCCCGACACGGCGGTGAGCTACGACGCCTGTCGGTCGAAACCGTGGCACCGCTCGGCACGATGCACACCTGGCGCCCGGCTCTGCCGATCGTGCAGTGGGCCGTCGCGAAGACGGCACCCCACGCTGCCGCCTCGGATTCGACGGAGGCGCTCCGTTGACCGTCTACTTCATCGGGGCCGGCCCGGGTTCGCCCGATCTCATCACGGTGCGCGGAGCGCGGCTGCTGGGGGAGTGTCAGACCTGTGTCTATGCCGGGTCACTGGTGCCCCCGGAACTGCTCGACCTGTGTCCCGACGGTGCCGAACTGGTCGACACGGCCCGGTTGCCGTTGTCGGACATCATCGATGTCATCGCGGCGGCCGTCGGTAAGGGGCACGACGTGGCCCGCCTCCACTCCGGTGACCTCTCCGTGTACTCGGCGATGTCCGAGCAACAGCGTGAGCTGACCGCGCGCGGAATCGATCACGAGATCGTGCCCGGTGTCCCGGCGTTCGCGGCTGCCGCGGCGGCACTCGACACCGAACTCACCATCCCCGGTGTCGGCCAGAGCCTGCTGATCACGAGGGTCTCCACCCTGTCGACGGACATGCCGCCGGGGAGGACCTCGCGACCCTGGCCCGGACGGGGGTGACACTCGCGCTGCATCTCGCAGCCCATCGGGCCGAGGAGATCGTGGCGGCGCTAGCCCCGCACTACGGTCATGACTGCCCCACCGCCACAGTCGCTTTCGCCAGTCGGGAGAACGAGCAGATCGTGCGGTGTCCGCTCAACCGGTTGCCCGAGGCCCTCGACGCCGCCGACATCCGGAGGACCGCGGTCATCTTCGTCGGCCACGTGCTCGGCCCGCGCCGGTCGGACGTCACCGACAGCTATCTGTACTCGCACGCGCGGATGACCAAACTCCGCGCTGATCGCCACTCGGCGCCGTGACCGAACAGATCCCGCCGGATCCTGTCCCGCACGTCCTGATCCTCGGCGGGACCGGGGAGGCGCGAGCGCTCGCCTCGACCCTCGCCGACACCGACATCGCGTTCATCAGTTCCCTCGCCGGCCGGGTGAAACACCCCCGCCTACCGGTCGGTCCGGTGCGCATCGGCGGGTTCGGCGGACCCGACGGGCTCCGGGAATGGTTGCAGAGCAACCGCATTCAGGCAGTGGTCGATGCGACCCATCCGTTTGCCGCGACGATCACCCGTAGCGCGGCGCGGGCCGCAGCCGATGCGGGTGTGCCGCTGTTGCGCCTGCGCCGGGACCCCTGGGTGCCCGGAGACATCGACACCTGGATCCGTGTGCCCGACCTGCCCGCTGCCGCTCGTGAAGTGGCCGCCCGCGGCAGACGTGTCTTCCTGACCACCGGCCGCCAGGACGTCGGTGTCTTCGCGGGGATCGATTCGGCGTGGTTCCTGATCCGGGTCGTCGACGCCCCGACCGGAGCGCTTCCGCTGCATCACGAGGTGCTGCGCTCGCGGGGGCCCTATGACCACCGGTCGGAGCGAGAGCTGCTGCGTGACAACGGCATCGATCTGCTGGTCACGAAGAACAGCGGCGGAACGCTGACCTCGGCCAAGCTGGCGGCCGCGTCCGAACTCGGGATCGAGGTCATCATGGTCGACCGGCCCGCCGAACCCGACACGCCGGTCGTCTCAGATGTCGGTGCCGCCCGGAACTGGCTCGAGGAGCTGTCCGGCTGAGTGGTCGGCGGTGTGATCGTCGCTGTCGACCGGGTGGTGACTGCGCGGCGTGAACACCAACGTTCCGGCCGCGCGCGGCACGACCCTTGTGGCCGACGACCCGATGATGATCATCGTGCGCATGTCGACGACCGCGGGATCGAAGTCCGCGAGCGTGGTCGTGGTGAGTTGCTGCTCCGGACCACCGACGTCCCGTCCGAGGACGACGACGCGATCGGGCGACACCGTCTGCGAGAGAGTGTGTTTGAGGGCGCCGACCTGCCAGGTGCGGCTCGCCGAGCCCGGGTTGTAGATGGCGATCACCAGGTCGGCGCCGAGTGCGGCTCGGATGCGCCGTTCGATGACCGACCACGGCTTCAACCGGTCGGAGAGCGAGATGATCGCGAAGTCATGCCCGAGGGGCGCTCCCACGGCAGCGGCGACCGCGGTCGCCGCCGTGACACCGGGCACGACGCGGACGGGCACTTCGTGCCACCGCGGCTGCGCGGCGACCTCGGCAACCGCCGCAGCCATCGCGAACACGCCGGGATCACCGGACGAGACGACGGCGACGCGAGCGCCGCGTCGAGCGAGGTCGAGCGCGAACTCGGCCCGCTCGGCCTCGACCCGGTTGTCGCTGGCGTGTACTCGCTGCCCCGGCCGCGGGGTGACGCGCTTGAGATAGGTGGTGTAACCGACGAGGTCGGTGGCCGTGGCCAGCTCCGCGCGGACCTCCGGGGTGGTCCAGCTGTCGTGACCCGGTCCGAGCCCCACGACGACGAGCTCACCGGGCACGGGCTCCGGTTCGAACATCGGGTTGTTGCGGCGTCCGGGGACGATGAGGATCGAGAAGTACGGCACCTCTGCGGGATTCACGTCGGCGGCCGGCAGCACCCGCTCGACGGTCGTCGACGCGCGTTCGACGTAGAAGGCCTCGTCGAGACGCCCGGCTTCGCGGAGGGCGTCGCGCACCCGCTCGAAGGTCCGACCGAGTTTCATGACCACGATCGCGTCCGCGGACCGGAAGCGGAAGAGCAACTCCGAGGTCGACGCGGTACCGGGCACGACGGTCAGCGTCTCCTCGCCCTCGACGAGCGGGACCCCGGTCGCTGCGGACGCCGCGCTGACCGAGGTGACGCCGGGCACGATTTCGGCGTCGAAGTGCGGTGCCAGGCGCTTGTGCATGTGCATGTAGGAGCTGTAGAAAAGCGGATCGCCCTCGGCGAGCAGGACGACATCACGGCCCGCGCGCAGGTGCACCGCGAGACGTTCGGCGCTCTCGGTGTAGAAGTCGTCGAGCGCGCCCTGGTACCCGCCGGGGTGGTCGGTCGTCTCGGTGGTGACCGGGTACATGAGACGTTCCTCGGTCTGTCCGTCACGCAGGTAGGGTTCGGCCACCGATCGTGCGATGCTGTTGCCGTGTCGCGCAGAGTGATACGCGATCACGTCCGCGGTGCTGATCAGGCGGGCGGCCTTGACGGTCATCAGCTCGCTGTCACCCGGGCCGAGCCCGATGCCGTAGAGCGTGCCCGGACCTGACTCCCGTCCGGCCGCTGTGGTGCTGTCAGAGTTCATGGGGTCCACCATCATTCCTGCGGGGTCGCGAGCGCGTTGACCGCGGCCGCGGTGATCGCCGATCCGCCGCGCCGGCCCGTGACCGTGATGAATTCGAGGTCGTCGCGCTCGGCGAGTGCCGCGCAGGATTCGACCGCGCCGACGAAACCGACGGGTGCGCCGACGATGGCGGCGGGACGCGGTGCGCCGTCGTCGATCATGTCCAGGAGCCCGAACAGTGCGGTCGGCGCGTTGCCGATCGCGACAACCGCACCTTCCAGGCGCGGCCGCCAGAACTCCAGTGCCGCAGCGGTCCTCGTGGTTTCCATCTTCTCGGCGAGGACTGGGAGGGTGGGTTCGGACAGGTGGCAGAGCACCTCGTTGTCCGCGGGGAGACGCTTGCGCGTGATCCCGGACGCCACCATGTTGGCGTCGCAGAGGATCGGGGCGCCGGCTTCGAGGGCTCCGCGGGCGGCGGCCACGACACCGGGCGTCGCGACCACGTCGCGCGTCAGGTCGGTCTGGCCGCACGCGTGGATCATGCGGACGACAACGGTCGCGACGTCGGGTGCGAACGCGGAGAGATCGGACTCGGCGCGGATCGTGGCGAAGGACTGGCGGTAGATCGCGGCGCCGTCACGCAGGTACTCGGTCATGGTGCTGACGAGCCTAACGGCGCCGCCGTTCGTATCCGCCGTCGGGCGTGGCCTGCACCGACAGGTGCGATTCGGCCGGCGACCCGCAGCCACGGGCGCAGCCCACCCAGTGTTCGCGCTCCTCGACGGGGTCGCCGTCCTGCACTCGGGCCATCAGGTCGTCCCGGACCGGCGCGTGCGCGGACGAGCAACCCGGGGCTCCCACGCAGCAGCTGACCTGGGCCCATGGCGAAGCGGCGTCGAAGATCAGACCCATCGGTGCGAGCACGCGGACGACGGTCTCGGCCACCCCTTCGCCGAGGTCGCACAGGAGGATCTCGCGGTCGGGGGTGAACACGACCGGCGCCTGCACGGCCGCGATGAATTCCGCCAGCCGGGCCGGCAAGCGTCCGAGTTCGACGACCGCGCCGAGCAGCACCGCGCCGTCGTCCTGGTCGAACCAGCCGACGATTGGTTCCCCCGCAGCGACCGGTGCCGCGTCCGGGTCGGCCCCGATGACGGGATCCAGCGTCGAGGCGATGAGTTCCGCGAGCCGGCGCCGGGAGTCGTCGTCGAGGTCGCGGACCCGCCAGGCGCCGGGCGAGACCTCGCCCAGACCCGCGGCCACCGCGATGAGCGCGCGCACGATCGCCTCCGTACCGGTGGCCGATCCGACGGCCGTCCCGCCGATGAGCACATCCGCGGCCAGGGGAGTGCCGCCCCGGATCACCGCGCACGCATCGGGTCGTCGTCCGGCGATGTCACCGCGCCCGTCGTCGATGCCGAACAGGAACCGGCCGGACAGGGTGGCCGCGGCCGGGTCGGCCCGCAGGGCGTCGTCGAGGGCCGCGGAGAGCGGACGCGCATCGGCGACGCCGCCGATGCGACCGGTCAGGGGGCTGAGCTCGATGTTGCGCACCTTGTCGTGGCTGCTGCTCGGCGCGAGCCCGGCGGCGACGACGGCCTGCGCGACGGCTTCGACGTCGGTGATCCCGCGCAGCTGGAGGTTGCCGCGCACCGTCAGTTCCAGGTGCCCGTCGGCGTGGTCGGCGGCGGCCCGGGCGAGCGTCTCCAGCTGGTCCGGACGGATCCGTCCGCCCGGCAGGCGGACACGGGCCAGCGCGCCGTCGGCCGCCGGGTGCGTGTCGAAGACCCCTGGGCAACGGTCGGTGGCGGCCCGGGCTGGCTGGTTCATCCCACCAGCCTACGACCGGCGGGCGCGGTGGCCGTAGGCTGAACGCACCGCGAGCGGGCTGAAGCCGGTGCGATTCCGGCGCGGTCGCGCCACTGTGACCGGGGGTCGGCATCGGCCGGACATCCGGAAGTCAGACCAGTCCCTCGCACTGCACCCGCCACCCACGGCACCGACACGCACCGGGCGCGACAACCCGGCGAGGAGACACGATGATCCTGCTGCTCTCGACCTCGGACACCGATCTGCTCACGGCCTCGGCGGCCGACGAGGGCAGCGCGTCGCCCGATGCGTCGGTGTCCTACCGCGGCGCGAATCCCTCTCGCATCCTGATCGAGGACATCCCGCGCCTGGCCGCCGACGCCGACCTCATCGTCGTGCGCATCCTGGGCGGTGTACGCGCCTGGGAGGACGGGCTGGCTGCGGTCGAGGCGACCGGCAAGCCGCTCGTCGTGTGTTCCGGTGAGCAGCAGCCCGACCCCGATCTGATGGCGCACTCGACGGTGCCCTCCGGCGTCGCCGCCCAGGCCCACGACTATCTCGCCGCGGGCGGTGTCGCCAACCTCGTGAACCTGCACCACTTCCTGTCCGACACCGTCCTGCTGACCGGCAACGGTTTCGAACTCCCGCAGCAGACGCCCGCGTGGGGCGTGCTCGAACGTTCTCCGGCCGCCGAGCCGTCTCTGCTCCCTGAGTTTCGAGGAGCACACGCTGAGGCTTCCATGCTCCCTGAGGTGCGAGGAGCGCAAGCCGCCGGGCCGAGCGAGCGACGAAGGAGCGCGTCGAGGTCGACGAGCCACGAAGGGCCCGACGCCCCCACCATCGCGGTCCTTTACTACCGCGCCCAGCACCTGGCGGGCAACACGCGGTACATCGCCGCGCTGTGCGATGCGATCGAGGACCGCGGGGCCCGCGCGCTGCCGATCTTCTGCGCGTCGCTGCGGACCGCCCCCGACGACCTGCTCGAGCTGCTCGGTACCGCCGACGCCCTCGTGGTCACGGTGCTGGCCGCCGGTGGCGCCACCCCGGCCACCGCTTCGGCCGGCGGCGACGACGAGGCGTGGAACATCGAACGGCTGGCCGCCCTCGACATCCCGATCCTGCAGGGTCTCTGCCTCACCGGGTCCCGCGCGGACTGGGAGGACAGTGATGACGGCCTGTCGCCACTCGACGTCGCCACCCAGGTGGCGGTGCCCGAGTTCGACGGCCGCATCATCACCGTGCCGTTCTCCTTCAAGGAGTTCGACGACGACGGATTGCCGTGGTACCAGCCGGATCTCGAGCGCTGCGCACGGGTGGCGGGGATCGCCACCGCGCACGCCCGGTTGCGTCGGACCCCGGCCGCCGACAAGCGGATCGCGGTCATGTTGTCGGCCTACCCGACGAAGCACGCGCGGATCGGCAACGCCGTCGGTCTCGACACCCCGCGCAGCCTGCTGCGCCTGCTCGCCGCGATGCGCGACGCCGGCTACGACATCGGCCCGGAGTCCGGTCCGGACGCGATTCCCGGTCTCGCCGACGATGATTCGGATGCGCTGATCCACCAGATCATCGCCACCGGCGGTCAGGATGCGGATTGGCTCACCGAGGAGACCCTCGCCGCCAACCCGATCCGCCTGTCGGCGCGCGACTACCGGTCGTGGTTCGACACCCTGCCCGAGGGGCTTCGCTCGGCGGTCATCGAACACTGGGGTCCCGCACCGGGCGACCTGTTCGTCGACCGCACGCGCAACCCGGTTGGCGACATCGTCATCGCCGCACTGACCTTCGGCAACATCGCGATCATGGTGCAGCCGCCGCGCGGGTTCGGCGAGAACCCGGTCGCGATCTACCACGATCCGGATCTGCCGCCGTCGCACCACTATCTGGCCTCGTACCGGTGGATCGCGGCGCACGACACCGGCTTCGGCGCCGACGCCATCGTGCACGTCGGCAAACACGGCAACCTCGAGTGGCTGCCCGGCAAGAACCTCGGCATGTCGGCGGACTGCGGGACCGACGCCGCCCTCGGCGACCTCCCGCTCGTCTACCCGTTCCTGGTGAACGACCCGGGCGAGGGGACGCAGGCCAAGCGCCGCGCTCATGCGGTTCTCGTCGACCATCTGATCCCGCCGATGGCACGCGCCGAGTCCTACGGCGACATCGCCCGGCTGGAACAGCTTCTCGACGAGCACGCCAACATCTCCGCACTCGACCCGGCGAAGCTGCCCGCGATCCGCCAGCAGATCTGGACACTGCTGACCGCGGCGAAGATGGACTCCGATCTCGGGCTCACCGAACGGCCCGACGAAGAGGTCTTCGACGACATGCTGCTGCACGTCGACGGGTGGCTGTGCGAGATCAAGGACGTGCAGATCCGTGACGGGCTGCACGTGCTCGGCGAGCCCCCGCGCGACGACGCCGAGGTCGACCTCGTCCTCGCCATGCTGCGCGCACGCCAGCTCTGGGGTGGCACGTCGGCCCTGCCCGGCCTGCGCGAGGCCCTCGGACTCGTCGAAGACGGCTCGGCCGAACGCGGTTCCGTCGACGCCGTCGAGGCGCAGGCCCGCGAACTCGTCGCCGCCTGCGCGAAGGACGACTGGTCGACCGAAGCAGTTGCCGCGGCCACCGCGGGACTGCCCAGCGCGGTCGGGGATGTTCTCACCTTCGCGGCGACCGAGGTCGTCCCGCGCCTGCGTCAGACGACCGGCGAGGTCCCGCGGGTGCTGCACGCCTTGGACGGCGGGTTCATCCCGGCCGGACCCAGCGGGTCACCGCTGCGCGGGCTGATCAACGTGCTGCCGACCGGACGCAACTTCTACTCGGTCGACCCGAAGGCCGTGCCCTCACGGCTGGCGTGGGAGACCGGCCGCGCGATGGCCGACTCCCTTCTCGAGCGTTATCTGACCGACCACGGCGAATACCCGGCGTCGGTGGGGCTGTCGGTGTGGGGGACCAGCGCCATGCGCACCTCGGGTGACGACGTCGCCGAGGTGCTCGCGCTGCTCGGGGTCATGCCGGTGTGGGACGAGATGTCGCGGCGGGTCTCCTCGCTCGAGCTCATCGGCCTCGAGGAACTCGGACGTCCCCGCATCGATGTCGCCGTCCGCATCTCTGGCTTCTTCCGGGATGCCTTCCCGCACGTCGTCACCATGCTCGACGACGCGGTCGCGCTCGCCGCGGCCGCTGACGACGAGTCCGACGAGCAGAACTTCGTCGCGGCACACGTGCGCGCCGCGATGTCCGAGCACGGCGACCGGCGTCGGGCCGTGACACGTGTCTTCGGTTCCAAGCCCGGCACCTACGGCGCCGGCATCCTGCAACTCATCGACTCACGGGACTGGCGCAGCGATGAGGACCTGGCCCGCGTCTACACCGAGTGGGGCGGTTACGCCTACGGACGCGACCTCGACGGGGTGCCCGCGGTCGACGACATGCGCGCCGCGTACAAGCGGATCGCCGTGGCGGCCAAGAACACCGACACCCGCGAACACGACATCGCCGACTCCGATGACTACTTCCAGTACCACGGCGGCATGGTCGCGACCGTTCGCGCTTTGACTGGTTCCTCGCCGGAGGCCTACATCGGCGACAGCACCCGCCCCGACTCCGTCCGCACCCGCACGCTGTCGGAGGAGACCAGCCGGGTGTTCCGCGCCCGCGTCGTCAACCCGCGCTGGATCTCGGCCATGCAGCGCCACGGATACAAGGGGGCCTTCGAGATGGCTGCCACCGTCGACTATCTCTTCGGTTACGACGCCACCACCGACGTCGTCGCCGACTGGATGTACGAGAAACTCACCGAGTCCTATGTCCTCGACGAGACGAACCAGCAGTTCA
This sequence comes from Gordonia hongkongensis, assembly GCF_023078355.1. Taxonomy (NCBI): domain Bacteria; kingdom Bacillati; phylum Actinomycetota; class Actinomycetes; order Mycobacteriales; family Gordoniaceae; genus Gordonia; species Gordonia hongkongensis. Next base: position 2,683,557 of record NZ_CP095552.1, read on the forward strand.
TGCAGCAGTCCAACCCCTGGGCGTTGCACGGCATCGCCGAACGTCTCCTCGAGGCCGTCGAACGCGACATGTGGCGCGAACCGCCGGCCGAGCTCCTCGACGCCCTGCGCACCGTCTACCTCCAGACCGAGGGCGACATCGAGGGCCGCGGCGAGGACGCCTCTGCCGGCTGAGCCGCCCACCGCCGCCTGAGCCGCCCTCCGCTGGTTGAGCCGCGCACCGCCGGTTGAGCCGCCCTCCGCTGGTTGAGCTTGTCGAAACCCCCCCGGGACAAAACCGCGTCGTCGTTCGTTGTCCACGCAGACCCTGACGTCAACGGGTGCCGAAGGGCACCGAAGGACAGGTGAAGCATCATGGCTCTCCGCTGGTTCGCGGCCTACGCCGTGCTGGAGATCGCCGCGTTCGTCGCGATGGTCATGACCCTCGGATTCGGCTGGGCGGTGCTCATCAGCCTCGCCGCCGTGGTCCTCGGATTCGTCGTCCTGCGCTGGCAGGGCGGCAAGGTCTTCGACGAGCTGCGCCGCGCGTCGAGAAACGAGGTCGACGCCCGCGCCCCGCTGGCCGACACCGCGCTCGTCGCCGTGTCGACCATCCTTTTGGTTGTCCCGGGCGTCGTGTCGACCGTGGCCGGGACCCTGCTGCTGTTCCCGCCGACCCGTCGGGTGATGCGTCCGGCCGTCGCCGCGGTGGGTGCCCGCCGTGTGGCGACCGCGATGGACCGGGCCGGGATGTATGCCACCGGTGTCTACGGCGCCGGACGTGGCGCGACCGTCGTCGAGGGTTCCGTCGTGGAATCCGACACGCCCGAGCCGGGATCTTCGTCGTCCCCGTACGGCACCCGAGGTCTGCCGCAGGGCCACTGAACAGGTCCTGATCTGCGCCCGAGCGCAGCACAACCCACTGGGGTCCCGGAACACACGCACCCCGGACCCCTCGCCACCCTCCTCCGACGGCAAGGCACACTGAACGATCGTGGCAACCCAACTGCTTCTCGGCGGCGCCGTGTACTCGCCGGCCGCCCCCGACGCGACCGCGATGGCCGTGACCGACGGAATCGTCGTCTGGGTCGGGACCGACGACGTCGGCCGCGCACTCCATCCCGACGCCGAGGTCATCGACCTCGCCGGACACTTCGTCAGTCCCGGGTTCGTCGACTCCCACGTCCACCTGACGTCCACCGGGCTCGGACTCGACGGCCTCACCCTGAACGAGGCGTCGAGCCGCACGCACTGCCTGCGGCTGGTGGAGAAGGCCGTGGCCGCCGAATCCGCCCATGACGAAGGCGACCTCATCTGGGGTCTCGGCTGGGACGACTCGACGTGGGCGGGCGCCGAACCCGACGACGGTCGTTTCCCGACGACCACCGAGCTCGACGCCGTCGTCGGGACCAGGCCGGTGTACCTCGCCCGGATCGACGAGCACTCCGCGGTGGCGTCCACCGCGCTGCGACGCCTGATCCCGGACCTGGCCGACGCCGTCGGGTATCACCCGGAGGAGCCGCTGGTCGCCGAGGCCCACCACCTCGTCCGCGGCGCGGCCCGCCTGCTGGTCACCGCGGCGCATCGCGAACGCGCACAACGCCGCGCGCTCGACGGGGCCGCCGCCCACGGGGTGGTGGCCGTGCACGAGAACGGCGGACCGGACATCAGCGGCATGGACGACTTCCTCGCGCTCGCCGAACTCGACCATCCCGTCGAGATCCGGCGCTACTGGGGCCAGGCCGTCACCGACGCCGACCACGCCCGCGAACTGATGTCGATCACCCGGGCCGATGCCCTGGGCGGTGACCTGTTCATCGACGGTGCCATCGGCTCCCACACCGCGTGGCTCTCGGAGCCATACACCGACGATCCGCACACCAGCGGTATCAGCTACCTCGACCCCGACCAGATCCGCGATCACCTGCGCGCCTGCACGATCGCGGGCATCCAGGCGGGCTTCCACGTCATCGGCGATGCCGCGACCGGTGTGGTCGTCGGCGCACTCGCCGAACTCGCCGACGAACTCGGCACGCCCGCGCTCGCACGCTGTGCGCACCGGCTCGAACACGCCGAGATGGTCACCGCCGCCGGCGCCGAGGTCCTCGCCCGCTGCGGCGTCATCGCCAGCATGCAACCGTTGTTCGACGCCGAATGGGGCGGTCCGGGCGACCTGTACGACGCCCGTCTCGGGGCGAGCCGTGCGGCCACCCTCAACGACTTCGCGATGCTGGCCAAAACCGGTGTCGCGCTGTCGTTCTCGTCAGACGCACCGGTGACGGCCATCGACCCGTGGTCGACCATCCGGGCCGCCGTGCACCATCATCAGCCGACCAATGCGATCTCGGCGCGCGGCGCGTTCGCCGCGACGACCCGCGGCGGCTGGCGGGCCGGGGGAGTCAACGACGGTGTCACCGGGACCCTGACGCCCGGCGCCCCGGCGAGTTACGCGGTGTGGGAGGTCGACGAGCTCGTCGTCGCCGGATCCCACGAGAAGGTCCAGCGGTGGTCGACCGATCCGCGGTCGCGGGTGCCCGCGCTGCCGGACGTCTCACCGGGGGCCGCGCTGCCGCGCTGCGTGCGCACCGTGCATCGCGGCCGGACCCTGTACGACCGGGACGCCGGGTGAGTCCCCCGCGGGTCTCCCGATCCCGGATCTCAGCGTCCTGGCTCGCACGTACCGGGACCGCCGCCGCCGCGGGCTTGGCGATGTGGGCCGCGTTCCCACCGCGCAACTGGTGGTTCCTCGCGGTCCTCGGCCTCGGCCTGCTGTTCGCCGCACTCTTCGTCGGGTCGCCCCGGGTGCGCACCGGCGGGTGGATCGGCTTCGTCTTCGGGCTGGCGTTCTTCGTGCCGCTGTTGCCGTGGATCGGCGTCTACGTCGGTCCGCTCCCGTGGCTCGCCCTGGCCGCGGTGCTCGCCGTCTACCTCGCGCTGTTCGGCGCGATCGCCACCCTGACGATGCGCCTTCCGGTGCCCCCGGTGTGGTTCACGTTGTCGTGGGTGCTCGTCGAAGGGCTCCGGTCCGCCTTCCCGTTCGGCGGGTTCCCCTGGGGGAGAACCGCATTCAGTCAGGTCGACGGACCGCTGCTGCCGCTGGCCTCGGTGCTCGGCGCACCCGGGCTGTCGGCCGGTGTCGCGCTCTTCGGCTCCGCCGTCGCCTGGCTGCTCGTGATCCTCACCCGGGCGTACCGGCGCACGACGACCGTCTCCGACCCCGAGCACGCCGACGGTCCGGGACCGTCCACCGAACGTTCCTCGGGCGTGGTGCGCATCGCGACCGCCGCAGTGGCCATCGCGCTGCTCGCACCGATCGCCGCCATCGCGGCGACCCCCGCCAGCCTCGACCGCAACATCGCGACGTCCTCGGCCCGGATCGGTGCCATCCAGGGCAATGTCCCGCGACTGGGTCTGGATTTCAACGCCCAGCGGCGCGCTGTCCTCGACAATCACGTCCGCACGACGATGTCCTACGGCCGGGCGATCGACACCGGGCAGACCGAGCAGCCCGACTTCGTCCTCTGGCCGGAGAACGCCTCGGACATCTCGCCGCTGGACAACGAAGACGCGGCCGCCGGCATCACCGCAGCCTCCGAGGCCGTCGACGCGCCGATCCTGGTCGGCACGCTCATCCGCAACCCCGATGGCCGACCCACCAATTCGGTCCTGGTCTGGGACGGCGCGCAGGGCCCGGTCGACCGCTACGACAAGCACATCGTCCAGCCGTTCGGCGAATACCTCCCGTGGCGGCCGTTCTTCCGCCTCTTCTCGTCGTATGCGGACATGGCCGGAGACTTCCGCCCCGGCACCGGACCCACCGTGGTCGATGTGCCCGGTCGCTCGGGGACGGTGACCGTCGGTGTCGCGACCTGCTGGGAGGTCGCCTTCGACCGGGCCGCTCGGCAATCCGTCCGGGACGGCGCGCAGATGCTGTTCGTGCCCACCAACAACGCGACCTTCGGCCGGACCGAGATGACGTACCAGCAGTTGGCCATGTCACAGGTCCGGGCCGTCGAACACGGGCGGTCCGTGGTCGTCGCGGCCACCAGTGGGGTGAGCGCCGTCATCGAGCCGGACGGATCCATCAGCCAGCAGTCCGGCATATTCACCGCGGACGTGCTGACCGGGCGTCTGCCACTCCATGAGGACATGACCCTCGCGACCCGCCTGGGCCCCTGGCCGGAGGTGATCGCGATCATCGCGGCGGTGGCCGGGCTTTTGTTTGCGCTGCGCTCGCGTACTAGGTTCTCACTCAGGCCACGCAGGGTCGCCGCACGGGCGACCGGTGACACGAAGGAGCTCGATGGCATCGGGGATTGACGCCACGGCAGGGCAGCGGCGGCCCGACGACGCGCCGCAACGCGTGGTCGGCGCCGACGGCACGGGCGCGCTCGTCGTCGTGCCGACGTTCAACGAACGCGACAACCTGCCGCTCATCATCGGACGTCTGCAGGACGTGCTGCCGGGAGTGCATGTCCTCGTGGTCGACGACTCGAGCCCGGACGGCACGGGTGACGTCGCCGACGACCTCGCCCGCGCCGACGCGGCGACCCGGGTCCATGTCATGCACCGCGTCGACAAAGACGGCCTGGGCAAGGCGTACCTCGCCGGCTTCGCGTGGGGACTCAACCGCGACTATGCGGTCATCGTCGAGATGGACGCGGACGGCAGCCACGCGCCTGAGCAGCTGCACCGCCTGTTCGACGCCGTCAACGACGGCGCGGATCTCGTGATCGGGTCCCGTTATGTCCCGGGCGGCAAGCTGGTGAACTGGCCCAAGCGCCGGGAGTTCCTCTCCCGCGGTGCCAACACCTACGCACGTCTGGCCCTCGGTGCGGGCGTCCACGACATCACCGCCGGGTTCCGCGCCTATCGCCGCATCGTGCTGGAGAAGATCCAGCTCGACACCGTCGAGTCCGCGGGTTATTGCTTCCAGATCGACCTGGCGTGGCGCACGGTGCGTGCCGGCTTCGACGTCCGGGAGGTGCCGATCACCTTCACCGAACGTGAGATAGGGGTGTCCAAGATGAGCGGCGGCGTGATGTCCGAGGCGTTCACGATGGTCGCCCGCTGGGGAGTCCAGAGCCGCCTCGAGCGCTGGGGACTCGTCCGGACGCGATGATCCGCTGAGCAGACGGACAGACCCGGCAGGATGTCCTGCCGGGTCTGTCCGGTTCCGGGCGTCGGGCGCCCGCGGGTGTCAGTTGGTGATGCCCTTGCGCCGCTGCTTGAGCAGGTCGAGGCGCTCGTTGAGCAGCACTTCGAGCTCTTCCTCGCTGCGACGCTCGAGCAGCATGTCCCAGTGCGTACGCGGCGGCTTGGTCTTCTTCTCCTCGGGCTCGGCACCCTCGAGGATGGTGCCTTCCATGCCGTTCTTGCACGGCCACTTCGACGGGACCTCCGCGTCGTCGGCGAACGGCACGTCGAAGATCTCGCCGTTGTCGGTGCGGTACTGGACGATGCGTCGTGGCGCGAGGTCGTGGTCACGATCGGTCTCGTAGCTCACCGCGCCGAGGCGGCTACCCCGAAGTACTCGATCTGCCATGAAGGGTTCCTCTCAACTTCGTCGGATCTCCCGGTCTGCCGGGAGATCTCTGTTGCATTCCAGGTTCGTGCGCAACGCTGCGCACGACTTTCGGGTCGTCAACAGGAACATTCTACGCGCATTCCTGCGTGGGTTCGCCACCGGCGACGACCCGTGTTGTCCACGGCGGTCCGCGGGGCCGCCGCCGGGAGCGCAGCGAGCGGGGCGAGTGTGTGCCGCCGCCGGGAGCGCAGCGAGCGGGGCGAGTGTGTGTGCGCCGCCGGGAGCGCAGCGAGCGGGGCCGGTCGTGACAGCGGTACGGTCTCGGTGTGGAACCAGGCACTACGCACGGCGTACAAACGGGCGCATCGCGTCGGCGTCGGCCGTACGCCTGGTGCGGCCGCACGATGGTGGACTCCGAGATGGGGCGTCGGCGGAAGTACTGCAAGCGATCGTGCAGGCAGCGTGCCTACGAGCAGAGAACGCTGCTCGAGGGCACATCCATTCCCGACGACGCGGTGATCCTCTCCTCGGCGGAGGCCGCCGACTTCGGCGACCGGATGTTCGCGCTGCGGTGCGCCGCGGAGGACCTCGGCACCGCGGTGGCCGAAGGTGCCGAACACGACGTGCTGGCCGACCTCACCGACACGCTGCTCGAACTCGCGCGGGAAGCCGAGAAGCTGCGGTGACCGCGCGCATCTTCGCGCCCTCGCTCGTCGTCACGCTCGTGGCCCTGGTCGTCGCCTACCTCTACCTCGGCTGGACCGGCCTCGCCCTGTGCGCCATCCTCGGCGTGCTCGAGGTGTCCCTGTCGTTCGACAACGCGGTCATCAACGCGACGATCCTCGAACGGATGAGCGCGTTCTGGCAGAAGATGTTCCTCACCGTCGGCGTGCTCATCGCCGTGTTCGGCATGCGTCTCCTGTTCCCGCTGGTCATCGTGTGGATCACCGGAGGTCTCAACCCCGTCGAGGCGCTCGACCTGGCGATGAACCCGCCACCTGAGGGGCAGACGCATTTCGCCGACGGTCAGCCCAGCTACGAGACGATCCTCACCGAGGCCCACCCGCAGATCGCGGCGTTCGGCGGGATGTTCCTCCTGCTCCTGTTCCTCAACTTCGTGCTCACCGAGCGCCCGCAGACCTGGCTCACGTGGCTCGAGAAGCCGCTCGCCACGCTCGGCAAGCTCGACCAGCTCGCGGTCGTACTGGCCGCCCTCGCGCTGGTTCTCACCGCCGAGTTCCTGGCGCCGGACGAGAGCCGCGCGACCGTCCTGATCGCCGGAATCCTGGGCATGGTCACCTACATCACCGTCGACGGGCTCAGCTCGATGTTCATGGCCGAACCGGAATCGGACGGGCCGGAATCGGACGCGACGGAATCAGGCGGGCCCGGATCACACAGGTCCGGATCGAACGGCTCCGGTCCGCACCCGGTCACCGTCGCCACCGGCAAGGCCGGGTTCTTCCTGTTCCTCTATCTCGAGCTCCTGGACGCGTCGTTCTCCTTCGACGGGGTGATCGGCGCCTTCGCCATCACCTCCGACCCGATCATCATCGCGTTGGGGCTCGGATTCATCGGCGCGATGTTCGTGCGGTCCATCACGATCTACCTTGTCCGCAAGGGCACGCTGGAGGAGTACCGCTACCTCGAACACGGTGCGCACTGGGCCATCGGCGCGCTGGCCGCAATCCTGTTGATCAGCATCGAGATCGAGATCAACGAGGTGATCACGGGGCTCGTCGGCGTGGCGTTCATCGGCGCGTCGCTCGCCAGCAGCATCCGCGCGAACCGGCGCGAAGCGCGTGCCGGGACCGGCGATCGACTGGCGGTCTGAGCTTCTCCGCGGCCGTCCTCGAACGTGCGATGAACATCTGCGGGACCTTTGGAATCAGCATGGGCCGCCTGCTGTCTTCTGTCGGTCGACAGGTGTAGAAATGACGACGTCGGTGACGTGTGTCACGCAGGAGCCGAAGCCGAGTGGCTCCGCGACACAGGTCCGGGTTTCAGGTCGAAAACGCAGATTCGGTGGTCTTCATGGACAGCAAACAGCAGCAGATGATCCAGTTCGAGACGGACTGGTACTCCCTGGGCGGGGGCTCCTCCCGGCAGATCGTCGAGGAGTTCGGCCTCACCGATCGGGACTTCTTCTCCCAGGTCGACCGCCTCGTCGACACCGACCCGCCGTCGGGATTGACCGCTGCGGAGCTGCGCCGCATGCGCCAGGTCATCCGCCGTCGGCTGTGGATGGCCCGCTGATCCCAGCCCGCGCGCGGCTCGGGGATAATCGACGGGTGCCCTTCTCCGATGACGATCTCGAAGCGTTCTATCGCGATGTCGAGGCACGCACGGCGTTCCGCGAGCAACCCCGACGCCGGCGCAACGCCGGCATCGACTATCCAGCCTGCCCGACGCCGGACAAACTGCCGTTCGCCTCGCCGGCCGACGCTCGTGAGGGCATCGATCGACTCCGCCGCCACCTCGTCGGTACCGCCCCGGAGCTGCGCTACTACGAGTGCTCCTGCCGCGCTTGGCATATCACCAGCTCAGCGCAACTGATCCATCGACGGGTGCCGCCGGCGCCGGCTCGTCGTCGGAAGGGTAAGAAGAAGCGGTGACGATTCCGCCCGCCGGCCCGCACGCACTCGTCGACCTCGCGAGCGACGACCCGTCGACGACCGCCGAGACCTACCAGCGGTTGCTCGGACGCGAGGTCGGTACGGGCGCCGACGGCCGGCGAGTGGTGAACCTCGGCAACGTCGCCCTCTCGATCCGGCCGTCGGCCGGCGAGCCCGACACCCACGACGTGTACTTCACGGTCGACGACATCACGGCGTCCCGGCGTCTACTCGGCCGGCGCGGGTATCCGCTCGCGGACACCGTCCTCGGAGCGCTGGGTGAGACCAGTCCCGTCGGGATCGCCGAACGACCCGAATCCGGAGTCGCCGCCGACGGCGATCTGACCGGCCTCGACCACCTGGTCTTCACCTGTGACAACCGCGATGTCGCCGTCGCGCTGTTCGCCGGCACCTTCGGCCTCGATTTCCGTCTCGACCAGCCGATCGGGCAGGACGCCCGTCAGCTGTTCTTCCGGCGCGACGACCTGATCGTCGAGGTCGTCGCCGCGCCCCGCCCGCCGGCCGACCCGGTGCCGTCGTCGCCGGTCATGCTCTGGGGTGTGGCATGGCGGTCGACCGATGTGGACACGACCCACGCGCGTCTGACGGCCGACGGACTCGATCTCAGCGAGGTCCGCATCGGACGCAAGAAGGGCACGCGGATCTTCACGGTTCGCCACCGCGAACTCGCCACGCGGACCGTGGTCATCGGCCCCGAGGCCGGACCCGACTCGCTTCAGTAGCCGAAATCCGACAAAAGGTGGGTTTTCGGGAACGCCTGCGCTAATCTGACTACGAATGTTGTCGAATTAGTAGTATCCGAGACCGATGTTGGGGGCACCATGACCGCGGTACACGAAGAACGGACAGCGTCCGAACCCGCAGCGAGTGACTTCGTGGCGGGCGAGCCGCTGCTCAACCACCGCGACGACGAGATCGAACTGATCCCGCCGGACTCGCTGACCGCCAAGCTCACCGGCATGTACACGTTCCTCCCGATCAACGGGGCGGCGTTCGTGATGCAGGTGATGCACCCCGTCATCGGCGATGTCGTCGACAAGTATTCAGTCTTCCGCACCGATCCCGTGGGACGTGCGATCCGCTCCGCCGACTCGGTGCTGCGCTGGACCTACGGCGGTCAGGAGGCTCTCGAGGAGGGCAAGCGTCTCCGCAAGCTGCACCAGCCGCTGCAGATGCGCAACTCGGAGGGCAAGCACATCAGTGCACTCAACCCGGAGGCGTACGCCTGGGTGATCGCCACCGCGCTACCCACGATCGAGACCGCCGCGCCGCTGGTGCTGGGCCGTCACTTCACTCTCGAGGAGCGCAAAGAACTCCTGCGGGACAACCGCCGCATCGCCAAGATCGTCCAGGTACCGATGAAGAACTACCCCGAGACCCTCGAGGAGTTCGACGAGTACTTCGACGATTTCATCGAGAACAAGCTCGTCCGGCACCCGGTCGCGCTGGAACTGATCGGTCAGATGCGCGCCGCGCCCGTGGTCCCGAAGTCGGTGCCCAAGGCGTTGCGCCCCGCCGTGAAGAAGGCCGCTGCCACCGCGTCGGTGCCGTTCCAGAACTTCAACTACCTGACCACCGTCGGCGTCATGGATCCGCGGGTGCGCGAAATCCTGGGCCTGAGCTGGTCCGACGCCGAGCAGCGTCACCTCGAGCGGATTCATCGCAATCTGCGATTCGCCTACCGCACCCTGCCGGAGCGGCTGACGTACTTCCCGCTGGCCTATCACGCCCGGCGTCATCACGACGCGATCCAGGCCATGAAGGTTCGCGAGAAGGCAAGCGCTGCCTACCAGTACCACCCCAAAGAGGGTGCGGCGCACCAGGGCTGAGCGCTCCCGGTCGGTCTGGTCACGTCGTCGGGGGCGTGACCAGACCGACGACATGGTCGGCGATCGCCAACGATGACGTGATGCCCGGCGACTCGATACCGAAGAGGTTGACCAGGCCCGCGATGCCGTGTGACCGCGGGCCCTGGATCACGAAGTCGCCGGAGGCGCCCGGCCCGGCGACCTTCGGCCGGATCCCCGCGTAGGCGGGCACCAAGGCGTTGCTCGGCAACTCAGGCCAATACGTGCGGATGGCTCGCTCGAATGCGTCGGCGCGCGCCTCGTCGACGGCGTAGTCGAGTTCCTCCCCGGCGGTCGCCTCGTCGGGGGACGGCGTCAGCCATTCGACGTCGGGGCCGAATCGGGCCTCGCCGGCGAGATCCATCGTGAAGTGCACGCCCAATCCGCCGTCGGCGGGGATCGGGTAGACGAGGTGACGGAACGGCGCCCGGACGCCGGACAACCCGAAGTAATTCCCCTTGGCGAGGAAGCGCGGCGGGATCGGGCCGCTGAAACCGGCCAGCGCCCGGGCCACCTCCCACGCGCCGATCCCGGCACAGTTGACGAGCGTCCGGGCGCACGCCGATTCACCGTCCGATGTGTGCACGGTGACGCCGTGTGCGTCGATCTGTCCGCCGATCACCCTGCTGCGCAACGCGATCGCGCCGCCGTGTGCCTCCAGGTCACGCACCAGCGCACGCACCACGCCGTCGACGTCGACGATCCCGGTCGACGGTGAGAACAGTGCCGCGACGCCTTCGACTGCCGGTTCCCGGTCGCGCAGTTCGTCCACTCCGATCCGTCGAAGGTCGGAAACGCCGTTGGCCAGACCGTGTCGGAGCAAGACGTCGAGGCGTTCGCTCTGGGTGCCGTCGGTGGCGACGATGAGTTTGCCCGGCCGCGCCCACGAGACGCCGTGCTCGTCGCAGAATCGGGTCAACTGCTCGCGACCGCGGACGCACAGTTCCGCCTTCAGGCTGCCCTCGGGGTAGTAGATGCCGGCGTGGATCACCTCCGAGCTCCGCGAGGTCGTCTGCGCGCCAACCGAATCGGTGGCCTCGAGGACGACGACGTCGCGTCCTCGCCGGGCGAATGCCCACGCCACCGCCAGCCCGACGATGCCGCCGCCGATCACGAGGCAGTCGACCTCCACACCGTCCGTCGTCGCGTGCTCGGCCCGGTGGATGCGCGTCACTGCTCGTACCTCCTCGTCGCATGTCGTCGAGTTCCGTCGGCCACGGTATCCGGGCAAACCCGGCGGCGTGGGGCAGACTGGGGTGATGCGGTATTCGGAGGTTCTCGCGATCGTGCAGGCCGGTGGACGTGGTTCGCGAATGGAGGTGCTGACCGATCGGCGGGCGAAACCCGCGTTGCCGTTCGCGGGCAACTATCAGCTCATCGACTTCCCGCTCTCCAACCTGCACCACAGTCACATCGACGACGTGTGGTTGTGCGTGCAGTACGAGGCCGAGACCATCACCCAGATCGTGGCGGGTGGCCGTCCCTGGGATCTGGACCGCACGAGCGGCGGGTTGCGCGTGGTGATGCCGGAGCAGACCGACGCCCCGGAAACCGAAGACGGCTTCGCGACCGGCAACGCCGACCTGCTGTATCGCATCCGCGGCCGCATCGCCGCCCACGCACCGGCCGAGGTCATCGTCATGAGCGCCGACCACGTCTACGACTTCGACTTCCGCGACGCCATCGAGACCCATCGCCGCCATGGCGCCGAATGCACTGTTGTCACCACGACGTGTCCGCTGGACGAGGCCACCCAGCACGCCACCGTGAAGGCCCGTCGAGACGGGATAGTCCGCGAGTTCCGCTACAAACCCGAACGCGCCACCACGCGCACGATCGCCACCGAGATCTTCGTCTACGACCCGGCCGTGCTCATCGAGGGCCTCGAGTACCTGGAGAGCCGGACGACCGAGGGATCCCCGAAGGACGACACCGGCCTGGGGGACTTCGGCGAACACCTGGTGCCCTGGTTCGTCGACCGCGGCAAGACGGTCGCCCACGCGATGCCTGGCTATTGGATCGACGCCGGCCGTCCCGAGACCTACCTGCAGGCGCACCGCGACCTCATCGACGGGTCCCTCGACGTCTTCCGCGCCGACCGGCCGATCCTCACCAACCAGCCGCAGCGCCCGGCCGCGCGTATCGAGACCGGGGCGGTCGTCGAGGATAGTCTCGTCAGCAGCGGCGCCCACGTGCACGGAACGGTCCGACGCAGCGTTCTCGGACCGGGGGTGGTCGTCGAAAAAGGTGCGGTCGTGGCCGATTCGGTGATCTTCGGTGACGTTGTCATCGGCGCCGGCGCGTCGGTCGCATGGTCTGTCCTCGACGAACGGGTGCGCGTCGGCCCGAATGCGGTGATCGGCGGGCACCCGCGGACACGCCCGGTCCCGACCGAGAAGATCACGTTGGTGGGGATGGACACGCAGATCCTGCGTGGCGCCCGGGTGGCACTGGGTGACCGCGTCGAGCCGGGTCGCCGCATCCGGTGACCCGGGCCGAGCTGTTCGCGGCCGCGCGGCGCTGGCGGGACCACGATCCGGATCCGTCGACCCGAGCCGTGCTGACCGATCTGATCGACGCGGCGGTGACCGGTGACGTCGCCGCTGCCGACGATCTCGCGTCCCGCTTCCGCGGACCGCTGACCTTCGGCACCGCCGGCCTGCGCGGGGAGGTCGGTGCGGGCGAGTCACGGATGAACGTCGCCGTGGTCACCCGCGCCACGGCCGGTGTCGCGCGGTATCTGCTCGACACGGTCGGTCCCGACGCGCGTGTCGTGGTCGGGTGCGACGCCCGGCACGGATCGGCCGAGTTCTTCGACGCGGCAACCGAAGTGCTTGCGGCGCAAGGGCTCACGGCGTTCACGCTACCTCCTCGGTTGCCGACGCCGGTCACCGCTCATGCGACGCGTGCGCTCGACTGCGACGCCGGGGTGATGATCACCGCCTCGCACAACCCACCGGCCGACAACGGTTACAAGGTGTATCTCGGCGGGCGTGTCACCGACGATGCGGGCAGGGGAGTGCAGATCATCTCGCCGGCTGACGCCGACATCGCGGACCGGATCGCGCAGGCGCCGCCCGCCGACGAGGTGCCCCGCGACTCCGCGGCAGTCATCCACCTCGATGACGAGACGGTCCGTACCTATGTCGTACGCACCGCGCGGCTACGACCCGTCGGCGGTCCGTCGCCGGTGCGCGTCGTACTGACGCCGATGCACGGGGTCGGGGGTACGGTCGCCCGAGACGTGTTGCAGGCCGCGGGAATCGGCGACGTCCACGTGGTGGCGGCGCAGTCCGCTCCCGATCCGGACTTCCCGACGGTGCCGTTCCCGAACCCGGAGGAGCCCGGTGCCCTCGACCTCGCGCTCGACCTCGCACGCGACGTCGACGCGGACGTCGTCATCGCCCTCGACCCCGACGCCGACCGCTGCTCGGTGGCGACGGTCGGTCCCGATGGTCAGTGGCGGCAGCTGACCGGCGACGAGATCGGCGCGCTGCTGGGGGAGCAGGCGGCACGGGATGCGACGCGCCCCGGTGACACCCTGGCGTGTTCGATCGTGTCGAGCCGGCTGCTCGGCCGGATCGCCGCGGACCACGGGCTGCGGTTCGCGGCGACGCTCACCGGATTCAAGTGGATCGCCCGGACTTCCGGCCTGCGTTTCGGTTACGAGGAGGCGATCGGCTACTGCACCGACCCCGACACCGTCCGCGACAAGGACGGCATCGGTGCGATGGTCCGGGTCATCTCCCTCGTCGAGGAACTCGGGAGGGATGGCCGCACGCTGACCGACGAGCTCGACCGGCTCGCCCGTCGCCACGGCCTGCATGCCACCGCACCGTTGACGATCCGCGTCGAGGACACCGCGCTGATCGGCGAGATGATGCAGCGCCTGCGTTCCTCACCGATCGAACGACTGGCCGGCTCGCCGGTGGTGGAGAACCGCGACCTGGCACATGGATCCGCTGACCTGCCGCCGACCGATGGCGTCATGGTGCGGACCGCCGCCGACGACCGCGTCGTCGTGCGTCCCTCCGGCACCGAGCCGAAGCTGAAGTGCTATCTCGAAGTCGTCCTCGACTGCCCGGACGGCGCCGTACCGCGGGACGAGGCCGCACGCCGTCTCGACGCCCTCGGTGCGGACATCTCGGCGGTGCTCGGGGTCTGAGCGCACTACGATCGACTCGTGCCGCGAACCGATTCCGATCAGCGCCTGCGCGACCTGACCCTGCTGCGTCAGGTCCGCGACCGGATCGACCGCGAGTACGCGCAGCCGCTCGACGTCGAGGCGCTCGCGCGCGGGGTGAACATGTCGGCCGGTCACCTGAGCCGGAAGTTTCGCCAGACCTACGGCGAATCGCCCTACTCGTACTTGATGACTCGCCGCATCGAACGGGCGATGACGCTGCTGCGGCGCGGCGACCTGACCGTCACCGAGGTCTGCTTCGAGGTGGGTTGCTCGTCACTGGGCACCTTCAGCACCCGGTTCACCGAACTCGTCGGGGTCCCGCCGACGGTCTATCGCGAACAGTCGGCCGACGCGACGGACGGGATACCGGCGTGCCTGGCGAAGAACATCACGAGACCGATCAGGAATCGAGAAGCACAGCGCGGGTGAGACTGCCTAGCCTGATCCCATGAACATCACGATCCAGTACACCTTCCTCCCACACACCGATGGCGACGCCGCCCTGGGCTTCTACCGCGACCTCCTCGGTTTCGAACTCCGCAAGGATGTCGGCTACGAGGGCATGCGGTGGCTGACCGTCGGCCCGCCCGGACAACCGGGCACGTCGATCGTGCTGCATCCGCCGGCTGCCGATCCCGGTATCTCCGAGGAGGAACGACAGACGATCCTCGAGCTGATCGCCAAGGGGAGTTACGGTGCGCTGACGCTGGCGACCGACGACTTCGACGGGCTGTTCGACAAGTTGCAGTCAAGCGGCGTCGACATCGTGCAGGAGCCGATGGATCAGCCGTATGGCGTGCGCGACGCCGCCGTTCGTGACCCGGCGGGCAACCTCATCCGTATCGACCAGGCCGGCTGAGAGATGTGCGGACCCGGTCGATACCCGCCCCCGGAAGCACTCGGCGCGGTCGTCGACCGACAACACCCCGCGCCGGCGTCCGCCACCCTGGTTAGATCGACCGGGAGTCCGCGCACCGACCTCGTGCCAACGGACCTCCGGAATGACACGAGCACCCCGAACGTCGACGACCGCCCGCCCGCGGTCGCCACATTGATGGAGAGACGATGAGCCGAACCGCCACCCGTCCCGCACGGAAGGTCGACGCCGTGCGGGCCGACGGCATTCACCCCGCCGACACGCACGACATCATCCGCGTCCACGGCGCCCGGGAGAACAACCTCAAGGACGTCAGCGTCGATCTGCCGAAGCGTCGGCTGACGGTCTTCACCGGGGTGTCGGGTTCCGGGAAGAGTTCACTGGTCTTCAGCACCATCGCGGCGGAATCCCAGCGCCTCATCAACGAGACGTACAGTGCGTTCGTCCAGGGATTCATGCCGTCGATGGCTCGTCCGGACGTCGACATCCTGGAGGGTCTGACGACGGCGATCATCGTCGACCAGGAGCGGATGGGTGCCAACGTTCGGTCGACCGTCGGCACGGCCACCGACGCGAACGCGATGCTGCGTATCCTGTTCAGTCGCTTGGGAACTCCGCATATCGGTTCGCCTCAGGCCTTCTCGTTCAACGTCGCCTCGATCAGCGGGGCGGGTGCGGTGACCATCGAGAAGGGCGGGCAGAAGGTCAAGGAGCGTCGGAGCTTCTCCATCACCGGCGGGATGTGCCCACGATGCGAGGGCCGCGGCGACGTCTCCGACTTCGACCTCACCGCGCTGTACGACTCGTCGAAGTCGCTCAACGAGGGCGCGCTGACGATCCCCGGTTACTCCATGGACGGCTGGTACGGCCGGATCTACCGCGGCTGCGGCTTCTTCGACCCCGACAAGCCAATTGCCAAGTACACCAAGAAGCAACTCAACGACCTGCTCTACAAAGAGCCCACCAAGATCAAGGTCGAGGGCATCAACATCACCTACGAGGGTCTGATCCCGAAGATCCAGAAGTCGATGTTGAGCAAGGACCGTGAGGCGATGCAGCCGCACATCCGCGCCTTCGTCGATCGCGCGATCACCTTCGCGAAGTGCCCGGACTGTGAGGGCACCCGCCTCACCGCCGAGACCCGCTCGTCGAAGATCAAGGGCATCAGCATCGCCGACGCGTGCGCGATGCAGATCAGCGATCTCGCCCAGTGGGTCGCCGAACTCGACGATCCGTCCGCGGCCCCGCTGATCGCCGCGCTGCGGGACCACCTCAACGCGTTCGTCGACATCGGACTCGGCTACCTGTCCCTGGAACGCCCGGCCGGCACCCTGTCCGGCGGAGAGGCGCAGCGCACCAAGCTGATCCGGCATCTCGGTTCGTCGCTGACCGACGTGACCTATGTGTTCGACGAGCCGTCGATCGGTCTGCACCCGCACGACATCACCCGGATGAACGATCTGCTGCGCGCATTGCGGGACAAGGGCAACACGGTGCTGGTGGTCGAGCACAAGCCGGAGGTGATCGCGATCGCCGACCGCGTCGTCGACATCGGCCCGGGAGCGGGCACCGACGGCGGCACGATCGTGTTCGAAGGCACCGTCGACGAACTGCGGGCCGCGGACACGCTCACCGGGCGCCATCTAGAGGACCGCGCCGCCGTCAAGGACGAGGTCCGCACGCCCAGTGGCCATCTCGAGGTCCGCGGGGCCGACGCCAACAATCTGCGCGATGTCGACGTCGACATCCCGCTCGGTGTGCTGGTCGTGCTCACCGGTGTCGCGGGCTCCGGCAAGAGTTCGTTGATCAACTCGACGGTCGCCAAGGAGGACGGGGTCGTCTCCATCGACCAGAGCGCCATCAAGGGGTCGCGGCGTTCTAATCCGGCGACCTACACCGGTCTGCTCGAGCCGATCCGCAAGGCGTTCGCCAAGGCCAACGGCGTGAAACCCGCCTTGTTCAGCGCGAACTCGGAGGGTGCCTGCCCCAACTGCAACGGTGCGGGTGTCGTCTACTCCGACCTCGCGATGATGGCCGGCGTCGCCGCGCCCTGCGAGGTGTGCGAGGGCAAGCGATTCCAGGCCGAGGTGCTCGACTACACCTTCGGCGGCCGCAACATCAGCGAAGTGCTCGAGATGTCGGTCGCCCAGGCGGAGGCCTTCTTCGCCGACGGCGACGCCAAACTCCCGGCGGCGCACAAGATCCTGCACCGGATGGTCGACGTCGGGCTCGGTTACATCAAGGTCGGTCAGCCGCTGACCACCCTGTCCGGCGGCGAACGCCAGCGCCTGAAGTTGGCCAGTCACATGGGGGAGAAGGGCGACGTCTACATCCTCGACGAGCCCACCACGGGCCTCCACCTCGCCGATGTGGAACAGCTCCTCGGGCTGCTCGACCGTCTCGTCGACTCCGGGAAGTCGGTGATCGTCATCGAGCACCATCAGGCGGTGATGGCCCACGCCGACTGGATCATCGACCTCGGCCCGGGCGCCGGCCACGACGGCGGCCGGATCGTCTTCGAGGGCACGCCCGCCGACATCGTCGCCGACCCATCGACCCTCACCGGTGAGCACCTCGCCGAGTACGTCGGTGCCTGACCCTGGGGTGCGGGCGGGAAGCGGCGCCTCCCACTGCTCCCTATCCGAAGGAGCGCCCCCGCTGCTCCCTGAGGTGCGTAGAGCGGTAGCGACGGCCTCCCAACGCTCCCTGAGGTGCGAGGAGCGATAGCGATGGCCTCCCAACGCTCCCTGAGGTGCGAGGAGCGATAGCGATGGCCTCCCAACGCTCCCTGAGGTGCGAGGAGCGATAGCGACGAGCCACGAAGGGTCCGGCGACCGAGGCTCCCAAACCCTAAGTGACGAGCCTTCTTCCGCTCCCTGAGGTGCGAGGAGCGCAAGCCGCCGGGCCGAGCAAGCGACGAAGGAGCGCGTCGAGGTCGACGAGCCTCGAAGGGTCCAGCAACCAGCCCCCGCGACCGACAGACTTCAACTCGACCTATGGACTTCGATCGAGGTCTACCGGTCCAGTTGCAGTCTGTCGGTCAACAAGCGAGCAGGATCGCGCGAGCAGTACCGGGGTTCAGGTGCGCCAGTGGGTGCTGTTGGTCGGGCGGTCATCACTGTGCGTTGTTCATGCGTACTTCGTGACAATCCCAGCCGGAGTCGTGACGTGTGGCCCCGTCGAGTTCGAATCCGTGTTTACGATAGAAGGCCACTGCCCCGCGCGTTGTCGCGTGCAACCCAGAGGTAGGCCGGGATATCCGTTCCGCCGAGCACTGAGGTCATCAAGTCCATCGCCACACCGGTGCCGTGATGGCGGAGAACGACATTCAGAGACCACAATTCGGTCGGTGCGGGAGCGTCGTGGTCGCGAGCCGGGCCGCTTGCTGCAAAACCGACCATCTCCTGCGTGTCGAGTGAGGTCGCCCACCGGATGCGGATGCCGCGCCCAGCGTGGCCTGCGAGGTCTCCGACGGTCTGTCGCCAGCGTGAGGCCGACTCCGCAGGAGTGAGCGCATCGAGCCGGTCCTGAGCCACCATTCCCGCATACGTGGCCTTCCAGATGGCGGTGTGCAGGCTTGAGATCTGATCGATATCGCCTGCAACCACCGGCCGAATCTCATAGCTACCCACAGACACCGGGTCTACCAGACCTCGACCTCAGTGCGAGCGACGTCGGTGAACCCGCGCAGATCTGCGTCCTCGCCTCGGCTGTCTCACCGCCGTGGCACCATGTCGGTTGATGAACGACGGGCAAGGTGAGAGTGGATCGTCGCGATCCGTCTCAGGGGTAACCCCTGGGTGCACTTCACAGCTGGTCCCTGCGTCCGACGCCGGCGCGCACGCTGCACGTGCCACACGGCGCCGCTGCACAGTTCTGGTCACCCCATCCGTCGTTCATCACCACGTCAGCTCGCGACGCGACACGGCGCCGTGACCGAACCGTTCCTGCAACCGCATGAGGCAGCGGAAGTCGCTGCGGCCTTCTCGCGCACGTATACCGCGTGGACGTGGCCGGAGATCCTGGCGGCAGTGACAGCGGTCCTGCCCGCTGAGGTCACCTCCGAAGTCGCCGCCGGCATCATCGAACTCTCGCCTCACGAACCGCGACATCCCGCGACCGTGATGATCCAGGCCCTCGCGCCGTGGACCCACCCGGCACCCGTCGCCGCTCAACCCGTCGTCGTGCACGAACCACGTTCCGCGGGAACGGTGTCCGACGCTCTGCCCGATCTCTACGATGTCGAGCAGTTCGCGCACTGGCTCGACTTCACCGTGCCCGAGCTCGAATGGTTCGCCGACCGCGGCCAATGGCTACGAACGGCGCGCCCGCCGTTGCGTCACTACCGAATCTGGCGGCGTGAGAAGCGGGACGGTGTCCGGGTCATCGAAGCTCCGAAACCCCGTATGCGCGAGACACAGCGTCGCCTGCTCAGACGGTTGATTGAGCGCATTCCGGCGCATCCCGCAGCACGCGGCTTCATACCCGGCTCGTCACCGGCTGCTTTCGCCTGGCCGCACACGGACCGTCCCGTGGTACTGCGCGTCGACCTCCGGCATTGCTTCGAGACGATCACCGTACCGCGCGTCCGAGCAGTGTTCCGGCAGGCCGGCTACCCGCCGCACATCGCCCGCCTGCTCGCCGAATTGTGCACCACGGCAACGCCTGTGGACGAACTCCGCGGTATCGATCACACGCACGCAGCACTCCTTCGGGAACGACACCTGCCGCAAGGTGCGCCGACCTCGCCGCATCTGGCGAACCTCGTGATGCGGCCGCTCGATCGGCGGCTCGACGGGTACGCCCGCCGTCACGGCCTCCGCTACACCCGCTACGGCGACGACCTCGCGATCTCGGGCGACGCGATGAACGCCGACCGCGCGCTGTGGACCGTGCTCCGCATCGTCGAAGACGAGCGATTCACCGTGCACCCGGAGAAGGTCCGGATCATGCACAGTCATCAGCGCCAACACCTTGCCGGTCTCGTCGTCAACGACCGTCCGCAGGTCGCCAGATCCGACTACGACAATCTGCGGGCCCTGCTCCACAACGCCCGCCGGCACGGGGCGTCGTCGCAGAATCACGACGAGCACCCGGACTTCCGCGCACACGTCTACGGACTCATCGCGTGGGTCGGTGCGACGGGGGAGACGCGCCGACGCCGGTTGCTGAACATGGCCCGCACCGTCGACTGGGACAGCTGACAACCTCTGAAGACGGACCAAACGCCCGAACCATCCCGAACCTCACACCGGCTGCGGTTCGCTGTGAGACCACTGTTACCTCGGCCTTCCCCGCAGCGCGCCCAGTCGCAATGCCGGTGCACCAAGGTCCGTGCATGGACAAACAACTGCTCGAACGCAGCCTGGCACTCGTCGACCTTCCCGACTCAGGCCTCACCGTTCGCTTCTACGAGATCCTGTTCGACCGCTATCCCACCGTTCGCGCCATGTTCGGCCGCGACACTCGAGCCCAGGCCGAAATGTTGCGCAGCGCCGTCGCCTCGGTCGTGGAGCATCTCGACGATCCCGAGTGGCTGACGACGACTCTGCACGCGTTGGGGCGACGACACGCCGGTCTCGGCGTCACCAGACCGATGTACACGGCGGTCGCGGAATGCATGATCGCCGCGATGAGCGAGATCGGCGGCGAGTCCTGGACCCCGGCCATGACGCTGGCCTGGGACCGCGCCCTCGGCGCGGTCGCGACGATCATGCTCGACGGCTATCCGGACGACGGCGTGGTCGACATCATGCCGGCCGATCGACGCAAACCCGGAGCCGCCTGACCCGCCCTTCGCCCGATCCCGGCGACGCCCGATCACTTCGACTCGCCACGGTCCCGTCGACCGACCCCACCGGAGAACGCGCGACCACCCTTCGACTGTCGACGACCGACGAGTCCACGTGGACCCGCACCGCCCGACTACACGGCCACGGCCCGGCCACCCTGAACCGCACGCCCTCCGCGATACGATCCCGCTCGGAAGTGAGGGCTCGTGACTGCTGTAAACCCGCGACGTGCGCTGGATCGATACCTGGGATCAGCCCGGGCCCGGTGGGCGACACTCGCCGTATTCCTCATCAGTTCGGCGGTCGCCATCGTCGTGCTGCCGAACCAACCGCCGGCCCCGTATCGCATCGATTTCGACGTCTACCGCATGGGCGGACAGGTCCTGCTCGACGGCGGCGACCTGTACGGCATCCTGCCCCGGCTCGCGGAAGGCTCGTACCTCCCGTTCACGTATCCACCGCTTGCCGCAGCGCTGTTCTCGATCTTCACGGTCGTTCCACTCAGCCTCGGTCAGGCCCTGTTCACCGCGATCTCCATCGGCTGCCTGCTGGTGGTGTGCCGCATCGTCCTGTCTAGCCTCGTCGAGCGGCCGGCGCACGAATTATGGTGGCTCGCAACGGCCGCCACGACGGTGGGCCTCTGGCTCGAACCCGTCCGCGACACCCTCAACTTCGGACAGATCAACATCGTGCTGATGACGCTCGTCGTCGTCGACGTACTGCTGGGCCGCGGCAAGTGGTGGAACGGGCTGCTCGTCGGACTCGCCATCTCGATCAAGCTCACCCCCGCGGTGTTCCTGCTGTTCTTCTTCGTCCGCCGGGACTGGCGCGCACTCGGCGTGGCCGCGGCGTCAGCGGTCGCCTACGCCGCCCTCGGCCATCTCCTGACACCGAACGACTCGCGCACCTACTGGACATCGACCCTCTTCGACACCGACCGCATCGGGAGTCCGCACTTCGCGAACAACCAATCGATCAAGGGTGAGCTCGGCAGGCTCGGCATCGAGTCCGACGTCGCGTGGTTCCTCGTCTCGCTGATCGTCGGCCTGTTCATCGCCTGGGTCGCGTGGCGTCTGCTGTCGGTTGCACCGGCGGGTCCACAACCGTCCGGCCCGCACGATGTCGCGGCACTGATGGCAGTCGCGTTCGCCGCGCTGTACTGCTCGCCGGTCGCGTGGGACCACAGCTGGGTCTGGGTGGTCCCGCTGCTGATCCTGTTGACCTTCCTCGCGACCAGGCCCGCGGCGTCGGCGATGTGGTGGTGGCTCGTCGGTTTCGGGCTCGTCATCTTCGCCGTCGCGCCGCATCAGCGAATCCCGCAGCGGTACGACGCCGAGTTGTCCTGGGTCTGGTGGCAGCATCTCGTCGGGTCGTCGTACCTGCTCTGGGGTCTGGCGGTGCTGGTCGCGCTGGGGGTCTCGGCGCCCCGCGTGCTGACGTCCCGACGGTCGGGCGACACGCTCGCACAACCTGCGTGAACACCCCGTCTGCACACCCCCCTTGAAACAGACGCTAAAATCCGTTCCAATGGTGCATAGTGATGTAACGCACATCGGAACAACGGGGAGTGGCAGGTCCATGACGAGTCGGAAAAAGCAGATCCAGAGCGTGCTGGCGAAGGCGAGCAGCATGTACCCGAGCTCGGAGCGTCCGCTGGCCGAGCCGCCCGCCGGATCCGATCTCAAGCCGGTGATGGGTGACCCAGGGGTTCCGTGGCTCGGCAACACCCTCGAAGCGCTCGTCGACCCGCTCAAGTCGGCCATGGAACGTTTTGAGCGGTACGGACAGGTCTCCTGGTCGGGTGCGCTGGGGATGAACATGGTCACCCTCGTCGGTCCGGACGCGATCGAAGCGGTGTGGATGAACCGCAAGAAGGCGTTCTCGAGCGAACTCGGCTGGGAACCGATGATCGGCCCGTTCTTCCGCCGGGGCGTGATGCTGATGGACTTCGACGAGCACATGCAGCACCGCCGCATCATGCAGCAGGCGTTCAGCCGCCCCCGCCTCACCGGCTACCTCGACATCATGACCCCGCACATCGAGAAGACCCTCGCCAACTGGGAGGTGGGCAACGGCTTCAAGATGTACTCCCGGACCAAGGACCTCACCCTGTCGCTGGCGACCGAAGTCTTCATGGGTGCTCACGTCAGCGAGTCCGAGGCCCACCGACTGGAGCACGCCTTCGAGGCGGCGGTTCGCGGCGGTCAGGCGATCGTGCGCAAGGACGTCGGCAACTGGACCTGGGCCAAGGGGCTCCGGGGCCGCGAGGTGCTGCAGGAGTACTTCCGCTCCGAGATCCCGCTGCGTCGCGGCAACGACGCCGACGACCTGTTCAGCGTGCTCTGCAACGCCGAGAGCGACGAGGGCGAGACGTTCTCCGACGAGGACATCGTCAACCACATGATCTTCGTGATGATGGCTGCACACGACACCAGCACCATCGCGCTGTCGATGATGACCTACTTCCTCGGCAAGCACCCCGAGTGGCAGCAGCGCCTGCGCGAGGAGTCCCTGGCCCTCGACAAGCCGACGATCGACTACGACGACGTCGACAAGCTCCCCAGCATGGAGCTGGCCTTCAAGGAGACGCTGCGCCTCAACGCCCCGGTCGGGATGCTCTTCCGCATGGCGATCGAGGACACCGAGGTCTGCGGCCACTACATCCCGAAGGGCACACTGCTCGGCATCCACCCGTGGGCGACGATGCTGCGCAAGGAATGGTGGCCCAACCCCACCCACTTCGACCCCGAACGCTTCTCGCCGGAGCGCCGCGAAGACAAGGTCCACCGCTTCGCATGGGCGCCCTTCGGCGGCGGTGCCCACAAGTGCATCGGCCTGTATTTCGGTGGCATGGAGGTGAAGTCGATCCTGCACCAGATGCTGCAGCGCTTTGAATGGGACGTCCCGGCCGGTTACCGCCCGGAACTCACCTACGGCACCGGTCCGACCCCCGCCGACGGCCTCCCGATCAACCTGCGGCACCGCAAGATCTGACGGTTCCTCACACCCGAGGAGCGAGCCGCTCCACCGCTCCCCGGGGGTGCGAGTAGCGCAGGCACCATCCCACCGCTCTCCGGGGTGCGAGCAGCGCGAGCACCGGCCCACCGCTCTCCGGGGTGCGAGTAGCGCAAGCACCGGTCCACCGCTCTCCGGGGTGCGAGTAGCGCGAGCACCGGCCCACCGCTCTCCGGGGGTGCGAGCAGCGCTAGCACCAGCCCACCGGTCTCCGGGGTGCGAGTAGCGCAAGCACCAACCCACCGCTCCCTGAGGTGCGAGGAGCGATAGCCGCCGGGCCGAGCAAGCGACTAAGGAGCGCGTCGAGGTCGACGAGCCACGAAGGGTCCCAGTCGATCTCACGGCTGGGGCCTTCGTGGTTCGCTGCTCGTGCAACTCAAGGTCAGGAGTAGACAGGCGCAAAAAAATTCTCGTCCCCCTGAGCACGATCGAAGGGAAATATGCCCTTCGATCACGCTGAGAGGGACGGGTTTTGGCACGCCAGTGGTCCAACTGTGCGCAACCTCAGACCCCAACGGGTGAAGAGCGACGGCGACGACCTCAGCAGAGCCCCTCCCCGCTGATTGAGCCGGCACCGAGCGGAGCCGCCGGGCCGAGCAAGCGACGAAGGAGCGCGTCGAGGTCGAGGAGCCTCCGCCCCCCGCTGATTGAGCCGGCACCGAGCGGAGCGAGAAGTCCACCCCCGCTGATTGAGCCGGCACCGAGCGGAGCGAGGAGCCGTGTCGAAATCACCTGGTGACCCGATGTCACCAAGTGATTCCGCACCACAACCCCCTACGACGCCCCGACAATGCTGATCTCGAAGACGAGGGTGTCGCCGACCTCGATGTTCGCCTGCGGATTACCCTGCGCGTAACCGTCGGCCGATGTCATGGCGACGCCCACCTTCGACCCGACCTTCTGTCCCGCGATGGCCTTGCTGAACCCGGGGATCACGCCGTCGAGCGGGAACGTCACGGGGGAGCCGTTTGCGTAGGCGCTGTCGAAGGTCTCGCCGGTGCGGCCGTTCACACCGACGTAGCAGACCGACACCGACGCGGTGTCCGGCACGACGGCGCCGTCACCCTCGACGAGCGTCTTGACCTGGGTCTCGTCGACGCTGAACGGGTTCTCGACGGTGATGTTCGGGGCCTCGGTCGCGGTGGACGCGACCATCTGCAATCCACCGGTGGCGCCCTGCTCGGTCCACTGCGGTGTGGCGTCCGCGTTCGCCGGTGCGGTCGGGCAGCTCTCCGCTCCCGCCGCCGGTGTCTCGGCGCCGCCGGTCGCCGCGGTTGCGGTGGGTTCGGTTGTGCCCGAACCGGAGTCGGAGTCGGAGCTGCAACCGGCGACAGCCAGGACGAGAGCGGTGCCGAGGGCGAGGGTCACGTTCTTGATGTTCACCCTTGGAACGCTACCCGAGGCGCGGCCCCTCACCGAGAGCCTCGACCGGCCAACAGTCGAGCGGCCCGTTCGAGATCGGCCCGCACCGCTTGCGCCGCCGGCCACCGCGTCACGGTCAGCACCAGCCCACCGATCGCGGGCACCGTCAGCACCGCCTCGGCATGCACGTCGGTGCGGGCCTCGCGATCGGCGAACGTCAACGTCAGGACCGCATCAACGGACCGCCACCGTCCGATCTCCTGCCACCGTCGACGGGACTCACAGGCGGTCACCTCCATCCGCGGCGACACCCCGGGTACGACGGTGACGTCGGTCCAGCTGGTGCCGACGTCACCCGCCCGGTGACCGATCGGCCGCAGGTCGTCGATGCGGCGCAGACTCGACTGCCATTCCGGTCGGTTCGTCGGGTCGGCGAGGTAGTCGAAGGTGACCTCGATCGGGGCGTCGAACGAGACCACCGTGTCGATGACGGTGACGCGGGCGGGGGAGGGCATCAGCGGATGAGCTCCGCGAGCTGCTCGACCTCGGCGACGCTGCCCGGCGACACGAGCATCATCGTCACCCCGCACGCTTCCCAGACCTTGATCTGTTCACGCACGTGGTCCAGGTCGCCGACGATCGCCGAGTCGTCCACCAAGGCGTCGGGAATGATCTGTGCCGCTTCGTCTTTGCGGTTGCTGCGGAAGAGTGCGGTCACCTCGTCGACGACGTCGGCGTACCCCATCCGGCGGTACACCTCGGCATGGAAGTTGGTGTCCTCACTGCCCATGCCGCCCATGTACAGCGCCAGGAACGGTTTGATCGCGGCGTAGGTGCCCTCGCGGTCATCGGTGACGACGATCTGGGCGGTCGCGCAGATCTCGAAGTCTTCGCGACTGCGTCGTGCACCCGGGCGGGCGAAACCCTCGTCGAGCCACTCGTTGTAGGTGTCGGCCATGCGCGGCGTGTAGAACAGCGGCAGCCAGCCGTCTGCGATCTCGGCGGCGAGCGCGACGTTCTTCGGCCCCTCGGCGCCGAGCATCACGGGGATGTCGCTGCGCAGCGGGTGCGTGATCGGCTTGAGCGTCTTGCCCAGTCCCGATGCGCCCTCCCCGTCGAACGGCAGGGGATAGTGGGGTCCGGCGCTGCTGACCGGCGCCTCGCGCGCCCACACCTGACGCATGATGTCGATGTACTCGCGGGTCCGGGCCAGCGGCTTGGCGAACTTCTGCCCGTACCAGCCTTCGACGACCTGCGGACCCGACACACCGAGCCCGACGATGTGCCGACCGCCGGACAGGTGGTCGAGGGTCAGCGCGGCCATCGCACACGCGGTCGGGGTGCGGGCCGAGAGCTGCAGCACCGACGTCCCGAGCCGGACGCGTTCCGTCGACGACCCGAGCCAGGCCAGCGGGGTGTAGGCGTCGGATCCCCAGGCCTCGGCGGTGAAGATGCTGTCGAAGCCGGACGCCTCGGCCGCGGCGACGATCTCGGCGTGGTGGGTCGGCGGTTGCGCGCCCCAGTAGCCCAGTTGCAGACCGAGTTTCACTGGCTGACCCCCTCGGACTCCGCTGTGTTTTCTGACTCCGCAGCGGCCTCGGCGGCGATCTGATCGAACTGCGCCCCCATCGCCGCGGCGACGGACTGCGCACCCGACAGCGGCCGAACCATGACCATGAGGTCGTCGATCTTGCCGTCGTCGTTGACGTGGATGAAGTCGCAGCCGGTGATCTTCTTGCCGCCGACCACGGCCTCGAAGACGAGCGCCGAGTCGTGTCCGCCGGCGTCGTTGATCTCTCGGATGTAGCGGAAGTCCTCGAAGACCCGCAGCACGCCCCGCAGGATGGCCGACGTGATGGCCTTGCCCGGATACGGCTTGAATGCGACCGGACTGGTGAAGACCACATCGTCGGCGAGCAGTGCCCTCATCGCCTGCTCGTCACGCGCCTCGACGGCCTCTCGGAACTGCTTCATGCGTCGACCTCCCTGTCGATGATCCTGCGTCGACGCTAGTGGATGCCGGGCCGGTTGCGGACGGAAGGCGAGGAGCCAGCAGGACGACCAGCGCCGCCGCCAGCATTGCGATACCCACCCAACCGATCGCGGTGATGGATTCGGAGAGCACTCCGACGGCCAGCGCGGTCGCGACCGCGGGCTCGATCAGGGTGATGGTGGTGGCGGTCGAGCTGTCGATCCGACCAAGTCCACGACTGAATAGCACGTACCCGAGGAACTGCGGGACAAGGACGAGGTAGGCGAGAACGCCGAGGGTCTCGGGGTGCGCGACCACGGCCGGTACCCCGACCGCGACGACCGGCAGCAGAAACAATCCGCCCAGTCCCATCACTGTCCCGGCCGCGGCGCCGCGCGGCACCGACCTGTTCATGAGCCGACGCATCGCCCACGACAACCCGGCGTAAGTGATACCCGCGAGCAGGCCGAGACAGACACCGAGCGCCGACGACGAACTCCCGCCGAGTGCGTCTGCATGCGACGACTCGCTGCGCGACACGGCCAACGCCGCACTGCCGACGATGCCGAGCGCGCACGCGATGGTCCACCGCAGGGTCAGCCTCCGCCCGTCGGCCACGCGCTCGATGACCGCCGACACCAGCGGTGCCGACGCCAACGACACGACTGTTCCGAGCGCGACGCCGCCGACGCGCATCGACCCGAAGAAGCAGAGTGGGTAGATCAGCACGCAGATCCCACCGAGAAGAGCGACCCGCCACTGTGCCGTCACCGACGACCACGCGGCTCGAATCCCGCGGGCGTTGACCGCCGCCTGCAACAAGCCGCCGCCACACATGGCCACGGCGCCGACGGTCACGGCACTGAGCTCGGGCGCCATCGCCGCGGCGGTACCCGAGGTTCCCCACAGGATCGCGGTGAGAGCGACCGCCAGCATCCCGATGCGTTCGCTCCGACGGGACTCGCTCATCCGTGGGTGCCGACCGGCGACGCCGGATGGGGGTGTCGCGCATAGAACTCGAGGTGCCGACGTGCCGCGTCGCCCCACGTGAGAGATGCGGCCAGGCGTCGGCCCGACGCGATGCGGTCGGGGTCCGGGACGAGGGATGCGTGGAGGGCGTCGGCCAGTTCGACGATGGTCGAGGCGTAGGAGACGGTCGTACCGAAGACCTCGCGCAGGATGGGGAGGTCGCGCGCGACGACGGGACGCCCCGCGGCGAGGGCTTCCATCGCGGCCAGGCCGAAGCCCTCTTTCACCGATGGGAATGCGAACACCTGGCAGGCGGCGACCAGTGACGGCAGGTCGTCGTCGGGCACATTGCCGAGGACGATCGGTTCGACGTCGAGTTCGGCTCGCCGACGGTCGAAGTCGGCACGGTAATTGCGGTAGTCGAACAGGGTCTCGCCGCCCGCGAAGACGAGCTTCAGTCCTGGGTGACGTTCGCGCAGTAGGGCGTACGCTTCCAGGAGGTCGATGCTGCCCTTGCGCGGTTCGATTCCGCCGACGGCGAGCACGTAGTCGCCCAGTTGATCCGACCAGCGGCGTCGCGCCTCGACGGACGTGGGGGAGTCCGACGCCGCGCCGGCGAAGCGTTCATACGCAACGCCGTTCGGGATCACCGTCGGATGGAGGCGCCAGCCCTGCTCGACCTCGTCGGCTACCGCTCGTGACACGCAGATCCGGGCGTAAGGGTTGACGACGGCCTTCTCATGGCACTCAACGAGGATCGGCGTGGTGAACTGGTCGAGATGGTGGATCGTGCGGATGCACGTCCCGACGGCGTTGGCACTGATGCAGTCCTGGGCGTGCACGATGTCGAAGTCAGCCGGGTCGAAGGCGGCCCGCAGGGTGTCGATGGACCGCACGATGCGTTGGGTGATCGTCTCGTTCTCTCGGTCGGGGAACGGAACGAGCCGCACCCGCACAGCCGGATCCACAGCGCGGAAGAAGCCCTCGTCGCCACCGCGGGCGAGCGACCACACCGTCACGTCGGCGCCGAGCCGGGCCATCGCCTCAGCCAGGTTCAACGTATGGACCACGCCTCCACGGGGTTTCGTCGAATAGGTGAGCAGAGCGACGCGCAGATGCTGCGTGCCGCTCATCGCTGGTCCGCCGGCGTCGTCGACCGGTAGGTGTCGGGCCGGAGTTCGGCGAGATGGCTCAGGACGCGCCGCGCCCGGTCGACTTCGGCATCGACATCGACTGTCACCGTGGCCATTCCGCCTTTCGAACGAGTGGTTGCCAGGATGTCGCCACCTGGTCCGACGACCTTCGCCTGTCCGAGGAAGCGCAGTGACCCCATCACCCCGGTCTGGTTCGACGACACGACGAACACCTGATTCTCGGCAGCTCGGGCACTGTCGTAGAGATCGAACAACCGGGACTGGCGGTCGGCCGGTAGGCGTGCGGCGCGGTCGGTGACGCTGGCCGGCCACGCGGACAGCGCCGCGATGATCCGTGCGCCGTCGAGCGCCAGCGTGCGTGCCGACTCCGGGAAGGTCTTGTCGTAGTCGATCAGCATGCCGATGCGACCGACCGGGGTGTCGAAGGCACCGAAGGAGTCACCGGCCGCGTAGGCGAGTGCCTCGCCGGCGGGCTGATGAACCTTACGGTGCGTGCCCAGGATGCCGTCCCCCGTGACGCAGACGGCAGTGTTGAATCGCTGCTCGCCGACCGCTTCGGTGTACCCGATACAGACGGTCATGTCGCCGGCGGCCGCGGCGATCGCGGCGAGTTCCGGACCGTCGGGTTGCAGCGCCGGCGGCAGTTCTGCCGGGTCGGGTTGTCGAAGATCGCCCAGGTATCCACCGAGCGAGGCGTCGGGGAAGACGAGGAGGTCGACGCCGTCGCGCGCCGCGGATTCGACGATGCCGACCGCTTTGGCGACACCGCGTTCCACGTCGCGTCCGAAGTGCGCGGCGAGGGCGCCGAGGGTGACCGTCCTCATGGGCGAACTGTACCGGTCGGATCCGTGGGCGAGTCGGGTCGCTCGAGATCTTTCATGCGATACCCAGCCCGGTCACCGTCGACGCGACCGCGACAGTCGTCTCGCCGTCGGGCCACCGCAGCCGCACGCCCGGTTGGGCGGTCAGTCGGCCGCAATCGGCGGTCGTCACCGGCTCGGGTGCGGGGACGTCGCGTCGAGCACCCGCGCGATCGGTGGTGAGCGTCGCATATCCCGGGAAACAGGTCAGCCACGCGCCCATCGACGCGTCGCCGGGCCGCGGCACTGCCGTCACGTCCAGTTCGGCACCCGTCCCCGACGCTTCGGCGAGCATGCCGAGCGTGCCGACGATCCCGGCCATGCTGACGTCCTTCGCCGACGCCGGGCGCACGGTCGCGAGGTGGGATGTCATGGCGCAGAGTTCCTCGCTGCTACGTGAACTCGTCGAGTCCCACTGGCGGTCGTGATATCCGGGTCGCCACGAGCCACCGAGGTCGGCGTGCAGGGTGACGGTGTCGCCGACCCGGCCACCGCCGGCGGGCAGTGGACTGGGCGTCGTGCCCAGTGCGGTCACCGACAGCGCCGACGGCACACCGACCTGGGTGTGACCACCGAGAACGGGTGTCCGCCACGCCGCGGCCGCCGAGGAGATCCCGCGGATGATGCGGGTGAGATGCGACGTCGTCGGCGCTCCGACGGCATCGAGGAGACCGAGCGGACGGGCACCCATCGCACTGAGGTCGTTGAGGTTGACGAGCACCGAACACCAGCCGGCCCATTCGGGATCGCGTTCGATCATCGACGGAACGATGGCGTCGCAGGCGGCGATCACGTCGGTGCCCGGTAGCGGGACCCCGTCGTCGCCGCGGAACCCGGAGGATCCGAGCCCGCCCGGTTGGTCTGCGAACGGCGCGAGTGCCTCGGCGAGAACCGCTTTCGTCCCGTCGACTGTGCGTTGAATTCTGTCGAGTGGGTAGCGCATCTCCCGGTGCGACCGTCCTTCAATCTGCGGACCGGGACCGTGGTCCAGCCAGCCGAGCCTCGCGAACATCGGTGCGTAACGATCCTGGACGGTCGCGTCGAACCGGAGGGCGCCCAGCTGTTCGACGTGCGCGCACGCCGCCCGCACGAGTGCCGGCCCGATCCCGGCTGCGTGGCCCGGATCGCCGACGACGAGCCGCGACCCGAACCACCATCCGATGTCGGCGTATGTCGATCCTGCCCACGGAGTGGGTGCGATGCGCACCCCACCCGCGATCGTCCCGTCCGGCAGGGTCGCGACGAGGACGGTGGTGCGCGGATTCTCGTCGGTGTCGTCGAGATCGCTGTGCTCGAAAAGTGCCTGCCGTTCGACGAATTCGCGGTGTCGCAGCGCGCGATATGCCGCATGTTCCCGCGGGCTGTCCGCAACGGTGATCAGGAACTCCGACCGCGGCGTCGTTCGTGGCAGCCCGGACAGGATCGACAGTTCGCCCCGTGACAACACGTCAGCCCCCGACCGTCGGCAATACGCTGCACGCACCGCAGGCAGCGCAACCCGCACGCTGCTCCGACCCGGACATCCCGATGAAGCTCAGATGACCGGCCACCTCGCGGGTGATCTTCTCGACGATCGTGGGGTCGGGTGCGGGAGCGTTGTCGACGTCGACGGCGAGGGTCCCCGCGTGACGCCGGAACGGCACGATGAAGGGATACACGCCCATGTCGGCGAGTTCTTTGGCGCCGGCGATCATCTCGTCGGTGTCCTCGCCGAGCCCGACCAGCAGGTAGGTCGACACCTGGTTGCGCCCGAACACCCGGACCGCCTCGGTCCACGCCGCCCGGTACTCCGACATCGGTACCGTCGACTTGCCTGGCATCCAGCGGCGCCGCACGTCGTCGTCGAGGGATTCGACGTGGATGCCGACGGCGTCCGCACCGGCCTCGCGCAGTTCGGTCAGGACGGCCAGATCTGCGGGCGGTTCGCACTGGACCTGGATCGGCAGTTCCGGCAGCGCCGCTTTGATCGCCCGGACGCACCGGGCGAGATGACGGGCCCCGCGGTCGCGTCCACCACTGGTGCCGGTGGTCATGACCATGTTGGTGACGCCGTCGAGATCGACGGCCGCACGGGCGACTTCGGCGAGTTGCTCGGGCTTCTTCACCGCGATCGTCGAGCCGGACGTCAGCGACTCCTCGATCGAACAGAACCGGCACCGCTGGTCCTCGGCGTAGCGGATACAGGTCTGCAGGACGGTCGTCGCCAACACGTTGCGTCCATGCAGGCGGGCGATCTTCTCGTAGCTCACCCCGTCCGCGGTCTGCAGGTCGTAGAACCGGGGGCGCCCGATCGCACTGACCTCGACGCCGATGTCGACCCCGTCGTACAGCACGCGATCACCGTCGAAGACGAACGGGCTCTGCGGATTCCGCGGGATCGCGGCATGCAACCCGTCGACCATGAGGTGGCCGTCGTCGCTGGGCCCCGCGCCGCCGCTGCGCTGCACCGGCGGCTCCCCGCGAATACCGAGCAACGCCAGGTCAACTCGTGTGGATACCGTCATGGGTGCTCCTTAGAAGAATGAACTATGTGCTCGACGGTGAGCGCTTCTTGCTGGTTGAGCCGGCCCCGACCCCGCTGGTTGAACCGTCCGCGCACCCCCGCTGGTTGAGCCGACCCCGAGCGAAGCGAGGCGTCGAGTCGAAGCCACCTGGTGACCCGACCTCGACAACCCAACCCTGGAAGCCCACAGGACCCCAAACCTACTGCGCAACAACCAACTGCGCGCGTCCACCACAAACCGCTTCGACAACATGCTCAGCCACATACCTCGCGTCACGATCGATACCGAGGAACCGTCCGGACCCCCAGGTGTGCATCCAGGGCAACCCGACGAAGCTGAGCCCGGGGACTTCGGTGATCCCGCGTGTCTGCATGGGCCGGCCACCGCCGTCGAAGGCGCTGGCCTCGATCCACCGGTAGTCGGGTCGGTAGCCGATGGCCCAGATGATCGAGGTGACGTCTTCGGCCGAGAGATCGAGTTCGGTCGGATCGACCTCGGGCGCCCACACCGGCTCGTACCGAGATGCCTCCGGCGCGTCGATGCCGAGCTTGTCGATATGGCGGTCGATGTCACCGCAGATCGAGTTGTACACGGCGTCGGCCCGGTCGAGCGCGGCCGTGAGCGTCGGCGCGAACCGCAGCGTCGAGTCCTTGCCGTCGCTGAGCACGCCGTACAGCTTCATCCCTTCGACGGCAAAGCGTCGAAGGTCGATGTCGCGGCCGCCGTCGCGACCGGTGACGTAGTGATTCGTCTTCTCCTGCGCAGCCCGTCCGCCGGGGTACTCCTGGGTCGGTGTGTCGTAGAGACCCATGTCCGACAGCCAGGTCATGCAGTCGCGGCCGCGGTAGAACCGAGCGACTCGCGGTGCGTTGCCGATCGCGAGATGTACCTGCCGGCCGGCGAGGTGCAAGTCCTCGGCGATCTGCGTGCCCGACTGTCCCGACCCGACGACCAGCACGGCACCGTCGGGAAGTTGCTCTGGGTTGAAATACTCCTCGGAGTGCACCTGGTGCACGGCCGGATCCAGCGACGACGCGAACGGCGGAACCACCGGCAGGGGATACCCGCCGGTTGCGATGACGGCCTGGTCGCAGGTGAGCGACCGCATTCCGTCGGGGCCTTCAAGAGTCAGCTCGAACCGATCACCGGAGAGACGTTGCAGGCGAGTGACTTTGGTGTGTTCGACGAGGGGTGGTTCGAAGGTCTCCAGCCAACCGTGCAACCACTCTACGACTTCGTCACGGGTCATGAAGCCGTCCGGATCCGGGCCGTCGTAAGAGTATCCAGGGAGCTTGCAATGCCAGTTCGGAGTCACCAGCGTGAAGTTGTCCCAACGCTTATCGGCCCATGCATGAACCGCGGTGTCGGCTTCGACGACGAGATGTTCGACGCCCGCCTGCCCGAGGTACCAGCTGACCGAGAGGCCGGCCTGTCCGCCGCCGATGACGACGACCGGCACGTGTGCGTTCATGACAGCTCCTCATTGCTGGTTCTAGCGCTACCACCGCTGGTTGAGCCGGGGCGGAGCGAAGCGGCGACCGGGCCCCCTCCGCTGGTTGAGCCGGGCCGGAGCGAAGCGACGCCCCGAGTCGAAGCCACTTCCGCACCCGGCAACGGCGGGTACATCGAGACCACCTCGACCTCAGCGGAATCCGCATGCCGCCGGGCATCGACGGCGATCTCCTCCGCCGACGCCGCTGCCGAGGTACAGGCGAACCCGTACTTGGCACGGACACGCGCGCTGGCCTCGTCGAGCGCCGTGGTGGCCCGCGACCGGAAGTCGTCGACGCGGTACGTACCTGGCGTGAGGTGGTCGTGCAGTACGAGGCTGGGGGAGTAGTACTGGCGGAACTGCCCGTCGGGCCAGCGCACCTGGACGGTCATCTCAGGCATGGGCGAGGTCCCGCCATGCGAAGGCCGCCGCGGCATCGGGATCGGTGTCGGCCTCGACGAGCATCCCGTACACCTCAGGCCGACGGTCCCTCAGATGGAACATGCCGGCCCGCATGGCGGTGAAGCTCTCCGCGATGTCCACCTCGGCGACGGCCAGGCCGCTCCCGAGAAGTGTTGTGTCGAGGATGTTCCCACCAGGGTCGACGATCTTGGCGTTGCCGACGTAGCGCAGCGACCCGAAGGTACCGCTCTGATTGGCCGCGACCCAGAACACCTGATTCTCCAGCGCGCGAGCGGTGTCGAAGAGGTTGAACCGGTAGGTCCAGCGGTCTTCTTGCAGGTTCTCCGCGGTCGCGGTGCGGGCCGCCGGCCAGGCGGAGAGGCTGGCGATGATCTCGGCGCCCTTGAGCGCCATGATCCGGGCGGCCTCGGGAAACGCCTTGTCGTAACAGATCTGGAGGCCGATCCGGCCGACGGGCGTGTCGAAGACGTCGTACCCGGTGCCCGACGAGTACGACATGTTCTCGCCGAGCGGTTGATGGACCTTGCGGTAGCTGCCGTAGATGGTGGTGCCGTCGAGGACGGCGGCCGCGTTGTAGCGGGTCTCACCGTCCTCGCCGAGTTCACAGAACCCGATCGCCACCACGAGATCTCCGACGATGGACTGCACCCGAGCGATCTCGGGTCCGTCGAGGGAGATCGCCGGCGGCAACGACCGGGCGCTGTTCTTCTGGGTGTCGCCGTGGTTGCCCAGGGACGACAGGTATCCGCCGATCGCCGCCTCCGGGAACACCAGGAAGTCGACGCCCCGCGTTCGTGCTTCGGCGACGTACTGTTCGATCGTCGCGTAGTTCTGCTCGAGATCGCGGGTGAAGTTCGCCGCGACGGTTCCGATGGTGGTCATAAGATTCCCAAAGATGGTTGTCGGAAGCTGCTGTGGGTCAGACCATGTAGGTCGAGTTGATGATTGCGCCCTTGCGTGCGTAGTGGATGAGTGCGTCCTGGACGTCGAGCGGGTGTGCCGGGATGACGCCTTCGATCAGGTCCTCTTCACGTCCGCCGTGCAGGGCGAGGCCGAAGCGGCAGCAGAACACGGTGCCGCCTTCGGAGATGAAGGTCTCGAGCGAGTTGTTAATATTCTGCTCGCCCGGGAATCCGGAGTCGCCGGTCGTCGGGAATCCCCGTGTGGCAAGGCAATTGATGGCACCGGGTCCGTAGAAGTACATGGCCGATTCGAAGCCCTTGCGGAGCGCGCGAGTGGCCTGCAGAACGGCGACGAACGACACCGACGACTCGTGGGCGATGCCGTGCACGAGCGTGAAGTAGGACTCACCGTTCTCGGCCTGGTAGTCCGGGAAGATCTTGGTGCCGCCATAGATGTTGGAGCCCTTGGGAAGTGAGGGGTGCGGGATCTCCGCCAGCGACGCGGCGATGTTCTCGGTGATGGTTTCGTCGAAAGAAGGCACAAGAACTCCTGGGATGGCGAGACGAGACGACGCCGACATGGCGGCTCGACGTGCGAGGATGGATCGGGCATCATTGCCCAGAGTGGTTCGACCGGAGATCGGTTTCATCGAGTAGCTACTGCTTGCTACGTCACACAGTTCACTCGCCATCGATTACCGAATGGTTTCCGGCGGAATAAAGAAAACCCGGATTCGTGTAACACGACCCTGGTCGGTCGACCGACTGGACCAGGCGTGCCCGACACATGAAAAATCCGACGAACCGGTCGGGTCGGGGGTCTGACCGGTTCGTCGGACGAGACCCAGTGTATCCCTCGCCCCTGACGACGGTCCATCGAGGTATCCGCAATTCTGTGACCTGTCGGATTGCAGATACTTCAGCGTGCTCGCTGCCTGAGGAGCGAAGCGACCCCCATTGATCCCTGGCGAGGCCCGGAGCTTGCGGAGGGCCATGCACCCCCTGCTCCCTGAGGAGGCCCGGAGCTTGCGGAGGGCCGTCACGAAGGGTCTCCCCAACCCAACCCACCACACCTCCGCGCGCCGCAGTCGCCATCGCCCGCGACTCGGAGCAACCTTGTCTTCATGCTGACTGCAGTTCTGTACGGGCTCGCAACCGCCATCCCCATCGCGGTCGGCGCGGCGATCGGTCTGCGCTGGAACCTGCCGAATCCGGTCCTGGCGACGCTGATGGCGTTCGGCGCGGGCACGATGATCGCGGCAGTCTCGACCGAACTCTTCGAACCCGCCTTCACCCAGGCCGGCACCGGCGTCGCAGCCGTCGCGCTGTTCTCCGGGACCGCGGTCTACGTCGTCGCCGACCGGCTCGTCGAGACCAAGCTCGGAGCCACGGCGATCGGTCCCGCACTGATGATCGGCGTCTTCCTCGACGGCGTACCGGAGAACACCGCGCTCGGCGTCTCACTGACCGCGGGTGGCTCGCTCGTGCTGGTGGTGGCGATTGCCGTCGGCAACGTCCCGGAAGCGGTGAGCGGCGCGTCGCTGATGCGGCGGGAGCACGACGCCTCGATGCGCTCCGCACTCGCGATGTGGACGTTCACCGCCGTCGTCCTCGTCGCTGTCACGGTCGGCGGTTACGCGATGGCCGACGCCATCCCGGCGACCGCGATCAGCGTGGTCCAAGCCTTCGCCGGCGGCGCGACGCTCGGTGTGCTCGCCAACTCACTGATGCCGGAGGCCTACCGCGAAGGTGGCTGGTGGGTGGGCCTCGCGACCGCGGGCGGTTTCCTCCTCGCCTTCGTCCTCGGCTGACCGCTTACTCCTCCCCGAGGATGGCGTACCTAATGCTCCATGAGGTGCGAGGAGCGCAAGCGACGAGCCACGAAGGGCGCCCGCAACCCCGCCGCTTCCTGAGGAGGCCCGGAGCTTGCGGAGGGCCGTCACCCCCTGCTCCCTGAGGAGGCCCGGAGCTTGCGGAGGGCCGTCACGAAGGGTCCCGCCCAAACGCAAAGCCCACCCCCTCAGTGCGTCTGCGCAGCCTCGGGGTCTCCTTCGACATGCCCTTCGGCCAACTCCGACAACGCCCGGAACACCCGCTTCGACGCCTCGGCCCAGGGCATGAGGATGGGGAAGACGTGGAACATGCCGGGTTCTTCGATGGCGTGGGTCGTCACGTCCGACGCCTCGAGCCGTGCCGCGAAGTCGCGTATGCCGTCGCGGAACATCTCGCTGCCGCCCCAGCACACGAACGTCGGTGGGAACCACGACGGATCGGGTTCACCGTTGATCGGTGACACCCGCGCGTCGTTCGGCTGGACGCCATGCAGGTACGGCGTGACCGGGATGCTCCAGGGGAGGATGTCGTAGGGCGCGTTGTCGGTGATCGACGGGTGGTCGAGGTCGAGGTCGATCTCGGGGGAGAACAACGCCAAAGCGCCCGGACGCGGTAGGTCGTGGTCCCGAAGGTAGGCCACCAGCGACGCCGCGAGACCACCGCCACCGGAGTCGCCGGCGACGATGATGTGTTCTGGGTCGACATCGCGTCCCAGCAGTCCGCGGTAGACGTCGGCTGCGTCGTGAACGCCTGCGGGAAAAGGGAATTCAGGTGCCATCCGATAGTCGGCGATGAACACCTCATGCCCGGAGATCCGTACGAGCGACGACGCGAACGCCGAGTACATCATCGGCGAGGTACCGATGTAACCGCCGCCGTGGAGGTACAGGATGGTTGCGCCGATCTCCTGCTTGTCGTCAAAGTCGTCGACATATGCGTCGGAACTCGCCTTGGCACGACACCACAGCCCGGGCACGCCGCCGACGATGTCGTCGGTGAGTTCGACGCCGTCGGTCAGCTCGACGAAGGGCGGCATCACGACGCGGCACACGTCGTCGAGGATCTTCTCCATCGACCGGAACTCCTCGATCGGCAGTCCCATCGAGTAGCCCATGAACGCACGGATGGTCTGGCGGGTGACGGACTGGCCAAGGTTGTCGAGCAGCCCGGACGGGCCCGACCACGGCTTGCGGAACGGGACCCGCGCGAGGCCGTTGATCATGCTCTGCGCGAGTCCGACGACGGTCAGCGCGGTCACCGGCGCCGACGCGGTCTGGACCTCCGGACGATCAGCCATCACCATGCCGCCAAGCGTAACGAGCGTGCCGGTGCCCGGCTGGACACGCGACCCACCGGGTGGGGCGGCGGTCGCCAGGCGTGGCAGACTACCCGGGTCCTCTAGTCCCCGAGATCCCCGTGAGGCGGCGATGGAGTTCTCAGCCTTCCCGGCTCCGGTCGAGGCCCCCGGCGCGTCGAGCGGCGCCGAGTCTGTGCAGCTCACGCTGGCCGACGCGTGGGAATCGAACCGCTCGATCCAGAAGTCGGCGGTGGGACGACTCTTCGCGGCCACCAACTCGGCTCTCTACGTCACCTTGATGGAACGTCACCTCGACTACGGCGCCAAACTGTCCGAGACCGAGCTGACCGT
Organism: Gordonia hongkongensis; assembly: GCF_023078355.1. Lineage (NCBI taxonomy): Bacteria > Bacillati > Actinomycetota > Actinomycetes > Mycobacteriales > Gordoniaceae > Gordonia > Gordonia hongkongensis. The sequence continues at coordinate 2,722,534 of NZ_CP095552.1, forward strand.
GCGCCTGGACCGCGACCTCGCCGACCTCGACCTCACCGATCAGGCAACCGGCCTCGACCTGGTCAAACTCTGGGCTCGGCAGGGCTGGCTGCACCGCGTCACCGACACCACCGACCCGCACGCCCCGAACCTGTGCCACCTGACCAGTGAGGCGCGGTCGGTCCTGGACTTCATGCGGCGTCAGCGTCGCGAGGACTCGATCGCCACCGGCGGCTCCATCACCGGTATCGCCGCCGAGCTCCGACGCGTCGCGGGTCAGGTCAGCAACGACCCCGACCAGATCCGTTCGGAGATCGAGGCGCAGATGTCCGACCTCGACGCCGAACTCGCCGACCTCGACGCCGGCCGACGCCCCCCGGTCGACCTGCGCGTGGCCGAGGACGCCGCCCGCACAATCGGCTACCAGATGGAGCAGATCATCTCCGACATCGGGCAGTACGGCGCGATGCTCGACCGCATCACCACCGCGCTGCTCGACGACCCCGGCGACTCCGACCTCGCCTACCGCGATCGCCAGCGTCAGCTATTCGACGACTACGAGGCGCTCCTCGACTCGCCGCAGTCCGCGTCGTACCAGGCGTTCTCGCACCTGATCCAGGATCCGGAGCGTCGCGCGCGCCTGAAGTCCGATATCGAGACCATTATCGACAGCTTCCCGGGCATTGACGCAGGCCTGCGGTCGGTGATGGACAACTTCTTCGGCCTCGTGACCCAGCAGATGGCCGAGGTCGGCCGAACCCGGCAGCGGTGTGCACGCCGTATCCGACGCTTCGTCGCGTCCGGCACGCTCGAGCAGAGCCGCGGTCTGGCCCGCCAGCTCAACGACGCCCTGGCCACCGCCAACGAACTGCTCAAGACGTCACTCGCCGATCGTCGCATCGGTTACGAGCTACCCCTGGCCGCGCCGACGGTGAACTCGATCGGCCGACTCGCCTTCGAGATCCGCGAACACGTGCCGCCCGCGCCGGCGCTCCCGGCCGCCGTCGACGCCGATCTCACGTCGTTCGCATCGCTGTCGGGCCAGGTCGACACCACCGAACTCACCGACACCGTGAATGCCGCGGTCGCCACCGGGCCCGTCGCCCTCGCCGACGTCATCGACGGACTCGAGGAGCCGTACCTCGCGCACGTGATCGTCCTGTGGTCGTGGGCCTCGAAACAGCAAGCGGCAGGGGGAAGGTACCGATGACCACCGTCCGCTTCCGGTCCCTCATCGGCGACGACCACGCCATCGAAGTCCCCGACCTGACCTTCACCGAACCGATTCCGACTGCGGAGGTCGACGCCGAATGACCACCACCGACGAGACCGACCCCTCGCTCCCTGAGGAAGCCAACAACATGCTCCCTGAGGTGCGAGCGCAGCGAGCCACGAAGGGCGACCCTGCGAAGCGAGCGGACGACTCTCTGCCCCCTGAGGTGCGAGCGGACGACCCTCTGCTCCCTGAGGTGCGAGCGCAGCGAGCCACGAAGGGCGACCCCAAGTCCGACGCTGCGACCAGCGCCCCCGCGACCCCCGACGAATTCGCCGGCTTCGACGACCTGCCCACCGTCGCGAACCGCGCGGCGACCCACACGCCGAACGCTCCCCGCTTCGACGGCGACGTCAGCGAGCTGCCCGACCGCGCGTGCTGGGCACTGCAGAACCTGTTGACCCGCCGCTACGTCAGCGGCGACCGGCAGCCGCAGCTGTGGTCGTGGGTGGCCGAATACCAGGACGTGCTGCGCGGTCGTCTCTCCGAACTCGACCTCCGGCTGCGCATCGTCGACGAACTGCAGGTCGCCTTCGTCGAGCAGGCCGGATACGACTCGCGGTGGGGCCGAAAGATCCTTAAGCGCGAGACGATTCACACCTACGACGCCATCCTGGCGTTGCACCTGGCCAAGTACGTGCGTGCCGCTCGCGACGAGCCGGTCCTGATCACCCGCGAGGAGATCCACGAGCTGTTCGCCGGCGTCACCAACACCATCGACCGCGACCTCGCGCTCTTCGACAAGCGAATCGAACGCGCCCTGGACAAGATGGAGGAGCTCGAGTTTCTGCGCAAGCAGCGCGACGACGCCGACACCTTCATCGTCAGCCCGGTGATCTCCGCGGTGATGACGGCGTCGGTGATCACCGACCTACAGCGACAATTCGAGCAGTTCATCGGATCCGGTGACACCGGGGAAGTGCCGCCGGAGGACCTCGCCGACGAGCCTGCGGAACGCGACGACGACGCTGCCGACCTCGACAATGCGTACGGCGAGAACGACGAAGGAGACGACTGGTGAGCGGGCAGGTCGACCAGTACCACCTGTCCCGGTTGCAGCTGATCAACTGGGGCGTGTTCGACGGGTATCACTCGATCCCGTTCAGTCCCAACGGTTCTCTGATCACCGGGTCGTCGGGTAGCGGTAAGTCGTCGTTGCTCGACGCCATCTCGCTGGCGTTCCTGCCGGATCATCGACGCAACTTCAACGCCTCGGGCGATGCGACGGCGGCCGGATCCTCCAGCGGCAAGCGCACGGTCGGCAAGTACGTGCGCGGCGCGTGGGGTGAGCGGCGCGACGGCACCAACGCCCACCGCGAGATCATGTACCTGCGGGGCACCGGCCCGGCGTGGGCGGCCATCGCGGTCACGTACACCTCAAGCTCCGGCGAGGCCATCACCGGCCTGGTGCTGAAATGGCTTGCCGCGGGCAAGATGACCGACGCGCACAGCTCGTACTTCATCTACGACGGCGACGCCGACATCGTCGAGGCCTGCAACGAGTGGGCCGCCAACAACTACAACTCGGCCAAGTTCCGCGACCGCGGCTGGCGCGGCGGACCCGGCGAGGGCAAGTACCTCTCGACGCTGTACTCACTCATCGGAATCCGCGGCTCCGACGCCGCCCAGCAGCTCCTCGGAAAGGCCAAGTCGCTCAAGAGCGTCGGCGGACTCGCGCAGTTCGTGCGGGAGTTCATGCTCGACGCCCCGACCAGCATCGTCGGCATCGCCGACGCCCTCGACCAGATCGACCCGCTCGTCGAAGCCCGCGAACTACTCGACGTCGCGCGCCGCAAGCGCACCATCCTCGGCAACATCGAGGAGGTGCACGAGCGGTACGCGGGGGAGTCGGCCACCTTCTCCGTCCTCGACACCATCGACAACACCACCATCCGCAGCTACGTCAACAACCTGCGGATCCACAACGCGCAGCCCGAGGTCGCCGACCTCGACGACCAGATCACCCGCCTCGACGGCGATCTCGCCGCGCTGACCACCCAGCACGACCAGCTCCGCCAGGACCACAGCCTGCTGCTGTCCCGGATCGCCACGTCCACCGGCGACCTCGCTCCGCTGCGCGAACAGCTCGGCGGCGCACAGAAGCTCAGCACCGAGGTCACCGCCCGACGCAACGCGTACGAGGACAAGGTCTCCGCGCTCGGCTTCACCCCGCCCACCCGGGCCGAGGGATTCTGGCTGCTCCGCGAGGAACTCACGGAGGAGGCCGCCAAGATCGACGGTCAGCTCGACGCCGGGCGCGCCCACTATGCCGAGGCACTGGCCAGCGAGGTCGCCGCACGTACCCGCCGCGACGCCGCGTTGGAGGAATTGGGCCGCGTCGAGAACGCCGGCTCCGCGCTGCCGCGCACCGAGCACGAGATGCGCCGCGCCATCGCCCACGGACTCCAGATCGACGAGTCCGAGCTGAAGTACGTCGCCGAGCTCGTCGAACTCGACCCCGACGAAGAGCGCTGGCGCCTAGCCGTCGAGAAGGTCCTGCGGAACGTCGGCCTGCGCCTGCTGGTGCCGGACAAACACTTCCGCGCCGCCCTGCGGTTCGTGAACTCGCACGACATGCGCGGCCGGATCCAGCTGCACCAGGCCGACTCTCGCCCGATGCCAGTCCTGGAACCGGGGACCCTGGCGTCGAAGCTGCGTCCCGTCGACGCCTCGCACCCGTGCGCGGCCGAGGCGATGACGGTGCTGTCGAAGCTGGGCAACCACATGTGCGTCGACAGTCCCGGCGAGTTCTCCCAGCACGCCAAGGCTGTCACCGACCAGGGTCTGCGCAAGGATTCGGCGAAGCTCGCGGTGAAGGACGACCGCCAGCAGCTGCGCCGGTCGCAGTACATCTTCGTCGGCGACGTCGCGTCGAAGATCGCCGCCCTGCGCGATGAACTCGAGTACGAGGAACGGGCGTTCGAGGATGCCCGCCAGGATTGCGCAGAGCTCGATCGTGAGCGCAGCGCCAAGGAACGGCGCCGCGACGCGTATCGCCGTGTGTGCGAGCAGTTCACGCAGTGGAACGAGATCGACGTCGACTCCGTCGATGACCGCGTCGACCAGCTCACCGATCAGTACGACCTCCTGATCGAGGAGAATCCCGACGTCGAGGCGTTGCAGCGCAAGGCCGAGGACCTGTGGGAGCAGGTCCGCAACGCAATCTCGCAGGCCGCGTTGGTCAAAGACAAGATCGCCCGTCAGGATTCGCGGCGCACGCAGCTCCTCGACCTCATCGACCGGTTGAAGCCCGAAGACGTTCCCGCTCAGGCGGAGAAGACCCTCGACGGTTTCCGCGAGGACCTCTCGGCAACCCTCGACGTGCTCAACCCGGAGCCGTACCGCCAGGAGATCGTCAAGGCCGCGAGCCGCGAGCGCGACCGGATGCGCTCTGATGCCCGACGATCACGCGACGAGCTGGCCCGGATCCTGGACACCTACGACGAGGAGTTCCCTGACGCCATCCCCAACGACAGTGACGACTTCGACGAACGCATCCACGACTATGTCGCCGTCTGCCGCCGCATCGACGAGCGCGAGCTGCCGTCGGCCTACGAGCGGATGCGCCGCCTGATCACCGAGCAGGCCCCCGGCGCGATCCTCGGCCTGCACATGGCCGCCGACGCCGAGGAACGACGCATCGTCGAGCAGATCGAGCGCGTCAACACCGGGCTGGGCGCGGTGGCGTTCAACCGCGGCACCCGCCTGCGGCTGGTCCCGGGCCGCAAGAAGCTCGCCGCGGTCGAGGAGCTGACCGAGAAGGCCCGCCAGATCTCCAACCGCGCAACGGCGGTCAGCTTCGGTGATGAGCAGGCCATCCTCGAGCAGTACTCCGACATCCTGCTGCTGCGCGAACGCCTCGCCGGCAACACCCCGGAGGACCGCCAGTGGACGCGCGACGCCCTTGACGTGCGCAACCGCTTCGACTTCTACTGCGAAGAGCATGACGCAGAGTCGGGGGAGACCATCCGGACCTACTCCAACGCCGGCGACAACTCCGGTGGCGAGCAGGAGAAGCTGATGGCCTTCTGTCTCGCCGGCGCGCTGAGCTTCAACCTTGCCAGCCCTCACGGCAACGACAACCGGCCCATCTTCGCCCAGCTGATGCTCGACGAGGCGTTCTCGAAGTCGGACCCGCAGTTCGCCCAGCAGGCGCTGTCGGCGTTCCGGAAGTTCGGGTTCCAGCTGATCATCGTGGCCACAGTCCAGAACACCAGCACCATTCAGCCGTACGTGGACAACGTTGTGATGGTGTCGAAGACAGAGGCTGGGCCGGAGTTGCGGCCGGTTGCTACCGCTACGTCGACAGGGATCAGAGCGTTCTCGGAGCTGAGGCGGTCGGGGAGTCAGTTGCCAGTGTGAGTGTCCCTACCCGCCGACATCGAAGGTCGAAGGGAAGGCGTCCTTGAGCCTCGGCGTACACCCAAAAGGACACAGTATTCACGCTTTCTGGCGCGCCTGCGTTGCAGGCCAGACCTCCTCCATCAGGTTGCAACCCTGCTAGTTCCGTCACAGCAGGTCGGCGCCGAGTCATCGAAACCGATGGGCGGGGACTGTCGGTCGTTCTGCCCGAAGGAGGGTCCTATCTTGACAGCTGCGTGAACAAGGTTCACACTAGTCCTTACGTGAACATCTTTCACAGGGGAAGGCGATGGCGGACGAACTCGTCGGACTGGCGGAGGTTGCGGAACTCGCAAAAGTAGGCCGCAACGTGGTCGCAAACTGGAGAAACAGGGATGATCGCTTTCCGACGCCTGTGGCTGAGTTGCGGAGCGGTCCCGTATTTAGTCGCGGATCTATCGATAGGTACTTACGAAGAAGGGGTAGACACATGGCGAGTGTTATTTCGACAATAAACCTAAAGGGTGGGGTGGGAAAGACTACAACTACCATTGGTTTAGCGGAATTACTGGCGACGCAATTCAAGAAACGCGTTCTGGTGATTGATCTCGATCCGCAAACCAACGCAACTACTGTGCTAATCGGCGAAGAGAAGTGGCGCAAACTCAACGACCACGGTTTCACCTTGGCCTCACTGTTCGAGGATGCCTTGCGGGCAGAGGGGGAGGACAGTCGATTCGTATTGGAGAAGGTTTTACAGAAGAACGTCAGCCCAGTTGCGGAAGTCCGCAACGTTGACTTACTTCCTTCGTCCCTGGACCTGATTGACGTCCAAGACCGTTTAGCCTCAATGTCGTCTGGCAAATTTTATTCGAACAATCCAACTGATCTTCTTCGTCGTGCTGTGAAACCGATTCTTGATAACTATGACTACGTGCTTGTTGATTGCCCGCCAAACCTCGGGATTGTCACTTTGAATGGGCTCAGGATTAGCGATGGCTACATCATCCCAACGATCCCAGATGTGTTAAGTACATACGGAATTCCCCAGATCCAATCGCGAGTAGAGGCTTTTGCGCACAATCTTGGAGACACGATCCATGAATTAGGAATCGTCGTCACCAAGTACAGGGCCGCTTCCACCGTGCACAACGCGACCATTAAACGTCTTCGCGAGAGTGATGACTTGCCGGTTGTGTTCGATACGGTAATACCCGAGGCGAACGCCATAGCCGGGTCCGCGGAGTTTGCGGGCACGTCTACCCTCCGCCAGAAGTATCAATACCAGGGAGGTCACGAAGTTTTTCGGACCTTGGCTGGCGAGTTCATCAAGGCAGTCGAGGATGTGACATGAAAAAGGAAATGGATGATTCTTTGGTTGTAGACAGTGCGGCCGCCGCATTGGCGGCGTTACATAGAAAGGATCCGAATCTCGCAAAGTGTTTGGCTCGATTGACGGAAGCCGTGGCAACCGAAGCGATGCGTAGTCCTAGATTCGCGACTGCGATCGCCGGCGCGCTCGTGTCGGATGAAGAGCTGGTGAACCCGTCCAAACGAATCGGACGCCGTTCGCCGGGTGTGCTCAATCCATTCGAAGTGTACGCGGACTCGGGAGAATTAGGCCTCCGTAGCCAGCTTGGTGCTCTCAAGTTGGATGAGTTACGTGACATCGTTGCTGAACATGGAATGGACCACGATCGTCTAGCGATGAAATGGAAAACCCCTAGCCGGGTGATTGATCGAATTGTTGAGAAGGTCTCGTCACGGACAGCTAAGGGCTCTGCATTCCGCACGTCTACAGAATCATCGCACGGCCGTGATGCCGACCGAGGCACTGGAATGAGTCTTCGGACCCATGAGAACTCGGATTTGCCTCCCGAAGGGCATTGAACCTAGCGGTGGGTAGATTTGTGGTTTTCACTGTCCTGGGCTCTTAGCAACGATGCAGCCAGACCGTTACCGAAACGGTATCCGTGAAGTTGACAACTCGTAAATAGACCGCTGAAGGCGGCGTGTCATCCGGGGCCGCTCTCAGAGGAGACGAGATCAAACTCGCACGGCAGCGGCTCTCGTGTGAACTGCAATTCACGAACCTTCCGGTCGGGCCTCAGAGTTGGGCTACAAGATCACCACTTCCCGCACGAGCTGGGACACGTGATCAATATTGCCCACCCCGATCATCGCAGCCCCTCCGGGCCACGCCAGTGCGGTTTCGCTACGGTCAGGCACAACCTCGGAGGGACCGATCACGTAGGACCATCCGTCTGTCGCGAAACCCGACCGCGCCTCTATTAGGTACGACGACGATTGGTGGTACCCATCTCGGCCCACATAAGTGCCGTCAATGCTCCACTTACATTCGAACATCAATGCTCTCGATCCCGCCCGGCAGAGCATCACGTCAGCTCCGATCGTTTTACGGGCGACGTTCACAGCAGACGTAGCAGACCAGTAGGGCGATTCGACACCGTACCGCTTCGCGGCGCCTGACGCTTCGAACCAAAGGTCCCAAACGTCCTGTCCTATCGCGACTTCAAATTGCGGACCAACTGACTGGGATGCGCTCAGCGGGGCCTTCCACCGGACGCGTCCATTTAGCCCACGCAGTGCCTGGAGAACCTCGCCAAGGACAGACAGGTGGAACAGGCGCCACTGCAAGTCCGGGATCGGTTCAATAATTTCGTACGCGAGGAACTCGAGGTCGGTCTCTGCTCGTACGAGAGCGTCTGACACCACCGCGAGCGTTGACCACGGTGCGCCGGAGCCGGCAAGCGACCGAATGTCGAGGCGATCAGGGCGTACGGGTTCCACGTCATCAAATTCTAGGTCTACTACCGCCGCCATCGATGTGATGTACGGTTCGATCTGTTCCGCGAGTAGCTTCGACGTCGGCTGGACTCCATGCAACATTGCGTCCAACCGACGAGCTACCCACACCAAGACCTGCACCGTAGTTTCATCGTGCGTACGCGACCGGGGGTTCCCGACCCAGGCGGACGGCGGCCACCCAAAGCGCCGCGCCGTCGAAGCCCAATCCGTCGGCCTTAGCGGCCGGGAAGCCACCTCGCGCGACAAGGTCGCAGCGATCGGGACATGCGGCAGCCATTCCGATGCGACCAGAGGAAGGCGCTGCAGGTCGGGCGTCATCCTTTCGAGGAGCACTCGTGACGCGCGACGTTCAATATCACGCGCGGACCACTCAAACGAAGTATCCACGCTGCCCGCCGCGCCGAGGGCCTCATATATCTGGCCGTCACTGGTCCATCCTCGGAGCAGTTCACTTAGACCTCGGCGTGGAAGGGCCGGCATTCTTAACTGAGAACGTTGCGTTGCTTGGCTACCCATATCCACTGTCCGTGCGGAAGGCCGTTCTCATCGGTCACGATTCGTTCTTGCAGCGCATCGAAGGTGCGATCGTCGAATCCGGCGAGGTAACGACCAACGCCCATCACGTATGCCTCAGCTAGCAACTCCGAAAGAAGTGGGGTGTCGACACCTTCTGAGTCTTCTGCAGGCCAAACGGCGTCATCGGGTGTCGGAGGCAGACCGGCCAGCAAGTAAGACGCCATACGCAGGAACACAGCTGGGCCAAGTGCGGTGGCGCTATCCGCCAGGTGCGCGGCATACAGACCCGAGATCGCCGCAACTGCGTCGGCGGCGAGGCTCACGAACGTCTCCTCAAGCAACTGTGTGAACTGCCCTGGCTTGATCGCCGGCACAGGGATGACGACAAACCGCCTAGACAGCGCCTGACCGAACCTGAACACTCGCTGCGCGTCTTGCGGGTTGTAGGTTCCGAACAGACGAAAGTCGGTACCCGCTAGGTAACGTAGCTGATCCGGGTCGTCGATGACGGTCGACCGCTGGCCCTTGCCCCAGCCGATGTGGATCGCGGTCCCGCCGTGAGTCTCGGACCGCCCCACCTCGACCTCCTGATCTGAAAGCCACGTCAGGAGCGGACCCATGATCTTGTCCATGTCGCCGCGATTGGTCTCGTCCAGAATCAGCCAACGGTCCTCATCGATGGCGCTGAGTAACGCGCCGGGTGTCCAGCGCAGTTTGCCGTCCGTCGGATCGGGGGCGAGACCGCCGATGAGCTCGAACGAGGTCCAACTCTCATCGGGGGTTCGCCACATGGGGTCGGGAGCGAAGCCGTCAGCGAAGCCGAATGCCTCGGGTTGTTTGGAAATTTCGGTTAGCGCCCACTTCAGCAACGTGCCCTTACCTGTCCCTGGTGGGCCGACGAGCAGGATGGATGCAGTGGTCTTGATCGCGAGCCGGAGCATCCGCTCGACGCGAGGGTCGACGCTGACGGACGTGGGGGCGGTCCTCGGCGCTGACGTAGTCTGCGTCGACGGCGCCTGTACCACCACCGACTCGGGTGGTCCGAGGCTCTCGGGAATCGTCGTTGCGTCCCACTCGACCTGTCCGAGGAGCGGTACGCCGAGCGGTGTTTGCGAAGTGATGGCGTCGAGCTCAGCTTGAGAGAGGCCCAACCGGTTGAGTAACTCTACCTTCGCGACGGACCAGTCGTCGCCCTCTGCAAATTCATGGTCAAGGAGGATCAGCACAGCTAGTGACTGCCACGCGGGCTTCTCCGCCGGGAGGAGCGCGCCGAGCAAGACTGCTGCGTCAGGAAGGAGACCCCCGCGGATGTCGTGGTTGGCGAAAAGCGTAAGAGACTTCTTGTTCCCACCCCGGGAGTTGTTGTTCCAGACGGTCTTGCGTCCCGTTCCTTCGACCGTCTTCCAGTCGTACCGGAAGGGGGCGAGTCTCCCTAGAGGGATTTCGGGCAAGACGGTGAACACCTCGGGGACTGCCAAGCCGATGTTGCTGAAGGATGGTAGAGCACCGTCCTGGTTCGCGTGCACCCACTTCGCGGAGAGGAATGCCTCGTAGGCGGACGCGTCTTGAGTGGAGTACTGCAGGGATTGGAAGTCCGCTAGGGCGGCGTTCATCGCCTCTGCGCTCAGCCGCATGCTGGTCCTCTTTCATCGACGTGGTGGATACCACCTTCACGTAATGCTGACAGGCTAGAGGAGTCCTAGAGCGCGACACGCGGGCACTGCGAGCGATCGCCGTCGGTGAGACGCTCTAGGGTTGCATCATGAGCACCGGCCGCAGTTCCCAGACTCCTCAACGACGGAAGCGCGTTGCCGGGCCACCCTCCCCAGACTTACCAAACATCTATCCCCGGACAGCGATCGCAAAGTTGGATCGGACGACGTACGCGGAGCGCACAGAGACTTTCCCAATCGAGGCGGTCGCTCCCGTTGTGGGCATGGCTCCGTCGTTCATCCGAAAGGTTGTCGGCAACAAAAAGCGGGTCGATGTGGCGGACATATTGGAATTGCTTGACCAGGACGCGTTCGCGGAAACATTCGTGCCCCGTAGTCGGGTTCTGGACTATTTGTTCTCGAACGCTGATGCGAAGGCCGTAAAGAGGATCGAGCAGTTTTCTGATGAACAGAAGTACAAGTTAATCCATGGCGACTTTATGCAAGTCGTTGATTCCCTTCCTGCTGGAAGCGTGCAGTGCGTTGTTACCTCAACTCCGTACTGGGGAATGCGCATTTACAAAGAGTCCCGCGTCGTCAAGTGGTCCGACGGCGAGGAGTGCGCCTACGGCCACGAGCAAACGCCCGAAGGCTTCGTTCGTCACACAGTCGAGGTACTTCACCGGTTGCGCCCAATACTGACCGAGTCTGCTTCGATCTGGTGGAACCTGATGGACACCTACATGACGCGGACGCAGATCCGAGGGAACGCATACGAGGCTTTGCAGGCGATGGATGGCCGCAACCGAAAGAAATGGGGCGATCACGAGCATCATCGATACAGCGCCGGGCACGCGTACGTAAAAGACGGGGAACAGTGTGGGATCCCGGCGTTAGTAGCCTCTCGGGCTAGCCGAATCGGGTACTTCGTTAAGAGCACCATTACTTGGGCGAAGATCATTAGCCTGCCCGAACCGCAGAACTCCCGCGTGAGCCGTAGCTTGGAGTATGTTATGCACTTCTCGACGCAACGGGCTCCTAAGTTCGAGAAGGAGGCCTACCGCCGCCTAACCGCCAGTATGGGTGGGCGGAATGCTCTCTACGAGGGAGATAAGCTATCCGACGTGTGGGTTCTACCAGTCTCGTCCGGTGGAGATGGCCATGGAGCGCAATTCCCCCTCGCTTTGCCTGGACGGTGCATCGCGATCTCCACCGACGTCGAGGACGTTGTGCTCGATCCTTTTGTCGGTTCAGGGAACACAGCAGTCGCTGCGCTTACACTGGGCCGGAAGGTCATAGGCGTAGACGTATCCCAACAGTATCTGAACGTGGCTGAGGAGAAGGTTCGCGAACTTGACGAACGTCTGCCGATCGACACTGCGACGAAGTCTCCAGTGCAGGTTGCGGAGGAGATCTTCCGCAAGACAAGTTGATGGTTGCCCAAATTCACTTAGCAGCGATCTACGCGGTGCGAGACACCGGTGACAGTCGATTCTGCAGTAGATATGGCAGTAGACCGCGGTTGCCGTTCTGGTTCGGTCTATTCGGACATGACGTCCCAACCCTGTTTCCGCGTTCAATTTATCGGTCTGAAGTCCCTGCGGCCGAGGTGATCAGCAGGAGAAGAGACCCTCTTCCAGCAACTGCGTCAACCTGGAGAATGCTTGCAGTGCGGTCCGAGACGGACAACTATTGCAACCAATCAGTTGACGTCTCGGCGCTAACCCGTACAGCTCACGTGCGAGAGCTGCGCCGGTGTCGTAGGCGAGGACGTAGTGTAATTGATTACCTAGGCAGAGGAGCCACGTCTGCCGTCGATGCCGGCGGTGCAAAGCGCTACGGCGGCACAAATGACTTCCCATCGGCGCCCCGGGACTACGTCCTAGCGACGAGAACGGATGACGATGATAGCCATATCGGACCATAATTAGGTTGCCGCGATCGAGAGACCGCCGACGGCTGATTCGCTTGTCGTCAGAGCTCTTGACGGTTAGCGCACAGATGCCGACCAGTTCCTACGCGGGCCGCAAGACCGCTACGAGGAACTCCGACTTGTCGGTGAACGGGCGGACGTCCCAGGACTCCAGGAGCAGGTCCTGAGCGAAGCCGGCGGTGGCTGCGTTCTCGAGGAACTCGTCGAACGCGTAGTCCCGGCCGGCGCCGAACCCGATCACCGCGCGGCCGTCGTCGCGCAGATGTGCGCGCAACCGCTCGAGGACGGTGACACGGGTGCTCGGCGCGAGGAATGCCATCACGTTGCCGGCCGAGACGATCAGGTCGAACGGTTCGTCGATGCCGCGGGCGGGGAGGTCGAGTTCGGCGAGATCGTTCACCAGCCAGCGCGGGCCCGGATGGTCTTCTTCGGCGGCCTGGATGAGGACCGGGTCAACGTCGACGCCGACCACATCGTGTCCGACCTCGGCGAGGTACCCGCCCACGCGTCCTGGGCCGCACCCGGCGTCGAGGATGCGGGACCCGCGCGACGCCATCGTGTCGATGAGCCGAGCCTCGCCGACCAGGTCGTTGCCCTCACGAGCGAGGGCGCGGAAGCGCTCGACGTACCAGCTCGAGTGGTTGGGATCCTCGGCGGACTTCTGCATCCAGATGCTTTGTTCGACCATGCCCGCATTCTGCCAAATGTTCCGGAGCATCGACCGTGGCGAAACGCAACGGGGCGTTGGCCGACTGTCAGGTCACTTCTGGCGGAAGTGGGGCGCTGAACGCGGATGCCAAAGGAGACTCAGTACAGCGACTTCGATGACCAACAGCACGACGTCGAGCGTGCTGGTCACTGACCTGTCATAGGTTGCTACGGACGTGATCCCGGAGACGATGCCTACCGCGCCGATGGCGGTGGCCGCCACGCGTGCCCAGCGGAAACCGCGCAGGTTGGCGTACGCAAGCAGTAGCCAGAGTCCGGCAAGTGCGAGGCAGGACGCGACGATCAAACCGGTCGCGACGTTGGTCCCGGTCTCGCTCGCGACATCTAGTGCGTCAGAGCTCCGATACGTCGATCTGTCACCGAGGCGAACGGACTGCCGCAGACGTGCTTCTTTCCTGACTGCGTCGACCAACGAGAGCGCGCGGAACATGCCGATGAGCTGGATGCTCGCTCCGGTGATCATCAATCCGGTGGCTAGCCACACCGTGGACGGTGTGGACGCGGAGCGTGTTCGCAACACTCGTTGCGCACCATGCGTGTCAGTCGTCATGCGATGACAGTAGGGCGGTTCGACGGCAGCGAGAGATTCTGTTGCACAGCGCATTGGCCCATGCTGGTCGGAACCGTGTGGGCGTCTCGAAGCTACGACTGCAGCCGGTGGCCGAACGTCGCCGCAGTCCTCATCCGTTCCAGGTAAGTGCTCAGGCCAGCATGAGTCTCGTCGATACGTCGGCTATCGCGGCTTCGAACCGCTCGCGCCCGCCCGCGGTGTTCAAGCCGCGCATCGAACAGTGCGGAATCTTGCCTGCCGGCACGTAGATGCCGGCGCGCGTGATGGCTGCACGACGCCAACCATCGCGAGCGGAACCACCGAGAAGCAGGACGATCTCGAGATTCGGGAGCAGGTTCACCACTTCGTGGGTCCAACGTGCCCCGCGCGCCCGCTCCGTCGGGGTCGATCCACCGTTCTTCAAACCGGCAACCGGGAATGGCACCACATTCCAGTGGACGACATCGCCCCAGTCGACTCCGTGGCGCGCGTACGCCTCCCGGCAGTTCCGCGCGGTCCGGTCGTTGTTGTCCAGGCTTAAAAGGCCCGACCCGCTTGTCGATTCGGCCTTGGTGGACGGGTTGTCCAGCAGCACGAGCATGCGGGCGTTGATACCGCCGGTGTCGGGGTCGACGTAGGGCACCTCACCTCGGTGTAGTCCTTCGGCATCGGCGACCCGATCGGCGAGTTCGTTGAGTGGCGCAACGTGGGGTTCACGAATCCGCGCCAGCTTCGCCGCGACCACGTTGGGGTCCGCGTTGCGTCCGTTCGCCGGCCCCATCGTTGACCTCTACGAGGCGATCGCAGGAAAGACGATCACCGAACCGTCCTTCTCCTGGACCATGTCGATGGTGACCTCCGACTGCCGTCCGGCAATCTGCACCGCCTGCCCGAGATCGCGCAGTCGACGCGTTGTGTTCAGCAGTTTGTCCACCTCGCCGGAGGAGAACATGATGTCGCGGATGCCGTGAGACCGGTCAAGTTGCAGCGCTGACAGGCGAAGCAAGACGCCGTCAAGGCGGCGATCGATTGCTTCGATATCTTGTTGCTCCTTATGCAGCACCGCAGCGAAGCGTTCGAACGGGTTCCCTTCCGACAGTTGCGCGTGCTCAACCGCTTGCAGCACGATGACTCGCCTCTTCATCGCGATAGCAAGCCGGGCTAGCTGGACGTGCACGTAGAACTCGCTGCCTTCGGCCTCTACACCCGGGATCGCCCCGACTAGTTTGTTGAGTTCGACCTTGTCGCTGTCGAACGTCTGCAGTGCCTTCTCCCACTTAACGATTCGGGACGACGCTTTGGACACGGCGCTGTCGATCGCAAACACTGCGGAGTCAAGTCCCAGGGACACCCCTATTCGCCCCTCGTCCAGGACGATGGAGGTCGCCTTCTGAATAGCACCCCGGCATGCCTCCAGCGCGTGCTGTTCGGACTCCAGGTTGTCAGCAACAAGCTTCTCGAGTAGTTCAGTGATCCTCTCGAGGGTTTTCTGACGCTGCTGGTCGGCGTGTGCGCTTACGCCAACGGCCACGGCCATCAGGACCAAGGGCGCCGCGACAGTCAGTGCCGCGGCGCCGGCACCGGCAGCGGCTGCCTTTCCCGCGGTCACAGGAACCATCGTTGCTTGACCCACGATCTTTGATCCGTTGGTCAGCGCAGTGTGCACTCCGCCCGAAGCAGTCGACGCCGCCATCGGCTTAACCATCCCGCCTGCGACCTGTGCCGCAAACTTTGCCGGTACCTGCATTCGGTAGAGCGTTTCGCCACCGTCGGTGAAGACCTGCGGCGTGTTCTTTACAAGCTGTGAGAGCTGCTGCGCCAACGGACTCACACCGTGCAGGTGGATACCCTTCGACCGATCGAGGGACTCGGGTGCCGTATGAGCCTCCAGCGTCGTCAGGGGCGTCTCGCTTAACTCGGCGAGCGCGCGTCGAAGCCCCGCGAGTCGATCAGGAGTTAGCGCTGTGTCGCTCAGAACAGCGGGGATGTCCGCCTCATCCGTTGCCAGCGTCCACACCGGCACCTCTACGAGCTCCTTGGCCATCAAACCTCCATCTGCGTGGTGACCAAACGAATGTAGCGGACAAGGCGGACACAATCGCAGTTCGTCTGAACGGGGGACAGAACCCACTCCTACTGAACAGACACGAGATCCTCGGGCTACGGAAGGCAAAGTGTGCACGCGTGATCGCGCAGGCTAGCTTTGCACTTCGGGTCCGATCACACCCACGTCGTTGATCAATTGCCCATAAACAGGTTTGGAAATCTACTCCGGGATCCGGCTGATCGTACTCTTCAAGAAGTCTGCAGCCTCGCGACAAATCTGAGCCGTAGAGGGGGCGTCGCCGCCAAACTTGATAACTGATGTGACTACGACTGCATCTCCGGAACGCACATAGACTGCGCAGTCGGACGGTGCTATCGAACCAACAAGTACTCTACGGCCCTGCATTACCAGATCTGAAAACCATTCCGTTCCTGAGCTGTTCAGGGCCTTATGTCCGTCCAACCCATCCTGTGGGTGCACAATGTCGCCGACGTACTGCGAGATAGCTGACAGGTTATCGTCGACAAAAGTCCATTCACAACCGCGAGCTGTCTGGAAGTCAGACGCAGCAGCGTCACTGACAGATGATGGGTTAAGGCCAAAGTTGCGGAGCACTTCCGTCGGTACTTGAGTGCACGGCTCATATGGACTTCCATCGTTGTTGATACTCCAGCGATTTGGGAAGTCGGTATCGAACGGAAGCCTCAGTCCTGCATCGTCCGTCTGCCGAATGGTCTGTATCGGAGTCGAAGAACTAGGTGACGATGTGATGGCTGCCGGATCGCCATTGGTAGAGCATCCACTGGCCAGGCTGGCCGCAACGACACAAATCGAGAAGCGACCTACAGCCCTCGCGATGTCACGCACCAAGGCCTACCGCACCCTCGTTATCAACACCCTCGATCCTGTCGGCCGCCAGTCGGCACTGCTCACTTAGGCTGATTGTTCGGTTCACTTGCTCAGTGAGAGTCTCTGACAGGCGCTCAAGCGACCCTCTTAAGGCTTCGTGAAAAGAACGACCCTCGACGCAGTCGCCGAACCAATTTGCTCGAGCGGCGGGATCCAGGGATCTCGCCGCCTCCGCTAGCTGCGATGCCGCTGAATTCGCCGCAGCAGCCCTTCGCTCCCAATCAGCGCGCTCAGATCGCAGTACCGTTGCGCGACCGTGCGGGCTGACCGGCATTTCCGGGACGGCCTGGGGCAGCAGTGAGTCGTCGGCGAATGGCGTGCTCATGGGTCCCCCTCCCGGTGACGGACCCGTGCTGGGGCCGACTCGTCGAACAGACTAGTACGACGCGGGGTCATTGTGACGGGGGCCGCCGAGTTGTGGACGAACTCGCGACATGTGCGTAGTGGCGGATTCTGATTCCACCCAGCACGGGGGCTTGAAGCAGAAACGACATTCCGGAGTCTTCGCCGGGCGGAAATGGGACGGCACGCAACCTGGCGTGTCACCGCGAATACGGGTTCAGCCGACCTGTGGACACCACCGCGAGAACTTCAGCTTCATGATCTAGCATCAACCGGCACACGGTGATGACTGCGGGGGAGTCCGGTGATGACGACATATGTCGATGAGGTGCGGGCGTATTTGTCCGGTTTCGGCGATCCACCTCGGCTCTACGATGCCCTCCGCGATGCCACCCTCGCCGTTCCTCTCGACCACCGCGGACGCCTGTTCACGCTGGTGGAGGCCGGTATCCCGTGGATGCTGGCGTTCACGACGCCGGAACGCCTGCGTGACTTCGCCGAGCTCACCGACCGCGACCTGGACGAGGTCCGCTACCTCGACGTTCCCGGTCATGCGCTGATCGACCGAGTCCTCGACCAAGCCCCCGAACCCACCGGCCTCGTGGTCGATCCCGCGACACCGTCGACGATCTCGTTCCCGCCATCCCGCGAGCTGACACCGCACTGCTACTACGACGACGAGGGCGAGGTAGTCCGATGACTGAAAACCTGCACGTTGAGCCCTCGGCCCTCGACAAAGCCAGTGCCGGCATCAACGGCGTGATCGACGGACTCGCCGACACCGGCGTCGGCTCGGACTACAGTGCCGCGCTCGGTCGCGGATACGGGGATCTCGACCTCGACGGTCGAACCATCGGACATGCCGATCCGAAGAGCGGCCTCGAGGAGTACTGCGACCGCTGGGAGTGGGGTGTTCGAGCCTTGGTGACCGGGGCGGCTGAGTTATCGAGAGGACTCGGGCTCGGTGCCAGCCACTACGAGCGCGAAGAGAAGTGGGCGGGTGACCAGCTCAAGAACTATGCGATGGACGTGTTCGGCGACCCCGAGCCTCACCCCAGACGAGATCAAAGGAATGTCGTGGGGCGATCTGTGGGAGCACAACAAGAACGCCATCATCGACCCTCAGTGGGCCCTGACGCCGGAAGAGATGAAAAAGCACCAAGAACTCGGTGAACAACTCCGAGGGACGATGGTCGAGGACCTCGAGACCATCGCACGCCACCAGGTCGATCCGTCGTCGCTCGTTACCGACACGATCGACGGCTTCGAGCGTGACGGATTCACCGCCGACTCACCGAGCACCGCCGAGAGCGAACCAACCGGCACGCCGGAGACGAAGTAAGTGGGGCTGTTCGACGCCCTCGAAGGCGGCAAGGAGGTCGTCGGCGGACTCATCGACGGCGCCACGGAGCTCCTCGGCGGCGGTTTGCGCGCCGTCGGCCTCGACAGCATCGCCACCAACGTCGAGGACTTCGGTGACGGCGTCGCCAACTCGCTGGGCGCCATGCCCGACGAGAAGAATCTGGGCGAGACCAAAGACCCCAGGGAGTTGATCCTTGGTGATCCGGCCGGTATCACCTCGCTCGCTGAGAAGTTCACGGGTTTCGCCGGGAACTTCGTCACCGCCGGCGAGGGCTTGCGCGCCATTTCGGTGGATCACTGGTCGGGCGACGGCGCACAAGAGTTTGCCGATGCGATCGGCCGCCAAGTTCCACCATGGTTCGCCGCCAGCGACGCCGCGGCTAAAGCCGCTGCCGCACTCACAGGTTGGGCCGGCGTCGTTACCTTTGCGCAGCAGAAAGCCGCCGAGGCCGTGCGCATCTGGGAAGAGGGCGAGCGCAAACGGGACGAATGGGTCACCAAGGCCAACATCTACAACGACGAACTCGACGACTACAAGAACGATCGACGCGACACCCCGCCCACCCATCCCGGACCCGATCCCTGGCCCGGATACAAGGCCGAGGCGGAGCGAGTCCTCAAAGTCGGCCGCGACCACCGCAACTCGTCGGCCCCGGGCGTCAAGGCCGAACTGAGCGGCGCCACGAACATGGCACCGCCGATGCCGTCCGCGTTCGATCAGGCGCGCATGACCGCTACCGATGTCGGGACCGCCGCCGTCACCGGCTTCAACCACTTCGAGGCAGGTCTCATCGGGTCGGTCACCGAGGTGGTGAGGGGGCTGAACACGATGCTCCCGCAGAACCCGTACAACGTTGCCAATCCCCACAACTACATGCGCAACTCGGCGACCATGGTCACCGGGATCGTGCACCAGGTCGCCCATCCCGACGAGTTCGTCCGGAACTTCGCCGGATCCGGATGGTCGACCGATCCGTCCCAGGCACTCGGCAACGTCATCGGCAACACGGCCATGATGATTGCCCCGGGTCCAAAGGGCGGCGGTATGTTGACCGGCTTCATGAAGGCCGGTCGCAACATCCCGTCGACGCCACCAACTCCACACATCAACCCGACACCACGTCACCCAGGCGCCCCGCCCGCGTCACCACACCCGACGCCCGCGCCACACGGATCGTCGCCAGACACGCCTGGCGCCAGCCCCAGTGCCGACCTGCCTGGACGACAAGGTCCCGACCTCGCTGTCGACCACAACGCGCCTCCGGTCCCCAGAGCTGACGGTCCCGCGCCGGACGCTCCAGCTGTCGAGTCACCGGCGCCCGCCGGCTCACCGAATCCGGCGCCCACCCCCGACGCCGGCGCGCCTTCGCCGGGCGCCGTCGACACTCCGCCCAGCGGGGGAGCGCCTGAACCGCCTGCGCCACGCCCAGACGCAGCGTCCCCGGACCAGCCCGTCGCCAGCGGACCTGTTGACGGCCCCGGCTCGCACACACCCGGTCCCGAGACCCCCGCGCCCACTCCGAATCCCGAGACCACTCCCTCGCCCGTTTCCGACGGGCCAGGATCTCCTACGCCGGGACCCGCAGACAATCCATCTGGACCACGAAACCTGGGCGACGACGACCCGCCCGGACCCAACCGCGGCGACACCACCACTCCCGCAGCCGCACCCGGTGCCGACCATTCACCCGGCCAGTCAACTCCCGGACACAACGCCGTCGACCGCGATGGCGCGCCGAACCCGACGCACAATGAACCGTCGGCGCCCAAGCCCGACGAGCCCGTCGTCGACCGGAACCCGACCCGGCACGACGAGCCGACCGGCGGGCACCCGCCTAAAGCCGACGAACCAGCAAGTCCCACAACACCTCACACGCGACCCGACCCAGACGCGCCTGGTCCACGCCCCACACCGGCCTCGATTCATCCCGACGCGCCGACAACTCGACCCGACGTCGTCGAGACCCCGACGCGCACGCCTGACCACGCCGACACGCCCGCAACGGGACCCGTAGCACCGGTCGCCGGCCACTCTCCGGTATCGACGCCACATGCCACACCCGATCCCGCGCAATCGAAACCCGCTCCGACGCCGGCTGGTCCCGTCGCCCCGGCGCGTGCGGATGCTCCTGCCACGCCTCCGCGCGCACCCGATCACACCCCGGACCGCACGCCGCCTGCGCGCACCACACCGGAATCGACGACACCGCGCGACCTGGACCGCGGCCGTCCGGTTCCGTCGAACACCCATCACGTGCCCGAACCCACCGTGCGGAACACGCCGGACACCACACCCAACCCGCCGCGCACCCCGCTCGACGACCGTCCGATCCCGCCGACAGTCATTCCCGACCGCCCGTTCACACCGGAACGCCCGTCACCGGCCAGCCCACGTCCGGCGAGCCCCGATGCACCGTCGTCGCCGCGCGACCCCGTCCCAGGTAGTCGACCCGACGGCGACAACCCGGACGTCGACAACCCCGCCCCGGACAACGACACCGGCGAACCGATCGACCCCGCTCACCCCGAACGCACCGACTCGGGCTCGACGGAACGTGCCGACACCAGCGAGGGCAATGAGGCGCCCGAGCAGTGTCGCAGCAACGGCGAACCCGTCAACGTTGCGACCGGCGAGTACTTCCTTCCGCTGACCGACGTCGACCTACCTGGGGTCCTGCCCTTGCGGCTCACGCACCGGCATCGCTCGCGCTATCGGTGGGGTCGATGGCTCGGACCGACCACACCGTCCACCTTCGACGCCCGCGCCATCGTCTCCGACGACCTGGTGACCATCGTCGACGCCGACGGCACGATGACGAATTTCCCTAAACCGCAGGTTGACTCCGTGTCGCGGAGCGTGAACGACACCGACTGGGAGCTGCGAGCAACGGCGACGGATGGCTACCAGCTGACCCATGTCCGCACGCTCGTCAGCTGGTTCTTCATCCCGATCCCAGAACTGGACGGCGTCGACGTCACGGCCGGGAGCATCGCCGTCTCCGCCATGACCGACCGGCATCACAACCGAATCCGTTTCGTCTTCGACGAGCATGGAAGACCCTCGGCGGTCGAGCATTCCGCCGGCTACCGCATAGAGGTGCAGTGCGACGGCGCTCGAATCCTCGGCTACCGCCTGGTTGCCGGGGTGGACGGCGTTCCGGCCGACCAGCAGCTGTGCACCTTCAGCTACCACCGCGGACATCTCGCAGCGTCGACCAACGCTGTCGGTGCGACAACGCGTTTCGGCTACGACGAGGCCGGGCGGATGACTTGGTGGCGTGACTCGATCGGGATGGAGTACTGGAACCGGTACGACGACCTCGGCCGTGTGACCATCCAGTCCGGCATGAACGGAGTGTGGTCCGGGCGGTTCGACTACCAGCTCCGGACGGCAGGCCCCGGGTCGATGACGACCTACACCGACGCCGTCGGCGCGACGACGCTGTACGGCATCGATGCCGACAATCGGGTGCGGCAGGAGATCGACGCGCTGGGTCGGATCACCCGGATCGACTACAACGACAGTCGACAACCGATGGTGCTCACCGGTGCAGATGGACTCTCGACACGGCTGCACTACAACGCTTTCGGTGATGTCGAGCGAATCGTCGGACCCGACGGTGCAGCGACGGAAGTGAGTTACGCGGGTCCAGGACGGCCGGACCGAATCGTCGAACCGGGTCCGGTCACCACGCGAATCGCTTACACCGACAATGGAAGTCCGCTGACGGTGACCGACAACGCCGGCGCGGTCACGTCGTACACCTACGACGAACACGGCGCACTGACGTCGCTCACGGACCCCGACGGCGTGATGGTTCGCTACCGCAACAACGCGGCCGGACTCCCCACCGAGATCGTCGACATGCTCGGCAACACGACGCGGATCAGATTTGATGCGTTCGGGCGGCCGGTCGAGGTCGTCGACGCCGAGGGCGCCAGAATCACCGTCGGGTACGACGCGATGGGGAATCGGACCAGTCTCGTCGCTCCCGATGATGGCCAGTCGCGGTGGGAGTACGACGGCGAGGGCAATTGCGTCGCCTACGTCGATCCCGTCGGCGCGACCACTCGTTGGGCATACGGCCACTACGACCTGCCGGTCGCGCGAGTCGACGCCGATGGCTCGCGGACGGAGTTCACCTACGACACCGCACGCCGGCTCGTCGCGGTCACCAACCCCGACGGTCTGGTGTGGAGTTATTCGTACAGCGCGGACGGGTCGTTGCAGTCCGAGATCGACTTCAACAACGCGACAACGACCTACACCTACGACGCGGGCGGACGGCTCGCTACGCGGACGAACGCGGCCGGGCAGACTGTAGCGTTCGAGTACGACGCCGCCGGTCGTGTTGTCGCTGAACGCAGTTCGGACCCGCTCAACCCCGACTTCGACGGGGAGGTCACTGAGTACAGCTACGACCTCGCCGGGCGGCCGGAGAGTGTCGTCGGCGCGTTCGGGCGGTGGCACTCGACGTATACGGCGGCAGGAATGCCGCTATTGACCGGCGTGAACGACGGATCCGCGGACTGGGTGATCGAGTCTGGTTGGACGGGCGCGGGCCGTTCGGCATCGGTGACGACGCCGACCGCAGTGCACACGCGCTACGGCTACGACCCGCGCGGCGTGCTCGACTTCATTTCGACGGCGGGTCGTACCTGCGACATCACTACCGACGCGTCCGGTCGTGAGCAGCGTCGACGCTTCGAGGGCACGGCCATCGATTCGTCGTGGGATCCGGTCGGTCGGTTGGTGGGTCGGTCGGTTGCGACGGTCTCTGCCAATCCGGCAACGCTGAACCTCGGTTCGAGTGGATCGGCCGGCGGGAGACCGGAACGCACCGTCGCACGAGCCGAGTACACCTACCGCGCCGACGGCATCCTGACCGCTTCGACGACGACGCTCGCTGATAGCGGTCGGACCGACTACGAGGTCGATGTACTTGGACGGATTACTGCGGCGGTCGGTGTCTCTAGCTCGGAGAAGCTGACCTACGACGCGACCGGCAACATCACCGATTACGGGTTCTCAAGGACCGCGCCTCCGGATGCGCAAGACACCGGCCGACCTCCGTTCCCTGAGGTGCGAGGCGCTAGCCGAGCCTCGAAGGGTCCCCGCTGGCGATACTCCGGCACCCTGCTCGTCGACGACGGCCGGACGTCGTACCGGTACGATCCCGCGGCGCCTCACCACGATGAGTCGCAGGCGATTGTCGCGCAAACCCGATGTGTGGCATTACGTCTGGGACGCGCACAATCGGCTACGCAGCGTGATCACTCCCGACGGGACGACGTGGACGTACACCTACGACCACCTCGGGCGTCGCCTCAGCAAGACCAACACGGCAACCGGGGCAGTCACTCGGTTCCACTGGCACGGCGAACAGCTGGTTGAACAGACAGAGTCAGTGCCGGATGCACCGGACGCCGGAACCAACGCGGGCCTAACGGCGACTACCTGGACGTTCGCGCCCTACGCGTACACACCTCTGGCGCAGACACGCAGTACAGAAACGATAGTGGCGTCGGACAGTGCTGACTCAAGGAACAGCGCACCCGACACGGACGTGAGCCTCAACCTCGGGTCACCTACGTTCGCGCCGTCCAGGCCGGTCGAGTGGACCCAAACCGAAATCGATCGAGAGTTCTTCGCGATCGTCACTGATCAGATCGCGACACCGACAGCGCTCATCGACCCGCTTACGGGTCGTGTCGCCGGGCAGGCCGCGAGAACGCTGTACGGCGAAAGCACGTGGGTTGGCTCTACGACGCCGTGGGCGTTTCCTGGTCAGTATTTCGACACCGAGAGCGGGCTTCACTACAACCGTTATCGCTACTACGACGCCAGGTCCGGTCGTTATGTGAGCCCCGATCCGCTGGGACTGGCGCCTGCGCCAAATCCCCATGCCTATCCCGACAATCCGTCGGTCTGGGCGGATCCCTTCGGCCTTGCGCCGACGGGAGCGTGCAGTTCAGAAGTGGTTCGGTACGACCCACAGGCAGCGGCGCGAAATATCCTAGAACAGCAGCTTCGTGAGGGTTATCCTCAGACACCCGCCGGGCGCACCATCACCGCTCATGCTGCCGACCGGATCGCCAATGGAGGCGGCGGGCGTCCGCCGGTTTCCCTCGAGCGGGTCGATGACATTCTCGACAACCCAACGAGGCTCACCTACAGGCCTGACAATGACACCGTGAAAGTGTTCCAGGGCAGGGCATACGTAGTTGTGAGCGGAACAGGTCCACAACACATTGTGACCGTTATGGCACCGAAGGGGTGATCGCATCGACGACAAGCTTTCTCGCGATCCTGGGCTGACACGAGCGATGAGCGACGTCATGCAAGACCCGGAGAATCCGCGAGCAGTCGCAAACCTGGAGGCGGAACTTCTGAAGCGGGATTTGGACGAAGTGGAGGAATACGAGGAGCTCGTTTTCCTGCTATCGCTCTATGAGATGGGAGGGGAGACCCCCTACACGAATATCGATCAAGTACGAGCCGAGATTCGTAGGCTATTCGGCTGACCTTCTCGTCGGCAGACAGGAGGCAGACAACGATCCCACCGACAAAGCCGGTGGGATCGTTGGTCAGACCAGACGAGCGTCCGTCACGGGTGAACGCCACGCTTGTTGAGCCAGGCCTGGGGGTTGATTTTGGTGCCGTTGGCGTCCCAGACCTCGTAGTGCAGGTGGGGGCCGGTGGACTGGCCGCGGTTGCCGACGGTCGCGATCTTCTGGCCGGCGCGCACATGCTGGCCGGGGTGGACGAAGCTCTCGTTGACGTGTCCGAAGACGCCGACGGTGCCGTCGTCCTGCTTCACGCGGACCCACTGGCCGAAGCCGGAAGCCGGGCCGGACTCGAGGACGACGCCGTCGGTCACGGCGTAGATGGGCGTTCCGATCTTGTTGGCGATGTCGACTCCGTTGTGGTGGGTGCCCCAGCGCGGGCCGTAGCCCGAGGTCACGGTGCCGCTGACCGGCTTCACCGCGCTCTTGATGCCGGGCAGACCCGGGTTACCGGGCTCGAATACCGACGGGGGCAGAACGTCGCGAGCGAATTTGTCGAGTTCAGGCGGCAGGACCACGCCGGCCGGGAGCTTGACGTTCTCCGGAAGCGCGATCTTCGGCGCAGGCGGGGAGCAGGCTGCGCCGCTGCCTGCGCGGCGGTGCCGGCACTCAGGCCGACCGCACCGACGAACGCGGCGAACGCACCCGTTCGCAGGGCCGTGCGGGTGGTGGAGCGCGAGGTGGCACGATGGCGGCCAGGGCACCGGGTGCTCGACGTCGAGTCGAGCAGGGCGCGGGTGGCGGGGCGCGTCGAAGAGTCGGCGTTCAGTCGGTGAAGAGGCAAAGCATTGTCCATCTCAGATTGGGTAACAGTTCGGTATCGGCAAGGACACGGCAAAGTTACCTTCCCGGACATAAGTAGACACTGAGAGTCAGCCCGAAGCGCCAACGAAGCCGCAGGTGAGACTCCCAACGAGATCCCGGTCACAGGGGTCGTCGAAACGGCGTGGCACCGTGGAATCCATGCCCGAGCCCGAACACACGCCCGACGGCCACCACATCATCGTGAACGGCCGCAAGTGGCGGGCGACGGATCCGCTGATCCCGGACGAGCGCCGATCCGAATTGCAGTCGATCCTCATGGCGTGGCGTCGGGACGTGAAACGGACGAAGGGCGCACCTGGGTCTCGCCAGGGCGTCCAGGCGGCGAAGGTCGCGCTGGGGGAGCGCGGGACCCCGTGGTGGGAGCAGACCGATGACGAGCGGCGCGAGCGGTGGGAGACCGAGGTCGCGCGACCCGACGACCAAGATTGACTAGCGCTACCGCGGCAGCAGCGACTCCGCGGCGTAGCGGCCGGCGCGCTCGAAGCTCTCGCTCACCTCGAAGCCGGGATCGATCTGCCAGTAACGCATGCTCGACACGTAGATCGCCGCAACCATCTGGGCGAGGAACTCCGGCGGATGATCGGTCCGCACATCCTGCTGTTCGACGCCGCGCTCGATGAGCCGCAGCACCTCCGACGTGAACACGTGGCTGCGTTCACCGAGCGTCCCCGACATCGACGAAATCCGTTCGATCTCGCTTGTCACCGTCCGCATGTAGTCCGGGTCGGCGACCGACGAACGAGCGAAGTCGACGAACACACCCACCACGCGCTCGTACGTACTCAGCGGCTTCTCGAGCATCGCGTCGACGACGTGCGAGAACGTCCCCATCAGCTGGGCGTACAGATCGGTGAGCAGGTCGTCCTTGCTCGGGAAGTAGTTGAAGAACGTCGCCCGCGACACCTCGGCACGCTCGGCGATCGACTCGACCGTCGCGGCGCTCCCCTCGGAGGCGAGCAGTTCGCGCGCAGCGATCAGCAGGCGTTCGCGCGTCTGTTGCTTGTTGCGTTCCCGCCGGCCCATGGCCGGAGCTTCGGTCAATGTGGTGCCTTCCGTACGGGCGGGGCGACCCCGACCAACCAATTCTTGCATTCCGCCCCCAAAGTTTGGATGGGCGTCTAACTTTTTCCTCTGAGTCCAGTGTGAGGTCGTCGATCCATCAGACGACGTCACGCGAGTCGACCGCGGGGGGATCTTCCGGCGCCGGACCGACGACTTGTGCTGCCATACGCACCGGCCGTCAACCGAGCCGAGACTCATTGCAGGACAGAATATTTCGAATCCGACCGACGACTGCGACCTGCGGGTTACAGTCGCCACCGAGTCAGCAAATCCGACATTTCGTCCGTCTCCGCAGCGGGGCGGCGACTTGTCGAATCACGATCGAAGGGGATCGCATGAAATCACCCAGTGCACTCAGGCGTGTGCTTCGGACCGCGACGGTGATCGGCTGTTCCGGGGTGCTCGCGCTCGGAGCGCTGACGGCCTGCGCCGACGACAGCTCGGAGAGCTCCACCGCCGGCGAGACCAGCCAGCTCCCCAGCAACCCGGCCACCGGCGACCCGGTCAAGGTCGGCCTGATCGTCCCCGAGGGCGGTGCGGTGACGACGCCGATGGTGCGCGAGGGCAGCGAAGCCGCCGTCGAATACCTGAACAACAACGGCGGCGGCATCGGCGGTCACCAGATCGAACTGGTCGTGTGCAAGCAGCAGGAAGAACCCGCCTCGGCCACCAAGTGCGCGAATCAGATGGTGGAGCAGCAGGTTTCGGTCGTGGTCTCGCCGCTGGGCGCGCAGGGTGCGGTCATGCTGCCGATCATCGCCGGCGCCAAGATCCCGTTCGTCGCACAGGCTCCGGTGTCACAAGCGGAGATGGCGACCCCCGGCTCGTTCATGCTCTCCGGCGGCATCGTGGCGGTCCTCGCGGGACAGGCCGCGACCGCCGCCAAGGACGGACTCAAGAAGGTCACCCTGATCATCGGTGACTCCGGTGACGCGGCCGCGTCGGTGAAAGCACTGGGCGATCCGATGTTCCAGCGTGCCGGCGTCGCGCTGAACGTCGTCACCGTGCCGGTCGGCGCCGCCGACCTGACACCGCAGATCACCGCGGGTCTCGCCGACAACCCGGATGCGGTCAGCATCCTCGGCGACACCCGCCAGTGCATCTCGGTCCTCAAGACGCTGCAGACCGTCGCCCCCGACGCTTCGAAGTACCTCATCGCCAGCTGCCTCGACAAGCCCGTCCTCGACGCCGTCGGCAACGACGCGGTCTCCGGCGCCAAGGCGTTCACCACGGTCAACCTCAGTTCCGACGACCCGAGCGTCACCCAATACCGCAGCGTCATGGCGCAATACGCGCCCGACACCGATCCGGCCGGCCTCGCCTACATCGGCTACCAGGTGATGACCGCACTCGGCGAGCTGAACGGCCTCGAGGGCGCCGTCGACGCCCAGACGTTCACCACGGCACTGTCACAGGCCAAGGACGTCCCGCTCCCGGCCGCACCCGGCATCACCTTCACCTGCAACGGTCAGGCCTTCCCGCCGCTGACGTCGCTGTGCAGCAAGGCGATCCTGGTCAGTGACGTGACCGCCGACGCCAAGCTCGAGAACACCGTCGTCACCAACAACTAGTTCCTTCACAGATCGGGGGTCGCGTCCGCGCGGCCCCCGATCCCCGCACTTCCCAGTGGGAGTTCCATGACCGACCATCTCGCCTTCCTGGTCCTCGGCCTCGGCAACGGGGCCGTCTTCGCCGCACTCGGCCTCGCGTTGGTGATGACGTTCAAGAGTTCCGGCGTCGTCAACTTCGCCACCGGCGCGGTGGCGCTGTACGCCGCCTACACCTACGCCTTTCTGCGCCAGGGAGAACTCCTCAACCCCATCCCCGGTTTCCCGGCGACGATCTCGCTCGGGTCCGAGCTGGGAGTCGCTGCGGCACTGCTCATCTCCGTGGTCGTCGCCGCGATCCTCGGCGTCATCCTGTACCTACTGGTGTTCCGCCCGATGCGGGCCGCCCCGGCGCTGGCCAAGGCGGTCGCTGCGATCGGCCTGATGCTCGTCATCCAGGCGCTCATCGCGCTGCGGGTCGGCGAGAACGCGCCCAGCGTCGGACCCATCTTCAAGATCGACACATTTACGATCGGATCCAGCGCAGTTCCGACGGACCGTCTGATGCTGGCCGTGGTCATCGTCGGACTCGCGATCTGCGCGGGACTCGTGCTGCGCTACACCCGCTTCGGCGTGGCGACGGAGGCCGCCGCCGAATCCGAGAAGGGCGCCCTGGTCACCGGCCTCTCACCGGACCGGATCGCGGTCGCCAACTGGGCGTTGTCGTCGGCAACTGCCGGTCTAGGCGGCGTGCTCATCGCCCCGATCGTTCCACTCAATCCCGTGGCCTACACGATGTTCATCGTGCCGGCCCTCGCCGCGGCGCTGGTCGGCAACTTCACCGCGATATCGATCACGGTCGGCGCCGGGCTTGTCATCGGCATGCTGCAGTCCGAGGCCACCAAACTCCAGACCACCTGGGACTGGATGCCCGACGCCGGTGTCGCCGAAGCGGTCCCGCTGATCCTCATCATCGGCTTCCTCCTCATCCGCGGGCGTCCTTTGCCGGGCCGTGGCGCGGTCACGCGCAACGACCTCGGCCGGTCACCGCGTCCGAACCGTCTGGTGATACCGGGGATCGTCGGTGTCGTCGTTGCGGTACTGGCACTCGTCACCACCTCCGGCAGTCTCCGGCTCGCCGTGATCGCCACGATGATTTACGCCATCATCGCGCTGTCCCAGGTCGTCGTCACCGGGTACGCGGGCCAGGTGTCGCTGGCGCAACTGACGCTCGCCGGCGTCGGCGCCTACGCGCTCAGCCGACTGACCGACGACCTCAACATCCCGTTCCCGCTCGCCCCGCTGCTCGCCGCCTGCGCGGCGATGGTCACCGGCGTCATCGTCGGCCTGCCCGCTCTTCGGGTGCGCGGGTTACCGCTCATGGTCGCGACGCTCGCTCTCGCCGTGTTCTGCGAGGCGTTCTGGTTCCGCAACCCGTCGCTCAACGGCGGATTGCAGGGTGCGCCTGTCGAATCCCCGTCGATCTTCGGCATCGATCTGGGAATTGGTGCGGGTGAGGGATATCCGCGGATCGCCTTCGGCATCCTGTGCCTCGTGGTGCTGACCCTGGTGGCGTACGCGGTGGCAATTCTCCGTCGCAGCGGACTCGGCGCGTCGATGCTGGCCGTGCGCGCCAACGAACGGTCCGCAGCCGCGGCCGGGATCAACGTCGGCGCAACCAAACTCATCGCCTTCGCGATCGCATCGTTCCTCGCCGGACTGGGCGGATCGCTGCTGGCGTACCAGCAGACCCTCGCGACCGCAGGGAGCTACGCCGTCTTCGCCGGGATCGGACTCTTCGCGGTCTTCTACATCGCCGGCGTCACCTCGATCTCCGGAGCCGTCCTCGCCGGCATCATCGCGCCTGGTGGGCTGATGTACTTCGCTGCGGACAAGTACGCGTCGTTCGGCGACTACTACATGCTGGTCAGCGGAGTCCTGCTGGTGCTCACCGTCGTCACGAGTCCCGACGGCGTGATCGGGTATCTGCACAAGATCCCGATGCCGGCTCGACGTCGTGCACCACAATCGGCTCACGACGACGCTCAGGCCGCGCCGACTCCGCCGGTCACACCGCCCAGTGGCAAGGTTCTGCTCTCGGCTCGCGACGTCACGGTGCGCTACGGGGCGGTGACCGCCGTCGATGGCGTCAGCTTCGACCTCCGCTCCGGCGAGATCGTCGGCCTCATCGGACCCAACGGCGCCGGCAAGACGACTCTGATCGACGCCATCAGCGGATTCGCGACCGCGTCCGGAACGGTGACTCTCGGCGGCACGACCCTCAACGGCCTTGCACCACATCGACGCAGCCGCGCTGGGCTCGGCCGAACTTTCCAGGACATCGAGCTCTACGGTGAGCTGTCGGTCGCCGAGAACCTGGCGATCGCCGCGCGCCGGGCGCCGGGGGATACCGCCGAGAACGTCCGCAACGTCCTGCGGATGCTGGAGATCAGCCACCTCAGTGATGTTGTGGCAGCGGACCTCTCGCAAGGTCAGCGTCAGCTCGTCGCGGTGGCTCGCGTACTCGCCGGTCAGCCCGAGGTTGCGCTGCTCGACGAGCCGGCAGCCGGACTCGACAGCACCGAGAGCCGTTGGCTGGGGGAGAGGTTGCGGGCGGCCCGGGCGCACGGGGTCTCGATGGTTCTCGTCGACCACGACATGGACCTCGTCCTCAGCCTGTGTGTGATCGGGTCATCGTCCTGGATCTCGGATCCGTCATCGCCGAGGGCACCCCGGACGAGATCCGACGATCCCCGGCCGTCGTCAACGCCTACCTCGGTACGCCCTCGTCGGCGGTGGCGGGGTCCGAGGATTCTTCGCCACCGGACAGCGCTGTCTCCGAGACACATTCGACGACCAAGGAGATGACGCCGTGACGGTCCTCGAATGCCGTGGCCTCGACGCCGGGTACTCGCGCGGCAAAGCCTGCGTCCACGGCCTCGATCTGTCCGTCGAAGCAGGGGAGATCGTCGCTTTGCTCGGACCGAACGGGGCCGGAAAGACGACGCTGCTCACCACCGTTGCCGGTCTTCTGCCGCGACTCGACGGCGAGGTTAGCGTCGGCGGTCACGCAGTTCGGTCAGGGGATGCGCGTGCGGCCGTGCGTGCCGGACTCGTCCTGGTTCCGGACGACCGGTCGCTGTTCAAGCAACTCACGACCCGACAGAACCTCCAGCTGGCCATTCGACGACGCGGGGCGGCTCGGACCGACGCCGTCGACCGGGTGCTCGACCACTTCCCGGCTCTCAGAGACCGACTCAAGGTCGCCGCGGGCGAGCTGTCTGGGGGAGAGCAGCAGATGCTCGCGATCGGGCGTGCGCTGTTGCAGCAGCCGAGAGTGCTGCTGATCGACGAACTGAGCATGGGACTCGCACCCATCGTTGTCGAATCGATCCTGCCCGTCCTGCGGGATGTCGCCGACACCGAGGGCACCGCGGTGGTTCTCGTCGAACAGCATGTTCGGTTGGCGCTCGGCATCGCGGATCGGGCGATCGTGCTGGTCCACGGCGAAATCGCTCTGACGGACTCCGCGGCGTCGCTTGCCGGTGACATCGGGAGGATCGAGGAGGCGTACCTCGGGAGTGCTGCTCACTAGCGTCAGGCAGCTGCCGTCCCCTGCTCCCGCCTCCCTTTGCTCCCTGAGGTGTGAGGAGCGATAGCGACGAACCACGAAGGGCATCGCGAGGCGCCTCACCAGCCCTTCGAGGCTCGTCGCTCGCGCTCCTCGCACCTCAGGGGGCAAGGGGTGGACACCGCAGGGAGCGGTGGGGGGTCGCTCTTGCGGCTCGGGGAGCAATGGCGAGCGCGGCGGCCACCATTGACATGCAAGTAGCGACTTGCCTATTGTCAGGTGTGGCCGACGTGTTCCATGCACTCGATGACTCGACGAGGCGAGCAATCCTCGACGAGCTGGTCGAACGGGACGGCCAGACGTTGTTCGAGATCTGCGGTCGTCTCACGTCTCGGCGTGGGCTCAACCTGAGCCGACAGGCGATCTCCCAGCACCTCGGCGTGCTGGAGACGGCCGGACTGGTCCACACCGAGAAACGCGGACGTTCCAAATTCCACTACTTCGACCCCGCACCGCTCGGCGAGATCGCCGAGCGGTGGCCCGCCCCTCGAAAGGACCTCCCATGAGAATGACACTGATGTCCGTCTTCGTCGACGACCAGCGTAAGGCGCACGAGTTCTACACCGAGATACTCGGATTCACGACTCGCCATGACATTCCGATGGGCGAGAACACGTGGTGGTTGACGGTGGTCTCCCCTCACGATCCCGAGGGGATGGAACTTCTTCTCGAACCGTCTGGCCACCCCGCGGTC
This sequence comes from Gordonia hongkongensis, assembly GCF_023078355.1. Lineage (NCBI taxonomy): Bacteria > Bacillati > Actinomycetota > Actinomycetes > Mycobacteriales > Gordoniaceae > Gordonia > Gordonia hongkongensis. The sequence goes on from NZ_CP095552.1 coordinate 2,755,322, forward strand.
AAGCCCTACCGTGACGCGCTCATCGAAGACGGAATCCCGTTGGCGCAGTTCGCCGTCGACGATGTGCAGGCCGAGTACGAGCGGCTACGGGGCCTCGGCGTGGAGTTCACCCAGGAACCGACCGATATCGGACCTGCGGTCGTAGCGGTCTTCGACGACACGTGCGGCAATCTGATCCAGATCGCTGCAACGAAAGACGTTGCCCCGCAGTGACTATTGCTGTGGAAGCAGCGACTCAGACGCGGGGGATGCCGGTTGTCGGGTAGTCACCGGCGCCTCGAGCGGAGGAATGTCGACCGCGCGGACCGACAGGTCCTTGATCAGCTCTTCCCACGCGCCGATGTTCGTCGCCCTCTTCTTGCGTGACCCGATGTCGTCAGTCCACCGAGTAAGCGCGGGCGCGGCTATGTACAGCGGCCTTGCTGGATCATTCTTGTTCGCCTCGAGCAGTCGCGACTGACCCTTGTGGCGCACGGTTTCTCCGCGCATTCGCAGCGGGCCGAACGCGAGCTTGAAGATGTTGACGATGCGGTAGGCAGCGTTCATCGACTTATTGGTCGCGTACTTCTCGTTCGACGGGTCGATGGGGAAGCTGATAGGCGTGAATCGCTTGTAGCAGAACTGCAGGCCGGCAAGTTCCGCCTCGCGCACCATCCAGGACAGACTCAGTTCCGAGGGTTCAGTGACCGCCAGACCACCGCCGATGTCGGAGTGGACCCCCTCGAACCACACCTGTTTGACGTCGATCTCGCCCTCATCTGCCTTGTCGACTTCCCAGACACAGGGATCGAATGTCAGCCGACGTTCGTCGATGGCGAGCGCCTGCCTGGCCACTGCGACGTTCTTGCCGAGCTTCACGTCGTGGAACTTGTGCTTGACGCGGGTGATGCCGGGAACGCCGAGCGCACCGACGGTGTCGAAGACCCCGATGAACTTGACCGGCACCGGGGCGCCTGGGGTCTTCGCCGGACGATCCTCCCGCTTCATCCGGTAGTACCGCAGGACTGTTTCAAACAGGTTCTCGGTTGGGTGCTGCGCGAGTTCGAGCGGGGTGACAAGGCCGATGTGCCAGATCATGCCCCCGAGACTCCGTGCAGTGTATGCGCCGCGACTGAACCCGAAGACGAAGATCTCATCGCCGGGCTCGTAGTTCAGAGCGAGGAATCGGTAGGCATCGATCAGGTTGGCATCGAGGCCGCGACCGAACGCCCCGCCGATGACGCGGTCAGACCAGCCCGACCCGGTTCCCACGCCGTTGACGTAATGGACCAGCTGCACAGCGCCGTCGTCGGCATCGGTGGTGACGGCTCGGGCGATCTTCTCGACATTCGAAATTCGTGGGTCTTTCGACGACTTCCACGTGCCGTCGCAACAGACCACCAGACGCTTCTTCATTTTTCCGACCCTCCACAGGCTCGCACGCGGCCCACCCGCAGTAAACGGTAATAGCTCCGACGGTTCGATGCGATAGGCGTCGGTCGTACGGTTTACTGCGGTCATGAGGTTCATCGACATCGCGGCCCGGCGAATCACGGTCATCTGTACCGCCGTACTCGGGGCCCTGCTGCTATCCGGACTCGGCGGCGTACCGGCGAATGCCGCGCCGCCCACCGCCGGCCTCGATCCAGCGCTGGCGGTGGCGTACCAGCAGGCGTCGAACAGCGCACGGGCACAGGGGGTCTCGCTGTGGATCACGTCCGGTAAGCGGACAGACGCGGAGCAGCGTCAGATGTGGCGCGATGCGATCGCGACCTATGGCAGCCCGGAAGCCGCTCGGCGGTGGGTCCTGCCGGCGGAACAATCGCCACATGTGAGCGGCCACGCCATCGACGTCGGCCCTCGGGAAGGCGCAGCCTGGCTCGAACGAACCGGTTACCGCTGGGGTCTGTGCCGAACCTTCGCCAACGAGTGGTGGCACTTCGAGCTCGCGACGGTACCCGGCCTCCCGTGCCCTGCGATGTGGCCCGATGCCGCGGCCCGCGCTGACCGGCTTCGTTAGTGGTGGCCTTTTGTGAGGACCCTTCGTGACGGCCCTCCGCAAGCTCCGGGCCTCCTCAGGGAGCGGGGGACACGGCCCTCCGCAAGCTCCGGGCCTCCTCAGGGAGCGGGGGGGACACGGCCCTCCGCAAGCTCCGGGCCTCCTCAGGGAGCGAAAGGGATACGGCCCTCCGCAAGCTCCGGGCCTCCTCAATATCTGCGGCCTGGCGGCCATCGTGACCAATAAAACAGTCGTAAACGTCCCAAAGGAATGCTCCCTGAGGTGCGAGCGAAGCGAGCCACGAAGGGTGTGGCAACTTGTCTCGCCGGGCCCTTCGTGGCTCGTCGCTTGCGCTCCTCGCACCTCAGGGAGCAGAGGGAGGGCATCGCTTGCACCCTACGGACCAGCAATTTTGTGGTTCTTCGGATCAGGGAGCAGGGGTTATGCGCTCCGTCTGATTAGGGGCAGCGGTAATCGAAGAACGATGTGCCGAATGTGTCGAATGGCGTCCGGCACGCTCGTCATCACTGCACACGGACCGACGAGCGGCCCGCTGAACGAGAGGCCTGATCATGCATTACTCGCTGCTGCTGCACTACCCGGAGATGGACGCGTCGACCCTCGGTGAGGAAGCGATCGCTCAGGGACAAGCCGCCTTCGCCGCCTACACGACGGCCCTCCAAGACGCCGGCGTGCTCGTGAGTGCCGAAGTCCTACAGCACTCGGACGTCACGACGACGCTGCGCAAGGTCGACGGCCGGCTCGTCGTTCAGGACGGCCCCTTCGCCGACACCAAGGAACAGCTCGGCGGAACCGTCGTCATCGATGTCGACGATCTCGACGCCGCCATCGAGTGGGCGCGTCAGGCACCGCCGATCGAGTGGGGTGTCGTGGAGATCAGGCCCGGCGCGACCTACACCGTCGATGGTGCGTGGACACCCAACGCATGACCCGACGAGAAGCGCACACCGCCGCCGAACATGCTGCCCGCGAGTCATATTCGCGGCTGGTGGCGCTTCTCGCCGCCGCGTCGGGGGATCTCGCGCTCGCGGAGGATGCACTGGCCACCGCCTTCGAACGTGCGCTCACCTCGTGGCCGTCAGATGGGGTACCCGCGAACCCGGAAGGCTGGCTGCTCACGGTCGCACGCAACCAGCAGCGCGACGTCTGGAAGTCGGCGGCGCACCGTACGTCGAAGATCCTCGACGACACCATCTCTCCCGGAGCCACCACCGTGACTCCCTTCGACGATGTGGACCCCGACGCCATTCCCGACAAGCGCCTCGAATTGTTGTTCACCTGCGCCCATCCGGCCATCAACGCCGCCGCCCGCACGCCGCTCATGCTGCAGTCGGTGCTCGGCTTCGAGGCCGCCGACATCGCCACCGCCTTCACGGTCGCCCCGGCAACGATGTCGCAGCGCCTCGTGCGAGCCAAGCGCCGGATCCGCGACGCCCGCATACCGTTCGTCGTTCCCGACCGCGCGGCGATGCCGGAACGACTCCCCGCTGTGCTGGAAGCAGTCTATGGGTGTTTCGCGATCGCGTGGAACGACGCCGACGGGACCGATCCCGACACCGTCGAATCGATGGCGGGGGAGTCGCTGCACCTGGCCGTCACGCTCGCCGCGCTGCTCGACGATCCCGAGGCGTGGGGACTCGCTGCGCTGATCGCGCTCTCGTTGTCGCGGGCGCCGGCACGGACCGGCCCGTTCATCCCGCTCGAAGAGCAGGATCCGGCCACCTGGGATGTCGCGCTCATCCGGGACGGGGAAGCGATGCTCCGACGCGCATCGGCGTTCGGCCGGCCGCACGGTCGGTTCCAGCTCGAGGCCGCGATGCAGTCCGTCCATGCCGACCGCGCACGCACCGGTGTCGTCGACTGGGCCGCATTACAGTCGCTGTCGTCCGCGCTCATGGCCGTGGCGCCGACGCTTGGTGCGCGGATCGCCCACGCTGCGATCGTCGGGCGGGCGAGTTCCCCCGCAGATGGACTATCACTGCTTGACGAGTTGGGCGGTGACGCCGCGGGTTTCGGCCCGTTCCACGCGGCGAAGGCAGATCTGCTGGTTCGGGTCGGGCACTCCGACGCGGCGCGTGAGCACTTCGAGCGGGCCGCCGAGCTCACCGGCGACGAGCGAGCGCGAAAGTATCTGCGACGACGTGCGCGCGAGGTTGAGTAGCCATCGTCGCGAGCCCGACGAAAAACGACGCACGGTCGAGGGTGGCGCCGGCCTGGTGTCACCAAACGGCGGGAATGCCTGATTCTGGCAACACCGACGACCTAATGTGTGACTCGGGACACAACAGTGCCGGACCCTCACCGAGGGCTTCACAACGGGTCGAGCCTCGCTCGACGAATGGAGGCAGTCATGACTGCAAGTGCCGAGGTCACGAACGATCTGACCACCGAGCCGTACCGCTCGCGCCGCAATCACTGGAACAACCAGGTCCGCCGGCACGCCATGATGACCCCGGACAACACGGCGATCACCTACCTCGACAAGAACACGACCTGGAAGGAACTCGACGACCGGTCGCGCGCCTTCGGAGCCGCACTCCATCGGCGGGGTGTCCAGTTCGGTGATCGGGTTCTGATGGCCCTGCTCAACCGCACCGAGTACATCGAGGCGATTCTCGGGGCCACTCTCATCGGCGCCATCCCGGTACCGGTCAACATCCGCATGAGCCCCGCCGAGGTTGCCTATCTCGTCACCGACAGCGGTGCGAAGGTCGTCGTCACCGAGACCCTCCTCGCTCCGATCGCGGACGCGGTCGCCGGGTCGACCGGTCAGATCGAGACCATCATCGTCGTCGACGGCAGCGACAACGCCGACCATCTCGACTTCGAGACCCTGCTGGCCGAGGGCGCGTCGGACCTGCCGGAGGTCGACGTGCCCGAGGACACCGTCGCCGCCATCATGTACACCTCGGGCACCACCGGAAAACCCAAGGGCGCCATGCTCACTCATCAGAACATCCAGGCGCAGGCGGTGACGACGATCGCCACGGCCGGGGCACAGTCCGGTTCCGATGACGTCGCCTCGATCGTGCCGCCGCTGTTCCACATCGCGGGGATCGGCGGCTTCGCACCGATCTTCTACCGCGGGATCCGCGCGGTGCTCCACCCGCTCGGGGCTTTCGATCCCGACACCATGCTCGACACGCTGGAGCGCGAAGGCGTCACGTCGGTCTTCATGGTCCCGGCACAGTGGCAGGCCGTGTGTGCGGCGCAGAAAGCGCGTCCCCGGAAGCTCAAGCTGCGCACGATGAGTTGGGGCGCGGCCCCGGCGTCGGACACCGTGCTGAACGCGATGAACGAATCCTTCCCGGAGGCCGCCAACATGACCGCGTTCGGTCAGACCGAGATGTCGCCGGTGACGACGATCCTCGAGGGCAAGGACGCACTGCGCAAGCTCGGATCCATCGGCAAGGTCGTCCCGGCGGTCACCGCGCGCATCGTCGATCCGCTCATGAACGACGTGAAGCCCGGTGAGGTCGGCGAGATCGTGTATCGCGGGCCCAACATGATGATCGGCTACTGGAACAAGCCCGAGGCGACCGCGGAAGCCTTCCGCGGCGGCTGGTTCCACTCGGGCGACCTGGTGCGTCAGGACGAGGAGGGTTTCCTCTACGTCGTCGACCGCGCCAAGGACATGATCATCTCGGGCGGCGAGAACATCTACTGCGCCGAGGTCGAGAATGTCCTGTTCAGCCATCCGAGCATCACCGAGGCGGCGATCATCGGTCGGGCGGACGAGAAGTGGGGCGAGGTGCCGGTCGCCGTGGTCGTGCTCGCCGAAGGCGTCGCGGACCTCACCCTCACTGATCTCGAGCCGCACCTCAACGAGAACCTCGCGCGGTTCAAGCACCCCAAGGACCTGGTGATCATCGACGAACTCCCACGCAACGCCGGGGGGAAGGTCGTCAAGCCACGGCTCCGAGATGCCTACGGCAGCAAGGACGCCGGACTGTCGAACTGATCACCGCCCGCTCCCTGAGGTGAGCGTCCGATTTCTATGCTCCCTGAGGTGCGAGCGAAGCGAGCCACGAAGGGTTTGGCGACGCATCTCACCAGGACCCTTCGAGGCTCGTCGCTAACGCTCCTCGCACCTCAGGGAGCAGAGGGAGGGCATCGCTTCCACCCCACAGTCCAGCGGTTCGTGGTTCTTTCGGATCAGGGAGCAGAGGGGGCGCCAGAGCGAAAGCGACGAGCCGACAGGCCAGCCGGTCACTCCGGGTCGGCGAAGCGCGCTTCCCGTCGCGCCATCCCGGCGTGTACCGCCTCCATCTGATTGGGGGATCCCATCAGTCCGACCTGGAGTTCGCTCTCCAGCATCAGCGCCGCGGCCGGATCCGTGCCCGCCCACGACTCGTCGTACAGGCGCTTGGCGGCGCGGACCGCGTGCGGCGATTTCGACGCGATCTCGTGCGCGAGTTCGAGTGCGGCGGTGAGCGGATCGTCGACGACGCGGGTGACCAGCCCGAGTCGTTGGGCCTCGGCGCCGTCGACGATGCGTCCGGTGAACGTGAGTTCCTTTGCCACATCGGCGGACACGAGTCGCGGGAGGGTCTGGGTGATGCCCATGTCGGGCACCAGTCCCCACTTGACCTCCATGATGGACAGGCGCGCGTCGGGGGTCGAATAGCGGATGTCGGCGCCCAGCGCGATCTGCAGGCCACCGCCGAAACAGTTGCCGGTGATGGCCGCGATCACCGGTGCCGGGATGCGGCCCCAGTCCAGTGACACCCGCTGCGCGTGATTGCCGAGCACGCCCGGTTCGCGCTCCAGCAGCGAGTTCACCCCGCCACCCTGACCCAGGCTCGACACGTCCAGGCCGGAACAGAAACTCTTGCCCGCACCGTGTACCACCACGGCCCGGACGCGGTTGTCCTCGGCGAGGGTGCCCGTCACGTCGATGAGGGCCTCGAACATCGCCGGATCGAGCGCGTTGTGTTTGTCGGCTCGGTTGAGCGTCGCCGTGGCGACACCGGCGTCGTCGATGTCCACGACGATCCGCTGCTCGGTCATGTATCTACTTCCGATCTGTTGTGGGTGGGTGTTTGATCTCGCGGAGCTGACGGCCGCGGCGTTGGTATCGCCAGATGAAGTAGCCGACGCCGATCGCCAGAACGACCCCGATGATCACGCCCCAGGCGGTGGCGGCGCGGAAGCCGGGCGCTTCGACGTCGAAGATGCGCTCGCCGGCATGTGCGCCGTTCCCACCGCCGGCGACCACCGTGAGAGTCAGCAGGTTGGGGATCGCGACGACCACGCCGAGAACAGCGAACATGATCGTCGGGACGTTCTTCATGCGGCTGCGGTTGACGAACGCCAACGTGAAGAACAGCACGGGCAAGAAGGTGCACACGATCCCGAGAACCAGGCCGGTGCCGATGCCGCGGCTGAACGATCCTTCGACGCGCTGCCCGATCTGACCGGCCCACCAGCGCGGCAGGAACGCCTCGAGGATGAAGTAGGTTACGACGAGCAGCGCCGCGATGACGAGTCCGATCACCACCTTCTTCACCACGGAGTTCGCGCGTTCGGCGGCGGTCGGCTTGACCGGGGTCGTCCCATCGGTCGTCGAGTCGGTCGGCGCGACGCCGGGTGTGGTTCCGGCGGGATACTGGGAAGCTTCCGGTGGCGGCGCGGCGGGAGGCACCGCTCCCGACGGGTACGCGCCGGAGGGCGTCTGTCCGGGCCCGCCCGGGGTCGGCGGCTGTCCGGATGGATTGGCAGAGAACGATTCGTTGCTCATGGGCCGAGTGTATGCGCGGACCGCTGCCCGTCCGCCCGGAAAACACCCCGTGCACTCACGGCTTCCGGATGCCGCCGTAGATTCCGCGACGGACGATCCACGGTTGCAGGATCGTGTCGACCGACCACGCCGGGAATCGGAACGGTCGCCCGTTGGGCGCAAACACCTGCAGACCGTCGGCCTGGACACCGAGCACCGAACCCCAACGCCGCCGTGGGGGAGCGTAGCGCCGCGCACGGCCCGGCCGCCCGGCGAGGTCGGACCGGATGTTGTGTGCGAGCAAACGATCGGCACGATTCCGAGCGGAACTGCGGAGGTCGTCGGTCGCCGCGACGTCGCCGATCGCGTAGACGAGATCCGCACCGGGTACGCGCAGTTCGGCCGTCACGCGCACGAAGCCCGACGGATCGAGCACCTCTCGCGGAAGCCACTCCGTGTTCGGTCTCACCCGGCCGATGGCCCAGAGCACGGCATCGGCCTTCACCGGAGACTGCCCCGTCGAGAGGCTCACCGGCCCCGGAGTGATCTCGTCGCAAGCGAACCCGTCGGGTACGACCGCACGATGGCCGCCGTGCACGCCGACGCCGAGCCGGCGCAACCGGGCCAGTACGGTCGCCCAAGTCCGCGGATGATGCTGCGGCAGAGCACGTTCGCCCGGGTGATACAGGTCGACCTGTTTGCCCGGCCAGGTCTGCGCCAGGTTGGCGGCGGCACTCACCGCCGCTGCACCGCCACCGATCACCGCGATGGTCTCGGCATCAGCGAACCGCGCATGAGCCGAGCGCAACTCGGCGTCGACGTCGGCTTCCGACTGCAGTTCCGGATGTCTCCAGAACCCATTCCGCACGCCGGTGGAGATGACCAGCGCGTCGAAACGCTCGACCCTCTCGGTGCCGTTGGCGTCGGCGACGGTGACGGTGCGGTCACCGAGGTCGGCACCCGTCAGTGTGCCGTGGACGGTCCGGATTCCGTCGAGCTTCCGGAAGCGCCCGAACGGAATCCGGTAGTCGCGCGCCCACGCATCGGGCCGGCTGATCCGCAGCCCGAGTTCCTGCCCGCTGACCAGCCCTGGCTTCGACGAGATGCCCACGACGTCGGCATGCGGGGCGAGATGGATCGCGGTCAGTACTCCGGAATCACCGAGGCCGGCGACGACGACGCGTGGTCGGCTCACGCGGTGACCTGATCCGGCGGATGCGCGGCCGAGCGCGGGGGTCGGGGGACGAAGCGTGGCACCCGGTCGATGACGTCCTGGTAACCGGGGCGCCGCTCGAGGCTCCGCTTCTCCATCATGGGGATGCTGGCACCGAGGAACATCGCGAGCATCAGGACCGCGCCCACGAACAGCCACCACCAGTCACCGGGCGAGGCGGCGAGTCCGAACAGCGCCATCGATACCCAGAACAGGACCTCGCCGAAGTAGTTCGGGTGTCTCGACCAGGCCCACACTCCGGTGTCGAGGACGGCGCCCGGTGTTTTGTGCGCAGCGAATCGACGCAGCTGTCCGTCGGCGACGTACTCGAGCGCCGTCGCGGCGAGTCCGACGACGGCCGCAACCGCGGTCAGCCAGGCCAGCACGCCGCCGGTGTGGGTGACCGCGACGTAGATCGGGATCATGCCGAGGAACACCTGGATGGTGGGGAAGACGTGGATCGCCATCAGGTCCACGGGCAGTTCGGCGCGGCCGGCACCGGCCTTCAGCATCGGGTAGCGCCAGTCCTCGTGGTGGAGACCCGGCCAGCCGATCGCCCAGTTCGCAGTGAGCCGGATCGCCCAGGCGCCGATGACGATCGCGATGACCCAGCAGTGCACCGCGTCGATCCCGACGTCGCCGGCGGCCCACCAGTAGACGAACAGCGCGGGCGGCACGACGCTCCAATAGGCGTCGTAGAAGCTGGAATTGCCGTAGATCCGGCTGAACGCGAAGATCACGAGGGTGGCGAGCAGATCGGCGATCAGGGTGTCGAGCCAGAGGTAGGCGGTGGCCGGACCCCAGATGAGCCAGGCGGCGGCGACCGCGAAGGCCAGCACGTAGGCGATCGTCACGCGGACGAACGAACCGCTTCGGCTGATGGTGCTGTCGGTGCTCACGGGCGTCCCCATCACAGCTGTTCTTCGATGGATCCGGCGAGTTTCTCCGGTTTGGTCGTCGGCGAGTATCGCGCGACGACGGACCCGTCCCGCCCGATGAGGAACTTGGTGAAGTTCCATTTGATCCGGCCGCCGAGCACGCCGGATTTCTGATCCCGCAACCACGCGAACAGCGGGTGGGCGTCGGGACCGTTCACATCGACCTTCGCGAACATCGGGAAGGTCACGTCGTAGGTCAGCGAGCAGAAGCTCTTGATCTCCTCCTCGTCGCCGGGCTCCTGGTGCCCGAACTGATCGCACGGGAAGCCGAGTACGCGCAGACCCTTGTCGGCGTAATCCCGGTGCAGTGCCTCCAGACCGCGGTACTGCGGGGTGAACCCGCACTGCGAGGCGGTGTTCACGATGAGCAGGGGAGAGCCCTGGAACTGCGAGAGTTCGACGGGATCGCCGTCGATGCCGGTGGCGGTGAAGTCGTACACAGAGGTCATGCCGCTACGCTACGTGCCGATCAAGCACTTGCTTGGGTGAATCGTCGAAGCGTCCCGGCGTCACTCGCCGAATCGCTCGGTCCGGATGCGGGTACGGTCGTGTCCGGCCTCGACCATCCACTGGGCGCAGTTCTCGACGAACCGGTTCGGGCCGCAGATGAACACGGTCGGCGAGGTCGCCGGATCCATGGTCAGCGCGGCGAGTTCGTCGGCGGTGAGACGTCCCGCGGGCCGCGTCGCGTCGTCGGGTGCCACCCGGGTGTGGATCAGGTGAACATCCATGCGGCGGTGCGCGATCAACTGCCGGATCTCATCCCGGTAGTAGACGCGTTCGGGACTGCGGACCGAGTACACGAGGGAGAAGGGGGTCTGCGGCGCCTCGACCTCGCGGCTGCGGATCATCGACATGAGTGGCGCGATCCCGGAGCCACCGCCGATCAGTTGGACGGGACGGTCGTCGCCGGACGGCCAGGTGAACCAGTATCCGTGCGGATCGCTGATCTCCAACGGGTCGCCGACCTCCACCATGTCGACGAGGTAGGGCGACACCTCACCGTCTTCGAGTCGTTCGACGGTCACCTCGATCGACCGGGTCTCGCGGACGTCGGACAGCGAGTAGGCGCGTGCGGTGGAGTAGCCGTCCTCCGCGGTCAACCGGATGTCGACGTGTTGGCCGGGCAACGCATGCACTGCTTCGGGGAGGGCGAGGCGCAGCGCTCGCGCGGTGGGGGTGAGGTCGACGACCGCGGTGACCGTCGTGAGATGCCAGGTCGTCACGAGTAGCGCTGTTCGCGCCAGGGGTCGCCGTACATGTGATACCCGCGTTCCTCCCAGAATCCGGGTGCGTCTTCGGCCATGAAGCGAAGTCGCCGAACCCATTTGGCGCTCTTCCAGAAGTACAGGTGGGGCACGAGGAGGCGAGCCGGGCCGCCGTGCTCGGCGGACAGGGGTTCGCCGTCGTAGGTGTCGGCGATCCAGCCGCGGCCGTCGACGAGATCGGCGAGCGGCACGTTGGTGGTGTACCCGCCGTGGCAGTGCGCCATCACGAACGGGGCCGGTTCCCACGGCAGCGCCTGCAGCAAAGTGTCGAACGAGACCCCGCGCCACCGGGTGTCGAACTTCGACCACCGTGTGACGCAGTGGATGTCGGTGGTGATGTCGTCGTGCGGCAGTTCCTGGAACTGGTCCCATGTGAACGTGGCGGCCCGGTGGTCCGCGGACTGCACGGCCAGCATCCAGTCATTCGGAACGATCGCGGGTGTCGGCTCCGCGGACAGGACCGGGAAATCGAGTGTCGTGTACTGGCCGGGAGGGAGACGCCGCGCGTCGCGGTCGCGGCGCCCCACAAACCCTCGGTTGACGATCGCCATGGTCGCGGAGTCTACGCGGCTCGCATCCATTCGGCCCGCTCGCTTCGCTCTCTGGCGCCGGCATCAATTCGGCCCGCTCGCGACGCTCCCGGCGCCGCCTCGTCGGCGCGGCGCATTGGTGCGGTCAGGCGAAATCGAACAGCATCGGTACCACGACGACGACCGCGGCCGCCCAGAGTGCGAACACCGGCAGGTAGTCGGTCTGCCACCGCTCCGTCGCATCGAACCCGCGGCGGCGGCGGACGAATCCGAAGAGCAGGTACGCGGCCCAGGACAAGTTCACCAGCAGAACGAGATTGAGGCCGAGTGCCACCGTCTTGTTGGCCGTGAACCCGAACTCCGCGATCCGCGACGCCATGATCGTCAGCATCACCGCGTCGACCGCGAGCGCGGTCACGACCAACACCAGCTGCAGGCGGTCGAAGAGCTCCGGGCGCAGATGCGGATCGCGCGCCGAGATCGCGTACAGCAGCAAGCCGAGCACGACCACGAGAATCAGGTCCACCAGGATCAGCAGTTCACGGTCGACGTCCACGACGTCGCCACTGGTCACCATCGCGATCAGCAGCACGACGAGCATCACCGCGGTGACGGGCGTGAAGACCTTGGTCAACACCGGTGCGATGTTCTCGACCACGCTCTGCTTCGCCTCCACCAGCCATGCCGCCAGCAGCACGATGCCGGGCGCGGCGATGGGCGCCAGCCACTGGGAGATCACGGTGTCGACGTCGATGTCGAGCGCACCGAATGCCCCCGCGGTCAGGCCGGTGAGGACTCCCGCACCGAGGCCGAGAAGCGTTGCGTACACGACCCATTCGCCAGTGAACCGGATGAAGTCCATCCGACGCGGTCCGGACGTCCAGCGGCCGCCGACATAGGCAACCCCCATGAGGAACCACAGGACGATCGGCGCGTGGATCGCGACGATAGCCTGGGTGGTGCCGTCGCCGACGAACGGGTAGACGTTGACGACGATTCCGGTCACGACGAACGCAGCCATCACCGTGAGCGCGGTTCGCGCCGAGATGCGCCGTTTCCAGCCGAAATACAGTGCCATGAAGGGAAGTACGAGCAGTGCGGCATTGCGGACGAGCACCCATTCCGGCATGACCTCGACGGCGACGCGGACGGTCGTGGCGGCCGCGACGACGAGGCCGATCACGACTCCGAGTTCATGACGTCGTCGGCCCAGATCGCCGGATGGTTCCGCGGTCAGCACCAGCTGCTTCCACAACCGGTCGGAGTGCTCGCGGGCGAACTCACGCGACAGCGCATCGACGCGGCCCATGCGCTTGACGGCGACCAGGAACGCTTCGTCGTCGTCGAGGCCGCCGGCGGCGAGGTCGGCGATCTGCCCGCGCAGGTGGTCTTCAATCTCGTCGGCGTCGGTGGTGGCGATGGCTTGATGTCGGAGAACGTATCCGCGCCATCGGTCGATCTGGCTCTCGAGCTCGGTCTCCGCGGTCATGCCAGGCCCTCCGCGGCCGGCGGCAGGGCGACCGTCCGCCACACCTGGTCGAGCGCGTCGGCCACGACCTCCCACTGCGACCTCCGCTCGGCGAGCGCGGCCAACCCCGATGCCGTGATCGAGTAGTGCTTGCGACGCCGCCCGGTGTCGGCTGCACCCCAGCTCGCCTCGACGTGGCCGGCGCGCTCCAAACGGTGCAGAAGGGGATAGAGCATGCCGTCGGTCCACTCCATCCGACCACCGGACATCTCTCGGACCCGCTTGAGGATGGCGTACCCGTACGACTCGCCCTCGGCGAGAATCCCCAGCACCAGCGGGGTCGCGGACGCGGCCACCAAGTCCTTCTCGATATACATAGCACTCCTATACCTAGAACTGCTAGGAGCATAGCAGTTCTAGGTATAGGAGTCCTCGGACCGGCGTGTGCCGATTACTTCTTCGACAGGGACGACTCCTTGTGGGCGGCCTTCGAGCCCGTCTTCGACGACTTGACGATCCAGTACGGCTCGTCCTCGCTGGCCTTGAACTTCTGCCCCTCGAAGGTGAATTCCTTGGTGCGCTTCTCTTCCGCAGTGCCCTCGGTCTCGCCCTGAGAGGTGTTCCAGCGGACGGTGTCGTTCTTCTTGATCGCCATGGCGGCAGTGTGCCCCGACGGCGTCGACGGTCAAACCTTCTCCGCTGCAAGAGTCGCTGTGGAACGATCATCACGTCGTGTCGAGCCGGAGGTACGCATGAGCGTCGAACGTTCCGAGAACCCGCAGAGAACCGAGCCCGCCATCGACGTCCGGGGTCTGCGTAAGTCGTTCGGTAGGTTCGAAGCCCTCCGCGGACTTGACCTCGAAGTTGCGCGAGGCGAGGTCCACGGCTTTCTCGGGCCCAATGGCGCGGGCAAGTCGACGACGATCCGGGTCCTGCTGGGTCTGTTGCGCGCGGACGGGGGAGAGGTCCGACTCCTCGGCGGCGACCCCTGGCGTGACGTCGTCGAGCTGCACCGCCGGCTGGCGTACGTACCCGGCGACGTCGCGTTGTGGCCGACGATGACCGGCGGGGAGATGATCGATCTGCTCGGCTCGATGCGCGGCGGACTCGACGAGGGGCGCCGGGCCGACCTGGTTTCCAGGTTCGAGCTCGACACCTCCAAACGTGGACGGCAGTACTCCAAGGGAAACCGGCAGAAGGTCGCGATCGTGGCGGCGCTGGCATCCGATGTCGAGCTGCTCATCCTCGACGAGCCGACGTCGGGCCTGGACCCGTTGATGGAGAACGTCTTCCAGGAGGTCGTGGGGGAGGCCACCGCCCGCGGTACCACCGTGCTGCTGTCGAGTCACATCCTCGCCGAGGCGGAGACCCTGGCGGACCGGCTCAGCATCATCCGCGACGGGGCCGTCGTGGCGACCGGCTCCTTGGCAGAGCTGCGGGGTCACACCCGCACTTCCGTTCGTGCCGAGCTGGATTCGGCGCCGAGCCCGGACCTCGTGGCGCAACTGCACAACGCCGAGGTGCACGATATCGATTCGCACGACCACGACTCCGGCGGGCTCCGACTGAGTGCGACCGTGGACTCGGATCAGATCGGTCCGGTGATGTCAGCGCTGACCGCCTGCGGCCTGCGATCGCTGACGGTCGAACCGCCTTCACTGGAAAGCCTGTTCCTGTCGCTGTATGAGAAGAACGACGTGTCCGCCGGAGAACGGTGAGGCGATGACTGCATCGACGATCGGTACGCCGCCGCTGTTACGGGCCTCCCTGCACCATGAAGGTCGCAGCTTCGCGCCGTGGATCGTCTTGCCCACCGCACTGGCCGTGTCGTCGGTCATCGCCTACCCGTTGCTGTTTCCCGACGCCGCAGAACGCGCCGCATTCGCCACGACGATCGGCTCGAATCCCGCACTCGGCCTGATCTTCGGACCCGCTTACGACCTGGCCACGGTCGACGGATTCGTCGCGTGGCGCAGCCTCGCACTCGGCGGGTTCATCGCCGCACTCGGCGCGATCTTCATCGTGGTGAAAGCCGCACGTGGACAGGAGGATTCCGGCCAGGCCGAACTCCTCGCCGCGGGGGTGCTCGGACGCGCCGCCCGACTGTCGACCGCGTTGATCATGGCCGGCGTGTGCTCGATCGCCATCGGCATCCTGGCGGGTGTGGCGACGTCGCTGTGCGGTGGGGCCTGGGGGTCGTCGTTCCTGCTCGGCGCCGGATTCACGGTCACCGGTTGGATGTTCGGCGCCATCGCCGCGGTCAGCGCCCAGGTGGGTTCCGACGCCAGGGCCGCCACCACGATCGCCGTGTCGCTGCTCGGCGTCCTGTTCGTGCTGCGGGGCTTTCTGTTCTCGGTCGACGCACCGACGTGGACGACGTGGGTCAATCCGTTGGGATGGATTCAGGAGACCAGACCCGCGACCGGCGATCACTGGTGGCCGCTACTGCTCGGCGTCGCGTTCGCGGTCGTCGTCGGTGCAGCGGCTTTCGCATTGCAGCGTGCACGGGATTTCGGTCAGGGACTCATTCCGGCCCGGCCGGGTCCGGCGCGGGGCCGCATCGGCTCGCCACTGGCTCTGGCGATCCGCCTCAACCGGGCACCGATCGTCGCGTGGTCGATCGCGTTCGTCGGGCTCGGTGTCATCTTCGGCTACTTCACCCGGTCGGTGCGCGGCCTGCTGACCGCGAATCCCGCCATGGCCCAGATCTTCGCCTCCGGCGCGGCGTCGCCCGCGGACCTGGTATCGGCCTTTGTCACAACGATTCTCGGTCTGGTCGGGATCATCGCATCCGTGGCCGGGGTCCAGATCGTCAATCGCATCCGGACCGAGGAGCTCGACGACCGCGCGGAAGCGGTGCTCGCGACCGGCGTCAGCCGTCCGCGGTATTTCGGCGCCGTCACCGGGGTCGCCCTCGTCGTCCCCGCCGCGCTCGTCACCATCGCCGGGCTGGTCGTCGGCGTCTTCGCCTCGACGGCCGATCTCGACCTCGGCTTCGGCGACGTGTTCCTCCAGTCCATCGCCACGATCCCCGCCGTGTGGGCGGTCGTCGGCATCGCCGTCGCCGTCATCGGCGCCCGACCCCGCGTGCGACCCGCGATCTGGCTGGGCGTCCTGGTGTCCTTCGTGCTGACGATCCTGGGCCCGAGCTTCAAACTCCCCGACTGGGCGCTGGGCTTCAGCCCGTTTCATCACGTACCGAATGTGTCTGCCGCCCAGCCGGATTGGTGGGGACTGGTCTGGGTGGGGGTCGTCGTGGTGCTGCTCGTCGCGGTGGGGTTCGCCGGCTTCCGCCGGCGGGACATCCCGTGACGACGTCGCCCGTTACTTGGGAGCGAGCCCGACCCCCGCTCCCTGAAGTGCGAGCCCAATAACTGGTCCCTGAGGTGCGAGCGAAGCGAGCCACGAAGGGCTCCGCAACCTGTCTCACCAGGCCCTTCGTGGCTCGTCGCTAACGCTCCTCGCACCTCAGGGAGCAGGAGGGTGGCCGCACCTCAGGGAGCAAAGGTTATCTCGTTCCTTCGGATGAGGGAGCAGAGGGTGGCCGCACCTCAAGGACCGTACGCATCACCCCAGCGCTGCCGCGAGGCGACGCCACTGCTCGCGCGGGAAGCCCCGGTGGTCGGCTTGGAGAACCTGGACGCACACGTGATCGGCACCCGCCGACCGATGCTCGTCGATTCGCTTGAGGATCGCCGCGTCGTCGCCCCAGACGATCAGAGCGTCGAACAGGCGGTCGCTCACCGAGCTCAGGTCGTCCTCGGAGAACCCGAGGCGTCGAAGATTGTTCGCGTAGTTCGGCATCGCGAGGTAGCCCTTCAGCCACTTGGTGCCAACGGCGCGCGCCTCGTCGCGGTCGGCGGCGAAGATCGCCGTCTGTTCCGGTGCGAGCAGCGGACCGTCGCCGAGGGCCTCCCTGGCGACCTTGGTGTGGTCCGGGGTCACCAGGTAGGGGTGGGCACCGGCGGTCCGGTCGGCCGAGAGTTGCAACATCTTCGGCCCGAGGGCGGCCAGTACTCGTGCATCGGCCGGGACCGGCTGCGGTGCGTCGTCCAGGCCGTCGAGGAACGCCTTCGTGGTCGCGAGCGGCTTCTGGTAGCGACCGGCTTCCTTCGCGTCGATCAACGGCGCGTGGCTGATCCCGAGGCCCAGGAGGAAGCGAGGACCGAACTGCTCGGTGAGGCGCGCATGCGCGGCCGCGACATCGTGCGGCTCGTGCATCCACATGTTGAGGATGCCGGTGGCGACGATGGCCTTCCGCGTCGCGCCGAGCAGGTTCTCGACCGAGTCGAGCACCGGCCCACCCACGTCGGGGATCCAGAGGGCCGTGAATCCCAGGTCGTCGAGCTCGGCAGCCGCTTCGGCGGCCTGCCCGGTGTCTCCGTACCGTAGCGGTGAACTCCAGATTCCTACGCCGTCGAGTTTCATGTCGTCGACACTACCGATCGAGCGATCGGGCCGCGCCGAGGCGTCCGACCCGGGTCAGCTCTGTGCCGGTCGTCCCGCCGTCGCCTCCAGCCGCGCGTCCATGGCGGCCGTCATCCGCTTGAACACGTTGATCGCGACGACGCCCGCGACGATGAGGACGACACCGGCAACTGTCCCGAGGGAGTCGGTGACCAGTCCGGAGATGCCGATCGCGAGAACGTAGATCGGCACCCAACCGAACAGATGCATGATGCTCTCGGGCTTCTCGTCGGTGGCCCACCCCTCACGAACCGCAGCCCGGTAGGTCGCGTAGTCGGGATAGAACTCGGTGAAGGCGATCGCGAAGATCGTGCCGCCGATCTGGATGATCCATCCGGTCCAGAAGTTGTTCGGGTCGTCGAGCACCAGGTCGCCGAACGCGCCCGAGATCGCGGCGACGCCGAAGCCGCCGACCCACGCCCAGGTGATGACGTAGTTGATGTGGATGAACAGCGGGCTGTCCCAGAATTCTTTCTCGGTGGTCTCCCGCGCGTACTGAAGCGTGAACGGCTGGCGCACAAGGATCGACCCCAGCGCGAAGGAGACCAGCGCGATGTTGGTCATCTCTCCGCCCCAACGCTCCAACCAGTCGATGACGTGGTCGGAGGCGAACAGCGCGATGATCGCCATCGTGCCGAAGTACGTGACGTCGAAGACCTCGAGGAGTTTGACGCTCGTACCGCGCTTGTGGCCACCGATGACCAGGAGGAGTGACAGCGCGAACGCCGAGGCCGCGGCCTCCTCGAATCGACCGGGCCCCGCGAGCAGCGCCATCAGGATCCACGGGGACATGCCCGCGAACGGTGAGTTGAGGAACAGCGTCAAGGCGTGGCGCGCGCCCGACGTCGGCGGCGGGTCAGTCCGTGTCGAATCGCCCACCGGAGGATCGGGTTCGTTGCTCATTGCTGAATTGTGGGACGCGACGCGGTATTCCGCAGCATTTCCGGTTCGATGCGGCCCGAGCGGCGAGCCCGGGCCGCATCGAGGTCAGCAGGACGTCACACCATTCACGCATTGGGCGCGAGAACGACCGCCGCGTTGTGTCCGCCCATTCCGAGGGAGGTCTTGAGGGTCAACCCGCTGACCAGATCGGTTCGTCCGTCGAGCAATTGCGGGATGATCGCCTCGGCGACCCGCGGGCTCGCCGGGATCTCGCCCCGCTCGTAGCCGAGTAATGACGCCGCGAGTTCGACAGCTCCGGCAGCGCCCTGACAGTGACCGGCAAGCGGTTTCACCGAGAACACCTCGGCGTTGGGCACCATCTGCTCGGCGATGGTCGCCTCCGCGCGATCGCACTGGCGGGTCCCCGGCCCGTGCGCATTGAGGTAGCGGATGCTCCTGCCGTCGACGCCGGCCATCGTGAGCGACTGCTCCACGCACGAACGGACGCCGGTCAGTTCCGGATCGATCGACGTGACGTGGAAGGCGTCGTGGGACATCGACCCGCCCAGCACATCTGCGTAACCGTCGGCGGCACGGTTGGTCATCGTGAACGCTATCGCCGCCTCGCCGAAGGTGAATCCGCGGCTGCCCTCCTGGAACGGGCGGCACGCGTTGAGCGCATCGGTGTCGGTGATGGCGACACCGAGCTGTACGAACATCGCCACGACCTCGGGCCGGGCCGACAGGTCGGTCGCCACCACGACGACGTCGTCGACGAGATCGGAGTCGAGCCACGATTTCGCGGTGACGATGGCCGCCGAGCCGGAGGTGCACATGGCCGACACCGTGATCGCGGGTCCGTGGAAGCCGTACTCCTGCATCAGCAGAGACACCGGCGTCGACGGGGTGACCGAGAGGTACTGCCGTCCGGTGTACTGGCCGACGCCGGAGGTGACGATCGGGTACATGTCGAGGTCGCCCAGCACGCAGGCGTGCACGAGTCCCACCCGGGACCCCGGGGTCCAGCCGCGCGCCATCGCGTCCTCGATCGCCTCACGCGCTGCGGCACGCATCGCGCGCGAGAAGCGGGTGCGACCGTCGGACTGCTGCCCACCGTCGGGCACCCGCACGATCCACCCGGGCTCTGCGGTGTCGTCAGACGCCTCGGCACCGGTCGTCTGACCACCCGTGAATCCGAAACCCTGATGGAGTGCGGCCGCCGACTTGCCGGAGACGAGACCGCTCCAGAGTGCGTCGCGGCCCCAGCCGTACCCCGTGACGGCTCCCAGGCCGGAGATGGTCGAACGTTGAATCGTCATGATCGTGAACTTTCTGTGCGATAAGCGATGAATCTTGGGTCATCGCGGTTGCCCGAGTGGGCAACCCGCTCCCAGGATCCCGCCCAAACCCGACATTCGGCCAGTTCACGCGGGTATTCGAGGGCGAAATTTCCGTTTGACGCAGTCTTGCACCGCGCAGCGCCCACTTTTCGAAGCCAGGTAGGGGAGGATGGGCGGTTGGGGGAAGACGGATCGAGGGGGTGACGCAGTGAGCCGACCGACGCACAGCGACGATGACCGGCCCGGCCTCGTCGCCCCGGACGCCGAGCCCATGGCCCGTGCCAGTGACGCGGCGGTCGCCGAGCGTTACCGCCTGCTTCTCGAACTGAGTCCGGACGCGATCGCGGTCCATCAAGACGGCCTGATCGTCTACGTGAACTCGGCAGCGCTGGCGTTCGCTCGCGTCGACGAACGCGACGCCATGCTCGGACGGTCCATCGCCGACTTCGTCCATCCCGACGAACTGCCACAGATGCTCGATCGGATCATCGGCATGGGGGAGGAGGCCGGCGCGTCGACCGTGCCCGAAGAAGTGGTGATGGTCGACGCGCACGGGGTCACCCGCCCCATGGAGGTGACGTCGGTGCGCACCGTCTGGCAGGACAAGCCTGCGTATCAGGTGATTTTGCGGGACATCACAGCTCAGAAAGCGATCGAATCGGCCCTGCGACGACAGGCGGCGCTCCTCGACCACGTCAGCAACGCGGTGATCGCCGTCGACAACCACATGACGGTCACTTCCTGGAACCCGGCCGCTGAGCAGATGTACGGCCTGCGGGCGTCCGAGGCGATCGGACAAAATATCGACGACGTCGTCGGAGCGCACGTGGACCCGCACGCGGCGGTGTCGTTGGGCGGCACCGTCGATCAGTTGCACCGCCGTTCCGACACCGGGCGATCGTTTCTCGCCCACACCTCGGTGACGACGATGGATGACGGTTTCCTCATCGTCGCCGAACCCACCCGTCGTCCCCTCATCGAGCGGCTGGGGACGATCCTCGCCGCGCTGCACCAGGCGGTCATCGTCGTTCGCGAGGACGGCGACATCGAACTCGCCAACCCGGCCGCGGGGACAATGCTCGGTTCCGAAGCGGTCCCGGGTGCCCGGGTCCACGAACTGCCGCTGGACTTCGACGGCGACGAATCACCGATCGCACGTTGCCTGCGCACCCGTGAGGCGGTCACCGACGCGACCGCGACGATCACCACGCCCGCCGGCGAGCGTTGGCTCTCGTGCAGTTGCCGGCCGATCGACGACGACGGCGCCGAGGTGGTCGTCCTGGTGTCGTTCGCCGACATCACCGACCGTTACCGCGAACGCACCCAGCTGGCGTGGGAAGCCGTACACGATCCGCTGACCGGTCTGTACAACCGCTCGGGGATCATCCGCGAACTCGAGTCGCACATGGCCGGACTCGACGACGGAAACAACGCCTGCTGCGTCGCGATCTTCTACATCGATCTCGACAATTTCAAGCTGGTCAACGATTCGCTCGGCCATGCCGTGGGTGACGAGGTGCTGCACACCGTCGCACAGCGATTGGCGGCGGCAACGCCCGACGAGGCCTCGGTCGGCCGGATTGGTGGGGACGAATTCGTTCTCGTCGCCACCCTGGGGATCGCCTGTTCGGCCGACGAGATCGAGCAGCAGATCGACAAGATCCGGGGGACGGTGTACGAGCCGATCGCGGTGAGCACCCGCACCGAACCGCTCAAGGTGGAGGCGAGCATCGGCGTGGCGACGGTCAAGGCCGGTGACGACTACACCGCCACCGACCTGCTGCGCGATGCCGACATCGCGCTGTATCAAGCACGCAAGGCTTCTCGTGCGCGCTACGTCCGCTTCCAGACGCAGCATCGGGAGGAACTGCAGCGCCGGCAGCGCATCGAAGAGGAACTGCGGCGCGTTCTCGACACCGACACCGATCAACTCGAGATCCACTATCAGCCGATCGTGTCGACCGTCGACGGCGCCCTGGTGGGCCTGGAAAGCCTTCTACGCTGGCGTCACCCGGAACTGGGGTCGATCTCGCCCACCGAGTTCATCCCGCTCGCAGAAGGATCCAATCTCATCGACCGGGTGGGCAACTATGTGCTGGAGACAGCGGCCGCCGAGGTGGCCGCTGTCGCCGAACTCCGTCGGGTGATGCTGTGCGTCAACGTCTCCCGACGGGAGCTCACCAATGGCCAGTTCCCCGACCGGCTCCGGGACACGATCACCCGCTCGGGCATGGACCCCGCCGCGTTCTGCCTGGAGATCACCGAGAGTGCACTGGACCCGCTCGACGGAGACCTGCTCACCCTGTTGCGCAACGTGCGCGAACTCGGAACACACGTGTCGCTCGACGATTTCGGGACCGGTGCGTCGTCGTTGAGCGAGTTCTACCGCCTGCCGGTCAGTGTCCTGAAGACCGCGAAGTCCTTCGTCGACGCTCTCGACGAGCACCCGAGCGCCACATCGATCCTCGCCGGCATCGTCACCATGGCGCACGCGGCCGGGATGCGGGTGGTCGCCGAGGGAGTGGAGACGGAGTCGCAGGCCGCCACGGTCGCCGAGGTCGGTTGCGACCTCGCGCAGGGCTATCACTTCGGGCGTCCCGCCCCGCTGGCCGACGTGATCGGGTCCGGAGTCCGGATCCGGGCGAATCCCGGTGTCTGGGAGACCGGCTGACCTGTCCGCGCCAGACCAACACTGTCATTGAGGCGTCCCACGCCATACCGTGGGGCGTATCTGCGCTATGCATGCGACTGTGTCCGTTACCGTCAGACTCGGCGATGCACGCGAGTAGATTGATCGCCACGTCGATCACCCGGCGTCCATGCAACCGGACAGCGAGGTCACGGACATGACACACATTCTGCGGTGGACTCCTGCAACGCTCTGGACGGCGTCATGACCGACGCGGAGCGGCAAGTCGCCGAGCAACACACGGCGAAGGTCATCGGTGTCACGGTCGCCGCGGCGGTCGGTGGCTTCCTGTTCGGTTTCGACAGCTCGGTCGTCAACGGCGCCGTCGACTCGATCGAAGCGGACTTCGGCCTCGGCAAGCTGATGACCGGCTTCGCCGTCGCGATCGCGTTGCTCGGCTGTGCGCTCGGCGCATGGTTCGCGGGCCGATTGGCCGACGTGTGGGGCCGCAAGCGCGTGATGCTGCTCGGCTCCGCGCTTTTCATCATCAACTCGATCGGCACCGGTTTCACACAGACCATCCCGGACCTGCTCTTGTGGCGTGTGCTCGGCGGTATCGGCATCGGTATCGCATCGGTGATCGCTCCCGCATACATCGCCGAGATCGCTCCGGCCCGCTTCCGCGGCGCCCTGGGGTCTCTGCAGCAGTTGGCGATCACGATGGGCATCTTCGCGGCGTTGCTGTCCGACGCTCTCCTCGCGGACAGCGCGGGCGGCGCGTCGAACGACTTCTGGTGGGGCCTCGAGGCGTGGCGGTGGATGTTCCTCGTCGGTGTCGTGCCCGCCGTCGTCTACGGTGTGCTGGCGCTGCTGATCCCGGAGTCGCCGCGATACCTGGTGGGCCGCAACCGTGATGCCGAGGCGGCCCGGATCCTGCAGGAGGTGACGGGCGAGGAGAACCCCCTCGAGCGGGTCAAAGAGATCAAGCTGACGGTCAAGCGCGAGGCGAAGTCGTCGATCAGGGACATCGCCGGACCGTCATTCGGGCTGCACCCGCTCGTCTGGGTCGGCATCTGGCTGGCAGTCTTCCAGCAGTTCGTCGGTATCAACGCGATCTTCTACTACTCGACGACGCTGTGGCAGTCCGTCGGCTTCTCCGAGGCCGACTCGTTCAAGACATCGGTGATCACCGCCGTCATCAACGTCGTCATGACCTTCGTGGCGATCCTGTTCGTCGACCGCATCGGGCGGCGGAAACTGCTGCTCGGCGGTTCGGTGGGCATGTTCATCGGCCTGCTCATGGCGTGTATCGCGTTCACCCAGCAGATCGGCGAGGGCGAGAACATCACGCTGCCCGACCCGTGGGGTGTGGTCGCACTGATCGGCGCCAACCTGTTCGTGGTCGCCTTCGCCGCGACGTGGGGCCCGGTGATGTGGGTGATGCTGGGGGAGATGTTCCCCAACCGCATCCGCGGTGTCGCCCTGGGCGTCTGCACGGCCGTGAACTGGGTCGCGAACTTCACCATCTCGATGCTGTTCCCGCCGATGACCGAAGCCGTCGGACTCGGAATCATCTACGGCTTCTTCGCCTTCTGCGCCGCGGCCTCGTTCTTCTACGTCCTCCGGAAGGTCGAGGAGACCAAGGGGATGGAGCTCGAGCAGATGGATTCGGTGGCAGAGGCGCGACTGTCGCAGTTCACTGCGGTCCGTGCGGCGAAGGACAAAGCCTGAATGTTCGATCTGCGTGAGCTCTCCAGCCGCGTCGTCGCCGCCCCCATGGCCGGTGGTCCGAGCACCCCGGAACTGGTGGTGGCCGCGGGATCGGCCGGCGGTGTCGGCCAGCTCGCCGCCGGGTACCAGACTCCCGACAAGGTGCGCGCCGACATCGCGGCCGTGCGGACGGCCGGCACCGAGGTCTTCGGTGTCAACATCTTCGTTCCCGAGGCGGAGCCGGTGAACCGCGACGACCTCGCCCGCTACCGCGCCGAACTCGTCCCGTATGCGCGAAGTCTGGGCGTGACGCTTCCCGAGGTCGAGGACCTGGGCGAGGACGATGATCACTTCGACGACAAGATCCGGCTGGTGTGCGACGAGCGGATTCCGCTCGTGTCCTTCGCGTTCGGGTGTCCCGCACCCGAGGTCGTCGCCGAATTGCACCGGCACGGGTGCAGTGTCGGGGTCACGGTCACCACGGCCACGGACGCCGAGATCGCCGGTCGAGCAGGGGCCGACTGGCTGTGCGTGCAGGGTCCCGACGCCGGTGGCCATCGGTCGGTCTTCGACCGCCGGAGCACTCCTCCGACAGAGCCGCTCGACGACTTGATCCGCGCGGTCGCCGACCGGGTGCCGCTGCCGATCGTGGCGGCGGGTGGGATCTCCACGTCGGCCCGGGCCGACGAGGTCCGATCAGTGGGAGCTGTTGCGGTGCAGGTGGGTACGGTTCTGTTGCGGACCGCCGAGGCCGGCACCAAACCCGCGCACGCGGCGGCTCTCGCCGATCCGGACCGAACCGATACCGTGGTCACCTGGGCGTTCAGCGGCCGACCGGCACGCGCCCTGCGAAACCTGTTCACCGACAGGTTCTCCGACGCCGCGGTGGCCGAGTACCCGGCCGTCAACACGTTGACCGGCGGCATCCGACGCGCCGCCAGCAACGACCCCGACGGGATCAACCTCTGGGCCGGGAGCGGATACCGCGACGCCGTCGAGGAGTTGGCCGTCGAGACCATCGCCCGGCTCGGGTGATCGAGGAGATCTCTGTTCCCTGAGGAGCGCCCGGAGCTTGCGGAGGGCGCGTCACGAAGGGTGTGCCACGCATCTCGCCAGGACCCTTCGAGGCTCGTCGCTGATATGTAGTGCTGCTCTGTCAAGTCCCATGGCGAAATTGCCTCCTTCTCAGGGGCTGTTGTGGGGTTGGCCACCCGCCGCGGTGTGTGGTGGTCGTTACTCGCGACGGTGTTGTCGGACTGATATACGCGGGTTGGTTACCGCTCAACGGTGTTCGACAGGAGAGGAAAACGCTGGCCGACGGGTCTATGTAAACGTGCGTACCGTGCACCCAAAAGTGCTGGCGCACATAGCGACGCCGTGGATTCGTTCCCTGTTCACCACAGCGGGAGTCCCGCGACGGGTGGCCAAGATTGTGTGTCAGTGCTGGTTAGTCGTCGAGCACCGCCAGCGACCAGCACCAGCCGGCGAGCTCACGAGCGATCGCGGTGTTGGCCACGCAGGGATGTTTGCTGCGGCGGTCGAATTGTTGCCAGCGCTTGTGTAGCCGACGATTGCCGGCATGGCCACGGGCGCGGGCAGCCGGTGTAGCAGCCTCCCACCGGCGGCGCATGGTCTGTCCGGGTGTGGCGTAGGGGCGTCGGTGTTGCCAGGCCGCCTCGACCAATAGCCGCCGCACGTGGGCGTTACCGGCCTTGGTGATCGATCCCTGACTGCGGGTCCCGCCGGTCGAGTATTCCGAGGGCACCAACCCGGCGTAGGAGCCGATCGTGGCGCCACTAAACCGTGACCAGTCGCCGATCTCGACCGCCAAAGCGAACGCGGTCAGCGTCGACACGCCCCGCAGACACGACAGCCGGGTGACCACCGCCCGCCACGGATCGGTGGCCGCGGTCTGTTCGATCAGCTCATCGAGGCGGTCACGGCGGGCGGTCACGCTCAACACCGCGTCCAGGTCGTTGTCGAAGGCGGCTTGCAGCAGCGGCAGCTCGAAACGTTGACGCTGCAGCCACCGCTGATGAACACCGGTCCAGGGTTTCCCGCCGGAGTAGACGATCCCCTGTCGCAGAAGCAGTTTGGACAATCGATGCCGAGCGCGCATCAAGTCGCTGCGGGCGTCCTCGCGGGCGCGGACCAGATCCCGTGCGGCTTCGGTGCCCACCTCAGGAACACTGACCGCCACCACTTCGCCCAGGCGCAGCAACTTCGCCAAGTGTGCAGCGTCTCGGGCATCGGTCTTGACGCGGTCCCCGGCTGGCCGCTGCAGCTTCGAGGGCGCGGCAACCACACACTCCATCCCGGCCGCCGTGATCGCCCGCGCCAATCCAAAGCCGGTCGGACCGGCCTCATAGGCCACCCGCACCGGCGGGGCCAGGCCTTGTAGCCAGCTGACGATGGTCGCCGCATCAGGGACCAAGGTCTCCCGAATCACCTGCCCGGTGTCTTCATCGATGGCGTGAGCGACCACCGAGCGTGCGTGAACATCCAATCCGACACTTGTACCCTGAACAATCACCGGAGGCCTCCTGATCTGCAATGTGGTGCTACCGCCGAGTGTGAACTCAGCAGCAGCAACCCACGATGTGTTTGCAGCTTGAGGCCTTCGGCCCCAAGGCCCTCATACCGTCTATCGCTCCTCGCACCTCAGGGAGCAGGGGTGGTGGGCTTCTTTCGAATCAGGGAGCGAAGGGGTCGCGCTCCTCCCACCTCAGTGCGGGTCCTGCTCGTTCAGCGTCGCCACGACGTCGGCGTAGTCGCCGCGCGCCTCACCCCACCGCAGGAACTTCACCCGCTCGACGAGCAGTTCGGTGGCGGCGGGTTGCGTGCCGATCAGATGGACGACCTCATCGACGAATTCGTCGAGGGGCATGGCGAAGTCGCTGTCCCGTTGACCCGGCAGCAGGTCGGTGCGAACCGCCGGCGGCACGAGTTCGACGACGTCGACTCCGGTATCGGCGAACTGCAGGCGCAACGATTCACTCAGCATGTGGATCGCCGCTTTCGTGGCGTTGTAGGTCGGCGTCACCCGGAGCGGGGTGAATGCCAGGCCCGAGGACACGGTCATGATCGTGGCGGACGGTCGAGACCGCAGGTGGTCGATGAACGCGCCGATCAGACGGATCGGACCGAGGAGATTGGTGGTGACCATTGCCTCCGCGGCATCGAGGAAACCTGCCGGGGACGACCAATCCTCCGCCCGCATGATGCCGGCCATCGCGACAAGCACGTCGAGGTTCGGGTGTTCGGCGATGACCTTCCGTGCAGCGGACTCGACACTGGCCGGGTCGGCGACATCGATCGCGACGGTGTGCAACCCGGGGTGTTCCGAACGGATACGGTCGAGGAGTTCGGTGCGCCGCCCGCCGACGATGACGGTGTTGCCCTTGTCGTGCAGACGGGTCGCAAGTGCCAAGCCGATCCCGCTGGTCGCTCCGGGGATGAAGATGGTGTTTCCGGTGAGGTTCATGTCATCGAGTCTCGGATCCGGCGGGCGAGTCATCCAGAGCGCAACCATCGGGGGATCGCCGATCCCTGGCAACGCGGTACCGACGCCGTGATACTGGCCTGATGGATCGTGATGCGCTGGCCGGGTTCCTCGTGAGCCGACGCAACAATCTGCAACCATCGGATGTCGGTCTGCCGGGGGCGCCCGGCGACGCACGACGGGTCTTCGACGCGAAGAGGTGGCGCAGCTCGCCACGATGTCGACCGACTACTACACCCGTCTCGAACAACGCCGCGGCCCACAACCGAGCACCCAGATGCTGGCGGCGCTTGCTCGCGCACTCCGCCTCACGGCCGATGAGCGGGACTACCTGTTCCGGGTAGCCGGACACAGCGCGCCGGACCGGATGGCGGCCTCGGACCACATCGCGCCCGGACTCCTGCGGGTACTCGACCGGCTCACCGACACCCCCGCCCTCATTCTCTCGGCACTGGGGGAGACCTTGGTGCAGAATCATTGCGCGCGAGCGCTGTTCGGTGACACCGACCATCTCGTCGGAATGGACCGCAGTGCCATCTATCGGTGGTTCGTGCACCCCGCCGAGGAACGCGGCCGCTACCCGGCGGATGATCACGAGCGGCAGAGTCGTGCGCAGGTCGCCTCGCTCCGTGCCGCTTACGGCGTCATGGGCGCCGATTCCCGTGCCGGAGCAATGGTCACGGAACTTCGACGGCGCAGCAGCGAGTTCGCCACACTCTGGGACACCCACATCGTGAGCCGACGCTTCGAGGACCACAAGATCCTGATCCATCCCGAGGTCGGCGCGATCGAGGTCGACTGTCAGGCGCTCTTCACCGAGGACGAAACCCAGGTGTTGCTCGTGCTGACGGCAGCGCCGCGAACGGACGCAGCGGGAAAGATCGAATTGCTCAACGTGCTCGGCACACAAGAACTCGGACTCGATCCGCGCTGACCGTCTGGCTCCGGGGGACTATGTCGAACCGGTGCCACGAGTGTTGATCCGCCTCCCGATCGCGGATACCTGGCGAAGCTGCGCACGCGTGAGGCGGTCGATGACGAGCTCACGCACGTTGGTCACATACCCGGGAGCGGTGGCCACCACTTTCTCCCAACCCGACTCGGTGAGAACGGCATTCGTGAATCGACCGTTCTCGGGGCACGGATGGCGCCGAACCCATCCCCGCTTCTCGAGTCTGCCGACCACATGCGAGAGCCGGGACAGCGAACCGTAGGACAGTTCGGCGAGCTGGCTCATCCGCAGGGTGCGGTCAGGGGCCTCGGACAGCGCTGCCATCACCTCGTACTCGAAGTGGGTGATCTGGGCGTCACGGAGAAGCTGGGCGTCGAGGGCGTGGGGGAGACGGGCGAGCGCGGTTGCCACCTGGATCCAGGCGTCCATTTCCTCGTCGTCGAGCCAGTTCGGCTCTGGGGCAGTGGACATCTGCGCAGTGTATACGAAGTGAACACGTCCGTGATCAGGTTGACGCATCAAGTGTCAACACCTAGCCTTCACTTGATACTTCAAGTCACAACCATCTAGTGAGGCGGCTCAGTCATGACCAACCCCATCGTCCGCAGTGCGGGCATCCTCATCGGACGCGTCGCTCTCGGCGTCATCTTCCTGGCTCACGGCCTGCAGAAGTTCCAGCAGAACGGCTGGACGGGACCGCAGACCGGGTTCGATATGATGGGTGTTCCGGCCGCGTCCTTCTCGGCGTTCGTCGTCACGTGGCTCGAAATCCTCGGTGGCATCGCCCTGATCGTCGGGCTGCTGACCCCGATCGTCGCCGCCCTGTTCACGCTGGACATGATCGGCGCGCTGTTCATCGCACACGTCGACAACGGCATCTGGGTCTCCGACGGTGGTTACGAGTTCGTGCTCGCCCTCGGTGCCGGCGCACTGCTGCTGGCCGTGATCGGCGCCGGACGTTTCAGCGTGGACGCCGCGCTGGGGTCGAAGGTCCGCTGGCTCGCCGCCGACGACACCCGGTCGCGCGACCTGGTCGGCACCTCGCGCTGACCCCGCTCCGCTACCGGCGCCCGGTTCATGCGCCCCGGTCCGCCCACCCTGCGGACCGGGGCGTTCGCCGTCCGCGGTCCCGCCTACAGTCCCAGTAGCGCGTCGAGTGGAATGAGAGATATGACCTGGCTGATGCTGATTGCGGCAATCGCCTCGGAGGTCGCGGCGACGTTGTCACTCAAGGGTTCACAGACCGAACCGATGCTGTACGCGGTGGTCGCTGTCGGTTACACGTTCGCGTTCATGCTCCTGGCCGCAGTCCTGAAGCGCGGCATGGGCATCGGCGTGGCCTACGGGATCTGGTCGGCGTCGGGCGTCGCACTCACCGCGGTACTGGCGACCTGGATCTTCGACGAGCCCTTCGGATTCCTGATGGGAATCGGCATCGTGTGCATCATGATCGGGGTTCTCCTCGTCGAGACCGGCCACCGGCCACCCGTCGACGAGGGCACCGACTCCGCCGCCGCTTCGGGGGTCTGACCGTGGGATATGTCTTCATCGTCGCCGCCATCGTCGCCGAGGTCACCGGGACCCTCGCGCTGCGTGCCGCCGCGACCGGTCGACCGGCCTTCTACGGAGTCGTCTTCCTCGGGTATTTGACGGCATTCGTCGCGTTGACCCTCGGGCTGCGGCACGGCGTACCCCTCGGTGTGGCGTACGGCATCTGGGCGGCGGCCGGGGTCGCAGCCACGGCCGTTGCCGCGCACTTCCTGTTCCGCGAACGCCTCAACCGACGCATGGTCGCCGGCATCGGGGTGATCATCGTCGGTGTGCTGCTCGTCGAACTGGGCGCGATGCACTGAGTTCCGGCTTCGCTGATGTCGCGCCGCGAGCGCCGACGGTCAGCCGCGTTCTGGACCGGGGAGCGCGGGCCCGCCTCAGCGCCGGACTCGACGTCACGCGGGTTGTCGAAGGAGACGTCGATCTCCTGAAAACCCTTGTTGCGCTGCGCGAGAACCTGCGCCGAGTACGCCGCCTCGTCGCCCTTGGTCAGACTGACGTTGTCGGTGAACGGGGTGAGCAGCGAACGTGGATAGAGCCGGTCGACGCGAACCGCGTTGGTCTCGAGACAGATGACGATCACGATCGACGACACGTAGAGGAAGGCGAGCAGGCCCAGCACGATCGCGAAGACGCCGTTGGTGGAGCTGGCGTTACCGATGACGTGCTGCACATAGACCGCGCCGAAGGTCTGGATGATCTGCCAGCAGACCGCTGCCCCGAAGGCGCCCGGCAGTACGTCCCGGATCGACACGTCGCGCGCCGTGCCGATCCGAAAAGCCACGGTGAAGACCAGCGTGCTCAACGCCACCGATCCGAGGATTGCCAGCCAGCGTCCGACGATGCCGAGTTCGAAGGCGGCCGAGACGCCGTTGACGACGGTCAGGCCGATGACCGCAACACCGATCGTGGACAACAACAGGAGGCCACGCAAACGGGCGAAGATCGGGTCGGGACGCTCGTTGCGCGGCACTGCCCAGATCGTGTTCATCGCGTTCTGGGCGGCGACGGCCACTCCGAGGCCGCCATACAGCGAGACGGCAACCCCGATGATGATGGCGGTGGCCCCGCCGCCGAGCTTCTCGGGTTCGCCCAACTGCCCACCGATCACCGGGATCTGGCTCATCGCCGAGTCCAGGATGCGGTCTTGGAGGTCGGGGTTGTCGGCCAGGACGATCCCCAGCACCGTTGCGAACAGCAGCAACAGCGGGAACAACGAGATGAACGCGTAGTAGGCGCAGAGCGCGGCCAGGTAGGCGCCCTGATCGTCGACGAACTTGTAGATGACGGCAAGCGGGAAGCCGGTCGCCGGATGACGCCGCTGAAAACGGTCGACCCGCTCGGTCAACGACACCCGATCATCCTTCTCCTCGCCGGACCGTGCCTGTTCCCCGTTCCGTTGAACGAGTCGTTCACCGGGAGTTACCACGGTCGTGCCGACTTTAACCCGAGCACGAGACGTTTCGGGACACGTCATCGGATCGGGGGTTCACCGGAACGGATCGAAACCCGGGATGCCGAGGGCGCGGAAGGGTGTTCCCAGACGCCAATAGGCCAGCCCCGCCAGCCCGCGCGGGAAGTAGCGGTCGGTGGTCGTGACCGTCACCGACCCGTCCGCGTCGTCCGCATCCTGGAGGCGGTAGTCGCGATACGATCTGCCGAACCGGTTGTCGCGCAGACGAATACGAAGTCGATCCGGTCGTTGCGCGAGCACGATCTCACCGCGGTGCCGCGCATCCCACTCGAGCCGCTCCCAGACCGTCGCACTACTCGCGCGCTCACTGACCCGGGTCTCCGATTCGAACATCTCCTCACCGGCCCACTGTGGATCGGTAGGAAGGGGTTCGGCCGGCGACACGTCTACGGACGCGTTGGCCCACGAGGCACGGCCATCGCCGCGCGCCGAGCGTTCGAGCGTGTGGGCAACCGCCTCCGAGTAGGAGGTCAACCCCCCTTCCGGACGATCGATGATCGCGTCGACGGCTCGGTCGCGACAGACGGCGTCGCATTCGAGGGACTCGATCAGCGGTCGAGCGATCTTGCCGCGAATCGGCGTGACGAACCGGACCCAGCGGCTCGCCAGCGCCGGCGTGAGATACGGCAGTACCACCATGACTCGAGGTCGAAGACCTGCGACCTCGGCATATACCTGCATCATGTCGCCGTACTCGAGGACGTCGGGACCGCCGATGTCCCAGGTCCTCGACGACGGGACGGTGGCGGTGGCGGCTTCCACGAGGTAATGCAGGGCGTCGTCGACCGCGATCGGTTGGATCTTGTTGTGCACCCACCGCGGCGTCGTCATCGCGGGTAGTCGCTCGGTGAGGTGCCGGATGAGTTCGAACGAGGCCGACCCCGAGCCGATCAGCGTCCCGGCCTGCAACGCGATGGTCTCGATCGGTGAGTCGATGAGGATGTCGCCGACCTCGGCGCGTGAGGCCAGATGTTCGGACAGGTCGGTGCCCGACGGATGGAGACCGCCGAGGTAGACGATGCGCGACACGCCGTTCTGCTGAGCCGCGGCCACCACATTCTCCGCGGCACGCCGCTCTTCGGCCGCGAAGTCCGCGTCGGTGCTCATCGAGTGGACCAGGTGGTAGACGACATCCACACCCGCGAAGGCCTTGACCAGCGAATCGCGATCAGACAGATCACCCCGAATCACCTCGGCCGTCGGATCAGACAACCACGGTGCGTCGGCGAGCTTCTCCGGTGTCCGCGCCAGTGCGCGCACACGGTGCCCGCGTGCCAACAACCGGGGCGCCAATCGGCCGCCGACGTAACCGGTCGCTCCGGTGACCAGACAGGTTCGCGACTCGTCCACCTGACTCCTCCGCTCTGGGGTGTTCCTCCAAGGCTAGGGAGCGAAGCCGCTCGGCGCCGTCGCCTCGGCGCGGTCGGTGCCGGATCGTTCTCCGTGGCCACGATTCGATAACGGCACGTTTGGCCGAGACCGAACCCAGACCACCAGACCTGAATCCGACAGCCAGACCTTGATCGAAGTCTGGCGGTCGAGTTCAGGTCTGCCCGTCAGCTGTCGTTCGCGCCCGCCGGCGAATTCTCGAACCACAGGCACTCCTCCAGGAGGCCCGCGCTCTTCCAGCCATCCGCGGTCCGGACCATCGAATGGTGGTAGTTGCCGCCGCAGGTGCTGAGTTCGGGCATGCCGACGAAACGCATCGGGTTGTAGAACATGGCGCGGACGTCGGCCCGGTCTCCGTCGAACGTGTACTCGATGTTGGTGATGAAGTGCTGACTCACCGACACGAACGCGAAACTCTCCTCCAGCCACGCGGCGATCTCGTCCCGAGTGCCCGCCTGACCGTAGGGCGTCGACGAGTAGTCGACCACCGCCTCCGGGGTGAACACCGAGCGCCAGAGTTCCCAGTCCTTGGTGTCGACCGCTCGTGAGTACCGGTACAACGTGTCCGCGATGCCGAACCGGTCGCTGATCTCCTGCAGGTCCATCGTTCTCCCGTCCACCGGTATCGGTACGGGCAGCCCGTCGTGGCAGCGCCGAGACCGGCCGTCGCCGCCGACTATAGACACCAGTCCAGACGCTTGCCAGCGAAACCGCACCGGAGCGGGTGCCGCAAGTCAGGTCGATGCTGCGAGGTCGCGGACGACGCGGAGGTCGGCGACGAAGGCGTCGAAGGCCCGCTCGCGCTGATCCGTGGGTCCGCGGAGAATCGACGACGGGTGCACGGTCACCACCACGAACTCGGAATGGTCGGGGCCGAGGTCTCCGTCGGCGCCGAGATCGAAGCGCTCGCCACGGTGTCGGGTGAGCCGGAAGTTGGTGCCCAGCAAGGCCTGTGCGGCCGTGGCACCCAGACACACGACAGCGGCCGGCCGGACCGACGAACGGTTCGTCGGCACGATCCTTCTGGTCACCGGGCTGTTCGCCGATGAACATGATCGTCGAACCGGGCGCGCCCACCCCACCGCGACACCCGCCGCGGCCCCGGTGATCACCCGCGGCCCGCCCACCAGCAACGGGTCGAACCGGGAGTGGTTGCCGTCGACGCGTTTCCGGCCACGGCGGGACGACCATCCGTGGTGGGAGAGTTCGGACCGGATGCCCGTCTCGGTCACCGGGTTGTCGGGCCGACCGGTCGCGAACGACGCGAGGTGCGCCTCGATGGACACCACGCGATCGGCGCCCAGCAGGATCAGCCAATGCGCCGCGCGCCCCTCGCTGTAGCGGTACGCGGAGCGTCGGATCACCCCGGACAGCCCGCGCGGCGGCGTGGACGTGCCGAAAACCGGTGGCAGAAAGGCATGTTCGTTCGATCGCTCGCGGGGCTGACGCTCGGGCTGGTCTTCGGGGACGGTCCAGTGGACGCCCGGGGCCGGTTCGACGGGCAGTTCGCGCGGAACCGCGGGGCGGTTTGCGGGATCCAGGTCGACGCCCCATCCGGGTATGCGGTCGACCAGTGCGGCGGTGTCGGGGTCGTGGGGGCGGTCTGCGGGATAGCGGGCACGGGTCCTCCTCTGCCGGCGTCGGCAACGATGATCGGCTTGATGCAGTCGTCGAGCTCCTCGGAGAAGATGCGGTAGCCCTCAGCGATGTGCTCGAAGCGGAATTCGATGCGTGACAATGTGTGAAATACCGTTGCGGATGTGGTCGAACAGTCTCGGCCACTGCCGTTTGACCGGGCACTGGTTCATGTTCGGGGTGAGTCCCTTGTTCATGGCGTCGCCGAACTTGACCGCGCTGAACATCGGCCCGTACGCACCCATGACCGAAACGGTGCCGCCTTTGCGGACCGCATCGATGGCCCAGTTGAGGGCGATCGGTGACGCGCCTGCAGCTGGAACTTGGCCGCGGGGCCGCGGTAGACCATCGCGCACATCGTGTCTGGACTCATGCGCGTTCGGGTACCCCACAAATGCGGTACTAACCGCGCCGGCGGCGCGGTGCGCGCAGACCGGTGTAACGCGCGGGGGTGTAGAAAAGGAACCCGAATCCAGGACAGTCCTCGGGAGGAGATCGTCGATGTCAATGGTGTCTTATGTGATCGCCGGTTCGGAGGCCAGCGGGGGAGCGGGCATCCAGGCCGACCTGCGCACCTTCGCACAGCTGGGTACCTATGGTGTCGGGACCATCACCTGCATCGTGTCCTTCGACCCGAACAACGAGTGGTCCCATCGGTTCGTACCGATCGACTCCGGGGTGATCGCCGATCAGATCGAGGTGGCCACTGCCGCGCACGAACCCGAGGTCGTGAAGATCGGCATGCTGGGCACCCCGGCCACCATCTCCACGGTCGCGCAGGCGCTCGGCTCCCGACAGTGGCGAGACGTCGTCGTCGACCCGGTGCTGATCTGCAAGGGCCAGGAGCCCGGCGCCGCACTCGACACCGACAACGCCCTCCGCTCCGAGATCTTGCCGCTGGCCACCGTGGTGACCCCCAATCTGTTCGAGGCCGCGACCTTGGCCGGCATGGACGAACTGACGTCCACCGACGACCTCGCCGAGGCGGCGCGGCGAATCCATGAACTCGGGCCGAAGGTCGTCGTCGTGAAGGGCGGGGTCGGACTCCCCGGCGATGAGGCGATCGACGTCGTCTTCGACGGCTACGAGGTCACCGTCCTGCGTGCCCCGAAGGTGGGCGACGAGCGGGTCTCCGGAGCCGGCTGCGTGTTCGCGGCCGCCACCACCGCCGAACTCACCAAGGGCGTAGGGGTCCTCGACGCGATCAGCACCGCCAAGCAATTCACCCACGACGGCATCGTCGGCCGTCTCGCCTCGAACGCACCGTTCGACGCCGTGTGGCACGGATCGAGGTGACCCAGGGGCGAGTGCTCGGTCGGCCCAGCCCGTCGGGTGTCAGCGGGCTTCTCCCCGGGTAGTCGAGCGACAGCCCGGCGGTCACCGTCACCGTCCGGGACGTCGTCCTGAGGAGAATCCATGTCCGAGACCGTCGCCGACATCGTGCTGCAACGCCTTCGGGAGTGGGGGGTCCGGCAGGTTTTCGGCTACCCCGGCGACGGCATCAACGGCCTGCTGTCGGCCTGGGTGCGCGCGGAGGACGATCCGCAGTTCGTGCAGTCGCGCCACGAGGAGATGAGCGCGTTCCGAGCCGTCGGGTACGCGAAATTCTCCGGTGAGGTCGGTGTATGTGCCGCGACCAGTGGTCCCGGCGGCATCCACTCATCGACCGGGCGATCCGGATCGCGCTCGCCGAACGCGCGCCGACGGCCCTGATCTTTCCCTCGGATGTTCTCGACCTCACCTACGAGCCACCACGGCAGGCCTTCAAGCAGGTCCCGTCCAGCCTCGGGGTCACGTCGGCGACTCCCGCGCCGGAGCCAGACGCGGTCTCGCGTGCCGCCGAGATCCTCAATTCCGGGGAGCGGGTCGCGATGCTGGTCGGCCAGGGGGCACGGGGATGTGCGCCTGAGCTCATCACGGTTGCGGACATCCTCGGCGCCGGTTGCGCGAAAGCCCTTCTCGGGCGAGATGTCCTCCCCGACACGCTGCCGTGGGTCACGGGATCCATCGGCCTGCTCGGCACGACGGCCAGCCATCGATTGATGTCGGGCTGCGACACCCCTTTGACCGTCGGATCGAATTTCCCGTACTCGCAGTTCCTTCCGTCGTTCGGACAGGCCAGGGGAGTGCAGATCGACCATTCACCCGAGATGATCGGCATGCGCTACCCGAATGAGCTCAATGTCGTCGGCGACGCACGCGCCACGCTGCAAGCTCTCATCCCGCTGCTCGAAGCCAAGACCGACCGTTCGTGGCGCGACAAGGTCGAAGCCGACGTCGAGCGCTGGTGGACGAACGCGGCCGGCCAGGCGATGACCGACGCGGATCCGGTCAATCCGATGCGCATCTTTCACGAGTTCTCGCCACGCGCCCCGTCGAATTGCATCATCACCGCGGATTCGGGCAGTGCCGCCAACTGGTACGCACGGCACATCGTCATCCGGGACGAGATGAGGGGGTCGCTGTCCGGGACGCTGGCCACGATGGGGCCGGCGGTGCCCTATGCCATCGGCGCCAAGTGGGCGCACCCCGACCGGCCCGCGGTGGCCTTCAAGGGCGACGGTGCGATGCAGATGAACGGCCTGGCCGAGATGATCACCGTGGCGCAGTACTGGCAGCAGTGGACGGATCCGCGGCTCGTCGTCGTGGTGTTGCACAACAACGACCTGAACCAGGTCACGTGGGAACAGCGCGCGATGTCAGGATCGCCGAATTCGCCGCCTCACAGGAACTCCCCGACGTCGACTACGCGGCCTTCGCGCGGGGGATCGGACTCGTCGGGATCAACGTCGACGACCCGGATGGTCTCGGTACCGCATGGGACACCGCCCTGGCCGCCGATCGACCGGCGTTGCTCGACGTGCGTTGCGACCCGACGGCGCCTCCCGTCCCGCCGCACGCGACCCGCGAGCAGGTCCTCGCCCTCGGCGAGGCGCTGGTCAAGGGTGACGACGATGCATGGGCCGTCGCCAAGAACGCAGCCAGACAAGGAATCCGCCAGTTCCTACCCGGACGGCAGTCCGACAACGACTGACTACACGGGACACCGGCTGCGCCCCGGTCCCGTACTCTCCACCGCATGAGCGGTGAGGAACTCTTCACAGCGGTAGCGGTCGGGTTCGAGGCAGTCGGCGCCTTCGCGATGATTGTGGGAGCGATCATCGCGTGCGTGCTGGGCGCACGTTCGCTCCGTCGGGGAGAGGGAGGCAACACTGCCTTCTCGGTACTGCGCAACACACTCGGGGCGGCCATTCTCCTGGGGCTGGAGGTCCTGGTCGCGGCGGATCTCATCCGCACCATCACGTCCAAACCGTCGATCGAGGATGCGCTCATCCTCGGGCTCATCGTCCTCATCCGTACCGTGTTGTCGATGTCCATCCAGATCGAGATCGAGGGCGTGGCGCCGTGGCGTCGAGCGTTGCTGACCAGCGGTGGACAACTGCTCGGTGCAGCGGTCGCGAACGACGCCGCAGCTGCGCGACCGACAACCGAAAGCACCGCGCGACGCGTCGACGGGTAGCGTCGCCACCCGGCCTGGCGCCGGCAACGACCGGCGAGGCATCCTGGATGCCGATCACCGACAGACCGACCGAAGGAGTGCCGGGTGACAACGATCCCAGACGAAGTCGATGTCCTCATCGTCGGTGCCGGGATCTCTGGCATCGGTGCGGCCCGCTGGGTGCGAACCGAACACCCTGGCAAGTCGATCGCGATTCTCGAGGCCCGGAATACCGCCGGCGGTACGTGGGACCTGTTCCGCTACCCGGGGATTCGGTCCGACTCGGACCTGCACACCTTCGGGTACGACTTCAAGCCCTGGACCGATCGACAGGCGATCGCCGACGCCCCGCGAATCCTCGATTACCTCCACGAGACGATCGACGAGAACGATCTCGCTCCGCTGGTCCGGTATGGGCATCGGGTGGTGGCGGCCGCGTGGTCGTCGGACACCGCGCGGTGGACGGTCGACGTCGAACACACCGACACCGGAACGCGAAGCCAGATCAGTGCGCGATGGATCTTCTGTGGCTCGGGTTACTACGACTACAACGCGGGGTTCGCGCCGGAGTTCGCCGGCACCAAGACGTTCCGTGGCGAGATCGTGCATCCGCAGCACTGGCCCGAGGACCTCGATTACACGGGCAAGCGGGTCGTGGTCATCGGCAGCGGCGCAACGGCGGTCACGCTGCTTCCCGCGATGGCGGAACAGGCCGCGCACGTGACCATGCTCCAGCGCACACCGACCTACATCCTCCCGCTGCCCCGTGAGGACGCCATCGCCAACACCCTCAAGAAAGTGTTCGGCACCGAACGCGGATACGCACTGACCCGACACAAGAACGTCGCGCAGCAGCGGGTGCTCTTCGAACTGTGCCAGCGATTCCCATCGGTCGCCCGTCGGGTGATCCGCAAGATCAACGAATCGCAGCTGCCCGAGGACTATCCGGTGGACACGCATTTCAACCCCCCGTACAACCCGTGGGACCAGCGGCTGTGTGTGGTGCCCGACGCCGACCTGTTCCGTGTCATCCGCTCCGGGAAGGCCTCGATCGTCACCGACCGGGTCGACACCTTCACCGAGAACGGCATCCGGACAGTGGGCGGGGAGGAACTCGAGGCCGACATCGTCGTCACCGCCACCGGGCTCAACATCAAGATCATCGGCGGCATCGAGCTGAGCGTCGACGGTGAACCGGTGTCCCTTACCGACACCGTCGTCTACCGCGGGATGATGCTGTCCGGTGTCCCGAACTTCGCGCTGGCGATCGGTTACACCAATGCGTCGTGGACCCTCAAGATCGGACTGTTGTGCGAATACTTCTGCAAACTTCTGGCGCACATGGATTCTCACGGATACGACAGTGTGTGGGCGGTCGCGGACCCCGATATGCCGACTCGGCCACTGCTCGACTTCGGGGCCGGCTACGTCCAACGAGCCCTCGACACCCTGCCCAAGCAGGGTCCTGAGGAGCCCTGGGTGATGTCGATGAGCTACTACGCCGACCGCAAATTGTTCCGTGGTGACGTCGCCGACGACAACGTCCGGTTCGCGCGGGCGGGGGAGCGGGTGCGGTCGACGGTCGGGTAGCGGTGACGACTCGCCGGACGGCGGGCTGAGTCACATCCGCGCGAACCGCACCAGCCAGTAGCAGTAGACGCCATAGGCGGCGATACCCACCGCGGCCAGGATCATCAGCACCTGCCCGGCGGGCAGGCCGGCCAGTGTCTTGACCGCTCCGTCGATCCCCGTGGCCTTCGACGGATCGGCAGTCGCGACAGCCACGATGACCAGGATGCCGGTGCCGGCCAGAACGACACCCTTGCCGCAGTAACCGATCACGCCCGCGATTGTCGCCGCCTTGTCGTCGGAGATCTTGAGATCGTCGAGGAACGACCGGCTGGCTCCCTTGTAGACGTGGTAGACGCCGACGCCGATGATGATCAGGCCGGCCGCGACGAGGACGAACTTCCCGCCACCGGACTGCAGGAGTCGCGCGGTCAGACTGGCGTTCTCCTGACCACTCGACTTGCCCTGGCCCGTCGCGAAACGTATTGCCGACAAGGCGAACCCGACGTAGACCACGGCGAGCGACAACGCTTTTCCGCGATCGAACCACTGCTCGGCGCCATCACTGTCCTCGCCCGGTTCGGTGGCGTGGGGTCCGACGATCGCCTCGGCGAGTCGCCATAGCGCGAGTGCTGCGAACGCGACCGCGGCCACCCAGAGGACGACGCGACCGCCGGACGAATCGGCGAAGATCCCCAACGCACCCGACTGGTCGGCGTTCCCGCCCCCACCGAAGGCGAGGCGCAGGATGATGTAGGCGATCAGCAGATGGAGCAGGCCGCTGACCGCGTGGCCGGCACGCGCCAAGCGTTCGAACCACGGGCTGTCGGTGGCGCGGTCGACCGCGCCGGTCACTTGATTGCGGCTCATCGCGCCACGTTCCTTCCGCCGATCGACCGAACTGGTGCCCGGCCGGTTCCACTGACGTTACGGGGGTGCCGGCCGGTCGCTCACTTCCCCTGCGAGTTACGAAGGGCCCGAGCCTGTTCGATGTACTTCTGGTCCTTCTCGTCGTTCTTGTCCGACGCCGTGGTGTCCCGAGGCGGCAGTTGCAGGTGCTCTTCGGCCGGCATCCCCGCCTGTAGCTGTCGGCCACGTTCGAGTTCGGAGTCGAACTCGGCCCCGAACAGCAGCGCGAGGTTCGTCAGCCACAGCCACAGCAAGAAGACGATGACACCCGCGAGTGCGCCGTAGGTCTTGTTGTAGCTGCCGAAGTTCGAGACGTACAGCGCAAATGCCGCCGACGCGACGATCCAGGTGACGATGGCCAGCACCGCTCCGGCGCTGATCCACCGGAACTTCGGCTGCTGCACGTTCGGGGTGGCCCAGTACAGGATGGCGACGATCAAGATCACGAACAGGAGGAGGATGGGCCAACGGACGATGTTCCACACGGTGAGCGCGGTCTCGCCGAAACCGATGGCGTCCCCGATCGATTTCGCGATCGGTCCGCTGACCGCCAGCATGAGTGCCACTGCGGCGGCAAGGACGAGTGCTACAAGCGTGACGAGCAGCATGATCGGCCGCAGCTTCCAGAGGGGACGGCCTTCGTCGATCTCGTACATCCGGTTCATCGCGCGTCCGAACGCCCCCACGTAACCCGACGCGGACCAGAGCGCGCCGAGCAGACCGAGTACGAGAGCGAAACCGGCGCTGGGGGCGGCCACGAGTTGTTCGACGGGGCCCCGCAACGTGTCCACGGCCGACGACGGTCCGAGGTCGTCGACCATCTGCAGGACGGCGTCGGTCGTCTTTTCGCCCTGACCGAACACACCGAGCAGCGAGACCAGCGCGAGGAGCGCCGGGAACAGTGAGAGCACGGAGTAGTAGGTGAGCGCCGCTGCCAGATCGGTGCACTGATCGCGCGAGAACTCCCGCGCGGTCTTCTTCAGCACGAAAAGGAGCGACGGCTTGGTCAGGTCCGTGGGGGAGTCCGGCTTGCGCGGGTCATCGGGGTCGGCGGATCCGGGGTCGTCGCGAACGTCCGGTTCAGCTGAGGCGGGTTCCTTGTCAGCTCGTTCAGCGGCGTCATCTCGTTTCATCCCCTACGCTTAACCGGCGAACGCGCAAGCCAAACCCGGCCGACGTCGGCGCACCCGTCACCTGGGGTCAGCGCACGTGGCCGCAGGCGTCGTCGACCGCCCCCTGCAGATCTCGCTGGATCCACCGGGTCACGGCGGCGGGTGTGTCGTCTCGACGGGCGCCGAGGTCCACCGGTTCACCCAGAGCGACAACGGGGCGGCCACCACCGGCCGGGTAGGCGATCCCGGCGGAGACCAACCACAGTCCGACACCGTCTCGCAGGGCTCGATGGGCGATGTGGCCGATCCCGGTGCCGAGCCGCTGAACCTCCGTCGGGTCGCCCTCGTTGCAGGTCCCCTCAGGAAACACCGCGATGCTGTCCCCGCGTGCCATTCGTTCGACGCAGACGGCGATCATCTGACGCCCGGCGTCGGCCGCAGCTCGCACTCCGTGGTCCTTGCTGCGAAACACCGGGATTCCACCCAGAGTGTCGATCTTCTTCCGCTGATCCGCGTCTTGGAACAGCTCGTCCTTCGCGAGGACACGCAGGCTGCCTATCCGGCGCCGCAGCGGTGACCGGAAGCCCGCAGCTGCGAGGACCAACGGGTCGCGCTCGGAGACATGATTCGCCGCGATGAGCAGCGGAGCCCCGCTGCGCACGGTGCGGTCGATCGCCTCCCGCGAACGAAAGCGCACGACCGGCCGGATTCGGGCGGCGAGCACCGCGTACATCATTCGCGCCCGGGCGCGGTCCTGCTGATGGGTCCGGTAGTGCTCGTATACCGCCTGTGCCTCGGACAGCTCGACCTTCACCTAAGTTACGGTACCGTAGGTTGCGGCGCCGCGGTGCCGCAACGGGACTCCGCATGACAGCCCGGGTAGCTCCGAGGTCAGTCGGGGACGACGACCGCCCGGCCACGCAGTTCGTTCGAGGCCAACCGACGGTAGGCCTCGAGCCCGTCGTCGAGGGAGAACTTCTCGACGGCGACCTCCAGGACACCGTCGCGCGCGAGGTCGAGGACCTCGATCAGTTCGTGCCGCGCACCCCAGTACGGCGCCCGAACCGACACCTCATAGGGCTGGGTGAAAAAGCCGACCTTCGCCGCGGCGACACCGTCACCGATGCCGACGATCACGACGTCGCCCAATGTGCCGACGATTCCCATCGCGGTGTCGATGGTCGGCTGCAAGCCGACGAAGTCGAATACCGCGGTGGCGCCGACGTTTTCGGTGATCTTCCG
This sequence comes from Gordonia hongkongensis, assembly GCF_023078355.1. NCBI lineage: Bacteria > Bacillati > Actinomycetota > Actinomycetes > Mycobacteriales > Gordoniaceae > Gordonia > Gordonia hongkongensis. The sequence goes on from NZ_CP095552.1 coordinate 2,798,319, forward strand.
GACATTCGCCACGGCGTCGGCATCGCTGAGAACGGTCTCATGGGCACCCACCTCGCGTGCGAACGCGAGCTTGTCCTCGCTGAGGTCGAGGGCGATGATGCGCGCCGGGGTCAGATGCCGTAACAGCTGAATCCCGATGTGCCCCAATCCGCCCGCACCGATGACGACGGCCGTGGTGCCGCCGACGAGCTTCGGCAGCGACGGTTTGATCGCGTGATACGGCGTGAGCCCCGCGTCGGTGAGCGGTACCGCTGCGATCGGGTCGAGGTCGCCGAGCGGAACGAGGTGCCGGGCGTCGTCGACGATCATGTAGTCGGCCATCGCACCTTCGTTGCCGAGCCCGGGGGGAGTGATGCCGAGTTCGGCCGCACGACTGCAGTAGTTCTCGAACCCACGCGAGCAGAAGTGACAGGTCCCGCAACCCCAGGGGCCGTAGACCGCCACCGCGGTTCCCTCGGTCAGCGACGTCACACCGCTGCCGATCTCGGCGACCACACCGGCTCCCTCGTGCCCGAGCGTCATGGGTAACGGATAGGGAAAACCCTCGGCGGGCATGTTGAGCACGAAATCTTCGGAGTGGCACGCACCGGCGGCAGTCACCTTCAACAACACCTGGCCGGGGCCGGGTGTCGGCTTGTCGACCTCGCGGAGCTCGGGCGGACTTCCTGGCTTGACGATCTGGATGGCTTTCATGCCGGACACCTCTCGGTTCGAGTCGTTGCGTGCTCTCCCGCCTTCCGGTCTACCCGCGTATGGCGATACGCGCATACGTCGGCGGGAAACCAGACGCGAATTCCTGCTGAACCGCGGCACAGGTGGACAATGCCGATCAGAAGCCGGGACGGACCACGGAGTTCGATGTCGCGGCGTGCCGGGCGTGTCGGCGGGTGCGTCAAACATCCTGTGGCAGAGTCGATCAGCCGAGACGACGGCCGGAGGCGGAAGAGGACCGGATGCACTTTGGAGTACGGGTGGACCGGACAACGCTGCGACTCCGGGTCACCATCGTCGCGACTGATTCCGAGCGGCGCACCGCACACACTGCCGGGTGGCCGGCAGGACTTCGAGGCGCTCGGCACCGATGGGTTCGCCACAGTCCTCGCACCGGCCGTAGGCACCCGCGCCGACCCGGTCCAGGGCGGCACCGATCTCGTCGAGCCGGACTCGCGACCGTTCCAGCTGCGCAACCAGATGGCCGCGTTCCACCGCGAGAGTCGAACCTTCCGGGTCGTGCTCGTCGTCGGCCGCCGCGTCGCTGGTCGCCTCGAGCACCGCGGCCAGCCGGGACGACAACGATTCGATCAGCGCGGCGGTCCGTTCCCGTTCTGCGAGCAGCACATCCCGCGACTCGTCATCCTGCCTCGAGGTCACCGTGGGCCCACCGACGTCGTCTCGCTCAGGTGCCGCAGAAGGTCTGGAAGCTGTCGCTGAACGCCTGCGGGGCCGGCGCCGCGAAGTGAGCCCATTCGGTGCGGCGTTCGAACGGATGCGTGACGGGATCCATCAGCCGCGTGAACGGTTCCAGATCGCCGTCGGTCGCGGCGCGCAAAGCGGCGTCGACCTGATGGTTGCGCGGGATGTACACCGGGTTCACGGTGTCCATCGCCTCGGCGACCGCACCGGGCTCACGACCGAGACGGGCGAGTTCACGGCGCCATCGTTCAAGCCACGGACCGATCTGCTCGCGCGGCATGAGGCTGATGATCGGGACCTGATCTCCGCGGAGTTCGTCGGCCAGCGCCCGGAAGGTGCCTGTCCAGTCCGCACGATGATCACGCATCAGGGTCAACAGGTCGGCGACCAGTTCGGGTTCGGAAAACGCTTCTGTCAGACCGATTTTCGACGCCATGCCGGTGGCGAAATGGTGTTCGTACCGCGCCTCGTACGTGGCGAGCACGTCCGACGCCGCAGCGATCGCCTCATCGGGTGTCGGGGCCATGAGCCTGAGCAGGGTTTCGGCGAACCGCGCCAGATTCCACTTCAGGACGGCGGGCTGATTCCCGTAGGCGTATCGGCCCGCGTGGTCGATCGAGCTGAACACCGCCGACGGGTCGAAGGCGTCGAGGAAGGCGCAGGGCCCGTAGTCGATGGTCTCACCCGAGATCGTCGTGTTGTCGGTGTTCATCACGCCGTGCACGAACCCCACCAGCATCCACTGGGCCACCAGTGCGGCCTGACGTTCGAGTACGGCTTCGAAGAACGCGAGATACCGGTTGCCGTCGCCGGCCTCCGACGCTTTCGCGAGCTCCGGGTAGTGGCGGCTGATCGCATAGTCGGCGAGTTGTTGCGTCAGGCCGGTGTTCCGGATTGCGTACTCGAAGGTGCCGACACGGAGATGGCTGGCTGCGATCCGCGCCAACACCGCGCCGGGCTCGGCCCCGGTGCGCTGGATGTCTCGCCCCGTGGCCACGACCGACAGCGAACGCGTGGTCGGGATCCCCAGTGCGTGCATGGCCTCGCTGACCAGATACTCGCGCAGCATCGGCCCGACCACCGCGAATCCGTCGCCACCTCGGGAGAAGGGGGTACGCCCAGAACCCTTGAGCTGTAGATCGACTCGTCGACCGCCGCGGTCGATCAGCTCCCCGAGCAGCAACGCCCGACCGTCCCCGAGAAGCGGTGTGTACCCGCCGAATTGATGCCCCGAGTACGCGGTGGCGACAGGGACGGCATCGGCGGGCGCGGCCGCACCCGACAGAAGTGCGACACCGTCGTCGGATGTCAGTGCCGCGATGTCGAGGCCCAGGTCGTCGGCGAGTGACTCGTTGACGACGAGCAGTCGGGGGTCAGGCGTCTCGGCACCCTGCCACGGCACGGTGAAGGGCGTCAGCTCGTCGGCGAAGGTGCGCTTGAAGCCGGTGATCGCAGCACTCGTGCGGGCGGGAGTATCGGGAGAGACGGACACCCTTCGAGGGTAACCAGTTTCCGGACCGGCAAACCGGCGGCGCAGAAGGGGCGAGGGAGGAGTGTCCACCTCACTCACCCCGGACGGCGATCAGGCCGCCAGCGCCGCGCCGCAGATGCCGCAGGCCTCGAAGTTGCGCCGGTTCCACCGGGCGATCGGGATGAAGAACACGCTGAACTGGCTGTATTCACGCATCCGCGCCCACTGGGTGGTGTTGTGGCAGCGGGGACAGGTGCGGGTCTGACCTGCACCGAGATGCTTCTGCCTACGGCCATATCCGAACAAGAAGAACACACCGCCATCGTAGAGTTCGCGGCTCGCGGCGGCCGGTCATGCGCCGCGGTAGTCGATCACGGGCGGCGGACCATGAGGTCGTTCTCGGCTGTGAAACCGCATTGTTTGTACAGGTCTGTCGATGCTTCGGTCGGGTTGAGCACCACCTTCGCGTATCCACGGCCGTCCGCGGTCGCGACGGTATGCCGGACCAGTTCACGTCCGATCCCGGCACCGCGGAATGCCGGGCGGACGTACAGATGACCGAGATAACCCCATCGGCCGCCGGCGCCCTGCCGGGGACTCGGCATCCGGGCGTGTTCGGTCAAGCACACCATTCCCACAGTCATGTCGTCCGTGCCCGCGGTCCAGACCGTTCGTCGCTCATCGTCCAACCAACTCGCAACCGCGGCGACGAAGGCGGTATCGCCAAGCCACGGCCCGACGGAGCGATCGCCTTCGTACGCCCACTCCCAGCGGAGCTCGGCCACATGGTGGGAGTTCTGCGAACGTTGAATTCGTACCGCGTGCCGACCGGTCACCCACCCAGGGTGACCGATGACGGTCGGCGGCTGCGCGTCCGGCACCGCAGAAACTCCGCGACCACCGCCGGCCTCGCGGAGAATGGACGAGGCCGAGGTGCTCGCCATCCGTCGAGACGCGCTCGCCATCCGTCGAGACGCATCGGGTCGGCGGGCATCGGTACGCTCGGTGGTGTCCGTTTTGTCGGCCTGACGTCACCGCCACCGGGCTGCGGACTCGCGAAACCGGAGGGAAGCATGGAAGCACTGATCCTGATCGCCGTCATCGTCGTGATCGTCGTCGGGGTGGTGGTGTTCGCCCAACAGCGTTCCGGCGCCAACGCGGCCCGCACCCTCGAGGACGCGAAAGCCGACGCACGACAGGTGATAGAACGTCTGGGCGGCCAGGTGTTCATGCTGGTCGGCGACGGCCCGGCATCGAAACAGGCGCTGGCCGACGCGGGGGAGCGATACACCGCGGCGGGGTCTCAGATCGAGCAGGCCAATTCGCCGGTGCAGGCGCGGCTGGCCAAACAGACTGCGATCGAGGGGCTCTACTACATCCGTGCGGCCCGGGCCGCCATGGACCTCGACCCAGGTCCGGCGATCCCCGAGCTCGACGGGCAGAAGAGTGCCGGTGCGGTCACCGAGGACCGGACCGTGGAGTTCGAGGGACGAAAGGTCGCGGCATCGCCCAACCCGTCGGAGCAGACGCCCAACTACTATCCCGGTGGCCGCGTCGCGGGCAGGCCGGTACCCGCCGGTTGGTACTCCGAGCCGTGGTGGAAACCGGCTCTCGTTGCCGGCGCCTGGGGACTCGGATCGATGTTCCTGTTCTCGGCAATGTTCTCCGGCATGGCGGGCGTTCCCTACGACGCGCAGTCCTTCGAGAGTGGCGCCGGCGACGGTTCCGACGGTGGCGCCCTGGAAGGCGGTGACTCCGGCGACTTCGGCGGTGGTGACTCCGGTGACTTCGGCGGGGGAGATTTCGGTGGCGGCGACTTCGGCGGGGGAGGCGACTTCGGCGGTGGCGACTTCGGGGGGTTCTGAGCGGCTGCCCTCCGAGTGACTCGGCTTCGCTTGCCGGGCGTCAGGTCGCCGTGGGTGCCGCGACGACGGACAGCAACCGGAGCTTCTCGGCACTCGCACTGCCCGGGGTCGCGGTGTAGACGAGCAGCGAATGCGAACACCGCGGGTCGACCAAGATCTGGCAACTCAGCTCGATCAATCCCACCTCGGGGTGCACGTACCTCTTGGTCTCGCGAGGAGCTATACCCACTTCGTGCCGTGCCCAGATCTCGCGGAACTCCTCGCTCTCGCCTGTGAGCCGTTCCGCGAGCGACGCCGCATACGACTGCGGGCCTCGTAGCGCAGCCACTCCTCGTAGTCCGGATACGTACATACGTGAGTAGAAGTCGTGGTCGTCGGACGGATGCAATTGGCGAGCCCGCGGATCGGTGAAACACCGATAGCCGATGCTCCGCGCCGGCCCGTCGAACCGCATGAGGTCGCCGACCAGTGCCACCCCGAGTCGGTTCTGGCGCAACGTCTCGCCGAGTTCGGTGACGATCTCGGCCGGGGTGTCGGCGAGCCGGTCGAAGATCCGCATCATGCCCGGGGAGATGTGCTCGCGGTCGGGTCCGCGCATGGGCGGCCGGTGGCCGGCGAGGTGGAACAGGTGGTCTCGCTCCTCGACGGAGAGGTGGAGGCCCTGTGCGATGGCGGCCACCATTTGTGGCGACGGCTGCGGGCCGCGCTCGCGTTCGAGTCGTGAGTAGTAGTCGGCGGACATGTGACACAGGGCAGCCACCTCTTCGCGACGGAGTCCACCTGTGCGACGGCGCTGCCCGCGAGGCAGTCCGACGTCCTCGGGCTGAAGGGCGGCACGCCTCACCCGAAGGAAGTCAGCGAGACCGGGTCGATCGATCATTCGGCCATTCTTGCGCGCCCGGAACCGCGGAGCCACGGATCGACAGGCCGTGGATAACGGTGCGGACCGCCACAAGACTGGAAGCGAGAACATTCCGAGTCCGTCAGGAGCTCCGCATGACACGAAACAGCAGATACAGCCTGTCCATCCCCGATCTCACGGGCCGTCGAGCGGTCGTGACCGGCGCGAGTGACGGCATCGGGTGGGAGATCGCGAATGCGCTCGCCGGCGCCGGTGCGGAAGTGGTCGTGCCGGTGCGTGATCCGAACAAGGGGGCGAGGGCGGTCGAGCGCATTCGTGATCGTCACCCCGCCGCCACACTCACGATGGAGGACGTCGACCTGTCATCGATGGCATCGGTCGAGGCGCTTGCCGGCAGGCTCCGGGCGGACGGCACACCGATCGACATCCTGATCAACAACGCCGGGATCATGACTCCGCGGAAACGCCTGACCACAGGCGATGGATTCGAGGTCCAGTTCGGCACCAACCACCTAGGACACTTCGCCCTGACCGTCGCGGTGCTTCCGCTGCTCCGGTCCGGGAAGGCGCGGGTGGTCTCGCAGACGAGCATCGCGGCAAAACGAGGCTCGATCAATTGGGATGATCTGAACTGGGAGCGCCACTACGACGCAATGAAGGCCTACCGCCAGTCCAAGATCGCGTGCGCGCTGTTCGGACTCGAACTCGGACGCCGAAGTCGCGCTGCCGGTTGGGATGTGACGAGCGTGATCTCCCATCCGGGCGTCGCCCCGACCAGCCTTCTCGCCGCTCGTCCTGAGGTCGGCAGGACCGCGCCGACGAGCGGCCGGCGGGTGATCGAGTGGATGTCGCGGCACGGTGTCGGTGTGGGCACCGTCGAAACCGCTGCCCTCCCAGCACTGATGGCGGCGACGCAGCCGGAGACGCCCGATGATGCGTTCTTCGGACCACAGTGGCCCGGTGACGCCGGCGGGCCGCCCGGATTACGGCAACCGTGGCAACCGTTCCGTGATCGCGAAGCGGCATCGCGTCTGTGGGCGGTGTCTGAACAGCTCACCCGGGTGACAGCGGGCTGAAGACGGGCCTCCTGGCGCCGATGTGCGATCGTCAAGTGGTGTGTGCCACCTGCGGACCGAAGTCGACGCAGGTGACACACCGGCAATGAGCACTTGTGGTGCTTTCCACTTAAGGTCTGAGGGACGCCCGGTTCAGGGGAAGAGCGTAAGGAATGTCGCTGCCGAGGTGGCGCACAACAGCGCCGCGATCGTGACGCCGGCATAAGCGTGATCGGCAATCGGGGTCTCGCGTGCCTTGACCGACGATGTGCGTGTCGGAGTGCTGGCCTCTGTCACAAATTGTCCCTCCGAAGACCCGTTACCGTCCCCGAGAACATTAGGGCCGCGAACGTTCACCCGAGACCCGCCGGCGACGTTCGAGGCCACAACGATGCTGTGGGTCACGAAACGATAACGGTCGCAAGTACTAGGTTTCAACTGCACGAACGGTGAAGCGCCGACGGCGCGACGCAGTGATGGGTAACGCGGATTCGCACGCATGTGCGACAATGGCGCGGTGAGTTCACAGACGAGGGCCGGCTTGAGTCCCGACGACCTGGAGTCGCTGTCCGCGGCACTCGCGGCCGGTAAGCGAGCCACGGTCTATCTGCGCGATGCGATGCCATCGCTGAACCTGGAGGCCGGCGCCTCGGCGCGAGTCGTGTCGATCGACGGTACGACAGTGACGGTGAGCCCGAGGGGCGTCGACGACCAGTTGCCCTTCGAAGCCGACGAACTGCGACGTAACCGACCGGCGGCCGCCACCACTGCGACCGCTGCGGTTCGTCGACGCACACCGGAACCGGCGCCCCCGAAGCCACAACCGACGTCGTCATCGAAAACAGTTGTCGAGGAATCGAATTCCGCCCGCCCGTCCCGAAAGGCGCGTCCTGCGACGGATGCCCCGCCGAGGGCGGCGGAGTCGGCGCCGGCGCCTGCGACGACCAGGCCGTCGCGAAAGGCCAAGACGCCGACCGCGCCGACCACGGTCACCATCACCGCGGCAGGGGAGAGCACGTGGACGCTGTCGGTTGCGGTCGGAACCAGAAAGCTGGCGAAACCCGTCGAGATCACCGCCGACCGGGTGGCCCGGGCGATGCGGGAGCTCGATGACGAGACCGCGATCGCCGCGGTCGACGCCGTCATCGAATCGGCCCGAACGGCCGCGCAACGCCGCATCGACGAACTCAGTCAGGAACTCGAAGCCGCGCGGGCCGCGCCGGCCAACCTCGACGGGTCCGTCGACGACCAGCGCGGCCTCGCTCGCTGAGGAGCGCCCGGAGCTTTGCGAGGGCGACGCACCCTGCCCCCTAATCCCGAGGAACGACCTACCCCCTGCTCCCTGAGGAGCTCCCGGAGCTTGCGGAGGGCGACCCACCCTGCTCCCTGAGGAGCGCCCGGAGCTTGCGGAGGGCGCGTCACGAAGGGCCCCGTCAGGCCTGCCGGTCCCGGAACCGGTACATCGCGCGAATGTCTCGCGTGATCGCTTTGTCCCGCTTGCTCCGCTTGCTCGCCTGTCGGGCGTCGCCCCGAGCGGCCGACCACTCACTTTCCCTCAGCAGCTTGCGATAGCGTTCCAGACGGCCGGCGTCGAGCCGGCCGTCCCGGATCGCCTCCTGTACGGCACATCTCGGCTCACTGCGGTGTTCGCAATCGCGAAACGCGCACTCACGAGCCAGGTCTTCGATGTCGGCGAACGTTCGTCCGGCCGCCTCAGCGACATCCTGCACCCCGATCCCACGCAGACCAGGTGTGTCGATGAGTACCTTGCCTCCCGGCAGGAGCAGCAGCTCGCGGTGCGCCGTCGTGTGCCGACCCTTTCCGTCGACCGCACGAATCTCGTTGGCCGCCATCTGTTCACGACCGAGCAATGCGTTGGCCAGGCTCGACTTGCCGGCGCCGGACGAGCCCAGCAGGACGGCGGTACCGGTCATGGTGGACTCGAGGAGATCAACGCCTGCGCCGGTGATCGTACTCGTCGTCACGATGTCGGCGCCCGGAGCGACCGCGGCGACCATCGCCTCACCCGGAAGAGGATCGTCAACCAGATCCGACTTGGTCAACGCGATGATCGGCCGGGTGCCGGCGTCGTAGGCCAACGTCAGCAGGCGTTCCACGCGCCCGACATTCACCCTGTTCGCGACCGACACCGCGATGATCACCGTGTCGACGTTGGCGGCGAGCACCTGCCGTTCCGACGTCCGATCCGAACTCGCGCGCGCGATCGCCGTCCGACGCGGCAACAGGTGCACGATCCGGGCCTGCCCGTCGTCACGGCGCAGCACCACCCAATCGCCGGTGCACACGGACTGTTCGCGCTCCGCAGTGCGCCCGACACCGCGGATGGCGCGGACCGGACCTGATGCGGTGATGGTGTCGCACCCGCCGCGATCCACCCGTACAACGCGAGCTGGTAGCTCGTCGTCGGACGCGCGGTCGGTGTACAGAGTCGAGAAATGCTCGTCCCAGCCGAGAGCGGCGAGCTCGACGGGGAAGGACGAATTACTTGCAGTATTCACTGTTGGGGACTTTCGAGGTATGCCCGCGACCCCAGGAGTCATCCGACTCGCAACTCAGTCGGTTGTGCGAGAACGGTGTTCGAGGATCAGCAACGGGCTGGAGGAACAGGGATGGTTCGGATGCTGACGATGCCAGCGATCTCGACGGCAACCATCGACTCACCTCCAGGTCTCGTGCTGCCCCCACCGGACAGCGCGGCTCACGCTAACACCGTTCAAAAATGCCCACCACTCCTTTTCTGGCTTACGCCGCCTGCGACGCCCTTGAGACGGCTCGATACTGGACGGTCTCGACCGATCGGTCTAATATCAGACCATGCGGTCTAAGAGCGGAACCGGCGCCCGGACCTTCGCCGATGAGGCACGTCGGAAGCAGATAGTCGCCTGTGCGATGGACCTGATTGCCGACGTCGGTTACCCGCGTGCGTCATTGGCGAAGATCGCCGAGCGCGCCGATATAGCGAAGAGTGTTGTGCTGTATCACTTTCGAGACAAGGACGAGTTGGTTTCCGCGGTGGTTGAGACAGTGTTCGCCACATCTGCGAACATCATGGTCCCGCGAATTCTCTCCGCCTCGGGTGCACGCGACCGTCTCAGGGCCTACATCGAGTCGAACGGCGAGTTCCTCGACGCTCATCGACGGCCGGCCATCGCGCTTTACGAGATCTCGACGAGCTATCGGGACAGGAAAGGTCGTCGATTCGATGAGGCCATCCAGGCAGCTGTCGACGACATCGGCGTTCCCGAGCAGTTCGCTCCGCTCGATCCGTTGTCGATCCTGAGGTCAGGCATCCAAGACGGCGACTTCGTCACCGACGTGGACCCGATCGTCCTGAAGAACCTCATTCGATCGGCACTCGACGGCGCCGTCGCCGAGCTCGCGCGAGACGACACCTATGACGTGACCGCCCACACCTCCGCCCTGTCGAAGCTCGTCCTGTCCGCGATCGGAGCACCACCATGAATCCACGAATCACCATCCTGGCGTTCGGAACCCGAGGCGACGTCGCCCCGTTGACCGGTGTGGCAACCGGCCTGCGTGACCGCGTCGGCGCCACCGTCACGATCGCCGCGCAACATCCATACGAACAGATGGTCACCCGGGCTGGCCACACCTTTCGGCTGCTGCCGCGAGACACCGAGGCAGACACCCGATCCTCGACGTACGGCCAGGCAATGATCGATGGGCACCGTCTCAAACCGTCGAAAGACGCGATCAAGGGGATGCGCGACGACCTGGCGGGTGTCGGCGAGGCCATGGCCGCGGCGGCAGAAGACGCGGATCTGCTCCTCTGCGGGGGTCCCGTCGGCTCTCTGCTCGGGTGGCATGTCGCCGAGGCAGTGGGGTGCCGGAGCGCCGCCCTCGTCCTGCAACCCTCGAGTCCGACCGGCGATTTCGCACCTCCCGCGCTCGGAGTCCGATCCTACGGGCGGCTCGGGAATCGAACGGCGTGGCGCGTGGCTGCGGCCGGTGAAAAGCTCTTCGCACCGCTCATCGACGACCTCCGAAAGACACTGGGCCTCGCTCACGAGTCTCGGCCGGGCCCGCGGCGCAGGAGGCAACAGTCGTGGACTCAGCTGTGCGGATTCAGCGAGAGCGTCGTCCCGCGACCCCGGGACTGGCCTGACAACGTGCACGTCACTGGATACTGGTGGCCGACCGACGATCGGTTCGACGAACCTCCCGCGGGTCTGGTCGACTTCCTCGCGGACGGGCCGCCTCCGGTGTACGTCGGGCTGGGTAGCACGGCGATCAGCGACGGCGAGCGGATCAGTGAGATTGTTCGCGACGCATTGCGGTCCAGCGGTCTTCGCGGCATCGTCCACCGAGGATGGGCGCACCTGGACGGTGGTTCCGACGACACCGTGCACACCGTCGACGACATTCCCCACTCGTGGCTGCTCCCGCAGACCGCGGCCGCAGTCCACCACTGCGGTGCCGGAACCACAGCCGCCACACTGCGAGCCGGCATCCCGACCGTGGCTCTACCCGGCATCATGGACCAGCCGTTCTGGGCGAGCCGTCTCCGACGAATCGGTGTCGCGCCCGATCCCATTCCCCGGACCAGCGTCACGGTGGAGAACCTGACTGCTGCGCTGCGGAAAGTCACAGAGGTCGAAGCCGACCGGTCGGGTTTCCGGAATCGCGCGAACACGATCTCGCGGGACATAACCGCTGAGAACGGCATCGTGCGCGCGTGCCAGATCGTCGAGAACCTGTTGAGCGCGCCGACGCCGGTCTGACGCGCACCGACCCGATCTCGCAGACCTCGTGCGTTCGACGCCGTGCCCGGATCCCGGGTTCGACGTCCAACGGGTTCGGCGCTAACGGAGCCCCAACTCGACGCCCTGCGCGAGCACCTCACGACGCGAGGTCATACCCAGCTTCGCCAGGACCGCGGACACGTGATGGTCCGCGGTTTTCGACGAGATGTACAGCCGCTTGGCGATCTCCGAATTCGACAGTCCCTCCGCCACCAGGCGGGCGACCTCGAGTTGCCTGTTCGTCAGGCCACCGGGGTTCACGCGTGTCGTGGGCCGAGGGCGCTGCGGGACGGTGGCGCATCCCCGTTCGCGCATCAACGCACGCGCACGATCGGCGGTACCCGCGGCGCCGAGTCCGTCGAGCATCGTCACACCACGGGCTGGGTCGTCGGAATCCAACCAGCACATCGCCGATGCGAACGGATCACCCGCGTCCGACCACCAGCGCGCGGCATCGGCGTGCCGACCGTCGAGCGACAATCGGTACGGCGCCGCGATCGGCCCGGTCTGCGTCGACAACCCGAGCCTCGCACGCCAGACGGCGAGGCTCCCTGTGCCCCATTCTGTTCCGTCATCGTCGAGGGTGTGCGCCGCGGTGACCCGGGCGTCCTCGGTCCCGGTCATCCAACTGATCTCCGCCAGGGCGGTCAGGACCGCGAGCCGTCGGAGGGGTTCATCGATCTGGTTGGCGAGAATCCAGGCATTCTCGATCTCGTCGATGCCGAACGACGCGCCGCATCGGAGCGGCACCAGCACGGTGAACAGGAGCGGCCACAGCGTGGCGATCGGCATCCCGTCGGCGTCGATGACCGCCCCGGCGTCCTCGAGGGCTCCGTTCCAGTGTCCGCGGGTCAGATGCAGGCGACTCCGCACCGCGGTCTGCCAGTGGCGACAGATCTGGATGTCGCGCTCTACCGTGAACGGAAGACCCGCGTCGAGGATCCGGTCGGCAGCCCGGTACCTTCCCTGTTCGACATCGAGACTGGCCACCTGTGAATAGACGGTTGATGCGAGTTCGTCGAAGCCGAGGGTGCGAGCGGTTTCCATGTGATCGAGAAGTCTTCTGCGAGAGTCGACTTCGCCGGTGGACAGCGCAGCCGAGTCCGAGACGACCTTGTTCCACAGCCGCAGTTCCTCGTCGGATGCCGACGCGATGTCGGCCAGCAGGGACGCCGTTCCCGACACGTCGCCCCGCATGAACGCGAGAAACGCGCGGTGGATCTGGGCCTCGCTGTACACCGTCGACGCCCCTGTCCCGTAGGCGATCTCCGCTGCACGGCCCAGGTGCGATTCCGCGCTCTGCCGGTGCGCGCTGTAGTACTCGTAGACCCCGACGGCCACATGTGCCGTGGCCAACCCGGTGTCGTCACCCAGTTCGGTCCACAACGGGAAGGTCTCGTTCACACTGGCTATCGCATCGCGCAGTCGGCTGACCATGTATTGCTCGTTGGCCAGAGCCAACAACAGTTCGGCACGCTCGCGAGCCGGAGCATTGACTTGGTGCTGCTTGGCGATCTCGTAGTACGCGACGGCCTCGGTGTGCGCTCCGCCGCGGATGGCGTCCTCGGCTGCGGCGCAGGCATGACGGACGGCGCGGTCGAAGTCCCGGGCGGCGACGGCGTGGTGGGTCAACACCGACGGGTGCACGGTGCCCAGCTGCTCGAGTGCGTCCAGCAGCTGCGCGTGCAGATGGGCCACCCCACCCGGCGGAATCGTGGATTCGATTGCCCGACGGGCCAATTCGTGTCGGAATAGGATGCCGTCGGGCCCCCATTCCAGAAGCCCCGTGTCGGCGAGACGCTGCAGAGTGGGGTAACCGATCCGGAGGACCGGCAGCGCGGTGTCCGACACCCGTTCCGGCGACGCCGCAATCAGTTGGAGGGCTTCGAAATCGGCCGCGCTGACCTTGGTCGTCCGCGCCAGGACCGCATCGCGCACCGACGACGGGATCGGCAGGTCGGGTTCGCGGGAGACCTCGGTCGCGAAGTAGGGGTTACCTCCGGTCGCGGCATGGACCCGCACGGGATCGAGACCCGTACCCTCGACCAATTCCGCGATCGCCTCGACACTGAGCGGCGGCAGCTCTATCCGGCACACGCCCTCGGCGAGCAGGGCACGCGCTGCCGCCTGGGGCTCGAGCTCTCGATGCGTCAGGAGCAGAACGAGCGGCATCGACTCGATGCGTCGACACAGGAACCTCAGCACATCGGTCGACGCGGCGTCGACCCAGTGCAGATCCTCGACCACGAGAAGCGTCGGTGCAGCCCCCAGATGAGCGAAGGCGGCTTCGCAGACGTCGGCGAGCATCATCGGTTGCACACCGATGCCCAGGTCTTTGACGGGACCCAGTGGACGTGGTGTGTCGAGTGGATCGCAGGCCACCCGCAGCACACGCACGTCCCGGGCGGTCGCACACACCTGGCGCGATCAGCGTCGTCTTGCCTGCACCGCTCTCGCCGGCGATGGAGAATGCCGAACCCACCGGCAACCGGTCAAATGCCGCGCTGATCTGCGACAACTGCTCGGTTCTCTCCAACAATCGCACCGTCCGAGTGTAGGCCGCCCGACGCTCGAATAGGTGGGTCTACCCATTCATGGGAAGGACGTTCGGCGAAAGATGGGAGGTCTTCACCGATGCCGTCCGTACGCCCGGTGACCGACTGTTGTGGTGCGCCGGTACCGACAACGGTCACCGACGGCCAGTCGTCCCACCACACAGAAATGGACAATCCGATGACGACATCTCTCTCACCAGACCTGGTATCGCTGCGGGAGAAGCAGCAGAAGGTCTGGAGCAGCGGCGATTACAACCGTATCGCCGCGCTGACCGTGCCGGTCAACGAAGCGACCGTGGTCGCGGCATCGGTCATCCCCGGCGAACGCGTCCTCGACGTCGCGACCGGCACCGGCCACTCCGCGCTCGCCGCTGCCCGCCAGGGTGGCGACGTCACCGCGATCGACTACGTGCCGGCACTACTCGACATCGCCCGGGGTCGGGCAGCCGCAGAACATCTCGACGTCGATTTCGTGGAAGCCCCGGCCGAGGTCCTGCCGTTCGGCAACGCCGCGTTCGACACCGGTATCTCGTCGATCGGCATCATGTTCGCCGCCGATCACGAGCAGGCCGCGCGCGAATTGACCCGAGTCGTCCGTCCGGCCGGAAAGATCGTGGTCACGAGTTGGACCGCAGACGGTTTCGTCGGTGGAATGCTCGCCGCGGTCGGCCGCCACGTGACACCGCCGCCGGGCGCGCGTCCCGCCACCCGGTGGGGCGACCAGCATTACGTCGCATCGCTGTTCGGCGATCGTGTGCACTCGGTCGATTCGCACACCGCCGGACTGACCGTTCGGTTCGTCGACGCGGCCGCTTTCGCGGACCTGTTCCTCGGCTACTACGGTCCGACGTTCGCCGCGGCGTCGAAGCTCGACGAGGACGGCAAGCACGCACTGCGTGCCGATCTGATCTCCCTCGCCGAGTCTCGGCAGCAACCGGTCCCCGGCGGGATCTCCATCGACTGGGAGTACCGCGTCGTCGAGGCGGTGCGGTCATGAGCGCGCCCCGGAGTCGTGGCAAGGCCATCGCTCGTCTCGGCGCGACCCTGTCGATCGCCGCGGCCATCGGCGTCGCCGCGCCGCTTGCGACGACGGCTTCGGCAGCACCCGCGCGCACACCGGGCGCGACGCTGACGATCGTCGACCAGAACATCACCGGTGCCGGCAAGAACCGCATCATCATCCAGGGCCTGTATCCGATGACACGCGCGGACGCGGTCGGATTCGTCACCCACATCAACGATCGGGGTTGCGGTGGAATGCACTACATCGTGCTGGGCGACGACGGTAGAGAGCAGTACCTCTACGACCGCAACTTTCCGGGCACCTCGGTCGGGACCGAAGGGTTCCTCCGGGCTTCCGACCGCGGGCTCGAGTACCTCCGGGAGTTCGTCGTTCCGAGCTCGGTTCTCAACGAGGACCGGGACGGTGGCGACGAGGTGTTCACCCGGGTCCGTTTCACCGACGGCGACTGCCGGGCACGGGTCCAGACCACCAACGTGGTCGTCGGGCGGTTCTGACCCGACCCGCCGGCCCGACACCCGCCCACCCGGCCTGTGCCGGGTGGGCGGGTGTCGGATCAATTCAGCTCGGCAGCATCCACGTCGGTGTCGATACGCATGGCGGCCACCAGTTCTCGATAGAGCTCATCGGTGGCTAGCAGGCTCCGATGGTTGCCGACCGCCCGCACCCGACCGGCTTCGAGGACGACGATCTGGTCGGCGTCCATGATCGTCGAGAGCCGATGCGCGATGGTGACGACGGCTCCGCGAGTGGCCTGTCGACGGATGCCCTCGGCCACAGCCGCCTCGGTCAACCCGTCGAGTTGCGCGGTCACCTCGTCGAGCAGGAGGAGTTCTGGGTCGACGACCAGCGCGCGGGCGAGCGCGATGCGTTGCCGTTCCCCGCCCGACAGCGTTGACGTGGTCACGTCGGTGAGTAGGCCGTCGGGCATGGAACGGACACGCTCATCCATCCGTACGGCCGACAGGGCACGCCACACCTCGTCGTCTGTCGCCTCGGGCGCCGCGTAGACGAGGTTGTCGCGGACCGTTCCGGGGACCAGAGGGGTGTCCTGCTCCACGTAGGCGATGCGTGCTCGCAGGTCGTGGAGTGTCCAGTGGTCAAGCGGCCGGCCGTCGAGCACGATCTCGCCGCGATCCGGTCGTAGGAACTTCAGGAAGAGGGAGAAGATGGTCGTCTTCCCGGCACCCGACGGTCCGACGATGGCAGTGTGTCCGCGGCGCGGGATCGTCAGGTCGATGCCGTTGAGCGCAGCGGGGGAGTCTGGTGTGTACCGGTACACCACGTCGCGCAGTTCGAATGCGGACGCGGTCCGGTCGACACGAGCCGACGTGCGATTCGCCACCACCTCGTCGTCGGATTCGGTTCGCAGATCGGAGATCTCGGAGATCCGCGCAGCCGCGGCCAATCCCGACTGTAAGGCCGTGACACTCTGGGTGAGCAGCGAGACAGGCATCATCAGTTGGAATCCGTAGAGCAGGAAAGCGATCAGAGTACTGACGGCCATCGAACCGTCGGCGACGCGCCAGGCCCCGAACGCCAGGACGACCATCACCGCCAGATTGATCCCGGACCCGGTGATCGTCCAGGCCCATGCTTCGATACGCACGGCCCGGATTCCCTTGCTCGCCGACCGGTGCGCGAACTCGCCGATCCGGTCGGCTTCCCGCGCCTCGGCCCGACTCGCCTTGACGGTGCGGATCGATCGAAGGATCCCCTCCAACCGGCCACCCAGGAAACCGATCTCGGCCTGCGCGTCCTGCTGCGCTTTCGCCAGCCCCGGCATCAGTACGGCGGCGGCGATCCCCACCATGACCACGACGACCATCGTGGTCGCGAACAGCGGGAGGTCCAGAAACGCCATGAGTACCAGCGCGCCGACCATACCGACGAAACCGTTGACACCGTTGACGATGCTCGACGTCGTCGCTTCGCGGATCAGCAGGGTGTCGGACGTGACGCGCGCGACCATCTCGCCGCTCGACCTACGGGCGAGCTCGGGGACCTCGACGCGGAGCAGGTGTCCGATGAGTCCGGTGCGGGTGGCGAGAATGATGCGTTCGGCCAAGGTTCCCAACATGATCGTCTGGATCAGACCGATCACCGACCCGGCGACGAGCAACACGGCCAGGACTGTGATCGGGGCCGCCAGAGATTCCGACACGGCAAGACCGTCGAGCACCCACTTCGTGACCAGCGGGGTCGCGAGTTCGGCAGCGGTGCCGAGCAACCCGAGGACGACGCCCATGGCAAGGACGCCCCGGTACGGACGTATGTAGTCCCAGAGGATCGCGAGTTTGGCGCGCATGGGCATATCCGGGGTCTGCCCGGGATCGGCCGCGGTTGTCGAAGTCGTCATGGTGTGAGCCCTCCCGAGCGGAACATGCAAGCTCTACAATGACACATTGGTGTCCCATTTTCAATCAAGAGTGTTGCAGAGACCCGATTGTGGTGGATAGTCTCGGCCAGGTGAACGATGCGCCGGAACCGGCTGCCGTCTCGGGCGTGCGCCTGCGCACCCGACAGGCCATAGTGTCAGCCGCCATCGCGGCGTGGGCAACTGATTTCTCGACGTCCCTGGGCGACATCGCCGACCGGGCGGACGTCAGCCGGAGCACCTTGCACCGCCACTTCCCCGACCGTCAGTCTCTCGTCGATGCGGCGCTCGTCGAGGCGAGGGGCGTTCTCGAGCGGCAGGCGAGCGAAGCGGTCGACGGGTGCGAATCGGCTCGCACAGCACTCGAATCGCTGATGCGGGTGATCATCGGCATCGACGACGTCATCGTGTTCCTGTTCGCCGACCCACACCGGTTCGACGGCCACCCGGAGTGGGCTGAGGAAGAGGACCAGATGCTTCCGGAGATCCTTTCTCGGGCGCAGAAAGACGGTGCCATCGCCGATGATCTCGAAACGAGATGGCTGGCCGGGGTGTTCTATTCACTCTGTTTTGTCGGTGCGGTCTCGATCGCCGGCGGGGTGATGTCGCGTCGCCGCGCCGCCGATGTCGCCGTCCGGACGTTCTTCTCCGGAGTCGGTGCCGACTGAGAAGCCGACGCACGCGTGTGCTTTGGGTCGGATCAACACTTCTACCACCGATGAGTTTTGTATCGAGGTGGTGTCAGACCCTGCACCTACCACCGATCGGATGAGACATTGGGCAGCGTGAACGTACTGGCGTGCGTGGCCGCAGCGGTCGCCGCGTTCCTGGTGAGCGGTGTGTACTACGGCGTCGTGGGTGCACCCGCCGCGGCGGAAGTACACCGACCGGCCTGGGCGACGCCGGTTGTCGAACTCATCCGCAACGCAATGCTCGTACTCCTCGTCGCCGGTCTGGTCGCGCAACTCGATCCGGATGCCACCGGTGCACTTCTGCTCGCCACGGGGCTGTTCCTCATCCCGTTGGTACTGTTCGCGGGCGCGGTCTTCCACGAGGGAACGGCCCTGTCCGCGGCAGCTGTACACCTCGGGGATTGGGCCCTGAAGCTGCTCATCCTCGTCCTGATCGTGTCGCTGTGGCGGTGACAGTGGAATCGCTGTGGACCGCACAATCCCCGTTCGCTACTCCGTGAGGAGGATCGGGTGACGGTTCAACGCCCTTCGGATCACAACCGTCCTGGCACGTGAGAACTCAGGCCGGCTCCAGGGCCCGCTTGGCCTTTTCCAGAGCGGCGAGCGTACGCAGCACCGAATCGCGCTTGGCGGTCAAGTCGCTCGCCTTGGCCTTGCCGCTCAGGCCGGGGTCCGCCTGCGCGACTGCCAGCCGTTGCTCGATCTCGGCGAGCTGCGCCAGCAAGGACTGCGCGCGGCTCATGAGCTCCTCATGGTCGGGTCGGGAGACGTCCGCAGGGCGGGCGCTTCCGGCCCCGACGTTCTTGGCTTTGCGAGCCGTTGTGCTGCCGTCCTTGTTTGTGGTGGTGGACGCGGATCGTGTGACACCGCGCTGGCCGGACCGGACGCGCGGTGGGGGCTGTGTGCGGGTCCGATTCAGCACTGCCCAGGCGTCACGGGCCGCCACCCGGTGTTCGCGTTCCTCTTCGTCGTCGGACGTCATCGACGCGCCCAAAGGTCGTAGCCCATAGAAACCGACGAACTCGCGGGCCGCCGCGATAGTTTGTTCTGCCTCGCGGCAGCGCCCGCACCGCGGTTCGCCGCGGAGTTCTGCGATGTCGTCGCTGGATGAGCACCACACGCAGGCGTGGGTAGTGGAGTCGGTCACGATGGCATCGGCAGCAGCGAAATTCACGGGTGAAAACACTACGGCACAATGTTTTTCATGCTGCGACCGGGCTTCGTCCAGCAGGCTCGGGCCGGGATCGCGCTGGTTGTCCCCGCGATGGACCACGTCCCGGCCTGCCGGATATCGGGCGCGTTCGGTACGCATCACGACGATGGGACGTCGGCAGACATCGCAGAGCTGTTGGAATCATTCCGTGGAGCGTCCCGTTGGTGCCACCATGCGCGCAATCACTTATGACCGCTTCGGCGGTCCCGACGTCCTGGAACTGACCGACCTGCCCACGCCCAAGGTCGGACCCGACTCCGTGCTGGTGCGTGTCCGCGCCTCCAGTGTGAATCCCGTGGACTGGAAGGTTCGCGAGGGCTATCTCGCCGAGATCATGGACACCGTCTTCCCGGTGGTCCCGGGCTGGGACGTCGCGGGAGTGGTCGAGCAGGTCGGCCTGGACACACCTGAGTTCCAGGTCGGCGACGAAGTGTTCGGTTACGTCCGTAAGGACGTCGTCGGTGGGGAAGTGGCGGGCGGGACGTTCGCCGAGTTCGTCGCCGCCCCGGTGCGCACCCTGGCACACAAGCCGTCGAACTGGTCGTTCGAAGAGGCTGCGGCGCTCCCGCTGGCCGGTCTCACCGCTCTGCAGACCATCCGCCGGGCAGGAGTTCAGTCCGGAAACACCGTGCTGGTTCACGCCGCTGCGGGCGGAGTCGGATCGTTCGCCGTCCAGATCGCCCGGTCCCTGGGCGCACGCGTGATCGGGACCGCCTCGAAGACGAACCACGACTATCTCCGCAGTCTGGGCGCCGAGCCCACGAAGTATGGCGAGGGCCTCGCCGGCCGGGTACGAGCACTCGAGCCGCAGGGTGTCGACGTCATCCTCGACTACGTGGGCGGCGACGCACTCGACTCGGTCGAGGACGTGTTGCGCGCCGGCGGCACGGTCGCCTCGATCACCGACGCGCGGGCGCGCGACGAATTCGGCGGCCACTACGTCTGGGTGCGTCCCGACGCCGCGGATCTTGCCGAACTCGCTCGGCTCGCCGACGCAGGAAATCTCACGCCGGAGATCGCGGAGGTGTTCGACCTGGCCGACGCGGCCAGCTCTCACGAGCGCAGCGAATCCGGCCATGTCCGCGGCAAGATCGTCGTACGCGTCGCAAGCGAATGACCGCAGGGGAGATCTAGTCGAGATTCGCAGTTGCCGCAGATGCGTTCGACCTCGCCGGGCGCTCGCAGTTGGTCACGCGCGAAGTCGTGGTCCAAGGCGACCAGCGGATCGCGGTCACCGTGCGACCACCGATCAAGGCATCTCCATCGTCTGGGCGCGACGAATCTCGTCCACAGCTCGGGTCACGTACTCCATCGGGTCGACGTCGGCACGTGCCGTGAGGTCGGTGATGACCACCAGGGCAGCGGCGGTGGTCTCCGCGTCCGGTAGGCCAGCGGATGGCAGCGCATCGGCGCCGGCGGTGTCGCCCACCCCCAACGCGCCGGTCAGCACCAGGGCTACCGCTGCGGGACTGGCGGCGGCAGTCCATGAGGCGGCGGCACGGCTGGTGCTGGTCATCACCTCGGACACATCATCGCCGGTCAGCCCATCGGGGAACACGGTCTCGAGGAGTTCGCGCAGCGTGATCGCATGCACTTCTCGCGACTCGGGGTGCAACGCGAGAAGGTCGGTCGCGGCACCGAACGCCTCGGAGTCGTGGGCGCGCGCCGCGCGGATGGCTTCCCCGGTGGTCTGGGCGACCTTGTCCGCCACCGACGACCGGTCGGGCCGTGACTCATTGTGCGGCATCGGAATTACCCTCCCTGTGTGTTCGGCAGCGAAAACTCACCGTCGGAACCGGTGGCGCTGGCGACTGCTGACGACAGCAGTCGTTTGATTTCAACGGAATTCGGGTTCGTGTGCGGA
Source organism: Gordonia hongkongensis (assembly GCF_023078355.1). Classification (NCBI taxonomy): domain Bacteria; kingdom Bacillati; phylum Actinomycetota; class Actinomycetes; order Mycobacteriales; family Gordoniaceae; genus Gordonia; species Gordonia hongkongensis. Next base: position 2,819,491 of record NZ_CP095552.1, read on the forward strand.
CACACGGCCGGCGGACGGGGACGAACGGTGACCAGACCGACCACAGGCATGGTAGGTCATCCCGGTCACCGACTGTCACATCGCTCGACAGACCCCGGATGCTGTACTTCGACAAAGCCTGTCGGGCGGTTCGCCGCTGAGCACAATCCACTTGGAACGCGCGGCTGCACAATGCGTTTCGTCACACGTGACGAAACGCAACCTGCGGCCATGTTCACGACATAGGCAAGGACTCAGTCTAAGAGCGGCTAGCGTCGGGTGTCTAGTCGAGTGGCACGTCGGCGGCCTGCTTGTCACCGGCGATGACCTGCTCGACGTCGGAGAGGGTGTAGCCGGTCACCTCGACGAGGAAGTGCAGGTAGCCAGCGCGGGCCTTGACCTGGCTGCCGCCGAGGTAGTTGCGGTCACCGACGTTGCGCCAGGCGTCTTTCCACATGTGCGCTTCCCGCGACGCAAGCGCGATGCCGAGTCCGATGATCTGGGCGCGGTCGGCGGTGGTGGCCTGCTCGATCAGCTCGGCGGGCTCGCCTCCGAGGATCGTGGCCGCGATCTCGGCGGCGTTGCCCTGCATGCTGTTCGCTCCGAACATGTCGTGATGGGCGCGCATCGATTCGGCGATGAACTTCGCGACCTTCGGGGCGCTGCCCTTCGGCAGGGTCTTGCGGGCCAGCCACGCGGTCAGCATCTCGATCCGCACCTCGCGGGCGGTCACGCTCGCGGTGTTGAGGACCCGCACCCGGCGACGTTCCTGCTTCCGGGCCTCCTTCTCGTCATCGCTGAGGTCAGCGGTGGCGGTTGCGCTGCTCGGGGTGCTGCTGTAGGTACGGAACCTCATTCCTAGGTCGCGGAACTCGCTGACATACCAAGTGGTCTCGATTGACCGGCTCGCCTGGCGAGTGAGGGCACGCGGGTCGTGCAATCCCTCGTCGGGCTGGGCGTCAGCGGGGGTGTCCTCGTCGGTGAGGTCCAAGTCGATCAGGTGCTCGTCGATGCTGTTGCCCTCGGCGTCGACCCACCCTTCGGTCACGTCGGCCCACACGTAGGCGAGACGCTGACTCACTGGCACGTCCTCAATCTGTACGGGCTTACCCTCGGCGGTCTCGATGTGTTCCAACTGGGCGCGGGTGTGCCGGTGCTCGGGTCTACGGGTCACGGCCTCGATGCCGTCGGCGGTGTAGACGGCGACCTGGGCCAGCAGCTCGACCCGCTCGTCGGCGTTGTCGGCCAACTGCTTGGCCTGATGCTCGAACACGCCGCGTGCGGCGGCGTCTAGGAGCCATTGCTGCGCTTCGGGGTCGTGGTCGTAGGCCGCGACGGTCGCGGACTGCTCCAACGTCAACCCCGCTCCCTGCTCGATCAAATCCAGGGTCGTTTCGGACTTCGCCAACGCGAGGGTGGCGTCCACGTCCTTCTTCTTGGTGCGGATCGTCTTGGCGATCTTGGTCGCCGACATCCCGGCCAGGGAGAGTTGTTCGATCGCGGCCACGCGGTCGCGGGTGCGGAGTCCTTCGCGCTGGAAGCTGGCCAGCTGCTCCACGATCCGGTCGATGGTCAACGCCTTGTCGTCGGCGTCGGACGCGACCGGCACGACGTAGACCGGGACGGTGGCAAGCTCGGTTTCGCGCGCGGCCAGCGTGCGGCGCTGCCCGTCGCGTACCCGGACCTCGCCGTCGACCTCGACAGCGAGGATGGGTTGGCGCACGCCGTCGCGGATCGAATCGACGAACTCGGCGGTCAGGGTGGCCTCGGCCTCGGTGCGAATGTTGGTGTCGATGACCAGATCGGCCGGGTTGAGGTGGCGCAGCTCGCCCGTCGCGGTGACGGTCTCGGTGGTGGTGTTGTGTGTCATGGGTTGAATCGCCCCGGGTTTGCTGGAGGCTCGGTTAGTTGGTTCCAGCGTTTGCGGGGACCGGGTTCTCACGGTAGCTGGTGACGGTGTGGGTCGACCAGTAGGCGCTCTCGTACTCGACGGGTGGGACGTGTCCGATCTCGCCGTGCAGGCGGCGGTGGTTGAACCATTCGACGTACTCAGCGACGGCGATCTCGACCTCGCCCACACCTGCCCAGCCGCCTCGCGGGCGCATCACGGGGTTACGGATGCATTCGGCTTTGAACAGCGAGTTGAACGCCTCAGCCATCGCGTTGTCGTATGAATCCCCTTTGGAGCCAACAGATGTCACCGCTTCGGCTTCGGCCAGTCGTTCGGTGTAGCGGATGGCTCGGTATTGCACTCCGCGGTCGGAGTGGTGGATCAGCCCGGCCACGTCGTGGCCGGCACGCGACCGTGCCCACAATCCCATGTTCAGGGCGTCGAGGGCGAGGTCGGTGTGCATGGTGGTCGAGACCTGCCAGCCGACGACCATCCGCGAGAACACGTCCAGGACGAACGCCGCGTACACCCAGCCCGAGTGGGTGCGGATGTAGGTCAGGTCCGCCACCCACAACGCGTTCGGTGCCGCCGCGGTGAACTGACGGTTGACCCGGTCAGCCGGCCGGGGTGTTTCAGCTCCCTCGCTGCGCGTGGTCTTGCGTGTCTTGAGTCTCGCTATCCCTTGCAGCCCATCGACTTTCATCAATCGCTCGACGGTGCAGCGGGCAACACTATGGCCCTGTCTGCGCAATTGGGCATGCACCTTGCGGGCACCGTAGACGCCGAGGTTGTCGGCATGCACCGCGCGGACCTGGGTAAGGAGCTCCCGGTCACGCACCACACGAGGCGCCTCGGTCTTCTGGGGGCTCAGGTGGGCTCGTACCGTGGACGGAGCGATCTGGGCGGACGTATCGCGCAATGCCGCACAGATCGGATCGACTCCGTGTTCATCGCGGTGAGCCGCGACGAACTCCACGATCAGCGCTGTGGGCGGTCGATCTCCGCCGCAAAGAAAGCCGAAGCCTGCTTCAAGATCGTGTTCGCTCGCCGCAGTTCACGGTTCTCCCGCTCCAACGCCGCGATGCGGTCAGCGTCCTCACTCGTGGTGCCCGGGCGGACCCCGCCGTCGATCTCGGCCTGACGAACCCAATTGCGCAACGCCTCGGGATGGACTCCGAGCTGATCGGCGATCCGCTTGATCGCACCTCTCGACGAATCGGGATCTCGTCGCGCTTCACATGCCATCCGGGTGGCCCGGTCCTTGAGTTCCTCACTGTACTTGCGTGGTGCTGCCATGCTCTCCATCCTTCACAGGTTCGAGAGCCTCCGACAGACCCGGGGCGGTTCAGGGTTTCTCCCTTACTGTGGTGGGTGAGACCCCGGCCAGCTTGACCCTGGCCGGGTTTTCTTTTGTCCGCGTACCGGATTGCGACGCGGAAGCTTCTTTTACAGGTCGCCGATCTCTTCCCAGTGGGCGATCGCGTCGGCGGCGGCGAGGGCGGGGGACAGGTCGTTGTTGTATGCGTCTTTCCAGCCGAAATCGGGCAGGTCGCGGTGGCTGAATCCGTTGGTGCGTCTGCGGATTGCTCGGTCGACTCCGTACATCCACACGGCGAATTCGCGGTCGCCGTCGGCCTCGGTGAGGCGGTTCGGTTCGTGCTGGGCGATCTGGTCGGCGGCGGCGTCGACGTTGGCGGGGTCCTTGGTGGCGATCCAGGCGTTCATGTCGGTGGGTCCTTTCGGGTTGTTGTGCGGGTTAGTCGTGGGTGAAGGTGCGGCCTGCGCCGAGTTGGTCGATTCCGCAGCATTCGCAGAGCCAGTAGCCGGGTGGGTCGATGTCGTCGGCCTGGGTCAGGTAACCGTGATCGGCCATGAACGCCAGGACCTGGGCGGTGCTCTCGGTGTTGAGGGCGGTCATGTCTCCGTAGGCGACGGCGACCGCGCAGCTGTTGCACAGCTGGTAGGCGGTGGTGGTGGCGCTGGTCATGGTGACCCCTCCCGTTGTGAGTGCTGGTTTGCGTTTGCACTGGCCATCTCTTTGCCGGAGGGAGTGGGCTGCAAGGGAGGAAGTGAAAAAGTCATCCGGGCCGTAGGCCTGCAAACCCGTAGGGCGGGTTAGTTTTTCACGCCCTTGCGGGCCGCGAGTGGAGGTAAGAGAATGCGGCAGGGCAACGCAAACCAACTCAGCCCGAAGGGCTCAGGGCGCGGCGTAGCCGCTCCGATGAGGTGACGGCGCAGCCGGCAGACAAACCGCAACCGGTCGGGGCCGGCGACCTCGTCTCGGGAGGTCGGGCACACCGGACGCACAAGGCAGTCGGGGTGATTGTGCGGGAGCGACGCGGGCCGCGGTAGGGCTCGGTGTCGCGGCAGCACAACGTCGTCTTTGAAAGTGGGCGCATCTCGTGGCGCTCACGCCCTCGTGGTGGGTGCGGCGGCGGATGCCGAGTCGATCAGTACTGACGTAGAAGCCACGGCGGGTGGCCTCGAAGCTCAGTGCGGATACCTGGCCTACCCAGACTCCGATGAGATCGTGACACCGGACGGCAAAGGTCGCTTTAATTCGTTTCAGAATGGCTCATTTACCCCACAACTGGCGCACATCCTGTCAACGAACCTATTATGGACATTTGGGCGGATGCTGGATATGAAGCCGGAAAGTGGGGTTAGCCCATCGCCGCACCGGTCATCGACCGCATCAACAACAAGGTCTTTAGGGTCCTCTCCGAAATGCTCGGCCATCAGAGGTAGCGCGGTGGATCGACCGTAGGGTCGTCGTCGATGGTGTCGACGTGCGGGTCGGCGAGAATGTTGGTAACCGCAAGGGAGCTGGCACCGAAGGTGGCGAAGTGCGGGTTGACGTCTCTGACGACACTCCGTGCACGGTCCGCCGGCCAAACGAACGCCGGGATCGGCCAAGAAGACCCGAACGGCGCGCGGCGTGGTTGTCGTCCCACGCGGCCAGATCAGCCTCGCCTCGCACAGGTAGTACCGACGGACGCTATGCCGCCGCTGCTCGTTATTGATGTTGATCCTCACGGCACCGGTTCGCCCGCACAGGGTCTCGACATGACTGACCAACGGCCCTCGTGAATTAACCCCTGGCTCAGTGGGTGACCGGTAGTAGCACTCGTCGCGAGTGGTGGTGTGCTGCATTCGAGCGAAGTTCTGTACACCGCGAGAAGCGCCTGAGACAGTGAGCGGGTGAGCCCGTCGTGAACTCGCCCCGGCCGTGCATGGTCGGAAGAACGTGCTGAGCGTCGACGAACTCCAGCCAGGCGGGGGCGCCTAGGTGTCTGCGTTGCCGTTCTTCCATTGTGGCCACGGGATGTTCCAATCGCCGAGTCCATCAACTCCCGGGAGTGTGTCGGCGTTGGTGTTCTTGACCGTGACGGGGTCACCGCGCAGGGTGTTCTTCACGAGCCATTCCGCGTCAGTGGGACTCAGGTTTGGGCAACCGTTGCTGACGTTGCTGCTGCCTTGCGCCGACATCGACCACGGTGCGCCGTGCATGTAAATGCCGCTGTAGGACATTTGCACCGCCCATTGAACGGGTGTGCGGTATCCCGCTGCGGACTCGACAGGCACTCCGTAGGTGGACGAGTCCATGATGATGTGCTCGACGCGATCTCCGATCATGTAGATACCGCGGGGCGTCGGAGTGCTGTCTTTGCCGAACGAGGTCGGCATCGTGCGGATGACCTTGCCGTCTCGTTTGACGACTATCGTTTTGGTGTTGTCGTCGGCAACGATTTCCTGAGCTCGGCCAATCGTGAAGTCGTAGGACAAGTTCTCGTCGCCGTAGAGCCCGTCGCCGAGGTCGACTCCGTAAATGTTGACGGCGACACTGACTTTGGTGCCCGGCGTCCAGAAGCGTTCGGGCCTCCACCGGACTTCGGAGTCGCTGATCCAATAGAACGCACCCCGCATCTGGGGGTCAGACGACACGGTGATCGCCGCCTGTGCCTTCTTTCGGTCGGGGATGGGATCGGCGAACCGCACCCCGACTGTGTGGGCGATCCCGACGGTTTTCTCGCCGAGGATGGCAGCGCTGGTCAGTGACTCCGGTGAGGTCGTGGTGAAGCGCTGCGAGACGACCGATCGACCGCCCACGCCCACGGCCTCGGCTTGAACGGAATACCGCTTCGAATATCCCAGGGGTTGGGTGCTTGTCCACGTTGAGCCGTCCTCGCTCAGTGAGCCCGCCAAGGGACGGCCGCTGGCTGTGGGGATACGGACGTTTGTCAACGCGCCGCGGCTGGCCGTGACAACAATAGGAAGCCCAGGTTCGACAACCGCGTTGGGCGCGAGTCGACCGCCACCTTCGGTGGCCACAGCAATGGAAGGCTGTGCGATGTCGGCGAAGCTGTCAACGGCCTGAATCTCGTTGCTGTAGGCGCCTCCGGTTGAGCTGCACGAGGTCAATAACATCACCACAGCCGTCAAGGCTGCGAGCATCAGCAGTCGCGGAATACCTGCCCGGACCGACCCGCGGCATCCACGAGCGCTCGAGCACTGCGGCTGCGCACCGTAAGCCGCCAAGAGATCACGTGGCTCTTCGATAGCTCGAGTCCTTCTTACGCGGCCCATCGATTGTGGCGAACCCTCTCACTCGGCGCCTGGACTAGGTTTACTATCCACGATAGTAGTTGAATGCTGTGCGCTCCTCTACCCGCTGCACAGCGCGAGAGAAGGTTCGAAACGTCTTCGTGGTGGGCGACCGCCGAGCGGTCACGTCGACCTCATTATTGCCGTGTGGCGACACCCCACAGGTAGTCCCCGCCGATGCGTGTTCGCCACCGCTCGCCGACGTCGAGGCCGTGGTGCGACAACTCTCGCGACACCTGCGGGACCACTCGTCCTCATACCTCCCGCGCGCCGATAAGGCGGGTCGTCCGACGACGTAGACTCCCCGGGTTCTCAACCACGGTGCAGGATCGAGTTTGGGTCCATCTTGCTGCCACACCTTGTAGTGCAGGTGTGGGCCGGTGGAGTAGCCGCGGTTTCCTACCGTTGCGATCTGCGCGCCGGCCAGGACTCGCTGCCAGACGCTCACCAGTGTCTCGCTGATGTGCCCATACACGCCGATCGTGCCGTCGTCTTGCAGCACTCGCATCCACAGCCCGAAGCCGGCGGCCTTCGATAACCGTCCCCGCCCAAGGCGATCTTTGAGGTCGCGGGTTCGGTGTGCTCACGCAGCTGTGACACGCGCAGCAAGTTCGTGGGGTAGTCGGGGCTGCTCGTCTCATCGATAACGACAGTGACGTCTTCGAAGACGTGGCGTTTCTGGGTGCCGTCAGGTGGTCGAGAGTGACCACCCAGGTCGGCCGGGTGCCACCGTCTGTCAGATCCTGCTCGTGGAGTGGGTGGAGTGGACGTGATCAAAAGCGCGTCCGGATCTGAGTCGCCTCCTTCCTTCGTTGCTCCACACGAGTCCGTTAGCTGAGCGTGTAGAGCAATTGTTCGTTTGCGGCGTATGCATTTTCGGCGTTTCTGGCGACCAGCGCGTTGACACTATTGATGGTGCTGCGTTGTTCCCAGTGTGTGCCGTCTGGGCTGCGCCAGACGGTGTCGGCGGTGTCGATGCCCCAGAGCGTGCCATCGGGTGCGGCCGCCAGGAGAGCTAGGGCCGGCGCATCGGGAACGGTTGTGAAGGTCTGGGCGTCGTCGGTGCTGTGTTGCAGGCCATCTGGGGTAGTCGCCCATACGCCGCGGTCGGTGATCGCGAGTGCTGCTGCGGCCAGGGGCGCGCCGGGGTCCAGCTTCTCCCGTCATCGGTCGATACGAGCAGGCCGTTGATTCCGTCGAAGCCTACGAGTAGTTGTCCGTTGGTGGCGAGCGCGTGGAAGTCGATGTCGCCGGCCACCGATCTCGGTGTCCATGTCTGCCCGCCATCTTCGCTGGCGACGAGTCCCAGCGGGTTGGGTGCCGAGCTCCGCGGGCCGGGATGGCCGGAGGCGAAGATCCGATCAGAGCCGGTTACCCCGGCCAGTCCCATGAAGTCGTCGTCGGAGACGCCGACCCGGCTGGTGGTTCCATCTGCGGTGAGGGCGATTACGCCGGTGTGAGTTCCGGCGAGGATAGTGCCGTCGGCGCGGATGTGCAGGGCGTGGAGGTGGTCGAGTTCTGGGGTCAGTGTTGCGCTCTCTGCTGAGGTTGCCGACGGTGGTGGGGATGTGGGTTGTTCCCGGGTGGAGCAGCCGGTTAGCACAATCAGCGTGGCGATGACTGCGAGGACGACCGCAGCGGTGCGGTTGGACGGGTTTGAGGCAGGCAAACGGCTAGGACTTTCGTGTGGGTAGGACTGAGTTCGGGCGTGGGTGGTGTGGTGATCGGGGTGGTGGCGAGACCGGGTAGGAGCCGCCCTAACCCTCTGGGGGTGTCGTGGTCACGACTTCTGGATGGGGGTGGAAGGCTGTGAAGGCTTTTGGCCGCAATGCTTTTGGAGGACGAGGGAGATGAGGACGTTGCCGAGGTGGTGACGTGCCCCGGAGAGGTCGCCGATCGCAGCGAGGTGGCGGACGAGACCGATGTGTGCGGCGAGGTGGCGGCGTCGGTTCGAGGTGACGCTGAGGTGGTGGGCGCGGTGGAAAAACTGGTGGGTCGAGTATGGCGTGGGTGCTCGGTAGACGTCTCGCATGGCATGCAGATACTGACGACGGTGGTCGTCGGGGGGCGAGTGCGTCTCCTTCGGGTTCTCGGTCACGGCGCATTCCTCGGACTGGTACGCGCAGGCCGGGTCAACCCGCGTCAACTAACTACTATAAAACCTAGTAATTGGCGGCGCGGTCGGTGCCTGAGTTGCGGCGTCACCGACGAACTTCTGGGGCATACTGGCTGGTGGTGCAGGTGGTGGGTCGCCGGGAAGGTGTGTTGAGTGTGGGTCTCAGCGAGCTGACGGCGGGGCGTCGAGGATCGAGGCGAACGATGGGTGAGCATCCATGAGTGCAGCGGTGGTGTTAGTTGTTGCCGCGGGTGTGCTGGGCTGGTTGTGGCCTCGATGGATGGTTCGGGTGCAGGGCCGTATCGATGCTCGTTGGGTGTTGGTGGCCTGGCCGGCCGCGCAGGTCGTGTTTGCGATGTTGTGGGTGGGAGCTGTTGTGACGCTGGCGGTTCCCGGCCATTTCGGCATCCATTCGTTGTCCGAGGTGGTGTCGTGTCTGCGGGTGTTGTCACACGGCGCATCCCCGCGGGTGGAGGCGATCTCCGGTGGCGTGCTGGCGGTGGTGACCGGGGCAGCGATTGTCCGAGCGGTGACGATCGCGGTGCGATCGGCGGTGCGGATGCGTGGTGCTCGTGAGGAGTATCTGCAGTCGTTGCGGTTGGTGGGCGCCCGCAGTGAGCGCTATCCCGACGTGTGGTGGCTCGCCGACGGGCGGCCGATGGCGTTTTGTCTGCCGGGTAAGGATGCCGGGATCGCCGCCACGACTGGGTTACAGGCGGCGTTGTCCGGTGAGGAACTCGATGCCGTCGTTGCCCATGAGCGCGCGCACCGGCGGCAACGTCATCACACCGTGGTGTTGGCGGCCCGCGCTCTCGGGCGTGCGTTTCCGCTGATTCCGTTGTTCAGCCGCGCGGGCCGTGAGGTCGCCGGCTTGGTCGAGCAAGCCGCCGATGCCCGCGCCGCCCAGCTGGTGGGTGCGCGGGCGGTCTGCTCGGCGTTGGGAACGTTGGCCCGTTCGGGGCCCGTGGCGGGCCCGGTGGGTGTGTTGTCGATCAGCGATTCGTCGTCCGTGGGGCCGCGGCTGAGCCGCTTGGACTCCGGTCACCGGTGCCGGTCGCGGCGTCATCATGTGGGTGCCGCCGCGGCGGTGGCTGGTGTGGTGGCGGTACCGACCACGCTGGCGGCATCCGGTGTCGTCGCGGCGATGGTGATCGCGATGTGTGTGTAGCCGAGGCAAACCCGGGCGGGTCGGGCCGCTAGGGGTTGTTGAGAAGCTGCTGCATCCTGGCGATTTCACTTTCCTGGTCAGTGACGATCTGGCGTGCCAGCGCGATCGCCTCGGGCGATTGGCCGTCTTGAATCTCGGTCTTGGCCATGGCGATGGCGCCGCGGTGGTGTTCGATCATCTGGGTCAGGAACAGGCGCGACGCCTCGGCGCCTTGCGCGTCGCGTAGCTGCTGCATCTGTTCTGGCGACATCATGCCCATCATCGACGGCATCGGGGAGGTACCCGGTGCCATCGAGGTACCCATGTCCATGTTGTGCCCCTGGCCCTCGAGTGGGGCTCCCCATTGCTTCAGCCACGACTGCATCTGCTCGATCTCGGGCTGCTGAGCGTCTTTGATCTGCTGGGCCAGACTGACGACCTGGGGGTTGATGTTGTCCTTCTCCAACAGGATGTCGCTCATCATGATCGCCTGGGTGTGGTGCGGGATCATCTGCTGGGCGAACGAGATGTCCGCGCTGTTGTGTTCGGCAGTGGCCGCCGCTGAGGATTCGGTACTGGCCGCGCTGGTACCCATCCCCGACATCGAGGAATGATCCTCAGTCGAGGTGTCCGAACACGCGGCCACCACTGTCAGAACAGCCGCCGCGGCAGCAACGACGACACCCGTTCGTGTGACTCTCATCGATCTCCTCCTCAAGAGTGATACTTCGCCACCGCCCGGCGGCGCTTCGATAACAATTCTACTAACACCGATAGTAGTTAGTCGCCTGCCCGGCACCCACAAAACGGGCGGTGAACTGCGCAAACAAAGCCGCTAATGCCTGATTAGTTCGCTTCGTAGTGGAGCCGCGTGTGACTGGTGGGGCACAAGTGACTTGTGGTGTGATCTCGCGGGTACACGCATGGCACTCGTGCGTGGGTCTACGACGTCCGCGGGAAAGGTCCGACCGCATGCAGATGGTGTTGACATCGCTACGGGTCAAGGCGGGGCAGCAGTGGGGCCCCAAAGCGCTGGGGGTGGCAGCGGCGGTGTGCGTGGGCGTTGCGCCTGTGATTGCCACCGCACCGGCGGCGGCCTCGACCGATGGACATGTGGCCGGGGAGTTGATCGCGATCGTGCAGGACTCGGTGAAGGCCGCTTTGGGTGGTGCCGCGGCGGCGAATTTGGGGAAGCCGATCACGCAGGCGGCGTCCTGCCTGGGCGCTCAGGCCCAGTCGGGCAGTGTCGGCGATGCGGGCAGTGTGGCCGCGCTGCAGTGCTTCGGAACGTTTTCGCTCATTGATCCGATAGACGGGTTCCGGATCATCGACGCGTTACCGCTGGCTCGGCTGGTGGCCACCCTGATCGCCGCGATCGTGCCGCACGATCCGAACGAGCCGCATGGCCCCCAGCCGCAGGAACCCGGAACGCCGACGCCGCTGCTGCCCGGTAGTGGCGGTGCGGTGGCGCCGACTGCGGGTGAGATCACGTCCACCTTCGGTGACGGACGGGGCCATCAGGGCATTGATATCGGCAATGATCTGGGTGCGCCGATTGTCGCTGTGGCTGACGGGGAGGTCATCACCTCCGGACCTGCCGAGGGGTTCGGGTTGTGGATGCGGATCCGGCACGATGACGGCACGATCACCACCTACGGCCACAACGACGAGAATCTGCTCGAGCAGGGCGCGCGAGTACGGATGGGGCAATCGATCGCCACGGTGGGCAACCGTGGGGTGTCGACCGGCCCGCATCTGCATTTCGAGGTTCTCGACCCGACGGGAGTCAACGTTGATCCGGCACAGTGGCTGGCCGATCGTGGGGTGGTTCTGGCGATGGCCGCTGATGCCGACGCCCGCGCGCCGGGGCCGGTGGTGCCGCAGTGGGTCGGCGAACCACGCCTGTGACGAACCCGGTGTGGTGGGTCAGGAACGAACGAGGCGAGCGATGGCCGCCGAGGCTTCAGCGATCTTCTCCTGCGCCTCGTCCCCGCCGGCGTGGGCGGCATCGAGCACACAGTGGGTGAGATGGTCGTCGAGCAAACCCAGCGCGACCCCCTCCAGCGCCTTGGTCAGCGCCGAAATCTGGGTCAGGATGTCGATGCAGTACTGCTCCTCGTCGACCATCCGATAGATACCTCGGGATTGCCCCTCGATGCGCTTGAGGCGGGCCAGGTATTTGCCCTTGTCGCTGATGTAACCGTGGGAAGAGTGTTCCGAGGCAGAGGATTCTTCCGGGGTGGAGGATTGTCCCGGTGCGGACGCAGCGGTCATGGACTCACCTTCTCAGTGGATCGCGGTCGGTTGTGCTGCAGTGCACGCACTGTACTCGCGCCTGGGTGCAGGTCGAGTCGGCGTAACAGTTGCGCGTTGAGTGCGACCACGACCGTCGAGGCTGACATCAGGATCGCTCCGACCGACATCGGCAGGACGAACCCGATGGGCGCGAGAATTCCGGCGGCCAGCGGTACCGAGATCAGGTTGTATCCCGCTGCCCACCACAGGTTCTGCTTCATTTTTCGGTAGCTGGCGTCCGACAGCTCGATGACCGACAGCACCGAGCGGGGGTCGTCGCTGGCGAGGATGACCCCCGCCGAGGCGATCGCGACGTCGGTGCCGGCCCCGATCGCGATGCCCACATCGGCTTGGGCCAGGGCGGGGGCGTCGTTGACGCCGTCGCCCACCATCGCCACCTTGCGTCCTTCGTGCTGCAGTTCGGCCACCTTGCTGGCTTTGTCTTCCGGGCGTACACCGGCGAACACCCGGTCGATACCGAGGTCGTGAGCGACGGTGTGCGCCACTGCTTCGGCGTCGCCGGTGATCATCACGACCTCGACCCCGCGGGCGTGCAGCGCCTCGACGGCTTGGCGGGATTCCCCGCGCACCTCGTCAGCGAGTTTGACAGCTCCGATCAGCTCAGTGTCGCGGGTGACATGCAGGATGATTGCGCCGTCGGCGCGCCAGCGATCAGCGATGGCCAGTTCCTGATGGCCCTGTTCCTCGAGCATGCGGGGCCCGCCCACCCGCACTGTGGCGCCCTCGACGCGAGCGGTCACACCGACCGCCGGTGACGAGGTGAAGTCGGTGGCCGCGGGAACCGGCTGGGCGCGGTCGCCGGCCGCTGCGACAATTGCTCGCGCCAGCGGGTGCTCGCTGTCGGCTTCGGCGCTGGCGGCCAGGGTGAGCACGGTGTCCTCATCGACGCCGTCGGCGGCCGCGATCTCGATGACGGTGGGCTCACCCTTGGTCAGGGTTCCGGTCTTGTCGAACAGCACCGCATCCACAGTGCGCATGGCCTCAAGTGCCAACCGGTCTTTGACCAGCACGCCGCCGCGGGCGGCGCGTTCTGTGGCAATGGCCACCACCAGGGGGATAGCCAAGCCGAGTGCGTGCGGGCAGGCGATGACCAGCACGGTGATGGTTCGAATCACCGCCTGGTCGGGTTGGCCGATGACCGTCCACACGATGGCGGTGATGATCGCTGAGCCGAGCGCGAACCAGAACAGCAGCGCTGCGGCGGAATCGGCCAGCCGCTGGGCGCGGGAGGTGGAGTTCTGCGCGTCTGCCACCAGGCGCTGAATCCCGGCCAGCGCCGTGTCGTCGCCGGTGGCGGTGATCTGGACCCGCAGCCCCGAGTCGGTGGCCACCGTGCCGGCCACCACCTGATCGCCGATGCCGCGGCGCACCGTGCGCGATTCTCCGGTGACCATGGATTCATCGAGCTCGGCCGAGCCGTCTACGACGCGACCGTCGGCCGGGACGCTGGCCCCGGGGCGCACGATCACCACATCTCCGACCTGCAGCTCACTGGGAGCAACGGTGGTGATGTGGTCGCCCTCGACGCGTTCGGCCTCATCGGGCAGCAGCGCGGCCAGCGAGTCCAGGGCCGAGGTTGTCTGGGCCAGCGACCGCATCTCGATCCAATGCCCCAACAGCATGATCACGATGAGCAGGGCCAGTTCCCACCAGAAGTCCAGTTCGTGGTGCAACACACCGATGCTCGCACCCCAGGACGCCACGAAGGCCACCGTGATCGCCAAGGCGATCAACAGCATCATTCCCGGTGCGCGCGACCGCAGTTCTGCAGAGGCGCCTACCAGGAACGGCCGCCCACCCCAGCAGTACATCACCGTACCCAGCACCGGTGAGACCCACTTCAACACTTCACCATCGGGTAGGTCATAGCCGATGAGCATCGCGAACATGGGCGAAAAGGCCACGACCGGCACAGCCAGGGCCAGCATGATCCAGAACAGCCGCCGGAACTGCCCGACGTGATCACCATGCCCCCCATGCCCAGCGTGATCATGGTCTGCGCGGGCGCGCTCAGCATGGTGATCGTGGTGGTTGTGTGACGCTGCGGCGAGTTGGCCGTGGTGGCGTTCATCGGCGGCGTCGTGACCGACGTGCTCAGGGGAAGAGTGCTCGTTCATGCCGCTACCTTATACCCCTGGGGGGTATACGTCGAGGGGTTGGTGGGTGGAACTGTGGACGATGAGTGGGGCGGGCTGGTGAAGGCGCGCAGCCGCAGGCTGTTGCTGACGACGAACACGCTGGACAACGCCATGGCGGCCCCAGCCAGCATGGGGTTGAGCAGTCCCAGCGCGGCCAGCGGTATCGCGGCGACGTTGTAGGCGAATGCCCAGAACAGGTTCATTTTGATCGTTTTCAGAGTGGTGCGTGCCAAGGCGATCGCGTCGGCGGCAGCGTTGAGGTCGCCGCGGACCAGGGTGATGTCGGCGGCATGCATGGCGGCGTCGGTGCCGGTGCCCATCGCCAGCCCGAGATCGGCGTGGGCCAGGGCAGCGGCGTCGTTGACGCCGTCGCCGATCATGGCCACAACCTTGCCGTCGGATTGCAGGTCGGTGATGACGGCGGCTTTGTCGGCCGGCAAGACGTTGGCGATGACGGTGTCGATCCCGACCTCAGCGGCGACGGTGTCGGCGACGGTCTGGTTGTCGCCGGTCAACAGGATGGGCGTCATACCCAGTGCGGCGAGCCGGGCGATGGCGTGTGCGCTGGTGGGTTTGATCGCATCGGCGACCGCCAGGACCGCATGGGCGCGGCCGTCCCAGGCGACGAGTACGGCGGTCTGTCCGGCTTCTTCGGCGGCGGTCTGCGCCTCGTTGAGGTGGGGGTCATCCACGGCGATGCCGTGTTCGGCCAGCAGCGTCGGACGCCCGACGGTGACCACACGTCCCTGGACCGTGCCGCGCACGCCTCGACCTTCGAAGCTGCGGAAGTCTTCGACCTCGTCGAGCTGTCCGACTTCGGCGGCTGCACCAGCAGCGATGGCGGCCGCGACGGGGTGCTCGGAGGCATTTTCCACCGCTCCAGCGAGGGCGAGCACGTCGGCGCGAGTGGTGGTGGGGGAGGTGGTGACCTGGACGAGTGTCATCTGGCCCGTGGTGACCGTGCCGGTTTTGTCGAGGACAACGGTGTCGATGGTTCGGGTGGATTCCAGGACTTCGGGGCCTTTGATCACGATGCCGAGTTGGGCTCCGCGGCCGGTACCGACCAGCAGTGCGGTCGGGGTGGCCAGTCCCAGCGCGCAGGGGCAGGCGATGATCAGCACAGCGACCGCGGCGGTGAACGCCGCTTGCAGGGGATAGCCGGCGCCGATCCACGCGCCGAGGACTGCGATGGCGACGGCGATGACCACCGGCACGAAGACGCTTGAGATCCGGTCGGCCAGTCGCTGGGCGTGGGCTTTGCCGGTCTGGGCGCGTTCGACCATCGCGGCCATTTGCGCGAGTTGGGTGTCCGCTCCCACGCGGGTCGCCCGCACCCGCAGGTGCCCGCCGGCGTTGACTGTCCCGCCGGTCACGGTGTCGGCGGGGGCGACCTGGACTGGCATCGACTCGCCGGTGACCATGCTGGCATCGACTGCCGAGGTGCCGGACACCACCACACCGTCGCTGGCGATCTTCTCGCCGGGGCGCACATTGAACTCGTCGTCAATGGCGAGCTCGCCGATCGGGATCCGATGCTGGTGGCCGTCCCTGATCACTGTGACGTCTTTGGCGCCCAGCTCCAACAAGGCCCGCAACGCCGCACCGGCTTGCCGTTTGGACCGCTTCTCGAAGTATCGGCCGGCCAGGACGAACATCGTGACCCCCGCGGCGACCTCGAGGTAGATGTTGCCTGCACCGTCAGAGGCGCTGACCGTCAGGGTGAATCCGTGGGTCATGCCTGGTTGTCCGGCGGTGCCGAAGAACAACGCATACAACGACCACAACAGCGCCGCGGTGGTGCCGACCGAGATGAGGGTGTCCATGGTGGCCGCACCGTGGCGCAGGTTGAGCAACGCGGCGCGATGAAACGGCCATGCCGCCCACACGATCACTGGCGCGGCCAACGTCAACGACGCCCACTGCCAGTAGGTGAACTGCAACGCCGGGACCATTGCCAGCGCGATCACCGGTACCGAGAGAACCACCGCACCGATCAGTCGGTGACGCAAGGCCACGAGCTCCCCGTCGTCGTCCGAAGGGTCATCGTCGGGGGCGGCACCTTTGGTGGGAGTGGCGGGCAGCGCAGCGTGGTATCCGGCCTGTTCGATGGTCTCGATCAGCAGGTGTGGGTCGACACCGGCGGGTGCGCTGACGTGAGCTTTTTCGGTGGCGTAGTTCACCGAGGCGCTCACTCCGTCGAGTTTGTTCAGTGTGCGTTCGATGCGTGCCGCGCACGATGCACACGTCATGCCCGACACGGCGAGTTCGACATCGACGGCGCCTGTCTGCTCGGCGGTGGCCGCAGGTGGGTGGATCGGAGCTGAGGTGGTCATGGGGGAGTTCCTCGTGGGTGAATGCCTCGGCGCAATGCCCCGGGGTGGCGCTGGTCAGCGAGTTAGTGTCCGGCGTGCGGATCGGCCGAGGGGGCCGTGGAGTCAGGTGTCGGGGCAGGGGTGCCGGTGGGGGCATCGAGAACGAAGGTGGCGGTGTGCACAGCGCCGTCGACCTGGAAGTCGAGGTAGAGCAGATAGCGGCCCGGGGTGGGGGCGGTGGTGGCGAAGCGGACCTGTGGTCCCGCTAGTTGACCGGCGGTCGGTGCCACGCCCTCAGGGTGAACATGCAGGTAGGCCAGGTCGCCTTGACGCAGGGCCACCAAGTGACCGAAAGCGCCCAGATACGGCTGCAGGGTGGTAACCGGTTGTCCTGCTCGGCGCACGGTGACGGTCAGTTCGGACTCGGCGCCCGCGCGCAGATGACCGGCCAGCTCGATGTCGAACCCGTCGACGGATGACTGTCGTGATTCGGCGGTGGGTGGGGCCGGCTGGTAGTCACCGCTGACTTCGACGGTGCTGGTGAGGGTGAGGGGTTGGCCGGTGGCGGCGGGCACGAAGTCGGCGTAGATCCGGTAGCTGCCTCCCGTCGCCCACTGCCAGGGCAGCGTCCAGCGCCCTTCGGGCGAGAGGGTGGGGTGCACGTGTCGGAAGTGGGTGCCATCCGCGCGGACGACGATCAGGTGCAGCTGCTTGTCGTGCTCGGTGGCGAAGTCGGTGACCGCGGTCCCGGCGGCATCGAGGATCTCAAAGCTCAATGGAGCCTGCACCCCGGACGCATGGGGTGCCACCACATTCCCCAGGATGAAGCCGGCTGCTGCCATCGAAACTCCGCGAACCTGATCGGCCCCCGGAGACGAGGCGGATGTTCGCGACTGTGGTGCAGCATTGTGATCGGCATGGGCGGACTCAGCCGGGGAGGTCGACGCCCTGTCGGGAGCGACACCAGCGGCGATGGCGTACGCCGCAGCGAAAACTATCAGCAGGGCCGCGGCGAAGACGCCGAGCTTGGTTGGAACATTCATCGTTGGATTCCTGTCATCGGTGGTGGCGACACCCACGCCGCCCGGGAGAGGCTGAAGTCGCCAGTGGGGCAGACACTTCAGCCCCTCGTCGGCTACTGCGCCAGGTGGTAGCCGGCCTCTTCGATCGCGCCGCGGATCGCGTCGGCCTCGATCGGGGCCGAGCTAGAGATGGTGACTCGCCCGCTGGCCACGTCGACGTCGACGTCAGTTACGCCGGCCAGTGCGCCGACTTCTTCACGCACCGACGCCGCGCAGTGCCCACACGTCATTCCGGAGACGATCACTGTCGATGTGCTCATGAGATGTGCCCTTTCGGTACAGCAGTGGTGCCAACGACCCTCAGGGGGTCTGTCGCTGTGGCGTCTCGCCACACCACCGTTATACCTTACCCCCTAGGGTAATCAATGGGTTGTGGTGGGCTGAGCTTCGGTGGGGGCGGCGACACTGAGCCATCCGCGGCGGTGCAACAGCAACAGGGCAGACGCCGCCGCCATGCCGGTGAGGACTAGAGCGATCCACACCAGTTCGGGCATGTCGCGGGTGGTGGCCGCGCTGAACAGCCACCCGGTCGCGGCGTTGCCGAGCAGAATCCCGATCCCGACGATGGTGTTGTAGAGCCCGTAGTGGGTGGCGACAAGCGTGCCGCGGGCCAGTCCCACCACCGTGTCCATTTCGAATGGGAACACTGCTGCGGTGGCGGCGGCGAGCAGAGCTGCGGTGAGTAGCAGGGCGGCGATGTTGAGGGCGATGTTGCGCTGATGCGTTGCGGTGCTGGCGACTAGGGGCAGGAAAGCTGCAGCCATCAGCGTCATTCCCACGCTCAGGCTGCCGGTGCTGCCCCAGCGGTTGCCGAACCATGTGGTGATGCGTAGCTGGCCGGCGATGGCCACCAGACCGGTCACCACGAACATTGCGGTGACAACACTGGTGGCGAGGGTGGGGTTGTCTGCTATGCGGTCGGCATGTAGGGGCAGGGCGAGGTAGACCTGGAAGGACAGCACGTAAGAGCTGGCCATCGCCGCAGCGAAGAGCAGGAATCGCCGGTTACGGACGACGCTGCGCCAGTCCTGAATGATTGAGGTGCTGCTCGGGGCCGGTGCTGTTGCGGGTAGCGCTTTGATCTGCACGAGGGTCAGGACCGCGAAAACTGCTGCCGCACAGAGAGAGGTGAGCCGGAAGTCCAGGGCGGTCAGGGCTAGTCCGACCAGCGGCCCGAGCAGGATCCCGGCCTGGTAGAAGACGTTGAACACGGCGAATGCTTCGATGCGCCGCTCACCGGCGTCGGCGGCCAGGTAGGCCCGTACGGCGGGGTTGAACAGCGCCCCGGCGAATCCCGTTGCCGCCGAGGCGATCAGGATCGCCGGCAGCGAACTGACCAGGGCCAGTAGGACGAATCCGATGACCCTCATCAGGCATCCGGCGATGATGAGCGGTTTGTAACCCCAGCGGTCAGCGAGTGTTCCCCCGATCAGGAACATGCCCTGTTGGGAGAAGTTGCGTATCCCCAGGACCAGGCCCACTGCCCATGCGGCCAGGGCCAGCGGGCCGGCGAGGTAGGCGGCGAGGTAGGGCATGAGCATGTAGAAGCCGAGATTGATGGTGAACTGATTGACCATCAGCACTTGGCTGGGGCGATCGAAGCTGCGGAAACTGCGGTAGATGCGTCGCATAGATCAGCTCGTGGGCTCGGCGTGCGGCACGCAAGTGGGGTCGATGATGGTAGGGCACCGCGTCCAGCTGCTCGCGACCTGAGTGAGCGGATCGCTGATGGTGCGGGGTTCAGTGGGCGGCGCCGGGGCGCCGATCAGGTCGTGAGCGCGGCAGTACTCATCGTTGTAAATGGTTCCGTAGTAGCGAGCGGGGCCATCGGGGAACACCGCCGCGATGCGCGTATCGGCCGAACGAGTACGCGCCAGCCAGCCCGAGACCAGGGCCACCGCGCCCACGCTCCAGCCGCCGGTGGCGTAATGCGTGGCGGCCAGGGTGCGACATGCCCAGACTGCCTCGGCCGGCGCCACCCAGTGCACCTCACTGAACTGGTCATAGGCAACGTTACGGGGGTAGATACTCGAGCCGAGTCCCCGCATAATCCGTGACTGTGCCGGCTGGCCGAAAATCGTCGAGCCAATGGTGTCTACGCCCACAACCTCCAGCTCAGGGTTGAACTGCCGCAGAGTATGAGCCACACCGGCTGAGTGCCCACCGGTGCCCACCGAGCACACCAGCACATCGATATGTCGCAGCTGCGCGATCAACTCCACACCCAACGAGCTGTAACCGGTCACGTTGTCGGGATTGGAATACTGGTCGGGACACCACCCAGCCTCGTCACGCTCGAGCAAGGTGCGCACGCGGTCGCGGCGGGCTTGTTGCCAACCCCCGCCCGGATGGGGATCGCTGACGACATCGACCTGGGCGCCGTAGGCGGCGAGCATCTGCCGCAAGATCGGTTCCAGTCCCGGATCGGTCACCAAGGTCACCGGATGCCCGAACACGATGCCCGCTAATGCCAGGCCTAATCCCAGTGTCCCACTAGTTGATTCGATGATCCGCGCCCCCGGGGCCAGCTCTTCACGGGCGCGGGCGCGTTCCACCATGTGCAGCGCAGGCCGGTCTTTCATACCCCCGGGGTTGAAGCCTTCCAGCTTGGCCCAGAAGCCGCGCCCGTGCTCGGCGAAGGGTTCCTCGATGCGCAACACCGGGGTGCCGCCCACCAGCTGACGACTCAGCCCAGCACGGGGCGACGCGGCTTCGGCGGGGAAGGTAGTGGCGAATGGATCACTGGTGGTGAGGCTGTAAGAGACAGTCACACGGGCATCCTCTGCGTTGTTGAACAGGACGCCGCCGGGCAGAAATCAGATCATCAGTGTGAGAGGGAACTGTGTCGTAACGTTCCACCCGGCGACACCGCCACCTTGCCCACCGAACCTCAAGGCTGATCGGCAGCGTGGATCAAGATCTGCTCAAGAACGCCCACGAGGTTGGATGATCGTGTAGACCACCGCCACCATAGGAGCGTGCCCCAAGATCGCAACGTCGTCGACGACCTCCATATGCCGGTGGTCCGACCACCGCACGGTCTGCACGCCCTGGTGATCGAAGATGAGCCCGACATTGCCGAAGTCGTTGCTGACTACCTGCAGCGCAGCGGATTCACGGTCACCGTTGCGCCCGACGGCCAGGAGGGAGTCGCCGCCGCACGCACGGCGAGTCCGGCAGTAGTCATCCTCGACCTGGGCTTGCCGTCACTCGATGGCGTCGAGGTCTGTCGACAGTTACGCACCTTCACCAACGCCTACATCGTGATGGTCACGGCCCGCGCGGACGAAGTCGACACAGTCGTTGGCCTGTCGGTGGGGGCCGATGACTACCTCACGAAACCATTTCGCCCTCGTGAGCTGATGGCGCGCATCGACGCCATGCTGCGCCGACCACGGCCGACCCCAACCGGCGAGTCGCACCCGCGGACGATAGGGGAGCTCACCCTCGACCCTCAGGGTCGTGAAGTCCAGGTGCAGAGCACACCCGTGGAGCTGACTCGGACTGAGTTCGACGTTCTCGAAGCGCTCACGCGGCGGCCCGGTGTTGTGTTCAGTCGAGAGCAACTGCTCACCGAAATCTGGGGACCCGACTGGGTCGGCGATGCCCACGTCGTCGAAGTCCATGTCGCCAGTCTGCGCCGCAAACTCGGTGACAGCGCCGTAGCCGGCCGATTCATCCGCACCGTTCGCGGAGTGGGCTACCGGATGGGTGACGGCCAACCTCGAGGAGCCAGCGATGAACGATGAACGTCGACGGTTACGTATCCCCGGCAGCTTCGGCTCCCGGCTCATGCTCGCTCAAGCTATCGTCATCGCCGGCGGCGGCATCAGCGTCGCGATCGTGGCACTATTCGTGGCTCCACACACCTTCCACGACCACCTCGGCCAAGCTCGCCTCGAGCCAGGGTCAGTTCAGGCCGACCATGTCGAAGCCGCGTTCACTTCCTCGATCGTCGTCTCAATGTCTGCCGCATTGATCACCTCGACGATCCTGGCCACGGCCGTCAGCTGGTTCCTGGCTCGCCGCGTACAACAGTCAGTCGCCAGTGTCGCCCGCTCAGCCGTGGCTATTGGCGCCGGCAACTACCGCACGCGCGTACCCGATCGCCAGCTCGGCACCGAGTTCACCCAGCTCAGCCGAGCTATCAACCAACTTGCACAACGGCTGGATTCACAAGACGACATCCGTAAGCGGATGCTGTCAGACCTTGCCCACGAACTGCGCACCCCACTGACCACCATCGGCGCGATCACCGACGCCATCGAAGACGGAATCCGGGCTCCCGACTCACAGACCTTTGACGTCGTGCGCACCGCCACCACCCGCCTGCAGCGTCTCGCCGAGGACATCGCGACCGTATCCAGCACCGACGAGCATCAGATGCCCCTCCACCCGGCGACGATCACTGTCAACGAACTGCTCATCGCGACCTACGAAGAAGCCGCCGACCTGTTCACCGACGCCGAAGTCACGCTGGGCATCGTCACCACCGCCGCGCGCGTACACATCCATGTCGACGCCGAACGAATGAGCCAAGTACTGCTCAATCTGCTCACCAACGCGCTGCGACACAGCTCCCCGGGCCAGCGAGTCGTAGTGAAAGCCGACACCGCCCCGGCACACGCGGTGCGCATCAGCGTCGTCGACTGCG
The DNA here is from genome assembly GCF_023078355.1 of Gordonia hongkongensis. Classification (NCBI taxonomy): domain Bacteria; kingdom Bacillati; phylum Actinomycetota; class Actinomycetes; order Mycobacteriales; family Gordoniaceae; genus Gordonia; species Gordonia hongkongensis. Next base: position 2,841,731 of record NZ_CP095552.1, read on the forward strand.
GTGACGGCATTCCCCCTCAACACCTTCCACACATCTTCGACCGCTTCTACCGCACCGACTCCTCACGCACCAGAGACGCCGGCGGCAGCGGAATCGGCCTCACCATCGCCCGCTCTATCGTCGAAGACCATGGGGGCACCTTGCTCGCCGAAAGCCTGGGAGCCGGACACGGAGCCACCTTCACCATCACGTTGCCGACCACCACCCGACGTCACATCCACCGCAGCACCCCTGGAACCGAATTCTCCGTGGCCTTCAAACACCGCACGCGTCGCGGCGCTGCCGATGCGCTCCAACGGGACCAAGCTACTAACTGAGGTAGTCCGTCGTAAGATTGACCCGCATCTAGAGATGGTGGGTGAAAATGACTGGGCTGGGTTCACTGGAACGCGCAGTGATGGACGTGCTGTGGTCAGCCGGTGCGGCGATGTCGGTGCACGACCTAGTCGAGGAACTCCACGACCGCGAACCGGCCTACACCACAGTGCTCACCGTCGTCACCAACCTGCACAAAAAGGGTTCGTCGGTCGAGAAAAAGTCAGCCGCGCCTACCGGTACTTCCCCATGCAGACCCGTGAAGAGGCCACCTCACGCACCTTGCGTCAGGTCCTCGACGCCAGCGGGGACTCCGCGGCAGTACTGATGCACTTCGCCCAGACCGTGACACCCGCCGAGCGTGAAGTGCTCAGCGAATACCTCACCCTTAAACCTCGCCACACCCGCGGCGGCGGCACCAAAGCCTAAGCCATAGAAACCCTCCGACAAGGGAAACTCCGGCGAGGCCCAGGCCCGACTACTCAACCGGTCGCGCGCCCCTTGACTGCTGGGAGTAGACGCGCCACCAGCGCACCGGCCACACCCGCAGCGAAGGCCGCAGCACTCAGAGCCGACACCCAGTCGTGCACATCCACAGCGGTCAGCACCCGCAGCTCAACCGGATCACCGCGCCCGACTCCTGAGCGGGGGTCGGATGGCACGAGATCCGACGTTCGGAGCAGCATCACCAGCCAGAACGCGGCCACCGCCTCAAACATCACCACAGCAAGACCCACCGCACGGGAGATCGTACGGGCAGGACCGCGCGGGCCGAACCGACCCGCACGCCGCACCTCGACACCGTCAGTCATGCCCAACCATCTCCTCAGCACACCCGCATCACACCCCACTTCTACTAACCACCTTCGTATTCTGTGGCCATCGGGCGTGGGCGCCGGGAACGAGGGTCTCGAAGCAATCTGAATCGCCCCGGGTTTGCTGGGGGCTCGTTTACTTGGTTCCAGCGACTGCCGGGACCGGGTTCTCACGGTAGCTGGTGACTGTGTGGGTCGACCAGTAGGTGGTCTCGTACTCGACGGGTGGGACGTGCCCGATCTCGCCGTGCAGGCGGCGGTGGTTGAACCAGTCGATGTACTCGGCGACGGCGATCTCGACCTCGCCGACACCGCCCCAGCCACCGCGAGGGCGCATGACTGGGTTACGGATACACTCGGCCTTGAACAACGAGTTGAACGCCTCGGCCATCGCATTGTCGTACGAATCACCCTTGGAGCCAACAGAAGTCACTGCGTCTGCTTCGGCGAGACGTTCGGTGTAGCGGATGGCTCGATACTGCACTCCGCGGTCGGAGTGGTGAATCAGCCCGGCCACGCCCTGGCCGGCACGCGACCGCGCCCACAACCCCATATCCAAGGCGTCGAGCGCGAGGTCGGTGTGCATGGTGGTCGAGACCTGCCAGCCCACGACCATCCTTGAGAAGACGTCGAGGATGAACGCGGCATACACCCACCCCGAGTGTGTGCGGATGTAGGTCAGGTCCGCCACCCACAGCGCGTTGGGCGCCGCCGCGGTGAACTGCCGTTCGACACGATCGGCCGGCTGCGGAGTTTCGGCCCCCTCGCTGTGCGTGGTCTTCCGCGTCTTGGATCTCGTTATCCCCTGCAGCCCATCAGCTTTCATCAACCGCTCGACGGTGCACCGGGCCACGCCGATACCCTTTCTGCGTAGTTCGGCGTGGACTTTGCGGGCACCGTAGACGCCGAGATTGTCGGCATGCACGGTGCGGATCTCACCGAGGATCTCGCGGTCACGGACCACCCGTGGCGCCTCGACTCGTCGAGAGCTCAGATGGGCTCGGACTGTGGACGGAGCGATCTGGGCGGCCGTGTCGCGCAGGGCCGCGCAGATCGGATCGACTCCGTGTTCGTCGCGGAAAGCGGCGACGAACTCCACGATCAACGCTGTGGGCGGTCGATCTCCGCCGCAAAGAAAGCTGATGCCTGCTTCAAGATGGTGTTCGCCCGCCGCAACTCCCGGTTCTCCCGTTCCAGCTGCGCGATCCGCTCAGCCTCGCTGGTCGTGGTCCCCGGGCGGTCCCCGCCATCGATCTCGGCCTGCTTGACCCAGGTGCGAAGCGCCTCCGGGTGCACACCGAGTTGATCGGCGATCCGTTTGAGCGCCCCTGGTCGCGTGGCTGGGTCCTTGCGGGCCTCCACCGCCATCCGCGTCGCCCGCTCCTTCAGCTCAACGCTGTACTTCCGTGGTGCTGCCATGCTCTCCATCCTTCACAGATTCGAGAGCCTCCGACAAACCCGGGGCGTTTCAGGCGATTGATGACCCTCGATCTCGTGGACCTTTCCCCACCCTCGCGGGCAAAGCTCACAGATCCAGTTCTCGGACGCGCGCCGCTGGCTTGTCACGTCGACCAACCAAGCGACGCAAACCGACATTCTGCGGCAACTGAGGATTGAGGCTGATCCGAATGGTCCCACTTGAGCAGAGCCGCGCAACCACACGCCTGCAGGGGCTACTGCTCGCCCTTGAACTCGATCGGCACCGGCTGTTAATACGCGCTCGGCTCGACACCCGGGCGCGACGACCGCGCGACGCAGCCGGTGACCACGCAGACCTAGCAGAGGTCGTCGAGTTGTTGACCGCACTCGTCACAACATATCGTCTGAATGAGCTGTACCCCTTCGACGCCGTCCGCGAAGCGCGCAACACCTCCCACCGCGCAAAATACCTACTCGCCGCCATCGGCCCGAAGTCGAGCGGGCGGCCGAAATTATCCAGGGGCGAGGAGCTGTGTCCCCCGGAAATTAGTAGTGCGGGCGGCTGAAAGACTCGCTCTCACGGCGGAGAGATCCAGCTTGGCACTACACGTCTCTGGCGGGCCCAACCATCACCGCGCCATCCACAATCTCGACATCGCGCTCAATCGTCTACAGATTTTGCGGACTCATCGAGACCTGGCGCCTGGATCATACTCGGTCTGCACACTCGGCGAGAGACGTGAACGGCAGGCGTGGTGACCGCCGCGCCCGCTGGTGTCAGGATTCGTCACCTAACGACGGATGGTACCGATGAATAAGAATGAGATACCGGCATCGCCGACGCCGCACATCCAGCGTTGTGCAGGACCGCAAGGCCAGGGACAAATCAGCACCGGATCAGGTCTCGAGGGGAGAAGTCGAGCCCACGGTCGCGCATATTCGATTTGTAGTGACTGCGGCACTCCCGACCGGAAGGAACCCCAACGATGGCCGCGAAGTTCGAACTGTTCACCGACGAGGCCCGGCAAGAACCGTTTCCATCTGAAGCAGCCAACGGCGAAATCATCGCCGCCAGCCACGCATATGAGTCGAAGGCCTCAGCGCGAACCGGGATCGAGTCGGTCAAACACAACGCCGGCGACGCCACAGTCGACGACCAGACCACCTAGGCACCACACAGTCGCGCACTACTCATGTCGACCGCAGTCCAAGGACTGAACCTGCCCATTCGACCACGGACCAGACTCACTCACCGGCATCGAGTGGATCGAACGACTCAATCGCATACATGCCCATTTTTATCCGAAAGAAGGACTCGCTCTACACCCTGTCGACGCTCGCACTTGACCCCCACGATCTGACCGCGGCGCTCTGACACTCTCCACCCGTTCCGACAGAACTCGAGGCGCAGCCACCGTTGCAGACGTCGCCTACGACAATGGGTTTGCTCATGTGGCACGGTTCGCGGCCGCCTACAAAGCCGCCTACGGTGAAGCCCCTATCTTATGTCAAGTAAGCCCCTGCATATTGCATCAGATGCAACACGTGGCCTGAGATCCGTCATTTGGATGTCAGTTGGCGACCTGGGGATTCGTCACTCGTGTCAGTAGCGCTCGTCACCGGAGTCATCTACCCGTGCGTATCTCGAGCGCGCACCGCCACCCTGACTCTCGATCTGTAGATCAGCGGATGCCTTCGGCCGCCAGGCCCTCGCGCTGCTGGGTGGCGTCGATGCTGAATGCGCCGCCGTGGATCAGCTCACCGAGGCCACTACCGAGGCATTCCAGCAGTACCCCGACTACGCGGTGATCACCAGTTTTCCTGGCCTGGCTGACCTCTCCGGCGCTCGGGTGCTCGGCGAGATCGGCGACGACCGCGAGCGGTTCACCGACGCCCGTTCGCTGAAGGACCTACGCCGGTTCTGTGCTGATCACGCGGGCCTCCGGGCGCAGCATCTCGATTACCCGCCGCGTGGTGAAGAACAACCGACTCAACGCTGCAGGATTCCTTTGGGCGTTCGCCGCGATGGCGAAAGCCGGCGCACCCCAAGACCATTAACGCCGAGGACGCGACCGCGGCGATCGGCACGCCGCTGCGCTTCGGCACCTCTTCGACCGCTTGCTCGGGCAGCTCCACTACTGCTTGCAAACCGGTCAGCACTACGACCCGATCAAGGCGTTCGGGCCCGCTCAGGACGCGTCCTTCGAGATCGCGGCTTGACCTCTTGGTGTGATCGGAGGTCTTCTTCGGCGCGTTCAAGACCGATATCGACGCCGAACTCGCCCAGCTCGGCCCGACCGGGTACCGGCCCTTGTGGGTGCGCGACACCCTGTTCTGAGTCAGCAGCACGGCGCCTCGCCGGCCGGGTCGATGAGCGCCTCGGCCAGTGGGCGTGCGAGCTGGGTGTAGGCGTCGGCGACCGGTAGCACGGTCATCCCAGGATGCTCGGATCGCCACTGCTCGGCGGCGTCGGGAGTGGCCAGGAACATCTGCGGATTGCAGCAGGTGGCGCGGACCTGCCCGCCCCGGATCCCGGCGGGGTCGACGAAGGCCACCATCGCGGCGGCCGGTTGCAGGTCGGTGACTCCCGTGACTGGATCGACGGTCAATCGCACGGCGCTGACGGTAACCGGGCACTCGGATTCGACGTGTGCGCTCGCCCCGATCACGGCGGGGAAGACGAGCGTGTCGGGCGCACACCAGGTGTAGAGCTGATGGCCTGCGACGGTGAATCGGTGCGGGGTCGGATTCAGGGTCAATCCCCACCCGAGGACCCGGCCCTGCTCGTCGTATTCGATGTCGGCGCCGATCGGTGTCTCTTCGAGATCTCCGGCGTCGACACCGGCTGCGGCCGCCAACTCCGTGACGGTGACCGGCGCTCCGTGGGCCAGCAGCCGCAGCGCGGCCCGCAGCAGCGCCCGGTCACGGTCGGCTGGTGCGATCGTGGCGAAAACGTCGGCGGGAATGGAGTCGGTGCTCATGAGAGTCAGCCTTTCCGAGAATGCGTCGGGTGCGATGTCGATGACGGTAGGGTCTGCCCCCGGGGGCAGAGTCAAGCCCGCGTCGGGCATCGGCACGGACCTCGGTCCAGCACACATCGTCGGCGGCCCACCGCGCACGGTGGATGCTGGTGAAGTCGTCGATGCGGTCGAGGATCTGCTGGGCGTCGCTGATCCGGCGGTGCAGCCGCTGTCGCGACCGCTCCAGTAGCTCGGCCAGACGCGCGCCGACCGCTCCGTCTCCACTATCGACGGCGTCATCGGTGAGCTGGCAGATCTCGGCGATGGTGAGCCCAAGCCCGCGCAGCTCGCCGATGAACCGCACACACCACAGTGCGTCATCGGTGTACAGGCGGTAGCCGGCCGCGCTGCGCCCCAGGGTGTGGATGAGCCCGAGGTCGGTGTATTCACGCAACGCCTTCACCCTCACCCCGGTCCGCGCCGACAACACGCCGATCGTCATGTGCCCGTTCATCTCGGCCTTTCCTGGAGGAGATCGTCAGCCTGCGCAGCAGGACAGTTTCGTCACGTCGGTGGTGAAGGTCTGGGCGGTCAGTTTCAACGCTTCGGCCATGGTCAGATACGGCGCCCAGCTGTGGGCGAGCCGGTCGACGGTCATACCCGCGGTCATCGCGTATCCGGCGGCGGTGATCAGGTCTCCGGCACCCTCGGCCAGCGCGTGCACGCCCAAGATCCGGCCGGTATCGGCGTCGGCGACGATCTTGGCCAGGCCACGGGTATCGCGATTGACCAGCGCCCGCGCCACACTCGACAACGCCAGCGTCCGGCACCGGCACCGGTATCCGGCCGTCACCGCCTCGGCCTCGGTGAGCCCCACGGCGGCGATGGCGGGGCTGGTGAACGTCAGCCGCGGCACTGTGGCGTAGTCCAGGACCCGATCCGCGTCGGCGAACGCGTTGTCGGCCACCAGCGTTCCCTGCGCGGCGGCCACATACACGAACTGCGGGCCCCCGGCCACGTCCCCGGCCGCCCAGATCCGGGCATTGCCGGTGCGCTGACGGTCATCGACGATCACCGCGCCGCGCCCGTCGACACCGACCCCGACCGCCTCCAGGCCCAGCCCCGCGGTGTTCGGGCGGCGACCGGTCGCGACCAACACGTGTTCGGCCCGCAGCTCGCTGACCCCGGCCCGAGTGCGCACGCTCACCAGCTTGTGGCCGCCACCGGCCAGGACCTTCTCGACGGTGGCCGCGGTCAACACGGCGATATGCTCATCGGCGAAGACAGCCTCGATCGCGGCCGAGATTTCCGGTTCCTCGCCCGGCGCCAGCCGCCCCAGGGCCTCGATCACCGTCACCCGGGCGCCGAGGCGGGCGAACAACTGGGCTTGTTCGAGCCCGACAGTGTTGCCGCCGATCACGATCAGCGACTCCGGGAGCCGCTTCAGGTCCATGGCGGTGGTCGAGGTCAGATACCCGGCCTCGACCAGACCGTCGATCGGCGGGATCCACGGCGTCGCACCGGTCGCGATCAGGTAATGGCCAGCCTCGATCACCCGGGTCCCGCCGTCGTTCGCTCCGACCCGCAACCCCGGCGCCGCACTCGTGCCGTCGAACACTGCCGTGCCGGAGACGATCTCCCACCCGTACTCGCCCGCCAGCTCGATGTACTTGTTTGCCCGCAGCTGCGCGACCAGCGCGTCCTTACCGGCGATCAGGCCCGGAAAATCCAGCGGCACCGCAGCGGCACCCAGGCCGGGAAACCGGTCGGCGGCGGCTGCGGCGTGGCGGGCCTCCGCGGCGGCCAGCAACGTCTTCGACGGCACACACCCGACGTTCACGCAGGTGCCACCGACGGTGTCGCGCTCGATCATCACCACGGACCTGCCGTGGCCGACCGCGGCGATAGCGGCGGCGAACGCCGCCGAACCGGACCCGACGATCGCCAGATCCGGACGGGATTGTGTCGTGGCCACGCCTGCCTCCTGAGGGGTTGAGCAACCGCGTCGCCAGCCAACGGCTGCTATTCGCATTGACGAATACCTACAGGGCTCATACTATGCGCTTAAGCGAATAGTTCAAGTGGTGTGGAGGTGCCCCATGTCCCGGTCCACGACCGCCGTGCCCGGCGACGAGCTGGCGTGCACACATCTGGATACGACGGCGAAGTTCTTTCGCGCCCTGTCGGATCCGACCCGGTTGAAGCTGCTGGAATACATCCTCGCCGGCGAACGCACCTCGGCCGACTGCGTCGCGCACGCCGGCATCTCCCAGCCGCGGGTGTCGGTGCACCTGTCGTGTCTGGCCGATTGCGGATACATCGTCGCGCGCCGCGACGGCAAGAAGCTGCGGTACACGGTCGGAGACCCGCGCGTGGCCGAACTGGTGCTGCTCGCCCGGTTGCTCGCGGCCGACAACGCCGCCGCCCTGACGTGCTGCACCCGCATCGACCAGGTACCGGACGGTGACCGGACATGAACGCCCTCGACAGCCCTCACGTCTCGGCAGCCGCTCACCGTCGGCGGGTTCACCGCGGCTGGGACTGGGTGTCAAGCTCGCCGAGGTCGATGCCGAGCTCGCCGAACTCACCGCGGTCCGGCGACACCCTGGCCGCCGCGCTGGCGGCCGGACGCGAAGACCTGCTCGAGCGCAGCGAATCCCCCTGCTGCCCTGTCCCATCGACACCGAACCCAGCGCCAGGCAGCGGTGGCTCGGCGAGCTGCGGGGGAGGCCGTTGTGGCTGCTGCGACCTAGACACGCCGCTGGCGGGCTTGCATCGGGACCGCGGCACTGCTGCCTGGGCTGTTGCGCGGTGGTGCCCCGCTGCTGATCGCGGCCGTAGCACTGAGCAGCGGCACGCTGCTGGTGAGCCTGTCATGGCTCCAACCGCTCGGATTCGCCCATCGGACTCGGGCTCCTCGGACTGATCTGGTCCCGCCAATGACTCGCGCCCGCGGCTGCGATGAGGGCTGCGCAGCCACACCTTCCGGCGACGCGGGCACTCCGGCCCGCACCACCGCCGCGACCTGGCTCAGGCCGTCACCGAGTTTGGCGCCTGCGAGGCCACCACGGTGATCAGCACCGTAGCCATCAACGGCGCCATCGCCGGTGCTCACCGCGCGCCGAGACCCGCTGCCCGGTCCCGGCGCGCGGTACACCTGGGGTGAGCCACGCCAGCGTCAGTGGGATGACGATCAACACGAGGAACGCTTCCAGGAACGGTCCGGCCTCCACGAACTCGGCCAGATCCGACGTAGAGCCGCAGCTGGTGGCAGGGACACCGCTCCGCCGCGCCAGCTGGGTAATACGCATCATCACCACCCCGCGACCCTGAACCTTCGACTCGACTCGAAGGTCAGACCGGCCGTGACGGTTGCCCCCGAGGGCGGTGTGGCCCCGGCGGCCGGTCCCGTGTCCGCGACGAATCAACCTGGTCTGATCGCCGCGCTACTCAGCGGCGGCCCGTGGTGCGCGAGTGTTGGGTGGGCGAAACCTGAGGGCGGGCAGCCACCAGTTCCAGCCGCCGAGCAGGCGCATGAGGGCGGGGACGAGGACGAGGCGGATGAGGACGGCGTCGATGGCGACGGCGACGGCAAGGGCGAGTCCGAGTTGTTTGAGTTCGAGGATGTCGGCGGTGAGGAAGCTTGCGAAGATGGCGATCATGATCGCGGCGGCCGCGGTGATGGGGCGTGCGGTGTGGGTGAGCCCGGCCGCGACGGCGCGCTGGTTGTCGCCGCTGGCGTCCCAGTATTCGCGGATGCGACGAATCAGGAACACCTCGTAGTCCATCGAGAGCCCGAACAGTAGCGCGAACACCACGGTGGGTAGGTAGACCTGCACGAATCCGGGGCTGGTGAAGTCGAGGACGTTCTCGCCCAGACCCCACTGGAACACCGCGACGGTGATACCGAGGGCGGCGCCGGTGGCGAGCAGGTTCATCGCGATGGCCTTGAGGGGTAAGGCGATACTGCGGAAAGCGGCGATGAGGAAGACCAGCGAGGCGGTCAGCACCAGGGCTACGACCAGCGGAAGTTTGGTGGTCATTTCGTCGGAGAGATCGACGAATTCGGCGGTGCTGCCGCCGATGCGGATCTCGGCTCCGGCTGCGCCGGCGGCTGTGTTGCGCAGGTCGCGGACGAGGTCGGTGGCGGCCATCGAGTCGAAGGTGACCGAGGGGATCGCCATCGCGAGCATTCGACCGTCATTGAGCTGGGCGGGCAGGACGGTGTCGATGCGGGCGTCGCCGTCGATCTCGGTCAGGAATCGGTTGACCCGTGCTTCGGCGTCTGCGGTGAGTGGGGTGTCGCTGGGGCCGGTGGCGATGATCTCGACCGGGGAGAGTGCTCCGGGCGGGAAGTTGGTGTTCAATGCGGTGCTGGCGCGTCCGGTCGGGGTGTCGTCGAGGGCGGTGGTGCCCATGTCGAGGCCGTAGCGGATCCCGAATACCGGCAGCGCGGCGAGGACCAGCACCGCTGCGGCCGCGGTGCCGAAGAGGACGGGTCGGCGCATGACGAGATACGCCCAGCGCGCCCAGCGGCCACCGAGAACGCCGGGAGCGTCGGTGGCGCTGTCGGCAGGGCGCCAGCGGGCCGGGAGACTACCGCGGTTGACAGCCGGGCCCAAGGCGGCGAGCAGGGCGGGTAGCAGGGTGACGGCGACGGTGAGCATACTGGTGACGGCGGTGGCGACGCCGATGGCGATGCCACGGAAGATCGGTGCCTGGATGATGATCAACGCGCACAGCGAGATCATCACCACCAAGCCCGAGACCAGAATCGTTTTGCCTGCTGTGGCGAGGGAGCGACCGACGGCGCCGCTGATCGCGGCATGGTCTGGCCCGGTGTGGTGGGTGAGTTCTTCGCGGAAGCGGCTGACGATGAACATCGCGTAGTCGATACCGACGCCGAGGCCCACCATGGTGGCCATGGCCACGGTCAGCGAATCGAACGCGGTCACAGCAGTGAGGGTGAACAACACTCCGACCGCGGTCAGCATCCCGGCGATGGCCACTGCGATCGGGACCGCCGCTGCGGCCAGGGCGCCGAGGGCGAGGACGAGCAGGACCAGCGCGACCGGGATGCCGATTGCCTCGGCGCGGGCCAGGTCGGCGTTCTGCAGTTCGGTGGCCGCGTTCTGTACCGCCGAGTACCCGGTGACCCCTACGTCGATGGAATCGTCGCCGGTGGTGGCGATGGCGTCTTGCAGGTCGCGCGCGACTTTCGCGCGTTCGGCCATGTCGCCGTCCATGCCGGCGAGCGCGATCGCGACGTGACCGTCGGCCGAGATCTGGGATCCGGGCAGCCCGTCGTAGGGGCCGACGACGTCGACCACGCCCTCGACCGCGGTGGCGGCGGTGATCGTGCGAGCCACCGCTGCACGGAACTCGGCGTCGGTGGCGGTGACCGCGCCAGACTGCAGCACGATGACCGCCTGTTCCGTACCGAACTGCGGGAAGTGCCGGGCAACCAGGCGATCCACCTCGGTGGACTCCGAGCCCTCGACACCGAAATCCATCGCACCGAGCCGGTTCTCGAGCAGCGGGTAGGCCACCGCGCACACCACCAGCAGCAGTCCCCAGACCGCCAGGACCGCACGTCTGCGCCGGGCCATCAGAACGCCCCACCGATATAGCACTCCGGGCGAGCCCGGCGGCGATGGTTGCTGAGGCGAGTTCTCGACGACGGCGGACTTCTGCTGGTTCACGCGTCCTCCCTCCGTAGCGACCACGAATTGATCGCCATATCACGATGTAATCGTTGAAACGAGATGAATCACACTCTCACTCGATATCAATAGCTTTCGCCGCTATCATCGCTTTATGGCGATTAATGATGGCGGGGGTTGCCTCGTCGAGACGCAGGGGTTGGATCCGGCGGTGGCCCTGTTCCACAGCCTCTCCGATGCGACACGGTTGGCGATCGTGCACCGGCTGGCGTGCGGGGAAGCGCGGGTCTTGGACCTGATGGCCGGGCTCGGACTGGCTCAGTCAACGGTATCGGCGCACGTAGCGTGCCTGCGCGACTGCGGGCTGGTCGTGGGCCGCCCGCAAGGGCGGCAGGTGTTCTACAGCCTGGCCCGCCCGGAGTTGATGGACCTACTCGCCTCGGCAGAGACCTTGCTCGCGGCGACAGGCAATGCGGTGGCGTTGTGCCCGAACTACGGCACCGACTCCACCACCGAGACGGAGAGCGCGGAGGTACGAGCATGAGCGACGCATGCGGCTGCGGCCACGACGAACCCGCCGGTGACGGCGAGGCCGAGGAACGCGAACCCGAAAAGCTCTGGGAAGTCAGTGAACTGCGCGCCGCCGCGGTCGCCGGAGTGCTGCTGGTCGCGGCACTGATCGTCGGCTGGACCGGCGGCCCACGCGCCGTCGAGTTGGGGTTGGAGATCGCCGCACTGCTCGTCGGTGCATACACCTTCGTCCCCTCCACGCTCAAACGGCTGGCCAAGGGCAAGATCGGTGTCGGCACGCTGATGACGATCGCCGCGATCGGCGCGGTGATCCTCGGCGAGGTCGGCGAAGCCGCCATGCTGGCGTTCCTGTTCTCCATCAGCGAGGGCCTCGAGGAGTACGCGGTCGCGCGCACCCGCCGCGGGCTGCGCGCCCTGTTGAACCTGGTACCGGACCGGGCCACCGTGCTACGCGACGGCACCGAAACCGTCATCGCCCCTGCCGAGCTGCGCGTCGGGGATCGGATGCTGGTGCGCCCCGGTGAGCGGGTCGCGACCGACGGGGTGATCGTCGACGGGCGTAGCGCGCTGGATGTTTCGGCGATCACCGGCGAATCGGTACCGGTAGAAGCCGGGCCGGGCGCGGAGGTGTTCGCCGGGGCGATCAACGGCACCGGTGTGCTGACCGTCGAGGTCACCACGACCGCCGAGGACAACTCCCTGGCACGGATCGTGCGGATCGTGGAGGCCGAGCAGGCCCGCAAGGGCGACGCTCAACGCTTGGCCGACAAGATCGCCAAACCGCTGGTGCCCGGCATCATGATCGCCGCCACAGCCATCGCGGTGATTGGCGCGCTCTTCGGGGATCCGGTCACCTGGATCGAACGTGCGCTGGTGGTGCTGGTCGCCGCCTCACCGTGCGCGCTGGCGATCTCGGTGCCGGTGACCGTGGTCGCCGCGATCGGTGCGGCGAGCAAGCTGGGTGTGCTGGTCAAGGGCGGTGCCGCACTCGAGGCGATGGGCCGGGTGCGCGAGGTCGCGCTGGACAAGACCGGCACGCTGACGGCGAACAAGCCTGCCGTCGTCGAGATCGCCGCCACCGGCGGTGTGCACGGGGACCGGGTGCTGGCGGTCGCGGCCGCGCTGGAATCGCGCAGTGAACATCCCCTCGCCCGCGCCATCCTCGCCGCCGTCGACACCGTCACTCCCGCCACCGACGTCGAGGCGGTCACCGGTGCCGGGTTGACCGGCCGCGTCGACGGACGCCGGGCGCGGCTGGGCCGTCCGGGCTGGATCGAACCGGGTGTTCTGGCCGCCGATGTGGAACGGATGCAGCACGCGGGGGCGACCGCGGTGCTGATCGAGCTCGACGGCCAGGTGATCGGTGCGATCGCTGTGCGCGACGAACTGCGGCCCGAGGCACACGAGGTCATCGACCGATTGCACGCGCTGGGAATCCGGGTCTCGATGCTCACCGGTGACAACGCCCGCACCGCCGCCGCTCTGGCCGCTGAGGCGGGGATCGAGGACGTGCACGCGGATCTGCGCCCGGAGGACAAGGCCCACATCGTGGGCGAACTGCGCAGCGACCGGTTCACCGCGATGGTCGGCGACGGCGTCAACGACGCCCCCGCACTGGCAACCGCCGACCTCGGTGTGGCGATGGGCGCGATGGGCACCGATGTCGCTATCGAAACCGCGGATGTGGCGTTGATGGGTGAGGACCTGCGGCACCTGCCGCGGGCTCTCGAGCACGCTCGTCGGGCTCGCCGGATCATGTTGCAAAACGTCGGTTTGTCGTTGGGGTTGATCACGATCTTGATCCCGCTCGCGCTGTTCGGGATTCTCGGGTTGGCGGCGGTGGTGCTGGTGCACGAACTCGCCGAGATCGTCGTCATCGCCAACGGTGTCCGCGCCGGACGCACCAAACCCCTGGCCTCGCTGACCGATTCGGCGGCAAAGCCCGCACCGGTACTGGCCGGAGCGCCCGCGTGACCGCCACCGCGTCGTCTGCTCCCACCGTGTCGCGGTGGGGGCGGCGACTGCGGTGGGTCGCTGCCGCGGCCGCGCTGGCCGGTATCGACCTCACGCTCAAAGCGTGGGCGCAGACCACGCTGGCCGGGGCCCCGATCGAGGCGGGTCCGGTGGACCTTAAGTTGGCGTTCAACCCGGGAGCGGCGTTCTCGATCGCCGCCGACGCACCGAGCTGGGTGATGCTCACGCTCACCACGGTGATCACCACCGCGGTCGCGGTCGGCGGATGGGTGGTCGCGCCGCGCGCGAACCTGCTCACCCGCGTCGCGCTCGCCGCGATCCTGGGCGGTGCCGCCGCCAACGTCATCGACCGGGCCCCCGACGGTGTGGTCACCGACTACCTGCACACCGGCTGGTGGCCCACCTTCAACCTCGCCGACACCTTCATCGTGCTCGGCGCGACCGCCCTCATCATCGCCACTCTGATCGGAAACTCCGATGAGCGAGAACCACTCTCACCCGAACACCACGCCGACGACCGGGACTGAGCCGGGCCCGTCACGTCGGTGGGCAGGGCTGGCGGCGCTGGTCGTCGCCCTGCTCACCGTCGGGCTGGACCTGATGGTTCTCAACGTCGCCCTGCCCACCCTGGCCCAAGACCTCGGCGCGAGCACCACCCAGTTGCAGTGGATCGTCAACGCCTACACCCTGGTCTTCGCCGCGCTCATGCTGCCCGCCGGCGGCTTCGGTGACCGCTACGGTCGCAAACGGCTGCTGCTGATAGGTTTGGTCGCCTTCGTCGCCGCCTCGGCCTGGGCCGCTTTCAGCGGGTCCACCGGCTCGCTGATCGCCGCCCGCGCGGTCATGGGCATCGGGGCCGCGATCATCGTGCCGCTGTCGCTGGGGATCCTGCCGACCCTGTTCGGCCCCGACCAGCGTCGCCGCGCGATCGCGGTGTGGGTCGGTGCACTGGGTGTCGGGTTGCCGCTGGGGCCGATCGTCGGTGGCTGGCTGCTGCAGCATTTCTGGTGGGGCTCGGTGTTTCTGATCAACGTCCCGGTCGGTGTCGCCGCCCTGGTTGCCTGTGTGGTGCTGTTGCCCGAATCGGTCGACCCGCATGCACCGGCGTTGGACTGGCTCGGGATCCTCACCGCCGTGCCCGGTACGGCGGCGCTGGTATTCGGCATCATCCAGGCTCCCGCGTACGGGTGGACCGATCCCGTCGTGCTCGCGGCTCTGGCGGCCGGTGTGTGGCTGATCGCGGGATTTCTGGTGTGGGAAAGCCGTGCCCGCGACCCATTGGTCGATCTGGCACTGTTCACCAATCCGGCCTTCACCTGGCCCACCCTGGCCGCAACCGCGGGCACCTTCACCCTGGTCGGCGTGCTGTTCGTGCTGCCGCAATACCTGCAGATACTGCGCTACCACGACGCCTTCGGCACCGGCCTGCGCTTGGTGCCTCTGGTGCTGGCGATCATCGTCGCCGCAGCCGCTGTGGACAAGATCGTGACCCGACTCGGCGCCAAAATCCCGATCGCCACCGGCATGGTGATCGCCGCGGCCGGATTCGTGCTCGCATCCCGCATCACCGTCGACTCCGGCTACGGCTTCGTCGCGGTGTGCCTGGCGACCGTGGGCCTGGGAGCCGGGCTGGCGTTGGCGCCGGCTGTCGACGCGGTCATGGCGAGCCTGCCCGAGCATCGCAGCGCCGCAGGAGCTGGGTTGCTGATGGCCATTCGACAGGTCGGTGCCGCGTTCAGCGTCGCGATCCTGGGCACCCTGCTCACCGTCGTTTACACCCGCGACCTCGACCCCCACCTGAGCGGCCTGCCCGAACCAGTGGTCAGCGCGGCGCGTGACAACATCGCCGGAGCGCAACTTGCCGCGACCCAGATTCCCGGCCCAGCGGGCGCCGATCTGGCCGCGTCCAGCGCCCACGCCTACAGCCACGCCATGTCCGCAGTGTTCCTTGCCAGCGCCGCCATCAGCGCACTACTGGCCGCGGCCATCGCCGCCAAACTCCCCAACCACACTCCTGCGCCCGCGCCGACATCACCGGCGCGTGATCGAAACTGAAATAGCCACTCCCATGACAGCGGCTACGGCACGCGACACAACTGCGTGTCAGCCGAGCAGCAGTGCACTCCCAGAGAAAGGGCATCCGCCGGAATGGTTACCTCGATCCTGCAGGCCATCGGACTCTTCCTGGTGACCAACATCGACGACATCATCGTGCTTTCGCTGTTCTTCGCCCGCGGCGCGGGAACCCGCGGAACAACGGCCGCCATCGCGACCGGACAATATCTCGGTTTCGGAGCGATCCTCGCCGCGTCGGTCCTCGTAGCGCTGGGAGTCACGGCGCTGCTGCCCGAAGAAGCCATCGCCTACTTCGGGCTCATTCCTCTGCTGCTCGGTCTGCTCGCCGCCTGGAGAGCATGGCGCAACAACGGCGACGACGATGAACGGTTCGAGGGCAAGAAGGTCGCGGTCTGGACGGTGGCGGCGGTGACCTTCGCCAACGGCGGCGACAACATCGGCGTCTACGTCCCGGTCTTCGCGACCGTGGGTACAGCGGCGATCGTCGCCTACTCGGTCGTGTTCCTGCTCTTGGTCGCCGTGCTGGTGTTCACCGCGAAGTTCCTCACCACCCGCAAGGCCATCGCCGAGATCTTGGAACGGTGGGAACACATCCTGTTCCCGCTCGTGCTGATCGTTCTCGGAATCGTCATCCTCGTCAGCGGCGGCGCATTCGGCCTCTGACCGTCGTCCCGGTCTGCACGGCCCAGATCACGGAGGACAGCGGCGATCGGCTCCAAAGAATGAAGTGCTATTCGAGGCCGTAACCGGTAGACAGCCGTCCTTCGGTTGGTCCATGGTTGTGCTCAGGGGCGCTGCACCGTTGTGGCACTACTACCACTGTGGCACTACTACCATCGACGTAGTTCAAGGCCTCCGGCAACGTGGGGCTTCTACCGCGCCTAGCGGGGTCGCTCGTGCAAACGCTTTAGTCGGGCGCTGTCATCGTTGCGAACTGTTTCCGCCCCAGCGCATAGCCCTGACCCACTGGTCAACTTAAAACGCTGATGGAACCGTGAGGGGCGCCGGTTCGGCGCGCCCGCGCGGAGAGAAACTAACCCACGTAGTAGTAACCTGTTCGTGGCTCGTTTGATATCGATCTGTTCCATCCGGGACGACTCTTGGACTGAAGGACCTTCCTTGGCACGGCATCGCAAAGCTGACCCCAGCCCGCTCCCCATTGGTATGCACACGTCCCCTCGCGGTGCCTCGGCGGCCTTCACCCTCGGAGCCACGGGGCCGCAGCCTTCGGGTGTCGCGCGTGCGGCGGGGCGACATCGGATGCCTCCCTCCCCCGAAGCTGTGGTCAGGTCCATCCGGCCCGCTACCTCTGTTCCCCCGCGCGCGTCGCACGCTCGGTCGGGGGGTGCGCCCGGGACGTCTTCATCTTCATATCTACCTCGCGATGGCCGTCCATACACGTCTCGCTCGCATGATGTATGGCCGCGCGCAGCCCGGTTCGATCATAGGGGTTTCGGGCCACCGCGCACACCGCGCACGGTCGATCTCGGCAGGAACCCAGGGCCGCAGCGCCTACTGCTCCATGGGAGCGGGCGTCCGGTCTCGATTGCCAAGGCAGTCAGCAAGTTCGATCTGCTTTTCTCGACGTGCTCGACGACGAGAAGGTCTCGGGCGCATCAGCCAGGTCGACGGCCGTTGCCGGGCTGAGTGGATCGCTCGTGGCCGCGGTGGTTCTCTGTGTAGCCGGCGGGGCCGCGGCCACCGCGCTCGCCGATCGTCACAATCCAACGAACACCCCAGCGCTCATGGCTGGCGTGTCCGCCGACGACCGATCCGCAGCAGCGCCACGACCTGTAGCCCCCGGATCGGTGGACGAAGAACAAGGCACCACTCTGGCAAGGGCATCGTCACGCGATGAGCTGTCCGCGGCCGTGCGGGAGCTAGCCTCGTGCTTTCACGCTGATTCCGTGTCGTGAATGAAGAATGGTGCCCTGACCTGGGATGATTGAGATTGCGAAGTCATCAATCGGACCAGATCGAGGAGCACCATTCAGGTGAGTAAGTCTACGTCGCCCTATCCCGTGCTGTCTGCAGATGGCACCGGAACCGGGGTAGTGTCGCAAGCCGGCGCCACGGTGTTGCTGCGGACAGCCGAGAAAACGGGCCTGACCACCGATTTATCGGACGCGTTGACACCGTGGCGTAAACCCCTGGCGACCCACGATCCAGGCAAGATCATCACGGATCTGGCCGTGGCAGTCGCGATCGGCGGTGATTGTCTGGCCGACATCAACCAACTGCGCGCCGACCCCGCCGTATTCGGTCAGGTCGCCTCTGACCCCACGGTGTCACGACTGATCTCGGCGTTGGCCGCCGACGCCCCAGCGGCATTGACGGCCATCAACTCCGCCCGCGCTGCTGCCCGGGCAGAGTGCTGGTCAGCAGCCGCCACGTCCGCCCCCGATCACGACGCCGATACTGGCGATCCCCTGATCGTCGATCTCGACGCAACCTTGGTGACCGCGCACTCGGAGAAACAGGATGCGGCACCAACCTACAAGCGCGGGTTCGGTTTCCACCCGCTGTGTGCGTTTGTCGATCACGGTAGCCAGGGCACTGGCGAACCCCTGGCCATCCAATTGCGGCCCGGCAACGCCGGCGCCAACACCGCCGCCGACCACATCACGGTCACCGCCGCCGCACTCGAGCAGCTACCGACGGTGCAGGGGTATCGGGTCGGCAAGTCGGTGCTGGTACGCACCGACTCGGCCGGCGGCACCCACGAGTTCCTCGGCTATCTCACCCGCCGGCGCCTGGCCTATTCAGTGGGATTCGGGCTGACCGAGACCATCGCGGCCGCAACCGACCGGATCAGTCCCGAGGCGTGGACCCCGGCCTACGATGCCGACGGCGTGCAACGCGACGGGGCGTGGGTGGCCGAGTTGACCGGGTTGATCGACCTATCGGGCTGGCCGCAGGGGATGCGTGTGATCGTCCGGAAGGAGAGGCCGCACCCGGGTGCACAATTGCGGTTCACCGACCGTGATGGGTTGCGGCTGACCGCGTTCGCCACCAACACCGTCCGTGGCCAACTCGCTGATCTGGAGCTGTGTCACCGGCGGCGGGCTCGATGTGAGGACCGGGTCCGTACCGCCAAAGACTGTGGCCTGACGAATCTCCCGCTGCACGGCTTCGATCAGAACCGGATCTGGTGCGCGATCGTGATGCTCGCCTGCGAGTTGATCGCCTGGACGCAGATGCTCGCGTTCACCGATCACCCTGCTCGCCGGTGGGAACCCAAGCGACTGCGCCACCGCGTGTTCTCGATCGCGGCCAAGATCAGCCGCCACGCCCGGCGAACCCGCATGAAGCTGGCCACCCACGCTCCGCACGTCGATCTGCTACTCGACGGGCTAGCAAGGCTTGCAGCACTTCCAGCGCCGGCCTGACCACCAGGCCGACCAACCTTCGATCCAGAAAGGACATTCACACCTCGGGGCCGTGAAACCCGACGCACACCGACGCCTCGGACAACACCACACGGCCCACGCCCGAAATCCGGTCCTCAGACCACCCAACCGGGCCACTCAACAAGGGACCGCCACCTCACGAAACATCGAGGTTAGATGCCGGATTGCCTGGCCCGTACATAAACTTCTGGAACGACTTAGATGCGGGATTGTCTTCCCCGTACATGAAGTTCCGGAACGCCTCGGAGCGCAGCGTCGTGTCAAACGCCTCGTTGGTGCGAACCCATTCCCTCAGGCGCTCCATAGTCTCTTCGGGCAGAACGATCCTCGAACCAGAATCGGAGACAGAAATGCGTGCATTCTTGACCTCGTCGATCACATCGTTGTCCACATCGGCGTCGAGATAGGTGTTGAGGTCTTCGAGGAAGGTGTCCGAGTTCACGTGGTGGTATCGCTGGCCGGTTTCGTCAGCGAACTCACGCAGAAGGTCAGGTAGAGGCCCGAAGTCCTTGTCGTCAACGATCTGACGCCAGTCTGCCTTCATGTCGTCGCTCACAAACAGCACGTCCTGCTCGACAGCTCGGGCCAGGTCCATCATCTCCATCCAGATGAGTGGGTCACCGATCCCGCCGTCCCGCTTGGACTCATCGACTCCGGTCCCGGGGGGCATGGCAGCGGCGAGCCGAGCACGTGCCTGGTCCTCCCATGCCCGGAGGTCGGTCGATGTCCGCCGACGACCGATCTGACCGGCATCGGTGAACAGCTTCTCGATACGATCCCGGATTGGGTCATCTGTCTGAATTTGTTTGGGGTGGAGGATATTCGACTCACGCTCTGCCCGTATCGCTCCGTCGATGGTAGTCGCGGCTTCCTTGAATGCCGTGTCCGCCGCGTCGAGTAGTCGTTTCTGTACTCCGGTGTCCTTGACTTCCCTGATAGCCGCGCGAAGTTCCTGCAGGAGCTGACTATTGACGCCTTTGCCCTTGACTCCCGAGATGATGTTCGTCGCTCTGGTGTATTGCTTGGCGTGATCGGCTGCGACGGACAGTCGTTGACGGTGGTATTCGAAGCCGGCGCGGTAGGGAAGGAAGAGGCGCGGACGGATATCGTCCCGTTCGAGCTGGACGAGGATCTTCTCGCGGGACTCCTTCGATATCCGGTACAGGCCCAGCAGGACGTTGGCATCCAACGCGATTCTGGCCTTAGTGACGAAATCGCGGCGCTCATCGTCGCCATCGGAGTACCACTCACCGAACACATCACGCATCGCGTCCTCCTGCCTTCGCTGCGCCATTCCCGCTTTGCGGCGGGGCCGCTGGTCAAATCTAAAGCTCGGGTCCGTGGTCGCGGGAGCGTTCTGTGCTACGCGACGATGGCCGCGGGGAGGTCCCCGGTGCCGGTGTGCGCGGTGCCGCCTGTGCAGCACGGGTGTCGGCGAGCAGTTCTCCAATCGAACGTGGCCTGTCCGAAGTCCAGACACCGTCGTCGGGGTTCCACTGGCCGTTCTCTGTCGCGCCCGTCAGGATCGGTTCGATGAGGCTGTTGGCGGCCGTGAGCGCGGCGTCGGCCTGGTGCAGGTGCGCCGGCAAGCCGCTGTGCGCGGCGCGCTCTGGGTAGTCGCGCTCCCAGGTCGGGTTGGGCAGCACCAACGGCGCAGGGATCGTCAGGTCGCGGCGCTGTTCTTGGTGGCAGATCGCAGCATGCAGCTGCTCGGCGTCGAACGACTGGGTGCGGGCGAGGATGACGAGGTCGACCAGATCGTGGGCGCGGGTCGAGGGGCTGTCGCCGTGGGGGCCGTGCAGCTCGTAGAGGGCAGCGACTTTGTCGGCGACTGCCTCGGCGGCGGCCTGCATCCGGATCACGGGCATGGGGTCGAGTTCGTCGAGCGCGAGCACCGGGCGCGGGCTGATCGTCTCGGGCGGTAGCAGCATCTCCCGGTGGGTCGCGAGGTCGAGCGTGGCGTCGGAGAACCGTTGTCCGGCAAGGTTGTAACGGATACGCCCGGCGAACAAGCCCGGGCTACGAGTCGCGGTGATCGTGATGTCGAACTCGCCGAAGTCGCCGGGTCCGGGGTGGGCGGCCTGGCGCAGCGAGTGCTGCATGTGTTCGGCGTCGAGGCGGGTCGCCAGGTCGGCGTCGGCGGTGGGGCGGGCCTGGGTCGGCGCCCGGAATTGCAGGGCGGTGCCGCCGGTGAGGATCCACTGGTCGGCGTCGGGGGAACGGAACAGCCGGGCCAGGAACAACTGGAGGGTCACGGTCTGAGCGAGCTCGTCACGGCTGAATCTGCTCGTCCGAGCCTCGGCGGACAGGCGGGCTTTCAGCCCGGCACGGAAGGCCTCTTCGGACGCATACGCCATCAGCCGACCAGCACCGGTTCGGCCGGCATCTGGGCCTGATCGAGCAACGAGGCGAACAGCTCAGCACCCGAGGCGTACTTCCAGCGCGGCGCGGCCCGATCACATGCCGCGATCAGCTCGTCGGCGTCGACCAGCGATTCGGTCAGGCAGGTGTGCAGCGCGGTCCCGATGTGCCCGCCGTCGCCGTGGGTGAGCAGCAGGTCGACCACGGTGCGCGCGGGTGTGGTCACCGGCAGTCCGTCGACGAGGTCCCAGTCGCGGCCGCGGTCACCGATCGGCCGGCGCCAGGTGCGCACCGACGGGTCGCGGACGTTGATGCGATGCGGGCTGCTCAGCTCGAGCCCGGATGCGGTGATCGTGCCCAGCCGAAGGACCTGGGCGGCGGCGGCGTGGCTCACCACGCTGTCAGGGTGGGTGCGGCGGTCCTCGATGTCAGCGGCGGGGTGCAGCGCCAACCACTGTGCCGCCCAGTCACCGAGCGTGGTCCAGGCCGAGGACTCGGGGACCTCGTAGACACCGTGGTGTACCCGGACGATGGCCTCACGGGAAGCGAGGCGAGCCAGGACATACGGCGCGACGCCGAGGTTGCGGGCCTGGGCGGTGGTGAACAGCCCGAACTGGCGATCAGCCAGGTCGCGGATCGCACCCCACCGGCCAGCGTCAATCATGCAGCAATAATAGCAACGGGCGTGATCGGTGAGGCTTTCCGAGCTGTCCGAGCGCGGCCCGTCCGTGTGGACTGGGCCGGATGCCCCGGCACAGTGGTCACGGTGTGCCGGGGCGGTCGACGTCATCATCCGCTGGTGGGGTGCAGGACTTCGCGTAGGCGGGTGCCGATCCACAGCGGGACGGGTGGGGTGACGGCGTTGCCGTAGCCGTCGATCTGGTCGCGGCCTTTGCCCCAGACGGTGAAGGTGCCCTTGTGGTCGCCGAAGTCGGGGTCGAATCCGCAGCCGCGGCCGACCTCGTGCGGGGTCATCATGCGGAAGAAGCACTCATCGAGCGGGATGTCGGCGAGGGCGTCGCGCCAGTGAGTGGCCAGCAGGGCGGTGGTGTCGCGGCTGGTCAGGGTGCCCAGCGGATCGGTGAGCGGGTGCGCGGCGGTCTCGGTGCCGGTGCTGCCGTTCTGCTTGAACCAGCCCGCGAGCAGCGCGGGGTCGCCGGTCGCGGTGAGCAGGCCGGGGGTCTGTTCGGCGGTGACCGTCGGCATGGCCTGGGCGTGGCTGGTCGGGGTGGTGTGTTTGCGGAAGGGCACCACACCGGAGGACACGATGCTCAGGGTTTCCGAACCGCCCTGGGTGGGCAGCGCCTCATCGAGGCCGCGTGGTGCGCCCTGGAAGTTGTTGATGGCCATCGCGACCGGGGGAGTGAGCAGGCCGGTGGCGTTGGTGGCGGTCTGGGTCCACAGCGGCTGCCCCAGGGTTCGGGTCCGGCACTGCGATCCGGGGCGCTCGAAGGTGTTTCCGGCGGCGACCATGATCGCGCCGGTACTGAGCAGCGCGGTCTCTTGCTGCGAGGTTTGCGTCGACATCGGTTGCAGCGGGTGGCGTTCCACGCCGCGTTGGGCCTTGGCCGGCATCAGCACGGCGGGGAACTCGGCGAACTTCTGACGGCACCGCTCCGCGCGGGCCATGGTCGCCGGGGCCAGCGGCTTGGCCCGCTCGCCGATCCGGGTTCCCAGGTGGGTGAGGTCCAAGGCGGTCAGCGACGGTGTGGCGGTGGGGGAGACCTCACCGAAGCAACGCGGGCAGCGGTAGTTGTACTGCTTGCCGTAGCGCACCGATCCGCTCGCGGGCACGCCGGTCTTCCACGCCCACATCGCCTCGACGGCCTCGTCGCAGGGGCCGCACCACGCCTGGGGGCGGTGGTCGAGGTCGGGGGCGGGCAGTGTGCGGTCCCAGAACACGATGTAGAGCCGGTCCCGGCTCTGTGGGACGCCGAAGAACATCGAGTTGAGGTAGAGCACCTTGTGCTCGTAGCCGAGCTTGGTGATCTCGCGCAGCCACCACCGATACGTCGACCCGTCGCCGACCTTGCGTCGCCCGGGCACCGCTGGACCCCAGGACTGCAACTCGGTGGTGCATTCGACCAGGATCAGCAGCGGGTGGTGCTGATCGGCGTAGTGCAGCACACAGTTGGCCGTGGCGCGGTCCCGCTCGGACCGGGTGGCGCGTTCCTCGAACTCGGGGTCGTCGAGGTCGAACAACGTCAGACCCTGTTCGTAGGCGCGCTGGGTGTTGGCCTGGGAATGGTTGGTGCAGGTCACCCCGGCGACCAGCAGATCGGCCGCCGGGAGTTCGCGCACCGAGTGGTAGGTGTCGGAGTCGGTGTTGATCAGATCAGCGATCCAGTGCTCGACATGCGGGTGGTTGGCCTCGTGCACCTCGACCTTGTAGCGGTTGTGGTTGGCCCCGACGATAGTGTCGAATCCGGCGGCCTCGATGCCCTGGGTGAATCCGCCGAATCCCGAGAACAAGTCCAGCGCGGTCGGGTTGTCGTGGCGGAATCGTCTGCGGCGCAGCGCCGGTCGATGTTCCGCTGTCTTCGAGATGATGTGCCCCATGATCGTCGCTTCCTCGCTCATTCCATCCTCGGTGGTTGCCTATAGACTACCATCAACGGTAGCCTATAGGCAACCATTACGGCACGGAGCAAGAAGGAGCAGCACATGGCCACGACCACCGAAAACACCTGCGCGGCAACACCGATGAGTGTTCATGCGCGAGCGATCGCCGCAAGCATCGAGCAGTGGCGCCAAGCCTGCGACCTCGCAGGCAGTGTCGACGCTGAACATGACGCGGCCGCCGCCCTGGTCGGGCTGGTCGAGCAAGCGATGCCCGAGCTGGCGCGCACCGAGGTTGTCGAGCGGTCGTATCTGGTCCGCCGGGTGCAGCGCTACGTCGGCCCGCTGCCCGAGCAGTGGGCAGCGATGGACGATTCCGAGCGCGACCAGTACGTCTGCGGCCACTGGCTGGCCATTGAGGAGTTCGACGAGCACATCGACGACGACCAGCTGACCCTGACGATCGTGAACCCGCGCAGTGAGTAGCTGTCCCGCGCCGACCGGGCGCACCGCCGTCGTACCGCCGCCCGCGGCGACCTCGCCGGTAGGCTCAGCCACGCCGAGTGTGCCCGCCGACCTGGCGGGCGACAGGGGAGGAGGAGCCGTCATGGCCGTCGACATCGACGAACCTGCGTTGCTACGCGCTCTCGGAGAAGCGATCACGACCCGCCGCGAGGAACTGGGCCTCAGTCAGCGGGCCCTGGGTCTCGAGGCCGGCGTCGAGCGCAACATGCTGCGCGGCGTGGAAGACGGATCGCGGCGGGCAACCATCATCACCCTGGCGCGCATCGCCGAAGCGCTGAAAGTGCCGATTTCGCAACTACTTCAGCAGATCGGGCACTAGCCCTCCACGACCCTCAGTGAAGACCCGCACCGGCTGGTCGTCGCCGCGCGTAGCCAGGAGGGAGGGGAGGGGGCTGCACATTCGGGGGAGTTCGCCGCCCTCCCCTCCTATCCTGTGAGGAACGATCTTCGGTTGGGTGTGGCAACTCAGAAGAACGTCCCGCCACACTAGCAAATCGTCTCTTTGCTGTAGTCACCGCCGCGCGCACTTGGCGTTTGTGCCGCAGACACTTCCTGCTGGCAGCCTCGGCGACGTGGCCTGGATCAGGCGGCGCCGGTGGGCAACTGCGGGATGAGCTGCTGGTCGAGGGCGGGCAGTGCGGCGATGTCGGCCCAGGACACCGAGACGGTGTGGATGCGGTCGAGGCAGGCGGTGATGTCGCGTTTGACTGCGGCGAGTTCGGGATCGTCGGCGCTGCTGCGGGTGAGTCGGGTGACGAGTTTGTTGAGGCGTTGCAGCGCGGCGCGTTCGGTCGGGCTGCGATCGTCGAGCCCGACGGCGGCGGCGTGGTCATTCGCGTCGTGCCAGGCCGCCCAGGCGCGGTCGGCGAGGGCCAGTGCGTGGTCGACGTCGTTGGCGGTGGAGTGTTCGCCTAGGGCGTCGACGGCGGCCGCGAGATCGGTCATGGCGCTGGTGTAGGCGACCGTGGTGGCAACGGTGCCGGTGGTGTCGTGCAGCAGGGGTTTGGTGAGGTACCAGGCTTCGGTGTCGAGTTTGTAGTGCCCCCAGGCGGCGAGCAGGTCCTCGAGCGAACGGGCGGCGTCGGCGCGGCGCCGGGCGAGGTCGTCGTCCCCGGCGACGGACGGCTGGTCGGGAGTGTCGTCGTCGCGACCGGCGTAGGCGACGTGGGCGGCCTGTTCAACTATGCCCTGCCAGCCGCGAGCATCCTGGCCGGAGTGGTGAAGGGTGTAGTAGCACCAGTAGGCGGCGATGGGGGTGAGAGCGGCCATGACCATTGCTACGACGTTGAACCCGTCCAGGGACGGCGGCAGCTCGAAGCCGAAGGCGCCGAGGAGGTACGCTGCTGGACCCGTCAGTCCGAAGAAGCCATAGAAGGCGATGTCGCCGCCATGTCGAGCCGGGTGCTGTCCGCTGAGGCGGAAGTCCTGTTTGAGGTCGGCCAGCTCCGCGGCCGCGGCCAGCTCGTCCACCCGCCTGCGTAGCTCATTGTGAGCGATCACAGCGCCTCTGGGGTCTGCCAAGCTGCCGCTCGCCTGCACGCCGTCTGCGGCGAGGACGATCTGGACTGCCCGCGCCCTCAGCAGGGGGTCGGGATGGGTGCGGATGCGTTCGGCGACGTGCGCGACGAAGTCGGCGCGGTCGGTGCCGGCGCGAATCGTCCTGTCGTTCACTAGATGCGGACCCTTCGTCAGGGAATGGATTCGATGTCCGGCGGGCCGGACGACCGCCGACGGTTGTCCAGCGCGCGGCGTAGCTCGGCCCAGAATCCGAACAGTCCGAGGATCAAAACGTTGACGACGGTGCAGAAGATCGCCATGAGGGTGATTAGAGTTACGTCGCCGGCCTGGTACTGGCCGGAGGCGATCGTGAGGACTGCGCCGGTCACAAGGGTGACGGTCGAGGCCACCGGGGGTGCGGCCGCGAGCAGACGCACCCCTCGGCGACGGTGTGGGTATGCCGAGTTGGCGACAGCCAGGGCGAGGACTCCGGCCAATTGCAAGGCGACGGCGAAGTACAGGAAGGACCACACGGTTGACCCCTTTCGTAGGTCGGTGGCGTTCAATGTGGGTCATTGTTGCAGCTGCGGCCGACAGACTGCCGTGTTGAGTTGCCGCTGAACAGCTTCTGCGACCAGCGCCCGGACCGGTGGGATGCGGCGTGCGCCGGCCTCGGCGATGAGTGTGGTGATGCGGTCGAGCAGGTTGTCGCGGTAGGCGTCGGTGATGGTCGGGTCCAGTGCCTGGTCGAGCATTTTGCGTGCTCGGGTGAGCTTTCCACGCTTGGCGGGCTGGATGTTCAGGCCGGTCTCGCGGGCATGGCGTGAGGCACTGTCCCGTGCGTCGCGGGCAGCGAGGGCGGTGGCGACGGCACGGTCGGCGAGGTCTCTGTCCAGGGGCCGGGAGTCGTAGGCCGCAGCGTGGGCCGCGGTGTAGGCGTCGAGGAACGCCGCGGTGCGGGGATCGTTGGTGTCGTCGAGGAGTGGGCGCGCGAACAACCGGTCGGCGAGGTCGGCGTGGTAGGCGGCGTACTCGGCGTCGATGGAGCCCAGGACGTCGGCCGCCTTGACCCACTGAGCACGCACACTCGTCACCAGAACGGCTCGGCGAGAACGTGCTTGGCTCACTTTGTGGCAGGCGAGAACCGCGACAGCGATGACGATGAGGCTGGCCGCGGCGGCTCCGCAGATGATCCACAGCGTCGTGTAGTCGGTGGGCGCCTCGGGGGCAGACGGTGTCTGCTCGGCCGGGGCCGGCGGCGGTGGCGCGGGGGACGCGTCGGGGGAGGTTGGCTGCCTGTCCCGATCCGGGCCGGGGCCGACCAGTGTCAGAACGAGTCCGACGGAGGAGAGGATGACACCACCGACCGCAAGTGGAACGACGGCGGCGGCGCCCCCGCCTGATTTCTTCGCAATGGCGGCTCGCAGGCCCGCCCCCAACAAGATGACCACCCCGATGATCGAGGCCCCCCATCCGAGATTGGCCGCCACCTGCACAAAGGCCTCAGGGGCCTCCGGTATGAGGGGAGCTGCGTCGGCCAGGACTCCGAGAGTTGCGAACTCCATTGGCCTACCGCCCCTTTCGCTGATCGGCAGACGCCACGTCAGGAGTGAACTCGACAAGCCGCTGTCGGAATCCAGCATCGAACGCCGAGGTCGGCGGGTAGTGCGCCAGGATCGCCGCTGCGGCGCTCGCCCGGGCGGTCGGGGTGATGCGGCGGATGGTGTGATCGGCGGCGAGATAGCCGGAGGCTTGTTCGATTAGAGTGGGGCATTGGTGCATGTCACGGCCCTTTCCGTGGTGTGCGTCGGGTCCGTGGGTGTTCCAGCACCCGCGGACCACTCTTGTTTCTGCCCGAGTCGGCAGCGAAGGTTCACCGCATCATCAGCGATGATGGTTTTAGTCTACATAGGTGTGGGTTATAGTCAACATCGTGGAGAGACTTCGGGAGCTGGGCAGCCGGGTGCGTGACGCGCGGACCGGTCGCGGTCAGACGCAGGCCGAAGTAGCCAAAGCTGTTGGCGTGCACCGGACACACTTGTCGGCGATCGAGTCCGGCGGTGAGAACATCACCGTCGGGACGCTGTACCGGATCGCTGACCACTTCGACATACCTGCTTCGCAGCTACTTCCGGATTGATGACCTGTGTGACTCTCGGACGCATCGTGGCATCGAGTCGGGCGTCGATGGTGGAGATGACGGCCCTTGGTAGGGCTCACCCCCGCCCACCGCAGTGTCGCCGACGCGAGACTGTCGGACCACTGTGCGACAGTGCCTTACAGGTGAACCAATCCGAAAGGTGAGTGATGATCGAGTCACAGTGGATCGCCCGTTGGCCGGAGTTGTTCTCAGGACTCACCGATCTGCAGGTCCGCGGTGTCGTGCAGGCGATCGACAACAACGTCCTCGACGGCTGGAACCCGCAACGTGACGACATTGAGTTCCTGACCCGCTCGGCACGCGGCGAGGTCACTGAGAACGAGGAAGTCGCCGAAGTCCTCGCGCTCATCGCCAACAGAAGGAAATAACACCTATGGAAACCACGGCGATCATCCTGCTCTTTGCCGGAGCCGTCACAATAATCACCGCCGGGGTAATTCGGCAACGCGTTAACCGTTTTCAGCCTCGCCCACACAAGGACGCCGCGACCGCTGTTGCCCGTGCACGGCAATTCCAGCGAGTTGCGATGACCTTTGCGGCGATCACAGTCGTATGCGGCGCCACCGCAGCCGCCCTCAACGACGGAAACACCACGACGTGGGTGTGCGGCGCTGTGGTGCTTGTTGCGGGAGCGGTCGAGTGCTTCCTCATTGCGCGGGTTCGCATTCCCGATGTCCAGCACCTTCGTGCCCTCGGCTTCGACACCGGTCGAACCAATCCGGAAGGACAACGCCGATGATCCTTGCTGCTGACGCCAACTTTCCCGACACGTCGATCGTCCCGTCCGGCGCATGGGGCGCGGCCGTGGGATGGGTGATGATTGCGGTGTTCTGGGTGGGCGCGGCGACTATCGGACTCATACTCGGAGGGCGCCAGACACCGAGCGAGGACGGCGAGTCTCGCTCTTTCATCGTCATGACCCTGCTGATCCCTGCGGCGATCATGATTGCCGGGCTCATTTTCTTCCGCACGGTGCTGCCATTCCCCCTGGCGATCGTCATCGCCGTGGGCGTAGGCGTCGCGGCGTTTGTCGCGTTGCGCATGAAGTTCTTGGGTGCGTTCCGACGCCGAATATGACAGCGGTACAGGGATACCCGTCATCTGCGCCGTAGTAGGCCACAGCCCCACCCTCGCGACGGAAACCCAACGGCTACCCGATGGGCATACCCGTCAACACACCGGTACCTTCTGCCGGCGGTGCGCATCGCGCATCGGCGATTGAGCCACCAATCACGCCTGTTCAGACCGTGAAGAAAGGACGCCGCATTGAATCAAGCGGTAGCGGCCGGATTCGTCTGGCAGATCCTGCTCCTGAGCGGCCTCGTCTACTGGTCGAGATTCGGCGTGGCCGCTGTCATAGACGCGGCAACACAACCTGTTCGGGCGGTGCGCTGGCAGCCGCACCCTGAGCTTGGACCTACACCGCCGCCCGCCCGGTTCAAATGGACCACCGGCCTGGTCGGCCTGGCTACCCTGCCCGTCGGCGTGCTCCTCGCTGGCTTCTGCGCGCTCTGGCGGATTACCGCCACCGCGTGGCCGTCGGGAGTCTTCGTCGGGGCAGGATGGACGCTAGCCATTCTCGGGTGGTTGGCGTTGCTGATGGCCGGCGAACTGTCGATCGCGAAAGAACTCGACCAGGGCCCACTATCCGCTCAGCACTACATCGGCACCGCAATCGGAAACACCTCAGCTCGTCGAGACCGCAGTGACCGCTGGTCTCACCCGTAGACGAGGGAGCCAAACAGTGCCGCCTGAACAATGGCGTCTGCATCTGTCGCGTCGATGGTCTCGGCATCGTGGGTGCGGACAGCGGCGGCGATCCTACGACGCTGCACATCCGGAATCATTGCTGCGCCATTGACGATGGAGTTCACGCCCCGGGCGATCGTGTCGAGCGTGATCACGTGCGGATCGCCGGAGCTTTCCTCGACAGTCGCTCGCGGATCACTGCTCCAGCGATAGTCGGTACAGGTCGACCAGTAGCCGATACCGCCTTCAAGTGCGCAGGTGTAAACGTCGCACAGGAACTCGGTGCGCACCGTGGTCCGCGTTGCCATGATCGGTCTCCTTGAACTGCTAGTTCGCGTTGCATTACGTCACTGGTGACGTAATATAAAGCAGCACAACATATTTCGCCGATAACTTATGCTATGTCAGGCACAGGCAAAGGATTATGCCTTAATCGAGCCGGACGGAAGTCCTGACCTTTACTGTTCAGATGTGCGTGAATACATCGAGTCATGTATCATTTTGGCGTGAGCACGGTGGTAGAAGCGCAGCATGACGCGTTGACGAGGTTTGGATACGCACTATCCGATTCGACGCGAACGCAGGTGTTGGTTCGGTTGCGCCATGGTGGAGCCTATCCGGCGGACTTGGCTGAGGCGATTGGGGTGTCGCGGCAAACGTTGTCGAATCACCTGGCCTGCCTACGGGGATGCGGTTTGGTGGTCGCGGTACCTGAGGGTCGACGGAGTCGGTATGAACTGGCTAATAGCCGGATTGGTCATGCACTCGACGATCTACTCGGGCTGGTACTTGCGTTGGATGATCCGTGCTGCGCCGAGGAGGCTGGCGATGGCTCGCATTAGTGAGGCAGCCCGTGACCTCTACCGGGCAGAGATGGCAGCGGCCGCCGCCGCCGAGGTGGCAGAGCAGCGCTGGCACCATCTTGAACGCGCCCACATCGTGTCCCAGCCGGACCCGTGGTTGCATACTCAGAACCACATTTCGATGTTCAGATTCGCTGTGCACCAACATGATCGGCGCGAAGCGCTCGGCCAGGTGGTGCGCATCATCGTTTCCGCTCCCGGATCGCTGAGCGGACGCTACCCCGAGGGCAACACCGGACGTGTTGCCGCCGGTCTGATGCGCCCGATGCCGGTTCCCGGCGATATCGCTTCTGCGTTACGGTCATGAACAGCCGCAGACGCGACAGTGATGAGCATGCGCTGCGCGGCGGCCGTAGCGATATCGGGAATGACCGCTCACTCTGAGGCTCGGGTGGCCTGTCAGAGTAGAGCGGCGAACATGATTCCTGTCCCACCGGCGGTTAACGTGTGGCATATCCACGAGAACTCTAGATGCGGGCGGCGAAGCGTCGCTACAGCGTTTGACAGTGGTGGCGCTGGGGCCGCGGTGCGTGGCAGCTGAATTGACCGGGCTGCGCAGTAGAGGGTGAGCGCGAGGAAGCCGAGCACGAGTAGCAAGGTGACCGACCCCATCCACATGGGATCTGATGACGGGCCGTGCAGCGGTGTCATCTCGTTGATGGCGTCGGCCCCCGACGGGCCTCCGTGGTGTGCGGGGGCGGTGGCAGCGGGAACGGCGGATGTGGAATTGTGCCGGCTCATCACCGCATACATCCACACCATCGAGGCCATCATCACTGCGGTAGAGACGTAAAGCCGCCGCGCGGTCGTCTTCGGCACCGCGAAGACGACCGCGATTGCTGTGGCGAGAGCGAAGAGCAGCATCAGAGGCAGCAGTGGGAGCTGATTGCCTTGTGGCCACGCCATGACGATCATCGCCAGCGACATCAGGAGCATGAGGCAGTGCACGACTGAGAGCCGCAGGTCGCTGCGGTGGGCGGCTAGGGTGCGAATGCTGTCGATCGCTCCGATCGCGAACATGGCGGTGACGATCCACCGCAGGAGTAGGTCGTCGATCACCGCGGCCCTCGATCCATGTGAGTTAACTACTATGCGCAGTAGTAGCATACGGTTGGTGGGCGAATCAAAGGCGTTGCCGGAGGCTGACACCTCGTCAATCCAGTCGCGACTGCTGCGCGCAGTTCCTCTTCGGGTGGTGGCGCCGTTGCTGGTCGGTGGGCTGATGCTGGTGTTGGCGGTGTACGCCTGGGCGTCCGGGGCCACTCGCTATGTCGAGAGTGCGGATCCTTACCCGGGGATGGGTACGGCTGTGGCCGATGTGGTCGGCAATTTTGCTGGCTTTGCGTTGGCTGCGGCGGTCCTCGGAGGGTTAGTTTCGGTGGTGCTCACCGCGTCTCCCGACTCGCAGGGGTTCATTGACGCTGCGGTGTATCCGGTGTTTCGCCGCGTCCGCCGCGCTGCAGGGTTTGGTGTGGTTGTTGCGGTGCTGATGGCGGTTACGTCGGCCGCGGACACCACTGGTGTGTCCGTGGGCGCGATGGTGTCCAGCGGCAAGGTTGGTTACGCGTTCAGTGTGAGTTTGCCGGCGCTGGCGTGGCTGGTTGTGGCGGCAGCGGGTGTCGTGGTGCTGGTCGGTTCGGTGTCGCTGCGGTGGTCGGTCCAGGTGGCGCTGGTGGTTCCCGCGACGGTCGGGGTGCTCGCGCTGCCTGTGGTCGGTAATGCCGCGCAGGGGCCTGACCACGATTACACGACCGGCGCGGTGATTGTGTTCGCGGCGAGCTTGGCGGTGTCGGTGGGGCTGCGGTGGGCCGACCGGTTTAGGGCTCGTGGTTTGGGGTCGGCGACCATCGACAGGGCGGCCGACCGACGTGTCAGCTATGTCGTCTTGGGCGCCGATGTGACAGCTCTGGTGGGCGCGGTGTGTGTGGTGGTGCTGCTGCGGACTCCGGGCGTGTGGTCGTCGGCTTTCGGTCGCGCTGCGGGGCTGTTGGTGGGTGTACTGGCGGTGCTTGTGATCGCCGATGTTGTGCGCCTGCGCCGGGGTGTGCCGATGTCGGCAACTGCTTCTTCCCTTGCCGCGGGGGCTGCGCTGGCAGCGGTGGCGTGTTGGGCGGTGATGGACACCCGGGTCGCACCCGGGTTGATTGCCCACCCATTCACTGCGTGGGACGTGTACCTGGGTTATTCGCTTCCTGGCCCGCCCGGTGTCGGGTCGCTGGTGTCGTTGTGGCGTGTTGATCTTGTGGTGGGTGTGGCAGCGGTGGTGAGCGCCGTGGGATATGTCGTAGCCGCCAGGCGGGAGCGGGGCGGTGGACATCGCTGGCCGATACGGCGGACCGCGTCATGGGTCACGGGCTGCGCTGTGGTGGTGGTATCCACCAGCTCCGGATTGAAGGCCTACGGCAATGCTCTGTTCAGCGTGCACATGGCCGAACACACGGCTTTGACCATGATCGCACCTATTCTGCTGGTGGGTGGCGCACCGATCACGTTGCTGTTGAGGGTGCTGCCAACGGCAGGTAACACTGGTGGAGCGGCGTGCCGGCGGGGACTGCTGACTCTGCTCGGCTCTGGAGGCGTGCACCTACTGCTCAATCCAGTTGTCGCGTTCGCGTTGTTTGTGGGCTCGTCGTTTCTGGTGTACTTCACACCGGTGTTCGACGTACTCGTCCGCTACCACTGGGGGCACGTCTTGATGAGCGTGCTGTTTATCACCCTTGGGTACCTGTTCTTTTGGGTCTCTGTGGGGATCGACCCGGGCCCCAAGCAGTTGCCGATTCTGGCGCGCCTAGGTCTGCTGTTCGCCGTCATGCCTTTTCACGCCATTTTTGGTATCGCACTGATGACCTCCACGACGGTGATCGGTGAATCCTTCTACAGCCAGTTGCAACTGCCGTGGGGTCCCGACCTCGCGCGCACGCAGTGGGCGGGCGGTGTGGTGGCCGCAGTGATCAGCGAGATTCCGATGGTGGTGGTCTGCCTGGTGCTGTTGGTGCAGTGGGTGCGTGCCGAACGCCGGCCCGATCTGCCCGAGTCCGTCGCCATTGATGGCAGCGACTCTCGAACCGTCGCAGCGATGGTGTCTCAGCTGGCACCGACCCAGCAACTGTCACCCTCAGTGGTCTACACGCGCGAAGTTCTGCAGACGCAGGCTGTTGGAGACGACGAAAAACGATGACAAGGCCATTGCCGCCCCGGCGATCAGGGGGTTGAGCAGTCCAGCGGCAGCAAGCGGCAGTGCGGCGATGTTGTAACCGAACGCCCATGCCAGATTGGTGCGCATCGTCCGTCGGGTGGCCGAGGCGAGGTGCAGGGCCAACGCGACGGTGGTGAGATCGTCGCGCACCAACACGATGTCGGCGGCGCCGATAGCGACATCGGTACCGCCACCGATAGCAATGCCCAGATCCGCCGAAGCCAGAGCGGGCCCGTCGTTAATGCCGTCACCGACCATCGCCACACAGGCACCGCTCCTGCGCGCGTCGTCGATGATGGCCACTTTCTCAGCCGGGAGCACCCCGGCGGTCACGTCATCGATGCCGACCTGCGCTGCTACGCGCTGCGCTGCGCCGGCGTTGTCGCCGGTGACCAACAACGTGCGAAGTCCCATGCGGTGCAACTCATCGACTGCCTGGCGAGCAGAGGGTTTGGCGCTATCGCGAATGTCGATGAGGCCCCGAACTGCATCGTCGACCGCGACGTACACCGCGGTGCCACCAGAGCGTTCGACGTCAGCGCGCTGCGCGTCGAGCGCGGCAGGCACCGCAGCGGTACGGGCAATCCACGTCGGCGAGCCCACCTGCACCCTCAGGCCGTCGATCACTCCACGCACGCCACTGCCGACGTCGGTGACCACCTCGACCGGTGCAGGAAGGGACTGCGGACCGGCCGCTGCGGCGATAGCGGTAGCGATGGGGTGGCTGGTGTGCTGCTCGAGTGTCGCGGCCCAGCCAAGGATCAACTCCGTGCTGTTGTTGTCGACGGTGTACACGCCGCTGACCTGAGGTCGCCCATTGGTGAGAGTGCCGGTCTTGTCGAAGACCACCACATCGATCGTCCCGGACAGTTCCAATGCGGAATGCCCTTTGAGGAAGATTCCCAGTTGGGCGCCGCGCCCGGTGGCGATCACCAGGGCCATCGGCATGGCCAGGCCCAGCGCGCACGGGCAGGCGATGACCAGCACGGCCACCGCGGCGCTCACGGCGTGCTCCCAGGACGCTCCGGTTAGTGACCAGCCCACGACAGTGCTCACAGCCAGGGCGATGACGCATGGTACGAAGATCGCGGCGATACGGTCAGCGACCCGTTGAGCGCGGGCCTTGGCCATCTGTGCGCTATCGACCAGCGCGATCATCTCCGCAAGGCGTGTGTCGTCACCGACTGCAGTGACTTCCACCCGTAATCGCCCGTCGAGGCAGGTAGTGCCCCCGACTGCGGTGGAGCGGTGGTTGGCTGATACTTGCACCGGCGTCGTCTCTCCGGTCATCGCACTGAGGTCCACACTGGCTGTGCCCTCGATCACATGCCCGTCCGAGGGAATGGTCTCACCCGGCAGCACGATGAGTCGTTGACCGACTTTGAGTTCCGCCAGGGGTATGAGCATGCTCGTACCCCCTGCACACTCGACGCGGGCCTCGGTTGCGCGTAGCGCGGCCAGCGCGCTCAATGCCTGGACAGCTTGTGTGCGGGCACGCGCTTCGTAGTAGCGTCCCGCCAGCACGAAGACCGTCACGCCGGCGGCAACTTCGAGGTAGATCGAGTCACTGGAGAAGATCGCTGACCACACCCCCTGACCCGCGGCAGACATCGCATCGGCCGAGAACATCGAATACATCGACAGGGCGGTCGCGGCCAGCACTCCCAGGGAGACGAGCGTGTCCATCGTGGCCACACCGGTCCGCAACGTACGCACCGCGGTGCGGTAGAACGGCCACGCACAATAGGTCACGACTGGTGCGGCAAGCGCCACCAACACCGCTTGCCACCCGGGAAAACGCAGGTCCGGGATGACGGCGAGCACTACGGAGAGGTTGGCCAGCGGCACGAACAGGGCCAGCGCGACGATCAGTCGGGTGAACAGCGCCTTCGCCGTCGACGCATCCTCGTTGACAGGAGGAGCCTGCTCGGTCAGTTCCGTAGCCGAATAGCCTGCCGTGTGAACAGCGTCGATCGCATCGGCCACGCCTGCGTGGCTATCGAGTTCCACGGTGGCCCGCCGAGTAGCGTAGTTCACCGAGGCGCGTACGCCGTCAATCTTGTTGAGTTTGCGTTCCACTCGGGCTGCGCACGCACCGCAGGTCATGCCACCTACATCGAGTTGGATGCGGCGGGTCGAGTACGTGTCGTCAACGAGGTCGGTCACGAGTGGCGCTTTCAGTAGGCGGTGAGGTGAGTCATGGCACCGCAGGAAATGCGAAAAGTGTGTCAGATGGTGGCGGCCAACCTGGCGAAGCCACCTTCGGCTACTAAGCAGGGTAGTTTGTTCTAGACTGGCAGCAAAGACAAGGCGATCAGGCAGGCGACGGTGACTCAATTGGGTTCGTTGGAACGCGCAGTGATGGACGTGCTGTGGGGCGCTTCTGCGGCGATGAGTGTGCACGACATTGTCGATGCGTTGGCCGATCGCGATCTGGCGTACACGACGGTGTTGACCGTGGTAACCAATCTGCACAAGAAGGGCTTCGCCGGACGCGAGAAGATCAGCCGCGCCTACAGGTACTTCCCGTTGCAGTCGCGGGAGGAGGCGACGTCGCAGACACTGCGACGGGTGCTCGATGCCAGCGGCGATTCCACGGCGGTCCTGATGCATTTCGCGCGGATGGTTACCCCCGAGGAGCGCGAGGTCCTTAGCGAACACTTGTCCCGGACGCGGACGGATCGTCCGAGAAGGCGCTGAGAGTGTGAGCGTTGCTTTGGCCCACCTGGTGGGCGCGGCCGTGCTGGGTGTGTTGGGTCCTTACGTTCTCGACCGATTGCCACAGCGATGGTCACCGCGGGTAGTGATCACCGCATGGGTCAGCAGCATTGCCACTGCGGTGGGACTGCTTCTCCTGTCGGCGCTGTCGGCCTTATGGCCCGATGCGCCGCCTGCGGAGCGTTTCGTCGACACGTTGGCTCGGTGCGCTGGCGCTGTCCTGCATGCGGTGCGCGACGATTTCAGCCAGGTGTATGGCATCACCGTCGCCGTCGTGCTGTTCGCCGTGGTCGCTCGCACCGCGATGTCGTGCGCTCGTCACACGCGCGATGTGCAACGTGTGCAACGCCTTCATCGCGACGTCGTTGCGGTGGTAGGCAGCACCGAACCCGATACCCCCGACGTACTCTGGATCGATCATCCCCACCCCATGGCCTACTGCGTCGGCGGACGCAGCGGTTTCGTGGTAGCCACCAGCGCGCTGCGCACACGCGTGCCGGCCGAGGCGCGGGCAGCAGTACTGGCACACGAGTTCGCCCATCTAAGGTCTCGTCACGACCGGGTCCTGGCGGTCTGCGACGTCATGGCACGTGCTCTGCCCTTCGTACCGCTGTTTCGGCGGGCGCCAGCGGCGGTCGCGGCCCTGATCGAAGTGGATGCCGACATGTCGGCAGCCCGGGTCACCAGCACGGCTGCGGTACGCAGCGCACTGGCCCATGTCACCGGTCAGGGCGTAGGCCCCGGGACCCCCATGCAGCACTCCACGCGCTACCGGCTGCGCATGCTCGACAATGGCGTGATCGAGCCGACCAAATCGAAGTACGCAGCGGCGAGTGTACTGCCACTTCTGGGTGCCGCATTGTGTACCGTTGCAGCACTTCCGGTGCTCTCAGTTGTTGCGCATGGGCTCACCGCGTGAGTCCCCGCACCGCCACGTTCACTCTTCAGCAGTTAGTGTCGCAAACCCGGTGACGTTTCGTTCATCTGCGCCACCGGTAACGACGACCTTCACCGGCGCGTGTCTCATGGTGTTGCGCGCACGCCCCGCGCGCGCCGCCCCCGCGAGGCCCAGAGTGCATCTTCGCCATCGGACCCGCCAGCCGAGAGACTGTCGCAACAGGATGCATAATCCACGTCACCAGGGTCATACCGGGATCGCGTCAGCTATGCATCGGGGCGTGCAGTCTCGACATGGCCCACGTGGCGCTGTGCAGCACCACGCCCCGCAGGCAAGGCTCTGATCACGCAGAGTTGGGCCGATGGATGACGCGACCGGCTACCGCCGCAGCGCACGGCCGCGCGCTGGTTGTGCTGTGCGGGCCGCGATCGCGGCTGCTCCGCGGGCCGCGCAGGCTGCCGCGGTCGCCGCGATCAGCCACAGCAGCAGGGGAGTGCCCTGAGCGAGGACAGAACCCGCGAGCAGGGTCAACGCAAAGGTCATCAACGCGGTGTAGCCGACTGCGAGGATGGCGAACCATCGAGGAACGGTCAGCGGGCGGCGCGATCGCGGGACGGCGGCCTGGTCGAGGGCCGGGAAGGGGGAGTTGTTCACGGTCGGCTCTCCGGGTCGGGATCTGTAGATGCTTCATGGTCTCCGGTGGTCAGCGGCGCACGGCGGACTTCTTCTGCGGTCTCGCTGGGTTGACCGTGCTGTGTGCCGACGTGGGCTTCGGCGCGCATCCGCTCCACCATGTGCGGGTAGTGCAGTTCGAACGCTGGACGCTCCGACCGGATGCGGGGGAGTTCGGTGAAGTTGTGGCGCGGCGGTGGGCAGCTGGTGGCCCATTCCAGGGAGTTGCCGAAGCCCCATGGATCGTCGACGGTGACGACCTCGCCGTAGCGGTAGCTGCGGAAGACGTTCCACAGGAACGGCAGTGTCGAGATGCCGAGGACGAACGCGCCGGCGGTGGAGATGATGTTGAGCGTGGTGAAGCCGTCTGAGGGCAGGTAGTCGGCGTATCGGCGGGGCATGCCTTCTGCTCCGAGCCAGTGTTGCACCAAGAAGGTGAGGTGGAAGCCGATGAACGTCAGCCAGAAATGGATCTTGCCCAGGCGTTCGTCGAGCAGGCGTCCGGTCATCTTCGGGAACCAGAAGTAGATGCCGGCGTAGGTGGCGAACACGATGGTGCCGAAGAGGACGTAGTGGAAGTGGGCCACCACGAAGTAGCTGTCGGAGAGTTGAAAGTCGATGGGTGGGCTGGCCAGGAGCACACCGGTGAGTCCGCCGAAGAGGAAGGTGACCATGAAGCCGACCGAGAACAACATCGGTGTCTCGAACGTCATGTGGCCCCGCCACATTGTGCCGATCCAGTTGAAAAACTTTACGCCCGTCGGCACCGCGATCAGGAACGTCATGAAGGAGAAGAACGGCAACAGCACGGCGCCGGTGACATACATATGGTGTGCCCACACCGCGACCGATAGGGCGGCGATGGCGAGGGTGGCGTAGACCAGTCCTGAGTACCCGAACAACGGTTTACGGCTGAAGACCGGGAAAATCTCGGAGACGATGCCGAAGAACGGCAGCGCGATGATGTAGACCTCGGGGTGGCCGAAGAACCAGAACATGTGCTGCCAGAGAATGGCGCCGCCGTTGGACGGATCGAACAGATTCGCGCCGAATTGACGGTCGACTTCGGCGCCGAGCAGTGCCGCGGTGAGCAGCGGGAACACCAGCAAGATCAGGACACTGGTGACCAGGATGTTCCACGTGAAGATCGGCATGCGAAACATCGTCATTCCCGGTGCGCGCAGACAGATGACCGTGGTGACCATATTGACCGCGCCCAGGATGGTGCCCAAGCCGGACACTGTCAGTCCGAGAAACCACATGTCCGAGCCGACGCCGGGTGAGTGAATGGCATCGCTGAGCGGGGTGTAGGCGGTCCAGCCGAAGTCGGCGGCACCACCGGGGGTGATGAAGCCGGCGATCGCGATGGTCGAGCCGAAGACGAACAGCCAGAAGCCGAGGGCGTTGAGCCGCGGGAAGGCGACGTCGGGAGCGCCGATCTGCAGGGGCAGTACGAAGTTGGCGAAGCCGATCACGATGGGGGTGGCATACATCAGCAGCATGATCGTGCCGTGCATGGTGAACAGCTGGTTGTACTGCTCGGTCGAGAGGAACTGCATGCCCGGCGTCGTGAGCTCGCCGCGCATCAGCAGCGCCATCAGGCCGCCGATGAGGAAGAACGCGAAGCACACGACGATGTACATCATGCCGATCAACTTGTGATCGGTCGTGGTCAGCAGCTTGTAGATGAATGACCCTCTGGACTTGCGCCGCTCGGGGTAGGGCCGCGTAGCGACCACCTCGGGTGGGCGCGGGGACACCGCGGTCATCAGGCCTCCATCTGAGTCGGACAAACGGTGGCCCTGATCGAGCAACACGCGCATCCTGCGTGCGACTTCCCGGGCCGTAACTACGGACTGTAGTCGATTAACTACTAGGTAGCATAGTTGGGCCCGGAATCCCGAATCTCGGGCGAGTACCGACATGGCGGCAACGAAAAGTCGGCTCCCTCACCAATATCAGGCGCGGAGGGTCATCGCGGTTACGCGGCGCTGCTCCCTACCGCCAGAGGTCTGCACTTCCGCTGCTCGGCGGTTCGTTGGGAGGGATAGTAGGTTCGCCGTCGGCGGGCAGACGGACGCCGCGTTCGGCGAGCCAGCTCACCGGGTCGAGGGCAGCACCGGATGCATCGGCCACCTCGAAATGCAAGTGGGGGCCGGTTGAGTTACCTCGGTTGCCAACCGTGGCAATGGGTTGGCCGACCGTGACCGGAGCCGCTACCTCGATGAGGTTGTCGTCGTTATGGCCGTAGGTGGTGACTGTTCCATCGGCATGTCGGATACGTACCCACAATCCGAAGCCTTGGGCAGGGCCGGAGTTGATCACTTCGCCGTCGGTGACCGCGAAAATCGGCGCGCCGAGGTCGTTGCCGATGTCCATGCCCTGATGACCTCGACCGTCACCGAAGGTGGAGGTGATTCGACCATTCGTCGGAGCGACTACGGACCCCGGCGACGGCGACGAATAGACGGGTGGACCGTTCGGTGCGGGATGCGGGGTCGCAGGATCGTGGGGACGCATCTCAAATGCCAGCAGCGCCAGCAACCGCCCGATCGGTAGCGCGTCGACAACCAGTTCGGCGGCTGCTCGTCCCGCACTGAGAACGGCGGCAAAGCAACCCACCGCAGTGATGGGGTCATCCGTTGGCTCCGACGGCTCGACTGGGCGCGCACGATCGGCCAGACATGTGCTGACGGTCCGGATCTCGTCGGCTAGTTCCCCCATCGCCGGCCCCCCAAGGATGCCGAGATCGTCTCGGCGACCAGTTGGGCGAACTGCTGGGCCACATGGGTGTCATCTGCGTCGGCGCGCGCTCGAGCGTCAAGCGAGAGGCTCAGCAGAACCGCAGCAACAATTCCCACGGCCCCCAGCCTCAGACAGGGCCGTGCAACGCCGCAGCGGCGAATGAGGGACGACATAGGCATGCCAGCGAGACCTTCCGGAGACGGGCGCGACGCACTGACGTTCAGCACCGCACGCCAGGTGCACATGAGGCCCCGATTGGCAGCCCTCCG
Organism: Gordonia hongkongensis; assembly: GCF_023078355.1. Taxonomy (NCBI): domain Bacteria; kingdom Bacillati; phylum Actinomycetota; class Actinomycetes; order Mycobacteriales; family Gordoniaceae; genus Gordonia; species Gordonia hongkongensis. The sequence goes on from NZ_CP095552.1 coordinate 2,883,107, forward strand.
TTCGAACCATAGGCCCCACAGGTCACAGCAGTAACACGATCCGGTTGAGCGTCAGTCGCAACTGGCGGCCTCTATTACTAGGGAACGTAGTTGCAGATAAGCAATGATGCCCAGCCTCGGGACCTCGACCGAATCAAGCGTAATCACAGCTGAGCGCACCGATACGTCAGATGAACGCGGCAGAACCCTCGCCGCGGGACGTGGGCCTACGGGCCGGTGCAGATCGCAAAAACTACGGCTATGTTGACAACGCGAACGTTAATCTACCACGCTGCGTAGTAGATCAAGGTCAAGGAGTGCTGGTGCAGCAGGAGAGAAGGATATCCGCGGTGCGGGCGGCAATCCTGGCGCTGATGTGCGTGGTGCCGTGGGTAGCGTCGGGTTGTGGTAGCGCTGGCGACGACGCCGTTGCGCAGGGGGGAACCTTTCAGTTCGTCTCACCCGGCGGGCAGACGGTCATCACCTACGACCCGCCTGCAAGCCGTCAGAGGATCGCTGACGTCTCAGGCCCTGATGTGGTGACCGACCAGACCGTCGGACTCAACGACTTCGCAGGCAAAGTCGTCGTCATCAACGTATGGGGTTCGTGGTGCGGACCCTGCCGGGGAGAAGCCGACGACCTCGAGCATGTCTACGCCCAGAACAAGACCTCGGGGGTCGAGTTCCTCGGTATCAATCTGCGCGACAACCGGCAAGCGGCGAAGGACTTCATTGTCGACAGGAAAGTCGCCTTTCCCTCGATCTACGACTTTGCCGGCATCACTCTGGCTGCGCTGACCACTCCAACGTCGGTGGTGCCGACGACCATCGTGCTCGACCGCGACCACCGTCCGGCCGCGGTGTTCCTCAAGGCCATCACCGCCGACGAACTCGGGGCAACAGTTCAGCGCGTCGTCGCTGAGCCTGTGACACAACGCCCATGACGGCGCAGTCAGTCGAACTGCAAGCCTCGGTCGGCGAGACGTTTGCTGACGTCGTCGCCAGCGGTCCGCTACTGCTGGCGCTGCTCGCATGCATGATCGCCGGGCTGGTGTCGTTCGCCTCACCGTGTGTGGTCCCGCTCGTCCCGGGGTATCTGTCTTATCTGGCTGGCGTGGTCGGCGCCGAGGCGCCGGCGGTGTCGGTGGGGGAGTCGAATAAACGGGGTCGCTCGCGTGTGGCGCTCGCCGCAGGCCTGTTCGTCATCGGTTTCACCGTGGTTTTCGTGGCAGCGACCGCCACAGTACTTGGGGTCACCACGACTTTCGTGGTGAATCGTGAAGTCCTGCAACGTATCGGCGGTGTGGTCACCATCGTCATGGGCTTGGTGTTTATCGGGCTGGTGCCGGCACTGCAACAGGAACGACGGTTCGCCCCCCGCCGCGTCTCCAACATCGCCGGCGCCCCGCTGCTCGGCGGGGTCTTTGCACTCGGGTGGACCCCGTGCCTGGGGCCCACACTCGCGGCAGTCATTGCTACGGCCAGCGGCACCGAAGGCGCCACCGCAGCCAAGGGCGTCGCGCTGATCGTGGCGTACTGCGCCGGCCTTGGCATTCCTTTTGTTGTGCTTGCGTTTTCCTCGGCGTGGGCGTTGCGAAGCCTCGGCTGGTTGCGCACCCACGCCCGCATGATCCAGATCGCCGGCGGGGCCATGATGATCGCGGTGGGCATCGCTTTGATCACCGGCCTGTGGGACCAATTCATCGTGTGGGTGCGCGACGCGTTCATCACCGATACTCAACTACCCATCTGAGCCCTGTGGTGGCGGCCCCGATTCGACGTCCACAGCGTCCCCCTGTTTCCGGTCACCGCACCCTCACGAGACCGAACAACCACCGCCTCCACGCCGCCAACGTCGGGCCATCTCAGCACATCCCGAGTCAGTCGTGACGTGATCCGCTGGTACCGTTCCGGCCCGGTCTGTCATATAGTCACATGCGCATGTATTGATATATAGGGGTAGCGTGGCTATCTGGGTGTGGATGAGAGGGAGTACGAAGTATGGGAGCCGGACACAACCACGGACCAACCGATCCTGCGTCCAGCGACTCGTCGCTGCGTGTCCGTCTGGCGATAGCGTTTGTTCTGACGGGGATCATTGTCGTGGCCCAGTTGGTCGGGTCGGTGATCACGGGAAGTCTGGCGCTGCTGACCGACACCGCGCACGCTGCGACAGATGCGATCGGGTTGGCGGTCGCGCTGGTCGCAGCAACCGTGATGCACCGTCCGGTCAGCAAGACTCGCACATGGGGACTGCGGCGCATCGAGGTCATCGCCGCTCTGGGGCAGGCCTCGCTGCTGCTTGCTGTCGGGCTCTACGCCGCTGTTGAGGGCGTGCGGAGACTGTTCGCTCCGCCAGAGGTTCCCTCGACCGAACTGCTGATCTTCGGAATCATCGGGCTCGTGGCGAACATCGTCGCCATGCTGGTGCTTGCCTCAGGACGCGGGGCCAACTTCAACATGCGAGCGGCGTTCCTGGAGGTCCTCAACGACGCACTGGGATCGCTGGGTGTAATTGTCGCCGCGATCGTCATCGCTACCACCGGCTTCCAACAAGCCGACGCACTGGCCGGCCTGTTCATTGCGCTACTGATCGCACCCCGCGCCCTCAAGCTCATGGCAGAGACGACGCGAGTGCTGATGGAGTTCACGCCCAGGGAGATCGATTTGGACGACGTCAGGGCCCACATTCTCGAGATGGACCGCGTGCAGGACGTGCACGACCTCCACGCATCGACGGTGGCCACTGGTCTGCCGATCATTAGCGCTCACGTGGTGGTCGATGACGACTGCTTCCAGGACGGGCACGCCCCCACGATCTTGAATGACATCCGAACGTGCGTGGCGACCCACTTCGCCATCTCCTTCGAGCACTCCACCTTCCAGCTCGAGACCAGTGCCCAGCGTCACCAGGAGGAAGCCTTGGCAGCCCATCACCCGTGAGGGGTGGCGCATCGACGACACCCACGCCGCCGGTCTGCGCACGAAGTGCACGATCGTTGCCAGGGGAGAGACGATGCTTCACCCCTGTCAATCGGGCCACGGTCACACCAGCGTGGACCAGTACCACCAGAAGCGTTCGATGATGAGGGCGATCACCGCCATCGCCCACACCAGCGGTACTACGGTGTGCACCGTGAGGACCACATCGAGGGCTCGGCGTGCTCTCCCGGATGGGCAGACATGGTCGGCATTGCGCAGGCTCACATACCAAAAGGCAACCACGACAACGACCCACACGGCCATGCAGTACGGGCAGAGTGCATCGATTCGATACAGACTCTGAAATATCAGCCAATGGACGAACACCACCGCACCCGTCAGGCCGATCTGCAATCCGATCATGACCCACAAGGCCGGGCGGGGTCCTAGCAGGACGGCGATAGCGATCAGAGCTGTGAAGCCTGCGATTCCGAGCAGTGAGTTGGGGAACCCGAAGACGGCTGCTTGGGGGTGTCCATGACCGATCCGCAATTGACGATCGGGTTGATACTGCAGGTCGGCGTGTAGTTCGGATCGGTTGCCAGTTCGAACTTTTCGACGGTCAGTGCGAACGCAGCGACAAGTCCAATGCCTCCGCAGACCGCAAGAATCCACGGGAGCAGCCGCGGGAAAACCGGGATCTGCGTGTCGGGCGCAAAGCCTGACGGCTCTGAGGTCTGCCGGGGTGTGATGGTCACTGACGTATCGCGGATTCGAGCGCAGAGCTCAGATCGTCATAGCCTTCGGGCTTGATGAGTTCGTCGTTGATGAAGAACGTGGGGGTTCCGGTCACGCCTAGTGCTTTGCCGTCAGCGACATCGCGGTCGATGAGCTCGCGGGTGGCCTGTGAGTCATAGGCGGCGGCGAATCGCTCCATGTCCAGGCCCAACACCTGGGCGTAGGAGAAGAACAGATCGTCCAGCGGCACCTTTTGTTCGCCCCAGCTGCGTTGAGTGTCGAACATCTTGCGGTACATCGGTTCGAATTGGCCTTGTTCGGCCGCCGCGGCCACGGCCCGTGCCGCGCGGTCGGCGTTGAAGTGCCCGGGGAGGGGGAAGTAGCGGACCACGAAAGTGACTTGATCGCCGTAGGTTTGGCGAAGCTGCTCCACCGCCGGGTACGCCGCCCCACACCCTTCACACTCGAAGTCCAGGAACTCGACAAATGTCGCCTTGGACTCGGTCGGAGCCGATAGCCGTGGAGAATCAGGCCGTACCGTCGTATACGCCTGGTCGCCGGACTGTTCGCTCTCTCCGGCCCGGGAGACCACGAACACCACTGTGAGCGCCAGGCAGAACACGAAGACTGCCGCGAGCGACATCTTGACGTTGCGACTCATCGAGACATCCCTCCGCGTCGAACCTTGACCGCTTGAGCTGGCACGATCATCACTCCCGTCACGTTTACTACTACGTTGGCTAGTAGTTTACAGGGCGTGCGGTGTCGTCCGGGCGATTGGCGTGCATATCACGCACGACCGAACCGGTGAGGGGAGCGGTGGGCGGTGAGTCGTCACTCGGATGCTCGGCATGCCGGCGCAGGTCTGCCACCGATATGTGCATCTGCACTACGTATCGCGGCTGCGGCCGGTTCGGGCGGGCTGCTGTATGTGAGCTTCCCTCCGCGCCAACTGTGGTTCCTTGCCCCGGTGGCGATCGCGGTCCTGGTGGTGACACTGCGTGGGCGGTCGCTGTGGGCGGCGTCAGGCTACGGCTATCTCGCTGGGCTGGGCTTTTTCGTGCCGCTGCTGCCGTGGGTCGGTACGTATGTGGGTGCGGTGCCGTGGCTGGCCTTGGCGGCGGTCGAGGCGGTGGCGTTCGGTGTCTTCGGGGCGGTGGCGGCGCTGGTCGGCAGATGCCGCGGAGCGCCGGTGTGGCTAGCATGCGCCTGGGTGGCAGTCGAAGCCGTCCGCTCCCGCGTGCCTTTTGGCGGTTTTCCCTGGGGCCGAATAGCATTCGGTCAGCCGGACGGGTTCTTGCTGCCGTTAGCGGCCTTGGCTGGCGCGCCGGGGTTGTCCTTCGTTGTGGTGCTGCTCGGCGCACTCCTGGCCGCGATCGCAGTGGCGGTAATCAACGTGCACCCTCGGGCGTTGGCCGGCCCAGGCGTAGCAGTCGCCGTAGTGGGAGTGCTGACATGGACCCTGGCGCCGTCGCAGACAGCAGAACCGGAGGAGCAGTCGGTGACGGTGGCGTTGGTGCAGGGCAACGTACCGCGGTTGGGTTTGGACTTCAATGCTCAGCGACGTGCAGTGCTCGACAATCATGTCCGGCGCACTCTCGACCTGGCGGAGGAGGTCAGCTCTGGGCGGGTCGTGCGTCCCGATGTGGTGGTGTGGCCGGAGAACTCATCCGATATCGACCCGTTCGGTAACCGTGATGCTGCGGCGCAAATTGATCGTGCCGCGCGGGCGATCGAGGTGCCGATCCTGGTGGGCGCGGTGATCGCCGGGAGCCACAGCACGTCCCGCAATACGTTGGTGGTGTGGGATCCCGTCACCGGGCCTGGTCAGGAGCATGACAAACGTCAGCTGGTGCCGTTCGGGGAGTACTTGCCGCTGCGGGGACTGATGACACAGCTTTCGTCCTACGCCAGCCGGGCTGGCAACTTCATTCCTGGCACAGGCGATGGCGTTGTCGATCTTGCCGGGGTGCCCGTGGCGGTAGCGACCTGCTACGAAGTCGCGTTCGACGATCTGGTGACCGAATCGGTGCGCGCCGGTGCGCAGCTGATCGCGGTTCCGACGAACAACGCGACGTTCGGGCGCACCGAGATGACCTACCAGCAACTCGCGATGTCGCGAGTTCGGGCAGTCGAACACGATAAGGCGGTGGTCATCGCAGCAACCAGTGGCGTGAGCGCGGTCATCGAACCTGATGGGACCATTGCACAACGCACAGAATTGTTCTCCCCCGATGTTCTCATCGCGCGGGTGCCGTTGAGGACAACGACGACCCTGGCGACGCGGATCGGAGCAGCAGGAGAAGGGATCTGTGCTGCCGCCGTCCTGGCGGCACTGATTGTACGCACGTGGAGATCACGCCTACGCTCCTGACGCGGCGTGGCTCCCTCAGTGACGCTCGCGATGAAACGTTGGCGAGCTACTCGGTACGTCATCGGCGCCATCCGACGGGCTCGAACAGCAACTGCACCCTGGTTCTGTTGTGGCCGAACAGCTCTTGCTGGTCGCCGCGCCGCGTGCTCGTGGTGTCGGCAGCAGGGGTACCGCGGGCACCGACCGTGGTTGAACGGGGGTGGTGGCTGGTCCTGGAGCGCAACAGGCGTCGCCTGTGTCGTGGTAGGCCGACACCGAGATGTTGAGCGTGCCGGGGGATACCCGGGGCACGGCACCGGTGCCCGGCAGCGCTTTCGTCCGGGCGGCACGAATCGCGTTGGCGATCACCAGCACTTCTGCGAGTTCGTGGACGAAGACCACTGTGGCCAGGCCGAGGACGCCCGTGGCGGCCAGCGGAATCAGCACACCGATGATCGCTAGGGAAAATCCTATGTTCTGCATCATGATTCGGCGTGCGCGCCGAGCATGGGACAGTAGTTGCGGGAGATGGCGAAGATCTTCGCCCAGCAACGCCACATCGGCGGTTTCGATAGCGACGTCGGTACCCATCGCTCCCATCGCAATACCGACATCGGCGGTGGCCAACGCCGGGGCGTCGTTGACGCCGTCGCCGACCATGGCGATCGCCCGCCCGCGCGCTAGCGTGGCCAGCAAGTCGGCTTTGTCTTCGGGAAGGAGTTCGGAATGGACGGTGCTGATTCCGGACGCAGTGGCCAAAGCATGTGCGGTGCGGTCGTTGTCCCCGGTCAGCATGACCGAGTCGACACCCAGCGCCGTCAGTTGCCCGATCGTTTCAGCGGCCTCGGGGCGAAGCTCATCGCGGACCGCGATCGCGGCGACGACGGTGCCTTCCCGTTCGATCAGCACGACGGTGGCGCCGTCGCTCTGCAATCGAGTGACGTCTCCGGCGAGCGCGCCGGGATCGAGCCACCCGGGTTTGCCCAGGCGCAGTTGCTGTCCGCGTATCCGGCCGGTGAGGCCGTGACCGGCGATCGCGGTGACGTCATCGGCAGGTGAGCCCAGAGCAGGTGCGGCCGCGAGAATCGCGCTCGCCAACGGGTGCTCGCTGCGAGCCTCGAGCGCGGCGGCATAAGACAACGCGTCCTCGCGGGTGACCTCGGGTGTGCTCACCACGTCGATGACCTCCGGAGTGCCGCGGGTCAAGGTGCCGGTCTTGTCCAGCGCGACGACGCGGACCTGTCCCAGCTCTTCGAGTGCAGCACCGCCTTTGACGAGTGCGCCATGGCGGCTGGCGGCGCCGATCGCGGCGACCACCGTCAGCGGCACCGCGATCGCCAACGCACACGGGGACGCGGCAACGAGCACCACCAGGCCGCGTTCGAGCCACAGCAGCGGATCACCGAGTAGCGCACCGATACCGGCCACGAGTGCGGCTAGCACCATGATGGCCGGGACCAGGGGGCGGGCGATGCGGTCGGCGAGACGTTGGCCGGCGCCCTTGCGTTCCTGCGCTTGCTCGACGATGTGCACGATGCGGGCTAGGGAACTGTCGGCGGCGCGGGCGGTTACGCGGACTTCGATCGCACCGCCACCGTTGATCGCGCCGGCGTAGAGCAAGTCACCCGGACCCGCCTCCACGGGCACAGATTCGCCGGTGATCGCCGACAGATCTACGCTGGTAGTGCCAGCGGTGATAGTCCCGTCGGTCGCCGCGCGCTCACCGGGACGCACCACCATCACATCGCCGAAGATCAACTCATCCGGTGACACGGTGACCTCGAGACCCCCACGAATCACCGATGCGGTCGGTGGAACCAGCGCGAGCAGCGCCCGCAGGCCTCGCCGGGTCTTGGTGACCGCGTAATGCTCGAGTCCTTCAGCGACCGAGAACAAGATTCCCAGCAGCGCGGCCTCGGGTATTTGGCCTAGCGCCACGGCGCCGATTGCGGCGATCGTCATCAGCGTTCCGACACCGATGCGCCCGTGGCGCAGCGATCGCAGTGTCGACGGCACGAACGTGGAGGCGGCAACAACTGCCGCGAGCAGTTCCAGGACGACGCCTGCGGTGTCCGATAGCGAGCTTCCGATGATCCAGCCGAACGCGAGGAAAACTGCTGCTGCGCCGGCGAAACGCAACTCGCGTACTTGCCACAACCGGACCGGTCCCTGATCGGCCTCAGCCTCGAGGGCGGCGGAATCTGAGGGTCCGCAGCATGCGTCACTCATGTGTATGCCCCTGCACTATGGCCGCCGCCGGTTTCGTCGCGGCTGTCGTGGAGACCCCGGCGACCGCCAGAACCGCTGTCACGAGAGCATGACCGGACGGAGTCAACGCATACATCACCAACCGTCCGTGGCGACGCCCGGTCACGAGGCCGGCACTCTTGAGCAGGCGCAGATGGTGTGAGACAAGGTTCTGCGCCATGCCGACCACCCACGCGAGGTCGCAGACACACAGTTCGTCCCCCGACAGCAACGCTGTCGCTACGCGCAGACGAGTGGGATCGCCGAGCGCACGGGCCCCGGTGGCGGCACGGTCGACCGCCGTCGCATCCGGCAACGCAGACCGGATACCTTCTGCGTAGGCAAATCGAGGCACAGCAAGTCGCATGTATCCACCGGCTCCCGGGTCATATCGACATCCTTACGTTCGTTGATATGTCGCCATGTAACCACCTTCGGGCAAATACCTCAATATCCGTTGATATGGCGGATGGCATACCCGCGGGCACGGACCGGTCGGGGCCGGCCCGTAGGCGTCCAGGGTCAAGGCCGGACGAGCTCAGTCGACTGGACCGTGATGGAGTGTCTGGATCGAGCCAGCCCGATGCCTAGGTGTCTGCGTTGCCCTTCTTCCACTGTGCCCACGGGATGTTCCAGTCGCCGAGTCCATCGACTCCCGATAGTGTTTCGGCGTTGGTGTTCTTCACCGTGACGGGGTCGCCGCGCATCGTGTTCTTCACGAGCCATTCCGCGTCCGCGGGACTCAGATTCGGGCAGCCGTTGCTGACATTGCTGTTGCCCTGCGCCGACAGAGACCACGGGGCACCGTGCATGTAGATGCCGCTGTAAGACATCTGCACCGCCCAGTCGACGGGTGTGCGGTATCCCGCCGATGACTCGACAGGAACTCCGTAGGTGGAGGAGTCCATGACGATGTGCTCGACGCGATCACCGATCATGTAGATGCCGCGTGGAGTCGGTGTGCTGTCTTTGCCGAACGACGTCGGCATCGTTCGGATGACCTTGCCATCCCTCTTTACGACGATGGTCTTGGTGTTGTCGTCGGCTTCGATTGTCTGAGCTCGGCCAATGGTGAAGTCGTAGGACAGATTTCTGTTGCCATAGAGCCCGTCGCCGAGGTCGACTCCGTAAATGTTCACGGCGACACTGACCTTGGTCCCCGGCATCCAGAAGCGCTCGGGCCTCCATCGGACCTCGGAGTCGCTGATCCAATAGAACGCGCCTTGCATCTGTGGATCAGAGGCCACGGTGATTGCAGCCTGCGCCTTCCGGCGGTCAGGGATGGGATCCGAGAATCGAACACCAATCGTGTGCGCAATTCCGACGGTCTTCTCGCCCAGAATGGCCGCGCTGGTCAGCGACTCCGGCGAGGCTGTGGTGAAGCCTTGCGAGACGCTCGTTCGACCACCCACACCCACGGCTTCAGCTCGAACGGAGTACTGCTTCGAGTACCCCAACGGCTGGGTGCTTGTCCAGGTACTGCCATCCTCGCTCAGCGAGCCCGCCAACGCACGCCCGCTAGATGTTGGGATATCGACGTCGGTCAACGCGCCGCGACTGGCCGTCACAACGATAGGAAGCCCAGGTTCGACAACCGCGTCGGGAGCGAGCCGATCGCCTCCTTCGGTGGCCACAGCGATGGAGGGTTGTGCGATGGCCGCAAAACTGTCGACGGCCGAAATCTGGTCACTGTAGGTAGAGCTACCGCCAGCCGAGCTGCACGAGGTCAGTACCACCACGACGGCCGTCAGCGCCGCCAATACCAGTACATGCCGAGCCTTGACCTGCGCCGAACGGTGGCGTCGAAGGGTTCCCAGACGTTGCCGCAGCTGACTATGGCCAGTCGATCGGCGGTCGCGACGCATCGTCCTCGGAGTGCCAAAGCGGCCCATCAGTTACAAAGCCCTTCATCCGGAGCACACACCGACGACCACAGAATGTAGGCGCCGCCACAGGTCTTACTAACAATGATAGTAGTTTACGGCTCACCAGGCCTCACCGCTCCGATCGAGCAAGCAAGACCCAACGTGGTTGCCATCCGGGTTCTATAAATACTACGGTGCGTAGTAATCCGGGTAGGTGAGGGAGAGCAGGTGAGACCCATAGTGGCGGTGCGGGGGAGTATGTCCCGGCGACCCACCGCGCTCGTGGTGGCGGGTGTCGATCGGCACTCGGCCGGCGACTTCGACGTCGCTCCTGCAGTCATGGACTGTCGGAGTGCGACGACGTTACCCCCACCACGATGATGGGAACCGAAGCGCCGACGCCGCGCCGAGCGCACCCGGCGCTTGGCTCCCTGCGCAGACTGTGGCGATCGCTCACGTCGATGAAAACCGCACTCATGCTGCTGTTCCTGTTGGCCGCAGCCGCGATCCCGGGCGCCATGCTGCCACAACGACCGCTCAACGAGCAGAAAACAACCCAGTACATTGCCGACCGCGGCGCGCTCGGGGTGTGGATGGACAGACTGCAGCTGTTCGACGTCTTCGCCAGCACGTGGTTCACCGCGATCTACGTCCTGCTGTTCGTATCGCTTGTGGGCTGCCTCACCCCCGAATTCTCGAGCATGCGCGCGCAGTGCGCGCTCAGCCGGTCCCCGCGCCACGCAACCTCATTCGTCTGCCGCGGCACGTCGAGGACACGGTGCACGGAGATCCTGACGAGGTTGCTGCCCTGATAAATACCAATCTGCGTGGCTGGCGCCGAGTCACCACCACGCGCCCGGCGACGGGTGCCCAACCCACCGAAGCCGTGGAGATCTCCGCGGAGAAGGGCTACCTCCGCGAGTGGGGCAACCTCCTGTTCCACTTCTCACTGCTCGCCCTGTTGATAGCGATCGCGGCCGACAAACTTTACGGGTACGAGGGCACCCGCAGTCTCATCGCCGATGGCACGCAAGGCCTCTGTAACACCTCGACGGCCGTCTATGACTCGTTTCGAGCAGGCAGCCTTGTCGACGGCACCGATCTCTCACCATTCTGTGTTCGTGTCGAGGGCTTCGATGCGAGGTTCCTGCCGAGCGGCCAGCCCGACATGTACGAAGCCGACGTCAGTTACACCGACGACGTACGACAGTCCGACCCCACTACCTGGAACGCTGCGCGTATTCGAGTGAACGAGCCTCTGCGAGTAGCCGGTGACCGCGTCTACGTCCTAGGCAATGGCTTCGCACCTACATTCACAGTGACCTTCCCGAACGGTGAGCAGCGCACTCAGACAGTACTTTTCATTCCCGACAACTTGCAGACGATGTTGTCCTCAGGCGCGGCCCGTTTTGATACTCCCGCGGGGCTTTACCCCGACGCGGATGAACGGCGCCGCCGACAGATCGCGATTGAGGGTCTGTTCGCGCCGACCGCGGCATTCCAAGGAACGCTTCTCACCTCGTCGTTTCCCGTGCCGAATGATCCGTATGTAGCGATCAGGATCTACCAGGGCGACACCGGACTGGATACCGGTCGTCCGCAGAACGCATACTCCTTGAACCAATCACTCATCGAGCAGGGCCGGCTCCAGCAGCGGGCCCAAGTCAATCTCGGCCCAGGAGAGACCCACACCATCGCCGACGGCACCGTAGTGCGCTTCGACGGGTACGAACGGTTTGTGTCCATGCAGGTGTCGCACGGGCCGGCACAGAACTGGGTCCTGCTGACCGCGACTGTGATGCTGGCTGGGCTACTTGTGTCCCTGCTTGTCCGGCGCCGACGAATCTGGGTGCGGTTGGTGCCCACCGAGATCGATGGCCAACGACGCACTGCTGTCACCATCGCCGGTTTGGCCCGCACCGATCAGGCTGGGTGGGGCGAAGACTTCAACGAGCAAGCGCGGCGATGGATGACCGAGCCAGCGTCAGCGAACCGCCGACTACGACGCACACGTCACGAATGAGACTCACATCAGCAGAGATTCATCCTGCGGGGATCGATGTCCCCCAGTTGAAGCACTCGACGAGAGGGCGTGCCACGTCACACATACATCCGATCGCATTCAACAAGCAGCACACGGAAGGCCTACCGAACATGAGCAGAAGCACTTCTGACCATGCCGCCCCCTCGCCCGCCCCTTCGGGCAAGTCACTCGTCGCGATTGCCCTGCTGTATAACGCCGCGCGGCTAGCACTCGCCGCTGCGCTGTGCGGATTGATCCTGTTGATTTCCTTCGTATTTGACGTGAAAATCCCGATTTTCGGAGCCGTCGTGCTCGCAGTAGTGCTCAGTAGTCCAGTCTCGATGCTCGTCCTCAAACCCCTACGAACTCGCATCAATCACCAGGCCGAAGCGATGGACGCCCACCATGCGAGCAAGAGGGGACTCGCGAAGAGCCGCTCGGTGAACCTGCCAGATAGTTAAACCACAACCCAGGCACGTACGCACCTCATCATGGGGTACGACCACCAACCAGCAAAGAGCGGCTGCCACTGTCCGCCGCGGCCTGTGACCACGATAGATTTGCACACCGTTGCGATCCGATCGATCGGGCGCATTTGCCAGAAGCTTGCCGTCGGTAAAGCTCAGTAAGACCACGAGACTGGCAACGTCGGCTTGGCTTACGCCCGCACACCTGCCACGAAATCTCCAGCAGCTTTGCACCGTTCACGCCGGTTCAGCCGACGACGTAGACGCCCCGGGTTCTCAGCCACTGTGCCGGATCAAGTTTGGGTCCGTCTTGCTGCCAGACCTCATAGTGCAGGTGTGGTCCAGTGGAGTAGCCGCGGTTTCCTACCGTTGCGATCTGCTCGCCGGCCCGGACTCGTTGTCCGACGCTCACCAACGCCTCGTTGATGTGCCCGTACACGCCGATCGTGCCGTCGTCTTGCAGCACGCGTACCCATAAACCGAAACCATCGGCCGGACCGGATTCGATGACCTGCCCATCGCTTGCGGACACCACCGGCGTGCCAATCGCGTTGGCGATGTCAAGGCCATAGTGCGTGGTACTCCAGCGTGCCCCGTAGCTCGAGGTCACGGTGCCGTAGGTAGGTGCCGCCGACCGCGGCCGTTGTGGCGCAGGGGGATCGGAAGGCCGCAGACGATCTGGCTGCACCAACTCTCGCACGGCCGCGGTCAGCTCATCGAGTGACGATGTCCGCGCCGGCGTGGTGTCTTGTCGATCGTCCACCGATCCGAGGGCTACAGGTGATGGCGTTGCCGCGGATCGGTCGTCGGCGGACACGCCAGCCTGGAAAACTGGGGTGACTGTTGGGCTGTGACGATCGGCGAGCGCAGTGGCCGCGGTCCCGCCGGCGACGCAAAGGACCACCGCAGCCGCGAGCGATCCACTGACCCCGGCTGCGGCTACGGACCTGAGTGGTGTTCCCGACGTCTTCTCCTCGTCGAGCACATCGAGAAAATCAGAGTGAACTGGCTCATTGTCATGGTGATCGAGAACGGACATCGCCCGCTCCCATGGCGCGGTAGGCGCTGCAACCCTTTGGTTCCTGCCGACGTCGACCGAGCGTGGTGTGCGCCACGGCCCATACGCGTCATGGTCGAAACGGGCCGCGTGCGGCCGTGCATGATGCGAGGGGGACGGGTGTGGGCGGGCGCCGCGAGGCGGGTTGGGAGGAGACGTCCTGGGCGCACTCACCGATGAAATCTGCGGCGAGCGCGTGAGGGCCGGGGCAGGTGAGGGGACTGCTCGGGTGAACCCGACCGCAGTCTCAGGGGGTGGGGTATCCGATGTCGCCCCGACGCCCGCGCGATACCCGAATGCCGTGGCACCGAAGGCCCGCGGTCGAAAGCCGCCGACGCAGGGCGGCGGGACGCAGGTATACCAGCAGGAGGTGGGCTGGGGTCAGATTTGCGATGCCGTGCCAATGAAGGTCCCTCAGTTCAAGCGTCGTTCCGGATGAAACAGTTCGATATCGAACGGGCCACGGACAGATTACTACTACCGTGGTTAGTTTCTCCGAGTGGGCGTCAGAATCGTCATCCTGCGCCTCTATCAGCGTTCTGAGCCTGACGGCGATCGTGGCATGATCGACCGCATGCGTGGACTCCTACGAGCACTCGGCTGGGGTGCGGTCCTCGCCGCTGTCGTCGGGATTGCTGCTCACTACTCTGGCCTGGTCAGCAATACCGCGTCCCGGGTGGCGGCGTTCACGCCGGTGTTAATCGGCGTCGGTGTCCTCGGCCTGGTGCTGTTGCTCGTCGCGCGCGCCTGGATCTCCGCGGTGGCAGCTGTGCTCGTCGTTGCCGTGGGCGTCACGGCGCAGGCCCCGCTGTATTGGGGAGTGGACGAACTGGTCTCGGACTCGGACTTGACCGTTATGCAGGCAAACATCTTTCGCGGGCAGGCCGATCCGGATGAGATGGTGTCGCGGGTACGCAGCTCGCGAGTCGACGTCATGACGGTGGTCGAGCTGACGCCCGAGTCGGTGGGGGCCCTCGATCGCGCCGGGTTGCGCCACGCCTTGCCGTTCGCGTTTCTCCGTCCCCGCGAGGGTGGAGGTGGAGCCGGCATCTATGCTCGGTCCCCGCTGACTGACGGGCAACTCCTGCGCGGATTCGAACTGTCGAATCTTCATGCGCGACTTACGCTACCAAACCGCTCGCCCATCTCGGTCTATGCACTGCATCCGTTGCCGCCCTATCCGGAACCATCGTGGCGCTGGAATGCCGAGCTCCGCGAGCTACGCTCGATCCTGTCCGCCGACACAGATCCGCTGATCATCGGCGCCGATGCCAACTCGACCTACGATCACCGCTCCTTCCGGCAGCTGCTCTCCGGACCGCCGGATTCACCCCAGCTGACCGACGCCGCCGAGCATCTCGGATCCGGCGTCGTCGCGACCTACCCCGCCGGCCGACCCTACCCGCCCCTGCTCGCGCTCGATCGGGTACTCACCCGCAACGGCCCGACACCGACATCGTTCCGGCGGATCGATCTGCCGGGCTCCGACCACCACGGGGTGCTCGCGAGCATCCGGCTTTGAGATTGAATCGCGGTCTGGCCGAGGCCGCCCGACTGGTGACGAAACACGTTGATTCGCATCAAGATTCGCCGATAATTTACGTTATGACATCACGACAGTCCCGCATCGGCTGCCAGCACATGGTGACGGTGGTGCCGTCGGGTCCGGTGGTGAGTGCGTTGGTGTCGCTGAGCACGGTGATGAGTGCTAGTCCGCGGCCGCGGAAGCGCTCTGAGGGGCTGGGGTCCCAGGTTCCGGTGTCGGTGACGGTGATTTCGAGGACGCCGTTGGGTCGGTGTCGGCTGCGCACGGTGACCGTTCCGGGTGCGGCGGTGTCTTTATAGGCGTGTTCGGTGGCGTTGGCGACTGCTTCGTAGACGGCCAGGACGATGTCGCCGCGGCGTTCGGTGTCGGCGTCGACGGTGGCCGTGACCCAGAGGGTGAACAGTTCGCGCAGTGTGTAGGCGGCTTCGGCGGTGGCCTCGACCGAGCGTTGGAAGTCACCGGTGGAGTCGCCATCGAGGTGCAGTGATGAGTCCACGCCGCGGTGTTTACTCAGTCGGGGTGCCGCTCATTCCGGTGGGGTCGGTCATGGAGGTGACGGCGTGGGCGAGGGAGGGGTAGAGGACGATCGTCTGGTCCAGGCCCATAAGTGTCAGCGGCCTCGACGTCGCGGGTTCGGCGGCGACGACTCCGAACAGTCCGGTCGGTGCGATGGCCTCGTGTGCGGCGACGAGCGCGGCCATGCCGGCTGAGGCCAGGAAGTCGGTGGTGGTCAGATCGATGATCAGGCCGCGCGGTTGGCCGGTCAACGCGTTCGTTACTGCCTCGGACAGTTGTGGTGCGGTGAGCACGTCGATGCTGCCCTGCACGGTCAGGATCACCAGTTCTTCGTGCTGGGCGGAGACGATGGTCAGCAACGCACGGCCGGCGTTGTCTCCGCTGTCGTCGACGACCACAGCGTCAGGGTTGACCACGGCGTCAGGGTTGTTTGGCTGCACTGGTGACTCTCGCTTCCATCGAAGGGGGGCCACACAGCTGTTGTGTGGCCACGGCCCCGACCGACGACATGACGACGGCTACCTGCTGCACCGGCCTACCCATTTTGTCATGGTCGCCCGCCCGACAGCGATGCGGTCGGGCGAGGACGTCAGGCGCGGCAGCCCTTCGTCGGGTCTCGCCTGGGGACCTCGCCCGACGGTCACACGACACCACGTTCGAGATTGCACATCCGATTGCGCGATACGCATTCGAGCTGGCGGATCGTCGGTTCGTCGAATCAGATGTGGATGCGGATGTCGGAAACTCGTGCACTGTGCTGTCCGAGGCTCGGCTGTCCGGAGCACGCTCGGCTACTCGGTGGACGAGGTCGGTTCGTCGTGGTGGCGGTGCGCTGTCGTGGTGTCCTCGGGGGTGGCCGGTGGGCCGGCTGCGGTGAGGATGAGGTGATCGAAGTCTCGGCGCATGTCGTCGCTGGCGCGTAGCTGTGTGCTGGCGGCGACGATGGCTTCGCACACAACCCGCAGTTTGGTGTTGGACGTTTGGGACCGCCAGGTGAGTACGTCGAAGGCTCGGTCGGCGGGCACGCCGTAGACGAGCATGATCATGCCTTTGGCCTGTTCGATGACGGCACTGTGTTCGCGGAAGGCGCGGATGTGGCCGTCAACTTCGGCCTGGACGGAGTCGTTGGTGTAATCGGCCAGGTCGAGGTAGAACCCTTCGGTGCCGACCGCCCGGCCGGTGTCGTCGCGGATGGCGTGGGCGATGACCGCGACGGGGCGCACCTGGCCGTGGGTGTCGATGATGCGATGTCTGCTGGAGAAGGGGATATGGCGAACGCGCATCTGCTCGACCATCGCGAGGAAGGACGCGCGGTCCTCAGGATGCTTGTGAGAGGCGAGGAGGTCGGTGGTGGGCGTCATCTGCTCGGCCGGGTAGCCGTGCAGGACCGCTGTTTCGGGGCTCCACTCCCACTGTTCGGTGTCGTACCAGAACCGGAAGGTCGCCACTCGCTGGTAGTCGGTGCTGTCGGAGGGACGCTCGGCCCCCTCGGACCCGTCGGACACTCGTGCATACTCCTGATCACTGTGTGGAGACCTACCGGCAGCAGGGTCATCGTTCCGTCAGAAAAATATGTATCCCCCTCGGTGGGCGTTACAAGGGCCGTCAGGCCCTATCACCGCAGAGTGTGGCCGGTACCTCTCCGGTGTCGGGGTGATGACGCAAGCCACCTGATGCCGAAGTGGGGAGCGGCGGTTTCGGCTCCCCGGGTGGTGGGGTAGGAGGACAGTAGCCGTTGCCGGCCTGGCCGGGCAGTGGTAAGACCTCGGGCAGTTGAGCAAACGCTGCCCGAGGTCGTTTCCAATGGCTACTGGCCCCGACAGCGAGGGTTCGGAGCCGCGGCCCGGTTCGGATGGCCCGCCCGTTCCGCACTGTGTCGAGGGGGCCCGGCGGTGCGGGTCGCGTGCCGACGGTCGGGCCTGTCGTTACACAGTCGACCCGCAGTGGTGGCCGCGCCAGGCCTCACCATGTGGGTGTGTGTCGATCACCGGCAGCGGGCGACGGCAGGGATGGCTGGTGTCACGTGTCGTCGGGGGCGAGCATGACTGTTCGTAACCGTCGCAGTCCGTCGCGGATACGGGATTTGGTGGTGGGCAGCGGTGTTCGGAGTCGCTGCGCGACTTCGGGATAGGACAGGCCACCGAAGTAGGACATCTCGATGCATTCACGCTGCAGGTCGGTGAGCTGGCCCAAGCCGGCATGCAGGGTGCGCACCTCCTCGGCCGCGACGGCCACTTCCAACGGAATGTTGCGCGGGGTGTCGGGTTCAGCGGTGGTGGCGCCGTAGTCGGAGATCCGCTCGGCCTGCATGTCTTCGGTGCGAACCCGGTCGACAGCGCGGCGGTGGGCGATGGTCATCATCCAGGTGATGGCCGCGCCGCGGGCAGGGTCGAAGTCTCCGGCGTTCTGCCAGTACTGCAGATAGGCTTCCTGGACGACTTCCTCGGCGTAATGGCGGTCCCGCACGATCCGCACCGCGAGACCGTAGATGCGTGAACTCGTCAGATCGTAGAGGCGGGTGAACGCCTCCCGGTCCCCGTCGGCCACCGACACCAGCAGCTGACTCAGCAGAGTCCCGTCACCGCGACACGCCGGCGCGGGGGAGCTGTCTTGGGTGGCCACGGTTTACTACACGGCCGACAACCGGGGCAGGGGTGCGTGCTCACGCACCGATCTCGTGACGATCTGGGCGGCGAGCGGGACCGTGTGGTGAGCGCAGACCATGCAGGTGAACCGCCCCGGGTCTGTCGGAGGCTCTCGAACCTGTGAAGGATGGAGAGCATGGCAGCACCACGCAAGTACAGTGAGGAACTCAAGGACCGGGCCACCCGGATGGCATGTGAAGCGCGACAAGATCCCGATTCGTCGAGAGGTGCGATCAAGCGGATCGCCGATCAGCTCGGAGTCCATCCCGAGGCGTTGCGCAATTGGGTTCGTCAGGCCGAGATCGACGGCGGGGTCCGCCCGGGCACCACGAGTGAGGACGCTGACCGCATCGCGGCGTTGGAGCGGGAGAACCGTGAACTGCGGCGAGCGAACACGATCTTGAAGCAGGCTTCGGCTTTCTTTGCGGCGGAGATCGACCGCCCACAGCGCTGATCGTGGAGTTCGTCGCGGCTCACCGCGATGAACACGGAGTCGATCCGATCTGTGCGGCATTGCGCGATACGTCCGCCCAGATCGCTCCGTCCACGGTACGAGCCCACCTGAGCCCCCAGAAGACCGAGGCGCCTCGTGTGGTGCGTGACCGGGAGCTCCTTACCCAGGTCCGCGCGGTGCATGCCGACAACCTCGGCGTCTACGGTGCCCGCAAGGTGCATGCCCAATTGCGCAGACAGGGCCATAGTGTTGCCCGCTGCACCGTCGAGCGATTGATGAAAGCCGATGGGCTGCAAGGGATAGCGAGACTCAAGACACGCAAGACCACGCGCAGCGAGGGAGCTGAAACACCCCGGCCGGCTGACCGGGTCAACCGTCAGTTCACCGCGGCGGCACCGAACGCGTTGTGGGTGGCGGACCTGACCTACATCCGCACCCACTCGGGCTGGGTGTACGCGGCGTTCGTCCTGGACGTGTTCTCGCGGATGGTCGTCGGCTGGCAGGTCTCGACCACCATGCACACCGACCTCGCCCTCGACGCCCTGAACATGGGATTGTGGGCACGGTCGCGTGCCGGCCACGACGTGGCCGGGCTGATCCACCACTCCGACCGCGGAGTGCAATACCGAGCCATCCGCTACACCGAACGACTGGCCGAAGCCGAAGCGGTGACATCTGTTGGCTCCAAAGGGGATTCATACGACAACGCGATGGCTGAGGCGTTCAACTCGCTGTTCAAAGCCGAATGCATCCGTAACCCCGTGATGCGCCCGCGAGGCGGCTGGGCAGGTGTGGGCGAGGTCGAGATCGCCGTCGCTGAGTACGTCGAATGGTTCAACCACCGCCGCCTGCACGGCGAGATCGGACACGTCCCACCCGTCGAGTACGAGAGCGCCTACTGGTCGACCCACACCGTCACCAGCTACCGTGAGAACCCGGTCCCCGCAAACGCTGGAACCAACTAACCGAGCCTCCAGCAAACCCGGGGCGATTCAGTCGAAGGTGAAATCGTCGACGACGAAACCACCATCAACCGCCGGCATGTGTGGCTTGGGTTTGATCACCGCGTTCCATCGTGTCCGCGCCAGCGTGGCCAGCATGTCACCGGAGGCATACGCTGAATCACCCAGCACCTCATGATCGTCGGCGTCGTCGGCGACGGTCGGATCGCTCAGCAACAACCGTGCCCCGACTGCTCCGTCGGAAGTGTCCGGACCAGCGGCTTTGGTCATCTCGATCGCGGTGACCAACCCGGTCTCCGGTTCATTGACGATGTGGCCCTTGAACCCGTCCTGCTGGCGTGCCCGGGTTTTGTGGGCGTGGCGGGTGTCGGTATCGACGGTGGAGATCACCCGGTCCGGGGCGGTCCGGGGCGCGATGCGCCAGCGTCCGTCGGTGCCATCAGAACCTGGTGCCGGTTCCACATCCTGGCCGGTCACCAATGCCAGCAATGCCACCGCCTGCGCCTGGGCCTGGTTACTCGGTTCCTTGTCGATGGCCTCGAGGTCCAGACCGTCGAGCACGGCCAACCCATCTTCGACAAGGGCGCTGATCAGGTCCTGTTGAGCACACTCATCATCCCAGGCGATCCGCGGCTTGCCGGGCCGGTCATAGCCGCCGCCGGTCAACGCGGCCAGACGAGTCGCGTGCTGCTCGACCACCACCGCACCACCGTCGACCTCTCGGGCGACCCGCCGGATCGCCGCGATCACCTGGGTGATGGCGTCCTGGCGGGCCACCGCGTCATCGAAGATCGTCGAATCCAGCGCTCGACGGCTCTTACCCGCGAGCACCCCGGTGGTGGTGATGACCTCGCGTACCACCTCGAAAATGCGGTGCGGCCGATCGCTGGCTGCCAGTCGCCGACGCCAGTACGTCAGAGTCGACGGATGAAAACCTTTGTTACCCAACACGAATCCACACGCCGCTTTCCACCGCAGATCGAAAGTGACCGCATCAGCGGCTTCGCGATCGGACAAACCCTGCAGCGTTTGCAGCACGATCACCGACGCCATCGTGGCCGGCGGGATCGACGGACGGCCCCGGCCGCTGGGAAACAGGTCCGCGAACATCTCCGCAGGAAACAACTGCTCGCGATGAGCAGCCAAAAACGCGAACACACTGCCCTCGGCCAGCAAATGCCCGACGACCGAGTTCACATCCAGAAACTCACCCTGACGATCCGGCTCACCCTGCATACCCACCAGGATCCCAGCCCACCAGGCAAACCCGCTCACCCCACACCGAAACGACACCGACTATTTCAGCAGTCTCTTAGGCGTGTGTGTCGTCGAATGCTGAGACCACGTGCAGGGGGATACGGCCACGCGCCGAGACGTGGTAGCCGTTGTCGCGGGCCCACTGGCGGATGGCTTGCGACCGGGTCGGCGACGGCCGCGCACGTCCACCAGTCGTTGCGTGGTCGGCTGCGACTTTCGTTGCGCGCGAGGTGTATTTCGAGATGTCGCGCTCGAATTTGGCGAGGTTCGCCGGCCGAACATCAAGCACGTAGCGGGCGATCCGCTGCCCCGGCAAGGTCACCGAGAATTCGACCGTGTGCACATCCTCGGAATCGATCGGCCGCCCGTCGACATCGTCGACCACCTCGACACGCGCAATCTTCGCCATCCGGCAACAGCCTCCCGATCATCGACCCCAACCCCTCGTGGGGCTCTATCCGCAGCTGAGGCCACCCACCGGTCCAGCGACAGCCTCCACTACTTCTGTGAGCGGGGCGGCGCTTCCGCGCCGCCTGGTGTTCGGTGACAGGCGCAACCCGGATGGCCCGCCTCGCATAACGGCCGCCGGCGCCGACGGACCCGCCGCGAGCGGGCGGGTCGTCCCGTCCAAGTCGCCGGATGGCGGGTGAGCGGGGTGGTTACTGCACGTAGGACATCAGGCCGCGCACGGACGCGTCGATGATCTGGTCGATCGCGGCATCATCGGCGAGGCTGAGGTAGGTCAGGGTGATGGCGTTGGTTGCGGCGATGACCACCGGCCCCAACTCGGCGACCGGCACCGTCCACTGGACACCGGCATGGCGGGCGCCGCGTTCGAGTCCGGCGGCGGCGATCGTGAACAGCCGTGCATACATGTGTGCGCCGGCGGTGTGCAGTTCGGGATGGTTGCGCGCATAGATTCCCAGCGCGATGACGGCCTGCATACGACCAGGCTCGGCCTGCAGGAGCCCGTAGAACCCGCGGAAATGCCGCCGCAACTGCGACTCCATGTCGAGCGCATCACCGGATGCCGGATCGACGTCGTCGGGCACGATCGAATCCAGCACAGCAGTGATGTCAGCGGGAACCGCAGTCTCCATTACTGCACTCAGCAGTGCGATGCGGCTTTCGAAGGCGTAATGAAAGCTTCCCAATTTCATCCCGGCATAGGCACAGATCCGCCGGGTGGTGGCACCTTCCACTCCGAAGTCGGCGATCACACGGTAGGCCGCATCGATGAGCGCGGCACGGCGCTGATCGGCTGACATCCGAGGCACTGACGCCTGCCTTCCTCATCATCGACCCGCGCCGGCGGCCGGCATTGTCACCGACCGGACTTGGGGCCCAAGGTTGCGTCCGACCCTAGCGTCCGCACACCGCTCAGCACTGCGCGTTGACCAAGCGGCCCAACGTCGCCGTGGGCGTTCCGCCGACGGGGCACCGGCGGCGGGACCGGACTGCCTCACCTCACTGTCGGGCGCCGGGGCCGATGCGTCGCCAGTACAGCGCGATGGTGGTGCCGTTGGGGTTGGTCGTGATGTTCGACGAGTCGCTGAGGTCTCCGATCAGCGACAGGCCGCAGCCCCGGTACGGCGCGGTGCTGGGGTCTCGTCTCCGCACGCCGCGGTCGGAGATGGTGACGGTGAGTTCACCGGTCGGCCTCATCGAGGCGTTCACCTCGACCTGCCCGGTGCGGGTGCAGGCGTAGGCGTGCTCGACGGCGTTGTTGGTCGCTTCGCCGACGGCCAGGACGACATCGTCGCGGCGCTGCGCGGAAGGTCGGCAGGCGGTATCGAGCCAGGCCGTGAATTGCTGCTGAAGCTGGGTCGCGGAGTCGGCGGTAGCAGCGATGGTGCAGCGGAAAGCGCTGCCCTGCGCCGAAGGTGTGGCGTCCACGGGTGGTTGCCTACCGCAGTCGGGCTGTCACGACGCACCTCTGGTCGTCGCGGCGATGGCGTCGGCGAGTGTGGGGTATAGCGGCAGTGTGTGGTCGACACCCATCATCTGCAGGGGCCGGGTGGTGACGGGGTGGGCGGCGACGACACCGAGGTGGCTGGTCGGGGAGATGGCCTCGTGTGCGGCCAGTAGCATGGCCATCCCGGCGGAGGAGAGAAAGTCGACCGCGGCCAGGTCGATGATCAGCCCGCGGGGTTGGCCGCTCAACGCTTCGAGGATCGCTGCAGCCAGCTGCGGGACGGTGAACATATCGATGCTGCCGTCAACGGCCAGGAGGGTCAAGCCCTCCCGGAAATGCGTCGAGGTCACTCTCAGCAACCCGCGACCGGTCGCCGGGTCGGTGGGTGTGCCGGTCACCGGATGGGAGTTGTGGGATGGCATGTCGGTGCTACTCCTGGCGTTCGTGGCCACCGGCCGGTGCGACAGCGACTTCCTTAGAGACGTGTCCTCCGTGCAGGGTGCGGCAGGTGCTCTACCGGTGCCTACGCGTCCGTCGCGGACAGTGACCTTGTTCCTACACGACTGTCGTCGCCGATGACGAGCACACCGGACCGCACGAACAGTGTGGCATTGCGTGTCTGCGGCACGGCGCACCCGTCATCGGCTGATATTCGGCGGCGCCGTCGACACGGATGGCTGAGCATCCGGGCGCCCGCACAGCGCCTTTGTCGGCCCGCGAGGTCCACCGCAACCGCCTCGGACGGCCTCGACCCCGATTGTGGCACTCGACCCGAACGCCACGGTTCGACGCGGCGGGCGTGTTCGCACGCGGTGTAACACCTGGATTCGTCCCGAAGATGACCTCATGTGGTGACGCTGGTGCGAGTGACCACCGCGGCGCCATCGGTGCCGTCGCCGGGGGCGGGGTGAGGAGGAGGCCCGGGCTGTGCGGGATGTACGAGGCGATGGCTTCGAGCCCTCGTTCGCTGTCATGCTCGAGGTGCTGTTCGATCACGTCCCAGGATCAGGCCCTACCGGGCGTATTACCGCCGACGAGGTTTGCCAGCGCAGTGTCGGCGCCCCACGGCCGCTGAGCCCGCCGGTGTTGAGTTCCCTGCGCCGGGGGCGGACCCGTGACCCCAAACTGACGACCGTGCAGGCAACTGCTGTCGGTTTCGGCGTCGACATCGCCTTCTTCACCACCAGTTTCCACCACCGCCATCGCCGCCACCCCATGCCGGTGCGGGTCGTGCTGGCCAGCAACGGATGGCATGACTACTACCGCATGGCAGCAGCGCTCTACGATCTCCCACCACCGCAACGCGCGATCGTGCTCGCCGTCATCGACGTCCTCCTCGACCACCCACGCCGATAACCCACCGCCGCGCTGGCGGCGTCGCACCGTTCGGCGCTCACCGAGCCGACGACCGGACCGGCCAGGGTGGCTGTGCGACAGCGGAATTGTTGGCCCACATCTGTACCTGCAACCCCCGCTCACACGCGCTTGCCGGCGTTACCGTTGAACAGGGTCGCGCGTCGCTGCAGCGTCGCGACCCTGCAGGCGGGGCGCCGCTGGTTCCATCGCAGGGAGCCCACCCAGAAGCGGCACCCCGTCTGCCCGCTCCGCGGTGTGGCAGGGCTGCCAGGTGCCAGCGGCCGGGAGACCGGCGTGAAGATGGACGTCACCGATGGTCATCACGCCGGTCGCCGTTCGCTGTTCGGCCCCCCCGGATGCGACAGCCGCACGGGGACCGCGGCGGCGTAATGCATGTGGGTGCGGTTCACGCACATCATGGCTCGGTGACGAGCTGTCCTGGATTTCGTCAGCGTGCGCGCCCGACTGGTCCGGCCGGTGTGGCGGACGTCGAGAGACCTGGGGGACCGGCGGGGGTGGGCTGTCAACCCCGAAGAGGCAGGCGCGCCGGAAGCCACTTTCGTCTTAGGAGCGTAGCGAGTGAAAGTGGTTGGAGCGCACGGGCGTAGCGCAGCGGAGAACGGGCGGTAGCCGCCTGGTGTGGGTTGACAGCTCGGGGGTCCCCGTCGGTCACACTTGGTCGACGTGCGCGCGCAATAAGGTGACCACCCACCTAACTGGGATCTTCCCGGGTCGGCGGCGGAGCGCAGCGGAGTCGGCGGGCCGGGACAATGCTGTGCGGCCCGTGGGCCGCTCCGCCGCGCCCCGGTGCCCGGCGCGCGGCTCAGCCGGTGATCTGTCGGCAGTCGCGGCATTCCCACTGACCGTCGACGAGGACACACAGGCGGCGTTGTTCGCACAGCCAGCAGGTTTGCCCAGGTTTGGGCTGTTCGCCGGCCTCGACGGCACGCAGCCGATCGGCAGCCTCAAGGCGGGTGTGGGCCTGGGTGCGGTAAGCGGCGCGGATCGCCTGGTCGCGGGTGGTTTGGGCGTCGGCGGTCATCGGTTGCCCGTCGGGGTTGTGGCGCAGCATGGGACAGAAGTCTCGACGGCATTGGCCGCAGGGGTGGCCTTGGGTGTCGGTGGGGTTCGCGCAGCCCGGTAGGGCGCAGCGCGGGAACAGTTCGCCGGTGATAGTCACGGTGTGTCGTCGAGGTGGCGGGTGGATCGGGTGCCGGGGCGGTGGGCCGCGACCGTGTGGTCGCGGCCCACCGCTGGACGAGGTCTAGTCGAGTGGCACGTCGGCGGCGTCGGTGTCATCGGCGATGACCTGCTCCACGTCGGAGAGGGTGTAGCCGGTCACCTCGACGAGGAAGTGCAGGTATCCAGCGCGGGCCTTGACCTGGCTGCCGCCGAGGTAGGCGCGGTCACCGGCCACAGAGTTCGACCGGGCTCAGGATGGCGGATGCCAGCGCGCGGAACTCGCCTTCGATGCCCGGCCGCGAGCGGAGCTCCGGCGACGAGATGACCTGGTAGACGAATCCGGTAAGTGCCTGCGTGAGCGCGTTGGCATCGGCATGCGTCAGGGTCGGTGAACGGGCCAGGATCGCAGCAGTCCACTCAGCAGTGTAGTCCGACGCCGTCCGGCGAAGTGAGACCTGGTCTGCTTCCGGCAGATACACGATGTCCTGGTGGGCGATGGCCAACACTCGACCGTTCGGGCCGAGCGAGTAGTCGAGGAACACACCCACGAGGACGTCCAGCGCTTCGACCGCCGAGGACTCCGCCAGTGCGTCGACGGATATCCAGTGCAGATTCTCGAGACCTCGACGCACGATGGTCATCAAGATGTCGGTCTTTCCCGCGTACTCCTGGTAGACCGTCGCCGGCGACACATCCGCTTCGGCGGCGATCTCGTGGATTCGGACGTTGGGAAATCCGCGCGCGAAGAACATCCGGGTCGCGGCGGCGAGTATCCGATCACGCCGCGCAGCGGGCCGTCGGCTGGATCCATCGGCGAACCGCGCGCGGGACTGTGCCCCGCGGGGAAGCGGACAGCTCAGGATCGAGTCCACGACCGCCCGCTGGATCTGCATGAGCCGCCGTGGGGTGAGCGAACCCCGCATCGCCGCGGTGCTCGAGAACACACTGACCGCCGCGGTCGCGAGGAGTTTCGCGGTCTGGGTGTCGATGCCGGCCTCGGTGGTGTCGAACTTCGACGCCAATGCGTCGATCAGCGTGCGGTGGTGCGCGTCCATGTCGTCGAGATCGGATCGGTCGAGATGCCGTCGTTCGCGGGTCCACAGTGTCGAGACGTCACCGTGCGCCGCCCTGGTCGCAAGCAGGTCGAAGAACACGCCGAGTTGTTCGGCCGGCGATTCGCTGCGCTCCTCGGCTTGGGTCAGGAGTGCGCGTACCCCCTCCACCTGCGTCGCCAGCGCTTTCGCCAGAATGTCCTGCTTGGAAGGAAAGTACCGGTACACCGCCGGCCCGGTCAGTCCGACGGCGGCGCCGATCTCCTCGACGCTCACATTCCGGTAGCCGGCGTCCTGAAAGAGCGCGGTCGCTTCCGCGATGAGTTGCTCGACCCGCGGTTCCGGGGTCGCCCCGGCTTCTCGGCTCGAGGCGCGGGGATCGGCGCCGACCGTGACGGGGACGGAGGTGTGGGTGAGTTCATCGCGCGCCGGCAGCCTTTCTTGCTCGAGGTCTGACGACCTCGGGGGTTACTGTCCATTCGTTGGAGTCCGCCGGATGGATCCCAACAGTGCCGCGAATCACACTCGCGATTCTGAGATCGAAACCGATCGACTCTTGACCACGCGGCGTAGGCGTGTGTCACCGGCTCGGGGCCGCGGACCGCGGTCGTCGGACGACGCTTCGAACCCAGCTGTGAGTCGCGGGTCGACGACGCAGCGCGTGTAACGGCGACTCACTGAATCCGCCGACGGGTGGTGCGCTCGATTGGTGATCGACGCCCCCGTGACGTGCTCACCGGGGACCTGGCGCAGATGGCAACACTGCCGCCGAGTGCACCACAAGTCGGGTTGAACACTCGGGTGCGGCTGGGTCGCGACTACTACGTGCGCGTGGCCGGCAACGACTACTCGGTGCACCCATCAGTGATCGGCCGGTTTGTCGACATCACCGCCGATCTACATCGGGTGCGGATCGCATGCGGCGAAGTCACCGTCGCCGACCATGACCGCAGCTGGGCCAACCACGTCACCATCGCCGACGCCCAGCACGTGCGGGCGGCTAAAGATCTGCGCCGCGACTACCGCAACCAACAGCTGCACAACCGGGCCCGCAACGCCGCGCGCGTACGCACCCACCCCGACGGCCACGAGGTGCCCATTAGAGCGCTACCCGACTACGACGACCTGTTCGGGGTGCACTTCGCCACCCCACCCCCAGGCGGACTCACACCCACCGCATCCACTATCCCTGAAGGATGAAACACCATGTCTGACAATTCGATCGGCAAACATATCGAGTTCGCAGCACGGGCGTTGAAGATGCCCACCATCCGCCGCTGCTGGGCCGAGCTGGCTGAGCGGGCACGCACCGAGGACTGGACCCACGAGCAATACCTTTCCGCGATCCTCGACCGTCAAGTCAGCGAGCGCGAAGCCAACGGCACCGCTCTACGGATCAGTGGCGCCCGGTTCCCGGCGATCAAAACCCTTGAGGACTTCACCTTCGACCACGTCCCCGGCCTGCGTCGTGACGTGATCGCCCACCTGGCCACCAGTACCTGGATCGCCAAGAGCGACAACGTGATCCTGCTCGGACCACCAGGAGTAGGCAAAACCCATCTCGCCATCGCGCTCGGCATCAAAGCTGCCCACAACGCTTACCCGGTAGTCTTTGACACCGCCACCGGATGGGCTACCCGCCTCACCGAAGCACACGCCACCGGCCGCCTGGCCCATGAGCTTAAACGGCTCCGCCGCTACCGACTGCTCATCATCGACGAGATCTACCGTTCGACTCAGACACCGCCAACCTGTTCTTCCAACTCATCGCCAGCCGCTACGAACAAGGCTCGGTGCTAATCACCTCGAACATGCCCTTCGGCCGCTGGGGCGAAGTCTTCGCCGACGACGTCGTGGCCGCCGCCCTCATCGACCGACTCGTCCACCTGAATCACCCCTGGTTTGATGCCGCTTCCTTCTGAGTCAGGAAGGATGAGCTCATGCCTAAAGAGATCGATCCAGAGG
The DNA here is from genome assembly GCF_023078355.1 of Gordonia hongkongensis. Taxonomy (NCBI): domain Bacteria; kingdom Bacillati; phylum Actinomycetota; class Actinomycetes; order Mycobacteriales; family Gordoniaceae; genus Gordonia; species Gordonia hongkongensis. The sequence goes on from NZ_CP095552.1 coordinate 2,911,608, forward strand.
TCCGTTCGAGGGCTCTGCGGTTGCTGGAGGCCCACGGCGGCGAGTACACGTCGTTGACTGCCGCTGCCGAAGCGATCGCTAAGCAGGTCGGTGTCGGCGGAGAGACGGTACGCCGGTGGGCAGTGCAGGCACAGGTCGATGCCGGCGCCCGCTCCGGGACCACCTCGAAGGAGTCCGCCGAGATCAAGCGTCTCAAGGCGGAGAACAAGCAGTTGCGAGAAGACGTTGCCATTCTGAAGGCGGCGACAACTTTCTTCGCGGGGGAACTCGACCCCGCAACCGATGATCGTGGCGTTCATAGATCAGATGCGCAGCAACGGTTTTGCGGTCGAGTCGATCTGCCGGGTCCTGCGTGAGCAGGGCTGCATAGGTGCCGCACGAACCTACCGGGCATGGCGAACACGAATGCCTGCTGCTCGTACCGTCTCCGACGCTCACGTCGTCGATGCGGTGCGCAATGTCGTCTGGCGCACCGATGACGACGGCCGACGGAAGATGACTCCCGAGGGCCTCTACGGGCGGGTGAAGATGCGCGCCCATCTGCACCGCACAACACTGCCTGGGGTGTCCTACGGCGCTGTTGATCGAGCAATGAAAATGCTAGGCCACAACGGAATTCGAAGATCCAAAGGGGTCCGCACGACCGTCCGCTCCACTGACGGTGTACGCGCGGAGGATCTGCTGAACCGACAGTTCAGTGCCGCCGAACCCAACCGGGTCTGGGTGACCGATTTCACCTACTGCCGGACATGGGCCGGGTGGGTGTACGTGGTGTTCATCATCGACGTGTTCTCCCGTCGAATCGTGGCGTGGCACGCATCGACATCGAAGACAGTCGAGCTGGTGACGGTCCCGCTTCGGATGGCGCTGTGGCAGCGCAATCGGGAAGGGCATCCGGTGAAAGCTGCTGAGCTGATTCATCATTCGGATGCGGGAAGTCAGTACACATCGGTTACACTGACTGAGCGTCTGCGACTGGAAGACATCGCAGCGTCGATCGGATCGGTCGGGGACGCCTACGACAACGCGCTGGCCGAGTCGGTGAACGGCTTGTACAAGACCGAGTGCATCCGGACCACGATCTTCCACTCCGGTCCGTACAAGACAGTCTCCGACGTCGAGTTCGCGACCGCTGGTTGGGTCGACTGGTACAACAACAGCAGGTTGCACTCGAGTATCGGCCAGATTCCCCCGACCGAGTTCGAAACGCTTCACTACGCTGGCCTCGGACCCGAGGACCAGCCCACATTGGAGGCGGCACAGAACCTAGGGTGATTCATGCCGGCGATGGCTTCGGCGGGAGTGGTGGGCGCCCCAAGGGTGTCGGTGGCGAGGTCGTCGCGTTGGGCGAGGTCGCGGTAGCTGCGCTCGATGTCGAGGACCTGGCGTTGCAGGGCGTTGATGGGGTCGTAGAGCGCGTCGATGGCGTGGTCGAGTGTCCGGCCGGAGTCGTTCACGATGCTCCTCATGGTGTCAGGGACGTGTTGTGGCTCTGTGGGTTAGGTGCGGTAGGCGTGGGCTCGGTGGTCGATCTTGACGATGACGATGGTGTGGTGGGGATCGTCGATGCGCAGCAGGATGCGGTAGTCGCCGCGGCGTGCGCTGTGAAGGCCTTCGAGGTCGTCGCGTAGCGGTTTGCTGAGGCGGTGCGGGTTGCCGGCGAGGGGCCCGGAGATGAACTCGATGACAGCGTGGACGATCCGGGATGGAAGGCGTTGCAGATCGCGGCGTGCGGGGGATGCGACCTCGACGCGGTACTCATCGGCCGAGTCCGTGGGGTTGTCGCTCACTGGGGCGGCATGCCGTGTTCGACGCGCAGGTCCTCGAGGGAAACGGTTTGGCCGGCGGCGTACTCGACGTCGGCAGCCGCCACAGCTTCGCGGATGCCGGCGCGTGAGAGCCAGTAGATCGTTTCGTGCAGCGATTCGAGGTCGTCAGCCGACATGAGCACCGCGGCAGGTTTGCCGTGTTTGGTGATCGTGATGATGTCGTGCGTGGTTTCGGCGCTGTCGATGAGCGCGGAGAGCTTGTCCTTGGCTTCACCGAGTGGCACTGTCGTCATGCCGTCCAGTGTAGCCGCTAGACTGGCCCATCAATAGCCACACTGTTAGCCGATAATGTATCTTATGTCAGGTAAACCTGACGTCGAGTAACTCAGGCGTCTGGCTGTCCTGACATGACGGGTCTACCCTATCTGCATGGGCTGGATGCACGAGAGCGACACACACTTCCACGAGGCGGGTTTGGTGGCGTTCTTCGAGGACGGGGCCGAGAGCCACGGGTCGACCATGATTGACGGCGTGGACTACGAGATCGTCGAGACCGGCCGACACCCGGACGAGGATCGCCGGAGGCCGTCGGCCGAGATCGTCGGCTGGGTGTTGAGCTGCGATTGCGCCAGCCGATCCAGTTCCGAGGTTTCGACCTGGACCGATCCGGTCCAGTGGACACGGGTGCCCTCAGCGTCCCTCGAGGACCTTGCCCGCCACCACGTGTTCGCCCCAGACACCGACCTCGACGTCAACGTGCGGCCCGAGGTCGCGGCGGCCGCCCAAGCAGTGTGGCGGCGTGAGCATCTCGAACCGATCGACATCGACGACGAGATCCGGGCGGCCGTGGATGCCCGCAGGGACGCCGACGCGCAACTCGACGCCGCGGTGGCCAAGGCCCGCCGGCTGGGTCGCTCGTGGGCCGACATCGGCGCGGCCACCGGCATGACCCGACAATCAGCCAACGGGCGCTGGAAAGACCGCACGTGAGTGTCTCGGTCGAGATTGTTGAAGACTCACTGACAAGTGGCCCGCAACGATGTTGATCGAGGCACCAGTTACACACCCACAGGTCTCACTCGCGACCTTTACCACAACAAATGGGGCTTCTGATGTCAGCCAACCACTCATGTCGAGCAGCCATCTCTTTCGCTGCCGCGGTGGCCGTCCTCGGCCTCGCCGGGTGCGGCCAGACGGAGGTCAACCAGGGCATCCCGCCCACCGAGCCCGCGACCGCAACTTCCACCGTTGAGGCTGACTCAGTGACCGACACCACCGACCTGCGCAATCTCATGGCAAACTCCACCCACGTCTTCACCGGGCGTGTGGAGTCTGGCGCCGGCACTAAAGCTCTGAGCCCGATTCCCGAGACCCAGTACAGCGTGCTCACCGCCACCTCGCTCAAAGGTGAGGTCCCCCTGAGCGTGACCGTCAACCAGCAGGGCGGCACCAAAGACGGCGTCTACATTTCCGTCGACGGTGACGGTCCACTCAAGGTCGGGCAGTGGTACTTGTTCGCGACTCGCTTCCTCAAGTCCGAACAGTGGTACACCGTCGTGCCCGTATATGGCCACAAGCCCATCACCGAGCAGCAGGCACGCGATAGGACATCCGCGCCATTAGCGGCCGCGGATTCCGCCCTGCGCGCCAATCCGCAGAACACGCTCGCCCCGCCCGACCCGCCCAGTCCGTCGCTGACGTTCCCCATCCCACAACCAGGCGACCAGAACCCGCTGCCCCCCTCGACACCGCGACCACGCTGAAACGGCTGACCATGTCGAGTCGTCCCGCCTAAACCGCCCCGGAACAGGCCATGACGCACCGTTACGCGAGCACTTGGCTATTCCACCGCCCGTGGCAGTGCCTACGATCGACGGGGTGCCTGCGCCATATCCGCGAGGTGTGTACCCGCCGCTTCCCGGTGGTCGGCCAGACCTTATGTCAGCGTCCCGCCCAGGTGAAATGCGGAGTGCTCGAGACGCCCGAGTGGCGGATCACGCCGAACCACGAAGGCGAACGGGTCAACTCCCAACGCTGGATGGACGGCGACTTCGGTGGCCCGCTCGGCATCATCGAGAACGAACTCCGCCCCCGCGTCTACCCGTCGTACCTGCGCAACGACTGGGCCAAGGACTGGGGCATGCTCCAGAGCCTGACCCCGATACTCCCGAAGACCGACGCCGAACTGACCATCACCACCGACACCCAGAACGGGAACTGGACACCGGGACCCATGCGCGCTGCCACGAACGGACGTCTGCTTCTTAGCCCACACATCACAGACCGGCCACCTCGCGCCTCGTCGTAGCTCAGCTTCGTCACGGCCCTTCGATCCACCATCCCTGAGGTCAGGCCCCACATGTAGTAGCTGACACCGATTGTGACCCCAAGATCAGCGTGTCTTGAAGGAAATGAACAGCAGATTCGAGATACTGGCAGTACTTACAGGAAGGAATGGCCATGACCAACAAGCGGATCGTTCAGCAGCGTGAGGGACTGTCGTGAGAACGGTGTAAGTGGCCTTACCGCCCTCGGTGTGTCGGGGGCAGGAAGGTCGCATCATGACCGACACTCTGGTGGCTGTGGAGCCATCTGATGAACACGATGACGGGATCGTCGAGGTGCCTGCGGACCGCAGCGTCGATGAACTCGAGGTAGCCCGCGAGCTGGTCCGCCAGGCCCGGGAGGCCGGGGTCCGCCTGACCGGTCCGGATGGGTTGCTCAAAGCGATGACCAAAACGGTGCTCGAGACGGCGCTCGATGAAGAGATGTCTGAGCATCTCGGTTACGACAAGCACGACCAGCGTGGTCGCGGGAGTGGCAACTCGCGCAACGGGTCTCGGTCGAAGACCGTGCTGACTGATGCGTGTGGGCAGGTCGAGATCGATGTCCCGCGGGATCGGGCGGGCACCTTCGAGCCGCAGATCGTGAAGAAGCGCCAACGACGCTTGACTGATGTGGATGAGGTGGTGTTGTCGCTGTATGCCCGTGGGCTCACCACCGGTGAAATCAGCGCCCATTTCGCCGACATCTACGGTGCTGCGGTCTCCAAAGACACGATCAGCCGGATCACCGACCGGGTGCTCGAAGAGATGGCCACCTGGCATGCCCGTCCGCTCGAACGCGTCTACGCCGCGGTGTTCATCGACGCCATCCATGTCAAAATCCGCGATGGGCAGGTAGGGCCCCGGCCGATCTACGCCGCGATCGGGGTGGATCTGGCCGGGCATCGTGACGTGCTCGGGATGTGGGCAGGTGAAGGCGATGGTGAGTCGGCAAAGTACTGGCTGGCGGTGCTTACCGAGCTGAAGAACCGGGGTGTAGCCGACATCTTCTTCCTCGTCTGCGACGGGCTAAAAGGCCTGCCGCAATCGGTCGGGGCGGTCTTTCCCGACACGGTGGTGCAGACGTGTGTCATCCATCTGATCCGGGGCACATTCCGCTATGCCGGCCGCCAGCACCGCGATGCTATCGCCAAGGCGATCAAACCGATCTACACCGCCCCCACCGCTGCAGCCGCGGCCGAGGCGTTGGATGCGTTCGACGCCGAGTGGGGGCACCGGTACCCGGCAGCTATCCGGTTGTGGCGCAACGCATGGCAAGAATTCATACCGTTCCTCGACTACGACATCGAGGTCCGTAAGGTGATCTGCTCGACGAATGCGATCGAGTCACTCAACGCCCGCTACCGGCGCGCAGTGCGGGCTCGTGGGCATTTCCCGAACGAGCAGTCGGCGCTAAAGTGCCTGTACCTGGTGACCCGGTCGCTCGATCCGACCGGCACCGGACAGAAACGATGGACAATGCGGTGGAAACCAGCACTCAACGCATTCGCCATCACCTTCGCCGACCGCATGCCGGCCAGCGAAGACAACTAACCGAAAACGCCACTTACACCGTTAATCTGATACTCCCCAGCGTGATGACGGCAACTGGGAAGTCAAACGACCGGGTTCTGACCGCGCCAGTGCGGTGACACCGACGCAGGATGCTGGCATCGATAGGGCTCGACAGATCCTGAAGAACGACGGTGGAGGTGAGCTACAAGTGCGAGGCGTCAACGGTCAGATCCGGGCGCAGGACACCGTAGCGCCCGGTAACGATCCTCGGTCGTCGCGCGGCTAGTCAGCGCTCGCACGCACAGGCACGGCGGCAACAGGACGAGGCATGGTGAGCATGACGAGTGGAGACGCAGGCGTCGGCGAACAGACCTCGCAGTTCGTGCCCCAATCCCGGATCGCCTCGGAGCTAAGGGAACTTCCGCCGCGCAAACGCGCCCTGCTTGGCATTGACAATTGGGTGCTTGATCTCGTTGATGCAGTAGTACGCACAACCTTCGTACTTACTGCCGAGGACTCGCGGCCTCTGGACGAACGTCTCGATACTGTGCGCGCGTTCTTTGCCCCTCTTGATGGGGCTATGCCGTCAGTCCTCGCGGACCAGATTGATGACATGCCTGCGAAGCTGGAACAGCTCTCCGCGGAAGGTCTACCGCGCTGGGCAAAAGACTCACTCGAGACGGCCACTGGAAACGGTTCGCCGAACGGCTAGTTGGACCGAAGAGCTATGCCCGGCTCGGTGTGGCGCTCCGGGAGGACAGCACTGTCGTCGCCCACGGTTTACGCGGCCTCGTCAGGATGATCCGCCCGTACGCGGCGGCTTTTGACGACCTCGTCCAGGTTCTCGGTCCTGACCAGATGGCTGCGCTTCGGGATCTTCCCGGCGGCCTAGTCGCCTCGGCACTTCGCTTCGTGGTGCAACTGGACAGTTTCTTGGAGGATCTTGTTGCATCCGACTTCGACTGGTCACTCCTTAGCGCGTTCGGATCAGCCGGCGGTGACGAACCGGCCGATCTCGACGAGATCCTCGAGCAGGTTCGCCCTCTGATATCAGGGACCTTGCAGGCCCAGCTGGCCGAACTCAACACACGGCTCGTACGCAAGCTTCGCGGAGCCCGAACTGCTTTGGAAGTGTCCGACGATGGCGTGTCGCAGGCCGCCAATTCCCTGGTCGAGCTGATTGACTGGCTGCTGCGATCGGCGTTCGAGGACGACGAGGTGCTGCGGTGGCTCGATCAGACCGGCCTCGAGAACGAGTGGTACACCGATCCTCAGTCGGGGAAGCAAAGACCCACCAAGAAGGGGCAGGCTCTGTGTTTCGTTCACGGCGGGGCCGACCTCAAGCCTGACGGCCACACCGCACTTCATGAGGCCGTCGCTATCGCTATCGTCACAGCCCGCCGCGGACTTCAGAAGCTCAAGCACGCCGACACTGGCGACGACACCGAGAAGGTCCTCGTTGCGCAGTACCACCATGCAGTCGAGGGGTTTCTGACGGTCGCGATACGACTCACCTGGGCAGCTTTACCGCAGGAGGACATCGATCGCCTGCGGACACGTCTTGCCGCCTAATCTGAACTCGGGCCTTCGACGCAGTTATGTCATCCAAAGGACGACTTGCACTCTACCGCAATCGGTTTCGAGCGCCGGTAATAGATATTATGTCAGGTAAACCGGCGGCCCGAGGTCGCGGCGGCCGCTCAAGCAGTGTGGCGGCGTGAGCATCTCGATCTGATCAACGTCGACGAAGAGATCCGGGCGGCCGTGGATGCCCGCAGGGACGCCGACGCACTAATCGACGCCGCGGTGGCCAAGGCCCGCCGGCTGGGTCGCTCGTGGGCCGACATCGGCGCGGCCACCGGCATGACCCGACAATCAGCCAACGAGCGCTGGAAAGACCGCACGTGAGTGCTGCCGGATGAGTATCGTCTAATTCAATTCTGACGCATTCGATTTCGAGTTCCGAGGCTGGGTATTTACGACATCTTCGCTGCCTGGGAATGGATTGTGGGACGCCCCGCTGACCGGACCGCCGGACTTCCGTTGAATGTCGCCGGACGCCGGCGATGAGAGGAAGGGCCTCTACGAGGAGGGGTCGACATGAACTTGGAGACTGAGACTGTCGTGGCGATTATCAGTGCCACTATCGCCATCGGGGCGCTGTGCCTAACTGCCCGCCAGGTGCATCAAGCGGGCGAGCAAACTAAGCTGCAACGCGAACAAACGGAGCTGCAACACAAACTGCAGGGCTGCCGGTCAGCTCGACCTCAGGCGGCACCGACCTACTTGTACAGCTAGCTTGCTCAGCCGCAGTCCCGTGGCCGACACCGTCGGTGGGGTGTCGTGGTGCCTGGCCTTATTCCTCATTCCATGCCGTCTAGGACGAACTGTGCGGCGTTCATCAACCGATCGGCGATGCCATCGTAGTGGGAGTACCCCAGGCCGCATTGCAGGGTGGCCCCGTTGACCGCGATCACCAGGGCGTCTCGCCGGGCATCAGTGTCGTACTCGCCGAGGGCAGCCGAGAGTCGGTGAAGGATGACCGCGCCGGCCCGTTCTCGAATGTCTCTTACTGGCGGGTCCTCACCGAGCAGAGCTGACGTGGAAGCCCGACTCAGAACCGGGTCCTCGCCCAGAACCTCTCCGAACGTGGTGAACAGGCTGTGTAAGCGCTCACCAACCGTGGATCCACTGGCGGTCTGTGCGCCCCACTGATCAAGCTTGCGGGTGAACGCCTCGGCGATCACGTGATGCTTGGAGCGAAAGTAGCCGTACGTCGTGACGTGGGTGACGCCCGCGCGCCGCGACACTTCCCGCATCGACAACCGGTCATAACCGGACTCGTGCAGAGCATCGACGGCGGCGGAGACAATTCGATCTGACGTCACTCCACCACCGACCTCGCCCAGAAAGCCGTTCGTTGAGGTTGCGAGTTCGTCGCCGTTCGTCACCCCGATTACGGTAGACACCCAGCTATACACGTGTAAACTTTACACCTGTAAACCTGACCGACCGAACCTTGAGGAGGAGTCACCCATCATGGCTTTTGACCGCAGTGAACTACACAAAATGAAAGACAGCTGGGAACAAGCAAACATCGATGTGGAGAAGGCAGGTGACTGGCGGCCCCTGAGCGAGTTCTACACCCAAGACGCGACCTACGGCTGGAACTACGGCCCCCAGTGGGATTTCATGGCTATAGGCCGCGACGAGATCCGCGACTTCGCCATCGGATTTGAGATGGACGGACTGGACGGCTGGACCTACCCGTACCAGTCCTGGGTCATCGACGAGCACACCGGAGACATGATCGGACTATGGAAACAAGTCTTCGCCGGCCACCGCCCAGACGGCACCCGCTATGCCCTGGAAGGCATACAAGGTAGCTGGTTCAAATACGCTGGCGATTTCAAGTTCGGATGGCAACGCGATTTCTTCGACTATGGCAACGTGACCGCCCTCTACACCGAGATGCTCGGTGCCGGTGATGCCACCAATGGCATGAAAATGCGTATTGACCGAGTCCTCAACGCCGCCAAAGACCGAAAGCCACTACCCGGCTGGTACAAACTCGGCACCGCACCCGTCCCATTTTGGTGACAACCCTCATCGGGTGGACTGTCGTGAGAACGGTGTAAGTGGCCTTACCGCCGCCCTCGGTGTGTCGGGGTCAGGAAGGTCACGTCACGGCCCGCCGCTCTGATGGCTGTGGAGCCATCTGATGAACACGATGACGGGATCGTCGAGGTGCCTGCGGACCGCAACGTCGACGAGCTCGAGGTAGCGCGCGAGTTGGTGCGCCAGACCCGGGGAGGCCGAGGCCAGTTCGACCTGTCTCCGACGGCCTGCTCAAGGCGATGACCACAACCTGGTAGGTGTCCTCCGTGAACGTCTCGATCGAAGGGTCGGACGGTCTCCGAGGACGCGGCGGTGTCGGTCTCGCGATGAGCGGGGTACCGATGGCGGTTGACGAGTTTGACGCGCCTATCTCGTCAGTGCTGTCCGGCCGCTGCATCCCGAGGAACAGACCATCGCAGAGATGCTGCAGGGATGGCGCAACCATGTTCGATCGAGACGGATACGTCAGCAGCTGCACCGTCACCGCAATCTCGAACGCGCGCCGGCAAGTAGATCTGGGCGCACTCAAGCCTGACTGACCCAAGATCCGCTGATACTAGGAGTAACTCAGATCTTGGTATCGGGTCTTATCCAGTGAACAACTGCATCTTGCATCAGATGCACCATCGCGTCCACTCCGCCGACTGAGTGGCCGATAGTCCTACAGGTGAGACGACAGCAGCACGATCGACGCGTGCCGCCTGATGAAGCGCGACGGTGAGTCCAGCGCGTCTGCAGCTGTTCGTAGGTCTTCGTGCCCTATGTCCTGGATCCGATCGGACGTGAGTTCTGCAGCCATCACTTCGTCCAGCTCCGGGCGCATAGCGAGAACTTCACGAATCGGTGCGTAGTCGAGCTGACACCTTCGCTCGCCATCGACGTACGGAGCACTCACCGCCCTGCCGGCCAGATTGTCCGGCAGATCCGCGAGGAGGTTCATTGCTCTACAGGTCTGGCCGCCGGCACTCAGCACGGACACGGCATGCGCTCGAACCTCTGCCGTTGTCGTCGGAACCTTTGCAAACGCAAGGATTCGCTCGGCGGCCTGATCGTCAACCTCGCCGATCGCGAACAGGACGTCAAGAACGCGATCGATGCCACCCGACGCGGCCGCCCCCGAAGGAAGCAGGCCCAGCGCGGCGACAACGCGTGAAACAGCCGTCGGTCCGGCGGCAACCAACAGACGGTGCGCCAGGTGATGTTGTTCGCGGGAATCGGCATGTACGAGCATCTCCACCAGTTGCTCGACTTGTTCAGGCTCCGAGAGTCGAGAGAGTTGGTCCTCGATCTCCGCGAGCCGGTACAGCTCCGGGAACAGCGTTGCAAGTTGCTCGACGGTGAGTGAATTCTTCATCGCGGCAACGGGATCATCCGGATCGTGGACTACGACCGCGAACGCTTCGTTGACGGCACCAGATCTGATCAACGCTCGAGTCGCGCGGCGGGATGCGCTCACCAGACTCTCGCGGAACCGGGCGGTGACCGAATCCCAGAGGTAGTCACCAAGACCAACGGAAGCGGTCAGCGTCTCAGCCCACTTGTCACCCCTGCCTGACCAGTCGACCTGCACCGGCCAACTATCGACGTCCCATCCCCGATCAGCCACAGCATAATCCGGTACGCCTGTGGCCACCCGGATGGCTGGCCACAGGAACAGCATGTCCCGCGCATGAACATCGGTCAGCGCAGCGCCGTACACCGCTGACCCCGCAGACCGCGTCGTGACTTCCCGAACCGCAGAGACGATCTCCTCGGTGAGATCACCTTCCAGGCGACCCCAGTCGACTGCGCTCATCCCTCCCCCGATGCCGACGCGACATCAGCGGTCATGTGAGAGAGATCCCGATCTTCTCCGCCATCACCCGGATCATGTGCTGCACGCCGATTTCGTTGCGCCCGATGGCCATGTGGTCATGCTGCCCGCGGCGCACTCCTTCACCGCACTGAGGGAGCATCGCGAAGTCTTCGTCCCGAACAGCGGCATGAACCTGTGCGAATATGCCGGCATACATGTCCACCTGCTCAGGACTCTCCGCAGGGTACTTCGCCATCCAACTGTGCCGCACAACGCAACTCGTGGCCGAATCACCCGGCAGAATGTCGATGACCTCGACTCCTACAGGACTGTTGGCCAGGATGAGGTTGGGATAAACCCAATAGATGATGCCCATCTGCGCAGTCGGGTCATTCCACGACTCGTCTTGTTGCATACCCTCGAGGTCCCGAACCCAGTTGAACGGGAAGCCGATACGGTGGTGCGGGCCGAACTCGTCGTAGACGTGGGTGTTCGCGATGGTGTTCTGTCCGATGACGCTGTTGCCGTGGACGAATGGAAAGTGGTAACCCTCGGCGAAGGCTTCGAGCGCACCCTTCCAGCTGACGGCGGAGTTCAGGGATCGCTCGTCATGGTACTGGTAGTCCTGGTAGTTCCACCGTGCGAGTTCGGCACCGCACTCACCCAGGTGCGTGTCCAGATCCATCGGCGCATCGGCGTTGAGGACACCCCAGATGAATCCGTGACGCTCCTCGCTGGGTAGCTCGACCAGACCGTATTCGTCACGATTGACGTCGTCGAACCCTGCCTTGCCCGGAATCCCGCGCAGCTGTCCCCTGTTGTCGTAAACCCATGCGTGGTACGGGCATGTGAATCGTCGGCTGTTCCCTGCCCCGCAAGCCGGCATCGCGCCTCGGTGGCGGCAGTAGTTCAAGAAGACGTGAGCCTGCCCGTCACGGTCACGGGTGATCAGCAACGAATCGTCGAGCACCGTGCGCACGACATAGTCATGATTATTCGGGATCTGAGCCGATGCCAGCAGAGGAAGCGGCGTCTCCCTCAACAGTTGATTCCGTTCGTACTCGGCGATCTTGTCATCGCGGTAGTACGACAGGGGCACCCGCAGTGTCGACTCGGCCATGTCCGTGGTGTTGGCGACTGCCAGGTCCAATGCTCGTCGAGTGAGCTCAGCTCCGAACGGACTGGCGGTCGGTCCCGTGCTCGGTGTGGGGTTCTCGAACGTCGTCATGCCAGGTCCTCTCGTCACCAGTGCTCTTGCCGATGACCATACATGAAACACGTTCTATGTCTAGTCGTCCGCGTCGATCTCCGATCCAATACGCCACCAGGATCGACGAGCACGACACAATGGGCAGGTGCGTACACATGGATGGGCCGGCCTGATTCCCCCGGCCGACGACGACGAGGCTGCAGAACGCATCATCGCCGCCGCCGGAGAGCTGATGGAGTCGGGTGCAACCGATGTGAACATCCGTCAGGTCGCACAGAAGCTGGGTATCGCTCGCCAGACCGTCTACCGGTACTTTCCCAACAGTCAAGCGCTGCTCGTCGCGACGGCTCAACACGCCACCAACGAGTTTCTCGACGACTTGGCGCGGTCACTTGAAGGTCTCACCGAACCTTCCCACGCGATTGTGGAGGCAGTCGCCCTAACCTTCGAGCGCCTCCAAGATAATCGCCGATTCGCCCTGCTGTTCGTTCAACCGGACAACACAGAACTCACCGCCGAGGTCACCGCTACGCGGTCCATCGCCATAGGACGCGTGATCGTCGACCACCTTCCGATCGACTGGGCCGAACATGGATGGACGGACGCCGACATGAATGAGCTCGTCGAAGTCATGCTCCGGTTCGTCCAATCACTCCTCGTCGACCCGGGCGCCCCTCCTCGTCCTCCAAACGAGCTACGCGCATTCCTGCATCGGTGGGTTGGAACGGCCATCGAGGCGAAGAGTTCGACGTCCACGTCGGTGGCCCGAGCTCAGTCCTGAAACTCGGAGCGTCACTGAACATCGAACGAGTTGCGTCGCAAGAATTTACAACGTTGTCGCGTCCGTACCGGAATATGCAGGGATCGAATATGCAGGGTTACCAGTAACCCACTGCGTATTGCTTGCAGTACAACGGTATTCAGGTGCCGGAGTGTCTGTTCGATGACAACGTACTCGGGAGGATGGTCAACCTACGTCACGGGCGCCAATGACCTCGCGCATCAGAAATGAAGGAAACGCGGCCCTCAGGCTCCAGCATCTGGATGCGTCACCGAACGTAGCTCTAGTTGGGGTATGCCAAGAAAATCACCTGGGTTGCAGGTGTACAGCGGAATGCCGTTCGCGATGGCGCAGGCCGCGATTAATGCGTCATATGCCCGCGCACTGGGCTTTCGCTCCGATGAGCGTAGTGCCGCCGCGACGCCGCCGAAAGCTCGCGCGCTCTCGGCAGTGAATGCCAGCACCTCGAAATCCGCTTCCGCCTGCTGTACGTGCTGTTGCCGAGCACTTCGCTCGCGGTGGGTTCGCGCGACGTGCGGGCCAACCGAAAGCTCCGCAAGGGTAATCGCACTTATCACCGACTCCTGGGGCAGCTCGTCGGAATCCGCCAGTCTGCCTAGCAAAATCACCGTTGAGGTGTCAAGCATCCCCCGCGTTGTATCGACCGGCCCCGTCATAGGGACGAATCCAACACGCTATCGATGTCAGACCGCAGGGCGTCCGGGTCGATCTGCGGAAGATGGGCGCGTCGCCGAATCAGCTCGGCCGCGCTCACACTCTTTCTGGGCAGAGACCTGAGTTCGGCCACTGGCTCGCCGTCGCGCGTGACGACGACACGCTCGCCACGCGCGACCCTGCGCAGCACCTCGCCACCGTTGTTACGAAGGTCTCTGACACTCACCAGGTCGGTCATGCCAACAGCGTATCACCGGTGATACACACGTCGTCGAAGACGATACAGCAGTCGAATATGCAGGGTAACCAGTAGCGTTGCAACCGAGTCGCATCCACGCCCGTGGCCACTCCTCCGAACTGTCGGAGGACAGGCAGGACATCGCAGCTCAGTTCTCAGTCAGATCACCCCAGGACTGCCGTCAGATCGAGGCGGGCCAGACGAGCTTGGTCCGAGAGGATGTCGATCGCGGTGATGCGGTCGTCGGCGATTGTGAACCCGATGACCGAAAACGGTTCACCCTCAACAGTATTGACCATCCCAATACCGCCGTTGACCACTGCGGGGTGAACTGTACAGAGGGTATCGGTCATCGTGCATGGGACCTCCTTGGTTCACCCCGAAACTAGGACGAACGGGCAGCGGGGAACGTGACCCTGACACATTCTCTCCGTCCTTCCTCCCGGCATTCTGTCCGCTCCGTCGTGCATGCACGCCACCATCACCACCCAGGAGCGCGACGGCTCGCGGCTGCCCAACCCCCAGCAGCTCATCGAACTCGGCGAGATCGGTGGCGCTCGGTTCAAAGCCACCGGCAACGGGCGATCCCTCGAACCACCATCGGCCTCATTCAGTTACGGGCCGGCCAGCTCGTCGGCAGCACGGTCGCGGGTCCGGGCGTACACCCGGACCCGCGGCCTGCTCGCCATGATGACAGTGACCCCCCACTGGCGATCCCGCTCGCGCTAGCTCCGGCCGGGGTGTCCACAGTCGCGGGAGCCCGTTTACTCGACGACTCGAACGTGGAGTGGCACGGCACGTGCGACGGACTGCTCCTCAGGCCGCCGACATCACAGCACCGACGCCACGCCCACGCCGTCTTCCGAGGTCAGTTTCAAAGACCAGCGGCGATCTGTTCGATCCGCGGCAACGCGATGGCGAGTATCGGCAGATACGCCACCGCCCAGACCGGCGCACCAAAACTGAGAATGCAGCCACCCGCCACCGGGATCACCTCGTGTCGCGTCGCGTTCACCCCTGCCACCCTCCAGGCCCACAACCGTCCATCGACGAACTCGCAGATCTCGAACGGCACGGAAACGCCCGCGACAGTCGTGATCGTTCCGCGTGTCCCTAACGTCAGCTCGACGTCGCCGTCCACCCTTGCCCCGAAAACTGTTGGCCCCCATTCCGGCCAGGCGTTCACATCGGTGAGGGTTGCCCACACCGCTTCGGGTGGCAGGTCGGTGCGCAATTCGGTCGTCGGCATGCCGTTTCGGACCGTGGTGCGAACGCGCAGCGTCGACCACAACGATGAGGACGTCGCGGGGCGTCTCACGATTCGGCCTGACTGGATAGTTCCCGCGCCCGCTCGTGGCCTCGCGAAAACCGTCGCCACCCCGGTGATACCTGGTTGTCGTAGTCCAACGTGATCTGCACCATCGAATCATCGTCGCAAAACAATGGCCGACCCGTCGGGGCCCAGACCTGATCTGTCGAATCACTGCACGTCTGAGCGTTGCACCGACACGGACCCGCAGTGTCGGCTGACCGGAGTTGCGGACGAGTGGTTTGTAGTGGTGCTGCTCGCCGAGGCCGCACTGTCCGAATGGCAACACCATTCTTCGTCCGGCTTTCGCATTCGGTCACAGTAAGCCGTTTCCTGCCCGCTCCCCCGTGCGCGACGCCGCGAGTACCCGCCACGCCCGCGGACTGATTTGATACATCTCGCGGAATCGTCTACTGAAGTACGACGGGTTCGTGATGCCCCAGCGCCGGGCGATGGCCGCGACCGGTTGATGAGCGGTCTCGGCCCGAGCGAGGTCGTCATGCGCGCCCTCGAGTCGACTCGTGATGATCCACTGCTCGAGACTCATGCCGGCATCGGCGAAGAGCTTGAACAGTTTTCGCACGGTGATGCCGTGCGCTCGCGCGATCGATGTCGGCGACAGGTCCGGATCGCTGAGGTGCAGGCGGATGTATCCGCGGATCCTGGGAAGCAACATTCCGAGCATCGTCCCCCGCGCATACTCGGCGTCGTAGGCGGATGCGATGAGGGACCGGACCAGATCGATGCTGGTCTCACCAAGCTGTGCGGCGACCTCCGACGCCGCCAACTCGTCGGCCTTGCAGGTCAGCTCGGTGATGTGGTCGACCACCATGTCGTGCAACGGACTTCGCCAACCGTTCCGACGCTGTCCAGACCACCTCGCGCGGTAGGCCGAGTTCCTCCACCGGCACGTACAAACAGAACGGCACGCCCGAGCCGGCCAGCTCGTAGTCGTAGGGCGCGTTGTGGTCGGTGATCATCAACGCACCGGGCCGAACCTCCCGCTGCACACCGTGCTGCTCCTGTCGGCCGATACAGTTGCGTTGCAACGCAATACTGAGTTGTTCGCCCGGACTGCTCCGGATCTGACGTTCGGTGCGCCGCAGCCGGAAGCCGGTCATCTCGGCCTGGAAGATCGTCGCTCTTCCGTAGCTCCACACATCCATTCGGCATCGGACGGCGCCTGTCTCGTTGAGGATCACGGTGGACGGAACCGACTGGTCCTGCATCGCCGACACGGTCGCCTCGATGCGATCGGCGTACGGTAACAACGCGGTGTCGAATACTACGGCCATGGTTGCCGAGTGAACAGCAGGCTGAGCGAGCGTTCTGTGGACTGGCACGGAGAGACAATTTTCGTGCACAGACAGCCAACTCCGGGGTTCCGCCTCGTGCGCGGACAGCACACATCGGTGCGGCCACAACCAGACCGGCCGCGGCCAAATCGCTTACAGTGTCCGCTTCGACACCCAGAAAGGCGGTCTCATGTTCACGTCCCCCCTCTGTGCGTACAGCGACAGACTCTCCTGCACAAGCACTCTCGTCACACGATGCATCAGACGACGGGTCAGTTCTGCACGCCTGCACCGTCGACCGGGGCTGACGGTGGCGGTCGTCTTCGACAGCCTTGACCACGCGCCACGCGATCGAGTCGATATGGCACGGACGGTGTTCCGGGAGCAGTCGGCGCCGTCGACGGTGGCGTTCGTCGACTCCCCCATGGCTGCAGTCATGGAAACGTGGCGGCTGGGTGACAACCATCTGTTCTGTGCATCGATGACAAGCAACCACTTGAGTCGGACTGCGCGCGATGTGCGTCGCGGTCCGACGGGCACCATCGGCATCGCGGTGCAGACGTTCGGCGTGGCGAGATTCGAGCAGGACGGTGATCAGCGGATCGTTCGTCCCGGCGACATGATGGTCGTCGAGCTCGATGCTCCCTACGAATTCGGTTGGGCTGGCTGGGGTTGCTCTCGATGTCTGCACATCCCGACATCCGACGTCGGGCTCACCGGCACACAGATCCGCGAGGCCGCGCGACGCCTGACCACGAGTCCGCTGTACGCAATCGTCCGCCGCCACATCGACGACTTGTGCATCGACCGGGACGACGAGGTCCCCGGTCTCGCGACGGAATCACTCGCCGCATCGTCGAATGCCCTCATCCGCTGCCTGCTGGCGCCACACGATCCAGCTCCTGACGACGCCGACATCGATCGCTGGGTACGACGTGTCGACACCTTCCTCACCGACCACCTGACCGATCCCGATCTGTCGATCGGCGCTGTCGCCGGCCACCTCGACACGCCGGTGAGCGAGGTCACCCGCCTCGCGGCCGTCGCGGGGGTGGACGTGCCGCGATGGATCACCGCGAAGCGTCTCCATCGAGCTCACGCGGATCTCCGCCGACGCCGAACCGAACCCGACGCCGCTTTTGCCCGCGCTCACGGTTTCGCCGACCTCGCCACCTTCGAAGCATCATTTCGCGACCTATATGGGCTCACCCCGCGCACGTGGTGGGAGATCCGCCATGAATCCTGACCGATTCACGTTGTCCTTCCTGCTCACGACGCTGTGGTCGCGATAGTCGACGGCGCTGAGGAGGGACATGGGGATCGTCTATCGTTCCGGCGACCTGACGGAGGCCGACCGTGAGGAATTCACGCGCGCGGCCTTTCTCGAGCAGTCCTGGCCCACGACCGTCGCACTCGACGAGCCGACCGCCGACGACGCAGTCATCGAGGTGTTCTCCTATGGCCGCGCGAGCATCTTCCGGGCGCAGATGGGAGGAATGCGACTCGTGCGCTCCATGGAACAGGTCCGGTCCAGTCCCGCCGACGTCCTCGCCGTCGCCGTGCAGGAGCGCAGCGCCGGGCGCCACGAGATGTACGGCGAGCAACGCGTTGTGCAGAAGGGCGACCTGATGATCAACGACATGAACACGTCGTACGGCTATGCATGGAGTGGCCGTGGGGCATCGAGGGCGCTCTACGTGCCGCTGCAAGACCTGGGATTGTCGAACGAGGTCATCCGCGGAGCGTCGCGTCGGCTGCCGGCGAGTCCGTTGTATCCGTTGCTGCGCAGTCACATCAACGAGATGACCGACGACGGAAATCGACTGTCCGCCGATGACGTCGCGGCAGATGCCGTCGGAAGCGCCACCATCGAGTTGACGCGGGCGCTGCTCGCATCCGCCTACGACTCGATTACGGCCGTGCAGCAATGGATGACGTCCTGCTCTCCCGGATTCGTGGCTATGTGCGGCGTCACCTGGGCGATCCGGAACTGTTTGCGGGGATGATCGCCGATGCCCACGACATCTCCGTACGAAAGCTGTTCCGGCTCTGCGCCGATGCCGACATCAGTCTCGAACAGTGGATCCTCGCGTCCCGCCTCGAGGGTGTCCGCGACGAACTCGCCCGGTCGGCGAGCCGACACCAATCGGTCGCACAGGTTGCACGCCGCTGGGGACTCGTCAACCCGTCGTTCGTCAGCCGCCGGTTCCGCGAGGTGTACGGCATGACGCCGCGCGCATGGCGTCGGCTCACCCCCGACTCGGACGACTGATCCGTGCGCGCACACGCGATCACCCTCTCGGCGCACGGGTCCGACGCGCTCCACGTTCCGGTCGTCCGATCATGGCCGATGGGCGACGAGATGTGGCTGACCTCGGTCCGACATCACGGGGTGTCGGCATCGGGTGCCGGTGAACGCGGCGGTGCACCAGTGGCGCCACGACTCTTCGTCGCCGTTCCGGGTGGGGACTCGTGGCATCGTCGGCTCGGGACCACGGAGGATTCCCGGCGCAGGACCGAACTGGCGGTCGTCGATCAGTCGACGTCATTCGACTTCCGAACCCGCGAACCGGGGACGATTGTCGCGCTTCACCTCCCGCAGTCGTGGCTCATTCTTCCGGCCGAGACCGTCCGGCTCGGGATCAGAAACCTGGACGACTCCAACCCGCTCACCATGTTCGTCCGCAATCACCTCGTCCACCTCGGGCGTATCGCCGAACACCACCCGGGGGTCCTCCCGGAGTTGGCTTCCGCGAGTACCGACATCGTGCGCTCGCTGCTGCTCACGTCGGCGCAGACCGAAGCACGCGATCCGGTCGATGACCTGATCGTTCAGGTGAAGGCCTACATCGACGAGCACCTGACCGACGCCGACCTGTCGGCAGAGACGATCGCCGCGGCCCACAACGTGTCGACCCGGAAGTTGTATGCCGACTGGTCGAGTGCCGAGGGTCGGCTCACGGATCACATCATCCGACGCCGCCTCGACCGTGCCCGCGACGCCATGATCACCCGTCGATATCTGACCGTCCCGGCCATCGCCCGCGCTCATGGGTTCAGCGACCCGACGCATTTCACCAAGCGGTTCCGAGCCGCGTTCGGGGTGACCCCGTCACAGTGGCGGCGCGACAATCTGGACTCGTGACGACAAACCGCCGGTGACAAGGTACCCCCACCTCGTGATCGCCCATAGAACGATAGGAGAACTGATGTCGGACAACGAATCCACCGTACGGCGCGGCACGTACTTCGAAGAACCGATCGTCATCGACGAACGCACCACGATGATCCTGGTGTCTCGCCGCGGGTTCCGCGACCGGTCGGTGGCCGTCGGCGCGTACACGGTGACCGAGGGGGCAACGACCTGGACCCCGGCGGTCGACGGCGGCCGGGTGGCACTCATCGGCGTGATCACCGGCCTCGTCGCGGCCGCGCTGGGATCGGCTGCGGTCCTGCGGCAACCACCGTGGCCGCAAATGACCATCGGGCCGGATCACTTCCCCGGCCACTGATCACCACTCGGAGTCACGTCCCCGTCTGCGGAAAAATGCCATGCGAGTACCGACGTGAGTCTCTAACGTCCCACGGATGATTGCGCAACAGAGCGATGACTGGCGCCCGACGCCGGCCGACGGCCCGGTCGATCTGGTCGTCGACGGTGAACTGTTTCAAGTGACAGTCCATGCCGACGGTGGGTATTCGAGCACGTGGACGTCGGGCCCGAACCCTGGGTACGGCTTCGGCTCCAGCGGCCCGCGTGTCGCGTGGCAGAGCGACGACGGGCTCCCGCCCGCCCCGCTGCCACTCCCCCTGCCGACGATTCGCGACCACCGCGAGTCGATCAGGGAGTTCCTCTCGAACATCAACCCGGAGACCGGATATCTCGACTGACCGCATACCGGCCGCGGTGATCTCAACCCCCGTGGGACGAACGTGTCTGCGCCAACGATCGTTCGAGAAGCGTTGTCAGCACTGCATGATCGACGTCTCGGAGGCGAGTGACGTGGAGGCACGACTTGGCGACGCGACACTTTCCCAGCCGGTCGATGAGATCTGGCCATTGCGTCGCGAAGTCGCTGACCAGGTAGATGGTGTGATTCTTCGGGCCGGGCGCGAAAGCGAGTTCCGGCGCCCGACCGCCATGCCCGCTGGCGTAGCGGTACTCGTACTCGCCGAAGCCGATCATACGGCCGGCCCAGACGACGGGCCGGTGTCCGGAGATCTCAGCGAGCAGGGCGACCAGTTCATCGGCCTCGTCCCGACGTGGACCGACTGCTCGGTCGAGCACTTCCTCGATCGGCGCCTCGGACGGCCTCATCGCGGGCGCCTTGCCGCCGGCGCGCGGTTCTTCGTTCACAACTGATACCCACCGGTTCCTGTTCGCCTGGAAAGGCACGTCGTCGAGAACCTAGCAGACCTGGCCGGTGGGTCGGCGCCGATCAAGACTCGCCCGACTGTCCCTGCCCAACCGCACCCAGGTCAGCGTCCTCCCCGCCGTGAGCCCGATGAGTTCTGCGAGCAACGAGAGTCTGCCCTCCTGCGGACCGAGCCGTCCGCGGCGCAACAACATCGATGTCGGCCGACGTCGACGACCAGAAGGCAGTGACACCATGACGGACGCAACCGGGGTAACCCTCACCTACACACTGAACGCTTCTCCCGCCGCCGTGTTCGACGCGTGGACGACGCCGGCTCTGTTCGCCGCGGTCTTCGGCGGCAGCGCGAATAAAGTCCCCGTCGAATCGGTATCGCTCGACGCCCGACCCGGGGGCACCTGGGCAGCAACGATGATCGTCGGGGACGATTTCCCCGAATTTCATTGGCGCGGTGAGTACGTCGAGGTCCGACGGCCGAACAGACTCGTACTGACGATGACCGACGCGCCGGGTGATGAACGTGAACTCCTCACCGCTGACTTCATGGCAGTCGACAACGGCACCGAGATCCGTTTCAGCCAAACCGGTGGCAACCTCACCGACGAGCAGTACGAGTACGCGGCCGCCGGCTGGCGCGCGGCGTTCGAAGCGCTGGACGCTCAGCTCGCCGGATAGGCACGGGGGCTAGGTGGCGAGCGGCGCCGCTGAGCGAGATCGCAACCGGCCAGGACGAACGACGAACAGACCCCGTCGACACCACTCCCTTTGAAGTCGCGTCGACGAGGTGACCTCTGGAAGTCCGTAACGTCCGCCGCCGGCCGGCGTCTAGTCCCAGCCCGCCGTCTCCGCCGCCGCACGATGAGTCTGCTCGAGGAACTTCAGGACCACCGCGTCCGGGTCCGGCGACTGGCGCACAAGGTGATACGGCAGGATGTACTCGCCCAGTGCGGCATCCCATCGCGCCGGAGCCTCGACCGCCGGGTGCGTGTCGTAGCCCTCGGGATGTGGGTAGGCGTAGGCGTAGAAGGCCCCCTCCTCGGCGCCACCCGGCCAGTAGCCCGCGCTCGACACCTCGTCGCTATAGGCCTCGTGCATCACCCAGTCGGGGCAATTCGGTACACCACCCGGATGCTGGGGTGCGCTGCGACCCGAGAACCGCGTGACAGCCAGATCGAAAGCGCCCCAGAAGAAGTGCACGGGTGACGACTTGCCACGGAAGCCGCCGCGG
The DNA here is from genome assembly GCF_023078355.1 of Gordonia hongkongensis. Classification (NCBI taxonomy): domain Bacteria; kingdom Bacillati; phylum Actinomycetota; class Actinomycetes; order Mycobacteriales; family Gordoniaceae; genus Gordonia; species Gordonia hongkongensis. The sequence continues at coordinate 2,933,741 of NZ_CP095552.1, forward strand.
AACTCCGACAGCACGCGATGCGCACTGACGAGAGACCGCCAGAACCGAGACACGGCGTCGGCGTCGTACGACGAGTGGGCGGTGTCCTCGGCGAACGGGGTCGCATCGGGCAGTTCGACGGGAGTACCGACGATGGCGATGTCGAAACCGAGGTCGGCGAGGTGGGCGGTGTACTCCGCGTAGAAATCGGCAACCGTCCGCGGTTCCAGCTTCATCTGACGGGTGCTGCCATCGGTGACGAGGAAGAGCAGCTGGTGGTCCAGAAAGTCGAAGCGGATCTCGAGGCCGCGGTCTCCGACGGCCATCAGAGACGTGGTCAGGCCACGTGCGTCCACATACAGCGGTACGCCCCACCAGTGGTTGACCTCGGGTCCGAGAGCGAGACGCGTCTTGCCGACGATCTGGGTCCACAACTGGACGGTGTCCCTTGTGTCGACCCACGAATCCACCGGTAGTGCAGGCCAAGCCTCGTATTTGGTTTCCATGTGGCCAATGATCCCGGACGCGTCAACTCGAACATGCCGACGAGCCGTCGGTCCTGTGAAGTTTCGACGGAGACACCGCCAAACACCTGCGTAACCTGTCGCGGAGACGGCAGTCGGACAGACCTCGACGTCGCTATCAAGGAGGAGCATTGCCGCGCATCACGCTCGGAACGGTCTTGATGTTCGTCGCGATCGGAACCACCATCGTCACCGCGTTACTCGGGGCGCCGGATTGGCTGACCGTCGTCGTAGCCGCCTTGCTCTTCGTGCTCGCCCTGGTGCTCCCGATCGTCAGGCGACGGCGGCTCCGATTCCTCTTGCGGAAGCTCGGGTGGCGGCGACTAGTGGGTCGACCACCCGGTCCATTGCGAGACGTCGACGAATGGCTGGTCCACTCCCCGCACCTCCTCACGGCGACCTGGCTCTACGGTCCCGACGCCGACGAGTGGCCTGGCACCAGTGAAGTGCGGGTGCGCCTCTCCCCCGGCCAGGCAGGCGGCACCGAGGATCGGAGGCACGAATCCTGACCGGCGGACCGACATCGCCCCTGACCGCTTCACCGGAAGCGCGGCCCACCTGTCGGTAACCTCACGTCATGTTGATCTGGATCAACGGCGCCTTCGGCGTCGGTAAGACACAGACCGCACACGAGCTTCACCGCCGGCTGACTGCGTCGCACGTGGCCGATCCCGAACTCCTCGGATTCGCGATGCACAAGATGCTGCCGCCCGCCCGGCGCGACGATTTTCAGGACCTACCGCAGTGGCGCACGGGCGTCACCCAAACCCTCTTGGATGCCGAACAATCAAGCGACTGCCCGGTGATAGTTCCCATGACGCTCGTCGACGCTGAGTACTTCGACGAGATCGTCGGTGGACTCAAAGAGCATGGCGCCGATGTCAGGCACTACACCCTGACCGCTTCCGTCGAAGTGATCCATCGACGTCTCAGAGCCCGCCTTGCTCACCGTCTCGGCCCCATCCTCGGCGCCGATGAGACCTGGGCGATGAAACAGACTGGGAGGTGCGTCGCCCGGCTTGGCGAGGACCGATTCGCAAGCCATGTGCCAGCAGACGAACGCAGTGTCGACCAGGTTGTCGAGCACATCGCCGACGATGCCGGACTCGAACTCTCCCGTCCCCGTTTGTCTTCGGCGCGGTATCAGCTGCGTAGGGCAGCAGTCGCAGTTCGACACATCCGAACGTGAGCCGTCACTCGTACGCGAGTCTTCTAAAGGCCTCGACTGGCAGTAATGACGGTGAACAAGTTAGGGCAGCAGTCGCAGTTCGACACATCCGAACGTGAGCCGTCACTCGTACGCGAGTCTTCTAATGGCCTCGAATGGCAGTGGTGACGGTGAACAAGTTCTGCACCCGCGATGCGCCCGGCTCTGCGGCGTGAACCTACGTGTCACGGGACCCCGGCGCGCCGAAAGTGCAGCAACGGGAACGGCTGGCCGTCGGAATCCACCGGCGAGCGGCCCACCTGCTCGAACCCCCTGCGCCGATAGAACTCCGCGGCGCCCGGGTTCTGTTCGTTGACGTCGAGTTCGTCGACGCCGCCGTGCGCGACCGCGTGATCGAGCAAGACCGTGCCGATGCCCCGCCCGTGGGCGGCCGAATCGACGAACAGCATCTCGAGCCGATTCTCTGCGGTTCCGCTGAAGCCGACGACCACTCCGTCGGCCTCCGCGACGACCAACTCGACCGCCGGAAAGTAGTCACGTGCGAGCCGATCCGCGTAGCCGTCGATGTCGGCGGAAGTCAGGAAGTGATGCGTAGCCTCGACCGCCGAACGCCACACGGCCACGAGGCGGTCCGTGTCGGCGTCGTCGGCCTGCCGAAGTCTCACCTCAGCCACGGGTCGCCGAACGAGTGCTGGCCCAGCAGGTCGGTGTATGCACGATCGGCACAGTAGTGCGCGCCGGCGTCGAAGGACAACGGTGTTGTGATCTGCCGCAAACCCCGGCGTCGACGTTCGCGGCGGATATCGTGATCACGACACAATCGCGCAGGGCGAGGGGTAGCACGTGCTCGAGATCCATGGTCTGTCGAATGAAACGGTCGTGCTCGATGGCGAGTGGTTCGAGAAACTCCGCGGCGGCACGTCCAAGACCCGGTTACCGGCGGCATCGTTCGTCTCCGCGGAGGTCACCGAGACCGACCGACGGAAGAAGCTGTTCGGCGGTGAACGCGAACAGCTCCTCCAAGTGACCCTCACCTTCTCGCGCCCGCCGTTCGTCGGGCTGATGACGTCGGCGGAGAACCGGGCGAAGGTCGACGCGCTCGTCGCCGGACTCGAAGCGGCCCGCGACGCGGGTTGAGCACCGACGCGACGCTATGACGGCCCCGAGCTCCGATCCTGTTGCACGCGAATCAGTTCGAGCAATAATCGACGGAGTTCCGGTTCTGACGCGCCGATGGACGCGATCAGCGCCGGGTCGGTTCGCTCCCGTTCGAGCAATGCGCGGTAGACCTCGGCACCGGCCGGAGTCGCGCTCACATGCTTTCGCCGCTCGTCGTCGGGATCGACCTGACGCCGTACGTAACCCATTCGTTCCAGTCGCTCGATGGTGCGGCTCGCAGTTTGATCGGTCACCCGGGCCTTCTTGGCGACCTCGCGCTGGGTGGCCGGTCCCGTGCTCACCACATGGAGGACGACGAGTCCGGCGCTCGAGATGTCGTACTCCCGCAGTACCGCCTCCCAGGCGTGCTCGACGAGCCGTGCCGCCACCGACAGCAGCCGACCGGTCGGCCACCCGTCCATCCCGTCGTTCCCGTCGTTCACCCTTGTCCTGCCGATTCTCTACGTCACACCCCGCAGACTTGCAATTGTTCAGCCTGCTGAACATCATGGTGCTCGCGCACTCCACCCGCAACCGACGAACGGAAGCCCGTGAACCCACCCACCTCTGCTCGACGAGTCAGTCGCTTGCGATGGATTCTGCCAGCCCTCTTGGTCATCGGATGGCTGGCCCTGGGTTCTGTCGGCGGACCGTTCGCCGGAAAACTCGGTGACGTACAGGCGAACGACAACACGTCGTTCCTGCCCGCGTCCGCCGAAGCCACCGAGGTCTCCCGCCTGGAAGCCGACTTCGTGGACTCCTCCGAGATCCCGGCCGTCGTGGTGGCCGAACGTACGAGCGGCATCACCGACGCCGACCTCGCGTTCGTGTCCGAGGCGGTGGGCAAGGTCGCCGGCACGGACGGGATCTCCGAGCGAACGTCTCCGCCGATCCGCTCGCAGGATGGTCAGGCGATCCAGATGATCGTGCCCGTCGACTCCTCCGGGGAGATCTCGGAAAGCATCGAGGCTCTGCGTGCGGAACTCGCGAACGGCCCGCCCGAGGGACTGTCGGTGTATGTGACCGGACCCGCAGGCATCGCGGGCGACCTCACCGAGGCGTTCGGCGGGATCGACGGCTTGTTGCTACTGGTTGCCGGCGCGGTCGTCATCCTGATCCTCATCGTGGTGTACCGCAGTCCGATCCTGCCGTTCGTCGTGATCGTGTCCGCCGTGTTCGCGCTGGGGCTCGCCAGTCTGCTGGTCTACGTGCTCGCGTCGAACGACGTGCTCACCCTCAACGGCCAGAGCCAGGGCATCCTCTTCATCCTCGTGTTCGGTGCGGCGACGGACTACGCCCTGCTCCTGGTGTCCCGCTATCGAGAAGAACTGCGACTCACCGCCGACAAGTACGACGCCATGCGGGCCGCGTGGCGCGCGACCCTCGAACCCGTCGCCGCCTCCGCCGGCACGGTCATCGCCGGTGTGTTGTGCCTCCTGCTGTCGGATCTGAACTCCAACCGCGGTCTCGGTCCCGTTGCCGCGATCGGTATCGCGGCGTCGTTCCTGGCGTCGATGACGTTCCTCCCCGCGGCACTGACCCTGCTCGGACGCAGTGCCTTCTGGCCGAAGCGACCGGTCGTCGACCCGGCGTCGGCGCAGCGTGAGGACAGCAGCAACCATCGCTTCTGGGGCGCCTTGGCGAACCGGATCGGACGGCACCCCCGGCGCTTCTGGGTGGCAACGACGTTGCTCCTCGTGCTCTTCGCGTTGTTCCTCCCCCAGTTCAAGGCCGACGGTGTCGCGCAGTCCGACACCTTCCTCGTAGCGGTGGAGTCGCAGGAGGGCCAAGAAGTCCTCACCGCCCACTTCGACGCCGGGGACGGTTCACCCGCGGTCATCATCGCCGACGCCGCATCGCTGCAGCAGGTGCAGAACACGGCGGCGAATGTCGACGGCGTCGCCGAGGTCGTCCCGGTCACCGATCCGGGCGGCGCCCCCAAGACGGTCGACGGACGGGTCGCTCTGCAGGCGACCCTGACCGATCCGGCCGATTCCCTGGCCGCCGAGGAGACCATCGAGCGTCTTCGCGACGCGGTGGGGAACGTCAACGGCGCCGACGCGCTCGTCGGCGGTCCTACCGCGGTCGACCTTGACACCAAGACGACGGCCATCCACGACCGGAACCTGATCATCCCGATCGTCAGCATCGTCGTGCTGCTCATCCTGTGCGCGCTGCTCCGGGCGATCGTCGCCCCGATTCTCCTGATGGCCACCGTCATCCTGAGTTTCGCGGCGACTCTGGGAATTTCGTCGATCGTGTTCAACCACATACTCGGATTCCCCGGCGCCGACCCGGTCGTGCCGCTGTTCGCGTTCGTGTTCCTGGTCGCGCTGGGCATCGACTACAACATCTTCCTGATGACCCGCGTCCGCGAGGAAGCACTGCAGATCGGTACGCGCCGAGGTGTTCTCCGTGGGCTCACGGTCACCGGCGGAGTCATCACCTCGGCCGGCGTGGTCCTCGCGGCGACGTTCTCCGCCCTGGCGGTCATCCCGCTGATCTTCTTGGCGCAGATTGCGTTCATCGTCGCCTTCGGCGTCCTCCTCGACGCGTTGATCGTCCGGACGCTGCTGGTCCCGGCGCTCGTCTACGACATTGGCCGTCCCGTGTGGTGGCCCAGCGCGCTGGCGAACAAGGAAGATGTCCCGGAGGACGACGAGTTGGTGGAGGCAGGACCAAGGCAGGACTAGGAAAGTCCGGACTCTTCATACCGAACAGCCGACGGTCCCGGCCCTCAGGAGCCGGGACCGTTCGACCGCCGGCCGGACCAGCACTCGACCTGGCCGATGACGGCGATGCTCGCGATAGGATCGGTGCCGATGAGCCGGAAGAACAAGCAGTCCCGCGGCGCCAAGCGGACCGAAAAGACGAAGAAGCGGGCCGCGCGCCGAAGTAGCAATGTGATCCCGATTCGCGGTCGCGACACCTCGGAGATCGACATGCTGATACGCGAGTTCGAACGTTGGCTGCCCAGTGTGGAATTCGAAGACGATCCGGACAAGCAGGCAGCCATCGTCGACGCCGTCAGAGCGCTGGACTTTGCCGTCGGCTACGCATTGCCAGACCATCGGCCCACCGAGTGGTCGCTCGAGGAGGTCGATGCGGCAATCGACTTCGCCGAGTACATGGAAGAGGAAGAGGACGACGCCTTACCGGCAAGCATTGCGGTCTTCGCACTGCGCTTGTTCATCGATTTCCTCGTCACCACTTCCAGGTGGACTGCAGCCATCAGCGCCGATGTCGTAATGGGGGCTTGCCAGCAATACCTCCTCGACTCCATGGGCGGGCTGAAGGTCGATGTAGACGACATCGACAGCTCCACCGAGCGCGATGCATTGGAATCGGTTCGGGTTTTGCAGCGGCTCGATGTGTTGATGGACTGGATCGGCCACAAACGGCCGGTGACGCCAAGTGGATGGCTCAAGCCGGCACTGCTTCCGGACCTATTGCATGCGCTGGAGATCGAGCCACCAGCAGCAGCACTCAAGGCAATGAAACATCATCGCGTTCTTGCTGAGATCTGGGAGCTCGCCCGGGATGCCCAGTTGATCGCAATCACTCCATCCCATGTCTACCCGGGCCCGGCGGCCGCGTCCTGGCGTGGATCAGAGTCGTTGACGACGCGACGCAGCACGCTGGCTGCGGCCGTCGGCAGAGCGTTGACCTCTGATTCGAGTGCAATGGCACAGGTTGTGGACGGAATCGTCGCGCGCGTCGTATACCACGGTCTGACGATCATGCCGTTTGCCGCCGATCGCTTCGCCGCCCTGCGCGATGACGGGCTGATCTCACCGGAGATGCCCAGGGCCCATTCTCGCATCGAGCACATCATCGAGGACGGGTGGCTCGTCCTCAACGAGGACGGTGACTACGTCGTCCCCGAGGGGTTGCGACCCGCTGTGTGGGACGGATTTCCGGAACGTCACATTCCGGAAAGCGGGGAGGCGACGACCATGATCACTGTGCGCGCCGAACTCGCCGGCGTCCGACCCAGAGTCTGGCGACGGATTCGAATACTCGCGTTGGTTCCATTGAACGAACTCCACGAAGTGCTGCAAGCTGCATTCGCCTGGAACGATGCGCATCTCTACGCGTTCACGACTCCATGCTTCGGCCACGAGCACCGGTATCTATCAGACGAGGCGATGGGCACCGCACGGGCCGGCAGGTACACGGAGTCCGTCTTCGACTCGACTCTGGGTGAGCTGGTCGACGAGCCCGGCGACGTGGTGTCCTATGAGTACGACTTCGGGGACGGCTGGGAAGTGAGCATTGTCGTCGAGGCATTCACCCCGATGAATGACGGCGAACCGCCGGTGTCGATCGTCGCCGGCGGCGGAACCGCCCCTTTCGAGGATGTCGGCGGAGTTCCCGGATGGGCGGATTTCATCGAGGCCGTCAACGATGAGACGCACCCGCGCCATCTGGAATTACGCGAGTGGGCGGGCCTGACACCTGGTTCGGCCTTCGACCCGACGTCGTTCGACATCGATGTGGTCAGGCGCCGATTAGGCGTGTGATCCACAGCGGGCTTAAGCCGACGCGGCGGACCGGTTGGTTCGGCGTCGGACAGCAGCACCGATGACCGTGATCGGGTGATTGAGCAGCGTGGCGATCCGGCCGACGAGGGTGTTCGGATCCCGCGCGACCCCGAGCTGCATGAACATTTCCAGACGGTCGAAGTAGGCGCGCTCCGCAACCAGATCTGAGCCCGCGAAGGTGAACACCGCGACGATGGGCAGGTAGAGAGCCGACCCGTCGGGGCAAGTCCGCGGTATGGGCCCAGATGTGTTCCGCGAACTCGCGTCTCACAGATGACTCGATCGTCGTGATGGCACAGCGTCTCGGGATCGACATCGAAATGCATGTCCGGCAATGCGGTGAACAGTTCGTGATATGAGGCCGATACCGCGTCGTGGCCATCGGCGATCTCACCAGGCAACTCGGTACGTGCCGCGCCGTCTTTGAACGTCGCCAGCGTGGCAGCGACGTCGTGCCGATTCTCGGTCTCGAGATGCGCCAGAACGGTGGCCTCCCGCGTCGCGACGAGCGCTGCTGCATTCGGGTCGGTTGGGTTCATGAGGTCCCCGCAGTCATCGGCCCCGCCCCGAACAGCGGGTATGCGCAATCACGGTACCGGGCGGACGCAACGTGTGCGACCGAGATACGCCGAATGGACGACGAGCACGCCCGCCCGGACCGCCGACGGCTCAGCTGAGTCGCTCGTAGATCGTCGCGTTGGCCAATCCGCCTGCCTCACACATCGTTTGCAGGAGGTAACGACCGCCGCGCTGTTCCAGCGCGTTGAGTCCCGTGGTCGCGAGGCGGGCACCGCTGGCACCAAGCGGGTGGCCGAGCGCGATCGCACCGCCGTTGACGTTGACTCGATCCACGTCCACCCCGAACTCCCGCGACCACGCCAGGACCACCGGCGCGAACGCCTCGTTCACCTCGAACAGGTCGATGTCCTCGACACGCAAACCACTGCGTGACAGTGCCTTCCGCGTCGCCGGGATGATGCCGGTGAGCATCAGGAGTGGGTCGTCGCCGGCGACCGCGATGGTGTGCACCCGTGCGCGCGGACGCAAACCGAGTTCGACGGCCTTCTCCTCGCTCATCAGCAGCACCGCCGACGACCCGTCGCTGATCTGACTCGCACTCGCCGCGGTGATCCGCCAGTCGATCTCGGGGAACCGACGCGCGATCGCCTCGTCGTAGTAGGCCGGCCGCAGCCGGGCGAGGTCGTCGAGGTTGCCCCCGAGACGAATTCCCTCGTCTGACGTCAGCCCCGCGATGGGCGCGAGTTCGTCGTCGAAGAGTCCGTTCTTGGTGGCAGTGGCGGCGAGATCGTGTGACCGCAAGGAGAATTCATCGATCTCACGTCGCGAGATGGCCCAGCGGGCGGCGATCAGTTCCGCCGAGATGCCCTGACCCACGAGGCCCTGCGAGTATCGTTCGCCGAACGCCCGTCCGTTGAGATCGGCGGTACCGGCAACGGCCGAGCCCATCGGGATACGGGACATCGATTCGACACCCGCGGCGACCGCGATGTCGTACGTGCCCGCGATGATGCCCTGCGCGGCGAACGCGATGGCCTGTTGCCCGCTTCCGCATTGGCGGTCAACGGAGACCCCCGGCACGGATACGGGGTAGCCGGCGGCCAGGAGCGCGCGCCGCGCGATGTTGAAACTCTGCTCCCCCACCTGACTGACAACACCGGTGATCACGTCGTCGACGAGTTCGGGATCGACACCCGAACGGTCCACGACTGCTCGGAGGCTGTGCGCGAGGAGGTCGACGGGATGAACGTCATGGAGGGCGCCGGTGGGCTTGCCCTTGCCGATGGGTGTGCGAACAGCGTCGACGATGACCGCAGATCTCATGACTGATCCTCCGTCAGTGTGCGGATCGGAACGCAACCCGATCCGGATGATGGCTGACTTTTGTCTGCCAAAGTCAGGTCTACGCTCTGGCTATGATCTTGTCAAGTCAGGGTAGGCTGGGGGCATGATGCACCTGAAGGGCCCGCTGGCCGAACGCGACAGCTGGGAGGCGAGCGGCTGCTCGATCGCGAAGGCGATCGACCTGGTGGGCACCCGGTCGGCGATCCTCATCCTGCGGGAGGCCTTCTACGGCGCCACCAGGTTCGATCAGTTCAGCCGGCGGGTCGGGATCAGCGACGCGGTCGCGTCGGCCCGCCTGCGCGAACTCACCGAGGCCGGGATCTTCACCAAGGTCCCTTACCGCGACGCCGGGCAGCGCGAACGGTTCGAGTATCAGCTCACCGACATGGGCCGCGATCTGTTTCCCGTGGTGATGTCGTTGATGCAGTGGGGCAACGACCATCTGCAGCCCGACGGCCCGCCGCTCACCGTCACCGACCGAGCCCAGGCGCCCGTACGCGTGGGCGTCGTCGCCGAACCCACCGCGGTTCTCACACCCGAGGACGTCGAGGTGCAAATCGCCCGGCGCCGCCGCTGAGTCCGTGCCGGCAGAGAGGTCGCGATGATCCTCCCCACAGTGTTCGACCCCCGCTTGGTCACCATCCGTCGTGGCGGGACACTCACCGACGCCGATCACCACTTGCTGGCGCTCTGGGCGGCACGGTGTGCGGAGCACGTTCTGCCCTTGTTCGAGTCGGCACGGCCGGATGACGCTCGCCCCAGGGAGGCAATCGCGGCGGTCCGCGCGTGGACCCGGGGCGAACTGGCGATGATGGAGTCGCGCGCCGCCGGCGGACACGCCATGGGTGCCGCCCGCGATCTACGTGGCGCACCGCGGTTCGCCGCCTACGCCGCCGGGCAAGCGGCGGTGACCGCGCACGTCGCATCGCACGACCTCGGTGCCGCGGCGTACGCGATCAAGGCGGTCCGGTCCGCACACGGGGTCGACGCGGGTAGACACGAATGCGCTTGGCAGCGAAGACATCTCCCTGTTCGGGTACGCGAGTTGGTGCTCGACGACCAACGTGCCCGCAATTACCTGTGCTGGCAGGTCTTCATCGACGATCGACATCAGGTCGGCAATCGGTGATTCGCGTTCACCGGGGTGTTCCTGTTACTGTCGCAGTCACGCTCCTGCGGTGCTGTAACCCGCATGTCGAGCCAGAGGCCGGGGTGATTACAGAAACCCCCGGTCTTGTCCAAACTTCGAAGGTCGTCCCGGTTTGCTGCCGCGACCACCGGGTACGCGTCTCGTCATGACCTTCCATCGTGACGTCGTCCCCGGCATCCACTGGCTCGAGTACGCCTACACGAATCAGTACCTGATCGAGGACCAGGACCGGCTGATCCTCGTCGACTGTGGACTCCCCCGTTCGTACGAACCCCTCGTCAAGGCCATCCGGGAACTCGGCCGTGACACCGATGCCGTGACCGACCTGATCATCACGCATGGTCATTTCGATCACGTCGGCACCGCGCGCCGCCTGGCGCGCGAGTGGCGGATCCCGGTCCACGTCCATCGCGACGATGCGTGGCTGGCGTCCCATCCCTACCGCTACGCGCATCAGAACGCGACCAGATTCGGAGTGCCCCTTCGTCATCCGCGTTCGCTACGCCTGCTCGGACGCATGGCGGCGGCCGGTGCGTTCACGGTGCGCGGCGTCGATCACCTGGATGTGACGCCTTTCGGCGATGATGCCCTGCTCCCCGGTGGCGCGCAGGTGGTGCCGACTCCCGGTCACACCTACGGCCATGTGTCGCTGCACTTTCCATTGCGCGACGCGGTCATCGCCGGCGACGCGCTCGTCACCCTCGATCCGTACACCGCGGCGACCGGCCCGCGCATGATCGCCGGTTCCGCAACCGCCGACCTCGATCGCAATCGGGCGTCGCTCGACGCGCTGGCAGCGACGGACGCGAAGTCTCTGCTTCCCGGGCACGGGGTGCCGTGGCATCACGGGGTGGCCGTCGCGGTCGACCGGGCGCGTCAGACCAACGGCTGACACGTCGGACAACCGGCCGCCAGATCACGAGCCGGACAGCGAGACGGGCCGACGCTTCCGCATCGGCCCGTCCGGCCATCGCCGATCGTCCGGCTACTCGGAGGCGGTGCGACGCAGCTTGGTGTTGACGAACTCGCCCATGCCCCAACGCCCGAGTTCGCGACCGTAGCCGGACCGTTTCACCCCGCCGAACGGAAGGCCGGGCAGCGTGGTGCCGTGTTCGTTGACATACGCCATGCCGACCTCCAGCTGATCGGCGACCTCCTCGGCCTTGCCGATGTCACCGCTCCACACCGATCCGCTCAATCCGAACTCGACATCGTTGGCGAGCGCCACGGCGTCCTCCGGAGAGGACACCTTGTAGACCATCGCGACCGGCCCGAAGATCTCCTCGGAGTAGGCGTCCATGTCCGGGGTGATGTCCGTCAGCACAGTGGGTTCGAAGAAGGCTCCGTCGCGCTCCAGCGGCTTTCCACCCGTCCGCAGGGTGGCGCCCTGTTTCACCGCGGTCTCGACCTGTTCGGCCACCGTGTCGCGCGCCGACAGGGACGACAGCGGACCCATCTGAGTGGAATCGTCGGATGGATCACCGACCACCGTCGACTCGAACTGCTTGACCACACCGTCGACGAAGTCGTCGTACAACTCGTCGAGAACGATGAACCGTTCGGCGAATTGCACGCCTGGCCCGCGTTCGACAGCCGTGCGCCCGCCGCGATCTTCGTCGTGCGTTCCATGTCGGCGGAGTCGAGCAGGATGAACGGGTCCGAACCGCCGAGCTCGAGCACGGACTTCTTCAGGTTCTCCGCCGCAACCTTTGCCACGGCTGCACCCGCTTTCTCACTGCCGGTGAGCGATACGCCGCGTATCGCGTTGTGCGCGAGCAGGTCTGCGATCTGATCACTGCTTGCATACGCGTTGATGTACGCGTCGGCAGGGACACCCGCGTCGTGCAGGATCTCTGCCATCAACGCCGACGAGGCCGCGCAGATCGACGCATGCTTGAGAATGACGGTGTTGCCGGCCAACAGGTTCGGCGCGACGAAACGTGCGACCTGGTAGTAGGGGTAGTTCCACGGCATCACGCCCACCAGTGGTCCGATCGGCGCGACCTGCACGATCGACGCGTCCGCGCCCTGCGGGTCGAGGACCTCGGTCTCGAGCAGATCCGGTCCGTGCTCGGCATACCAGCGATAGATGTCCGCGGCCAGCTGAACCTCTCCCGCCGCCTCCTTGGCGGGTTTGCCCATCTCGGTCGTGATGACGGCCGCGAGCTCATCGGCTCGCCTCTCGTACTCGTCAGCGGTCCGGGAGAGAATTGCGGCCCGTTCGGATGCCTCGGTCGCTCGCCACTCCTGGTATGCCGCGAGTGACCGTTCGGCCACGCCGGCCACCTCGTCGTCCTTCAGTCCGGGAAATTCCCGATCGGTCGTACCGGTGGTCGGATTCGCGGTGACATATGTGCCCACCAGAGCACCTACCTTCCTCTGTCGTGTGAATCCCGACTGTCCACAGCCCGGGATCATTCGGGTACCCGGGTCCCTGTACGCAAAACCTCGGTCGTCGGCGCGCTTCGGTCACACGGCGGCCCCAGACCTGCTCTAATGGGTCCGCGGTCCGTGTCCGGACCCGTGATCGACCGACACGCGGCGAATGCCGGACGTCGACCTGGGGGTGGGTCGCCGGTCGTGACGGCAGTGTCCGAGGGGGAACGAAGAGTGTCACGCTGGCAGCGAGCCGCAGGGCTCGGTTGTGCATTTCTGATCGCGGTCGTCGCGAGCGTCTCGACGGGGCAGCCGGCGGGAGCGACCCCGCCGAGGCTCGGCGACTCGGCGCGGATCCTTGCGGTGTCCTCGGAGACGGCGACACGCACGACGATGACCGTGTATTCCGCCGCCATGAAGCGGCCCGTTCGAGTGAGCGTGCTCGCCCCCCGCGAGCGGACCGGCCCACGGCCGACCGTGTACCTCCTCGACGGGATCGACGGTGGGGTCTACACCAGCTACACGCAGAGCGGGTGGACCTTTCAGACCGACATCGCGCGCTTCGTCGCCGACAAGAAGGTCAACGTGGTTCTGCCCATCGGGGGTACGGGCTCGTACTACACCGACTGGCGCCGAATCGATCCCGTCCTGGGTCGGAACATGTGGGAGACCTTCCTGACCGAGGAACTCCCTCCGCTGGTCGACGGACGCTTCCGGGGCAACGGACGGAACGTGATCGGCGGGCTGTCGATGGGGGCGCTGGGCGCGATGTCCATCGCGGTCCGCAACCCAGATCTCTACCGGGGTGTGGTCGCCTTCAGCGGGTGCCTCGATCAAGGGTCGCCGGAGTTCCGGCAGGCGACCGCCACATCGGTCACGACGAGAGGCGGGAACCCGGAGAACATGTGGGGCCCGCTCGATCACGACAACTGGGATGCCCACAATCCCGCCGGTCACGTGTCCGCGCTACGCGGTAAGCCCGTGTATGTAGCGGTCGGCAACGGTCTGCCCGACCCGGCCCTAGGGCTGGCCGGGCTGGCCTCACCCGTCGGAGGCGTGCTCGAGGGCATCGTCGCCCGATGCACCGAGAGCTTCAAGCGTCGCGCAGACCGAGCCGGGGTCGACATCACCTACGACTTCCGTGCCGGTCTCCACTCGTGGGGCTACTGGAACCAGGATCTGCACCGAGCCTGGCCCACGATCGCCCGGGCACTGAAAAGCGCGGGCTGACGCGAGCGTCGGCGTCAACGCGCGCTTTTCCTCTTCCGAATCAACGAGACATCCTCGAGTGCCCGTTTTCGCTCACGACGTTCCTTGAGTTCTTGCCGCCGCTTTTTCGAGCTCGAATTCTTTTCCGCCATTTATCCTCGAATCGGTCGTGGTCTACAACGGTTCGCTCCCGCTCTCCTTCGTGACCATAGCCCAGAAATGGCAGAAGTCCAGCCCGTCCGATCTGATGCCGACTTGCCGACTTCATACGTTGTCACACAGTACGTTTCATTTACTGTGGGCCTGCGAAATGCGCCGGACTGGCTTTTATTTTTTTCTGGGCTAGAGTCCATGGCACCGGTCGCAGATGGCCGGTAGCAGCGAAAGGAAGAGTGGCCGTGAATGCGGTTGTGATGGAGTGCCGAATACGCGTGTGTGGCTCCCCCGGTCGGGTCAGAGAATTCGTCGAGCAAGCGTCGACTCGCGCGCACGACGCCTTTTCCCACCCCGCCAGGTGTTCGGTTGTCGTCGAGGAGTCGGAGTCGTTGCTCCTCCGACGGCAATGGCACCGCGAGAACGACGCGGACGTGTTCGGAATACCCGAGGGGCGGGATGTGTGCTTCGGTTTCGCGGACTCGTCCGGACGACTGACCGTCGCGAGACTCGAGAGCCTGTCACGCGACATCCTGGCCCACCTCGAACTGGATCCGTGGGTGTCCGACGACGCCGAGTCGGTGCCTTGGATCCTGACGCTCACCACTGGTGCCGATCCGACGTCCAGGCATGAGATCGTGACCCGACATCCGTCGCTCCAGGTGCGACGACCTGTTCTGGCCCGCGCGTGATCCGCGCATAGCGGTGCCCGACCGGACTGCTCCGCAGGTGAGCGGGTCCGACCACCTCACTGCGGACACACCGCGGTCGTCGTCCGACGGACCGGTCTGCGGTCGAATTCCTGTCACTCGATAGGGTGCGGGTGGCGGCGTGCTCGCCTGGGCACGTCGCCGTCCCACACCTACGGAGAAGGAAGTGGTCGCCATCGTGCTCGACGAGAAGATCAGCGATCTGTACGCGCAGGTTGTTGCGCGGAACCCTGGGGAGGCCGAGTTCCACCAGGCCGTCCGGGAGGTCTTCGACAGTCTGGGTCCGGTCTTGGCGAAACATCCCCACTACGCGGACGCCGGGATCATCAAGAGACTGACGGAGCCCGAGCGCCAGATCATCTTCCGAGTGCCGTGGGTCGACGACCAGGGACAGGTGCAGATCAACCGCGGGTTCCGGGTCGAGTTCAATTCCGCACTCGGTCCCTACAAGGGCGGGTTGCGCTTTCACCCGAGCGTCTACCTGGGCGTGGTCAAGTTCCTCGGGTTCGAGCAGATCTTCAAGAACGCACTGACCGGGCTCCCGATCGGCGGCGGCAAAGGCGGCGCCGACTTCGATCCCAAGGGACGCTCCGACGCGGAGATCATGCGGTTCTGCCAGTCGTTCATGACCGAGCTCTACCGTCACATCGGCGAGTACACCGATGTGCCCGCGGGTGACACCGGCGTCGGCGGTCGGGAGATCGGTTATCTCTTCGGCCAGTACAAGCGCATCACCAACCGTTACGAGTCCGGCGTGCTCACCGGCAAGGGACTCGCCTGGGGTGGGTCGCAGGTCCGCACCGAGGCGACCGGGTACGGCGTGGTGTTCTTCGTCCGCGAGATGCTCGCCGCGGCCGGCGACGACCTCGACGGCAAGACCGTGGTGGTCTCGGGCTCGGGCAATGTGGCGATCTACGCCATCGAGAAGGTGCAACAACTCGGCGGTCGCGTGATCGCGTGCTCGGACTCCGGGGGCTACGTCGTCGATGATGCCGGTATCGACCTCGAACTGCTCAAGGAGATCAAAAACGTTCGGCGCGGCCGTATCTCGGATTACGCCGACGCCCGCCGCGGGTCCGCCCGTCACGTCGACACCGGATCGATGTGGAGTGTGCCCACCGACATCGCCATCCCCTGCGCGACGCAGAACGAACTGAACGGGGTCGACGCCACTCAACTGGCGAAGAACGGATGTCGCATCGTCGCCGAGGGCGCGAACATGCCCAGCACCCCCGAGGCGGTGCGCATCTTCGCCGACGCCGGCGTCGGCTTCGCCCCGGGTAAGGCCGCGAACGCGGGCGGCGTCGCCACGAGCGCACTCGAGATGCAGCAGAACGCTTCTCGGGATTCGTGGACGTTCGCGCACACCGAGGACCGATTGTCGGAGATCATGACGGCCATCCATGACCACTGCCTGCACACGGCAGACGAATACGGGGCGCCGGGCAACTACGCGACCGGTGCCAATATCGCGGCGTTCACTCGCGTGGCCGACGCGATGCTCGCACTCGGTCTCATCTGACCCGATTCGGACGCCGACTCGCTTCCTCTTGACCTTCAGGTTGGTCGAAGCCGGATGATCTGCGATATGCCCTCCGTTCCCGAAGTCAGCGAACTCGTCCCGATCGGCGCGTTCGCGCAACGCACCGGCTTGACCGCGTCCGCGCTGCGGTTCTACGACGACTCGGGGTTGCTCACCCCGGCCGCCGTCGACGCGTCGACCGGATATCGCCAGTACAGCGCGTCGCAGGAGCGGCACGCGATCGCACTCCGGCGACTCCGCGAGATCGGGATGTCGCTCGCCGACATCCGCACGGTCCTCGCCGCCGAGCCGGGTACCGCCGGCGGACTGATCGACGAGCACGTGCGGACCGTCGCTGCCGATGCCGATCGGATTCGGCGCGAGGCCAGGACGATCAAGATGTCGATCGCCGCGGAGTCGGGAACGCTGTGTGCGGCCGACCTCCGTGATGGTCTGTCCGACCTGGCACGGGGCGGCGTCGTCGTCATCGACGCCGTGGCCGGCGCAGTTCGATTCCGGCTCGACGGTCGGGACGATCTATGGTGCCGCCTACTCGACGGGCCGTTTCCCGCGCACCAGGTGATGATCGAAGCCCTGCCCACGGTGACCATGCGTGCGAGTGTCGCGAAAACCGCTGTGTTGCAATCGTTGGAGCGCTGTGCAACCGACCGGGTGCACCTGGACTTCACGTCGGCGGCGCTCACACTGAGCGACGCCTCGTCGGCACAACTCGCCGTCGTGCCAGCCGAGACCTGCGGCCCCCCGATCGCACTGTGGTTCGAGGTCTCGACGCTCTACCCAGCGGTCCATGTGTCGATCGGGGGCGAGATGATGATCGACGTCCGCAATCGGGACCTCCCGATGACGATTCGGTCCGCAGACGGCGGCGACCTCACCACGGTCGTCATGCCGGTTTCCCACAGCCACCACAATGACTGAGCAGCAAAGGATCTCCGGGAGTGTCAGGATCCGACGCCTGAGCGACGGGGCAACGAGCAGCCGCTCAGGTCACGGCGATCTGCGCCGTACCATCTCGGCGATCCAGACCGGCGCATACGGCGAAGTACAGCCCGGGGAGGTCGGGTAATCCTCCAGCACTCGCAACCGCTCACCGATGTCGATTGCACGAGAACGGAAGTCGGGATTCTCGATGCCGATAGTCGCCAGGCATGTGTTCATCGCCCACTGCAGGCGTGGCGGCGCGTTCCCCATGTCGGACTCGATGGTGTCGAGCAACCCGGCCATGTCGAGGTCACCGGGCTTCTTGACCACTCGATCAGCGGTCAGGGCCCATCCCGCCGCGGCGACACCGGGCTCGGCGTCGGCCATCCACGACCTCCGCAACTCCTCGGCATGCGGACTCTTCTTGACGACGTAGTTGACGAGCCAATCGTGAACCTTCGGCCGGTCGGCCTCGCGGATCATCGTGTCGAGCTGCGCGGCGTCGAACGCCCGCGGGCGACAGATCAACAGTGCAAGCAGGCGCGGCGCGGTGTCGCCCGTCGCCCACAGCTCCGCGGACAGTTCGGGCTGCGTTCGCAGTCGTTTCGCGATCGCCCTGAGCTTCCTGAGATTGACCCCGTAGTCGTCGCCGTGTTTCTCGTTGACCGCTCGGATCCGCGGGTCGTCGAGACTGCGGAGCTCGCCGAGGACGTCGGCGAGAGTCTGTTGGATGTCGGACATTCCGGTCATGATCCCCTCTGGAAGTGCGCACACAGCCTACGACGCTCGATGTCGCCGCGGGTTGTGTGCTCATCAATCCGGAGGGCCCGCCAATATCCGCACGTCGGCGACGTCGTACTCGGCAACGGACGCCGACCGGATCGCCCGTGACTGGTCCTCGCCGACCCCGTCGCCACGGAACGCCTCGACCGCCGACTGCGAGTCCCAGCGCTCGAAGATGTTGATCCGGCCGGGGTCCATCGAGTCCGCGGAGATCGCGAAATCGAGACACCCCGGTGCCCGACGGGCGGCACCGACCACCTCGTCGCACCCGGCGATGTACGCCGCGCGCTGGTCCGGGTCCACTCGCAGACTGCCGGCAACGATCACCATTGG
This sequence comes from Gordonia hongkongensis, assembly GCF_023078355.1. Taxonomy (NCBI): domain Bacteria; kingdom Bacillati; phylum Actinomycetota; class Actinomycetes; order Mycobacteriales; family Gordoniaceae; genus Gordonia; species Gordonia hongkongensis. The sequence continues at coordinate 2,952,155 of NZ_CP095552.1, forward strand.
TTGCTCCTCCATCGATACTCCGGTGCACCGGTGTCCCGGCGCGAGACGTCACCGCTGTGGTGAGGGCGCCAGGAGTGCAGACCGGCACGACCCGGCGAACTCATCGCTCACGATCGACGTGGCCGCGCGACGCCGCGCCACGGCCTACTCTGATCGAATGGCTTTGGTTCTGGGTCCGATCCTCCGGCACGTCGACGAAACCTCCGCGCTGATCTGGGTGCAGACCGACGAACCCGGCGAGGTCGAAGTCCTCGGCTGTGCGACCCGGACGTTCGAGGTGTCCGGTCACCACTACGCGCTGGTCGAGGTCAGCGGCCTGGTGCCCGACACGGTCTCCGAGTATCAGGTCCGCGTCAACGGCGCCCTCGAGTGGCCCCTCCCGGACACCGAGTTCCCGCCCAGCGTGATCCGGACCCGGGGACCGGACACCGCGGACCGGCACCGGTTCGTCTTCGGGTCCTGCCGGTATCCGCGGGCCGAGGACCCCGAGCTCGACGAGAAGCTCGGACTCGACGCATTGGACTGCTACGCGGTCCGAATGCGCCACCTCCCGGTGGAGGAGTGGCCGGACACCCTCATTCTGCTCGGCGACCAGGTGTACGCGGACGAGCTGACCCCGCAGGTGAAGGAGTCGCTGGAGTCGAGCCGGGCCTCGACCGCCGGACCGTCCGACGAGGTCGTCGACTTCGAGGAGTACGAGGGACTGTATCGGCACACCTGGGGAGACCCCGAGATCCGATGGATCCTCTCTACGGTGCCGACGGCCATGATCTTCGACGATCACGACATCCGTGATGACTGGAACACCTCGGACACCTGGCGTCGGCAGATGAGTGAGAAGCCGTGGTGGCAGGACCGGATCCGCGCCGGCCTCGCGTCGTACTGGGTGTATCAGCACCTCGGCAACCTCTCCCCCGCCGAACTCGCCGAGTCCGAGGACTACCGCCGCGTCCGCGAGATCGACGGTGACTGCTGGCCCCACCTGATCGAGGTCGCGGATCGCGCCGACCGGGAAACCGACGGAACCAAGGGTGTCCGGTTCAGTTTCCGGTGGAACCTGGGCAACACCAGGCTGGTCATGATCGACTCCCGCAACGGTCGCATCCTGTCCGGCGGAACGCGAAAGATGCTGAGCGACAACGAATTCGATTGGGTTGAGAGCCAGGTCGACGACGACATCGAGCGACTCGACCACCTGGTCCTGGGTTCATCACTGCCGTGGTTGCTCCCGCCGGTCATCGGTGATGCGGAGACTGTGAACGAGATCGGCGCCCGGCGGCCGGGCCGTCGTGGACAGCTGGCCGAGAAGATCCGGCAGGGGGCCGACCTCGAGCACTGGCCGGCCTTCTTCGATTCCTTCGTCCGGCTCAGCGAGATGATCCGACAGGTTGCGGCGCGCGACCCCGGGCCCGCGACGGTCAGCGTGCTGTCCGGCGACGTCCACCACAGCTATGCCGCGCGTGCGACTTTCCCGGACACAACGAGCGCCGACGTCCACCAGCTCGTGTGTTCGCCGGTGCACAACGCGATCCCGCCGTACATCAAGGCGGTTTTCCGGCTGGGGTGGTCGAATCGGCTCGCCGCGGTCGTCCGGCGCTGGGCGCGTCGTGGTGGCTCGCCCGAACTGCCCGTCGCCTGGCGAAACACCCTGGGCCCGCTGTTCGGCAACACCATCGCGACGCTCTCGGTTCAGGGACGCTTCGCCGAGGTCACTTTCGAGCAGCCCGACCTGGACGGGACCCTGGGTAAAGCCGGAAATATCTGTCTGACATCGGAATTCGTGGCAACAGAGCGCACATAGCGCGCATTGTTGCTACGAAATCCCTAGTCCAGACAGAACTCGTTGCCCTCGGGGTCGCGCATCACGATGTGCCCCTCGCCGAGCGGAGGTGCGGGGTCGTGTCGTTCGCCCCGGGTCGCACCGAGTCCGACGAGCCGGTCGGCTTCGGCCTCGAGGGCGCGCATCCGGTCGTCGCCACTCAGACCAGGGGCAGCACGGACGTCGAGGTGCACCCGGTTCTTCGCCGTCTTGCCCTCGGGTACGCGTTGGAAGAACAACCGTGGCCTGCGCTCCTCCGGGTCGATCACGGCCGAGGCGTCGTTCCGACGCTCCGGAGGCACCCCGAATGCGTCGAGCGCCGCCTCCCAGCTGTCGAATCCGGTAGGCGGGTCCTGGAGCCGGTAACCGAGCACCTCGGCCCAGAATGCGGACAGCGCAGCCGGGTCACCACAGTCGAAGGTCAGTTGAAAGTCGGTTGTCATGCGTCCACTGTGCGACACGACGAGGACAACCCGGGTCCTCGATCGTGAAAATCAGCGCAGACGTTCGCCGTACACCCGGTCCACGGACATGACCATCAGGACGCGGCGATCGGCGACCATGACCCTGCGGTATTCGTCCCAGTCCGGGTGCTCGCCTGCCGCCTTGCGGTAGTAGTCGACGAGCGCCTCGACCTCGGGCCCGTCCGGTTCGGCGCCCGGGCCGATCAACGTCACAGTGCCCTCGGCGGTCGCCCACGTGTAGCGATCGGGCCCGGTGATCTCCAACGCGGCGCGCGGATCGCGTCGGAGGTTGGCGGTCTTGGCCCGGCCCTCGGCCATCGAGACGTAGATGGCCCCGGCGTCGCGGTCGTAGAAAGGGGTCACCGGGGACAGCTGTGGTAGTCCCGAGGACTTGATCGTGGCGAGGACGCCGACTCCGCCTTCGGCGAGAAGATCACGAGGGTCATACGCGGGTTGGTTCATGCCTGCGGCAACCCGGCGTACGTACAGGCTATTCCGGACGGGCCGCACACCCCGGGGCGTGGCTCCGCGATCCATTGCGACATTCTTCAGATCTTGTGTCTTTACACGTACGATCGTCGACATGCATGTGCGCGAGATCCTGACCACCACGCCGACGACGACCGCCGAGGCCCTCGACCTGTTCGACTCCGCCCCCGCGGTCGAACCGGACTTCATGATCGGCACCTGGCGTGGCGCCGAGCTGCCCACCGACCACCCGTTGGACGGCTTCCTCGCGGCCAGCGGCTGGTGGGGCAAGCAATTCGTCGACGCCGAGACCGTCCACCCCCTGCTCTTCCCGACCCGCGACGGTTCGGCGCTGTGGGCCATGAATCCGGCGATCGCTTTCGGCGGACTGGGGATCGCCGAGAAGGCGCCCGGAGTCAAGTCGTTGTCGTTGGGGACGCCGATCGCCGCGACCCGCCTTCTCAGTCAGACCCGACGAGCACGTGCCCGGCTGCGCACCACCCGGTACCGCGGCACGGACACCGCGACCATGTCCTACGATCAGCTGCCGATCAACGACGTCTTCCACCGTCTCTCCGATGATGCCGTCCTGGGCGCGATGGACCTGAAGGGGTCGCCGAAGCCGTACTTCTTCGTGCTCCGCCGCGACGACTCACTCCGCCTCGTCGGCCACTGATCCTCGTCGGTCACTGATCCTCGTCGGTCACTGATCCTCGTCGGCCACCGATCCTCGGCGACGCGAGGACGGCGCCGACGAACCATGAGCCGGCGAGCCGGCGGAGGCGTTCAATGGGTAGATGGACACCTCACCCACCGCCCACCTCCGCCGGGGTGCCGTCGCGGTCGCCGCGGTCGCCCTCGCGGGCGCCGTGACACTGGCCGCACCCGGGACCGCCCAGGCTGCACCGCCGATGCCGTCCGGGTATTACCGCGGCGACGTCACCAGCGCCCCGATCGCCGACACGGTGTGGTTCGGCAAGAACTTCACGGGTTCGCGGGTCGTCAACAACACCGCGATCGGGTGGGCCTTCCCCGGCGCGGTGTACCCCGGGCGTTCCGTGCAGGACGGTGCACCGGTCATCGTCGTCGACTACTCGGGAACCGCCGTGGGATTCGTGCGTGACGAGCTCCGAGCCGACGGCCGGGGCGGCTATTGGGGCCGCGCGCTGAACGGCACCACCGAGCTGCTGCGTTTTCACTTGACACGCTGACCGTGGGCGACGGGCAACCATGGTGGAGACTTCGGGTTCGACCCCTTCGTCGGCTCACAGCTCGGCGAGCGCCGAGCGGATCTCATTGGTGGCCGCGACGGCTTCACGGAGCGCGATCCGCGCCTCGGCCCGGCCCTGTTCCGCAGTCGAGAGTCGTTGCCGCGCGAACCGCAGCGATTCTTCGCAACGAGCCAGCTCGGCCCGCAACTCCTGAGCCCGCCGGACGATCTCGTCGACCTCCGACGAAGCCCCGTCCACAGTTCGGGAGGCGGCGTCGAGGTCGGATCGGGCCGTTCGCTCCCCTGTCTCGGCCTCGGCCAGTCGGGCTTCGAGGTCTCGTCGACGACGCTCCGCTTCGTCAGACGCTGTGTGGTCCGAGTCGTCGGCGTCATCCCTGTCGGCACCCTCTTCGTCGGCACCGTCTGCGTCCGCGCCGCTTGCCTCGGACTCGTCCGCGACTGGTTCCTGCAACGGCTCCGGGACGACGAACACGCCGGCGGGCCCGAAGCCGCTGTATTCGGCGGATGCGGTGAGGTTTCCCCGCAACACCTGCTCGAGCACTTCCGGGTCGGCCACCGCGGCTCGCAATGTCTGCGTGACCTCGCGAATGGTACTGTCTCCCAGCGTCACTCGCAGATCTGCGGCCGTGGCGGCGACCGCGGTCACCGACTCGTTGATCAGATCCTGACGGCGTCGCGACAACGTCTTCATCTTGTCTACAGCCGAGCGGCGCTGGGCCGCAGTCAAATCCGACGCCAACCCAGCGATGAGGGCGCTGTCGTCGGGGTGCGCGCGAACCCACTGATTGACGGCCCACGCAGCTTGCGTGGGCCGCCGCAACTTCGCGATCCGCCCCGCCAGGTCACGGTCGCCGTCCGCTTTGATCTCTCGAGCGAGTTCGTTCCGGCGTGTCACGAACGCCGCCGGCGCCAGACCGTACAGCTCGTCGACGATCTCGTCGTACGGGGTCATAGGGCTGCCCGAGCGGTGGTCGGCGTCGCTGTCCGCATGAGCAGATACTACGACGGCGCCCGTGACGGCCACCTCACTTCGCCTTCTTAACTTGAATCATTCCAGATAAGACTGCACGATGGTCACCATGCTCACCGACGAGGACTGCGCCCGGCACCTGCGCGCCGCCGGACTGCGGGTGACCCGCCCGCGCGTCGCGGTCATGCAAGCCGTCCGAGCACATCCTCATGCGGACACCGACGAGGTCCTCCGAACCGCTCGCGAACGGTTGCCGGAGGTCTCGCAGCAAACGGTGTACGACGTTCTGGGCGTACTGACTTCGGCCGGTCTGGTGCGACGCATCCAGCCGTCCGGCCACGTGTCTCGATATGAGTCACGCGTCGGGGACAACCATCACCACGTGATATGCCGTACATGCGGATCCATCGGGGACGTCGACTGCGCAGTCGGCGAGGCCCCGTGCCTGACCCCGTCCGACGACCGGGGTTTCGTCATCGACGAAGCCGAGGTCATCTATTGGGGTCATTGCCCCGACTGCTTCCCCGAACCCAACCGACCCGCTCCGGGCGCCGGCCCCGACCGATAGACCCCCGACCACGACGCCTCCCTCCCCTGCGATCACCGACCCGGCGATCGCAGTTCTCACCGTGCCCGAAAGGAAACCCCGCATGGCGCAGCAAGACCACGAGCCCGTCCGCGACGCGAAGGAACATCCCCCCATTGCCGAGGCGAACACCGAGCCCGCCGCGGGCGGTTGCCCGGTCGCGCACGGTCGGCTCACGCCGCCCACCCAGGGCGGCGGCAACCGCGACTGGTGGCCGAACCAGCTGAATCTCAAGGTGCTTCAGCACAATCCGGACGTCGCGAATCCGATGGACGCCGACTTCGACTACGACTCGGCCCTCGCGGATCTCGACGTCGAGGCGTTACGCGCCGACCTGACCGCCCTGATGACCGATTCGCAGGACTGGTGGCCCGCCGACTTCGGCCATTACGGAGGCCTGTTCGTCCGCATGTCCTGGCATGCCGCGGGTACCTACCGGGTGCAGGACGGACGCGGTGGTGCCGGAGCCGGGATGCAGCGATTCGCCCCGCTCAACAGCTGGCCGGACAACGCCAACCTGGACAAGGCGCGCCGCCTACTGTGGCCGATCAAGAAGAAGTACGGCACGGCATTGTCCTGGGCCGACCTCCTGGTCTTCGCCGGGAACGTCGCCCTGGAGTCGATGGGGTTCACCACCGCCGGCTTCGCCTTCGGGCGCGTGGACGAGTGGGAGCCCGACGAGGTGTACTGGGGCCCCGAACTCGAGTGGCTGGCCGATCAGCGGTACTCGGGCGACCGCGAACTCGAGACACCGCTTGCGGCAGTGCAAATGGGGCTCATCTATGTGAATCCGGAAGGACCGAACGGCAATCCGGACATCCTCGCGTCCGCGGTCGACATCCGCGAGACGTTCGCGCGGATGGCGATGAACGACGTCGAGACCGCGGCTCTGATCGTCGGGGGCCACACCTTCGGCAAGACCCACGGCGCCGGTGACGCCGGCCTGGTGGGTCCCGAACCCGAGGCCGCCGCCGTCGAGGACGCCGGTCTCGGCTGGACCAGCTCGCACGGCTCCGGCAAAGGCGCGGACACGATCACCAGCGGCCTCGAGGTGATCTGGAATCCGACCCCGACCCGCTGGGACAACGCTTTCCTCGAGACTCTCTACGGCTACGAGTGGGAGCTCTACAAGAGTCCGGCCGGAGCCAACCAGTGGCGTCCGAAGGACGGCGCCGGGACCGGTACCGTCCCCACGGCATTCGGCGACGAGAAGACCCACCCGTCGATGCTGACCACCGACCTCGCGATGCGCTACGACCCCGGTTTCGAGAAGATCACCCGGCGGTGGCTCGATCACCCCGAGGAACTGGCGCACGAGTTCGCCAAGGCCTGGTTCAAGCTCCTGCACCGCGACATGGGACCCGCCGTCCGGTATCGGGGTCCGCTTGTTCCGACCGAGACGTACCTGTGGCAGGACAATGTCCCGGCGCACGAGGGCCCACTTGTCACCGATGCCGACGTGGCAGCCTTGAAGGCGACGCTCCTCGACTCGGGACTGACTGTGGCGCAACTCGTGAAGACCGCGTGGGCGGCGGCGTCGAGCTTCCGTGGCAGCGACAAGCGCGGCGGCGCCAACGGCGGCCGGATCCGCCTGCAGCCGCAGGCATCCTGGGAGGTCAACGAGCCCGACGAGTTGGCCACCGTGATCCGCACCCTCGAAGGCATCCGGGGTGCGTTCACCGGCGAGGCCGGCGCGAAGGTCTCCTTCGCCGACCTCGTGGTCCTCGGCGGCACGGCAGCAGTCGAGAAGGCGGCGCGGGATGCCGGAGTCGAGATCACGGTACCGTTCACCCCTGGACGTACCGACGCCACCCAGGACGAGACGGACGCCGATTCGATGGCACATCTCGAGCCCACCGCCGACGGGTTCCGCAACTACGTCGGCAAGACCAGTGGCCTTCCGGCCGAGTTCACCCTCGTCGACAAGGCATCGCTGCTGACCCTCAGCGCCCCCGAGATGACGGTGCTGGTGGGTGGCCTCCGGGTGCTGGGCAACAACTTCGGCGGCTCGGCGGCCGGCGTCCTGACCGACCGTCCCGGCGTCCTCACGAACGACTTCTTCGTGAATCTGCTGGACATGTCGACAGCCTGGTCGGCGTCGGAAGACGAGAACCTGTACGTCGGGCGCGATCGCGCCACCGGCGAGCAGACCTGGACCGGCACTCGCGCCGATCTGGCGTTCACGTCGAACTCACAGTTGCGCGCCCTGGCCGAGGTCTATGCAGCCGACGACGCAGCGGAGAAGTTCGTGAACGACTTCGTCGCGGCCTGGGACAAGGTGATGAACCTGGACCGGTTCGAACTCTGAGCAAATCGGTTCATCGTCGAACCGATCAGATGCGGCGGCGGCACCCTTCGTGGGGTGCCGCCGCCGTGGCGTTTCGCATCACCCGGCGCACAGGGACTTCCGGAACTATGCTGGCGCTTTCCCTCCGTGGCGGGTGACCGCCTCGAGACGAAGGTGAGGACGACGACGATGTCCGGCGAACACAGGTCCCTGGGCCATATCCGACTGACCTCACACAGCGGCGGGGTCGACGCTCTGCCCATCCACTGGGGGGCGGCCACCGCGGCGGAACGCGGTCCCGTCATCGGGACGACGGGCACACGTGCGCATCGCAATGTCATCGGCACCCACAGCGGCTCCTACAGCGTCTATCGCGCACTGGCCGTCGCCGCCGGCGCCCTTGCACGAGAGCACCGAGCCGATCTCACCAACACCTCGCCCACCGACCACATCGGACCGTATCCACAGTGGGGCGATCCGCGCGCGATCGTCTCGCTGGATCCTTGGGGTGCGACAGTCGCCGAGAGTTTCCCCGACGAGATCGCTCGCGGTTACGACATCCGGCCGACCATCGCGGTGACCAAGGCGCACGTCATCCTTCCCGAGATCGCCGAGGCGATCGAGAAGGGCCGTCTGGTCCCCGACGGTGAGGTTCTGCTGCCGAGTGGCGCGGCTCTGGTCACCAAGGCGGCCGTGGAACCGGTGTGGCATCTTCCCGGCGTCGCCGAGCGGTTCGGCTGCTCCGAGGCCGAGCTGCGCCGGGTGTTGTTCGAGGAGACCGGCGGCATGTATCCCGAACTCGTCACGCGGTCGGATCTCGAGGTGTTCCTCCCGCCGATCGGCGGGCAGACGGTCTACATCTTCGGCAACGCCCGCGACCTCGCCGACCCCTCGGTGGAACTCACCGCACGGGTGCACGACGAGTGCAACGGCTCCGACGTGTTCGGCTCCGACATCTGTACGTGCCGCCCATATCTGACGCATGCAATCGAGGAGTGCGTCCGCGGCACCCAGCGCGGCGGCGTCGGCTTGGTCGCCTACTCCCGCAAAGAGGGACGCGCCCTCGGCGAGGTCACCAAGTTCCTGGTGTACAACGCCCGTAAACGCCAACTCGGCGGTGACACCGCGGACCAGTACTTCGCCCGCACCGAATGCGTTGCGGGCGTACAGGACATGCGGTTCCAGGAGCTCATGCCCGACGTCCTGCACTGGTTCGGGATCACCAGGATCCATCACCTGGTGTCGATGTCGAACATGAAGTACGACGCCATCACCGGCTCGGGTATCGAGGTCGGCGAACGGGTCAACATCCCCGACGAACTGATCCCCGCCGACGCCCGCGTCGAGATCGACGCGAAAATGGCTGCCGGTTACTTCACGCCCGGACCCGTGCCCGATGCCGAACAGCTGCGTCAGGTCAAGGGCCGGGGGTTGTGATGACCGGAGCACCAGAGGTGGAACTCTCCGCCTCACAGGCCGCCCGGCTGCTGCGCTCCACCGCCACCGTCCGGAGCCGGTCGCGACAACTCCTCGAACGGGCGCGGGCCGGCGAATCGTCGTGGTTCATCGTCCACGACGATGCGCGGGACGCGGCAGCTGACATCGTCGTGGAAACGACTCGGTTGCGATATCCCGACGGAGACATCCCTTTTCACAGCAGGTGGCGACATTTCGAGGCAGGCGGTATCGACCGCCTCGGCGCTCTCGACGCCGCCTTGCCCCCGGCCGGCTCGGCGGAGCGAACCCGCGCGCTCATCGACGTCGTGCTGGTCAGCGTCCTCCTCGATGCCGGCGCGGGACCCGAGTGGTCGTTTCGGGAACGGTCGAGCGACCTGGTTCTCACCCGGTCCGAGGGGCTCGGCGTCGCGAGCTGGGTGGCGTTCTGCGAGGGGGTGTTCTCGAGCGACCCGGCCGATCCCCTGCGGGTCGACGCCACCGGTCTGGGCCGCGTCACGGCGGACACTCTCGGCGCGGCCTTCCAGGTGGGTCCCGACAACCCGCTCACAGGCCTGCCCGGGCGGGTCGATCTCCTGCGCCGCCTGGGCGAGGTGTTGTCGAGCCGCCCCGAGATCTTCGGTCCGGACGCCCGGCCGGGCGGCCTGTTCGATCACCTCACCCGCGGTGGTCGTGCGGAGGTGCCCGCGGTCGACATCCTGAGCGGGGTACTCGAGTATCTGGGCCCGATCTGGCCGTCGGACAACACGATCGACACCCACCCACTGGGCGACTGCTGGCATCACGACGCCGTCGTCGGCCCGGGCCTCACCGCCGGCTGGGTGCCGTTCCACAAACTGTCCCAGTGGCTGACCTATTCGCTTCTCGAACCGTTCCGCTGGGCCGGTGTCCAGGTGACCGGACTCGACGAGCTGACCGGCCTCCCCGAATACCGCAACGGTGGCCTTCTCCTCGACTCGGGTGTGCTCGCGCTGCATGAGGAGGCCTGGGCGGACCGGGAGTGGGAGGTCGGCGACGAGCTCGTCGTCGAATGGCGGGCGCTCACCGTCGCCCTTCTCGACGAGATCGCCGACCTCGTACGCGACCGCCTCGACGCCGATGCAGCCTCGATGCCCCTGGCCTGCGTGCTCGAGGGTGGCACGTGGGCGGCCGGCCGCGTGCTCGCGAGCCGACTTCGCGATGGGTTGCCGCCGTTGACGATACGCAGTACCGGCACTGTTTTCTGAGCCGACCAGCGACCGAGAGGAACCCATGGGCAGCGTCGCCGTCATCGACCATCCGCTGGTCCAACACAAACTGACCCTGATGCGTCGCAAGGAGACGTCGACCAACGACTTCCGCCGTCTGCTCGACGAGATCTCGATCCTGATGGCGTACGACGTCCTGCGTGACATCCCGATGCACGAGATCACCATCGACACACCGCTCGAGACCACCACCGCCCGGGTCATCGACGGCAAGAAGCTGGTGTTCGCCGCGGTCCTGCGGGCCGGCGCCGGTATCGCCGACGGCATGCTGACCGTGGTTCCCGGCGCGCGCGTCGGACACATCGGCCTCTACCGCGACCCGAAGACCATGGTCGTCGTCGAGTACTACTTCAAGATGCCGTCGGAGCTGTCCGAGCGTGATGTCGTGATCGTAGATCCGCTTCTGGCGACCGGGCATTCGGCGGTCGCCGCGATCGACCGGATAAGGGAGTACGGTCCGAAGTCCATCAAGTTCGTCTGCCTGCTCGCCTGCCCGGAGGGCATCGAGGTCCTGCATCGCTCACACCCCGACGTGCCGATCTTCACCGCGGCGGTCGACCGCGAACTCGACGACAACGGCTTCATCCGCCCCGGACTCGGTGACGCCGGCGATCGCATCTTCGGAACCGCGTGATCTCGAGGAGCAGGAAGGAACCCTGCTCCCTGAGGTGCGAGCGAAGCGAGCCACGAAGGGTGTAGCAACACGTCTCACCAGGCCCTTCGAGGCTCGTCGCTTGCGCTCCTCACACCTCAGGGAGCAGGGGTTATGGGCTTCTTTCGGATTAGGGAGCATGGTTCGTGGTGCTGCTGCGCGCATACCAGCGGTGTTCGGTCTACGACACCTGCCAGGCCACCGCGGCACCGATCGCCCCGGTGGCGTTCAGTGCCCAGTGCAAGGCGATCGGTGCGAGGAGGCTCGTGGTGCGTTGCCGCAACCACCCGAGCACGAAACCCGCGGCCCCGGTTGCCACGACCGCGCCTGTGATGCCGGCGATCTGTGCAACCGTCCCGGCACCCAGCACGCCGCTCAGGCCTTCGTTGCCCGCGGTGAGACCGGTCGAGGACAGGATGTGCCACAGACCGAAGGCGATCGCACCGACGACCAGCGTCGTCAACGGGGTGAACAACCGGCCCAGAACCCCTTGCAGCACACCGCGGAACAAGACCTCCTCCGGGAGAACGGTCTGCAGCGGAATGATCACGAACGCCGCCAGGAGGGCCTCGGAGGTATCGTCGTAGCGGTCGGACAGGAAGAACTCACGCGTCGCCGGGATCGCGACCGCTGTCGAGACCACGGCCGCGACCACGAGGACCGCGGCCACGGCGACCGGGATGCCGGCGCGCAGTTCCGCACGGCTCAGGCCGAGGTCCCGCCAGGCGAGGCCGGCGAGGCGGGCGATGCCCACGGCCACGACGGCGGCAACCGGGACGATCGCCACCGACAGCGGGCCGTCCGCGAGATGCGCACCGATGTTCACCGCGACGAGGAACACGATCACCACGACCAGTAGCGCGACGTCGGTGCGCCGGGACGGGGTGATCACCCGGTCGAGTCTGCCGTACCGCGCCATGGCGGTGTCGGTGAACGCGGCCGCGGTGTCGCAGAATGATTCGGTGCCAAGACCCGCGACTGTCGTCGACCGCCTCGAACGTCACCAGGTCGCCCTCTACCTCGGCGCGATAGTCGCCGGACTGTGTGCGGGACTGGCCGCACCCGGTCCCGCCGAGGGCCTCGAGTCGGCGATCACGCCGCTGCTCGCCGCGCTGCTCTATGTCACCTTTCTGCAGATCCGCCGGTCCGATCTCCTGGAATCGCTGCGGGACCGGCGGTTCCTGGTCGCGGTGCTGTTCCTGAACTTCGTCGTGGCGCCTCTTCTGGTGGCCGTGTTGTCCTCAGCGCTGCCCGCCGACGACGCGATCCGTCTCGGCGCGCTATTGGTGCTGTTGTGTCCGTGCGTCGACTACGTCGTCGTATTCGCCGGACTCGGCGGCGGGGACGCCCGACGACTCCTTGCCGCGACGCCGCTGCTGCTCCTTGCCCAGATGCTGCTGACACCGCTGTACTTGGTGCTGCTGCTCGGTGACGGACGGTCGGTGATCGAACCGGAGCCGTTCCTCTGGGCGTTCGCGGTCCTCATCCTCTGCCCGCTGGCACTCGCGTGGCTGACCCAGGCGTGGGCGGACCGGTCCGAGGCGGGTCGTCGAACCTCGGCCGGCGCCACGAAGACGATGGTCCCGCTCATGGTGGCCGTACTCTTCGTCGCCGTGAGTTCCCAGGTACCTCTCGTCGGTTCGCGTTTTGCCGACATCGCCGGGGTGATCCCGGTCTACGCCGCGTTCCTCGCGATCATGGTGGCGGCCGGTGTCGCGGTGGCACACATGTTCCGCCTGGCCCCGGAGCCGTCGACGGCGGTCGTCTTCTCCGGAGCCACCCGCAACTCGCTCGTCGTCCTGCCACTCGCGCTGGCGCTGCCGGTCGGGGCGGAACTGGCCGCGGCGACGGTGATCACGCAGACACTCGTCGAACTGATCGGGATGGTCGTCCTGGTGTGGGCGTTCACTTGTGTGGCACGTCGGCGCTGAGGCCGCCGTCCATCACGAACTCGGCACCGGTCGCGTACGAGGACTCGTCGCTGGCCAGGAACACCACGAAGGTCGACACCTCGCGTGACTCCGCGGCCCGGCCCATCGGCACGGTCACCATGTCGTCGGGGATCCCCTCGGTCATCGGCGTCCGGATGAGACCCGGGTGGATGGAGTTCACCCGCACGTTGTGCGGAGCCAGTTCGAGCGCAACCGATTTCGCCAGACCACGCACGCCCCACTTGCTCGCGACATAGCCGTGCGCCCAGGGACTTCCGCGCAGGCCCTCCACCGACGAGACGTTGATGATCGAGCCACCGCCGGCGTCGATCATCAGGTCCGCGACCGCCTGGATTCCGAGGAACGTGCCCGTCAGGTTCACGTCCAGGATCTGCTTCCACTTGTCCAGCCGGAACTTCTGGATCGTCGAACCGTTCACGATGCCGGCATTGTTCACCAGGACGTTGACCTTGCCGAACTCGTCTACCGCGGTGGACACCGTCGTCTGCCAGTCCTCGGGCGAGGTGACATCGAGGTGGACGTAGCGCGCCGCGTCCCCCAGTTCGGCGGCCAGCGCCTTGCCCTCGTCGTCGAGGATGTCGCCGATCACCACCTTCGCCCCCTCGGCCACGAGGGCCCGGGCGTGCTCGGCGCCCATGCCCCGCGAACCACCGGTGATCACTGCAACCTTGTCGTCTACGCGTCCCATGGGCGGCAACGCTACCGCGACGAGCGCGAAAATAGAACAGGTTCCACCGAAAAATGGTCTACTGAACAGACAAACGTCCGGACAGGTGTACACCACGCCCCACCGGCGCCGATCGAACATAAGGAGTTCCACGCCATGTCCTTCCGGGTAGCTCTCGTCGGAACCGGCAACGTCGGCCGGTTGTGCCTCACCCAGCTGATCGAGGACCCGCGGTTCGAACTCGTGGCCGTCTGCGTGTCCACCCCTGAAAAAGTCGGTGTCGACGCCGCGACGCTCGCCGGGCTGGAGACACCCACCGGAGTCCTGGCGGTGGGCGACCTCGACGAGGTGATCGCGACGAAGCCGGACTGTGTCGTGTACTGCGCCATGGGTGACACGCGTCCCGTCGAGGCCTTCGACGATGTGCTGCGCATCCTCGTCGCCGGGATCGACGTCGTCGGGTCCTCCCCGAACACGCTCCAGTACCCCTGGGACGTCATGCCCGCGAAGGCGATCGCCAAGATCGACGAAACCACCGCGGGCAGCGGCGCCAGCCTGTTCGTGACCGGCGTCGATCCCGGATTCGCCAACGACCTCATTCCGTTCGTCTTCGCGGGCACCTGCCAGCACATCGAGCAGGTGCGCTGCATGGAGATCGCCGACTACGCGACCTATGACGGGGCGACCGTCATGTTCGACGTCATGGGCTTCGGCAAACCGCTCGACGAGACCCCCATGCTGTTCCTGCCGGGGGTACTGGGGTTGGCATGGGGAACGACGATCCGGCAACTGGCCGCCGGTCTCGGCGTCACCGTCGACGACATCGAGGAGATCTCCGAAAGCGAGCCTGCGCCGGAGGATTTCGACATCGCGGCCGGTCACATCGCTGCGGGCACCCGCGCGGCCGTGCGTTTCGAGATCATCGGCAAGGTGGCCGGGGAACCCGTGATCGTCATCGAGCACGTGACGCGGCTTCGAGGTGACCTGCGGCCGGACTGGGCGCAGCCGGCTCAGCCCGGCGGGTGCTACCGCGTCGAGATCACCGGCGAACCGTCGTACACCGTCGACATCATGCCGACGAGCCGCAAGGGTGACCACAACCACGCCGCCATCGTCGCCGCGGCCGGCCGGATCGTGAACGCCATTCCCGCGGTGGTCGACGGGCCCGCGGGACTTCGCACCACACTCGACCTTCCGCTGGTGACGGGCCCGGGGGTTTCGACAGGCTCAACCGGCGGGTAGGCGGCTCCGCGCCCACGGAATTCGCAAACCCACCCCTTTTCCGTAAACGCACCACGCTCGGACCGGGTGGGTTCACGAAAAAGGGGTGGGTGTGTCGACGTCACACCATCCCGGCGTCGTGCATCAGGATCGCGACCTGGACTCGGTTGCCCGCGTCGAGTTTGGTGAAGATGTGCGAGATGTGCGCCTTGACCGTCGCAAGGCTCATGTAGAGCCGTTCAGCGATCTCGGCGTTCGACGCCCCACGGGCGAGCTCGACGGCCACATCACGCTCGCGTGCGGTGAGTCGGTCGACACGTTCGACCGCGGACGAGGTTCGGTGACCGCCGCTGGTGACGACCTGCTTGATCAACGCGGCGGTCACCGAGGGACTCAGGGCCGGTCGACCGTCGAGCACCTGGTGGATGGCCGCGACGATCTCGACGGGTGGCGTGTCCTTGAGCAGGAATCCGTCGGCACCCATCGCGAGTGCGCGGACGACGTAGTCGTCGGCGTCGAAGGTCGTGAGCACGATGATCGCGGGTGGTGAGGCCAGTGCCTTGAAGCGGCCGGTGGCCGCGATCCCGTCGAGGACCGGCATCCGCAGATCCATGAGGACGAGATCCACGGGTGCCGCGGCATGGGAGTCGAGAGCCTCCTGCCCGTTGCCCGCCTCGGCGACGATGTCGAGGCCGGGATCACCGCCTAGGAGAAGCCGGAGTCCGGAACGGACGAGGGGGTCGTCGTCGACGATCATGATGCGGGCGGTCATGACTGCCACGGTAACCAGACGTGCAACAGGAACCGTTTGTCCTCGCTCACGGTCACCGACTGCCTGCCGCCGTGCAACCCGACCCGCTCGGCCAGGCCGACGAGTCCGAATCCTGGTGTGGGACCGGTCGAACCCGCTGTCAGCGGTAGCGGGTTCTCGACGAGCAGGTCCACACCGTGCTCGGGTCCGCCCCGGATGTGCATGGTCACCGGCGCGCTCGGCGCATGACGCCGCGCATTGGTCAAGGCCTCCTGCACACACCGATACAGCGTGCGTGAGATCGCCGGGCCCAGCGAATCGACATCGATGTCGCATCGGCTGTCCACACGCATCCCCAGCCGGCGCGCCTCCTCGATCAGCGCGGCCAGGTCCGGAACCCCTTGCGGTTCCTCGGGCGCGGCGTCGCCGGGCCCCTCCCGCAGAACCCCGAGCACCTCCCGCAGCTCGGTCAACGCCAGGTGCGAGGTCTCCTGGATGGTCTGCGCCGTCTCGCGGATCTGCTCTCCGGACAGGTCCGAACGGTAGGCCAATGCGCCCGCGTACATGCTCATCGCCGAGATCCGATGCGCGAGGATGTCGTGCATCTCGCGTGCGATCCGCGCCCGTTCGAGCGAACGCGCCTGCATCACCTTCGCCTGCTGTTCGGCCTCGGAGGCCAGCGCGCGCGCCTGCCAGCTGGCGAGAAGCTCACGCCGCGAACCGATGTAGAGACCCCACGCGACCATCGCCGCCGTCGCGACCACCGTGACCGAGTAACTGATGATGACGGGATCGTTCGCCTCGGTCGGAGTGGCGAAGAAGGCGAGGGCGATGATCCCCGCGACAACGGACAACACCGCCTGCGGGATGATCTCGCGCCACCGACGCCGGGTCGACAGGGACACCATGGCGAGAATGCCCGGTCCGAGAGACGACGACGACACGATGGTCACGATGTTCGTGAACGTCGTGACCGGTACGGGATGGCTTCGGCGCCACCAGATGACGATGTAGGAGAGCACCCCGAGTGCGAGGTCGGCGACGAACCACCACCGGGCCTCGTCCCACAGGTACGACGCACGGGTGGCGAAGGTGCCGGCCGAGACGCAGAGCATCACCGCGAGCCGCCACAATCGGCCGGCCCACGTCAACGGTGGTTGGTACTGCTCAGGACGCACAACCGTCACCGTAGTCGGGCGCCGGTGGTGCCCGCGTCCTCCCGGTGGGTGTCGACCCCTACGACTTTCGGTCGATACGACGCTGTCCGGAGGTCCGATGTGCGCGCCGTGCGGGAACGACACGATGGACGACATGATCACAGTGAAGAATCTGACGAAACGCTACGGCGACTACGTCGCAGTCGACGACGTGTCCTTCACCTGCCGCCCCGGGCAGGTGACCGGATTCCTGGGCCCCAACGGCGCCGGGAAGTCGACGACGATGCGGATCATCGCCGGGCTGACGCCGCCGACGTCGGGGGTGGCGCAACTCTACGGCGTCGACTACCGGTCCATCCCGAATCCCGGCACGCAGGTCGGCATCCTCCTGGACGCCTCGGCTCAGCACGCCGGCCGGACGGGCGCGGAGGTCCTGCGACTGTCGGCGATGACGATGGGCATCGGCCACGACCGCGTCGACGAGATGCTCGAACTGGTCAGCCTCACCCCGGAGGAGGCCGGGCGACGAGTGCGCAACTACTCCCTCGGCATGCGCCAGCGTCTCGGTATCGCCGCAGCCCTACTCGGGGACCCGAAGATCCTGATCCTCGACGAACCGGCCAACGGACTGGACCCGGCGGGCATCCACTGGATGCGAACCCTGCTGCGCGGGTACGCCGATCGCGGCGGCACGGTGCTGCTGTCGTCGCACCTGTTGCACGAGATCGAGATCGTCGCCGACGACATCGTCGTGATCGGCAACGGCCGGATCGTGGCCCAGGGCACCAAAGACGAACTGCTCGCCGGCGCCGGGACACACGTCCGATCACTCGACGACGCGACCCTCGGCGAGGCGCTGAACGCAGCCGGGATCACCGTGCAGCGCAACGCCTCCGGCGGACTCGATGTCGAGGCCGACCCCGTCGACGTGGGCCGCGCCGCGGCCGCCGTCGGCGTCGTCCTCACCGAGCTGCGGCCCGCGGACGGCGCCCAGCTCGAGGCGATGTTCCTGCAGCTGACCGCGGACACCCAGCGTGAACACACCACACTCGAAGGAGCAGCTCGATGACCCTCGCCGACTTCGGCACCCCCGTGCCGCACACCGACGTGATCGACGTCGAGCGCCCCGGAATCCCGTTCTCCCGACTCGTCCGCGTCGAACTGCGCAAGCTCGTCGACACGCGTGCGGGTTTCTGGCTGACCGCCTCGATCGGAGTCATCGCGGCGATCGTCGTGATCGCGATGCTCATCGCGAACCGCAACAGCCCCGAGAACCTCAACCTCGGACAGTTCTTCGGGATGATGAACATCCCGACCGCCATCATCCTGCCCATCCTCGCGATCCTGCTCGTGACCGGGGAATGGAGCCAACGCACCGCGCTGACGACATTCACCCTCGAACCCCGACGGCAGCGCGTCGTCGGAGCGAAGCTGGTGGCGGCGCTCCTCACCGCCGTCGCGGCGGTCGCGGTCGCGCTCATCCTCGGCGTCATCGGCAACGGAATCGCCGGTCTGGCGTTCCCCGATCCCGCCGGCTCCTGGGACCTCACGCTCGCCGGGTTCGTGAATTCGTTTGTCTCGCAGACCTTCGGCTTGCTGCTCGGTTTCGGCTTCGCCGCCCTGATCCTGAACACCCCGGGCGCGATCGTCGCCTACTTCGCGCTGCCCACCGCTCTGACCGTGGTCAGCCAGCTGGTCCCGTGGTTCAAGGACAATCTCGGCCAGTGGGTGGACACCGGCCTGACGAACGTGCCCTTTCAAGAGGGCGACTGGGCGACCGGGGGCGAATGGACGAGGATGCTCGTCTCGGCAGTGATCTGGATCGGGCTGCCCCTGGCGTTCGGGGTGCTACGGATTCTGCGGTCCGAGGTCAAGTAACGGACGCCGCTGGATGGCACCACGGTCACGGTCGCCGTAAGCGCCGCTGCCACACCGCGATCGGTGTTACGGTTTCCGGGTTCTCGAGAAAAGAGGAACCCACGTGTCGTCGACCACGCCCACCTCGCAACCACCTGCCGCTCCGGAACCGGACGAAGCATCGGTTCCGGAGCAGTCCGGCGCCACCGGCCCGGCAGAAGGACAGAAGCCGTCGTGGTGGTGGCGGCGGCGGCTCCACCGGTATTCCTGCGTCGGGTTGACGGTCGCGCTCGTCTTTCTGTGGCTGTCGGTGACGCCGTCGCTCCTGCCGCGCGGGCCGCTGTTCCAGGGCATCGTGAGCGGGGCCTCGGCCGCGGTCGGGTACGGCCTCGGTGTGCTGGTGTCCTGGCTGATCCGTTACATGATCTCCCGGGAGGAACCCTGGCCCGCGCCGATGCGCCGACTCTGGGCGGCGCTGGGCCTGGCCGCGATCGCGGGCACCGTCGTCATGCTGGTCGCGTTCCAGCGGTGGCAGGACCAGGTCCGGACGATGATGGGGGTCGACCTCCTGTCCTGGACGGCCTACCCGCAGATCCTGCTCATCGCCGTGGTGGTCTTCGCCCTGCTGATGACCATCGGGCAGGCGTGGGGCGACGGGGTGAAGTGGCTCGTCCGGAAACTCAATCGCGTGGCGCCGCCGCGTATCTCGGCCTTCGCCGCGGCGACCATCGGGATCATCATCACGGTGCTGGTCCTCAACGGCGTCGTCGCCAACTACGGTATGCAGGCGCTGAACTCGTCGTTCGCCGCGGTCAACGACGAGACGACCGCGGACTCCAGTCCGCCGACCACCCCGCAGCGCTCGGGCGGTCCGGGCTCGCTGGTGACCTGGGATTCGCTCGGGCGTCAAGGCCGGATCTTCATCTCGGTGTCGCCCACCGTGGAAGAGCTGAGCGCGTTCAACGGGTCCCCCGCCATGGAACCGATCCGCGCCTACGTCGGGCTCGGCTCGGGTACAGATCTGCGTGCCAATGCCGAACTCGCCGCAGAGGAACTCGTCCGCGCCGGCGGGTTGCAGCGCAAACTCATCGCGGTCGCCTCCACCACCGGCACCGGGTGGATCAACCAGGCGACGGTGGACTCGCTCGAGTACATGTACAACGGCGACACGGCGACGGTGAGCATGCAGTACTCGTACCTGCCGAGCTGGTTGTCGTTCCTCGTCGACAAGGAACGCGCGCGGCAGGCCGGGCAGGCGCTCTTCGAGGCGGTCTCGGAACGGGTGCGCGAGGTACCTGAGGCCCAACGCCCCAAGCTCGTCGTCTTCGGCGAGAGCCTCGGCTCGTTCGCGGCCGAGTCGGCGTTCGGGACCATCCCGGCGCTGAGCGCGCGAACCGACGGTGCGTTGTTCAGCGGACCGACCTTCAACAACAAACTGTGGGTGGACACGACCGGGTCACGCGACGACGGGACGCCGGAAGTGTTGCCCACCTACGACGACGGACGACAGGTCCGATTCATCGCCGACGCACCCGACCTCGACAAGCCGACCACCGAGTGGACGTCGCCGTCGGGTCGCGCGGTGTATCTGCAGCACGCCTCCGATCCGATCTCGTGGTGGAACCCGCGACTGATCCTCCGCGAGCCGGACTGGCTCGAGGAGGAACCCGGACGCGACGTGCTGTCGGCGATGCGGTGGATCCCGTTCGTGACCTTCTTGCAGGTCAGCGCCGACATGGCGGTGTCAGTCGGAGTCCCCGACGGCCACGGACACAACTACATGTCCGCGATCCCGGCAGCCTGGGCCAAGATCCTGCAGCCGCCGGGCTGGACCGAGGCCAAGACCGAACGTCTGATCCCCCTGCTGACGAGGGACTGATCGGCACCGCCGCCCGGTGGAGCAATTTCGGTCGGGCGGGAACGGCTTTCGCGGTTCCATACTCAGAGGGTGACCTCTACCGACCGTGACCGTCTCCGGCAGCTTCTCGACGCGGTGCTGTCCGAGGACAACACCTCGCTCGACGACATGGCCTCGGGCGCCTACGCGTCGCCGTTCCACTTCACCCGGCAGGTCCGGCGCGGTGCCGGCGAGGCACCGGTGGCCCTGCGGCGCCGCGTCCTCCTCGAACGTGCGGCGTGGCTCCTCCAGCGGGGACAGTCGGTGACCGATGTGGCCTTCGAGTCCGGGTACTCGTCCGTCGACGGCTTCTCGCGTGCTTTCAGCCGCGCCTTCGGACACAGTCCCGGCCGCATGGGTGCGGTGGGAGAGCACAGCCACTGGCTGCCGGCGCCGAACGGCATCCACTTCCACTCGCCCACTGCGCTGTACGTCGACAGCGGCTCACCCACGACCGAGGATGCGGGCAATGTGGTGATGCTCATGATTCGCCACGACCTCGACGACATCGAGGCGCTCCTCGACGCCGCGAAGGGGCTCGACGCCGCGTCGTGGACCGCGCCGCGTCTCGCGGGTAACCAGCTGCTGTCCTGGAGTGGACCGGAAGAGTCTCTCGCAGAAGTCATTTCCCATCTGGTCGGCGACAAACTCCCCTGGTTGTCGACGATCGAGGGAGCCGACCTGCCGCCGGCCGCACCGACCCAACTGACCGACCTCATCGAGTTGCATCGCGACATTGCACCGCGCTGGCTCGCCCTGATCCGTGACATCGACCGACGCGGCGCGTGGCAGGACCGCGTGATCGACGCCTTGTGCGACCCACCCGAATCGTTCCTGCTCTCCCAGATCGTTGCGCACGTGTTGACGTTCTCCGCACATCGTCGGCTCGTCGCCCGCTGGATGCTGCGGGACTCCGGCGTCGACGTCACCGCCCCGACTCTCGATCCCGACCCGATCATGTGGCACCGCAAACACTCCGGAGGATTCTGATGGCATTCCGCTACTACACGGCAACGACCCTCGACGGCTTCCTCGCCGACGACCGGGACAACCTCGACTGGCTGCTCAGCCAGCCGCTCGAGGAGGGCGGGCCGATGAACTACGACGACTTCTTCCGGCAGGTCGGTGTCGCCGTGATGGGCGCGACGACCTACCGGTGGATCCTCGACCACGAGGTCTCCGACGGGAAGCCGTGGCCATACGACATACCGACGTTCGTCTTCACCCATCAGTCACTGACGCCGGTGTCGGACACCATCTCGGTGGTCGCCGGGAGCCCCGGAGACCTCCGTGACCGTCTGGTCGACGCAGCGGGCGACCGCCACGTCTGGGTCGTGGGCGGCGGCGACCTCGCCGCGCAGTTCGCCGAAGCCGGAATGCTCGACGACGTCATCGTGTCGATCGCGCCCGTCACCTTGGGGTCGGGCCGACCACTCTTCCCGCGCGCCTACGACTTCGAGTTGCAGGACTTCGCACGCAACGGCGCGTTCCTGTGTGCGCGCTACTCGCCTGTCGGGCCGCGGTCGACTCACGCGGAGGTCTGACCAGTCATCGGGCGACGGGCCGGCCCGGGGCGTTCAGCCCTCGCCGACCGAGTTCCGCATGGCGTCGGGCACCTCACCGCGAGCCCACCGCGGCAGGATGAAGATGCCCTCGGACTCGGCCGTGAGCTGGCCGTCGACCGAGATCGTCCCTGTGACGAACGTCTTCACACCCTCGACCCGATCGACGCGTGCCTCGCCGCGGATCACCCCGAGCGGCGTACCGCGCCGATACCGGACGGTGAGGGTGCCGGTCATCCCAGGCACACCCTGGAACTCCGCGGTCGAACCCAGCAGCTGGTCGAAGACGAGCGCGAGCACGCCGCCGTGGACGAGTCCGGCCGGACCCTCGTACTGGGGACCGAGTGCGACCTCGAGCCAGCTGTACTCGGATTCGTGATGGAGCTCGACCGGCGGTGCGATCGGGTTCCGCCGCCCCAGAACGGCATTGCCCCAGGACCGTTTGGTGCCGTCGGAGTTGAATCGGATGCCGAACGGGCCCGGCAGCTGGTCCTTCCGGAGGATCTCGGTGGCGGCGGCGATGAGCCGCCTCGCCTCCGCGATGTCTGTCTCACCGACCTCGGTGCGCACCGTCGCATCGATCAAGTCCCGGACGCTGCCCGCGATGGCGGACGCGAGTTCGGTCCGGTGCGCGAGTTCGTCCGGGTCGATGTCCTCCTGGATGTATCCGCTCATGTGCCCATCTAACAGGGTCGACGCACCGCTCTCGCCCCGACCGGTCGCCGTCGGTTGCCGTCGGCGGATCCGGACACGGCCGGTTCTGACCGCCGAGTAGGCTCCCTCGCATGACAGACCACGCCTGGAACGACCGCGCCTGGACCGCGTTCGACGTCACCGTCTCCGACCACATCGCCGAGGTCACCCTCATCGGCCCGGGCAAGGGCAATGCCATGGGACCGGACTTCTGGCAGGAACTCCCGGAGCTGTTCGGGCACCTCGACACCGATCCGGAAGTGCGCGCGGTGGTGCTGACGGGGTCGGGCAAGAACTTCTCCTACGGCCTCGACCTCGTCGCGATGGGCGGGACGCTGTCGGCCGTCCTCGCCGGGGACGCGAAAGCGGCGCCGCGCACCGAATTCCTCGACTCGCTCCGCACACTCCAGGCCGGCATCACCGCGGTCGCCGACTGTCGCAAGCCGGTGGTCGCAGCCGTGTCCGGCTGGTGCATCGGTGGCGGTGTGGACCTGATCTGCGCGGCCGATGTGCGCTACGCCAGCGCCGACGCCAAGTTCAGCGTGCGTGAGGTGAAGGTCGGGATGGTCGCCGATGTGGGCACACTCGCGCGCCTGCCGTTCATCATCGGCGACGGTCACATGCGGGAGCTGGCGCTGACCGGCAAGGACATCGACGCCGCCCGCGCCGAGAAGATCGGTCTGGTCAACGACGTCGCCGACGATCAGACCGCCGTGCTCGAGCTCGCCCGCTCGACCGCCCGCGAGATCGCCGACAACCCGCCGCTCGTGGTCCACGGCATCAAGTCCGTTCTCGACCATTCGCGCAGCGCCGCCGTCCACGACAGCCTCCGCTACGTCGCCGCGTGGAACTCCGCGTTCCTGCCCAGCGAGGACCTCACCGAGGCCATCACCGCCGTCTTCGAGAAGCGCAAACCCGAGTTCAAGGGTCGCTGAGCCGCCCTGAGCTTCGAGGCTCGTCGACCTCGACGCGCTCCTTCGTCGCTCGCTCGGCCCGGCGGCCGTCTTGACTACCAAAGAACCCGTTGTGCTCGGAGCGAGCCCAACCACTGCTCCCTGAGGAGGCCGGAGCTTGCGGAGGCCGTCACGAAGGGTCCTGGTGGGATGCGTCGCCAACCCTTCGTGGCTCGTCGCTTGCGCTCCTCGCACCTCAGGGAGCAATGGAGACCGCCTCTTTCGGCTCAGGGAGCAGAGGTCGCACGGTAGACGTGCTCGGACAGCGGGTGTGCGGCGTCGAGATCGGTGAGGAGTCGGACGCCGTCGAAGGGCGGGCCGTGCGGCGGTTCCACGGACGCCTCGGGGGCTCGGCGAGAGACGTTGTCGACGAACCGGTTTCGGAGTCGATCACTGGCCGACATCACACCGCCGACCCAGCTCACGCGTGCTGGCTCGCCGGCCTCGCGGCCGCTGCGTTCGAGCGCGGTCATCGCCGACGTCGCCAGTTCGTCGGCGGCGTCGTCGATGACCTGTCGTGCCACCGCATCCCCGGCCTCCGACGCGGCGTCGACCGCACGGGCGAACGCGGCGATGCGTGCGACGCGGTCGGGGTCGGCCTGCACCGACATGTACAGCTCGGCCAGCGGACCGAACTCCTGCTCGGTGGTCATGCGGAGTGCCGTCTCGGGCCCCCGGCCGTCGAAGGCGCGCAGTGCCGCGGTGATGCCCGACCGCCCGATCCAGTAGGCACTGCCGGCGTCGCCGAAGAGGTATCCCCAGCCGTCCACCCGGCAGACACCGCCCCGGCCGACCCCGAGGGTGACCACGCCTGTCCCGACCGCGGTGACCGCGCCGAACTCGTGACGATTCGCGGCCAGATACGCGGTCACCGAATCATGGGCGAGTGCAACGGAGTCGACGCCTGCGTCGCCGAGCGCGGCGAGGAGATCGATGGGGCGGGAGGCGCCGGGGGTCAGTCCCGACACGCCGGCCGCGACCACCGCCGGGCCGGGCGACCCGTCGGGACCCGACCTCACCTTCGCCGTTCGAAGGATGTCCCGCACGGTTGCGGCGATCTGCTCCACGACCGGTCGGTCGGTTCGGATCGGGGGCGCGTCGTGGTCGGAACCACCGTCGGGCGTCTCGATCCGCACGCGGGTGCCGGTCTGGCCGCCGTCGATCAAGATGTGCGTCACGCTGTCACCGGTCGTCACGGACCGCAACGCTACCTCGGTGCCCATCCGCCCGGAGGGCATCGAACCGTCACGGCGTCGGCGGAGACTCGACACGGGTCCGGGGAGTCGACGTCGATTCGCCGAATCCCCGTGACACACTGGGCGCATGAAGGTGCGGCGCGGACTCGCGGTGAAGATCGGGTCGATCTCCTGGATGCCTCGCTTCCTCCCGCAGATCGTCAAGTGCGACAGCGTTCTTCAATCTGTGTCAGGACAGCGGCTGAGCCTGCTCGACATCGGTGATCTGCCGAACATCACGATCCGGGTCCCGGGCCGCAAGAGCGGTGCGGTCCGGACGACGCAACTCCTGGCCGTCCCGGACGGGTCGGACTGGTTGATCGCCGGCTCCTACTTCGGCGGTCCCAAGATGCCGGCATGGGTCTTCAACCTCCGCGCTGCCGACGAGATCGAGATCATCGTCCACGGTGAGGTGTCGGAGGCGGTGCCCACCGAACTGGTCGACGCCGAGCGGGACGCGGCCTGGCAGACGCTGCGGGCGGTGTGGCCGAACTTCGATCTGTACGAGAAGCGCACCGACCGCCGCATCCCGGTGTTCCGGTTGCGACCGCGCTGACCCCCCTGGTCGGAAGTCGGTGGGTCAGCCGTCGGTGACGAACTCGGGACTGCTCTCGGTGAGGTCGACATGGCCCACGAGGTACTGCTCGTCGACGGTCTCCACCCGGGGGCCGTCCGCGTCGTACTCGGGGGTGTAGGACACCCGCCAGCGCACCGGGCCGACGACGTCGACGACACCCAGATCCGACCCGTCGCGGCTGCTGTCCCCACTCGCATCCGAACCCGGAACACGGAGCAGATAGCGCAGCCCGGACAGGTCTTTCGGAGCCGTCCACCGCACACTGCCGTCCACCGCGGAGCGGTACAACCGTTGGGTACAGCCCGCGACCTGCCGACCCGCATCGGCCTGGGTCGACGCCGCACACGCGGTCAGGTGCGCCGACACCGTGTCGCTGACGGCTCCGGCGCCGGTGGCGCTCAGTTCGCCGACGACGCGGACGGACATGGGTCCTCTCGGCGCGGTCGGAGGATCGTCGTCTGCGACGCGCGCGACGAAGTCGGTGTCGCGGGAGCCCCAGCGCTGCGGTCCGGGGAAAACGTGCACCGTGTCCCCTTCCTCGACCTCGCCGCCGAAGAACGTCGGTTGCACAACCCGTAGCGACTCGATCCGGACCGCGATCGCGCCGTCGACGACGGCCCAGCCGTCGGCGACCCGTACGGTCCGGATCTCGGTGTCGATGACCCGGGCACCCATCCGGTATCTCGCCCGGACGTTCTCCTCCGGCGCACCGTCGGCAGCAGACCGGACCTCGATGTCGCCCAGCGGCGCCGCGGCGCGTTGAGCCCGCAGGACGTTGTCGGACAGGAACCGGGTGTCGGGGCGCGGATCGATGACACCCAGAGCCGCGTCGGCGTCGGCATCGGCGAGCGCGTCGAGATAGGTCTGCACCGCCTCGGACGGGGTGGCTGCCCGCTCGTCCTCGCGGGCCAGCCCGACGACGAGCGCGGCGACCAGCACCACTGCCAAGACGGCCGCGACGCCGCCGAAGACGACGATCCGTCTTCGGCGGCTCACGTGCGGCGTACCCGTGGTCTGGACAGACCGATCAGGACTCCGAACCGGCCGACGGTCCGCTCGCCGCGAACGATTCGGTCAGCCGACCGGCCAACAGCTTCGCGAACTCGGCCGGGTCGTCGAGCTCACCGCCCTCGGCGATCACGGCCATGCCGTACAGCAGCTTCGCCGTCGGCACCAGTTGTTCGTGATCCCCGGCTCCGTAGGCCTTGTTCAGCGCGGCGACGAGCGGGTGATCAGGGTTGAGCTCCAGTGCCCGCTTGGACTTGGGGAATTCCTGACCGGACGCCCGGTAGAGCTTCTCCAGCTGCGGAGACATCGAGAACGTGTCACCGACCAGGCACGCCGGCGACTCGGTGAGGCGCGACGAGAGTCGCGTCTCACTGACGTCGTCGGAGAGGGTGCTCGTGAGCCACCCCAGCAGGTCGGCGTAGGTCTTGTTCTGCTCCTCCTTGGCGGAATCGTCGGCGTCCTCGTCGTCACCGTCGAGGTCGACGGCGCCCTTGGCGATCGACTGGAACGACTTGCCGTCGAACTCCGCACCCGCCGAGACCCACATCTCGTCGACGGGATCGGACAGGACGAGAACCTCGATTCCCTTGGCGCGGAACGCTTCCATGTGCGGCGAGTTCACGATCTGCTGACGCGATTCGCCGGTCATGTAGTAGATCGTGTCCTGACCGCTCTTCATCCGGCCGATGTAGTCGGCGAGTGTGGTCAGTTCGTCCTCGGAGTGGGTGGTCGCGAACGACGAGGCCTTGAGGAGCGCCTCGCGGTTGTCCGGATCGTTGACCAGACCTTCCTTGAACACCCGGCCGAAGGCATCCCAGAACGTGCGGTAGTCGTCGGGCCGGCCGGCGCGCATCTCGGTGACCGTCGAGATCACCTTCTTGGTGAGCCGGCGACGGATCGCGCGGATCTGGCGGTCCTGTTGCAGGATCTCGCGGGACACGTTCAGCGACAGGTCGGCCGCGTCGACGACACCCTTGACGAAGCGCAGGTACTCCGGCATCAGTTCGGCGCAGTCGTCCATGATGAAGACGCGCTTGACGTAGAGGTGGATGCCTACCTTGCTGTCGCGCATGAACAGGTCGAACGGTGGCTGCGTCGGGATGAACAGCAGCGCCTGGTACTCGAAGGTGCCCTCGGCCTGCAGCGTGATGGTCTCCAGCGGCGCATCCCAGGCGTGGGAGACGTGCCGGTAGAACTCCTGGTACTCCTCGTCGGTCACCTCCGAGCGCGACTTGGCCCAGAGCGCCTTCATCGAGTTGATCGTCTCGGCCTCGACGACCGTCTTCGTCTCCGGCGCTTTCTTCTCGTCCGCGTCGTCGGCGTCGGAGGCCTCGGTGTCGGGGGTCTCCACCGGAACGGTCTTCTCGACGTCCATCCGGATCGGCCACGCGATGAAGTCCGAGTACCGCTTCACGAGCTGGCGGAGCTTGGTCGGATCCGAATAGTCGTAGAGGTGATCCTCGGTGTCGACGGGCTTGAGCGCCAACGTGACCGAGGTGCCCTGCGGGGCGTCGGGGACGTCGTCGATCGTGTAGGTTCCGTCGCCGGTCGACTCCCAGCGGGTGCCGGTGCTCTCCCCCGCCTTACGGGTCACCAGCGTGACCTTGTCGGCGACCATGAACGTCGAGTAGAAGCCGATGCCGAACTGACCGATCAGTTCCTCGGCCGCCGCGTCGGACACCCCGTTCGCGCGAGCCTCCGCGAGCGACCGGCGCAACTCGGCCGTGCCCGAACGGGCCAGCGTGCCGATCAGGCCGACGACCTCGTCGCGGGTCATGCCGATGCCGTTGTCGGCCACGACGAGGGTCCGGGCCTCGGCATCGGGGTCGAGCGTGATGTGGAGGTCGGAGGTGTCGACGTCGAGGTCTTTGTCGAGCAGGGACTCCAGCCGCAGCTTGTCCAGTGCGTCGGACGCGTTGGAGATCAGCTCGCGCAGGAAGCTGTCCTTGTTGGAGTAGATCGAGTGGACCATGAGATCCAGCAGCTGCCGGGTCTCGGCCTGGAACTCGTGGACTTCGGGCTGAGCGCTCATCGCAGACCTCCATGTTCTGTTCTCGTGCACCGGACGGACGAACATCTCCGCGCCGGTGCGACACGTGTGACGGACACCGACTTTACCGAGCGGTGGTGTGGCTACCCTGGGTCGGGGACCGACTACCCCGCACGACATCCGTGCCGTGCGGGAACGATCAGGAAGCCAGGTGGATGGGCACACCCCGACTGCTGTTGGTGCACGCGCACCCCGACGACGAATCACTGTGGACCGGTGGACTCATCGCGCGTCACACCGACGCCGGCGGCGAGGTCGACCTCGTGATGTGCACCTGGACCGACGGCACCGTCCGGCACCGCGAACTCGCCGACGCGGTCGACATCCTCGGCATGCCGCGACCACCGATCATGCTCGGCTATGCCGACGACCGGCGACCAGAATCCGCACCCGATGCGCAGCGGCTGTGCGAGGCGTCGTTCGACGAACAGGTCCGTGCGCTCACCCACCACATCCGGGCACTGCAACCCGACATCGTCATCACCTACGACCCGCTGGGTATCTACGGTCACCCCGACCACGTCCACGCGCACCGGCTCGCGTGCGCGGCGGCCGACGCGGCGGCGTCGACGAAGCTCTATCACCGCGCCGGGCCGGCGTGGCGCGTGCGTTCGCTGTACTTCGCCACCATCCCGGAGTGGATGATGGACATCCTCGCGGAGAGCCTGTTCGCGGACATCCCCCGGGAGCAGCTACCCGGCACCCCGGAGTCCGAGATCGACGTGGTCGTCGATGTGTCGGATCTCGCGGCCCGCAAGAGGGCGGCCGTCACCGCCCACCGTTCCGAGATCGATCGCAGCCGGGCCATCTCCGGCTTCATGTCGCTGCCCGACGACATCCAGGAGAAGCTGCTCGGCGTCGAGTGCTATCAGCGCCGCGACCTCGTCCCCGGTGGTTGCGACCTGATCTAGGAGCGGTCGAACGGCGTCACCGCCGATCGCAGACCGCTGGCGCGCTGCACGCGGCGGTCGACCGCCGCGGCCAGCACCTCGGGTGTCCCGACGATCCGCACGTGGTCGCGGGCGCGGGTGATGGCGGTGTACAGCAACTCCCGGGTGAGCAATTCTGAGCCCGTGGGCGGGAGGATCACCGTGACCTGCCGGAACTGGCTGCCCTGGCTGCGGTGGATGGTCATCGCGTGGACCGACACGACGTCGGCGAGCTGCGTCGGGTGCAGGAGTCGCACCGATCCGCCGCGACGGAAGGCGACCCGGACGCCGTCGGCCCCCTGCGTCCGGCCCTCGGGATCGGCGATCACCACGCCCGTGTCGCCGTTGAACGTCGCCGTCTGGCGGTCGTTGGCGGTGACCAGGATGGGCTGTCCCGCATACCATCCGGCTAGCTCGGCGCCGGCGGTGCCCAGCCACTCGGTGATCCTGGCCGACCAGCCACGGACACCCCATGACCCCTCCCGGTGCGCGCACAGCACCCGGTGGGCGTCGAGCGCGTCGAGCGCCCCGTCGGCATCGGCACGACGGGCCGCTGCCCGCAGCGCCCGGCCCCATTCGATGAGATCGGCACGGACGGCATCGAGGTCGTCGGGCGCCACGAGTTCGACGTTCGGGACGTCGTCCGCGGCGACCAGTCTCAGGACTTCGTCTGCGTCACCGGCGTTCACGGCCGCCGCGACCCGCGAGATGCCGCCGCCGAAACGGAATTGGCGCCGCAGGGTGATGACGCCACCGGCGAGATGATCGGTGTCCTCGGGTTCCAGTTCATGATCGGCATCCCCGCCCACCGCCTCGAGCGCGGCCTGTGATACCGCCGTCATGGTTCCCGACTCTCCTTGCACCCCAGCGACATCCGCCCGTTCGACGAGATCCGCGAGCACCGCTCCGGCCTCGACCGACGCGAGCTGATGCGGGTCACCGACGAAGATCACCCGTGCATCCGGCCGGACTGCGTCGAGCAGACGGCTCATCGCGGTCATCGACAGCATCGAGGTCTCGTCGACGACGATGACGTCGTGCGGCAGTGTCCGCCCGCGGCCGTACCTCGGGTTGGCACCCGGGCGCCAGCCGAGCAACGAGTGGAGCGTGACGGCGTGCGCCGTGACGGGAACCGTCGACTCCGCTTCCACCGAGGCCTGCAGCTGAGCCGCCGCCCGGCCCGTCGGCGCGCACAGTCCGATACGGAGGCCGGGTCCCTGCAGGGCGTCCAGCACCGCGAGAATGCGTGCGACCGTGTAGGTCTTGCCGGTGCCGGGACCGCCCGCCAGGACGGTGGTCCAGCGGGTCGCGGCGACCGCTGCCGCCAGCTTCTGCAGGTGCCCGTCCTCGGGCGAGGTGTAGACGGCGGCTATCGCAGCGCGCAGCGCATCGGCTTCGACCACGGGTGTCGTCTGTGCGCGGCGGGCCAGCGTCTCACGGATCGTCTGTTCCTGCCGAAAGTACTTCTGGAGGTACACCAGCGGCCCATCGATGGACCGTCTCACCACCAACGGACGCAACGGACCCGCCTCGCTGCCCGCGACGAGCGGGCTCTCGAGCAGTGCGTCGAGCACCGCATCGGACGACGGGATGGTGAGGTCGGCGGTGTCGTCGCCGGCCAGCTCGCCCAAACGGTCCAGCGCGAGGCACGTCGAACCGAGCCGCACCGCACGGACCGCCAGCGCGGCGCCGAGACGCGCGGTCTCGGACACCGGCTCGGCGCACATCGTCACGAGACGGTCGGTGATGTGCACGTCCGCGGCGGCGAGGACTCCGGCCTCGTTCCATTCGGCGAGCACACCGGTGGCCCACTCCACCACCTGGACGTCGGACACGGTCATCGGGACGCTCCCGCCAGTGCATCGGACAATGCGAGGATCAGGTCTGCGGGCAGATCCCACTCGAACACGCCGCAACCGGGCGGCGTGCCCGGCCCGGCCATCCCGCGCACGAAGTGGTACTGCACCGGGCCGAGATGCCGGACCGGATCGTAGCCGACGACGCGCCAGCGCAGATACCTGTGCAGCGCAACCGAATACAGCATCGCCTGCAGCGGATAGTGGGCGGCGATCATCTCGCCTGCCATGGCCTCGGTGTCGAAGTCCTCGACGACCAGGTCCCCCGCCCGGATGCGGTTGGTCTTGTAGTCGACGACCACGTGGCGGCCGTCCGGGGTGCGCAGCACCGAGTCGATGCTGCCCGTCAGGAAGCCGCGCAGTTCACGATCGGGGAGCTCGCGGAGGTGATCGACGTAGTCACGCAACGGATCGTCGTCGGGCAGATACCGGTCCAGCAGTTCGGCGAACACCCCCGGCGTCGCCCCACGGGCGCCGGGGGCGCGATCCGGCGGCCCCAGTGGGAGCTCGAAGTCGAGCTCGGCGAGGCGATCTCCCGGCTCGACGCCCCAGAGATCGCCGAAACCGAGTGGCGTGGTGAGGACGCCGACGAGCGCGGCGACCAGTACGTCGGCGTCGATGTCGGCCGGCAGGACCCCGAGTGCGCGCGAACACAATTCGCGCACGTGGGTTTCGATGTCGGGCGCCGAGGTGTCGACGTATTCGAGGACCTCGTGCACCAGGGTGCCGAACGCCGCCCCGTAGGGCAGCCCGTTCATCAGCGACGGCGTTCCCGCTCGGCGCCCCTCGGCGGGCGGCTCGTCGAGCTCGATCGGGTCGGCGACCGGCTCGTCACCGAGGATGTCGTCGGCCGGTTCGCTGCCGGTGGTGACGACAGAACCGGCGGGCCCCCCGGGTGCGCCGTGCGCGACGTCGGCGACGATGGCCGAGTACGACGTGCGACGCCATTCCTGATCGATGGCGCGCCGGAACCGCGCGACCCCGAGGGTCGCCGTCTCGACATCGGCGTGCGGCGGGGCCGCCACCGCACCGGCCTCGATCCGGCCGGCGGGCTCGACCGAGATCGCGGCATCGCGCCCGGTCAGGGTGCGCAGGACGCCGACGCACGTGGCGTCGTCGTCGGGTATGGGGACGTCGCGGGCGACCGACCACACCGATTCGCCGGTCTCGGAAGGGATTCGGGTCGCGGTGTCGCGCCCGAAGATCAGCCGGTGCAGCGGCCCGCTCGTGGTGTTCATCGACGGCGCCCACCACGCCACGACCTGCGATTGCGCCCGCGTCAGCGCGACGTAGAGCAGCCGGAGGTCTTCGCCGGCCGTCTCCTCGGCGTACCGCTTGCGCCGCGCCGCGCGGCCGGGCGCCTGCCCGCCACCGACATCGAGACGCCGGGTACCCGACTCGTCGTGGTAGGTGATGTTGCCGCGGTCGCCGATCCACGTCCCGTCCCAGCCGTAGGGCACGTAAACGATCGGGAACTGCAGGCCCTTGCTGGCATGCACGGTCATGATCTGGACGGCCTGGGTGTCGCGGTCGAGTCGTCGACTCTGGTCTTCGTATCGCTGGCGCGCGGACGTGTCGGCGATCCGCTCGGCCAGCCACTCGACGAGGCCGCTGACTCCCGCCGAGGTCTCGACCACGTGCTTGTTGCAGAGCGCGGACACCTGCAGGAGATCGGTGAGGATGCGTTCACCGTTCTCGGTGGCCAGGACGCGCGCGGCGACACCGTGCGAGTCGCGCAGGCGCTGCGCCATCGCGGCGAACCCGCCCTGCACGAACACCCGTCCCAGCGATGCCAATTCGGCCCCGAGCTCGGCGACCTCGGGTTCGCCTGCGGTGGCCACCTTCTCGATCGACCAGCCGAGCAGGGTCGTGAGCGCCGCCAACCGCACGCGGTCCGCGCGGGAGGGTTGTTCGACGGCACGCATCACCCACAGCCAGTGCTGGGCCGCGGTCGTGGAGAACACGTTGACCCCCGACCCGATCACCGAGTTGATGCCGCGCTCGGCGAGCTCCCGCTGGAGCGGCTCGATGGTGCTGTTGAGTCGCACCAGGATCGCGATGTCGCCGGGATTCACCGGGCGGGAGGTTCCGTCGACCTCGAGCCGAGCGCCCTGGGCGAGGGTCTGCGCGATGTCGTCGGCGACATCGACCGCGATCCGGTCGCGGACGTCCTTCACCGCGGGCAGGTTGTAGGCGTTACGGGACGTGAAGTCGGTGCGCAGGAACGCGCGGATGCGTAGCGGCGGACGACCGTCGAGCCGGCTGCCCGGGTGTGCCGCCGAGACCGGATGCACCACGATGCCCGGATGTCCCAGCGCCGCTTCGCCGTACAGATGTCCGAGGGCGTCGACGAGCGCGCCGTCGGATCGCCGGTTCACGTCGAGCGCCTGCAAGGTGTCGGCCGAGGACACCGCGGCGAGGTAGCTCAGGACCTCGGCACCGCGGAACCCGTAGATCGACTGTTTGGGGTCGCCGACGAGGATGAGTCGGCGATGGCCGTGGAAACACCGGCGCAGGATGTCCCACTGCAACGGGTCCGTGTCCTGGAACTCGTCGACCAGGACCACGGTGAAGGTGTTGCGGATACGCTCGCACGCGCGCTCGCCGACCACCGGGTCGGTCACGATGCGTTGCAGGATGGCCTGCAGGTCGTCGTAGGTCCGTACGCGCGCATCACGTTTGCGCGCCTCGACGATGCGGCGGACCGCGGACGCGAAACTCACCCGACGGGCGGCCACCGCATCGCCACCCGGCCCGTCGGTCGACTCGGAGGTGTCCGGCGCCAGTGCGACCGACGCCTGGCGTACCGCGTCGCGGGCGATCGACCGCGCCTCGGTGAAGTCGAATTCCGGTGTGTCGCTTGCCCAGAAGCCGCGCAGGTAGAGGTCCAGCGCCACCTCTTCGGTGAGTTCGTCGACCTCTTCGACGATCGAGTAGACCAGTTCACGCTCACCCAGGAACCCCAGCGCCTCCAGCATGCGGTTGCAGAACGTGTGGGTGGTCGCGATCGTCGACGCGTCGAAGTCGCTCAGAGCGCGGGCGAGATTGCGACGACGGGTGGCGACCTCGTCCGGTGCTCCCTGCGCCAGCATCTGCAGCAGCGCGTCGTGGCCGGGGGCGGCACCGGGACGGTCGAGCCCGTCGAGCAACTCGCGCACACGGTCTCGCATGCGTTCGCGCAGCTCGGCGGTCGCGGCCCGGCTGAAGGTCACCAGCAGCATCTCCGAAATCGGGACACCCTCGGCGATGTGCCGTGCCGCGAGTCCGACGATGGCGTAGGTCTTCCCGGTTCCGGCGCTCGCCTCCAGGACCGTGGTGTGATCCGGCAGGTCGGCGGTGACGTCGAAGGTGGCCGGCCGTCTCACGTGCCCTCCCGGTGCTGATCGAGTGGCACCCACACGGTTCGGGCCAGCCCGGCGAACAACGGTTCGTCGTCGGCCATGGGCAGTTCGACACCGCCGACGGTGCGGTGGTCGGGTGTCGCGCCGTCGAGGAGGTCGTCGAAATCGATCTCGGCCAGCACGTCCCCGCCGAATGCGAGCTTCACATATGGGTCGTGCGCGGCACCGAATCTGTCGTCGAAGTTCCGGCGGGCGTTGGCGAGCGAGAACGTGCTGCGCCGGCCGGGCCCGTCGTTCTCGACGAACGTGTACGCGGGTTCCAGCGGCAGCGGCAGCGGACGACGAAGACCCTCGTCACGTAGCCGGACGAGGTCGTGGAGCAACGGAACCGGATCCTCGGGGCGCCGGAGTGTGATGGTGGTGGTCCCGCCGCCTCGCGGGGCCCGCCCGATCAGGACCGCCGAGTCCACCGACCGCGCCGCGGCATTGCCCTGGGTCGCGGCGGCGGCCACCGCGAGAAGCGTTATCCAGCCGCTGAGTTGCTGTTTGGCCTTGAGCTTGGAGTACGTCGGCCGCACCAACGCGGCCGGCCCGGTGTCGCCGAACACGTCACCGACCGTTCCGTGCACCCGGCGGCCGTCGGGTAGTCGGACCAGGACGTCGAGGGTCGTGGGAGTCCCTGTGCGCAACGGCTCGACGACGCCGTACAGCCGCGTGACCGTCCGCGAGATCGCGCGGAGCTCGCGGGTGCCGAAGGCGAACGGCGGCAGCGTGCCGCGCCGGAGCTCGGCCGCCTCGCACTCCCCGATGGACACCCCGGTCAGCATCCGGGAGAGGAATCGGTCGCCGATCCCCCACTTGTCCAGTGGTTCCAGTTCGACATCGAGCTGGTCGTCGTGTGGCCGGTCGTCGTCGGGGATGCGGGCACCGAGGCGCTGGCGGACGAACGCCACGATCGGGTCCACGTGGAAGTCGATGAGGGTCGCGAGGTCGATGTCCTCGGTGTCGGGGTTCCGTTCCGGCGCGGGCAGCACCTCGGCAGCGGCGACCACCACGCGCCGCGTCGGCTCGCGTAAGGCCTCGGCTCCGCGAAGCATCGACGCGTCGTGGCTGAACGGCCCCGCGATTCCCGGCACGCCACCGGGGGTGAAGTTCCGCGCGTCGAACCCGTGCAGCGAATGCCGGCGAACGGGACTCACGCCGGTCAGACCGGTGAGCGTGTCGACCAGTTCGCTCACGACCACAGCGGGCGGGATCCGCCGGCCGGAGACGGGGTCGGCGCCACTGTAGAAGACGAGGAGGGCATCTTGCGCGGCGCAGATCGCGTCGAGGAAACACTGCCGGTCCTCGTCCCGCGGATTGCGTTCGCCCACCAGCGGATCGACGCCGAGTACGTCATCCCCGTCGATACGCTGGACACGCGGGAACACCTCGGCGTCGATCCCGAGCAGCACGATCACCCGGTGCGGCACCGAGCGCATCGGCACCATCGTGCACACCGTCAGTTCTCCGGTGCGGAAGTTCGAGCGCGTCGGCCGGCCGGCGACCAGCGCCGACAGGAGGTCCCGCACGTCCGCCAGACGCAGCACCTCCTCCGGCTCGACCGGTCGGGTGTCCCCGAAGGCCTCGCTGAGCATTCGGATGGCCTGTGCGCGTTGCCAATCCTCGGCGGGCTCGGTCGCCGTCAGCGACGAGACGGCGTCGATGAGCGTCTCCGCCCATCGGTGCGCGGGAGCGGCTTCCCGCAGTTCGGCCAGCACCCGACCGAGTCGGTCGAGGAACTCGTCGAACCTACCGACGAGATCGATGCCGGTGCTCTCCACTCCGGCGAGCGGCAGTGCGGTACCGAGCCATTCGTCGTCGGCCTCCTCGGCGACGACGCCGAGGGCGATGCGGTCCAGGCCGGCGTCGAAGGTGCCCTGGCGGAACCGTTCGAGACCGTAGCGGGCGCGTTCGGCGACGCCTATCCCCCACCGGACGTTGCTGTGCGCCAGCCATTCCCGGATCAGATCCAGGTCGTCGTCGGTCATCGCGAACCGGGTTCGTACCGGCGGGGCGCCGAGGAGGTCGACGACGTCACCGGCGGTCACCCGGCCCGCGGCCAGCTCCACGACTCCGACGATCACGTCGAGGATCGGGTTCACATGGCGAATTCCACGGTCGGCGAGCCGAACTCGCAGGTCGAACGCCGGATGCGGCAGTCCCGCTTGTCCGAATGCGCCACGGATCAGGGGTGCGAAGGTCTCGACGTCCGGGCACATGATGAGGACATCGCGCGGCTGCAGCTCGGGATCGGCGGCGAACAGATGCAGCAACCGATCCCGCAGGACCTCGATCTGCCGCTCGGGCCCGTGACACGCGTGCACCTCTACGGACGGGTCCGCGGAGACGGTCGGGTCCGACGTGTCGGTCTGGTCCGACGTGTCGGTGAGGCCGGGCGCGGGAGCCAGGTCGTCGCGGATCCCCGACTGGACGACGTGCAGCGCGGTGTCGCCCAGCACCGACTCCCGCGGCACATGGTGCAGGTCCCGATCGACGATCGGAGCGAGCCGCAACTGGAGTTCCTGCAGATCACGGGAGAGACCGGCGAGCAGGGGGTTTCGCAGTTCGGGGAGCTCGCACTCC
Organism: Gordonia hongkongensis; assembly: GCF_023078355.1. Classification (NCBI taxonomy): domain Bacteria; kingdom Bacillati; phylum Actinomycetota; class Actinomycetes; order Mycobacteriales; family Gordoniaceae; genus Gordonia; species Gordonia hongkongensis. The sequence continues at coordinate 2,989,665 of NZ_CP095552.1, forward strand.
CCGCGTCGAGGTGGGACCCTATTGCCGGAGTCGGGGTCGACGAGGGCACCGAGGTCCGCCCACAGCCGCGGACTCGGGTGGGGCACGAACAGGTGGACATCGTGGTGGACGGCTGCGGCCGCGGCGATCTGACGGAACGACTCGGTGATCCGCGTCGGCCCGAAGACCGACAGTCGTTCCGGCAATCCCCCCGCCGCGGGGTCGGTGCGCAGCCGATCGCAGACCGCGGCGAGATCCTCCGCGGGATGCGGCCGGCCGATCTCGGCGCGGACCGCACGCCAGAACCCGGGCTGCCACGCCAGGTCGTCCCGCAGGGGGCGGCCGGCACCGTCGAGATCGTGGCCGGCGGCCCAGTCAGCGATCAGCGACGGACGCGACCGCCCGTACCGGTCGAACAACTCGGCCAGATGGCGTGCGGTGGCGTAGCGGCGCCCGATCCGGGGCGAGGAGGTGTCGCCCGCGCCGATGTGCCGCGCGATCACGTCGAGCGCGGGGTCGTCGACACGGTCGTCGAGGACACGCAGCACCGGCCACGTCAGTTCGGCCGCACGCCACGGATCGTCCGGCGCCGTCAGCGAGCCCGAGGTGTTCAGACGCGTGTCACCGAGCACCGCCGCGACGATGGCGTCAGCCAGGCGGGACGGCCCGGTGAAGTCGATGTTCGCGGCGATACCGTCCTCGCCGGTTCCGGTTCCCAGCCGCCGCGCCAGATGCTGGGCGAGCCACCGCTCGACGCCGGCTGCGGGAACCGACACGATCTCCGGCCGCATCGGATCGCCGAGCGGACGCGCCAGGACTTCGGCCAGCGCATCGGCCAGCGTGTCGGTGCGTTCGGCGCGGTGCAGGATGAGCATGGGACGGCTGTGACTCCGGGGCCCGGCCCGGTCAGCCCGCGGCGTTCGACCGGGGCGTGTGGAAACGCACCGGCTCGCCGAGGCGCGCGGTCAGCAGCGGCCGGGCGTCGTCGGGAATCGGGGTGGGTCGGCCGGTGTCCGGGTCGACGACGACCATCGTGGTCTCGGCCGTGGCGCACAGCGTCCCGGACTGGTCGAACAGGCGCAGGGCCATGACGAACGACGACCGGCCCACGCGTCCGATGCAGGTGCGCACGTGCACCGGGTCGAGCGAGTAGTGCACGGGAGCGGAGAACTCGATGTCCTGACGCGCGACGAGGAACGAGAACTTCCGCGGCCGGTCGGGCATCCATTCATAGAACGAACGCACCCGGCTCTCCTCGAAGATCCGGGAGATCTGCACGTTGTTGATGTGGTTGTTGATGTCCATGGTCGCCCCAGCGCAGCGCGACCGGGATGTCGAGGACGTAGTCCGGTCCGGCGGAACCGGCTGCGGTTGCCTCGGGATCGAGGGCATCTGGATCGGGGGCATCTCGGTGGGGGGCCACGGCGCGATCTTAGTGCGGGACACGCGTACGACGAACTGCAGGAGTCACAGCCGACCAGACCGTAGACTCACTCGCCGGGGCAGGACGTCAGGCGAATCGGTGCGCGCACCCCGCGCGCGGTGAGGGGCTCGGGTGAACATCGACACGGCACGGGCTCGGCTGCGCCCGGTGTCCGCCGTCGATGTCGACGAGCTCGTCCACCTCGACAGCGATCCCGAGGTCATGCGGTACGTGAGCGGCGGTGCCGCGACACCGCGCGCCGTGATCGAGGACTGGGTGGTCCCCCGCGCCGAGACCGAACACCGCAGACACGGCACCGGCACCTGGATCCTGTGCGACCCCGCCACCGCCGCCTTCCTCGGCTGGATCTCGCTGCGCACACCACGGCACAGCAACCGTGCCGAACTCGAACTGAGCTATCGCCTCCGGCGCACGGTGTGGGGCCGCGGCCTGGCGACCGAGGCGGCGTTCGCCCTCGTCGCGTTCGCGTTCGACCACCTCGGCACCGAGCGCGTGTTCGCGAGCACGGTCGCCCGCAACGCCTCGTCGCGTCGCGTGATGGAGAAGCTCGGGATGACGCTGTGCGCCATCCACCTCTGCGACGACGCCGCGGACTCGGCCGAGCTGCTGACCATCCACCCGGACCGCGACCGGTCCGAGGTCGAATACGAGCTCCTCCGAGCCGACTGGCAGGAGCGCTCTCAACGATGGTCGTCGGCCGGGGGTCTCACCGCGTGAGCGCAACACCCCTCTGGCCGCGCCCATCGGATCATCATTGACTACCGTTGAGAACATGCACGGTCGTACTCCGGCCCCGGCGCTACACGGCCCCCTCGGGTAGCACCCCACTCGGGTCCGCCGAAGTCCGCACGACCGTTGCCCAACGACCTGGAAGGAGATGTCTGGAGATGAGCAGCCCCGCCGTCCAGGCCCCCGCTGGAGCAGCCACGACCCGTCGGAAAGTGGTCATCATCGGTTCGGGCTTCGGCGGATTGTTCGCCGCCCAGCGACTGGCCAAGGCCGATGTCGATGTCACGCTGATCGCCAAGACCACCCATCACCTGTTCCAACCGATGCTCTACCAGGTGGCGACCGGCATCGTCGCGGAGGGCGAGATCGCACCGGCCACCCGCGTGGTCCTGCGCAAGCAGAAGAACACCGCGGTGCTCATGGGTGATGTGTACGACATCGACCTCGAGGCCAAGACCGTCACCTCCCGCCTGCTCGAGCGCATCACGGTCACCCCGTACGACGACCTCATCGTCGCCGCCGGCGCCGATCAGTCGTACTTCGGCAACGATCACTTCGCCGAGTACGCGCCCGGCATGAAGACCATCGACCACGCACTCGAACTGCGCGGTCGGATCCTGGGCGCCTTCGAGCAGGCCGAGCTGTCCCACGACCCCGCCGAGCGCGCCAAGCTGTTGACCTTCGTGGTCGTCGGCGCCGGCCCCACCGGAGTCGAACTGGCCGGGCAGATCGCCGAGATGAGCGACAAGACGCTCAAGGGCGCGTTCCGCAACATCGACCCGACCGAGGCCCGGGTGATCCTGCTCGACGCCGCTCCCGCCGTCCTGCCCCCCTTCGGTCCGAAGCTGGGCGGCAAGGCCGCCGCCCGCCTCGAGCGCATGGGCGTCGAGATCCAGCTCAACGCGATGGTCGTCGACGTCGACTACGACGGCCTGGTCGTCAAAGACAAGGACGGGACCACCCGCCGCATCGAGTCGCAGTGCAAGGTGTGGTCGGCCGGTGTGCAGGCCAGTCCGCTCGGCCAGCAGCTCGCCGAGCAGTCGGGCGTCGAACTCGACCGCGCCGGCCGGGTGAAGGTGCTTCCCGATCTGACCATCCCCGGCCATCCCGAGGTGTTCGTCGTCGGCGACATGATGGCCGTCGACGGGGTGCCGGGCGTCGCGCAGGGCGCGATCCAGGGCGGCCGCTATGCCGCGGACGCCATCAAGGCCGAGCTGAAGGGGCAGACCCCCGACCAGCGCAAGCCGTTCAGCTACTACGACAAGGGCTCGATGGCGACCATCTCGCGGTACTCCGCGGTGATGCAGGTCCCGATCCCCGGCATCAAGAAGACCTTCGAGACCGAGGGCTACTTCGCCTGGCTCGGCTGGCTGGCGCTGCACCTCGTGTACCTGGTCGGGTTCCGCAACCGCCTGAACACCCTGATCAACTGGTTCTTCGCGTTCACCACGCGCGGCCGTTCGCAGCTCGCGGTGACCGAGCAGCAGGTCTACGCGCGCACCGCGATCGGCCAGTTGTCGGCGCTCGAGAAGGCCGGCGAGACCTCCGGTGCCGAACCGGCGAAGACCGATGCCGGAACAGTCGACTCCGCGTCGACCGCTCCCGGGGCGACGGGCTCGGTCCCCACCGAGGGCAAGGACGCCGACGGCAAGGAATCCGAGGCCGAGGCCAGCTGATCCGCGGACGGCGGCCGGCTCGCCGGCGGTCGTCTACGGCACGACGGCCAGTGAGTCGATCTCCAGGCCGTCGGCCAACCGCCGCGCGGCGCGGACCGAGGTCCCGAGGGCGGTGGTCAGACTGGCGCCGCCGGCCAGTTGCAGACGCGCGGCGAACTCGGTCCCGTGCACGTCGCCGGGCCGGTTGTCGGGGTACCGGAACACGCTGCTCGCCGCCCGGTGGCCCGCGGCCCCCGCGCGTGTGCGCTGACCGAGCGAGAGCCGATGGGCCAGCACCACTTGATCGTCGACCTCGACGCGCAGACCCCCGGTCCAGGCACCCATCCGGTCGCGGTCGACCAGGGTGGCGTCCGTCATGCTCGCCGCCCGGCCGATCTGGACGTGCTCGTGTAGATCGAGGGTGGCGCCGGCGGCGAGTCGTGCCGTGATGTCCGAGCGGTGGACCGCGCCACCGGCGACGACCGTCGGTTGCGGGTCGATGCGCAGGCGACCACCGTCGCCGACGGCGATCTCCCACCGAGCCGACGAGTCCGGACGGTCGCGGGCCGGCAGCGCGATCGTCGCCGCGACGCTGCCGAGGCGCAACTGCGCACCCGGTTCGACCTCGATGCGCACCACGATCTCGTCACCACCGAGCGGCGTGGCGGCGGTGCCGATCAGCTGAACGTGCCCTGGCGCGGTCACCCGCACGCCCAGTCCCCCGACCGCCCGATGACGCACGCCACGCTCGACGGTGGCGACGATGTCGACCTCGGTGCGCATCGTCACCCGGCGGCGACCGGGGCCGCCAGTTGGGCCCGGACCCAGGCCAGCACGTCCGTCGCGGCCGGGTCCTCGGTCAGCGAGATCATGGCGGTCTGCCGACCCTCGCGGACCTTCGCGGCGTCGCGCCGCATGACGTCGAGGTCGGCGTTGACGCGTTCGGCCAGATCGATCTTGTTGATCACCAACAGGTCCGAGAACGTGACGCCGGGTCCGCCCTTGCGGGGCACCTTGTCCCCGCCCGCGACGTCGATGACGAAGATCTGCACGTCGATCAGACCTGTCGAGAACGTTGCGGTGAGATTGTCGCCGCCCGATTCCACGAGGATCAGATCCAGCGGCGGGTTCGCCTCGACCAGATCGTCGATGGCGTCGAGATTGGCGGTGATGTCGTCCCGGATGGCGGTGTGCGGACAACCGCCGGTCTGGACGGCGGTGATCCGTTCGTCGGGCAGAACAGCGTTGCGGCGCAGGAAGTCGGCGTCCTCGGTCGTGTAGATATCGTTTGTCAACACGGCGACCGACAACTCGTCCCGGAGCTGTCGGCACAGTGCGGCCACCAGCGCGGTCTTGCCCGATCCGACCGGGCCACCGACACCGATGCGCAGCGCCTCGCCGGGCTCGCGCTTGCGGCGCGGCCGGTTGTGGTCGTGGGTGTGCGGCTGCCCGTCGATGAGATGCGGGGGCATGGGAACTCCTCTCGGTTCGCGACGGCGACTTCGCCGGGTCACGGGATGGGTGGCGCGATGGTCAGGACATGAACAGCGGCATCGGTTGCCGCTCATGGCGTTCGGCGAAGATGTCGAGCACCGGATCGGACAGGTCCGCCAGGCCGACCGCGGCCTCGGCGGCGACGCGTTCGCACTCGGGACCGAGTTCGGCGATCATGATCGACACGTCGGCCGGGTCGAGTGCGAGCAGGCGCTGGCCGGCAGTCGCCGACCCGCTCATAGTGGTGTACACGAGGATCAGGGCCGTGTGGAAACCCGACAGCGAGGACACCGCGCCGATCGACCCGCTGATGACGGGGAGATGCGTCGACGGCCGGTGGGCCGACCAATCGACGTCCGGCCACATCCGCCGCGCCAGCCGCACCATCCCGCGGCCCTGCGCCAGCGATGCCTTCCGTGCGGCCGCCGACGGTGTGCGCGCATCGGTTTCGCGTTGCGCGCGGGGCACGTCGAGCGCGCCGTCGGCCACGGCCGCCGCCACCGATGCCGCGACGAGACCGCTCGTGGTCACCCGGCGGTACAGGAAGGACGCGAGATCGCCTGCGGTGCGGATGAATCCGTCGGTGATCGCCTGCTCGACGCCACCGGAGTGGACGTGCCCGCCCACCGGAAGACGCGAATCCGCCAGGGCCAGCATCATCGCCAGCGGCGCGGAGGCGCCCGGGTTCGTGTCGTCGGGTCGCATCAGAACAGGAAATACCGTTGCGCCATCGGGAGTTCGGCAACGGGCTCGGACTCCCACACCTCACCGTCGACCCGCACCGTGAACGTGTCGGGGTCGACCTCGATCGTCGGGCAGGCGTCGTTGTTGACCATGTCGGCCTTCCCGACGCCGCGGGTGTTCTTGACCGGGACGAGCCTGCGGTCGACCCCGATGCGCCCGGCGAGATCGGCGTCGGCACCCGGGGCGACGAAGCTGACCGACGTGGCGGCCGCGAGTTTCGGTGCGGCGCCGAACATCGGACGCGGGAAGACCGGTTGCGGCGTGGGGATCGACGCATTGGCGTCGCCCATCGCCGCCCACGCGATGGCGCCGCCCTTGATGACCAGATCGGGGCGGATCCCGAAGAACGCCGGGTCCCACAGCACGAGGTCGGCGAGCTTGCCGACCTCGACCGAACCGATCTCGTCGTCGAAGCCATGGGCACGTGCCGGACAGATCGTGTACTTCGCGATGTAACGTCGTGCGCGATTGTTGTCCGCCCGACCGTCGCCGGGCAGCGATCCGCGTTTGCGCTTCATCACGTGCGCCGTCTGCCACGTCCGAAGCACGACTTCGCCGATCCGGCCCATCGCCTGCGAGTCCGAGCCGATCATCGAGATCGCGCCCAGATCGTGCAGGAGGTCTTCGGCCGCGATCGTGGACGGCCGGATCCGGCTCTCGGCGAAGGCGAGGTCCTCCGGCACGGTGGGGTTGAGATGGTGGCAGACCATCAACATGTCGAGGTGCTCGTCGAGTGTGTTGACCGTGTGCGGGCGCGTCGGATTGGTCGACGACGGAAGCACATTCGGGTAGGCCGCGACCGTGATGATGTCCGGAGCGTGACCACCGCCGGCACCCTCGGTGTGGTAGGCGTGGATGCCGCGGCCGGCGATCGCGCCGAGGGTCGTCTCCACGAACCCGGCCTCGTTCAGGGTGTCGGAGTGCAGGGCGACCTGCACGCCGGTCTCGTCGGCCACCCGCAGGCAGGCGTCGATGGCCGCGGGCGTGCTGCCCCAGTCCTCGTGCAGCTTGAAACCCGAAGCGCCCGCGCGGATCTGCTCGTGCATCGACTCGGCGCTGACGGTGTTGCCCTTGCCGAGGAGCGCGATGTTCATCGGCCAGTGATCGGTTGCGGCGAGGATCGAGGCCAGATGCCATGCGCCGGGTGTCACGGTGGTGGCCTTGCTGCCCTCGGCCGGACCCGTACCGCCGCCGATCACGGTGGTGATCCCGTTGCCCAGCGCCTCGTCCATGATCTGCGGACAGATGAAGTGCACATGGCAGTCGATGGCGCCGGCGGTGACGATCTTGCCGTTGCCGGCGACGATCTCGGTCGACGGCCCGATGACCAGGTCCGGATGCACCCCGTCCATGGTGTCGGGATTACCCGCCTTGCCCATCGCGACGATGCGACCGTCCCGAATTCCCAAATCGGCCTTGATGATTCCCCAGTGATCGAGGAGCACGACGCCGGTGATGACGGTGTCGGGGGCGCCGTCGGCGCGGGTCGCCCGGCTCTGTCCCATCGACTCGCGGATCACCTTGCCACCGCCGAAGACGGCCTCGTCTCCGGCGCGACCCGGTCCGCCCGACAGGTCCTCGGTGACCTCGATGAGCAGATCGGTGTCGGCGAGGCGGATCAGATCGCCCGTGGTCGGGCCGAACAGCTGTGCGTACCGGTCGCGTCCCAGGATGGCCATGCGTCACTCACTCTCGTCGGTACGGACGGCGTCGACCGGTCCGCAGGCGCCGGGGGGCGCCAGGGAGATCCCGTACACCTCGCGGGTTCCGCCGAGCGGGACCAGACCGACGGTCATCTCGATGCCGGGCTCGAAACGCACCGCGGTCCCGGCCGGGATATCGAGGCGGCGGCCGTGTGCGCGAGCGCGGTCGAAGACGAGTGCGGCGTTCGACTGCGGGAAGTGGACGTGACTGCCGACCTGCACCGGACGATCGCCGGAGTTGACGACCCGGAGTTCGACGGCGTCGGCACCCGCGTTGAGCTCGATGGTCCCGTCAGCGGCGATGACCTCACCCGGCACGAGTGTCGATCGCGGGCCGGGATGCGTACCCGACATTTCGGTCTCCTCTGGACTGCTGCTGTTCGATGGACGGGCGCGGGGCGCCACGATCCACCTCGGACGGTGCCCCGATCGCGGGGCGTCAGGCGATGGGGTCGTGCACGGTCACCAGCTTGGTGCCGTCGGGGAACGTCGCCTCCACCTGGACGTCGTGCAGCATCTCCGGCACCCCGTCCATGACGTCGTCGCGCCGGAGCACCTCGCGGCCGGATGTCATCAGCTCGGCCACCGACCGGCCGTCGCGGGCGCCCTCCAGGACGTGATCGGTGATCAGCGCGACCGACTCCGGGTGGTTGAGCTTGAGGCCGCGCCCCTGCCGCCGCCGGGCCAGCTCGGCCGCGTAGGAGATCAACAGCCGTTCTTGTTCATGCGGCGACAGTCGCACCGGGAGCGCTCCTCGAGAGTGTTCGGCCGGACGGTCTGTTCGGTGGGTCCGGCCGGGCAGTAGGAGTCATCCTGCCATGCCGACACGGGGTCGGCGCGCCGAGTGGCGATGGGGTGACGCGGGCCTCAACGGCCTATGTGACCTCGATGTTCTGCAGCCGCACCTGCGACTTGGCCAGCATCTTTCCGTCCTGGTCGACCATGTCGACAGCCCACAGCTGCTGGCGACGGCCCCGGTGGATCGGGGTCGACGTCGCGGTGACCGTGCCGGCGCGGACGGACCGGAGGAAGTCGGTGTTGTTGTTCACCCCGACGGCGGTGCCGCCGATCCCGGAATCCTGCAGCCAGAGGAAACCGCTCATGCTGGCGACACTCTCACCGACCGCGCAATAGACGCCGCCGTGCACGATGCCGAACGGCTGATGATGACGCTCGGTGATCTCCATCGTGGCCACGATCCGGTCCGGCCCGGCCTCGACGACCTCGAGTCCCAGGACCCCGTCGAGCCCTTTGCCGAATGAATCCCGGAGAACATCGTCCGCACTGTCAGCAGTCATGACGTCAACAGTCGCATGTCGGTCGGATCGTGGCGACAGCAGTCCGGGACTCGGCGGGGAACCGGGCTCGACCGCCGATCGTTTGCCCCCCGAGGATCCCAGAAGGCCCCGCATCCCTGGGAGATGCGGGGCCTTCCGTGCCGTGGACCGGGGGTCTCTGCAGCCCTCAGGACTCTCGCGCGGTCCGACGTGACACTTAATGTAGGCTAGCCTTACCAACCTGTCAAGCGTTCGGGAAAAGGCCACGTCAGGAGCGTGGTGACCGACATCGGCGTCGCTCAGCACACCGACACGCAACAACTGGGTATCCACCGGACCTACAAACGGAGGCACAGCAGTAAAATGCGAAAGATGAATGGCCTGGGCGACCTCGAACGCGCTGTGATGGACACGTTGTGGGAGAGTTCGACCCCGCAGACCGTGCGGCAGGTACACGCCGCACTGTCCCGGGACCGCTCCCTTGCGTACACGACCGTCATGACGGTCCTGCAGCGACTGGCGAAGAAGAACCTGGTGACGCAGATCCGCGACGACCGGGCCCACAAGTACGTCCCCACCCATCCCCGCGAGGACCTGGTCGCCAGCCTCATGGTCGACGCGCTCAGCGAGGCCGCCGCTCCCGGCTCCCGACATGCGGCCCTGGTGTCCTTCGTCGGTCGCGTGGGCGCCGACGAGGCGGCCGCCCTCCGTTCCGCACTCGATGAACTCGAAGCCGCCCGCGGAACGAGCGACACCGGCTAGATTCGCGGCACCACCACTCGCAGCCCACCCTGAGGAATCACCAGATGACCGCCTTGCTCTTCGGCATCGTCAGCCTGGTGCTCGCCGGACCCGTACCCGAGGCACTGTCCCGGGCCCGCTGGCCGATCCGAGCACCACGCGCGGCGATGACGCTGTGGCAGGCCATTGCCCTGGCCGCCGTGCTGTCGGCGTTCAGCTGTGGCCTGGCGATCGCGGCGAACATCCTCGTGATCGGTCCCGACGGCACCCCGACGACCCACCCGGTCCGTGAGATCGAACGCCTCGGCTGGCCGCTGTGGCTCCTCTGCGTCGGGGTCTTCGTGCTCACCCTGCTCGTCGGCGCGCGGCTGTTCTACACCGTGATCCGCGTCGGCCTGCGCACCCGCGCCCGGCGCAAGGCGCACCGTCAGCTCATCGACATCCTCGACCGTTGCGACCGGACCGACGACGCCGACGATCCGCTCTACGCCCGCGACGTCCGGATGATCGACGTCGAACAACCCCTCGCCTACTGCCTGCCCGGGCTGCGTCAGCGCGTCGTGGTCAGCGAAGGCGTGGTGCATCGGCTCACCCGTGACGAACTCGTCGCGGTGATCGCCCACGAACGCGCGCACCTCCGCGCCCGCCACGACCTCGTCCTCGAGGCCTTCATCGCGTTGCACGAGGCGTTCCCCCGCTTCGTCCGCAGCAGCTCGGCGCTCGGCGCCGCGGAACTGCTCGTCGAGGCACTGGCCGACGACCAGGCCGTCCGCGCGACCACCCCGACGACACTGGGTCGCGCACTGGTCGCGTGCGCCGACGCGGTGGCTCCCCGCGGGGCGATGGCGGTCGGCGGGCCGACCACCCTGACCCGCGTCCACCGGCTCCGCGACGACCGTCCCGCACGCGTTCTCGCGGCCGGCGCCTACATCGCCGCCGCCGCGATCCTGGTCCTGCCGACCCTCGCGGTCGCGATCCCGTGGCTGACCGAGCTCAACCGACTCATGTCGGCGTTCTGACGACTCCTGTCCCCCGGCGGTATCGGACCGCCGTCACACGTGGAGGCAGATCGCCGCTTCGGACACAGAGGCAATAGGCTGTCCGCATGAACAATGTCGACGCATCGTCCTCCTCCGCGAAGGCCCAGATCGGTGTCACCGGCCTGGCCGTCATGGGTTCGAACATCGCACGCAACTTCGCCCGTCACGGGTATACGGTCGCGCTGCACAACCGCAGCATCGCCAAGACCGACGCGGCTCGAAAACCACGGCGGCGACGGCAACTTCATCCGCACCGAGACGGTGGCCGAGTTCGTGGCCGCACTCGAGCGTCCGCGCCGGGTCCTCATCATGGTGAAGGCGGGCGACGCGACCGACGCGGTCATCGAGGAACTCGCCGACGCGATGGAGCCGGGCGACATCATCATCGACGGCGGCAACGCCCTCTACACCGACACCATCCGGCGCGAGGCCGCGATGTCGGCCCGCGGACTCAACTTCGTCGGCGCGGGCATCTCCGGCGGCGAAGAGGGCGCGCTCAACGGCCCGTCGATCATGCCGGGCGGACCCGCCGAGTCCTACGAGTCGCTCGGGCCCCTCCTCGAGTCGATCGCCGCCCAGGTCGACGGCGAGCCGTGCTGCACCCACATCGGGCCCGACGGCAGCGGCCACTTCGTCAAGATGGTGCACAACGGCATCGAGTACGCCGACATGCAGCTCATCGGCGAGGCCTACGACCTCATGCGCAAGGCCCTGGACATGCCGGTCTCGGAGATCGCCGACGTCTTCCGCGACTGGAACACCACCGAACTCGAGAGCTACCTGATCGAGATCACCGCGGAGGTCCTCAGCCAGGTCGACGACGAGACCGGCAAGCCGCTGGTCGACGTCATCGTCGACGCCGCGGGTCAGAAGGGCACCGGCCGCTGGACCGTGAAGTCCGCACTCGACCTGGGCATCCCGACGACCGGGATCGCCGAAGCCGTGTTCGCCCGCGCCCTGTCGAGCGCCACCGATCAGCGCGTCGCCGCGCGCGGCCTGTCGTCGGGCAACCTCGGCTCGGCCCCCGCCGACCGCGAGAGCTTCGTCAACGACATCAAGACGGCCCTATACGCCTCCAAGGTCGTCGCCTACGCCCAGGGCTTCGATCAGATCGCCGCCGGCAGCGCCGAGTACGGCTGGGATGTCGACCGCGGAGCACTGGCCACCATCTGGCGCGGCGGCTGCATCATCCGGGCACAGTTCCTCAACCGCATCCGTGAGGCCTACCACGACGACCCCGCCCTTCCGAGCCTGCTTCTCGCGCCGTACTTCCGCGAAGCCGTCGAGGTCGGCATCGACAGTTGGCGCCGGGTGGTTTCGACCGCGACGCTGCTCGGTATACCCGTGCCGGCCTTTTCGTCGTCGCTGTCGTACTACGACGGTCTGCGCGCCGAACGGCTGCCGGCCGCGCTGACCCAGGGTCTGCGCGACTTCTTCGGTGCGCACACCTACCAGCGCATCGACAAGGAGGGCACGTTCCACACACTGTGGAGCGGCGACCGCTCCGAAGTGACCGAATAGGAGCCTGCGAACCCCAGTGCGATTCATCGAAGGCCACCGGCCGACACATGATCTGACCTACGACGATCTGTTCATCGTCCCCGGCAGGTCGGATGTCAGTTCCCGATTCGACGTCGACCTGTCGACGTCGGACGGCAGCGGTACCACGATCCCGCTGGTCGTGGCGAACATGACGGCGGTGGCGGGCAAGCGCATGGCCGAGACGGTGGCCCGCCGCGGTGGGCTCGTGGTCCTCCCCCAGGACCTGCCCATCGAGGCGGCCGCCGCGTCCATCGCCTTCGTGAAGTCACGGCACCTGGTGGCCGACACACCCGTCACCCTCGACCCGGACGCGTCGGTCACCGATGCGGTCGCGTTGATCCCGAAGCGTTCCCACGGCGCGGCCGTCGTGGTCGAAGATGGCCGGCCGGTGGGTGTCGTGACCGAGAGACGGTGCCGCGACGTCGACCGGTTCGCCCGGGTCCGCGAGATCGCCGACCCCGACATCGTGACGCTGCCCGTCGACACCCCGCCCCGCGAGGTCTTCGACGCGCTGGGTGACCTGCACCTGGGCCTGGCCGTGCTCGTCGAACCCGACGGCCGGCTCGCCGGGGTGCTCAACCGCGTCGGTGCCCTGCGGCATGCGATCTACACGCCGAACCTCGACTCCGCCGGCGCCCTGCGGATCGCGGCGGCCGTCGGCATCAACGGCGACGTCGTGGGCAAGGCTCGCGCGTTGGTCGCCGCGGGAGCGGATCTACTGGTGATCGACACCGCGCACGGCCATCAGGAGAAGATGCTCACCGCGCTGTCCGCGGTCGCCGACGCCGACCTCGGCGTCCCGATCGCGGCCGGCAATGTCGTGTCGGCCGAGGGCACGCTCGACCTCATCGACGCCGGCGCGTCGATCATCAAGGTCGGTGTCGGGCCGGGCGCGATGTGCACCACCCGCATGATGACCGGCGTCGGGCGTCCCCAGTTCTCGGCGGTCGCCGAATGCGCCGCGGTCGCCGCGGGACACGGTGCAGCGGTCTGGGCCGACGGCGGTGTCCGACACCCGCGCGATGTCGCGCTCGCACTGGCGGCCGGGGCGTCGAACGTGATGGTCGGCTCGTGGTTCGCCGGGACCCACGAGTCACCGGGCGACCTGCTCGTGGACGAGCGGGGTCCGTACAAGGTGAGTTTCGGCATGGCCTCGAAGCGGGCGGTCGCGGCCCGGTCGAGCGGCGACAGCACCTACGACCGAGCACGCAAGAGCTTGTTCGAAGAGGGCATCTCGAGTTCACGGATCCGCCTGGACCCGGAGCGGCCCGGCGTCGAGGACGTCATCGACCACATCTGTGCGGGCGTCCGCAGCACGGCCACGTACACCGGCGCCCGCAACCTGCGCGAACTCCACGACAAGGTGGTGTTGGGCATCCAGTCGCCCGCCGGCTTCGACGAAGGACGGCCCCTGCCGGGCGGGTGGTGACGTGGAGATCCTGCTCCTGGTCGCGAGTCTCGTCGGATTCATCGCGCTGACGCTCGGGACGGCGCTGTTCGTGGCGGCCGAGTTCTCCCTCACCGCGTTGGAGCGGTCGACGATCACCGCCGACGTGGCCGATCGCGCGGACCGTCGTTCTCGGATGGTCCAACGCGCGCACTCCACCCTGTCGTTCCAGCTGTCGGGCGCGCAGCTGGGCATCACGATCACGACCCTCATCACCGGCTACATCGCCGAACCGGTCCTCGCCCGGATCCTCCAGCCGCCGCTGACCGCACTCGGCGTCGGCGAGTCGGTGGCCTCGGCGACCTCGCTCATCCTCGCGCTGGTGATCGCGACCTCCCTGTCGATGGTGCTCGGCGAGCTCATCCCGAAGAACCTCGCGATCGCCAAGCCGCTCGCGGTGGCGCGGGCCACCGCCGGCCCGATGACCGTGTTCTCCGCGGTCTTCCGCTGGGCGATCAACGGATTGAACGGCACGGCGAACTGGATCGTCCGCCGACTCGGCATCGAACCGACCGATGAGCTGGCCTCCGCGCGGTCGCCCCAGGAACTCGTCTCGCTCGTCCGTAACTCGGCACGTCGCGGTGCCCTCGACCAGCAGACGGCGACCCTCGTCGACCGCTCGCTGCGCTTCGGCGAACTGACCGCCGAGGACCTGATGACCCCCCGCGTGACCATCGATTGTCTCGACCGCGCCGACTCCGTCCGCGATCTCGTCATGGCGTCGTCGCGCACCGGGCATTCCCGTTTCCCGGTCGTCATCGACGGCGACCTCGACGACCTCGTCGGGGTCGTGCACATCAAACAGGCCTTCACCGTTCCGCCCGAGCGACAGGCCACCACCTCGGTCACCTCGATCGCCCGGCCGGTGCCACGTGTGCCGGCCAGCCTCGACGGTGACGCGCTGATGGAACGCATCCGCGCCGACGGGATGGAGCTGTGCGTCGTGATCGACGAATACGGCGGGACCGCCGGCATCGTCACCACCGAAGACCTCATCGAGGAGATCCTCGGCGACGTCACCGACGAACACGACGACGAACGCGCCGACGTCGCGGTCGACGGCAACGGTTACGTCTGTGCCGGACTGCTGCGCATCGACGAGCTGTACGACGCCGTCGGCTACCACGCCCCCGAAGGGCCCTACGACACGCTGGGTGGACTCGTCATGTACTGCCTGGGCCGCATTCCCACCGTCGACGACGAGGTGGACCTCCCACGACGCTCGGCCGTCGGCGAGACCGACGACGACACCGCCCAGTCGCCCGACCGCGGCTCGGACGTCACCTGGCGTGCGACCGTCACCCAGATGGACGGACGCCGGGTCGACGTGGTCGCGATCCGGCCGGCTCCCGCGGATCAGGTCCGGCCGGCTCACGCGGATCGAGACCTCTCCGCCGCTTCCGAACGAAACGGCGAACCGTCGAACATCCAGGGGGACCCGCATGGGCGGTGATCTGTGGGCGGTCGGGCTGACCGTCGTCCTCCTGGCCGGCAACGCGTTCTTCGTGGGTGCCGAGTTCTCCCTGATCTCGGCTCGACGCGACCGCCTCGAAGCCCTCGCCGAGAGCGGCAAGAGCCGCGCGAGGACCGTCATCCACGCCGGCGAACGGCTGTCGCTGATGCTGGCCGGTGCGCAGCTCGGCATCACGATCTGCTCGATCCTGCTCGGCCGGGTCGGCGAGCCCGCGGTCGCGCATCTCATCGAGGCGCCGCTGCACCTGGCGCACGTTCCCGATGCCCTTCTCCACCCGATCTCGTTCGCCATCGCGCTGTCGCTGGTCGTGGTGCTGCACATCCTGCTGGGTGAGATGGTGCCGAAGAACATCGCGCTGGCCGGCCCGGAGTCGTCCGCGATGCTCCTCGTGCCGGCACATCTGCTCTTCATCCGTCTGGTCCGGCCGTTGATCGCGTTCTACAACTGGCTGGCGAACATCTCCCTGCGGCTCCTCCGGGTGGAACCGAAGGACGAACTCGAGTCAACGGTGTCACTGGGCGAGCTGGCCGAGATGGTCGGCGAGTCCAAGCAGGAAGGCCTCATCGACGCCGAGGAGCACGAACGACTGACCCGCGCCCTGCAGTCCATCGGCCGCACGGTGTCGGAGGTGATGATCCCGCTGGACCAGATGCGCAGTGTCGGTGTGCAGGTGTCCGGTTCCGGCGGCATCGGACCGACCCTGGGTGCGGTGGAGAAAGCGGTCGGCGAGACGGGGTTCTCCCGGTTCCCCGTCCGCGGACCCGACGGCACCTTCACCGGCTATCTGCACCTCAAGGACGTACTCGACGAGATCCTCGACGAGCACGTCGGACCGGACACCATCATCGGCGTCGACAAGATCCGGCCGCTGCCGGTCATCGATTCGACGACGCCCCTCGACGAGGCCACGGGAGTGCTGCGACGGACCAGTTCGCATCTGGGCGCGGTGGTCGACGACAGCGGCCGCACCATCGGCATCGTCCCGCTCGCCGATCTGGTGGAGGAGTTCGTCGGCAACGTCCGCGACGAGACACACCGGGTGTGACCACGATGACCGCGCAGCTGGAACATCCGGATCACGGCCTGACGGCGCAGGTCCTGGACGCCGACGAGTGGCGGGCACGCCGCGACGCCCATCGGCAGGCGGTGGACGAGCTGATCGGCCCCTACCTCGACGCCCGGCGTCGCGGCGCCCGTCACCCGGTGATCGACTTCTTGTTCACCTACTACTCGTCACGTCCGGCGCACGTGCTGCGCTGGCATCCCGGGTTCGGTGTGACGATCGAGGACGGCGACGAGTTCCTCGGCCTGCGTGGCTACGAGCGGACCGCCGCCGGTGTGAGCGTCGGCGACCCCTATCTCCGGCACCGTGGCGAAGCGCTCGCCGCCGCCGTGGACATGCTCGGCGCCACCGCCCGACGACCCGCTCGGCTCGGTTGTTTCGGCCTGCACGAGTGGGCGATGGTCTACCGCACCCACGACACCCGGCACGACCTGCCGCTGCGATTGGGGTCCGCGGGCACCGACGCGGTCGTCGAGTCCATGCCGCTGCGGTGCACCCACTTCGACGCCTTCCGGTTCTTCACCGACCCGGCGCGTCCGCGCAACGACACCACGCTGAGCCGTGTGTCGCAGATCGCGCACGAACAGCCGGGTTGCCTGCACGCGACGATGGACCTCTACCGGTACTGCTTCACCCTCGCGCCGCTCGTGCCGTCGAACCTGACGCTCGACTGCTTCGCGCTGGCACTCCGAGCCCGCGACCTCGACATGCGCGCCAGTCCCTACGATCTCAGCGACCTCGGTTACGAGCCGGTCCGCATCGAGACAGCCGCCGGCAGGGCCGACTACGTGCGCGAGCAGTCGGCGATCGCCGAACGGGGAATGACCCTGCGGGCGCGGTTGCTCACCATCTGTACGGAACTCGCGGACCTCGCGACCGTACCCGGCGGGAGGCGCCTGCCGTCCGCCTTTACCGACGAGTAGCATGTATGCGTCGTCATTCGCTCGAGAAAGGCTGCCATGTCTGACCGGATCACCGTCAACGGGTTGCAGGTCGCTACCGTCCTGCACGACTTCATCAACAACGAGGCGTTGCCCGGTACCGGTGTAGATGCGGACGCCTTCTGGGCCGGTGCGGCCTCGGTCATCGCCGATCTCGTCCCGCGCAACCGCGAACTGCTCGCCGTCCGCGACGACCTGCAGACCAAGCTCGACGCCTGGCACCGAGATCACAAGGGTGCCGATCTCACCCCCGGCACCGCCGATTTCGACTCCTACAAGTCGTTCCTGACCGAGATCGGCTACCTCGCGGAGGTCCCCGCCGACTTCCAGGTCAGCACGTCGAACGTCGACCGCGAGATCGCCGACACCGCGGGTCCGCAGCTCGTGGTCCCGATCCTGAACGCGCGCTTCGCGCTGAACGCCTCGAACGCCCGATGGGGTTCGCTGTACGACGCGCTCTACGGCACCGACGCGATCTCCGAGGCCGACGGCGCGGAGAAGGGTTCGTCGTACAACAAGGTGCGCGGTGACAAGGTCATCGCCTACGCCAAGGACTTCCTCGACCAGGCGGTGCCGCTCGAACAGTGCAGCTACACCGATGTGCGGGCGTTCGCCGTCACCGACGGCGCGCTGCAGGTGAGGCTCGACGGCGACAAGACCTCCACCCTGGCTGACCCGACCGCGTTCGTCGGCTACCGCGGCGACGCGGCTTCGCCGACCTCGATCCTGCTGCGCAACAACGGTCTTCACCTCGACATCGAGATCGATCCGTCCTCGCCCATCGGTTCCACCGACCCGGCCGGCATCAAGGACGTCGTCGTCGAATCCGCGATCACCACGATCATGGACTTCGAGGACTCGGTCGCTGCGGTCGACGCCGAGGACAAGGTCGTCGGGTACCGGAACTGGCTGGGCCTCAACAAGGGCGACCTGTCCGAAGATGTCACCAAGGGCGGCAAGACCTTCACGCGCGTGCTCAACGGCAACCGCGAGTACACCGCGCCGGACGGAACCACCTTCGACCTGCACGGGCGTTCGCTGCTGTTCGTCCGCAACGTGGGCCACCTGATGACCAACGACGCGATTCTCGACGCCGACGGCAACGAGGTCCCCGAGGGCATCCTCGACGGTCTGATCACCTCGCTGATCGGCATTCACGGTTTGAGCGGCGCCGGGAGCGAAGCGAGCGGGCCGAATGGATCGCAAGCAGAGGGTCTACAGAACTCGCGGACCGGATCGGTCTACATCGTGAAGCCGAAGATGCACGGCCCCGACGAGGTCGCCTTCACTGTCGAACTGTTCGGCCGTGTGGAGAAGGTCCTCGGCCTGCCCGAGAACACGCTCAAGGTCGGGATCATGGACGAGGAGCGCCGCACGACGGTGAACCTGAAGGCCTGCATCAAGGCAGCCGAGCAGCGCGTGGTGTTCATCAACACCGGCTTCCTCGACCGCACCGGCGACGAGATCCACACGTCCATGGAGGCCGGGCCGATGGTCCGCAAGGCCGAGATGAAGCAGCAGACCTGGATCGGCGCGTACGAGAACTTCAATGTCGACACCGGCCTGCACGCGGGCCTGCAGCACAAGGCGCAGATCGGCAAGGGCATGTGGGCCATGCCCGACCTGATGGCCGACATGCTCGAGCAGAAGATCGGGCACCCGAAGGCCGGCGCCACGACCGCGTGGGTCCCCTCGCCGACGGCTGCGACACTGCACGCGCTGCACTACCACCTCGTCGACGTCTTCGAGCGCCAGGACGAGATCGCCAAGCGCGATCCCGCCCAGGTCGAGGACGTCCTCACCATCCCGCTCGCGCCGAAGACGGACTGGTCCGACGAGGAGAAGCAGCAGGAACTCGACAACAACTGCCAGTCCATCCTGGGTTACGTGGTGCGATGGATCGACCAGGGTGTCGGCTGCTCCAAGGTCCCCGACATCCACGACGTCGCTCTCATGGAAGACCGTGCGACGCTTCGGATCTCGAGCCAGCTGCTGGCGAACTGGCTGCGCCACGGCATCGTGGCGGAGTCCGATGTCGTCGCATCCCTTGAGCGGATGGCCCCGGTCGTCGACCGGCAGAACGCCGGTGACCCGACCTACCGTCCGCTGGCGCCGGACTTCGACTCCAACATCGCCTTCCAGGCGGCCAAGGAGCTGATCCTCGAGGGCACGACGCAGCCGAGCGGCTACACCGAGCCGATCCTGCATCGCCGCCGCCGAGAGTACAAGGCGGCCAACCCGGCCGGCTGAGCACCGGGTTCCACGTAGGCGATACGACCGTGCCGAACCGCCGAGGATCGGCACGGCGTATCGTCGTACCCTGCACTGCGCACCGGCTCGCCACGGCCGACCGGGCGAGGGACGCACCGAGCAGGGAGGGCATCGGCGTTGGCACATCACCGGAGTAGCGGCGGGGAGAGCATCCGAAGCCGCGGCGTGAGCCGAGGTGTCGTCGCCACACTCTTGTCGATCCTGCTCGTCGCGGCCGTGGTCGTCACCTGGCAGGACCTCGGCGATCAGATCGATCGCCAGGCCGAGGAGGCCGCCGCGCAGTGCGTCGAGGGTCGTGAGTCGGTACCGATCGTCGCCGATCCCGACATCGCGCCGGGACTGGCGGCCGTCGCCCGCAACTTCGGCGAGACGAGCCCCGTCGTGCGCGACAAATGCGTCAGCGTCGACGTCCGGCCGGGCGACGCGAAGATCACCCTCGACGGTCTGTCGGGGTCGTGGGACACCGAGTCGATGGGCGCGTACCCGGCCGCCTGGGTGCCGCAGTCGTCGGTGTGGTCGGCAGATCTGGCGGCGGCGAAACCCGATGCGATCGAGGGCAACACCCGATCACTGGTCTCGACGCCGGTCGTGCTGGCGGTGTCCCCTGAGCTCAACAGCTCCCTGGCCGGCCGCCTCGACTGGTCACAGATCCCCACCCTGCAGCGCCGCGACAACTCACTCGCCGACTTCGGACTCCAGGGTTGGGGATCGTTGCGCATGGCGATGCCGATCGGCGCACAATCCGACGCCAGCGCGCTGGCCGCCCAGGCGGTCGCGACACGCGTCACCCGGACCACCGGACCGCTGACCACCGCCGACGCCGAGTCGCCGCGGGTCAGTTCCAGTGTCCGCGCCATGCTGGAGGGCGCGCCGCTCTCCCCGGACGGGACACCCCAGGGCGCGGCAACGGCCATCGCCGACGCACCGGACGCGGCCCGAGCGGAGATCCACGTCGTGCCCATCACCGAACAACGCCTGTTCCAGATGACCCGCGAGGACGACCGCGCACGCCTGGCCGAACTCATCCCGTCGGGTCCGACGCCGATCGCCGACTACCCCGTCATCCGGATGTCGGGTCCCGAGGTCTCCGAGTCGGCAGCCGATGCCGTCGCCGAGTTCATCCAGTTCGCCTCGGAGCCCGAGCAGTTGCAGTTGCTGACCGAGCTCGGTTTCCGCGGCGACGCCCCGATGCCCTCCCCGACCCCGACCGTGACGTTCCCGCGCACGCCCGATCCGATGGCGACACCCGAGAACGGCGCGATCGTCGCCATCAACCGGCTCGTCTACGGGCCGGCCAGCGTTCCGGCGAGCTCCACGCCGCCCTCGGTGCCGTCGGGAAGCGCGGGGGGTTAGAGCTCGCGAGGACGGGTCGTTTCGACACGGTTCGTCGCTGCGCTCCTCACCTGCTCAACGAACAGGTGAGGAGCTTAAGACGATGAAGAAGTCAGCTGCTGTAGGCCTCGATCGGCGGGCAGCTGCACACCAGGTTGCGGTCGCCGTACACCCCGTCGATCCGCCGGACGGCCGGCCACACCTTCGCCCGGCCACCTGCGGACGGCAGTCCCTGCGGGTAGACGGCGACTTCCCGCGAGTACGGGTGGTCCCACTCGCCGACGAGCGACTCGGCCGTGTGCGGGGCGCCGCGGAGCGGATTGTCCTCGGCGGGCCACTCCCCTCGTCCGACGAGTTCGATCTCGCCGCGGATGGCGATCATCGCATCGCAGAACGCGTCGATCTCGTCGAGGTTCTCGCTCTCGGTGGGCTCGACCATCAGCGTGCCGGCCACCGGGAAACTCATGGTCGGTGCGTGAAAACCGTAGTCGGCGAGTCGTTTTGCCACGTCGTCGACGGTGACGCCGGTGGCCTTGGTGATGGCCCGGAGGTCGAGGATGCACTCGTGGGCGACGAAGCCGTCCTCGCCGGTGTAGAGCACCGGATAGTGCTCACCGAGCCGCTTGGCGACATAGTTGGCGGCGGTGATCGCCGTGAGCGTCGCCCGCCGGAGACCGTCCGCGCCCATCATCGCGATGTAGGCATAGGTGATCGGCAGGATCGCCGCCGAGCCATACGGGGCCGCGGCGATCGTGGCCGACCCGGGCAGCTCGTCGGCGAGCGGGTGTCCGGGGAGGAACGGGGCCAGATGCTCCCGGACCGCGACGGGTCCGACGCCGGGCCCGCCGCCGCCGTGCGGGATGCAGAACGTCTTGTGCAGGTTGAGATGGCTGACGTCACCGCCGAAATGACCCGGCCGTGCGACACCGACGAGCGCGTTGAGGTTGGCGCCGTCCACGTAGACCTGGCCGCCGGCGTCGTGCACGGCGCCGCAGACGTCGCGGACGTCGTGCTCGAAGACGCCGTGCGTCGACGGGTACGTGATCATGATCGCCGCGACCCGGCCTTCGTTCGCCGCGATCTTGGCGCGCAGATCGTCGAGGTCGACGTCGCCGTTCTCGCGGCACCCGACCACCACGACGCGCATCCCGGCCATCACCGCCGACGCGGCATTCGTGCCGTGGGCGCTCGACGGGATGAGGCAGACATCCCGGTCGACGTCACCGCGGCTGAGGTGGTATCCGCGGATCGCGAGCAGTCCCGCGAACTCCCCCTGTGAACCCGCGTTGGGCTGGAGGCTGACGCGGTCGTAACCGGTGACCGCCACGAGCCAGCCCTCGAGCGTGGTGATCAGCTCGCGGATGCCCGCGGTGTCGTCGACCGGGGCGAAGGGGTGCAGCTGGGCGAAGCCGGGCCACGTGATGGGTTCCATCTCGGTGGTGGCGTTGAGTTTCATCGTGCACGACCCGAGCGGGATCATGCTGCGGTCGAGCGCGATGTCCTTGTCCGACAGGGCCCGCAGGTAGCGCAGCATCGCGGTCTCGGTGCGGTACCGGTTGAACGCCGGATGGGTCAGGTACTCGCTGGTGCGATTCTCGATCGGCTGCGCGAGTGCCCGCGGGGTGACGCCGGCGACGTCGAAGGCCCGCAGGACGGCATCGATGTCGGCGTCGGTCGTCGTCTCGTCACAGGCGATGCCGATGGTGTCGGCGTCGACGCGTCGCAGGTTGATCCCGTCGTGGCGGGCGCGGGCGAGGATCGTGTCGGCCTGACCGGGTGCGTGCACCTCGACGGTGTCGAAGAAGTTCGCGTGCGCCACCGAGAACCCGCCCGCGGCGATCGAGTCGGCGATCCGGGCCGCTGCGTCGTGGGTGCGTCGTGCGATGGCTCGCAGGCCGTCCGCCCCGTGGTACGAGGCGTACATGGCGGCCATCACCGCCAGCAGCACTTGCGCGGTGCAGATGTTGCTCGTGGCCTTCTCCCGGCGGATGTGCTGTTCGCGGGTCTGCAGCGCGAGCCGGTAGGCCAGGTTGCCGTCGGCATCCTTGGAGATACCGACGAGCCGCCCGGGAAGCTGTCGGGCGTGCATCGACCCGACGGCGAGGTAACCCGCGTGCGGTCCGCCGAAGCCCATCGGCACACCGAAGCGTTGCGTCGTGCCGAAGCAGACGTCGGCTCCCTGCTCGCCGGGCGGCGTGACCAGTGTCATCGCCAGGAGATCGGCACCGGCCGCGACGAGAGCGCCGCGCTCGTGCGCGGCGTCGACGATCGCGGTGGCGTCGACGATGCGACCCGATGCGCCGGGCACCTGAAGGATCACGCCGAAGAAGTCGCCGTCCGGCAGTCCGCATCCGGGCAGATCGGGGTGCAACGAGGCCTCGACGACCTCGATGCCCAGGGGCTCGGCGCGCGTGTCGAGGACGGCACGCGTCTGCGGGAACAGGTCCGCGTCGACGATCACGCGGTTCGACTTCGACTTGCCCGCGCGACGCATCAGCGTCATCGCCTCGGCGGCCGCGGTGGCCTCGTCGAGCATGGAGGCATTGGCCACCTCCATGCCGGTGAGGTCGGCGACCATGGTCTGGAAGTTCAGCAGCGCCTCGAGACGTCCCTGGCTGATCTCGGGCTGATATGGCGTGTACGCGGTGTACCAGGCGGGGTTCTCCAGCACGTTGCGCAGGATGACGCCGGGCGTGTGGGTTCCGTAGTAGCCGAGCCCGATCATCGACCGGGCCACGGTGTTACGGGCTGCGAGGTCACCGAGTTGTGCGAGGACCGCACTCTCGCTCAGCGGTGCGGGCAGCGCCCCCAGGACGTCGGAATCGAGTTCGTCGGCGATGACTGCGGGTATGACACGGTGCGCCAGATCATCGAGGGAAGCCGCGCCGATCGCCTCGAGCATCCGGCGGGTCTCGTCGGCGTCCGGACCGACATGACGGTCGACGAAGGCGGCCGACAGATGGGGAGCGGCCGGAGTGGGATCCGGGCCGGAACCTTCTGGGCCGGATCCTTCTGGGCTGGATCCTTCTGGGGCGTCGGACGGGGTCGCTTCAGTGGTGGACACGGTGGCGGGCAACCTCTCGCAGGCGCCGGTACACGGACCGGCTGCTGACCCTCCCCCTCTGTCATGTCTTCGGCCACAGCCGATGTGACGCCTGAGAGATTCGGCGCCGCGCAACTCTGCGCGATCGCCTTTCACCGTGGGCGGACGACGGATCGTCACTTTCCAGAGACGTCGTCACCACCGCGGTCCTGGGTGCCTGAGAGTTTGACGGAGAGGTGTTGCTCCTTCGGCGGCCGCCGGCGATGAGTATCCGACGGCGCTCTCCCGCAGCGTAGCGACGCGGGGCCAGTCTACGCGGAGTCTCGACTACCCGGTGCGACGGGCGCGGTTCTTGCGCCGCGCGGCCAGTTCGTCCTCGGGTGCGGTCTCACTGACACCGCCGTCGGCCCGCTCGCCGGGGAAGTCGGCGATGGTGCCGGTGAGTTCGCGCATCGCGCCGCTGACGGCGATGCCGAACACGCCCTGCCCGCCTTGCAGGAGGTCGACGACCTCCTCGGCCGAGGTGCACTCGTACACGGTCGTACCGTCCGAGAACAGGGTGATCTTCGCGAGGTCCTCGACACCGCGCTGACGGAGGTGGTCGACGGCGACGCGGATGTTCTGCAGGGAGATCCCGGTGTCGAGCAGACGCTTGACGATCTTGAGGACGAGGATGTCCTTGAACGAGTACAGGCGCTGGCTTCCGGAACCCGCCGCTCCGCGGATCGACGGGACGACCAGCGATGTGCGGGCCCAGTAGTCGAGCTGGCGGTAGGTGATCCCGGCGATCTGGCACGCACTCGGCACGCGGTAACCGACGAGTTCGTCGGGCACGGTGTCGTCCGGGAACAGACCTGGGGCGATCTCGCCGAGGCTGCCCTGGGTCGGGACGGCGTCTGGACGCTCGCCCACCGGACGATCGGGTGACTGGTCGCTCGACGTCGTTTCGCTGTCGACCGGACGATCGCCCACTTCTGACTCCCTCGCAAAGCTCGGATCGGACGCCGCACCACGGTGCCTGACGTCCACGTCCACAGTACGCGGTCCAGGCTGTTTCCGGTCGGCCGATCATCTTCATCGGCCCGTGTCCGGTGCTCGATGTCGCTGATGACGCTATGCGGCGGAGGACGGTGGATCAACGCGACTCGCCACGACACTCAACCTCAACTTGAGATCAAGACAAATGGTGATCGGGCGGTGTCGATTCCGTGATCTGAGTTTCGGTTCCGGTCGGCGAACACGTTCCTCGACGGATTCCACGAACCGGTCAGGCGCCGCTTGCCTTGAAGTCGTCCGGGGACACGTTGTCGAGGAACTCCTTGAACTTCTCGACCTCGTCCTCTTTGACCTCTTCGGGCTGCACCTCGGCGGACTCGTCGGAATCCTCGTCCGGGATCAGCAACCCCGCCTCGGCGAGAACCTCTTCGTCGGCGATGATCGGCACCTCGGCACGCATCGCGACCGCGATCGAATCCGACGGCCGCGCCGACACCCGCAGATCGCCGGTGAAGATCATCTCGGCGTAGAAGGTGCCCTCCTGCATGTCGACGATCCGGACCTCGACGAGGGTCTGCCCGAACTCCTTGATGAGGTTCACGATCAAATCGTGGGTCAGCGGACGAGGAGGCTCGATCCCCTTCTGCCGCAGCGCAATCGACGCAGCTTCACTCTGCCCGATCCAGATCGGCAGGTAGCGTTCGCCCTCGACCTCGCGCAGCAACAACACCGGCTGACTCTGCGGGGGTTCGACCCTGATGCCCACCACACGCATCTCGCTCATCTCGCACCTCCCAGACGCCTTGTACGGCGCTCGATTCAGTGACCTCGACGCTACACCGACCGAGCGGACAGCGGCGGCCGACTCGCGGCACCCCAGCGGATCCCCCCAGCGGGCGCCCTCGGCGGATCGTCGCTGTTCAGTCCGGTGCGGCGGCCGCACGCGCGCACCGCGATCTCAGTCCAGCGCACCCTTGACGGCCGCCTTGACCAACTGCGTGTGCAGCGTCACCGACAGGGCCGCGATCTCGCGCACGAGTTCCTCGGCACGGTCGCGCGCACCGGTGCCCTTGCCCTTGGCGATCGGGTTGGCGATCTGGGCGACGAGGCCCGCCTCGCGATCCGCGGACACCTTGAATGCCCGGAGATGACGCGTCTCCAGGCCGTAACTGGCCAGGGCCGCGGCCGCCTCGACGAGCCGTACGGCGTCCTCGTCGAAGAACCCGGCGGGCCCGGCGGTCAACAGGCCGTTGCGCTGGAGTTCGGTGACGAACGCCGAATCCACCCCGGTGCGTTCGATCAGCGACTCCCGGGAGACGCGTCCGGCGCGCGCACCGAAGTCGGTGGCCGGCGCCACGGTCCCGCGGGCCGCGGACAGCACGCGCGTTCCGCCGGGACCGAAACCGCCGTTGCCGTTGTCGATCGCGTCGAGCTGTTCCTTGATCACCTTCAGCGGGAGATACCGGTCCCGCTGCGCGGTCAGCACGAACCGCAGCCGTTCGCAGTCGGCCTGACTGAACCGCCGATACCCCGACGGAGCCCGCTCCGGGGTCACCAGACCCTCCGACTCCAAGAATCGGATCTTCGAGATCGTGATGTCCGGGAAGTCATCACGCAATTGGGCGAGGACCGTGCCGATCGACATCGATCCTTCGCCGCGGGGGCCGTGGACGCCGTCACGGGTGTCAGGCGTCTGCTTCGTCGCGGGGACCGCTGAGGAACACCAGACGGAACTTGCCGATCTGAACCTCGTCGCCATTGCTCAGCGACGCGGTGTCGACCGGCTCGCGGTTGACGTACGTGCCGTTGAGGCTGCCCACGTCGACGACCTGAAAGTCGTTGTCGCCGAGACGGAACTCGGCGTGACGACGGCTGACGGTCACGTCGTCGAGGAAGATGTCGCTGTCGGGGTGCCGGCCGGCCGAGGTCGTCGGCTGATCGAGGAGGAACCGCGACCCCGCATTGGGTCCTCGCTTCACGACAAGCAGCGCGGTCCCGGGAGCGAGTCGTTCGACCCCCGTGTCGGCCGGCTCACTCGAGGTGCTGGTCCCGGCATCGAGTTCATTGATGAACTCCTCCCGGAACACCGATGTGGTCTCCACCGGCGCCTCGAAGTCCCTGTCGTTTTCGCTCACCACTTCTCCTTCGTCGTCGTCAGTGCCGACCGCACAGTCGCCAACCTCGTTCTCGGAACCGCCGGCATCGCCTGGGACGGTGCCCGTCGGCTCTCGCCACGATGGCCGGTCGAATCTACATGACTTGTGCGGCCGGGTAGTTCTCGGCGCGAGATCGTGAGCATCGGTGTCACGTCGCGCCTCGTTCCCACTGCCGTAACCGTACCGGTCCTGCCGATCCCACCGGCGCGCGAGTCGACTCCGGCATCGACGATCATATCGTTCCGGAGGCGATCAGCCGGGTCGATCGGGGCACCGGCCGTTCACGGCCGGGAGAACTCACCCCTCGATGACGGCGCGGTACCCCGCGGCGTCGAGTACCTCACCCAGGTGTTCGTCGAGGGTCGCCTCGTCTGCCGCCTCGATCTCGACCAGCCACCCCTCGCCGTACGGGTCCGAATTGACCAGTTCCGGCGAGGCGTCGAGGGCGTCGTTCACCGCCGACACCGTGCCTGCGAGCGGCCCGAAGATGTCCGAGACGCTCTTCGTCGACTCGACCTCGGCGAACGACTCGCCGACGGTCACCTCCGCACCGCTCTCGGGTAGCTGGACGAACACCACGTCGCCGAGAGCGTCCTGGGCGTAGTCGGTGATCCCGACGCGCACCGTCGTCGGCCCGAGTCGCTCGATCCACTCGTGCTCCGCGGTGTAGCGCAAGGTCTCTGGCACTTTGCTGTCGGTCACGCGAACCCCTTTCGTCCTCGTCAGACTCTACTGTCTGCCGAGTCGCCTGCCGGGTGACGCGGCGGCATGAGCCGCATCACCAGGATCGTCTGATACCAGTACAGGACGAAGGACCACAGATACAGTCCGACGCCCCAGATCATGAAAGCCCAACCGATCGGGTACGCGATGGTCCCCACGATCGAATCGAGCTGTCCGGCAAGAAGCCACGGGAATGCGCTCATCAGCGCGAAGGTCCCCGCCTTGCCGATGTAGAGCACCGGGAGCGCCAGCACGCCCCGCGATCGCAACAGTGGAGCGGACGCGAACAGCAGGACGTCGCGCGCGATGATCACACCGATCAGCCACCACGGCAGGAACTCCCGGATGCCGAACGCGATCGGGATGATCACGATGTAGAGCCGGTCGGCGGCCGGGTCGAGCAGCGCACCGATCTTCGACGACTGGTCGAGGAGTCGCGCGATCTTGCCGTCGGCCCAATCGGAGAAGCCCGAGAACATGAGGACGGCGAAGGCCCAGCCGTCCGCCTTCTCGACGAGAAGCAGCCACACGAACACCGGGATGAGTGCGAGCCGAAGCACGCTCAGCGCGTTCGGGACCGTGACGATCCGGTCCGGAGCCGGCGTGGTCGCCGCCTCCGGCTCGGTCACCGGAAGATCCCGATGATGCCCTGCAAGGTTTTCGCTCCGCCCGAGGAGAACAGGTTGTCGTGGACCATGTAGGTCCAGGTGGTCGTCGACCGGTGCAGATCCGCCGACCCGAGGTCGACGCCGTCGGGGGTGATGTCGGCCTCCCGGAACGTCTCGCGCGCCTTCGCGAGTGCCGTACCGGGCAGATCGGCGAACTCGGCGAGGATCAGCCGGTGGAACTCGTCCAGCGGGCTCTCCTTGCCCAGCGACCGGAGGTGGATGCTGGCGCGGACGTCGGAGACGAAGGCGAGATGGTCGGCCCAGGCGCGGTCGAGATGGTAGAGCACGATCTCGCGCGCGGCCTGTGACAGCACCTCGCGAGGCACGGGCGCGACGGCGGGGGTGGCCTCGTGATCGGTCGCGGCCTTCTCGGCGTCGGCCGTCTCGGCGTCGGCCTTGTCGGCGTCGGCCTCGTCGGTGGTGGTCTCCACCGTCGTCGTGCTCCCGGTCAACTGCGCGTAGCGGTCCGGTTCCAGATCCGCCAGCTCTTCGAGCGCGGCGTCGGTGGTCAGGATCTGCATACGACGTTCGACGATGATGTCCCGCTGCTGATTGACCAGCTTGTTGTAACGCCAGGTATTCGCGTGCAGTTCGAGCATCACGCCCTCAGCGATCCGCTGGGCCTGCTCGATGAGGTCGACGCCCTTGCTGCCCATCGAACCGTCTTCGTTGGGCGACACGGGATCTCGCTTGAACGCGAGGTTCTTGGTGACGACCGGGTCCTCGAGGCTGGAGAAGAACACCGACGTACCGGGATCGCCCTGACGGCCCGCGCGTCCACGCAGCTGACTGTCGAGGCGTTCGGTGTCGTGGCGGCCCGTTCCGACGACGCACAACCCGCCGAGTTCGATGACCTCGTCGTGGGCGTCCGTGTCGTCCTTCGAACCGCCCAGGCGGATGTCGGTCCCCCGTCCGGCCATCTGGGTGGACACGGTGACGGCGCCCCGGGCGCCGGCCTCGGCGATGATCTTCGCCTCTTCGGCGTCGTTCTTCGCGTTGAGCACGACCGACGACACCCCGGCCTTGTCGAGGAAGTACGCGAGCTCCTCGGACTCGGCCACGTCGTGGGTACCGATGAGGACGGGTTGTCCGGTCTCGTGGATCTCCTTGACGTAGGCGACGATCGCCTCGACCTTGTTTGCCTTGGTGTCGTAGACCCGGTCGGGCAGGTCGGTCCGGACGTTGGGGGTGTTCGGCGGGATCTGCGAGACGCGCAGTTCGTAGAACTGGCGGAACTGCTCGCCGGCGGCGAGCGCGGTGCCGGTCATGCCGCAGACCTTCGGGTAGCGGCCGATCAGGGCCTGCACCGTGATGGTGTCGATGACCTCACCCGAATCGGTCTGGGTCAGCCCTTCCTTGAGCTCGACCGCGGCCTGGACCCCGTCGGGCCAGCGCTGGAGCTGCGCGACGCGGCCGCGCGAGGCGTTGATGAGGTGCACGCCGCCGTCGCGGACGATGTAGTGGATGTCGCGTTCGAGGAGATAGTGGGCGTGCATGGCGATGCTGACGTGTACGAGCGTCGTGCCGACGTGTTCCTCGCTGTAGAGGTCGATGCCGCCGAGTTCTTCCTCGACGAACACCGCACCCTCGTCGGTCAGGGTGACGTTGCGGCCCTCCGCGTCGACCTCGTAGTGCTTGTTCTTCATCCGCGACACGACGTCGTGGATCGCCGCGTCCGGCACCTCGGTCTCGGTCGAACCGGCGAGCACCAGCGGCACGAGCGCCTCGTCGACGAGCACCGAATCCGCCTCGTCGATGATGGCCACGTCGGGTGTCGGTGAGACGAGGTCCGCTTCGGACAGGGCGAGTTGATCGCGCAGGACGTCGAAGCCGATCTCGTTGACCGAACCGTAGGTGACGTCACCGGTGTAGGCGCGTCGCCGTTCCTCGCGGCTCGAGTTCTCCGAGACCGCGTGGACGGTGATGCCGAAGGCGTCGAACAGCGGCTTCATCCACTCCGCGTCGCGGGTCGCCAGATAGTCGTTGACCGAGATCAGGTGCACCTGATGTCCCTGCAGCACATGGCCGATCGCGGCGATGGCGCCGGCGAGCGTCTTGCCCTCACCGGTGGCCATCTCGACGATGTCGCCCTCGAGGAGTCGGAGGGCGCCCTGCAACTGGACGTCGAACGGCCGCAGGTCGATGGTGCGGTCGGCGGCTTCCCGGACCAGGGCGAGGAACTTCGCGCGGTCCGCGGGCTTCTCGGCGATGTCGAGTTTCTCGGCCTCCGCGCCGAACGCGTCGTCGGCGAGTTCGGCGGCCCAGTCGGTGTGGGCTTCGGCATCCTTGATCACACCCAACGACTTCGACTGGTTGCGAGTCGACTGGGCGCCCAGAAGGCGCCACATGCTGTTGCTCAGCTTTCCCACCGAAACATTTCTCCTGATCGTTCCCGGTTCCGTCGCGACCCACCCCCTCCGGGCGGTCAGGTCAGCAACAACGGTACGCGGCCGCTGGTCGACCGAGGACGCCGACATTATGATCAGTCCACCCGATTCGGCTCGAGGACTAAGGACGGCCCATGACCAGGACTCGCCGGACCAGGGTTCGACTCCGTCTCCTGCGCGCGACGATCGCCGGGTTGCTCATCGCGGTCGGGGTAGGCCTCGGTGCATTCAACGACTGGTGGGTCGCGCTGTTCTTCGGGATCCCCCTGGTCTTCGCCGGCATCGCGGTCAGTCCCCGCGCTTCCCGGGTGTCGGAACTGCCGGAGTTCCGGCGCGCGACGTCGCCGGACGCCCCGCAGGTGGAGGTGGAGGCGCTCACCCGCAGCAGCCTCACCGCCGACGACTCGCAACCGACCATGGTCACCGCGACGATCAACCCACCGAACGACACCGCGTACCGGGCGCGCTGGATCACCTCGATGACCAAGGGGAATTTCCAGTCGCTGACCGACACCCCGTTCACGACACTGCCGCCGGATGCTCTCCCGCTCCGCGACCAGCCGGAGACCCCCGAATTCGACGACCAGCCCGGCCGCTGGGCGCTCGTCTATCCCGCGGTCACCCTGCTCGTGGCCGGCGCCTTGCTGTTCGGTGTCGCCGGCGGGTGGCACGTCGAGGGGCCGTCGCTCTCCGGGTTCGATTCCGCGATCGATTCCGACGACGGCCCAGACGGCGACGACGACGGTCCGACTCTCGCCGACCGACATCGCCGGATGATGGACGCGATCGTCGAATACCAGGGTGCGCAGGGCTTGCGGAACATCCTGCGTCTCACCTACAGCCTGGACTCCGATTCGGATCAGGCGATCGTCGTCGACCCCTCGACCGGCCGTTCCACGAGCATCAACGTGAGCGACGACTATTCGAGCGAGTCGACGGTGCCCGATTTCAAGCGCAACCTCGAATTCGATGCCGAGACCATCGACGCGGAGGTGCTGGGCGCGACGGTCGGGCCGATGGAGTCCGCGGTGCGGACGTACGCGCCCGAGGCCGAGGTCGAGACCGTGACGATCGAGCGCCCGGATCCCGGCGAGCCGGTGCTGATCACCGGGAAGATCGATGGCGGCGACGACATCACGCGCGACTTCGAGGTCCAGGCACGTCCGGACGGCACCGTCGCCGAGTTCTTCGACCCGGCCGATTTCCAGAAATCCTTTCAACTGGCGCGCGACCTGCTGATCGCGGCGCGCGTTCCGCTGAACGCGCCCGTCATCGAGGAAGTGATCATCCAGGGAATCGCGGACGGGGTTCATCCGCTCAGCGCGAGCGAGATCCAGAATTCGGGCGGGGTCCTGGTCAGATACCGCATCGGCGACCGCGGCGGCGAGGTCTCCGTGGCGCCAGGGCATTTCCCCCTCGCGAGCATGTCGTCCGGCCGGTATCGATCCGACGGGTTCCGCTTCGACAGCATCTCCGCGGAGGTGTTCGACCGAGTTCGCACCGACCTGATGGAGCGCGCGTCTGTCCCGGAGTACGACCGGGACGCCGTGGCCGCCGAAGTCGAACGCAACTACATCGACGAGGCTCGGCAGTTCGTCATCCGGATGGACATCGCGCACACGGATGACGCCGAGGGTCTGTACACACTGGACGGACGCTTCATCCGACTGGGCGCCTGACGATCGCGGCGCCCAGTCGGTCACACCTTCGGCGTCCCCGCTTCCAGCGCCCTCCGCGTGACGGCCTGCAGTTCGGCCACCGCCGCTTCGGGCGGATGCAGCACCCCGCGATCGGTCATCGTGGTGACGATGTCGCGGACGCGGCCGTAGTACGTCGCCTGTTCGGCCGGCGTGCTGCTGGCGGCGGCGTGATTGTAGAGCTTGAGCGCGCGATCGAGGTCGTCCTGATCGGTCTGCTCCAGGTAGCTAGAGCCCACCCGCCGGCCGTTCTTCTCGCAGGCGATCCAGGCCCGCCGCAATCTGGCGACGGACTGCTGGTAGGCGTCGGCGCGCGAGCGGTTGCCCGGGTAGTCGTCGGTCCGCAGAGCCATCGCCTCGTCGAGCGCGAGATGGAAGGTCTGCGTCTGTTCGACCGTCACGTCGGTCACGGCCGGATACCTCAGCAGCATGGCGGGATCGAGTTCGTAGGTTCCGTAGGCGCCGAGGACCTCGTCGTGGCGACGCGCCGCTTCCTCCCACAACCGTTGCGCCGCTTCGTCAGAGCCCGCGTCAGCAATCCGGGGCCCGCCGGATGCGGGTCGGGTCAGGTCGACCGGTTCGTCCGGCGGGACACTCGCCGTTGCCGCCCGCGACCCGGCCGGCGTCGGGGCGCCCTTCTTCTTCGTGGCGATGCGTTCCGGCGCGTGCCGCCGGAGCCGGGCCAGGATCTCCGCAACCGCCGGGTCTCCTTCGACGACGGCGACCCGCCAGAACTCCGTCTCGGGCGTGTCGTCGGACTCGTCCGGGGAGCTGGGTGGTGTCCGGTCGGCGGGAACGGGCTCGCCGTCCCGGCTCGCGAAGGTGAGTTTCAGATACTTCTGTCCGACGACCGTCAGATGACGCGCACGCTCGCCGGCCATCTCCGAAGTCGCGTCCGCCGGCCCACCCACGGCCACCGTGACGAGCGAGTCGAGCGGGTAGCTGACGAGTGTGCGGTCCTCGTTCCCGAAGTAGACCGTGTCGTCGTCGACGGTCAGCAGGACCGCGCCTCGTTCACCGAGCCGGCCGAAGGCCGCCCCGAGCAACGACGCCGCGATCGCGCCACCGACCACCGCCGCCGTGATGAGACCGTCGACCCCGGCGATGTTGAGTGCGACGAGTGCGACCATCCCGGCGACCATGAGGACCCAGGCGGCGGTGGCCGAACGATGGTGGCGGCCGGTCAGGTACTCGGTCCGACACGTCACCGGGACCATGGATCCCCCACATTCGTCATATCCATCCCCTGTCCGGTCGGCTACCGTTGTGCACGTGAGTTCCGGCGAACGCCGTCAACCGGCGCAGCGACGTCAATCCGAGGCGGGACGTCTACCCGCGCGCGACCGATCCCCGGCCCGCGAACACCGCATCAGCTTACGCATGGCCTTACTGCTCAGCGCGGTGATCGCCGCGGTCGGCACGATGCTCGTCGGCCCCGGGTCCGCGGTCGCCGCTCCCCCCGCCCCCGGCTTCGTCGGCAAGACCTACACCTCGACCGCGGTGGCCGGGGAGCAGATCCCCGGTGGCGGACCGCTGGAGGTCAGTTTCCCCGCCGCCAACCGGATCGCACTGTCGGCCGGCTGCAACCGACACATCGGCGACCTCCGCGTCGACAACTCGCTGTTGCGCCTGGGTTCCCTCGCCTCGACGATGATGGCCTGCCCCGGGCCGCGCGCCGAGGCCGACACCTGGGTCACCGAGTTCACGAAGGAACCGCTGACCTGGTATTCGGTCGGCCACTCCCTCATCCTCGTCGGCCCCGCGGCACAGGTCCTGTTGACCGAGAAGCCGGCATGAAGCGGCGGATACCGGTGACGGTGACCGTGACGGGTGCCGCCGGCAGCATCGGATACGCCAGCGTCTTCCGCATCGCCGCCGGCGCGATGCTCGGTCACGACCAACCGGTTGCTCTCCGACTCCTCGAACTCCCGCAGGCGATCTCCGGCGCAGTCGGCACCGCGATGGAACTCGACGACGGCGCGTTCCCGCTGCTCACGTCGGTCGATGTGCTCGACGACCCCCGTAAGGCGTTCGACGGCGCGAGCTTCGGCCTGCTCGTCGGGGCGCGACCCCGCACCAAGGGAATGGAGCGCGCCGATCTTCTCGCCGCCAACTCCGACATCTTCGCCGCCCAGGGGTCGGTCATCAACGACGTTGCCGCGGATGACATCCGGGTGATCGTCGTAGGGAATCCCGCCAACACCAATGCGGCGGTCGCCGCCGCGAACGCACCCGAGGTCCCGCCTGAACGGTTCACCGCGCTGACCCGGTTGGACCACAACCGCGCGATTGCCCAGCTCGCTCGCCGGACCGGCGCGAGCGTCGCCGAGATCAGCCGGGTCACGGTGTGGGGCAACCACTCCGCCACCCAGTACCCCGACATCTTCCACGCCCGGGTCGGCAACCGAAGCGGCGCGGACATCGCCGCCGACCGTGACTGGCTCGTCGACGACTTCATCCCGACCGTCGCCCGCCGTGGCACCGCGATCATCGAGGCTCGCGGATCGTCGTCGGCGGCCTCGGCGGCGAACGCCACCATCGACCATGTCCACGACTGGGTGCTCGGGACACCGCCCGACGACTGGACGTCGGTGGCGCTGCCGTCCCCGGGAGCCTATGGAGTCCCCGAGGGACTCGTGTGCTCGTTTCCGGTGCGCTCGATCGACGGCCGGTGGCAGATCGTCGAGGGTCTCGACATCAACGAGTTCTCGCGGGCGCGGATCGACGCGTCGGTCGCCGAACTCCAATCCGAGCGCGAGGCCGTGTCCACCCCGTAGTGTTTCTGCTCATGTCGAAGAAGGACAAGGCGAAAAAGGCCAAGATCGGGAACAAGGTCTACGAGGCGGAGTTGTTCCGGTTGCAGACCGAACTCGTGAAGCTCCAGGAATGGGTCCGTGACAGCGGCACCCGCGTCGTGGTCATCTTCGAAGGACGTGACGCTGCCGGCAAGGGCGGAACGATCAAGCGCATCACCGAGTATCTGAGCCCACGGATCGCACGGGTCGCCGCGCTCCCGGCGCCGACGGATCGTGAACGCGGACAGTGGTATTACCAGCGTTACGTCGCGCATCTGCCCGCGCCCGGCGAGATCGTCTTGTTCGACCGGTCCTGGTACAACCGCGCCGGCGTGGAGAAGGTCATGGGTTTCTGCACCCCCGAGGAGCACTCGCGGTTCCTGCGGCAGACCCCGATCTTCGAGCAGATGCTCATCGACGACGGCATCCTGCTGCGCAAGTACTGGTTCTCGGTGTCCGACGACGAACAGCTCAAGCGGTTCCGGTCACGCATGAACGACCCAGTGCGGCAATGGAAGCTGAGCCCGATGGATCTCGAGTCGGTGTACCGGTGGGAGGACTACTCGCGCGCCAAGGACG
This sequence comes from Gordonia hongkongensis, assembly GCF_023078355.1. Lineage (NCBI taxonomy): Bacteria > Bacillati > Actinomycetota > Actinomycetes > Mycobacteriales > Gordoniaceae > Gordonia > Gordonia hongkongensis. The sequence goes on from NZ_CP095552.1 coordinate 3,025,585, forward strand.
AGATGATGGTCCACACCGACACCGCGCTGAGTCCCTGGTACGTCGTCGAATCCGACGTGAAGAAGCATGCTCGCCTGAACATGATCTCGCATCTGCTGTCGACCATCGAGTACGCCGAGGTCCCCCGCCCCCGCGTGTCCCTGCCCAAGCATCCGATCGAGTCGGGCAACTATCACCGCCCGCCGCGCTCGCTGTCCAAGTACGTACCCGACCACGTGGCGACGCTGATCCGCACCGACCACTGATGTGGATCGGGTTCTGCGAGTTCGACTATCTGCTCGGTGACGTGCACTCGCTGAAACAGAAGCGGTCCGTGGTGCGACCGATCGTCGCCGACCTGCGCAAGCGGTACACGGTCTCGGCTGCCGAGGTCGGACACCTCGACGTCCATCGGCGAACCGTCATCGGGGTCAGTGCGGTGGCCGCCGACCGCGGACATGTCGTCGACGTGCTCGACGCCGTCGAACGTTCTGCGGCAGCCCATCCCGAAGTCGAGTTGCTGTCGGTGCGACGCCGGGTCGTCAGCTCGGAGGACTTCTGAGGTCGTCGACGACCCCGGCGGCAGCCGCGGCCCGGCGGTAGGCGGCCGCGAGGGACTCGACCGTCTCGTGCGCGTTCAGTCCGCTCGGGTTGGGGACCACCCAGAGTTCGGCCCCGTCCCACGTCTCGTCCTGCCGCCCCGGCACGGCATCGCGGCGCCCGAACGCGCTGCGATACGCGGTGATCCCGGCGACCGCGACAACCCGTGGGCGGATCTCACGAACCCGTTCGCGCAGGCGGCGTCCCCCCTTGCGGAACTCGTCGACGGTCAGTTCGGCGGCGGTCGCGGTGGCGCGTGGCACGACGTTGGTGATCCCCACGCCGCGGTCGAGCAGCATCGTCCGGTCGGTGTCGGACATGCCCGTCGATGCGTCGATCACGTGGTCGACGATGCCGGCCCGGGCGAGCGCCGGGTAGAACCGATTGCCGGGCCGGGCGAAATGCGCACCGGTGGCCGCGGTCCACAGGCCGGGGTTGATGCCGACGAACAGCAGCTTGCAGCCCTCGCCCACGAGGTCGTCGACGGTGCGGTCTCGGTAGGCGAGCAGGTCGGCCCGGGTGAATCCCATCAGGCACACCGGGTATCCGGCCGGGCGATGCGGGAACGCGTCAGGATGCCGTCTCCGCACCGTGTCGGGCCGACACGCAGAACTGGTTGCCGTCGGGGTCGGCGAGCGTCACCCACACGAAGCCGGGCATCTCACGATCGGCGATCCGGCTCGCGCCCGCCGCCACGAGTCGATCCACCTCCGTCTCGAGATCGTCGGTGGTCAGGTCGAGGTGGACGCGGTTCTTGCCGGGCGTGGGGTCCTCGACCTGCTGGAACGCGAACAGCGGCTCGCCCTCCCCGACCGCGACGACGATGAAGTAACCGTCGTTGTCCTCGACGATGCGGCCGCCGAGCTGCTCGGCCCACCACGTCGCCAGGGGCGCGGGCGCGAGTGCGTCGACGGTGATCATGCCCAGTGCGAGACTCATGCCTGCCAAGCTACTCCCGGCCACCGACATCCCCGGGCGGTCGCGGGCAGATCGTCGGCACGTTCGCCGCTAGCCGCCCGGAAGGACCCGATCACCACTTACACTCACGCTGATGCTCGAAATCTCCTATACGGTCTTGGGCGGCCTCGGGGCTCAGATCGGTTCCGACCCCGTCGAACTCGGCACGCGCAAGCAGCGGGCGACACTCGCCCAGCTGATCCTTGCCGAGGGTGTTCCGGTGCGCGCCGACAGTCTGATCGAGGGCATCTGGGGCGATTCGCCTCCGGAGCGCGCAGAGGTGTCGCTCCAGTCCTACATCTCGGGCCTGCGCAAAGTCCTCGAGCCGCATCGAAAGCCTCGGACTCCCTCCACGGTCCTGCTCACCCACGGGACGGGGTACAGCCTCCCGACGGCCGCCGACAACGTCGACGTGCGCCGGCTGACCGCCCGGGTCGGCGATGCTCGTGCATTGATGCAACAGGGCGACGCGGCGGGTGCCGCACCGCTGCTGCACCAGGTGCTCGCCGACTATCGTCCCCTGCTCCCCGAGTTCGAGGGCCTCGCCTTCCGGGACGAGGCCGCCGATCACCTCGACCGCATGCTGCAGGCGGCGCGGGAGATGTCCTTCGAGGCCCGCATGGCCGACGGCGACCACCGCCTGCTCGTCACCGAACTGGAGACCGAGGTCGAACGCGCGCCGCTCGACGAGGGTTTGTGGGTGCTGTTCGCCACCGCCCTCTACCGACTCGGCCGTCAGTCCGACGCACTCGGGGCGATCGCCACCGCCCGCCGGACCCTCGCCGAGGAGATCGGCGTCGACCCGGGACCCCGTCTCCGCACCCTCGAACGCGACATCCTCGACCACGCTCCGCATCTCGACGCCCCGGCCGCCACCGCCGCGGGCAAGGTGACGCTTGCGCCGGACGTCCCGACACCGGGCCCGCGGACGTCGGCGCAGTCGACGACGGACGAATCGGTCGACGACGCCGACCTCGACGACGCCCCGTCGGTGGTCGGCCGGACCGACGAACTCGCCGCGTTGCATCGGGCGGTGCTCGCCTCGATGACAGGACACGGCGGCGTGGTCGTGGTCGAGGGCGAACCGGGCGCGGGCAAGACGGCGCTCATCGACGAAGCCGGCCGTCGGGCCGCGGGCGCCGCCGACCTCCGGGTCCTGTGGGGGCGCTGCGTCGACGACCCGGCCGCACCCTCGATGTGGCCGTGGGTGCAGATCCTCGGTGCGGTCCTCCCCCGGCTCGATCCCGCCGATCGGGAACGACTCCTCGACAGTTCACTCGGCCGGATGGTGACCGAGGGCGTCAACGTGATCCCGCCGCCCCGGCAGATGCCCGACGCGGCCGCTCGATTCCAGTTCTACGACCAGGCCGCCGATCTCCTCGAGGGGGTGGCCGCAACGTCGAAGCTGATCATCGTGCTCGACGATCTGCAGTGGGCCGACGGTGCGTCTCTGGAGTTGTTCGCGCACATGGCCGCCCGACGCACCGCGGGGGTCACGTTCTTCGCCTCGTTGCGTTCGCCGTCGAACCGGCCCGTCGTCGCCACCACCCTGGCGACGCTGGCCCGGTTGCCGGAGCATCGCCGCCTCCACGTCGGCCCGCTCGGCGGCGACGACATCTCCGAGCTCATCCGGCGCGAGACCCGGCAGTGGCCGGAGGTCGCCACCGTGTCGTCGATCCAGCGACGCACCGGAGGCAACGCCTTCTTCGTGCGCGAACTCGCCCGCATCCTGGCCGACCGGGGGTCCATCGCGGGCAGCGCCGTCCCGTCCGGCATCCGTGATGTGGTGCGCCAGCGACTGGTCGGCATGTCCGCGGCGACGACCGAACTACTCGAACTCGCGTCCCTCATCGGGACCCGCGTGGACCTGGTCCTGCTGGCGACCGCCGCGAAGCGCCCGGTGGACGAGGCGCTCGACCTCCTCGAACCCGCGGGCGAGGCGGGTGTCATCGATCTCGGACCGGAGGATCCGTTCGGATTCGGCTTCAGTCACGACATCATCCGGGAGGCGATCGCGGACGGCATCGCCGCCATGCGCGCACGGCGACTGCATCTCGCGATCGCCGACGCCCTCGCCGGCAACTCCTCGCCGCATGCCGTGGCGAGAGTCGCGCGGCATCTGTGGTCCGCCGGGCCGCTGGCCGACCGTGAGCGCACCACGACCGCCCTCCTCGCGGCGGGGAACATCGCCCTGCGCACCTACGATTTCGACGGGGCGCGCCGGCATCTCGGGGATGCGGCGACGCTCGCCCGCGCGACGGGCGACCAGCAGGCGGAGCTCGTCGCGATCACCACCCAACTGGCCGGAGACGTCGCGGCGCACGGGTACTTCGCCGCCGATCCCGAGCTGCAGGACCGCGCCCGGATACTCGCTTCCGCCCTCGGCGACGCCCGGCTCCTCGCCACCCTCGACTACGCCCGCTGCGCGGCCCACATCCAGATCGCGGATGCACACACCGGCCACCGTCTCGCGGAGGATCTGCGTCGGCGCGCCGAGAGATCCGACGACCCGGTCGTCACCCATCTGGGCATGCACGCCGCCGGCATCGACGAGTTCACGCGCGGCAATTTCGGTGCGGCGCATCGCATCTTGGAGGACTATGCGCCGATCGACGTCGTCGTCGACGGTCTCCGTGACGATCAGCTCGCGATGGCCCGCGGTTTCCGCGCCTGGGCGGTGACCGTGCATCGCGGTGTCGGCGCCGGCCGGGACCTCTTCGCCGCGATGGCCGATGCCCATCCCGATCCACGGTCCCGGCTCGCCATGGCCATCTTCGCCGTCGGCGCGGCGTCGATGCTCGGCGACACGAGGTGGGTTCTGGACGCGGGCCCGGCCATCACGTCCGACGGCGTCGGGCCCCTCGCCTACCTCCGTCGCGGCGGAGAACGCATGTACTGGTGGGCGCGCGCCCTCACCGGCGACCTCGACGACGCCCTGGAGCACATCGAGCGACTGGGTGCCGACGAGGTCGGCATGGAGGATCACCCGCGGACAGGTGAGGGCTACTGGCTGGGTCTGCACGCCGAGGTCCTCGTCGTCGCCGGCAAGCTCACCGACGCCGCCACACTGCTCGAACGGGCCGACGACTTCGCCGACCGCACCGGTGAACGCTATGCCGACGCCCACCGCCTCCTCGTCCGCGCACGTTACGAGTACGCCAACGGGCGTCCGGCGTCCGTGGTCGGCGCCACGCTGGCAACCGCGCGCGACACCGCCCGCGCGCAGGAGGCGGACGGGTTGATCCGACGGATCGACTCAATGGCCACGACCTGGGGTCTGACGTCCCCGGCCTGAGTCGCCAAGTCCGTCTCAAGTCGCCTTCAAGGCCCGTCGGCGACCCTGATCAGGACTCCGGCGTCGTCCGGAGCCCGACGAACTCCGCCGGATCGTTCCGGCCGCGACCGAGGACCTGCCGATGCCCGCAACACCCGCCTCCTCCCTGCCCGAGCACGCCGAACGCCTCACCGTCCGGACCCGTACCTCGGTCCTTGCGCAACTACGCGACCGGATCGCCGGCGACGTCTTCGGCCCCGGCGATACCGGCTACCTCGACGCGCGATCCGGCTTCAACCGACTCGACGTGCACCGCCCGGCCGTGATCGCCGTGCCCGACAATCATTTCGACGTCGTGGAGGCGGTCCGCTTCGCCGTCGAGGAAGATCTACGCGTCGCCGTCCAGGCGACCGGTCACGGCACGGGGAGACCGGCCGACGGCGGACTGCTGATCAACACCTCCCGGCTCTCGTCGGTGAGCGTCGACCCCGTCACCCGGACCGCCCGGGTCGGCGCCGGCGCCCCATGGCGAACGGTCGTCGATGCGGCGGCGCCGTACGGTCTCGCGCCACTGATGGGCTCGGCCGGCGGGGTCGGGGCGGTCGGCTACACCCTCGGGGGCGGTTTCGGCTGGCTCGGTCGACGCCACGGCCTCTCGTCGGACCGCGTGCTCTCGTTCGACCTGGTGACTCCGGACGGGACGCCGATCCGGGTCACCGATACCAGTTTCCCGCACCTCTTCTGGGCGTTGCGGGGCGCCGGCGCCGGCGGTCTCGGTGTCGTGACGTCCATGGAGATCGCGCTCGTCGAGGTGTCGACCGTGTACGCCGGCAACCTCTTCTATCCGGCCGCCGACGCCGAGGAGATCATCCGCCGGTTCCGCGACTGGGCGCCCGCCCAGTCCGAGGAGCTGACGTCGGCCGTCGCGATTCTCAACCTCCCGCCCACGGACGACGTCCCGGCGCCGCTACGCGGCCGGAGCTTCGCAGTCGTGCGGGGCTGCTGGTCCGGGGACCTCGACGCCGGTCGCGCGGTCGTCGACGAATGGCGCAGGTGGCGCACGCCGGTCGTCGACATGTGGGGTGCGCTGCCGTTCGCGGCGATCGACGCCGTCAGCATGGACCCGACCGAGCCGATGCCGGTGATGGTCACCACCGAATGGTTCGACGATCTCCCCGACGAGGCGGTCGACATCGTCGCCGCGCGGGTCCGGCCGGCCCCGGCGTCGGCGCCGCTCATCGTGTGCGGCGAGATCCGCCACGCCGGCGGAGCGATCGCTCGCAGCGCGGACAACGCGCCCAACGATCGGGGGCGACAGGGCCGGTTCCTTCTCGAACTCGTTGCGGCGGTGCCCGATCCGCACGTCGCATTGGCCGTCGAGTCGACGTTGCGGGTGACCCGCGCCGAGCTCGAGCCCTACGTGACCGGCGCCGCCTACCTCAACTTCACCTCGGGCTCCGAACGCGTCGCCCGGGCCGCGGACGCGTTCGGCGCGGACAACCGTCGCCGGCTCGACGAGATCAAGGCCGCCCTCGACCCGGCGAATCGCTTCTGTCACGGCGACCTGTGATCGGCCGATCGGACAGCGCACTTGCCCCGGGTGGCCGGATGTGGACTGATGGTCGGCATGTCTGAACTGTCCGGACCCCGGCACGATCGCACGCCAGACACCCGGCCCCTGCTCGTCGTGGACGCCGCCAACGTCGTGGGTTCGGTGCCCGACGGGTGGTGGCGCGATCGCCGCGGAGCCACCGAACGGTTGCGGACGCGTCTCGATTCCGTCGCCGTCGGCGGACTCGAAGGACTGCCGGGGCCACTCGAGGTGGTGCTGGTCGTCGAGGGTCGGGCCCGCGGTGTCGTGGCGAGCGAACAGGTCCGGATCGTCGACGCGCCGGGTTCGGGGGACGACACGATCGTCGGCGTCGTCGCGGATTCGGATCCTCGTCGCGAGCGCATCGTGGTCACTGCCGACCGTGAATTGCGGGCCAGAGTCGCGCAACTCGGCGCTCGGACGATCGGCCCCGCCGCCATCCCGAGATGACCGGGGCCGGGATCGACCGTCCTTTTGACGTCCGATTTCTCCGTTCTGGTGGCAGTGGGATGCCACCCGCCCGATAATCCTCAGAGTGTCGGCGACTGCCGACAACGGGAGGATTCCATGACCGAAGTCGATGTCCTGATCGCCGGCGCCGGCCCCATCGGCTTGACCGCCGCCATCGAGCTGCGCAGGCGCGGAGTCCGCGTGCGGATCGTCGATCCGCTCCTCGAACCCCCGCAGTACGCCAAGGCGGTCGGGATCCAACCGCGGACGCTCGAGGTCTTCGAGAGCATGGGCGTCGTGGGACAGGTCCTCGACGCCGGGCTCGAGATGCGCGGACAACTCGTCTACGTCAACGGAAGTCAGGTCTCGCGGGTCGATCTGTCGACGCCACCGGATGTGCCCTACCGATTCCACCTGCTCCCCCAGTACGCGACCGAACGGATCCTGCGTGAGCGCTTGACCGATCTGGGTACCGAGATCGACCGGGGTACCGCCGTGTCCGCGTTCGACCAGGACGCAGACGGGGTGACCGTGACCCTCACGGGCCCGGACGGGGACACGACCATCCGGGCGGGCTATCTGCTCGGCGCCGACGGCGCCCACAGCGTGGTGCGCAAGGGACTCGGGCTGTCCTTCGAAGGCGCGGCCTTCACCGAGCAGTACATGCTCGGCGACGTCGTGGCGGACTGGTCGATGCCCCAGGGGTACGCAATCCGCTCGATGCACCAGACCGCGGACGGCACGACCGACGACCAGCTGGTGTGCATTCCCCTTCCCGGCCGCGGCCGCTACCGGATGTCGATGCTCGTCCCCGACGAACTCGCGGTCGCACCGACCACCAGCGGAGACGGTGTGGCGCACGGTTTCGAGGGAACCAGGGCGCCGGAACTGTCCCACATCCAGGCCGTGGTCGACCGCCTCGCACCGGAACCCGCGACGGTGTCGAACCTGCGCTGGTCCTCGGTGTTCCGGATCAGTCACCGCATCGTCGATTCCTACGGTCGTGGACGCGTGTTCGTCGCCGGCGACGCCGCCCACATCCACCCACCCACGGGTGCGCAGGGGATGAACACCGGCGTGCAGGATGCGCACAACCTCGCCTGGAAGCTCGCCCTCGCCGTCGCGGGTGTCGGCTCCGACGGACTCCTCGACAGCTACGACCTCGAACGTCGGCCCGTCGGCGAGGAGGTCGTGGGACGCACGGTCCGGGACGCCCGCGAAGGCATCGGCACCGATTCCAACGACTTGGACTTCGTCATGCGGCGCGAGGGCCAATTGCTGATCTCCTACGCCGACAGTCCGCTCGTCGCCGGGTCGGCGGTGCCGACGGCGCCGGCCGCGCCGCGCGCTGGTGAACGCGCACCGGATGCCGCCGGCCTCAGCCGCGATTCCGTCAATTTCCCGCTGCGACTGTTCGACGTGATCGGCGGCGTCGACCATTCGCTGGTCCTGTACGCCGACCCCACCGCCGGCGCCGACGAGGTCGCGGTGCTCGAATCACTAGCCGACGAGATGTCGGCGAAGGCGCACGGCCACATCGACATCCATGTGATCGCCGCGCCGACCGCGCAGGTCGGCAGCACCGAGCTACCGCTGCTCCGGGACACCGACGGCCGCTTCGCCGATGGCTACCGCCCCGACGGTTCGACGGTGTTCGTCATCCGGCCCGACGGGTATGTCGGGTACCGCGGGCCGACCAGCGACGGTAAGGCCGCGCTGCGTCACCTCGAGGGCACCTTCGGGTAGCGGCTGCACCTCACATCGGCCCGCCGCCGGTGTCGGTCGATCTCTGTCCGTCCGGGGCCACCGGCCGCGCACGCCGTAACGTTGGGGATCGTGACCAGCAGACCGGCACCCAACCACCCCTTGTTCCGGGCCGCGGGCGTGCTCGCCGACCGCATCGGCACCTCGGTCCGGCAGCGCTCCGCCGAGTCACGTCTCGGCCGCGCGATGGGTGCCGGCGAGGTGATCTACCTGGTGGCACCGGCCGGTCACCCGAACTACGGCGACGAACTGATCGCGCGAACCTGGTTGCGGCACCTGACCCGGGTGCGTCCGAATGCCACGGTCGTGCTGGACTGCCACAGCCCGGGTACGGCCACGACGCTGCTGCGCGATGCCCACCCGAACATGCTCGTCGTCGACACCCTGTGGCAGTTGACGACTTTCGCCGCGGAGGCCGAACAACCCGCGCCCTGGGAGTGGGTCGCCGCCGCCGCCCTCGACTCCGGTCTGGCGCCGCGACTGACCGCCGGGATCGACCTCCTGGAGTCGGCGACCACCATCCACCTTCTGGGCGGCGGCTACCTCAATACCGTGTGGCCACACCATGTCTCGTTGTTCGTCGCAGCTGCCGCGGTGGCCCGGCGCTCCGGGGCGCGCCTCGCCGCGACGGGTCAGGGACTCGTTCCCGCGCTGCAGGGCCCAGCGTGCGCGGCGTTGACCGAGGCGTTCGCCGCATTCGACGTCGTGGACGTGCGCGACACCGCGTCGTACGACGTACTCGACGGCATCATCGGCGCACGTCATTCCGGGGACGACGCGTGGCTGACCCTCCACCGGCCCCGGCCTCCGCTGTATCGAGAGATGGACACACCGGCCGAGAACGGCGTCGTGCTGTGCCTGCAGTCCGACCTCACCGAGAAGTTCGCCGGACCGCGGGCGACCGGCGTCGAGGCCCTGGCCGACTTCGTGCGGGCAACGCTCGACTCCTGGGACGTGCCCGGTTCGGCGGTCACCGTCGTCGAGGGAATCCCGGGACACGATTACGAGGTTCCCTACCGGCTCGGAACACGTCTGGCCGGTGCCACCGTGCGCACCTTCCGCGACGTCTGGAACGACGGGTTGCCCGCCGGTCACCACAACACCTGGATCAGCACGCGGTTCCACCCGCACCTGATGGCCGCGGCCGCGGGCGATCCCGGGATCGCGGTCGCGGCGATGCCGGGTTACTACACCACCAAACATTGGTCACTGGTCGAGGCCGGCTCGGACTGGACGGTGGTGGATTCCGGTACGTCCGTCCCGGACCGGCCGTACGGGCGGGGTTTCGACCCGGTGGCGCGGGAGCGGGCCGTCGCCTCGAAGCTCGCCACGGCCGTCGACATCTACCCGGTCTCGCCGGCGCTGGCGCACCGCATCTGACATACCCGCCCCGGACGTTGTCCCATTTGCGCCAAGTCGCCTCGGTGCGCCGACCTGCCGTTAGAGTGACCACATGAGCCGAAACCCCGTGCGCGCCACGGCCCTCCTCCGCATGCATGGACGATCGGTGCAGCGGCCGTACTCGGCCTCGTCGCATGCTCACCCTCGGAGACGGCATCCGGTGCGGGATCGTCGAGTGCAGCGCCCGGCTCGGGTCAGACGACCTCGGTGCCGGCCGACACCGCGGCGGCGTTCCAGAAGGCGATCGACGACACCCGGGCCGCCGGGAATCTCCCCGGCGTCATCGCCCGGGTCATCTCACCGGCCGGAACCTGGACGGGGACGTCCGGGGTCCGGGCGGCCGGCGGGGACGATCCCATCCGGGCGGCGGATCACACCCGCATCGGCTCGCTCACCAAGACGATGACGGCCACCCTGCTGCTGCAGCTCGTCCAGGAGGGCCGCGTCTCGCTCGACGACCGCATCGACAGGTTCGTCCCGGACGCCCCGAACGGCAGCGCGACGTTGCGCCAGGTCGCCGACATGACCAGCGGCATCCCGTCGTACACCGCGTCCGAGTCCTTCGACCGGAAGTTCTTCGCCGACCCCGAATCCGTCTGGACGCCCACCGAACTGGTGGACACCGCGAAGGCGCTGCCACCCAGCTTTCCGCCCGGGCAGGGCTGGGAGTACTCCAACACTACTTACGTCCTGCTGGGCCTGGTCATCGAGAAGGTGCTCGCGAAACCCATCGGCGAGGTCTTCGCCGACCGGATCTTCACGCCCCTGGGCATGGACGAGTCCTCGTGGCCCGGCGGGTCGGTCGAGATCCCCGACCCACACCTCGACGGCCTCACCGACCAGGGCCAGCCCGACGGGCAGACGGTCGACTCGACGCGCTGGAATCCGTCCTTCGCGTCCACCGCCGGTGCCGTCATCTCGACCGTAGACGACCTGCAGACCTGGGGTGAGGCCTTGTTCACCGGGCAGGGCGTCCTGAATCCGGCGACCCAACAACTGCGCCGGGACTCGATTCTCACCTCGCCGCCACCGAACACCGCCACCTCCGGATACGGCATCGGTATCGGCAACCGCGACGGATGGTGGGGTCACGACGGGGATTTCCCCGGATACAACACCTCGTTGTTCCACAACTACGATTCGGACACGACGATCATCATCGTGATCAACACCGACGACGCGATGACGGTCGACGGCAAGTCGACGACCCCGGTCAGCGCCGTCCAGGCCGGCCTCATCGCCGCGCTGCCCTGAGACCCCGGTCCCGGCGTAAGGTCGGCGCATGGCCAGAACAGTCGCGAAAGCCGATGGTGTCGACCGTGCCGAACTGCTGGAGTTCATCCGGCCGCGCCACCACATGATCCTCAGCACCGTCCGCTCCAACGGCAGCCCGCAGATGTCGCCGGTCACCGGTGGGGTCGACGAGCAGGGCCGCATCGTCATCTCGACCTATCCCGGCCGGGCGAAGGCGGCGAACCTCCGGCACACGCCGGTGGCCAGTGTCGTGGTGCTCTCCGACGACTTCAACGGCGCCTGGGTCCAGGTCCACGGTGATGCCGAGGTCCTCGACATGCCCGAGGCCGAGGACGCGCTCGTCGACTACTTCCGCAGCATCTCCGGTGAGCACCCCGATTGGGACGAGTACCGAGCGGCGATGCGAACACAGGGCAAGTCGCTGATCCGCATCACGCCGACGAGGTGGGGTCCGGTGGCCACCGGCGGATTCCCCGCCGAGGTCGCGGCCCGGCTCGACGCGCAGGACCGATGAGCGCACCGGCCCGCCGGACGGACCCGATCGGTTGACCACCGGCGCCGACATCGAGATCCGCGGGTTGACGAAAAGCTATGGCGGACACCGCGTTCTCGACGGCATCGATCTCGAGATACCCGCCGGCAGCGTGACCGCCCTGCTGGGGCCGAACGGTTCCGGCAAGACCACGACCGTCGGCATCGCGTCGACCCTGTTCCCCGCCGACTCGGGGACGGTGACGATCGGCGGATACGACACGGTCGCGCAGACGCGTGCGGTGCGCGCGATGATCGGTGTCACCGGCCAGTCGGTCGCGGTCGACGAATTGTTCAGCGGGCGGGACAATCTGGTGCTCATGGCCGACCTACGACGGCTGGGCCGACGCAACGGACAGGCCCGCGCCCAGGAGTTGATCGAGCAGTTCGATCTGGTCGCGGCCGCCGACCGCGCGGTGTCGACCTACTCCGGCGGCATGCGTCGGCGCCTCGATCTCGCCATGACTCTGGTGTCCATTCCGCGAGTGATCTTCCTCGACGAACCGACCACGGGTCTCGACCCCAGGAGTCGACGGATGCTGTGGGAGACCATCTCCCGGCTCGCCGCCGAAGGCGTCACGATCTTCCTCACCACGCAGTACCTCGAGGAGGCCGACCAGCTCGCCGACCGCATCGCCGTCCTGGACCACGGCCACATCGTGGCCGAGGGCACCGCCGCCGAATTGAAGAGCCGGGTGCACGACTCCGAGGTGCGCCTGACCTTCGCCGACCGCGACTCCTTCGACAAGGCGGCATCGCTTCTGCCGGATGCGCGTCCGGTTCCCGAAGCACGACGCCTCGACATCGCGACCGACGACACCGTCACCACTGTCCGCACCACCTTGAACCAGCTGGAGGCCGCCGGCATCACGGTCACCGACGTCGGTGTCCACGCCCCGACCCTCGACGATGTGTTCTTCGCGCTCACCGGCAATCCCGCTTCCGCGGCCGCCGATGCCGACACCGGCGAACCCGGTGCCACCGACCCGGATCCGTCCGGAGCCGCCTCATGACGACCCTGGCACACACGGTGTCGGATTCGCGGGTCATGGTCCGCCGCAACGTTCGGCGGCTCATCAAGTTCCCGGTGCTCACCGTGATGCTGGTCGGCATCCCGGTGGTCTTCCTGCTGCTGTTCGTCTTCGTGTTCGGGGGCCAGCTCGGCGCCGGGATGACCACGCAGTCCGGCGACAGCGGGCGGGCCGCCTACCTCGACTATGTGGTGCCCGGGATCGTGCTGGTCACTGTCGCGTCGGCGGTTCAGGGCACCGCCATCGTCGTTGCCATGGACATGACCTCGGGGATCATCAACCGTTTCCGCACCATGGACATCGCTCGCTCCGCTGTCCTCACCGGTCACGTACTCGCCAGCCTCCTGCAGGCGCTGTTCAGCATCGTCGTGGTCCTCGCCGTCGCGGTCGGTATCGGATTCCGGCCGTCGGCCGGTCCGCTCGACTGGCTGGGCGCGCTCGGCGTGACTTCCGTGTTCTCCGTCGCGCTGATCTGGCTCTCGGTCTACCTCGGGCTGGCGGCCAAGAGCGTCGAGACCGCCAGCAACACACCGATGTTCCTCACGATCCTGCCGTTCCTCAGCACGGGTTTCGTACCGGCCGAATCCCTACCCACCGGGTTGCGGCAATTCGCCGAGTACCAGCCCTTCACCCCCGTCATCGAGGTCCTGCGCGGAACCCTCACCGACGCTCCGGTCCCCACCGCGAGTGTTGTCGCCTCGCTCGCCTGGAGTCTCGCCATCGGCGGGGCCGCATACTTTCTCGCGCTGCGAACCTATGAGCGGCGACGCATTCCCGGATAGTGTCGAGGGCGTGCCCGAGAAGGTGGACTTCAAGAAGACGCTGGACTCGTACAAGGCGCGGCGCGGCCAGTTCCGCATTCTCGACGTTCCGGCCATGCGCTACCTGATGATCGACGGATCGGGCGACCCCAACTCGACACCACAGTTCGCGGCGTCGATCGAGACGCTGTATCCGGTTGCGTACAAGCTGAAGTTCGCAAGCAGTCGTGAACTCGGCCGTGACTACGTCGTCCCGCCCCTCGAGGGGCTCTGGTGGGCCGACGACATGAGCACCTTCACCGGCGCCCGGGACAAGGGCCGCTGGAGTTGGACGCTCATGCTGATGGTTCCCGACTGGATCGGCGAGGACCTGCTCGACGCCGCTGTTCTCGAGGCCGGCGCGACGAAGCCCCCGCCGCGTCTCGCCGATCTACGCACGGAGTCGTTGGACGAGGGGTCGTGTGTTCAGACACTGCACCACGGGCCCTTCGACGACGAGGGGCCGGTGCTGGCCGAGATGCACGATCGGTTCATACCCGACAACGGCTTACGCATGTCGGGCCGTCACCATGAGATCTACTTCAGCGACTTCCGCCGAGTAGCTCCGGAGAAACTTCGGACCCTGCTGCGTCAACCGGTCGAGTCCTCCACCATCCCGTAGCGAAAGATGCTTCATCGCAGGGTTACTCGTTACGAAGTCCCGCCGGCCGGCGTCCATCCGAGTGCCGGTCCGAGCTGCCCGGCGAGATCACCCACGATCTGCAGGTAGTCCGGCTCGTCGAAGGAGAACGGCAACGCGAAGGCCACCTCGGTGGCGCGTTGGAATCCCGCGTGCTCATACAGTCTCTCGGCGAGTTCATCGGACGGTCCGACGAGGTCCGGCGAGAACAGGAGGCCCCGCGGGCCCTGCGGGGTGAGCGTGCGCTCGAACCGACTGTCGGCATACGCCCGGTACTTGCGGATCTGGTCCGCGGTCGCGGAATCCGTGGGGATCACCACGAGCCCTTGGGACACGCGCGCACGGTCGGGGTTAACGTGATGGGCACGGTAGGCGTCGATGTGTTCGGCCTGGATGGTCGCGAAGTCGCGCGACTCCGTGCCCTCGGTGGTCACCACCGACGAGGTCAGATAGTTGATGCCTTGCCGGCCCGCCCAGATCGCCGAGCTCAATCCACCTCCGTACCAGACCCGATCGGCGAGACCCGGCGAATGCGGCTGCACCCGTCGGGAGAACGTCTCTATCCCGACGGTGCCCTCGAAGTCGCTGACGGGTTCGCCCCGCAGGTTGTCCAGGAGCCTCACCACCCGGTCCTTCGAGAAGTTCTCGAGCGCATGGGTTTCGGGATACAGCGCGGTCTTGAAGTCGTCGTAGCGCATCGGCACACCGACGGAGACCCCCGGGTTGAGCCGTCCCCCGCTGAGGATGTCGACCGTCGCCAGGTCTTAGGCCAGCCGCAGCGGATTCTCCAGACCGAGCGGGATCACCGCGGTACCGAGCTCGATACGGCTGGTGCGCACCGCCGCGGCCGCCAGCAGGGCCACCGGCGAGGAGATGCCGTACTGCAGATGCCGGTTGCGCACCCACACGCTGTCGAAGCCGAGTTGCTCGGCCA
Organism: Gordonia hongkongensis; assembly: GCF_023078355.1. Lineage (NCBI taxonomy): Bacteria > Bacillati > Actinomycetota > Actinomycetes > Mycobacteriales > Gordoniaceae > Gordonia > Gordonia hongkongensis. Next base: position 3,040,791 of record NZ_CP095552.1, read on the forward strand.
GCTCGATCATCCGGAGCGTCTCGAGGTGACCGGGGCGCGGGTCGTCACCGTCGAAGCGTCCGATCGTCAGGAAACCGAGCTTCCGGAGTGGTTCACCGCGTCGTGGCATGCAATCGATTTTCACACCGTCTGGCAGCGGAGACATGTCGGCGAATCAGGGTGGGTCGAATTCTTCGAAGGTCACACCGGCGCGCCGCGTCTATAGTCGGGGCACACCGCCGCCGACCGAACGGATCGCCATGCCGCCCACTGTCGCGGAGAGGATCGTCGAGGAACTCGAGCGCGCCGGAGTCCGGCACGTCCACGGGTTGCCCGGTGATTCACTCAACGGTTTCACCGATGCCCTGCGGAGAAACGACACCATCTCGTGGCGACATGTGCGACACGAGGAGTCGGCGGCGTTCGCCGCGTCCGCCGAAGCCGCGCTCACCGGTGAACTGGCGGTGTGCGTGGGAAGTTGCGGGCCCGGCAACCTGCACCTGATCAACGGACTGTTCGACGCACACCGCAGTCGTGTCCCGGTCCTCGCGATCGCCGCGCACATCCCGGCGACGGAGATCGGCACCGGCTACTTCCAGGAGACCCACCCCGAGCAGCTGTTCCGGGAATGCAGCGCCTTCTGCGAGATGGTCGGCACGCCCGACCAGATGCCGCGCCTGCTCGACATCGCCCTGCGCACCGCGGTCGAGAAACAGGATGTGGCGGTCCTCGTCATCCCGGGCGAGACCTTCCTGGCGCCGTGCCCGAAACGGCGCGCCGGCGCCCCCATCCGCCGTATCCCGCGGGTCACCCGCCCCACCGATGCCGAGATCGACCGCGCCGCAGACACTCTCAACGCCTCCGAGCGCGTGACTATTCTCGCCGGGGCGGGGGTGCAGGGGTCTCACGACGAGGTCGTCGAGCTCGCCCGTGCCCTGCAGGCCCCCGTCGTGCACGCGTTGCGGGGCAAGGAATTCATCGAGTACGACAACCCCTACGACGTGGGAATGACCGGGCTGCTCGGCTTCTCGTCCGGATACCGGGCGATCGAGAAGTGCGACACACTGCTCATGCTGGGCACCGACTTCCCCTATGAACAGTTCTATCCGTCGAAGGCGACCATCATCCAGGTCGACATCCGTGGCGAGCAGATCGGTCGACGCTGCCCCGTCGACCTGCCACTCGTCGGCGATGTCGGCGACACCGCCCGTGCGCTCCTGCCGAAGATCTCCACCGGCCGCGACTCCGCACACCTGTCGACCTCGTTGGCCCACTACGCCACGGCACGGCGCCGCCTCGACGACCTCGCCGACAACGACCGCAACCGGACGCCCATCCACCCGCAGTACCTCACCCGCCTCATCAGCGAGAAAGCCGACCGCGACGCGGTGTTCATCCCCGACGTCGGCTCACCGGTGGTGTGGGCGGCGCGCTACCTCGAGATGAACGGGGCCCGTCGCCTGATCGGCTCGTTCACCCACGGCTCGATGGCCAATGCCGTGTCCCAGGCGATCGGCGCACAGACCGCCTTCCCGGACCGCCAGATCGTTGCGCTCGCCGGCGACGGCGGGCTCGCGATGCTGCTCGGCGAGCTGCTGACCATCACCCAGAACAACCTGCCGGTGAAGATCGTCGTCTTCGACAACTCGTCGCTGAACTTCGTCGAGGTCGAGATGAAGGCGGCCGGATTCGTCAACTACGGAACCGATCTGGAGAATCCGGACTTCGCCGCGCTGGCGGAGTCGCTCGGTATCCACGGTCGGCGCGTCGAGCGGCCGGACGACCTGGCCGGTGCGGTCGACGAGCTCCTCGCGCACGATGGTCCGGCGCTGCTCGATGTCGTCACCGCTCGGCAGGAGCTGTCCATCCCGCCGACGATCACCGCCGCCCAGGCCAAGGGCTTCACGCTGTACGCGCTCCGCACCGTACTGTCCGGACGCGGCGACGAACTGGTCGACCTCGCCGAGACCAATCTCTTCCGGCGGCTGTTCGACTAGGCGTTTCGGTCCGCAGCCACCTGCAGGCCGAGAATCGCTTCGGTGACACCGGCTGTCCAGGTGGACGTGTCGACACGGTGAACGGCTGACTCCCCCGCATACGCGCTCGATATGACGACGTCCGGGGCAAGAGTGGCCAGCAGTTCGAGGCTCCCCGCGAGCTGGACGGGGTCACTGATGCCCGGGAGATACCCGGCGGTCCACCGCCCCGACTCGCTGCGATAGAGGGTGTCCCCGGTGAACAGGTAGCGGTCGCCGTCGGCGCCGTGCACCAGGTAGCTCGTGCTACCCGGGGAATGGCCGGGTGTCGGGATCACCTCGACCCCGTTGCCGTCCGTGTGCCGGTCCGCGAGCCCCACCCCGATCCGCGCGTAGCGGCCGATCCGGTCCGCTTCGGCGAAAGGAGCGTGCAGTGTCGTCCCGAATCGTCCGTGGATCGCAGCCAGCAGCGGCCCGGCCTCATCCTGATGCGACAGATATTGCTCGTCGATCCCACCCAGGCGGTAGAGCTCATCGAACTCGGAGTCCGACGCAACCGAGTAGAAGAGGACATTTCGAGTCGACCTCCACAGGTAGCCATGCGTGGTCAGTCCCGGAAACGGGTTGTCGGAGCTGGTCTCCCACAGGTCGGCGAATACGCGGCGCATCGATACCTCCACGAGTTGGTTGGATGTCCCACCACGGTGCAACTTCGAGTTCACTTGAAGTCAAGACGCCGTTGCCGACTGGTCAGCAGAGCACCGCGGGTGATACACATCTAGGAATCCGTCTCACGTCAGGAGTCCTGTGTCCACCTCGCTGCCACCCGATACTCCTGCCTTTCCGGCGGCGGTCGCCTACGAGTCCGCGATGACCAACCAGCGTCTGCGAGGCGTGCGGGCGCTGGTACGGCAGTTCACCCGCAAAGACCTCTTCCCGGAGCCGGAGAACCTCCGCACCTTCGCCGAGGACATGTTCCGCACCGATCCCGTGGCCGAACGATTCGTCGACGAGGTCTACGGCACGCTGGGCGGCGAGGCGGCCCGGGCCCTGCTCGATCAGGCACTCACCGACGGCCTGGACAGCATCGACGATCCCCCGCCGGCACTGGTCGACCTGTTCGAGGAATTCGAGACGGTGCCCGACTGGGTCGACCCCGAGCTGATCACGGAGGGCGAGGCCATCTGGCGCCGGTGGGGTACCGGCCTGTTCAGCGTCGCCGGGGGGATCACCCTGGAGATGTACACCGAGGCCGCGGTCGCGAAACCGCTCTCGCTGGCCGGGGGCTATGCGGGCGACAACGCTCTGCGACGTTTCCTGGAGACCTCGCGTTTCTGGATCGACGTCTCGCACCCGGGCGCGTTGCTGACGCCGGGGTCGCAGGGTCGTGCGACGGCGATGCGGGTACGCATCATGCACGTGTGGGTCCGGCGCACCGTCGCCGAACACCCGGAATGGGACCGCCGACGCTGGGGCGACCCGATCAGTCAGTCCTACCAACTACTGACCCTGCTGGGCGGCAGCGTGGTGCCCGCGATGGCGCTGTGGCTGACCAGAGTACAGACGACACCCCGCGAGATCCGCGTCCTGCTGCACTATCAGCGCTACCTCGGCCACCTACTCGGGGTGCGCACGCAGTGGTATCCGGAAACGATCGCCGACTCGTTGCGATTGCTGGCCTTCGTCACGTCCACCCGCACCTACGACGCCGGGGCCGACGGCGCAGAGCTCATCGAGTCGTTCCCGGCCGCGTTCGCGAAGCGCGGGTCGACCGGCTTGCAGCGGTTGCGCGGCACATACAACGCGGCGATGTACGCGGCGTACTCGAGCATCTACATGCTGCCCACGACGCGGCTGCGCTACCGGATGCCCAGTCCGGTTCCGGGGATGCTCGTCATCGTGCTCCGACTACCGGTGGTGATCGTCGTCGAAACCACCCGTCGACTCTCACCTCGATTCCGTCGACTTCACGAGAAGTGGATGTGCCGCCATCGGGAGAACTGGCACGACTGGCAGACCTCGGGTCGCCCGGCCGAGTACGCCCACGGGAAAGGTCTCCGGCGCTGACCGCGGTGTCGGAGAGTTACTCCGGAGTTGGACTCGAATGCGCACACCGTTAGCGTGTTCGAAGTGACGCACACCCCGACGACCACCGCCACGACCACCGACGATCCCTCCGGGATCGGATCCCGCGTCGGCCACTACTACGTGCTCGACGGCTCGTATCAGGTCGGCCGCGAGAAGGTGCGTGAGTACGCACGCGCGGTCCAGGACTACCACGGCGCCCACTGGGAGCCCGAAGCCGCAGCCGCCCTTGGCTATTCCGGTCTCGTCGCGCCGCTCACCTTCACCTCCATCCCGGCGATGGCGGCGAACCGGGAGCTGTTCGAGAAGGTCATCGTCGGATACGACACCTACGTCCAGACCGAGCAGGTCTTCGAGCAGCACCGCCCGATCGTCGCCGGCGACGAGCTGACGACGGACGTGGAGCTGACGAGTGTCCGTCGGATCGCGGGCAAAGACCTGATCACCGTGACCAACACCATGACCGATGCCTCAGGCGAGCGTGTGCACACCATGCACACGACGGTCGTCGGGGTCACCGCCGACGAGGTCGACCCCGAGTTGAGCAGTGCGGTCCGCAAGGTGATGATGCACGACGTCAACATCTTCAGCCACGACGAAGCGGCGGAACGATACGTGCGGACGGTCCGTCCCGACGCTGACGTCCGCACCGCTGACGACAGCGGGCGGACATCGGGCGCACGGAACTTCGACGAGCTGAACGTCGGCGACGAACTGCCTCTGCACACGATCAGGTTGTCGCGCGGCGATCTGGTCAACTACGGCGGTGTCGCGGGCGACGCGAACCCCATCCATTGGGACGAGACGAGCGCAAAACTGGCCGGCCTGCCTGATGTCATCGCGCACGGCATGCTGACCATGGGGCTCGGGGCCGCTTTCGTGTCGTCGTGGTCGGGCGACCCGGGTGCCGTCACCCGCTACGCGGTGCGCCTGTCCCAGCCCGCTGTCGTGTCCGGCGCCGAGGGCGGCGAGATCGAGTACAGCGGGCGGATCAAGTCGCTCGATCCGGCGACCCGGACGGGCGTCGTGATCGTGGTGGCCAAGTCGGGCGGCCGCAAGATCTTCGGTCTCGCCACACTGAATATCCGCTTCTCGTGACCCCGGGGGTCAGTACTCCCCTTTGATGACGAAGTACGACCCGCGGATCACGCCGGCGAGTTTCGATTTCTGACGCGCGAACTTGAACGTCGACTCCAACTCGGCCGGGACGTCCATGCCGTCCGAGAGCTTGAACCCGACGGCACGCTTCCCGCCGGGATCGATGCTGTACATGACGTTCACCGCGAGGCCGGACTCGTAGAACACGTACGACATGTGCAGCCGTCCGTCGTCCGGGCCCACCTCGAAGTCGCTGACCTCGAGCGCGGGTGAGGCGATGGTGATGTCGCGCTCGTCGGCCAGGATCGCGGTCACCCGGTCGCGGATTTCGGGCGCGTCCGACGCCGGGACGACGGTGAAGTCGTGCCCGTACTTCGTCTTGTAGTACCGGGCCTCGTTTGCCCGGAGTCCCGCCAGCGCCTCCGCAACCGGTGAACTCTCGAGTCCCGCGGTGGAGACCTGCTTGAAGTCGATCACGTCACCCATGACCCTCCCTCCGGCAGGTTGCCTCAGACAGCGTAAAGCCCCCGACCGCGGTCGGGGGCTTTATCGATGCAGCGCGACGCTCACTCCAGGACGAACACCGGTATCTGCCGATCGGTCTTCGTCTGGTACTCGGCGTAGGGCGGGAAGGCGGCGACGGCCAGCTCCCACCAGTGATCGCGCTCCTCGCCGTCACTCAGCTCGCGCGCGGTCAATTCCTTCACCTCGGTACCGTCCTGCGCGGTGACCTGGGGGTTCGCCTTCACGTTGTGGTACCACGCCGGATGCTCGGGCGCGCCGCCCTTCGAGGCGACCATGAGGTACTTGCCGTTCTCCTCCACGCGCATCAGCGGGACGTAGCGCTTCTTGCCCGACTTCGCGCCGGTCGTGGTGAACAGGACGATCGGACGGTCCATCACGGTCACACCGTCGGTCGTGCCCTGCTCCAGGATCTTCTCGGTCTGCTCGCGGACCCAGCCTTCAGGACTCAACTCTGCGTTAGCACTCATGGTGGGCTGAACACCACAGCTCGGCCGGGTATTCCCCGCAGCGCCGTCTGTGTCGTGACTCTCCGATACTGTGTGCCCGGACCTGACCTCGACCGTGAGATCTCACCGATGACCACACCATGCCGTGCTCTCGTACCGACGCCGGTCGGCACCGTGGCCGTCGACAGCAATGGATCGGCCGTCGTGCGCGTGGCCTGGCGAGTGACCACCGACGTACCGACCGATGACGAGACCATCGATCCCGTTCTCGCAGAGGCGATTCGACAGATCCGCGCCTATTTCGCCGGTGACCTGACCGAGTTCGACCTGCCTGTCGATCTCGATCGGATGTCGGACGCCGCCCGGGCGGTCCTGTCGACGCTGCACCGGACGGTCGCCCACGGCGACACGGTCACCTACGGCGAACTCGCGGCGATGAGCGGCACGCGGGTCTCTGCGCGCGGCGTCGGCACGATCATGGGGATCAACCCCCTGCCGTTGATCATCCCGTGTCATCGCGTCGTCGCCGGCGACGGACTCGGCGGCTACTCGGGCGGCGCGGACGGTCAGGGTCTGGCGACCAAACGCTGGCTGCTCGAGTTCGAGGGCGCTCTCTCGCCGACGCTGTTCTGATCAGGAGCCCAGCCGACTACGCCGACCCCTGAGATCGATGTCGCATGCGACATCGATCCGTCTACGCGACCTCGATCGAAGTCGCATCAGCGGACCGATGTCGCACGCGACGTGAGTTCGTGATCCGGCATCCTCGAGCGTCGAGCGTCATGTGCGCGACGCCCCGGACAGATGTTCGACGACCAGCGACTGCAGCCTTGGAGCGTCCGAGCCGAGCCACAACGACAGGTGCGTTCCCTCGTCGACGGCTTCGAGGCGAGCATCGGGCAGCGTCTGCGCGGCATGGACACTCTGATCGAACGGGACGTCGGCGTCGGTTCGGGAGTGTATCGCCAGCACGGGTGCGGTCACCTCCGCGAGCGGTAGGTCGAGTTCGCGAAATTGGTCGAAGTCATTGTCGAAACCAGCTTTTCGCGACCCCGACACGGTGTCGAACAGATCGATCGCCAGCGTGCGCTGGTCGTCATCGGCGATGATCTCCGCGGTGAGCGCCCTGATCTGTACACGCGACAGGTCTCCCTCACCGGACAGGAGTGTCGAGATGGCCGTGGACGGCGCCTTCGACGCGACCGTGGTCGCCAGCCACTGACCGAAACGACTGAAGAGAAGCTTCTCCTCGGACAGTTCGAGTCGTCCACGCAGGCTGCTCCGCGGATCGAAGCGGGTGCTGACCGCGGCGACCGCGACGATCGCGTACACCCGCTCGGGTACGGAAGCCGCCAACGAGTAGGCGACGGGCCCGCCACCGGACCAGCACATCAGCCCGAAACGATCGATCCCCACCGAGTCCAGCACCGCCCTGACCAGTTCCGCCTGCGCGGCCGGACGTCGTGTGTCGCCGCCCAGGGGCGTACCCAGGTAGCCCGGTCGAGAGACCGCGATGACGCGATGCGCCCCGGCCAGGAAGCGCGTCATCAGGACCCCCTGGTCGCAGCCACCCGGGGACCCGTGCACGAACACCAGCGGCGGCCCGGACCCGACGTCGACATATTCGACCGGCCCGGTCGGCGTCTCGACGAGGCGCGGTTCCGTCGAGTGACTGTCCGAGTGAGCGAGCCCCATGGATGTACCTCCTCCGACGACCGTGGTGCGACGGTAGCGCCGGCGCGACGCCCGCGCGGCACAACGCGGTGAAACGGCGCGAACGGGTGAACCCCGAACGCGGCCGCACCCGAGTCATCCCTCCTCTTTCGAGACTCTTTTTGCGACTATCAAGCCTTTTGACCGCCAATTCTGGTTAGAGTCTCGAAATACCGGCGCGTCTTTTGAGTCTGTCTCGATACTTCTGAGATACGCTGTCGCGGTGACAGCAGACGCAACACAGCCGTCGGGGATGGCCCTCGGTTACGCACGCGACTCCCCCGGCGCCCACGCACTCGCGCCCCAGATCGACGCGCTCACCGATGCCGGGGTGGACCCCGCGCGGATCTACACCGATGCGACCGATCGCTCCGCGCCCGCGGGTCAGCGGCCCGGGATGGCCGCCCTCCTCGACTACGCGCGAGCCGGCGACACCACGGTGGTCGTCGGCATCGACCGCCTCGGCCGGAACGTTCGCGAGGTCATGGAGGTCGCGAACCAGATGACCGGGCGCCGCATCGGACTGCGCTCGCTCCGCGAGGGAATCGACACCGCCGACCCGACCGGAGCGATGATCGTCGCGGTGCTGGCGTCGCTGGCCGAACTCGACGACGACGCGCCGAGACGGTCGGACCGTTCCACGCCGAGAACCCTGCGTGGGTCCACGTCGGCAATCGGCCGGCCGCGGGCGCTCGACGCCGATCAAGTGGTGCGCGCCGAACAGATGCGCGCGCAGGGGGTTTCCGTACCCAGGATCGCGCAAGAGCTCGGGGTGAGCCGCGCGACCCTGTATCGCACCCTGGCCGAGAGGCGTTCGGTCCGTTGAAGAATCCCGACTCCGACCTCCCCGAACTCGACATCGTCACCGAGTACGGCGTCGTCACGCGCCTGCCCACGTCGTTCCCGATCTTCGACGCCGAACTCGACGAGCACCTCGATCCGGACCTGTTCCAGCAGGGTTTCGTCGATGCCGCGGCCGATCTCGGTGCGCTTCCCGCGCCGTGGGCGCGACAACTGGCGTCGTCGACGCTCGCGTGTCCGCCCGACCCCGACGACGAGGAACCGAGTTACACACGCGGCTATCGCGCCGCCCTCTACGGACACCTCCGGCACGCCGGAAAGTAAGCGCCGCAAAGGGTCTCGGTACCGACGCCCGGAAGGTCGGACTTGCCGCAATCGAACCGCCGCCCCGGCAAAGGATCTCGTGCGCTGACGTACTGGTCGTTGGCAAATCGTGATCACCTGGTGACGTCAACGCCCCTCGCGACACGCATGCTCGGTGCGACCATGGACCGAGTCGGGGGATGCGGTTCGCGAACGCGGGCCGGGCGCAGTGCCGAACGGGGGCACGCGCCGCATGTCGGGCGGGTCAAGTCGGCGGGCCGCACTTTCGGACACTGCTAGGTGGTCGCGCCATGACCCGATCGACGAACATCAACAGCAGTGCGTCGGGTGGAGACGACCCCAACGCACGCGAACTGGAAGCCCTGCGAACGGAATTGGACGGGATCGACGACCGTCTGCTCGAAGACGTGCGGGCCCGGATCGAGGTCTGCACACGCATCGCGGAACTCAAACGACGGCACGCCATCCCGGTGATGCAGCCGCGCCGGGTCGGCGCTGTACACGAACACGCCCACCGGTTCGCCATCGATCACGGTTTGTCCACCGATTTCCTGCATGCCCTCTACGACCTCATGATCTCGGAGACCTGTCGGGTCGAGGATCTGATCGTCGGGACCGAGACGTCGCAGCGAGCGGAGCCGGATCGTGACCCCGCCCGACACCCGTCCGCCGTCGCGAGCGCGGACTGAGGTGGACCCGGTGCGCACACTGCTGATCGACAACTACGACTCGTTCACGTACAACCTGTACGCATTGTTGACCCAGGTCAACCGCCGGGAGCCGGTCGTCGTCGCCAACGATGTGCCCTGGACGTCGGTGGACCTGACAGCTTTCGACAACGTGGTGGTCTCCCCCGGCCCGGGCCGTCCGGACTCCCCCCGCGACTTCGGGATCAGCGCACGGGCGCTGACCGACAGCGGACTACCCGTGCTCGGGGTGTGCCTGGGCCACCAGGGCCTGTGCCATGTGTTCGGCAGCCCGGTGGTACGGGCCCCTGAACCGCGGCACGGACGACTCAGCGCCGTCCACCACGACGGCCGCGGCTTGTTCGCGGGACTGCCCTCCCCGTTCCGGGCGGTCAGGTATCACTCGCTGGCGGTGGTGGATGTCCCCGACGAGTTGGAGGAGCAGGCGTGGTCCGACGACGGCGTCCTGATGGCGGTGCGCCACCGGGTGTTGCCGATGTGGGGAGTGCAGTTCCATCCGGAGTCGATCTGCAGCGAGTACGGCCGGGAGCTGTTGGCCAACTTCGCGGCGGCCACCCGGGTGCGAGCGCACCGCGGGGTCTCGGCCGGGGCGAGTCGGGCGTCGGCGACGACGGAGCGCCCGGCGAGTGAGGCGTCGACGAGTGAATCGGCGGGGAGTGAATCGGCGGGGAATCGGCACGAGGGTTTCCGGGTCCGATCGGTTCGGGTGGAACACGTTTTGGACCCGAACAGCGTCTATGAACGACTGTTCGCCGGTGGCCCGAACAGCTATTGGCTCGACCGGTCGGCGGCCGAGGAGACCGACGGTCGCTTCTCCGTCATGGGAGACTGCTCGGGCCCCCACGCCGAGTATGTGACTTACCGGGTCCCGGAAATGACTGTGCGAGTCGAACATTCGGACGGTACAGCGGAGGAGGTCCGCAGCACCTTCTTCGACTACCTCGACGCCCAGCTGCGGGCGCGTGCGGTGGCTGCGCAGCCTGAGCTGCCGTTCGCGTTCTGTCTGGGGTACGTCGGCTATCTCGGCTACGAGCTCAAAGCGGACACCGGCGGCCAGCTGGCGCATGCCTCCGAGCAGGCCGACGCTGCGCTTGTGTTCGCCGACCGCGCGGTGGTGATCGACCACGGACACGGGTGTGCGTATGTGCTCGCACTGGAACCGGTCGAGAGCCCGGATCCCGATGTCGCGACGTGGTTGGACGAGACGGCGTCGACCATTCGGGAGATGCGAACCGCCACACCCGCTCCGGCGACGACTCCCCCGCTGGTCCCGGCGCCCCACGAGGTGCCGATCGTGTTCCGCCACAACCGCCAGACGTACCTGAGGCTCATCGAGGACTGTCTGGCGGAGATCCGGTCCGGGGAGTCGTACGAGGTGTGTCTGACGAACTCGGCGACCGTGCACCGCAGCCTCGACCCCGTGTCCGGGTATTCGTGTCTGCGGGAGATCAGCCCGATGCCCTACAACGCCCTTCTGCAGTTCGCCGGGATGTCGGTGCTCAGCGCGTCGCCGGAACGGTTCTTGAAGATCGGTGCGGACGGGACGGTCGAGTCGAAGCCGATCAAGGGAACACGGCCGCGGTCGGCCGATCCCACCGAGGACCACCACTTGCGATGCGCGCTACGGGCGAGCGAGAAGGACCGGTCAGAGAACCTGATGATCGTGGACCTCGTCCGTAACGACCTGTCGCGTGTCTGCGTCCCGGGGTCGGTGCATGTGCCGTCACTGTTCGACATCGAGACCTACGCACCCGTGCATCAAATGGTGTCGACCGTGCGGGGGACGCTGCGGAACGGGGTGTCGGCGGTCGACTGTGTGCGGGCGGCCTTTCCCGGCGGTTCGATGACCGGCGCACCGAAGATCCGCACGATGGAGATCATCGACAAACTCGAGGCGGGTCCGCGGGGCGTGTACTCGGGGGCGATCGGCTTCTTCTCGCTCACCGGAACCGCCGACCTGTCGATCGTGATCCGCACGTTGGTGGCGACCGGTTCCGAGGTGACGTTCGGGGTCGGCGGCGCGATCGTCGCGCTGTCGGATCCGGACGAGGAGTTCGAGGAGACGATGGTCAAGGCCCTGACCATGCGGCGCTGCCTGTCCGTCGCCGAGGAGAGCGGCCAGTGATCGGATCGGCCGCCCCCGGTGCGCGGTCGGTGGTCGTGGCCGGCGGAGCAGGGGCGGTGGGATCCATGTTCGCCGACCGGTGGCGCAGTGGCGGCGACCTCGTGCACATCCTGGACGCCACCTCCGGTGACGACATCCGTGCTCCCGGCCCAGAGGCGACCGCTCGGGTGCGCGCGGCGGACATCGTGGTCCTCGCGGTGCCCGAGGATGTCGCCCTCGCCTCGCTGAGGACGGTGCGATCACTGATGGGCCCGACCGCGATGCTGGTGGAGACGCTGTCGGTGAAGACCCGGTTCGCGGCTGCTGTCGGCGGACTGGACGAGAGCCGGTGCGCGACAATCGGTCCGGTCGTCGGCGTGAACCCGATGTTCGCCCCATCCCTCGGTCTGCCCGGTCGGGCGATTGCGGCGGTCGTCCATCGCGCTGGACCCGGGGTGGACCGCCTGATCAACGATCTGGCGAGGTGGGGCGCGCGCGTGCAGGTCACCACCGCCGATCGGCACGACCGCCTGTGCGCCGCGGTGCAGGCCCTCACGCATGCGACCATCCTGTCGTTCGGGATCGCGCTCGCCGATCTCGGCGTCGAGGCCGACGAGGCGGCGACACTGGCCACCCCACCGTTCATGACGATGTCGGCGATGCTGGCGCGCGTCGCCGGTGGGACACCGGAGGTGTACCGGGACGTGCAGTCGTCGAACCCGTGCGCGTCGACGGCCCGGGATGCGTTGACGCGTGCGGTGTCCCGGGTCTCCGCCACCTGCGACGGCGACAGCGACACCGACGAGTTCACGGCGCTGCTCGCCCGGGCCGGGGCGCCGCTGGGCGATCGCGGCAGCGAGTATGCCGGGCTGTGCGCGCAACTGTTCGCCGGGTTGGCGTCGTGACCGGCACGTTGCCCGACCACGACGCCGCCGACCCGGTGGAGACAGCGGTGATCCGTGGGCTGGTGCGCAGCTGGCCGCGGCGGGCCACGGTGCGCCGCATCGAGCCCGAACTCGATGGCCCCACGATGGACGATCTCTACGACGATGGCTGTGTCGACTATCCCGAGACACTGCTCCCCTTCGCCGGACATCCGGGATGGAACGGGCTCGACGAGGACCGCCGGTCCCGGGTCCGGGCGTGGGGGTGGATCGCCTACAACAAGAACGTCGTCGACATCGAACAAGACGTGGTCACACCCGGTTTCGGACTGCTGTTCCGGGACGCCTTCGGCACCGGGTTCTCCGACGCCGGGAGGGCGGCGGTCGTTCAGTCGATGGTCGACGAGGAGTACCACACGCTGATGCACCTGAACGCGTCCGCGCTGACCCGCCGTCGGCGTGCCTGGACGCTCCCGGATGCCACACTGCCCGAGTCGTTGATGGTGCGCCGCCATCGGGCGGCGCTCGCACGTGCGGAGTCGGCACGAGCCGCGGCGCTCACGACCCTGGCATACGCGACTGTCGCCGAGACCTCCATCGGGGACTACCTCACGTTGATCGCCGAGGATCGGACGATCCAACCGGTTCACCAGGCCACCGTCGCCCTGCATCGCCGCGACGAGCGCGCGCACGGCTCGGTCGCCGGCGAGATGATCGCGATGGTCCACGACCGGCTCGGCCCGGACGACCGGCTCATCCTTGCGCATGCGCTGCGCGACGGCGTCGACGCGTTCACGGCGACCGACACCGCCGCGTGGTCGGCCATCCTCGCCGCCGAGCAGATCCCGGACGGCGTCACGATGCTGCGCGAGTCCGCCGAGGATCCCGATAGACGACGAGTCCTGCAGGATTGCAGTGCGGTCGACCGGCTACTCGCCCGGTTCGGCGCCCTGGGTTGACCTGCGCCGGTGATCGTCGGGTGGGCGGCTACGGTGGTGACCGTGAACGAGCCCGACAGCCCGCGAGTGGCGACACCGGCCGACGCGGCGACCATGGCCGAACTGCTCGACGCCTTCAACCGCGAGTACGGCGAACCGTCTCCCGGACCGGCCGCCCTGGCCGATCGACTGACCAATTTACTTTCGCGCAGTTCGACTTTCGCGATCGTAGCCGGCGACCCGATCACCTCGCTTGGCCTGGTGACCATCCGGACCAACGTCTGGGTCGACGGCGGCATCGCCCTGCTCGACGAGATGTACACCACGCCCGCCCAACGCAGCCGCGGACTCGGTGGTGCCGTCCTCACCGCCGCGGTTGCCGAGGCGGCACGACGGGGCGCCGGGGAATTCGAGATCGAGGTCGACGAACCCGACGTCGACGCGCACCGCTTCTATGCCCGGCACGGGTTCCCGCTGCGCGACCCCGAGACCGGCGACCGGGCGTTCGTTCTCCGCAAGGAGCTGACCGCTCCGTAATCCGATGGAATCCCGCCCGTGCCAGTAGGGTACGGGCGTGGTTCAGCTGACAGTGGGAAGCCATCGCGACAACGCGACGACCGACGTCCTCCTCACCGCGGAGAAGTTCAATCGGCACACCTTCTGGTGCGGCCAGAGCGGCTCCGGGAAGACCTACGCGCTCGGGGTGGTTCTCGAACAGCTGCTGCTCCGAACCCGACTCCCGTTGCTGATCCTCGATCCGAACGCGGACTTCACCCGGTTGCCCGAGACACGGGGTACCGCCGACCCCACCGCCGCGGATGCGATCGCGGCATCCGACATCCGGGTCCTGCATTCGACGCGACGTGACGGACCGCAATTGCGGACGCGATTCCTGACCCTGCCCCTGGCCGCGAAGGCCGCGGTCCTGCAGTTGGATCCGATCGCCGACGCCGACGAGTACAACGTCCTGCTGCACGCCGACGCCACACTCACCGAGACATCGGACCAGACCACCTACCTCGACGCTCTACGCAGTTCCGCCGACCCCGGACATCAGCGGCTGGCCAAGCGGATCGAGAATCTGCAGGTCCTCGACTGGGCACTCTGGGCGCGGGGTGACCTCGCAGCGACCGACGTCATCGACGAGCGACCCCAGGCGACCGTGCTCGACCTGGGTGGGTTCGCCCACCCAGCGGAACCGAAGGTCGCCGCTCTCAGTGTGCTCGAACACCTCTGGGCCCACCGCGACGAGCGGCGCCCGATACTCATCGTGATCGACGAGGCCCACAACATCTGCCCACCGCAGGCCACCAGCGCGGTCGAGCAGGCGCTGATCGACCGGGTCGTGCAGATCGCGGCCGAGGGCCGCAAGTTCGGCCTCTGGCTGCTGCTGTCGACCCAGCGGCCGACCAAGATCCACCCCAATGTCCTGTCCCAGTGCGACAACCTGTGCCTGATGCGGATGAACGCCCCACGCGATCTCGCCGAGCTGGCCGACACCTTCGGCTTCGTACCCGAACACCTCCTGGCGGAGTCGCCCGGGTTCCGCCAGGGTGAGGCACTCCTCGCCGGTGGGTTCATCACCGCGCCCACGTACACGCAGATGGGTGCCCGGATCACCGAGGAAGGCGGCGCCGACGTCGCGGTGCCGCTGGTCGTGTGAGCGGTCGATGGTTCCGAGAACAAAACCCCGGTGAGCGACGCTCACCGGGGTTTTCTGTCGGGCTGACAGGATTTGAACCTGCGACCACTTGACCCCCAGTCAAGTGCGCTACCAAACTGCGCCACAGCCCGTTGCTCCCTGGAGAAGCGGAGCGATGTAAAGCCTAGCCGACGAGCACGGTTCCGAACCAATCGCCTGGTCAGGCCTCATTTCGGGCCGGTGGCCAGATGTAGTGCGTCGTTGCTTCTGCCGCCACGAAGCGCTACATCTGACACCGGCTGCTAGACGGTCGAACGCTTCTTGAAGAAGATCCACCCGGCGGTCACCAGAACGGCACCCACGAGGGAGCCGATGATGCCACTCGGGCGGAGCTCGAGGCCGTCGCCCGAGAGCAGGCTGATGAGCAGTCCGCCGACGAAGGAGCCGACGATGCCGGCCACCAGGGCGAGACCCCAGTCGACGGTGCGCAGGTTCTTGCCGCCGAGGAGGATCTGCGCCAGGGCGCCGATGACCATGCCGAAAACGATGATTGCCAGGATGAGCACGAGACGCAGTATCTCACAGCAGGTGTCGTGCGCCACCGGCACGCGACACATCCACCGGAGATGGGCAGGTCCGCCACCTGCGCGGTGGCGGACCTGCCCAACGGTGGTGGAGTCGCCGGACGGTGATCAGCGTTTGCGGCGCTGCTCCCGCTTGTCGCGGACGCGGACGTTGATCCGGACGGGCGAACCGTCGAAGTTGAATTCCTCGCGCAAGCGCCGCTCCAGGAACCGGCGATAGCCCGCCTCGAGGAAGCCGGTGGTGAACAGCACGAAGGTCGGCGGCCGCACCGAGGCCTGGGTCGCGAACATCACGCGCGGCTGCCGGCCACCGCGCAGCGGCGGCGGATTGGCGGCGATGACGTCCTTGAGCCAGTTGTTCAGCGGGCCGGTCGAGATGCGCTTGTCCCATGAGTCGAGCGCGGATTCCAGTGCGGGGACCAACTTCTGGACGGCCCGGCCGGTCGACGCCGAGATGTTCACCCGACGCGCCCATGGCACGCGGGCCAGCTCGCGGTCGATCTCCTTGTCCAGCTGGTACCGGCGGTCCTCGTCGACGAGATC
Organism: Gordonia hongkongensis; assembly: GCF_023078355.1. NCBI lineage: Bacteria > Bacillati > Actinomycetota > Actinomycetes > Mycobacteriales > Gordoniaceae > Gordonia > Gordonia hongkongensis. The sequence continues at coordinate 3,057,140 of NZ_CP095552.1, forward strand.
CCATTTGTTGAACGCGATCACGAGGGCGCGGCCGCTCTCGATGATGAGCGACAGCACCCGCAGATCCTGTTCGGTGATCGGTTCCGACGCGTCGATCAGCAGGATCGCCACCTCGGCCGCGTCGAGCGCCGACCGCGTCCGCAACGACGCGTAGTACTCGTGGCCGCTCGCGGTCCGCACCTTGCGGCGCAGACCGGCGGTGTCGACGAAGTTCCAGGTCTTGCCGCCCAGTTCGACGAGTTCGTCGACCGGATCCACGGTTGTCCCGGCGACATTGTCGACCACCGACCGCTCGGTGCCGGTGAGCTTGTTCAGCAGCGAACTCTTGCCGACGTTCGGCTTGCCCACCAGGGCGACGCGACGCGGGCCACCGAGAGTCGGTGCCTCCCGCGGGGTCTCGGGCAGCTTGTCCAGGATGATGTCGAGCAGATCACCGGCGCCGCGGCCGTGTGCGGCCGACACCGGATACGGCTCACCGAGTCCCAGCGACCACAGCGATGCGGTGTCGGACTCGAGTCGCTCGCTGTCGACCTTGTTGGCACACAGGATGACCGGGGTCTTCGAGCGTCGCAGGACCCGTGCGACAGCCTCGTCGGTCGCGGTCGCGCCGACCGTGGCGTCGACGACGACGACGATCGCGTCGGCGGTGCGCATCGCCAGCTCGGCCTGCGCGGCGACGGCCTGCTGCAGGCCCTTCGCGTCGGGTTCCCAACCACCGGTGTCGACGACGGTGAACCGCCGGCCCGACCACGACGCCGCGTACGACACCCGGTCCCGGGTGACGCCGGGGATGTCCTCGACCACGGCTTCACGACGCCCCAGGATGCGGTTGACGAGCGTCGACTTGCCGACGTTCGGCCGCCCGACGATCGCGACCACCGGCATGTGTTCGACACCGGACGCGTCGTCGGCTCCCCCGACATCGGTCAGTTGCCAGTCGGATTCGTCCGACCAGGTGCCGTCGCCGGGTAGCGCCGCGAGGTCGTTCGAGTAGTCGTCACTCACCGTTCCACTGCTCCGATCCGGGTCGCGACGAGGCCGCTCAGTTCCGCGAGCACCTCGTCGAGGGTCTTGTCGCTGGTGTCGACGACGGTCGCGTCGTCGGCCGCGCGCAACGGCGAGACCTTGCGTGTCGAGTCGAGATGGTCGCGGCGGTTCACGCTCGCCAGCACCGCGTCGTAGTCGCTGTCGCGACCGCCGGCGAGATTCTGCTTGTGCCGGCGCTCGGCCCGCGCCTCGGGTGTCGCGGTGAGGAAGATCTTGACGTCGGCGTCGGGGAACACCACGGTCCCGATGTCGCGCCCCTCCACGACCACGAACCGGCCCTGCGCATTCTGCTGTTGCAGCGCAACCAGTTTGGTGCGCACCTCGGGTACCGCCGAGACCGCGGAGACGGCGCTGGTGACGTGGTCGGTGCGGATCGGCCCGGAGACGTCGCGCCCGTCGAGGAAGACCTTGGCGCCGTCCCCATCGGGGACCAACTCGATGGCGACGTCGGCGACCACGCGGGCGATTCCGGCCGGATCATCCAGCGCGACACCGGCATCGAGAACGGCGAGAGTCACTGCGCGGTACATCGCGCCGGTGTCGAGATAGCTGGCGCCGACCTCGGCGGCCAGGAGTTTGGACACCGAGGACTTGCCCGTACCGGCCGGACCGTCGATCGCCACGACATGCGTGGTCCCGCCGGCGGACTCCGAAGCTCCGTCGCTCACAGGCCGACCGCCCTGTACAGTCCACCGACCTCGTCGTTGCCGAGGACGCGCAGGCTGCCCGGGCGCTGCTCACCCAACGCGACCGAACCGACATGGGTGCGAACCAGTTTGACGACAGGGAAGCCGACCTCGTCCATCATGCGCCGCACCACGCGGTTGCGACCCTCGTGGAGGGTGATCCGCACCAGCGACTGGCCCTCGTGGACCTCGATCACGGTGAACTTGTCGACCGTCACCGGGCCGTCGTCGAGTTCGACGCCCTCGCGCATGCGACGTCCGATCCCGCGGGGCACCTCGCCCTTGAGCGTGGCGAGGTAGGTCTTGGGCACCTCGAAGGACGGGTGCATCAACCGGTGCGCGAGTTCACCGTCGTTGGTCAGCAGCAGCAGACCCTCGGTGTCGGCGTCGAGGCGGCCGACGTGGAACAGACGCTGACCGGCCATGACCCGCTCGGCGACCACATCACCGACGCAGGGACGGCCCTGGTCGTCGGACATCGTCGACTGCCAGCCCTTGGGTTTGTTGAAGGCGAGGTACTGCCGGGTCTCGTCCATGATCACGCGGGCACCGTCGACGCGGATGATCGCGGTGTCCGGGTCGATGCGCAGCCCCTGCTCGGTGACGATCTCCCCGTCGACCTCGACACGACCCGCCGCGATCAGTTCCTCGGCGCCGCGGCGCGAGGCCACCCCCGCCTGGGCGAGCACCTTCTGCAGGCGGACGCCGTCTTCGACGTAGTTGGCGCCGGCACCCTCGCCGTGCTCAGGCGTCTGGTGCCGCGCCGGTCGGGCGTTGTTCAGCCGGATCCGGCCCACTTCGGCGTTCGGCTTCGACGACCCCTTGCGGTGGTCTTCTTGGTTCGCGGCTGTTGTGCGGGCGCGCCCTTGCGGCGTTTTCCCGGTGAGCCATCTCGGCCAGCGGATGCCATGTTCTCTCAGTCCTGTGAGTCGGTGGTGGTGCCACCGTCGATGATCAGTTCATTCGAGTCTGACGGTTGGGTGGACAGTTTGGCGAATCGGGGATCCGAGAGCAGCTCCTCGTCGAGGTCGTCGATCAGGTCGACGTCCGGCAGCAGGGGCGCCAGATCGGGCAGTTCCGACAGTGACGCCAGCCCGAGCCGTTCCAGGAAGAGTTCGGTGGTGGCATAGGTCGTCGCGTTCGTGGTCGGTTCGCTGCCGACCTCGTTGATCAGTCCGCGAGCGACGAGGGTGCGGATCACGCCGTCGACGTTGACGCCGCGGATGGCGCTCACCCGTGCCCGGGTGACCGGTTGCCGGTAGGCGATGACCGCCAGCGTCTCGAGCGCCGCCCGCGTGAGCTTCGACCGCGCGCCGTCGAGCAGCAGCCGCTCCACGTAGGGGGCGTACTCCGCCCGGGTGTAGTAACGCCAGCCGTCGCCGGCGAAGCGCAGATCGATGCCGCTGCCCGACGCCGTGAGCTCCGACGACATGGCGTTGAGTGTCTCCCGGACCCGCGTGCGGTCCTGGTCGACGGCGTTCGCGAGTTCTTCGGTGGTGACCGGGGTGTCCACGACGAGCAGCACCGCCTCCAGGGCGGAACGGAGTCGCGCGTCGTCGAGGTACTCCCCTTCGCCCTGCAGAGTGGTCTGCTCGGGTTCGGCCGGTCCCGGGTCCTCTCCCTCGGCTACGCCGGTCGGGTCGTGGTGGTCGACCTCAGGAGCGTGATCAGTCATCCGTAGTCCTCTGCCTTGTCGATGCGCAGGTCGTCGGCACCGCGCTCCCCCGTCCACATCACCGCGAGATCGCCGAGTGCCTCGGGTTGTTCGAAGGTGATGGCCTGCTCCCGGAACAACTCGAGCAGGCCGAGGAAGCTACCGACGATCTCCAGCACGTTCTCGCAGTCCGCGGTCAGCTCGCCGAAGGTCAGCCATGTGCCCGGTACCGCACTGAGGAGAGATGCCATCCGACGTGCCTGGCCCGGAACCGACACCTTCTGGACGTCGTGCAGATGGTCGAGGCCGACGGTGGGCACCGGACGCGGCGTCAGCCCCGCCGCGGCGACCTGCGCGAAGCCGTTGGCGTCGACACCGAGGGTGACCTCCGGCAGCAGATCCTCGAAGCGCTTCTCGAGCGACACCGCGCGTGGGTAGCGCTGCAGGGCGGCGGCCTCGAGTTCGCCGAACAGGGCGGCGACCTGCTTGTAGGCGCGGTACTGCAGCAACCGCGCGAACAACAGGTCCCGGGCTTCGAGGAGTGCGAGGTCCTCCGGATCATCGACCTCGCCGGAGGGCAGCAGGCGAGCCGCCTTGAGATCCAGCAGCGTCGCCGCGACGACGAGGAATTCGGTCGTCTGGTCGAGCCCCATCTCCGGGCCGAGTGCGCGGGTGTAGGCGATGAAGTCGTCGGTCACCTCGTGCAGCGCCACCTCGGTCACATCGAGGCGGTGCTGCGAGATCAGGTTCAGCAGCAGGTCGAACGGACCCTCGAAGTTGCGCAGCTTGACCCGGAAACCGGACTCCTCGGCACCGACCTCGGACGACGCTTCCGCCGCGCTCGAAGCATCTTCGGGCACAACCGAATCGGACGCGCCGGGTTCGGATACGGCGGTTTCGGACACGGCGGGTTCGGGGACTGCCTGGTCGGTGCCGGTCGTCATGCGGGCGTGACGTTGCGGGCGATCACCTCGCGTGCGAGCGCCCGGTACGCCTTCGCGCCGGCCGACCGCGGCGCCCACGATGTGATCGGTTCCCCGGCGACGCTGGTCTCCGGGAACCGGACGGTGCGGGCGATGACGGTGTCGTAGACCGCGTCGCCGAACACCTCGACGACGCGGGCCATCACCTCACGGGAGTGCAGTGTGCGGGCGTCGAACATGGTGACCAGGATGCCGCCGAGGTCCAGGCGCGGGTTGAGCCGGTCGCGCACCTTGTTGATCGTGTCGGTGAGCAGAGCCAGCCCGCGCAGGCTGAAGTACTCGCACTCCATCGGGATAAGCACGGTGTCGGCGCAGGCCAGCGCGTTGACGGTGAGCAGACCCAGCGACGGCTGGCAGTCGATGAGGACGACGTCGTAGCGGTCGAGCACGGGATGCAGTGCCCGGCCGAGCGACTGCTCGCGACCCACCTCGGTCACCAGCTGGATCTCCGCGGCCGACAGGTCGATGTTGCTGGGCAGCAGGTCGAGACCGTCGACGCGGGTCCGCATCAGGACCTCGTCGGTGGCCACCTGCGGCGGTACGAGGAGGTTGTAGACGGTCTGTTCCAGCTCGTGATGCGGCACACCGAGTCCCGCGGACAGCGCACCCTGCGGGTCGAGGTCGACGAGCAGGACCCGACGACCGTATTCGGCAAGCGCAGCACCGAGATTGATGGTCGACGTCGTTTTGCCGACGCCGCCCTTCTGATTGCAGACCGCGATCACCGTGGCGGGTCCGTGACGGTCCAGCGGAGCGGGCTCGGGTACGTCGCGATACGGCCGCCCGGTGGGGCCGATCTCGTCGGCATCGTGCTCGGCCTCGTCGGTGTCGTTTCCGGGCGACACCTGGATGCTGTACTGATCTCCCGGACGGGCGCCAGACCCTCCCGGACGGGCGCCAGACAGGGGTGCGCTCGGAGTGGTCACGTGTCCGCCGCTCCCTTCGCTGTTCGATGCCGCTTCTCGGTAGTTCAGTTGTACGTTCACGGCCGAGCCTCGTATCAGCCTAGGACATCTCCCCGGTCATCCCGGCGTCGGCGCGCCCGGGGGATCCGCGGGGTCAACGCGCCCTCGGATGGGCGACGGCATAGACCTCCCGCATCGTGTTGACCGTCACGAGCGTGTACACCTGCGTGGTGGTGACCGAGGCATGGCCCAGGAGTTCCTGCACGACGCGGACGTCGGCGCCGCCGTCGAGCAGATGGGTCGCGAAGCTGTGCCGGAGGGTGTGCGGCGAGACCGCCTTGTCGAGGCCGGCTCGTTCGGCCGCGGTGACGAGCACCTGCCAGGCGCTCTGCCGCGAGAGCCGCCCACCGCGCGCGTTCAGGAACACCGCGGGCGTCGCCCGTGACACCAGCGCGGGTCGCCCGCGGACGAGGTACGCCTCGAGTGCCTGGACGGCGGGCCCGCCGAGCGGCACGAGACGCTCTTTCCCGCCCTTGCCCCGGAGGCGAACCGCGCGCATGTCGTCGAGATCGAGATCGTCGAGATCGAGGGAGGTGGCCTCGGAGATCCGCGCCCCGCAGCTGTAGAGGAATTCCAGCAGCGCGCGGTCCCGCAACCCGCGCGGATGGTCCTCGACGCCGGCCGAATCGAGAATGGCGAGCACCTCGTCGACCGGCAGGGATTTCGGCAGGCGCCGCGCCGCGCGCGGCGGCCGGACATCGTGCGCGACGTCGGTCGGCACGATCCCCTCGTCCACCGCGAACTTGTGAAAACGCCTGGTGGCGACCAGGGTTCGCGCGATCGAACTGTCCGCCAGCGGGGCGAACCCCGCCTCGGCGTCACCGCGACGGAGTTCGACGAGGAACTCGCGGATGTCCTCTTCGGTCACGGCGTCGAGTGACGGGATCCCCCGCCGGTCGAGATACCCGCGATACCTCTCGAGATCGCGCCGGTAGGACGACACTGTGTTGGCCGCCGCACCCCGCTCCACCGTCAGGTGATCGAGGTAGCGCGCGATGTCGGCGGCCAGGGTCACGACCGGCGGCCCCCATCGTCGGCACGTCGGTTCCGTAACGCGGTCGGCTCGTCCGGCCACGGGGCGTCGACGCCGCGGAGGCCGGCCGTCGACCCGCTGGCTGCGGCCGCGGCCAGGATGCCGGCCACGCTCGTCGCGTTGACGATCTCCCCCGACAACACCTTCGCGACGGCGTCGTCGAGCGGCACCCACTCGATCGACATGTCGGCTTCCTCGTCGACGCGTTCGGCCGCGTCGAGATAATGCAGCCCCTCGGCGAGATACAACCGCAGCGCCTCGTCGGTGAAGCCGGGTGACAACGCGAGGTCGACCAGGACGTGCCACGAGTCGGCGGCAAGGTCGGCCTCCTCGGCCAGCTCGCGCTGGGCGGCGGCCAGGGGTTCTTCGTCGGCCTGATCGAGCAACCCGGCGGGCAACTCGAGCAGACGTCGGCCGATCGGGTGACGGTACTGCCGCACCATCGCCACCCGGCCGGCGTCGTCGCGCGCCAGGATCGCGACGGCGCCGAAATGTTCGACGACCTCCCGCTCGGCGACGCGCCCGCCCGGCATCTCGACGTCGTCGACCCGGAGGGTGATGATCGCGCCGTCGTAGACGGTGCGGCTCTCCTTGACCTCGAAGTCGTGGCCCAACGCGGTCAGTCCCTGCCGGCAGGGTCGTCGAGGACTGCCTCGCCCAGCCCGGCCACCGGTTCCACCGTGACCGCGTTGACGGCGGCCACCGCGTCCGCGGGAGCGTCGTTCGACTCGTAGTCGTCACCGAGGTCGACCGGAAGACGTTCGGCCGCCTTGTACTTCAGGGCCGCCTCGATGAACGACCGGAACAGCGGATGCGGGCGGGTCGGCCGGCTCTTGAGCTCCGGGTGTGCTTGCGTGGCAACCAGATACGGGTGCACCGACTTGGGGTACTCGACGAATTCGACGAGGTGCCCATCGGGCGAGGTACCCGAGAACACGAGCCCGGAGTCGGCGATCTTGTCGCGGTAGGCGTTGTTGACCTCGAAGCGATGACGGTGACGCTCGGACACCTCCCGCGTCCCGTAGGCCTCGGCGACGACGGACCCGGCCTTCAGCACGGCGTCGTAGGCACCGAGTCGCATGGTGCCGCCCAGGTCGGCGTCGCCGGCCACCGCGTCGGCCTGATCGGCCATCGTCGAGATCACCGGGTGCGGGGTCTCCGGGTCGAACTCGGTCGAGCTGGCCTCGTCGAGGCCGACCGAACGGGCCGCCTCGATGACCACACATTGCAGCCCGAGGCACAAGCCCAACAGCGGGATCCCGCGCCGCCGTGCGTACGAGATGGCACCGACCTTGCCCTCGATGCCGCGGATGCCGAAACCGCCGGGGATCAGGATCGCGTCGACGTCGCCGAGGGCGGCCTGCGCGCCGGCTTGGGTGGCGCACTCATCCGACGGCACCCACTTGATCTCGGTGCGCGCCTTCCAGGCGAAGCCACCGGCGCGGATGGCCTCGGTCACCGACAGGTAGGCGTCGGGGAGATCGACGTACTTGCCGACCAGCGCGACACGCACTGTCTCGCGCGGCTCGTGCACACGGCGGAGGAGCTCGCCCCACACCGTCCAGTCGACGTCGCGGAACGGCAGACCGAGCTTGCGGACCACGTAGGCGTCGAGGTGCTCGCTGTGGAGCACCTTCGGGATGTCGTAGATCGACGGGGCGTCGGGGGTGGAGATCACGCCGTCGAGTTCGACGTCGCACATGAGCGCGATCTTCTTCTTGAGCCCTTCGGGCACATCGCGGTCGCAGCGCAGGATCAGCGCGTCGGGCTGGATGCCGACGTTGCGCAGCGCGGCGACCGAGTGCTGGGTCGGCTTGGTCTTGAGTTCCCCCGACGGCGCGAGGTAGGGCACGAGCGAGACGTGCAGGAAGAAGACATTGTCGCGGCCGACGTCGTGGCGCACCTGTCGCGCGGCCTCGATGAACGGCAGCGACTCGATGTCGCCGACCGTGCCACCGATCTCGGTGATGACCACATCGGGCACCTCACCGTCGGCGTCGGGTTCGGCCATGGCCAGCACGCGCGACTTGAGCTCGTCGGTGATGTGCGGGATGACCTGAACGGTTTCACCGAGGTACTCGCCGCGGCGCTCCTTGGCGATGACCGACGAATACACCTGTCCGGTGGTCACATTCGCCGACTGCGAGAGATTGCGGTCGAGGAAACGCTCGTAATGTCCGACGTCGAGATCGGTCTCGGCGCCGTCCTCGGTCACGAACACCTCACCGTGCTGGAACGGATTCATGGTGCCCGGATCGACGTTCAGATACGGATCGAGCTTCTGCATGGTGACCCGGAGGCCCCGCGAGGTGAGAAGCTGACCCAGGCTGGAGGCCGTCAGGCCCTTGCCCAGCGAAGAGGCGACGCCACCGGTCACAAAGATGTGCTTGGTGTCGTGTACATGGCGAAGTGGTCGCAAAAGAAGTGTCTCCCGTCGGCCGAATCGGGGCCGATGCCCTGATTACCTACGGGACTCCAGGGTAACACCACCGACGCCCGACGCCGCACCGCCACACCGTCGACGGGTGTGGCGGTACTCGCGTGCGGTGGCGGACTCGATCTCAGGCAGCCGGTCGTCCGTCGGCACCGACGGTGATCGCGGTCGCGCCCGGTCCGGTGCCGTAGGAGCCGGTCGTCCCGTCGGCCTCGGCGGCCAGGGCGAGGATCGTCGTGATGAGACCCGTCGGCTGGTCGATGTTGTCGACGGTCGAGACCGCGTTGGCCAGCGACGGATCCGAGCGGACGATGGCGATCGGCGACCCGCCCGCCGCGGAGCCGGTGCGTCCGACCAGTACCCCGCCGACCCCGCGTGCCGACAGCGTGGCGGCCAGGCGGCCGACCAGCGTGCCCTGCGCACCGGAGTCCGGACCGAACTCGTCACCGGTCACCACCACCACCAGATCGGTCGGGGTGATCGCGTTGTCGGCGTAGTCGATGAACCCACCGTCGCGCAGTGTCGCCAGCCCGGTCCGACGGTCCCCGGACGACGCCGGTCGCGCTGTCTCGTTCGACAGCACGAGGGCCCCGAGCAGGTCCCCGACCCGGCCCCCGGAATCGGTCAGTTCCGCGCGCAGCATCGTGCCCGGCGGAATGGTCTGGTCGACGATCGTCCGCAGTTCCTCGGACTTGCCGTCGGTGAGCAGTGCGTCGGTCAAACCGATCTGTCCGCCGAATCGGGCACCGGCACCCGAGATCGATTCTTTGACCGCATCGACATCGGCATCCGCCGCGTTCGGTGCGGTGACCACCAGCACGGACTGCCCCTTGAGCTTGTTCGCGATCAGCCGGGGTGTGATGGCGAGGTCGAAGCTGTTGGAGGCGTTGAGCTTTGCGTTGAGATCGTCGCGCTCGCTCTCCAGGTCGCCGATGCGGTCACGACTCGTGCCGGTCATCGAGTTGACGCGGTCCCCGACGAATCCCGAACCCAGGAACAGTCCCAGGGCGAGCGCGAGGAAGACCGCGACCAGCGAGATCGCATGCTGTCGTAGCGAGATCATCGGCTACCGGTTCCAGACCTCTCGAGCCCAGTCGAGCAGCGCATTCCACTGCACGACGATCCAGTCGGTGATGTCGGTGCCCGCGTTCGACAGCAGCACGGCGGCGATGACGGCGACGAGTGCCGCGAGCACGACACACGCGATCGCGGCACCGGACACCCGACTGCGGTAGAGCGTGGCGACCGCCTTCGCGTCGACGAGCTTCTGGCCCACCTTCAGTCGGGTCAGGAACATCGACGGATTGCTCTCCCGGCGCGACCGGTCGAAGAAGTCGTCGAGCGATCCCGGGTAGCCGACGGTGACGATCAGGTCGGCGCCGTGGTAGTCGGTGAGCAGCAACGCGAGGTCGCCGGCCGACCCGGCGGCCGGGAACGTGGTGGCCCCGATGCCGAGGTCCTGAATGCGTTCGAGCCCGGTCGCGTGTCCGTCGGTGTCGGCCGGAAGCACCAGCTGTGCACCGGATTTCAGCGTCGGAGTCTTCATGGTCTCGGGATCGCCGACGATGATCGACGGCTTGTACCCGGCCTTCATCAGCGTGTCCGCACCGGCTCCGACGCCCACCATGACGGGCTGGTACTCCTTGATGAACGGTTTCAGCGAGCGGAGGTCGGCGGCACGGTCGGCACCTTCGCCGACGATGACGACGTGACGGCCTGCGACGTCGACGTCGATCTCCGGCACACCGACCCCGTCGATCAGCAGCGGCGACTCGCTGCGGATGAACTCGATCGTGTTGCCCGAGAACGCCTCGAGATGGTCGACGAGGCCCGCCTTGGCACCGATCATGATGTCGGCGATGTCGCGCTCCTCGAGCTCGGTACCGAGGGCGAGTCGCCGTTCGCCGACGAAGAGCCGGTCGTTGTGGACCCGCACCTTGGCACCGTCCTTGACCCGCTTGAAGATCTCCGGACCCACATCGTCGAGCAGCACGATGCCGGAGGCCACCAGGACCTCGGGTCCGAGGTTGGGGTAGCGGCCGGTGATCGACCGCGAGGCGTTGACCACGGCCACGACGTTGGCCTCGACGAGCGCGTCGGCGGTCACCCGGTCGAGGTCGACCTCGTCGAGGATGGCGATGTCGCCCGGCCCGACGCGGTTGAGCAGCCGTTTCGTGTTCTTGTCGATTCTGGCGATACCGGTCACGCCAGGCAGTTCTTCGGTGTTACGCGCGAGCAGTGCAGGCATCTTCATGACGGCCATGATCGGCCGAAGGCACGCCTCAGCCGGGGAGGCGCGCCGTAACAACAGCAACTTTTGTCACACACGTACCATGTGTTTCACCGTCCGCGGTGCTCAGTCGGCGGCGCGCTCCGCCTCCGCGGTGGCCAGCAATTCCTCGGCGTGGGCGCGCCCGGTGTCGGACTCCCCCAGGCCCGCGAGCATGCGGGCCAACTCCGCCACTCGCTCGCTCCGATCGAGCGTGCGCACACTGCTGGTGACGAGCGCCCCCTTCTTGCTCTTGCCGATGACCAGGTGGTTGTCGGCGAACGCCGCGACCTGAGGGAGGTGGGTCACCACGATCACCTGGTGTGCTCGGGCCAGCCTCGACAACCGCTTCCCGATCTCCACGGCCGCGCGACCACCGACCCCGGCGTCGACCTCGTCGAAGACCATCACCGATCCCGAGGTGGGTGCGGCGAGGACGACTTCGAGGGCGAGCATGACCCGCGAGAGTTCGCCGCCCGACGCCGACTTCGCGATGGGCAGCGGCGTGGCGCCGGGATGGGCGAGAAGTGCGAATTCGACCTTGTCCGCGCCGTCGGCGCCGGCGTGCGCGGCGGTGCCCGCGACGGTGACGGTCAGCCGGTCGTCGGGCGTCGCCGCGTCCGGGTTGACCGCGACCGCCAGCGCCGAGTCCCCCATTGCCAGTCCCTTGAGCTCGCGAGACACCTTGTCGGCCATCGACTTCGCGGCCTTCGACCGCAGCGTGTGCAACTTGTCCGCCGCGGCCTGCACCTTGTCCCGGGCCGCCGTCGCGGCGACCTCGAGCTCCTCGATGGAGGCCCGTGGGTCCTCGATCTCCGCGAGCCGGGCCTCGGCCTTGTGGCGCCAGTCGATCACTCCGTCGACATCCGGCGCGTACTTGCGGACGAGCGTCTTCAGCTCGGCCTGACGGGCGAGCAGCTTGTCGAGCTCCTCGGCGTCGGCGGGTAGGCCCGACGTGAAGGCGGTCAGTTCGGCGCCGACATCGGTGATGACGGTGAGCGCCTCGGTGACGCGCGGTACTAGATCACGCAGCGTGTCGTCGGCCGCGGTCTCCAGCAGCGTGCGCACCGTTCCGAGTCCTTCGATGACCGATGATCCCGAGTCCCCGGCGACGATGGCGTGCGCCTGGTCGGCGGCACCACGGATGGACTCCAGGTCGGAGAGCCGGCGGATCGTCGCGGTCAGCTCCTCGTCCTCGCCGGGCACCGGACCGACGGCGGCGATCTCGTCGATGCCGAACCGCAGCCGGTCGGCTTCCTGCGCGAGTTCGCGGTAGTTGGCGCGCCGGGCGTCGAGTTCGTCGAGGACCTCGACCCAGGCCGTTCGTGCCTTCCGGTATGAGTCCAGCGCCGCAGCCGCCTTCGGGCCGGCGAAGGTGTCGAGTGCCGCGCGCTGGTGTTCGGGCCGGAGGAGCCGCAACTGGTCGTTCTGGCCGTGGATGGCCAGGACCGCCGTGGTGAGTTGGCCCATGACGCCCACCGGGACCGACCGACCGCCCAGATGGGCGCGGGATCGTCCGTCGGCGCTGACGGACCGGACCGCGATGACGGTGTCGTCGTCGTCGAGTTCGGCTCCGGTGGAGTCCAGGATGTCGGCGACGACCGGATCCCGGTGCGCTCCGCCGTTGTTCGCGAGCCGGAACCGGCCCTCGACGACTGCCTTGGGGCTGCCGGTCCGGACGCGCGTCGCGTCGGCGCGGGCACCGGACAGCAGGTGCAGGCTGGTGACGATCATCGTCTTGCCCGCTCCGGTCTCGCCGGTGAGCACCGTGAATCCCGGATGAAAGCGCGCCTGCGCCTCCTCGATGACACCGAGACCGGTGATCGAGATCTCTTCGAGCACGACTATGCCTGCCTCCTCGCCATCCCGTGACCGGGAGGGCGAACTTGGTGACCAGTCGGTCGGCGAAGGGGTCGGAATCGATCCGGATCCAACGCACCGACCGTTCGCTGCGCACCACCTCGACCCGCGCTCCCGCGGGTACGTCGAGTGCGCGTCGGCCGTCGCACAGCGCCAGCGCAGACCGCCCGTTCTTGTCCACCTCCACCGCGATCCGCGATCGCGGACTCGTCACCATCGGCCGGGCGAACAGGGCGTGGGCGTTGTTCGGCACGACCAGGATGGCCTCGAGGTCGGGCCACATCACCGGCCCGCCGGCGGAGAACGCGTAGGCCGTCGATCCGGTCGGTGTTGACACCAGCACTCCGTCGGCGCCGAAGGCCGAGACCGGCCGGCCGTCGACCTCGGTCACGAGCTCGAGGACACCGTTGTTGCTCGTGTTCAGGACCGCGACCTCGTTGAGCGCCCAGCTGCACGCGGTCGGCGGATCCGGGTCGGCCGGGTCCACGATGGCGATGTCGAGGGTCATCCGCGGTTCGATGCGGTAGTCCCGGGCGATCAGCTGGGTCATGACCTCGTCGACGCGATGCGCCTCGGCCTCGGCGAGGAAGCCGATGTGTCCGAGATTGATACCCAGGACCGGGACCTCGGCGGGATAGGCCAGCTCGGCGGCCCGGAGGAAGGTGCCGTCCCCGCCCAGGACGATGACGAGTTCGCAGCCCTCTGCCGTCGCGGACTCGGCCGTCGTGACCTCGACGACCGCGCCGAGCGACCGCAGGTATTCGGGGTCGACCGGTACGTTGCGGGGACGGGGCGACTCGCCCTCGTTGTTCCGGTACAGCACATCGTGATCGGGGGCGTCGCGGTCGAGGGTGTCGTGGTCGACCACGCGCAGCGCGACGTCGGCGGCCGCGCAGTGGCGCGCGATCGCCTCGATGGTCTCGAGCACGTTCTCGCGTCCGGTGTGGGCGACCACCAAAAACTCGCGGGCACCGGTGTGGTCCGGTGCCGGATCGTCGGTCACTGGTGATCCCCTCCATCGAAGTGCGGTCTGGGACAAGTGCGGTGTCGGTACGGAGACGCGGGCCCAGCGGGTCAGCGCGGTCCCGCGGCGACCGCCTGTTCGATCATGGCCCGTAGTTCGTCCGGGGACCCGAGGGGGCGATCCGCGTCGGTCGAGTCCGCCCGGTCGACCCTATCGCTCCACCCCGACTCCTCGCCCGTCCGGTCGGCGAGCTCGTTGTGCAACCACAGGAAGTACTCGACGTTCCCCGACGGCCCGGGCAGCGGGCTCGCCACCACACCGCGCGTCCGCAGTCCGTGCGCGGCGGCCTCGGTCGCGACTCCGAGTACCGCCTCGGCGCGTAGCGCGGGATCGCGGACCACGCCGCCCGATCCGACCCGGTCCTTGCCGACCTCGAACTGCGGTTTGACCATCGGCAGCAGGTCGGCGCCCGGCGCGCAACAACGGGCCAGCGCGGGCAGCACCAGGCCCAACGAGATGAACGACAGGTCGGCGACCACGACGTCGACCGGGCCGCCGATGGACCCGGGCTCGAGGTGCCGGACGTTCGTCCGGTCATGGACCACGACGCGCTCGTCGTTCTGCAACCGCCAGATGAGTTGTCCGTATCCGACGTCCGCGGCGACCACCTCGCGGGCCCCGCGGCGCAGCAGCACATCGGTGAATCCCCCGGTCGATGCGCCGGCGTCGAGGCACCGACGCCCCTCCACCGTCAGGCCACCCGGCTCGAACGCCTCGAGCGCACCGAGGAGCTTGTGCGCGCCTCGTGACGCCCAGTCGTCTCGCGGACCCTCGTCGACGACGATCGGGGTGTCCCGGGTGACCCCGGTGGCCGCCTTCGACGCGATGGTCCCGTTGACCCGGACCGACCCGGCATCGACGAGCTCACGCGCCTGTTCGCGCGATCGGGCGAGACCTCGGCGGACGAGTTCGGCATCGAGTCGTGCTCTGGCGACCATGGTCAGAACCGCTCCCTCGTGGACGACTCCGGTTTCCGCACCGAGGCCGGTCTCATCGTCGGTCCACGGCGTCGAGGGCCGCGGTGAGCGAGTCATGGGCCTGCTCGAGAAGCGCCGCCTGACGTTCGAGCGCCGCCAGCGAGAAGGCGTCACCCGCCGATTCACGGATCTCGTCGACCTGCGCGAGCATCTCGGTGACCTCGGCCTCCACGTCGGGCAGCTCCCCGACCCCATCGGCGGTGCCGAATGCGTCGACGACGGGGTCGAACTGCCGACGCGGCATCGCTCCCGGCGTGGGCCGGGACGGACCTGGGTCAGCCGAGGAGGCAGTCGGGTGAGTCATCGTGGACCACGCTAGCCGACGACTGTGACACCGAGGGATTCGAGCTTGGTCCTCGCGGCTCCCTCCGCGATCACCCGCAAGTCGTCCGGATCCGCGGACCCGGCATCGACTGCGGCCCAGGTGGCGGCGGCGAGCGCGGGCACCAGTCCCGCCTCCGCGCCGGAACCGGCGACCCGCACGGTCGGACCCTCGACGGTGATGTCCCAACCGGGCTGGTCGGACACCCGCACGGCGTCGATGTCGACGAAAAGGCCGGCGAGGTCGTCGAGAACGTAGGTGGGTCGCTGCTCCGGGGGCGCCGACAGCAGATCGTCGACCGTGCTCACACCGGTCAGTACCAGGGCGCTCTCGATACCGACGGCATGGCCGCCCTCGATGTCGGTGTCCAACCGGTCCCCGACGACGAGCGGAGCGCTCGCCCGAGCACGCGCGATCGCGTCGGCCATCAACGGCGCGGCGGGCTTGCCCGCCACCAGGGGCTCCTTGCCCGTCGCGTTACGCAGCGCGGCGACCATCGAACCGTTCCCCACGAGCAGGCCCCGCTCGGACGGCAGGGTGGCGTCG
This sequence comes from Gordonia hongkongensis, assembly GCF_023078355.1. Taxonomy (NCBI): domain Bacteria; kingdom Bacillati; phylum Actinomycetota; class Actinomycetes; order Mycobacteriales; family Gordoniaceae; genus Gordonia; species Gordonia hongkongensis. Next base: position 3,072,940 of record NZ_CP095552.1, read on the forward strand.
ATGTTCGTCGCGATCCACAGCGCGCCGGCCCGGATCGCGAGCGCCGCCTCCGACAGTTGCGCCCAACCGGTGTCCGGCGAGTGGCCCTGGATCACCGCGGCCGGTCGGTCGTCGGCACTACGCGTCACCCCGACACCGACTTCGCGGACTTCTTGCGCGAGTCCGTCGGTACCGATCACCAGTGCACGCGAACCCGGCTCGAGATGTTCGGACAGCAGCCGCGCGCCCGACTGTGCACTCGTGACGACGAGGTCGTCGGTCGCCTCGAACCCCAGCTTACGCAGGTGCGCGGCCACCTCGGACGGCCGCCGGCTCGCGTTGTTGGTCACGAAGAACCGCGGGATGTTCAGCCGGGCGAGGGCATCGAGCGCATTCGGCAGCGCGTGATGCCCGGCGAACACGGTGCCGTCCAGGTCGAGGAGTAGTGCGTCGTGACGATCGACAAGGGTCACGGAATCGGACGGCGATGTGATGGCGGGTTCGGCCGCAGACTCGGTTCCCGACGACTCGTCCAGGGTGGCGAGGGGATTGGGCACCCCTTCCACGATGGTCGACTCGGCGATCACGTCATCGCCGGCATCTCCCTCTTCCTCGGCAACGGCGGACACCGCCACCGAATTCGAGGTCTTCGACAGGTCGGCCGTACCCGGAACGGCCTCGATGGTGTCGTTCTCGATGGCATCGGACGCAGCAGGTGAATCGATTGCGGGAGTGACATCGGGCGCAGGCGCTGAGGCGGGCGCGATCGGGTCCGCATCGGAGTCGATGTCCCGCTCGACAGCCGGCACCGACAGCGGGTTGTCGAGCTCGCCTGGCGCAGCGCCGTTCACTCCCACACTCTCGGACGGCTGGTCGTCGTTGGCCAGCTCGGTCAACCGGAACTCGGCATCGGTGACATCATCGACGTCGGCGGCCGCCGCGTTCATGAACCAGGTGATCGCGTCGTCGCGACGACCGGCAGCTTCCAGGGCAGACGCATAGGCGTAGAAGAGACGGGCCGGTCCGGTACCGAGCTGCCCGGGCTTGAGGTTCTCGGCCTGCAGCGTCACGACCGCCTTCTCCGGTTCACCGAGGTCCATGCGGGCACCGGCTTCGACGATCCGCATCTCGGTGGCATCGTCGCCGGTCAGTGACCGTCCCTCGTCACCGCGCGCGATCTCGACGGCACGCTCAGGGCGCCCGAGTCCGCGTTCGCAGTCGGCGATGAGCGGCAACAGGGCCGGGTTGCCGGTGATGCGCTTGGCTGCGCGGAGTTCGGTCGCCGACTCCTGCCACTCGCCCGCGTTGTAGGCAGCGATGCCGACGGTCTCGCGAACGACGCCGACCCGGGAAGCGCGAGCGCGAGCGGCACGTGCATGTTCCAGCGCCTGGACGGGATCCTCGAGCAGGATGCGCGACACCATCACCAGGTGCCGCGCGACGATCTCGGCGTTGGCCTTGTCGAGCGTCAGCAGATCACGGCGCACCTCGGGATCGAGATCCGACGCCGCGATGTCCTCGGGTAGCGGTGGCCCGGGCTGCCGGCTGCCGCGATCAGATCCGCGGTCACGCCCCGGACGATCATTCCGGCCACCTCGACCGCCATCCCGCTGTCCACGTGTGTCCCGCTGGCCGCGCCCGTCGCGGCGCGGACGATCACGATCACTCATAGCTGCCAATCTATGCCCTCGAACCTTGCTGAGTTGTGCCGCCCGGCGATGACGCATCAGGCGACCGACGCACGAGAAAGACCCCGTATCCGACGAAAGAAATCATCGAATACGGGGCCTTTCTGAAATTGTGTTCGGCGGTGTCCTACTCTCCCACACTGATTAGGGTGCAGTACCATTGGCGCTGGAGGGCTTAGCTTCCGGGTTCGGAATGGGGCCGGGCGTTTCCCCTCCGCTATAGCCGCCGTAACTTTGTGAAACAACACGCTCACGTAGTGTGCGTGTGTTTGTTTGTCACCTCTCACCACCCCGTCACACCGTGGTGTTGTTGGGGGGTGTCCGGGGGGCGAAGCCACCCGGAGGAGTGTGTTGTTTCAGAAGTACATAGTGGATGCGAACACACCAAAACCGTGTTTGGTGATGTTGTGGGTGTTGTTGGTAAGTCCTCGGCCGATTAGTACCAGTCACCTGAACACATTGCTGTGCGTACAGTTCTGGCCTATCAACCCCATGGTCTGTGGGGGGCCTTAACCCCGCGAAGGGGGTGAGAAACCTCATCTTGGAACAGGCTTCCCGCTTAGATGCTTTCAGCGGTTATCCCTTCCGAACGTAGCTAACCAGCAGTGCCCCTGGCGGGACAACTGGCACACCAGAGGTTCGTCCGTCCCGGTCCTCTCGTACTAGGGACAGGTTTCCTCAAGTTTCTTACGCGCGCGGCGGATAGAGACCGAACTGTCTCACGACGTTCTAAACCCAGCTCGCGTGCCGCTTTAATGGGCGAACAGCCCAACCCTTGGGACCTACTCCAGCCCCAGGATGCGACGAGCCGACATCGAGGTGCCAAACCATCCCGTCGATATGGACTCTTGGGGAAGATCAGCCTGTTATCCCCGGGGTACCTTTTATCCGTTGAGCGACACCGCTTCCACTTGCCGGTGCCGGATCACTAGTCCCGACTTTCGTCCCTGCTCGACATGTACGTCTCACAGTCAAGCTCCCTTGTGCACTTACACTCAACACCTGATTGCCAACCAGGCTGAGGGAACCTTTGGGCGCCTCCGTTACCTTTTAGGAGGCAACCGCCCCAGTTAAACTACCCACCAGGCACTGTCCCTGAACCCGATCAGGGTCCGAGGTTAGAAGTCCAATACGATCAGAGTGGTATTTCAACAACGACTCCATGAACACTGGCGTGCCCACTTCACAGTCTCCCACCTATCCTACACAAACCGAACCGAACACCAATACCAAGCTATAGTGAAGGTCCCGGGGTCTTTTCGTCCTGCCGCGCGTAACGAGCATCTTTACTCGTACTGCAATTTCGCCGAGTCTGTGGTTGAGACAGCAGAGAAGTCGTTACGCCATTCGTGCAGGTCGGAACTTACCCGACAAGGAATTTCGCTACCTTAGGATGGTTATAGTTACCACCGCCGTTTACTGGGGCTTAAATTCTCAGCTTCACCACCGAAGTGATTAACCGGTCCTCTTAACCTTCCAGCACCGGGCAGGCGTCAGTCCGTATACATCGTCTTACGACTTCGCACGGACCTGTGTTTTTAGTAAACAGTCGCTTCTCTCTGGTCTCTGCGACCCACACCAGCTCAGACCGAAAAGATCGTCACCAGGATGGGTCCCCCTTCTCCCGAAGTTACGGGGGCATTTTGCCGAGTTCCTTAACCACAGTTCTCTCGATCGCCTTAGTATTCTCTACCTGACCACCTGTGTTGGTTTGGGGTACGGGCCGTGTACCAACTCACTAGAGGCTTTTCTCGGCAGCATAGGATCATGGAATTCGCCACAACGGCTACGCATCACCTCTCAGGCTATGTGAGTGACGGATTTGCCTATCACTCGCCCTACAGGCTTACACCAGTACAACCACTGACTGGCCCCACTACCTTCCTGCGTCACCCCATCGCTTGCCTACTACCAGCCAAGGTCCCATGCATCACCCCACTCGAGGTCCGAAGACCTTCCCGGGAGATCAGGATGGTTAGTACAACTGATTCAGCATGGGCGCGGATACACGGGTACGGGAATATCAACCCGTTGTCCATCGACTACGCCTGTCGGCCTCGCCTTAGGTCCCGACTCACCCTGGGCGGATTAGCCTGGCCCAGGAACCCTTGGTCATTCGGCGGCAGAGTTTCTCACTCTGCTTTCGCTACTCATGCCTGCATTCTCACTCCCACACCCTCCACACCTGGATCACTCCGGCGCTTCCACGGATGCAGGACGCTCCCCTACCCACCCCACCCACTACACAGAAGTCCGTAAACCTCTGCGGATGTCATGGTGGAGTGCCGCGGCTTCGGCGGTGTACTTGAGCCCCGCTACATTGTCGGCGCAGGATCACTTGACCAGTGAGCTATTACGCACTCTTTCAAGGGTGGCTGCTTCTAAGCCAACCTCCTGGTTGTCTTCGCGACCCCACATCCTTTTCCACTTAGTACACGCTTAGGGGCCTTAGCCGGCGATCTGGGCTGTTTCCCTCTCGACTACGAACCTTATCGCCCGCAGTCTCACTGCCACACTCTCACTTACCGGCATTCGGAGTTTGGCTGACGTCAGTAACCCTGTGGGGCCCATCGGCCATCCAGTAGCTCTACCTCCAGTAAGAAACATGTGACGCTGCACCTAAATGCATTTCGGGGAGAACCAGCTATCACGGAGTTTGATTGGCCTTTCACCCCTACCCACAACTCATCCCCTCCATTTTCAACTGAAGTGGGTTCGGGCCTCCACGACGTCTTACCGACGCTTCACCCTGGCCATGGGTAGATCACTCCGCTTCGGGTCTAGACCCGGCGACTCAAACGCCCTATTCAGACTCGCTTTCGCTACGGCTACCCCACACGGGTTAACCTCGCCACCGAGCACTAACTCGCAGGCTCATTCTTCAAAAGGCACGCCATCACCCGCCCCGAAGGCACAGGCTTTGACGGATTGTAAGCGTCCGGTTTCAGGTACTATTTCACTCCCCTCCCGGGGTACTTTTCACCTTTCCCTCACGGTACTAGTCCGCTATCGGTCACCAGGAAGTATTCAGGCTTACCGGGTGGTCCCGGCAGATTCACAGCAGATTCCACGAGCCCGCTGCTACTTGGGGACACCGTCACGCAAGACCATGTGTTTTCAGCTACCGGACTCTCACCGACTACGGCAGACCATTCCAGGCCACTTCACCTAACACACAGCTTTTTGACTCACGCTTCCACAGGCAGATGGAAGAAGACGAACCCCACAACCCCACACACACAACCCCTACCCGGTATCACATGCGCATGGTTTAGCCTCCTCCGCTTTCGCTCGCCACTACTCACGGAATCACAATTGTTTTCTCTTCCTATGGGTACTGAGATGTTTCACTTCCCCACGTTCCCCCCACACAGCCTATACATTCAGCTGGTGGTAACACGACATCACTCGTGCTGGGTTTCCCCATTCGGACACCCTCGGATCACAGCTCGTTTGACAACTCCCCGAGGACTATCGCGGCCTACCACGTCCTTCATCGGCTCCTGGTACCAAGGCATCCACCGAACGCCCTTACACACTTACAACAACACCTACAAACAACCCCCACAAGGAGGATCGAATGTAGACATCACACAAACACTCAAAACATTATCTGCTAAATCACAGACCAGCACCCCAACAACGTTGGAGCATTGGTTTGAAATAAAGATGCTCGCATCCACTATGCACTTCTCAAACAACACACGCCGATCACCACTTGGCCGCTCCACACCCCATCACACGATGCATCAGCACGACCTCACGATGACCAGCTCAGAGAAAACGTGTGTTCTCTCAGAACCCCGATAGTGTGTTGGGAGCAGCGAGCCAGTCACCCGGCAAGCTCACCACCAGCGCCCGCCCATATGAGGCCGGCACCTTGCGTGGCGTGTTTGATGTTTCACCCTCGAACACACACGCGCCGCAGAACAAACGCCTGCTGAAACACGTGTTGTTGTGTGCTCCTTAGAAAGGAGGTGATCCAGCCGCACCTTCCGGTACGGCTACCTTGTTACGACTTCGTCCCAATCGCCGATCCCACCTTCGACAGCTCCCTCCCACAAGGGGTTAGGCCACCGGCTTCGGGTGTTACCGACTTTCATGACGTGACGGGCGGTGTGTACAAGGCCCGGGAACGTATTCACCGCAGCGTTGCTGATCTGCGATTACTAGCGACTCCGACTTCATGGGGTCGAGTTGCAGACCCCAATCCGAACTGAGACTGGCTTTAAGGGATTCGCTCCACCTCACGGTATCGCAGCCCTCTGTACCAGCCATTGTAGCATGTGTGAAGCCCTGGACATAAGGGGCATGATGACTTGACGTCATCCCCACCTTCCTCCGAGTTGACCCCGGCAGTCTCCTGCAAGTCCCCGGCATAACCCGCTGGCAATACAGGACAAGGGTTGCGCTCGTTGCGGGACTTAACCCAACATCTCACGACACGAGCTGACGACAGCCATGCACCACCTGTACACCAACCACAAGGGAACGACTATCTCTAGCCGCGTCTGGTGTATGTCAAACCCAGGTAAGGTTCTTCGCGTTGCATCGAATTAATCCACATGCTCCGCCGCTTGTGCGGGCCCCCGTCAATTCCTTTGAGTTTTAGCCTTGCGGCCGTACTCCCCAGGCGGGGTACTTAATGCGTTAGCTACGGCACGGATCCCGTGAAAAGGAACCCACACCTAGTACCCACCGTTTACGGCGTGGACTACCAGGGTATCTAATCCTGTTCGCTACCCACGCTTTCGCTCCTCAGCGTCAGTTACTACCCAGAGACCCGCCTTCGCCACCGGTGTTCCTCCTGATATCTGCGCATTTCACCGCTACACCAGGAATTCCAGTCTCCCCTGTAGTACTCAAGTCTGCCCGTATCGCCTGCACGCCTGCAATTGAGTTGCAGAATTTCACAGACGACGCGACAAACCGCCTACGAGCTCTTTACGCCCAGTAATTCCGGACAACGCTCGCACCCTACGTATTACCGCGGCTGCTGGCACGTAGTTGGCCGGTGCTTCTTCTCCAGGTACCGTCACTTCCGCTTCGTCCCTGGTGAAAGAGGTTTACAACCCGAAGGCCGTCATCCCTCACGCGGCGTCGCTGCATCAGGCTTGCGCCCATTGTGCAATATTCCCCACTGCTGCCTCCCGTAGGAGTCTGGGCCGTGTCTCAGTCCCAGTGTGGCCGATCACCCTCTCAGGTCGGCTACCCGTCGTCGCCTTGGTAGGCCATTACCCCACCAACAAGCTGATAGGCCGCGGGCCCATCCCACACCGCAAAAGCTTTCCACCAACCACCATGCGACAGTTGGTCATATCCGGTATTAGACCCAGTTTCCCAGGCTTATCCCAGAGTGCAGGGCAGATCACCCACGTGTTACTCACCCGTTCGCCACTCGAGTACCCAGCAAGCTGGGCCTTTCCGTTCGACTTGCATGTGTTAAGCACGCCGCCAGCGTTCGTCCTGAGCCAGGATCAAACTCTCCATGAAAAAATGCAGAAACCAAACCAGCCCGAAAGCCGACGTTTCAACACAAAATCTTCAACCAGGAAAGCAAAACCTGACCAAAATAATCCTCAAAAAAACTGGCATCAAAAAATAAACTCATCAGCGTCACGCGACATCAAAGCCGCGGACGCATCATCCAAGCAAACCATCTGACACCACAATGTGGCATCAAACAATCCACCAACACACTATCGAGTTCTCAAAGAACACACACCCACCAGACGTCCTCGATGTGAAGCCGGCTCCGATGGGCTCTCCCAGAGCGCGAGAAATTCTTACGCTCTTGTTCTCGGGAGTGGCCCGCACAGGCGGCCCGAGCGAGTGGCTCGGGCACTGTTGCTTCCCCGGGGCTTGCGGCTCCGGGGGAGTTGCTCTCTGCGGTGCGTCGATTAAGTTACACAGGCGCGAACAACGCGTCAAATCGCCAGGTCAGAGGCCTAGTCTGGCGCCGGCGAAGCTTTTCTTGCCGCGACGCACCACCAACCACCGCCCGTGGAGCAGATCGGCGTCGGCCGGCTGCCACTCCGGGTCGGTGATCTTGGTGTTGTTCACGTACGCGCCGCCCTCGGACACTGCGCGGCGAGCAGCCTTGTTGGACTCCGACAGCTTCGTGTCGACCAGCAACTCGATGATCGTCGGACGGGCCTCGCCGTACTCGGCGATCGAGGTCTCCCCGACCGCGGCCGCGAGGGTCGCCTCGTCGAGTTCATCGAGCTCGGCCCGACCGAACAGTGCCTGGCTGGCCAGTTGGACCGCATCGGTGTTGGCCTGACCGTGGATGAGGGTCGTCATCTCGGCGGCGAGTGTGCGCTGTGCGCGCCGCAGGTGCGGGGTCTCGGCGGTGGCACGTTCGAGTTCGTCGATCTCCTCGCGCCCCAGGAAGGTGAACCAGCGCAAGTAACGGATTACATCGGCGTCCGCCGTGTTCACGAAGTACTGGTACCAGGAGTAGGGGCTCGTCAGGTCCGGGTCGAGCCACAGACTGCCCCCACCAGTGGACTTGCCGAACTTCTTGCCGTCCGACGAGGTCACGAGCGGAACCGTCATCCCGTGCAGTGCCGAGCCGTCGAGACGACGGGCCAGATCCACGCCGCCGACGATGTTGCCCCACTGGTCGGAACCACCGATCTGCAGCACACATCCGTACCGGCGATTCAGTTCGACGAAGTCGTTCGACTGCAGGAGCAGGTAGCTGAACTCCGCGTAACTCATGCCGTCGGCTTCGAGGCGTCGCTTCACCGTGTCACGCGCGAGCATCACGTTCACCGAGAAGTGCTTACCCAGGTCGCGGAGGAACTCGACCGCCGACAGCTTGCCGGTCCAGTCCAGGTTGTTCACCACCACGGCGCCCGTAGGGGTGTCGTCGATGTCGACGAACCGTCGAAGCTGCGCGTCGATACGCGCGGCCCACTCGGCGACGGTGTCCGTCGAGTTCATCGTCCGCTCCCCCACGTCGCGGGGATCACCGATCAGACCGGTGGCACCGCCCGCTAGGACGATCGGACGATGACCCGCCAACTGGAAACGCTTGAGGGTCAGCAACGGGACGAGGTGACCGGCGTGCAGACTCGCCGCCGTCGGGTCGAAGCCCGCGTACAACGTGACCGGTCCGTTCGCGAGGGCCTCCCCCAGTGCACCGAGATCGGTGGACTGGGCGATCAGCCCGCGCCATTGCAGTTCGTCGAGGATGTCGACGGTGGCGGGGACGGCAGTCGGCCGGGAGGACTCGGCCGGTCGGGGGGTTCGACGTTGTCAGCACTCACCCCTCGATCTTGTCATCCGACGAGATCGAGGTGCGGTGGAGGTGACGCCCGCAAGCGGGCTACTCCGGCTGAGAACCGACGATGCGCTCGTGCTCGGCGTCGTCGACCGTGCGCGCCTCGTCGACGAGCATCACCGGGATGCCGTCGGAGTCGATGCGGTAGGCGACATGCAGCCGCGGGTTGTAGAGCTCGTCGCCGGCGTCGACCAGCGGACCGTGGTCCTGCGGGCAGGCCAGGCGTTCGCGCACGATCGGGTCGATGGCCTCAGCGCGTGTCGTCACCCGGATCAGCCTAGGGCATTGCGCGTCGAGGACCCGCTCCAGTCCAGCTTCTCCGCCACGGTCCTCGTGTACCTGCGATAGCGCCCTTCGTCGTCGCGATACCAGACGCGCGCACCCGGTTTCGGAAGTCCGTCCTCGACCAGACCGGTGCTGAGCGGGCGGAACGACGCCGACTGCGGGATGTCGTCGACGACGTGGACGAGATGAGGGCGCTCTTCGGCCCGGTACTCCCCCAGCGCGATCCGCAGTTGTGTGGCCGTGAGCGAGTCCGGCGTGACCCCGGGCCGGAGGGTCATCGCCGCGACGACGACCTGGTGGCCGGGTTCGCCGACCCCGTAGACGACGACCTGGTCGACGCTCTTCAGTCGGGACAGGGCGTGGGCGATCGGGGGGATGAACACCGGGCCGTCCGCGGTCCGGAGCACGCGGTCGGTCGCTCCGAGGAAGTACAGGTCGCCGTCGGCGTCGCGCACGAACAAGTGACCCGACACCTCCCACCGATCACGCGTCGTGAAGACGTCGCGGAGCACCGTCCCGTTGGTGTCGAACTTGTGCTTGGCCTTGGCGAGGAGCAGACCGGGCTCCCCTGTCTCCGCCCGGCGGACGAAGCCCGAGTCGTCGATGAGCAACCGGTCGCCGACGATGTCGTAGGCCGCGACCTCGACCGGGTTCGTCTCCGGCAGCGGCCGGCCGACGGAGGACAACTTGTCCCCGGAGACGTTCGCGAGGATCGCCGAGCCGTCGGCGGTCGCGAAGAACTCGAGGATGCGCGCGCGGGGAAACTCGAGCACACGTCCTCCCAGAGTCCCGCCGACATACCCGAGCCCATGAACAACCGGATCGGGTTGTGCTGGTTGATGTGGAAGTCGGGGTCGCGAACGATGCCGCTGAGCATCGACCAGGTGTAGGACACGACGGTGATGCCGTAGCGCTGCACCTCGACGGCGAAGTTCTTGGGATCGATGCCGTTCGACAGCGCGATCCTCGACCGCCCGACCACCGTCGCCCCCAGGGTCGTGAGCAGCCCCGACGCGTGGTGCAGCGGCGGCAGGCAGTACACGGTGTCGCGGTCGGTGAGCGCCGCCGCGGCCGCGGCGCCGAAGGCCGACATCGCGAACCGGTGGTTGGTCACCGGCCACGGGACGAGCTTGCCGTAAGCCCGGCTGAACAGGATGAACGCGAGGTCGCCCGCGAGACCGGGGTCGGGCCGGTACCAGGTCGGCATCACGACTTCGTCGGGATCGATGCGTTCCATGTCGACGATCGAGGTGCCGTCCGCACCGTCGATCGCCCGGGAGTCGCCACTGCCGCCGCCGAGTACCAGGACGCGGTCGGAGGCGGCACTGGCGAGATCGAGATTGGTGGGGTCGGTGACGATGACCGAGCTGTCGGCGAGCCGCATCATCTCGCGGACGTCGGCGTCCGCGGCGAGCAGCACCGCCACCGCGCCCAGACGCGAGAGCGCCGCGATGACGACCAGGGCGCTCGGCCGGGTGTCCATCAGGACACCGATGTGCTGGCCGGGGCGGATGCAGCAGTCGACCAGCCCGGCGACCACGTTGTCGATACGCGTGTCCACCTGGGCGTGGGTGAGCACACGGTTCTCGAAGAGGAACAGTTCCTTGTCGCCGCCGCGCTTGGTGTTCTCGGCCATCAGCTTCGACAGGGAAATGCGCGTACCGCTCTGGATCTGTCCCAGCCGGAACAATCGGGGGACGGTCCGCACCGACTCCGAGGCGACGGCTCGCGAGGTGCGTTGCAGGGAGTTGGCGAGGCCGAGCAGCTCGCGCGAGGCGGCGGTGCCGGCGTCGGCCACCGACCCCACCCCGTGCGTGAGTCGCGACGACAGGCTGACCCCGCCGCCGTGACCCGGCTCGACGAGCGACATCTCGGAGACGAGTTCGGGGCGCGGACCGTTGTCGGAGAGCCAGTTCACCCAGTCGGAGGTCGTCGGCCAGGTGTGTTCACCGGCCGCGCTGCCGACCACGAGTCCGAAATGTCCGGCCGGCAAGGTGGATTCGTACACCTCCGCGTCGGGCGCGGCGCGGACGATGCCCCGTACCGCCGCCGGTTGCCCGATGTCGTCGGCATCGCCCACGAACGCGAGCACCGGGCAGGTGATCTCCGCGAGGGACACCAGATCGCCGTTGATCACGAAGCCGCCGGAGACCATGCGGTTGTGCGCCACGAACTGCCGGAGCAGCTCGGCGATCGCCGGGCCGGACCATGCGACCCAGCCGTCGGCCTCCAGGAAGCGGCGCTGGTCCTCCCGTGGGAGCAGCGCCTCACGATCGTGCAGACGGCGCAGGAAGTCGATGCGGCTGCGCACCGTCTTCACCGGATCCAGGAGCTGGAAGCCGGTGCGCGCCATCCAATCCCGCACCCAGAGATTGCGTGAGAACGCCTTGTCGGCCAGGAACTCGGCCGCCGGGGCCACCAGTCCCGCGGGCAGCCCCAGGGGCAGTGCGGCGAGGACGTCGACGGGGCTGCCGAACGTGATCAGACTCGCGATCCCCTTGGACCGGCGGTAGGCCGCGGTCTGGTAGGCGAACATCCCGCCCTGCGAATACCCGGCGAGGTGGATGTCACGGCCGGTCGCCTCGACGATCAGGTCGATCGCGTGGCTGATCGCGACCACGTGGTCGGCGAGATTCCGTTCCATCCCGCCTTCTTCGGAGTCGGGTGACCCGAAGTCGACGACCCACGGCGTGATGCCGTTGCGGTGCAGAATCGACACCGCTCCGTTGTGCTCGGTGACGTCATAGACGTTGGCCGACACCATCATCGGCGGCACCAGGACGATGTTCGGGCCGGTCGACGGATCGTCCGGGAAATACCGACGCAGCCGGAACATCTTGTGCGTCTCGACGACCGCGAAAGGCGCCGGTTCGGTACCGGTCTCCAGTCCACCGAACCGCAGCACCTCGAGGCCGTTCTGCGCGGTGGCCAACACCCTGCCGACCGCCCCCACGAGATCGGGGCCCCCGTCCCACACCGCCATCGTGTCGATCCTCCCGTCGTCGGTGTACCGGCCTCACCAGCGCGTTGAATGACGCGGCGTCGGTGACACAGGTCACTGTACCCAGTCGTCCGGGATCAGTGGCGCCCGCCGTGCCCAGCGGTCCAGCGTGTCCGGAGATCGGTGGTCTGGGCCGTGACGACGTCGATCTGCCGCCGGACCTGTCCGGGTGCGGTACCGCCGTGCGCGTTGCGCGACTCGACCGAACCGCGGACGGTCAGGACGTCACGCACCGCCGGCGTCAGCGCCGGATGGACACCGGCCAGCGTCGCGTCGTCGAGTTCGTCCAGGCCGACGCCCCGGGACTCGGCCTCGCGGACACACGCACCTGCGGCCTCGTGCGCCACCCGGAACGGCACGCCCTGTCGGACCATCCATTCGGCGATGTCGGTGGCCAGGGTGAAACCCGCCGGCGCGAGTTCCGCCATGCGATCGGTGTGAAACTCCAGCGTGGCGACCAGGCCGGTCACCGCGGGCAGCAGCAGCTCCAGTTGGGCCACCGCGTCGAAGACCGGTTCCTTGTCCTCCTGCAGGTCCCGGTTGTACGCCAGCGGCTGCGCCTTCAGTGTGGCGAGCAATCCGGTGAGGTCGCCGATGAGACGACCGGCCTTGCCGCGCATGAGTTCGGCGACGTCCGGGTTCTTCTTCTGCGGCATGATCGAGCTGCCGGTGGACCACGCGTCGGCCAGCGTCACGTAGCCGAATTCCGGTGTGCTCCAGATGATCACCTCTTCGGACAACCGGGAGAGGTCGACTGCGATCATCGCGAAGACGAACGCGGCCTCCGCAGCGAAGTCGCGCGATGAGGTGGCATCGATCGAGTTCTCCGCGGGTGCGTCGAAGCCCAGGTCGGCGGCGATCGCCGCCGGATCGAGGCCCAGGGAGGAGCCGGCCAGGGCGCCGGAACCGTAGGGCGACACCGCGGTTCGACGATCCGCGTCGGCGAGCCGGTCGATGTCGCGCAGGAGTGGTTGCGCGTGCGCCAGCAGATGGTGCCCCAGCAGGACCGGCTGTGCGGCCTGCAGGTGCGTCTTGCCCGGCATGATCGCGTCGGGATGGGCCGCCGCCTGTGCGGTGAGCGCGTCGACGATGTCGAGCAGGCCCAACGCGACCCGCCGCATGGCGGCGCGCAGCCACATCCGGAACAGGGTCGCGACCTGGTCGTTGCGTGAGCGCCCCGCGCGTAACCGGCCCCCGAGTTCGGGACCGACGCGCTCGATCAGGCCACGCTCGAGGGCGCCGTGGACGTCCTCGTCGGACTCGGCCGGCCCGAAGCTGCCGTCGGCGACATCGGCGGCCAGGCGATCGAGCCCGTCGAGCATTCCGGTGAGGTCTCCGGCGGTGAGCAGCCCGGCCTTGTTCAGCACCCGTGCATGCGCTTTGGACGCTTCGATGTCGAACGGGGCCAGGGCCCAGTCGAAGTGGGTCGACTTGCTCAGCGCGGCCATCGCCTCCGCCGGACCACCGGCGAAGCGACCGCCCCAGAGCGAACCCTGGTTGGTCGTCCCGCCGGTCTCCGGGCCGCTGCCGCCGCCGGTGCCCGCACTCACAGATTCAGGTCCCGCTTCGCGGCGATCTTCGACGACAGGCCGTGCAGCTCGACGAAGCCGCGGGCCGCGGACTGATCGAAGGTGTCGCCCTCGTCGTAGGTCGCGAGGTTGAAGTCGTAGAGCGACTCCGAGCTGCGGCGGCCGGTCGCGGCGATCGTGCCGCCGTGCAGGGTCAGCCGGATCTCGCCGGTCACGTGCTCCTGCGTGGAGGCGACGAACGCGTCCAGCGACCGCTTCAGCGGCGAGAACCAGAGACCGTCGTACACCAGCTCGGCCCACTTCTGGTCTGTGCCGCGCTTGTAGCGGCCGAGCTCGCGCTCGATGGTCACGTGCTCGAGTTCTTCGTGTGCGCGGATGAGAACCATGGCGCCGGGCGCCTCGTAGACCTCGCGGCTCTTGATGCCCACCAGGCGGTCCTCCACCACGTCGAGGCGTCCGACGCCCTGGGCGCCGGCCCGACGGTTGAGTTCCTGGATCGCCTCGAGAACGCTCACCGGGCGGCCGTCGATGCTGACCGGGCGGCCCTTGTCGAAGCCGATGATGACCTCGTCAGGCGAGTTCCAGTTGACGGTGGGGTCTTCGGTGTAGTCGTAGACGTCCTTGGTCGGCGCGTTCCACAGGTCCTCGAGGAAGCCGGTCTCGACGGCGCGTCCCCACACGTTCTGGTCAATCGAGAACGGCGACTTCTTGGTCACGTTGATCGGGATGTCGTTCTCCCCGGCGAAGGCGATCGCCTTCTCGCGGGTCCAGGCGTAGTCGCGGACCGGCGCGAGCACCTGCAGATCGGGCGCCAGGGTGGCGAAACCGACTTCGAAGCGGACCTGGTCGTTGCCCTTGCCGGTGCATCCGTGGGCGACGACGGTGCCTCCGTGATCACGGGCGGCGGTGACCAGGTGCTTGGCGATCAGCGGGCGCGACAGCGCCGAGACGAGCGGATAACGATCCATGTAGAGCGCATTCGAGGTGATCGCGCCGAGGCAGTACTCGTCGGCGAACTCGTCGCGGGCATCGACCACGACGGCCTCGACCGCGCCGCAGTCGAGTGCGCGCTGGCGGATGACCTCCATGTCCTCGCCGCCCTGACCGAGGTCGAGTGCCACGGCGACGACCTCTTTGCCGGTCTCCTTCTGGATCCAGCTGATCGCGACCGAGGTGTCCAGGCCGCCCGAGTATGCGAGTACGACACGTTCTGCCATGAGGTGAAGCTCCTGTTCTGCGCGATGACCGAGTCCATCATCGGCCCCGGTGTTCCGACGACACCGCCCGGGTATCCGGTTGGCGGCATCTCGGCTGTTCGTTTGGTGTGGTCTGACGGTTCCGCGGAGGCGGAACCGAGAATGTCGATGCGGCGAGGGTTACACGAGGCCCTCGATCCGGCGGGCGAGTTCCGCTCCGTCGAGCGGCTCGCGCGCGACGACGAAGATCGTGTCGTCCCCGGCGATCGTCCCCACGACGTCGGGCAGGCGCGCGGTCGAGCGCAGCCGCCAAGTAGTGCGCGGCGCCCGGGGGCGTTCGCAACACCGCGAGGTTGCCACTGCTGTCGGTCGAGACCAGGAGGTCCGACACGAGCCGGCCGAGCCGGTCGGTGCCGCCGGACACCCCGCGGACGGGCGAACCGTCTTCGGGCACCACGTAGACCCCGGCGCCGCCGTCGGCGGCCCGGAGCTTCACGGCCCCGAGTTCGTCGAGGTCGCGCGACAGGGTGGCCTGGGTGGCGTCGACGCCCTCTTCGGCGAGCAACCGCTGCAGCTCCGACTGGCTGCGGACCTGATGCGTGGACAGGATCTCGATGATGCGCGCATGACGACCCGCCCGGGTGGCGGCGAGGCGGCTTTCCGAGGGTTCGGCTCCGGCGGTCATCGTGGGTGTCCGCTCACTGGTGGTCCAACAGCCAGATCAGCAGCGCCTTCTGCGCATGCAGGCGGTTCTCCGCCTCGTCGAACACGACGCTGCGGGGTCCGTCGATCACCGAGGCCGTGATCTCGTCGCCACGATGGGCCGGCAGGCAGTGCAGCACGATCGCATCATCGGCGGCATGCATGAGCAGGTCATCGTTGATCTGGTACGGCCGGAACGGCGCCGTGCGGTCCTTTCCGTCGTCCTCTTGCCCCATCGACACCCAGGTGTCGGTCACCAGGACGTCGGCCCCCGTCGCGGCGGCGACGGGGTCGGTCTCGAGCGTCACCGAGCCGCCGGTCTGCGCGGCACGCTTCTCGGCGTCGGCGATCACCGCCGGGTCGGGCTGGAAACCGTCCGGCGAGCTGAGGACGACGTGCATGCCGGCCGTGACGCCGCCGAGCGCCAGCGAGTGCGCCATGTTGTTCGCACCGTCACCGAGGTACGTCATCGTCCGACCCGCCGGCGGACCCTTGTGCTCGGCGATCGTATGCAGGTCGGCGAGCACCTGGCAGGGGTGGAACTCGTCGGACAGCGCGTTGACGACCGGCACCGTGGCGGTCGAGGACAGCGCTTCGAGCCGGTCCTGCCCGAACGTCCGCCACACGATGGCGTCGACGAAGCGGGACAGGACGAGGCCGGTGTCCTCCAGGGTCTCCTCGCGGCCGAGCTGTGTCGTCCGGCCGTCGACGACGACCGCATGACCGCCGAGCTGGGCGATGCCGACCTCGAACGAGAACCGGGTGCGGGTGGAGTTCTTGTCGAAGATCACCCCGACCCCGCGGGGGCCCTCCAGCGGCCGGAAGTCGAACGGCTTCGCCTTGACCTCGGCCGCGAGTGCGAGCACCTCGGCCTGCTCGGCCGGGGTCAGGTCGTCGTCGCGCAGGAAATGTCTGGTCATGGCTTGTCCCCCTCGTTCGATGTGGCGGCGGTGTCGAGCAGTGTCGGTAGCGCGCGCACGAAATCCTGTCCCTGCTCCTCGGTGAGGATCAGCGGCGGGGCCAGGCGCAGGACGTCGGGCGCGGGTGCGTTGATCAGGAACCCCGCGTCCCGGGCGGCGGCCTCGACGCGCTGCGAGAGCGGCTGCGTCAGCACGACACCGAGCAACAGGCCGGATCCACGCACATGCGAGACCAGCGGATGCTGCAGGTCCTCGATGCCGGTCGCGATCGACTTCCCCACCGCGGCAACGGAATCGAGGAGACCGTCGGCTTCGATGACCCTCAGGACGGCCAGCGCGGCGGCCGCACTGACCGGATTGCCACCGAAAGTGGTGCCGTGCTGGCCCGGCCCGAACAGGTCGGCCGCCGGGCCGGTGGCGATACACGCACCGATGGGGAGGCCACCGCCCAGCCCCTTCGCAAGCGTCATCACATCGGGGACCACGCCCACCTGCTGATGGGCGAAGAACGTACCGGTGCGGGCGACGCCGGTCTGCACCTCGTCGAGAATCAGCAGCGCGCCGCGCTCCTCGGTGATCCGGCGAGCGGCCGCCAGGTAGTCGGCCGGGGGCACGACGACGCCGGCCTCGCCGAGGATCGGTTCGAGGATCACCGCGGCGGTCTGGTCGGTGACCATGGCGTCGAGCGCGTCGACGTCACCGTAGGGAACGAACCGGACGCCCGGCGGCATCGGTTCGAACGGAGTGCGTTTGGCGGGCTGACCGGTCATCGCGAGCGCACCCATGGTGCGTCCGTGGAAGGCCTGCTCCGCCGCGACGATCTCGGGCCGTCCGGTCCGTCGGGCCAGTTTGAACGCGGCCTCGTTCGCCTCGGTGCCGGAGTTGCAGAAGAACACGCGACCCGGATGGCCGAACCGGCCGAGCAACGCCTCGGCGAGTTCGACGACGGGCGGGGCGATGTACAGATTCGACACGTGTCCGAGTGTCTGGAGCTGGCGGGTGACCGCGTCGACGATCGCCGGATGGGCGTGGCCGAGGGCGTTCACCGCGATCCCGCCGAGCAGGTCGAGGTAGCGCTTGCCATCGGCGTCGGTGACATACGCTCCCGAGCCCTCCACCAGGGCGATCGGGGGTGTGCCGTAGTTGTTCATCAGCGACTGTGCCCAGCGCTGCTGCAGTGGCGCGGTCATGCGTCCTCCTCAGGCACGACGACGGTGGTGCCGGTCGAGCTCTCGGTCAACAGTTCGGCCAGCACGGAATGGGCGACACGCCCGTCGATCACGTGTGCGCGGTCGACGCCGCCGGTGACGGCGCGGAGGCAGGCCTCCATCTTGGGGACCATGCCGGAGTCCAGCGACGGCAACAGCTCGGTGAGTGTGTCGGTGTCGATCTGGGACACCAGGGATCCGCGGTCGGGCCAGTCCGTGTACAGGCCTTCGACATCGGTCAGCATCACCAGCCGGGACGCCCCCAACGCCTCGGCGAGAGCACCGGCCGCGGTGTCGGCGTTGATGTTGTGCACCACCCCATCGCGGTCCGGCGCGATCGTCGAGACGACCGGGATGCGGCCGGCTGCAACCAGATCCAGCACCGCCGAGGTGTTGACCGACGCGATGTCGCCGACGAGGCCGATGTCGGTGGGAACCCCCTCGACGAGCACCGTGCGCCGCGTCGCGGTGAACAGGTGGGCATCCTCACCGGTGATGCCGACGGCATACGGTCCGTGCGAGTTGATCAGGCCCACGAGCTCCCGCCCGACCTGACCGAAGAGAACCATGCGGGCGACGTCCATGACCTCGGGGGTCGTCACCCGGAATCCGCCCTTGAACTCACCCGAGAGTCCCAGTCGCTTCAGCATCGCCGAGATCTGCGGGCCACCACCGTGCACCACCACGGGATGCATGCCGCAGGCGCGCAGAAAGACCATGTCCGCCGCGAACGCCTTCTTCAACTCGTCGTCGATCATGGCGTTGCCGCCGTACTTGACGACGACGGTCGCACCGGCGAGTCGCTGCAGCGCGGGCAGGGCCTCGGCGAGGACCTTCGCCTTGGCCAGGCCGGCCGCGGGGTCGATCGGGTGGACGCCCGATTTTGTCTCACTCATGACGAATACGCCGAGTTCTCTTCGACGTACGCATGGGAGAGGTCGGTGGTCCGGACACTGGCCGCCGACTCTCCCAGCTTCAGGTCGACGACGACGGCGATGTCGGGGCCGGACAAGTCCACATCTCGCGCGCCCTCGACCCCGAAACCGTTCTCGCACACCGGGTTGCCATTGAACGACACCGCGATCCGGTCGGGGTCGACGGTGACCGGCGCGGCGCCGACCGCGGCGAGTACGCGTCCCCAGTTGGGGTCCGATCCGAACAGGGCGGTCTTCACCAGCGAATCTCGCGCGACGGCACGGGCGACGGTCAGCGCGTCGTCCTCGATGTGCGCCCCGGTGACCGTGATGACGACCCGCTTCGTGACACCCTCGGCGTCGGCCATCATCTGGGCGGCGAGATCGTCGCAGACGGCGAACACCGCGTCGTCGAGATCGCTCTGCTCGACCGGGATCTGGCTGGCGCCCGAGCTCAGCAGCAGAACCGTGTCGTTCGTCGAGCACGAGCCGTCGATGTCGAGCCGGTCGAAGGTGCGTGCCGTCGCCCTGCGCAAGGCGGTGTCGAGCTGCTCGGCGGTGGCCACCGCGTCGGTCGTGAGCACGACCAGCATCGTCGCCAGCGACGGTGCCAGCATTCCGGCGCCCTTGCCCATACCGCCCACGTTCCACCCCTGCGGGTGGTGCAGCGCAGCCTGTTTGGGCACGGTGTCGGTGGTCATGATCGCGTGCGCCGCGTCGGTGCCGCCGGACAGGCCGCCGCCCATGTCCTGGACGATCTCGGTGACCCCGGCGAGGACCTTGTCCATCGGCAGCCGGTCGCCGATCAGTCCGGTGGAGCACACCGCGACCTCCACGGCGCCCGTGCTGGTCCCCCAGTTGCTGAGCGCGTCGGCCACCGCCTCCGCGGTCTTGTGGGTGTCCTGGAAGCCGCCCGGTCCGGTACAGGCGTTCGCGCCGCCCGAGTTGAGGATCACGGTGCGCAGCCGGCCGGTGGTGAGGACCTGCTGTGACCACAGCACCGGTGCCGCCTTCACCTGGTTGCGGGTGAAGACACCGGCGGCGGAATGGTCGGGGCCCTCGTTGAAGACGAGTGCGAGGTCGAGCGCACCGGATGCCTTGATGCCCGCCGCGATTCCGGCGGCCCGGAACCCCAGGGGCGCGGTGACGCCCTGGTTCCGCACGAGCCGCGGGTGATCGCCGGGGGCGCCGCCCTCGATCCGGTCCTGCTCTGTTTCCGCGCTGCCCTGCGATCCGGTCACGGTGCCACTCCCACGGTGCTCAGTCCCTCGTTCTCGGTCCAGCCCAGCGCCAGGTTCATCGATTGGACCGCGGCGCCACCGGTCCCCTTGGTCAGGTTGTCGACTGCGCCGACGACCACGAGGGTCTGTGCGCGTTCGTCGACGGTCACGCCGAGCTGGACGGCGTTGGAGCCGATCACCGAACCGGTGGCAGGCAGCCGCCCCTCCGGCAGCACGTGCACGAATTCCTCGTCCGCATAGGCCTTCTCGTAGACCGCGCGGGCCTCCTCCGCGGTGGCCCCGGTGCGCGCGGTGCACGTCGCGAGGATGCCGCGGGCCATCGGGGCGAGGATGGGCGTGAAGGAGACGGTCACCGGCTGTTCCGCGGCGGTCGAGAGCGCCTGGGAGATCTCCGGCGTGTGCCGGTGGACCCCGCCCACGCCGTAGGCCCGCGCGGACCCGATGACCTCGGACGCCAGCAGGTCGACCTTGGGCGACCGTCCGGCACCCGATGCCCCGCTCACCGCGACGACGGTCACGTGCGGATCGGCGATGCCCGCGGCGATGGCCGGGAGCAACGACAGGATCGACACCGTCGGATAGCAACCGGGCACCGCGATCCGGCTCGCGTCCCGGAGCGTTTCCCGGTTGCCGGGCAACTCGGGCAGACCATACGGCCAGGTCCCGGCGTGGTCTCCGCCGTAGTACGACGTCCATTCACCGGCGTCGCGCAACCGGAAGTCGGCCCCGCAGTCGATGATCAGCGTCGTCGGCGGCAGGGCATCGGCGATCACCGCGGATGCGCCATGCGGCAGGCCCAGGAAGACGACGTCGTGTCCGGCGAGGATCTCCGGTGTCGTGTCCTCCAGGACCCGGTCGGCCAGCGGGAGCAGATGGGGATGGTGCGCACCCAGGAGCGTCCCGGCATTGCCACCCGCGGTGAGCGCGCCGATCTCGAGTTCGCCGGATCGCAGACGGGGGTGCCCGCACAGCAACCGGAGTATCTCGCCACCCGCGTAGCCGCTCGCGCCGGCCACCGCCACCCTCACCTTGCTTGTCGAAGCCATATGATCATTATGCAGCAGGCTGCAAATCAATTCACGGCGGGGTGACACGCCGATGGGGTCAGCGGAGACGGGCCCCCACCCGCGCGGCGGCTGCGTCGACGGCGGCCAGCTTGGCCTCGTTGGCCTCGTCCTCGGTGAGGGTACGGTCCGGGGCGCGGAACCGCAGCGAGAACGTCAACGATTTGTTGCCCGCTCCGACCTGTTCACCGGTGAAGACGTCGAACAATGCGATGTCCTCGAGCAAGTCGCCGGCCCCCTCACGAGCGCCTTCTGGACGTCCGCAGCCGGGACCTCCCCTCCGACGACGACATTGACGTCCTGCAGGACCGCGGGGAACACCGACACCGACGGCGCCGGGAGTCGCGCGTCCAAGGGCAGTGCGTCGATGTCGATCTCCACAGCGCACGTCCGCTTCGGCAGATGGGCCCGCTCGAGCACCGCGGGGTGGAGTTCGCCGGCGTAACCGACCGTGCGGCCGTCGACCGTCAGCCGCGCGCAGCGGCCGGGATGCCACGGGCGCTGATCGTCGGCGGTGAGCTCGACGGTCACCCCCGCCGCGCGACCGATCGTGCGCGCCGCCTCGAAGGCGTCGAGGTGGTCGGCGGCGCGTCCCGGGCCCCAGGGGCCTGCGGGATCGCGCAGTCCGGTGAGGACGACGCCGACGTGGAGCGGCTGATGGGGCAGCGAGGCGTCGAGCGCCGCGATCTCCTCGTCGGTCGGGCGGCGCGTGACGTCGAGCGCGTCCACAGCGGCGACGTGATCGCCGGCGATGACGACCTGACCGATGGTGAACAGCGACAGATCCCGCTGACCGCGTGCGATGTTGCGGGCCGCCATCTCTAGGAGGCCCGGCAGCAGTGTGGTGTTCAGTTCGGGGCGATCGGATTCGAGCGGATTGAGGACCTTCACGGTGCGTCGCCGTTCGTCGTCGGCGGGCAGGTCCCAGAGGTCGAACACGCCGGCCGGCATGAACGGATACGGCAGGACCTCGACGTAGCCGTCGAGCGCGAGGGTGCGTCCCACGCTGCGCCGGCGTCGCTGAACCGGGGTGAGTCCGGTGCCGCCGGGCGCGCGCGGAACCACGGCGGGGATGTCCTCCAAGCCCTCGAGACGCAGGACCTCCTCGACCAGGTCGGCGCGTTGCCGCAGATCGGGTCGCCACGAGGGCGGGAACACGTCCAGCTCGTCGGTCCCGGTCACCACGCAACCGACCTCGGTCAGCCGCGCCAGGGTGGTTCCCGGCGGATAGCTGACGCCCGCGACCCGGTCCGGTTCGTCGGCTGCGATCGCGATCGTCGACCGGATCGGGGTCTGGACATGCGTCTCGGACAGCGGTGAGGCGATCCGGCCGCCGGCGATCTCGACGATCAGCCGGGCGGCGCGGTCGGAGGCCACCGCGGTGATCTCGGGGTCGACGATCCGCTCGAACCGCTTGCTGGCCTCGGAGGTCAGCTTATGGCGCTTCGCGGTGCGGAAGACCCGAACCGGATCGAAGGTCGCCGACTCCAGCAGCACCGTCGTCGTCTCGGGACCCACCTCGGTGCTCGCGCCGCCCATGACACCGGCCAGGGCGATCGGTCCGGACTCGTCGGCGATCAGCACATCCTCGGGGTCGAGGACGCGGACGGTGTCGTCGAGGGTGGTGAGCTTCTCCCCCGGCTGGGCCGACCGGACCGTGACGGCTCCGGTCACACGGTCGGCGTCGAAGGCGTGCAGCGGCTGACCGAGTTCGATCATGACGTAGTTGGTGATGTCGACGATCGCGGAGATGGGGCGGATACCGGCGACCATGAGCCGCTTCTGCATCCACCACGGGGAGATCGCAGTCGGGTCCACACCGGTGATGACCCGAGCGGTGTAACGCGTCGCGCCGGAGTTCTCGTCGATGGCGACCGGCCACGCCGGGGCCGACCCGTCGTCCGCCAGGTCCGCGGCCCGGAGTCCGGGATCGACGAACGGGACCCCGAAGCTGCCCGCGAGCTCGCGGCCCAGGCCGCGCACCGAGAACGCGTAGCCGCGGTCGGGGGTGACGTTGACGTCGATCGCCGCGTCGGCGAGTCCCAGCACCTCGCGGGCGTCCGCGCCCGGTTCGGCGGTCCCGGGCGCGAGCACGAGGATGCCGCTGTGATCGGTGCCGATACCCAGCTCGGAGACCGAGCAGATCATGCCGTCGGACACCCGGCCGTAGGTCTTACGCGAGGCGATCTCGAAGGGACCGGGGAGCACGACCCCCGGCAGCGCGGCGACGATCAGGTCACCCTCGGCGAAGTTGCGTGCACCACAGACGATTCCGCGGGGCTCGTCCTCACCGACGGCGACCGTGCAGAACCGGATCGGCTTCTTGAACTCGGTGAGCTCCTCGATCGTCTCCACGCGACCGATCACCAGCGGTCCGGTGATCTCCGGGAACGCCTCGATGTCCTCGATCTCGAACCCGACACGGACGAAACCGGCGTCGACTTCATCGGTGGTCGCCGACCACTGCGGGTCGCCGGCGCGGAGGACCTCGGTGTACCAGGACTGTGGTGCACGCACTGTGTATCAACTACTTTCGTCGCGTCGTGAGGAGTCGTCGGGGCGGGATCTGCGCGGTGCCGGTCAGGCGGCCGGACCGAACGGGAGGGTGAACCGGATGTCCCCCTCGACCATGTCCCGCATGTCAGAGATGTCGTTGCGGAACTGCAGGGTGCGTTCCAGGCCCATCCCGAACGCGAATCCCGAGTACACATCCGGGTCGATACCGCTGGCGCGCAACACATTCGGGTTGACCATGCCGCAGCCGCCCCACTCGACCCAGCCGGGTCCGCCCTTCTTGGCGGGGAACCACACGTCGACCTCGGCGGAGGGTTCGGTGAACGGGAAGTAGCTCGCCCGCATGCGGGTCGTCGTCTCCGGGCCGAAGAGTGCCCGCGCGAAGGTCTCCAGGGTGCCCCGCAGGTTCGCCAGTGTGAGTCCCTTGTCGACGGCGAGTCCCTCGATCTGATGGAAGACCGGGGTATGGGTGGCGTCGAGCTCGTCGGTCCGGAACGTCCGGCCCGGGCACGCCACGTAGATGGGCAGGTCCCGGCTCAGCATCGAGCGCACCTGCACCGGCGAGGTGTGCGTCCGCAGGACCTGCCGCGATCCCTCGGGCGCGATGTAGAAGGTGTCCTGCATCGACCGGGCGGGGTGGTCGGGCAAGAAGTTGAGCGCGTCGAAATTGTAGTGCTCGGTCTCGACCTCCGGGCCCTCCGCGATCTCCCAGCCCATACCGACGAACACGTCGGCCACCTGCTCGGCGATGACGGTGATGGGATGACGCGCGCCCACCGGGCGCCGACCACTCGGCAGGGTCACGTCGATGGATTCGGCGACGAGGACCGCCGCGTCCCGTTCGGCGTCGAGGACGGCGGTGCGCGCCTCCAGGGCCGCCGACACCCGGCCGCGCACCTGGTTGACCAGCTTGCCGGCTTCGGAACGCTCCTCTTTGGGGAGGGAACCCAGCGCGCGCCGGGCGAGTGCGATCGGCGAGCGGTCACCGAGGTGCGCCGACTTGGCCGCGGCGAGCTGATCGAGGTCGGCCGCCGCCTCGAAGTCCTCGATGGCCGACGTCGCGGCCGCCTCGAGGTCGTCGGGTCCCGGGAATGCCGTTGCGTCGGCGGAAGTGGCCACGGTGGGCGTGCTCCTCGTGCGTCGATCGATGGATGGTCGGCATCGTCGTCGCGCTGTGCACGCCGACCCAACGGGCCGACGGACACCTCCGGCGCCGACGATGACTCCCGTCGAGGGTAGTCGACTACCGCGGGGCGCTGACCTGCAGGGAGGCGTCGTCACCGGGAAGCCCTGGCGCTGCCGTCGGACGACCGGCGGGAACCGCGAGGCAACGCGAGCAGGTGGCACAGGCGAGGCCCATGATCAGCCACCACACACCGTCGCCGGTCAGACCGCCGCGCGCGAGCATCAGCACTGCCACGCCGAGCCCGGCCAGCGCCGTCAGCAGGGCCGCGTTCCGCACCGGTCCGCTGCGCCGGGCGACCGGTTCGTCCCACCACGGCAGGGACCGGTTCTCGAGTGGGGACAGGATCGCGACCACCGGGACCATGCCCGCGAGCAGCAACACGGTCTGCGCCCCGACGATCATCGGGAAGGACGCCGCGCCGACGTCGCCGCGGTCGATGCCGGCCGCGGCGCACAGACCGATGATCGCCGCGAGCACCGGCAGATGCCAGAGATACAGCGTCATCGCGCCCCGGTTGCCCAGCACCACCCACCACCAGACGCGCGGACGGTCGGCCACGACCGCGAGGAACCGGCGCACCGCGATCGCGCCCGCGCACAACACGATCGCGTGGCCGGCGAGCAGCAGGCTCGGCGGACTCATGTTGGACAGGTGCTGGCCCGGCACCGTCACGAGGGAGACCTCGTAGGGTCCCCACGTGACGAGGACGAGGTCGGCTGCCAGCGCACCGGCGGCCGCGAGGACGGCGAGCCCGGGCCGCAGGATCTTCTTGGCGTACGCGACCCCGAGGACCGCGGGGATCGTCCACACGGCGAGGAAGTTCAGGTAGCCGAGCGCTGCGGGGCCGTCCGTCAGTCGGACGGCGTCGACGATCGCCGTGCTCCCCCAACACACCGCCAGGGCGGCCAGCACACCACCGACGGACCGGAGGCGCTGCAGGAACGGGACCACCGCCAGTACGAGCAGGTAGGCGCCGAGGAACCACAGCAACTGCACCCCGAGACGCGCGACCACGTCGGCCGCCGCCGTGGCACCGGTGCCGGACAGGACGGTGTACACGGCCGCGACGGCTCCGAGGTACCAGAACACCGGCCGCATCAAGCGTTGTGTCCGGGCGACGAGCCATTGCCCGGCGGTCGGTGTGTCACCGTCGCCGCGCGAGGTCCAGCCGCGGGTCGCCGCGGCGGCACCGGCGAAGAAGAACAGCGGCAGCACCTGCAGCAGCCAGGTCGCCGGCTGCAGTGCGGGCACGTCGCCGAGTGTGTTGCCGAGATGAATCGAGTCGTCGGTCACGTCGACGGTGAGCATGATCGAGTGACCGGCGACCACGACCGCCAGCGACATGATGCGGATCAGGTCGATGACGCGGTCGCGGTCCCCGGTGAGGGCGGCGAGTTCACGAGGCGTGGGCAGACCGGTCGACGCCGGCCGTCCCGAGACGATGCTGGGCAT
This sequence comes from Gordonia hongkongensis, assembly GCF_023078355.1. NCBI lineage: Bacteria > Bacillati > Actinomycetota > Actinomycetes > Mycobacteriales > Gordoniaceae > Gordonia > Gordonia hongkongensis. The sequence continues at coordinate 3,099,107 of NZ_CP095552.1, forward strand.
GGCGTCGAGTCTCGACCGCGGCGACCGGGACGGCCTGAGGGAAACTACTCGCTCGGGGTCGGCAATCCCCGCATCCGCGAACACACAACCGGCCCGCCCGGGCCGCGACCCTACTTGCCGAAGCCGGCTCGCTTGAGCGCGTCGGCCATCGCCCCGCTGGGTGCCGGGCGTCGATCGTTCCGGTTCCCGCCTCGGTTGCCCTGCCCCTGAGCGCCCCGGCCCTGGCCGCCCGGGTTGCCCCGTCCGCCGCCACGCTGCTCGTTCCTCCGCGGCTGATTGCCGCCGCCACGAGCACTGTCCTCCCGCCCTTGCCCGCGAGGCGCGCGGAAGGGTTTGCCGTCACTGCCCGGTTCGTCGTCGAGCCGCAGCGACAACCCGATGCGTTTGCGGTCGATGTCGACGTCCATGACCTTGACCTTTACGATGTCGCCGGACTTGACGACCTCGTGGGGGTCGGAGACGAAGCGGTGTGCCATCGCCGAGACGTGGACGAGGCCGTCCTGGTGCACGCCGACGTCGACGAATGCGCCGAAGGCGGCCACGTTGGTGACCTGACCTTCGAGGACCATCCCCGGGGTCAGGTCGGAGACCTTCTCGATGCCCGTGGCAAACGTCGCGGTCTTGAACTCCGGCCGCGGGTCGCGCCCGGGCTTGTCGAGTTCGGCGATGATGTCGACGACGGTCGGACGACCGAACGTCTCGTCGACGAACTCCTCGGGTCGCAACTTGGTGAGGGTCGCGGTGTCGCCGATCAGCGACCGGACATCGGTGCCCACCTTCTCGAGGATGCGTGTGACGACCGGGTACGCCTCCGGGTGCACGCTCGACGCGTCGAGCGGATTGTCGCCGTCGGCGATGCGCAAGAAGCCGGCGCACTGCTCGAAAGCTTTGGGGCCGAGCCTGGGCACCGCGGTGATCTGCTTGCGATCCCGGAACGCGCCATTGGTGTCACGATGCGCGACAATCGATTCCGCGAGGCCCGCGGTGATGCCGGACACGCGGGACAGCAGCGGCACCGACGCAGTGTTCACGTCGACGCCGACCGCGTTCACCGCGTCTTCGACGACCGCCCCGAGTGAGCGCGCGAGCAGGGTCTCGGAGATGTCGTGCTGATACTGCCCCACCCCGATCGACTTCGGATCGATCTTCACGAGCTCGGCGAGCGGATCCTGCAACCGGCGGGCGATCGAGACCGCGCCGCGGATGGAGACGTCGAGGTCCGGCAATTCCTTCGACGCGTACGCCGACGCCGAGTAGACCGAGGCACCCGCCTCGGACACGACGACGCTCGTCGGCGGCTTCTTGCCGGCCTCCTTGATCGCGGCCAGCAGCTCGCCGGCGAGCGCATCGGTCTCGCGTGAGGCGGTGCCGTTGCCGATGGCGATGAGCTCGACGCCGTGCTTCTCGACGAGTGCGCCGAGCACGGCGAGCGAACCGGACTTGTCGCGCCGGGGCTCGTGCGGATAGATCGTTGCGTGGTCGACGACCCTGCCGGTCGCGTTCACCACTGCGACCTTCACGCCGGTGCGCAGACCGGGGTCGAGCCCCATCGTCGTACGGGACCCGGCGGGCGCGGCCAGCAGGAGGTCCTTGAGGTTCGTCGCGAACACGGCGACCGCGTCGGCCTCGGCGGCCTGACGCAGCCGCATCCGGACGTCGAGGGACAGCCCGACGAACAGCTTGGTCCGCCATGCCCAGCGCACCGTGTCGGTGAGCCACCGGTCGGCCGGACGCCCCTGATCGGCGATGCCGAACCGGGCGGCGATGCGCTGCTCGTACGGTCCGGGGCCGGCGGGCCGGTCGGCCGCTTCCGGGTCGGCGTCGAGGGTGACCGACAGGATCTCCTCGCGCTCGCCGCGCAGCACGGCCAGCACCCGGTGCGACGGAAGCGAGGTGAACGGCTCGGAGAACTCGAAGTAGTCGGCGAACTTGGCGCCGGCCGACTCCTTGCCGTCGCGAACCGCCGTGCGCAGCACTCCGGTCTGCCACATCAGCTCACGGAGTTCGCCGACGAGGTCGGCGTCTTCGGCGAACCGCTCCACGGCGATCGCGCGGGCACCGTCGAGCTGCTCGGCGGTGAAGGTCGCCGGGTCCGTCGTCGGGTCCGAGAGCAGCGCATCGGCCACCGGCTCGTGTCCGGCCTCGCGTGCGATCTGGGCCTTGGTGCGGCGCTTCGGCTTGTAGGGCAGGTAGATGTCCTCAAGGCGCGCCTTGGTGTCGGCCTCGAGGATGCGCGCATCGAGTGCGGCGTCGAGTTTGCCCTGCGCGGCGATGGATTCGCGGACGGCCTGGCGTCGGGCCTCGAGGTCGCGCAGGTAACCGAGACGCTCGTCGAGGGTACGCAGCTGCGCGTCGTCGAGGCCGCCGGTGGCCTCCTTGCGGTATCGCGCGACGAACGGAACCGTCGATCCCCCGTCGAGCAACTCGATCGCCGATCGCACCTGACCGGCGCCCACCCCGAGTTCGGTCGCGATCGCCGACGCGATGCGGGAGTTCACGACCGCAGGATCGGGCGCGGGCACCGTCTGGGGTGCAGCGGCCGGCGAGCCGGGGGTCGCGGGTGCGGGTTCGGGCGCGGAGTCGGGTGACACAGTTTCTGACACGATCGCCGACCCTACCGGCCGACTCGGACAGCGGTCAGACGCGACCCGCCGCGCCGTGGACACGGGCGCTCTCGTACAGACAGATGGCCGCCGCGGCAGCGACATTCAGGCTCTCGGCGCGGCCACGGATGGGGATCGACACGCGGTGGTCGGCGGAGCGCTGCACCTCGACCGACAGGCCGTGGGCCTCGTTGCCGAAGAGCCATGCGACGCGGCCGGAGAGGATGTCGCCCGCCGCGTCCAGGGCGACCTCGCCATCGGCCGCGGTCGCCAAAAGGCTGATGCCGGACCCCCGGATGGCGTCGAGGGCGTCGTCGACGGCGCGCTCACGCACCACGGGCACCGTGAACACGCTCCCCGCGCTCGCACGGACGCACTTGCCGTTGTGGGGGTCGACGGCATCGCCGAGCAGGATCACCGCATCGGCGCCCATCGCGTCGGCACAGCGGATGAGCGTGCCCGCGTTCCCGGGCTCCCGCGGCTCGACCGCGATCGCGAGGAGTCGCGGCCCGGCGGAGAGAACGGCGTCCAGCAGCACGTCGAGCAACGGGCAGATCGCGAAGATGCCCGCGGGCGTGGACGTCTCGGCCAGCTTCGACGCGGCGCGGCCGGTGATCACCGACACCGGGACGCCGGCCGCCGCGGCGGTCTCGACGAGATCGCGGTGACGGAACTGCTCCTCGTCGGCGACCAGGAGCGTCTCGATCCGGCCGACGGTGAGCGCCGACGCGACTGCATTCGCCCCTTCGGCGAGGAAGCGGCCGTGCTCGCGCCGCTCGGCGGCGCGATGCAGCTTCGCATACGACACGACCCGCGAGGATCGCTCGGACAGCACCTCCGTCATCGGAGGTTCGTCCGCGCGACTCGCGGGTCGTGGGTGCTGGTGCGCAATCAGGCAGCCGGCGCGTTGACGTCGGCCGGCAGTGCCTTGCGGGCGACCTCGACGAGACCGGTGAAGGCCTCGGGATCGGTCACGGCGATGTCGGCGAGCACCTTGCGGTCGACCTCGACACCCGCGGCCTTGAGGCCCTGGATGAGTCGGTTGTAGGTGATGTCGTTGGCGCGGGCCGCGGCGTTGATACGCGAGATCCACAGCTTGCGGAACTCACCCTTGCGCGCGCGACGGTCGCGGTAGGCGTAGTTCAGCGAGTGGAGCTGCTGCTCCTTCGCCTTGCGGTAGAGGCGCGACCGCTGTCCGCGGTAGCCCTTGGATGCCTCGAGGGTGGACCGACGCTTCTTCTGGGCGTTGACGGCCCTTTTCACGCGTGCCATGTGTTAGATCCTTTTGCTTGTCAGATGTCTGGGGTCGCTGGCGTCAGCGGTTGAGCAGTCGCTTGATGCGCGGGGCGTCGTTCTCGCTGACGACGGTGGTGCCGTCGAGACGACGGGTGCGCCGGGACGACTTGTGCTCGAGCAGGTGGCGGCGGTTGGCCTTCTGGCGGACGATCTTTCCGCTGCCGGTCACCTTGAAGCGCTTCGCGGTGCCCTTGTGGGTCTTGCTCTTCGGCATGTTCTTCCTTTTCTCGGGCGAACTCGGGCACCGGACCCGGCGAGGTCCGGTGTGTACCCGTGTTCGCGTGTCGTGATCTCGGCCGGAGCGGTTCGGACTCTCGTCCGGCCGATCGACTCAGTTCTCGTCCGCTCAGTGCTCGCGGATCAGCTCGCGTCAGGGGCGGCCTTCGGGCCACCGGAACGCTCACGGCTCTCTTGCGCCTTCTGGCGGGTCTTCGCACCCTTGTGCGGCGCGAGGACCATCGTCATGTTGCGGCCGTCCTGCTTGGCCGAGGTCTCGACGAAGCCGTAGTCGGCGACATCGTTGCCCAGGCGTTGCAGCAGTCGGTAGCCGAGCTCGGGGCGCGACTGCTCGCGGCCGCGGAACATGATGGTGACCTTCACCTTGGATCCCGCTTCGAGGAACCGGATGACGTGACCCTTCTTGGTCTCGTAATCGTGGTCGTCGATCTTGGGACGGAGCTTCTGCTCCTTGATCACGGTCATCTGCTGGTTGCGACGCGATTCGCGCTGCTTCTGGGCCGCTTCGTACTTGAACTTGCCGTAGTCCATGATCTTGCAGACCGGCGGACGGGCGTCCGGGGCCACCTCGACCAGGTCGAGATCGGCCTCGTAGGCCAAGCGAAGCGCATCTTCAACACGCACGATGCCCACCTGCTCCGAGTTGGGTCCGACGAGTCGGACCTCAGGGACGCGGATGCGCTCGTTGATGCGGGTCTCAGTGCTGATGGGGCCTCCTTGTTCAATCCTGCAGTGGTAACCGTCGCGTCGTGGCGAGGGACGTATGCAAGAGAACCTGCGGGACACCTCAGCGAGGAAGCCCCGGGACTGATGTCCGCGGGGCTCCGATACCGACCGGTTCGTCCACGCGTGCCAGTGCTGACACACGCTGCCGACGACGTACAGCTCAGCATCCAGAGATGCGATCTGCGACGATCGGCGTGAACCGGACCGTGCAACTGCGAGAACCTCGCGTCGAACGGTGGGAGCGGAACTCCACTTACGACCCCGGCGCATACCAGGGCGGTCGTGCTATGGGAGTCTAACAGCCATGGCCGAGAACTCCTATTCGTCACCTGCACCGTTACCCCCGGAGGGTGCGACGGGCGATGGCGCCGACCTGGGAGATGCGGCGCACACCGATCCCGACAACGTCCGTGACCTGGGCGATATTCCGGCCATCGAGGTCATCACCCGATCCATCGTCATGCTGATGAGCGCGGCGGCCGAGAAGCTCGGCCTGGCCGAGGGGACCCCGGCCGACCGGATCGACCTGCCCGAGGCCCGCACCCTGATCACCGCCCTGGCCGGCATCGTCGACGCGTCGAAAGCCGATCTCGGCATCCACGCCGCACCGATCCGCGACGGCCTGAAGGGCCTGCAGCTGGCGTTCCGGGAGGCAAGTGCATACCCGGACGAACCCGGCGAGGGCCCGGGCGAGAAGTACACCGGCCCGGTTCGCGCGCCTCGGCGGTAGTGGCCTCGACACGCGGCGGCCTCGCTCCGCTCGGCCGGCGCTACTCGACCAGCGGAGGGCCTACGCTGGACCCATGACGAATGCCGAGGAGCCCGGACGGTCCGACGAGATCATCGATGCGGAGATCGTGCCGACCGGCCCGGTGCCCGGAGCGGTTCCCGATCCGGATTACTCCGACAGCGGCGTCCCGACCTTCGACTTCGTGCGCGACAAGATCGAGAACCGCATCACCACCGCGATCGGGTCGCAGGAGCTGGCGGAGACGAGCGCCGAGGGCCAGTCCGTCGACGAGATGATGCGCAAACGCGACGAGGCCGCGAAGAAGCGACTCGAGGAGATCCGCAAATCGATGGGTTCGTAGCACACTCCCCCGCCGCGCATTCCCCCTCCGAACACGCAAATCGCCACTCCCGTTGACGCGCGCCACTCGCAAACCAGCGCTGCTACAACGGAAGTGGCGATTCGCGTTCGGCGACTCAGCCGACCGACGCCACCGCGTGACCAATGTCGACGATCTCGGCCAGGAATTTGCCGGTGTGGCTGCCCGGGGTCGCGGCGATGTCCTCCGGAGTACCTTCGCCGACCACGGTTCCACCACCCGCGCCACCCTCGGGTCCCATGTCGATGACCCAGTCGGCGGTCTTGATGACATCGAGGTTGTGCTCGATCACGATGACCGTGTTGCCCTTGTCGACCAGACCGTTGATCACGGCGAGCAGCTTCTTGATGTCCTCGAAGTGCAGACCGGTGGTCGGCTCGTCGAGGATGTAGACCGTCCGGCCCATCGACCGCTTCTGCAATTCGGCCGCCAGCTTCACGCGCTGTGCCTCACCGCCGGACAGCGTCGGCGCCGGCTGCCCGAGCCGGACATAGCCCAGACCGACGTCGACGAGTGTCTTCAGGTAGCGATGGATCGAGGTGACGGGCTCGAAGAAGTCGGCGGCCTCCTCGATCGGCATGTCGAGCACCTCGGAGATGGTCTTGCCCTTGTAGTGCACCTCGAGGGTCTCGCGGTTGTACCGCGCGCCGTGGCAGACCTCGCACGGGACGTACACATCCGGCAGGAAGTTCATCTCGATCTTGATCGTGCCCTCACCGGTGCACGCCTCACAGCGGCCGCCCTTGACGTTGAACGAGAACCGGCCCGGTTGATAGCCGCGCACCTTCGCCTCGGTCGTCGCCGCGAACAACGTGCGGATCTTGTCGAAGACACCGGTGTAGGTGGCCGGGTTCGACCGCGGGGTGCGCCCGATCGGCGACTGGTCGACCTGCACGAGCTTGTCCAGGTTGTCCAGACCCTTGATGCGGGTGTGACGCCCGGGCACCTGACGCGCGCCGTTGAGCTTGTTGGCGAGCACGGTGGCCAGGATGTCGTTGACGAGCGTCGACTTGCCCGACCCCGAGACACCGGTGACCGCGGTCATCACGCCGAGCGGGAACGACACGTCAATGCCACGGAGATTGTGTTCCCGTGCGCCGACGACCGTCAGCTGGCGCTTGCGATCGATCGGCCGCCGGATGTCCGGCACCGGCAGGGTGTCGCGACCGGCGAGGTACGCACCGGTCAGCGACTTCCGGTTCTTCAGCAGGTCCTTGTAACTGCCGCTGTGCACCACGTGCCCGCCGTGCTCCCCGGCACGGGGCCCGATGTCGACGATCCAATCGGCGGCGCGGATGGTGTCCTCGTCGTGTTCGACGACGATCAGTGTGTTGCCCAGATCCCGAAGACGGGTCAGCGTGTCGATGAGTCGGCGGTTGTCGCGCTGGTGCAGACCGATCGACGGCTCGTCGAGAACATAGAGGACGCCCGCGAGACCCGAACCGATCTGGGTGGCCAGGCGGATGCGCTGCGCCTCGCCGCCCGACAACGAACCCGCGGCGCGCTCGAGTGACAGGTACTCGAGTCCGACGTCGAGCAGGAAGCGGATGCGGGCCTGGACCTCCTTGAGGACCCGTCCCGCGATCGCGGCCTGCCGGGAGTCGAGCCGCAGTTGGTCGAGGAAATCGGCGCAGTCGGCGACCGACAGGGCACACACCTCGGCGATCGACTTCGGCCCGAACTCCGGGTGGTCGAGCGTCACCGCGAGGATCTCCGGGCGCAGGCGCGCACCCTGACAGGCCGGACACGGCACGTCCCGCATATAGCCCTCGTACCGCTCCTTCATCTGCTCGGACTCGGTCTGGTCCATGCGACGCGCGAGGAACGAGAGCACGCCCTCGAACTCGGTGTAGTACGAGCGGGTGCGGCCGTACCGGTTGCGGAACTTGACGTGGACCTGGTGGTCACTGCCGTTCAACAGGGCCCTACGCGCCTTGATCGGCAGCTTCTTCCAGGGCGTGTTGATGTCGAACTTCATCTGATCGGCCAGACCCGACATCAACCGGAGGAAGTAATCGGCATTGTGGCCGGTCGACCACGGCGCGATCGCACCCTCGGCGAGCGACATCTCCGGGTCGGGCACGACAAGCTCCTCGTCGACCTCCTTGCGGATGCCGAGCCCGTCGCATTCCGGGCAGGCGCCGTACGGCGAGTTGAACGAGAACGACCGCGGTTCGAGGTCGTCGATCGCGATCGGATGCGCATTCGGGCAGGCCATCCGCTCCGAGAAGCGGCGCTCGCGTTCCGGGTCGTCCTCCTCGAGGTCGACGAAGTCGAGCACGATGATGCCGTCGGCCAGGCGCAGACCGGTCTCGACCGAATCCGTCAGGCGCTGCTTGGCGCTGGACTTGACGACCAGGCGGTCGACGACCACCTCGATGTCGTGCTTCTCCTGCTTCTTCAGTTTCGGCGGATCGGTCAGCTGATGGACGACGCCGTCGATGCGGGCGCGGGAAAAGCCCTGCGTCTGGAGCTCGGCGAAGAGATCGACGAACTCTCCCTTGCGGGTACGCACGACCGGCGCGAGCACCTGGAAGCGCGTGCCCTCGTCCATCGCGAGCACCTGATCCACGATCTGCTGGGGTGTCTGCTTGGCGATGGGCTCGCCGCAGATCGGGCAGTGCGCCTTGCCGGCGCGGGCGTAGAGGAGACGGAGGTAGTCGTAGACCTCGGTGATGGTGCCGACGGTCGACCGGGGATTGCGGTTGGTCGACTTCTGATCGATGGACACCGCGGGCGAGAGGCCCTCGATGAAGTCCACATCCGGCTTGTCCATCTGCCCGAGGAACTGCCTCGCATAGGCGGACAGTGACTCCACGTAGCGCCGCTGCCCCTCCGCGAAGATCGTGTCGAAGGCGAGAGACGACTTGCCCGATCCCGACAACCCCGTGAAGACGATGAGGCTGTCCCGGGGCAGGTCGACATCGATGCCGCGCAGATTGTGTTCGCGGGCACCTCGGACGATCAGACGATCAACCACTGCAGTCCTTACATTCTCGAGTCACAGGGCGCACAGACGGCGCACGGGCACAGTACCGACGGCCACCGACAGAAACGTCGCCATGCACTCGCCCCGGGAGATTCGGAGTCCGACGACCGGGCGATCGGTCTCGCCGCCCGCGTGTCATCGTCGAACCGATGGTCCAGGATACGCGCGCCACGCCGGGTTTCATGGTCGCGACCGTCACATTCCGGCTGCCCGCTGTCATAGCCTGTCGGCATGACCTCCCCAGCGACACCGATCAGCGACGACTACACCGGCGACCTCTCCGAGTCGAAGACCCCACAGCGCCGCACGCTGTCGTCGGCCACCATCGTCAAGCTGTCCGTCGGCCCGATGGACAACAACGTCTACCTGGTGACCTCGCGTGCGACGGGCGATCAGCTGATCATCGACGCAGCCAACGACGCGGAGACGATCACCGAGGTCTTGTCGGCGGTCGAGGGCACACCGAAGCTCATCTTCACGACCCACCAGCATTTCGATCACTGGCAGGCCCTGGCCGCCGTCACCGAGTCCACCGGGGTGCCGACCGCGGCGGGGCGCCTCGACGCCGGTGAACTGCCGGTCACCCCCGACCGCCTCGTCGACGACGGTGACGTCCTCGAGGTCGGCGACCTCACGTTCGAGGCAATCCATCTCGTCGGGCACACCCCGGGATCGATCGCTCTCGCACTCACCGACGTCGACGACAGCGGCGAGCGAACCGTGCACCTCTTCACCGGTGACTGCCTCTTCCCCGGCGGGATCGGCAAGACCTGGAAGCCGGAGGACTTCGACACCCTCCTCGAGGACGTCTCGACGAAGCTGTTCGACCGCTTCGACGACTCGACCATCGTCTACCCCGGCCACGGCAAGGACACGACCCTGGGCGCCGAGCGCGGGTCACTCCCCGAATGGCGTGAGCGCCGCTGGTGATCCGGAAGCGGGCGACGCCGGTCGACTCCGGAGTGTTTGGTCGCCGTCGCGGGCGGTTACCTGTTCCTCGGATCGTTCGGCGAGTCGTGACCCCAGATGCCCCGTAGGTACGCAAACCGGTCACGGCACGCCGAGTGACCTGCAGATTCGTTGCGACAGGGTAGCGTTGAACGGGCCAGAAACGCGCTTCACCCGACGGATCTCGATAGCCAAACCCGACTGAAGAAGGTTGTGACCGATGATTCTCCGCCGTATAGCCCGTCCGCTCCTCGCCTCGGCGTTCGTCGCCAGCGGCGTGGACGCCATCCGGAGCCCCAAACCGATCGCGCAGTCCGCCGAGCCGGTCGTGGACAAGGCCCGGTCGTCGCTCCCGCCCGAGGTGGCCGGCCGGATCCCGGAGAACACCGAGACCCTGGTGCAGATCAACGCCGCCGCCCAGATCGGCGGCGGAATCCTGCTCGCCACCGGCAAGTTCCCGCGCGTCGCGTCCGTCGTCCTGGCCGGCACCCTGATCCCGACGACCGCAGCCGGCACCGACTTCTGGAACGAGGCGGACCCGGTCAAGAAGGAAGCCCAGCGCAACGCGTTCATCAAGAACGTCGGCCTGCTCGGCGGAGTCCTGTTGGCGGCGGTCGACACCGAGGGCAAGCCGTCGCTCGCGTGGCGCGGCCGTCAGAAGGCATCCGCTGTGGCCGCGGCGCTGCCGATCGGTGCCGCCGCCGGGTCGTCGACCTGGGAGCACCTCGTCGAGCGCACCCACGACGGCGCCGAGATCGTTTCCGAGCGGTCCGCCGACGCCGCGGCGAAGTTCCGCGAGCACGCACCCGAGATCGCCGAAGCCGCGCAGAAGCGCTCCCTCGAGTTGGCCGGAAAGGCCGCCGAGACCGCCTCCGATGTCGCGGATCGCATCAAGGACCGCGCCCCGGTCGTCGCCGACGCGGCTCTCCACCGGTCGTCGGAGCTCGCCGACACGGCGCTCGCGCGTTCGTCTGATCTCGCCGAGACGGCACGCAAGCGGGGCCCGAAGCTCGTGAAGGAAGCGCAGAAGCGGGCCGAGAAGGCCCAGAAGCAGGCCGCGAAGGCGCAGAAGCAGGCGAAGAAGAAGGCTCCGAAGATCGCCGATTCGGCCCGCGACCGTGCGTCCGATCTCGCCGACACCGCCCGCAAGCGCGCACCGGAGTTCGCCGACGTGGCACGCGATCGGTCGGCCGAACTCGCCGACGTCGCCCGCGCACGGTCGGCCGAGCTCGCCGAGACCGCACGCCAGCTCGCCGCAGCTGCCGAGGACTCCGCCGAGCAGAGTCGCAAGCGTCTGCGCAAGGCACGTCGCTGATCCCTCGGGGTCTCCACGCGCACGAGCAACAGATACGAGCACGACCCTGAGCACAACCGATCTCACGACCACGGACGCGGAGCACCCGCCAGCGGATTATCCCTGGGTGCCCGCGTCCGCGGCGCTGAGAGAGGCATCGCTGCACGAGATGACGCTCGCGGGTCCACCGTTCGGGACGGTCCCGTCGGCCGGCTCGCGGCTCGTGATCGCAGTCGGGTCGAATGCCGCCCCCGACGTTCTACGTCGCAAGCTCGCCCACGTTCCGTCGACGGACCGGATCTGCCTCCGCACGGTCCGCGTCACGAACATCACAGTCGGCCATTCCGCCCATGTCGCGGCCCGGGGATACATCCCAGCCGCGCCGATCTTCGCAGGTGAGGCCGCGATCACGACGACCGCGGCCTGGCTGGGTCCCACCCACATCGATGCTCTCGACGCCACCGAACCCAACTATCATCGACAGACAGTGACTACGCGCGACCACCCCGTTCTCGGCCGTCCCAGTCCCCTCCTTCCGGACGAGTGGACCCCGCCTGCGACCTTCGACCTGTACGTGTCCCGGCACGGCGTCCTCGCCGACCCGGTCACCGGTGACCCCGTCCCCTTCTGTGCACAGACCGACGTTCTCGAGTGGCTGTCCCGCCGACTCGACGACGAGACACTCGCCGACCCGGCGTCGCAGGTCTGCCGCCGCTTGTCCGCCGACCCCCGCGCGATGACCGCCCGCATCCGGGCCGCCGGACTGGCCCGGTCCCACGGGTCCCGCGCACCGCTGTCGATCGGGGACGGCCGATGACCGCCCTCTCGCCGGACACCGACCCCCGCGTGGACGAGGAACAGCGGCACCTCGACCGCGTGTACGGCAGGCTGGACCGGATGCGGCGGACCACGCAGCGTCGGTTGTCGTCGACGCTCTCCGAACGCGGCGGCACACCGCAGGCGCTGTCCGAACGCGAGTCCTACGAGCGGATGTACAACGAGGATCTCGCCAAATTCGATGCCGCCGAACACAATCTGTATTTCGGTCGTCTCGACCTCGAGGACGGCGAGATCCGACGTATCGGACGCATCGGTGTCCTCGACGACGGTTTCGCCGACGACGGCGAACTCGACGCCACCGCCACCGACGCCACCCTGCTGCTGGACTGGCGCGCGCCCCTGGCCCGGCCGTTCTATCTGGCGACGCCCGCCGCACCCGAGGACGTCGCGCGCCGTCGCCACATCCGGACCCGCAGCCGCAAGGTCCGCGGGGTGAGCGACGAGTCCCTGACCGCAGGCGATGCGCTGCTCGACGACTTCGGACACGGCGACGTCGTCAACGAGTCGGCTCTTGTCGCGGCCCTCAACGCCGCCCGCACCGGCGAGATGACCGACATCGTCGAGACGATCCAGCGCGAGCAGGACCTGATCATCCGGTCGACGCATCGCGGGGTCACCGTCATCCAGGGCGGCCCCGGTACCGGCAAGACCGCCGTGGCGCTGCACCGAGCCGCCTACCTGCTCTACACACATCGCGAGAACCTCTCGCGCAGCGGCATCCTCATCATCGGACCCAACGACGACTTCCTGAACTACATCGGCCAGGTGCTGCCCTCGCTGGGCGAGTCCGGCGTGCTCCTCTCGACCATCGGGGACCTGTTCCCCGGCGTCCGCGCGGGCACCGCCGACCCGCGGACGACCGCCGCGGTCAAGGGCGGGCTGCGCATGGTCGACGTCCTCAAGCGGGCGGTGCGCGCCCAGCAGTCGCTGCCGTCTCGTCCCGAGGCGGTCGATTTCGACAGCTACACCGTCGAGATCGACTCGGCTCTGGTCAAGGCCGCACGCGCCAAGGCCCGCGCGACTCGACGCGCCCACAACCTCTCGCAGAACGCTTTCCTGAAGGCGGGTCTCGCCGAACTCGCGGCGCGGCACGCGGCGACCATCGGATCGAGCCTGCTCGACGGTTCGCAGTTGCTCAGCCCCGCCGACATCGCCGACATCCGCGACGACATGAGCCGCGATCCCGACATCCGTGCCGCGTTGCTGCGGTACTGGCCGACGCTGACCCCGCAGGCCCTGCTTCGCGACCTGCTCGGCGACGAACGCGCGATTCGCAAGGCCACCCCGGGTTGGACGGACGCCGATCGTGCTGCGCTGCACCGTCCGTCGCGCCCGGCCACGACGTCGGGTGCGGACTTCTCACCTGCCGACGTCCCATTGCTGGACGAGCTCGCCGAGCTGATCGGTTACGGCACCGAGGACGCGGAGCGGGCCGAACGCGCACGCTGGCGCCGCCAGTTGGCCGAGGCACAGGACGCACTGGACATCCTGACCGGCTCGGCGCCGCAGGACCTCGAGGACGAACTCGATCCCGAGATCCTGATGGCCTACGACCTGATCGACGCCGAACAGCTCGCGTCCCGCCAGACCGAGACACGACGCGCCACGACGGCCGAACGTGCCTACGGCGACCGCACCTGGACGTTCGGCCACGTCATCGTCGACGAGGCCCAAGAGCTCTCCGCCATGTCCTGGCGGATGGTGATGCGACGCATCCCAAATCGGTGGATGACGATCATCGGCGACACCGCTCAGACATCCGACGAGGCGGGCACGCGCTCGTGGGGCGAGGTCCTGGAGCCGTATGTCGCGAAGCGCTGGCAGTTCAAAGAGCTGTCGGTCAACTACCGCACCCCGAGCGAGATCATGGAGTACGCCGCGCGCGTCCTCGACGAGATCGGCAACGGCGAGAAGGCCCCGACCTCGTTGCGCAGCAACGGGATCGAGCCGGTGGCGCTGCGGGCGGACAACGACTCCCCGGGGAGCATCGCCGACGCCGTCCTCCGAGCCGTCGGGCTCGCCGAACCCGACGGCCTCACCGCCGTCGTGGTCCCCGATCACCTGCACGACGCGATCGAGGCGGCGCTGGCGCCGGATCGCTTCACGCTCCCCGACCGGGAGCCACCCCGGGTGTACACGGTGCGGAGCTGTAAGGGCCTGGAGTTCGACACGACCATCGTCGTCGAGCCCACCGCGATCATCGACCAGTCACCACGCGGGCTCAGCGACCTGTACGTCGCCCTCACCCGGGCGACCCAGCGACTCGTCGTCGTCCATCGGGACGACCTCCCCGACGCCCTCGCGGATCTGCCGGCCGGCTGAGGAGCGCGCGATCCCCGCTCCGCTCCCGGTTGATGCGACCTGCCGACCCGGTTACTGCGAAAGCACTCGTTGTGATCGGAGCGGCCCAATTACTGCTCCCTGAGGAGGCCGGAGCTTGCGGAGGCCGTCACGAAGGGTCTTGGCGCGACGGGTTGCGAAGACCCTTCGTGACGCGCCCTCCGCAAGCTCCGGGCGCTCCTAGTAATAGCTGGAAGGGCTGGTAACTGGGACATCCTCCTGATGTGGTCATAAGGGGCTTGGTTATCCCAACCACAAAAGGAGGATGTCAATGTCTAAGGCTAGTCGTTTGAGTCGTGGAGACAAGCGTCGCAACGATCGGTTGAGCAAGTTCCGGGGCATCGTGCGCCGTGACTACGCGGTCGCAGCGATTGATCTGGCGTCGAAAAAGCAAGTTGTCGCTGTGGTCGATCACGACTCCCGCATCGTGGCGCGCAGAACTTTTCACTGCGCGCCACCGCAGTTGGCCACCGCGATCGAGTGGAGCCGTACCGCCGCTACCGCTGCCGGGTTTGCCGGCATCGTCATCGCGTGTGAACCGACCGGGCATCGCTGGAAAACGGTCCGAGACCTGACCGCGGCGGTCGGGGTGCAGATGGTGTGTGTGCAGCCGATCGCGGTGGCACGGGCCCGAGAGACCGAAGACTTCACCCACGACAAATCCGATGACAAAGACGCCCTGCTGATCGCACGGCTGACCACCCAACTTCATATCTATCTGCCCGAACACGCCGACGAGCAATGGACCCGGCTACGTCACCTCGGCGTACGCCGATCCCAGCAACTCACCCGCCGTGGTGCGGCGCAGCAACAAGCCCGCGACCTCCTCGAAGGCGCCTGGCCCCACGCCCTTGACTGCGCCGGGCAACCGTTCAAATCGGTGACTTGGCTGGCCGCGATGGCCGTCATCGGTTGCACCCCGGAAACGTTGACCGCCCAGGGCAGCCGGGAACAGGCGGTGGCGTGGCTCCGCGAACACGTACGCGCCGAACTGCCCTGCTGGGGTGGGCGTCGGGTCACTACCCGCATCCTGGTCGCGATCGTCGATGCCGCTTTCGCCGTCCAGACCGAGACCACGATCACCGCCGAGGCCGGTGCGCTGGAACGGGCCCGCTACGCCTTGGCCGACTTTCACCACGCCCGCACCGCCTGCGAGCAGGTCGAGGCGGCCATGATCGAGGTCCTCACCGGGCTGGGCCTGCACGAACTCGCCGGATCCATTCCCGGAGTATCGGCGGTCTCGGTGGCGGCGATCCTCGCCGAAACCGGTGACCTGACCCGCTTCGACTCGGCGCGGGCGGTAGTCAAACATGCCGGACTATGCCCCCGGGAGAACTCCTCCGGCGCCTACCGCGGCGCCACCCGCATCAGCGGTCGTGGCCGGCCGCTGTTGCGGGTCGCCGCCTGGCGAGCGGCGTTCGCGGCGTTGACCCACAACGAGGTATACGCCGCCCGCTATCGGCACCTGACCAGCCGAGAAGCAAACCGCCTCAACCCCAACCAGGCCCGGGTAGCGATCGCCGCGGCTCTGTTGCGGCAGCTATACGTCGTCATCACCACCGCCACGCCGTGGAACCCTGACATCGCTGCCGGCCGTACCCGACCCGTAGAAAGGACCGCCGCCTGACCCCTAAACCCCTTCCGGCCGGGACAAGCTCGCTGCTCCTTGGGCACATAAGCCCGACCCTGAGCCTGAGCAGTCCCACCCCGGCGCGAACCAAGCTCGAATGAAGGCTGTTGGGTACCAACCCGTTTGACCGCTAGGTAGAGCCCGCGCCAGGCAACGACCCCGGCCATCCAAAACCCCACCATCATCCATCCCGCAGCCACCACCGGCCGCCGGGCCACACCCCCACGCCCACACCCATCACAGGACCCTGTTGACACAAACCCTCATAGGCTGCTCAGGGAGCGAGGGTTGGCCGCGCCCTCCGCAAGCTCCGGGCGCTCCTCAGGGAGCGGGGGTCGGCCGCGCCCTCCGCAAGCTCCGGCCTACTCAGGGAGCGGGTGGGGGCCGTCGCTTGCGCGCCGCGACTCGGCCTCGCGGATCGCCGCGTCGATCCGCGGTCCGATCACCTCGAGCGCGTCGGTGCCGACGATCCCGAGGTGATCGGCATCGACGTCGACACGGGTGACCCGCCCGCCGAGGAACGGTGTCCAGCGTCCGGCGGTGCTGTCTGGGTCGGCCTCCCCCGCCGCCGCGACGACGAGCATCGCGTCGCCGTCGTAGGTTCGGGGTCGGTGGTCGACGGCACGTCGGGCCGACGTCGCCATCCGCTGGAGCATGCGGTCGAAGGCGGCGCCGTCGAGGAGCCCGAGGCCGACGACCCGCTCGCGGACCGCCGCCGCCATCGCGGCCGGATCGTCGGAGGCGGTCACCGCGTCGACGTCGATGACCGCTCGCCACCCGCCGAGCAGGTCCGCGACCGTGGCTCGCGCATCCTCCGCGGACACCTCGGCGCGCGCCGGCGCCCCGTCGGTCTCGAGTCCACCGCCGGTCTCGAGTTCGTCACCGGTCGCGGGATAGCTGTCGAGGAGGCCGAGGAACCCGACTTCGGCACCCTGCGAACGCAATTCGGCCGCCATCTCCTGGGCGATGAGCCCGCCGAGGGACCAGCCGACGAGGTGGTAGGGCCCCTGCGGGACGATCGCCCGGATCTCGGCCACATACCGCGCGGCGAGTTCGCGGATCGACGTGGCGGCCGTGTCGCCGGCCACCACGAAGGGGTCCTGCAGACCGAAGACCGGCCGGTCGTCGAAATACGGTGTGAGACCGGCGAACAGCCACGCCAACCCGTCGGCGGGGTGGACGCAGAAGACCGGTTCGCGGCTGCCGTCCGCCCGTAGCGGCACGACCACCTGGCCCCGCGGTTCGGCGGTGTCGGTGGATTCCTCGTGCGTCGCCTGAGCAGCGAGCCGGGCGCCGAGATCGCGCGGTGTGGGTCCGGCGAAGATCCATGCGACCTCGACGGGCAGTCCGGTCCGTCGCCGCAGCAGCGACACCAGCCGCACCGCGGACAGCGAGGTCCCGCCGAGGTCGAAGAACCCCTGGTCCGCGTCGGTCACCGCGGTCCCGGTGATCTCCGACATCGCTTCGGCCACCGTCACTTCCCAGCGGCCGGTCGGGGCCGCGGGCTCGGCGTCCTCGCGTCCCCCACCGGCTGAGTTCATGAGCGCCGCGACCTCGCGGCGTCCGGGTCGCCCGTCCGCGCCGACCGGGATGGCGTCGACGACGCTGATCACCGTCGGAATACAGTGTGCGGGCAGCACTCTCGACAGCTCGCGTCGGAGGTCGGAGGCGCCGGGGCCGTCGCGGTCCACCACGACCCAGGCCCCCACCTCGACTCCGTCATCCGTCGGCTGACCGTCGGACGCCGACGCCACGACCGCCGCAGTGACGACGCCCGCCACCCCGTTGAGTGCCGCCTCCACCGCATCGAGATCCACTCGCCGCCCGCCGACCCGGGGGTGACGCTCGACCGGCCCGAGGATCTCCGGTCGTGTCATCGAGGCGTCGACCCACCGCGCCCGCATACCCGTCGCGAGCAGCGAACCGTCTGCCGTGCGCTCGTGCAACTCACCCGGCACCCGCGCCGGTACCGCCCGGCCCGCGCTGTCGAGGATCAGCGACGCACCGTCAACGGCACCGGTCACATCGACCTCACTCAGCACCATGTCGATGTCACCGGTCACGGCGTCGAGCATGCCTAGGAAGACGTCGCGTATCGACGCAACCGTCTCGATGTCGAACAGCGCTGCGGCGTAATCGATCTCGCCGACCAACTCGACAGCCGCACCGACGGACCGCTCCGCGAGACCGAGGGTGAGGTCGACCTTCGCCGGCGGCGGCCCCGGTTCGACGGCCACGACCTCGAGACCGTCCACGATGAGCGGCTCGGCGTCCGCGCCGATACCAGGCACCGCCGGTGTCCCGGACGACTCGCCGAGATAGTTGATCATGACCTGCACGAGCGGCGCGTGGGCGGTGGACCGGACCGGGGTGAGGTGCTCGACGAGGGTCTCGAACGGGATGTCGGCGTGCGCGAAGGCCGCGAGATCGGCGTCGCGGACCCGGCGGAGCAGGTCCTCGACCGTGTCCTCGGAGTGCACCGATGTGCGGAGCACCACGGTGTTGACGAACATCCCGATGAGCCCCGCCGTGGCCGCGTGCCCGCGACCGGAGATGGCGGCGCCGACGCTGATGTCCCGCACATCGGCCACACGGGCGAGTGCCGCGACGAAGGCGGCGTGACAGACCATGAACGGGGTCATCCCGTGCACGCGTGCGGTCGCCGCCACCGCCGCGCTGCGCTCCTCGCCGATCTCGAGGGGCAGCCGACCACCGGTGGGGTCGGCGATCGGCGGACGCGGACGGTCACCGGGGATCTCCAGTGCGGCCGGAACGTCGGCCAGCGTCTCGGTCCAGAACGAGTACTGCGCCGCCATCGGTGAGGTCGGATCGTCGAGGTCCCCGAGCAGATCGCGTTGCCACAGCGCGTGATCGGCGTATGCGATCTCCGGTACCTCGATCGACCCGTCTTCGGTGCGTCGACCGTTGCGGTACCCACCGAGGACCTCCGCGGCCAGGATCGCCAGGGACGCCGCATCGCCGGCTATGTGGTGCAGGACCAGCACGACTCGAAACACCGGCGGCGACGCACCCTCCGCTGATACCAGCGACGTCACCACACGCAACGGCAGCTGCGTCGTCACGTCGAATCCCTCCGCGCACAACGCCATCGCGTCCTCGGGCGTCCCGGCCGATTCCCAGCGCAGTCGGGCCGCCGCCACCGAAGGATCGAGGATGTGCTGTAGCGGCACCCCGCCGTCGCCGAGCGGGTAGACGGTCCGCAGCGGTTCGTGTCGCGTCATCACAGCCGCGACCGCGGCGCGTAGTGCGTCGACATCGAGGAGTCCCCGGATGTCGAATGCGATCGGCATGTTGTACGTCGGGGACGTCACGTCGAACTGGTTGATGAACCACAGTCGCTGTTGCGCATACGACAACGGGATGCGCTCGGGCCGGGGTCGTGCGACGAGCGGATGGTCGGAGACCCGACGACGCGTGACGAGTTGCGCGAGCTCGCGGACCGTCGGGGTGCGGAAGAGGTCGCGCACATCGAGGTCGGTCTCGAGCTGCTCGCCGATCCGGGCGACGACCCGCATCGCGGCGAGCGAGTTGCCGCCCAGATCGAAGAACGGTGTCGTGACCGAGATCTCGTCGAGTCCCAGCACGTCGGCGACGACGACGGCCACCGCCCGTTCGACGGCGTCGGCGGGCGGCACCATCTCGACCGGCTCGCTCCGCGGCGCGGGCAGGGCCCGGCGGTCGAGTTTGCCGGTCGCGGTCACCGGGACCGAATCGAGGACCACCCACTGCGTCGGGTGCATGTACTGCGGCAACGCCTGCCGCAGATGCTCACGGATCGCGTCGAGATCGACACGGCCGGCGAGGTATCCGACCAGTGCATCACCCGCCGGCCCGCTCCGGACGGTGACCGCCGCGTGTGAGATGCCGTCGACACGGGCGAGGACGGTCTCGATCTCCCCGAGCTCGATGCGCTGTCCGCGCAACTTCACCTGGAAGTCTGCCCGGCCGAGGTATTCGAGCGCACCGGAGGTGTTCCAGCGCACCAGGTCACCGGTCCGGTAGAGGCGCCCTCCGTGCGGGCCGGTGGGGTCGGCCACGAACCGTTCCGCGGTGAGGTCGGGCCGGGCGGCATAGCCGCGCGCCAGTTGATCGCCGCCGACGTACAGCTCGCCGACCACCCCGACCGGCGCCGGGCGCAACCCGTCGTCCAGCACCCACGTGGTGGTGTTCGCGTTCGGGCGTCCGATCGGCACGATCACGTCGCCGGGGGCGAAGCGGTACGCCGTCACCTCGACGGCCGCCTCGGTCGGCCCGTAGAGGTTGTCGAGGTCCGCCTGCGGCACGAGCGCCGCCATGGCCTCGGCGGTGGCCGCCGGCAGTGCCTCGCCCGACGCGTTGACCCGCCGCAACGACGACAGTGCCGCGCGCCGCCGCGGGTGGTCGCCGATGTACTCGACGAACGCCGCCATCATCGACGGCACGAAGTGCAGCGAGGTGACCCGATGCCGCTCGATTTCGGCGAGGACATGGGCCGGGTCGATGTGACGGCCGTCCTCGACGATGACGAGGCGGGCCCCGGCCATCAGCGGTTCGAACAGTTCGGGGACGGACACGTCGAAGGTGACCGGCGTCTTGAGCAGAACGGCATCGTCGGGACGCAGTGGGGAACGCACCGCCATCCATGCGAGTCGGTTGAGTACGGCGCCGTGACTGACCGTGACCCCCTTCGGCGTTCCGGTCGAGCCGGACGTGAACAACGTGTAGAGGGCGTTGCCCGGACACGGTCGACGGAGTTCCGGCCGGGGACCCGAGCGGTCCTCCGGCGGGGCGTTTCCGTCGACGACGAGGGTCGGTACCGACAGATCGGACAGCGCGGACGGGGTCACCTCAGCGGTCAGGATGACCGCGATCGACGCGGCGTCGACCATCGCGGCGACTCGTTCGGGCGGAATCGACGGGTCGATGCTGACATAGCTGCCGCCGGCCATCACCACCGCGTGGATCGCGAGCACCAGCTCCACCGACCGCGGGATACACACGCCCACGGCCACTTCCGGACCCACGCCGTGTGCGGACATCGTCTCGGCCAGCTGGGTGATCCGGTCCATGAACTCGCGGTAGGTCACGGATCGCGCACCGGCCACCAGGGCCGTCGACTCCGGTGAGCGTCGCGCGGCCGCCTCGATCGCATCGGTGACCGTCGACCACGGCACCGAGAGATCGGGGCCCACGACCAGTTCGGCGATCCGCGCGCGCTCGGACGCGTCGGTCAGGTCGATGGCACCGACAGCCATGTCGTCGGCACCGACGACCGCCTCGAGGACCCTGGTCAGGCGGGTGATCGCGGTGCGCGCGGTCCGCTCGTCGAACAGGTCGGTGGCATAAACGATCTCGACGTCCCACGCGCCTTCGGGACGGATCGTCACCGCCACGGTCAGGTCGAGCTGGGTGGTGCCGGTGGACGCCTCGATCGGTTCGAAGGTCAGTTTCGCCGATCCCGAGGGGTCGGTCCCGACGGTTCCGGTGTCCTGATCGTGCAGCACCGACAGCATCACCTGGCTGATCGGGGCGAACGCCTCCGACCGGACCGGGGACAGCCGGTCCACCAGGTACTCGAACGGCACATCGGCGCGGGCGAGGGCGTTGATGTCGTCGATGCGCACCCGTTCGAGGAAGTCCCCGACCGGGGTCCGGGGGTCGACGTCGGTGCGCAGGACCACGGTGTTGACGAACATTCCCACGAGGTCGTCGAGATGCGCATGGCCCCGTCCGGCAACCGGGGTGCTGATCACGATGTCGCGGGTCGCGGACAGCCTGGCCAGCACGATCGACAGCGCGGCGTGGACGACCATGAACTCGGTGGCCCCGTGGGCGCGGGCGGTGTCCGCGATCCGCTGTGTCAGTTCGGTCGGGATGGCCGCGATGACGCGACCGCCCCGTTGCGACGCGACCGCCGGTCGCGGCCGGTCCGTGGGCAGCGGGAGGAGGTCGGGGATCCCCGACAGTCGATTCACCCAGTAGCCGACCTGGCGACCGAGAACGGACTCCGGCGAGTCGATGTCCCCCAGCGTCTCTCGTTGCCACAGAGCGTGATCGGCGAACTGGATCGCCGGTGCGGCCGCCTCTGGCGCATGCCCCTCGGTGCGCGCCAGATAGGCCCCCCACAGATCGGCGACGAGCGGCCGCATCGACTCACCGTCGGCGGCGATGTGATGCAGTACGACGACGAGGACGTGGTCGTCGGTGTCGATCCCACCGTCGCCGACCGCGAACAGGCGGATACGCAGCGGCAGCTCGGACGTGATGTCGAAGGCGGCATCACCGACGAGTGCGGCCGGGTCGGCGAGCTCCCGCGGAGCCGCGATGTCCTCCCACCGCAGGCGGGCCCGGGCCTCGTCGATCGGCAGGATGTGCTGCCGCGGTTCACCGCCCGGCGCCGGGAACACGGTCCGCAGCATCTCGTGGCGGGCCAGCAGGTCGACGACGGCGGCACGTAGCGCACCCCGGTCGAGCCGGCCGCGGAGGCGGACGGCCATCGGAATGGTGTAGGCCCCCGAATTCGGGTCCAACCGGTTCAGGAACCAGATCCGTTGCTGCGCATACGACAGCGGAATGTGCGCGGGCCGCGGATCGACGCGGCGCAGCGGCGGCGGTCGCGACGCATCGTCGTAAGCGGCGTCGACGCGACGCGCGAGCAGGCGAACCGTCGGCGCCTCGAAGACGTCGCGGACACCGACGCGGATCCCGAAAGCGTCCCCCGCGCGGGCACTCACACGCGTGGCCGACAACGAGTTGCCGCCGATGACGAAGAAGTCAGCGGTCACCGACACGTCGTCGAGTCCGAGAACCTCGCCGACGATGGCCGCGAGTAACCGCTCGGTGTGCGTCGACGGCGGAACGCGTTCGGCGTCGGCCTTCGACGGCTCGATGGCGGGGAGGCCGGCGCGGTCGATCTTCCCGATCGGGCTGCGTGGCATGGAGTCGAGCACCGTGAGTGCCGCCGGGACCATGTGCGATGGCAGATGGGTCGCGAGATGTTCACGGAGGGCGGAGATCTCGACCGGCCGTCCGGGGTCGACGGGTTCGACGTAACCGGCCAGCGAGGTCACCGGGTTCCCGACCCCGATGACCGCCGCCGTCCGCACCTGCGGGTGTGCGGTCAGGACGGCCTCGATCTCGCCGAGTTCGAGCCGTTGTCCGCGCAATTTGACCTGGAAGTCGGCGCGGCCGACGTAGACCAATCCGCCGCTGCGGTCCCGGCGCACGAGATCCCCGGTCCGGTACATTCGCGTGCCCGGTGCCCCGTCGACGGAGGCGACGAAGCGCTCGGCGGTCAGCGCCGGCCGTCCGTGGTAACCGCGTGCGAGTTCGGGACCGGCGAGGTACAGCTCCCCGACGACCCCCGGCGGCACCGGATGCAGCCGCTCGTCCAGGACATGGGCGCTCGCGCCGGGGACCGGGCTGCCGAGGTGGACCGGCTCGTCGACGCCGATCGGAGGCGAGGTGACGCTGATGATCGTGGTCTCGGTGGGTCCGTAACCGTTGTGGAACGCCACGTGCGCGGCCCACCGGTCCTTCTCCGTGTCGGGGACGGCCTCGCCGCCGACGAGGACGTCGGTCATGGGCAGGCGACCGGGATCCGGCAACGACGCCGCCACCGACGTCACCAGGAAGGCGTGGGTGGTGCGGTGCGTCGTGATGACGTCGGCGAGCTCGCGGCCCCCGTACACCTCGGGAGGCGCGACGACGAGCGTCGCAGCACTGCCGTAGGCACCGAGGACCTCGAGCATGGCGGCATCGAACGCGGGCGAGCTGATCGCCAGCCAGCGCGCATCGGGCCCGGATCGGTGCCGGTCGCGCAGCACCGTGCTGACACCCGCGAGGCCGCGGTGCGTCACGAGCACCCCCTTCGGCGTCCCGGTCGATCCGGAGGTGAAGATCATGTAGGCGCCGGAGTCGGGTGTCACCGGCCCGTTGCGACGCGGCGGGTCGAGCGCCGGGCGTCTGCGCAGGTCGGCGACGAGCGCCGCGTCGAGCAGCAGTCGCGGCGGCCACGTGGAGGTCGTGTCGGCGGCCGGCCCCTCGACACTCCCGTCGGTGAGCACCAGCACGGCGTTCGCGGCGTCCAGGACCCGAGCGATGCGTTCCGCGGGGTAGCGGGGGTCGATCGGGCAGTACACCGCACCGGTCTTGGCCACTGCCCACAAGGCGAGCTGCGCCGTCGCCGACCGCGGGAACGCACTGACGACCACGTCCTCCGGACCGATACCGCGGCCGATGAGGGCCGTCGCGAGATGCGAACTCGCCGAATCGAGTTCGGCATAGGTCCAGACGTGTTCGGGGTCCGCGGCGGCGGGGTCGACGACGGCCGGGTGGGTCGGGCGCATCCGCGCCGCGTCGACGAGCAGGTCCGAGAGGAGTCCCGGAACGGGATCGGGGTCGCCCGAGACGAGCGGGATCATCTCCTCGTCCGGGGTCAGCAGCTCGAGGTCCCCGACCGGCAGTGCGCTGTCGCCGACCGCGGACGTCAGTACGCCGACGAATCGGTCCGCGAGCCGACGCGCGGCGAAGTCGTCGAAGAGGTCCGTTGCGTAGGTGAGCGAACCGCGCCACGGAGCCCCTCGGCCGGGTCCGTCAGAACACCGAGGGTCAGGTCGAGTTTTGCCGAGTTGTCCTCGACCGCAACGGGTTCGACGTCGAGGCCGGCGACCTGCCCATCGGGGGCGCCGGGAGCGGCGAGATCGGACGTGGTGAGCAGCACCTGGACCAGTGGCGCGTGGGACGCGGTGCGGGCCACCCCGAGTTCGTCGACGACGTCGTCGAACGGCACGCCGGCGTGATCGAGGGCGTCGAGATCCACCTCGCGCACCACCCGCAGGAGGTCGGTGAACGGCTGTGCGGGGACGATCGGGGTCCGCAGCGCCACCGTGTTGACGAACATGCCGATCAAGTCGTCGGTGTCGCCGTCGCGGCCCGCGGCGGCGGTCCCGATGACGACGTCGCGGCTCCCCGACAGCCGACCCAGCACCGCGGCGAGTGCCGCGTGCAGCACCATGAATGCGGTGGCGTCGCCGGCGCGGGCGAGGATGCCGATCCCCTGCGCGACACGTCCCGGGATGACGAACTCGACGGTCGCGCCCCGCATGGTCGGCGTGGCCGGACGTGGGTAGCTGGTGGGCAGATCCATGAGGACCGGGGCGCCGTCGAGCCGGCGGGCCCACCACTGCCGGTGCTCGTCCTGCTCGTCCGCTCGTCCGGCGGCCCGTAGGACGTGATCGGCGTACTGGAGCGGGAGCGGCGGCCAGTCCGGGCTCCGACCGTCGCGTCGTGCCGAGTACGCGGTGAGCAGATCGCGCGACAGCGCCCGGCCCGACTCGCCGTCGGCGGCGATGTGATGGATGCTGACGGCCAGCAGCGCACTTGTGCCGGGATCGACGTACACACGGGCGCGCACGGGCAGGTCACGGGTCAGGTCATATGGCTCGGCGGCGACGGCCAGCGCTTCGGACTCGGAATCCGCCACCGCCCAGTCGAATCCGGGATTTTCCGGATCGACGTCGTGGATTCGTTGCTCGGGGCGTCCGTCGCGGGACACCGGGTATGTGGTCCGGAGAACCTCGTGGCGCGCGACCACGTCCGCGAGCGCTCGACGGAGGTGTTCGACCTCGACCGTGCCGCGGAGTCGGAAGGCGAACGGGATGATGTACGACGCCACCGCCGGCTCGTACTGGTTGATGAACCACATGCGGCGCTGGGCGCTCGAGAGAGGCAAGACCGACGGACGGGCCGGTGCAGTCGACCGATCCGGGACTGCTGTTCCGGCCCCGGCGATGTCTGCCGCCTGAACTCGACGCGCGAGATCACGGACCGTCGGGGCGTCGAAGACGTCTCGCACCCGTACCGGGACCCCGAGCATCCGGGAGACGCGGGCCGCGAGTCGGGTCGCGGCCAGTGAGTTGCCGCCGAGATCGAAGAAGCTGTCGGTCACCGACACCGAGTCCGCGGCAGACAGCCCGAGCACGTCGGCGAAGACACCGGTGATCGCGACTTCGGCGTCGGTCTCGGGGAGCACACGTTCGGCGGCGACGAAATCCGGTGCGGGCAGGGCTTTTCGGTCGACCTTGCCCGCGGTGTTCAACGGCAACGCGTCCAGGACGACCCAGGACGTGGGCCGCATGTACGCGGGTAGTTGCTCAGCCGTCGCGCGCAGATGCTCGACGTCGACATCCGCTCCGGTGACGTGAGCCACGAGTTGTTCTCCCGCAGCGAGTTCCATGACCGAGACCACCACCTGGGCGACACCCGGCGTGGTGCCGAGGACGGTTTCGATCTCCCCCAACTCGATCCGCTGCCCCCGCAACTTCACCTGAAAATCAACACGACCCACATACTCCAACTCCCCCACACCACTCCACCGCACCCGATCACCCGTCCGATACAACCGCACACCCACCCCACCAAACGGATCCGCCACAAACCGCTCCGCAGTCAACCCCGCCCGCGACGCATACCCCCGCGCCACCTGCACACCACCCAGATACAACTCACCCACCACACCCACCGGCACCGGACGCAACCGCGAATCCAACACCCACACCGACACATTCGGCACCGCCCGACCAATCGGCACCACCACCTCACCACCCGACACCACATACGACGTCACATCCACCGCCGCCTCAGTCGGCCCATACAAATTCACCACCCGCACCCCCGGCACCAACCCCCGCAACCCCTCCACCGCACCCACACCCAACGCCTCACCCGAACAAAACACCTGACGCAACGACCCCAACCCCGAACCCAGCCCGCCCGAAACCTGCCGGCCCGAATCCTGCGGCACCGAGTCCCCGAGAGCATCCACAAACACCGACAACATCGACGGCACAAAATGACACACCGACACCCCGAACCGCTCCACCACCGACGCCACATACCACGGATCCCGATGACCACCCGGCTCCGCCACCACCACCGAAGCACCAACCATCAACGGCCAGAACAACTCCCACACCGACACATCAAACGACACCGGCGTCTTCCACAACACCACATCCCGCCCCCGCAACCCGAACAACGACTGCATCCACCCCAACCGATTCACCACCGCAGCCTGCGACACCGTCACACCCTTCGGCCGACCCGTCGACCCAGACGTGAACAACGTGTACACACCCGCACCACCCGGCACCTCCCCCACACCCGACACCACCTCACCCAACAAACCCACACCCAACCCCTCACCAACCACCACACCATCAACCGAAACACCCACCCCCTCACCACAATCCACCACCACACGCCGCACACCCCCAACACCCACAACCCCCTCAACAACACTCCCCCCACCCACATCCCCCGCAACAACACTCCCCCCACCCACATCGCCCGCCCGCACCAACACCACACCCACACCCGCCGTCGACAACATGAACCCCACCCGCTCCGCAGGCGCATCCACCTCCACCGGCACATACCGACCACCCACAGCCACCACCGCATGCACCGCCACCAACAACTCCAACGACCGCGACATCACCACACCCACAGCCGAATCCACACCCACACCCAACCCCGACAACTCCCGCGCAACACCCCCCACCAACCCACCGAACTCCCCATACGACACCACCCGACCACCCACCCGCACCGCCACCGAACCCACCGACAACCCCACCCGCTCAGCAACCACCGACCCCACCGAACGACCCGACCACCCCAACCCCACCTCCACACCACGCGACCAACCCTCGGTGGCGTCGACGAGGTCGATGTCGCCGACGATCACGTCGGGATCGGCGAGGCCCGCGTCGAGGACGTCGACGATCCGCGCACCGATGCGTCGCACCGTAGGCTCGTCGAAGAGGTCGGTGGCGTACACGATCCGGCCGGCCAGGCCGGCGAGGGCACCGGCGTCGTCCCGATCGGCGGACATCCCGATCATGAGGTCGAACCGGGCAGCGGGCGCACCGGCCTCGACGGGCGTGATCGTCAGGCCCGGCGCGGACAACTCCCCCACCGAGGTCTGTTCGAGGGTCAACAGCACCTGGGTCAGCGGCGCGAACGCCTCGCTACGCGCCGGGGCGAGGGCATCGACGAGGTACTCGAACGGCACGTCGGCAGCGGCGAACGCATCGAGGTCGGTGTCGCGCACCAACCGGACCAGTTCCTCGAAGGTGGCCGATGCGTCGACCTCCGTGCGTAGGACCAGAGTGTTGACGAACATGCCGATCAGGGCGTCGAGTTCGGCACGGCCACGGCCGGCCACCGGTGAACCGACCGCGATGTCCGACGTCCCCGACAACCGGGACAGCACCACCGCGACCGACGCGTGCACGACCATGAACACGGTCACGCCGTGGGCGCGGGCGAACGACTCGATGCGGGGTGCGAGACCCTCGGGCAGGTCGAGGTCCACCGCCGCACCGCGGAGGGACGCCACCGGCGGCCGGGGTCGGTCGGTGGGCAACTCGAGGACCTCGGGCAGGCCGGCGAGGTGATCGCGCCACCAGCGCGACTGCCTGCCGAGTTCGGAGTCCGGATCGTCGATCGAGCCCAGGGCGCGCTCCTGCCAGAGCGCGACGTCCGCGTAGTGCACCGAGAGCGGAGGACGGACAGGCGCGCGACCCTCGACGCGGGACCGGTACGCGTGCAGGAGATCGTCGACCAGGGGCGCCAGTGACTCGCCGTCGGCGGCGATGTGGTGCAGCACGACGACCAGCACGTGGTCGTGTGCACCGCGGTCGTCGGCACCGCGGTCGTCGGCACCGCGGTCGTCGGCACCGTGGTCGTTGGCTCGGAGGATGCCCGCACGGATCGGGAGGTCGCGGGTGACGTCGAACGGTTCCGCGGACAGCGTCTCCACCCCGGCGGTCCGCCACCACTGATCGACGGTGACGTCGTCAGCCGCTGCGATGTCCTGCCACGGTCGGCCATCCGGGCCCTGTGGGTAACGCGTCCTCAGCACCTCGTGCCGGTCGATCACATCGGCGAGTGCCGCGCGCAAGGCGACGACGTCGAGACGACCACGCACCCGTAGGGCGAACGGGATGTTGTAGGCCGATGACCCGGGATCGAACTGGTTGATGAACCACATGCGTTGCTGCGCCGGCGACAACGGGAGGCGGGCAGGACGCGGGATCGAACCGAGGTCTGCTGTCCCGGCGGGTGAACCGCTGTCGGTGCGACGGGTCGCGTCGACGAGAGCAGCCATCGCGCGCACGCTCGGTGCATCGAAGAGTTCACGAACGCCGAACGGCACACCGAACACGTGAGCGACCCGCGCCGCCACCCGAGTGGCCGACAGTGAATGTCCGCCGATCTCGAAGAAGCTGTCCGTCACCGAGATCGCCGTGGCGTCCCCACCACGGCCGAGCACCTCGACGACCATGCCGGCGATCGCGCGCTCGGTGTCCGTGTCCGGTTCCACCCGTCGAGTGGAGAAGAGATCCGGTGCGGGCAGGGCTTTTCGGTCGACCTTGCCCGCGGTGTTCAGCGGCAACGCGTCGAGCACCATGACGGTGTCGGGAACCATGTACGACGCGAGCCTGCGGGCGGCATGGTCTCGTAGCCGCGACACCGCCGACTCGTCGGGTCCGGTGACGTACGCGACCAACCGGTCGTCGTGCACCACCGCGACTGCCGAGACCACGTCGTCGGCGCTCGCGAGGACGGTTTCGATCTCCCCCAACTCGATCCGCTGCCCCCGCAACTTCACCTGAAAATCAACACGACCCACATACTCCAACTCACCCACACCACTCCACCGCACCCGATCACCCGTCCGATACAACCGCACACCCACCCCACCAAACGGATCCGCCACAAACCGCTCCGCAGTCAACCCCGCCCGCGACGCATACCCCCGCGCCACCTGCACACCACCCAGATACAACTCACCCACCACACCCACCGGCACCGGACGCAACCGCGAATCCAACACCCACACCGACACATTCGGCACCGCCCGACCAATCGGCACCACCACCTCACCACCCGACACCACATACGACGTCACATCCACCGCCGCCTCAGTCGGCCCATACAAATTCACCACCCGCACCCCCGGCACCAACCCCCGCAACCCCTCCACCGCACCCACACCCAACGCCTCACCCGAACAAAACACCTGACGCAACGACCCCAACCCCGAACCCTGCAGCACCGACTCCTGCGGCACCGACTCCCCGAGAGCATCCACAAACACCGACAACATCGACGGCACAAAATGACACACCGACACCCCGAACCGCTCCACCACCGACGCCACATACCACGGATCCCGATGACCACCCGGCTCCGCCACCACCACCGAAGCACCAACCATCAACGGCCAGAACAACTCCCACACCGACACATCAAACGACACCGGCGTCTTCCACAACACCACATCCCGCCCCTGCAACCCGAACAACGACTGCATCCACCCCAACCGATTCACCACCGCAGCCTGCGACACCGTCACACCCTTCGGCCGACCCGTCGACCCAGACGTGAACAACGTGTACACACCCGCACCACCCGGCACCTCCCCCACACCCGACACCACCTCACCCAACAAACCCACACCCAACCCCTCACCAACCACCACACCATCAACCGAAACACCCACCCCCTCACCACAATCCACCACAACACGCCGCACACCCCCAACCCCCGAAACAACACTCCCCCCACCCACATCCCCCGCCCGCACCAACACCACACCCACACCCGCCGTCGACAACATGAACCCCACCCGCTCCGCAGGCGCATCCACCTCCACCGGCACATACCGACCACCCACAGCCACCACCGCATGCACCGCCACCAACAACTCCAACGACCGCGACATCACCACACCCACAGCCGAATCCACACCCACACCCAACCCCGACAACTCCCGCGCAACACCCCCCACCAACCCACCGAACTCCCCATACGACACCACCCGACCACCCACCCGCACCGCCACCGAACCCACCGACAACCCCACCCGCTCAGCAACCACCGACCCCACCGAACGACCCGACCACCCCAACCCCACCTCCACACCACGCGACCAACCCTCGACCGTCGGGCGCAGGGCAGTCGGCATCGGGTCGAGCGCGGCCACCGGCAGGGACGGGTCGTCGATCACCGCGTCGAGCAGGTCGGTCAGCATGGCGGCGACCGTCTCGGCGACACCCTCGCCGACGACGGACAGATCCGTCTTGACCGTGAGGCAGAGGTCGTCGCCCTCCGGTGCGGCGATGAGCGCGAGCGGATAGTGCGTGGCGTCGGACGTGCTCACGTCGCGGATCTCGAGACCCGAGGTCCGCGACCCCGCCACGACCGTGTCCACGTCGACCGGATACGACTCGAAGACCACGAGGGTGTCGAACAGGCGCGGGTGGCCGGTCGCCGCGGTGATGTCGCCGAGTCCGACGAACTGGTGGTCGAGCATGCGGGCGCGGGCATGGTGCAGTTCACCGATGAGAGCGGCCGGCGATCGACCCGGTGCGACGTCGGCAACGACCGGCACGGTGTTGATGAACAGGCCGATCATGCCGTCGGCACCGTCGAGGTCGGCGGGCCGCCCCGACACCGTCTCACCGAAGACGACTCGTTGCTCGCCGGTGAAGCGGGACAACACGATCGACCATGCCGCATTCAGCACGGTGCTCGTCGTCGTGCCCAGCGTCCGCACCGTCCGTTCGAGGGCGGCCCGGGTGGTCGCGGACACCCGCGCCGTCACCTCGTGCCGCCGGGGCTCGCGGTCGGCACCGGGGTGCACCTGTGGACGGACCAGCGTCGGAACGATGTCGGCGAGATGCTCGCGCCAGGCGGTGATCGCGGTCGCGGCGTCGCGTCGGTCGAGCCAATCGAGGTAGGACTCGAAGTCACGTGCCGGCGTGATCGCCGGGCGTCCGAGGTGGGCCGCGAGGAGGTCGGCGACGAGAATCGGCCCCGACCATCCGTCCAGGATGATGTGGTGTGCGGTGATGACCAGTGTGCACGCGGGGCCCGTCACCGTGTCGTGGGACACCGCGGAGAACCGGATGAGCGGCGGGTCGTCCAGGACAAACGGGCGTCGTAGGTCCTCGTCGGCGATCTGCACGATCCGCGAGGCCGCGTCGGCCATGCTCAGACCGGTGAGGTCCACGCCGCGGAAGTCGGGCTCGGTCACCGCGGGATGATCGGCCGGGGGTACCACCACGACCAGTCGACCCGACGGCGTGCGGGTGAACCCCGAGCGCAGTACACGTTGCCTGGTCAACAGCTCACGGACGGCCGGCAGGAGCATGTCGGCGGGGTGAGCTCCGTCGAACTCGATGACCGACTGGGTCACATAGGGATCGACGCCGACCAGCCGCTGGGCTTCGTAGAAGAGCCCCTGTTGGAGCGGCGTCGGCGGCCAGATCGCGTAGCGACCGCGCGTCCGTGCTGCGCGTGTCCGGGTGGCGAGCACGTGGTCGATGTCCGTCTGGTCGAGCCCGCCGATCACGTCGGTCTCGCTCGGACCCGGGTCGCCCACGGCATCCACATACGCGGCGAGCGAGGACAGTGCAGATTCCCAGCGATCGGCGATCCCGCCCAGCGCGGGCTCGTCGAACAACCCCTCGGGTGCCGTGAGGTCCACTCGCAACTCCCGACCACCCGCGGTCGCCACCGAGGCGGCCGTCACGGTCAGCGCCGCCAACGCGATCATGTCTCCCCGAACCGACGGCGGAAGCGGCGGCGCGTCACCGATCGGCACGAAATCCGTTGCCGTCGAATCGGTGTCGTCGATGTCTCCGCCCCCTAGCAGACCCAGGTAATTGACCGTGATCGGCGGGAGGGGCCGGTTTCGCAGCGGCGAGCCGGGACGCAGCCATCGCAGCGGCCCGAACGCGATGCCGTTGTCCGGCATTCGCGACTGAGTGTCCTTGAGCGCCTTGACCATCGTCGCCAGACGATGACCGGGGGTGGCCTCCGCGGCGGCCTCACCTCGTGCTGCCGGGGCGGTCGCCTCCACCGGCCCGGGGACGTTGACGCTCACGGGTACGAACGAGGTGAACCATCCGACCGTCTCGGTCAGGTCGGCGCCGGGTGCGATGCCCTCTTCGCGGCCGTGGTTCTCGATCACCATCGACACCGGACCGGACGCCGTGACCGGATCCCGCAGCGCGAATGCCACGGCCGCGGCCACCACGGTGTCCGGGCGCGCACCGAACGTCTCGGTGACCGTGCCCAAGACCCGCTCTGCCAGAACGGCTCCGACGGTGCGGGACACCGAGATCGTGGTCGCGAGACGGTCCCGGGCCCGGTCGGTCTCCCACTCCGCCGGGGTCGGCGGCAGCTGGCGCGACCACCACTCGATCTCCTCTGCGCGATCGGCGAGTCCCGCCAGCACACCCGACCAGCGCCGGAACGAGGTACCCGAGGCCGCGAGGCCCGGCGTCTCCCCGTTGCGGTACTGCCACCACGCGCGTCCCAGACCCGCCAAGATGGTCGGCCACGACACGGCGTCGACGCCGAGATGATGGGCGGCGACGACGAGTCGGCCGGTGCCGTCGGCGAAGCGGACGCCGATCGCCGCGACCAGTCGTCCGTCGGCCGGCGACAAGGTCGCGAGGGCGCGCGCATGGGCTGCCCGGATGGCGCTGTCGACGGAGCGCGCCGGCGTCGATGGCCGGCTCGATGTCGAGATGTCCGAGCGGTCGAGGATCTCGACCGTGATGTCACCCGGGTCGCCGTCGCCCGCCACGACGACCGGACCCCCGACGGAGTCGGTCCGCAGCGATGCCGTCAGCATCGGATGGGCCGCGACGACCGCGGTCACCACCGCGCGGACGGCGGCCTCGTCCGCCTCGACCGGCAGCGCGAGCACCGTGCTCTGCGAGAAGTCCGCGAGATCGTCCGGGTCGTCGGCGAGGTCGAGCATCCACGCCAGGCCCGGGGTCATCCCAACCGGACCGACTGCCCCGCCCGGTATTTCGTCGAGTTTCCGGATCGCCTCCGTCTGTGCACGACGGGCCAGCTCACGGATGGTCGACGCCGCGAACACATCGCGCGGGGTCAGATGGAGCCCCGCGGCGCGCAGCATCGACGTGAGGCGGATGGATGCGATGGAGTCCCCGCCGAGTTCGAAGAACGACCGGGTCACCGGGACGTCCTCGACCCCGAGGAGTGATGCAACGATTGCGGCGACGGTCCGTTCCGCGTCGTCGGCGGGTGCGGCGACGGTCCGTTCCGCGTCGTCGGCGGGTGCGGCGTCGGCGTGGACGGCTTCCGACAACGGGTCGAAGCGCGGCGCCGGCAGCGATTTCCGGTCCAGTTTGCCGGTGCTGCCGAGCGGCGCTTCGGTCAGCGGCACCCACAGTGTCGGCCGCATGTACACCGGCAACGACGCGGTCACCGCCTCCCGCGCGCGTGCGATGAACTCGTCCCCGTCCGGTCCACCGCCGCCGGGTCCGATGAGATATCCCACCAGGTGGTCCGAACCGCCCGGGGCGCTCGCGACGGTGACCACGGCCTGGCGTACGCCGTCGATGCCGGACAGGACCGCCTCGATCTCACCGAGTTCGATTCGCTGTCCGCGGAGTTTGACCTGGAAGTCCCTGCGTCCCAGATACTCCAGGTCGCCCGCACGGTTACGCCGGACGAGGTCGCCGGTGCGGTACAGGCGTCGGCCGCCGCCTGCGGGATCGGCGACGAAGCGTTCGGCGGTGAGGTCCGGCCGCGCCGCATATCCGCGGGCGAGCTGGACGCCTCCCAGATACAACTCGCCGGTGACGCCCGCCGGCACGGGACGTAACCGTGCGTCGAAGACGAACGTCTGGGTGTTCCACACCGGCCGCCCGATGGGCACCACGTCGGCGCCGGGGTCTGGAGTCGCGACGGCGACCTCGACGGCGGCTTCGGTAGGACCGAACAGGTTGGAGACGCGTACGTGTGGGAGTGCGGCGCGCGTCGCCCGCAGCGTCCCCGGTGGCAGGGCCTCACCGGAACAGTAGAGGTGTCGCAGGCTCGGCAGGAGCGAACTCGCATCGTGCCGAATGTCACCGGCGCCGGGAGCGGAGCGAGCGGGCCGAATGTCACCGGCGCCGGGAGCGGAGCGAGCGGGCCAAATGTCACCGGCGTCGGGAGCGGAGCGAGCGGGCCGGATTTCGTCGATGAAGACGGCGAGCAGTGACGGTACGAAGTGCACCGTGGTGATCTGCTCGGCGTCGATCAGCCGAGCCATCGAATGCGGATCGAGATGGGCGTCGTCGGGCGCGATGACCAACCGGGCGCCGGTCAGCGCCGGGGTCAGCAGTTCGGGCACCGACACGTCGAAGGTGAAGGGCGTCTTCAGGAGGATCGAGTCGTGCGGTCCGATCCCGAATTCGTCGACTCCCCATCGCAATCGGTTGAGTACGGCGCGATGGGACACCGTGACGCCCTTGGGTCGGCCGGTGGACCCCGACGTGAAGATGGTGTACGCCGCGTGGTCGGGGCGCAGTATCGACAGACGTTCGTCGGCGGCGACCGGGACGGTGTCGAGGTCGACCGGGTTCGCGGCGTCCACAACGATCGCGCGGGCGACAACTTGCGCCGCGGGCGCCCGGTCGTCGCAGATCAGCGCGATCCTCGCGTGCGCGGTGTCGACCATGTGGCGAACGCGGTCGGAGGGAGCGTCGGGTGCCACCGGTATGTACTGACCGCCGGCGGCGAGTACCGCATGGACCGCGATGACCAGTTCGATCGACCGCGGCATGCACACCGCGACGCAGTCCTCCGGGCCGATCCCGAGCGCGATGAGTTCCCGCGCGAGGGTGGCCACCCGCGCCGCGAACTCGCGCTGGGTGAGAGTGCGGTCCCCGAAACGCACCGCGACTGCCTCCGGCAACCGCAGCTGGCTGGCGGCCGTGATCGCCGCCGGGATCGTGAGGGCGGGCAGGACGACCGCGGGACCGACCGAGAGCTGCTGTTGCGCATCAGCTTCAGCTGCGGTGAGGATCGGGACGTCGGCGACCGGCAGGTCGGCGTCGTCGGCGAGCGAGCTGAGTGTCGCGGACAACGCCGCGGAGATCATCTCCGCGGTCGCCGGGTCGAACAGCACAGTGGCATAGGCGATCGAGCCGGTCAGCCCACCGTCGGCGGTTTCGCGGAAACCGATGGTGAGGTCGAATTTCGCGGCGGTGTCCTCGATCTCGACGAACTCGGTGTCGAGACCGGCCAGTGTGCCGAACGCGGGTCTGCCGCTCGTGGAGTGGACGAGCAGCACCTGGGCGAGCGGCTCCACGTTCTCGATGCGCTGCGGGTTCACCGCGTCGATCACCCGCTCGAACGGCACGTCGGCGTTGTCGAACGCCGCGAGGTCGGCGTTCTTGACCTGCTCGAGCAACGCGCCGACGGTGACGTGCGGCTCGACGTCGACCGACAGGATGACGGTGTTGACGA
Organism: Gordonia hongkongensis; assembly: GCF_023078355.1. NCBI lineage: Bacteria > Bacillati > Actinomycetota > Actinomycetes > Mycobacteriales > Gordoniaceae > Gordonia > Gordonia hongkongensis. Next base: position 3,135,465 of record NZ_CP095552.1, read on the forward strand.
ACATGCCGATCAGCTGGTCGATCTCGCGTCGGCCTCGTCCTGCGACGGGCGTGGCCACGGCGATCCGGTTCGTCGACGTCAGGCGCGCGAGGACCGCGGCGGTGGCCGTGTGCGCGACCATGAACAGGGTGGCACGGCGGGCTGCGGCGCGTCGGCGCAGTCGCGACACGACGGCCGCGGGCAGCGACCACCGCACCGTGGCCGCGCGTCCGTCGCTTTCGGCGGGGCGCGGGCGATCGATCGGCAGCGGGAGGATGTCGGGCAGACCGGTCAACCGCTCGACCCAGAACCGCAACTGGCGCGCGATCAGGGAGTCGGCGTCCGCGGGGTCACCGAGCCGATGTCGTTGCCACACCGCGTAATCCGCGTACTGGAAGCGCAGGGCCGGCCAGTCCGGCGCGCGGCCCGACCGCCTGGCCGCGTACGCCCGCGCGATCTCGGCCGCCAGCACCGGTGCCGACTCACCGTCGGCGGCGATGTGGTGCAGCGCGATGACGAGTACGTGGTGATCCGCCGACGCGGTGATGACGCGCACCCGCACCGGTAGGTCCGTCGTCACGTCGAACGTGGTCGTGACGAGTTCCTGGATCTCCTGGTCGACGACCTCGCCGGATGATGCGACGGCCCGCGGCGGGACCACGGTGTGCCCGATCTTGATGCGCCCGGCCCAGTCGGTGGGTGCATGCGCCACGGGTTCGACACCGACGGCGCGAGCGCCCGTTTCGGCCGACGCGGACCCGGCCGCGATGGATTCCGCGCCGGTGTCGCCGTCGGGCGTCGTCGTCGGGTAGATCGTGCGCAGCACCTCGTGGCGGTCGACGACGTCGAGGATCGCCGTCCGCATCGCGGACACGTCGAGGTCCCCGCGCAGACGGACCACGATGGGGATCACGTAGGCGGCAGAGTGCGGATCGAACTGGTTGAGGAACCACATCCGGCGCTGGGCGTACGAGACGGGTACCGGGTCGGGCCGGCGGATCGCCTCGAGCGCGGGCAGATCGGCACCGCGACCGTGTTCCCCCGCATCGACGGCGGCGGCCAGCGCCCGGACCGTCGGCGTCTCGAACAGCGCGCGGACTCCGATCTCCACACCGAGCGAGCCACCCAGGCGGGCCACCACCCGGGTCGCCGACAGCGAGGTGCCGCCGAGATCGAAGAACGACGCCTCGGCCGACACCTCCTCCGCGGCATCGAGTCCGAGGACCTCGGCGTAGACCGCAGCGACCGCCTGCTCGGTTGCCGTCGACGGCCGGACGTGGACGTGTCCACCGAAACGCGGTGTGGGCAACGCCCTGCTGTCGAGCTTTCCGGTGGCCGTCAGCGGGATGTCGTCGATCGGCACGATCACGGTGGGCACCATGTGGGCGGGGAGCCGTCGAGCCGCGTGGGTCGCGACGTCTGCGGTGTCGGGCGCAGCGCCGGCGACACCATGGACCCAGGACACGAGGACCGTCTCACCCGAGGTCGGGTGCTCGATTCCGGCGGTCGTCGAGAAGTCCACCCCGGGGTGCTCGCCGAGAACGGCGTCGATCTCACCGAGCTCGATCCGGAAACCCCGGATCTTGACCTGGAAGTCGCTGCGGCCCAGGAAGTCCAGCGTCCAGCGGCCGCTCCGTCGGCGCCATCGTACGAGATCACCGGTCCGGTACATCCGCTCGCCCGGCGCGCCGAACGGTGCCGCGACGAAGCGCTCGGCGGTCAACGCGGTCCGGCCGACGTAGCCGGCGGCGAGGGCGGAACCCGCCAGATACAGTTCCCCGGCCACGCCGGCGGGAACGGGATGCAGGCGGGGATCGAGAACTGCGGCGGTGACACCGGCGATCGGACCACCGATGGTGACCGCGGAGTCGGGCCGCATCGGTGCCGACGACGTCGCCCAGATGGTGGTCTCGGTGGGACCGTAGAGATTGTGCATCGAGCGACCGGCGGACCAGGCCCGGACCAGTTCCGGCGAACAGACGTCACCGGCGACGGAGATGACCTCGAGATCGGGGAACCCGGTGCCGGTCGCCGCGCCCGATCCGGTGACCGCCTCGGACACCGTGGCGAGGGCGGTCGGGGTGATCGTCGCGTGGGTGATACGCTCCCGCCGCAGGATCGCCGCGAGTTCGGTGCCGCCCGTGACCCCGCCGGGCACCACGACCATGGTCGACGCGGCCGCCACCGCGACCAGCGTCTCGAACACCGCGGCGTCGAAACCCGGTGCCGCGAAGCGGAGTACGCGCGCCGCCGGCGTGAGCCCGAATCTCGCACGGGCATCGGCGATCAGATCGGCAAGCCCGCGGTGGGTGACCGCGACGCCTTTCGGCCGGCCGGTCGAGCCGGACGTGAAGATGACATAGGCCGTCTCGTCGGGGCGCGGACGTCGGGCGGACGCGACTCCGGTCTCGTCCGGATCGCCGGGCTGTTCGGCGACAACCCAGTCCACCGCCGCAGCCGCCGGTCGCAGCCCGGCGACGACCTCGGACGAGGTGACCCCGAGACGCGCGTCGACGGTGTCCAGCATGTAGCGCAGGCGCTCCCCGGGCAGGCCGGGGTCGACGGGCGCCACCGCCGCGCCCGTGCGCGCGATCGCCCAGAACCCGACCGTGCCTTCGAGAGATCTCGGTGTGGCGAGGGCGATCACGGCGTCCGGCCCGGCGCCACGCGCACGGAGTACGTCGGCCAGCCGGCGCGTACGGAGGTCGAGCTCGGTGTACGTCAGGTGCTGCCCGTTCTCGGTGACCGCGATGCCGTCGGGATTCACGGCGATCGCGGCGTCCAGCAGGTCGGCGAGCGTCGACCTCGCCGACGCGAGACCCGGTGCCGCGATCACCGCATCCAAGTGATCGTCTCCGGTGGACAGGTCGCCGACCGGCGTGTGCGGCTCGTCCACCACCGCTCGCGCGATGGCGGTCATCCGACGGACGAACGCGTCCACCGTGCCGGCGTCGAAGAGGGCGGTGGCATAGGTGACGATCACGCGCGTGTCGTCGGCCGGGCTGCGGCCCGGCTCGTCGAGGACCGTGATCTGCAGGTCGACCTTCGCGGTGGTGACCGGGGCCTCGATCTCGGAGACGACGAGCCCCGGCAACTCGACGGTCGGCCGTGCGGCGTTCTGGAATGCCAGAGCGACCTGGACCAGCGGCGGGTGCGCGGTGTCGCGTACCGCGACGACCTCGTCGACGACAGTCTCGAACGGCAGGTCGGCGTGATCGAGTGCGGTCACGTCGATCTCGCGGATGTCGTCCAGCAGATCGGTGAACGAGGCCGCGCGACGCACCCGGCTGCGCAGCGCCAGCGTGTTAACGAACATCCCGATCAATGGGTCCAGATCGCGCTCGCCCCGACCCGCGACCGGGGTCCCGATGACGACGTCCTCGTCGGCGCCGGACCGGACAAGAGTGACCGCGAGCAGGGCGTGGACGGCCATGAACATCGTCGCGCCGTGCCGACCGGCGAGGTCTCCCAGAGCGTTCCAGGTGGCGGCGTCGAACGTCGCCGACAGCTCGGCACCCGAGTCGTCCCGGACCGCGGTGCGCGGCCGGTCCACCGGCAACTCGATGAGTGCCGGCACCCCGGCGAGACGGGTTCGCCAGTGGTCGAGCTGACGTGCTGCGAGAGACGTGGGGTCGCCGGCGTCCCCGAGCCGAAGGTGCTGCCACACCGAGTAGTCGACGTACTGGACCGGCAGGGGCGCCCAGCTGGGTTCGCGGCCGGCCGCGCGCGCCTCGTATGCGGTGACGAAGTCGGTGACCATCGGCGCGACCGAGCCACCGTCGCTGATGATGTGGTGCACCACCAGGACCAGGATCACGGCGTCGTCGGCGACGCGGATCAGGCGCGCCCGAACAGGCGCACCGGCTTCGAGATCGAAACCACGACTGGTGATCTCGGCGATGGTGGCCGTGACGTCGCCCTCGCCGGCGCCGCGCATGTCGATCGGGGGTGTCACCCGGACGTCGTGTCGAGGGTCTCCCGCGGGCGCGATGACCTGCTCGGGAACGCCGTCCACCGATACGAATCGAGTGCGCAACACCTCATGTCGCGCAAGCAGATCCGCGAGAGCCGCGGCGACGACCGCAGGGTCCGGGGACCGGTCATCCGCCGCCTCCGGACCCGAACCCGATGCGGCATCGAGGCGGAGCACGGCCGGGATGAGATACCCGGCCCCGCCCGGATCCAGCGTCTCCAGAAACCAGATTCGACGCTGTGCGGGCGACAACGGGAGCACCCCGTCGCGGCCCACTCGGCGCAGGGGCACCCGGCGATCAGCTCCCCCGCTTCCGTCGTGGTCGCGTCCGTCGATGACCGCTCCCAGACCCCGGACCGTCGGATCGGCGAACACTTCTCGCGCGGAGACCGTCGTGCCGAAATGCTCGGCTGCCCGGGCGGCCACCCGGGTAGCGGTGAGCGAGTTGCCACCGAGATCGAACAACGACGTGGTGACCCCGACGTCGCTCACGCCCAAGATCTCGGCGACCAGTGCGGCCAGGGCCTCCTCGGTCGCGCCGGCGGGCGGCTCGGCCTCCGGGCCATCGCCGGACCCCGGATCGGGCAGCGCGCCGCGATCGAGCTTGCCGTTCACGGTGAGCGGCAGTCGGGGTAGCCGGACGAACCGGGTGGGCACCATGTACTCGGGCACCGCGGTCGCCAGGCGCGTGCGGATCTCGCTATCCGACAGCCCGACTGCGTCATCCGCCGCCGAAGCGGCGCCGCCCGCGGCGACGAGGTAGCCGACCAGATGCTCGGTGTCGCCGAGCGTACGGATGTCCGCCCCCGCCGCGTCGACGCCGTCGAGCGCCGACATCGCCGACTCGACCTCTCCCAGCTCGATCCGGAAGCCGCGGAGTTTCACCTGGCCATCGCGTCGTCCCACGAATTCGATGGACCCGTTGCGGGACATCCCGACGTCGCCGGTCCGGTACATCCGACCGCCCGGCGGTCCGAACGGGTCGGCGACGTACCGTGTGGACGTCTGACCGTGCCGGTTCAGGAACCCGCGGGTGACCTGGGCGCCCGCGACGTACAGTTCACCGGGCACGCCGTCGGGCACGGGGGCGAGCCGACCGTCGAGGACGTACACCCGCGAACCGAGCAGCGGGGTCCCGATGTCGGAGGCGGTTGCCCGGTCGACGAATGCGCGCGTCAGTTCCCGACGGGTCATGTAGACGGTGGTCTCGGTGGGACCGTACATGTTGTTCAGTTGCGGGCCCGCGACATCGGCGCCGGGACGGGTCGCCGACCCGTCGGCCGCCCGGTCGGTCTGCCATGTCCGGACATGCTCGTAGTCGAGGAGTTCGCCCGAGAAGTGCAGGCGCCGAACGGAGTCGGGCAATCGACGGCCGAGGGGTGGGCGGACGACCGCCGCGAACTGATAGAACGACGACGGGGTGAAGTTGACGATCGTGACCCCGTGTCGGTCGAACGCCTCGACCACGTCGTCCGGGGCGCGGGTCGTCGCGTGGTCGAGCACGAGGAGACGACCGCCGGCGCGCAGTGCGGCCCAGATCTCGCCGACCGAGACGTCGAACGCGTAGGAGTGGAACATCGACCACACGTCGTCGGGCGAACTCTCCACGACGGCGTCGAGCGCATCGAGCAGCGACACCACGTTGTCGTGGGTGACGACAACTCCTTTGGGGCGCCCGGTGGAACCGGAGGTGTACATCACGTAGGCGCTCGACTGGGCGGTCACGTGCTCCGGCAGCGGTGGGGTCGAGACCGACCGGGCATCGATGTCGTACTGCGCCAACAGGTCCTGCGGCGTGCACAGCGGCGCGGGCATCGCAGCCCAGGCTCCGGCCGTCTCGGCGTCGGCCACGACGGCGACCGGCGACGCGTCCTCGACGATCCCGCGCAGGCGCGCGACCGGATGTGTCCGGTCGAGGGGTAGATAGGCGGCACCGGTCTTGAGAACCGCGAGCAACGCCACGATGAGGTCCACCGAGCGCGGGAGCGCGACCCCCACGAGTGTTTCGGGACCCGCACCACGATCGACGAGGGCGTGCGCCATCCGTTCGGAGCGCTCGTCGAGTTCCCGGTAGGTGAGCGACGCCCCGTCGAGGTCGGCGAGAGCGACGGCGTCGGCACGTCGTCGTGCGGCGATCCGGAAGAGCCCCGGCAGCGACTCGCGGTCACCGAGGCCCAGGATCTCGGTGATCCGCCGGTCGAGTTCATCGACGATTCCGGCCGCGGCGGTAGCCAGTTGCGATCCGCTCAGCCCCGCGCGCGGCATCAGCGCCGTCACCGTCGCGCGGAGGGCGGCGTCGGGCGCGACGCCCCGCTCCGCCAGGGTGATCGCCGAGGCCGAGACCCGGCGGTGCAGAGCACGGAAGGTCACCGGGCCGGCCGCCCCGGACATCGCCTCGTCGTCGCCCGCATGGGCGGCGGCGAGCGCCAGCAGCCGAAGCGCGGACGGGCGGCGCAGCGACGGCTGGGCATGCCCCGTCGAGGTGCGGGGAATCGAGGTGTCCGACGTCACGCGGGTTCCACTCGATTTCGCTGGACCGCGCCCGATCCGGCGCCCGTGTGACCGTGCACCACGGCATCGGCGGCGGACCGCACACTCTCGAAGACCTCGTCGATGGACCGGTCGGCGTCGGCGAGGAGCGTCGCCACGGCGATCGTCAACGCCTCCGCCGGGTCTTCGTCGGGAATCGACATCGACATGGCGACCGCGGTTGCCTCGAGATCGGCAAAGGTCACCTGTGGCGCCCCCGCGACGCCGATGACCGTGTCGGGCGCGACGGCCGCGACCTCCGACACCAGCTCGTGCAGCGGCCGAACGGCATCGGTTCCGCGCACATCCGGCGCGTTCTGCTCCGCCCAGACGGCGAGATCCCCGATCGCAGTGTCCGGCCGTGACACGATGTCGGCCAACAGATTTCGGAATCTCTCGGCGAACAGGGCCACCGTGCCGGGGTCGAAGAGATCGGTATCGAAGGCGATCTGCCCGCCCAACGCGCCGTTCCGGTCGACGCCGTCGGGGTCGCCCGGGTAGAGCATGACCTCGAGGTCCACCTTGGCGGGAAAGGACTCGGGCAGACGCGGCCGGACATGCAGCCCGTCGAGTTCGATGTCCGGGAACTCGAGATTCTGGTACGAGAGCATCACCGAGAACAACGGGTTGCGGCGTCCGCGGCGGACCGACGTACGGTCGGTCCGGGCGAGATGATCGACGATCTCGTCGAAGGACACGTCGGTGTGACCCAGGTCGGCGAAATCATCGGTGTGCACCCGTCGCAAGAGCTCCGCGAACGGCTCGTCGAGGCGAAGCCGCGTACGCAGGGGCACCGTGGTCGCGAGCATCCCCACCATGTCAGTCAGGGCGGGATCATCACGACCGGCGAACGGTGTGCCGATGACGATGTCGTCGCTTCCCGACAACCGCCCGATCAGGACCGCGATCGCCGCGTGCAGGACGGCGAACTGCGTCGTGTTGCCCACCCGCGCCATCTGACGGAGCATCGTCGCGGTCGACGACGGGATGTCGAGATCGACGACTCCGCCCACATGGCGGGGCTCCACGGGCCGGGGCCGGTCGGTCGGGATCGTCGCCGGCTCCCCCGCCCGATCCAGACGCTGCCCCCAGTACCGCAGTTGACGCTGCCGTTCCGTCTCCCCGTCGGGCCGCGTGGTCTGCAGGCGCTCGGCGTGCCAGATCGCATAGTCGGCGAACTGCACGCGCTGCCCCACCGCACTTCTCGATCCGGCTCGCCCCGAGATGCGGGCGGAGTAGAACTCGGCGAGGTCGCGGGCCAGCGGGCCGAGCGACCCACCGTCGGCGTTGATGTGGTGGACGACGAACACCAGCACGTGCCGGTCCGGGCTCACCCGCAGGATCGTCGCGCGGACCGCCGGGGGGCCGGTCAGGTCGAAACCAGCTCCGACGACAGCGGCGACCTCGGCGCCCAACCTGTCCTCGGCGGGCATGTCGGGCCGGTCACCGGCGAGATCGACGAGCGGAATCCGCAACGCGTGCACCGCATCCGCAGCGGGAATGATGAGTTGCACCGGTGTGCCGTCGTGCAGCGGGTAACGGGTGCGCAGCGACTCGTGCCGCGCGACGAGGTCACCCACCGCGCCCGTGAGGGCCGGGACGTCGAGCCGGCCGTCGAGTTCCAGGGTCAGGCCGACGTTGTAGGCAGGCGAGGCCGGATCGGTCTGATTGATCGACCACAGGCCGCGTTGCACTCCCGTGAGGTCGACGACATGAGTGCGTTCGCGCGGCGTCAGCATGCGTCCCGAGACCGCCCGGTCTGCCGTCGCCACCGCCGCCACGAAGTCCGCGACGGTCGGGTTCTCGAAGAGCAGCGACATCGGCACGCGGCGTCCGACATGCTGTTCGACGCGATAGGCGACCTTGGTCGCCGACAGCGAGCTCCCGCCGAGTTCGAAGAACCCGTCGTACACACTGACCTCCCGCAGACCGAGCACGTCGGCGAAGATCTGGGCCACGACGCCCTCGAGCCGGCTGCGGGGGCCGACATATTCACGTGCGGGCGAGATCTCCACCGCGGGCAGGGCGCGGCGGTCGACCTTGCCGGTCCGGGTCATCGGCAACTCGTCGAGCACCACCACGGTGTGCGGTACGAGGTGCGACGGCAGGCGGGCGGCGGCGTGGTCGAGGATGTGCTCGGGTGCGGGGACCCGGTCGGCAGGGGCGGTCACATACGACACCAGCACCGTGTCCCCAGCGGGAGTCGTCGTTCCGACGGTGACCGCGATGTCCACGTCGGGATGACTTGCGAGCACGCCGTCGACCTCGCCGGGTTCGACCCGCATGCCGCGGATCTTGATCTGGAAGTCGTTGCGCCCGTGGTAGACGATGTCGCCGGACGGTGTGCGCGTGACGAGGTCACCGGTGCGGTACATCCGCCCCCCGGTCTCGAACGGATCGGCGACGAACCGGCCCGCCGTCAGTCCGGGACGACCGTGGTAGCCGCGCCCGAGTGCCCGTCCCGACAGGTACAGCTCACCCAGGACACCGTCCGGCACCGGACGCAGGCAGGCGTCGAGGACCCGGACGCCGACTCCGGCGATCGGCCCACCGATCGTGACCGGTTCCGCGGGCCGGAGGGGCGCGGAGGCGGTGGCCCAGATGGTGGTCTCGCTGGGACCGTAGAGATTGAGCAGCGGGCGGCCGGCTGCATGCCACCTCGCGACCAACTCCGGAGGGCAGGCCTCGCCCGCCACCATCACGACCGAGAGTTCGGGCACCGCGGCAGGATCGAGAGTGGCGAGCGCGGTGGGCGTCATGATCGTGTGGGTGACCCGGTGACGGGCGATGATGGTCGCCAGCTCGGGACCGGCGAACACCTCGGGTGGGCTGATCGCCAGCTGGGCGCCCGAACACACCGCGAACACGATCTCCCAGACCGCGACATCGAATCCCGGTGCGGCGACGTGGAGTATGCGCGAGTCCGGGCCCGCGCCCAAGCGATGCTGCTGCTCACCGACCAGTTCGGCGAACCCGGCGTTGGTCACCGTGACGGCCTTGGGCCGGCCGGTGGACCCGGAGGTGAATTGGAGATAGGCCGCGTCGTCGAGGGCGATCGGCCGTACCCGCTCGGCGTCGGCCACCCGGTTCGTCGGCCGTCCGGCGATGCCCAGATCCACCTCGAGGTCATCGAGAACCAGCTGCGCGACCGTGGATCGGGTCGCCGAGGACCCGGCGCCGTCCGTGGTGACGGGATCCGCCGTGATGACCAGAACCGCACCGCTGTCGGCGAGCATCGCCGAACGGCGGGCGGCGGGCAGACGGGAGTCGATCATCACGAAGGCGGCGCCGCTCATGGCCACGCCCAGTACGGCCAGGACCGACCGGGGCGAGCGCGGGATGCTCACCGCGACGACGTCGCCTGGGCCGATGCCGCGTTCGATCAGGACGCGGGCGATCTGATTGGTCGTGGTCGTCACCTCGGACCAGCGGACCGCGCTCTCCCCGAGCAGGGCAGGGGCGCCGGGGTCGGCGCTCGCGAGACCGCGCGTCAGCAGGGTTGCGAGGGTCTGCTCGGGACGCGATCCCCAGGCCGGCGCCGCCAGGGTACGCATCTCGTCCGGGCGGAGCAGGTCGATCGCACCGATGCTCCGCGACGGCTCGTGCACCATCTGCTCCAGGACGAACTCCAGCCGCCGCGCCATGTCGCGCACCGTAGCGTCGTCGAAAAGGTCGGTTGCATAGGCGAATTCGACGTCGTAACGGTCGGTGCGGTCGGTGACCGACACGGTCACGTCGTACTTCGCGGACGGTACCCGGGCATCGAGGACCTCCGCGGACCCGGCCCATCGGGCGAGCTCGGCCAACTGATCGGGTTGAACCGTCAGCGCGACCTGGAACAGCGGCGAGTGCGACGGCGACCGGTGTGGCGCGACAGCGTCCACGACCCGTTCGAACGGGACGTCGGCGCGGCTCATCGCACGCGCGCAGCGGCGATGCGCGGCGGTGACGAAGTCGACGACGGTGTCCCCGGGTTGCAGGGTCGTTCGCAGCACGACGGTGTTGACGAACATGCCGACGAGGTCGGCGAGCGCCGGATCGTCGCGGCCGGCGACCGCGGTCCCGATACTCACGTCGTCGGTGGCGGCCAGCCGACCCAAGGTGATCGCCAGGGCGGACTGGAACACCGCGAACGGGGTGACCGCCAACGATCTCGCGAGCTGCCGGATCCCCGCGGTCAGGCCCGTCCCGAGCACGGTGTCCACATGCGCTCCGCTGCTCGACATCACCCGCGGACGCGGCCGATCGGTGGGCAACTGCAGCAGATCCGGCGCGCCACGCAACTCCCCCCGCCAGAACTCCAGGCCCTCGACCAGAACCGACGACGGCGCATCCGGCGTTCCGAGCGTCTCGGCGCGCTCGACGGCGACATCGGCGTACTGCATCGGCAACGGCGCGAGATCCGGCTCCGCACCCGCGCGCCGACTGTCGTACGCGGTCATCAGATCTCGCAGCAGCGGCCGGAGCGAGTGCCCGTCGGCCGCGATGTGATGAAGGACCAGCACGACGATGTCGCCATCCGGATGACCTGTCAGCAGGCGGTACCGGAACGGGATCTCCTCGGCCAGGTCGAAGCCGACGTCGGTGATGGCGGAGATCGCCTTGTCCACATCGTCTCCGGCGTCGGTCACATGTGTCCCGCTCGCTGCGCTCCCGGCGACAGTGACATGTGTCCCGCTCGCTGCGCTCCCGGCGACGAGTTCAACATGTGTCCCGCCGGCCAGAAGATCGGCAGCCGTGCGCGAGTCCAGGATTCGCTGCTCGGGTTCGCCGTCGACGACCGGGAACACCGTGCGCAGGATCTCGTGCCGGTCCACGACGTCCCGGACCGCCCGGTTCATGGCATCGGCGTCCAGCGCGTGCGCCAGGCGCAGCGCGCCCGACATGTTATAGGTTGACTCGGCCGGCGACATCCGGTTGATGAACCACAACCGGGTCTGCGCCTGCGACAGCGGGATTCGCGCCGGACGCGGTGGCTGCGACCGGGTCGCGGCGGACGGGTCGGACTGCGGGACGACCACGGCGCGTGACGCGAGATCGGCGAGGTCGACCGCGTCGAAGACGTCGGTCAGGGCGATCCCCAGCCCGTGGTCGACACGTGCGCGGGCCACCATCCGGGCGGCGAGCAACGAATCCGCACCCAAAGCGAAGAGATTGTCCGAGACGCTGACCCCCTCACGGTCCAGCGCCTCCTCCACCAGCGACACGATCGCCCGCTCGACCGGGGTCTGCGGCGTCCGGAAACTCGTTGCGGCGGAGCCGAGTACGGGAACCGGCAGCGCGCGTGTGTCCAGCTTGCCCGACCGGGTGGTGGGAAACGCATCGAGGAAGACAATCCCCGGCGGAACCATGTGTCCGGGGAGTCGCCGTCGGCAGTGCGCACGCACAGCGTCGGCATCGAGCAGTTGCCGGGTGTCACCGGCATCATGATCGGCGCGGGATTCGGGCACGGACCCATCCCGGCGAGCACGGAGATAGGCGACGAGAACGGGTGCGGGCCCGAGATCGCGGCGGGCGACGACCGCTACCGCGTCGACGCCCGGGATCGCGGCGATCACCGCCTCGACCTCGCCGGGTTCCACGCGCTGACCCCGGATCTTGATCTGCTGATCGGTTCGTCCCAGATACTCCAGTTCACCGTCGGCAGTCCATCGGACCAGATCCCCGGTGCGGTACATCCGGGCACCCATGTCCCCCCGCGGATCGGCCGTGAACCTGCCCGATGTCAGTCCCGGCGCACCGACGTAGCACGATGCCAGCTGCGGCCCCACCAGATACAACTCGCCGGCGACCCCGACCGGAACCGGATGTAGTCGGCCGTCGAGGACCCGCACCTCGGTCCCCGGTACCGGGTGTCCGATCGGAACGGCGGGACCATCCGTCGTGACCCGCTGGGCGGTCACGTCGATCGCGGCCTCGGTCGGCCCGTACAGATTCACCAGTCCGGCACGGGTGGTCGACCGTACGCGCCGGGCGAGCCGGGCCGGCAGCGCCTCGCCCGACGTGAACACCCAGCGCACGTGGTCGGGTAGGGAGAGCCGTTCGTGCGCCATCGTGTCGGTTCCGCCGAAGTCGTCGACGGACTGAGTCGTCGAACCGCCGGGGTCCGGTCCGAGCACCACGTCGAGATAGGCATCGAGCATGGACGGTACGAAATGCAGGACGGTGACGCCGGAGCGCGCGATGAGGTCGCGGAGGTACGCGGGATCGCGGTGTCCGCCGGGCATCGCGATCACCATCCGCGCCCCGACGCGCAACGGCCACAGCAACTCCCAGACCGACACGTCGAAGGTCGCCGGCGTCTTGTACAGCACGCCGTCCCCCGCGGCGATCGGGTGACCGTGCTGCATCCACCCGAGGCGTTGCTCGATCGCCCGATGACCGATCTCGACACCTTTGGGGGTCCCGGTCGATCCCGACGTGAAGATGACGTAGGCGGCCAGATCAGCCGGAACTCGGGTCTCCCGATGCGGCCGTGCCGTCGGACCTCGACGCGGGGAGTCGAGACCGGCGACGAAGTGTGCGTCGACGACCAGGGCGGGTTCGACCGCGGCGATGATCGCCTGCCGCCTCTCTTCCGGTTCGGCCGGATCGACCGGCACGTAGGCCGCACCCAGCCCGATCGCGGCATACACGGCGCACACCTGCTCGATCGAGCGGTCCAGTGCCACGACGATGCGATCGCCGCGCCGGACGCCCAGACTCGTGAACCGGTCCGCGAATGTGTCGCAGGCACGCGCGAATTCGCGGTAGGTGAGGGTGGTGTCGCCGAACGTCACCGCGGCCGCGTCCGGCGTCGACTCGACCTGGCGATCGAAGGCGGCCAGCACGTGCTCACCGACCACGCCGACGGCCGGCCCGCCGGAACCGAGGTGATCCAGGGTTGCCGACTCCCCGGCCATCAGCAGGTCGAGGTCGGTGACAGGCCGGTTCGGGTGCGCGACGAACTGTGTGAGCACGTTGAGCAGGCGACCGCGGTGTGCCTCGAGTTCCGCCGACCCGTACAGGGTGGGGTTCGCGTGCAGACCCACTTCCAGCGGGGCCTCCGGGCCGGCCGCGAAGACGTTCATCACCAGGTCTTCGACCAGACCGGCGGACAGCATGTGATAGCGCACGCGGGCGCCGTCGATGACGATCGGCTTGTCGAACAGCAACAGGTTGACCAGCGGTCCGAACGACGTACCGCGGGCATCACCGAAACCGGCTGCCGCCCTGATGTCCTCGGATCGATACCGTTGATGGCGCAGACCCGCGGTGATCTCCGCGCTGACCGCCGCGACGACGTCGGCGCACGTCGCCGAGGAGATTCCGTCCACGCGCAGCGGCAACATGTTGGAGACCATCCCGGCCGAGTGCCGGACGCGCGCCGTCGTCCGTGCGGTGACCGGCAGACTGAGGACGATGTCGTCGCTGCCGGACATGCGCGCGAGGAACGCGGCGAATGCGGCGGTGAGGATGGCGGCAACCGAGGCGTCGAGATCCCGGGCGCACCGACGCAGCGCCTCATCCAGTTCGGGACCGAGCAGCCCGGCGGAGACGACGGTCTCGTTGCGGACGCCGGCGGTGGCCGGGTGTGCCGCGAGGCTGACCCGCTCGGGGAGCCCCGCGGCGCGTTCCTGCCAGAATTCGCGGTCTTTCTCGAACCGCGTGCTCTGCCGGTAGGCGGCGTCGTCGGCGACCACCTCGGCGATGCTGGCACGGCGGACCGGTCGGCGTCCGGTTCGCGGCGGGACCGTGGCAGCGACCTCCGCCGCAGGTTCCGGCGCGCGGTGCTCGTTGTAGCGCGCCACCGCTTCGTGCAAGCACATCAGTGCGCCGTATCCATCGAACGCGATGTGGTGACCGCGCATGTACCAGTACGTCCGGTCGTCGGCGATCCGGATGAAGGCCGCGACGGCGACCGGATCGGCCAGCAGGTCCACCGACCGCTGATGGTCGGCGCGCATCCAGTCGGCGGCTGCCGATTCGGGATCCGGGTGCGTCCGCAGATCGACGTCGATCACGTCGAACGGAACGGAGAAGTCGATGTACTGCCGAGGCGTGCCGTCGACCTCGACCACGCGCGTGTACGCCGTCTGCAGGTCGCGTGCCGCCTCCAGCACTCCCCGACGGAACAGCTCCCGATCGAACGGGCGTCCGTCGTCGACGATGTCGAGGTAGTGCGCGACGGTGACCGAGTGGTCGTCGACCAGGTTCTCGGCAAACCACATGGCGCGTTGGGCCGCGGTCAGATCCAGTAGATCCGCCCCTCGAGGCGCGCGGGGTGCCCCCGGGCGCCAGTCTCCCCCAGTCCCATCTCGGTGGGACACAGTGTCATCCATGCGTCGTCCGACGTCGGTTTCGGCGGTTGGGTCGCTCGACGATGACGCCCCCGCGTCCCCCCGCAGCGATCGTCGAACAGCAACGAATCATACGCGGTACATCGCATCCGCTTTGGAAAGTGATACATCCCGCACGATCGGCCGTTCCCGACGATCAGACGACTTCGAAAACTGGTGTGACAGATGGGATCACCCGAGTGCGATGGAGCCACACTGGTCACTTTCGTACCGTCTGGCGTGGTTCCGGGACCGTAGGATTCGGTCGTTCGACCGACACCGGGACAGAACGGCATCTCGGACATGGCTTCGCCCGGCGCCGGGAGCGAAGCGAGCGGGCCGAATGAACACCGGCGCCGGGAGCGAAGCGAGCGGGCCGAATGAACACCGGCGCCGGGAGCGAAGCGAGCAGGCCGAATGAACACCGGCGCCGGGAGCGAAGCGAGCGGGCCTCGATCGATGGAGTCGCAGCGCCGGACAAGGCAAGATCGGACTGGTGTCAGACGTGCAGTTGATCGAGGTGGGCCCGCGGGACGGGTTGCAGAACGAGCAGACCCTGCTCTCCGTCGAGGAGAAGATCGAGTTCATCGCCCGGGCCGTCGACGCCGGCGTGCGCCGGATCGAGGCGGTGAGTTTCGTGAACCCCAAACGCGTACCGCAGATGGCCGGCGCCGAGGAGGTCATGGCCGGGGTGCCCCGCGTGGACGGTGTCTCCTATATCGGTCTCGTCCTGAATCGTCGTGGTCTCGACCGCGCTCTCGCCTCCGCGGTCGACGAGGTGAACGCGGTCGTCGTGGCCACCGAGGCGTTCAGCCACCGTAATCAGGGCTGCAGCGTCGAGGACACCATTTCGGCGGCCGTCGATGTGGTGCGCGACGCGCGCGCGGCCGGCCTCGCGACGACGGTGACCATCGCGGTCGCGTTCGGCTGCCCGTTCACGGGCGAGGTCGACCCTCGCCGGATCTCCGACATCGTGGCGCGGTTGACCGATCAGGCCGCCCCGGACGAGATCGCTCTCGCCGACACGATCGGCGTCGGGGTTCCGGCGCAGGTCCGCGATCTCGCCGCCCGCACGGCGGAGCGTGCGCCCGGTATTCCACAGCGCTGGCATTTCCACAACACGCGGAACACCGGTTACGCGAATGCTCTCACCGCGCTCGATTCGGGGGCCGGCGCCATCGACGCCAGTGTCGGCGGATTCGGTGGGTGTCCGTTCGCTCCCGCGGCGACCGGCAACATCGCGTCCGAGGATCTCGTCTACGCACTCGATCGGTCCGAGGTCAGCACGGGTGTCGACATGCAGGGGCTGATCGACGCCGCCGCGTGGCTGGGCCGGGCCCTCGACAAGAATGTCCCCGCACTCCTCGGACGTGCCGGAGCATTTCCGGCCGTCCGCGGAGACGGGGACATCTGAGCGGGACCCCATCGGTGCGAACGCACCGGTGGGAAACCCTTCGCCGACTATCCGGTGGTGTGGACGATCAGCACGTCGCACGCCGACTTGCGGGCCACATCGGCGGGGACCGATCCGAGGAGCCGCCCGGCGATCGAATTCAGGCCGCGATTGCCCACGACGAGAAGATCGGCCTTGACGTCGCTCACCAACTGCAGGAGCGCGTCGACCGGAGCACCCTTGACCGGGCGCTGCACCACGTTCGACGCACCGGCCTTGGTGGCCCGTTCCTTCGCGGTTCGCAGGATCTCCTCGGTCGGCGTCGATCCGGTGATCTGGTACGCCTCGTCTTTCAGGACATCCGCGGCGTCTCCGGCTCCGCGCTCGTTCGGGAAGTACGCGCACGCGATCACCAACTGAGCGTCGCCCGCGAGTGCACCCGCACGCTCCACAGCCTTCATCGACGACTCGGAGCCGTCCGTTCCGACGACGACGGTTTCGTAAGAGCTCATCCCAACCTCTCGACATGAATTCGCCTCGCTGCCCATCAGCGAGGCGTCATCGCGTGTACCCACAATGCAGGGGTCCTGCACGGGGACATTAGTGTGCCACGGGCACGTCTGTCCCCCGTTCGTGGTGATCGGCACATCGTGAACCCGACGCTGCCACCCCGAACAGACGTCACTTGATCCCGGCCGCGTCCATCCCTCGCATCTCCTTCTTCAGGTCGGCGATCTCGTCGCGGAGTCGTCCGGCGAGTTCGAACTGCAGATCCCGAGCGGCACTCATCATCTGGTCGGTGAGTTGGGACACGAGGTCGGCGAGCTCGGCGCGGGGCATCATCGACACGTCACGCTTCTCGATGACCCCCGAACTACCGGCCTTCGACACCTCACCCTGTGCGCGGCGTCCGCGGCTGGAGTTGCGTCCGGAACCGCCGACCGCCACGGCCTCGTCCTCGGCTTCCTTGTAGACCTGGTCCAGGATGTCGGCGATCTTCTTGCGCAGCGGCTTCGGATCGATGCCGTTCGCCTTGTTGTACGCGATCTGCTTCTCGCGACGCCGCTCGGTCTCGTCGATGGCGTTGCGCATCGAATCGGTGATCTTGTCCGCATACATGTGGACCTCGCCGGACACGTTGCGGGCCGCGCGACCGATCGTCTGGATGAGCGACGTGGTGCTCCGCAGGAAGCCCTCCTTGTCGGCGTCGAGAATCGCGACGAGCGAGACCTCGGGCAGGTCGAGACCCTCGCGGAGCAGGTTGATGCCGACCAGAACGTCGTAATCACCGGACCGCAGCTGGCGGAGCAGTTCGACACGACGCAGGGTGTCGACCTCCGAGTGCAGGTACCGGACGCGGATACCGAGTTCGAGCAGGTAATCGGTGAGATCCTCGGCCATCTTCTTGGTCAGGGTGGTCACCAGGACGCGCTCGTCGCGATCGGTTCGCTCACGGATTTCATGGACCAGATCGTCGATCTGGCCCTTGGTGGGTTTCACCACGACCTGCGGGTCCACGAGTCCCGTCGGACGGATCACCTGTTCGACGAACTCGCCGTTGGACTGGCCCAGTTCGTACGGCCCGGGAGTCGCGGACAGATAGACGGTCTGTCCGATGCGGTCGACGAACTCGTCCCATGTGAGCGGTCGGTTGTCGACCGCCGAAGGCAACCGGAATCCGTACTCGACGAGGTTGCGCTTGCGCGACATGTCGCCCTCGTACATGCCGCCGATCTGGGGCACCGTCACGTGCGACTCGTCGATGACGAGGAGGAAGTCGTCCGGGAAGTAGTCGATGAGCGTGGCCGGCGCGCTCCCCGCGGCTCGCCCGTCGATGTGGCGCGAGTAGTTCTCGATGCCCGAGCAGAACCCGACCTGACGCATCATCTCCAGGTCATAGGTGGTGCGCATGCGCAGACGCTGGGCCTCCAGCAGCTTGCCCTTGCCCTCCAGCTCGGCGAGTCGCTCCTCGAGCTCGCGCTCGATGCTCGCCATCGCCTTCTCCATGCGCTCGGGCCCGGCGACGTAATGGGTGGCCGGGAAGATGCGCAGCGAGTCGACCTGGCGCACGACGTCACCGGTCAGCGGATGCAGGAAGTACAGCGACTCGACCTCGTCGCCGAAGAACTCGATGCGCACAGCCAGTTCCTCGTAGGACGGGATGATCTCGACCGTGTCCCCGCGCACCCGGAAGCTGCCGCGGGTGAACGACATGTCGTTGCGCGTGTACTGGACGTCGACGAGCAGACGCAGCAGGGCGTCGCGATCGATCTCCTGCCCGACCTCGATCTCGACGGACCGGTCGAGATAGGACTGCGGCGTACCGAGGCCGTAGATGCAGGACACCGAGGCGACGACGACCACGTCGCGTCGCGACAGCAGGCTCGACGTCGCCGAGTGACGTAGGCGCTCGACGTCGTCGTTGATCGACGAGTCCTTCTCGATGTAGGTGTCGGTCTGCGCGATGTACGCCTCGGGTTGGTAGTAGTCGTAGTACGACACGAAGTACTCGACGGCGTTGTTGGGCAGCATCTCGCGCAGTTCGTTCGCGAGCTGCGCCGCGAGCGTCTTGTTCGGCGCCATCACGAGCGTCGGGCGCTGGACCTGTTCGATGAGCCAGGCCGTGGTCGCCGACTTTCCGGTGCCGGTCGCGCCGAGGAGGACGATGTCCTTCTCCCCGGCCTTGATCCGGCGGGTGAGGTCTTCGATGGCGGCGGGCTGGTCGCCGGCCGGTTCGTACTCGCTGACGACCTGCAGGCGGGCATCGGTCCGCTCGATCTCGCCGACCGGCCGGAACTCCGAGTGCGCGATGACGGGGCGTTCTGCTGCAAAAGCCATAGTGCCAGGGTAAACGCGACCTATGACAGCGATGTTCCCGCGGACCGGCGTCCGACGAGCGCGGCGACGAGCACGACCGCCGAGCACAGCGGGATCGGCTGGCCGACGACGACGAACACTCCGACGTCGGCGAGGAGCGCGACGGGCGCCGCGACCCGGACCACCGGGCCCGGAACCGGCGCCTTGCCGCGGGTCCGGCGCGGCACGCGCGACCACGGTTTCGCGATCGACAGCCAGCCCTGGAACGCGATCAACGTGGCCATCAGGACCGTCGACGCGAGCAGGCCGGCCGACGCGACTTCGCGGGCGCGCGCCGCCGAGTCGAGAGCTGGTGAGAGCACCGCGATCCCGACGACGAGCTGGCTCACCGTGATCGCGAACTTCACGAGGACCCACCAGTGGAGGAAGAAGCCCCACGGCGTCGTGGCGGACAACAGGAATCCCGACATCGCGGACACATTGGCAGAGACCACCAGGACCGTGGTGTCGAGGACGTGCGCGGCGACCGCGCCCCCGTCCCCGGGACTCAGCATCAGAACCGCCATCGCGAGCGCCTGGCTCATCCAACAGACCGACGAGAGCACGTGTATCCACAACAGCACGTGCCGTGCGCGCTTGACGGTCGGCCGCGCTGTGATTCGTTCGCGGGCCACAGCACGGCCCCGTTCGGCGACGAAAGTCCTCATGTTCCGACCATCCCGCGGACCGGCGGTCGGACGCATCGGTGAGAACTCGGGCTTTCACCCTGAGATCGTCGGTGAGGCTGTCTAGATTCAGAGCATGACGAGCGATGGCGGGCGCACCGCCGACCCCGGGTCAGCACCGCACCCGCTGCACCCGCCGAAACGCGAGGTCTTCGACGTCCCGGCGATGACGAACACCGACAACAAGGGATTCGTCCGGGAGGTCGAGGAGTATCGCGTCACCGACTTCGGGCTGTACATGTCGCGCCACGCTCCCGGGCACCCCAGATTCGACCACCTGGAGTCATGGCTGCTACCCGCTTTGGGTTTGCGCGCCAACATCTTCCACTACCAGGGCGGCTACCGCGAAGGGCAGCGCCTGTACCTGGATGTGGGCCGGTTCGCCGGCCCCGACGACGACGGCCGGTGGCATGCCGAGGACTGGTACCTCGATCTCGTCGACGTGCCGGGCACCCCTCCCCTGCTGCTCGACACCGACGAGCTGCTCGAGGCCCACCGTGACGGTTTGCTCGACACCGCGCAGTGCGTCGAAGCCGTCGGGATCGCCACGCGTGCACTCGTCGGTGCGGCGGAACACGGCAACGACATACAGGCCTGGCTCGACGCCGCGGCGGGTGGCGCGGTGGCCTTTCGCGACCACGACCACCGTCGCCAGGGCGAGGCCCGGTAGATCAGTACGTCGGCAGCACGAAACAGGATCCGTTACGGATGAAGTCGGGGAGCTGGACGCCGGTGCCCACCGTGACCGCCCTCGACTTCTCGACTCCGTCGAGGGTCGCCTTCAGCAGGTAGCGGCCCGGGGTCGACGGCCGCCACTTGGGCCGGATCTCGACACTCGTGGGCTTCTGGTCGTAGATCGTGACCGAGCGCCCGGCGCCCACCAGGGTGACCTTCAGATTCGACTTCGCCGAACGCGGATCGCTGACGAGAACCGACAGTGTGTAGGAACATCCCGCGCCGTACACCCCGTAGTTGAACGAGCCGTTGGCCGACGAGCCGTAACCCGGAAGAGTGTCCACCGCGATGCCCTGCAGCGCCGCCTCCGCCGGCGCGGCCAGCGCCACGCTTGCGCACGCAACTGCACCGAAAGCTATTGCGCCACTGGCAATCCGCGCGCGACTCCGACTTCCCCGACCGACCATGCTGTACTCCACTCCTGGGCTTCGTCCTCAGCGACCACCCCCACCGCGGGGGCGTGCGACTCACAAGTTAGCAGCGGACGGGGCAGCATGTGCCAATTTTGGCAACGTTTGTAGTCAGTTTTTGTGCCAACCGCCGGTCAGCGTGTCACGACCCGCACCGCGGCCGGCCGCCCCGGGTCACAGGACCCGTACTGATCCGGTCCGGCCGGTGCGAATCCACCGTCGGCGAGACGATCCGCCAAGCCCTCCGCGGCGCCGGCGTCACGTGCGGTCACCCGCAACTCGACCGTCGCCGGGTTGACGATGTCGACCGCGGTGGCCAGTTCGCCGGCGAGCGCCCACAATCGGTTCACCAGGCGCGGACGGACCATCGGGATTCGGTTCTGCTGCCACGAGCCCGGGCACCGACTCGGCGACGCGACGCTCGCGGACGTTCAGCTCGAGCGGCACGAGGCGCTCGTCCCAGACCCGGGCGGCCGATGCCGCCAGTTCCTCGGGGGCGCCCGAGTTGTCCAGCCATACGTCGGCCACGGCACGACGCTGCTCGTCGGTCGCCTGCGCGGCGATGCGGGCACGGGCATCGGCCTCGGCGACACCCCGCATGGTGGTCAGCCGGTGCAACCGCACGTCGGCCTCGGCGAACACGATCACGACCAGATGGAAGAACGGCGCCGTGTGGTTCTCGACCAGCAGCGGGATGTCTTGCACCACAATTGCGTCGGCCGGTGCGTCGTCGAGCATGGCCTGGGTCCGCGCACCGATGAGCGGGTGGGTGATGCCGTTGAGCGTCAGCCGCGACTCGTCGTCGACGAAGGCCTTCGCCGCGAGAGCCGGACGATCGAGACTCCCGTCGGCGGCCAGGATGTCCGGACCGAACGCCTCGACGAGCGCAGCCAGACCCTCGGATCCCGGCTCGACCACCTCCCGGGCGACCTTGTCCGCGTCGATGATGTACGCGCCCCGCTCGACGAACGTCTTTGCCACAGTCGATTTGCCGGCCCCGATGCCACCGGTCAGCCCAAGCCTGATCACGCCCACCAGTGTGACAAATTCCGTCTGCGACACGTTGGAAGGGCCCCGCCGAGAACCAGAGACCCCGTCTCGCGCGATGACCCTCAGCTGGTCACGACGTCGAGACGAGGTCTCCTCGGGTTGTGGTATCAGCCGGTGACGGCCGCCAGTTCGATGGTCTCGTGCGGCAGGTCCGCCTCGCCGACCTTCTCGTTCTTGTTCAGATCGACGGCGACGATCTTCTTGGCAGCCGGGTCGCTGACGTAGGCGATGCCCTCCTGCACCACGACGTTCGGCATCGGGGACTGCCACTCGTCGGGTTCGGTCCACGCGCCGATGGCGGGGATCGTGGCGGTCTTGGCCGCCGTGTCGGCGTCGAAGACGTGTAGGGCACCGTCGGTTCCCAGGATCACGGCGGACCCGCCGGGACCGCGCTCGATGGACCGGAAGCTGTAGGAGGTGCCGAGGTCGACGAGCCGGAGCTGGCCGGTGCGGGTGTCGGTGAGCGAGAACCGGGTCGGCCGTTCGAGTTCGGCGTCCGGATCGGACTTGTAGTCGCCGAGGATGATCGGGGACTCCTCGCTGCCGGCCTGGTTGCCGATGCGGCCGTACTCGTCGGGGCTCTCGACCTTGCGGATGTCGTTCCCGTTCACGATGAGCAGTCCGTCCTCGCAACCGAAAGCGAGCACTCCGCCGGCGCCGGCGGCCTCGCCATGCACACCCGGGCACTGGTCGTTGCGCACGATCTCCTTGCGCTCCGGGTCGAGGATCGCGATGCCGCTGCGCGACTCCTCGTTTCCGGCGGTGACGACGACCGTGCCGTCCTCACGGAACACCGCGACCCCGTGGTGCGGCTCGGGAAGTGTGAACGAGGTCGACGCCGGGTTCCCGCGCAGGAGCTCGGCGGGCTCGACGATGTCGACCTGGCCCGTGCCGTCGGTGAAGAGGGCGATCCGGGAGTCGTGTGGCACAACGTGTCCCGGCTCTTCACCGCCGAACGTCATGTCGGTGAGGGCCGGTGTCGTCGTGTAGTAGTGACCATGGTCGCCGTGTTGACGCGTCCAGGTACCCATGTCGAGAACCCGGAACCCGTCCGACTCCGAGACGAACACATTACGGCCGTTGTCGGCGCTGTTGAGTCGGATGAAGCCGTCGATCGGGAGGTCGGCGACCTGCTCCAACGACTCCGCGTCGAGGACCAGGATGCCGCCGTCGTAGCTGAGCGCGAGGCGCGGCGTGGCGCTCTGCTGCTCGACGGCCGCGGCCGAGCTGGAGGCGGGCGCGGATTCGCTCGAATCCTCGCTCCCGCAGGCGACGAGCGCGAACGACGCGGCGGTGAGAAACGCGAGAGAGCGGGTCAGTTTTGTCCGTTGTGCAAACACCCGAACAGTGAACATGGATATGAAAATCATTGTCAACAACGCATGGGATGATGGTGGCCCGCAACGGCCGCTCCTCGCGAACACCCCGGCATCAGGCCAGCAACGGCCGCAACCCGTCGAGCACGCGGGCGAGTCCGAATTCGAAGGCGTCATCGGGGGCGCCGGGCGCCTGATGGATCTCTCCGACCGCACTGCCGAC
Source organism: Gordonia hongkongensis (assembly GCF_023078355.1). Lineage (NCBI taxonomy): Bacteria > Bacillati > Actinomycetota > Actinomycetes > Mycobacteriales > Gordoniaceae > Gordonia > Gordonia hongkongensis. Next base: position 3,158,933 of record NZ_CP095552.1, read on the forward strand.
CCGATCCGACAGGGGGTACGCACCATCGGGGATGACCGCCGCGAGTTCAGGACCGACGATCTCCCACCATCGCGCGTCGCTCATCCCGGATTCCTCGGCGGCCGTCCGCTCCCCGACCGCCTCGCGGGCGTTGCCGGCCACGAAGGCACCGAGCAGTGCGATGATGTGGTCTCGCTGGACATCCGAGATGTCGGTCGCCTCGAGCAGTTCGAGCTGCCGCTCGTACCGGGCCAGGCGGTGCGGGCCCAGCACCTGGCGCCACGGCGAGGCCGCCAGCAGCCATGGGTGGTCGAGACACTCGGCACGCAGTGCGCGCGCGACTCCCGCCAGGGACTCGACGACGGTCGGTGCCGGCCCGGGCATCGGAGTCCGTGCTGTCACGTGATCGATCATGAGCGCCACCAGCACGTCACGCGTCGGCACGTAGGTGTACAGACTCATCGGCCCGACGCCGAGTTCGGCGGCCAGGGCGCGCATCGAGACGGCACCGAGCCCGCGCTCGTCCGCGAGGTCGATCGCCGCCGTCACGATGTCGTCGACCGACACCCGCTGCCGCGGCCCCCGCCGCGGACCGCCATCTCCGGCCTCGGCCCGCCAGAGCAGTCGGACCAGCGTGCGTGCATCATCTGCGGTCGACACGGCGACGCCTTTCCCGTACGGTGTACTGAGTCATAACCCCGTACACCGTACCAAGAGGAGCGTCCACTGCCCACTCAGGCCACCTATCTGCCGGACCTGCACCAGTTCGCGCTCTGGTCTTCCCACCAGTCCGATGCCGGAAACCTGTCGGACACCTGCCGTCTCGCGGTCCCGGACGGCCGCGACCTCGTCGTTCGCGACGTCCGCTGCGAACTCGTCGATCCCCCGGCACTCCTGGCCGCGTGCGACCAGGGTGATCCGAGCCGAGTCGCGGAGTCGGTCGAAGCGTGGCGACGCACACTCGCCGGCGACTCCGCGACACCGCTGCCGCTCGCCGCACACGCCGAGATCGATCCCACCGGGACGGCGGTGACGACTGCGGACTTCGCCCGTACAGCGCTGCAGGAGTCTCTCGCCGCCGAGGACATACTGCGAGACACTCTGCGAGCCCACCTGCGGCCGTATCAGATTCGCGGTATCGCCTGGCTGGCCCGCACCGTGGAGGTCACCGGCGGTGCCGTGCTGGCCGACGAGATGGGACTGGGCAAGACCGTCCAGGCGATCGGACTGCTGACGCTTCGGGCGCACGAGGGACCACAGCTGGTCGTCTGCCCGACCAGCCTCGTGACCAATTGGAGTCACGAGGTGGCCCGCTTCGCGCCTGATCTGAACGTGTACACCGGCCCCCTCGACCATGCGCCGGACGGGCCCGGTTCGATCACCGTGATCTCCTACGCGAGACTGCGACTGAGCATCGCCGACGTCCGTCGATTCGACTGGGCCACAGCCGTGTTCGACGAGGCGCAGGCCCTGAAGAACCCGCGCACCCAGGTGTCACGCGCGGCGCGCACCGTCGGCGCCCGGGCTCACGTCGCGTTGACCGGCACTCCCATCGAGAACAGTCTCGACGACCTCTGGGCGATTCTCCGGGTCGTCGCGCCCGCACTGTTTCCTCACCGGGCGGTGTTCCGGCGGCGCTTCACCAAAGCCGTGGACGACGGCGACGCCGGCGCGCTGCGACGACTTCGGGTGGCGGTCGCGCCGGTGATGTTGGCGCGCACCAAATCCCGTGTGGCCTCGGCGCTGCCGCCGAAGATCGGCAATCCGGTGCTCGTCGATCTCACCGACGAACAGGCGCAGCTCTACGACGCTCACCTCGCGCGCGTGGAAGACACCGGCTTCGGCGACGGATTCGAACGACACGGACGGATTCTCGCCACACTCACCCGGCTCAAGCAGATCTGCAACCATCCCGGCCTCGTCACCGGCGACACCCGGGTGCTCGCGGGACGCTCGGGCAAGCTCGACGTGTGCACAGAGATCCTCGGTGACAACCTGCGTACCGGCTCCCCCACGCTCGTCTTCACCCAGTACCGGGAAACCGGTGAACTCCTCGTCCGGCACTTCGCCGAACAACTGGCGGTCGAGGCACCGTTCTTCCACGGCGGTCTCTCGGCGAGCCGTCGCGACGAACTCGTCGCCGCCTTCCAGTCGGGCGATGGCCCCGGTCTGATGGTCATGAGCCTCAAAGCCGGCGGCGTCGGACTCACCCTCACGCGCGCCTGCGACGTCATCCACTTCGACCGCTGGTGGAATCCGGCGGTCGAGGCCCAGGCGTCCGACCGCGTGCACCGAATCGGCCAGGAACGTCCCGTCACGATCACCACCTTGACCTCGGCCACATCCCTCGAAGAGCACATCGATCGCCTGCACCGGCGCAAGTCCATGCTCGGCGCGCACGCGGACGACACGTCCGCTCTCACCGAGCTGACCGGCCTCGACGACGAGCGATTGATGGACATCCTGCGGCGTCACCGGGAGGCGCGATGACCAGCACTCCTGCCGAATTCGGGTTCACCCGCTGGGGCGCCGAGATCGTCCGGCTCGCCGAGCCGATCTCGGCGCGTGGCCCCAACGCCTCGGCGCCACGAGCCCGCAGTGTCGCCCGCAACGGCGGCGTCACGCTCACCGTCGACGGACGTTCGGTCAGCGGTCTGGTGCAGCGTGGCGGCGAGGCGTCGATGGCACATCTCGAGTTCGATGCCATGTCCCCGGCGACCACGACGACGCTGCGGGAGGTGCTCGGCGAGTCCACCGAACCGACCGACGACATGCACCGTCGCCTCATCGAAGCGGCGTCGTGGTCGTCACCGGTTCTCGAGGTCGCCGACTGCTCCTGCCGCGCCCGCGGCGACCGGTGCCTGCACATCCTCGCCACGCTTTATGCCCTCGCCGCGGCCGTCGATCGAGAGCCCTTGCTGGCCCTCCGCCTGCGCGACTTCGAAGCACGGCTCAGCGGAGTCGCCGAAGGCGCGGACCACCCCGATGGATCACCGAGCCGGATGCCGCTACGGTGGGCGGCCCTGACGACCTTCGACGCCCGGGACTACTGGAGTGCTCGGCGTCGCACCGGGGCGCCCGACTGACCGTCGGCACCAGACGAGAGAAGCCCTCCCGGTTTCCCGGGAGGGCTTCTTCATGGTGCTCGGTGAGCGAGGCGTGTCAGGCGTTGCCCGACAGCTTCTCACGCAGTGCGGCGAGCTGCTCGTCGCTGGCCAGCGAACCGCCGGCCGACGATCCGCCGGTCGAGCTGCTGCTCGACGACGATCCGCCGCGGCTCTCCGACGCCGACGAGTAGTCGGTCGGGGCGTTGGCGGCCTCGGCGGCAGCAGCGGCGAACTTCTCCATCTGGGCGGTGTGCATCTTGTGGCGACGCTCGGCCTCGGCGTACCGGGCCTCCCATGCCTCACGCTGCTTCTCGAAGCCTTCGAGCCACTCGTTGGTCTCGGCGTCGAAGCCCTCGGGGAAGATGTAGTTGCCCTGCTCGTCGTAGCTGTCGGCCATGCCGTACTTCGAGGGGTCGAACTCCTCGGTGTAGTCCTCGTTGGCCTGCTTCAGGCTCAGCGAGATCCGACGACGCTCCAGGTCGATGTCGATGACCTTGACCATCGCGTCGTCACCGACGGCGACGACCTGATCCGGCACCTCGACGTGGCGCTCGGCCAGCTCGGAGATGTGGACCAGACCCTCGATGCCCTCGTCGACCCGGACGAACGCACCGAACGGCACCAGCTTGGTGACCTTGCCCGGCACGATCTGGCCGATGGCGTGGGTGCGGGCGAACTGGCGCCAGGGATCTTCCTGAGTTGCCTTGAGCGACAGCGACACACGCTCGCGGTCCAGATCGACGTCGAGGACCTCGACGGTGACCTCGTCGCCGACGGCGACGACCTCGGACGGGTGATCGATGTGCTTCCAGGACAGCTCCGAGACGTGGACCAGACCGTCGACGCCGCCGAGATCGACGAACGCACCGAAGTTGACGATCGAGGACACGACGCCCTTGCGGACCTGGCCCTTCTGCAGCTGGTGCAGGAACTCGCTGCGGACCTCGGACTGGGTCTGCTCGAGCCATGCGCGACGCGACAGGACCACGTTGTTGCGGTTCTTGTCGAGTTCGATGATCTTGGCCTCGATCTCCTTGCCGATGTACGGCTGCAGATCGCGGACGCGGCGCATCTCCACGAGCGATGCCGGGAGGAAGCCGCGCAGGCCGATGTCCAGGATCAGGCCGCCCTTGACGACCTCGATGACGGTGCCCTTGACGGCCTCGTCCTTCTCCTTGAGCTCCTCGATGGTGCCCCAAGCCCGCTCGTACTGCGCACGCTTCTTGGAGAGGATCAGACGGCCTTCTTTGTCCTCCTTGGTGAGGACCAGGGCTTCGACCTCGTCACCGACGTTGACGACCTCATTGGGGTCGACGTCGTGCTTGATCGACAGTTCGCGAGAAGGGATGACGCCTTCGGTCTTGTAACCGATGTCGAGCAGAACCTCGTCCCGGTCGACCTTGACGATGGTGCCTTCCACGATGTCGCCATCGTTGAAGTACTTGATCGTGGAGTCGATGGCGGCGAGAAAGTCCTCGGCAGTGCCGATGTCATTGACGGCTACTTGCGGCGAGGTGATCGTGGGGGACGACATATGTTGAGTTGCTCCGGACAGGTGTGTAGTAGGTACGATTCTGCAAAGCTCTGTTGATCGACACCACCTGGACCGGCCTGTCACCGGTCAGGGCAGGTGCGAACCGCGCGTCATCGGGCACACGCGCGTGTAGAAGCCTACTCTAGCGGCATTGTGCTGGGCAAATGGCTCGTCTCACGAGGCCGCCAGGACGTGCGGCCCGACGGGAGATGAGACGATCCCCACGTGGCGCACTCACTCGAACTGCTCCTCGACGACTCGTCCGACCAGCAGGTTCGGGCCGAATGGGACGCCCTCGCCGCTGCCGGACTCCCCCATCAGGGTCGCGTCGCGTGGCCGACGAATCGGCCCCACGTGACGCTGGTGGCCGCGTCCCGGATCGACGGGAACGCCGATGCGGCACTGGCCGCGGTCGCCATGCGCCTGCCGGTGGGCATGCGGCTCGGCGCTCCGATCGTCTTCGGCGGCGGTCTACGATCCACGCTCGCGCGGCTCGTGGTGCCGTCGAGCGAACTACTGTCGGTCCACGCCCAGGTCTCGCGGCTATCCGCCGAATTCGTCGACCCCGAGCCGGCCGACACGGCGACAGCCTCGACCGATGGTCGCCGAATGCCGTTCGCGCACACCACTCCCGGGCAGTGGACCCCGCACGTCACCCTCGCGCGGCGGATGGACGCCGAACAGCTCGTCCGCGCCTTCGACATCCTCGACATACGCGCCGAGATCGTCGGCGAGTTCACCGCACTGCGACGCTGGGACCCAGATGCGGGAACCGACGTCGTGCTCGCGGGGCGGGCCTGCTGATCGCGCTGCGGAGTCAGACGGAGGAGCCGCCGTTCCCCCGTCGGCCCGGCAACGCGCCGAGTAGCCGACGAAGCCGGGAGTCCGGACGGAACCGCGGGCAGGACCGCTCGCCGCAGAGCGCGCAATCCGTACCCGTCCGGTAGTGCTCGTGAGCCGATCGGTCGTGACCGCATCGGCAAGTCTGGTCGCCCACGGCGCTCAGGTTACCCAAGCAGGGTCTTCGGACCCGGGGTCGTCGAAGGTTGTGACCCACGTCGTCGCCACGGCGACGAGCGCGTCCCACCGGCACCGGGTGAAGAACTCCGAGATCACGATGAGAGTGACTTGAGAGCCCACGGCCCGATGATCTGGGCATGACCGAAACACTGAGATCCTCCACCGACCGACCAGCACCGAGCGCCGACGAGTTCGCCGAACGACTCTTCGGTTCGACGCTCGCCACCGCCGAGACCATGAGCGTGTACCTCGGCGAGCGCCTCGGGTGGTACCGATGCCTGGCCGAATCGGGACCCCTCACCGCCGACGGGTTGGCCGAACGAACCGACACCAACGCACGCTATGCCCGGGAATGGCTGGAGATGCAGAGCGCCTTCGGCATTCTCGACGCGGACCTGACCACCCGGCCGCACACCTTCGCGATCTCGCCGGGCGTCGCCGAGGTACTCACCGACACCACCAGCCTGTCGTACCTCGGCGCCCTCCCCCGCATGTTCGCAGCGTCGGCACGCCATCTGCCGGAGTTGCTCGATGCCTACCGGAACGGTGGGGGCGTGAGCTGGGAAACCCTGGGCGCCGACGCGCGAGAGTGCCAGGCCGATCTCAACCGGCCCTGGTTCGACGCACGCCTCGCGCCCGCGCTGGCGGGTGTCGAAGCCCTGCACGAGCGGTTGTCCCGGCCCGGGGCGCGGATCGCCGACGTCGGGTTCGGAGCGGGCCACTCGACCATCGCACTCGCGCGGGCCTACCCGGAGGCCACCTTCATCGGGCTCGACGTCGACGAGGCGTCGGTACGGATGGCCCGTGCGCATGCCGAGGCGGCGGGTGTCACCGACCGCGTGACGTTCCTCGTCGCCGACGGCGACGAGGCCGCGGCGCACGCCCCGTTCGACGCCGCCTTCGCGTTCGAGTGCCTACACGACATGCCGCGGCCGGTCGAGGTCCTCGCCGCGGTCCGGCGCGCACTGGCGCCCGGAGCTTCGCTGATCGTCATGGACGAAGCCGTATCCGACGAGTTCGACGGTCCCGCAGACGATCTCGACAAGATCATGTACGGGTTCTCGTTGCTGGTGTGTCTGCCGGACTCGATGAGTTCACCACCGTCCGCGGCCACCGGCACGGTGTTCCGACCGTCGACGCTGCGTCGGTACGCGCACGACGCGGGTTACGCGGGCGTGACGGTCCTACCCATCGAGGACTTCAGCTTCTTCCGCTTCTACGAGCTGACGACCTGACCCCGCCGGTGCGCGCCCGGCCCGCAACGAGGTGACGGCGACGTCGACGACATCGGACGGAGCCGTGGCGGCACCGGTCGCGACGAGATCGTCCGTCACCGCCTCGCCCAGCGCGGCTCGGATTCGATTCTCGACGGAACCAAGTCGCCCGACGTCGTTCCCGAACGGATCGGACCCGGCCACCTCGTGTGCTCGCCGGGTGGCACCGAGGATCAGAGCGGCCTGTTCGCACCGCCCGAGATCGACCAGGACGTCGATCACAGAGCGCAGGGTCACCCACTGATTCGTCCAGTTTCCCGCTTGCCGAAAATGCTCGAGCACCTCCACGTACGACCGGGCGGCGGCGTCGGTTGCGCCGGAACGGGCCTCGATCGACGCCCGCGACGCCATCGCCACCCCGAGCAGATACCGGTCACCGTGCCGGCGCGCGGACTCGATGGCACCCTCGAGGAGTTGCCGCGCCCGCCCGGGATCGGCGTCGAGCAGACACTCGCCGGACACGTAGCGACACCAGGCCGCGACAACGTCTTCACCCGCTGTGGCACAGGCGATCTCGAGGGACCGCGCAGCCGGGTACGCGTCCTCGCCGCGGTAGGCGCGGATGAGCAGTGCACTGATGTCGGCCATGTGCGCCGCCCCCGGCATCCCGGCCGCCAGTGCGAGTTCGCGGAACGTCCGCGCGTCGTCGAGCGCAGTGTCGAGATCCCCCTGAAACAGGCCGATGTCCACGAGCATCATGTGGAGGTAGACGCGGACCGACGGGTCTGGGCCGGCGTCGAGGCCCCGGCGCGTGCACCGCCGCGCGGTCGGCAGGTCGCCATCGAAGCGGGCACCGCCGGCCGACACCGCCCACACCGCGGACCCGAGCGACGAGTCGTCGTGACGGTCGATGAGCATCCGCGCCCATGCGGTGACCTCCGGACTCATGGTCAGTTCGAGGAAGGGGATCGACCCCTGCAGGATCGTGTCGGCGAGAGCGGGATCGTGAACACTCGCATGGTCGATCGCCTGCCGCACGTCATCGAGCCGTTCATCGATCAGGCGCGCGGCGTCGAGGTGTCCGCGACCGTAGACCTCGCACCCCAACGGACCGAGCCAATCCGCGACCCACGCGGTGTGCGCACACCGCGCACCGTCGAGGGCGTCCCGACTCGCCAGTGCATCGATACCGAAGGCACGCAACGTCTCCAAGAGGAGGTAGCCCCCCGGATCGACCGACACCATGCACGCGTCGACCAGTTCGGCCATCGCATCGGCCACGTCTTCGCGGTCCAGCACTCCCGTCGCCGCGGCCAGGAACTCCGCATCGTCGAGTCCGAACCGGGAGGGGAAGATGCTGAGGACGTCGAACAGACCACGCGCCGAGTCGCTCAGCAGTCCATAGGACCAGTCGACGAGTGCGTGCAGGCTCCGGTGCCGGGGCGCGATCCCGCGCGGACCGCGCAGGACCCGGAAACGCCAGTGCAGTCGGTCGACGAGCACTGCCGGCGGTATCGCGCGCGCCTTCGTCGCCGCGAGCTCGACGCCGAGCGGCAGGCCGTCGAGCCGTCGGCAGATCTCCGCGATCGCCGGCGCCGTTGCTTCGTTCAGCTCGAAGCGTGGATCGCGTGCCCGGGCACGGACACAGAACAGCCGGACGGCATCCGACGACTCGATGGCGGCGGGCGCCGCATCCACGTCCGGCACCGGAAGTGGATCAAGGGAGATGATCTGTTCGGCGGCAATTCCCAGCGGCACCCGTGAGGTCGCGAGCACCGTGATATCGGGGCACCGATCCTGCAGCGCGACAACGAGTTCGACCGCTGCCTCGAGGACGTGCTCACAATTGTCGAGCACGAGCAGTCCGCGTCGACCGGTCAGCGCGCCGGTGAGTGCGTCCAGGGCCGCGACATCGCGACGCATCGACAGGCCCGTCGCCGAAGCCACCAGGTGCACCACCGCGTCGCGGCTCGCGACCGCTGCCAGTTCGGCGAACCAGACGGGACGGTCACTCGCCGACCGGACATGGTGCCGGACAAGCGCCGTCTTGCCGACACCACCGGGGCCGAGGACCGTGACGACCCCGCGTCCCCGCACGGTTGCCGTCAGGCCCGTCAGGTCGGCATCCCGGCCTATCAGCTGGCCCGAATCATGGTTCGCCGCGCCGATTTCGGTATGTGGTACCGCGACTGTTCCGGCCGGCCGCCGATCCCCGCGGACGCGGCGCGGCGGCGGGTCCCCGTCGAGGATGCGGGCATGCAGCTCGCGGACCGACGGGGCCGGGTCCGTGCCGAGATCCTCCGCGAGGCGTCGACGCAACCGTTGGTAGGCATCGAGCGCCTCGGCCGCACGATCCGTCCGCCACAGCGCCGCCATGACCCGGAGGTGGAGCCCCTCGCGATAGGGATGATCATCGACGAAGGGCAGCAGCCGGACATAGGCGTCTTCCGGACGGCCGAGGGTGACCAGGGCATCGGCAGCTGTCTCCGCGGCCAGGACACGCCGTTCGAGGAGCGCCCCGACCTCCGGCTGCGCCCAGGCACAGTCGGCGAACTCGCCGTATGGCGTTCCATGCCACAGACTCTCGGCCTGGTCGAGCAGATCGACAGCCAGCTGGGGCTCGGCATCGACGACGGCGACGGCCCGTGCCACGGTGTCGTCGAAGAGCAGTGTGTCGACATCGGTCCGATCGACGATGAGCGTGTACCCGGGCGCGGTCGTGACGACTCGCAGACGGCCGTCGACCTGACGTCGCCGCAAGGTGGTTCGTAGTCGGAAGACGAGGTTGTGCAGGGCCGACTCCGGGGTGGCCGGCGGCGCGTCGGGCCACAGGATGTCGGTCAGCCAGTCCACATCGGCCACCGCATTCGCGCGCGATGCCAGGGCGGCGAGCAGACAGCGGAGGCGAGGCGTGCCGAACTGCGGTCGGGACACACCCGCGTCATCCGGTGTGTCCACCGGACCCAGCAGAGTGAGACAGACCATGGCCTTATCATCGCAGGATGTCCCCCAACCAGGCGGAATCCGAACAAACGACATCGAACGGCCCGGGGTCGAGCCGTCCCCCGAGGATCCTCGGCGACGTGGACTCCGCGACCAGCGACCGTGCCAGCCGGTGGTGGTGGGATCACGACGCGGAGAACTATCACGTCGAGCACGGCGACTTTCTCGGTGCCCATGCCGCAGGCGGGGATTTCGTATGGTGTCCGGAGGGTTTACGCGAGGCCGATGTCGGGCTCCTGGGGGACATCGAGGACCAGGACATCCTCGAAATCGGCTGCGGTTCGGCGCCCTGTGCCCGGTGGCTGGCCGCGCACGGCGCGCGCGCAGTCGGCGTCGACCTGTCGCGGCGGATGCTGGGCATCGGACTCGACGCGATGGCGGCGGAAGGCGTGCGGGTCCCGCTCGTCCAGGCGACCGCCGAGACCCTGCCCTTCGCGGCCGCGTCGTTCGACGCCGCCTGTTCGGCCTTCGGCGCGGTACCGTTCGTCGCCGACTCGGCCGGGGTGATGAACGAGGTCGCACGGGTGCTGAAGCCCGGTGGGCGTTGGGTTTTCGCCGTCAATCATCCGATGCGCTGGATGTTCCTCGACGATCCCGGGCCGGAGGGCCTGACCGTACGGATCCCCTATTTCAACCGCACGCCGTACACCGAGACCGATGCCGACGGAACGTTGACCTACGTCGAGCACCACCGCACCATCGGTGACCGTGTTCGCGAACTCCGGGCCGCCGGGTTCATTCTCGACGACGTCATCGAACCCGAGTGGCCGGACGGTTTCGACCGCACCTGGGGGCAATGGAGCCCGTTGCGCGGCAGCTACTTTCCGGGAACAGCCATATTCTGCAGCCACAAGGCCGACTAGCGGCGCTCACAGCAGCTTCGACAAGAACTCCCGGGTCCGCTGTTCTCTCGGATCGGCGAGGACCTGACGAGGGTTCCCCTTCTCCACGACGACGCCGCCGTCCATGAACACGAGCTGGTCGGCGACTTCCCGGGCAAAACCCATCTCGTGCGTGACGACCAGCATGGTCATGCCCGACGCAGCCAGCTCACGCATCACCTTCAGGACATCGCCGACGAGTTCGGGGTCGAGCGCCGAGGTGGGTTCGTCGAACAACATGAGTTTGGGGTCCATCGCGAGCGCACGCGCGATGGCGACACGCTGTTGCTGGCCACCCGACAGCTGGGCCGGATAGGCGTCGGCCCGGTCGGACAGGCCGACCCGGTCCAGCAGGTAGCGGGCTTTGTCGACCGCCTCCGAACGCGACTGACGCTTTACCTGCATCGGCGCCTCGATCACGTTCTCGAGGGCCGTGCGGTGCGGGAACAGATTGAAATGCTGGAACACCATGCCGATGTCGCGTCGCTGGGTCGCCGCGTCCTTGGCACTCATCTCGTGGAGCTTGCCGTTGCGTTCCCGGTAGCCGATCAGATCACCGTCGACGTAGAGCCGGCCGGCGTTGACGACTTCGAGGTGGTTCACACAGCGGAGGAACGTGGACTTCCCCGATCCCGACGGACCGATGAGACACAGCACCTCGCCGCGCGCCACCTCCAGCGAGATCCCCTTGAGGACCTGGACCGAACCGAAGCTCTTGCAGACCCGGTCGGCCACCACCATCGGCGGCGGCGATCCGCCGGCGGCCGGTGCGGCCGTGTCTTCTGCGGGACTCATGCCTTCTCTCCCCCTGCCGGCCCGGCGGCGCCGCCGGGCGCAGTGGCCGCGCCGTCGGCCATCGTCTTGAGTTGCCGCGCCGTGAGCTGTCGGGTCGCGCCCTTCGCGTAGTAGCGCTCCACGTAGTACTGGCCCACCATCAGGACGCTGGTGATGACGAGGTACCACGTGGACGCGACGAGAAGCAGCGGGATCGGCTCGAAGATCACGCCCGAGATGTCCCGCTGTCGTCCGTAGAGGTCGAGGGTGAGCGGCACCGCCGCCACCAGGCTCGTGGTCTTGAGCATGCTGATCAGCTCGTTGCCGGTGGGCGGGATGATCACCCGCATGGCCTGGGGCAGCACCGTTCGTCGCATGGTCTGCGCCCACGACATACCCAGTGCCACCGACGCCTCGGTCTGTCCTTCACCGACCGAGGACACACCGGCGCGGACGATCTCGGCCATGTACGCGGCCTCGTTCAGGCCGAGTCCGATGACCGCGAAGAGGAACGCGGCGTTGAGCGTCTGGATGTCGAGCGACACGAACTGGTGCACGAACGGGATGCCGAGGTCGATCTGCTTGTAGATCGCCGGGAACAGGCCCCAGAAGACCAGCTGCACGTACACGGGGGTGCCGCGGAACACCCACAGATACACCCACGAGGTCCCGCGCAACACCGGGTTCGGGCTCAGCCGCATGATCGCGAGGACGACGCCGAGCACGATGGCGATGGTCATCGACAGCAGGGTCAGCGCGAGCGTGTAACCGACCCCCGACAGGATCCGCGAGTCGAAGAGATAGTTGCCGTACGTGCCCCAGCTGTAGGCCTCGTTGGTGGCGGCACCGTAGACGAACAGTGCACCCAGCACGACTATGATCACCGCCGCGACCCACTGTCCGGGACGACGGAGCGGAACCGCCTGGATCGGTTCGGGTTCGTCCGGCGGGGAGGCGGCGGTGCTGTGCGGTGACGTCATGTCAGCTCACCGCGCCGTTGATGACGGAGACATCGATCATGCCCTCCTCGAGGCCCCAGTTGGCCGCGATCTCTTCGTACTGTCCGTTGTCCATCAGGTACTGCACGGCCCGCTGCAGTGCGGGCGCGAGCGGTGAGCCCTTCCGCACCGGCCACCCGTACGGCGCGGAGTCGAAGACCCCGCCAGCGGGCTTCAGACGGTCGTCGGTGCGTTTGATCGCGTAGGCCGTGACCGGTGAGTCGGCCGACATCGCGTCCACCCGACCCAGGATCAGTGCGTTGACGGCCTCGTCCTGGCTGTCGAACCGGACCTTGTCGATCGCCGGTTTCCCCGCAGCGACACACGCCGCGCTCTTGGCGGGAACCTCGTCGGTGTCCTCGTAGGTGGTGGTCTGCACCGCGACTCGGAGGCCGCAGGCGTTGTCGGGGTCGATCTCGTCGTCGTTGTCGCTCGCCTGCGCCCACTGCACGCCCGCGCTGTAGTAGGTCACGAAGTCGACCTGCTTCTCGCGCTCGAGGGTGTCGGTGAACGACGACATCCCCAGCTGGTAGGTCCCGGCCTGCACCGAGGGGATGATGGTGTCGAACTGGGACTCCTTGTAATCGGGTACGAGTCCGAGCACCTTGCCGACGGCGTTCATCAGGTCGACGTCGTAGCCGATGATCTTTCCCGATGCGTCCTTGAACTCATTCGGCTGGTACGGGATGTTGACCCCGACGATGAGGCGTCCGGTGCGCGCGATCTCCGGTGGGACCAGCGCGGCGATCTCCGGCACCGTCGCGACGTCGACGTCGATCGGGACGACCTGACCGGCGCGCTCCCGCGCCTCGTTGTCCACGCATCCGGTCACGACGACCAGGACGGCGAGCAGGACGCCGAGCCAACGAGCCACCCGCGTCACACCACTACCCTTCGTCCGGCCGATCGCACCAACTCACTGTAGTTCGCCCGCCGCACCCCGGCTCGCCACCCACCGTTCACGCGTGTGCGCGCCCGTTTTCGGTCCTCAATCCGAGAGTCCCGCAAACCATTGCTCCCGAGACCGAAAGAACAACAAACCGCTGGTCTATGTTGTGCAAGCGATGCCCCCCTCTGCTCCCTGAGGTGCGAGGAGCGCTAGCGACGAGCCACGAAGGGTTGGCGACGCATCTCACCAAGACCCTTCGTGACGGCCTCCGCAAGCTCCGGCCTCCTCAGGGAGCAGTAATCGGACCCGCTCCGAGCACAACGAATTGTTTCGTAGTCCGCTCGCAGAGCTCACCCCTCGACTATCCGCCGGACCACCGCGTCGGCGAACTCGGCGGTGCTCGCCTCGCCGCCCAGGTCGCGGGTCGCGGTGTGCGCGAGCGTCTCGGCAACCGCCGCGTCGATCCGGGCACCGGCCGCGACGAGGGCCGCGTCGTCGGTCATCTGCCCGTACCTCTGAAAACCCATTGCCACCGAGGCGATCATCGCGACCGGGTTCGCGATGCCGCGCCCGGCGATGTCGGGTGCGGCACCGTGCGACGCCTGCGCCATCACGCGGGACTCCGAGCTGTTGACCGAACCGGCGATGCCCAGCGAACCGGCAAGCTCGCCGGCGAGGTCGGACAGCACGTCGCCGAAGAGGTTCTCGGTGACGAGGACGTCGAAGTCCGCGGGACGCCGAACCAGCAGCGCCGCCATGGCATCGACGTGTTGCTCGGACACCTCGATCTCGGGGAACCCGGCGGCGATGTCGCGGCATGCATCCCGGAACAGGCCGGTGGTCATGCGCAGGACGTTCGCCTTGTGCACGATGGTCAACCGCGGCTGCCGGTCGGAACCCGCACGCTCGATCGCGGCGGCGCATGCGACTCGCGCGATTCGCTCCGACGCCGCGCGTGTGACGAGCCCGACCGCCAGTGCCACGTCGGGTGTCGGCATGAATTCGCCGCTGCCGACCGCCATGTTGCGATCGGCGTAGAAGCCCTCGGAATTCTCCCGCACGACCAGGACGTCCATGTCCGGCCGGAGCGCCGGAACACCCGGAAATGCCCGGGCGGGACGGAGATTGGCGAACAGGTCGTACCGGGTTCGCAGGACCGCTCCCGGCGTGCGGTCCCCATGACCCGGCGGGTACGCCGCCGAGTCGTGGGGGCCGACGATCCAGAAGCCGAGCTCGTCGAGGGCCGTCAGCGTCTCCGCCGGCACCGGATCGCCGTGCGAGGTGATCGCAGACAGCCCGAAAGGTAAGTGCTGCCAACTGATCTCGATCGATTCCGCACGAGCGGCAGCCTCGGCGATCGTCACCGCCGCCGGCACGATCTCGGGTCCGATCCCGTCCCCGACGAGGACTCCGAACTCTCTGTCCCGGTCACCCATCAGTGAGCTGCGTCGTCCCAGGAGCGTCCGAACCCGACCGACACCTCCAGCGGGACGGACAAGGTGATGGCATTACCCATCTCTTCCCGGACAACGGCCTCGACGGCCTCCCGCTCACCCGAGGCGACCTCGATCACGAGTTCGTCGTGGACCTGGAGAAGTGTTCGCGACGTGAGCCCTTCAGCTGCGAGGCGCTTGTGGACGTTGATCATCGCGACCTTGATGATGTCGGCGGCGGTGCCCTGGATGGGAGCGTTGAGCGCCATCCGTTCTGCGGCCTGCCGGCGCTGCCAGTTGTCGCTGTTCAGATCGGGCAGATACCGCCGGCGACCGAACAGTGTTGCGGTGTACTCGTTTCGGCGGGCCTCGGCGACCACGTCGTGCAGATAATCGCGCACCCCGCCGAACCGCGCGAAGTACGCCTCCATCTGCTCCTTGGCCTCGTCGCGGCTGATCTTGAGCTGGGCGGCGAGCCCGAATGCGCTGAGCCCGTAAGCGAGTCCATACGACATGGCCTTCACCCGGTGGCGCATCTCGGTGGTGACCTCGTCGATCGGCACCCCGAAGGCCCGTGACCCGACGAAGTTGTGGAGGTCTTCCCCGGTGTTGAAGGCCTCGATGAGGCCGGCGTCCTCCGACAGGTGTGCCATGATCCGCATCTCGATCTGGCTGTAGTCGGCGGTCATGAGGCAGTCGTAGGGCACACCGGTCGCGGTGTCGGCGCCGACGATGAAGCCGCGCCTGATCTCGCGGCCCGCCTCGGTACGCACCGGGATGTTCTGCAGATTCGGTTCGGTGGACGAGAGGCGTCCCGTCGCGGCGATCGTCTGATTGAACGTCGTGTGAATACGTCCGTCGGCCGCGACCGACTTCAGCAGCCCGTCGACAGTGACCTTCAGCCGCGTCGCGTCGCGGTGCTCGAGGAGGTGTGCGAGAAAGGGATGCTCGGTCTTCTCGTACAACGACTGCAACGCGTCGGCGTCGGTGGTGTAGCCGGTCTTGGTCTTCTTCGTCTTCGGCATGTCCAGCTTGTCGAAGAGAATGGTCTGCAACTGTTTCGGCGAACCGAGGTTGATCTGTTCTCCGATGACCTCGTAGGCCGCCTCGGCCGCGGCGCGGATCCGGTCGGCGAACATCCGCTCGAGGGCACCGAAATGATCGACGTCGACGGCGATGCCCGCGGCCTCGGCATCGGCGAGCACGAACGACAGCGGCAGTTCCATCTCGGTGAGCAGCGGTTTGGAGTCGATCCGGTCCAGTTCCGTGTCGAGCGTGTCGGCGAGTTCCTGGACCGCCCGCGCCTCGAGCATGTGCTGTTCGGCCACCCGCCCGTCCGAATCGTCGTCGAGCAACGACATCTGGCCGTCGCCCGGGCCGCCGTCGGCGCGCAGTTCACGACGCAGGTAGCGCAGCGCGAGGTCGTCGAGGTTGAACGTCCGTTGTCCCGGTCGGACCAGGTAGGCCGCGAGCGAGGTGTCGCTGGTGACACCGTCGAGCTTCCAGCCGCGTGAGCGCAGCGCGTGTACGGCCCACTTCGCCTCGTGAACCGCCTTCGGCGCGGACGGGTCGGCGAACCAATCCCCCAGTGCCGCCTCGTCTTCGGGATTCAGCGCGGTCACATCGACATAGGCGGAGGTCCCATCGGCGGCCGCGATCGCCACCCCGGTCGGGTCCGCCCCGACCACGACATGCGGGGCGGTGACGGCGAGACCGACGCGACCGGTGCGCGCATGCTCGGTCAGCCATCCGGCGACCTCACCGGCACCCAGGACCGCGCCGTCGAGATCGAAACCTGCTTCCGCCTCGGGTTCGACCGAACTCAACGTCGAGAAGAGACGGTCCCGCAACACCCGGAATTCCAGGTCGTCGAACAGCTGGTGGATACGGTCCCGGTCCCACCCGACCATGGCCAGGTCGTCGGGGGACGTCGGCAGCTGCATGTCCCGGACGAGTTCGGTGAGCTGTCGGTTGGTCTGTACCGACGCCAGATGAGCGCGCAATGCGTCGCCGACCTTGCCCTTGACCTCGTCGACGTGATCGACGAGGGCCGCGAGCGACCCGTACTCGCGGATCCACTTCGAGGCGGTCTTCTCCCCGACTCCGGGGATACCCGGCAGGTTGTCGCTGGGGTCGCCGCGCAGCGCGGCGTAATCGGGGTACTGGGTGGGGGTGAGACCGTACTTCTTCTCGACCTCCTCGGGCGTGAACCGCGTGAGGTCCGACACGCCTTTGCGCGGATAGAGCACCGTGGTGGAGGCGTCGACGAGCTGCAGCGAGTCGCGGTCACCGGTGACGATCAGGACCTTGTATCCGTCCTCCCGGGCCCGCGTCGCCAAGGTCGCGATGATGTCGTCGGCCTCGTAACCCTCGATGGCCAGCACCGAGACACCCAGCGCGTCCAGGACCTCTTTGGTGAGATCGACCTGGCCGTTGAACTCGTCCGGGGATTTGGACCGCTGCGCCTTGTACTCCGGATACATCTCCGACCGGAACGTCTTGCGTGAGACGTCGAAGGCCGCGGCGATGTGCGTGGGCTCCTCATCGCGCAGCAGGTTGATCAGCATCGAGGTGAAGCCGTAGACGGCGTTGGTCGTCTGACCCGAATGGGTTTTGAAGTTCTCCGCCGGGAGCGCGAAAAACGCCCGGTACGCCAGGGAGTGCCCGTCGAGCAGCATCAACACCGGCTGCTTGGTCTTGCCCTTGGCTCCGGGTGCCGCCTTGCCCGTCGATCCGGTGGCCTTGGCTGGGGTCGTTGCCGGGGAACTCTGCGCTGGACTCACAATCGCCGAGTCTAGTGACCGCCCCCGACACAGCCTGCCGGACTCCTCACACTCGGCCGCTCACGGGAGGGGCCGGTACATGGACCACACCTTGGGGCCGTCGAGCGGCAGTTCGAACTCCTCGGTCACGCTGAACCCGAAACGCTCGTAGAGGGGCACGTTGCGGACGTTCGAGCACTCGAGATAGGCGGGTCCGTCGATCTGCTCGAGTCGATGCCCCAGGAGAGACGTGCCCACCCCGACCCCGTGCACCGGCGCCCCGATCTGACCGAGGTACCAGTGCGGCTCCTTGGGACGTCGTTTGCCGAACTCCTCCTCGAGCTTCATCCCGCGGCTCATCCGCGAGCCCATCGCCCGGAAGAAGCCGACCATCGACACCATCTGCGACAGGGCCGAGACCTTGTGGCCCGGGGGATCCCAGGCGGCGGCACCGACCGGTTGCCCGTCACGCATCGCGAGATCGAGCGTCGAATTCGGGCCGTGGCTGTACTTGAGCAGGGTGCGGAACATGATGAGGTGCCGCGCCGTGTCGGGCTGCATCCAGACCGTCACCGGGTCGTCGGCGAAGGCCTGCGCCAGGAGCGATGCGGCGAGTTCGACGTCTGAGGTGGTGGACACGCTGACCGGGACCATCGGACCAGCGTACGACCCGGATCGGGTCTCCGACAGCACATCGCGACTTCCCGACTGGGCAGCGTCGAGGAGAAGTTACCTCCGGGAAACGTCGTTGTCGCCACGTGGTGACGACGCTGGCGCTAATGTCCCGCAGGGTGACATCGCAACGCGCCGGCACCGCGCCGCAGACGCCGCCACGATGCGCTCTCGACGACCGTCCCGATCGCGAGAGCCATCCGCCTGGCCACCTTCCACCGATGCGCCGGTCGGCGATCGCGATGCTGGTGTTTCTCGCCGCGTCGATGCTGTTCGGGCTGTTCGGCGCCTCCCCGGCCGCGGCCGCGCCCGGCGACTCGGTCCGCGTCTTCGGCGTGCTGCGCAACGGTACGGACAAGGTCGCCGGCGTCGAACTCGAGGCCAAGGACGCATCCGGAACCGTTGTCGGCACCGCGACCTCGTCGGCCACGGGTGCGTGGTCCATCAACGTGCCACCCGGCCAGTACACGATCGTCATCAACACCGACTCACTCCCCGACGGCGTCGAGGTCCAGAAGGCGGAGCTGCCCGTCGACGTCAGTGGGGGCACCGCGCGACCGGTCATCTTCTCCTTCGGCGACGTCCGCACCGGCACCGAGGTGTCGGCGGTCTCCGAGCTGACACGGCTGGCCATCGACGGCATACGGTTCGGCCTGATCATCGCGATCACCGGCGTCGGTCTCAGCCTCATCTTCGGCACGACCGGGCTGACGAACTTCGCGCACGGCGAGTTGGTGACACTCGGCGCGGTGATCGCATGGGTGATCAACGTCAAGCTCGGCGTCCAGCTGATCCCGGCGACGATCCTGGCGGTGATCGTCGGGATCGGTATCGGCATCCTCAACGAGCTCGGTCTGTGGAGACCGTTGCGAAGACGACGAACCGGGCTGATCGCCATGCTCGTCGTGTCGATCGGCCTGTCGCTGGTGCTGCGCTACCTGATCCTGATCTTCTTCTCCGATCGCGCCGAACCGTTCGACGACTATCAGGCGCAGACCCAGATCGGCTCGGGCCCCTTCGCGATCACACCGGTCAACCTGGCCTGCATCATTATCAGTATCGTGGTCCTACTCGGCGTCGCACTGCTGTTGCAGCGCACCAGGATCGGCAAGGCCATGCGAGCGGTCGCCGACAACAAGGACCTCGCCGAGTCGTCGGGTATCGACGTCGACCGGGTCATCCTGTTCGTGTGGGCACTGGCCGGCGGTCTGGCGACGCTCGGCGGCGTGATGTTCGCGCTCTCCGAGCTCGGCGGCCGGGTGCAGTGGGAGATGGGCTTCAAACTGCTCCTGCTGATGTTCGCCGGCATCACACTCGGCGGTCTCGGCACGGCCTACGGCGCACTGCTCGGGTGTGTCATCGTCGGTCTGCTCGTCCAGTTGTCGACCTACATCCTCAGTCCGGACCTGAAATACATCGGCGGGCTGCTGATCCTGATCATCATCCTGACCATCCGGCCCCAGGGCATTCTCGGATCTCGAGCGAGGATCGGCTGACCCATGGACATCATCTCAGCGCTCCAGATCGCGATCGCCCAGCTGATCGGCCCGTCGGCGATCTTCTACGCCCTGCTGGCCATCGGCCTGAACCTGCACTTCGGCTACGCCGGCCTGCTCAACTTCGGCCAGATCGCCTTCGCACTGCTCGGCGGATACGGCGTCGGCATCATGGCGGTGAACTACGACCAGCCGTTGTGGCTCGGCGCCCTCATCGGCATCGCCGCGGCCGGGATGCTGGCCGTGGTGCTCGGCCTGCCGACCCTGCGTCTGCGCGCGGACTATCTGGCGATCGTCACCATCGCCGCATCGGAGATCCTGCGTCTGGTCTTCCGTTCGACGTCGACCGACGATTTCACCCGCTCCACCAACGGCATCTACGGATACGCGGGCAGCTTCTTCTCCATCAGCCCGTTCGACAACGGCAAGCAGTACTCGTTCCTCGGGGTCAAGTTCCTCGGCGGCGACCTGTGGTCGATGGTGGTCGGCTGGATCGTCGTCGGCCTGCTGTGTGTGATGGTGTATCTGCTGGTCCGCAGTCCGTGGGGCCGCGTCCTCAAGGCGGTGCGCGAGGACGAGGACGCCGCCCGCTCGCTGGGTAAGAACGCCTACTTCTACAAGATGCAGGCCCTGGTACTCGGCGGTTGCATCGGCGGCCTCGCGGGTGTCTTCAATGCCTTTGCGACGCAGTCGATCAATCCCGACTTCTACTCGACCGCACAGACGTTCTTCGCCTACGGCGCGCTGATCCTCGGCGGGGCGGCGACGGTGTTCGGTCCGGTGCTCGGTGCCATGTTGTTCTGGTTCCTCCTCGCCGTGCCCGACGCACTGCTGCGGCAGGCCACGTCCGGCGACGACCCGCTGTTGAATCTGTCCGCGCAGCAGGTCGGCGCATTCCGCTACGTTCTGCTCGGTCTGGCGATCATCCTGATGATGGTGTTCAGACCGCAGGGCCTGCTCGGGAACAAGAGGGAGGTGCAGCTCGATGCCTGACGACTCCGCCTACACGGGTACTGCGGCCATCCGGGCGACGCGCCGGGACCTCACCGCGCTCTCGGCCACCGAGCGTGCCCAGCTGTTCGCCGGTGTGGCCGCCGAGTCGGGTTCGCCCAAACCCGATCCGATCATCGTGGTGGACAACATCTCCCGTACTTTCGGCGGCATCAAGGCGGTGCAGGTCGATCATCTCGAGGTGCAGCGCGGCGCCATCACCGGCCTCATCGGCCCCAACGGCGCGGGCAAGACCACCTTCTTCAACCTGATCACCGGCTTCGACAAGCCCGACTCGGGCACGTGGTCGCTCAACGGCGACTCCCTGGGCCGGATGGTTCCGCATCAGGTGGCCCGCCGTGGCATGGTGCGCACCTTCCAGCTCACCAAGGCGCTCGCGAAACTGACTGTGCTGGACAATGTCCGACTCGGCGCGACCGGGCAGCGGGGCGAGCATTTCCTCGCCGCACTCGCGCCCTGGGTGTGGCGCAGACAGGAGGCCGAGGTCACCGAACGCGCACACGAGTTGCTCCGGCGCTTCAAGCTCGACGCCAAGGCCGACGACTTCGCCGGCTCCCTGTCGGGCGGGCAGCGCAAGCTGCTGGAGATGGCGCGCGCCCTGATGACCGACCCCGAGATCGTGATGCTCGACGAGCCCATGGCGGGCGTCAACCCGGCCCTCACCCAGAGTCTGCTCGAACACATCAAGTCGCTGCGGGACGAAGGGGTCACGGTCGTCTTCGTCGAACACGACATGGACGTCATCCGCGACATCAGCGACTGGGTCGTCGTGATGGCCCAGGGTCAGATCATCGCCGAGTCGCTCCCGGATCGCCTGGGCGACAACGACGCCGTCGTGGACGCGTACCTCGGCGGGCATCACGACCAGGCCCTGGAGTTCGACGATCAGGGCCGGCCGGTGGGCGCCACCGCGGTCCTCGCGGAGAAGGTCGAGGCGGCCATCGAGGCCACGCTGGAGGAGGGCGGCGATCTCTCCGAGGTCACCGAGTTGCCCTCGGCGACCCCCGACACGAAGGACGGACGATGAGCACCGACCCCGGTCCCGGACAGCTGACGCCCGCGCAACTCGCGGCCACCGCCGAGGAGCACCGCAAGCTGGCCGGCGACGCCCTGATGCGGGCCGACGACATCACCGCCGGCTACCTGCCCGGCATCAACATCCTCGAGGAATGCAACTTCTACCTCGGTGACGGGGAGATCGTCGGGATCATCGGCCCCAACGGTGCCGGGAAGTCGACGCTGTTGAAGACCCTGTTCGGACTGATCCCGGTGCGCAAGGGTTCGGTGACCCTCCGTGGCGACGACATCACCTCGGCAAAGGCCCATGTTCTCGTCGACAAGGGTGTCGGTTACGTCCCGCAGACACAGAATGTGTTCTCCGCGTTGACGATCGAGGAGAATCTCGAGATGGGCGTCTATCTGCGGCCCAAGACCTTCGCCAAGCGATTCGACTTCGTGTCCGAACTCTTCCCGCTGCTCTCGGAACGGCGAAAGATCAAGGCGGGTGCGCTGTCCGGCGGCGAACGGCAGATGGTCGCGATGGGCCGTGCGCTGATGATGGACCCGGCGGTACTGCTGCTCGACGAGCCGTCGGCCGGTCTGTCCCCGATGTTCCAGGACGAGGTGTTCATCCGCTGCAAGGCCATCAACGCGACCGGCGTCTCGATCATCATGGTCGAGCAGAACGCCCGGCGGTGCCTGCAGATCTGCGACCGCGGGTATGTCCTCGACCAGGGCCGCAACGCCTATACGGACACCGGCCGCAACCTGGCCACCGACCCCAAGATCATCGAGCTCTACCTCGGCACGCTCGCGGGCAGCTCCGAGAAGAACTGAGGTCATAGGCCCGTCCCGACGGCACTTCCCCCGCCGACCGCACCGACGACGAGACCCCCGGCCGAAGCCGGGGGTCTCGTCGTGTGCGGGTCTTACTGCGCCGCGACCGAGACGTACTTGCGCGTCGGGGTGAGCAGCTTGTTGGCGTCGTCGAACTCCAACACACCGTACGAGCCGACACTCGGCTCACCGGCTGCGTTGAACGCCAGGTTGCCGGTCTTGCCGACGTAGGCGATCGTCTTGCCACCGTTCAGCAGGTCCAGGCAGGCCTGGTAGGAGTCGCAGTTCTCCTCGCCGTTGGTCACCCCGATGATGTTTGCCGCGATCGCGCGGCCGTCGGTCGACTTGGCCGCGGTGGCCGCGAGTGCACTCAGCACCGTGGCGTCGTAACTCTCACCCGAGTAGTTGAAGTCGATGAGATCGCCGTCGACCTCCTTCAGGGCCGCCTGGAAGTCACCGCTGGTCTGGGTGAGCGGCGTGGTGCCCTTCATACCGGCGAGCAGGCCCGGACCGACGGCCTCACCGAGGGCGTTGCCCATGTTGCCGTCGACACCGTAGACGAGCTTGCCGTCGCTCGGGCCGATGCCCACCTCGTGCATACGTGTGATGATCTTGGCGCTCTCCTCGAAACCGATGACCGCGATGCCGTCTGGGTTGAAGTTCTTCACCTGATCGACCTCGGCGTTGAACGACTGGGCGTTCGGGTCGTAGATGATCTTCTGGATCTGGTCGGCCGGGACACCCGCGGCCTCGAGATCGCGAACGGTGTTGTCGGCCAGTCCGGTTCCGTACGGGTCGTTGAGCGCGAGGATCGACACGCGCTGCACGCCGTCTTCGGCCATCGTCTGCGAGAGCGCCTGCGCCTGGAGGGTATCCGCCGGTGCGGTGCGGAAGTACTGCCCCTTGTCCTCGTAACAGGTGAATTCGTCGGAGGTGTTGGCGGGCGAGAACATGACCGCACCCGCATTGGCGACCTTGTCGATCACCTTCAACGACACCGAGGACGACGCGGCACCGATGATCACCTGCGTTCCGGCGCTGAGTTCGCGGTCGACGGTGGCGTTGGCCGTGTCTGTCGTGGTGTCTCCAGAGTCACCGGTGACGAGCTCGACGGGTTGGTCGAGAACCCCGCCGGCGGCATTGATGTCCTTGATCGCGAGCTCCACGCCCGCCTCCATGGGCGGTCCGAGGAAGGCCAGCGAACCGGTCGCCGGGAGCAGGGTGCCGACCTTGAGTGCGGCCGTGCTCGCCGGGCCGGGGACAGCCTTGGGCGGGTTGCACGCCAGCTTCTGTGCGAGGCCGAGGCCCGGAGGTGCGGGGGTCGACTCGACGGCGGCACTCGACGACGCCTCGGAACCGCCGTCGGAACCCGAATCTGAACTGCTACAGCCCGCGATCACCAGCGTCGCCGCCGCGGTCACGACCACTGCCCCGCTCCTCAAAAAGCGTACGGACATCGATGCTCTCCTTGCGTCTGGCCTGCGCGTTCGGCGTTCGGCCGGTGCGTTCGGCATTTGTCACGAAGGCGGCGCATCGCCGTAGGGCGAACCGCGCCTCGCAGGAGAAAAGCTAGCGCGATCTTGTTGCGGCTGCGTAAAGACAGTGAAACTGGTTTGCGCGCAGAGGCATTGCGTCGTCCAGGGGTTCTGGATCAGTCGCTGCCGAGCGTCTCGACGACAACCTGCGCAACGGCTTTCATGGTGGTCCGGCGGTCCATGGCCGCGCGCTGTATCCATTTGAAGGCCTCTGGTTCGGACAGAGCCTGCTTCTCCATCAGCAGGCCCTTGGCCCGCTCCACGAGCTTGCGGGTCTCCAGCCGCTCGTTCATGGTCGCGACCTCACGCTCGAGCTGTTTGAGCTCCTGGTAGCGACTCACCGCCACCTCGATGGCCGGCACCAGATCGGCCTTCGTGAACGGCTTGACGAGGTAGGCCATGGCACCGGCGTCGCGCGCCTTGTCGATGAAGTCGCGTTGGCTGAACGCGGTCAGCATGACGACCGGGGCGAGGCGCTTCTCGGCGATCTCGGTCGCGGCATCGATACCGTCGCGCACGGGCATCTTGATGTCCATGATCACGAGGTCGGGGGCCAGCGACTCGGTCAACTCCACGGCGACCTGCCCGTTCGGCGCCTCGCCGACGACGTCGTAGCCCTCTTCACGCAGCATCTCGGTCAGATCCATCCGGATCAACGAATCGTCCTCGGCCACCAGCACGCGGTGTGTTGTCGTGGTCTCACCGGCTGCGGTCGTCGCACTGTCGGTCACCGTCACCATCCCCTCCTCCGCGTCGCTGACGCCACGTCTGTGTGCACGCAGAGTACCGGTTGGCAGGCCGCTCGGCCGATCATCTAGAGTTGGTTCCCGGCGCGGGCAACCCGCGCACTGGCCCCCGTAGCCCAATTGGCAGAGGCAACGGATTCAAAACCCGTCCAGTGTCAGTTCGAGTCTGACCGGGGGCACCAGAAACGACCTGATCACCGCCCGCTTTGCGGCGGCTCGGCACACTCACCAGGCCAACGCCGGTTCGCAGCCGCCGACGCCGATCCCGACATCGTCGCAACGCACTGTCCGGACCCCGAACAGACGCCTCAGGAGCTCATCGGCACCCAGGTCGGTGTGCTCCGCCCAGCGTCGGACACGGTGTCGTGCACGCGACGCCGTGAGCGTGACCGACGCCGGCCGCAACCCGCCGAAGTCCACCGTCACCTGGCCACCCTCCCCCGGTGCGACGCGCGTCGCGAGGAGCGCGAGCGAATCAGCGGAGAAGACCACGGGCCCGGCAACCTCGACGACGAACCTGCACCGCGACAGCGTCGACGCGTCCGGGCCACCGATCCGGATTCGCGAATCACGGACTCCGAGCTGAGCAACCAGCGTTTCGGCGTCGTCCCCGACAAGCCAGGCGGCGGCATCGGACCCGCGCAGGGCGCTGCCGACGGTGTGCAGCAGCGAAGCCGCGGTGTGGCCGTCCGTCGACACCAGCACGACGATGTCCGGGATCGGATACAGCAGCCCGGCGGTCCGGGCCGCCGGGTCGGTGACGAGCGGGGCGAGGGCCAACGCTTCGACATTCTTCGCCGAGACCCGTTCGGACACAGCGCGTTCTGCCCAGTCGGGTCCGTCGTGCCAGGCGACGGCGTCGGGTTCGTGAGCGAACACCGCACCCATCATGAAAGCCCGGTTCGCGAATTCCCAATCCTCTCCCCCGTACTGGACGAACGAAGGGTCGAATCCTCCCACGTCGTCGAACAGCTGTCGGCTGCAGCTCATCACCGCGCTGATCATGTACTTGTAGCCGTCCCAGCCCGGGACCAGGAGGTTGGATGTGCGGTCATAGGCGTCGACCAGCCACTCGGGTTCGTGGTCGTGCGCGGCCTCGAGATGCCGCTGGGCGGACAGCCATTCGACCACCGAGCGCGGCTCGACCTGACTCAGGTCCCCGTGCTTACGACGGCCGACCACGAGTACATCGGGCACCGCGGCGGCCAGTCGGACCATGTGCGAGATGTAGCCGGCGGTCGGAACCGTGTCCGCGTCGAGGAAACACAGCACCGAGCCGTTCGACGCAGCGACACCCAGGTTGCGGGCGGCTGCGGCTCGAAATCCCTTGTCCTCCTGCCTGACCACGGTGATGGCCAACCGGGAGGTCCACGCGCTCACATCCGGGGGAACTCTCGATCCGTCGTCGGCGACCACCACCTCCAGTCGATCCGGCGGATAGGTCTGCGCCGTCAACGCCTCGAGGACCAATGAGAGTTGGTGTGGCTGCTCGTAATACGGGATCACGACGCTCACCAAGGGTCTCGACGAAGTACTCCCGACCAGGTCCCAGCGATTGTCGGGCACGATGGTCCGGCCATCGTCGAGTCCGACGATCGTCACGCACTCCACCGCCGCAGCAACAGCTCGTGACTCCGACCGACATCGGCGGCGGTCGGCGACGGCGACACCGCCGCATCGATCCGCGTGGATTCCGGCTCCGCGAACGCACTCTCGATGGCGGCCCGGAGCGCAACGTCGTTGTTGTCGTGCATCGTGAGCACGCCCGGCGACCGAGCGGCGAGTTCCTCGGTGTAGGCGGTCCGCGGAACCAGCGGACGACGTCCGGCCGAGATCCAGGAGTTGATCGAACCGGATGCCGACATGTGCCGGTGGTATGCGACCGGAACCGTGACGTCGGCCGACGCCCGGCGGAGTTCGTCGTCCGTCAGGTAGCCGGTGATCGTGCATCGCCTCCCCGTGTCCGCGGCGAGCTTCGCGAGGTCGTCGGCGAGATCGTCGTGGCCGGGCGACGGAGTTCCGAGCGCCACGAAGCCGACCGATGGATCGAGACCGGCCATCGCTCGGAGCGTCTCGATGTGACCCTTCCCCGGATACAGGTAGCCGAGCACACCGACGGTCAATTCGTCTGAGTCCGAGGGCTTGTGGGCACGGACGGCGTCGAACATCAGCGGCACTACCTCCACCTCGATCGACGCGTCGACATACTCGGCGAAGAGCGACGCCTCGTGTCGGCTGGACACGATCACGCCCGCCGAAGACCGGGCCACCGCTCGGAAGAACTCGATGCGGGCCGGCATCGCCCGTCCATCCGAGGGCTGCGGCAGATCGTGCAACGTCACCGAGACCGGACGTCGGAGCCCCGCAATCATGGCGAGCAGGTTGTCGCGCGCTCGCAACGGAGTGTGTCCGAACAGACGGTCGGTCACGTGCATGTGCACGTGTGCGCACTCGGCCAGAACCGAGGACACGCCGGCACAGCGCGTGCGGAGGTGTGCCAGTCGATGATCGCCACCCTGGGCCGTCACCGCGTCGAAGACAGACTGGGCATACCGCACCACACCGTGCGAGCGGGGTCCGACGAGGAGGTGCCCCACTGGGCTCGTCATGACATTCCCAGGATCTCGATGAGATCGCCGTACCGGTCCAGCACGGCGTCGATGAACTCGGGATGCTCTGCGTACCACTGCATCTGACTGCGGTGCACCTCTTTCTCGGTCAGCACCGCACCGTCGACGTCCCAGGACGTCCGCGGGGGCGCCTGGATACCGAGCGCGTCGATCACCCGTCGTTCCAGCGGCGCCCGGATGTTGCCGAGCAGGTCGCGTGACGGCGGGACCGGCGCCGATGCCCCGAGCGCCTCGAGAATCCGACCGCCGAGGGTCAGTAGTACCCGGTTGCCGGGATGGTTGATCGTATGTGCGGCGTCGGCCCCGACGTCGAGCAGGATGTCGGAGATCCCGACGTCGCAGTGTCGCCGCTCGCGAACCTCGAGCTGGGCCACACTCCACTGTGCGGCCTCCCGGAAGCGGTCGGCGGAGACCTCGACATCCCATTCGTCGAAGCGGGTCCGGCCGGCTCTGACCGCCAGGACGGTCCGGAGATCGTGGTAGGGAACAGCAGCGGGTACTGCGGACGGTCGCGCGGGATGTCGGGCGATGACCTGAAACGGGAACAACCCGCCGTAGCGGATGACCGGCCACACCACGACGGTCGCGGCCGGCGCTATCTCCGCGAGGTCGGGTCCACCGATCGGGAGCCCCCGGTATCGGGCACGTACCGGCTGAGAGACGATGACCGCGGCCCGGCGGACGAGGCGTTCGACATGAGCGATGTCGGTGGACTCGAGTTCGTGGACCGGTGGGACTCGAATGGTGCGGAACGGAAGGTCCGGGGAGCTGGACAGCACGATCCGCAGCGCTTCGGCCTGGCAGTTTCCCCAGACGACGAGCAGCTGCTCGTCATCGTTCATCTGCGCCTCGGTGACGCCGTAGAACTCGCCGTAGTGTCGGGTCCGCCCGTCCACCAGCACGGTGTCACTCGACGTCATACGCACTTCGCTGTGGTCGAGCGACCTGGTGGTGTGCTGTCATCGTGTGTATCGACTCCCCTCGCGGACAACCGGCCGACCCCAGCTCCTGGTATATCCGTTCGTCTCGCTGACGAATCATCGGCTTGGTCACACTGCCCCGGTCCCCAAACATTCGGAACGAACCGGAAACCGGACGGGTGAGCGACGGCCCCGGTGATCAGATCACCGGGGCCGTCTGCCGTACAAGAGGTGACGTCACAACGTCCGGGCGATGATCTCCTTCATGATCTCGTTGGTGCCCGCGTAGATCTTCTGGACGCGGTTGTCGGCCCACAGACGCGCGATCGGGTACTCGTTCATGTAGCCGTACCCGCCGAACAGCTGCAGGCACTCGTCGGCGACCACCATGGCCCGGTCACTGTTCCACCACTTCGCCATGGCGACGGTCGGGATGTCGAGCTCGCCCTTGATGTGCTTGTTGATGCAGTCGTCGACGAACACGCGCGCGATCCGTGCCTCGGTCGCCGCCTCGGCGAGTTTGAATTTCGTGTTCTGGAAGCTGAAGATCGGCCGGCCGAATGCCGTGCGGTCCTTGGTGTAGGCGATGGTCTCGGAGACGGCCTTCTCCATGCCGGCCACCGAGGCCAGCGCGATGATCAGCCGTTCCTGCGGGAGCTGCATCATCAGCTGGACGAAGCCCTGGCCCTCTTCGGGGCCGAGGAGGTTCGAGGTGGGGACGCGCACACCATCGAAGAACAGCTCCGAGGTGTCCTGCCCTCGCTGGCCGATCTTGTCGAGTACCCGGCCGCGTCGGAAACCTTCGCGCTCGGCCTCGACCAGGATGAGCGAGATGCCCTTGGCTCCCTCGGAGACGTCGGTCTTGGCGACGACGATGATGATGTCGGCCTGACCACCGTTGGTGATGAAGGTCTTGGAGCCGTCGATGACTTACTCGTCGCCCTGCTTGATCGCCTTCGTCTTCACATTCTGCAGATCCGATCCGGTACCCGGTTCGGTCATCGCGATGGCGCCCACCGCCTCGCCACTGGCCATCTTGGGCAACCAGGTCTTCTTCTGCTCCTCCGAGCCGTACTCGAGGATGTAGTGCGCGACGATGCCGTTGTGCAGGCTGACGCCCCACGAGCTGTCGGCGACGCGCGCGCCTACTCCTCGATGAGCACGGCCTCGTGCGCAAAGGTGCCACCGCCGCCGCCGTACTCTTCGGGAATCGACATGCAGAGCAGGCCGAGGTCACCGGCTTTGTTCCACAGGTCGCGGTCGACATGGTGCTGCTCGATGAACTTCTCGGTGTTCGGCTGGATCTCCTTCTCACAGAAGCTACGTGCGAGATCCCGCAGCGCGGTGAGATCGTCGTCTTCCCAGGAGGACCGTTCGGTCATGGTGTGCGTACCTATCCACGATTGACAGTGTCAACGGTGAGCGTAACAGTCACCGTTGGCACTATCATGGCGGCGTCGTCATCCCTGACTGCGGAGCACGTTCTTCGTCGGTACGGCCGACCACCGCCGACTCGACGACATCGGGATGGCTGTCGAGCACCCGCTCCACCTCGACCGACGCGATGTTCTCACCGCCGGAGATGATGACGTCCTTGCTGCGGTCCCGGATCTCGACGTACCCGTCGGCGTGCATGACCGCGAGATCACCGGTTCGCAACCAGCCGTCGACGGTGGCCGCGGCCGTCGCCGCAGGGTCGCGGTAGTAGCCGAGCATCACGTTGTTGCCGCGGACCACCAATTCACCGATGGTCTCGCCGTCGGACGGGACATCTCGTCCCTCGTCGGACACCACCCGAACCCGCCCTGCCACGATGTTCCCGATCCCCTGCCGTGCCTTGCGTACGGCGCGTTCGTCGTCCGTGGCGTCGTCCCACTGAGGCTGCCACTCGTTCACGACGATCGGGCCGAACGTCTCGGTCATCCCGTAAAGATGGGTGATCTCGATGCCGAGCCCGGCCATCCGCGAGAGCAGCGCGGGAGATGGCGGTGCACCTCCCGTCGCAGCCCGGACGACGCGGTCGAGCCGTGCCGCGGACGGGTCCTCCGCGATCATGGTGAGCACCGTGGGAGCCGCGCTGAAGTGAGTCACCCCTTCCTCGGTGAGGTGGCGCCAGATCCGTCCGGTGTCGATGCTGCGCAGGCAGAGGTTCGTACCACCCGCGGCGATGACGGCCCAGGTGAAACACCAACCGTCGCAATGGAACATGGGTAGGGTCCACAGGTATGTCGAGCCCGGTCCGAGACCGGAGTGGTACGCCATCGCCAAGGACTGCAGGTACGCGCCGCGGTGGTGGTACATCACGCCCTTCGGACGGCCCGTCGTCCCCGAGGTGTAGTTGATCGCCAGCAACCCCCGCTCGTCGGTCTCCCGCCGAATCGGCGCCCCGGCCTGCGCGAGCAGCGACTCGTACTCGTCCGCGCCGTCCGCTGAACCACCCACGACGACCCGGATCCCCACCGATTCGGCGACCGCCCGTGCACGGTCGGCGAACTCAACGGTCGCGACAAGGAGCGTCGCACCGCTGTGCTCCAGGATGTAGACGAGCTCGGGTTCGGACAGCCGGATGTTCAGCGGCACCAACACCGAACCGTGCGCGGGCACGGCGCTGTGCAGTTCGAGCATGACCGCACTGTTCGCACAGAGGGCGGCCACGCGGTCACCCGGCCTGACGCCGAGCGCCTCCAGCGCGGCGGTGACGTGCCCGACCCGCCGATACAGGTCGGCGTAGGTGAGGCGGAGCGCACCGTCGATGACGGCGGTGCGGTCACCCCTGTAGATGTAGTGAGTCGTTGCTCTGGGCGCAACGTTGTGCGACATCTGGCCTCGAGCGGGTGGCCCGCGCGCGCCGCGCACCGGGGAACGGGAGTTCGTCGAAGACGATACTGCGTATGGGTCCGTTAACGTCGGAAGAGCTTGTTGCCCAACCACACCAGCGGGTCGTAGGTGCGGTCGACAACTCGCTCCTTCATGGGGATCAACGCGTTGTCGGTGATCTTGATCTGCTCGGGACAGACGTCGGTACAGCACTTGGTGATGTTGCAGAGGCCCAGTCCGTGCTCGGTGCGCGCCGAGTCGCGGCGTTCGGCCACGTCCAGGGGGTGCATGTCGAGTTCGGCGACGCGCATCAGGAAACGCGGCCCGGAGAAGTTCTGTTTGTTGTCCTCGTGATCGCGCACGACATGGCAGGTGTCCTGGCACAGGAAGCACTCGATGCACTTGCGGAACTCCTGCGAACGCTGCACGTCGACCTGCTTCATCCGGTACTCCCCGGCGCCAGACCCGGTGGCGGTGTGAACGATTGCACTTCACGGGCTTTGGCGTAGTTGAACGAGACATCGGTGACCAGGTCGCGGATCACCGGGAACGTGCGCATCGGGGTCACCGTCACGACCTCGTCCTCGGTGAACGTCGACATCCTCGTCATGCACAGCAGTTTGGGACGCCCGTTCACCTCCGCCGAACACGATCCGCACTTGCCCGCCTTGCAGTTCCAGCGCACCGCGAGATCCGGAGCCTGCGTCGCCTGTAGGCGGTGGATGATGTCCAGCACCACCTCGCCCTCGTTGACGGTCACCGTGTAGTCCTCGAGACCGCCGGCGTCGGTGTCGCCGCGCCAGATCCGGAACTTCGCGTCGTATCCCATGTCAGTCCTCCGAATGCCCCTCGGCTCGCTCGCCACCGGCGCCGGGATGACCGGCTATCTCGGCCGCCGTGTAGTACTTCTCGATCTCGGGGAACTCGAACAGTTCCAAGAGGTCCGGCCGCATCGGCGTCTGTTCCGTGCGCACGACGCTGACCTCCGGCACCGCGGCGTCGTCCCCGTCGAGGTCCGCGGTGCACACAAGCAGCGCATTGCGCCAGTTCGAGTCCATGGACGGATGGTCATCGCGGGTGTGACCACCGCGGCTCTCGGTGCGCATGAGTGCGGCCTTCGCGACGCACTCGCACACCAGCAGCATGTTGCGTAGGTCGACTGCGAGATGCCAGCCCGGATTGAACTGCCGATGTCCCTCGACTTGCATGCCGCCCAGACGCTTTCGCAGGTCCGCGAGCACGCCGATCGCTTCCTGCATCTCGTCCTCTTTCCGGATGATCCCGACCAGATCGTTCATGGCCTGCTGGAGGTCGGTGTGCAGGGTGTAGGGGTTCTCCGGTTTGCCCTCGGCCGGCGGATCGAAGGGCGCCAGCACGGACGCCGCCGCCCGGTCGATGTCGTCGGCGGAGACTGCGGGACGGGTCGTCAGCGATTCGACGTACGCCGCCGCCCCGAGGCCGGCCCGCCGTCCGAAGACCAGCAGGTCCGACAACGAGTTTCCGCCGAGCCGGTTCGAACCGTGCATCCCGCCGGAACACTCGCCGGCCGCGAACAGGCCCGGAACCCGTGACGCGGCCGTGTCCGAATCCACCTCGATCCCGCCCATCACGTAGTGACAGGTCGGCCCCACCTCCATCGGTTCGGCGGTGATGTCGACGTCGGCGAGCTCCTTGAACTGGTGGTGCATCGACGGCAGCCTGCGCATGATCTCCTCGGCGGGCATGCGGGACGCGATGTCGAGGTAGACGCCGCCGTGCTCGGTGCCGCGTCCGGCCTTGACCTCCTCGTTGATCGCCCGCGCGACCTCATCCCGCGGTAACAGGTCCGGTGTTCGCCGGGCGCTGTCGTTGTCCGCCAGCCATTCATCGGCCTCCTCTTCGGTCTCGGCGTACTGACCTTTGAAGACCGGTGGGATGTAATCGAACATGAAGCGCTTGCCCTCGGTGTTCTTGAGAACTCCACCGTCGCCGCGAACGCCCTCGGTCACGAGGATGCCCTTGACGCTGGGCGGCCACACCATCCCGGTCGGATGGAACTGGACGAACTCCATGTTGATCAGGCTCGCGCCGGCTCGCAGTGCCAAAGCGTGCCCGTCGCCGGTGTATTCCCACGAATTCGACGTCACCTTGAACGACTTGCCGATCCCGCCGGTGGCGACGACCACCGCGGGCGCCTCGAACACGATGAACCGGCCGGACTCGCGCCAATACCCGAACGCACCGGCGATCGCGTCGCCGTCCTTCAGCAGTTCGGTGATCGTGCATTCGGCGAACACCTTGATGCGCGACTCGTAGTCACCGGTGGCGGCGTAGTCCTCCTGCTGCAGCGAGACGATCTTCTGTTGCATCGTCCGGATGAGCTCCAGCCCGGTGCGGTCGCCGACATGAGCGAGTCGAGGATAGGTGTGGCCGCCGAAGTTGCGTTGTGAAATCCGCCCGTCCGCGGTTCGATCGAACAGGGCGCCATAGGTTTCGAGCTCCCAGACGCGATCCGGGGCCTCCTTGGCGTGCAACTCGGCCATGCGCCAGTTGTTCAGGAACTTGCCGCCTCGCATCGTGTCCTGGAAGTGCGTCTGCCAGTTGTCTTTCGAGTTGGCGTTGCCCATCGAGGCGGCACATCCGCCTTCGGCCATGACCGTGTGGGCCTTGCCGAACAGCGATTTGCACACCA
Source organism: Gordonia hongkongensis (assembly GCF_023078355.1). Lineage (NCBI taxonomy): Bacteria > Bacillati > Actinomycetota > Actinomycetes > Mycobacteriales > Gordoniaceae > Gordonia > Gordonia hongkongensis. The sequence continues at coordinate 3,192,861 of NZ_CP095552.1, forward strand.
CGGCCACCGAGTAGCCGCGCTCGCGGGCCTCGATGACCGCCCGCAACCCGGCACCGCCCGCACCGATGACAACGACGTCGTACTCGTAGCGTTCCGGCTCGGTCATCTATCGGGACTCCCAACGTTGAGAACGGCTGCACCACAGGCGTTGTGTTGTCACTCGGTCAACCCACGAACCTCAGGTCCGAGATGGTGTTGCTGGCGACGAGCATGATGTAGAAGTCGGTGAGCACCAAAGTCCCGAGCGTGATCCAGGCGAATTGCATGTGCCGGGTGTTGAGCTTGGACACCTGACTCCAGACCCAGTACCGCACCGGATGTTTCGAGAAGTGCTTGAGCCGGCCGCCGGTCACGTGGCGACACGAGTGGCACGACACCGTGTAGGTCCAGAGCAGGAGCACGTTGACGACGAGGATCACGTTGCCCAGCCCGAAGCCGAAACCGCCGCCTTCACCGTGGAAGGCGACGATCGCGTCGTAGGTGTTGATCACCGAGATGACCACGGCCGCGTAGAAAAAGTACCGGTGCGAATTCTGGATGATGAGCGGTAGTCGCGTCTCGCCGGTGTAACGACTGTGGGGTTCGGCGACGGCGCAGGCAGGCGGCGACAGCCAGACCGACCGGTAATAGGCCTTGCGGTAGTAGTAGCAGGTCAGTCGGAACCCGAGCAGGAACGGCAGCGAGAGGAATGCCAGCGGAATCCACATCGGGAGTTCGGGGAAGGGGGTACCGAAATGACTCGCCCCGGGCACGCACGACTCGCTGAGGCACGGCGAATAGAACGGCGAGAGGTAGTGATAGTCCGCGGCGTAATAGGCGGTGCGCACGAAGGACCGGATCGTCGCGTAGATGACGAAGGCCGCGAGACCCACGACTGTCAGCAGCGGCGACAGCCACCACCTGTCCTGGCGGAGAGTTCGGGCCAGGATTCGCGCGCGGCCCGGAGAGAAGACCCCGACTGTGTCCCGCTCAGTCGCGGGGGCGCTCACTTCGTGCGCTCACGCGAATGAAAGCCCAGCCCTTCGTCTTGCGCACCCAGCCAGGCCGATTCGTCCGACTTGCAGTCAGGCACATAGATCACCTGGTCTCGCCCGACTTTCGTCTGCAGCAGCGGTGGCGGCGCGTGCTCGAAGTCGTGAAGGTCGATCTCCAGCCGATCCAGATCGTTGGACATTCGCCGAACCGCGTCTACATCGCCGTACTGCGTCTGCAGCGTGGTCATGTGATGCCGTAGCGCACCTATACTCCGATGCAGCTCCTTCAACTCGGTCGGTATCATGGCACATCCCTTCCTGCCTATGTGATGAAAAACACAGTACCGGCCGGGCCCGCTGAGTCAACGATGTTGGCGGAACGTGTCTGCTCCCCGACCGGAGGCCGCCAGATGAACGACGACGACCACATTCCCGCGGAGAACCTGCCCCGTGCCGAGCAGCGATGGACCGCATCGGCGTTCGTACTGGTCGCGATGGCGATCCCGTTCCTCCTGCCCGCGCGGTACGCCGCCGGTACCGCTTGGCTGCTCCCCGCGATCGAGGGGATGGTGCTGCTGACACTCATCGTGGTGGACCCGGGCCGCATCGACCGGCCCGGCCGGTGGGTCCGCAGCCTCTCCGTGGGGCTGGTCGTCGCCATCGCCGCAGGTGCGGCGTGGGGAGCGGGACGACTCGTGTGGGACCTGCTGCACGGAGATCCGCAGACCGCGGCGGCGAACCAGTTGCTGGTCGCCGGGGCTCTCGTCTGGCTGCAGACCGTCATCGCGTTCGCATTCCTCTACTGGGAGCTCGACGGCGGCGGTCCGGTGAACCGGCACCTGCGTCCGGCCGCATACCCGGACCTCGCCTTTCCGCAACACCTCGAGCCCCGACTGGCACCGCCGGGATGGCGTCCCGTGTTCTTCGACTACCTCTATCTGGCCCTGACCAACGCGACTGCCTTCAGCCCCACCGACGTGATGCCGCTGTCGCGTCGTGCGAAGCTGGCGATGGCGTCGCAGTCGCTGTTGTCGATCGTCATCCTCAGCCTGGTGGTGGCCAACGCGGTCAACCTTCTCGATTGACGACCGCGGCACGATCGCACACCGGAATAGGGTCGGCGACGTGACGGTTGTGCCGGCGGGGTCCGGAGGACCAGATCGGAGTCACGATGAGCGAGCCATCTATCAGGACCGTGCCGTCGCGGCAGGTCATCCCGGGTACCGAGCGGCACATCTTCCGGAGCGGGTGGCTCGATTCCCGCCAGTCCTTCCCCGTCACGGGCAACTTCGATCTCGCGGCGAACGCCCACGGAGTCCTGCTGGTGCACAACGACGATCGCGTCGACGCCGGTGAAGGTTTCGACGCCCACTTCCACCGGGACGCCGAAATCGTCACTTGGGTACTCGAAGGTGCTGTCACTCATCGTGATTCGTTCGGCAACACCGGCGTGATCACGCCGGGCGTCGCGCAGCGGATGAGCGCGGGCCGCGGGATCACCCACACTGAGGCGAATGCGTCACGGCGCAGCGAGAACCGGGACCTGCGCGTCGTGCAGATGTGGTTGGCGCCCGAGCACGGTGGAGGTGAACCCGGCTACGCCGAACGCGACTTCAGCGCCGATCTCGCGACCGGCGGGCTGGTCACGGTGGTCTCCGGCAGGCCCGAACACGCGGGCACAGATGCGATCTCGATCGGCAACCCGTTCGCGGCGCTGCACGTGGCCCGGATCGGTTCCGGACAGTCGGTCGCCCTTCCCCCGGCACCGTACGGACATCTCTACGTGGCGCGCGGCGAAGTCGACCTCGACGACGGCGCGCGACTGGTCGAGGGCGATGCGCTGCGCACCATCGATCAGGGCGAGGTCACCGTGTCCGCGAGGTCTGAGGCCGAGATCCTGTTCTGGGAGATGCACACGAACATCCTCGGTCTTCCACGGCCAGTGGGTGTCACAGGCGTAGGTGAGGTTCGGTGTCGCAGCCGCGAGATGCACCATCGCGGCGAGGCTGATGCCCAGGTGCGAATTGGAATGCATCGACAGGCCGAGTCCGAAAGTCTCACAGATACCGCCGAGGAGACGCGACCGCTGCAGGCCGCCCCAGTAGTGGTGATCGGACAGGACGACCGAGACCGACCGCTTGCGCACCGCCGGTTCGAGGTGGTCGAAGGCGACCACGCACATGTTCGTCGCGAGCGGCATGGACGCCTGCTCAGCGACGCACGCCATACCGTCGAGGCCGGGGGTCGGGTCCTCCAGGTACTCGACGATGCCCTCGAGTTCCGCCGCGACGCGCACCGAGGTCTCCACGGTCCACGCCGCATTGGGGTCCAGGCGCAACGGGATTCCGGGGAACTCCGCGTGCAGCGCCTTGATCGCCGCGATCTCTTCGTCGGGGGCGAACACGCCGCCCTTCAGTTTGATCGCGGTGAACCCGTAGCGGTCGATCATCCGGTGTGCCTGCCGGATCAGTCCGCTCGGATCGACGGCCTCGCCCCACTCGTCCGGCAGTCCGTTGGTGCCGGCCGCCCCGGGGTGGGCCGCCCACTTGTAGAACAGGTAGGCGCTGAACGGAACTCGGTCCCGCACGCGGCCGCCGAGCAGATCGCTCACCGGTCGACCGAGGACCTTGCCCTGGATGTCGAGACAGGCGACTTCGAATGGCGAGAAGACACGATCGGTGGTGCTGGCCGTGGTGATCATGCCGGCCACTCCGTCGCCCCCGGTCACCGACAGGGTCGAGACCCACAGGTCGATGGCATCGCGCAGGTTGTGGAGCGCGAAGGCATCGAGTCCGATGATCGCCTCGGCGGCGGCCTCCATCCGCGCGAGATGAGCGGTGTCGGCATAGGTCTCGCCGAGCCCGCGGATTCCGCCGGCCGTCTCGATCACGATGATCGCCCGCAGTGCGTAGGGCTGGTGCACACCCACCGTGTTGAGCAGCGGCGGGTCGACGAAGGCGACCGGGGTGACCGTGACCTCGGTGATCGTGGTGTCGGTGTGCGGACTCGCCACGGTTCGCGTCCCGACCGGCACCGACTGGAAGGTATTCGTCGACATGAGTTCTCAGACCGTGGCCTGCGCGGCGAGCGTCGTCGCGAGGACGGCGCGCCCGGCGGCGGTGATCCGCTCGAGCTCGGCCTGGTGCTCCGGTGTCGGCTGGACCAGCGGCGCGCGCACCGGACCCGCTTCGATGCCCTCCATCGTCACACCGTGCTTCACGAGTGCGACCGCATAGCCCGGCACCCTGTTGCGCAGACGGACCAAGGGGTGGAAGAACTCTCGCAGCAGCGCCTCGGTCAGCTCGACGTCGCCGTTCTCCAACGAGTTGTAGAAGGCCAAGGCCAGTTCCGGGGCGAACGCGAACGTCGCCGACGAGTACAACGTGACACCGATGGCGCGGTAGGCCTGCTGGGTGATCTCGGCGGTGGGCAGGCCGTTGAAGAACAGGAACTCCTTGCTGTCCCCGAGTGCTTCCTTGACCGCGATCACGATGCGCGACACGTTGTCGAGGTCACCGGTGCCGTCCTTGAACCCGATGACCGTCGGCAGCTTGGCGACCTCGATGGCCGACGCCTCGTCGAACACGGCGTTGCCGCGGTTGTAGACGATGAGCGGCAGATCGGTGGAGGCCGCGACTGACCGCGTGTACTCGGCGAGGCCGGCAGGCGGCATCGTCACCAGGTACGGGGGCAGGAGCAGGATGCCGTCGGCCCCATTGGCCTTCGCGCTCACCGCGAACTCGCGGGCCTGGACGAGGGAGCCGCCGGCACCGGCGAACACCGGGACGCGGCCGGCGACGGTCTCGACCGCGCAGCGGACGATCCGCCCGAACTCCTCGAGTCCGAGGGCGTGGAATTCGCCGGTGCCGCAGGCGACGAACACGCCGCCGGGACCGGCGGCCACCCCGCGGTCGATGTGTTCGGCGAGGCGACGGTAGTTCACCTCTCCGGTGCTGTCGAAGGGTGTGACAGGAAAGAACAAGACGCCGTTGAGCATTGGGACTCCTTGGATGGGGTGAGGATCAGTCGCGGATGAGTTCGCCGTCGACACGGCGCCAGATCTGTTCGGGGTTTCCGTCGGCAATGGGGTTGGGCAACAGCGCCGTCGGAACGTCCTGATACGCCACCGGCCGCAGGAAACGCTCGATGGCGAGCGACCCGACGCTGGTGCTACGGCTGTCGGAAGTGGACGGATAGGGTCCGCCGTGGACCATCGCGTGTCCGACCTCGACGCCGGTGGGCCACCCGTTGAAAAGGATTCGCCCGGCCTTGAGTTCGAGTGCCTCGAGAAGCACCCGGGCGTCGTCGAGGTCGGAGTCCGCAGCATGAACGGTCGCGGTGAGCTGACCTTCGAGCTCGGCGGTCACCTCCCGCACCTGTTTGAGGTCGCGACACCGCACCACGAGGCTCGACGACCCGAAGATCTCCTGCTGCAACGTCTCCGAAGCGAGAAAGGTCTCGGCCCGCGTGCCGAAGAGCGCGGCGGCGCAGGTGTTCGGACCCGTCGCTTCCGCCGATCGGGCGAGAACCTCCGCGGCCGAACCGAACTCCTCCACGCCGGAGGCGTAGCTCGCGGCGATCCCCGGGGTCAGCATCGGCGTCGGCGTCGAGGCGGCGATCGCCTCCGCGGCAGCGGCGATGAATGCATCGAGATCGGGACCGTCGACCGCGATGACCAGGCCGGGATTGGTGCAGAACTGTCCCGAACCCATCGTCAGCGAGCCGACGAATGCGCGGCCGAGGCCGGCGGCATCGGCACGCAGCGCCCCCTCCAGCGGGTAGACCGGATTGATCGAGCTCATCTCTGCGTACACCGGGATGGGTTCGGCTCGCGACGCCGCAGCGGCGACGAGAGCCGTTCCGCCCGAACGCGACCCGGTGAAGCCCACCGCCTTGATGCGCGGGTCGGTCACGAGGGCGATACCCAGGTCGGGCCCGCTGCCGTAGAGCAGGGAGAAGGTGCCGGCAGGCATTCCGGTGGCGGCCACCGCCTCGGTGATCAGACGTCCCACCAGTTCTGATGTGCCGGGATGGGCGTCGTGGGCCTTCACCACCACGGGACATCCGGCGGCCAATGCCGACGCGGTGTCGCCGCCGGCGACCGAGAACGCGAGCGGGAAGTTACTGGCGCCGAACACGGCGACGGGTCCGAGCGGCACCTTGCGCTGCCGGATGTCGGCGCGCGGCAGCGGCGTCCGATCCGGCCGTGCGGGATCGATCCGGGCGCCGTGCCAGCTGCCCTCGCGCAGCACCGAGGCGAACAACCGGAGCTGACCCGACGTCCGTCCCACCTCACCGGTGATCCGCGCCGCCGGGAGTCCGGTCTCGGCCACGGCACGCTCGACGAGGACCTCGGTCGCCGCATCGAGGTTGTCCGCGATCGTCGAGAGGAACCGCGCCCGTTCTTCGGACGAGGTGGCGCGATACGGTCCGAACGCTTCCGCGGCCGCAGCGGTGGCACGGACGACGTCGGCTGGGGTTCCGTGTGTGTACGCGGGCAGGAGACGAGTGCCTGTCGTCGGGTCCACGCCGTGGACGGCCTTCCCCGCGCCGGTCACCCGCTCACCCGCGATGATCAGTTGTCCGGTGAGGTCCTGCGTCGTCAGCGGTGCGGGGTGCTGCGCAATGGTCATCGTGGTCCCATCCGTTGTGCGTTGGCATTCCGCCGAGGTAGCCCGGCCGCGGCGGCGCCACGAGAGAGGTGTCATCTGCTCTCGATGGCGGGTCGCCGTCGGCGCGGCTGTGCGGTGAGCTCGGCCTTGCCCCGACCGTAGAACCCACGATCCATACATGTCCAAGTCAAATATGGACGTCTTCAATGCTCAGAGTGAATCGACCCAGGTGTCCGGTTCAGTCGGGACGCGCTCGCTTGTCAGCCGATACGTCATCCGGCCGGCCCACGCCGCGCCGCGTACCGGACCAACAGCAGTCGACAGTGGGACAATCACTGCGCCGAATCCGACATACCGCACATCGCCGAGCCACGGCGAGCGGCGGCTGTCGGAGCGGGCACACCACCCATTCGACGAAAGCGGAATCCAGAACCGATGAAGCGCATTCGCCTCCTCGCCGTCATGGCCCTGGCCATCACGGCACTCACCGTCTCCTACGGCACCGCACACGGCGCTCCCGCGCCCGCGGCGCCGTCCCACTTCTCCAGCGCATCCGCCGACGGGACCTCCATCACCTCCCAGCTCCGCAACGCGACGTTCGTCGCAGGCGAGCAGGAACTCCGGGTCGTCGACTCACACGGACGGACCATCGAGCGAATCGGACTGGTGCTGCCGTTCGACGGCGCCGCTGTCCCGATGCGCGCGAAGGTCTCCGCCGACCGCACCCAGGCGACGTTCACCCCGATCCTCACCCCCGAAGCCCGCGCGGCGATCGCTGCCGGCGTCCGCCCGGCCTCGGCGAAGAAGGACCGCGCCTACCAGCAGATGATCTGGCACATCACCAACGGGTGGAACCGCGGCGGCAACGTCACCACCGCCATCGGCGCTCTCGCCGGCCTCATCATCGGCTGCATCATCATCGTCGGCTGTGTCTGGGGTGCGGGCGTCGGCGCGGCCATCGGAGCGGTCATCGGTATCAACAACGGCGACCCCCGCGCCGGGCAGTCGATCCTGAACTGGATCAACACTCCGTAAGTCCAGCGAGCAGGGCTTGGCTTCTCGGGTCCCAGATGCTGCAGAATCCCCAACTCCGCGTGCGGGGTTGGGGATTTTCTGCTTCTTCCGGCCTCGTGGACGCGTTTTCGGCGCAGGAGGCCGCGTGCACCGCGCCGTGGAAGGTCGAAGGCCGTCAGTGACCGTGTCGGCAATCGGCGCCGAACGTCCGACCCCGGGTCACACTCGCGCATCTCACCCAATGCAGATGCGCGTGTTCAGTCCGGTGGCGACGTCGTAACCGGCCGCTCAGATGCAGCAGATGACCCGCCGAACCTGACCGGCCGGGGCCCGATGATGGGTTGATCGATGTACGTCACGGCTCGTTCCATCAACGAGTTCGCCGCGCGCACACTGGTGGAGGTCGGTGCGGCTCTCTCGACCCCACGTGCTCCCGCCGACGACTCGTCGCCGAAAAGACCCCTCCGCGAACCGAGTTCGGCGCACCTCGAGACGGGGTAGCCCGGACGACTGGACATCGGCCCGACGTCTATCGACTTCAACCGACCCGAACCGTCGCCGACCTCCGGCATCGGATCGGATGGAGACCGCCGGATACATGTCTCACTACCCAGGACCCGGCGGGTCACCGCGACCGGAGAACACCGGGTCGTAACCCCGCCGCGCACCCACCCACGGGGCGCCACAAGAGTGCGTCATCGCACCAGGCCGAGAACCGCCGGCCGGCCACACCCGAGGGATACGCCCTCAACAGCCAACGCGCCCACATCGATACCTGGACAGGGGTGTAGCCATCGCTGAAGATGCGGTAGGCGACGCCACCGCGACACAGCTGTTTCACCTCCAGCGAGTAATGCTGACCTTGCCCCCCGGATAAGCGGCACGACGGCTCCGCCGGTCCCACGTATCGCCCGCACCATCGAGGCGACCGTTTCGACGACCCAGTCAGTGTCTCGGCGATAGCAATTCCCGCATACTCAGCGGCATCTGAAATCGCTGAGCCGGACGATACCCTTCGGCCCCCAACATATGTCGCCGCTACCTTCCGCACGCCGGCAACGCCAGTCCGGTCGCCGCCGGGGACGTCGAGACTGCTCCATAAGTGAACATGCACACCCGATCCGGGCGTATTCGAAAACTGGAGCGACTTGAACCAGCCACTGATCACGATCCACGCACGGTCAACGCGAATCGACGCACAGTCAACGAAATATGCTGCACAGTCGATCGATTCACGGTTCTCGGCTTGTGGAATTTCCTCGAAATCGAACGCATGTGGATCTCCTGACCTGAAAGTGGGCGGTTTTCGGTCAGTTTCGATGTTGGAGTTCCGGGCATGCGCCGCCCCTGGTGAGGTTGGCCATCGCGATCAAAGCATCGGGAGTGTGAAATCCGTATGACCGCTTTGTCAATGACCGCAGATGGCAGTTCGTCGCCTCGACTCGAGCGTTGCTCATCTGACACGTGACCGCGTTGTAGATTTGCACCTCTCGTTTACGGATACTCGGCGCCGAGGTGCGAATCTCGGGTATATCGCAGGCCTCTGCCTTCCTCAACCAGCGCCGCAACGGCGCCCAACATGAGGAGTACGCACCTGAAAGTATGTGCCTTATTTCTTCTTTCATCTGATACGCACGGGCCAGCACACTGTTGGCATCGGCGACCACGATGGACTGCAGCCGCTCTTGACTCTCGGTGAGGTTGTCAGGATTCTTCAACAACGCCCACCTCAATCGGCCGCGTTCCACCTTTGACAAGCCAGCTATCCGGCTCATCACCCGAGACCGGCATCGATCCAGCGCCTGATTGACCCACTGCAGCACATGAAATGGGTCCATACACCAGTACGCTCCCGGCGCCCGCTCGGCGAGGACCGCACCGATGTACTCGGCGCCATCAGCACTGATGTGGGTGATCTCGCCGGCTCGCACATCACCCAGTTCATCGAAGAACCGCTCGATGGTCGCCTTCTTGGCGCCCTCACCAGCCCACACCAGTTGCCCTGTGTCATGGTTGACCACGACGACCAAGTACCGGCGGCCCTTGCGATAGGCGATCTCATCGATACCGATGCGCCGCAACCCGTTCAAGCGTTTGGTGAGTCCGACATGATCGTCGACCACACGCTCGACGATACGAGACACCGTCCGCCAGGAGACCCGCAGGTAGGCGCTCACCGCGGTCATCGGGGCGTGCGCACACATCCACGCGACGGTGTCGTCAAACGCCCTGGTCATCTTCACTTCCGGACGTGCCCACGGAACCAACTCAGTCTTCACACCATGGCGAGGGCACCGCACACGCGTCGCGGGCAGCTCGAGGAAACACCGCCAGCCGCCCATATCCAGATGCCGCCACAACCGCGGTGCCGGCGGCTGATCGTAACCCGGGCAGCGCTTCTTGCACTGCGGACACCGTGATCGTGCGTTCTTGTGCAGTTCTAGTGTCGCCACCATGACGTGCCCGCGATCATCCTCATCGAACCTGACACCCACGACACGGGCACGCTCGATTCCAAGCAACTTCTGCAGTACTCTGACAGTGCGCAACGCCCACTCCTCTAGGTCTTTTTCTTCGCAAGTCAAAACCTAAGCGAGACTGGGCGTTGCGTGCATTAGGCTCGCTAAAAGTAGCCCACTTCAGGGTCAGAAGAGCCACGCATGTTCCGGTACCTTGGAGTCATGCCAGAGCTCGCCACTCTCCTCGATCAACTCATCGAGACCACCCCGCCCGCCGACGACCCAACCGGCAGAGCAACATTCGACTCCCTCCACACGTGGCGCCTGATCCGCAACCTTGCCGATCACCAGATCGGCACCCACGCAGCACAACTCGACGAACTCGGCGTCGCGCAGAAGACCGGCAGCACCACCAAGAAGCTGCTGATCGAGTCAGGACATGCGCCGGCCGCCGCCCTCCGCACCATGCGCAGTGTCGACGCGCTGCCCAACCTGCCCGCTGTGGCGCGTCACGCTGCCGACGGACGACTGTCGAGCGAGATCGTCGATGCCATCGTCCGCGGCATGAACGAGATCGATAGACGTTGCGGGGAAGCGCTTTCCGTCGACAAGCGCTCCCGGTTTGAGATCGAACTCATCGCCCAAGCACTATCCGGTGCAACACCGACTGAAGTGCTCAAGCATGCGCAGGCCATCGGCAACGCTCTCGGCGATGCGTGTGACGCAGGAACCCCAGCGTCGGACGATGCAAGTTTGAACTCGGTGAGCGCCCACACCACCGACGACGGCCGCGTCGAGGTGCGTGCTGATCTCACCCAGGTGGTGGGCGAGAAGTTCTTGGCCATGATCGACGAACGGTCCTGCCCACGACCCGAACCCGACAGCACCAAGGATCGTCGCACCGCCGAGCAACGCCGCGCCGACGCCTTCGAATTGATCCTCGACCAAGCCGCGATCGGCGCGACCATCGACACCGTCGGAAGTCCACGCACGCAGCTCATGCTGACGATCCCCGCGACCGGAGACCTGGCGACGCTGCCGTGGACCGGATCGGTCAGCCAAGCGACCGCGAAACAGGCGTCGTGCGACGGATCGCTGACCCCTCGAGGCTCGCTTCGCTCGCACCTCGGGGAGCAGGGGCGACTCGACGCTGAGGGCGTACCGCTACAGATGGGCCACACCCACCGCTTGTTCCCGGCGCACCTGCGCAAAGCAATGATCGTCCGCGACGCCTGCTGCATCAAATGCGGTGCGCCACCGTCACATACACAGGTCCACCACGTCACCCATTGGGCCGACGGCGGCGCCACCGACCTCGACAACGGGTGTCTGCTGTGCCAGCGCTGCCACACCCAGGTCCACCACCACGGCTGGGACATCGTCATGGGATTTGACCGGCACCCCTGGCTCGTCCCACCCACCTCGATCGACCCGCACCGCCGACCACTACCCGCCTACAACCGCCGCACCATGCGCCTCGACGACGCCGCCTGACCGGCCGTCCGACAACCACTTTCGCGTAGCACCCTCCGCACCCGGGCCATACCCGGGACCGCATCCGTACTTTGACAACTCCACAGCGGAATACGACCGACCCGCTCCCACTCGGCCATTCGAGCGGGAGCGGGTTCCGGGCAGCCGAACCCGAACTCGGCGGCGACCACAGGAACAGGCCTCGGACAAGCACCACGACAGCGAGCAGCGCACCGCCCGTGCGGAGCCGTGATGGGCAAGACCTCGGCCGTGGCCATGGAACAGCTCAAGGTGCTCGTGTTCACCGGTGTGCGAACCGACTGGCCGACTCGACGACCGAGATGAAGGACAGGGCGGTCTCGAAGGCCCCGGCAGCGGCGAAGCGATGTCCCTGCCGCCCAGGTCCCCGACGGACGTCCCTGAACCGGGGTCTCTTTACAAATCTCGGTGAATGTCTAGACAACAGACATTGTCGCGGTTAATGTCTAGTGGCGTAGAACACAGCCCGCCCAGACAGGAGCGCGTATGAGTACCGCACCGACCCCGTTCACCGCGGATGACTCCGCCGCCGAGTGGAAGGACCGCAAACGCCATCTTTGGCTGCTCGGCCTGATCCCACCGACGTCGATCTTTCTCGCAATGGGTCTCGTCGCCGGCTTCAATGCGATCGGCCATGGTTTCGACGTCGTGTCGCCGGTGTGGTGGTGGATCGGGCCGCTACTCGTCTACGTCCTGCTCCCGATCCTCGACGTGTTTTTCGGGCCCGACGGATCGAATCCGCCCGAAGAGCTGATGGAGCAGCTGGAGAACGACAAGTACTACCGCTACTGCACGTACGTGTACATCCCGTTCCAGCTCGCGAGTCTCGTGATGGCCTGCTACCTGTGGACGGCCGACGACCTCAGTTGGCTCGGCATCGACGGCGGGCTCGGGCTCGCGTCGAAGATCGGGCTGGCGCTGTCGATCGGCGCGATGGGCGGGATCGGAATCAACACCGCTCACGAACTGGGGCACAAGAAGGACGATCTGGAACGCTGGTTGTCGAAGATCACTCTCGCCCAGACGTTTTACGGTCACTTCTACATCGAGCACAACCGTGGGCACCACGTGCGGGTCGCGACGCCCGAAGATCCGGCCAGCTCCCGTTTCGGAGAGTCGTTCTGGCGCTTCCTCCCCCGTAGCGTCTGGGGAAGCCTCACGTCCTCCGTCGAACTCGAGCGCAAACGCCTCGAGCGGGCGGGCAAGCCCTTCTGGCATCCGAGCAACGACGTCCTCAACGCATGGGCGATGTCGATCGTGCTGTGGGGGGCGCTCACCGCGATCTTCGGCTGGGAGATCCTCCCCTTCCTCGTGATCCAGGCCGTCTACGGTTTCTCACTGCTGGAGACCGTGAACTACCTCGAGCACTACGGTCTACTCCGCCAGAAGACGCGGACCGGCCGCTACGAGCGGTGCACGCCCGAGCACAGCTGGAACTCCGACCACATCTGCACCAACATCTTCCTGTACCACCTCCAGCGCCACAGCGATCACCATGCGAACCCCACCCGGAGGTACCAGACGCTGCGCAGCTTCGACGGCGCGCCCAACCTGCCGAGCGGATACGCGAGCATGATCACGCTCGCCTACTTCCCGCCGATCTGGCGGCGGGTGATGGACAAGCGGGTGCTCGACCACTACGACGGAGACGTCGAACGGATCAACATCGCACCGCACCGCCGCGAACGCGTCCTGGCCGAGCACGGGGTGTCGCCGCGATGAGCACCTTCCGTTGTCCGGTCTGCGATTACGTCTACGACGAGACCGTCGGCGCTCCCCGGGAGGGATTCCCGCCCGGCACGCCCTGGGCCACGATTCCCGACGACTGGCCGTGCCCCGACTGCGGCGTGCGGGAGAAGATCGACTTCCTCGGCGCCGGGAGCGAAGCGAGCGGGCCGGATGATCTCGGCGCCGGGAGCGAAGCGAGCGGGCCGAATGACCCCAGCGGCGCCGAGAGCGAAGCGAGCGGGCCGGATGAAATCAGCGAAGGGAACTCTGTGCGATGAACTTCAAGCTCTTCCGTTGTGAGGTCTGCGGTTTCGAGTACGACGAAGAGCTCGGCTGGCCGGAGGACGGCATCGAGCCGGGCACCCGCTGGGCCGACATCCCCGACGACTGGAGCTGCCCGGACTGCGGTGCTGCCAAGGCCGATTTCGAGATGGTCGAGGTGGCCCGTCCGTGAGCGCCGGCACCACCCGGGGCGGTTCGGTGGTGATCGTCGGCGCCGGCGTAGCCGGCATCACGGCTGCGGAGTCGCTGCGTTCCAACGGTTTCGACGGAACAATCACCGTGTTCGGGGACGAGCCACAACTCCCCTACCGACGAACGGCGCTGAGCAAGAACCTCGTCGACGGCGACCTGACGGACGCCAAGATCACGCTCCGTCCGCCCGGGTACTGGTCGGATCGGGGCATCGAGATCGTGACCTCGACGCGCGTCGCCGACGTCGACACCTCGTCGCGGCGGGTCTGCCTCGCCGACTCCTCCCAAGTGGATTACGACGCGCTGGTCCTGGCCACCGGAGGGCGTGCCCGGCGACTCCCCGGCACGACGTCGTCCCCGCTCGCCCTGCGCACCCGGCACGACGCGGCCGAGCTCCGGCACGCGATCCAGGACGGGCCGGTGATCGTTCTCGGCGGCGGACTGATCGGACTGGAGATCGCCGGAGCCGTGGCGTCGACCGGAGACGGTTCGCGCGTCACCGTCATCGAGCGCGAGACGTCGCTGTTGTCACGGGTCGTTCCGGCAACGGTGGCCGAGGCGGTGGCGACCCTGCACCGGGAACGCGGGGTGCAGATCCTCACCGGCGTGGTGCCCACAACGATCACCGCCGAGTCCGTGACGTTGGCGGACGGGCGGACCTTGACCGGAACGGTGATCAGCGCGATCGGAATGGAGCCCGATCTCGAATTGCCGCGCAGCGCAGGGATTCCCGTCGATGCGGCCGGGATCGTCGTCGACGATTCGCTGCGAACCGGGGTCCCCGGCGTCTACGCGGCCGGCGACGTCGCGGCGCGGCCCCATCCGTTGACGGGCGCACCGATGCGTGCCGAGCAGTGGCTCACCGCGACCGAGCACGGCAGACTGGTCGCCATGACGATCGCCGCCGACCTCGGGCTGGACACCGGCATCAGCACTGCGGTACCGCGTGTGCCACTGGCCTGGACGATGCAGTACACGACCAACATCCAGATCGTCGGGTGGCCGACATCGGGAGATCGTGTGGAGGTCGACCTGGACGACTCCTGCTCTGTCGTGCGGGCTTTCGCCGGAAGTCGTCTCGTCGGCGCGGTCTGCCTGGGCAGGGGCGGCTCGGGACGATCCCTGCGCGCCGAGATCGAGTCATCTCTCCAGCCGGTCGGTGCGCACGGATGACGACTCGCAACTATGCGCAGGACAGCAAAGCCCTGCTGCACAATTCGCTTCTCGACGGACTGCACGACCTGCTGCTGGACCGGGACTGGGCGGCGGTGCGCATGTCCGATGTCGCCGCCGCGACGGGGGTCAGCCGCCAGACCGTCTACAACGAGTTCGGCTCCCGTTACGGCCTCGCGCAGGGCTACGCGGTGCGGTTGGCGGGCCGTTTCGCCGGCCATGTCGCAGATTCCTTGGCGAGTTCCGTCGACGACGTCACCGAGGCCCTGCACAAGGGTTTCGGTGAATTCTTCGCCGGAGTCGCCACCGACCCGCTGATCGCCTCGCTGCTGTCCGGCGAGGCCAAACCCGATCTGATGAAGCTGATCACCACCGATGCGGCACCGATCATCACCACGGCCGCCGACCGGCTGGCCGAGGCCTTCCGCGAGTCCGAGTGGCTGTCGATGCCGGAGTCCGACGTCGTGCGGATCTCGCGCGCGATCACCAGGATGGCGCTGAGTTACATCGCGATGCCCCCGGAGGGCGATCGCGACGTCGCTTCCGACCTCGCCGAGGTCATCGCCCCCGCCATCGAGGCGGCCCGCACGCGGATGTGACGTCAGCGCCGCAGCAGGTTCCGCGTGCCTCGACGGATCACCGCGCGGTAGATGCGGTCGATCGTGCCGATCCGCGCGTCCTCCGGGTCCACGAGTTCGTTCTCCGCGATGACAGACTCCTCGCCGTCGATCGTCTCGTGATCGAATGCCTCGAGTGTCCGGCCCGGGCCGGTCAACCGATCGACCGCCCCGACGAGTGAGTTCTCCTGTGCCACAGTATCGTCGAACACCTCGTGGTCGACGCCCAGATGCTCGGACAACAACCGCGTGCGCATGGACAGGATCGTCTCGCGCAGGTCCCCGTCGGCAGGGTCGTTCGGATCGGCCTCGATGGCGACGTCACACTCGCTGTCGAATCCGAGCGACCGGTTGTTGAGGTTCGAGGATCCGATGCGCAGGAGGACGTCGTCGACGATGAGCACCTTGGCGTGCACGTAGATCGGGTCCCCCTCGGCCGTCACGGGGTAGAAGGCGCGGAATCTGTCGTACTTGTCGGCGCGCCACAGGAGTTGCAGCAATTTGTGCCGCGCACCGTCCATGGCGAGCCGTTCCACCGGACTGTCCGCATGCCTCGGCAGCACCAGGACGATCTCGGGCCCGTCGGGCTCGGCGAGTCGTTCCGCCAGCGCGTCCGCGACCTCGCGCGCCGCCAGGTACTGGCTCTCGATGTAGATCGTGCGGCGGGCCGCGGCGAAGGCCGCACGGTACAGGCGCCGGATCTCCTCGACCTGGGGCCGGTCGTCGTACTGCGGAATCGTCCGGGCCACCGCGACGTCGCAGTCGGTGAACGTGACGTCGAGATCCGTCGGCCAGATGTCGGGGCCGTCGGTGTCGACGAGGGGTTTGAGGCTCTCGCCGGTGGCGGCCTCCCACCGGTCGAGCGCGACAGACGCGACCACGCGCGCGGCGTCGCCGTCGAGGGCGACCGTGACGTCATGCCAGGGCCCATGCGGCCGGTCATCGGGATCCCGGCGAAACTCGTTGTGCGACAGATGTTCCGAAGTGTCCCACCGGTTCACCGTCATGTCGATGCCGCCACAGAACGCGAACTGGTCGTCGATCACCGCGATCTTCTGATGATGCGCGGCGGAGACGGGGTGGGCGGCGTCGATCCGGTAGTGCAGACGACGGCCGGTGAGCAGATCCTGGACGAAGGGCGGCGCGACTCCGCGCAGGATTCCGGTGAACGCGCCGGTGCTCCAGCGCAGGACGTGGATCTCCAGTTCCGGACGGTTGTCGATGAGCCACCTCAGGAAGTCACCGAGCACGTCGGGGACCTCGTCGTCGGCGGTCCGCGGATCGAGCCGGATCCGGGTGTCCACGTCCCAACCGATGAGGACGATGCGGCGCCGGGCCTGCAGCAACGCCGACTTCGCGTGCAGGAAGTAGTCCGCCGCGTCGACGATGCATGCGACGCGGTCGGCGGTCGCGATCTCCCGGCACGTGTCCCCGGCACGCAGGATCGGCTCGTGATCTGACTCGTCCACCGCGTTCGCTCCTTGAATCGCCTTGGCCCCCCGACCGGCGCCCATTGTGCCAAGCGCGCATGTCGCCCGCGCGGGCGAGGCGCCGGGCGAACGTCGGCGGGGACGAGGAACGAGGCGCGGCCACGGACGATGCCTACACTCGTCGAGGTGAGCGCCGACACGACTGCCGACCGACCCGCAGACGGTGCGGGCATGCGCCCGGTGCGTCGACGCGGTCGGCGGACGGTGATCGCCGCGGCGCTGGTCGTGATCGTCGTCGCGGGCGTCGGTCTCGTCGCATGGCGGGCCGTACCCGAACGGTGGTTACCTGGGACACCGCCGAGTTCCCGCAGATCGACGCCGCGGAACTCACGCCGGCCCAGCGACGCGTCGTCGAGGCGGTGCGCCACGAACACACCGCTCAGCGTCCCGGGACGTTCTACTCCGAGGGCGTCGACGAACCGTGGTGCGCGAACTTCGTGAGCTGGATCATGCGGACGGCCGGCAATCCGCTGGTAAATCCCCACTCCGGTCACTGGCGCATCCCCGGGGTGTACACGCTGCAGGAATACTACGAGGCCGCCGGTCGGTTCGACGCGGTCGGCGAGCAACCGCCCCGAGTGGGCGACGTCGTGCTCTACGACCGGTCGTCGGGATTCGGACAGCACACCAACATCGTCGTCGCAGTCGATGGTGAGTCCGCCGTCACCGTGGGGGGCAACGAGATGGGCCGCATCCGGGTGCATTCGCTGGACTGGCGCTCCGACGGCGGTGTCGTCGGATTCGGCCGCGGATTGCCGGGGTGACGATGACAGACTTCACCGGGTTCCCGGAGGCCGCCCTCGACTTCTACGACGATCTGGAGATCGACAACTCCAAGGTGTTCTGGGAGGCCCACAAGGCCACCTACCGTGCCGCGGTGGCCGAACCCATCCGCGCCCTGACCGACGCGCTGGCCGACGAGTTCGGCCCGGCCAAGATCTTCCGACCGCACCGCGATGTCCGGTTCTCGAAGGACAAAGCGCCGTACAAGACCCATCAGGGCGCGTTCGTCGCCGTGGCCCCGGCCACCGGGTACTACGTGCAGATCGGCGCACCGGGTGTTCGCGTCGGCGCGGGCTTCTACGAGGCCACCCCGGCCCGGCTCGCCGAGATTCGGAAGTCCATCGACCACGACCGCAGCGGACCCAAGCTCGAGAGCCTGCTCCGGCGGCTCACGGGGGACGGCTGGGAGATCGCCGGGGACCGGCTGAAGACCGCACCTCGCGTGTACGACGTCGCCCACCCGCGAATCGAACTGCTCCGCCACCGATCGCTGTCGGTGGGTCGGGACTACGGATTCGACGAGATCATCCATTCCGCGGAACTCGTCGATCGGGTGCGGCGGGACTGGCGGGCGACGGTCCCGTTCGTCGAGTGGATCGCGGCCCGCACCGGTAGCTGAGAGCCCGCACCGACCGGTTCGCGCGCCACATGGAAACGATCAGACGGCGACTTCGACGGTTGGCGCGCGCGTGCAACGGGAGGCGGGTGATACTGGTCGCCGACCGCGTCCGAGATCCGAGGACGATCACAGGCACCCGGGTGGACCTCCGATGACGATCCGAGTTTGTGACCCCGATGCCCGAGGAGCACCGATGACCGACACCGTCCACTACGGGCACATCTTCCATCTCGCCGGCAGTCCCGCGATCACCGAGGCGGTGGACGCGCTGGTATCGATACCCGACGGAGCTCTGGTGGTCGGCGACGACGGCACGATCAAGTTCGCCGGCGAGAGATCCGAGCTCCCTTCCGAATTCGCGAGCGCGGAGGCGCACGAGCACCCGAGCGGGTATCTCATCCCGGGCTTCGTCGACACCCACATCCACTTCCCGCAGACCTACGCCGGCGACTCCTACGGCGGCGGGCAACTGCTCGAATGGCTCAATCTGTGCATCTTCCCGTCCGAATCCAAGTTCGCCGACCACGAATTCGCCCAGGCCGCCGCGGTCGAGTTCACCAGGCGACGGGTCGCCGCGGGTACGACGGCGATGATGGTGTTCGGTTCCGCCTTCCCCCACGCCCAGGATTCCCTGTTCACCGAGACCCAGAAGGCCGGGCTGCGTATCGTGGCCGGCCGCGGCATCCAGACCGTCGGCGGTGACACCGCCAAGCCGCTGCTGACCTCGGAGGAGGAGGCGATCCGCCTCACCCGGGCCGAGATCGACAAGTGGCATGCCGCCGACACCGGCGACTACCGGACGGCGCTGCTCCACGTCGCGATCGTCCCGCGGTTCTCTCTCTCGGTGACCACCGAGACGCTGAAGAACCTCGGTGACCTCTACGACGAATACCGCGAGCAGGGCGTCTACGTCCACAGCCACCTCAACGAGAACAACCGTCCCGGCACCGGAGAGGTGGACACCACCAAGGAGGTCTACCAGGTCGACTCCTACCTCGACACCTATGACGGGAAGTTCCTGCCCGGATCGCAGGTCGGCGGCAAGAGCCTGCTCGGTCCGCGGACCATCCTCGCGCACTGCGTGCACTGCCAGGACGCCGAACTCGCGCGCATGGCCGAAACCGGTACCTCGATCTCGCATTGTCCGGTGTCTCAGTTGTTCCTCGGATCCGGCACGATGCCGTGGAAGCGCACCGTGGCGGCGGGTGTGAACATCTCCGCCGGAACCGATTTCGGCGGCGGCGACGAATGGCTCGTCCCGCGCGTACTCGGAGATGCCTTCAAACAGCACATCACCGAGCCCGGAGACGCCGGGGTGTCGATGCACCCTGCCGAGATGCTGTTCATCGGGACCGTCGGCGGGGCCCGGGCACTCGACATGGAGAACCGTTTCGGCAACTTCGATGAGGGCAAGGAAGCCGACTTCCTGGTCATCGAACCCGTGGACGCCCTGAAGTCCACGCTGGAGAACGCCGTCCGGTCCGACGATGCCGATCTCGCCCGCGACCAGACCCTGTTCGGCCTGCTGATGGGCCTGCGCGAGTCGTCCATCGCCGAGGTCTACGTCCAGGGGCGTCGGGTCACCGTCTGACCGGCAGCCCATGAATCGGCGACCCGAGGACACGACGATCGTCACCACCCACGACGCCACAGGCACCGCGATCATCGCGGTGTCGGTCTTCCACGCCGGCGACACCGGCGATTTCGCGGAGTGGGCCGCGACACTCGCCGCGTCGGCCACCGACTCCGACGGCTGTCTGGGTGTCGCGATCTCGGCGGTGACCGACGGACATTTCGACCCGGCGGTCGCCACCACCTTCGTCGACGAGGACGCCCTGGACCGTTGGCTCGACAGCTCGGGTCACCGCGCGGCGCTCGATGCCGGACGAGCGCGCGGTTGGCTACCGGCGACGCCCGTGCTCGAACTCGTCGACGGGCGGTCGCCCCCGCCCGGTGTCGGCGCGTTCCGGCACGACATCGTCACCGGAGCGGTGCCCGAATTCATTGCGGCACAACACGTGTTGACCAACTCGGCGAGCGAGTTCGGCGGTTACGAGGGCACCGCGCTGTTCGTCGATGCGCAGCAGGAGACATCGCTGTCGGTGTTGCGGTTCCGCACGGACCGTCAGCTGGCGTCCTGGGTCTCGTCGAGCCGACGCAGCGAAGCGCTCGCCGGGCTGCGTTCGAGCCTGACCCATGATTTCGAGACGATGGCCAGCACGACGGCCTTCGGCACCACGGTGCGCACCGATCGCGGCCGGATTCTGCAGACACCGAATTGGAAGTCGGCGATGATGGTGCTGCTGGTCCTGTACCCGACCGTGATGACCCTCTCCAGGTTCCTCGGCCCGACACTCGATCGTCTCGGTGCGGAGCCGTGGCTGGCACTGTGGCTGAGCCAGGTGGTCAGCGTCTCGCTCATGCAGTGGTGGCTGATGCCATGGGCCTCACGCCCGTTCCGGCGGTGGCTCGATCCGGTCGACGGAAGCAACTGGCGGAGCAACATCGCGGGAGCGGCTACGGTCCTGCTCCTCTACCTCCTGTGTCTGACGGTGTTCGCCAACGTGACGTGGCTCCAGTTCTGGGACTACGCCGACGCCTGATCTCGGCTCACCCCACGATCCCGTCGACGTACAGCCAGCGGCCGTTCGCTCGAAGGAAGCGACTGCGCTCGTGCAGCGATCCACGCTCCGCACCTCGCCGATAGTGGGCCGTGAACGTGACCTCTCCCTCGACCTCGAACAGTGAACCGCCACTACTCGACTCGATGTCGAGGCGGTACCAACTCATCGACTCGTCCAGATCGAGTGCGGCGGGGCGGGTGTCGGGATGCCAGCTCGCGAGCAGATGATTCCGATCGCCGAGCGCGAAAGCGGTGAAACGCGAACGCATCAACGTCTCTGCGGTCGGCGCGGCCCGCTCACCGGCGAGAACGGGACCGCAGCAGTCGCCGAGCGACGAGCCGGACGTGCACGGGCATCTCTCGGGGACGTCCCGCATTTCCGAACCGCGTTTCACCCCTCGATCGTAGGGTAGACAGGAGTGGCGGCCCGCCCGGGCGGCGGACCCACCGCGGACTATGCCCTGATGTTCTCACGATTGGAGCGATTACCTTGTCGGACAATGTGTATCGAGTCATCGAAGTGGTCGGATCGTCATCGACCGGCACCGACGACGCCATTCGTAACGCGATCGCGCGTGCCTCGCAGACCGTCAAGCATCTCGATTGGTTCGAGGTCACCGAGACCCGCGGCCACATCGAGGAAGGTCAGATCGCGCACTTCCAGGTCACGCTGAAGATCGGTTTCACGCTCGAGTCCTCTGCCGACGCGGCACAGTGACCCGCGACCTCACCGCCGTGAGTTCGCGGCGGTGAGGAACGCACCGATCTCGGCCCCGACGGTGCGAGGAGACGCCCGCGTTCGGCATGCGCCCGGTCGGGTCCGAACCTAGACTTCGGGGGATCATGACGCGCACTCAGCTCCTCCCCGGCCGGTCGATCCGATGAAGTACACACAGACGATCGCCGGCACCACCTATGGGTTCGACGGCCTCGTCGAACTCATGGCGAAGGCCACCCCACGCCGATCCGGCGATGAACTGGCCGGTTGCGCCGCCGACTCCGACGCCGAACGTGCCGCGGCCGCATGGCAACTCGCCGATGTGCCACTGAGCCGATTTCTCGACGAGCCGCTGGTGCCGTACGAGTCCGACGAGGTGACCCGACTGATCGTCGACACCCATGACCGGACCGCGTTCGCCGAGATCGCCGACCTGACCGTCGGCGGGTTCCGGGACTGGCTGCTGGAGATCGCCACCCGATCCGATGCCGGTGAACGTCTCGCCCGCGTCGGCCCCGGACTGACCCCCGAGATGGTGGCCGCCGCGTCGAAGATCATGAGGAACCAGGACCTGATCCTGGTGGCGGCGGCGACCAGGGTGACGTCCGCCTTTCGCTCGACCATCGGACTGCCCGGCCGGATCGCGACGCGCCTACAGCCCAATCACCCCACCGACGACCCACGCGGCATCGCCGCGGCGACCCTCGACGGCCTGCTCATGGGCTGCGGCGACGCGGTCATCGGGATCAACCCGGCGTCGGATTCGCCGCGGGCGACCGCCGACCTGCTCCACATGCTCGATGACATCCGGCAGCGTTTCGAGATCCCGATGCAGTCGTGCGTGCTGTCGCACGTGACGACCACGGTCGACCTCATCGAGCAGGGGGTGCCAGTCGATCTCGTGTTCCAGTCGATCGCGGGCACCGAGGGCGCCAACAAGGGGTTCGGCGTGACCCTGGACATCTTGCGCGAGGCCGACGAGGCGGGACGGTCGCTGCGCCGCGGAACCGTCGGCGACAACGTGATGTACCTGGAGACCGGTCAGGGATCGGCCCTCTCGGCCGGTGCGCATCTCGGCACCGGCGGCAAGCCGGTCGACCAGCAGACCCTGGAGACGCGGGCCTACGCGGTGGCGCGGATGCTGAAACCGTTGTTGATCAACACCGTCGTCGGCTTCATCGGACCCGAATATCTCTACGACGGGAAACAGATCATCCGCGCGGGACTCGAAGATCACTTCTGCGGCAAGCTGCTCGGGCTCCCGATGGGTGTCGACGTCTGCTACACCAATCACGCCGAGGCCGACCAGGACGACATGGACACGCTGCTCACCCTGCTCGGCGTCGCCGGCGCCGCGTTCGTCATCGCCGTGCCCGGGGCGGACGACGTGATGCTCGGTTATCAGAGCCTGTCGTTTCACGACGCCCTCTATGTCCGTGAGGCACTCGGACTGCGGCCCGCGCCGGAGTTCGAATCCTGGCTGGCGCGACTCGGCATGACCGACGGCGCCGGTCGCATCCTGCCGGTCGATCCGGGCGAATCCCCACTCCTGCCACTGGCGTCCGGGCGATGACGCCGAGCCAGCCCGCACCCGCGGATGACCGATCGACCCCCGACCCCTGGACCGAGCTGCGCCGGAGCACACAGGCCCGGATCGGACTCGGACGCGCGGGCAATTCGCTTCCGTCGCAACGGGTCCTCGAGTTCCAGTCCGCCCACGCAGTCGCCCGCGACGCCGTCCACGAGCCGCTCGACGTCGAGGATCTCACGCGCGCGATCGGCGAACTCGACCTCGATCCCCCGATCGTGGTCCGGAGTCGCGCGGCAACGCGCAGCGAGTACCTGCGCCGACCCGACCTCGGCCGGCTACCCGAAGATCTCTCGCAGCTCCCGCACGCCGACGCCGAGATCGGGATCGTGCTGGCCGACGGACTGTCACCGCGGGCCCTCACCGATCACGGCGGCGGCTTGGTCGCGGCACTGTTACGTCAATTCGACGGCCGGTACTCGATCGCGCCGCCGGTCATCGCGACCGAGGCCCGCGTCGCCCTCGGTGATCACATCGGCGAGGCGCTCGGCGTCAGCACGCTCATCGTGATCATCGGCGAGCGTCCCGGCCTCTCGGTCGCCGACAGCCTGGGCGTCTATCTCACCCACCTCCCCCGGCCGGGACGCGCCGACTCCGACCGGAACTGCATCTCGAACATCCACCCGCCCGACGGTCTGCACTACGACGTCGCCGCGCGGACGACTGCCGCGCTCATCGACGGCGCCCGGAAACTCGGACGATCCGGTGTCGCACTGAAGGACATGTCGCGCACGGACGCCCTCGCGCAGATCGACGACGCGGAGGCACTCCCGCACGAGTCGTGAGTGCGTTTCACTCCCTGAGGTGCGAGCGAAGCGAGCCTCCTTCTGCTCGCTGATCCGAAAGGACGACACAACCATTGCTCCCTGAGGTGCGAGGAGCGCAAGCGACGAGCCACGAAGGGTTTGACGACGCATCTCACCAAGACCCTTCGTGACGGCCTCCGCAAGCTCCGGCCTCCTCAAGGAGCAGTAATTGGGCCCGCTCCGAGCACAACGAGTTCGTTCCAGTCCACGACGGCCGCCAGGTGCAGCTACTGAGGTGCGAGCGAAGCGAGCCTCGAAGGACTCCATACGTGTCTCACCCGGCCCTTCGTGGCTCGTCGCTAACGCTCCTCGCACCTCAGGGACCAGTTGGGTCTGTGCTTCTTTCGGATCAGGGAGCGGAGGGGTCAGGTCCCGAGGATCTTCGCCTTCTGTGCGGCGAACTCGGCCTCGGTGAGGATGCCCTGCTGGTACAGGGCTCCGAGCTCCTTCAGCGCCGAGATGGTGTCCGTCGGGGTCGATGCGGGCGCCTGCTGCTGAGGCGGCGGGGCGTACTGGGGTTGTGCGTACTGTTGTTGTGCCCGTGGGTCCTGGGGAGCGGCACCCTGCTGGGCCCATCGGCTCGCCTGGCGTCGGGACACCCGGTTGCTCACCGCCGTCGCGGTGCCGGAGATGACGGCGGTGCGGGCGACGCCGCGGAGAAGTCCTGGCATGGTCTGTCCTTTCGGGGTTTCAGGTCGGTGGTCGCAGTGCGCTACGCGGTCGGAGCGGCCGGCGCCGCCTCGTCGGCCGCATCGAGTTGGGCGAGCAGTGCGTTCACCGGTATCCGGCCCGAAGCGACGAGCTGTCCGCCACCCTTTCGGACGGCCGTGGCGAACGGAGCAGCCCATGCGTTCTCCCAGACGAGGACGGCCGCGCTCGACCCCGGATCGATCACCGTGGCCGCCTCCGCGAGGTCGGAGTCGTCGAGCAGGGAGGTCGCCGCGCCGTCGAAGATCGCGAAATCAGCGCCGAGCGAGTTGATCTCGAGCCGGGCGACCGTACCGTCGGCGTCCTTGGTGATGAAGACGATGTCGATCAGTCGCACGATTCCGCGGTCGATCAGATCGATGAGATGTGGAAGTGCCTCACCGGTCGGCTGCTTGCCCGTCCACTCGACAACGATGTAGTCGATGGGTCCGAGTTCGCGGTCAGCCGTCTGGTCGACACCTGCTTGGTCGTCCAATTCCTTCTCCCTGTCTCGTGCCGTCGATGTGACCGTCTGGCAGCGGGCCCCGGTCACGACCTCAGATCCACCACCGAACGTCCCGGTTGCGCCTCGTACAGTTCGCCGATCTCACTGGCGTACTTGGTCGCAATCGGCTTGCGGCGCAACTTCATCGTGGGGGTGAGCTCGTCGCCGCCGGGATCCCAGGCGGTCGGCACGATGGTAAATCGTTTGACCTGCTCCACGCGGGACAGTGACCGATTTCCGGCACGGATTGCCACCGCCACCTCGTCCACCACGTCGGGGTGCGAGGACAACTCGGTCAGGTCGGCACCGGACAGGTCGAGTCGCTTGGCTCGCGCGGCCGCCGCATCCGGGTCGAGAACCACGAGCGCGGACACATAGGGCCGGCCGTCGCCGATCGCCGCGACCTGACCGATCAGCGACGACGCCGCCTTCATCGCGTTCTCGATGTTGGTGGGCGACATGTTCTTCCCGGACTCGTTGATCATCAGTTCCTTCTTGCGGTCGACGATGGTCACGTTGCCGTCACCGTCGATCGTCGCGATGTCACCGGTCGACAGCCAGCCGTCGGCATCGATCGTCTCGGCCGTCTTGTCGGGCTGTTTGCGGTAGCCGCGCATCACGACCGGTCCGCGGACGAGGAGCTCTCCGTCGTCGGCCAGTCGCACCTCCATGCCGCGGACCGGTTTGCCGACGGTTCCGATCCGGAGGTTGTCGCTGGTCGTCATCGTCGAGACGCCGGTGGTCTCCGACATCCCCCAGACCTCGAGAACCGGGATACCGAGTCCCAGGAAGAACTTCAGCACCTCCGGTGGGATCGCGGCCGCACCCGATCCGGCGAAGGAGACTTGGTCGAGGCCCAGTGCGGAGCGGACCTTGCGCAGCACCAGGCGATCGGCGAGACCGTGTGAGAGACCGCCGGAGCCCTTGCCGTCGATCTGGGCCTGCGCCGCCGAGGCCCCGGCGCGGAACGCCCAGTCCGCGAGCGCCTTCTTGACCGGGCTGGACTCCTCGGCCAACTTCGCCTCGATCCCCGCTCGGATCTTCTGCCACACCCGCGGCACCCCGAAGAAGAACGTCGGGTGCACGTCGGGAAGGGCCGCGGCGATCTCCCGGGGATCGGGCACCGTGGTGATCTGGATGCCGCGCATCATGTTCGCGGCGTGGGAGGAGACCCGGTCGGCGATGTGCGCTGCGGGCAGATACGAGATGGCACGGTCGTCGAAGCCCGCCTGAACGATCTCGGCGAGCGCCGTCATCTCGGCGACGATGTTGCGATGGGTGATCTCGACGCCCTTCGGCGGGCCGGTGGTGCCCGAGGTGTAGATCAGGGTCGCGAGGTCCTCGGGTTCCACCGCCTGCCATGCCGCGGTGAAGTCGAATCCGGCCGGCGGCGGGGACTGTTCGAGATCGGCCAGCGACAGCGCGCCCGTCGCGACGCCGTCGACGACGATCGTGGTGGACACCCCGGTCGCCGCGGCGGTGATCGCGGGCAGAAACACCTGCTCGGTGACGACGACGGAGTTCTCCGCGTTACCGAAGAGGTACTCGATCTGTTGGGGCGAACTCGTGTTGTAGATCGAGAACGGAACCGCGCCGAGGTGCAGCGCCGCGGCGTCGACGAGGTGGAACTCGGGGCGGTTCGTCAGCATGATCCCGACGGTGTCGCCGCGCTTGACCCCCAGGGCCGCGAGCCCCCCGGCGATGGCTTCGACGCGCGCGGCGTACTCCGTCCACGTGATCTCCTGCAGCCCACCGACCGTACGGATGGCGACGGCGTCGGGCCGTACGGTGACCGTCTGCTGGAACGCGGCGGGCAGCGTCGCCACTGCGACACCGGTCTGATGGGGGAAGGTGATGGTCTCTGCAGCGGTCATGACAGTCCTCGACTGGCCGAAGTGATGTGTTGCACGTCACATTAGCCAGTTCGGGCGCGCGTCACGGCCGGTTCCGGTGAATGGTGAACTGTTGACAAAAACCCCAGATCAGGACCGTTTGTCGAGCGAAGGACGCTCGGTCAGCGACTCGAGATTCCAGGCGCCGCCACCGGTCAGCTCGAGCAGATCGGTGTGATGCTGGTCGGTGGTGCTGCGGTGACTCACCGACACCAGGATCGTCTCCGGCAGCTCCGTGCGGATGAGCGAGTACAGCGAGTACTCCAGCCCCTCGTCCACGGCCGAGGTCGCCTCGTCCATGAACACGGCCTGCGGCCGGGTCAGCAGGATGCGCGCGAAGGCGATGCGCTGCTGCTCGCCCGGGGAGAGCACCTTGACCCAGTCCTCCTCGTCGTGGAGCCGGTCTGCCAGATGCGGGAGGAAGACCTTCTCGAGCGCCGCCTTGATGGCCTCGTCACCGACGTCGTCGGGCAGTGCCGGGTAGGCGACCGCCGTGCGCAGATCCCCCAGCGGGATGTAGGGCATCTGCGACAGGAACAGCGTGTGCTCCCCCGGCGGCCGGGTGAACTCGCCGTCGATGAAGGGCCACAGTCCGGCGAGGCCGCGGAGCAGTGTCGTCTTGCCCGAGCCCGACCGCCCTTTGACGACGAGAGCGGCCCCGGGTGCGAGGGAGAGGTTGAGCGCGCTGATGAGTTCGTCACCGCTCGGGGTCTTCACGTCGACGTCCGACAGAGCAACGGCGCGTTCGCGATCCACAGTCGTGACCTCGGCCATGGTCCGCGAGCGCGCATCGGCGTCGGCGAGACCGTCGAGACGGATGATCGACGCGCGCAGAGCGGTGAAATCGTCGTAGGCGTTCCGGAAGAACGAGAGTGCGTCGTGCATCTCGCCGAAGGCGCTGGCGGTCTGCGTCATGTCACCGAGCTTGATCTGACCGTCGAAGAACCGCGGTGCCTGCACGAGAAGTGGGAACACCACCGCGAGCTGCGACGCGCTGAAGTTCCATCCGACGAACGCCAGCTGCACATGGATGATCTGCCAGAAGTTCTTCACGACCGCACGGAATCTGGTCATGAGGTTGTTGTGTTCGACGCGCTCGCCGCTGTAGAAGGCGACGTTCTCCGCGCTGTCACGGACGCGGACGAGTGCGTAGCGGAAGTTCGCGGTGAGGCGTTCGCGCCAGAAGTTCAGTCGGATCAGCGGGCGTCCGATGGCGAACGCGACCACGCTGGCGACGAGAACGTAGACCAGGACCAGCCACATCATCATGCGCGGGATCTCGACCCCGAACAGCGTGACCGGCCCGGACAGGTCCCAGAGCACGACCGAGAACGACACGATGGACGCACACGCCGGGAGCACACCGTTCGTCGAGACCCCACCGCCGCCCCAGAACAACGACGAGCCGACGGTGGCGATGTTGGTGATGTCGGCCTCGATACGCTGGTCCGGGTTGTCGACGCCGGGGTGGATGTCGACGGCCCGTCGCTGCGGATCCGACTTAGCGCGCCCGAATCGTCTGCGCCGCAACAGTCCAGCGCTGAGGTCGACGAATCGGTTGCGGTAGAAGGCACGGCCGGACATCCAGTCGCCCGTCGCCCCTTCGGTCAGCCAGTAGCGGAGCCGGATCTCGAAAGCCGCACCGACATAGATCTCGACCATGGTGCGGACGACGTGAGTGGCGGCGAGGATGCCGAAGATCGTGATCGAATGCCAGAACGCGTCTTTGCCGATCTGGAGCATCTCCGCTCCCTGTGGCCCGCCCGTCGCGATGCCCTCGGCCGCGGTTTGCAGGGACGTGTACAGGTCGTTGCTCCAGTAGCTGAACAGGACGCTCAGCCGCACACCGAGCAACGACAGCAGGGTGAGGACGACGACCAGCGCCCACGCCCAGACCCGGGTTCTCGGGTCGGTGAAGAACCCCCCGATCACCCGCCACAGCGGGCCGCCCCACCGGCTGAATCGCGACAGCAGGTACCCGATCACCAAGATGGCCACGGCCGAGATCGCGAACGCGATGGCCAACCACTTCAGACTGGCCCACACCTCGTTGCCCCAGTCGATGCTGTACTCCACGCACACTCCTCGCGTCGGATGGCCCGGCGGCGGGCATCACGGTCGACAAACCCCGGTCGATCGCAGCGATGGCCCCGCCACCACGGGTCCGGGCCTCAACGATGATCCGGCGCAGTTTAACCCGGCGTTCACCCGGTGTCCGGGCAACCGCGTCGACGGAGCGCCGACCGGTCGCCGGGAGCGCGGAATGTCGGTTTTGCCGAGCGGTTCTGGTGACGTCAGCCCAGCGGGCGCAGCACCGCACCCTGCTGGAGCGCCGCGGTCGAGACCGACTCCGAGAAGCGACCGTCGGCATCGCCGACGCTGACGAGATAGCCCGCGTCGGTGTACTCCACGCCGCTCACCTCGAAGGTGAGTTGGCACCCGTCGTCGCCGCGGAGGAACACCGACAGCGTGGTGGTCGCCACCTCGCCGCCGGCCGCGTCGTAGAGAACGACCGGTGCGCCGCGGGCCAACGTGCCGCCGTCTGGGAGCGCGGCGTTCTCGGTCAGACAATCCGCAACGACCCCGCCCTTGGCGGTGAACGTCGGGGTGGTCAGCAGGCCGGCGACGACCGCGACACCCACGATGACCGCGAAGACGATCAACGCGACTGCGGACGCGACGATGACCGGGACCCGCGTGCGCCGCTGCCATGTCCGGCGCGGCAGCGGCGGGCCGGGGTCCAGCCACATCTCGGGTGCGGGGCCGTACCCCGGGGTCATCGACCCGCCCGTGCCGCGATCCATGAGCTCCCCCTGCAGACCCGTGCGGTCACTTCTTGGGCGGGAAGTACTTGATGAGCGCTTCTTGCACGACCGACGTCGCGAGAGTGCCGTCGCGCATCCAGAACCGGCCCGATCCCATCCCGCGTGACCCGGTGGCGACCGGCGACCGGGTGGCGTACAGCAGCCAGTCGTCGAACCGGAACTCGCGGTGGAACCACATCGAGTGATTGACAGTCGCGGCGAACAACCGGTCCATGCCCCAAGAGAGGCCGTGGGTGGTGATGATCGAGTCCAGCACCGTGGTGTCGGAGGCGTAACACATTGCGGCGACGTGCATCACGGGGTCGTCGGGCATCGTGCCGTCGGCCTTCATCCACACCCGGTTGTCGGTCAGCTTCTCCCCCGCCTCCTTCGCCTTCCAGCTCGGATCGTTCGCGAAACGGATGTCGATGGGGTGCAACGCATTCACGAAGGCCGCGATACGGTCCTCGTAACCCTTGAAATGCTCACCGAGAGTGGGCAGTTCCTCCGGATAGGGCACCTGGGGGATCTCCACTGCGTGCTCGAGCCCAGAAGTGTTGTCCTGGAACGCGACCAGCATCGTGAAGATCTCTTCGCCGTCCTGCTTGGCCGTCACCTGACGATTGGCGAACGACCTGCCGTCGCGGAACCGGTCGACGTGGTACTCCAACGGTTTGGTGACATCGCCACCACGGATGAAGTGCGCGTGCAGCGCGTGGATCGGCGGGTTGCCCCGACTCAGGCTCCGGGCCGCCGCGACGACCCCCTGGCCGAGCAGCTGACCGCCGAACGTCCGGGCGGTGACCTGCTCGGGATGGTGCCCGATGAACAGGTCGTCACCCTGACGTTCGACGTCGAGCAACGCGAGTAGCTTGCCGAGATCCCCGGCCTGGTCCACGGTCATGCCTCACACCCTAGAACCCGGACGCGGCTGCGTCGCGCACCGGCCCGAGCAGGAGCGGACGCGGTCAGTGGTCCTGCTCGCCGATCCGGTGCACGTGGATCAGGTTGGTCGAACCCACCGTCCCGGGCGGGGCCCCGGCCACGATCACCACGACGTCACCCTCGCTGAGCCGCCCGATACGCAGCAGCTGATGGTCGACCTGGTCGATCATGTGGTCGGTCGTGTCGACGTGGTCGACGATGAACGTCTCGGTTCCCCAGCTCAGCGCGAGCTGGCTGCGGACAGCCTGGGTCGGCGTGAACGCCAGCAACGGGAGGCGCGAGTGCAGACGGGCCAGTCGACGCACGGTGTCCCCGGACTGGGTGAACGCGACCAGCGCCTTCACCTCGAGGCGCTCGCCGATGTCGCGCGCCGCGTAGGAGATGACACCGCGCTTGGTACGGGGCACGTGGGACAGCGGCGGCACGTCGCGGGGGCCGGTCTCGACCGCCCGGCAGATCCGGTCCATGGTTCGCACCGTCTCGAGCGGGTACTTGCCCACCGACGTCTCGCCGGACAGCATGACCGCGTCGGCACCGTCGAGGACCGCGTTGGCCACGTCGGAGGCCTCGGCCCGGGTCGGGCGCGAGTTCTCGATCATCGAGTCGAGCATCTGCGTCGCCACGATCACCGGCTTCGCGTTCTCACGGGCCATCTGGATGGCCCGCTTCTGCACCAGCGGCACTTCCTCGAGCGGCAGTTCGACGCCCAGGTCGCCACGGGCGACCATGATCGCGTCGAAGGCCAGCACGATGGCCTCGAGGTTCTCGATCGCCTCGGGCTTCTCGAGCTTCGCGATGACCGGCACCCGGCGGCCGACGCGGTCCATCACCTCGTGGACCAGTTCGATGTCGGAGGGGCTGCGCACGAAGGAGAGCGCCACCATGTCCACGCCCAGTTCGAGGGCGAATTCCAGGTCGGCGATGTCTTTTTCCGACATCGCCGGCACCGAGACACTCATCCCGGGCAGCGACAGCCCTTTGTTGTTGCTGACCGGGCCGCCCTCGGTCACGGTGCAGAGGACGTCGTTGCCCTCGACCGCGGACACGGCGAGGCCGACCTTGCCGTCGTCGACGAGCAGGCGGTCGCCGGGGCTGGCGTCCTCGGCGAGCTGCTTGTAGGTGGTCGAGACGCGGTCGTGGTCGCCCACGACGTCGTCGACGGTGATGCGCACCTGCTCGCCGGTCTCCCAGACGGTCGAGCCGTCACAACCGTCGAAACGGCCGAGCCGGATCTTGGGGCCCTGTAGGTCGGCGAGGACGCCGACGGCTTTCTCCGTGGTGTCCGAGGCCTTGCGGACGCGCGCATAGACGGCCGCATGGTCCTCATGCGTGCCGTGGCTGAAGTTCATCCGGGCCACGTCCATGCCGCTTTCGACGAGCTCTTTCAGTCGCTCGTCGCTCGCGGTGGCGGGGCCCAGGGTGCAGACGATTTTGGTTCGGCGTGTCACAAGAACACCTTAGTCCCGTCCATGGTCCATCTCCATGTCGCCGACGACATGTCACCGGCTCGCCACCGGCTGTTACCGCTGGTGGCGAGCCGCTACCGCCGAGTATGAAATTTACTTAACTTGTTGCGGCCGCGTGTGTTCGACCGAGCCCGTCGGGTGGCGGCGAGGGCCTGCTCAGCGCACCGACAGGGGCAGGGACGCCGGACGGACCGGAGACGGGAGGTCGGACTCGCCGACCAGGAACTCGTCGACCGCACGCGCGGTCGAGCGACCTTCCGCGATCGCCCACACCACGAGCGACGCGCCGCGGTGGGCGTCACCGCAGACGAACACGCCCGGGGCGTCGGTCTGCCAGTCGCTCCCGCAGGAGATGACGCCGCGCCGGTTCGGCTCGATCTCGAGATCGGCGAGCAGCGCCCCACCCCGTACCCCGGCGAACCCGATCGCGAACAGGGCCAGCTCGCAGGGGATCTCGAATTCCTCACTCACCGGCGTGATCTCGCGGCGCCCGTCGGCATCGCGCGTCACCTCCACCTCGGCGAGCACCATCGTCGTAACGTTGCCGTCCTCGTCACCCTCGAATCGCTGAACCGCAACCTGGTGCAGCCGTTCGCCGCCCTCGTCGTGTGCGCTCGAGGTCCGCATGATCAACGGCCATGTCGGCCACGGCGACCGTTCGTCGTCGCGCTGCCCGGGCAGTTCCGGGTTGTAGTCGAGTTGCACGACCGAGGCCGCGCCCTGACGGTGCGCCGTACCCAGGCAGTCGGCTCCCGTGTCACCACCGCCGATGATCACGACGTGCTTGCCCGCGGCGGTGATGGGTGACGGCCCGTCGCCCTCGCACTCCTTGTTGGCGGGCACGAGATGCTCCATGGCGAGGTGGATGCCGTTCAGCTCCCGCCCCGGCACCGGGTTGTCGCGTGCCTCCATCGCACCGATGGCCAGGACCACCGCGTCGTGGTTCGCGCGTAGATCAGCCACGGACAGGTCGGCCCCCACGTCGCAGTTGGTGACGAAGGTCGTTCCCTCCGCCCGCATCTGGGCGATACGTCGGTCGATGTCGGACTTCTGCAGCTTGTACTCCGGGATGCCGTAGCGGAGCAAACCGCCGAGACGGTC
Source organism: Gordonia hongkongensis (assembly GCF_023078355.1). NCBI lineage: Bacteria > Bacillati > Actinomycetota > Actinomycetes > Mycobacteriales > Gordoniaceae > Gordonia > Gordonia hongkongensis. Next base: position 3,226,451 of record NZ_CP095552.1, read on the forward strand.
GTCGCGCTCGTAGACGGTGACGTCGTGACCAGCCCGGGTGAGCTGTTGTGCCGCAGCCAGTCCCGCGGGTCCGGAGCCGACGACCCCGACCGACTTGCCGGTCGTGGACTCGGGCGGCTCGGGCCCGATGATGCCTTCGGCCCACGACTCGTAGGCGATGGTCTTCTCGATGCGCTTGATCGTCACGCTGCCGCCGGTCGCCGGTTCGGAGATCGACAGCACGCAGGCGGACTCGCACGGCGCCGGGCACACCATCCCGGTGAACTCCGGGAAGTTGTTGGTCGCGTGCAGCCTGCTGCTCGCGGCATCCCACCGGCCGCGCCGGACGAGGTCGTTCCACTCCGGGATGAGATTGCCCAGTGGGCAACCCGCGGTTCCGGAGTGACAGAACGGGATACCGCAGTCCATACACCGGCGGGCCTGTCCGCTGACCTCGTCGAGGACCTTGATCGGATTGTCGGCGTGTTCGTAGACGTCGTCCCAGTCCTGGACGCGTTCGGCGACCGGACGGTACTTCGCCTCTTTCTTCGGGACCTCCAGGAACCCGCGCGGGTCAGCCACGTGCCGCCTCCATGATCGCTGAATCGACGTCGCGCCCTTCGGCTTCGGCCATCCGGGCCGCGTCGAGGACACGCTTGTAATCGGTGGGCATCACCTTGGTGAACGCCAGGCAGCGTCGAGGCCAGTCGGCCAGTATCGATGCGCCGATCGCGGAACCGGTCAGTTCCGTGTGCGTGGCGATGGTGTGCTTGAGCCAGGCGAGGTCTTCCGGGTCGGGACGCAGGAGTTCGACCATGGCCGTGTTGACCTTCGCGGGATCGAGGTCGTGGACGAACGCGATACCACCCGACATGCCGGCCGCGAGATTGCGTCCCGTTGGTCCGAGGACGACCACCCGGCCACCGGTCATGTACTCGCAGGCGTGGTCGCCCACTCCTTCGACGACCGCCGTCGCACCCGAGTTGCGTACCGAGAAGCGTTCTCCCACTCGGCCTCTGAGGTACACCTCGCCGGAGGTCGCCCCGTAGAGGATCGTGTTGCCGGCGATCACCTGGTCCTCGGCGACGAACAGCGAGTCGGGATTCGGCGTGACGACGATCTTGCCGCCGCACAATCCCTTTCCGACGTAGTCGTTGGTGTCACCGGTCAACCGGATCGTCACTCCCGGCGGCAGGAAGGCCCCGAGCGATTGCCCGGCCGAGCCCTCGAGCCTGACCGTGATCGTGTCGTCGGCGAGGCCGTCGGCCCCGTACCGCCGGGTCACCTCCGAGCCGAGCAGGGTGCCGACCGTCCGGTTCACGTTGCGCACCGGCAACTCCAGGGTCACCGGGTGTGCGTCCTCGAGTGCACCCTCGGCGAGCTGGATCAGCGTCTGGTCCAGCGCGCGCTCGAGGCCGTGTTCCTGGCCCCGCACCCGACGACTCGGTCCCTTGTCCTCGATCTTGCGGAAGATCGGGCTGAGGTCGAGCCCCTTGGACTTCCAGTGCGCGACCGCCGCGTCGGTGTGCAGACGCTGCGACTGCCCGATGGCGTCGTCGAGCGTGCGATAACCCAACTGCGCCAGATACTTCCGGACGTCCTCGGCGATGAAGCGGAAGAAGTTGACCAGGTGGTCGACCTGACCGGTGAAGCGGGACCGCAACAGCGGATTCTGGGTGGCGACGCCGACCGGGCACGTGTCGAGGTGACAAACGCGCATCATGATGCACCCGGCGACGATCAGCGGCGCGGTGGAGAACCCGTATTCCTCGGCGCCGAGCAAGGCCGCGGTGATGACATCGCGCCCGGTGCGCAGCGCCCCGTCGCACTGCACCGTGATGCGGTCGCGCAGGCCGTTCAACATCAGCGTCTGCTGGGCGTCGGCGAGGCCGATCTCCCACGGCGTGCCGGCGTGTTTGAGCGAGGTCAGCGGCGACGCGCCGGTGCCGCCGTCGTGCCCGGAGATGAGGACGACGTCGGCGTGCGCCTTCGACACCCCGGTCGCGACCGTCCCCACGCCGACCGCACTGACCAGCTTCACATGGATGCGTGCCTGCGAATTCGCGTTCTTCAGGTCGTGGATCAACTGGGCGAGATCCTCGATCGAGTAGATGTCGTGGTGCGGCGGCGGCGAGATCAGCGCGACACCCGGCGTCGAATGCCGGGTCTTCGCGATCCACGGATACACCTTGTAGGCCGGGAGCTGGCCGCCCTCACCGGGTTTGGCACCCTGCGCCATCTTGATCTGGATGTCGGTGGCGTTGATGAGGTAGTCGCTGGTCACGCCGAACCGGCCCGACGCGACCTGCTTGACCGCGCTGCGGCGTTCCGGATCGTAGAGACGCTCGACGTCCTCGCCGCCCTCCCCCGAGTTCGACCGGCCGCCGATCCGGTTCATGGCCATCGCGATGGTCTCGTGGGCCTCCGCGGAGATCGATCCGTAACTCATCGCGCCGGTGTTGAAGCGCTTCATGATGTCCTCGACCGGCTCCACCTCGTCGAGCGGGATCGGTTCGCGCGCATCGAGATCGAAGTCGAACAGTCCGCGCAGGGTGCCACCCTCACGCGAGAGCCGGTCGACCTCGTCGGAGTACTTCTGGAAGATCTCGGCCCGGCCGGTCTTGGTGGCGTGCTGCAGCAGGAAGATGGTCTCGGGCGAGAACAGGTGCAATTCGCCCTCGCGGCGGTACTGGTACTCGCCGCCGACCTCGAGTCGACGGTAGACCTGTTCGGTGGGGTTCTCCGGGAAGGCCCGGTGGTGGCGGATGCGCACCTCCTCGGCCAGTTCGTCGAGTCCGACGCCCTCGATCCGCGACACCGTCCGGGTGAAGTACTCGCGCACCACCTCCGACGACAATCCCACGGCCTCGAAAGCCTGTGCGGCGGTGTAGGAGCTGATGGTCGAGATACCCATCTTGCTCATCACCTTCAGCACACCCTTGCCCAGCGCCTCCAGATAGTTGCCGATCGCCTTGGCCCGGGTCACCCCGGTCAGCTCACCCTCGGCGATCAGATCCTCGATGGTCTCGAGCGCCAGGTAGGGATTGACCGCGGCCGCGCCGAATCCGATCAGGGTCGCGATGTGGTGGACCTCGCGGGCATCGCCGGACTCCACGACGAGGGCGACCCGCGTCCGCTCCTTGGTGCGGACCAGGTGGTGGTGCACCGCCGAGGTGGCCAGCAGCGACGGGATGGGCGCGTGCTCGGCGTCGGTGAGCCGGTCGGAGATCACCAGCGTCGTGTGCCCCTCGGCGATCGCCTGACTGGCCCGCAGCCGGAGGTCCTCGAGCGCCGCGGCGAGACCCGCACCGCCCTCGGACACCTCGTAGAGCGCCCGCAGCACCTTCGCCGACAGACCAGGATTGTCACCGTCGTCGTTGATGTGGACGAGCTTGGCCAGCTCGGCATTGTCCAGCACCGGCCAGTGCACCATGATCTGGCGGCACGACGCCGCGGTCGGCCGCAGCAGGTTCTGCTCCGGACCCATCACGCGACTCATCGACGTGACGATCTCCTCGCGGATCGCATCCAGCGGCGGATTCGTGACCTGGGCGAACAGCTCGACGAAGTAGTCGTAGAGCAGCCGCGAACGCTGCGACAGCACGGCGACCGGGGTGTCGGTGCCCATCGATCCGAGGGGTTCGTAGCCCGACGCCGCCATCGGGGTCAGGAGTACGCGCAGATCCTCCTCGGTGTAACCGAAGGAGATCTGCCGGCGGACGACGGTGTCGTGGTTGGGCTGGAAGACCGGCCGGTCCGGGAGCGTGGCGATGTCGAGCAACCCGGCGTGGAGCCACTCGTCGTACGCCTCGGCGTTCATGAGCTCGCCCTTGAGTTCCTCGTCCGGGATGATCCGGCCCTGCTCGGTGTCGACGAGGAACATGCGGCCGGGTTCGAGCCGGCCCTTGCTGATCACGTCGTCGACCGGGACGTCGAGCACACCGGACTCGGAGGCGAGGATGACCCGGCCGTCGCGGGTCTGCCACCACCGGCCCGGGCGCAGTCCGTTGCGGTCGAGGACCGCGCCGACGACCGTGCCGTCGGTGAACGTGACGCACGCGGGACCGTCCCAGGCCTCCATGAGCGAGGAGTTGAACTGCAGGAACGCCCGACGACGGGGATCCATGTCGGGCACGTTCTCCCACGCCTCGGGCACCATCATCATCACCGCGTGGTGGACGTCCCGACCGCCGAGGTGCAGGAGTTCGAGGACCTCGTCGAGCGACGCCGAGTCGGAGGCCTCGGGCGTGCAGATCGGGAATGCGCGCTTGAGATCGCCGGGGATGAGGTCGGTCTCGAGGAGCGCCTCGCGGGCACGCATCCGGTTCCGGTTGCCGCGCACGGTGTTGATCTCGCCGTTGTGCGCCACGAACCGGAAGGGGTGCGCGAGCGGCCACGACGGGAAGGTGTTGGTGGAGAACCGGGAGTGGACGATGGCGATCGCGCTGAGGCAGCGGTCATCTCGCAGATCCTCGTAGTACAGCGGGAGCTGCATCGTGGTGAGCATGCCCTTGTAGACCATCGTTCGACTCGACAGCGATGGGAAGTACAGCCCGGTGCCGGCTTCGTCGATCTCCGGTGTCACCCGTTCGGCCTGCTTGCGGAACGGGTAGATGAAGCGGTCGAGCGCGAGCCCGGCGATGCGGTCGGCGCCGGGCGCCGGGTCGACGGTGACGAACAGCTGCATCATGTACGGCATGCATGCGACGGCCGTCCCGCCGACGTCGGCGTGTTCGTGGTCGACGGGGAGGTCCCGCCAGCCGAGCACGGTGATGCCCTCGTCGGCGGCGAGGGCCTCGACCCGCTCGATCGCCGCGCGGCGCAGGTCGGGGTCCATGGGCAGGAAGCACGTTCCCGCGGCGTAGCTGTTCGACCCGTCCGCGGCGGGCTCGGGTAGGTCGAAGTCGACGGTGTCGCGCAGCAACTCGTCGGGGAGTTGGATCAGGATTCCCGCGCCGTCACCGCTGTTGGTCTCCGCCCCGGCCGCACCTCGATGTTCGAGGTTCTCCAGCGCCAGCAACCCGTCGGCGACGATCGAATGCGAACGGCGACCGTGGATGTCGGTGACCATGGCCACACCACACGAATCGACCTCGGCCTCCGGGTCGTACAGACCCTGCTTGGCCGGCAGCGCAGAAAACAGCATCACTACCTCCACTCGAACCGAGAACCGGCTCGCTGCTGAGTGTCCAATGGGACAGCACTGGCCCGTGGAGCATTGCGCGGCGTACGAATGACCGTGCCGAGATCGGTACCGGGTTGAGTCAGAACCGTTGAGCGCTTGCGTGCTCTGGAACGGTCGGTACCGGGCGGAGGATCGCGCACCGTGAGATCCGATCCTATCCGAACACCCGGGGAGGCGTCGTCACCCGCGACCTGTGACCCTGCCGACGGATCAGCTCGTGGCAGGACCGAACGTCAGGACTTGTCTCCGTCGGAGGAACCGGCACCGGCACCCGGTGTGGTGTCGGTGGGGGTGTCCGTCGGGATGTCGGTATCCGACTCCTCGGCGGGATCAACTATGTCGGTGACCGCGTCGGCGTCGGTGTCCGGATCGGCGTCGGCAACCGGATCGGCGTCGGCAACCGGGGCTGCGTCGGGGACCGAGCCGGTGGTCGAGTCGTCCTTGTCGGCCGCGTCCATGTCGTCGTCGGCCTCAGGGTCTGCGGAGTCCACGGTCTCGTCGGCAGCCGGTTCGTCCCCCGGCGACGTCGCCGTCTCCGGCTGAGCGGGCGTTCCGGCCTCGGTACCGGCCTCGGTCGCTGAGGTCGTCTCCTCGTCGGCCCCGAGGTCGACCGCTTCGTCTGTCGGAGTTTCGGGGTGCGAGGTGGTGTCCGACTCGGCCCCGTCGAGCGCTTCCTCGTCGAGCGCTTCGTCGACCGGCTCCTCGCCACCGGCCTCGACGGTGTCCTCGCCCGGCTCGACCGGACCGTCGGCAACCGGCTCCGGTTCGGCGCCCGGCTCCGCTTCGGTCGTCGAGTCCGTGTCCGGTTCGGCGCCCGGCTCCGCATCGCTGCCCGCGGTCACGGGGTTTGCGGCTGCGACCGGGTCATCCGTGTCGGCGGTGTCGTCGGTGGACGGATCCCCCGCCGTGCCCGCCTTCTGACCCTGGTCGTCGGAATCGAACAGGGATGATCCCGCCGAACCCGTCGCCACCCCGGCGGCGGCCGCCGGACTCGGCTCCGGTTCGATGTCTTCGTCGTACCAGTCGTCGACGTACCCGGCGACACCCTGCTCCGCGAGCTCCGCGGCACGGTCGTCGTGATACATCTCCAGTCCCTGTTCGCGTCCCTTGGGCGCGACCACGAAATAGACGACGGCGGCGAGGAACACCAGCGCCGCGGTGAAGAGGTTCGGTCGGATGCCCGCGATGTCGTTGGCGACGGCCGCGCGATCGTCGCGCAGCAACTCGATGAAGAACCGGCCCAGGCAGTAGCCCGCGACGTACAGCGCGAACAGCCGGCCGTGCCCGATGCGGAAGAACCGGTCGACGACCACCAGGAGCACGACGATGAGCACGTTCCACAGCAGCTCGTAGAGGAAGGTCGGATGGACCACCGCGACCACGACGCCGTTGGACACGCCGTCGATCAGTCCGGGGTCGGAGTACCCGGCGGCGTTCTCGCGTTCGTAGATCTCCAGGCCCCACGGGAGTGTGGTCTCGCGTCCGTAGAGCTCCTGGTTGAAGTAGTTGCCGAGGCGACCGATCGCCTGTGCCAACAGGATCGGCGGCGCGATGGCGTCGCCGAAGGCGGGCAGGCGGATGCCGCGCCGACGAGCGCCGATCCACGCGCCCACCGCACCGAGCGCGACCGCGCCCCAGATACCGAGTCCGCCGTCCCAGATCTTCAGTGCGTCGATCGGTTCCTTCAGCGCATCGGCACCGAAGTACGTCTTCCAATCGGTGATGAGATGGTAGAGCCGGCCACCGATGAGGCCGAACGGGACCGCCCAGATCGCGACGTCGAGAACTTCGCCGTCCTGGCCGCCGCGGGCCATCCATCGGCGGTTGCCCCACCAGACGGCGACGATGATGCCGACGATGATGCACAACGCATACGCGCGTAGCGGGAAGGGTCCGATCTCCCACACGCCCTGAGGCGGACTCGGGAGGTAGGCGAGCATCGTCGAGGTCGGCGCGATCACGCTGTCACCCTAGCCGACCGGATGGGACGTTCGACCTGTCGACCGGGACCCGCCGCGTCGATCACGAGAGCGTCCGGTTCAGACAGACGCCCGACGCGAGCGGACCCCTTCGGCCAGTTCGGAGACGAGCGAGGCCAACCGGTCCTGGCCCGCGCTCGCCGCGGTCACCAGCGCCGAACCCACGATGACTCCATCTGCGTACGAGGCGATCTGGGCCGCCTGCTCGCGGTTGCGAACGCCGAGACCGACGCCGATCGGGATGTCGGAGTACTCGCGAACCCGCGCGCACAGCTCAGGAGCCATGTCCGACACGGCATCTCGCGCACCGGTGACACCCATCGTGGAGGCCGCGTAGACGAAACCCCGGGACGCATCGACAGTGAGGGCGATCCGCTCGGTCGTCGATGACGGAGCGACGAGGTAGATGCGGTCGAGCCCGTGCCGGTCGGCCGCCTCGTGCCACTCCGCACCCTCTTCGGGGATCAGGTTCGGGGTGATGAGTCCGGCACCGCCGGCCGCCGAAAGATCACGCGCGAAATTCTCGACGCCGTACTTGAGGACCGGGTTCCAGTAGCTCATGACCACCGCGTTGCCGCCGGCGGAGGTGATGGCCTCGACGGCGGTGAACACGTCACGGACACGCACACCGTTGGTCAGTGCCTGGTCGGCGGCGTCCTGGATGGTCGGGCCGTCCATCACCGGGTCGGAGTAGGGCACGCCGACCTCGATGATGTCGCAACCGGCGTCGACCATCGTCCGGAACGAGGTCAGCGACTCGTCGACGGTCGGGAAACCGACCGGGAGGTAACCGATCAGCGCACTGCGACCCTTGTCCCGGCAGCGGGCGAACACGGGGCCGAGCTTCGACGGGATCGACTGTGTGCTCATGCCTGCTCTCCGGGCTTCTGGACGTCCGACGATTCCGACAGGGTGGCCTCGTCCTGGGACGGCGGGGCGTCGAACAGCCCGAACCAGCGTGCGGCGGTGTCCACGTCCTTGTCGCCGCGACCGGAGAGACTGACGACGATGATCGAACCCTCCCCCAGTTCCTGCCCGAGTTTCAGGGCGCCGGCGACCGCATGGGCCGACTCGACGGCGGGGATGATGCCCTCGCGGCGACTGAGCAGCGCGAGTGCATCCATGGCTTCGGTGTCGGTGATCGGCCGGTACTCAGCTCGGCCGGTGTCCTTGAGATAGGCGTGCTCGGGTCCGACCCCCGGATAATCCAGGCCCGCCGAGATCGAATGGGATTCGATGGTCTGACCGTCGTCGTCCTGCAGGAGATAGGAGTACGCGCCCTGGAATGCGCCCGGTGTCCCACCGGTGAAAGTCGCTGCGTGGCGGCCGGTCTCGACGCCGTCGCCGGCGGCCTCGAAGCCGACGAGCCGGACGCCCTCGTCGTCGATGAACGGGTGGAAGATGCCGATCGCGTTGGAACCACCGCCGACGCAGGCGGTCACCGCGTCGGGCAGGCGTCCGGCCTTCTCCAGGATCTGCACGCGCGCCTCGAGCCCGACGATGCGCTGCAGATCGCGGACCATGACCGGGAACGGGTGCGGCCCGGCAGCCGTGCCGAAGCAGTAATAGGTGTTGTGCGCGTTGGTGACCCAGTCGCGCATGGCCTCGTTGATCGCGTCCTTCAGTGTCGCCGAACCGTTGTCGACCGCGATCACCTCCGCACCGAGGAGTCGCATGCGGGCGACGTTGAGCGCCTGGCGATCCGTGTCGACCCGGCCCATGTAGATCACGCACTCGAGACCGAGGAGCGCGCACGCGGTCGCGGTGGCGACCCCGTGCTGTCCGGCGCCGGTCTCGGCGATGACGCGGTGCTTGCCCATCCGCTGGGCCAGGAGCGCCTGTCCGAGAACGTTGTTGATCTTGTGCGAGCCCGTGTGGTTGAGGTCCTCGCGCTTGAGGAAGATCCGCGCCCCGCCGGCGTGCTCGGACAGGCGCTTCGCCTCGTACAGCGGAGACGGGCGGCCAGCGTAGTCGCGCTGCAGGCGGTCCAGTTCGGCGAGGAAATCGTCGTCGGCGCGGACCTTCTGGAAGGTCGTGGTCACCTCGTCGATGACGGCCATCAGGGCCTCGGGTACATGGCGCCCGCCGTAGACACCGAAGTGCCCGTGCTCGTCGGGTTCGATCGAGGTACGAGTGGTGAGCCCGACGCTCGCGGTGGGCAGCGGAGTCGCCTCGGCGGCGTCGGTGCGGACGGAATCAGGATGAGCGGTCACTTCAACTCACAGACGATCGGGCCGACAGGCTCACACGGACCGATGCCGGCCCGGACACTTTGTCAGCGAACAGGTTTCGGGCACGACGGGTGTGTGCCCGCGGTGACGAGCTCACGGACCGCGGCACGCGGGTCGCCACTGGTGACGAGACCTTCGCCGACGAGTACCGCATCGGCGCCGGCACCGGCGTAGGCCAGCAGATCGGCGGTGCCGCGCACACCCGACTCGGCGATCCGGATGGTCTCCGTGGGCAGACCGGGTGCGATGCGCGAGAAGGTGTCCCGCTCCACCTGCAGGGTCTTGAGGTTGCGTGCGTTCACGCCGACGACCGAGGCGCCGGCTTCGAGGGCGCGGCTGGCCTCCTCCTCGGTGTGTACTTCGACGAGCGCGGTCATGCCCAGGCTCTCGGTGCGGTCGAGAAGTGAGGCGAGCACGTTCTGCTCGAGGGCGGCGACGATCAACAGGATGACGTCGGCGCCATGGGCGCGGGCCTCATGGATCTGGTACGTGCCGACGATGAAGTCCTTGCGCAGCACCGGGATGTCGACCGCGGCGCGGACGGCGTCGAGGTCGGCGAGCGAGCCGCGGAACCGGCGTTCCTCGGTGAGCACGCTGATGATGCGCGCGCCGCCGTCTTCGTACGCGCGGGCGAGTTCGGCGGGGTCCCCGATGCTGGCGAGTTCGCCTTTCGACGGACTGGCGCGCTTCACCTCGGCGATGACACCGATTCCGGGCTGACGCAGGGCGGCCAGCGCATCCTTGGGGGCGGGAGCCTTGGCGGAGGCCGCTTTGACCGAGGCGAAGTCGACGACGGCCTCACGTGCCGCGACGTCGGCTTTCACTCCCTCGATGATCGATTCGAGAACGTTGGGCACGCTCACAGCGACTTGCTCCCTTCTCCCTCGACGTGTGTTCTCAGGGTAGACGGGCCGTTCGGGCCGGTTGCGTCCGGGTTGGCCGATCAGTGACCTCATCGCGCTGATGCGTCCATCGTCGGAGTCTGCGACCGGGCGTCGCCGTCGCCGACCCGTCATCGGCTTGCGGTTCAGCGACGGTCGGGGTCGTTCGGGTCGGTCGGGTCGATGCCGGTGTCGAGCGCGTCCCACATCATCCGCTCGTTCGCTCCGGGCGGCGTCGGCTCCGCCGCCGGGCCGGGGTCGTCCGCCCGACCGCTCGTTCCGGGCTTCGCAGAGCCGGATCGGGTCGCATCGGGCTCCGCGGCCGCGGAGTCCTCGTTCTGCTCGGCGGCCTTACGACGCTCGTAGTCGGCGAAGATCTCGGTCTCGATCTCCTCGCGGCGAGCGGCCGGAGTGGTGTATTTCGACGATCGGGTGGCCCCCTTCGCGACGCGCAGCAGCATGACCGCTGCACCTACCGCACACACGGTGCCGGCGAGCACGACCACCGCGGCGAGGGGGTTGGTGTCGACGAAGAGCACGATGTAGCGATCGGGGATGCTGCCCGCCTCGGCGGCGTACGCAGAGTCGGTGCCCCCGGTGATCAGCGAGATCGCCGGGAAAGCGGCCAGGAGCCCGCCGACGGCGACCAGGATCGCGACGACTCGGAGGGCCCAGCCACGCACTGACAGCGCCGCGAGTATGCCCGCCAAGTAGACCAGCGCCAGCGGCGTGAGCCAGGGACTCCAGTCCCCGCCGTTGACCTCGAACGCGCGCTGCGGGGACAACCCGTCCTCGGCGGAGACGGTGGCCCAGGTCAGCCGGCTCGCACCCCAGAAGGCCGCTGCGGCCGCCGCCATCAGCAGTGCCGCGACGACCTGTCGGCGCCGGACGGACTTGCGGCGGATGGCCTCTACGTCAGGACCTGCCGCGGCTCCGGATTCGTCAGAGGTCATGAGTTCTCACCCACCCGTCGCATCGTCGAGGCGGCCGCGACCGCGTTGAGCACCGCGGTGGCCTTGTTACGCGCCTCGTTGTACTCGTACTCGGGCTCGCTGTCGGCCACCACACCACCGCCGGCCTGGACGAACGCCTTGCCGCGCGCGAGCAGCGCGGTGCGGATGGCGATGGCGGTGTCGGCGTTGCCGGCGAAGTCGAGATAGCCGACGATCCCGCCGTAGAGCCCGCGGCGGGTCATCTCGTGTTCGTCGATGAGTTCCATCGCCCGCACCTTCGGTGCGCCGGTCAGGGTTCCGGCCGGGAAGCACGCCGTCACGGCGTCGAGGGCATGCTTGTCGTCGCGGAGGGTCCCCGACACGGTCGAGACGAGATGCATGACGTGGCTGTAGCGCTCGATGTGCCGATAGTCGCTGACCTTGACCGTGCCGGGTACGCAGACACGTCCGAGGTCGTTGCGCCCGAGGTCCACCAGCATCAGGTGCTCGGCGTTCTCCTTCTCGTCCTCGATCAGGCCCTTGCCGAGCAGTTGGTCTTCCTCCTCGGTCGCGCCGCGCCAGCGGGTGCCCGCGATCGGGTGCGTGGTCGCCACCCCGTCGGCCACGGTGACCAGTGCCTCGGGGCTGCTGCCGACGATGGTGAACGGCTTGCGCGCGATCGCGTCGGGCGAGCCGGTGTCGCTGTGCTCCTCGGTGCCGGGCATCCGCAGGAGGTACATGTACGGACTCGGATTGGATGCGCGCAGCACGCGATAGACATCGAGCGGGTCGGCGTCGGAGTCCATCTCGAAGCGCATCGACGGCACGACCTGGAAGGCCTCGCCGGCCTCGATCTCGCCGACGAGATCGGTGACGATCTCGCTGTACTCCGCGAGCGATCGCTGCGCGGCGAACTCGGGCCGCGGGCGGTCGAAGGTCGACACCGTCGACGGCGCGGGTGCGGCGAGCGCTTCGGTCATCCGGTCCAGCCGGTCGAGTGCGTCGGCGTAGGCGTCCTCGACCCGCTCGTCGGAGCCGTCCCAGTTGACCGCGTTGGCGATGAGCGTGATCGTGCCCTCATGATGGTCGACCGCGGCGAGGTCGGTAGCCAGCACCATCATCATGTCCGGGAGGCCCAGATCGTCGACCGTGGTCTCGGGCAGACGCTCGAGCCGGCGGACCATGTCGTAGGCCATGAAGCCGACGAATCCGCCGGTCAACGGGGGCATCCCGGGGAGTGGGTCGGTCTGCAGGAGGCGCAATGACTCCGCGAGGACCTCGAGCGCGTCGCCGCCCTCGGGTGCGCCGACGGGCACCGACCCCCACCAGTGCGCCTGTCCGTCGACGACGGTCAGGGCCGATGGTGCGCCCGCGCCGATGAACGACCATCGGGACCAGGACCGCCCGTTCTCGGCGGACTCCAGCAGGAAGGTCCCCGGACGGTCGCCCGCGAGTTTGCGATAGGCCGACAGCGGCGTCTCGGAGTCGGCGAGGACCTTACGCGTCACCGGTACGACGCGGTGATCGCGCGCGAGGTCGAGGAACTCGGCGAGAGTCGTGGTGTCGGCGGCCCCGCCGGTGGTGGCGGTCATCCGAGCGGCTCGCCGCCGACGCCCCACTGATTACGCGGAACCTCCGTGATCGTCACCCAGACCGAGTCGGGGTTCTTGCCGGTTGCCTTGGCATAGGCCTCGGTGACCGCGGCAATCGTCTCGCGCTTGACGCGATCCGACAGTCCCGGCGTCTGCGAGATCTGGATGAGGGGCATGGACGCACCGCCTTTCGAAGGTCTCGAGCTGTGGCGTGTCCCGGAGTTCGCACCCGGGACTCGTGTCTCGGGTCTATTCTGCTGGGTCCGTCGAGCCCGACCCGGATTCGGCCCCGGAACCCGGCGCCGCGTCGATCCCGAACGTCAGCGACTCGGTGTCGAAACAGCTGTGGTTGCCGGTGTGGCAGGCCGCGCCCACCTGGTCGACGATCAGCAGCACGGTGTCGCCGTCGCAGTCGATGCGGGCGTCGTGCACATACTGCGTGTGCCCGCTCGTCTCCCCCTTCACCCAGTACTCCTGGCGTGACCGCGAGTAGTAGGTCCCCTTCCGGGTGGCGAGCGTGCGCTCGAGCGCGACGTCGTCCATCCAGGCGACCATCAGCACCGTCCCGGTGCTGCGTTCCTGCGCCACCGCGGTGAACAGGCCGTCGGCGTTGCGTTTGAGGCGTGCGGCGAGATCGGGATCGAGTGCCATCAGCGACCTTCCGGATCGGTGCGGGAGGGGACGCGGCGTGTCATCGGACGGTGATCCCGGCGTCGCGCATGGCCGTCTTCACCTGGGCCACGGTGAGTTCGCCGAAGTGGAAGACCGAGGCCGCGAGAACGGCGTCAGCGCCCGCCTGCACCGCCGGCGCGAAATCGTCGATGCGGCCGGCGCCGCCGCTGGCGATGACCGGCACCGACACCGCGGCGCGTACGGCAGTCAGCATGCGCAGGTCGAAGCCCTGTTTGGTGCCGTCGGCGTCCATCGAGTTGAGCAGGATCTCGCCGACACCGAGGTCCTGCCCACGGACCGCCCACTCGACCGCGTCGATCCCGGTGCCCTTACGGCCGCCGTGGGTGGTGACCTCCCAGCCCGACGGCGTGGGTTCCGCACCTTCGGGAACTGTCCGGGCGTCGACGGACAGCACGATGCACTGCGAACCGAAGCGCCGGCTCATCTCGGCGAGCACCTCCGGCCGGGCGATGGCCGCGGTGTTGACGCTGACCTTGTCGGCCCCGGCGCGCAGCATGGTGTCGACGTCGTCGACGGTCCGGATGCCCCCGCCGACGGTGAGCGGGATGAACACCTGATCGGCGGTGCGCTTCACCACGTCGATCATCGTCGAGCGCCCCGAGCTCGACGCGGTCACGTCGAGGAAGGTCAGTTCGTCCGCGCCTTCGCGGTCGTAGCGCTCGGCCAGCTCGACCGGGTCGCCGGCGTCGCGCAGGTTGGCGAAGTTGACGCCTTTGACCACGCGGCCGTCGTCGACGTCGAGGCACGGGATAACCCGGGTCGCCAGCGTCATCGTCGGGTCTCCTTCGGGGTGGTGGATTCTGGGGTGATGACGTCTGGGGTCCATTCCGGGATCGTCTCGCCGATGACACGCATCAGACCGGCGTGCACGGTCGGGGTACCGGCGACCAGCGACGGCGACGCCACGGTCCACGGACGGCCGGCGATGTCGGTCGCCACACCGCCGGCGGCCCGGACCAGCGCCGCTCCTGCCGCGTTGTCCCAGGGGTGCCGGCCGAAGGCGATCGCCCCGCCGAACACGCCGGCCGCGGTGAACGCCATGTCCACACCCGTCGACCCGGTCATCCGGATCCGGGCGGCACGCGTGCTGAGTTCGCGCAGGAGGTCGGCCCGGCGCGCGCCCGGGTAGCGGCCACCGCCGCGGGCATCGAACGGACCGAAGGCGATGGCTGCCTCGGCGAGTTCCATGTCGGGAGCCGGCGGGACGGCTACGCCGTTCAGCACCAGCGGACCGTCGGCGTGTGCGGCGTACCGGCGTCCCACGAGCGGCAGCCACGTCATCCCGAGCGTGGCCTCGCCGTCGACCACCAGACCGAGGAGGATCCCGGTGAGCGGCATCCCCGCGGAGTAGTTGAAGGTGCCGTCGATCGGGTCGAGCACCCACACCGGACCGTCGACGACGTCGGCGCCGCCGAATTCCTCGCCGTGGACCGGGATCTGGGTCCGGTCGGCGAGCTCGGCCCCGATGTGGCGCTCGAGGTCGAGGTCCACCTGCGTGGCGAAGTCGGTGCCGCCCTTGTTGATCGCGCTCGGCGCACCCTGACCGTCGACGAAGCGATCGACGGCGGCGTCGAGGATCGACCCGGCGGTGTCGAGCAGCCGGGGCAGGTCGAGGGTGGAGTCCGCCGCGCTCATCAGACCCCGGCGACCGCGGTCAACGCCTCCGGCAGCGTGAATCGGCCCGCATAGAGCGCCTTGCCGACGATGGCGCCCTCTACACCCTGGCCGGTGAGGCCGGCGATCGCGACCAGATCGTCGATGGCCGAGACGCCGCCCGAGGCCACGAGGGGGGCGTCGGTGGCCGCGGCGACCTCGGCGAGGAGATCGAGGTTCGGACCCTGCAGCGTGCCGTCCTTGGAGACGTCGGTGACCACGTAGCGGGCGCATCCGTCGCGATTCAACCGCTCGAGGACCTCCCAGAGATCGCCTCCGTCGGTGACCCAGCCCCGCCCGCGCAACCGGTAGGAACTGCCGTCGCGGATCACGTCCAGACCGACCGCGATGCGGTCCCCGTGCTCGGCGATCGCGCGGGCACACCACTCCGGGTTCTCCAGGGCGGCGGTACCGAGGTTCACGCGCGTGCACCCGGTGGCGAGGGCGGCGGCCAGCGAATCGTCGTCGCGGATGCCGCCGGACAGTTCGACCTTCACGTCGAGTTCACCGACCACGCCGGCCAGCAGTTCGCGATTGTCGCCGCGGCCGAACGCGGCGTCGAGGTCGACGAGATGGATCCACTCCGCACCGTCCCGCTGCCACGCCAGCGCCGCGTCGCGCGGCGAACCATACGACGTCTCGGTGCCGGCCGCGCCCTGGACCAGGCGGACCGCCTGCCCGTCGGCGACGTCGACGGCGGGAAGGAGTTCGAGGGTGCTACCCATGGGTGAATCTGTCCTGTCTGTTCTGGATCGAGCGCGGTTCTTGATCGAGCGAGTCGGCGGTGGACGTGATCGGGGTGGGGTCAGGCGGGGTGGTGACCGTCGCGCGCCGCGATCAGGTCTGTCCGGGCGCGGTCGACCATGCGGTTGGCAACGGTACCGATCGCGGCGATCATCGCCGCCACCGCCACCAGCGCGGCGACCAGTCCGGCGATCGGCGACCAGTGCGCACACAGCGCGATGATCGGGACGGACACGATCAGGACAAGCACTCCCGCACCGAGAGCGTAGAAGGCGAGCTTGGCGATCGAGAAACCGGAGGACGCCGAGGACGCGCCCGCCGCGTCGGACCCGGACGGTCGCCCGACGGGTCCGTCGCCGTACCCGGCGTCGTCCGGGCGCGGCGTGCCGTCGGTCACGAGAGTCCCCGAACCCAGTTCTCCAGCAGGTGCGCACCGGCGTCGCCGGACTTCTCCGGATGGAACTGGGTCGCCGACAGCGGCCCGTTCTCCACCGCGGCGAGGAACGGTCCACCATGTTCGGCCCAGGTCAGCTTGGGCGCGGTCAACGGCGAACCCTCGTTGTCCATCTCCCAGGTCTGCGCGGCGTAGGAATGCACGAAGTAGAAGCGGGTGTCGGCGTCGAGCCCGTCGAAGAGCACGGTGCCCTCGGGTGCGTCGACCGTGTTCCAGCCCATGTGCGGCAGAACGGGAGCGGGCAACTGGGTCACACTGCCCGGCCACTCCCCGCAACCCTCCGCCTCGACGCCGAACTCGACGCCGCGCTCGAACAGGATCTGCATGCCCACGCAGATGCCCAGGACCGGGCGGCCGCCCGCCAATCGTCGCCCGACGATCCGGTCGCCCTTGACCGCGCGCAGGCCTTCCATGCAGGCGGCGAACGCGCCGACGCCGGGCACGACGAGGCCGGTGGCGTTCAGGGCCGTGTCGAAGTCGGAGGTGACCGTCACCTGTGCCCCGGTCCGCTCGAGCGCACGCTGCGCGGACCGCAGGTTGCCCGAGCCGTAGTCGAGGATCGTGACGTCGGCGACGCTCACAGCGCGCCCTTCGTCGACGGCACACCGGTCACGCGGGCGTCGTACTCGGTCGCCGCGCGCAACGCGCGGGCCACGGCCTTGAACTCCGCCTCGGTGATGTGGTGCTGGTCGCGGCCGTAGAGGACCCGCACGTGCAGCGCGATGCGCGCGTTGAGCGCGATCGACTCGAACACGTGCCGGTTGATGACGGTCGAGTACGGGACACCCGGGTAGCCACCGATCACGGCGGTGAGCATGTGCTCGGGCTCGCCGGTGTGGACGCAGTAGGGGCGGCCCGACACGTCGACGACGGCCTGGGCGAGGGTCTCGTCCATCGGGATCCAGGAATCGCCGAAGCGACGGATGCCCTTCTTGTCGCCGAGCGCCTGGCCGAGAGCCTGGCCGAGCACGATCGCGGTGTCCTCGATGGTGTGGTGGCCCTCGACCTCGATGTCGCCCTTCGCCTCGACGGTGAGATCGAAGCTGCCGTGCTGACCGAAGGCGGTGAGCATGTGATCGAAGAACGCGATGCCGGTCGAGATGTTCGTCACGCCATCTCCGTCGAGATTCAATTCGACGGAGATCGACGACTCCCTGGTGCTCCGTTCGACCTTCGCGACACGGGGCGCGGGGTTGGTCGCAGAGGGGGTGCTCACTGAGGGTTCTCCAGATCTGTGGTGGCGAGCGTGCGGCTGACGTCGAGGAAGGCGTCGTTCTCATGCGCGAGACCGATGGTCACCCGGAGGTGACCGGCGATGCCGACGTCCCGGATGAGGACGCCCTGGTCGAGGTAACGCTGCCACGACGCCGCAGCATCCCGGAACCGTCCGAACAGCACGAAGTTGGCGTCGGAGTCGATGACGCGGTACCCGAAGGCGGTCAGCGCCGCGACCACGCGCTCGCGTTCGGACCGGATCGCGGCGACGCCGGCGAGGGTGTCGTCGCTGTGGCGCAATGCGGCTCGCGCGGCGGCCTGGGTCAGCACGGACAGGTGGTACGGGAGCCGCACCAGCTGGATCGCGTCGACGACGGCGGGCGCTGCGGCGAGGTAGCCGAGCCGGCCGCCGGCGAAGGCGAAGGCCTTGCTCATCGTGCGGCTGACGACGACCTTGGCCGGGAACTCGTTTATGAGCTCGACGGCACTCGGAGCCGCCGAGAACTCGGCGTAGGCCTCGTCGACGATCACGATGCCCGGAGCCGCCTCGACGATGCGACGCAGGTCCGCGAGCGGGATCGAACCACCGGTCGGGTTGTTCGGCGACGTCACGAAGACGACGTCCGGCTCGCGGTTCGCGACTTCGGCGACCGCGTAGTCGGTGTCGAGCGAGAAGTCGCCCGCCCGCGCCGCGACCAGCCAGGTGGTGTCGGTGCCGTCGGAGATGATCGGATGCATCGAATACGACGGCACGAACCCGAGCGCACTGCGGCCGGGACCGCCGAAGGCCTGCAGCAGTTGCTGCAGAACCTCGTTGGAACCGTTTGCCGCCCAGAGGTTCTCGACGCCGAGCTGCACACCGGTGGCCCGGGTCAGGTAGGCGGCGAGGTCGGCACGGAGGGCGACGGCATCGCGATCGGGATAGCGGTGCAACTCAGCGGCGGCCTCGCGCACCGACGCGGCGACATCGTCGATCAGGGCCGGCGACGGCGCGTGCGGGTTCTCGTTGGTGTTGAGGATCACCGGAACCCTGAGTTGCGGTGCGCCATAGGCACTCTTGCCACGGAGGTTCTCACGTAGCGGCAGGTCGTCGACGGTGATCGAGCTGCCCGGGGTTGCCGTCACCGGATCGGCGGCCGTCACCGGCCCGCGCTCCCGACGAAGCGCTGCTTCACCGCATCACCGTGACCGGGCAGGTCCTCGGCATCGGCGAGGGTCACCACCTTGTCGGCGACCTCGCGCAGCGCGGCCTCGTCGTAGTCGATGACGTGGACGCCCTTGAGGAAGGTCTGCACCGACAACCCGGAGGCGAAGCGCGCCGAACCCGACGTCGGCAGAACGTGATTGGAGCCCGCACAGTAGTCACCGAGGCTGACCGGCGCGTAGGGCCCGACGAAGATCGCGCCCGCGTTGTGCACCCGGTCGGCGACCGCGGCCGCATCCCGGGTCTGGATCTCGAGGTGTTCGGCCGAATAGGCGTCGACGACGGCGAGCCCCGCGTCGAGATCGTCGACGAGGACGACGCCCGACTGCTCCCCCGACAGCGCGGTGGTCACGCGTTCGCGGTGCTTGGTGGCCGCGACCTGCTGCTCGAGAGCCTCGTCGACGGCGTCGGCGAGTTCGGCGCTGTCGGTCACGAGCACCGACGCCGCGAGGACGTCGTGCTCGGCCTGGCTGATGAGGTCGGAGGCGAGGATGCCCGCGTCCGCCGAGTCGTCGGCGAGGATCGCGATCTCGGTGGGTCCGGCCTCGGAGTCGATGCCGACCACGCTGCGGCACAGACGCTTGGCCGCGGTGACGTAGATGTTGCCCGGGCCGGTGATGAGGTCGACGGGGTCGAGAACGGCATTCGGCTCGTCCGCGGATTCCGTGTCGGCGCCACCGTAGGCGAGCAGTGCCACGCCCTGGGCACCGCCGACCGCCCACACCTCGTCGACTCCGAGGAGCGCACAGGCGGCGAGGATGGTCGGGTGCGGCCACCCGCCGAAGTCCTTCTGCGGAGGCGAGGCGACGACCAGCGAGCCGACGCCGGCCTCCTGGGCGGGGACGACGTTCATGATGACCGACGACGGGTATACGGCGTTTCCGCCCGGGACGTACAGGCCGACGCGGCGCACCGGAATCCACTTCTCGCTGACGACGCCGCCGTCGACGACCTGGGTGCGGGTGGTCTCCCGGCGCTGATCGGCGTGCACCTTGCGCGCGCGGGCGATCGACTCGCGCAGCGCCTCGGCGACCTGCGGGTCCAGCCCGGCCAGAGCATCGGCGATGACCCGAGCGGGCACCCGCACCGACGCGGGGCGGACACCGTCGAACTTCTCGCCGTAGTCGAGCGCAGAACTGCTGCCGTTCTCCGCCACCGCATGCACGACCGGTGTCACCGTGTCGAGGACGGCATTGACATCGGTACCCCCGCGGGGCAGCGCACGACGCAACTCGGCGAGTGTCGGCGTGCTACCGCGCAGGTCAATTCGGGCGAGCATGATCTCTCCTGGTGGCTGCTGATTTACCCAACAAGGATACGTGTCGGGTGCCAGCGGGTTTCTGGTGCGGGTTGTCACCGAGAACGTCGGGGCAGTTCGATCCGGTATGCGGACGAAGCTGCCCCCGTCCTTCCACCGGCCGTTCGCCAGGACCGAGTTGTCCGACGTCGAGGTCCGAACCGGCGACGCGGGGCTGAACCTACGGTGCCGGGATGTCCAGACCGAGGTCCAGGACGGTGACGGAGTGCGTCAGCGCGCCCACGGCCAGGTAGTCGACGCCGGTGCGGGCATAGTCGGCCGCGACGTCGAGCGACAGGCCTCCCGAGCTCTCCAGCTTGGTGCCCGGCGAACGGGTGTTGCGGCGCTGGACGGCCATCTGGGTCTCCCACGGCTCGAAGTTGTCCAGCAGGACCAACTGCGGTTCGAGTCCGAGGACCTCGTCGAGCTGGGTCAGCGAGTCGACCTCGACCTCGACCGGTAGGCCCGGCGCCGCCGCCCGGACCGCCTCCAGCGCCGCGGCGACCGAACCCGCGGCGACGACGTGGTTGTCCTTGACGAGGGCGGCGTCGCCGAGCCCCATCCGGTGATTGACTCCCCCGCCGGCACGAACCGCGTACTTCTGCAGATGCCGAAGACCCGGAAGTGTCTTGCGCGAGTCGCGGATTCGGGCGTCCGTACCCTCCACCGCCGCCACCCAGGCCGCGGTGGTCGTGGCGATCCCCGACAGGTGCGAGATCAGGTTGAGCGCCGTGCGTTCCGCGGTCAGCAGCGCTCGCGTCGGAGCGTGGACGGCGAGTACGACGGTGCCGGGTTCAACGCGGGTTCCGTCGTCGACGCGCGACGTGATCGTGTACTCGCCCGCCCCGATCACCTCGTCGAAGACCGCCTCGACCACCGGCACGCCGGCGATCACACCATGCGCGCGGCTGATGATCGCCGCGTCGACGACCGCGTCGGCGGGGACCGTGGACGTGCTCGTGACGTCGGGGCCGTATCGCAGATCCTCGTCGAGCGCGGTGCGGATCAACGCGCGGACCTCGTCGGTGACCGCGGCGCCGAGTTCACCGCCCGCGGCCTGGCCGACGAAGCCGCCGGCCGGGGCCGTCGTCGAGGGGGTGGAGCTGCTCACTCGCCCGATCCGGGGTTGCCGATCGCGATCATGCGCTCGACGCTCTTGCGCGCCTTCTCGGCGACGTCGGCGTCGACGAACACCTCGTCGCGACCCTCCCGCAGGCACCGGAGCATGGCCGCCGGGGTGATCATCTTCATGTAGGGGCACGATGCCCGGTCGTTGACCGCCTGGAAGTCGACACCCGGTGCGGCCTTGCGCAACTGGTGCAGCATCCCGACCTCGGTGGCGACGAGCACCTGCTTCGCGCCGGTCTCGCGCGCGGCGTCGAGCATGCCGCCCGTCGACAGGATCTTCACCTTCTCCTCGGGAACGAAACCCTCGCCGGCCAGATACAGCGCCGAGGTCGCGCAACCGCATTCGGGGTGGATGAACAGGTCGGCGTCCGGGTGCGAGTTCGCCTGCGCGGTCAACTCGTCACCGTTGATGCCGGCGTGCACGTGGCATTCGCCCGCCCAGATGTGGATGTTGTCGCGGCCGGTCTCGCGCTTGACGTGTGCGCCGAGGAACTGGTCCGGCAGGAACAGGACGTCGCGGTCGGGATCGATCGACGCGACCACGTCGACCGCGTTCGACGACGTGCAGCAGATGTCGGTGAGGCCCTTCACCTCGGCGGTGGTGTTCACGTAGGACACCACCAGCGCATCGGGGAACTCGGCCTTCCAGGCCCGGAGTTCGTCCGCGGTGATCGAGTCGGCCAGCGAGCATCCGGCGCGCTCGTCGGGGATCAGGACCCGCTTCTCGGGGCTTAGGATCTTGGCGGTCTCGGCCATGAAGTGGACGCCGCAGAAGATGATCTCGTCGGAGTCGACCTCGGCGGCGATCCGCGAGAGGGCAAGAGAGTCGCCGACATGGTCGGCAACATCCTGGATGGCTGGGAGCTGGTAGTTGTGCGCGAGCAGCGTCGCGTTGCGCGCCTTGGCGAGGCGGCGGACCTCGTCCGCCCACTCCTGCGTCGGCTCCACGCCGGTGTAACCGCCCGGCGCGTCGTACCACGTCGCATCGACGAGCGCCGAGTCCTCGACTGCGGGCGCGGTCATCGACGTGAGGCGATCACTGGTGATGCTCATGTGCCACTCCTCTGGCTACCCGGCGACGAGTTCCGTCCCCGGGACGCTGGTTCCCCAGATCACGGGCCGTGTGTCCGAGGCAGGTTTTCGACTCATGGTCGAAAACGCTATGCATCGTAACATTCGCCACACTCACGGCATTCCCATGACCTCGTCGCCGGCGTTCTCGGCCCGCGATCCAGGCGGACGACGAGTTCAGCCACACATCAGAGCGTCGAGGTAGCGCTCGGTGAATCGCGACTGCGCAACCCGCCCGATCGGCCCGCCCAGACGCGTGAACCAACGCCCCGGACGCGAGAACGCGACGACATGCCCGATCACGGTGCCGTCGTCGAGCCATTCCACCCAGAAGCGCTCTTCGCCGATCTCGGGATGGCCGGGCAGCGTGCCGTACGCGAAGCCGCGCTCGCGCGGGGCGTCGATCACCTCGACGACCCGGCACCGTGCGGTGATCGCGAGGGGGCCGAGACCGGCACGCAGGTCGACGTCGGCGTCGACAGTGGCCGCGGGCGTCGATTCGTCGACACCGAAGCCGGCACGACGATGCATGTCCCAGTTCATGATTCGCCGGCCGGCCGTGGAGAAGCAGGCAGCTCCCGAGCCGATGACCCGTGACCGGCGCAGATGGTGGTAACCGGACGGGAGCGTCCCGGCCGTCGCGCCGACCTCGGGATAGGTGAGATCCGATCGGTTCGCGGTCACCCGACTCGTGCCACCTCGGCGTCGAGCACGAGCGCCAGATCGTCGAGTGAGGTACCCAGCGCGCGAGCAAGCGCCGCGATCGTGGCGAAAGCGGGCGTCGGCATGCGTCCGGTCTCGATCTTGCGCAGGGTCTCCGGCGAGATACCCGCGCCCGACGCCACATCGCCCAGCGGACGGTCGCCGCGCAACTCGCGGAGACGGGCGCCGAGCCGGCGGCCGGCCGCGATCTGTTCCGGGGTCAGGGGGTTACGCACCATGTGGCGATCCTAGCGGGTCCGGTATACAAATACCGAGACGCGGTGGTATTTGTATACCGACCAGCGATCCGAAAGAACGCAATGACCACGAGAGGACGGGAATGGTCGAACTGAAGTCGCCTGCCGAGGTGGCCGCCATGGGAGTGACGGGGGCGTTCATCGCAGATCTCCTCGACGACCTCGCCGGACGCGCCGACGTCGGGGTCAACCTCCTCGAGCTCGAGGAACGCGCGCGGAAGCTCGTCAACGACCGCGGTGCTCAGTCCTGCTACTGGGACTACTCGCCGTCCTTTGGCCGCGGCCCGTTCCGCAATGTGATCTGCCTGTCGGTGAACGACGCTGTCCTGCACGGACTCCCGCACGATTACGTCCTCGCCGACGGAGACCTGCTCTCGATGGACATCGCCGTCGCCATCGACGGCTGGGTGGCCGACTCCGCGCGCAGCGTCATCGTCGGCACCCCACAGCCCGACGATCAGCGCCTCGTCGCGGCCACGGAAGAAGCACTGGCCGCAGCCATCGACGCCGCTCGTCCGGGCGGTCGGCTCGGCGACATCTCGGCCGCGATCGGAGCGGTCGCCGCCGCACACGGGTATCGGGTCAACACCGAGTTCGGCGGACACGGACTCGGCCGCACCATGCACGAGGATCCCCACGTCGCCAACGTGGGCCGGGCCGGACGCGGCATGAAACTACGCCCCGGCCTGACCCTCGCGCTCGAACCGTGGTTCACGCTCGGTTCCGAGCGCATCAAGTTCGACGCCGACGGGTGGACCATCCGGTCGTTCGACGGCTCCCGCGGCGCGCACAGCGAACACACGATCGCCGTCACCGATGGCGAGGCGCTGGTCCTCACCTCGCACGGGGGCGGGTAGTCGAGGTCACCAGGTGGCTTCGACACGGCGCCTCGACCTCGACGCGCTCCTTCGTCGCTTGCTCGGCCCGGCGGCTTCGCTCGGAGCCGGCTCAACCAGCAGGGGGTCGCCGACTCCTCCAGCGGAGGTCACCAGCACAACCAGCAGAGGTCACCAGCACAACCAGCCGGGGGTCACCAGCACAACCAGCCGGGGGTCACCAGCACAACCAGCCGGGGGTCACCAGCACAACCAGCCGGGGGTCACCAGCACAACCAGCCGGGGGTCACCAGCACAACCAGCCGGGGGTCACCAGCACAACCAGCGGGGGGCACCGGCTCAATTAGCAGGTGGGGCACTGGCTCAATTAGCAGGGAGGCGTCGACTCAACCAGCAGGGGCGCCAGCCGGGGGCTCCAACTCAACCAGCGGGGGTCAGCAGCAGGGCGCACCCTACAATCGGGCGCATGCCATCCGCCGGGTCCGAGCCACCCATCGCCGACGGTGCGACCCTCCGGGTGGAAGTCCTGAGCGTCGTCTTCCAGATCCGCGTACCCCAGACCCGGAACACGCCGGACACCGACGACCCGTCGCTGTGTGTCCTGCTGTCGCGGTCCGCCGACGGCGTGTGGACACTTCCCGGCGGCGGGGTCGGCGCCGAGGAGACGTTGTCGGCGAGCGCACGCCGGCTCGTCGCGGACGCGCTCGACGTCCGTGAGATCGCGCACCTGGAACAACTGTCGGTCTTCTCCGACCCGCACCGGGTGCCCACGGTCCGCACCATCGCGTCGACCTACATGGGCCTCGTGCCCTCCGACGCCGACGCGACACCCCCCGACGCCGCGGGCTGGTTCGCCGTCGACGGATTACCGCCCCTGGCCTTCGATCACGCCGGGATCGTCGAGGCCGCCCGGCATCGACTTGCGGCCAAACTCTCCTACACCAACATCGCGTTCGCGCTGGCCCCCGCCCGGTTCCCGATGTCGGCATTGTCGGAGATCTACTGCGCCGCACTGGGTTATCCCGTGGACACGACCAACCTGCTCCGCATCCTGAGCCGGCGCGCGGTGGTGGTCGCCACCGGGACCGTCGGCAAGACCGGCCGTAACGGGGGTCGCCCGCCGGCGCTCTACGCCTTCGCGGAGAAGGAGCTACGCGTCACGGATGAGTTCGCGACGCTGCGCCCACCGATGTGAACACGTCCGCCGGCAGCTCGTCGGACTCGAGATCTCCGACGCCCAGATCGGCTGTCCGCGAGAACAACACGCAGACGAGGTACACCACGGCGAACGCGAACGGGGCACAGATGAGCAGCGTCCACGGCTCGCTCGAGCCGGACCGCGTCGCGCCGTCGAGCCACAGCTCCGGCGCGACCCGGTAGACGGCGTCGACCGGCAGTGCGGTCGGATCGTCGTCGAACCGCAGGCCCGCGACCCACATCCCGACCGACGCCGCAAGCGCCGAACCTGCCACCGTCGCGAGGGCGGGCCACACGAATCCGGCGACCCCGCGCCACGTCCGGGCCGCAAACCACACGACGATGGCCGTGACCGCGCCGTAGGCGAACATCGTCAGGGCGAAGGCGCCCACGCCGGCGAAGTCGGCGGGGATGTCCTCGCGACGGAGACCCTCGAACACGACGCCGGTGGTCGGCGGGGTGAGGAGCGCCCAGACCGCCCCGGCGACGACGCCGATGAGGGCCACGCCGACGGTGACCGCGGCCAGTCGCGAGACCGTGCGGACCGGCGGTTTCACCGGCGACCCAGCTCCGACGAGTCGACCGTCCCGTGCCTCGAGCAGCGGGCATCCCATCCGTCGGGCCGCACCTGGACCACCATCCGGCGCCCGCACTGGCCACAGAAGCGAGGGGGTTCGAGACCCAACCGGGCAGCCGGCGGCACGGCGTCGGGAGCCTGCAGTTCCAGTTCGAGTCCGGTGAACACACCGAACCGGCACGGCTCGGCGAGAGGACCCGGGACGGTGTCGATCATGAGAACACGCTACCCATCACTGCGACGAACCCGTCAGATCGTGTCGTTCAACGACTTGATCGGCATGGACAGATCACTGAGGAGATCGAGATCGTCCTCGGCGGGCCGGCCGAGGGTCGTCAGGTAGTTGCCGACGATGACGGCGTTGATGCCGCCGAGGATGCCCTGCTTGGCCCCCAGGTCGCCGAGTGTGATCTCACGACCGCCGGCGAAGCGCAGGATGGTGCGCGGCAGCGCCAGACGGAAGGCAGCCACCGACTTGAGGGCCTCCGCGGCCGGCAGCACGTCGAGATCGCCGAACGGGGTGCCGGGGCGCGGGTTCAGGAAGTTCAGCGGCACCTCGTCGGGCTCGAGCGTCGCCAGTTCGGCGGCGAACTCGGCCCGTTGCTCCAGGGACTCGCCCATACCGAGGATGCCGCCGCAGCAGACCTCCATGCCCGCCTCCCGGACCATGCGCAGGGTGTCCCAGCGCTCCTCCCACGTGTGGGTCGTCACCACGTTCGGGAAGTGGCTGCGCGCGGTCTCGAGATTGTGGTTGTAACGGTGCACGTCCATGTCGCGGAGCTGGTCGACCTGATCCTGGGTGAGCATGCCCAGGCTGCACGCGATCTGGATGTCGACCTCGTTGCGGATGGCCTCGATTCCCGCCGCGACCTGACTGAGCAGCCGCTTGTCGGGACCGCGGACCGCCGCGACGATGCAGAACTCGGTCGCACCGGTCTTCGCGGTCTGCTTGGCCGCCTCGACCAGGGAGGGGATGTCGATCCATGCACTGCGCACCGGCGAGGCGAAAAGTCCGGACTGGGAACAGAAGTGGCAGTCTTCCGGGCACCCGCCGGTCTTCAGCGAGATGATGCCCTCGACCTCGACCTCGGGCCCGCACCAGCGCATCCGCACATCGTGGGCGAGCTGGAGCAGTTCGGTCAGCCGGTCGTCGGGCAACCGCAGAACCCGGAGAACCTGCTCCTGATCGAGCGGCTCGCCGCGGTCGAGCACCTGGTCACGGGCGATGGCGAGGATGTCGTCCGACGCCGGTGCCGAGGTGGCGGCGTCGACTGTTGCCTGGGTCACTGGTGATACTCCTTGGATGATTGTTCCGCTGCGGGAACGTGTTACGGCGTCCGGACGAGCTGTTCCGGATGGCTGGGAGAAAGGGTCGCGAGCCACTCGTCGTCGAACCACGACGCTGCGTGGCGGCGGAACTCGTCGGGTTCGAGGTGCGCGGCGCCGGCGGGCAGGACCCCGACGACCGGCACGCCGGTCACCCGCGGCAGGTCGGTGCGGTTGCACCGCATCGCGAGGTCGGGATCGTCCGGCCACCAACCGATCACGAGTCCGGCGGGACGCAGACCGCGCGCCCGCACCGCGTTCACGGTGAGCTCGGCGTGATTGAGCGCGCCCAGCCCCGGCGCCACCACGACCACCACACCGTCGACGGTGTCGGGAACGAGGGTCGCCGCGGCGATGTCGAGGATCGTGGCCGACTCCCCCAGCCGCACCAGCACTCCGCCGGCACCCTCGACGAGGGTCAGGTCGTGTGACGCGGCCAGATCGTCCACAGCGCGGACGATCACCGCCGGATCGGCCAATCGCATCCCGGCACGGCGCGCGGCGGTGTCGGGCGCGAGGGGTTCCGGGTAGCGGAAGAGCTCGACCGCGGTGACGTCGCCAACCAGGCGTTGCACCTCGGCGAGGTCGCCGGGTTCGTCGGGACCGACGCCGGTCTGGACGGGTTTGCATACGGCGACGCGCCCTTCGTGGCTCGTCGCTATCGCTCCTCGCACCTCAGGGAGCAGAGGATGGGCAGACGCTTGCGCTCCTCGCACCTCAGGGAGCAGGGGGTCGGCCACCTCAGGGAGCAGAGGATGGGCAGACGCTTGCGCTCCTCGCACCTCAGGGAGCAAGAAATGGTCGGGCGCCAGGGCTCCTCGCACCTCAGGGAGCAGAGGGTCGGCCACCTCAGGGAGCAGGCAGGCGGCGGCGAGTGCCGCGGTGGCGACGGTCTTCCCGACGTCGGTCGAGGTCCCGGTGACGGCGAGGACCCTGCCGCGGCGTGCGGCGGTCACCGTGCACCGACTTCGCGCAGAGCGGCGTCGACGACGGCGGCCACGTGGTCGAGGGCAGCGGCATCGAGGTCGGCGCGCACCGTGATCCGCAGCCTCGAAGTCCCGACCGGGACCGAGGGCGGACGGAAACACCCGACGAGGACGCCACGGTCCCGGCACGCGGCAGCAGCCGCCACCGCGCGTTGCGGATCCCCGACGACGATCGCGATGACCGCCGCGGCGGGCTCTTCGACGCCACACGCGAGCGCCAGGCGACGGGCGTTGTCGCGCAGTCGGTCCGGCAACCCGGGTTGCGCCCGCAGGATCGTCAGGGCGGCATGCGCGGCGCCGACCGCGGCCGGGTTCAGGCCGGTGTCGAAGATGAAGGTGCGGGCGCAGTCGACGAGGTGCGAGCGCAGCAGCTCCGACCCGAGGACCACACCGCCCTGCGCGCCGAGCGATTTCGACAGCACGGTCGTGACGACGAGATCGGGAGCACCCGAAAGTCCCTGTTCGGCGACGAGTCCGCGACCACCCGGACCACGTACCCCGAGAGCGTGGGCCTCGTCCACGAGCAGGACGGCCCCGTGCGCGCGTGCCGCGGCATACAGATCCGCGACCGGCGCCGGTTGACCGTCGATGCTGTACACCGAATCGGTGACGACGAGCGCCCGGGCCTCGGTACGTTCGGCGAGGGCCCGCCGGACCGCCTCGTGATCGCCGCGGTCGACGACCACCACCCGGGCACGCGACAACCGGCAGCCGTCGATCAGCGACGCATGGGTGCCGGTGTCGCTGACGATCAGGTCGCCGCGTGTCGCCAGCGCGGTGATCGCACCGACATTCGCCAGGTAACCGGACGAGAAGACCAGTGCCGCATCGAATCCGAGGAAGTCGGCGAGATCGTGCTCGAGATCGACGTGTGCCTGGGTGGTGCCGACGACGAGGCGCGACGCCGTCGAGCCACCTCCCCACCGTTCCGCGGCGGCCCGCGCACCCGCGATCACTGCGGGGTGGGTCGACAACCCGAGGTAGTCGTTGGAACCGAGGTTGATCTCGTCGCCGGCCGCCCTGCGGACGTGTGGGCTGCGATGCAGGCCGGCCTCGGCGCGCGCACGGGCGGCGCCGGCCAGCCACGCCAGACCGATCTCTCCCCCGCCGCTGACCCGCGCATCGCCGTCGACCCTCGAATCCGGCTGCACCTGAATCGAAGTCATGACCGCACCACTGCCGGCTCGCGATCGCCGACCGTGGCATGCACGGCAGCGGACACTCCGCGCACGATCACCCCGATGTCCTCGGGTGTGCAGATGAACGGCGGCATCGTGTAGACGAGATTGCGGAACGGCCGCAGCCATGCCCCGGCCTCGACGGCCGCGTCGGTGGCCGCCACCATGTCGACCGGGCGATCGAGTTCGACGACGCCGATAGCGCCGAGGACCCGCACATCGACGACGCCGTGGCGATCACGCAGCGGTTCGAGTCCGTCGCGGAGCCCTCGCTCGATCGCCGAGACCCGCTCGGCCCAGGGCGTTTCCAGCAGCAGTTCGATCGCTGCGACGGCCACCGCGCAGGCCAGCGGGTTGGCCATGAAGGTCGGGCCGTGCGCGAGTCCGCCCGCCTCCCCCGCACTGATCACCTGAGCGATCTCGGACGTGCACAGGGTCGCGGCGAGCGTGAGGTAGCCACCGGTGAGCGCCTTGCCGACACACATGATGTCGGGCGCGACGCCGGCGCCCGGCGCCGCCTCGGCCCCCGGGGCGGCGTCGGCCGCGAACAACGTTCCGGTACGGCCGAATCCGGTCGCGATCTCGTCGAAAATCAGCAGGACGTCGTGGCGGTCACAGATCTCCCGGAGCGCACGCAGATATGCCGCGTCGTGGAATCGCATGCCGCCCGCGCCCTGGACCACGGGTTCGACGATGACCGCGGCGAGCTCGTCGCGATGCGCGCGCACGGTGCGCTCGAACTCGGCGACGTACTCGGGCCGGAACTCGGCCGGCGGGGCGTCGACGAAGATCTGTTGTGCGAGGACACCCTTCCACATCGCGTGCATGCCGCCGTCGGGATCGCAGACGCTCATCGGGGTGAAGGTGTCGCCGTGGTAGCCGCCACGCCAGGTGAGCAGACGCGTGCGGCCGGACCGACCGCGGCTGCGCCAATACTGCAGCGCCATCTTGACCGCCACCTCGACCGACACCGACCCCGAGTCGCAGAAGAACACCTTCTCCAGGCCGGCCGGGGTGATCTCGACGAGGAGCTGCGCCAGCCGGGCGGCCGGTTCGTGGGTCAGACCGCCGAACATGACGTGCGACATCCGACCGAGCTGAGCCGCCGCGGCGGCGTCGAGTCGGGGGTGTCCATAACCGTGGATCGCCGCCCACCAGGAGCTCATCCCGTCGACCACCGATCGGCCGTCCGCGAGTTCGAAGCGGACACCCGAGGCCGAGGCCACGACCAGCGGCCGGGTGGCCGCCGGCAGCGCACCGTAGGGGTGCCAGATGTGGTCGGCATCGATGCGACTGATCGCGTCGTGATCCATGAGGCACCTCCCGGCCTGTCGTTAGGCAGTCCTGAACACCGTCCAGGGTCCTGAACACCGTACAGGGAATCCTGAACGCTGTACAGGCCCGGGGTTCGATGCCCACTGCCGGGTCATTACGCTGACGCGGGTGAGCAACAGTCGCACCGACGTTCTGCGCGCCGCCCGCGACATCCTGGGCGAGCACAGCCTGGCCGACCTGTCGATGCGACGCCTCGCCACCGAACTCGGCGTCCGTCCCAACGCGCTGTACTGGCACTTTCCCAACAAGCAGACCTTGCTGGCCGCACTCGCCGACGACATCCTCGGCGCGGTCGCCATCCCCGACACCTCGCTGGCCTGGGACGAGCGCCTCGATCTGCTCGCGACCGACATGCGCAGCGCGCTCCTCGGAGTTCCCGACAGTGCCGAGGTCGTGTCGTCGAGCTGGGCCAGCGGCCTGTCGTCGAAGGCCATCACCGCCGACATCATCGCCGCCGGCACGGCCGGCGGTTTGTCCGTCCGCGACGCCGAGGCGGTCAGCACCGCACTGTGTCAGCTGGTCATCGGGCTCACCATCGAGGAACAGACGCGAGCGCAGATGGAGCGTCTGGGTGTCACCGGGCCGTCGGGTCGCGACTTCGCGGGCGAGTTCCGCGACGGGCTGGCCATCATCCTCGACGGAGCCCGGACGCGCCGCTCGCGGTGAACCCCGCGCGGCCCCGCAGATCGGTGCGCGAGTGTCGCGGTCGTCCGAATCGGTGTTTCACAGCTTCGGCGAGTACATTGCTAGCCGGTCATCCCGGCCCCGAGACCGATCTGTCCCCCACCGGAAAGAACACGCCCTGTGGCATCGACGACGCGAGTAGTGGCGCCGGAGTCGTCCCCCTCGACGCCGACGACGCCCGCATACCGCACCGACCTCGACGGCCTGCGCGGTATCGCCATCGCCCTCGTCGCCTGCTTCCACGTGTGGTTCGGCAAGGTCTCCGGCGGCGTCGACGTCTTCCTCACCCTCTCGGGATATTTCTTCGTCGGGTCGCTGCTGCGGCACGCGATCACGAGCCAGGCTCCGCACGTCTCCTTCCGCGACACGCTCAACCCGTGGCCACGGCTCAAACGTCTCCTCAAACGGCTGCTGCCGGCGCTGCTCACCGTCCTGATCGCGGTCACGGTGCTGACCCTGCTGATCCTCCCGCAGACCCGGTGGGCCAATGTCGGCCGCGAGGTCATCGCGAGCGCGCTGTACTACCAGAACTGGTATCTCGCGCAGAACTCCCAGGACTACCTCGCCGCGAGTTCGGCGAACAGCCCCCTGCAGCACATCTGGTCGATGTCGGTGCAGGGCCAGTTCTTCGTCCTGACCCTGCTCGTCGCCCTCGCGTTCGCGGCGTTGCTCAAGGTCGGTGCCCGCGTCGCCCGGCCGTTTGCCGACCCGCGGGTCATCAGGTTCCTCGTCGGCGGCGCGGTGTTGGTCGTCGCGCTCGCCTCGTTCTACTGGGCGCACCGCGGCCTGGCGATCAACCAGCCGTACAACTACTACGACACGATCTCCCGTCTGTGGGAACCGCTGGCCGGCGGCCTGCTCGCGATCTGGTTGCCGTCCCTGCGAATCCCGAACTGGCTGCGCAACATCGCGACCGTCTTCGCGCTCGCGCTGATCGTCAGCTGCGGGTTCTGGATCGAGGGTGTCAACGCCTACCCCGGTCCGATGGCGCTGGTGCCGGTCGGCGCGACGCTGCTGATCATCTGGGCGGGCGCGACGGCGTTGCAGAAGCCACCTCGGGGGTCCCATGCCGCGGCCACCGAGATGCCCGTCACGAACCGCTGGCTCGCGAGCAGGTGGCCGGTCTGGCTCGGGACCATCGCGTATTCGCTGTACCTGTGGCACTGGCCGCTGCTGATCTTCTACCTGACCTGGCGCGACAAGAACCATGCCAACTTCGTCGAGGGCGTGCTCATCCTCGCGGCGTCGGTCGGGCTCGCGTGGCTCACCAAGCGCTACATCGAGGACCCGCTGCGCGGCGGCGATCGTTCGGCGCTGAGCCGCGGCCGCCGCGACGGACGGTCGCGGTGGCTGTCGTACACGTCGGTCGTCACCTCGATCCTCGTGGTGGCGACGCTCGTCACCGGCGTCGGCATCACCGTGTGGGAGCGGCACGTCGCGAACATCGTCGTCGACACCAAGAACCTCGACCCGAGGTCGTACCCGGGGGCCCGAGCACTGCTCGACGGCTGGCCGGTGCCCGCCCTCGACCCACAACCGTCGGCGCTGGAGGTCATCAAGGACTTCCCCGAGACCTCCACCGACGGGTACATGAGCGACTTCACCGACAACGAGATCCACGTCGGCACCTACGGCGATCCGACCGCGACGCGCACCATCGCGCTCGCCGGCGGATCGCATGCCGAGATGTGGATCTCGGCGCTGGACACCCTCGGCAAGCGCAACGGTTTCAAGGTGAAGACCTACCTCAAGATGGGGTGCCCGCTGTCGACGAACCGGGTACCGAAACAGCGCGGCGTGCCCTACCCGGAGTGCTACGACTGGGGACAGCGCGTCATCGATCGCGTCATCGCGGACAAGCCGGGCGCGGTGCTGACGAATTCGACGCGACCGCGGGACTACGAACCCGGCGACTGGGTGCCACCGGACTACGTGCCGATCTTCGACCGTTTCCTCGACGCCGGGGTGCCGGTGTTGGGCATGCGGGACACCCCGTGGCCGAAGAACGCGAAGGGCACCATCGACACCCCGATCTGCCTCGCCGACGGCGGCGACGCCGAGAGCTGCGGGTCGCGCCGCAGTGCTGTCCTCTCACCCGAGGACCCGGCGGCGGAGCTGGCCGCCACGCGACCCGACTTCCACCCCCTCGACATGTCCGACGGGATCTGCGACGCCGAGCGGTGCCCGGCGATCGTCGGCAACATCACCGTCTACAAAGACCCACACCACCTGAGTGCGACCTATGTCCGCAGCCTCACCGACGAGCTGGGGCGCCAGATGGAGGCGCAACTGCCGTGGGCTGGTCCCGCGGTGCCGTGACGGTCGGCGGAAGTCGCGGGCTTCCTCCGGAAGCGGCGGGTGGGGCAGCCCACATCTGACCCGACCGGCCGCGTCCTGAGATGACCGTCCGCGGCAACGCGACTAGGGTCGACCCATGACGTCGTCGAAGGCGGGTAAGACCGGACCGCCGGCCCCCGGTGAACAGCCGGGTGATCCCGACTCCACTCCCGATTCAGATTCCACCGCCGATCCCGGCTCCCCCTCGGAGCCCCACGCACCGGAGTACGACACCACCTCGACGACGGCAGCACCTCCGAGTGGTGGCAAGACCATCGCCGACCCCGTACCGATGCCGTCCGACCCGATCCAGGCCGAGGCGCTGGTCCAGCCGGAACCGGCCCCGATCCCGGTGTGGCCGGGTACTCCATACCCCCTCGGCGCCACCTATGACGGTGTGGGAACGAATTTCTCGCTGTTCTCCGAAGTGGCCGAAGCCGTCGAGCTGTGCCTGATCGACCGCGAGGGCCACGAGCGTCGGATCCGGCTCGAAGAGGTCGACGGTTACTGCTGGCACTGCTACCTGCCCAACGTCGGCCCCGGCCAGTTCTACGGCTTCCGCGTCTACGGGCCGTACGACCCGTCGCAGGGATTGCGTTGCGACCCGAGCAAACTCCTGCTCGATCCGTACGGCAAGGCCTTCCACGGCGACTTCGACGGCGACGCATCGCTGTTCTCCTACCCGCTCCCGACGCCGCCCGAGGACACCGACGAATCGGCGGTCGACGACGACGCATCCGCAACCCCCGAGACCGGGGACGCCGACACCGGGACCGGCGGTGGCGGGACCGACGAGGGTGCGGTCGACGATGCCGACGAGCCGACCGCCGAGGCGGGCGATGCGGCCGATCCCGCCGATGTGGCAGGCGAGTCCGACGGCGATGCCGCGCCCGCGGAGCACGAGGACATCCCCGATCCCGAGCCGGTCAATCCGATGCCGCAGTTGGACTCACTCGGGCACACCATGGTCTCGGTGGTGATCAACCCCTACTTCGACTGGCAGAACGACCGGTCGCCCAATCGTCCGTACCACCAGACGGTCATCTACGAGGCGCACGTCAAGGGCATGACCGCGACCCATCCCGACATCCCCGAGTACCTGCGCGGCACGTACGCGGGGCTGTGCCATCCGGTGATCATCGATCACCTCAAGGAGTTGGGCATCACCGCCATCGAACTGATGCCCGTGCACCAGTTCATGCAGGACTTCGTCCTGCGCGATCAGGGTCTCCGAAACTACTGGGGCTACAACACCTTCGGATTCCTGGCACCGCACATCGAGTACTCGTCGAACCCCGACCAGCCGGCCAGCGCGGTGACCGAGTTCAAGGCGATGGTGCGTGAGTTCCACAACGCCGGCATCGAGGTCATCCTCGACGTCGTCTACAACCACACCGCCGAGGGCAACCACCTCGGACCCACCGTGTCCTTCCGCGGCATCGACAACGCCGCCTACTACCGGCTCGTCGACGGCGATCCCGAGATGTACATGGACTACACCGGAACCGGCAACAGCCTCAACGGTCGTCATCCGCACACGCTGCAGCTCATCATGGATTCGCTGCGGTACTGGATCCTCGAGATGCACGTGGACGGCTTCCGTTTCGACCTCGCGTCCACGCTGGCCCGCGAACTGCACGACGTCGATCGGCTGTCCGCGTTCTTCGATCTGGTGCAGCAGGACCCGGTGGTCAGTCAGGTGAAACTGATCGCCGAGCCCTGGGACATCGGCGAGGGTGGTTACCAAGTGGGCAACTTCCCGCCGCTCTGGACCGAATGGAACGGCAAGTACCGCGACACCGTCCGCGACTACTGGCGCGGCGAGCCGTCCACCCTGGGCGAGTTCGCCTCCCGGCTCACCGGATCGTCGGATCTGTACGAGGCGACCGGCCGACGGCCGCTCGCGAGCATCAACTTCGTCATCGCGCACGACGGTTTCACGCTGCGGGACCTGGTGTCCTACAACGAGAAGCACAACATGGCCAACGGTGAGGACAACCGGGACGGCGAGAGCCACAACCGGTCGTGGAACTGCGGAGTCGAGGGACCCACCGACGATCCCGAGATCAACGCCCTCCGCGCGCGGCAGCAGCGGAACATCCTGGCGACGCTGTTCCTGTCGCAGGGCACGCCGATGCTGGCGCACGGCGACGAGATCGGGCGTACGCAACAGGGCAACAACAACGTCTACTGCCAGGACTCCGAGTTGTCCTGGATGGACTGGACTCTCGCCGAGGAGAACGCCGACCTGCTGGAGTTCACCCGCAAGGCCATCGCGCTGCGCACCCGGCATCCGGTCTTCCGGCGACGAAAGTTCTTCGGCGGGAAGCCGATCAGGTGGGGCGACCAGGCACTCGACATCGCCTGGCTCACGCCGGCCGGCCAGGAGATGACCGCCGAGGACTGGGACAGCGGGTTCGGCAAGAGCCTCGCCGTGTTCCTCAACGGAAACGGACTGGGCGAGAAGGACGAACGTGGCGAACTGGTCGTCGACGACTCCTTCTTCATCTGCTTCAACGCCCACTACGAGGACCTGGACTTCACGCTCCCGCCGACGTGGTACGGCAACGAGTGGGTCGGCGAACTGGACACGACGCATCCCGTGGGGGACAGCGAGCTGACGGCCGCCGCCGGTGAGTCGGTGACCGTCGGCGCCCGCTCCGTCCTGGTCCTGCGAAAGACCTCGTGACTCCCATGGGCAATCGTCCGACCCCGCGCGCGACGTACCGGCTCCAACTACACGGCGACTTCGGATTCGCCGATGCCACAGCACAGCTCGACCACCTCGCCGAGTTGGGGATCAGCCACGTCTACCTCTCCCCGATCGGCACGGCGTCGGCCGGGTCGACGCACGGCTACGACTGGTTGCCGCCGCCGGCGGTCTCCGCCGTGCTGGGCGGGATCGACGGGCTGCGGGAACTGCGTTCCGCCGCCGCCGAACGCGGTCTGGGTCTGATCATCGACATCGTCCCGAACCACACCGGAGTCGCCGATGCACTCGCCAACCCGTGGTTCGCCGACCTGCTCCGCCACGGGCCCGGATCGGCGTACGCGCACTATTTCGACGCCGACTTCAGCGACGACAACGGTGCCGACGGAAAGCTGGCCCTGCCGATCGTCGCCGCCGATGGGGACTTGAGCCCGCTCGAGATCGACGAGCACGGGAATCTGCGGTACTACGATCACGCGTTCCCGATCGCCCCCGGCACCGCGGGAGACATTCGGCCCGCTCGCTCCGCTCCCGGCGCCGGGGACACTCGGCCCGCTCGCTCCGCTCCCGGCGCCGGGGACACTCGGCCCGCTCGCTCCGCTCCCGGCGCCGGCGGCACACCGGGTGAGATCCACTCCCGCCAGCACTATCGGCTCGTGCCGTGGAACAGCGGCCTGATCGGCTACCGGCGGTTCTTCACGGTCAACGAACTCGCCGGTCTGCGCCAGGAGGACCCGGAGGTCTACGACGCGACGCACCACTGGCTGCGTGAGTTGCTCGACGCCGACCTCATCGACGGTGTGCGCGTGGATCATCCGGACGGTCTGTGGGACCCCCAGGATTATCTGCGCCGATTGCGAGCGGACGTGGGCGACGACCGTCTCCTCTACATCGAGAAGATCCTGGCGCCGGATGAGCCCCTCGAACCGACACTGCCGGTCGAGGGCACCACCGGGTACGACCACATGCGCGTGATCGATGCCGTGTTCGTGGCGCCGGCCGGCGTCGCCCAGCTCACCGAGCTACACGAACGGATCACCGGCGAGAGCGGTGACGCGCGGTGGGTGGAGGCCGCCGAGCACGATCGCAAACTCCGCACCGTGCGGGAGTCGTTCCCGGCGGAGCTCAGACGTCTCGTGCGCGCCGTCACCACGCGCGTCGAGGGATCACCGGCCTCGGATCCGGACGTGATCGCCACCGCCTGCGCCGAACTGATCGCCGCGCTCGGGGTCTACCGGGCGGACTACCCGTCGTTGCGTCCACGTCTACTCGCCGTCGCCACCGGGATCGCCGAGGCGAAACCCGAACTGCGTGCCGCGATCGACCTCATCGTGCGGGAGACGGCGGTGCCCGGCGAGGCGACATCGAGGCTGGCGCAGACCTGCGGAGCGGTGACCGCGAAGAGCGTCGAGGACAGCTTGTTCTACCGGACGGCCCGGCTCGTCTCCGCCCAGGAGGTCGGTGGCGATCCCGCGAATCCCGTCATGTCGCTGGCCGATTTCCACGAGCACAACGCCGAGCGCGCCGCGCGGTGGCCGCTGGCCATGACGGCCACGTCGACGCACGACACCAAACGCGGTGAGGACGTGCGCGCGCGGATCGCGGTGCTCGCCCAGATCCCCGACCGCTGGTCCCAGCTCGTCGAGGAGGTCTGGCGCGAGACCGACGTGCCGGATGACCTGACCGGCTATTTTCTGCTGCAGAACATCGTCGGGGTCTGGCCCACCGAGGACCCGGTCACCGATGAGTTGCGGGGCCGGTTGATCGAGTACGCCCGTAAGGCGACTCGCGAGGCCGGTCTGCGCACCACGTGGACCGAGGTGAACGAGGAGTTCGAGGCCGCGGTCGAGACCTGGATCGGCCAGGTCACCAGCGGGGACGTCGCATCCTCGGTCGCCGAACTCGTCGACCGCATCGGACCGGCGTGGGAGCAGGAAGCGCTGGCGCGCAAGGCGATCGCGATCCTCGGGCCCGGGGTCCCCGACATCTATCAGGGCACCGAGTGGTGGGAGGACTCCCTCGTCGATCCCGACAATCGACGACCGGTCGACTTCGGCCGGTCGACCGAGCACCCGAAGACCCGACTCGTCCAGGCAGCTCTCCGTGCCCGGGCCGCGCATCCCGATGCGTTCGCCGTTGCGGGCACCTATCAGCGACTGACCGCCGACGGGCCCGCCGCCGACCACACCATCGCGTTCGTGCGAGGCACCGGCGACACCCCCTCGGTCGTCGTGGTGACCGCCCGGTTCACCCACAGCCTCGACCACGATGCCGCGGCCGCGACGTCGATCGCCCTGCCCCCGGGGTTCCGGTGGCGCGACGACCGAACAGGGTCGGTGTACGAGGGATCGGTCGACCTCGCCTCGGCCCGTGCCGAACACCCCGTGGCGATACTCGTCCGAACGTGACGCCCACCCACCACTGATAGACGAGCGCGCCCCCGAATCGGTGGCGCGCTCGTCCATTGCCGGTGAGTGTGTCGGCCCGGATCAGCCGCCGGGTGCGGGTGCCGGCGCGGGCTGCGGTGCCGGCGACGGCTGGGGTGCCGGCGCACCTGCGGCGCCGGGCAGCGACTGCGACGGATCGATCTGACCGCTGGGGCTCCCCGGCGGACCGTCGACCTCGGACACCAGCCACTTGCCGTCTTCCTTGCTGAGGTCCAAGCGGAAGACCATCAGGCTGGTACCGCCGCTGGGCAACTTGACGCTGCGGCCGGTCACCTCCGCCATCACCACGGTCTTGGCGGTGTCGGCATCGACGGTCTCGACGGCAACCACGCTGATCGTCGAGGACACCTCGATGTTCAGGGACTCCACATTGGCCTCGGTGTCGGCCCGTTCCTGCTCGAGGCGGTTGCGCAACTCCCCCGTCGACAGCGGACCCAGCAGTTCCTTCGAGTTGCCCGCGTTGTCGGCGTTGAGTGTCGTCACGAGCTTCGTGACGAAGTCCGCCGAGGCCGCCTTGGAATCGGCGAACGCGTCGGCCTCCCGCTGGAGGTCGTAGGCGCGCCAGCCGAAGAACGCCACCAGCGCGATGAGCGCGACCGCGACGATGGCGGCGAGAACCTTCTTGATCCCGCCGCCGGTGACCGTGAACGAGATCTCGCGGCGATCCGAACCCGCCTTCGATGATGCTGCCGGCGACGGGTCACCCGCGGCATCGGAGGCGTCGGCACCGTCGGTCTCGGACGTGCTCGCCGCCGTGCCGGTTCCGCTCCGTCGAGCCGACTTCCCCCGCGGCGTCGCCGCGGTCCCGGCGTCGTTCGTGTCCTCCGCGCTCGTCGCCCCATCGGTGTGATCGGCTGCGACATCCCCGCTCTCGGGCGACGTGCTGTCGGCCTTCTCGTCCGTCGGATTCACGTCGGTATCAGTACGATCTGGGTCATTCCGGTCAGTCATCTACAGGTCACACAACTTGTCTGTCGTCGTCGAGTGGCCGTCAGTCGTCGAGCGGCCCATCACTTGTCGAGCGGAACGGTACGGGCGTTCGGGTCGTAACCCGGCGGCGGTCCCGCGGTGTCGTCGCCCGGTGGCCGCGGCGCATTGGCCGAGCCACGGATCTGCTGACGCGGATCCTCGGTCACACAGTACAGATTGGTCGGGATGGTCAGCTCGAGGATCTGCGTCGGCCGCCGCGGCGTCACCGGGTAGTTGCAGCTCGGACGCGGGTACACCGACCCGAAGGCCCACCACGCACCGTCGTGGAACATGGTGAGGCTCTTGACACTGGCATCGCGGATCGCGGGGAACAGCGTCGCGAGCGCCGGCGCCCGCAACGCACCCTGCTCGGCGATGTCGACGAATTGCTTCGTCACATCGGTGATCGGATCCGTCAACTGGTTGATCGACCCGGCCAGGCTCGTGAACTGCGAGGGACCCCGGTCGAGGAGCTCACGGAGTTCCTGGTCGGAGGCAGCCGCCGAGTTGACCAGCGAGCTCAACCCCGCCACCGTCGTGCCGAGGTCGGGCTGGATCTGTGCCGTGGTCTTGAAGATGGTCCCCGCGTTCTGGATGAACTTGGTGGTCTCCGGCAGCGCGGTGTACAGCTTCGCGAAGATCGTGCCACCGGAGTCGAAGATGACGGACAGGTCGTTCGTGCCGTCCTCGTCGTAGAGAGCGATCTTCAGATTGTCCACGGCGGAACGGAGTTTCGCCGGATCGATCTGGTTGATCAGTTCCAGCGAGGACTCGAGCAGTTGCGAGAACGGCACGGTG
The DNA here is from genome assembly GCF_023078355.1 of Gordonia hongkongensis. Taxonomy (NCBI): domain Bacteria; kingdom Bacillati; phylum Actinomycetota; class Actinomycetes; order Mycobacteriales; family Gordoniaceae; genus Gordonia; species Gordonia hongkongensis. The sequence continues at coordinate 3,267,028 of NZ_CP095552.1, forward strand.
ACCTCGGTCTGGTCGGCCCGGATGACGTCCCCGTCCTCCAGGTAGGGACCGTCGGACGTGTCCGGCTGGAAATCGACGTACTGCTCGCCCGCAGCCGACAGACCCAGTGCCGCAACGGTGGTGTCGCGGTTGATCTTGTACCGGTCCTCGACCGTGACGACGACCTCCACCGAATCCGGTTGCACCCGAACGGTGTCGACGTCGCCGATGCGCGCGCCGCGCAGTGTGACCCCGGACGTCTCCTGCAGACCGCCGGAGACCGGGAACTGGATGGTGAGCTTGTACTTGTCGGCGAACGGCTGCCACCGCAGGATGCCCAGGGCGAGATAGCTGAGTCCGACGACCATGACCAGTACCAGGGCGATGTTGCCCACGAGTACCGAATTCCGGCGTAGGACACCGAATATGCCGCTCATCCGCAACACCCCCTCGTCCCCGTGATCCGCGCCAGCAGACGGGTCAGTGTCTGCTGCAACGCCGCCGAACCCTCGTCCACGTCCTGGATCTCGGGCAGTCTGCTCGCCGAGTCGAAGCCGACACCCGGGCTGAGCCAGTAGACCTTCGACGACACCGCCGCCGCGCTACCCGGTGTGGACTTGACCCACTTCGGCGTGAGCTCGTGCAGGTTGTCGGCCAGTGATCCGAGCGGACCCGCGGCCTGCCGGAGCCCGGCCAGCACCGTCGACAGATGGCCCAGCATCTCGACCAGGTTGTCCTGATCGCTGTCGAGGAAGTCGTTGGTGGCCGCGGTGACCTGCTGGGTCTTGTCCAGGGTGGTCAGGATCGTGGCGATCTGCCCGTTCAGCGACTCGAGCGCCGGACCCAATTTGTTGATCGACGCCATGATCTGCGCACGCCCGTCGGCGAGCTGACCGCTGAGCACCCGCGTGGCGGCCAGCGAGCGATCGACCGCCGCCGAACTCTGGTTCAGCTTCCGGATGCCGGTGGTCAGGCCCCGGATGGCGCCGTTGAGATCCGACGGGTTCGTCGCGACCGCGCTGCTCAGCTCGGTGAGGATGATCGTCAACGAGTTCAGCGAACCGCTGTCCACGACCCCGCTCATGCTGATCAGCAGATCCTCGACCGTCGCCGCGGCCGACGTCGGACCGGTGAGCGTGTCCCCGTCCACCATCAGACCGTCGCGCGCCTCGATCGGCGGCAGCAGGGCGACGAAGACGTCGCCCAGCGGTGTGGCCTGGCGGAGTTCGGCGCCGGTCCCGACCGGGAGCTTGGTCTTCTTGCTGACCTGCATGGTCACCACTGCGGTGTAGTCCTTGGCGACGAGGTCGGTGACCTGTCCGACATCGGTTCCGTTCAGCTTCACCTTCGCCTGCGCCGGCAGGTTGAGCGCGTTGGCGAAGTTCGCGGTGATCGTGATCGAGTCACCGATGCCGCCCGGTGCGGGCAGCGGGATCTGCTCCACCGTGAGACTCGGGAGGAGTCCGCAACCGGTGAGCCCCATGAGCGCCGCGAGCAGCACCGCCATGACTCCGCCTCGGCGGACCCGGCCGTGGGATCGCGCCGGGCGCCCGGGACCGTCCGAACGGCTCAGCGAATCCATTGTGGCCGTTCTCATTTCGTCAGCTCCAGCATCGCCGAGTAGATACCGAGGTCGGGACCGAAGTCCTTGAGCTTGCCCGTGCGGCAACCGTCCTTCTGCAGGTTGATCGCCTCACAGAACTCGGCGAGGAGTTCGTTGTCGAGGAGCGTCTTGTCGAGCAGCACCTGCGTGCGCCACGCGCCCTGTTCGGCCGAGATCGAGTTGCTCAGGTTCTGGAAGAGCAGCGGGCCGACGTCGACCGTCTCGACGACCTGCCGCGAGTAGTCCCCGAGATTGGCGGTCAGCGCGGCGAGCCGGTCGAACGACACCGACATGGTGTTGGTGTTGTTCTGCAGGAACACGGTGGTGTTCTGCAGCGTCTGATTCAGGTTGGCCAGGGTGGCGAGCAGACCGGGCGCCTGGTCTCCCAGCAGCTGCGACACCTGGTTGACCGACTCGGAGAACGCCGTCATCTTCGGATAGTTCTGCACCAGGGTGGTGGTCAGACCCTCGATGGTCTCGAGGATGTCGACGAGGGCATCGCTGTTGCCCGCCACCACATCGGACGCCCCGCCGAGTTCGTCGAGCGCCGCGCGGATCTCCTCGCCGTTGCCGGTGGCGATGCCGGAGGTGATGTCGATCATCTCCGCGAGAGGGCCGGGTCCTTCTCCTCACCCTTGAGGGCCACCACCAGACCGTCGATGGCGTCGAACAGCTCGCCGACCGACACCGGGGCCTTCGTCTCTTTCAGGACCGAGCCGTCCTCGAGCTTCGGTCCGCCGTCGTAGGCGGGCGACAACTCGATATGGCGGGTGGTGACGATCGAAGTGTTGACGATCGCCGCCGTGGCGTCGGCCGGGACGGGGACGTCGCTGTCGATCGTCATGGTCACCTTGACGCGCTCGCCCTGCGGCTCCACCGCGGTGACCTGACCGACCGGCATGCCGAGGACCGCGACGTCGTTGCTGACGTAGAGCCCGGCGACGTTGTCAAAGTAGGCCGTGACCTCGATGGCCTGTCCGAGCGCCGCCTTCCAACTCCCCGGGATCATCGAGCAACCGGAGAGCCCCAGGATGCCGAGCAGCGCGACCCCGACCAGCAGGATCGGGCGGCGGAGTCCATGGGCGTGCATCGTCGTACCTGCCGTCCTGTCCGGGCTCATCGTTTCCGGGCTCAGCATCCGTCCACCACCCGGGCCAGGCACAGCCAGTTGTCGGGGAAGATGCCCCACGGCAGATAGCCGTTCGCGTAGGGCCCGTCGCCGATGACGTTGTTGGTCAGGCGCGCGGTGACCGGGAGGATCTCCAGCAATTTGCGGAGGTTGTTGCGGTTCTTCTCCAGACCCTGGGTGATCGTGTTCAGGTTGGCCATGATGGGCGCGAACTGGTTGGCGTTCTCGCCGGCCACCGCGGTCGCCTGCTCGGTGAGTTCGGCGATGCCGTCGAGCATCCGGGTGACCAGTTCTTCACGCGCAACGATTTTCTGGGTCAGGTCGCGTCCCTGACCCACGATCACGGCGAGCTGGGCCTGATTGTCGTTGACGATGTTGGTGATCGTCTTGGTGTCGGCGATCAATTGGTTGATCTGGTCCTTGCGATTCGTGATGACCTTCGACATCTGGGTGAGCGCCTCGAAGGTCGGCTCGGTGATCGCCGGTACGCCGGCGAGCTGCCGGTTGAGGGTGCGGATGCTCTCGGAGAGCGTCCGGTCGTCGATCCCGGTCAGGATCGGCGCGCCCGCCTCGATGGTGCGCTGGAGATCGTAGGGCACGGCGGTCTTCGCGATGTGCCCGTCGGGTGCATCCTCCGGCGAATCTCCCAGCGACACATCGATGTAGCGCTGACCCAGCAACGTCGACATCTTGATCTCGGCGGAACCGTTGGACGTCACCCGGACGTCGCTGTCGACCTTCATGGTGATGGCGACGTGCTGTCCGGCGAGTTCGGTGTCGGTGACCTCACCGACGTCGATACCGGCGACGCGGACCTTGTCCCCCGGCCGGATACCGCCGGCCTGGGCGAAGTCGCCGGTGAGGGTCTTCTTGCCCAGATGCGCAGTCGCGAGAGCGGTCACGCCGAGCAACAGGGCGACGATGACCACGGCGCCGATCACGCCGAACCACACGCGCCGGTTGTCACGGAAACTCCTGCGGAACCAGCTCATCGGCACACCACCGAGTGATTCGTGCCGCCGATCTTGTTGAAGATCCCGGGCGGTAGCAGGACGTCGCCGATCGCGACGTCGAGATCACATGCATAGATGTTCAAGTAAGCGCCCTCACCGAGCACGAGCGGGAAATGACCGAGGAAGATCGGCGCGTCGACCGCCATCCGATCGAGTTTGGCGCCATTGCTGATCAGGGTGTTGGTCGCGATCCGGCCGTCCGTCGCGGCGTCGGCGAGACTCTGTCGGCTCTCACTCAGCACGTCGGCGAATCCGCTTGCGGTGCGGCCGATGTCGGTCACCGCACTGCCGAACGCCGCGGAGTTCGAGTTGAGGTTTGCGATCAGCGCCGACATCGACTCGATGACGGTGCCCAGCTGACCGCCCTGGCGCGACAGGTCGCGCATGACCGCACTCAGGTTGTTGATGATCGCGCCGAGCACGACGTCCCGGTTGGCCGTGTCCTCCGCGAGGCGGCCGACCTCGGCGACCGTGTAGCTCAAGGACACCGAATTGCCCTGGAACGCCTGGATCAAGCCCTCGGACAGGGCGTTGACCTGTTCCGGGGTGAGGGTCTCGAAGACCGGCTGGAACCCGGCGAGCAATGTGGTGACGTCGAAGGAGTCCTCGGAGGGGAGCTCGAGCGTCGACCCCGGGTCGAGCGGCGTGCTCTCCCGATCCGGGACCAGCGTCAGGTTCAGATATCGCTGCCCGATGAGGTTCTGGTAGCGGATCGCCGCCCGGGTGTTGGTGTACACCTGCTGGTTGTCCTGCACCTCGAAGGTGACCCGGGCGCGGCCGTCGGCGAGTTCGATCCCGTCCACACGACCGACGCGGACTCCGGCCATGCGGACGTCGTCGCCCTCGGCCAGACCCGAGGCGTCACCGAAATAGGTGGTGTAGCTGTTGGTCGTCCCCGGCACCGAGCGCTCCAGCGTCGAGAAGATCACGTAGGTGACCAGCAACGCGGCGATCCCGAAGATGGTGAAACCGATCAGCGGTTTGCGGATCGATTCCGAAGCCGCGCTCATCGTCCTCCTCCTTGGCCGTCGCCACCCCGGCCCGGCTCGGCGGCGTTGCGCACCTCGAGCGTCTGGACCAGGGGGCCCAGCATGATCGTGTCCGCTGCCGACGGGGTACGGCGCAAGACGGTGCCGAGGGTCTTGTTGTCGGCATCGGTGGTGACATTGCCGACCGGCTTGTTCCGGCGCATCCCGTCGGACGGATAGATCGACAGCGGACCCGACATCGTCGGCCCCGTGCCCGTGCCCGGTCCCACGCAGCCGGGGCCGCGCAGTGTGCCGTAGGGGCCGCCGTCGTACACCGGGCAGTTCTGCCGGGTGTAGCGCTGGAAGGCGCCGAAGCTGACACCGATGTTGAGCTGCACGTGACCGTTGGTGCCGGTGAACACCGTCAGCACCCTCGCGGCCAGGTTGTTCAGTGCGATCACGCCCTGCGGCAGCGAGTTCGGCTCGAGGACGAGCGCACCCAGCATGCGGTTCAGATCGGTCACCAGACGCTGACCGCTGTCGCCATTGCGCGCGAACAGCAACTGGGTCTGATCGAGCAGGCCCTGACTCGCCGTCAACACCGCGGTCAGGTCACGCTGCTTCTCCGCGATGGTGATCGCCGGGATCACGCTGCGGCCCAGGGTGTCCAGCAGTTGCGGCGCCGACTGCGACAGTCCGGTGAGCGCGGCATCGAAGTTGTCGAAACCCGGGGGCGCGCCCGGCGGGAACTGGGCGTTGATCGAGTCGAAGTAGTTCTTCAGGACGGGGACGAACGACCCGAACACCGAGCCGCCGCCCTTCAGCGCGTCGGCGATCGTGCCGAGCACCTGCGCCAGTTCCTCCGGCGGCACCGCGTCGAGGATCCGCTTCAGCTCGTTCTGGGCGTCCTGCAGCTTGATCGTCTCGAGCGAGTCGTCGGCCGGGATCACATCGCCGGCGGACAACCGGTCGGCACCCACCTCGGCGGGCTGCACCAGCTCGACCGAGTTGACACCGAACAGATTCGACGGAACCGTACGCGCGGTCACCGAGGCAGGAATGCCTTCCGCCTGGGCGGGCTGGATGTCGATGGCGACGTCTTTGATCAGGTTGCCGGCGGTGGCCTGCGAGGAGTCGTCGACGGCGATGGACTTGACCGTTCCGACGATCAGCCCGTTGTACCGGACGTCGGCTCCGTTCATGAGGCCGTCGCCGACATCGACGAGTTCGGCCGTGACAGGCACCGTCTTGCTGAACGTGCCCTGGTACCGCATGAACAGCAGCACGAAGATCACCAGCAGGACGAGCAGGAAGGCGACTCCGCGCAGCACGTATTGCAGCAGCGAGGGATTGCGCCCGTCGGTCGCGATGTTCACGGTCTCCCCCTCATCCCGAGATCTTGATCCCGGGCGACGTGCCCCAGAACACGAGTGTCATGACCAGGTTCGCGAAGACGATGACGATGATCGCGAGTCGGATGGCATGTCCGGCAGCAACTCCCACTCCTTCGGGACCACCTGAGGCGAAGTAGCCGTAGTAGCACTGGATGAACGTCGTCAGCAGGACGAAGACGATCACCTTGAAGAACGAGAACAACATGTCCCACGAGACGAGGAACTGGTTGAAGTAGTACAGATACGTGCCCTCGCCCTGACCGCTCTGCAGCATGAACATGAACTGGCAGGCGAGGTAGTTGGCGGCCAGCGACACCGAGTAGAGCGGGATGATCGCCAGGACGGCCGCGCACATCCGGGTGGTGACGAGATACGGCAGCGGCCGGATCGCGATCGCCTCGAGGGCGTCGATCTCCTCGGCGATGCGCATCGAGCCCAACTGTGCGGTGAACCGGCAACCCGACTGGGCGGTGAACGCGGTCGCGGCGAGCAGCGGTGCGATCTCGCGGGTCGTCGCGAAGGCGGACAGCCCGCCGGTCACCGGGGACATGCCGAGCAGATTGAGGGCGGTGTAGCCCTCGATACCCACGGTCGCGCCGCCCATGATGCCGAGGATCACCATGACACCCACGGTGCCGCCACCGACGACGATGGCGCCGTTGCCCCAGGCCACGTCGGCAAGGAGGCGCCACACCTCTTTGCTGTAGTGACGGAACGCCAGCGGCACCGCGGCGATCGAGCGGACCAGGAAGGTGATCAGATGGCCCATCGCGGCGAGCGCATCGCGCGGACCGCGGTACACCGCCTTGGCGGCCTCGAGCGGCCGCAGGGCCGGAGGTACATACCGTGACGCGGTCATCTCACACCACCCTCGACGGGAACAGGATCGCGAACAGCTGCGTGAGGATCACGTTCACCGTGAACAGCAGCAGGACCGAGTTGACGACAGCGGCGTTCACCGAGTTGGCCACACCCGCAGGCCCGCCCTTCGTCGAGAGGCCGCGATCGCAGGCGACGATGGCCACGATCGCGCCGAATATGACGGCTTTGGCCAACGCGAACATGAGGTCGGCGGTGGTGGCGAAGGACGCGAAGGTGCCGGTGTAGCTACCCGGTGTGCCGCCCTGGAAGTAGACGTTGAAGACGTAGCCGGTGATGAACCCGACGAAGCAGACGAACCCGCAGAGCAGGAAGCTGACGACCATCGTCGCGAGGAGTCGCGGCGAGATCAGACGCTCGATGGGGTTGACGCCCATGACGCGCATCGCGTCGATCTCGTCGCGGATGGTGCGGGATCCGAGGTCCGCGGCGATCGCCGAGCCGACGGCGCCCGCGAGGAGCAGCGACGTCACCAGCGGTGCACCCTGCCGGATCACACCGAGACCCGTCGCCGCGCCGGAGAACGACGTGGCACCGACCTGACCGGCGATGTTGGACACCTGGATCGACACGATGACGCCGATCGGGATGGCGACCAGGAGGGTCGGGAAGACCGAGGTGCTGGCCATGAAGGCGCACTGACGGATGAACTCCCCGAACGGGAACCGTCGCTTGAAGAGATCGACGAAGAGGGTCCGGAACACCTCGACGAACATGCCGAGCTGGCGACCGAATGTGTCGAACGAGGCAACGACATGGCCGTCCACCCACGACCGCACCGCCCCCGGCCTCTTGCGACCCACCTCCGCGTCGTCCGAGGTGACTGCGTTAGTGCTCAAACCCTGCCCTTGCGTCTCGGCTTACCCGTTCACCGGCCGTCAGGTCGCGATGGCGCGTGTCGACGTCGACGCGCGTTCTCGTTCCCGCAGACCCGCTTCGCGTGCCCCCCGTGGGCATGAGCGCCGCGGGTAACATACCCCACTTCCCTCGTCCGAATGTGTCCGGCCTCACACTAGCGCCCGACTGCACCTGTCCGAGGTCCGACATACCTTGCATGATGTGACGAATCCCCCGACCGCTGCCGCTGTTGCCCAGAGCACGATAACTTGGTCGGACGACCAGCGGGAACAAAACCTACCACTTCGTTCCAATGTGGAGCCCTTCCGATCACCGCGATCACTGGGCGAACTCCGGGTCTGGGCACCGAATGCGCAGGTCGTCGAGCTGGTGATCGGGTCGTCCGCGCAGGACCCGGCCGCGGACCGGATCACCATGACGGCAGGCGCGGGCGGGTGGTGGCAGGTGGACACCGCACCGGGAACCGAACCCGTCGAGGAACTGCGCTACGGATTCTCGATCGACGGCGGACCGGTGCGTCCTGATCCGCGGGCCGTGCGCCTGCCGGACGGGGTGCACGAACTGTCGGCATTGTTCACCGTCGACGACGCCGGATGGACCGACGCAGACTGGACCGGTCGCGACATCCGGGGAGCGGTGGTCTATGAGCTCCATCTCGGCACCTTCACCCCGGAGGGCACGCTCGACTCCGCCATCGGCCGGCTCGACCATCTCGTCGACCTGGGGGTCGACTTCGTCGAGCTGATGCCGGTCAACGCGTTCAACGGGGTTCACAACTGGGGCTACGACGGCGTCGGCTGGTACGCGGTGCAGGAGACCTACGGCGGACCGGCAGCGCTGGCCCGGTTCGTCGATGCCTGTCACGCCCGGGGACTCGGTGTCGTCCTCGACGTCGTCTACAACCATCTGGGTCCGTCCGGCAACTACCTACCCGACTTCGGGCCCTACCTCTCCGAGGGCGTCACATCCTGGGGATCGTCGGTCAATCTGTCCGATCCGGACTCCGACGAGGTCCGTGCGTTCATCGCCGGTACGGCCCTGCGGTGGTTCACCGAGTTCCATGTCGACGCCCTGCGCCTCGACGCGGTACACGCGCTGGCCGACCACCGCGCCGTGCACATACTGGAAGAACTCGCCGCCGCCACCGACGATCTCGCCGTCGAACTCGGGCGACCGCTGTCGCTGATCGCCGAGAGCGACCTCAACGATCCCCGCATGATCTCCCCGCGCAGCGTCAACGGACTCGGGCTCACCGCGCAGTGGGACGACGACATCCACCACGCGATCCACACGCTGGTGTCGGGCGAACGGCAGGGCTACTACGGCGACTTCGGGAGCTACGGCTGCCTGGAGAAGGTTCTCACCGGCGGGTTCTTCCACGACGGCACCTATTCGTCGTTCCGGAAACGCCGTCACGGACGACCGATCCCGACCGACCGGCTGCCCGCGTCGGCCCTCCTCGCCTACACCTGCAACCACGATCAGATCGGCAACCGGGCGATCGGCGACCGCCCGAGCGCCTACCTCGACGGCGGACAGCTGGCGATCAAGGCGGCGCTGGTCCTGCTGTCCCCGTTCACCCCGATGCTGTTCATGGGTGAGGAGTGGGCGGCCGCGACACCGTTCCAGTTCTTCACCTCCCACCCGGAGCCCGAACTGGGCCGAGCCACCGCGGAGGGGCGCAAATCGGAATTCGCCGAACACGGCTGGGACAGCGACGACGTGCCCGATCCGCAGGACCCGGCGACGTTCGAGCGGTCGAAGCTGGACTGGACCGAACTCGACGATCCCGCACACGCGCGTGTGCTCGACTTCTATCGAACTCTCATCGCCTTGCGGAAAGCCGAAGCCGCGCTGTCCGATCCGGCCTTCTCGTCGGTGTCCGTCGACTTCGACGAGGCGGCCGGATGGTTCGCGATGCATCGCGGTGACTGGTCGGTGGTCTGCGTTCCCGGCGCCGCACCGGTGACCGTCCCGATCTCGCTCGACGTCGAATTGGCGTGGCAGTCACCGAGTTCCGAGGGCTCCGAGCTCGCCTCGCCGGGTCACAACGTGATCGTCGGCCGCCGTGGTGACGGCTCATAGCCCGAAGTCGCGTGTACCGCGGCTCCGGGCCATGAAGTCAAGTGGTCAGACGGCGTCGCCGCCGTCGATACTGCCGAAGTCGCCGACCTCGACGTTGCCCTCGTCGTCGACCGCGGTGTCGAAGATGCCGTCGCAATCGGTGTCGGCGACCGCGATGTCGGTGAGGCCGTCGGCGTCGGTGTCGGCCTCGATGACGTCGATCTCGCCGTCAGCATTGGTGTCATAGGCGATGGAGTCGGCCTGGCCGTCGCCGTCGGTGTCGAGGATGGCGTCGGTGGTGCCGTCACCGTCGACGTCGGTGAGTGCGGCGTCGACGGCTCCGTCGCCATCGGTGTCGATGAGAACGGCGTCGGCGGGGATCTCGGTGCTCATGGGGTTGTCCTTCCAAGTGACGAGGCGCTGTGGTGGTGCAGTGCCTCTGGGCGGTTCATGTACTTGGAGGCGGCACCGGACGCGAATGTTCCCGTGGTCTGGGGAGTCATCCGAATGGTCGACGCCGGCGTTTCGCGGCCCCGATTCTCAGGTCAGGTAGGCGTACGCCGGACTACCCGGTTCGAGCCGCTCGCAGTGCAGCCGGGAGTGCGCCATCCGGTCCATCAGGTCGCCGAGCCCGTCGCGGTGTCCCAGCTCGACGCCGACGAGGGCGGCGCCGGTCTCCCGGTTGTTGCGTTTCACGTACTCGAACAGCGTGATGTCGTCGTCGGGTCCGAGAACCTCGTCGAGGAAACGCCGCAGCGCACCCGGCTCCTGTGGGAAGTCGACCAGGAAGTAGTGCTTGAGTCCCCGGTGCACCAGCGAGCGCTCGATGATCTCGCCGTACCGGGACACGTCGTTGTTGCCGCCGGAGACCAGGCACACCACCGTGGAGTCCGCGGGCAGCTGCAGTTTGTCGAGGATCGCGACGGCGAGCGCCCCCGCGGGTTCGGCGATGATGCCCTCGTTCTGGTAGAGCTCGAGCATCGCCGAGCAGATGGCGCCTTCATCGACGTGGGTGATATGCGCGGTTCCCGGCACGGGGGCGTGACGCTCGTCGGGTACCACGCGTGCGGCGGGGGCGTCGGTGATGCTCGCCAGCACCGGGTGATCGGTCACGGTCGCGCCCATCTCCGACAACACCCGGTGCCCGATGGTCCCGATGCGCTTCACCGCTGCCCCGTCGACGAACGGGTCGATCTCGGCGAGGGTCACCGGTCCCCCGTTGACGAGGGCGGCGCTCAGCGACACCGCGCCGGTCGGTTCGACACCGACGATCGTGACGTCCTCGGACAGGCCGCGGAAATAGGTGGCCATCCCGGCCAGGCATCCCCCGCCGCCGACCGGTGCGACCACGACGTCGGGAACACGACCGAGCTGTTCGACGATCTCGTGCGCGATGGTCCCCTGACCGGCCGCGGTCCGCGGGTCGTCGAATGCATGGATCCACGCGGACCCGGTACGCATCACGTCGTCCTGAGCAGCGGCCGCGGCGGCGTCGTAGGTGTCGCCGACGGCCTTGAGCTCGACGAAGTCACCACCGTGCCAACGGATTCGATCTCGTTTCTGCTTGGGCGTGGTGGTCGGGACATAGATGCGTCCGGGCACCTGCATGCTCCGGCATGCGAACGCGACCCCCTGGGCGTGGTTGCCGGCGCTGGCCGCGACGACGCCACGCGACAGCTCCTCGGCCGACAGCTGCGCCATCACGTTGTAGGCGCCGCGCAGTTTGTAGGAACGGACGGCCTGGAGGTCCTCGCGCTTCAGGAAGATCTCGGCCCCGGTGTCGGCGGACAGCCGCGGGCAGATCTCGAGCGGGGTACGCGCCACCGCGTCGGCGATACGGATCGATGCGGCTTCGATCGCGTCTACCGACAACGCCTGTTGATGGACCGGGACGTGGTGCGTACTCACGACAGCCATGTTCTCACTGTCTGCCGGTGATCCGATGTCGCGGGTTCCGACGCCCGTCCGCGACCGCGTCGTGGGTGGTGGCATCGCGGCGCCGGATGAATCCACATCGCGGCACATTCGCGCACCCGATGGCGTAACACTGGACGGGTGCGTTTGACAGCGGGCCGGACGGGAATCTTCCCGACGACCGTCTAACCCAGCCATTGCCGACGGCGACCAGCCTCACCGACCAGGGAGCAGCCATGACAGCTCGTCGAACCTTCCCACCCCGCACGCGACGCCTGTCGCGACTGGCCGCGCTCGGCGCGGCCGCCGCCCTGGCGGTCGGGCTCGGCGCCGCCGTCGACCCCGCCCCGGCCTCGGCCGCCCCCGTGTGTGCGGGTGCCGGACAGCCGGCGCGACTTGTCGGGTCGGTGCCCGGCGCGGCGCTCGAGGGCCTGACCGTCGACGCCGCCGGACGCCTCTACACCACCGACCTGATCACCGGTCGCGTGTATCGCCTGGCCGGACCGGGCGCACCTGCGGTTCCGATCGCACGCGTGCCGGGCGGGAGCGGAGCGGGCGCGCTGGCGTGGACCCCCGGCGGCACCCTGCTGGTCGGATACGGCGCCGACCCGCGCGTCTTCGTGGGCGACGCGCTGCGACACGCATCCATCGCCCGGCTCGACATCAACACCCGCGCACTGCGGCCCTGGGTGACGGGACTCTCGGCGGCCAACGGGATGGACGTGTCGGCGCGCGGAAATGTGTACGCCACCAACGACTTCGGCAATCTCATCGGTCGGGTGAGCCCCACCGGCGCCGTGCAGGCCGCCTGGGGAGCGCTGCCGAGCGCGAACGGAGCAGTACTCGGACGCGGCGACGGGTGGCTGTACGTGTCGAGGACCTTCGTGAACCCGGGCGTCAGCCGGATCTCCACCGCGAATCCGCGCGTCGTGCAGAACCTGCTCAACGTGGGTGCGCCATCGACGCCGGACGGACTGACCCTCGATTCACGAGACCGACCTGTGGTGCCGTTCAACGCGACGGGTGAGATCGTGCGTGTGACGGCGCCCGGAAGCTACTGCGTGCTCGCGACGGGCCTACCGACCTCGAGCGTCGTGTCCTACGGACGAGGCGACCGCGGGTTCTCGGCCGGACGTCTCTTCCGCGCCGGATTCGACGGACGGATCTACGAGATCCCCGGCGGGTTCGATGCCGGCGCGACGGCCGCCGTCCCCGGCAGGTAGCGCTCGCCCCACCACACCGCGAGCAGCGTCAGTCCGCTCGCCCAGGCGGTGACCACGAGTGAGCCGAGAAGAACGATGCTGACCAGTGCCACCACGACCGCGGCGGCGACGGCGTGTGCCTTGTGGACCGGCCACTGCGCACCCAGGACATCGACGGTGCGGGGCTGCCGCGATGCAGGACGACCGGGGTCGACGTCGATCAGAGTCGCCATGTCGGATCACTCCCTCACTGGCCGGGTGCGCTGGACGTGACGTCGAGTGTAGCGCAGAACGAACGAAAATGTTCGGCGACCCGAATCCTGAGTCACGGCCGGGTGAAGTCCGTCGAGCAGGCGACCCTCACTTCAGCCGCGTCAACTCAGACAGCTTGGCCCCAGGAGGGCTTTGAGGTCGCCCATCAGCGCCGAACTCGGGGCCACACGTAACGACTCGGTCAGTTTCAGCTGGGTCTGCCGCTTGTCGCTGACGAGCGTCACGTGCACGTCGGCCATGCCGGGATGCCGGGTCAGCACCTGCTTGAGCGCCGCCACGCGGTCGGGGGTGCAGAGTCGCGCCGACAGTGTCAGGGCCACCGGTTTGGTCGCCCCCGCGGTTTCCAGATCCGGCACCGCGAGATCGTTCGCGCTGATCATCATGCTGTCGTCGCGCAGGTTGACGCGCGCCTTGATCAGGACGATGTTGTCGGCGACGATGTCCATCCCGTACGCGACATAGGCCCGCGGGAAGAAATACACCTCGACTCCACCGACCATGTCCTCGAGGGTCACCGCGGCCCACGGCTCGCCCTTCTTGTTCACCCGCCGGGTCACCGAGGAGATGATGCCGCCGATGGTGATCTGGGCGCCGTCGGCGACGTTGCCCTCGAGGAGCGTCGAGATCGAGGTGTCGGTGTGCGCGGCGATCGCGTGCTCGACGCCGCTGAGCGGATGGCCGGACACGTAGAGCCCCAGCATCTCCCGCTCGATGGCGAGCTTGTGCTTGGTGTCCCATTCCTCTTCGGGCACCTTGACCGCGAACACCTCGGCCATCGAGTCGTCGGCACCGCCGGCGTCGCCGAAGAGGTCGAACTGTCCGATCGCCTCGGCCTTCTTGGTTCCGATGACCGATTCGACGGCCTCCCCGTGTACGAGGAACAGACCCTTGCGCGGGTGTCCGAGTGAGTCGAAGGCGCCGGCCTTGATCAGCGACTCGGTCACCTTCTTGCTGCAGGCGGTGACGTCGATCTTGCCGAGGTAGTCGGAGAAGTTGGTGAATTTCCCCTTCTCCTCGCGCGCCGAGATGATCGAACCGACGACGCCGGAGCCGACGTTGCGGATCGCGGCCAGGCCGAATCGGATGTCCTTGCCGACCGCGGCGAAGTTCCGCTGGGACTCGTTGACATCGGGCGGCAGCACGGTGATCCCGAGCTTGCGACAGTCGGCCAGGTAGATCGCGGCCTTGTCCTTGTCGTCGCCGACCGAGGTCAGGAGGCCGGCCATGTACTCGGCGGGATAGTTCGCCTTGAGGTACGCGGTCCAGAAGGACACCAGCCCGTAGCCGGCGGCGTGCGACTTGTTGAACGCGTAGCCGGCGAACGGCAGGACGGTGTCCCACAGCGCGGTGATCGCGGCCTGGGAGAAACCGTTGTTGCGCATGCCCTCCGCGAAGCCGTCGTAGGCCTCGTCGAGGATCTCCTTCTTCTTTTTGCCCATCGCGCGACGCAGCAGGTCGGCCTGTCCGAGCGAGTACCCGGCGACCTTCTGCGCGATCTGCATGATCTGCTCTTGGTAGACGATGAGGCCGTAGGTCTCCGACAGGATCTCCTTGAGCGGCTCCTCCAGCTCGGGATGGATCGGCCTGATCTCCTGCAGACCGTTCTTGCGCTTGGCGTAGTCGGTGTGGGCGTTCACACCCATCGGCCCGGGACGGTACAGCGCGAGCACGGCGACGATGTCCTCGAACCCGGTGGGCTGCATCATCTTCAGGAGTTCGCGCATGGCGGCGCCGTCGAGCTGGAACACCCCGAGGGTGTCGCCACGGGCGAGTAGTTCGTAGGTCTTCTCGTCTTCGAGCGGCAGCGAGTCGAGGTCGAGATCGATTCCCCGGTTGAGTTTGATGTTCTCCAGGGCGTCACCGATGACGGTGAGGTTGCGCAGACCCAGGAAGTCCATCTTCAGCAGGCCGATCGCCTCACACGACGGGTAGTCCCAGCCAGTGATGATGGCGCCGTCCTGCGCGCGCTTCCACACCGGGATCGCGTCGGTCAGCGGCTCCGAGGACATGATCACCGCACACGCGTGCACACCGGCGTTGCGGATCAGACCCTCCAGTCCGATCGCGGTGTCGTAGATCTTCTTGACGTCCGGATCGGTCTCGATGAGCGTGCGGACCTCGGCGGCCTCGTTGTAGCGCTCGTGTTCGGGGTTGGTGATACCCCAGACCGGGATGTCCTTGGCCATGATCGGCGGCGGCAGCGCCTTGGTGATGCGGTCGGCGATCGCGAATCCCGGCTGACCGAACTGGACGCGCGCCGAATCCTTGATCGCGGCCTTCGTCTTGATGGTGCCGAACGTGATGACCTGGGCCACCTTGTCGCTGCCCCACCGGTCGGTCGCGTACCGCACCATCTCGCCTCGACGACGGTCGTCGAAGTCGATGTCGATGTCGGGCATCGACACCCGCTCGGGGTTGAGGAACCGCTCGAAGAGCAGGCCGTGCGGGATCGGGTCGATGTTCGTGATGCCCAGCGCCCAGGCCACGAGCGAACCGGCCGCCGAGCCACGGCCCGGGCCGACCCGGATGCCGACCTCGAGAGCGTGGCGGATGAGGTCGCCGACGACGAGGAAGTAGGCCGGGAACCCCATCTGGATGATGACGTCGAGTTCGTAGTTGGCGCGCTGCAGGTATTCCTCGGGCACCTCGGTGCCGGCGAAACGGCGCTCCGCGAGTCCCTTCGCGACCTCCTTGCGCAGGAACGTCTGCTGCGTCTCGCCGTCGGGGACCGGGAAGACCGGCATCCGGTCGCGGTGGGTGAAGACCTCTTTGTAGGACTCGACGCGCTCGCCGATCTCCAGGGTGTTGTCACACGCCCCGGGGACGATCGAGTCCCACTGCTCGCGCATCTCGGCCGCGGACTTCAGGTAGTAACCGTCGCCGTCGAACTTGAACCGGGTCGGATCGGAGAGGGTCTTGCCGGTCTGCACGCACAGCAGCGCCTCGTGCGCCGCGGCGTGCTCCTTGGTCACGTAGTGGCAGTCGTTCGTGACGATCGGCTTGATGCCCAGCTTGCGACCGATCTCGAGCAGACCGTCGCGCACACGCCGCTCGATCTCGAGCCCGTGCTCCATGAGTTCGAGGTAGAAGTTGTCCTTGCCGAAGATCTCCTGCCACTTCGCCGCGGCCTCGAGCGCCTCGCGGTCGTGGCCGAGCC
Organism: Gordonia hongkongensis; assembly: GCF_023078355.1. Lineage (NCBI taxonomy): Bacteria > Bacillati > Actinomycetota > Actinomycetes > Mycobacteriales > Gordoniaceae > Gordonia > Gordonia hongkongensis. Next base: position 3,283,461 of record NZ_CP095552.1, read on the forward strand.
GGAGCCGGGTCTGCACCTCACCGGACGGGCATCCCGTCGTCGCGATGATCCCCTCGGCGTGCTCGGCGATCAGGTCCACGTCCATCCGCGACCACTTGCCGAGCTGCCCCTCGATCGACGCGAGGGACGACAGCTTGAACAGGTTGCGCAGCCCGGTCGCGTTCTCGGCGACCATCGTCATATGGGTGTAGGCACCCGAGCCGGAGACGTCGTCGCTCTTCTGATCGCGGGTGCCCCACTGGATTCGTTTGGTGTCGAATCGTGAGCCGGGGGCGATGTAGGCCTCGATGCCGATGATCGGCTTGATGTCGTTCTTGACCGCAGTGTTGTAGAACTCGCTGGCGCCGAACATGTTTCCGTGGTCGGTCATGCCGATCGCGGTCATTCCCAGACGTTTGGCCTCGGCGAACAACGGGGACACCTTCGCCGCACCGTCGAGCATGGAGTACTCGGTGTGGTTGTGCAGGTGTACAAACGAGTCCGTCACGGCGCCTCTTCTGTCGAGATCAGTCGGTAGATGTCGGGTCAGTCGTCAGATGTCGGTTCGGTCGGCGGTCATCGGCACCCGGGAGAGTGCGCCCGAAGGCGGTCGGGCGGGTCCGAGTCCGGGTCCACTCTAGGCGCGTGCACCGACACCGCCGGGCTCCCACTCCGCGTCGTGACGGATGGGACAGCTGTGGTAGCGGAGCCGGTTCGCTCACCGCGCTCACAGGGCCATGAACACGAGGACGATCGCGACCAGCAACACCGCGGCGACGATCGCCAGCACGATGGGCAACCGGTTCGACGACGACGGCGTCGATGAAGTCGGACCCGCCGGCCCGGCCCAGCCCCGGGGACCTTGACCGGGCAGCCCGCCGGGTCCCGCGGCATCCAGGCCGCGCGGCGGGGTGCCGGCCGGTGTCGGGCCGACGCCGCCCAGGCGGCTCCGGTCGGGCCGCAGGTGGTCGTTGCTCTGCCGGAACGGATTCGACGGCGGATGCTGCCACACCGCCGGATCGGCACCGGTCGTCGGCCTCGATCTCGGGCCGCGCCCGGGCACCCGCGAGCCCGGCGCGGGGCCGGAGGGCGGCGTGGCGGCACCCGGTGGGGCGTTCGGCGGACCGCCGCGCGCCGGGGCCGCGCGCTGCGTCGCTTCATGTGCCGGGTCAACGTTCGCCGCGGGACGGCCGGGCCCGGGTCGGCGGGGCTCGGCCGGCCCCGGCCGTGATCGACGTTCCGCGGGTGGTCGGTCGGGGGTCGCGGCGCGACCGGCGGGCGGCGGTGTCGGCCGGTCGGACCGTCCGGGCATGTCCGGCGCGCGCGGACCCGGGACGGCGCCGCCGGCCATCCGACCGGGGAGGCCGCGAACCGTCTCCGCGTCGAGGTCGGCGGCCGACCTCGGCCGCACGTTCCGCAGACCCGTCGCCAGCGCGTCGGCGAACTCCCGGCAGCTGGCGAAGCGCTCGTCCGGGGACTTCGCCATCGCACGCGCGATGACCGCGTCGGCGTCGGGCGAGAGTCCGGGCACGAGCTCGGAAACCCGCGGTACGGGTTCTTTCAGATGTGCTCCGATGACGGCGCCGTTGTCGCGGTCGTCGAAGGGCACGCGCCCGGTGAGCAGGTGGAAAGTGGTGGCCGCCAGCGAATACTGGTCGGTCCGGCCATCGAGTCGACGACCCGTCAGCTGCTCCGGGGACGCGTACGACAGCGTGGCGAGGACCGTGCCGACCGAGGTGAGCGCCTCGGTCTCGTCGGACAGTTTGGCGACCCCGAAGTCGGTCAGCAGGACCCGCTGCTCGTCGAACGACGAATCATCGTCGACCTCGGCGAGCAGGATGTTGGCGGGTTTCACATCGCGGTGCAGCAGTCCGCGCCGGTTGGCGTGGTCGATCCCCCGCGCCACCTCCGACACGATGTGCACCACGCGACGCGGGGCGAGGCGGCCGCGTCCGGCGAGTTCGCGCGCACAGTCGGTTCCCGGGACGTACTGCATGGCGATCCAGAGCAGATCGGCCTCCGCCGACTTGTCCGGCCTCGACGCCACCGGCACACTCGCACGTCCGCGGTTGAACACGGTGACGATGTTCGGGTGGTCGAGCGTGGCCGCGACCTCCGCCTCACGCAGGAACCGCCGGCGAAAGTTGCTGTCCGTGAGCCCGGCCGAGGCCTTCAGCACCTTCAGGGCGTCGTACCGGGGCAGCTCCGGATGCCGGGCGAGGAAGACCGCACCCATGCCGCCGCTGCCGAGTACCCGTTCGACGCGGTACCCGGCGACGAGGGTTCCCGGCTCGAGCACTCCCCCAATCTAGCGGTGTGTCTCGGAAATAGTCGATCGAACGGCCTGGTCGCGCGAGGCATCAGGCCCGCTCGCTCCGCTCCCGGCGCCTCGTGAGGTCAGGTCGCGCGCAGGACCTCGAGCGCGTGCTGCAGGTCCTCGGGGTATGACGAGGTGAACTCCACCTGTCGGCCGTCGGCCGGATGGGCGAACCCGAGCGATCGCGCGTGCAGCCATTGGCGTTCCAGACCCAGCTTCTTGGCCAGCACCGGATCGGCGCCGTACGTGGGATCACCGCAGCACGGATGGTGGAGGGCCGAGAAGTGAACCCGGATCTGGTGTGTGCGACCGGTTTCGAGGTGAACGTCCAGCAGCGACGCCGACGCGAACATCTCCAGGGTGTCGTAGTGGGTGACACTCGGTTTGCCGTTCGCGGTCACCGCGAACTTCCAGTCGTTGCCGCGGTGGCGGCCGATCGGCGCATCGATGGTCCCCGACGGCGGATCGAGGTGCCCCTGGACGAGCGCGTGGTAACCCTTGTGCACGGTCCGCTGTTTGAACGCCCGCTTGAGCAACGTGTACGCCCGTTCGGACACCGCGACCACCATGACCCCCGACGTGCCGACATCGAGACGGTGGACGATCCCTTGACGTTCGTGCGCTCCCGAGGTCGAGATCCGGAAACCCGCGGCCGCGAGGGCCCCGATGACCGTCGGGCCGCTCCAACCCAGCGAGGGATGCGCGGCGACACCCACCGGCTTGTCGACGACGACGATGTCGGAGTCGTGGTAGATGACCTCGAGGTCCTCGACCGGGGTCGGCTCGACGCGCAACGGCTCCTCCGGTTCGGGCAGCGTGACGTGCAGCATCGTGCCCGCGGCGAGTTTGTGCGACTTCCCCACCGCCACGCCGTCGACGACGACGTCGCCCTCCTCGGCCAGGGTGGCGACGACGGTGCGCGACAGCCCGAGCATCCGGGAGACACCGGCGTCCACGCGCATCCCGTCGAGGCCGTCGGGCACCGGCAGGAACCGCGATTCACGCATGCGCGCCGCCCTCGGTGCCGGCGGGATCGCGCTGCTCGCGGCGGGCCGCCCAGCCCGTGCGGGTGCCGTCGTAGTCGAAACCGAGCGCGGAGAGGACGACCAGGAGGATCGCGCCGCACACCACGGCGGAGTCGGCGACGTTGAACACCGGCCACCACCCCACCGACACGAAGTCGACGACATGGCCCTGAAGTGGTTGCGGGGCACGGAAGATGCGGTCCGTCAGGTTGCCGATGGCGCCGCCGAGCACAAGGGCCAGACCCGCCACCCACCACCAGGAGCGCAGCCGGCTGCTGTAGCGGATGATCACGAGCACGACCACCAGGGCGATGATCGACAGCACCCAGGTGTATCCGGTGGCCATGGAGAAGGCCGCGCCGCTGTTGCGGACCAGACGCAGGGTGACGAAGTCGCCGATGATCTCCACCGGGCGCATCGGGTCGATCGTGGCGACCGCGATCGACTTCGTGAGCTGGTCGAGGCCCAAGATCACCAGCGCGACGCCGAGCACCACGATCGTCGCCTTCGGCACCCGGCGGCCGGGACGTGCGGCGGCGTCGGTGTCGCCGGGTCGGCGGTCGGCCCCGGGTTCGACACGGTCGTGCGGGTCCACGTGCTCTCGATCCGTCAGGGGTTGGTCATCCACAGCATCATTGTCCACGACACGTCGAATACGCTGGCTACCCGTGTCCCCGCATCCCCGTCGCCTCCGGTCCGTCGTCTCGTCCATCGGGGCGGTGACCGCGCTGTCCGTACTGGTCGCGGGATGCGCATCGGGTCCCGACGAGACGCCCGGCGCTCCGGCGGCGAGCACATCGGCGGGCTGCAGCACCGACTCGCCGTCCCGCGCCGCCGGTGCGGCGCCGGTCCCGATCGCACCGGCGACGGTGACGATCGTCGACGCGGGAACCGGGGAGCGCCGCGTGCCGACGACTGCGCCGGACGTCGCCACCGCCCAGTCGGTGACCCTGGTGACGACCTCGGAGGTGGCGTCACCGGGCACCTCGGACGCCCAGACCGTCGAGATGCCACTGACCGCGCGGTTCGGGTGCGCCGATCCCACCGACCTCGAACTCGACGTGGGCACGGTCACATCCCCCGACACGACCCTGAACGACGAACTGTCGGCGATGGCCGGCGCAAAAGCCGGTCTCACGCTCGGTCCGGGCCTGGCGCCGGTGTCCCTGCGGATCGCCCCGCCGGAGCCGGCCGGCGGCGAGGCGCGACTGGCGGTCGAGCAGACGCTGGTGTCGGCGTTCAACGCGGCGGTCGTGCTCCCGACCGAACCGATCGCGGTGGGTGCGACGTGGCGGAGCGAGCGGGTGATCGCGGCCGCGGCGACCGTCACCCAGACCATCGAGGCACGGCTCACCGGCTGGGACGACACCCGGCTGACCATCGAGTACACCGCCGACGAGACCCCGGTGAACTCGGTGTTCGCGATCCCCGGCGGCAGTGACAGCCTCACCATCAGCCGCTACAGCTACACCGGTCAGGGGTCGGTGACCGTCGACCTGACCCGCGGGCTGCCCATCGCCGGCGAGGCCACCTATCGGGGCGCCCGCGAGTTGGTCGGTGCGGACCCGAACCGGCCGCTGGTACAGCGGACCGGACTGTCCGTCACCTGGCGCTGAACGCCGACGGCCCCGGGTCACCGACTACGGTCGGCGACGCGGGGCCGCGGATCATGCTGTGCGGCGAGTGGTCAGCTCGCCGGAGCGCACATGGCGCTCTCGACCTGGTAGAGGCCGAGGAGGTTGCACACGGTCTCGTTCGAGAGCTTCCAGCGCCCGTCGTCGAAGACGATGGTCGACTCGGCGTTGGTCGGCGGGTTGCCCGCGGTCTCGATCCGGACCTTGACGCGGGCCTTGTTGGGTCCGGCGCTGATCACGGGGTTGACGAGGACCCAGTCGACGTCGGAGTTCTCGGCACGTGCCTTGACCAGCTCGTCGAAGATCGCCGGGTCCTTCTCCGAACCCTCGACCAGTTCGACCTTCTCGGCCCGCGGGATGTCGGGGTCGACGGCCTGATCGACCATCTCGTTGAGCGCGGCGATCGACGGCGGGTTGCTGCCGTCGGTGATCTCGGAGCCGTCGCCGCTCGCGGCTGCGGTGTCGGTGCTGGTGAGCGTCGGTGCGGGCGGCGCGTCTGCGTCGTCACTCCCGCAAGCCGCGACGGTGGTCATCAACGCGGCCGCGATCATGGTCGCGCCCAGGAATTTCCGATACTTCAACGATCTCCCTCACTGTGTTCTCGGGCATGGGGTGCGCCGGCGGGCGCTCTCGTACCGCGATGCCGGACGTGTCTGCCGGGTTCGGCCCGACCGGACGTGTCTGCCGAGAGTGTGCCCCGACCGGACTTGTGTGCCGGGTCCCCCGGCGACGGCCCACACCACTATGCCAAACGGCGGGCACCAGGGGTCCCCGGTGCCCGGCGACACGCGACGACGATCCGCCCGACCGATGGCGCCGAGCAGGCAACGCTTGACGGGCCGACAGGGTTCCGGTGACCCTTGGGCACCATGACAGGCACCCCGCCCGCGGCCACCGGAGTCACCGTGCTGATCAGCACCGGAGGCACGATCGCCGCCCAGACCACCGACGACGGCGCGATCCCGGCGCTCGGCTCGGCCGCTCTCCTCTCCGCCGCCGGGACGATCACCACCGGGACCGGGGACATCGGGACCGGGGACGAGAGGGCCGGGGACGACGGGACGTCGCGCACTCCGTCGGCCATCCGCACCGTCGACCTCATGTCGGTGGACAGTTCCGCCATGACCGTCGCCGAACAGTTCGCGGTGGTCCGCGCGATCGCCGACGCGCTTGCCGACCCCGCCGTCCGCGGTGTGGTGATCACACACGGAACCGACACGATGGAGGAGACGGCCTACCTCGCCGACCTGTACGCCGCCGACGAGCGGCCGGTCGTGTTCACCGGGGCGATGCTGCCGTCTGATTCTCCGCGCGCCGACGGGCCGTCGAATCTCGCCGCCGCATTGGCCGCGATCGACGACCCGACCGCCCGCGGTCGAGGAGTCCTCGTGGCCATGGGCGGCCGACTCCTGCCGGCACGCGGGTTGTTCAAGGTCTCCACCACCGACCCCGCGGCCTTCGACACCGTGCAGGGCACCGGTCGGGCCGACGACCCGCCGGTGCCGCGACGGGTGCTCGCCGGACCGGTACCGGTGGGCCGGCCGGCACGCGTCGACGCCTTCACCCTCTACCCGGGCGTGTCACCGGGACTGATCGCCGCGTCGGTCGCACAGAACGCCGCCGGCGTGGTCCTCGCGGCGACCGGCTCCGGGAACACCCACCCGGACATCACCGCCGAGGTGGCACTCGCCGTCCAGCGCGGGGTGACCGTCGTCGTCACCAGCCGCGTCCCGTACGGCGAGGTGACCGCGACCTACGGCGGGGGCGGCGGCGCGGTCGATCTGCGGCGGGCCGGGGCGATCGTGTCACCCTGGCTGCGCGCACCGCAGGCGCGCATGGCGCTCATCGCACTGCTGACCTCGGGTCACGATCTCGAATTGATCACCGATTTCTTTGTCGCACAACAGGACTGAGTGCTGCCACCGGCACCCGCCGGGTGGCGGTCACGGCCGGTCGATACCGTGCCCGATCGGTCAACCGTCGCCGGGAAGATCCCACTCGAGGCTGTCGAGCGGATCCGCCGGACGGAGGTTCGGATCGTCGACCGGAAACGTGCGCGTGCGCCCCGGCCCGCTCGTGCGGGTCTCGAATCGCACGGTCACGACCCCGTGTCCACTCCCCTGAACCCAGCCGTGCCCGTGGTCGGGGTGGGTCACGTCGGCGCCGGGGCCGAAGCGGCCGACCGGCATCGAACTCCCTCCCGGCGCGAACCGCGGGGGTTCGGGCGCCGAGTCAGCTATCTGGACGGCCGACGCCTCGGCCCCGGCCGGGTCCGGTGACGTCGCCACCTCGGCGCGACCCCCTTCTTCCGCACCGTGGCCTGCGGCGGTGTCGTGGTGGGTGGTCTCGACATCGGCCGGTCCCTCGCTGCCCAGCTCGTCGAAGAGGGCGTACTGCTGCACCGCGGTCAACCCCGAGAAGCTGACGCCGACCAGGCGAATCGCCCCGATGGAACGCGGATCGAGCGCGAGCCGCTGCGCCGTCCGCTCGAGGTCGTCGAAGTCGGTGGTGGCCGCCGCGGTCGTCGCCGAGCGCGTCAGGATCGACATGTCGGATCTCTTCAGTTTCAGTACGACGGTGCGCGCTCCCCGGCCGTCGGTGAGCAGTCGGCGGTGAGCGCCGGCGGCGGCCTTGCGGATGGCGGGACGCAGCGCGTCGAGTTCGACGATGTCCTCGGCGAAGGTGGACTCGGCGCTGATCTGCTTCGAGGAGGCACGTTCGGCGACCGGCCGGTCGTCGATGCCGTGGGCAAGGCGATGCAGCGCGGGACCGACGGTGGCGCCCAGCACGGAGGCCACCTCGACCGGCGACATCGCCGCGAGGTCACCGATGGTCGCGATCCCCAGCCGCGCCAGCCGATCGCCGGACACGGGCCCGATGCCCCACAGCTTGCGGACCGGGAGCGAATGCAGGAACTCCAGCTGGCCGGACGGTGGGATCACCATCACCCCATCGGGTTTGGCCATCCCCGAGGCGATCTTCGCGAGTTGTTTGCCGCTTCCGAGTCCGACCGACGCGGCGAGTCCGACCTCGCTCCGGATCCAGGATCGGAGCTCCTCGGCGAACTCGCCGGCCGCGTCGACGGTCGCCCCCGCGAGTTCTTCCGGCTCGCCGAACGCCTCGTCGAACGACAGCGTCTCGATGACCGGAACCGCTTCGCGCACAATGGCGAAGACACGTTTGCTGACCGTGCTGTACACCGATCCGCGCGGCGGGATGACCACGCCGGTCGGCCCGATGAGCCGACGCGCCTGGTGCATCGGCATCGCCGAGCCGGCCCCGAACACGCGTGCCTCGTAGCTGGCGCCGGCGACCACCCCGCGCCCACCGGACCCGCCCACCAGTACCGGGCGGCCGCGCAGCGTCGGGCGGGTGAGCTGTTCGACGGAGGCGAAGAACGCGTCCATGTCGAGGTGCATCACCCAGCGCGGGCTGCGTTCGGACCCCCGCCCCGACACCGCACCGACCGGGCGCGGCGGTTCGGGTTCGAGGCGTGACACCTCACCGAGTCTAGTGAGCAGCGGTGACGGCGAAGACGGGGATCAACCCGGCGTGGGCGGCGAGATCCTCGTCCGACGAGGCGAGCGCGAGGCCCGCGGGCAGGAACCGCCCGACCTCCCACCCCCAGCGGCGCAGGTACTCCCGGATGACCGGCGGCCGAAGGGCGGGGTCGATTTCGGTGAGGGTGACGACGGCCCGACGTCGGCCACGGCGGAGTTCCACCGTGCCGGCCACGCGCGCGTTGCGCACCCACTGCGTGTCGCCCCGGACGGCCACCAGGTACTCCGCCCCGTCGAGCCGCAGGACGTTGACCGGGACTCGCTGCGGCGTGCCGGTCTTGCGGCCGACGACGGTGAGTGTCTGCGCCCCGGCCAGGTTGACCCCGCGGTCGGCGAGCCAGCGCACCGCGCGGTTGAAGGCGGCGTCGAATCCGCTGGGGGCTTTGTAGTGGGTGGTCGCGGTCATGATGGGCCTTTCGTCGCGGTGGCACTTTCGAGAGCAGTGCTCTCGAAATCGAGTATGCAGCCACGCCGCCAGGAAATCAAGAGCACCGCTCTCGGTTTGTGGCAGGATCGTCGCCATGGCCACCGGACGAACCCGCGCGGAGAACCGCGCGATGATGACCGACGAGATCCGTCGACTGGGACGCGAACACCTGACCACCTACGGCGCCGCCGGGCTCTCGTTGCGCGCCATCGCCCGCGACATGGGCGTCGTCTCCTCGGCGGTGTACCGGTACGTCCCGAGCCGCGACGAATTGCTGACCATGTTGCTTGTGGAGGCCTACACCGATGTCGCGGACGCCGTCGACGCCGCGGCCGATTCCATCGCCACCTCCCGACGGCGCGATCGACTCGCGGCCGCGGCCGCGGCCGCGCGGACCTGGGCTCTCGCCGAGCCGTCCCGATGGGCGCTGATCTACGGAAGCCCGGTGCCCGGTTACTCCGCCCCCGGCGAGCGGACCATCGGGCCCGGCACACGCATTCCCGTGCGGCTGCTCCGCGAGTGCTCGGCCGCCCACGCCGAAGGCCTGCTACGCGCCGACCTCCCCTCTCCCACACCGGATGTCGCCGCGGACATGGACGCGATCCGCGATGAGTTCGACCTCGACACCCCCGCCGCGGTCCTGGCCGCGGCCACCACGTTGTGGGCCGTACTCGTCGGCGCGATCAGCCTGGAGACCTTCGGCCAGTACGGGACCGATACCTTCGCGCATCCCGAGCAGCTCTTCCGGCTCCAGATCGAGCAGACACTGTCGGCACTGTTCGCCTGAGACCGGACAGAGTGCGGTATTCGTACCGGTTTCCGGTACAGGTCCCGCACTCTGCGCGGTGGGTGGATCAGCGGGTGACCGGCCGACGGAGCTCGACCCCGACGAGCTTGTCGGGGTTGCGCATCACGTAGATGTCGACGATCAGGTCGTCGAGGACGCGGAGGGTGATCGCGGTCTGCAGCCGGCCGTCGAAGTAGAGGATCATCCCGGGCTGACCGTTGAAGACCACGAACTCGGCGCGGTAGTCCTCGAGCACAGCGCCGATCCGGGCGAACCCCGACAGCACCTGCATCACCGCGGGCGCCCCGCGCATGGGCTGCCGTACCGCGGTGGCCTTGTCGTTGCTGTCCGAGGTCAGCACCACCTCCGGTGCCATGAGGGCGATGAGGGCGTCGGCGTCGCCCGACTCGGCCGCGTCGAGGAACGTTTCGACGATGTCCGCGGCGCGGGCGCGGTCCATCGGATCGAACCGGGGGCGCCGACGCTCGACGAACGACCGGCCTCGTTCCGCGAGCGTCCCCACCTCGTCGGGCGTCCAGGACAGCATCATGGCGATCGTGTCGTCGGCGAATCCGAAGATCTCACGCAGGACGTACACCGTCCGTTCAGCGGGCTCGAGTTCTTCCAGAACGAGCAGCATCGCGGTCGACGCGAATTCCGCGAGACCCGCGTCGGCGAGGACGTCGCCGTCGAACCGGATCGGATCGGGCAGCCACGGTCCGACGTAGTCCCCGGTAACACGTCGACGCGCGGCGAGCGTCTCGAGCGCGCGCCGGGCGACCTGCGCGATGAGGTGCGCTCGGGCCGACCCGGGGCCGAACGCGTCCACCGGCGCGCTCGCCGAATGATCCCAGAGGCAGTGTCGGACAACATGTTCGGCGTCCACAGCCGAGCCCAGGATCTCGTAGGCCACCGTGAACAGCAGCGGTTCGAACGCGGCGGATCGCGCCGGGATCGGGTCCACGTCCATGCGGGTCATCGGGGTCTGCCCCTCGTAGATGGTTCGGGCGGCGAACGGCGCGCTCGGGTGTGTGCTCACCCCGCGGGGCCATGTCGCGGCAGTCTCCACACCGTACGTGGCGCAGCACCACCAGGGTGCGACTGTTGCGATCGGTGTCCCAGATCGTCTCGTCCGACCACGCCTCCCCGCGCCACCGACGACGACACCGCGCGGACATCCCGGCCGGGATGTCCGCGCGGTGCACGTGTCAACGGATCAGTTCGTCTTCGCCACGTCGGCGGTCACACCGTCGCCCAGTTCGATGCTGCCCGCGTCACCGTCGCCGGTCACGTCGAACCGCACCGCGAGCACCTCGCCGGCGATCAGGTCGGCGTGCGTCCTCGCCCAGTCCAGACGTTCGGCCGGTACGACGAGTCGCACCGTGATCCGGTCGGAGACGTCCAGTCCCAGGGTGCGGCGCGCATCCTGCAGCTCGCGAACCCGGTCCTTCGCCCACCCCTCGGCCTCGAGTTCGGGCGTGACCGCCGTGTCGAGGACGACCAGGCCGTTCCCGCCCGGCAGCTCCGCGGTCGAGTCCGGTTCGACGGCCACCAGCCGTCGGGTGAACTCCCCGTCGTGGAGTTCGATGCCGTCGGCGACGACGATCTCGGACCCGTCGGCGCCCTCGCCCGCAGTCCAGTTGCCCGACTTCACCGCCTTGATCGCACGCTGCACGTCCTGACCCAGGCGGGGGCCGGCGGCACGCGCGTTGACCGCGATCTCGTAACGCCCGTACTCGCTGGCATCGGCCGCCAGAGTCACGTCCTTGACGTTCATCTCGTCCTTGATCAGGTCGACGAACGGCTCGAGCGCGGGCGCGGTCGGCGAGGCCACCGTCAGACCCGACAGGGGCAGCCGGACCCGCAGCTTGTTGGCCTTGCGGACGCTCGACGCCGTCGAGCACACCGCCTGGACCTGGTCCATCGCCATGACCAGGTCGGCATCGGCCGGCAGCTCATCGTTCGTCGGCCAGTCCGTCAGGTGCACCGACCGCTCCCCGGTGAGACCCCGCCAGATGGCCTCGGTCGCCAGGGGGAGCAGCGGCGAGGCCAGCCGGCAGGCGACCTCGAGCACGGTGTAGAGGGTGTCGAAGGCGTCGGTGTCCTCGTCCTGGCCGGCCCAGAAGCGTGCCCGGGAACGACGCACGTACCAGTTGGTGAGCGACTCGACGAACTCACGGAAGGCGTCACACGCCCCCGCGATGTCGTAGGTGTCGAGCGCCGCGGTCATCGTGTCGCGAGTCGTCGCCAGCTTGGCCAGGATGTAGCGGTCGAGCACGTGCTGCGAGTCGGTCCGCCAGGTCGCCGGGCGCTCGGCGTAGAGCTGCAGGAAGCTGTAGGCGTTCCACAGCGGCAGGAGCGCCTGACGCACCCCTTCCCGGATGCCTCGCTCCGTCACGACGAGGTTGCCGCCGCGCAGGATCGGCGAGGCCATCAGGAACCATCGCATCGCGTCCGATCCGTCGCGATCGAAGACCTCGTTGACGTCGGGGTAGTTGCGTTTGGACTTCGACATCTTCTGGCCGTCGTCGCCCAGCACGATCCCGTGCGCAGCAACGGTTTTGAAGGCCGGCCGGTCGAACAGCGCGGTGGCCAGCACGTGCAGCGTGTAGAACCAGCCACGGGTCTGCCCGTTGTACTCGACGATGAAGTCGCCCGGATTGTGGGCCGGGGCGTGCGCGGAGTCACCACCGTCGAACCAGTCGCGATTCTCGAACGGATAGTGCACCTGGGCGAACGGCATCGAACCCGACTCGAACCAGCAGTCGAGGACCTCGGGCACCCGACGCATGGTCGACTTCCCGCTCGGGTCATCGGGATTGGGCCGGGTGAGTTCGTCGATGAACGGCCGGTGCAGGTTGTCCGGTCGCACGCCGAAGTCGCGCTCGAGGTCGTCGAGCGAACCGTAGACGTCGACGCGCGGGAACTCCGGGTCGTCGGACACCCAGACCGGCAGGGGCGCACCCCAGTACCGATTGCGGCTGATGTTCCAATCCCGGGCGCCTTCGAGCCACTTGCCGAACTGTCCGTCCCGGATGTGTTCGGGCACCCACGTGATCTGCTTGTTCAGTTCGACCATGCGGTCGCGGAACTGCGTCACCGCGACGAACCACGACGGCACCGCCATGTAGATCAGTGGCTGGCCCGACCGCCACGAGTGCGGGTAGGAGTGCTCGATGGTCTCATGGCGGAGGATCCGGCCGGATTCCTTCAGGTCCTTGATGATCACCGGGTTGGCGTCGAACACCATCAGACCCTCGTACGGCGGGACCTGCGCGGTGAAGCGTCCGCCCGGGTCGAGCGGTTGCACCACCTCGATGCCATTGGCGGTCGCGAGGTCCATGTCCTCCTCGCCGAAAGCCGGTGCGAGGTGCACGATCCCGGTGCCGCTGTCGGTGGTCACGTAGTCACCCAGCAATACGCGATGGGAGTTCGGATGGCCGGCGAAGAAGTCGAAGGGAGGCGCGTACGACAGATCCGCCAGATCCGCGCCGCGGAGCGTGCCGAGCACCTCCGGATCGGCGATTTCCTTCGCGTACGCACCGATCAGCGCCTCGGCCAGCAGATATTCCCGGCCGTCGGCGGCCTTCACGTGGACGTAGGTGACCTCGGGATTGACCGCGATCGCGAGGTTGGACGGCAGGGTCCACGGCGTCGTCGTCCAGATCAGCGCGTTGACACCGTCGAGCGAGGCCAGCGGACCGTCGGGCACCGAGAGCGGCATCGTGACGGTGACCGCCGGGTCCTGGCGCATCCGATAGGCATCGTCGAGCTTGGACTCCTGGTTGGACAACGGCGTCTGCTCGTACCAGCTGTACGGCAGCACGCGATAGCCCTGGTAGATGAGCCCCTTGTCGTAGAGCGCCTTGAACGCCCACATCACCGACTCCATGAAGTCGAGATCGAGTGTCTTGTAGTCGTTGTCGAAGTCGACCCAGCGGGCCTGACGGGTCACGTAGTCACGCCACTCCCCCGTGTACCGCAGCACCGAGTCGCGGCAGTACTCGTTGAACTTCGCCATGCCCATCTTCTCGATCTCCGACTTGTCGGTGATCCCGAGCTGGCGTTCGGCCTCCAGCTCGGCAGGCAGACCGTGTGTGTCCCAGCCGAATCGGCGGTCCACCTTCTTGCCACGCATCGTCTGGTACCGGGGTACCAGATCCTTGACGTAACCGGTCAGCAGGTGACCGTAGTGCGGCAGACCGTTCGCGAACGGCGGACCGTCGTAGAAGACGAACTCCTCGGCGTCGGCCCGGTTCGCGATCGACGCGGCGAAGGTCGAATCAGAGTCCCAGTACTGCAGGACCCGCTGTTCCACGGACGGGAAGTCGGGGGCGCTGCGCCCGGTGCCCCCGGTCATGTCGACCTTGGGATACACCCGCCCGGACTGAGTGGGGGCGGACTGGGTGGGGTCGGTCGCGTCGCTCACGGCTCGTCTCCTCGTGCCTGGTGATGTCTCATCGGCACGGGGACGCACACCGGAGGTCTGCGCGGTACCACCCCGCTTGCGTCGGAGATCCGACGCCACTCGACGAATCGCGACGGTCGGTGACCGGACGATCCTGTGGCTGTCACGGGCCACGCCCGCCCGGTTCTACTGGGAGTCACGCATTCGCACCGTCCACTGGACGCCGCACTCGATGACACCGTTCTTCCGGGTGCTCCCCGGTGATGGCCGGATCAACGCGTGAACCAGTGTAGCGACGACCGACCCGGTCGGGCCAATGGGTTCTCGACCGGTGCGCGGCCGTGCGGGTGCGCTCAGTCCGGCGGCGGATGCCAGTTCGGATCAAGCGGATCGAAACCCGCACGCCGACGACGCGGCGCGGACTCATCGGGACTTGTTGCCCAGTCGTCCGGGCCGGCGACGTCGCCGCCCGGCACGTCGTCGGGGGCCCACCCTGAGGACTGCGGGTCGAACGGACGCGGAGCCGACGGCGGGCCGACCGGAGGCCGTTGGCCCCTGGTCGGAGGCGGGCCGGATTGCGGAGGACCGAATTGCCCCTGCTGCGGCCGGGCCTGCTGTTGAGTCCACGACTGTTGACCGACACCGGGTTGGCGACTCTGCGGTCCCACGCCGGGCGGTCGGGAACCCGGCGGCGGACCGGGGCGACCACCGGCGACATCGACACCGGTGGGCGGGGCCCCGCGGGGCGGCCCGTCACCACTCGGACTGTCGCCGCCGACCGAACGCAGATAGTCCTCGAGGTTGCCCTCACGACGCTCGGGAGCAGGTCGATTCGGCGGGACCGAACCAGCGGGCGCGGCCATTCCGGGGTCGAAGGCCCCGGGCCGATAGCCGGCGGACTCGGAATCGCCGACACCGGGGGTGTCGGCGGCGGGGTACCGACGCGTCGGTGCATCGGCGCCGCGATCGCCGTCCGAGTCGTGCCCGGTGACAGCGTCGTCATCGGCGTCGTGCGACGGATCGGTGTCGCGACCGGCGCCCGGGACCATGTCTTCCAGTGACCGGGCCGCTTCGCCCTTGCGACCGGCGAACACGTCCGCCAGGAGGAAGCCGAGGCCAACCAGACAGACCACGATGCAGGCCACGGCCAGCCACACGGTCCCGGTGATGAGACCGAGGATGAGCAGCACGAACCCCAAGAGGGTCGCGGCCAGCGCCAAGGTCAGCACATCACCAGCCTAGTGCGCACCGATCCGCCCAGGTCAGCTGGGTGAGTAGCTGCTGAATCCACCGTTACCCGGATCGTTCGAGAACGACTGATCGGGTCGGCCGCCCTCGACAGGCGCCGCACTGCCACGCTGCTGGAGTTCCTCGAGCTGGGATTCGAGGTAGGTCTTCAGACGCGTACGGTACTCGCGCTCGAAGGTCTTGAGCTGCTCGATCCGGCCTTCCAGCACACCGCGCTGCTGGTTGATCGTGCCCATGATCTCGCTGTGCTTGCGCTCGGCGTCGCTCTGCAGGGCATCGGCACGTTCCTGTGCCTGCCGCAACTGCGCCTCCGATCGCGTCTGGGCGTCGGCGAGGATCGCCTCCGAGCGCTGCCGGGCATCGGCGAGCATGGCGTCGGACTTGGTCTGCGCCTCGGAGACCAGCGTGTCGGCGCGCGTCTGGGCGTCGGACAGCATCGCGTCGGCGTCGGCGCGTGCGCTGCCCGTGAGCCGGTCGGCGGTGTCCTGGGCGAGCGCGAGAACGCGTGCGGCACGCACGTTGGCGTCGTCGTTGGTCGCCTGCGGTGCCGGCGTCGGCGCCGGGGCGGGCGGCTCGGGTGCCGCGGCGGGCTTGGCGAACATCTGGGTCCGGTCGTCCGCCTGGGCGCCACCACCGGAACGGGCATCGGCGAGCTCGCTCTCGAGCTCCTCGACGCGCTGCTTGAGGTCGGTGTTCTCTTCGATCAGCCGTGCGAGTTCGGCTTCGACGAAGTCGAGGAACTGATCGACCTCGTCCTCGTTGTAACCGCGCTTACCGATGGGCGGTTTGCTGAACGCGACGTTGTGCACATCAGCTGGAGTCAGCCGCATGTCGGTTCCCCTCATGTCTGGTGGTGAACTTGTGTTCAGTTGGCGGGCCGTCCAACCCGGATCGCGCGACGGTGAGTCGTTCGACCGATACAGGTTGTCACTAACTATTCATACCAGTCAAAAATTGTAACTGGCGTCCAATCCTGTCACACGCGAACCGTTGGTCGCATCTCTGCGATGCGCTGTTGAAATGAAACAGTCATCCGAAGATGACTTATAACGGTAGACCATCTGCCTAACGCGGGGTACCCGCCGCCCGATCGGGTGCGCCCGCAGGGGACGGGCCCTTCGTGACGCGCCCTCCGCAAGCTCCGGGCGCTCCTCAGGGAGCAGGGGGACGCGCGCGCAAGCTCCGGGCGCTCCTCAGGGAGCAGGGGGACGCGCCCGCAAGCTCCGGGCGCTCCTCAGGGAGCAGGGGGACGCGCCCGCAAGCTCCGGGCGCTCCTCAGGGAGCAGGGGGATCAGGGGCGGACGAGGTGGCCGGCGATCGCGAGCGACTCGGCCAGGGCGTCGGCGCGCAGGCCGTTGACGATGTTCATGCCGATGATCACGACGAGCATCACGATCATGAGCGACAGGTCGAGCCGGATGGGACCGAGTGGGATCGGGGGAGAACGCGACGCAGCGCCTTGATCGGGGGGTCGGTCACGGTGAAGACCATCTCGATGACGACCACCGCGATCCCGGTGGGACGCCACTCACGCGCGAAGGTCCGGACCAGTTCGACCACCAGCCGGCCCAGGAGGAGCAACCAGAAGATCAGCAGGATGTAGTACAAGACGCTCAACAAAATCGCAGCCACGGGTCAAGAGTGCCTGAACATCTCGGACGACGGCGAACCGAGGTACCCGACGCCGGTCAGGAGTGGTTGTAGAAGCCCGTCTCGGCGATCTTGCGGCGGTCTTCGGGCGACACGTCGACGTCGGCGGGCGACAGCAGGAACACCTTGGTGGCCACCTTGTCGAACGATCCGCGCAGCGCGAACGCAAGACCCGCGGCGAAGTCGACGAGGCGCTTGGCGTCGTCGTTGCTCATGTCGACGAGGTCCATGATGACCGGGTTGCCGTCGCGGAAACGCTCCCCGATGGTACGGGCCTCGCTGTAGTCCGACGGGCGCAGCGTGGTGATCTTCTGCAGCGGGCTGTCGGCGAAGACGCGCTCGAGTTCGCGGGGGTCGGCACCCATCGACCGCGGCGCGGTGGCAGCGCGCAGGGCCGCGCTCGACGAACGCTGCAGCGGTTCGAGGCGGGCGGGCGCCCGCATCGGCCCCTCGCCCACCGCGCGACTGCCGGCGTAGGCGAACTCCGCCGCGTACTCCGGGGCCAGGTCGAAGCCGGCGTCGTAGTGGCGGTCGGACAGCTCGTCGCGGTACGCGATCTCGTCTCGGTAGCCGGCGTCCCGGAACGACGGCTCGTATCCGGGATCGTAGGAGGAGTCGCCGTAGTAGTCGTCACGGTAGGCGCGCTCACGAGACCGCTCCCGCAGCGGCGGGGCCGACTCCTCGAGGTAGTCGTCCTCGTACTCGCTGGGCGGCACCATGCCGAAGTAAGCCTTGAACTTCTGCATCGTGGTCATTGACGGCCTCTCTGGTAGTGCGACGCCGGTTGCTGCCGTGCCGGATGGTGCATCTGTGGTCAGTGAGCTAATTGCGCTTCGTGTGTCACTTGGTTCTGGTGTTACCAATGTGATTACTGAGAGATTAGCGGCCGATCGCCCATGATCGCGGTTCCGACACGCACGCATGTCGAGCCTGCGGCGACCGCCTCCTCCATGTCCCCGGACATGCCCGCGGACAGTTCGGCGGCGTCGAATCGCCCGCGGAACGCCTCATGGATGCGTGCGGCCTCGGCCATCCAGTGTCCGGGTTCGCCGTCCAGCGGGGCGATGACCATGAGCCCGCGCAACCGCAGTGAATCGGCCTCGACGACCCGCTCGGCCAGAGCCGGGAGATCCTCTTCGACGACGCCGCCGCGTTGCGGATCGCCGTCGAGGCTGACCTGGAGCAGGATGCCGAGCGGATCGGCGCGCTCCCCCTCGTCGAGTGCCGCGACCGCGGCACGGTCCAGGGCGTCGACGACCTTCGGGCGGTCGACGGAGTGCACCGCGCGCGCCCACCGCGCCACCGACCGGGCCTTCTTGGACTGCACCGAACCGATCATGTCGAAGACGGGGACGTCGCCGGGCTCCGGGGACTCCCAGTCCCCCAGCACCTCCGCCACCTTCCGGCCGGCCTCGGGTTCGCGTGACTCGCCGAACGCGCGCTCCCCCAGCTGCAGCAGCCGACGGACGTCATCCGCGGGAAAGAACTTCGTGACCACGAGGAGCTGACAGGAGCCCGCCGGCCGATGGGCGGCCTCGACCGCGGCGTCGAGGCGCCGACGCACCGCGGCCAACCGTTCCCCCAACTCGGCGGTGCGCGCATCAGATGACCCGGTCATGTCCCCATCCTTCTCGCCACCGGGTCACTCCCCGAGCGGGCGCCGCTCACCGGGTGCATCGTCGCCGTGTGCATCGTCGCCGTGTGCACCGTCATCGGGATCCATCCAGATGACCGAGGCCAGGCGACCCGTGGGTGCGCCCCGGCGATGGCTGAACAGGCTCGGGTCGGCGATGGTGTCCCGCGGGTCGACCGCGACTCTGGCGACGCCGGCCTCGAGCAACTGCCGCCGCAAGCCGGCACGCAGGTCGAGACCTGCCGTGCCCTTCTTGGTACGCACGGCGCTGCCCGGCAGATGCTTCTCTACGTCGGCCTGCATGTCGGCGGGCACCTCATAGTGGTCTCCGCTCGCGGCAGGACCGAGGAAGGCGCCGATGGACCCGATCCGGGCGCCGAGTTCGACCATTGCGCGCAGGGTGGCGGGCACGATGCCGATCCGGGCGCCGACGCGGCCCGCATGGACCCCCGCGATCACACCGGCGTCGTCGTCGCTGAGGAGTACCGGGACGCAGTCGGCGGACAGCACGGCGAGGGCGAGACCGGGCGTGGTCGTGACCAGCGCGTCGGTGGCGGGCACCGGCTCGGGAACCGGTCCGTCGACCACGGTGACGTTGCGACTGTGGATCTGTTCCATCCAGACCACCGACCCGGCCGCCACCCCGATCTGCTCGGCCAGCCGAATCCTGTTCGCCGCCACGGCTTCCGGATCGTCTCCGACGTGATCACCGAGATTGAACGAATCGTACGGTGACACCGAGACCCCGCCGGCACGGGTGGTGATGACACGACGCACCCGCATGCGCGGGCTCAGCGCTTCATGAACGACGGCACGTCGACATCGTCGTCGTCGAGCCGAACGGTGTTGCGGCGGGGCGGCTCCGGCTCTTGCTCGAACGGATCGCCCGCACCCTTCGGCATGTCCCCGAAGAGCGGATCGTTCTTCGGCGGCGAGGCCACGGCGCCGGCCTGGCCCTGACCGACCGCGGAACGCCCCGCGGCGGCCGGGACGTCGGTCCGCTTCTTGGGTGAGCCACCGTCGAAGCCGGCGGCGATGACCGTGACCCGGACCTCGTCACCGAGGTTGTCGTCGATCACCGTGCCGAAGATGATGTTGGCGTCCTCGTGCGCGGCCTCCTGCACCTGGGTCGCGGCGTTGTGGATCTCGAACAGACCCAGGTCGCTGCCACCGGCGATCGAGATCAGCACACCGCGGGCGCCTTCCATCGAGGCCTCGAGCAGTGGCGAGTTGATCGCGGACTCGGCGGCCTTGCGCGCACGCTCCTCGCCGCGGGCCGAACCGATGCCCATCAGCGCGCTGCCGGCATCGCTCATGACGCCCTTGACGTCGGCGAAGTCGACGTTGATCAGGCCCGGCGTGGTGATGAGGTCGGTGATGCCCTGCACGCCGTTGAGGAGCACCTCGTCGGCACTGCGGAACGCGTCCATCAGGCTGACCTGCGCGTCGCCGAGCTGAAGCAGACGGTCGTTGGGGATCACGATCAGGGTGTCGCAGGACTCGCGCAGCGCGGTGATGCCCGCCTCGGCCTGTCCGCCGCGCCGCTTGCCCTCGAAGGCGAACGGCCGGGTGACCACGCCGACGGTGAGCGCACCGAGCTTACGCGCGATCGACGCGACCACGGGTGCACCACCCGTTCCGGTCCCGCCGCCCTCGCCCGCGGTCACGAAGACCATGTCGGCGCCCTTGAGCAGTTCCTCGATCTCGTCGCGCGCGTCCTCGGCGGCGCGGCGACCGACCTCGGGATCGGCACCGGCGCCGAGACCCCGTGTCGAGTCGCGCCCGACATCGAGCTTGACGTCGGCGTCGCTCATCAACAACGCCTGGGCGTCGGTGTTGATCGCGATGAACTCGACTCCCTTGAGTCCCTGTTCGATCATGCGGTTGACGGCATTCACGCCGCCACCGCCGATGCCGACGACCTTGATGACGGCCAGGTAGTTGTGCGGTGGCGTCATGCGCTCGCCTTCCTTGTGTGGTCGATCTCGATGTTCGAGTTCTGGTCTCGATATGTCCTGTGTGAACCGGCCGGTCCACGTCCCGCTCGCGACAAACCCTAAACCTGAACCATAGATTTAGAGTTATGTCAAGTAACTCGTTGTGGTGATGACGCTAGGCATCGCGGGCCCCGGTATCCAGATCCGCGCTCGGCGTGTCGGGAAGTCGTGGCGAAATCCGCCGGAACCCTCAGCTTTTCGCCGCCCCACGGGGGTCGTCCGGTTCCGTCGCGCGGGTCCGCCTCACCCCGACCGGTGATTTCGGGGTCGGCCGGATCCGGCGTGCGTCACCGATAGGCCGGGAACTCGGGACTCGACACGTTGTACATCCGCGCCTCGCGGGTGAGCAGGTGCGTCAGTGTGCGGGCCTTCTCGGCGCCGCGGTCGCTGTCCCCCCACACCACGGTGCGCTTCTCCGACAGCGTGAACTCGATGTCGACCGGCGAGGTCGCGGTCACCCGGATGACCTGCCGCGCCAGCGCTTCGGGCAAGCCCGCCACCGCCGCGATGGTCTCCCTGGTGGTCGGGTCCGCCGGCCCCGGGTTCGGGGTGTCGAGAACCGGGAGCTTGAGCACCTCGGGCGGGACGCCCTGCGTGCGGTCGTAGTCGAGGAACGCCACCCCGGACTTGTCGAGCACGTGGACGTCGTCGCCGTTGTTCACGATCACGACCGGGACCCGCTCGACGACGGTGATGGTCAGCGACGAGGGGTAACTCCGCTGCACGCGCGCCGATTCGACGGACGGGATGGTGGCGACGCGCTGCGCGACCGCCCGGGTGTCGACCTGCAGCAGCGGGGTGCCCGACGGCACCGCCGCGACCCGCAGGATCTCGTCGGCCGGAATCGACCCGTTGTCGCGGACGTCGGTGCCGCGCACCGACATCAGCGGCGTGAGGTAGGCGATGAGCACCAACCCGACCCCGGCCGCGACCACCATGAGCGTGCCGAGGACCACGCGCGACCGGCGGCGCTGCGGCCAGCGGATCACGACACCCGCCCCGTCCGGCCGTCGGAGTCCGCCGGGCCGTCGGTCGGAGTCGCGCCCGAACCCGTCACGGTGGCGGTGTCGGCGGTCGTCGAGGCCGAGGCCAGGGCGTCGAGGATCTCCGGACCCTGCATGGTGATGTCGCCCGCCCCCAGGGTCAGCACGACATCCCCGGACCGTGCCAGTCGCGCGACCTGCGCGGCCAGCCGCGACAGGTCCGGGGCGAAGATCCCCGGCACGGTCAGCTTGTCCGAGATCGTGCGCCCGCTGACTCCCGGGATCGGGGCCTCACGGGCCCCGTACACATCGGCGACGACGACTGCGTCGGCGAGGTCGAGAGCAGCCGCGAACTCATCCGCGAACTCGACGGTGCGTGAGTAGAGGTGCGGCTGGAACACGGCGATCACGCGCCCGCGCGAACCGCTCGGCCCGCCGCGGGCGGACACCATGTCCTGCGCCGCCGACAGCACGGCCCGCACCTCGGTCGGATGATGGGCGTAGTCGTCGATGACCTCGACGCCGCCGCGCCGGCCGCGGAACTCGAAGCGGCGGTGGACACCGCCGAACGCGCCGATCCCGGCCACGATGCCGTCGAGCCGCCCGGCCCCGGTCGATGCGTCGGATGTTGCGACGCCGGGTTGCGCACCCACCCGGGCGGCACCGAGCACCGCAGCGATCGCGTTGAGCGCCATGTGCTCGCCCGGGAGCGGGAGGACGATCTGTCGATCCTCGACATCCGGGCAGAGCGGGGAGGTGAACCGGACCGTGGCGGCTCCGCCACCTCCGCGCGGCTGCCAGGACGTCATGGTCGCGACGTTGCGGACGGTCGGCGCCAGCGCGGCGTGGGTCCCCCGTCCGTAACCGAGGACCTCCACCCCGCGCGCGGTGAGCGACTCGGCGACGCGGCCGGCCAAGGCGGCCGAGCCCGGGTCGTCGAGGCACACGACGAGCGACCCGCCGCCCGCGATGCGCGCGACGAACCGGTCGAACACCTCGACATAGGCCTCGATGGAACCGAAGAAGTCGAGGTGGTCGGCGTCGATGTTGGTGACGACGACGACGTCGGGTGTGTACTCCAGCAGCGAGCCGTCGCTCTCGTCGGCCTCGGCGACGAAGATCGGGTCGCCACCGTGGTGGGCGTTGGTCCCCGACTCGTTCAGCTCGCCGCCGATCGCGAACGACGGGTCGGTCCCGGCATGCTGCAGCGCGACGACCGCCATCGAGGTCGTGGAGGTCTTGCCGTGGGTGCCCGCGATCAGCAGGCTGCGCTGACCCGCCATCAGCTGGGCCAGGACGCGCGGTCGCAGGAGAATCGGGATGCCGCGCGACCGTGCCGCCACGAGTTCGGGATTGGTCTTCGGGATCGCGGCGTGAGTGGTCACCACGACAGACGGGCCACCGGGGATCTGGTCGAGCGCCGACGGATCGTGCCCGACCTGCACCCGGGCGCCGCGGGTCCGGAGTTCGAGGATGCCGCGACTGTTCTTGGCATCCGACCCCGACACCTGTCCCCCGCGGGCCAGCAGAATCCGGGCCAGCCCCGACATCCCGGCGCCGCCGATGCCGACCATGTGGACGCGGCTCAGTTCATCGGGCAGCGACCCCGGAGCCGACGCCGCCTCCTCCGTCTCCGTCGCTTCGCTCACGGCGTCATCGTTCACGGGCCGACCTCCCACCGCGACGACGTCCGGCCCGGAAATCCTGCGCGAGTTCGATGGCGGCAGTGGCCACCGCCGCCGCGGCGTCCCGATGCCCGGTGCCCGCGGCAGCGACCGACATCTCCTGCAGCCGAGCCCAATCCGTCAGCAGCGCAGGCACTTCGCGAGCAACCCAGTCGGCGTCCACCGTCGCATCGTCGACGAGCAGTCCCCCGCCCGCCTCCACGACCGGAAGCGCATTCAGTCGTTGTTCGCCGTTCCCGTGCGGCAGCGGGACATAGATCGCGGGCAACCCGGTCGCCGACACCTCGGCGACGGTCATCGCACCGGACCGGCACATCACCAGATCGGCGGCGGCGTACGCGAGATCCATCCGCTTCAGATATCCGACGGCGCGATAGGGCGGCGCGTCGTCGACGACAGCGGGGTCGATCGAGTTCTTGGGACCGTAGGCGTGCAGCACGCCGATGCCGGCCTCACCCAGTGTCTTCGCCGCGCCCGACACGGCGTCGTTGAGTCGTTGCGCGCCCTGCGAGCCGCCGAAGACGAGCAGCGTCGGAGCGTCGTCGTCGAGTCCGAAGTAGTGGCGCGCCTTCGCCCGCAGGGCGGGCCGGTCCAGTTCGGCGAGGACACCGCGCACCGGGATTCCGACGACCGTCGCATCGAGCCCGGAACCGTCGACCGCCGCCAGGACCCGATCGGCGAAGCGGGCACCGACCTTGTTGGCGATGCCGGCCGAGGCATTGGCCTCATGGATGACGATCGGGATCCGATTGCGTCGGCGCAGGTGCATCTGCGCCGCGAGGTACGCCGGCACCGAGACGTAACCACCGAAACCGATGACCACGTCGGCGTCCACCTCGTCGAGAACCTTGCGGGTGGCGGCCACCGAACCCAGCAGACGACCGGGGGTGCGCGCCAGGTCGAGGCCGGGTTTGCGCGGCAACGGCACCGGCGGGATCAGCTGCAGGTCGTATCCGCGTTCCGGGACGAGATCGACTTCGAGGCCCCGACTGGTACCCAGAGCCGTGATACGGGCCGTCGGATCGATGCGGCTGACCGCGTCGGCGACGGCGAGGGCGGGTTCGATGTGACCGGCCGTGCCGCCGCCTGCGACGACCACCGACAACGGCCGGCCGTTCGGCCGTCCGGTCGTATCAGCTTGTACCGCACCCGAACTCACCGGCGTCGTCACTCCATTTCAGCTTTCGATCACATTCGCGGGCTCCCGGCCGGGAGATCTCCCGTCGTGGGCCCGCACCTCAGCCGCTCCCACCGCCGGTCACCGACGGCCGGCGCCGCGTACATTCGGCCCGCTCGCTCCGCTCCCGGCGCCGCGTACATACGGCC
The DNA here is from genome assembly GCF_023078355.1 of Gordonia hongkongensis. Taxonomy (NCBI): domain Bacteria; kingdom Bacillati; phylum Actinomycetota; class Actinomycetes; order Mycobacteriales; family Gordoniaceae; genus Gordonia; species Gordonia hongkongensis. The sequence continues at coordinate 3,308,120 of NZ_CP095552.1, forward strand.
CGCTCGCTCCGCTCCCGGCGCCGCGTACATACGACCCGCTCCCCCGATACCCGACACCGTAGTCGACGCCGCTCCGCGAAGAAGTCCCCGGCCGGACCCGCCCGCGCGGGACACCCGCCCGGCCGGAGGCCGCCGACCGGGCTCCTCGGGTGTCGCCGGCACCGGATCGCGTCGACGACCGACCCTGCCGCCGATCGTCCCGCGCGGACTGCGACGGGGCGGCACGCCGCTGCGACGTCTCGGCGGCACGCCGCTGCGACGTCTCGGCGGCACGCCGCCAGGGCAACGGGAAGCGTCGACGGCCACGTCCGGCATCGGCCGACGGGGCGGGCCCGCTCGGCGGACGGCGACGCGACTGCGGTCCCCTGCCGCCGCGACCGGCACCGGCCGTCGGACGCGGACCGGCCGTGCGACGCTGGTCCAGTCGATCGCGCAGCGACTCCGCCCGTGTCTGTCGGTAGGCCACCGGCGTCGGCAGGCGCAGCCACCGTGCCACGCGGCTCGGCGACCCGCCGGTGAGCGTCGCGACCGCCTCGGGTTCGTGCCTCGCGGCGTTGGCGAGCAGACCGAGCATCGCGAGGACGGTCAGCGTCGACGTGCCACCGGCCGAGATCAGCGGCAGCTGGATTCCGGTCACCGGCAGCAATCCGATGACGTAGCCGATGTTGATGAACGCCTGCGCGGTGATCAGCACCGTGATGGTCGCCGACATCAGGCGCAGGAAGGGATCGGTCGACCGGGATGCGATCCGGAAGCCGATGTAGGCGAGGACGACGAACAGGAACACCACCATGAGCCCGCCGAGGAGCCCGAGCTCCTCGCCGATGATCGCGAAGATGAAGTCGTTGTGCGCGTTCGGAAGATAGTTCCACTTGGCACTCGACTGGCCGAGGCCCACGCCGAAGACCCCGCCGTTCGCGAGCGCGTAGGTCGCCTGGCGCGCCTGATAGCCGGCGCCCTGCGGGTCGTCGACGTTGCCGAGGAAGCTCATCACGCGCTGCGAGCGGTAGCCCTCGGCCAGGGCGAGGATCACGGCGAGCGCGATGCCGGACACCGCGAACGAGACGAAGACCTTGACCGGCAGTCCCGCGAACCACAACAGCGCACCGACGATGATCGCGATGGTGATCGTCGTCGACAGGTTCGGCTCGAGGATGATGAGCAGGCACACGAGCATCGCCACCGGGACGAGCGGGACCAGCAGCTCGCGCAGCGAGGCGTTGTCCCGTCGGCGCGAGGCCAGCAGGTGCGCACCCCAGATACACAACGCGACCTTCACCAGCTCCGACGGCTGCACCGACAAACCGTAGATGACGAACCAGCGGCGTGCGCCCTGACTCAGCGTGCCCACGCCGGGGATGAGGACCAGCGCCAGCAGCACCACCGCGACGAACATCGCGGGAGCGGCGAACCGTCGGAGCAACCGCACCGGGATCCGCAGCATGAAGTAGAAGACCACCAGGCCGAGCAGGGCGAAGATCACCTGCGTGGCGAACAGCCCGTACGCCGATCCCTCTTTGGAATACCCCTCGACCGACGACGCCGAGAGCACCATCACCAGGCCGAATGTGGTGAGCAGGAACGACATCGTGAGAATCAGCTGATACGACGCCAGCGGACGTGCCAACAGGTTGCGGATGGCGTCGAGCACGATCGCCGGGATTGACGCGGCGGTCGCTGCTGCCGCACCCGCGGAGCGGCCCGCGGCGTCGTCCGGTGCCGACCTGCCACCGGTCCCGCGCTTCACGCTCTGCCGTTCGTTTTTCGTGCGCGTCCGGCCACCGGCGTCCCCGCCGGTCTCGACATCAGCGCTCCCGTTGTCGGCAGGGACACCATCGTCTCCCACGCCGTCGAGACCGCTGCGGTCATCGGCATCGTCGACGGGGTCGTTGTCTGCGGCCGGGTTCCGGCTGCTCATCCGACTCAGCGTCCGGTGTCGGGCGAGCCGGCGATCCGACGCGCGGCGGCGGCGAACGCGTCACCGCGCACGCCGTATCCGGCGAACATGTCCAGCGAGGCCGCCGCGGGTGCGAGCAGCACGGCGTCGGGCGCGGACGGGCTCGCCTCCGCGAGCACCCACGCCTCCTCGACGGCCCGGTCCATGACCGCCACCGATGTCGAGGAGCCCGTCCCCGGGAGATCAACTGCTGAGGCTTGGGGACCGGCCTGTCCCGGACGATGCACGTTCACCGTGCCATCGTCCCCTGTGAATACTGTGACTGTTGGGACTTCTGGGGCGTGTCGCGCGATCGCCTCGATCACCAGGTCTCGGTCACGGCCGATCGCGACCACCCCGGCCAGCCGATCGCCCACCGCGGTGAGCATCTCGTCCATCGACGCCCCCTTGAGCAGACCGCCCGCGATCAGCACGACTCGGTCGAAGGCGGCGACCGCCGCCTGGGCTGCGTGGGGGTTGGTGGCCTTGGAGTCGTCGACGAAGTCGATCCCGTTCCGCGAGGCGACGACCTCGCCGCGATGACCGGCCGGCCGGAAGGACGCCAGCCCCGCCCGTATCGCCTCCGGCCCGATGCCGGCCGCGAGCGCGAGAGCCGACGCGGCCAGCGCATCGGCGACACCCGACGGTCCGGCCGGGCGCACCTCGTCGGCGTCGTACAACCGGCCCGCGTCGAAGGCGCGGTCGATCAGCACACCGTTCGCGACGCCGAGCTGTCCGGGCTGCGGCTCGCGCAGCGTGAAACCGATGCGGCGGCCCGCGGCGGGCAGGCCGGACGCGACCGGGTCGTCCAGTCCGACGACACTCACCGCACCGCGCAGCGCTCCCGCCTTGGCAAGTGCGTACGCCTCGAACGTCCCATGCCAGTCGAGGTGATCCTCGGCCACGTTCAGCACGACTCCCGCTTGCGGACGGACCGACGGCGCCCAATACAGCTGGAATGACGACAGTTCCGCACACAGCACGTCCACCCTGGGCTCGGCCTGCATCGCGTCGAGCACCGGGAGCCCGATGTTGCCGCAGGCCGCACCCGTGCGGCCCGATGCCTCGACGATCCCGGCGAGCATCGACGTGGTCGTCGTCTTGCCGTTGGTGCCGGTCACGACAAGCCAGGTGCGTGGTTCGCCCAGCAGTCCCGCGACGTCCACGCGCCAGGCCAGTTCGACCTCGCCCCAGACCGGTACGCCGGCGGTGGCCGCGGCCGCCACCAGGTGGTGGGTGGGCGCGAAGCCGGGTGACACGATCACGACCGTGGCCGTCGCCAGTCGCCCGGGACCGGTGAGCAGATCCGCGACGGCGACCGGTTCGACGCCGTGCGACATCAGCTCGGCGACCCCGGCGACCGCCGCGGCCGCGGCGTTCCGGTCGACGGGCGGCGCGTCAGCACCGGCGAACCGGTCGTCGGCGAGCAGGACATTCGCACCGAGCGTCGCCAGGAACCGGGTGGCGGACAACCCCGCGGTCCCGGCCCCGCCGACCACCACGGTCTGGCCGGCCAGGGCGCGCGGGTCGGGCCCCCCGGGGGTCGGGTCGGCCGCCGGGCGATCAGCCATTGGTGGTCAGGAACTCGCCGTAGAACAGCGACAGGCCGAGCGCACAGGCGATGGCGGTGAGCAACCAGAATCTGATGATCACCGTGGTCTCCGCCCAGCCACCGAGTTCGAAGTGGTGATGGAACGGGGCCATCCGGAACACGCGACGACCGGTGGTCCGGAAGAAGGCGATCTGGATCACCACCGACATGATCTCGGCGACGAACAGCGCGCCGATGACGACCGCGAGCAACTCCGTCCGCGTGGTGATCGACAGACCGGCGAGCATGCCGCCGAGGGCGAGCGAGCCGGTGTCGCCCATGAAGATCTTGGCGGGTGCCGCATTCCACCAGAGGAAGCCGAGGCACGCTCCACCGCCGGCCACGGCGATGAGCGCGAGATCGAGGGGGTCACGGACCTGGTAGCAGCCGGTGGGGATCTCGCTCGGCGGTTTCGCGCCGCCCGCACAGGCGTTGACGAACTGGAAGAAGGTGACCAGGACGTAAGAGCCCAGGACCATCGCCATCGAGCCGGCGGCCAGGCCGTCGAGCCCGTCGGTGAAGTTCACCGCGTTCGACCAGGCCGCGACCACCAGCCAGCAGAACACCACGAACACGACCGACCCGAGCGTGATCGCATCGATGTCGCGGACGTAGGACAGGTTCGTGCTCGCCGGCGTGTAGCCGTAGTCGTTGCGGAACTGCAGCACCAGGATGCCGAAGAGAATGGCGGCGATGAACTGCCCGATCGACTTCGCGGTCTTGTTCAGACCGAGATTGCGATGCTTGCGGATCTTGATGATGTCGTCGAGGAACCCGACGACGCCCAACGCGGTCGCCAGCCCCAGGACGAGCAGTCCGGAGGCGGTCGGCCCGTTCCCGGCGTCGGTGAAGACCCCGACGAGGTGGGCGCCGAAATAGCCGGCCCAGAGGGCGGCCAGGATCGCGACGCCGCCCATCGACGGGGTCCCGCGCTTGGTCTGGTGGCTCTGCGGGCCCTCGACCCGGATCTCCTGCCCGAAGCCCTGCCGGGAGAACACCTTGATGAGGACCGGCGTCAGCAGGATCGACACCGCGATCGCGATCGCCCCCGCGAGGAGTATCTGTGTCACCGCGTTGCCCCCGCATCCTCTCCGTACGCGACCGGTCTGTTCCCGACCGCGATCTTCCCGAACCTGCCTGACACCCCGCGGCGGAGCGGCATCGTCGGCCCACTCACGCCCGCGCGAGCGCTCACGGTGCCGCCTCGTCGCCGGCAGGGGCGTCGACGACCTGCCATCCGCCCCGCTCGGACCACGCGGTGATCACGGAGTCGAGATCGGCGCCGGCCGCGGCCAGCAGGATGACGTCGCCGGCGGTGGGCTGCCAGTCCGGTTCGGTGTCGGCGAGTCGGGCGGCGGCGTCGACGGACTTGACGATGCGCGCCTCGTCACCCCACGAACCCTCCATGACCGCGCCCTGGTGCAGCGCGTGCACCGATCGTGAATCCCCCACGCAGAGAGTCTTGTCGACGGCCAGTCGGACCGCCAGGCGACCCAGCAGATCATGTTCGACGACGCGCTGGTTCTCGGTCAGGCCGGCCGGCGAGGCCAGCTCGGCGATGACCGCCCAGGTGCGGCCGGCGCCGGCGGACTCGGCGAGGCGCCGGATCAGCCGGCGCGCGTCGTCGACCGACACCGGTGCATCGCCGCGGATGACCGTGACCGCTCCGGTGGTCATCGTTCGCCCTCCGCGACCGCACCCGGAGCGTCGGCGGCGCGGGACTCGAGCGCACGGGCGACGACCTCCCGATCGTCGAACGGATGCTTCACGCCGTCGATCTCCTGTCCTGCCTCGTGTCCCTTGCCGGCGACCAGCACGATGTCGCCGGGCCGTGCCCAGGCGACGGCCGCCTCGATCGCGGCGGCGCGATCGCCGATCTCCCGGATCGGTTCCGCGCCGCGGGGGCGCTCGGTTCCGGGCACGGCCTGTGCACCGGCGAGCACCTCGGCCCGGATCGCACCCGGGTCCTCGGTACGCGGGTTGTCGTCGGTCACGACCACGAGTTCGGCACCGCGCGCGGCCGCTTCCCCCATCAGCGGCCGTTTCCCGGTGTCGCGATCGCCGCCGGCACCGACGACGATGGCCACCCGTCCGGTCGTCTGCCCGCGCAGTGTCGCCAGCACCGCCTCGATAGCGCCCGGCTTGTGCGCGTAGTCGACGAGGGCCAGGAACGGCTGTCCACGATCGATGCGCTGTAGGCGTCCCGGGACGCTCACCGACGCGACCGCCTCGAGTGCGGTGGGCACCGGCACCCCGGCGGCGTGTGCCACGGCGACGGCCAGGAGCCCGTTGGCCACGTTGTACCGGCCGGGCAATGGGATGAGGAGCTCGTGCTCACCTTCCGGCTCGGTAAACGGGGTGCGTGACGAGCCGTCGTCGGCGAGCGACGACTCACCCGCATGCCAGTGGGCCGACGTCGGCCCGGTGGACACCAGGACCGGTTGCAGATGGGCAGCTTCGCCCGGCCGCCGGGCGAGCTCGGCCATTCGCCGACCCCACTCGTCGTCGACGCACACGACCGCCCGGACCGCGTGCGTCGGGGCGGACGGGACGAACAACTGGGCCTTTGCGTCGAAGTAGGCGCGCATCGTGAGGTGGAAGTCGAGGTGGTCCTGCGAGAGGTTGGTGAACGCGCCGATCGCGAACTGCGCACCGTCGACGCGACCGAGCGCCAGCGCATGACTCGACACCTCCATGACGACGATGTCGACGCCGTCCTCGAGCATCGCTGCGAGCAGGGCCTGCAGGGTCGGCGCCTCCGGCGTGGTCAGCGAACTCGGTTGGGCGACGCCGTTCACGCGGGTCTCGACGGTGCCGATGAGCCCTACCGAGTGCCCGGCGGCCAGCAGGGCGGCCTCGACCAGATAGGACGTGGTGGTCTTGCCCGACGTGCCGGTGATGCCGATCAGCTTGAGTCGTTGGGACGGATTGCCGTACACGCGGGCGCTGACATTGCCGAGAACCGTGCGGGGAGCGGGATGGATGAGGACCGCGACGGCCGTCTCCGGCGGCAGGACGCGAGCCAGTTCGGCCCGGCCCGCGGGGTCGGTGAGGATGGCCGTCGCACCGGCCGCCACGGCCTGATCGGCGAACTTCGCGCCGTGCGTGCTGGCCCCGGGCAGTGCTGCGAACAGGTCACCGGGCCGGCCGTCCTGCGCCCGCAGGACGACCCCGGTCACCTGGGTCTCGGCGTCGGCGCCGCCGACCAGGTCGAGTCGGGCCCCGGTGGCGGTGGACAACACGGACACCGGTGTCGGCGTGACATGACGCGGACGGATGGGTCCGCCACTCCGGTCGGGTGATGGTCGACGAGACGCCATCGGTGCTCCTCGCCTCCTCGGTTCTTCTCTCGGCGTTTCCCACGGGCGAGCGGACATGCTCGCTCCTCGGGACTGTGCTGGTCGTGCGGGACTGCTCGGTACGGGTGTCGGTGTCAGGACGTCGGACCGGGCTGTGCCGCGAGGTGCGTCGGTGCCTCGTCGGGAGGCGCAGAATCGCACTCACGATACCGACCCGCCCCGACGCCACGGCACACGGTGCGCCCATGGCCGCACCTGTCCGGGTGCCCGGCTGATCGGCGACGGACGCCGCGGGCGCTACCGCGCGGTCAGGGTCAGCCGCGGCGTCGGCGCGGACAGCGGCACCTGGGCGCGCTGGAGCATCCACGACGTGATGGTGGAGAACAGCGGAGCCGCCGACTGACCGCCCGACCCGTCGGAACTGCGCCGTGGGTTGTCGAGCATGATCCCGACGACGTAGCGCGGGTTGTCGGCCGGGGCGATGCCCGCGAACGTGATGTTGTACCGCGAGTTCGAGTAGCACCCACAGGATGGATCGACCTGCTGCGCGGTGCCGGTCTTGCCGCTCACCTGGTAGCCGTCGACGGCCGCCTTGGTCCCGGTGCCCTGTTGCTCGCCGGTCGGGTCGTCCTGCACCACCGACCGGAACATGTCCCGGACGGTGCGAGCGGTGGACTCGCTCACCACTCGGACGGGTTGGGGCCGCGCCCGGTCGTCGGGCGCCGACCCGTCCCGCTGTTCCGACGCCAGGATGCGCGGCGGAATGCGCAAGCCGTCGTTGGCGATCGCCTGATACATCGCGGTCATCTGCAGCAGCGACATCGAAAGGCCCTGTCCGATGGGCAGGTTGGCGAACGAGCCACCGGACCACTGACTCAGGGCGGGAACCTCTCCCGCGCTCTCCGCGGGCAGGCCGACCCCGGTTCGCTGACCGAGACCGAATTTCTTGACCATGTCGGCGAAGCGCTCCTCGCCGATCCGCTGCGCGAGCATCAGGGTGCCGACGTTCGACGACTTACCGAAGATGCCGGTGGTCGTGTACGGCTCGACCCCGTGCTCCCAGGCGTCGCGCACCGTCACCCCTGCCATCCGGATGCTGCCCGGAACACGGTGCACCGTCTCGGGCCGGGTGATGCCGTATTCGACGGCGGCCGCGGCGGCGATGAGCTTGTTGACCGACCCCGGCTCGAACGGCGAGGTGACGGCGGGGTTGCCCAGCTCGGCATCGGGCTGATCGGACAACGGGATGGATGCGTTGAACGTCCCGTCGTTCGCCATCGCCAGCACCTCACCGGTCTTGGCATCGAGCACCACGGCCGACGCGCCCTGCGCACCCGATGCCTGCTTGGCCTTCATGACCTGGCTCTGGACGAACCACTGGATGTCGGAGTCGAGGGTGAGGCGCACCGTCGCCCCGTTGAGAGCCGGGTGCACGTTGCGCATGCTGCCGGGGATGACGGCCCCGTCCGATCCCCGGTCGTAGGTCCGCGAGCCGTCCGTCCCGGACAGGATCGAGTCCAGCGACGCCTCGAGCCCGATGAGTCCATTGCCGTCGTAGTTCACGTCGCCGACCACGTTCGCCGCCAGCGACCCACCCGGGTACAGGCGGATGCTCTGCGGGTCGGCACCGACCTCCGGGAAGTCCTCGGTGATCCGGGACGCGACGTCGGGGCTCACGGACCGCGCGAGGTACACGAAAGTGTCCTCGCCGGTGACCTTCTCGAGGAGATCCTCCTCGCTGATCGAACCACCGAGGGCCACCGACACCCCCTTCGCGATCTCCTCGAGCCTGGTCTCGACGTCGGGAAGCGCGGGGTTCTTGCGGTGCTCTTCCTCGATCGTCTTGCGAACGGCCTTGGGCAGGAACGTCAACGACCGCGCTTCGTCGGTGTAGGCCAGCGGGCGCCCGTTGCGGTCGAGGATCGCACCGCGCTTGGCGGTGAGGACCTGCGTGTACTCGCGCTGCTGTGCGGCCTCGGCAGAGATCGAACTCGCCTGCACCGTGTGGACGACGATCATCTTGACCGCGACGGCGAGAACGACCAGCAGGACAACCACGCCGGCCGCGCGCGCACGGAAGACGAAACCCTGCGGCCCACGGCCGTTCCGCCCGCCGGGCCCCTTCCGATCCGATCCTCCCGACCCCGCTCCGGGTCCACGCCCGGGCCGGCGTCCCGGACGCGACGGGCCGGCGCCGAGCCGCTCGAAGGTCGCACCTGTCATGGTCGTCAATTGTTCACCGCTTCAACGTGGTTACCCCGGATTTGACCCCGGCGGGTTGGAGATGGCGCCGGAGATCCAGCGCACTTCGGAAGCGCGGATCGGGGCGAACTCACGGGGTGGGCACCACATTCGGCGCCGGAGTCGGGGCCGACGGCGCGGCCGGGGGCACGGCACCGGCCCCGGAGGGAGCCGGACTCGCCCCGGACGGGAGCGGATTCGCGCCGGGCGGTGCGGTCTGCGACGGAGACGGTCCGCCGGCCGCCGGGTCGCCGGATGCCGGTTGCGACGATGTGGGTTGCGACGGTGCGGGTTGCGGTGTGGACGTCCCGCCCGCCTCGGGTCCCGCGGAACCCGATCCGCCGCCCAGCCCGATCGAGTCGTCGACCTCGCTCGGGTCGATCGATTCCGCGGGATCCGGTGCGGTATCGGGATTCAGGCTCCCCATCGGACGCCCGGACGCGGGCTCCGGCTTGCCCACCACGCGCGGGCGTCGCGGGTCGTCGACGATCATCCGAGCGGGGTTGTCGGCGGGGATCATGCCGAGACGTGCTGCCTTGTCCGACAATTCAGGCGCCGAGTTGCCCGATTCGTACGTGCGCTTGAGCGCGTCGCGCTGATCGATGAGGGACTGGTTCTGCGTCCGCTCGATTCCCAGCTTGTAGGAATCCTGCGCCGCCTTGGTCGACAACCACAGACTGAGACCGAGTCCGAGGACGAGCAACGCGATCACCGGCACGACAAACGGGGTGTGCTGCAGTCGCTCTCGCAGGGACACCCCGGTCATGGACAGTCTGCCGCCGGTACGACGCGGCGGCGTGGCACGACCCGCCGCGGAGCGTCGGTGTCGACGGTCGAGTGCCCGCTGGGCGGCCCTCGATCGCGTCGCACGTTCGGACTCGATGCGGGTTCGGCGTGACCGTCGCGAATCGCGCTCGTCCCCGGCGGACCGCGACGGGGCCTCGTGCAGGATGGTCATGCTCAGCCCTTCTTCTCGACTCGTTCGATCGCGCGGACACGCACCGGCGCCGAGCGCGGGTTGGCGGCCAGTTCGTTCTCGTCCGGACGTTCGGCGCCCCGTGTGACGAGACGGAACTCCGGTGCCGTGCCGGGCAACTCGACCGGGAGGCCGGGAGGCGAGGTGGACGATGTGCGCGTCGCGAACTCGCGCTTGACGATCCGATCCTCGAGAGACTGGTAACTCATCACGGCGATCCGTCCGTCCACGGCGAGCGCTTCCAGCGCGGCCGGCAGAGCCTCACGCAGGACATCCAATTCGTGGTTGACCTCGATGCGCAGCGCCTGGAACGTCCGCTTCGCCGGGTGCCCGCCGGTCCGCCTGGTGGCGGCCGGGATGGCGTCGTAGAGGAGTTCGACGAGACGCGCGCTGGTCGTGAAGGGCTCCTTTTCCCGCTCCCGCAGGACCGCCGAGGCGATCCGGCCGGCGAAGCGCTCCTCCCCGTAATCGGAGAGCACACGGGCCAATTCGCCGTGCGAGTACGTGTTGAGCACGTCGGCGGCGGTGAGCGGGTCGTCGGCGTTCATGCGCATGTCGAGCGGCGCATCCACCGCATAGGCGAAACCGCGTCCGGCCTGGTCCAGCTGCATCGACGACACCCCGAGATCGAACAGTGCGGCATCGATGACCGACTCCCCCGCTGCGTCCATCACGTCGCGGATCTCGTGAAAGGTGGCCTGGTGCAGCGAGATCCGGTCGGAGTACGACGTCAGGCGCTCGCGGGCGATCTCCAGTGCCGAGGCGTCCCGATCGATGCCGACCACGCGGACGTTCGGGAACGACTCGAGAACCAGTTGACTGTGCCCGCCCGCGCCGAGCGTGGCGTCGAGGAAGACGCGCGGATCGTCGGAATCCAGTGCGGGGGTCAGCAGTTCGACGATGCGCGCACCCATGACGGGGATGTGACCGAACTCGCCGGACCGACGCGGTTTGTCCTCGGCATCGACCATGATGAAGACCCCCATCGGCATGTATGCGGTATCGGCGGTGGGCGGATGCCTCGGGTCGGCGAGAGCAGGCGGTCGGATGGAGCGGGGTCCCGACCCGATCACGCACCTGGCGTTGGGGAAGTACGCCAGGGTCGCCACCGGGCCGGGGCCTCGTGCCACCCGAAGCCGCTGGGCACCGAACTCGCCCATCGGTTGCTGTCTCTTCGGTCGGTTTCTGGTCGGTTGCTGTCGTTGGTGTTGCTGTCTCGGCGGTGTGGCGGGCCGGTCCTCCGGCTACAGCACCGCGTTCAGCGCGGCGGAGTTGGCGGCCGAGAAGTTCTCCTCGTGCCGCGTCTGGTACTCGTTCCATGCGGCCGAGTCCCAGATCTCGAGGTGATCGAAGCTGCCGAACACCACGCACTCCTTGGACAACCCCGCGTACACGCGATGGTCGCCGGACAGGCTGATCCTGCCCTGACCGTCCGGTCGCTGCTCTTCCGAACCGGCGAAGAACGTCCGCTGGAACGCGCGCAGATCAGGGTCGTTCCGAGACGCCTCGACGATCCGAGCGGCTATCGCGTCGAACTCTTCGGTCCGGTACACGGACAAGCTGTGATCTTGGCCTTTGGTGACCACTACCCCTCCTGCCAGTGCATCGCGGAACTTGGCGGGCAACGTGAGCCGCCCTTTGTCGTCCAATTTGGGCGTGTAGGTACCGACGAATCGCACGGACACGTCGACACCTCCTGCCCACCGGGTTCCGCGTCGTATCTCGCCTCACCCAGTGCTGCCACAGTACCCCACTTTCCACCACTTTCCACCCCCACCGCCCCCGCATTCACCCACTGACAGCAAATTCCCAGTTCAGGGAGCTCAAGTTGACAATGAACGCGCGTGTCCCCGGCGCGTCACGGGCCGAAAGAAGCGCATCAAGCGTGTGACCAGAGACACCGATGAGGTTCGAGAGGCGGGAAATCCAGGCATAGATCCTCGAGTGGGGCAAAGTGGGGCGTCCCGGTGGGGAGAAGTGGGGATCGCCGGTGGGGAGAAGTGGGGATGCCGGCAAAGAAGAGCGAGGACCGTCGACTGGGCGTCCGATCCCGTCGATCGTGCGCCCGAATCCGTCGGCCGTGCGCCCGAACCCGTTCAGCGTGCTCTGGAGAGCGATCGAGGACATGAAAGAGCCGCGTGCCCGAAGGCACGCGGCTCAGTCGTATGCGAAGTTGCGGGAGTCGGTCAGCCGATCGACGAACGCGGAGTCGGGATCAGCGGATCACTCCTGCTCGAACCGGCGATTGAATCGCTCCTCCATGCGCTCCGACAGCTTGCGCTTGGCGCCGGACGACCCCGGTTGCTTCTTGCCGGACCTGGTCGACGACGAGCCCGCCTCGGCGGTGTTGTTGTCTCCCCAGAGAGCGAAGAGGCCGGCCCCGAACATCACCAGGAAGCCCAGGAGGCTCACGATCGGGAATCCGCCGATGTTGATGTTGACGATGAGTCCGCCGACCAGCATCACCAGGCCGACGACGAAGACCGCTGCCGCCTGCAGGCGACGACGACCGCTCGACTTCCCAAGGCGCCGACGCTTGACACTGGACGCAAACTTGGGGTCTTCCGCGTACAGCGCGCTCTCGATCTGTTCGAGCATGCGTTGCTCGTGCTCCGAAAGTGGCACCGACCCTCCTTCTCACTGATCCGTGACGCCGACGAAGGTCACCCGCGACCGGAAAGGCGTCTGCGCCTATATCGTCCCATGATACGAGGTGAAATCGACCGCGACCACCATTACTCGCTGTTGCCGACGACCGGGCGGTGCCAGAAACCGCAAAGTGTGGCCGGATTCACGCCGTCGCGCCGATCTGCGGCGCTTCGGCACCGAGTTTTCCTTGCTCGTAGGCGATGACCATCGTCTCGACCCGACGCAGGAAGTCGAGGACGAGCAGCCGCATGCCGGCGACGCTGTCGGGGTCGATCGTGCGGATGATCCCGGACTCGATCTTCATCCGAACCGGCGACAGCGCGGCGAACCGGGCGGCGATCGGCGCCAGCTCGGGGGCGACCACACCGATGCGGGTCCAGGCGTTCGACGTCCTGCGCCGCACGGTCCCGACCGGTTCGTGCACGGCAAGGGCCGCGCCCGAGGCGCGGAGTGCGACGAGGTACAGCTGGCGGAACCGCTCGACGTCGTCGTCGACGCCGTCGGCATTGTCGAAGAGCACGTGTGCGCGCTCGAGGAGATCGCGCGCTCGACCGACCATCACCGGGTCGACGGGCGCCGCGTGGGTGAGAGCCGTGGCGCTGCGGTGTCTGGCCATGTCGTCCTCCTCGTGCGTATGGGCTGTGTCCGGCGGCAGACGCTTCCCTCGTCCGCCGCCGGACCGTGTCGTCGGATGAACGCGAACAGCTTGCGGAGGCACATTCATCGAACATCCGTTCGACACGTTCAATATAGCTATCCCGGCGTCGGCGTTCAAGACATCTGTGACCCGAAACCCCCGCCGGGGAGTACAACGCCACCACCTGCGGGCCGATTCCTGCCGAGTGTGCATCATCGATAGGACAATTCCCGGAAGTGGCCTGCGACGCGATGCCCCCGGCAGAGGGCGGCCCGCCCCAGCGGCAGCCGACCTCGTCCGCAGGTCGACGACGCAGGACGAACGATGCAGAGAACGGAAATCCGTTGACCATCCGCCTGGTGAGCCTGAGTGGCCAGGACGCCCGGGCCTGGCTCGAGCCGGCCCTGGAGATCTACGTGACCGCGATGAATTATCCGCGCGGTACGGAGATCCATCGGGCCGGGCTCTGGCGCGAACACATCGCGCGGCCCGGATGGCGTGCGGTGGGCGCGGTCGAGACGGTGACCCCATACGAGGCGCGGACCATGCCGGCCGCGCGGCGCCGGGTCGGTCCACCGGTCGGCTTCGGACCCGACGACCTGCTCGTCGGCATCGCCTACGGCTACACCGGCGCGACCGGTCAATGGTGGAACCAGCAGCTGCGGCTCGGACTCCGCCAGACGGGCCGACCGCCCGAGACGGTCGAGGCGATCGCGCGCGATTACTTCGAGCTCACCGAGCTGCACGTCCACCCGACCGCCCAGGGCCGTGGGATCGGACAGGCGCTCCTCGCCCGGCTGCTGGCCGATCGGCCCGAACGCCATGTGCTGCTGTCGACCCCGGAGATCCCCGCCGAGGACAACCGCGCGTGGTCGTTGTACCGGCGGATGGGTTTCACCGACGTCCTGCGCCACTTCACCTTCACCGGCGATCCGCGTCCGTTCGCGTTCCTCGGCCGTCCGCTCCCCCTGGAACTGCAACCCCCGGCCGCCGCCCGCCGCGCCGGTACCGGGAGCTGACGATGCACGGCACCCGGCGTGACGCCGTCGTCATCGGCGCGGGCCACAACGGCCTGATCGCCGCGGCCTACCTGGCACAGGCCGGACGGGATGTCGAGGTACTCGAGCGGGACGACATCCCCGGCGGCGCGGTCTCCACCGTCGAACGGTTCCCCGGACATCGGGTCGACCGGGGGTCGTCGTCGCATCTGATGATCCGTCACTCCCCCGTTCTCGACGACCTCGACCTCGCCGCGCACGGCCTGCGCTACGTCGACTGCGATCCGTGGGCGTTCGTCCCGGCCACCGCGACCGCCCCGCCGATCGTCTTCCGCACCGACCTCGACGCGACGTGCGCTTCCATCGAGAACGCCTGTGGTGCAGCCGATGCCGCCGCATATCGACGCTTCGTGGAGACGTGGACGCCGCGGGCGCGGGCGGTCATGGATGCGTTCTACCAACCCGCGACGATGGGGAAGTTCGGCCGGGCCTTCGGCGGGCTCGGCGGCACCGCCACCACGGCACGCACGGGGTTGTTCGGCCGGCGCGGCGGCCGGGTGCTGAACCTGACCGCCGAATTGATGGCCTCCGGCGATTCCCTCCTCGACGAGTATTTCGAGTCCGAACAGCTCAAGGCGGGACTCGCGTGGTTCGGCGCCCAGTCCGGACCGCCCATGAGCGCACCGGGCACGGCGCCGATGATCGGATTCGCCGCACTCATGCACCGAATCCCGCCCGGACGCGCGATCGGGGGCAGCGGCGCACTCACCGAGGCCCTCGTGCACCGAATCCACCAGGACGGCGGCCGTGTCTCCTGCGGCGACCCCGCGGTCTCCGTCGCCCGCTGCGGCGACCACTGGCGGGTGCTCACCAGCACGGGTCAATCCCGTTGTGCCGCAACAGTCATCCACGCCTGCCACGTGCTCACCACGCTCGACCTCCTCGCCGCCGGCGGTTTCGACGCGGGCGTCATCGACCGGTGGCGACGCACCATCGTCGTGGGCAGCGGGATCGGGATGGCGGTTCGCCTGGGGACGACCGGCCTGCCCGACTACCAGGGGCTGCCCGACGACCTGCCCGAGCACGGCGTCCATTCGGCTCTCGGACTGCTGGTCACCGACCGCGCCCACCTCACCCGAGCCCATGCCGCGGCGTCGGTGGGCGAGCTCCCGCCGCGCCCGGCTGTGGTCGCGATGAGCTATTCGGCGATCGATCCGACGCTCGCGCCCCCGGGCCGCTCCGTCATCAATCTCTGGGCACAGTGGCATCCGTACCGGCTGGCCGACGGCGACTGGCCGGCCGCGGCGGACCGCGCCGCGAAGGCCGTCGTCGACGAGGTGGACCGCCACGCGCCCGGTTTCGCCGAGTCGGTCGCGCATCGGTACGTCCAGACGCCGCGAGATCTGGCCGATGAGCTGGGCCTGATCGGCGGCAACATCATGCATGTCGAGATGTCCATCGACCAGATGTTCATGTGGCGTCCCACCCCCGACCTCGCCGGACACCGCGTCCCCGGTGCCGACGGCCTGCTCCTCGCCGGAGCGTCGACTCACCCCGGCGGAGGTGTCACCGGCGCGAGCGGTTACATCGCCGCCCACCTGGCGCTGCGACGCGGGCGTCGGGGTCTCGGCCGTCGGCCCTGACACCGCCGACACCCGACGCGGCGCGGTGTGACGGGTGCCCCGCGGTCCGGCCGGGGTCTGGCACGATGAGCACCGTGCGTTCGTCGAATCCCGTACCGGGTGCGCCCGGGTCCCGCCGAGCCCGGCGCCTGTTGCCGTCCGCGGTGGCCGTCGCTCTCGTCGCCCTCTCCCCGCTGATGGCCGGTTGTCTCGAACGGTCGACGACGGTGGGAGATCGCTACTCGGGGAGCGTCGTCGTGGCGACCACCCCGGACAATCCGCGCGGGACACCGCAGTTCGACCTCCCCGAGTCGATGGTGGGGCAGGTCTCGGTGACCGACTACAAACAGGTGCCCGATCGTCCCGAGGCGCCGTCGTCTCCGGGCGCCGGACCCGAGAACACGGCGGATTCCCCCTCCCCTCCGAGTCCGCCGGAAACGACGAGGCCGGCGCGGACGAGAACCCCTCCGAGGACGATCCCGCCACGCGCGTCGGAACGCGGGCGTCGTTCAGCGATCTCACCGCGGGACAGTTCGCCCAGCTGGGCGACATCGTGGCCGACGCCTACGGCGACACCTCGCTGACGATGGACCTCACCGCCAAGCGCAGCGGGGAGGTGGTGCGGTTCCGCGGCGACGCCGATCTGACCGAGCTGGTCCCGGACCGCGACTACGTGCAGCTGACCGTCACCTTCGGCGGTCCGGTGACCGCGACGAACGGCGAGCAGGTCGGCGAGTCCACCGTGACCTGGACCCCTGCTCCGGGTGAACCGTCGGACTTCAGCGCCGATGCCACCTATCCGGACCCGGCGACCGCCGCGGTCAGCAGTTGGTCGTGGTTCGTCGCGTTGCTGTGCGTCGTGGTCGTCCTGGTGATCGTCCGGATCGCCTACTCCAAGCGGTATCGCGGACCGCGGCCCGGACGTCCGGTGGCGGCTAAGACAAACCCTTCGTCGATCTCGGGTGAAGGACTCGCGGCTGCCGCCGATCCCGTGTCGGGTCCGTCATCGGCAACGCCGCCCGCGGATCGAAAGCCACCCGCAGGCACATGATGCCGCGCCGGACCGGCGTCGACACCGGTCCGGCGGAACAGCTTCGGCCGTTCAGGCCGGGACGTGCAGCGCGGCGTCGACGTCCACGCCGAGTCGGCCCAGGACCTCCGTCGTGGCCTTGGCGAAATTCAGACTGCAGAAATGCAGGCACGGCGCACCCTCGGCGACGAGTCGCTGTGCCATCTCGGTGGCGAAGTCGATGCCGACGGCACGGACCGACGCGCGGTCCTCCTCGGCGCCGTTGCCCGCCGCTTTGGCGAACCGCTCCTCGACGTCGGGCGGGATCACCGATCCCGACAGCTCGACCATGCGACGGACGGTGGCCAGCGACGTCACCGGCATGATGCCCGGGATGATCGGCTTGAGTCCCTGCTCGGGGTCGGCGGCCGCGACCCGGTCGCGCAGCCGCAGGTAGTGCTCGACGTCGAAGAACATCTGGGTGATGGAGTACTCGGCCCCGGCCCGCAACTTGCTGACGAGTGTGCGGGTGTCGTGTTCGATGTCGGGCGACCGATGATGCGTCTCCGGGAACGACGCCACCCCCACGTGGAAGTCGCCGAGGGTATCGATGAGCCGGACCAGTTGCTCGGCGTACTCGACGCCGTCGGGATGGGCGACCCACTCGCCGAGCGGATCGCCGGGCGGATCGCCGCGGAGCGCGAGGATGTTGGTGATGCCCTGGTCGGCGTAGGCACCGACGAGCGCGCGCAGTTCCGCGACGCTGTGATTGACGGCGGTCAGGTGGGCCACCGGCAGCAGCGTGGTCTGTGCGGCGAGCTCACCGGTGATGCGCACCGTGCGATCCCGCGTCGAACCGCCGGCACCGTAGGTCATCGAGACGAACGCCGGGGACAACCGCTCGAAGATACGCACCGCCCGCCACAGCCGGGACTCGGCCTCGGCGTCACGCGGCGGGAAGAACTCGACCGAGAACGGGACCGGGCCGCGGTGCGGAGCGGACAGGCGTTCGACGATCGAGGGTGCGGGAGCGGTTGGGGTCACCCGCACAGTGTACGGAGCAGGTCGCATAGCCTGGCAGGGTGACCTCCACGATCCCCACGCCCAACTCGCTCGATGCGGTTCCGGGCGCCGTCGAGGCCGAATTACGCGCCTTCTTCGACGACGCGGTCCCGGCCGCCGCCGCGATCGCACCGGTGGTCGGTGAGGCGGCCGAACTGATCCGGGAGTTCGTGCTGCGAGGAGGCAAACGCATCCGACCGGTCTTCGCCTTCGCCGGGTGGCGCTGCGGGACGTCGTCGTCGGACCGTGCCGTCGCCGGGGCCGCAGCCGAGGACGACGCCCCCGGCCCGCGGGACGCGCTGCGCGTCTGCGCCGCACTCGAACTCGTGCAGGCCTGCGCCCTGATCCACGACGACATCATCGACCGGTCGGACACCCGGCGCGGGTACCCGACCGTGCACCGGGAGTTCGAGTCACGGCACGCGAGCGCGGAGTGGGCCGGGGACTCCGGCGCCCACGGGGTCGCGGCCGCGATCCTCGCCGGCGACTTCGCGCTCGCCTGGGCGGACGACCTGGTCCACGGTCACCGGCCGGGGGTTTCGACAGGCTCGACCGGCGGGGACCGCTCCACCGGCAGGGACCGCTCAACCGGCAGGGACGGCGACCACCCGCTGCCCGCGGAGGTGGGCGCGACGTGGGCGGCGATGCGGACCGAGGTGCTCGGCGGCCAGTTCCTGGACATCGTGAACGAGGCCGGCGGCGACGACTCGACCGAGGCCGCCTACCGGGTGATGGAGTTCAAAACCGCCGCCTACACCGTCGCGCGACCACTCGAGCTGGGTGCGCGACTCGCCGGTGCGTCCGAGCAGCTGGTGTCGACGCTGCGTGCGATCGGGCACGACCTCGGCATCGCCTTCCAGCTCCGCGACGATCTGCTCGGCGTCTTCGGCGATCCCGAACGCACGGGTAAACCGTCCGGGGACGATCTGGTCTCGGACAAGCACACGGCCCTGCGCGCGATCGCGCTGCAACGCGCCGATGCGGCCGACCCGGCCCTCGGCGCGCGGTTGCGCTCCTACTTCGGCCGCCGGCTCGACAGCGACGAATTGGGTTCCGCGCGAGACCTGTTCGTCGAGCTCGGCGCGGTGGCCGAGGTGGAGAACTCGATCGACGAGCTGTTGGGGTCGGCGTTGACCGCACTCGACGCCGCCGACATCGGCGACGACATCCGTGCCGAGCTGATCGCGGTCGCCCATCGCGTCGCGCACCGTCAGGCGTGAGCACTTCCGTGACAGGTGCCGCCACGGCCGGTCGGGGCGATCTGATCCTCGGCGCGATCGGGTCCGTGCTGGTCTGTCTCGGCAGCTTCGGGGTCGGCGACCCGCCGCGCAACTCCGCTCTTCTCTCCGATCTGGGTCTGAGCTGGATCACGTACGGGCACGGCAAGAACGTCTTCGGGACGCTGTTCTGGCTGGGCGTGTTCCTCATGGTGTTCGGGTGGGTCCGGCTGGGGCGTCGGATCATCTCCTCCACCACCCACACCGCGCCGACGACGCGGACGCTGAGCCGATGGGTGCTCGTGTGGACCGCTCCCCTGCTCGTCGCGGTGCCGGTGTACTCGCGCGACGTCTACGCCTATCTCGCCCAGGGCGCGGTGTTCGGCGCCGGTTTCGACCCGTATGCCGACGGTCCCGCCCACCTGCCCGGTCCGCTCGTCGACAGCATGGCGCAGGTCTGGGCGACCACGACGGCACCGTACGGCCCCTTCTTCATGGGCATGCTGCGCGTCGTCACCGAGATCACCGGCGACCAGGTCGTCCTCGGCGTGCTGGCCATCCGGCTGGTGCTGCTGCCCGGACTCTTCCTGTCCCTCTGGGCGATCCCCCGATTGGCGGAGCGGTTCGGGGCCTCCCCGCAAGCCGGACTCTGGCTGGTGCTCTTCAACCCGCTGGTCCTGATCCATCTCGTGGCGGGACCGCACGTGGAGCTGCTGATGATGGGCGTCCTCGTCACCGGGATCGTCCTGGTGGTCGACGGCCGGCACGTGGTGGGCACAGCCGTCCTGGCGCTCGCGGTGTCGATCAAGATCACCGCCGGCATCGCACTGCCGTTCGTCTTGTGGATCTGGCTGTCGCACATCCGTTCCCGGCGACCGGTGACCGCCCGCGACGTGGTGACGGTGTTCGCATCCATCGTCGGGATCGCGGTCGCGGTGTTCGGCCTGTGGACCCTGGTGATCGGCTTGGGACTCGGCTGGCTCACCGGCCTGGGGTGGGCCGACGTCATCATCAACTGGTTCACCATTCCCACCCTCGCCGCCCATGTCGTGACCCTCGTCGCGGCGCCGTTCGTCGCCCTCAATCTGCAACCGGTGCTGGAGGTCACGCGGGCAATCGGTTCGGTGGTCCTCGCGGTCACGCTGGTCGCGCTCTGGTGGCGCCACCGCCACGACGTGCGGGACGCGGTCGCCGGGATGGCGTGGGCGATGCTGGCCGTACTCCTGCTCGAGCCGTCGACGCTGCCCTGGTACTACACGTGGGTGCTGGTGATCGCGGTGGCCTTCGACCTGCCGATGTGGGTGCGGGCCACGGTCGTCGGTGCCTCGACGTTCCTGCTGATCGTGTTCCAGCCCGACGACGCGATCGTCTTCTACAAACCTGTCGAGGTGACGCTGGCGGCCGCACTGGCCGGCGTCGCGGCCTGGTCGCTGACCCGTCGGGACCCGTTGCGGCTGGGCCGGTTCGGGAGGTGGGCGTGGGGCGCGACCCCGGCCGGCGAGGACACTCTCGCGTCGGATGTCCTCGCGGAGACGGGCGTCGAGGAGTCGGGGCGCGCCGAGGCCGAGCACCGGGAGTCCGGACCCCGGGGGTTCGGGGCCGGGGCGTCGCTCAGAAAGCCTGGGCCTGCGCCCGGCGGATGACCTCGCGGGCCAGATCCGTGTGCAGCGCTGCCGCCGGGTGGAGTCCGAGATCTTCCTGCTCGGTGAACAGCCACTCCATCACCTCGTCGCGCGTGTAACCGCCGTCGATCAGGACCGCCACGAGCCCGTAGAAGTGTTTCGCGACGCCGCCCTCGTCCACGAAGAGCGCCGGAATCGCCGGGTATCCGTTGTGGGAGACCGCGAGCAGGTGATGGTCACGGATGAGTGTCCGCACCCGGTTGGTCGACACCCCGAGGCGGTCGGCGACATCGTCGATCGACAGGAACTCGGTGTCGGAAGGCAGAGTGTCAGGCGACAACGGTAGGGAACCCACGTCGAAAGGGTAGCCGGTAGTCGGGAGCGGGAGAAACCGTCGGGTCGCGACGACATGACGAACGAGACCCGCGAACGCCCCGGCGGCGACACCCTCGGTCGGCATCGTGCCGATGCTCTCGACCGGCCCGGGCTGCAGGTAGATTCGGCAGCGTGAACTCCCCCGTCGACACGATGCTCGGGACCGTCCTCGAGGACCGGTACCGGATCGACGCGCCCATCGCGCGCGGCGGCATGTCGGCGGTCTACCTCGCCGTCGACCTGCGGCTGGGACGCGACGTGGCGGTGAAGGTGATGGACTCCCGGTACTCGGGAGACCCACAGTTCTTGCGCCGCTTCGAGTTCGAGGCACGCGCGGTCGCCGGCCTCAAACATCCCGGGCTCGTCGCGGTGTACGACCAGGGCATCGACGACGGCATCGCGTTCCTGGTGATGGAACTGGTCGACGGGGGCAGCCTGCGCGAACTGTTGCGCGAGCGCGGCCCGATGCCGCCCCATGCCGTCGTCGCGGTGGCCGCGCCGGTACTCGGCGGGCTCGGCACCGCACATGCCGCGGGTCTGGTGCACCGGGACGTGAAACCCGAGAACGTGCTCATCTCCGACGAGGGCGAGGTGAAGGTCGCGGACTTCGGACTGGTGCGAGCCGTGGCCGAGGCCGGGGTGACCTCGGCCAGCGTGATCCTCGGGACCGCTGCCTACCTCTCCCCCGAACAGGTCGAGTCCACCCACGCCGACGCTCGCAGCGATGTCTACTCCATGGGTGTGATGATGTTCGAACTCCTCACGGGCAGAACACCTTTCTCGGGCGACTCACCCCTGGCTCTCGCCTACCAGCGACTCAGCTTCGACGTGCCGGCGCCGGGCGACGTGATCCCGGGGGTGCCGGAGGAGTTCGACGAGATCGTGCTGCGCGCGACCGAACGCAACCCCGCCGATCGATATGCCGACGGCTTCGACATGCAACGGGCCCTGCTCGCCGTCGCCGACGAACTCGGCCTCCCGCCGTTCACGGTGCCCGCGCCGCGCCGGTCGGCCGAGCGTCAGACGGTGTCGCGCTACCGGGGCCCCGATCCCGGCGGCCATGGCACCCGGGTCCAGTCGGTGCCCGGCCCGGCGCGGCCCGCGGACACAGCCACACCCGTGGAGCAACCTGCGGCCGAGCGCGACGACGTCGGCTCCGCGCCGCGTCCGGTGACCCGTCGTACCTCACGGCCGATGGCCGTCGAGCCCGAACTCATCGGCGGCAGCCGGCTCGGCGCGCTGGTCTGGATAGTCGTCGTGCTGGTGCTGGTCGGCGGCCTCGGCGCCCTCGGTTTCTGGGTCGGCAGCACGTTCCTGGCGATCGGCTGACGCCCCGCTCCCTCAGCCGCGCAGCATCTCCGCGACGAGGAACGCCAGCTCGAGCGACTGCTGCGTGTTCAACCGCGGATCGCAGGCGGTCTCGTAGCGTCCCCCGAGGTCGAGATCCGAGATCTCCTGTGCACCACCGAGACATTCGGTGACGTCCTCGCCGGTCAACTCGACGTGGACGCCACCGGGATGGCTGCCCAACGCGCGATGCACCTCGAAGAACCCCTGCACCTCGTCGACGATGCGGTCGAAGTGCCGGGTCTTGAAGCCGGTCGACGCCTCATGGGTGTTGCCGTGCATCGGATCGCACTGCCAGATGACCTTGTGGCCGGTCGCCTCGACGGCGCCGACGATGGCCGGCAGCACGTCGCGGACCTTGCCGTTGCCCATCCGCGCGACGAGCGTGAGTCGCCCGGGCACGTTGTGCGGATCGAGACGCTCGACGTATTCGACGGCCTGCTCGGGCGTCGTCGTGGGCCCGATCTTGACGCCGATCGGATTGCTGATGAGCTCCGCGAACGCGATGTGGGCGCCGTCGAGCTGGCGGGTCCTCTCCCCGATCCACAGGAAGTGCGCGGAGAGGTCGTAGAGGACCTTGCCGGCACCCTCGGGGTCGTCGGCCAGCCGCAGCATGGCGCGTTCGTAGTCGAGGACGAGCGCTTCGTGCGAGGCGAAGATGGAGGCGGAGTTCAGATTCGAATCGGTGACGCCGCAGGCGTCCATGAACCGCAGGCCGCGATCGATCTCGGACGCCAGGGCCTCGTAGCGTGCGCCGGCCGGTGACGTGCGCACGAACTCGCGGTTCCAGTCGTGCACCCGGCTCAGATCCGCCTCGGCCTGGGTGAGGGCGCGGACCAGGTTCATCGCGGCCGCGGCATTCGCGTAGGCGCGCACCAGCCGGGACGGGTCGTGTGCCCGCACCGCCGCGTCGGCCACGAATCCGTTGACCATGTCGCCGCGGTAGGAGGGCAGCCCCAGGGCGTCGGTGTCGGATGATCGCGGCTTGGCGTACTGGCCTGCGATCCGGGCGACCTTGACCACCGGCATGCTGGCGCCGTAGGTGAGCACGACCGCCATCTGCAACAACGTGCGGATATTGCCCTTGATGTGCGGTTCGGTGTTGTCGGCGAACGTCTCCGCACAGTCACCGCCCTGCAGGAGGAATGCACGCCCCTCGGCGACGTCGGCCAGCTGCGCGGCGAGCGTCTGGACCTCGGCGGGCATACAGATCGGCGGGACCGACTCGAGGACGGTCCGCATCTTGCGCGCCTCGTCGGCCGGCCAGCTCGGCTGCTGTACCGCCGGGCGGCTGATCGCGTCGTCGAAACGCGTCTGGAGATCCCCCGGAAGCGGCGGGAGCTCGGGCAGGTCGTCGATCGGAACGTCTACGGTCCAGTTCACCACCCGTCCAGGGTAGAGGAGACGTGGCCGTGGATTCGTCGGCGGGTCAGACGCGGGCCTTCTCGATCGCCTCCCACCGGCGCAGGTTGTGCCGGGCGTCGCTCAGCGCGTCGTGCGCGTCCGACGGCGTGGGCGGCAGCGCCGGTCGGCCCGCGGCCTCCCAGTGCTGCCGCAGCTCACGGGTGAACCGCGGGATCTCGCGCGGCAGCGCGGTCATGGGACCCCACAACTGGCACAGCACGACATGGTCGTAGGCGCCCACCCAGGCCCACAGCTCGATGTCGGAGCCGTCGGCGGTGAGGAACTCGAGGAGATCTTCCCGGATGCGTCGACGGTCCCGCCACGCGGACGACGACGGCGAGGGCAGTTTCGGCAGCACGTTGGCCCGCACCCAGTCCCCCGCCCGGCCGGGGTCGAAATCGGTCGACACCGCGTAGAACTCGCGGCCGTCCTCACCGACGACCCCGATCGAGACCAACTCGATGGTGGTGCCGTCCTCGATGAACTCCGAGTCGTAGAAGAAACGCATGGGTCAAGTATTCACACACCCTCGTGCCGACCCGCTCACCGCGCACCGTTTCGCCATACCGCCCTCCGGCTGTCTACCCTGGTATTTCGTGCGCTCCAGGTCCGTGCTGGCGACCGCTCTCCTGGCGGCGTCGATCATCGCGCGGCTCGTCTGGGACACGCTGACCGTGAACGGCAGGAACTTCGTGGACCTGCACGTTTACCGCGACGGTTCGGCGGGTCTCGCCGACGGGTCGCTCTATCTCTTCACCTACGCCGGTGAGACCGACTTCGCCCTGCCCTTCACGTATCCGCCGTTCGCGGCCGTCGTGCTGTACCCGTTGTCTCTCGTGCCATGGGACCTGGTGGCCATCGGCTGGCAGCTCGCGACGTTCGGAGCCCTGTACACCTGCGTCGTCCTCGCCTTACGCCTGTGCGGGTCGACGACCGACGTCTACGCCGTGGCCGCACTCTGGACCGCCCCCGCGATCTGGTGCGAACCGGTCCGGGTCACCCTGGACTACGGCCAGATCAACGTCTTCCTGATGCTGGGCACCCTGCTGGCGGTCACCTGGGCGCGCAGCGACCGCGGGGTGCTCGCCGGCGGCGCACTCATCGGTCTGATGGCCGGGGTCAAGCTCACCCCGGCGATCTCCGGGCTCTGGTATCTCGCCGCCCGCAAACCCCTGGGCGCCCTGGCCGCCGCGGTCGCCTTCGTCTTCACCGTCCTCGGTTGCCTGCTGCTCTTCCCCGACGTCACCCGCACCTACTACGGGACCCTACTCGGCGACGCCGAGCGCATCGGCCCCGTCGAGGCGGTGATCAATCAGAGCCTGCGCGGCACCCTGTCCCGCTTCGTGGGCTTCGACGTGGGGTCGGGCTGGATCTGGATGGTCGGCGTCCTGGTCGCGGTCGTGGTGGCGGTGTTCGCCGGCCGCGCGGTGTCCGACGCGCTCGGCATCCTGCTGGTGGTCCAGCTCTTCGGACTCCTGGTGTCGCCGATCTCGTGGGTCCATCACTGGGTGTGGATCATCCCGCTGGGAATCTGGCTCGTGCACGGCACCGGTTCGCGGCGCCGGGGCGCGCGGGCGGTCCTCGCGATGTGGATCGTGGTCGCGGGCCTCGGGATTCCGTGGTTGCTCCGGGTCACGATCGAGTACGGTCCCCATCCCCCGGCGGCACTCGAGGCGATCTTCGGGGCCGCGTGGCCGGCGGCAACCTTCGTCACCTTCGCCTGGATGATCGCGACGCGCGCCGCGCGCGACGAACCCCGCGACACCCGACCGCGCGACGTCGTCGCCGCGGCGATCGTCGCCGCGGCGATCGTCGCCGACGGCCGGCTGCTGCTGGCGCAGCGGTCCCGTCCCGCCGAACTCGCCGGTCTGTGGGAACTGCCCGGCGGTCGTGTCGAGTCGGGGGAAACCCATGCGGCGGCGCTGGTTCGGGAGATCCGCGAGGAGCTCGGAGCCGAGGTCGAAGCCGGCGAGGGCGTCGGCTCCCCGGTCGCGCTGCCCGGTGGCCTGACCCTGCACGCCTACGTTGCGCGGTTGCGTTCGGGGACTCCGACCGCGCTCGAGCACCTCGCCGTGCGCTGGTTCTCCGCCGACGAGCTACGACACCTCGACGCAGCCGAGATCGTCCCGGCAGATCGCGACTGGATACCAGAGCTGTGCGCCGTCCTGGACGGCACCCGGGTCGGCGACGCCGGCTGACCGACTGCGGCGGGTGCTCGCCGAGAAGCGAGCTTGCGCGCATCACCACGCTCCTGAAGAGCGCTTGCGAACATCACCCCGCTCCCTTAGGAGGCCGGAGCTTGCGGAGGGCGCAACCAACCACCGCTCCCTGAGGAGCGCCCGGAGCTTGCGGAGGGCGCGTCACGAAGGGTTTGCCCCGCATCTCACCAGGACCCTTCGTGACGCTCGCAAGCTCGCTCCTCAGGGAGCAGAGGGAGGGCATCGCTCGCACCTCAGCTCAGGGAGCAGAGGGCGGTCAGAGACTTCCTCAAGCGGCGGCGTCGGCCGCCGGGGGCTCGACCGGCGGGGCCTGGTTCTTGAGACTCGCAGCGTAGACGTCGACGTACTGCTGACCCGAGAGCTGCATCAGCTCGTACATGATCTCGTCGGTGACCGCGCGTTCGATGTAGCGGTTGCCCTCCATGCCCTCGTAACGCGAGAAGTTCAGGGGCTTGCCGATACGCACCGACACCCGGGTGGGTCGCGGCAGGATGCTGCCCGGCGGGTTGAACTTGTGGGTGTCGATCATCGCGACGGGGATGACCGGCACCCCGGTGTCCATGGCCAGCCGGGCGAGACCGGTCTTTCCCTTGTAGAGGCGTCCGTCGGGCGATCGGGTGCCCTCGGGGTACATCCCCATCAGCTTGCCCTTGTCGAGCTGGCGGCGTGCCGCGGTGAGCGCACCCTCGGCGGCCTCGGCTCCCGACCGGTCGATGGGGATCTGACCGACCGCGGTGAAGAACCAGCGCTGGAAGCCACCTTTGAGCCCCGTACCGGTGAAGTACTCGTTCTTGGCGAGGAAGTAGATGCGGCGATCCACCATCAGCGGCAGGAAGAAGCTGTCCATCACCGCGAGGTGATTGCTCGCCAGGATCGCCGGGCCGTCGGTCGGGATGTTCTCGTGTCCTTCGATCGTCGGCCGGCCGAGGACCCGCAGGATCGGACCGAGAAAGATGTACTTGAACGCCCAGTACCACATGAGAATCTCCTCGCCGCGCACACCGACCCGATGACCACCGCCGGACAACCGCGCCGCGGAGACCGCGGAACCGAGGAGTGTCCCGACGCCAAGACCTTACCCGCGTCGCACTCTACCGTCCGGCCGGGACCGCTCGGGGTCTCGCCGGGAGCACTCAGAGCCCGGAGACCGGCCGTGTCTCGGGGTGCGGGTCGGCCAGAGGGCGTGCGGCCGTCCGGATCGCCTGTCGCGCAACCTCGGCCGCGCCCACGACGCCGGCGGTCTCGCCGAGCTGGGTACCGCGGATACGCGCGAGCTGACGGTGTCCGGCACCGGTGACCTGGCGGGCGTAGTGCTCCCGGGCCTCGTCGAGGAACAGCCCCGACGCCGCGCCGACGCCGCCGGCCAGGACGATGAGGTCGGGGTCGAAGATGTCGGCGATCATCGCGAGCCCCTGGCCGAGCGACGTCGCGAACCGCGCGAACGCGGCCAGCGCGACGGCGTCCCCGTCGGCGGCCGCGCGGGCGACCCGACGGCCGGTCAGCGACCCGGGGTCCGCGGCGACATCGGCGGCGAGTTGGCTGCGCCCCCAGTCGCCGTCGGCGAGCAACTCGACCACGGTGTCCACGAGTGCGGTGCCGCTGCAGTACCGCTCCCAGCAGCCGCGTTTGCCACAGGCACAGGCGCGCCCGTCGGGGACGATCGTCAGATGTCCGAGTTCCGGTGCGACGCCGTAACTTCCGCGGTAGATCTCCCCGTCGATCACGAACCCGGCGCCGATCCCGGTCCCGATCGCCAGGACGACGGTGTTGTGCCCACGGGCCGCCGCGCCGAACCGCCATTCGGCCACCGCGGCGGCGTTGGCGTCGTGTTCGGCGAAGACCGGGATCCCGACGCGGCGGGTCATCTCCTCGGCGACCGGCGCCTCGCGCCAGGGCAGATGCGGCGCGAACCGGACGATGCTGCGGTCGGTGGTCAGGAAGCCGGCGATCGCGAGCCCGACCGCCTTCGCGTCCCAGCGCGAGGTCAGTTCGCCGACCAACCGGTCCAGGCAGTGCTCGAGCGCGGCCGCGGTCGGCGGGGTCTGCGCGCGGAGGGTGTCGAGCATCGTCCCCCGGTCGTCGACCACCGAGGCGCGCACGCTGGTGCCGCCGATGTCGATGCCGATCGTCAGGTCGCCCATCAGTTCTCCTGCCCGGGGCCGGGTTCGGGGGCGGCGTGGCCCGCCGTGAGGCATCACCGCGTCGCGGTGTGCCGGCCTCGCGCCCGGCGGCCGGTCCGTTGAATCGCACCGCGATCGGTTCGTACTGGCGTGGTGACGCCGATGAGGTCGGCGACGAACGCAGCGCCTCGGCGATGGCCTCGAGTACGGCGATGACCGCCGCGATCAGCCGGGCGACCAGATCGCCGATCTCGGCGAGCAACGAGGTGATCTCCCCCGACGCCCCGGAGAGCGCATGCCCGAGCGGACCACCGTCGGCGAAAGCGGCGAAACCGGGGCGCGTCCCCGTTGCGTCCGCACCACCGGCGGTGGCCGACTGCGGAGCCGGCGCGAAGAGCGCGGCCAGGTGGTCGATCTGGGCGGCCAGTCCGAGCAGCAGGTCGCGCACCGGATCGGCGGGTCCGTCGCGACGTCCGTCCGCGGACCCGTCACCGGCCTGCCGGAACGTCTCGTCGTCCGTGCCCATCGCCAACTCTCCCCTTCTCCCGGCCCCGCGCGAACACCCACCCGCGTGTCTGTCGTCGGGGTCATCGGCACCGTACCCTGCCGTCTCGAACGGTGCGGTCTGGCGAACGTACCCCGCCCGGGCGGAATCATTCCACCGTCGCCGTCCCACCTGGCCGTCGGGAACTGGGCGGCGTCGACGTACCGGGGCCGAGGAACCGGCTCAGTTCTGCGGCCGGGGCCACACCGCCGGATCGGGGACGAAGCCGATGCCCAGGGTCGTGCCGTCCCAGTCGGCGTCGACGACCGTGCAACGTCGTAGCATCGACGGCAGCCGCACCGGATGGCGGAACCCCGCAATCGTCACCAGGAGGTCGTCTCCGCTGCGCCCGAGAGCCAGCGAATCCGGATCCGGTAGGCGCTGCGGCCACGACAACCGGTACACCGGACCGGCCGGCTTGCCGCTCACGCGCCCCTGGACCGCCTCGACCTCGGCCGCGGCCGAACCCCGGGGGACGCCGTGCGGTGCCGGCAACGAGACCGAGAGCTTGCGGAGCCGCGCCATGCGATCGATCGCACCGGACGATTTCTCGACCACCTCGACGACGACGGAACGCGAACCGTCGGAACCGGCGAGTTCGGCCCGCACCATGTCCGCGACCTCGGCCGCCGGTTCGGCGCCGACGCCCGCGTTGACCTGGACCGAGGCCAGCGGCAGGCCCATGAGGTCGGCGGCGGCGAGATGGTGGCCGGTGAGTCGTCGGCTCCGGTCGTCGGCGGCGAGAACGAGGTGCACCGCCACCGCATGCGGATCGGCGAACAGTTCGGCGATGTCGAGGCAGTCCCGGTCGATGGCGTCGACCGCGGCCGTCAATTGCGCGACCATCGGACGCTCGGAAGCGATCGCGAGGCGTCGGTGACGCGGCCAGAACCGGTTGAGGGCCTGGCTGAGAACTGCTCCGCCACGGAGGAACTGGAGTGGGTCACCACACCCGGAACAGTCGACGACGATCCGCTGCCACCGGCCGCTGATCGCCTCGTCCCGGATACGGCGCAGGAGCAGGAAGTCGTCGATCCCGGGCAACGAGGTGAGCTCGGCGGCGTCGATCCCGGCCAGGGTGCCGACGCCGGGCAGGACCGTCTTGCTGCGGCTCACGGTGTGCTCGAGCACCTCGACGAACGCCGACCATGTGCGTTCGGTGAGGTCCAGTCGGTCCAGGGTCAACAGGTGCAGGTATTTGGACACCGCGACGGGCTCGCCGGGCCGGCGGTACACCCGTGCCCAGTCGGGAACCGGCGACCAGCGGTCGACGGTGATGAGGAGCGTGTCGGATTCGGCTGCCGACAGGCCCGACCGGGGCACGGCCCGGGCCGACCGGGAGGTGCCGGGACGCTGGGTCGCACCGGCGGCCGCGACCGCGGAGACACCGGAACCCCCCGGCCCGAGCACGATGTGGATGGGTGTGAGATCGATCAGCCTTCGACCCTCTTCTTGAGGTCGTTCAGCGCGGCATCGGTGATCGCCTTCTCGGCTCGCCGCTTCAGCTGGCCGATCATGGGCACCTGCAGGTCGACCATGAGTTCGTAGGTCACCTTCGTCGATCCCGGGACCTGTTGGGTCAGCACGTATCGTCCGCGCTGATCCTTCTGCAGATCGCTCGACACCAGGCGCCACGACACCGCGGGGGCGTTCCGATCCCATTCGTAGGCAAGCACATACGTGTCCTGGAGGACACCGGCGTCGAGCACGAACCGGACCTCGAGGGCGCGGCCGGCTTCATCCGTGCGCAGCACCTCGACCTCGCGGGCGGCGGTCACCCACTCCGGGTAGTGCTCGAAGTCGGCGATGACGGCGAGGATGGCGTCGGCGTCGGCGCCGATGACGATGTCGCGTTCGGTGTGGTCGGCCATCACCGCATCCCGGCCGACTCAAGACCGGCGGGACCACCGACGACGCGGCCCTTCTCCAGCAGTCGTTTGACCTCGAAGGAGACCTCTTTGCCCGTCACGCGGCGCAGCTTGTTCTCCTCGGCCAGCACGTCGGCGCGGGTGCGGGGGTCGTCGGGCAGCGGACCGGTGGGTTCGGCGTGGAGGAAGTAGTGGAGCACGAAGCCGTCGAGGACCGCCTCGTTCCAGATCTCCATCGTCCCCGACACCGGACCCGCGACCTGCCAGCGCACGCCCTGCTCGCCCCGGTCCTCGGTGACCGCCAGACGCAGGTCCGGCCACCACCGGCGCCAGTTGGCGGGGTCGCCGATCACGGCGGTCGCCAACGGCGGCGCCGCGGCGACGAAGACCTCGTCGGCCACCTGGATGCTCGTCACGCCCACTAGCTTCACATACTCGTGTCGGCGCAGGGTAGTGCACCCGAAACCGACGTCGCGATGAGTCCGATTCCGTGTCGGGGATACGATTCGGTGACTGATGTCTACTGAAGGGTAACCACGATGGGCGAGTACAGCGTGCCCGCGAAGTTCTCGATCGGCGACGACGAGAACTGCACGAACATCATCTTCGGCCTGGCGCAGCGATCACCGCAGCACATCGTGTTCCGCCACAAGCAGGGCGACCGGTGGGAGCCGGTCACCGCCGCCGAGGCCGCCTCCCGCATCTCCGCCATCGCCAAGGGCCTGATCGCCTCCGGCGTCAACCCCGGGGACCGGGTGGCGCTGCTGTCGCGCACCCGCCTCGAGTGGAATCTCTTCGACTTCGCGATCTGGTCCGCGGGCGCGATCACCGTGCCCATCTACGATTCGTCCTCCGCCGGCCAGATCGAATGGATCATGCAGGATTCCGGTGCGGTCGCGATCGTCCTGGAGGACGACGGACATCGCGCCGAGTTCGAGTCCATCGACTCCCTGACCACGCCGGTGACCGTCTTCCAGATCGACCGCACCGACGGGCCGGGTGCCGTCGGCGAGCTCGTCGCCGCCGGTGCCGACGTCCACGACGACGAGGTCGCGGCCCGCCGGGCCACCGTCAGGGCCGCCGACCCGGCGACGCTGATCTACACCTCGGGGACCACCGGACGGCCCAAGGGCTGCGAACTCACCCACGCCAACATGCTGTCGGAGGTGCGGGCGGTCCTCGCCGGCGACCTCCTCGATCAGGTCATCGCCCGCGACGAGAAGCGTCTGCTGATGTTCCTTCCCCTCGCCCACGTGCTCGCCCGGGCCATCACGCTCGTCGCCATCGAGGCAGGCATCGAGGTGGGACACACCAGCGACATCCCGAACCTGGTGGACGAGTTCGCCGTCTTCAAACCGTCGCTCATCCTGTCCGTGCCGCGCGTGTTCGAGAAGGTGTACAACACCGCCCGGCAGAAGGCCCACGACGGCGGCAAGGGAAAGATCTTCGACGCCGCGTCCGAGACCGCGATCGCCTACTCGCAGGCGACGGAGAAGGGGCAGGTCGGTCTCGCGCTGAAAGTCAAGCACGGCGTCTTCGACGCGCTCGTCTACAAGAAGCTCCGGGCCGCCCTCGGTGGCGAGTGCCAGATGGCGATCTCCGGTGGCGCGCCGCTCGGCGCCCGCCTGGGTCACTTCTTCTCCGGCGTCGGTGTGCCCGTCTACGAGGGGTACGGCCTGACCGAGACCACGGCGGCCTTCAGCGTGAACACCCCGTCGGCGTCGAAGATCGGCAGTGTCGGGAAGCCGTTGTCGGGCAATGCTGTTCGGATCGGCGATGACGGAGAGGTGCTGCTGCACGGCGGTGTCGTCTTCACCGAGTACTGGCAGAACCCGGAGGCCACCGCATCGGCCGTGATCGACGGCTGGTTCCATACCGGCGACCTCGGCACCGTGGATGCCGATGGGTTCATCACCATCACCGGCCGCAAGAAGGAACTGATCGTGACCGCCGGCGGCAAGAACGTCTCCCCCGCCGGACTCGAGGACGTCATCCGCGCCAACGCCCTGATCTCGCAGGCCACCGTCGTCGGCGACGCGAAACCGTTTGTGGCCGCCCTGATCACGATCGATCCCGAGGCGTTCCCGGCGTGGAAGGAGCGCACCGGCAAGCCCGCGTCCGCGACGGTCGCCGACCTCGCCGACGACACCGACCTGCGCGCCGAGGTCCAGTCGGCCGTCGACCTCGCCAACAAGACGGTGTCGCATTCAGAGGCCATCAAGAAGTTCCGCATCCTGCCGACCGACTTCACCGAGGAGACCGGCGAGATGACGCCGACGCTCAAGGTCAAGCGCAACGTCGTCGTGGAGAAGTTCGCCGGCGACATCGAGGCGATCTACCAGCGGTGAGCTCCCCGCCGGCGCCGGTTGCTCTTCAGAGCAACTGGCGCAGGCGGGCCGCCATCTGGCTCCACTGCCAGTTCTCGACGACGTAACGCCGTCCGGCCCGGCCCATCTCGGCCGCGGCCGCGCGATCACCGAGGATCGCCAGGATCGCCAGGGCGACCGCGTCGACATCGGTGCCGTCGACGGCGGTGCCGGTGACCCCCTCCTCGATGGTCTCCGGCGCGCCACCGGACAACCCGGCGACCACGGGCACCCCCGACGCCGACGCCTCCAGGTAGACGATCCCCAGGCCCTCGACGTCCAGGCCGCGCCCCTCGTCCGGGACGGCATCGCGAAGACGTCCGCGATGTTGTGGTACGCCGCGAGGTCGTCGGCGGGCACCGAGCCGGTGAAGATCACATGGTCGGCCACGCCCGTGTCGGCCGCGAGGTCGCGCAGGGTCTTCCCGTAGGGACCACCGCCGACGATGACCAGCGTCGCGTCGGGGATGGTGCGTCGGATCAGCGGCAGGGCGCGGATCAACACATCCTGGCCCTTACGGGGCACCAGCCGCGACAGGCAGAGGATCGTCGGACGCTCCCCTAGGTCGAGATGTTCGCGAAATCGCTGTCGCAGCACCGGATCCGGGGCGAACCGCTCGGTGTCGACGCCGGGGGGCAGGTGTTCCAGGCCCGCGCGGGCGCCGAAGGCCGACGCGAACCGGCCGCGGGTGTATCGGCTGACGAAGGTGATCACATCGGTGTGGCGGCCGATGTGCCCGAGCACCTGCCGCGCGCCCGGCAGCATCGACCACCCGACCTCGTGACCGTGCGTGCTGGCGATGATCCGCTGGGCGCCCGCGCGACGCAACGCCGGCGCCAGCACGGCCAGCGGCGCGGCCGCGCCGAACCACACCGTCGAGATCTGTTCGCGGCGCACGATCTCCGCGGCACGCCGCGCCACGAACGGGGTGGGGAGCATGAGCGTCGTCGGGTGCCGGTACACCCGATACGGGGCGGCCGCGTCGAACTTCTCGTGCGAGTCACCACGCCAGCGCGGCGCGTAGACGACCACGTCCTCCGGCGGCAGCAGGTCCACCAGATTCTGCAGGTAGGACTGGATCCCGCCCGGACGGGGCGGAAAGTCGTTGGTGAGCAACAACGTTCGAGACATCAACGGGCCTGCACTTCGAGCCACCGCTGCCACCCCGCGACCAGTTCGGCACGCGTCAGCCCGAGACTCGAGGCGATCGCCGTGTCCTGCGCCGCGGGCAGGGCCGACGCCGCGACCCCCATGTACATCTTCTTCAGCCGCGCCTCGTCGAATCGATCGGCGACGTAGGCGGCCAGCGACCACGCACTCTGATAAGCCACCTGTGAAGTCTGACCGTCCATCGCGAAGTCGGTGTCGGCGGGTGGCCCGGTCGGAACTCGACCGGCACGCACGGACGCGATCAGGTCGGGTGCGGCATCCGCGATCCTCGTGTGAGTCCCTTTGCGCCCGACGTATTCGGCCACGCCCTCGGTGATCCAGAGCGGCGCGTCGAGCGCGGTGTGAACGCGGGCCGCGACATGGGTCAACTCGTGCCGGAGAACCACCGCGAGCGTCGGTGCGGCGAGTTCCCGGGCCGCCGGGGTCAGGATGATGCGCTGTCCGGTCGCGGTGCGCTGGACCAGGTCGAGGCTGCTGAACACGGTCGCGGCCGCCGCGGTCCCGGTCGCCGCTCGGCCCTCGGGTACGAGTGCGGCGAACTCGTCGTCGGTCGCCGTGGCGACCACGACGGCGCGGCGATCCCAGTCGTCGCCCCAGAAGTCACTGACGGCATCCACCGCCCCGGGCAGCTCCCGCTGCAGCGTCGCCACCGTCGAAGACGTTCGGGGATACGAGGCGACCACCGACGTGCCGCCTGCGGTCGCGGTGTCGGCCACCTGGAGTCCGGGCAGCTCCCACATCTGAGTGGGTGCGGGTTCTCCTCCCAGGGCCGTGGCGTCTCCGACGAGGCGCCAGGCCTCGCCGTGGCGGGCGACCACGAACTGGGTGCCGACGACCACCTCGGCCTCGTCGACTCCCGGGACCCCCTCACCGCCGAGCGCATAGCGCAACTCCACCGGAGCGACCCACGAGTCCGAACTCCCCCGGCATCGAGGAGCTCCTGCAACTCACCGGGTACGAGCACCTCCGCCTCTTCGGTGGGCGCAAGCTGATAACCGAACCGTGCAAACCGCAGGGTGCCGCTGCGACCGTTCCGCGGCGTGAACCGGCTGGGCGCGAAACCCGCGGCGGCCGTGACGAATCTGTCCTTGAACGCCGGGGTGGCAGCGGTGTCGACGAGGGTGCCGATCGCCCGCACATCCCCGGAACGCACCGCTTCGGTGAGCGCGTCAAGCAACCGCGTCACGCCCGCCGCTCGATCACGCTCGTAGACGTTGACCGCGGTGCTCGACGACACGGGCGCGGCGGACGAGCCGGGCCCGCCGGGCACATCGACCGTGCCGCACGCGGTGGCAACTGCGATGACCAGAACGACCACGGCCGAGACGAGGCCGGCGCGCCCGCGCGGTGAGGTCACCGGTGGGACTAGAACCGGCGGGCAGAGTTGTACGGTCCGGCCTCGTCGAGCGGCTCGACCTTGACCGGAACGCCGAAGGTCGAGGCGTGGATGACATAGCCGTCACCGACGTACATACCGACGTGATGGGCATCGGGATAGTAGATGACCAGGTCACCGGGCTTGAGATCGTTCTTCTCGACCGGCTGACCGCCGGCCATCTGCGCCTGACTCGATCGCGGGATGGTCTTGCCGGCCTGCCGGAACGCCCACACCATGAGTCCCGAGCAGTCGAACGAATTCGGTCCGGTGGCGCCCCACACGTAGGGGTCACCGATCCGGGTGAGCGCGGCGTGGGTGGCGATCAGTCCGGCGGCGGTGCCCTTGGGCACCAGTCGCGGATCGAAGTCGAAGGTCGGACCGCGCAGAGCCGCCAACTGCTTGCCGGTCATCGACTTGTAGATCGACCGGATCTGGATCGCCTGGAGCTGCAGGTCGGCTTGCTTCGTCTGAAGGTCACCACGGACCCGTTCGGCGCGGGAGACCGCCTCGGAGGCGGCCACCGCCGTGCGCTCGGCATCCTTCTTCGCGATGGCGGTCCTGGCCCGTACCTTCTTGATCGCGGTCAGGTCCACCGACGCCTGACGCGAGATCATGTCGAGACCCGACATCTGGTCCAGGAGCGCCTGCGGGGAGTCGCTGACCATCACGGCGTACAGCCCGCTGACCCGCGCGCCCTGATAGCTGGCGCGGACGATCGCGTCGACTCGGTTCTGGTGCACGGCGAGCTGGGCGCGGCTGGTGTCCAGCGTCTGCTGCGCCTCGGCCGCGGCTTTCTTGGCCGCCGCCACGATGCCGCGCTGCTTGTCGTACTCGATCTTGGCGTTGTGCATCGCCTCGGTGGTCTTCTCCGCGTCGATGCCCAGTTGCTTGTAGCGGTCGAGCAGCTGATCGGCCGAGCGCGCGGGCACCGCACGGGCGTCCCCGACGCCGCCGGCGACGGTCGGTGCCAGAACGGCGAACGCCGACAGGACACAGAGCGCCACCATCAGCGGACCCGAACGCATCCTCGGCCGCGTCGCGCGACCACGCCCCTCCCCGATCAGCACGGTCTACTCACTCCCTCGTGTGTGCTCGTCGATCCCTGAGCATCCCGGGCCCCTGCACCCGTACCCCGCGTCCCGCCGACCACCCTAGGCGGCCGACCGGCCCCCGGGACTGGTTCGGGCGGATCGCAATCCACGCGATCCGCCCGTCCAGAGACCTTCGTGCTCAGTCTGTTCGTGTTCAGTTGTCGTCAGTACCGACGGATGCCCGTCAGGGTCCACTCCTTGACGGCGTCGCGCTTGACCGGCGTGCCGTAGTTGGACGAGTGGACGAACTGACCGTTGCCGACGTAGATGCCGGCGTGGCCGCCACCGTTGAAGATCATGACGTCGCCGGGCTTGGCCTCGGAGTACGACACCGCGCGTCCGCCGCCGAGCTGGCCGTAGCTGTCGCGCGGGATGTTCTTGCCGGCCTGCTTGTAGGACCAGTAGACGAGGCCCGAGCAGTCGAATGCGTTGGGGCCGGCGGAGCCGTAGGAGTACGGCGCACCGATCTTGCTCTCGGCGGCCTTCACCGCCTTCTGACCGGCGGTCAGCTGCGGCTGGCCCAGGGGCGCGCCGCCACCCTGCGGGCGGAACTGCTGCGGGATCTGCTCCGGCGCGATACCCGGCACGGTGAACTGCCCCAGGTTGGGGATCTCGACCGTGGCGGCGGGCGACTTCTTCACCGGCGTGGCCTCAGGCGCGGGCTTGGCCTCCGGGGCCTTCGCGCCGGGCAGGGCCGGGATCTCGAAAGTGCCCAGCGGGGTGTGGACCGGGGCGGCGAGAGCAGGGCCGGCGGCTGCGGCGAGCGAACCGAGTGTGATCGATCCAGCGATCACCGCCTTCTTGGCGACCGTGCTGCCACGATTGGGCTGTTCCAAACGATGTTTGGCCACGAAGCGAGTTCTCCTTCAGATCTTCCTCTACCGCCGACCGAGTTAGCTGTCGGGTTCGGGCCGGAAGAGTGGCCCTACACGTTTTTCGCGCATGAGGTATCCACTGGACACTCATGCGTGGCAACGCGATTCACCCCGATTCGGATCGGCTTCGACCGAGTCGCATCAGTGGTGATGCGCTCCGACGAGCCCGTCCGAAGGTTGTGGTTCCCCGGTTCGCCCGCGAGGGCGATTGAGCGGTGACTACTGCGGACCACTTCTGTTGAAGCGGGACGCTCCGCAAAGGTCTCAGAAAGGTTACGAAATCGGATGCGCTCTGTCCACCAGGCGACAGACAGCCAAACCTCGGCCGCTTCTCAGCCTGCCCTGAGGACGGTCACAGAGGCGCGTCGATCCGGCACCTGAACTGCGGTTTTGGCGGATCTTGCAGATCGTGCAGCGGCGCTGGTCACCATTGCAGCAGCCTGCAGAACGTCGATGGCGAGGTCCAGTTCGGCATCCGCGTCCGAGGTGGCCGCCGTTACCGAAACTCCACCTTCGTGCGGCATATCGTCCCAGCTCGGACCACCAAACAGCACTGTCATCATGCACCCGTCGCAAGCGACGGGACGAGCCGGGCAGCGCGCACAATCGACGTACATAATGTGATCTCCATCTCATCTGGCGAGGGCGGGCCGCGTCGGCCCCGTTACGGGTCGGTGTGACCGTGAGAAGACCGCATTTCTCACGTCCAGGTGGAGACTAGGGGCGCCCACCGACAAGTCCGTCGAACAGCGATCGACACAGCAGTCACACGGGTCACACGACACGATGTCGGAGCGTCGCGGTCGCGATGTCGGTGGATCGAACTAGTGTTCGCCGGGTGACGCAGACCAGCGTGGACGGCTCGCCCGCGGGGCAGCTCACCTTCGCCGACCTGGAGGCCGCCGACCAGGGGGCCACGGGTGAGACGTCGAACGAGTTCAGCGACCGGTCGCTCTTCGAGACGACCCTCGTCGTCGTCGACCTCGAGACCACCGGGTCAGACCCGGTCCGCGACCGGATCACCGAGATCGGCGCGGTCAAGATCCGCGGCGGCGAGGTGGTCGGCGAGTTCGCCACGCTGGTCGACCCCGGCCGGCCGATCCCCCCGCAGATCGTGACCCTCACCGGCATCACCACCGCGATGCTGACCGACGCCCCCCGGATCGAGTCGGTGCTGCCGTCGTTCTTCGAGTTCGCCCGCGGCTCGATCCTGGTGGCCCACAACGCTCGTTTCGACATGGGTTTCCTCCGGCAGAACGCGATCCGGCTCCACCTGCCGTGGACGTTCAGCCTCAGCCTGTGCACGGTGACCATGGCCCGGCGCATCCTCAGCCGTGACGAGGCGCCGACGGTCAAGCTCAGCGCGCTCGCCGACCTGTTCGACGTCTCCGTGCGGCCCACCCACCGGGCGCTCGACGATGCGCGCGCCACGGTGGAGGTCTTCCACCGGCTCCTCGAGCGCGTCGGCAATCAGGGCATCGCGACAGTCGGCGACCTGACGTCGTATCTCCCGAAGACCGACCCGCGCCTGCGCGCCAAACGCGCACTCGCCGACCATGTCCCGGCCCGTCCCGGGGTGTACCTGTTCCGCGGCCCGTCGAACGAGGTCCTCTACGTGGGCACCGCGGTGGACCTCCGCCGCCGGGTCCGGTCGTACTTCAGTGGCAACGACCCGCGCCGCCGCATCGCGGAGATGGTGCTCCTCGCCCAACGGGTCGACGTCGTGGAGTGTTCCCACGCCCTGGAGGCCGCCGTCCGCGAACTCCGGCTCCTCGGCGCGCACGCACCGGCGTACAACCGACGATCGACCCAGCCGCACAAGGGTTGGTGGGTGACCCTGACCGAGGAACGCTTCCCCCGGCTCAAGGTCAGCCGAACACCCACCGACGAGTCGATCGGCCCGGTGGGCAACCGCAACAACGCGGCGACCGTCGCCGACGTGATCTCGGCGGCCGCCGGTCTGCGCACGTGCACGACACGGCTCGGCGCGACGGGCTACCACTGGTGTCCCGAGGCCGATGGGAGGCGGCGGCCGGGGTCCTGCCGGGCGGCCACGGCGCAGCCGCAGACGGTGCCGGACTACTCTCCCCGGGTCACCGCGGCCCGCCGGCTCATGCGAGGTGAGGCCGACGAACTCCTCGACGGCCTCACCGCGCGCCTCACCGACCTTGCCCAGGCCCACATGTTCGAGACCGCGGCGCGGCATCGGGACCGTCTCGCGCTCACGATCGACGCCCTCGCCCGCTGCCAGCGACTGGCCGCGCTGTGCGCGATCGCCGAGATCGTGGTCGCCCGGCCCGACGGTGAACGCGGCTGGCAGTTCGCGGTCATCCGGTACGGACGGCTCGCCGCCGCCGGGCGCGCTCGACGCGGAGTCTCGCCCATGCCCGTCGTCGACGCGCTCGTCGCGGCCGCGGAGACCGTGTTACCGGGCCCCGGTCCGCTGCGGGGCGCGCCGGCCGAGGAGGTCGGCCTCGTGTACCGCTGGATGACCGAACCGGGCGCGCGCATCGTGTCGACGAGTGAGCCGGTCGCCCTGCCCGCCGGCTCCGCCGAACGCCGGCTCGGGTGGTCGCAGTCGGCGCACGACGCACGTGCGGCCAGACCCGTCGCCGACTCTCGCACACGGCAGGCGAGCTGAGGGCCACGCACCACTAGGCTGGCGACATGATCACCGCCATCGTCCTCATCCAGGCCGACATCCACCGGATCCCGGAGACCGCCCAGGCCGTCGCCGACATCCCCGGGGTCGAAGAGGTGTACTCCTGTGCGGGCGACGTCGATCTGATCGCGAAGATCCGGGTCCGTGACCACGA
Source organism: Gordonia hongkongensis (assembly GCF_023078355.1). Classification (NCBI taxonomy): domain Bacteria; kingdom Bacillati; phylum Actinomycetota; class Actinomycetes; order Mycobacteriales; family Gordoniaceae; genus Gordonia; species Gordonia hongkongensis. Next base: position 3,348,552 of record NZ_CP095552.1, read on the forward strand.
ACAGATCGCGACGGTCGTCACCGGCCAGATCAACCGGCTACCCGGGGTTCTCAAGAGCGCGACACACATCGCGTTCCGCAGCTACTCCAGCTCCGACGTCGAGGGCGGTTTCTCCATCGGCGAGAACTGACCCGCCGAACACTGCGCCCCACAAGGATTTCGGGGCAGCGTGACCGTCAGGCGGGCGCGGCGAGCCGGCCGCTGAGCTCGGCCCACCGCTGCAGCAGGTCGGCGGCGGCACCGTTGTCGATCGCATCGGCCGCCCGCTCCTTCGCGGCGCCGAGGGCATCGGTCAGTTCCGCCGAGCTCATCGGCGCCTCCTGCTCGAACGCGACGATGGCGCCGGCCGAGTTCAGCAGCACCGCGTCCCGGACCGGGCCCGTGGTCCCGGCCAGCAACTCGCGGGCGATCGCGGCGTTGACCGTCGCATCTCCCCCCTGCAGCGCGGAGAGTTCCACGCGCGCGATCCCCAGATCCGTCGGGTCGACGGTGAGTTCGTTCACCTGCCCGGCGACGACCTGCCAGACCGTCGACGTGGTGGTGGTCGTCAGTTCGTCGAGACCGTCGTCGCCGCGGACCACCAGCGCGGAGCCGCCGCGCTCGGCGAAAGCCCGCGCCAGAACCGGCGCCAGGTCCGCGAAGGCGCAGCCGATCAGCCCCCGGCTGGGTGTCGCCGGATTGGTCAGCGGCCCCAGCACGTTGAAGACCGTCGGGATGCCGATCTCCTTGCGCGGCGGACCGGTGAAGCGGAACGCCGGATGGAACACCGGCGCGAAGCAGAAGCCGATCCCTAGTTCCGACACGCACTGCGCGACCGCGGCGGCGTCGAGGGAGATGTCGACGCCGAGCGCCTCCAGCACATCGGCACCGCCGCTCTTCGACGACGCCGCACGGTTGCCGTGCTTGACCACCGCGACGCCCGACGCAGCGATCACGATCGACGTCATCGTGGAGATGTTCACCGTGTGCGACCGGTCGCCGCCGGTCCCCACGACGTCGACGGCCGGGCGAGTGACGTCCACGAGCGTCGCGTGGTCGAGCATCGCGCGGGACAACCCGAGGAGCTCCGCCGGTGCGGCACCTTTCATCTTCACGCCGACGCCGAACGCGGCGATCTGGGCTCCGGTCGCACTGTCGGTCATGATCTCGTTCATCGCCCACGCCGCCTCGTCGGCGTCGAGGTCGAGGCGATCGGTGACCTTGCCGAGGATCTGCGGCCAGCTGAAGTCAGACTGTGCGGTGCTCACGGGGAGTCAGCATATTCGTGTTCAGAGCGGCGGACGCTGGAGGACGGCCCACTCGCGTGCGAATCCGCCGTGCCGCGAACCGAGGCTCGCCATCCGGGACCGTTCCTGCGACAGATGCATCGCGTCGAGCAACTGGACCCGCGCCAGGACCAGGACCACGAGCCGATCGTCGCGCGGCGCCGGCCTCGGCCCCCAGCGTTCGTCGTCGACGGACTCGTAACCGTCGAGCGCGGCCACCGCGGCCGCGTCGGCCCGCCGGTCGGAGGGCACCTCGACGACATGCCGGAGGATCACCTCGTCCGCGGCTCGCCACGACGACGCGTCGAGCGCCACCGAACTCGCGATGGCATCGTCGTCGGAACGGGCCACCACCTCCACCCGCTCATGCAGCGTCAGCGGACCGGCGCCGGCACGCGGGCGCAGCCGTGAGCGGAGCCGCGCCAGGCGACCCTGCTCGACGACTCGGCCGTTGAGATCACGGGGCCGGGCGGCGCCGAACTGGACATGAACACACGGTAGCGAGCCGGGCGTCCGCCACACCCTTCCCGGACACGCCGAGGGTCACCCGATTCGGGCCCGGACCTGCGACGAGAGAAATAGTCGGGGGCAATTTCCGACCCGGGTGGCCACGGCTTACTACGAACCGTCATACTTCACTTGTGACAAGCGCTGTAGGTACCTCAGGAACAGCCATCACCTCGCGCGTGCACTCGCTGAACCGGCCCAACATGGTCAGCGTCGGCACGATCGTGTGGCTGTCCAGTGAGCTCATGTTCTTCGCTGGCCTCTTCGCGATGTATTTCGTCGCCCGTGCCAACTCCGCCGTCGGCTGGCCGCCGCCACCGACCGAGCTGAATCTCGCCCTCGCCATCCCGGTGACGACGATTCTCATCCTGTCGTCGGTGACGTGCCAGATGGGTGTCTTCGCCGCCGAGCGCGGTGACGTCTTCGGCCTCCGCCGCTGGTACGTCATCACCCTCATCATGGGAACGATCTTCGTGATCGGGCAGGCGTACGAGTACACCGTGCTGGTCGGCCACGGCACGACCCTCGCGTCGGATGCGTACGGCTCGGTCTTCTACATGACGACCGGGTTCCACGGCCTCCACGTGATCGGCGGTCTGATCGCGTTCGTGTATCTGCTCATCCGGACCAAGCTGTCGAAGTTCACGCCGGCGCAGGCAACCGCGGCCATCGTCGTCTCCTACTACTGGCATTTCGTCGACATCGTGTGGATCGGGCTGTTCGTCACGATCTACTTCATCCGATGACGCCGGCCCGTTCCACCACGACCGAGCGCAGCTCGATCTAACAACAGTCCGTCCCGCTTAGTAGAGAGTCACAGATGAGTTCATCTCCACCGCGTCCGTCGGATAGCGGCACCGAGGTCGGACCCGATGCCTCGGCCCGACGCTCCGCTGCACGCGACGCCGGCCGCCGCGCCAAGGCCCGACGCAAGCTCCGTCGGCGCGCAGGCGGCACCATCGTGCTGCTGGCCGGCCTCGTCATGGCGGGTGTGCTCGCCTCGGTGCTGACCCCCGAGCCGCAGGTCGCGGTCGCCGACGAGAGCAACGCCGCGATGATCGACGACGGTCGCAAGCTCTACGAGACCTCGTGCATCACCTGCCACGGCGCGAACCTCCAGGGCGTGCCCGAGCGCGGTCCCGCACTTCTCGGTGTCGGCGACGCCGCCGTGTACTTCCAGGTGTCGACCGGACGTATGCCGGCGGCGCGTGGTGAGGCGCAGGCCCAGCGCAAGCCGGCCAAGTTCACCACCGAGCAGATCGACCAGCTCGGCGCCTACATCCAGGCCGAGGGTGGCGGACCGCAGGTGCCGCGCAATGCCGACGGCACCGTCGCGATGGAGTCACTGCGCGGCGACAGCATCGGACGCGGCAGTGAGCTGTTCCGATTGAACTGCGCGTCGTGCCACAACTTCACCGGTCGCGGTGGCGCACTGTCCTCGGGCAAGTTCGCGCCGAACCTCGACGGGGTGAACGAGGCGCAGATCTACACCGCGATGCTGACCGGTCCGCAGAACATGCCCAAGTTCTCGAACCGTCAGCTCGATCCGGAAGAGAAGCGGGACGTGATCGCCTACGTCAAGTACGTGAGCGAGGCCAAGCCCAGTGGTGGTCTGGGCCTCGGTGGTTTCGGCCCGGTCAGTGAAGGCATGGTCATGTGGTTCGTCGGCGTCATCGCCATCGTCGCCGGCGCCATGTGGATGGGATCTCGAGCATGAGCGCGAACGACAAAGACGTCCCGTCGCGGGACGAACTCGAACAGATGAGCACCGATGAGCTCGTCAAACTCGGCACCAATCTCGACGGCGTCGAGATCATCCACCGGTCCGAGCGTTACTCGGTGCCGGGCACCAAGGTCGAGAAGCGCGCCGAGCGTCAGGTGGCCATCTGGTTCACCGTGGCCGGCGTGTCCGCCCTCGCGTGCCTCGGGATCTTCCTGTTCAACCACTGGGAATTCGCCCTCCCGGACGATCCGAACTACTGGTGGTACACGTTCAACACGCCGCTCCTCGGCGTGACGTTCGGCCTGTCGGTGTTCGCCATCGGCGTCGCGCTGATCCTCATCACCAAGAAGTTCATCCCGGCCGAGATCTCGGTTCAGGATCGTCACGACGGTGGATCGACCGAGGTCGACAAGAAGACGATCGTCGGTCTGCTCCAGGACACCGGCGCCACGTCCACCCTGGGTCGTCGCAAGATGATCATCGGCTCCGCCGGTTTCGGTCTCGGCGCCTTCGCGGTCACCGGACTCGTGGCCTTCCTCGGGGGCTTCATCAAGAACCCGTGGGCCGAGGGCCCCGACTCGCCGCTGTGGCATTCGGGATGGTCGCCGATCTACAACCCGCCGGAAGCGCCCAACGAGACCATCTACCTGCGGCGTGACACCGGCAACCCGTTCCAGGTCGCCCTGGTCCGGCCGGAAGATCTCGACGCCGGCGGTATGGAAACCGTGTTCCCGTGGCGTCGTTCGGACGGGTTCGGCGAGTCCGAGCACTCCCGCCATCTGCTGGAGGAGGGCCTGCACCAGGTCCGCAACCCCGTCATGCTCATCCGTCTGCGTCCCGAGGATGCGGCCCGTGCGGTCAAGCGCAAGGGTCAGGAGAGCTTCAACTACGGTGACTACTTCGCCTACACCAAGGTCTGCAGCCACCTCGGCTGCCCCGCCTCGCTCTACGAGCAGCGGAGCAACCGCATCCTGTGTCCCTGCCATCAGTCGCAGTTCGATGCGCTCGAGTACGCCAAGCCCATCTTCGGACCGGCCGCACGTGCGCTGGCACAGCTGCCGATCACGGTGAACAACGAGGGCTACCTCGTTGCCGCAGGCGACTTCATCGAGCCCGTCGGTCCGGCATTCTGGGAGCGTAAGTCATGAGCATCGCCGAACGCCTCGGCACTCAAGCCGAAGAAGTGGACTCGCGGTATCACCTCGCCGCGGGCATGCGTCGCCAGATCAACAAGGTCTTCCCCACCCACTGGTCCTTCATGCTGGGTGAGATCGCGCTGTACAGCTTCATCATCCTGCTGGTGTCGGGCGTCTACCTGTCGCTGTTCTTCGATCCGTCGATGACGCGCGTGGTGTACGACGGCGCCTACCAGCCGCTGAACGGCGTGATGATGACCAAGGCGTACGAGACGACGCTGAACATCTCGTTCGAGGTGCGCGGCGGTCTCTTCGTCCGTCAGATCCACCACTGGGCGGCACTGCTGTTCGCCGCGTCGATCATCATCCACATGATGCGCATCTTCTTCACCGGTGCGTTCCGACGTCCGCGTGAGGCCAACTGGATCATCGGTTGTCTCCTGCTGATCCTGGCGATGTTCGAGGGCTTCTTCGGTTACTCGCTCCCCGACGACCTCCTGTCGGGCACCGGCGTCCGCGCCGCCATGAGTGGCATCGTCCTCGGCATCCCGGTCGTCGGCACCTGGATTCACTGGGCACTGTTCGGCGGCGACTTCCCCGGCGTCATCATCATCCCGCGCCTCTACGTGCTGCACATCCTGCTCTTCCCGGGAATCATCCTGGCTCTGATCGGCGCACACCTCGCGCTGGTCTGGTACCAGAAGCACACGCAGTTCCCCGGCCCCGGCCGCACCGAGAAGAACGTCGTCGGCGTCCGCATCATGCCGGTCTTCGCCGCCAAGGCCGGCGCGATGTTCGCCTTCGTCACCGGCGTCCTGGCGATCATGTCGGGCGTCTTCCAGATCAACCCGGTCTGGAACATCGGTCCGTACAACCCGGCACAGGTGTCGGCCGGATCTCAGCCGGACATCTACATGATGTGGACCGACGGTCTGATACGTCTGTTCCCGGCATGGGAGCTCTACCTGGGCAACTACACGGTGCCGATGTCGAACTGGGTCGTGCTGATCATGACCATCATCTTCGGCCTGATGTTCGCCTACCCATGGATCGAGAAGAAGCTCACCGGCGACGACGCGCACCACAACCTGCTGCAGCGTCCCCGCGACACCCCGGTGCGGACGGCGATCGGCTCCATGGCGGTCTCGTTCTACATCCTGCTGACGATCGCATGTATGAACGACATCATCGCGTTCAAGTTCCACATCTCGCTGAACGCGACCACCTGGATCGGGCGCATCGGTCTGATCGTCCTGCCGCCGCTGGTCTACTTCATCGCCTACCGCTGGGCGCTCTCGCTGCAGCGCAGTGACCGCGAGGTCCTGGCACACGGCATCGAGACCGGCATCATCAAGCGGCTGCCGCAGGGTGAGTACATCGAGGTCCACCAGCCGCTCGGCCCGGTCGACAGCCATGGTCACCCGATCCCGCTCCCCTACGAGGGTGCGGCACTGCCCAAGCGGATGAACAAGCTCGGCTCCGCCGGTGCCCCGGGTACCGGTTCGATCCTCACGGCGGATCCGCCGGAGGAGCAGCTGCGCAACGTCGAACTCGAGCACGAGATCGAGGCCGGCGAGCGTAAGGCCCTTCGCGAGCTGCAGGCCAAGGGCGGCAACCCCTTCGGCGAGTAGTCACACGAGGTCGCACGACCCACCGCGGGCCGTCGAGCACCATCTGGTGCGCGACGGCCCGCGGTTCGTTGTGCATAGTGGCTCACGTCGACGACCGACACCACTCCCCTCCCCCGGGGGTGGCTGCCGGCCCGGGTCCGATGTGGCACGGTGTACCCCATGCACCGGTCACCTCCCCGAAGTTGCGGTCTGTCCCAGATCACCCGCGGGATGGGCACTCTCGATGCCGAGATCTACGATTCGATCGCCCGGTCCCCGAGCCCGCTCCTCGACGTGACGATGCCGATACTCACCCGGGCCGCCGACCATTCGAAGCTGTGGATGGCGATCGCTGCCGGGCTCGCCGTGTCCGGCCGTCCCTCGCTGCAGCGCGGTGCCGCACGCGGACTGGTCTCGCTCGCCGTGACGAGTCTGGTCACCAACCAGGGGGCGAAGCGGATCCGCAACCGCTCGCGGCCCTCCCACGGACTGATCCCGTTGTCCCGGCGGGGTCGTCGACGCCCGACGTCGAACTCTCTGCCGTCCGGACACTCGGCCAGTGCTGCCGCCTTCGCCGTCGGTGTGGCCGTCGAGAATCCGTCCGCGGGTCTGTTGTTGTCGGCACTGGCCGGGCTCGTCGGGCTGTCCCGGGTGGCGACCGGGGCACACTACCCCGGCGACGTGGTCGCGGGGCTCGGCATCGGCGCCGTCATCGCCACCATCGGTGCCCGTGTCGTGCCGCCCATCACCGAACCGTCGCTGTCCCTGGCCGCCCCGTCCGTCGTCGACCTGGGACCCAACCCCGCCGGAACCGGGCTGGTCGTCGTCGTGAACCCGGGCTCCGCGGACGGACGGGGTCGCCGCGTGGTGGAGGCGATCCGCACCGGGCTGCCGGCCGCCGAGATCATCGAGCTCGACGACACCGACGACATGGCAACCGTTTTCGCCGACGTGGCGGCCCGCGCGGAGATCCTGGGGGTGGCCGGCGGCGACGGCACCGTGGCATGTGCCGCCGCTCCTGCGCTCGCCGCCGACATCCCCGTCGCGGTCTTCCCGGCCGGCACGTTCAACCACTTCGCGCGCGACATCGGTTGCGGCACGGTGGACACCACGATCGACGCGATCCGTTCGGGTTCGGCGTCCCGTGTCGACGCGATGTGGCTCAACGACTCCCGCCTGATCCTCAACACCGCGAGCATCGGCGCGCACCCCGACTTCGTCCGGGTCCGCCGGCGCCTTCAGCGGCGCATCAGCCGGCCGCTCGCGACCGCCGCGGCCGTTCTCCACGTCCTCCGCAAAGATCCGCACGTCCGAATCGAGGTGGAGGGCCGTGTACTCGATGCGTCGCTGTTCCTCGTCGGCAACTCGATCTACCAGCCCACCGGGTTCCTACCGTCGCGACGCATCCGGCTCGACGACGGCCTTCTCGACGTACGGATCCTCGAGACGAGCCATCGCTGGGCGACCCTGCGGCTCCTGGGTTCACTGGCGCTCGGTCGTCTCGAACGCTCCCACCTTTACCACGAGATGCAGGTCCCCGAGTTCCGCTTCACCGCCGTCGACGGCCCCGTCGCGGTGTCACACGACGGCGAGGTCGAGGAGTCGTTCTCGCAGGCCGACTTCCGCGTGGACTACCGCGTCCTGAAGGTCTTCCGGCCGGTCGGCCGGGAGCGTCCCTGACCGCTCACCGAGGGTCGCTCGGCGAAGACACGAGAGCGCCCCACCGGAGATCCGGTGGGGCGCTCTCGTGGTGCGTGCGCGGCGCCGTGCGGCGTCGGCGTCAGTGCCTGTCGCTCAGTGCTTCTCGGGGCCGACGTGGTACTCGAAGACCAGTCCCGCCGCGGTGCCCATGATGACGACGGCCGCGAAGATCGCCAGCCAGAAGTTGCCGGTCGCGAAACCGACCGCAAACGTCGAGGCGCCGAGCGCGATCAGGATGGGCCACCAGGAGTGCGGGCTGAAGAAGCCCAGCTCCCCGGCGCCGTCCTCGACCTCGGCGTCCTCGTAGTCCTCGGGACGGATCTCGACGCGCCGGGCGACGAACCGGAAGAACGTGCCCGCGATGAGCGTCAGGCCGGCCGCGAAGAACAGGCCGACGACGCCGACCCACTCGATGCCCTTGCTGGTGAACGCGGTGAAGAGGGTGTATGCGACGCCCGTCAGAAAGAAGAAGGCGGTCAGCATCTCGAAGAGGCGTGCCTCGATCTTCATCGTCAGCTCACTTCCTTGGTGCAGTTGGCGAGGGTCGGGTTGTCGGGATCACCGGTGGCACCGACGGAGCCGTCGGTCGCGCGGCGGGTGTCGAACGGCACCGTGGTCACCGCTTCGGGTGCCTGGCAGATCGACGCGAGCGCTTCGGCGTTGGTGGCGCTGGGGTTCGCCTCGCGGAACCGGATGTAGCTGTCGAAGTCCTCCGGCGAGACGGCGCGGACCTCGAAGTTCATCATCGAGTGGTACGTACCGCACATCTCGGCACAGCGGCCGACGAAGGCGCCGGTCCGGTCGATCGACTTGATCTGGAAAATCGGGTCGGTCGCGTTCTGCTCGGGGAACGGGAAGACGTCGCGCTTGTAGAGGAATTCCGGCACCCAGAACGAGTGGATGACGTCGGCCGAGGCGATGTTGAACTCGATGCGCTTGCCGGTCGGCAGCACCAGGACCGGGATCTCCGACGACGAGCCGACCGTCTCGATGCGGTCGAACTTCAGGTAGTCGCGGACGTCGTCGTCACGGCCACCGGCCGGACCGGGGAGCTCACCGTGCTCGCCGCCCTCGTCGCTGCCGGCGTGCTCGGTCTCGGCGCCGCTACCGGTCTGCGCTTGGATCTCGAACGGGTTGCCGTTCTGCTCGAAGCCGTTGTAGGTGGTGCCGTCGGAGAACTCGACCTGGTTGTAGCCGAACTTCCAGTTCCACTGGAACGCGGTGACGTCGACGACGACCTTGGAGTCGTTGTTCTTGCCCTCGACGTTGTTCTGCACGATGACCGTGAAGTAGAAGAGCACGGCGATGATGACGAACGGGATCGCCGTGTAGGTGAGCTCCAGCGGCACATTGTATGCCGTCTGGCGCGGGAACACGCCCTTCTTGGCGTCGTTCGCGCGGTGGAACGTGATCGTCCAGAAGATCAGCGCCCAGACCAGGACACCCATGACCAGCGCCGCGATGACCGACCAGGTCCACAGATCGACCATCTCTTTGCCGTCGGGCGTGACGCCCTCGGGCCAACCGAAACGCATCGCCTCACTGGCGCTGCAACCCGACATCAGCAGTGCGCCGAGGCCGAGAGCGGCGACGAATCCGAGTCGCTTCATCGTCCGCGACGCTGATGAGACACGCCTCGCTCGGGGCCGTCCACCGTGTGCCAATTTCACGCCTTCCTGCTCGCTCACCGGCGCCCTCGCGCCGAGGTGAGTGCATGCCACATGACCTGCACGGGGCAAGGTCTTGCCGTGGACACACAGCAATTCTTGCACCTAGTACTACGCAGCGTAGACCAACCCGCGGAAGCTGTCGGAATCGGGGCGCGATCGGCGTCGTGTCCCCCTCCCTCGGTCCCGCACCGGCGCCCACGGGTCGCGCGCGACAGTCGCGTTCGCTCGCACGGCCCACCGCGCCACATAGAAACTCCGCCCGCCGCTTCAGGCATACTCGGACGCGATCCGGCCCGGCGTCGGAATCGTGCGTGGACTGGCAACTGAACGGAGAGAACGAGACGTGTGTGGTCTGCTCGGCCTGCTGACATCCGACGGAACGGCCGCCGATGTCGTCGAACCGGTGGCGGTGGCCTCGCACTGCATGCGGCATCGCGGACCCGACGAGCCCGGTACATGGCACGACGACGACATCGTGTTCGGGTTCAATCGCCTCTCGATCATCGACATCGAGCATTCGCATCAGCCGCTGCGCTGGGGCCCGCCCGAGAATCCCGACCGTTACGCGCTGGTGTTCAACGGCGAGATCTACAACTACCTCGAGATCCGCGCCGAGCTGGCGAAGGACGAGGGGGTGCTGTTCCGGACCGAGGGTGACAGCGAGGCGATCGTCGCAGCGTTCCACCACTGGGGCCCCGACGCGGTCAAACGGCTTCGCGGCATGTTCGCCTTCGCGATCTGGGACACCGAGAACCGCTCGCTCTTCCTCGCCCGCGACCCGTTCGGCATCAAGCCGCTGTTCGTGGCGTCGGGCCCCGGCGGGCTGATCTTCGGCAGCGAGAAGAAGAGCCTGCTCGAGCTGATCGAACGCGTCGGGCTGTCGACCGAGCTCGATCCCCGCGCGATCGAGCACTACACCGTGCTGCAGTACGTCCCGGAGCCCGAGACGATCCACGCGTCGATCCGGCGGCTCGAGTCGGGCTGCCACGCGACCGCCACGCCGGGCAGTCCCCTGTCGATCCGGCGGTACTTCACCCCGCAGTTCGGTGTTCGCCCGGTCACCGAGGCCACCCGGCAGAAGCGGTACGACGAGATCGCCGACGTCCTCGCCGATTCGGTCGCCAAGCACATGCGCGCCGACGTCACGGTCGGGTCGTTCCTGTCCGGCGGCATCGATTCGACGGCCATCGCGGCGCTCGCGATCCGGCACAACCCCGACCTCATCACCTTCACCACCGGCTTCGAGCGCGAGGGCTACTCGGAGGTCGACGTCGCCGCCGAGTCCGCGGAGGCGATCGGCGCTCGGCATGTCGTGAAGGTCGTCGGGCCGTCGGAGTTCATCGAGTCGATCCCGTCGATCGTCTGGTACCTCGACGATCCGGTCGCCGACCCGGCACTCGTCCCGCTGTACTTCGTGGCCGCCGAGGCGCGCAAGCGCGTCAAGGTGGTCCTGTCCGGCGAGGGCGCCGACGAGTTGTTCGGCGGCTACACGATCTACAAGGAACCGCTGTCCCTCGCCGCGTTCGACCGGCTGCCCCGTGCGCTGCGTCGTGCGGCGGGCAAGGTGTCCGAGCGGATTCCGGAGGGGACCCGCGGCAAGAGCCTGCTGCACCGCGGGTCGCTCACGCTTGAGGAGCGCTATTACGGCAACGCCCGCAGCTTCGACGACGCGCGGCTCCGCGCGGTGCTGCGCGACTACCGTCCCGAATGGACCCACACCGACGTGACCACCCCGATCTACGCGATGAGCCAGGGCTGGGACCCGGTGGCCCGGATGCAGCATCTCGACCTCTTCACGTGGCTACGCGGCGACATCCTGGTCAAGGCCGACAAGATCACCATGGCCAATTCGCTCGAGCTGCGGGTGCCGTTCCTCGACCCGGAGGTCTTCGCGATCGCCGAAGGTCTCCCCCACGACGAGAAGATCGCGCACGGCACAACAAAATACGCGTTGCGCAAGGCGCTGGAGCAGATCGTCCCGGCGCACGTTCTGCATCGCAAGAAGCTCGGCTTCCCGGTCCCCATCCGCCACTGGCTGGCCGGCACCGAGATGTTCGACTGGGCGCACGACACGATCATGCATTCGCAGACCGATCACATCTTCGCCAAGGACGCGGTTGTCGCGATGCTCAACGAGCACCGAGAAGGCGTGGTGGACAACAGCCGTCGACTCTGGACGGTCCTGATGTTCATGGTCTGGCACGGCATCTTCGTCGAGGGCACGATCGTTCCGGAGATCATCGACCACACCTATCCCGTGCGGGTCTGATTCCCCGACAACCGAAGCCGCCCACGAATCCGGGGCGGCTTCGGTGGCGACGGGATCAGTGCGCGAGCTTGAGACCGATGACCCCGCCGACGATCATCACCAGGAACAGCGCCTTGAGCAGCGAAACCGGTTCCTCACCGGTGGCCATCGCATAGACGACGGTCAGCACCGCGCCGATACCGACCCACACCGCATAGGCGGTCCCGACCGGCAGATCGCGCATCGCATACGCCAGTCCGACCATGCTGGCGACCAGCGCGACCCCGAACACGGCCGTCGGACCCAGCTTGCTGAAACCCTCCGACTTGCCCAGCGCGGTTGCCCACACGGCTTCCAGGACACCGGACACGATCAGAACGATCCACGACATGACGCTCCCTCCGGGCCGTCTTGTCGCACACCGGGTACAGCACCCCTCGTCCGGGAGTCCTCGATCGGGACTCCGTTCCAACGTCTCACGCCGGGGCGGGGGTGGCAACGTCAGACGCGTCACCACCCCGGAGAACCGGACTCAGCCGGCGAACGCCGCCTTGATCTCCGCGGCCGCCTCGGCGCCGTAGGCGCCCTCGATCCGAGCCAGGGCCGAGTCCGGGTCCCAGGCCCAGTCCTGTGTCGAGACGGTCTCCAGCACGAGCACCGCGACCATCGAGCCGACCTGTGCGGCCCGCTCGAAGTCGAGCCCGCGCGCCAGCGCGGACAGGAACCCGGCGCGGAACCCGTCGCCGACACCGGTGGGGTCGACCTTCTCCGTCTCCGGCACGACGGGGACGTGGATGCGCGTGCCGTCGCGGTCGACGATCTCGACGCCGTCCTTGCCGAGCGTCGTGACGCGCACGCCGACCATCTCCGCGACCTGCGCCTCGGACAATCCGGCCTTCTGGCGCAGCAGTCCCCACTCGTACTCGTTGGTGAACAGGTAGGCGGCGCCGTCGATGAGCGTGCGGGTCTGCTCCCCGTCGAGGCGGGCCAGCTGCTGCGACGGGTCCGCCGCGAACGGGATACCGGCGGCCCGGCACTCTTCGGTGTGGCGGATCATCCCGGCCGGATCGTCGGCCCCGATGAGGACGAGGTCGGGCGTCCCGACCTCGGCGATGACCTCGGACAGCACGATCTCGCGGCTCTCGCTCATCGCGCCGGCGTAGAACGTGGCGAGCTGGGCCATCGTCTCGTCGGTGGTGCACATGAACCGGGCGGTGTGGTGGGTCTCCGAGACCCGCACGCCCCGGCAGTCGACCCCGTTGGCTTCGAGCCACTGGCGGTAGTCGTGGAAGTCGGACCCGACCGCGCCGACCAGAACGGGCGCACCGCCGAGCTGACCCATCGCGTAGCAGATGTTGCCGCCGACACCGCCGCGCCGAACGACGAGATCCTCCACGAGAAAGCTGAGGGAGATGTGTTCGAGGTGGTCTCCGAGCAGCTGCTCGGAGAACTTGCCCGGGAACTTCATCAGATGGTCGGTTGCGATGGACCCACACACAACGATTGCCACTGGAGATCTCGACCCTTCGATTGGTTGCCCGACGGATGTACCCAGCAGGTGGTCACCTCACCCGGACAGGTGATGACGCAGACAGGTGTCCACGCTACTCACTCATCGGCAAACGACACCGGCCGCACCCCAAGTGGGATGCGGCCGGTACCGGAAAATTGCTGACGTGTACGGCGTCAGTTGAACGAATCGCCGCAGGCGCAACTGCCGGTGGCATTCGGGTTGTCGATGGTGAAGCCCTGCTTCTCGATGGTGTCGACGAAGTCGATGGTGGCACCCTGCACGTAGGGGGCGCTCATGCGGTCGACGGCGAGGGTGACGCCACCGAAATCGGTGGTGATGTCGCCGTCGAGAGTGCGGTCGTCGAAGAAGAGCTGGTATCGCAGACCCGCGCAACCACCCGGCTGTACGGCGATACGCAGCGCGAGGTCGTCGCGGCCCTCCTGGTCGAGCAGCGCCTTGGCCTTCGACGCGGCTGCGTCGCTGAGGATGACGCCGGTGCTCGTGGCTGTGCCCGTTTCGTTCTGCACGGTCATGGATGCTCCTGTAAGTGGTGTGGTCCCGGTGCATCGTGGCCCGATGCCGTGGTTGGGGTGTGCCCTCACGGTCGTTCGGGGTTCACCCGCTCGCCGGGAGGTCGACCGGTGTGCCCGTGCGTACAACCGTACTCCTCCCCGTGGTATTCCCGTCCAGTCGGACGGGCGTTTCCGGGAGGTCGGCACCCGATTCGGCGGCACGGCGCGACGCCGAGGTCAGCCCGGACGGTCCGCCGCCCGGAAGTCGGATGCGACCGACGTCGCGAGCGCGACGAGCTGGTTCTCCGCATCGTTCATCGCGACCTCGACCGATCCGGCGATGTCGACGATCGCGTACGCGGCCGCGACACCGGCCGCTCGGATCTCGTCGAGGCCAAGTGCGACCTGCCCCGCGAGGACGATCGTCGGCGCACCCGCGCCCCGGGCGCCGATCGTCGAGGCCGCCTCGTGAAGTGCGGCGACCACCTTGCCCCGGAGCGTCTGGGCGTCGAACTTCCCCTCTCCGGTGACGACGACATCGGCCGCGGCCACCTCGGCCGCCAGCCCGGTCGCCTCCGCGACGACGGTGGCACCGGACACCCGGGTACCGCCGAGCGCGAGCAGCGCCGCACCCAGCCCGCCCGCGGCGCCGGCGCCGGGCTCATCGGCGACATCCCGGTCGGCGAGCGCACTCAACACCTGTGCCCAGTGGGCGAGGCGCGTCTCGAGCAGTTCGACCGTCTCCGGGTCGGCGCCCTTCTGCGGACCGAAGACGGCGGCGGCTCCCGACGGCCCGAGCAGCGGGTTCTCCACATCGGACGCCACCACCAGATCCACACCCCGGAGTCGCTCCCGGGCGCGGTCGCCGCCGCCGAGGGCTGCCACGAGGCCGGCGCCGCCATCGGTGGTCGCACTGCCGCCGAGCCCGATCACGATCCGCTCGGCCCCGCGCGCCAGCGCCGCCGCGACGAGCTCGCCGACTCCGCGGGTATCGGCTGCCGTCGCCGTCCGCGGCGTCGGCGTCCCGCCCAGCTGGTGCAGACCGCACGCCTGGGCGCACTCGATGTATGCGGTCGACGCGTCGTCGAGAAGCCATCGCGCGATGACCCCCGCCCCGAGCGGACCGGACACCGGTTCGGCGATCACGGTCCCGAACCGCGAGGCGAGCACGTCGACGAAGCCGGGTCCGCCATCCGACTGCGGAGCCACGACGAGCTCGTCCCCATGCCGTGCCGCACGCCACCCCCGGGCGATCGCCCGCGCGGCGACCACTGCGGACATGGTGTCACCGAACGAATCCGGCGCGATCAGGATCCGCACCGGGATCCCGCCGTCGGCCCCGTGGGTGCTCCACCGCGCTTCGCGCCGTTCCCGGTCATGAGCACGGAGTGTAAGTGGCCGAACCCGACCCGGCAGCGCGACATCGACGCTGGACGGATCCGCGATACACCGCGCGAAGCCGCGGATCCCGAGTCCGCCGGGGTGACCACCCGAAAGCGACGACCACGCGTTTGTCTCGCAACATCGATCACCTAGGCTCTACAGCGTGAAGCTGCCATGGAAGAAGGACGACACCCAGGCGGATTCCGGCGACAGCTCGGTCTCCACCTACACCGCCGGCGACGAGTCCGGCACCGACGTCGCGCCCTCCACCAGGGGCAGCAAGTACACCCCGGGCAAGGGTCGTCCGACGCCGTCCCGCCGACAGGCCGAGAACAAGCGACGCGGTCCCGTCGCACCGCCCCCGACGAACCGCGCCGAGGCGCGCGCCCGCAAGAAGGAACTGAAGTCCACGCTCTCCAAAGAGGAGAAGCGCGCACTCTCCGCCGAGCGCCGCGAGAAGCGGCTCCAGCAGCGCGAACGGATGATGGCCGGCGACGAGGCCTACCTGATGCCGCGCGACAAGGGCGCCTCGCGGCGCTACACCCGCGACATCGTCGACGCCCGACGCAACTTCGCCGGGCTGTTCATGCCGTTCGCGATCCTGCTGATCGTGTTGATGTTCCTGGTCCCGCAGGCAGCGGCGCTGACCAACCTGATCCTGGTCGCCTTCGTCGTGCTGATGGCGGCCGACGGTGTGATCCTGGGCCGCATGGTCAACCGGCGGGTCGCCGAACGTTTCCCCGAGTCCAGCGACGGCGGTTTCAAGCTGGGCTGGTACGCGTTCACGCGCGCGATGCAGCTGCGCAAGATGCGCGCCCCCAAGCCGATGGTCTCGCCGGGCGACGAAGTCTGATCGATGACCGATCGCGCAGTGCGCACCCTCGTCCTCGGCGGCGTGCGCTCGGGTAAGTCCGCGCACGGAGAGTCGTTGCTCGACGGCCACCGTCAGATCCGCTACCTGGCCACGGGCCCGCTGACGTCCTCCGACGGGGAGTGGATGGATCGTGTCCGGCTCCATCGCGAACGCCGCGACGACCGGTACACGACGATCGAGACGACCGATCTCGGCCAGGCCCTGCGCGCCGCGCCCGACATCCCGGCCCTCGTCGACGACCTGGGCAACTGGCTCACCGCGCAGATCGACGCCGTCCACGGATGGACCTCGGGTTCGGAGATCGACCTGGACGGCCGGATCGACGACCTCTGCGATGCCCTGCGTGCGATGTCGGCCGACGTGGTGATCATCAGCCCGGAAGCCGGCCTCTCGCTCGTACCGCCCACCCCCGCCGGGCGGGTGTTCCAGGACCTGCTCGGGACCCTCAACGTCCGGGTCGCCGAGGTGTGCGAGCGTGTCGATCTCGTCGTCGCCGGCCGGGTCCTGCACCTCCCCGCCGGAGCTCCCGCCGACGAGTCCGGAATCCCGCATGCAACAGCCGGCGCGGACCCGGCCGGCAACGCGGACCCGGCGTCGGACGCCCCGGTTTCGGCCACCCCGGCATCGGACACCCCGACGACGACTCCGTCCGCCTCCGACGACCCGACCGCGACGCCGCCGAGCACAGCAGCGGCGGCCGCGGTGGCAACCACTTTCGGCGCAGCACCCGAACCTGTTGCGGGCGTGGGTGTCTCGGAACGGCCCCGGCCCGACCCCACGGACGCCGAGGTGTTCGCACCGATCGCGCCGCCGGACGAGGCGGTCGCGCAGGATGCGCGGAAACGGCAGGCGGTACTCACCAAGCCGCCGGGGTCGCTGGGCCGCGTCGAGGAGATCGGCGTCTGGATCGCCGCATGCCAGGGGCAGTGTCCGCCCGCGCCACTCATCTCCCCCACCGTCGTCGTCTTCGCCGGCGATCACGGTGTCGCACGCGGCGGCGTGTCGGCGTTCCCACCCGAGGTGACCGCGCAGATGGTCGCCAACATCGCCGCGGGGGGTGCCGCAGTGAACGTGATGGCGGGCCGTGTCGGCGCCGCGGTGAAGGTCGTCGACATGTCCGTCGACGCCGACACCCCGCCGGAACTGTCGCGGTACAAGGTCCGTCGCAGCAGCGAAGACCTCCGCACCACCGACACCATCAGCCTCGCCGAGGCACGTGAGGCGCTGGCCGCCGGACGCGCCATCGCCGACGACCTCGTCGACTCGGGCACCGACCTGCTCATCGCCGGCGAGATGGGCATCGGCAACACCACCCCGGCGACCGTCCTCATCGGCGCGCTGACCCGGCGCGAGCCGGTCGAGATCGTCGGCCGCGGCACCGGCGTCGACGACGCCGGATGGATGCGGAAGACGGCCGCGATCCGAGACGGAATGCGTCGCGCGCGCAAGGTCATCCACGACCCCCTCGCGCTGCTCGCCGCGGTCGGCGGCGCCGATCTCGCCGCCACCGTCGGCTTCCTCGCCCAAGCGGCGCTGCGTCGGACGCCGGTCATTCTCGACGGCGTGGTGATCACTGCCGCGGCGATGGTCGCCAACGAACTCGCACCGGGGGCGATACGCTGGTGGATCGCCGGACACCGATCGGTCGAACCCGCCCACCAGATCGCGCTCGACCACCTCGATCTCGTTCCGGTACTCGACCTCTCGATGCGCCTGGGCGAAGGCAGCGGTGCCGTCCTGGCACTGCCGATCGTGCAGTCGGCAGCAGACCTGCTCGGCTCGATGGCCACCTTCGACGAGGCGGGGGTGTCCGACCGGGAGGCTGAGCACGCCACCGTCGAGACGACCTGACGCCGAACCGATCCGAGATGATCTCGCCGATCCGGGCGCTGCGAACCGCGTTCAGCTGGCTCACGGTGGTACCCGTCGGTGGTCACGCAGGCGCTTCCGCACCCGACCGGGAGCTGGGAGCGGCGGTCATGGCGTCGGTCCCGGTGATCGGCGCTGCCCTGGGCGCGGCGTCGGCAGGACTGGCTTTCGGGCTCGCGCAGACCGACCTCCCGGCGGTCACGGCGGGCGTGCTGATCGTCGTGCTGCTCGGCGTCGTCACCCGGGGCATGCACCTCGACGGGCTCGCCGACACCGCGGACGGACTCGGGTGCTACGGGCCGCCCGATCGTGTCACCGAGGTCATGCGCAGCGGCACCGTCGGACCGTTCGGCGTCGCGACGCTTGTCCTCACACTCGCCGTGCAGTCGACCGGGTTCGCCGCGCTCGCCGACGGGTCTCGTTGGTACGACCTCGCTTTCGCGATCGCCCTCGGGCGGTTCGGCGCAGTCGTCGGCACCCGGCGGTCCCTGGAACCGGCCCACCACAACGGTTTCGGCGCCCTGGTCGCGGGGACCCAGCGCACCTCGGTCGCCGCGTGGTTCGTGGTGGCCCTGCTCGCAACCGTGCCGCTCGGACTGTCCGCCAACGGATTCGACGGCGGCCACGTCGAGGTGGCCGCCGTCGTCCAGGGGTGTGCGATCGTGCTGGCCGTGACCGCCTTCGCGTGGTGGTTCACGAGGCACTGCGCTCGCCGGATGGGTGGGATGACCGGCGACGTGCTGGGCGCGACCATCGAACTCGGGGTCGCGATCGGTGTCGTCGGCCTCCTGCTCTGAGGCGTCGTGGCGCCGCTCAGCGGCGGTAGAGCTCCGTCATCCACCCGTGGGTGTCGGCGAAGGTGCCGCGCTGGATGCCGGTCAGGGTGTCACGCAACGCCTGCGTCACCTCACCGGTCTCACCGTTGTTGATGGTGTAGTCCTCGCCCTCACCCTTGACCCGACCGACCGGGGTGATGACCGCGGCGGTGCCACAGGCGAACACCTCGGTGATGTCGCCCGACGCCACGCCCTTGCGCAGCTCCTCGGTGGTGATCTTGCGTTCCTCGACCTCGAAGCCGGCATCGGTGGCCAGCGTCAGCAACGACGAACGGGTGATGCCGGGCAGCAGTGAGCCCGACAACTCGGGGGTCACCAGCCGGGCGTCGGCGCCTGAGCCGAACACGAAGAACAGATTCATGCCGCCCATCTCCTCGATGAAGCGGCGTTCGATCGCGTCGAGCCACACGACCTGGTCGCACCCCTGCTCGGTGGCCTGCCGCTGGGCGAGGAACGCGGCGGCGTAGTTGCCACCGCACTTGGCGAATCCGGTGCCGCCCGGTGCCGCGCGCACATACTCGGTGGACAGCCAGACACTCACCGGCTTGATCCCACCGGCGAAGTAGGCGCCCGCCGGCGAGGCGATGACCGAGTAGATGTAGCTGGAGGACGGGGCGTTGACGCCGAGGCTGGCCTGCGACGCGAACATGAACGGCCGGAGGTAGAGCGCCTCTTCGCCGCCGGCGGCGGGCACCCACTCGTTGTCGGCCTCGAGCAGGGCCTTGAGCGAGGCGATGAAATCCTCGACCGGCAGCGCGGGCATCGCGAGCCGCTCCGCGCTGCGCTGGAGACGCGCGGCGTTCGCCTCGGGGCGGAACGCGGCGATCGAACCGTCCGGCTGCCGATAGGCCTTGAGCCCCTCGAACACCTCTTGGCCGTAGTGCAGAACCGTGGCCGCGGGGTCGAGGGCGATCGGACCGTACGGCTTCACCGTGGCGCTGTGCCAACCCACCCCTGCGTCGTAATCGATCATCACCATGTTGTCGGTGAAGTGGCGCCCGAATCCGGGGGCGGACAGGATCTCCGCGCGCCGGCCCTCAGACACCGGGTGCGGATGCTCGGTACGGTTGAACTCCAAGGTCATCACGCCATCGTACCGCCGGGCACAAAAGCATTTCCCGGCCCGGTCGGCTGACCCCCGGGGCTGCGTGGGACGTCGCGCGAGGGCCCGCAGGTCACACGTGCGACGGCACGAACGGCGGGATCACGACCTCGCACGCCAGGTCCCGCCCGCGGACGTCGACGACGACCTCGTCGCCTTTGCGCACCCCGGACGCCGTATCGAGCAGGGCCAGTGCGATGCCCTGTTTGAGGGTGGGCGAGAACGTCCCCGACGTACAGGTGCCGATCTGCTGGTCCTTCCCCGCCAGGCGGACCACGCACCCCGCACGCGGTACCCCGCGGCCGGTCGCCCGCAACCCGTACAGACGACGCGTCGGTCCGGCCTCCTTCTCGGCGAGTAGGGCGTCGCGTCCGAAGAACGACGGCTTGTCCCAGCCGACCGCCCAACTCGACCGCGCCTGCACCGGCGAGATGTCGGGCCCCAGCTCGTGGCCGTGCAGCGCATATCCCATCTCGGTGCGCAGGGTGTCCCGTGCGCCCAGGCCCGCAGGCAACCCGCCGGCTGCCGTGATCGCCTCCAGCAGGACGTCGAACACGGCGCCCGCATCGTCCCACCGCGGCACGATCTCGTACCCGCGTTCACCGGTGTATCCGGTGCGACACACGCGGACCGGTGCCACGCCACTGGCGGTCGTCAGGTCGGCGTCGGCGAACGCCATGTACTCCATGTCGGCGGGCAGTCCGAGCCCGCTCAGGATCTCGGGCGACTTCGGCCCCTGCACCGCCAGGACGGCGAGGTCGCGGTGCTGGTCGGTGATCGAGATCCCCTCTGGCGCAACCGCTTGCAGCTGGGCGACCACGGACGCGGTGTTCGCCGCGTTGGGCACCAGGAACACCTCGTCCTCGCCGACGAGGTAGGCGATCAGGTCGTCGACGACGCCGCCGGAGTCGTTGCAGCACAACGTGTATTGGGCTTTGCCGGGGACGATCTTGCCGAGGTCGTTGGTGAGCGTCGAGTTGACGAAGGCCGCCGCACCCGCGCCGGACACCAGTGCCTTGCCGAGGTGGCTGACATCGAAGATGCCCACGCTCTCCCGCACCGCGGCGTGCTCGGCGACCGTGCCGGAGTACGACACCGGCATGTTCCAGCCGCCGAACTCGGCGAAGGTGGCCCCCAGTGCGGCATGACGGTCGGCGATCGGCCCGGCGAGGAATTCACTCATGCCGCCCACGCTATCGGGCGACCCCGCCGGCCGGGCACGGACGCGGCGTTCGTCTGCACGTCTTCCCGCTGGGACTCGGCGCCGCCGGAGCTGTGGCAGAGTTGACCGGGTGAGCAAGAACGACACCGTCGACCGCACGCGCGGCCCCGAACTCGAACTGTCCACCTCGATCGGCAAGGACGACTCCGCCCTGGTCATCGGCCTGATCAGCGCCTCGTCCCCCGACGACGCCGAGAAGGCCGGCCCCACAGCCGAACCGACCCTCGCCATCGGCGACGGCATCCTCGACGACGCCCAGGCCGCCGCCATCACCGCCGCTCTCACCGCCCTCGGCGCAACCGGGTCCCACGGCGAGGTCACCCGGATTGCGGCCCCGGAGTCGCTGCCCGTCGACATCGTCGTCGCCGTCGGCCTGGGCGATGCCGACAACCTCGACGACGCCGACCAGGTCCGGCAGGCCGCCGGTGTCGTCGCCCGTGAACTCGACGGTCACGAGTCGGTCGCCACCACGCTCTCGGCCGTCGACCTGGCTGCCGCCGCCGAGGGACTGTTCCTCGGCGCCTACCGGTTCGACGAGTTCCGTTCGGACAAGTCGAAGCCCAAGAAGACTCCGCCGCAACGCATCACGCTGCTGGTCGAATCGAAGTCCAAGGAGGCCAAGGCCGCCGTGGAGCGCGCGGTCGCGGTGGCCGACTCGGTGGCGATCGCCCGCGACTTCGTCAACACCCCGCCGAGCCACCTCTATCCCGAGGAGTTCGCCGCCCGCGCCCGCACCCTCGGCAGCAAGGACGGACTCAAGGTCGAGATCCTCGACGACAAGCAGCTGGAGGCGCAGGGTTACGGCGGGATCATCGGCGTCGGCAAGGGTTCGTCCCGGCTGCCGCGCCTCGTCCGGCTGACCCACACCGCGAAGAAGTCGCCGAAGAAGGTCGCGCTCGTCGGCAAGGGCATCACCTTCGACACCGGCGGAATCTCGATCAAACCCGCCGCCAACATGGACGCGATGACCTCGGACATGGGCGGCGCGGCCGCGGTCATCGCTGCGACGATCCTGGCCGCCCGACTCGATGTCGACGTGACGGTGATCGCCACCGTCCCCATGGCCGAGAACATGCCGTCGTCGACTGCGCAGCGCCCGGGCGACGTGCTCACCCAGTACGGCGGCCGCACGGTCGAGGTCCTCAACACCGACGCCGAGGGACGGCTGATCCTCGCCGATGCCATCGTGCGGGCCTGCGAGGACGATCCCGACTATCTCATCGACACCGCGACCCTGACCGGCGCCCAGATGGTGGCACTCGGCACCCGGACACCGGGCGTCATGGGCACCGACGGGTTCCGCGACCGGGTCGCGGCCCGGTCGGCCGATGTAGGTGAGAACGCCTGGGCGATGCCGCTCCCGGCCGAGCTGCGCGCAGACCTGAAGTCCCGCGTCGCGGACCTGGCGAACGTGACCCCCCACCGCTGGGGCGGGATGCTCGCCGCGGGCATCTTCCTGAAGGAGTTCGTGCCCGAGGACGTGCAGTGGGCCCACATCGACATCGCCGGGCCCGCCTTCAACACCGGCGGCCCCTGGGGTTACACGACGAAGGGCGGTACGGGCGTCCCCGTCCGGACCATCGCGGCCGTGCTCGAGGACATCGCCGCGCACGGCTGAGAACACCTCCGGCGAGCCGCGGCCGAGACCGGTGCCGCGGCCGCCGGAGAATCGTTACCGACGAGTACGAGCCGAACCGAGTCGGCGGCTCACCGTACGGGTAGGGTTGGCCGCGGGGATGAGCGGCTGATCCGCCACTCATCTGCGCGGTCTTCCACCGCCTCCCGACCCCCGTGCCCACGGCGCACACACCACTGGGCATCACCTACAGACCACCACGTCGAGTTCAGGAGTTCACAACGATGGCCTTCTCCGTCCAGATGCCCGCCCTTGGTGAAAGTGTCACCGAGGGGACAGTCACCCGGTGGCTGAAGGAGGAGGGCGACACCGTCGAGGCCGACGAGCCGTTGCTCGAGGTGTCGACCGACAAGGTGGACACCGAGATCCCCGCCCCCACTTCGGGTGTGCTGACCAAGATCCTCGCGCAGGAGGACGACGTCGTCGAGGTCGGCGGCGATCTCGCCCTGATCGGTGACGCCGACGAGGCCGGTTCCGACGACTCCGGTTCGGACGATTCCGATTCCGACGCCGCCGGCGGCGACGAGCCGTCCGAGGCCGCCCCCGAGCCCGAGCAGGCCGCCGAGGAGCCCTCCGTCGACGAGGACGCGCCCGCCGAGAAGCCCACCGCCGACACCGGCTCGGGCTCGGCCGAGGGCACCGACGTACTCATGCCCGAACTCGGCGAGTCGGTCACCGAGGGCACGGTCACCAACTGGCTGAAGGCCGTCGGCGACGAGGTCGCCGCCGACGAACCCCTGCTCGAGGTCTCCACCGACAAGGTCGACACCGAGATCCCCTCGCCGGTCGCCGGCACCCTGCTCGAGATCCTCGCGCAGGAGGACGACGTGATCGAGGTCGGCGGCAAGCTCGCCGTCATCGGTGATGCCTCGGCGGCTCCGTCGAAGAAGAAGCCCGAGCCGGAACCCGAGCCCGAACCGGAACCCGAGCCCGAGCAGGAGTCCGCGCCGGAGCCGGAGCCCGAGCAGGCGCCTGCCCCCGAGGAAGAGCAGAAGCCGCAGCCGAAGGCCCAGGAGTCCAAGGCCCCCGAGCCCAAGGCACAGGCCGCGGAGAAGTCCGACCCGCCGACCGTCGAGTCGACCCCGTACGTGACGCCGCTGGTGCGCAAGCTCGCCGCGGAGAACAACATCGACCTGAACGCCATCAAGGGCACCGGTGTCGGTGGCCGCATCCGCAAGCAGGACGTGCTCGCCGCGGCCGAGGAGGCCAAGGCCCCGGCGCAGGAGTCCGCCCCGGCCGCCAAGCCCGCGGCATCGTCGGCGCCGGCCGCGTCGTCGGGCTCGCCGGAGATCCGGCCCGAGCTCGCCGAGCTGCGCGGGACGACGCAGAAGATCAACCGCATCCGTCAGATCACCGCGAAGAAGACCCGCGAGTCGCTGCAGCAGAGCGCACAGCTCACCCAGGTCTTCGAGGTCGACATGACCCGCATCGCCGGGCTCCGCAAGGCGGCGAAGGAGAGCTTCAAGGCGTCCGAGGGCGTCAACCTGACGTACCTGCCGTTCATCGCGAAGGCCGTCGTGGCGGCGCTGAAGGCGCATCCCAACGTCAACGCGTCGATCGACGAGGACAAGAAGGAGATCACCTACTACGACAAGGTGCATCTCGGCATCGCCGTCGACACCCCGCAGGGGCTGCTGTCGCCGGTCATCCACAACGCCGACGACCTGTCGATCGCCGGTCTGGCCCGCGCCATCGCCGACATCGCGTCCCGGGCGCGCTCCAACGGCCTCAAGCCCGACGAGCTCGCCGGCGGCACGTTCACCATCACCAACATCGGAAGCCAGGGCGCGCTGTTCGACACCCCGATCCTGGTGCCGCCGCAGGCGGCGATGCTGGGCACCGGCGCGATCGTCAAGCGCCCGGTCGTCATCACCGGTGAGGACGGTTCGGAATCGATCGCGGTGCGGTCGATGTCCTACCTGCCGCTGACCTACGATCACCGTCTGATCGACGGCGCCGACGCGGGTCGCTTCCTCACCACGGTGAAGAAGCGTCTCGAAGAGGCCGCCTTCGCCGCGGACCTGGGCCTCTAGCCCAGATCTCCTTCAGACGGCACACCGAGGACACAGAATGCGCATCGCCGTCGCCGGATCATCGGGACTCATCGGCAACGCCCTGGTCAACTCGCTGCGCGCGGCGGGCCACACGGTCACACGTCTGGTCCGCCGGGAGGCACGCGCCGATGACGAGTTCAGCTGGGATCCCGAGACCATCGGCGTCCCGCCGGAGAGTCTCGACGGCGTCGAGGCGGTGGTCTCGCTGGGCGGCGTGGGAGTCGGCGACGGTCGCTGGACCGGCCGGTTCAAACAGGAACTCCGGGACTCGCGGATCACCCCCACCGAACTGCTCGCCGAGGCCGTCCGCGATCTCGGCATCCCGACGTTCGTGAGTGCCAGCGCCACGGGCTATTACGGGAACACCGGTGGCCACGCCGCGGTCGAGACCGACGGCCCCGGCGAGGGATTCCTCGCCGACCTGGTCGTCGACTGGGAGCGCGCCGCCACCGCCGGCGTCGGCGCGGACACGCGTCTGGTCCTGCTCCGTACGGCGCCGGTCCTCAGCACCCAGGGCGGCCTGCTGGGCAAACTCCGGCCGTTGTTCAAGCTCGGGCTCGGCGGACCGATCGGCGACGGCAAGCAGTACTTCTCGTGGATCAGCCTGATCGACGAGATCCGCGCCATCGAGTTCCTCCTCGACTCCGACCTGTCCGGACCGGTGAACCTGAGTTCGCCGGGCGCCGTCCCGTTCGGTGAGTTCACCTCGGCTCTGGGCCGGGCCGTGCACCGCCCGACGATCCTGCAGGTACCCGCCTTCGCGGCGCGCCGGGTCGGCGGCGAGATGGCCGAGGAAATGATTCTGTTCAGTCAGCGCGTTACACCCAAGGTGCTGACCGATCACGGATTCACCTTCACCCATCCCGGTGTCGACGAGGCCCTCGCCTACGCCACCGGTTCCACCAGTCATGACTGAGCGGCCGATCCGCGGGAGTGCCGAACCGGTCGAGGTCCGCCATCTCGGCGTCGTCGACTACCAGACGGCCTACGACCTGCAGCACGGCCTGGCGACCGACCGCGCCGACGGCGTCCTGGATCACGACGTGCTGCTCCTGCTTGAGCATCCGTCCATTTACACGGCGGGCAAGCGCACGGAGGACGCCGACCGGCCCACCAACGGCGCGCCGGTCGTCGACGTCGACCGCGGCGGCCGGATCACCTGGCACGGACCGGGACAACTCGTCGGCTATCCGATCGTGAAGCTCGCCGAGCCGCTCGACGTCGTCGAGTACGTGCGTCGCCTCGAGGCGGCCCTCATCTCGGTCTGCGCCGGTCTCGGCGTGACCACCTGCCGCGTCGACGGACGTTCCGGCGTGTGGATCACCGACGACGCCGGGGAACGCAAACTCGGACAGATCGGTATCCGCGTGGCACGCGGCGTGGCCCTGCACGGATTCGCACTCAACATCGACCCCGACATGTCGGCGTTCGAGGCGATCGTCCCCTGCGGGATCGCCGACGCCGGGGTCACGTCCCTGGCCCGCGAACTGGGGCGGCCGTTGTCGGTGGCCTCTCTGCTCGACGTCACCGCCGATGCCGTGCTCACCGCGCTCGACGCCACTGCGAGCCCGGTCGCGTCGGCACAGTCCTCTCCATCCACTTCTGCGAGCGTAGGATCGATCCAGTGACCGCGTCCCCCATCACCCCCGGACCCGGTGCCCCCGAAGCCACACCCTCGGCCTCGGCATCCGCACCACAGACCCCGACCCCGGCCCCTGAGGGCCGCAAGCTGCTCCGGCTCGAGGTGCGCAACGCGCAGACCCCCATCGAGCGCAAGCCGGAGTGGATCCGCACCCGCGCGACGATGGGCCCGGAGTTCACCGAACTCAAGGGCCTGGTCAAGCGCGAGGGTCTGCACACCGTCTGCGAAGAGGCCGGCTGCCCCAACATCTACGAATGCTGGGAAGACCGCGAGGCGACGTTCCTCATCGGCGGCGAGCAGTGCACCCGACGCTGCGACTTCTGCCAGATCGACACCGGCAAGCCCGCCGAACTCGACCGCGACGAACCGCGTCGTGTCGCCGAGAGCGTCCAGGCGATGGGCCTGCGCTACTCGACGATCACCGGCGTCGCCCGCGACGACCTGCCCGACGAGGGTGCCTGGCTCTACGCCGAGACCGTCCGCGCGATCCACCGCCTCAACCCCGGTACCGGTGTGGAAAACCTCATCCCGGACTTCCACGCCAAGCCCGACCTGCTGGCCGAGGTCTTCGACGCCCGGCCCGAGGTACTTGCGCACAACCTCGAGACCGTGCCGCGCATCTTCAAGCGCATCCGCCCGGCGTTCCGCTACGAGCGGTCTCTCGAAGTCCTCACCGCCGCACGTGATTTCGGCCTGGTGACGAAGTCGAACCTCATCCTCGGGATGGGCGAGACCCCGCAGGAGGTGCAGTCGGCGATCGTGGATCTGCACGAGGCGGGCTGCGACATCCTGACCATCACGCAGTACCTGCGTCCCTCGCCGCGGCATCATCCGGTTGAGCGGTGGGTCAAGCCCGAGGAGTTCGTCGATCACTCCGAGTTCGCCGAGGAAGTCGGATTCGCCGGCGTCATGGCGGGTCCGCTGGTGCGGTCGTCGTACCGGGCGGGCCGCCTGTACGCGCAGGCGATGGCCCATCACGGTCGCGAGATCTCACCGGCTCTCGCGCACCTGGCGGCCGAGGGATCGGCCAGCCAGGAGGCCTCCAGCCTGATGGCACGCCTCGCCCGCTGACGCCCCGCGCGTCCGGTGATCATCGGACGGTCACCCGATGCCCCGATCGCTCGATCCACGGACGTAAACTGGCCTCATGGCAAAGGCGCAGGTGAGCAAAGAGGTCAAGGCCGAGAAGAAGAAGGCCCGTAAGGCCGCATCGAAGGAACGGCGCCAGCAGCTCTGGCAGGCCTTCCAGATGCAGCGCAAGGAAGACAAACGACTCATCCCCTACATGGTGGGTGTCATCGTCCTGTCGATCGCGGTCTTCACCGCTCTCGGATTCGTCCTCGGTTCGCCGTGGCTGCTGATCCCGCTCGGCGTGGTGCTGGGCATCCTCGGCGCCTTCATCCTGTTCGGCCGCCGCGTCCAGAAGAACGTGTACACCAAGGCCGAGGGACAGCCCGGCGCCGCCGGATGGGCACTGGGCAACATGCGCGGGCAATGGCGGGTCAAGCAGGCCGTGGCCGGCACCTCCCAGCTCGACGCCGTGCACCGTGTCATCGGCAAGCCGGGCATCATCCTGGTCGCCGAGGGCTCCCCGACCCGCATCAAGTCGCTGCTCGGCCAGGAGAAGAAGAAGGTCGCGCGGGTCGTCGGCGACACCCCGATCTACGAGATCATGGTCGGCAACGACGACGGCCAGGTCCCGCTGTCGAAGCTCGAGCGGCACCTCAACAAGCTGCCCAGCAACATCGACCGTAAGCGGATGGAGACCCTGGAGGGCCGGCTGTCCGCCCTCGGCAGCAAGGCCCCCGGCCCCGGCATGCCGAAGGGTCCCCTGCCCGCGAACGCCAAGATGCGCAGCATGCAGCGCACGGCGCGCCGCCGCGGCTGACGCTTCCGCGTGGCCCGACTCAACCCATACGGGTCATCGTCGGTAATGAGCGACCCGAGCGCGTCTCAAGGACGAAAAGATACGGCCCCACGATCTGCACGTCGACGTCGTCCGCGTCTCGCGTCTCTTTCAACCGCCACGCCTGCTCACCGCTCTGCGGGTCATAGGCAACCAACGCCCGCGGGCCGGGTTCGTCTTGCTCCTCGTCTCCTTCGAAGATCAGGCGTGTGCCGTCAAAGGCCTTGTACCGCTGGTGAGTGCTCATCGGGATCGTTGCCCCGGCGACGCCGGAAGCGGCCTCGATGAAAGTCCACCGGTAGCCGACATCGGCCAGCGCCTGCACGCCGACGTAGCGGCCACCCAGGAGGGAGACGTCGTCGACGATGTTGCCCTCGACGGACCAGAGCAGCTTCCCGTTCACGGTGGACACTGCGCCGGCGATCGGGCGGTCGGATTTGTTCTCGCCCCGGACGGGTAACAATGCACCCTCGGTCGCGGTCGGGCGCCCGTTCGGGAGTTCGAGATCCGCCAACAGGCCGTGTTCGATACCCTGCCGATCGAAGAGCCTCAGGGATCGGCGTGGATACACGGTGTGACTGACCGCGAAACCGGTTCCCGTCGCCGCGACCCTGATCCAGGTATTCGCACTTCCCTGCGCGTCATCATCACCGGCCGCGCCACCCGGGCCGCGAAGCTCGTCGTCGGCGGCGGAGTCGTAGAGGACGTCGCCGGTAGGCAGCGACAGGACCCGAACTCCTGCTTCAGTGTCGCCGACGACAATCACGTCGCCAGCCTCGGACAAAGCCGGGTCACCTATCTGCTCGGGAAGCACCTGGGTCCACCGCTGTCGCCCGTCGGATTCGAACGCCGTCAGGGTGGTCGTGGCCCGATAGCTCACAGAGTCGTACAACACCGACGTGACCAGAAAGCCGTCTGCTGCGCGGACGATCTGGCTCCGGCCAGACCGCACGGTCGCGGTCGCCGGGACCGCGCCCGTGGCAGCCTCGAGAAATGCCACTTCGGTCTGTCGGTCACTCACCGAGGCGACACAGGCGAGTCGTCGGTCCCGACTCAACGCGCAGTCACTGGCCAGAAACATTGACGGGTTGCGCCACAGCGCTCTTCCGTTCGTCTGGTCGAGCGCCACGACCCCGCCTGCCGACGTGAGGTCCGATGACGCACCAGCGATGACCATCCGGTCGTCGGCGGCGAGGGGAATCACGTACGTCGCGGGTTCCGGCGAGCCGAGAGCGAGTTCCTCCGACGTTTCCCACAGCGGTTCGGGTTGCGTGGGTAAGACGCGGATGATCGGGTCCTCGCCGTGCTCCCCCGTCGGCGCACCGAGCACGGTACCCGATCCTTAGACAGTGCGCGGTACCGCCAGCGTCACGGTCAGCACAGTCGCGAGCGCGAGCGTCCCGAGTACGAGGATCGCCAGCCCGGCCGTCGTACCGGTTCCGCGACGGGCCCTCGGGGATCGCGAGGGCGGCATTCCGACCGAGTGATGGTCGCCCGGGTACGGCCGGGTCAAGGCTTCGCATCCAACAGACGAAGCGAACCCGACTCGCCGGCCACACCGGTGATGACCTGGAAGAGGTACGGTCCGACGAAACGGTATTCGCGCTCGCCGTCCGGGTTTCCAAGCGTCCATACCTCACGTCCGCTCGACAGTTCGTAGGCGACCATCTTCGGGACACCGTAGTTCGAACCGAACCTGTCTGCGAAGACGGCCCGAACTCCGTCGAAAGCAAGGAGACGGTTGTTCCCGGCGGCCATGGTCGTCGCGCTCTGCGGTTTGTCGAGGTCGAGGACCACCCATTCCTCGGAGTTGCTGCCGGTCGTCTCAGAACCGGCCACATACTGCTCACCCAATAGTTCGGTACCGAGAAGGCTGCCGGCGAACGCCGTCAGAGCGACGACCTCGAGCGTCTCCAATGAGGCGGCACCGATGGCCTGACGGTTGTCCACATCGGTTCCGGTGACGGGGATGAGGTCTCCTTCTGAACCGGACGGCGCGAAGGGCAGGACGACGCCGTCGATCGCGCCGCGTAGGGTGCCGCTGTCGTCATAGACGGTGGTGGTACGGGCGCTCGTCAGGATGCTGACCGCGAAGCCGGGCCGGGCCACGGCGACCTGGATGATGGCCGACCCGCCCGGACCACCGTGGGGCTCGAGGTCCCGGGCGGAGTCGTACAGCACAGTTCCACTGTCGAGGGCGTACACCCGCGCTCCGCGCTTGTAGTCAGAGACCGCCACCACGTTGCCGGACTCGGACAGTTCCGGATCGGATAGCCCCACGGGAGGACGCTGCACCCAGGAACGCGAACCGTCGGAACTGAACCAGTTCAAGGTCGCCGCATAAACGGCCTCGGTTTCGACGAACCGCCGGCTCGTGACGAGGAAGCCGTTACCTGCGGAGGCGAGGGTCGGGTCTTGTGGACCGTCTGCGATCTCGAACGATTTCGTCGCCGTCACCGCACCGGTGCCGACCGCGATGAACCCGAGATCGACGGTGCTCGGCGCACTCCCGCGACGGAGGCAGGCGAGTCTGCCATCGCGGCTGAGAGCGCAGGTCTCGGCTCGAAACGCCGACGTCTCGGGCCAGAGTTGCCTGCCGTCCGCAGCGTCGAAGGCCATCAGTTCGGTGACGGATGCGCTCGTGGGACCGCCGACGACGATCTGCCGATCAGCTGCGAGCACCGTCGGCACCCGGGTGGTGTCCGGGGTTCGCAGCCCGGCGATGTCAGACATGTCCGCCGACCACCGCGGGGTCGGGGTGGTTGCCAGGGGGTCGACATCGGGATACCTGTCGTCGGCCGCGCTGCGGTCCGCGGTCGTCGCGCTGTCTGCCACCACCGCGGCGTGCCCGTCAACAGACCGAGGCACCGCCAGAGTGACGATCACCCCCATCGCAACGATCACCGTGCCCATGAAAAGGGCCACGACGGCCCCCGACTTCCCCCGCATGCGACCACTAAATCACAGCGACGATGACCATCCCGCCCCTAGTTCCACAGCGAATCGATAGGCGTATGGAGAACGAGCTGCCGCCCCGGGTCAGCGGGTCCGGACGAGCGCGGTGCCGGTTGCGCGGTCGTGCAGAGCGCGCCCGTTGTAGTCGTTGATCAGCGCCGGGACCAGGAAGATCATCAGCAGCTGGCGGAAGAAGGCCCGGACGATCCCGACCGCCGCCGGGCTCTGCTCGCCGGTCGCTTCGGCGGTGTTGCGCTCGACGCCGTAATCCACTCGCGCCACGCGCATCCCGATGACGAGCTGGCCCGGGGTGAACCCGAACAGCGTCACCGCGAAGATGCCCATGACGAACCACACGCCCATCTGCGCGGTGCCCAGATGCGGCGAGTTGAAGCCACCGAAGAACGCCATCGCGAGCCCGCCGGCGATCAGCCAGTCGACGAGCAGGCCGGCCACCCGCGGCCAGCCGGTGGCCAGCGACCCGGGACCGCTCTGCGGTAGGCCGAGATCCTGTCCCCGGTACTCGTTGTCCACGCCGTTCTCGGGACCGATCTGCGGTCCCGACAGCCAGGAACCCGTGACTCGTCCCATCGGTGATGACTCCTCTCACGCGACCGCGCAACCCCCTCGGTCCGCGTCGTCGCCGCACTGGGAACCATCGTAGTCGCTGGTTGTCGTGACCCGTCCCGCCCGTTGGCCCCTGCCGCTAGGGTTGGGATGCGCCGAGTGCGACGGCCCCCGATCACGCTGTGTAGCCAACACCACTGCGCGTGTAACACGGGGGAAACACGGACTTGACGCATGGGCAACTTCGCCTCCATACGGTTGCCGCTGAGATCCGCTGCTGTTTCTCAGTGGCGGATGTGGCGTGTCCCCATACACGGACCACCGATCACGAAGGAGTCACCGCACGGTGTACAGCAGTAAAGAAGAACTACTCGAGGGCATCAAGAAGGAAGGTGTCGAGTACGTCGACATCCGTTTCTGCGACCTGCCCGGTGTCATGCAGCACTTCTCGATCCCCGCGTCGGCCTTCGACGAGGACGTCTTCGAGGACGGGCTGGCGTTCGACGGATCGTCGGTGCGTGGCTTCCAGTCGATCAACGAGTCGGACATGATGCTGCTGCCCGACCCGGCCACCGCGCGGATCGATCCGTTCCGCAAGGCCAAGACGATGAACCTCAGCTTCTTCGTCCACGACCCGTTCACCCGCGAGGCCTACAGCCGCGACCCGCGCAACGTCGCCCGCAAGGCCGAGGACTACCTCGCCTCCACCGGCGTCGCCGACACCTGCTTCTTCGGTGCCGAGGCCGAGTTCTACATCTTCGACTCGGTGTCCTTCGGTTCCGAGATGAACGGCACCTTCTACGAGGTCGAGTCCGAGTCCGGCTGGTGGAACACCGCGTCGCCGACCGATCCCGACGGCAGCCCCAACCTCGGCTACAAGGTCCGCCCGAAGGGTGGGTACTTCCCCGTCGCACCGTACGACCACTACGTCGACCTGCGTGACGAGATGTCCACCAACCTGCAGAACTCGGGCTTCGAGCTCGAGCGCGGCCACCACGAGGTCGGCACCGCGGGCCAGGCGGAGATCAACTACAAGTTCAACACTCTGCTCCACGCAGCCGATGACGTGCAGCTGTTCAAGTACATCATCAAGAACACCGCATGGCAGAACGGCAAGTCGGTCACCTTCATGCCGAAGCCGCTCTTCGGCGACAACGGTTCGGGCATGCACGCCCACCAGTCGCTGTGGAAGGACGGCAAGCCGCTGTTCCACGACGAGGCCGGCTACGCGGGCCTGTCGGACCTGGCGCGCTACTACATCGGTGGCATCCTGCACCACGCACCGTCGCTGCTGGCGTTCACCAACCCGACCGTGAACTCCTACAAGCGTCTGGTGCCGGGCTACGAGGCCCCGATCAACCTGGTCTACAGCCAGCGCAACCGGTCGGCCTGTGTGCGTATCCCGATCACCGGCAACAACCCGAAGGCCAAGCGCCTCGAGTTCCGTTGCCCGGACAGCTCGGGCAACCCGTACCTGGCGTTCGCCGCGATGATGATGGCCGGCCTGGACGGCATCAAGAACAAGATCGAGCCGCACGAGCCCGTCGACAAGGACCTCTACGAGCTCCCGCCGGAAGAGGCCAAGAGCATCCCGCAGGCCCCGACCTCGCTGGCCGCGGTCATCGACCGTCTCGAAGAGGATCACGAATACCTCACCGCCGGTGGCGTGTTCACCGAGGACCTCATCGAGACCTGGATCGCGCTCAAGCGTGAGAACGAGATCGAGCCGGTGCAGATCCGTCCGCACCCGTACGAGTTCTCGCTGTACTACGACTGCTGAGCCCAGGCTCCGACGTCGACTCGGCCCGCTCCGCGATCGCTCTCCGATCGCCGAGCGGGCCGTTTCGTTGTCGGCCGACTCGATCCATCAATCCGCGCGAGCAGCCGTGTCCGACCGTCCCGCCGTGCGACGATGAGCCGCATGGGCACACTGCTGACGTCCGACGAGTTCGAGATCCGCCTGCTGTTCGCGGAGTCGGTCCCGGAGGTGATGCAGTTCGTCCGCGACGTGGTCCGGCAGCGCGAACCGATCGCCCTCGAGCTCGAGGGGTCGGCGCACATCGTGAATCTCGCCAACGTCCGGCACTTCTCGTTGGTCGACGAGACCGACGACGTCGTAGCGGATTCCGACGAGCGGACAACGGTCGTTCTCTCCATCGCCGAGGCCAAGGAGTGACGACCCGAGCCAGCGCCGCCGGACCAGGCCGGACCGTCAGTCGCCGGCGGCGATGATCACCTTGAGCGCGTGCTCGTCGGCAGCGTTCGCGAACGTGTCGTACGCCTCGTCGAACTGATCGAACGTGAACCGGTGGGTGATGAACTTCTCCGGGGAGATGTCCCCGCGTTCGATGCTCTCCAGGAGTTCGGGTGCGGTCGTGGCGTTGACCAATCCGGTGGTGATCGTGAGGTTGTTGATCCAGTCCCGCTCGATCGGGAAGGTGACGCTCTCCCCGTGCACGCCGACGTTGGCGACATGACCGCCGGGACGGACGGAATCGAGCGCGACGCCGAACGTCGCGGGCACCCCGACCGCCTCGATCGCCACGTCCACCCCGAGCCCGCCTCGGCTGAGTTCCTTGAGTTGCGCGACCACGTCCCCGCCTGCGTTGACGTCGATCGTGTCGGTCGCACCGAAGTCGCGCGACTGCTCGAGCCGGAACTTGTTGCCGTCCACGGCGATCACCTTCGACGCGCCGGCCGCCGACGCCGTCATCACCGACGCCAGCCCGACCGGCCCGACCCCGACGACGGCGACGACGTCGCCCTCTGCGACGGCGCCGTAGAGCACCCCGATCTCGTAGCCGGTCGGCAGGATGTCGCTGAGCATCGTGCCCTGCTCGGGAGTCACCTTCTCGGGAAGCGCGATCAGACCGTTGTCCGCGAACGGAACCCGGACGTACTCGGCCTGGGTGCCGTCGATGAGGTGACCGAAGATCCAGCCGATGCCACCCACTGTCTGGCAGTGCGACGTCAGACCCGCTCGGCAGAACTCGCACGTTCCACACTTGCTCACGCAGGACACGATCACGCGATCCCCGACCCGAACCCGCTCGCAGCCCGGACCGACCTCGGTGACCACTCCGACGCCCTCGTGCCCGAGGATCCGACCCGGCGTGACCGCCGCTACGTCGCCCTTGAGGATGTGCAGATCGGTTCCGCAGATGGTGGTCACCTCCATCTTGACGATGGCGTCCGTCGGTTCCAGCAGGACCGGATTCGGAACGTCCTCCCAGGCCTTCTGACCTGGACCGTGATACACGAGAGCTTTCATGGCCGACTCCTTGTGGTTGCGGGTCCTCGCGCGAAGATTAGGCATGGGTGCGCTCGCAGAACGTCTCACCTTGAGACGACTGCCCGGCCGGGAAGAAGTCTCACTTGATGGCGACAGGGTTGACAGGAGAACCGGTGGCCTCGTTGATCTTCAGCGGCGCGGCCACGTAGAAGAACGTGTAGACCCCGTCGTCGGCGCAATCGGCGGCGAGCTTCTCGAGGTCGCAGATCTCGGTGAACGCCACGCCGAGGTTGCGCATGAGCGCGTTGTGCAGCACCAGAGCGGCGCCGTTGTTCGGGTCCACGGTCACCCCGTTCGCGATGGTGTCGGTCACGAGATTCGGTATCTCCATCTCCTGGAACCAGGACACGAGTTCGCGGGAGTAGACGAGGCCGGATTCGCAGAAGTCGCTGTAGAACTCGACGGCGTTCTCGAAGAACAGTTGCAGGTGATTGGTTCGGATCACCACGATGTCGCGCGGCTGGATCTCCGTGCCCTGGTACTCGGCACACGCGATCAGATCCTCGTGGTCGAACGTCTCGTACGGCTCCAGGTAGGCCTTACCCCGGTGACGTGCGATGTCGAGGAGCACGGCGCGACCGACCACTCCACGCTCGGCGATCGGCGCGACGCTGGCCCTCGACAAGCCCCCGATCGTGGTCCTCGAGTCGTACCCGTTCCAGATCTGGCCGTCGTACCAGACGTGGCCGAGCGCGTCGTACTGCGTGGAACCCTGGAGCGATGCGGTGAGCTTGTCGTCGGCGCAGTGCATGCCTCCGGGGAAAGCAGGCCCTTTGCCGTCATCCCAGTGCGATTCGTCAAGGGTCATCTCGCGAGTGGCAGGGCTACGACCCGGCCACACGGGGTCACCGTGGGGATCGCCGATCAGGCGCTGAAGCGTGAACACCGCGCCCCGCCTGATCTGCGCCGCGCCCGCCAAGACCTGTGCGGCCGTCAGATGGTTCAGGCTGCCCACCTCGTCATCGGGTCCCCATCTGCCCCAATTGGTGGGCGAGTCGGCGAGGATCTCGCTGAGATCGGGCACGGCGGCATCTGCCATCGATTCACCTTCCGCAGGGTGTCAGCGCGCGACGCGCGCTGGATGTGCAATCGGGTGCCGAGCGGCAACGCTGACGTGCGTCGAAACAGCACCCGCAATACGGCATGTGATCCGTAACACTTTTGGGACTTGTTACCCTGCCGACTCACCGAATACGACCGTAGTTTGGACGAATGACCCGTGATGTATACGTCGAAGACCTCGTACCCGGTGACCGGATTCGCCTCGAAGGCACCCCGCGAGTGGTTCGCACCACCAGCCGTCTCGACGACAACCAGCTACGCATCGAGCTCGTCAAGGGCCACGACGACCTGAGTGAGGTCATCCTGGACCGCACCGTCAAGCTGCAGGTCAACTGACGCCTGATTCGACGATCCCGACGTTCGGGCGGACCTATGGGTCAGGCCGCCCGGGCGCCGTCGAGATCGCCGAACACCGCCTGATTGTGGTCGAAGGCCGCGATGGCCTCGTCGACGAGCCGTTCGATCCCTGCGGCGTCGAGCGGTAGCGCGTCGAGCCGTGCCCGGTAGGCGTCCTTGTAGCGCTTGAGCTTGTCGATCTCGTCGAACGAGTAGAAGCTCAGCGCCGCGTCGTCGACCCCGTAGTGCTCTCGCATGCGGTGGGCCACCACCTGGCCACCGCTGAGGTCGCCGAGATAGCGGGTGTAGTGGTGTGCGACATATCGTGCCGGGTCGTCACGCGTGGACTCGATCGCGGTCACATAGCGCGCGACCGCCGGCAGCGGCGACGCCGTCGACGGGTCGATGCCGAAGGAGGCGAGGTCGGCGCCGAGGCGTTGCAGGCGAAGCAGTTTCGGGTCGAGCACGGCGTCGGCCACCGGGTCCCCCGCCAGGTCGGCACCGACACGCTCGAGCGCCTCGTAGACGAAGTACAACTGGACCGCCAGGCGCTGATACTCGCCGGAGTCCAACCGGCCCGACATCAGATCGTCGATGAACGGCGCATGCTCGGCGCGCTCGTGCGCCACCGCTGTGGCCGAACGCAGACGTTCGGAGATACTCGGGCGGTCGTGTGGTCCGACGTTCTCGGGATCGGGCGTCATGATGCCACCAGTGTTACCACCAGAGTCCGGTGATCGGAACCCGGCAGGTAGTGGGTGTCCATCGACGTGGCCACGAAACCGCGCAGGATGACCCGGTCGATGGCGACCAGCGGCCGGTTGCCGAGCTGCTTGTCGGTGGGATAGCTCGGCAGGAACCCGGCACCGGCCATGTCGGTGCCGTCGACGAGCCCGTTGGTCAGCAGGCTGCGGTACTTCGCGTGATTCCAGGTGGAGTTGTAGTCCCCGATCGCGATCACCCGGCCGGGTGGGAGCTCGGCGAAATGTGCGGCGAGCGTGTCCATGTCGTCGTGCCAGTCCCAGTTGCGACCCCACAGCGGCGCCGCCGGGTGGATGGCCAGGACCTGGGTCCCGGCGGCGCCGGGCAGGTCGGTGCGGGCCTGCAGGTTGTGCAGCACCGTCCCCGGGATGTTGTATCGCTCGTCCAGCGGGCGCTTGCTGAACATCGCGGTGCCGGCCGCGTAGGTGTACGGAATGGCGAACTCGTGCGGCAGCGAGCGGCCGATCTCACTGCGCCGCAGACGTTCCAGCGCCTCGGGGGTGACCTCTTGGAGGGACACGAGGTCCGGATCGGCATCGGCGACGATCTTCTCGAGCGCACCCAGGTCGCCTCCGCCGAAGAGGAGGTTGGCGGAGACGACGGTGAACCGCTCGCCGGACGGCGCCGCGTTGGCGATGACCAGCGGCACCTGGGTGTAGGCCAGACCGCCGACGGCCACGAGCGCAATCGCCAGCATGAACCAGCGCCGCAGGACCGCGAAGACGACGATCGCGATCACTCCGGGGATCAACGCGAACTGCACGGCGCTGGTGAGGTACAGCGCGACGTCACCGCGGGACGGGTAGAAGTGCAGGAACACGCCCAGCACCACGCCGGCGAGCATCGCCCACCCCAGGACGTACGCGGCCGCCCACAGAAATCTCGTCATCGCTCCCCCATGTGATCCGGTGTTCCCCCGCCGGAGTCAGCTGCGCCCTTCCACGCCCGTCCGCTTCTCTCCGCGCTCAGGCCCCGAAGACCTTCAGCACCACGGCCTTGGCCCGGCGCGTCACCCGGAGATAATTCTCCAGGAACTCGTTGGCCTGGTCCTCCGGCCATCCCGCGGCAAACGCGATCTGGCGCAGTTGTGCACCCGGCCCAGGTAGTTGATCGATCGGCTTGCCACGCACCAGGACCAGCGCGTTGCGCGCCTTCGTCGCGGTCGTCCAGGCGTCCTTCAACAGCGCGACGTCGTTCTCCGACAACAACTCCGCCGCGCCGATGGCATCCAGTGAGTCCAGCGTCGACGTGTTGTGCAGGCTCCGATAGCGGTGCGCATACTTCAGCTGCAGGAGCTGCACCGTCCACTCGATGTCGGCGAGACCACCGCGGCCGAGCTTGGTGTGGGTGGCCGGGTCGGCTCCGCGCGGCAGTCGCTCGGCGTCCACGCGGGCCTTGATCCGGCGGATCTCCCGAACGGCGTCGTTGCTGACACCGCCGGCCGGATACCGCACGTGGTCGATCATGTGCAGGAAGTCGATGCCGAGCGCCTCGTCGCCTGCGACCTGGTGCGCGCGCAGCAACGCCTGGACCTCCCAGGGCTGGGCCCATTGCGCGTAGTACGCGGCGTAGGACGCGAGGGTTCGCACGATGGGGCCGTTCCGGCCCTCGGGCCGTAGTCCGGTGTCGACCTCCAGCGGCGGGTCCGCGCTGGGGCTGCCGAGCATCGACCGCACGTTCTCCGCGATCGTCTGTGCCCACTTGAGTGCCTCGGACTCCTCGGCGTCTCGATCGGGCTGGCAGACGAACATCACGTCGGCGTCCGAGCCGTAGCCGAGTTCGCCGCCACCGAGCCGGCCCATGCCGATCACCGCGATGCGCGCCGGCGCCCGAGTTCCCCGCTCGCGCTCGGAGATGTTGATAGCCACGGTGAGCGCTGCGTTGAGCACCGCCGCCCACACGCTGGACAGTGCCTTGCAGACGGCAGGCACGTCCAACAGTCCCAGTACGTCGGCGGACGCGATGCGGACGAGCTCGGCGCGCCGATGCGAACGCGCTACGGCCACAGCGCGTTTCATGTCCTGCTGGCGGACCGTCGAGGCGACGAGGCCCTTGGCGACGTCCTCGGGGCGCACGTTGCACAGCTTGGGCCCGTCCGGCCCGTCGGAGTACTGGTGGATCACCTCGGGGGAACGCATCAGCATGTTCGCGATGTACTCCGACGTCCCGAGCACCTTCATCAGCCGCGCCGCCACCACGCCGTCGTCGCGCAGCAGTCGCAGGAACCAGTCGGTGTCCTCCATCACGTCGCACAGCCGGCGGTAGTTCAGCAGGCCGGCATCGGGATCCGGTGTGTCCCCGATGTGTTCGAGCAACTGCGGCAGGATGAGCAGCTGGATCTGACCACGGCGTCCCGGCGCGTTCGACAGCGCGCGGATATGGCTCAGTGCCCGATCGGGTTTCGCGTAACCCAGTGCGGCCAGCCGCCTCTCGGCGGAGGTGTCGGTCAGGGTGAGCTCGTCGGTCTTGAAGCGCGTGACCGCCTCGAGCAGCGGGCGGTAGAACAGCTTCTGGTGCAAGCGGCGGACCCGCAGGCTCTGGTGGCGGATCTGTTCGCGCAGCACCCCAGTCGCGTCGAGTTCGCCCTCTCGCCGGATGTGCGCGGCGCGGGCGAGCCAGCGCAACGCCTCGTGGTCGTCGGGCTGCGGCAAGAGATGCGTCCGGGACATGCGCTGCAGCTGCAGCCGATGTTCGAGGAGACGCAAGAACTGGTACGACGCACTGAGATTCGCGGCGTCGTCGCGTCCGACGTAACCGCCCGCGGTGAGCGCGGCCAGCGCGTCGACGGTCGGCATCACGCGCAGGTTCTCGTCCACCCGGCCGTGCACCATCTGCAGGAGCTGGACCGCGAACTCGACGTCGCGCAGACTGCCGCGCCCGAGTTTGAGGTTGCGCTCGCGCTCGTCCTCGGGGAGCAGGGATTCGACGCGGCGTCGCATCTTCTGCACTTCGGGCACGAAGTCGGGCCGCTCGGCCGCCTTCCACACCATCGGTTTGACCGCGGCGATGTAATCGTCGGCGAGCTGCATGTCACCGGTCATCGCCCGGGCCTTGAGCAGCGCTTGGAACTCCCAGGTCTTGGCCCACCGTTCGTAGTAGGCCACATGCGATTCCAGGGTTCGGGTCAGCGCTCCGGACTTCCCCTCGGGCCGTAGCGCGGCATCGACCTCGAAGAACGCGAGCGAACCGATGCGCATCATCTCGCCCGCGATCCGCGCCGCGGTACCGTCGGCCGGGTCACTGACGAAGATGACGTCGACGTCGCTGACGTAGTTCAGTTCGCGCGCACCGCATTTGCCCATCGCGACCACGGCGAGCCGGACCGGGATGGGATCGTCCCCGCAGACCTCGGCGAAGGCGACGGCGAGGGCGGCGGTCAGGGCGGCGTCGGCGCAGTCGGACAGGTAGGCACCCACCTCGGGCAACCACATCACCGGTTCGTCCTCGACGGTCGAGGCGACGTCGTGGGCCGCGAGTTGCAGGATCAGGTTGCGGTAGGC
The DNA here is from genome assembly GCF_023078355.1 of Gordonia hongkongensis. Classification (NCBI taxonomy): domain Bacteria; kingdom Bacillati; phylum Actinomycetota; class Actinomycetes; order Mycobacteriales; family Gordoniaceae; genus Gordonia; species Gordonia hongkongensis. The sequence goes on from NZ_CP095552.1 coordinate 3,389,435, forward strand.
CAGGCGGAGTGCGATGACGGCCTTCGGGCCGGTGAGCGCCGACCGGTACACGCGGTTGCCCTTCTCGACCTCGCCCGGAACGGGCTCGGCACCGACGGAGGCGAGCATCAGACGGTCGACCTCGGCACGGTCGGGCAACTCGTCGGCGAGCAGGAGCCGCCAGCTCGACGGTTCGGCGACCAGGTGATCGGCGAGCGCGTCCGACGAACCGATGACCGCGAACAGGCGCCCACGGAATGCGCGCTCCGCGCGCACCAGGCCGTCGATCTCGGACCACTCGTCGCCGACGGCGCTGCGCAACCGCACGAGCGTACGGAGGGCCAGGTCGGCGTCGGGAGACCGCGACAGGGCCCACAACACGTCGACCGATTCTGGCGTGTTCCACCCGAGATCGGCGAGGTTCCGGGGTGCGGAGTCGTCGAGCAGACCCAGCCGGCCCGCGCTGGGGACGGTGCTGCGTCCGGCTCGCCCCGGGGGTCCCGATCGTGTTGTCACATCACAAAAGTAGCGACCGGATCCGATCGGCACGACATCGCGGTCCCCGACCGGGCAAGGCAGCCCTTACAGCGGCAGGTAGTTCTGCAGCTCGAACGGGGTCACGAGGCTGCGGTAATTGGTCCATTCCGTCCACTTGTTGCGCAGGAAGTAGTCGAACACGTGCTCGCCGAGGGCCTCGGCGACCAGCTCCGAGTTCTCCATCTCCTTCAGCGCGTCGGCGAGGCTGCCGGGGAGTTCCTTGTAGCCCATCGCGCGACGCTCGGCCGAGGTGAGCGCCCAGACGTCGTCCTCGGCCTCGTCGGGCAGCTCGTAGTCCTCGTTGATGCCCTTGAGCCCGGCGGCCAGCAGCACCGCGAAGGTCAGGTACGGATTGCAGGCGGAGTCGGGGCTGCGGACCTCGATGCGGCGCGAGGACGCCTTGTTCGGCGTGTAGAGCGGGAGTCGGATCAGCGCCGAGCGGTTGGCGCCGCCCCAGGTGGCCGCGGTCGGCGCCTCACCACCGTGGATGAGCCGCTTGTAGCTGTTCACCCACTGGTTGGTGACCGCACTGATCTCCGAGGCGTGATGCAGGATGCCGGCGATGAACTTCTTTCCGGTGACCGAGAGCTGCATCGGGTCGTCGGGGTTGTGGAAGGCGTTGAGGTCGCCCTCGAACAGGCTGAGGTGGGTGTGCATCGCCGACCCGGGATGCTCACTGAACGGCTTGGGCATGAACGTCGCCCAGACGCCCTCGTTGATCGCGACCTCCTTGATGAGGTAGCGGAACGTCATGACGTTGTCGGCCATCGACAGCGCGTCGGCGTAGCGCAGGTCGATCTCCTGCTGACCGGGCGCGCCCTCGTGGTGGGAGAACTCGACCGAGATGCCCATCGACTCCAGGGCCTCGATGGCATGCCGCCGGAAGTTGGGCGCGGCGTCGTGGACGGCCTGGTCGAAGTACCCCCGGAGTCCGCGGGAGTCGGCACCGACCCGTCCAGGGGCGCCTCTTTGAGCAGGAAGAACTCGATCTCGGGGTGGACGTAGCAGCTGAAGCCGAGGTCGGCGGCCTTGTTGAGCTGCCGGCGCAGCACATGCCGTGAGTCGGCCCAACTGGGAGTGCCGTCGGGCATCGCGATGTCGCAGAACATCCGCGCGGAATGGTGCCGACCGGCCGAGGTGGTCCACGGCAGCACCTGGAAGGTCGACGGATCGGGCTTGGCCACGGTGTCGGCTTCCGAGACCCGGGAGAATCCCTCGATGGACGAGCCGTCGAAGCCGATACCCTCGGCGAACGCGCCCTCGAGTTCGGCCGGGGCGATCGCCACGGACTTCAGATAACCGAGGACGTCGGTGAACCACAGTCGGACGAAGCGGATGTCGCGCTCTTCGAGGGTCCGCAGCACGAATTCCTTTTGGCGATCCATGGTCGCCGACATTAGAAGTACGCTGTTAAATCCGTGTTACACGCGCAATTCCAACTCGCTGTGCTGCAGTTTTACGGACGGCATCCCACATCGTGAGACGTCCGACCAGTAGCTGGGACGCCGGGCCGGACACGAAATCCCAAGTGAACTGCCGACAGAGACGCACACGGCGATCTCGGACCCCTTTTCGCCTGTGACCAATTGCATAAAGGTGGCAGGTCACAACCGGTCGTCCTGGTGAAACAATGGCCTACGTCCGTGTTCAACCCGGGTACCCGCCGCGCCCTCTCCGGCCAGTCGGGACTCGAGGCAGAAAAGAGACAACGATGTCCGATTCCTCGGTATACGGCGCGTCCGCCCCCGCCCAGTCCGCCAAGCGACGCGTGACCCGCATCCACCACCTCGCGCAGATGAAGGCCGAGGGCGAGAAGTGGTCGATGCTCACCGCATACGACTACTCCTCCGCCCGCATCTTCGACGCCGCCGAGATCCCCGTCCTGCTGGTCGGCGACTCCGCCGCCAACGTCGTCCTGGGCTACGACACCACCATCCCGGTCACCGTCGACGAGATGATCCCGCTCATCCGCGCCGTCGTACGCGGCGCACCGCATGCACTGGTCGTCGCCGACATGCCGTTCGGCAGCTACGAGATCGGTCCGCAACACGCGCTCGAGAACGCGTTCCGGATCTTCAAGGAGACCGGTGCGCACGCGGTGAAGCTCGAGGGCGGCGAACGCGTCGCCCCGCAGATCGCGGCGCTGACCGCGGCCGGTATCCCGGTCATGGCCCACATCGGGTTCACCCCGCAGAGCGTCAACGGGCTCGGCGGATTCCGCGTCCAGGGCCGCGGGGACGGCGCCGATCAGCTCGTCGCCGACGCCATCGCCGTCCAGGAGGCGGGCGCCTTCGCCGTGGTGATGGAGATGGTGCCGGCCGATCTCGCCGGTCAGATCACCCGCAAGCTGACCATCCCGACCGTCGGCATCGGCGCGGGCAACGAGACCGACGCGCAGGTCCTCGTGTGGCAGGACATGGCCGGACTCACCCACGGCAAGACCGCGAAGTTCGTCAAGCGCTTCGCCGATGTCGGAGGCGAATTGCGCTCGGCCGCCGAGCAATACGCCGACGAGGTGCGCCGAGGAGTGTTCCCCGGCCCCGAACACAGCTACTGAGCCCGGGCGTCAGCACTACGCTGACGTCCATGCGGAACTTCTACCCGGAGATCGAGCCCTACGCCTCCGGCCATCTCGACGTCGGCGACGGCCAGCAGGTCTACTGGGAGACCTCCGGCAACCCAAACGGCAAACCCGCCGTGTTCGTGCACGGCGGGCCCGGGGGCGGGACGTCCCCGGCGCAGCGCCGGATCTTCGACCCGGCGAGGTACCGGATCGTCCTGTTCGACCAGCGCGGCTGCGGACAGTCCCGGCCCCACATCGCCGACGGCGCGGACCTCGCCGTGAACACGACACCCCACCTCATCGCCGACATGGAGCGCCTCCGTACTCATCTCGGGATCGACCGCTGGCAGGTCTTCGGCGGTTCCTGGGGTTCGACACTCGGCCTCGCCTACGCGCAAGCCCATCCCGACCGGGTCACCGAGCTGGTGCTGCGCGGCATCTTCCTGTTGCGGCGCAGCGAGATCGACTGGTACTACAACGGCGGGGCCGCCCACATCTACCCCGACCTGTGGGAGAGCTACCTCGAGCCCATCCCCGTCGACGAACGCGACGGGGACCTCGTCGCGGCCTATCACCGCCTGCTCACCTCCGGGGACGCCGCGACGGCCCGCGCCGCCGCCCGCGCCTGGACGGGTTGGGAGCAGGCGACCAGCTATCTCCTCCCCCGCCCCGACGAGGAGTCGGACGGTTCCTCGACGGACGACCCCCAGAAAAAGGACACCGACCGCTTCGACCTCGCCTTCGCATCGATCGAGAACCACTACTTCGTCAATCACGGATTCCTGCGCGACGGTCAGCTCCTCGACGAGATCGACACGATTGCCTCCATCCCCGGCGTGATCGTGCAGGGCCGCTACGACGTCGTGTGCCCGATGCGCAGCGCCTGGGACCTGCACCGCGCCTGGCCGGCTGCCGATCTCCGCATCGTCGCCGACGCCGGGCACGCGTCGTACGAGCCGGGTATCAGACATCACCTGATCGAGGCCACGGACCGGTTCGCGCGGTAGCCGACGCCAGTACTCCGCACGCACCACTAAGCTCGACGGACAGCCGTCGAGAAACCAGGAGGAACAGGTGGCCGCATCCGAGCAGGTCGAGGTGGAGCTGAAGTTCGACGTGGACGCCGGACACGTGGCCCCCGACCTGCGGGTGCTGCCCGGTGTCGTGTCGGCGACGACCCCGGAGACGTTCTCGCTCGACGCCACCTATTTCGACACCGAGAACCTCGACCTCGCCGGCAACAAGATCACCATGCGGCGGCGTACCGGCGGAAGCGACCAGGGCTGGCACCTCAAGCGCCCCACGGGCATTCCGGGAACCCGGCGAGAGCTGCACGTGGGCTTCGACGAGGCTCCCGCGGACGGCGACGTCCCCGACGCGCTGTCAACACCGGTTCTGGCCCACATCCGCGAACGCACCCTGATGCCGGTCGCCGTCATCTCCACGACGCGCACCGTGACCCGGTTGCTCGGCGCCGACGACGAGCCGCTCGCCGAACTCGCCGAGGACCTCGTCACTGCCCAGTCGCTCCTGCCCGGCGGTCACAGCCAGCAGTGGGCGGAGTGGGAGTTCGAGCTCCTCGCCGGTGGCACGCCGAAGCTCCTGAAGGCCGCCGACAAGGCGCTGCGTGCCGGGGGCGGCCGCGAGGCGTCGAGCGCGTCGAAACTCGCCCGTGCGATCGGCGCCACCCCGACCGTGCACGAACCGCGCCTGTCCAAGCGACCCACCGCACTCGAACTCGTCGTCACCGACATTGCGCTGCATCGCAATTCGCTGGTCGCCTACGATCCGCTGGTGCGCGTCGACGCCCCCGACGCGGTGCACCAGATGCGCGTGGCGTGCCGCCGCCTGCGCAGCGTGTTGTCGGGCTTCCCCACCGTCCTCGACGCCGGGCGCACCGCCCACATCGGCGCCGAGCTGAAGCTGCTCGCCCAGATCCTCGGCGATGCACGCGATTCAGAGGTGCAGCTCGAGTTGAGCGAATCACTGCTGCGTGGCGAGAACGCCTCGCCGGAGCTGCTCGCCGAGCTCGCCGGCACCGAGGTCACCGCCCACGATCGCGCCCTGCGCGCGGCACACGCCGCGATGTCGTCGAAGCGGTACTTCGCCCTGCTCGACAGCATCGACGGCCTGATCGCGTCGCCCCCACCGGGCCCCGACGCCGACCTCCCGGCGACCACGGTCGTCGACAAGGCGATCGCCCGCAGCCGCAAGCACATCCACCGCGCACAGGCTCGTCTCGCCGGCTTCGCCGAGGGTTCCGACGAGTGGGAAGAGCAGCTGCACACCATCCGCAAGCGGGCCAAGCGGCTGCGCTACAGCATCGACGCGACCGAACCGCTCGGGAAGAAGAAGTATCGCGAGATCGGCGTGGCGGCCAAGAAGATCCAGTCCGCGCTGGGCGATTTCAACGACACCCGGATCAACCGGACGCGACTCGCACAGATCGCCTCGGCCGGCACCCTCGGCGGCCCCGACATGTTCGTACTCGGCCGAATCGACGCCCGACTCGAGGCCGACGGGCACCGCGCGATCGCCGCGTACCGCCGAGTCGCCAAGGAACTCTGACCAACCGGCCGCTGGTTGAGCCGGCACCGAGCGAAGCGGGCCGCCCCCCTGCTGGTTGAGCCGGCACCGAGCGGAGCGGGCCGTCCCCCTGCTGGTTGAGTCGGCACCGAGCGAAGCGGGCCGCCCCCCTGCTGGTTGAGCCGGCACCGAGCGAAGCGAGGCGCCCCCCTGCTGGTTGAGCCGGCACCGAGCGGAGCGAGGCGCCGAGTCGAAGCCACTCCGCCACCACCGCTCACACCGGGCGGAACTCCACCGTCCGGGTCACTTCGTCAGCTTTGGTGAGTTCGACGACCACGCGGTCGCCGGGGCGTAGATCACCCGCGCAGCGCGCGATCACCGGCGGATCGGACAGGAAAATCTGCGCCTGCCTGCGCTCGGTCGCGCCCGACATCACGACCGCGTCGAACCGCTCACCCACCCGCTCACGCAAGATGACGGCTTCCGCCAGGTCGATGCTCGCGCGATCCGCGGTGGCGCCGAGAGTGTCGGCCGACCGCAGGATCTTGGGCAGCGTCGGCAACGCGCGGTGCACCCAGTCCGGTACCGGCGTACCGGATGCGATCGCCAGACACACCTCGGTGGCGAACCGGTCCCCGAGCCGCCGCAGGTGCGGTGACATGGGCATAGAGCCCACCGATCGCCGAATGCCGCATCAGCGCGTCATCGACGGGCTCGTCGGGTCCGGTGAGGGCGAGGTAATTGGCACCCCGCATGAGCCCGGCCGCGGCCGATTGCAGGGCGAGCGTGCTCGGCTCGCCACCCGGTAGCCCCGCCAGGAACCGGCCCACCGGCAAGCCGGCCGGCCACTGAACCCCGAGGGCCCGGGCAGCGGCACGCAGATCCTCGATCGCGTCCTCCTCGGCCGGCGGCAGGGTGCGCAGCAGCCCGACACCGGCCTCGGCCATGATCGTGCCCGCGCACATCCCGGCCAGCAGCGACACCTGCGAGTTCCACATGTCGGCGGGTGTGTGTGCCTCGAGATCAAGACGCCACCCGTCGGCCGTGCGGACGACCGTCTGGTCGGGCAGGTCGAGTTCGACCGCGCCCCGCGCCAGCGCGACCTCGCGTCGCAGTTCGCCGAATGCAGGCAGGGCGGCGATGGCGGGATGCAGCCGGCCGGCGGCGGCATCGGCCGAGACCCCGGCGTAGTCGAGGCGCGCGACCGAGGCGATGCGGGACCGCCGCACCCGGACATCGGTCACCGATCCGTCGCCGGCCACCCGGATGGTCCACAGCACACACAGTCTGACCTGCTCCGGCAGAAGGGAACCCGCGCCCTCGGACAGTGCGCGAGGGTGCAACGGGACCGACCCGTCCGGGAAGTACACGGTCGCGCCGCGTCGCCGGCTCTCCTGGTCGAGAGCACCTTCGGGGGTGATCAGGGCCGCGACATCGGCGATCGCGTAGTCGACGACGAACCCGTCGCCGTCGGCGGTGAGGTGCACCGCCTGGTCGAGATCTCGGGAGGTCGGCGGGTCGATCGTGACGAAGGGGACGCCGGTGTGGTCCTCGCGGACGTCGGCGTACCGGTCGGCACCCGGAGCGCCGGAGTCGATCATCTGCGCGGTGGCCCGGGCTTCGGCGAGGGCATCGTCGCCGTACTCCTCGTCGACGCCCAGTTCGGTGCGTATGCCGGCGAAGTCGATGTCGGGGGCGGAGAGGATGCGCTTCACTCCCCCAACCCTAGAGAAGAGTGAGGCGAACGAGTCGGCACGTAAGCCGGATCCTGTTCCCGCACGGTCGTGAGACCGCGTGGGCGGCGACCATCCATCTGGGCACACCGTCGCCGGGTACCTCGAGCGGCCCACCCGCGGGCTGGGGCGAGCAGCCCTCGTGACGCCCGCGCACACGCACCGTGAGGTGCGTGCTTCGGCCTTGCTCCGGGTGGGGTTTACCGAGCCGGCACGGTCACCCGTGCCGCTGGTGCGCTCTTACCGCACCGTTTCACCCTTACCGACCTCGCGGCCGGCGGTCTGTTCTCTGTGGCACTGTCCCGCGGGTCACCCCGGGTTGCCGTTGACAACCACCCTGCTCTGCGGAGTCCGGACTTTCCTCGATGCGCGGCGTGGCGGGAGACCGCCCGTTCCGCGCACCGCGGCCGCCCGGCCGACTCGTTCGCGCACTCAGGATACGCCCGGGGCGACGGCACAAAACATCCGCGGTCAGACGCGCCAGTGCGCGGCGTCGTTGACGAGCCGCACAACGGAGCCGCCGTCGTCGAAGTACTCGGCGATCGACACCGACGCGAGGTCGAGGTGCAGCCGGAACAGCAGTTCGGGTCCGACGCCGAGCGCGTCCTGCAGCAGCGTCTTGATGGGCGTGACATGCGAGACCAGCACCACGGTCTGACCCGGATACCTCTCCAGCAGTTCGGCTTTCGTCCGCGAAATGCGTTCGGCGACCTGCGCGAAGCTCTCCCCGCCGGGCGCGGGCACGGTGATGTCGGACAGCCACGCGCGGTGCAGATCCGGGTCACGCTGCGACGCCTCGGTGAACGTCAGACCCTCCCAGTCACCGAAGTCGTTCTCGATCAGCCCGGGATGTTCGACGACGTCGATCCCGGTCAGGGCGGCGACCTCCTCGGCCGTCGACCGTGCACGCCGCAGCGGCGAGGTCACGATCGCGGCGATCCCCTCCTCGCGCACCACGCGCGCGGCGGCGGCGCGGGCCTGGCGTCGGCCCTCGTCGGTGAGGTCGGGATTGCCCCGCCCGGAGTAGCGCCGCTCCACCGACAGCGGCGTCTGGCCGTGCCGGAGCAGGATCAACCGGGTCGGATCGCTGCGCCGACCCTGCCACGACGGCGCCTTGGTCGCCGAATCTCCCTCGGGGACAGACTCTTCGGCGGTCGCGGTCACGAATCTAGATCCCGGACTCGGCGGTGCGCACGAGGATCGCGCCGCACTCTTCGCACCGGATCACCTCGTCGGACTGTGCCGCGGCGATGGTGGCGATGGTCCCGCGGTCGAGTTCCATCCGGCAGGCACCGCATCGGCGTGCCCGCAGCAGGCCGGCGCCGATGCGGCCGCCGGCGCGTTGCTTGTCGTACATCGCGAGCAGCGGCGCATCGATCTCGGCTTCGAGGGTCTCGCGGCGCTCCCGCGCGCGCGACAGGTCCTCGTCGATGGTCTCGAGCGACTTGTCGCGCCGGACCTGCGCTTCGGCGACCTTCTCTTCGAGGTGGCTGATGGTCGCCGCGGCCCGGGTGCGTTCGGACTCGACGGCCTCCTGCTGCTCCATCAGCGACAGCATCTCGTCCTCGAGCACCGCTCGCCGACGACCCAGGCCCGCGAGCTCGTGTTGCAACTCCGACAACGCTTTCGGCGCCAGGCCACCGGCGGTCAACAGGGCCGAGTCCTTGGCCTCACGGTTGGCCATACCGGTCACCTCGGAGTCGATCCGGCGGTACTCGCGTCCGAGGTCCTCGGCGGCGATCTCCGCGCGCACCAGATCGTCACGGGCGGCATCGATCGCGGAATTGTGTTCGGCGATCTCGGCGTCCTCCGGCAGGGTCTTGCGGCGATGAACGAGACGATTGATCTCGGCATCGGAGTCCGCGAGATCGAGCAGCAGTCGCTGCACGGCGGCGTCGACTTTCATTGCGGTCTCCTCTTCGGCGAAAGTCCCCCCACCGTACGCGGGGGGCGCGCGAGAGCCGGCGGCGGCTCGGTTTCTCCCGAGTCAGCCCGCACTGTGCAGCGCGAACGGATCGGTCGGCGCCTCGAAGACGCTCACCGGCGTGCCCAATTCGGCCTCGAGCAGCGCCTCGACCTGCGCACACCACGGGAACTCGGTCGCCCAGTGTCCGGCGTCGACCAGCGCCGGCCCGCCGTCGCGCAGACTCTCGTCGACCGGATGATGACGGAGATCACCGGTCAGGTAGACGTCGACGCCGAGACCGCGGACACGTCCGAGCAAGGAGTCGCCGGCCCCGCCGCACACCGCGACGGTCCGCACCAGCGCGTCCGGGTCTCCCGCGGCGCGGACACCCGCCGGGGTGCGCAACACCCGGGCGGCCTCGGCGACGAAGTCGCGCAACGTCATCGACTCGGTGAGCGACCCGACGCGGCCCAGCCCGACATCGCTGCCCAGGTCGGCCAGTTCGAACACGTCGAAGGCCGGCTCCTCGTACGGATGCGCGTCGCGCAAGGCGCGCAGGACGCCGGCCCGCAGTCCGCGCGAGGCGACCATCTCGACCCGCGCCTCGTCGACGTGGGTGCGCATCCCGATCTCGCCGATGGTCGGCGAGGCGTCCTCGCCGGCCTCGAACTGCCCGGTTCCGACGACCGTCCACGAGCAGTCCCGGTAGTCGCCGATCGCCCCCGCACCCGCGGCGAACATCGCCTCGCTGACCTGCTCGACGTTGCCCTCCGGCACCATCACGACCCACTTGTCCATCGCCGCAACCGGTTTCGGGTCGATGGGAACGGTGCCGCGCAACCCCAGCCGGTCGGCCAGCGCGTCGGAGACGCCGGGGCGCGCACTGTCGGCGTTGGTGTGTGCGCACAGCAGCGCGATCCCGTTGCGGATGAGCCGATGGACGATCCGGCCCTTGGGGGTGTCGGCGGCCACAGTGGTGACACCGCGCAGGAGGAGCGGGTGATGGGCGACGACGATCCCTGCGCCGGCCGCGACCGCGGCGTCGACCACCGCATCGGTGACGTCCACGCACACCAGCACGCCGCGCGCCGGGTCGGCCCGGTCGCCACACACCAGACCGACCGCATCCCACGATTCGGCGAGGGCGGGCGGATAAGCCCGCTCCACGACGTCGACCACGTCGCCCACCGTCACAGTCGCGTCAGACGCGTTCGCCGGTTCCACTGTCGATCTCCTCTCGTACCAACTCGATCGCCCGCGTGAGCGCGCGGACCTGCGGAAGTGCCCGGACGGCAAGACGAAGATGCGAGTCGCCGAGGCCGACGAAATTGGCGCAGCTGCGCACCGCGAATGCGTGGCGGATCAGCCGCTGCTTCACCTCGGTGGCGTGGGCCATCTCGACGAGCAGGAAGGGCGCCGCGGGCTCGGCCGCCACTCGGAGCCCGATCCGCGTCAGCTCGGCGACCATCTCGCTGCGCTCGTCGGCGACCCGCCGCGCGACCGCGGCGCAGTATCGCTGCCCCTGTTGCTCGACACAGGCGGTCAGCGCGGCCAGCGCGGGGGTCGACACGGCCCACGGTCGTCGGCCGGCGCGGAGTCGGTCGAGCAGGTCGACCGGCCCGAGCAGATAACCCGCGCGGAGTCCAGCGAGACCGAAAGTCTTTGTCACACTGCGGATCACGAGAAGGTCGGGCCAGTCGACCGAGGCGAGGGACTGGGGTTCGAGTGACCCGTCGGCGCCCAGGGTGAGGTCGGCGAAGGCCTCGTCGACGACGAGGATCCGTCCCGGCCTGCGCAATGCGGCGATGGCCTCGACCGGGTGCAGCACCGACGTCGGGTTCGTGGGATTGCCCAGGATGACGAGATCGGCGTCGTCCGGCACGGCGGTCCCGCTGTCTCCCGGACCGGGCAGCTCCCAGGGTGCGGCCAGCGCGACCTGCGTGATCGGGATGCCCGCGGCGCGGAGCACGACCTCCGGCTCGGTGAACGACGGTTGGATCAGGGCCGCGTGACGAACCCCCAGCCGCGGGAGCATCTCGAACCCGTCGGCGGCTCCGGAAAGCAGCAGCACTTCCTCGGGGCGACGGCCGTGTGCCGCGGCGATCGCGTCGACGGCTCGTCGCTCCTGCGCTCCGGTCGGATATCGCGCAAGATCGTCGAGTCCCGACCGGATGGCGTCGAGGACGAACGCGGGCGGTGTACCGCGGACGTTCACGGCGAAGTCGACGAGCCCCGGCGCGGCGTCCTGGTCGCCGTGACGTTCCGGGTCGGTCAGATCGGCGCGCGGCGGCGGTGTCCCGGCCGGACCGGTCCCGACGTCGAGCGCGTCGTACCCAACTGTCATGTGTTCAGACCTTACGTGCACGATGGAGACGTGACGACGACGCCGGATCCCCGCCATCCCGAAACCGTCCTACTCGTCGACCTCGACGGCACGGTCACCGACAGTTTCGCAGGTATCGAGAACAGCTTTCGGCATGCTCTCGCCGTGGTCGGGGCGCCCGAGCCCGATCCGCGCATCGTGGCCGGCATCGCCGGGCCGCCGATGATCGACACGCTGAATGCCCTGGGCCTCTCCCCCGAGACGGCCGACAAGGCGATGCGCGCGTACCGAGAGCGATACACCGAGGTCGGCTGGCTGGAGAACTCGGTGTTCGACGGGATGGCCGAGCTGCTCGCCGATCTGGCCGCCGGCGGCCGGACCCTGGCGATCGCGACGTCGAAGAACCAGACAACCGCGCGTCGGATCCTCGAGCACTTCGGTCTGGCCGGACACTTCCGCTGCATCGCCGGGGCCAGCGACGACGGTACCCGCCGCGAGAAAGCCGACGTGATCGCCTCCGCCCTCGCCGAACTCGGACTGCCCACCGACCCGCAGACCGGGCACGTCACCACTCCGGTCGTGATGATCGGCGACCGCAGCCATGACGTGCTGGGCGCGGCCGAATTCGGCATCTCAGCGATTCTCGTGCGGTGGGGTTACGCTCTGGGCGGGGAGGACCAGGGTGCGACCTGGGTGGTCGAGTCCGTGGCCGAACTCCGCGACGTCCTGGGTGCGTGACCTCGTACCCGACGACCGGCTGAGGCGCACATCGACTTGTTGAGGTAGCAGTGTCTGACGAACTTCACATCTGCTTCGTGTGTACGGGCAACATCTGCCGGTCACCGATGGCGCAGAACATCTTCCGAACGGCACTCGACGACGCCGGACTCGGCGGCAAGGTGCGTGTGTCCAGTTGCGGGACGAGCGGCTATCACATCGGTGAGCCGGCCGACAATCGCGCGCGAACCGAATTGGTCGCGCACGGCTACTCCGACGCACATGTCGCCGCGTTGATCGGACCTGAACATTTCGAGGCCGACCTCCTGCTCGCGATGGACGAGGGCCACGTGCGCGAACTCGAACGCAAACGTCTCGGCGACCGCACACGACTGCTGCGCTCGTTCGATCCGTCCGCGCCCGCCGACGACCTCGATCTCGCCGACCCGTACTACGGCACCCCCGACGACTTCGTGGTGACACGCGAACAGATCGAGGGTTCGATGCCGGGCCTGATCGACTGGGTGCGGGCCGAACTCGGGGTGTCCTGACTCCGGTCCGCGTCTCCTCAGGCCGCCGGCGCGATGAGATTGTGCACGAAGCGGATCTTGGTCAGAACCGTCTCGGGCAGCACGAACGGGTAGAGGTCGGGATGGCCCATCGACCGGTTGATCTGATTGAGCGCCCAGGTCAGCGGTAGCCACTCGTCGATGACCCGGTCGAATCCCACGTCCCCGGGCGGCACCCCGTCGAAGGTCGTGCCCGCGGGCGCCATGGCGAACGCCGCTGCGGTGTCGAGCGTGTCGCGGATGTGCAGGTAGTGCGCGAACGTCTCCGCGAAATCCTCCGCCGGGTGCATCGTCGCGTATGAGGACACGAAGTCCTGCCGCCAGCCCTCGGGAGCGCCCTCGCTGTAGTGGCGGTCGAGAGCCGCCTGATAGTCGTCGTCGGGGTTTCCGAACAGCTCCTCGAAGCCCGCTCGTCGCTCGTCGGTGATGAGGACGAGTTGGTAGTAGTGGCCGATCTCATGCCGGAAGTGCCCGAGGACGGTCCGGTACGGTTCGGCGAGTTCGACGCGCATCTGTTCGCGGTGGACGTCGTCCCCCTCGGCGAGGTCGAGGGTGATGACGCCGTCTGCATGACCGGTGATGACCGACTGCTTCGCACTGGAGAGCAGGTCGAAGGCCAGCCCGGACTCCGGGTTCTCCTCCCGGGTCTCGATGGGGAGCCCGAGTTCGTCGAGTTCCAGGATGAGGCGACGCTTGGCGGTCTCGGTCTGGCCGAAGATGACCAGCGCCTCGGGATCGTCGTCGCCGGGACGGGTACGGGTGAGGCGGCACGACTCACACATGGTCGGCTTGCCGCTCCACTTCACCAGCCAATTGCATTGCGCGACCTTGGTATTGGCACAGCGTTCGAGCAGCACGCCGTCCACCTCCACGCGCGCCTGGTCGTCGAGGACGTGGATGGTCCTGGTCTTCAGCCAGAAGCCGAGCGGGCTCCGGCAGTTCAGACACAGACTGTTCTCGAAGGAGAGACGCTGACCGCACTTCAAGCAGAGGAAGTCTCGCATTTCGATCAGGCTACCCCGCTCGGTAGCCTGGGCGGTGTGCACGTACTGCGAACGATCCTCCGGCCCGGGTGGATTGCCCTCGGTCTCGTGGTCGCGGCGTTCGCGGTGGCCTGCTTCACCCTGCTCGCGCCCTGGCAGCTGGGCAAGAACTCCGACACCGAACGCCGCAACGACCTGATCCGCACTGCCACGTCGATCGAGACGGCACCGTTGGCGGAGGTGGCGCCGTCGTCGACCTTCGTGCCGTCCTCGGAGTGGCGTTCGGTCGCGGTGACCGGGCGGTACCTGACGGACCGGCAGGCTCTCGTCCGGCTCCGCAACGTCGATCAGCGCCCCGCGGTGGAGGTGCTCACCCCGTTCGCGGTCAGCGGGTCCGACCGGGTCATCCTCGTCAACCGCGGTTTCGTCCGCCCGGTCGAGGGAGCGGTCCCCGACATCCCGGCCCCGCCCGTCGGCGAGCAAACCGTCGACGGCCGCATCCGGGCCGCCGAGAGCGTGAGCACCGACCGCGGCACACGCGTCGAGAACGGCGCACTGACCGTCGCGACCATCAACCCGGGGCTGGTGTCCGCGGCGACGTCCACCCCGATGGACGACTTCTACCTGCAGCTCTCCCCCGACCAGCCGGGCTCGCTCGGCGAGATCCCGCTGCCCCAGCTCGACACCGGCCCCTACCTGTCGTACGGCTTGCAGTGGCTCGCCTTCGGCGTAATGGCCCCCCTCGGCGTCGGCTACTTCCTCTACTCCGAGATCCGCGCCCGTCGCCGGGCTGCCGCTGCCGCGACCGAGACTTCGGCGACCGCGGCCGCCGGCACCGCCGTCGACCAGCCGTCCGACCCGGTCGCCGCCACCACGACCGTCGAGTCCCGCTCCCAGCGCCGGCAGCACCGTCGAGAGGAATTGCGGGCCGCCGCCGGGACGACGGTGACCCAGCAGGTCGGCGACATCGGCCATGGCCCGCGCGCCGGTGACGAATCCGGCGACGTCCGCGACAAGCTCACCCGGCGATACGGCGGCTGAGCCGCCTCGCCGCGGCTCCGACGCCCGGTCGTACCACGGCGACGACCGCGCAGGTGAGCACCGTCGCGCGTTGCACGCGCCGCGACAAGGCGACCGCAGCCCGGAGATCGGCCGGCCCCGGCGCCGGTCCGGAACCGAGCGTCGGACGCATCTCGACGCCGTACGGGTAGACGGTCCGACCGCCCAGCTGCACCCCCAGCGCCCCGGCGAACCCGGCTTCGACGACCCCCGCGTTCGGACTCGGGTGGGCACTGCTGTCCCGGCGCCACGCCGCGATCGTCCGCCGCGGGGCGCCGCCGATCACCACCAGCAGCGAACCCGCCAGCCGCGCGGGCAGCAGGTTCACGAGATCGTCGAGGCGCGCGGCCGCCCAGCCGAAGTTCCGGTAGCGCTCACTCCGATAGCCGACCATCGCATCGAGCGTGTTGACCGCCCGATACCCCAGCACTCCGGGGACACCCGCCAATGCACCCCACACCAGCGGACCGACGGTCGCATCGGAGGTGTTCTCGGCGATCGACTCGAGAGCTGCACGGCAGAGCCCCGCCTCGTCGAGTGACTCCGGGTCCCGGCCGCACAGGCTGGGAATGAGCGCTCGCGCACCCTCGAGGTCCTCGGCCTCCAACGCTTGCGCGACCGCATCGCCGACCCGACACAGCGACGTGCCGCCCAGCGCCACCCACGTCGACGCCGCGGTCACCGCGACGCCGACAACGCCTGCAGATCGCCGACCGGGCAACGCCGCGAGCGCCACCGTCGAACCGACCATCACCCCGACCAGCCCGACGCCCGCCGCCCGCGAGTCCCGGTACATACGCCGCTCGACCGCACCCGTCAGCCGTCCGAATCCGGCCACCGGGTGACCGCGCGACGGATCACCGAACAGCTCGTCGAGCACGAACCCGGCCACCAACCCCGCCGCGGTGACGTCACCACGACGGCGATCGGGGTGCGGACTACGGAAACGCGACGGTCTGGGCACCGCGCGATGGTATCCACCCGGGCTCGTGTGCCTCCGGCCCGCTCGCTTCGCTCCCGGCGCCGGCACCCATTCGGCCCGCTCGCTTCGCTCCCGGCGCCGGGCCCGTGCCACACTTGGCCCCCGTGGCCCGGACAACCGCACACCCGACACCCGGTCGGTACGACATCGACACCGGCGTCGCCGAGTTGAGCCCCGACACCATCGCGGGCGGGTGGCTGCTGACCATCAACGGGGCGCACAGCTCGCACATCCACCCCGACGACCCGACCGCGCTCGACTTCGACTACCTGCGGCAGATGGCGGCCGTCATCGACGAACGGCACCCGACGACCGATCGACTCCGGGTCCTGCATCTCGGTGGGGCGGCCTGCGCGCTGGCGCGCCACCTCGACCACCGCTACCCGGACGCCCGCCAGGTGGCCGTCGAGATCGACGCCGAACTCGCACGCCTCGTACGGGAGTGGTTCGACCTCCCGCGGGCGCCGAAACTCCGGATCCGGGTCTGCGATGCGCGGCAGGTCGTCGAGTCGCTGCAACCGGGCACCCGCGAGGTCGTCGTACGGGACGCGTTCGCCGGCGATCGCACCTCACGGCACCTCACGACGCGCGAATTCACCGAACGCGTCCGCGACGTTCTCGTCCCCGGCGGCCTGTATCTCGCCAACTGCGGCGACAGCCGGGACCTCGCCGGCGCCCGCGCCGAAGCCGCGACCGTCGGATCGGTGTTCGGCCATCTCGCGCTCATCGCCGACGCCGCGATGTTCAAAGGTCGACGCACCGGCAACATCGTGATCGCGGGCAGCGACACCCCGCTCGATCCGTCGGCCTCCCTCGTCCGCACCCTGCTCAGCGATCCGCTACCGGCGCAAATCCTCTCCGGTGACCGGGCCCGCGAGTTCGCCCGCGGCGAGGCCCTGACCGACGAGCCGTGAAGCACCGGGGTGGTCGCGCGGCCGCCCGCCGGACGCGGTGTCGTGACCCGGCTGCCGGCACACGCTGCACACCCGTTGTCGCCAATGGATAGGGTTGGGTTCGATCCCGACGCCGAGGAACCGAGGATGACGTGAGCGATCCATCGTCGCGTGCGGGTACGACGCTGGGTCCGTACCGCATCGACAGACTCCTGGGTCGTGGCGGGATGGGTGAGGTCTACGAGGCCTACGACACCGTCCGGGAACGCCGCGTCGCCCTGAAACTCCTGCCCCCACACCTGGTGCACGACAAGGACTTCCGCGAGCGCTTCGAGCGGGAGTCGAAGACCGCGGCGAAGCTCTCCGACCCGCACGTCATCCCGATCCACGACTGGGGCGAGAAGGACGGCGTCCTCTTCATCGACATGCGGCTCGTCGACGGGCAGGACCTGCGCAAGCTGCTCGCCGCCGGTCCGCTGCCCGCCGCCCGGGCGGTTGCGATCCTCGGCCAGGTGGCGTCGGCTCTCGACGCCGCGCACCGCAACGGCCTCGTCCACCGAGACATCAAGCCGGACAACATCCTCGTCGACGCCGACGACTTCGCCTACCTCGTCGACTTCGGCATCGCGCAGGGCGCAAGCGACAGCCGCCTCACCCAGATCGGGACCGCGCTCGGGACACTCGCCTACATGGCGCCGGAGCGGTTCGGCGACGACCCCGCCGGGCCGAGTTCGGACAACTACGCGTTGGCCTGCGTGTTGTACGAAAGTGTCACCGGTCAGACCCCGTATCCGGTGAAAACCGACCAGGGTCTGATGGCCGCGCACATCACCAAGGAACCGCCGACGATGGGCGGTCCGCTCGACCCGGTCATCGCGCGCGGACTCGCCAAGGATCCGGCGCAGCGCTATCCGACGGCGCGCGAACTGATCCGGGCCGCGGCGTCGGCGCTGACCGAACCGCCCGCGTCGTCGGCACCGCCGACGGTGACACCGCGCATCGTGACACCGCCCCCGATGGCCCCGCCCACCTACGCGCCCGGAGGGGCCGGCGCCGACGCGTTTCGCAAGCCCGGGAGTCCGGTCCCCTCGGATCGCACGGTCATCTCGCCCGGCACACCCGCGCCCGGACAGCCCGGCAGCGCCCCCGGGTTCGGGCCACCGCCGGGACAGTCCGGCCCGCAACGACATTCGGGTCCCCAGTCCTATTCGGGCCCCCAGTCGCATTCGGGCGCGCCGTCCTACCCGGGTCCCCAACGCTCGGGTCCCCAGTCCTATTCGGCTCCCCAGCGCTCCAGCCCGCAACAGTTCTCCGGCCCGCAACAGTTCGCGGGCCCGGGCCAGTGGGGCACCCCGACCGCCCCGCCGCGGAAATCGAACACCGGACGGAATGTGGCCATCGCGGTGGGTGCCGGGCTGGTCGTGATCGCGCTGGCGGTCACCGGCATCATCGTGGTCCTGGCCGGTTCGGGCGGCGGCGACCCGGCCCCGCCGAGCACGTCGACCAGCGCGATCCCGGCGGGCACCGTTGCGTGCGACTACCCGACACGGACCGCGGTCGGCGGCATCACCCAGCCCGCTCCCGCCCCGAGCCAGCCGAACACCGGAACGGTCGACGCGCAGATCCCCATTGCCGGCCAGGGCACGATCGACCTGACGCTCGACCGTGCCGAGGCGCCCTGCAACGTGGGGGCGATGGTGTCGTTGATCGAGTCCGGTTTCTACGACAACAGCAAGTGTCACCGCGCGTCGCGGCAGTACCTGATCTGCGGCTCGTCCGGCGGCCGGGAGGGCACCAACCCGGGCTGGACCAGCCCGGACGAGCTGCCCGAGAACCTGCCGTCGGCGGGCACCGACGACGACGGCGTACCACAGGTCACCTATCCGCGCGGCACCGTCGGCATCCTCGATCTGCCAGACGACGAAGGCGCGACCGGCTCGACGACGTTCTTCCTGCTCGCCGACGACACCGACCTCCCGCTGACCTACTCGACCGTCGGCACCATCGACCCGTCCGGACTCGCCGTCCTCGACAAGGTCCTGGCAGGCGGTTTCACCCCGAATGCCCCGGGTGCGGCGTCGGGCCCGCCGAAGCAGAACCTGCTGATCCAAAAAGCGACCGTCGGCGGGTGACCCGCGGAGTCCATGTGGATCCAGTTGCGGTTTGTCCCGGCAACCGGGACAAACCGCAACCGGAATTCTGGGCCATCACCGATCGGCGCGCGCACAGGCACGGATCGCGGTGCTCTCCGTGAGCTCGACGCCGCGTTGGGTGGGGTTGCCGCCGCTTGGTGGTTGGGCCTCCACCCGAAAGAACCTCGAAAACACCTCGTGGCCACCGGTTCTCACAGAGCGCATACGCGCTCGTCAGCGACTGCGGTGGTCCGGCACCGCCGCTTGACGACGCCGACGTCACCACGCACGCCGACCTCAGGGTCACCGCAGCGGCGCTCACCGCCCTCGACGCCTCCGCCGAACTCGGAATCACTGTCCCCGATTCGGCTCTTCTCTCCGGCACGGTGAAACTCACCGACCTATAGGCCGCACACTCGCGCCACCCCGGGCGGCATGGTTCTCCGGCCATCACTCAGTACTTGCGACTCCTCGGCGACGGCACGCGATCGGAGGCGGAGCGAATCGTGGCCACGTTGTTTCGCGAGTCGGGCATAGTGAGCTGGACACCGAACGTGAGCGCCGAGGGATACGTCATCGACATGGCCTTCACCCGGGAGAAGCTGGCTGTCGAAATCGACGGATTCGCCTACCACCGCGATGTCACGACGTTTCAGCCAGACCGGACAAAGCGCAATGCGCTCATCGCCGCGGGCTGGACCGTCCTGAACTTCACCTGGGCCGACATCGTCGAACGCGGCGATCAGGTGGTGACCACGGTGAGAAATGCGTTCAGCCGTTCGGCCGCCTGAGCCGCAAAGGGCCACCCGACTAGATCACGTAGTTCATCCGGCTCAGGATCGCTTGTCCGAGAGCCTGATCGCCGTGCAACTCCACCGCGGACGGATCGGCATCCCGTCGGCCACCGGCGTACCGCGCAAGATTCATCGCATCCAGCCGGATACGCACGTCGGCAGCGTCGTCGCCGCCGTCGAACTCGTCGACGACACCTGCCCGGTCCCCGACGGCGATTCGCACGGTCCGCGGAGACACCCCGGTGATGTCGAAGAGGACGGTGCTGCCCTTCGGTGCATCGGCTCGCTTCCCGACGACGAAGGGCAACGACGCGCCGATCTCGTCGAGTGCGAACGACGCCGGGCCCGGCTCTGCCACGGCGGAACGATCGGTGCCGTCACGCAGGTCGATCTCGTGCACCCAACAGTCGAAGATCCGAATCCGCATGAATCGCCCATACGTGTCCGGCCCGGCGGGCGTCATCGCCTCGGCATCGAAGTCGTTCTGCGACATGGATTTCAACGCCTCGGTCCGGACGCCGATGATCTCGTCGAGGGCGGCAACCACCTCAGCACGCGGCTTCGGGCGGTAATGGTCGACCCACTTCTCGTTCAGTTCGCCGATCGGGTTACGGACGTGGTCGAGGGCGCTGACCGTACGGGTGGCCTCGACGTCGCGGCCGTCGAGCATGCTCTCGGTCCCGACGATGTGGGCGACGATGTCGGCATTGGTCCAGCCGGGCAGAACCGACGGCGCCGACCACGCATCGTCGTCGAGCGCGCGGGCCAGGTCGCCGATCACGCCCCACTGCGCGATCAGAGCCTCGGTCACCTCGTCGATCGGCAGGATCGTCGTCGCCATCGTTCCTCCTCGGGTCTGGATCGGCGATCAGGGTCGCCGGCGGGTCACTCGGTTCAACCGTATCGGGGACCGATCTGCGGATCCCGGGACCCGCCGAACGGAGGACACTGCGCGGTGTCGGCCCCGGCGAACGACCCGGGCACCTACGCTTGTCCGCGTGTCTGCATCCGTGCGCGCCGGCGACCGGCTCGGTCCGTACCTCATCGACGGGTTGATCGGCCGGGGCGGAATGGGCGAGGTGTACCGCGCGACCGACACCCGCAAGGACCGGGTCGTCGCCCTGAAGCTGCTCAGCCCGCAGGTCGCCGACGACCCGGCCTTCCGTGACCGGTTCCACCGCGAGTCGCGTGTCGCCGCCCGCCTCAACGATCCACACGTCATCCCGATCCACGACTGGGGAGAGATCGACGGGCGCCTGTTCATCGACATGCGCCTGGTCGACGGCCGCGACCTACGCACCCTGCTCCTGCAGGACGGACCCCTGCCGGCTGAACGCGCGCTGCGGATCGTCGGTCAAATCGGTGACGCCCTCGATGCAGCGCATCGATCCGGCCTCGTCCACCGCGACGTCAAACCCGACAACATTCTCGTCGACGATCGCGACTTCGCGTACCTCGTGGATTTCGGTCTCGCACAGGCGGACACCGACACACGGTTCACGAGCACCGGCACCGCAGTCGGTTCCTTCGGCTACATGGCGCCGGAGCGGTTCGGCGACGATGCCGTGGGGCCGCCCGCCGACATCTACGCGCTGGCGTGCGTGCTGTTCGAATGTCTCGCCGGAGTGCACCCGTTCGCCTCGGCGACCACCATCGAGCGGTTGATCGCCGCCCACCTCACCGCCCCGCCGCCGCGCCTCGGTGCCGCGATCGATCACGTCATCGCCCGCGGGATGGCGAAAGATCCGTCGCAGCGCCAGCTCTCGGCGGCGGCGCTGGTCGCCGACGCCGGCGGTGCCCTGCGGTCGGAGCCTCTCGGTGGCGCGCCGACGATCGTCCCGGCCGGAACCCCCACCGTCGTGCCCGCCACCCCGTCGGCATCGACACCCGCCGCTCCAGCCGGGCCGTGGGACGCCACCCGGGCCGCGGTCTGGACCACACCGCCCCGCCGCCGGTCACCTCTCGTTCCCATCGTCGTGGCGACGTCCGTCGTGCTGCTGATCTGCGCCGGCGTCGTCGCCTGGGCGATCGTCACGACCGAGCGGGACAACCCGGCGACCACAGCCGCCGACGCATCCGCAGTGTCCACGACCACCGAGGCGGCGCCCCAGCCAACGACGCCGACGCCGGCCGAACCGACGCCCCTTCCCGGACCGACTTCGCAACCGGGCCCCGCGTCGCAGCCGGGTCCGGCACCCCGGCCGTCGGCGAGTCCTCAACCCGCAATCGTCCCCGGCGATCTCGGTCTCACCGTGCCGATGACCCGGCCGGCGTGCGACGGCACGGGGATCGTCGTGGTCGCCAACGCGACCGCACCCGGGAACTACCCCGGCGAGGTGCAGTCCTATTTGAACCAGTACCCGGGTGCGAGCTACTTGCGCACAGATCAGTCGTGTCCGTCGCTGAAGCAGGTGAGCGATGACGGCACTCCGATCTATGCGGTCTACTACGTCGCGGGCCGCACTCTCGAGGACATCTGCACGATGCGCAACCAGATCGGCGGCCTTGCATACGGCCGCTGGCTCGACTACACCACCGACCCGGAATCGCAGATCACCTGCTGACCGCGCCCCTACAGGGACGACGCGACGAACAAGGACCGGACCTGTCCGCATCGTCGGGCAGGATGGGCACATGTTGGAAACCTCCGCGCGGTTGCTCGCGTTGCTGTCGCTACTGCAGACACGACGCGAGTGGTCGGGCCCCGAACTCGCCGAGCGCCTCGACATCACCACCCGCACCGTGCGGCGCGACATCGACAAACTGCGCGAGCTGGGCTACCCGGTGGACGCCAACGTCGGCTCGCGCGGTGGCTATCGGCTGGGCGCCGGCGCGGAGATGCCGCCGCTGCTGCTCGACGACCAGGAGGTCCTCGCGGTCGCTCTGGGGCTCGACGCGGTGACGACCGGTGCGGTCGCCGACATGGCGGAGGCCTCGGCGGGCGCGCTCGCGAAGCTGCGTCAGGTCATGCCGTCGAGGCTGCGCCACCGACTCGACGCCCTGCGGATCGAGGCCGTGCCCCGTACCGCGCCGGCGAGCGCGGTGTCCGCCGACCGGCTCACCGAGATCGCGACCGCATGCCATCGGAACGAGCGGCTGCGGTTCGACTATCGGCGCAACGACGGGGAGGAGAGCCGACGCGAGATCGAACCCTATCGACTCGTCCGCAACGGGAACCGTTGGTATCTGGTCGGTTTCGACATCCAACGCGGCGCCTGGCGGTCGTTCCGGGTCGACCGGATGGAACCGAAGGTGCCGACCGGACCGCGTTTCACCCCGCGCGAACCACCCGAGGGCGGCGCGGCGGCGTTCGTACTGCGCGGTCTCGGGTCCGTCTACCGACGCGTCACGGCGCGGGTGCGTATCCACGCCTCGCTCGACGCGGTGTCGGCGATGGTCCACGAATCGTGGGGTGCACTCGAGTCCGGCGACGAGCACAGTTGCGAGATCACGCTGTACAGCACGTCGCTCGCGGAGATCGCTCGCTGGCTGTACGCCTTCGGCGCGGATTTCACCGTGATCGAACCGGTTGAACTCCGGGCCGAGTTGGTGGCCGCCGCGGAGTACCACGACCGGGTCGCCGAACGGTACCGACGGGCAGTCGTCGCGCAACCGTGACCGTCACCGACGCCGTTACCCGACCGTGACATCGGCACCGTGTCTGTCACATGGACGCTCCCGAGCCGACCGACTCCGCCGATTTTCTCTACCGTCGGTGTCATGCGACTTCTCATCACTGGCGCCACGGGGTACGTCGGTTCCCGCTTGGTGTGCGCACTGCTCAAGCAGGGACACGACGTGGTCGTCACGTCACGGGACACCCGGAAGCTGGCCAAGTTCGGTTGGTCGGACCAAGTCAGCATGGTGACCATGGACGCCGACGACCCGGCGTCGGTCAGGAGCGCGATGTCGGACGCCGGGCAGATCGACGCGATCTACTACCTCGTCCACGCCATCGGCCAGGCCGACTTCGCGAACGGCGACCGCGACGCCGCACGCAACGTCGCCGAAGCCGCGCGTGACGCCGGAGTGGGACGGATCATCTATCTCGGCGGTTTCGTGCCGTCGGACGACAAACTGTCCACCCATCTGCAGAGCCGCGCCGACGTCGCCGACGGACTGGTGGTCGACGGCGGGCCCGAACTGGTGTGGCTGCGCGCCGCAGTGGTCATCGGCGCGGGTTCGACGTCGTTCGAGATCATTCGCTACATGGCCGACCGACTGCCGGTGATCCCCGAACCCGAATGGATCACCAACGAGATGGATCCCATCTCCATCCGCGACGCGGTCCACTACCTGGCCGCGGCGTGCGACTCGTCGGTCCTACCCGCCGGGAACTACGACATCTCCGGCCCCGACAGCGCACGCTACATCTCGATCCTGCACGAGTACGTGTCGGCGATCCGGATGCCGAGGCTGCGGCTACCGGTCTTCGGGATCTCGACCCGGCTCGCCGGGCGCGTCGGCGGCATGCTCGTGCCGGTCCCGGCGTCGCTCACCGAGGAGCTCGTCACCTCCCTCGACCACCCGATGACGGCGTCCGAGCACCGCATCCGCGATCTCGTCCCGCCGCCGGCGGGCGGACTGACACCGATGCGCGAGGCCGTCCACGCATCCGTGCGGTCGCCGTATCCCCGCTCGGTGTGCGACCTCGACGACCTCCACCACCTCGCCGACACCGACCCGGCCTGGGCCGGCGGCGACTGGTTGCGGGTCAAGCGCAGCGTCGTCGAGACGATCGGCACGTCCCTCGGAGTGGCGACGAAGGTCGTCGGAGTCCTCCGACCGGGTCGCGCCGATGTAGCGTCGTGACCGGTGACCATTGATCGACCGACTTCCTGACCGATCGAACTAGGTGGTGATGTGCTGGTGACCTCACTGGCGCGCGACCTGTACGACTCCGTCGCCGCGGACCGCGACCCCGATCCCGGCGCCCACTACATCCGACGACGCTGGCTGGTCGGCGTCTTCCTCGTCATCGGTGCGGTGGTTCTCGGCATCTCCCTACGGGTGGAGCCAGGTGACGCCGCGTTCTACCCGCTGACCATCGGGCTGGCGGCGGTGTGGATCGTCGGTGCGTTCGTCTCCGGACCGCTGCGGCTCGGTGCCTTCAGCCCCACCCCCTCGCGCCCGCCCGACCGGATCGGGGCGATCGGACTCGGCGTCGTCGTCGGCCTGGCCGTGGGCGGCGCGTTCGTGGTCGGTGGCCTGGTGGCACGGATCATCCCCGGCGTCAGCGACCTCGCCAACCAGGTGCTGGCCTTCGCCGACTTCGGCAGCCTCGCCGTGGTCACCGCGATCACGATGCTCAACGGCCTCGCCGAGGAGCTGTTCTTCCGCGGCTCGGTCTACTCGGCGGCCCGCCCGCACAATCCGATCCTCGTGTCGACGGTCATTTACGTGCTGGTCACCATGGCCAGCGGCAACGTTATGCTCGGCTTCGCCGGCGCGGTCCTCGGCACCGTCTGCGCCATCCTCCGACGCAGTACCGCCGGCGTCCTGGCCCCTGCGATCACCCACGTGATCTGGGGCGCGGTGATGGTCCTGGCCCTCCCGCCCGTCTTCGCCTGACCCTCTGCTCCCCGATCCGCGAGAAGCAACCGCCATTGCTCCCTGAGGTGCGAGGAGCGAAAGCGACGAGCCTCGAAGGGCTGGCGACCCGACCACCCAGACCCGGTTTGAGCGACCGGCATCGGAGCGACTAAATTCGTGTGCGCAGCGCCACGTTCGTCAGCGCGGCACGCGCGTATAGCTCAGCGGTAGAGCTCTGGTCTTACACACCAGCGGTCAGGGGTTCGAATCCCTTTGCGCGCACTCCCCGATCTCGTAGCCCCAACCCGCGCCGAGCTCCGCTCCAAGCCCTGAAATCGCTACCGGCTCAGCCACTCTCGGGTGTACACGTCCTGCCAGCGCACCGAGATGTTGCGTCGGGCGGCGGCGCTGCTCTCGCCCCCTAGGGTGTCGAGCAGCACGTCGTCGACGATGTCGCGCACCTCGTCGGAGAGCGCGGGCAGGTCGTCGGCGTAGCGGGCGATCAGGCCGACGCGCACGCCGTCGACGGTGTCACCAGGGCCGTCGACCGACACGAAGACCGTCAGGCGGCCGAGTTCGCGTCGGGTACGCACGGCGATGAGTTGTTTGACGACGCGGTCACTCGTGTTGACGCGCAGTTCGTCGGTCGCCAGGGTCCGGGCCGGCCGCCGAATCCGTTGCAGGCTGCCCGAGATCGAGGTGATCAGCCGATCGACGTCACCGATGGGTTCGTCGGCGGCGATCTGCTGTGTCGCCTCGACGAGCCAGGCGTCGGCGACGTCGGTGGCCTCGAAGTCGCGTCCGTGCTTGTCAGGCACCGACCTCGCCTCCCTCCGCGTCGTCGACGGTCTCCGTCGGTGTGATTCTCGGTTTATCAGGGTTCCACGGCGCCAAACGGGTCAACAGGAACTTCCGGCTCCGTTGGAGATGACCGCGCACCGATCCCGTGGTGATGCGCAACACCTGTCCGATTTCCTCGAGCGTAAGCCCCTCGACTTCCTTCAGCCACCACGCGGCGCGCGAATTGGCGGGGAGGTTGTCCAGTTCGGCGCGCAGCGCATCCATGAGCAGACTCCGTTCGGCCATGTCGGAGGGCAGCGGTCCGGCGGCCTCGAGTTCGGCGAACCGCTCGTCGTCGAACGGGACGTCGCGTCGGCGGCGGTGGTGGTCCACCGCCTTGCGGTGCGCGATGGCGAACATCCAGGTGCGGAAGCTGCTCCGGAAAGCGAAGTCGGGCAGCCCCTTCCACGCGTCGAGCAAAGTCTCCTGCGTGAGGTCCTCGGCGGTCTGCTGACCGTCGACCATCCGCAGCATGTATCGCAGCAGACCCGGGGTCACGCGCCGGACGAGCACGTCGAACGCCTCGGTGTCGCCGACGGCCGCCGCGCCTGCGAGTTCGTCATCACCGAGCTGGGAGAGGTCGAGTCCAACTAGGTCGGGCGGCTCCCTGTGAGCTGAATCACCGATATTCATGCGTGCACCTCCCCCGTCCGTCCCGACTGACCTTACAGACGGATCGTGAACAGCCTTTGCGATCGCGCATCATCCGAACGCGGTCCGTCTACGAAGAAGACACGACGACCGAAGGAGTTCGACATGTCCGCAAGCGCCACCACCACCAAGGACGCCACCAAGGACGACGCCACCACCGTCGACGCCACGCGCACCGACGGCGCCGCGGGCCGTGCCCTCGCCCGCCGTGATCCGTCGGGCGACCGGGGACGCACCTCCATCGCCGACATCGTGGTCGCCAAGGTCGCCGGGATCGCCGCACGCGAGATCGACGGTGTCCACGACCTGGGCGGCACCACCGAGCGCGTGGTCGGCCGGGTCCGCGACGTCCTGCCGGGCACGACGGTGAGCACCACCCAGGGCATCGAGGTCGAGGTCGGCGAGCGTCAGGCCGCCGTGGACGTCTCGATCGTGGCCGAGTACGGCGTCGCGATTCATCAACTCGCAGCGGCCATTCGACGGAATGTGGTCTCGGCGATCGAGCAGATGACGGGTCTCGAGGTCACCGAGGTCAACATCACCGTGCACGACATCGCGTTCGGCGACGACGAGCAGGAGTCGAACACCACCCCGCGGGTCCAGTGATGACGTCGGACCTCCCGGCGGCGCGGACCGACGACGGGGGCCCACTGGCGGAACGCCTCGCCACCGCCGTCCTCGCCGTACCGGGCGTCCGTGACCTGCACAACGGCCTGTTCGGGGAAATCGCCACGTATCTCCCCGGGCGTCGGGTCCCGGGCGTGTCCCTCGCCGACGACCACGGCGAGGTCCACATCGTCGTCGACGCAGCGTACGACCTCCACGGCACTGCCGCGCGGGTACGCGATGTCACCGAGGAGCTCGCCGCGAGACCCGTCACGGTGACCGTGGCAGACATCAGCGTCAGCTCGAAGCCGACTCCGAAAGATGGTGAAGCGCAATGAACAACGCGATCGTGGGCCTGTTCGCCGGCCTGCTCCTCGCTCTGGCCGCCGTCGCCGGCGGGCTGGCCGGTTTCCTGCTGGCCATCGTGCTCGGCGCCGCGGGACTCGTGCTGGGACTCAACCGGGACGGCACCATCGATCTGGGCGCACTCCTGCGGAGCCGGGGTCGTGGCTGAGCACGAATCCGGCGGGCCCGCCCGGGATGCTCACCCGACCGCGGGTGACTCGCCGCCCGGCACGCTCACCGTCGCCGATCGCGTGATCGAGAAGATCGCGGCCCGAGCGGCTCTCGACATCCCGGGGGTCGTCCGCCATCGCGGTGGCGTCGGGTCGGTACTGGGAGTCGGTGAGCGGAACTTTCCCGACGCGGCCGTTCATGCGGGCGGCGCCAGGATCACCCTGTCCCTCGCCCTCGAATGGCCGTGCGCGGTCGCCGAGGTATCCCGCACCGCACGCGATCACGTCGCCGCCGAGGTCGAGCGACTCGCCGGGATCGTTCCGCTTCGCGTCGACGTGACGGTGTCCAAGTTCGAGCCACGACAGGCGATCCGGCGCCTGCAGAAGGGTTACGTGGACCTGCCGCCGGTCTCCGACGAGCCCGAATACGACGACGTTGACGCCCACATTCGCGACAACGACCCGCGCCCCGACGACCCGGACAACACCGACGCATTCACTCCGACCATCAGCATCGACACGGGGGTACGACGATGACGCAGACCGCACCCGAATCGGGTACCGCTCCTGTCGCGACCCTACGGAACACCGACGCCCAGAACGTCTTCCCACCTGCAGCTCTCCCGGGCGCTGCGATCGCCGGCGCAGCGTTGGGGCTCGCTCTCCTCGCTCTCGGCGCGGCAGCCGTACGCGACATCGCCGTCGACGCGAGCTGGCTCAATGGTCGTCCGTGGTCGGTCACCGCCGCCGAGTGGGTCGCAGAACTGCAGTGGCAGAACTGGATGTGGCCGGCCGCGATCGGGTCGATCTTCGTAGGCCTCGTCCTGCTGTGGATCGCGATCAAGCCTCGTCGCCGGACCCACCTCGAACTCGCCGCCGGCGAGGGGATGTGGACCCGCCCCGGAGACGTCGCCCGACGCTGCAGCGCCGCCGTGTCCGACCTGCCCGGCGTACTCGACGCCGACACCGTGGTGACGCGACGGAAGGTCACCTGCACCGTCGGGGTGCGGAGACAGGTCGCCGACCGCGCCCTCATCGACAGCACGGTCGCCGCCGTGGCGGCCGATCTCGCCTCGTCACCGCGGGTTGTGGTGCGCGTGCGCGATCGAGGACCGAGGAGCGTCCGATGAATCGTCTTCCCGCAACCGCACATCGGCTGTCGGTCGGACTCGTGGCGCTGCTGCTCATCATCGTCGGCGTCGGAGCCGTGGCATGGAAGGTCGACGCCCAACCGGTGGCCGGGTGGGTCGACCGTCTCAACGAGCGTGCCGCTCTCGACGCCGCGCAGGCGTCCCGGTGGGTCTGGGTATTGGCCGGCGTCACCGTGATCGCGATCGGCTGGGGCCTGTTGTTGCTGGCCACCAACGTACGGCCCCGCGCAGTGGACGACGCTCTGCTCGTCGGTTCCAATCAGACCGGAGCGCTCACCGTCGCACCGAAACTGATCGCGGACGCGGCAGCGACGGAACTGGCCGGGAACCCGCTGTTCCAGAAGGTGACCGCGAGAGCGATCGACGACCGGTCGCGCAGCATCATCCGGCTCGAGGTGTCGGCGACGCCGAATCGGAGCTTCGACGAGGTCACCGCGCCCGTCGCGGAGACCGTCGCCGCCATCCGTACCGCGCTCGGAGAGTCCGGAGTCCACGTCCAGGCTCTCATCCACCTCGACAGGTGACCCGAAGAAGCGACCCCGACGGACGGCCTCATCCGAGGCTGTCGTCGAACCAATGAGATGAAGGAGAAGAGAATGGGATTCAGCGACAAGGTCGGCAACAAGGCCGAGGACCTCTCGGGTAAGGCCAAGGAGGCCGCCGGCGATGTGACCGGTGACGACCAACTCAAGAGCGAGGGCAAGGGCGATCAGCTCTCCGCCGCCGTCAAAGACGGCGTGGAGAACGTCAAGGACGCCGCGTCGAACATCAAGGACAAGCTGACCGGCAAGTGATCATCGCCGCCGGCAGCCGAACCTCCCCGCCGGCGGTGACAGGGCGAATCCCGGAGGTGCTCAGCACCTTCGGGGTTCGTCCTGTTGTCGGCCAGGAACGGTCGGTCACGTCCCCTTGACGTTGAGGATCTGTCGCAGGGTGTACTCGATGTCCACCAGATCGACGGCGTCGGCCATGACCTGCTCGATGTCCTTGTACGCGTCCGGGATCTCGTCGACCCACTGCTCGCCGTGACGGTACTCGATCCCTGCCATCCGGGCGGCGAGATCGTCGGCGGTGAACCGCCTCCGCGCCTCGCTCCGCGAGAACCGCCGACCGGCACCGTGCGGCGCCGAGCACAGGCCCGCGGGATTCCCCTTGCCGCGCACCACATACGACCGTGTACCCATCGAACCCGGGATGACGCCCCGTACGCCCTCATGGGCGTCGATCGCACCCTTCCGGGTGAGCCAGACGTCCTGGCCCGCGTGCGTCTCCCGCACGGTGTAGTTGTGGTGGCAATTGATCCGGTCCACCTCCAGGGATTCCGTTTCCTCGACGACGCCACCGGAGGCGTTGTCTGCGAACCACTTTCCGAACACCTCGACGAAGCGGTCCATCATCTCGGCGCGGTTCTCGAACGCGAACCGCTGCGCCCAGGACAGATCCCCCAGATAGGCGGTCAGTTCCGGGGTCCCCTGCGGCAGGTATGCGAGGTCGGCGTTCGGCAGCTTGATCCACCACTGGCGGCACAACCGCTGAGCGATCTTGATGTGCTTCTGCGCGATCTTGTTGCCGACTCCCCGCGAACCCGAGTGCAGGAACAGCCACACCACGTCGCCCTCGTCGAGGCACAGCTCGATGAAGTGGTTGCCACCGCCGAGCGAGCCCAGCTGCTCCCGCCACTTCGGCGAATGTGACAGGTCGACACCGTCTTTCGTCGCCTGTTCGGCGAGGGCATCAATGCGTGGCCGGGTGAACTCGAACCGGTCCAGACCGCGGTTGTAGTTGCCGGGCGACAGCGGGATCGCGTCCTCGATCGTCCTCCGCAGTCGCCCGAGGTCCATTCCGTCGATGTCCGCGGCGCGCAGGCGCGTCTGCACCGCGATCATGCCGCAGCCGATGTCGACGCCGACGGCCGCGGGAATCACCGCGCCGGTCGTCGGGATGACGGTGCCCACCGCGGAGCCCTTCCCGAAGTGTGCGTCGGGCATGAGGGCGATGTGCGGGTGCACGAACGGCAACCGGGCGGTCTCGGCCGCTTGGGTCAGGGTGTTGTCGTCCACGTGCGATGCATAGTTCAGCACCTTGGGCGACACCTTGGTCGGCATGGAGTTCATCCTCTCGTGTGCGCCCGGGTCAGCGGGCCCACACATCACACCGTCGAATCCCCGGTGCGGCAACCGTATTTCTTCTTCCCGATGCCACCCGGAACTCTCGCCGCCACCCGTCGCGGCGACACGAGACACACCAGGCGACCCGTCATGTACCGACCCGAGTCGACAGCAGATGGTCAGCCGATGACGCCGAGTGCCTTGTCCCAGACCGCGTTCTCGCGCACCTCACCGGGACCGACCATGTCGGCGAAGACGATCGTGCCGTCCCGATCGACGAGAAAGGTCCCGCGGTTCGCGTAGCCGCGATCCTCGTTGAACACCCCGTAGACGCGCGCGGTGTCGCCGTGCGGCCAGAAGTCGGACAGCAGCGGGAACAGGAAACCCTGCGCGGCGGACCACACCTTGTGCGTGGGAGAGGGTCCGACCGAGATGGTCACCGTGGTCACGTCGTCATTGTCGAAACGGGGCTGCTGGTCGCGGATGTAGCCGAGCTCGCCCTGGCAGGTACCGGTGAACGCGAGCGGGAAGAACACGACGAGCACGTTGCGGTCGGCTCGCAGGGTCGACAGCGACACGAGCTGGTTGTTCTGGTCGCGCAGGGCGAAATCCGGGGCCCGGTCACCGACGGTCAGGGGCGCAGAAGGCAGAGCACCGCTCATGCTTTCTTGCCCGCGCGGGCCTTCGGTTGGACCAGTCGGGCCGCCGACCAGTCACCGAGGCTGATGGCCGACGTCTGGGTGAGTCCCGCGGTCGGGGCCGCCTCGGCGATCTCACTCGGATCGACGTAGCCGGACTTGCCGGTCTTCGGCGACAACACCCACACGAAACCGTCTTCGGCGAGCGGACCGATCGCATCCATGAGGGCGTCGACGAGGTCGCCGTCGCCGTCGCGCCACCAGAGGACCACGACGTCGACGACGTCATCGGCATCCTCGTCGACCATCTCGGCGTCGATGGCGTCCTCGATGTCAGCGCGCAGTTCGTCGTCGGTGTCCTCGTCCCAGCCGAGTTCCTGCACGACCAAACCTGCGGTCAAGCCCAGTTTCTGGGCGTTGCTACCGTCTGTGGCGGCTACCACCGCGCGTGACCTCCTGAAGATTCGTGGATCGTTCTGTGCGTCGTCTGTGGCGAATCCGCGTGCGCTCCCGCACGCCGTTCGCCTGTCAGCATAGGCAACAGCCTAGAGCCTCACATTGCAAGCCGAACGCCGTCAGGGATTTCGGGCGTTTCGCACCGGTTCCGTGGCCGACCCGCCCGATCGTTACCCACAGCGGGGCGGAACAAACCGTACCCAGCGGCGCGAGGCGGACGGCGCCGTCAACCCCCGGGTCGCTCGGCCGACGTCGTGGCGGGAACCGACGGTCGAGGTGTGGCCGAGGACGTGGCCGGGAGCGGCGTGTAGGTACCGCACACATCGAGCAGGCGCTGTTTGGTGCGAGACCACTCGCTCGACACCGGGTTCAGGCCGGCACGCAGTTCGCGACTGATCGCGTTCTCGAGGCGTGCGGTCGACGCGAGGAACGCCCGCGCCGGCGTGGAGACGGCCGGTGGCGACGTCTCGGTGATCTTGGGGCGGATCTGGTCGGCACCGGCAATGAGACTGGCACGTGCCTTCTCGTCGAGATCCCCGACCCCGGCGTAGGTCTGTGCCGCGTTCAGCCGGGCGACGAAGGCGTTGAACCCGCGGACCATCACGACCATCGACGCCATCGACTCGCGGCAGAGTTCGACACCCTCGGCACGCACCTCCGCAGCCGCCGAGGCGGACAGTTCGGAGCGGTACACCGCCACCTCGCCGGGCGCCGGCGCCCCCGCGCCATCGACGGTCGACGCGCACGCCCCCGACAGGGCCGCGCCGAGTGCGATCGTGGCCGCGGTCGCCGACCGGACGGCACGACCCCGGCGTCGCCCGTCGGCCGCGCCTCCTCGATCCGGCATCCACTCCCCCTACTGGTCAGTAACCGTTTCTGGACGCTACCGCATCACGCCGATCGGGACACGCGACACGGATCCACCCGGTGCCAAGCCACCCCACATGGGGCACGATGAGGGTAGGCGCCGCACCACATCGGAGTGCGGTGCCGACGCCATGCGGTCGGACCACCACCCCGAGTTCGGCCTGTCAGAGGGAGTAGGCATCACCGTGACCAACCAGATGGACCAAGCGACACAGGACGTCTCGCCGGGCGCCGCCGGGAACACCGGCCCCAGCTCGAACGGACGTGCCGCCGGACAACGAGTCCGGGTCATCCGTGAAGGAGTCGCGTCCTATCTGCCCGACATCGACCCCGACGAGACCGACGAGTGGCTCGACTCGTTCGACGCCCTCCTCGACGCCGCGGGCCCCGGTCGTGCCCGGTACCTGATGTTGCGTCTGCTCGAACGCGCCGGCGAGAAGCGGGTGTCGATCCCCGCGCTCACCTCCACCGACTACGTCAACACCATCCCCACCGAGGCCGAACCCTGGTTCCCCGGTGACGAGGACGTCGAACGCCGTTTCCGCCAGATGATCCGGTGGAACGCCGCGATCATGGTGCACCGCGCACAGCGCCCGGGCGTCGGTGTGGGCGGCCACATCTCCACCTACGCCTCGTCGGCGTCGCTGTACGAGGTCGGCTTCAACCACTTCTTCCGCGGCAAGGACCACTCCGGCGGCGGCGACCACATCTTCATCCAGGGCCACGCCTCCCCGGGCATCTATGCCCGCGCCTACCTCGAGGGCCGCATCGACGAGGCCCGCATGGACGGGTTCCGGCAGGAGCACAGCCACGCCGGCGAGGGCGGCGGCCTGCCGTCGTACCCGCACCCGCGACTGATGCCGGACTTCTGGGAGTTCCCGACGGTGTCGATGGGCATCGGCCCCATGAATGCCGTCTACCAGGCGCGGTTCAACCACTACCTGCACGACCGCGGCATCAAGGACACCTCCGACCAGCACGTGTGGGCCTTCCTCGGCGACGGCGAGATGGACGAGCCGGAATCGCGCGGCTTCGCCAGCTTCGCGGCCACCGAGGGCCTCGACAACCTGACCTTCGTCATCAACTGCAACCTGCAGCGTCTCGACGGCCCCGTGCGCGGCAACGGCAAGATCATCCAGGAGCTCGAGTCGTTCTTCCGCGGTGCGGGCTGGAACGTCATCAAGGTCATCTGGGGCCGCGAGTGGGACTCGTTGCTGCACGCCGACCGTGACGGTGCACTGGTCAACCTGATGAACACCACCCCCGACGGCGACTTCCAGACCTACAAGGCCAACGACGGCGCGTTCGTCCGCGAGCACTTCTTCAACCGCGACCCGCGCACGAAGGAACTCGTCAAGGACCTCTCCGACGCCGACATCTGGAATCTGAAGCGCGGCGGCCACGACTACCGCAAGATCCACGCCGCCTACGCCGCGGCGATGACCCACAAGGGACAGCCGACGGTCATCCTGGCGCACACCATCAAGGGCTATACGCTCGGCAAGCACTTCGAGGGCCGCAACGCGACGCACCAGATGAAGAAGCTGACGCTCGACGACCTGAAGGCCTTCCGCGACAGCACTCGCATCCCGATCACCGACGAGCAGCTCGAGAAGGACCCGTACCTGCCGCCGTATTACAACCCCGGCAAGGACTCGCCGGAGCTGCAGTACATGCTCGACCGGCGCAAGACCCTCGGCGGCTTCCTGCCGAGCCGCCGCACCAAGGCGAAGGTGCTGAAGGCCGACATGAGTTCGGCACTGAAGGCCACCGCGAAGGGCTCGGGCAAGCAGCAGGTCGCGACCACCATGGCGCTCGTGCGCGTCTTCAAGGATCTGTTGCGCGACAAGGAGGTCGGCAAGCGGATCGTGCCGATCATCCCGGACGAGGCGCGGACCTTCGGTATGGACTCGTGGTTCCCGACCCTCAAGATCTACAACCGCAACGGACAGCTCTACACCTCGGTCGACGCCGAGCTGATGCTCGCCTACAAGGAGAGCCCCGAGGGTCAGATCCTGCACGAGGGCATCAACGAGGCCGGGTCGGCAGCCAGCTTCGCCGCGGTCGGCACGTCGTACTCGACCCACGACGAGCCGATGATCCCGCTGTACATCTTCTATTCGATGTTCGGCTTCCAGCGCACCGGTGACAGCTTCTGGGCCGCCGCCGACCAGATGGCGCGCGGCTTCGTCATCGGCGCGACCGCGGGCCGCACCACGCTGACCGGTGAGGGCCTGCAGCACGCCGACGGGCATTCGCCGCTGCTCGCCGCGACCAACCCCGCCGTCGTCTCCTACGATCCGGCCTTCGCCTACGAACTCGGCCACATCGTGGAGAGCGGCATGGAGCGGATGTTCGGCGAGGACCCCGAGAACGTCTTCTTCTACCTGACTGTCTACAACGAGCCGATCAGTCAGCCGGCGAAGCCCGAGGGACTCGACCCGACCGGCATCGTCAAGGGCGCCTACCGGTTCCAGAGGGCGCCAGAGGGCAAGGAACACCCGGCCAACATCCTCGTGTCCGGTGTGACCATGCCCGACGCACTGCGCGCCGCCGACATGCTCGCGGAGGAATGGAACGTCGGCGCCGACGTCTACTCGGTCACGTCGTGGAGCGAGCTCGCCCGGGACGGGATCCGCGCCGACCGCGAGGTACTGCGCGATCCGGCCGCCGAGCCGGCACCGGCGTACCTGACCGAGCTGCTCGCCGACGCCGCCGGCCCGTTCGTCGGTGTCAGCGACTACATGCGCGGCGTGCAGGAGCAGATCCGGGCATACCTCCCGGGCACCTACCTCACGCTGGGGACGGACGGGTTCGGGTTCTCCGACACGCGTCCGGCGGCGCGACGGTTCTTCAACGTCGATGCCGAGTCCATCGTCGTCGCGGTGCTCGTCGCGCTCGCCCGGGACGGCAACATCGAGATGTCGGTGGCCAAGCAGGCCGCCGACAAGTACCAGATCGACGACGTCTCGGCCGCACCCGAGCAGACCAGCGATCCAGGAGTCGCCTGACCGGTCGCGCCGACGGACACGGCCTCCACTCGTCCTCGGTCGGGGAACCCACTCCGGCCGAGGGGCTAGATTGAGGTCGTGTCCGATGCGCGCGTGAACAGGAAGCAGCCACCGGCTGACGTGTTCGGTGAGCGGGGCGCGCACGTACCGGCACCCGCCACCGTGCACGACGCGCTGCCGGACACGCTTCTCCGGCGGGTCAAGCAGTACAGCGGCCGACTCGCCACCGAGGCGGTGCATTCGATGCAGGACCAGCTGCCCTATTTCTCCGACCTCGACGCCGCGCAGCGCGCGAGTGTGCAACTCGTCGTGCAGACCGCGGTGGTCAACTTCGTCGAGTGGATCCAGGACCCCGAGGGCAATGTGAAGTTCACGGTCCAGGCCTTCCAGGTGGTCCCGCAGGATCTCGCCCGCCGCATCACGCTGCTGCAGACCGTCGAGATGGTCCGCGTGGCCATGGAGTTCTTCGAGAAGTGGCTGCCGCTCCTCGCCCGCAACGATGCCCAGCTCCGTGCGCTGACCGAGTCGGTGCTGCGCTACGGACGCGAGATCGGTTTCGCCGCGGCGGCGATCTACGCCTCGGCCGCGGAATCACGTGGAGCGTGGGACTCCCGGCTCGAGGCCCTCGTCGTCGACGCGGTGGTCCGCGGCGACACCGGGCCGCAATTACTCTCTCGCGCAGCGGCGCTCAACTGGGACTCGGATGCGCCGGCCACCGTGATAGTCGGGACGCCGCCGCCGGAACAGAACGTGTCGGTGCCACTGGCGATCCACAACACGGCCAAGTCCTTCGACCGGTCGGCCCTGTCGGTGGTGCAGGGTTCGGTGCTGGTGGCCATCGTGAGCGGTCCCGCCCGTCCCACCGAGAAGTTCGTCGGCGCACTGCTCTCCCACTTCGCCGACGGTCCGGTGGTGATCGGTCCGACCATGCCGAACCTCGGCAGCGCGCACTCGAGTGCCACCGAGGCCATGGCCGGGATCGAGGCAGTGGCCGGGTGGCCGAGCGCGCCGCGGCCGGTCCACAGTCTCGAACTGCTACCCGAGCGCGCGCTCAACGGCGACGAGTCAGCGATGACCGCTTTGATCGAATCCCTCGTCCAGCCGCTCGCCGAGGGCGGTGCGACGCTGACCACCACTCTCGAGGCCTACCTCGACTCCGGCGGCTCGGTCGAGTCCTGCGCCCGAATTCTGTACATCCATCCAAATACGGTTCGCTACCGACTGAAGAAAATTTCGGAAATCACAGGACGTGACCCAACTAACCCGCGCGACGCCTACGTTCTGAGGGTCGCGTCGACGGTGGGTCGACTGACACACTTCCGGCACAAATCGCCAACATCTGCCACATGAGTCACACGGGTTTCATGTCCGATTCACCGTTTGTGCTGATAGGAGCCCTAAGAACACGGTTCGGTAACAAATCTCAGACTGATGACGAACCAGGTGACCTCTAGGTCTCCTTTGTGGGAACCCCACAAAAGCCCGCGACAAGCTTCATGCTTCTCCACACCCACATCCCACGGGTAAAGGGTGTTCTCTGGTCACGTGCTTTCGATGCTTGCTCCCGGACAGGGATCTCAGACACCCGGCATGCTCACGCCGTGGCTCGAATTGCCGGGCGCGCGTGACCAGATCGCCACCTGGTCCAAACAGACCCGTCTGGACCTCGAACGCCTCGGCACCACCGCCACGGCGGAGGAGATCACCGACACCGCAGTGACCCAGCCGCTCGTCGTCGTCGCCGCACTGCTGGCCTACGACGAGGTGCGCAAGCACGGTGAACTGCCCGCCGACGCCGTGGTCGCCGGCCACTCGGTCGGCGAACTCGCCGCCGCCGCGATCACCGGTGTCATCTCGGCCGACGAGGCCGTCACGCTGGCCGCGCTGCGCGGCTCGGAGATGGCGAAGGCGTGTGCCCTGCAGCCCACGACCATGGCCGCGGTCCTCGGGGGCGACGAGGCGGCCGTCCTCGCACGTCTCGACGAACTCGATCTCGTCCCCGCCAACCGCAACGCCGCCGGGCAGATCGTCGCCGCCGGCGCCGTCGCGCAGATCGACGAGCTGATCGCCTCGCCGCCGGAGAAGGCCCGGATCCGCAAGCTCGCGGTCGCCGGCGCGTTCCACACGCACTTCATGGCCCCTGCGCAGGACGCCGTCGCCGCAGCCGCCGCCCGCATCACGCCCGCCGATCCCACCCGGACCCTGCTGTCGAACTCCGACGGACAGCCGGTGACGAACGGAGCCGACGCGCTCGCCAAGCTGGTGGGACAGGTGACCAGGCCGGTCCGCTGGGATCTGTGCTCGGCGTACCTGCGCGACCACTCGGCCCACGCCCTGGTGGAACTTCCCCCGGCGGGGACGCTGGTGGGCATCGCGAAGCGCGAGCTCAAGGGCACCCCCGCGCTGGCGCTCAAGGAGCCCGGCGACATCGCGAAGATCACCGAACTTGGATAGCGGTCGCGGCTGGTCCGCGACCCCCGGAACGTCGGCTTCGATGTCGGCGTGTCCAAGCGCGCGGACTTCTCCGTCCGTGCTGCGCTCCGGAAATCTCACATCCACGTAGGAAGACGAAAGGGAACCACACAGTGGCTGCCACCCAGGAACAACTCATTGCCGGCATCGCCGAGATCATCGAGGAAGTCACCGGCATCGAGCCGTCCGAGGTGACCCTCGAGAAGTCGTTCGTCGACGACCTCGACATCGACTCGCTGTCCATGGTCGAGATCGCGGTCCAGACCGAGGACAAGTACGGCGTCAAGATCCCCGACGAGGATCTGGCCGGCCTGCGCACGGTCGGCGACGCGGTCGCCTACATCCAGAAGCTCGAGAGCGAGAACCCCGAGGCCGCAGCTGCCATCAAGGCGCAGGTCGAGGCAGACGAGGCCTGATGACCCCCTCTTCCCTCCGCGAGTACTCCACGCTGGGTGGGAACTTCCCGAGTGTGGTGGTCACCTCCATGGTGGCCACCACCTCGTTGGGTGGGGATCTCGACTCGACCTGGAAGAACCTGCTGGCCGGCGAATCGGGCATCCGTGAGCTGACCGACGACTTCATCACCAAGTACAACCTCCCGGTGCGCATCGGTGGTCGTCTCCTCCAGGATCCCGCCGAGGAGGTCACGCGCATCGAATCCCGGCGGATGGCCTACGTCGAGCGCATCTCCCACGTGATGAGCAAGCGCCTCTGGGCGCAGGCCGGCGAACCCGACGTCGACAAGGACCGCCTCGCGGTCGTCATCGGCACCGGTCAGGGTGGCGCCGACGCGATGGTCGACGCAGTCCAGGCCATGGAGGGCACCGGCAACTACCGCAAGGTGTCCCCGCTCGCCGTCTCGATGGCGATGCCGAACGGACCGGCGGCCGTCGCGGGACTCAACGTCGGCGCACGCGCCGGCGTGATCACCCCCGTCTCGGCCTGTTCGTCGGGCGCCGAGGCCATCGCGCACGCCTGGCGGCACATCGTCATGGGTGACGCCGACATGGTCGTCACCGGCGGCGTCGAGGGTCACATCGACGCGGTGCCGATCGCCGCGTTCTCGATGATGCGGGCGATGAGCACCCGTAACGAGGACCCCGCAGCGGCGTCGCGACCGTTCGACAAAGATCGCGACGGTTTCGTGTTCGGCGAGGGTTCGGCGATGCTGATCCTCGAACGCGAGGAACACGCCCGCGCACGCGGTGCACATATCCACGCCCGCCTGCTCGGTACCGGCATCACCTCCGACGGATTCCACCTCGTCGCCCCCGACCCGAGTGGTCAGGGCAACGCGCGGGCCATGACGCGGGCCCTGCAGACCGCTGGTCTGCAGCGCTCCGACATCACCCACATCAACGCGCACGCGACGTCGACCCCCATCGGCGACACCGCCGAGGCCGCGGGCATCCTCGCCGCCATCGGACAGCACGCGGCGGTGTACGCGCCGAAGTCCGCGCTCGGACACTCCATCGGTGCGGTCGGGGCGCTCGAGTCGGTTCTGACGATCAAGAGCGTCGAGGAAGGCGTCATCCCGCCGACCCTCAACCTCGAGAACCTGGACCCGGAATGCGACATCGACGTCGTGCACGGTGAACCCCGGTACGGGCAGATCGATTACGCGATCAACAACTCGTTCGGTTTCGGTGGGCACAACGTGGCGCTCGCCTTCGGTCGCTACTGAGCATCACCGCCACACCCCCGACACCCAGGAGACATCGATGACGACCTTGGCTCCCGTTGCCGGCCGCGAAGAAGCCGCCGATCCCCGCGACCCGCTGTTGCGGCTCACCAACTTCTTCGACGAAGGCACGATGTCGCTGCTCCATCCGCGCGACAAGTCGGGCGTCCAGGCCGCCGTCGGACTGGTGCACGGGGTCCGCACGGTCTCCTACTGCACCGACGGCACCGTCATGGGCGGCGCCATGGGTGTCGTGGGGTGTGCGCACATCGTCAACGCCATCGACACCGCCATCACCGAACAGGCGCCGGTCATCGGCATCTGGCACTCGGGTGGCGCCCGCCTCGCCGAGGGTGTCGAGGCGTTGCACGCGGTGGGACAGGTCTTCGAGGCGATGGTGCGCGCCTCGGGCTACATCCCGCAGATCTCGGTGGTCGTCGGCTTCGCCGCCGGCGGCGCCGCCTACGGCCCGGCGCTCACCGACGTCGTGATCATGGCGCCGGCCGGCCGGGTCTTCGTGACCGGCCCGGACGTCGTCAAGAGCGTCACCGGCGAAGAAGTGGACATGGAGTCGCTGGGCGGCCCGACCACCCACGGCAAGAAGTCCGGTGTCTGTCACATCGTCGCCGACTCCGAGCCCGACGCGCTGTGGCGTGCACGGCGTCTGGTGTCGACGTTCACCCAGCAGGGACATTTCGACCGCGAACACGCGCGGGCCGGCGACACCGACCTCAAGGCCCTGCTGCCGGAGTCGAATCGACGCGCCTACGACGTCCACCCGGTCGTCGAGCAGTTGCTCGACTCCGGTGTCGCGGCCGACGGCGAGACCCAGATCTCGAGTTTCGAAGAGCTGCAAGCCAAATGGGCACCGAACATCGTCGTCGGCTTCGGCCGGTTGTCCGGACGCAGCGTGGGGATCATCGCGAACAACCCGCTGCGGATGGGCGGCTGCCTCAACTCCGAGAGCGCGGAGAAGGCATCGCGTTTCGTCCGCCTCTGCGATGCCTTCGGCATCCCGCTCATCGTCATCACCGATGTGCCGGGTTACTTGCCCGGCGTCGGCCAGGAGTGGAACGGCGTCGTCCGCCGCGGCGCGAAGCTCTTGCACGCGTTCGCCGAGGCCTCGGTCCCCCGGGTCACGCTGGTGACCCGGAAGATCTACGGCGGCGCCTACATCGCGATGAACTCGCGTGCGCTCGGCGCCACCGCGGTGTTGGCCTGGCCGGGCTCCGAGGTCGCC
Source organism: Gordonia hongkongensis (assembly GCF_023078355.1). Taxonomy (NCBI): domain Bacteria; kingdom Bacillati; phylum Actinomycetota; class Actinomycetes; order Mycobacteriales; family Gordoniaceae; genus Gordonia; species Gordonia hongkongensis. The sequence goes on from NZ_CP095552.1 coordinate 3,430,899, forward strand.
GTGATGGGCGCGAAGGCCGCGGTGGGCATCCTGCACAAGAAGGCTCTCGCCGCAGCGCCCGACGACGAGCGTGAGGCCCTGCACGACCGTCTCGCCGCCGAGCACGAGGCGATCGCCGGCGGTGTCGGCCGCGCACAGTCCATCGGCGTGGTCGACGAGATCATCGACCCGGCGCACACTCGCAGCATCATCGCCGAGGCGCTCGCCGCGGCACCCGCGCGCCGCGGTCGCCACAAGAACATCCCGCTCTGACGCGTCGCACAGACGACGAAAGTGCCCCGGTCCTCGAGGACCGGGGCACTTCTCGTTGTCGTTCGTCCCCCTGCTACCCCACCCGCTGCTGCAACCAGGTGACCTCGGCGCCGGCACCGCCCATGCGGTACTGCTCGAGCGCGTTGTCCCACGCGGTTCCGAGCGCGCCTTCGAGTTCACCGGCGAGACCGGCGCTGTCGGGTTGCGATTCGATCATCGAACGCAACTGGTTCTCGCCGATGATGACGTCGCCGTTGGCGCTCGTGGAGCCGCGCCAGAGGCCGAGTCCCGGGACGTAGCAGAACCGTTCACCGTCGACACCCTCGCTGGGGTTCTCGGTCACCTCGAAACGCAGCGCCGACCACTCCCGCAGCGCCGTCACCAGACGAGCCGCGGTGCCGACCGGACCCGCCCAGTCGACAGTGGCACGCTGCATGCCGGGTTCGGCATCCTGTGCCGACCATTTCAGGTTGGCGCGCGCATTCAGGGTCGACGACAGAGCCCACTCCACATGCGGGCACAGCGCCACCGGCGCCGAGTGGATGTAGACCACTCCTGTTGTCATGTCCGCAAACTGATTCAGATTGCGCACCTTGTTCACCTCCGTTGTCGACGAGGAACGTCTTCCCCAACACACCTCGCGACAGCGGATATCACATTCGTAGGGTCAATTGTGCCCCATGATGCACGTGTTGCGCTAGTTTCTCCTGCGAGAAAAATTCAGTTCTGTGACGAGAGTTCATCAACGACACGATCGTTGAATTCGCTCCACAGCGGCTTCGCCCATGGTCCGAAGAGCCGATCCGTCAGCACGACGCAGGCCGCGTCGAGCGCCGGATCCACCCAGAGGAACGTGCCGGCCTGACCGAAGTGCCCGAACGTCCGCGGGAGTTCCTCGTCCCGGTCCAGTGCGGCGACTTCTCGGACCTGATCTCGAAGCCGATCCCCCAGTCGTTGGGACGGTGCTTGCCGTACCCGGGGACGAATCCGTCGAGTCCGGGGAACCGCACCGACGTCAGCGTCCCGAAGGTCTCCGGCGCCAGCAGGCGCGGATCCAGCAACTCGCGGGCAAAGGCCGCCAAATCCGCCACGCTCGAGCGGGCGGCATGCCCGGCCGGCCCGTAGAGCGTCGTCGACGACATCTCCAGCGGCGCGCACACGGCTTCGGAGAGATAGCGGCCGAACTCGATACCGGTCGCCTCGGCCACGACCTCGGAGGCCACCTCGAAGCCCGCGCTCGAGTAGATCCGCTGCTCCCCCGGCGGGGCCTCGACCTCGCGGGTGTCGTAGGCCAGGCCGGACGCGTGCGAAAGCAGGTGGGCAAGGGTCGACCCCGACGGCCCGGCCGGGTCGTCCAGCTCGACGGCTCCCTCCTCGACGGCGACGAGCACCGCGTAGGCCACCAGCGGCTTCGTGACCGAGGCGAGCTCGTAGACGCGAGCGGGGTCGCCGAACTGGTCGGCGACCCCGTCGCGGGTGATGATCGCCGCCGACACGTGGTCGACGGGCCATTCCGTCAGAGAATCAAGGACAGACACATCGGGTCACGTTACCCGGGTGCTCACCAGTCCTCTTCGGTGTAGCGGATGACTCCGCGGATGTTCTTGCCGTCCAACATGTCCTGGTAGCCCTCATTGATCTGGTCCAGACGGTACTGCCGGGTGATCATGTCGGCGATGTTGAGCTTGCCGATCTTGTACATCGACAGCAGCTGTGGGATGTCGAGCTTCGGGTTGGCACCGCCGAAGATCGAACCCTGCAGATTCTTCTGGAGCAGGGTCAGCATGGCGAGATTGAGGTTGACATCGCTCTCGAGCATGTTGCCCATACCGGTCAGGACGCAGGTGCCACCCTTGGCGGTGATACCCATCCACAGGTCGACGTCCTTGCCGTGGACCTCGCCGACCGTGACGATCACCTTCTGGCACATGCCGCCGTGAGTGGTCTCCGCGATCGCCATGGCCGCCTCTTCGACCGTGGCGAAGGCCGCGGTGGCCCCGAACTTGAGCGCCTGCTCCCGCTTCCACTCCACCGGGTCGATGGCGAACAGGTTGCGGGCGCCGGAGATGACCGCGCCCTGTAGGGCCGCGGTACCCACGCCGCCGACACCCACGATCGCGACGTCCTCCCCCGGTCGTACGTCGCCGCTGCGGGTCGACGAGCCGTAACCGGTGGGGATGCCACAGCCGCAGAGCGCCGCGACCTCGAACGGGATGTCCTTGTCGATCTTCACCGCCGAGGCCTCGTGCACGACCATGTACGGCGCGAAGGTGCCCAGCAGCGTCATCGGGTAGACGTTCTCGCCGGCGGCGGTCTGGATCCGGAAGGTGTTGTCCGACACCGCCTCGCCCTGCAGCAGCATGGCGCCGAAGTCGCACAGGTTGGCCATTCCCGACTGACACGACGGACACTTGCCGCACGACGGGATGAACGACAGCACGACGTGGTCGCCGACCTCGAAGTCGGTGACTCCCTCACCGACCTCGGCCACGACGCCCGCACCCTCGTGACCACCGAGGATCGGGAACCCGGCCATCGGGATGCCACCGGTCATCAGGTGATGATCGGAGTGGCACATGCCGGCGGCTTCCATCTTGATCTTGATCTCGTGGGCCTTGGGATCGCCGATCTCGATGTCCTCGATCGCCCACGGCTTGTTGTGCTCCCGCAGCAATGCACCTTTTGTCTTCACTGAACTCCTCCGTTCGAACCGGCGACGTGTCACACCGGGAGGACCTACACACTCCGACGGTTGCCGCCATGACGTGACAGTAGTCACTCAACCACAAAATTGGAACGTGTTCTAGTGCGTGTTTCCTTGGCGCGTCGATGCCGGCGGTGGTCGGGACGGACGAGACCACGACGACCTGGGCGCGAGTGCTCGCGCCCAGGTCGGAGGGTGTCGACGTCGCCGAGGTGTCCGACGACGGTGGATACGACGGCGTCAGTCGGCCAGGCCGGCGTCCTTGCTGCCGTAGCTCTGGCGCAGGGTCGGCTTGACGACCTTGCCACCGGCGTTGCGCGGCAACTCGTCGACGATGACGATGTCCTTCGGATGCTTGAACCGCGCGAGGTTCTCGTTGAGGTACGGCTCGAGGTCGGCGAGCGTCAGGTCCTCGACGCCTTCGGCGAGCACGATCACCGCGACCGGCACCTCACCCCACTTCTCGTGTGCGCGACCGATGATCGCCGCCTCGGTGATGCTCGGATGACCGAAGAGGACGTTCTCGACCTCGGCGCAGTAGATGTTCTCGCCACCGGAGATGATCATGTCCTTGGCGCGGTCGACGACGTAGAGGAAGCCCTCCTCATCGGCCCGGACCAGGTCACCGGAGTGGAACCAGCCGCCGGCGAAAGCGTCGGCGGTGCCCTGCTCGTTCTGCCAGTACCCCTTCATCATGTTCGGACCGCGGTAGACGATCTCGCCGACCTCACCCTGCGCGACGTCGTTGCCCTCGGGGTCGACGATGCGCGCGGTCACGGCCGGGACGACCTTTCCGATGGAGCCGATCTTGCGCAGGGCATCCTTGCCCTCGAGTACGCAGGTGATCGGCGACATCTCGCTCTGTCCGAAAACGGCGACGTTGAGCGCCTCCGGGAAAGTCTCGTTCATCGCGTTCAGGACGGTGTCCGACGCCGGGGCCGCACCCCAGCTGATCACGCGCAGCTTGAGATCACGCGGCTTGGCCTGCTGCGCGGCACAGACGGCCTGCCACTGTGCGGGCACCAGGAAGATCGAGGTGGTGCCCTCGCGCTCGATGGTGTCCAGCATGTCGTCGGGGTCGAAAGCGCCGAGCGGATGGATCACCGAGAGGGCGCCCATGTAGAACAGCGGCGCCATGGCGCCGAGGCCGGCGATGTGGAACATCGGGGCAACACACGAGCCGATGTCGTCGGAACGGGTCTGCAGGGCCTGCAGACAGGTGACCGCCTGCGCCTGCATGTTCGTGTGGGTGAGCATGGCGCCCTTGGGCTTTCCGGTCGTGCCCGAGGTGTACATGATCAGCGCGACGGTCTCCTCGGGAACGTCTATCTCCTCGAGATCCGACGAATCCTCGGCGACGAGCGCCTCGTAGTCGAGGTGATTGTCCTTGTCCGAACCGCCGACCACGATGGTGTGCTCGATCGCTCCGGTGGAGGCGCCCGCGGCGTCGGCCAGCGGGGCGAGCAGGGTCTCGGTGACGATCACCTTCGCGCCGCTGTCGTTGACGAGAAACGCGACCTCGGCCGGGCTCATCCGGATGTTCACCGGAACGGGGATGGCACCGATCAGGTTCGCACCCAGAACCGCTTCGACGTACTCCGAGCGGTTGAGCAGGACGATCAGCACACGATCGCCGAACTGCACGCCGCGGCGGCTCAGTGCGGCCGCGAAGGCGCGGCTGCGCTCGTCGAGTTCCTTCCAGGTGGTGATGTTGCCCAGGAACTTCAGCGCCGGCTTGTCCGGGGTCATGAAGGCGTGGCGGCGGATCTGGTTGTTCCAGTGGTTGCGGCGCGAACGCAGCGGCTCGGTGGCCAGGTCGCTGAAGGTGTCGACGGTCGCGGTCATACGATCGGTCTCCTCGTTGTCTCTCTGGTGGTGATGGGGTCGGGAACGGTTGTGGTACAGCGATTCCGACGTGTCGCAGTGCTCACTTGGAGGCGCCGGCGAACGCGGTGATGGCCGCCTGGAACTCCGGGGACTGGAGCAGTTCGGTCTGGCCGTCGAGTTCTCGTTCGATCGCGGCCTCGAAACCGGACATCGTGTGCGCGTCGAGCGCGGCCTTCGTGAGCCGGAGCGCCGCGGCGCTCTTGCCGGCGAGCTTGCGGGCGACCTTGCCGACCACCTCGTCGAGCGCGGCACGATCCTCGACGACGCCGTTGACGAGTCCGGCGTCGAGAGCCTCTGCGGCACGCAGCTTCTCACCGAGCAGCGCCAGCTCGTTGGCACGCACGCGACCGACGGCCGTCGCGAACGACATCGAGGCGGCGCCGTCGGGCATGAGACCGATGTTGACGAACGCGAGCAGGAAATACGACCTGGCCGTCGTATAGATGAGGTCGGCACCGAGTGCGAGCGACGCACCGATCCCCGCGGCTGCACCGTCGACGGAGGCGATCACCGGGACCGGGACCGAACGCACGGCCCGGATGAGATCAGAACCTCCGGAGATGATCTGACGCGCCTGCGTCGGAGTGAACCCGGAGGCGCCGCCCGCGGTCGACTGTTCGGCGAAGCCCCGGACATCGGCGCCCGCACTGAAACTGCCGCCCGCGCCGTCGATCACGATCACGCGGACGTCGTCGCGAGTCGACCACTCCGCCAACGTGTCCTCGATCGCCTGATGGGCCCCGCCGTCGAGGGCGTTCATCCGTTCCGGACGAGAAATCGTCAGGCGCCCGATCCCGGAGTCGTCCACCGATGTGATGACTCCGCCGCGCGTGATCTCTTCGCTCACTGCTCTCCCCACTCCAGGCCGGCTTCTCGGTAGACACAGCCCCCCGCATCTGTGCCATCGCCTAGATTACTACCACAATGCGACGCAGATCACGAGAATCTCGGTTAACTTATCAGACCCGCAAGCCGGTCTCTCCTGCAGTTTTGCCGGTCGATGCCGAAATCTGTCACGAGAACGTGGTCTCCGGATAGGCTCTGTCGTCATGACCGCACGTCCGCAGACGTCGCGCCCGGACACCGGCGCCCGGCGTCGCCGTCCCGCCGACCGGCGACGCATGATCGTCGACGCCGCGGCGAAGGCCTTCAGCGACGGCGGGTACCACGCGGTGCGGCTCGACGACATCGCCGACGCCGTCGGCATCTCCACCCCGGCGCTGTACCGGCATTTCCCGAACAAGTACGCACTGTTCGCCGAGACCACCGCCGACCTCGCGACCGGCCTGCGCGACGTTCTCGACACCGTCCCGGAGGGGTCGCCCGAGGAGTTGCCCGCACTCCTCGAGGCGATCACCGCCACCTCGTTCGACAATCGCCGCCGCGGTGGGCTGTACCGGTGGGAGTCGCGCTACCTCGAGCCCGCCGACGCCGCGATCGTCCGCGATGTCGTCGTCCACCAGCATCGTCGTGTGCGTGCCGCCGCCCGCCGGCTGCGCCCGTCGCTGACCGATCTCGACGCCAATCTCGTTGCCGCCGCAATGATCAGCGTCGCGGCAAGTCCGACAACGCATCGCGCCTCGTTGCCGGCCCGCGAGGCGACGGCGTTGATGTCGGCCGCCGCGATCGGCCTACTCGGGGTCGAGCTGCCCGAGCCGACCGACCCCGAGCCGCCGTCGGTGACCGGACTCGCCCCGGCCGCCAAGCGCGAGGTCATCCTGACCGAGGCGATCGAGCTGTTCGCCGCCCGCGGGTTCCGGGACGTGACGATCGAGGACATCGCACACGCGGCCGACCTGCCGGCATCAGGCGTGTACCGCCACTTCCCCAGCAAGGTCGCCATTCTCGAGGCCTCGTTCTGGCGCGCGACCGACCGGGTCACGTCGGCCATCTCCGACGCGCTGGCGGCGTCGACCACGCCCCGCGAGGCGATCGCCGCGATGGTCGCCTCGTACATCCGGTTATCATCCAGCGCAACCGATCTCATCGCGATCTACGAGACCGAGATCGGGCACACGACTCCACAGGCACGCGAGGAACTACGCAACCAGCAACGGATCACCGTGGACGAGTTCGCCACCTGGCTCACCCGCGTCCGCGACGAGCTGTCGCTCTCGCAGGCGCGCTTCCTCGTACACGCTTCCCTGAACGTGGTCACCGACCTGTCGCGTCAGTCCCTACCGCCCTCCCCCGACCGGATCGACGCACTGGCGATGCGGATTCTGTTGCACGGCTGACTATCTGATGACCGGCAAGCACGCCGAACCTCGCTCCCTGATCCGAAAGAACTGCAGAACCCGAGAGACGTGCTGTGCCACTGCTCCCTGAGGTGCGAGCGAAGCGAGCCACGAAGGGCTTCGCAACGTGTCTCACCAGGCCCTTCGTGGCTCGTCGCTAACGCTCCTCGCACCTCAGGGGGCAATGGTTATGTCGTTCTTCGGATTCGGAAGGCGATGGTTGGCCGCGCCCTCCGCAAGCTCCGGCCGCTCCTCAGGGAGCGATAGGACTCGCTTCTTTCGGATCAGGGAGCCGAGGCCTCACAGCACCGCGAAGTCGTCCATCAGCCAGCGCCCGTCCTGCTCCACGAGGGTGACCTTGACCCGCGACTGGTACGGGAATCCCTCGGGGAACTCCTGGGCGGTCTGCGGCGATTTCAGGGTCTGGTCCTGGGTGACCAGCACAACGGCCTTGCCGTCGTCGACGGACATGAGGCCCGCATTGTCGGCCGTCGCCGTGGACACCGATTCGGCCTCGGCGGATCCGCGGCGGGCGTCCTGCGAGGACTCGATGTAGGTCTGGGTGAACGCGGGCGTGGAGATCTCCCGGATGCGTCGGTCGAGGTCAGCGTAGTCGGCAGAGTTGTAGGTCGAGATCTCGGCCGCGTATCGCCGGGCGGTCTCGAGGAGGGACGTCGTCGTACCGGCCGACGCGCTCGACTCGGCGCGTTCATCGGCATCCACGTACGCCACGGCGAGCACCGCCGTCGACGCCGCGAGGACGACGACCGCCACGATCAGCGCGATCACCGCCCACGGTCGGCTGCCGACCTTCGAAGTCCAACCGGTCCACCGGCGGGAACCACTCCTACGCGCCGTGGCGGGATCGAGCTTGCGGGGGGTGCGGTCCGAGCCAGGGCGTGGGTCCGCGACCACGGTCGTGGCGTCGTCGGACCCGTCGGCGTCGTCCGTATCGGCCGGCTCGTCGGCACCCGTGGGCTCGTCAGCCGGGCGTCGGCGCTCGGCCTTGCGGGCTGCTTTCGCCGCCTTCGCCTCGGCCTCGGCGCGGTACTTGTCGCGGTTGCTGCGATTGGCCTGCAGGAACTCGTTGCCGTCGAGCGGGGTGACCTGCTCGCCCGTCGGCGATGTCGCCTGGTGAGACTCCGCGTCGACGGACTGTTCGGGCTGGTCGGACGTGGAACGCGACTTCGGCATGCGTTCAATGTAGCGAGACGTTCCCGACGGGTTCGTCTCGCTGCCGGATCACGGCCCGTCGGTCACAGCGCACCGAGGTCCAGGGACACCCACTGTTTCGGTTCGAGGAACAGCTTGGTCTGGGGACCGTGATCCTTCTCGGCCATCTCCACGTAGGGGTCGACGGCCTGGGGCGGGAGGTAGCGCGCCGCCATCTCCTGCAGGTCGCCGCGGGTGCCCGGAACCATGTCGACCGCATCCCCCGACACGGCCACGTACATCAGCCGCGGCGACACCTCGTCGACCATGAGCGTGAACCGCCCGGCGGTTCGGATGAGCTGCAACTTGCGCGATTCAGTTCCGGTGAGCAGCCAGGGGCGACCGCCCGGCTCGTACTGGTACCACACCGGGACCGTGAGCGGCGCCCGGCCGGGCTCGGCTTCGACCGACAGCGCCGCGACATGGGGTTCGGACAGGAACGCTTCTCGTTCGGATTTCGTGAGTGCCATGATCCGACGGTAGTTCGGACCACCGACATTCCCCTCCGGGTTCGACGACCCGGAGGAGAGCGGTGTGACTACTTCCAGGGTTCGAGAACCTCGGCGGCGCGTTCGGCGAGCACCATCTGGAAGATCGGGCCGAAACTGACCCGGGCGACACCGAGTTCGGCCAGTGCCGCTTTGGTGTTCTTGGTCGGATGGCCGATCGCGTTGACCGGCAACGGCAGTTCGCTGGTGAGCCGCTTCTGCGCGGCGTCGTCGTGGAAACCGACCGGGTACAGCACGTCTGCGCCGGCATCGGCAGCCAGCTTCATTCGCTCGATCGCCCGGTCGAGGCGGTCGGATTCGTCGCCGACCTGCTTGACGAACAGGTCGGTGCGCGCGTTGATCACCACGTGGACATCGGTGGCGTCGGACGCCGCCCGCAGCGCACCTACGAAATCGGCGTGCTCCTGTGGCTCGCGAAGGCGTCCGCCCTCGCTGTGCACGGTGTCCTCGATGTTCAGACCGACGGCACCCGCGGCGATCAGGCCGTCGATGAGCGTCTTCGGGTCCTCCCCGTAGCCGGACTCGATGTCGACGGAGATCGGGACGTCGACCGCCGTGGTGATCTGCCGGATGCGGGTAGTCAGTTCCTCGAACGTGATTCCTTCGTTGTCGGGCTTGCCGATCGAGTCCGACACCGGGTGACTGCCGACGGTGAGCGCGGTGAACCCGGCGGAGATCGCGAGGTTCGCCGACCAGGCGTCCCACACCGTGGGCAGGATGACCGGGTTTCCCGGTTGGTGGAGTTCGAGCAGAGTCGTGGCCTTGCCGGCGAGTTCCGTCATGGTCCCTACAACTACGCGAGTTCCCGGTCTCATTCCACCGCCATTGCGCTACTTGCGCCAGAACAAATGGTGCGTCACGCCACTGGTGCTCGGGACGGATTCGTGGTGATACCGGCCCTCGAGCTCCTCGGGTGACTCCCAGAGTTTGAGTCCGGCGCCGATCGTGACGGGTGCGACGGCGATGTGGAGGGTGTCGATGAGGTCGGCGTCGAGGAACTCCCGGACGGTGCTCACGCCGCCGCCGATACGTACGTCCTTGCCGTCCGCCGCGGCCTTCGCCTGCTCGGCGGCCTCGGCCGGGGTCGCGTCCAAGAAGTGAAACGTGGTGTCACTCAGCGTGAACGACGGCCGCACATGGTGCGTCAGTACGAAGACGGGAGTGTGGAACGGCGGCTCATCACCCCACCAGCCCTGCCACTCATGGTCGGTCCACGGTCCGCGCTGATAACCGAACTTGTTGCGGCCCATGATCTCCGCACCGATGTTATGAGCGAAGTCGCGGGTGAAATAGTCGTCGAGGCCGCGGGTGCCACCCGGGTCGGTCCGGTTGGGCCAGCTCGCGGTGGCGCCCGCCCACGACATCAGTTCCCACGGTTCGACGCGATCACCGAAGGGACGCTCGAACGTCTGGTTCTCCCCCGCCCCGACCCCATCTTGTGAGATCGAGAAGTTCTGGACTCTGAGTAGCTGTGGCATGGTTCGGCTTCCTTGTCGGTCGGCACGAGCAATCTATGCGGACAGACTCGGTGTCGCAGCCGAACTCATCGATGCGACTCGGCGCGGAGCACGCCGGACGCCGATCGTACGACGCCGGGTCAGGCGAGCGCCTGCGCGATGACCTCCGCGACGGGGGTCGACGACCGGCCGATGAGCGACTGGAGGTCGCCGGAGTCGGTGTCCAGCTCACCGCGGCTGATCCCGGCATCTGCGCCGGCCAGCATCGCGGCGACCGGTTCCGGCAGACCCGCGCTGACGAGAGCGGCCTGGTAGTCGGCTTCGGAGAGGTCGCGGTACTGGACGGTCGCACCCGATGCCACACCGATCGCTCGGGCGAATTCGCCGTAGGTCAGCCGCTCGTCACCACCCAACTCGTAGACCTTGCCGGCCTGGTCCGAGTCGGCGGTGAGGACCGCTGCGGCCGCAGCCGCGTAGTCGGCACGAGCGGCGGCAGCGAGTTTTCCCTCACCCGCGGCACCCAGGAGCGTTCCGGTCGCCGCCGCCTGCGGGATGGCGGCCAGGTAGTTCTCCCAGTACCAGCCGTTGCGCAGGATCACGGCGGGCACCGACGACTCGTTCAGTCGAGCTTCGGTGGCGACGTGCTCGGGAGCCAGACTCAGACCGCTCGTGTCGGCGTGCAGCAGGCTGGTGTAGGCGATCAGTTCGACGGAGTTGGCCTCCGCCGCCTCGATCACGTTGGTGTGCTGGGCAACACGTTGCCCGACCGCCGAACCCGAGACCAGCAGCAACTTGTCGACGCCGACGAGGGCGTCGACAAGTGATGCCGGATCGTCATAGTCGGCGACACGGACCGAAACGCCGTGCGACACGAGCTTCGAGGCCTTCGACTCGTCGCGGACTATCGCCACCACGTCGGCGGCGGCGATGCCCCGGGCGAGTAGTTCGTCGATTACGAGTCCGCCGAGCTGTCCCGTCGCGCCGGTCACTGCTGTGGTCATCTGATTCCTCATCTCTGTCGGTTGGACGACTCCCAGTATGCACTTACTTTTCGTAAGTGCAATACGAACTGTTAGCAAGGTCTCGTCGATTCGGCTACCGTTGAGCACGTGACCGAGATCAGCGACGAGTCCCTCGAGGCGGACGTTTTCGCCCGGGACTGCTCGTCCCGGACCACACTGCAGACCGTTACCGGACGCTGGGGCAGCCTCGTGCTGATCGCGTTGGGGGAGAGCAACTATCGATTCAGCGCGCTGCGGCGACGCGTCGACGGCGTGAGCGAACGGATGCTCTCGCAGACCCTGCAGAGCCTCGAACGCGACGGCATGATCGTGCGCACCGTCCTCGAAGCCATCCCGCCGAAGGTCGAGTACCACCTCACTCCGCTCGGCAGGCAGGTCGCCGACCAGTTGAGCGGCCTGATCGAACTCGTGCAGGACAACATGCCGACCGTCCGCGACGCCCAGGCCGACTACGACGAGCGACGCGGGGGCGACTGAAACCACTCTCGTCGGGTACACGTGGAGACGTAGGAGTCCGACGACGAGAGGAGCGTCCCGATGACGTCACCGGAAGCCGACCTGCCGGTCGAGGCCAACGAGGCCGATGCACTCGAGCAGGCCCAGACGGCAGCGCCCGATCCCGCTGAAGGTGTCAACCCCAGCGTGCCGTTCGAGGCCGACGACGCCGACGCCGCCGAACAGGCCACCGAGGTCGAGATCGACCCCGAGGACTACCCCCGGGAGTAGCGCAGCGGGCGGCCTGGGCGCCGCATGCGGCTGACCGCCCGTTTTGTCGTCCGACATGACCATGCGCTAAAGTCTGTCCTCGGTCCTGATGACGCGCTCCACGAGCGCCGAGCAGGTCCGAGGCAGTCCCCCATAGCTCAATTGGCAGAGCATTCGACTGTTAATCGAACGGTTACTGGTTCGAGTCCAGTTGGGGGAGCAAGTAAACCGCCTGGTCACAGGCGGTTTTCTGCTTTCTCGGGTGGTTGACCATGCCAGACATGTGCCAGACCCGCCGGGTGCCAGACCCCGAGAGGCCCGACGTGATCCCAGACCGCACCACATGGATAGACCGTTGCTGCAAGGCGCTCGATCAACTGCACGCTGACGACATGGCGACTGAGCAGCTTGCCGCGCTGGCGGTGATGCTCGAGAACTTCAATGCTCTGCACCAGGCGACCGCGGCGCCGGTCCTGCGCCTGGTCTGAGACGTGAGGAAATTCCTCACTTACGACGTGCGGAAATTCCGCACTTTTCGACGTGGCAAAGTTTTCCACGTCAGATAGCGAACGACCCCGGGTTCTCCACCATGCCTAATGGAGACCGGGGTCGTTCTGTGTCCTGAGTCAGGAACCCACCGAACCGCTCAGGACACGTCGAGGCTCACCACCTCGACAGTTCGGGCGCCCACGTGCTCGGTGCGGGCGATCACAGGTCGAACACTGCCGTCAGGCAGCGTGACGACGGCGCCGATGTCGGGCAGGTTGGGGCCAGGCTGCACATAGATCGTCGCCGACGAGACTGCCTCTTCGCCGGTCGCGGTCTGTATTGTCTTCACGCCGAACTGCACCCGCGCCGGCACCGTGACCAGGTCGCCGTAGACCGGGCCGAAGCTGGTCCGGCCGGACAGCGGGCGGTAGGTCAGCTGCTGCGGGAGCAGTCGGGTCGGGATCATCGTGCGCGCCGACGGTAGCGGTTGAGGATCGCCAACTCGGCCAGCGTCCACCCCTCGACCACCTGACGCTGCACCTCGTAGTCGCCGATCTTCTCCGACCGGAGGTTCTCGGGGTTGGCGACCAGCCGCGCCGTTGAGGTGAGGATGACGGTGTCGATGTCGGGCGCCGGCTGTTCACCGGAGAACCCGCGGCCGCGGGTGTAGGCCCACACCTGGGCGGTGACGACCTGCTGCGCCTGCTGGGCGACGGTGACCAGCTCGGCGTCACCCGGTCGTCCGAGCAGCGCCAGGACGTCGTTGTTGTCGGTCACGGCGCCGCGGTCAGGACGGTGACCGCCTTCGGCTGCAACAGCGCGAGGTCGTAGCGGGCGACGACCCGCAGTGCGACTTCGTCGGTGTCGAAGTAGCGGGAGCTGTCGACGGTGACCGACGGGCTCATGTCGCGGGCGATGGCGACCATGTTCATGTCGGCGAGTACAGCCTTGCCGGTGGGGACCTGGGCCGTCACCGTGACGGGCACACCGAACAGCACCTCTTGGCCGGTCTGGGTCAGGTCGGGTTGCAGGATGTAGCGGCCGTCGGCGTCTTTGACCTTGCGGATCGACAGGTAGTCGGCGGGGCTGAGGAACCAGCGGTTGGGCTTGACCTCGTTGGCTCGGGCGACGCCGATACCGTCGAGCAGACTGTCGGGCTCGCTGGCGTCGAGGGTGCCGGTGGCCACGCCGCTCTGGTTGAGCAGACCGCGGATGGTGTTCGATGAGCCAGTGCCGGTGAACAGGGCGACGTCGAGCGCCTTGGCAGTGTCGGTCACCAAGCGCTGCTTGAGGATTGCATCGAGCGCCTGGGCCGACGAGCGCAGCACCTCGGACGTGACACGGCTGATGACCTTCAGGCTCTTGAGCGTCGAGGGCAGCATCGAGACTTCGTCGAGGCCGACGGAGCTTTCAGGGATCGCAGCACCTTCGGCGACGAATCCGACGGTCAGGCCGGAGGCGATACGCGGAATGCGGATCGGGCCGTTGGTGTCGATGACCTTGGGGCCGGAGGCGAGGAACACGCTCTCGGATTCGAGGGGCTGGACGAGTAGCTGCTGGATCTGAGTCTGCTGCAGCGTGGACAGGGTTGCGGTGGTCTGGGTGGCCATAGGGGGCTCCTACGTGAGTGCTGGGGATTCACGTCGAGCGCCCGGCTCGCAACGTCTCTTAGACAGGCATCTGGCCTGCACCCATGATGACAGGATGCAGGCCAGATGACAACGGTTGTCGATTACTTCTTCCTAGATCAGGCTCGGCCTTGCATGATGCCGAGCAGGTCGACACCGGTGGTGGTGCCGGACTCACCCTGCCCTACCGCACCGACAATGCGGCGGGCCTTGAGGTGCGGTTTGACGGAAAGCAACTGATCGATGGACGCGGTCAGCTTGTCGGGGTCCTCGAGGTGCTCGGCGTCGAACGGCATGTCGGTGGGGTCGGCGAGTTTGCCGGTGGCGCGGACGAGTTCAGTGTGGAGCCTCTTGGCGAGGTCGTCGGCGGCCTTGGCGCGGGTGCGGTAGTCGGCGTTCTCCTTGCGCAGCCGCTCGATGTAGGCCCGCGGGAAGACGTCGGGCTCAGGCTCCGGCGTCGGCTCGTTCTCGGTTGGCTCGTCGGGTTGCTGCGCCTCGCTGGGCTGCGGCTGATCGTCGGGCTGCGGCGTCGGGGGTGTCGTTGGCTCGTCGGGTTGCTGCTGCTCGTCGAGCTGCTGCGGATCGTTGGGCATCGGAGTTCTCCTTCTCGGTGGGTGTTGCCGGCGCCTGGGTGCAGGAACAGCCGGTGTGGTGCCACATGGGCGTCTCGATGGGCAGGACGGTGCCGGCCAGGTTGCGGCAGGCAGGACAGGCACCGGAGTTCGGTACGCGTTTCCAGAACTTGACCTCGTGGCGGTGCAGCCCGGAGGCGTAGCACTCGCGCGCCGTCTCGAGGGTGCGGCCGCGGGCGGCGGTCTCGAGCTTGGTCCGCGGGTCAGGATCGTCAAGCGCCTCGCGGATCAGGTTGTGTAGCAATGCTTTCGGTGGGTCCGGTGCCGGGACGCCGACGGGTAGCGCGACAGCGCCGAGTTGTGCGGTGAGGATGGCGGCCACGCCGACGTCGGCCAGGGTCGCGGCGCGGTGATCGTTGACCGTGAGGGCGGTGGTGGCCAGCTCGACGAACAGTTCCTCGGTCAGCTCACCGGCTAGGAAACGGTCGTAGAGCGCCTGTACCGACTCACTGGTGGACTGGGCCAGCGTGGCCACGCGATCGGCGTAGGCGTTCACCTCGGGGCCTCGGCGCCGGGTAGCAGGCTGGTCACGTCAGCGCCTGCGGAGTCCATCGCCTCAAGCCTTGTGGCGGTGCGGATTTCGACGACGTCGGTGTCGCTGTAGCCGAGTCGCTTGAGAGCGTAGGTCGCCGGCAGTAGACCGGCCTGATGGAGCTTGACGACGGCGTCGGCCTCCTGGGCGATAGACCGGGTGCTGGGGTCGGCCCACTGCACCGACGCCTCGACCTCGGCCGGGTTGATGCCCTCGCGCACCGCGACAATCAGCCGCGCCACCTGCTCCCAGCTCCGACCGAACAGCGCCTGCTTGGCTTCGGCACGCGCGGTCAGCGCGGCTTCGGCGGCACGCATGGCGTCAGCGCTGGCCGGATTTGCGCTCGTGATGCCGACGTAGTGCCCCGGTAGTGCGCTGACGGCCATGATCTGCTCGAGCAGCACCTTGACGCTCGATTCGTAGGCGGCGATGCTGGCGGCCTCGAGCTGACCGAACTTGGCTTGCACCTCCTCGGCGATCATCATGCGGTTGTTCTCGGGGTAGGGATTGGTCTCTTCAACCACCGGGTCGCCGTCGTCGTCGAGCACCGGGTTGCCGTCGTCGTCGAGTACGGGTTCCTCGACGAGCTCGACGCCGGTGGCCCAGCGGCGCGGTCGGGCGTAGTACTCCGAGCCGACGAGCATGTCGGCCAGCGTCTTGTTGAGGGCGTCGACGAGCGGGATCAGGTCGGTGATCTCGGAGACCGGGTCGCCGAGGATGCGGTCGGTGTTGGCCAGCCGCACCACCGGCACCACGCCGAGCGGGTTGTCAAGCACCTCGACCGTCTCGAATCCTGCGGTCGTCGCGCCGACGTTGTTGGCCCTCAGCCGGGTGATGGTGTCGGCCTCGAAGATGGTTGCCTCGGTGGTGGTGTCGGTGGTCCACCGCTTGCAGGCGGCGACAATCTGACGGGTGCCGGGGTCGACCTTGACCGACACCTGGTGTGCCGACTCGATGGATACCTGCGGGCGCCCCTGAGCGTCGGCCCACACCAGGATGTAGTTGGCGCCGAGCAGCAGCGCTTCACGGTGGGCGACCGGGGCGAGCTGGTCGAGGTCGTTGCGCAGCCAGTCTCCCCAGACGTCGGCGCCAGTGAATCCGGTGACCCGCAACCGTTCCGCGATCGAGGTCACCGACAGGCGGCAGAGGTTCGATGCGATCCGACCAAACCTGTCCCCCAACGCTTTACGCGCCTCGGGGGCGAGGAATGCCAGCGGTTGTTCGCCGACGTAGTAGCGGTCGAGGACCGCATAGCGGGCAGCGGGATGGTCGATGCGTTGCAGTAGATCGGTGTGCAGGGCGTTGGTCACGTGAAGCTCCTTGCTCGTTTCTTCTTCTTGGAGGCGCGCCAGGTGGCACGCGAGTGCGCCATGACCGCGCACGCGGCCAGGTCGATCTTCCGGGCCTTCGCCGACCGGCTGGCCTTGCTCAGGCGGATGCCGCGGGCGTCCTCGGTGATGACCGCGGCGCCGATGTGCTCGGCGAGGGTGCGGTCGCCGGAGTGGCTCAGACGCTTGTTGAGGCAGGCGTTGTAGAGGTCGCCGGTCGCCGCGGTCAGGCGCGCCGGCGAGTGCGGGAACTCGACCACCGGCAGCCGCTCGGCCTCGAGGGCTTGCAGGGTGCGGGTCCAGCGGAACGGGTCGGCGATGATCTCCACGACCTGCCAGTACCGACACGCCTTGCGTATCTCGTCTTCGACCTCGGCGATGGGTACCCGCCAGGTGGTGTCATCGCGGTCGGGCCGCTGCCACACCTTCACCTTGTCCATGTGCGGCTCGGTCGAGACCGTGGCCACCAACAGTGCGGTGGTGTCGTCGGAGAACGACCCGTCGAGCGCGAGCACTACCCGCGCACCCTTGGGTACCGGATGCCCGGTCGAGAGGTCTGCCCACACCCCAGGAGGCAGGAACGCGCCGTCGGTGTCGGAGGCGAACTGACACAGGCGCGCTCGGCGGAACGTCGCCTCGCGGGTCTTGGGCGGCAGCAACGCGGTCAGCGCGTCGCGGTGCAGGAAGTCGTCGAGCGCCGGGTTGGCCAGCTCCCAGCAGTGCTCGCAGTCGACGGGGTGGTCCTCGAAGCCGGCGGCCGAATGCTCCCGCCACACCAGGCTCTTGTCATCGGGGTGCTCGTCGGCGTAGTTGCGGAGGTCGGCCAGAACTTGGTCGTTGGGGTCCGGGCCGGGTGTGCCGATACAGACCAGCGTCGAGCGCTCCCGCTTGCCCTGGGCCAGTGTCAGCACCTCGTAGGAGTCCCGGTTGGCCACACCGGCCTCGTCGAGGATTGCCAGCGTGTAGTCCAGGCCCTCGAGGCGCTTCGGTTCGGCAGGCAGGCAGTGAAAGTAGCTGTCGGTGGTGGGGTTGTAGATCTTCTCCTTGAACGTCTGCACCCGGCTCGCGAGGTCGTCGTCGAGTTCCACCATGCGGCGGGCGATGCCGAACACGATGCCGGCCTGACGCTCGTCCACCGCGACCACGCAGACCATCGCGCCCTCGCCGTCGGTGAAGAACCGATAGAGCCCATACGCGGCGACCAGGGTGCTCTTACCCTGGCCGCGGGGCAGCATCCATCCCGCGGTGCGGGGCGTCTGCTCGGCGTCCTCCACCGACCCGATCAGCTCGCGTTGCCAGTCCCGCAGCCGCAACGCCTTGAGCGCGTTGGTGCCCTTAGGCACCTTGATGAAGCGCTCGCAGAACTTGACGAACCGTGCCGACCCGGTGACCCTCGGCGACCACGGCAGCGGAGTCGCGTCTACAGCGGCCTTCGGCCCGGCGCGCATCAGGCAGCCCTCCTACGTCGCCACTGCCTCAACATGTTCTCCTCGTGGGTCACGGGCTCGAGATGAGCCGGGTTGACGCATCGCGGGGTATTGCACAGGTGATCGAGTTCGAGTCCGTCAGGGATCGCACCGATGCGCTGCTCGTATACCCAGCGGTGAGCACGGATCTCGTCGTACTTGCCGAGAGACTTGACCCCGTAGCCGTCGTCCCGAACCTTCCGGTTCCAGAGCCAGCAGCCTGACGTGTCTACGTCCCAATGGGCCATGTCACGACGCCTCTGGATCACGCCCTCACGGATCGCACGGTTGTAGTGACTCCCGCAGTACCCACGGCTGTGAACAGGCCGATCACATGCTGGCCAGGCGCAGGCCTTCACGCCGCCCCCTCACCGGTGTGTAAGGGCCTTCGCGGCTCCCCCCGCCGAGTCCCGTCCCCCCTCGCGGGGGCTGCCCCCAGGCCGGGCGCGGCCCTTGCGGGCGTTGCAGCGGCGGCACAGGACGTCGATGTCTTGCAGCCTGATCGGCTTGCCGGCGTCGTGGCGGCGCCAGGCTTCCTCGGAGTGGTCGGCGGTGAGGTCGTCGGGGGTGCCACAGTCGGAGCACCACGGCTGCATCCGTCGGGCCTGGCGGCTGAGCTTGTCCCAGGCGGTGCCGTAGCCGCGGCTACGGGCGCTCGTCGTGGGCAGGTCGGTGCGGGTGACGCTGCGGTGCGCGGGTGCGCAGTCGTCGCAGCGCGTGGCGTCTGCGGGCTCACCGCACTCGATGCAAGGGCGCCTCACTGGTCGTCCTCGTCGTCGAGGTTGTCCGGGTCGAGGTCGGGTTCGGCCATCATGCGGAACCACTTCGGGATGTCCTCTGCCGCGACGCCAGCTTTCGGTGCGTGCAAGACAGCAAGTCCGATGGTGACCGAGACGCCGCCGAGCCACATGGCCGTCTGCTCTTCGACACTCATCGATCCGAGGTAGCTGCGCACGAGGTTGCTCTTGCCTTCGGCTCGAAGGGCACAGAGGTAGTAGTAGGCGTTCATGCCTTCGGTCACTTGCTCATCGGCGGTGGGCTTACTCATCGGTCATCCCCTTGATGGCGTGGTCGTAGTAGTGGTCGAGTACCGCAGTGAGGTAGGCGAGTTGGGCGTCGTTGAGGCGGTCGTGGTTGATGCGGGCGGCCAGGCTGTAGAGCCGGGTCACCAGTCGGCGGCGGGTGCGGGTCCGTGGTTCGGTCATGGCTGCGCCTCCTGCTGGCAACGCCGGATGTAGTCGGACTCCGACTCGGTGATGTGGTCGAGGCGGTCGCGGGTTTCGGGTGCGAGGTCGTCACGCTCGTCGCGGAGGTAGATCAGCGCGACCAAGCCATAGGGGAGTCGACGAACCTCAGAGGCCGTCATGTCATCCACACACGGTCTGTCACCCCCTAAAGGGGGGTGATGTGACATGACACCGTCACCGGCGCTGTGACATTCCGTGACACGTGACAGATCGGTCATGCCCTGCCCTCCTTGTAGAAGGGCTGTTTGTCGGTGCCGACGTTGACCAGTCGACCCGCTTCTACCAGCTCAGATACGCCTTTGTAGAACGACGCGGGCGGCATCTCAGCCACCGCCCGAAGCTCCGACTTGCTGGCGCCCGTGGCCGCGAAAGATGACAAAAACGATGACATGACCCTGTCGGCACACGACCCCCATGTCATGGGGGTGTGACACGTGATCGCCGCCGACGTCGTGCCCATGATCGGTTCGATCTTCAGTCGGTGTCGGTCCTCGGCGGGGCCGTCCTTTCGCTTCTCCCGAATGAGGTCGATCGCACCGCCATCGGTGGTCACCTGGTACACCGTGTCCACGCCTGCCTCAAACGCAGACGAGCCGCGCAGTGTCTTCGCGTCCTTACCGGTGTGGTGGACGCCGAGGACCACGCCGCGCCCGCCTGGTGTGGCTTGCCGGATCTTCGTCATGGCGTCGATGACGACGCCGGCGTCCTTGGCGCTGTTCTCGTCGCCACCAACCATGCACCGCGCCAACGTGTCGAGCACGATGAGGCCGAACGATCCCCACTCGACGAGGTGGCACAGCTCGGCAACTTGAACTCCGTTGGTGAGGTTCACCGGCTCGGGCAAGACGGTCAGGTCGTCGGCACCGATGTCGCGTTTCCAGGCGTGTTCCCACGCGTCCACGCGTCCCTTGAGTCCGAAAGCGCCCTCGGCTGCGACGTAGAGGACTCGACGTCGTGCGACCGGCCTGCCCTGCCAGTTGCGGCCGGTGGCCACGTTGGCGGCCCAGTCGAGTGCGATGAAGCTCTTTCCGGTGCCCCATTTGCCGTACAGCAGCACAGTGGTGCCCTGGTCGAGCGTGTCGTGGATGAGTGGCTCAGGATTGGGCAGGGCACGCAAGTCGGTGCGAGAGAGCACTTTCGTGGCCAGGCGCGGCGTGTCAGCGGCAGTCAGGGGCTTCGGGTCGTCAGCCGGTGGTACCCCGCGGGGGTTCCTTGCCCCGTAGTCCAGACCGCGGTCGATCTGTCGTTGCACGGCCGCGGGGCCGTCGTCGGCGAGGTAGCCGTTGCGTTCGGCGGCCTGAGTCAGCTCTCGCCGGATCTCCGTCTCGTCGAGACCGGTTCCCGCCATCAGTGATCCGAGCTTGATCGCCGCCTCGTAGAGTCGATTCTGTCGGTTGCCGTCGGCCGTGTTGGCGAGGATGCGAGCTTCGTCACGCACGGCGCTGTCCACATAGGCCTTTTGTCGTGTGTCGAGAGGTTCGCCACTCCATGGCTGCACCGGCGGGCGCTGTGTCGTGGCGGCAACGTTGGCGGCGTGCATGCCGACGAGGACCTCGATGGCTTCGTCACCTTCGGCGAGCGCGTCGTCGAGGCCATCAGCACCGATCACGTAGCCCATTCCGCCGTACTTGGGTCGGCGGGTGCCAGGAGCGTAAACGTTGCAGCCGTTGGCTTGCAGGTCGACATGGGATTTGTCGAAACCGTGAGGGGTGAACTTGCGTAGGTCAGGGTGGCCGGCGAGGTAGAAGTGCCGACCACCCGATGGTGTGAACACCTCGCCGAACACGCGAATATCGTTGTCGGCAAGGAACTGTCGAGCCTGTTCGATGCCGGCGCCGTTCTTGGTATCGACATCGAAAACGGTCAGCATCTCGCCACACACCGCATTGACCGACCATCCCGGCCGCCATCGGCTGAGACGTTCGCCGTTGCCGTCTGCGGTGTAGTGCTGCCAGCGGGCGTCACCAGACCAGTCGAACTCGCTGCCGCCTGGGGGCAGGCAGAATACTGGGATGCCGAGCGCGTCGAGCTGCCATGCGAATGCGAGGTCGGTAGAATGACCGGTGTCGGCTTGCTTGGTGGCGACTGACTTGGAGAGGTCCTCGATTGGCGCGGGGGCCTCTTCGCTGTTCGGGGGCCTCAAGCTGCACCGCCGAACGGCTGCATCGAGGCGTCAACCTCGTTGAGGTCCAGGCGGATACAGCGTGAACCGTTGCGGTAGCCGTTGAGGCGGCCCTCGGCGATCATGCGCCGGACGGTTCGCTCGTTGAGTCCGAGGTGGTCGGCGACTTGGGGAATGGACGCCCATTGGCGACGAGGAGAAGACATCAGGGAAGAGACTCCAGACACAAGGCAGCCGTGAATCGCGGCTAGTCGGTGTCCTTTCGCCTGCGCTCCGGCAAGCCCGGCGTTCGTGACAGAACCGATCGGCGGTTGCTGTCCTCCGCGCTCAGATCGTCATCGGCGTCCTACGGCGTACTCCGGTCTGAGTCTCTTCGCGGTCGAGACTACCAGTGCGTGCCCGCAGAAGTCCGTGTGCGACACGAGTTATCCCTCGATGAGCTTCGACAGGGCTTCGGCGATGGCCTTGTCGCGGCCCTGGGCGGCGTGCTGGTAGCGCATGGCGGCGGCCACGGTCGAGTGACCGAGCCGGGCTTGCAGATCGGCCAGCGTGGCGCCGCTGACCGCGGCAAGCACGGCACCGGTGTGGCGCAGGTCGTGGAATCTCAGGTCGGGGCGGCCGGCTTGCTGGCGGGCAGGGTAGTAGTAGCGGTACAGCGACGTCGGGGACAGGTAGCCGCCACCAGGGGCTGGGAACAGTAGCGAGTCCTGACGACGCTCGGTGTGCTTGTCGAGGTGCTCGACGATCGCCGGGAGTACGTGCGGCGGAATGTGAACGACGCGGATGCCGGCGTCCGACTTCGGGGTGGTCACGATGTAGCGACCGGTGTCGCCTTCGCGGACTGCGGCCCGGCTGATCGACACAACCCCCTCGGCGACGTCGATGTCGCTGCGCCGCAACTCGATCAGCTCGCCGAACCGCATTGCACACCACCCGGCGAGGAGGACTGAGGCGCGCAGGTGGTCGGGCATGGCGTCGGCGATCGCGGTCAGCTCGGGCACCGTGGCGGGTTTGGTGCGTGAGCGCCGCTGTGCCGACCCTGCGCCTTCGACCCGGCACGGGTTGGCGTCGATCAGGTCGGCGTTGACCGCCGACGTCATGATCGTGCGCAACAGGCTGTAGGCGTGCGCCCGCATGGTGTCCTTGCCGGGCAGGAGTTTCGCGTGCCACTGGCGGACTGCGGCCGGGGTGATCTGGTCGAGGCGCTGCTCGCCGAATGCGGGGATGAGGTGCAGCTTGAGGAGCTCGGCGTAGTGGTCGCGGGTGCGAGTCTTGAGGGGGCGGCCGCGGACGGTGCGGGTCGCCAACCATTCCTCGGCGTACGGGGCGAATGTGGGGGCGACGTCCCGGTCTGCTGCGGCTGGGTTCCACAGGTTGCGGTCGATCTCGCGGCGGCGGTCCGACAGCCACGCTTCGGCGTCGATCTTGGCGGCGAACGTCTGCGGGGCCTTGTGTTCGGCACCGTCGGGGCCGGTGTAGCGGGCCTGGTATCGGCCGGAGGGGAGACGTCGGATGTTGCCGAATCCTCGTTTACTGGCCACTGCCATCTGTCCTCTCGCGTGCCAAATACGTGCCAGATGACTGTATCTCACTGTCCGCTTGTGCCCGTCCATGTCAGCGGTTACTGTGTGCAGTACCCGCAGGCAGAGACTCGATTCTGCAGGTGGGAAACCATAACCGAAGAACACCCGGTTTACTGGTTCGAGTCCAGTTGGGGGAGCAAGAGGCCCGTCACCCGCGTCGGCAGGTGACGGGTTTTCTCGTCTTCGGCAGTCGTGCCGGTCCGCATTCATATGACCGTCGACCGTGCGGTAATGTCCAGCAGCGGGCTCTCGGGCCCACGGGGCGGTAGCTCAGTCGGTTAGAGCCGCGGACTCATAATCCGTAGGTCGCGGGTTCGAGCCCCGCCCGCCCCACGCACGAAAAGCGTTGTAGCACAGAGCGAGAGCAAACAATCCCCCGGCCGGGCCCGCAGCGCTCACTCACCCACTGTGGGTGGCACATCGGTCGATTCGGCCATCACCGCAGAGCCACTGAGTGTCTCGTTGGCGCGGCGCTCGACCAGCAGCGGCACGAAGTCGCGGACATCGATGCCGTCGAAGTGCCGATACGCGGCCTCGACGGCCTCGGCGACCTCTTCGGGCTTCTTGTCGGTGTACATCCCGATCAGGCGGTGCTGCACCTCGGTGACCTGCCTGCGCTCGTCATTCGCGTCCACGCTCCCACGGTAGGCAGCCGCCGGCGGACTCGCAGCCGGGAGCACGAACCGTCGTCGACTGTTCAACTCCGGTTCGGGTTCATCGCTCCACTCGACACCAGTACTCGCTCTCACCGGGGATCGGTGTGAGCCGGACCTCGCCACCGCCGGGCCGGTCGAACAACCGCACGCCCGCGCCGAGAAACACCGGGACGAAGAACACGAGCACCTCGTCGAGCAACCCGTGATCGATCATCTGTCGCGCGACATCGGCACCGATCACGGTGACATAGGCGTCGCCCGCGATCGCGGTGGCGGTCTCGACCGCCTCGTGCAGATCGGACACGAAGGTGACGCCGTCGACGGGGTCGGCGGGTGGGTTGTGCGTGAGAACAACAGCGGGCCCGTCATATTCGCCACCGAACGCACCTTCGCGGTCGGTGCCCTTGTTGGGATCATCGCCGCGGAACGAGCGATTGCCGACCAGCAGTGCGCCGGTGCCGCGCATCAACCGTGCGGCGGCATCGTCCGCTGCAGTGGACGCCGGCTGCCCGTCGGCGGGCACGTCGAAGAATCGGGTCAGCCACGACATGTCGCCACCGGGTCCGGCGATGAACCCGTCGAGTGATGCCGTCGCCGAGAAGATCGTTGTCGCCATGGATTCCTGCCTCCGTCGGTGGCGTGGGGGTACCGACGGGGTAGACCGGGCCGGAGACGGATACTCATCGGCCGCCGGCCCCGCGACCGTCGGCGCGAAGACCTACGCGGGTGTGTCAGCCCGCGTCGACGATCGGGTCGACAGCCTGTTCCAGCAGGCTACGACGATAGGCCTCGAGCGCCACGAGATCACCGAAGACCGCGTTGTAGCCGTCGGGGTCGTCGCTGGGTGCCATCCGGCGCAGGCGCGACTTGATGTCGGCGATCTGCGAGCCCACCCACACCTCCTGCAACCGTGCGAGCACGCTGGAGATGTAGCGGGCGATGTTGTCCTCGTCGACCGGCATCGATTCGACGGCGAGTTCGGTCACGAGCGGATCGATGATCGGGTCGTCGACGGCATTGCGCACCGCGTCGACCCAGGCCGCGCCACCCAGACCGGACGACGTCCCGCCGAGCCCGGTCATCGCCTGGCGGATGATCGCGTAGGCCGGCTCGTTGAAGCACTCGACGGGCAGCGAGTCGAAGACCGTGCCGGCGATCGCCGGATACTGCAGCGCCGCCTTCAGTGCTTCCCGCTGCGGCCACAGGCGCGGGTCGTTGGGCTGTGGGCGGGCCGACGTCGGCGCGGACTCCGCCTCCGGCCGATTGCGAGCACCGCGACCGCTCCCCCGACTGCCGGAGTTGCTGACGCCCTGCGCCTTTCGAATTCTCGCGCCTTCTTCGCGGACTCTGCCGAGAACCTGGGAGACCTCCTCCCAACCGACCCAACCGGCCAGCTGGCGAGCGTACTCGTCACGCAGCGCGATGTCCTTGATCCGGGCGACCACCGGCACGGTGTCGCGCAACGCGTGCACGCGGCCCTCCGCGGTGTCGAGGTCGTGGCCGGCGAGGAGGGCCTTGATCGCGAACTCGAACATCGGCACCCGACGGGCGACCAGGTCGCGGACGGCGGCGTCGCCCTTCTCCTGCCGGAGTTCGCAGGGATCCATGCCATCGGGCGCGATCGCCACGAACGTCTGCCCCGAGATGGACTGTTCGCCCTCGAAGGCCTTGAGCGCGGCTGCTTTTCCGGCATCGTCCCCGTCGAACGTGTAGATGACCTCGCCGCGGAAGTACGAGTCGTCCATCATCAGCCGCCGGATGAGGGCGAGGTGGTCCTCACCGAAGGCGGTGCCACACGAGGCGACCGCGGTGGTGACGCCGGCCAGATGCATCGCCATGACGTCGGTGTAGCCCTCGACGACCACCACCTGATGCCCCTTGGCGATGCTCTTCTTCGCGTGGTCGAGACCGAACAGCACCTGAGACTTCTTGTACAGCATGGTCTCCGGCGTGTTCATGTACTTGCCGAGGTTGTCGTCGTCGAACAGTTTGCGGGCGCCGAAGCCGATGATGTCCCCGCCGAGGTTGCGGATCGGCCACAGGAGACGGCGATGGAAGCGGTCGATCGGCCCCTTGCGTCCTTGTTTGGACAGACCGGCGGCTTCGAGTTCGCTGAACTCGAAGCCCTGCGACAGCAGCGCCTTGGTCATCGTGTCCCAGCCGGCAGGTGCGTAACCGCAACCGAATTGAACGGCCGCCACCGCGTCGAAGTCGCGTTCCTTGAGGTAGTCGCGCGCCGGCTGCGCCTCGGGTGACTGCAGCGCGGCCGCGTAGAACTTGGCCGCGGCGGCGTTGGCGGCCACCAGTCGGGCGCGGGTGCCGCGGTCCCGCTTGATGGCGGTACCGCCGCCCTCGTAGTTGATCTGGTAGCCGATCCGGTCGGCGAGCTGCTCGACCGCCTCGACGAAGCTGATGTGCTCCTGCTTCTGCAGGAAGCTGTACACGTCGCCGCCTTCGCCGCAGCCGAAGCAGTGGAAGTGGCCGTGGTTGGGACGGACGTGGAACGACGGCGACTTCTCGTCGTGGAAGGGGCACAGGCCCTTGAGGCTGTCGGCACCGGCGCGCCGGAGGGCGACGTAGTCGCCGACGATGTCCTCGATCCTCGTCTGCTCACGGATCGCCGTGATGTCGCGATCGGGAATTCGGCCTGCCACGCGACCAGTGTAGTGACGCCGGTGAGGCCGCCCGGCCGGGTGCTTCGTCGACCACGCCCGGCCTACCCCAGATGCGCCTGGGCCCCCGAATTGTGCTTGTCGGTGCGCTCGAGCCGGCCTTCGGTCATGGACGCGATCTGGTCGACGATGACCCGCATGCGGGCGGCATCGTCGGACGCGGCGTTCCACCACGGCACGAAGATCGGGTCCAGGCCCCCGGGCGCCGCCTCGGCGAACCAGTTCGCGACCCGGTGGATGCGTTCCCGCTGACGACGCTGCGTCGCCTTGTGTCGCTCGTTGGAGAAGATGAACCGCAGTGCCAGGGTCTTGAGCATCGACACCTCGGCGGCGATGAGTTCCGGCACCTCGAGGTCGGCGTCGTAGCGCGAGACCGGCCGGTCGCCGACCACCTCGCGGGTGCCGGTGATCGCGGCCGACGCGAAGCGGCCGATGAACTCACTGGTCAACCTCTTGAGCGCGACGTAGGAGTCGAGCGTGCCGTCGAAGACACCCACCGACCGCACGATGTCCATGCGGTGCAGGCGGGCGGCGGCGTCGACGAGGGCCTCGGGGTCGAGACCCGGGAATTCCTTGGCGCCGATGTCGGCGAGCGCGCGTTGGTCCTGCGGATCGCCGAGGGTCCGCAGGTCGATTCGGCCACCGATGACGCCGTCCTCGAGGTCGTGCACGGAGTACGCCACGTCGTCGGACCAGTCCATGATCTGGGCCTCGACGCACTGTCGGGTCCCGGGCGCCTCCCGACGAATCCACGCCAGCGTGGCGGCATCGTCGTCGTAGGCGCCGAACTTGCCTCCGAGCGTGCGTCGGGTCCACGGATACTTCAGGGTCGCGTCCAGCGACGCGCGGGTGAGGTTGAGGCCGGCGCTGCGCCCGTCGGCATCGAGCAGCTTGGGTTCGAGCCGCGTCAGGATGCGCAGGTTCTGGGCGTTGCCCTCGAAACCACCGTGGTCCGCCGCCACCTCGTCGAGCGCGCGTTCGCCGTTGTGTCCGTAGGGCGGATGCCCGATGTCGTGGGCGAGTCCGGCGAGTTCGACGAGGTCGGGTTCGGCGCCGAGACCGATGGCGATCCCCCGGCCGATCTGCCCGACCTCGAGCGAATGTGTGAGCCGGGTACGGGGCGTGTCGCCCTCGCGCGGACCGACGACCTGCGTCTTGTCGGCCAGCCTGCGCAGGGCGGCCGAGTGCAGGACCCGCGCACGGTCCCGCGCGAAGTCGCTTCGATGGTCGGTCCGGGTGCCGGGCAGGCTCGCGACCTTGGCGCCCTCGGGCACGAACCGCTCGACGGCCTCGTCGCCGTAGGTTGCCACCGTCGGGAGCACATGCCCGACCGTCTCGGGAACCTGTCGGGTGCTAGTCAAGCACCCAGCCCCGGGCGACGGCGAAGTCGGTGACCCGCTGCCTGATCGCCACGATCTGACGAGCCGTGAGGGCGCCGTCGGCGTCGAGGAGCAGCTCGGTGAGCTCTTCGGTGAACGCGGCGGCATCCAGCGAGCCACCCCCGCCGCGCGGACGACGACTGCCGCGGTCGTCGTGACGTCCGCGGTCGCCCCGGTCCCCACGATCACGGTCGCGGCCGTGGTGCTCGTCGCGGCGGTGCGCCCGTGCGCCGGCGGTGTCGTCGGCCGGCGCGGCCTCGGTCACCGCGACGTTGACGGCCTTGGAACCGCGGTCGGTCTCCTCGATGTCGAAGGACACCTTGGCACCCGGTTTCAACGAGTTCTCGTCGATGTCGATGTCGTTGATGTGGAGGAACACATCGGCGCCGCCCGATTCCGGCGCCAAGAACCCGAATCCCCGATTCGCGTCGTAATGAACGACTTTCCCGCTGACAGACACGACTCCACTCACTCTCTCGTCGCGCGCACGACGGACCCCATGCCCTACTCCACGCGACAACTCGTCATCGATTGTGACAGACATCCGCAGGTCAGGCGGAATCGTGAACACCCGGCCCGCGCGGCCGGGAGCAGGATCAGGCGCCGAGCAGCTTGCCGCCGAGATACTCGGCGACCTTGTCGAGCGCGACCCGCTCCTGGCTCATGGTGTCCCGTTCGCGCACCGTGACGGCCTGGTCGTCGAGGGTGTCGAAGTCGACCGTCACGCAGAACGGCGTGCCGATCTCGTCCTGCCGGCGGTACCGCTTGCCGATGCCCTGTGCGTCGTCGAACTCGACATTCCAGTGCTTGCGGAGCTCGGCGGCGAGGTCGCGGGCCTTCGGCGAGAGCTTCTCGTTGCGCGAGAGCGGCAGCACGGCGACCTTGATCGGGGCCAGCCGGCGGTCGAGCCGCAGCACGGTGCGAGTGTCGGTGCCGCCCTTGGCGTTCGGCACCTCCTCCTCGGTGTAGGCGTCGCACAGGAAGGCCATCAGCGAGCGGGTCAGGCCGGCCGCCGGCTCGATCACGAACGGGGTGTAGCGCTCACCCGACGCCTGGTCGAAGAACGACAGGTCCTCCCCCGAGTGCTTGCTGTGGGTGGACAGGTCGTAGTCGGTCCGGTTGGCGACACCCTCGAGCTCACCCCACGGGTTGCCGGTGAAGCCGAACTTGTACTCCACGTCCACAGTCCGCTTGGAGTAGTGCGACAGCTTCTCCTTCGGGTGGTCGTAGAGCCGCAGGTTCTCCGGGTCGATGCCCAGGTTGACGTACCAGTCGAAGCGCTGGTCGATCCAGTACTGGTGCCATTCCTCGTCCTCGCCCGGCTTGACGAAGAACTCCATCTCCATCTGCTCGAACTCGCGGGTGCGGAAGATGAAGTTGCCCGGTGTGATCTCGTTGCGGAAGCTCTTGCCGATCTGCGCGATGCCGAACGGCGGCTTCTTGCGCGCGGTGGTCATCACGTTCTTGAAGTTCACGAAGATGCCCTGTGCGGTCTCGGGACGCAGGTAGTGCAGACCCTCTTCGTCGTCGACGGGCCCGAGGAACGTCTTCATCAGACCGCTGAACGCCTTGGGTTCGGTCCAGTTGCCGGGCTGCCCGGTCTCCGGGTCGTTGATGTCGGCCAGACCGTTGGCCGGCGGGTGCCCGTGCTTCGCCTCGTAGGCCTCGATGAGATGGTCGGCGCGGTAGCGCTTGTGGGTGTGCAGCGACTCGACCAGCGGGTCGGTGAACACCTCGACGTGGCCGGAGGCCTCCCACACCTGACGCGGCAGGATGACCGACGAGTCGAGGCCGACGACGTCCTCGCGGCTGATGACCATCGTGCGCCACCACTGCCGCTTGATGTTCTCCTTGAGTTCGACGCCGAGCGGGCCGTAGTCCCACGCCGATTTGGTACCGCCGTAGATCTCACCGCACTGGTACACCAGGCCCCGGCGCTTGGCGAGGTTGACGACGGATTCCACATTGGACTGGGCGGCCACGGTTAACTGCTCTCCACGGGTTGAGGTGTTCGGCTGGGACGGTCGTGCTGACGCTCGGTGCTCGACGTGCATCCACCAGATGCGGGCGGCAACCCGTACAGACTACCGAGCACGTGTGCCGTTTCCCGAAACCACCGGCAACGGTGCACCCGTCGGACCCACATGCACGGACGGGAACTGCCAGAGTGGCAGGGTGATCGTTCGCATACGACGACGCGTCGGCGTCCCCCCATCGGCCCGCGGGCGTCGGCCGGTCCTCGCCTCGGCCGGCCTCGCACTGACAATGGCACTGGCCGTGGGGTGTTCGTCCGAGCAGCCCGCCGAGCCCGAGCGACCCTCGTCGGCGCCGGTGTCGACGCCCTCTCCCGAACCGCCGATCGACGAGGTCACCCCGGCCGCGCTGGCCGACGCCGTCACCCTCGACAACGTGATGGCGCACGTTCGCGCACTGGCCCAGATCGCCGACAACAACGGCGGCAACCGCGCGGCCGGCACACCCGGGTACGACGACTCGCTGGACTACGTCGCCGGGCTCCTCCGCACGGCGGGCTTCGACGTGACGACGCCGCCCGTCGAGTACGAGCGCTTCGACGCCGGTCCGGTCAGCCTCACCGCCGACGGCCTGAAGGTCGCCACCCGCGTCGTCGAGTATTCGGCCGGAACCGGCGACACCCCGGTCACCGGGGCCCCGGTCGCCGTCAACGGCCTCGGATGCGCAAGCACCGACTTTCCGGCCACGACGCGTGGTGCGATCGCCGTCATCACCCGAGGAACCTGCACCTTCGCCGACAAGGCACGGAACGCGGAGTCGGCCGGCGCGGTCGGGGTCGTCATGGTCAACAACGAACCCGGCCCGCTCACCGGCGCCACCCTGGGGCCGGACGACCGCCCGGGGATCCCGGTCCTCGGCATCGCGGGCGACGACGCCGATCGGGTGCGGTCGGCGCGATCGGTCGCGCTTGCGGTCGAGGCGAAGACCACCGGCATCACCACGCGCAACTTGATCGCCGAGACCCGGACGGGCTCCGGCGACGACGTCGTCATGGCCGGCGCACACCTCGACAGCGTCGCCGAGGGACCCGGCATGAACGACAACGCCAGCGGCTCCGCGGCCGTGCTCGAGACGGCTCTGCGACTCGGGTCGTCGCCGCGGGTCCCGCACCGCGTGCGATTCGCGTTCTGGGGCGCGGAGGAGGACGGGCTCGTGGGCTCCACCGAGTACGTCCGGGGACTCGACCCGGCCGCGCGTACGGCGGTGGCCCTCTACCTGAACTTCGACATGCTCGCCTCACCCAACGGCGGGTACTTCACGTACGACGGCGACGACTCCGAGCGTCAGGGAGCCGGCCCCGGCCCGGACGGCTCCGGGGGCATCGAGCGGACCTTCGAGAAGTTCTACGCCGATCGCGGCATCCCCCTCGCCCCCGACGACTTCGACGGCCGTTCCGATTACGGCCCGTTCATCGCGGTGGGCATCCCCTCCGGCGGGGTGTTCACCGGCGCGGAAACAGAGAAGGACGAAGCGCAGGCGAAGATGTGGGGCGGCCGGGCCGGCGAACCCTTCGACCCCGACTATCACACCGCGCGCGACACCCTCGACAACCTGAACACCGACCTGCTGGGCGTCAACTCGGCTGCGGTCGCGTCCGCGGTCGCAACCTACGCGTTGTCGACCGCAGGTGCGGACGGGGTCCCGCCGCCGGCCGAGCGCCGACGTGCAGACGAGGGCTGACCAGCGGCGACACCGGTGGCATGGATTGAAAACCATTTCCGATAGAATGGCCGGATCAGTGGCGCGAGCCAGGCGAGAGGAGCGCGATGTCGACGCAACCGTTGGACGGGCCCGGACCGATCGAGACGGCCGATGCCGCGGCGCGGGAAGCCGCCGCCGACCTCCTGCGCGCCCTCGCCTCCCCCACCCGCGTCGCGATCGTGCTGTCCCTGCGCGAGCGGGTGCAGTGCGTGCACGAACTCGTCGGGCACCTCGGCCTGAGTCAGCCACTGGTCAGCCAGCACCTGCGCGTGCTCAAAGACGCCGGTGTGGTGCGGGGCCAGCGCAACGGTCGTGAGATCACCTACGAACTCCTCGACGACCACGTCGCGCACATCGTCGGCGATGCGCTGATCCACGCGAACGAGACCACCGACGGCCGCGCCGTGCCGTCCGATGCGTCCCGGGTGGTGAACGAATGAGTGGCGTCGCCTCGGGCCCGCAGCCGGTCACCGGCATCCGGTCGACGCGCCAACGCGCTGCGATCGCCGACGCCCTGGCCGGCACCGAGGACTTCTGCTCCGCGCAGGAACTCCACGAGATCCTTAAGGCCCGGGGCGAATCCATCGGCCTGACGACGGTGTACCGCAATCTGCAGGCGCTGAGCCAGGCCGGGCAGATCGATGTCCTGTGGGACGGCTCCGGTGAGACCCGCTACCGCCACTGTTCGTCGGGACACCATCACCATCTCGTGTGCCGGGAGTGCGGCACCACCGTCGAGGTCCAGGCCGAACCGGTCGAACGCTGGGCCGCGAAGATCGCCGCCCAGCACGGCTTCTCCGACATCAACCACACCGTCGAGGTCTTCGGGCGCTGCGCGGACTGCCGGACCACCAAGAAGGACTGAGCTTTCAGCGCCCCCTGATCCGAAACACCACACCCCACTGGTCCCTGATCCGAAAGAACCACACACCGCTGGTCTGTGGCGTGCGAGCGATGCCCCTCCCTCTGCTCCCTGAGGTGCGAGGAGCGCTAGCGACGAGCCACGAAGACATCCCAGGGGTGCAAGGTGTCAAGCGGCGAGGTTGGCGCGGTGGTTCCAGGCGGTGTGTTCGTTGTAGAGGGTGCGGTGTTTGAGGCAGCCGTGGAGGATGCCGATGAGCCGGTTGGCGAGCGCACGCAAGGCTTGGGGGTGGGACTTCTTCTGATCTCGCAGGCTGTCGTAGTAGACGCGGGCGCCGGGACTGCCGGTCAGCGCGCTTTGCGCCATCGCCATGGCGGCGGCGTTGAGGCGGGTGTTGCGGATATGGCGGGCCAGCACGACGTGCCCTTTGCCTGAGGCGATGGTCCGTGGTGAGGTGCCGGCATAGTTTCTGCGAGACTTGGCGGTGGCATAGCGTTCGGGGTCGTCCCCGAACTCGCCAAGCATCCGGGCGCCGGTGATGTCACCGACTCCGGGCATGGACAGGTAGATCTCGGCGTCCGGATGCGCTCTAAAAGACTGGGCCATACTGGTTTCCAGTTGATCAATTTGGGTGTTGAGCGTCGTCAGCATGTTAACCGTCACGGTCACGGTCGCCGCATACGCTGCGGTAAGTGCCTCCGGTGCGCTCAGATGACCGCCCCCACGCAGGGCCTGCTGGATCTCGCGGGCACGGGTATCGGTATTGCGTTGGCGGCCACCCTTTTCAGAGCTGATCGGATCGCCGCGACCGTCAGTGCCGCTCCCTGTCGTGGGGTGGGAGCGCGACGCAACACCGCCAGGCAGTCTTTGTGGGCGAGGTCGCCGCCGAAGGCATCGACCGCGGCCGGATAGTAGGCGCCCAGTTGAGCGCGCAACACGTTCTGTTGTGCTGAGCGCGCCCACACCAGATTCTGATGCGTACGGGCCATCACCGTGATCGCCTTGACCTCGACGGTGTCGGCGGCGACCAATCGATGATTGTGCCGGTCGGTCCGCACCAGATCAGCCAGCGTTTTCGCGTCAGCCTTATCGGATTTGGTGCCCCCGACATGGTGGCGGTCGCGGTACCGCGACACCGACAACGGGTTGATCGCATACACCTGATAGCCCGCGGCGACCAGGGCGGCGACCCACATGCCGTGATCGGTTTCGATCCCCACCACCACCTCAGAGGGGTCGTGGGCGAACCGGGCGAGCAGGTCATGCATCGCCGTCACGCCGGCCGCGTTCTCGGGTAGTCGGCGGGTGGCCAGGGTGGTGCCGTGTTCATCCATCACGTTCACGTCGTGATGATCCGACGCCCAGTCGTTGCCCACACAGATCATGTCGGTCGTTCACCTCGTCTTCGGTCGTCTCGATCGATCGTCGGTGTGAACCTTGGGGCGATCACCCTTGACGCGGCCTAATGGATCAGTGCTCACCCCACATGGTTCAGGGGGCACGACATCCCAGAAGCGTTCTAGCGGGTGATCCTTACCCGGCCGGGCCACGGTCTTCGTGTAGAAATCCGACACCGTTTCAGGGTCTCGGAGTGGTCACCGGCCGGGAAGGCTCACACAAACCAGCATCCCCTGCAGGACGCCGATCCACCCCCATTAGGGTCCTGGCGAGACACGTTGCGGCCCTTCGTGACTCGCTTCGTGCGCACCTCAGGGAGCATAGGTCGCGCTCAACGCCTCAGGGAGCATTGGTTGTGCTCAACGCTTCTCAGTCCTCAGGGAGCGGGATCCGATGTCGCCAGACTCAAGCAGAAGCCGGGCCCACCAGCCGTTCGGCGGCGTCGACACCGGCGGCGAGGACGATGTGCAGAACCGTCAGCAGCGGCACGTCGTCGAGCTGGCTCGCGGGAAACGTGTAGTACTGCAACACATCCGTGGTGACCCCCACACGATCGGAGCGTCGGAGGCTGCCGAAGCTGAGCTGGGCGGCGCACGCCTCGACGTCGTCCCGGAGCGTCGGCGTGTTGGGCAGGTCCATCGCGACCATCTGCGTCAGGGCCAGCACGTCGAGCCCGTCGGCCAGCGTGAGCACGCGGATGGAGGCACGCGTCGGACCGACCTGCACGACGAGGGAGTCGGCGTCGGGTCGGTCGACGGGACCGAGTTCGGCGACGATCTGCGCGGTCCGGTCGAGGAGCGCGGCGGCGTCGGTCACGACGGCTTCACCCCGCCGAATCGCCGGTCGCGCGATGCGTATTCGAGGCAGGCCGCCCACAGGTCACGCCGGTCGAAGTCCGGGAAGAGCTTCTCCTGGTAGACCATCTCGGCGTACGCCGACTGCCACAGCAGGAAGTTCGAGATCCGCTGCTCCCCCGACGGACGCAGGAACAGGTCGACGTCGGGCATGTCCGGCTCGTCCAGGTACCGCGCGAAGGTCGACTCCGAGATGCGCTCCGGGTCGATCTCGCCGCGCGCGCCGCGCGTCGCGCGATCTCCCGTGCGGCGTCGGCGATCTCGGCACGACCGCCGTAGTTGACGCACATCGTGAGCGTCATGACGGTGTTGTCGCGGGTCATCTCCTCGGCGATCTCGAGTTCCCGGATCACGCTGCGCCACAACCGGGGTCGGCGTCCGGCCCAGCGCACCCGGACGCCCATCTCGTGCATCTCATCGCGTCGACGGCGGATGACGTCGCGGTTGAAGCCCATGAGGAACTTCACCTCGTCGGGGCTGCGCGACCAGTTCTCGGTGGAGAACGCGTAGGCGGAGAGCCAGCCGACCCCCAATTCGATACAGCCGCAGACGGTGTCCATCAACACGGCCTCGCCGCGCTTGTGCCCCTCGGTGCGCGGGAACCCGCGGTCGGTGGCCCAGCGCCCGTTCCCGTCCATCACCAGCGCCACGTGCTTGGGCACGAACTCCGCGGGGATCGCCGGGGGCCGGGCACCGCTCGGATGCGGATCGGGGGGACGGACATCCGTCCGGAGGCTCGCGGCCTTGCGTCCCTTCGCCGAACTACCCGGCCGCAACGCCATCGTCGACCCTCCTCACGCCCGTGTCCACACCCGTCTCCATCAGCCTATGAGGGGCGGTGCGTTCGATCAGCGGCAGGGTTCGGAGCTGGCGTTCCAGATGCCACTGCAGATGCGCGGCGGTGAGTCCGCTGGCCTGTCGACGCAGCGACGGCGTGGCGTCGACGACCTCATCCCACCGACCGCGGAACAGGGCCTCCATGAGGTCGAGCACGCCGGGCGAGGGGGTCGCCGATCCGGGTGGCCGGCACGGCAGACAGACGGCGCCGCCGGCGGCGACGTGGAAAGCGCGGTGGGGGCCGGGTGTCGCGCACCGCGCGCACTCCTCGAGCGCCGGCATCCAGCCCGCGCTGTACATCGCGCGCAGCAGGTAGGCGTCGAGGATCAGTTCTCGCGGCCGGCGGTCGTCGGCCAGCGCGGCCAACGCCCCGACCGTCAGCCGGTGCAGCTGACGGGTGGGCGCTCGTTCCTCACCCGCGAGCCGCTCCGCGGTCTCGAGGACCGCGCAGGCCGTGGTGTAGCGCCCGTAGTCGGCGACGATGGCGTCGGCGAAGGCGTGCAGGCTGTGGACCTGGGTGACCACGTCGAGGCTGCGGCCGGGGTACAGATGTACGTCGATGTGAGCGAAGGGTTCGAGCCGGGCGCCGAACTTGGACCGCGTCCGCCGCACGCCCTTGGCGACCGCGCGCACGAGACCGTGCTCGGCGGTGAGCAGCGTGATGATGCGGTCGGCTTCGCCCAGCTTGTGCTGGCGCAGCACGACGGCCTCATCCCGGTAGAACCTCACCGGGACATTCTCCCACCGGGTACCGACACGACGTGCCCCGACATGCCCGCCGGCCTACCCCGGATCGATGTCGAACGAGGTCAGCGGCCGCAGCAGCGAGCGCTTCTTCTCGACATGACCACCCATCCGGTCGAGGATCGACGTCAGCGCCTCGATGGCCTCGACGATATAAGGCCCCTTGTTCAGCATCACGCCCTCCGCGCGCCGGCTCATCGCGGCGTCGGTGACCTCGGCCCGGGACGGCACGCCCTTCTTGGCCAGTCCGTCGAGCACCTGTGTCGCCCAGATGACGGGGACATGCGCGGCCTCGCACAGCCAGAGGATCTCCTCCTGCACTTCGGCGAGCCGGCCGAACCCGACCTCGACGGCCAGGTCGCCGCGAGCGATCATGACCCCGACCGCGTCCCAGCGCATCGCCTCGAGCAGCATCTGCGGGAGCGACCCGAAGGCCGCCCTGGTCTCGATCTTCAGCACGATGCCCACATCGGACGCACCGCGACGGTTCAGTTCGTCGATGAGGTCGGCCACATCCTCCGGGGAACGGACGAACGAGCAGTTCACCATGTCGGCATGTACCGCGACGAACTCGAGGTCATCGCGGTCCGACGCGGTGAGCGCCGGGATGTGCAGCGTCGTGTCCGGGAGGTTGATGCCCTTCTCGGCACGGAGTTTCGTCCCACCCGGCGCGGCACGCTCGACGTCGACCACGATCTCGTCGTCGAGCTTCTCCCTCACTCGCCCGGCGATCTTGCCGTCGTCGAACAACACCCGATGGCCCGCCTCGACGTCGTCGAAGGCGTCCCCGAGCTCGCATCCGATCCGATGCGGCCCGGTCCGGGTCGCCGGTGTCGGCGTGAGGTCGCGCTGTAGCCGGATCTCGTCACCGGTGCGCACGAGCAGATGCTGACGCTTCTCGGGCAGATCGTCGACGACGATCGGAGCGGCGTCGGCAGAGCCCGACAACCCGATCGGCGTACCCGTCTCGTAGTAGACGGTGCGATCGCATTCGACGTCGATCCCCGCCTCGGACACCGCGACCACCTCGAGTCGCCGTCGGCGACCACGAGCGTCCCGTAGGCGCAACCGGTCTCCCTGCACGACGTCGACGAGTGCGCGTACCGGGATGACCGCGTCGATGCCGTCGGGCAGGCGTGCGCCGGGATCGAACGGTGCGGCACTGAGCCGCACCCGCGACCGCCGTTCGACGGTGCCATCGTCGGCGCGGACCGGTTTGACCTTGATCACCTTCGGTCCCGGTTCGAGCGGGCCGGTGCGCAACTTCGGACCGGCGAGATCCATCGCCACCCGCACCCGGCCGGGTAGAGCACGCACCGACTCGATCATCCGCGCCCACTCGGCCGGGCCGTCGTGTGCGCAGTTCACCCGCGCGACGTCCATTCCGGCGGCACCCATGGCGCGGACGAGGTCGGGGTCGTCGGCGGCCTGGGTCGGCATCGTGACCATCACACGGGTGGCCCGCTCGCCGTGCTCGTCACCGGGTCCGTCGACGATGGCGTCATCGCCGCCACCGGGATGCACGCGCCCGAGGAGCCGGTCGCGATTACGCGTCAGGGTCCGCACCCCGCCCGCGAGGTCACCCCAGATCGGATGCCGGGTGCGACCCTCGGCCAAGGCGTCCACCGTTTCGATCACCGTCTCGATCCACGAATAGACGATCGACTCCATCCGGCCGAGACTCGACAGTCCGTGCGCGGACATCGACTCCTGCAGCGGACGCAGATCGCGGCGTCGCACCGCGACGTAGTGCACGAGGTTGCGGGCGCTGTCCCGGTGCTGGTCGGCGACGGCGGCGATGAGCGATTCGGCCTGCACCTCGGCGCGGTCGAGGTCGTCGCGCAGTTCGTGCAGGGCCGAGGACAATTCGGGGATCGACATGACGACGGGGGTACCCATCCGGCCACCGTGTCAGACCCAGGTGAACGGTCGGGGCGAGGCGGCGCCGCCCGTGTCAGCCGGCGTTGACGATCTTGTCCAGCTTCGGCGGCAGCGTCATCCCACCCGGGTATCGGTGCCAGCCCTTGCGGTCGTAGAACTTGGTGCCGAGCAGACCGAGGAGCACGCCGACGAGCAAGCCGATGAAGCACTGGATGATCGATCGGCCCAACCCCGCCGACAGGTCGGCGTCGAAGTACAGGACAGCACGCACGCCGAGGTAGATCACGTGCAGAGAGAGAGAGAGAGAGAGAGAGAGAGAGAGAGAGAGAGAGAGAGAGAGAGAGAGAGAGAGAGAGAGAGAGAGAGAGAGAGAGAGAGAGAGAGAGAGAGAGAGAGAGAGAGAGAGAGAGAGAGAGAGAGAGAGAGAGAGAGAGAGAGAGAGAGAGAGAGAGAGAGAGAGAGAGAGAGAGAGAGAGAGAGAGAGAGAGAGAGAGAGAGAGAGAGAGAGAGAGAGAGAGAGAGAGAGAGAGAGAGAGAGAGAGAGAGAGAGAGAGAGAGAGAGAGAGAGAGAGAGAGAGAGAGAGAGAGAGAGATCGGCTCGATCGCGGCGATCCACTCGAAGAGGCGCGGACTCGCCTCCAGCGGTAGCGTCCCGCCCGACGACGGCAGGCCGAACACCACGAAGAAGAGCAGATTGAACAGCAGACCGGGGTTGCCGAACACCGCCATCATCGCGCTCGCGCTCACGCCGACGGCGAAGATGCCGAGGACCGAGAGCATCCAGAGCACGAAGCCGTTCGGGATCGACGTCCCGACCATCGCGCCGACGGCGATGAACAGGGTCGAGAGCACCACTGCGACCAGGAACATGATCGTCCACTTCGCCGCGAGCGTCGCCCACCGGCTGATCGCGAGCCGCTCGCGCAGCTGATAGAACGGCCCGTACTCGATGGGGGTCTGGCCGAGCATGCCGTCGACCACGATGCTGACCATCATCGCCCCGGTGAAGCCGGCGAGGACGAGCAGCAGGGTCAGATAGAACGCTGACAATCCGTTGCCCGCACCCTCGGGAAGCGGGGTCGGCTCGGACACCTCGACGGCCACCGGGGTCGCGAGCGCGACCTGCGCCGCGCCGGTGAAGGTGATGTCGTTGCGCTCGAGCTGGGTACGGACCTGTTCGGTCAGCTGCGCGCCCACCTGCTCGTTGACCCGTTCACGGACCTGATCGGCGAGGGTGGTGGTGATCGACGACGCGAACGCCCCGGAGCCCCGGTTGATGAAGATGTCGATGGTCGGTTTCGCCGGTTCGGCGGTGAGGACCGTCGACCGGCCCAGTGCGACCGCCCGATTCGTGAAATTGGACCCGACGACGATGACGCCGTACACCTTGCCGCTGTTGAGTTCGGACAGCGCGGTCGAGCGGTCGGTGCGGGTCACGACGATCCCATTCTGCGCCGCCGAGGAGATGATGCCCTCGGCGACCTGGTCGCCGAAGTTCTGCGGCGTGGACTGTCCGTCTGCGTTCTGCACCTCACCACCCGCGTCCTCCTGCACCAGGGCGACGGGGAAGTCGTGAAGGTGACGCTGCGGGTCGACGACCGCCGCCATGTACAGCGCGGCCATCAGCGAGAACATCACCGCGACGAGAGCCAACGGTGCCAGCCAGAAACGCGGCGATCCGAGGACGCCGGCGATGGTGCGACCGGTCGGCTGGTCGGTGTCGGGCGCCTCATGCGCTCCGCGGCCGGAATCGTCCCCCGGCTGTTGTGGCGATTCGTGCGTTCCCATCGGCGTACCTCCCCGCAGGCTGCCCCTGCCGGCGCCGGGCCGTCAGGAACACGCTGCTAGAAACCCAATCGACGCAACTGCTTGGGGTCGCGTTGCCAGTCCTTGGCGACCTTCACGTGCAGATCCAGGTACACCTTGGTGCCCAGCAGCCGCTCGATCTGTGCGCGGGCAACTGTACCGACCTCCTTCAGACGCGCGCCCTTGCGGCCGATGATGATGCCCTTCTGGCTGTCGCGTTCGACGAACAGCACGGCGTGGACGTCGACCATCGGCGGTAGGTCGGGGTCGCGGTCCTCACGATCGATGACCTCTTCGATGACGACGGCCAGCGAGTGCGGCAGCTCGTCGTGCACCCCCTCGAGCGCGGCCTCGCGGATGAACTCCGCCATCAGCACCTGTTCGGGTTCGTCGGTGAGTTCGCCGTCCGGGTAGAACGCGGGGCCTTCCTCCATGAGGCTCACGAGCACGTCGGACAGCACGTCGAGCTGCTTGCCCGACTTCGCCGACACCGGAACCACTTCCGAGTCCGGCCCGAGTACCTCCGACAGCGCGAGCAGCTGTTTGGCCACCTGCTCCGGCCCGACCCGGTCGATCTTGGTGACCACCCCGACGATCGTCGTGCGCGGCGCCATCTCGCGGACCTGCGAGATGATCCACCGGTCACCCGGACCGATGGCCTCGTCGGCCGGTATGCAGACTCCGATCACGTCGACCTCGGAGTAGGTGTCGCGGACGAGGTCGTTCAGGCGCTGACCCAGCAGGGTGCGCGGTCGGTGCAGGCCCGGGGTGTCGACGAGGATCAGCTGGGCGTCGGGCCGGTTGACGATCCCGCGGATGGTGTGGCGGGTGGTCTGCGGACGATTCGAGGTGATCGCGATCTTCTCGCCGACCAGGGCGTTGGTGAGCGTGGATTTGCCGGTGTTGGGCCTGCCCACGAAACAGACGAAGCCCGAACGGAACTCAGGCATCCGCGCGCCCCAGCCGCTGCTGAGGACGACCCGCGGTGTCGGTGAGGACCGCATAGGCCTCCGGGCTCAGCTCGTGCAGGGTGTCCAGGCCCGGGTCGCCGGCGTCACCGTTGACGACGACCGCCGCCTCGAAGGAGCGGGCGCCGCTCGAGATCGCCGACGCCACCGCGACCTGGAGTCCGGTGAGGGTCAGCGAGCGGGTCCGCACGTCGGCCCCGGCGTAGGTGCGACCGTCGCCGTCCCGGACCGCCGCGCCCGAGGGCGACTCGGCGCGCGCCAGCGCACCTCGGGCGAGCACCACGAGCTTGCGATCCTCGTCGGAGAGGGTCTCGGTCACTGGTTCATCCTTGCTCTCGACTCGCCTGCGCGCTCCTGGCCGGCGGTGTCCGTGTCCTGGTCGTCGTGGGCGTTGCCCGTGGTGCGCTCGGCACGTCCCTGCGATCGACTCGACTGCCCGCCGTGCTCGTCGCGTCGGGAATCCTCGTCCGCGTCGGGGACCCGGGTGACCAGCACCGTGATGATGCGTTGGCGCCCTTGGCGATTGGGCCCACCCTCGGCCACCAGCTGCAGCCCGTGCGACTCCACCCGGGCGCCGGGCAGTGGCACCCGCCCCAGTTCCAGACCGACGAGTCCGCCGACCGTCTCGACCTCTTCCTCGGCGATCTCGACGCCGAACAGCTCGCCGAGATCCTCCACCGGCAGTCGTGCCGACACCCGGTACGACCCGTCGCCCAGGTCTTCGACCGGTGCGAGCTCGTCGATGTCGTACTCGTCGGTGATCTCGCCGACGATCTCCTCCAGCACGTCCTCGATGGTCACCAGCCCGGCGATGCCGCCGTACTCGTCGACGAGCATCGCCATGTGGTTGCGCTCGCGCTGCATGTCGGCGAGGACCCGGTCCAGTGGCTTGGAGTCGGGGATGAACTCGGCCTCGCGCATCACGTCGACCACGCGGAGGGTCGTGGGATCGATCCGCTGGGCGACCGTGCGCGCCACCAGATCCTTGAGGTACACGATGCCCAGGACGTCGTCGGTGTTCTCCCCGATCACCGGGATCCGCGAATGTCCGGACCGCGTCGCGAGACTCGTGGCCTGCAGCGCGGTCTTGTCGGCCTCGATCCACACCATCTCCGGGCGCGGGACCATCACCTCGCGGGCACTGGTGTCGCCGAGGTCGAAGACCGACTGGATCATCCGGCGCTCGTCGGCCGCGACGACGCCCGAGGCCTCGGCGAGGTCGACGACCTCGCGCAACTCGACCTCGGTGGCGAACGGACCGTTGCGGAACCCGCGACCCGGGGTGAGGGCGTTGCCGATCAGGATCAACAGCCGGGTCAGCGGTTTGAGCAGCACGCCGAGCGCGAACAACAGGTACGACGACGACAGCGCGATCGTGTACGCGTGCTGCCGGCCGAGGGTGCGGGGGCCGACGCCGACGGCGACGTACGAGACGACCGTCATGGCGGCGATGGCCACCGCCAGTCCCCCGCCGACGCCGATCAGCTGCGTCGCGGCGACCGCGACGAGCGCGACCGCCGCGGCCTCGCACACGACTCGGAGCAGCACCACGAGGCCGACATAGGTCGCACGCGCCTCGAGGATGCCCGCCAGGCGGCGCGCACCGGCCCGCCCTTCCCGGACCATGTCGTCGACCCGGGCGTTCGACACCGTCGACACCGCGGTGTCGACGGCCGCGAAGACGCCGCCCACCACGATCAACACAACTGCCGCCACGATGAACCAGTAGTCGGAGGTCACCCTCGGTCCTCCTCGGACCGCGACTGCTCGGGCACCGACTGGGCACCGGGGGTCGGTGAATCTCCCTCGGCTCCGGTGAACCCGATGTTGGACAGCAGCCGGGAATCGCGGTCGGTCTGTCGTTGCTCCTGGGCGCGACGGTGACGGTCGGCGTAGAACGCGTCGAGGATGCGGTTCTGCAGTCCGAACATCTCGCGCTCCTCCTCCGGCTCGGCATGGTCGTAGCCGAGGAGGTGGAGCACTCCGTGGATGGTCAGCATGGCGAGCTCGTGCTCGAAGGACCGCTTGGCCTCGCGCGCCTGTTTCCGGGCGAAGTCCGGGCACAGCACGATGTCCCCGAGAATCGCCGGGCCCGGGTCGGTCGCATCCGGCCGGCCGCCGGGCACCAGTTCGTCCATCGGGAAACTCATGACATCGGTCGGGCCCGGCAGGTCCATCCACTGGACGTGCATGTCGGCCATGGTGTCCTCGTCGACACACAGCACCGACAGCAACGCGGCCGGGTTCACGTCCATCGCGGTGACCGCGAAACGCGCGGCGTCGATGATCAACTCGGCCGGGACCTCGACCCCGGATTCGTTGGCCAGTTCGATGCTCATGAGCGACGACCCTGCGCCGCTGCCCGGCGTGCGGCGCGATTGCCGCCGATCGCCGTGTTGGGCAGACCCCGCTGCGCCTCCTCGGCCCGCCCGTAGGCGTCGACGATGTCGGCGACCAGGCGGTGCCGGACCACGTCCTGGCTGGTGAGGCGGGCGAAGTGGATGTCGTCGATGCCCTCGAGGATCTCCGACGCGGCGAGGAGACCGCTGCGGGCGCCGCCGGGCAGGTCCACCTGCGTTACGTCACCGGTCACGACGACCTTGGAACCGAAACCGAGGCGCGTGAGGAACATCTTCATCTGCTCGCTCGTGGTGTTCTGCGCCTCGTCGAGGATGATGAACGCGTCGTTCAGGGTGCGGCCGCGCATGTAGGCCAGCGGCGCGACCTCGATGACCCCGGCCGCCATCAGCTTCGGGATCGCGTCGGGGTCCATCATGTCGTGCAGCGCGTCGTACAGCGGGCGCAGGTACGGGTCGATCTTCTCGCTCAGCGTGCCCGGCAGGAAGCCGAGACGTTCGCCGGCCTCGACCGCCGGCCGCGTCAGGATGATGCGGTTGACCGACTTCGACTGCAGCGCCTGCACGGCCTTGGCCATGGCCAGATAGGTCTTGCCGGTGCCGGCCGGGCCCAGTCCGAAGACGATGGTGTGCTCGTCGATCGCGTCGACATAGTGCTTCTGGTTGAGTGTCTTGGGCCGAATCGTCTTGCCGCGGCGCGACAGGATGTCCAGTGACAGCACGTCGGCGGGCGATTCCTCGGTGCCGTCGGACAGCATCGAGACGCTGTGCCGGACGAGATCTGGTGTCAGCGGGGTTCCGCGCCCGACGAGGTCGACGAGTTCGGCGATGACGCGCTCGGACGCGGCTACCTCGGCGGGTTCACCGGTCAATGTCACCTGGTTGCCGCGGACGTGGATGTCGGCGGGCAGGAGCTGCTCGAGGGTACGCAGGTTGACGTCACTAGCGCCGAGCAGCCCGAACACGACTCCGGGAGAGACTTCGACAGTGGATGTGACCCCAGACCGGCGCGGCTGCGTACGGCTGGATTGCCCGCTCTGGTCGGGGTTGTCGTCACTCACGTATGAAATCACTCCTGGTGTTCTGGTCCGGATGGATGTTCGGTTCTGGATGCGGCGCCCCCGGACGACGCGGTCGCGGCGGCAGGGGTGTGGTCAGTGTATCGCGGTGCAACAGCCGATCAGCAGGCAATATTTCCGTCAGATCCCGAGCACGCGGATCGTCTGTCGCGTGCCGACGCTGCGCGGGTCGACGAAGGCGTCGTGCCCCTCACCGGGGACGACGATGAGTTCGGCGGACTGTCCGCGTGCGATCGCGGCGTCGACGTACCGGCGGCTGGACTCGACCGGGATCAGATCATCGGCGTCGCCGTGGATCGCGACGACGTGGGCGTCGACCACCGGTGCCAGCAGTGGTGAGGCGTCGGAGTAGCGGCGCGGCGACTCGCTGAACGGCCGACCCATGAACGCCCGCACCGACTCCCGGTCCGCTGCGCCGACGGTGTCGAGCACGGCCGCCTGGGCGATCACGGTGGTGATGGTGGCCGTGGCGGTCCGGGCTCCGAGCTGACCGACGGCCCAGACCGCGAGCTGACCACCCGCGGAATGCCCGACGACCGCGGTCGAGGCGAAGTCGACAGCGCCGGGCGGGAGCAGGTCGCGGACGGGACCGTCCAGGGCACCGAGCGCGTCGAGGAC
Organism: Gordonia hongkongensis; assembly: GCF_023078355.1. NCBI lineage: Bacteria > Bacillati > Actinomycetota > Actinomycetes > Mycobacteriales > Gordoniaceae > Gordonia > Gordonia hongkongensis. The sequence goes on from NZ_CP095552.1 coordinate 3,475,757, forward strand.
ATCCCGGCCGGTATTCGGCCACCCGCCGCCCTCTTCACCCACCCGGCGGTACTCGATGTTCCACACCGCCGCCCCGCGTTCGGCGAGCATCCGGGCGATCGCGGTCTGGGTCGTCGACCCGAACTCGACAGACCAGGACCCGCCGTGGACAAGCACCACGAGCCGCGTCGGCGTCGCGGCGTCGAGCCACTCGGAAGGCACGTACAGGTGCCCGAATTGGGAAGGCGCAGAGCCGTATTCGATCTTGGTCCGACGCACCGAACGGCGTCCGACGACGCTCATCGGGCCCACCGGCGGGTGAGCACCCCGATCGCGCCGAGGGCCACCGCGGCGGCCGTCGACGTACGCAACACCTCGGGGCCGAGCACGACCGAGTTCGCACCGAGCGCGGTCAGGTCGGCGACCTCGCCGGCGTCGAGTCCGCCCTCGGGCCCGACCACGAGCAGGATCTCGGTGGCGTCGGCGAGGGGTAGCCGGGCCAGGGGTTGCGCGGCTTCCTCGTGCAGGACGGCGACGACCCCTCCCCGCGCCACGGCGTCCGCGCAGCGGGCCCGGACGTCGATGGTGGTCGCGAGGTCGGTGATCTCCGGAATCCATGGTCGACGGCTCTGTTTGGCAGCTGCCGAGGCCGCGGCCCGCCACTTGGCCACGCCCTTGTCCGCCTTGCCCGTCCACCGCGACACGCACCGCAGCGCCTGCCACGGCACGATGACGTCGGCGCCGGCCTCGGTGGCGAGGTCGACCGCGAGCTCGGACCGCTCCGACTTCGGGAGCGCCTGCACCACGGTCACCTGCGGGGTCGGGCGAGCCTCGAACGCGAGGTCGTGGACGGTCGCCACCAGTGTGTCCTTGGCGGTGATCTCCCGGATCTCGCAACCGCCGACCGAGCCGGCGCCGTCGCCGACGAGGATCCGTTCGCCGACGCCCAGCCGGGCGACGGTGACCGCGTGACGACCCTCGGCGCCGCTCAGGATCAGGTCAGCGCCGGGCGCGGGCACGGAGTCCGCCCAGAACAGCGGTGGACTCACCGCGTACCCGCCGTCCCGAACGCGCACATCCACTCGGAGATCGCCGCCGCGGACACCAGGTGCCTATTTCCCGGCGAACGCGTTGCGCAGCCGCGAGAAGAGGCCGCCGGGCGCCGCGGCCGCCGAGGTGTTGACGACCTCGATCTCGTCGGCGGCGATCTTGCGGTACTTCTTCAGTGCTTCGGTCTGCGCCGCATCGAGTCTGGTCGGTACGACGACGTCGAGGTGGACGTGCATGGTGCCGCGCACACCGGAACTGACGTGCGGCATGCCCTGCCCGCGCAGCTTCACGATCTGGCCCGGCTGCGTGCCGGGCGCGACCGTCACGGTGACCGGATCGCCGAGAATCGTCTCCACCTCGAACTCGGCACCGAGCGCGGCGTCGGCCATCGGGACCTTGACGGTGCAGTGCAGGTCGTCCTTGTCGCGCAGGAACACCTCGTGCGGCCGTTCGGCGACCTCGACGTACAAATCGCCGGCCGGGCCGCCGCCGAGACCCACCTCACCCTGCCCGGTGAGGCGGACACGCATGCCGTTCTCGATCCCGGCGGGGATGCGCACGGTCATCGTGCGCCGCGAGCGGTAGCGTCCGTCGCCGCCGCACTTGTGGCAGGGGTCGGGGATGACCTCGCCGACGCCGTGGCAGGTCGGGCACTCGCGCACGGTCATGACCTGCCCGAGGAAGGAACGCTGCACCGACTGGATCTCCCCGGCGCCCTTGCAGATGTCGCAGGTGACCGGCTTGCTGTCGCCGTTGGTTCCCGAGCCGGTACACACGTCGCAGAGGATCGCGGTGTCGACGGTGATCTCTTTGGCGACACCCTTGGCGCACTCGGCGAGATCCAGGGTCACGTTCACCAGTGCCGGCTCACCCGGCTGGACACGGGACTTGGGTCCGCGGCCCGAGCCGAAGCCCCCGCCACCGCCGCCGAAGGCACCGCCGTTGCCGAAGAACGCCTCGAAGACGTCGCCGAATCCCCCGCCGCCGCCACCGAAACCGCCGAAGCCGCCCGCACCGGCGCCGGCCAGCGGATCACCGCCGGCGTCGACGATGCGACGCTTCTCCGGATCGGTCAGCACCTCGTAGGCGGTGCTGACCTCTTTGAACTCGTCTTCGTTGCCCGGGTTGACGTCGGGGTGCAGCTCCCGCGCCTTCTTGCGGTAGGCGCGCTTGAGCTCCTGATCACTGGCGCCCTTCGCCACTCCCAGGATTGCGTAGTAGTCACGTGCCACGGTTGTAGTGATCCTTCGGTCTCAGTTGGTGCCTGGCGGCGGGTGCTCTCACGATCGCGCGACGCGCGGGTGGACCGGCCGTCCCCGTCGTCGTCCCGGCTCGGTGTCGCGAGCGGCCGCCGTCGACGCTGCGGTATGCCCGACAGCGATCATGGAAAAACAGCGATCATCGTTCGGCGAGCACCTCGCCGATGTACTTGGCAACGGCCGCCACCGAGGCGATGGTTCCCGGATAGTCCATCCGTGTGGGGCCGAGCACACCGACGCCGCCGAACACGGTTCCCGAAGCACCGTACCCTGTCGACACGACCGAGGTGCCACGCAGGTTCTCGGTCCGGGTCTCCTCGCCGATCTGCACCGTGACCTGGCCCATGTCCTGGGTTGTCGCCAAGATCTTGAGCACCACCACCTGCTCCTCGAGCGCCTCGAGAACGGTGTCCATCCCGCCGACGACGGGGGTGAAGTCGGCCGCCGACCGCGCGAGGTTCGACGTGCCGCCGAGCACCAGCCGGTCGTCACCGCGTTCGACGAGGGTCTCCACCAGCACGGTGGCGATGTTGAGGACCGCTCCGCGCAGATCCTCAGGCGCGGAATTGGCGAGCTCGGCCACCGCGGCCGACGCGGCTTCGAGGCGTTTGCCGTGCAGTGCGGCCGAGAACAGATCGCGCAACCGGGCGATCTCGTCCTCATCGTGGTCTTCGCTCAGCGCCACCATGCGCTGTTCGACCCGGCCGTTGTCGACGATGACGACCAGCAGCAGGCGCGACGGAGACAGGGTGACGACCTCGAGGTGACGCACGGTCGCCGCCGACAAGACCGGGTACTGGATGACCGCGACCTGTCTCGTCAGCTGGGCAAGGAGCCGCACCGAGCGCCGGAGCACGTCGTCGAGGTCGACGCCGGAGTCGAGCACCGAGAGGATCGCCCGGCGCTCGGCGGCCGACAGCGGCTTGATCTCGCTGATCCGATCGACGAACATCCGGTAGCCCTTGTCGGTGGGCACCCGGCCGGAGCTGGTGTGCGGCTGGGTGATGTATCCCTCTGCCTCCAGGACCGCCATGTCGTTGCGGACGGTGGCACTCGACACCCCCAGCTGGTGTCGCTCCACGAGCGCCTTCGAACCGATCGGTTCCTGCGTGTCGACGTAGTCGGTCACGATCGCACGCAAGATCTCGAAGCGACGATCATCGGTGGTAGACACGCGGCACACCTCCTGACTCGGGTCCCTGCCATACAGTTGGGTGCGTTCCATAGTACGAAATGGGATCGCGATCACCGTGCCACGGCGTGGTGTCGCGCACTGACCGTCGACGCGTCGTCGCAGATCAGCAATCGTCGAGGCACGGGCGTCGGAGGAGTTCGCATGATCTTCAAGGGGGTGCGGGAGGGCAAGCCCTATCCCGACCACGGGCTGTCGACGCGTGGCTGGGCCAAGATCCCGCCGCGGCAACTCCGGCTCGACCAGCTGACGCCGATCACCAAGGTCCTCGCCTTGGACAAGCTCCTCAGCGAGGACTCCACCTTCTACGGCGACCTGTTCGCCCACGTCGTGCGGTGGGAGGGCGAGCTCTATCTGGAGGACGGCCTGCATCGCGCCGTCCGGTCGGCATTGCGCAACCGCCACATCATCCACGCCCGCACCCTCGACCTCGACGCCCTGGACCTGTCCGACGCGGCCAAACCCCTCGACGAGCAACTCCAAGACACCGCCGAGATCCCGGCGCGCCGGCCCCCGACCACGCCCGACGGCCCCGGTGCGCATCGGCGCGGTGCGCGATCGACGGGCTGGACGAGTCCGCCTCGCCCCGATCAGAGCTGGTAGGCCGACAACCGGCCCCGCGTCAGCCCCAGAGCACGCGGCGGATCACGCCGTCGGCCAGCAACCGACCCGCGTCGGTGAGCACGTAGGCGTCGTCGGCCGCGGTGAGCAGTCCGGCGGCCCGGAGCTGTTCGGCATGCGCGGTCTCGGCGTCGTCGAGGAGGTCGCGCGGCAGTCCGCTGCGGCACCGGGTGGTCAGCATGACGGCCTCGAGGTGCCGGTCCTCGGGGGTCAGCTGTTCTGCCGAAGCGATCGGCAAGACCCCGTCCGCCAGCGACTTCGCATAGCGCGCAGGATGTTTGGCGTTCAGCCAGCGCACGCCGGCGACGTGGGAATGCGCCCCCGGACCGATGCCCCACCAGTCGTTGCTGTGCCAGTAGGCGATGTTGTGACGACACACCGACTTCTCGCCGCGCGCCCAGTTCGACACCTCGTACCAGTCGAGTCCGTCCGCACGCAGACGACGGTCGAGGATCTGATAGCGGTCGGCGAGGACGTCGTCGTCGGGTGCTGGCATCTCCCCGCGCCGGATGCGGCGGGCGAGCGCGGTGCCGTCCTCGACGATCAGCGCGTAGGCCGACACATGGTCGACCCCGGCGTCGAGCACCGCATCAACGGTGGCGTGCAGGTCGGCGTCGGTCTCGCCGGGCGTGCCAGATCAGGTCGAGGTTGACGTGGTCGAACCCGGCCGCTCGTGCCTCCCTGGCGGCCGCAACCGCCCGACCCGGGGTGTGCGTGCGATCGAGCAGCCGGAGCACGTGTGCGGCGGCCGACTGCATGCCGAGCGAGATGCGGGTGAAACCGGCGGAGCGGAGGTCGTCGAAGAACTCCGGCGAGGTCGACTCCGGATTCGACTCGGTGGTGATCTCGACGTCGTCGGACAGGTCGAAGTGGACCCGGACGGCGTCGAGGAGTCGTGTGAGGCCGTCGCCGCCGAGCAGCGACGGCGTGCCCCCGCCGACGAAGATCGTCGAGACCGGCCGGCCGGGGGCCAGCATCCGCGACGCCGCCTCGAGTTCGCGGGCGACCGCGTGCTGCCACGATTCCGGCGACGACGACGAACCGAGTTCGCCCGCCGTATAGGTGTTGAAGTCGCAGTACCCACACCGGGTCGCGCAGAACGGGACGTGCAGGTACAGCGCGAGTGGTACGTCCGTGTCGACCTCGCGGCACGCAGCGGCGACCAGGTCGGCTGCGATGGTGGTGGTGTCGACGTTCACCGTTCCATGATGCCGATCGCGGCGACGTGGACGGAAATCGTCGCCCAGATCGGGAACAGCGCAGTACTCGACGGCGTTGTGCGGCGCAGGCAGGCGTGGAGGCCGGCCTGGTTTCCATCATCATGATGGAAAATAACCCCAAGTAGACGAGCCGATAGGGAGCGTGGCACTATGGACCGCGTGATTTTCCCCGGGGTGTGGCTCGCAGCTCGACGCCACATTGATCTCAAGCGCGTCAACAGCGCTTTCTGTCGCATCTAGCGACGTCTCGGCCCCGATTTGTCCCCGATTCCCTGGGGATGCCGGCACGTTTCAGCCCGTAACTCGTGCAACGAACGCCGGCCCTGTGCGCCGGCACAGGAGAGTTCATGACGTCCACCACCGACGCCCCCGCCGCTTCCGGTCCGGGTGCACCGAACGACGCTGCCGCTGCAGAGCCGGCCGCCGCGAAGCCCGCGCGCCCGGCCCGCAAGGCTCGTCCGACCAAGCGCCGCGCCGAGGGTCAGTGGAAGCTCGGTTATCGCGAGCCGCTGAACCCCAACGAGCAGGTCAAGAAGGACGACAACCCGCTCAACGTGCGTGCGCGCATCGAGAACATCTATTCCAAGCAGGGTTTCGACTCGATCGACAAACAGGACCTGCGCGGCCGGATGCGCTGGTGGGGTCTCTACACCCAGCGCGCCGAGGGTTACGACGGCACCTGGACCGGCGACGAGAACATCGACATCCTCGAGGACAGCCACTTCATGATGCGGGTGCGCTGCGACGGCGGTGCGCTCAACGTTGCTCAGCTGCGCACCCTCGGTGAGATCTCCACCGAGTTCGCCCGCGACACCGCCGACCTCTCCGACCGGGAGAACGTCCAGTACCACTGGATCCGCATCGAGGACGTCCCGACCATCTGGGAGCGCCTCGAGGGCGTGGGGCTGCAGACCACCGAGGCCTGCGGCGACTGCCCCCGCGTCGTGCTGGGTTCGCCTCTCGCCGGCGAGTCCCTCGACGAGGTCCTCGACCCTACCCCGGCCATCGACGAAATCGTCCGCCGCTACATCGGCGACCCGAAGTACTCGAACCTGCCGCGCAAGTTCAAGACCGCGATCTCGGGCCAGCAGGACGTGGTCCACGAGATCAACGACGTCGCGTTCGTCGGCGTCGTGCATCCCGAGCACGGCCCCGGACTGGACCTCTGGGTCGGCGGCGGATTGTCCACCAACCCGATGCTCGCCCAGCGCGTCGGCGCCTGGGTGCCGCTCGACGAGGTGCCCGACGTCTGGGAGGCCGTGGTCTCGATCTTCCGCGACTACGGGTACCGGCGTCTGCGCGCCAAGGCGCGGCTGAAGTTCCTCATCAAGGACTGGGGCATCGAGAAGTTCCGCCAGGTGCTCGAGGACGAATACCTGGGGCGCAAGCTGATCGACGGCCCGGCGCCGGAAAAGCCGGAGCGTCCGATCGACCACATCGGTGTGCAGAAGCTGAGCAACGGACTCAACGCGATCGGCTTCTCCCCCATCGCCGGTCGCGTCTCGGGCACGATCCTGACCAAGACCGCCGACGCGGTCGCCGCGGCCGGTTCCGACCGTGTGCGCTTCACCCCGTACCAGAAGCTGATCGTCCTCGACGTCCCCGACGACAAGGTCGAGTGGCTGATCGACGAGCTCAAGCCGCTCGGCCTGCACGGCCGGCCCACGCGGTGGCGCCGGAACCTGCTGGCGTGCAGCGGCATCGAGTTCTGCAAGCTGTCGTTCACCGAGACCCGCAAGCGCTCGCAGGTCCTCGCCCCGGAACTGGACGAGCGGCTGGCCGACATCAACGCGAAGCTCGACGTGCCGATCACGGTGAACATCAACGGCTGCCCCAACTCCTGCGGACGGTCGCAGATCGCCGACATCGGCTTCAAGGGACAGCTCGTCGAGGACGCCGACGGCAACCAGACCGACGGCTTCCAGGTCCACCTCGGCGGCAGCCTGGGCCTGGACTCGGGTTTCGGTCGCAAGTTGCGCCAGCACAAGGTGCTGGGTACCGAACTGGGCGACTACATCGAGCGCGTGGTCCGCAACTTCGTCGACCAACGCGAAGAGGGTGAACGGTTCGCGCAGTGGGCCGTTCGTGCCGATGAGGAGGCGCTGCGATGACCATCGAGACCACCACCCGTACGGGCCGGCGCTTCAGCGAGGACCAGCTGCGGGACATCGCCGAGAAGGGTGCTGCGGACCTCGGTTCCGACGCCACCCCGGAGGAATTGATCCGCTGGACCGCGCAGACCTTCGGCACCAACTTCGTCGTCGCGTCGAACATGCAGGACGCGGCCCTGGTCGACCTCGCCGTGAAGAACATCGACCGTGAGTTGCTCGACGGCGACCCGGTCAAGGTGCTCTTCCTCGACACCGGATACCACTTCGCCGAGACCATCGGCACCCGCGACGCCGTCGAGCAGGTGTATAACCATTCTGCCCCTCGCTTCGCTCGACCGGGCGTGGAGATGGTGAACCTGACCCCCGAGCACAGCGTCGCCGAGCAGGACGAACTGTTGGGCCGCAACCTCTTCGCCCGCGACCCGGGCGAATGCTGCCGACTGCGGAAAGTCGTGCCGCTCAAGGCCGGACTCGCCGGGTACGACGCGTGGATCACGGGCATCCGTCGTGTGGAGGCACCGACTCGGGCCAACGCGCCGCTCATCTCCTTCGACGAGGGCTTCGGACTGGTAAAGATCAACCCGATCGCGGCCTGGTCCGACGAGACGATGCAGGACTACATCGACACCAACGGCGTGCTGGTGAATCCGCTCGTCGACGAGGGATATCCCTCGATCGGGTGCGCACCGTGCACCGCCAAACCCGAACCCGGATCCGATCCGCGCAGCGGCCGCTGGGCCGGTCGCGCCAAGACAGAATGTGGGCTGCACGCATGACCGTGACCGAAACACCGTCCGTTCCGGCGACGAGCGGCGCCGCCGCTGCCCAGACGAGCGGCGCCGCCGCGGAGGCCGACGAGTTCACCACACTCGACGCCCTGGAGTCCGAGGCGATCCACATCTTCCGCGAGGTCGCGGGAGAGTTCGAGCGGCCGGTGATCCTGTTCTCCGGCGGCAAGGACTCCACCGTGCTCCTGCACGTCGCGCTCAAGGCGTTCTGGCCTGCGCCCCTGCCCTTCTCGCTGCTGCACGTCGACACCGGGCACAACCTGCCCGAGGTCCTCGAGTTCCGTGACCAGGTCGTGGAACGGCACAACCTGCGGCTGCACGTGGCCAGGGTGGAGGACTACCTCGCGGACGGCCGGCTCACCGAGCGCCCCGACGGGGTCCGCAACCCGCTGCAGACCATCCCCCTGCTCGACGCGATCACCGAGAACCGTTTCGACGCGGTGTTCGGCGGCGGTCGGCGCGACGAGGAGCGGTCGCGCGCCAAGGAGCGGATCTTCTCGCTGCGCAACGCCTTCGGCCAGTGGGACCCGAAGCGACAGCGCCCCGAGCTGTGGAACCTCTACAACGGCCGCCACGCCCCGGGTGAGCACGTGCGGGTGTTCCCGCTGTCGAACTGGACCGAGCTCGACATCTGGCGCTACATCGCTCGCGAGCAGGTGCTCCTCCCGTCGATCTACTACGCCCATGAGCGCGAGGTCTACCAGCGCGACGGCATGTGGATGACCTCGGGAGTCTGGGGCGGTCCCCGCGAAGGCGAAGAGGTGCAGCGACTCTCGGTGCGCTACCGCACCGTCGGCGACGGCTCCTCGACCGGCGCGGTCCTCTCCGACGCCACGGACAACGAGGCCGTGCTCGCCGAGGTCGCCGCGTCGCGGCTGACCGAGCGTGGCGCCACCCGTGGCGACGACCGGGTCTCCGAGGCCGCCATGGAAGACCGTAAGCGCGAAGGATATTTCTGATGAAGCACGCTCCTGATCTCCTCCGCATCGCGACCGCGGGCAGCGTCGACGACGGTAAGTCCACGCTCGTGGGCCGCCTGCTGTACGACACGAAATCCGTTCTGGCCGACCAGATCGACGCGGTCACGAAGGCGTCGGTGGACCGCGGTCTCGACACCCCGGACCTGTCGCTGCTCGTCGACGGGCTGCGCGCCGAGCGCGAACAGGGCATCACCATCGATGTCGCCTACCGCTACTTCGCCACCCCCGCGCGCTCGTTCGTGCTCGCCGACACCCCCGGGCACGTCCAGTACACCCGCAACACGGTGTCGGGTGCGTCGACTGCGCAACTGGTGATCCTGCTCGTCGACGCCCGCACCGGCGTCGTCGCCCAGACCCGCCGCCACGCCGCGGTGATGGCACTGCTCGGCGTGCCCCAGCTGGTGCTCGCGGTCAACAAGATCGACCTCGTCACCGATCAGGCGTCGGTGTTCGCCGAGATCTCCGCTGAATTCGCCGATCTCACCCGGTCGCTGGGTTGGTCCGCCGAGCAGGTCACCGCGATCCCGGTGTCGGCGCTGCACGGCGACAACGTGGCGCACCGCTCGGAGACCACCTCCTTCTACGACGGGCCGACACTCATCGAGCATCTCGAGACCGTGCCCAATCTGTTGGAGCGCAACGACGTCGGCCTGCGGTTCCCGGTCCAGTACGTCATCCGTCCCCGCACACCGGAACACCCCGACTACCGCGGTTACGCGGGTCAGATCGCCGCCGGTCGGGTCTCCGTCGGCGACGAGGTGGTCGTCCTGCCGTCGGGGCAGCGGACCACCGTCAGCAAGATCGACACCGCCGACGGCGAATTGCCCACCGCGCACACCGGACGCAGTGTCACGATCCTGCTGGCAGACGACGTCGATATCTCGCGCGGTGACCTCATCGCCGCCGCCGCTGACGCCCCGGAACCGTTGCAGCAGTTCAGCGCAACGGTCTGCTGGCTCGCCGAGAAGCCCCTGCGCCCGGGCGCTCGCCTGCTCCTCAAGCACGGCACCAAGACCACCCAGGCGATCGTCGGCGCCCTCGACGCGCTGTTCGACGAGCAGAACCTCGCCCTGATGGAGGCTCCGGAATCGGTGGAACTCAACCAGATCGTGCGTATCTCGGTGCAGACCGCCGAGCCGATCCCGGCCGACGACTACCAGGTCAACCGGGAGTCGGGCAGCTTCCTGCTCATCGACCCGCAGGGCGGGAACACGCTGGCCGCAGGCCTCGTGGGCGACGCCTTGGCGCCGCTCCATCTCAAAGAGTTGGTGTGACACCGACTCTCGTCCTCGCCGCACACGGCAGTCGCGATCCGCGCTTCGGCGCGACCGCGCGCCGTGTGCGGAACGCCGTCGCGTCGAGCCTGCCCGGTGTCGAGGTGGTGCTCTCCTATCTCGACCTCGACGAGCCACTCGTGGGCGACGTTCTCGGACAGCTCGACGGGGCGCATTCGACGCACCACGGTCCGGTCGTCGTACCGATGCTGCTGTCGGCGGGGTACCACCACAAGATCGACCTACCGTCGATCATCGCGTCGCGACGACCGACCGCCCGGCAGACCGACGTCATGGGGACCCGGTCGTTGGCCGGGGCACTGGCGGACCGTCTGATCGAGGCCGGCCTCGGCCCGCACGACGGTGTGATCCTGTCCGCGGTCGGGTCCCCCGACCCGGCCGCCGATCGTTCGGTGCGCCTACGGGCGATCGAACTGTCGACACGGCTCCACCGTCCGGTCGAGGTGGTCTTCGCGACCAAGCTGGGGCCGCACGATCGCGCCGTCGTCTCGGCCGTGCGCCGACTCCGCGCCGGCGGTGCCCGACGTATCGCGGTGAGTCCGTACTTCCTGTCGGCCGGACTGCTCACCGAGCGGGTCGAGTCGGCTCTCGACGCCCTGGTCGACGACACCCTCGTCGCCGGTCCCCTCGGCACCCATCCGGACGTCATCGAGGCGATCGGGTCGCTCTACCGCACGGCGGCGGATCAGCGAGTGGTGCCCGCCGGACACTGAGCCGTCCGCTCCTCCCGCTCCCTGATCCGAAAGAACGACATAGCCATTGCTCCCTGAGGAGCGCCCAGAGCTTGCGGAGGGCCGGAACACCACCCGCTCCCTGAGGAGGCCCGGAGCCTGCGGAGGGCCGTCACGAAGGGGCGCCGAACCCACCGATCAACCGGCGACGACCAGCTCGGGACGCTCAGCCCGTGACAAGCCAGGCGATGATGACCAGGACCAGCAGCGCCAGCAGCGCGAAGGTGACCGGCGAGCGCAGTATCTTCTTCACAATCCGGTCCCGTCGTCGTCAGCGAAGCGGCGTCGGTCGACCAGCGTGGCAGCGGCGTCGACCAGCAAACTGAGCACGTAGGCGATGAGGATCGCCACCGGGATCACGACGGCGACGGTCACCAGCAACTGGGGCACGAAGGACAGGCCCGTGAGCCACTCCTCCACGCTGTCCCACCAGTCGAAGAACGCCGACACCTCATCACCCCGTCATCCGTGCATTCGTTCCCGCGGGCAGCCGTATATCCGTCCGCGGCGTCTGCGTCGCTCCGAGTCCGTGATCACCGCCACTGTCTCCCTCACGGGAGCCGAGTGGCGTCGGCGAGAACCCGTCGCGATGATGGAACTCATGTCTGTCGCAGATGACTCCACCGTAACGTCCCTGCCGACCGTGCCGCCGCGGGCATCCGGGACCGCGGCCGACGTCTCCCCGGCGGCTCCTCCGGCTCCGTCGCACACGAGCGCCTTCCCGCCGATCGGCGACTACGCGTTCCTGTCCGACACCGAGACCAACTGTCTCATCGCGCGCAACGGCTCCGTCGAGTGGATGTGCATACCCCGGCCCGATTCACCGAGCGTCTTCGGCGCCATCCTCGACCGTAGTGCCGGCCACTTCCGACTGGCGCCCTACGGCGTGAACGTCCCGGTGGATCGGCGCTACCTGCCCGGCAGCCTGATGGTCGAGACCACCTGGCAGACCGACACCGGTTGGATCATCGTCCGTGACGCACTGGTCATGGGTCCGTGGCACGACAACGAACGTCGTTCGAAGACGCACCGCCGGACGCCCACCGACTGGGACGCCGAGCACATCCTGCTGCGCACCGTGCGCTGCGTGTCCGGCACCGTCGAACTGCACATGAGTTGCGAACCCGCCTTCGACTACCACCGCGGGACGACGAAGTGGGAGTACTCGGGCCCGGCCTACGGCGAGGCGATCGCGACCGCCAAGGACACCGATGCCGACACGCCCACCTTGAAACTCACCACGGACCTCCGGCTGGGTCTGGAGGGTCGCGAAGCGCGGGCACGTACCCGGCTCGTCGAAGGCGACAACCGCTTCGTCGCACTCAGCTGGTCCCGGCAGCCGGCGCCGCAGAACTTCGAGGAAGCCGCCCAGAAGATGTGGGCGACAAGCGAGTCGTGGCGGCAGTGGATCAACATCGGCAGCTTCCCCGATCATCCGTGGCGCTCACATCTGCAGCGTTCGGCCCTCACGCTGAAGGGACTCACCTACTCCCCGACCGGCGCGCTGCTCGCCGCCGCGACCACGTCGCTGCCGGAAACGCCTCAGGGCGAGCGCAACTGGGACTACCGCTATGCGTGGGTGCGGGACTCGACCTTCGCCCTGTGGGGTCTGTACACGCTCGGTCTCGACCGCGAGGCCGACGACTTCTTCTCCTTCATCGCCGATGTCTCGGGCATCACCAACGGGGAACGTCATCCGCTGCAGGTGATGTACGGCGTCGGCGGCGAACGCACCCTGGAAGAGGAAGAGCTGACCCATCTCTCGGGCTACGACGGCGCCCGGCCGGTCCGTATCGGCAACGGCGCGTACAACCAGGCACAGCACGACATCTGGGGCACGATGCTCGACTCGGTGTACCTCAACATCAAGTCGCACGAAGCGGTGCCGGAGACGTTGTGGCCCGTGCTGAAGGCCCAGGTCGAAGAAGCGATCAAGCACTGGAAGGATCCCGACCGCGGCATCTGGGAGGTGCGCGGGGAGCCGCAGCATTTCACGTCCTCGAAGGTCATGTGCTGGGTCGCCCTCGACCGCGGGTCACGCCTCGCGACGATGCACGGCGAGCAGGCCCACGCGCGCGAGTGGGCCGCGATCGCGGAGGAGATCAAGGCCGACGTCCTGGCGCACGGGGTCAACGAGCGCGGGGTGTTCACCCAGCGTTACGGCGACGACGCGCTCGATGCCTCGTTACTACTCGTCCCGCTGCTGCGATTCCTGCCGCCGGACGACCCCCGGGTGCGCGCAACGGTTCTCGCGATCGCCGACGAACTCACCGAGAACGAACTGGTGCTCCGCTACCGGGTCGAGGAGACCGACGACGGCCTCAGCGGCGAAGAGGGTACGTTCACCATCTGCTCGTTCTGGCTGGTGTCGGCCCTCGTCGAGATCGGCGAACTGCCACGGGCGAAGACGCTGTGTGAACGACTGCTGTCCTACTCGAGCCCGCTCAAGCTGTACGCCGAGGAGATCGACGCCAAGACCGGACAGCACCTCGGCAACTTCCCGCAGGCGTTCACCCACCTCGCCCTCATCAACGCGGTGATGCATGTGATCCGCGCCGAGGAAGCCGCCCACCAGGCCACCTTCCAGCCGGCGAATCACTGAGCGCGACGAGCCGAAACGCGCTCAGTCCAACCGCCAGTCCTCGTAGGCGCGTGGGTCGTTGATCGGTTCGACATGCAGGGTCACGGTGAGATCGTCGACCGCGGCGCGGAGTTCGTCCTCGATCGTCTCGGCCAGATCGTGCGCGCGCTGCACCGACCAGTCACCGGGGACGAGCATGTGCAACTGGACGAACCGTTCGTGGCCGGCCTCCCGCGTGCGGACGTCGTGGAAGTCGATCCGGTCGGCGCGGTGACGCGCGAGGACGGCGTCGATCGCGGCGCGCAGGTCGTCGGGCAGCGCCGAGTCCATCAGTCCCGCACCGGATCGCCAGACCAACCGTCCGCCCACGACGAGGATGTTGGCAGCCACCGCGATGGCGATCAGCGGGTCGAGCGGCAGCCAGCCGGTCACGGCGACCAGGAACACACCGACCACCACGCCGGCCGTCGTCCACACGTCGGTCATGAGATGCCGGCCGTCGGCTTCGAGGGTCAGCGACCGATGACGTCGACCGGCGCGGATGAGCACCCAGCCGACGACCGCGTTGACCACCGTCGCGCCCACCGAGATCGCCAGTCCCATGCCGACTTCGTCCAGTTCCTCCGGGTGGAGCAGGCGGTCGATGGCCGTCGCGACGATGACGACCGCCGCGACGACGATCATCACCCCCTCGAACACCGCCGACAGGTACTCGGCCTTGGTGTGCCCGAAGTTATGGCTCCGGTCCGGTGGCTTCGCCGCCACCCGCAGCGCGACGAACGCACCGATCGCCGCAACGAGGTTGACGGTGGACTCCAGCGCGTCGGAGAGCAGACCGACCGAGCCGGTGATCCGCCACGCGATCAGTTTGAGACCGATCACGACGATCGCGGTCACGATGCTCAGCACCGCGAACGCCGACAGGTCCCGGCGCGGGGTGCGCGTCGTCGTCATGACCGGGACCCGATCAGGCCGCGAGCCCCCGGCGCCGCAGCAGCGGTTCGATGCGCGGCCGGCGACCGATCAGGCCCTGGTGTGCGACAAGCGGATCCACGCTGTCGCCGCGGGAGAGAGTGGCGTCGGCGAACCGGCGGCCGTTCTCGCGACGCAGCCCGCCCTCGGCGAGGAACCACTGTTCGGTCTCTGCGTCGAGTACCTCCGACCAGATGTAGCTGTAGTAGCCGGCGGAGTAGCCGCCACCGAAGATGTGGTTGAAGTACGAGCTCCGGTAGCGCGGCGGGATCAGCTCGGTGTGCAATCCCGCGTCGGTGAGCGCCTGCGCCTCGAAGGCCTCGACGTCGGCCACCGCCTCGGCCTCCGCCACCGACAACCGGTGCCAGGCCAGGTCCAGCGAGGATGCGGCGAGGTACTCGATGGTGCCGTGCGCGGACTCGGCTCCCGCCGAGTCCCGCGCCGCATCGGCGAGTTCGGCCGGGATCGGCTCTCCGGTCTCGTGATGCCGGGCGTAGTTCGCCAGCACGTCCGGGTGCAGCGCCCACATCTCGTTCACCTGCGACGGGAACTCGACGAAGTCCCGCGGTACCGATGTCCCGGATTGCGACGGATACTCCACCGAGGACAACAACCCGTGCAGGGCGTGCCCGAACTCGTGGAAAAGCGTGGTGAGCTGATCCATCGTGAGCAGACACGGTTGTTCGGCATCGGGTTTGGTCAGGTTCAGCACGTTCACGATGATCGGCTGGGTGTGCAGGACCGACGACTGGTCGACGATGTTGTTCATCCACGCCCCGCCGCGTTTCGACGGCCGGGCGAAGAAGTCGCCGAGGAAGAGCCCGATACCGACGCCCGCGTCGTCGCGTACCTCCCAGGCGCGTACATCCGGGTGGTACAGCGGGAGATCGGTGATCTCCCGAAAGGTCAGGCCGTACAGCTTGTTCGCGGCGAAGAAGACACCCCGGGTCAGCACCGCGTCCAGTTCGCAATAGTTCGCGAAGTCGTCGAGCGGCACCGCCGAGTGCGACCGCTTCTCCCGATCGAGCCAGAAGGTGAGATCGGCGGGGCCGATCGGCGCGTCACCCGCGAACTCGGTGAGCCGGGTGAGTTCTCGGCCACCGGCACGCATGGCCGAGGAGTTGAGCTCGCGCAGCATGTCGTCGACGGCCCCCGGGTCCGGCGCCGTCTGCTCGGCGATCACGTATTCGGCGTGGTCCCGGTAGCCGAGCATCTCTGCTCGGCGTGCCCGCAGGCGGACGATCTCGAGGACCAGTTCCCGGGTGTCGTGTTCGTTGCCTCGGGCGCACCGCCCCACCGACGCGTCGAACACCCGCCGGCGCACATCGGCATTCGTCAATTCGGTGAGCACCGACTGGCTCGTCGGAAGTTCGAGTGTGACGAGGTATCCGCTGTCGTGCCCGGCCTCGCCGGCGGCACGGCGGGCGGCGGCGATCTGTCCGGCCGACAGACCGTCGAGTTCGGCGGCATCGTCGACGAGCACCGCCGAGTCATTGGTGTCGTCGAGGATCTTCTGGGAGAACGTCGTCGTGAGATAGGCCAGGCGAGAAGCGATCTCCCGCATCTCACGCTGTGCGTCGGGGTCCAATCCGGCTCCGGCGCGGACCGATTCCCGGTACCGCTTGTCGAGCAACCGGCGCTGGGCTTCGGTGAGATCGAGTTCGTCGGCGCGCGAATGGAGGTCGGAGATCCGTTCGAAGAGAACCGGATTCATCGCGATCGTGTTCGCATGATCGGTCAGGAGCGTCGACAGCTCCTGGGAGATCGCGTTGCGTCTGGGGTTCGTGTCGGGCCCGACGAGGTTGAAGAAGATCCCCGACGCCCGGGCCAGGTCGCGCCCCGACAACTCCAGGGCCTCGATCGTGTTGGCGAAGGTCGGTGCCGCGGGGTCGGCCGCGATCGCCTCCACCTCGGCCACATGCGACGCCATCGCTTCGGTGAACGCCGGCAGGAAGTCGTCGTCGGAGATCGACGCGAAGTCGGGGAGGTCGTAGGGCAGGCCGCTTTGCGCCAGTACCGGATTGGTGCCCTGCGCTGCGGTCATCGTCTCCCCACTCCCGGTCTGCCCGTCGCCCATCACTTCCCCTTCGGCTTGTCACCCACCGCGTCGGTGGAGAGCGCGGCCACGAAGGCCTCTTGCGGGACCTCGACGCGGCCGATGGTCTTCATCCGCTTCTTGCCCTCTTTCTGCTTCTCGAGCAGTTTGCGCTTACGGCTGATGTCGCCGCCGTAGCACTTCGCGAGCACATCCTTGCGGATGGCTCGGATGTTCTCGCGCGCAATGATCTTCGAGCCGACGGCGGCCTGCACCGGAACCTCGAACTGCTGGCGCGGGATGAGCTCCTTGAGCTTGATCGCCATCCGGTTGCCGTAGGCATAGGCGGCGTCCTTGTGGACGATCGCACTGAACGCGTCGACGGCCTCGCCCTGGAGCAGGATGTCGACCTTCACCAGATCGGCTTCCTGCTCGCCCGCCTCCTCGTAGTCGAGGCTGGCATAGCCACGCGTCCGCGACTTCAAGGCGTCGAAGAAGTCGAAGATGATCTCGGCCATGGGCAGCGTGTACCGCAGTTCCACGCGCGTCTCCGACAGGTAGTCCATCCCGCCGAGCTCACCTCGACGCGACTGACACAGCTCCATGATCGCGCCGATGAACTCGCTCGGCGCGATCACGGTGGTCTTGACGATGGGTTCGTAGATGTGCCGGGTCTTGCCTTCCGGCCAGTCCGACGGGTTGGTCACCACATGCTCCGAACCGTCTTCCATGACCACCCGGTAGACGACGTTCGGGGCCGTCGAGATCAGGTCGAGGTTGAACTCGCGCTCGAGACGCTCGCGGGTGATCTCCATGTGCAGCAGACCGAGGAAGCCGCAGCGGAAGCCGAAGCCGAGCGCGACCGAGGTCTCCGGCTCGAAGGTCAGGGCGGCGTCGTTGAGTTGCAGCTTCTCGAGCGCCTCACGCAGCACCGGGTGGTCGGAGCCGTCGAGCGGGTACAGCCCCGAGTAGACCATCGGGCGCGGCTCGCGGTACCCCGTCAGCGCCTGCTCGGCACCCCGGCGGGCAGTGGTGACGGTGTCACCGACCTTCGACTGGCGAACGTCCTTCACACCCGTGATCAGGTAACCGACCTCGCCGACACCCAGCCCCGTGGTCGGCTTCGGTTCCGGGGACACGATGCCCACCTCGAGCAGCTCGTGCGTCGTGCCGGTCGACATCATCAGGATCTTCTCCCGGGGCACGATCTTGCCGTCGACGACCCGGACGTAGGTGACCACGCCGCGGTAGGTGTCGTACACCGAGTCGAAGATCATCGCGCGCGCCGGGGCGTCGGAGTCGCCCACCGGGGCCGGCACCTTCCGGATGACCTCGTCGAGCAGCTCGGTGACCCCGACGCCGGTCTTGCCCGACACACGCAGCACGTCTTCCGGCTCGCAACCCACGATGTGCGCGAGTTCGGCAGCGTAGCGCTCGGGGTCGGCCGCGGGCAGGTCGATCTTGTTGAGCACCGGGATGATGGTGAGGTCGTTCTCCATCGCCAGATACAGGTTGGCGAGGGTCTGGGCCTCGATGCCCTGCGCGGCGTCGACGAGCAGGACAGCTCCCTCGCACGCCTCCAGAGCGCGGGACACCTCGTAGGTGAAGTCGACGTGCCCGGGGGTGTCGATGAGGTGCAGGACGTAGTCCTCGTCGCCCTCCGCCGACTTCACCGTCCAGGGCAGACGGACGTTCTGCGCCTTGATGGTGATGCCGCGCTCGCGCTCGATGTCCATTCGATCGAGGTACTGCGCCCGCATCTGCCGCTCTTCGACGACGCCAGTGAGCTGCAGCATCCGGTCTGCCAGCGTCGACTTGCCGTGGTCGATGTGGGCGATGATGCAGAAGTTCCGGATACGTGCCGGATCGGTGAAGGTGGTGTCGGCGAAGGTGGGAATGGAACTACTCCTCGAACGAGAACTTCGGTAGAGAACGGGTACGGATACGGGTTGTCCTCCAGTTTCTCATGAGCACCCCGCGTGGCGCGTCCGGCCACGTCGCACCCTTCGAGACGGCCCTCCGCAGGCTCCGGGCCTCCTCAGGGATCGGAGAAGTCCGCGAGCACCTCCGAAGGCGCTACGGTGGCAGCCGTGTCCGCGTCCACCGTCACCACCATCGAGTCCGACGACGTCGCCGCCGAGGTACACCGCCCGGGGATCCCGGCACGTGCCACGCTCGTCCTCGCCCACGGCGCAGGCGGCAACCGCGACGCCGTGATCCTGCGTGCCCTGGCCGAGGAACTGTGCGACCGCGGGTTCGTCGTCGCCCGGATCGACCTGCCGTATCGACGGCGCCGACCCAAGGGTCCGCCCAGCCCGTCCACCGCCGACGCCGACCGGGACGGCATCCGTGCCGCGTGTGCAACGCTGCGCGCCGAGCTCGACGGGCCGCTGATCGTCGGTGGCCACTCCTATGGCGGGCGACAGTCCTCGATGGCCGTCGCCGAGAACGGAACAGCTCTGGCCGACGGCCTGTTGCTGACGTCGTATCCGCTGCATCCACCGGGCAAGCCCGACCGACTGCGCACCGAACACCTGCCGTCGATCACCGTCCCGACCCTCGTGGTCCACGGGAGCACCGACCCGTTCGGCACCACCGACGAGATGACCCGCGCGATCGGCCTCATCGATGCGCCGACACACATCGTCGAACTCGAGAAGGTCGGACACGACCTCAACCCGAAGAGAAAACCCACCGCAGCCCTCACCTCGGACGCGGTCGAGGACTTCCTGCTACCCCACATCTCCGGAGAGGACTTCTGACGGTGACCAGTCGCAACGCCCGGCCCGCACTTCGGCCGACAACCGATCTCGCCCGCACCATCAGCTATTCCCCCGACCTCGACGGCGACGCCGACCCCGGCGAGATCGTGTGGACCTGGGTCGCCTACGAGGACGACCCGAACCAGGGAAAGGACCGGCCGGTCCTGGTCGTCGGCCGGGACGCCCGGGCCGACCGGTCCGACACCGTGCTCGGGCTCATGCTGTCGAGCAAGGACCACCGGGACGACGGCAACTGGCTTCCCCTCGGGTCGGGCGCATGGGATTCCCAGGGCCGGCCGAGCTTCGTGCGCCTCGACCGTGTACTCGTCGTCGACGACGACGGCATCCGCCGGGAAGGCGCGATCCTCGACCGCACGACGTTCGACGCCGTCGCCCAGGAACTCCGCGGGCACTACGGCTGGCGGTGACCCGAAGGACGAAACCCTAGGCGAGCCGGGTGATCTCGACGATGACGTCGAGGTCGGTCGCGCCGCCGCCGGTGTAGATACCCTTCAGCGGCGACACATCGGCGTAGTCACGACCCACGCCCACCGACACATGCTGCTCGGTGATCGGGGTGTCGTTGGTCGGGTCGTAGCCCCACCAGCCGCCCGTCCACGCCTCGATCCAGGCGTGACTCTGACCCTGCACCGTCTTGTCGATCTCGGCGTCGGGTTCGGGATGGAGATACCCCGACACGTACCGGGCGGGAATGCCCAGCCCGCGGAGCATCAGCAGGGTGAGGTGCGCGTAGTCCTGACACACGCCCTTGCGGTCGGTCCACGCGTCGACCGCGGTGGTGTGCACGCCCGTCGTGCCGGGGACGTACTCCATCTCGGTGTGGATGAAGCGACACACCGCCTCGACCGCCTCCTCGGGGGTGAGCCCCTTGGTCACCTTCTTCGCGGTCGACAGCAGTGACCGGTTGCGGGCGACATACGGTGTGTAAGACAGCATCTCGTCATACCGGTCGATGACGTGATCGCTGTTCATGTCGTCCCACGAGACCTGATCCTCCACGTCGGGGCGTTGTCCGGCCTCGGTTTCGACGACCGACAGCCCCGAGACCTCGAGTTCGTTGTGCGGCGCGTGCAGATCGAAGGCGGTGACCGCGGTACCCCAGTAGTCGGTGTACCGGTAGGACCTCGTCGCCGGGACGGTCTCGACCCGGTTGACGATCACGTTCTGGCGGGCGTCGCTGCGCGGGGTGAGCCGGGCTTCGTTGTACGACGAGGTGACCGGACTGTGGTAGGCGAAGCCCGTGGAATGGACAACACGCAGACGCCAGCTCACAGCTCACTCTCCTCGATGACATGCCCGTCGCTGACGCGGGCGTCGGCCCACGAGACATAGGGCGACACATGGAAATACTGCTTCGTGACCGCCTCGTTGACCGCGCGGCAGGTGTCCTGCAGGTCGACGAGCCGGTCCTGCAGATCGTCGAGCAACTTCCCGGGCTCGAGGAACTCGAGCGAACTGCGTGCGCGGCCCAGCAGCAACTGCGCCTCGGCCTGGGCCCCGACCCGGCTCGGCCCACTCTCGAGCTGACCCAGATTGCGCTCGGCGACGCTGAGGGCGTGGAAGATGGACCGTGGGAACAGCCGGTCGAGAAGCATGAACTCGACGATGTTCTCGGCGTCCAACACACCGCGGTAGGTCCGCAGGAAGGTGTCGTGCCCGCCGGCGGACACGAGGACGTTCACCCAGGCCGGCGACGTCGTCCGATCCCCGGCGCGGGACAGCAACATCCGGATGGTCATGTCGACCCGCTCCACCGACCGACCCAGCAGCAGATATCGGTAGCCGTCGTCGTGGCTGAGGGTGGCGTCGGCGAGGCCCGCGAACATCGCCGCCCGGTTCTTCACGTACGACAGGAACTCGTGGGGACCGAGGCGACGCGAGCGCCGTTCGGCGCCGTCGAGTCCGTTGTAGGTGGTGTTGAGGCATTCCCACAACTCGCTGGACGTGACTTCGCGTGCGCCCCGGGCGTTTTCCCGCGCCGCCCGGATCAGGTCGACGATCGATCCCACCGCGTCGGCGTCGTAGGCGACGCGTTCGGTCAACGACCAGACGTCGAGCTCGTCGTCGTCCTCCGGCGCGGTGAGCCCGAGTACCTGGATGATCAGGCGTGCCTGCCGGTCGACGTCGACCGTGGTGTCCTCGAGGATCTGGTGGATCGCGACATCGAGGATGCGCGCCATGTCGTCGGCGCGCTCGACGTACCTGCCGATCCAGTAGAGCGATTCGGCGTTACGCGCCAACATCATCGGATATCACCCTCCTGCTGTCGGGTCATGCCGCCGGACGCTGTGGTCGGATTCGGTTGCGGCGTCATGCCACCCATCTGCTGCGTCCCACCCAACTGCTGCATCATGGAGCCCATCTGCTGCGTCCCACCCAACTGCTGCATCATCGAACCCTGCTGTTGCTGTTGAGTCTGCGTGTGCACCGGGTCGGGGGCGCTCTCCGCCGGCCGGGCGGCGGCGACACCGCTCGTCGTCACGACCTTCGCACCCGACAACTCCCGGTCCCCCTCGGATGTGCGCGAGGCCAGCACCCAGGTGTCCTTGGAACCGCCGCCCTGGCTCGAGTTGACGACGAGCGATCCCTCCGGCAGCGCCACCCGGGTCAGGCCGCCGGGCAGGACCCACACGGACTCACCGTCGTTGACCGCGAACGGACGCAGGTCAACATGGCGCGGCCGGATGGCGTCACCGATCTTCGTCGGCACCGTCGACAGCTGCACGACCGGCTGTGCGATCCACCCGCGCGGATCGTTGCGGACCTTGCGTGCCAGTGCGTCCAATTCGGCGCCGGTCGCGTCGGGGCCGAAGACGATGCCGTAACCGCCCGATCCCTCAACGGGTTTCACGACGAGTTCGTCGATGCGGTCGAGCACCTCCTCGCATTCGTCGGGCAGCCAGCAGCGTAGGGTGTCCACGTTCTGGAGACTCGGCTTCTCGCCGAGGTAGTACTGGATGATCTCCGGCACGTAGGTGTAGATCAGCTTGTCGTCGCCGACGCCGTTGCCGACCGCACTGGAGATCACCACGTTGCCCGCGCGCGCGGCGTTCAGCAGCCCCGCCACGCCGAGCATCGAATCCGGCCGGAACTGCATGGGATCCAGGAAGTCGTCGTCGATGCGGCGGTAGATGACGTCGACCCGCTGCTCCCCCTCGGTCGTGCGCATGTACACGACGTTGTCGCGGCAGAACAGGTCACGGCCCTCGACCAGCTCGACGCCCATCAGGCGTGCGAGGAGCGAGTGCTCGAAGTAGGCCGAGTTGGCCACGCCCGGGGTCAGCACGACGATGTTCGGGTCGGCCTCGTTGAACGCCGCCGACGCGCGTAGCGCGCGCAGGAGGTGGCTCGGGTAGTCGGCGACCGCACGCACCTTGTGTTTGGAGAACAGGTCCGGGAAGACGCGGGCCATCGCGCGCCGGTTCTCGAGCACATAGGAGACGCCCGACGGCGACCGCAGATTGTCCTCGAGGACCCGGAAGTCGCCGTTCTCGTCGCGGATCAGGTCGATACCCGCGACGTGGATGCGAACACCGTTGGGCGGCCGAATGTTTGCCGCCTGTCGATGAAAGTGCTCACAGGAGTGGACGAGTCGCTTGGGCAGTACCCCGTCGCGCAGGATCTCCTGCTCGCCGTAGATGTCGTCGAGGAAGAGTTCCAGCGCCTGTACGCGCTGGGTGATACCCGCCTCGAGCTTGTTCCACTCCGCCGCCGAGATCACCCGTGGCACAACATCCAACGGGAAGGGGCGTTCCTTGCCGGACAGC
The DNA here is from genome assembly GCF_023078355.1 of Gordonia hongkongensis. Classification (NCBI taxonomy): domain Bacteria; kingdom Bacillati; phylum Actinomycetota; class Actinomycetes; order Mycobacteriales; family Gordoniaceae; genus Gordonia; species Gordonia hongkongensis. The sequence continues at coordinate 3,499,121 of NZ_CP095552.1, forward strand.
GAGAACGTCACACCCTGGTCGAGATAGGCACGCCCGAGGGCCTCCACACGGGCCTCCACGAGGTCGGACTGATCCTCGTCGGCCATGGCCTTGTAGATACCGCGGTACGGTGTCCGCACCTCGCCGGCGGCATCGAACATCTCGTCATAGGCCTTGCCGTACGGGCCTTTTGCGTACCCGCCGAAGTTGCCGGTGAAATTCTCCCCGGTGGTTGCGTCGCCCGCGCCCTTCGCCGACCGGCTGCCGGAACCGGAACCCTTGGTCGAACCGGACTTGGCGGAGGCCGTCCGTCCCGACGAGGTGGACGACGCCGCTTTCGCGGCTGCGGACTTACGCGCCGCCTTCTTGGCTGGCGCACTTGTCGATGCGGGGGTCATAAACTGCCATGGTGCTACAGAATGCCGAAATTGGCAGGACGTCGACCGGCCGTGTCATCGACGAAGCCGCACCGCCGTTCCGGGGCCACCGATCAGGATGATCGGCGCGCGGCGATCACCCGCCGCTTGACCCGGCGCACCACATTCGCCGCCCGCGTCCGCGCACGGGGTCCGACCTTGGGCAAGGGCGCCGCGAGCACCATCGCCGCGATCGTGTCGAGCGCGACGTCGAGCACCTCGCCGTCCGACGGCGGCGGCACGTCGCCGGCGTCGTGTTCGGGCGACACCACCAGATCGTCGAGGTCACCGACGACGTCGTAGCCGGCGTCGCGGACCGCCGCGACCATCCGCCGGGACTCCCCCGCCGCCCACTCCCGGCTCTTGTCCGAGAGTCCCTGCGGCGGGCCGGACGGTGCCTCGAACAGGATCTCCCCGATCACCTGCCCCTTGATGATCCGCTCGTATCGGCGCCACTCAATGGCGTCCGGCTGCAGGCGGCGGTTGAGGCCGCGCAGGAACTCGGCCTGCGGCGCGGACAGCGAGCTGTTCAGGCTGGGGACCGGGATCCGCAGCGGGACCGGATCGATGTTCATCACGCGCAGGAACCGATCCCAGAGCGTGTCGCCCGACGCTGCCCCGCGGGGCGGCACCGTGACGATGTGGACGCGCTCGGGTCCGACGACACGCGACCAGCGTTCCAGGATGCCGACGTAGTCCTGGAACTCCCAGAACGGCTCCTCGTCGACCTCGTCGGCCGGGGCATCGTCAGCGGGGGTACTGACGACGACGGGACCGCCGGTCCGGCGCCCCTCGGAAGCGAAGGCCACCGAATCCACGAACTCGTCGAACGACGCCCGGCGCTGGTTCTTCACGTTCTCCTGCCACACGGACGGGAGCTGGCGGCCGAGGTCGCGGACGGTCGCTATCACGTGGACCTCGTCGGCGAAGGACAGGTCGGCCATCAACCGTTCGATCTGGTCGACGGTCGCGGTGCTGTACAGCTCGTGCGACAGCAACGAGATCTGCGGCCAGGCCCGGATCTGACCGAGGAGCGTCGGCCAGGTGCCGGCGAAGGCGGGATCGACCCAGTCGAGGTATCGCTCCGGCTGCAGATGCACCGCGGCATGGAAGTGATCCGAGATCACGTTGCCCGGGTACAGCAACCCGGAGGACTGCAACGCCAGGTCGCGGTTTCGCCAGAGGCGATCCTGGAGGTGTGTGGTCCCGGTTTTGGGAAGGCCGATGTGTACGTAAACGACGGACATGATGGCTCCACCGTAGACATAAGTTCACGATGATTCTTATTGGCCGACGCGGTGGCCCGTCGTTCCCGACGCACGGATTTTGGCGGGCTGACCCCGGCTGGTAATGTTGTGCGCTGTTGCGGTGACGCCGTGGAGATGCTTCACGCGCCGACACCGCCCGGTGCGAGTTCAGCCCCCAGGGCCGACCGCCCGACCCGAACAGACAGACATATCCACCAGCAACGACAGAGGTAACACGCGTGGCAAACATCAAGTCTCAGATCAAGCGCAATCGCACCAATGAAGCGAACCGCCAGCGCAACCAGTCGGTGAAGTCGGCCCTTCGTACCGCGATCCGCAGCTTCCGTGAGGCTGTCGAGTCCGGCGACAAGGCGAAGGCCGCCGAGCTCGGCCAGACCGCCAGCCGCAAGCTCGACAAGGCTGCCAGCAAGGGCGTCATCCACGCCAACCAGGCCGCCAACAAGAAGTCGGCCATCGCTCTCGCGGTCAACAAGCTCTGATCTGACGCCGACCCCGGGTCGGTCCGACGGTTGATCCGTCGCCACCTCTCCATACCTCGATCACCCCGGCAGCATCCACGCGGTTGCCGGGGTGATTGTCGTTTCTGTCTGGCGCCCTACCGCTGGTTGAGCCGGCCCCGAGCGGAGCCGCCCCCACCGCTGGTTGAGCCGGCCCCGAGCGGAGCGAGGCGCCGAGTCGAAGCCACTCCCGTCCGACGGCCGACTCAAGACCGGCCGGACGGGCGTCAGCTCCGCCGACGCCCGTCCGGCCGGAGGTCGGCGACCGTGGCGACGGCGTGGGTGAGGCTGTAATCGGGGTCGGCGGCCTGCCCCTTCACATCCGCGTTGAGCGCCGCGACCACGCCGACCGCCCGCGCGATCGACTCCGCGTCCCACGCCTTGGCCTTCGCCTGCACGTTCTTGACCCGGTTGGGCGGCATGCCGAGTTCGCGGGCCGCATCGAAGTGGTTGATCGACCCCATGGGTCGGATGCGAGCGATGGCGTGGACGGCCTCGGCGAGGGCGTCGGCAAGCAGCACCCGCGGCACGCCGTGGTGCAGCGCCCAGGCCAGGGATTCCAGCGCGCCGGCACGGTCGCCCGTCACCGCCCGGTCGGCCACCTCGTATCCGGTCACCTCGGGACGGCCCTGGTAGTACAGGCGCACGGTGTCGCGGTCGACCTTGCCGCCGGTGTCGGCCACGAGTTGCGCGCACGCGGCGGCCAGCTCGCGCAGTTCCGATCCGACGCCCTCGACCACCTGCTCGACGACATCGGCGCCGACCTTTACGCCCAGCGAACGGAACTCGTTGCGCACGAAAGTCATTCGCTCCGACGGCCACTTCGGGGCGGTCGTCTCGTGCTCGACGGCCCCGGCCTTCTTCAACGCGGGGACCATCGACTTCGCCCGGCCCCCGCCGTGATGGATCACCATCAGCGTGATGCCCTCGGGCAGCGACGACGCGGTCGCGGCGATGAGCGCGGCCGGCTCCTTGCCCGCGTCGGCGGCGGCCTCGACGACGACGATCCGCTCTTCGGCGAACAGCGACGGACTGAGCAACTCCGCGAGTTCGTGTTCGCTCACGTCGCCGGCACGTACCCGGGTCACCGGCACCGGGGTACCTGCCGCTTTCGACGCGGCGTCGACCACGGCCGAGATCACCCGGCCGGTGAGGAAGTCGTCGTCTCCGAGCAGCAGGTGCAGGCGATCGGTCACGGCGACAATGGTGCCAGACGGCGCCGACACGATCACCGGACCGCCGCCCGGCCAACCGAATACGACAAAGTGGACGGGTCCTGTGGGCAAGTGAATCCGGTCGATCGCGGGCCGTTACGGTGAGCTTCTGCCATCGGCCCACCGACATTCGGAGGAGTTGCCCGCGTGACTGTCGAGCATCCCGGCACCGACACGGGTGCCGACACCGACGAGGGATACCAACGCGGGCTCACCGCCCGCACCGTGCAGATGATCGCCATCGGCGGCGCGATCGGCACCGGCCTCTTCTACGGCGCGGGTGGCGCGATCGAGAAGGCGGGACCGGCACTCATCCTGGCGTACGCGCTCGCCGGCCTCGCGATCTTCATCGTCATGCGCGCTCTCGGCGAACTCCTCATCTACCGGCCGATCTCCGGTGGCATCAGCGAGTACGCCGACGAGTTCCTCGGACGGTTCGCCGGTTTCAGCCAGGGGTGGACCTATTGGGCCGTGTGGACGACGACGTGCATGGCCGAGATCACCGTGGCGGGCAAGTACATCAACTACTGGTGGCCCTCGGTGCCGGTGTGGGTCACCGCCCTCATCGCGCTCATCGTGCTGTTCGGCGCGAACCTGATCTCCGTCGGGGTGTTCGGACGCGCGGAGTTCTGGTTCTCCGCCATCAAGGTCACCGCCATCCTCGGCATGATCATCGTCGGCATCGGTGTGCTGCTCCCGATCGCCGGGCTGGGGCCCGAGACCGGTCCGTCGGTGACGAACCTGTGGAACGACGGCGGCTTCTTCGCGACCGGCTTCAGCAACGCGATGCTGAGCCTGCAGATCGTCATGTTCGCCTATGTCGGCGTCGAGCTCGTCGGCGTGACCGCGGGAGAGGCACAGAACCCGCGCGTCACGCTGCGCAAGGCGATCAACACCGTTCCGTTCCGCATCGGGATCTTTTATGTCGGCTCGCTGCTGGTGATCCTCTCGGTCCGCAGCTGGACGGACTTCCAGGCCGGCGAGAGCCCCTTCGTCTCGGTCTTCTCCTACATCGGCATCCCCGGCGCCGCGGGCATCGTCAACTTCATCTTGCTCACCGCTGCCCTCTCGTCGTGCAACTCGGGCATCTACTCGACCGGGCGCATGCTGCGCTCCCTCGCCCACACCGGCGACGCCCCGCGGCAGCTGACCCGACTCTCGAACCGCAAGGTCCCGGCCGTCGGCATCACGCTGAGTGCCGCCGTCATGGCGATCGGCGTGGTGGTGAACGTCATCGATCCCGCACACGCCTTCGCCTACATCACCGCGGTGTCGACGGTCGGGATCATCGTCATCTGGTCGACTATCCTGCTGTGCCAGATGGCCTACCGCCGGAAGGTCGCGCGCGGCGAACTGCCGCGTTCGGACTACCGGGTCCCCGGCGCCCCGATCACCACGTGGCTCGCCCTCGCCTTCCTCGCGCTCGTCTTCGTCCTGCTGTTCTTCGACCGCGACGGTCGGATCGCACTGATCGTCGGGGCGGTCTGGTTCGCCGCCGTCGGCGTCGGCTACATGGTGTGGAACCGCACCGCGGGCGAGCTGGCCGACCGCGAGGTCTGACTGCGGGCAGCCTCATCCGAACGGCGAGGGCACCTCCACACTCGCCCAGCCCACGCCGCCGAGGGTGCGCGCGCACACGACCATCCACCACAGTTCGGGGGCGAGGGCGCGCACCAGCAGTTCACCCACGAGCGCGCCGACGCCGTCGGGCGGCCCGATCGCGCCGATGAGTGCGGCGAGGGTGCCGACCACGCTGATCACCGCGACCACCGGGGCGACCAGAAGGTTCGCAACGATTCCCACCACCGAGAACGTGCCGGTCACCACGACCACGATCGGCGCCGTCACCACCTGCGCGGTGACCGCCATCGCGATCACCTCGGCGACACCGGGCGGACAACGCCACTCGCGCAACCGGTCACGGAATCGTGGGGCCCACAGCACGATGGCGGCGGTGGCGGCCACCGACAAGGCGAACCCCGGTTGCAGCGCCAGCTCGGGCCACCACAGGAGTCCGCCGACGACCGCCGCACCGAGCGCCGGGAACGCCTGCGCCCGACGAGAGGCGAAGAGCGCCAACACACCCACCGCTCCCATCAACGCGGCACGCACGACACTAGGCGACGGCCGGACGAGCACCACGAATGCCAGGATCACCACCAGCCCGACGACCGCGGCCGCCCGCGGTGGCACACCCGCACTGCGAACCACGAGAAGCGCTGCCCCGCAGACGATCGCGAAATTGCTGCCGCTCACCGCGGTCAGATGGCTCAGGCCGGCGTCGCGGAAATCGTCCCGCAGGCCGTCGTCGAGGGACCTCTCGTCGCCGAGCACGAGGCCGGGCAGGAGTCCGGCCGCGTCCTCGTCGAGCGCCCGCGCGGCCAACACCTGCAACCGTTCCCGGATCGCACCGGCCACCTGCTGGTGGGCGGGCGGCGAGCCGACGACCCGGGGCTGCTGCGCAGTCAGGGTCGCCACCAGCAGCGAGTGCTCGGGCGGCGGCCGCACCCGCGCGACCGTGAGCACCCGTTGCCCGGGCAACAGTCCCGACCACTCCCCGAGATCCCCCATCAGGTCGGCGGAAGCCGTCGGAACACGATGCGAACCAACCTGTTCCACGTCGACGCGCAGACGGACGCGTCCGGCCGACGAGGGCCCGACAACCACCGGGTCCCCACGCACGGTAAGTACGACCGTCGACTTCCCGGTCGACGCGGCCAGCGGGTGATCGGAGCGGACCTCCTGCCGGATCGCCAAGGAAGTCGCGCACACCGCGGCGAGTCCGGCCACGACGATGATCAAACCGACCGCGTCCCATCCGAACCGGCCGCCGGCACAGACCAGCGTGCCGACCGAGGCCACCGCGCCCGAACAGATCGCCAGCCCGAGCGTGTACCCGGGCGGCATCACCAGCCCGAACGCCGTCACCGACCACACCGCCACCGCCGGTACCAGCAGGCGGTAGTCCACCCGTCAGACCGTCACGAGATCGCGCAGTCTGGCCAGGCGTGCCGGACCGATCCCGTCGACCTCGGCGAGCTGGTCCACGGAGCTGAAGCGCCCGTTGCGATCCCTCCACGACAGGATGGCCTTCGCGGTCACCGGCCCCACCCCGGGCAACTCGTCGAGGTCGGCCTCGGTGGCGGTGTTGAGGTTCACGAGTCCGCCGGTGGCCGGCGGACCACCCGAACCGCCGGCGGGCGCCCCTGCATCTGCCGGGGGTGCACCCGCGGGTGCGGGCGGCGCGCCGGAAGCCCCGACGACGGCGCTGCGCAGCGACATCTCGCCCTGCCCGCCCGCGTAGCCGACGAGGATCTGATCGCCGTCCCGGAGGACCTGCGCGAGGTTCAGCGACAGCAGATCCGCGTTCTTGCGCGCACCTCCCGCCCGGTCGATCGCGTCGGCGACCCGCGCCCCGGGCGTGAGTTGCACCAGACCCGGCGTGTGCACCAAACCGACGACACTGACCACCATCTGCGCCGGGATCGATTCGGTCGGCACGGCCGGCGGCGTCGACGGGTCCGACATCGACGAGGTGCCGGCCACCGCACCGAAATCCACGACCGGCGCCGACCCCGACCCGCGGAACAGTCCGAAGGCCGCGACGGCACAGACGACGACACCGACCGCGATCAGCGCGAGAGCTGCCGGTGGCGCGACCGCGAAGCGCCGCCGAGGGATGGGATCGTCGTCGAAGTCATCGTCATCCTCGGCACCGTCGCCGCCGACACTGTCGCCGCCGTCGGCGTCCGACCGTCGCCGCTGGGTTCGCGCCGGCGTGTCAAGCCACGTCGGCATCCCGCCGATCCCCCACCCGGGATGCTCGGGTTCCTCGACGGGGCCGAGCCGGTCGTCGATGTCCGGCGCGAGCGGCGGCGACACGGGGTCGATGCCTGCCGTACCGTCCCGTCGGTCCGGCAGATCGGCCACCGGCGCCAGCCGGTCCAGCGGGTTCCGCCGTCCTGATGCGCTCATGACGCCACACGCTAGGTCGCACAGCCGCCGCTGCTCCGCACGCGAACCGCAGAACCCGCGATCTGTGGACGGTCAGCGCGAGCTGTGGATGGCGCCGAGCCCGGCGCGCCGGACCGCTAGGACTCGCCGAGACCCTCGATCGGTTCGAGGTGCGCGGCGATCACGACGCCCACCGCGCCGGGGCCGACGTGGGCGCCGAGGATGGGACCGAGATCAACGGTCAGCTCGGAGGTCACCACCCGCAGCTTGGCGTGGACGGCCGCGCGCAGTTCCTCGGCGACGTCCGGGCTCTGACAGTGCTGGATGCCGACCGTGACCGCGCGCCCGCCCGCGGAGTCGGCGGCGGCGTCGACCATCTTGTCCAGCGCCTTGGAGAACGTGCGATGACGTTCCTTCAGCGTCAGGGTCCCGTCGACCATGTGCAGGATCGGTTTGATGGACAGCGCCGATCCGAAGAGCTTGCCCGCGGCGCTGATCCGGCCACTGTTGCGCAGATTGTCGAGCTGCTGCACACACAGCAGCGAGTCGACGGTCGCTGCCTGTCGGATGGCGGACTCGTACACGCGGTCCCGGTCGGCTCCCCCGGCGGCGGCCTGGGCGGCCGCGACGGCGGTGAAACCGACTGCGAGACCGACAGATCGGGAATCGACGACCCGAACCTGCCCGGAGAACTTCTCCGCAGCCATCCGCGCCGAACTCCAGGTCCCCGACAACCGGCGCGACATGTGGACGGCGACGACGCCGGCACCCTGACTCGCCTCGAGCGCGGACTCGAAATGTTCGGAGAGATCGTTGGGGTTGGCGCCGGAGGTGGTCACGCCCGGCGTCGTCACGATGTCGGCCGGGATGTCGTCGACACCTTCGCGGTAGTCCTCGTCGCCGACGGCGAGGTGCAATGGGACCTGCCGTATCCCGTAGTGCTCGGTCACCGACCGCGGCAGTCGGGACGAGGAGTCTGTGACGACGACGACAGGCACGCGTCTACGTTAACGGGTTCACGCGCCGGGCCTCCACGGGCGTCGGGGTCGGGCCCCCGGCGTCGCGGTTCGCGCGCCGCCGGACGGCGTCGACGACCGGGGCGACAACGTCGGCGATGCCCCGATGGCACGAGAAACCCCAGTGGATTCCGTCGGGATTCATCTCGGCGGTGTCGTCGTCGAAGGCGTCCCGGGTGACCGGGTAGAAGTCGACACTCGGTAGGCCGTGGCTCGACGCCCATCGCGACATCGCCGCGGTCGTCGGGATCCGCCCGGCATGGACGTTGCCGTAATACGGGCTGCGGTGGGTGGGCGGCAGGCACACGACGATCGGGAGGTCCGGACGCAACTGGGCGAGCGCCGCGCGGATCTTCTCCAGGTACTCGATCGTGACGTGCGGCGGCAGCGCGAGCGGCCATCCGAGGTGCGACCCCCGCGGTTGTATCCACGCATAGGCCGCGCGTATTCGCTGCCGCAACCCGTTCGGCCTGATGTAGCGGATCTGCTCCCGGAAAGCCGTCGGAAGCGGCGAGGGCAGAGTGTCCATCCCTCCGAATGCGAGCACGACGACGTCGGCGCGGGGCACGGTGGCCCAGATGTTCGGGTCCTGGGTGAGGGCCCACCAGACGTCCCGGCTCGTCCACCCGATCCGGCCGAACAGCCGCACCTCCGAACGCGTCGCAGCGCCCACGAGCATCGGCCAGATCCGAGGGTCATCCGCGGGCAGACCGCCCTGCGGACCGTAGTACGCGAGCGAGTCGGACAACACCAGCACACATCGCTCCCGCGCATCGGCAGCGGATGGACCGGGTCCGGCGGCCTCGGTCATCGGCGGACGTCGCTCACTGCACCGCCGGGTCGGAGTCCTCGGCGGACGCGTTCCACACGTCCAGGCGCCACCGCGGCAGTTCGCCGGGCATGCCGTGCCCCGACAGCTGCACCCAACTCGTGTTCGCGAGCCCCCCGAAGACGGGCCAGTTCTCGACCGGCAGCCCGAGCAGCGCCGCGGTCATCGCCGCGATCACTCCCCCGTGGGCCACCAGCACCACCGGCGCCTCCGGGTTGTCGCCGACGCCCCACTCCGGCAACAGCTCGATCAACTCGTCGACCAGGGGGGTGGAGCGGCGGGCGACGTCGACGCGGCTCTCCCCACCCGGCGGCGTCCAGGTCGCGTCATCGCGCCAGACGGCGCGCGCGCCCGGCATCGCGGCATCGACGTCGAGGTGCGTCAGACCCTGCCACTCACCGAGGTGTGTCTCCCGTAGGCGTACGTCGGTGGTCACCGGCAGACCGGTTCGTTGCGCGAGCGCCTCGGCGGTGTCGCGGGCCCGCCGCAGATCCGACGACCAGATGACCACCGGTTGCCGCTTGGCGAGCTCGACCGCCGCCGAACCAGCTTGCCGGACACCGAGTTCGGACAAGTCGGTGTCGATCTGGCCTTGCATCCGACTCGCCGCGTTGTACTCGGTCTGCCCGTGCCGCAACAGGATCAGGCGCCGCACCACAGGGGTGAGACGTTCGACGGCGGTATCGTGTGAGTCGGGACCGCCACTCACGACAGCCCGTCCACCTCGACCACCGGGCAGTCCTTCCACAGACTCTCCAGCGCGTAGAAGCGTCGTTCATCGGTGTGCTGGATGTGCACCACGATGTCGGCGTAATCGAGCAGTGCCCAACGACCTTCGCGCGTGCCCTCGCGCCGCAGCGGCTTGTGGCCGGCCTCCCGCAGCTTCTCCTCGACCTCGTCGACGATCGAGTTCACCTGACGCTCGTTGTCGGCGGAGGCGATCACGAAGGCGTCGGTGATCACCAACTGCTCCGACACGTCGATCACCGTCACCTCATGGGCGAGCTTCTCGGCCGCGGCCAGGGCGGCCACCTTGGCCATCTCCAGCGCTTCAGCTGACGCAGTCACACTTGTCCTCTCATTCGGTCACGGCCTGTTCGCCCAGGGCGCGGCCCGACCCGTCGGTATCGCCCTGCAACTCCCCGGGAGGAATTTCCTCGGGCGGGAGCCGCTCGGGGCGGTTGGCCCCCGGAAGCGCCGGGGCGGAGACACCGGGCGACGACGCCCGGGGCGCACGATACAGCTTCCGCTTGGCGATGTACTGCACGACGCCGTCGGGCACCAGGTACCAGACGGGCCGACCCTGCAACGCGCGCGTCCGGCACTCGGTGGACGAGATCGCCAGCGCCGGGATCTCCAGCAGATGCAGGGTGTCGGCGGGCATGGCCTCGAGATGGTGGGCCAGGTGCGTGGCGTCGAGCTCGTACCCCGGGCGGCTCACGCCGACGAATCGGGCGAGGCCGAACAGCTCCTCCCAGTCCTGCCACGACAGGATGGATTCCAGCGCGTCGGCACCGGTGATGAAGTACAGCTGGGCTTCCGGAAGCAGCGCTCGCAGGTCGCGGAGCGTGTCCACGGTGTAGGTGTCGCCGTCGCGGTCGATGTCGACACGACTGACGCTGAACTGCGGATTCGACGCGGTCGCGATGACCGTCATGAGGTAGCGGTCCTCCGGCGGGCTCACCGTCGTCGCCTCGCCGATCTTCTGCCAGGGACGGCCGGTCGGGACGAAGATCACCTCGTCCAGCGAGAACCGGTGGGCGACCTCGCTGGCCGCGACGAGGTGCCCGTTGTGGATCGGGTCGAACGTGCCGCCCATCACGCCGATACGGCGCGCACGCGGGCGGTCGGGTGACATGGACGGTCAGTCTACGCGTCGAGCACTGATGCGAATCGGCAGCGCTGGTCAGATCGGCAGGAGGTCGGCGATGACCGTGCCCAGTTGTGTGGCGTTCCGGCATTCGAACATGTCGATCACGTCCCCGTAATCGGTCGCGACCGAGTCACCCGTGCCCCAGTGCTGCTTGGCCTCCGGGTTGAGCCAGTAGGCGTGCCGGGCCCGTTCCACCAGTTCGGCGAGCGCGTCGGCGTGCGGATCGTGATAGTTGTTCCGCCCGTCCCCCAGGATCAGCAACGCACCCCGGTGGGTCAGCGTATCGCCGTAGTCGGCGACGAACCCGGCCAGCATGTTGCCGTAGTCCGAGTGACCGTCGCGGGTGGAGATCCGCGCGGTGGAGATCATGTGGTGCATCGCCGCACCGAAATCCTCTTCGCCGTGGTCGAAGTAATCGGTCACCTCGTCGACGGTGTCGACGAAAGCGAACACCCGCACCTTCGAGAACTGTTGCCGCAGTGCATACACCAAGCGCAACGTGAACTGACTGAACCCGGCCACCGACCCCGAGACGTCGCAGATGATGATGAGTTCGGGCCGCCCCGGGCGCGGCTTGCGGTGACTGAGTTCGATGGGCACCCCACCGGTGGACATCGAGGCGCGCAGCGTCTTCCGGACGTCGACCGCGCCGCGGTGAGCGCGCCGTCGCCTCGTCTCGAGCTTCGCGGCCAGCAATCTGGCCAGCGGTTCGATGGTCTTGCGGATCTCCACCTGCTCTTTGGCGCCGGCCGACAGGAAGTTGACGTTCTCCGGTAGCGGGGGCACCGCGTAGGCGCCGACCTTCTCGCGGCCGTTGCGGTCGGCCATGCGCCGCTGGGTCTCTCGCTCGATCGCCGCACGCAGATCGTTGGCCTTCCGGCGCGCCGCCTGCCGGTAGAGCGGTTCCGTACCGGCCCGGCCGCCGTCCCCATCGCCCTCACCGGCCATGGCCGCCGCGATCTTCGCGATCAGTGTCTGCGGACTCACCGCGGTGATGGCCTGATAGGCCGAGAACGCCTCGCCCCGAGTCGATCCGTACCGCCCCAACTCGTCGACGATCATCGCGATGGCCTGGTCGAGCCGGCCGTCGTTCGCCGACGCGTCGTCGGCGAGCATCTCCGCCAGCGCGTCCCGGACCGCCTCGACATCGAGCTCGCCGTCGGGGGTACGCGGGAGATCCTCGGTCACTGTGCGCATTCCGGCGCCGAGGGGGAACCACAGGTCGAAGACCCGGTCGAACACACCGCGATGGGCGTGATCGACGAGCAGTGTCGTCGCGAGCCCCTCACGCAGACGGGGGCGTTCGAGGAGATCGAGGACCTCCATCGCGCTCGCCGCATCGATCAGCGCCGACGGCCCGACCACGATCCCGCGACGACGCAACTCGTCGACGAAATCGGTGAGGTGCGCGACGAGCGGAGCCGTCATCAGCCCAGCTTGAGTTCTTTGAGAGCCGTCTTGAGGTCCGGCCGGTGCTTCAGCACGACACCGAGCGTCCGCGCTATGAGTCCGTCGTCGAATCCGCCACCGCTCTTCGCCGTTGCCTTCTCCCCGGCTCCCAGCGCCAACAGCGTGTTCGCCCAGTCGATCGTCTCGGCCACCGACGGCTTCTTGCGGATGTCGAGTGTGCGTAGGACACCGACGATCCGCACCAGCTCGGCGCTGAGCGAATCCGACAGGTTCGGCACCCGCGACGCGAGGATCTCCTTCTCGCGCTCGGCATCCGGGAAGTCGATGTAGAGGTACAGACAACGACGCTTGAGTGCCTCGGACAGTTCACGGGTCGCGTTCGATGTCAGCAAGACGATCGGACGACGTTGAGCGGCCACCCCCCCCCCCCCCCCCCCCCCCCCCCCCCCCCCCCCCCCCCGGTTCCCATCTCCGGGATGGTGATCGCGAAATCGCTGAGCACTTCCAGCAGCAGCCCCTCCATGTCGACGTCGGCCTTGTCGACCTCGTCGATGAGGAGCACGGTGGCACCCTCGCGCGAGATCGCCTTGAGCAGCGGCCGCGGCAGGAGGAACTCGTCGGAGAAGATGTCGGCCTTGGCCTCATCCCACGCGCGGTCCCCCGTCGCCTGGATGTGCAGGATCTGCTTGGCGTGATTCCACTCGTACAGCGCGCGGGCCTCGTCGATGCCCTCGTAGCACTGCAGGCGGATGAGTTCGGCATCCGTGGCCGCCGCGATGGACCGGGCGAGTTCGGTCTTGCCGACACCCGCGGGTCCCTCGACCAGCAACGGCTTGCCGAGACGGTCGGCCAGGAAGGTCGAGGTCGCGGTCGCGTCGTCGGCGAGGTAACCCGTCGCGCGAAGGCGACCGACGACGTCGTCGACACCCTCGAACGACGGCACGACGGCCGGGCCCGAGCCGGTGTATCCCGCGGTCCCCGCGTCCGGGGTCGTCGCGCTCATCAGGCGGGCCGCACGTGGCCGTTGCCCCAGACCACCCATTTGGTCGAGGTCAGTTCCGGCAGACCCATCGGGCCGCGGGCATGGAGCTTCTGGGTGGAGATGCCGATCTCGGCGCCGAAGCCGAACTGCTCGCCGTCGGTGAAGGCGGTCGATGCGTTGACCATGACGGCGGCGGCATCCACGCGCCGGGTGAACTCGTCGGCGGCCGCCAGGTCGGTGGTGATGATCGCCTCCGTGTGGCCGGTTCCGTAGGTGTCGATGTGGGCGACCGCGGCGTCGAGCCCGTCGACCACCTTCATCGCGATGTCCATCGACAGGTATTCCATGGACCAGTCGTCCTCGGTGGCCGGCTCCATACCCGGCTCGTCGCCGTGGATGACCACGCCCTGGGTCTGCAGCACCGAGGTGATCCGCGGCAGCGCGTCGGCCGCGACGGCCTTGTCGATGAGCACGGTCTCCGCGGTGTTGCAGACACTCGGCCGGCGGGTCTTGGAGTTGAGAATGACACGCGCCGCGACATCGAGGTCGGCGAGTGCGTGGACGTAGACGTGGCAGTTGCCGACGCCGGTCTCGATCGTCGGGACCGTCGCATTCGACACCACGGCCTCGATGAGCCCCGCGCCGCCACGGGGGATGACCACGTCCACGAGTCCGCGCGCCCGGATGAGCGCGGTCACGCTGGACCGATCGTCGCTGGGCAGCAGCGACACCGCATCCGCGCTGACCCCCTTGGCCGACAGGGTCTCCCGCAGCACGCGCACCAGTTCGGCGTTCGACGCCGCCGCCGACGACGAGCCACGCAGCAGCACCGCGTTCCCGGACTTGAAGGAGATCCCGAACGCATCGACGGTGACGTTGGGGCGCGCTTCGTACACGATGCCCACGACCCCCAGGGGCACGCGCAGCTGACGCAGCTGCAGCCCGTTGGGGAGGGTCTTCCCCGCAACCACCTCACCGATCGGGTCGGGGAGCACGGCGACCTGCCGCAGACCGTTGGCGATACCGGCCACGCGCGACGCGTCGAGCCGCAGCCGGTCGAGCAGGCTCACCTCGATGTCGGCCGCCTCGGCACGCGCGATGTCCTCCGCGTTCGCGGCGAGGATGGTGTCGGTGGCCGCCTCGATGGCGTCGGCCGCGGCGAGCAGGACCTCGTTCTTGCCCGCGGTCGTCAGACCGCTCAGCGAACGGGACGCCGATTTGGCGGCACGGGCAAGCCCGAGAACGACCTTCTCCGTGTCGGACTTCTCGGTGTCGGACTTCTCGGTGTCGGACTTCTCGGCGCCGGAGCCGCCTTCGGCAACGGACTGCTCTGCGGTGGGTGCGCTCATCAACATCCTCGACTTCGGTGGTTCCGGGCGCGACCGCCCGGAAAGTGCCGTTCTCAGAGTAACGCCGCAGGTTCGGAGTCCCCAACGAGATCCACGGACGGCGCCTCAGGCGAGTGTGAGGAAGAGCTTCTCCAGCTCTGCCTCGGTCAACGGCGGTTGCTCACCGTCAACGGTCTCGATGCACTGCCGCATTCCCGAGGCCACGATCTTGAAACCGGCGCGGTCGAGCGCACGGGACACCGCGGCGAGCTGTGTGACGACGTCCTTGCAGTCGCGCCCCGCCTCGATCATCGCGATCACACCGGCGAGCTGCCCCTGCGCTCGGCGTAGACGGTTGAGGACGGCACTCATCGCATCGTCGCCGACGGCCACGTGGGGCCTCTTGTCATCGGCCATCGAGGCCTCCTCGCTGTCGTGCACCACCGACGTCCGGTTGGGTGCTGAATTCTTGACGTCAAGATACCCCCATGGGTATGTTGGCCGCCAGACGGATACCCCGAGGGGTATATACGAAAGGAAATCCATGGCGCCGATCACACCTCTGTCCGACGAGGCGACCACTACCGACCCCGCGGGCTCCCCGCCCGGGGGCCTCGGCCGGTGGGGTGCGGCCATGGCCGCGCACGCCCGCTGGGTGTTCGGCGTGTGGCTCCTCGTCCTGCTCGTCCTGGGAGCCGCGGCGCCGTCGGTGTTTTCCGCACTCGCGGGCGCGGGCTGGCAGGCCGACGGGTCGGAGTCCGTGCAGGTCCGCGAGCTGGCTCAGCAACATTTCGGCGGGAACTCGTCGGCAGCGGTCCATGTGGTCGTCCACTCCGAGCGCGACACGGTCGACGGTCCCGCGATTCGAGAGGTGGTCGGCGAGATCGCTGCACTGGCGGGGACGGACAGCCGGTTCGCCCAGGTCGTCCCGCCACAGCCCGGCATGTCGATCAGCCCGGACGGCCACACCGGGATCGTCATAGTGGGCGCGGCCGCCGACACCGACGAGATGGTGCGCGCTGTCGATGAGCACAAGGACGCGTTGATCGCCCTGTCCGGAAACGGGATCGAGGTGTACCCGACGGGTGCCTCGGCCCTGTGGAGCGACTTCAACGAGGCCAATCACGACGCGATGATCAAGGCCGAGCTGTTCTCATGGCCGGTCACGCTGACGATCATGGTGCTCGCCTTCGGGTCGCTCGTCGCGGCCGGTCTCCCATTGTTGCTGACCATCGCCGGTCTCGTCGCATCCGCGGGCGGCCTGGTGTTGTTGAACCAGGTCACCCCGATCTCGGTGTGGGCCATGAACTTCGCGATGATGTTCGCGCTGGCGCTGGGCATCGACTACGCACTGTTCCTGGTGTCGCGGTTCCGCGACTCGGTCCGGGAGCACGGCGACGACATGCGCGCGGCGGTGGCGCAGACGATGGACACCGCAGGCAAGGCGGTGTTGCTGTCCGGCATCACGGTTCTGGTGAGCCTGTCGGCCGTGCTGCTGGTTCCGGCACCGGCGGTGCGCACGATGGCGGTGGGCATCATGCTCGCGGTGGCCTTCGTCCTCGCGGCAACCCTCACTCTCCTACCCGCCGCGCTGGGCGCCCTGAGTGGCCGGATCAACGCGGTCTCGCTGCCGTACGCGCGCCGCCAGCAGCACCGATCGCCGGTGTTCGCACGCTGGGGCGGCTTCCTGCAGCGCCATCCGTGGGCTGTCGCCACCGGCTCCCTGGTTGTTCTCGTCGCGCTCGCGATCCCGGTCGTCGGGTTGAAGGTCGCTATGCCCTCCATCGGCGTCGTCCCGGCCGACGCGCCCGTCCGCCAGGGCTATGAACTCGTGCAGTCGCAGATGGGCGAGGGCGCACCGGGGATGCTGCAGATCGTCGCACCCGCCGACGAGGCGCAGCAGGCCGCCGCGGTCGCGGCGCAGTCCCCGGGGATCACCATGGTCACTCCCGCGACGCCGGCCGCGGACGACTCGGACCTCGTTCTCATGCAGGCTCTTCCGACCGTCGACCCGTCCGCCGGCCAGATGGCCACAATCGTCGACGACCTGCGTGACGCATTGCCCGACGGCGCTCTCGTCGGCGGCGCGCCCACCGAGAACCTCGACCTGCAGCACGCTCTGAACGACTACTTCCCGCTGGTCGTCGCCGTCATTCTCGTCCTCGGTTTCGTCTTGCTGCTGGTGTCACTCCAAGCGCCGCTGATCGCACTCATCGGCACTGTGGTGAGCCTGCTGTCCACCGCCGCGGCGTTCGGCGTCGCGAAGCTGATCTTCCAGGACGGGCACCTGGCAGACCTGCTGGGCTTCACACCTCAGGGATTTCTCGACGGCTGGGCCCCCGTGTTCTTCTTCGCCATGATCTTCGCGATCGCGATGGACTACACCGTGTTCCTCCTCGCCACCGCCAAAGAACACTACGAACGCTCCGGGGATCCATCGACCGCGCAGGTCGACGGCATGGCCCACTCCGGGCGGATCATCTTCGCCGCAGCTGCGGTCATGGTCGCCGTCTTCTTCACCTTCGCCCTGGCCCAACCACTCCCTCCGAAGGAGATGGGGATCATCCTGGGTGTGGCAGTCCTGCTCGACGCCGTCCTGATCCGCCTCACCCTCCTGCCGGCGCTGCTACGCATCACCGGCCGGGCGGCGTGGTGGACACCATCCTGGTTGCGCCGGATCCTCCCGTCGATCAGCTTCAAGCATTGACCTCACCCGAATCGGGTACACGCCCCTTGAGGGCCGACAAGAAAGGACACACGATGTCACTCGCGCTGACCACCACGCTGCCGCACCCCTTCCCGGAGGCGGTCGAACGGACCAGAGCCGCGCTCGCCGATCAGGGATTCGGCATCCTCACCGAGATCGACGTCCAAGCGACGCTCAAAACGAAACTCGACGAGGACATGGAGCCCTATCTGATTCTCGGTGCCTGCAATCCGCCGCTGGCGCATCGGGCGCTCGGCGTCCACCGGCAGATCGGGTTGCTGTTGCCGTGCAACGTCGTCGTCCGCGCCGACCCGGGCAACCCCGACCACACGCTCGTCGAGGCGATGAACCCCGACCTCATGGTCCAGGTCTCGGGCGAACCCGACCTCGAACCGGTCGCACGTGATGCCGCGGAGAAGTTGCGCGCCGCGATCGATTCCCTGACCGCACAGTCCTGAATCCCCTTGCACATCCGCCCGAGACCTCCGGAGTTCTCATGACCCACTTCGATTTCTACTTCGACCCCGTGTGCCCCTTCGCCTGGGTCGCATCGCGATGGCTCATCGATCGGGCTCAGGCACACGATGCCTCCGTCGACTGGCACGTGATGAGTCTGGCCATCCTGAATGAGGACCAGGAGCCGGATTCCGACGAGCAGCGGCAGCAACTCGACACCTCGCGGCGACTCGGACGTGTGTTGATGGCGGCCGTCGACGAGTCCGGGACCGATTCGCTCGAACCCCTCTATTCGGCGATCGGCCGACGGCTCCACCATGTGGGCGACGAGATGACGCCCGCGGCGGTGTCGGAGATCCTCGTCGACACCGGCCTCCCCGCCGGCCTGGCCGAGGCAATGGACGACGAGTCGTTCGACGACGCCCTGCGCGCGTCGCATCAACGCAGTCAGGATGCGCTGGGCGAGGCCGGCGGCAGCCCCATCACCGGGATCGACGGCAACCATTTCTTCGGTCCCGTCCTCTCCGACATCCCGACCGGTGACGAAGCGGACGCACTTTTCTCGTCTCTGGTGACGCTCGCGGGCGTCTCGGCATTCGCACAGGTGAAGCGGCCGGCAGGAGGACCTCCGTCGTTCTCGGACTGATCTCGGCGCGCATCCCGCCCGTCTCCCGCCTACTGTGACGCCGTACAGATGTCCGAAGACGGGAGCGATCGCGAAGTGGCGTGGCTTGTCCTGGTGACCGCGGGTCTGGTCGAGATCATCTACATGGCAGCTCTGGAGAAGTCGAACACCTTCACACGTCCGATGTGGACGGCCCTGTTCATCATCGGGGTGATCGTGAGCATGGCCGGTGTCGCCTACGCGATCCGCTCGATCCCCCTGGGCACGGCCTACGCGGTCTGGGTGGGGATCGGCGCGGTCGGTACCGCGATCTATGGAATCCTGTTCCTGCGAGAACCGGCCGGCCTCGCTCGGCTCGGATGCATCTTCCTCATCCTCACGGGTGTCGTCGGACTGAACCTGTTGCACAACTCGGAGGGCGCGGGGGCGCATTGACGCGGCGGCGCATGGTCGTCAGTCCGCACACCGCAGCGCCTCCGACAGGACGCGTCGGGAGGGTTCGTCGATCGCCAATCCGTATGTAGCCGTGACGATCACGAACTGAATCGCGTACTGGCACCAGAATCCACGGGCCGGTGGCATCCAGCGCGCGGGTTCGGAGTCGCTCTTTTCCTGGTTCGAACGCCCGTCGACGGCAACGAGATTGGCGGGGTCGTTCGCGAAGTCCAGCCGCCGGTCGGGCGGCCACGCCCACGCTCCCATGTCCCAGGCATACGACAGCGGGACGATGTGGTCGATCTGCACCGCCGACGCGCTCCGATCGCGCCGGAAGACGACGAAGTCGCCGGTGTACGGGCTCCGCAGTTCGCCCGCCAGTACGGCACGAGGACAACTCGGCGTCGGGCCGGCTCGGATGTCGTGGAGATCCCGAGCCAGCACGTCGTTACGGGTGTCGCACCCGTTGCCGCCTCCGGGAACGGACCCGGCGTCCGACCAGGCGCTGCCGAACGCGGCCCGGTCGTAATCCTGTCGGTCGGTACGACCCGCACTGATCGGGATCGAGGCGAGCGACGACGCCGCCTGCCCCGCCATCGCCCGAATCCTCGGGTCGGTGTCGGGACCGGCCCGAAAGGCGTCGACGCCGACGGCGACCACCACCGCCGTGACGACGGCGGCGACGAGCACCGCCCACTGCCGTGGCGACCAGGACGGCGAGTCCCGCGGCGTCCAGCGCATCCATCGGATCCGCATGCGGAGTCGTCGCAGCGTCGGCGAACGCATCACCATGCATTCTCAGACGCACGCGGCAACCTTCTGGTTCCGTGTGTCGATCGGCCCGGTACCGGTGTCGCAGAACGTGGCGCCAGGCGCACCGATGCGCGACAACTGGGCTCGGGCCGAGCCGGTCAGGACTTGTCGAGGTACGCGATCTTGTGCGGCACGAGGATTCCGTCGACGAGATCCGCGAGCGGTCGGTGTTCGAGCAGCGTGATGTCCTCGCTCACCACCTCTTCCGCGAGTCCGCGGGCGTCCTCGATGACCTCGACGTCCTCGAGCAGGGACAGGAACCGCAACGACGTGTTGACGCCCGACTGTAGGGACCCGAGCAGATCACCCTCCCGGCGTTGCTCGAGATCGACTCGCGCGAGCTCGAATCCGTCGTTCGAACCGGCCACGGCGCGGAGGCGGTCCATCGACGGCGAGCCGTCCCGGGCATTCGTCATCAGCAGGCACAGACCCGCATGCCGCCCACGTCCCACACGACCGCGCAACTGATGCAGCTGGCTCACTCCGAACCGATCGGCGTCGACGATGACCATCGTGGTCGCATTGGGCACGTCGACACCCACCTCGATGACGGTGGTGGACACCAGCACGTCCACCTCGCCCCGACCGAAGGCATCCATGACGGCGTTCTTCTCGTCGGCGGGTAGGCGGCCGTGCAGGAGCTCCACGCGTCGGTGCGCGAACGGGCCGGCGACGAGGGCCTCGTACTGCTCGAGGACCGAGGTCGGCCGCGGGCCCTTCTCCTCGTTGTCGTCGGACTCGGGTTCGGGCCCGTCGCCGATGCGCGAGCACACGACATAGACCTGACGGCCGGCGTCGATCTCCTCGTTGGCGCGCGACCACACCCGGTCGACCCATGAGGATTTCCCGGTGGGCACCACCGACGTGGTGATCGGCTGCCGGCCGCGCGGCAGCTCCCGGAGGACCGAGGTCTCGAGGTCACCGAAGGCGGTCATGGCGACGGTCCGCGGGATCGGCGTCGCGGTCATCACGAGGAAATGCGGTATCCGCCCGTTGCGGCCCTTGCCGCGCAACACATCTCGCTGCTCCACGCCGAAGCGGTGCTGTTCGTCGATCACGACGAGTCCGAGGTCGAAGAACTCGACCTTGTCCTCGAGGAGCGCGTGGGTCCCGATCACGATCCCGGCCTGGCCCGTCACCACGTCGAGGAGCGTCTCGCGCCGGCCCTTGGTCTTCATCGAACCCGTCAGCAGCGCGAGGCGCGTCGCGCCGTCGGCCGCGGTCAGTTCGCCCGCCTCGGCGAGGTCGCCCAGCATCGTCTTCATCGTCCGGTAGTGCTGTGCGGCAAGCACTTCCGTCGGGGCCAGGATGGCGCACTGGTACCCGTTGTCGACGACCCGCAGCATTGCCAGCAACGACACGAGTGTCTTCCCGGACCCGACCTCGCCCTGCAACAGCCGCGACATCGGCTGCGCGCGGGCCAGATCCTCGGCGAGCTCCTCCCCCACCTCGACCTGACCGTCGGTCAGGGTGAACGGGAGTCGGTCACGCAACTTGTCCTCGAGACCGCCGGGCACGCGTGGACACGGTGGCGCCGACTCGCTCCGCCCCGCCAACCGGCGCTGCGCCAGCACGGTCTGGATGGCCAGCGCCTCATCGAACTTCAGCCGATGGGCGGCGACCTTCACGTCGTCCTCGGCATCGGGCAGGTGGATCTTGCGGATCGCCTCGTCGGTGCTGACGAGACCCCGCGCGCGGCGTTCGGCTTCGGTGAGTGCGTCGGGAATCGGCGCGCTCTCACTCAGGACCCGACGGACCGCGCCGAGGATGTCCCAGGTCTGAATGTTCTTGTTGGCCGGGTACATCGGCAGGATGTCGCGGTCGAACATGGTGACCAGGGGGTGATCGCCGCGCTCTCCGGTGATCTGCTCCTCGATCGCGTACATCTCGGTCAGCATCTTGGAACCGACGACGTCCTCGATCTCCGGATCGCCGTCGGGAAGGATCATCCATTCCGGATGCGACAACTGGATCTGGTCGCGGAAGTACTTGACCGCGCCGGCCATCATCACCCGTGCACCGGGTCGGAACAGCCCCTTGAGGCGGTGGGCGTTGAAGAAGCTGGCCTCGTAGACGTCGTTGTCGTCGGTGACCTTCACCTTGAGGAACGACCCTTTGCGGCTCCTCATCTTGATGAGATCGGACTTGGTGATCCGTCCGACGATCGTCAGCCACTCACCCGGTTCGGGCCGCTCCTGGTCGACCACGTGGCCGCGTCGGATGTACCGGCGGGGCGTGTACCGCAACAGCTCCCCGACCGTGTGCACGCCGACGGTGGCGAGCTGTTCGGCGGGCTTGGTCCCCAGGACGTCGGACAGCGAATCCGACAGTGCCAGTTCGGTCACTCCACACCCACCTGGACGAGATCGGTGCGCTGTCCGGTGCGGTACACCGCCAATTCGATGCCGGGGTAGCTGCGCCGCATCTGCTCCGCGACGGCCTCGAGGGCGGCCTCGTCGACCTCGACGCCGGCAAGCACCGTGACCAGCTCGCCTCCGGTGGAGAGCATGAGGTCGACGAGGGCGGTGCACGCCGACGTCTGATCCGGCGCCACGACGAGCACGTCGTCGCCGATCAGCCCCAGCACGTCACCGACCTCGCTCATCCCCGCCAGCGTCATCATCCTCGTGGTCGCCGACTGCAGCGATCCCCAGCGTGCCCCGGCGGCGGCCTCGGCCATCGCGTAGGCGTCGACGTCGGGGACCTCGCTCGGATCGTGCACGGCGAGAGCGGCGAGGCACTGGGTCATCGACGACGTCGGCAGCATCAGGACCGAACGCTGGGTGGACCGCACCTCGGTGGCGACCGTGACGAGATCCTGCGATGTCAATGCGCCGTTGGCCATGACGACGACATGCGCGCTGTCGGTGTCGCGGATCGCGCGGCCCAGCTCGTGGGCGGAGAGTCCGTCGTCGGCGCGCAGCACGACCGCACCGGCCTCGCCGAACAGTTCGGCCGCGCCGTCACCGGACACGACGACCACCACCGCCCGTTTGTGCCGGGGCGGCGGCTCAGCCGAATCCGCCTGTGCCCGAATGGCATCGAGAGCGAAGCAAGTGATCCGGACATCCGAGAGCTGCCCGATGCCCGCGCCGGCCTCGACCGCCGCACCCGGGTGGCAGGTGTGGACATGTACCGAGAAGCGTTCGCCCTCACCGCTGGAACTGTCGCCGACGATCACCACCGCGTCGCCGAGTTCGTCCAGACGTTCGCGCAGTTCGGCGATCTGCTCGCCGGCCGCGCCGTCGAGGAGGTACATGACCTCGAAGTCCTGGTCGCTCCCGTCGAGGCAACTGTCGTCCGGTCCGTGACCCAGCGTGGTGCTGTCGGTGAGGATGCCCCGGTAACGCCGGCGGCGGTGCGAGACGCCGGTGATGACCTTGACCATGGCGTCCACGATCGCGAGGAAGCCACGCCCGCCCGCGTCCACCACGCCCGCGTTCGCGAGCACCGACAGCTGTTCCGGGGTGCGTTCGAGCGCTTCGGCACAGTCGTCGGCGACGGCGCGCACCTGGTCGGCCGGGGACTCGTGCTCGTGCGCCGCGGCCGATTCGGCGGCGACCCGCACCAGCGTGAGGACCGTGCCCTCGCGCGGTTCACTCACCGCACGGGTCGCCGCGAGCGAACCGAGACGCAGACCCAGCGTCGAGAACTCGGCGAAGGTCAGGGCGTCGGTGTCGCCCAGGATCTCCGCACCGTCCGCGAGTCCGACCAGCACCTGCGAGAGGATGATCCCCGAGTTGCCCCGCGCCTGCGCCACCGCGCCGTCGGCCATCGCGCGGGCGACCTCGGGCAGCGACGCGTCGGGCGGCGTCTTCTCGACCGCCTCGGCCGCGGCCCGCATCGTGAAGAGCATGTTGCTCCCGGTGTCCGAATCGGGGATCGGGAAGACGTTGAGGTCGTTGATCTCGCCGCGCAGCGACTCGAGCTGTTCGACCGAGACTCGGGCCCAATCGCGCAGCAACTGCGGGTTGACGGTGCGGGCGATCACACGGTGGCTCTTTCTCGCAGACGCGGCGCGCGACGTACTGTGCTCTCGCGCGCAACGTGACCGGCTGGTGAGGTTGTGGGCAAGGTTACTCGGGGTGTCCGACCGTGCGGCGCGCCCGAGCGGGACCGGGTGGCGGATCGGCTCGGATTTGGTCACGCCACCACGACCTGGTTATCCTTGCAGGGTTGCCTTTCGCCTCGAGCGCGCACACCCACCGGTGGTGCCGATCGATCCGAGCGGCTGAACACCAGACCATGATCATCTACCAAGGGAGTTCGACGATGGCTGCCGTCTGCGATATTTGCGGCAAGGGCCCGGGCTTCGGCAAGTCGGTGTCTCACTCGCACCGCCGTACCAACCGCCGCTGGAACCCGAACATCCAGTCCGTTCGCGTGGAGGTCGCCCCCGGCAACCGCAAGCGCAAGAACGTCTGCACCTCCTGCCTGAAGGCCGGCAAGACCGCAGCTGTCTGACCTCCTCGCCCGTCCGCGGGTGGGAGTTCGAGAGCACGAGACCCGATGCCATGAGCGCAAGCTCCCCGGCATCGGGTCTTTGGTGTGTGCGCGATAGGGTTTCGCGCATGGCCTCATCGAACCCCACCGCCCCCGCTGCCGTAGACGACACCGACGCTCTGGTGCACGAGCGCAACGGCGTCCTCACCCTCGCGGTCTCGACGGCGGGCGCGGGCAACTCGCTCGACGACGCCGCCCTCGCCGCGGGAACCCAGGCACTGCGCGAGGTCGCGCGTGGACAGCGTGACGTGGGGGCGGTCCTGCTCGTCGGGCTGGGCAAGAACTTCTGCGCCGGCGGCAACGTCCGCGCCTTCGCCTGTGCGGACGACCGCCCGACCTATCTGCGCGAGATCGCCGACAACTTCCATCAGCTCGTCGGCGCCCTGTACGAGGCGAACCGCCCCGTCGTCGTCGCCGCGAAGGGCTGGGCCGCCGGCGCGGGCATGTCGCTGGTGTTGCACGCCGACGTCGCCGTCGGTGGTCCGTCGACCCGGCTGCGGCCCGCCTACCGCGGTATCGGTCTCACTCCCGACGGGGGTCTCACCTGGACCCTCCCCCGCGCCGTCGGCGCTGCCCGGGCACGCCAGATCATCCTGACCGACCGCGTCATCAGCGCCGACGAGGCCCAGCAGTGGGGGCTGCTGTCGGAGATCGTCGCCGACGACGAGGTCGAGTCCGCCGCGCGCACGGCCGCCGAGGCCATCGCGTCGGGTCCCCGCGACGCCGACGCGATGACCAAGCATCTGTTGGCCGTCTCCGCCGACACCACGTTGGTCGAGCACCTCGCCCTCGAAGCCCGCTCCATCTCCGAACGGTCCGGACTGCCCGAGGGCATCGAGGAGTTGACGCCTTCGTCGGCAAGCGCGCGCCGGACTTCACCCGGGGCCGTGCCACCACCGCCCCCTGATCCGAAAGAACTACATAACCATTGCTCCCTGAGGTGCGAGGAGCGCCAGCGACGAGCCACGAAGGGCCTGGTGAGACAGGTTGCGGAGCCCTTCGTGGCTCGCTTCGCTCGCACCTCAGGGAGCAGAGATGTGGACGCTCAAACAGTGTTCTTTCGTAGTCCACGACGGCCGCCAGGCCGCAGGTACTGAGGTGCGAGGAGCGCGTCGAGGTCGACGAGCCTCGAAGGGTCACGGCAGACGCCACTCCACCGGTTCGGCCCCGAGGTCCATCAGTTCCTCGTTGGCCCGGCTGAAGGGTCGGGACCCGAAGAACCCGCGCGAGGCCGACAACGGTGACGGATGCGCCGACACGATGGTCGGGACGTCGGGCAGCCACTTCTCCAGTCCCGCGGCGTCCCGGCCCCACAGGATCGCGACGAGCGGCTCGTCGCGGGCGGCAAGCGCCTTGATCGCGCACTCGGTCACCTCTTCCCAGCCCTTCCCCCGGTGAGAGGCCGGCTCGCCGGGGGCCACCGTGAGCACGCGGTTCAACAGAAGCACACCGTTGTCCGCCCAGGGCGTGAGATCCCCGGTGGTCGGCATGGGGTAGCCGAGATCGGCGCAGTACTCGGTGTAGATGTTCGTCAGGGAACGCGGGATCGGGCGCACGTCGGGCGCCACCGAGAAGCTCAGTCCGACGGCGTGTCCCGGCGTCGGGTACGGATCCTGCCCGACGATCAGCACGCGCACGTCGTCGAGGGGGCGCGTGAAGGCCCGCAGGACATGTTGTCCCGCAGGCAGATAGCGCCGCCCCTCGGCGATCTCGGTGCGCAGGAACCGGCCCATCTCGGTGATGAGCGGCTCGACCGGGGCGAGCGCCTGCGCCCAGCCCGGGTCGATCAGTTCGGCAAGGGGTTTGGGTGGTGCGGTCACTCGATTGCCTCCGTCGTGGGCGGTCGTCAGTCCAGTCGTTTCAGGGCGGTGCGATAGTGCTGCGCGTTCTGGAAGTACATCTCGCAGTTGAGTTCGGTGTGCCCCTCCGGTACCTCGTAGCCGTCGCGGAGCCGGGCCGGTACACCGAGCGCCATCCGTCGCGAGGGAACGTCGAACTTGAACGGGACCACCGCGCCGGCTCCGACGATCGCGCCGTCGCCGACCGTGGACCCGTTCAGGACCACCGATCCCGAGGCGATGAGGCAGTCGTTTCCGATCGTCGCGCCCTCTATGTGCGCGTTGTGTCCGACGACGCACCGTTCGCCGATCACGGTCGGGTCGAGAACCGTGCAGTGGATGACGGTGCCGTCCTGGATGTTGCTGCGGGCGCCGACGGTGATGGTCCCGTAGTCGCCGCGGAGTACCGCGCCCGGCCACACCGAGACACCGTCGCCCAGGGTGACCGCGCCGATCACCACCGCGTCCGGGTGCACGTAGGTGTCCTGTCCCAGGACCGGTTCTCGGTCGTCGAGTGCGTAGATCGCCATGAGGCGACTCTAATGGTGCGCCCCGGGGACCTCAGTCACCAGTCGGGTCGGCGAAGGACTGCCACCCGTGCAGTTCGAGACCGTCGGGCCCACCGACCCGGCGGTCGTCGACCCAGACCTCGGGCGCCGACGAGGACTTCTCCCCCACCGAGCCGATGACGGTCCACCCTGGCGGCACCACCGCGGGCCCGCCGAACGCCGCGAGCAGGTGATGGTCCTCGCCGCCGGCCAGTACCCAGCGGTCGACGTCCGCCCCGAGTTCGCTTGCCGCGGCAGCCAGATCCGGGCGCCGCGGTACGGCGTCGCCATGCACGGTCATGGCGACCTGGGCAGCCCTCGACATCGTGAGCAGTTCCTCGACCAGACCGTCGGAGATGTCGGTCATGGCGTGCGCACCTGCCGCCGCGGCGACCGGCCCCTGGGTGAGGTCGGGGTTCGGAACTCGGTGCAGTGCAACCAGTTCCGACCAATCGCTGACCATGAGACGCGGATCGGACAGCACCGCGAGTCCCGCGGCGCTGGCCCCCAGCGGACCGCTCACCGCGAGGACGTCACCAGGCCGGGCACCGCCCAGCGAGACGGGGGGCCGACCCTCGAGCGCGCCGACCGCGGTGACACTCACCACCACCTGACCGGCCGCGACGAGG
Organism: Gordonia hongkongensis; assembly: GCF_023078355.1. Classification (NCBI taxonomy): domain Bacteria; kingdom Bacillati; phylum Actinomycetota; class Actinomycetes; order Mycobacteriales; family Gordoniaceae; genus Gordonia; species Gordonia hongkongensis. The sequence goes on from NZ_CP095552.1 coordinate 3,526,441, forward strand.
TCGCCGCCCAGCACCCGGGCCCCCTGTCCGTGTGCCGCGCGGACCACGCCGTCGTTGAGGTCGAGGACGACGCCGACCGGCGTGTCCGACGGACACGCGATGGACACGACGAGACCCGTTGTGCGGCCGCCCATCGCGGCGACGTCGGCGGCACTCTGCACCACCGCGCGGGCGCCGACCTGCTCCGGCGTCGACCAGTCGAATCGGAAGTGGCGCCCCTCGACGACGGTGTCGGTGCTGATCACCGCCGATCCCCCGATGTCGAGAACGGCTGCGTCGTCACCGGATCCGATCACGATGTCGTCGGCGGGCTCACCGGAGGTCGCGGACGCGGTCAACGCGGCGATCACGGCACGCTCACCGATCGCCCCGACCGTGTCGGTCCGGTCGATCGCGCGGTCCTGCCGACCTGTCTCGTCGAAGGTCACTCGTCGGGGCCTTTCCTCTTCCGGTCGCGCGCGCACGGGGTTGTCGGTGACAATGTGTGCCACAGTGTATGGGGCCGCCGGGCGAGAGCGATCCGCAACAGTCCGGCCGCCCGCGGCAGTCGTGCACTGCCCGACGACCGCGCATGCGCCGAGCCGCCGGTACGACAGCCCGTGTCGACGATGTGCCCCATACGATGTGGCCCGGGAACGACACAGACGGAGAGGATGTCCGTGGTTCAGGCATACATACTGATCCAGACCGAGGTCGGCAGGGCCGCCCTCGCAGCCGCGACCATCGCCGAGATCGCCGGGGTCGCCTCGTCGGAAGAGGTCAGTGGGCCGTACGACGTGATCGTCCGGGTCGACGCCTCCGATGCCACCCACCTGACCGAGAACGTGGTTCCGCAGATCCAGAAGGTGGACGGGATCACCCGCACCCTGACCTGCCCGGTGGTCCCCACGACGCGCTGAGGGGCGTCGGCCGGCCGCCCACGACGGTGATCGTGACGGGTCCCCGTGCGCGGGTTCGGCAGACCGACTCCTACTGTTGTGGGGTGACGTCAGCAGGTTCGGATGACACCCAGCAGGATCCCGTCGACGGCGAATCCGCCGAGGACTCCGCGCGGTATGGCGGCGGCGGACGTCTCAGCCCCGCACTCGTCGCGACCCTGGTAGCCATTCCGGTGATGGTGCTCGCCGGCTTCATCGTGTTCGCCGCGATGCGCCCCGATCCGGTGACCCCGATCGAGTCCTACGACTCCGTCGGCCCGGTCGCCGCGGAGTGCACCCGCTTGCTCACCGAAGCACCGGACACCTTCGAGGGTTTCGGCACCAAAGAGGTCTCCGGCGACCGCGCGACGTGGCCGTCGACCGGCCCGGGCGACGACATGACACTTCGGTGCGGGGTGACCCGACCTGCCGAGCTGTCTCCCACCAGCAATCTCCAGGAGATCCACGCCGCCGGCCAGGCCGGGGTCCAGTGGTTCATCACGGACACGGTCGACGGCTCGGGCCAGGCCTATGTGTGCGTCGACCACCGGCCCTATGTCGCGATGTGGATTCCGACGAACGCCGGCAACGGACCCATCACCGACATCTCGGGACTGATCGACCGCACCCTCGAACGGGGACCGCTCGACTTCGGCTGATCGGCGGCGGGCGCTCAGTCCCGGTAGATCTCCGGCTTGGTGCTGCGGCCCAACAGCGAATTGACCGCGTCGGCCACCGACATGCCGTCGTGACAGACCTGGTGGACCGCGTCGGTGAGCGGCATCGGCACCTGGTGTCGCTCGGCCAGCGCACGCACCGACGAGCACGACTTGACGCCCTCGGCGACCTGCCCGTTGGTGGCCTCCTGAGCCTGCGCCATGGTGGCACCCTCCCCCAGCCGCGCGCCGAACGTGCGGTTGCGCGACAACGGCGACGAACACGTCGCGACGAGATCCCCGATCCCGGCGAGACCCGCCAGCGTCTCGATCTGCGCGCCCACCGCGACGCCCAACCGGATCGTCTCGGCGAGCCCACGAGTGATGATCGTCGCCAGGGTGTTCTGACCGAACCCGATGCCGCTGGCCATCCCGCAGGCCAGCGCGATGACGTTCTTCGCAGAGCCGCCGATCTCACATCCGACGACGTCGGTGTTGGTGTACGGCCGGAAGTATCGCGTACTGAACGCGCTCTGCAGCGTCACCGCCCGCGCCTCGTCGGCACAGGCGATCACGGTCGCCGCCGGTTGACCCTCCGCGATCTCGCGTGCCAGGTTCGGCCCGGTCAGCACCGCGATCCGGTCGTCGGCGACACCGGTCACCTCGGCGATGACCTCACTCATCCGCAGCAGGGTGTTGGATTCGATGCCCTTGGCGAGCGACACCAACGACGCATCCGACCCGATGTAGGGCGTCCACTGCGTCAGGTTGGGGCGCAACGACTGCGACGGGACACCGCAGACGACGACGTCGGCGCCGAGCAGGGCATCGACCGCCGAACTCGTCGCGGTGAGCGCGGCGGGCAGCGCGATGCCGGGTAGATAGTCGGCGTTGACGTGCTCGGTGTTGATCGCCTCGGCGAGTTCGGGTCGCCGCGCCCAGATCACGGTGTCGGTACCGGCATCGACCAGCACCTTCGCCACCGAGGTTCCCCAGGAACCCGCACCCATCACCGCTGCGCGCACCGCAACCTCCCACCGGGCAAGCCCAATTCCGTATTCCCACCGCCGGCGCCGGCCGGACGGCCGACCCTGCTCACCCTAGTGCCTGCCGGGTATGGCCGACCCGGAATGTCACCGACCAGGGGTCGGTGCATCATGATGGTCGGCATGGAACACAGCACCGTCGGCGCGGGCGCCGACTCGACGGTCGTCGACGCGGGGGGCAACGAGCCCGTCGCGACGTCGGTCGCGGCCGTGCTGGCGGTCAAGAATCTGCACCGCGCGAAGTCTCGACTGGCGGCGACGCTGTCCACCGCATTCGAGGGTGACGACCCCGTCGCCCGGGGTTCCCTCGTCCTGGCGATGTTCCTCGACACCGTCGACGCCTTGCGCGGCGCCGGGATCTCTCGGCTCGTCGTCGTCAGCCCCGACGACGAGGTGCTCGCCGCGGCGCGGCGCTCGGGCATGCGCGGCCTGAGCGAGTCGCCGCACCGGGCACCCGCGGACGCCGGTCTCAACTCCGCGTTCGTCGAGGGTGCGCGCTGGGCGCGCGAGGCGTGGCCCGAGTCGACGGGCCTGATGTACGTGCAGGCCGATCTGCCGGCGGCGACGAGCACGTCCGTCGCCGCCGTGTTGCGCGCCGCCGGTGAACACCGCTCGAGCTTCGTCACCGACCGGGACGGCTCCGGGACGGTGCTGCTGCACGGCACCGGTACCGGCGTCCCCGCTCCCCGTTTCGGTCCCGGTTCGGCGGCCGCCCACCGGGCCGCCGGCGCCGTCGAACTCGACCCGGCCGGCCGGGAGTGGGCCGACCTGCGCACCGACGTCGACACCGCGGCGGACCTGGGCGTCGCCCGCGAGCTCGGCCTCGGACCGCACACCGTCGCTGCGCTGCGTCATCTCTGACCCCGACCCGCAATCGACAAGCGTCCGACCGGCGGGCGTGTACGCCGGGGACGGCGATGGGTCATCATTGGGGGGTGAGCCCCGCCGACGATGACGTATCGCAGACCGCCACGGTCACCACGACACCGATCCCGCATGCCCCGCCGGCCGCCACCCTGGTGCCCGACGAATCCGCCGACCTGCCCGAGGACCGTTACCTCAACCGGGAATTGAGCTGGCTGGACTTCAACTCCCGGGTGCTCGCACTCGCCGAGGACACCTCCCTGCCGCTCCTCGATCGTGCGAAGTTCCTCGCCATCTTCGCCTCGAACCTCGACGAGTTCTTCATGGTGCGGGTGGCCGGACTCAAGCGGCGCGACGAGACCGGCCTGTCGGTCCGGTCCGCCGACGGCCTGTCGCCGCGAGAACAACTCATGCGCATCGCCGGACGCGCGCAGACCGTCGCCGACCGGCACGCGCGCGTCTTCCTCGATTCGGTCCGACCGGCGTTGGCCGACAACGACATCTACGTGGTGTCCTGGTCGCAGCTCACCGCCGAGCAGCAGGCGCGGATGACCGATTATTTCCAGGACGAGGTATTTCCGGTCCTGACGCCCCTGGCGGTCGACCCCGCTCATCCGTTCCCGTACATCAGCGGGTTGTCGCTGAACCTCGCGGTCACGGTCCGCGACGTCAACGAGAGCGGCGAGCACTTCGCGCGGGTCAAGGTACCGGACAACGTGAACCGCTTCATCCGCGTCGACCGGCTGTCGCCCGCTCGGGCGCCCGACGACGACAAGGCCGCCAGGAGCGCGGTGTTCCTACCGTTGGAGAGTCTGATCGCGGCCAACCTCGGGACGTTGTTCCCGGGTATGGAAATCGTTGAGCACCACGTCTTCCGGATCACCCGCAACGCCGACTTCGAGGTCGAAGAGGACCGCGACGAGGACCTCCTCCAGGCGCTCGAGCGAGAACTCGCGCGCCGCCGGTTCGGCTCGCCGGTGCGGCTCGAGGTCGCCGACGACATGAGCGAGCACATGCTCGAGTTGTTGCTGCGCGAGCTCGAGGTGGACCCCGCCGACGTCATCCAGGTGCCCGGACTCCTCGATCTGTCATCACTTTTCGAGATCTACGCGCTCGACCGCCCGCATCTCAAGGACCGTCCGTTCGTCCCCGCCACCCACCCCGCGTTCGGCGAGCGAGAGACACCCAAGAGCGTGTTCTCTACTCTTCGCGACGGTGACGTACTCGTCCACCATCCGTACGACTCGTTCTCGACGAGCGTGCAGCGGTTCATCGAGCAGGCCGCGGCCGACCCGCAGGTCCTGGCCATCAAGCAGACGCTGTACCGCACCTCCGGCGACTCCCCGATCGTCAACGCGCTCATCGACGCCGCCGAGGCCGGGAAGCAGGTCGTCGCGCTGGTGGAGATCAAGGCCCGCTTCGACGAGCAGGCGAACATCAAGTGGGCCCGCAAACTGGAACAGGCCGGCGTCCACGTCGTCTACGGCCTCGTCGGTTTGAAGACCCACTGCAAGACCTGCCTGGTGGTGCGTCGCGAGGGCTCGACGATCAAGCGGTACTGCCACATCGGGACCGGCAACTACAACCCGAAGACCGCGCGGCTCTACGAGGACGTGGGCCTGCTGACCGCGGCCCCCGACATCGGCGCCGACCTGACCGACCTGTTCAACACCTTGACGGGCTACTCCCGCAAGCAGGAGTACCGCAACATCCTCGTTGCGCCGCACGGCATCCGGGCGGGCATCATCAAACGGATCCATCGCGAGATCGAGCTGTTCCGCGACGGCGACACGCGCGCGAGAATCCAGCTCAAGGCGAATGCACTGGTCGATGAGCAGGTGATCGATGCGCTGTACCGGGCCTCGCAGAGCGGGGTACCCGTCGACGTCGTCGTCCGTGGCATCAGCGCGCTGCGGCCCGGGGTCGAGGGTTACAGCGACAACATCCACGTGCGGTCGATCCTGGGGCAGTTCCTCGAGCACTCCCGAATCCTGTATTTCGGTGCGCAGAACGAGTACTGGTTCGGCAGCGCGGACATGATGCACCGCAATCTCGATCGGCGCGTGGAGGTCATGGTGAACGTCCGTGACGAGCGTCTGGCCGGTGAACTCGGTGACATCTTCGCTTCCGCCCTCGATCCGCGGACCCGCTGCTGGGTCCTGCAGTCCGACGGGAGCTGGGTGGCCTCACCCGCCGAGGGCGAAGAGGTGCGCGACCATCAGCGACAGATGATGCGGCGCAATCGTCGTCGGCCGGAAACCAGTTCGTGACCGGCACCGACGCGTAACCTTCGACCTCTACGATCACCATCGACATGGCGAAGAAGACGAATGAGGTGTGGGCCGCCGGCGGTGTGGTGTGGCGACCGGTTGTCCCCGGTCCGACCGGGAACGATGCCGCCGAGATCGACGATGTCGAGATCGCGGTCGTCCACCGCCCCAAGTACGACGACTGGACGCTGCCCAAGGGAAAGGCCGAGCCGGGCGAGACCCTCATCGACACGGCGGTGCGCGAGATCGCCGAGGAGACGGGCCAACACGTCGTTCTCGGCCGGCACCTGGACGACGTCCACTACGACCTCGGCAGTACCCGCAAGCATGTGCGCTACTGGTCGGCGCGAGCGTCCGACGGAGAGTTCGTCGCCGGGCACGAGGTCGACGAGCTGCGGTGGCTCCCCGTCGACGAGGCCCGGGAGATGTTGAGCTATCCGCTCGATCGCACGATCCTCGAGGAGTTCGTGCGGCTACCCGCGGACCTGCACACGTTCCTGTTGGTACGGCACGCCAAGGCCGGCCGGCGCTCGACCTACAAGGGCGACGACCGGTTGCGGCCCCTCGACAAACTCGGCCGGGCGCAAGCCGCCGCCCTCGCCCCATTGCTGATCGCGTTCGGGGCGAGCCGGGTGCACTCGGCCGATCGCGTCCGCTGTGAGCAGACCCTGGAACCGCTACGCGACCGGCTGGGGGTCGAGTTGCACAGCGAGCCGGATCTGTCGGAGGAGACGTATCGGACCAATCCGGCAGCGGCGCAACGCCGGATCCTCGAACTCGCCGCCGACACGACGTCGACCCTGGCGGTCTGCAGTCAGGGCAAGGTGATCCCGCCCCTCATGGACTGGTGGTCCGAGCGCGACTCGATCCCGCTTCCCAAGGCCTCCAACCGCAAGGGCAGTGTGTGGGTTCTGTCTCTGTTCGACGGCCGGCTGGTGGCGGCCGATCACATCGCCGGGCCGCTCCCGACAGCCTGAGTCCCGCGCCCCTCCGCCGGTTGACCCCGAACACGATTCAGCCCCCGGCGGGGGAAGTACGCCGGGGGCTGAATTGTGGTCGTCGACTGCGGTTGTCCCGCAGGTCAGCGACGGGTGGTCTTCTTCGCCGCGGTCTTCTTCGCGGCAGTCTTCTTGGCCGGAGCCTTCTTCGCCGCGGTGGCCTTCTTCGCCGGCGCCGCCTTCTTGGCCGGAGCCTTCTTCGCCGCGGTGGTGGTCTTCTTGGCCGCCGTGGTCTTCGCCGGAGCCTTCTTGGCCGCGGTGGTCTTCTTGGCCGCCGTGGTCTTCGCCGGAGCCTTCTTGGCCGCCGTGGTCTTCTTGGCGGCGGCGGTCGTCTTCTTGGCGGCCGTCTTCTTCGCCGGCGCAGCCTTCTTGGCTGCCGTGGTGGTGGCCCCGCTTCCGCGCTTCACAGCCGGACCGGTCGCGGACAGCTTCTGCTTGCCCGCCACAACAGCTTTGAACTGAGCGCCCGGACGGAACGCCGGCACCGAGGTCGCGCGGACCTTGACGGTCTCGCCGGTGCGCGGGTTACGGGCGACGCGCGGTGCGCGCTTCCGCTTCTCGAATACGCCGAAGCCGGTGATCGTCACGCTCTCGCCCTTGTTGACTGCGCGCACGATCGTGTCGACGACGAGCTCGACGGCTTCAGTCGCAGTCTTGCGATCCGCGTCGAGCTTCTTGGTCAGCTCATCAATGAGCTCCGCCTTGTTCATGAGTACCTCCGCAAGCTGATCTGACCGAGTTTCGGCCAGCTACCAACACACGGTAAACGTCGGATGTGAAAACGTCCATCTTCCACGCCAATTAGGACGCCGTGTTGCGAAATGGCATGGCAGCTCACGACGGTGCCGCCGCGGCGAGATGACCCCGCCGCGGCGGTGCGGAATCAGTCCGCGAGGGTGCGCGGCTTGAATGCCGGACGCGCCGACTCGTACTCGGAAATCGCCTCTACCTCGCGCAACGTGAGTCCGATGTCGTCGAGACCCTCCATCAGACGCCACCGCGTGTAGTCATCAATTGCCAACGGCACCACGAGGTCTCCGGCGGTGACCGTCTTATCGACAAGGCTCACCGTCACTTCGAGGCCAGGATTCTCCTCGAGGCGCTTCCACAGCAGTTCGACGTCGGGCTGCTCGACCTGCGCGGCCACCAGACCCGCCTTGCCCGAGTTGCCGCGGAAGATGTCGGCGAAACGCGACGAGATCACCACGCGGAAGCCGAAATCGGACAGCGCCCAGACCGCGTGTTCACGCGACGACCCGGTGCCGAAGTCGGGACCGGCGACCAGGACCGACCCGCGGCTCCAGGGCTCGTTGTTGAGGATGAAGTCGGGATCGGTCCGCCAACCGGCGAACAGACCGTCCTCAAAGCCGGTGCGCGTCACCCGCTTCAGATAGACGGCCGGGATGATCTGGTCGGTGTCGACGTTGCTGCGACGCAGCGGGACACCGATACCGGTGTGTTCGGTGAACGGTTCCATGAGAAAAGCCCCTGTTCGAATGATGTGGCTGGGATATGGGTCGGACCGTGACTCAACCGAGATCGGCGGGCGCCGGCTGTGCGTCCAGGTCGGCGGGCGCGGACAAGGTGCCGCGCAGCGCGGTGGCCGCTGCCACTCCCGGAGACACGAGGTGCGTTCGGCCACCCTTGCCCTGGCGCCCTTCGAAATTGCGGTTGGAGGTCGACGCACACCGCTCCCCCGGGGCGAGCTGGTCGGGGTTCATGCCGAGGCACATCGAGCACCCGGCTTGCCGCCATTCGGCGCCGGCCGCGAGGAAGATCTCGCCGAGACCTTCGTCCTCGGCCTGTGCACGCACCCGCATCGAACCGGGCACGATGAGCATCCGCATCCCGTCCGCGACCCTGCGCCCCTTGAGGATGCCGGCGACCTCGCGCAGGTCCTCGATCCGCCCGTTGGTGCAGGAGCCGACGAAGACCGTGTCGACCTTGATGTCGCGCAGCGGCGTTCCGGGCTCGAGGCCCATGTACTCCAGCGCCTTGGCCGCGGCACTCGCCTTGACCTCGTCGCCGTACTCCGCCGGGTCGGGTACCGCGTCGCCGAGCGGCGCACCCTGTCCCGGATTGGTCCCCCACGTGACGAACGGGGTCAGCGAGGCGGCGTCGATGTGCACCTCGGCGTCGAAGGTGGCACCGGGATCGGTGCGCAGACTGTCCCAATAGGCAACGGCAGCATCCCAATCGGCACCCGACGGGGCATGCGGGCGGCCCTTGAGGAACTCGTAGGTGACCTCATCGGGTGCGATCATCCCCGCCCGGGCGCCTGCCTCGATCGACATGTTGCACACCGTCATCCGCGCTTCCATGGAGAGCTTGCGGATCGCCTCCCCGCGGTACTCCAGCACGTAACCCTGCCCGCCGCCGGTGCCGATCTTCGCGATGATCGCGAGGATCAGGTCCTTGCTCGTCACACCGGGCGGGAGCTCGCCGTCGACATTGATCGCCATCGTCTTGAACGGGCGCAGCGAGAGGGTCTGCGTCGCCAGGACGTGCTCGACCTCACTGGTACCGATACCCATCGCGATCGCTCCGAAGGCACCGTGCGTCGAGGTGTGGCTGTCACCGCACACGACGGTCATGCCGGGTTGGGTCAGGCCCAACTGCGGCCCGACCACGTGGACGATGCCCTGCTCGGCGTCACCCATGGGATGAAGGCGGACGCCGAATTCCTCGCAGTTGCTGCGCAGCGTGTCGACCTGGGTCCGCGACACGGGATCGGCGATGGGCTTGTCGATGTCCACCGTCGGGACGTTGTGGTCCTCGGTCGCGATGGTCAGATCCGGTCGGCGGACCGGACGACCGGCGAGGCGCAGACCCTCGAAGGCCTGGGGGCTGGTGACCTCGTGGACGAGGTGGAGATCGATGTAGATCAGGTCGGGATTGGTGTTGCCGGACGCATCGACGTCACCGGGGACGACGACATGGTCGCGCCACACCTTCTCGGCGAGAGTCAGCGGCTGGGCTGGGCTGTTGCTCATGGCTTCACTCGTTATCTGCTCGGGTTCTTCGGACTCTGCACGCGGTGTTGACGTTCTGGCTGTGTTTCGAACGTGCATCTCACTATTTGGACAGCTAGTATCGTCCTATGGGAAAGGATACCGCATCCGCGGTCAGCAGCGGAATCGGAGTGCTCGACAAGTCCGTGGCGGTGCTGCACGCGATCGCCGAGGCGCCGTGCAATCTCTCCGAACTCTGCGAACGCACCGGTCTGCCCCGGGCGACGGCACATCGACTCGCCGTGGGACTCGAGACGCACCGCTTTCTGACCAGGGATGTCACCGGCCGTTGGCAGCCCGGCCCCGTCCTCGGCGAACTCGCCTCCTCGGCACACGATCCCGTCACCGAGTCGGCTCTCATGGTCCTCCCCCGGCTCCGCGACATCACCGGCGAATCGGTTCAGGTCTATCGCCGCGAAGGTGCCGAACGCGTCTGCGTCGCCGCGATGGAACCACCGACCGGCCTGCGTGACACCGTGCCGGTGGGCACCCGCTTCCCCATGAGCGCAGGGTCCGCGGCGAAAGTCCTCCTCGCCTGGGCCGACCCTGCCACCCAGCGCGCGCTCGTGCCGGACAGCGTCTTCAGCGAGCGCGCACTGCACGAGATCCGCCGGCGCGGGTGGGCCCAGAGTGCCGGCGAACGCGCCGCCGGAGTCGCGAGTGTGTCGGCTCCCGTGCGCGACGGCAACGGTGACGTGGTCGCCGCGATCTCGGTGTCCGGGCCGATCGACCGGATGGGCCGACGACCCGGTGCACGCTGGGCCGCCGATCTGCTCGCCGCCGCCGACGCCATCCACAAACGCCTCCAGGCCGCACGTCCCTGACCCAGAGCCGTTGCACCCGGAGCGGTTCCGATGAACCCGCCGGTGGGCTAGCGTCGGGGAATGGGAGTCAACCAACGCAATCAGATCGTCATGTCCGAGGCCGAGATCGCGGAGTTCGTGGCGCGCAGTCGGACCGCGACCCTCGCCACCACCGGAGCGGACGGGAGCATCCACCTCGTGGCGATGTGGTACGGGATCATCGACGGCGAGATCTGGTTCGAGACCAAATCCAAGTCGCAGAAGGCGGTCAACATCCGTCGCAACAACCGGTGCTCGGTGATGATCGAGGACGGTGACACCTACGACACACTGCGCGGCGTCACCTTCGAGGGCACTGCCGAGATCCTCGACGACCCGGACTCGTGCCTGAAGGTCGGCATCAGCGTCTGGGAACGCTACACAGCGCCCTACACCGAAGAATCGCGACCATTCGTCGAGCAGATGATGAACAAGCGCGTCGCCGTCCGGATCCGTCCGTCCCGCACCCGTTCCTGGGACCACCGCAAGCTCGGCATCCCCGAGATGCCGGCCTCGGGCACCACCGCCGAATTCCTCTGACCGCAGTCCCGGCGCGACACCTTCCGACCCTCGTCCGTGTTTCGGTGTGATCATCGCAACACGGACGAGATGGTCTGTCGCGCAATGAAAAACACCCTCCCCCTGCATCGCAGAGGAAGGGTGTTTCTCGTAGCCCCGACGGGATTCGAACCCGCGCTACCGCCTTGAGAGGGCGGCGTCCTAGGCCGCTAGACGACGGGGCCATGGGAACTTCCGGCGATCAAGACCTTAGCACGGTCTCGATCTCTTTCTGTCCGCTGGGGTACCAGGACTCGAACCTAGAATGGCGGTACCAGAAACCGCTGTGTTGCCAATTACACCATACCCCATTGGCTTGATTCTCCTTGCGGAAAACTGCCGAGAAAGAGAGTATCAAAGGGTCACCGTAAGTCCACAAACGTGCAGCTCAGCGGCACTATTTGGCTGCGATCTCCCGTGCCGAGGCCAGCCGCGCGAGCGTCTTGTCGCGACCCAGGATCTCCATCGATTCGAAGAGCGGCGGACTGACCTGGGAGCCGGTCACCGCCACGCGTACCGGACCGAACGCCTTGCGCGGTTTGAGCCCCAGATCGTCCACCAGCGCAGCATTCAGTGCGTCCTGCAGTGCGGCGGTGGTGAAGGAGTCCAGCGACTCGACCGCGGCGATGGTGGCGTCCAGGACCGGCACCGCGTCGGCGCCCAGGTTCTTGCTCGCCGCCTTCTCGTCGATCGTGAACTCGTCGTCGGAGACGTAGGCGAAGGAGATGAGGTCCCACGCGTCGCCGAGGACCTGGATACGCGTCTGCACCAATTCGGCCAGAGCCGCGAAGGTCTCGTCGTCGGCGCTCTCGGGGAGCTTGCCCTGCGCGACGAGATACGAGCGCAGCCGCGCCGTGAAGTCGGCGACCTCGAGCATCCGGATGTGCTCGGCGTTGATGGCGTCGGCCTTCTTCTGATCGAACCGTGCGGGGTTCGAGTTGACCTGTCGCACATCGAAAGCCGCGATCATCTCGGCCAGGCTGAAGACGTCGACATCGCTCTTGTAACCCCAGCCGAGCAGCGCGAGGTAGTTGAGCAGACCCTCGGGGATGAAACCGCGGTCGCGATGGTGGAAGAGGTTCGACTGGGGGTCGCGCTTGGAGAGCTTCTTGTTGCCCTCACCCATCACGAAGGGCAGGTGCCCGAAGGCCGGCACGGCGTCGGCGACGCCGATACGGATCAGCGCGTCGTACAGCGCGAGCTGCCGCGGAGTCGACGACAGGAGATCCTCGCCGCGCAGCACATGGGTGATCTTCATCATCGCGTCGTCGACCGGGTTGACCAGCGTGTAGAGCGGATCGCCGGTCGCACGGGTCAGCGCGAAGTCGGGAACGGTACCCGCCTTGATCGTCGTCGTGCCGCGCACGAGATCGTCCCAGGTGAGGTCGGTGTCCGGCATCCGCAGGCGGACAACGGGTTTACGTCCTTCGGCGAGGTAGGCCGCACGTTGCTCGGGCGTCAGGTCACGATCGAAGTTGTCGTACCCGAGCTTGGGGTCGCGTCCGGCGGCGCGGTGCCGGGCCTCCACCTCTTCCGGGGTCGAGAACGCCTCGTAGGCCTCGCCGGCCTCGAGAAGGCGGGCGACGACGTCGGCATGGAGTTCCCGCCGCTCGGACTGCCGGTAGGGACCGTAGGGTCCGCCCACCTCCGGCCCCTCGTCCCAGTCGAGACCGAGCCAGCGCAAGGCGTCGAGGATGGCCTCGTAGGATTCTTCGCTGTCTCGCGACGAGTCGGTGTCCTCGATGCGGAAGACGAAGGTGCCACCGTCGTGCCGGGCCTGCGCGAAATTGAAGAGCGCGGTCCGCACGAGTCCCACGTGGGGAGTGCCGGTCGGGGATGGACAGAATCGGACGCGAACGGCCTCACTACTGGTCATGAGGCTCAGCGTATCGAAGCCGACCGCCGCCCCCGCACGCCCGCCGTCAGGCCCGGTGGCGCTCGCAGAACTCCACCAGGACCCGGTTCACCTCGGCCGGCTGTTCGAGATAACCGAAATGACCGGCCCGCTCGATCTCGACGTACTCCGCGCCTGGAATGGCTTCGGCGACTTCGCGCGCCAGCTTCGCCGGCAGGGTCCGGTCGTCGGCGAATCCGACGACCAGCGCGGGCCGGGTGATGCCGCGGTACGCCGCGAGACGGTTGGACTCCTTGTTGTGGAGTTCGAGCTGTGCGCGGACGCCCGGGGTGATCGTCTGCGGGGAGAACCCGATGATGTCGAGCCAGTCTCGCGCGGTGCGGTCGTCGTCGAGCGTGTGCGGCGACAGGTTGAGATGCGCGGTGATGGCGGCCTCGTACTCCGGTGGCAGCTTGATCTTGTTGTCGTAGAGGGCCCGCTCACCGGCCGAGATCGCTTCCTGCAGTGGGGTGTTGCGGCCGTACGTCGCAACCATCACCGCCGCCTTGACCACGTCGGGGCGGGCCAGCGCCAGCTCCTGGGTGATCCGGGCACCCAACGAGGTGCCGATCACGATCGCCGGACCGCGGCCGAGGTGTTCGATCAGAGCCGCGGTGTCGGCGACCATGTCGTCGAGCGTGAAACCCTCGGCGCACTCCGACGACGGTGCGACACCGCGGTTGTCGAACGTCACGACGGTGAAGCCGGCTTTCACCAGCGCGGGTTCCTGATGCGCCTTCCAGACGCGGCCGGGACTTCCGGTTCCCATGACCATGACCACGAGCGGGCCCGACCCGGCGAGGCTGTAGGAGATGTCGATCCCGTTGACACGGGCCGTGCTGGGAGCTGTCACTTGTCCACCACCGGGTTGGAGAGCGTACCGATACCGTCGACGGTCACCGAGATACGTTGACCGGCGACCATGGGCCCGACCCCTTCCGGGGTGCCCGTGAGGATCACGTCGCCGGGCAGCAGGGTCATCACGCGCGAGATCCACTCGACGATCTCACCGACGTCGTGGAGCATCAGCGATGTCCGGGTCCGCTGCTTGACCTCGCCGTCGAGTTCCGTCACGAGTTCGACGTCCGACGGATCGAGCGAGGTGTCGATCCACGGGCCGAGCGGACAGAAGGTGTCGTACCCCTTGCCGCGGGTCCACTGACCGTCGGCCTGCTGGTGGTCGCGGGCGGTTACGTCGTTGGCGACCGTGTATCCGAGGATCACGCCCTTGGCCTGCGCGGCCTTCACGTCCTTGCACGGGCGTCCGATGACGGCCGCGAGCTCCCCCTCGTAATCGACCCGTTGCGACGACGGCGGACGCACGATGGGCACCTCGGGGCCGATGATCGAAGTGTTGGGCTTGAGGAAGATCACCGGGTCGGCGGGCGCCTCGCCGCCCATCTCCGCCGCGTGTGCGGCGTAGTTCTTGCCGATGCAGATCACCTTGCTGGCGAGGATCGGCGCCAACACCCGGACATCCGCCAGCTTCCACGACCGGCCGGTGAACGTCGGCGTACCGAAGGGATGTTCGGCGATCTCCTTGACGACGGCGTCGTCTCCGTCGCCCTCGACGGACACGAAGGCCACGCCGTCAGGACTCGCAATTCGACCTAAGCGCATGTCCAGACCCTATCGCACCGCCGATCCCACACGTTGGGAGACGAGTTGGCGGACGTCGGTGCCGGTTTTACAATTTGGTCACACTGTTTCATATATTGAGATATCCAACCCCGGTTCACCGGGTCCGGACAGGCAGCGAGGTGAGTAGACCATGACCGATGTCGACGACATCACCACTGCCCGAAGGTGGATCATCCTCGGGTGCTCGCTGCTCGCCGCGCTCACCACGACTTGTGTGGTCAGCGGTGTCGCCTACCTGATCCCCACGCTGCACACCGACGCCGGACTCACCCTCACCCAGGCCTCGGCGCTTGCCGCGATCCCGACGGTCGGACTGATGGCGGCGACGATCCCGTGGGGAATCCTGTTGGACCGCTACGGCGAACGACGGATCCTCCTGCTGTCGCTGTCGATCTCGCTCGCCGGCGCGACCGGGGCGACCGTCGCCGCGTCAGCCGATGCGTCCTATGCCGTCGTGGGTGCCGCGCTCTTCGTGGGCGGTCTCGGCTCGGGGGCGGCGAACGGGGCCAGCGGTCGCATCGTCGTCGGCTGGTTTCCCGCACACCAGCGTGGGACTGCGATGGGCATCCGGCAGATGGCACAACCGCTGGGGATCGGCGTCTGCGCTCTCACCATGCCGGTTGTCGCAGCGAGTTCGGGACCCGCTGCGGCACTGGCGATCCCAGCCGTGGTGACTGCTGCAGGACTCGTCGCGGTGGTCGTCGGCATCACCGATCCGCCGCGTCGGCCGGCTCCCGCGTCGACGGTCGGCAACCCTCCCCCGCGCACGAATCCCTACCGCGACAACTCTTTCCTCGCACGCATCCACATCGTCAGCATGCTGCTGGTCATCCCCCAGTCCATGCTGTGGACCTTCGTACCGACCTGGCTGATCGTCGCGCACGGGTGGTCACCGGCCGGCGCCGGAACCCTGATCACCGTGACCCAGATCATCGGTGCACTGGGCCGGATCGTCGCCGGACGGTGGTCGGACGCCTGGATGTCGCGGATGCGACCGGTCCGCGTGATCGCGGTGGCCGGTGTCGCCGCCATGTCCGCGCTCGCGATCGCCGACTGGTTCGACAGCCCACTCGCGCCCGCGCTCATGGCGGTGGCGAGTGTCATCTCGGTGGCCGACAACGGCTTGGCGTTCACCGCCATAGCCGAGTACGTCGGACCGGAATGGAGCGGACGCGGACTCGCCGTGCAGAACACCGGACAGTATCTGGTGACCGCGGCGACCACACCGCTTCTCGGAGCACTCATCGCGACCGTCGGTTTCCCGATCGCCTTTGCCGCGACCGCCCTGGCACCGCTTATCGCGACGCCCCTGGTCCCGCGCGACCGGATGCGGGCAGCCGATGAGCTGGTCGACGTGTAACCCCACCAACGGGCGAACCCGCCACCGAATCGGTGGCGGGTTCGCCCGTTGCTCTTGAATCTGCCTGCGAATCAGAGCCGTTCGCGGATACGCGCACCGATCTCGGAGGTGCTGAACGTACCGCTGCGCTCGGCGAGGTCGTCGGCGACGGCCTTCTCGATCCGGGCCGCGGCGTCGTCGTCGCCGAGATGCTGGAGCAGGAGCGCGACCGACAGGATCGCGGCCGTCGGATCGGCCTTGCCCTGCCCGGCGATGTCGGGTGCCGAGCCGTGCACCGGCTCGAACATCGAGGGGTTGGCGCCGGTGGCGTCGATGTTGCCCGACGCGGCCAACCCGATACCACCGCTCACCGCGGCGGCGATGTCGGTGATGATGTCGCCGAACAGGTTGTCGGTGACGATCACGTCGAAGCGGCCGGGGTCGGTGACCAGGTAGATGGTCGCCGCGTCCACGTGGCAGTAGTCGGTGGTGACGTCGGGGAACTCGGCACCCACCTCCTCGACCGCGCGACTCCACATCGACCCGGCGAAGGTCAACACGTTGGTCTTGTGGACCAGCGTCAGCTTCTTGCGACGCTGCTGGGCACGCTGAAATGCGTTGCGCACGACGCGTTCCACACCGAACCGGGTGTTGACGCTGACCTCGGTGGCGACCTCGTTCGGGGTTCCGACACGGATCGCGCCACCGTTGCCGGTGTAGGGCCCCTCGGTCCCCTCCCGCACGACCGCGAAGTCGATGTCGGGGTCGCCCGCGAGGGGCGAGGAGACACCGGGGAAGCGGCGCGACGGCCTCAGGTTGACGTGGTGGTCGAGTGCGAATCGCATCGTCAGGAGCAGACCGCGCTCCAGCACGCCCGACGGTACGGACGGATCGCCGATGGCGCCCAACAGGATCGCGTCGTGACGACGAAGCGACTCGAGGTCGTCCTCGGTGAGCAGCTCGCCGTTGCGGTGGTAGCGGCGCGCGCCGAGGTCGAACTCGGTGGTGCTCACCGACGGTACGACCGAGTCGAGGACGCCCAGCGCCTCGCCGATGACCTCGGGACCGATGCCGTCGCCGGCGATGACTGCGAGTTTCATGCGAGGTCGACCTGTTCGATGAGGGTTGCGCTGACCGCGTCACCGATCGCGGCGACGACCTCGTCGTCGAGGACGCTGCTCACGCGCAGCATCATGGTCGCGCCGCCGCCCTCGGCGTCCTGCGACAAACCGGCCGCCAGGATGTCGATGCCGGCGTTCCCGAGCAGCGTTCCGATCTTGCCGAGGGAACCCGGCTGGTCGGCGTAGCTGACGATGAGGTTGTGCCCTTCGGCACGCAGGTCGAAGTTGCGGCCGTTGATGTTGACGATCTTCTCCACCAGGCGCGGACCCGACAGGGTGCCCGAGACATTGTGGGTCGAGCCGTCGGCGAACACGGCCTTCACGTCGACCACGCTGCGGTGGTTGGGACTCTCCGGCGCGGTGGTGACCTCGCTGGTCACGCCGCGTCCCTCGGCGACCGCGGGGGCGTTGACGAAGGTGACCGGCTCGTCGAGCACTGCGGAGAACAGGCCGCGCAGCGCGGACAGGCCGAGCACGTCGACGTTGTTCGCGGCGAGTTCACCCCGTACGTCGACGACGATGGAGGTCGGCGGCTCCTTGCTGATGGCCCCGACGAGCACGCCCGCCTTGCGAGCGACCTCGAGCCACGGTGCGACCTCTTCGTCGACGGCGCCCCCGGTGATGTTGACGGCGTCGGGGACGAAGTGACCGGCCAGCGCCAGCCGGACGCTCTTGGCGACGTCGGTGCCCGCGCGATCCTGCGCCTCGCTGGTCGATGCGCCGAGGTGGGGCGTCACGACGACCTGCGGCAGCTCGAAGAGCGGCGAGTCGGTACAGGGCTCGGTGGCGAAGACGTCCAGGCCGGCCGCGCGGACCTGACCGGAGTTGATCGCGTCGGCCAGTGCCTGCTCGTCGATGAGGCCACCGCGGGCGGCGTTGACGATGACGACGCCCTTCTTGGTCCGGGCGAGCTGCTCGGCGCCGATGAGGCCCAGGGTCTCCGGGGTCTTCGGCAGGTGGACGGTGATGAAGTCGGCGCGTTCGAGGAGTTCGTCGAGGCTGACCAGCTCGATCCCGAGCTGGGCCGCACGAGCCGGCGACACGTAGGGGTCGTAGGCGATGATGTGGGTTTCGAAGGCTGCCAGCCGCGCGGCCACCAGCTGGCCGATGCGGCCGAGTCCGACGACACCGACGGTCTTGTCGAAGATCTCGACGCCGTTGAACGACGAACGCTTCCAGGTCTTCTCGCGCAAGGTGGCGTCCGCGGCCGGGATCTGGCGCGACGCTGCCATCAGCAGCGCGACGGCATGTTCGGCCGCGGTGTGGATGTTCGAGGTCGGGGCGTTGACGACCATGACGCCGCGCTCGGTCGCGGCAGGCACGTCGACGTTGTCCAGACCGACACCCGCCCGGGCGATGATCTTCAGCTTCTTGCCCGCGTCGAGGACCTCGGCATCCACGGTCGTCGCGGAGCGGACCAGAATGGCGTCGGCGTCGACGACCGCCTCGAGCAACTTGGGACGATCCGGGCCGTCGACCCATCGCACCTCGACACCGTCACCGAGTGCTTCCACGGTGGACGGCGCCAGCTTGTCGGCGATGAGTACAACCGGGCGGCCAGCAGAGCTCACAGTCATTTCTCCAGGTTCGGGGAGTGCGGTTTCACGAACGTCGGTTCGGAGTGTCGATGACGACTCCGTACGACAGCTTAAAGGTGTGGTAGGTGCCGTCGAGCATGCGGTCTACCCCGGAACGAGAGCCCTGTCCCCCGGCACGAGTAGAGTGTGACGCGCATTACGGCAACTCGCGCGGCGCATCACAGAAGTGTTGCAAACCGACCGCGGCTCGATCCCACGCCGCCGTGCGCGCGTGGGGCGCCCGGTACGGTGTGCTTGCCGCCCATCGCTAAGTTCCCGACGGGCGGCGATGCCCGTGATCGAGAACTGGTAGACCCGAGAAGTGGAGTGCGGATGACGAAGAAGCTGACAGTACTGTTGGCGGTTTTGGCTGCGACGGTGCTGGCCGGCTGGGGAGGGGGCGTCGCGGTCGCCGCACCGGCGAAGATCTTCATGGGAGGCGGGTCCGGAATCCTGGTGCTCAAGGGCGGCAACTCCGCCGCGGCCTGCACCCTGACCACCATCGGCCGCTCGAAGACCAACAAGCTCATCGGCGTCACCGCGGGACACTGCGGCACTCCCGGCCAGAAGGTCTACTCCGAGACGTTCCAGGACCGCGGCCAGGCAGGCACCATCACCTACACCGCGCCGGATCTCGACATGGCGATCATCGAACTCGACGCCTCGCGAGTCGTGCCGCTGCGCACGGTCCGCGGCGTGACGATCCGCTCGGTCGACCAGGCGCCGCTCGCCTTCCCGACCATCGCCTGCAAAGAAGGCCGGACCACCGGCAACACCTGCGGCATCGCCTGGTTCTCCGACGGCGACGTGCACGTCAGCCAGATGTGCGTCATCGAAGGTGACTCCGGTAGCCCCGTGGTCGTCGGCGACCGGCTGGTGGGCATGGTGAACGCCTACTACTTCCTCGGTTGCCTCGGCCCCGAGACCGGCACCAACATCCAGCCGATCCTGAAGCGGATCGCTTCGCTCGACGCTTACAAGGGGTTCCGGGTCGCCTGACGACTCTGGGTCCCACCCCCACCGACGCCCCGGATGGTTTCCTCCGGGGCGTCGTCGTGTGCGGGGTGACGTGCGCAGTGAGGCGCCGGGACGACTGCTCGGGCCGAGCACGACCCGGGTGGTCAGCCGGCTTCGGTCACCGGGTGACCCCGAGCCAGTCCTCGATCTCCCGGGTGACCGCTGCCGTCGCCTCCAGGGGTGCGAGATGTCCGACACCGTCGAGGATCACGGGGTCGCGGCGGTCGGGCAGGAGGTCTCGTAGCTGCGTGGCCTGCTCGACGGGAATCCACGGATCGTCGGCGCCCCAGCCGATCCGCGTCGGGCATCGAACCTGAGACAGGCGTTCCGCGACGGGTCTGGTATGCTCCGGCCGCAATGCCGCGATCTGACGATAGAACCCGGCCTTGCCGTCCCCGCCGAGCCACGGACGAGTCAGCTCGTCGAGGTCATTGTCCGTCAGCCGGTGCCGCGCGGCACCGGCGATGTACTCGCGCACCAACGCCGCGTGCAAGGGGTCGGGAAGTTGCTCGAAGACCTCGGTGTTGTCGGCGACCAGTCGGAAGAAGGGCGACCCCCACGGATCGAGAGTCACGATGTCCCAGAGGAACAACGACGCGTACTCGCGACCGTGGAGCAGATGCGCGCCCAGTGCCACCGCGCCCCCGATGTCGTGTGCGATCACGTGCGGCCGCGTCAGACCCCACTGAGACTGCAGCACAGCGAATCTCGACATCTGGGTCGCCAGATCCACCGGTGCGTCCGTGACCATCGACTGCCCGTATCCAGGCATGTCCCACAGGAAGACTCGGCGACCGAGGCCGATCTGTTGCGCCACGCCGGCCCACACGTACGCCGACCACGGAGTCCCGTGGCACATCACCACATCGATGTCGGTGTGCCCCGCCGGCTCGAGAACATATGTCGCAACACGCTCCACGTCGACATAGACCGGCGGTGGCAGAACGATCCCTTGGCTGTCCACGAGTCAGACATTAAACCCGTCGAGCCGAACCCACCCATTTTCGGTATTTCCTCACCCCGCGACCCCGGTGGGTTTGCCGAAAAGGGGTGGGTCTGCGGAGACGCACGCGGGCCCGCACCACATCGGTGCGGACCCGCTGTCGGCGCTACGTTCAGCGCAATACCGCTGCGACTCAGGCGGTCTCGGTGATCGGACGATCAACCCAGCTCATCAGGTCGCGCAGCTTCTTGCCGGTGACCTCGATCGGGTGCTCGGCGTTCTCCTTGCGCAGGCCCTCGAGCTCCTTGTTGCCGCCCTCGACGTTGGCGACGAGGCGCTTGACGAAGGTGCCGTCCTGGATGTCGGTGAGGATGCCGCGCATGCGCTCCTTGGTGTCGGCGTCGATGACCCGCGGGCCCGACACGTAACCGCCGAACTCGGCGGTGTCCGAGACCGAGTAGTTCATGCGCGCGATGCCGCCCTCGTACATGAGGTCGACGATCAGCTTGAGCTCGTGCAGCACCTCGAAGTAGGCCATCTCGGGGGCGTAACCCGCCTCGACCATCACCTCGAAGCCGGTCTTGACCAGTTCCTCGGTGCCGCCGCACAGCACGGCCTGCTCGCCGAAGAGGTCGGTCTCGGTCTCTTCCTTGAACGTGGTCTTGATGATTCCGGCACGACCACCGCCGATGGCGCTGGCGTAGCTCAGCGCAAGCGCCTGGCCCTCGCCCTTGGGGTCCTGGTGGACGGCGATGAGCGCGGGAACGCCCTTGCCGTCGACGAACTGGCGGCGCACGAGGTGGCCGGGGCCCTTCGGGGCGACCATCGCGACGGTCACGTTCTCCGGCGCCTTGATGAGGCCGAAGTGGATGTTGAGACCGTGGCCGAAGAACAGCGCGTTGCCGTCCTGCAGGTTCGGCTCGATGTCCTCGGTGAAGATCTTCGCCTGCGAGGTGTCGGGCGCCAGCACCATGATGACGTCGGCCCAGGCGGCGGCCTCGGATGCGGTGAGCACCTTGAGGCCCTGCTCCTCGGCCTTGGCCTTCGACTTGGAGCCCTCACGCAGACCGATCACGACGTCGACGCCGGAATCGCGCAGCGACAGCGAATGCGCATGGCCCTGGCTGCCGTAGCCGATCACCGCGACCTTGCGACCCTGGATGATCGACAGATCCGCGTCGTCGTCGTAGAACAGTTCGATGGCCACTATGTTTCCCTTCGATATGTGGTGTCCCTGGCGGATTCTGAAGAATCCGTCGGGATTCGTAATTCCCTTGTCGCTCCTCGCCGATGCTCAGATGAGCGCGAGGACAGCGGGATTCTCTGTCAGCGGTTGGCCGACATGCTCTTCGGTCCCCGACCGAGGGTCACCGCGCCCGATTGCGCGATCTCCCGGATTCCATACGGATCGAGCATCCGCAGAAGTGCTTCGAGTTTTTCCGACGTGCCGGTGGCCTCGATCGTCAGCGACTCGGGCGAGACGTCGATCACCTTGGCGCGGAACAGATTCACCACCTCGATGACCTCGGTGCGCACCGTCGAATCCGACCGCACCTTGACCATCATCAGCTCGCGCGAGACCGAGCTCGCCGGGTCCTGCTCGACGATCTTGATCACGTTGATCAACTTGTTGAGCTGCTTGGTGACCTGCTCGAGGGGGAAGTCCTCCACCGAGACCATGATGGTCATCCGCGAGATGCCCTTGAGCTCGGTGGGGCCCACGGCGAGTGACTCGATGTTGAATCCGCGCCGCGAGAACAGCGCCGAGATCCTCGCGAGGACGCCGGGTCGGTCTTCGACCAGGACACTGAGGGTATGGGTGGTGCTCACTGCTCGTCCTTCTGGTTTGCGCGATCGGCCGGCGCGTTGTCGACCGTTTGATGGCCATCCATCGCCTGGTGGATCTCCACCGGACCCGACGCCGACTCGTCGTCGTCGAACAGCGGCCGGATGTCGCGGGCGGCCATGATCTCGTCGTTGCCGGTACCGGCGGCGACCATCGGCCACACCTGGGCGTCCTTGCCGACGATGAAGTCGATGACCACCGGGCGGTCGTTGATCTCCCGCGCCTTCGCGATCACCTCGTCGACGTCCTCCTCGCGCTCGACGCGGAAGGCCACGCAGCCCAGCGCCTCCGAGAGCTTGACGAAGTCCGGGATCATCCGCGAGTGCGTCGACAGATCGGTGTTCGAGTAACGCTCTTCGTAGAACAGCGTCTGCCACTGACGGACCATGCCCAGGTTGCCGTTGTTGATCAGCGCCACCTTGATCGGGATGCCCTCGATCGCGCAGGTGGCGAGTTCCTGGTTGGTCATCTGGAAACAGCCGTCACCGTCGATCGCCCAGACCTCGGCGTCGGGGTCGGCGGCCTTGGCGCCCATGGCGGCGGGCACCGCGTAGCCCATCGTGCCCAGACCACCGGAGTTGAGCCAGGTGCGCGGCTTCTCGTAGGAGATGAACTGTGCGGCCCACATCTGGTGCTGGCCGACACCTGCGCAGTACACCGCGTCCAGGCCGGCGGCCTTGCCGAGGGCCTGGATGACGAACTCCGGCGACATCGAGCCGTCGGTCTGACGGTCGTAGCTCAGCGGATAGGTCCGACGCAGGTTGTCGAGGTAGGACCACCACTGCGAGATGTCGGGAGTCGAGCCGCTGGTCGCCCGCTCCTCGCGCAGCGCCTCGGTGAGCTCGGCGATGACCGCCTTGCAGTCACCGACGATCGGCACGTCGACGGGCCGGTTCTTGCCGATCTCGGCGGGGTCGATGTCGGCATGGATGACCTTGGCGTTCGGCGCGAACGACGACAACTGTCCGGTGACCCGGTCGTCGAAGCGTGCTCCGAGGGTGATCAGCAGGTCGCTGCGCTGCAGGCCCGCGACCGCCGCCACCGTGCCGTGCATGCCGGGCATGCCCAGGTGCAGCTGGTGGCTGTCGGGGAACGCGCCGCGTGCCATCAGCGTGGTGACCACCGGGATGCCGGTCAGCTCGGCCAGTTCCAGCAGCTCGGCCGACGCGTTCGCCTTGATGACACCGCCGCCGACATAGAGCACCGGCGACTTCGCGGCGTTGATCATGCGGGCCGCCTCGCGAACCTGCTTGCCGTGGGGCTTGGTCACCGGGCGGTAACCGGGCAGGTCGATCTGCGGCGGCCAGGAGAACGTGGTCTGCGCCTGCAAGATGTCTTTGGGGATGTCGACCAGGACCGCGCCGGGACGACCGCTCTCGGCGATGTGGAACGCCTCGGCGATGGTCTTCGGGATGTCGATCGCCCGGCTGACCAGGAAGTTGTGCTTGGTGACGGGCATCGTGATACCCGAGATGTCGGCTTCCTGGAACGCATCGGTGCCGATGAGCGCGCGACCGACCTGGCCGGTGATCGCGACGACCGGCACCGAGTCCATCTGGGCGTCGGCCAGCGGGGTCACCAGGTTGGTGGCACCGGGACCGGACGTGGCCATCATGACGCCGGCGCGTCCGGCGACCTGGGCGTACCCGGTCGCGGCGTGACCTGCGCCCTGCTCGTGACGGACGAGGACGTGGCGGACCTTCTGCGAGTCCAGCAGCGGGTCGTAGACCGGCAGGACCGCGCCACCCGGAATGCCGAAGACGACCTCGACACCGAGCTCCTCGAGGGAACGAACCACAGACTGGGCGCCGCTGACACGCTCGGGAGCAACGGTGTGCTGGGTTACCGCACGGAGGTTGCCCGCCGCCGGAGACTGCTGCCGCAGTCCTGCGTTGCGCGTCGGCTCGTTGCGGCCGGCGTCGGTGCGTGCTGTTGGTGCGCTCACTGCACGATCCTCATCTTGGTTGTGGAATCCGATATCGGTGATGGAAGTACCTGGCATGAAAAAACCCCCGACAGCTTCCGCTGTTCGAGGGTGGCGCGTCGATGCCGGTTGGGGGTCTGCGAGGTGACCGGTCAGGCGAAGACGCGCCAGCCGATTACTACGAGGATCCCGTTCTGCATCACGGGTTCACGGTAGGACTGTGTTCGGTTCTGAGTCAAACTCCGGACCACGCCGTCTCACCATCTGGGAAAACACTGGTCGAGTCGGTTGTCTGCGCACCTCGATTTCGGTCCGGCGCGACGAACCCGTCGGCGAGAGGCCTCGGGGCCGGTTGGCACAATGGAGCGGTGCCGACTGATTCCACCGACCCCGTAGACCCGAAGACCAGCGCGACCCCTGCCGACGACGTCGCATTCGACTATCCGGTGACGTTCCGTATCAACCGGACCGCCTACTTCACGGTCCCGATGGCCGCGCTGGTGGTCGTGCTCCTGGTCGGCGCCTCCCCGTGGTTTGCCTTCGCCCTGATCGTCCCGGTCCTGGTCTGGTTGTGGATCCACCGGTTGCGGACCGTGGTCACCGAGAACGGACTCACCTCGGTGCGGATGTTCTCGACCACCGAGATCGCCTGGTCCGACATCGCCGGCCTGCAGTTCCCGAAGTGGAGTTCGGTGCGTGCGGTCCTGACGGATGGCAGTCGAGTTCGTCTGCCCGCCATCGGTTTCCGTGATCTTCCCGCGTTGTCGCTCGTCAGTGGTGGCCGCATTCCGGACCCCTTCGAGGCGGCCCGCTCTGCCGAGTAGTCACGGTCTCCTCGTTTCCGGCACGGATCCGACTCCGCTCGGTCTCAGAGGCCTCCACCTGCCGGCGATAGAGTGCGGCCGTGGAGCACACCCGAACATTCGACGCCGGTGAACTCGACGAACTGATCTCGGCAGGTCGCCTCGCAGACGTCGGGACGACGCTGTCCGCGATGCCCGCGGGCGACATCGCCGCCCTGCTCGACCGGCTCCCCCACAAGTCCCGTGGCGTCGCGTTCCGTCTGCTGGCCAAGGACCTCGCGGTGGAGGTGTTCGACGATCTGTCGGCCGGCTCGCAGCGCCGCCTCATCGACGATCTGGGCACCGCGGACGTGGCCGCCGCCTTCGACCACCTCGACCCCGACGATCGCGCCGAGTTGCTGGACGAGTTGCCCGCGGGAGTCGCCAAGTCGCTGATCCAGCAGTTAACCCCGGCCGAACGCGACATGACCGCGGTGGTTCTCGGCTACCCGCGCGGTTCGGTGGGGCGTCGGATGAGTCCCGAGTTCGTCCACGCCCGAGAGGACGAACCGGCCGGCGACGCGTTGGCCCGCGTGCGAGAACGCAGACACGCCGCGGAGACGATCTACACGGTGCCCGTCCTCGACGGCGCTCGCTCGCTGTGCGGTGTGGTCAGCCTGCGCGACCTCCTCCTGGCCGACCCGGCCGAACCCGTCCACGACCTGATGAACAAGCCGATGTTCGCTCATGCCGAGGATGACGCCGAGGCCACCGCACAGAGGTGTGTGGACCGGGGAATCCTCGCCATGCCCGTCGTCGACAGCGACAGCCGCCTGGTCGGCGTCCTGACGATCGACGATGCCGTCGACGTCGTCGAGCAGGCCCGGGACACCGACGAGGCCCGTGCGGGCGCGCGTGAACCCCTCCGCGACCCGTACCTGTTCTCGTCCATCCTGTCGATCACGCGCGCCCGGATCGTGTGGCTGTTCGTGCTCGCGGTGTCGGCGATCCTCACCGTCAACGTGCTGGAGATCTTCGAGGGCACCCTCGAGCAGCGGGTCGCGCTGGCACTGTTCATCCCGCTGCTCACCGGGATCGGCGGGAACACCGGTTCGCAGGCGGCGACGACCGTGACCCGCGCACTCGCCACCGACGAGGTCGCCCCGCGCGACGTCGCCCGCGTCGCCGCCAAGGAGGTCCGCGTCGGACTGACCATGGGCGCGCTACTCGGACTCGCCGGGTTCACCGTCGCCGCACTCGTCTACGGCCTCGAGATCGGTGTGGTGATCGGCCTGACGATCCTGTCGGTGTGCACCCTTGCCGCGACCGTGGGCGGCGTGATGCCGCTGATCGCGAAGTCGATCCGCGTCGATCCCGCGGTGTTCTCCACGCCGTTCATCTCGACGTTCTGCGACGCCACCGGCCTTCTCCTCTACTTCTCGATCGCCAAGACGGTGCTGGGGATCTGACCCCGACCGAGGACGGCACCGGCGCGGCCCGGCCCGCACGCCCGAATGGTTTTGTTACCCATCGTCACAGCGGAGTAGCCTGCTTCTCGGTGCTCCCTCACGCCCACCCTCAGCGAGGCGGCGCCCGTCAACACAGTTTCACCCCCGGCCACAGCCCGTGGGAACACACCCGGGGTCGCGGTGTTGAGCCGAAGAGTCCGGCGCCGGTCCGTCACCGCACGTCCGATCGCGCCGGGCCGCCTGAGCCACACGATCGATTCGAGGAACCCATGCCTGCTCTGAGGTCACGTACCACCACCGTCGGCCGCGAAGCCGCCGGCGCCCGCTCCCTGTGGCGCGCCACCGGGATGACCGACGACGACTTCGGCAAGCCGATCGTGGCCATCGCCAACTCCTACACCCAGTTCGTGCCGGGGCATGTGCACCTGAAGGACGTCGGCGACATCGTGGCCGAGGCCGTGCGGGCCGCCGGTGGCGTGCCGCGGGAGTTCCACACCATCGCCGTCGACGACGGCATCGCGATGGGTCACGGCGGCATGCTCTACTCGCTGCCCAGCCGCGAGATCATCGCCGACTCGGTCGAATACATGGTCAACGCCCACACCGCGGACGCGCTGGTGTGTATCTCCAACTGCGACAAGATCACTCCCGGCATGCTCAACGCCGCGATGCGCCTGAACATCCCGACGGTGTTCGTCTCCGGCGGGCCGATGGAAGCCGGCAAGGCAGTCGTCGTCGGCGATGTCGCACATCCGTCGTCGGACCTGATCACCACGATCTCGGCGTCGGCGAACAGTGCTGTCGACGACGCCGGACTCGACGAGGTCGAGCGGTCGGCGTGCCCCACGTGCGGTTCGTGCTCGGGCATGTTCACTGCCAACTCGATGAACTGTCTGACCGAAGCTCTCGGACTGGCACTGCCCGGCAACGGCTCGACGCTGGCCACCCACGAGGCCCGCCGCGCCCTGTTCGCGCGCGCCGGCACGGTCGTCGTCGATGCGGCGACACGTTGGTATCGCGACGACGACGCATCGGTGCTGCCGCGGAACATCGCCACGCCGACCGCGTTTCGCAACGCGATGGCCCTCGACGTCGCGATGGGCGGTTCGACCAACACCGTCCTGCACATCCTCGCCGCCGCGCAGGAGGGAGAGGTCGCCGATTTCGACCTCGGAGTCATCGACGAGATCAGCCGCAACGTGCCGTGTCTGTCGAAGGTCTCGCCGAATTCGGACTACCACATGGAGGACGTCCACCGGGCCGGCGGAATCCCGGCGATCCTCGGGGAACTGCGCCGCGCGGGCCTGCTCGACGACACCGCGTCGACCGTGCACACCCCGACCATGGCCCAAGCGCTCGACGACTGGGACATCCGCGGCGGCAAGGCTATCGACGAGGCCGTCGAACTCTTCCACGCCGCACCGGGCGGCGTCCGCACCACCACTCCGTTCTCGACGTCGAACCGGTGGAGTTCGCTCGACACCGATGCCGCAGGCGGTTGCATCCGCGACCTCGAGCACGCCTACACCGTCGAAGGCGGTCTGTGCGTGCTGCGCGGCAACCTCGCCCCCGACGGCGCTGTCCTGAAGACCGCGGGCATCGACGAGGACCTGTGGCACTTCGAGGGCCCGGCCCGTGTCGTCGAGAGCCAGGAAGACGCCGTCCAGGTCATCCTCTCCAAGACCATCCAGGCCGGCGAGGTACTCGTCGTGCGGTACGAGGGTCCCGCGGGTGGCCCCGGCATGCAGGAGATGCTGCATCCGACAGCCTTCATGAAGGGCACCGGGATGGGCAAGAAGTGCGCCCTCATCACCGACGGCCGGTTCTCCGGCGGGTCATCGGGCCTGTCGGTCGGTCACATGTCCCCCGAAGCCGCGTCGGGTGGTGCCATCGGACTCGTCGAGGACGGCGACCCGATCCTCATCGACGTCAAGACCCGCCGCCTCGAGGTCCTGGTCGACGACGAGGTGCTCGCCGAGCGCCGCGCCAAGATGGAGGCCTCCGAACGGCCGTGGCAGCCGAAGGACCGTCAGCGCACGGTGACCACCGCACTCCGCGCGTACGCCAAGCTCGCGACGTCGGCCGACCGCGGCGCGGTGCGTCAGGTCGACTGACTCCTCACCACAGAGTGCGGGGGACGTATCGGATTCCGATACGTCCCCCGCGTTCTGTGTCGGTGCCGACTCAGATGAGCGGGTTGCTCCCGTTGGCCAGGACCCAGACCGCGACGGCTGCCGCCACGCCGACGATGAGCCAGAGGAACGAGCCGACGAACGGCCGTCGCGCCCAACCCCGCGGATAGTCGAGTGAGTACAGACCCGGGCCGGTCAGGATGACGACCGCCGCGGCCACCGCGAGGAAGAGCTCGAACTCGACCCCGCCGGCGGCGGCGAAGAACGAGAAGCCATCGGCCATCGACATCTTGTAGGCCGCGGCGACGAGCATGGTGCCGAGGATCGCCGACGCCCCGATCGGGGTCAGCAGCCCGAGGATCACCATCAGTCCACCGATCGTCTCCGACAGCGCACCGACGATGGCGAGGATCTGGGCGTAGTCGGCGGTGAAGCCGGCGTCGACGAGCATGGACTCGAAGCCGCTCAACCGCGGACCGTTCCACAACCCGAAGAGCTTCTGCAGGCCGTGCGCACCGACCAGGCCGCCGAGCGCAACACGCAACAGCAGCAAACCCAGGTCGATGGTGCCGCGCCGCGATTTCGCGAGCGCGTCCTCGAGGTCGTCGTCGGCCCCGGCACCGCGCCGATCATCGGTGTCGTCGTCGGTTCGGCGCCGCCCGAACCGACGTCGACCGCGCGGCTCGTCGTCGAGCACTTCGGTGTCGGACGCGGCGTCGTGCGCTCGGGCGCGGGAGATCAGATCGTCGTCGTCATCGACGAAGTCGTAGCGCGCGGTGCCGACCGGCGGCAGGGCGGGCTCCGGGGTGGTGACCGCGTCGTCGGCGGTCTGCACGCGCGCGGGGCCGGGCTGTTTGGCGAACTGTACGGTCTCGAAGTCGTCATCGGACGGTGCACCCGTTCCGGCGGGAGGCCGTGAGGTCGCCGCGACCGGTCGCGTCGGCGCCGGGCCGGGCCGAGGAGTCGCGGCCGGACCAGCGGCGACCGAACGGGTCTCGACGTCGCCGGGATCGAGGTCGTCGAGGTCGTCCACCCGGGAGTAGGGGGCCGGCGACCGCCGGGCGTGCCGGTTGTAGAAGTCGTCTCGGTCGGTCACCGCGGGTGGCGTCGGCGGGCCGGCGTCGGGACTCGAACTGCCCGCCCCGGGTCCGGTGCCGGGTGCGCCGGTCGCGCCGCCCGGGACCGGGATCTGTCCGGTCGGTTCGTCGTAGGGGCTCGTCGCCGGTGTGTCGCGCTCGCTGGTGCCCGACGTGTCGCGTTCGCTCACACGCCCGACTCTAGAGGCTCGCGGACTGCGGTCACCGGACCCCGACGGGGTGAGTCGGGGCACCACGCTCGGGGCACCGCCACCCGGAGCACCATTACTGTGGACGGCATGTGGAAGGGGCGCCCGACGGGCACGCGCGACGATGCCCGGACGAGTTCAGCCGCGACGGCGGACCGCCGGGTGTGGGCCCGGTGGCGAGTGCTGGTGACGTTGCTGACGGCGGTCGTGGTGCTGGTCGGCGGCTGCGCGGACTTCAGCGCCCAGGACAATCAACGCGAGGCGGGTGCGTTCAGCCCCAACAACCGGCCGAGCGGCCAGCCCGAACCGACGCCACCGCCGGAGACCCCGCGCGAGACGCAACCGCCACCGACCGGCCCGTGCGTCGACCCCGACCCCGCGGTGATCGCGACGTGCCTCGCGTCCACCGGCGGTGTGATGCCCGGCGACGAGCAGGGCGAGGTCACCGTGGTCGCCGAACGTACGACCGGCAAGATCATCACAACCAAACGCTACGGGCCTGCCCGGACCCTGGGAGAGACGCCGGTCGATGCGTCCGGTGACGGCGGTCTGATCGATTTCGCCTACTCCCCCACCTATTCTCAGGACCGGTTGATCTACGCCTACATCACGACCCCGTCGGACAACCGCATCGTCCGCCTGGCACCGGGAGACGTGCCCAAGCCGATCCTGACCGGCATCCCCAAGGGCGCCACCGGGAACATGGGCGCGATGTACTTCCGGTCGCCGACCGAACTCGTCGTCGCCACCGGCAATGCGGGGAATCCCGCGGCCGCGGACGATCCGTCGTCCCTCGCCGGCAAGGTACTGCTGGTGACATCGTTCACCTCTGGCGACGGCCCTCGGCCGGCGATCCTCGCATCCGGCTTCGGGTCGTCGGTGGCGTTGTGTCCCAACGCTTCCACGGGGACGGTCTACGTCGCCGACCAGACGGCCACCGAGGATCGCGTGCAGGTGCTCGAAGAAGGCGGGCCCAAGGTGCTGTGGACGTGGCCGGACCGGCCGCAGATCGCGGGTTGCGGGGTCGCCGGCGGCAGCATCTTCGTCTCGACGACGCGCACCCAACGGATCGAGGCCATCAACGAGCCCACTCGCGAGGAGCCGACGATCACCGCTCCTGCTGTCGTGCTCGACCGGCGGTACGGTGCCCTCGGCCGGATGGCCGCGCTCCCCAATGGGCTGCTGCAGGTGGCGACCGTCAACAAGGAGGTGGGTTCAGCGAAGCCCACCGACGATCGCGTGTTCCGCTTCCTGCCCTCCGGCGGTGGCAACGACCGGACGTGACCGGGACGCGCCCTTCAAGGCTCGTCGACCTCGACGCGCTCCTTCGTCGCTTGCTCGGCCCGGCGGCGTGCGCTCCCCGCACCTCAGTAACTGCGGCCGGGCGGCCGTCGTGGATCGTGAAAGAACACTCTTGAGCGTCCACATCTCTGCTCCCTGAGGTGCGAGCGAAGCGAGCCACGAAGGGCTCCGCAACCTGTCTCACCAGGCCCTTCGTGGCTCGTCGCTGGCGCTCCTCGCACCTCAGGGAGCAATGGTTGTGTCGTCTTTCGGATCAGGGAGCAGAGGGGCTGTGCCCGCCTCAGGAACAGGCCGCGATGACGAGTTCTTTGACGCGGGCCGGGTCTGCTTGTCCGCGAGTCGCTTTCATGACGTCTCCGACGATCTTGCCGGCGGCCTGGACCTTCCCGCCGCGGATCTTGTCGGCGATGTCGGGGTTGGCGGCGAGCGCGTCGTCGACCGCCTTCTGGAGCGCGGAGTCGTCCCGAACCACCTCGAGGCCGCGGTCGGCGACGATCTGAGCGGGCTCACCCTCACCGTCGAGGACGGCGGTCGCGACCTGCTGCGCCAGCTTGGTCGTGAGTTTGCCCTCGTCGACCAGCCCGATGATCTCGGCGACCTGCGCCGGCGTGATGGACAGGTCCGCGAGTTCGACTCCGCGAGAATTGGCCTGCTGCGCAAGGAAGGACACCCACCAGCCGCGCGCCGCCTCGGGTGCTGCCCCGGCGTCGACGGTGGCGATGATGAGATCGACCGCGCCGACGTTGACGAGGTCACGCATGACCTCGTCGGAGACTCCCCAGTCCTGCTGGATGCGGGCGCGACGTAGCCACGGCAGCTCGGGCAGGTTCGCCCGCAACTCCTCGATCCACGCCGAATCCGGCTGCACCGGAGGCAGATCCGGCTCCGGGAAGTAGCGGTAGTCCTCGGCGGTCTCCTTGCGGCGCCCGGCCGACGTGGTGCCGTCGGTCTCGTGGAAGTGCCGCGTCTCCTGGACGATCTCGCCTCCGGCCTTCAGGATGGCGGCCTGACGGCGCATCTCGTAGCGAACCGCCACCTCGACGCTCTTGAGCGAGTTGACGTTCTTGGTCTCGGTGCGCGTACCGAACTCGGTGGCGTCCTTGGTCTTCAGCGACAGGTTCACATCGCAGCGCATCGAGCCCTGGTCCATGCGCACGTCCGACACGTCCAGCGACTTGAGCAGATCACGCAGTGCCGACACGTACGCCCGGGCCACCTCGGGCGCGCGTTCCCCCGCGCCCTCGATGGGCCGCGTCACGATCTCGACGAGCGGCACGCCCGCGCGGTTGTAGTCGAGCAGCGAATGACTCGCCCCATGGATTCGACCCGTCGAGCCGCCGATGTGCAGCGACTTGCCGGTGTCCTCCTCCATGTGGGCGCGCTCGATCTCGACCCGCCAGGTGGTGCCGTCGCCGAGCACGACGTCGAGGAAACCGTCGTAGGCGATCGGCTCGTCGTACTGCGAGATCTGGTAGTTCTTCGGCTGATCCGGGTAGAAGTAGTTCTTCCGCGCGAAGACGCTCGACGGCCGGATGGAGCAGTTCAGCGCGAGGCCGATGCGGATCGCGGACTCGATGGCCTTGGCGTTGGCGACCGGGAGCGAGCCCGGCAGTCCGATGCACACCGGGCACACCTGGGTGTTCGGGTCGGCGCCGAACTCGGTGGGGCACCCGCAGAACATCTTGGTCGCGGTGCCCAGCTCGACGTGCACCTCGAGACCCATCACCGGATCGAATGCGGCAAGCACCTCGTCGTAGTCCAACAGGTCGACGGCTGCGGAAGTCATAGCGGCCAGTTTATGCGGCGATATCCCAGGGGCACGTTCAGGGTGATCACCGATGCCGGGAGCCGGACCCGCTCCTAGCGTGGATGTCACCGGCGAACGACGCCGGACCACAATCCACACAGGAGGACGAGATGACCACCCCACAACCCGCCGGCACCGGCCCCCGCCTGATGCGCTCGCGCACGAACTCGTGGCTGGGCGGCGTCTGCGGCGGCATCGCCCAGCGCTGGGGGTGGGATCCGACGCTCATCCGCGTCCTGTTCGTTCTGTCGATCCTCTTTCCCGGCCCCCAGGTGCTGATCTACCTGGCGCTCTGGATCATCATCCCTCGCGAACCGGTTGCGTCGGCGGTGTCGCCTGTCGTCTGACGCGCGGCCGCGATCTCACCCGAAGATGACCCGGATCTCCTTGTACTGATCCAACGGCACCGTCTTCAGTTCACCAAGTGCCTCGTCGAAGGTGATGCGTGCGATCTCGGTGCCGTGCAGCGCGACCATCTGCCCCCAGCCCTTCTCGGCGACGAGGTCGGCGGTCGCCATCCCCATGCGGGTCGCGAGCACCCGGTCGTAGGCCGACGGCACGCCGCCGCGCTGGATGTGGCCGAGGATGGTGGCCCGGGTCTCGATCCCGGTCCGCTCCTCGATGAGCGGGGCGAGCACCTCCCCCACACCACCGAGTCGGGGACGGTTGAAACCGTCGAGGCCCTTGGTGGAGTACGCCTCCTTCATCTCCGGGAGCTTGAACCCCTCGGCGACGACGACCATCGGCGAACGCCCGCGCGACTTGACGCTGGTGACCCAGGCACAGATCTGGTCGAGACTCTCGGGGTTCTCCGGGATCAGGATGACGTGGGCGCCGCCGGCGATCCCGGAGTGCAGGGCGATCCAGCCCGCGTGGCGACCCATGACCTCGAGGACCATGCACCGCTTGTGCGAGTTGCCGGTGGTGCGGAGGCGGTCGATGGCCTCGGTCGCGATCTCCACCGCGGTGTTGAACCCGAAGGTGTAGTCGGTGGCGGCGATGTCGTTGTCGATGGTCTTGGGAACCCCGACGATGTTGATGCCGTCGTCGAACAACCGCTTCGACGCCGCCGCCGTGCCCTCGCCGCCGATCGCGATCACGCCGTCGATCTCGAGGTTCTTCAGCACCTTCTTGATGTTCTCGGGACCGCCGTCGGGTTCGGAGTAGGGACCGAACCGGCTCGTGCCGAGAATGGTGCCGCCCTGGTTCGACAGGCCGCGGACCGTCGACCGGTTCAATTCGACGATGTCGCCGTAGACCAGTCCGGCCCAGCCGTCCCGGAAGCCGACGAACTCGTGGCCGTACACCGTCTCACCCTTGAGCACTGCGCCGCGAATGACCGCGTTCAGTCCGGGGCAGTCTCCCCCGGACGTCAGAATGCCGAACCTCTTGGCCACTGGTGAGACCACCCTCCCTGTCGTCATCGGTCAACCTGCCCGAGCAACCCCAATCTAGTGCCCCGGCGAGCCCGGCGCTGGTCGCGAAATCACTTGATGCCGTTCTCGTAGGCGAACACGACGGCCTGCGCCCGATCCCGGAGCCGGAGCTTGTTCAGGAGACTGCTCACATGGGTCTTCACCGTCTGCTCGGTCACGAACAGGTCCGCGCCGATCTCGGCGTTGGACTTGCCGTCGGCCACCAGGTCGAGCACCTCGCGCTCCCGTGGGGTGAGCGTGTCGAGCTTCTGATCCCGCGCCGGCCGCCGGCGCCTGGCGGTGACCTCGGTGATCAGCCGCCGTGTGATCGACGGTGCCAGCAACGCCTCACCCGCGGCCACGACGCGGACCGCTCGCACCAGCTCATCGGCTGGCGCATCCTTCAGCAAGAATCCCGATGCCCCTATGCGCAGCGCCTCGTACACGTAGTCGTCGATGTCGAAGGTCGTCAGCATCAACACGCGCGTGGGCGGTTCGGCAGAAGACGCGAGTATCTGCTCCGCGGCCCACAGTCCGTCCTTGCGCGGCATCCGCACATCCATCAGCACGACGTCGGGACGCACCCGACGACACACCTCGACGGCCTCGACCCCGTCGGCGGCATCGCCGAGGACCGAGAGGTCGGGTTGCGCGGCGAGCAGCGCCGAAAAGCCCTGACGCACCATGGCCTGGTCATCTGCGATGACTACGGTGATCGGCACGCCGTCACGCTACCGTCGTCGTGACGACGGTTCACCGGAACCCGTGGAGGTCACGACCGACTCGGGGACGAGCACGTCCCGCCGCGGCGTCGCCGGGATGCGAGCCCGCACCGCGAATCCGCCGGTCGGGGTCGGCACGGCGACCAGCGAACCACCCACCGCCTGAGCGCGATCGATCATCCCAGGGATACCCACTCCGCTCCCACCGATCTGCAATGGTTCAGCGGTCGCGGCCGTGTTGACCACGGCGACGTCGACGAGATCGCCCTCCCCGTGCGTCACCTCGACGTCCACACGCCCGCCGGGGGCGTGCCGGGTGGCATTGGCCAGCGACTCCTGCACGATCCGATAGATCACCAGCGCGGCCGATTCACCGACGTCGTCGGCGTCGATGGCCAGGTCCAGCACGACCTCGGCACCCGCGCGGCGTGTCTCGGTGATCAGCGAATCGAGTTCGGCCAATCCGGGATTGGGTGCCGCCGAAGCATCCGCACCCTCGACGCGCAGGACCCCGAGCAACTGCCGGACCTCGTCGAGGGACGTACGTGCCGCCTCCGCAATGGCGTCGAATTCCGCTGCGGCAGAAGGGCTCACATCCGGCAGGCGATATCTGGCGGTCTGTGACATCACCACCACCATCGACATCCGGTGCGCGACCACATCGTGCAGGTCCCGGGCGATTCGCGCCCGCTCCTGGAGTACGGCTGCCTCGGCTTCGGCGGCCTCGGTCTGCTCGGTGCGCACCGCCAACTGCCGGCGCGAAGCCATCAGTCCGCGCAGCAACGCGACCACGACCGCGAGCACCGAGATCCCGAAGACCCACCCGACGCGCGCGGTCGGTTGCACGGCGAAGGCGATGACGATCGACGTCGAGACCCAGACCACCGGAATCCATCGCAGCGGGCACTTGAGGAAGGCCATGAACGTGAGGACCAGCAGTTCGATCAGGTGGGTGACCTGGATCGTCAGCTCCCACCCGCCCCGGGTCGGGACGACGATGCCGATGAGTTGGGCGGAGACCACCGAGATCGCCCACCCCAGCAACGGGGCCGACCACGCGAGGGCGATCGGCAGGGCCGCGAAGGCAGCGACCACGGGTAGCACGAACACCGGCATCGAGTGGGTGATCGGCAGCGTCGGCCACGCAACCGAGTACATGACCAGTGCGACGAACAGAAAGAACCAGTTGAGGCGCGACGAGAAGTAGTGGCGCACCGCGGGGTCCTGGGCCACCGGGGCGGTCGAGGCCCATTCGAGTGAGGACGCCCCCACCGCGCGGAGCTTCTTGCGGTATCCGAACATGCCCTCACCCTAGGCTCGCCGACCGCTCGAAGACCTCATACTTCCGAGGGAGACGACCCGATACCGTCGTAGCGTTTCGGCGTCGACGAACCGGCCTGGGGACGACCGCGGCCGGTCCCGCGGAGCGATGTGCCGGCCGGATCCGGACTCATAGCGTCGATGACATGACCGGATCAGAGAACATCCGAAAGCTTCCGTCGGACAACGTCTTACACCAGCACCGCGATCTCTCCGCAACCACTCGCCGACGACGGTCGCGGTGGTGGGCGGCGATGCTCACCCTGGCCGTACTCGTCACCGGCCAGTGGGTCTCGACGGCACACGCCGTCGCGGGCCCTCTCCTCGCAGCATCGAGCCCGGCGGTGACGGCGCCGGCGGCCGATGCGACCAATCCCTACGCGGCCGTGGTCGTCGCCCTCGTGGGACCGCACCCGGCCACCGCACTGGCGTCCCTTCCGCCGTCCTTCGTCGTGGCGCAGGGGTACTCCCCGCGGATCGTCGACGGATACCCGATCGACCCGGATGGAGACTGCTCGTCGCCAGTCCCGTTGCCGCAACACTTCACGTCCCTGTGCCGCACCCACGATCTCGGCTACGACCTGTTGCGGGCGGCGCAGCGAAACGGCAAACCGCTCGGCGCCTGGGCCCGGATCGCGCTGGACCGCATGCTGATCGACCGGATGTACGCCTCCTGCCGGACAGCTGCCTGCACGACTGCCACGCATGGCGCTCGGATCGGGTTGGCGTGGAACACGTGGCGGCAGTACGGCGGTCCCCCGGCCCGGGGCGAGTCGTTGTCGGCCTTGGTCCGCACGACCGTCGAGCGCGCCCTGGTCGATCCCGACGAGCGCGAGGTGCGGCGATGACGAAGTACCGAGACGCCCGTTGGCTGCGTGACGGCCCGTTCCGATCGTGGCCGCATCCCACGATCAGTGTCGCGGTGACCCTCGGTTACCTCATGGCGGTCTATCCGGGCACGCTGCCCCGGGACGCGACGACGACCGCGATCGTGACAGCGGCATTCGGCGCCCTGGGTGCGATCATCGGGATGATCGTCGCCCGGCGCAGCCGGCGACAGCCGGACGACCAGGCACGGCGCGTCGTGTTCTGCTCTTGCCTGGTGATCCTCGGATGCGCGGTCGGCGTGGCGGTCTGGTGGCAGAA
This sequence comes from Gordonia hongkongensis, assembly GCF_023078355.1. Lineage (NCBI taxonomy): Bacteria > Bacillati > Actinomycetota > Actinomycetes > Mycobacteriales > Gordoniaceae > Gordonia > Gordonia hongkongensis. Next base: position 3,564,285 of record NZ_CP095552.1, read on the forward strand.
CCTCATCCGTGCGGCGGTCGACGTCGCCCCCGTCGGGCTCGGGTGGGGCGCGGCGGCCACGATCCCGCCGGCCGTCCTCGTCCTGGCGATCGTCGCCGTCCCGCGCAGCTGCGCTCTGCTCGCGGCCGGCGCAGTCGCCCTCACTGCGGGACTGCTGGCACCCGCCGACGCCGGCGCCGACGAACAGCCGGTGCCGGCGTCGTCGACGACGGTGGCGACGCATTCGGACGTCCTGGCCCGCGGGGAGCTGAGCACCGATGGATTCGACCGCGCCGCTGCACAACTCGTGCGGACGTGGACGCGTTCGGGCGGACTGTCGACGCGGGCGGTCGTGGTCGCGGTGCCGACCGGATCGGGATGGATCGACCCGGCAGCGGTCGACGGTTTCGAGAGCCGGTTCGCCGGCGACGTCCGGGTTCTCGCACTCCCCTACGACGACGTGCCGTCGTGGCAGGCCTTCGTGTCCGACCGCTCCCGATCGGCGGACTCGGCGATCGCGGTGGTGTCGGCACTGGCGGGCGTCCTCGACGGTGTTCCCGACCGCGAACGTCCGCGGGTGATCCTCTACGGGCAGAGTCTCGGTGCCGTGGGCGCCGACGCCGCCCGGGTATGGCTGGAGAACGAGCGCCCCGCTCTGCTCGACGAGACCGTGCTGGTCGCGCCGCCGGCGGGCACCGTCGCTCCGGATTCCCGCACCTCGCGAACGGTTCTCGCCAATTCCAGCGACCCCGTCGTGCGCTGGTCACCCGCCGGACTGTGGAGGCCGCACCGCGCGACCGAGGACACCCACATCCGCGGTCCGCGGGTCCCGTCGGCGCCGTGGCTACCCGTGGTCAGTTTCGTACAGACAAGCATCGACCTTCTCGGCGCACTCGACGGTGCGGCCGGGGTCGGCCACCGGTACGGGTCGGAACAGTCCGGACCGCCGCAGCCGATGCGGAACTGACAGCCCCGCGACGGCGTGCACCGAGGACGGCACGCCGCCCCGGTCGTCAGACGATCGGCCCCCGAGCCGCTTCGTACGACGCTCCCACGCGGTACAGCCGGTCGTCGGCCAGGGCGGGCGCCATGATCTGCAGCCCGACGGGCATGCCGTCGTCGACCGACAGCCCCGACGGCACCGACATCGATCCGATGCCGGCGAGGTTCACCGGCAGCGTGCACAGGTCGAACAGGTACATCGCGAGCGGGTCGTCGACCTTCTCCCCGATCGGGAACGCGGTGGTCGGCGTGGTCGGCGAGATGAGCACGTCGACCTTCTCGAAGGCGGTGGCGAAGTCACGCGCGATCAGGGTGCGCACCTTCTGCGCCTGACCGTAGTAGGCGTCGTAGTAGCCCGAGGACAACGCGTAGGTCCCGATCATGATGCGGCGCTTGACCTCTGGACCGAATCCCTGCTCCCGGGACAGAGCCATGACCTCATCGGCCGAATGCGAGCCGTCGTCGCCGACCCGCAGTCCGTAGCGCATCGCGTCGAACCGCGCGAGGTTCGACGACACCTCCGACGGGAGGATGAGGTAATAGGCGCCCAGCGCGTAGGTGAAGTGCGGGCAGCTGACCTCGACCACCTCGGCGCCGCGCTCCTCGAGGAGCTTGACGGCCTGGTGGAAGGAGTCGAGCACGCCGGACTGGTAACCCTCGCCCTGCAGTTCGGTGACGACACCGATCCGGACGCCGGCGAGATCCCGCTCGGCCCCTTCGCGGGCCGCCGAGACGACGTCGGGCACCGGCACATCGATCGAGGTCGAGTCCCGCGGGTCGTGCCCGGCGATGATCTCGTGCAGCATCGCGGTGTCGAGGACGGTACGGCCACACGGGCCGCCCTGGTCGAGCGACGAGGCGCACGCCACGAGCCCGTAGCGCGAGACCGTGCCGTACGTGGGCTTGACGCCGACCGTCGCGGTGACCGCGGCCGGCTGCCGGATCGAGCCCCCGGTGTCGGTACCGATCGCCAGCGGGGCCTGGTACGAGGCCAGCGCGGCGGCGCTGCCACCCCCCGAACCACCCGGGATCTTGCTGGGATCCCACGGGTTCCGGGTGAGCTGGTAGGCGGAGTTCTCGGTCGAGCTGCCCATCGCGAACTCGTCCATGTTGGTCTTGCCCAGGATCGGGATGCCCGCGGCGCGCAGGCGTGCGGTGACCGTGGCGTCGTAGGGCGGAACCCAACCCTCGAGAATCTTGGAGCCGCACGTGGTGGGTGCGTCGGTGGTGGTGAAGACGTCCTTGAGGGCGATCGGTACACCCGCGAGGGCCGACGGGGCGTCCCCGGCGGCGATCGCGTCGTCGGCGGCCTTCGCGGCGACCAGCGCTTCGGCGCCACTGACGTGGAGGAACGCGCCGAGTTGGTCGTCGATCTCGGCGATGCGGTCGAGGTGGGCCTGGGTGACCTCCACCGAGCTGACCTCGCGGGCACCGATCCGGGTGGCGAGTTCGGCGGCGGACAATCCGGTCAGATCACCGTCGGGACGCGGCGCGGCGGCGCTGGAATCGGGACTCACTGCTCTTCTCCCAGGATCTGCGGAACCGCGAAACGGTCCTGCTCGACGGCCGGTGCACCGGACAGCGCGGCGTCGGTCGTCAGACCCGGGACGACGACATCGGGGCGCAGCACATTCGCCAGTTCGGCCGGGTGGGCCGTGCCGGGCACGTCGTCGGCGGCCACTTCCGACACCGACGCGACGTGGGTCAGGATCGAGTCCAGCTGCTCGGCGTAGACATCGAGTTCGTCCTCGCTCAACGCCAGGCGCGACAGACGCGCCAGATGCGCGACTTCGTTGCGCGATATGGACTTCGGTTCGCCAGCCACCGCAGCGTCCTTCCTTCCATCACTGTTCGTTCGGGTCTCGTCGTCCCCGCCGTGTCGTCGACCGATGTCGTGTCGGCGTCTGGGCGACGTCTCCAGACTATGGGAACCCGCGACGACCGCTTCCCCCAGCCACCGGTTGGCAGCCGTGCACTGCGCGCCGCCCGCGCGTGGGTGCGAGAATGTCGCACGTGTCCTACCTGTTGCGGGTCTATCTCGAAGACCGGCCGGGCAGCCTCGGCGTGCTCGCCGTGCAGCTCGGCTCGGTCGGCGCAGACATCCTGTCCCTCGAGGTCGTCGAGCGCGGCAACGGTTACGCCGTGGACGACCTCGTCGTCGAGGTGGCGCCCGGGGCGCTGCCCGACAGCCTGATCACCGCGGCCGAGAAGGTCAACGGCGTCCGTGTCGACTCGATCCGCCCCTACTCGGGCGTGCTGGACACCCATCGTGAACTCGAGTTGGTCGATCAGGTGGCCACTGCCGGACGTGACCGGTTGCAGATCCTGGTGGACAACGCGCCCCGCGTCCTGCGCGTCTCTTGGGCGATGGTGGTCACACCGGCCAGCGGCGGCGTGCTGCAGCTCTTCGGCTCGTCCGGCGCCCCGGAGACCCCGCTGACCAGGGCGGACTGGCTACCGCTCGAGAGAGCCGTCGAGCTGGACGCCGACGGCGACTGGGTGCCCGGTGCCTGGCAGGACATGGACACCCGTCTCGCGGCGGCTCCCCTGGGATCGGAGTCGAGGGCGATCCTGCTCGGACGCATCGGCGGACCGGACTTCCGGCCGTCGGAGGTCGCCCGACTCGGTTATCTCGCCGGGATCGTCAGTACCGTGCTGCGCGCCGAGAGTTAGCCACAGCCGGTCGATCCGGAGGCATCATGGTCTGATGACGTCCATCACGTTGATACAGGGCGACATCACGACACAGTCGGTCGACGCGATCGTGAATGCCGCGAACTCCACACTGCTGGGCGGCGGCGGTGTCGACGGCGCGATCCACCGGCGGGGCGGCCCGGCGATCCTCGCCGAGTGCAAGGAGCTGCGGGCGGGCACCTACGAACGTGGACTACCTGTCGGCGAGGCCGTGGCCACCACGGCGGGAGACCTCGACGCACGTTGGGTCATCCACACGGTCGGACCGGTGCACTCCTACGACGAGGACCGCTCATCCCTGCTCGTCTCCTGCTACCGCGAGTCACTGCGCGTCGCAACCGAACTCGGTGCCACCACCATCGCCTTCCCGGCGATCTCGACCGGCGTCTACGGCTGGCCGATGAACGACGGCGCCCGCAAAGCGGTCGACACGGTGCGTGCCACGCTGCCGGAGACCTCGATCGAGGAGGTCCGTTTCGTCCTTTTCGACCAGCGTGCCTTCCGCGCGTTCGAGTCCGCTCTGGGCTGATCGACGGTCACTCGGGGCTGCCGGTCTCCAGCAACTTCTTGAACGCGTCCTCGTCGAGCACCGGCACGCCGAGCTGTTCGGCCTTGTCGGCCTTGGTGCCCGGCGAATCCCCCACCACCACGTAGTCGGTCTTCTTCGACACCGAACCCGACGCCTTGCCGCCGCGTTGCAGGATCGCCTCCTTGGCCCCGTCACGGGAGAAGTCCACCAGCGAACCCGTCACGACGATCGTCTTGCCCTCGAGGGTCCGCGGGATCGACTCGTCGCGCTCGTCTTCCATGGAAACGCCTGCGGCGCGCCACTTCTCGACGATGTCTCGATGCCAGTCGACGGTGAACCAGTCGTGGATCGACTGGGCGAGGGTCATTCCCAACCCCTCTACGCCGGCGAGCTGGTCGATGTCGGCGGCCTCGATGGCCTCGAGGGAACCGAATTCGGTGGCGAGGGCGCGGGCGGCGGTGGGCCCGACATGGCGGATCGACAGCCCGACCAGCACGCGCCACAGCGCCACGTCCTTGGCCTTGTCGAGGTTCGCCAGCAACCGCTTGCCGTTGGCCGAGAGCGCCCCCGCCTTGGTGGTGAACAGATCCGTGCGGATCAGGTCCTCGGCCGTCAGCGAGAAGAGGTCACCCTCGTTGGTGAGCACCCCCGCCGACAGCAGGGCCGACGCGGCCTCGTAGCCTAGCGCCTCGATGTCGAAAGAACCCCGACCGGCCAGGTGGAAGAGCCGCTCGCGCAACTGAGCCGGACAACTCTCCTGGTTCGGACAGCGGAGGTCGGCGTCGCTCTCCTTCTCCGGCCGCAGCGGCGTCTCGCAGGCCGGGCACAGTTCGGGCATCTCGAACTCCACCTCGGTGCCGTCGCGGAGATCGACGACCGGCCCGAGGACTTCGGGGATCACGTCCCCCGCCTTGCGGATGGTGACGGTGTCACCGATCAGCACACCCTTGCGCTTGACCTCCGAACCGTTGTGCAGGGTCGCGCGCGAGACCGTGGACCCGGCGACGAGCACGGGTTCGAGAACTGCGAAGGGTGTGACCCGGCCCGTGCGTCCGACGTTGACCTGGATGTCGGAGAGTTTGGTGGTGGCTTCCTCGGGCGGGTACTTGTAGGCGATCGCCCACCGCGGCGCCCGCGAGGTGGAACCGAGGCGGCGCTGCACGGTCACGTCGTCGACCTTGACCACGATGCCGTCGATCTCGTGCTCGACGTCGTGACGGTGCTCGCCCCAGTAGGCGATCTTGTCGATGATCTCGTCGGCGCCGGACACCTTGGTGGTGTGGGTCGACACCGGCAGACCCCAGGCCCCGAGCGCCAGGTAGGCGTCGTGCAACGACTCCGGTCGCCAGCCCTCCGTGTGCCCGATCCCGTGACAGATCATCCGCAGCTTGCGACGGGCCGTGACCTGCGGATTCTTCTGCCGCAGCGAGCCGGCGGCCGAGTTGCGCGGATTCGCGAACGGCGGCTTGCCCTCCGCCACGAGCGAGGCGTTGAGCGCCTCGAAGTCCTCCACCCGGAAGAAGACCTCGCCACGGACCTCGAGGACCTCGGGAATCGCGTACTCCGCGGACTCGGTCAGGCGCATCGGGATGTCATCGATGGTGCGCGCGTTCAGAGAGACGTCCTCACCGGTGCGTCCGTCGCCACGGGTGACACCTCGCTCGAGAACCCCGTTCCGGTAGACCAGCGCCAGGGCCACGCCGTCGATCTTGAGCTCGCAGAGGAAGTCGGCCCGGGCGCCGGCGTCGGCGACCACGCGGTCGACCCAGGCGCGCATCTCGTCGTGGTCGAAGACGTTGTCCAGCGACATCATTCGCTCGAGGTGGTCCACCGCGGAGAACGCCGTGGAGAAGCCGCCCCCGACGAGCTTGGTGGGTGAGTCGGCGGCCGCGAGTTCGGGGTGCGCGTCCTCGAGCGCCTGCAGGCGTCGGAGGAGCAGATCGAACTCGCCGTCGGTGATGACCGGCGCGTCCTTCACGTAGTAGCGGAACTGGTGCTCGCGGATCTCCTCGGCGAGCGCGGTCCACTCCTCACGCAGGTCCGCCTCCGGCCCCGACTGCTCGGTGACCGGCTGACCCGACTCCGTTGTATCTGCCACGTTCCGAGGGTATCGGAGTGGTGGGACAGACCCAGCTCGTCAACCGATGCCTCATTCGCGCGGTACTGCTTCCCCGCTGATCGGATCCGATCAGCGGGACGGAGACGGGACCGCGGGAGTTTCCGCGCCGACGATCACAACGGACCGAGCTTCGCCACCGACCGTTTGGGTGCGATCTGGCGGTAACTCGTGTCGAGGAGTTCGGCGACCTCGTCCCAGTCGGTCTCGGCGTCGAGGATCAGCCCCACCCAGCCGGCCGGCCCGAGGTAGGCCGGCAGGAAGAACCGCGGATCGTCCAGCAGCGCGGGCCGCTCGGAGTCGTCGGCGAGGACCAGGATCGATTGATCGTGACGCACCTTGCTGCCCTTGACGCCACCGCCGTAGTTGCCGAACATCTTGCCGCAGCGAAAGGTCGGGCGACCGTGCGCGACGACCTCGGTTGCGTCGGGCAGCGCGAGCGCGATCTCCCGTATGCGGCCCAGATAGGGATCCGCGTCGTCGAACATGATCGGGTGCGGCATACCGACGAGAATAGGTCCGCGACGTCGGACCCGCAGGGGTTTTCAGAGCGCGGAGGGATCGCTGCCGAGCAGCTGACCGGCCTCCGCGGTGATCGCCAGCGCCGTCTTGGCCCACTTCGTCGATGCCCCGGCCAGACCACAGGTCGGCGTCACGATCACGTTGTCCGACAACACTTTGCGGTCCAGCCCGATGCGGTCGGTCAGCGCGGCGAGTTCGGTCGCCACGTGTTCGGCGGCCAGCGGACGATCGGGCGCGGTCGACGGCACACGACCTGCGAGCAGGACGCCGCCGCGGTCGACGAGCATCCCGATCCCGTCGAGATCGGTCGCCGACGGTGTGGTGATGTCGATCGAATACGCAACCCCGGGAAGATGTTCGAGGAGGTCCCACCGCGGTGTGCCGCAATCGTGCAAGACCACCGGGACGCCGACGTGGTCGACGAGATCGGTGAGTGCGCGAGCCACCTCGACCGCCGGTATCGCCCGGATGGGGTCGAAGCGGGTCAGTGGCTTCACCGTGCCGTCGATGACCTGGCCGACCATCGGCTCGTCGATCTGGACCACCACGCGCGCACCAAGTCGGCGTTCCACCTCGGCGACGTGCTCGCGCACACCCTCCGCCGTCGACTCGACGATGTCGCGGACGGCTCCGTGGTCTTTCAGGACTCGTTGCCCGTTCGTCAGCTCGACAGATGCCGAGGTGGTGAACGGACCGGCCACCTGCACCTTGAAGATGCGGCCGGTACCGATGAAACCCGCTGTCTCCCAGAGTTCCTCGACGACGTCGAGGTCCTCGGCAAGCAGGTCCGCGGCGCGTCGGGCCAGGCGGGAGTGGCGTTGCGCCAGCCGGTAACCCCATGTCGCGGTGTCCATCGGCAGGTCGACGAGGATCGCCGCCATCCGGCCGATCAGATCCGCACCGATACCTCGCGCGGGCAGTTCGACGAGGTGGGCGAGATCGAGTTCCCCGTTCACCACCGCGGCGGCCGCACGTGCGTCGGTGCCGGGCATCGACCCCACGCCGGTGCCCACTCCGGTGGGCAGTGCCGCTCCGGTCACCGAGATGCGACGACAGTCGGCTGCGATGAGGTGGTGGCGATGCGTCCGCACCCGACGACCTGGTCGCCGCGTCGGGCATCGGGCAGGTACAGCACCGCGGCCTGACCGCGGGCGACGCCGGTGAGCGGCTCCTGCAGCGCGATGTCGATGGCGGGTTCACCGTCGATCGTGGTGGCGGTCGCGCGCACCGGCGCGAGCCCGCCGTGGGCTCGCACCTGCACCATCGCGTCGAAGGGTTCGTCCGGAGTGACCCCGGAGGTCCAGACCGCGCGCGTCGCGGTGATGCCCCAGACCTGCAGATCGGCTGCCGTCCCGACAGTCACCGTTCCCGAATCCGGGTCGATCTCGGTGACGTAGCGGGGCTTGCCGTCGGCGGCCGGCGCCTCGACCCCCAGGCCCTTGCGCTGCCCGATGGTGAAACCGTGGACCCCGTCGTGCTCGGCGAGGCGCTCGCCCGACGTCGCGTCCACGATCGCGCCCGGCCGGACACCGATGCGGGCTCCGAGGAACGCGCGGGTGTCACCGCTCGGGATGAAGCAGATGTCGTGGGAGTCCGGCTTGTCCGCGACGGCCAGGCCGCGCCGGGCCGCCTCGGCCCGGATCTCGGACTTCGGGGTGTCACCGATCGGGAACATCGCCCGCGACAGCTGATCACGCGTCAGCACGGCCAGCACGTACGACTGGTCCTTGTCGGCGTCGACCGCTCGTCGCAACTCGCCGTCGGTCAGCTGCGCGTAGTGACCGGTGGCCAGCGCGTCGAAGCCGAGCGCCATCGCCTTGTCGGCGAGGGCCGCGAACTTGATCTTCTCATTGCACGTCAGACACGGGTTCGGGGTGCGTCCGGCGGCGTAGGCCTCGACGAACTCGTCGATCACATCGTCCTTGAACCGGTCGGCGAAATCCCAGACGTAGAACGGGATTCCGAGGACATCGGCGGCCCGGCGGGCGTCGGAGGCGTCCTCGCGCGAGCAGCATCCGCGCGAACCGGTGCGCAGCGCACCCGGAGCCGTCGACAACGCCAGGTGAACTCCGACCACCTCGTGACCGGCCTCGACCGCCCGGGCCGCGGCGACCGCCGAGTCGACGCCGCCGCTCATCGCTGCCAATACGCGCATCAGGAGATCCTTCCGCCGGGGACCGAGACCAGTCCGGCCGCCCGCGCCCGGTCGACGACCTCGTCGATGACTGCGGCGACCGCGTCGATGTCGGCCTCGGTGGTGGTGTGGCCGAGGGAGAACCGCAGCGACGACCGCGCGTCGGCCATGTCCAGACCCATCGCCAGGAGGACATGGCTGGCCTGGGCGACCCCGGCGGTGCAGGCCGATCCGGTGGAACACTCGACGCCCTTGGCGTCGAGAAGCATGAGCAGCGAGTCACCCTCGCAACCGGCGAACGACACGTGCACGTTCCCCGGGAGGCGACGATCGCCGTCGGCACCGTTGCGCACCGTTCCGTCGACGCCGAGGAGAATGTCGGTCAGCCGGGTCTGCAGGGCGCGGACGTGCGCGGTGTTCTCGTCGAGGTGCTCGACGCACCACGACAGTGCGGCGGCCATGCCGGCCGCACCGGCGACGTCCTGGGTTCCCGAGCGCACGTCGCGTTCGTGGCCGCCGCCGTGCAGCAGCGGCACACACCCGACATCGCGACCCAGCAGCAGGGCGCCGACACCCTGCGGCCCGCCGAACTTGTGGGCGGTCAGGCTGAGCGCCGAGAGGCCGCTCGCGGCGAAGTCCACCGGCAGATGGCCGACGGCCTGGATCGCGTCGGAATGCACCGGGACGCCGAATTCGGACCCGACCGCGGCGAGCTCGGCGATCGGTTGGATCGTGCCGACCTCGTTGTTGGCCCACATCAGCGAGATGAGAGCGGTCTCGGCGGCGTGCTCCTCGAGCTCCGCGCGCAGGTCGGCGGGCGAGACGACACCGTCGGCGTCGACCGGGAGCAGGACGAGCTCGGCGCCGGCCTGCTCGGCCAGCCACTGCGCGGGGTCGAGGACGGCGTGATGTTCGATCGCCGAGGTGATGATCCGGCGACGGCGGGGGTCGGCGTTCCGCTGTGCCCAGTAGATCCCCTTGACCGCCAGGTTGTCGGCCTCGGTGCCGCCGCCGGTGAAGACGACCTCGGAGGGCCGGGCACCGACCGCCGCGGCGATGGCCTCGCGGGCCTCCTCGAGCCGACGACGTGCGGTGCGACCGGATCCGTGCAGCGACGAGGCGTTACCCGGCTGCGCGAAGACGGCCGTCATCGCCTCGACGGCTTCGGGCAGCATCTGCGTCGAAGCGGCGTGATCGAGGTAGACAGGCGCCTTCACGGGCGGTCGGCTTGGCACGGGCATCGCTAGCAAGGATAAACGCGCGTAGGTCGCCGACAAATTCCGCGATCGGACGCGGAACGACAGCCCGTCTCAGACCCGCTCGAGGTAGAAGTACAAGTGACGGCCGTCGATGACTCCGCCTTTGCCGTTCATGATCCCCATCACCGTGGTGTCGTCGACGCGCTTGAAGTGGTCGATGACCGGCTGACCGTCGTAGATCATCGATGCGGTGATCTCGCCGCGGAACTCGATCGCCCACAGGCTGGCCTCGCCCTTGCCGAGTGTGGTGTTGGAGTAGAGGTTGCCGTTCTCGTCGCGGCACACCAGCGGTTGGACGTCGCTGCGTGAGGTGAACGTCTTGCCGAACCAGTTGGCCTTGGCGAGCGCGCCGTTGATGGCGTGCCCGGTGGTGAACTCGCCGCCCTTCCATGCGCCGAGCATCTCCTCGGGCCGCAGCGGCGACAGCCCGGCCCACACGGTGTCTAGGTCGGCGTCGTCGACCCGGCCGTCGACGTCGCGGAGTTCGAAGAACTTGGCGCGCGCGGCTTCTCGGGTCTGAGTGGACGTCATCGTCGGCCTCCTGGAGGTACGCGGTTGATCGTCCGCAGAGCTGCGGACGGCTACCGGAGAAACCTATATCAGGGAACGGGTGATGTCACTTTCCGCGCCCGGGAATCGCCCCGCCACGACGCGCTCACACCGACGCGCCAGCTCGCGACGATCTGCGCCGGGTTCCTCGGGCGGGTGGATGACCATCGTGACGACGAGACCACGCGCCCGCAGGACCCGTCGCAGCGTGTCGGCCGGGGTGTCGGCGCCGATGAAACTCGGTGCCGTCGCAGTGGTCCCATCGCTGCCGACGAAACGCAACCTCACCGGCACGACCGGCACGTCCGCATCGATCGCGGCCTGGAAGAACGCCGGTCGGAATGCACCGGCCGAGCGGCCGCAGTACGTGGTGCCCTCGGGGAACACGATCACCGACGAGTCGCGGTGCAGCCGCCCGGCCACGTCGCCGACCGTCCCCGGCAGACCGCGGAGCGTGCCGCGATCGACGGCGATGACGCCGAACCGGCGCGCGAGGGACGACACCACCGGCATCCCGACGACATCGGATTTGGCCACTACGTCAGCAGGGCTGATCAGCGCGAGCACCAAGACGTCGAGGAACGAGATGTGATTGGCGACCACGAGTCCGGCGCGGGTCGGGCCACCGCGCCGGTCCTCGACGCGGACGGCGATGCCCAGGGCCGCCAGCAGTGCACCCGACGCGGATCGACGCAGGGGACGCGGCGGACGACGACGCAGCCGCGCCACCGCCCCGGTGGTCAGCGCCGCCCAGACGATCCACACCACGACCACGACGAGTCGGCACAGACGCCACGCGACGATCGTCGCGCCGAAGACCGCGTCGAACCGCCCGGCCCGCGGTGCACCGATGCAACCGTCGCCACAGGTGCTGATCGGGAACCACGGGTGCGCGAGCGCGCCGGCCGGGCGGGCAGGCGGACACGCGGCGTGTTCGCGTCGGGGACGCTCGGAGCGAGGTCCGACCGGACCGACCAGCAGGGCGGTCATCGTGCCGCGCCCCCGGGCTCCGGCGTGGCATCCGCGCGGGCCGAACCCAGCCGTCGGGCACTCGATCGCAGCCGGTCGAGGTACCGCTTGTTGGCCCCTTCGCGGTCGAGCAGGGTCAGGAAGTCCGCGACGTCGAAGACGTCGTCGACCGCCGGCTCGCCACAGATGCGGGCGCCGAGGCGGAGGTATCCACGCATCAGCGCCGGCATCGCGACCGTGTCGGACGGCACGATGTCGTCGAGCAGGCGTCCGCCGATGCGCGCCGGTGCCAGCGGGTGGGCGCGTCGCTCGGGGTCCTGGTGGTCGTCCCGCAGACGATCGCGCAGGGCGCGCAGCGACGACCCCGGCAGCCATTCACCCGGCGTGTGCAGGGGCACCGACACACAGCCCATCAGGTATCGCAGGTCGGCGTCGTCCATGTACTGCAGCAGCGCCGCCCACATCAGCGCGGTGACCGACCCGTCGCGGTACTCGGAGTGGACACACGCCCGACCCAATTCGACGGTGGCGGAGACGATGTCGTTCATCTCGCGGAGGTCGAACTCGGTGGCCGAATACCAGCCGCCGGCGGCGATCGCCCGCGCCGGGGAGAGCAGGCGCGCACACCCGACGACCCCGTCGTCGGCGTGGCGGACGATGAGGTGCTCGCAGAAGGCGTCGAACCGGTCGGCGTCCCGTCCGGTGACCGCGTCACCGATGCGGTTGGAGAAGCCGGGTTCGTCGGCGAAGACGCGATACCGCAGTTCCTGGGCGGCGACGATGTCGGCGGGATCGTCGGACACGAGGACCCGGATGGGTCCTGCGGTGAGCAGGGTCGTCGGCACGGCCCGCGAGAACCGAGCGCGCGCGACATGGCTGGTGCGGACTGGCGACTGCATGGCGTTCATGACTCGAATGGAAACGAGACCGGGCATCGGCAGAACCACCGCAGCGTGTCGTGTCGGTGCGGGTTCGATGAACTCGGGCCGCCACCGGATGAACAGGCCTCGCCACGGCCACCTGCGGGTGAACGACCCCCGAACGCACGGTGACCCCCGACGGGGAGTCGGGGGTCACCGGATTCTGCAGTTGATCAGCTCATGATCACTTGCGCTTCTTGACCTCTTCGGTCAGTTGCGGCGCGACGTTGAACAGATCTCCGACGACGCCGTAGTCGGCGATCTCGAAGATCGGGGCCTCTTCGTCCTTGTTGACGGCCACGATCGTCTTCGAGGTCTGCATGCCGGCGCGGTGCTGGATGGCGCCCGAGATGCCCAGGGCGACGTACAGCTGCGGCGACACGGTCTTACCGGTCTGACCGACCTGGAACTGACCGGGGTAGTAACCGGAGTCGACGGCCGCGCGCGAAGCGCCCACGGCGGCACCGAGCACGTCGGCGAGTTCTTCGACGACGGAGAACTTCTCGGCGCTGCCGACACCGCGACCACCCGAGACGACGATCGACGCCTCGGTCAGTTCGGGACGATCGCCGCCGACGTTCGGCTCGACCTTGGTGATCTTGACCGCGCCCTCTTCCTGAGCCGGGACCTCGACGTCGACACGCTCGCCGGCGCCGGCCTGCGGAGCGGCCTCGACGCCGCCGGGGCGGATCGAGAAGACCGGGACCTCGCCCTTGGCCTGGGCGTCGACGGTGTAGGCGCCACCGAAGATGGAGTGGATGCCCACGCCGCCTTCCTTGACGTCGACGATGTCGGCGAGGACGCCCGAGCCGAGGCGCACGGCCAAGCGGCCGGCGATCTCCTTGCCGTCGGCGGTGGCCGCGACGAGGATGCCGGCCGGCGAGGCGGTCTCGGCGATCGAGGCCAGCACGTCGACCTGCGGGGTGATGAGGTAGCTACCCGCATCGTCGGACTCGGCGACGTAGATCTTCTCCGCGCCGGCCTCCTTGAGTCCGTCGAGGATGCCGTCGGCCGAGCCGGGCTTGCCGACGACGACCGCCGACGGGGTGCCGAGTGCGCGGGCGGCGGTGATGAGCTCGCTGGTGACCTTCTTCAGGGCGCCTTCGGCGTCCTGTTCCACGAGAACGAGTACTTCTGCCATGGTGGTTTTCTCCTGAATGTCTGGGGGTTCGCCGGTGGTCTGCGTGGAGAAGGTCAGATGATCTTCTGGCCGACCAGGTACTCGGCGACCTTGGTGCCGCCATCGCCTTCGTCGGTGACGCGCTCGCCCGCGGTCTTCGGCGGCTTCGGGGTGTTCGCCGTCACGACCGAGCCGGCGTTCTCCAGGCCCACATCGCTTGCCTCGACGTCGATCTCGGCGAGGGTCAGGACGGTGACCTCCTTCTTCTTGGCGGCCATGATGCCCTTGAAGGAGGGGAAGCGCGGTTCGTTGATCTTCTCGTTCACGCTGACGATGGCCGGCAGGCTGGCCTCGATGTGGAAGATGCCGTCGTCGGTCTCCCGCTCGCCCTTGAGGGTCTCGCCCTCCAGGGTCAGCTTGCGCAGGTGGGTCAGGTGCGGGAGCTCGAGGTACTCGGCGATCATGGCCGGGATGGCGCCGACGCGACCGTCGGTGGCCTCGTTGCCGGCGATGACCAGCTCGACACCCTCGACCGTGCCGAGCGCCCGGGCCAGCACGTAGGCGGTCTGGACCGCGTCCGAACCGTGCATGAGGTCGTCCTTGATGTGGATCGCCTTGTCGGCGCCCATGGACAGGGCCTTGCGGATGGCGTCGGTGGCGCGCTCGGGACCCGCCGTCAGGATGGTGACCTCACCGCCGTCGGCCTCCTTGATCTTCAGCGCTTCCTCGACGGCGCGCTCGTTGATCTCGTCCAGGACGGCGTCGGCGGCCTCACGGTCCAGGGTGTAGTCGTCGTCGGACAACTTGCGCTCGGACCATGTGTCGGGAACCTGCTTGATCAGTACGACAATGTTTGTCATGGGTCTACGTCGACCTCCTGCATCGGGTTCGGCAACTTACCGGCGGGTAAGGCCATGGGTCCCCACCACTTTAGCGTCTCCCATGTTTCCACTAAACATCGACTACCTCACACAATGCACGCTACCGTTCGCTCGCTCGGTACGACGGCCCCGGCGGTCCCCGGGGCATGCCCTACTCTCTGTCAGATGACTGACGCAGACCTCGGATCGTCGCGCGGGACGGCAACCACTGGTCTCGAGGCGCTCGACACCGACCAGCAATTGGCGCTGACCGGCGAGCGGACGGTCCCGGGGATTCCCGCCGAGAACTACTGGTTCCGGCGCCACGAGATCGCCTACCGCCACATCGCCGACCGGTGCGCGGGCCACGACGTCCTCGAAGCCGGCTCCGGCGAGGGGTACGGCGCCGCGATGATCGCCGACGCCGGGGCGTCGTCGGTGGTCTGCGTCGACTACGACGCCGCCGCGGTCGAACACACCCGACGCCGCTATCCCCAGCTCGTCGTCCACCAGGGCAACCTCGTCGACCTCCCCCTCGCCGACGCCTCGGTCGACATCGTGGTCAACTTCCAGGTCATCGAACACCTCTGGGATCAGCCGCGATTCGTCGCCGAATGCCACCGCGTGCTGCGTCCGGGCGGGGTCCTGCTCATGTCGACGCCCAACCGCATCACCTTCTCCCCCGGTCGCGACACACCGCTCAACCCGTTCCACACCCGTGAGCTCGACGCGGCCGAACTCACCGAACTGCTTCTCGACGGCGGTTTCGTGATCGACGCGATGTGGGGAGTCGTCCACGGACCGCGCCTTCGCGCCCTGGACACCAAATGGGGCGGTTCGCTCATCGACGCCCAGATCGAGCGTGCGCTCGCCGGCGAGCCCTGGCCGGACGAGCTGGCCGCGGATGTCGCCGGCGTGGTCGCCGCGGACTTCGATGTCGTCGATTCCGGCGTGTACGACATCGACGACTCGCTCGACCTGTTCGCCGTCGCGTTGCGGGGCTGAGGGGTGACCACCCGCACCGAACCCGTCCCGGGCCAGTTCACGCTGGTCCTGCACTCGCATCTGCCGTGGCTGGCCAATCACGGCCGTTGGCCGGTCGGCGAGGAATGGCTGTATCAGTCGTGGGCCGGGTCCTACCTGCCGCTGTTCGACATGCTCGAGCGGCTGGCCGCCGACGGTTTCACCGACCAGCTCTCCCTCGGGATCACGCCGGTGCTGGCCGCGCAGCTCGACGATCCGCACTGTGCGTCTTCGATGTACGAGTGGCTCGCCGACTGGCAGCTCCGGGCCACGCAGGCAGCGATGTCCCGCGACGCCGACCGAGCCGCGGCGGGCCGCCGTGAGTACCTCGACGCCCAACGCGCGCTGGACACCTTTGCGTCCCGATGGCGTCACGGCGCGTCGCCACTGATCCGCGGACTGGCCTCGACCGGCGTCGTCGAGATCCTGGGCGGCCCCCTGGCCCACCCGTTCGCACCGCTGCTCGACCCGCGACTGCGCCGATTCTCGCTGACCGAGGGGCTCGCGGACGCCCATGCGCGGTGGGGTTTCGATCCGACCGGGATCTGGGCACCCGAGTGCGCCTTCGCGCCGGGGATGGAAACGGAGTACGACCGCGCAGGCGTGCGCCACTTCATGGTCGACGGGCCCGCCTTGCACGGCGACACCGCGCTGGGACGCCCCGTCGGCGACAGCGCCGTCGTCGCCTACGGACGTGACCTGACGGTGAGCTATCGCGTCTGGTCGCCGAAGTCGGGCTATCCGGGTCATGGCGCCTATCGGGATTTCCACACCTATGACCACGAGACCGGGCTCAAGCGATT
The DNA here is from genome assembly GCF_023078355.1 of Gordonia hongkongensis. Classification (NCBI taxonomy): domain Bacteria; kingdom Bacillati; phylum Actinomycetota; class Actinomycetes; order Mycobacteriales; family Gordoniaceae; genus Gordonia; species Gordonia hongkongensis. The sequence goes on from NZ_CP095552.1 coordinate 3,580,764, forward strand.
CCGGGTCACCGGCCGGACCGTGTCCGGAAAGGACAAGAAGCCCTACGACCCGGCGCGCGTCGACGCGGTGGTCGACCGGCACGTCGAGGACTTCGTCGCGCATGTGCGGCAGCGTCTGGTCGACGAGTCCGCGCAGATCGGCCGGCCCGCGCTGGTGGTCGCCGCGTTCGACACCGAACTGTTCGGGCACTGGTGGCATGAGGGCCCGGTCTGGCTGGATCGGGTGCTGCGACGTCTGCCCGAGGTCGGGGTCACCGTCGGGACACTCGCGGGCGCAACGCAGGCCGGGCTCGTCGGCGCGCCCATCGACCTCCCCAGGTCGTCGTGGGGGTCGGGTAAGGACTGGCGGGTGTGGAACGGCCCGGCCGTGCAGCACCTGGTCGACCTGAACGCCGAGGTCACCGAGACGGCGCTCGACGCGATCGCCAAGCTGCGGCAACAAGGAAGTGCACGCAGCCGGGTCGCCGATCAGATCGTGCGCGAGGCGCTGCTGACCGTGTCCTCGGACTGGCCGTTCATGGTGTCGAAGGACACCGCGGCGCAGTACGCTGTGTCGCGAGCTCACACGCATGCGCATGCCACCCGCGAGATCAGCGACGCGGCGATGCGGGGCCGCGACGACGCAGCCGAGACGCTCGCCGCCGCCTGGGCGCGTGCCGACAATCTCTTTCCCGCACTCGATGCGCGCCGGCTGCACACGGCTCTGACCGCCGACCGGGTCGGTGTCGAGGGGGAATCCGATGAAGGTGTTGTTCGTGTCGTGGGAGTACCCGCCGGTGGTGGTGGGCGGACTCGGCCGGCATGTCCATCACCTCGCCACCGAGATGGCCGCCGCCGGGCACGACGTGGTCGTGCTGACCCGGCGTCCGTCGGGGACCGATGCGGTGACTCATCCGACGACGGACACCGTCGTCGAAGGTGTCCGGGTAATGGCCGTCGCCGAGGACCCGCCGGAGTTCGAGTTCGGGCAGGACATGATGGCCTGGACGCTGGCCATGGGGCATGCCTTCGTGCGGGCGGGACTTCGGATTCTGCACGGCGGGGGGTGGGTGCCGGAGGTCGTGCACGCGCATGATTGGCTGGTCGCCCACCCGGCCATCGCGCTGGCCGAGTTCTTCGATGTGCCACTGGTTTCCACGATCCACGCGACGGAGGCCGGGCGGCACAGCGGCTGGGTGAGCGGTCGGACGAACCGGCAGGTGCATTCGGTCGAGTGGTGGCTGGTGTCCGAATCCGACGCTCTCATCACGTGTTCGGCGTCGATGCGCGACGAGGTGAACCGACTGTTCGGCTACGACGCCGCCGACATCACGGTGATCCACAACGGCATCGACATCCGTACGTGGCCGTTCGCCGAACGCGCTCGGACGAGCGGTCCGGCCGAGCTGCTGTTCGCGGGGCGGCTCGAATACGAGAAGGGCGTGCAGGATCTGCTCGCGGCGCTCCCCCGATCCGGCGCAGCCATCCGGGTACGACGCTGACGATCGCCGGTGACGGCACCCAGCGGGACTGGCTGATGGAGCAGGCGCGCAGGCATCGGGTCGGTAAGGCGGTGCGGTTCGTCGGCCCGGTCGACCACACCGAGCTGGTGACGCTGATGCACCGCTGCGACGCCATCGTGCTGCCGAGTCGCTACGAGCCGTTCGGAATCGTGGCGCTGGAGGCGGCGGCAACCGGCGTGCCCTTGATCGTGTCCACGGCCGGGGGTCTGGGTGAGGCGGTTCGCGAGCCGGACACCGGGCTGACGTTCGAGCCCGCGGATGTCGCCGGTCTGGCCGCGGCGGTCCGGGCCACGCTGTCCGATCCGGGCGCGGCCGCGCAACGAGCACTGCGGGCGCGGGCACGACTCACCGCGGAGTTCTCGTGGGCCGAGGTCGCCGAGCGCACCGCGAGCGTGCACCTCGCCGCGAAGCGTCGGGTCCGGCACGCGATCGGACGGCCCGACATCCCGGAACGCCCGCTGCCAGAACGGGACCCGGGCCAGGCATAGCCCCCTGCTCCCTGAGGAGCCCGGAGCCTGCGGAGGGCGTCACGAAGGGTCCCGCTCGGCCGCGGCCTTCTTCCGTTCGATGTCGGCGAGGGCGCGTTCGAGTTCGGCGCGTTCGGCGGCGTTCGAGGCCCAGTCGTCCATCCGGTTCTTGACCACCCGAGCGGGGGCGCCGACCGCGATGGCGTAGTCGGGGATGACGCCCTTGACCACCGCGTGCGAGCCCAGCACGCATCCTCGCCCGACGATGGTGTTGCGCAGCACCGACACCTTGGCCGCGACCCACGTGTCCGGCCCGATGCGCACCGGGCCCTTCACGATGCCCTGGTCTTTGATCGGCAGCGTGATGTCGTCCATCTTGTGGTCGAAGTCGCAGATGTAGCACCAGTCGGCGATGAGGGTGGAACCGCCGATCTCGAGGTCGAGGTAGGAGTTCACCACGTTGTTGCAGCCGAAGACGGTCTTGTCGCCGATGCGGAGGCTGCCCTCATGGCAGCGGATGGAGTTGCCGTCGCCGATGTGGACCCAGCGACCGATCTCCATGCGCGCGAGTTCCGGCGTCGCGTGGATCTCGACGTTGCGCCCGAGGAACACCATGCCCCGCAGCACGATGTGCGGATTGGCGAGGCGAAACCGCGCCAGGCGGTAGTAGCGCACGAGGTACCACGGCGTGTACGCCCGGTTGCGTCTGATCCAGCGCAGCGAGTCCAGCGTGAGAAAACGCGCCTGGTCGGGGTCGCGGCGTCGGCCGGCGCGCCGGCGGGACCGGTACGACGCATTCCACATGGTGGTCATGACCAGAAACCCTAATCGACGCGATTTTCGCGCACGATAGGCTCACTGCTGGCGCGGAAGGTGCCGTTCGATGGCATGCCCGGCGCCTGGACACGATGCAGAACAGGGCACGACGACGAGGAGCAGGATGGCTTTGGCACGACCGCAGGTGTCCCGACGCCGCCGATCCGCGCTGACCCGCCCGCTCGTCGCGCTGACGGCCGTGTGCTCGATGGCGCTCGCCGCCTGCTCGGACGGTCACATCGACGTCCGCTCCGTACCGAGCGTCGGATGGCCCAGCTACGGGGGTGTCCCGGGCAACGCCAACTTCGCGTATGCCGATGTGCCGGAGGACCTCACGCTGAGCTGGACACGGCCGACCGGCGGCCCGGTCACCGCGCCGGTGACGATCTCCGGCAAGGGGAACGTGGGCGTGACGTCGAATGCGGCGCAGGGATGCAACGTGCTCGTGCTCGACAGCCGCTCCGGACGCAAGAACTTCTGCAAGGACATGCGGGCCGGTGTCGAGATCAACGCGATGCTCGTCGATCAGTACGACCAGCCCTATCTCGGCGAGGAGACGACCTTCCTCGCCTTCAATGCCGGCGGCGCCATCCGCTGGCGAGCCGGCGTGATCGGGGTACCGCTGTCGGCGAAGTTCGCGGCCCCGAACGAGGTGCTGGTCGCCACCACACAGGGTCAGATCCTGCTGATCGACACCCAGCGCAACGAACTCCTCGCGCCTGAGGTGAGACTGCGCGACGACGCCGACCCCGCGCAACCGCTCCGCGGCTTCGGCGACTGCGTGAGCAACGGGCCGCAGTGCGCGATCCCCGCCCCCGCTGCCGTCGACACCGAACGAGAACGCTTCTTCCTCAACTTCTTTCCCCAGGGCGCAGCGACGTCGCAGATCCGCGCGATGAAGTACGGCGCCGTTGCCGGGAACCGCGAAGTCCGGACTGCGTGGCAGGCCGACGTCCCCAGCGGCGTCATCGGGACCCCGACGCTCTCGGCCGACGGCGCGACCCTCTATGCGTTCTCGCGCGACGGCAAGATCGTCGCCCTGAACGCCGAGGACGGATCGACGCGGTGGACCTACGACATCGGCGGCCACGGATTCGCGACGATGACCGTCTCCCCGGACGGCCTGATCATCCCGACCGGTTCGCTCGGCGCCCCGCTGACCCTGCTGCGTGATCGGGGCGATGGTGCCGAACAGGTCTGGCAGCGCACCGATCTGGCGACGGTGAGCCTGTCCGCGCTGACCCAGCAGCAGACCGCGTGGACGGTCGCCCGCGATCCCGGCAGGGACTCCCTGTCCCTGGTCGAGGTGTCCACGACCGACGGCGCGACGAAACGGACTCTGCCGCTGCCGGATTCACGCGGTTTCGCGACCGGCGTCTCGGTGTCCTACTCCGGACAGATCGCGACCGCGACCAATCTCGGCGAGGTGTACTTCTTCGACAGCAAGGCCGATCTCGGGTAGGTGTTCGTAGAGTGCGGGATTCGTACTGGAAACCGATACAGATCCCGCACTCTGCGTGGTCGGGTTGGGTTCAGAACCGGACACCCGGCTCACAGATGAACGCGACACCCTTGCGCCCGATCCGGGTCAGCACCACCGACAACGGCCGGGAGCCCTTGAGCTTGAGCTTCTTCCGCAGCCGGTCGGGGTCGACGTCGAGTCCGCGGACAAGGATTTCCAGGGGGCCGCAGTCGAGCGCCGTGAGCGCCTTCCGGAGCGCCTTCTCGGTCACCCCCGTCTGCTCGATCACCCGGAACCCGCGGGCGCCGTCGGGGACGGAATCACCCGTGAGATAGGCGATCTGCGGGTCGAGTTGCCAGAGCCCGGACCGGCGGGCGTAGTGCTTGACCAGCCCGGCGCGCACGATCGCCCCGTCCGGGTCGACGATCCACTCCCCCGCCTCACCGGTCGGCACGTCGTCGTCTTCGCGGTCGGTGACCTCGACCTCGGCGAGGGTTCCGTCGGCGCGGGTGCGGAGCACGGTGGCCCGCCGGCCGGGCTCCACACCCGGACCCGTCCACAGGCACGCCTCGCGCACGCCGCCGTCGAGTGAGGTGACCTGGACCTCGCCGTCGAAGCCATAGCGGTTTCGCAACATCTGATGGTCCAGTCCGGGAGCGCATTTCACGATGAGCGTGCGACCGGGATAGGTCGTCAGCAGCTCGAAGAGCGGTGGGGTCAGCTGATCGAGCCGGAAGATGCGGCCCGCATCCGATCGCCGCGCGGGATCGGCGAGGAGCACGTCCGCGGTCGAGGTCGGGGTGAGCGCGTCCGCGACCAGCAGCGTCGCCTCCGGCACGTTGGAACGCGCCATCGCGAGCCGGACCCGGTCGATGTCGCTGCCGATGACACCCGAGATACCGTTGGCGCGCACCAGCTCTCGCAACTCCGCCCCGATCGAACAGGTCAGGTCGTGCACCACCGATTCCGGAAACCGCGCCGCGATTTCGGCCGCACGGTGCGCGGCGACCACCGACGCGGTCGCCTGCTGCAGGGCGTCGTCGGTGAGCAGGAGCGCCTCGGCATCGCGCAGCTTCGAGCGGGCGCGCCTACGACACTGCACCGTCTCGATCAGCGCGGCGTCGTGGGGCGCGTATCGGCTGCGTACCTCGGTGATGTCGGCCAGCATCGTCGACGGGGTGAGCTCGAGGCCGGCCACCGTGTCGAGCGCCTTCTCGCCGTGCCGCGACCGCAGGAACGCGACGTCGTCGAGATCGAAGGAGTAGCCCATGGCCTGACGACGGAACCGCCTACTGCGGCTTCGTCCCCGTCACCACGACGTTGTAGAAGAACTTCGGGGGTACGACCTTGCGCAGCACGTTCTCGTCGAGCCAGGTCAGCCGCTTCCAGCCACCGAAGGCGAATCGCGCCCAGCCCCACCCCAGCTTCTCCGGCGGCACCGCGGCCTCGAAGGTGCGGACCGGCCAGCCGAGCATCGCGGCGGCCAGTTCCTCGGTGGCCGTGTCCACCTTCTGCGCACCGGCCGCGCGCGCGATACCGGCGAGCTCGTCGGGATCGAAGGTGTGGATGTCGACCACGGCCTCGAGCGCGGCCGCGCGGGAGGACTCGTCGAGCTCCTCCTGCGGGCGCCGCCATCCCTGCAGCGGACCGAACTTGGTGACGTTCGTCGTGGCGAACCACGTCGCGCGACTCATCCAGCGTGCGTAGAAGTCGCCGATCGTCGACGGTTCCCCCGCGAAGATGAACCGCCCGCCGGGCTTGAGGACCCGCAGCACCTCGCGCAGCGCCTGCTCGACATCGGGAATGTGGTGCAGCACAGCATGTCCGACGACGAGGTCGAAGGTGTCGTCGTCGTACGGGATCTTCTCCGCGTCGGCGACCCGGCCGTCGACATCGAGACCGAGGTTCTCCGCATTGCGAAGGGCGACCTTGACCATCCCCGGCGAGAGGTCGGTGACCGACCCCTTCGACGCGACACCCGACTGCATCAGGTTCAGCAGGAAGAAGCCGGTGCCACAACCGAGTTCCATCGCGCGGCCGTACGGCAGGGGCTCGTCGGTGGCCACGGCGTCGAAACGGCCACGCGCGTAGTCGATGCAGCGTTCGTCGAAGCTGATCGACCACTTCTCGTCGTAGGTCTCGGCCTCCCAGTCGTGGTAGAGCACCTGGGCGAGTTTGGTGTCGGTGAGGGCCGCCTTGACCTGTTCCTCGGTGGCGTGCGGATTGGGAGCGGGATCGGTGCCCGGTGTGGCGTCGGTGGTCATGATCGCTTCCTGTGTGCGTGGTGACGGGATGCTGTGGTGGAAGGGTGCGCGGCGACGACGGCTCAGCGGCCGACGAATTCCGCCTTCCCGGGGCCGTTCTCGAGGAACGAAGTCAGACCGATGGCGCGGTCCTCGGTCGCGAACAGCGGGGCGAACAACTGCTCTTCGATCTTGAGCCCGGTGTCGAGGTCGACGCCGAGCCCCTGATCGACGGCCTTCTTGATCGCGGCGAGCGCCACCGAGGCGGCGCCGTCGAACTGTCCGGCCCAGGCGAGCGCGGCGTTGTAGACCTCGTCCGGCGCGACGACCTCGTCGACGAGTCCGATCGCCAGTGCCTCCGCGGCGTCGACGAAGCGGCCGGTGAACATCAGATCCTTGGCCTTCGACGGCCCGATGAGACGTGCCAGCCGCTGCGTGCCGCCGCCGCCGGGGATGAGACCGAGCAGGACCTCGGGCAGCCCGAGCTTCGCGTTGTCGCCCGCGATCCGTCGGTCGGCACCCAACGCGACTTCGAGGCCACCGCCGAGCGCGTACCCGGTGATGGCCGCGACGGTCGGCTTCGGGATGGCGGCGATCGCGCCGAGATCGCTCTGCAGGCGACCCGCCACCCGGCTCATCTCGGCGTAGCCGACGTCCCGCATCTCCTTGACGTCCGCGCCGGCCGCCAGGATCTTCGGGCCGCCGTAGACGACGACGGCCTTGATGTCGGCGCGGACCGTGGCCTCCTCGGCCGCGGCGGCCAGTTCGGCCTGCACCTGCCGGCTCAACGCGTTCATCGGCGGCCGGTGCAGCAGGATGGTGCCGACCCCCGGATGAGCGTCGGAGCACTCGAGGGTCACGAACTCAGGCATGGTCGAAGGCTACCGGTAGGTAAGTCCGATCGATGCCCCAGCCCGACGACCCAGGCCGACGACCCGGCACGCACGACGCGGCCCGGAGTCCGCCGCCCACCGGCATCGGAGCCATACAGTGGCGGTCATGGCGAAAACGTCGGGTTCCGCAGGTGATCCCATCGAGCTCGAGGTCGGCGACCGCACCGTCCGGCTGTCGAGTCCCGACCGCGTCTACTTTCCCGAGCGCGGTGAGACCAAGCGCGATCTCGCCGAGTACTACCTGTCCGTCGGCGACGGGATCGTCCGTGCGCTGCGCGACCGTCCGTGCATGCTGCACCGGTTCCCCAAGGGCGTCAGCGGCAACAAGGTCCACCAGAAGCGCATCCCCGCCGGTGCGCCGGACTGGCTGGAGACCACCGAGATCTACTTCCCGCGGTACGGCCGCACCGCCGACGAACTGTGCGTCACCGAACTGGCATCGGTGATCTGGGCGGTGCAGATGTCGACCGTCGAGTTCCACCCCTGGAACTCACGACGCGACGACCCCGAGTCGCCCGACGAGTGGCGTATCGACCTCGACCCGATGCCCGACTGCACGTTCCCCCGGATCCGGCGCGTGGCGCACGTCGTCGAAGAAGTGCTCGACGAACTGGGTATGCGCGGGTTCCCCAAGACCTCGGGCGGTCGCGGGCTGCACATCTACGTCCGCATCGCGCCGGAGTGGGGCTTCCCGCAGGTCCGGCGTGCGGCTCTCGCGTTCGCCCGGGAGGTCGAACGTCGGGCGCCCGACGACGTGACGACGACCTGGTGGCGCAAGGACCGCGACCCGGCGGCGGTCTTCGTCGACTACAACCAGAACACCCGCGACCACACCATGGCGTCGGCCTACTCCGTGCGTGGCAACGAGCGGGCCACCGTGTCGACGCCGATCACCTGGGCCGAGATCGACGACATCGAACCCGACGATTTCACCATCGCCACCGTGCCGGCCCGGTTCGCCGAACTCGGAGACCTGCACGCGGAGATCGACGACGTCGCGCACCGACTCGACACCCTCATCGACTGGGCCGACCGCGACGACATCGGCACCGACGAGGACGCCGAGATCATCGATATGGATCGGTGACGTCGCGTAACGACCGCAATGCCCTTTCCAGGGCGGCGAACTGGGCGTCGCCGAGATGCTCGCGCCACTCCTGCTGCTGCGCCTCGACCTCTCGCGCGGCGACCTCGCACAGGTGAACGCCCCGCTCACTCAGCGTCACCAGCCGGGCGCGACGGTCGGACGGGTCCGGCACCCGGGTCAGGTAGCCCGCCGCCTCGAGCTGGTCGACGATGCCGCCCGCGGTCTGCTTGGTGACACCCGCCTGCTCGGCGAGATCGGTCAGCCGCATGGGTTCGGGTGCCAGCCGCTGTAGCACCCGGGACTGCGCCGGAGTGATGTCGTCGGCCCCTTCCTCGGCGATCCGTGCCAACACTCGGCGCTCGGTCGCGCGATGGGCGATGAACATCAGAACGGCGATCTCCGGGTCGGACACGTCGTTGACTTTAGTACGAAAACCTGACTAATATCAGTCAGGGAACCTGACTATCTGTGCGGCGGGAGCGACCGATGGACACCGACCTCATCTGGCAGCGCATCGACGAGCAACGACTCGAACTCGCCGCGCTGATCGAGACCCTCACGCCCGAGCAACTCGCCACCCCGTCGCTGTGCGACGCGTGGACGGTGCGCGACGTCGCGGTCCACCTCACCCACTCCCACACCTCACCGGCACGAGCGATGATCGCCGCGTGCCGATACGGCTTCCGGTTCAACACGATGATCCGCGAACTCGCGCTGCGCGACGACACCACGGCGGATCAGGCCGCCTCGAAGTTGCGCGCCATGGTCGGTTCGCGTCGGCATCCGATCGGGACGACTCCCATGGCGCCGCTACTGGATTCGCTCCTGCACGGGCAGGACATCGCCGTCCCGCTCGGACTCGACCGGCCGATGCCGACCGACGCCGCGACGGCGTGCGCCGACTACCTGTGGTCGACGGGTTTCCCGTTCCACGCACGTCGCCGAAACGAGGGACGACGCTACGTGGCCACCGACTGCGACTTCGCGGCCGGGACGGGCGAGGTCGTCGAGGCGCCGATCCGCGACATCGTCATGCTGTTCGGCGGACGGACGAACGCCGCCGGGGCTCTGGCGCCCTCAACCTGACAGCGCGTCCGGTCAGAGCGTGATCTCGGGCGGCTGCTGATCGCCGAGAGTCCGGAAGTACTCGTCGGAGCCCGGGAAACCGAGGCCGGCCAGCCCGGCGCCGGCTGTCACGTTCGGCAGGATCGGTTCGATGACACGCTCGGCGTCGAGCAGTTCGTCGATGGTCGAGAACTGCGAGACGTAGTTGAGCTGCGACCACGTGGGCGGCATGAGGAAGTGCTGGCCCGCGGCCCAGGAATCGATCGCGACGCGGGCGTTCACCCACCGGGCGACCTCGGCTTCGGTGGTCTCGGCGTCGGCATGCTGTCCGTCGGGCATCGCGGCCAGGAAGAACCGGGTGTCGTAGCGTCGCTTCTCGTTCACCGGGGTGATCCAGTGCGCGAGCGGACGCAGCAGATCGGCACGCAGCGTCAGTCCGCGCGCGGTGAGGAACTGCGCGAACGACAACGACTTCTCGACGAGGCGTTGCCGATCCTCGGCCAGTCCCTCCGGTTCGGCGAAGGCGCCGTCGGCATCGGTCGCGAGCAGGACGCCGCACTCTTCGAACGTCTCGCGGACGGCCGCGCACACCAGGGCCTGGGCGATCTCGGCGTCGCTGCCGAATTGCCCGGCCCACCAGGTGGCCTCGGGACCCGTCCACGCCAGGTCGGCGTCGGCGTCCCGCTTGTCGACGCCGCCGCCCGGGAACACCGTCATTCCCCCCGCGAAGGCCATCTGCTTGACGCGGCGTTGCAGGAAGACCTCGATGCCGTCGGCAGCGTCGCGGACGAGCACGACGGTCGCGGCATCCCGCAACGGTGCGGACACGATGTCCGGGCCCTGCTGCTGTGTCGACGTCATTCAGTTACCTCCTGCTGCTCGACGGTGGCCACCCGCACGGCGCCGGCGCCGCGCGAAGTACCGGCCGTCGACCTTGTCCAGAACGATCTGCTGGCGGAAGGCGGCGGTGAGGTTCTCACTCGTGAGTACCTCCTCGAGCAGCCCCTGGGCCACCACGCCACCCTCGGACAGGATCATCGCATGTGTGAAACCTTCGGGGATCTCCTCGACGTGGTGGGTGATCAGCACGATGGCCGGCGCGTCGGGGTCGGCGGCGAGGCGGGCGAGACGATCGACGAGTTCTTCGCGGCCACCCAGGTCGAGCCCGGCGGCCGGTTCGTCGAGCAAGAGCAGTTCGGGGTCGGTCATCAGCGCGCGCGAGATCACGACACGCTTGCGCTCGCCCTCGGACAGCGTGCCGAAGCGACGGTCCGCGAGGTGCTCGGCACCCATCGATTCCAGCGATTCGACGGCCTGCGCACGGTCCACGGCGTCGTAGCTCTCGCGCCACCGCCCCAGGACCGCATATCCCGCCGAGATGACGACGTCGCTGACGATCTCCTCCGGCGGCACTCGATCGACCAGCGACGGGCTCGAGACCCCGATCCGGGTCGACAGCTCGCGGATCTCGACCCGGCCGAGCTTCTCGTTGAGCACGAAGGCGGTGCCCGACGTCGGGTGGATCTCCGCCCCGGCCAGTCGGATCAGTGTCGTCTTTCCCGCGCCGTTGGGTCCGATGATCACCCAGCGTTCGTCCAGTTCCACCTGCCACGACAGCGGGCCGACGAGAGTCTTGCCGCCCCGGACGACGGCGACGTCGCGAAAATCGATCAGGAGGTCGGGATCGGATTCGGTCACTCCCCCATCCTGCACCACGAGGGAATGGTCGACCCGTTCGACTCACGGCAGACCGGACGGCGGGAATAGTCCGGGGCGTCGGCCGCATTGAACATCGTCGTGACCCCTTCGAACCTCCCCTTGTCGATCCTGGATCTCGCGCAGATCGGTCGTGACGAGACTGCCGCGCAAAGCCTGTCCGCCAGTGTCGATCTCGCACAGAACGCGGAGAAGTGGGGCTACCGCCGGATCTGGTACGCCGAGCACCACAACATGTCGGCCATCGCGTCGTCGGCACCGGCGGTGCTCATCGCACACATCGCCGCGCACACCTCGACCATCCGTCTCGGCGCCGGCGGCGTGATGCTGCCGAACCATTCCCCGCTGACCATCGCCGAGCAGTTCGGCACACTCGCCGAACTCCATCCCGGGCGCATCGACCTCGGGCTCGGGCGCGCGCCCGGCAGCGATCAGCAGACCTTCGCGGCCCTGCGCCGCACCCACGCCTCCGCGGAGCGGTTCCCGCACGACGTCCTGGAGCTGCAGGCCTTCCTCGGCGACGAGTCGCGTGTCGAAGGCGTTCGCGCGACCCCGGGCGCGGGCACCCACGTGCCGCTCTACATCCTCGGCTCGTCGCTGTTCGGCGCGCAGCTCGCCGCGGCCCTCGGACTTCCGTACGCCTTCGCCTCCCACTTCGCGCCGCAGGCGCTCACCGAGGCCGTGGCGTTGTACCGCCGCGAGTTCCGGCCGTCGGAGGTCCTCGCCGAGCCCTACGTCATCGCGGGTGTCGGAGCGATCGCCGACGAGGACGCCGACCGTGCGCAGGCGCAGCTGCAGATCGCGAAACGTCAACGCGTGTCGCTGCTCTACGGCCGCGGCCGGACCTTCACCGACGAGGAAGCCGACGCCATCCTCTCGATGCCGCAGGGACGCCAGATCGACGAGATGCTGACGTACTCGGGTGTCGGGACGCCGGGCGAGGTGCGCGACTACCTCTCGTGGTTCGCCGGGCACGCCGACGCAGACGAGCTGATCGTCGCGTCGCTGGCGCCCGATCGTGACGTGTGGCTGGGCACCTTCGGCCACCTCGCGCCGGTGAACTCACCGGTCGCCGCCGGCTGACCGAGATCCGAGGGCAGACCGTCAGGCCAGCCGGAAGTCCTCGAAGTCGAACCCGGGCACGACGATACAGCTGACTAGTGACGGCTCGTCCCCGGCGGGCCGTGCACGCTGCCACACGCCCGGCGGCACGAGCGCCTGGGGTCGGTGACCGGCCTCGATGTCGGGTCCGACGAGAACTGTCGTCGGGTCACCGGGGACATCGGCGTCCCCGCCGAGATCGAGTTCGACCGGCGCTCCTCGATGGTGCAGCCACAGTTCGGCGCCGCGTACCGTGTGCCACGCCGACTCGTCGCCCGGCATGAGGACGAAGTAGATCGCCGTGCCGGCGGCACGGTCGCCGGTATAGCCGTCGGCAAGCGACGCCGACGGCACGACGACGTCGCTCCGCCACGTCTCCCGGAACCAGCCGCCTTCCGGATGGGGTTGCAGATCAAGAGCTTTCACCCATTCCGGCGGTACCGCAGCGCTCACGTGTCCTCCTGGGCCCGGATGACCTCGGCGATGACGGTCACCGAACCGGGCGCGATCTCGGTGAACCCGGCGTCTCGAACGGCCACCGCCCTCCCGGCGGCATCGGCGGAGAGCAGTTCTCGCCACCGCCCGGGCGTGGCCTGACGGACCGCGAGCGGGCAGTCGTCCCGACGCCACTCGATCGCGTCGTCCGCGGCGAGGAGCTTGGCCGCCAGCATCGACGCGTGACCGACCTGCGCGGCCAGTTTGCCGACAGTCATCGGCAGGTCGGGATTGGTCCACAGCACGACGCCCGAGACCGGCGGCTGCTCGGGCAGCTCTCCCTCGACCTCGGTCCCACCGATCTGCAGCTTCGCCACACGCCGGTCGAGGTCACCGACGCGGCCGGGCACGAACGCCCGTGCCGACGCCCCGCCCTCGGTCGCGGTCACACCCCAGACCTCCTGCGCGGCAGCCCATTGCGCGCCACGCGCGCGCCGGGCGATCTTCCGGATTCGTGCGTCGCACCAGGCGTCCATCGCCGCCGACCACGGACCGTCGCCCGCACTTCGTTCGTCGAGGCACAGTAACGCCACCGCTCGCGCCGCCGCGGTCAGCAGTTCGGTGCGGTCGGGCGGATCGTTCTTCTCGATGCGGAGCACCATCGCCATCGCCAGGACGTCGGCGGGGTCAGACGGGTCGTCACCGCCTCCGACGTAGGCGACCAGCCGCCGATGATCGGCAACGATCGCTTCCGGATCGACCTGCGGAGAGACCGTGCGCTCGGATCCCATGGAGCGGTGCGAGGTCAGCCCAGGGGTACCCGGCGATAGACGCCGTCGGCGGCGTCGGCCGCCTCGATCTCGTCGCGGGAGACGCCCAGGATGAACAGGACCCCGTCGAGAAACGGGTGATTCAGCGTGGCGTCGGCGACCTCGCGCAGCGCCGGCTTCGCGTTGAAGGCGATTCCCAGCCCGGCGACGCTGAGCATGTCGATGTCGTTGGCGCCGTCGCCCACCGCGATCGTCTGCTCCATCGGCACCCCGACCTGATCGGCGAACGACCGCAGCGCGTGCGCCTTGCCCATCCGGTCGACGACCTCGCCGACGACCCGGCCGGTCAGTTTCCCGTCGACGATCTCCAGGGTGTTGGCCCGGACGAAGTCGAGTTCGAGTTCGTGCGCGAGTCCGTCGATGACCTGACGGAAACCGCCGGACACGAGACCGCAGTGGAATCCGAGGCGGTGCAGCGTACGGATCGTCGTCCGAGCACCGGGGGTCAGTTCGAGTGACTTGGCGACATCGTCGAGAACACTCGCGTCGAGTCCGGCCAGGGCCTTGACGCGTTCGTGAAGGGACTGCGCGAAATCGAGTTCACCTCGCATCGCCGCCTCGGTCACCGCGGCGACCTCGGCTTCGCGGCCCGCGTGCGCGGCGAGCATCTCGATCACCTCGCCCTGGATGAGGGTCGAGTCGACGTCGAAGACGATCAGGCGCTTGGCGCGCCGAGCGAGTCCGCCGCGCTCCACGGCGATGTCGACCGAATGCTTCGCAGCAACCTCGGCGAGGCCTTTGCGGAGGGCGGCGTCGGCGGCGACACCACCCCGGCCGGCAACGCTGACCATGAGTTCGAGGCCGGTGAGCGGGTAGTCGGCGATTCCGCGGATCGAGTCGATGTTGCCGCCCTGGCTCGCCAGTTTCGCCGCGACGGCGCTGAACGCGGTGGCGGTGACCGGGCTGCCGAGGATCACGACGGCATGCGAGGACGGCGAGCGGCTACCGGGATCGACCCCGATCTCCACCCGGACGTCGAAACCGATGGACGCCATCGCCTGTTCGACGACTTCCTGCAGCGCCTCGGGGTCGCCGGTGGAGGACACCAGCACGCCGAGGGTCAGCTGTCCGCGGATGACCACCTGCTCGACGTCGAGCAGTGCAACGGCCTGACCGGCCAGGGCACCCATGAGAACAGAGGTGACACCTGGCCGGTCGGGACCGGTGACAGTGACCAGGACGGTCGTACCGGAACTGGCTGTCGAGTCCTTGCTCACCGGGTCAGCGCGGGTCGGGATCCGGGGATCCCTCGTGCGTTCCCACGGTGAACGGCTCGCGACGAGCCTCTTCCATCTGACGGTCCTTGCCCGCGGCGTGGCCCGGTCCGACGTGTGCCTCGGCACGCATGCGGTCGATCATGTGCGGGTAGTGCAGCTCGAACGCCGGGCGCTCCGACCGGATGCGGGGCAGCTCGGTGAAGTTGTGGCGCGGCGGCGGGCAGGAGGTGGCCCACTCGAGCGAGTTGCCGAAGCCCCACGGGTCGTCGACGGTCACGACCTCGCCGTAGCGGTAGCTGCGGAAGACGTTCCACAGGAACGGCAGGGTCGACAGGCCGAGGATGAACGCGCCCACGGTCGAGATCATGTTCAGCGTCGTGAAGCCGTCCGACGGGAGGTAGTCGGCGTAGCGACGCGGCATGCCCTCGTTGCCCAGCCAGTGCTGCACCAGGAAGGTCATGTGGAAGCCGATGAACGTCAGCCAGAAGTGGATCTTGCCGAGTCGCTCGTCGAGCATGCGCCCGGTCATCTTCGGGAACCAGAAGTAGATGCCGGCGTAGGTGGCGAACACGATGGTGCCGAAGAGCACGTAGTGGAAGTGCGCGACGACGAAGTAGCTGTCGGACAGGTGGAAGTCCAGCGGCGGGCTCGCGAGCAGCACACCGGTCAGACCACCGAAGAGGAACGTCACGATGAAGCCGACCGAGAACAGCATGGGGGATTCGAACGTGATGTGACCGCGCCACATCGTGCCGATCCAGTTGAAGAACTTCACGCCGGTGGGCACCGCGATCAGGAACGTCATGAAGGCGAAGAACGGGAGCAGCACGGCGCCGGTGACGTACATGTGGTGGGCCCACACCGCGGCCGACAGGGCGGCGATGGCGAGCGTGGCGTAGATCAGACCGGAGTAGCCGAAGATCGGCTTCCGCGAGAAGACCGGGAAGACCTCGGACACGATGCCGAAGAACGGCAGGGCGATGACGTACACCTCGGGATGTCCGAAGAACCAGAACAGGTGCTGCCACAGGATGACGCCGCCGTTGGCCGGGTCGTAGATGTGGGCACCGAACTGGCGGTCGACCTCGAGACCCATCAGCGCCGCGGTCAGCAGCGGGAAGATGAGGAGGATCAGCACGCTGGTCACCAGGATGTTCCAGGTGAAGATCGGCATGCGGAACATCGTCATGCCGGGTGCGCGGAGACAGATCACGGTGGTGACCATGTTGACGCCACCGAGGATGGTGCCGAGACCCGAGACGGCCAGACCCATGATCCACAGGTCGGCGCCGATGCCGGGGCTGTGCACGGCGTCGGTCAGCGGCGTGTACGCGGTCCAGCCGAAGTCGGCGGCGCCACCGGGCGTGATGAAGCCGGCGACGGCGATGGTCGAACCGAAGACGAACAGCCAGAAGCCGAGTGCGTTGAGTCGCGGGAAGGCGACGTCGGGCGAACCGATCTGCAGCGGCAACACGAAGTTGGCGAAGCCGATCACGATCGGCGTCGCGTACATCAGCAGCATCACGGTGCCGTGCATCGTGAAGAGCTGGTTGAACTGCTCGGTGGACAGGAACTGCATGCCCGGCATCGCGAGCTCGCCACGCATCAGCAGGGCCATGAGGCCGCCGATGAGGAAGAACGCGAAGCAGGCGGTGATGTACATCATGCCGATCAACTTGTGATCGGTCGTCGTCAGCAGCTTGTAGATGAACGAACCCTTGGGCTGATAGCGCTCCGGGAACGGACGCACTGGAGCCACTTGCGTGGTGGGTTGGTCTACCGCGGTCACAGATCCTCCTCTTGCCCGAACCCGACGC
This sequence comes from Gordonia hongkongensis, assembly GCF_023078355.1. Taxonomy (NCBI): domain Bacteria; kingdom Bacillati; phylum Actinomycetota; class Actinomycetes; order Mycobacteriales; family Gordoniaceae; genus Gordonia; species Gordonia hongkongensis. The sequence goes on from NZ_CP095552.1 coordinate 3,597,415, forward strand.
CGAACCCCTTCGGCCGTCGGTCGGCACATGAACAAACCGAGCGCTGGTTACTGATCCTAAACCCTCACCGGTGCCCGGGCCGAGCGGGTCCTACGATCTGTCGTATTCGATGTCGGAGCCACCGGATCGGCAGTGCTCATCGGCGGTTTCTTCGACGACGCGCCAGGCTCTCGGAGCACCCCTCCGATCACCGGCGTCCGGCGCCCGGGAGTGCGCATCCGAGCCTACTCCGGGTGCCTCGGGACCGGTGCTAGGTTGGGCGGGTGCAACGGAGGGTCACGGTCGCGAACGAGGCCGCCAGAAGTGTCGAGGCAGCCACCGGCGAGACCCGGTGCTCACTCGTCCGACGCATTGGCCTGGCGACCACGATCGGGTTGACCGTGGTCGCGCTGGCCGCCTGTTCGGGCGAGGAGCCGCTGACGACTCCGGACGGCTCCCCCATCTCCACCGTGACGACACGGGTGGCGGAGGTGAACATCGTCTCGGCCGACCGTGATTACGCGAAGACCTGCCTCGCCCCCACCGCGCCGGATCCGGATGAGGCCGACGTCGAACGCATCGTCGTGACCGACCCCGCTGTTCTCGACGCGCTGTGCGCCCTCGGGCTCGGCCCCGAGGTCGTCGCGGTGGCTGCCGAGCCCGGTTCCGTGCCCGAGTATCTCGGTCCCCAGCTGACCTCGGTCCCGGCCATCGGACCGATGCCCGACGCCGCGGCGGTCGCCGACGCCGACGCCGGACTCGTCCTCACCACCGCCGACACCGCGGACTCCGCCCGCGCGTTCCCCGGTGTCCGCACCGTCACCGTCCCGACCGACGGCACCTGGCAAGAGCAGTTCCAAGCCGTCGCCGACGCCGTGAACCGCAGCGGGTCGGGTCGGACACGCCTCGCCGAGTACACGACCGAGGCCACCAAGACCGGCCGGCGGATGGACGCCTCGCACACCCAGGTGTCGCTGGTGCGCTTCGGCGACGACTCCGAGACCATCGCCGGGATGAACACCTTCGCCGGCCAGGTGCTCGGGGACATCGGCGTCCAGCGGCCCGGCCCGCAGCGCGTGCCCGACTCCTTCGCCCTCACCGACGACGACCTCCGCGACGCCGACGCCGACCTCATCTATGTGAGCTTCGAGGGCGAGGAGGGCCTCGCCCACGGGGAAGAGGTCCTGCTCAGCGACGAGTGGCTCGGCCTCGGCGCACCCGTGTGGAAACGTGTGCTCGCCGTCGACGACGACGTCTGGTACGAGTCCTCGGGACTTGCCGCCGCCTGGCTGGTCCTCAACGACGTCAAGGGATCACTCGACGGCAACTCCTGACGGTCTCCGATAGGCAGGTGTCGCACATCGTTGCCCCAGGCGCAACGAAGCGCTACATCTGCGTAGCCGTTTCGGTCACTTCCGATCACCGACATCCAAACCCTCGCCGGGGCGACGTCGACACATCAGGATCGGCGCATGAGTGTCACCGACGAATACCTCGCGAACAACGCCGAATACGCCAAGACCTTCACCGGGCCGTTGCCCCTGCCGCCGGCCAAGCACGTCGCGGTGGTGGCCTGTATGGACGCCCGGCTCGACGTCTACCGCATCCTCGGATTGAACGAGGGCGAGGCCCATGTGATCCGCAACGCCGGCGGGGTGGTCACAGACGACGAGATCCGCTCCCTGGCCATCAGTCAGCGACTGCTCGGCACCACCGAGATCATCCTCATCCACCACACCGACTGCGGCATGCTGACGTTCACCGACGACGACTTCAAGCGCCAGATCCAGGACGAGATCGGGCAGAAGCCCGCGTGGTCGGCGGAGGCGTTCGCCGATCTCGACGAGGACGTCCGCCAATCGATCACCCGGATCCAGAACAGCCCGTTCGTCACCAAGACCACGTCGTTGCGCGGGTTCGTCTTCGACGTCGCGAGCGGGCTCCTGCGCGAGGTGTCCTGACCCGGGTTACCCGACCTTCCTACGAGTCGCCGCCCTCGGAGCGCTGGACCGCTTCGGGGGCGTTCTCGCGGGTGGCCATCCCGCCCTCGCGTCCGTGGTCCTGCGGGCCGGGCGGATCCTTCTCGACTTCGGTGTCCGGACCCTTGCCGGTATCCCTGTCCCCCGAGGTCGCGGAGCTCTCGGACTGTCCCATCGGTACCTCCTACGATCTTCCGGCCGGTCTGCCGGGCGACGATCGTCGATACCCGGCTCCCCGAACGGGCAAACCATTGTCGGGTGGTCTCGCGCACCGTCCGCCGTCGACGACTGGTGTCGGAGCCCGTCGCTAAACTGGCCGACGATCCTCCATGCCACATGATGCGCCGTCCAGCGGGCAGCCTGCCACCGACTCTGCCCCGAAGCCCAGCCCCGCCGAGCCCCTGCACGCCCTGTGGCGACCGGGCGTCGGCCTGGCGGTGTGGGTCGACGGGGACCCGTCCGATCTCGCCGCGCCACTTCGCGACCTACTCGACGGCCGTCGCTTCCGCAGCGAGATCCCCGTCGTCGACGCCGACGGCCACCGACGTTTCGTCCGCGCCGCGACGTTGGGCATGACGTCGGCGATCACGCTCCTCGACGCGTCGCGATCCATCGCGGTGACCGGCGATGTCCGCTGGTATCGATATCTCCTCGACGGTGTGCGGGCCTTCGTGCGGTCGGGCACCGTGGCGCCGTCGGTCCAGCAGGTGGCCGGCGAGTGGATGGTGCGCTGGGTCGTCGTCGCGACGCCGACGTGGCGCAGCTGGCATGCCGTCGTCGTGGGAAGCGCGCCGGATGCGCTGCTGCACAACGGGTCCGCACCCGCCCTGGACGACTTCCTCGCCGAACTCGTCGACCACGAATGCCGTTCCGCCATCGCGCGTTCCGCCGTCCGCCTCGGCGAACCACGGCCCGCGTCACCCATCGTGCGGGCACTGCTCCCCGACGCCGATCCCCGCCCGCCCAGCTCACCGGAACGTCTCGCCGCCGCCGCGGGTGGCTGGTCGCGGTGGAACGCCGGCGCTCCGCGCGACGATCGTTCGCTCATCTTCCGGCTGCACGAACCCGAGTACGACGACCTCGCCGACGCTCAGTGGGCCGACGCATGGGACGACGACACGGTCGACCCGCCGAGCCGCGCCGAAGTGGCCGAGACCTCGCGGTGGCGACTGCAGGTCTGTCGTCGGAGCATCGATGGACAAGTCGAACCCGTCGCACCGCACCGCCTCGACGCCCACGAACTCGACGAACTGACGACCGAATTGGCCACGGCAGTCCGTGAATTCCCCGAACTGGGCCGCGCCGACCCCGATCGGGGCTCCCTCGACTTCCTGCTGCCGACCGCGATCGCGGAGGAACTCTTCGCCACGGGCGCGGCGGCGCTCGGGGCCGTCGGCATACCGGTTCTGTTGCCGCGGACGATCGCCGAGGTCCGTCCGAGCCTGACGCTGCGCGCGCTCGCCCCGCCCGGCGGCGGGGCACCGGCAGCCATGGTCGGCCTGCGGGAGATCCGGGAATTCGAGTGGCGTCTCGCCCTCGGCGACACACCCGACGCGATCACGCTCACCGATGCCGACCTCGACGAATTGTCCGGCCAGAAGGGCGATCTCGTCCGCGTGCGCGGGGTGTGGATGCGCGCCGAGGGCGCCGCGCTGACCCGGGCAGCCACGTTCGTCGCCACCCAGCGCGCGCTGGCCGCGGCCGAACCGCCGAGCGACTTCGGCGAGCTGTTCAACCTCGTCACCGGCGAGTCGGACCGTCTACCCGTACCGGTGTCACGGGTCGAAGGCCTCTCCTGGCTCGACGACGTCGCCGACACCGGCGTCCTTCGTCCCGAATCCGTCGCGCCACCGACGGGGTTGACCGCCACCCTGCGTCCCTACCAGCAGCGCGGCCTGGACTGGCTCGCCCATCTGGCGACTCTCGGTGTGGGCGGCGTGCTGGCCGACGACATGGGCCTGGGCAAGACCCTGCAGGTCATCGCTCTGGAATGCCACGAACGCAGCGGTCCGTCCGCGTCGCCTGCCGATGATCGTCGGAAGCCGACGCTCGTCGTCTGCCCAATGTCTCTGGTGGGCAACTGGGCGCGGGAGTTCGCCCGGTTCGCGCCCGCGCTCCGTGTGGCGATCCACCACGGGCCGTCCCGCGAGTCCGGGGCGGCGTTCGCTGGCATCCGCGAGTCCGTCGACATCGTGGTCACCACCTTCGCGATCGCGGCGCGCGACCACGAGTTGCTGTCCTCACGACCCTGGCATCGGATCGTGGTCGACGAGGCCCAGCACCTCAAGAACGTGAACACCATTGCGGCCAAGGCGGTTCGGACGGTCCCCGCCGACCACCGACTCGCCCTCACCGGCACCCCGGTTGAGAACCGCCTGGAGGATCTCCGCGCCGTCATCGACCTGGTCAACCCCGGCCTGCTCGGGTCCGCGTCGGTGTTCCGCGCACGCTACGCCGAACCGATCGAACGGGATCGTGACCCGGCCGCCCTCCGACGGTTGTCGGCGATCACCCGGCCGTTCATCCTGCGCCGCGAGAAGACCGATCCGGCGATCGCCGCCGACCTCCCGGAGAAGGCGGACTTCGCCGTCCGGGCCAACCTCACCGTCGAGCAGGCGGCGCTGTACCGCGCGGTGATCGACGAACTGATGGCGGCACTGCGCGACAAGCAGCAGCGCACACTACGACGCCGCAACGTGCTGGCCGCACTGACCCGCCTCAAGCAGGTGTGCAATCACCCCGCGCATTATCTCGCCGATGGCACCGACCTCGTCCGCGACGGCGAACACCGCTCCGGCAAGGTCGAATTGCTGGCCGACATCGTCTCCACCGTCGCCGAGGAGGGCGACCGCGCATTGGTCTTCACCCAGTTCGCCGCCTTCGGTGACATGCTGTCGTCGTGGTTGTCCGCGGAGTTCGGCAGTGAGATCCCGCTTCTGCACGGCGGTCTGGGCCGCACCGAGCGCGACCGCCTCGTCGCCGATTTCCAGTCCGACGACGGGCCGCCGGTCCTGCTGGCGACGCTGAAGGCCGGCGGCACCGGGCTCAACCTGACCGCGGCCAACAACGTCATCCATGTCGATCGGTGGTGGAACCCGGCTGTCGAGGACCAGGCGACCGACCGCGCCTACCGGATCGGCCAGGACCAGAAGGTGTCGGTGCATCGGTTCGTCTGTGTCGGCACCATCGAGGAGCGCATCGACGACATGATCGCCAAGAAACGTGAGCTGTCCCGGCTGACGGTCGAGGCCGGCGAGAACTGGGTGTCCGACCTCGCCGACGACGAGCTCTTCGAACTCTTCCGGCTGCGCGACGAGGCGGTCAGCGAATGACGGTGCGCAAGAAGGGCACGCAACGACGCGGTGAGCGTGGCACGATCGCGGTCCGCGGCTATGGCCTCACCTCGTGGTCACGCGCCTTCGTCGATGTCGTCGAGGGCCGCGGCGCCGACGGCGAATCGGTCGCCGACAGCCGTCGTATCACCAAGGCGCGCAGGTATTTCCGCGATCGGCATCTGCGCGGCCTGCGGATCGACGCCGGCCGGGTGACCGCCTCGGTGGAGGGCACCCAGCTCGAGCCGTTCGACGTCATCCTGACCACCCGCACCGTCGACACACCGACACTTGCGAACCTTCTCCGCGAGCGCAACGCTGTCGATGAACTCATGCTGCTCACCCGCGGCGAACAGCCGCCGGCGCTGGGTGAGCTGCTGGTGCCCACGGAATCCGCCGACGTCGAGACCGACTGCACGTGCCCCGACGAGGCGCCGCGGTGCATCCATGCTCTCGTCACCTGCTACGAGGTGGCCGCCGAGATCGACCGCACCCCGTTGACCCTGCTGACCGTGATGGGCACCGACCTGCGAGCGCTGCTGGCCGAGATCGATTCTCGCCCACCGGTATCACGGACCGCGGACGACGCCCAGTCCGCGGAGTCGTTGCAAGTCGACGACTACTACGGCACCGCCTCGACGTTGCCTCCGCTGCCGTCGCCGTCGCGGATGAACCCGCTGACCGCGCTCGACGGCGGCGAACTACGGGCGGCGTTGCGCGCCACCGGCGTCGCGCCCGCCGACATCGCCGAGGCGATCGACGAGCTCGGCGACCTCTACGACCGTCTCACCGCCGGCGGTTCGTAGCGCCAATGCGCATATAGCACGCATTGACGCTACGAAATCCTCGGTGGGACTAGAAGTCCCAGTCCTCGTCCTCGGTGTTGACGGCCTTGCCGATGACGTAGGAACTGCCCGACCCGGAGAAGAAGTCGTGGTTCTCGTCGGCGTTGGGCGACAGTGCCGACAGGATCGCCGGGTTCACGTCGGTCTCGTCGCGCGGGAACATCGCCTCGTAGCCCAGATTCATCAGGGCCTTGTTCGCGTTGTAGCGCAGGAACTTCTTGACGTCCTCGCTCAGCCCGACCTCGTCGTACAGAGCCTCGGTGTAGTCACTCTCGTTGTCGTAGAGCTCGAACAGCAACTCGAAGGTGTAGTCCTTGAGCTCCTGACGACGCTCCGGGGTCTCGACCTCGAGTCCGCGCTGATACTTGTAGCCGATGTAGTACCCGTGCACCGCTTCGTCGCGGATGATGAGGCGGATCAGGTCGGCGGTGTTGGTGAGCTTCGCGCGGCTCGACCAGTACATCGGCAGGTAGAAGCCGGAGTAGAACAGGAACGACTCGAGCAGCGTCGAGGCGACCTTGCGCTTCAGCGGGTCGTCGCCACGGTAGTAGTCCATGACGATCTGCGCCTTGCGCTGCAGCTGCTCGTTCTCCTCCGACCAGCGGAACGCCTCGTCGATCTCCTTGGTGGAGCACAGTGTCGAGAAGATCGAGCTGTAGCTCTTGGCGTGCACCGACTCCATGAAGGCGATGTTGGTGAGCACCGCCTCCTCGTGCGGAGTGGTGGCGTCCGGGATCAGCGACACCGCGCCGACCGTGCCCTGGATGGTGTCGAGCAGGGTGAGACCGGTGAACACCCGCATGGTGAGCTGCTTCTCGTATTCGGTGAGCGTGCCCCACGACGGGATGTCGTTGGACACCGGCACCTTCTCGGGCAACCAGAAGTTGCCGGTGAGGCGATCCCACACCTCGGCATCCTTCTCGTCGGGCACGCGGTTCCAGTTGATCGCCGAGACCCGGCTGACCAGCTTGAGCTTCTCAGACATGGCAGATGTCGCTTTCTTCACTCATCGGGTTTGGCTACATCGTCGATGCAGTACTGACACGTGCTCTTGAACACGCCTTTGTTCGTGTGGTGCCTGGTGTGGGCATTCCGTTTGCTCGAGGGCTTTGGACGCCCCCTCTGAGCGTCGGACATCTTGCGGCGTGTCTCCTCGCTCGCGCGCCGCCCGAAGTTCGGATTTCCCTCGCCTTTTCGTTGCTCCGACAGTCGAGCGCGAGCTTCCTCCGACATGACGCGCCCGTAGCTGGGGTGAGCAGGTCCGAACTTCCCGAAGTTCGGATTTGCTTCTCCGGTGATAGAGCCTCTGCGCTGGACCGACCACTTCTCACGCTGTTCGTCGGAGTGCTTGAGACCATAGAACGGATTGTCATCCGCAAACCGGCTCAGCCCCTTCCGTCCAGTGGAACGAACCCGAGCCGCTTCTCGCATCTCCCCGGTCCAAACCACCCCGGTAGGACCCAATCCGCCCTCTGCCAGGTTCAGCAGCGGTTGGCCGTCGCGCTTGAGGTAGGCGATCCAAGCGATCTCGGCCTCCCCCAACTCGTTGAGTCCTTCGACGAACTGCAACTCGTCCGCCAAAACGTTGTCGCGATCTTGCAATCGGAGCCAGTCATAGAACGGTGTCTTTCTTCCGGCCGCCGCGACTTTGAAGTGTTGCCGCAGCCGCTGCTGCCCAGTTTTTGTGGTGAGCCCGATGTAGCGATAGTCATACGCGGCCCGCAACCGAACCCCGTAGATCACGCCGCCTGTGGCCGGAACCATGTTCGTACGCAACGGTTCACACTCAACAGGTCACAACATGCAGCTGACGCAATTTTCCACCTCGGTCCCCTCGAGCGCGATCTGGCGCAGGCGGATGTAGTAGAGCGTCTTGATGCCCTTGCGCCATGCGTAGATCTGCGCCTTGTTGACGTCGCGCGTGGTGGCGGTGTCCTTGAAGAAGAGCGTCAGGCTGAGGCCCTGGTCGACATGCTGCGTGGCCGCGGCGTAGGTGTCGATGATCTTCTCGTACCCGATCTCGTACGCGTCCTGGTAGTACTCCAGGTTGTCGTTCGTCATGTACGGCGCCGGGTAGTAGACGCGGCCGATCTTGCCTTCCTTGCGGATCTCGATCTTGGCGGCGACCGGGTGGATCGAACTGGTCGAGTGATTGATGTAGCTGATCGAACCGGTCGGCGGGACGGCCTGCAGGTTCTGGTTGTAGATGCCGTCACGCTGGACGGCGGCCTTCAGCTCACGCCAGTCGTCCTGGGTCGGGATGGCGATCCCGGCCTGCCCGAACAGGTCTCGCACCTTCTGGGTCGCCGGTTCCCACACCTTCTCGGTGTACTTGTCGAAGAACTCACCGCTCGCGTACTTCGACTTCTCGAAGCCGGTGAACGCCCGGCCGCGCTCGGCGGCGATCCGGTTCGACGCGCGCAGCGCGTGATAGAGCACCGTGTAGAAGTAGATGTTCGTGAAGTCGATGCCTTCTTCGCTGCCGTAGAAGACCCGCTCACGCGCCAGGTATCCGTGCAGGTTCATCTGCCCCAGGCCGATGGCGTGAGACTGGTTGTTGCCGTGCTCGATCGAGGGCACCGACGTGATCGTGGTCTGGTCGCTCACCGCGGTGAGGCCGCGGATCGCGGTCTCGATGGTCTGGCCGATGTCGGGCGAATCCATCGTCTTGGCGATGTTCAGCGAACCCAGGTTGCACGAGATGTCCTTGCCCACTTCGGCATACGACAGGTCGTCGTTGAAGGTCGACGGCGTCGACACCTGCAGGATCTCCGAGCACAGGTTGGAATGCGTGATCTTGCCGTCGATCGGGTTGGCCCGGTTCACCGTGTCCTCGAACATGATGTACGGGTATCCCGACTCGAACTGCAGCTCGGCGAGGGTCTGGAAGAACTCGCGCGCCTTGATCTTGGTCTTGCGGATGCGACGGTCCTCGACCATCTCGTGGTACTTGTCCGTCACGTTGACGTCGGCGAACGGTACGCCGTAGACACGTTCGACGTCGTACGGACTGAACAGGTACATGTCGTCGTTGGCCTTGGCCAGCTCGAACGTGATGTCCGGGATGACCACACCGAGCGACAGGGTCTTGATACGGATCTTCTCGTCCGCGTTCTCGCGCTTGGTGTCGAGGAAGCGGTAGATGTCGGGGTGGTGCGCGTGCAGGTACACCGCGCCCGCGCCCTGCCGGGCACCGAGCTGGTTGGCGTAGGAGAAGGAGTCCTCGAGCAGCTTCATGATCGGGATGACACCCGAACTCTGGTTCTCGATCTTCTTGATCGGCGCACCGTGCTCGCGGATGTTGCTGAGCAACAAGGCAACTCCGCCGCCGCGCTTGGAGAGCTGCAAGGCCGAGTTGATCGACCGGCCGATCGACTCCATGTTGTCCTCGATACGCAGCAGGAAGCACGAGACGGGTTCGCCGCGCTGCTTCTTGCCGGAATTGAGGAAGGTCGGCGTCGCCGGCTGGAACCGGCCGTCGATGATCTCGTCGGTGAGGTTGCGCGCGAGGACCGTGTCGCCGTCGGCCAGGGTCAGCGCCACCATGCACACGCGATCCTCGAAACGCTCCAGGTACCGCTTGCCGTCGAACGTCTTGAGCGTGTAGCTCGTGTAGTACTTGAACGCCCCGAGGAAGGTCGGGAAACGGAACTTCTTGCTGTAGGCGTGCCCGAAGAGGCTCTTGACGAACTCGCGGTCGTACTTCGCGAGGACCTCGGGCTCGTAGTAGTTCTCCTCGACGAGGTAGTCGAGCTTCTCGTCGAGATCGTGGAAGAAGACCGTGTTCTGGTTGACGTGCTGCAGGAAGTACTGGTTCGCGGCTTCGCGATCCTTGTCGAACTGGATCTTGCCGTCGGCGTCGTACAGGTTGAGCATCGCATTGAGAGCGTGGTAGTCGAGCTCGCCCGGGTCGTGTCCCGAGGGCCCGGGGTGCACACCCGACTTGCTGGCTGAAGTGGTGTCCGAGACGGCGGCGGTGGGCGACACGACAGATGACTCCTGCGGGTAGTGGTGGCTGTTACCGAGGGCCGGTGCGGCCAGAGTATGGGAGGGGTACGACAAAGCCTGATCGAGCGGAATCCGCAGGTCAGGCAGGCGAGGCGCTGAGCGACACACTCGCCGCGAACGCCGGACTCTGGGCGAACTCGGCGAGTCCCGCGCGGACGCGGTCGACATCGTCGGAGGTGCCCATCAATTCGAATCGGTAGAGATAGGGAACGCCGCATTTGCGTGCGATGACGTCGCCGGCATAACAGAACTCCTCGCCGAAGTTCGTGTTACCCGCCGCGATCACCCCTCTGATCGATGATCGATTGTGTTCGTCGTTGAGGAAGCGGATGACCTGCTTGGGAACGTAGCCGCCGGGTTGCCCCGTCGCCTTGCCCCCGCCGTAGGTCGGGCAGACCAGGACATACGGCTCGTCGACACGGAAAACACCGGTCCGATCGAGGACCGGGATGCGCACGGCGCGCATGTCCAGTTTCTCGACGAACCGGTGGGTGTTCTCCGAGACGGAGGAGAAATACACGATCAACGGCGATTCTGCCGCCATGTCTCCTCCAGCCGGTAGTTCTCGTGATCTCGCCGGCCGTGTCCGGCCCGGCACTGTCGGTGTCAACGCCGTGAGCGGCGTGACCATTTCCTCGATGACCTCGCGATGCGATGTGATCCGGCTTCCCCGTCGGATCGCCTCTGCACCGCCGGTCGGGCGGGCGATGTCACCGTGATGGTGACGGCAGATCAGGCAGCGGCGGTGGCGAGTGCCTTGATGCGGTCGGGACGGAAGCCCGACCAGTGCGCGTCGCCGGCGACCACGACGGGTGCCTGCAGGTAGCCGAGCGCCATCACGTAGTCACGCGCCTCGGCATCTTCGCTGATGTCGACGATCTCATAGGACAGACCCTGCTTGTCGAGGGCCTTGTAGGTGGCATTGCACTGGACGCAGGCCGGCTTCGTGTAGACGGTGATAGACATTCGGAGGTACTCCTCGGGTCGTAGGAATCGCCAGTGACGTGCGGTTTCCCAGCGTGAAGATGGTGACCTGGATCACCATCGTGGTGGCTTTCTCCGAGGAGTCGAACTGCTTCTCGTCGTCTGCCTGACTGGTAGCTCAAACACTACACCTAGTGGCTGACATTTCTGGTCACCACAAGGGCTTGTGAATAACATTGATGGAAGACATGCAGGTCGGAGCGGTGCACGATCACAAATCCCCCGCGTGTCCTCCGCGTGTCCGGCGTGTCGTTCACAGGCTGTCCCGAGGCGGTCCACAACATGTCCACCGACCATCCACATCCGCCCCCGGTCGCACTCGCGGCCCGACGCCGGCACCCCCGGACACGACGACGCCGCGCCGGGCAAGGGCCGGGCGCGGCGTCGGGACGTCGGTGTGGGGTCAGGCGCTGACAGCGACCTCGTCGACGAGCCGGGTGACGGACGCGACGACCTTCTCGACGACCTCCGGAGAATCCAGGCCGGCCTCGGGCAGTGCCGCGAGCTGCAGACCGAGGTCGGCTTCCGCGATCGCGCGACCGCCGGCGATGCCGACCGACTTACGGGTGTCCTCACGGGTCCACGCGCCGCCGTACTGGCCGAGGGCCGCGCTCAGCACCGCGACGGGCTTGCCCGTGAGCGCGCCGGTGCCGTAGGGCCGAGACAACCAGTCGATGGCGTTCTTGAGTGCGGCGGGGATGGTGCCGTTGTACTCGGGGGTCGCGATCAGCACGCCGTCGGCGGCGCCGACGACCTGGCGCAGGTTCGCCACGGCTGGGTCGAGCTGCTCCTCGATGTCGATGTCCTCGCTGTAGAACGGCAGCGAGCCGAGATTGTCGACGACCGTGATGGAGACTCCCGACGGCGCATTGTCCGCGGCCAGGTGGGCGAGCTGGCGGTTGACCGAGGCCGTACGCAGGCTTCCGACCAGCGCGACCAGTTCGACGACTCGTTCCGACATGTGATTCCTCTCGATGGCACAGGAGTCCGTGGAAGTCCACGCGACCTTGTCTACGACATGCTCTAACCGGACCAGGGTCCGATTCATTCCGCATCTGGTCAAGGGTTACGCTCATCACGTGCCAAACGGGCCCGACCACTCCCCTCTCCACATCTCTCTCAATTCTTCGGGGACCGAACGTGCCGACGCCGCACGTAACCGGCGTCTGTTGCTGGCTGCCGCCAAGAACCTCATCGATCACCACGGTGCGGCCGCGGTGACGATGGAGGCGGTTGCCCGCGAAGCGGGTGTGGGCAAGGGCACAGTGTTCCGGCGCTTCGGCAGCCGGACCGGGCTCATGCTCGCTCTCCTCGACCACAGCGAGTCCGAGATCCAGCAGGCGTATCTGTCCGGTCCGGAGCCGCTGGGTCCCGGCGCTCCCCCGCTCGACCGACTCCTCGCCTACGGTCGCGCTCGCCTCAAGCTCACCGCCGACCACCTCGACATCCTGCTGGAGGCCGGCGCCGGCGCCGAGGACTTCATGAGTCACCCGGTGGCCCGAACGTCCACCCAGCATGTGCAGATCCTGTTGCGCCAGTTGGGTTTCGACGGCGCCCTGGATTTCCTGGCCCTCACTGTCCAGGCGCCGCTCTCGGCGAGTTCGGTCCGCTACCTGTTGGTGGACGTCGGGCTCGACCTCGAGACGATCACCCATCAGTGGCAGGACATGGTCACCGCGCTCGTCACCGGACACGACCGGTCCTGACCCGTCGGGTCCATCCCGGTCACGACGTCCTCGCGGCGGCGGTCAGGCGGCGAGGTGTCCGGCGTACTCGCCGCGCGCCGCGGCTCGCGGACACCTAGCCTGGGTTCCTGTGAAAGCTGTGATCATCGGCGCCGGTATGGGCGGGACCTCGGCGGGCATCGCGTTGCGACAGCTCGGGCACGAGGTCGAGATATACGAGCAGGTCACCGAGAACCGCCCCGTCGGCGCGGCGATCTCGGTGTGGTCCAACGGGGTCAAGTGCCTGAACCACCTCGGCCTCGAAGCCGAGACCGCCGCGCTGGGCGGCATCGTCGATTCGATGAGCTACATCGACGCATTCACCGGAGAGACGATGTGTCGCTTCAGCATGGCACCGCTCATCGACGAGGTCGGGCAACGTCCTTACCCGATCGCACGCGCCGAACTCCAGCTCATGCTCATGAACGCCTTCGGCCACGACGAGATCCGGTTCGGCAAGAAGATGGTCGCCGTCCACGACGGTCCGGACGGCGCCACTGTCGAATTCGCCGACGGCACCACTGCCCAGGGTGATGTCGTCATCGCCGCCGACGGTGCGAGATCGCTTGCCCGCGACCATGTGCTCGGTCACGCGGTCGAGCGTCGTTACGCGGGGTACGTGAACTTCAACGGACTCGTCCCGATCGACGAGGACATCGGACCGGCCACCGAATGGACCACCTACGTGGGCGATTCGCGTCGGGTATCGGTGATGCCGGTGGCGGGCAACCGGTTCTACTTCTTCTTCGACGTGACCATGCCCGAAGGGGTTCCGTTCGAACGTGGAACCGCACGCGAGGTGCTCGCCGAGGAGTTCGCCGGATGGGCGCCCGGCGTCCAGAAGCTCATCGAGACACTGGATCCCGCGACCACCAACCGCGTCGAGATCCTCGACATCGATCCGTTCCACACCTGGGTCCGGGGACATGTAGCACTACTCGGCGACGCCGCACACAACACCACCCCCGACATCGGGCAGGGTGGTTGTTCGGCGATGGAAGATGCGATCGCCCTGCAGTTCGCCTTCCGTGATCACCCCGACGACCTGCACGCGGCCCTCACGACCTATGAGGCGTCACGCACCGAACGGGCCGCCGACCTCGTGCTCCGCGCACGCAAGCGCTGCGACGTCACGCACGGCAAGGACCCGGAGGCGACCGCGGCCTGGTACGAGGAACTGCGATCCGAGGACGGCACCAACGTCATCCGCGGGATCGTCGGCAACATCGTCGGCGGCCCGCTCACGTAGGGCCGCGGCGGGAGCGCCGTCGATCATCCGCCGGTCGAGGGTCCTTCGGTGTGCTCCGCGCCGGCGTCGAGTCGTGCGGTCTCCAGGCCGTCGTGCGCGACGAGGGCGTTCTCGCGCGAGAGGGTCGGCCCGGGCGCCAGCAGCGACACCACCGACCACGGCGCGCGGGACGGTGAATCCCCGAGCCCGAGGATGCCGCCGGTCTCGAAGTCCGGTACGCCGAACCGCACACCCGAATCGTTGACATAGAACAGCGATTCGGTACGCGAGCTGTCCGCCTCGTTGCCGGTCACCTGCAGATACTCACCCGAGCCCGGCGGCATGTAGACCGCGTCGAGGTTCGGTCCGGCACCATCGGACGACGTCAGCCGGACCGGCACCGCGTCCGACGCGAGCGGCAGTTCGCGCCCCGCGAGCAACGTCGTCTGTGCGCGGGGCTCCCCGTCCCGCGGGTCCAGGTGCGGCACAGCGTCGGATCGCCGCTCACGTCCAGCAGCGTCGGCGCGACTTCGGGAAAGTCCGAGACGGGTTCCGACTCCACGGTTCTCAGCGCGGCGAGCTGCCCCGGGGCGACGGTCGTCACCGGCGCTGCGTCGGAGTCGGCCAGCCGCATGAGTTCGGCGGTCGGGGCGCTGATCTCCTGCACCCCGTCGCGCAGGACCAGGTGATAGGACGTCGTGTCGTCGACACCGACCGACTTGACGACACTGCCGACGCTCGCGCCGTCGACTGCCCCGGGCCGGCCGGCGCCCGAGATCTCCGGCACGGCAAGCGGATCGACCAGTGGGAAGGTGTTGAGCAGGCCGGTGGACATCTGCCGGGGCGTGGCCCCCTCGAGACCGAGAGCCCGCATGACGGGCGCGCTCTCGGTGTCGACAGCGGCACGGACCGGACTCCAGACACCGTCCCGGAACAGCTGATACACCAGGAAGGTCTGGTCCCCGCCGTCGACGAGCACGGCGTCGGCGGGGTTCGCCGTCCCGATCGCGTCACCCAGACGCGGCGTCTCGGCGATGACGGTCTGCTCGATCGACTCGACCGGCGCCTCCGACACGGTCGACGAATCGCAGACCGTCCAGGTGGAGGAGTCCGCGTGCGACGACTTCGGCAGTGCCGCCGGCGCACCCGGGATGCCCAACAGGGGTCCGCGCGGGTACGGCTTGAGCTTGTTGTCCCCGACCGAGGTCGGCGACTCCGAGCTACCCGTCACCAGCCGTGCCGAGGCCAGGTTGAGGACGGGATGCAGGGTGTCCTCGATCAGGACGTAGGTGCTGCCGCTGTTCTTGCTGACGATGATCGTGGCGTCGCCGACGGACCCCTGCGGCCGGATCAGGCCCCAGATTCCGCACCCGCCGAGGACCAGCAAGCCGAGGACGGTCCCGACCACGAGCGCCTGCAACTGTGAACGCATGGGATCGTGCAACATCCGGACGTCGCGTCGTACCAGCGCGTGCTCGAGCCTCTTGATCAGGAAACGGTAGCCGTTGACCTGGGCTTTGGTCGTCAGCTGACGTGCCACGGCTCCCCCTGTCCGCACCCGGGCCGCGGCGTCGGACATTCTCCGGCGGCGAGCGGGTTGTGATCTCCTGCGGCATACCCCCTGCCGCGCGGTAGTAGCCTAGCCGACAAACATGCCCCTGACGTGTGGGGCTCCACCGCTTGTGCACACTCTCGGTGGACGGCACGCGGCAGTCGGCAGCGGTGATCGAGGGGGTCGCAACCGTGGAGCGGAACAGGCGTGGGATGGCACTGCCCACACTCGTCGTGATCGAGGCGGTGCTGGCGCTCGGACTCGTCGTCTGGGTGGTGTCCGGCAGCGTCTGGGGAGCGACCGCACTCGGCGTGGCCGCGGTCGTCTCCGCAGGTCTGGTGCGGGTCGGCGGCCGGCCGTCGGTGTTCGGTCGAATCGTGGCGAATCTGTCGTTCTCCTGGTCGCGGATGCGCCGCGACCACGGCGATCTCGCCCCGGCCCCGTTCGACATACCGCTGCCCGCCCCCAGCACCCACGCCACCGCACGGCGGACATCGGCTCCGACGACCATCGGCGCGAGGTGGGTCGGCGACACCCTGGTCACCGTCGTCCGGGTGGACCCGGGCAGCCCGGCCGTCACCTACCTGACCCCGGGCCACAGCGAACTCGGCGACGAATCGGGCCAGGTGGTGCCCCTCGGCGTCCTGGCCGAGTGCATCAGTCCCTACGACATCCGGCTCAGCTCCATCGAGGTCATCAGTCACGGTGTGCGCGTGTGGGGTTCGGGCATCGCGCCGGACACCTACGACCGCACCCTGGGCCCGCTGTCGGCGACGGCCCAACGGTCGGTGCTGGTCGTCCTCCGGCTCAATCCCCTCGACTGCGCCGACGCCGTCGCCCGCCGCGGGGGCGGCGCGACCGGTGCACTGCGCACCGCGACGGTGACCACCCGCCGCGTCGCCAAGAGGCTCGCCGAACACGGCTTGTCGACGACCATCCTGTCGGCGGCACAGATCACCGCCATCACGGCGCAGCTCACCGAGGGCGCGAGCCTCGACTCGCTCGCCGAGGAACGCGACTCGGTCGGCGTCGCCGGTCTGCGGATGCGCAGCGCCGCCGTCGAACCGGCCGCCCTGACCGACGTGCTGCGCGGCGTCTGGGTCAACTCCGCGGTCTCGACGACCGTCACCGTGAAGTTGTGCCCACGAGTCACCGAGGGCAGGCGTCGCGGCGATCGCACGACGGTCGAGGTGTCCGGGATCGTCCGCGTCAACGAGTTCCCCGCCGCGAGGCGCGCACTCGGTGGATGGCCCGCGGGTCTGATCCCCCTCGACGGCCGCCAGTTCGACGCTCTCGCAGCGAGTCTCCCCATCTCGACGCCGACCCGGCTCGACCGGGCCGTACCCGCACTCACGGGTTCGGAGGCGGAGGCGTTCCTCGCCTCGGCGCGTATCCCGGCAGGCGGTTGCGGCCAGCTCATCGGCGCCGATCACGCCGGCCGCGCGGTCGCCACCCGGCTCGTCGGACCCGGTATCTCCACGGTCTCGGTCGCCGCGGGCATTCACGTCGTGGCCCAGATCGCTCTCCGCGCAGTGGCGGTCGGTGCCGCGGTGCGCGTGCACACCGACCGCCCGCACCGGTGGACCCCGGTGGTCACCGCCGTGGGCGATCCGAGCGCGCTGTCACTCTCGGGCGACCGCACCCCGGCGCGCCCCGGTCCGGGCCTGGTCATCGTCGACGGTGTGGCGCCACCTTCCCCACAGCCCGACACCACGCGGATGATCGTCGTCGCACCGGGCCTCGACGAACCCGCCGACGGCGCCACCGTCGCGCTGCGTCAGAATCCGCGCACGCCACAGGACATCGCACTCGACACCGGCGGGCGGCCGATCCTGGTCACCATGGTCGCGACCCCCGACGAATGGAACCTGATCGGCGGCTACCCCGAACCCGCGGGCACCGCTGCGGCTACTCCGGTTCGACGCTGACGGACTGACATCATTCGGACGCGGACGCCACCGATGAGGTCAGGTCGGGTTGCGCCGAGACCGCGGCCGGCACCAGCGCGCGGTAGAAGACCGCACGAGCCGACGCCGCGCGGACGATGACGTCCGGGTCGTCGTCGGTGATCCACACCGCCCGTCCGGCCGTCACGGTGAGCGGATTCCCACCCGCCGGTCGGACCTCCACCGCGCCGCTGAGCACGGCGAGGATCTGCGGGCCCGGCATGTCGAAGCAGATCGACGAGGCGTGGTGGAGGCCCGTCCCGTCGAGTTCGACACGCGACAGCCGGAATTCGGGAGCGGGGGTGAGGTACACGCGCTCGGCGCCGACGGTCCGGATCTGCGGGGTCAGGTCCGAGACATCGACCGGGGTGAAGTCGAGGACGCGCAACAACTCGGGAACGTCGATGTGTTTGGGCGTCAGTCCGCCCCGCAGCACATTGTCGGAGTTCGCCATGATCTCCACACCCGTACCGCGGAGGTAGGCGTGCAGGTTACCTGCGGACAGATAGAGACCCTGCCCGGGTTCGAGGTGAATATTGTTGAGCAGCAACGATGCCAGGACTCCGGGATCGTTCGGGTAGGCCTCCCCGAGTTCACACACCGTCCGCAGTTCGGCGACGAACTCCGTCTCACCCGTGCTCAGCACGGTGACCGCGCCGGCGAGTACCGCCGGGACCAGCTGACGGAGCAGCGACTCGGGCAGCGTCAGCCACGTCGTGAAGAGCGCCCGCAGCCCCTCCGAGTCCGGCTGCCCCGCGAGCATCCCCAGATAGGGGTCGAGCTCACTGACCTGCAGTGCGCGGAGCAACCGGATGGTGTCCTCCGGTCGACGGAAGCCGGCCAGGGCGTCGAACGGTGTCGTCGCGACGATCAGTTCGGGCTTGTGCCATGGATCGCGGTAGTTGCGGTCGCGGGCTTCGAGCGCGACACCGCGGGCGTTCTCGCGTTCGAATCCTGCCCGGGCCTGTTCGGCGGACGGATGTGCCTGCAGGGACAGCGGTTCCTCGGCGGCGAGCACCTTCAGGAGGAACGGCAGACGCTCGCCGAAAGCCGCCGTGCTTGCCGCGCCGAGCGTGCCGATCGGATCCGCGTCGATCACATCGACGAGATCCTGCTCGATCCCGGCGACATCGACGCACCGAGCCGAACCCGCGGGATGGGACCCGAACCACAGCTCCGCCTCCGGGTGCGCCGATGGCACGGACCTACCCTGCATGGACGCGATCGCGGTCCGCGACCCCCAGGCGTATGGCCGCACCACTCCGTCGATGATCCTCATTGCAACGCGTTCCCAACCAGGCGGAGGTACACCGCCGCCATCTCGACCCGTAGTGCCACGATCAGGAAATCCAGTACATCCCCCGGGCCGTCGGCCACCGGATCCTCACCCGGCGCCGGACGCCGGTCCTCCCACTCGCGGCCGTCCGCGCCCCCGGCGGCCGAAGTCTCTTGCGCACGATCGATTCCGACGAGGAGATCGACCTCTCCGAGACCGGTGATCCGCTGACGCGTGAACCATTCCCGCCGCCCGGTCGAGACGACCTGGACGCGCGGCGCGGGAGCTGCCGGCGGTCCGTCGAAGTCGGGATCGTAGAAGATCGAGTCCGCACTCGGCGCGACATCCGAACGCGACCCGAGCAACTGCACCATTCGCGACACATCCGTGAGTTCGGCTGCGGCGCTGACGATCCCGGAGAGTCCGACGAGCCCGGCGACCGCATGCCGGGCGATGGCCGCGCCGGCCGGGCTGTCCGCCGTCCAGACGGTGGGGCGGCCCTGGACGCGCAGCGCCAGCGATTTGGCGCGATTGTGGAAGGCGTCGCGGGCCGGGTGTCCGGTCGAGGCCTCGTCGTCGAGTGCGTCGGCGAGGTCGTCGAGTGCGGGCACGCTCCCGGTGAACCGGACCTGGGTCAGCGCACCGAACACCGCGAGCAGCGCGGCGGCGAACCCCACGAAGCGGAAGCGGGTTCGATGTCGAACCGCGGCGCGAGGTTGATCCCGTTGCCGCCCAGCGCATCTCGAAGAGGCCCGGCCACGGGTGCGACCACCACGACCTCGGCCCGCCGGCGTAACGCCCGCGCGGCGGCGTCGGCGAGCGCCATGTCCCCGGCGTCGTCGCCGGCGACGATCACGACGTCGAGCGGGCCGATCCACCCGGGCAACACCGGACCGCTGACCACCGGGACGTCCACCCGCGCACCGAGCGTGGCCACCGCGAAGTCGGTCGCCCGATGGGAGACGCCGCTGGAACCGTGGACCACGATGACGCTACGGGGACGCAGGTCCGCGAGCGGGGCGAGCACGCCTTCGCGTACCGCTTCGGCGACGGCGCGCACCTGTGCGCCGGCGAGCGCGACCGCTCTCAGCAAACCGTCGACATCGGCCGAGATCAGCTCCTCGGCGTCGTCGAGGTCGGGGGAACCGGTTCGCATGTCACCAGGGTAGCCAGGTCGCGGAGTCGGCGCGCACGTACTCGGCACAGTTGCGGCGATGCCTTCGGGGTCCACGCCCCCCGCGCGGTGGTGACCGGTCAGTCGACCGGGTCCGGCAGTACCCGCAGGTGTCCGCGGCGCCCCGGGCGCGGCCGGGTCTGGTGACGCGACGCCCCGGCGGTCGGGGCGGGCGCATCGACCGGGCCGGCGCGGTGCCGACCCGTCCGACGGTCGTCCACGGCATCGCGATGGGCCTCGACGAACGCGGTGTCCTCGAAGGCATCGAGGGCGTCGATCGGACTGCGGTCGACGTACCGCGGGCGTCCACCGCCGGCGACGGCTCCGGCTTCCCGAACCGCCTCGGCGAGCGCGGTCAGCTCTTGATCCTCGGCCGGCGGCGCGGAGAATCCCCGCTCGCTGCGCAGCATCTCCCAGCCGCGCGGGACGGTGATCCGGCGGGCGTGATCGTCGCACAGGTCCCACGAGTGCGGCTCCTGCGACGTCGCGAGCGGACCGATCACCGCGGTCGACTCGGCATAGACGAAGGTCAGGGTAGCCACCGCGGATCGGGCGCAGCCGGGTCGGCAGCACAGTCGGGGAAGCTTCACGTGACGAGATTAGCCCTCGTCGCTCGCAACCGCGTCGGCGACACGCTCACCGGGCGGGCGCCCGGCGAAGACCCGGACCGCCGGAGCAGACACGCAGCGACCGGAGGAGACACGGACTCGTCCGACCTCCTACACTCTCGCCATGCGTATCGACCCGAAGCCGACTCCACGTGGCTCCTCCGGCCTGCCGGAGGCGCGCCGCGGTCGTCGGCGGACGGGTCGTCACCGCGATCGTCGCGGACGGGGACTGCGCTCGCCGTTGCTGCCACAGGGCGTGCCCGCCCACAACAGCCGGTCCGATGAATTCGACGCGGTCGCCCTGGAGGCGTTCGCCGAGATCGACGCGCAGTGGCATGACCAGATCGCCGGACTCGACATCGCCGTCGACGAGATCCCCCGGCTCCTGCCCCGTGACCCCGAGACGGTCGAGTGGCCCGACGAGGTGACCGCCGACGGTGCGGTGCCGCTCGCACGGCTGATCCCGGCCGGGATGGATGTGAACGGCGCACCGACGCGGGCGCAGATCATCCTGTTCCGCCGGCCACTGGAGTCCCGGGCCAAGAAGGGCACCGAGTTGCTGGATCTGATCCACGAGGTACTCGTGCAACAGGTGGCGACGCATCTGGGCGTCGACGAAGACACGATCGACCGCGGACCAGAGTGATCCGCGGTCGATGATCGGTGGGGACGACTCCGTCGCGAGCCGTCCGGTCAGATGGTGACGCCGGTCAGATGATGCCGCGCTTGAGACGCCGGCGCTCCCGCTCCGACAGGCCGCCCCAGATACCGAAGCGTTCGTCGTTGTGCAGTGCGTACTCGAGGCATTCGGACTTGACCTCGCAGCCCTGGCAGATCCGCTTGGCCTCACGTGTCGACCCACCCTTTTCCGGGAAGAACGCCTCGGGGTCGGTCTGCGCACACAGGGCACGGTCCTGCCACTGCTCTTCGACGGCGTCGAAGAGATCGTCGAAGTCGTTGGGCACCAACGAAAGATGACGACGACCCGGGTCGGCGTCGTCGGCGACGGGCCCGTGCGGCGACCCGAAGTCGGTCCCGATGCCGATGGCCGACGCGGCGGCAGTGCCGCCGATCATCGAATCATCAACGGGGCCAAGGGTGTTGAATTCGGCGGTGAATTGCGGGCGGTTCTGTGGTTCAAGCGGATTGCCGATCGGGTTTTCCAAAGCCATCGTCGGCGCCTCCTAGCTCGGGATGTTGGTAGTTTCTGCGTCCTCTGCGAACACGGCCTGTGTGCCGCACCCACCACTGTTGCCACACCACTTGTACTACGGATGTGGAAACACCCACATCAGACGTACACAGCGCCCGAGCGACGGCCCGCGAAGTGCCGGAACCGACCCTCTCCCGAGTTCGAACATACGATCGAATCCGTTGAAGTCCAGCGGTTTTCGATCCGAAGGTTCTCGATCTCAAACTCGGAATGACACTGATGTGATTACACACGCCCAAGGCGGTCCCGGTCAAGTTGAAGTCAAAGATTCTCTGTTTACCACCAGGATCCGACAACCCTGTGACTCGACACGACATTGACCTCAACCCGACGTGAATGTCACACCGAACCCGGCACGGGTCGAAACCATCCGCACCGCACCGACAGCGCCTGACCGCCGACTCGCACCGCGCACTACAGTGGCGGTGTGAAGGAGTACCTGCTGTGAAGGTGACCGTACTCGTCGGGGGCGTCGGAGGGGCACGATTCCTCCTCGGTCTGCGCGAATTGTTCGGCCCGACGGCGTTCCCGGCCCCCCAGGACGACGCGTCCGGCGCCCCGGCGACCGAGCACGAGATCACCGCCATCGTGAACGTGGGCGACGACGCCTGGATGCACGGCGTCCGCATCTGCCCCGACCTCGACACCTGTATGTACACCCTCGGGGGCGGGATCGATCCCGAACGCGGGTGGGGTCGGCGCGACGAATCCTGGCGCGCGAAAGAGGAACTCGCCGCCTACGGGGCCGACCCGGATTGGTTCGGACTCGGCGATCGCGATCTCGCGACCCACCTCATCCGGACCCAGATGCTCGACGCCGGGTACCGGCTGTCCGACGTCACGGCCGCCCTGTGCCGGCGCTGGGTCCCCGGGGTACGGCTCCTGCCCGTCACCGACGATCGTCACGAAACCCACGTCGTGGTCGCCAAACCCGACGGCGAGGACGGCGAACGGGTCGCGATCCACTTCCAGGAATGGTGGGTACGCCATCGCGCGCAGATCCCCACCTTCGGCTTCGCGCAGGTCGGTTCGGACGACACGGCGCCGGCACCCGGCGTCCTCGACGCGATCGCCGACGCCGATGTCATCCTCCTCGCGCCGTCGAACCCGGTCGTGAGCATCGGCGCCATCGTCAGTGTTCCCGGGATGCGCAGCGCGCTGCGCCAGACCAAGGCGCCGGTCGTCGGGATCTCACCGGTCATCGACAACCGTCCCCTGCGCGGCATGGCCGACGAATGCCTGTCCGTGATCGAGGTCGAGTCCTCGGCACAGGGGATCGCCGGACACTACGGCGCCCGCAGCGGCAACGGGATTCTCGACGGTTGGCTCATCGCCGACGGCGACCACGCCGCTGTCGACGGCATCGCCGTCGGCGCCGCACCGCTGCTCATGACCGACCCCGCGGCCACCGCGCAGATGGTGCGTGCGGCCTGCGCGCTCGTCGACGTACCGCTGCCCGACACGAACAAGGGCGTGCGGTGACCGCTCGCCCCGACCACCGTGCACCGGGACATCTCGAGATCCGGCCGGTGACCGGCCTGCCCGAGTTCACCACCGATTCCGACGTCGCGGGCGAGATCCTCGGCGCCGCACCCTGGCTCGAGTCCGGCGACGTGCTGGTGGTCACCAGCAAGATCATCTCCAAGGCGGAAGGGCGGATGGTCGACGCGCCCAGCGACCCCGAGGAGCGGGACGCACTGCGTCGTCGCCTCGTCGACGCCGAATCGGTGCGCGTCCTGGCCCGCAAGAACCGGACCCTGATCACCGAGAACCGCCTCGGCCTGGTGCAGGCCGCGGCCGGGATCGACGGCTCCAATGTGCGCAGCGACCAGCTCGCGCTCCTCCCGGAGAACCCCGACCGCAGTGCGGCGTCTCTGCGGCGTGCCATAGCCGACGCCGCCGGGCTCGACGTCGCGGTGATCATCACCGACACGATGGGTCGGGCCTGGCGGACCGGACAGACCGACGTCGCCATCGGCGCGGCCGGCATCGCCGTGACCCATCCCTACGAGGGCGGCGTCGACGACTACGGGAATCCGTTGATCGTCACCGAGATAGCGGTGGCCGACGAACTCGCCGCCGCGGCAGACCTCGTCAAGGGCAAGCTCGCCGCCGTCCCGGTCGCCGTCGTCCGCGGATTCGCTCCGGCCGACGACGGCACCACCGCCGCCGACCTCATCCGTCCCTACGACGAGGACCTGTTCCGTCTCGGGACCGAAGAGGCGATCGCACAGGGCCGCCGAGAGGCCATCCGCACCCGGCGTTCGGTGCGCACCTTCGCCGACCGGCCCGTCGACCCCGCGGAGATGCGCGACGCCCTCGCCGAGGCGCTCACCGCCCCGGCACCCCACCACACACATCCGGTCCGCTTCGTGTGGCTGCGTTCCGCCTCGCGACGCCGCGAACTGCTCGACGCGATGACGCGCGACTGGCGCACCGACCTCGAATCGGACTCCAAGACAGCCGAATCCATCGAGAAGCGACTTCGACGCGGGCAGATCCTCTACGACGCCCCGGAACTGGTGATCCCGTTCCTCGTACCCGAGGGCGCCCACGACTACCCCGATGATCGTCGCAACGCCGCCGAGCACACGATGTTCACCGTGGCCGCGGGCGGGGCGGTCGCGACCCTGCTCACCGCGCTGGCAATCCGCGACATCGGCAGCTGCTGGGTCGGGTCGACCATCTTCGCCGCGCCGACGGTGCGCCGCGTCCTCGATCTGGATCCGAGTTGGGAACCGCTGGGGGCCGTCGCCATCGGACATCCGCTCGAACCGGCCGGGTTGCGCGACCCCGCCCCCACCGCGGAGTGGGTCGTCGAACTGTGACCGCCGAGTCGCTGCACGCCTCCGCCGTCGAGGCCCTGACACGGTGGGAGACACCCGATCCCGCCCAGGACTCCCTGCGTCACGCATATCTCGCGTTCCTCGCCGCGTCCCCGGACGGGTGTCTTCGGGCCTGCACACCAGGACATCTGACGGGTTCGGCGATCGTCTTCGACGCGACGCGCCGACACGTTCTGCTGACCCTGCACCCCCGCGTCGGGAAGTGGATACAGCTCGGCGGTCACTGCGAACCCTCCGACGATTCCCTCGCCGGCGCGGCGCTACGCGAGGCGCGAGAAGAGTCGGGCATGCCCGAACTCGTGCTCGACACCCCCGACCCCAACCTCGCCGGTGACGGGATGGTGCACCTCCACACCCACCCGATCACCTGCTCCTTGGGAGTCCCCACCCGCCACCTCGACGTCCGCTACCGGGTGGTCGCCGCCCCGACGCACGACGGTGAACTCCCCCGCGTCGTATGCAGTGACGAGTCCGTGGACCTCCGCTGGTGGCCGGTCGACGCGCTTCCGGACGACGCCGGAGACGACATCGCGACGCTCATCGACGCGGCCCTACGCGACGGGCCAACCCCCGCTCCCTGAGGTGCGAGCGAAGCGAGCCCCTCTTTGTTCCCTGAGGTGCGAGCGAAGCGAGCCACGAAGGGCGGTCGTCAGACCTGGATGTTCTTGCCGACGGTGACCACACCGCCGGCGCTCACCGAGAACCGTTCGCGGTCGGCCTCGAGATCGACACCGAGCTGCTCGCCGTCACCGACCACGACGTTCTTGTCGAGGATGGCCTTGCGGACCACCGCGCCCTTGCCGACGCGCACGCCGGGCATCAGCACGCTGCCCTCGACCACCGCGCCGTCCTCGACGATGACGTTCGACGACAGCACGGAGTTGCGCACCGTGCCGGCGGAGATGATGCATCCGGAACCGACCACGGAGTCCTCCGCGACCCCGCCCTGGACGAACTTGGCGGGCGGCAGGTTGTGGGTCTCGCCGCGGATGGGCCAGCGGCCGTTGTAGAGGTTGAAGATCGGGTGGACCGACACCAGGTCCATGTGCGCCTCGTAGAACGCATCCAGGGTTCCGACGTCGCGCCAGTAACCGGTGTCGCGTTCGGTGGCACCGGGTACCTGGTTGTCCTTGAAGTCGTAGACGAAGGCGGTGTCCCGGCGCACGAAGGCCGGGATGATGTCACCGCCCATGTCGTGGTCGGAGTCCGAGTCGGCGGCGTCGGCGCGCAGCGCGTCGACCAGCGCCTCGGTGGTGAACACGTAGTTGCCCATCGACGCGAACGTCACGTCGGGATCGTCCGGCGTGCCGGGCGGATCGGCCGGCTTCTCCAGGAAGCGGGTGATCTTCCCGCCCTCGTCGGAGTCGATGCAGCCGAAGGCCACCGCCTCCGCTCGGGGCACGCGGATCCCGGCCACCGTGACGTCGGCGCCGGATTCGATGTGCGCGGCCACCATCTGCGACGGGTCCATCCGGTACACGTGATCGGCTCCGAAGACGACGATGTACTCGGGTCGTTCGTCGGTGATGAGGTTCATCGACTGGAAGATCGCATCGGCACTGCCGGTGTACCAGCGTGGTCCGAGTCGCTGCTGGGCCGGCACCGGGGTGATGTACTCGCCGTGGAATCCCGACGTCCACCAGGTCTGCGAGATGTGCCGGTCCAGCGAATGCGATTTGTACTGTGTCAGCACGCAAATGCGCTCGTAACCGGCATTGACCAGGTTCGACAGCACGAAGTCGATGAGTCGGTAGGCACCGCCGAAGGGCACCGCAGGTTTGGCGCGGTCCATCGTCAGCGGGTACAGACGCTTGCCTTCGCCGCCTGCGAGGACGATGCCGAGGACGTGCGGCTCAGATCTCACTCCCCCAACTTAACCGCGATCGAAGCCGTCGGCCAGATGACCGGGCGGTCAGTATGCGCAGCGTCGGCCGCGACCGGGGTTTGGCAGCACCGATGGCGATCTGCGCGCGATGGCACTAGCGTCGAGACCATGCGGGTGGCGATGATGACACGGGAATATCCACCTGAGGTCTACGGCGGCGCCGGGGTCCACGTCACCGAATTGGTCCGGTATCTGCGCGATCTCATCACCGTCGACGTGCACTGCATGGGCGCCGAGCGGGAGACCGCCGCGGTGTACACCCCCGATCCGGGGTTGGCCGGGGCGAATGCGGCGATCACCACGTTGTCGGCCGATCTGCGGATGGTGGTGGGTGCGTCCGGCGCCGACGTCGTGCACTCCCACACCTGGTACACCGGACTTGCCGGGCACCTGGCGGGGCAGCTCTACGACGTGCCGCACGTGCTGACCGCCCACTCGCTCGAACCGTCGCGCCCGTGGAAGGCCGAGCAACTCGGCGGCGGGTACCGGGTGTCGAGCTGGGTGGAACGCAACGCGGTGGAGTACGCCGACGCGGTGATCGCGGTGAGCTCGGGGATGCGCACCGAGATCTGTGACACCTACCCGCGTCTGGACCCTGAGCGTGTCCAGGTGGTGCGCAACGGGATCGACACATCTCAATGGTTCCCGGTCGACGATCCGTTCGGACCCGACTCGACGCCGACCGCACTCGGGCTCGACCCGGATCGCCCGATCGCGGCGTTCGTCGGCCGGATCACCCGGCAGAAGGGCGTCGCACATCTGGTGGCCGCGGCGCACCGGTTCGATCCGGACATCCAGCTCGTCCTCTGTGCTGGTGCCCCCGACACGCCGGAGATCGGCGCCGAGATCGAGAGCGCGGTGGGCGAACTCTCCGCCTCGCGTCCCGGCGTCCACTGGGTGCGCGAGATGCTCCCACTCCCCCGCATCCGCGAGATCTTGACCGCGGCAACGGTCTTCGTGTGCCCATCGGTGTACGAACCGCTGGGCATCGTCAACCTCGAGGCGATGGCCTGCGGTACCGCGGTGGTGGCTTCGGCGGTCGGCGGCATTCCCGAGGTGGTGCGCGACAACGTCACCGGCCGCCTCGTGCGGTACGACCCCGTCGATCCGGCGAGCTTCGAACACGATCTCGCCGACACGGTGAACGCGGTGGCCTCGGATGCGGCGGCGGCGTCGGCGATGGGGGTGGCCGGCCGCGAACGCGCCGAAGCCGAGTTCTCCTGGGCGTCGATCGCCGAACAGACGCTGGGTGTCTACGAGTCCGTACGGCGTTGAGCGGGTGAGCGTCCGCGGGCGGGCCGACACGTGGTCACCACGACCGACACCGTAACCCGCACCCGACCGTCCCCGGCGAAGGCCGCGGCCCGCGAGCGGATGTCGGCCTCGTCGGAGTGAAATGCCGACGGGCCCATGGCGACCAGATCCCCCACGGTCTGCGCGTCGACGTCTGCGGAGTACCGGACAGGTGACTCGTCGACCAATTCGAAGCCCGCGTCGAGCGAGGCACGGAGGCGCTCGGATTTGGCCTCGTCGACACGCAGCATCGCCATCGGCTCGATGAGTTCGCCGAGGTGATCGGGCCCCGGACTCACGATGATCAGTGCGCCATCAGGGGCCAGTACGCGGGCGAACTCGCTCGCGTTGCGCGGCGCGAACACCGAGAGCACCACCGCGACAGCGTCATCGACGACGGGCAGTCCGCGCCAGACGTCGGCGACGACGGCAGCGAGGGGCCGGGGTCCCCGCGCCATGGCCCGCGCGCAGTACTTCGAGAGGTCCAGGCCGATTCCGGCGGCCGAGGACCGTCCGTCACCGCCGGGCACCCCACTCGCCTCGACCGCGGCGCGAAGATAGTGTCCGCCACCGGCCCCCGCGTCGAGGATCACCGGCCGGTCGTGTCCACCCGTGACCTCGGCCGCGCGGCCGGCGACGAAATCGACCACGGGGAGCAGGAAACCGGAGTCGTGCACGCGGGCTCGGGCGGCCACCATGGCTGCGGTGTCGGCGCGCAGCGCGCCGGACCGGCCGTCGAGCAGTGAGACATAGCCCTGACGGGCGAGGTCGAAAGAATGCGCCTGCGGACAGCGCAGCGACGCGCCGTCCCCCGATAGGCGCCCGGTACACACCGGGCAGCGCAGGATCTCGAGTACCGAAGTGAGGCCATGCGCCCGGTGCGGAGTCGGTGGGTCCGCCCGGGCCTCATGGGAACTGCCCTCGTGGGGCATGTTCAGCCGGTTACCCCGCGGAGTTCCTCGCCCAGCGCGGCTGCTTCGTCGGCGGTCAGCTCGACGACCAGTCGACCTCCACCTTCGATCGGAATCCGGACAACGATTCCACGCCCTTCTTTGGCCGCTTCGAGGGGGCCGTCCCCAGTACGTGGCTTCATTGCCGCCATTCTCAAGCTCCCTTCAAGGTCCCTGCTCCGAACATGATACGTGCCCGGGTCGCACACGATTGTCAGTGCGCGACACGCGCGCCGCGCGGTCTCGACGTACGGCCCCTACTGGGGGGTGCTCGGCGGGCCGGACCGCCCGGCGTCCACGCCGCCGTTCCCGGCGACGTCGACGTCCGGATCGTCCGCCGATCCGACCGCTTCCGCCCCGGGCACCGACTCCCGTTCGCGCAGACGCGTGATCACCGACCGCAGGTCGTCGACCTCACGCGCGAGACGTGCCAGCGCCCAGTCGACTTCGGCCTGCTTGTAACCACGCGGGGTCTGGGCGAAGCGCAACGCACGCACGTCCTCGCCGGTGATGCCCACCGACGGCAACCGGGTGAGCGTGGTGTCGGGCTCGACCGGCGGCAGATCTTCTCCGCGTCCGAACACGAACCAGACGACAGCGAACACGATCGCGACGACGAGTCCCATGATCAGCAGGTACAGCAGCAGCGTCTGCATGCGTTCCATCCTGGCAGAAGCGCCCGGACGACGGCCCGGCACAGCACCGACCCGGCGACGGCCACCCGCGTCAGGGCGGGCGGCGTCGCCGGGTCGGGGCCGGGTTCATCAGGTCTGGCCCATCAGGTCCGGAGCCGCCTAGGAGGCCATCTCCTCGGCCTTGGGAGCCAGGGCGCGCACGGTGTTCATCGGCGGACGATCCTCGAGATAGACCTCGGTGGTGTGCGGCGTGAAGGAGCCGTCGGGTTCGGCGGTGAACTGGGTGAGCCCGACGCCCGAGTCCTCGATGCCGCAGCGGCGCATCAGGGTTCCGACGATCTGGCGGCTCATGACCCCCAATTCCACCAGCGGGCGGTTGCGATGGGTTCGGACCCCGAGGTTGACCTGACCGATCCCGGCCAGGCCGTACCGGTCATAGGTGTCGATGAGAAGGCCGATCTCGACCCCGTAGCCCGGCGCGAACGGAACCGACGAGAGCAACTCGCGGGTGCCGGCGTACTCGCCGCCGAGTGGCTGGAGGACCGCGGTGAGATCCGGCTTCTGGGATGCCAGGAGGGGGCGTGCCACGAGCTCGGTCACGCGTCCGCCACCGTTCGCGTCGTGCGTACCGCCCGTGCGCAGCGGGCGCCTGTAGTAGCCCTTGACCAGCTGGATCTCGGGGTTCAGCAGGAGCGGACCGAGCATCTTGGGCACGAACATCGGGTCCGGGTCGATGAGATCGGAGTCGACGAATGCGATGATGTCGCCGGTCGCCACGGCGACCGAACGCCACAGCACCTCGCCCTTGCCCTTGACCGGGTCCAGCTCGGGTACTGCCTCCTCGCGGGAGATCACCTGCGCACCGGCGGCGAGCGCGCGCTCGGCGGTGGCATCGGTGGAACCGGAGTCCAGCACGATGATCTCGTCGACCAGGGTGCCGTACAGCGGCATGATCGTGGCGATGACGTCAGCGACGGTCTCTTCCTCGTTCAGCGCGGGCAGCACCACCGAGATGGTCCGGCCGTTCTTCGCGTCGACGAGGTCGTCGATCGTCCAGTCCGGCTGCTCCCAGGTGTGGGTTGCCGACCAGCGCTGCTCGGTCCCCGGGGCCTGGGCGACCGTCGGCCACATGGCGGCCTTGTCCCGGCTGACGGTGCTGGGCTTACGTCGCTTCTGCTGCTTGGTCATGCGAGTCCCCTGACTGTTCGGGCGGGTGGTTTCGCTGCCGCGATGGCAGCGACCATGCCGACCACGCGACGAGTGGCAGCGACTTCGTGGACGCGGAAGATCCGGGCGCCTTGGGCGGCGGCCAGACTTGTCGCGGCCAGAGTCCCTTCCAATCGGTGCGTTAGGTCTGTACCCAGAGTCTCCCCTACGAAATCCTTGTTGCTCAGCGCCATCAGGACCGGCCAGCCCGTGTTTACAAGATCTTTCACGCCGCGTAACAGAGCCAGCCCGTGGTGAGTGTTCTTGCCGAAATCGTGCGTCGGATCGATAACGATCGAGTCTCGACGCACCCCGGCAGCGAGCGCCCGGTCGGCCGCGGAGGTCACCTCCCGGATCACGTCGGCCACCACCGCGTCGACCGAATCCCCGTATGCGACGCGGTGCGGCCGGGTCCGCACCCGCGCGCCACCCGTGTGCGAGCAGACGATCCCGGCCCCGCGTTCGGCGGCGACGTCGACGACGTCGGGGTCGAATCCCGCCCAGGTGTCGTTGATGAGATCCGCGCCGGCGGCGCAGGCCTGGTCGGCGACCTCGCTGCGCCAGGTGTCGACGCTGATCAGCACGTCCGGATGCCGGTCACGGATCCAGGCGATCATGCCGACGACCCGGGCGGCCTCGGTCGCGGCGTCGACCTCGCGTCCGGGTCCGGCCTTGACCCCACCGACGTCGATGATGTCGGCACCCTCGGCGACGACCCGGTCGACGTGCGCCTGGGCGGCGGCGTCGTCGAAGCTCGCACCTCGGTCGTAGAACGAATCAGGGGTGCGGTTGACGATCGCCATCACCAACGCGCGGTCGGTCGGCACCCGCCGCCCGCACAGCGTGTCCGATGCCGACGTTTCCGGGTCGGAACTCACCCCTTGGGCACCTTGGCGGCGGCGACGTCGTCGGGGTAGTCGTCGTAGAACTCGGTGTAGCCCTTCTCCTTGCCGAGCAACACGTAGAGCCGTTCGGCCTCGGCGTCGGTGTACCCCTCCTTGCGCAGCTCGACCTTGCGGTTCTTGAAGGTCGAGGTCTGCTCGAAATCGTCGACGATCCGAACGAACAGCGGCACCGCGTACGACGGCAGCGCGTCGTAGAGATGGCGGGCGAACGCGCCCGGGTCGAGGTCGGCGCCCTCGCGCAGCTTGATCGCGATCATCCCGGCGCGACCGTCGGTGCCGGGGACCTCGACGCCGTACGCCACCGACTGGGCGACGGCCTGATAGGAGTCGACCGCCCCCTCGACCTGGGTCGTGGCGACGTTCTCGCCCTTCCAGCGGAAGGTGTCGCCGAGCCGGTCGACGAAGGCGATGTGCGCGAACCCCTGATCGCGGACCAGGTCACCGGAGTTGAAGTAGGAGTCACCGTCCTTGAAGGCGTCGCGGATGATCTTCTTCTCGGTCTCCTCGGAGTCGGTGTAGCCGTCGACGGGCACCCGGTCACTGATCTGGGCGAGCAGCAGGCCGGTACCGCCCCGGCCGACCTTCACGAGCCGGCCGTCGTCGCCGCGCTTGGGGTTACCCTCCTCGTCGTATTCCACGATCTTGTACGGGAGCGGGCAGAAGCCGGCGGTCTTGTCGACGCTGAACGCGTTGACGAATGCGAGGTTGAGTTCGCTGGCCCCGTAGAACTCGACGACGCGGTCGACCCCGAAACGCTCGCGGAACTCGTCCCAGATGTCCGGGCGCATACCGTTGCCGACCACGGTGTGCACGGAATGCTGGCGATCCGTGGGCTTCTCGGGCTGCGCGAGGAGGTAGCGGCAGAGCTCGCCGATGTAGCAGAACGCCGTCGCACGGTTGAGGATCACGTCGTCCCAGAACTTCGACGCCGAGAACGAGCGTCCGATGGCGATGCACGCACCCGAGGCGAGGACCGAGGACAGTGACACCGACAGCGCGTTGTTGTGGTAGAGCGGCAGCGGGACGTACATGGTGTCGCTGTGGCGCAACCGCACCGCGAGACCGCCGATGCCGGACAGGCTCGCCAGCCACCGGTTGTGGCTCATCACGCTGGCCTTCGGCATCCCCGTGGTGCCGGAGGTGAAGATGTAGAACGCCTTGGTCGATGCGGGCAGCTGCTCGGTGACCTCGGGATCGGCTTCCGAGAGTCCCTCGGCCGCGGCGTCGAACGCGGCGAAATCGTAGACGTGTTCGGGCAGGACCGATTCCGGGATCGACTCGAAGGCCTCCGCGCACTCGGGATCGTGGATGAGGACCTTGGCCTCGAGGAGGCCGACGCTGTGCTCGAGCACCTCACCGCGCTGGTTGTAGTTCAGCATCCCGGCGATCGCGCCGAGTTTGACGGTGGCGAGCATCAGCAGCAGGTCGGTCGTGCAGTTCTTGGAGAGCAGCGCCACCACGTCGCCCTTGCCGACGCCGTCTGCGGAAAGTGCTGCGGCGTAACGGTTCACGCGGCGGTTGGCCTCGCCGTAGGTGGTCGTGCGGCCCTCGAACCGGACGAACGGCCGGTCGGGGTGCTCGGCCGCGTGCTTCTGGAAGACCGAACCGATGGTCCGCTTGGCCTCCGGTGGGCGTCGGATGAGCCCCGGCGCGTGCTTGATCATCCCGGTCGCATGTGGCGCCATCTTCACCACGCCGCGAAGGATGTCGGGGATACCGACGGTCTTCTTCACACTCTGCTGCCGACTGTCCTGCTGCTCGACCCCTTGGGACATCTGCCCTCCGCTCTCCCGCTGGCGTTTCGAGTGCCCCGCGCACTCAGGCGCTACCTTACCGGCCGGTAGCAAGGCCTTCCCGTGCCGTCGCCAACTCCACCGCGTCGGCGACCGACCGCGTGACGAGCAGCCGGTCGAGCGATCGTCGGGCGACGAACCCGGTTGTCGACAACTCTCGCAGCCAGTCGAGCAACGGCGCGTAGAAATCGACAGGATCGAGCAGGACGACCGGTTTGTCGTGCATCCCGAGGTAGCCCCCGGTCCAGGTCTCGAAGAGCTCCTCGAGCGTCCCGATCCCGCCCGGGAGGGTGATGAACCCGTCGGCACGCTCGTCCATGAGGCGTTTGCGTTCGCGCATGGTCTCGGTGACCACGAGTTCGCCCGATCCGAGGTCGGCGACCTCGTGCTTCATCAGTGCGCGCGGGATGATGCCGACCGTGTGGCCACCGGCCTCGCGAGCGGCGTTGACCAGCGCGCCCATCATGGAGATGTTCCCGCCACCGGAGACGACCACATGCCCCTGTTCGGCGAGCGTCCGACCCACTTCGGCGGCGAGATCGAGGTAGGGCTGGTCGACGGGACCGGAGGCGCAATAGACGCAGACAGCACTCACCGGGCAATCGTGCCATCGTCTGCCGGGAAGGTCATATCGACCCTCAGGGTGTCGCGGCCTCGATCGCGGCGACCACGTCGTCGGGATCGTCGACGACGGTGAGCAGGTCCAGATCCTCGGGCGAGATCATCCCGCGCGCGGCGAGGACGTCGCGCATCCAGTCCAGCAGGCCGCCCCAGAAGTCGCTGCCCACCAGCACGATCGGGAACCGGACCACCTTCTTGGTCTGCACCAGGGTCAGCGCCTCGAAGAGTTCGTCGAGGGTGCCCATCCCGCCAGGGAGACAAACGAACGCCTGCGCGTACTTCACGAACATCGTCTTGCGCACGAAGAAGTATCGAAAGTTCATGCCGAGATCGACCCAAGGGTTGAGACCCTGCTCGAAGGGCAGCTCGATGTTGAGTCCGATCGACTGCGCCCCGGCCTGATGGGCCCCCTGGTTCGCAGCCTCCATCGCACCGGGTCCGCCACCGGTGATGACCGCGTAACCGGCCTCGCCCAGCGCTCGGCCCACGCGGACACCGAGCGCGTATTCCGGCGACTCCGGATGCAGTCGCGCCGAGCCGAAGACGGTCACGGCCTCGGCGACCTCGCTCATCGCATCGAACCCGGCGACGAACTCGGACTGGATGCGCAGGACCCGCCAGGAGTCGCGCATGGTCCGTTCGGAACGACGCGTGGCGTCGCGCGGGTCGACCCATTCCAGCAGGCGGCGGTCCGTGGTCTTGCCGCGCTGGTCTCGCCGGATCCGGATCGGGCCGACGTAGCAGGTGTCGGGGTTCGTTCCGTCTTCGACGGGTTCCGGTTCGGGCGTGGTCGACATGGCGGTCACGCTAGCAGCGCCGTCCGACTCCGCCGGTCCTGCGAGGTCAGGACAGGTAGGTGCGCAGCAGGTCGGTCACCGCGCGGATCTGCTCCACCGGCACCCGTTCGTCGACGCGATGCGCGAGATTGGGATCGCCGGGGCCCAGGTTCACCGCGGGGATTCCCAGCGCCGAGAACCGCGACACATCGGTCCAGCCGTACTTCGCGCGGAAGCGTCCGCCCGCGGCCGCCACGAGCGCCGCGGCCGCCGGGTGCCCCAGCCCCGGCAGGGCGCCGGCCGCGGAATCGGTGACCTCCAGCCCGATCCTGCCGTCGGCCAGGTCGGCGGCGAACACCTCGCGCACGTGGTCGAGCGCCTGGTCGATCGAACGGTCCGGGGCGAAGCGGAAGTTGACATCGACGTGCGCGGCGTCGGGGATCACGTTGCCGGCCACCCCGCCGCCGACCGCGACCGCCGACAGACCCTCGCGGTACTCGCAGCCGTCGATGTCGACCCGACGGGCCTCGTAGCCCGCCAGCGTGGTCAGGACACCGCCGAGCTTGTGAATGGCGTTGTCGCCCATCCACGACCGGGCCGAGTGCGCTCGGGTTCCCGTCGTCGACAACCGGACCCGCAGCGTCCCCTGGCATCCGGCTTCGATGAGCCCCGCGGTCGGCTCGCCGAGGATCGCCACGTCACCGGCGAGCCACTCGGGGAGTTCGCGTTCGATGTCGTTCAGGCCGTTGAACTCCGCGGCAATCTCCTCGCAGTCGTAGAAGATCAGCGTCAGATCCGAGGCCGGCTCCGGCAGCGTCGCCGCGAGGTGGAGGAACACCGCGTCACCGGACTTCATGTCGACGGTGCCGCATCCGTGCAGCACGTCGCCCTCCTCCGAATCCGTCTCGCGGCGGTGCGGGAGGTTGCCGGCGACCGGCACGGTGTCGAGGTGCCCGGCGAGGATGACGCGCTGGGCGTGCCCCCGGTCGGTCCGTGCGAGGACACGGTTGCCATGGCGGAGGATCTCGAATCCGCTCGTCTGCGCGCGCAGGGCGGCCTCGACCGCGTCGGCGATGGCCGACTCGTTGCGCGACTCGCTCTCGATGTCGACGAGCGCGGCGGTCAGTTCGACGGGGTCGGCGGTCAGGTCGAGGTCGGTGCTCACTCCCTCACCGTAGTGAGCCCATCTCCGCGGCGCCGAAGGAGACGCTGAACTTCACGCACCAGAGGAACACCGACGGATAGTCGCCCAGCTCGACGTCGGCGGGGATCTCGTAGACCTGGTTGCCCTTGTTCCCCTTGATCATGCCGAGGTCGACGTGCGGGACGCCCGCGGCCGTACGCCACCCGGCGAACCCCTCGAGCACGTCCCCTTGCGACAGCCACACGTGGACGTCGGGCCCGGTCGTCGTGTCCAGGTCCTCGATCGCCAGCACGCGTGAGCCGTCGGGCTGTTCGATGATCGAGACCGTTCCCGATGTCGAGTGCTCGTGGCTGATCAGGCTGCCGCGCGAGATGACCACCGGCCCGGCGGGCGGCGGCTGCCCCGGCGCCGACGTCGTGGGGGTGACCGCGACCGGGATCGCGTCGTCGACCTCGGTGTCGACGAAGATTAGCCACGGCTGGAAGACGACGGCACCGACCGCCAGCGCCGCCACGAGCACGACGCCGAGCCCGCCCACCACCCACGGCCAGCGGCGTCGGCGGCGCCGGGGCGGTACAGGTGGCGGCGGATGACCGGTCATGCTGGCGACCCTACGAGCGGCGCACAGCGCGTGACCAGGTCTTTGGGCCGAATGGATGACGCCGGGGCACCGGTGGCGGGGCGGGGGCGCCGGGGTCGATCACCTAGACTCACCTGTCGTGACATCTACTGGCGCACACGCAACTGGCATCGCGACCGTGATCGACGGGGGTTCGACTCCCGGCGTCGTCCTCGACGTCTGGTTCCCCGAACCCGAACTCGACGGGGTCGAGACCGCGGAGACCGTGATCCTCGACGACGAGTCGACACCGGCCCACCTTCGTGAGCTGGTGGGCGTTGACGAGGCCCGCGGGGTCAAGACCGTCGCGGTCCGCACCGGGATCGCCGACATCACCGCCGCCCCCATCGACGCCTACGACGTCTACCTCCGACTCCACCTGCTGTCGCATCGCCTCATCACCCCGCACGGCGCCAACCTCGAGGGCATCTTCGGGATGCTCACCAACGTGGTCTGGACCAATCACGGCCCGTGTGCGGTCGACAACTTCGAGTCGGTACGGGCGAAGCTGCGCGCCCGCGGACCGGTCACCGTCTACTCGATCGACAAGTTCCCGCGCATGGTCGACTACGTGGTGCCGGGCGGCGTACGGATCGGCGACGCCGACCGCATCCGCCTAGGTGCACACCTCGCGGCCGGCACCACCGTGATGCACGAGGGCTTCGTCAACTTCAACGCCGGCACCCTCGGGTCGTCGATGGTGGAGGGTCGCATCTCCGCGGGCGTCGTCGTCGGCGACGGCTCCGACATCGGCGGCGGCGCCTCGACGATGGGCACCCTGTCGGGCGGCGGCAAGGA
Source organism: Gordonia hongkongensis (assembly GCF_023078355.1). NCBI lineage: Bacteria > Bacillati > Actinomycetota > Actinomycetes > Mycobacteriales > Gordoniaceae > Gordonia > Gordonia hongkongensis. The sequence continues at coordinate 3,634,734 of NZ_CP095552.1, forward strand.
GATCATCGCGCTGGGCAAGCGCTGCCTCCTCGGCGCGAACTCCGGCTGCGGCATCCCGCTGGGTGACGACTGCGTCATCGAGGCCGGCCTCTATGTCACCGCCGGCACCAAGGTCACCGGACCCGACGGCACGCAGATCAAGGCGCGCGACCTGTCCGGCCAGTCCAACCTGCTGTTCCGTCGCAACAGCCTGACCGGCGCGGTCGAGGTCGTGCCGTGGAAGGGCGACGGCATCGCCCTCAACGAGGCGCTGCACAAGAACGACTGACGCCCTGGCTCACTGGCCGGATCTCCCATCCCGACGTATGGTGAGCACATGAACACATCGAACAATCGTTCGACGAACGATACCGACGACGTCCTCGGCGCGGGCGCCGGAAACTCCACCGAGAAGGACCCGGACGACTGGGTGACCGGCGACGAGCCGATGACCGGCGCGCAGCGGAGCTATCTCGACACCCTCGCACGGGAGGCCGGCGAGACCCTCTCGGCCGACCTCACGAAAGCCGAGGCGTCCGAGGAGATCGACCGCCTGCAACAGAAGAGCGGTCGCGGCTGAGCAGGGCCGGTGTCAGGCCGTCAGACGAGCGACGGCCGCATTGATCCGCTCATCGGTGGCGGTGAGCGCCATACGAACGTGGCGCTCACCCGCCGGACCGTAGAAATCGCCTGGAGCACAGAGGATTCCGCGGTCGGCGAGCCAGGCGACGGTCTCCCGGCACGGTTCGTCCCGGGTGGCCCAGAGGTACAGGCCCGCCTCGGAGTGGTCGACCCGGAAGCCCGCACCCTCGACAGCCGCTTTGAGCAGCCGACGCCGCGCGGCATAGCGCTCGCGCTGCTCATCGACGTGTGCGTCGTCGGCCAGTGCGGCGGTCATCGCTCCCTGGACGGGGAACGGCACGATGAGTCCGGCATGCTTGCGGACTGCGAGCAATTCGGCGATCAGATCGGTGTCGCCGGCGAAGAATCCGGCGCGATACGACGCCAGGTTCGAGATCTTGGACAGTGAGTGGACCGCGAGCAGTCCGGTGTGGTCGCCGTCGCAGACCCTCGGGTCGAGGATCGACAGCGGCTCGCCCTCCCAACTCAGACCGAGATAACACTCGTCGGACACGACGACGGTCCCCCGCTCGCGCGCCCATCCCACGACTTTGCGGAGATGATCGAGGCCGAGGACCTTGCCGGTCGGATTCGACGGCGAGTTGATGAACATCAGCGCCGGGTTCATCGGTCCCAGCGCGACGGTCGAATCCGCCCGCACCGCCCGCGCACCGGCGAGCAGGGCGCTCACCTCATAGGTCGGGTAGGCGACCTCGGGGATGACCACGTCGTCGCCGGGTCCGAGCCCGAAGGTCGAGGCCAGGCCGGCGATCGCCTCCTTGGTACCGATGACCGGCAGGATTCCCGTCTCGTCGAGCGACGTGACCCCGTGGCGTCGGATCAGCGACTCCGCGGCCGCCTCCCGCAACTCGCGGGTCCCGATCGTCGTCGGGTAGCCCGGGAACGCCGAGTTCTCGGCGAGTGCGTCGCGGATGAGTGCGGGCACCGGGTCGACGGGCGTCCCGACCGACAGGTCGACGATGCCGTCGGCGTGGGCCTGAGCCGTCGCCTTCGCATCGGCGATCGTGTCCCACGGGAAGTCGGGCAGACGCCCGCTGACGCGGGTCGAGGAGACGCGCAGGGGCGCAGCCGTACGGGAGACAGGACTGCTCATGCGGAGGCGGTCAGTCCTCTTCGTTCATCGGCGGGAGACCCTTGATGAACGCCGGATCGGCCTCGGTCTTGCCGACCTTGCTGGCGCCGCCCGGGGAGCCGAGGTCGTCGAAGAAGTCGGCGTTCGCGCTGACGTAGGGCTCCCATTCGTCGGGAACATCATCCTCGTAGAAGATCGCCTCGACCGGGCACACCGGCTCACACGCACCACAGTCGACGCACTCATCCGGCTGGATGTAGAGCATGCGTCCACCCTCGTAGATGCAGTCGACGGGGCACTCCTCCACGCAAGCCTTGTCCAACACGTCGACGCAAGGCTCCGCGATGATGTAGGTCACCACTCACTCCTTCGCTAGGGAAGATCCGGGTCGGCGCGACGAGAAACGCAGTTCGGCGTCGAACGGCACTCCGGCGTCGGCGCCGGTGCGGCCCGAGGGCTGGTCGAACCGCACCCCACAGTATCCGCCCCGGGAGACGCTGCGACGAAATCGACCCCCGTCCAGCGGCGCCCGAATCCGGGTTTGAGTAACGAGGATCACATCACCGACCGCGAGATGCCGCTCCGGGTTTCGTTCAGCGTGCCGCCAAACCTCGACGCCGCGACGATCCGCGTGCAGAGTCGGGCGCATGATCGTCGTCGACGAATCCGTCCTCACCGGACACCGACCCGCGGGCGCGTGTGCCCGGGTGCCGCACCGACCCACCGCGCGGTCGATGTCGATGTGCTGTTGCTGAACCGATCGGCCTCACCACATCCTCTTCGACCCTCGCAAGGATTCGCCATGACCTCCACCCTCGCCCGCACCGAACGGGCGCCTCAGTCCGCCATATCGTCTCTTTCCTCCGCCCGGAATCGTGCTCGGACGTCGTCGCCGCTGCGTGAGCGTCCGGGTACCGCCGCCCCGCGCGCCCTTGGTCACCTGCCGACGCGGCTCCGGCCCGCCGACCTGCTCCGCATCACCGACCAGGGCGTCGCAGACGTCCTCGACGGTCGCCACGACGACCTGCTCCCGGAGGTCTGGGACGAACGTCATCGCTGGTCGACGCGCCTGCACGCCGACGACGACGTCGACGTGTGGCTGATCAGCTGGACGCCGGGCGAGGCCACCGAACTCCACGACCACGCCGGTTCGCTCGGAGCCCTGACGGTGTTGTCGGGCAGCTTGCGCGAGTACCACTGGACGGGAGACGATCTGGCGGTGCGCATCCTCGACGCCGGCGACCAGGCCGCCTTCCCTCTCGGGTGGGTGCACGACGTCGTGCGGAACCCGGTCGTCGCCGCCCCGGAGATCGGTGCGGAGACCAGCCCGCAGGTGACCCCGACGCTCAGCGTGCACGCCTACTCACCGCCGCTGACCGCGATGTCGTACTACGACATCTCCGAGGGCGGCCACCTGCGCCGCAACCGGACCGTCCTCACCGACCAGCCCGAATGAGCGCTCCCCGCACCATCGACGACGTACTCGCCGACGCACGGTCGCGGATCGCGCGGGTCGAGGCCGCGGACGTCCCCGCCGAGCTGGCCGGCGGGGCGGTGCTGGTCGACATCCGTCCCGCGGCGCAGCGCGCGGAGGAGGGCGAGGCACCCGGAGCCCTCGTCATCGAACGGAATGTCCTCGAATGGCGGTGCGACCCGGCGAGCGACGCACGCATCGACCAGGCCGTCGACCACGACGTCCGCTGGATCATCCTGTGCTCCCAGGGTTATACGTCGAGCCTGGCCGCCGCGGCCCTGCAGGACCTCGGGTTGCACCGCGCCACCGACGTCGTCGGCGGATACGAAGCGCTCGCACCCGTTCTCGGCTGACTGCCACGCACCCGACGACAGGCGCTTCCCTCAGGCAACCGCCGGCCAGGGACGCGGGGCCGGGCGGGTGTCGACGGCGAGGCCGGTCACCGGGTCGGCGAGCGCGGCGACGTGCTGGGTCAGTGCCGGGTCGATCCAGTCGGCACCGTTCAGCACATACGGCGGCTGCGCGGTGATGCGTTCGGTGAGAACGAAATCCGACTCCGCGGTGCGGGCGGCCAGGGCGTCGAGGTGAGGCCACGGGCGTTCCGGGTTGACGTGATCGGGAGTCAGCGGCGACACCCCACCCCAGTCGTCGACGCCGGAGGCGATCAGCGCGGCACATTCGGCGGGCGACACCAGGTTCGGGGGCGCCTGGATCCGCATGTGTGGGCCGAGGACGACCCGGGCGACCGCGACGGCGGCGAGGAACTCGGTCATCTCCGCGTCGGGGGTGGAGCGCATCGCGGTGTCCGGCTTCGCCCGGAAGTTCTGCACGATCACCTCCTGGATGTGCCCGCCTCGGGCGTGCACATCCGCGAGAGCCAGCAGCGATTCGGCCCGCTCGGTGAGTGATTCGCCGATCCCGACCAGAATCCCGGTGGTGAACGGGACACGAGCGGTGCCCGCGTCACGCAGCACCTGCATGCGGACCAGCGGGTCCTTGTCGGGACTTCCGTAGTGTGCCTGGCCTTTCTCGGTGAACAGGCGACGCGACGTCGTCTCCAGCATCATGCCCATCGACGGTGCGACCGGGCGCAGACGGAGCAGTTCCTCGAGGCTCATCACCCCGGGGTTGAGGTGCGGCAGCAGACCTGTCTCCGACAACACGGCGACCGCGGCGGCACGAACGTAGTCCAGCGTCGAGGAGTAACCCCGTTCGGCCAGCCATTCGCCGGCCTGCGGCCACCTGTCCTCGGGGCGGTCACCCAGCGTGAAAAGCGCCTCCTTGCAGCCGAGTTCGGCACCGCGGCGCGCGAGGTCGACGACCTCGTCGAGTTCCAGATAGAGCCCCTCCCCCGCGCGGGCGAGTTTTCCGGGGACCGTGACGAAGGTGCAGTAGTGGCACCGGTCGCGGCACAGGCGCGTCAGCGGGATGAACACCTTGCGGGAGTAGGTGATCTGCCGGGACCGGCCGACCGCGGCCAGCCCCTCGTCTCGGAGCGCCCCGGCGATCGATTGCAGTTCGACCAGGTCGTCTCCTGCGCAGGACAGGAGCGTCACGGCCTCGTCGAGACCGATCGGCGCCCGGTCGCGCGCGGCGTCCAGGGCCGCGCGGACGGTCAACTTCTCGGTCATTCCTCACCCCTCCTCAGGTGTTCCGGTGCCGGCGTCGGGACGGGGTTCGTACGGTTCGGGGTCGAAGGTGCCGTTGCGTTCGCGGAACGACGCCGCAGTGCCCGGCCACAACAGGGTCAGGCGACCGCTGTCGGGGTCGACATACCAACTCTCACAACCGGTCAGCCACACCGTCGACTCGCTGCGAGCGTCGATCTCCCGCGTGTATTCGTCTTCGGCGGCAGGCGAGACCGCCAGCGTCGTGATCCCGTTGCCGGCCATGTACTCCAGCGCGCCCATGACGTAGTCGAGTTGCGTCTCGATCATGTAGATCGCCGAGTTGTGGCCGAGCGCCGCGTTGGGCCCGTCGAGGACGAACATGTTCGGGAATCCGCTGACCACGGTCGAGGCATAGGACGTCATGCCCGCCGACCAGTGGTCGGCCAGCCGCCGACCGGCACGACCGGTGATGCGCGCTGCGGCGGGCGGGCGTGCGGATTCGAAACCGGTTGCCATCACCAGGACGTCGAGATCGTAGGTGTGACCACTGTGCGCGGTGGCCTTGGTCTCGGCGACCGACGTCAGAGCACTCGACTCGAACACCACGTTGGAGCGTTGTAGCGCCGGATAGAAGTCGTCGCTGAGCAGGATTCTCTTGCAACCGATCTCGTAGTCGGGGGTCAGCTGTTCACGGAGGTCGGCATCGGCCACCTGCCCGTGGAGGTGATCCCGCGCACGGGAACGGATCTCGTCGATGTCCGGATGCAACCCGAGCCGCTGCCGGAACGCCGCATCGGCTTCGGTGAGCAGTCGGTCGCGCACCTCCGCCGCGACGACGGGGTCGAGCATGGCGGCCCGCTCGTCGTCGGTGTAGAGCCGGTCCGCGCGCGGCACGACATACGGTGGCGTGCGGCAGAACACGACGAGATCGTCCGCGGCGTCGGCGAGATGCGGGATGAGCTGCACCGCCGACGCACCGGTTCCGACGACCCCGACCCGCGCACCCGCAACGTTGACGTCGTCGTGCCAGGCGGCCGTGTGGACGACCTGTCCCGGGAAGGTGTCGAGTCCGTCGATGTCGGGGATGCGCGCCTCCGACAACCGTCCGACCGCCAGCACCAGCGAGCGAGCGCGGAAGGTGACGGCCCGGCCGTCCGGCGCCGCCGCCGTGATCACCCAGTGCGCCCCCTGCTCGTCCCAGACCGCTTCGCGGAGTTCGCGATTGAGCTCGATGCGGTCGGCGAGTCGTTCGTCGACGACGATCTGTTCGAGATAGCTGCGGATCTCGGCGCCACGAGGGAACCGCGCCGACCAGTCGGCCGGCGGCCGGAACGAGAACGAGTACAGATGGGCGGGGATGTCGCAGGCGATGCCGGGATAGGTGTTGTCGCGCCACGTGCCCCCCACGCCGTCGGCGCGTTCGAGCACGACGAAGGACTCCCGCCCGCGGCGCGCGAGCTGCGTCGCCATCCCGAGCCCGGCGAAGCCCGCGCCGATGATGGCGACATCCACGTCGTCCATCGTCAGGGCGCGCTGCTGCGCTCCGGCCGCCCGCCCGGAAGACATGCTCCGGCTCACGCGGACACCTGTGGCAGCGGGAGTTGCCGGTCGGGCTCCGGCACCCCGTAGCGAGTGGTGCGCTGGCGCGGCCTGCGTCCGGCTCGCGCCGCGACGTCGACGACAGCCGCGGCGTCGAGGACACGACCTGACTCCGGTCCCGCGCCCGGCATCAGGGTGCCGTCGAGCAACAGCCCACCCAGATCATCTGCCCCGCCGCGCAACACCAGATCGACGGTGGCCGCGGGCAGTTTGGTCCACGCCACCTGCAGATGGTCGAGGAGGCCTGCGGTCATGAGGCGGGCGACGGCGTGCAACGCGCGGGTCTCCCGCTCCGACGCGGTCCGCGAGGCGGTGTCCGCCAGGTGGGGCGGCACGTTCTCGGGAAGCAGTGGCATCAGGATGAGTTCGCTGAAACCGCCCGTGCGACGCTGGATCTCGAGTAGCAGTCGAAGATGGGCGATCTGGTGTGCGGGCGTCTCGACGTGCCCGTAGAGCATCGTCGCGGTGGAGAAGAGACCCACGCGGTGGGCGGTCTCGATGACGTCGACCCAGCTGCCGACCGGCGGCGCCGTGCCGGTGGGTGAGAGTGTCGCGCGAACGGTGTCGTCGAGGATCTGGGCGGCGGTCCCCGGCACCGACCCCAGGCCCGCCGACCGCAGCCGCTCGAGGTGTTCGACGATCGTGATCCCGGCACGCTCGGCGCCGTCGACGATCTCCGGGGCCCGATAGGCGTGCAGGTGGAGCCCGTCGGCGGCACCCGTGATGTCCTCCACGAGCCGGACGTAGTCGTCGGCCGGCAGTTCGGCGGGCAGGAGCCCCTGCATGCAGATCTCGGTCGCGCCGAGTGCGACCGCCTCGGCGACCAGTTCGTCGAGACCCGGGTCGTCGGGTCCGAGTCGGCTGACGATCCCGGTGTCGAGGTTGCGGTTGACCACGAAGGTCAACACCTCCGGGTCGGTCACCTGCCGACGCACGGTGTCGGCCAGATCGCACAATTCGTCGAGCTGCGCACCCGAGGCACCCAGGAGGGCGACCCAGCCGTCATCGTCGAGGGCGTCGGCCCCGAGAGTCGGGTCGTCACGGACACGGCTCAGTGCGGCCGTGACGCGCTCGATCGGGGCCATGATGTCTTCGGCCCACGCGCGCAGAAGCATGTCTCTCACTCTAACGCCGCCCGTCGCGGCACAACGCAGAGCGCCCCAGCGGAGCGGTGGTCAGTCGGGTTCGGGCAGCCGCCCCGTCCAGCCCAGCGCGGCGCACGGCCCGACACCGAGGACGACGAGCAACAAGGTCTGTACGAGGTAACCACTGCTGATCGAGAGCACGACGTCCCCGCCCGGGCCGGGGAGCCCGCCGGCGATCACGACGACGAGCCCCCACGCGGCAAGTGGCCCGTACCGCCACGGGGTCGCGGTGAGGCCGGCCGCGAGCCAGAGCAGGGCCGCATTGACCACGCCGGCGGCAAGTGCCGCGACGGGCAGCGCGACGCCGCCGAAGCGCTGATACGTGAACGCAACACTCACGAGCCCGATCGCGAACCCGTCGACGACGAGGAATCCCAGGAGCAGTCGGTCGAGGACGGAGCCCAATACGGGCCGAACCATGCGGGCCACGGCTCAGTCGACCCCGGCGAACAGGTCCGACTCACGCTTCCCGTCCGGGGACCCGTGACGCTCCGGCTCGACCAGAATGTAATGCTCCGCACCGGCGATCGGCTGCACGATGTTGTTCGACAGTGCGTACTCCGTCCCGGACGCCGCGACGGTCACCTGTGTGGCGTGGGCGGCCAGGGCGGCCACCTTTCGTGGGAGGTACGCGCTGATGTCGATCTCGGTGGTGATGTCGGCGTCGGGATAGCTCGGCAGCTCACCGTCGCGGGGCATCCGCCAGCCGTCGGGTACCGCGGCGACACCGGCGAGCCCGGAGTCCAGTGCGCTGCGTTCGGTCACCGATTCGTAGATCTTGTCCGGGCCCGGACCGACTTCCCGGGCGCGGGCGACCGCGGCCGTCGTGACCTCGTGCACCAGTTTGTGATCGGGATGGCCGTACGTACCCGAGGCGTCGTAACTGACGACCACCTGGGGTGCGAAGTCGGTGAGCACGTCGACCAACGCCTCGACGGGCTCGTCGAACGGTGCCCGCACGAGTGCGCGCGGGTGGTTCGCGGACGGGGCGCCGGCCATCCCGGAGTCCCGCCATCGGCCCGCACCGCCGAGGAATCGCGGCCGCAACGCGGGACGGCCAGCGGGACTGAGCTCGGCCAGTGCCCGCGTGAGTTCGAGTACCCGGAACCCGCCGAGCTGGTCGGCGCCGCCGTCGGCGACCAGCTGGGCCCACTCGTCGCCGATCACCTCGCCCTCCTCCCCGAGCGTGAAGGTCAGCACCCGCACGTCGACGCCCTCGGCGAGGTACCGGGCGATGGTGCCGCCGGTCATGATCGTCTCGTCGTCGGGATGAGCGTGGACGAGCAGCAGCCGGCGATCCGCCGGGACACCGGTCACGTCAGCTCCCAATTGACCGCGGTCCCGAAGATCGAGACCTGGATGGGTCCGGTGAGCGGGACGTCGCGCACCGCGGACGTGGTGCCCACGACCATCGAGTCCTGGTACAGCGGCCGGTAGATCGCCTGCGCGGCGAGGAGCGGCTCGGCCTCGTTCAGCGTCGGGATCGGGTCGTCCTCGGAGAGTGCGGTGCGCGCGAGCTCGATGAGCCGCGGGTCACACAACCCGGACACGTTGCTGGCATAGCTGTCCCCGGGATCGCCACCGCTCGGCGCGATGCTGGTGGGCGTCGGCGGCGTCGCGGGCGACGGTTCGGTACCGGGCTTGGGCTGGTTGCAGTCGACCTGCGACGCGAGCGACGACGCCGGCGGCACGCCGAGCCCCGACCACCCGACGACCAGGTCGACGCGCTGGTTGGTGAGCGCCGACCCGTACAGCTCGCTGTTGGGCAGCGTCACGACCTGAGCGCGCACCCCTGCACCTCGGAGCTGGTCGACGATGCTCGACGCGGCCGACGTGGTCCGCGGATCGCCGGCGACCGCACCGACACGGACGATGAGGTCCTGCCCGTCGCGCTGGAACGGCAGGATTCCCTCGGGTAGTTCAGGTACCTCGACCAGACCCTCGTTCGGGGTCTCGCTCACCCCGGGCGTCGCCGACCCGCCGGCGGACGGCGCCTCGGACGCGGGCGTGGACCCGGACGGGGACGACGGCGACACCGAGGAGGGCTCCGACGACGACGCCGACGGCACCGGGGATGCCGAGCCGACGGGCTCGGGCGCGGCGCGGCGGTAACCGGCGGCGCCGAGCAGGGCGTCGACCTCGGCCGGTCCGAGGCGCGGGCGGTCGACCGGCGAATAGCCCGGATCCGACGGCGCGAAGACGGTGTTCGCGAACGGTTCGACGACCCAGTCGCCGGCACCGGCGAAGGTGGTCAGTCGCGGATCGACCAACCCGAGGATCGCGCGCCGGACCTCCACCGAGCTCATCGCGTCGGTGCGGGCGTTCACGCTCACACCGAGTGACCGCGACGTCAGGCTGCGGGCGGTCTCGAGACCGGGCAGCGCGGTCAGTTCCGCGTCGGTGGCCGGCGAGGCGCCGAGGGCCACGATGGCCGAGTCGCCGGATCGTACGGAGTCGAGCATCTGGGCCGACGTGCCGGCGCGGCGGAGGACGATCTGATCCAACCGGGGCGGGGTGACCCAGTACCGGTCGTTGCGGGCGAGGCGGACCTCGTCGCGGGTCTTGTCGATCCCCACGATCGCGTAGGGCCCGGCCGAGACCGGCTTGCCGGTGTCCATCCCGGTCTGGAAGCCCGCCGGCGCACCCTTGAGCACGTGACTGGGCAGCAATCCGGTGAACAGCTCTCGCCACGCGGGGTACGGCGACTCGAAACGCACCTCGACGACCTTGCCGCCCTCCCGGGACTGCACCGAGTCGATGAGCCGGTAGCCGGCCGGTGCCACGACGTTGGGCTGCCGGGACATCTGCTGCCACAGGAAGTTGAAGTCGTCGCCCGTCACCGGCAGGCCGTCGGACCACTGGGCGTCGGTGTGGATGCGGTAGGTCACGGTGAACGGCGCCCGCGACGTCACCTCCGCGGAGGTGACGAACGAGCGCTGCAGTTCCCACACCGTCCCGCCCGGGGTCTGGACCGGCGCGAACGCGCTGGGCAGCGTCATCGCCGCGACCGCCGTCGTCACCGGGTTCTGGTCGGCGGCGATGTGCGGGTTGAAGCCCGATCCGACCGAGTCGGTGGCGATGTAGATCGTCTTCTCCACCGGGTACTCGGTCGGGGTCGGCGGTGGCCCGGTGTCGCGGACCGGGGGCGGCGGATCCGACATGCAGGCGGTGAGCACCACGAGCAGGGCGACGCTGCACGAGAGGATGCCGAGCAACCGCCCACGGACCCGGTTCGCGGCCTCGCGGCCCGGTCGTGGTCTCGCGCGATTCACCTCGGATACCCCCATGACGAAGAAGCTTCTCGGTCCGTCGGACGCGCCCGCCACCGTAATGCGGCGCCGGAGCGCCATCGACACTCAGCTGACGGCGGCATCCCGGGACTTGGCCCGCGAGCGCTCACGGGCGCGCGTCGTCGAGTCGAGGTGCACCTTACGCACTCGCACGACCTCCGGGGTGACCTCGACACACTCGTCCGCGGCGCAGAATTCCATGGCGCCCTCGAGGTCGAGTTGCATCGGCTTGGCGAGGGTCTCCATCACGTCGGCCGAGGACTGACGCATGTTGGTCAGCTTCTTCTCGCGGGTGACGTTGATGTCGAGATCCTCCTGGCGCGGGTTGATCCCCACGACGTGGCCCTCGTACGAGTCGTCGCCCGGGTTGACGAAGAACGTGCCGCGGTCGGCGAGCTGGATCATCGCGAACGGGGTGACCGTTCCCGACCGGTCGCTGACGAGCGAACCCGTGTGGCGGGCCCGGATCTCGCCCGCCCAGGCGTCGTAACCCTGGAACACCGCGTTGGCGATGCCGGTGCCGCGGGTCTCGGTGAGGAAGTCGGTACGGAACCCGATGAGGCCGCGCGAGGGCACGATGAACTCCATCCGGACCCAGCCGGTGCCGTGGTTGTTCATCTGCTCCATGCGGCCCTTGCGGGCGGCGAGCAACTGGGTGACCGCGCCGAGGTACTCCTCGGGCACGTCGACGGTCAGATGCTCGAACGGCTCCTGGACCTTGCCGTCCACCTTGCGGGTGACGACCTGCGGCTTGCCGACGGTCAGCTCGAAGCCCTCACGACGCATCTGCTCGACGAGGATGGCCAGGGCGAGCTCGCCACGTCCCTGCACCTCCCAGGCGTCGGGCCGGCCGATGTCGAGCACGCGCAGCGACACGTTGCCGATCAGCTCGGTGTCCAGACGCTGCTTGACCATGCGGGCGGTCAGTTTGTGGCCCGACACCCGGCCCGCCAGCGGCGACGAGTTGGTGCCGATGGTGACCGAGATCGCCGGCTCGTCGACGGTGATGCGCGGCAGCGGCTGCGGGTTCTCCAGGTCGGCGAGGGTGTCGCCGATCATGATCTCCGGCATACCGGCGACGGCCACGATGTCACCGGCCGATGCGGACTCGGCGGGCGCCCGGTCGACTCCGACGGTGGCGAGGAGCTCGGTGATCTTGGCGCGCTCGACGACGGCTTCACCGTCGACCTCGCGGCACCAGGACACCTGCTGGCCCTTGCGGAGGGTTCCGTTGTGGATGCGGACGAGCGCGAGACGGCCGAGGAAGGCCGACGCGTCGAGGTTGGTGACGTGTGCCTGCAGCGGCGCGTCCGGGTCACCCTTGGGCGCCGGGACGTGTTCGAGCAGGACGTCGAAGAAGGAGTCGAGGTTCTCCCCCGCCGGGATCTCGCCGTCGGCCGGCTGCTCGGTGCTGCAGACACCGGCGCGGCCCGAGGCGTAGAGCACGGGGAGCTCGAGGACGAGTTCGGCGGCCTTCGCGGCCTCCTCGTCCAGGTCGGAGGCGAGGTCGAGGAGCAGATCCTGCGTCTCGTCGACGACCTCCTGGATGCGGGCGTCGGGACGGTCGGTCTTGTTGACGACGACGATCACCGGCAGCTCGGCGGCCAGCGCCTTGCGGAGCACGAAGCGCGTCTGCGGCAGCGGGCCCTCGGAGGCGTCGACGAGCAGGACCACGCCGTCGACCATCGACAGGCCGCGCTCGACCTCACCGCCGAAGTCGGCGTGGCCGGGGGTGTCGATGACGTTGATGACGACCTCGGTGCCGTCCGGCTGGCGCCGGTGGACCGCGGTGTTCTTGGCGAGGATGGTGATGCCCTTTTCACGTTCGAGGTCACCGGAGTCCATCACCCGGTCGACGACCTCGGCGCGCTCGCCGAAGACGCCGGACTGGCGCAGCATGGCGTCGACGAGTGTGGTCTTTCCGTGGTCGACGTGCGCGACGATCGCGACGTTGCGGAAGGTGGGGACAGCGCTCACTGGCTCTCTTTCGTGTGGTTGGGACCGGCAGCGGCGGCCGGCGTCCGGGTCACTGCCGAACGTCTGGAACGTTCGCAGCCGAACGGCTCTGACCGGCGCGGGGAGCAGATCACCTAGGGATTCAACGTCACAGACTATCGGCTCGGGCGGTGAGACCGCGATCACAGCACCCACAAGAGTTGTAGTTAGGGTCTGCTAACCTCGCCGTATGGGCAAGGTCGACCCGACCAAGGTGGGCTCTCTGAAGCCCAAGAAGAAGTGTTGCAAGAGTTCGACGCGCTGTGTTCGCTGCCCGGTGGTCATTCACCGGATGCGCAAGCTCGACACCTCCGACATGTCGAAGAAAGAGCTGCACAAAGCACTGAAGAAGGCGCGCGCCGCCTGATTCGCGGTCACCCCGGCGGCATCTCCGCCTCGCGATCGTCGGACCGGCTGTCGTCGTCGACCGATCGCACGGCCACCGCCACCGCGACGAGCGCGATCCCGACCGCTTCGAGGGGCCGCGGCACCTGCGCCAGCGCGAGCAACCCGATCACCGACGCCGTCACCGGCAGCAGCGCGAGCAGGATCGCGAACCTTGCCTGGCCGACCCGCCGCAGCACGATCTGGTCGAGTGCGTAGGGCACCGCGGTCGACGCGATGCCGAGCAGCAACCCTTGGGCCAGGACCACCGGCAGCGCGGCCCCCGCGCGTACCGCGTCGGCCACCCACCACGCGAGCGGCGCGGTGAGCAACGCGGCCACCGCGAAGCCGGTCGCCAGATCCTCGACGCCCGTGCCTCGCGCCGCGACCCGTTTGCCCAGGACGATGTACCCCGCCCAGCAGGCGGCCGCGGTCAGCGCCAGGACGACGCCGATCGCCGTTCCCGACCATCGGACATCGGCGATCAGGACCACGCCGACAGCCGCCAGGACGAGTGCGGCGACGTCGCGACGCGTCGCAGAACCCAAGGCGGCCACCACGATCGGGCCCAGGAACTCCAGGGCGACGGTCGTGCCCAGGGGCAGATGCGCGAGCGCCTCGTAGAAGGAGATGTTCATCCCGGCGGTGATCAGCCCGAAGCATCCGGCGAGGCGCAATCGCTCCCAACGCCAGGCCGTCCGGGCCGGTTGCACCCACAGGAGCAACACCAGCGCGGCCCCGGCGATCCGCAACCACGCGACGGCGGCCGGGGAGATGACGTCGAACAGGCCGACGGCGACGGCCGCGCCGAGATACATGGAGGTCGCTCCGACGACCATCAGTCCCGGCGGGACCAGCACGTCCCGCCGTGTCACCGGCACGACGACCGCCTCGCCGGCCCACGCGGCGTCACGACCCGATCACCGCGACCCGTTCCGGCACCAGACGCACCCGCATCCGGTCGCCGATCGCGACGAAGGCGTCGGTGACCGCATCGATCTCGCCGACCGGGGTGTCGATGCGCACGCGCGGCCCGGCCGGGAGTTCGGCGACGAGCACGACGGTCGCCGTCGTTCCCGGCCTCTCCGGCGCATCGGACGGCGTAGGTCCGATCGCCACCGACTCGGGCCGCAGGCCGAGCCGGCACGAACCGTCGGGACGATCCAGCGGCATCTCACCGAGGACGGTCTGCGCGACGCCCGAGCGGACCTGGGCGTCGACGACGGTCGTGGCGCCGAGGAAACGCGCGGTCCACTCGTCGACCGGGTGTCGCCACAGCGCCGCCGGAACGTCGGTCTGGATCATCACCCCGTCCCGCATGACCGCGATCTCGTCGGCCATGGTGGCCGCCTCGGCGTGGTCGTGGGTCACCACCATCGTCGGCACGCCGGCCGCTCGCACGATCTCCGAGATCTCCACGGCCAATTCGTCTCTCAACCGCCGGTCGAGCGCGGCGAGCGGCTCGTCGAGCAACAGCAGACGCGGACGCGGGGCCATGGCACGCGCGAGCGCGACCCGTTGGGCCTGGCCGCCCGACAGGGTTTCCACGAGACGCTTGTCGTAGCCGGTGAGTCCGACGACGTCGAGCATCTCGGCGACGCGATCGGCGATGGCGCGACGCGACCAGCGCCGCACCTTCAGCCCGTACGCGACGTTCGACGCGACACTGCGCCCGCCGAAAAGTTGCCCGTCCTGGAAGACGACCCCGAAGTCCCGCCGATGGACCTCGACGCCGGCGAGGTCGACTCCGCCGAACCGCACCGTTCCACCGACCGGCGACTCGAGTCCGGCGATCGTCCGGATCAGGGTCGACTTGCCGCACCCCGACGGGCCCAGGATCGCGGTCACCAGTGACGCTTCTCCCCCGAGCCGCCACGACAGACCGTCGATGACGGTCTCGCCGCCGTACGCGACCGTGAGGTCGGAGATCTCCAATGAACTCTGTGTGGTCACAGCAGCGGCACCTCCGAGCGGGGCCGGAACGCCTCGACCACGACGACTGCGACGACCGTCGCGATGACGAGGACCACCGAGGCCGCCATGGCGGTGGCCAGGTTCTCGGCGCCCGGGCGGTTCAGAGCGGACCCGATGAGTACCGGAAGGGTGGTCGTGTCCGCGCGGGCAAGGAAGCTCGTCGCGCCGAACTCGCCCAGGGCCATGACGAAGGCGAACCCACCGGCAGCCCCCATCGACCTTCCGACGATCGGCAGGTCGACGG
Organism: Gordonia hongkongensis; assembly: GCF_023078355.1. Taxonomy (NCBI): domain Bacteria; kingdom Bacillati; phylum Actinomycetota; class Actinomycetes; order Mycobacteriales; family Gordoniaceae; genus Gordonia; species Gordonia hongkongensis. Next base: position 3,650,142 of record NZ_CP095552.1, read on the forward strand.
TCGCGAAGACGCGAAACGGCGTGGCTCCCAACGTCGCCGCGGCATGCCGCAACCGGACCGGTACCGACTCGAGTGCGGGCATCATGATGCGGATGACCACCGGAATCGCGATGAGGGCCTGGACCAGTGGGATGACCGCGGGCGATGCGGCGATCTCGTACGGCAACGACGCCAGCACGATGAGGTAGCCGAATCCGAGTGTGACAGCACTGATCCCGAGCGGGATGAGCGAGACGGCCGAGCCGATCGCCCCGACGACTCCGTGCGCGCGATGCAGCGCGACGGCGGCGAGCGTCCCGACCACCAGGGCGATGGCGGTCGCCGCGGTCGCGGTCACCAGCGAATAGCGCAGGCTCTCCAGGGGTGTCACCCCGTTGACGGGTTCGGCCAGTGCGCGGTAGCCGGCGAGGGTCCAGTCGCCGTGGGCGACCGGCCGGACCGACCGCACCATCAGCACCAGGACCGGTCCGACGAGGAGGACTGCTGTCCACGCCCCCACCACCCAGACCGCCGGCCGCGTCCAGCGGCCGCCGGCGACCCTGCGGTTCCGTTCGGCCCGCCGGGCGCCGCCACCCGATCCGCGGCTCGCCGGATCGGCGAACACCCGCGTCAGCAGCAGCGCCGCCATGACCACCACGATCTGCAGCATCGACAGCGCGACCGCCTCGGGAATCCGGAAGTATCCGATGGCCTGCGTGTAGATCTCGGTCTCCAGGGTCCGCAGCTCCCCGGCGCCGAGAATGATCACGACACCGAAACTGGTGGAACAGAACAAGAAGATCAGCGCGGCCGCCGACGCCGTGGCGGGCACCAGGCGCGGCACGACCACGGTCATGGTCGCCCGAATCCGGCCCGCCCCGAGCGACCGTGCCGCCTCGAGCAGTCGCGGGTCGAGGTTGCGCCAGGCCGCCCCGACGACGCGGACGACGACGGCGATGTTGATGAACATGTGCGCCGCGAGCACGGCCGGCAGCCCGGATTCGATGTGCAGGAACGCCAATGGGCCGGACAGCAGAGAACGGAAGGCGACACCGACAACGACCGTCGGCAGCACGAATGGCACGGTCACCACGACGGCGAGCACGACCGCGGTGGTCCCGCGGACCCGGGCGAACAACCACGCGATGGGTGCGGCCGCGGCGAGCGCCAGGACCGTCGAGGCGGCCGCCTGGCCCAGGGTGACGCCCAGAAGCCCCAGGGCGTCGGTACGGTCGAGCAGTTCGATCAGGCCCACCCCGGAGTCACGGGCGATCGTGACGGCGCGCCGGACGAGCGCGATCACCGGCCAGGCGAACAGCACCACGACGAACAGCGCCGGGACCACCCACAGCGCAGCCGGTCCGGCGGCCCGGGCCACCCGGGTCACCACTGTCCCGGCCGGGGTCACCGAGTCGTCACCTGCCGACCGCGGCACGCCACTGGTCGAGCCACATCTCGCGGTTCTCCGCGATCGTGGCGGGCGGCAACGACGACATCCAGGTGGGCACCTCCGCGCGCGCCGGCCATCCCTCGGGCAGCGGGGTGTCGCGCTGCACCGGGTAGACGTACATCGAGTTCGGGAGTTCTTTCTGCACAGTGGGACTCAGCATGAAATCGACGAGCCTGCGGGCGCCGGTCGAGTTCCGGGTGCCCTTCAGGATGCCGATGTACTCCACCTGCGGGAAGCAGCTGTCGAGCAGCGCGCTCGTCCCGGGCGTCGCCGCCGGCGACGAGGCGTAGGACAGCACGACGGGTTTGTCGCCACGGCCCTCTCCGGCGGTGAAAAGCTGGTTGTAGGCGACCTCCCAGCCCGAGACGATGGTCGCGCCGCCGCCGACGACCTGCTTCCAGTAGTCCTGCCAGCCGTTTCCGAGCGCACCGACGGTGGTGAGCAGGAACGCCGTGCCCGGCGAGGAGGTCGCCGGGTCGGTCACCGCGGTGAGCGAGGCGAATTCCGGGCGGGTCAGGTCGCGGAAGCTCGCCGGCGGGGTCAGAGACCTGGATTCGAACCAGCCGTCGTCGATGTTGAGGCACACATCCCCGCGGTCGACGGCCGTGAGCTGCCCCTCCGCGCCGGGCACCGCGAAATCGGCGGCACCGTCGGCCGCGGCGGGTGACTCATAGGACTCCAGGGCGCCGGCGTCGATCGGACGCGAGGCGAAGGTGTTGTCGATGCCGAAGACCGCGTCTCCCTTGGGCGCACCCGGGGTCAGTGACACCGTCGACGCCAATTGTCCGGCGTCCCCGGACTTCACGATCTTCAGGGTCAGCCCGGTCTCTCGGCGGAACCCGTCGATGACCGACTCCGGCAGTTCGAAGGAATCGTGGGTGAGCAGCGTGACCTCGCCGCCCGACGACGAGTCGTCGGCACACGCACTGGCCGTCGTCGCTGCCATCACGACCGCGACGGCACCGACCACCAGGCGCGTCAGTCGCGACCTCCCGCATGGGCGACCCGACGTCTCAGCGCGCAGCTCTGTCACTTCAGACTCCTGTTCGACCGTCCCCGATCCCCGATTCTCCTCATCCAACCAGGTTGCCGCCTGTCCGTACGATCCAACCGCCCCGACGTCACTTCGATAACAATTGCATCAATTACCACAACAACCCCATCCGCAACAGGCCGGCGGTCTGGACAGTGGAACCCGCGGGGGGCTTAGAATGACCCGCGACGACCCGGGTGAGAGGATTGGCTGTCCGCTACCCGACACCCGGGCGGATGACACGACCCGCGAGGCGCTGATCGACTGATCGTCGGCGCCACGACCGTTAGGACACACCAGTGCGTTTCTCCCGGCCACTGAGGTTGCGATCCGGCCATGCCCCGCATCGACTCCGGACCCGTCGACTCCTCGTCGCCGTGTCGGCGCTCGCGGCGGCGACCTCACTCGCGATGCCGATGGCCGCGCAGGCCGCCCCGGCCCCGAAGGTCGACCAGCGCGTGCTGGACTCGCTCGGCGCGTTCGCTCCCGCGATCATCGGCTCCGTGGCGACACCCGGACCCGACGGCAAGGTCTCGGTCGACCTGCTCCGCCAGGCCCAGTCGTTCGCCGACACCCCCGGCATGCCGGCTGAGGTGAGCAAGATCTGGCGCTCTATCGCCGACTTCCTCGGCGAACCCGGCCGCAAGCAGGCCGCGCGTCAGCTCGCCGCCGAGCCCAAGCCCGGCGATCCCGAGATCCCGCAGGGCCCGAACGCCCCGAAGATCCAGGAATTCCTCTACCCGACCTTCGGCCTCGGCTGCATCCCCGGCGGCGGTTCGCTCGGTCGCGCCCTGGTCACCGCCGGACCGCAGGAAGCACCCGCCCCCGGCCCCAAGCGCGGCGAGAGCGGATACGTCTACACCTCGCTCGGCACGGGTCCGGCGATCGACAACAAGGCCGCGCCGCTCACGGTCAGCTGGTTCAACGTCGACACCGGTCGCACGGGCACCACGACGCTCAAGCGCAACCCGAAGATCAACGTGAAGGAAGGCCCCGGCACTTTCACCGGTATCTCGCGAACCGGCAAGGGCCGCGTCATCTCGGCGATCCACGGCAACGTCACCACGAAGACGAAGGGCAAGGTCGTCTCCTGCACCATCGTCCCGGTGATCGGGCTCGCGATCATCTGATCTCTTTCTCCTCTCACGACGAAGGCACCCCGACTCATCGCGGGGTGCCTTCGTTCGTTACCGGTCGAGAGTTCCTCACGGGATGCGACCATGGCGTACGACGACACGGTCGGCACCACTTCGTCAGGAGTTCTCGATGGGACCCGTGCTCGGTGAGTTGTTACCCCTTGTGGTCGGTGTCGCGGTGTCGCCGATTCCGATCATCGCGGCGATCCTCATGCTCCTGGGACGCCATGCGCGCACGACGAGTATCGGTTTCGCGATCGGCTGGCTTGTCGGCATCGTCGTCGCGGTGGCCGTCTTCGTGGCCCTCGGAAGCGCCGTCGACCTCGACGGATCGTCGTCGAGCACCGGTTGGGTGAAGATCGCGCTCGGTGTCGTCCTGCTCGCCGTGGGGTTGCGTCAGTGGCGTTCCCGGCACGCGGAGTCAGCGACGCCGAAATGGATGTCGGCCATCGACGAGATGCGTCCGGTGACCGCCATGGGTATCGCGTTCGCGCTGGCGGCGATCAATCCGAAGAATCTCGTTCTCTGCGCGGCGGCGGGTGTCTCGATCGCCTCGGGTGCGCTGTCGATGCCGCAGGACGTGATCGCGGTGGCGGTCTTCGCACTCCTGGCCTCGACCTCGGTCGTGGTCCCGGTCGTGGGCTACCAGCTCGCCGCGGCCCGCCTGCGCGAACCACTCGACCGCCTCAAGTCGTGGCTGCAGGCGAACAACGCGACGGTGATGGCGGTGCTGATCCTGGTCATCGGAGTCGTGTTGGTCGGCAAGGGAATCGGCGGCGCGAGCTGAGCGTGCCGGCGGTGGTCGGCCTCTGTGCGGCGGTCCGAGGCCGTGCTCAAGGGCACTGAACCCGCAGTTCGCCGCGGTTTCGGTCTCTCGCGGATCGCGCCCATGTCACAGGTCGGACTCGCGACTTGCCGGGTTCCGAGTCTTCGTGGTCTCTTGTAACTCGAGTCCCATCTGTCACACCCGCCACACGTGGCGGGTGCTCGGCCGTCACAGCCGGTTGCCCCAAGGAGAGCCATGTCCCTCACGTCTCGGTTCACGCGTTCCGACGCTCCGCGTCGCGTCACTCGCAGCCGCGCGATCCAGCGCTGCGGCGCCGGTCTCATGGGTGTGGCGATCGCGGCGGCCACCCTCACCGCCACCTCGGCACCGGCGGCGGCCGAGCCACTCATCCCCGCCAACCTGCTCGGCGCGCGGTCGATCCCGTTCGACGCCGAGCTGGCCGGGGCGGTCCGGCTGCTCAAGGCCGCGGGTGTCGACCAGATCGCCGTGCAGGCCGCCCAGACGATCATGGGGAGCGCCGGACAACTCTCGGTCGAGGACATCGCCGGCCGTGCGGGAGCTCTCCCGCTCCCCGCGGCCGCCGAAGGCGCACCCGCGTCGGCCGCCACTCCGGTCGCGGCCCCGACCGACCCCATCGCCCTGTTGCGCACGCTCGGCATCCAGACGCTCACCCCGTCGGTGTCGCCGTTCTGCACCGCCCCCACCGCCGACAACCCGCTCGGACTCGTCACCGCCGGGGCGGGGGCCGTGGCGGGTCCTTGGCCCATGAAGACCGACCCGCTGACCCAGCTCAAGCCGCTGCTCGACATGATCCCCGGCGTGAAGCTGCCCGAGAAGCTCAACCTCGTCGAGAAGGGCGAGACCGCATACGCTTTCGTGCCCGCCTCGCCGACGGCCGGTAGCGGCGGCACAATGCAGGTCGCCTGGTTCAACACCAGCACGCTCCAGGGCGGCTTCGCCGATCTCGACCCGATCACCGACCGCACCGCGCTGACGGCGCTGCCCCTGCTGTCCGGGGTCCGGCTGGCACCGGTGAAGACCGGCAGCGGCACCATCCTGTCGGCAGTCTTCGGCAACGCCAGCAACGGTACCCAGAACTGCTGGTTCCTACCTGCCGTCGGCATCGTCAATGCTTGACGCACAACGCCTTTCGCATCCGGTCACGCCTCACAGAACGAACTGACGACACATGAACCCCCACGGCAACACTTCGAAACCACGGAGTGCCCACCTCGCACGCGCCCTCGCGGCCGCAGTCGCGCTCACGATCGTCGTGGCCCCGGCCGCCTTCGGCATGACGGCGACGGCCGCGGCCGAACCTACTCCGGGAACATCGACGCCAGGCGTGGCCGAGCCGTCGGCAGAACCGTCGTCGACGGACAACAGCGCGCCCGCCGACGACAATGCGGGCACCGTCGACACGCGAGGTCCGGGACAGACGCCGGGCGCCGTCTACGCCAATCGCGAACTCCCCCGGGCACGTACGGTCGCGGGCGCCGGGTCCGGAAACGACTTCACGTACTGGAGCACCGGCGCCGACGGCAAGGCCCATCTGTCCTCGGGCGTGTTGATGGTGCCGGCCGGGCGGGCGCCGGCCGGCGGTTGGCCGATCGTCGCCTGGGCCCACGGTTCGCGCGGCATCGCCGACCGGTGCGCACCGTCGTCGCGGCCCACCGCCGAGGACACCGATGAGCTCAAGCGATGGCTCGGTCGTGGATATGCCGTCGTCAGTACCGATTACGCGGGTGTCGGGACCCCCGGCACGCCGCAGTACTACGATCTCGAGGCCACTGCTCGCAACATCGTCGACGCGGTGCGCGCCTCTCGGGACATCGCCGACAACCTGTCGCGCTCGTGGGCAGTGGTCGGCGAGGGCCAGGGAGCCGCGGCCGCGATCACGCTGGCCCGACTGGCCCCGACCATCCAGGGCGGCAAGCTCGACTTCCAGGGTGCCGCAGCGAGTTCGATTCCCGCCCAGTTCGGTTCGCTCGTGGCCAATCTCGGGCCGTCGTCCGCGGCGATGCCGTCCGGGCTGGCCGCCGACGCGCTGTACACGCTGAGCGCGATCCGCAACGCGCACTCCGACCTCGATCTCGACGCCTACCTCACCGACACCGGCAAGAAATGGCTGACCAAGGCCGCCGCGTCGTGTGTCACCGAGTTCGTGCGTGAGGTGGACGGTCTCGCCATCGGTTCGCTGTTCACCAAACCGCTGTCGGGGAACACCGAACTCACCGCCCTGCTGACCAAGGCGACCGAGCTGCCCACTCGCGGCTTCGAGCGTCCGGTCCTGATGACGCAGACCCTGCAGGACACCTCCGTCGTCGTACCGCTCACCCTCAAGTACCTCAACGACGCCCGGGTCGGCGACAGCAAGGTGTCGGCGCGTACCTATCTGACGCTCGACGGTGCCCAGTCGAAGCGGTTCTCCGACACCGACATCCGCGCGTTCGTCGCCCGCGTCCTGCGGTGAACCGAACGTTCCGGATCGCCTATGCGGCCACTGCCGCGGCAGCGACGATCGCCGGGTCGGCCGGTGATCGACGCAGCGCCGCGATCACCAAACCGCTGCCGATCGCGCTTCTCGCGGCGCGGGTGGCCGCCGGAGCACGACGCCGCCCGGTCGCCGACACCGTCGCCCTGGCGTCCGTCGTCGGGTTCTCCGCGCTCGGCGACCGGTTCATGTTGCAGGAGGAATTCGAACACGACGACCCGGCCACGAAGGATCGTTTTCTCCGCAGGGGTGCAACGTCTTTCGCGGGCGCACAGTTGAGCTACGCGGTCGCGATGTGGCGTGCCGGCGCACGACCGACGGTTCGGTCCGTCGCGCCGCGGGTGGGCGTTCTCGCCGAGTCGGCGACGGTGCTGAGCCGACACCGCCCTGCCCTGCTGCCGGTTCTGGGGACGTACGGCAACACGCTCGCGACGATGTCGGCGCTGGCGGCGGACGTGCCGACGCCGCAACCGCGCTTGCGGGCGGGCGGGTGGTTCTTCCTGCTCTCCGACCTCGCGATCATCAATCGACGACACCTGGTCACCGACCCTCGACTCCGGGTGGCAGGCGAGGCCTGGGTGCTCGCAAGCTATTTCACCGCGCAGTACCTGCTGATCGGCGGACTCGCCGACCGGTGAGTCAGGCGACCGCGCGGCCCGAGCAGGTCGAGTACTTCGGATTGGTCATCGGGAAGAAGGCCAGCGCACCGATCTTCTGGCGGATCGTGAAGGCGACGGGACCGCTGCCCGGATGGATGTCGACCTGCCATTTGATGGTGTACCCGCGGCCCGGAACAGTGGTGACGCCGGTACGTCCGGTCCGCAGGTTCCGCCACGACACCGACACCTCGTAGGTGTATTCGAGGGCCACTGCTCGGGCACGGTCGGTGCCGATGAGCGCGATGACGGGTCCGGGTAGTCCGTCCGCGGGGTGCCGGATCTGGTTGAACACGTCCACGCGGACCTTGACCGTGCCTGCCGGCCACGGGTTGACGCTGTCGCACCGCAGGGTGGTGACGTAGTTCGCCCCGTCGTCTGCCGGTGCGGCCCCGGCGGCGCCAGTACCGAACAGCGACACGGCCAGCGCCAGCACGGCGCCGGCCACCGTCGCGACCGTTCCCACTCCGACGCGCCCCCGCCGACGTCTGCCGTTCTCGAAGCCGACCGTGTTCTCCCCGCTCATCATGGGGGCAGTCTAGAGCCGCACGCGGGTGCCGTCTGCCAGAATCGACCCCATGCCGAAGATCCAGATCGCGCAGGAACCCGCGGCCGACGAACTCCTGTCGAACGATTCGTTCGCCCTCCTCACGGGAATGCTCCTCGACCAGCAGTTCCCGATGGAACGGGCCTTCGCCGGGCCGGCCAAGATCCGTGACCGGTTCGGCACGATGGATCCGGTCGAGATCGCCGACGCCGACCCCGAGGCGTTCGCCGACCTGTGTGCCACTCCCCCGGCAATCCACCGCTACGGTCGGTCGATGGCCGGCCGGGTCCAGACGCTCGCGAAAGTCGTCGCCGAGGAGTACGGCGGCGACGCCGCGCGCATCTGGACCGAGGCCGCCGACGGCGCGGACCTGATGAAGCGATTGCGCGCCCTGCCCGGGTTCGGCGACCAGAAGGCCAAGATCTTCGTCGCGCTCGTCGCCAAGCAGCTCGACGTCAAGCCGTCGGGCTGGACCAAGGTCGCCGGCGACTACAGCAAGAAGGGGTTCCGGTCGGTGGCCGACGTGACCGGCCCGGAGTCGCTGCAGAAGGTCCGCGACTTCAAGAAGGCGGCGAAGGCCGCCAAGGCGGCAGAGGCACCGGCGACCGGTGCGCGGTAGCGACACCGCCCTTCGGAATCACCGAACCCTCGCCCCGAACGCCGGTCGGTTGGCCTAGGGTCGGAAAGCATGGAGTCCCTTCCGGATCGGCCGCTACCCGACCGTCGCCGCGCCGACCGTAGACCGGTGGCCACGGCTGACGCAGGCAGTGCGCTCGTCGAGATGCCGTTCCGACTCGGTTTCGCGGTCACCGGGGTGGTGCTCAGTGCAGCCGAGTCCGCAGTCGCCATCGCCCGCATCACGGCCGGGAGCGTGCAGAACGAGATCGCACTGGCAGTGGGCGTCGACGCGGACGAGCTCGGATCACTCCGGACTCCGCTCGCCCTCCTCAACCAGCTGTCCGAACTACTCGGTCCCGAGCGGCCGTTCGGCAGGATCCTGGCCAACGGCGGTCCGCTGGAGCGACTGCTCGATCCCGGGGGTGTCGTCGACCGGCTCACCGCTCCGAACGGTCCGCTCGACAAGCTCACCGCCGAGGGCGGACTCCTCGACCAGGTCGCCGAGGAACGAGGCATCCTGGTGCGCCTCACCGCGAAGGGTGGACCGCTGGACCGGCTGACCCGGCCGGGTGGTGTGGTCGACCAGTTCACCGAGAACGAGGGCATCCTCGAGCGCCTCACCTCCGAGGGCGGGATCGTCGACAAGTTGACCGCGCCCGACGGTGTGCTCGAGAAGGTGACCGCCGCGGGAGGCATCCTGGACCGGCTCGCCGAGGACGACGGCCTGCTCGATCAGCTCCTGGGCGAGAACGGCGCGGTCGAGCGTGCGATCGCACCGGGCGGGCCGCTGGACCGGATCTCCGAGCTCACCGAGGTCATCGGGCAGCTCGGACCCAACCTGCTCGCCATGCAGGAAACGGTCCACGAGCTCGCCGAGACCGTCGACCTGCTGAACCAGACGGTCGCACCGCTCGGCGGTCTCGCCGAGCGGCTTCCCAAACGCCTCACCCGTCCGCCGAAGGGGTCGGGCGGCAATGGACACGGAGACGCTCCGGCGGACACGAACGGGTACCCGCGGGGTTAGCCGCCACAGGCCACGCCGAGCGCCGGGTCAGAATGGCGGGGGCTCGTCGTCGTGGGTTGTCGCTTGATGGTGGGCTGCCTCGGTCCGGGCGCGCCGGTTCGCTTCGCGTTGTGCCTTGTTGCGGGCGCGTTCTTCTCGCCGCTTCGCGTGTTTGGCGGCGGTGCGTTCGGTGATCGTGCGCGGTTGTCGGCCTTGTTGTTGTCTGCCTTGCCGTTCGGGCACGATGATCCGCGGTGTCGGTGGGGCTTTCGCGGCTTGTTCGAACCGGATGCGACGCAGGTTGGGGAAGAGGTCTTCGAGGGTTTCGGCCTCGCCGGGGATCACAAAGCCCTCGGGCGTGACGTATTCGGTGACCAGGCGGCCCTCGTCGTCGCGGTACTGCACATCGGTCCAGTCACCGTGGGTCTTGTGGAGATGACCGGGACGGCATTTGGCGTTGAGGTTCTCACTCGAGGTCGCACCCCCGCGTGCCGGTCGGGCGTGGTCGTACTCGGCGACGTGATCGACATCGGCGGTGAATGCCGAACGCGTGCAACCCGGCTCGGTGCAGTAGCCGTCGCGCACCCGCACGAACTCCGCACATGCACTCGTCGGACGATACGGGTCACCAGGCAGGGCAGCCGGGTAGACCACCACCATCTCCGACGACGGCGGCTCCGTCGACGGTGTGGCCGAAGTCGGGGGTGCCGACGCGTCACCCGCGCCGCCGGCATCGGCGTTGGTGTCGGCGTCATCTGTAGCCTGCTGTGGCGCGGCGATGTTCGCCGTCCGCGTGGGCTCGTCGTCGTATCCGCCCTCGCCGGCGACGACATGCGACGGTGGTGTGCGGACCGGGGTGACCGGTCTGATGGTCGCGTCGGGCCGGGCGGCGAGGTCGCGCACATGCTCGTCGGAAATCACCCCGTGCCCGTCGACCCAGCCGGGTCCGGACCCGCCGGCCAGGGTGTCGGCGTCGGTCACCACGTGAATCACGATCTCGGTACCCGCGGTGGCGCCGGCAGGATCGGGCGGTGTTGCGGTGCAGTCGGACTGACCGCACGCACACGTGAACGCTGTTCGGGTGAGCAACGCGTACATCGCGTCGGACTTGCGTTCCCCGAGGGTGCGGCCATCCCGGTCGCACACTGATGCGGCCAACTCCCGTACCGAGGCGTTGGAAGCCCGGATGTTCTCGGCGGCCATGACCGCGGTGATCTCACCGGTCCCGTCACCGTGGTTCTCGGTCCACACCCCGCGTTTGTCGAGCGCTTCGCGGCGCCGTTCCCGGACGGCGTCGGCGTCGTGACCGAAGACCAGGCGGTCGATCATGTCGCGCAAACCCGACGTCGACCACGACCCGGACCGAGAGCGCAGCAGGTCGGCGATCGATTCGTCGAGCACCTCGATGATCCGGCGGCTGTCGGGGTCGTCGGGGTCGAGAAGGTGATCATCGGACACCAAATGCGTGCGGCCGATGATCTCCCGGATCTGGTGCGGCCCGATGATGCCGTCGCGCAACGTCTCCAACACCCGCGGCAACCGGTCACGCAGACACAACGCCTCGTCAACCAGCATCCCCGCCCGGTAGCGGGTGATCCCGGCCTCGCGCGAGACCCGGGCGACGATGTCACCGAAACCGTCGGACACGTAACTGTTGCCGACAGTGGTCAACAGCCGATCGCAGAGCACCAGGATCGTCTGGTAGCGGCACCACGCCAGATACGACTCGCCCGCGCGGATCGACCCCAGACGCTGCATATGGGTGGCGGTGTCGGCATCGGCCGGACAGGCAGGATCGACCCCGGCGAGGAACTCGCCCGGCAGATCCGTCCATGCCCCCACAGTGACTCCCCCCGAAGTCGTTGCCATCCCGCCTGGTTGACCGGTCCAACTGATACATCCAAGGTAGACCCGACCACCGACAAGAATGCTCGGTCGACGAGCAGTCCTCGACATCTGGCTATGGTCGGCGGCGCAGATCACGTCGAATTCGCTGGGAGCGGGGACATTTGGTCGCCAGGCCCTTCGTGACGCGGCCCGGCCGCCGTCGTGGATCACGAAAGAACCGTTGTGCGCAGAGCGAGCCCTTCTACTGTTCTCTGAGGAGCGAGCTTGCGAGCGTCACGAAGGGTCATGGTGAGTCGGGTTGCGAAGACCTTCGTGACGCGCCCTCCGCAAGCTCCGGGCGCTCCTCAGGGAGCAGGAGTAGACGCGCCCTCCGCAACTGGGTCTGGGGTTCTTTCGGTGTAGAGCGGAGGGGCCGCCGCGGCGCGCAGTCAGCCACCCAGCGCTCGCGCGAGCAGTTCCACGTACCGGTCCACATCGTTCACGACATCCGGGCTCGTGGTCACCGAGATCGCGACCCGGTCGCCGATCCCGTGTACGCCGTGAGTCAATCCCTGAGCCGGCGACAGCGCGGGAAACCCTGTGGTGAAGAGGATCTCGCCTCCATCCAGGTCGAGATCGGCGGCCCCGCGGTTCACCGACGAGACCACCGTGACGCCGGTGACCGCCGCCGGCGGGGTGTCGAGATCGAAGGATCGGATCCCCCATCGGGTCAGGATCGCCGGTGTCGACTCCGACGCCCGACGCTGCGCGGCCCGCAGCGGGTCGGCCTCGGCCGCGCGTGCGGCGGCGATCTCGGCGCCGATGAGTCGTGCGCGCTCGCCCAGATCGTCGATGTCGATGTGCAAGTCAATCCCCGCGTTGCGAAAGTGATTGCGCGCTCGACGTTCTCCGCCGCGCCCGACCGTCAGCTCCGCGCCGTATCGTCGATCCCGGTCACCCAGGTATTCCGGGAGCGCCACCGAGATCGCGGTGAGAACCGCGACCGTGACCGGCACTCCGGGTCCGCTGAGTTGGTCACGCTCGACGACCAGCACACGCAGGGTCCGTCGCGGTCCGGGAGGGACGTTCAACCGAGTCGGCGCATATCCCGCGGTTCCCGGCACGGATGCCGAGGCGAGACGCGCCGCGCGAACCCCACGCCACGCTGTCGCGACGAACTCGCCGGGAAATCGGAGCACTCCGCCGAGCACCGTACCGGCGTCGAGCAGCATCTCGTGGTTGGGCGAACGCACCTCGGACACCGGTCGTCGTGGAGTGGCGGGAGCCGTGAACCAGTCGCGCGCGATCCGCGACATCCGACGCCCGTCACCCAGGGCATGACAGACCTGGAGCACGACGACGACAACCGGACCCGTCGCCGCCGGGACGTCGACGACCGGACCGAAGAGGTGCGCCCGCCACGCCTCCCGCGTGGGATCGAGCGGTTGGGCGATGAGCCCGGCGATCTCCGTCAGACACGACGACCACGTGCGGCTCGACGGGGCCACGCGGACCTGGTCGTCGGCGGGCCGGACGGATTCCCAGTACGGGCGGTCGGCCGTGCCCGGGACATCTCGTATCCGGAGGCACAGATCGTCGACATGCGCCGCCCGCAGCCGGAGTCGCGCCGCGCAGTCCTCGATCGAACTGCGCGGGACGGCAAAGCAATACACCAGGAACTCGTCGTTCGGGATGCGCTGCGACATCCAGTACGACACCGCGTCCGCCGCGGCCATCCGGTGCATGGCCGCCAGCGTAGCGGCGCGGCGTGCTATTTCTGCCCGGCGCTCCAGGCGTACGGCAGGTCGGTGCCGTTGAGCACGTGGTCGCCGACCGCCTGCAGCTTGAAGATCAGCGGGTTGTGCACCGAGATCACCCGGGCGTTGCGCCAGTGGCGATCCAGGCGCAGACGCTCGGAGGTGATCGACGCGCCGCCGACCTCGAAGAGCTGCGTGGTCGCGTCGAGCACGGCGGGGATGACGGCGGCCTGGGCACGGGCGACATCGAACTCGACGCGGTCGAGGAGCGCGGCGTCCTCCCAGCCGGCGAGGGCGAGCTCGTCGAGCTCGTCGGCGATGTCGAGGACCAGCGTGCGCGCGGTGTAGGCAGCCGCCGACAACCGGCCGATCACCTGCTGCACCAACGGATCATGACGCGGCAGGTCGGCGGTCGAGTGCGTGAAGGTGCGCGTGCGGTTGCGCACCCACTCCACGACGTCGTCGGTGGCACGTGCCGCGATACCCGCGAGCACCGAGAGCTGCACGAGCTGCAGGTACGACGTCGCGTAGGTGCGCCCCTCCCCGCCGTAACCCGGGCCGAGCACCCGATCGGCCGGCACCTCGACGTCGGCGAATTCGGTGGTGCCACTGGCGGTCAGGCGCTGGCCGAAGCCGTCCCAGTCGTCGTGCTGGGTGACGCCGTCGGCGTCGGCGTCGACGAGTACCGAGACCCGCTCACCGTCTTGGTCGGCGGCGACGAGGATGTGGTCGGAGTAGAGGCTGCCGGTGCTGTAGTACTTGGTGCCGTCGAGCCGGAACCCGCTGCCGTCGGTACTCGCCGGATCCGGGGTGAGGCGCGTCTGGTACCGGTCGATGGCGCCGACGCCGGGCTCGGTGATCGCGTTGCCGACCAGCGTCCCCTCGCCGACCTTGCGCAACCACTGCTGCGCAGCCTCGTCCGGGAGGGCGGCGAGCTGGTCCTCGACGAACGACCAGTGCACCCGCAGGGCCTGCGGGAGATTGGACTCCGCGGCGGCCAGGTCGATGAGCAACCGGAACAGCTGACGGATCGACGCGCCATAACCGCCGAATTCCACCGGCACGCGCAACGCGCCGAACTTCGCCTCCCGTAGCCACGCGACCTCGTCGTATGCAAGCCTGCGGTCGTCCTCGCGCTGCACGGCGCCTTCGGCGATCCGGGCGAAGATCGGTGCGAACACCTCGTCGAGACGCTCGTCCGTCGTTCCGGTGGCGGGCCGGTTGGTTTGCTCGGTGGACGGCACAGTGGACGTCATCGGGGGTCCTTTCGATCGCAGACTGGTCGGCGACAGTCTGGTCGGCTCGGCACCGGCCGACCACGGTTGCAACCGCGCTGACCGCAACGCTGACGTTCTGGGCGCGTGCACCGCACACTGGCGCTCCGACGCTCGTCCGCCACCTCCGATGAGACCCCGGTCACGCCATGTGTCAATGTTTGGTATGCCAACAACGCTCGTTGATATCGATCCGACCACCCCCGTCGTCGTCGGCGTGGGCCAGGCATCGGAACGCCTGACCGATCCCGGATACGAGGCGCTCGGCGAGGCCGACCTCGCCGCCCGGGCGGTGACCGCCGCATTCGCCGACTCCGGAGGCGACGTCGCCGGGTCGATCGACACGATCGCCGCGATCCGCTCGTTCGAGATCTCGAGCCCGTTGTCGTCGTCACCGCTGGGCCGACCGGACAACATGCCGCGCGCGGTCGGCAGCCGGATCGGGGTGGACCCACGCCGCGCCGTGCAGGCCGTGACCGGCGGCCAGACCCCGCAGACGATGCTCACCGAACTCGCGGCGGCCATCGCCGCCGGCGACTCCGAGGGGGCCGTGGTGTTCGGCGCCGAGGTGATGTCGACGGTCCGCCACCTCATGTCACAGCCGGAGGATCAGCGCCCGAACTTCGCCGAGGAGGTCGGCGGGCAACTCGAGGACCGCGGTTTCGGGCTCAAGGGCATCATCTCGGTCGCCGAGATGCGGCACGGCCTCGCGTCGGTGTTGCCGCAGTACGCCCTGCTGGAGAACGCCCGCCGGCACGCCTCCGGCCTGGGCCGCGACCCCTACATCGCCACGATGGGTGAGTTGTTCGCACCGTTCACCGAGGTCGCCGCCGCCAACCCGCACTCGGCCGCCCCGACGGCGCGCACCGCCGACGAACTCGTCACCGTCACCCCCGAGAACCGGATCGTGTCCGATCCGTTCACTCGGTACATCGTGGCGCGCGATCAGGTCAACCAGGCCGCAGCCGTGGTCGTGATGTCGGTGCGGGCCGCGCAGGCCGCCGGCATCGACCCCGCGAAATGGGTGTTCCTGCACGGTCATTCGTCGACGGTGGAACGCCCGGTCCTGGCTCGCCCCGAATTGTCCTCCGCTCCTGCGGCTCCCGCGGCGGTGCGGCATGCGCTGCAGGTCGCCGGGATCGGGCTCGACGACATCTCCGTGGTCGACATCTACAGCTGCTTCCCGATCGCGGTGTTCAACGTCCTCGACGGGATCGGCATGTCGCCCGACGATCCGCGCGGGCTGACCGTGACGGGTGGCCTGCCGTTCTTCGGCGGGCCGGGCAACAACTACTCGCTCCACGCGATCGCCGAAGTCGTCACCCGCGTCCGGCGATCGCCGGGTGACTACGGTCTCGTCGTCGCCAACGGCGGTGTGCTGAGCAAGCATGCCGCGGGTGTCTATTCGACGACGCCGGCACCGTGGCGTCCGGACACCAGCGGTCCGGTCCAGGCCGAGCTCGACGCGGTACCGACCGTTCCCACGATCGCCGACGCCGACGGTGCCGCGGTCGTCGAGACCTACACGGTCATCCCGCAGAAGAACGGCCGCCGCACCGGTGTGGTGATCGGCCGGCTGGTCGATCCGACCGTTCCGGAGGGACTCGGCGCCCGCTTCGTGGCCAATCTCGATTCCGACGACGACGAACTCTTCGACCTCCTCCTCACCGCCGAGGACCCCGTCGGCACGCCGATCGTCGTGCGGTCTTTCGACAAAGGCAATCGGGTGGCCCTGACCTCCGCGGCCATGAACTCCCGGCATCCGGTCGTCGCGCCGGCGTTCCGCGACTCCTACGAGCACGTCGAGATCCGTCGCGACGGTCGGCTGCTCGAGGTGACCATCAACCGGCCCGACGCGCGCAACGCGTTGAACCCCGCCGCGAACGCCGAACTCGACTCGATCTTCGAGGCCTACTTCGCCGATCCCGACCTGTGGGTGGCGATCTTGACGGGCAAGGGCGACAAGGCCTTCTCGGCGGGCAACGATCTCGCGGCGACCGCGGGGCCCGCCGCCCTGTCGGTGCCGAAGAACGGGTTCGCCGGACTCACCTCGCGGCGCAGCCTGCCCAAACCGGTGATCGCGGCGGTCAACGGCTTCGCGCTCGGCGGCGGCTGCGAGATCGCGATGGCCTGTCACATCGTCGTGGCCGACGAGGACGCATCGTTCGGACTGCCCGAGGTGAAGGTGGGTTTGGCGGCCGCCGCGGGCGGTCTGGTCCGCCTGCCGCGGATGGTCCCGCCCGCGCTCGCACGCGACATGATCCTGACCGGGCGTCGGATCTCCGCCGCCGAAGCCGCGGCCGCCGGACTGGTGAGCCGGATCGCCCCCGCCGGAAAGGTTCTCGGGACCGCACGCGGCGTGGCCGAGGAGATCCTGGCCGCCTCTCCGACGTCGGTACGGGCGTCGATCGCCACCATGGAACAGTCCGACGCCATCACCGACACGGTCGACGCCGTCCACGCCAGCACCTCGGTGCTCGACTCGCTCGTGATCAGCGGCGACACCCTCGAAGGGATCATGGCGTTCGTGATGAAGCGGACGCCGAACTGGAAGGGTCACTGAGAACCAACCGGAGACGTAAGCACGCCGAACGCGCGCGGATGGTCGTCGAATGCTGAACACTTGACGGCGGCCACTCCGCGCGCTCCGGCGTGTGGGTGGCCGCTGTTTCGACGTAACAGTCGTGTCCAGAAAGGCGGCACACCATGTCCGGTAGCAGTGAGGCACGCGGAACCAAGTCCTCCAAACGCACACCCCCACCACCGTCGTACCGGGTCGATCCCCCCGACTGGACACTGCCGCGGGGCACCATCGTGCTCCTCACGATCGCCGGCCTCGTCGTCGCCATCGGCGGCATCAAATCGGTGGCGTCGCTGGTCGGTCCGGTCTTTCTCGCGCTGATGCTCACCGTCGCCGTCCAACCGGTCCCGAACTGGTTGCGCAAGAAGGGCTTCCCGCGGTGGGCCGCCTTCGTGACGACGGTGCTCCTCGTCTACGGAATCCTCATCGGGCTGTTCGCGGCGCTGGTGTTCTCCGTCGCGCGCCTGGCATCGATCCTGCCGCAGTACGACGACAAGTTCGACGACCTCGTCACCGGCTTCCAGAACTTCCTCACCAGCCACGGCGTCAGCCACGACACGGTGCAGGACATGATCTCCCATGTCGACACCAGCAAGGTCGTAGGTGCCGTGACCGACGTGCTGAGCAGCACGTTCAGCGTGGCCTCGGCGCTCGTGCTCGTCCTCGCCCTGCTGCTGTTCATGGCCGCGGACTCGGTCGGCTTCGACGACCGGATGAACATCCTGGACCGGATGCGCCCCGACATCGCATCGGCCTTCCGTTCGTTCTCGGAGGGGACGCGCAGCTATCTGTGGGTGTCGACGGTCTTCGGCCTGATCGTCGCCGTGCTCGACAGCGTGGCCCTCGCGTTGCTGTCCATCCCGCTCCCCATCCTCTGGGGCCTGCTGTCGTTCATCACCAACTACATCCCGAACGTCGGCTTCATCATCGGTCTGGTCCCACCCGCGCTGCTCGGACTGCTCGTCGGGGGGCCCACGAAGATGATCGTCGTCATCGTCGTCTACAGCGCGATCAACGTCATCATCCAGTCGGTCATCCAACCGAAGTTCGTGGGCGACGCGGTCGGATTGTCGACCACCCTGACCTTCCTGTCCCTGCTCTTCTGGGCCTGGGCGATCGGGCCGCTGGGCGCGATCCTCGCGGTGCCGCTGACCCTGCTCGCCAAGGCCTTGCTCATCGACATCGACCCCGCCACCCGCTGGGCAGACGTGCTGCTGTCGTCGGGCGGGCAGCCGAAGAGCCCGGACCCGACCGAGGCGGGGACATCCGACGACGACACGAGAGAACCCGCGAAGACCCCGGGCGCGAAGGGTGAGGATCCGCCACCCGGATCGGCCCCGGGCGTCACACTGGAACCGGAAACGTGAGGCGGGCTACGCAGCGCGCCGATCATTGGGTAGATTCCCTTTCGACCCCAATCTGACCACAACCGTTTACAGATAGGTTGCGCACCGCTCATGGACATGAACTGGTCTCCGGACGACGCTGCGTTTCGCGACGAGGTCCGCGCGTTCCTCGACGAGAAACTGACCCCCGACCTACGCGCGGCGGGCACGCTGCGCACCAGCGTCTACTCCGACCACGAGGCCTCGATGAAGTGGCAGGCGATCCTGCACGAGCGTGGCTGGGCCGCTCCCGCGTGGCCGGTGCAGTACGGCGGATGCGACTGGTCGCAATCCCAGCATTACATCTTCAGCCGTGAGTCGATCCTCGCCGGCGCGCCGTCGCTGTCGCCGATGGGCATCCGCATGGTGTCGCACGCGATCATGGCGTTCGGCACCGACGAGCAGAAGAACTTCTTCCTGCCGGGCATCCTCGACGGCAGCGTCTTCTTCTGCCAGGGCTACTCCGAGCCCGAGTCCGGCTCCGACCTCGCGTCGCTGTCGATGGCCGCGGTCGACGACGGCGACGACCTCGTCGTCACCGGTTCCAAGATCTGGACCACCCACGCCTCCGAGGCGAACTGGATCTTCTGCCTCGTGCGGACCTCGCGCCAGGAACGCAAGCAGCAGGGCATCACGTTCGTGCTCATCGACATGAACTCGCCGGGCATCGAGGTGCAGAACCTCGTGTTCGCGTCCGGCGAGCAGGTGCAGGCGCAGGTCTTCTTCGACGGCGTGCGCGTGCCCAAGAAGAACGTCCTCGGCAAGATCGACGAGGGGTGGACCGTCGCGAAGTACCTGCTCGTCTTCGAGCGTGGCGGCGGCGCGGCCGCCCCGGCGCTGCAGGTCATGGCCGAGCAGCTCGGCCGGGACGCGGCGTCGGTGACGGCGCCGAACGGCGGCCCGCTGTCGGAGGATCCGGCCTTCGCGGCCAAGCTCACCGACCTGCAGGTGCGCGCGAAGATCCTCGAGGTCCTCGAGTACCGCGCGCTCGCCGCGATGAGTTCGGGCAAGGACCCCGGTTCCATCGCGTCGATGCTGAAGATCCTCGGTACCGAACTGAGCCAGGAGATCACGACCCTCAGCCTGGAGGCCGCGGGCCCGCACGGACGCGTCTTCCAGCCGCACGCCACCAAGCCGGGCGGACCCATCTTCCAGTACACCCCGCCCACCGACGGCTACGTCAGCGGCGAACCGTGGCAGGCCGTCGCGCCGCTGCACTACTTCAACGACCGCGCGGGCTCGATCTACGCCGGCAGCAACGAAATTCAACGAAACATCCTCGCCAAAGCGGCTCTGGGTCTCTGACGGGTCACAGGAGATAACCAATGGACTTCACACTCACACCCGAACAGCAACTGCTGTCCGACGGTCTCGACAAGTTCCTCGACGCGCGGTACGACCTGCAGGTCAGCCGCGACGCCGCGAAGGTCGGCGAGGGCTGGCAGCCGAAGATCTGGAAGGCCTTCGTCGAGGACCTCGGGGTCGTCGGCGCCTGTCTGCCGGAGGACATCGGCGGATTCGGCGGCGGCCCCGAAGAGCTGATGGTCGTCACCGAAGCACTCGGGCACGCCCTCGTGGTCGAGCCGTTCGTCGACACGGTCGTGCTCGGTGCGGGCCTGCTGCACGCGACCGGTAACCCCGTCGCCCTCGAGGCCGCCGGTCGCATTGCCGAGGGCGAGGCGCTCAGCGCACTCGCCGCGCTCGAAGACGGCTCGGGCGGGGTCCTCTCCCGCATCGAGACCTCCGCCGACCGGGACGGCGACGAGTGGGTGCTCAACGGCACCAAGGCCGTCGTCACCACGGCGCCGCTCGCCGACTACCTGATCGTCAGTGCCCGCACCGCAGGCGAACCCCACGATCCCGCCGGCGTCTCGCTGTTCCTGATCGATCTCGCCGACGGCGGGCCGACGGGGCTCGAGCTGCACAAGCTGCGCACCATCGACGACCGCCAGGCCGCCGACATCACGTTCACCGACGTGCGCCTGCCCGGCGACGCGCTCATCGCCGACGAGAACGCCATCGAGATCCTCGAGAAGGCGTGGGACACCGCGACCGCCGCGGTCGTCTCCGAGGCCGTCGGCCTGATGCGCAAGGTGTTCACCGACACCGTCGAGTACTCCAAGCAGCGCGAGCAGTTCGGGGTCCCGATCGGCAGCTTCCAGGTGCTGCAGCACCGCATGGTCGACATGCATCTCGAGCTCGAACAGTCGGTCGCCGCACAGTATTTCGCGATCCTGTCCCTCGAGGGCTCGCCGGCGGAACGGGCGGCGGCGGTCTCGGCCGCCAAGGCCACCGTCAGTCGCGCCGCCCGGTTCATCGGACAGAACGCGGTGCAGTTGCACGGCGGCATGGGGATGACCGAGGAGTTGGCCATCGGCCATTACTTCAAGCGTCTCACCGCGATCGAGTACGAATTCGGCACCGCGGACGCCCATCTCGCGCGTTTCGCGACCGCCACCGCGCAGATCGACGCCTGACCGCATCGCCGAATCGCCACCTCCCGGTTCCGGAGGTGGCGATTCGGCGTTCGGGCCTGACTCAGCTGTCGGTCCAGACCGGCTTCCGCTTCTGCAGGAACGCCGACATACCCTCCTGCGCATCGCAGGTCATCGCATTGGTCGCCATCGTCTCACCCATCTCGTCATACGCCGCCGACTCGTCGAGCTCGACCTGCCGGTAGAACGCCTGCTTGCCGATGGAGACGGTCCGCGCACTCGACCCGGCGATGTGGAGAGCCAGCTCCCGCACCGAGTTCGAGAGCTCGTCGTCGTCGACGACGCCGCTGAGCAGCCCCCAGTCCGCGGCGGTCCCGGCGTCGATGGGTTCGCCGGTGAGCAGCATGTGCATGGCGCGCTTGCGTCCGATCGCGCGGGACAGCGCGACCATCGGAGTCGAGCAGAACAACCCGATGCGGACGCCCGGCGTGCTGAACCGCGCGCTGCGACCCGCCACCGCCAGATCACATGTCGCGACCAGTTGGCACCCCGCCGCGAAGGCCATGCCGGCGACTTCGGCGATGACGGGCTGGCGCACCTCGTGGACCGTCCGCATCAGTTCCGTGCACGTCGCGAAGACGGCCCGCTCGTCGTCGTCGAGGGTCCGGTCGACGAGTTCACCGAGGTCGTGCCCGGCGGAGAACGCGGGTCCGAGCGCCCGGATCACGATGACCCGCACGCGCGGATCGTCGTCGAAGTCCCGAAGCGCGACGATGATGGCGCGCATCGTGCTCGTGGACAACGGGTTACGACGCCGCGCGTCCCCCAGCGTGATCACCCCGAGTGGTTCGGCGATCTCCGTCGACACCGCCTCGTGCAGGATTTGTTCGGTCATGCCCCGACACTATGCAGTGCCGCGGGAATACGACGTCGGATCGATCGTTGTGTCTCGTCGTGACCAGTACCGCGCTCTTCGAACCGATCACCCTCCGCGATGTCGCGATCCCCAACCGGATCTGGCTCGCCCCGATGTGCCAGTACAGCTGCTTCGCCGGCGACGGGGTGCCCACCGACTGGCACCTGACGCATCTCGGTTCCCGAGCTGCCGGCGGCTTCGGACTGATCCTCACCGAGGCGGCGGCCGTGGTGCCCGAAGGTCGGATCAGCGCACACGACGCCGGTCTGTGGAACGACGACCAGGCCGCGGCCTGGGGACGCATCGTCGACTTCGTCCACTCGCAGGGCTCGGTCATCGGCACCCAGCTCGCCCACGCCGGCCGCAAGGCCTCCACCTACGCACCGTTCGACGACCGCTCCGGCGCCATTCCGCTCGACGACGGCGGCTGGACGACATTCGGCCCGTCCGACGTCGCCTTCGAGGGACTGCCCGCCCCCACCGCCATGACGACCGAGCAGATCGCCGAGGTCGTGGACGCGTTCGCACAGGCCGCCCGTCGCGCCGACGACGCCGGGTTCGACGTCGTCGAGATCCACGCGGCGCACGGCTACCTGCTGCATCAGTTCCTCTCCCCGTTCTCGAACCGGCGCACCGACGCCTACGGTGGCGACTTCGAGGGACGCACGAGGCTGACCCTCGAGGTCGTGGACGCGGTCCGCGCGGTGTGGCCGTCGTCGAAGCCGCTGTTCATCCGGGTGTCCGGCACCGAATGGACCGAGGGCGGGTGGGATGTGGACGACTCCGCCCGTCTCGCCGCCCTCCTCGCCGGCCGCGGCGTCGACCTCGTGGACGTCTCCTCGGGTGGCAACGTCCTCGCCGACATCCCCGTCGGACCCGGCTACCAGGTCGACCTCGCCCGGTCGATCCACCGCCAGTCGGGTGTGCCCACCGCCGCCGTCGGCCTCATCACCGAACCCGATCAGGCCGAGAAGGTCGCCGGCGACGACGACATCACCGCCGTCTTCTTCGGACGCGTCGCGCTGCGGGAGCCGTCCTGGCCGCTGCGCGCCGCACACGAGTTGGGCATCGACAAGCGCGAGGCGCCGTATCCGCCGCAATATCAACGCGGTTCATGGCACTGAGCCCGGTCCCCGCTCCCTGAGGAGGCCCGGAGCTTGCGGAGGGCCGTCACGAAGGGTCTCGTCACACCGGCCGCGGCGTCACCAGCGCGAGGGACGCCGCGGTTGCCGGCTCGATGATCGATGCGAGCGGGGCGCCGGATTCGACGGCACCGGCGGTCAGCTCCCGGAAGCCACCCCACAGGAAGATCGCGCGCTGACGGTCCATCGGCACCACCCCCGCCGCGGCCATCGTCGGGGTCGAGGTGAGGCCGACGAAGAGTTCGATCCACGCTTCCAGGGCCTCGTCCTTGACCGCCTGGGCGGCGCTGCCGAGCGCGGGCAACTCGCGGATCCAGCTCAGCGTCAGACCCGGATACCGCTCGCTCGCTGCAACATATGACGACACCGCTTGTCGCACCTGCTCCTCGATGGAGGCTTCCGCATCCACGCGCCGCGCGATCTCGGCGATCATGAACTCGTTGGTCACCGTCAGCAGCGCGAAAAAGCATGACTGCTTGTCGGCGAACTCTTGGTAGAACGACCGCCTCGAGGTCCGCGCGACCCGCACGATGTCGGCGACCGTGGTGTCGCGGTAACCCGCTTCGACGATGCACTCGAGCATCGCCGCGAGCAGCCGGTCCCGGCTCGATGCGCCCGCCGACGAGGTCAGCCAGGGCGCCGGGAGCGAAGCGAGCGGGCCCGATGTCGCAGGCGCCGGGAGCGAAGCGCGCGGGCCCGATCCAGTCACGCCTTCGAGCATAGGCCCTTGTCTCGCCCGGTACGTGAGCGTACCGTCGGGTGGTACGTAGACGTACCACCCGCTGCGGCGAGAGGACCCCACTGGTGAACACCCCGACCCTGAGCGGTGAGGCGGTTCTGCCGCCCACCACGTCGATCCCGTCCACCATCCAGGGGCTCGGCGCGGTCGTGTCGCGGCGACACTTCTTTCGATATCTCCACGACCGTCACGGCTCGGCCTTCACCGTGAACCTGCCCGTCTTCGGCCCTTCCGTCGTCATCTCCGATGCCGCGATGGCGCGCGAGCTGTTCACCGCCGGCGACCAGGTCGAGAACGTCCAGCCCAACCTCGGCCGCATACTCGGCACCGGATCGATGTTCGCGCTGGAGGGCGCCCGACACCGCGCCCGGCGCAAACTGCTCACCCCGCCGTTGCACGGCAAGCCGATTCGGTCGTACGAACAGATGGTGGTCGACGAGGTTCGCGCCGAATCAGCGTCCTGGCCCACCGGGGTCGAGTTCGCCTCCATCGAACCGATGATGCGCATCACCCTGAACGTCATCCTCCGCGCGGTTTTCGGCGCCGAGGGCAGCGAGCTGGACCGACTCCGCGACATGATCCCACCGATGGTGACCGTCGGTTCGCGCGCCGCGACGGTACCCCCACTCCCACGCCTTTTCCGGCCGATCGACCCCAATCACCGGTACGCGCGACGCAATGCCGAATACCGAGATTACGTCGGCGGGCTGATCACGAAGGCGCGCAACGATTCTCGCCTGGATGAGCGCACCGACATCCTTGCGATCATGCTGCGCAGCACCTTCGACGACGGCAGTCCGATGACCGACGACGAGATCGCCGAGGAACTGGCCACGATGCTCGCCGCCGGACACGAGACCACGGCGACGACCCTTTCGTGGGCGCTCGAGCGGCTGCGCCGGCACCCCGAGGTGGTGCGCGAACTGGTGGCCGAGGTGGACGCCGGTGGCTCCGACTACCGCCACGCCACCATCCTGGAGGTCCAGCGCAGCCGACCCGTCATCGACTTCGCCGGCCGGCATGTCGTCGCCGACCATCTCGACCTCGGCAAGTGGCGGATCCCGAAGGGATACAACGTCCTCGTCTCGATCGCACTCCTCCACGACGACAGCAGCGAATTCGCCCGGCCCGAGGTCTTCGACCCGACCCGTTTCCTGGGCACCAAGCCTCCGGCGGCATGGCTGCCGTTCGGCGGCGGCACGCGGCGGTGCATCGGGGCGGCATTCGCGACCATGGAGATGGACGTGACCCTGCGGACACTGCTGGCGGACTTCGAACTGATGCCGACCAGCGCCAGGTCCGAACGCTGGTTCTCGCGCGGGGTGGCGTATGCCCCGTCCCGCGGTGGTCGTATCGCTGTCGTTCCGCGCTGACCCCAGCTCGACGCCCGGGGGCCGACGTGACGGGCCCCACATTCACGCTGTGACCTTCGTCATCGAACGTGGCCGAACATCGGCGACGGCGAGACCCCGCCGAATAGCGGTATGCGCTGCGAATTCGCCGCAAAGCTAACAGCGTTATCCCGACGTTATCCGAATGGCCCAGGTCACGGGCTCGACGTGACCAAGCCGTTACCCAACCCGTATGGTCGCCCACGGTCCGAGATCAACCGCCCTGCCAACCCCGGGGTGGTGAGGAGGAACGAAGACCATGCGAATGACCAAGACCCACATGACCAAGCTCGTCGCCCGCGCCGCCATCGTCGGCGCACTGACTGCCGCCCCCTTCGGGATGCTGGCGTCCACCGCGCACGCAGCAGGCGGCAACTGGGACGCGGTCGCTCAATGCGAGAGCGGCGGCAACTGGGCCATCAACACCGGCAACGGCTACTACGGTGGCCTCCAGTTCTCGATGAGCACCTGGCAGGCCAACGGCGGAACCGGTAACCCGGCCGACGCCTCGCGCGAGGAGCAGATCCGCGTCGCGGAGAACGTGCTCGCCACCCAGGGCCCCGGCGCCTGGCCGGTGTGCGGCGCCAACCTCTGACGCAGGCACCGGCGCAGCACGTGCCGTGAGGCCGTGCAGTCATTGACACGACGAGGCCGGCGGGTCCTTTTCAGGACTCGCCGGCCTTGTTGCGTCTGCCGCTGTCTACGGCGTGGGCGCGGCGTCGTCGCCGCTGTCGTTGATCGTCGTGTCCAACGCACTCACCGCGATGCCGTACGGCAGGAACCGCACGTTGCGTCGTGGATCGGTGTTGGTCTTGTTGGCGCGCAGGGCCTCGAGTTCGGTGGCGTAGACCTGCTCGACGCGGGCACCGCCGTCGTCGTCGACGACGAACACCGCCCAGACACCCGAGCCGGCCTCACCGGTGGTCTCCTCACGGGGCTTGGTGCGAGTGCGGCCGCGGGCGGCCTCGTCGAAGAACATCGAGAAGGCTGCCGGTCCGGCTTGACCCTCGAAGAGCTTGCCGAACACGTCGCGCAGTCCGTCACCGGCTTCGCGCGCAAATCGGTCGAAGTCCTCGGGGCCGAAATTGAACGGTCCGCCGGAGCCGCTGTTGTCGGTCATGATGTTCCTTCCTCCGGCCACCCTGACGAGCCGCCGGTCAACGCTGTCCAGTGTCCTCAGGAATCAGTGGCTCCGCCACTCCGATCCTCACCGCCACTTCGGCCCTCAGGAATCAGCGGTATCGCCACCCGCATTCTCCGTCTCGTCGAGCCGCTGGTGCAGGCGTGCCCGGACATCGTCGGCCGAATAGGACTTCCGCTGCCGCTGGTCACGCGCGACCATCACCCCGCCGGTGGCCACCCCGACCGCGCCCGCCAATCCCAGCCATTTCCACAGGTTCCTCATGCGGGCAGGATAGGTCGCGCAGGCGTCGTGCGTGCTCCGGACGCATTAGCCTGCTCTCGTGCCCACCAGCAGAATTCTCCTCGGCCGAGACCGCGCCGACGCCGGTATCTCGTTGACCGACGCACTCGACGCCACCCGCACCGGCGACATCTGGCTCTTCCGCGGCCATTCCGGACCGGACCGGGCCATCCGCACCTTGACCAACGCGCCCGTGAACCATGTCGCGATGGCGGTCTGCATCGACGATCTGCCACCGCTGCTGTGGCACGCAGAGCTCGGCGATCGGCTGACCGACGTGTGGACCGGATCGAATCATCGCGGCGTGCAGCTACACGACGCGCGAGAAGCCGTCGAGCAGTGGATGATCCGCTACAAGCAGGCGTGCTGGTTCCGTCAGCTCACCCCGGACGTGACCGCTGATCAGGAGAACGCTCTCCTCAAGGTGATCGCCGAACTCGACGGGACGCCGTTCCCGACCACCGCGCGCCTGGCCGGCCGGTGGTTTCGCGGCCGGGTGCCCAACTCGACCGACCTCGTCCGGGGCATCCCCTACCTCGACCGCAAGGTCCGTCAACGACGCGACGAACGGCAGCAGCGGAAAAATCAGAACACCGAGGGCGTCGGACTCGAAGCCGCCTACTGCGCCGAGGTGGTGGCCATCACCTATCGGGAGATGGGCATCCTCGACGCGTCCAAGGACTCCAACTGGTTCGACCCCGGGCGATTCTGGAGCGGCGACGATCTCCCCCTCCACGCGCCGCACGAACTCACCCCCGAGATCGGGGTCCGGCTGGACTGACGCCGGCGCGGACCGCGCCGACCGTCACCTCCCCCGAACGCCCGGAGCGTCGCCTCGACGAGTGCGTCGGCGTAGGTCTCGGTCAGCGGGCCGCTGCGGTGCAACCACCGCTGGAACAACGGGGCGTAGAGCATCTCCAGAAACAGGTCGAGGTCCGTGTCGGGGGGCAGTTGGCCCGCCCGCTCGGCCATGCGAAGCCGAGCCTTCTTGGCGTCGTCCAACGGTCGCGACAGCTTCTCCCGGTACTCCGCCGCGAGGTCGGCGTCATTCGCGATCTCCGTGTTCACCGCGCGGATCAGGCGATCGAAGGACGGATCGGCGAACTCTGCCACCGTCTCCCGCATGACCTGTTTCAGGTCCGCCTCGAGATCCCCGGTGTCCGGCAACTCGACCGACTGCCCGTCGGCCCCCTCGCTCAGCGCGAGCACCGCTGCGAAGACGACCGCGCTCTTCGACGGCCACCGAGCGAGCTCGGCCATAGTTGTTCCGAGACGGACCGTTCCGTTTACTTAGGAGGAAATTCGATGATCACCTCACGGGTCTGGTTCATCACCGGCGCATCCCGCGGACTCGGACGCGCGTTCACCGAAGCGGCACTTGCCGCCGGCGACGAGGTCGTGGCCGTCGCCCGCAACATCGAACCGCTGGCGTCGCTGGCCACGCGACATCCCGATCAACTCCATCCCCTATCGCTCGACGTCACAGACCGGCAGGCCGTGTTCGACGGCGTCGATGCAGCGGTCACCGCGTTCGGCCGACCGGACATCGTCGTCAACAACGCCGGCGGAATGCTCTACGGAATGGTCGAGGAGGCCACCGAGGCCCAGATCAGGGCGCACCTCGACCTGAATTTCTTCGGTGCCGTCTGGGTCGCGCAAGCCGTCCTGCCCCACCTGCGCGCCGGCGGCGGCGGCCGCCTGCTGCAGGTGACGTCGATGGGCAGCGGCGGAGGAATGGCCACCGTCGGTTTCTACGGAGCGGGCAAGGCCGCGCCGGTCATCCTGGAACTCGTGGCGCTCCCCGACCCGCCTCGGCGCCTGATCGTCGGCAGCCAGTCGTTCGACTATGTGCTCGAGATGGACCGCGCACGTGACCGGGGCTATCACGAGTGGGAGCACCTCAGCCGGCAAGCGCCCGGCTGAGGTGACCCGCGCGTCGTGCTAGATCGTCATCGCCTCGCGCACCGCACTTTCGGCGGCCGTACCGCCCTCACCCGACGACGTCACGCGGCCGCTCTCCAGCACGTAGTACCGCTGCGCCGCCTCGAGGGCGAACCCGATGTGCTGTTCGACGAGGAGCACGCCCAGCCCACCGCGCTGGGTGAGCGTGGTGATGGTCTGCTCGATCTCGGCGACGACCGACGGCTGGATGCCCTCGGTCGGCTCGTCGAGGATGAGCATCCGCGGCTCGGTGATGAGCGCGCGCGCGATCGCCAGCTGCTGACGCTGGCCGCCGGACAACAGGCCGGCGCGTCGTCCCAGCAATTCCTTGAGTGCCGGGAACATGTCCAGCATCTCGGCGACCAGCTCCTTGCCGCGTTTGCGGCCGTCGGCCACCACCTGCAGGTTCTCGGCGGTGGTGAGATGGCCGAAACTCTGCTGCCCCTGGGGCACATAGGCGATGCCGTGCCCGACCCGTACGCTCGGACGCGCCCGGGTGATGTCGACGCCGTCGAACGTGATGGTGCCCTTGGTGGTCTTCACCAACCCGACGGCCGCGCGGAGCAGGGTCGTCTTCCCGGCCCCGTTGTGTCCCATCACCGCGACGACGCCGTCGGTCGGTACCTCGATGTCGACCCCGTGGATCACCTCGGTCCGACCGTAGCCCGCATGGACTCCGGAGATCTTCAGCATGGTTCAGCCCTTCTCCGTGATCGGTTGCGTTGCAGCCGCGCTCGCCGAAGTCGCAGTCGTGTCGGAGTCGACCTCGGCGGCGATCTCCGCGAGTTCTTCACCGCCGGCCGCGGTCCCGAGGTACACCTCCTGGACCTTCGCGTTCGCCTGGACCTCGGCGACCGTGCCCTCGGCGAGCACCCGACCCCGCGCGAGCACGGTGACCGATGTCGCGAAGGACCTCATGAAGTCCATGTCGTGTTCGACGACCACGACGGTGCGCTCACCGCCGATGCGGCGCAACAGGTTCCCGGTCTCCTCACGCTCTTCGTGGCTCATCCCGGCGACCGGCTCGTCCAGCAGCAGCACCGAGGCGTTCTGCACCAGCAGCATCCCGATCTCGAGCCATTGCTTCTGACCATGGGCCAGTACGCCCGCGGGTGTGTCGGCCAGGTCCTGCAGGCCGATGGTTTCGAGCGCCTCGGCGATCGAGTCGGGGATCTGTGTCGGTCGACGCCGCAGCATCGTCCACACCGAACGCCCGGCGCCCGCGGCGATGTCGAGGTTCTGCAGCACACTCAGTTCCTCGAAGACGCTCGCGGTCTGGAAGGTCCGGCCCACCCCGAGCCGCGCGATCTGGTGCACCTTCTTGCCGACCAGTTCGACACCGGACTTCTGGATCGAACCGGTGGACTTCACCAGGCCGGTGATGGCGTCGATGATGGTGGTCTTGCCGGCACCGTTCGGACCGATCAGGAACCGCAGATCACCCTGCAGCAGTGTGAGATCCACGTCGGAGACGGCCTTGAAACCGTCGAACTCCACGCTGAGACCGCGCACCTGGAGGTAGTCGCTGTCCATCCCGGCGTTGCCGCCGGCGACCGGCGGGTGCCCGACGACCGTCGAATCTGCTTCGGTCATGACGACGCTCCTACCTTGCTGCTGGTGTGTTCGTCGATGTCGCCGGTCGGGGACGAATCCGGTGCTCTCTTCCGGCGCCACTTGACCAGTGCTCCCAGGCCGGCCAGCCCGGCCGGGAAGAACCCGACGACCACGATGAACAGGATTCCCTGCGCGTATGTCCAGCCGGACGGGAAGCTCTCCGACAGACTGGTCTGCGCCCAGGCCACCGCGATGGCGCCGAGGACCGGCCCGAGAAGCGTTGTGCGCCCGCCGATGGCGACGCCGATCAGGAAGGCGATCGACGGCACGATCCCGACGTCGGCGGGCGAGATGATGCCGACGATGGGAACGAACATGGCCCCCGCGATGCTCGCGAACAACGCCGCGATGGCGTAGGCGACGACCTTGGTGTTGGCCGGGTCGTAGCCGAGGAACCGGACCCGCTCCTCCTGGTCGCGGACGGCGACCAGCAGTTCGCCGTACCGGCTGTACATCAGCTGACGGGTGATCGCCACGACGGCGAGCAGGATGGCCGCGGTGATGAAGAACAGCAGCTGCCGGTTCACCGGGTCGTTCAGGGCGAGCCCGAAGAAGCTGCGAAAACGGTTGAGTCCGTTGCTGCCACCGGTGGTCTGCTGACCGATGAGCAGGATCGCGAAGGCGGCGGCCAGCGCCTGGGACAGGATGGCGAAGTAGGCACCCTTGACGCGCCGTTTGAACACGCCGAGACCCAGCAGGATCGCCAGCAACGTCGGTACCAGCAGGATGCCCAGGATCGTCACCACCGGTGAGGCGAAGGGCTTCCAGTACCCGGGCAGTTCGCTGATCCCGGCGATCTGCATGAAGTCGGGCACGTCGTCGCCGCGCAGTTCCGCGTCGGAGATCTTGAGGTGCATTGCCATGATGTACGCACCCAGCCCGAAGTACACACCCTGGCCGAGGGTGAGCATGCCACCACGACCCCAGGCCAGGCCGATGCCCACCGCGACGATGCCGAAGCAGAGGAACTTGCCGAGCAGGTTGAGACGGAAGTCCGAGAGGACGGCGGGCGCAACCGCGAACAACAGGATGGCGGCGACGCCGAAGCCCGCCCAGACCTTCCAGGAACTGCTGAAATAGTCCTTCACACAAGACTCCTCGACTGGACCGTGAACAGCCCCTGCGGCCGGATCTGCAGGAAGATCACGATGATGACGAACACGGCGACCTTCGCCACCGACGCGGTCGTGTTGTATTCGATGAACGAGTTCAGGACGCCGAGCGCGATGGCCGCGATGACCGCGCCCTTGATCTGGCCCAGCCCGCCGATGACGACGACCAGGAATGCGTCGATCAGATAGGTCATCCCGGTGTTCGAGCTGGTGGAGCCGATCAACGTCAGTGCGACCCCGGCGATGCCGGCGAGTCCCGAACCGATGAAGAACGTCGTGATGTCGGTTCGGCGGCTGGAGATCCCGCTCGTCTCGGCGAGATCCCGGTGCTGCACGACGGCGCGGATGCGACGACCCATCGGCGTGTACTTCATGGTCACCGCGATCGCGGTGACCGCGACAATGGCCAGCAGCATGATGAACAGGCGCGTCTTCGGGACGACCGCGCCGAGGATGTCGACGCCGCCGGACAACCACGACGGTGCGACGACGTCGACCGCCGGCGCGCCGAAGATGTCGCGGGCGAGCTGCTGGAGGATCAATCCGACACCGAACGTCACCAGGAGTGTGTCCAGTGGGCGGTCGTACATCCGCTTGATCAGGGTGACCTCGAGGAGAACGCCCATCAGGCCGCCGACGAGGAACCCGATGACGAGCGAGACCAGCAGGGACACCCCGGCATTGGAGATCAGGTATTCCTGCACCGTGTACGCGGTGTAGGACCCGGCCATGATGAACGACCCGTGGGCCATGTTGATCACGCCCATCTGACCGAAGGTCAGGGACAGGCCGAGAGCTGCGAGAAGCAGGATCGAACCGAGACTGAGCCCGGTGAAGAGCTGTCCGATAACGGTTTCCACGTGTCTATCCGTTCGTCGTCGGCGAGTGCCGCGTTCGCCGGGAGGGACCGTGCGCGACCCGTCCCGCGTCGCCGGAGGACGCGGGACGGGTCGTCGACGGTGTCAGTTGCTCAGGCCCTCGGCCCACGGGTACGACTTCAGGTAGGGGTCCGGCTCGATCGGCTGACCCGAATCCCACACCGTGTAGATCAGTCCGTCGCCACGGATCTCACCGATGCGCGCGGTCTTGGTGATGTGGTTGTTCTCACCGTCGATCGTGACGAGCCCCTCCGGAGCATCGAAAGTGACTCCGCCGGCCGCCTTCTGAACGTCGGCGACGGCGAACGACTGGGCCTTCTCGACGGTGTTCTTCCACAGGTAGACCGAGACGTAGGCGGCCTCCATCGGGTCGGAGGTCGGCTTGTTG
Source organism: Gordonia hongkongensis (assembly GCF_023078355.1). Taxonomy (NCBI): domain Bacteria; kingdom Bacillati; phylum Actinomycetota; class Actinomycetes; order Mycobacteriales; family Gordoniaceae; genus Gordonia; species Gordonia hongkongensis. Next base: position 3,682,648 of record NZ_CP095552.1, read on the forward strand.
GCACCGTAGGCGGCCTTGTAGTCACGGACGAACGAGGCGTTCACCGGGTTGTCGACGGTCTGGTAGTAGTCCCACGCGACCAGCTGGCCCTCGATGTTGTCCACACCGATACCGCCGACCTCTTCCTCCGCGATGGACACCGAGACGACCGGCATGGCCTGCGGGGTCAGTCCGACGTTCTTGTACTCGCGGAAGAACGCGACGTTGGAATCGCCGTTGAGAGTGTTGAACACGGCGTCGGCGTCGGCGGTACGGACCTTGTTGACGATCGTCGAGAAGTCCGTCGAACCGAGCGGGGTGTAGTCCTCGCCCTTGATCTCGATGCCGTTGGCCTCCGCGTACGCCTTGATGACACGGTTGGCCGTCTGCGGGAAGACATAGTCGCTACCGACGAGGTAGAGCGACTTCACGCCCTCCTCCTTCAGGTACTCCAGGGCCGGCACGATCTGCTGGTTCGTCGTGGCGCCGGTGTAGAAGATGTTCGGCGACGACTCCAGGCCCTCGTACTGCACCGGGTAGTACAACAGCGAGTTGTTGTCCTCGAAGACCGGCAGCATGGCCTTGCGGCTCGACGACGTCCAACCGCCGAACACCGCTGCGACGCAGTCACTCGAGATCAGCTTCTCGGCCTTCTCCGCGAAGATCGTCGGCTCGGAGGCCCCGTCCTCGCCGATGAGCTGAATCTGTTTGCCCAGCACTCCGCCGTTGTCGTTGATCTGATCGACGGCGAGCTTGATCGAGTCACGCACGGTGACCTCGGAGATCGCCATGGTGCCCGACAGCGAGTTCAGCGAGCCGACCTTGATGGTGCTCCCGGAGGTGTCGACACACGATTCGGCGCTCGATGCCGATTCCTCGCTGGCCGAACTGCCACAGGCGCTCAGGACCAGCGCCACCGCGGACAGCGCCGCGGGGACCAGGATGCCGTACCGCCGACGGCGTGACCGGGTCGGGGCGGACGGCGGGATGTCCGCCGGCGGGGGGCCGGGCGGCAACGGAACAGACGGCATCGGCGAAGCCTTTCTCATTACGTCTCAGGTCCACTCAGATGGGGGCACGACGAACACGCGGCCTGTCACCGCGTGACCCCCGATGAGATACGCGTCGCAAGCCTTGCGATCTGGCGTATGGGAGGTAAACGTAAATTGACTTTGTTACACCGGCGTGACGTGAGATGAAATCGATGTTTCCGCTTCCGGACCCGCCGTCACGATCTGATGCCGGCGAATTCCGTTGCCTTCATTGAAGTTTCGGAGCGACCCGGTTTGACACGAGCGCCCACAGCGGCTAACGGGCGAACGAGGCCTCGATTTCGGCACGGGTACGCTCGGGGTCGGATCCGAGTTCATAGCGCGGAAGCGTGTGCGGCACCGTCGTCCCGTGCGCCACGCGACGACGAGCGGCCGCGAACTCCGGCGCCTCCCCCATCGTCAGGTGGGCGGAGTTGATCAGACCCCACACCGCACTCCGGCGCGCACGCCGTTCGACCGGATTGGGCGGGCGGTACATGATGAGCTGCTGGGCCCAGCGGGGCATCGTGTCACGGATCGCCCAGTCCACGGCGCCCTGGGCCGGGTTGCGTACGTTCAACCCGGTGGCCATCGCATTGCCATGTGTCAGTGCGAGTTTCGGAAGGTACTCGGCCAAGCAGGTGAGGGTGTCGGCTTTGGTCGTGGGCAGGTCGGTCCCACCCAGCGCGTGACCGACACGCACGAATTCCCGGTAATAGCCGTCGAGTTCGGCGCCCCGCAGCGGCTGCGGGTGGTAGATCTCGTGCGCGGTGGCGATACCCCAGACGACGGTGGCATAGTTCCAGCGAAGCCAGGCCGGATCGTCGGCGTCGTAGGCCGCACCGTCGGGCCGGACACCTTTGATGGTGTGGTGCATCGCGCGTACCATACGCGCCAGTCGCTCGGCGGACTCGGTCGAGCCGTACGCGGTCCCCATGAAGAAGGCCAGCGAGTGCCCGAGTCTGGTCATCGCGCCGTCGGGATCGATGGACAGGGTCGGGGTTCCGTCCTCGCGGCGCCGGACCAGCCGTGAGTGCTGCACACCCATCCAGAAGATGCTCGGGTCGAGACGCTCCAGGTACGACGCACACTGCAGACCGAAGATGAGCGCCGGCGTGTGCGAATGGACGTACCAGGTCGCGCTGCCCGGGCCGAACCAACCCGGATCGCCGGATGGATTCTCGAAGTCCATCCCGCGGAAGAACTTCGCTCGGACGTGGGCGTCGAACTTGCCGTTCAGCCAGGACCCGACGAACTCGTGCGGGAGGGGAACCGGAATCCAGTCGGTCGACGGCAGTCGGAGAGGAGCCATGGACACAGTCATCTACAGACCTTCCGCTCGGGTCGACCATTGGTCACGGTCGTACCCAGAGTAACTCTTTGGGTACAGGCGTGACCAGATCTGTGCGGGGCACGTTCGCGGCCGACTATGGTGAGCAGATGTCCTCACCGACCCGCTGGGCGGGCGTACCGCTCGCGGACCGGCGCGCGGAGCGTAGAGCGGCACTGATCGCGGCTGCCTTCGACATCTTCGGAGGTATCGGCGCGGAAGCCGAGCTGTCGGTCCGCTCGGTGTGTCGATACTGCGGCTACAACACCCGGTACTTCTACGAGAGCTTCTCCGACACCGACGATCTGCTCGGCGCGGTCTACGACACCGCGACCGCGGAACTCGGCGCGGTGGTCGAGGCCGCGATGCGCGAGGCGGGCCCCTCGGTCCGGTCACGCACCCGTGCGGGTATCCGGGCGGTCCTCGGCCACGCGTCGTCGGATCCGCGGCGCGGCCGCGTGTTGTTCACCGCCGAGGTGACCAATCCCGTTCTCGCCGAACGGCGGGCCACCACCCAGGGCATGCTCCGCGACCTCGCGTTCGCCGAGGCCGACGCCCGCGACACCGACCGCCTGACGAGCCGGGTGCGGGCCGCGATCTTCACCGGCGCGATGGCCGAACTGGTGCAACAGTTCTTGGCCGGCAGCCTGGGTGACGACCTCGACCGCGTCGTCGACGAGGCGATGGCGACCCTCCTGCCTACCCGAGCCGTTTCATGAGACCGCGATCGAGGGCCCGGATCATGACCAGGCAGCCGAGGCCGGACAGGATCAGGCCGGTCGCGAAGATAGCCGGGAAGCCGAACAGGTCGCCGACGACCCCGGCGGCGAACCCGGCCGCACCCTGCACGCCGACCACGGCGCACGCGAACAAGGTGTAGTCGCTGCCCTCGTAGCCCTTCTGGCACGCATCCATCATCAGGGTGAACACCGCGACGGTCGCCGCGCCACCCAGGATGTGCTCGGCGAGGCTGGCCGTGACCACCAGCGAGAAGCCGCCGACGCCGATCGACGCGACCAGATACAGTCCGAGACTGAGTGTCTGGGTGACACCGCCGACGAGTAGTGCGCGCCGCCGACCGTAGGTGTAGGCGAGCCACCCGCCGAGCGCGGCTCCGCCGAGCGCCCCGGCCGACGACAACGCACCTTCGACGAGCGCGATCTGGCCCAGCGTGAGTCCGATGTCGGACATGAACGGGCCGACGAGCGCCGACGCCATCGAGTTGCCGAACTTGAACGCTCCGACGACGAGGATGAACGCGATCACGCCCGGACGTCGGAGCCGCGACGACCAGCCCGTCAGCAACAACCCGGGCGACACCCGCTTCGACGGTGTCAGTGGCGCATCGCCGGTCGGTCGGCTCGGCTCACGGGCGAGAAACCACACGCCGACGGTGACCGCGAACAGGAGCACCGCCATCACGACGAACAAGGTGCGCCAGCCGGCAAACGAGAACAGCCAGAGGAGCCCGCCGCCGCCGGCGATCATGCCGATTCGGTACGCGCCCACCTGGATTCCGTTGCCCAGACCGCGCTGACGCGGCTCGAGCATCGACACCGCCAGCCCGTCGGTCGCGATGTCCTGCGTCGCCGACAGCAGGTTGATGACCGCGATGCCGATCAGGAGCCAGACCAGGGACCCGGACAGATCGAGCGTCGCCAAGACGAGTGCGACGACCGCCGACGACAACTGCAGGGACACCAGCCATCTGCGCCGGGTGCCGTAGGCGTCGACATAGGGCGCCCACAGGAATTTCAGGCCCCAGGGCGCGAACAACAGTCCGTACACGCTGATCTGGGTCAGTGAGTAACCCTCCTCGCGGAGGATGACCGGCACCGCCTGGCTGAAGAATCCGTAGGGCAGGCCCTGCGCGAAGTAGAGAACGGTGAGCAGCGACAGCGTGCCGACCGCGAGCCGGCCCGAGCGCACAGTCGACATGGGTGACATCATGCCGCACCGATGCGAGTGCGGCGGTGGGCGGCCGGTCAGCGTGCCCGGTGACGCGTCAGGGCGAGCCGGTGGCGCGCGATGCGATGCCGTCGAGAATGAGCTGCAGCCCGAATTCACGGTCGTCGGACTCCCCGCCCGCGCTCTGCATCGCCGCGAACAGGTACGGATACTGCGCGGGATCGGCGAGACCGGTCAGCACCTGCTCGAAGTCCGACTCCACATCGGTACCCGTCGCACGCCGCATCTCGATCTCCAGCCGGGTTGCCGACAGCACATACTGGGCGAGCAGGCCGAGGATCTCGAGTTTGTCGTCACCGGGCAGGTCGAAGTCCTTCAGGATCTCGAAACCCGCCTCCATCCAACGCATTCGACGCGGACCCGGGACCGCGACCGTCAGCGGCAGTTCGAGGAACCAGGGGCGTTCGACCATGCCGTCGATCTGCGCCCGCGTCCACGCCGCCAGATCCTCGCGCCACTCCCCTCGGCGCGGCGGCAACGGGAGCTGACCCGCCACCGCGTCCACCATGAGGCTCAGCAGCTGAGCCTTGCCGGACACGTGGCGATACAGGGCCATGGCCGAACAGCCGAGCGCCTCACCCACGCGCGCCATGGAAACCGCGTCGAGGCCGTCGGTGTCGGCGATCGCGATCGCGGCGTCGACGATGCGGTCGAGATCGAGGGCCGGTTTGGGACCACGGCTGCCCGCCCTGCCACCTGTCCACAGCCGTTGCAGCGTCCCGTCTCCACCCTCTGCCATTCGCGGTCCTCTCGGTCGGCGACCCTTGCCGTCGCGCACAACTGCGTCTACTGTACGCAGTTACTGCCATAAACAGTTTTAGCCATAAACAGATTGGAGTCCGACATGACCGTCCCGGACCGTTCGTCACCCATGCCGGTCGAGGCCGTCGGCCTCACGAAATCGCTGGGCCGCGGGGACTCCCGGGTGCCCGTCCTGCGCGGGCTCGACCTCGACGTCGGCGCCGGGGAGGTCGTCGCCCTGCTCGGCCCCAACGGCGCGGGTAAGACGACCACGGTGCGCATCCTGTCCACCCTCACCCGCCCCGACGGAGGGACCGCCCGCGTCGGCGGCTTCGACGTCGTCGCCGATCGCCGCCGGGTCCGCGAGATCATCAGTCTCACCGGGCAATACGCGGCCGTCGACGACAAACTCACCGGTCGCGAGAACCTGAGGATGATGGGTCGGCTCGCGCACCATCCCCGCCGCACCGTCGATCACCGCGTCGACGAACTCCTGCTCGCCTTCGATCTCACCGACGCCGCCGACCGACTGGTCGCGACGTACTCCGGCGGTATGCGCCGGCGTCTCGATCTCGCCGCGGGACTCCTCGACCGGCCGGTGGTCCTCTTCCTCGACGAGCCGACCACCGGCCTCGACCCGCGCAGCCGTCAGATGCTCTGGCAGGTGATCGACGACGTGGTCGCGCAGGGCACGGCAGTCCTTTTGACCACGCAGTATCTGGAGGAGGCGGACCGCCTCGCCGACCGCGTGGCCCTCATCAGTGGCGGCCGGATCGGGACCGCCGGTACACCGGCCGACCTGAAACGCCGCGTCGGCGAGGCCGCGCTCGAGTTCGTCGTGCCGACCGCGGCCGACGCCACCGCCCTCGCCTCCGACCTGGCGGCTTTCGGGCCGTCGGTCCAGTCGACCATCGTCCGCGTGCCCACCGACCGGTCGGTGGCCCACACACGCGCGGTCCTCGATCTCGTCGATCGGACCGTCGCCACCGTCGATTCCTGGGAATTGCGTTCTCCCACACTGGACGACGTGTTTCTCGCGGCGACCGGACAACCCGCCGAACCGGCCACCGGGAACGAGGTCGCGGCATGAGTCTCACCACTGCCCTCGCCGAGGCCTCGTCGTCGAAGCGACTTCGGCACCTGCAGATCGACGCGACCACGATGTTCGGGCGATCGCTGCGCATGATGAGCCGCGATCCGGACGAGTTGATCCTCGCGCTCGTCCTGCCGATCGCCATCATGCTGATGTTCGTCTACGTCTTCGGCGGCGCGATGTCGGTGGGTACCGACTACATCACCTACGCGACTCCGGGAGTCATCCTGCTGTGCGCGGGCTACGGCGCGTCCAATACCGCACTGGCGGTGGCGAACGACATGAACGGCGGCGTCATCGACCGCTTTCGGTCGATGCCCATCGTGGGCGCGACCTTGGTGTTCGGCCATGTCGCGGCCAGCCTGGTGAAGAACTCCGTGTCCACCGCGGTCGTCCTGATCGTCGCGGTCGCCATCGGTTTCCGGCCGTCGGCGTCGCTGTTCGAATGGCTCGGTGCCGCCGGGATGGTCCTCGCCTACATCCTGGCCATCACCTGCCTCGCCGCGTTCATCGGGGTAGCGGTGCGAACGCCCGCCGCGGCAGGCGGTTTCGGCTTCGTCATGCTCTTCCTGCCGTATGTATCGAGTGCGTTCGTGCCACCCGAGACGATGCCGGCCTGGCTGCGCGGCTTCGCCGAGGCACAACCGGTCACACCGGTCATCGAGTCCATTCGAGCCCTGCTGGTCGGCATGGGCACCGGCGGGTCACCGGTGCACGATCTGACGTCGACAGCGGTGACGGGCCTGGCCTGGTGCGCGGCGATCGCGCTGGTGTCACTCGCGGCGGCCGGCTGGGTGTTCGCGCGCAAAGGGCGGTGAGGCGAGGACGGCCGACTAGCCTGTCGCGCCACCGGTGAACGGTGTTGCCGCCTTCTGCGGCGAGGCGCCGGGCCGGGGGCGGTACCCGCTCACGATGGACATCCGGTTGAACGCGTTGATGGTCACCGCCGCCCAGATCAGCACCGCGGTCTGGTCGGTGTCGAGGATGTCCGTCGCCCGGTCGTAGGCGAGGTCGGCCGCGTCGTGCGCCGGCAGTTCGGTGACGAGCTCGGCGATCTCCAGGGCCGCCTGCTCGACGTCGTCGTAGAGGTCCGGCGCATCCCGCCACCCGGCCATGACGTCGATCTGCTGCGTCGTCAGACCCGCGGTGCGGCCCAGTTGCGCATGGAGATCCATGCAGAAGGCGCAACCGTTGAGCTGCGAACACCGCAGGTTCACCAATTCCACGAGGGACCGACTCAGCCCGATCGATTCGGCGGCCGCGGCGACCTCCGCCGATACCGCGATCAGCTTTCGGTAGACCTGCGGCGTGGTCTTGTCGATTCGCACCCGTTGCGCAGGCATGGCCCCACAGTAGACATCAGCCCGTCACAGTGGGAAACAGGCATCAGCCCGCCATCGCGGGAAACGCCAGCGCCACGAGCATGAGGGCGAACAGGAACCACGCCGCGCCCTGCCACATCGGCCAGGTGCCGCCCCGGCGATAGGTGCGGTAGGCGTTGACCAGTGCACCGATCCCGCCGAGAAGGAACACACCGGGGACGAGCGACGCGAGGGCGATGTTGGCGGGGTCGACGGCGAGGAAGACCGCGCAGGCCACCGCGCCGAGCGCGACGACGGCCACGACATACAGGGCCGCGGACCGGTAGCTTCCGGTGTCCTGCCAGCGCTTCTCGACGTCGGCGCGTCCACGGTCGGCAGCATTGTGCGGATCAGTCATGGTCCAGCGATACCCTGCCGGGCCGTCCGGCAATCACGTCGCCGCGCACCCCGTCACACGAATCCCCCACCCCTGGTGGGTAGGACTACTCATCCATGCCGGGGCGCGACCGGTCATCGTCGACACATGAACTCTCCCAGCAGCACATTCGGCGGCGATCCGAGTACTGCCACCCTGGCGCGGATCTCGACCGAGTTCGACGCGATAGCACGCCAGATGTCCACCGTGTCAGCCGAATTCGCCGAGCTGCGACGTATCGTCGCCGAGCCCGACGAGCCTGCTCGCGACGTCGCCCCCGCACCGCAATCCGCCGTGCAGCCACCCGCCGCCGGCCTCACCCCACCGACGGTGGCGGCAGCTCCTGCGCAGGCCGCGGGACCTCGGCCCACACCCCCGTCCCGGCCCTGGTTGCCGACGGCGCCGCCACCGGTCGGCCACCAACGACCCCCGATCGCTCCGCCGGGCCCGCAAGGTCCTCCGCCGATGCCCCGCCCGGCGAGTGCGCGACCGTATCCGCCGGTCGCGTCGCCTCCGCCGCGGCCGGCCGGGCCGTCGATGTCCGAACGGATCGGCGCGGCCGCCGAACGCGGATTGATCGGCAAGATCCTCGCCACCGCCGGCGTGGGCGTGACCCTCATCGGTGTCGCACTGCTCCTCGTCCTGGCCGCACAGGCCGGATTGCTCCGCCCGGAATTCCGCGTCGCGGGTGGCGCGGTCCTCGCCGCGGCGCTCGTCGCCGGCGGGATCTGGTCGCGCGGCCGGCCCGACGGCCGGATCGGTGCCATCGCGCTGACGGCCACCGGGATCGCGGCGGGTTACCTCGACGTCCTGGCCGCGACCAAGATCTACGACTGGTTGCCCATCGTCGTGGGCCTCGGAGTCGCGGGACTCGTCGCCGCGGCTGGGCTCGCGCTTGCCCATCGGTGGCGCAGCGAACACCTGGGGCTGCTCGTCGTCGTGCCGTTGATCGCTCTGGCACCGGTGCTCACCGGCGGACTGGACACCACCCTCATCGCGTTCATGGTGGTCCTCGCCGCGGCATCGGCGTGGGTCCAGCTCGGTCGCGACTGGATCTGGCTGCATGCCGTGCGGCTCGCCGCGCCCACGATTCCGTTGACCCTGGTCGGTGTCCTCGCGCTGGCCGGCTGGACGTCGGCCGGTGCCGCCGACACCGTCTTCGCGGCCGCGGTCGTCGTGGTCGTCGTGCTGGGGGTCGCCGGCGCCCTGATCGCGATGCCCACCACGCAGTTCCGGGAGACGCTGGCCGGTCTGGCGAGTGCGACGACCATCCCCGCGTTGTTCGCCGGAGCGGTGATGAACATGCCGGGCGCGGTGATCCTGCAGACCTGCATCGCCGGCGCGCTGATCGGAACCGTGTTGATCGGATCGGGGCTTCCCGACTCGCGTACCGGCTCCACCCCGCGCGTGCCCGACGTCGTTGCGCAGATCTGGTCCGCGACCGCCCTTCTGCTGCTGTTCGTCGCCGTTCTGGTGGCCTTCGACGGCACGGTGGCGATCACCGTCCTGCTCGGCCTGGCAACGGTGACCGCGCTTGTCGCCCGGACATGGTCGACGACCTCGCGGGTACTTCTCGCCGGTGGCTCGGTCCTGTGGGCCATCGGTTTCGCGGCGCTACTCGACGCGGCGCCGCCGTATGTGCTCGCCGATGCGGACCTGATGCGACGGGACGCGTCTCTGGGGATCGTCGTGGCGAGTGTGTTCGCGGCCGCCGGCGCCCTGGTCCTGGCCGCCGGGTGGGCCCGCCTCACCGACGAGAAGGTCTCGCGCGCAGCCCATATCGCCGCCGGAGTGGTCGTCGTCTACGCACTCACCGCGATCAGTGTGACCGCAGGCGTCCTGGTCGCCGGGTCGGACGGCTTCCTCGCCGGTCACGTGCTGGCGACCACCTGCTGGATGGTCCTCGCGGGGACGGCCCTGGCCTATGCCCGGCGTCGCACCGGTGCCGCACGTACCGCCGCGGTCACCGGGGGTCTAGTCCTCGTCGCGGCCGCGATGGCGAAACTGTTCCTCTTCGACCTGGCCACCCTCGACGGGATCTTCCGCGTGATCGTGTTCATCGTGACCGGACTCATCCTGCTCGGCCTGGGCGCCTGGTACGCCCGCGCCCTCCAGGACGACCCGGCCGAGCCGTCTTCGGCGACAGCCGTATGACCCTGTCGAACAATATGACGTCGTGCCCGGAATGCGGGCACGACGTCATACGGGTCGGCGTCGGGCTAGGCGGTCGTCGTACGGACCGGCGCGGCCACGTCGACCTCGGTCGTCGCGTCGTGGGCGGGGGGTCGACGATCCGGAGCGGTCCGTACATGGGTGAAGTACAGCGTCAGACCGACGAAGGTGAGTCCGCCGACGAGATTGCCGATCACCGTGGGGATCTCGTTCCAGACGAGGTAGTCGGCGATCGAGAAGTCACCGCCGAGCATGAGACCCGAGGGGAAGAGGAACATGTTGACGATCGAGTGCTCGAAGCCCATGTAGAAGAACAGCATGATCGGCATCCACATCCCGATCACCTTGCCGGGCAGGGATGTCGACATCATCGCGGCGACGACACCGGTGGACACCATCCAGTTGCACAGCACGCCGCGGATGAACAGCGTCAGCATGCCGGCGGCCCCGTGCTCGGCGTAACCGACGGTACGGCTGTGGCCGATCTCGCCGAGCCGCTGTCCCACCTCGTCGGGTGCGACGCTGAATCCATAGGTCAGGATGACCGCCATCATCACCGCGACCAGGATGGCGCCGAGGAAGTTCCCGAGGAACACCAGACCCCAGTTGCGCAGCATCGACCGGACCGTGACTCCTCGTCGCTTGTCGAGCAGCGCGAGTGGCACCAGCGTGAACACACCGGTGAGCAGGTCGAATCCCATCAGGTAGAGCAGGATGAAGCCGACCGGGAACAACAGCGCCCCCAGCAGCGGCTGGCCGGTCTGCACGGTGACGGTCACCGCGAAGGCCGCGGCCAGAGCCAGGATCGCGCCGGCCATGAACGCCCTGATCAGGGTGTCGCGGGTGGACATGAACGCCTTGGACTCGCCGGCGTCGACCATCTTCACCGCGAATTCGGACGGTTTCACATAGGACATGTGGTTCTCCTCGAACTCCTCAGTTGATGCGCCCATGGAACCGAGGCCACATGTCCGTTCGGTGTCATCGACGAGTCTCCCTGTTACACCGCCCTCACTCGGTCCAGGTCGCGGTGTGAAGTTCTGGTGTCGCCGCGGTCGGCGGTGGGCGTGTCGATCGTGTGAACACTGCCGAAAGTCGCTGACTCGACTTGGCATCGTGCCCGCCGATGGGCAATGTGGGTGTGGTCCAACACTATCGATGGAGATGACGATGACCACCCCGATCATGCCGAAAACCGATGCCGCAGAGCTGATCAACGCCGCGCGGATTCGCCAGGGACTGACGTGGGCGACAATTGCCGAGAAGATCGACGCCCCGTTGGTCTGGACCGTCGCTGCGCTGCTGGGCAAACATCCGGTCCCGGCCACGAAGGCCACCGCCGTGGTGGAACTGCTCGGCCTCGGCGAGGGCGTCGCCGAGAGTCTGCGGCAACAGCCGACGCGTACACCCGACGAGGCGGCGACGAGCGACCCCACCATCTACCGCTTCTACGAGGCGCTCGACGTCTACGGGCCCGCGCTGAAGGCACTCATCCACGAGGAGTTCGGCGACGGCATCATGAGCGCCATCAACTTCAACATCGACATCCGACGCCGGCCCGACCCGAACGGCGACCGCGTGGTCGTGACCTTCGACGGGAAGTTCCTCGACTACAACTGGTGAGCCACCTGGTGAACCTCGCGGGTCACCGAACGCAGGGCCAGCATCGTCGACGCGTAGACGGCCGGGTCGGTGGGGTCGAAACCGAGCACAGTCCGGATCCGTTCGAGCCGCTGATAGAGGCTCTGCCTGCCGATGTGGAGCGCCGCAGCCGACCGCGTCGCGCTGCAGCCGTGCGCCAGGTGCACCGCCAGGGTCCGGACGAGGTCCGACGAGGAGCGTCCATCGGCCGCGACGAGTGGTTCCACCAGGGACCGCAGCTCCGTCCGAAGAGCGGGATCCAGCGCACCGATCGCCTCGTCGACGAGGAGTTCGCGCGAGGTGAACACCCGACGTCCCGCCTCGAGACCCGCGGCGGTGGACGCCGCGAGCCCGAGTTGTCGCCCGCATCGACGCAGTGAGGCGGAGAGGGCGGACGCCACATCGGCGCCGGGCCCGACATCGTCGATGACACAGGGGTTTCCGACGACGACCGTGGTGCGTCCGATTCGGTTGCCCTGCCGTGTCAACGAGGACGCCACACGGTCGACCGGGTCGGTGGCGCCCTCTCCTCCCCGGCCGGCACCGCGGCCAGTGCGTAGACCGTGGCGTCGACGATGCTGCGTGCCACCGAATCCAGCTCGGCGCCGGCGACCGCGGCATCGGCCATCCGCGGGTCGGGGGCCTCCGCCGCAAGGGGCACCACCACGGTGGGCGCCCCCACGGACACCCCCGCGGCGGCCAGGCGTGCCCGCAGATCCGCGGGTCGCATCGGTCTGGCGTCGACCAGGTCTTCGACGAGCCGCGCGGCCAGGGCCGAACCCCGGACCCCGGTCCGGGTCAGGCCGACCGCCACCGGACCGGCGGCCGCACGCAACAGACTCTGCGCGAACGGGACCGGGCCGGCGTCGGTGCGCTCGCCCACGATCAGCCGGGCGATCGGACGTCCCTTGCTGTGGACCGTGGCCTCCGACACGGCCCGGTCGACGACCCGCCACGCCGCCGAGTCGTCGTCGACGCCGTGCGCGGACAGCAGCGCCCCGGATGTGGACACGAGAACGACAGGCGCATGCAGGGTTTCGGCCACATGACCGAGCATCGGCGCGACCCCCGCTCCGGCCGCCAGGTCGTCGTGGAGTGATTCCACGAGAGTCGAACGGACTCGTAACTCGTCGACCTCGCGGGCGGCGATCGCGGTGTTGACCGCTCGGCACACGTCGATGAAGGGGACCACCGCCCGGAGTTCGATGATCGGCAGCCGGACCGCCGATCCCGCCCGCACCATCTCCTCGGGTACCGCCTCGAACGTCCGACCCACTTCGATCGCGACCGCCGCGACCCCGCGCTGCGACAGGTCCTGCACATAGTGCTTGCGGGTGCCGGCATCGAGTCCGCGCAGACCGAGCCCCGTCGTGAGCAGCAACTCGCCGCCGGTGAGCAGCGGCCCGATCTCGTAGATCTCGCTCGAATGCACCCACCGCACCGGTGCGTCGAGACGTTCGTGGCCGCTCAGGACCCGCGGCTCGGCGACCGCCAGGTGGTCGTCGAGGATCTCCCGAAGCGTCGGGGTGGCGGTATCCGTCGGGGGTCGATCGAGCGTCATGGACGAAGACAATATGCACCGGCGGCCTCGGCCGCAGTACGACGATCTGTCAGTTGTCACCGTCGGAGCCACCCGGCACTCTCGAAGCATGACGATCTCGCTGCCCGGCCATGCCGGTCTCGACGTGTCCGGGATGCTCGACGTTGCCTACCGGGAGGCACGGACGAGCCTCGACGAGGGCGGCATCCCGATCGGTGCGGCCCTCTTCGCGGCCGACGGCGCGCTGCTCGGCGCGGGCCACAATCGTCGCGTGCAGGCCGACGATCCGTCGGCGCACGGCGAGACCGATGCATTCCGCGCCGCGGGGCGGCAACGGGATTACGGGCCGACGATCATGGTGACGACCCTGTCGCCGTGCTGGTACTGCTCCGGCCTCATCCGCCAATTCGGCATCGGCACGGTCGTCATCGGCGAACACACCTCGTTCTACGGCGGAGAGGACTGGTTGCGTGAGCACGGTGTCGAGGTCATCGTGCTCGACGACGACCGGTGCGCTGAGATGATGTCGTCGTACATCGCGGCCAATCCTGCGGTGTGGAACGAGGACATCGGGGTCGCCCCGGCCGACGAGAACGTGGAGATGTCATGACCGACAGCCCGGTACTCACCGTCGACCTTCGGGAGTGGCACTCCGGAGGTGCTGCCGCGCAACGGGTCTGTGCCGCTGTCGATGAATCCCTGCAGCAGGCCGGGTTCCTGCTCGTCACCGGGCACGGACTCGATCCCGAGTTGCCGCGCTCCCTTCGCGCGGCGGCCCGTCGTTTCTTCGCTCTCCCGGCCGACGTCAAGGGCCGGTACTCCGCCGGTGTCGGCGGCCGCGGTTGGATCGGTCCCGGCAAGGAGGCCAACGGTTTCGCCGAGGGCACCGAGACCCCGCCGGACCTGAAGGAATCGTTCACCTCCGGTGCGCAGACGCCGGTGGGCATACCCGAGATCGACGGGTACTGGTTCGCCCCCGACGTGTGGCCGGCGGAAACGCCCGAACTGCGAGAACTGATCACTGCGTGGACGTCTCAGATGCGGCGGCTGTCCGACGACCTGCTGGCGCTGATGGCCGCCGCACTCGGCCTCGTCGGCTCGGACAATCCGTTCCGCGACCTCGCGTCGAACCCGACGTGGTCGTCCAACATCAATCACTACCCGCCGCTGCACGACGTCGGAACCCCCGAACCCGGCCAGTTCCGCATCGGACCGCACACCGACTTCGGCACCGTCACCATCCTCGACCGCGAACCCGGCGCCGGTGGATTACAGGTCTACAGCGAGCATTCGGGGTGGGCCGACGCCCCGTGGAACCCCGACGCCCTGACCGTCAACATCGGGGACATCCTCGAGTACTGGTCGGCCGGCCGCTGGCCCGCGGGCCGGCACCGCGTCCTGCCACCGCAACCCGACGCACCCGCCGAGGATCTCGTTTCGCTGATCTTCTTCTACGAACTCGATCACGACGCCCTCGTCTCCCCCGTCGCCCCACCCGTGGGTCGCCGCGCCGGACTCGAACCGGTGGTGTCCGGAGACTTCATCCGGCAGCGCCTCGACGCGATCACCGTCGGCTGAGACCTGGCCCTCCACTCCCGAGGCGGAAAAGCGCGAACCCCCTCCGCTCCCTGAGGAGCGCCCGGAGCTTGCGGAGGTCGCGTCACGAAGGGTCCGGCGACCGAGAGTTGCGTAACCCTTCGTGACGCTCGCAGGCTCGCTCCTCAGGGAGCAGAGTGCTTTCGTGGTTCACGACGGGCGCCAGGCCGCAGATACTGAGGTGCTAGGTGCGCGACCCCCGCTCCCTGAGGTGCGAGGAGCGATAGCGACGAGCCTCGAAGGGTCTGGTGGGAATGTTCCTGTA
Organism: Gordonia hongkongensis; assembly: GCF_023078355.1. NCBI lineage: Bacteria > Bacillati > Actinomycetota > Actinomycetes > Mycobacteriales > Gordoniaceae > Gordonia > Gordonia hongkongensis. The sequence continues at coordinate 3,697,741 of NZ_CP095552.1, forward strand.
GCCATTAGCTTTCGAGGCTCGCTTTACTCGCACCCTGGGGAGCGGCCGGCCGGCCCGGAAAAGCTCGTCCCCGTGAGCAGGGTCGAAGGGCAATGTGCCCTTCGATCCTGCTGAGGGGGACGCCAATTCACGCGTAGCGCCAGACCGCTGGAGCGGCCCGGCGTCGTCAACGCGGTTCCGGTCCGGTGACCAGCGGGAGCGACGGGTCGTTGGCCCACGCAGTCATCGATCCATCGTAGACCGCGACGTCGTCGCGACCGACGAGGGCGAGCGCGTGCGCGATCCCGGTGGCCGCGATGCCGCCTCCGCAGTACGTCACGACCTTGGTGTCGTCGGCCAGTAGCCCGGCCGCCTCGAACTCCCGACGCAGCTCGTCGACCGGGCGGAGGTCGCCGGTCTCGGCGTCGCGGATCGAGAACACCGGGAGATTCACCGATCCCGGGATGTGGCCCTGACGGGCGTACGTGGTGGTCTCACCGCGATAAGTCGCCTCGTCGAGGACGTTGACCAGCAGCGTCGACGGATCATCAAGCGCGGCAGCGACCTCCGTGGTCGAGCGCAACAGTTCGGGACGACGCGTCCCGTGAAAAGTACGCGGGGTGACGGTCGACTCGGCATCGGTCACCGGGGCGCCGGCCGCCTTCCAGGCCGGCAGGCCGCCGTCGAGCACGGTCACGGCGTCGAAACCCTCGAGTCGCAGGTGCCACCAGAAGCGCGTTGCCCAGAACCCCTCGAGCTGGTCGTACACCACGACGGTCGCCCCGTCTCCGATCCCCAACGCCGATGCGGCCGTGGCGAACTGCTCGGATGACGGGACCGTCCACGGTTCGGGGCTGTCGGCGTCGGCGAAGTCGGTCAGCAGATCGGCGAACACCGCACCCGGGATGTGTTCCGCGCGAAAGGACTCCGCTCCCGATTCGGGGACATATGGCCCCTCTTTCGGAATCGGGAGATGGGTGGTCGCGTCGACGATGACCACGGTGGGGTCGTCGAGCCGCTCCCGCAACCAGGCGACGTCGACCAGCGCGGGCAGGACAGAAGTCCTCATCGGAACCTCTCGAGAAACGGGCAAAACACCCCCGACGTCACCGAGACTAGGTGCCCGTCGGCTTCTCGGCACCGTGCCGAATCTCACCGAGCACGACGGTTGACGCACGTACGCGACCCGGTGCGTCGTGTCGCGGCAGCGTGCGGACCCGTCGCCGTCAGGCGCGCTCGCGCATCACGCCTACGTGGCGGACGGTGCCGGAGATGCCCGGGATCTGTTTCACCGGCGACCAGGTGCGCATCCCATCGGTGCTGTCGGAGTAGAGGTATCGGCCGTTCCGGTAGGCGTCGAGGTACATCCGCCAGGCGCCGTTCGGTAGCTGGACGACGGACGGACCCTCGACGAGACGACCCCAGTTGCCCGGCGGCACGAACCGGTAGGGCCCGAACAGCGAGCCCGAGACCGCGTGCTCGATGAACTTTCGCGTCTCGTTCTTGGTGAATGCATGATAGGTCGGCCCGACCTTGATGACCGTGGTGTCGATGTGGTCGGCGCCGATGCTCAACAGCGGCACGGGCGGACTCCACATCCGCAGCCCGGGATCGAGCGCCGTCATCACATACGGGACGAAACCACCACCGGTCGACATCGACAGGATCACGTTGACCCGGCCACCCTCCACGAACCATTCGGGCGCCCAGGCCTTGGTCGTGAACGGCGACAACGACGGACCGTCACTCGAACCCGCCGACCCGGACGAGCCGGACGAACCTGATCCGCTCGAGCCGAATCCCTTGCCGTCACCGGTCCCCGGCAAGAACGCACAGCACAGCGGCACCGGCCAGTTGTACAGGAAGTTCCAGTTGACGCGGTCGCGGCTGCGCGCGAACCCGATACTCGCCCCGTCGGCGGTCGTGTACGTCACGTAATACCAGCCGTCGGTGTGCCGGAAGATGCTCGCATCCCGGACGTAGCCCGTCGGCGGCCGGTACGCGGACCTGCGCACCAGGGTGTACTCGAGGCCGTCTGAGGACTCGTACACGTCCATGTCGCGCGCACTCGCATTGCTGAACGCGACCATCGTGTACCGCCAACCCGAGGGCGCGGCGGCACTGCTCGCCGGCGTCGGGACGAGAAGCCCGGCCACCGCGAGCAGGACCACGATGGCCGCGGCGAGCACGGTTCGTCTGGAAGGAGTCACCGATGCAGTATCGACGACGAACGGCGCACGATGTGCAACTTTCACCCGGAAGGTCGTACCCCTAGCTGCCGTTGGCGTAGAGCGCCAGGAGCGGACCGATGAAGGCGAACAACATGGTGAGACCGAGTTCAGACGAGGACACTGGAGACCTTTCGACATGTGCCAACTGGATGGCCGACGAGCCCGACTGCGCGCATCGGCCAGGCAACACCATGTCATGCGACATGTCGTTTGTCAGGCGAATGATCAAACAAAACCGTTCCTGCACAGGGGATTTGACGTGGCCGAGCGGCCATTCATCTCAGTCGGGCGTCCCAGTCGTCCGTCTGCCCGACGCCCGCAGTCGGCTGTCGAGTTCGGCCATCAGGCGGGCCGCCCGTGATGCCCCGGCACCCGGTTCCGGGTAGCGACACAGCACATCGATGAGCTCGGGTGGTGTCCGGTTGCACACGTCCTCGACCATCTCGTTCCCCACCGCCGGGTCTCCGCCGCTCTCCAGTTCGGCGATGTATACCCGGTTCACCGCGGCCCGCAGGATGTGACCGACCTGGTGCGCTTTCGCGATCGGATGCAGATATGCCGCCGCCGCGGCGTCGCCCGCGGCTTGGGCGGCCAGTCGGGCGGTCTCCGACGGCGCGTCGATCTGCGTGCGCCGGCGGCGAATTCCCGGGCCCCCTCGATGGCCGCGCGGGGACGCGGGTCGTCGGGCCGCGTTCGCTCGAAGACCGGCAGCACTTCCTCGGCCCACTCTGTGGCACAGCGCACGACGACCGGCAGGTCGTCGTCGGTCAACTCGAAGTCTGCCATCGGCCGAAACGCTAGCAGTGTCCTCACACGGTCGCCGACAACCCGCCGCCATCCGGATCGCGGAGCATCGAATGGACGACGAGGCCCGTGTCGACCGGAGTCGTTGCGGTGACGACGAACCCGGCACGTTCGTAGATCATCACATTGCGATCGTCGGAGGTCTCGAGCGCGACGCACGCACCCGGAGGAGGAGTCCTGTCGTCGACCGCGGCGAGTCCGGCGCGGACCAGCGCGCTTCCCAGCCCCTTGCCCTGGCGGTCCGGGTGGACTCCGAGTGTCGCCAGGTTCCATGCGCCTGCCGGGTGCGCAGGGGCCTCGGCCAGGGCGACCGCGGCCAGCCGATCGCCGTGCAGGGCGGCCGCTTCGGCCTGAAACTGTCCATCCGGGTCCGGCACATCCGGGGGCAGCAGGGCGATCACGCCGCACCGGTCCGTGGTGACCAGCACGACACCGTGGTCGAAGGCGTATCCCAGATACATCCGTTGTAGTCGGTGCAACCGTTCCCGATAGCCGTCCTCGGGAATGGACCATCGAGTCCAGGGATAGGCGTCGAAAGCGGCGGCGAGAGTGCCGGCGGCATCGTCGAGATCCGCGATGATCGCGTGGTCGATGGAAATGTCACTGTCCTCGAGGGTTGAGTCGGATGCGGGTGGTCGGCGGGTCACATTACCGCGGAACCACATTCGGTCGACACTGATATCTCGTGGCGCGGGAAATCCGCAGTGGACAGGTCAGAGTCACCTGAGAGTCCGCGTCGAGCTTGTCAGCAAATCCGCAGGATTTCCGTAGCCCTGTTCACATGAGGCGCAGGCATCGTGGTGCCGTGAACACGCCCCAGACCCCCATTCCCGACGACGACCACGACCCGATCACCGAACCCTTTGCGCCGCCGCGCGGACCGGTGCCGCCGCCCGGGCCCTGGGCGATGAACCCGCAGGCCACCCCGCCGCCATTCGTCTCACCCCCGCCGCCTCCTCCGGTCGCGCGGCAGCGGGCCGGCGTGACGAAGCCGATCATCGTCACCGCGCTCCTCGCGGGACTGCTCGGCGGCGCCGTCGGCATGGGAGGCAGTTCGCTGCTCGGGCACGACGCCGCGTCGGTACCGATCCTCAACTCGCAACCGGCCGCCGCGGCCAACGCCGCCGACGCGCAACCCGGTTCGGTGACGTATGCCGCGAGCGTGGCGTCGAAGTCGACGGCCGACATCAAGGTTCAGACCGCGAACGGCACGGCGGTGGGCAGCGGTATCGTCCTCTCCCCCGACGGTTACGTCCTGACGAACCACCACGTCGTCGCCGGGGCCGGCTCCGGCAGCACGATCGTCGTCACCACCGGCGACGGGCAACAGCACAACGCCACCGTCACCGGGAACGCCCCGTCGTACGATCTCGCGGTCATCAAGCTCGAAGGTGCGTCGGGACTGACCCCGGCGGCACTCGGTGACTCGGATGCGCTGAAGGTCGGCCAGCAGGTGGTCGCCGTCGGCAGCCCGGACAGCCTGTCCAACACGGTGACGTCCGGCATCGTCAGCGCGCTGTCGCGGACGGTGACCGCCGGCGACGCCAATGGCTCGTCGCTCACCGTGTACAACGGTCTGCAGACCGACACCCCCATCAACCCGGGCAATTCCGGTGGGCCACTGGTGAATCTGCAGGGGCAGGTGATCGCGGTCAATTCGGCGGTGGACACCGGCCAGGCCGCGTCCGGTGGGCCGCAGTCCTTCGGGTTGGGTTTCGCGATCCCGATCAACACCGCCAAGCGCATCGCCAATCAACTGTTGCAGGACGGTCAGGCCACCAAACCCGTGATGGGAGTGTCGGGTTCACTGTCGGCGGGCGACCGGACCGAGGGCGCGACCGTCTCGTCGGTGCAGCGTGGCGGGCCCGCGGCAGATGCGGGTATCCGGCAGGGCGACGTCATCACCAAGGTCGGGGACACCACCGTCTCCGACTACGCCGACCTGATGGCGCAGATCCTCACCCACGAGCCGGGTGAGACCGTGCCGGTGACCATCGGTTCCGGTTCGGGTGCCCGGACGGTCCAGGTGAAGCTGGGCAGTGCCGTCGACGAGCAGGAGACGACGGTGCCGGAATCCGGCAGCGGATCGGGCGGTTCCCCGTTGCCGTTCGGCGGCAACCCCTTCGGTCAGAACCCGTGACCCGAGCTGCGCCGGATCAGCCCGGCGAGAGTCGTTGGGCGAACATGACGAGGATGTCGCTCGGCCCGCGCACGTAGGTCAGTTTGTACACGTCCTCGTAGGTGGCGACGCCGCGCACGGGATGACACCCGTGCCGTGCCGCCACCTCGAGGGCCTCGTCGATGTCGTCGACCGAGAACGCCACCCGGTGCATCCCGATGTCGTTGGGCTGCGTGGGTGGCGTCTCGATGGCCTCGGGGTGGATGTACTCGAAGAGTTCGAGCCGCCCGTGACCGTCGGGGGTCTGCAGCATCGCCATCTTCACGTGGTTGCCGTCGAGCCCGACCGCCGTGTCGGCCCACTCCCCGCGGACCGTGTCCCGGCCGATGACGTCGAGACCGAGGTCGGTGAAGAAGGCGATCGCGGCGTCGAGGTCACGCACGGCGATGGCGACGTTCTCGAGTGTGATGGGCATGACGGCCACGCTAGTGGGCGCCGCTGCCGGATACGACTCGTCCGACGAACCTCATCTCGACCGATGGACTTCGATCGAGGTCTGGCTGTCGAGTCGAGGTCTGGCGGTCGCTTCGTCAGACGCGGTACTTGGTCAGCAGCTCCTGCGGGAGATGGCACGAGCTGTCCGGGAACCGTGCGAGCCGATCCTGGTGCTCGTCGGCACTTCTCACATAGTTCGTCAGCGGGAGCACCTCGACGGCGATGCGATGGGCGTCGGCCCGCGCGCCGAGGAGGGCGCGCGCCTGGTCGAGGTGCTCTGGCCGGTCGGAGTACACACCGGTGCGGTATTTTTCGCCGACGTCGGGACCCTGACGGTTCACGCTGTACGGATCGATGATCTCGAAGAGGTACGAGACCAACTGCTCGACGCTCACGACAGCCGGATCGAACCGGGTCCGCACGCATTCGGCGTAGCCGTCGTACTCACCGTCGAGGGTGTGGCTCGTGCCGTTGGCCCGGCCGGCCTCGGTGAAGGTCACCCCCGGCAGCGTCGCGACGAATGCCTGCACACCCCACAGGCAACCGCCCGCGAGGTAGAGCTCCTCGTTCGGCGGCACGGACGTCATCGCTTGTCTAGACGTTGAACCGGAACTCGACGACGTCACCGTCTTTCATGACGTAGTCCTTGCCCTCCATGCGCACCTTGCCGGCGGACTTGGCCGCGGCCATCGAGCCGGCGGCGTCGAGGTCGTCGAAGGAGACGATCTCGGCCTTGATGAAGCCCTTCTCGAAGTCGGTGTGGATGACCCCCGCCGCTTTGGGCGCGGTGTCGCCCTGGTGAATGGTCCAGGCACGGGATTCCTTGGGGCCGGCCGTGAGGTAGGTCTGCAGGCCCAAGGTGTGAAAACCGGCGCGCGCCAACGAGGTCAGGCCCGGCTCGTCCTGCCCGATCGAGTCGAGCAGCTCCTGGGCGTCCTCCTCGTCGAGTTCGAGGAGTTCGCTCTCGACCTTGGCGTCGAGGAACACCGCGTCGGCGGGTGCGACGGCGGCGCGCAGCTCCGCCTTGCGGGCGTCGTCGGTGAGCACACCCTCGTCGGAGTTGAAGACATAGAGGAACGGCTTCGCGGTCATCAGGTGCAGCTCGCGCACCGACGCCAGGTCGAACGAATCCTTCTGCGAGAACAGTGTTTTGCCGGTGTCGAGGATCTCCTGCGCCTTTTTGGCGGCAGCGAGGGTCTCGGCCAGGTCCTTGTTCTTGCGCGCGTCTTTCTCCAGACGCGGGATGGCCTTCTCGAGCGTCTGCATGTCGGCCAGGATCAGCTCGGTCTCGATGACCTCGATGTCGGCGAAGGGATCGACGCGACCGTCGACGTGGACGACGTCACCGTCGTCGAAGACCCGGACCACCTGGCAGATGGCGTCGGCTTCGCGGATGTTGGCGAGGAACTGGTTGCCCATGCCCTCACCTTCCGACGCACCCTTCACGATGCCGGCGATGTCGACGAAGGACACGGTGGCGGGCAGGATCCGCTCGCTGCCGAAGATCTCTGCGAGGCGGCCCAGGCGGCTGTCCGGCAGTTCGACCACGCCGACGTTCGGCTCGATCGTCGCGAACGGGTAGTTCGCCGCGAGGACGTCGTTACGGGTCAGGGCATTGAACAGGGTCGACTTACCGACGTTGGGCAGGCCGACGATTCCCAGGGTGAGACTCACGGGCGCCCAGTCTATCGGCAGGCTGCGCGACGCCCGGCGGGGCGTCGGTCCAAGGAGTCAGTCTCTGTCGAGCAAACCCTTCACCGGATTCGGGGGATCCTTCGGCGGGTCATCGTTCGGAACACCGACCTGGGTCGTGACCGGTGTGTTCGCGGGTGGTAACGACTCGCCGGCCCGCTCGGCGATCTGCTCGTTCAGGTAGCGGAGCACCACGGCGAGCGAGGCCACCGCGGGAACCGCGAGGAACGCGCCGGTGATGCCGAACAACGTGCCGCCCAGGGTCACCGACAGCAGCACGATTACCGCGTGCAGATCCATCGACTTCGACTGCAGCCACGGCTGGAGCACGTTCCCCTCGAGTTGCTGCACCGCGAGGATGATGCCCAGCACGATCAGGGCCGTGGTCAGACCGTTGGACACGAGTGCGATCAACACCGCGAGGGCGCCGGCGACGAAGGCACCCACGATCGGGATGAATCCGCCGAGGAAGGTGATGACCACCAACACAGACGCCAACGGGACGCCCAAGATGAACAGACCGAGACCGATCAGCGCGGCGTCGACGAAACTCACGATCGCCTGTGTGCGGATGAAACCGCCGAGGCTGTTCCACATGCGGGTCAGCACCTCACCGAGGTGGTTGCCCGAGGGCTTGCCGACGGTGCGGTCGAGCCACGGCACGAACTTCGGACCGTCCTTGAGGAAAAAGAACACGAGCACGAGCGAGGTGAACATCGTGATCAGGACGGACGTCGCCGTTCCGACGCCGCTGAACACACCCGCCGCGATGGTCGACGCGCTCGACTGCAGGCGATCGGTGATCGTGTTGACCATGTTGTCGAGTTGCTGGTCGTCGACGTTCAGCGGCGGACCCTGCACCCAGTCCTGCAAGCGCTCCACACCATCGGTGGCACGGCTCGCGAGCTCGGGTGCCTGGTCGACGACCGACGGGACGATCAGCCCGATCACACCGGCCAGCGCACCGAGCCCGATGAGCATCATCAGGAACGACGCCGCGGCGGCCGGGACGCCCTTGTTGCGCATCCACCGCACCGGCGGCCACAGGATCGTGCACGCGATGATGGCCAGGAGGACCGGCAAGAGGATCACCCAGAACTTGCCGAGCAACCAGAACAGCACCCACAGCGCGGCGGCCACCAACACGATCTGCGCGCCGACCGTCGCGCACGACCGCAGGCCGGTCATCATCACCTGGAGCCGGGTCGGATACGTCTTCTCACCGCCGCCGAGCACCGCATCGCCGCCGAGGACGGCGTCGGCACCGACCTTGGTGGTGTCTGGTCTTGCGTCGGCGGACGAGTCGTCCGCGCGCTGATCGTCCGAGCTGTCGGTCACCCGAGGATCCTCACACATCGGCATGACAATGCGACATCGACGCGGCGACGGTCGTACGAACATGTGGTCCGTCCGACGACATGATCAGCGGCGGCGGAATTTCCGTCCGAGGTAGCGAACCAGCGAGTTGATGGCCTCGAGTTCGGCGTCGACCTGGTTGAAGACGACCGGGGTGTCGTCGCGCCCGGCTGGCCCGGCGTCCGATCGCGGCGGGGGCTCGGCCGACGACGGAGCGCATCCGGCGGCCGGGGCGACCCGCTCGGCCCGCGCCGTGATGCCGAGCTCGGTTTCCTCGGCGCAGGCACGCCTGATCGTCTCCGGGCCGTAGAGGCCCATCATCATCTCCAGCCCCCACGCGGGGAGTCCGGACAGGGACTGGTCGTCGTGCCGACTTCTGCGGCGGCCATCGAACCGGGTGGTCATGGCGCCATGCTGCCACAGACATGTAACCCAGATCACACTTTTCGTCCGCTCAGTGGGATGCCGTCGCGATGTCCGATTCCCGCCAGACCGGGACGTCGACGGATGACACAGTGGACGGGTGAGCACAGGCACCGCAACAGAACCCGACACCGGGGGTTTCGCGCCGGACTTCGACCGGTGTTTTCGCGCAGTGCAGGCCCGCGACGCCCGCTTCGACGGTCAGTTCTTCGTGACGGTCCGCACCACCGGCATCTACTGCCGTCCGTCGTGTCCGGCACAGACCCCCCGGCCCGCCAACGTGGCGTTCGTCCTCACTGCGGCGGCCGCCCAGCAGCAGGGTTTCCGTGCTTGCCGACGCTGCGCGCCCGACGCCGTTCCGGGGTCCCCGCTGTGGAACATCAACGCCGACATGTCGGCTCGCGCGATGCGGCTCATCGCCGACGGCGTCGTCGAGCGCGAAGGGGTCGACGGACTCGCGGCGCGTCTGAGGTATTCACCCCGGCACCTCACCCGCGTGCTGACCCGGCATCTCGGAGCCGGGCCGCTCGCGCTCGCCCGAGCACATCGCGCCACCAACGCCCGCGTGCTCATCCAGTGCACGACGATGCCGATGACCGACGTCGCGTTCGCCGCCGGATTCGCCAGCGTGCGCCAGTTCAACGACACCGTCCGCGCGGTTTTCGGGCTCACCCCCACCGAGCTTCGACGCCTGCACAGCCGCAGAAAGGATGCGATCGGCACCGATTCCGCCCCGGGAAGCGTCACCCTGCGCCTGCCGTTCCGCGCGCCGTATCGCTGGCCATGGATGCGCTGGTTCCTGGACGCGCACGCCGTGGCCGGGGTCGAATCCGTCGTCGACGCCCCGGACAGTCCGCACGGCTGGCGTTACCGCCGGGTCCTCGCCCTACCCCACCGAACAGCGTCGGCGGAGGTGGAGCCGCAGGACGACCACGCCGTCGTCGCCCTCCACGGACTGGACATGCGTGACGTGGGGGTCGCGGTCAACCGGATCCGGCGTCTGCTCGACCTCGACGCCGACATCACCGCGGCCGAGGACGCACTGGCCGCCGACGCCACGATGCAGCGGCTGCTGCGCCGGGCGCCGGGCCTCCGTGCGCCCGGCAGCCTCGACCCGGCCGAGACGATCATCCGGACCATGCTCGGTCAGCAGGTGAGTCTCGCCGCCGCGCGCAACCAGGTGAACCGGCTCGTCGAGGCCCTCGGCGAACCGGTCGGCGACGCCTTCGCCACCCCGTCCGAGACGGCGACGACAGTCGACGGTCCGGCGTCGAAGTCCTTCCCGACGCCGGGTGTCATCGCCGCCCGTGGACACGAGGTCCTCCGCGGCCCGCGGCGGCGGATCGATGCCGTGATCGGCGTCGCGGCGGCACTCGCCGAAGGTCGGGTGGAACCGCATGTGGGGGTCGATGCGTCTGATCTTCGTGCCCAGCTTCTCGAGTTGCCCGGCATCGGCCCCTGGACCGCCGACATCGTCACGATGCGAGTCACCGGCGATCCCGACGTCCTGCTCACGAACGACCTCGTGGTCGTCCGGGCAGCCGCCGACCTCGGGATCGATCTGCGGGACACGCGGCACTGGGCACCGTGGCGCTCGTACGCGACCATGCACCTGTGGCGACACCGACTCGACGCCGCCGGACAGGCCGTGTGACGAGCAGTGAGCAGACTCCGATGACCGGCATCTCGTAGCGATCTCTCTTCCGATCACATCCCCAGCGATCCGCAAGGAGCGACAATGTCCGCACCGACCACCACCACCGCCGCCTCCGGGCCCGACACCCCTGAACCGGGGGGTGCCCAATCCATCGGTCACACGACGACAGTCGGCGGCTATGCCACCGTCACCACTCCCAACGGGGCGTTCACCGTAGTCGCCGATCCCGACCACCGGGTCCTGGCGTCGGGGTGGACCGACGATCCCGCCTACCTGATGGCGCTCGTCCACCGCGCGCTACGCCCGGAATCGGTCCAGCCATCGGCCGCGCTCGGCACCATCACCGACGCCGTGTCGGCGTACTACGACGGCGATCTCGCCGCGCCGTCGCGGATTCCGGTCGTCCAACGTTCCGGCGGGACCTTTCTCGGTCCGGCCTGGGACGCCCTGCGCCTGGTCGAGGCCGGGAACCCCGTCACCTACACCCGCTTCGCCGAACTGGCCGGTCAGCCGGCGGCGGTCCGGGCCGCGGCAGCCGCCTGCGCGCGAAACGCGGCTGCCCTGTTCGTGCCCTGCCACCGGGTGAAGCGCAGCGATGGAAGCCTCGGCGGATTCCGCTACGGCCTGCCCACCAAGCAGTGGCTGCTCGACTTCGAGGCCGGCGCGCGGAGCGGCCCGGACGAACGGAGCGGTTCCGACGACCGATAGTGCCCGTCGCCCGCGGTCCGGCCGAACTTGTCGGGGGTGTCCGACACCATCGACGACATGACTGCTGCCGCCCTCTCGCTCGTCGTCGGCCTCGCCCTGGGGATCGCCCTGGGCTGGTGGGCGCACGCCGCTCGCAGTGCCGCGACCGTGGCGGCGGCTCGCGCCGAGGTGGAGATGCTGCGCGCCGCGCGCGACGATGTCGCGTCCTCGTTGTCGTGGGCCACCGAGGACGCGGCACGCCGGCAGTCGTCGGCGATCGGCAGCTCGGTTGCGCACATCGTCGAGCCATTGCGCGCCAACCTCGCGCAGCTCGCCGACGAACTGCGCCGGGTCGAGAACAACCGGATCGGCGCGTACGCCGGACTGACCGAGCAGGTGCGCGGGATCCACTCGGCGTCGATCGCGCTCAACGACCAGACCCGCCAGCTCGCCAACGCGTTGCACAGCCCGCACGCCCGCGGCCGGTGGGGTGAGGTCCAGCTCGAGCGCGTGGTCGAGCTCGCCGGCATGACCAAGCATTGCGACTTCAGCACCCAGGTGTCGGTCACCGACCCCTCCGATCCGAACGGTTCGGGAAACGGCCGGGGTGCCACGACGCTGCGGCCGGACCTCGTCGTCCACCTCGCCGGCGGCCGCGACATCGTCGTGGACGCCAAGGTGCCCCTCGACGCCTACCTGCGGGCGGCCGAGGCCACCGACACGTCCGTTCGCGACAAACTCATCCGCGAACATGCTCGCGCCCTGCGCGCTCACATCGCACGACTGTCCGCGAAGTCCTACTGGTCCGCCTTCGACAACACACCGGAGATGGTGGTGCTGTTCGTGCCCGGCGACGTCGTCCTGGAAGCCGCCGCCCGCACCGACCCCGACCTCCTCGAGTTCGGCTTCGCACGCAACGTCGTCATCGCCACCCCGACCACCCTCATCGCGTTGCTACGGACCGTCGCACTGGGATGGCGTCACGATGCGATGGCTCGCGACGCCGCGGTCATCCACGATCTCGGTCTGCAGCTCCATCAGCGGCTCGCCGGGGTGCTCACTCACCTCGGCACCCTCGGCACGTCGCTGCAGCGCACGGTCGACGCCTACAACTCGACGATCGGTTCGGTGGACAGTCGCCTCGGCGTCACCGCACGCCGGTTGGCCGAGCTCGACGCCCTGGGCGATGTCCCGGACGCCCCACGACCACCGGTGATCCACGACACCTGCCGCCCGGCGGGGCCGACCGCCCGGCCTGGGACGGCGCCGGAGGCGGCATCGACGCCCCGGTCCGGGGTGAAACGATTTCTGTCGAGGACCCGGTACCGTGACCATGTGCCTTCCCCGCAACGTCTCCAAACCGCGGTACCACTGGACCAGCAGTCGGTACTGCCCGCGGTCCGCGGTGTGCCGTGGTGGGGCGCCGTTCTCCTGGCCACCGGGATCACGGGCCTCGGTGCGGCCATCGACGCCGGCAGCAACGATTCGCTGGGCTCGATCTACAAGTTCTGCTACCTCGTCGGATGTGTGATCGCCGCGCTGGCGGTGCGTCGTCGTGCCCTGTTCACCGCCGCCGCGCAGCCCCCGCTCATCGCCTTCTTCGTCAGCATCGTCACGCTGTACGGACTCAATTCCGAGCAGGCGTCGTCGGGACTGAAGAGCCTCGTCTTCAATGTCCTGCTCCCCATCGCGGCGGACTTCCCCTGGATGTTGACGACGTTCCTCGTGACCCTGGGGATCGTGCTCGCCCGGTGGTTCCTGACCCGCGAGGCCGCCGAGCCGGCGAAACGCCGGGCCCTGAGTCGCGACAAGGCGGGCCGGACGCCCCCGAGCAGGTCCGCGGCCGGGAGCGGCGACGCCGACCGGCCATCGGGCCGCGCGGCAACGCATCGTCGCGCCAAGGGGCCCGGCTCGTCCGGAACCGCCACCGAGGCCCCGTCGGCGTCTCCCGAGAAGAACCGATCGGCAGCGCAGTCTTCGCCCTCCTCGACCAAGGCCGCGCCGCGATCGCGACCGAAACCGCGTTCGACCGGAGCCTCGGACCGGCCGTCCGCGACGTCCCGCTCGGCGACGAAGGGATCGCGTACCGCATCGGGCGCGCCGAGACCTACTGTCGCCGACCTCGCGGCCCCCGACCTCACGCCGTCGGACGCCACGCCCGCGCCGCGACGCCCGGACATCCCGACGTACGAGTCGGCAACCGACATCCCCCCGGCCGGAGTCGCCGACACGCGGTCCTGAGCCTCAGCTCGCGACGTTGCGTTCCAGCCAACGCCCCAGCCGACGCGCTGCGGCGTCGACGAGCGCGGGCCACTCCATCGCACCCTCGTCCGCGTTGTCGGTGACCGCCTTGATCAGGCGGCAGGGCACGCCGAACTCAGCACTCACGTGGGCGACCGCGCACCCCTCCATGTCGACGAGGTGGGCATGCTGGGCGAGTTCGCGCCGACGAACCGGATCCGCGACGAAGGTGTCCCCGGACGCCAACACCGTTCCGTCGCCGCCGGGTAGCTCCCAGCGGTCGGTCATCTCATAACCCATCGCCCGTAATTCGGCGCTGCTGATGTCGTGCTCGAGCACGGCCGACGGGAGGAACAGACCCAACTCGGCGTCGCCGCTCACACCGTCGCGCAGGGCCCCCGCGGTACCGATGTTGATGACCTCGGAGACCGGCGCCCCGCCGGCGAGTTCCCGGCTCAGCGCCATCGTCGCGCGCACCTTGCCGATGCCCGTCACGAGCACCCGCATCCCGGGCGGCACATGTCTGGCCTCGGCCCGCGTCGCCGAGACGACGAGGACACCGGGTCGGGGCAGCGCGTTGTGAGTCACGCCGACGATTATGGCGTGTGTCAGCCGCGGGCGAGCGCGGCGGACGCCCGCGCCGCGCGGCCCAGCGACGAGCCGTATCCGGGTCCGTGGCCGGCCGCGTGCACAGCGAGCGGATGCAGTTGGTGGACGTCGACGCGGTCCTGCCAGCCGCGGACGAGCGGGTGCTCGTCTCGATAGCCGTCGAGGACCGCATCGAGGTGCGGGCACCCGAACAGTGCGAGCATCGCCAGATCGGTCTCCCGATGACCGCCGTGCGCGGCCGGGTCGATCATCACCACGCCCCGCGGAGTCCACATCACATTCCCGTTCCAGAGATCGCCGTGGATGCGTGCCGGCCCCTCGTCGTCGTCGAACACGCCGTCCGCGATCAGGACACATGCGTCGCGGACCGCGTCCTCGTCCTCGGTCGTGAGGTTCCCGGCCGCGCGTGCCGGGGCCAGATACGGTTCCACCCGTTCCCGGACATAGAACTCACCCCACGACCGGTATTCGACCGAGCTCAACTCTCGGCGACCGATGAACAGCTGACCGGAGAACGGTGTTCCGTCCGCATCGGCAGGCGGGGAACCGAACTGCGGGGCGCCCGCGTCGTGCATCCGAGCGAGCGCGGCCCCGAACTCCCGTGCCACTCCGGGCGATGGCCGACCGCGTTCGAGGCGTTCGAGTTCGATGGCGTCTTCGCTCACCGAGATCACCTGTACGACAGGCGCTCCCGACGCCGACAGCCAACGCAACCCGGCGGCTTCGGCCGCGAAGAAGTCGGGATGACCGCCCCGCGGGCCGCTCTCGCGCAGCGCCTTGGTGAAGACGGGACTCACCGGGAGGAATGCTCGTCGGTCGCCGTCGCCTCGAGACTCTTCGCACTCACTCGCGCGAGCCGGTCGAAACGATCGTTGGCGACTCGCATCGCGATCTCATACGGCAGTGCGAACTTTCGCGCCCACCAGTACCCGAACCGGATGTCGAACGAGGTGTAGACCATGAAGCGGTTCTTGCGAATCCCGGTCAGGATCGCCGCCGCCGCCACGTCGGGCGACACCGCGACCCTGTGAAATCCGTTGATGGCGGCCTTGACCCGCGGGTTCTCGCGGTCGATGCCGAGGATCTCCACGGAGTCGACCAGCGGCGTGTCCACCCCGCCGGGGCATACCAGGGACACCCCGATCCCGTGACGCCGCAGATCAAATCGAAGAACCTCCGACACGCCCCGCAGCCCGAACTTGCTGGCGCTGTATGCGGCGTGCCAGGGCAGCGCCAGCAGTCCGGCGGCCGAGGAGACGTTCACGATGTGTCCACCGCGCCCCCGTCGGATCATCTGCGGCACAAAGCTTTCGATGATGTGAATCGGCCCCATCAGGTTGACGTCGACCAGCTTCCGCCAGTGCCGGTGTTCGAGATTCTCCACCGTTCCCCACGCCGAGATCCCGGCGATGTTCATCACCACGTCCATGACGCCGACCTCGGCGTCGACCTGGCGGGCGAACCCGGCCACCCAGTCGAAGTCCGAGACGTCCCCGGCCACGTGGTAGAGGACCGTTCCGTCGGCCGCGGTGATGGCCGCGACGACCTCGTCGAGCTGATCCGCGTGCAGGTCGGTGAGCACCAGTTCGGCGCCCCGGGCGGCGGCGGCCTGGGCGGTGGCCCTGCCGATTCCGCTCGCCGCGCCGGTGATGAGGACCTTGCGGCCACGCAGCGACGGCACCGGGGTGTCCATGAACAGCAGCTCTCTGAAACCCATGACGCGAGGTTAGCCGTCCGCCGCGGCGGACCTCAGCCGATCGACGGATCGCCCACGCCGGATCGGGCCGCGCGCCGGCGACGTCAGCCGATCGGCAGCTTCCCGTCGAAGAGCGCGTAGACGATGGTCAGCATCGCCTTGAGCACTTGTGCGGACACGTCCTGGCCCTGGGTCATCAGCAGCCGCGCCACGGCTTCGGGGTCCTCGGTGGCGAGGAGCTGCTCGACGAAGGGGATGACCGAGGACAGTCCGCTGGCGTCGTCCGTCGGCACCGACGGCGCCGGGCCCGCTCCGGTGGCGGCGTTCCCGTTGACGTAGTTCAGGATGCCGTCGGTGATCGCCATGGCGTACTTGACCTGACCGTCCCGGCCGGCGAGCGCCTTGGCCTCACCGGGGTTGGCGAGGTTGCCCATCTCGATGAACACCGCCGGGACCTTGGTCAGGTTCACCGCGGCGATGTCGGGACGGGTCTGGATGCCGTCGCGGACGCCGGCATAGTTCGCCGACGGGAACCCGGCCTTGACGAAGGCGTCGCGCATGGTCGTCGAGGCCTTGCGTCCCTCGCCGGACTGCACGCGGTCGACGGTGGCATCCGGGACCGGCAGCGACGGCACGATCATGTGGAAGCCCTTCTTGGACTCGTCGGCTCCCCGCGCCGTCGAGTCGGCATGCAGGCTGACCGCGACCGCGGCGCCCGAGCGACTGGCCGCGGCGGCGCGTTCGTCCACACAACCGCCCCACCCGGTGTCGTCCGGCCTGCTCAGGACCACACGAGCCCCCTGACTCTCGAGGCCGGCCTTCACGAGTTGCCCGATCTGCCAGTTGACCGTGTGCTCCTTGGCGCCGTTCACACCGGTCGCGCCGCTGGTCTGGCAGTCCTTCTTGCCACCGCGCCCGTCCGGCACCTGTGCCCTGAGGTCGTGACCGGCAGCCGAGGCCTGGTGACCGGGGTCGAGGAAGATCGTCTTCCCCGCCAGTGCCGTCCCGCGGGCGGGGGCCGCTTCGGCGGGCGCCGCGACCACGTTCGAGGCGACCGCCATCGACGTGGCGGCCACCATGGCGAAGCCGATCGTGGCGAGGCGTTGTGCTGTCGTCTTTCGGAACATTGCGCTGTCGAGGCCGCGACGCGCCGAAGCGCTGGTCACTTGCCTCACTCCCTCCCGTTGAGTACCACTGGTCACACTGGTCACAGACATAACAGTGAAACAAACGAACGCGGGATTCCGAAATGGTCGTCCTGGGACAACGGCATTTCGTTAGTGAGCTGTGACCTCTCGAACGGCGTGTCGAGCGCGTCGCGGGTCAGTCCGCCAGGTGCCGCAGGATTCCGAGGATGCCGTTCTCGTCCGCAGCGTCCTCCGGTCGGGCGACGGCGGCCTCCAGCTCGGCGCGCACGGCCGCCTCGTCGAGACCGCGCCCGATCGCGACGAGTTCGGTGGCCGGACGCCGCCCTTCCCAGGATTCGCGCATCACGCGCACGAAGCCGCCGACTCCGTGCACGACGAACCGCTGCCGATGCCTCGGTACGTCGAAATGGACGAGTCCCTTGATCCGGAAACAGCCACTGGGCGGACGTTCGAGAAATCGCGCCAGGCGCCGCGGATCCATCGGCCGGTCGCTGGAGAACGACACCGACTCGTACTCCGCGTGCAGATGCTGGTGATCGGCGTGACCTGCGTCGTCCAGAAGCAACTCGTCGAAAGCCATCTGGCCGGACCGAGCCTGCGCGACGTCGCGCTGAACGACATCGAACAGCAGCGCCGGATCGATCGCGGCATTCCGGGTCGCCACCCGCGGTGCGGTCGCATTGAGTTGTGCGACAAGCTCTTCGACGACGCGCCGGGACTCATCCGGGATCAGGTCGACCTTGTTGACGAGCACGAGGTCGGCGATCGCGACGTGCGAGTCCAGCTCCGGATGCGTACCGCGCACCTCCTCGACGTGCGCGGCGTCGACCACGTAGACCAGTCCGCCGTAGCGGAGTCGTGCGTCCGCCACCGACGTCACCATCCGGATGAGCGCTTTGGGTTCGGCGATCCCGCTCGCCTCGATCACGATGGCGTCGATCCCCGCGCTCGGACGAACCAGCGAGGTGAGTGCGTCCGCGAGGCCGTCGGCGTCGACGGTGCAGCACATGCACCCGTTCCCGAGGCTCACCGTGCCGTCCGCCTGCGCCGAGACGAGCAGCGCGTCGATGTTCACCTTGCCGAAGTCGTTGACCAGCACGCCCAGCCGGGTGCCGGTGCGCCCGGCAGACCGCAACAGATGATTGAGCAGTGTCGTCTTTCCCGAACCCAGATACCCGGCCACCACGACGACCGGAACCGGACCGCGGCGATCGGGGTCTTCGCAGCGCTCATCACCGGCGGTCGGGTTCCAGACAGTCCGCACAGATCACGGCGAGGTCGCGGCCGTCCCGATCGGGGTGATTGGCGACATTGCTCGTCGGACGACGGCATTCGACGCAGCGGCCGAGCACCTCCGCGTGGTCGGAGAACTCCACGCCCATGCGGTCGTCGAAGACGTAGAGCGAACCCTGCCAGAGCCCGTCGTCGCCGTACCGCTCGCCGTAACGCACGATGCCACCGTCGAGTTGGTAGACCTCGGCGAACCCGCGGTTCCGCATCACCGTGCTGAGGACCTCGCAGCGCACGCCGCCCGTGCAGTACGTGACGATCGGCCGGTCTTTGAGGTGATCGAACGCGCCGCTCTCGATCAACGGCACGAAGTCCCGGGTGGTGCGCGCCTTGGTCGTGACCGCGCCGGCGAATCGTCCGACCTCTGCCTCGATCTCGTTGCGCCCGTCGAAGAAGACCACGTCGTCGCCGCGGGCGTCCACGAGCTCGTGCACCTGCTCCGGACTCAGCCGGGTTCCGGTGCCGACGACCCCGTTCTCGTCGACCTCGATCTCGTCCGGAACCCCGAAGGTCACGATCTCGGGCCGGACGCGCACGCTCAACCGCGGGAAGTCCCGGCCCGTGCCGTCGGACCATTTGATGTCCGCCCCCGCGAACCCGGGGTACGCGCGGGTCGTCCTGACGTAGCGTTTGACCGCGGCGATGTCGCCACCGACGGTGCTGTTGATCCCGTGGCGTGACACGATGATCCTGCCCCGGACCCCGAGCGACTCGCACACCGCCAGCTGCCACAACCGGATGGCCTCGGGATCGGGCAGCGGAACGAAGACGTAGAACAAGACGATCTTGGGGGTCGGCACAGTGCAAGGGTACGGAAATCGGCGACCCCGCCCCGAATCCACATCACGGTCCCGCGACCGCCGATTTCTGCGCGTGATCTGCGCAACCGCGGCAATCGGGACACTGACCGTTTCGGTCGCACTCGCCGGATGCTCCCTGCCGTCGGACTCCGGCCCGTCCCGAATCGTCATTCCGCCCACCGACGAGTTGTCGACGGTGACCGAAATCGAGTCCTCGTCGACGACATCGACCACTGGCGAGGACTCGGCACGGAATCTGCCCGACTGGACAATCGGGCGAGTCGTCGCAATGGCACCACGCGTCGACAACTCGCGTTTCCACCAGGGCTCGGTGACGGCGGATTCGCCGCTGCAGGACTCGTCCGGTTTCCATTTCTCGACGCCGGATCGGGCGGTGAATTGCTCGACCGGTACCAACGGTTCGTCGGCCCTCGCCTGTCGGATCGATGAGGATGCGGACGACGATTCCTCGGCGGAACGCCCGTCGTCCGACTCGGGCGCCTGCGACTGGGCCCGGGATTACGCCGTCCTGGGACCGGATGGACCGCAGCGCGGTGCGTGCGCCAATCGATATCCCGTTCTGTATCGCAGTTCGATTGTCGACTTCGGTCGCACAATTTCGATATCACGATTTTCTTGTCTCGTTGAGACCGTCGGTATGTTCTGTCTCGAATCGCGTTCTCAATCAGGATTCGCAATCACCCCGAACGGTTACCAAACCATCTATGCAGCAGATCGGGCGCCCGAAGCGTTGGTGAGCGTGTCGCCCGAGGAATCGGACGAATCGTCCCGGCGGACGACCGGGGCTGTGCCCACGAGCTAGACCACACCTACTTCGAACCGGTCCGCCACTGCGCGTAACCCGCCGTCGAGACCAGCATGGATCCGACTTGTCAACAAACGGACGTGTCTCGACTTCCCTAACGCTATTCAATGATTTATGGTCTAGGCGGGGGTTCTCAGCAAGTACTCATGGTTTGAGTCTAAGCTGTGCACAGTTGGAATAGATCAAAACGGGGGGACGCAGGTTTTCGGGCCTTGCACGTCCGTCTTGGTCGGATGACACAATTCGAGGGGACAAGCAATTCATGGCGAAAAAGGAAATCGTTCAGGTCATCGACGATCTCGACGGTAAGGTGCTGGATCAGTACGAAACCGTCCGGTGGTCACTCGACGGAAAGAACTACGAGTTCGACACTTCGTCGAAGCACGCGCAGCAATTCCGCGATTCGCTGTCGAAGTACCTCGACATCTCCCGCCAGACCGGTCGCGTGACCAAGCGCACCGCAACGGCGTCGACTGCGACCGGGGGCGGACGCAACAAGGAGACCACCAAGGCGATTCGCGAGTGGGCCATCCGCGAAGGTTACGAACTGAGTGATCGCGGTCGCATCCCGCAGAGCATCATCGAGGCCTTCGAAGCCGCACACTGATCGGTCAGACCTGACCGTCATCACACATGAGACCTGTTGCCCGGCCGCCTTTCGCGTGCCGGGCAACAGGCGTTGAAAGGGCTGTTCGCCGATGAGGCCCCTGACCCCGCTGTCGGCTCCGGTGGACCCGATTCGCGCACTCGAGCGCATCTCGTGGCTGCTCGAGCGTCGCCGGGAGAGCACGTACCGCGTGGAGGCCTTCCGCCGCGCCGGGCAGGCGGCCGCCGGACTCGACCCGTCCGAGCTACACGCACGGGCTGTCGCCGGCACTCTCACCGCGATCAAGGGAATAGGCAAGACCACCGCGGCGGTCATCGCCGAGGCCGCCGACGGTGAGCTACCGGGGTACCTCGCACGTTTGCAGGGCGAAGATCCACCCCTCGCCCCCGACGGCGCCGAGGGCCTCGTCGAGGCCGTGGTCGGCGACCTGCACGCCCACACCGACTGGAGCGACGGCGGCGCGCCCATCGACGAGATGGCCGCGGCTGCGGAGGCCTCCGGCCACGACTGGCTCGCGATCACCGACCACTCGCCGCGCCTCACGGTCGCGAACGGACTGAGCGCGGAACGGCTCGCCGCCCAGATCGAGGCGATCGACAACTGGAACACCGGTCACAGCAGCCACTTTCGTCTCTTCCGTGGAATCGAGATCGACATCCTCGACGACGGCACGCTCGATCAGACCGACGAGATGGTCTCCCGGCTCGACGTCGTGACCGCGTCCGTGCACTCCAATCTGCGCATGGCGCACGACGCCATGACCGACCGGCTCATCGCCGCGGTCTCTGATCCACGGGTGCACGTCCTCGGCCACTGCACCGGCCGGCGAGTGCTGAGCGGGCGCGGCCACCGCCCGCCCTCGACCTTCGACGCCGAGGCCGTGTTCGCCGCCTGCGCGGCCCACGACACCATCGTGGAGATCAACTCCCGTCCGGAGCGGGTCGACCCGCCCGACGAACTGATCGAGATCGCCGACGACGCAGGCTGCCTGTTCGCGATCGACTCCGACGCCCACGCACCCGGGCAACTCGACTTCAAGATCCTCGGCGCGCGGCGGGCCGTCGACCACGGCATCGACCCCGACCGGATCGTCACGACATGGTCGTCGGACCGGTTGTCGGAGTGGCTCGCCCGCTGAGCTGTCCCGGTGGGGCCCGAGCGGTCCAGAACGCTGTCAGCTCAGGGCGTCGACCCGGTCTCGGATCACCGGCAGCACGCCTTCGGCGAACCAGTGCGCTTCCTCGATGTGCGGATAGCCCGACAGGATGAAGTGGGAGAAGCCCTCGGATTCGTACTCGCCGATCAGCGCCGCGACCTCGTCGTAGCTGCCGACGAGCGCGGTGCCGGCTCCCCCACGGATGAGCCCGACCCCCGCCCACAAGCCGGGATGGATCTCGAGCGCATCGCGACGTCCGCCGTGGAGTTCGGCCATCCGACGCTGACCGGTCGAGTCCGAGACCGAGTGCAGGGCGAACGCGGTCTCGATCTCGTCGTCGGAGATCCCCTGCAGCAGTGTGTCGGCGACCCGCCACGCCTCCTCGGAGGTCTCGCGGGCGATGACATGCAGCCGCACACCGTATTCGAGTGACCGGCCGACCGTCTCGGCGCGTCGCGCCACCTCCGCGATCTTCTCTCCGGCCACCGCCGGCGGCTCGCCCCACGTGAGGTAGACCTGGGCACGCGAGGCCGCAACGGTCAGTGCCGGGTCCGACGACCCGCCGAAGTAGATCCGCGGTGGATCGGTCGGCGGATCCGCGAGGAACGCCCCGGCGATCCGGTAGAACTCTCCGTCGAAGTCGACGGTCTCACCGGACCAGAGCCGGTCGACGATCTGCACGAACTCGTCGGTGCGCGCGTAACGGCGGTCGTGGTCGACCCAGTCACCGAACCGGCGTTGCTCGACCTCGTCACCGCCGGTCACGATGTTGACCGCGATCCGTCCACCCGAGAATCGCTGGAGCGTCGCCGCCTGCTGTGCGGCCAGGGTCGGCGAGATCAGCCCGGGGCGGAATGCGACGAGGAAAGTCAACTGCTCGGTGTGGGTGATCGCGGCGGCCGTGGTCAGCCACGCGTCCTCGCACCAGGTTCCGGTCGGGGTCAGGACACTCTCGTAGCCGAGCCGATCGGCGGTGCGTGCGACATCGATCAGGTACGGCAGGTCTGGCGCACGGTAACCCGGAGGGTGTCGTTTCGTCGCCGATGCATGTGAGGCTCCGACGATCCCGCGGCTGTCACCGGCGGTCGGCAGAAACCAGTGGAAATGGCTCATGGGCGTGTTCCCTTCTCGCACCACTAGGACTGGGGCGTGCCGAACAGCGGTGCCAGGGCCTCGTCGTAGCGGTTGTCGACGAACTTCGCGAAGTCGACCTGCCCTTGGAGTTGCCCGGAGTCGGCGAAGGCATCGGCGAGCTCCTGCTCCGACGCCACGACGCTGTCGTCGAGTGCGATAGCGGGTCGGAGGCTGCGGCCCTGGGCGATCGCGCCGGCCCGCGGATCGATCCCGACCTCGGCGGAGTACTGCTCGGCCCAGGTGTCCGGGTTGGCCTTGGCCCAGTTGGCGGCCCGCGCGATCCCGAGCGCCAGTTCCCGTACCGCGGTGTTGCGACGCGGATCGGCCAGTGCCTCGTCGCCCGCGATCCCGAAACCGTAACCGTTCGAGACGCCTTCGGCCGTGACGAGCGTCTTCGGGTTGTTCTCGAGCTGGACGATCGCGGTGTACGGGTCCCAGATCGCCCATGCGTCGACGTTGCCGGAGGTGAACGCGGACAACGCATCCGCGGGCTGCAGGAAGACCGGCTCGACGTCCTTGCCGGGCCCCAGGGTCAGATTCACCTTGTTCAGTTGCAGCAGCAGATGTCCGTGGGCCGAGCTGCCCTTCGCCACGGCGACCTTCTTGGCCTTGAGGTCGGCGACCGAGGCCAGTGTCGACGTTCCCGGGATCAGGATCGCGTCGCCGCTGGCGTTGTTCGCGTACCCGGTGACGATCTTGACCTTCGCGTTCGCCGCGGCGCCGAAGATGGGCGGCGTGTTCCCGGTGACCGCGAAGTCGATCTTGCCTGCGGTGGCGGCCTCGATCTGCGGCGGGCCGGAGGTGAAGGTGGAGAATTCGATGGTGAACGGGAGCTTCTCGAGTTCGCCCGAGGCGCGCAGTAGGGCTTCGGTGCCGCCCTTCTGGTCTCCGACTCGGAGGGTCAGGTCCTGCAGTGAGGCGACGTCGACCGTCTCGTTCGCGATCGATTCGGCGGTGTCCTCCCGCTGCACACAGCCCGCGAGGCTCAGGGTCATGGCGGCGGTGGCCAGCACGGCGGCGAGCACGCGGCGCCGTCGGGGCCGGGATGCGCGCACGGAAAGATGGTGGTGTGTCATCGAGATCGGCTTTCGGTCAGGGAACGGGAGGGTCAGCGCGCCGGATCGGCGACGCCGAGTGCGGTCAGCATTTCGGCTCGCAGGCGCGGGATCTCGGAGTCGAGATCATCGACGTCGCCGGCCTGACGTGGACGGGGCACGGTGAGGTCTTCGACGATCTCGCCACCGGCCAGGACGACGACGCGGTCGGCCAGCCGCAACGCCTCGTCGACGTCGTGGGTGACGAGGAGTGCACCGAACCCGTTGTCGCGCCACAGCGAGATGAGCAGTTCGTGCATCGTGCGCCGAGTGAGGGCGTCGAGTGCGCCGAACGGCTCGTCGAGCAGCAGCAGTTGCGGACGGGCCACGAGCGCACGGGCGAGCGAGACCCGTTGCGCCTGACCACCCGAGAGTTGCGCGGGCCACGCAGCCGTCTTGTCGCTCAGGCCGACCTCGTCGAGGGTGCGGCGCGCGCGTTCGCGGGCCTGTGACTTGCCGACCTTCTCGCGCACGAGGCCGAAGGCGACGTTCTGTAAGACGGTGCGCCAGGGGAAGAGTCGCGGTTCCTGGAAGGACACCGCCGGGTGACCGGCGGTCCGGACGCTACCCGACTCGGTCTGCGACAGGCCCGCCAGCAGGCGAAGCAGCGTCGACTTGCCGCTGCCGCTGCGTCCGATGAGCGCGACGATCTCGTGCGCCCCGACCCGTAGGGTCACGTCCCGCAACACGAGATTGTCCCCGTAGCTCAGGCTCGCGTTCTCGACTTCCGCGGCGTATCCGGCGGGGTCGACCAGGTCGTCGGCGGACGGGACCTCGAGATCGCGGGTGGCGATGGCGGTCATGGTAGGGCCTCCTGGACTCGGGATGTGCGGGTTGGGGGCGTCACCGGTTCTGGTATCGGGTCGTGTAGCGCTCCAGCGCACGCACGATGGCGTCGGTGATCAAACCCAGTGCGGCGTAGACGATAAGGCCGAAGAAGATGATGTCGGTGCGCAGGAAGTCGCGCGCGTTGTTGATCAGGTATCCCAGCCCGGACGTGGCCGCGATCTGCTCGGCGACGATGAGGCTGAGCCATGCGATCGCCAGGGCCTGGCGCAGACCGACCAGGATCTGCGGCATGGCACCCGGGATGATGAGATCGCGGATGGTGGTCAGCCGCGAGAAGCCCAGCACGCGAGCGGTTTCCACCAGGCGGCCGTCGATCTGGCGAATCGCGGCGGAGGTGTTCAGGTAGAGGGGGAACAGCGCGCCGAGGGACACGAGCAGCACCTTGGGCATCTCGCCGATGCCGAACCACAGGATGAACAACGGGATCAGACCGAAGAGCGGAAGTGCGCGTATAGCCTGCATGTTCGGGTCGATGGCCGAGTCGGCGAACTTGCTCAGGCCGACCAGCAGGCCCAGACCGATCCCAACCGCGACGCCGATCGTCAGTCCGATCGCGACCCGCTGCGCCGACGCCGCGATGGCGTCGAGGAGTTGTCCGTTGTTCAGGACCTCCCACCCGGCCTCGGCGATCAGCGACGGTGCGGGCAGCTTGTCCTGCGGGATGATCCCCAGTGCGCTGCCCACCTGCCAGAGCACGAGAACGGCGATGGGTGACAGCGCGCGCAGGATGGTGTGCAGCCGGGACGACCGGCCCGCCTTGGCCGATGGGGAGTCGGACGACCCCGGGTCCACCGCCCGCGGATCGCCGGGCGCGCTGATACTGAGTGTTCGGTCGGCCACGTGCGGCAACGTTACGAATCGGGAAACACTCGCGACACCGTTGAGTTCAGCGTGAGCACAAGTAGGCCACCCGCCCAGCGTTCGCGTAACGGCGAGCGGTCAGCCCCGGTCGATACCGTTCGGTGCGTCAGCTCCGTTTGATGACGATGCCGGTCATCCCCGACGCCGACCCCGTCAGCTCGATCACCGGTCCGCCCGGACGCGTCGGTGCGCCGGCCTTGTCCTTCACCTTCGACCATCCGGAGAGTTGGAGGTCGCCGTACCTTATCTCCTGATCGGGGCCGATCCGGAGCTTCACCGTGGTGATGGAGACCTGCAGCTGCAGGATCGTCGACGGCCCGGGGAACGTCGCATGGGTGAAGTCCATGTCGACGGTGCCCATGCTGCCGGTGACCAGCGTCGACGGCGGAACATGCCACGTGCCCTTGCGTCGAACCGTCTCCCACTCGGCCGCGAGGTGCACGGGCCCGGCCGAAGGGACGGCGACGGCCGGGGTCGCGGCTACGGCCTGGCCCGGCTCGTTGAACAGGCGACCGGCGTTCGGCAGGTGTTCCAGGACGGCTCGCAGGTCTGCGCGGGTCTTGGCGGCGTACACCAGACCGGACCGGTCCTCGAACTCCGCGATCTCCAGATATCCGGACGAGAAGGCGTCGTTGAGAAGAGTCACGGCCCGTTCGCGTTCCGGGTTTCCGACCCGTAGATCGTCGTCGGGGAGGCGGTCGACCATACCTGCCACCTTATGGCACCCGCGCTGGGTGGGTTTTCCCAGCACGACCGCCGGGGCTCGCGGCGGCGTCAGTTCCGCGGGATCGGTGGCGCGGAGTCGGGGGCCATCAGGGCGCCGATCTGCGCGAAGATCGGATTGCCGCCGTTGGCGTAGGAGCCGTCCGGACCGAACGCCTCGGAGTCGTAGGTCACCGCCACCGCGATGGCGATCTTCTCCGACGGGAGATACCCGACGACCGCCGCGTAGCCGTTGAACAACGGGTTCTGCACGATCCAGCCGCCGGTCAGCACGACTCCCATGCCGTAGGTGTACTCCTCGTTCATCGGCCGGCACGTCGAGCAACCGGCCAGCGGACGCGCCACGCCGCGGAGTCGGGTGGAGACCATGGTGTCGTAGCCCTCGGCCGACAGCGTCTCCCCCGCGAAGAGTTTCCGGGCCGTCGCCTCGACGTCGTAGATGTTCGACGTCTGGATCGCACCGTGGGTGATGCTCCACGACGGGTTCCAGCCGGTCGTCTCCTCGTAGAACGGCGTCGACGGTGGAGGGTTCAGAATCCCGCGGCGTTCCGACGAGTAGGCATGCAGGGCGGGTTCCGAGATCACCGCCGTCAGATCCGACACCGTGTTGTCGAGGTCGAGCGGCTCGGAGATCCGCTGCCGGAGTAGATCCGCGACCGATTCACCGGTGATCTTCTCCAGCACGAGGCCGAGGATCACGTAGTTGGTGTGCGCGTAGTTCCAGTTCGTCCCCGGCGCGTAGAGCAGCGGCTTGTTCACCGCGTAGGACAACATCTCGTCGGTCGTCCACGCCTTGAACGGGTTCGTCAGCTCCTCGATCTCGAACGCGTCGTTGCCGAGCACATAGTCCTGATACCCCGACGTCATCGTCGCCAGTTGCCGGAGGGTGACCCGGTCGCTGTTGGGGATCTGGGGCACCCATGTCGCGATGATGTCGTCGAGGGCGACCGCCTTCTCGTCGACGAGTTGCAACAGCACCGCCGCGACGTAGGCGATGGCGACCGACCCGTTGCGGAAGTGCATGTCCGCGGTGGCGGGTACACCGGTCTGCGACTCGCCGAACGCCTTGGTGGTCACCTCCTGGCCGTCGTCGGTGACACGCACGATCACCGACTTGAGGTGTTGGGACTCCATCAGTCCTTCGACGATCTACTCGATCTGCGCCGCCTGCTGCGGGTTGGACGACGACGCCTACGAGGACGCGGGTTCGGCACCGCCCCCGGTGCCGCACGCCGCCAGAACGATCGCGAGGACCGCGGCAATCAGCATTGACCAGCGCTTGTGCATTGTCGAATTTTCACGGGCGCCGAACCCCTGTCGGCGACTTCGTCGATTCCGGAGTAGCGTCGACTCCGTCCGCAATCGGCCGGAGGAGGCGACGATGTCAGCGGTAGACGCGACGAGCTCGGGGACGATGCCGGTCGCGTTCATCGGTCACGGCAACCCGATGAACGCCCTGGAGCGCAACAAGTACACCGAGGCCTGGGCCGCTCTGGGTGCATCGGTGCCGAAACCGCGAGCGATCCTGGTGATCTCGGCGCACTGGTACACCAACGCCACCGCCGTGACGGCGATGCCACGGCCACGGACCATCCACGACTTCTACGGTTTCCCGCAGGACCTCTTCGACGTGGAGTACCCTGCCCCGGGCGACCCGGATGTCGCCGACATGGTCTCCGATGTCGTCAAACCCACGTG
The DNA here is from genome assembly GCF_023078355.1 of Gordonia hongkongensis. Classification (NCBI taxonomy): domain Bacteria; kingdom Bacillati; phylum Actinomycetota; class Actinomycetes; order Mycobacteriales; family Gordoniaceae; genus Gordonia; species Gordonia hongkongensis. The sequence continues at coordinate 3,725,916 of NZ_CP095552.1, forward strand.
GTGCGGTCACGACGTCGACAGCTGGGGTATCGACCACGGCACGTGGTCGGTGCTGGTGCACACGTTCCCGGATGCGTCCGTACCCGTACTCCAGTTGTCGCTCAACGCTTTCAAGGACCACGAACACCACTACGAACTGGGCCGCCGGCTCGCCCCGCTCCGCGACCAGGGTGTGCTGATCATCGGCAGCGGCAACATCGTGCACAACCTACGCGCGGTCGACTTCGCGAAGCCCGACAGCGGATTCGACTGGGCCCACCGGTTCGACGATGCGGCCCGAGAGGTGTTGCTGGACAAGCCGTCGAGTGTGCTGAGTCTGGACGGACATCCCGACTTCGACAAGTCCGTACCGACCCCGGACCACTATCTGCCGATGCTGTACATCGCCGGACTCGCCGGGGACGCCCCGCTGAATCTGCTCGTGGACGGCCATGCCGCCGGGTCGATCTCGATGGCCGCCTACACGCACGGGCTGGAGGTCGAGCCCACGGGGTCCGGCGCCGGTGGCCCGGCTGCCGAACTGCCCGAGGGGTTTCCGACACTCAACTCGAACCTGTGACCCTCAGGCCGCGAGGAACTCGTCGATCTGGTTGATCGCCGACGACGCACCTTCGACGACTCCCATGTCGAGCACCTTCTGCAACGCCTCGGCCGAGTCGTAGGTGCTGATGAAGGTGGCGACGGTCTTACCGTCCGTCTCGGTGAATGCGTAGGAATTGCGGGATTCGGGCATGTCGGTGATCGGGTTGAGGTCCCCGTCGGCAAAGCCGTCCAGGAAGGTGAAGCCGGTGGGCTCGTCCACCGATTCGACTTTCCAGTAGCCGCCGAACTTCTCGCCCTCGGGACTGGTCATGTAGTACGTGACCTTGCCGCCCGGGCGCAGGTCGTGGTCGACGACGGTCGCCGGATAGGTGGGCGGGCCCCAGATCTGCTCGAGCTGACGCGGATCGGCGTAGATCTGCCACACCCGTTCGATCGGGGCCGCGAACTCGGCGTTGATGGTGATCGTCCGGGCGTCCAGGTCGGGTGTCACATCGATGACAGGCATTGTTCATTCCTCCGGTGTGATTGTGGGTGAGGGTGATTCGAGCGTGAGTAGATCGTCGATGCGGGCGATACGACCACGCCACACCGCTTCGAGCTCGGTGAGCATCGAGGCCACCGAACGCACTGCCGCGACATCGCCGCTGGCCAGCTGCTCGCGTCCGGAACGACGCTTGGTGAGCAGACCGGCCTTCTCCAGGACGGCGACGTGCTTCTGTACCGCCGCGAAGCTCATGTCGTATTTCGCGGCGAGCACCGAGACCGAGTGTTCGCCGGCGAGCACGCGTCGCAGGATGTCACGACGGGTGCGGTCCGACAACGCGTGGAACAGGGCGTCGGCCCGATCCTCGTCTGTCGGTTCGCCTGCATTCTCGGCCACGCCTCAAACATACAACCAATTGGTTGTATGTCAAGGGTCTGTTGCGATCACGACGGGCTCAACCCTGGCCTCCGGCGGACCCTGCGCCTTGACTTGTCCCGACCGTCTCGCTGCACCCGTCGCGCGTCGCCGCCACCGGACCGACTCCGCGATCCCGAACCCGAAGGACCCCACTCGTGACCCGTCAGCTCCACCTCGGTGGTTTCTTGATCGCCTCCCCCGTCACCCATTCGCACGCCGCATGGCGTCATCCCGGCTCGGAGACCGACTACTTCGGGCCAGACCACTACCACCGGGTCGGCCGCATCCTCGAACGCGGCAAGTTCGACTTCGCCTTCTTCGCCGACCTGCTCGCCGCACCGGTCCGGTTCGGCGGTAACCAGTCCGAACCCTTCCGGCGCGGCACTCAGGCCGCCGCGACGATCGATCCGAGCCTGGTCGCGGCGAGCATCGCCGCCGTCACCACGCGACTCGGTATCGCGGTCACCAAGTCCACCACCTACTTTCACCCCTACGAACTCGCGCGCGTCTTCGGTTCCCTCGATCACCTCACCCGTGGACGGATCGCGTGGAACATCGTGACGTCGCTGTCGCAGGCCGAGGCGCAGAACTTCGGCTTCGACGACCACGTCGGACACGACGAGCGGTACGTGCGTGCCGAGGAGTTCGTCAGCACGGCGATCAAGCTGTGGTCGAGCTGGGATGCCGACGCCGTCACCGCCGACAAGGAGTCCGGCGTCTGGGCGGATCCGTCGAAGATCCACACCGTCGACCACGAAGGCACGCACTACCGCACGCGGGGTCCGCTCAACCAGCCCCGCTCACCGCAGCATCGCCCGGTACTCATCCAGGCGGGGTCGTCGAACACCGGCAAGGACTTCGCCGCGCGGTGGGCGGAGGCGATCTTCGAGATCGACCCGACCCCGGAGGGACGCCGGGCCTACTACGACGACGTGAAGTCGCGGGCGGTGAACTTCGGCCGAAATCCCGACCACGTCAACATCTTCCCGGCGTTCATCCCGTTCATCGGCGAGACCGAGTCGATCGCCCGGGAGAAGCAGGCGTTCCACAACGAACTCGCCGATCCGATCTCCGGCCTGATCACGCTGTCGGTTCACACCGACCACGACTTCTCCGCCTACGATCTCGACGCTCCCGTCGAAGACGTCCAGGTGAGCGGCACACAGGGGCTGTTCGACGTCGCCCGACGCCTCTCCGAGCGGGACAGTCTCACCCTCCGCGACATCGGCAAGCTCTACGCCCAGGGAGTCCTGCTGCCGCAGTTCGTCGGCACGGCCGCCGATGTCGCGGATCAGATCGAGGAGTCCTTCACCGGCGGTGAGGCCGACGGGTTCATCGTGTCGAGTGCGCAAACCCCGGGCACCTTCAACGATTTCGTGGACTACGTGGTGCCGGAGTTGCAGCGCCGCGGCCTGTTCCGCACGGAGTACGAGGGCACGACCCTGCGCGAGCACCTCGGGCTCGGGAGCGCCGAGGAGGATCTGCCCGCGGACGTGCGTGGGGTAGACACCCGGCTCGCGGGCTGAGAGAACTCAGCGCTCGCCGACCCGGCCGCCGTCGACGTCCCAGTGCCGGTCGACGCGCACGTTCTGCAGCATGCGCCGATCGTGGGTCACGAGAAGCACTGCGCCGTCGTAGGAATCGAGAGCGGACTCGAGTTGTTCGATGGCCGGCAGGTCGAGGTGGTTGGTCGGCTCGTCGAGGACAAGGACATTGGTGCCCCGCGCCTGCAGCAGGGCGAGTCCGGCCCGCGTGCGTTCGCCGGGTGACAGCTCTCCGACCGGCCGGTCCACGTGATCGGCCCGCAGGCCGAACTTGGCGAGCAACGTCCGCACGTCCGCGGTGGAGTATTCGGGGACCAGCGCTTCGAACCGTTCGGCCAGCGGCCGGGGACCGGTGAACAGGCCACGCGCCTGGTCGATCTCGCCGATCGCGACGTTGGCACCGAGTCGCGCGGTCCCCTCGTCGGGTTCGACGCGACCGAGCAGTAGCCGCAGCAGCGTCGTCTTGCCGGCACCGTTGTGGCCCGTGATGCCGATGCGTTCGCCGGCGTTCACCTGTAACGACACCGGGCCCAGCACGAAATCCCCCTGTCGCACGACCGCTTCATTGAGGGTGGCGACCACCGAGCTGGAGCGCGGCGCGGACCCGATGGTGAACTCGAGAACCCATTCCTTGCGCGGTTCGGCGACCTCGTCGAGCCGAGCGATCCGGCTCTCCATCTGCCGGACCTTCTGCGCCTGCTTCTCACTGGACTCGGTGGCGGCGCGGCGTCGGATCTTGTCGTTGTCCGGCGCTTTCCGGATGGCATTGCGGACACCCTGGCTCGACCATTCACGCTGGGTCCGAGCGCGTGCGACGAGGTCGGCCTTCCTGGCCGCGAACTCCTCGTACTCCTCGCGACGGTGACGTCGGGCGACGGCACGCTCCTCGAGGTAGCTCTCGTAGCCGCCGCCGTACACGGTGTTGGTGTGCTGCGCGAGGTCGAGTTCGAGCACCCGGGTGACGCTGCGCGCGAGAAACTCTCGGTCGTGACTGACGAGGACGACGCCGCCCCGCATGCCGGCCACGACCTCCTCCAGGCGCGCGAGACCGTCGAGATCGAGGTCGTTGGTCGGTTCGTCGAGGAGCACGATGTCGAAGCGCGAGCACAGCAGCGCGGCGAGCCCGACCCGGGCGGCCTGGCCGCCGGACAGATCCGCCATCAGGGTGGCATCCGGGTCGATGACACCGTCACCGAGCCCGAGGTCGGCGAGGACCGCGGGCAGCCGCTCGTCGAGATCGGCCGCCCCGGTGGCCAACCAGTGGTCGAGCGCGGCCGCATACGTCTCGGCCGGATCTCCCGGCGCCGCGGCGTCGGGGTCGGCCAACGCGTCCGCCGCCGCGTCCATCGCGGTCGTCGCCGCCGCGCACCCCGTCCGGCGGGCGACGTACGCGCGCACCACCTCACCGGGAACCCGTTCGTGCTCCTGCGGCAACCATCCGACGAAAGCGTCGGACGGTGCACGGGTCACCGTCCCCTCCAGGGGCGCGAGATCACCGGCGAGTACCCGCAGCAGCGTGGTCTTCCCGGCACCGTTCGCACCGACCACGCCGATCACGTCGCCGGGTGCCACCGTGAGATCGAGGTGGTCGAAGAGGACGCGGTGGGCATATCCCCCGGCGACGTCCTTGGCGACGAGCGTGGCGGTCATCGGTCCATGGTCGCACCCAGCTCTCGGACCACGAGGACCCGGCCGAGGCGGCTCCGGCACGCGGCAGCCGGCTCCCCCGGTTTTCCCGAGCGCCCGGCCGGGTATTGACCCGCATGACCTCATCTCGCGAGACCCGACACTTCGACGTCGTCATCGTCGGCGGCGGAAACGCCGGCCTCAGCGCGGCGGCGCGACTGCTGCGCCTGGGCGTCACCGATGTCGCGGTGATCGAACCGCAGGCCGTCCACACGTACCGCCCACTGCTCTCCTACGTCGGCGGAGGTCAGGCGACGCTGCAGGACGCCGAGCGCACGCAGCGATCGGTGACGCCGGACGGGGTGACGTGGTTGCGCGACACCGCCGTCGTCGTCGACGCGGGAAAGCGGACGGTCCGCTGCGTCTCGGGCGCCGACGTCGGCTACCGGGACCTCGTCCTGGCCGTCGGACTCGTACCGGATCACGACGCGATGCCGGGGATCGAGCTCGCGATCGCCGACCCGGCGGTGGCCAGCAACTATCTCGACCGGGCCGAACAGACCTGGGATCTCGTCACCTCGATGCCGCGGGGTGGACGGGCCGTGTTCACCGTCCCGCGTCCGCCGGTCAGCTGCACCGGGACCACACTCAAACCACTCTTCCTGGCCGCCGCCCACTGGCGGCGTCGAGGAATCCTCGAGTCGCTCGACATCACCATGACCGTCGACCGGCCCCATCTGCTCGGCGTCGCGGCCCTCGACGCCCGCCTCTCGGAGTGCCTCGACGAACTCGGCGTCCGCGTGCTGCTCGACAGCTCCGTACGACTGCATCCGGTCGATCGCCGGGTCACCGTGGTCACCGGCTCGGACACCCAGGATGTGTACTACGACATGCTGCACCTCGTCCCGCCCTTCCGAGGTGCCGACCTGGTGACCGACTCGGACCTGGCCGGCGCCCGCGGCCGGGGGCTCGTCGACATCGATCCCCACACGCTGCGTCACCGCACCCATCCGTCCATCTGGGGAGCCGGTGACGGCGCCGCGATCGCGACCGACCCGTCGGGCGGCGGGTTGCGACGGCAGATCTCGGTGCTCGCCGACAACATCGCGGCCGCGCGGGCCGGCGAGGAGCTCACCGCCTACGACGGGTACACCGTCGCTCCGATCGCGACGGACGCACATCATCTCATCGCCGCCGAGTTCGACCGCGACGGGACCATCACGTCGTCGTTGCCGTCGGTCATCGACCCGCTCAAACCGCGCCGGAGTGCGTGGGCCTTCGACCGATATGCCCTCCCGCGCCTGTACTGGAACGCGATCCTGCGAGGGCGGGTGTGAGTCCGCGTCGAGACCTGTGACCGGTTCGGAATCGAGAAGCCCCTAGACCCGCCGCACTACCGTGAGAGCTGCCTCGGCCCCGAGGCCGTCGACCGCGAAGGGAACGCGAATGGGCAGCTCTGGAGGATTCTCCGATCAGGAACGGGCCGCGATGAAGGAGCGCGCCGCGGAACTCGAGATGGAGAAGACCCGCAGGCGCGGGAACAAGAAGGCGGCCGAGGAACTCGATCTGCTCGCGAAGCTCGAGAGCATGGACCCGGCCGATCGCGCGCTGGCCGAACGCATCCACGCGATCGTCACCACGGCCGCACCGGACCTCGCACCGAAGCTCTGGTACGGACAACCGGCCTACGCGCTGAAGGGCAAGGTGGTGTGTTTCTTCCGCAGCGGGCACGACGACAAGGAGCGATATACTCCACCTTCGGATTCACCCAGAACGCCAACCTCGACGACGGCGGATTCTGGCCGACGTCGTTCGCGGTCAGCACCCTGGACACCGAGGCCGAGAAGACCATTGCGACGCTGGTCGCGAAGGCGGTGAGCTGACCTTCCCCTTACTGCCTCATCCGAAAGACTGTAAACCCGCAGGTCCCAGCCCTGCTCCCGGAGGTGTGAGGAGCGTTAGCGACGAGCCACGAAGGGCCAGCAACCGGCGCGGGATCGTCCTCCCAGCGAATTTGCCTCCCCCTCAACAGGTTTGAAGGGTATATTGCCCTTCGCGCCGACTCACGGGGACGGAGATTCAGCGCTGGGAGCCGGTTCCGGCTTCTGCGAACAACGCCGGTTCGGCTCCGCGGCCGACTACCCTGACAGCCATGATCACCGCGGTGCACACACTGATCTACTGCGACGACCCGGACGCCGCCCGCGCCTTCTTCCGCGACGTGTTGCGCTTCCCGCACGTCGACACGGGCGGCGGTTGGCTGATCTTCCAGACCGGTCCCAGCGAACTCGGAGCCCACCCGAATGCCTGGGAGCACGAGGGAAGCGCCGGGCGCACCGATCAGAAGTTCGACGTGTCGTTCATGTGCGACGATCTCGACTCCACCATGCGCGAACTCGCCGGCCGGGGCGCCGAGTTCGCCGGCACACCGACCGATGAGGGTTGGGGCGTGACTGTCCGGGTCAAGGTCCCCGGCGCCGGGGAGATCACGCTGTACGAACCGAAATACCCACCGCCCGCGCTCCTGTGAACGTCCGGACCCGTCCGCCGGACGTCGCTCATTCGGTCGCATGAAACCCGGCGATGCCCCCATCGAAGCGCGGTAATCTCCCAAGGTCACCGACCAGGAGGAGCCGACCGTGGGCAGTCCCTACGACCCCAACCAGCCGACCGCCATGGGTCCGCAGGGGCCGCAGCAACCCGGCTGGCCGCCTTCTGGCGGTCACCAACCCGGCGGGCCGCAGCCGGCTCCCGGCCAGCCGCCGAACCCGGGTCCGTACGGTGGGCAGCCGTACGGCCAACAGCCCTATGGCGGGCAGCCCTACGGCCAGCAGCCGTACGGCCAACAACCGTATGGCCAGCCGTTCGGTCAGCAATCACCCCCTCCGGCCAAGAGTGGGAGCAAGAAGTGGTGGTTCATCGGCGGCGGCGGACTGGTCCTCGTACTGATCGTCGTGGTGGCGGTGGTGCTGGCGCTGACCCTGCGCGGTGGTGGCGACGACGAACCGTCGATCCCGACCGCCTCGGCCCTCCAACTGGTGCTGCCCGAAGACCAGTTCCCGGACATCACGGGCGAATTCAGCACGGAGACGGGCAGTACCGACGACGACGGCAGCACCGTGGACAACGAGAAGTGTGCGACGCTGGTCCAGTCTCAGCAGACCGGCAACGAACGCGCGGAGCGCGAGCTCACCGAGACCTCGTCCTCCAACGAGATACTCTTCGGTCTCGACAACTACAGTGCCGACGTGACCAAGCCGGCCGACAACGGTTACGACGAGTTCGACGAGATCGTCTCCGCCTGTTCGTCTTTCACGCTGACCCTCGAGGACGGCGACGTCCCGGTCACTCTCGCGCTCGAGAAGGTCGAGCTGCCGATCGACGGTGACTACAAAGCGGTCCGGATGACCGGCGAGTACGAGGTCGGTGCGATCGAGGTTCACCTCGCCGGGATCATCGTGGTCGGCGAGGAGCGGGGCGTATCGTTCACGGTCACGCACAACACGGTTGACGACGCACCGCCCGCGATGGACACCACGGTCAGCAACAATCTGGCCGAGATGTTCACGGCCCAGCGGCAGATCATCGCCGACGCGACCTGAAGCCCGACGGTCGAGATTCGTCGGTCGTCAGAGGAGGATTCGCGCCACCGCGGCCGGGTCGTCGAAGATGCTCATATGCCAGGCCCCGGCGCGGACGATGAAGTCCGATCCCGGTATCCGCTGATGCATGGCTGTCATCGAGGCGACGTCGGACACCGTGTCGTGTTCGGCCACGACCACGGTCACCGGGCACGAGATCGACGCGGTGCGTTGCGAACAGTCGAAGTGGGCGATCGCGCGCAGCGCCGACGCCCAGGACGCGTGGTCCGCGGCGGCCACGGCTTCGCGAGCGTAGCGGACGACCGGTCCATCGTTGCGCAATTCGTCTGCGCTGAACCAGCGTCCGAGTGTGCCGTCGACATCGACGGTGCCGGCCTCGACGGCGGCTGCCGCAGCGTCGAATGTCGGGAAGGGCGTGTCTCGTGTGCACAGCAGCGTCAGGCCGGAGACGAGCTCGGGGCGCCGGATCGCGAGTTCCAGGGCCACCTGTCCGCCGAAGGAATGTCCCACCACATGCCAGGGCGCCTCGGACGCAACCGATTCCGCGACCCCGGCGGCGAGCCGCGCGGGTAGGTCGTCATCCGCATAACCCGGCGGCGGGCTGATAGCAGGCGTGATCACGTGTCCGTACTCGGACAGCTCGGCACGCACGCCGTCCCACACCGCCGGCGACAGCGGGGTTCCCGGCAGTAGCAGCCAGGTCGGGGGTTCGGTCGTCACCACGTACTCTCCTCAGCTGTCGTCACGGATTCAGACCGGCCGCCGGATTCGTCGCCTCGATCAGCGGCACCGTCAGCATCGAGGGATGATCTCCGCCCCGATGAATCCGACACGTTCCGCGGGGACCGGTCTGATAGCGGGCGGGGAAATGCCCGGTCAACGGGTTGCCCCGGTCGATGGACCGTCCCGCGATCACCAGCCGCAGGCGATCGCCGGGCATGAAAGATGTTGCCGACGAACCGAGTCCGACCTCTATCTCCACGATCTGGCCGGGCTCCAGCAACTGAACGCGGTCGAAGCTGTGCACCGGCCGGGCCACCGACGATGCATCGCGGTCCAGTGCTCGCAGCGACAGCTTCTGCCTACCCGTCACGATGCGGTCCCGGCCGTATCCGTACGAACCCTCGAACGGAACCCACCGCGTTCCGGCCCATTTCTCCACTGCCACGAACAACGTCGCATCTCCACCGCGCGGCAGGCTGACCCATAGTCGAGCACTCATCGGTCCGGAGAGTTCGAGATGAGAATCGATGGCAAGGTCGTAGGCCAGCCCGGCCCCGCGCAGGTCGAGAACCGACGAACCACTCGCCACGCCTCCCCCGGTGTCCCGGGTCAGACGGTCACCGTCGGCCACTCGCAGTTCGGTCCACGTGGCCGCGGCCGGCGGCCACTCATGTTCCTCGCGTACATCGGTGACCTCGGTCCGCGACCCCCGGACTTCGAGGCGGACCCGTGGCAGGGTCCTGGTCGTGTCCCCGCGCAGGTGTCGCTCGAAGAACGCGTGCTGCGCCGCCACCGCGACGTCGCTGTAGAACATCGCCCACTTCGGTCCGCGGTGGGTGTACAGGTACTTGTGAGCCGACCCGGCCCGCTCGAACGCACGCATCGAACCCGCGCTGTGCAGATTGCTGTCGGAGAAACTGGCGCACACCAGCATCGGCACCTCGATGGCCGCGAGATCCGGTGTCTTGCTCTGCCACCAATCATCTCGGAGCGGGTGGCGGCGGCGTTCGGCACCGATGTCCTCCGACAACCGGGCAGCCTTCCGGGTGACGAGAGCCCAGATGCGGGAGAACCCTCTCTCGTCGACTCCGCCAGGCTTCATGAAGTCGCGGTAGAGGTCGGTGAACCCCTCCCACGGACAGATCGCCGCGAGGTGGGGCGGGTGAAGTGCTGCCGCCTTGTACTGCGAGAGTGCGAGATACGACACGCCCAGCATGCCGACCGCGCCGGTCGACCAGGACTGCCGGCCGGCCCACTCGATCAGGTCGTGGACATCGAGGGCCTCGGCGTCGGAGAGCAGCGATCCGGTTCCCTCCGAGGTCCCCGCGCCGCGCAGGTCGGCGTTGACGACGACGTAGCCGCGCGAGGTCCAGACCGCAGGGTCGGGCGCCTCCCAGCCGGTCTCACTCGAAACGCGAAACGGTGCAGGTTGATTCATGATCCGGTACTGGAAGTTGAGCTTCCAGCCGAACCGCGTCCGGACCGGCAGCGCGTCCTTGCCGTAGGGGTGCGCCGAGAGCAGGACCGGGAACGGACCATCCCCCGCCGGCCGATACACGTTGACCCGCAGGGTGACCCCGTCGCGCATCACCACCGGGACGTCGGCGTCCTTGATCATGTCGTCGGGTGCCGGGTAGATGGTCACCGGCGGACGTACGGCGTTCCGCACCCGCCGCAGGCCGTAGCGGAGAGCACCCGGGCGCCGCCACGGCCGGTCGTGGCTCACCGAATCGCTCATACGACCTCCGACGACAGTGCGACACCCATGGCTGGACTCTAGGGCACAGGCCGAGACCGGTCATGGCTCTCCACACCCTTGCGTGTTCCGTCAGCGATCGCTAACGTTAGCCATTACCGACATATACCGGCACAAGGAGTCCTCATGGGAGCACCAGTCGCATTCTTCGAGATCACCTCGCATGACCCCACCCGTCTCACCGCGTTCTATCGCGATCTGTTCGGCTGGACCATCGACGACAGTTCCGGCCCGGAATACTCGCTCGTCGACACCGGCGCAGGTGACGGCGCCGTCTCCGGCGGCATCGGCGCCGTGTCCGAACCCGGCGGGACCAGCGGGGTGAGTGTCTACATGCGCGTCGACGATCTGCAGGCGTCCCTCGACCGGGCCGAGACGCTCGGTGGCAAGGCACTCGTGCCGCCCACGGACCTCCCGGATGGGTACGGCAGATTCGCGATGTTCGCCGACCCCGACGGCAACTCGATCGGACTCTGGGCGTGACCGACAACTCCCCGGGCGTCGACGAGGCCCTGCGCGCGATGGCGGAGCCCCGCCGCCGCGCCATCCTCGAACTCGTCTCCGGCGAGGAGCTGTCCGCGGGCGACATCGCCGCCCGGTTCGACGTCAGCCGCACCGCGATCTCCCAGCACATCACCGTGCTGAAAGACGCCGGGTTGCTGGCCGAACGCCGCGAGGGGACCCGACGCATCTACCGCGCCCGACCCGAGGGCATCGACCGACTACGCGACCTGCTCGACGACATGTGGGCGTCATCTCTCGACGTCGCGCGGCAACTGGTCGAGGCCGAACGCGGACTGACCGACGACGACGAGGTGAACCGTGCCGGGTGAACGCGAGGTCGCCGACGCCGGAAGTCGCGATGGCGGTGCCGTTCTCCCGCTCCGACGGCCGCCGATACGTCAATCCACCACCGTCCGTAGCGATCTCGACCACGTCTTCACCACTTTTGTCCGGACCATCGGGGTCTGGTGGCCACTGCAGCCGATGTCGATCGGCGGGGACCGGGCACGGACGGTGGCCATCGACGAGTTCACCGGCGGCCGGGTCTATGAGACCTGGGACGACGGCACGACCGCCGAATGGGGTCGATTGGCGGTGTGGGAACCCCCGAGTCGGTTCGTCATGTCGTGGCTGAACACTCCCGAGCCGACCGAGGTCGAGCTGTCGTTCACCTCGCTCGGTCCGGCTCTGACGCGGGTGTCCGTGGAACACCGCGGCTGGGAGCATCTGAGCGAGGAACAGCTTCGCGAAGACTGCGCCGCGCCGGGCGGTTACAGCTCCGGCGCGTATTCCGGCGGCTGGGCCGCCGCCCTGGCGGCCTGCGTCGACGTCATCGAATCGACCCACCCCTGAACCTGGATATTTCACCGATGTTGCTGGTGTTCGGCGTGTGATACGCGAAAGTGCCTATCTACCTTGTGATTATTGATTCACCACAAACAAATAGTCACAAGAAGAAAGGCACCTCGCAGGTGAAGAATAACGTGTATCCCGAGTTGATGGTGGACCCCACGCGCACCGAGTCGGTGCTGACAACCTCCGGTGCGGTGTTACTGACGAAAACCGTGCAGGTCTGCGGCCTGGGCGCCGCCCTGACCGCGGCAATGGCGCCATGGCGAACGACAGCGACGGTGCATGATCCGGCCAAGATCGTGCTGGACTTGGCGATGACCTTGGCCACTGGTGGTGACTGCGTGGCCGATGTGGCCACCGTGCGGGCTCAACCACAGCTGTACGGGCAGGTGGCCTCCGATCCCACGATCTCACGGGTGCTCACCCGACTCGCTGCCGACGTCGAAGCGGTACATTCCGCGATCGGTGCGGCTCGCGCCACCGCGCGTCAACGGGTGTGGGACATCGCCCGCCCCCTGGAAGGCACCGCGGGCAGCGTCGATGGCGGGCTGGTGACCGTCGATCTCGATGCCACGACCGTGACGGCCGGATCGGCCAAAGAACAGGCCCAGAAAACGTATAAACGGGTGTTCGGGCATTCCCCGATGTGTTCGTTCGTCGACCACGGCGCCTACGGCACCGGGGAAACACTGAACCTGGACCTGCGGCGTGGGGGCGCCTCCCCCAAGGGTGCGGACATGCACATCGCCGCCACCGAGAGGGCGGTGGCGCAGTTGCCCGCTGCCGAACGCGCCCACGTGCTCATCCGTACCGATTCGGCCGGGTGTGCCAAAGAGTTCCTGGCCTACCTGGCCGAGCAGGACCTGCAGTACTCGGTCGGGTTCACCATCACCGAACTGGTCAAACAAGCCCTGGACGTGCTGCCCGAGGCTGCGTGGGTCACCGCGATCAACACCGACGACGCCGATCCACGAGCTGATGCCCAGGTCGCCGAGATCACCCGCTACCTACCGCCGGCCACCCGTGCCGCAGAACCCGGCTACAAGTCCTGGCCATCGGGGATGCGGCTGATCGCGCGCCGTGAATACCCCCACAACGGTGAGCCTCCCCAGTTTGAGTGGACACCGAGATAGTGGGGCCAGGGGTCCTGCTGGAAGGATGTCGACATGTCCAGGAGGCGGTCGTTTACGCCGGAGTACAAGGCTCAGGCTGCTCGTCGGGTGATTGATGGTGGTCGGCCGATCACCGAGGTGGCTCGGGAACTCAATGTGCATGAGAATCTGCTGGGCAAATGGGTTCGGGCTGAGCGGCTTCGAGACGGCGTCGCCGATGATGTTCGCAAGGTGCCGCCCGACCAAGATCTGTCGGCGAGTGAACGCTCAGAACTGACCAGGCTGCGTGCCGAACTCGCCGAGAAGGACCGTGATATCGCATTCCTGAAAAAAGTATCGGCGTACTTTGCGGCGCAGCATCATCGGTGAGTCGTTTCGAACTCATCGCCGCGGAGTGCGCCAACCACGACGTGACGAAACTTGTTGCTCTCCTGGGTGTGTCGCGGTCCGGATTCTACGCGTGGGCAGATCGGCAACATCGTGTCGAGTTGACGCCCCGACAGCAGCGGCGCCGGGATCTGGAAGTGAAGATTCTGGCGCACTGGCAGGCCTCGCGACGCATCTACGGTTCACCGCGCATTACCGCCGATCTGCACGCTGAGGGGGTGGCGGTCTCGGAGAACACCGTCGCCAAGATCATGGCCGAGATGGGCATCGAGGGCATCAGTCCGCGCACGTTCAAGGTCAGGACCACCCAGGTCGATCCGGCCGCGTCGTTCCCGCCGGACCGGGTCGGCCGCGATTTCGATCGCGGCGGCATCAACCTGGTCTGGACCTCCGATATCACCTATCTGACCTGCGGCGAAGGGGACGCCTACCTGTGCGCGATCCGAGACGAGCACTCGCGTCGAGTGCTGGGCTGGTCGCTGGCAGATCACATGCGCACCGAGCTCGTCGAGGACGCGGTGGATGCTGCAGTGCTCACTCGTGGCGGTTCGGTGGCCGGCACCATTCTGCACAGCGACCGAGGCGGTCAGTACACCAGCTACGACATGGCTTCAGCGTGCCGTCGACATGGTTTGCAACGCTCGATGGGCGCGACCGGCATCTGCTGGGACAACGCCGGCGCCGAGTCGTTGTGGTCAACGGTCAAACACGAGAACTACAAGCGCCACGCGTACGGCAGCTACGCGAATCTTGCTGCCGGACTTGACAATTACATCCGATTCTACAACCATGACAGAAGGCATAGCTCGCTAGGGATGGTCTCACCTATCGACTTCGAAATCAGATCACACACAAGTCAGCAAACAAGCTAACCGTGTCCACTTTTTCAGGGGAACCTCACGGAGCCCAACACCTCATCACCGATATCGAGGGCCGCCGCTACACCGTGTTCGCCACCAACACCCGCGGCCGCGGCTGGACCCTACCGACCCTGGAACTACGACACCGTCAACGCGCCCGCGCCGAGGACCGTATCCGCTGCCTCAAAGACACCGGCATGGCCAACCTGCCCTTCGAGGAATTCGCCAAAAACCAACTGTGGCTCGACATTGTCGCCCTAGCCTCCGACCTACTCGCCTGGACTCAAACCCTCGGCTACACCCGCCACGACCCCATCCGCCGCTGGGAACCCAAACGCCTACGCCACCGCCTACTCACCGTCGCCGGCAAAATCATCACCCACGCCCGCACCACCACCCTGCGACTACCCACCGACTGGCCCTACAACCACCACATACACCACGGCTGGCAACGCCTCACCGCCTAACCAGCCCCCTGTCACACGCACCCGGTCACCGCAGCCCCCACCCCCACCAGGAACTGAGAACAACCAGCGAACCGAACGCTGGCGACCCACCCTGCCCACACACCAACACCAACCCCACACCGACCGTTGATCGACGAAAACCCAGCCACCCATGAAAGATTCAGGCTGAAGAGAGAGCGTCAGAACATGACCCACTTCGTGTACAAACTGGTTCCGCCGCGTCCCACCTTCGGTCCCGGCGACATGTCCGACGACGAGGCCGCCATCATGGGCCGCCACGGCACGTACTGGTCGGGGCTCCTCGCCGACGGCACCGCGCTGATCTTCGGTCCCGTCGTCGACCCGACCGGCAACTGGGGCCTGGGCGTGGTGCGCGCCGACTCCGAGGACGATGTCCGGGCCATCAGCGCCGCCGACCCGGCCGTCACCTCGGGCCTCGCCCGCGTCGAGATCCTCCCCATGCCCGTGGGCATCGGGCGCGACTGACCGGACCGGCCAGCGACGAAGCCCGTCCCGACATCGGTCGGAACGGGCTTCGTTCGGTGGAGCCAAGGGGACTCGAACCCCTGACCCCCACACTGCCAATACAGCCACCAAAGGATTGCGGATATTTCGATTAGTCGGCAAACTTGTCAGATGAGCCCGACTACCGCACCGCGCAGAACAGGAACGTTCTTCCCCCCGACCGACGCCACCGACCTCGACGCCCTCATGGATTTGTCGCGGTTCCTCGATCACCACCACGAGCCCGCCGCGCTCGTCGGGCCCGACGGTGAAGAAGCCCCTCTCCCACTCGAGGTCTATCGGACGCTGACACAGATCGTGGATGCGATGCGCGCGCACCGCGCGGTCGTTGTCGCTCCGGTCGACCAGAAACTCTCGACGCAGGAGTCGGCCGACTACCTCGGCATCAGCCGCCCTACTCTCATCAAACTGCTGGAGAGCGGCAGAATCCCCTTCGAGACCGTAGAAGGCAGCCGACACCGGCGCGTGAAGTTGGACGATCTACTCGAGTATCAGTCACAGCGCGCAATCGAGCGGCGCGGGGCGCTGCAAGCTCTCGTCGATGACGCCGAAGACAGCGGCCTGTACGACGTGCCCGCCGAGGACTACCGGGAAGCCATGCGCACATCTCGCCGCGAGATTGCCGAGGAGCGCAAGCGGTAGTGGCGGGGTTTCGCGTGATGCTCGACGCGTGTGTCCTGGTGCCGATCCACAAGGCCGATCTGCTGCTCACCTTCGCCGAGCACCGGGCGTTCTACCCTCTGTGGAGCAACCGCATCATGGACGAGACGGTGCGCGGTATCAATCGGGCGACAAAAGGACGAGTCTCAGAGGCGACCGCACGCCTGCGGGTCGACGCATGAACGATGCCTTCGAGGACGCGTGCGTTGAAGGCTGGGAACCACTTGAAGAGGCAATCTCAGGAATGCCCGATCCTGACGACCGACACGTTGTCGCAGCCGCCGTGAGAGGCCACGCGGCCGCGATCGTCACCGACAACACCCAGCATTTTCCCAATGCAGTTGTGGAGCCGCTGGGGCTGCACATACGCAGCTCCGACCAATTCCTGCTGGACCTACTCCACCGCAATCCGGCGCGTGCGGTGGCCTCTGTAGCCCAAACCGCCGACAAGCGTCGTCGCCCACCGGTGACCACCGAACAGTTCCTCGATGCTCTCGCAGCCTCTGGCACAACCGATTTCGTCAGGGATATCGCACCCTACTTCGAATCCGGTAGCTAGAACACGTCGCCGCCTCCGTAGAGCGCCTAGCTGTCACTACGCAACTCGGTTCGACAGGCTCTATCCCACCAACGACGAAGCCCGTTCCGACATCAGTCGGAACGGGCTTCGTTCGGTGGAGCTAAGGGGACTCGAACCCCTGACCCCCACACTGCCAGTGTGGTGCGCTACCAGCTGCGCCATAGCCCCGTATTTTGTTGTTCCGCCCTGTTCAAGGGCACTGGCGAAGTTACACCATCTCGGCGATACCAGCCAAATCGCCAGGACGCCGACCCGATCGGTGTCGAGTCGGCGTCACGCGACTCAGGAGTTGCCACCACCCAGGATGCTGTCGAGCCAACCGGTGCCCTCGAGGACGCCGTTGACGGGCTCGCCGTCGTGCAGCACGGTCGGGGTGCCGACCTGGCCGCCGGTCGCCTTCGACAGTTCGTCGGTCGACTTCTGCGCGTTCTCCTCGGCCTGGGCGACCTTCGCGTTGTCGGTGATGCACGTGGCGGTGGCCGGCGTCGCGCCCTGCTCGGTGGCGAGACGCGCGAGCTCGGGGCTGGTGATGTTGCCGGTGCCGTCTTCGGGCGGCTGGGCGGCGAACAGCGCGCTGTGGAACCGCAGGAACAGATCGGTGTTCTGCTCGTCGGCCACGCAGGTCAGCGCACCGGCAGCGCGCGAGCTGTAGTCACCGGTCGCCGACCGCGAGTTCAGGAAGTGCAGTGTGTGGTAGCGCACGCGGAGTTTGCCCTCGGTGACGGCCTTGGTGATGGCCGGTCCGGACTGCTGCTCGAACACCTTGCACACCGGACACATCGGGTCTTCGAAGACGTCGATGAGCGGAGCGGTCTCGGGACCGACGATCATCGTCGAACTCGACGCCAGCGCGGCTTGATCGGTGTCACCCTGATCGCGTCCGCTCCACCAGATCCCGCCGATCACGAGGCCCGCGATCACCAGGACCGCGATGCCGCCGAGCACGTAGGTCATCGTGTTCGACGGCGCGCTCGGCTGATACTTCGAGTTGGTGGTGCGGGGCACCGATGCTCCCGGCTTGCGCTTCTTGCTCACATTCCGACAATAACGGCGTCGCGCTGAAAATTGTCTGAGGGAACGTCCGGCCGGAACGGGGCGGTGACCGCCACCGCCGGCCCGCTACTCGCTCACGCCCCCAGCGCCGCGTCGACGACCTGCTGCGCCTCGCTCTGCACCTGCGCGAGATGGTCTGCGCCCTTGAATGATTCGGCGTAGATCTTGTAGACGTCCTCGGTGCCCGAGGGGCGAGCCGCGAACCAGGCGTTCTCCGTCGTGACCTTCAGGCCGCCGATCGGGGCGCCGTTGCCCGGTGCGGTCGTCATGATCGCCGAGATGGGTTCGCCCGCCAGTTCCGTGGCCGTCACCTGCTCCGGTGACAACTTCGACAGCACCGCCTTCTGCTCCCGACTGGCCGGCGCGTCGATCCGCGCGTACGCCGTCGTCCCGTACTCCTCGGCGAGTTCGGCGTAGCGCTGCGACGGCGACTTGCCCGTCACCGCGAGGATCTCCGACGCCAGCAGCGCCATGATGATGCCGTCCTTGTCGGTCGACCACGGGCTGCCGTCGAAGGTCAGGAACGACGCCCCGGCGCTCTCCTCGCCACCGAAGGCGACGCGACCGTTCAACAGGCCGTCGACGAACCACTTGAAGCCGACGGGAACCTCGAGCAGCGGTCGTCCGATCCCGGCGACCACCCGGTCGATCAGCGACGACGACACGAGCGTCTTGCCGACGGCCGCCGACTCGGACCACTGCGGCCGGTGCGTGAACAGGTAGTCGATCGCGACGGCCAGGTAGTGGTTGGGGTTCATCAGACCGGCGTCGGGCGTGACGATGCCGTGCCGATCCGAGTCGGCGTCGTTGCCGGTCGCGATGTCGTAGGAATCACGGGAGGAGATGAGTGAGGCCATCGCGTTGGCCGACGAACAGTCCATCCGGATCTTGCCGTCGGTGTCGAGCGTCATGAACGAGAACGTCGGGTCCACCGTCGGATTCACGACCGTCAGGTGCTCGAGGTTGTATCGGAGGCCCAGCAGCGCCCAGTAGCCGACGGACGCGCCGCCGAGCGGGTCGGCGCCGATGTGGATGCCGGCGTCGCGGATCGCCCGCATGTCGACCACATCGCCGAGTCCGTCGATGTAGTTGAGGAGGAACGAGTAGTCGTGCACGAACTCGCTGCCGCGCGCACGCTCGAACGGGATGCGCGCGACACCGTCGAGCTTCTGCTCGAGCAGTTCGTTCGCCCGCGCCGCGACGACCGAGGTGATCGAGGTATCCGCGGGACCACCGGTCGGCGGGTTGTACTTGAATCCGCCGTCCCGCGGCGGATTGTGTGACGGCGTCACGACGATGCCGTCGGACAGCACCCCCGGGTTGTCCTGGTTGAACATGAGGATGGCGCGGCTGACCGCCGGCGTGGGTGTGAACGAGTCGCTCTCGGCGGTGTAGACGGTGATCTCGTTGGCCGCGAGCACCTCGAGTGCGGTGCGCCAGGCGGGGACCGAGAGAGCGTGGGTGTCGAACCCGATGAACAGCGGACCGGAGATCCCGGCGGAGCGGCGGTAGTCGACGATCGCCTGCGTCGTCGCGAGGATGTGGGCTTCGTTGAACGCGTTGTCGAAGCTCGATCCGCGATGCCCCGACGTCCCGAACACGACCTGCTGCAACGGGTCCGACGGGTCGGGTGTGTTGTCGTAATAGGCACGCACCAGGGCGTCCACGTCGACGAGGTCTTCGGGCAGGGCCAAGGTACCAGCGCGAGGATGTGCCATGACCGCGATTGTGCCACTCCACACGCCGTTCGCCCGGTCGACGAACCGATCCGTCCGGACCCGGAGACCGAATCGCTACGGTGAGACGATCGTCGACGTCGCATCGAAGGGGCCTGCACACATGCTGATCGCCGGATTGTCGGGACTGCTGTCCCCCGGACGCCGATCCCCCGGCCTGCTCGTGCTCGTCCTGCCCGGCGGCACGGACAACAGCCACAAACCATTCAGTCCCTGGCAGCCGTCCGCCCTGCGCATGTACCCGTTCACCTGGTCGCTGCGACTGCGATTCGGCCGGTCGGTGCGCGTCCACCAGGTCGGCTACCGCGTGTACGGCTGGAACGGAGACGACAACTCGCCTCTGCTCCCCGCCCGTGCGGCACTCGACGAGATCTGCCGACGGCACCCGGGCGTGCCGGTGGTCGCGATCGGACACTCGATGGGCGGACGCGTGGCCGCCCATCTCGCCGCCGACCGCCGGGTCATCGGCGTCCTCGGGCTGGCGCCGTGGTGGCAGTTCGCCGACTGGCGACACATCCAGCCCGGCGCGCGGGTTGTCGCGGTGCATGGCGACGCCGACACCCGCACGCTCGCGAAGCGGACCCGTAAGGGCATCGACGAGCTGTCGGCACTGGGCGTCGATGCCGAGTTCGTCCCGGTTCCCGGTGGCGGTCACGCCATGCTCGATCACATCGGGCTCTGGCAGCGCAGCGCGCTCGACTTCGTCGGCGAGCGCCTGTCCGCGCTGCGCGGCGCCTGACCTCAGCGCGTCGGCCGGCCGGCCAACTCCTCGACGAACTCCGGATAGTACTCGACGTATTTCTCCCCGACGAGCACGTAGAGCGGATCGTCGCCGGTCTGCCCGTAGGCCTGCTTGCGGAGTTCGGTGCGCATGTTCTTGAACGTCGAGGTGTGTTCCAGCGCCTCGACGATCCGGACGAACAGCGGCACGGCGTACGCGGGCAGACCGTCGCGAACGTGTCGGGCGAGACCGTCGGCGTCGAAGGTCTCGCTGTCGCGCAGGCTCACCGCCGCCATGCCGGCCTTGCCGTCGACCCCCGGAACGGGCACACCGAACACGACCGCCTCCTCGACGGCGGGGTGCGCGTCGAGCACCGCCTCGACCTCGGTGGTGGCCACGTTCTCGCCCTTCCAGCGGAAGGTGTCGCCGATGCGGTCGACGAAGCCGATGTGCGAGAAGCCCTGATCGCGGACGACGTCGCCGCTGTTGAACCACTTGTCGCCCTTGCGCTTCGCGTCGCGGACGATCTTGCGTTCGGTCGCGGCCGGGTCGGTGTAACCGTCGAACGGCACCCGTGAATTGATCTGCGCGAGAAGCAATCCGGTGCCACCCTTCCCGACCGGCCGCACCCGCCCGTCTGGACCGCGCAGCGGCTCGCCGGTCTCCTCGTCGTATTCGACGATCGTGTACGGCAACGGCGAGAACCCGGCCGTCTTGGACAAGCCGAAGACGTTGATGAAACCGATGTTCGCCTCGCTCGCCGCATACAACTCGACGACGCGGTCGATACCGAACCGCTCGGTGAAGGCATCCCAGATGTCCGGGCGCAGACCGTTGCCGACGGCCAGCCGGAGGCGGTGCGCGCGATCGGTCGGCTTCGGCGGCTGCGCGAGCAGATAGCGGCACAGCTCACCGATGTAGGCGAACGCGGTGGCGTTGTTCTCGATGATCTCGTCGATGAACTTCGACGCCGAGAACTGCTTGCCGATGGCAAGGCAGGCGCCCGACGCGAGGACCGACGAGACCGAGATCGTGAGAGCGTTGTTGTGGTAGAAGGGCAACGCCGTGTACATGACGTCGTCGCCGCGCAGACGGATTCCCAGCCCGCCGATGCCGTTCATCGCCACCAGCCAGCGGTAATGACTCATCTTGCTCGCCTTCGGGTAACCCGTTGTGCCCGAGGTGAAGATGTAGATCGCGGTCGACCCGACCTCGATCGAGTCGGTGACCGGCCGGTCGAGCGGTGAGCAGCGCGCAGTCAGTGTGGCGAGTTCGGCGAAGGTGAACTCCTTCTCCGGCCGGCATCCGGTCGGCACCGATTCCAGCGCCTCCAGCAGATCATGCTGATAGAGAACCACTTTCGGCTCGATGAGTCCGAGACTGTGTTCCAGCACCGCGCCGCGCTGGTTGAAGTTGAGCATTCCGCAGATCGCCCCGATCTTGACGATCGCGAACATCGCGATGACGACATCGGGGTGGTTTCGCGAGAGCACCGCGACCACGTCACCGCGCCCGACACCCTCGCGAGTGAGGAAATCCGCGAGCCGGTTGGCCCGAGCATTGGCCTCGCGGTAGGTGATCGACGCACCCTCGAACCGGAGGAAGTCCCGGTCGGGGTACTTCTGCGCACTCTGCTGGAACCGCTTGCCGATGGACATCTTCGTGGTCGGCGGTGTGGGCAGCATCGCCGGTAGGGTCCGCAGGATCGTGCCAGCGTCACGACGCAACGACGCGACTCCCGACACCATGTCGGCCAGCCGGATGTCCGGCAGCAGTCCCGTGCCCGACGCGTGATCAACCATGTTCCCCAGCCCTTCGGTGTGTTCGACGACACACACCCTAGCGTCGGCTCGTCCCCATTGACACATCGGGGGTGTTTTGTTTCAAACGTTCCGAATGCGTCGAGCCAGCAGGCGAGACCGCACCGCGATCCACCGGCCACCCGGGCCGACCCTTGGCGCGCGCCGGGTGACCGGCCACACTGTCTGGATGACCGACACCTCGCCGAGACCGACGAGCGACCGTCCCGCCGGCCCGCTCGACGGCGTCACCGTCCTCGAACTGGGCACGCTCATCGCCGGACCGCACGCGGCACGGCTGTTGGGTGACATGGGCGCGGACGTCATCAAGATCGAACCGCCCGGCAAGCCCGATCCGATCCGCACCTGGGGACAGGCGGAGGTCGACGGTCACCGCTTCTATTGGACGGTGCACGGCCGCAACAAGAAAGCGGTGACCCTCGATCTGCGGGCGGACCGAGGGCGCGAGCTGTTCCTCGATCTCGTCGAACGGGCCGACATCATCGTCGAGAATTTCCGTCCCGGGACGCTCGAGCGGCTCGGTATCGGCCCGGATGTACTGTCCGCTCGCAACCCGGGCATCGTCGTGGTGCGCGTCTCGGGCTACGGCCAGACCGGCCCGGATTCGACACGAGCCGGGTACGCCTCCGTCGCCGAGGCTGCCAGCGGTCTGCGGTATCTCAACGGCTACCCCGGACAGCTCCCGCCCCGGCTGGCGCTGTCACTCGGCGACACCCTGGCCGGCATGTTCGCCGCGCAGGGCGCCCTCGCGGCACTGTACCGGCGTGCGGTGACCGGCAAGGGGCAGGTCGTCGACACCTCGCTCATCGAATCGTGTGTCGCCGTGCAGGAATCGGCCATCGCGGACTACGACGCAGGTGGCGTCGTCCGCGGCCCGTCGGGCACCCGGCTCGACGGCATCGCTCCGTCGAACCTCTACCCGACCAGTGCGGGCACGCACGTCATCATCGCCGCCAACCAGGATTCGGTGTTCGCCCGGCTGTGCGCGGCGATGGGACAACCCGAGCTCGCGACCGACGACCGCTTCGTCGATCACGCCGCGCGCGGACGCAACCAGGACGAGCTCGACGAATTGATCGGCGAATGGTCGCGGCAGTACACACCGGAGAAGCTGACCGAGGTACTCGGTGCCGCGGGAGTCGTTGTCGGACCGGTGAACTCGGTCGCCGAGGTGGTCGCCGATCCGCACCTGCAGGCACGGGGGATGATCGCCGAACACTACGACGAACGTGCGCACCGCACCGTCCTCGGTCCCGGCGTCGTGCCACAGTTCAGCGACACCCCCGGTGGCATCCGCAACGCCGGTCCCCCCGCCCCCGGTTGCGACAACGAGGCCGTCTACGGCGGATTGCTCGGGCTGCCCGAAGACGAGATCGCGGCGTTGCGGGAGGCCGGGGTCATCTGACACTCGGCTACGGTCGAGCCATGTCACTGGCCGCGACCGGGCTCTCGCGCACCTTCGGCCGGCACACAGCCGTCGCCGATGCGAGCCTCGAACTCAAATCCGGCAGGATCACCGGGCTCGTCGGCCCCAACGGGGCGGGCAAGACCACCCTTCTCCTGCTTCTCGCGGGCCTACTCGCCCCCGATACCGGCGCGATCCTGGTCGACGACGCGCCGGTGAAGCCGGCGGACATGCGTCGACTGACGGGGTGGATGCCGGACATCTTCGGCACCTGGGAGAGCCTCACGGCGCACGAGATCCTGACGACGTTCGCCAAGCTCTATGGGATGCCCACCACCCAGGCCCGGCAACGCGCCGCTCAACTGCTCGAGTCGGTCCATCTGACCGACTTCGCGACACGGCCGGCGCACGAGCTGTCGCGCGGCCAGAAACAGCGCCTCGGCTTCGCCCGAGCCCTGGTGCACCGACCCCGGATTCTGCTGCTCGACGAGCCGGCATCCGGAATGGACCCGCGGTCACGGATGGAGTTGCGCGGCCACTTGCGCCGCCTCGCCGACGACGGGTGCGCCATCCTGGTGTCCTCGCACATCCTCTCCGAACTGGAAGAGATGGTCGACGACGTCGTGCTGATGACCGAGGGCCGGACCCGCACACCGCAAGGCGCGGCCGGCGGGGTGTGGCGGATCCGGCTCGTCGGCCAGCCGCCCGGGCAGGCGCGGGAAGTTCGCTTCGACGACGAGTCCGCTGCCGCGCGGCACCTCGCGCAGGTGGTGTCCTCCGGTGCGGCGGTCAGCGAATTCGCTCCCGTGTCCTCCGGCATCGAAGATGCCTACCTCGCACTCGACCCGGAGCGCCGATGACCACCGAGACGCACGAAGCAGATGTCTCGCCGCGAGCCGGATTCTCGTCGTGGTGGCGGATGGTCGGGGTCATCGTCGAACTCGAACTCCGCCAACGGCTACGGACGACGAGATGGAAGGCCACGCTCGTCGCCGCGTTCGTCGTGACCTCCCTCGCCGTCTTCGGATCGATGTACCTGGCCGTCGGAGCATTCGGCGGCACCTACGCCGGGTGGGCGTCGAATCTGTACGGGCTCCTGATCGGATTCCTGTTGCTACTCGGGATCATCGTGGCCCCGACCCTGGCGGCGACCACGATCAACGGTGACCGCAAGGACGCGACCCTGGCCGTGGTGCAGGACACCGCGATCAGCAATTGGCAACTCGCACTCGGCAAGCTCATCGGCAGTTGGGTGGCGGGGATGGCCTTGGTCGCCGTCGCCGCACCGTACGTGATCTGGGGACTGATCGAAGCGCCCCAGTCGATCTGGCGCGGAGTGCTCGGCGCGGTCGTCCTTGCGCTCGTCTTCGCGTGCTACGCGGGGATCGGACTCGGGTTCTCCGCGGTGACGGCGCGACCGGCAGGGTCCGCGGTGCTGACGCAAGCCGCCGTCTTCTTCCTCCTGCTCGGCCTACCGGTGGTGTTCGGCCTGCTGTATCCGACAGTCGCGCAGACGCATTCGGTGGTACGCACCGACACGACGGCGACCGACCCATCGAGCCCGACGCCCATCTGGACGTGTCGCGAGGTCACCCGAGGAGAGGAATTCCACCACCACGACCGCATCTGGTGGCTCCTCGCCCCGAATCCGTTCTTCATCGTGGCCGACGCCGTCTCCTCGCCGCCGCAGCACCCGATGAGGACCTCCGACAGCACGGCAGCCCAGGAGATCGCACGGACCCTGTCGGCAGTCCGGGCGGGTCCGTACATCGGCCCGCGGACATGTGCCGACATCTCCTACGGTTACAGCGACGGGAGCGACCCCACCGGCCATCGCGCCCGTGAAGCAGCACATGAGACGTCCGAGATGGGCCACTCGTGGTACGTCGGCCTGGGGATCTATCTGGCGCTCGGCGGACTCGGATACGTTGCCGCGGCACGTCGTCTGCGGATCCCTGCGGGAAAGCTGCCGCGCGGAGTCCGGATCGCATGAGTGCCGGCGACGACTCTGCCGGGTACCAGCCCGGTTACGACGCCCTCGCCGACCTGTACGCCGCGACATTCCCCTCGCCGTTCTCGAACGCGCTGCAGCGCCGCGTGATCGAGTCCTTCGTCGACCACGTTCGCGGGAGCGGGATCCCCGGGACCGTGCTGGACGTGGGTTGCGGACCGGGCGGTGTGACGGCGGAATTGGCCTCCGCCGGTCTCGATGTCCTCGGCGTCGACCCGAGCGCCGAGATGCTGCGGATCGCGAGATCGTCGCATGCCGACCTTCGCTTCGTTCTCGACGACGCACATTTGACCTCGACGGAGCTCGACGACATGGACGTCGCTGCAATCGTGGCGCGCTTCAGCCTGATCCATGTGGCACCCGCATCCGTTCCCGGCATTCTCGACGGCTGGGCCGCTCGGATGCCCACCGGCGGCGTCGTGCTGGTCGCCGGGCAGACGATCGACACCGACGAGATCGTCGAATTCGATCATCGGGTGGCGCCCGCCTGGCGTTGGCACCCGGATCGGATGGCGGCGGTCCTGGCCGACGCTGGTTTCGACGAGGAGTGGCGCACGGTGAAGCGTGCCGACGACACCCACCGCTTCGCCGAGTTCCATCTCCTCGCGATACGCCGATGACGCCGCTCCCGGGCACATTAGCCCCCGAACTAGAAAGTTCGGTGAACCGAAACTATAGTGTCGGCATGCCCAAGCTCGTGCGTCGCCGGTTCGTCACCGTCGGGGCACTGCTTGCTGCCGTGTGCACGATCCTCGCAGGATGCACGCTGTCGAGTCGGCTGCCCGACGAGAAGGTCGTGCTCACCACGTTCACCGTGCTCGCCGACATCGCCTCGGAGGTCGCCGGCGACCGTCTGCAGGTGGAGTCGATCACCAAGCCGGGAGCCGAGATCCACGGCTACGAGCCGACTCCCGGCGACATCCGCCGGGCCGCGACCGCGTCGCTCGTCCTCGACAACGGTCTCAACCTCGAGGCCTGGTTCGCACAGTTCGTCGACGGCCTAGATGTCCGGCACGTCGTCGTCAGCGAGGGTGTCGAACCGATCGACATCGCGTCGGATGCCTATGCGGGCAAGCCGAATCCGCATGCGTGGATGAGTCCGGTGAATGTGCAGATCTATGTCGACAACATGGTGCGCGCGTTCACCGAGCTCGACCCCGACGGCGCCGCCACCTTCGAATCGAACGCGACCGCGTACAAGCGGCAGCTCCAGCAGGTACAGACCGATCTCACCTCCGCACTCGCCGGACTACCCGCCAACGAGCGGGCCCTCGTCACCTGCGAGGGCGCGTTCTCGTATCTCGCCCGCGACGCCGGACTCGTCGAGCGCTACATCTGGCCGGTCAACGCCGAGCAGCAGGCGACGCCGCAACAGGTCGCCGAGACGATCGACTTCGTCCGGGCGAACCGTGTCCCGGGCGTGTTCTGCGAGTCCACGGTCTCCGACGCCCCGATGCGACAAGTCGTGAACGCGACCGACGCCCGGTTCGGCGGCACCCTGTACGTCGACTCGCTCTCCGAGGCCGACGGCCCCGTACCCACCTATCTCGACCTCATCCGCCACGACGTCGCGACCATCTTGTCGGGCCTGACCGGGAGCAACACGTGAACGTCTCAGCGACAAGCGGCTCCGCCATCGAGGTGACGGACGTGACCGTACGGTACGGCGACATCCTCGCCCTCGACCACGCGTCGGTACGAGTGCCGTCCGGCCAGGTGTGCGGCCTCGTCGGCATGAACGGATCGGGCAAGTCGACGCTGTTCAAGACGATCGTCGGGTCGGTGACGCCGACGACCGGCACGGTCCGGCTCGGCGGCCGGACCCCCACCGCGGCGCGTCGAGCCGGCGCGCTCGGTTACGTACCGCAATCCGAGGACATCGACTGGAGCTTCCCGGTGTCGGTCCGTGACGTCGTGATGACGGGTCGCTACGGGCACCTCGGATTCACGCGCCGCCCGAAACGGGCCGACCACGACGCCGTCGACGAAGCCCTCGCACGCGTCGAGCTCACCGACTTCGCCGACCGCCAGATCGGCCAGTTGTCCGGCGGGCAGCGCAAGCGGGCCTTCGTGGCCCGCGGGATCGCGCAGGAGGCCGAGATCCTGCTGCTCGACGAACCGTTCGCCGGCGTCGACAAACGCACCGAGGGGACCATCACCGCGCTGCTGCGCGAACTCGCCGACGCCGGGACGACGATCCTGGTGTCCACGCACGACCTGCAGGTGCTACCCGAGCTGGCCGACGAGGCGATCCTGCTGATGCGCCGCGTGATCGCGCAGGGCGCGCCGGCCGAGGTGATCACCACCGACAACCTCGTCCGCGCGTTCGGCCTCGACCCGCTCGCCCGACCGACCTCCGAACGCCTCGAGTCCGAACGCCTCACCACCGATCGCCACGAGGAGGTCTCGTGAACATCGTCGACATCCTCCTCGACCCGTTCGCCTACGCGTTCATGACGCGCGCGCTGTGGACGACGCTGATCGCCTCGGTCGTGTGTGCGCTGTTGTCGTGCTGGCTCGTGCTGATCGGCTGGTCGCTGATGGGTGACGCGGTCTCGCACGCGGTGCTGCCGGGCGTGGTCCTCGCCTACATCGTCGGCGTGCCGTTCGCCATCGGCGCGGTGATCTTCGGCTTCCTGGCGGTGGCACTGATCGGCGCTGTCCGCGACGGCGGCCGGGTGAAGGAGGACGCCGCCATCGGCATCGTCTTCACCACCCTCTTCGCCTTCGGCCTGGTGCTGATCTCGGTGACGCCGAGCCAGACCGACCTGAACCACATCATCTTCGGCAATCTACTGGGCGTCTCGACCACGGACCTCGTGCAGATCGCGATCCTGGGCGCGATCGTGGCGACGCTGCTGCTCCTCAAACGACGCGATTTCACCCTCTACGCCTTCGACCGCACGCACGCCTTCGCGATCGGACTCAGCCCGAAACTGCTCGGCGCGGCCCTACTCGCGCTGCTCGCCCTCACCGCGGTCACCGCGCTGCAGGTGGTCGGCATCGTACTCGTGGTCGCGATGCTCATCATCCCCGGCGCGACGGCCCGACTGCTCACCGATCGTTTCGGCCGGATGCTGGTCATCGCGCCCGCGATCTCGGCGATCTGCGGGGTCATCGGCCTCTACGTCTCCTACTACCAGGACACCTCACCCGGCGGGATGGTCGTCCTCGTCCAAGGCATCGCGTTCTTCGGTGTCTACCTGTTCAGCCCGACCCACGGCGTCGTCACCAGGCGACGCAAACATCGCGAGAGCGCGACGCTCGACGCGCTGAGTACCGGGTAGCCGGCCGGCGCGAAACAAAAGGCGCCCCACCGAATCCGGTGGGGCGCCTTTGTGGAGCTGCCGGGAATTGAACCCGGGTCCTCCGTCGTGTTGTTAGGGCTTCTCCGTGTGCAGTCCGCTATGTCTCTACTCGGATCTCTCGGTCACGCGAACAAGCCGAGATGACGATCCCAGTCGCTGTTTGGTGTTCCGACCTCACCCGCGACCGGCGAGGACGGTGAGCTCCCATGGATGATGCCGGCAACCGGGTCTGGGAGCATAACCCGGGCCGACAGACTAGCCGGCGCTACTTAGGCAGCGAGGGCGTAGTCGCGCTGATTGGAATCGGCGCTTAATTGGTTGCTGCGACGCTCACGGTGGTCTCCAGCCTGCACCGACACGCTTCCCCTATCTCGACGCACGAAGTCGAAACCGATCAGCCCCGAGTAGGTTGCCGCCGACGGATGTCAGCGAGCACTTCAGTCTAACAACTCGTTCCGCAGAGTTCATTCCCGTTTCCCCGAAGCCGTCTGACGGCGGTCACTGTCCGCCGCGAAGACCATGGGTGAGAAGGCACTGACAGTTCGGTCCTCCCAGTCGTCGGCGACAAGTCCGGTGCGGGCGCGCTCGGCGACAAGCGCCCCGACGATGCCGTCGACCAGCGTGTCCGGCTCCATCGACGCCGCGAACTGACCTTGCCGCTTCCCCGCGTCGAGGACCTCCCGGAGTTCTGCACGGTGCCGCGCCAGGACCTGCCGGAAGAGCACGCCGAACTCGGGATCGGAATCGGTCAGCAAAGCCGCCATGCCACCGAAACCGATTCCGTCGAGCACCATCGACGCCGCATGGCTCACCACCCAGCGCAGCCGGGCCTCTGCGGGAAGGTCCGCATCAGGCGGCTCGACGACGGCGACGTCGAGCAGGGCTGCGCCGAGCATCTCGTTCCGGTTGCGGTAGCGGCGATAGATCGTCGTACGCGCCACCCCGGAATGCGCTGCCACGCTCTCGATCGTGACCCCGGCCGGTCCGCGGATCCGGAGCAGCTCCAGGGTCGAACGGACGATCTTCGGGCCGCTGCCGCCTGCCACGTCGTGGTCACCTCACGTTTCCCTCGCCGATCCCGATTCCGACCGTTGGCAGGAATACTACCGCGCCACGAAACGCTACACGTAGCGTAGCGATACACTGACTGTAGCGATCTGGGTCGGGACCACCCAGCGAAAGGACTCTTCTATGCGAAACACAACTCGATCGACATCTGTGGCTTTCACCGGATATCTGATCCTGCTTCTCGGATTTCTGTTCCTCGGGTTGTTCGTGATGGCACTGGCCGGCGGCATCGCCGCGCCCGCATGGCCGTTCGGCGCCGCCATGGCCGTCTTCCTGATCACGTCTGTCGCGTGCTTCCGGCATCAATCAAAGCTCAGCCGCCGGTCGCGGATCTCCGGCGGCGACATCGTGTCCGCCGATCCACTGACACCACTCCTCCGACGAACCGACATCGAGCGCTACGAGCACACCTATCGACCCAGAGCCGACGTGTCGACCATGCACCGGACGGAGTGGACCGGTTCAGATCGCGCCGCGTGACCCCGACGACCCGCGCGAACGGCGGAGTCGCCGAGCTGCCAGCTCATTCACAGCCCACCGCCAGGCCTGGCCAAGACACCGCCGGGATCGTGGAGACCTCGTGAGCCGAGGACGGACTCGGCCGACCGACGAGAGCGAGACCGCATGACGCCCCCGACCCCTGGCGGACACGACCCCGACCGCACCTCCCCGGCCCCGCCGGCACCCACGACATCCGACGACGCCGCGACCACGCCCATCGGCCCGGCGCCGACCCCGGGAGCGAACTCCCACGAGTCCATCGGCGCGGGCAACTCACCCGATTCACGCGGCCCGGTCGGCGAACCGAGCCCGGTGGCCCCGAAGACCGCACCGGCCCGGTCGGCCCTGATCGCCGGTGCAGCCGGGCTGGCCATCGTCGCGGGCGCACTCGGCTTCGGCGCCGGCTACATCACCGGGGACAACACGACGCCCGAGCGGCCGTCGCCGGCAGCGGTCTGGCAGCAGAGCGGCAACGGGCCCGGAATGGGCGGTGGTCCTCAGATGGGTGGACCGCAGATGGGTGGGCCCGGGATGGGCGGCCTGCCGGGCCGACAGAACCAGGACGGCGAGAGCGGCTCCGAGTCCGACAACCAAAACGGACCGAACACGTCGCCGGGAACGCCGACTGAGCAACAGGGTCAGGCCGACACCGGCGCGTGAGTCAGCCCATGCCCTTCACGCGGCGGCCGACCTCACGTTCGACCTCACGCTGGGCGGTCCGCTTGGCGATGTCCTGGCGCTTGTCGTGCGCCTGCTTGCCGCGGGCCAGCGCGAGCTCGACCTTCACCTTGCCGTCGTTGAAGTACATCGACAGCGGCACCAGCGTGAGGTTGCCGTCGCGGATCTTGCCGACGAGGTTGTCGATCTCGCGTCGGTGCATCAGCAGTTTGCGCTTGCGGCGGACCGAGTGGTTGGTCCAGGAGCCGTTGCCGTACTCGGCGATGTGCAGGGCATGAAGCCACACCTCGCCGTCGTCGATCGTCGCGAACGCGTCGACCAGCGAGGCCTTGCCCGCCCGCAGGCTTTTCACCTCGGTTCCGACCAGGACGACGCCGGCCTCGTAGACGTCGAGGATGGCGTAGTTGTGCCGCGCCTTGCGGTTGGACGCGATCACATTGCGTCCCTTTTCCTTCGGCATGCACTCACCTCCTCGTAGTGTGGTCGATCGCCCTGTTGGTGACCGACCGGTTGCTGATCGCCGACAATCCGAACCGCCCGGACGGACCGATCATTCCCGGACATAGACACGAAGCGTGACATACGCGGTCGCACCCGCCAACACAATTCCGCCGAGCACCAGCCACGGTGCGACGAACAGTACGTCGGTCAGCTCGATCCGGGCGAAGAAGCTGACCCCGTACAACTCGCGTAACGCGTTGTCGAAGAAGAACTTCTTGGCCAGCAGCAGACCGCCGATGGCCAGCATCGAGCCGACAAAGGCCGACACCACCGCCTCGAGTAGGAACGGTAACTGGGTGTACCAGCGGGTCGCGCCGACGAGGCGCATGATCGACACCTCGGTCCGTCTGGTGAACGCCGCGACCTGAACCGTGTTGATGATCAACAGGATGGCGGCGATCGCCAGGACCGAAGCGATGGCGAAGGTCGCGTTGCGGACGCCGTCGAGGACGCTGAAGATCCGCTGCACGAGCTTACGGTCGTCCTTGAAGGCGTCCACCCCCAGATCTTTCCGCGTCGCGTACTTGGTGAGCACCGCGTCGAACTGGCCGGGATCGGACACCCGCACACGCAGCGAGGCCGGCAACGTGCCCTCGACGATGTTCTCGGCGAGATCGGGGTTGTTCGCGAAGATCTCCTTCGCGCGTTTGAAGGCCTCGTCCTTGTCGAGGTAGGTCACCGAGGTGACGCCGGGTTCGTTATCGAGCCCGCGGCGAAGTTGGGCGCACGGGTCGGACTCGCACTGCGGATCACGTTCGGTCACCTCGGGATTGAGATAGAACTCCATCTCCACCCGGTCGAGGAAGATCTGCTGACTCTTGTCCGCCATCTGGATCACCAGGAGCCCACCGCCGAACATTCCCAGCGTGATCGCGGTGGTGATGATCATCGCGATGGTCATGGTCGCGTTGCGGCGGAGTCCGTGGAGAACCTCGCTGATGATGAAATTCGCTCGCATGTCTGCTCAGACAGTCCTTGGGTCTCGGGGAAGTGTGTCGGGTCGGGCTGCGCGTCAGCCGATTCCGTACACACCCTGCGGGTCGTTGCGGACGAGTTGGCCGCTGTCGAACTCGAGAACCCGTCGTCGCATTGCGTCGACGATGTGGCGGTCGTGGGTGGCCATCACCACCGTGGTGCCGCGGCGGTTGACCCGGTCGAGGACGTCGACGATCTCCTCGCTGGTCTCGGGATCGAGGTTGCCGGTGGGCTCGTCGGCCAGGAGCACCAGCGGACGGTTCACGATGGCGCGGGCGATGGCCACGCGCTGCATCTCGCCGCCGGACAACTCGTTCGGCATGCGATCGTGCTTGCCTTCGAGGCCGACGTACTCGAGCACCTCCGGCACCACCCGCTGGATGGTGGAGCGAGGCCGGCCGATCACCTCGAGCGCGAACGCGACATTCTCGGCCACCGTCTTCTTCTGGAGCAGACGAAAGTCCTGGAACACACACCCGATCGACTGCCGCAGCTTCGGCACGCTGCGCGCCTTCAGTCGGTTGACGTGGAACTCCCCGAGGTACACCTCGCCGCTCGTCGGGCGGTCCTCCTTGAGGAGCAGACGGAAGAACGTCGACTTACCCGATCCCGACGGACCGATCAGGAACGCGAACTCCCCCTTGTCGACCTCGAAGCTCAGATCTCGCAGAGCGGGTCGACTGGACGCCTTGTACTGCATCGTGACGTTCTCCAGCTTGATCACGATGTGCCAGTGTAACGACGACTCCTGAGAGTGCGTTCAGGCGCGACGCCCCAGCTCAGCCACCCGCCTGACCAGGGAGTTCCCCGCCGGGTCAGCGTGTCGGGACCGTGGTGGTCGGCGTCTGTCCGCCGAAATTCGGGAACGGGAGGCCCGGCAGTCCCGGGATGGTGTCGCGGCTGGTGCTCGGGGTCTGCGTCTGTGTCCCGTCCGTCGACGAGCCCTCGGTTCCGTCGACGCCACCGGTGGTGTCGGTGGTCGACGATTCGGTGGTGGTCGTCGTCGACGACGTGGACGGCGGCGCCTCGTACGTCGGCTCCACCGTCTGCGATGTCGTCGGGGCGGGCCGAGCTGGTGCCGGTGCGACGACGCCGTAGCGCTGCGAGGTGTACCCGTAGAGCACGCAGCACGCCAGGAACACGGCGACGAGAATCGCGGTGCTGGTCCGGATCCGGGTCCGCGCCACGTGCCCCCAGTCGAACCGCCGCCGCCTGTCGTCGGAGCGGTCCGGCGACTCCTGCGGTGGCGGGTCCTGCGGGGGGATGCTCTGGGTGGGATCACCCTGAATGGGGTCGCTCTGCGTGGGAGCCCCCTGCGTGGGAGCCCCCTGCGCGGGAATCCCCTGCGTCGGGATGATCTGTGTCGGGTCGTCCGCGCCGGGGACGGGTCGGCCGGAGTGTTTGCCGGGCCCGTCGCGGCCAGGCGTGTTGTGTCCCGGGATGTTCGAGTCCGCCATCAGTCTCCCCCGTCCCGATTGCCCTGGTCGGCGTGCGTGGCGGGTGGTCCGCCCGCGGAACGGACCTCGCGGGCGGGCACGTTGATCCCCTCCCGCGCCAACGCCCGGATGATGTGGACGCGCAGCGCACGCCCGACCTCGAACTGCTTGCCCGGCAGTGTCCGGGTCACCATGCGCACCGTGATCGCGTCGAGCTCGAGGCTGATGACCCCGAGCGACGACGGCGCGTCAAGCAGCAGATCTTGCCATCGCGGCAGCGCGCGTAGAACTCCCGGCCGACCCGGTCGAGGGTGTCGTTGACGAGCCCGATGTCGGCCTCGGACGGGACCGGCACGTCGACGACGGCGCGTGCCCAGTCCTTCGACAGGTTGGTCGCCTTGACGATCTGACCGTTCGGGACGGTGATGACCTCACCTTCCGCGGTACGCAGCTTGGTCACCCGCAGGGTCACGTCTTCCACGGTCCCCTCGGCCGGCGCATTGCCCGTGACGGTCAGGTTGACCACGTCGCCGTAGCCGTACTGCTTCTCGGCGACCACGAAGAACCCGGCGAGGATGTCCTGCACGATGCGCTGCGCGCCGAAGCCGAGGGCAGCCCCGATCACGGCGGTCGGACCGGTCAACCCGCTCAACGGGATTCCGAACACCGACAGCGTGTGGATGATCACGATGATCGCGATCACCACGATCAGCGTCCAGGCGACGACGTCGACCAGCGCCCGACGATGCTTGGCGTCTTCGGTCTGCACGATGAGATCGCTGGTCGAGAACCGCGAATCGACGCGCGAGGCGTACTTGTCGGCGAACCAGCGGATCAGGCGGGCCAGCAGGACCGCGCCCAGAATCCAGATTACGATCTCCAGCCCACTGGTGACCAGCCAGACGTAGACCCGACCGAGGAGCAGCTCGGTCGGGCTCGGCTCAGCGGCCAGCACGAAGGCGGCGGGTGAGGCGATCACGCTTCGGCGGTCGCCATCCGCCAGCGGATCCCGGCCTCGATGAACTTGTCCAGCTCCCCGTCGAGCACCGACGTCGGATTGTTGTCCTCGACGCCGGTCCGCAGGTCCTTCACCATCTGATACGGGTGCAGCACGTAGGAGCGCATCTGGTTGCCCCAGCTCGAACCACCGTCACCCTTCAGTGCGTCGAGTTCGGCGCGCTCCTCCTGCCGCTTGCGGTCGAGCAGCTTGGCCTGCAGCACGCGCATGGCCGACGCCTTGTTCTGCAGCTGACTCTTCTCGTTCTGACAGGTCACGACGATGCCGGTGGGGATGTGGGTCAGCCGGACCGCGGAGTCGGTCGTGTTGACCGACTGCCCGCCGGGGCCCGACGAGCGGTACACGTCGACCTTGATGTCGTTCTCATCGACGTCGATGTGGTCGGTGGTCTCCACCACGGGCAGCACCTCGACCTCGGCGAACGATGTCTGACGGCGGCTCTGGTTGTCGAACGGGCTGATACGCACGAGCCGGTGGGTGCCCTGCTCGACCGACAGCGTGCCGTACATGTACGGGGCCTTCACCGCGAAGGTCGCGCTCTTGAGGCCCGCTTCTTCGGCGTAGGAGGTGTCGTAGACCTCGACGCCGTAGCCCTTCTGCTCGGCCCAGCGAATGTACATGCGCATCAGCATCTGCGCCCAGTCCGCCGCGTCGACGCCGCCCGCGCCGGAGCGGATGTTCACGACGGCGTCGCGCGAGTCGTACTCGCCGGCGAGCATCGTCTTGACCTCCATCGCCTCGATGTCGGTCCGCAGGCTCTCACGTTCGGCGTCGGCGTCGGCCAGCGCAGCCGTCTTGTCGTCACCCTCTTCGGCCTCGGCGAGCTCGTAGAGCACGGGTAGATCCTCGAGGCGCTGGCGCAACTCGGAGACCTTGCGGAACTCCGACTGCGCGTGCGAGAGCTCGCTGGTCACCTTCTGGGCGTGGTCCTGGTCGTTCCACAGGTCCGGGTCCGACGCCTGCATCTCGAGTTCGTCTATACGACGACGCAGCTCCTCGAGATCGAGCACCTTCTCCACGGTGGTCAAGGTGGCGTCGAGGGAGTCGAGGTCTGCGGTCACGTCGGGATGCACGGTTATCCAGAGTACCGACAGTCGGGCGCGTCAGCGGCCGGCGGATCTACAGAGGGCCGGGACCGGCTTCGGGCATCACCCCGAACCGCCACGACGTCGCGGCCTTCTGCGGTTTGTAGAGGACCGGCAGATCGTCGCCGACCTGGGGCCAGGGGTCGCCCGCGCCCAGTACGAGCGTCCCGTACACCTCGGTCGGACTGGTCTCGGGACCGACGATCGTCCCGGAGATGGTGCAGAACCGGTTTCCGTCCTTGTCGGCCGCGCTCTTGGTCGGCTCGTCGTCGCGGTCGGAGACCCCGACGACCGTGAACGTGCCCTGCACGAACTGGGAGGCCTTGGCCGCCGACATCGGCTGCGGGTTGCGGCCGCGCTGCCACTGCACCACCAGCACCACCACGAGAGCCGCGATCAACAGGGTGAACGTCACGGTCAGCAACATGACAGCTACCCTACCGGGCATGTCCGTCCCTCCCGGTCCGACGACGTTCAGCGATGACCTCGAGCTCGCGCTCTCCCTCGCCGACTCCGCCGACGCGCTCACCATGGACCGCTTCGGCGCCGTGGATCTGAAGGTGGACGACAAGCCGGATCTCACACCGGTGTCCGATGCCGACCTGGCGTGCGAAACCCTGATCCGCGAACGCCTTTCGGCCCGTCGCCCTGCCGACACCGTGCTCGGTGAGGAGTTCGGCGGCGACGCCGTGCTCTCCGGGCGGCAGTGGGTCGTCGATCCCATCGACGGGACCAAGAACTTCGTCCGCGGCGTCCCGGTATGGGCCACGCTGATCGCACTCCTCATCGACGGCGTACCCACGGTCGGGGTTGTCTCGGCACCGGCACTTCGCCGACGCTGGTGGGCGGCAACAGGTCTCGGTGCGCACGTGCGTTTCGACGACGAGGACGTCCGACGCCTGTCGGTGTCCGGGGTGGCCGATCTAGGGTCGGCGAGCCTCGCGTTCTCGAGCCTGTCCGGCTGGGCCGATCGCGGCATCCGCGGGAAGTTCATCGACCTCACCGACCGGGTGTGGCGCGTACGCGGCTACGGCGACTTCTTCAACTACTGTCTCGTCGCCGAAGGTGCGGTCGACGTGACCGCCGAACCCGAGGTCTCGCTGTGGGACCTGGCGCCGCTCGACATCCTGGTCCGCGAGGCAGGCGGACGCTTCACCGCCCTCGACGGCACGCCCGGACCCGCCGGCGGCAGTGCGATCGCCAGCAACGGACTGCTGCACGACGAGGTGCTGGGGGCGCTGCGCGTCGACCCTTCGTGACGCTCGCGAGCTCGCTCCTCAGGGACCGGAGGGAGCCAGCTCGCAAGCCCCCCGCTGGTTGAGCCGGTGAGGAGCGCAGCGACGAACCGAGTCGAAGCCACCTCCCGGCCACTCACACTTGTGTGGCGCTCTCCTTCTCCAGCACCGTGAACTCGGTCGCGTTGTCCTTCATGTCCGCGAGTCGCCCGTAGTGGATACCGCTGCCGGCATCGGACAGGACCGCCTGGTGGATGGGGACGGCGACGCGGGGCGCCATCGCCCGCAGGTAGTCGACCGATTCGCTGAGTTTCATCCACGGCGCGGCCGACGGCAGCGCGAGGACATCGACATGCTCGAACGGGATGTAGAACGAGTCCCCCGGATGCATGAATTGCCCCGGCTGGTCGGCGGTCCCGAGGACATAGGCGACGTTGTCGATGACCGGGATCTCGGGATGGATGACGGCATGCCGGCCGCCGGTGAAACGCGCGGTGAGCGAACCGATCTCGATCTGGTCCCCGCTGCGGGCGGCCGTCCACGCGCCGGCCACGTCGTCGTCGTTGAGCTGCTTGGTCGTCTGGGGATCGGCGTAGAGGATCGCGCCGGGGTTCGCGGCGACGAGGTCGGGCAGCTTCGCGACGTCGCAGTGGTCGGGATGCTGGTGGGTGACCAGAATCGCGTCGAGATCGTCGATGCCGTCGAACCCGTGGGAGAAGTTTCCCGGGTCGAACAGCACCTTGGTCCCGTCGATCTCGACGAGCAGACAGGAATGGCCGAAGTGGGTGATCTGCATGACTCCACTCTGCCCGTTCACACGACGACCGGGAAGAACCCCCACCCGAATGCGGCGTCGAGGATGCGCACGAAGCCGTAGGTCAGCCACACGCCCAGCAGTACGGCACCGACGGGTCCGAGCACGCGGTCGCGCCAGCCGGCGAGCGGTGCCCCGCGCCGGCGCACGAGGGTGGCCGCTGCCACGACGACGGTCACCGCGGTCAGCACCAGGAACACCGGTCCGAAGGCGTTGAACGTGAACGCGGACCCGACGTCGCCGTGCATGAACGCAACCCAGCTCCGGGTGAGTCCGCAGCCGGGACACGGAAGGCCGGTCATCACCGCGAACGGACACAGCGGCGGTCCGCTCTCCACACCAGCCGGACTGAACACACACGCGGCGCCGAGCGCGGCGGCACCGACCACCGCGACGGTCGTCGCCCCCACCACCTGGGTGCCCGATAAGCCCTGTTCGCGGCGGTGATCGAGGGTCATGCGGCCAGCGTAGCGGGTGTGCGGAACGGTGGTGTCGGGCAAGTGCGTGACAAACTTCTTACTCCGAAGTAAGGTATGGACTTACTACCGAGTAAGATAGGTCGCATCGACCCTCCACCCACACGTGGATCCACGCACAGACCCCCACCAGGGCGACTGGAAAGAAACGGCTGGTGATCATGACAACCCACACCGAACCGCGCGACACCTCCGCAGTCGGCCGCAACCCGCACCCGCGCAACTTCATCGGCACCGCGATGCGCGTCCTGACCACGGTGACGGGCTCCGAGTTCGCCGAGAAGTACAAGATCCGCGAACCGATCAACCGCATCGCCTACCAGGGCACCAAGACCGGATTCCAGACCCTCGGGGCGGCGAACCGCGCGTTCAAGGCCGCTCAGGGCGGCGGCTCCGGCCAGGCCAAGCGTCTCACCAGCACGCCCAAGGACTACTTCAACCTCACCCCCGACGACGAACAGCAGATGATCGCCGAGACGGTGAAGGAGTTCGCCACCGAGCTCCTGCGTCCGGCCGCACACGACGCCGACGCCGCCGCGGCGGCCCCCGAAGACCTGGTCAAGCGGTCTGCCGAGCTCGGCATCACCATGATCAACGTCCCCGAGGAGTTCGAGGGCGCCGCCTCCGAGCGCGGGGTCGTCACCAACGCGCTCGTCGCCGAGGCGATGGCCTACGGCGACATGGGCCTGGCGCTTCCGCTCCTCGCGCCGAGTGGCGTGGCCACCACCCTGACCAACTTCGGTACCGACGAGCAGCAGCG
This sequence comes from Gordonia hongkongensis, assembly GCF_023078355.1. Taxonomy (NCBI): domain Bacteria; kingdom Bacillati; phylum Actinomycetota; class Actinomycetes; order Mycobacteriales; family Gordoniaceae; genus Gordonia; species Gordonia hongkongensis. Next base: position 3,765,159 of record NZ_CP095552.1, read on the forward strand.
CACCTACCTGCCCGACTTCGCCGGGGAGAACGTGCCCCAGTCCGCGGTCGTCATCGCCGAGCCGCGTCCGCTGTTCGACGCCTTCTCGTTGAGCACCAAGGCAACTCGCGTGCCGAGCGGGTTCCGTCTCAATGGTGTCAAGTCCTTCGTCCCGGCCGCCGGCTCGTCGGAACTGTTCATCGTCGGCGCCCAGCTCGACGGCAAGCCGGCCCTCTTCATCGTCGAATCCGACACGAAGGGTCTGATCGTCGAGGCCGACCCGGGCATGGGCGTGCGCGCCGCGGGCATGGGTCGTCTGCTGCTGCAGGACGTCGCCGTCCCGGCGACCGCCATCATCGGCGGCGAGGCCGACGCCGCGACGTCGGCGTACCGCGACGTCGTTCGCCTGTCCCGGCTGGGCTGGTCGGCGCTGGCCGCGGGCACCGCACGCGCCGTCCTCGACTACGTCATCCCCTATGTGAACGAGCGCGAGGCGTTCGGCGAGCCGATCTCCAACCGTCAGGCGGTGGCCTTCATGGTCGCCACGATGGCGACCGAGGTCGACTCGATCCGCCTCGTCACGCTGCGCGGTGCCGCGCGCGCCGAGCAGGGTCTGTCCTTTGCCCGCGAAGCCGCACTGGCGCGCAAGCTGACCATCGACAAGGGGCTGCAGATCGGCCTCGACGGCGTCCAGCTGCTCGGCGGCCACGGCTTCACCAAGGAACACCCCGTCGAGCGCTGGTACCGCGATCTCCGCGGTGCCGGCATCGGCGAAGGCATCGTCGTCCTCTGACCGCGTTTTGCGAACGTAGCGAAAGAACCTCTCATGAGCATCAATCTCGAACTCCCGAAGAAGCTGCGCGTCACCGTCGACCAGGCCCATCAGGCGGCCGCGGAGATCTTCCGGCCCATCTCGCGCAAGTACGACCTGCGCGAGCACGACTACCCCGTCGAGCTCGACACCCTCGCCAGCCTGTACGACGGTCTGTCCGAGACCGGACAGGCCGGTGCGGGCGCCGACGGCGGACGTAGCCAACAGAAGAAAGACAAGCCCAAGGCCGAGGGCGCCGTGGTCAACGGCGGCAACATGCAGTCCGTCGTCAACGTGATGGAGACCTCCTGGGGCGATGTCGGCCTCATGCTCTCGATTCCCTATCAGGGACTGGGGAACTCGGCGATCGCCGCGGTGGCGACCGATGAGCAGCTCGAGCGCTTCGGCAAGGTGTGGGCGGCCATGGCCATCACCGAGCCCGGCTTCGGCTCCGATTCGGCCGCCGTGTCGACCACCGCCACCCTCGACGGTGACGAATACGTCATCAACGGCGAGAAGATCTACGTGACAGCGGGATCGCGCGCCACCCACATCGTCGTCTGGGCGACCGTCGACAAGAGCGCCGGCCGCGCCGCCATCAAGAGCTTCGTGGTGCCCCGTACCCATCCGGGTGTCACCGTCGAACGCCTCGAGCACAAGCTCGGTATCAAGGTTTCCGACACCGCGGCGATCCGCTTCGAGAACTGCCGGATCCCGAAGGAGAACCTGCTCGGCTCACCCGAGGTCGACACCAAGAAGGGCTTCGGCGGGGTCATGCAGACCTTCGACAACACCCGCCCGCTGGTGGCCGGCATGGCCGTCGGCGTGACCCGTGCCGCGCTCGAGGAACTGCGCGCGATTCTCGACGAGGCCGGCATCGAGGTCGACTACGATCGGCCTGCCGCCGACCAGCACGCCGCCGCTGCCGAATTCCTGCGCATGGAGGCTGATTTCGAGGCCGCGTACCTGCACACCATGCGGGCCGCCTGGATGGCCGACAACAAACAGCCGAACTCGACCGAGGCGTCGATGTCCAAGGCGAAGGCGGGCCGCACCGCCACCGACGTCACCAACAAGGTCGTCGAACTCACCGGCACCCTCGGCTACTCGGAGCGGTTGCTGGTGGAAAAGTGGGCGCGCGACTCCAAGATCCTCGACATCTTCGAGGGGACGCAGCAGATCCAGAATCTGATCATCGCCCGGCGGGTGCTGAACAAGAGCAGCGCCGAACTCAAGTGATCATCTGACACAACGCCTCTCGGCCCCGCGACGGAGCTTCCGTCGCGGGGCCGAGTCGTTCGTGGGCCGGCGATCAGACGAGCCACACGACCCACACGGCGGCCGCACACGCGAACACCGACGCGACCAGCGTTCCGACGGCGTACGCGGCGGACCGCCACCTGTCCTTCTGCTGCCCCAGCCGCACCGTCTCGAACGCAGCCGTGCTGAAAGTCGTGTAGCCACCGCAGAATCCGGTCCCGAAGACCAGTTGCCAGTCGTGCGGCGCCCCGTGGAAGACGACGAGACCGGCGAGCACACCCAACAGTGCCGACCCGCTGACGTTGATCGCGAAGGTGCCCCAGGGCGTCGTCGACGGCCATCGGCGTCGAATCGCTCCGTCGACGACGAACCGGGTGACGGCACCGAGCGCTCCCGCCACCATCACGGCGAACGCGATCACGACCGTTCCCTCCGCCCGGCGATCGTCGATGCGACTCCGATCCCGCAACCCGCCGCGAGAACCCCCAGCACCACGCTCAGCACCGCATACATGGTTGCGGTCACGACCGCCGAAGCCCGTGTCAGTTCGGTGATCTCCAGCGCGAAGGTGCTGTAGGTGGTCAGCGCCCCACAGATGCCGGTGCCGCCGAAGAGACGGATGCGCTGGCGCCATCCGTCGTCGGGTCCCGAACGCATCAGCAACTCGAGCAACGCTCCCAGCACGAACGCGCCGGCGACGTTCACCCCGAAAGTGGCCCAGGGCCACTGCCCTTCGACGGCCGGGAACGAGTTCTCGGCCCACAGCCGGAGCCCGGTGCCGAGAATCCCGCCGGCGAACACCCAGGCGACGGCCTGCACACGCAGGTGCACAGGGCGTTCGTCCGGATCGACCGGGAGTTCGCGGTGCTCGTCTCGGTGCACGCGCCAAGTCTCCGCTACGTGACCGACACGTACAACACGATCAGGTAGATCGGTACCAGCACGTCGAAGAAGAAGATGGGACCGGCGTTGCCCGCCTTGAAATTACGCCGGGTCACCATCTCCCGTACGTGCCCGACCGCGGCGCCCAGGTAGAACACCGAGAACGCGATGATGGTGGCAAGGGTGAACTCGTCACCGAAACCCGATGCGATCACGCCCAAGACACCCGTCGCCAGGCTGGCGAGCCCGACCTCCCATTGCCACGGCGTCTTCGGGGGCCACCCGATCGACTCGGCGATCGGCTCGCCGAAGAACATGTGGCCGCACCCGGTCATCCATCCCTGGACACCGATCATCCACAACACGGAGTTCTCGAGCAGATCCCGGCCCAGGTCACCACCCGGGGTCGACACGTCGACGATCGTGGTGATGATCGCGCCGACCAGCCCGACGAACGGCACCAGCCGGATCGCGGTGCGAAGCACACCATCGAGCATCGACTCAGCCCTCGAGTTGTGCGGCCAGCGCGGTCAGGACATCGGGGTCCTCGATGGTGGAGGGCACGGTGTACTCCTCGTGGTCGGCGATCTGTCGCATGGTCTTTCGGAGGATCTTGCCCGACCGTGTCTTCGGCAGCGCCGGCACCACCGTCACGTCGCGGAACGTCGCGACGGCCCCGATCTCGTCGCGCACCATGGCCACGAGTTCGGTGCGCAGAGTCTCGGCGTCGATGTCGACGCCGGACTTGAGCACCACGTACCCGCTGGGACGCTGGCCCTTCAGTTCGTCGTGGATGCCGATGACCGCGCACTCGGCCACCGCCGGGTGCGACGCCACCACCGCCTCGATACTGCCCGTCGAGAGCCGGTGTCCGGCAACGTTGATCACGTCGTCGGACCGGCCGAGAACGAACACGTAACCGTCGGCATCGACGTAGCCGGAGTCACCGGTCAGGTAGAAGCCGTCGAACGCCGACAGATACGACTTGCGGTACCGCTCCTCGTCGCGCCACAACCCGGCGAGGGTTCCGGGCGGCAGCGGCAGACCGATGACGATGTTGCCCTCCTCGCCCGGGTCCAGCGAATTGCCCTCGGCGTCGACGACGCCCACGCGGTAGCCGGGAACGGGGACCGTCGGCGAGCCCGCCTTGATCGGCATCGGCTCCAGCCCACGGAGATTCGCCGCGATCGCCCAACCGGTCTCGGTCTGCCACCAGTGGTCCACGACCGGGACACCGAGCACCTCCGAGGCCCACGTGAAAGTGTCCGGGTCGAGTCGCTCGCCCGCCGCGAACAACGTCTCGAGCGAGGACACGTCGTACCTGCTCAGTTCGGTGGCGTCCGGGTCCGCCTTGCGGATGGCGCGGATCGCGGTGGGTGCGGTGAACAACGCCTTCACCCCGTGTTCACCGATGACACGCCAGAACGCGCCCGCGTCCGGGGTACCGACCGGCTTTCCCTCGTACATCACCGATGTCGCTCCGACGAGGAGGGGCCCGTACACGATGTAGGAGTGTCCGACGACCCACCCCACATCCGAGGCGGTCCACCACACGTCGCCGGCAGAGATGTCGTAGATGTTCGCCATCGACCATGTCAGGGCCACCGCATGCCCGCCGTTGTCGCGGACGACGCCCTTGGGCTTCCCGGTGGTCCCCGAGGTGTAGAGGATGTACAGCGGGTCCGTGGCCTCGACCGGAACCGGCTCGACCGGATCGGCACCGGCGAGCACGTCGTCCCAGTCGAGCCAACCCTCGTGATCCGCTGCGACACCGCCGATCTCGGGACGGTCCTTGACGATGACGACGCGCGGGGGCGTCGCCGACAACTCGATGGCCTTGGCCACCATCGGCAGATACTCGACGACCCGGCCCGGTTCCAGACCGCCTGAGGCGGTGAGGACGGCGACGGGCTCGGCGTCGTCGATACGGGTCGCGAGCTCACGAGCGGCGAAACCGCCGAAGACCACCGAGTGCACCGCGCCGATCCGCGCGCACGCCAGCATCGCGACGGCCGCCTCGGGGATCATCGGCATGTAGATCACCACGCGATCGCCGTAACCGATCCCCTGCTCGGTGAGGACACCGGCGAATCGTGAGACCTCGTCGAGCAGTTCGGCGTAGGAGTACCGACGGACCTCGCCCACCATCGCCGAGTCCCAGATCAGCGCGGTCCGGTCGCCGTGTCCCGCCGACACATGGCGATCAAGGGCGTTGGCGCAGGTGTTCAGCGTCGCGTCCGGGAACCAGCGGTAGAGCGGGGCGGCCGAGTCGTCGAGTGCGGAGGTGGGTGGGGTGATCCATTCGACGCCGGTGGCGGCGTCGAGCCAGAACGCCTCCCGATCGTCGGCTGCTCGTGTGAACGCTTCGATGTACCGGCCCATGGCCATCCCTTCGCCGTCGTCGGTGAGGGCACCGGTGTCGTCGGTGCCGCATCGCCCTTCGAGGGTATCGGTGTGACCGTCACCACGAAAATGAGATGCCCGGTCTCGGTCAGCGGCTGCGAGCGTCGGCCACCGCAGTCGTGACCCGATCGAGGAAGGTGCGGATGGCGGCAAGTTCATCGTCGGAGAATCCGTCGGCCACGGCGATGACCTGCTCGATGAGCGGTCCGAAGAACGACCACCCCATCTGCTGAGCCGCGTCGGTGACGTGCAGCGCCACCTTCCGACGGTCGGTGCCGTCCCGCGAGCGCGAAACCAGGCCCTTCGTCTCCAGGCGATCTATCAGGGCCGTCGTCGATGCGCTGTTGAGGCCGAGATGACCGGCCAGCCAACCCGGCGACGCGACGTCGCCTGACCGCTGCCGGTCCAACAGCGCGACGAGGGCTCGGAGATCGGTGGCGTGCAATTCGTTTCGGGCGGCGAAAGCGGAGCCGAACACATCGAGCTCCAAGGTCAACGATCGCAACCGGTGCACGAGGTCGTCGTTGTTCACACGGTTACTGTACTCGTCACCACTCGACAGTCTAGTATCTCGATGATCGAGTAATTTGCCGGAGGGAGTCCGATGTTCGCCAAGGTCCGCCCGACGATCGACACCTTTGCCGCCACGCCCGACGGCGCCACGTTCTTCGCCCACTACGACGCCCTCGTGCAGAGGTCGTCCGCCACACCACTCGACATCGGCAGTCGGTTCGGCACCACGCGAGTCAACAGTTTCGGACCGGCCGGGACCAGACCGGTGATTTTGCTGCCAGGCGGCGGGGCGACCTCGATGGCCTGGGTGAACGTCGCCGGCTCCCTCGCACGAACACGCCGGGTACACGCAGTCGACCTCATCAACGACGTCGGCCGTTCCCACGTGACCCGGCCCCCGGACACCGCAGGCGACCTACTCGACTGGCTGTCGTCCGTCCTCGACGGGCTCGGCGCCGCACGCGTCGACCTCGCCGGCCACTCCTACGGTGCCATGGTCGCGCTGGCCTACGCGGTCGGTCCCGGCAAGGACCGGGTGGACCGGCTCGCGCTCGTCGACCCCACCTCGTCCTTCACCGGCCTGCGCACGACCTATCTCCTGCGGGCTCTGCCAGTCTTGTTGTCTCCCAACCCCGGGCGGCTCCGGCGTTTCCTCCGATGGGAGACCGGTGGGGCCGCGTTGAACCCCGACTGGCGTGACATGTACTGCGCCGGAGCCCGGTTCCCCACCGCGCCGACCGTGGTTCCGAAACGGCCCACCGATGAAGCACTCTCGGCACTGGGAGACGGCGGGTCGGTGACCGTGATAGTCGCCCCCGACAGCCGGGCGCACGATCCGAGGGTCGTCTCACGGCGTGTACGGGCATTGTTGCCCTCGGCGCGGGTGACGATGCTGCACAGCGGCAGTCATCACACTGTTCCCCTCGAACCCGCGGACGAGATCGCTGATGCACTCGTCGGCGCTTTCGACGACACCTCGGCGTAGCTCGCCGCCCTCAGTAGAGGTAGGGACGGAAGCTGTCCTCGGTGAACCGTTCGTTGCCCGCTTCGGGCATCACGCGCCGGGTGATCTCCGCGACCGACGGCAGCGCGTCGGGTCGCCATGAGTCCGGCTTCCACAGGTCTGACCGGAGAAACGCCTTGGGACAGTGATAGAACACCTCGTCGACGGTGATCTCCACCGCGAGGATCGGCCGCTTACCGCTGACCGTGAGGTCGTCGAAGTAGTCGGCGTCGTCGACGATGCGGGCGCGGCCGTTGATCCGCAGCGTGTCCCCGCGACCGGGTACGACGAAGATGGTGCCCGCATTGGGGTTTCGGAGTATGTTCACGTAGCCGTCGACACGACGGTTGCCCGGCCGCTCGGGTATCGCGATGTGCCGGTCGTCGATGACGTGGACGACCTTGCCGGCCGGGTCGCCCTTGAGCGACACGTCGATCCGTCCGAGTTCGTCGGCGGTCGCCAGGAACACCATCGGCGACTCCGCGAGCCATTCCCGGTCGACGTCGGCGAGTGAGTTCCGCGCCTTGTCGCGGATGAGCTCCATCGGATGGCCGACGATCTCCCGCAGCCTCGACTCGTCGGTGATGTGCATCTGCACATCGTGTCACGCGGTCGTCGCTACGCGGGTCGCGGTGCGGGCGCCGGCCAGGGGAAGGTCCAACTGGTGTCGCGGACTTCGTCGACCCGCGCCGCCCGTCGGCGCAGATGGACCGACCCGTCGGTGACGATCAGGGTGACGTCGGCGTCGAGGCGTCCGGCGAGACGTCGGGCGGTCCAGCCCGGTCGTGTCCCACCGGTTCCGAGGACGACGGCGCCGGCTCCCACCCGTCGGGCTGCCCGGTGCAGGACCGACGTCGGGTCGCCGACCTCGCTCATGGTCGACACCGTCCGTGCACCGTGCCACCTCGCGAGTTCGGCGGCGGTCCGCAGGGTCTCGTCGACTCCCGCCTGACCGGAGAGCAGATAGGACTCGTCCTTGAGGGCGTCGTGCAGCGTGGTGCTCGCTTCTTTCCGACGACGCCGCGTGGCGCAGATCAGGATCAGGTCGCCGGAATCGCCGAGCAGTCGAACGGCGACCTTCACCGCACGCAGTGAGGCGTCACTCCCGTCGACTCCGACGACGACCGGACGGCCGAACCCCGCGTGGCTCGGCACCGGTACGCCGCGCACCGCATCGGTCGGCGCGGTCAGGGCGGGATCTGTCGGCCCTGGTCGGGTCTCGAGGCGCTCCCAGCGCCGGGGTCGTGTCCGCAGCGTGCTCATGATGTCCTCCTCGGTCGGCGATTTCGCTGCTCACAACGTTATGGAGGCCATCGTCCCGAGTCGCCATCCCGCGGGTTGACCGGTTCTCCACCCCAGGGTGGACAGCGGAATCCACCGTGAGGCGGACGTTCGGCAGTTCTGCGGAACTATCCTGGAACGGTGACGGTCTTCACAGCGGAGATGGGCGCGGGGCTGCGCCGGCGGATCGAACGGGCGGGCGGCGACTACCCGCCGCTGTACCCCGCGGTGATCCTGTCGTCGAGCGTCGTGGTCACCCTGGTGTCGACGGCACAACGTTTCCCGTTCGATCAGATCGGGTGGGTGATCGCGGCTCTGGTCCTCGCCGTGCTCTCGCTGGTGCTCGACCTGACCCTGCCGCCGACCGCGTACCCGTGCTCTGCGGTGATCACCAGTACGGTCTGCTTCCTCATGGTCCCGACGCCCACCGACGCCGCCCCACTCCAACTCGTCCTGGTGGCGGCGATCGCCGCCGCGATGTATCCCCTTCCCGGCGGACTGATCGTGACGGCGGCCTGCCTCGCCGTCATCGTGTGGTTCGGCGCCGTCGGCGGTCTCGAGTCACCGGCCATCTACGCGCTCGGCGTCGCGTGCGGTTGGCTGATCGGCTACATGATGCTGATCCAGAAGCGTCTGGCCGACAACCGGGCCCGGGTGCTCGCCGAGCGTGCCGACCGCGCCGCGAGCGACGAACGACAGCGGATCGCCCGCGAGATCCACGATGTCATCGCGCATTCCCTGTCGATCACCATGCTCAACGTCACCGGCGCCCGTCGCGTGCTCGAACAGGATCGTGACATCGAGGAGGCACTGGAGGCACTCTCCGACGCCGAACGCCAAGGCCGACAGGCGATGACCGAGATCCGCACCATCGTCCACGTACTGGGGACGACCGAGCCGACGGGAACGACGGCCCCGTCACCGGGCGCCGGAGACCTCGTCCGGCTCGTCGAGGACTACCGCAAGGCCGGCGTCGACATCGACTTCAGCCTCGTCGGCGACCTCACCGAGCTGCCACGTCCGGTCGGTGCGGCGCTGTATCGGATCACCCAGGAGTCCCTGGCCAACGTCGTCAAACACTCGGTGGCCAAGCAGGCCTCGGTCTCGGTGTCGGTGGCCGATGCAGTGGCTCTCACGGTCGAGAACCCGGCGACCGAGGATCGGCCTCGAGAATGCGACGGCACCGGTATCGAGGGAATGACCCAGCGCGCGGCACTGCTCGGCGGCACGCTCCACACATCACATCGCGCAGGCTCCTGGTCGGTACACGCGACGCTGCCGTCGCGACCGATCACCGCGGGGGCGCCCGTATGACGACGACCGCACCCACCGATCCCGCGACCGACCCGATCCGGGTTCTCCTCGTCGACGACCAGGAGCTCATCCGTACGGGCCTGCGTCGCATCCTGCGCCTGCGCGACGGCTTCGACATCGTGGGTGAGTGCGCGGACGGCTCCGGAGTCCTCGCGGGGATCGCCGAAAACCGGCCCGACATCGTCCTGATGGATCTGCGGATGCGCGACGTCGACGGCATCACCGCCACCACGATGGTGCGCACCCTGCGGGTGCCGCCGCCGGTGCTGATCCTGACGACCTTCGACGACGACGCCCTGTTGTCCCGTGCCCTGCGCGCCGGAGCTGCCGGATTCGTCCTCAAGGATTCGCCGGCCGAGGCGCTGATCTGGGCGGTCCGCGCGGTGGTTCGCGACGGCGCGTTCCTCGATCCGGCGGTGACCGAACGCGTTCTCCACGGCTTCCGACGGTCGGGTCGCGAGCAGGTGAGCACCGTACCCGGGCTCACCGATCGCGAGACCGATGTCCTCCGCCTAATCGCGCGGGGCCGCACGAACGCGGAAATCGGTGCGGCGCTCGGCATCTCGCAGGTGACCGTGAAGAGCCACATCAATCACATCTTCACGAAGCTCGACCTCCGCGACCGGGCGGCGGCGATCGTGTACGCCTTCGACCGTGGGCTCGTGGTCGCCGAGTACGACTGAGCCCGTGTAGATCAGTCGTGCACGGTGGTGATCTCGGGGGCGAGCACCTCGACGTCGACCCCGTCGACGAACCGGTACGGGCCCGCCACGAGCAGACCACCGAAGTGCTTGCGCAGCCGGGACATCTCGGCCCGCACTGTGACCGTCCGGTCGTCGACGCCGAACAGGTGCATCGACATCTGGGCCGCGGTGACGCCGCCGGGCCGTCGCGCCAGGAGGGTGAGGATCTCGCCGTGCCGGGGCGAACAGCGATGGGTCCAGGCACCGCTCGCGCCTTCGACAGTGACCTCGACATTTCGGAGACCCGACGCGTCCGGCGGTACCCGCACGATCACCCGTGTGGTGGATGCGTCCGGGGTCTCCGCGACGCGCACCAACCATCCGCCGGGCAACGCCTCGACGTCGCACTCCCCCAGCGCATTCACGAAGATCCGGCCGGGGCCGAGCCGCGGTGGCAGGATCAGTCGCGATCGCGGAGACACGGTGTCCACGGCGGCGACCCACCCGTCGGTGTCGACCGCCAACGCCGGGCCGGGCATGCGGGCGAGGATCGGCGCGGCCACCGCCCGCAACGAATCGAGTCGTCGGTGGTGGCTCTCGCGTAGTTGTGATTCGGCCAGCCGGGCGACCGCATGCACCAGCGCCAAGGTGGTCGGATGGATGGTGGCGGCCGGACCACTCACATCGACCACCCCCAACATCTCACCGGTCCGCGGGTCCTTGATCGGTGCACCGGTACAGGTCCACGAATGATGACTGCGCACGAAGTGCTCGGCCGAGAACACCTGCACCGAACGACCGGACATCAGTGCCGTACCGATCGCGTTGGTCCCCACCGAGCCCTCGGCCCAGTCGGCACCCTCGACGAATCCGAGAGTGTCCGCGCGCGTGAGCACCTTCGACGACCCGCTCCGCCACAGCACGTGCCCGTCGGCATCCGAGACGACCAGGATGTTGTCACCGTCGGCGATCAGCGAGTCGAGGCCACGTGCCAACTCGTCCACGACCTCCGCCAGGCCGGAGCGTCGGCGGCGTTCTTCGAGCTCCTCGAGCTGAAGCGTCCGTTCCCCGGCGCAGTCCACGTCCGGGTCGAGACCGGCACGTCGGAGTCGCTGCCACGAGTCGTCGATGACGCTGCGCGGACGCGCCGGCATGCGCCCGCCCGACATCGCCGCGTCGTGAACCGCGCTGAGAACGGACGCGAACTCGCGCGGATCGTCGCCGGCGTGCACCGCGGGCTCCAGCTCGGAGGCCGACTCGTAAGCGTTCATCTCTTCGATTGTGCGTCACGTCACAGACGACGACAACGTACCCCGCCCCTCGCAACCCCCTGCAACCCTTGCCGCCACCCGGCGCCGGGGCGTCTGCTGTCCACAACCCGCTGTGTTCCACATCACGTTCGCGGGGCACATCTCGAGGAGGCATCATGACTCAGACATTGGAACCGCTGGTCCATCTCGACCGCACCCCGCAGGAGCGGATGGACGCCTGGCTGCGTGAGTTCGAATCCGCACTCGCCGCAGACGACATCGCCCGCGCGACGAACGCGTTTCTGACCGACAGCTACTGGCGCGACCTGACAGCATTCACCTGGAACATCAAGACGGTGGAGGGCCACGAGCAGATCGCCGACATGCTGACCGCGCGTCTCGCGGACACCCGCCCGTCGAACTTCACCACCACTGAACCGGCCACCGACGACGGGGACGGCGTCGTCTCGGCGTTCATCGCGTTCGAGACCGCCGTCGGACGGTGTGAGGGACACCTGCGCATCCGTCGCGACGACGACGGCACCGACGGTGGCGGGCGCGACGCCGGGGAGGACAAGGCCTGGACGCTGCTGACGACGATGCAGGAACTCAAGGGACACGAGGAGTCGGCCGGCCCGAATCGACCGCTCGGGGCGGTGCACGGTTCCGACCCCGACACCCGTTCCTGGGCGGAGAAGAAGGCCGACGAGGAACTGTCGCTCGGACGGTCGGCGCAACCGTACGTGCTGGTGATCGGCGGCGGGCAGGGCGGTATCGCGCTCGGCGCACGACTCCGCCAGCTCGGCGTGCCGTCGGTCGTCGTCGATCGCCATGACCGTCCCGGGGACCAGTGGCGCAAACGCTACAAGTCGCTGTGCCTGCACGACCCGGTTTGGTACGACCATCTCCCGTACCTGCCGTTCCCCGACAACTGGCCGGTCTTCGCACCCAAGGACAAGATCGGCGACTGGCTCGAGTTCTACACCAAGGTCATGGAGGTTCCGTACTGGAGTAAGACGACGTGTCTGTCCGCCGAGTACGACGAGGCCGAGTCACGGTGGGCGGTTGAGGTCGACCGGGACGGTGAGCGCCTCACGCTCCATCCGACGCAGCTGGTCCTCGCGACCGGGATGTCCGGCAAACCTGCCGTCCCTTCGGTCCCCGGGCAGGATGTGTTCGCCGGCGAGCAACACCACTCGAGCGCACATCCCGGACCGGACGGCTACCTCGGCAAGAAGGTCGTCGTCATCGGCTCCAACAACTCCGCGCACGACATCTGCAAGGCGCTGGTGGACAACGGCGTCGACGCCACGATGGTGCAGCGCTCCTCGACCCACATCGTGAAATCCGACTCGCTGCGGTCCATCGCCCTCGGTTCCCTGTACAGCGAGGAGGCGGTCGCCTCCGGGATGACGACCAAGAAGGCCGATCTCACCTTCGCCTCATTGCCCTACCGGATCATGCACCAGTTCCAGATACCCGTGTATGACCAGATCCGCCAACAGGACAAGGAATTCTACGAACGACTCGAGGCGGCCGGCTTCGAGCTCGACTTCGGCGACGACGACTCCGGACTCTTCATGAAGTACCTACGCCGCGGGTCCGGCTACTACATCGACGTGGGCGCGAGCGAACTCATCGCCGACGGAACGATCAAGCTGGTCCACGGTCAACTGGACCACCTCACCGAGAATTCGGTGGTGCTCGCCGACGGGACCGAGATCGACGCCGACGTGGTCGTCTACGCCACGGGGTACGGATCGATGAACGGCTGGGCCGCCGACCTCATGGGACAGGAGGTCGCCGACCGTGTCGGAAAGGTGTGGGGACTCGGTTCCGAGACGACCAAGGACCCGGGCCCCTGGGAGGGCGAACAGCGGAACATGTGGAAGCCCACCCAGCAACCGGGCCTGTGGTTCCACGGCGGAAATCTGCACCAGTCGCGCCACTATTCGCTGTATCTCGCCCTACAGCTGAAGGCGCGATATGAAGGAATCCCCACGCCCGTATACGGCTTGGCGGACGTCCACCACCTGAGCTGATCACCAATGAGAAAGGCCCCGCAACCACGAGGGTTGCGGGGCCTTTCTGAAATTGTGTTCGGCGGTGTCCTACTCTCCCACACTGATTAGGGTGCAGTACCATTGGCGCTGGAGGGCTTAGCTTCCGGGTTCGGAATGGGGCCGGGCGTTTCCCCTCCGCTATAGCCGCCGTAACTTTATGAAACAACTGTCACACAACAGTGTTTATTTGTTTGTTGTGTGTTGTTTCAGAAGTACATAGTGGATGCGAACACACCAAAACCGTGTTTGGTGATGTTGTGGGTGTTGTTGGTAAGTCCTCGGCCGATTAGTACCAGTCACCTGAACACATTGCTGTGCGTACAGTTCTGGCCTATCAACCCCATGGTCTGTGGGGGGCCTTAACCCCGCGAAGGGGGTGAGAAACCTCATCTTGGAACAGGCTTCCCGCTTAGATGCTTTCAGCGGTTATCCCTTCCGAACGTAGCTAACCAGCAGTGCCCCTGGCGGGACAACTGGCACACCAGAGGTTCGTCCGTCCCGGTCCTCTCGTACTAGGGACAGGTTTCCTCAAGTTTCTTACGCGCGCGGCGGATAGAGACCGAACTGTCTCACGACGTTCTAAACCCAGCTCGCGTGCCGCTTTAATGGGCGAACAGCCCAACCCTTGGGACCTACTCCAGCCCCAGGATGCGACGAGCCGACATCGAGGTGCCAAACCATCCCGTCGATATGGACTCTTGGGGAAGATCAGCCTGTTATCCCCGGGGTACCTTTTATCCGTTGAGCGACACCGCTTCCACTTGCCGGTGCCGGATCACTAGTCCCGACTTTCGTCCCTGCTCGACATGTACGTCTCACAGTCAAGCTCCCTTGTGCACTTACACTCAACACCTGATTGCCAACCAGGCTGAGGGAACCTTTGGGCGCCTCCGTTACCTTTTAGGAGGCAACCGCCCCAGTTAAACTACCCACCAGGCACTGTCCCTGAACCCGATCAGGGTCCGAGGTTAGAAGTCCAATACGATCAGAGTGGTATTTCAACAACGACTCCATGAACACTGGCGTGCCCACTTCACAGTCTCCCACCTATCCTACACAAACCGAACCGAACACCAATACCAAGCTATAGTGAAGGTCCCGGGGTCTTTTCGTCCTGCCGCGCGTAACGAGCATCTTTACTCGTACTGCAATTTCGCCGAGTCTGTGGTTGAGACAGCAGAGAAGTCGTTACGCCATTCGTGCAGGTCGGAACTTACCCGACAAGGAATTTCGCTACCTTAGGATGGTTATAGTTACCACCGCCGTTTACTGGGGCTTAAATTCTCAGCTTCACCACCGAAGTGATTAACCGGTCCTCTTAACCTTCCAGCACCGGGCAGGCGTCAGTCCGTATACATCGTCTTACGACTTCGCACGGACCTGTGTTTTTAGTAAACAGTCGCTTCTCTCTGGTCTCTGCGACCCACACCAGCTCCCGAAGTACATTCGTTCACCAGGATGGGTCCCCCTTCTCCCGAAGTTACGGGGGCATTTTGCCGAGTTCCTTAACCACAGTTCTCTCGATCGCCTTAGTATTCTCTACCTGACCACCTGTGTTGGTTTGGGGTACGGGCCGTGTACCAACTCACTAGAGGCTTTTCTCGGCAGCATAGGATCATGGAATTCGCCACAACGGCTACGCATCACCTCTCAGGCTATGTGAGTGACGGATTTGCCTATCACTCGCCCTACAGGCTTACACCAGTACAACCACTGACTGGCCCCACTACCTTCCTGCGTCACCCCATCGCTTGCCTACTACCAGCCAAGGTCCCATGCATCACCCCACTCGGCACCCGAAGGTGCTCCCGGGGGATCAGGATGGTTAGTACAACTGATTCAGCATGGGCGCGGATACACGGGTACGGGAATATCAACCCGTTGTCCATCGACTACGCCTGTCGGCCTCGCCTTAGGTCCCGACTCACCCTGGGCGGATTAGCCTGGCCCAGGAACCCTTGGTCATTCGGCGGCAGAGTTTCTCACTCTGCTTTCGCTACTCATGCCTGCATTCTCACTCCCACACCCTCCACACCTGGATCACTCCGGCGCTTCCACGGATGCAGGACGCTCCCCTACCCACCCACACACCTGGCCGACCCTCCATAGAAGATCGACGGGCTAACGTGTGAGTGCCGCGGCTTCGGCGGTGTACTTGAGCCCCGCTACATTGTCGGCGCAGGATCACTTGACCAGTGAGCTATTACGCACTCTTTCAAGGGTGGCTGCTTCTAAGCCAACCTCCTGGTTGTCTTCGCGACCCCACATCCTTTTCCACTTAGTACACGCTTAGGGGCCTTAGCCGGCGATCTGGGCTGTTTCCCTCTCGACTACGAACCTTATCGCCCGCAGTCTCACTGCCACACTCTCACTTACCGGCATTCGGAGTTTGGCTGACGTCAGTAACCCTGTGGGGCCCATCGGCCATCCAGTAGCTCTACCTCCAGTAAGAAACATGTGACGCTGCACCTAAATGCATTTCGGGGAGAACCAGCTATCACGGAGTTTGATTGGCCTTTCACCCCTACCCACAACTCATCCCCTCCATTTTCAACTGAAGTGGGTTCGGGCCTCCACGACGTCTTACCGACGCTTCACCCTGGCCATGGGTAGATCACTCCGCTTCGGGTCTAGACCCGGCGACTCTCTCGCCCTATTCAGACTCGCTTTCGCTACGGCTACCCCACACGGGTTAACCTCGCCACCGAGCACTAACTCGCAGGCTCATTCTTCAAAAGGCACGCCATCACCCGCCCCGAAGGCACAGGCTTTGACGGATTGTAAGCGTCCGGTTTCAGGTACTATTTCACTCCCCTCCCGGGGTACTTTTCACCTTTCCCTCACGGTACTAGTCCGCTATCGGTCACCAGGAAGTATTCAGGCTTACCGGGTGGTCCCGGCAGATTCACAGCAGATTCCACGAGCCCGCTGCTACTTGGGGACACCGTCACGCAAGACCATGTGTTTTCAGCTACCGGACTCTCACCGACTACGGCAGACCATTCCAGGCCACTTCACCTAACACACGATTTTCTCACTCACGCTTCCACAGGCAGATGGAAGAAGACGAACCCCACAACCCCACACACACAACCCCTACCCGGTATCACATGCGCATGGTTTAGCCTCCTCCGCTTTCGCTCGCCACTACTCACGGAATCACAATTGTTTTCTCTTCCTATGGGTACTGAGATGTTTCACTTCCCCACGTTCCCCCCACACAGCCTATACATTCAGCTGGTGGTAACACGACATCACTCGTGCTGGGTTTCCCCATTCGGACACCCTCGGATCACAGCTCGTTTGACAACTCCCCGAGGACTATCGCGGCCTACCACGTCCTTCATCGGCTCCTGGTACCAAGGCATCCACCGAACGCCCTTACACACTTACAACAACACCTACAAACAACCCCCCACCCACAACCAGCACAAGGCCAGCCATGAACGAGGATCGAATGTAGACACCACACAACACTACAATTTCTGCTAAATCACAGACCAGCACTCCAACAACAGTCGAAGCATTGGTTTGAAATAAAGATGCTCGCATCCACTATGCACTTCTCAAACAACACACACCCACCACCGTGCACGCGCTCCCGCGACCATCACAGTCACGATCACCACCCGCACCCCAGTCATGAGCTAGGTCAGAGACAACACGCGTGTGTTCTCTCAGAACCCCGATAGCGTGACAATGAACCCGCCAGCCCTCACGGACCCGCGGTGACCCCCGATCCCTCTACCGGTGTAGAAGAAGTGAGCCTGTCTGATGTTTCACCCTCGAACACACACCCACCGCACAGACATACGCCGGCAGAAATGGGTGATGTTGTGTGCTCCTTAGAAAGGAGGTGATCCAGCCGCACCTTCCGGTACGGCTACCTTGTTACGACTTCGTCCCAATCGCCGATCCCACCTTCGACAGCTCCCTCCCACAAGGGGTTAGGCCACCGGCTTCGGGTGTTACCGACTTTCATGACGTGACGGGCGGTGTGTACAAGGCCCGGGAACGTATTCACCGCAGCGTTGCTGATCTGCGATTACTAGCGACTCCGACTTCATGGGGTCGAGTTGCAGACCCCAATCCGAACTGAGACTGGCTTTAAGGGATTCGCTCCACCTCACGGTATCGCAGCCCTCTGTACCAGCCATTGTAGCATGTGTGAAGCCCTGGACATAAGGGGCATGATGACTTGACGTCATCCCCACCTTCCTCCGAGTTGACCCCGGCAGTCTCCTGCAAGTCCCCGGCATAACCCGCTGGCAATACAGGACAAGGGTTGCGCTCGTTGCGGGACTTAACCCAACATCTCACGACACGAGCTGACGACAGCCATGCACCACCTGTACACCAACCACAAGGGAACGACCATCTCTAGCCGCGTCTGGTGTATGTCAAACCCAGGTAAGGTTCTTCGCGTTGCATCGAATTAATCCACATGCTCCGCCGCTTGTGCGGGCCCCCGTCAATTCCTTTGAGTTTTAGCCTTGCGGCCGTACTCCCCAGGCGGGGTACTTAATGCGTTAGCTACGGCACGGATCCCGTGAAAAGGAACCCACACCTAGTACCCACCGTTTACGGCGTGGACTACCAGGGTATCTAATCCTGTTCGCTACCCACGCTTTCGCTCCTCAGCGTCAGTTACTACCCAGAGACCCGCCTTCGCCACCGGTGTTCCTCCTGATATCTGCGCATTTCACCGCTACACCAGGAATTCCAGTCTCCCCTGTAGTACTCAAGTCTGCCCGTATCGCCTGCACGCCTGCAATTGAGTTGCAGAATTTCACAGACGACGCGACAAACCGCCTACGAGCTCTTTACGCCCAGTAATTCCGGACAACGCTCGCACCCTACGTATTACCGCGGCTGCTGGCACGTAGTTGGCCGGTGCTTCTTCTCCAGGTACCGTCACTCACGCTTCGTCCCTGGTGAAAGAGGTTTACAACCCGAAGGCCGTCATCCCTCACGCGGCGTCGCTGCATCAGGCTTGCGCCCATTGTGCAATATTCCCCACTGCTGCCTCCCGTAGGAGTCTGGGCCGTGTCTCAGTCCCAGTGTGGCCGATCACCCTCTCAGGTCGGCTACCCGTCGTCGCCTTGGTAGGCCATTACCCCACCAACAAGCTGATAGGCCGCGGGCCCATCCCACACCGCAAAAGCTTTCCACCAACCACCATGCGACAGTTGGTCATATCCGGTATTAGACCCAGTTTCCCAGGCTTATCCCAGAGTGCAGGGCAGATCACCCACGTGTTACTCACCCGTTCGCCACTCGAGTACCCAGCAAGCTGGGCCTTTCCGTTCGACTTGCATGTGTTAAGCACGCCGCCAGCGTTCGTCCTGAGCCAGGATCAAACTCTCCATGAAAAAACAGTGAAACAAAACCAACCCCACAAGGGCCAGCGTTTCAACACAATCAGGAAAGCACAACCTGACCAAAATAAACCTAGCACAATGTGACACCCAGGACGGGACCCGGACGCCACACAAAAAAACAAACATCTACATCCACAAAAGATGCACGATGCCACATTGGCATCAGACAATTCATCATCACACTATCGAGTTCTCAAAGAACACACACCCACCAGCTACCCACCCCAAATCAGGGCTCTCACCAGCAGACTTCGCATTCAACCTTGCCAGCCACCCCGTCTCCGGGGCAACTCTTCCAGCCTACCAGACCCATCCCGCAACCCGCAACCCCGAAGAATTCCGAACCCAGGAGAATCCAGCAACCCCAAACGCTCCACCCAAGCCACAACGACTCAAGCCAAAACATTCAGGGGCGGCCAGCCAAGAAACCCGGTCTCCACTCCCCACCATCAGACCCTTCCAGGCCCTTCCGGGGCGGCGCCGTGGCTCGCTGACTCGACATAAGTTACGCACCGCCGTACCCGTCGTCAAATCGCCTGGTCAGAGTGGGTGCGACGCTCGATGCGACGACCTGGGAGTGCAGATTTCGCAGACTGTTCGGTCGGCAAGCCGGCCGCGACGGTGCCACGGGGACCGACCAGAGCGGATGATCCGCCCGCCGATGCGGCCGCATCCGGGCCTGCCCGGTTGGGTTCCCGAATCGTCGGGCTTGTCCCGCCTCAGACAGGACCGCACATAGCAAGAACCCCCGCCCGGGCGTCCCGGGCGGGGGTTCTTGGTGTTGGTAGCGGGGACAGGATTTGAACCTGCGACCTCTGGGTTATGAGCCCAGCGAGCTACCGAGCTGCTCCACCCCGCGTTGGTGAACACAACGTTACACACCGGTTTGTCAGCGACGCAAATCGATACTCCAACCCCATCCGACCTGGGAAAACGTCAGTGACGGCGGTCACTCGCACCTCGATAACCCCAGGTGACGTGACGACCCGAACGGCCCGCCCGTCGCCGCTGTGCAATGTGATGCCAGTCACATCAGGCGTACACTCGGCTCACGAGACGCCCCGCCGAGGAGGAACCATGAACACCCACCGCTTCCACCACGAAAGCCACGGGAACCATCCGATGAGTTTCGTCGGGTTCGTCTTGGCACTGACCGGATTCGCCATGGCCGCGCTCTGGCTGGTCCACATGGCGGTAGGGAATGTCGGCCCCGCGATCATCTGCGGCCTGCTGATGATCGCGGCTTTCACCACGGCGGTGTCGATCTTCTTCTCGCTGGGCCACCGGCACCACCACAGCCCGGTGCTCCCCGACAACACCCCCAACGAAACCGAGCGCTACCTGCGGAAATACCGCGGATAGCGGTATGACTCGCAGATAGCGCCCGGCGTGGGTCGTCGTTCGACTAGTTGGGAGCCGCCAGCGACTCGTAGCGGGCAACCGCCTGACTCAGCTGGTCGAGTGCCTCGCCGTACGCTGCGAAGTCGCCACTCTGCTGAGCCTGGCGTAGCGCCGTGATCGCGTCACTGATGGCGTTTGCCGCGTCGTCCCGCTCGGGCGAATCACCCTGCTGCGGAGGTTGATTCGGCGTCGGCGTGGCCGGTGCCGGCGTTCCGGCCTGGTCCGGCGCGGGCGGTGCCTGCTGATCTCCGGGGACCACTCCGGCAGCCGGCGTGATGCCGACCTGCCGCAGAGCCTCGCGGGTCGTGGGTGCATAACCGATCCCGGATACCCGGTCTGCCGATTCGAACCTCGTGATCACACGGAACAGACGGGGGAAGGCCTCTTCGCCCTGGGCCTGTGCGTACAACGGGACGACGTACAGGATGCCGTTGTCGCCCACCGGAAGCGTGAGGAGATTACCGAAGGTCACCGTCGCCGTGTTCTCGAGCGACTTCAGTGATTCCGCCACCGTTCGGTCGGTGCGCATCGGGTTGAACGCCTGCTGCGGACCGGACCGTTGGGAGTTGCTGGGCAACTGCTTGACCGTCATCTGACCGTAGTTCTCGGGATTCGACGACACGGTCACATAGGCGCCCAGGATCGGTCGGTTGAGTCGCGTCAGCACCGAGGTCAGCTGGAACGTCGGCTCACCGCTCTCCGGATCCGAGGCCACGAAGTAGTACGGGGGCTGGTCCAGTCCGCGCTGCTCGGCGTCCGGGTCCGTCGGATCGGAGGGCACCGACCAGAAGTCGCTCGCCTGGAAGAACGTCTGGGGCGAATCGACGTGGTAGCGGGTCAGCAGCGACCGCTGGATCTTGAAGATGTCCTCGGGGTAGCGGACGTGATCCCGCAGGGAGGTCTGCGCGTCGAAGTCGGCGCGGGACTTGACCGTGTCGGGGAAGACCTCCATCCACGTCTTCAGCACCGGGTCATCGGTGTCGAACTGATACAGCTCGACCTCGCCGGTGTAGGCATCGACGGTCGCCTTCACCGAGTTGCGCACGTAGGACACGGTCTTGTTGATCTGCGTCCGACCGGTCTGCCCCGGGTTGAGGTCCTGGGCGTCGGCGGTCGCGCTCTGCAACGACGTGGGCTGCGAGTAAGGGTAGTCGTCGAGGGTGGTGTAACCGTCGACGATCCACTTGATCGAGCCGTCCTCCATCACCGCGGGGTACGTCTTCGAATCGACCGTCAGCCACGGTGCAACCTGCTCGACGCGGTCCCGTGGGTCGCGGTTGTAGATGATCTTCGACGCCGAGTTGATCTCGCCCGAGAGCAGGAAGTTCCGCTCGGCGTACTTGCCGGCATAGAGGGCGCGGGCGAACCAATTGCCGAGCGAGACTCCCGCCGGCCCCTGGTAGGTGTACTTGTCGTCCCCGATGTCGTGCTCACGAGCCTGCCCGTCGTCGGAACCGACGATCGCGTAATCCGGGTCGATCTTCGCGAGCAGTTCGCCGAAGTAGATGCGCGGCTGTGACACCTTGATCGGGGCGTCCCGCTTGTACTCCTCGGTCTGGTAGTTCGAGGTGTCGCTGACGTAGTAGAACGGATCGCCGCCACCGTCGACGTTGTTGACGTCCGTCGACTCCTTCACCCGGTTGGCCGGGGCGGCGACGAACCCGTCTCCGTGGGTGTACACCAGGTGCTTGTTCAGCCAGTTCTGCTGGTTTTCGAGATAGCGACTCGGATCGAGCTCGCGCACCGACACCACGAAATCACGGAGCTCGCCGTCGATGCGATAGCGGTCGACCGCCAGCTGCGTCGGGAATCCGTAGAAGTTCTGCCGCTGCTGCTGCTGGATGAACGTCGGGGACACCACATTCGGGTCCAGGATCCGGACGTTCGACAGCGTCGGTTCATCGCTGTTCACCAGCGCCGGGTTTGCCGGCCCGGCGGTCCAGCCCGGCTGGGTGATGACCTTGTCCGGCCCGATGCCGTACGCCTCGCGGGTCGAGGTGATCGCGCGTTCTATGTACTCGGCTTCCTTCTGCGCGGCATTCGGCTTGACCGAGAACTGCTCCATCGTCAGCGGCCAGCCGACCCCGATGAGCAACGCGGAGAACAACATCAAGACGGTGGCCAGTGCCGGCACCCGCAGGTCGCGGAGCACGATCCCGGCGAAGAACGCCACCGCACAGATGATCGCGATCGCCATCAGGATGAGCTTCGACGGCAGCACCGCGTTGATGTCCGTGTAACTCGCCCCCGGGAAGATCTCGGCCTTCCGCTGACTGGACAGCAGAGTGTACCGGTCGAGCCAATAAGCGGCCGCTTTCAGCAGCAGGAAGGTGCCCGCCAGCACCGCGAGCTGAATGCGTGCCGCGGTCGTGACCGAACCACCGCCTTGCCCCAGGCGGATACCTCCGAACAGGTAGTGCGTGACCAGGTTCGCCAGGAACGCCACCACGACCACGACGAACAGCAGGTTGAGCACGAAGCGGAAGAACGGCAGGTCGAAGGCATAGAACCCGATGTCGAGATTGAACTGAGGGTCTGTCCGACCGAACGACTGACCATGCAGGAACATCTGGACGGTCGCCCAGGACCCTTGCGCGACCAGGCCGGCCAGGGCGCCGATGATCACCGCCGGGACGATGGCGAACCAGCGGACCTTGCCCATGATGGCCGTGCGGTACCGGGCGAGCGGATCGTTCGGGCCCGCGGTCGGTACGAACACCGGGCGACTGCGGTACGCCAGGGAGACCGCCCCGAAGATGATGAGTCCGACGACGATCGTCGTGATCAGGAAGAGGATCACGCGCGTCCAGATCACCTTGGTGAAGACGCTCGAATACCCGACGTCGGAGAACCAGAGCCAGTCGGTCGCGAGACCGATCAGGCGTGGCCCGACGAGCAACAGCACCAGGACGGCCACGCCGAGCCCGATGATGATCTTGCTCCTGCGTGACAGTGTCGGCATTCCCGCCGGCCCTCGGACGCCCACCAGACCCACTCTCCAAAGCTCTCAATCCGGACACCACCCGCGCACACGTGCCTGCTGGGCGTGGTGCCCACTGTACTGGCACCACCCGGGTGACCAACTCACTCGGGGCGCCCGCTCAACGATCGCCACACCTCAGCGGTTCCCTGGCGGCGTCGCAGACTCGCGGTCGCACCGCGATCCGGGGCAGGATGAGCACGTGCCCGACCTCCCGACGACCCCACGCGCCTTCTCCACCGACGATCTCGGCAGCGCGTTGAACGAGATCATGGAACACCTCGACTCCCGTGGCTGGGGTCAGTCACCGTCCGTGTTCGCGCTGGCGCCGACCGCCCTCCTCCACGCACAGCTTCCCGAGGTGATCGCCGACGACGGTTCGGTGTTCACCCCGGTGGAGGAAGACGTCGACGACCTCGACGAGTTCCTCGCCTCGGCGGTCTGGCCAGAGGAGGTCGCCGGGGCGGCGGTGAGTATGGAGATCGTCATCGCCGATCCCGAAGACGACGACGACCGGACGCCCCGCTTCGAGGTCACCGACACCGGCGATCACCATCCGGGCGAGGAGGTTGCGCGGCTGGTGGTCGGGGTGCTGCGCACCGGCGCCGATCTCGCGCTGATGCGTCTTCGACCCGAACCCGACGGGGAACCCGAACTGCTGACCCACCCGCAACTGGCACTCGAACTGCGGGCCGCGCTGCGCGACACCTTCGCTCCCGATCTACCGGAGTCGTCCGACCGGGGCTGACGCGGCAGTCCTGGCAAGCCTCAGCAGCTCGGCGCCGGACGGCCCGCGCCGACCGCGTTCAGCGCGTCGACAGCGCCCTCGAGGGTGTCGACCTTCACCAGCTCCAATCCGTCCGGTCGCTCCGAGACCGCCTCGGCACAGTTGCGGGCCGGGACCAGGAAGACCGTCGCGCCGGCGTCGCGGGCGGCCCGGGTCTTGTGCGTGATCCCGCCGATGGGACCGACAACCCCCTCATCGGTGATCGTGCCGGTGCCCGCGATGAACTTGCCGGAGGTCAGCTCGCCGGGACTCAGCTGGTCGATGACCGCGAGTGCCAGCATCATCCCCGCCGACGGTCCCCCGATGTCCCCCACGTTGTAGGTGACCTCGAGGCGCGGATCGGCATCGACCACCTCCGGAACGACGCCCAGATACCCGGCCTCGGAGTCGGCCGGATGCGTGCCGAGGGTCACCGACACGGTCTGCCGGGCACCGGCGCGGACGATCTCGATGGGCAGGACGGTCCCCGGCGGATTGTCGCCGACGACCTTCCGCAGCTGTTCACCCGTTTCCACAGGCACGCCGCCGGCCGCCACGACCTCGTCGCCGGCGCGCAGCACGTCGACCGCGGGCCCGTCGGGTGCGACGCTCGCGATGCGCAACGCGGTGGGACGATCGAGGTAACGGAGCGCGGCGACCGTCGCGTTCTCCTCGGACCCCGTCATCTGCTGCGCGTTCTCCTCCTGAACCTGCTCGGTGGTGCGGTCGGGCGGATAGACCTGGTCGCGCGGCGTGAGCGAGTAGGTGCCCGACACCCACATGCCCAGGGCGTCGAACAGCGAGATCCCGTCCCGCACCGAGACGGTGGTGAGGTTGAGGTGGCCGGTCGTCGGATCGGTCGGCGCACCGTCGATCTGCACGACCTTGCGCTCCACCACCGCCCCGTCGTCCTCCACCTTTGTCGTACCGAGGGTGTTGAGCGTGGGTCCGGGCCCGAGCGCGGCGTAGGGCACCTGCACCTGCGTGCCGAGCACCAGCAACGCCAGCAGGACCACGGTGGAGACCGCGGCCGCGGCGATTCTCCGGAATCGGGGGCTCGAACTCATTCCGCACACGATAGTGCCCCGCAGCGACCACGAGTCGGCTGCGCCGGCGACCATGAGCCGGCTACGCGCAGGGCGAACAGTCGTCGCCGTTTGCGGGCCTCACCGGGCGGTACGGTGGAACCCATGAGTGATCTGCCCTTCGGCTTCTCGTCGTCCGGTGACGGCGATGACGACCGCGACAAGAACAGCGGTGACAAGAACAAGCCGGGCGACAATCCCGGTGGCAACCCGTTCGGCGGGGCCAACCCGTTCGGATTCGGGGGCGGGCAGGGGTTCGGCGGCGGTCCCGGCGGCGACTTCGACCCCTCGAAGTTCGATCCCAACATGATCGGCCAGATGTTCTCGCAACTGGGCAACATGTTCAGCGGTATGGGCGCGGGCATGGCGGGTGGCGGAAACGGTCCGGTGAACTACTCGGTCGCGACCAATCTCGCCCGCCAGCAGATCGGTTCGTTCACCCCGATCCTCGAGAAGGAGATCTCGGCCTCGGCCGACGCGGTCCGGCTCGCCGACGTCTGGCTCGACGACGCGACGAATTTCCCCAGCGGCGTCACCCAGACGGTGGCGTGGACACCGGTCCAATGGCTCGAGGAGTCGATGGACACGTGGAAGGGTTTGTGCGACCCGGTCGCCGAGCAGCTGGCCCGGACCTGGCAGGACAACCTCCCCGCCGAGGCGGCCCAGTTCGCCGGCCCGATGATCGGGATGCTGACCCAGATGAGCGGCATGGCGTTCGGCACCCAGCTCGGACAGGGGCTCGGTCAGCTCGCCAAGGAGGTGCTGACGTCGACCGACGTCGGGCTGCCGCTGGCGCCCGAGGGGATCGCCGTCCTGCTCCCCGAGGCGATCGCCAAGTTCGCCGAGGGTCTGGAGCAGCCGGCGCAGGAGATCATCGTCTTCCTCGCCGCGCGCGAGGCCGCCCATGTGCGCCTGTTCACCCACGTCGGCTGGCTGCGTCAGCGGTTGCTGACCACCGTCGAGGAATACGCCCGCGGCATCAGTATCGATTTCAGCGGTATCACCGACGCCACCGCCGGGATCGACCCGACCCAATTGCTCTCCGACCCTTCGAAACTCGAGGAGATCATCAGTTCGTCGACGTCGTTCGAGCCGACCACGACACCTGAGCAGAAAGCGGCCCTCGGCCGTCTCGAGACCCTCCTCGCCCTGATCGAGGGCTGGGTGGAGCAGGTCGTGACCCGAGCGCTCGGCGACCGGATCCCGAGTACCGGGGCACTCACCGAGACCATGCGGCGTCGGCGCGCGTCGGGCGGGCCGGCCGAGCAGACATTCGCAACCCTCGTCGGTCTCGAGCTTCGGCCCCGCAAGGTCCGCGAGGCGTCGGAGCTGTGGCGCCGCGCGCTGGAGGCCACCGACGTCGCGACCAGGGACGGCGTGTGGGCACACCCTGATCTGCTGCCGGATGCCGACGACCTCGACAACCCTGCGGGTTTCATCGACCGGCTCCTGGGCGGCGACGACCTCGACGACCCGATCGCACAGCTCGAGAAGACCATCGCCGAGGAGAAGGCGCGCGACGCCACCGACGAGTCCCGTAACGATGACGGCGGCGAATCGGCACGAGGCGGATCGTAGGAATCCACACCACCGGTGGAACACGCCATGCTGTGGATAACCTGCTCGCCGAGCGCCCGCGACGGCGTTCGGCTGGCAGAGTTGCCGCATGTCGCCAGCCCGGACGAGTTCCAGCGCCATCTCGGTGTCCCCCTGCGCTGTTCCGCCCGCGGTCCCGCGGCTGCTCCCGGGGACGCCCGTCATCGTCCAGCCGGGCAACTCGGTCCGCGTGGGCATCGATCCGGCCGACAGCCTGCTCCTCGACTTCGACGCCTCGGTGTCGGCGTATTCCGTCGCCGGGCTGCTTCGATCGTTGGAGGATCCGTGCACGGCGGACACCTTCGCTCGCCGCGCCCGACGGGCCGGCCTCCACGACGACGACCTCGATCTGGTCCTGAGCAGTCTGGTGTCGGCCGGCCGAGCGGTTGTCGACCGCCCGCCCACGGCCGCGGAGTTCCACATCCTGATCCATGGCCAGGGGCCGATCAGCGAACAGCTGTCGAATTCGTTGCGCAGCATGGGTTTGTCAGCTCGACGGACGATGCGGCGGCTACCCGACGGGACGCTCGATGCCGTCGACACCGACCTGGTGATCCTGACCGACTTCGTCGTCCACGATCCGCGGGTGGTGTTCGCACTGACCCGGGCCCGGATACCCCATCTGCTGGTCCGGGTCCGCGACGGGGTGGGCATCGTCGGCCCGCTGGTGCTCCCCGGACTGTCGAGTTGCCTCATGTGCGCGGACCGTCACCGGTCCGACGCGGACCCGGACTGGCCGGCCCTGGCCGTCCAGCTGATCCGGACGTCGGGTCAGGCGAGCCCGGCCGTGGTGGCGATGACCGCCGCGATGGCCCACTCGCAGATCGAGCAATTGGTGGAGGCCGTACGCGACCGGCCGCATGTGGAGCCACGACCCGATCCGCAGCTGCTCGACCATGTGTTGGAATTCCGAGATGACCCGACGCGGCTGGACATCAGACAATGGTCGCCGCACCCGGCCTGCGATTGTCGTCCCGCACCGGATCAGCAAGCCAGGTCGTCTATTGTGTGACGCGGAAAGGATGCTATGACCGACATCACCAAAGGACAGGGTCGCCGCAACGCGAAACTGGCCTCTCTTCCGATCGGTATGGCCGGGCGGGCTGCTGCCGGTTTCGGCAAGCGCATGGTCGGAAGGGACAAGGACGAGGTCAACCAGGAGCTCCTGGAGAAGTCCGCCGAACAACTGTTCGCCGTTCTCGGCGAACTCAAGGGCGGCGCCATGAAGGTCGGGCAGGCGCTCTCGATCATGGAAGCCGCGATCCCCGACGAGTTCGGCGAGCCGTTCCGCGAAGCGCTCACCAAGTTGCAGGCCGACGCCCCGCCCATGCCGGCCGCGAAGGTCCACAAGGTGCTCGACCAGCAGCTCGGCACCCGGTGGCGCGAGCGTTTCCGGGAATTCTCCGACGAGCCCGCGGCATCGGCGTCGATCGGACAAGTACACAAAGGAATCTGGTCGGACGGCCGTGAGGTCGCGGTCAAGGTCCAGTACCCCGGGGCCGACCACGCACTGAAGGCCGATCTGAAGACCCTGTCCCGCATGTCCGGACTCCTGCAGCGCCTGTCCCCCGGCACCGACGTCAAGGCGATGATGGACGAACTCATCGACCGGACCGAGGCCGAGCTCGATTACCTCGGCGAGGCCGACAATCAGCGCGCCTTCGCCAAGGCCTACGACGGCCATCCCGACTTCCTCATCCCCAAGGTCGTCGCGAGTGCACCCAAGGTCGTCGTCTCGGAGTGGGTCGACGGCGTCCCGCTGTCGAAGATCATCACCACCGGGGACCAGCAGACCCGCGACGACGCCGCCGCGAAGATGGCCGAATTCGAGGTCGGCTCGCCGTACCGGGTCGGACTCCTCCACGGCGATCCGCATCCGGGCAACTTCTTCCGGGCCACCGACGGGCGGTTCGGCGTACTCGACTTCGGTGCGGTCGGCCACTATCCGGAAGGCCTCCCGCCCGAGACCGGACCGATTCTCCGTCTGGCGCGGGACAAGAAGTACGACGAACTCAAAGAACTCATGATCTCCGCCGAGTTCATCCGCCCGTCCCACGCGAACAAGGTGACGAGTGCCGACCTCGAGGCCTACCTGCGTCCCTACGTCGATCCGCTCTACAGCGAGTCGTTCCACTTCACCCGGAAGTGGATGCAGCGGGCCGCGGGCAAGGCCACCGATGTTCGCGGCGAGGTGTACAAGACGTCACGAAACCTGAACGTGCCCAAGCGTTTCGTGATGGTCTTCCGCGTACTCGGGGGCTGCGTCGGCATCGCCTCGCAGCTCGAGGCGCATGCCCCGTACCGGGCCATCATGGAGGAGTGGGTCCCCGGCCTGGGCGACTGACACCACCTCGCAGACACGACACCGACGCCGCGAGCATTTCTGCTCGCGGCGTCGGTTTTGTTGTCATGCAACGTTCTTACGCGGGCGACCGCGGGGACGCTTGCGTGCGATGACGGCTCCGCGCTCGAAGATCTCGCCTCCCCAGACCCCCCAGGGCTCGGATCGATCGAGTGCGGCCTGCAGGCACTGGGCCCGCAACGGGCATTCGGCGCACATGGCCTTGGCACGCTCGAGGTCACGGGGGTCTTCGGCGAACCACAGATCTGCGTCGGCGATCTGGCAGGGCAGGTCGAGCCGGGCGGTCGCTGCGCGGTCCGCCGACATACAGGACTCGAGGACGCATTCGACAGTCATTGGTTTCTCCACATCTGCTCGTTTGGGGTGTTGAACCCGAGTCCTCGATGTGGCTCTGTGTCCGAGACCCCTGGATCGGGGTGGAGATTCGGTGACAGAAAAAAGAGGGCCACGGGTGTCGCCTCTGCGATTCGCCCGTGGCCCGGAATGTCTCGGAGATCTAACTCCGGGAACTTCGGAACAGAACGGGGAACCGACGCGGCGCGGGTGCTACTGCTGCTGCGGGCGGTGCGATTCGCGCGACGCGCGCTTCGGCTGCCAGGTGCAGGGCCGCCGCCGGGACGGCGACCGGGCGTGCAAAGCTCGTGCACGCTCGGGCGACCGGCATCCAGGAGCGGGTGCGACCGGTACGCGCGATGGCGGGCTGATTCGGCTTCAGCGCATGCAATTTCGGCGCATACGTGTCGGCTGCTCTCAGGTTCGCCGCAGACTGGCAGATGCCGGCCTGGCTCACGGTGATTCCGTTCACTGATCCACTCCCTTCTGGTCTCGTGGCTTTCCGCGTTCGTGTCGGTCGTCGGTGACTGTGGCGGGCCGGTGTGACGGACGCACACAACCCATCCCCGTACTGACGGGACTCAGAGTAGACGCTGGGCCGAAACCCGCACAACCTATTTTTGACCTGCGGTTTCGACGAGTTCGATGATCTCGGCGCCGTACTCGTCGACCTTCTTCGCCCCGATTCCCGAGATCGCCACCAGCGCAGCGGTATCGGTCGGTCGTTGCTCGGCGATCGCGGTGAGGGTCTTGTCGGAGAAGACGACGAAGGCCGGCACCTTTTTCTCCTGGGCCCGCTCGCGACGCCACTCCTTGAGCGAGACCAGCAGTCCTTCGTCCAGATCCGACGGGCACCCGGCGCAGCGACCGAGCAGCGTCGCGGTCGAATCCATCAACCGGGAACCGCAGACCCGGCAGGTCGGTCCGCGGCGGGGCGCGCGCTCCTTCGCGATCGGCGACGCGGGCGAGTCGTCGGGCACGAGGTCGGCGAGGAACCGCGAGCGACGCCGGGCACGGCCGCCCTCGTTGCGGGCCAGGGCCCACGACAGGTGCAGGTGCTCGCGGGCACGCGTCACTCCGACATAGAACAGTCGCCGCTCTTCCTCGACCTCTTCCCAGGACCCCTTGATCGCCTGGCTGATGGGCAGCGACCCGTCGGTGAGTCCGACGAGGAACACCGCATCCCACTCGAGTCCCTTGGCCGCGTGCAGCGACGACAACGTCACGCCCTGCACCGTCGGGGGATGGCGCGCCTCGGCGCGGGCGGCGAGTTCGGCCGACAGTTGCGGCAGCGTCAGTTCCGGGTTCTCGGCGACCATGTCCTCGGTCAGCTGGACCAGCGCTTTCAGTGATTCCCACCGGCTGCGCGCCTGCGCACCGGACGGCTGCTCCTCGCTGAGACCCAGCTCGCCCAGCACCGCGCGTACGACGTCGAGGAGCTCCACGTCGGGTCTGACCTCGCGGCCAGCGACCGTCGCGAGCTGCCGCATGGCCTGCCGGACCTCGGTGCGCGCGAAGAACGCCTCGCCGCCGCGCACCTGGTACGGGATGCCCACCTCGGTCAGGGCCTGCTCGTAGTTCTCGGACTGTGCGTTGACGCGGTACAGGATCGCGATCTCGGCGGGCGCGACCCCCGATCTGATGAGGTGTTTGATCTCGATGGCGATCGCCGTCGCGGCGGCGGGCTCGTCGTCGTACTCGGCGAACTGCGGCGCCGGCCCGGGCGGGCGCTGTCCGATGAGCTGCAGGCGGGTTCCCGCGATGCGCCCCCGGGCGGCGCCGATGACGCGGTTCGCCAGATCGACGACCTGCGGGGTGGACCGGTAGTCGCGCTCGAGACGGACGACCGTGGCCTCCGGGAACCGGCGACTGAAATCCAAGAGATGGTTCGGCGAGGCACCGGTGAACGTGTAGATCGTCTGGTTGGCGTCACCGACGACCGTCAGGTCGTCGCGTTCCCCGAGCCAGGCGTCCAGCAGACCCTGCTGCACCGGCGTCACGTCCTGGTACTCGTCGACGACGAAACACCGGTACCGCGAACGGAATTCGTCCGCGGCGCCCGGTTCGACGGTGAGGATCTGGGTCATGTAGATGAGCATGTCGTCGAAATCGAGCAACCGGTCCCCGTCGGGCGAGACCTTGGCGTCCTCGTAGTGCCCGTACACGGCCGCGACCTTCGGCGGCGGTGCCGGGGACTCGCGGCCGAGCCGGCCGACCGCCTCGACGTAGTTCTCCGGTGAGATCAGCGAGGCCTTGGCCCACTCGATCTCCGACGACAGGTCTCGCAGCGTGTCGGTCGAGGTGTCGAGGCCGGAGCGGCGAGCCGCCCGCGAGATGAGCGGGAACTTGTTGTCCAGGAGCTCCCACCGGGCGTCACCGAAGGCACGCGGCCAGAAGTACCGCAGCTGACGCATGGCGGCCGCGTGGAAGGTCTGGGCCGCGACGCTGCCCCCCGTACCGCCGACACCGAGACTGCGCAGGCGGGTGCGCATCTCGCCGGCGGCGCGGGCGGTGAAGGTGACCGCCAGGACCTGGCCGGGATTGACCTGGCCGGTGTCGACGAGGTGGGCGATGCGCCTGGTGACGGTCCGGGTCTTGCCCGTGCCCGCCCCGGCCAGCACGCACACCGGTCCGCGCGGCGCCAGGACTGCGGCGCTCTGCTCGGGGTCGAGTCCCTCGACCGCGCCACCACTCGCCGACACCGCAGCACGACGCGGGGACTCGGGTTTCGCGGCAGAAGTCGGATGAGGCACGGCGTCCACTATGTCACCAACCACCGACGCCGCCGGCAGGCGAACAACGCGGACGGGAACAGCAGGCCCGGACATGGTGTTATGGGACCCATGAGCAACGTGATCGACGACGAGGCCGGCGCCCGCACCTCCGACTCCGGTGAGCTGACCATGTACACCACGTCGTGGTGCGGCTTCTGCGCGCGCCTCAAGCGCGGCCTCAAGAGCAGCGGTATCAGCTGGCAGGAGATCGACATCGAGCTGAACCCGGACGCCGCCGAATTCGTGGGCAGCGTGAACGGCGGCAACCATGTCGTCCCGACCGTCCTCTACGCCGACGGCACCACCGCCACCAACCCGTCGATCGCCGACGTGAAGGCGAAGCTGGGCGTCTGAGTCCGTTTCCGGGTCAGCTCGCCGGGCCCTTCGTGGCTCGTCGACCTCGACGCGCTCCTTCCTCGCTTGCTCGGCCCGGCGGCTTGCGCTCCTCGCACCTTAGGGGGCGGGGAGCCGTCGTCGCTTTGCTCCTCGCACCTCAGTAGCTGCGGCCTGACGGCCGTTGTGGACTGCGAGAGAACTCGTTGTGGCTCGGAGCGGGCCCCAACCACTGCTCCCTGAGGAGGCCGGAGCTTGCGGAGGCCGTCACGAAGGGTCCTGGTGAGATGCGTCGCCAACCCTTCGAGGCTCGTCGCTAACGCTCCTCGCACCTAGTAATAGCTGGAAGGGCTTTGGTAACTGGGACATCCTCCTGATGTGGTCATAAGGGGCTTGGTTATCCCAACCACAAAAGGAGGATGTCAATGTCTAAGGCTAGTCGTTTGAGTCGAGGTGACAAGCGTCGGAACGATCGGTTGACCCGGTTCCGGGGGATCGTGCGCCGCGACCACGCGGTCGCAGCGATCGATCTGGCATCGAACAAACAGGTCGTCGCGGTGGTCGATCACGACTCCCGCATCGTGGCGCGCCGCACGTTTCACTGCGCGCCACCACAGTTGGCCACCGCGATCGAGTGGAGCCGTACCGCCGCTGCTGCTGCGGGGTTTGCCGGCATCGTCATCGCGTGTGAACCGACCGGGCATCGCTGGAAAACCGTCCGAGACCTCACCGCTGCGGTCGGGGTGCAGATGGTGTGCGTGCAACCGATCGCCGTCTCTCGCGCCCGGGAGACCGAAGACTTCACCCACGACAAATCCGACGACAAAGACGCCCTGCTGATCGCACGGTTGACCACCCAACTCCACCTCTACCTACCCGAACACGCCGACGAGCAATGGAGCAGGCTACGCCACCTCGGTGTGCGCCGATCCCAGCAACTCACCCGCCGTAGCGCAGCCCAACAACAAGCCCGCGATCTGCTCGAGAGCAGCTGGCCAGAAGCGCTCGACTGCGCCGGGCAGCCGTTCAAATCGGTGACCTGGCTGGCCGCGATGGCCGTCATCGGCGCTGACCCGACACCCCTGACCGCCCAGAGCAGCCGCGACCAGGCGGTGGCGTGGCTACGGGAGCAGGTGCGCGCCGAGCTGCCCCGCTGGGGTGGGCGTCGGGTCACCACCCGCATCCTGGTCGCACTCGTCGACGCCGCCTTCGCGACCGAGACCACGATCACCGGCGAGGCTGGTGCGTTGGAACGGGCCCGCTACGCTCTCGACGATTTCGGGCACGCCCGCACCGCCTGCGAGCAGGTCGAACACCTCATGATCGAGGTCCTCACCGGGCTGGGTGTCGTCTGCCATGAGCATGGGACCACTGTGAGCTGATTTTTGCCAGGGTGATGGGACCACCTGGATTGCCAGTTATGGGACCACCGGCGCGCCTTGTCGGTGGTCTCGTCGTTTGCTCGTTCGATCGTCTGTGACAGCTCAATCGAGGTCGCGGAGGTCGACGGCATGGCTTTTCGGGAGATCAGTGTGAACGAGATCAGAGAAGTATTGCGACTGTGGCTCGGGACGGCCGCTCTGCCGTCGCCTGGGTTACGCACGATCGCAGAGCACGCCGGCGTGGACCGCAAGACCGTCCGACGCTACGTCGTTGCCGCTCAGTCGGCCGGCTTGAACCGAGGCGACACCGCAGCCGACATCGACGACGAGTTGATCGCAGCGGTCGTCGACATCGTCCGTCCTGACCGACCCCACGGGCTCGGCACAGCGTGGGAACGGTTGCTCCCACATGAGGAGCAGATCACCAGGTGGGTGGCAGGGGACGGTGAACAGAAGCCGTTGACGATTACGAAAATCGAGGTGCTGCTTGCCCGTCAGGGCTGCACGGTGCCGTACAGGACACTGCACCGGTTCGCCACCGAACGGTGTGGGTTTGGTCGCACGGACCTCACCGTCCGGGTCGTCGACGGCGAACCGGGTATCGAGTGCCAGGTCGATTTCGGGTATCTGGGGATGCTCACCGATCCCGAGGATGGTCGGACCCGCAAGGTCCACGCCCTGATCTTCACCGCCGTCTACAGCCGACACATGTTCGTGTGGCTGACGTACTCGCAGACACTCGTCGCGGTGATCGCCGGATGCGAGGCGGCATGGAAGTTCTTCGGCGGAGTGTTTGCTGTCCTGATCCCGGACAATCTCAAACCTGTAGTGATTACCGCAGATCCGATCAATCCGCGTTTCAGCGATGGCTGGCTCGACTACAGCGGCCACGTCGGTTTCATCACCGACCCCGCGCGGGTCCGGTCACCGAAAGACAAGCCCCGTGTAGAACGGGTCGTGCAGTATGTGCGCAACAACTTCTGGGCCGGTGAACATTTCACCAACCTCACCCAAGCGCAAGAAGCCGTTGTGCATTGGTGCACGAACACGGCGGGAAAGAGGATTCACGGCACCACGTGCGCGCGGCCGCTGGAGGTCTTCGACGACACCGAATTGTCGGTGCTGTTGCCGGTGCCGGCGGTCTACGATGTACCGGTCTTCAAAGAAGTCAAAGTTCATCGCGACTTCCACGCAGAGGTCGGTAGGGCACTGTATTCG
The DNA here is from genome assembly GCF_023078355.1 of Gordonia hongkongensis. Lineage (NCBI taxonomy): Bacteria > Bacillati > Actinomycetota > Actinomycetes > Mycobacteriales > Gordoniaceae > Gordonia > Gordonia hongkongensis. Next base: position 3,800,212 of record NZ_CP095552.1, read on the forward strand.
CTGCCACAGCAGTGGATCGGCTCGACGCTGTCGGTGCGCGCAGACACCGAACTGGTGAAGTTCTACCACCGCGGCATATTGGTGAAGGTTCACCCACGCAGACCACCGGGTGGCCGAAGCACCGACCGCAGCGACCTGCCCGAACACAAGTCAGACTACGCACTCCGCGATGTCACCTCCCTGATCGCCAAGTGCACCGCCCACGGACCAAACATCGGTATCTACGCCGAACGAATCCTCGATGATCCGCTGCCGTGGACGCGGATCCGCAGCGTCTACCGGCTGCAGGGGCTCATCCGCCGCTACGGAGCCGAGCGGGTCGAGCGCGCCTGCTCACTGTCACTGGATCTCGACGTCGTCTCGGTCACCAAGATTTCCTCCATGCTCGAACGCGCCACCGAGACGACCTCGCCGGAACTACCGAAAGCAGTTGGACACAACACATCACGGTTTATGCGTGACCCGTCCGAATTCAACACTGCCACAAACACACCCGCACTATCCGTCGTCGTGGACACCGACGGATACGAGAACACGGAGACCCCTTGATGAACGCCGCTACCCGCAACAACGCCACCGAACCGGTCGGCGCCGACATGATCCGACTACTGAAAGCCCTCAAACTCGGGGCGTTGGCCGACACACTGCCCGAACGCGCAGCCCTGGCCCGCCAACACAAACTCAGCCACCTCGGATTCCTCGAAGTACTTCTCGCCGACGAAGTGAACCGACGTGAATCCCGTTCTGCCACCTTGCGTGCCACCAAGGCAGGACTAGATCCGGTAATGGCGTTCGATACCTGGAACGCGCTCGACGATCTGCACTACGACCGCACCCTGCTCGGGGACCTGACGTCGCTGCGGTTTCTCGACAACCAACAGTCCGCGATCATTCTGGGTCCAGTTGGAGTGGGCAAGACGCATCTAGCAACAGCACTGGGGCACATGGCAATCCGCCGTCGACACAGTGTCCTGTTCGCACGGTCCGACAAGCTGTTCACGCGATTACGAGCGGCCAGATTGGACAACACTGTCGAGGCGGAGATTCGCCGGCTGACCGCGATCGACGTGCTCATCATCGATGACTTCGCGCTACGGCCGCTCGATGCTACCGAGACCAACGACTTCTACGAACTGGTCGTCGAGAGGCACAAAAAGAAGACCACGATTGTCACTTCGAACAGAGAGCCATCGGAGTGGCTGACGATGACCGCCGACACCCTACTCGCCCAATCAGCGATCGACCGACTGACCTCCAACGCCCACACCCTCGTCGTCGAAGGACCCTCCTACCGACAACGCACCCGACCCGGAACAGTTGACGCCGACACCGACAGCACGCATCCTCAATAACGCGCCACGGTGGTCCCTACCCTCTGGCAACCAGGTGGTCCCATGAACCTGGCAAGCGACAGGCTGGGCCTACGCGCCCTCGCCGAGTCCATCCCGGGGGTTTCGGTGGTCTCGGTCGCGGCGATCCTCGCCGAAACCGGGGACCTGACCCGTTTCGATTCCGCCCGCGCGGTGGTCAAACACGCCGGGCTGTGCCCGCGGGAGAACTCCTCCGGCAGCTACCGCGGCACCACCCGCATCAGCGGGCGTGGCCGGCCGCTGTTGCGGGTCGCGGCGTGGCGGGCGGCGTTCGCCGCGCTCACCCACAACGAGGTGTACGCCGCCCGTTACCGGCACCTGACCAGCCGAGAGGCCAACCAGCTCAACCCCAACCAGGCCCGAGTAGCGATCGCTGCCGCCCTGCTGCGGCAACTGTTCGTCGTCATCACCACCGCCACGCCGTGGAACCCCGACATCGCTGCCGGCCGTACCCGCCCCGCCGAAAGGACCGCCGCCTGACCCCTCACTGAACCGTCCTGGGTCTGGTGGAGACCGTGATCTCACCAGGAGAATGCCGGTATGGGTGCACTGAGGAAGTTTGATCCAGAGACGCGTGAGCGGGCTGTGAGGATGTATCACGACCACCTCGCCGAGCATGGCGGCGGAAAGCTCGCCGCCCGGAAACACGTGGGCGCATTGCTCGATATCAACCAGGCGACGTTGCGGAACTGGATCGAGAAGGACCGGCCGATCGTGACTGCGCGGGGAACGATGACGGTGGGCGAGCAGGACGCCGAGTTGGCGGCGCTTCGCAAGGAGAACGCTGAATTGCGAAGGGCCAATGAGATTTTGAAGACAGCGTCGGCGTTTTTCGCCGCGGCGGAGGTCGACCGCCGACTGCGGTGATCGTTGATTACATCGACGCTCACAAGGGTCGGTTCGGGGTCGCCCCGATCTGCCGAGTGCTCACTGAGCACGGCGTGCAGATCGCCCCGTCCACCTACTACGCCCGCACGCAAGCGGGTCCGGTCTCGGTGACACGATTGGCCGAGGCGTACGACGCTCACGCGGTCTACCAGGCGTTTCATCGCAATCGTGGCGTGTACGGCGTCCGCAAAATCTGGCACACGATGCGCCGCGAGGGCCGTGAGATGGGCCGTGATCAGGTGGGCCGACTGATGGGGATCTGCGGGATCGCCGGAGTCACCCGCGGAAAACATCGCACGATCACGACCCAGCGCGATGATCGCGCGCCGCGGCATCCTGATCTGGTGGAGCGCAAGTGGTCATTGCCGGCCAGGCCAGATCAGTGGTGGGTGGCTGATTTCACCTACTGCTGGACCCTGGCAGGGTTCGTTTACACCGCGTTTCTCGTCGATGTGTACTCGCGTCGAATCCTCGGGTGGCGGGTGATGACGAGCAAGTCGACACCGTTGGTGACCAGCGTTCTCGAACAGGCCTTGTTCACCCGACGTAGAACCGACTTCTCGTTCACTGCAACAGGTTTGATTCATCACAGCGATGCCGGAAGTCAGTACACAGCGCTGGCGTTCACCGAAGCATTACGCGACTCCGGCTTGGCCGGATCGATCGGGTCGGTCGGCGATGCACTCGACAATGCGTTGATGGAATCAGCCATCGGGTTGTACAAGACCGAACTGATCGAGCGCCAGCGATCGTGGACCGGGCGCGCAGAAGTCGAGCGCGAGACCGCCGCCTGGGTGCACTGGTACAACACCGAGCGGCTGCACTCATCGATCGGCTACTGCCCGCCCATTGAGTACGAGAGGCGCTACCGTGAGACAGCCACCTCCGAGATGGCGGTGGCCTAAACGAGGTCTCCATCCGATCCAGGACGGTTCACACACCCTCCGGCCGGGACAAGCTCGCTGCACCTTGGGCACACAAGCCCGACCCTGAGCCTGAGCAGTCCCCACCCCCGGCGCGAACCAAGCTCGAATGAAGGCTGTTGGGTACCAACCCGTTTGAACGCTAGGTAGAGCCCGCGCCAGGCACGACCCCGGCCAACCCGAACCCCCCACCACGCACCCATCCCGACACGCCAACCGGCCGCCGGGCCGAACACCCACGCCCACACCCACCACAGGACCCTGTTGACACAAACCCTCATAGGCTGCTCAGGGAGCAGAGGGAAGGCATCGCTTGCACCCCACGCAGCAGGGTTTTGTGGTTCTTTCGGATCAGGGACCAGAGGCCGCCCAGGCCTCGATCATCGAACGAGCGATGGAGATCGATCCGGGGAGGCGCAGACGGTCGGCGTCGTCGGAACCCGGCGCCTCGGCGCGGGACCAGCCGTCGCCCCGGGCCAGCGCCGCCCGGACCTCGTCGCGGTGGAACCACTGCGCATCGCCGATCTCGCCGTCGAGGAACGCCAACTCGTCGGCCGGGTCGCCGAGTGCGGCGAATCCCAGCATCAGCGACCGCGGGAACGGCCACGGCTGACTGCCGAGGTAGCGCGGTTCCCGCACCACGATCCCGACCTCTTCGTACACCTCGCGCAGGACGCACTGTTCGAGCGACTCCCCCGGCTCGACGAAGCCGGCCAGCGTCGAATACCAACCCTGCGGCCACACCGACTGGCGGCCGAGCAGGATGCGATCGGCGCCGTCGTGGACGACGGTGATGATCGCCGGGTCGGTCCGCGGGAACTCGTCGCGGCCGGAATCCACACTGCGCCGGACCCAACCACCGCGGGCCGGCCGGGTGACGGAACCGTCGACCGGTGAATGACTCGCGGTCGCATGCCAGTTCAGGATTCCCAGGGCGGTCGCGAGGAGCCCCGCCTCGTCGGCGGACAGTCGCGTCGCACCGCGTCGGGCGTCATCGGTCGGTCCGTCGATGTGGTCCACCCGGCGCGTCCACAGGTCGGCTCCACCGGCGCCGCCCGACCCGTCGAAGCCGAGGATCACCGCATCCCCCGGCGGCGCCTCGGCCACGGTCGGAGCCGCAACCCAGTGCAGCGCACCGGAATCGGTGACCGGGTAGCGGCCGGCCGCGTCGATCAACAGCACCTTGGCCGTCGGCCAGCCGGCGGCCATCCGCTCGGCGTCGTCGCGGATCGCGTCCGCCCGGTCGAACACCGCCCGCGACAGCAGCGGCGGCTGGGGCATGTCGAAATGCACGGTGACACGGCCTTTCTCGATGACGGAACGATCAGTCGTCGTTGGGGTTGGTGCGGACGTACAGCAGCCGGTCACCGACTTCGATCTGTTCGACCTCGCTGTCGTCGACGCGGTGCAGCACACCGTTCCGCACAACACCCAGGACGATGTCGCGGGTGTGGGCGGGCGATCCGCCGGTCTCGGTCGGGTCGACCTCGCGCTCGGCGATGGCGTAGCCGGCATCCGGGGTCAGGAGGTCCTCGATCACCTCGACCACCGACGGGGTCATCGTCGCGATCCCGAGGAGGCGGCCGGCGGTCTCCGACGACACCACCACCGAGTTGGCGCCGGACTGGCGCATCAGGTGGGTGTTCTCCGACTCCCGGATCGACGCGACGATCTTCGCCCGCGGATTGAGTTCGCGGGCGGTGAGCGTGGCGAGGACCGCGGTGTCGTCGCGGCTGGTGGCGACGACGATGCTGGCGGCGTGCGCGACACCGGCGAGGCGGAGCACATCCGACTTGGTGGCGTCGCCGCGCACGGTGACCAGCCCGTCGGAGGCGGCCGCCTCGAGCACGGTGGCGTCCGCGTCGACGACGACGATCTCGGAGGGCTTGATGCCGTCGCCCCGCATGGCGTCCACCGCGGTGCGGCCCTTGGTGCCGTAGCCGATGACCACGGTGTGATTGCGCACGGTATTCCTCCAACGCTGGATCTTGAGCGCCTGGCGCGACCGTTCGGTGAGCACCTCGAGGGTGGTACCGATCAGCACGATCAGGAACAGCACGCGCAACGGCGTGATGATGACGAGGTTGATGAAACGGGCGAACGGGGTGATCGGTGTGATGTCGCCGTAGCCGGTCGTGGAGAGGGTCACCGCGGAGTAGTAGAGCGCGTCCAGGTACGACAGCTCGTTGTCCTGGGCATCGCGATAGCCGGCGCGATCCAGCCAGACCACGACCGAGGTGAACAGCAGCGCCAGGGTCGCCCAGAAGACGCGCCGACCGATCGCCCGGCTCGGGCTCTGCTGGAGTTCGGGGATGCGGACGACGCCGACCAGTGCGTGGTCGGGCCGGTTGGCCAGCTCGGTACCGCCGAAGCGTCGGCGCAGACGGTTAGCCACCGGCACGCACGCGCACGTCGAGTTCGCTCACACGCTGCAATGTAGCCCACCTCGGGGCATCACAAGGCATGTGGCGGGAGCTGTCCCGGGGCACCGGCGCGCTCAGCGGGCCAGCTTCGCGGCGAGGGTCGCCTCGTCGGGCAGGTCGTCGGCCTCCAGGGTGTGCCCGTCGCGCACATAGTGGAACGCGGCGCGGACCTTGGTCGGCTCCACCCCGGCCAGCTGCGCCCACGCCAGGCGGTACGCGGCGAGCTGGATGAAGAGTGATTCCCGGCGGGCGGGTTCGGGGATCACACCGGTCTTCCAGTCCACGACCGTCCACGAACCGTCCTTCTCGGCGAAGACCGCGTCGATCCGTCCGCGCACGACGATCCCGCCGATGACGGTCTCGAAGGGCACCTCCACCTCGGTCGGGCTGCGATTCGCCCAGGGCGAGGAGAGGAACGCGGCCCGCAATTCCTCGAGATCGGCGTCGGGACTCGCGGTCGCGTCGGCGGCGCCGGGCAGTTCGTCGATGTCGAGGAGCCGTGTCGCCCCGAACCAGCGTTCCACCCAGGCGTGGAACGCGGTGCCGCGCCGGGCCATCGGGTTGGGCCGGAACGGGGTGGGCCGGCGGAGCCGACGAGCGAACTCGGCCTCGTCGGCGTCCAGTTCGACCAGCTGACTGACGGACAGATGGGTCGGCAACGACACCTCGACGAGCGCCTGGTTGGCCTGATGATGCTCGGCGAGCAGGGCCGACACCTCGGCCTCCCACGCCCCGATCTCGTCCGCGGGGTCGGCCGGTGGCGTTGCGGGGGTCTCGGCGTCGGCGGGGCCGGACTGGGCAGCAGGTGTGTCGAACAGCGCGGGCGCCGCGCGGCCGGCGATGGCGTCGGCGACCAGGTCGGCCGCCCGCTGTACCGAGTCGCGGCGGCCCGCGAGCGGATCACGCGGCCACGGCGCCGCGATCGCGCGTTCGGCCAACGGATTCGGGCTGTCCGGTTCGGGCGGTGGCGTCCGCACCGCGATCGACAGACCGGTCGAGTCGACGCTCGGGTCGGCGATCGCCTCATCGATGCCGGTCATCAACTCGTCGAAGAAATCCGAACCGCCGCGGGGTTTGTCGCCGGTCTCCGACCAGTGGTGCGCCGAGATCAGCAGGTCGTGCCGGGCGCGGGTGAGCGCCACATAGAGCAACCGGCGATCCTCCTCGAGTCGCCGTTCGCCGATCGCGGCCTTGTGGTCGGTCAGGGCGTCCTCGAGCTGCTTGCGGTCGGCCACGGTGTCGATCTTCAGGATCGGGAACCCCTCCGGCGCACCGTCGGCCGCCTCGGCCGGGATCGCCAGATCGCCGCGCAGGTCCGCCGGGAGTTCGCGCGCACTGCCCAACCATGTGGTGTCGGCCTTGGCGCTGGGGAAGATCCCCTTCGCCAGGTGCGGGATCGCGACGACATCCCATTCCAGGCCCTTGGCCGCATGCACGGTGAGGATCTGCACCCGCTGTTCGGCCACCTCGATGCGGCCCGGTTCGAGACCCTTCTCGATGGTCTCGGCAGCATCCAGGAAGGCGAGCAGTCCAGGCAGATTCGCTCCCGGACGATCAGCGTAATGACTGACGTAGTCGGCGAAGGCGTCGAGGTGTTCGCGTCCGGTGATCGCACCCCGCATGCGCCGCGCCCGGATCTGCGCCTCGACGCCGACCCCGATCGTGTTCTCCACGTCGGCGACGAGTTCGGGCAGCGGTTGTCCGATGCGCCGACGCAGTGACTCCAACTGCGCACCGAACGCCCGGATGCGGGCGTAACCCTCCGGGCTGTAGTCGGTGGGTTCGCCGGGGTCGACGACGGCGTCGGCGATGCCCGCCCGGTCGACGATCTCGGTGGGCAGCACCGCATCGAGTGCGGCGTCGAGCGCTTCCCTGCTGGTGACCACCCCGCCCGCCTCGGCGAAGCTCTCCGCCGCCAGGTTGGTGGCCCGACGCCAGAGCGCGGCGAGGTCCTTGGCGCCGAGCCGCCAGCGGGCCCCGGTGAGCAGACGCATGACCGCGGTCCCGGCCATCGGGTCGGCCATCACGCGCAGGGTCGCGACGATGTCCTCGATCTCCGGGACGTGCAGCAGCCCGCCGATGCCGACCACCTCGGTGGGGATGCCCCGACTCTCGAGCTCGGCGGCCAGCGGCGCCGAATCCTCGTTGCGGCGCACCAGGATCGCGGTGGTCGGCGGCGCGACGTCTGCGGCCTCGGCCGCCTGGTAGCGTTCCTCGATGGCGTCGGCGATCCAGTTCCGTTCGTCCAGAACCGTTTCGGTCAGGGCGATCGACGCCGTTCCGTCCGGGGCATCGGGACGCGGCCGGAGCACACTGACCGGGATACCGCGGCGTCGGAGCTCCGCGGAGATCTGATTCGCCAACCGCAAGCCCTGGGCCGAGTTGCGCCAGCTGGTGAGCAGTTCGAGGCGCCGGGCCGGGGTCCCGTCGGGTCGTGGGAAGTCGCGCGCGAACCGCGGCAGGTTGGCCGCCGAGGCGCCACGCCACCCGTAGATGGACTGGATGGGGTCGCCGACCGAGGTGACCGCGACCGGCGCGCGGCCGTGCCCGCCGAACAGGGTCGACAGCAACACCCGTTGCGAGTGGCCGGTGTCCTGGTACTCGTCGAGGAGAACCGCGCGGAAGGCGGTGCGCTCGGCGGTCACGACCTCGGAATTGGACACCACCAGCCGTGCCGCCAGCGACATCTGGCTGCCGAAGTCGAGCGCGGACTGGGCGCGCATCGTCTCGCCCAGCGCTATGACCATCGGGATCAGCTCGCGACGTTCGTCGATGACCTCCTGGACCTTCAGCAGCGCCTGGGTCGGTTTGTCACGCTGCTTGGGGCCCTTCGGGAGGGTGTCGACGAGTTCGTACAGCGTCGAACCCGCCTGCGCGAGGTCGGCGATGTCGACGAGGTGCTCGGACATCTCGCCGTACAGCTTGAGCACCGCCTCGGTGACACTCGCCGGCACCTTCTTGGTGTTCAGCTCGCCCGGCCACGCGGAGACGAGGGAGAACGCGAGCTGCCAGAGCTCGGTCTCGGTGAGCAGCGTCGACGACGGTTCCACCGGCAGCAGCAGCCCGTAGTCGGCGATCAACCGGCCGGCGTAGGCGTGATAGGTGCTCACCTCGGGGTCGGCGCCGCGCAGGCGGGCGGCCAACGCGCCGTCGGGATCCCAGTTCCGCAGCGCCGGCGACCCGGCAAGCATCGAGAGCCGACGCCGGATGCGGGCGCCGAGTTCGCTCGCGGCCTTGCGCGTGAAGGTGAGTCCGAGGATCTCGTCGGGGGCCACGAGCTGGTTGGCCACCAGCCACACCACGCGTGAGGCCATCGTCTCGGTCTTGCCGGCCCCGGCTCCGGCGACGACGAGCATCGGCTCCATGGGTGCCTCGATCACGGCCACCTGCTCGGGCGTGGGATCGGGCAGACCCAGCGCCGCGGCCAGCGACTTCGCCCCGACCATCGGCCGTTCGGTCCGATCCTGCAGGTCAGTCATCGGTGACCGCCTTCCCCGGGATCTGGGCCGGACAGCTGGTGGTGAGGTTGCAGTGCACACAGCCCGGGTTGGGCGTCGCGCTGTACGTCGGACCGATACTCGCCCGGGCCGCGCGACGCACCACCCCGATCCACTCGTCTAGCAACTCCGGCGTGAGCGGCGACTGAACACGCTCGGCCGCACCGGAATTGCGGTTCGCGGTCGACACGTAGACCAGTCGGGCGCCGCCCGGCGCGGCGTCGCCGAACTGGGGCACGCCGCCGTGCGCCAACGCCACCTGATAGGCCGCCATCTGCGCGTGCTCGTCGGCGTCGGCCTTGGTGATGGGGTTCTTCGAGGTCTTCACGTCGACGACGACCGGGCGGCCGGCGCCATCGGTCTCGAGGCGGTCGACACGCCCGCGCAGACGGACCGCGGGCTCGTCGGAATCCGGCCCCGACGCCGCGGGAATGGTTGCGTCGATCGGCAATTCGACGCCCACCTCCTCGAGATCGGCACGCGAGATGCGCAGCCACTCCCGGAAGTGCCCCAGCATGCCCTCGGCCCGTTCGAGTTCGCGAGCCGAGTACCAGCCCGCCCCGGTGTCGACCCGTTCCCAGATGCCGCGCAGCGCCGCCGTCACCTCAGCCGGGTCGAGCTGGCCTGCCACCGCCTGGACGAGCGTGTGCACGAGACTGCCGGTCAGCGCGGGGGTGCCGTCGCCGTCGCGGCCGCCGTTGCGTTCGAGCACCCACCGCAGCGAACAGCGGGTCAGTGCATCGACATTCGACGGTGAGAGCGTCAGCGCCCCCGACTCCGGCGTCCACAGCGGATCGTCGGTGCTGGGTGCGGCGAGCCCGAACCAGTCGCGCGGGTGCGCACCCGGGATGTCGGAGTCGGCGAGCTCGGCCAGCAGACGCGCCGCGGCCTTCGTCCGGGGTGCATCGGGTTCGTCGACGCCGGCGATCACCGCCGACCGAAGTGTCGCGACGAGGGACGGCAACGAGAGCACCCGGTCGACGCCTGGATCGAGCCGTACCTCGGCGCGGGCCGACTCGGCCGGATCGTCGTTGTCCCCCACCAGATCTGCGAGCTCGGTGATGAACCGCGACGGCGAGGCGTCCCCGCTGCCGTCCTCGACCGCGGTCACGAGCAGCCGGCTTCGCGCCCTGGTGCAGGCGACGAGGAAGAGCCGGCGCTCGTCGGCGAGTGCCGTCGCCCCACGGGCGACGGTGTCCACGGCGTCGGCGGCCATACCGTCGAGGAGGTCGACGAGTTGCCCGGTGGCGAGAACGCCACCCCGGCTGCGCAGCGACGGCCACAGTCCGTCCTGGACCCCGGCGACGGCGACGACCTCCCATTCCCGCCCCACCGCGGCGTGCGCGGACAGCACGGTCACCGACTCGGTTGCGGCGGTGGCTGTTCGGCTGTCGCGCGGGATCTGCAACTGGGACAGGTAGTGCACGAATCCGGCGGGCCCGGCCGCGGGCAGCGTGTCGGTGAAATCCGCGGCGGATTCGAACATCGCCATGACCGCGTCGAGGTCGCGGTCGGCCTGTTCACCGGCCGGGCCGCCGCGGACCGCCGATGCCGCCCACCGCCGCTCGAGTCCCGTGGCCTGCCACGCCGCCCACAGGGTCTCCTCGATCCCGCGGCGCGCGTCATGGACCCGCTGGGCCGCACCGACGACGTCCAGCACGCGGGCCAGCGGCGCCGCCTCGGTCTCGGTGAGCCGTCGGCGATAGCGCGCGCCGACCTCGGGGTCGAGGATGGCGCGGGTCAGCGACGTGAGCGAATCCGGTTGTCCTGCTGGGTCATCGGCATCGTCGAGACGCCGCACACCGCGTCGGAGACGGCGCATCGAGCCCGGGTCGGCCGCCCCGATCGGACCGGACAGCAACGTGAGCGTGTCCTCGGTGCTGAAGAGCTCGCTGGTGAACAGGTCGGTGGTCTCCGGGTCGGTGGTGTCGGGCAGGTCGGCATCTGCTCCCGCGGCCGCCCGCGCGGCGACGGCGCGCAGCACCAGCATCAGTCCGATGACGGCTCGTTGCCGATGCAGGGGCAGGTCGCTCGCGGGCGTCGTCAGGGGTACGCCCGCGGACCGGAAGGCGCGTCGGAGCGGCGGCAGGGCCAGTGACACCGACCGGACGACGACCGCCATCTGCGACCACGGGACCCCGTCGAACAGATGCGCACGCCGCAGGAGGTCGGCGATGGCGGTGGCCTCTTTCGCGGCAGACCCGTACACGCGCACCGCGGCCGCGCCTCCCCCATCGGCCGCGCCCGGGTCGGCGTCGGCCGAATCCGTCACCGGGTCGGGATACGGGTGCGGGCGAGCGCCGGGCAGCCGGGCGGCGATCGCGCGCCCGAGGCGGGACAGCTCGGGCCGGGCGCGGTGATCGTGTTCCAGCAGGATGTCGAGCGGGCTGCCCGGTTCGGCCAGCCCGTCCGCGAATCGCGGACTCGCACCCCGGAATCCGAACACGGACTGGTCGGTGTCGGCGGCGATGATCGTCGAGAGGGTTCCGGTGCCGACCAGCGTGATGAGCTGCGCCGCCTGCGGGTCGAGATGCTGCGCGTCATCGACCAGCAGATGCCGGATACGACGACGCTCGCCGCTCAGCAGGTCGGGATCGGTGGCGAAGGCCGACAGGGCCGACCCGATCAATTCGGCCGCGTCGACCGCGGGCGCCGAGGCCCCCGGGGTCTCGAGCCCGACCGCCCCGCGCAGCAGCATGTTCTGCTCGTACTGCGCGTAGGCCCGGGCGGCCGCGGCCCACTCCGGTCGTTTGTGCGTACGCCCCAGCGCGGCAAGCTCTTCCGGACCCACCCCGCGTTCGGCGGCGCGCATCATCAGGTCGCGCAACGCCTGGGCGAACCCGTCGGTGCCCAGCGCGGGCCGTAGGTGGGCAGGCCAGTACCCGGCGCCGTCCTCGATGTCACCGGCGAGCAGTTCACGCAGGACGACGTCCTGTTCGGACCCCGTGATGAGGCGCGGCGGCGGATTGTTGTGGGCCTGCGCCTGTAAGCGGAGGATCGCGAAGGCGTAGGAGTGCACGGTCCGCACCAGCGGCTCGCGCAGCGCACCGCCGAGCACCCGGCGACCGCTCGAGCCCGCGGACAGGACGCGCCGGGTGATCTCCTCCCGGAGCGCGACGGCGGCGCGTCGGCTCGACGCCAGGACGAGGACCGACTCCGGATCGGTGGCGGGGTCGAGCAGGCGGGCGACCGCGGCGTCGACGATCAGTGCGGTCTTCCCGCTCCCGGGGCCGCCGTGCACCCGCACCGGGCGCCACGCCTGCTCCTCGTCCGCCGGCCGACTCGTGGGCGGGTCGATCACCTGCGCCACGGACGGTGGCCAGTGCCGGGGCCGGTCCGTCGGGTCGGGGGCCGCGACGAGTCGCGCACGCAGCGCGCTCCGCGGGGTCTGGGCACCCGGTTTCCGACTCATGCATCCATCGAATCACGGCCCACCGACGGCCTCGTCGGCCGTGCCCGCGACCTGTGTCCCCGCGACCTGTGTCAGAGTCCGCCGCGCGGCGTACGGCAGGATGGACGGGTGACAGCTCTCAACACGCATGTCTTCGGCAGCGGTCCTGCGGTTCTCGCGATCCACGGACTCACCGGGCACGGCCGCCGCTGGGCAGCGCTGACCGATCACCTCCCCGGCGTGCGCCTCGTCGCGCCGGATCTGATCGGTCACGGCCGGTCCCCGTGGCGACCGCCATGGAGCATCGAGCACCAGGTGCGGGCGTTGTCCGCGGTGATCGACGAACACATCCCCGCCGATGAGCATCCGGTGGTCGTCGTGGGTCACTCGTTCGGTGGCGCGCTGGCGTTGCACCTGGCCAACCGCCGCCCGGATGCGGTGAAGGGGCTGGTGCTGCTCGACCCCGCGCAGGGCCTCGACCCCGAATTCGCGCTCGACGTGGCCACCGACAGTCTCGACAACTGGGACTACGCGGATGCCGACACCGCCCGCGCCGCGAAACGTGCGGAGGGCTGGGCCGCCGTTCCCGACCAGCTCATGGAGGCCGAACTCGCCGAACACCTCGTCCCCCGGCCGCGCGGCCGGGTCGGCTGGCGGGTGAGCGCACCCGCCGCAGCGGCGTCGTGGAGCGAGATGGCTAGGCCCGCAGTGCTTCCGCCGCCAGGTGTGCCCACCCACGTGGTGGTCGCCGACCAGGTCCAGCCCCCGTTCGTGCGGCCGGCCTTCCTCGATGCGTGCGCGAGCGAGCGCGGCGACGAGGTCACCGTCCACCATGCCGACTGCGGCCACATGGTGCCGTTCCTCGAGCCCGGGCTCGCGGCCGCGCTGGTCCGATCGCTGCTGTAGCGACGACATCTGTCGAGGCGACGATGGCAGCCATCACCGAGGAGCAGGTCGAACGGGTCCGTGCACTCGTGTCGGCCATTCCGGCCGGCCAGGTGAGCACCTACGGCGACCTGGCCGCCGCGGCCGGGTTGTCGAGCCCGCGGATCGTCGGCTGGATCATGCGGACCGATTCGGCCGACCTGCCCTGGCACCGTGTGGTGCCCGCCGGCGGCCGGCCGGCGCCGCATCTCGCGACTCGTCAGCTGGAACGGCTGCGGGCGGAGGGTGTTCCGGTCACCGACGGGCGAATCCGACTGCGCGAGTGCCGGTGGGACCCCGCCACGTGACCGACCCGCAAACCCACCTGTTCTCGGCATACCCACCCCCTTGGAGGGTGCTGAATATGCCGAAAAAGGGTGGGTTTGCGGGGCAGCTCAGACGTGGCGCGGGACCGGCACACGTCGGTACGGACTGATGGCCGCACGCATCCGCGTGACGATCAGGTCGACGATCCTGGGGTCCGGCCCCAGGGGTGCGGCGACCGCGTCCGCGCCGTAGGTGCTCAGGCGCTGATGGAACAGGCCCGGGGCGAGGAGGTGGCTGGCGATCACGACCCGCCGTCCCGTGCGCCGGGCCCGCTCGACCGCCTCGGGCACAGTGGGGGTCGCGGTCGTGATGAACCCGACCTCGACCCGTCCGCCGATCAGCGATTCCAGCTGCCGGGCGGCCAGATGAACCTGCCCGCAGGCACTCTCGTCCGATGACCCGGCGGCGGCGAGCACGACCGCGTCGCCCGGTTCCCAGCCCGCTTCGGCCAGCCGGAGTCGGGCGACCGAGGCGATGGCCGGATCGGGACCCAGCGCCCGGGTGACGACGGTGTCCGCCCGGCCGGCGGCCGCGACGTGTTCGGGCAGGTCCTTGCGGACGTGGTAGCCCGAGGCGAGGAACGCGGGCACCAGCACCGCCGGACGTTCCAGGTCGGCGATGACCTCGCTCGGCGTCGGTCCGAGGACGTCGACGAATGCGGTGCGGGTGAGCCCGATGCGGGCGCTGACGGCCTCGGCGATCTGGGCGATCACGTTGACCCCGTGCGGGTTGCGGGTCCCGTGCGCGACCAGGACGGGGCTGTACCCCTGCAACCGGTCACCGTGCGGAAGCCGTACATGGTTGTCGTGCATGTGTTCTCGCTTCCTTCTCACTCGTCTTCGGCGTCGTACTCGAGGTCGACCGCGAGCCGGTAACCACGCTTGACGACGGTCTGCACCATCTTCGAATCCCCGAGTGCGGCACGGAGTCGAGCAACGGCGACCTCGACCGCATGGGTGTCGGAGCTGTCACCGGGCAGACCGGCGAGCAACTCCTGCCGCGAGACCACGCGACCGGGGTTGCGGGCCAACAGTTTGAGCAGGAGCAGACTCGTCGCCGACATCTCACGGAGCTCACCGTCGACCACGACGGCCTGGCCGCGGATGGCGGTGTCGTGCCCGGCGACCCGCAGCAGGTGGCTCCGCCGCGGCAGTTCGTCGGTGATCAGGCGCGCGAGCGCGCCGAGACGGAACCGGCGCGGGTAGATCGTCGGGATCTGCAGCGCCTCCAGCGGACTGGCGGTCACCGAGCCCACGCACATGACCGGTACCGCGGTCCGCAGTGCGTGGATGAACTGCTGCAGCTTGCCGAGTTCTTTGGCACGGGTCAGGATCGACGCCGCCGCCGGGGCGCTGGTGAAGGTGATCGCGTCGAGATCGCCGCGGAGCACCGCGCCGATCATCTTGTCGATGCGCGCCACGTCGGGGTGCATATGCCAGCGGTACACCGGGATCGCAACCACCTCGGCACCGGCGGCGCGCAGCACCGTGCAGAAGTCCGGCAGCGGTTCCCACTCGCTGGTGGCACCGTGCAACTGCACCGCGATCCGGACGCCGTCGACGCCCTCTTCCAGCAGCCGGTCGAGGACCTCCGAGGAGGACTCGCTCTCCGGCGACCACTCCTCGCGCAGCCCCGCCGCCCGGATCGCGCCCTTGGCCTTCGGGCCGCGTGCGATCAGCCGGCTATCGGACAGCGCCCGTAGGACGGCCTCGGCGTTGCCCCACCCGTCGGCGGCCTCGACCCACCCGCGGAAGCCGATACCGGTCGTGGCGACCATCACCTCGGGCGGGTGGGCGATGAGTTCCTCGGTCACCCGCTCGAGTTCGGTGTCGTCGACCAGCGGCAGGATGCGGATGGTCGGGGCCTGCATCACCTCGGCACCGCGTCGTTCCAGCAGTACCGCGAACTCCTCGGCGCGACGCGCGGCGGTGATCCCGATCGTGAAACCGGCGAGCGGCAACGGGTCGGGGTCCGGTGAGGTTGCGCCGGCAGGGTCTGCACCGGCGGGGGTCATGGTGTTCACGCCGGGAAGAACACCTCGACGATGCGGTTGACCACCCGCACACCGTAGCTGGGGACCGACACCGTCTCGTCGTCCAGGCAGATCCCGGTGCGCAGCGCGAAGACCTGTTTACCCAGCGGCGAGGCGACGGTGGGTTCGCCCCCGCGGTCGCCGGTGAGTCCCCGGGAGAGGACCGCGGCGCGACCGAACGGATCGATGTTGCCGATCGCGTACAGGCGGGAGCGCCCGGGCGCCGCCTCGCGATCGGACTCGGCGGCGGGCAGACGGAACAGCGCGGCCTGCACACCCTCGGGACCCAGCACGGCGACGCCGCGACCGACGATCAGATCGTCGATCGAACACGCGCGCACCCAGCTCCCCTCACACTCCGTGGCGGCGCCGGTGGGCGTCGTCTCTGCGGACATGGTGTCGGCCTCCCCTGGCGCGATGGTCATGTGGGCACTCCTTCTCTCACCGGTCGCTCGCTCACTCCATCGGGGCCCGACGGAGCGGTCGCACCCGGACGGACCGCCGGCATGTCGAGCAGCACCGGCGCCTTGCGCTCGTACTCGGAGAACCGGATCGTCGGGTCGACGACATCGGGCGCATTCACGAACGAGACGAACCGCTTCAGCTTGTCCTCGTCCGCGAGCACCGCGGCCCACTCGTCCTGGTAACCGCCGACGTGGCGGGCCATCGCCTCCTCGAGTTCGGCGGCGAGCCCCAGGCTGTCCTCACACACCACGTCCTTCAGATGGTCGAGACCACCTTCGAGCGACTCCAGCCACGGCGCCGTGCGCTGCAGTCGATCGGCGGTTCGGATGTAGAACATGAGGTACCGATCAATGTAGGCGACGAGGGTCTCGTCATCCACTCCGCTGGCGAGCAGCACCGCATGCTTCGGGCTCTGGCCGCCGTTGCCGCCGACGTAGAGGTTCCAGCCGTGCTCGGTGGCGATGACGCCGACGTCCTTGCCCCTCGCCTCGGCGCACTCGCGGGCACATCCCGAGACCCCGAACTTGATCTTGTGGGGTGAGCGCAGTCCGCGGTACCGCTTCTCCAGGAGCACGGCCATGCCGACCGAGTCCTGCACGCCGTACCGGCACCACGTCGAACCGACGCAACTCTTCACCGTCCGCAGGCTCTTGCCGTACGCCTGCCCCGACTCCATCCCGGCGTCGACGAGGCGCCGCCAGATCTCGGGCAACTGATCGACGCGCGCACCGAACAGGTCGATCCGCTGCCCACCGGTCACCTTGGTGTACAGCCCGAAGTCGCGCGCGATCTCACCGATCACGATCAGCTGCTCGGGCGTGACCTCGCCACCGGGCATCCGCGGCACGACCGAGTACGAGCCGTTCTTCTGCATGTTCGCCAGGAAGTGGTCGTTGGTGTCCTGCAGCGCGGCCTGCTCGCCCTCGAGGATGTGGTCGCTGGAGGTCGACGCGAGGATCGACGCGACCGTCGGCTTGCAGATCTCGCAACCCTGCCCGCTGCCGTACCGGTCGACGAGTTCGGAGAACGTGCGGATACCGGTCACCGCGACGATCTCGAACAGCTCGGCGCGCGACTGGGTGAAGTGGTCGCACAGCGACTTGCTCAGTTCGACCCCGGACGCGGCGAGCAGCTGCTTGATGCTGGGCAGGCAGCCACCGCAGGTGGTGCCGGCCGAGGTGCAGCCCTTGACCGCGGCGATGTCGCACGCGCCGTCGGCGATCGCCGAGCAGATGGCACCCTTCGAGACGCCGTTGCACGAGCAGATCTCCGCGTCGTCGGGCAGTGCGTCCATACCCACCGCAGCGCCGCCCTCGGGTGCGATGAGGGCCGCCGGGTCGCCCGGGATCTCCCGGCCGACCATCGGCTTGAGCATCGCGTAGGCCGATGCGTCGCCGACCAGGATTCCGCCGAGCAGCGTCTTCGCGTCGTCGCTGACGACGATCTTCGCGTACCGGCCGGCGACCGCGTCGTGGTAGGTGATCTCCAGCGCGTTCTCGGTGGTGCCGAACGCGTCGCCGAAGCTGGCCACGTCGACGCCGAGGAGCTTCAACTTCGTGGACAGGTCGGCACCGGGGAACTCCGACGTCCCGCCGAGCAGACGGTCGGCGACCACCTCGGCGGTCGAGTAACCGGGGGCGACGAGGCCGTAGCAGCGGCCTTCGACGGCGGCGACCTCGCCGATGGCGTAGACGTTCTCGTCGTCGGTTCCACAACCGGCGTCGACGAGCACGCCGCCGCGCTCGCCGACGGCCAGTCCCGCGTCCCGAGCGAGCTGATCGCGCGGTCGGACGCCGGCGGAGAACACCACGAGCGAGGCGTCGATCGTCGACTCGTCGGACAGCGTGACCCGCAGGCCGCCGTCCTCGGCGTCGGCGATCTCCGACGTCCCGACCCCGGTGTGGACCTCGAGTCCGAGCTCGGTCACCAGGTTCTTCAGGATCGCGCCGCCACCCTCGTCGACCTGCATCGGCATCAGACGCGGGGCGAACTCCACCACGTGCGGGGTCATCCCCATGAGCTTGAGTGCGTTGGCGGCCTCGAGTCCGAGCAGGCCGCCGCCGACGACCACACCCGTCGCACCCGGACCGGCGGCCTCGGCCGCGGCCCGGATGTCGTCGAGGTCGTCGAGGGTGCGGTAGACGAAGCACCGGTCGTTGTCGTGGCCGGGAACCGGCGGGACGAAAGCGTAGGAACCGGTGGCCAGAACGACTGCGTCGTAGTCGATCTCGCGACCGCTCGAGGTGACGACCCGGCGGGCGTCTCGATCGATGCCGGTGACGGTCTCGCCCAGATGCGTGACGACCCGATCGTCCCCGGCGTACGTGTTCCCCTCGAGTGCGAGAGAATCCCGAAGCCAGGCACCGACATACGAGGACAGCCCCACCCGGTCGTAGGCCGGGTCGATCTCCTCGCTGACGATCTCGATACGCCACAGGTCGGTCGCGTCACGCTCGCGGAGCGCCTGGACGAAGCGGTGACCGACCATGCCATGGCCCACCACCACAACTGTCTTGGTTGTGCGCGTTGCGGTTTCGCTGTTCACTGCTCTTTGCTCCCTTGCCTCGCCGGTCCCGTGAGGATCAGGCCAGCGCTTCCTTGGTTGCCTGCTTGTCGGTGCCCTCGGCGGCAGCACCGGTCGATGCGGTCCCGTCGACAGTCGGTGCCGTTTCGTCATGGGCACCGGTGACCGCGAGATCGGTGGTCTCCGCGATGACGATCGGGCGCCGGGCGTAGAACCACCAGGTCACGACCGCTGCCAGGACGTAGAAGAGCATGAACACCCAGAAGGCCATCGTCGCCGACTTGTTGGACTGGTAGCTGGCGCGCAGCACCAGGTTGATACCCACACCGCCGAGACCGCCTGCGGCACCGGCGATCCCGATGAGCGCGCCGGACATGCTCCGCGACCACTTCGTCTTCCCGAGCGAATTCAGTCCGCTCTGCGCCTGCGCCTTGTGCTCCCAGATGGTCGGGATGATCTTGTAGACCGACCCGTTGGCCAGGCCCGAGAGCAGGAACAGCAGGATGAAGCCGATGATGAAGGCCGTCAACGTGGCGCCGGTGATCGTCTTGCCGTTGTTGTCGGCGATCGTGCCGGCGACCACGAGGATCGCCGCGGAGAAGACCATCGCGATGAAGGTGTACAGCGTCACCTTGCCGCCGCCGACGCGATCGGCCAGTTTTCCGCCGTAAGGACGGATGACCGACCCCAGCAGCGGACCGATCCAGACGATCTGCGCTGCTGCCAGCGCCGGCTTCGCGACTCCGGCCTCGGTGAAGCTGATGTTGAGGACCTGGCCGAACGCGAACCCGAAGCCGATGAAGGAACCGAACGTACCGATGTAGAGCAGGCAGATCAGCCACGTGTCGCGGTACTTGAGGCAGTCGAGCATCGCCCGGCCGCTGGCCGTCTGGTGGTCCAGGTTGTCCATGTAGAGGGCGGCACCGATACCGGCGACGGCCAGGGCGACCAGGTAGATGGCGCACACGATCTCGGGTTGGTCGGCGGCGAGCCAGATGACCAGCAGACCGATGACCTGCACGACCGGCACGCCGATGTTGCCGCCGCCGGCGTTGAGTCCGAGCGCCCAGCCCTTCAGCCGTTGCGGGTAGAACGCGTTGATGTTGGTCATCGACGACGCGAAGTTGCCGCCACCGAAACCGGTGATGGCCGCGACGGCGAGGAACCAGCCGAACCCGAACTCGCCCGGGTTCATCATCAGCATCATCGTCAGCCCGGTCGGGATGAGCAGCACGACGGCGGAGAAGATCGCCCAGTTGCGGCCGCCGAACTTGGCGGTGGCCTGCGTGTACGGGATACGCAGGCAAGAACCGACCAGCGTCGCGGTGGCGGCGATGACGAACTTCTGGTCCATGCTGATGCCGTACTCAGGGCCCATGAACAGGGCCATCACCGAGAACAGGGACCAGATCGAGAATCCGACATGCTCACAGATGACCGACCAGATCAGATTGCGCTTGGCGATCGCGGCATTGCCGTTGTCCCAGGCGACCCGGTCCTCCGGGTCCCAGTCGGTGATCGTGTGGTCCCGTGTCAGTTGTGCTCTGAGATCTGCGAATGCCAAGGCTCCGCCTCCGATGGTTGCTGGTCTACGTGGTGTCACTGCCGTGCACAGGGCTGCGTGCAGTGGTGGCTGTCGTGGAAGACGCCGACACCGGTGTCGTGCGACTCGAGACCAAGTGTGGAGGGGGCGTGTTGCGCGGATTTTCCGCGAGGTGACCGCATCGTCACGTTGTCCTCACTCCGTCACACGGGCGTTGTGAGAACCCTGTCAGCGGTCAGTCAGGGCTGTGAGCTGCGGTTATACGAGTAAACGTACATGTTCGACGACTCGCTGCAACCCGGGCAGTGCGCCCGAGGTCGACCGCGGGTGCAGCGCGTGGACGGCCAACCGGAACATCGTCGCCCGCAGCATCATCTGCGGCCACTCGGGCTGATCCGACCATCGCTGGATGAGTTCGGTGTCGGCACCACCCCACGCCAGGGCGTCGACCACCGCGACCGCCGCCGCCCACGGGGCGGGCCGCCAGTACGGGACGATGTCGGTGATCCCCGGGGCCGCGGCACCGGCGAACAGCACCGTGCCGAAGAGGTCACCGTGCACGACCTGAGACGGCAGGTCCACCGGCTTACGAAGCTTCGCAAGGGTTTTCAGCATGTCGACGCTCTGCACACCGTCGGGTGCGGTCGGCTCGGCCATACCGGCGGCCCGGGCCGAGCGCAGCGGGACGTCCTCCCAGGCGGCACGATCGGCCGCGGTGAACACGTCGACGTCGGTGTGCGGCGGAGCAGGCGGCTGCAGCAGGAACCGGGGCCGTTCGAGCGAGGCGGTCGCCTCGTGCAGCCGGTCGGCGACCAGGACGACCTCGTCGTGCCGCGGTTCGGGCGTCCCGGCGATGTAGGTGTCGGCCCGCCAGCCCGACACCACATACCGGCCGTCGGTGGCGCGGAACGGACGCGCGATGCGCATCCCCTCCACGAACAGGGATTCGCGCACCGACGCCGACCACGCGGCGCGCGCGTGGTCGGGAACCAGTGAGAGCACGACTTCGCCGACACGCCACCCGCCGACCCACGATTCCCCCATCGCGATGGGCGGGTGGGCGGTGAGCCCGAACGTGTTCAACACGTGTCCGGGCGGCTCGACGGTGTTCACGTCGGCCAGATTACCGAGCGCGGTAGTCCGTTTCCGGAAGGCACGCGGCAACCACCCGCACCGACGTGCGGATCGATGACCGGGCTCAGTAGACCGGCAACGTCTTGTCGACCTGGTTCGCCCACGCGGTCACGCCGCCCTGCAGGTGCGTGGCGTCGGCGAAACCGGCTCGCTTCAGCGCAGCGAGCGCCTCGGCGGACCGGATGCCGGTCTTGCAGTAGAGCACGGTGGGCCGGTCCTGCGGCACCTTGGCGAGACCCTCGCCGGAGAGGATGTCGCCCTTCGGGACGAGGGTCGCGCCGTCGATGCGGACGATGTCCCATTCGACGGGCTCCCGGACGTCGATGATCGCCAGCTTCTCGCCCGCGTCGATCTTCTGCTTGAGTTCGACGGCGGTCAGCGTCGACCCCGCGGCGGCGTCGGACGCCTCCGAGGAGACGACACCGCAGAAGTCGTCGTAGTCGATGAGACCGGCGATCCGCTCACCCTCCGGATCCTTGCGGATCTTGATGGTCCGGTAGGTCATGTCGAGGGCGTCGTACACCATGAGACGACCGAGGAGGGGCTCGCCGATCCCACAGATCAGCTTGATGGCCTCGGTGCCCATGATCGATCCGATCGAGGCGCAGAGGATGCCGAGTACACCGCCTTCGGCGCAGGACGGCACCATCCCGGGCGGCGGTGCCTGCGGGTAGAGGTCGCGGTAGTTGAGACCGCGGCCGTCGGGGGCGTCCTCCCAGAAGACCGATGCCTGACCCTCGAAGCGGTAGATCGACCCCCACACGTAGGGCTTGTGCGCGAGGACCGCGGCGTCGTTGACCAGGTACCGGGTCGCGAAGTTGTCGGTGC
Source organism: Gordonia hongkongensis (assembly GCF_023078355.1). NCBI lineage: Bacteria > Bacillati > Actinomycetota > Actinomycetes > Mycobacteriales > Gordoniaceae > Gordonia > Gordonia hongkongensis. The sequence continues at coordinate 3,822,481 of NZ_CP095552.1, forward strand.
CGTCGAGGATGAGGTCGTACTGCGAGAACAGTTCGATCGCACCCTCGGGCTCGAGCCGCTGGTCATGCAGGTTGACGGTGACGAAGGGGTTGATCTCCAGGATGGAGTCCCGCGCGCTCTCGGCCTTGGGCCGGCCGATGTCGGACTGGCCGTGGATGACCTGGCGCTGCAGGTTGGATTCGTCGACGATGTCGAACTCGACGATGCCGATCGTCCCGACGCCCGCCGCAGCGAGGTACAGCAGTGTCGGCGAACCCAGTCCGCCGGCGCCGATCACCAGCACCTTGGCGTTCTTCAGACGCTTCTGACCGTCCATCCCCACGTCCGGGATGATCAGGTGACGGCTGTAGCGGGCCACCTCTTCGTTGCTCAGTTCCGCGGCCGGTTCCACCAGCGGCGGCAGCGACCCTGTGGGCGACCCTTGCGATGACACGAACGCCTCCATTGTTCGGGCTGACTACGTACCCCCGGCACAACGGATGAGTCCGCGGCGGCATTCCCGGTCAGCGGGTGGGGAACGGCCAGGGATTGGGACGGCACACGAAGGTCCGGTTGGCCTTCATCTGTGGGTCGAGAGCCATGATCTCGGAGTTCGCGACGCCGAAGGACTGCTGCATCATGATCGGCGCGAGCGCGCCGTCCTCGCGGCACGCCTCGTGCGCCTCGTAGCCGATGCCGTGACCGACCTCGTGGTTGATGAGGTACTGCCGGTAGGCGACGTCGTCACCCTGATAGGACAGCGCACCGCGCACCCATCGGGCCTCATTCAGCGTGACCCGCGCCTGCGGCGGGTAATAGCACGAGGTCTCCAGGCGGATCTGGTAGCCGCACAACTCGCGGGTGGTGCCGGTCGAGGTGAGCGAGATGCGGAGGTCGGGTTCGCCGCGATCGACACGGCGGAAGGACACGCGGCCGTCGCCGATCCAGCTGCGCGGGTTGGCCAGCGTCGTGTCCACCATCTTCGCGAAGGTCGGGTCACCGCCGTAGTCCTGCGGGTTGAGGCCGTTCTCCACCTCCACCGTGTAGGTGTACACCTGCCCGCCGGTGCCGACGGGCGGACCGCCGCCGCGCAGGACCCGGAACGTCTTGCGGGCCCGGTCGGTGAACGGGCCGCCCTGGGGCAGCGTCCCGGCGGGCAGCGCGGCCGCCTGGATGTCGCCGGTGGGGGCACCGATCGGGCGGGTCTCCTTGCTGATGTCGGTGTTGCGCGCGGCGGAGTCGGGGCTGGCGGCCGCCGCCGGCTCGAGCGCATCGGTCCGGCCGTCCCGGATGGTGACGACGATCAGCGCGATCGTCAGGATCGTGAGCACCGGGATCGCATAGGCACGCCACCCATAGGTCGAGACGAACCGCCCGAGCGCCGACTGCTTCTTGTATTCCGGCTGGGCATCGCGGTCGACGCGGGGACGTCCGCTGTCGTCGGTCGGGTCCCAGCGCGCTCGTAGCGGCTGGTCCGGTCTGGGGCGTCCCGACGATCTCGGGCCGACATCCTTGGCACGCACCCGGCCACGCTCGGACCCGGGGCCACCGTCCTCTGTGCGGCTCACCGGTCAACTTTCTCACAGCAGACCACCGATACTGCGCAGGAAGCTCCGCCGAGTACTCTCTTGGGCATGTCGACCGCAACCAACGCGTCCGCCGTGCCCGGCCGCAGCACTCGCCTGCCGCGCAGCGCACGACGTATGCAGTTGCTCGACGCGGCCAGTGAGATCTTCGTCGAACGCGGCTACCACGCGGCCGGCATGGATGAGATCGCGGTGCACGCGGGAGTGAGCAAACCCGTTCTGTATCAACACTTCCCGTCGAAGCTCGACCTCTACATCGCGGTCGTGGACAGCCACGCCGAGAAGCTGGTCAGCGACGTCAACACCGCCCTGCGGACGACCACCGACAACCGCAAGCGCGTCCGTGCCGCGGTCCAGGCCTTCTTCGACTTCATCGACCAGGACAACTCGGGCTACCGGTTGATCTTCTCCTCCGACGCCTCCGATCCCGCCGTCATCCGCCGGGTGGAAGGCGCGACCGAGGCGTGCGTCGACGCCGTGTACGGCCTGGTCATGCACGATTCCGGTCTCGATCCGTACCGTTCGCGGATGCTCGCGTCGGGGCTCGTCGGCGCCAGCCAGGTGAACGCCCGCTACTGGCTCGAGGCCAAGCGCCCGGTCGACAAGCAGACCGCCGTGGACACCACGGTCGCCCTCCTCTGGGGCGGCCTGTCGCACTTCCCGCGACAGACGGCGTCGGCTGACGCGCAGCCGGTTGTCGAGCCGAGTGTGGCCGACGCGCAGCCGGATGCGACCGGCGCCGGGAGCGAGCCGAGCGGGCCGACTGTCAACGGCACCGCCTGAACCACTTGCGGCACGAGAAGGGGCCTGCACGCCATCCGGCGTACAGGCCCCTTCTCGTCGATCTGGTTGTGCGGCCGGTCAGGAACCGAATCCGACGCGGCGGTTCTCCGACGCGCCCACCTCGACATAGGCGATCTTGGTGACCGGGATGAGGTAGCGGGCGCCCTTGTCGTCCACGAGGGACAACAGCTGCTGCTCGCCACCCAGTGCCGCCTCGACCTCGGCGAAGGCCTTGTCGCTGGTCAGGGTCGACGCGATGGTCAGCTCCCGCGGGCTGTCGGTGATGCCGATCTTCACTTCCACGGCCATGTGCCGCCCTCCTCGGTGTCTGTCAACGCTTGCCGCACAAGGCTAGTGCAGCCGGGGTACGGCGGGACAGCCACTCCGCTCAGAGCGAAACACCGTCGGCCGAGACCGCCGTGGTCAGGTCCGGGTCAGGCGAGGCCGAGGTCGGCCATCCGCTCGGCGTGTTTGCCGGCGACGACGTCGAAGAACCCGGCGACGCCGGTCAGCGAACTGGCCCCGGCGAAGAGCAGATCGGTGACCTCTTCCTCGGCGGCGAGAACCCACTGCGCATGGGTGATGGCCTCGCCGAGTAGCCGGCGGCCCCACAGCACCAGGGCCGATTTGATCGACGGGTCGGCCTCGACGGCCGCCCGGACCTGGTCACGGGCGAACTGGGAGTTGGCGGTTTCCGACATCACCTCGGCCATCACGGCCTGCGAGTCCGGCGGCAGCATGTCGGAGAGCTCGGCGTAGAAGTCGGCCGCGAGTCCGTCGCCGACATACGCCTTGACCAGCGCCTCGTACCAGGTCTTCGGCGTCGTCGCGCGGTGATACTGATCGAACACCGAACGGTAGCGCTCGACGGCTTCCGCGGCGCCGAGGCCGGTCATCGCCTCCACCCGCTCGGCGAGCCGGTCGAAGTGGCCGACCTCGGAGGCCGCCATCCGGGCGATCGCGATGCGGCTGGGCACATCCGGCGCCATCGCCGACTCCTCGATGAGCCGGTGGAACGCGGCGAACTCGCCGGCGAGCAGCACGGCGAACAGCTTCCCGATCGCCGAATCCCGCATCTCGGCCGACGCCACCGAGGTGGACGTCGCAGGTGACGGGGTCGACTCGGACGGGTCGGATGCAGGCGCCATGAGGTGATGGTAGCGGGCCGCCGCGGGGCACCAAGTACACTCGACGGCGGTGCACTCCGACGGGACCCCCGTCGCTTGCCCGCTGAGCTGCGCGTCGAGCGCGTGCTCGCCGGCGCGAGCGTGTGGATGTGACGACGGCGTTGCTCGCCGAACTGCGAGTTCCTCGCGATACCCGGTCACATCCCCGGTGCCACTACGACATATGCGCGTGCACTTTCGAGCCTTCTCCGTGCGCGCACCGAAACACATCGCGCGCAGACCGGCCCAGAAAGGCACACAACCGCACATGAGCGATTCCGCCGTGCAGACGACCATCGTCGACGACACCCACACCGCCCCCACCTTCGCCGAGCTCGGCGTCGACGACCGTATCGTCTCGGCCCTCGCCGCAGACGGCAAGACCCACACCTTCGCGATCCAGGAACTGACCCTGCCGCTGGCGCTCGAAGGCCACGACCTCATCGGCCAGGCCCGCACCGGCATGGGCAAGACCTTCGGTTTCGGCATCCCGCTGCTGCACCGGCTCGCCCATGCCGAGGAGTCCGGGGTCCGTCCGCTGGACACCACGCCCCGCGCGCTGATCATCGTGCCCACGCGCGAGCTGTGCGTGCAGGTGACCGGCGATCTCCAGGTGGCGGCGCCGTCGCTCGAGGTCACCCTGGCCGATGGCACGAAGCGTCCCCTGAAGGTCACTTCGATCTATGGTGGCCGTCCGTACGAGTCGCAGATCGCCGAGCTGCAGTCCGGCGTCGACGTCGTGGTCGGCACCCCGGGCCGGCTCCTCGACCTCGCCCAGCAGGGCCACCTCGTCCTCGGCAAGGTGTCGATCCTGGTCCTCGACGAGGCCGACGAGATGCTCGACCTCGGCTTCCTGCCCGACATCGAGCGCATCATGTCCGCATTGCCGACGCCTCGTCAGACGATGCTGTTCTCGGCGACCATGCCCGGTCCGATCGTCACCCTGGCCCGCACGTTCCTGAACCGGCCGACCCACATCCGGGCCGAGAACGCCAACGACTCCGCGGTCCACGACCGCACCAAGCAGTACGCCTACCGGGCGCACGCGCTGGACAAGGCCGAGCTCGTCGCCCGCATCCTGCAGGCCGAGGGTCGCGGCGCCACGATGATCTTCACCCGCACCAAGCGCACCGCGCAGAAGGTCGCCGACGATCTCGCCGAGCGCGGCTTCAAGGTCGGCGCGGTCCACGGCGATCTCGGCCAGGTCGCCCGCGAGAAGGCGCTCAAGCGGTTCCGCGACGGCACCATCGACGTGCTGGTCGCCACCGACGTGGCCGCCCGCGGCATCGACATCGACGACGTCACCCATGTCATCAACTACCAGTGCCCCGAAGACGACAAGACCTACGTGCACCGCATCGGCCGTACCGGTCGCGCCGGGCGCACGGGCATCGCGGTGACCCTCGTCGACTGGGATGAGCTGCACCGCTGGGAGCTCATCGACAAGGCGCTGAATCTCGGTATCCCCGATCCGCCGGAGACCTACTCGACGTCGGAACACCTCCGGTCGGACCTGTCGATCGACGAGTCGAAGACGGGGCGGATCGCCGCCGCCAAGCCGCCGCGCGACCCCGACGAGACGCGGGAGACGCGCGCGGACCGCGAGCCGCGCAAGCGCTCGACCCGCACTCGCCGTCGCACCCGGGGCGGGCAGACGGACGCCAATGGGACGTCCACCGAATCGGCCGCCGAGACCACGACAAGCGAGACCACGACGACCGAGTCCGGCGCCGACGCCGGAACGCCTGCCGCTGACGGCACCGCGAAGCCGCGCCGCCGTCGTCGCCGTCGAGGTGGCGCCAACCGCAAGCCCGCCGGCGAGCAGACCGCCGCGTCCGACGCCGGCGCGTCGGAGTCCACGGCAGCTGTCGCCGACTGACCACCGGCTGACCCGCGTGGCACGAGTCAGGCCCGAACGGCGCCGCCCGATCGATCTCGCGGTCACCGCGGCCATCGTGGTCGTCGTCGCGGCCCTGTGCGTCACCGCCTGGGCCCTCAGCCCGGTTCGCCACACCGCGAGCGTGCCGGCCGCGGCCGAACCCGCCGCGGTGCAGCCGGCACAGTCCGTGTCCGCGAGTTTCGTCGCGCGCTGGCGGGCCGACTCCGACGCCACCCGCGCCCCGGCGATCGGCACCTCCGCCGTCGTCACCGGGAACGGCGGACGGGTGGTCGGGCACGACCCGGCCACCGGTCGCGAACTCTGGTCGTACAGCCGCGATCTCGACCTGTGTGCGGTCGGCACCGCCTGGACCGGGAGCGCCGATCTGGCGCTGGCCGTGTACCGCAACAGCCGCGGCTGCTCGGAGGTGACCGCGCTCGATGCGGGCACCGGCAGCCGGAAGGGCGCCCGCACCAGCGACGCCGACCCGGAGGTCCGGCTCGCGACCGACTCGGGGTACGTCGTCGCGCAGGGCCCCCGCCGGATGGAGACCTGGGGTTCCAATCTCGTTCGCGGAATCGAATACGGCCGGGTCGAGGCGCCGGTCCGACCGGAGGACGCGCCCGATCGCGTCGACTGCGAGCTGTTCTCGTCGGTGGTGTCGGGAGATCGCGTGGCCGTCGTCGAACGCTGCGCCGACGACCCCGGGTATCGGCTCACGGTCCTCGGCGCGGTACTCGGCGACGACGAGAAGGTCGAACAGTACGGGTCGACCCTCATCACCGGCGACGTGAGCGGACCGCCGCCCGTGGTCATCGCGATGTCGTCGTCGGGGATCGCCGTGTACGACGGTGGCGCCGCACCGGCCGAACCGCCCACGTTCGACGCCGAGAGCGGGCCGGCGATCCGCCGGTTCGACACCGACGCGAACGCGGCGGGGACCAACACCGTCGCCGGCGACTCGACGCCACCCGCCGGCAGCGCCCCGATCTCCTCCGACGGGATCGTCACCTACTGGACCGGGAAGGCGACCGTCGTCCTGAATGCCCAGACGCTGAATCCGATCTACCAGGTCCCCGGCACATTGGGACCCGGCCAGATGATGGCGGGACAGCTCCTGCTGCCGAGTACCACCGGGATCAGCGTCCGCGACGTCGCGACCGGCCGGGAGGTCCGGTCCATCCCGCTCGCCCGGAGCGAACCGGCCGCGCCCGTGGTGAGTCTGCGTGTCCTCGGCGACATCGTCGTCGAACAGCACGGACCCCGGATCGAGGCCTTCGGCCCGGGCTGACCCCCACGGCCCCCGACCGCAGACCCGACTGTCAGACCTCGAAGGTGCCGACCTCGGCGCCCGCCTCCCAGTGCTTCCACAGATTCTCGGCGAGCGCGCGATATGCCGTCGCGCCCTTGTTCTTTCGGCCCCGCATGACCGACGTCCCGGAGGCGGAGGCCTCGGCGAAACGCACTGTGCGCGGGATGGGCGGGTCGAGCACCGGCAGGTCGTACCGATCGGCGACGTCGGCGAGAACGTCGCGGCTGTGCGTGGTCCGGGCGTCGAAGAGGGTGGCCACCGCACCCAGCATCGTGAGGTTCGGGTTGGTGATCTGCTGGACCTCCCGGACGGTGCGCAACAACTGTCCGACGCCGCGATGGGCGAGCGTCTCGCACTGCAGCGGCACGATCACCTCGTCGGCCGCGGTGAGACCGTTCAGCGTGAGGACGCCGAGCGACGGCGGGCAGTCGACGATCACGACGTCGAAGTCCTCGCTCACCTCCGCGAGTGCACGCTTGAGGGCATACTCCCGCCCCGGGCGCATCAACAGCAGCGCCTCGGCGCCGGCCAGGTCGATGGTCGCCGGCAGCAAGGTGACCTTGTCCTCGGTGTCGAGCAGGACATCGGCGATCTCCTCGTCACCGAGCAACACGTCGTGGACCGAGGAGGTGAGCTGATCGGGATCGTGCCCGAGCGAGAAGGTGAGACACCCTTGCGGGTCGAGATCGACGACGAGGACCGAGACGTCGAGATCGGCGAGGGCGGCACCGAGGGACTCCACCGTGGTGGTCTTGGCGACCCCACCCTTCTGATTGGCAATCGCGAGGATGCGCGTCATGCGCCCTACTGTACGACCGCCCGGGCGTGGATCGTCGGATGAGAGTCCACCTCGGCTGCGCGGCGTACCCGGACGGAGGAGAACCGGCCGGAGGAGGATGTCAGCGCTCGGGTTCGAGCTCGTCGGCGAGCCACCTCATGGACGCCGGACTGAACAGCATCACCAGGACCGCGAGCGCCGCGAGCGCCAGCGGCACGCCGAACACCGGCCATCCGCTCGTGAACAGGTAATACGCCACCGGCAGCAGCAGGATCTGCGCCACCATGGCGATCGAGCGTCCCCACCGCCGCCCCGAGAGCAGCGCCAGACCGCCGACCAGTACTCCCCCGCCGATGATGCCGAACCAGGCCGCGGTGCCGTAGCCGCTGATGGTGGTCTCCTCGTGCCCGGCCAGGCCGCGCACGACCAGGATCACCGCGACCGCAACACCGGCCAGACCCTGCAGCGTGGTCACCGCACCCGCGATCTTGATCTGGCGCGGGGTCACCAACGGATCGGTGTCGGACTCCGGACGGCCGTTCTCGGTGCTCACCGTCCCAGGATATTTGGTCCTCTCGCGCGGACCTCCGCGGGTGTGCGCACCGGAGCGATGGCGCCGTACACATCCGCGCGATTACGCGCGGGCGGCGACGACCCCATATCCTCGGGTGTCGTGCGTGTCATGCTCATCGTCAACCCGTTCGCCACCGCGACCAGTCCGGCCGGCCGCGACGCGCTGGCGCACACCCTGAGCGCGCATTTCCACCTCGACGTCGAACTCACCACGCACCGCGGGCATGCGTTCGAGCTCGCCGCGCGCGCCGCGGCCGAGGACTTCGACACCGTCATCGTGCACGGCGGCGACGGATCGGTGAACGAGGCCGCCAACGGACTGCTCGACCCGCCGTCGAGCAGCGATCCCGACCGGCGGCGGCCCGCCCTGGCCGTGATCCCCGGCGGTAGCGCCAACGTCTTCGCGCGCACGCTGGGGATCGATCCCGACCCGCTGCTCGCGACACAGCAGATCATCACCCTCCTCGACGCGGGACGCAGTCGCCGGATCGGACTCGGCCACACCGACGACCGCTGGTTCCTGTTCAACACGGGCATGGGCATGGACGCGGTTGTCATCCACGCGATGGAGGACAAGCGGCACGCGGGCAAGACCGCGACGCCGGCCCGATACCTGTGGACCACGATCACCAGCTTCCTGAAGCAGTCCGGTTCGTCGGCCACGTTCGACGTCGAGATCCCCGGCCGGGACCGGATCGTCGGCGCGCGTTACGGTTTCGTGTCCAACACCAGCCCGTGGACCTATCTGGGACCGCGTGAGATCCGAACCAACCCCGGCACCGGTTTCCACACCGGCCTGGGGGTGTTCGTGGCGACCTCCACCGGCGTGTTCCGTAACCTCCCACTGGCGACGCGACTCCTGTCACAGGCAGATCCCAAGGCACGCCACCTCTTTCGGGATGACGACGTCGACGAGGTGTGCTTCCGCGCGGAGGCCCCCATCGACGTCCAGATGGACGGCGACTACATCGGGGCCTTCCGCGACATACGTTTTCGTCATCGCCGCGACGCCCTCACGGTCATCGCACCGCCGATCAGCACCGCCGACATCACGACGTAGGGCAGCGCCGCCGCCACGAAGAGCCCGGCCGGACCCAGCCATGTCGACCCCAACGCCCAGCCGGCGAAGGCCAGGATCGCGACCACCTCCTCGCCCATCCCGGCCAGCGAGGTGACGGTGGCCCGCGATGCCGAACTCAGATGGTCCTGCAGCTCGGCGTCGGCCACGACACGCGCCCACCCCAGGATCCCGAACGCCGTCGCGACGCCCGCGGCCCCCACCGGGTGCCCCCACAGCGCTGACCCGATGAACACGACCGCGCCCACCCCCACCGCCGGCCCGATCGCGTCGACCGACCGGAACCGCCCCGCCGCGAGCGCGCCGCCGATGTCACCGGCCGACACCACGATCATGAGCAGCGCGACCGCCGCCGGATCGGGCTCGGCGGCGGCGTCGACCACGAACGACGCGATCAGCAACGGGAGATACTCGTCGAGCGCCGCGACCCAGGTCAGCGCCACGCCCAGCAGCAACATGCGCCGTGCGACCGGCTGCGTCCGCACCGAGCCCCAGCCGTGGCGGACGATCTCCCGCCAACCGAGGTCGGGGTCCGCGTCCTCGGGTTCCGGTGGATCGGCGGCCTCCCGAGCCTTCTCGGGCAGCATCGCCGACATCACCGAACACAACACGCAGGCGACGACGCTGGCGGCGCCCACGGCGTCGTAACCGCCCCACGCGAACAACGGTGCGGCCGCCGCGGTGCCGCCGATCACTCCGACGGCCCCGGCCGCCCGCATGAGCCCGGTCAGTCGGGCGTAGTCCTGCGAGCGCCCCAGCCGGTTCAGCTCGTCGTAGACCAGCGCCTGTGTCGTGCCGGACCGCAACGCTCCACCGAGGGCCCACAGGACGAATCCGGCGGCGAAGGCGACGAACGACGCCACCGTCCACAGCGCGAAACCCGACGCGGTGATCAGCGGACCGGCGACCAGCAGCTTGCGTCGGGACACGCGGTCGGCCAGCACACCGGTGGGGACCTCGACGATCACCGACGACACCGACCAGATGACGAACAGCGCCGAGATCTCGGCGGGTCCGAGCCCGGCGCCCGGAATCCCGGGGTCGGCGAACAGGACGGCGTACAGCGGGTAGAGCGGGATGAGGTCTTCGAGGAGGGCGGAGCCCACCGCCGCGGCGGTCAGCCTGCGGTGGGGCCGCCGGGGCGGTGTGGATCAACATCGTCGGCGCATGTGGTGAACAATACCCTCGGCGTCCGGCCACGTCACGAGCGTTTTTCACCGGCGACGGGGTCCCGACCTGCAGAAAGTCGTCGACAGCACCGCCGCGAGACGCGTAGGGTACAACAAGGCCGTGAGACAAAGTGCCCGGACCCCCCTTCGGGAGTCCGCGACCGGAGTGCTAGGCGGGCGACGTGATGTTGCCCACGTGTGAAGCAAACCCATTGACTTCGGCCCGATTCGTGAAAGTATTCACAAGCAACAACGCGGAAACATTTGGTGCGCCGCGTGAACTGAGAGTTACAGCCGACAATCACCAGCAAGACGATCGAGTGGTGCGAACGCGCCCGAAGGAGTAGTGGAATGGACTGGCGTCACAAGGCCATCTGTCGCGACGAGGATCCGGAACTGTTCTTCCCCGTGGGGACCAGCGGCCCGGCCATCGCACAGGTCGCCGACGCGAAGCTCGTCTGCGCGCGGTGCCCCGTCACCGCCGACTGCCTGTCGTGGGCCCTCGAGTCCGGCCAGGATGCCGGAGTGTGGGGCGGCATGAGCGAGGACGAGCGACGCGCACTCAAGCGCCGTACCGCACGTACGCGTACCCGGAGCAGCGTCTAGGCCTCGACGGCCGGCGTCGTCCCGGACTCGAAGAAACCCGGCCACGGCCGGGTTTTTTCGTGCACTCGTCCCCACTGTCCGGCGGAAACCGCGGTCAGACAATGCGGTCCGCGACCACGGCTCACGAGCGTAGCGGAATGTAGACACCCACTTCGGTTCCCGGGCCACCCGGATTGGACCGGACATCGAGTTCACCGCCCAGTTCGATGGACACCAAGGTCTTGACGATCTGCAGGCCGAGATGGTCGGACGTGGCCAGATCGAAATGCTCCGGAAGACCGGAACCGTTGTCGCGGACCGCTATTCGAAGGCCGCGCACATCCCGTTCGGCGACGACCGCGATCTCGGCGTCATCGTGCGGCGCGCCGTCGAAGCCGTGTTCGATCGCGTTCTGGATGAGTTCGGTGAGGACCATCACCAGCGGCATCGCGAGTTCGGCGGTCAGCACGCCGAGCCGATCGCGATGGCGCACAGCCACCCTCGCCTCCCCCGACGCGACATCGACCAGGATCGGGACCAGACGATCGACGACCTCGTCGAGGTCGACCTCCTCGTCCACGCTGCCCGACAACAACTCGTGGACGAGCGCGATGGAGGCCACTCGGCGCACCGCCTCGTTGAGCGCCTCGCGGGCATCGGAGTTCGACGTGCGCCGCGCCTGTAGTCGCAACAGCGCCGAGACCGACTGCAGGTTGTTCTTCACCCGGTGGTGGATCTCGCGGATGGTGGCGTCTTTGCTGATGAGTGCGCGGTCGCGTCGCTTGACCTCGGTGACGTCCCGGATCAGGACGACGGTTCCGGTCGTCTCGCCCCGCGGACGGAGCGGCACGGCGCGGATCAGGGCCGTCGCGCGGCGGGCGTCTGCCTCCACGCGCATCCCGATGTCGCGGTAGGGGCCGGTCGGGATCTCGGCGACGCCGGCCGCGATGTCGAGCATCAGTGCGACGTCGTCGGCCTCGAACGGTTCGGTGATGAGTTGCTTGACGACGTCGGACAAGCGCGTGTGATTGAGTTCGGCGGTCCACCCCATCCGGTGGAAGGCCGACAGCGCGTTCGGGCTGGTGTAGGTGACGAGGCCCTGTCCATCGAGACGGACGAAGCCGTCGCCGGCGCGGGGCGTCGACAGCCCGCGCGGATTCCCCTCCTCGTGCGGAAACGTGCCGTCGGCGACCATCTGGCACAGATCGTCGGCCGAGTCCTGATAGGCGAGTTCGAGCGGCGACGGCAGGCGCGGGTGGGTGAGGTCGACAGCTCGGGTCGCCACGGCGATCACCTCGCCGTCGAAGCCGACCGGAACCGCTTCCTGCCGCATGGCCGTCGCGCCGAACCAGGTGGGGTCCTCGTCGCGCAGGATGCGGGCGGAGGTGAAGGCGCGCAACACCTGTGGATGTGCTTCGGTGTCGATGACGCGGCCGACCTCGTCCGTCGGGAAGACCGTCGAGGCCGTGTTGGGACGGCATTGCGCGACCGTGACGACCGCGCCCGCCTCCGTGCGCACCGACAACAGGAGGTCGGCGAACGAGAGGTCGGCGAGCAGTTGCCATTCGGCGACGAGTCGCTGCAGATGCGCGGCTGCCGAGTCGGACAGCGTGGTGTGTTCGGCGAGCAGGTCGGAGAGGGTGGACATCTCAGGACACGGGGGCGACGACGGGCCGGGGCCGGTTCACTACTACTCGTAGACGGCGATCACATCGCCGGCCTGGATGACGTCGCCGACCTCGACCTTGACCTCGGCGAGCGTGCCCGGCTCCTCGGCCAGCACGGGGATCTCCATCTTCATCGACTCCAGCAGGACCAGGGTGTCGCCGACCTCGATCTGCTCCCCTGCGGCGACGCGCACCTCGAGGACACTCGCGACGATCTCTGCCACAACGTCTTCTGCCATGCACCCAAATTAGCCCACGGCGTCGTACCCGGAGGTCCCGGTGCCGGGGGCGTCAGCAGAGGTGTTTTTGGTACGTGGGAGAATCCCTGAGACACTGTGATGTCCCGATCACCAGGGATGTCTTCCCCGGATGACACCAGGGATGTCCTCCCCGGCCGATGCCAGGGTTGTCTCAGCACAGCTGAACCAGTACACGGCGGGCCCGGTCCCACGGCGCCCGCCCCGCAATGAAGGAGATGCGTCATGGGAAAGCGCGGACGCAAGAAGCGTGCTCGTAAGAAGAACGCTGCCAACCACGGCAAGCGCCCCAACGCCTGATCACCGCACCACGCGGTCTCGGCGAGCGAGCAAGCCAAAAAGCCCGGGTACGGCCTTCACAGGCCGCCCGGGCTTTTTCGTGGGTTGTGGTTGTTGTGCTCGAGCTCGACGCGATCAGCGATCGGATTCGGAGACCTCATGCACGATCACGGTCTTGCGGATCTCGATGCGCAGACGGTCGCGCAGGCTCTGCGGCGCCTGGTCGCCGCCGCACTTCCGGTTGACGAGCGCCTTGAGCTGCTGTTCGATGCCGTAGTGCGCCAGGCACGACGGGCAGGAGTCGAGATGGCCCTGGAGTCGTTCCCGGGCGTTCTGGTCACACTCGTTGTCCAGCAGGAGCCAGACATCGGCGATGACGGCCGAGCAGTCGAGCTGGGTCAGCTCCGGATCGACGTCGCTCATCGCGCCACCTCCGCATCCGCCGCCGCACGTGCGGAACGATTGAACCCGCGCTCACGCGCGACGTCGGCCAGCAGCTCGCGCAGCTGACGGCGACCGCGGTGCAGTCGGGACATGACGGTACCGATCGGGGTGTCCATGATCTCGGCGATCTCCTTGTACGGCAGGCCTTCCACATCGGCGTAGTAGACGGCCATCCGGAAGTCTTCCGGCAATTCCTGCAGCGCGGCCTTGATCTCGTCGTCGGGGAGGGCGTCGAGCGCCTCGATCTCCGCCGACCGCAGCCCCTGCGAGGTGTGCTCGGCGGTCGCCGCGATCTGCCAGTCGGTGATCTCGTCGGTCGGGTACTGCGCGGGCTGACGCTGCTTCTTGCGGTAGCCGTTGATGTAGGTGTTGGTGAGAATCCGGTAGAGCCAGGCCTTGAGGTTGGTGCCCTCCCGGAACGACGCGAACGCGGTGAACGCCTTGATGTAGGTCTCCTGGACCAGGTCCTCGGCGTCGGCGGGGTTGCGGGTCATCCGCAGCGCGGCACCGTACATCTGGTCGAGCAGCGGCAGCGCGTCACGCTCGAACCGCTCGGTCAGCTGTTCCGGCGACTCGTTCGGATCGGCCCGGCGAGGCGCCTTGGCGCTCCCGGTACGGCCGGAATCGGGTGACTCTGTGTCGGATGCTTCTGTGTCGGACACTACGATCCCTTCGATGGGAGGCATCACGGAGATGTTGTCGATCAAGCTTACCGACCCGTCCCCCACCGAGAGAGGCCTCGGTTCGACGCGCTGCGGGAGCTCCATCACGGCCGCTGTGCTCATATGCCTCTGACCTCCTTCGTGTCCGTCTTCATACGTCCGTTGTCCGATCAGTCCCAACAGAGCGCACCGCGCGGTTTGTTCCCGGCCCGCCCCCGCGATCGTCTCGGCGCGGATCACCGCGGCCTCGTGCGCACGCGCTCAGCCGCGACCCCGCTCACGACCAGGAGGTAACCGACCATGGCGTCCACCCCGGCGATCGCCGCGCTCGAACGCGCCCGGATCGACCACTCGGTGCACCGGTACGCGCACGACCCCCGATCGGAGGCCTACGGCGCGGAGGCGGTCGCCGCTCTCGCCGAAACCCTCGGTGTCCGTGCCGAGCAGATCTTCAAGACGCTGGTCATCGAACTCTCCGGCGGGGACCGGCCCGGCCTGGCGGTGGCGGTGGTCCCGGTGCCGGCCAAGCTGTCGCTCAAATCGGCGGCCGCCGCACTCGGCGCGTCGAAGGCGAAGATGGCCGACGCCAAGGCGGTCACCCGGACCACCGGCTACGTTCTCGGCGGCGTGTCCCCGGTCGGCCAGCGGACCCTGTTGCCAACCGTCGTCGACTCCTCGGCCACGCATTTCGACCGGGTGCTGTGCAGCGCCGGCAAGCGCGGGCTCGAGATCGAGCTGGCCCCGGCCGATCTGGTGTCCGTCACCGAGGCCGTCGTCGCCGACATCGCCGTCGGCTGATCGTCGGCTGTCGGAACGGCCACTCATCCCGGTGGCGGGGCACCCACTAGGGCAGCATGGACACCATGTGCGGACGCTATGCGGTGACCACCGACCCGGCGAAGCTGGCAGCGGAGATCGATGCGGTCAACGAGGTACCCGAGCCGGCGGGTGCGGACTCCACCGATCTCGATGTGGCGCCCCGGTCACCGGGCGTGAACTACAACGTCGCGCCGACGACGACCGTGATGACAGTCGTGAAGCGACACTCGCCCGACGATCCCGACGACGATCCGCTGCTCCGCGTCCGCGCGATGCGCTGGGGGCTGGTGCCGCCGTGGGCCAAGGAGGTCGGGAAGGGGCCGCTGCTGTTCAACGCGCGCGCCGAGAGCGCCGCGGAGAAGAGTTCGTTCCGTTCGTCGGTCAAGTCGCGGCGTTGCCTCGTGCCGATGGACGGCTGGTACGAGTGGAAGAAGGGTCCGGCCGACAGCAAGGGCAAACCCACCAAGATCCCGTTCTTCATGTCGCCGCAGGACGGGACCCGGCTCTTCATGGCCGGGTTGTGGTCGGTCTGGCACCCCAAGACCGACCCCGAGTCGTCCGAGAAGGCCGCCCAGCCGCTGCTCAGTTGCTCCATCCTCACCACCGACGCGGTCGGGGAGCTGCGCGACGTCCACGACCGGATGCCGCTGATCATGCCGTACGAGCACTGGGATGCCTGGCTCGACCCGGACGGCCGGGCACCCGATGAGCTGTTCGCCCCACCCGCCGAGTCGCTGGTCGATGCGATCGCGATCCGCGAGGTCGCCCCGCTGGTCAACCGCGTCGCCAACAACGGGCCGGAGTTGCTGAACCCTTCGTGACGCGCCCTCCGCAAGCTCCGGGCGCTCCTCAGGGAGCAAGGGGTGAGGGCGCGCCCTCCGCAAGCTCCGGGCGCTCCTCAGGGAGCAAGGCGTGAGGGCGGGCCCTCCGCAAGCTCCGGGCGCTCCTCAGGCAGCTGTCGGAGAGGAGCGCTCAGCTGAACTCGTAGTCGCGCAACGGGAACGAGTCCATCTCGCGGAGAGTTCGCAGCGTCGAGGCCGGGCGGAGCAGCGTCGCCTCGCCGTGCTGGTTGAAGTAGTAACTGCGTGACGTCGCGCAGTCCCCGTTGTAGAACACCGAGGACTGCAGACGATCGGTCACCTCGTCGAGGAAGGCGTCGTTGGCCTCCTCGGTCACCTCGAACGTCCGTTGCCCGCGGCGGCGCAGTTCTCCGAAGAGGCGGGCGATGTGCTTCATCTGCCCTTCGATGGTCGTGAAGTACGACAGGCCGCTGTAGGAGTAAGGACTGTTGAGGGACAACAGGTTCGGGAACTTCGGGACGGTGACGCCCTCGTAGGCCTGGAAGCGGTTCTCGCGCCAGAACTCGCCGAGGTTGCGCCCGTCCCGGCCGACGATGTCGAAGGCCGGGAAGTTGGTGTCCCAGAGGTTGAACCCGGTGGCGAGAACGAGGGTGTCGATCTCGGTCCGGGTGCCGTCCGCGGCGAGGATCGCACCGGCTTCGAGGCGGGCGATGCCACTGGTCTGCAGGGTCACGTTCGGCTGGGCGAAGCTGGCGAAGTAGGTGTTGGAGAAGGTGGGGCGTTTGCAGCCGAAGTCGTAGTCCGGGGTGAGCTTCCGCCGTAGTTCCGGGTCGGCGATCTGGCGCCGCAGGTGCGCCTGGGCCAGTCGGGCGGCGAGTTTGTTGCCGGGCTTCACCTGCTTGTAGTGCAGGACGCCGAACACCATCAGCAGTTCGAGAAGCGACGAGTTCACCAGTCGCGCAGCACGCTGGGTGAGCGGGAACCGGCCGAACAGTTGCTGGACGAGCGGCGGGATCGCGAAGTCGATCTTGGGCACCACCCAGATCGCGGTGCGCTGGAAGACGGTCAGGGCCTCGGCGCGGGCGGCGATCTCGGGGATGAGCTGCACCGCGGTCGCACCGGTACCGATCACGGCGACCTTCTTACCGGTGAAGTCGAACCCGTCCTGCCAGTCCGCGGTGTGCAGGATCGTGCCCGCGAAGTTCTTGATGCCCGGGAACTCCGGGACGTGCGGCTGGGACAGGAACCCGGTCGCGGTCACCAGATAACGCGCCGTGCGTTCGGTGCCGGACGCGGTGCGGACGCGCCACAGCTGCTCGTCGGGGTCCCAGGTCGCGGACTCGACGACCGTTCCGAATTCCATGTGCCGCTTGAGGTCGTACTTGTCGGCGACGTGGTGGGCGTAACGCTTCAGCTCTGCTCCGGGGGCGAACAGCCGGGACCAGTACGGGTTGGGCTCGAAGGAATAGGAGTAGGTGACCGACGCGATGTCGACGGCGAGTCCCGGGTAGTGGTTCACGTGCCACGTCCCGCCCAGGTCGTCCTCCCGCTCGAGGATCGCGATGTTGTCCAAGCCCTGTCGCTTCAGTTCGATCGCGGCACCCATCCCGCCGAAGCCGGCACCCACGATCACGACGTCGAGTTCTGGTTGCATCCGACACCCCCCTCTTCGCTCACCCTGAATTACCGTTACCGACAGTTACCGTAACCCAGCACACAGCCGGGAGACCAGGGCCGAACCCTCCCGGACGCGGCGGTAGCGTGTCAGCTGCCATGTCTGACCGTTCGCATACCCCCGCCTCCCCTGCGCCGACCGGCGCATCCTTCGCCGCGGCGGTCTACGCCTTCGCCGTGATCATGCTGGGCACCACGCTGCCCACACCGCTCTACGCGATCTACGGCGAGGAACTCGGTTTCGGCGTGACCACCACGACCGTGATCTTCGCCGTGTACGCGGCCGGCGTCATCGCCGCGCTGATCGGCTTCGGACGCTGGTCCGACGTCATCGGCCGGCGCAAGATGCTCATCGCCGGCGCGATCCTGTCGGCGGTCAGCGCCGTCGTCTTCCTCACGGCGGGCCCGGTCTGGCAGTTGCTGCTGGGCCGGGTGCTGTCGGGTCTGTCCGCGGGTATCTACGCCGGCGCCGCCACCACCGCGGTCATCGAACTGGCCCCCGCGTCGTGGCGGGGACGCGCTCCGGCCGTGGCGACCGCGGCCAACATCGGCGGCCTGGGGCTCGGACCGCTGATCGCCGGGCTTCTCGCGGAGTACGCCCCGTCCCCGCTGCACACCCCGTTCGTATTCGATCTGGCGCTACTGGTGCTGGTCTTCATCGGCATCTGGCGGCTGCCCGAGACGGTCGAGGTCGTCCCCGGCGCCCGGTTGAGCATCCAGCGACTGTCGGTCCCCGCCGACATCCGCGGCGTGTTCGTCCGGGCGTCGATCGCGGCCTTCGCGGGGTTCGCGGTGATGGGCACCTTCACCGGCGTGATGCCGTCTTTCGTCACGAACATCCTCGGCATCGACGACCACGCATTCACCGGTTTCCTGGTGTTCGTACTGTTCGCGTCCTCGGCGGTCACCCAGATCGTCGTGCGCCGGATGCCGACCGAACCGGCCCTGATCGCCGGCTGCGCCATCCTCATCCTCGGGACCGGCCTGTCGATCCTGGGACTGGTCGCCGCATCGACCCCGGCGTTGCTCGGCGGAGCGGTGATCTGCGGTGTGGGGCAGGGCATGTCGTTCAGCAAGGGACTGGCGTCGGTGGTGGCGGCGACCCCGGCGGGACGCAAGGCCGAGGTCACCTCGACCTACTTCGTCGTCGCCTACGTCGCGATCTCGATCCCGATCGTCGGCCAGGGAATCACCGCGCAGCACTGGGGTCTCCGGCCCGCCGGGATCGCCTTCAACATCGGGGTCGCCGTGCTGGCCCTCATCGCACTCGTACTGACCATCGTCTCGGTCAGGAACCTGGCACGCCCGACTCGTTGAGCACCGAGATGAGGCGGCGGAAGCGCACGCTGCTGACGAGGTCCTCGACGAGCACGACGTCGCCCTCCGAATTGGCCAGCGGGACACACCAGTTCGGGTACTGACTGCTGTCGGTACCCGGCTGGTTCTGGATTCGCCGCTCCCCCACCGCATCCACGAGGGCCACGCTCAGCAGTACCGACGGGCTGCGGGCGATCACCGCATACAACGCATCGACGACCTTCGGGTCGGTCAGCGGGGTATCCCGGGACAGCAGGCCGCGTTCGTAGGCGAGTTCGAGGACGGCGTCGCGTTCACGCGCATCGCGCGCCCGCTCCGCGTCCTCCCCGGAGGCGAGCAGTCCCAGCCGCGATCGCAGCGTGATGTGGTCGCCCGCCAGATATCCCACGGTCGGGGGCAGATCGTGGGTTGTCACCGAGGTCAGACACAGCTCGCGGTAGTCCTCGGGCGGGGTCGCGGCGTCGGGCCCCTGTTCGAACCACAGGATCGACGTGCCAAGGATTCCGCGTTCGCGGAGTGAGTCCTGCACCGACGGTTCGAACACCCCGAGATCCTCGCCGACGACCACCGCGTCGGCGCGCTGCGCCTCGAGCGCCAGGATGCCGATCAGCGCCTCGCTGTCGTAGTGCACGTAGGTGCCCTGGGCCGGGCTGCTGCCGTCGGGTATCCACCAGAGCCGGAACAATCCCAGGATGTGATCGACGCGCACACCGCCCGCGTGTCGGAGGACGGTGCGGATCATGTCGCGGTAGGGCTCGTAACCGGCCTCGGCGAGGCGTCGTGGATGCCACGGCGGTTGGTCCCAGTCCTGACCCTGCTGGTTGAAACCGTCGGGCGGCGCCCCCACCGTCGCGCCTGTGGCGAGCACGTCACCGAGGGCCCACGCATCGGCGCTGTGCCGTGCGACCCCGACCGCGAGATCGGCCATCACACCGATCTCCATGCCGGCCGATCGCGCCGCGTGCGCGGCGGTGGCCAGTTGTTCGTCGCAGATCCACTGCAGCCACATGTGGAAGTCGATGCGTCGGGCCATCTTCCGACGCTTCTTCTTCATGTACGCGGGGTCTGCGAACTTGCCCTGCCAGCGCGGGTCGTCGGCGTCGTACCGCTCGGCCAGCGCGCACCACGTCGCGAAACGCTTGAGGCCCTTCCCCTCCCGGCGCCGGAATGCGCGGTAGGCGTGCGCACGAGCCGGGGCGAGCGGGACGCCGTAGATGAGTTCGAGCGCTTCCAGCTTGGCTCGGAATGCCTTGTTGCGCCGGATCTTGTCGGTCGCGGTGTTCTCGTCGAGGAAGCTGCGCTTCAACGCCTTGACCCACTTGCGCTGCGACTTCGACAGCCCGTCCAGCTCGGGGATGTCGGTGATCCGGATGTAGAGCGGATTGACGAATCGTCTCGTCACCGGCAGGTACGGCGACGCCTCGATCGGCGCCTTCGGCTGGGCGGCGTGAAGTGGATTGACCTGGACGAAGTCGGCGCCGTACGCGCTGGCGGCCACCTCGCAGATCCCGGCGAGATCGGCGAAGTCGCCCACGCCCCACGAGTCAGCCGATCGGATCGAGTACAGCTGCGCGGCGAGTCCCCATCGCTTCCGGCCGATCAGCCGGTCGGCGGTGTGCAGTCGGCGCGGCGTCACGATCAGGGGCGCGCTCGAGGCCGATGAATCGTCGAGATCGATCGCCTTGATCTGGTGATATCCGGTGGGGAGGTCGTCGGGCACGGCGAACGTCGCACGGCCGATCAGCACGCCGTCGACCTCGCGCGGCTCGACCCAGACATCGAGTTGGGGGGCCGCGACGTCGTCACCGGTTTCGCTGACCACCCACACCTTCACCAGGTGCCCGTGCGGAACATGCACGGCGAACGTGGCTCCCGAGCCCTCGGTCACGACGGTCACGGCGGGGACGAACTCACGCCACGGTTGTTCGTCGATCTCGCGAATCGAGTTCTCGATCTCCTCGGGCGAACCTGCGGGGACGTCGAGCGCCCGGAGCACCGCGACCAATGTGTCCTGGTCCACCTCGTGCCGCTCGTCACCCCAGCCGACATAGCTGGAAGCGACGCCGTAGCGATCCGCCAGTGCGGTCAACCCATCGAGGTTCACATCAGCCACCCGTGCATGATCGCAGGATTTCCGTGCGCCCGCCGCCCGCGCCGCCGGGTTCGGTCCACCGGTTCGGTCCTCACGGAAAGATCACCCCCGGGTTCAGGGTTCCCCGCGGGTCCAGCGCGTCCTTGATCGCGCGCATGGTCGCAAGGTCGGTGGCGTCGCGGCCGAGGTGCGTCCACGCCGACTTCGCGCGGCCGATACCGTGCTCGGCACTGATGCTCCCGCCGTTGGCGGCCACGATCCCGAACACGTGGTCGGTGACCGCGCCGGCCTGCGCAGGCGGGACGTCGAGCAGGTTGACGTGGATGTTGCCGTCACCGACGTGTCCGAAAAGAATTGGCCGACAGGAAAATTCGTTTTCGACACCCACACGGGACAGTTCGGCGAATGCCTCGGGCAGTGCCCGGATCGGAACCGAGATGTCGAGCTTGACGACCGGCGTCGCGCTCGACCGGGCGATGGCCTCGGTGTGGCCCTCGCGACCGGACCACAGGGCGCGAGCCGGCGCCCGTGCGAGCACGGCGTCGATGATCCCGGTCGCATCGCCGAGCAGCTCGGCGGTCGCGGTCTCGATGTCCCCGGTCCCCGACACCTCGAGAAGGACGTAGAACGGTCCCGGCGTCGCCGTCGGGCGCCGGTGCCCGTAGTCGGCGACGAGCGCGACCCCGGCCTCGGTCATCAATTCGGCGGCCTCGACGGTCAGTCCCGCCGCCGATGCGGCGCCGATCAGCCCGACGGCGTCCTCGACGCGCTCGATCGAGGCGACCGCGACGGTGGCGGCCGAGGGCGGCGCGACGAGCCGGAACAGGACCCGGGTGATCACCGCGAGGGTTCCCTCGCTGCCGGCCAGGAGAGCTGGAAGGTCGTATCCCACATTGTCTTTGACGAGGGATGTCCACCGGCGGAGGACCCGGCCGTCGGCCAGGACGGCCTCGATCCCCGCGATCTGCGACCTCGCGTTGCCCCGCCGGATCATCCGCGTCCCACCGGCATTGGTCGACACGACCCCGCCCGCGGTCGCGCTCTGGCGGGAGGCGAGGTCGATACCGAACGACAGGCCGTGCGCCGCGGCGCGGAGGTCGATGGATTCGACGGTCGCGCCGGCCTGGGCGCCGACACAACGACCGACGGTGTCCACCTCGTCGATGTCGGTCATCCGCACCGTCGACAGCACGATCCAGCGCTCGCCGACGGCGGCGGCCGGTGGCACCGAGCCGCCGACGAGTCCGGTGTTGCCGCCCTGCGCGCAGACCCGGATGCCCGACCGGTCGCATTCGGTGAGCACGCGCGAGACCTCGTCGGTGGTGCGGGGCCGGACCACCGCCTCCGCCGCTCCGCGATACCGCCCGGTCCAGTCCGTCAGGAACCCTGCCGTGGCGTCCGGGTCGGTGAGGACATGCGCGTCGCCGACGATCGCGCGACAAGCCGCGATAACGGCGGCAAGAGGGGAATCCGGCTCCTCAGGACCGTGGGAAGGCATCGAGGATCGGGGTGTCGCCGTCGTTGAACTCGATCACCTCGTGCACCGACGCCGGATGGTCGAGAACGGCCGCCGCGACCTGGGCGACGTTGTCCCGGCTGACCTGGTCACCCTCGACCCGGTCGCCGCCGAGCGTGATGCTGCCGGTGCCGTTCTCGTCGGTCAGCTTGCTGGGTCCGAGGATCGTCCAGTCGAGTTCCGTGGACTTCAGGTACGTGTCCGCAGCCGCCTTGGCCTCGGCGTAGGCGTGGAAAGAGTTGTCCTCGGGCACACCGTGATCGGGTCCGGCGCCGAAGTAGGACACCATCACGTACCTGCGGACTCCGGCCCGCACGGCGGCGTCCATGGACCGGATCGCGGCATCGCGGTCCACGGCGTACGTCCGCTTCGGATCGCCGCCGCCGGCCCCCGCGGTCCACACCACCGCGTCGTGGCCGGAGATCGCGGTGGCGATGCCGGTGGTGTCGAGGGTCTCGACGTCGGCGACCACGGGAACGGCCCCGGTGTCCGCGACGTCTTCGGCGTGTTCGGGATTGCGGATGATCGAGGTCACCTCGTCGCCGCGTTCCGACAGAATCCGCGCCAGCCGCAGCGCTATCTTGCCGTGTCCGCCGATGATCGCCACTCGAGTCACTGGATGCTCACTTTCGGTTGCTCACTTGTGCGGTCGCCACTCTCGTACCCAATCCAACGTACGCACATGCGCGCACCGGACACGGCCGAGACACGACTCCGCCCCGGCCCGACGTTCGATGCGAACGTCGAGCCGGGGCGGAGTTGAGTCGGACGAATCCGGTGGACCTCAGACGCGGGTACGACCGCGGCCGGTCACCAGCTTCACGAGGAACAGCAGGATGCACGCGCCCGCGACACAGGTGATGAAGCTGAGGATCAGCCCAAAGCCTTCAGGATTTGTGACCAGCGAGAGCAGCCAGCCACCGATGAGGCCGCCGATCACTCCGACCACGATGTTGAGGATGATGCCCTGCTGCGCATCTGTCTTCATGATCTTGCTGGCGATCCAGCCGGCCAGGCCGCCGATGATGATCCACGCGATGATGCCAATTCCCAGCATGTCTGCCTCCTATGGTCGTCGTGATCCGTTGTGCAAATCGTTAGAGATCGCGAAGACCTCTCGAATCGCTACGAATCGGAACGCACCCAGACCGACAGAGCGTCAAACAGTGTCCGCGGAAAATGTGTACACATCGAGACCGGACCGGTCACCGGACCGAGACCAAGCGGGGAAACGGGATCAGGGGCAGGTCACCTTGATCTCGTAGGACTTGGTCACGGGCTCGGTCGGATTGGCGGGATCGATCCCGGATGCGTCACCGGTGACCGTGTAGGTGTCCCCGTCCTTGGTGACCTCGCCGCTGCCGCCGCCGGCACCCTTCTGATAGGCCAGCACCACACCGTCGAGCGAGCCCAGCCCCACGGACTCCACCTCGGGCGAGTCACCCGACGTCAGGACGACGCCGATACCCGAGCCCCCACCCGATCCGATCCCGATGGTCACCTTGCCCGCGGCGTCGGTGCACCCGACCGTCTTGTCCGCCAGTTCCAGTTCCTGACCGTCGACGGTCACGGTGGCCTCCGCGTCGGTGCCACCCGACGCCGAGTCATCGGAACCGCACGCCGTGAGGGCGACGGCCAGTGCTGCGGCGCCGAGAACCGAGGTGATGTGCACTTTGCGCATGATGGGAGCTCCTGAGGAGTCGAACGAGGCGCCACCGGTCGGCGGCTGAGACGAACTTAGACGCCTGAGCTGCGGTTCGGCGTCGGTCGATCGAATGGGCCGCGGGAACTCGGAACCGCCCCCGAGAGTTCGGCCCGAGCGAGTTCGGCCCGAGCGAGTTCGGCGTCGGCCTCGACCATCACGGCGCGGGTCAGATCGCGGAACTGTTCGTAGTGGCCGTGGTAGCCGTACTTCGCATGCAGGCTCGGCCAGGTTGCGAAGTCGGCGGCGACACCGATCGCGTTGCCCTCGTGCAGGTAGGTCGGCAGGACGTTCTGGATCGAGGTGTCCCGTCTCAGTCGCCGCACCGTGTCCTGATGGAGCGTCGACGCCGCCCGGTACTTGGTGATCACGACCCCCAATTCGACGATTTCCCGCCCCAATTCGGTGCCGAAATCGGCGACCTGACGCTGGATGTGCGGAATCGCATATGTGGACAGGACATCCGGGATGGTCGGGATCAGATATGCGGCGGCCATCGCCAGCCCGTTGAGGCTGAACGG
Organism: Gordonia hongkongensis; assembly: GCF_023078355.1. Classification (NCBI taxonomy): domain Bacteria; kingdom Bacillati; phylum Actinomycetota; class Actinomycetes; order Mycobacteriales; family Gordoniaceae; genus Gordonia; species Gordonia hongkongensis. The sequence goes on from NZ_CP095552.1 coordinate 3,847,119, forward strand.
TCCGACGTTGGGCGGGCAGTCGACGAGGATGTAGTCGTATTGCCCGGCGATCGGGGCCAACGCGTTCGTCAGTACCTCGACGGCCGCCAGATGGTCGTCCGCAGCAACCCGGTGAGCACTGAGCTCCTCGGCCAGTTCGATGAGGTCCAGGGACGACGGCAGCAGGTCGATCCCGGTGAGCCCGGCCACGGTCGAGACATCGCGCTGCACGCTGCCCTCGAGGTCGAACGATTCCGTACCGTCGAGCAGGTCGGTGAAGAGTGTCGCGACGGTGTGCCGCCGGGCGTTGCACGTCAGCCAGTGTTCCTGCCCGATCATCATCGTCGTCAGGTTGGTCTGGGCGTCCAGGTCGACGAGCAGCACCTTCTTGCCGAAGACGCCGGCGAGGAAGTCGGCGAGGCCTCCCGTGAGCGTGGTTTTCCCGACCCCGCCCTTGAGACTGATGGTCACGATCACCGTCGGCATGGCGTCCCCGGTCTGTTCGGTCGCCCTGCTGTTCGGGCGTCCTGCGTCGCGAGTAGATTACCGAGCCGACGCGTAGGCCACCGGGTGTTCGGTGGCGCCGCGACGGCCGCCCGGCCTCTCGAACCTGCGAATCCGACGCCGAATGTCTTTTCCACCCTCATTCTGCGGGCATTACCCATATCTGTAAGAATGACCGAGTCGAGCATTGACCGGATATTTCTGTCGATTCGGTCGTGTGATTCAGAGTCAGGTGAGAACGACTTGACAATCGTTGACGAGAATCGAACGGGATGCGAAATCCCGCATATTTTCGACGACCGTGCGACTTGCTTTTTCCTGGTCGGTACTGAAAACCCATGTGGAAGGACACCCGTATGAGCAACCGAGTCCGGACGGCCACCGTCGGCCTGGCGGTGTGCGCCGCAGCGGCGTTCGGAGCCGCCCTCGCGCCCGTCGCCACCGCCGCGCCGAGCGATGTGACCGCGACACCCTCGGTGTCCGGCAACACCGTCACCCTGACGGTGACGAACAACGCCGCGAAGCGCATCGGCTGCGAGATCGTCGGCGTCCCGGCCGGCGGAGCCCCGACCAATGTCGTCTTCGGATACCAGACACCGGAGGAGCTCGGTGCGCTCATCTCCCCCGGCTCGTCGAAGTCGTTGCCGCTGCGGATCTCTCAGGGCACGCCGCCGACACCCAGTGGGACGACGACGATCCCGGACGGCACGTACGACATCTACTGGGGATGCACCACGATCACGCTGCCACCGGGCACCGGAGCAGCCGAAGAGTTCTGGGGCACCAACCCGCCGGTGACAGGGACGACCCCGACGGTCGCCGCACCGCTGCGGGTAACCGTGCCGGGCGGAGCGGCAACGGCACCGGCCCCGGAATCGGAGACCCCGGCGGCGCCCGGATTGCCGAGCATCCCGGGCCTGCCCGACATCCCCGGACTCCCGGGGATCGAGCTGCCGGAGGAGATCTGCACGACGTCGTCGTGCGTCCCCGTCGGATGAGCTGAGCGGGCCGTTCACCGCGCGTGATCGCCGTTTTGCCCAATGCACTCCCGGGACCCGGGTGCGGTTGTGCATACTTCGACCATGTCAACAAGCGATGTCACGCGCGTCCATCTCGCCGCCGAGGGTGGTGGAGCGGCACTCGACCAGGTCTTCCTGATGTCGGCGGTGGCGGCCGTCGTGTCGGTCGGACTGCTCTGGATCGGTTATCTGCATCGCACGCGCAAGATCACGTGGCTGACCACGCTGTCCGAATGGGCCGCGCGCCGGGTGAACCGCCCACCGTGGGCGGCGCTGCCGATCTTCCTGTTCACCAGCACGATCATCTGCGCGCTGTTCGGCTTCCTCTGGGACGTGAGCCTGCACATCGGCGACGGTCGCGACGAGGGGCCGCTGGCGAACCCGGCGCACTACTTCATCCTGGTAGGCCTGTTCCTGCTGTTCATCTCCGGCATGCTGTCGGTGTTCCTCCCCTTCGACAAGCCCGGCCGCTCGGCGATCCGGATCACGCGTCACTGGTACGCACCGGTGGGCGGAATCCTGTTGGCAGGCTGCGGTTTCTACGCACTGCTGGGGTTCCCGCTCGACGACGTCTGGCATCGGATCTTCGGCCAGGACGTCACCCTCTGGGGCCCGACCCACCTGATGCTCATCGGCGGCGCGGGCCTGTCGCTCATCGCCGTCGTGATCCTCGATCGTGAGGGCCGGGCCGCGATGGGTCCCGACGCCCCGGACGACGGCCGAAGCCAGTGGCTCGTGCGCTGCCTGGCCTTCGGCGGGCTCGTGATCGGCATGTCGGTGTTCCAGATCGAGTACGACTTCGGCGTCGAGCAGTTCCGGCTCGTGCTGCAGCCGATGATGATCGCCGGGGCCGGGGCGTTCGCCCTCGTCGCCGCGCGGATCTGTCTCGGGCCGGGCGCCGCGCTCGTCGCGGCCGTCTTCGCGATCCTGCTGCGTGGTGTCGTCGCGGTCGTCGTCGGGCCGGCGCTGGGCGCGCCGATCAACGTCTTCCCGCTCTACCTGGGCGCGGCCGTGGTCATCGAACTGCTCGCGCTGACCCCGCTGCTCAAGCGCCGCGTGCTCTTCGGCGCGGTGGCCGGGCTCGGAGTCGCGACCCTCGGTCTCTGGATCGAGTCCTGGTGGATCGCCGCGGCCTACCCGTTCCCGTGGGTCACCGGCATGTGGGGTGAGGCGTTGGCGATGGCGATCCCCGTGGGCATCGCGGCCGGTGTGTGCGGCGGGCTGCTGGGTCTCGTCAGCGTCGGCGAGCGGCTCCCGACCCGTTGGGTCAGCATCACCGCGGTCGTGCTCTCCGTCCTGGTGATCGGCGGGGCCGTCGCCAACGGCCTGCGGGTCTCGGTCCCCGCGGATGTCACGGCGCGCGTCGTCCTCACCCCGGCCGGGCCGAACGAGGCTGCCGACGAGAACGTGACGGCCGAGGTCTTCCTCGACCCGGCCGACGCGCTCAGCGACGACCCCGAGTGGGTCACGCTGATGTCGTGGCAGGGCGGGATCGACAATGACCGCGGCATCGTCATCGACCGGCTGGAGCGCGTCGGCCCCAACCACTTCCGGTCCACCGAACCGATGCCGGTGTCGGGATCATGGAAGACCATCCTGCGCGTACAGGACGGCACCACGATGGCGGGCGTGCCGGTGTATCTGCCGGCCGACCCGGCGATCGGCGCGGAGGGCGAGCCGGCTCAGCTGACGTCGACGAAACCGTTCGTCGCGGAGATATCGATCCTGCAGCGCGAGCGGACGTTCGACTACCCGTCGTGGCTGTTCGGCGCCGCCTCCCTGGTGGTGCTCGTGTGTTCGCTGCTGCTCATCGCGGCGCTGTCGTGGGGAGCCGGCCGGGTGAACGCCCGGGAGGCGACATCGGGCGCGCGGGAGCCCGAACTCCAGCCGCAGCCGTGATCGCTCTCGCTGCCGACCCCGGCGTTCACCACCTGGCGACGCACCCGCTGGTGCTGGCGCTGCCGGCCGTGATCCCCGCGTTCCTGGTGGTGGGCGTCATCGTCGCGATCGCGATCATCGACCGTCGACGCGGGGACGACGAGGACGACGCGGACGACGTCGCAGGCCGCCCGGGCGAGGCCGGCCGCACTGCCGCCGAGCCGGCAGGCGGCGACCCCGATTCCACCGCTCCCCCGACCAGAGACGAGGCCGATGACCCCGCCCGCGAGGCCGACTGACGTTCTGCTCGCCCACGGACTGGGTGGTTCGGAGTACCTGCCCGTCCCGCTGACCGCGGTGTTGATCGGCGGCGCCTGGGCGCTTACCATCTCGTTCGCGGTCATCGCGTTCGCTTGGCGCACACCACGATTCGGTCGGCCGGACGCCGGCCGAGAACTCCCGGCATGGGTGACGGCGACCGTCGACAACCGTTGGGTGCGCGACGTGATCAGCGGCGCCGCAGTGGTTCTCACCGCATGGCTGATCGTGGCCGCCGTCGGCCCCGACGACGAGAACCCCCTACCGGGCGCGTTCTATGTGCTGCTCTGGGTCGGCATGACCGTGCTGTCGGTACTCCTCGGACCGGTGTGGCGACTGCTGTCCCCGGTCCGCACCCTGCTGCGGGCCGCCCGAGGTGTCGGCGGCCCGCGGGTCGTCGGCCTGCGGGAGTATCCGCGTCGGCTGGGCTGGTGGCCCGCGGCGTTGGGCCTGTTCGCTTTCGTCTGGCTCGAATTGGCGTCGCCCGACCCGAGTTCGGTGGCGTCGGTGCGGATCTGGCTTCTCTGCTACCTGGTCATCACCCTCGTCGGTGGCGTGGTCTTCGGGTTGCGGTGGACCGTGGACGCCGACCCGTTCGCGGTGTACAGCACCGTGGCCTCGCGCCTGTCCCCGTTCGCGCGCAACAGCGCCGGCCGGGTGATCCTCCGCAGTCCGATGAACTCGCTGCCCACGCTCCCGGTGCTCCCGGGTACCGTCACCGTTCTCGCGATCCTGCTCGGCTCCACCGCTTTCGACAGCTTTTCGGCGATCGCGTTCTGGCAGGACCTCGTCGCCGACGGTGCCGGTGACAGCCGGGCGGCCGCCACCGTGTACTCGACCGCCGGCCTGTTGGTGTTCATCGGCGTCGTCGTGGTGACCTTCTGGACGGCCGCCCGCGCGGTCGGCGGTGTGCAACCCGACCTTCGGCGCCGCCTCCCCGGCCTGATGGCGCACTCGCTGGTCCCGATCGTGATCGGTTACATCCTCGCCCACTACCTGCAGTCACTCGTCGAACAGGGACAAGAAGCCGTCCTCGCGCTCGGCGATCCGCTGGGGAGGGGATGGAATGTGCTGTGGCTCAGCGATGCTCATCCGGTGTACGTGATGAGTGACCACCCGACGGTCACGGTGACCCTGAAGGTGGCGTTCGTACTCGGCGGCCATCTGTTGGGGGTGGCCGCGGCGCACGACGCATCGTTGCGTCTCCTGCCCCGCCGGCACCAGCTGACCGGGCAGCTCACCATGATGGTGCTGATGGTCTTCTACACGTTCCTCGGGCTCTGGATGCTGTTCGGCGGGTGATGCCCGGTCAGTAGGTGGTCGGGGGCGTGTTCTTCTTGTTCGAACGGAACAGCATGTAGCCGCCGTAGAGGGCGAGTGCGACGAGGGCGATCCAGAAGAGTCCCTCGAGTAGCGGGCCGAGGATGGCCAGTGCGATCAGCGCGACCGCGATGATGCCCAGAACCTTCCAGAAGGTCATGCCGGTGGTGTTGTTCGTCGATGTGGTCATGAGCCCAGTCTGCGCCCGCCGAAGCCGGAAAGCGATGCTCGGCGGCACTTCTGGGGCGAACTTCAGGGACTTCCCTGAGGGACCCCCTACCGCTGGAACCCCTACCGTCGGAACCACGCCTCGGCGTTGCCGGCCAGCGCCTTCTCGATCCGCAGTGCCGACGTGTCGGTCAGGTCGGACGGCAATGCGTCGGGCGCGAACCACGCGACGTCGGAGTTCTCGTCGTCGGCGGCCCGGGGATCGCCGTCGACGTGGCGCGCGAGGAAGCAGACGTCGAGATAGCGGGTCCGGTCGCCGTTCGGGTAGGTGATCAGCGGCGTGACGTCGATGCTGGTCAGTCGGATGATTTCGGCGCTGACATCGGTTTCTTCGCGGACCTCGCGCAGGGCCGCCCGCGCCGGCTCCTCTCCCGGTTCGAGGACGCCGGACACGACGGCCCACTGTCCGTTGTCGACGCGGCGCGTGAGGAGCACCCGCCCGGCGTCGTCGCAGACGACGACGCTGACGCCGGACAACCAGAGTTCGCGGGTACCGACCTGGGCACGCAGATCGCGGATGAATTCGGGAATGGGCACCCCCACATCCTGCCTGCCGGTGCGCGTCGCCGCCGGAGAGGTGGGGTCGGGTGCCAGATATCCCGACGCGCACAATGTCACCCATGAGGATCTCCCGACGTGCCGAAGGGATCGCCCCGTTCCAGGCGATGGAGTTCGCGAAGCGCGCCGCCGAACTCGAGGCGGCTGGTCATTCCGTCGTCAAGCTGAACATCGGCGAACCCGATTTCGGGGCACCGCCGGCGGTCCTCGCCGCCGCCCGCGAGGCGACCGGCCGTCCCCTCGCCTACACCGGTGCCCTCGGCCTCCCGGAGTTGCGCGAGGCGATCGCAGACTTCTACGGCCACCATTTCGGGGCGTCGGTGGATCCCGCGCGGGTGGCGGTCACCGCCGGCGCGTCGGCGGCCCTCCTGATGGCCTGCGCGGCGTTGATCGACCCGGGCGACGAGGTCCTCATCGGCGACCCGTCCTATCCGTGCAACCGCCAGTTCGCGCACGCCTTCGGCGCACAGGTCCGGCTCCTGCCGACCAGCCCCGCCAACCGGTTCCAGCTCACCGCCGCCGAAGTCGACGACGCGTGGACGGACGCGACCCGCGGCGTCATCGTGGCGACCCCGTCGAACCCGACCGGCACCTCGATGCCGTATGAGGAACTCGTGACCATGTGCGAGCGCGGCGGCCCGGGACGGCTGGTCGATCGTCGACGAGATCTACCTCGGGCTGTCCGACCCCGGACCGGACGGTCGGCCGCCGCGCAGCATCCTGGCCGCCGACTCGCCGGGCGTCGCGGAGACGGTCGTGATCAACAGCTTCTCCAAGTACTTCGGGATGACGGGTTGGCGGCTGGGATGGTGCATCGTGCCCGCGGAACTCGTGGGGGTGCTGGAGCGGCTGGCGCAGAACTTCTACGTGTGCCCGCCCACGCCGTCGCAATACGCGGCGCTGGCCTGCTTCACGCCGGATTCCCTGGCGGTGGCCGAACAGAACCGTCGTGAGTTCGCGCGACGCCGGCAACTCGTCGTGGACGGGCTCGCGGACATCGGACTCGACGTGCCGGTCATCCCCGACGGCGCGTTCTACGTCTACCTCGACGTCGGCTCCACGGGCCTGACGTCGGCCGAGTTCTGCGACCGGGCGCTCGCCGAAGCCCATGTCGCCCTGACCCCGGGCCACGACTTCGGGGTCGCGGGCGCGGACCGGTACGTCCGTCTGTCCTACGCCGCATCCACCGACGACCTCACCCTCGCCATCGACCGACTCCGGACGTTCGTCGGGGCCGGTCACGTTCCACTTCGATGAGGAGAGACCATTCCATGACCTCTGCGGGACCAGTCCGATCCGAACGCCTCGCCAAGGAGGTGACCCCGATCCTGACCGCCCGGACCGAGGGCGCGCCGCGGGTGCCGGGGGTGGTCGCGGGCGTCACGACCGACGAGGAGACGGTCTTCCTCGGTGCCGCGGGGGTGCGTGCGCTCGACGACGAGCAGCCGATGACCGTCGACTCCGTCTTCGCTCTGTTCTCGGCGACGAAGGCGGTGACCGCGACGGTCGCGTTGCAGCTCGTCGAGGAGGGCGCCTTGGACCTGCACGCACCGGCCCGCACTTACGTCCCGGCGCTCGGCGAGCTGCAGGTGATCGAGGGCTTCGACGACGACGGGCGGCCGCGCCTGCGGCCACCCGCCTCCGATGTCACGACCCACCAATTGCTCACGCACACCGCCGGTTTCGGTTACGACTTCTTCAACGAGACCTACCGTCGACTGACCGCGGACCACGGTGTGCCCGCCGTCGCCACGGCCACGAGGGCCTCGTTGCGAACCCCGCTGCTGTTCGATCCCGGCACGGAGTGGGAGTACGGCTCCGGGGTGGACTGGGCCGGCCAGGTCATCGAGGCCGTCACCGGACGCCGTCTCCGCGAGGTGATGGACGAGCGGGTCCTCGACCCACTCGGCATGTCCGACACCGGATTTGCGCTGTCCGACGGCGCCCGGCGTCGGCGAGCGGTCCTGCACATGCGCAAGCGGGGCGAGCTCGTCCCCAACCACCGCTGGGAACAGCCTGCCGATCCCGAGATCGACATGGGCGGGCAGGGCCTCTGGTCCACCGTCCCCGACTATCTGACCTTCCTGCGAATGTGGTTGCGCGAAGGCCGCTCCGACCGCGGTCAACAGATCCTGCGCCCGGAGACCGTCACCACGGCGTTGCGCAACCAGATCGGCGATCTCGCGGTGCGACGGCTGCCCGGAGTGATCCCGCCGCTGAGCCACGATGTCGAATTCGATCCGGGGACACCGAAATCCTGGTCGTATCCGTTCATGGTGAACGACACCGACACCCCCACCGGCCGCAAGGCGGGTTCGCAGTCGTGGGCCGGGCTGGCCAACCTCTACTACTGGATCGATCCCCACACCCGGATCGGCGGCTTCTGGGCCACCCAGATCTTCCCCTTCGTCGACCCCGCATCGATCGACGGGTACCGCGACTTCGAGGCGGCGACGTACCGAGCGTTGGCGGACTGACCTACGGCGCGTTCGTCATCAGGCAACGCCGAGCAGTACCCAGTTGCTCTGCCCGGTGAGATCGCGAAAGCACCGACCCGGTAACGGCATTACGCAGAGATCGCTACCTCACAACGCCGCCGACGACCATGCCGTCGTCGACCACTCCTGTCCGGTGCACTCCAGTCCGTTGCACTCCGAGATCCCCACCGATGAACGCGAGGGTGTAGATGTAGGCGATCGGCGGGGGCACTGGCTGATCTGTCGTACCGGTCTCACCCCATCCATGGTGGCGGGCGCCCGCTGCTCGACCGTCGCGGTCGAGCGGTTCAACCGCGCCCCGGCCCGTCGCAGTGCTCCCTCATCGGTGGTCGACGACGGACTCAGCCAGGGCACGCCCCGAAAGTTCCGCGGAGTGTGGCTCGAGGGCGCGATTGCTGCCGAACGGGGGCGTTGCGTGTTCGTCCGACACCCCGTTCCCGCGACGGTGATCCGCTGCGGTAACGGAGTACGGAGGGGCAGCACTGTGGAGTTGTCAAGGGACGGACGCGGTCCCGGGTACGGTCCGGGTGCAGAAGGTGCTACGCGAAAGTGTGACGGAGGGCCGGTCAGGCGGCGTCGTCGAGTCGCATGGTGCGTCGGTTGTAAGCGGGTAGTGGTCGACGTTGCGGGTCGATGATCGCGGGTGGGACGAGCCAGGGATGACGGTCGAATCCCATCACGATGTCCCAGCCATGGTGGTGGACCTGGGTGTGGCAGCGTTGGCAGAGCAGGCAGCCGTTGTCGAGGTCGGTGGCGCCGCCGTCTGCCCACGACTTGATGTGATGCACCTGCGTATGAGACGGCGGCGCACCACATTTGATGCAGCAGGTGTCGCGGACGATGATTGCTCTGCGGAGGTGTGCCGGATACAAGCGGTGGGTGTGGCCCATCTGCAGCGGCACGCCCTCACGGTCGAGGATGATCTCGGTCAGGGATCCGTCGCAGGAGACCTGTTTCGCCGTCACTTGGCTGACCGATCCGGTCCACGGCAGCGTCGCCAGGTCTCCGGTCGCGGGGATCGTCAGCATCAACTGGGTGCGTGGGCTTCCGACGGTGTCGATGCTCGCGCCGATCGCGGCTTGGTCGAGGATCAGTTCGAAGGCGTCGGCGCGGCGTTGCTCGGCGGTGCGACGGTCCTCGGCGCCGTCGGGTTCGGGCCGTGGGCAGGACCGTTCGTCGATCATAGCCAGGAACTTCTCACCCACGACCTGGGTGAGGTCGGCGCGGACTTCGACGCGGCCGTCGTCGGTGGTGTGCGCGTTCACCGAGTTCAAGCGTGCATCGTCCGACGCTGGGGTTCCGGCGTCAGAGGCGTCGGCGAGGGCGTTGCTGATGGCGTGAGCATGCTTGAGCACTTCGGTCGGCGTAGCACCGGATAGTGCTTGGGCGATGAGTTCGATCTCATACCGGGAGCGTTCTCCCTCGGAAAGAGCGTCACCACACCGTTTTTCGATCTCGTTCATGCCGCGGACGATGGCATCGACGACCTCGCCGGACAGCCGCCCGTCAGCGGCATGACGAGACAGCGCAGGCAACCCCGGCAACGCATCGACGCTTCGCATGGTGCGGTGCGCGGCGGCCGGTGCGTGGCCTGACTCGATCAGCAGTTTCTTGGTGGTGCTACCGGCCTCCTGTGCGACACCGAGTTCGTCGAGTTGCGCTGCGTGCGCGACGATCTGATGATCGGCAAGGTTGCGGATCAGGCGCCACGTGTCGAGGGCGTCGAATGTTGCTCTGCCCGTCGGGTCGTCGGTGGGTGGGGTGGTCTCGATGAGTTGATCGAGGAGCGTGGTGAGCTCTGGCATGACTCCAAGGTACCGGAACATTCGTTCGACTACGAGGAGTTTCCACAGGCTCAGAAATCTCGAAACTGTCGACTGTGCAGCGTTTTTCGTCGAGTGTGCGTCGATTCGCGTTGATTGTGCGTGAATCGTTGACAGAGGTGAACTTCAGTCACATCTGTTACGGATTCTGGGTGAAAAGTTGCGAGTCTGAAGTGGACTGAAGATCCCGCGAACTCGCTCCCCCGGGGCGCATCCGCAACCCGCCGGGCGTGTGGGGCTGGGTCCGCAGGGGTTGTGCAGCGGCGTCGGGTCACCAAGTGGCTTCGACTCGGCGCCTCGACCTCGACGCGCTCCTTCGTCGCTTGCTCGGCCCGGCGGCTCCGCTCGGTGCCGGCTCAACCAGCGGGGGTCGGGTCGACTGACGCCCCCCAGACTTCTGGGACGCACACGAACCCAGAACTCTGGCACGAGCATTTCCCGCGTTCGAGGGATGGCGGGAACAAAAGGGCGTCGGCCACTCTGAGTCCCATGGAGCTGCCGAGTCCGGCGGCCCACCACAGCAGCACCGACGCTCGAACCCGTTCATCCCCAGATCATTACGAAGGAAGCATCGTGTCCATCACCTCCGAACCCATCGACTTCACCGACTTCGACGCCCTGCTCTCCGCGGTCAGCGGTCCCGTTCTGACCCCGGCCGACGAGGGCTACACCGCCGAACTGACCGGCTTCAACCTCGCGGCGATACCCGCCGCTGACGTGGTCGTCGGGGCGACGAACGCTGCCGACGTCGCCGCCGCCGTGCGATATGCGCGCTCGAACGGGATGCGGGTCGGTGCGCGGGCGACCGGGCACGGATCGCCGATCGAGGGGCGCGGCACGGTCGTCGTCACCACGTCCCGGATGGCGGGGGTGAGTGTCGATCCGGTGACCAGGACCGCGCGCGTCGAAGCCGGTGCGCGGTGGCGCGATGTGGTCGCCGCGACCGCTCCGCACGGCCTCACCGGGCTCGTCGGCTCGTCGTCGTCGGTGGGTGTCGTCGGGTACACACTCGGCGGCGGGCTGAGTCCGTTGGGTCGTCAGTTCGGTTATGCCGCCGATCATGTCCGGTCGATCGAACTCGTCACCGCCGATGGTCTCGTCCGCACGGTCGACGCATCCGCGGGTTCGGACCTGTTCTGGGCACTGCTCGGCGGACGGGACGGCTTCGGCATCGTCACCGCGCTCGAGTTCGAGCTCTTCGATCTGCCCACGGTCTATGGCGGCGGGATCTTCTTCGCCGGCTCGGCGGCCGCCGACGTCCTGCACGCCTGGCGCGAATGGGCGCCCTCCCTGCCCGAGGAGGCCGGGACCTCGGTGGCGATCCTCCGCCTCCCGCCGGACCCCAACCTGCCCCCGCCCCTGCAGGGTCAGCTCGCCGTGCACGTCCGCTACACCCACACCGGGGACCCGGCCACCGCCGCCGCGTTGCTCGCACCGATGCGGTCGGCGGGTCCGATCCTCCTGGAGAACATCGACGTCCTCCCGACGGCTGCGCTCGACGCGGTACATATGGACCCGCCCGGGCCGATGCCGAGCGCCGAACGCGGCTGCGTACTCGCCGATTTTCCGGCATCTGCCGTGGATGCCCTGCTCGCGGTAGCCGGGCCGCAGGTCGCGAGCCCGCTGGCCATCGTCGAGGTCCGTCTCCTGGGTGGCCGGTTGCGGTCGCCGCAGCGCGTACCCAACGCCGTCGTGGGACGCGATGGCGCGTTCTCCGTCCTCGCCATCGGCGTACCCGCCGGCCCGCTGGGCGAACAGGTCGGTGAGCATCTCGCGGCCGTCACCGACGCGGTGGCCGCCCACTCCTGTGGAGCGCTGCTCAACTTCTCCGGGCGGACGGCAACCGAACGCGACGCGCTGTGGTCGACCGACCAGCGGACGCGCCTCGAGACCATCCGACGACGCCACGATCCGGCCGGTGTCCTCCGTCCGGGGGACCCCACTATTGTGGGATAGACATCCGTGCAGCTCATGCCCACAATTGTCGAATGACATCGAGTCTGACCGCCGAGCGTGTGCGCCGCGACATCGAGGTCGTGGCCCACGCCGGCCTCGGTCTCGACGACTTCTTCGCCGAGACCGTCGCCTCCCTGAGCCGCGCGGTGCCCGTCGACGCGGTCTGCATCGGCACCTTCGATCCCAACACCGTCCTGCTCACCAGCGCCCGCAAGTACGGATCACTGCTCGGCGAGGATCACCGGGACCCGGACTGGGGTCTCCTCGAATACGGGCAGGTCGAGCCGACGGCCTACCGCGAGATGGTGGCCGCCAAACGCGATGCGGTCGGACTCAACCTCCTCAACCGGGGCGCCACCGAACGGTCCAATCGGATGTCGCAGTTGATGATTCCCGAATACTGCTTCCACGACGAGGCCCGCTTGGTGCTGCGTGACGGGGACCGGGCGTGGGCCGGGATCGCGATGTTCCGCAGCGGGGCCGGATGCCGGCCCTTCGACGCCGACGAGATCGACTTCCTGGGTTCGCTGTCGCGCACTCTCGCCTACGGCGTGCGCGTGGGGTTGCTGAGCAGTGTGGTCGCCGGCGGGGCGAGTGCCGCCGCCCCGGCCGCCGTCGACGCGCCGAGTCCGCCACCGCCGACCGGCCACGGCCCGGCGGTGCTGATCATCGACCGCAGCAACGAGATCGTGCAGATGAGCGCAGGCAGCCAGGAGCGCATCGCCGACCTCGCGTCCGGTCCGAACGGCGCGGCGGTGATGAACCCGATCTACGGCCTGATCGGAGCCGCACGCCGTTACGGCTCGGGTGAGTCCTCCGTCCCGCCGCGCCTCCGGGTGCGCGGGGCGTCGGGCATGTGGCTCGTCATCCACGCGTCTCCGCTGTCGTCGGCCGACGGCCGGGTCGGCGAGGTCGTGGTGACCATCGAGGAGGCCCGCCCGCCCGAGATCATCCCGCTGGTCGTCGAGGCGTTCGGGCTCACGGCCCGTGAACGCGACGTCACCCAGATGGTGCTGCAGAGCGTGGCCACCAAGGACATCGCCACCGCCCTGCACGTTTCCGCCTACACCGTGCAGGACCACCTCAAATCGATCTTCGACAAGGCCGGCGTCCGCAGCCGGCGCGAGCTGATCGCGCGAATCTACTTCGACCAGTACGCCCAGCGTCTCAACGATCCGCTGCTTCCGTCCGGGTCGTTCGCCACCCCCGACACCGAGCTCTAGCAGCTCCTCCCCCGTACCCGCCCAGTGCGCGCATCGCACCGGGCGGGTTCGTCGTCGTCTCATAGTGAGACGTACGCCCTGCCGCACCGTGTGACGAACGGGCCGGGGTCTCGCACGCGGCCGCGGCGTGCCGGGGCATGATGGACGGGCGACGGACATCCGCGTACCAGCGTCCGCCCACCTGACCGACGAGGAAGTGCGATGACCACACCCATGTCCCGGCGGGACCTCGAGTTCCTGCTCTACGAATGGCTCGATGTCGAGGCGCTGACCTCGCGGGAGCGCTTCTCGGCACACTCGCGGGAGACCTTCGACGCCGTGCTCGAACTCAGCGCCGACATCGCGATGAAGTGCTTCGCACCCGCCAACAAGATCGGCGACGCCAACGAGCCCTACATCGGCGACGACGGCAAGGTCGTCCTGCCCGACGAGATCGTCGCCGGCCTCACCGAGTACCGCAAGGCCGGTCTCATCTCGGCCTCCTTCGACGACGAACTCGGCGGCATGCAACTGCCCACCGTCATCCGCCAGGCCTCCGCCGTGTGGTTCCAGGCCGCCAACGCCGCGATGTCGTCGTACAACTTCCTCACCGTCGGCAACGCGAACCTGCTGGCCGAGTACGCCACCCCCGAGCAGCGCGACACCTGGGTCCGTCCCCTCGTCGAAGGCCGCTTCTCCGGCACGATGTGCCTGTCCGAGCCACAGGCCGGCTCGTCGCTGGCCGACATCACCACCAAGGCCGAACCCGCCGGCGACGGCTCCTACCGCATCACCGGCACCAAGATGTGGATCTCGGGCGGAGACCACGAACTCACCGAGAACATCGTCCATCTCGTCCTGGCGAAGATCCCCGGCGGCGGCCCCGGCGTCAAGGGCATCTCGCTGTTCATCGTGCCCAAATACCTCGCCGACGGAACACGCAACGACGTCGCGCTCGTCGGCCTCAACCACAAGATGGGCAACCGCGCCACCACCAACACCCTGCTCAACTTCGGCGACGGCACCTTCCCCGTCGACTCCACCCAGACGGCTCCCGGCGCTGTGGACGATCAGCCCGCCCGCTCCGCTCCCGGCGCTGTGGACGATCAGCCCGCTCGCTCCGCTCCCGGCGCTGTCGGCTACCTCGTCGGCGACGAACACCGCGGCCTGTCCTACATGTTCCACATGATGAACGAAGCGCGCATCGGCGTCGGATTCCTCGCCACCGCACTGGGTTACGCCGGGTACCGGGCCTCCCTCGACTACGCGAAGGTGCGTACGCAGGGCCGACCCGTCGACCACAAGGATCCGTCGACCAAACCGGTCCCGATCATCGAACACGCCGACGTGCGTCGGATGCTGCTCGCCCAGAAGTCCTACGTCGAAGGCGCTCTCGCGTTCGGGTTGTATTGCAGCACCCTCGTCGACGAGGCGGCCACCACGACCGACCCCGCCGAACGCGACCGGCTGAACCTGTTGCTCGAGGTACTCACCCCGATCGCGAAGAGCTGGCCCTCCCAGTGGTGTCTCGAGGCGAACAGCCTCGCGATCCAGGTCCACGGCGGATACGGTTACACCCGCGAATTCGACGTCGAGCAGTACTACCGGGACAACCGGCTCAACCCGATCCACGAAGGCGCCCACGGCATCCACGGCCTGGACCTGCTCGGGCGCAAGGTGATCATGCAGGGCGGGGCCGGTCTCGCCGCGCTGGCCGAGACGATCGAGGCCACCGTCGCCCGCGCACGGACTGTCGACGGACTCGACACCCTTGCCGACACGCTGCACGCGGTGGTGGACCGGCTGGTGAAGGTGACCGCGCACATCTGGTCGGCGGGCGACCCGAAGCTGTCGCTGGCCAACGCCACGATCTACCTGGAGTCGGCCGGCCACATCGTGATCGCCTGGATCTGGCTCGAACAACTCCTCGCCGCCGACGGCCGGACCGGTGACTTCTACGACGGCAAACGCGCTGCGGCACAGTATTTCTTCCGGTATGAACTACCCAAGACCGGCCCACAGCTCGATCTGCTGACCGCACTCGACCGCACCACCCTCGACGTCGAACCGTCCTGGTTCTGACACCGATTCCGACTCGACCGGCGCCCCGCGTCGGTCACCGTGCTGAGTACTCAAGGGAGACAACGATGTCCGTGATGGATCTGTTCGACACCACCGGCAAGGTGGTCATCGTGACCGGCGCCTCGTCCGGGCTGGGGGTCTCGTTCGCCCGCGGTTTCGCCGAAGCGGGCGCGGATGTCGTACTCGCCGCGCGCCGGGCGGAGAAGCTCGCCGACACCGCTGCCGCCGTCGAGGAACTCGGCCGCAAGGCGCTGGTGGTCCCCGCCGATGTCGCCGACCCCGAGCAGTGTCAGCGGGTCGTCGACGCCGCGATGGAGACCTTCGGCAAGGTCGACGTGCTCATCAACAACGCCGGCGTCGGGACCGCGTACCCGGCGACCCGCGAGACCCCCGAACAGTTCCGCGGCGTCATCGACGTCAACCTGAACGGCTCCTACTGGATGGCCCAGGCCTGCGGGCGGGTGATGCAACCGGGTAGCTCGATCATCAACATCTCGTCGATCCTCGGCATCACCACCGCCGGGCTGCCGCAGGCGGCGTACGCCGCGAGCAAGGCCGGCGTCATCGGCCTCACCCGCGACCTGGCCCAGCAATGGGGCGCGCGCAAGGGCATTCGCGTCAACGCCATCGCCCCCGGGTTCTTCGAGAGCGAGATGACCGACACCTACCAACCGGGATATCTCGACTCCCAGATGCCCCGGGTACTCCTCGGCCGGACCGGACACGGCGAGGAACTCGCCGCCACCGCGATCTGGTTGTCCTCGGCCGCAGCCGGATACGTCACCGGCCAGACGCTGCCCGTCGACGGCGGCATCACCGTCACCTAGCATCGGGGAATCCACCCCTAGACTGGCGGCAATGGAGCCCTCATCTGATCCGACCGTGCCGGTGCACCCGACCCTGCGTGACCCGGTCAACAGTGTCGATCCACGCGCCAAGACCCTGTGGCGCATCGGCCCGCTCGTCCTCGGGGTCCTGGGCGTGGTCGCCGCCGTCGTGGTGGCCGTCGTCGTCGACCAGACGCGATGGATCGCGGTGTTCGCCGCGGTCGCGGTGGTCGTCGTGACCGTCGCCTGGGTCGCGGTTGTTCCGCAGTGGCGCTACCGCTTTCACCGCTGGGAGGTCAGTGACGACGCGGTGTACTCGCAATCGGGCTGGTTCGTCCGGCACCGCGTGATCATCCCGATCGCCCGGATCCAGGTGGTCGACACCGAGGCCGGGCCGATCGAACAGTTCCTCGGGCTGGCGACCCTCACCGTGACCACGGCGTCGTCGGCCGGGACGATCCACATCGCCGGTCTCGACGCGGAGGTCGCACGGACGACCGCCGCCGATCTGACCATCCGCACACAGGCTTTCACCGATGACGCGACCTGAGCCGTTCGCCGTCGACGGGCCGGACGACTGGCACCGGTTGTCGCCGTGGATGATGGCCGTCAAACCCGTCGAGCTCCTGCCCTCACTGATCCCGGTCGTGATCGCGCTGGTCTTCGCCGGCTCGGGCGCGCCGCTGTTCACCCTGATCGCCACCGCGGTCATGGTGCCGTTCGTGACGGTGGTGCCCTGGCTGACCACGCGCTACCAGGTCACCGATGAGCACGTCCGGGTGCGCAGCGGGCTCGTCACACGCAAGGTCGCGACCGCGCGCCGGGACCGCATCCGCAGCGTCGACCTCACCGCGTCCCCGGTTCACCGCGTGCTGAAACTGCAGAAGGTCAAGATCGGCACCGGAGGGGACGACGAGTCGTCGGCGGTCGTCCTCACCGCACTCACCGTCGACGAGGCGCGGGCGCTGCACGACAATCTGATGGCCACGCGCACCCTGCGGGGACCGTCGGCGCCCGCCGGCACCGACCCCGACGACCCGACCGCCCCGGTGGCGGCCGAGGACCCCACGGTCCTGGCACGGTTCCAGACCTCGTGGCTGCGCTACTCCCCCTTCTCCGTCGCCGGGCTCGCACTGGCCGCGGGCGCCGCCGGCCTCGCCGCGCAGATCGCCAACGACGCCGGGGTTTTCGCGGAGGGGATCGGATTCGCGCGCGACGCCGTCGACTCCATCCGCGAGACCGCGATCGGACTCGTCGTGCTGGGTGCCTGTCTGCTCGTGATCGTCGTCGGCGGAATCCTGTCCGTCCTGGGGTACGTCCTGAACTACTGGAACTTCCGGCTCCTCCGCTCCCCCGACGGGACCCTGCGCACCGAACGCGGACTGCTGACCACCAACGCGATCAGCTTCGACGAACGGCGCATCCGCGGCAGTCACCTCACCGAGCCGGTCCTCATGCGCCCACTCAAAGGCGCTCGCCTGCAGGCGATCGCCACCGGCAGCACCAAGCACCCGCTATTGCTCCCACCGGCACCGATCGACGAGGCGATGCGGGTCGCCGGTCTGGTCACCGACGAACGCACCGAGCTCACCACGCCGCTCGTCGGACACGGCGTCACCGCCGGGCGACGTCGGATCAACCGCGGATTCCTGTCCGGCGCAGTCGTGTTCGTCGCCATCGGCGTCGCGATACTCACGCACGCCCTCCCGACGCCATGGCTGGCGGTGGGGGTCGTCGCCGTTCTCGGCTCGACCGCGCTCGGTGTCGTCCGCGCCCGGCACCTCGGGCATCGACTGACCTCTCGCTCGGTGGTCATCGCACCGCCGAGCGTCGCGCGGCAACGCATCGTCGTCGACCGGGACGGTGTGATCGGCTGGGCCAGCCGTACGTCGCTCTTCCAGCGCCGGGCGGGCGTCACCACACTCATCCTCGCCACCGCGGCGGGCGCCGAGCACTACCCTCTCGTCGACGTCGACGAGGAGACCGCGGCCGGCGTCGCCCGTGATGTCTCGCCCGACTGGATCCGCCCGTTCCTCGTGCCCTGACGACACCCGTTCAGGTCAGGGTCGTTCAGGTCAGGGGCAGGCCGACGGCGGCGGCGAGCAGGCCGAGCACCGCGCAGATGCCGAGGGTCCGGAGCACCGACTGCTTGAGCGGATAGATCAGGACGAAGGCGATCACGGTGATCACCACGGCCAACGGACGCAGGGTGTCGAGATGCGGGACCGCGAGGTGCAACGGCCCGGCGGTGACGACCGTGGTGTCCCGGAACAGCGTGTGCAGTGCGAAGTACATTGCGAGATTGGCTATCACGCCGACCACCGCGGCGGTGACGCCGTTCAGCGCGGACGTCAGATGCCGGTTGTTGCGGAGCTTCTCGATGAACGGCGCGCCGAGGAAGATGAACACGAAACTCGGCACGAACGTGACCCAGGTGGTCAGGAGTGCGCCGATGGTCGCCGCGACCCAGGGGTCGAGACCGCCCGGATCGCGATAGGCGCCGAGGAACGCGACGAACTGGACGACCATGATGAGAGGGCCGGGGTCGTCTCGGCGAGTCCGAGTCCCCGGACCATCTCACCCGGCGTGACCCAGCCGTAGACCTCGACCGCCTGCTGGGCGATGTAGGCCAGGACGGCGTAGGCGCCGCCGAAGGTGATGAGGGCGGTCCACGTGAAGAACGTGCCCTGCTGGGTGAACACACTGCCCGTCCCCGTGGTCGCCACGACGATGCCCATCGGGATGATCCAGGCCAGCGCACCGACACCGAGCACCAACCCGGCGCGACGCCAGCTCGGGGATGCCGTGTGGATCGCGTCGTCGGCGATGATCGGCGCGGGCCCGTCGTCGGCGACCTCCTTCTGGGCGGCGACGACACGGCGGCCGGTCAGCCAGCCCAGGACGCCGGCCACGGCGATGACGATCGGGAACGGGACGGCGAAGACCGCCAGGGCGATGAACGCGGCGACCGCGATCGCGATCTGCACCGGCCCGGTGAGCGCCCGTTTGCTCACCCGCGTGACCGCCTGGGCGACGATGGCGAGCACCGCGGGGCCGATGCCGGCGAACAGGGCCGCCACGATGGTCGTCGCGCCGAAGGCGACGTAGATCGCCGACAGCCCGAGTATCGCGATCACCCCGGGCAGGACGAACAGGATGCCCGCGATCAGCCCACCGGCGGTTCCGTTGAGCAGCCAACCCACGTAGATGGCCAATTGCTGGGCTTCGGGCCCGGGCAGCAGCATGCAGTAGTTGAGGGCATGGAGAAACCGGCGCTGGCCGATCCAGCGCCGGTCGTCGACCAGTGCCCGCTGCATCACCGCTATCTGACCCGCGGGACCCCCGAAGGTCTGCAGCGAGATCAGGAACCACGCGCGGGTCGCGGTCCGCAGCGAGACCCCCGCGGTCGGGTCGACGTGGTCACCCGACTCGACGGCCGCCGTCCCTTCGGTCTCCGGCGGACCGTCCGCACGTCTCGACGCATCCGAACTCCCGGGTCGACCGGATCTCTCCGACATCACCACTCGCACCCCTTCCACCACGCACCAACGTGCCCACGTCGCCGCGGTCGTGCGGCTCCCAGCAGATGCAACCACGAGGTCGGGTCGGCCGCGCCCACCAACCCGGCCGAGTTCGAACGCATCCGCGCCGAACTCCAGTCGGCCCGCGAAGCCGAGTACGCGGACATAGTCGACGAGGCGCAGCAGGCGGAAGACCATGCCGACCCCGCGAAACAGCTCGGCGTCCTACGTCGCAGGTTCCGTGAGATCACCCGACGGGACCACTTTCCGACAGAGTCGCGCGAGACCGCCCGACAAGCACTTCGCACACTGGCCGACCGACTCCTCGAGACCGAACCGGCGAGGCCGTCGTGAGGTGGGCGACCCGGTCTTGTGGGCGATCGCAGAGATCATCCACGAAGCCGACATCGAAGACGACCGCTACGACGCTCCGGAAGCGCCGGGCCTCGATGTCGTGTTGCGCGGCCTCTCCCTCATCGGCGACGACGAACACACGCTGTCGGTCTCGGATGCGTTTTCGACGGTTTGCACGAGTACTTTCGCCAACGCACCCTCACCGGCCGCGAACCGTCGTAGGCAACCGCGGGGCGCGTCGGAGCACCCCGTGAGACGATTCGCCAAAACCGTCCGACCCACTTTGACGCTGTGGTAGACATCACAGCAGATTAGTCAACGCTGACTGTTCTCCATCGCCGCGGACAGTCGTCGACAAAGGGGTCATGGGGATGTCGGACGCCACTTTTACTTCGAACAGCAACTCGCCGAACAGCTTTCCGCGCCGGTCCATGCTGCGCGGATCGGCTGCCGCCGCAGTCCTGGCCGGTACCGCAGTGGCCCTACCGGGCGTCACGGTCCCCTCGGCGCGGGCGGTGCCCCGCTCCGGCGCCGGCCGCGGCCGCGACGTCGCGATCTTCGGCGGCGGGATGGCCGGCTTGTCCGCCGCGCACGAACTCGTCGAGCGCGGCTTCGGGGTCACGGTCTACGAGCCGTCGCGCCTCGGCGGCAAGGCCTACAGCCACGACGTCCCCGGCACCGCACGGGGTGGTCGCCTCGCACTCCCCGGCGAGCACGGTTTCCGGTTCTTCCCGGGTTGCTACCAGCACGTGCCGGACACCATGGAGCGAATCCCCGTCGGCAACAGCAACGTTCGTGACCGTCACCTCATCGACGTCGAGTCGGCGGTCATCGCCTTCGACGACGCCGGGTATGCCCCGACCACCGCTCCGGCATCGATCATGGGTTTCGTCCAGCACGCGAACGAGATCGTGACGCTGGACAACCTGCGCAACGCGTTCATGACCGGACTCAAGTTCGTCGTCGATGTGCCGCCTCCCGAACTCGCGTTCTTCGTCACCCGCGAGCTGATCATCGCGACCAGTTGCACCGAACGTCGAATCGGCCAGTGGGAGAATCAGTCCTGGATGCAGTTCGTGAAGTCCAAGGGCAAGTCACGGGCGTATCAGCGATATCTCGTAGGCGCCCTCACGCGAGCGCTTGTCGCCGCGAAACCCGACACCGCCTCGGCACGGACCATCGGCCAGATCGGACTGGCACTGGCCACGTCGGCGACCGGATTGATCAGCGGATACGACGCCGGGCTCGTGCACGGCGGCGTCGACCGAATCCTCAACCGCCCCACCAACCATGCGTGGATCGACCCGTGGGTGGCCCACCTCCGCGGTCGCGGCGTCCGCTTCGAGATGGGGACCGGCCTGGCGCGACTGAATCTGGCGCGCGGCCGGATCAGTGGAGCGCAACTCACCTCCGGCGCTCCGGTCGATGCCGATTGGTATGTCGCCGCGATGCCCATCGATCGCCTCCGTCCGTTGTTGTCGCCCGAGTTGGTCACGGCCGACCCGTCGCTGGCCGGTATCCACGCTCTCAAGGACGACTGGATGGTCGGCATCCAGTACTTCCTGTCCCGGCGCGCCGACATGCCGCCGAGCCACATCGCCGCGCTGGGTACCCCCTGGGCTCTGACCGGCCTGTTCCAGGCCCGCCCCTGGAACGTCGACTTCGCGCGCACCTACGGTGACGGCCGGGTGAAAGATTGTCTGTCCATTGACATCTCGGAGTGGGAGAAGCCAGGCATCCTCTACGGCAAACCCGCCAAACAGTGCACCCGGCAAGAGATCGCGCGGGAAGTGTGGGCCCAGATGAGCCGAGCGATGAACTCGGGGGCCCGGAAGCTCCTGCGTTCGGAGGAGATCGTCACCTGGTCCCTCGACCCCGGGATCACCTGGTCGCCGTCCATCGCCAACGCCACACCGCTCATGGTCAACACCGCCGGCTCGTACAAGAACCGGCCGAACGCCTACACGTCGATTCCGAATCTGTTCATCGGCGGCGACCATGTCCGGAGCAACATCGATCTCGCGACGATGGAGGGCGCCAACGAATCCGGCCGTCGGGTGACCAACGCGATCATCGCCGCGGCCGACAGCCCCGCCCGCGCGGCGACCGTCTTCCCGCTCTGGGAGCTGCCGATGCTCGAGCCGCTGAAACAGATCGACCGCGATCGCTACCGCGCGGGCCTCCCGCACATCCTCGACGTGTGAGGCCGCGGGTCATCCGCGCCGCGCCGAACTACGATCCTCGTGTGACCACCTCTCCCGGCGCCCCGCGCGCGCGGCAGCAACGCAGCGGGGTCACGCAGACCCGCATTCTCGATGCCGCGATCCGAGTCCTCGTCGATCGCGGGTACGCCGCCGCGAGTACGGTCGCCATCCAGAACGAGGCGGGCGTGAGCCGGGGCCGGTTGTTGCACCACTACCCGTCGCGGGACGTCCTGCTGATGGCGGCCGTCGGACACCTCGCCCGCACCCGCATCGCCGAACTGCCCAGCCACGTCGAGTGGCCGACCGATCCGGTCGAGCGCATCGCGCTGGCCACCGATGTCGGCTGGTCGACGTTCCACCAGCCGTACTTCGTCGCGTCGATGGAGTTGTGGGTCGCGGCGCGGACGAATGCCAATCTGCGGACGGCATTGCTCCCCACCGAACGCGAGATCGGCCAGACCGTCCGGCGCGCGGTCGCCGGGTTCCTCGGTCCCGAGCTGACCGCGTCACCGCGATACGCCGCCCTCTACCCGCTGCTCCTGACGAGCATGCGCGGCGCGGCGACCACCTACCTCATCGACCGGCGCGACCCGCTGACCGACCCGCATCTCCCGCTGTGGCGAGACCTGACGCGCACCTACCTCCTCGGTGACGCCGGGTCCGCGGACCCCAGCGACTCGAGCAGACGGTCGACGAACGGAACCTGAGCGGGGTTGAGCCGGCTCCGCGCGAGATCGACGGAACACCATTCGGCGCGGTCGATCTCGGGGAACGCCTGCATCCGTCCCGACCGCGGCGGCCACATCAGCTCGAAGGTGTTGCTGACGACCGACACGACGTCGAGGTCGCCTTCCACGGCGAATCCGATCACCCTCTTGCCACTCTTCAACCTGACCTCGCCGAGTTCGATCGGCGGGGCGTCGGGCACCGGGCTCCCGATCTCCTCGGCGTACTCACGTCGCGCGGCGGCCCACTCGTCCTCGCCCGGTTCGACGAGCCCCTTGGGCACCGACCACGACCCCGCGTCCGGTTTACGCGCCCAGATCGGACCCCCGGGGAACACCAGGAGAACTTCGACGGCAGCGGCACCGTCGGCCGACGTCGTCCGGCGATAGAGCAGGATTCCCGCGCTGCAGCGGGAGGCGGTGGCCATCACGGATATATCTTGGCGGAAACGTCGCAGATACACGCTCGCGCCTTCACGGAAACGTGCGAACCGTAGAACAACTGACCATGTCGGTTCTCGATGTCGTCAAGAACGGAAGGTCCGCCGCACATCCGGTGGACGAGATCCCGCCGTTCATCAAGCTGTTCCCGCTCGGCCTCCAGCACGTCCTGGCCATGTACGCCGGGGCCGTCGCGGTACCCCTCATCGTCGGCGGCGCGATGGTCGGCGCCGGCCAACTCGAGCAGGGTGACATCGTCCACCTGATCATGGCGGACCTGTTCGTGGCGGGCATCGCGACGATCTTGCAGGCCGTGGGGTTCTGGCGGTTCGGGGTCCGACTCCCGCTGATGCAGGGCGTCACCTTCGCCGCGGTCGGCCCGATGATCACCATCGGGACCTCGTACGGCATCACCGCCATCTACGGGTCGGTCATCGCGTGCGGGTTGTTCATGATCGCCGTCGCACCGATCGTCGGGAGACTGATCCGCTTCTTCCCGCCGCTGGTCACCGGGACGATCATCCTCATCATCGGGGTGTCCCTGATGCGGGTGGCGGCCGGCTGGTTCGGCGGCGGCACCGCCGCGGGCCCCGACTTCGGCGACCCGAAGAACATCTCCTTCGGATTCCTCACCCTGGCCGTCATCATCGGCATCGAACGATTCGCCCCCGCGGCGATCCGCCGGGTGTCGATCCTGCTCGGCCTGGTGGTCGGCACCCTGATCGCGATCCCGTTCGGCATGACGCACTGGGATCAGGTCGGCGAGTACCCGTGGGTCGGCATCCCGCAGCCGTTCCAGTTCGGCGCACCCACCTTCGAGGTCAGCGCCATCATCTCGATGATCATCGTCGGCGTCGTAATCATGACCGAAACCACCGGCGACATCGTCGCCGTCGGCGAGATCGTCGACCAGAAGATCACCCCGCGCAAGCTGGCCGACGGAATGCGCGCCGACGGCCTGGGCACCGCACTCGGCGGCGTGTTCAACACGTTCCCCTACACGGCCTTCGCGCAGAACGTCGGCCTCGTCGCGATCACCGGGGTCAAGACCCGCCACGTCGCGACCTGCGCCGGCGTGATCCTGGTAATCCTCGGCCTGCTGCCCAAGATGGCCGCCGTCGTCGAGGGCATACCGCTGCCGGTGCTCGGCGGCGCCGGAGTCGCCCTGTTCGGCATGGTCGCGGCCAGCGGCATCCGGACGCTCGCGAAGGCGAAGCTGAACAACACGAACATCCTGGTCGTCGCGATCTCGGTCGGTGTCGCCATGCTGACCGAGGCCAAGATCTACTACACCGACCGCGAACTCGGCGAGGCGCCGGTCAACGTGGTCCTGGATCTCTACGCCCAGTTCCCCGACTGGTTCCAGACCATCTTCCATTCGGGGATCTCCGCGGGTGCGCTCACCGCGATCGTGTTGAACCTCCTGCTGAACACGCGCAGCGTCTCCGCCGATCCGGTCGACTACCACAACACCGGCGACATCGCGGTGGTCGGTGCACCCGACGGTTCAACCGACCTCTCCGGCGCCGACAGCGTCCGCGCCGCCGCCTTCGACCCGCGTGACGCGTTGGCGGCCGCCGACCCCGACACCCCGCCCGACACGCTTCGCTACCTGGCCGACCACGACTCGTCGCTGCACCCGTTCATCGTCACCAATCCGGCCACGCCCAAGGACCTGGCCGATCACATCAAGAGCCTCGGCGACCCGAAGGTGTTGCGGCTCTTCGACACCTGGGACGGCTACACCTCGGGCGGGTTCTCGCGGCGCGGTTCGTGACGGGCTCGGTTCGGACCGTGGTCGGTCGTCACCCGGTCTGCTGTTTGGCGTAGTTGCTGGCGCCGTAGAAGTCCACGAGCACCACGGGTTCGTCGCCGACCACCCAGGCGTCGTGGCCGGACGGCAGGGACGTGATCGATCCCGGCCCGGCGTCGAACTCGGTGCCGTCGGCCATCACGATGTGCAGGACCCCGGAGACGTGATACTGGAAATGCGGTGCCTCACACAGTTCGGTACCGGCGATCGGTTTGACGTCGACCGACCATCGCCAGCCGGGCTCCAGGGTCAGCCGGCCGATGTCCGACGTCCCAACGGTGAGTAGCTCCACCTGCCCGTGCCCGAAGGTGCGTACCTCGTCGGGTTCGGCGAAGTCTCGGTGCTCGGTCCGGTGCTCGATGCTGGTCATGATTCCCTCCCGGTGATCGTGCGGTAGCCCGACCACGACAACGCTAGGCCGCTGATCTTGCGGTTGTACTGCGACGACCGCACGATCGCGCAACGGTCGGGCCGCTCCCGAATCCCGCGCACCGCGCCCGGTTCGGCCTATCGTGGAACCCATGTCCCCCAGTTCTGATCCCGAGCCGATCGACGACGACGGGCGCATCATCGACCCCGACCTCCCGCACGAGTGGCCGCACGATTCCGCGTTCGCGTTCGGCGATTCGACGCCCATCGGCGAGACGGAACGGCTGGCCCGCGAACGGGCCGCGTACGAGGCCGCGAGCCACGGGAGCGACCTCAACCGCGGACACGCCCTGGGCGGCTCCGCCGGCACCACCGAGGGGCAGTAGATGGAGGTCCTGGCCAGCCGGGTGCTCCTGCTCTCGGCCGATCCCGAACGCCTGCAGTCGTTCTACCGCGAGCGGCTCGGTCTGCCGGTCCACCGCGAGTATCCGGGTGGTGTCGTGTTCTTCGCCGGCAACGGGCTCATCGAGATCTCGTCGCACATGAAGACCGACGAGCCGGCCTCGTCCAGCGATTCGGTTCTCTGGCTTCAGGTCCGGGACGCCGAGGCCGTCGCCGACGAGTTCCGCGACCGCGGCGTTCCCGTGACCCGCGAGCCGCGCACCGAGCCGTGGGGTCTCATCGAGATGCACGCGACCGATCCCGACGGCCGGACCCTGATCGTCGTCCAGATCCCCGCCGATCACCCGCTGCGCAAAGACACGCGATAGATCGGGAACCCACCGCCGTGGACGGCCCATCGGCGGCGGGGAACGTGAGCACCCCATGACAGACTGGACGCCATGAGTTCCTGGAACGCGCCGACGATCACCGAGGGTGGCTTGGGTGCAACCGCCGGAGGCGGCCTGGATGCAACCGTGGAGTTGCCGGGTTCCAAGTCGATCACCAACCGCGCTCTCGTCCTCGCCGCCCTCGCCGAGGGGCCGTCGACCGTCCGTGGAACCCTCCGGAGCCGCGACACGAACCTGATGCTCGCCGCGCTCGAGGCCCTGGGCGCCGAGATCCGCATCGACCCCGCGAGCGAGACCACGGTCTCGATCGTGCCCGGACCCCTGCGGGGTGCCGCGATCGACTGCGGCCTCGCCGGGACCGTGATGCGGTTCCTGCCGCCGGCCGCGGCCCTGGCCACCGGGCGCGTGATCTTCGACGGCGATCCCCACGCGCGCAAACGGCCGCAGACCACCATCCTCGACGCGTTGCGCGGGCTGGGTGTCGCCGTCGACGGCGATCGATTGCCGTTCACCATCGACGCCACCGGCACCGTGCCCGGCGGCGAGGTCACCATCGACGCATCCGGGTCATCGCAATTCGTGTCGGGGCTCCTGTTGTCGGCGGCCCGGTTCGAGGCCGGCGTCGTCGTCCGGCACGTCGGCGCGGCCGTCCCGTCGACCCCGCACATCGACATGACCGTGGAGATGCTGGCGACGGCCGGCGTCGTCGTCGACACCTCCGAACCGAATGTCTGGCGCGTTGCTCCCGGGCCGATCGCGGCCGTCGACTGGACGGTCGAGCCCGACCTGTCGAACGCGGCCGCGTTCCTCGCCGCGGCAGCCGTCACCGGCGGTACCGTGCGGGTGCCGTACTGGCCCGCCGTGACCACCCAGCCCGGTGCACGGATCGCGGACGTCCTCGCCGCGATGGGTTGCGCCGTCGAGCATCTCGACGGCACGCTGTCGGTGCGCGGACCCGCGGTACTCAAGGCCGTCGACCTCGACCTCCGGGACATCGGCGAGCTCACCCCCACCATCGCCGCGCTGTGCGCGCTCGCCGACGGGGAGTCGGTACTGTCCGGGATCGCCCATCTCCGCGGCCACGAGACCGACCGGCTCGCCGCGCTCACCACGGAGATCACCCGCCTGGGTGGGACATGCGCCGAAACCGGCGACGGACTACGCATCACCGGCACCGCCGGTTCCCCGTTACGCGGGGGGACCTGGGAGTCCTACGCCGACCACCGGATGGCCACCGCCGGAGCCATCGTCGGCCTGGTGACACCCGGAGTGGTGGTCGCCGACATCGAGACGACGAGCAAGACGCTGCCTGACTTCCCGGGGATGTGGCAGCAGATGCTGGGGCGCGCATGAGCTCTCGAGGACAGGCGCGCCGTTGAGTCGCCGCGCGGCGAGCTACGACGAATCCGACGTCCGGGTCCGTCCCGGGAAGGGCACCCGACCGCGCACCAAGACGCGACCGTCCCACGACGACGCCGAGCAGGGCATGGTGGTCTCGGTCGATCGCGGTCGCTGGGGCGTGGTGCTCGACGGCGACCCGGATCGGCGCGTCGTCGCGATGCGCGCCCGCGAACTGGGTCGCACCCCGATCGTCGTCGGCGACGACGTGTCGGTGGTGGGCGACCTGTCCGGCCGGCCCGACACGCTGGCGCGCATCGTCCGGGTGGCCGATCGTCGAACGGTGTTGCGCCGCACCGCCGATGACTCCGACCCCTACGAGCGGATCGTCGTGGCGAATGCTGATGCGCTCCTCATCGTGACCGCCATGGCGGATCCACCGCCGCGCACCGGATTCGTCGAACGCGCACTGGCCGCGGCCTATGTGGGCGGCCTGTCCCCCATCCTGTGCCTGACGAAATCGGATCTCGCCGATCCCGCCGAATTCACCGCGGCCTTCGCCGATCTCGACTTGCCGGTGGTGTGCGCGGGCCGCGACGACCCGCTCGACGAGATCCTGTCGACGTTGCGCGGTCGGATCACCGCATTCATCGGCCACTCCGGGGTCGGCAAGTCCACTCTGGTCAATCGTCTCGTCCCGGACGCATATCGGGCGACCGGCGTGGTGTCGGGAGTGGGCAAGGGCCGGCACACGTCCACCCAGTCGGTGGCGTTGGCCCTGCCCGATGACGGTGGCCCGCGTGGCTGGGTCATCGACACCCCCGGCATCCGGTCGTTCGGACTCGCGCACGTCGGACCCGACGACATCGTCGCCGCCTTCGACGATCTCCACGCCGCCATCGAGGAATGTCCCCGCGGCTGTACACATCTGGGCCCACCGGCCGATCCCGAGTGCAAGCTCGACGAGCTGACCGGTCACTCGTATCGTCGCGCGATGGCCGTGCGCCACCTCTTGGTGGCGGTCAGCGGCGGCGAGGGTGACGCGGCCGAGGAGCCACGGACGGCGGAGTGACCGCGCGTGCTACCGCCGGCGACGCCGGGCGCGCAGCTCGCGGATCGCGGTCTTGAGGCCGGCGGCGCGGGGGGTCATCCCGGCGAAACGCTTCTCCGACGCGGTTTCCGGGGCATCGTCGGCGGTGTCGCGCAGAAACGAGTCGGGCAGGGCCAGCTTGTTGATCGTGCGCAGCGTCTGAAGATACTGCACCACAATCGATCCCGTGGTGTAGGGCAGATCGTACTTGTCGCAGAGCGCGCGTACCCGCACCGCAATCTCGGCGTACCGGTTGCTCGGCAGGTCCGGGTAGAGATGGTGTTCGATCTGGTAGCAGAGATTTCCGCTGAAGAAGGCCATCGCGGGCCCGGCGTCGAAGTTGGCCGTGCCGAGCATCTGGCGCAGGTACCACTGGCCCTGGGTCTCGTTCTCGAGCGACTCCGCGGTGAACTTCTCCGCGCCGTCCGGGAAGTGCCCACAGAAGATGACGACGTAGGCCCAAACGTTGCGGATCAGATTGGCACTGAGGTTCGCGGTCAGCGTGTGCTTGAAGTTCGGTCCCGACAGCGCGGGGAACAGGACATAGTCCTTGGCCAACTGCTTGCCGACCTTGCGCGCGAACACCTTCAGCTGCGGATCGCGACCTCTTTGGGTTTCTTCCCCGAGATGACGTCCTTGATGGAGAGGTCGTGCAGACCGATCCCCCACTCGAACAGCGCGGCGAGCAGGATGTTGGTGACCGGCTGGAGGAGCTGCTTGGGCTTCCACGGTTCGTCCCGTGTGACCCGGAGGGTCTTGTAACCGACGTCGTGGTCCATGTCGAGGACGTTGGTGTACTTGTGATGGATGTAGTTGTGGGAGTGCTTCCAGTGCGGCGAGGCGCACACCATGTCCCATTCCCAGGTGGTCGAGTGGACCTCCGGGTCGTTCATCCAGTCCCACTGCCCGTGCATCACATTGTGCCCGAGCTCCATGTTCTCGATGATCTTCGACAGCGCGAGCGCTCCGGTGCCCAGCAGCCAGAGCGGCCGGGAACGGCTGCCCATGAGAGCCGCGCGGCCTGCGACCTCGAGAGCACGGTGCGCCAAGATGGTGCGCCGGAGATACCGGACGTCGCGCATGCCGCGGTCCGCCTCGATCTCGCGGCGGAGCGCGTCGAGCTCGGCACCGAGTGCTTCCACGTCGGCGTCGGTCAGGTGCGCGTACTCGTTGATATCAGTGATTGCCATTGCGCCTCATTATGCCCCTGTCGAGGCCACTGCCTTGGTCTCGATGTGTGCCGGCCGTCTGACCTGCGCCGATCAGGCGGCCTGCTCGTCGGAGCGGGTGGCCGACGAATCGGCGCCGATCCGGGAGCGGAGCGAGCGAGGCGCAGTCCGGTCGCGCCGCCGGGAGCGGAGCGACGCGATGGCCGAGCGGAGTCCCCGGCGCGCGCCGGTGGTCTCGTCAATCGTCGCCTGCAGACGCGCGCCTTCGGGCAGGCCCTGCTTGAAGCGGCGTTCGGAAGCGGTCTCGGGTGCGTCGTCCGCGGTCGCCGACAGGTACTTGTCCGGCAGCGAGAGCTTGGCGATGGTCCGCCACGCCTTCGCGTACTGCACCGGGAACGGACCCGAGGTGTACGGGAGGTCGTACTTGTCGCACAGCGCGCGCACACGTACCGCGATCTCGGCGTACCGGTTGCTGGGGAGATCGGGGAAGATGTGGTGCTCGATCTGGTACGACAGGTTCCCGCTCATGAAGGCCAGGGGGAATCCGGCGTCGAAGTTGGCGCTGCCGAGCATCTGGCGCAGGTACCACTCCGCCTGCGTCTCGTTGTCGATGTCCTGCTTGGTGAACTTCTCCGCGCCGTCCGGGAAGTGCCCGCAGAAGATGACTGCGTTGCTCCACACGTTGCGGATGACGTTGCCGAGCGCGGTCGCGGTCGCAGCCTTGGCATACGCGCGGCCGTAGCCGACCTTGTGCCCCGTCGCGGCACTGACCAGCGCGGGATAGGCGAGGTAGTCCTTGGCGACCTGCTTGCCGATCTTCGACAAGACCTCGTTGCGATTGCGCCGGAACTCTTCCTGGGCCTCCGGGGTCTTGCGCTTCTTGCCCAGCTCGAGGTGCTGCACGGCGACCCCGTATTGGAAGGCGAGCGCGAGAATCGTGTTGTAGACGAGATTTCCGTAGTTGAACGGACGCCACCGCTGATCGCGCGTGACGCGCAGCAGTCCGTAGCCCACATCGTCGTCCATGCCCAGCACGTTCGTGTACTTGTGATGGATGTAGTTGTGGGTGTGCTTCCAGTGCGCCGACGGGTCGGTGTTGTCCCACTCCCAGGTGGCGCTGTGCACCTCCGGGTCGTTCATCCAGTCCCACTGCCCATGCATCACGTTGTGCCCGAGCTCCATGTTCTCGACGATCTTCGCGACGCCGAGGGCGCACGCACCCGCCCACCAGGCCGACTTCCGAGTCGAACCGAACAGCAGGGCGCGGCCGGTGACCTCCAGCCCGCGCTGGAATCGGATCGTGTTGCGCAGGTACCGCGCATCCCGCTCACCACGGTCGGCTTCGATGTCGGCGCGGATCGCGTCGAGTTCGGCTCCCAGAGCGGCCACGTCGGACTCGGTCAGGTGCGCGTATTCGGGGATGTCGGAGATCGCCATACGTGTGGTTCCCTTCGCCGGTGGTCGGTCGATGGCGCGACTTCGAGGTGCGCGTGTCAACCGCTGCCTACGCCTACGTTTCCGTAACTTACGCAAGCGTAGGTTGGCGACGGCGTCGTGTCCAGTGAGTGTGACGAACCGGGACTCAACCGATCAACGGAACGGGTTCCGTGCCGGCGAGGAAGCTGCACAGTCGACGCGAGACAGTGAATGGTCGACGGGGCGGGACTAGTCAGTCCTTGCGGTCGGCCTCGTAGTCGTCGCGGAACAGCTCGAATCCCACGAGGTCCTCGAAGACGCCGTCGGACCGGGCGGCGAGTTTCTGTGTGCCGAACTCGCGGAAGCCGGCGATGCGGGCGAGCTTCTTGCTGCCCTCGTTGCTGTCAGCGGCGAAGAGGGTGAGGCGGCGGAACCCCAGCTTGTCGAAGGCGTACCGGACCGCAGCCGGAAATGCCTCGCCCAGAACGCCTTTGCCGCGGGCCTCGGGGTGCGTGTAGAAACCCGCCTCGGCGCCGGTGACCTCGTCGATGTGCAGCAGGGTGATGTCGCCCAGGTAGTCGTCGGTCTCGCGATCCGCCACCGCCCAGGTGCATGTCGTGCCCTGCGCGGCCGTCCACCACTTGCGGAGGCGTTCGGCCGCGGCGTGTTCGAGTTCCAGCGGATCGGGGCGCGCGAACAGGTACTTGCGCGACACCGGGTCGTCGAGCGTCTCCCGGATGCGCGGGTCGTCGGTCTCCGCGAGCGGCCGCAGGCGGAACCGCTCGGTCTCGAAAACGTCTGTCCGCCAATCGGTCTTGGGATGCTGAGGATCGCCTGCGTGCAGCGATCCGACCCAGGCGTCGCGGATGTGACCGCGGACCTCGATGCCGTTGGGAACCGCGGCGTCGAGACGGAATCCGCAGGAGTGGGCCACCCGCAGCGCGTCGATGTTGCCGGCGACGGTCGTCCATCGGACGACCTCTTTGTCCGCTTCGGAGAATGCGTAGTTGACGGCCAGCAGGACGGCGCGCTTCATCACGCCCCACCCGCGGGCGTCGGGGTGCAGGTCGTAGCTGAGTCGGGTGAGCGGGCCCTCGCCCTCGATGTCGACGGTGCCGACGAACCGGCCGTCGAATTCGACGGCCCACAGCATCCGGGTACCCTTCGCCCAGCTGCGCGGCGCGTAGTCGAGGGCGAAGCGTTCGGCTGCCGCACGACTGTACGGTGCCGGGATCGGGGTCCATCGCATCATGGCCGGATCCGCCGCGAGTTCGACCATCCGGTCGAGGTCGTGGGGCTCATGCGGCCGCAGGGTGACGCCTCCGTCACTCAGGACGGGGATATCGCTGGGGGCCGGGGCCTCAGCGGTCACTGGTGCCTTCGCCGGCGTTTCCACAGAACAGATTCCTCTCGCCACGCACGTCGTTCACCCTACCGGCTCACCGATGGGCGCGAGCCACACGAGACGAAGACGCTGCTCAGACGGCGAGGGTGCAGTCTCCCGCCGCAGCGGAAACACAGGTCTGGATGCGTTCGCCCTCGACGTGTTCGACGCCCGAGCGCAGGTCGCGCACGCATCCCTTGTCGAGCATGACCACGCAGCTCTGGCAGATCCCCATCCGGCATCCGAACGGCATCATCGCGCCCGCGGCCTCCCCCGCCTCGAGCAGCGTGGTCGCGCCGTCGACGACCGCCGATTTCCCGGACCGGGAGAACGTGACCGTACCGCCCTGTGCCCCGACGACGCCGCGTTCGAGGGCGAACCGCTCGATGTGCAACTGCTCGGTCAGGTGCGCCTCCGCATAGAGGCGCTGCAGGCCGTCGAGGAACCCGGCGGGTCCGCACGCCCAGGTCTGACGTTCGCGCCAGTCGGCGCAGAGGGACGGCAGCACGTCGGGAGTGATCTGCCCGTCGGTTCGCGTGTACTGCACATGCAGGTCGACGACGCCGCTGTCCGCCAGGTCCCGGAGTTCGTCGGCGAAGAGCAGATCGGCCGGCGTGGGCGTCGAGTGCACGAGTGTGATGTCGGTGCGCTGGTCGCGGTGTCGTGCGGTGCGCAGCATCGAGATGATGGGCGTGAGTCCGCTTCCGGCGGTCACGAAGAGAATCTTCGCCGGCAACGGGTCCGGCAGCACGAACTCCCCGCGCGGTGCGGCGAGACGGACGACCGTGCCGGGCTGGAGACCGTTCACCAGGTGACTGGACAAGAAGCCCTCGGGCATCGCCTTGACCGTGATCGAGATCGTCTTGTCGTTCGCCGACGAGTCGGGGGTCGAGGTCAGCGAATAGGAACGCCACGCCCAGCGGCCCTCCATCAGGACGCCGATGCCGATGTACTGACCCGGGGCGTAGTCGAACGAGAAGCCCCAACCGGGCCGGATGCGGATCGTCGCGGTGTCCTCGGTCTCCTTGGTCACCGAGACGACCTTGCCCCGCAGCTCGCGGGCCGACCACAACGGATTCGCCAGGTGGAGATAGTCGTCGGGCAGGAGCGGCGTCGTGATCCGGGTGAGCGCGGCGCGGGCCCACTGCGAGCCGCGGCTGCGGGCCGCGACGCCGGAAACCGGTTCCTCGAACCTCTCGAGCAAACCCATCTCACTTACCGCCTTCGACGTCGGGGAACGTGTCGGAGCCACCATAACCTACGCAACCGTAGGTTAGTGGTTCGGTTCAGAGCAGCTCGAGGAGGAACGGCAGTTCCTGAGTCGCGTACCACGCGAGATCGAAGTCCTCGACGTCGCCGACCGCGAGTTCGGCATCGAGGTCACCCATGTCGGCGGCGTCGATGACCACCACGGCCGCACGGACCTTCGGCTCCGCCTCGGCGACGTCGACATGCACCGACGCGATCGCCGACACCGGGACGGGCCCGGCGATCTTGACCACCGCGTCGTCCAGGTCGGGACGCAGTGTCACGTCCTCCACGTCGGCCGCGACGACCACGCGCCGGGGCGGCAGACGCGAGGTGTCCGCGGGGTCGGTGACCGCCTCGTCGGCGACCAGTTCGGACTCGGACTCGCGGTCGCCGGCCTCCGGGGCCTCCCCGGCGAGCAGGCGCAACGACGCACGCGCGGCCTCGCGCAGCGCGACCTCGGACAGCTCCTCGTCATCCCCGGAGACGAAGGCCTCACGCAGCGCGGGCGTCAGGGCGAAACCCGTGCCGCCCAGCGGACGGAACTCGCCGTCGGTATCGAGCCGCAACAGCATCGCCAACGTCGCCGGCAGGTACACCCTCATTCGTCAACTACTCCCGTTCGGCCAGCGGTAGGGCTGGGTCAGCTCATCTGGTCAGCTCTTCTGGGTCAGCTCTTCGTGGGACTCGAAGACGTAGTCGGCCATCGCGGGCAGATCGGCGATGACCCCGCGGTCGGCGACGAAGGCGAAGTGCAGATGGTCACGGTACTCGACCACGCTGATCGCCAGCGCACGCTGCGACACGAGGGTGGGAATCGAGAAGACCTGGCGCACCGGTGCGCCGAGGACGAAACGGTCCGGCACCGGCGACGTGCTCATCGCCACCGGCACGTTGTAGGCACGGCTGTTCAGCGACCGGAACGCCCGAGAGCTGATCTCCGGGAACGGCACCACACCCAGTTCGGGGAAGAGCGGGCTGGGACCGAGAGTCATCCGGCGCGGCGACTGCGCATATCGGTCGGCCAGACCGGCCACCTGCGCCAGCCGAACGGCCGGATTGCTCTCCCCCACCGGCAGATCGGTGACGAAACTCGGTTTGCCGACCCCGATCCACCCGGGTTCCGGCTCGGCCGCGCGCTCGACACCCGGGTCGCGTGCCGACAGCGGCACGACGACCCGCACGGTGTCGGCGGGCACCTCGGCCGGATCGAACGACAGCATCCACTTGCGCATGACCCCGGAGATGATGGCCAGCTCGACGTCGTTGATGGTGCAACCGTGATGCTCGGCGACCTTTGCGCAGCCCCGTCGCGGCAGCGCGACGGTGGTGAAGGACCGGGTGGTGGTACCCGCGTTGTTCAACGGACTGCGTGGCGCCGAGTCGGTCAGCTGCGACACCACGTCCCCCACGCGCCGCACGGTCGTGCCGACGGCGGACCGCATCTCGGACACGATTCCGTTGCCGTGGAGCACCGTGTCCACGAGGTCGCCCGGACGCGCGAGCGCCTCGGCGAGGGCACCGGCGACGAGATGGGTGCCGCCCGGCGGCCTGCCCGGCATCCACAACTCCTCCGGCAGCAGTTCCGCTGTCTCGGTGTCGTCGCAGATGACCTCACTGATCTCCCGGCTGCCCGCATCATCGATGAGGCATCGGTGCGACTTGGTCAGGATCGCGAGTCGGCCGTCGGCGAGACCCTCGATGAGATACATCTCCCAGAGCGGTCGCGTGCGGTCGAGCGGCCGCGACATCACCCGGGCGACGAGTTCGTCGACGTCGACGGCTCCACCGGGCCGCGGCAGACCCGCGCGACGGATGTGGAAGTTGATGTCGAAGTCGGGGTCGTCGACCCAGACCGGGCGCGCGAGCCCGAGCGTCACCTCGCGGACGACCTGGCGATACCGCGGGATGAGTTGAAGGCGGTTCTCGACCAGCGACACCAGACCCGCGTAGTCGAGCGTCGACTGCCGGGACGCTCGCCTGGCCGCATCGGACGCTTCGGATCCGGTGTCGCCCGGTTCGGCGTTCTCCGAGGTCGCCTGCGCGGCCGCGGGATCGACGATCAGCAACGCCCCGAGGTGGGTCGTGGACCGCGAATCGTCGAGGAAGTAGTACATCGCGTCGCGGGGCGACAGACGGGTGACCACGACGCCGATCGTAACCGCCGACGCGGATTTCCGTGGTCTGCGCAGGAGCTACCCGTCAGCCGAACTCGAGGGCCACCAGCTGCCACCGGTATTCCACTCGACCCAACGATCGCCGGCCCGGGTCCGCGGCGCCACGGACCCGGATCGGCTTGCGCTCGATGCGGCCCGCGAACGCCCGGGTCCGCCCACCCCCCTCGTACGAGCCGAACACTTCTGCGGCGCTGGGATCGCACACCTGGACGTGTACGCGCCGCAGCACATTCCCGGCCGACATCTGCGCCACCGGCGTCGATGCGGTCCCCGGCGTCCCGGTTCCGGTCGACTCCGGAATCCGAAAGGCGTCGTGCCGGACGAGGGCTGCGACCTGGTCGGCGATCGCCGGCGACACGACGTCGCCGAGGTGCGCGACCGAGCGACGCCGATCGACCACCTCGAACAGCAGCCGGGACACCGCAACGGTGAAGCGGCGGGCCTCGGCCGCGGCGACCGCGGTCTTGCGCGCCGAAACGGCACCCGGAGCCGACCCCGGGAACGGCCGGATGGCCGTCGGAGTCGCAAGGCCGTGCGGTGCTGCCACCACCGGACCGGCGGGCTCGTACGGCGGCGCCGGACGAACCCGGACCCGCGGTGTCTGCTGCGACGGCCGCGATCCGTGCGGCCGCGACGTGCTCGTGGGTGCGAGTTCAGGACCCGCCAGGAGTGGACGCATGGGATTTGGACGCACGGGGCGTCCCGGTTCCATCGAATCCGAGAAATCCGCCGACGGTCGGTCCCGGACATCTCGGGGACCGACCGTCGGCGGTCACTGCTGGTGGCGGCACCCGCTTGGGGCGCCGGTCAGCGGCGCTGCTTCTTGGACTTCGGCGGCTTCGGCCGGGACCCCTTGGTGGTGGCGCGGGCCGCGGCGCGGCGCTCGCGACGGCTGGCGGATTCCGCGGCGCCCGAGAGCTCCTCCTCCTCGGAGCGCACGACCGTACCGCCGCCCTCGCCAGGGCCCGAGTACGTGACCGCCGCGTCCGCCGACTGAGTCGGGGCCCGCAGGGCGGCCGGGGCCTGAGCACCGGAGTCGGCGGCCGGAGCGGGAGCGGGCACCGGTGCCGGGGCACCCGCGCCCACGGCCGCGCGCAGGTCGGCAGCACTCGGGAGCGGTTGCTCGGCCGCCGGCTGCTGTGTCTGCACCTGCGCGTTGAACAGGATGCTCAGCGTCTCTTCCTTCAAGCCCTCGAGCATGCCGTGGAACATGTCGAAGCCCTCGCGCTGGTACTCGACGACCGGGTCACGCTGGGCCATCGAACGCAGGTGGATGCCCTCGCGCAGGTAGTCCATCTCGTACAGGTGGTCGCGCCACTTGCGGTCGAGCACGCTCAGCAACACGCTCCGTTCGAGCTGTCGCATCGCGCCCTCGCCGGCGATCGCGTCGATCTGCTTCTCACGGGTGTCGTACGCGGCGCGCGCGTCGGCGACGAGCTTCTCGCGCAGCTCGTCGGCCGAGATGTCATCGCGCTCACCGTATTCGGACTCACCGACGACATCCTTCGGATCGAGCTCGATCGGGTACAGCGCACGCAGTGCGGTCCACAGCTCGTCGAGATCCCAGTCCTCGGCGTAACCCTCGGCGGTCGCACCGTCGACGTAGGCCCCGACGACGTCGTCGACCATCTGCTTGACCTGCTCGTGGTGATCCTCGCCCTCGAGGATGGTGCGGCGCTCGGCGTAGATGACCTTGCGCTGCTCGTTCATCACCTCGTCGTACTTGAGCACGTTCTTGCGCATCTCGAAGTTCTGCTGCTCGACCTGCGTCTGCGCGCTGCGGATCGCCTTGGTCACCATCTTCGCCTCGATGGGGACGTCGTCGGGCAGCCGGTTCATGATCGCCTCGAGCGCACCGCCGTTGAATCGACGCATGAGCTCGTCGGCGACCGACAGGTAGAACCGCGACTCACCCGGATCGCCCTGGCGGCCGGAACGGCCGCGCAGCTGGTTGTCGATACGGCGTGACTCGTGGCGTTCGGTGCCCAGCACGTACAGACCGCCGGCCGCGCGGACCTCCTCGGCCTCCTTCGCGGCGTCGGTGCGGGCGACCTCGATGGCCTCGTCCCACGCGGCCTCGTACTCGTCGGGGGTCTGCACCGGGTCGAGACCGGCCTTGCGCAGCCGGGTGTCGGCGATGATGTCGGGGTTGCCGCCGAGCACGACGTCGGTACCGCGACCGGCCATGTTGGTGGCCACGGTGACCGCGCCGAGCCGACCCGCCTCGGCGATGATCTGCGCTTCCTGCTCGTGGAACTTCGCGTTCAGGACGCTGTGCGGGATCTCGCGCTTCTTGAGCTGGCGGGAGAGGTATTCCGAACGCTCGACGCTGGTCGTACCGATCAGGACGGGTTGTCCCGTCGCATGACGCTCGGTGACGTCGTCGACGACCGCGGCGAACTTCGCCTCCTCGGTCTTGTAGATCAGGTCACCCTGGTCCTTGCGGATCATCGGCTTGTTGGTCGGGATCGGCAGCACCCCGAGCTTGTAGATCTGGTCGAACTCGGCGGCCTCGGTCTCGGCGGTACCGGTCATCCCGGACAGCTTCTCGTAGAGGCGGAAGTAGTTCTGCAGCGTGATCGTGGCAAGCGTTTGGTTCTCGGCCTTGATCTCGACGCCCTCTTTCGCCTCGATGGCCTGGTGCAGGCCCTCGTTGAAGCGACGCCCGTCGAGCACGCGGCCGGTGAACTCGTCGACGATCATGACGTTGCCGTTGCGGACGATGTAGTCCTTGTCGCGCTGGAACAGCTCCTTGACCTTGATCGCGTTGTTCAGGTAGCTGACCAGGGGCGAGTTGGCGGCCTCGTAGAGGTTGTCGATGCCGAGGCGGTCCTCGACGAACTCGACGCCGGCCTCGTGGACACCGACGGTCTTCTTCTTGATGTCGACCTCGTAGTGCACGTCGCGCTCGAGCAGCGGGGCGATCCGCGCGAACTCGGTGTACCACTTGCTCGACCCCTCGGCGGGGCCGGAGATGATCAACGGGGTACGGGCCTCGTCGACGAGGATCGAGTCGACCTCGTCGACGATCGCGTACGAGTGGCCGCGCTGGACGAGGTCCTCGAGCGAGTGCGCCATGTTGTCGCGCAGGTAGTCGAAGCCGAATTCGTTGTTCGTGCCGTAGGTGATGTCGGCGGCGTAGGCCTCGCGCCGCGCGGCCGAGCTCATGCCGGTGAGGATGACGGCGGTGTCGAGACCGAGGAACCGGTGCACGCGGCCCATCCACTCGGAGTCGCGCTTGGCCAGGTAGTCGTTGACGGTGACCACGTGCACGCCGTCGCCGGAGAGCGCGTTGAGGTAGGCCGGGAGCACACAGGTGAGCGTCTTGCCCTCACCGGTCTTCATCTCGGCGATGTTCCCGTAGTGCAGCGCCGCCCCGCCCATGATCTGCACGTGGAAGTGCTTCTGGTCGAGCACTCGCCACGCCGCCTCGCGGGCGACCGCGAAGGCCTCGGGCAGCAGCTCGTCGAGCGACGCCCCGTCGGCGATGCGCTCTTTGAACTCGTCTGTCTTGGCACGCAACTCGGCGTCGGTCAACGCCTCGACGTCATCGGACAGCGTCTCGACGTGCGATGCGATCGCATCGAGTCGCTTGACCATGCGGCCTTCGCCGACACGCAACAGCTTGTTCAGCACCGTGGATCGAGTCCCTCACCTGTAGAAAACACACGGAATCCGGCCCGCGCGAACGCACAGACCGGATCCCATGGTACCGAGGTGAGCTGAGCAGACCCTGATCGGATCGTCGGACATCGACCGGATGACCGCCCGCGGGGCCCGCTCGGGCGTCAGGTCAACCTGATGAGCCCGTAGTCGAAGGCGTGCCGGCGATAGACGACGGACGCCTTGTCGGTCTCCTTGTCGTGGAACAGGAAGAAGTCGTGGCCGACCAGTTCCATCTCGTAGAGCGCGTCGTCGACGGTCATCGGCACGGCCGTGTGCTCCTTCACGCGGACGATCTGACCGGGTGTGTATTCCTCCACGCCGTCGTCCCACTGTTCGGCGGAGTCGGCCGCCGTCGAGTTCGGATCACCGACGAAACCGTCCACGGAGAGCTGGTTGTCGCGGAGGGGCGGCGCACCGATCTCGGTGGCTTCGGCGACCGAGAGCGGCCGGCGGTTGCCGTGATGGACACGGCGGCGGTCCTTGACGCGGCGCAGCCGGGACTCGACCTTGTCGAGCGCGTGTTCGAGGGCGGCGTAGAAGTTCTCGCCGCAGGCCTGCGCCCGGACGATCGGCCCCTTGCCCGTCGCGGTGATCTCCACCTGTTGACAGACCTTGGACTGTCTCCGGTTGCGCTCGTGGTTCAGCTCGACGTCGAATCGGTAGATGGTCGGATCGAATCGCTCGAGACGAGCGAGTTTGTCGCCGACGTAGATGCGGTAGTGGTCGGGGATCTCGACGTTGCGGCCGCTGAACACGACCTTCGCGGTGGGTTCGGCCGGCTCGTCGGCGTCCACCGTTCCCGGTGGGCGGACGAAGGCGAATTCCGGATCGTAGGAATCGTTCTCGGTTGATCGGCGGTCGGGCGCGGGACCCTCCTCCACGGTCGGCCGTGGGTCGGCGGTCTTCGGTTCGCGCTGGCCTTTGCGGTGGATGACTGTGGACATTCAACTACCTCCTGAATTGTCCCGAAGCCGGTTGAATCGCCGTGATCTGTTGTCGCACTGGCGATTCGAACGGCACCGAGGATGTGTCCATGTCAGCTGACAGCTGACACTCAAAGACAGGGGCATCACCTCCCGGCAAAAGCGGTCGTGGCCGGCACACCTCGACGGCCTCCGGCAACCTGCTGTACCCCCGACCGTAGCCGCAAGTTCCGGTATCGGCCACGTTTTGCGGCGCGGCGTCGGCATGTCGAGACGAACGGGCACGAGATCCTCCCGCGAGCACCCGCGCCCCGGTTGTGCACACCCTCGCCCACCGCCCCGCACACCTGTGCGAGGTGCACTACCGTCGGCGCGTGACGTGGCGCCGGCAGGTCTTCGAGGCGGGAACCGATCTGATGTTCCCGATCGTCTGCGGCGGGTGCGGTCGCCCAGGTACCCGGTGGTGCCGACGATGCGAGCGCGCGTTGTCCGACGCCCCCATCGCGGCCCACCCTCGGGTCGCGCCCGGCGTCCCGGTCTGGGCGCTGGGCCGGTACCGCGGTCCGCATCGGCAGGCGATCATCGCGCTCAAGGAACACGACCGTCGCGATCTCGCCCGGCCCCTCGGCACCGCTCTCGCGCTCGGTGTCCGCGTGCTGGCCCGGTGGGGTGAGCTCCCCGACGCCGAACGGATGCTGCTGATCCCGGCACCGACCCGCCGGATGACGGCGCGGCGGCGCGGCGGGGACCCCGTCACGGCGGTGGCGGCGAACGCGGCGCCCGCACTGGGCCGACGGGTACGGGTCGCACCGCTGCTGGTGACGTCGGCGACGGCACGGGACTCCGCCGGACTCGACGCCCGGGCCCGCGCCCGGAATCTACGCGGCGCCGTCCGGCTGCGCTCCGGCGCCCTCCCGGCCCCCGGGGCGAGCGCGATCCTGGTCGACGACGTGCTGACGACCGGCGCGACCGTGACCGAATCGGTGCGCGTGCTCGCCGAGAACGGCGTCGACGTCGCGGCGATCGTCGTGCTCGCGGCCGCCTGACGGTAGCGGCTCGGGTCGCTTAGGGCAGGACCGGGATCGCGCCCTCGATCATCGCCGGCTCGACCTCGGTCCAGTACTGGTCGGGCTGGCCGTTGCTGCTGCCGAGTCGCAGCACACCGCGCTGATCGCCCACGTAGATCGTCGAGGCGTTGGCGACCACCGCCCGCACCGGCGGGGACACGTTGCCGCTCAGCAGGCCGACCGCCGGGGTGCCGTCGATCGACAGCTGCACGACCGGCGACTCGGGTGCCTCGCGCGCGATCATCAGCGTCGTCGGCGACGCCCAATCCACCGAGACCGCGCGGTTGCCGATGTTGTAGGCCGCGATCCGCGGGCTGGTCAGCGAGACCTGGCCCTCGGTGTTGGTCGACAGCACCGCGAAGACGATCTGTCCGCCGACCACTAGTGCGGTGCGCACACCGTCCGGGGCCACCTGCATCTCGGTGATCGCGCCTCGCGCGACCGTAGGGATCGACGAAGCCTCGACGGGCACGGTGGCGGTGCCGTCGTCGTCGCGTTGCCATTGGATCGGTTTTCCGTCGACGACGACCCACACGGTGTTTTCGTCGGAGCCGAACGACGGCCGGGTGATCGACGACCCGCCGACGATCGGTCCGACATCGCCGCCGTAGTCGCCGATCACCAGTTCGAGCCTGCGCTCGGGTCCGGACAGACTCCGGACCGCCGCCACCCGCGCCCCGTTGTCGGAGATGGTCGCCGACCGCAGATCGCGCGCCGACCCGAGCGGCCCCTGCACCGGCACGGTCGCGGTGTCGGTCACCGCCCGCAACGCGCCGCCCGTGACGATGTTGAGGCCGACATCGGTGGTGGGCACAGAGTTCGGATCGAAGGCCCGCACGTCGGTGGTCTGCCATCCGGAGGCGCGTTCGGCGGCCAGCGGCGCGCCGTCGGCGTCGATGACGTAGGGCCCGGATATGTCGGCGCCGTCGAGCGTCCAGATGATCTGCGCCGCCAGCAGGTTGCGATCCCGCGCGGGGGCGCTCCCGATGCCGTCGAGATCCACACGTACGCCGCCGCCGGCGAGGCCGACGACCGGACCCCGCAGTGCGGCTCCATTGGGGAAACCGCTGTCCACTGCCGCCGCGAGGTCCGACGCGGGTCCCGCGATCAACCGGTTCACCAGCACGGTCGGGTCGGTCGCCTGTCCGGCGTAGAGCCAGCGCGGGTCGGGGACGAGCCGGCGCCCGGTGCGGTCGCTGTAGTACAGCGAGACCGGCCGGTAGGTGCTGTCGAACTGGTCCCGGTCGATCATCGTGCCGT
Source organism: Gordonia hongkongensis (assembly GCF_023078355.1). Classification (NCBI taxonomy): domain Bacteria; kingdom Bacillati; phylum Actinomycetota; class Actinomycetes; order Mycobacteriales; family Gordoniaceae; genus Gordonia; species Gordonia hongkongensis. The sequence goes on from NZ_CP095552.1 coordinate 3,890,267, forward strand.
TCGGCAGGGGCCCGTCGATGCGCCACTGGTCTCCCGAGCGGGTGAGGCTGATGCTGGTCTCGACCCGTCCCGAGGCCGGCAGCAGCTGACCGTCGGACTTGAGGGTCCCGACATTGTCGCCGATGAGCCGCATCCGCACCGAGTCCTCGTTGCGCTGGTCGACGAAGGTGTTGATCTCGTCGACGATCAGCGCGTCGCCGCGGTCGTCCCACTGCTGCGAGGCGACCGAGGTCAGGAAGGCGCGCGCCGAGCGATGCGCCGAGTCGGGATCGACGGTGGACTTGAGGAAGGCCCGCACCAGGGCCTCGGGATCCATGTCGGCCTGGGGCACCGGGACCGCGTTGGTCGCGCCCTCGCGTTCGAACGATTTGATCGGCTGGGGAGACGAGTCGTTGGGGATCGCCCCGCACGCGGTGACCAGCAGCAGCGCCGCGACACCGAGCGCCAGCGCCAGGACGGCGCGGCCGGACCGGGATGACCGCGTCATTCGGCACCCGCTCCCGGGCCCGCGGCGCGCCCACCCGTCCTGGGCGCGGAGGTGCGCTGCAGGGTGCCCACCGATTTCAGGGGCAGCGGCGAACCGAGGACCTTGTGCCCGCGCACGAGCGGCAACGTCAACCGGAAGCACGCGCCCTTGCCCGGTTCACCCCACGCCTCGAGGCGCCCCTGGTGCAGGCGGGCGTCCTCGATGCTGATGGCCAGGCCGAGGCCGGTACCGCCCGAACGCCGGAATCGCGACGGGTCGGATCGCCAGAACCGGTTGAACACCAGCTTCTCCTCCCCGGCCGCAGTCCGATGCCCTGATCGCGCACGGTGATGGCCACCGCGTCACCATCCGAACGCATGGTGAGCGTCACCGGTTTCCGTTCGCCGTGATCGATGGCGTTGGCGAGCAGGTTCCGCAGGATGCGTTCGACGCGACGCGGATCAATCTCGGCCAGGACGGGTTCGGCCGGGAGATCGAGGACGAGCTCGGTGCCGGTCTCCTCGGCGAGGTGACCGACGGTGGCCAGGGCACCGTCGATCGGGATGGCCATGTCCATCCGCTCGGCGGCCAGTTCGGCCATGCCGGCGTCGTGACGCGAGATCTCCAGGAGCTCGTTGAGCAACGTCTCGAAGCGGTCGAGTTCCTTGTCCAGCAATTCCACCGACCGCTTGCGGACCGGGTCGAGATCCTCGCGGCCCTCGTAGAGCACGTCGGAGGCCATCCGCACGGTGGTCAGCGGTGTACGCAGTTCGTGGCTGACGTCGGAGGTGAACTGCCGCTGCAGTCCGCCGAACTCCTCGAGATGGGTGATCTGCTTGGACAGGCTCTCGGCCATGTCGTTGAAGGACATCGCGAGCCGGGCCATGTCGTCCTCACCGCGGACCGGCATTCGCTCCTTCAGTCGGCCGTCGGCGAACCGGACCGCGATCCGCGACGCCGACCGCACCGGGATGACGACCTGACGCGACACAAGCCACGCGATCGCGGCCAGCAGACCGAGTAGCACGATGCTGCCCGTCAGCAGCGTGCCGCGGACGAGGTCGAGCGTGTTCTGTTCCGCGGTCAACGGGAACACGAGATACAGCTCGAGGCCGGGCACCGAGGCGTTCGTGGGACTGCCGACGATCAGCGCCGGCGCCCGACCCCCGTCCCGTCGGGGACCTGGGTGTACTGGTAGGCGACCTGCCCGCCGCGGACCATGTCCCGCAGGTTCGACGGCACCTCGGCCGTCGGCCCGACGCCGCTCGCGACCCCGTTGTCGGAGCCGCCCGGTACCAGCAGGACGGTGTCGAAGGCACCGACGGCACCCGACGCCTGCCCGGTGTCGGCGTCCCGGTCGGTGAGCAGGGACCGCGTCTGACGCAAACGGTTCTGAACGGACATGTTGCCCGCGCCGCTCGACAGATCGCGCTCCACCGAGATGCGGGCGCGATCGATCTCCTCGGTCGCCGCCGCCAGCTTGACGTCGAGCAACCGGTCGGTGATCTGGGTGACGAGGACGAAGCCGAGAATGAGGAGAACGACGACCGACAGCACCAACGTGGACACCACGACCCGCAACTGCAGCGAGCGCCGCCAGATGTGCCCGAAGGCACGTCCGACAGCGCCGGCGGTGCGGGTGAAGCGTCCGAGAGTGCTGTTGACCCGTCGTCGAGATCGACCGATCACGGCGGGCCGGCCTTGTAGCCGACCCCCACCGTCAGGACGACCTCGGGATTCTCCGGGTCGGTTTCGACCTTGGCGCGTAACCGCTGGACATGCACGTTGACGAGTCTAGTGTCCGCCGGGTGCCGGTATCCCCACACCTGTTCGAGGAGGACGTCGCGGGTGAACACCTGACGGGGCTTGCGCGCGAGCGCGACGAGCAGGTCGAACTCGAGCGGGGTCAGCGAGATCGGCACACCGTCGCGGGTGACCTTGTGCGCGGGCACATCGATCTCCACCGGGCCGATCGACAGCAGCTCGGCCGGTTCCTCGTCGGTCCGGCGCAGGCGCGCACGCACCCGGGCGACCAACTCCTTCGGCTTGAACGGTTTGACCATGTAGTCATCGGCGCCGGATTCCAGGCCCAGCACCACATCGACGGTGTCGGACTTCGCCGTCAGCATCACGATGGGCACACCCGAATCGGCACGCAGCACACGGCAGACGTCGATGCCGTTCATGCCGGGCAGCATCAGGTCGAGAAGCACCAGATCGGGACGGATCTCCCGGACCGCGGTCAGAGCCTGCGTGCCGTCGCCCACCACGAAGGGCTCGAAACCCTCGCCGCGCAACACGATCGTCAGCATCTCGGCGAGTGCATCCTCGTCGTCGACGACGAGGATGCGGGGCTTCATGTTGTCAATGGTGACATCACCGTGATGAAACCGTGGTGATCGACGCGCCGGGACGGACGTTCTGACCCGATTGGTTCCGTCCACCTAGACTCCCCCGCGTGGGTCAATTGATTGCCGTGGAAGGACTCGACGGCGCCGGCAAGAACACCCTGGTCACCGGTCTGATCGACCGATGGTCAGCGGCCGGACTCCGGGTCGCGACGTTCACCTTCCCCCGCTACGGCCGGTCGGCGACCGCCGACATCGCGGCCGAAGCGCTCCACGGTTCGCACGGTGACCTACGCGACAGCGTGTACGCGATGGCACTGCTGTTCGCGCTCGACCGGGCCGGAGCGGTCGAGGACATCCACGCCGCCACCGAGGCCTACGACATCGTGATCCTGGACCGCTATGTCGCGTCCAACGCCGCCTACAACGCCGCACGTCTGGAGCAGGGCGCCGGCGGTGAGATGGTGCGGTGGGTCGTCGACCTGGAGTTCGGCCGATTCGACATGCCGGTCCCCGATCGCCATGTCCTGCTCGGGGTGCCACCGGAGGTCGCGATGCAGCGTGCGGCGTCGCGCGCCGACCAGGACGCGGCGCGAGCCCGGGACGCCTACGAACGCGACGACGCCCTGCAGCGCCGGGTCGACGCCGTCTACCGCGAACTCGCGGGGGACGGTTGGATGTCGCCCTGGTACCTGTTCGACGGCGAGGATGTCGCGGGCCTGGCCGACGACCTCCGTACCGACCGAACAGCACCGACCGAATGACGCGTCCGATGACCTCGCGGCGCCCTTTCGATAGCCTTGGACCACCGATTCTGAAGGGCGTTTCATGACCTATCAGCCACCGCCACCAGGTGGTGGACCGCCGCCGTACGGTCCGCCGGGCCCCGGCCGGCCGGGCCCGGGTCCTCAGGGTTCGGGCCCGCCGGGTCCCGGCAGGCAGGGCCCCGGTCAACAGGGTCCCGGTCAGCAGTACGGCCCGGGTCGGCAACCAGTGCCCGGTCCGCATCGCCCGGGGGGATACGGCCCTCCGCCCGCCCCGTACGGCCGCCCCCGTTCGCCCCGGGACAGTACGGTCCCTCCGCGCCCGGGACTCCCGGCTTCGGAGGCCCGCCCGGCCCGCCGCCGCGTGGCAACACCGGGGTGATCGTCGCCTGGGTGCTCGGCGGCGTCGCGATCGTCGCGGTGATAGCCCTGGTGCTCACGGTGGTGGTGACCAGATCGTCGTCGGACGACACCGTGGTCGCCGGTTCGTCGAGCGCGACATCGGGCCCGACCTCCGCCTCCGACGACCCGTCGCCGAGTGAGAGCGGGTCGGAGCCGGGATCGACCGACTACACCGCCCTTTCCGAGATCCGGGCGGCGTTGCTCGCCTACATCACCGCCCGCAACGAGCGCGACGTCGCGCGCATGCGCGCCGCGGTGTGCACCCAGTCCCGAGACCGGATCACCGGCGTACCCCCTGCCGACGGCGGAGACATCGTTCTCGACGGCTTCCTCGACACGGTCTTCGACGGCGACGTCGCCCAGTCCGAGGTCGTGTCCCACCTCGAGAAGGGCACGGAGAGAACGGCATCGGAGAAGTCGAACGAGCGCTTCCTCAAGGAGGAGGGTTCGTGGATCTACTGCCCCGACGCCGAACCCGACATCGGAACCTGACTTCGGGAACCCGGCTTTCGAACCCCCGGTCATAGAAAAGGAGCCCCACCGAGGTGGGGCTCCTTTTCTATGCCGATCGATCAGTAGCGGTAGTGCTCGGGCTTGTACGGCCCCTCGACATCGACGTTGATGTACTCGGCCTGCTCCTTGGTGAGCTTGGTGAGCTTGCCGCCGAGCGCCTCCACGTGGATGCGGGCCACCTTCTCGTCGAGGTGCTTGGGCAGGCGGTAGACCTCGTTGTCGTACTCGTCGTTCTTCGTCCACAGTTCGATCTGCGCGATGACCTGGTTCGAGAAGCTGTTGCTCATGACGAACGAGGGGTGACCGGTCGCGTTGCCGAGGTTGAGCAGACGGCCTTCGGAGAGCACGATGATCGACTTGCCGTTCTCGAAGATCCACTGGTCGACCTGCGGCTTGACGGTGATGCGCTTGGCACCCGACCGCTCGAGGCCGGCCATGTCGATCTCGTTGTCGAAGTGGCCGATGTTGCCCAGGATCGCCTGGTGCTTCATCGCCCGCATGTGCTCGAGGGTGATGATGCCGAGGTTGCCGGTCGAGGTGATGACGATGTCGGCGTTGCCGATCGCGTCCTCAACGGTGACGACGTCGAAGCCGTCCATCAGCGCCTGCAGCGCGTTGATCGGATCGATCTCGGTGACCTGGACGCGGGCGCCCTGGCCGGCCAGCGACTCCGCGCATCCCTTGCCGACGTCGCCGTAGCCGCAGATCAGCACCTTCTTGCCGCCGATGAGGACATCGGTGCCGCGGTTGATGCCGTCGATCAGCGAGTGGCGGGTCCCATACTTGTTGTCGAACTTCGACTTGGTGACCGAGTCGTTGACGTTGATCGCCGGGAACGCGAGGTCGCCGGCGGCGGCGAACTGGTACAGCCGCAGCACACCGGTGGTGGTCTCCTCGGTGACGCCCTGGACCGACTCGGCGATCGCGGTCCACTTGCCCTTGTCCGTCTCGAACCGCTTGCGCAGCAGCTCGAGGAACACCTTGTACTCGGCGGGGTGGTCGTCCTCCGCGGGCGGGACCACGCCGGCCTTCTCGAACTCGGCACCGCGGAGCACCAGCATGGTGGCGTCCCCGCCGTCGTCGAGGATCATGTTCGCCGGTTCACCGGGCCAGGTCAGCATCTCCTCGGCCGCCCACCAGTACTCCTCCAGGGTCTCGCCCTTCCAGGCGAAGACCGGCACACCCTTCGGCTCGTCCGGCGTGCCGTTGGGCCCGACGACGATCGCCGCGGCCGCGTGATCCTGGGTGGAGAAGATGTTGCACGACGCCCATCGCACCTCGGCGCCGAGCGCGGTGAGGGTCTCGATGAGGACCGCGGTCTGCACGGTCATGTGCAGCGAGCCGGAGATACGAGCTCCCTTGAGCGGCAGCACGTCCGCGTATTCGCGTCGAAGCGCCATGAGTCCGGGCATCTCGTGCTCGGCGAGCTCGATCTCCTTGCGGCCGAAGTCCGCGAGGGACAGGTCGGCCACCTTGTAGTCGATTCCGTTGCGGCTGTCGGCCTTCAGCTCGTCCTGAGCGGTCGTCACTTGATCCCCTTGTCGTTCGCGTCGGGCGCCCGTCGATGCAGGCGCGAATGCGTTCGACCCAGGCTAACCGAACGAGCGGGCGGTTCCGAGGGGCAGGTGCTCCGAGCCTCAGGTGTCGCGCGAAGGGTGGGGCCGGGCCGCGCGGTCGGCGTCCTCCCGGACCAGGTCCGGATCCTCCGCCAAGTCCTCCACCTCGGGCCGACGACGGAGGAACACGATGCTCGCGACGAGCCCACCCCACACGATGGTGATCGACACGATGAGCATGACGATGGCGATACCGCTCATCGGACGGTCTCCTTCGTGGACGGGCCGGAGGTGCGGCCGGTGTCGGCCAGCGGTGGCCACGGTAGGAAGTCCGGTTGATCCCGGCCCTTCCAGGACGGCAGGGTGAGCAGCACCGCAGCCACGACGATCAGCGCGATCGTGCCCCAGCCGAAGACGCCGAGGTACCACGTCGGGTATCCCTCGTATCCCTCGTCGATGACCGACCACACCTTCTGCACCAGCATGATCGTGAGGAAGATCGGCGCCACGACCCCGACGAGCGCCAGCCAGATCTTGCCGACCTTGAACGTCGAGACGGCGTTCAGGTGCTGGCGCAGCATGTCTCCGCGGCGGAGCACCCAGATGAGGATGACCGTCATCATGATCGCCGACGCGACGACGCCGACGTTGTTGGCGAACATGTCCACCGTGTCGAGGGCGATCAGGCCCGAGGTCGTGGAGAACAGGGCGATCGAGATCAGACCACAGATGCCGGAGACGCCGACCGCCGCCTTGGTGCGGCTGATGCCCCACTTGTCCTGGAGCGCACCGGACACACCGATCATCAGCGAGATGAGCGAGGTGAAGCCCGCGATCACGAGCGAGCCGAAGAACAGCGCCCCGAAGAACGCGGCGCCCGGCATCTCCGAGATGACGGCCGGGAACGTGACGAAGGACAGGATCGGACCGGTCAGACCCTCGAGATCCGAGACGGCCACCTGCTGCTGGTAGGCCAGGAAGCCGAGCGCCGAGAACACGCCGATGCCGGCGAGGATCTCGAACGAGGAGTTGGCGAACGCGACGACCAGACCCGAGCTGGTCATGTTGGCCCGGCGTCGCTGGAACGACGCATAGGCGATCATGATGCCGAACGCGATCGACAACGAGAAGAAGATCTGGCTGTAGGCCGCGATCCACACGTCGAGGTCCTTCAGCGCGGCCCACTGCGGGGTGAAGAGGGCGTTGAGCCCGTCGGCGGCGCCGGGCAGGGTGATTGCCCGGATCACCAGCCCGGTGAACCCGATGAACAGCAACGGGATGAACACGATGTTGACCTTCTCGATGCCGTTGGCGACACCGAGCGCCAGGACGGCCAGCACCGCGAGCCACACGATGACCAGGGGCAGTGCGACGCCGCCGACGACGGTCGTCGAGACACCCGGATCACCGACCTGGAGGTAGTCCTGGGTGAAGAAGGTCGCCGGGTCGTCGCCCCAGCTCTGGTTGAACGAGAAGAAGAAGTAGCTGGCGGCCCAGGCGATGACCGCCGCGTAGTAGACGCCGATGACGAACAGCAGACCGGTCTGGAACCAGCCCAGCGCCTCGACCGGCTTCTTGATGCGTCGGAACGACAGTGGTGCGGTGCCGCGGAAGCGGTGCCCGACCGCGTAGTCGAGGAACAGCACTGGAATGCCCGCGGTCAGCAGGGCGACCAGATACGGGATGAGGAACGCGCCGCCGCCGCTCTCGTACGCGACGCCCGGGAAGCGCCAGATGTTGCCGAGGCCCACTGCGGAACCGATTGCGGCGAAGATGAAGCCGGAGTTCCGGGTGAACTGCTCCCGACCACCTCCGACGGTCTTGGCAGATGCCACCGCTTACCTCCTCGTCGAGATCTGCGCCCTCGGGGTACGGGTGCCGCGAGGTCTGTAGACGTCGACGCTATCGCACGAAGCGGGACTCCCGCGGGCGTTGGCAGACGGCGCGCCCGAACGCGAACGGGGACCCCCGGCGCACGGCCGTGGGTCCCCGTCCTGACGTCGGGCTACGAGTCGGTCGGCGGTCAGACGAGACCGCGGAAACCCGTTCCGATCGCTGCGTCGGTGTCCTGCATGACACGGCTGGCGTTGCTCACACCCTGCTCCAGCGCGGTCAGCGAGTCACGGGACTGGGTGAAGATCCGATCGAAGGCGCCCTGCGCGTCGACGTAGGCGGCCTTGGCCTGCTGGGAGTTCCAGTTCCCGTCAAGGGCGGCGACCTGCGCCTTGAGCTGCGAGTTCAGGTCCTCGAGCCGGGTGAAGGCAGCCCGGAGGCCGCCGCTGAGATCGCCGAGAGCGGCGAAGTCGTAATTGATGGAGCCGTTCATGGTGGGTTCCTTTCGCAGAACGTGAGGTTCGGGATGCGGACCGGTGTCAGACGCTGGTGTTGAGTCCGCGCGCGGCAGCCGCGTCCTGGTCCTCGTAGCCGGCGAAGCCGTTGGTGAGCTGGGTCTTGATCTGCTCCAGCAGTTGGTTCATGGTCAGCGCGGCCTTGTTCCAGTCGGTGTGCGTGCCGTCGAACGCGACACCGGCCGAGCCCTGCCACGTGGGTGTGGCGTTTCCGGCGTGCTGGGCGATCTGGTTGATGACGGCCTTCATGTCCTCGACGAGACTGCCGACCTTGGCTGCGGTGGCCTGTCCGTCCGCGACGTTCACGGTGACGCCGGCGCCGCCGCCTGCTCCGGGCAAGTTCAGCATGAGTGCTCCTCCTGTGTAACGGCACCGTTTGGCGATGCCCCCGTTGGTATCCGTGACACAGATACCCCTGACAGTTGATTCCCGCGGCGGTCTGTTCCGCGGAATCCCCCGATGCGGATCATGGCATCCATTTCCCGTCGGGCAGGGTCTCTATCAACAGGCTGACCGCCTGTGCGATTCGATGACCCGTTCCCGGCGAGAAGGTGGTCCACACCCGACCGTCCGGGGACTTGCTGGGACTGGACACGATTCGACCCCGTTCGGTGTCGAAAATCGCGACAGCTCCAGAAGATTGAGCGAATCGTCCGTCCTCGTTCATCGAGGCGACGACCTCGGTGCGGGTCCGGCACGACGCGAACCCTGCCGAGACGACGACGGCATCGGCCGGTGCGGCGCCGAGCGCGTGCAGGGCGTCGGTCGTCTCGGTGCCGGCCCGACAACGGCCGAGCCGGTCGACGACCTCGTCGGACGGAGCCGAGAAGGCCGTGAATTCAGCCGGCTCCGCGGCGGATTCGAGAGCGTCGAACTGAGCCCGCACGACCGCGGCGAGGGCCTCGACGTCGGCGACATCGACGACCGTGACGTCGACGCGACGGCCCGTCCGCGTCACGAGTACGTGGTCGTGGCCGTTGCGCGCCACACAGATTCGGCGAACCGCGTCGTCAGTGTAGGAGCGGATCTCGATCTCGCGCTGCGGTTGCGCCAGCACCCGTAGCACCGTCGACGCCCACGGTGTGGGCTCACCGTGCTCGACGAGTTCGAGCGCCGCGATCACCGCGTCGGGGTCGGCTTGGGTGACGTTGGCGGAGTCATTCCCGGTGTCGGACTCCGCGGCAACGTTCCCGAGGTCGAGGACGACCGGCCAGGTCTGGACTCCGAAACGTTCGCCGAGCCGGCACAGGACTGCGGCATCGAACGTCATCCCGGCGTCGTGCACGATCGGCATCATCGGCGTTCACCCGGGTTGCCGAGCATCAGCGTCTCCGATAGGTAGCGCGGATCGACGTCGGGCATTCCGTGCCCGTCTGGCGCCGAGACATAATGCGCAGCAGGACGATCCGACGTGGCCAGCTCGGCCCAGGTCGTCTGTTCCGTGGATTCGGTCGCCACCGAGGGCGGAGGGTCGGACGAGTCCAGTTCGGCGGCGTCGGCGCCGACGGTGCGGACGACCGAACCGCGGTCCGCCGTGGCGACACCCGGGGCCACCGGCGGCGGTACGCCGGGGCCGGTCACGGGGGCCGACGCCCCCGGAGCGCCGCCGGACGTCGTGGCGGCGACCTGCGATGGTCCGCTCGCGACGATCGTCGGTGCGTACTTCAGCTTCTCGGGCGGCGGCAGGAACACTCCCCCGATGCCCGCGGGCATCGCCGCACCCAGAGGCGCGGCCGGCGCCGGGGTCGGAGGTGGCGCGGCCGCGCGGGCCGCCGCCGCCCGCTCGGCGGCGAGCGCGTCACCGGACACGAGCCCCGGTGCGGGTTTCGCCGATTCCCACGGCGCGGCAACAGGTTCGGTGGCATTCTCGTACGTCTGCATCACACGGGCAGCCCGCATTCGCTGGTGCGCGACCGCACGCTCGGCCTGGGCGGCCGCACCGGCGATGATCGGTGCGACCGCGGTGGCGGTGGTTGCGATCTCGTGCAGTTTCTCGACGACGTCGACCTCGGCGAGGTCGGGCATGTTCAACCGCGCGACCGTGATCGCCGCGGCCTGGGCTTCGGCGCGTGTGGCATTCTCGGCCGCCTCGGTCGCGACTTCGGCGAACCACGGGGCCAGCCGGGTCAGCTTCTCGAAAGCCGCACTGGTGTGGGCGGACTGCCAATGCGCCCCCAGGCGTGCCAGCACGGCGGCGTATTCGACACCGGCTTCCCCGACCTCCGCGGCAAGAGCGGCCCAGGCCAGGCCCGCTTCCGCCAGCGGCGCGGGCCCGGGACCGGCGCCGAGGTCGGCGGCGAGCTGTTCGGTCGGACGGGTGTCCCAGTTGACTCCGGTGAAGCCGATCACGAGCGCCTCCCTTCGATGCCGGCGGGTTGTGGATGTGCGAGCGGAATGATGTTGCTATGCAGGGGGTTCGCGCTCTCCTACAACGCCACGCGGAAGGCGTCCGACGCCTCGGCATCACCCTCGATGAAGCCGGCGGCCTGCGCGCGGAGTACGGCGGCGATCTTCCGCATCTCCAGAACTCCCGTCGCCGTGTCCGTTTCGAACTTCTCGGCTACCGTCGTGAAACTCTCGGCAGCTGCGGTCGAGACCTCATCGCGACCCTGCGCGGCCACGGGCAACGCCCGACCGGCGGCGGTGAGCGCGTGTTCCAGGCGGTCGGCGATCCGGTCGAGGTCGCTTGCCGCCGAGATCAGTTCGGCGGGTTCGACGCGGAGTTGCGAGTTGCTCATACTTCCTCGTTTCGTTTCGGACCGGGCACGCCCAGTCGCAGTTCGATGTCCGGGCTGGGATCGGCTTCGGCGGCTTCCTCATGACCGATGACGGCTGGAGCGACCTCAGGCGACTCACCGACCACGCGACGGCCGTTGTCCTCGGTGACGAGATAGTCGGGTACCGAATGCTGGTCGTCCGCGGCGCCCGCGCCGCGCGCACCGGCGGCACCCATCGGGGCACCGCCCATCGGTGCGCCACCCATCGGCATAGCGGCGGGCGCCGTCACGGGCCTGGCGGTCGTCGATGCACCGAGGGCGGGTTCGCCGAGGTTGAAGTTCGTCGGGACGGTCGGTCGAGAAGCGCCCAGCGGCGTCGCTATTCCGCCCACGCCTCCGATGCCACCGCCACCGCCGCCTCCCCCGCCACCACCACCGCCGCCCGCGCCCTTCGACTTCGGCGACAGCGCAGCCGGGACGACGGCAGGTGAACCGTGTTCGACGTTCAGCATCTTGCTGATCGGTTGCATCAGCGAGGTGGGCAGTTCGGTGGCCGTCGACATCGCCGGCGACACGACGTCGAGGATCGAGCTGGCCAGCGTGAACGGCGATTGTCCCGCGCCCGCGGTGGGTGCACCGGTGACGGCGACCGGGGCACCGTTTACGGCCATAGCCGTCGTCGGGCCGAGTAGTTCGGCCCGGGTCACCGCGACCGCGGCGGTCGCCTGCGACAGTCCGACGGAGGCGAACCCGGCCGCAGCTGCGAAGCCTGCGCCGACCGCCGGTGTCATCATCATCGGTACCGCGAAGCCGGTGATCTTCGCGACCGTCGCCGCGATGATCCCCTGCACCACTGCCAAGCCCTTTGCCACGATCGCGGCCGCCGTCTTGGTATCCAACGAGATCCCCGACCCCTGCGTGGCCAGAGCCGAACTGTTCGCCCCCGCCTCGGCGGTCTTGGCGCCGGCGCTCACCGCGCCCTGCCCTGCCCACAGCTGGTCGGCGAGTTTGAGTGCGCTCTGCCCCATCGTCATCGACGTCTCGAGCACCTTGGTGAGGCTCTCGAAGATGACGGTCGGGTCGAATCCGCCACCCGAGAGATCACCGGTGCCGAAACCACCCAGCAGATCGGTCATCGGTTTGATGAACATGTCCAGGTTCGGTGGCTGCAGCGGTGGCAGTCCCGGCATCGGCGGCAACGGGGGCAGCACCGGCAGCGGAGGCAGACCCAGTCCGCCCAGGACGTCGGCGACCGTGCGGTCGAGGATCGGGCCGAGCGGGGTCGCCTCGATCATCTCCTGCACCGTCATGTGATTCAGGGCAGGCACATCCGGGATGCCCGGTAGCGGTGGAACCGTCACAGCACCGAACGGATGGCTGCGGCGCTGGCGGCGTCGGTGCCCTCGAACTCGGCGAGACCCGCCGCAGTCGATGCCGCGGTGGCGGCATGCACGGCCGCGAGTTGCCCCACGGACATGAGGTGACTGGCCTGCGCAGCGATGAAGGCGGCGAGGAACTCCTGCCCGATGAGCCCGAAGACGGGGACCATCGCCGCTGTGTTGGCCGCGGCGTCGATCGACCCGGCGGTGCCGACGGCGGTCGCCATCGCGGCGTTCGTGGCGGCGAAGCCCTCGAGGACCTCCGGCGTCACCTTGACGTTCGTCATTCTCGAACCCCCTCGTGGGTGTCAGTCTGATGGATCGGTGTCATGTCGGCCGGGTCCGTCATTCGGCCGGACGAGCGGCCAGCATGTCGCCGAACGACTCGTTGAACTCCTCGGTCACCGCGGCGATCCGGGCGTAGACCTTCTGTGCGGCCAGCGCGGCGGTCGTCACGACCTGGTCGGCCAGCCGGCTCGCACCGAGTTCGTTGGCGCCGTAGGCGAATTCGAGGTCGATGAGCGCGCCCTTGCCGTCCACCTCGGCGGTGACCAGCCCGTCGGACGACGTCTCCCGGACCGAGATCGCGCGTAGCTTCTCCTGAAACCCGTGCAGGCCGTCGAGCTGCCGTTGCGCGCGCGCCTCGAGTTCGTCCATTCCCCAGGTCATCGCTGCAACCACGACGCGGGCGCGTCGGCTTCCTCGTCGTCGCGCCACTCGGCTCGTGCGAGATCGTCCGGGCGGGGCAACTGCATCTCCTGCACGAGGTCCCGGTCGATGCCGGCGGCGAGCAGGTTCTCGCGGAGCCGGATACCGGCGGACATCGCCGCCTGCTGACAGAGTCGGAGGATGTCCCCGGCGAGCAGAACCGGATCCTTGTCGAGTTCGGACGCCTCGATACGAACTGCCACCGGAAGACCTTGCGCGGTGGTCCGGACGCCGAGCCCGCCCGACCGTGACCGCGCGGTCACGAACTCGTGCAACACCGCCCACGGGTCGTCGGGATCACCGTCGACGAGATCCCGAGGATCGTCGGAGTAGGTCATGGAAAGCTGCACCCCCTTCACGCCGAATATGACGCAGCCGGGGCCCCTTCCGGTTCCATCGAATTTTCGTTCGACGGAACCAGACCTCCCACATACGGATCCGTGAAGAACCGCGCACCCCGCTGCGCACATGTGTTGAGTGTCTGCATAGTGCCATACTCGGTTCGGCCTCACCACACCAGAGATGCACTATGCCGAACGCGTGTCCTCGAGACGGCTCTGTGGACGTCGTCCGGACCAGGTCGAGGACCTTGGGTAGACTGCCGCAGGACGCAGCCGGGGTCGATCGACAAAACGGGGTGGATCGCTGCACGCCTCGCCGAACTCGCCGCAACGCGATCGGCGCCCGGCCGCTTGACCAGAGGATTCCCCGATGACGTACGAGAACCCGACGAGACCGGACGGAACCGGGCCCGGCACCCCTGATGCCGACGCCCCGGCGCCGCCGCCCTGGCTGCAGTTCGCCCCGCCGACCGCCGCTCCACAACAGCCGCCGGCAGCAGCGCCCGCGCCGCCCGCACCCCGGGGACCGTCCGCACGTCCGGACAGCGGATCACCGGCCCGCGAGACGATGCCCCCGCGGCCGGACTTCGAAAGCCGGTCGGCGCCACCGCCCGACCATCCCGCCGCCGTCCGTCCGCCCGCCGACCACGCCGGCGCCGCCGACCACCCCGGGGCCGCGCCCGCCGATCCGCATCCTCACGGCGGGCCCGTTCCGCCGGAGCCGCGTCCCGAGATCTCACCGACTGAGAACCCGGTCGCTCCCCCGTGGTCGCCGCAGGCCCCTCCCGTCCCAGGGCCGGACCACTTCGGACCCGACAACCTCGGACCCGGGCACGTCACCGGCCCGGCACCGTCATCCGGAATGCCGCCGCACCCCGCCGCGTCGCAGATCGTGCCGCCCGCCCCGCCGGCTCCCCAGTCCGCTCCCGCGTGGTCCGCCCAGCCGGGGATGCCACCGACTCCGGTCGCCGGCCATCAACCTCCGCCGTACGCGGGTCCCGCTCCGATGGGCCCCGGTCCCGCGCCCGCCTTTCCCGGGCAGCCGATGCAGCACGGATACGGGCCGCCGTCGGGAGGCCCTTCGCTCGACGAGGTGGCACTCATCCGGAAGGCCCGTCGCGCGCCGAGTCGCGGCTGGCGTCGTGCGGTGCACACGCTGTCTGCCGGTGCGATCAATCCCGGTGAGTCGCAGGGCGACATCGAATATCAGCAGCTGCTCGAACGGGTGAACCGGCCGGTCCGGGGCGACTATCGGATCGCCGTGCTGTCGCTGAAGGGCGGAGTCGGCAAGACGACGACCACCGTCGGCCTCGGCTCGACGTTCGCCTCCCTGCGGGGCGACCGCGTCATCGCCGTCGACGCCAATCCCGACCTCGGTACGCTCGCACAGCGCATTCCGCAGCAGACCCGGTCGACCGTCCGCGACCTGCTCGCCGATGAGAACGTCTACCGCTACTCAGACGTCCGGGCCCACACGTCGCAGGCGCCGAGTCGCCTCGAAGTCCTTGCCTCCGAACGAGATCCGGCGATGGCCGAGGCGTTCAACGAGGAGGAGTACCGCGGCGTCATCACCGTGCTGCAGCGCTTCTACAACATCATCATCACCGACTGCGGCACCGGTCTGAGCCACTCGGCGATGAACGGGGTCCTCGACCTCGCGAACACGATCATCCTCGTCAGTTCCCCGGCTCTCGACGGCGCCCGCAGCGCCGGCGCGACCCTGGACTGGCTGGAGGCGCACGGTTTCGGGCACCTCGTCTCGCGCGCCGTGGTCGTCCTGAGTTCGTCGCGACCCGGGTCGTCGACCATCGACACCGACCAGCTGGGTCAACACTTCCTCACGCGGTGCCGCGCCGTGCACAAGATCCCGTTCGACGACCACCTCGCCGAAGGCGCGGACGTCGACCTCGAACTGATGTCGAAGCCGACGAAGCGATCGTTCGTCGAACTCGCGGCGACCATCGCCGACGATTTCTCGGGTGGCCCCGGACAACGGGAGGAGCCGTTCCTCCGCTGACCGACCCCTGATTCCGGGCGGCGGAAGGGACCTGGTGAGACGCGGGGCAGACCCTTCGTGACGCGCCCTCCGCAAGCTCCGGGCGCTCCTCAGGGAGCGGCGGTTGGTCGCGCCTTTCCGCAAGCTCCGGGCGCTCCTCCGGGAGCGGCGGTTGGTCGCGCCTTTCCGCAAGCTCCGGGCGCTCCTCAGGGAGCGGCGGTTGGTCACGCCCTCCGCAAGCTCCGGGCGCTCCTCAGGGACCGGGGGTTGGTCACGCCCTCCGCAAGCTCCGTGCGCTCCTCAGGGACCGGCGGTTCGCCTCAGGGCGTCTCGGCGCGCCGATCGCGCCGCGCGATCCGCCAGCGCCGACCGAAGTGGATGAATGTCGGTATGACGATCGTGCACACGGAGGCGATGATGAAGATCTCGATGTTGTCGCGGATGACCGGGATGTTGCCGAGGAAGTAGCCGAGCAGGATGATCCCGGCCGCCCAGGTGAAACTGCCGAGCACGCTGAAGAGGGTGAACGTCCGATGTGGCATGCCGCTGAAGCCGGCGACCAGCGGGGTCAGGGTGCGGACGATCCCGATGAACCGGCCGAAGAACACGGTGAGCGGCCCGAAGCGGTCGAAGTAGTGGTTCGTCCTGGCCAGATACTCGGGTCCGATGGTGCGCATCAGTTTGCCCTCGACCACCCCGCGCCCCACACGGCGGCCGATGAAGTAGCCGCACTGGTCGCCGATGATCGCCGCCAGCGGCACAGCCAGGCACAACAGCCACAGCGGTGCGAAGGGATCGGGTTGCGCGGCGAACACGCCGGCGGTGAAGAGCACCGAGTCGCCGGGAAAGATGAACCCGACCAGGATGCCGGTCTCCACGAAGATCAGCACGCAGAGTCCGATGAGGCCACCGGTGGCCACGAAGGACTCGATGTCGAAGGGGTTCATCGAATCCAACACTAGTGGCGCAGCGACCCGCCGGGGCCCGGTGACCGTCGCGACGTGGCAAAGCGTCGGCAACCATTCAGATCCCGGCAACCCAGGTCGCAGCCGGCACCCGGCACCCGCCGCGCACGACGACCGGTGATGCGGTTTACTCGACGCCTAGCGGGACAACGCCCATTGCCATCCACCGCTCCGTCGCGAGGACGCGACCGACACCGCCCGAGCGACACCGAGGGGAGAGACAGTGCCCACCAAGCACCGGGATCCGTCCCCGACCACGACGTCCGGTCCGACGCTGCGTCCGGTCTCCGACACCGACGTCCGCATCGAGTACCACACCATCCACGGCTACCGGCGCGCCTACCGGATCGCCGGCAGCGGTCCGGCGCTGCTGCTCATCCACGGCATCGGTGACAACTCGTCGACGTGGGACGAGGTCATCCCGATCCTCGCGCAGCACTACACCGTCATCGCACCCGACCTGCTCGGCCACGGGGAATCGGACAAGCCACGCGCCGACTACTCGGTGCCGGCCTTCGCCAACGGCATGCGCGACCTCCTCGTCGTCCTGGGGATCAGCAAGGTGACGGTCGTCGGCCACTCCCTGGGCGGCGGCGTCGCAATGCAGTTCTGCTATCAGTTCCCGCGCTTCGTCGAGCGCCTGGTGCTGGTCGCGGCCGGCGGGGTCACCCGCGACGTCAACCCCGCCCTGCGGTTGTTCTCGCTGCCCGTCGTCCCGCAGGTGCTGTCGGTACTCCGCGTCCCCGGCGTGATCCCTGGTCTCACGACGCTCGCGAAAGCGATCGTCGCCGCGCCGATGCCGCCCCTGTTCCCGTCCTCGGCCACGCCCGAACATCTACTGGCCGACCACGAGGACCTCATGCGGGTCCTCGGTGGGCTTGCCGACCCCACCGCGTCGGCCGCCTTCCTCCGTACTCTGCGCGCCGTCGTCGACTGGCGCGGCCAGTCCGTCACGATGCTCGACCGCTGCTACCTCACCGAGCGCCTGCCGGTCCTGCTCGTGTGGGGCGACCGGGACATCGTGATCCCCCATCACCACGGCGAACTGGCGCACTCGGCGATCCCACACTCGGAGTTCGAGACCTTCTCCGGCTCAGGACATTTCCCGTTCCACGACGACCCCGAACGGTTCTGCCGGATCGTCATCGACTTCATCGCGCGCCACGCGCCGGTGGAATTCGATCCGCTCAACTGGCGGCATCTGATGTCCGAGGGCGCCCATCCGGAGCAGTTCGTCGGCGACGACGAGACCGTCGACGAGGTGCTCGAGGCCTTCGGAGACGAGCGCAACGCCACCTGACCCGAAACACACTCGCGTATGCCACCATTGCGGGATGACGTACCCGGGGAATGGCAATGACGGCACCCGTCCGTTGCCGCATCAGCCGAACGCCTACGACTCCAGTCCCGGCTTCGTGCCCGCTCCCGCCCAATTCCCGGGCCCCGGCATGGGTTACGCGCCGCCCGGGCCGTTCTTCGACGCGGGTGCCGCGGCATTACCCGAGCCGCCGCTCGTGGTCATCGGTGACATCACGTGCACCCAGCACTACGTGATCACGCCGTCGGGCACGTTCCCGCTCGCGGGTTCGCAGTGGGAGGTCACCGACATGTCCGTGTCCTCCGAACAGATGTCGCAGACGGGCCTGGTGCTGGCGCTCGTCGGGTTCTTTCTGATCTGCTTTCTGAGTCTGCTGTTCTTGCTGATGAAAGAACGGCGCACAACGGGCTTCATCCAGGTACGGGTCCGGGGCGCGGGCGGCGCGATGCACGTCACCAACGTCCCCGCCACGTCGCCCTGGACGATGAGCGATGTGTCCGGTCGCGTGTACTACGCACGCGAACTGGCTACCGTCGCCTGAGCCGACCGCACGTTCGAGATGAGCACGCCGCTCTATCCAGTCACGAGGAGGACCACCCGATGACCACACCAGACAACCCGGGCGACAAGCCCCACGACCCGTTCGTCAAGCAGCCACCGGCCGACGCCTCGCCGTCGTACGGCACCGACCCCGGCCAGCAGCCGGGGGGTTCGAGTTCGGCACCGCCGGGACCTCGCAGCCCGGCGTCGGCAATCCCCAGTACGGCGACCAGCAGTACGGGAGCCAGCAGTACGGCGACCAGCAATACGGGAACCAGCAGTACGGGGCACCCCAGCAGTACGGCGACCAGCAGTTCGGGGGCCAGCAGTTCGGGGCACCGCAGCAGTACGGCGCACCCCAGCAGTACGGGGCTCCGCAGGGCGGGTATCCCGCGGCGCCCGGTTACGGCTACGGCGGCGCACCCGACCCCACTGCTCCCTACGGCCGTGACCCGTCCACCGGCGAGCCGCTGTCCGACAAGTCGAAGCTGGTTGCCGGCCTGCTGCAGATCTTCCTGGGCAGCCTGGGCGTCGGCCGCTTCTACATCGGCGACAACACCACCGGCGCGATCCAACTCGGCCTGACGATCCTCGGCTACATCACCGCGATCTTCTTGATCGGGTTCGTCATCATCTTCGGTGTCGCCATCTGGGCGCTGGTCGACGGCATCATGATGCTGACCGGCAGTGTTCGGGACAAGAACGGCCTCAAGCTGGGCAACTGACCGCTGCGCTCGAGGAGGCCCCGGGGATCTGTCCCCGGGGCCTCCTTGTGTCACAACAACTCCGGGCTCGCCGTCGAGACGGCGGGTGGTCACCCACCACAGCAACCGGTCGACCCGCGCACGTCACGGGTCACCGTGTTGCGGGCGGCGAGTTCGTCGTCGGCGGGATAGTCGACGCCGACCAGGCACAGACCCCGGGCCTCGGCGACGGGGACCTGACTGCTGCGGGTTCGCTCATCGAGAAGCCCACGGCACCAGTCGATGTCGCGCCTGCCGTCGCCCACACTCGCGACCGCGCCGACCAGCGACCGCACCATCGACCAGCAGAACGCGTCCGCGCTCACCTCGCCGACGAGGACTCCTTCGGCGTCCCGTCTCCAAGAGAACCGCTGCAGTTCCCGGATCGTGGTCGCACCCTCCCGCCGACGGCAGAACGCCGCGAAGTCGTTCAGGCCGAGCAACTCCGACGATGCCGCGTTCAACGCTTCGACGTCGAGCGGCCGACGCCATGTCGCGGTCGTCCGCGCGACCACCGGTTCGGCACCCCACCGTGCATCGGTCAACCGATAGCGGTAATGCCGGCGCAGCGCCGAGAACCGAGCGTCGAACTCGTCCGGGACAACGCGCACGGCCGTCACCCGGACGTCATCGGGACACATCTTCGCGAGACGCCCGACGAGCGTCGCGGGATCACCGGCGATCGATCGGGTCTCCAGTACCGACTTCGGAACCTCGGCGTGCGCGACCTGCCCAGTGGCATGCACACCGGCGTCGGTGCGCCCCGCCACCGTCAGCCGCACCGGCACCCGCAGGACCGTCGACAACCTGGTCTCGAGTTCCTCGCACACGCTGCGCTGGCCGACCTGCCGTGCCCATCCGGCGAAGTCGGTGCCGTCGTACGAGATGTCGAAGCGGAGACGACAGAACCCGCCGGCACCGGAATCGGCGCCGACGGGTTCGGTCTGCGGTTCTCGACTCAGTCGACTACTTCTTCTCACCGTCGACGTCGGCTCCGGCTGCCTCGGCATCGGGAGCGGTCGCGGCGGTGGACTCGTCGTCGATAGCCTCGGCGACAGCCTCGGCGTTGGCGACCTCGGCATCGGTGGCGTCGGCCTCGACGGCCTCCACCACGTTCGCGTCAGCCGAATCGGTATCAGCGACAACCTCTTCGGTGGCGTCGAGCTTGTCCTCGGCGGCCTTCTTGGAGGCGGCGACGCGGGTCGCGCGGCTGGCCTCGCTCGACGCGGTGGACTCGCGCACCAGCTCGATCACGGCCATGGGGGCGTTGTCGCCCTTGCGCGGCAGCGTCTTGATGATGCGGGTGTAGCCACCGGGACGATCGGCGAAGAACGGGCCGATCTCGTCGAACAGCGTGTGCACGACGTCCTTGTCACGGATGTCCTTCAGCACCTCACGGCGGTTGGCCAGCTTGCCGGCCTTGGCGTGCGTGATGATCTTCTCCGCGTACGGACGCAGGCGCTTGGCCTTGGCTTCCGTGGTGGTGATGCGGCCGTGCTCGAAGAGCGAGGTGGCGAGATTCGCCAGCATCGCCTTCTGGTGGCTGGCCGACCCGCCGAGGCGGGCACCCTTGGTGGGCTTGGGCATTGTCTTCTCCTAGGAGGACCCCGCATCACTCGATGCGGAAGTCAGGGTTGGGCAGTGACAGCTACCGCCGCGTCGTAGCGACTACAGCTGCTCGGTCTCCGCGAAATCCTCACCGGAATCGGCGTCGAAGGACGCGTCTTCCGACCACGTGCCGGTGGCCGGGTCGTAACCCGCGACCTGCGACGGATCGAAGCTGGCCGGGCTGTCCTTGAGGGACAGGCCGAGCGCGTGCAGCTTGACCTTGACCTCGTCGATCGACTTCTGACCGAAGTTGCGGATGTCGAGCAGATCCGACTCGGTCCGCGCAACCAGCTCGCCGACGGTGTGCACACCCTCGCGCTTGAGGCAGTTGTAGGAACGAACGGTCAGCTCGAGATCCTCGATCGGCAGGCTGAACGACGCGATGTGGTCGGCCTCGGCCGGCGACGGCCCGATCTCGATGCCCTCGGCCTCGACGTTGAGCTCCCGGGCGAGCCCGAACAGCTCCACCAGGGTCTTGCCCGCCGACGCCAGTGCGTCACGCGCACTGATCGAGTTCTTGGTCTCCACATCGAGCACCAGTCGATCGAAGTCGGTGCGCTGTTCGACACGGGTGGCCTCGACCTTGTAGGTCACCTTGAGCACCGGCGAGTAGATCGAGTCGACCGGGATGCGGCCGATCTCGGCACCCGACGCCTTGTTCTGCACGGCCGGGACGTAGCCGCGGCCCCGCTCGACGACGAGCTCGATCTCGAGCTTGCCCTTGTCGTTCAGGGTGGCGATGTGCAGATCGGGGTTGTGCACGGTGACACCGGCCGGGGGCACGATGTCGGCACCGGTGACGGTGCCCGGACCCTGCTTGCGCACGTACATGGTGACCGGCTCGTCCTCGTCCGAGCTGACCACGAGGCCCTTGAGGTTCAGGATGATGTCGGTGACATCCTCCTTGACCCCGGCCACGGTGGTGAACTCGTGGAGGACACCGTCGATGCGGATGCTGGTGATGGCTGCACCCGGGATCGAGCTGAGCAGGGTACGACGCAGTGAGTTGCCGAGGGTGTAGCCGAAGCCCGGCTCGAGCGGCTCGATGACGAACTTCGAGCGGTTCTCGGCGAGGACTTCCTCGGTGAGGGTGGGTCGCTGTGAGATGAGCATTCTGTGGATCTCTCCTTTGGCCGCCCGCTATATGACGGCCTCGAGGGGTGTACCGAACAGCTGTTGCTGTCGGGCGGTGTTACTTCGAGTAGAACTCGACGATGAGCTGCTCGGTCAGCGGGACATCGATCTGGGCACGCTCGGGCACGCTGTGCACGAGAACACGCAGGGTCGACGGCACGACCTGGAGCCAACCCGGAACCGGACGATCGCCGACGAGCTCCTTGGCGATCTGGAACGGGACGGTCTGCAGCGACTTCGGGCGGACATCGATGATGTCGTACTGGCTGACGCGGTAGCTGGGCACGTCGACCTTCACACCGTTGACGGTGAAGTGGCCGTGGCTGACCAGCTGGCGGGCCTGGCGACGGGTACGCGCGATGCCGGAGCGGTAGATCACGTTGTCGAGACGGGTCTCGAGGATCTTCAGCAGTTCGTCACCGGTCTTGCCGGTGCGACGGTTCGCCTCTTCGTAGTAGCGGCGGAACTGCTTCTCCAGGACGCCGTAGGTGAAGCGCGCCTTCTGCTTCTCCTGCAGCTGGAGCAGGTACTCGCTCTCCTTGATCCGCGAGCGGCCGTGCTGGCCGGGCGGGTAGGGGCGACGCTCGAAGGCAGCGTCTCCACCGATCAGGTCGACGCGAAGACGACGAGACTTCTTGGTTGCGGGGCCGGTATAACGAGCCATGTTTCTCTGTTCCTCCCTTTCCCGCTAGACCCGACGCCGCTTGGGCGGACGGCAACCGTTGTGCGGCTGCGGGGTGACATCGGAAATGGTGCCGACCTCGAGGCCGGCTGCCTGCAGGGAGCGGATGGCGGTCTCGCGACCCGAACCCGGTCCCTTGACGAACACGTCGACCTTCTTGACGCCGTGCTCCTGGGCCTTGCGCGCAGCGTTCTCGGCCGCGAGCTGAGCCGCGAACGGGGTGCTCTTGCGCGAGCCCTTGAAACCGACGTGGCCCGACGATGCCCAGCTGATGATGTTGCCGCTGGGATCGCTGATCGACACGATGGTGTTGTTGAACGTCGACTTGATGTGTGCGTGGCCGTGCGGGACGTTCTTCTTATCGCGACGGCGGGTGCCCTTCTTGGGGCCTGCGCTACGTGACTTCGGAGGCATTACTTCTTCTTCCCGGCGATGGTCTTCTTCGGGCCCTTGCGAGTGCGGGCATTGGTCTTGGTGCGCTGTCCACGAACGGGCAGGCCACGACGGTGGCGCAGACCCTGGTAGCAGCCGATCTCGATCTTGCGACGGATGTCGGCCTGCACCTCGCGACGGAGGTCACCCTCGACCTTCACCGAGGCTTCGATGTACTCACGCAGCTTCGAGACGTCTGCGTCGGTGAGATCCTTCGCTCGGAGGTCAGGGCTCAGGCCCGTTCCCTCGAGGATCTCCTTGGAGGTGGTACGCCCAACTCCGTAGATGTAGGTCAGTGCGATCTCCAGCCGCTTCTCGCGGGGGAGATCCACACCAGCAACACGTGCCATGTGGCGGATTTCCTTTTCGATTCTCAGAGGTCTGCTCCCAGTCCGTCCCGCGAGCTGGTGCCGAACCGTGTGTCCGGCCTCGTGGGCTCCGGCCTCTGATCCGGAGGTAGGCGGTGACGCGTCTGTCGCCGCTGGTGTTGGGAGGTCCTGTTGTATTCAGTTGTCGATCTTCAGTTGTTCTGACTCAAGCGACCCGGAGGGTGCGCGTGATCAGCCCTGACGCTGCTTGTGACGCAGGTTCTCGCAGATCACCATGACCCGACCGTTACGGCGGATCACCTTGCACTTCTCGCAGATCGGCTTGACGCTCGGCTGAACCTTCACGTCAATCTCTCCTGCTCGGCTCGCCCGCGCGCACGCCGAAACGGCCGTACACGTGGGTGTCGGTCTCCTCCCGAACGGATGTCCGGGAAGTCTGTCCCCGGCGACGCCGGGAAAGTCCTACTTGTAGCGGTACACGATTCGCCCACGAGCCAGGTCGTAGGGCGAGAGTTCCACGACGACCCGGTCCTCGGGCAGGATGCGGATGTAGTGCTGCCGCATCTTGCCGCTGATGTGGGCGAGAACCTTGTGTCCGTTCTCCAGCTCAATACGAAACATCGCATTGGGCAGGGGTTCGATCACTCGACCCTCGACCTCGATGGCCCCGTCTTTCTTCGCCATGTCCTCCGCGATCCTGGCCGTGACCACGACATCTGGGCGACGTCGCGGCCCATTGGCCGGGTTGAATCAGTGTTTGTCCGTTAGGGTGTGGGCACCGGTCCGCGAGGACCTGCACCCGGTGTGCGCCGACCGGACCCACGTGCTGACACGCCGAGGCCCGGCGCGCGATGCGCACCGACGGTCCATGCTACGCGAACAGGCAGGCCAGGCCAAATGCGTGCGCGGCGTCGCAAGGAGGTCCGAAGCGGATGGGGACGGTCGACGACTATCTCGACGGGCTCGACCCGGACGACCGCGCGGTCATCTCCCGGACTTATGACGTCTCCCGCCACACGGTCCCCGGCACCACGCAGGGCAAGGGCTACGGGATGGGAGGCCCTGACGTATCGCGGTAGCCCGCTCCTGTCGGTGATGCGCACGAAGAATCACATCGGGCTGTACCCGTTCAGCCCCGAGGCGGTCGACGCCGGGCGGCCCTTTCTCGCGGGTTTCGACGTCCAGAAGGGCACCGTACGTTTCCAGCCCGAAGCCCCTCCGTCAGACGACGCGATCCGCGCCATGATGACGTTCCGTCGCGATCAGATCGATGGTTGAGGCGAGGGTGCTGGCACACTGTCGCGCATGCTTGCCTTCCTCGTCCGCACCGTGCTGACCGCGGTGGCCCTGTGGGTCGCGACGCTGATCGTGCCGGGCATCGACTTCGTGGGCGGTTCGACGACCGCCGAGAAGGTCGGTATCGCCCTGGTGGTCGCCGTGATCTTCGGCGTCCTGAACGCGATCATCAAACCGATCGTGCAGATCATCGCGATCCCCTTCTACATCCTCACGCTCGGTCTGATCCACATCGTCATCAACGCATTGATGCTGGAGCTCACCGCGTGGATCACCCGCAACACCACGCACTGGGGGCTCGAGGTCGACGACTTCTTCTGGTCGGCGATCTTCGGCGCCATCGTCGTGTCGGTGGTCGGGTGGCTCCTGGCCCTGCTGATGCGCGACCCGGTCGACCGATGACGAGAACACGCGGCGCCGACACACTGCGCCCCGCACTCCGGACGACATCGGTCCTCGCGGCGCTCGCCGCCGTGGTCCTGGTGGTGGCCGGGTGCGGCAGCGACACCGGCGGGCAGCCACGGTCGGTGACCGTCGTCGGGTCGGGCCAGGTCAGCGGCACCCCGGACACCCTGCGCGCCGACATCGGCGTGGAGGCGACCGCGTCCGATGTGACGACCGCGCTGAACGAGACGAGCGCCAAGGTCACCGCGGTCACCGACGCGGTCGTCGCGGCCGGAGTGGAGCGCAAGGACGTCGCCACGCAGCAGGTGTCGGTGAACCCGCAGTATTCGAGTCCCGCACCCGGCGGTTCGAGCCAGATCAGTGGATACACCGCGACCAACACCATCCGCGTGACCATCCGCGACATCTCGACGGCGTCGACCGTGCTGAGCGCCGCCGCGACCGCCGGTGGGGACAACACGCGCATCAACAACGTCGCCTTCGCCATCGACGACGACTCGGAACTCCTCGAGAAGGCGCGCGAAGCCGCGTTCACCGACGCCCGGGGCCGCGCGCAGCAGTACGCCGGTCTCGCCGGCGACTCGCTCGGCGACGTGCTGACCATCAAGGAGAGCACCAGCGGCCAGGAACAGCCGGTCTCGCCCGGTACCTTCGAACGCGACGTGGCGGCCGCGCCCGTACCGGTCGAGCCCGGCCAGCAGGAACTCACCTTCACCGTCACGGTCACGTTCGCGCTGGACTGAACACCCCGTCCGTGCACCGCACCCGGACCTCCACACCCTGACGATGACCTCCACACCTGATCCGAAAGAACGCCCTGCCCCCTGCTCCCTGAGGAGCGCCCGGAGCTTGCGGAGGGCGCGTCACGAAGGGTCTCCGCAACCGACTCACCAGGACCCTTCGTGACGGCCTCCGCAAGCTCCGGCCTCCTCAGGGAGCAGTGATTGGGCTCGCGCCGAGCACAACGGGTTCTTTCGTAGTCCACGACGGCCGTCAGGCCGCAGATACCGAGAAGGAGGATCGATGCGCGCCGTTCTCCAGCGCGTCAGCCGAGCGAGTGTGAGCGTCGACGGCGAGGTCGTCGGCGAGCTCGACATCCCGCCCGGCGCCGCGGGCCTCGTCGCCCTGGTGGGGGTCACGCACGACGACACCGTCGACCACGCGAGCAAGCTGGCCGACAAGATCTGGCGCCTGCGGATCTTCGACGGCGGGGACGGCCCCGAACGGGCCGCCGCCGACCTCGGCGCCCCGATTCTGGTGATCAGCCAGTTCACGCTCTATGCCAACACCGCAAAGGGCCGGCGCCCCTCGTGGAATGCCGCCGCGCCTGGGCCCGTCGCCGAACCGCTGGTCGACGCGGTGGTCGACGCGCTCCGGGCCGCCGGCGCGACGGTGGCCACCGGCCGTTTCGGCGCGCACATGGAAGTCGGTCTCGTCAACGACGGCCCGGTCACCCTGGTGCTCGACGTCTGAGACCGCAGACACAAACAGTCGCAGGACTACCGTGGTGCCGGTGGGACGAATCACCGCACGCCGCCGCGTCACCCGCGTCCGACGCGACGCTGAGCCGACGCAGCGCGCGGACACCTTGGCCGTCGAGGAACCGCTCGAGATCCGGGTCGGCGGGCACACACTGGCGGTCACCATGCGCACTCCCGGCCACGACTTCGAACTGGTCGCCGGCTACCTGGTCTCCGAAGGTGTGCTGACCACCGGCGCGGATTACTCGACGGCCCGTTACTGCGCAGGCACCGACGGCCAGGGCGCCAACACCTACAACGTCATCGACGCGACGCTCGCCCCGCATGTGCCGCCACCCGGTTCCGAGATGGTCCGCGCCAACCCCGTCACGAGTGCATGCGGCATCTGCGGCAAGGACAGCATCGCCGCGGTCCACACCGCGTCGGTCCATGATCCCGCCGCCGACACCATGAGCGTGGCCGCCGGGACGGTCCTGGACCTCCCCGACCGGTTGCGCGCCGAACAGAGCGTCTTCGACAAGACCGGTGGCCTGCACGCCGCCGCGCTGTTCGACGCGGATGGTCGCATGCTCGCCGTCCGGGAGGACGTCGGTCGGCACAACGCCGTGGACAAGGTGATCGGGTGGGCGGTTCTCGCCGACCGACTACCCCTGTCGGGCACCGTCCTCCAGGTCTCCGGCCGCGCGAGCTTCGAACTCGTCCAGAAAGCCGCGATGGCGGGAATCCCGATGCTGTGCGCGGTCTCCGCGCCGTCGTCACTGGCGGCCGACGCCGCCGACGATCTCGGCATCACGCTCGTCGGCTTCTCTCGCGGCGAGTCGATGGTGATCTACAGCCGTCCCGATCGGATCTCCCTGCCCGAAGCCGCGATCACCGAAGAGGTTTCGGTCCCGCGCTGAGGTCGTGACGACGCGGGTCGTCGAGGGCGACCCCGCTGATCGGATCGAACCAGTACGTCTCGTCGACCTCCGGGGTCAGCCCGATCACGTCACCGACCTCGATCGTCCGGCGATGATCGACACGGATGACGATGCGACTCCCGCGCAACCGGACGTCCGCGCTGCAGTAGACGAACTGTTCGGCCCCCAGCTCCTCGACGAGATCGACCGTTGCGGTGAGGTTCCCGGCCTGCGGTGCAGCCGACACCTGCCATGACTCGGCACGCAGACCGACGACGACGTCGCCCGCGGACGCCGACGACAGCACCGACGGCGGAACCCGGACCTCGGCGCCACCGAGGCGTACGATGCCCGCGTCCACCCGGGCGTCGATCAGACACATCTGCGGTGAGCCCATGAACGACGCCACGAACAGGTTCGCGGGCCGCGAGTAGATCTCGCGCGGACTCCCGACCTGTTGCAGCACACCGTGATCGAGCACGGCGACCCGGTGCCCCATGGTCATCGCCTCGACCTGGTCGTGGGTCACGTAGAGCGTCGTGATGCCGAGTTCCCGCTGCATGGCCGCGATCTGGGCACGCGTGCTCACCCGCAACTTGGCGTCGAGATTCGACAACGGCTCGTCCATGCAGAACACCTTGGGACGTCGCACGATGGCACGACCCATCGCGACCCGCTGTCGCTGCCCACCGGACAGCTTCGCCGGTTTGCGGTCGAGAAGCGGTGTGAGTTCCAGCATCTCGGCGACCTCACCGACCCGGGACGCGGTGTCCGCCTTGCTCATCCCGGCGTTGCGCAGCGCGAATCCCATGTTGTCGGCGACCGTCATGTTCGGGTAGAGCGCGTAGTTCTGGAAGACCATCGCCACGTCCCTGGCCTTCGGCGCCCTTCCGACGACGTCGACGTCGTCGATCAGGATCGCCCCCGACTCGACGGACTCCAGACCCGCGACCATCCGCAGACTCGTCGACTTCCCGCATCCCGACGGTCCGACGAGGACCATGAACTCGCCGTCGTCGACGGCCAGGTCGAGCGAGTCGACGGCGGGTTTCTGGCCGTCGGCGAAGCGCCGGGTCGCGCCGTCGAAGGTCACCGATGCCACGACCGGCCCCCTCGTCGCCGGCCCACGACCGGCCCCGCCACGTCGCCCGTCATGACGGGAGCTTCGGCGCGATCTGCGCCTCGTAGATCTGCGCGATCTGGCGCTGGGTGTCGGCGAGGGTCGCGGCGACATCGGCGTTCTGCAGGCCGATGCGCTCGTAACCGGTGCCGATGATCTTGTCGCCGCCGGGGACGAAGACCCGCGCGTTGTTCTGCGGTTGTGTCCGCGGAAGCTGCTCGATGGCGGTGGCGAAGTTCGGGTTCTTCTCCAAGAACGCGACCATCGACGGGTCGTCCTGCGCGGATTTGCGCACCGGCATGTAGCCGACATTCTGCGAGAAGTAGGCGGTGTTCTCGGTGTTGGTGATGAACTCGATGAACTTCAGCGCGTTGACCTTGCGCTCGTCGGACAGTTTGGCCGGGACCGCGAGACCGGCACCGCCCGTCGGGCAACCCGAGACCCCCTGCGGCGCGGGCAGGAAAGCAGTACCGAAGTCGAAGGCGGCGTTCTCCGTGATGCCCGACAGATCGCCGGTCGAGGCGATGGTCGAGGCGATGATGCCGGCGCTGAAGTCGCCGGCGATGTCGTTGGAGATCTTCGCGTACCGTTTCGTGTTGATCGAGTCGCTCAGATATTGCGCGGCCGCAACGGTCTTCGGATCGGTGAACTTCAGCTCCCAGTCGTTCGAGTAGGCGCCGCCGAATGTCCAGGTCGGCCCCTGGAAGGTCCATCCGAGGTAGTCGGTCGCGTTGCCCCAGCCGTGCGCGCGCTTGTCGCCGCCGACCACGGTCTGGATCCGCGGGCCCCAGTCGTCGAACTCGTCCCAGGTCTGCGGGCCGCGGTCGGGCAGGCCGGCCCGGCGCCACACGTCTTTGTTGTAGTAGAACAGCGGAGTCGACCGCGCGTACGGCAACGCCCACGTCTGGTTGTTCCACTTGTAGTCGCCGACAAGCGAATCGACGTAGTCGGCGGTGTTCACGTTCGCACGGCCGAAGAAATCGTCGAGGGGGCTGATCGCGCCGATGAGCGCGAAGTTGAACCACCAGACGTCGGACAGGATCATGATGTCGGGCACGGCGCCGCCGGACAGCGCGGCGTTGAACTTCTGCGCCGCCTCCTCGTAGTTCTTGCCGGCGTCGACGAGCTGCACGGTGATGCCCGGGTTGGCCGCCTCGAATCGAGAGATGAGTTCTCGTTCGACCTCGATGGATTTGCCGGGGTGATTCGACCAGAAGCTCAGCTTCGAGGCGTCGCCCGACGACGAACCGCCGTCACCCGAGGTTCCGGCGCATGCGGCCACCAGAGCACCGGCCGCGGCCGTCGCGGACGCGGCGAGGAACCCGCGCCGGGACATGTTCATCATCTGTCGTCTCCTTCGATCGTCTGTGTGTCAGTCGTTCTCGCGCGGGGGTGTTCTCGCGCGGGGGTGTTCTCGCGCCAGGTGTTCTGGCTGGTGGGGTGTCGGCCGGTCAGCCCTTGACCGCCCCGGAGGTGAGGCCCTTGATCATGTGCCGTTGCAGGGCCAGGAAGAGGACGAGCATCGGCAGCATCGCGAGCACGGTCGCCGCCATGACCGGGCCCCAGTTGGTGAGACCGTCGCTGTTCTGCAGGAGGGTCAATCCCACGGGCAGCGTGGCAACCGAGGCGTCGTCGGCCATCAGGAACGGCCACAGGTACTCGTTCCACTCGTTGACGAGGGTGATTGTCGCGAAGGCGACCATCGTCGGGATCGACAGCGGCAGCACCACTCTGGTGAGCAGGCGGAAGTGACCTGCCCCGTCCATCCGCGCCGCCTCGATGATCTCGGGCGGGATGGACAGGAAGTGGTTGCGCATCAGGAAGGTCCCGAATGCGACACCGGCGAGCGGCAGGATGATGCCGATGAAGGTGTTCCGCAGTCCCAGTTGGGCCACCAGGGCGTAGTTGGTGATGACGGTGATCTGGTTGGGCACCATGAGCGCGGCGATGATGACGACGAACACGATGTTCTTGCCCGGGAAGCGCAGGAACACCAGCCCGTACGCGCTCAGCACGCCCAGCACGAACTTGGCCACGCCGAGGATCGAGGTCACGATGACCGAGTTGCGCAGGTAGCTCCAGAACGGTACCGACGTCGTGGCCTCGACGTAGTTCTCTGGACGCCACGTCGACGGCCACCACACGGCCGGTTGCACGTAGATCTCGGTGCGAGCCTTGAACGACGCCAACAGGATCCACACCAGGGGCAGCGCGATGATCACCAGCACCACCGTCATCGCCGCGTACCCGCACGCGTCGGCCAGTCGTCGGCGGGTGGCCGGCGTCATCGCCTCACCGCCGGGGCGCCGTCGCTTCTGCCCGGGGCCCGCCGGCGGACGTCTGGACTCGTCTGTGCGCCCCGGCGTGGCAACCCGTCCGGACACCGGACTCGTGGTGACGGGCCTCATCGCGCTCCCTGTCCATCATGCGCACCTGGATCACCGTGATGGCCAGCAGGACGACGAACATGACGGTCGCGACGGTGGCGCCGTAGCCGGCACGGAAGTTGACGAAACTCTCCTCGTAGACCTGGTAGACCATCGTGGTGGTGCCATTGCCCAACGGGCCGCCCCGGGTCATCACGTTGATGATGTCGAACACCTGTAACGAGTTGAGCAGCACGGTGATCGACAGGAAGAACGTCGTCGGCCGCAGTTGCGGCAACAGCACCTTGCGGAAATAGGTCCACCAGGCGGCTCCGTCGATCGCGGCCGCTTCGTCCAGATCGGTCCGTTTACCCTGCAGCGCAGCCAGATAGATGACGAACGCGTAACCGAGGTTCTTCCAGATGTAGGTCACCGTGATCATGAACAGTGCCCACGACGGCTGCTGGTAGAAGTCAGGCGCAGAGCCCAGTCCGAGGCGCACCATCACGTCGTTGACGAGGCCGAAACTGGGGTCGAAGACGAACTGGAAAGCGATGCCGACCGCCGCCCCGGACAGCACGAACGGAGCAAAAGCTGCCGATCGCACCAGATTTCGGCCGCGCAGTTTACGGTCGAGCAACAGTGCGAGCGCCAGGCCGATGACCATGCTGCCGACGACAGCGGCGACCGTGAAGATGACGGTGTTGGCGACGATCACCCGGGTATCGGCACGGGTGAACCATTCGAGGTAGTTGTCGATCCCGACGAACGTCGCTCCCGCCTCGGCGATGTTCCAGTCGTAGAACGACATCCGGATGTTCTCGACGAGCGGTCGATACGTGAACACGCCGAGGAGGACGAGGTTCGGCACGACGAGCAGGAGGAACAGCCCATAGCCTCGCCAGGGACGCCGCCCCGTTGCGGGCAGCACATGTTCGTCGACCGATGACACTGGCGAAGTCTCGCCGTCGGAGACGACCGGATGGTGAACTCAGGCGGCGATTCCCGTGAACGATGCCTTCACAGCCGGGGCGGGCGGGTCACTCCCCTCGTGACGCCGCCAGCCGGACCAGCTGACCGGTCGTGGCATCCGGCAGGTACGCCCTGGAGATGGCCACACCGATACGCGGCAGGTCGGATTCGTCCCGGAAGGCCAGATACACCGGCTCGTAGCGGGGATTGAACTTCTTCTTGAAGGTGTGCAGTGAGCGGAATCCGTAGTAGGGCTCGAGCGCGGCACCCAGCGTGTCGAGCAGTTTGTCGAGCGGCTCGGCGTCGAAGTCGCCCGTTCGCGCCAGCGGTGCGCCAGACAGCGAGATGAACTGCGCTCCCTCGTCTTTGAAGGCGACTGCCGACGACGCGATGAGATACTCGACGACCGGCCCGAACCCGTCCGTTCGGCGTCGCATGA
This sequence comes from Gordonia hongkongensis, assembly GCF_023078355.1. Taxonomy (NCBI): domain Bacteria; kingdom Bacillati; phylum Actinomycetota; class Actinomycetes; order Mycobacteriales; family Gordoniaceae; genus Gordonia; species Gordonia hongkongensis. The sequence goes on from NZ_CP095552.1 coordinate 3,922,534, forward strand.
TGTCGAGCGTCCACCCATCGACGTCGCCACCCGGCGCGTACACCGGTAGCCACGAGAGCACGCCGTGCACGTTGCCCGTCGGATCCACCGCGAGTGCCACCCGGACCGCGGGGTCCATCGCCTCCTCGACACTGCCCAGGGTGAATCCCATCTCGGGAAGGCCCTTGTCCCCCACCCACTCCTCCGAGATCGCGCGCACCTGGGTCCTGACGGCGAACGACTCGTCGGCCAGCGAGACCATCCGCATCGAGATGTCCTGCTTGGTGGCCTTGTTCATCGCCGATCGCACGTGCTGCCAGGGCTTGCCCTTGAACTCCAGACCCGGCAGGTCGACGATCGTGTCCTCGGCGATCTGCACACTGAGCCATCCGCGTCCGGTGACGATCTCCGAGGTCGCCGAACCGATCGAGAACCAGCACGGAGTCGCGCCGGCGCTCTCCGCGAGGTCGACGAAGGCGTCGACGGCGTCGGCCAACCGCTCGGATGCGCACACCGGGTCGGCCAGGGCCACCATGGTCCCGACGTGCTTTCGGTAGGTCACGACGGACTGGTCGTCGAGATCGCCCGCAGCGCCGGTGAACTGGTAGCTGTTGCCCGGCCAGGTCGTCATCCACGACATCGTGCCGCCGCCGTGCGCGCGCAGCAGTTCCTTGACGCGGGCGACCGGGTCGTCGCCGTCGACGGACGCACCGACCTGACGCACGCGCCACGGCACCGCGAACGCGAACCGGCCGGGGATCAGGATGGCCAGGACCAGCACCCAGAGCAACGTGGTTCCGAGCGTCACGGCGCCCTCCGACGACACGTCGGTGAAGACCACCAGGATCACCGCCAGCAGGGTCGCGATGACGTTGAGCGCACCGAGGACGACGGCCACCCACCACGCCCACCGTTTACCCCGCCGGAGTTGATCGGCGATGAGCACGTTGACGACGAGGCCGATGAGCATCGTGAAGACCGAGTCGTCCCCGGCGTCGGTCGGCCCGAGCGGCCCGCTGCCCGGGAACAGGAACACCAGGAGGTTCGCGCCCGCGATGACCAGCAGGGCAGCGAAACCCAGCATGCGGACCTCACGCCGGGTCCGCGGCACCCAACCGTGTTCGTTGGTGGCGAAGAACTTCTCCCCCACGATCAGCATGATGATCGCGGCGAGAACGTACTCGACCGAGGCGAGGGTCCCCTCGAACAGGAACGCGACCGAGACGATGGCGCCCAACAGGACCCGGACACGTAGCCGCCAGGGCGAACGCACGGTCGCCGAGGCCACCGCGACCGCCGAGACCACCAACGCCCCCACCCCGGTGGCGCGCGACTCCGCGAGTTGCTCCGCCCACCGCCACGACGTGACCTCGGAGGAAAGCAACCACAGCAGCAACACCGTCAGCAGGGATGCGATCAGGTGGCCGCCCACACCGACCAGAACGGCCTTCACGGTGCCCAACTGCCATTCGGCCCAACCCATTCCGACGACGACCGCCACCAGCGCCAGCAGGTACAGCCAGGGTCCGGGCTCGACGAACGCGGAGCTGACCGGCGTCCACCACTTGCCCTCTCGGAGCGCCGGGAGCCCGAAGGCCACCTCGTGATACCACGACTTGTCGTTCGCCCTACCCCACAGCGATCCGGTCGTCGCACCGACGATCAGCAGGGCCGCCGCGAGAGCCACGGTGAACGGAAGCCGCCGCACGACGGTGAGCCAGGAGACGTCGGAATGCATGGTCAACGGTACGACGACACGACCGGCCGCACACGGTCATCGGGTTGATCGGTCACCCGCCGGACGCTGGAACCCACCGTTCGTCGTCACGACGCCACAGCACGGGTACATGGTCGATGTGGGTGGCACCTGGGTTGAGCCACCACGTCGTGTCCGGACCCCAGCCGGCCAGCACGGTCGCCCCCTCCCGCCTCTCGAGCGCAATCTCGATCCCGGCGCTCGTCAGATAGCCGCTGACGCTCACATGGACGGCGTCGAAGTCAGCGGCGAGGGCTTTCCAGTCGGGCATGAACCAGCGGCGATGCCGACCGGAGGTGTTGTACCAGTTCCATCTCCTCGACGCGGTCACCTCGAGTGGGTAGTGGTCGACCAGCCGAGCCCAGTCCGCGGGTGCCGCGACTTCGTATACCCGCGCGGGTTCGCCGACGGACACCGTCCAGACTCGGGCCTCCTCTCCGATCGAGGTGTCTTCCTCGGCGACGAGCTGCAACGCGCCGAGGCCCGGGCGGGCACGCGTCGTCTGCACCGTCCCCGCGGCTTACGGCGTCGACCACCACTCGTCACTGAACGCGCGGTGAGGATTGCGCTCGAACTCCCGACGCGAGCGCGCCTCGCCGGCTTCGACGTGGGCCCGCCACTCATCCCACCGCACGCACTCGCTCCGGCACGGCAGGGCGGACTCCGGAAGCGCCTCGTTTCCGAACGGGTAGGCGATCACGCGCTGGAGCGCGAGATCGACCGGGTCGTCCCACCATGCACAGACCGGATGGCGGAGCAGCACCCCCGCTATCAGCTCGAGCACCGCAACGACTTCTGTTGCGGCATAGCGGATGTCCTCCTCGTCGGGAGGCTGCCAGTGCCGCGCGAAGTCCACCGCGTACCCGAGTGCACCCAGGAGCTCCGATTCATCCGCCGCCACGAGGCCTTCGACGTCGACGCTCCAAATCGCGGCCCGAACATCTGGAGATGTCCGAGGTCGCCGATACTGATCGACCCGTTCCCCGTGGCGTAACGGAATGACATGTTCGCGCAGAGGGATCGTCCGCGTCGCGTAGCGAGGATCTCTAGGGTGCGGGCCATCTCGCCGCCGGTATCGGTGCCGGATGCCGCACGCCATCGGATTGGTGCTCGCGGCTTACCAGACCGCTGAGATGATGCACTCCGCGCTGTGGCGCGAACCGCCTTACCATCCCCCACCGACAACCGTCCGTCACCCACGAGAAGACGAAATTCGTTGCACACCAACCTAATAGCCGGTAGAGTTGGACCCACATTCGATTCACCACAGGGGGTGAGGTCGTGTTCGATTCCCAACGAGACGTCGGCACCGACGCGCCGACCCCTCGTGCGGTCGAATTGGTTGCCGATCTCCACCGCACCCTCGACAAGTTGCAGACCGTGGATCTGTCACCGTGTACCGATGCCGAACTCGCCGACGTGACCGCGGAAACCGAACGCGCCATCGCACGGTTGACCGTCGCCGGTGACCGGCAGATCGATCAGGTCGAGGCCCGCGACCTGCCCCGCAAGGCCGGCTGCCGCACCCTCATGCAGTACATGACACACCAGCTGCGGGTGTCGAACCCGATGCGACGCCGTAAGCAGATGGACGCCACCGCCCACCGCACCAGCCTCGGCGGCGAACTCCTCCCACCCGAATACCCCTGCCTCGCCGAAGCTTTCGCACAAGGCGCGGTCGGCACCGCACACGTACAAGCCACCCTCGACGTCCTCGACCGCATCCCGGGCACCATCGACCACGACATCAAGGTCGCCGCCGAACGACAGATGGCCGAGATCGCCACCGACCACACACCCGCCGACATCACCCAACTCGGTGCCCGCCTGCTCGCTCACCTCGACCCCGACGGCACCCTGACCGACGACACCGACCAGAAACGACGCCGCGGCCTGTGGATCGGACGGCAACGCGCTGACGGCACCGCCAAAATCTCGGGCACCCTGACCCCCGCACTCGCCGCCCGACTCACGATGATGTTCGCCGTGTGGGGCAAACCCGGACTCAACAACCCCGACGACCCCGCCTCACCAAGCGGACCGGCCGGCACCGCCGACCCCGACGCCCTGGCCTCGGCAGCCGACCGCGACGGTCGCACTCTCGCCCAAACGAATCACGACGCCCTCGACGCCGCACTGGCCGCAGGCTTCGCCGACGGCACACTCGGCACCTCGCACCGAGGCCTGCCCGTGCAACTGATCATCAAAGCCGACCTCGGGGACCTGATCCGAGAAGCCGGACTCGCCACCACCGCCACCGGCACCCTGCTACCCGTCCGGGACCTGATCGCGATGGCCGCCGACATGCAACCGTGGCTGGCGATCTTCAAAGACGCCACCACCGTTCCGCTGTACTTCGGGCGCGGCAAACGCCTCGCCACCCGCGAACAACGCCTCGTCTCCTTCGCCCGCCCCGATGGGGAAGTGTGCTCGGCTCCCGGGTGCGATCAGCCCGCCACCCACATCGAGCTTCATCACGCCGAACGAGACTGGGCCGAGGGCGGACTCACCGACATCGATGACCTCGCACCGGCCTGTCCCCGCCACAACCGCATGGTCGGCGACCAACCCGGCCAATACACCACCCGGATCGTCCGGTCCGGGCCAGACGAAGGCCGCTGCCTCTGGCGATTGAACGCCGAACCCGGCGCACCACCCAACCCCGAACGCCTCAACCGCCGACCCGACATACCCAAGCGGTTGCAGGCCCACCTCGAACAAGTGCGGCGAGAGATCCACGGACGCAACACGTCCGGCGATCAGACACGCCCCCAGCAACAACCCGTATGGCCGATCGTCGACTACTGGCCAGCGGCCCTCCCGCCACTGCGCCCGGGCCAGACCTATACGCCGGTCGAGGCGTGTCTCGCCGAACTTCTGGTACGAAACTGACCGCGCAACAACAGGACAGCATCCAAGAACTTCAAGCCCTACAGTGCGGGATTCGTATCGGTTCCCGTTACGAATCCCGCACTGGCGTGGAGTCAGACCGGGCGCGGGGTGAGGATACGGGGTCCGTCGGCGGTCACCGCGACGGTGTGTTCCCAATGGGCGGAACGCGAACCGTCGTCGGTGACGACTGTCCAGTCGTCGTCGAGGACGGTGGTGTCCGTGGTGCCCAGCGTCAGCATCGGCTCGATGGCCAGGGTGGAGCCGATCACGAGCGTCGGCCCCTTGCCGGGTTCACCCTCGTTCGCCAGGAACGGTTCCATGTGCATCTCGCGGCCGATGCCGTGGCCGCCGTAACCGTCGACGATGCCGAAGGGCCGGCCGAACTTCTTCTCCGCGGCGCGCGTGCCGAGTTCGATGGCGTGGGAGATGTCGGTGAGGCGAGCGCCGTCGACCATGGCCGCGATCCCCGCCTCCATCGACAGCCGCGTCGCCTCGGAGAGTTCCTCGTCGGCGGTGGACAGTTCCCCGACCCCGAAGGTCCAGGCCGAGTCCCCGTGCCAGCCGTCGAGGATGGCGCCGCAATCGATCGACACCAGATCGCCGTCGGCGAGAACGACGTCCGCGGACGGGATGCCGTGGACGACGACGTCGTTCACCGAGCTGCAGATGGATCCGGGAAAGCCGTGGTAGCCCTTGAACGAGGGCACCGCCCCGGCCCCCCGGATCACGGATTCGGCGACCTCGTCGAGATCGAGGGTGCTGACCCCCGGCTTCGCCGCATCGCGCACCGCGACGAGCGCGGCCCCGACGACCGCGCCCGCCGCGGCCATGGCATCGAGCTCGCCCGCACTGCGGAAGGGGACGACGCGCTTGCGCTTACGAAAACCCATGCCCTACAGCGATTCCTCGGTTGTCAAAGACTGTGCGGTCAGAACGCAGCGGGTCAGGAGACGCCGGCGCCGAGCGCGCTCAGGACGCGCTGGTGGACGCCCTGGATGTCACCGACCGCGTCGATCGTCTTGACCTGGTCGCCGTAGTACGCGAGCAGCGGCGCGGTCTCCCGGGTGTAGACGTCCATCCGGTTGCGGATGACCTCTTCGGTGTCGTCGGCGCGGCCACGCGCCAGCATGCGCTCCACGACGACGTCGGTGTCGACGACGAACGAGAGCACGGCGTCGAGCGAGGCGTCGAGATTCGCCAGGATGTCGTTCAGCGCGTCGGCCTGCTCGGTCGAGCGCGGGAAACCGTCGAGGATGAAACCCTTCGACGCATCCGGCTCGCCGACGCGGGCGCGGACCATGTCCACCGTGATTTCGGACGGGACGAGGTTGCCGGCGTCGAGGTACTTCTTGGCCTCCACACCCACGGCGGTGCCCTGGGAGATGTTGGCGCGGAAGAGGTCACCGGTCGAGATGTGGGGGATCCCGAGTGCTTCGCTCAAAAGCTCCGCCTGGGTGCCTTTACCTGCTCCGGGCGGGCCGAGAATGACAAGTCTCACTTCAAGAATCCTTCGTACTTGCGTTGCATCAACTGACTGTTGATCTGCTTCATCGTGTCCAGACCCACGCCGACCATGATCAGTACGGCCGTACCACCGAACGGCAGGTTCTGGACGTTGCCGCTGTTACCGATCTCGAGGAACAGGTTCGGGAGTACCGCGATGATACCGAGGTAGATCGAGCCCGGCAGAGTGATGCGACTGAGCACATACCCGAGGTATTCGGCCGTGGGCGCTCCCGGACGGATGCCCGGGATGAATCCACCGTACTTCTTCATCTCGTCGGCGCGCTCCTCCGGATTGAACGTCACCGCCACGTAGAAGTACGTGAAGAAGATGATCATCAGGAAGTAGACGGCGATGTAGACGCCGTTGCTCGGATCGGTCAGGTACCTGGTGACGTATTCCTGCCAGGTCGACTGCGTCCCATCGGGATTGCGCGTGAGTTCGACGATCAGCTGTGGCAGATACAGCAGCGACGAGGCGAAGATCACCGGGATGACGCCCGCCTGATTGACCTTCAGCGGCAGGTAGGTCGACGACCCGCCGTACATCTTGCGGCCCACCATGCGCTTTGCGTACTGCACCGGGATGCGGCGCTGACCCTGCTCGATGAACACGACGCCGGCGACGATGATCAGCGCGGCGACACAGACCAGGGCGAAGACGAGTCCGCCGCGGCTGTTGAGGATGGTGCGACCTTCGGCGGGGATACGCGCGGCGATACCGGCGAAGATCAGCAGCGACATGCCGTTGCCGATGCCGCGCTCGGTGATGAGCTCACCGAACCACATGACGACACAGGCGCCGGCGGTCATGACGAGCACGATGATCGACAGACCGAAGATGCTCTGGTCGTTGAGGACTTCGCCGCTCTGCGCACAGGACTGCGGAAGGAGCTGGCCACGATCGGCGAGGGCCACGATGCCCGTCGACTGCAGGAGTGCGAGGGCCACGGCCAGGTAGCGCGTGTACTGCGTCATCTTGGCCTGGCCGGCCTGGCCCTCCTTGCGGAGTTGCTCGAAGCGCGGGATGACCACGGTCAGCAGCTGCACGATGATGGCCGCCGTGATGTACGGCATGATGCCGATCGCGAACACCGACAGCTGCAGCAGCGCGCCGCCGGAGAACAGGTTGATCAGGGAGTAGACCGAGCTCGACTCACCGGACGAGACCTCGTCGAGACACGCCTGCACGGCCTGGTAGTCGACACCCGGCGACGGGACGGTCGCTCCCAGCCGATACAGGATGATGATGCCGAGAACGAAGAGGATCTTCTTCCTCAGATCCGGCGTCCGAATGGCCGCGAAGAGGGGGAAAGCACTAACTCCTCCTAGTAACGACCACGCGAGGTCTACGTTCCGGGTCGGTGCGACCCGACCCCCGTGTGCTCGGCAATCGACGATGATCTTTCGGGATGCGGCAGTCTTGGGCGTGTCCGGCAGGACAACCTCTGAGACTCTAACAGTCACACCGAAACGCCCCGGTCGGGCGGCAGCGATGCTGCCGCCCGACCGCGGTGTGTGTCCGTCAGAGTTCGGTGACGCTGCCACCGGCAGCGGCGATCTTCTCCTTGGCGGAGGCGGTGAACTTGTCGGCGGTGATGTCGACCTTGACCGACAGGTCACCGTCGCCGAGAACCTTCACCAGCTTGTTCTTGCGAACGGCCCCGGCCGCGACGAGCTCGTCGACGCCGATGGTGCCGCCCTGCGGGAACAGGCGGGCGATGTCGCCGACGTTGACGACCTGGTACTCGATCCGGTTGCGGTTGGTGAAGCCCTTGAGCTTCGGCAGCCGCATGTGGATCGGCATCTGGCCACCCTCGAAGCCGGCGGGCACGTTCTTGCGTGCCTTGGTGCCCTTGGTGCCGCGACCGGCGGTCTTACCCTTGGACCCCTCACCGCGACCCACGCGGGTCTTGTCGGTCTTCGACCCCGGAGCGGGGCGAAGGTGATGGAGTTTGATGGTCATGCTTGAACCTCTTCGACTGTCACGAGGTGACGAACCGCGTTGATGAGGCCGCGGTTGATCGGCGTGTCCTCGCGGGTGACGGTCTGGCGGATGCCCTTGAGTCCGAGGGTCCGCAGGCTGTCACGCTGGTTGCTCTTGGTACCGATGGTGCCCTTGACCTGAGTGATCTTCAGCTGAGCCATGATCAGACCCCCTGTCCTGCGCGAGCGCGGAGCATACCGGCCGGGGCGACGTCCTCGATCGGCAGACCGCGGCGGGCCGCGACCTCTTCGGGACGCTGCAGCATCTTGAGTGCCGCGACGGTGGCGTGCACGACGTTGATGGCGTTGTCCGAGCCGAGGCTCTTGGCGAGGACGTCGTGGACGCCCGCGCACTCGAGCACGGCACGCACCGCGCCACCGGCGATCACACCGGTACCGGGGCTGGCCGGGCGGAGCATGACGACACCGGCGGCGGCCTCACCCTGGACCGGGTGGGTCACGGTGCCGGCGATCAGGGGCACGCGGAAGAAGTTCTTGCGAGCTTCCTCGACACCCTTCTGGATCGCGGCCGGGACTTCCTTGGCCTTGCCGTAGCCGACGCCGACCATGCCCTGGCCGTCGCCGACGACCACGAGAGCGGTGAACGAGAAACGACGTCCACCCTTGACCACCTTCGAGACGCGGTTGATGGTCACCACGCGCTCGAGCTGGTTGCGGTCCTGGTCGCGGCCGCCACGATCGCGGCGGTCGCCGCGGCCACCGCCGCGACGGTCGTTGCCGCCGCCCTGGTTGTTCTGGTTGTTGTCGTTACCGGCGGGTCCGTTTCCGCCGTCACGCTGACGTCCGGGCATCAGAGGTTCCCTCCGGTCATGTGGGTGTAGCTGTTCGAGATGGTCATCAGAAGCTCAGGCCTCCCTCGCGGGCGGCGTCGGCGAGCGCGGCGATCCGGCCGTGGTAGTCCTTGCCGCCACGGTCGAACACGACGGCGTCGACGCCGGCAGCCTTGGCGCGGGCGGCGATGAGCTCGCCGACCTTGCGGGCCTGCGCGGACTTGTCGCCGCCGGCCGCACGCACATCGGCCTCGATCGTCGATGCCGCGGCCAGCGTCTTGCCGGCCAGGTCGTCGATCAACTGGACGTGGATGTGGCGCGAGCTGCGCTTGACCGCGAGACGCGGACGGGCCGGGGTTCCGCTGACCTTCTTGCGGAGGCGGAAGTGACGGTTGCCGGTCGCCTTGCGACGACGCGTCGAGACGTCCTTGCCGATCGGCTTGCGCACTGTCTTGGTAGCTGAATCACTCATGGCTTACTTACCCGTCTTTCCGACCTTGCGACGGATCTGCTCACCCTCGTAGCGAATGCCCTTGCCCTTGTAGGGGTCCGGACGACGCAGGCGGCGGATGACCGCCGAGATCTCGCCGACTTGCTGCTTGTCGATACCCGAGACCGAGAACTTCGTCGGGGACTCCACGGCGAACGTGATGCCCGCCGGGGCCTCGATCGGCACGGGATGGCTGTAACCGAGCGCGAACTCGAGGTCGCTGCCCTTGGCCTGCACGCGGTAACCGACACCGAAGATCTCCATCTTCTTGGTGTAGCCCTGCGTGACGCCCACGACGAGGTTGTTCACGAGCGAACGGCTCAGGCCGTGCAGCGCGCGGCTGCGACGCTCGTCGTTGGGGCGGGTCACGACGATGGAGTTGTCCTCCTTGGCGACCGAGATGGGCTCGGAGACGGTGAGCGAGAGCTCACCCTTGGGGCCCTTCACGGTGACGTTCTGGCCGTCGATGGTGACGTCCACGCCCGCGGGGATCTCGATGGGGTTCTTTCCGATACGCGACATGTGTTGTTACCTCCCCTACCAGACGTAGGCGAGGACTTCGCCGCCCACGCCCTGGTTGGCTGCCTGGCGATCGGTGAGCAGGCCCGACGACGTGGAGATGATGGCCACGCCGAGGCCGCCCAGAACCTTGGGCAGGTTGGTGGACTTTGCATAGACCCGGAGACCGGGCTTGGAGACGCGGCGCAGACCGGCGATGGAGCGCTCGCGACTCGGGCCGTACTTCAGGGAGACGACGAGGTTCTTCCCGACCTCCGCGTCTTCGGTGCGGTAGTCGGTGATGTAGCCCTCGCGCTTGAGGATCTCGGCGATGTTCACCTTGATCTTCGACGAGGGCAGTGTCACCTCGTCGTGGTACGCCGAGTTGGCGTTACGCAGACGCGTCAAGAAGTCTGCGATCGGGTCAGTCATGGTCATGGGTGACCGTCAACCTTTCTCGTAGCGGTTCCCATACAGCGCCGGTGGCCGGAAAAATCCCGGTGACCTGCGGTGGGCCTTCCACGAAGTGGATAGTTGTTTGGAGAAGGTTCTCGCCGCCGATGCCCTTGGCTTTTCGCCGGCACCGGAGACTATTCAGTTGTGTCCCGGACACCTGAGGTGCACAGGCAACCGGTCTAGTGTAGGGAATCCGCAGCGTAGACCCAAATCGGCACCGGTCGGCAGTGGCGACCATCAGGCACCATCGAGGGTATGGATCGACGCAAACTCCTCAAAACGGGCCTGCTCGGGGCCGGGCTGCTCGGCATCACCGGTACGTCGCTGGTGACCGGGTGCGCCACCGACGATCCGCCGACGCGGGATCGATCCGGCTCGGGTCCGACGGGCACGTCCGCAGACGCCGCGTCGGTCGAGACCGTCGCATCCGGGCTGAACGTGCCGTGGGCGCTGGCCTTCCTCGGTGACGGCGATGCCCTCGTCACCCAGCGCGACGACGCCACGATCGTCCGGGTGTCCCCTGGGGGTGAGGTCCGGACCGTCGGCGAGTTCGCTGACGCCGCTCCCCGCGGCGAAGGCGGGTTGCAGGGCATCGCGGTGGCGCCAGGCGACGAGAGCGCGGTGTTCGTCTACTACACGACCGCCACCGACAATCGGCTGGTGCGCCTGGACTTCGACGGCGACCGGCTCACCCGTCCCCGACCGCTGATCACCGGACTCGACGCGGCCTACAACCATCACGGCGGCGCCCTCGCCTTCGGTTCGGACGGAAGCCTGTTCGTCGCGGTCGGCGATGCCGCCGTACCCGAGGTCGCCCAGGACGTCACCGCGTTGAACGGCAAGATCCTGCGGGTGGACCGGGATGGCCGCCCGTGGCCGGGCAACCCGTTCGGCAACGAGGTCCACTCGTACGGGCACCGCAACGTCGAGGGCCTGGCCTTCGACGGCGCAGGCCGGCTGTGGGCCAGTGAGTTCGGACAGAACCGTCGTGACGAGCTCAATCTGATCCGACCGGGTGGCAACTACGGGTGGCCGGAGGTCGAAGGCGATTCCGATGATCCGCGGTTCGTCGCGCCGGCCGCCACCTGGACCACGCAGGAGGCGTCCCCGGCCGGGCTGGCGATCATCGGCGACCGCGCCTACATGGCCGCGCTCCGCGGCCGGCGGCTGTGGGAGATACCGCTCACGGGGTCGGCCGCCGGCGAGCCGGTGAGCAGGTACGCCGACGAGTTCGGCCGGCTGCGCGTCGTGGCCGCCGCGCCCGACGGCTCACTGTGGTTCGGCACGAGCAACACCGACGGACGCGGCCGGCCGGCCGACGGGGACGATCGTCTGCTCCGGATGCGGCTCGGCTGACCACAGTTCCGGCGCGCGGACCAGAAGCCATCCGACGGGCGCCGATCGGTTCTGTACGGAATCGACAGTTCGATTCTCGAATCATTTCGCGGAACCATTTTCCGAAATCGTCTCATCGCCGGACTCTCATGGGTGCGAGCCCGTCATCACCGGGTGTTTTCGCAACGATTGTGTGGCCTATTCCAGGCGGCAGGATCACCGCGTCGGTCGACAGCGTAACAACGAACTGGCCTCGATCCGCCGAACATCACCTCGTCGCCGCGCCGCGATGTCATGGTGGAACACGTGGATTCGACTCATCTTCCCGAGCTCGTCGACGAGCTCCTGTCCTCGGCCCGCGAAGCGTCGAGCCGACGGGCCTCTCATACGTTGCACGGCAACTCTTCTCGACATCTTCGACAAACGGTGATCGCACTGGTCGCGGGCGCGGCACTGTCGGATCACGACAGTCCCACCGAGGCCACGCTGCAGGTCCTGCGCGGGCGTGTCGTCCTGACCTCGGCGGACGGCGATCCGGCCGGCCGGTGGGAGGGCGCCACCGGCGACCTGGTGACCATTCCGTCGACGCGTCACGGCCTGACCGCACAAGAGGACTCGGCGATCCTGTTGACGGTTGCCACGCGTTGACCTAAGCGACCAGATTGTTTCCCGAATGACCGACGGGTGTATTTCCCACAAACGTTTTCGGCATATCTGATCGACTTTGCGATTCGGGAAGAAACAATTGCCGACCCTCCGTATGGTGTCGCTCATGGCCCGGTCAGAAGATGTACAGGGTTCTGCAGCCACCGCACTGTTGGACATCGGCAGGTTCTTCACCCGATGGGACGAGACCGACGATCGTCGTGTCGTCTTCCGGGACGGCGGTCGGGCGGGTGACGTCTTCTACCGGGATCGATGGAGCCACGACAAGATCGTGCGCTCGACACACGGCGTGAACTGCACGGGCTCCTGCTCGTGGAAGGTCTACGTCAAAGACGGGATCATCACCTGGGAGACCCAGGAGACCGACTACCCCTCGGTGGGCCCGGACCGGCCCGAGTACGAACCCCGCGGGTGCCCGCGGGGCGCGGCCTTCTCCTGGTACACCTACTCCCCCACCCGGGTCCGACACCCGTACGCCCGGGGTGTGCTGGTGGAGATGTTCCGCGAGGCGAAGCGCCGGCTCGGCGATCCCGTGCTGGCGTGGGCCGACGTCGTCGGAGACCCGCTGCGCCGACGCTCCTACCAGCGCGCACGGGGCAAGGGCGGGCTCGTTCGCGTCTCCTGGGACGAGGCCGTCGAGATGGCCGCGGCAGCGCACGTCCACACGATCAAGGCCCACGGTCCGGACCGGTGCGCGGGTTTCTCCCCGATCCCGGCCATGTCGATGGTCAGCCACTGCGTCGGCACCCGGTTCATCCAGCTGATCGGCGGGGTGATGACCTCGTTCTACGACTGGTACGCCGATCTGCCGGTGGCCAGTCCCCAGGTGTTCGGCGACCAGACCGACGTCCCGGAGTCCGGGGACTGGTGGGACGCGACGTACCTGATGATGTGGGGTTCCAACGTCCCGGTGACGCGGACCCCGGACGCGCACTGGATGGCCGAGGTGCGCTACCGCGGCACCAAGGTGGTCTCGGTCAGCCCCGACTACGCCGACAACACCAAGTTCGCCGACGAATGGCTGCCCGCGCAGGCCGGCACCGACGGGGCGCTCGCGATGGCGATGGGACACGTCATCCTCACCGAGTTCTTCGTCCGGCGCTCGACCGGGTTCTTCGACGACTACGTGCGCCGCTACACCGACCTGCCGTTCCTGATCCACTTGGACGAAAAACCGGGCGGGCCGGACGGTGACTCGACCGGCACCGACGTCCCCGGAAAATTCGTCCCTGGGAAGTTCGTGACCGCCGACGAGTTGCCCGGCGCGGAACATGTTGCCTCCGAGGACGTCTGGAAGACGGTGTGCTGGGACGAGGCACGCGATGAGCCGGTGGTGCCCAACGGCTCGATGGGGTTCCGGTACGCCGACTCCGGTGCGGGGCGATGGAATCTCGATCTCGGTGGCGCGCAACCCGCGCTGACACTCATGAGCGATGCGGCCGAATTCGTCGAAGTCGCGTTCCCGGTCTTCGACGCCCCCGACGGCAGCGGCGCCGTGGTCCGCCGAGGTGTCCCCGCGCGGCGGATCGGGGGACGGCTCGTCACGACCGTCTTCGATCTGATACTCGCGCAGTACGGCGTCACCCGGGACGGGCTCCCCGGCGAGTGGCCCACCGGCTACGACGACGCATCGGCGCCGTACACACCGGCGTGGCAGGCCGAGATCACCGGCGTGCCGGCCGCGGCGGCGATTCGCGTCGCGCGCGAATTCGCCGCCAACGCCGAGGAATCCGGCGGCCGCTCGATGATCATCATGGGCGCCGGGATCTGCCAGTGGTTCCACGGCGACGCGACCTATCGGGCGATCCTGTCCCTGCTCATCCTCACCGGATGCATGGGCCGCAACGGCGGCGGTTGGGCGCACTACGTCGGGCAGGAGAAGTGTCGTCCGATCACGGGCTGGATCTCGCTGGCGAACGCGCTGGACTGGACGCGCCCGCCGCGGACCATGACCGGGACCTCGTACTGGTACATGCACACCGGGCAATGGCGCAACGACGGGTACTCGACATCCTCACTCGCCTCCCCGCTGTCGCGCGGCACGATGGACCACGAGCACACCGCCGACGCCATCGCCCAGTCGGCGCGGCTCGGCTGGATGCCCTTCTATCCCCAGTTCTCCACCAACCCTCTCGACGTCGCCGACGAGGCGACCGCCGCCGTGGATCGCGGTGACGCCGCCGATCCGGCGTCCTACGTCGCAGAGCGTCTGCAGAACGGCCAACTGACATCCGCCATCACCGACGTCGACGCACCCGAGAACTGGCCCCGGACCCTCGTGCTGTGGCGGTCCAACCTGCTCGGTTCCTCGGCGAAGGGCAACGAGTACTTCCTCCGGACCCTGCTCGGCACCCACCACAACGTGCTCGGCGCCGAGAAACCCGAGACCCCGAGGCCTGCCGAGATCCGTTGGCACGACGACATTCCGGAGGGGAAGCTCGACCTGCTGCTGTCGGCGGATTTCCGGATGACATCGACCACGCTGCTGTCGGACATCGTCCTGCCTGCTGCGACCTGGTACGAGAAGCACGACCTGTCCTCGACGGACATGCACCCGTTCGTCCACGCGTTCACACCGGCGATCGACCCGCCGTGGGAGGCGAAGTCCGACTTCGACCTGTTCCACCGGCTCGCACGCAAGCTGTCGGACCTGGCACGCACCCACCTCGGTACACGGCGCGATCTCGTCAGCGTCCCTCTGCAGCACGACACCCCCGGCGAGGTTGCACAACCGCACGGCCGGATTCTGGACTGGCGACACGACGGCGTTGTCGGACAGCCAGGCCGGAACATGCCCAACTTCACCGTGGTGGAACGGGATTACACCGCGATCGCGGACAAGCTGGCGTCCATCGGACCGCTCGCGGACACCCTCGGCTTCACCGTCAAGAACGTGACCTACCCGCTCGAGGAACAAACACGCACACTCGCCGAATCCAACGGCGTGATGCTCGGCGGCGCCGGCGACGGACGACCGGCCATCGACACCGACGAGAAACTCGCCGAGGCGATCCTGACGTTGTCGGGCACCACGAACGGCGAACTCGCGGTGGCCGGCTTCGAACAGCTGCAGCAACGCGTCGGCTTCCGCCTCGACGACCTCGCGCGCGGTTCGGAGGAGAAGCGCATCCGCTTCGCCGACACCCAGAAGGCACCCGTGCCGGTGATCACGTCGCCGGAGTGGTCCGGGTCGGAGACCGGCGGCCGCCGGTACGCACCGTTCACGGTGAACATCGAGCGGCTCAAGCCGTTTCACACGCTCACCGGACGGATGCACTTCTATCTGGACCACGACTGGATGATCGACATGGGCGAGTCGCTCCCGATCTACCGGCCGCCGCTGGACATGCACCGCCTGTTCGGCGAACCCAAGCTCGGACCCGACGGCGCCCGGGAGATCACGGTGCGGTACCTGACGCCACACTCGAAGTGGTCGATCCACTCCGAGTACCAGGACAACCTGTTCATGTTGTCGCTCTCCCGCGGCGGGCCGATCGCCTGGCTGAGTCCCCAGGACGCCGCCTCGATCGACGTCGCCGACAACGACTGGATCGAATGCACCAACGCCAACGGCGTTTTCGTGTGCCGTGCAATCGTCAGCCATCGCATGCCGGCCGGGGTCTGCTACGTCCACCACGCCCAGGAACGCACGATCGACGTCCCGAAGTCGGAGGCGACGGGCCGCCGGGGCGGCATCCACAACTCGCCGACGCGGCTGCTGGTGAAACCGACCCACCTCATCGGCGGTTACGCCCAGTTGTCCTACGCCTTCAACTATCTCGGACCGACCGGCAATCAACGCGACATGGTCTCGACCATCCGCAAACGCAGCCAGAAGGTGACGTACTGATGCGGGTCATGGCCCAGGTCGGGATGGTGATGAACCTCGACAAGTGCATCGGGTGCCACACCTGCTCGGTGACCTGCAAGCAGGCGTGGACCAATCGGTCCGGCACCGAGTACGTGTGGTTCAACAACGTCGAAACCCGTCCCGGACAGGGGTATCCGCGACGGTACGACGACCAGGAGACCTGGCAGGGCGGCTGGGTCCTCAACCGCAACGGCAGGCTGCGCCTGCGCGCCGGCGGCCGCGTGCGGAAGCTGTTGACCCTGTTCGCGAGTCCGGTCCAGCCGACCATCGAGGACTATTACGAACCCTGGACCTACGACTACCAGACCCTCATCGACGCCCCGCTCGGCGACGATTTCCCGGTCGCCCGTCCCAAGTCCCTGCTCACCGGCAAGGACACCAAGGTCACCTGGTCGGCGAACTGGGACGACAACCTCGGCGGTGCACCGGAACTCGCCGAGCGCGACCCCATCGTCGAGAAGCTCCGGCGCGATTCCGAAGACGCGGTGAAGTTCGGCTTCGAGCAGACCTTCATGTTCTATCTGCCGCGGATCTGCGAACACTGCCTCAATCCGTCATGCATGGCATCGTGCCCCTCCGGTGCGATCTACAAACGCAGCGAGGACGGCATCGTGCTCGTCGACCAGGACCGCTGCCGCGGCTGGCGGCAGTGCATCACGGGCTGCCCGTACAAGAAGATCTATTTCAACCACAAGTCCGGCAAGGCCGAGAAGTGCACGCTGTGTTACCCGCGCATCGAGGTCGGGCAACCGACGGTGTGTTCCGAGACGTGCGTCGGCCGGCTTCGCTACCTGGGCATCTTCCTCTACGACGCCGACGCCGTGACTGCGGCCGCCTCGGTCCCCGATGATCGCGATCTGTATGAGGCGCAACTCGATCTGATGCTCGACCCCGAGGATCCGGCGGTGATCGCCGCCGCTCGACGCGACGGCATCCCGGACGACTGGCTCGAGGCCGCGCGCCGATCGCCGGTCTACGCGCTGGCGAAGAAGTACCGTGTCGCGCTCCCGCTGCACCCGGAATACCGCACGATGCCGATGGTCTGGTACGTCCCACCGCTGTCGCCGATCGTCGACCTGCTCGCCGAGCAGGGTCACGACGCCGAGGGCGCGGGAACACTGTTCGGCGCGATCGAGGCCCTTCGGATTCCGGTGGAGTACCTGGCCGAATTGTTCACCGCCGGTGACACGGTCGTCATCGACACGGTGCTGCGCCGCCTGGCCGCCATGCGCTCGTACATGCGCGACGTGACCCTGGGCCGTGAACCCGACGCCGGAATACCGGCCGCGGTGGGGATGACCGAGGAGGCGGTGTACGAGATGTACCGCCTGATGGCGATCGCGAAATATGAAGAGCGATACGTGATCCCCACGGCTCATCTCGAACAGGCCGAGAAACTGGACGAGATGGGATGTTCGCTCGACTACGACGACGGACCCGGCATGTTCGACTCGTCGCCGTTCGGCGAGGCCAGCGGTCGTCCCGCGCCGGTGTCGGTGGAGACGTTCCATGCGCTGCGTCAGCGTCAGACCACTGACACGGCGGCCGGCGAGCACACGATGGCGGGCCGGACCAACCTGCTCAATTGGGACGGCAACGGGGCCCCGCCGGGCCTGTTCCCCGAACGCGTACCCGGATCGACTCCCGACGAGGAAGCACGATGAGGGGACCACGGTTGTTCGCACGTCGCTCGCGGGCGACCGACGAGGGCACCGTCATACGGTTGATCGCGTCCTGGTGCCTGAGCTATCCCGACGACGAGGTCCTCGGCCGCGTCGATCTGATGCGGGCCGCCCTCGCCGAGATGGATGACGCACAGACCCCACATCTGCTGCGGCAGATCACCGACCACCTCGCCGACGGCGATCCGGCAGCGCTGCGCCGCGAGTACATCGAGCTCTTCGATCTCTCGAAACGGCACACGCTCTACCTGTCGTACTGGTCCGACGGCGACACCCGGCGTCGGGGCGCGTCGCTGGGCGAGTTCAAGCAGGCCTACCGCGACAGTGGATTTCTCGTGGACCTGCGCGGTGAATTGCCCGACCATCTGCCGATCGTTCTCGAGTTCAGCGCGCGGGCCGATCCGGGCCGCGGCGTCGAGCTGCTCGAGAAGCACCGTGCAGCACTGGAATTGATCCGGTTCGCCCTGCTCGACGCGGAGTCGCCGTACGCCGGGGCGGTGGCGGCGGTGTGCGCCACCCTGCCCAGTCCCTCCCCACCCGACCGGGCCACGGCCATGGCGATGTGTGCACCCGCACCGACGGAGACTGTGGGACTGGAACCCTTCGATCCCCGCCTGCTTCCGATCAACCCGACCCGCGCGTGAGGTGACCCGTGGACATCTTCCTGTGGGGCGTGGTGCCCTACGCGACGCTCGGACTGCTCATCGGTGGAACCATCTGGCGCTATCGCTACGACAAGTTCGGGTGGACGACGCGGTCATCCGAGCTCTACGAGTCCCGCCTCCTGCGGATAGCGTCGCCGCTCTTCCACTACGGCGTGCTCGTGGTGATCATCGGCCACGCGATCGGATTGCTGATCCCGGAGTCGTGGACGGAGGCCATCGGCGTCTCGGAGACGCTGTACCACTGGGGTGCCGGGGGTTTCGGGATCCTGGCGGCAGTCGCCACCCTCGTCGGGGTCGCGATGCTGGTGTACCGCAGGCGGACCGTCGGCCCGGTGTTCATGGCCACCACGCGTAACGACAAGGCGATGTACCTGGTGCTGGTCACGGCGCTGGTGGCAGGCACCTACATCACGCTGATCGGCACGCTCGACCCGCACGCGCCCGGCGTGAACTACCGCGAGACCGTCTCGCCCTGGTTCCGTTCACTGTTCGTGTTGCAACCGGACGTCACGGCGATGGCGGCGGCGCCCTTGCGTTTCCACGTGCACATCCTGATCGGGATGCTCCTCTTCGCGATGGTCCCCTTCACCCGGCTGGTGCACATCTTCACCGCGCCGGTGCACTACCTCTTCCGTCCCTACATCGTGTACCGAAGCCGCGACCGACGTGTCGCGCCGGGTAACCAGCCCCATCGGCCGGGGTGGGCGCCCGTCGGAGTGAAGGACCGTGATCGATGAGCACCGACACCACGACGCCCGCCATCAGCTCGCATGCGCAGACCACGAACCTCGCTCTCGCGACACTCGCGTTCACGATCAGCTTCTGGGCCTGGAACCTCATCGGTCCGCTCGGGGTCGTCTACACCGACCAACTCGACCTGAGCGCCACCCAGAAGTCGATCCTCGTCGCCATCCCGATCCTGGTCGGCTCGCTCGGGCGAATCCTGACCGGCGCACTGACCGACCGCTTCGGCGGCCGCCTCATGTTCACCGTTCTGCTGGTCGCCACCATTCCGTTCGTCCTGCTGGTCGCCGCCGCCGGACATTTCGACAGCTACGCGTTGCTGCTCGTCGCCGGCTTCTTCCTCGGCGTCGGCGGGACGACGTTCGCCGTGGGCATCCCCTTCGTGAACGCCTGGTACGACAAGTCCCGGCGCGGGTTCGCGACCGGCGTCTTCGGAGCCGGGATGGGCGGAACGGCGTTGTCGGCCTTCTTCACCCCCCGGTTCGTGTCGTGGTTCGGATACATCGCGACGCACATCATCATCGCCGTCGCGCTCGCGGTGGTCGCCGTGGTCTGTTGGTTGTTCATGCGCGACTCACCCAGGTGGGCCGCGTCCCACGACTCGGTGGTCCCCAAACTGATCGGTGCGGCCAAACTGCCGATCACCTGGCAGCTCGGTTTTCTCTACGCTGCGGCGTTCGGCGGCTTCGTCGCCTTCAGCACCTACCTGCCGACCTACCTCAAAGACGTCTACGACTTCGACCTCCAGGCGGCCGGCACGCGCACCGCCGGTTTCGCGATCGCGGCCGTCATCGCCCGGCCCGTCGGCGGTGTCCTGTCCGATCGCTTCGGACCGCGCATCATCACCGTGATCTCCTGTGGCGGTGCCGCCGTGCTCGCCGTGTGGATGATCACCAAGCCGCCCCTCGAGATACCCGCCGGTCTCGACTTCGTCCTGATGGCGGTCTGCATGGGACTCGGTTCGGGGTCGGTCTTCAGCTGGGTCGCGCAGGCCGCGCCCGCCGAGCGGGTCGGTTCGGTCACCGGGATCGTGGGTGCCCTCGGCGGGCTCGGCGGCTTCTTCCCGCCCATGGTCATGGGGGCCACCTACGACGCGACCACCCACAGCTACACGATCGGGCTCGTGCTGCTGGTCGTCTTCGCCACGTGCGCGGCCCTGTTCACCGTGTTCGGCATCCGACGCACGGCGAACACCTGACGCCCACCTCCTCGGCTGCGGCGTCGGGAGAATTGTCGGGGCCTCGTGTTCTGATGTTCGCACCCGTCGAACAAAGGAGCGATCCATGTCAGACCACGCTGCCGCGATCCGAGGTCTGCCCCGGTGGCATCCCAATCCGCTCATCCGTTCCACCATCGAGACCATCCGGCGCTGCGGCTGGCAGGTGACCTCGGTCGGCGAGGCGGACGCCGAGTTCGACGCACCGCCTGCAGATGCTCGAACCGAGTGCGGGTTCTCCTACACCTCCGGACTCTCGCTGCACTCGATCCCGGAGCTCTCGATCTACGGCGTCGATCCCCTGACCGCGACACACGTGCTGAACGAACTGGGCGCCCTGCTCCACCAGGAGGACTGGCGTGATCTCGTCGCCGCGCAGTCCGACATCCCGTTGCAGACGGTCGCCGTGACCGTCCGACTCATCGAGCAACTCGACCACGACGAGCTGCTCCTGGCGAACCTGTTGTTCCCCGACCACCCGAAACTGCAGGTGGTCTGGCCCGACGACCACGGCCACCTCCCATGGGAAGACGGCTACACCCTGCTCCCGATGCACCAGCCGGTGAAGGGGATGCCGCAACTCCTGGATCCCCCGCGCCCGCAACCACGCCTTCTCACAACCGAATCCGGGCCCGACCGAACCCGCCCGCGACGGGCACGTCGCATCTCGGGTCACTGACCTGCGGCCGGCGGCCTCCCGGCGTGTCCGGGGCGACATGTGTCCGTGTTGCCCCGGACAAACGGAGCCCGGAGATGCCACCATGGTTGGTCT
Organism: Gordonia hongkongensis; assembly: GCF_023078355.1. Taxonomy (NCBI): domain Bacteria; kingdom Bacillati; phylum Actinomycetota; class Actinomycetes; order Mycobacteriales; family Gordoniaceae; genus Gordonia; species Gordonia hongkongensis. The sequence goes on from NZ_CP095552.1 coordinate 3,943,836, forward strand.
GGGGGCTCGAACAGACCACGGGGGCACGTGGAAAGGCAGGTCGGCGTGGCGCACCTCCCGGTCGTGGTCGCTGCACTCGTCGCCCTCGTCCTCGCGGTCGCCTTCGTCGCCGTCATCTACCGGCGTCCGCAACGCGGTCTCCTGGTCTTGGCCGCGCTCACCCCCCTCGACGGTCTCCTCGACATCGCCCCGTTGCCCGGCGTCGCCTCGGCGTGGAAGGAGGGCGTCCTCGCGCTGACGCTGATCTGCGCGGCCAATCGCCGGGTCCGGCCCGCCGACCGGACGGACCCGCCGTTGCAGCTGCCGTGGTGGCCGGCCGCGGCCGTGCTGGTCGCGTTCGGGGTCGTGTCGGCGCTCTACGTCTACGGCCCCATCGGGCTGTACGGCGTCAAGGTCACCTTCTTCTACCTCTTCGTGGTCCTCGCGCTATGGCTGACGCCGTTCGACGCGCTCGACCGCGACCGACTGGTCTCGATCATCATGGCGCTCGGGGTGCTCACCACCCTCGTGGGCATCGGCCAGCAGCTCCTGGGTCCGGCGCGGCTGGTCGAACTCGGCTACACCTTCGGCGAGCAGGTGCGGACGAGCGGTCCGCTGTTCCGGACGTTCAGCACGTTCAATCAGCCCTTCGGTTTCGGACTCTTCGTCATGCTGGCCCTGCTCGTCGGCGGAGCAGTGGCGCTGTCGGACACCGCCCGCCGGCGCAACCGGTTGTTCCTCGTCTGCTGGCCGGTCATGGCGATCACGATGGCCACGTCGGTGGTGCGGGCGGCGATCCTCGGCCTCATCGTCGGTGTGATCTGGCTTGCGGCCCTTCGCTTCCGCCGCCTCATCGCCCCGCTGCTCGCAGTCGGGGTCGTCGCCGTCATCTCGCTGCCGTTCCTGCCGTCGAACATCACCAAGGTGTTCTTCTCGTCGAGCAGCCTGAGTCAGCGCGGCTCCGGGTGGGGTGAGATCTTCGCGAGCATCTGGGTGCACCCGCTCGGGACCGGCCTGGCGTCGAGCGGATCGGCGGCCGACGCGATGTCGGCGGCCCAGGGCGACACGACGCGGACGATCACCGCCGGCGCCGGCGGTACCGTGCAGCAGTTGTCGAAGAACTACCAGCCGGACAACTACTACGTGAAGCTGCTCATCGAACTCGGGCCGATCGGGTTGTGGTTGTTCCTGGCCCTGATCGTGACCGCGATCATCTGGTGCGTGCAGTACTCGCGCCGGATGCCCGACCCGGATGGAGCCCTCGTCCTGGGTGTCAGTGCGTCCATGGTCGCGGCGATGGTGGCCTGCCTGGTCGCCACCTACTTCGAGATCTTCCCGCTCGACTTCTACTTCTGGTTACTGTTGGGAGCTGCTGGATGCGCGACGGCACAACACGAATCACGTACGGTGCGCTTGCACTTCGTCCCGGAGGCAGCGGCGTCCAGACCTACATCCGCGAACTCCTGAGGGCACTGCCCGGCCACGTCGACGGCACCGCCCTGTCCGCAGTCGTGCAGACCGACGCGGTCGGCGAACTGCCCCCGGCGATCACCCCGGTGGAGCGTCCCGTCGCCGACGGTGTCCGACGGGCGGTGTTCGGCGTACTCCCCACCCGCTCGGGCGGCGTGTTCCACGGTCTCGACGTCGACCTACCAGTCGCCGGCCCCGCCACCACGGTCGCGACCGTGCACGACCTGTCGGTGCTCGACATGCCGTCCGCGTCGAGCCGGTTTCGCGCCGCGGGCGAATCCGTACTCGTCCGCACGACCCTCCGTCGGGCCGACGTGCTGATCGCCGTCTCCGAGTTCACCGCCGAACGAATCCGCGAGACCTGCGGACGGGATGCCCACGTCACCGAACTCGCGCCCGCCGACTGGGCCCGCCCACCCGCGCCGGCCGATGTCGAACGGGTTCGGGCGAAATACGATCTGCCGGAACGCTTCGTGATGCAGATCGGCACCGTCGAACCCCGCAAGAACGTCGAACTCGTCGCGGCGGTCGCCCGGCGCCTCGACATTCCGTGCGTGCTCGGCGGCGCGGGTTCGACGGGCCCGGGCGCCCCGTCGTCGGCGGTCGGGCTCGGTTACGTCGATGTCGGGGACCTGCCGGCGCTCTACGCCGCGGCGACCGTGACCGCCTACGCCTCGTTCTACGAGGGTTACGGCCTTCCGCCCGTCGAGGCGATGGCCTGTGGCGGTGCCGTCGTCGCGAGCGCGGTGGGCGCGCTTCCCCAGGTCGTGGGTGACGGCGCGACACTGGTGCACGGCCACGACGAGGACGACTGGGTCCGTGCCCTCGAACCCCTCGTGCGCGACGACTCGGCGCGCACCGAACTCGTCGCCGCCGGCACCTCGGTGGCGTCAGCCCTCAGCTGGGACACCACGGCCCGCCGGACGGTCGAGGCCTACCGGGCCGGCGGCATCGACATACCCGGTGCGGGGCGCCGTGAGCCCTGACGTCACCGGCCCGCTGCCGTCCGATGCGCTGGTGGATCAGCAGGCCGAAGCCGAGCTGCTGGCCCGCGCGACCGGTGCCGGGAGCGCAGCGGGCGGGCCGAACACCACCGGCGCCGGGAGCGCAGCGAGCGGGCCGAGAATCACCGGCGCCGGGAGCGCAGCGAGCGGGCCGACGACTGCGCCGGCCGCCGAGCCCGGCGCGCACCCGGCCTCGGATGCGCGGGCCGCCACCCGTGCCACCATCGCGATGCTGACCAGTCGCGTGGTCATCGCCGCCCTCGGCTGGGCCGGGAGCGTCCTCATCGCGCGCACCCTGTCCCCGGAGGACTGGGGCACCTACTCCTTCGTGTTCGCGCTGCTCGGTCTGACCGCGATCTTCACCGACCTCGGGGTCGGCCGGGCGGTGATGGCCCGGCTCATCTCCGACGACCCCGACGACGTCGCGAAGACGTCCTCGGCGTTCATCGCCCTGCGGGTGGTGCTCGGCCTTCTCGGCTACCTGATCGCCGTCGCCTACGTGATCGTGCTGCAGTATCCCGGCGACGTGATCCGCGCGACCGCGATCGCCGGACTCGTCGTCGTGTTCGCCACGCCCGCACAGGCACTCACGGTCATCTTCCAGAGCCGGCACCGCCTCCTGCTCACCGCGATCGCCGAGAGCCTGGGCCAGGTTCTGCAGCTGGCGCTGACCATCGCCGCCGTGCTCGTAGCGCCGGCACTGCTGGTGTTCGTACTCGCCCCGGTCGCGAACGAGATCCTGTCGCTGATCATCAAGGTCGTCGGGATCGCGCGCCGGTCGTCGGGACTGCGGCCGTCGCGGGTCGTCGAATGGTCGCGATGGAAACCGATGCTCTCCGATGCCCTTCCGCTCGCACTGGGCCTCGCCCTGACCATCGCGCTGCAGAAGGTCGACGTCCTGCTGCTGAGTCTGCTCGATTCCCTCGACGCGGTCGGCATCTACAGCATCGGGTACAAGTTCTCCGACATCATGGACACCTTCATCCTGGCCGCGATCGGACCCGTCAGCACCCTGCTGGTCGCCGCCTGGCCCGACCAGTCGGCGGTCCTGCGCCAGCGGTGCCGGAGTGCGGCGGTGGTGTTCGCCGCGGGCGGTGCCGTGGCCGTGGCCGCCTTCTGGCCGAGCGCCGGCCCGATCATCGGACTCCTGTACGGCGACCGGTTCGTCGTCGGGGCCGACGCCGCGCGGCTGCTCGTTCTGGGCGCGGCGCTCACCGCCTTCATCGTGCTAGGCATCTTCCTGCTCGCGGCGACCGGTCGGGCGAATCGCTACCCGTGGATCGCGGTCGGCGGCCTGGCACTCAACGTGGTGCTCAACCTGATCCTGATCCCGCGGTACTCCTATGACGGGGCCGCCTTCTCCACCGTCATCACCTTCGCCCTCGCGGTGGTGGCACTGTGGGTAGTCATCGGTCGGACGCTGCCCATCACGGGTCTGCTCCCACTCGGCGCACTCACCACGTTGACCCTGTTGACGGTGGCGGCGTGCGCCATCGGGGTCTGGCTCGCAGATTCGGTTCCCTGGCCGGTCATCTCGGCCGGTACCGCACTGATCGTCGCCGGACCCGCGGTACTGCTCACCCGGGCGGTGACCACGCCGCCCGGACGACACACGAAGGTGGTCCGATGACCGATTCCGAGCACCCGTGCACGATCGTCTTCGTCGCGCACACCGGCCAGGTCTCCGGGGCGGAGAAGGTGATGCTCGATCTGATCGACGTCGCGCTCGAGCGCGGCCACCCGGTGCGGGTCGTCAGTCCCGACGGCCCCCTGGTGGGACGACTCCCGGTCCCGGTCGACCATGTGTCCATCCCGCCGCTCGGCCTGAGCGGCGAGCGCGGTGTGGCGCGCCTCGCGGGTGCCGGTCGCCTCCTGCTCGACTGGGTACGCGCTGGTCGCACCCTGCGCCGGGTGACACGTCGGTCCGACACCTCGACGATCGTCAACTCCTTGTTCGCACTCCCCGCCGTACGCGTCGCGCAACCGACGGGCCGCGTCTCCTGGCTCGTGCACGACACCCTGACGTCGGGGCGGCAGCGCGCCGTCATCCGCGTCAGCGCACCCGTGATCCGGCGCGCCGTGGCGGTGTCGGAGGCGACGTCGGTCCCCCTCGCGGACCTCGGTCTGCCGGTCGTCGTGGCCCACAACGGAGTCACCTGGCCGGTCCCCGCGCTGCCCACCGGGCTCCACGACCCACCGGTCGTCGGGATGCTGGCTCTGCTCACCCCCTGGAAGGGGCACATCGTCGCGCTCGACGCGGTCGCCGGTCTGCCGGACGTCGAACTGGAGTTCGCCGGGGGCTCCTTCCCCGGGGACGCCGATCACGTTGCCGCACTGCATGCCCGGGCCGCCAGACCGGACCTCGCCGGACGCGTCCGGTTCCTCGGGCACACCGATCTCCGCGCCGCCCTGGAGCGGTGGGATGTCGTGCTCTCGGCGAGTGTGACGCCCGAGGCCGGACCGCTCTCGGTCCTCGAGGCGATGGCCTACGGCACACCGGTCATCGGCACGGATCACGGCGGCACCACCGAGTTCCTACGGGACGGCGCCGGAGTCCTCGTCCCGCCGTCGGATCCCGCCGCGCTGGCCGCGGCGATCAGCCGCGTCCTCGACGACGCCGACCTGCGCCGTTCGCTGACCGCGGAGGCGCGTCGTCGGATCGCGGACGGACACGACAAGTCGGCGACCCTACCGCGTATGCTCGACGAGTTGTTGTCCGGCTGAGGAGAAGTCCACCGCCGGCACCTGCCGCGCGCGATGCGCGTCTCGTCAGATAGGCACCATCCATGACACGGTCCCTGCACGGTCGGGCCACCCGGTCGGCCCTCGCATACGTGTGCATCCTCGTCGCAACCCTCGCCGCGATCGTATGGGTCCGCAGCGACGCGCATTCGGCGCCGGCTGCGTGCTCACTCGCCAACGGCGAGAACAAGGTCGCGGCGTCGCCGGGTGCCTCGTTGCTCGGTGCGTCCGATGAGGACCTCAATCGGGAGCTGTCGGTCGCCCAGGACCTCGGTATGTGGGCGGTGCGACTCGACGTGGACTGGTCGGTCGTCGAACCCCGGCGCGGACAACGGAACTGGGCGCCCATCGACCGGGTGGTCAACGCCGTGGTCGCCCACGGGATGTGTCCGCTGGGGCTGGTGACCTACACACCGCTGTGGGCGGCACGCGCGTCCGACTTCCCGCGCAACAGCCACTACCGGCCCGCCGACCCCAACGTCTTCGCATCCTTTGCCGCGGCCGCGGCGCAACGGTACGCCGAATCGATCGCGGTCTGGGAGATCTGGAACGAGCCCAACCTGGCGAACTACTGGCTGCCGAGGGCGAACTCGGCCGAGTACGGCCGCCTGCTCGCTGCGTCCTACGCGGCCGTCAAACGCGCGGTCCCCGGCGTCGCGGTGATCTCCGGAGGGCTCGCACCCGGCACCGACAACGGCCGCGACATCGCACCGCTGACCTTCGTGCGCAATCTGTATCAGGGCGGATTCAACCGCTCGCTGGACGCACTCGGCGTGCATCCCTACACCTATCCGGCTCTGCCCAACGACCCCGCCGCGGCATCGTGGAGCACCGCGGCACGGATGTGGGACATGCGCGACGTGATGGTCGCCGCGGGCGACGGCGACAAGAAGATCTGGATGACCGAGTTCGGCGCACCGACCGGAACCGGCACGAACGCCGTCACCGAGGAGGTCCAGGCACAGAGCATCGCGATAGCCATCGGCGCCCAGAGCGACGCGCCCTGGCTCGGACCGCTGTTCGTGTACTCGCTGCGAGACGCCGGCACCGACCCGAACAATCTCGAGCACAACTTCGGCCTGGTGCGCCGCGACTGGTCACCGAAGCAGGCGTACTCGATGCTCGCCTCGCGGTGACCTCCGAAATCGTTTCTCGCACACGCCACGCCCGCCGGTGCCGACCACGATTGCCCGCTTCCTTCGTTATGGTGAACTGACAGCTGATCGACACTGCAATGTCCGGGGATGGTCGGGGGGCATCCGACACCACAGGAGTTAGGCGTGACCTCCAGCTTCGATGCCGCCGGGCGACGTGATGCGCCGCCCTCGGTCGACCTGTTCGGGCACTTCGGTGATCTCTTCCGTGTCGCCGTCCCCGCGATCCTGATCGGCATCCTCGTCGGCGCCTCGGTGTTCGCGCTGCGGACCGCATTGGTCCCGAAGGAGTACTCGGCCACGGTCGTCACCGAGATCACGCCGGCCGGCACGATCATTCCGGGCGACGCCTTCGTCGAACAGTTGCGTGCCCCGTTCGTGGCGCTGTCCACCGACGAGAACGTCCTGCAACAGGTGCTCACCCAGGTCGACACCGGATGGACGACAAGCGAGTTGAGCTCGCACGTCACCACGACTCCGGGAACGGCTCCCACACTGATGGACTTCACCGCCACGGCGCCGACGAGTACCCAGGCCGAAGACGTCGCCCGCGCGATGGTCACCGCCATCTCCGCCGCGTCGCTGTCCACCCATGCCCGCGACATCACCCGGCAGATCGATCAACTGCGTGCGCAGGTGACCGCCGAGCGCGTCCGCAACCGCGCACTGCCCGACCGCAGCGAGGCGAAGGTCGAATCCGATGCGACCCTCGCCGATCTCGACTCCCAGCTCACCCGGTTGCAGAACTCGTCGTCGGACACGCTCACCATCCTCGCGGCACCGTCGGCGAGCGAGGTGCCTGTCAGCCCCAAACCGGCCCAGGAGGGTGCGGTCGCCGGCATCGCCGCGACGATCATCGCGGCGGAGCTGCTCGCACTGCTCCGTGGGCGGGTCGGCCGGAAACCGAACCCGATCTGGGCCCGCCGCGCGGCGCACCGGTACGGCGCGGAGCTCACCTACGGACAGCGGGGCGAGCCGGCGCTGCCGGCGAATCTGCTGCCCGCGTTCGCGCAACGCCATCGCCGCGCCCAGGTCGCGCTGATCCTCACCGGCGACCACATCGACGCCGCTCGCGCGATCGACGACATCCGTCACCCGGAGGACGACGCGACCACCGGGCACCGTCTGCGCATCGTCCGGTTCCCTCTCGCCGAGCCCTGGTGGCAGAGCGTCGATCCCGGGGACGTCGCGCTCGCGGCTGTGGTCGTCTCGTCTGCTGGACGTGATCGCAAGGCGGCCGACCGGGCGCTGTCCCAGCTCGCGACCATCGGGTCGACCCGTCATCTGATCGTGCAGCGCACGGGGAAGCAGCCTTCCGCGCCTGCCCTGTCCACCGCCGCGGACCCGGTCCCCGACAATCGTGCCGGGGGCGAAAGTGCCGGGGCCACAGCCGCATCGAGAGCCGAGGTTGCCACACCCATGACACCCCAGCCGCCGTCTGACGATCGACGAGGCGCGACACTCGATTCCGACCGGTTCCGAACCGCGCCGGGAGATGTGGGCAGCAATGCCCGGTGACCGCGTCGCCGTCGTCCACGAACGACTCACGGAGATCGCCGGGTCCGAGCACGTCGTCGAACAACTCGCCGCGACGTGGCCGACGGTCGAGGTACACGCGCCGATCTCACGGACCGAGGGGGTACCGGCCGGATTGGCCGAGCCGCCGATCACCTCGTCGCTCAATCGCGCCTACCGCCTGCTCGGCGAACGCAGCTACGCCCCGTTGCTCCCGCTGATGCCACTGGCATTCCGGCGGATGCCGCTGCGGGATGCCGACGCGGTCGTGACCAGCCATCACGCCTTCGCCACCCAGGCGGTGCACGCGACCGACGCGCCGGTCATCGCCTACGTACACAGTCCGGCCCGCTGGGCATGGGATCCGTCGCTGCGCGCGGGCGAGGGCGGCGGGGCAGCCGGCGCCGCGATCCTGTCGGCGCTGTCGGTGGTCGCCCGGCGCTGCGAAGTCGGCGCCGCGCCCCGTCTGCACACCGTCGTCGCGAACTCCTCGGCCGTCGCCGAGCGCATCCGCGAGCACTGGGGACGTGAGTCGGTCGTCGTGCACCCGCCGGTGGACCTCGACGGCTTCACACCGGATCCCGCGGTGCCCCGTGAGGACTTCTACCTCCTCGCCGGACGACTCGTCCCGTACAAGCGACCCGACCTCGCGATCGCGGCGGCCGCCCGCGCCGACGTCCGGCTCGTGGTCGCGGGAGACGGACGGGCCATGCCGCAGTGTCGCGAGCTCGCCGGCCCGAAGACGACGTTCCTCGGCCGCGTCCCCCACGACACCCTGCTGAACCTGCATCGCAGCGCCCGCGCGGTCCTGATGCCCGGGATCGAGGACTTCGGCATCGTGCCCGTCGAGGCGATGGCCACCGGCACGCCCGTCATCGCGCTCGGTGAAGGCGGCGCCCTCGACACCGTCGTACCCGGATCGACCGGTCTGCTGATCGAACCGGGGACCGACGACGAGATCGTCGAGCGGCTGGCCGCGTCGTTGCGCGACTTCGCCGTCGACGACTACGACCGATCCGAGATCCGCGCCTGGGCCGAGCGCTTCCGGCGCGAACGGTTCCGCGACGAGATGCGCGAGGTCGTCGATGCCGCGCTCTGACAACGCCGCAACCGCCGGGGCGCAGCGTGCCTCCGTCCTCGACCGTGCACTGGCCACGTCCCGCACGATCTCGGTGACCGGCCCGATGACGGCCCCGGATCTCGACCTCATCCGGGCTCGCCTGACCCGGGCGTGGACACCGACGTCGAGACTGAGTCTCGTCCCCGATCCGGCGTCGGCGAGCTGGGCCCACGACGTGGCGACCCTGCCGCGGGTCGTCGAGCGGCCCGACCTCGCCGACCTGCCGATCGGCGACATCATGACGCGCCTGCGGAACCGTCCCGAGCCGCTGCCCCGACTCGAGGTGCTCGTGTGTGGTCAGTGGCTGGTCATCGACCACACCCACGGCATGGGCGACGGCCGTCTCGGCGTCGAGCAGATCGCCGGTCTGGCCAGCCACCACGAGTTCCCGATGACCGAGCGATTCGAACGCTCACTGCCGCCGGACGCCGCCTGGCAGGCACTGCGTCGTCACGTCCTGCGACACCCGAGACGCCTGCGCGACATCATGCGCCTGCGTGCCGCGAACGTCTCGCCGCCGACCGACGGACCCACGCGCGTCATCGAGGACTGGCATGCCACCCGCTGCGCCGTCACCGCCGCGATGCGCCCGGGGCAGACCGACGAACTCAAGCGTGCGATCGCCGACACCGGTGTCCGGATGTCCTCGGCGGCGGTGACCGTCGCGCTGTGGCGCGCCGCCCTGTCCGCGCAGGGCGTTTCCCTCGACGAGCGCACGCAGATCCTCTTCGACTGCCGCCGTTATCTCGACGCCGGGCACGCCGAGGACCACGGCAACTTCGCCGTGGGCATACCACTGCGCTTCCCACGCGACGCGACGCCGATGGAGATCGGGGACCGCATCCGTGCGGTCGCCGAATCCGGTTGGCCCGCGGCCGTTCTGGCCGCGGGAGAACTCCGGGCGCGCCTGCGTCGATCGTCACCCGAGGAGCCGCCCGTCCCGCGCCGGGTCGAGGTGCCCGACCGGTTACGACTGTCGGTCAGCGACCTCGGGCGGATCGGGATCTTCGGTGATCTGCCGTGGGATCTGGCGGCGGCCTCGCATCACCTGTTCGCCTATGTCGAGCCCGATGGCCCGGATGCGGCGAGCATGCTCGTCAGCGAGATCGACGGTTCGCGCAGTTTCACCGCGACGTTCTGCAGCGATTTCGTCGGTCGCCCGGTCATCGAGGCGGCTCTCGACCACCTCTGCGAAGATCCGGTGTCCCTGCTGGATCGGCTGCTCACACGCTCATGAGGACGGTGTCGCGGCGCGTCGGGCGCCCGCCTGCGACCGTGCTCGTGGCCGTCCTGCTCGTCACAGCACTGCTGACCGCCGCATGTTCGGCCTCCGCCGGCCCGGCGTCTGACGATGCATCGCAGAGCTTTTCGGCACCGCCGGGGGCGTCGGCCGGCGATCTGGTGGGATCACCCATACCGACCGACGCCTACATCTCCCTGCGGCGCATCGTCGACCGCACCGTGCGGTTCCGCTACCTGTCCACCGACCCGGTCAGCGGTGCGCTGGTTCCCGTCTCGGCCGCGGTGTTCGTGCCGCGCGGCCGGACACCGGCGGGCGGATGGCAGATCCTGGCGGTCGGACACCCGACGACCGGCATCGCGGGCAACTGCGCCCCGTCGCTGCACGGCAACCTGCTGGGCACCGTCGGGCTCATCGCGTCGCTGCTCGAGCAGGGATTCGTCGTCGTACAGACGGACTATCGAGGACTCGGCACACCAGGACCCCACCGTTATCTCGACCCGGCGCCCGCCGCGAACGACATCATCGACTCGGTGCGTGCGACGCGGATGATCGTCGACGGCACCAGCGATCAGTGGTGGGGCTTCGGGGTGTCACAGGGCGGGCACGCGGTGTTCCACGCCAACGAGATCGCGGCGACCTACGGTCGCGGTCTGCGACTGCGCGGGACGGTGAGCATGAGTCCCGCGCTCGACGTCGCGCCGTTGGCCGATGCGATGGATGCCGGCACCCTCACCCCGGAGCAGATCGCGTTTCTCCCGCTGGTCCTGACGGGATTGAAGGCGATCCATCCCGAACTCGTCATCGACGACTACGTGCACGGACCGCTGCGTGAGGCGTTCGGCGTGTTCCTGGAGTGCAACGACGCCGCGATGGTGCAGAAGCAGGCCATCGTCGAGGAGGTGCGACCGGAGGACTATCGCCCGGTCGACGACGTGGCCACCGACCGACTCCGGACGTGGCTGCGCGAGGTGAGTCTGCCCCAGGGTCGGGCTTCGGCCCCGATGCTCGTCGCCTACAGCGACGCCGACGACGTCATCCCGGCCCCGTGGACCGCGGGAGCCATCGATCGGGGATGCCGGCTGGGCGATGCGATCACCGCGATCGAGGTCCGCGGTCAGCCGCACGGCATACTCGACATCGGCTCCGCGGCGACCGACTGGGTCCGGGCCGTGCGGTCAGGACAGCGTCCGCCGAACACCTGCGCGTGAGCTGTGTGCCGACCGGGTCGACCCGGGCAGCGAGAGGAGTGACGATGAGTTCGAACACCGAGGACGGTGCGAACACCGTGAACCCCGTCGACGACCCCACTCCGGATGGCGAGCCGACCACGGACCCAGCCCAGCTCGCCGCACTCTTCGACACGTCACCCGAGGCCGGCGTGCACGCCGTCCTCGAAGCGGTGCGCGGGCGCAACCCCGACATGGCCCGGTCGCTCCGCGCGATCCTGTCCGATCCGGAGCGGATGCGTGCGCTGAAGGACAGCGGCCTGCTCGACGACCCGCCGACCCACAGCCTCGACGAGACGATCCGGCTCACGATCGATGCCGTGGGCGTCCCGCACGTCGCCGTCAACCTCATCACACCGGACGAGCAGGCGACCGCCGCGATCGCCTTCCGGTCCGGGAGTCCCGACGGTCCCAGCACCCGGTCGCTGGTCAACTCCCTCTGCGTCCTCCCGGTGGTCAGCGGTTCACCCCTCATCATCGACGACATCGCCGACCACGCGCTCCTCGCCGACCACCCGACCGCCGTCAGCGGGGAGGTGACCGCCTACCTCGGCATCCCGCTCGCCGACGACGACGGACATGTCATCGGCACGTTCTGCGCCTGGGACTCGGAGGCGCATCACTGGTCCACCGCGGAGGTCCAGCTCATGTCCGATCTCTCGATCCTGGTCCAGGAGCTCATCTTCGGGCGATGACACGGGCGCGTGCCCTCGTGACCTGGCGGTGAGCATTCGGTACCCAACACGTGGCCGGTAGGCGCACGCGGGACCGCCGCGTACACCTACAATCGTCGGGACGGGGGGCTGTTCTTTCGGATGGAGTGGACTTGTCGACCCGTGTATCGCAGGCCGAGTTCCCGCAGACCACGAGGCGCACCCCGGTGTACTCGTCGCCCAACGGTCGGCGCACCTTTCACGAGCTGATCCGCGACGATCCCCTGAGCACGATCGTGACCGTGTCGATCGACGTGTTGTCCGCGACGATCGCGGTGGCCGCCGGGATCTGGTGGGTGAGGAGTGGCAGCGGCGCGAACCCGCCGTTGTGGACACTCGCCACCTTCGTGCCGACCCTCGTGATCGTCTTCTCCTTGCGCGGGGTCTACCGTCGGGGGCTCAATCGCCGGTTCCTCGACGAGGTCGGCCGGGTCATGACCGGATGCACGATCACCGCGATGATCCTGCTGTGTTCTCTGCTCCTCTCCTACTCCGACGACAGACCCGGCGCCGCGGTCACCAAGGTGTGGGTGTCGGCGCTGTTCTGGGTTCCGTTCGGTCGTCTCATCCGCGACATCATCCAGCGGAGTCTGCGCAAGAACGGTCATCTGCTGTCCCCCACGCTGATCATCGGCGACGGGCCGATCACCGCACAGGTGGTCGGCCGCATGGTGGCCGCGCCGGAGCACGGTCTCCGGCCGGTCGGCATCCTGGCCGCCGGCGCGCCACCCCGCGCCGATCGGGACGAGGGACCCACCAACGAGATCGCGCAGCTCGGCGGGGTGGACGAACTCGACGACGCGATCCGGGCGACGAAGGCCGAGGTCCTGGTCGTGGCCTTCGCGGTCACCAATGTCGAAAGGCTCACCGCCGCCGTCCGTATCGCCCACCGGCACGGGGTCAAGGTGTGGATCGTGCCGCGCATGTTCGACGTCGTCGGACGCCGCAGCCGGGTCGACCACATCGGCGGGCTGCCCCTGATGTCCGTCCCGCACACCAACCCGCGCGGTTGGCAGTTCCGTACCAAGCACATCGGGGACCGGGTGGTCGGAGCCCTGATCCTCGCCGCGATCTCACCGCTGTTCCTCACGCTCATGCTGCTGGTCCGGCTGAGCTCGCCGGGCCCGATCTTCTTCGCCCAACCGCGGGTGGGTCGCGACGCGCGGGTGTTCAACTGCCTGAAGTTCCGCTCGATGCGGCCCGAGGACCCCGCCGCGGAGAAATTCCGGCCGACCGCGGGCAGCGCACCCGGCGGCGTCGAGGGCGTCGACCGCCGCACCAGGATCGGCAAGATCATGCGCTCGACGTCGATGGACGAACTACCCCAGTTGCTCAACGTGATCCGCGGGGACATGAGTCTCGTGGGTCCACGCCCGGAGCGTCCCGAGTACGTCTCGCTGTTCGAGGTGCAGATCCGGCGATACGGCGAACGCCACCGGGTGAAGGCCGGGGTCACCGGCTGGGCGCAGGTGCACGGCCTGCGCGGTCAGACCTCCATCGCCGACCGCGCCGAGTGGGACAACTACTACATCGAGAACTGGTCACTCTGGCTCGACGTCAAGATCCTGCTCCTGACCGTGCTCGCGGTGCTCAAACGGGCGGAGTAGCCGCGGCCACCCACCCGCCTCGTCACATCGTCGGACGTCGGGTGTCGTACGCGGGGCGATACGGCACCCGTCCCCGCTCGTCGCGGATGGTGACGATCAACGTGCGGGCGATGACGACGAGCAGGATGATGCCGCTGACGATCGCGAGGAGCAGTGCGGCCATGACGACCTCCTGACGCCGGAACATGGTGTGCCGGCATTCAATCGCCGATCACGACCTGGTGGTAGATGCCGACCGCGCATCCGTGGACTCAACTGCCCGCCCATGGTGACGCGACCCCACCGGTCGGCGCCACTGATTTTATCCGGCGGGCCGGTGCCGTGGTCCGGCGACGGCATCGCCGACGGACAGCATCATCCGGCACACCGCCGAGAAGTGCGGTGCGGCAACGACACGCAGTCCGCGACGGTCGGTATCTCTCACGCCGGGCGCGTCAACGCGTCCGGCGCCCCCGGGCGATCAAGTGATGCCCATACGTCCCGCAACACGTCGACGCCGGCGGCGAGGTCGTCGGCATCCTCGGTGAACGGAACGCGGATGTAGCGTTCGTGCGCCCCGTCGACGCCGAACTTCGGTCCGGCGCTGATCCGCACACCTCGGTTCAGGGCGGCGGCCGCGAGCGCGGAACTCAGCGGCGCCCCGAGTCCGACCCACATCGCCAACCCACCGTTCACGTCGGGAATCTCCCACTCCGGCAGATGTTTTCGCAGAAGTTCGGTGAGCGTGTCCCGGCCGGTACGAAGCTGCGCGGAACGAACGGCGAGCAGGTCGTCGTAACCGGCCAAGACCTCGGCGGCGATCCGCTGGTCGATGATCGGCGAACCGAGGTCACCGGCGGGTCGCCGTCGGACGATCCGGTCGACGATGTCCTCGTCGGCACGAATCCATCCCACCCGCAATCCACTCCACACCGTCTTGCCCAGCGATCCGATCGTCACCACCGGCACCGAGGACCTCACCGGCGCATGCGCGGCGAACGGGAAATGGTCCGTCCGACGATCGATGTCGAGCTCGGCAGTCGTCTCGTCGACGAGCAGCGCGGTCCCGGCCCGGCGCGCCGCGTCGGCGAGCCGCTCTCGGTGGGCGGACGGCATCGAGGCACCCGTCGGGTTCTGGAAATCCGGTATGCAATAGGCCATCTCGGGTCGCAACCGGCTGAGGACCTCGACGAAGTGGTCCATGTCCCAGCCGGCCGCGGTGACCGGCGTCGACACGAGCCGTCCGCCGGCCTCGGCGATCGCCTCGTAGGCGTGCGGGTAGGTCGGGGTCTCGACGACCACCCGGTCGGCTCGTCGGAGCAGGGTCCGCGCGACGAGTGCGATGGCGTGCTGCCCACCGAGGGTCACCACGATCTGCGCCGGGGTCGTGGGCAGTCCGCGGTCGGTGTATCGCTCGGCGATTCGTCGGCGTAGCAGCGGATCGCCGACCAGGTCGAGTCCGGGCCTGCGCAGCAGGTCGGGCACGTTACCCGTGACCCGCTCGATGATCGCCTCGAGACCGGGCACCGGTTCGGGAACGGCGTGCGCGAAGTCGATCTCGGCAACCGCGCCCGGCCCCCTCCGCGGGAGCATCGCGACGGAGCCGGATCCCCGGACGCTGACCAGATAGCCGGCCTCGCGCAGCGCCTCCGTACGCCGACACCACCGTGGTCCGACTCCGCCCGAGCGCATCGGCGAGAATTCGCTCGGCGGGCAACCGCGTGTATGTCGCGATCCGGCCGTCGTCGATGAGGAGTCGGATGCGGGCGGCGAGGGCCGCGTAGGCCGCGTCGCCGCTCTCCCACTCACCGAGCAGCGTGACGAGTTGCTTCACCCCGAGGTTCGAGCGAGCCACCGGCCGGCCGATGACTCGCGGTGCACCCACAGAATCCTCCTCACCGGTCGCCAGGGTCCAACGACGCCCTGCGGCCGTCGACGTCCAGTCAAACGCAGTGCCCGCGGGCACCACAAGGTCCAATCCGCGGTCGGTGGACTGCCGTCGAGCGGTGGTGGCGGTCCGCAGATCACCCGTGACCACCGGGCGGCTGTCGGGTTCGGGCGATATCGTCGGCGTCGATGAACATCCGCCCGTCAGCTCTCGACGCGGCCGTGCGTCCCGGGCATGTGCTACGTGTCGATGACGTCGACGGCCTCGCCCTGGCCGACCTCGTCGACTCGGTCTCGGCTGACCTACCGGTGTTCCTGGACCATCGCGGACCCGGCGATCGCACCGCCCGGGAGGTCGTCCGGGAGGTCCTCGATGCACTCGAGGACATCGTCGTCGCCCTCTTCCCGGTCTGGCTCCCGGGCCATGAGCCGGGCCTGCCGGTCGACGCCGACGACGCCGAGGCCACGGCGCGCCTGCTGTGCCGGGACGCCGGCTTCCCCTCGCCCGCCGTCATCCATCTGGCCCGTGCGGCCGCCGGCGCGCGACGTCCCGGCCCCGGCCCCGCCGACGACGCCCGGGCGGCCGCGCTGACGTTTCTCTTACGACGGGGATACGGACGTGGTTCCGTGGTCCTGGCCGTGCGCGCCGACACCGCATTGGGCGAGCGGGCCCAGCACGCGGCCGCCGCCGCGTACGAATGGCTGGCCGACCACGCCGACCTCACCGTGTGGCTCACCGCCGACGCCCTGCCCGCGGTCACGAGGGTGCCGGCCATCCGGATCGGAGTACCCGCGGGGCGGCGATTCCCGCCGCCCGGTCCGGTGGAGGCGCTGCACGATCCGTCGTCGGCCTCGGCGAGGCCCGTCCTCGTCGCCTCCCGTCCGTCGGGGAGACCGGCACCGCACAGCGATGCCGAGCAAACCCTCGAACGCGCCCTCGCGCGTGCACCGTGGGCTCGCGACCGACAGTGGAACCGGAGTCCGCGCGACCTCGATCCGCTCCACCCCGCGGTGATCGTCGACCTGCTGTGGCCGAGTGAACGCGTGGTCGTGGAGGTCGACGGCGCGGATCATCGCGGCCCGGTAAAGTACGCGCGAGATCGACGTCGCGACAACATGCTTCAGCGTGCCGGGTACCTCGTTCTGCGTTACACGAACGACCACGTTCTCGACGACACGTCCCTTGTCGTCGCAGAGCTGGCCGCCGTGATCGCCGAGCGCTCCCGACCACCGGCATCGTCCCGACCGACGCCCGCCCGACCCCCTTCGACCCGCGAGGAGCATCCGTGGACCACGCCCAGCTGACGCCGATCCAGAGTGCGGCGCTGTTCGTCCTGCTGGCCGAGTCCCGAGAGCTCTCCAACCCAGAGTTGAAGGAGTTCGGTGCCGCGCTGGACAAGCCGGCCCGCAACCATCTCAACGCCCTCGGCCTCGTCGACTCGCGACTCGGCGCACGCCGCGCGTACTTCCACACCCTGACCGACCGCGGGTGGGCCTGGTGCGCGGCCGAACTGACGTCCGAGCCACCGAAGAGGTCGACTGCACCGACGAAGGCCATGTACGCGGTCCTCGCCGGCCTCGCCCGGTACCTCGACGACGAGGACCTCCGTCTCCACGAGGTGTTCGGCCGTCCCCGACGCCCTACCCACGAGGAGCCCGGGACCCCGATCGCAACGGCTGCGTCCGACCCGGCGTCGTCCACCGTCGATCCCCGGGACCAGATCGCGGCCGCCTACCGCGCCCGGGCCGTCACGGCGGGCGACTTCGTCCTCGTCACCGATCTGCGCGCCGACCTGCCCGGGATGAGCGACGAGGTCTTCGACGCCACGATGGTGGAGTTCCAGCGCGCGCCGGGGGTCAGCCTCATCCCGCAGGAAGACCAGGCGTTGCTGACTCCGGCCGACCGGGCGGCCGCGGTGACGGTGGGCACGCAACCGTGCCATCTGTTCGCGATCGAGGAGAGCTGATCCGATGGACGCCGACGCCCGTCACGCACTGGAATCGATCCGCCTCAACTGGGCCGACACCCCCGACGACGTGTGGGGCACCGCCGACCCCTTCCACGTCGGGGGCCTGCACGAGGACACCATCGTCGACATCATCCGTTCGTTCGACGACGCCCGTCGTTCGCCGTCGGGGAGTCCGATCGGGGTCACGGTGCGCGGTCCGGCCGGATCCGGCAAGACCCATCTCCTGGGCCGGGTCCGGCATCGTGTCCAAGAGGAGGGCGGGTACTTCTTTCTCGTCAAGCTGCTCGACGCCACCGACTTCTGGCGTTCGGTGCTCGTGGCGATCATCGAGGACCTCGGCCGACCGACGCCCCGCCACCGCTCGCAGCTGAATCAGCTCCTCCACCGCCTCGCGATCGACGCCGGGGTCTCGGACGGGACACGTGACGCCGTGACCGGCGGCGCGTCGCTGACACCCGCCGCTCTCGATGACTTCGTCCACGGCGTCTACACCCGCCATTCGCGGCACCGACGCCGGTCGCAGCACATCCTGCGTGCGCTCGTACTGCTGGAGTCCGACGACTTCGCGGCCAAAGACCTCGGCGAGGCGTTTCTGCACCTGGACATCGACGACGCGGAGGAACTCGCCGCCTGGGGCATCCGCAATGCCCGCCTCGGTTATCAGGAGATCGTCGAGAACATCTCGCGGATCATCGCGTTCGACGATGCGGCGGTTCTCGCGATCGACCAGATCGACACCCTGATCGAGGCCGGCAAGACCGCCGAGCCGGGCGAGGAATCACAGGTGGAGAAACTGGCGCACGGCCTGATGTCGGTGCGCGACACCATGAGTCGGACCACATGTGTGGTCTCCTCGATCACCGCCGCGTGGGAGTACCTCGCCGGACACGTCATGCGATCAGCGGTTGATCGGTTCCGGTTGCCACCCACCCTGCAACGGCCCGCGAGTGCGGACTTCGGCCGGCTCCTGCTCGCCCGGCGTTTCGCGCCGGGTTTCGCCGGCGTCGGATTCACGCCGCCCCATCCCACCTGGCCGGTCACCGACACCGCACTGACGGCGGCCACCGATTACACCCCGCGCGAGCTGATGGTGACCGTGGACCGCCAGATCGCCGCGATGCTCCGCAGCGACACGTTCGCCGAGATCACCGACCTCTCCGGCGCCACGTCCAAGACCTCCGCCGGCCAGGGCACACTCCCCCTGATCAACCAGTCCCGCACCACGACAGACGTTCCTGACACGGGGGCGTCCGCTCGGGGGCGCTCGTCGTCTGCTGAATCGTCGTCTGCAGGGTCGTCGTCTGCGGGGTCGTCGTCAACCGACTCGTCGTCGACGACCACCTCGGACAATCCCGCGTTCGCGAAGCTCGACCAGCGGTACGCGGAGTTGATCCGGCGTGCGGACCCGCTACCCGCATTGGTACCCGACACCGAGGACCGGATCGTCCCCTCGCTCCTCCATGCCGGATTGGCGACGTGGATCCAGGCACTGTCCCGCGACGCCGACCGCTGGCAGCTCGATGCCCGGCCGGGACCGAAGAGTCCGCTGCACGGGCGGATCCGACAACTCGTCGACCCGAACCGGGACATCGAGCAGTCCTGGAGCTTCCGTGCCATCGCGGCATCGAACGCGCGTGCCGTCCAGACGCGCCTGTCGAGCGCGACGACGACCTCCGGTTTCACCCTCGGCGACATCGAACGCACCCTGGTGATCCTGCGGCGAGATCCCTGGCCCACCGGGCCCAAGACCCGGCAGATGGTCGAGGAACTGCACGATCGGGGCGGACGGGTCGTCGCCTGGACCGAACAGGACATCAAACGGCTGAGCGCGCTGGCACAACTGCGGGCCGAACGGCCCTCGCATCTCCGGGAGTGGATCTCCGACCGCAACCCGGCTGCCGAGATCGCCTTTCTCACCGACATCCTGGGCCCCGCACTCGAGGCGCCGGCGCCACGCGTGCAGTCAACGGATTCCGCGGCAACTACTTCGGACACGCCTGCCAAACGCCACGAGCCCGGCACCGCGGACGAACGCTCGACCACGACGCCACCCCGCGAGACGACGACGGACGAGTTCCGGTCGACCGACCCTCGGTCGGGGACGGCGGGGTACGACACCGCCGAATCGTCGTCGCGAACCGCACCCGCCGGCGAACAGTCGATCACCCTCGGGCGAAGTGTCGCCACCGGCGAGGCGGTGACCGTCTCGCTGCTCGCCCTGCGCAAGCATGTGGCGCTGTTCGCCGGATCCGGTTCGGGGAAGACGGTGTTGATCCGCCGCATCGTCGAAGAGGCTGCCTTGCAGGGCGTTTCGTCGATCATCCTCGACGTGAACAATGACCTCGCACGCCTGGGGACACCGTGGCCGGACGCCGACCCGCGTCCGTGGACGCCCGACGACCGCGAGCGCGCCAAGCGCTACCTGCACGACACCGAGGTCGCGGTCTTCACGCCGGGTCGGGCATCGGGGCGGCCATTGAGTTTCCAGCCGCTACCCGACTTCAGCACGGTGGTCGGCAACCCCGACGAGTTCCGTGCCGCGGTCGACTCCGCCGTCGGCGCCCTGATCCCGCATGCCCGGGCCATCGGGACCAGCGCGAAAGCCTATCGGCAGCAAGCCGTCCTGCAGCAGTCCATGGAGGCCTTCGGACGTCGCGGCGGCGGCGCCCTGCAGGCATACGTCGGACTGCTGACCGAACTGCCAGACGACGCGAGCACCCTCGCCGACGCCCCGAAGCTCGCCGCCGAACTCGCGGAGAACCTCAAGGCCTCGATGGCGATCGATCCCGTCTTCGGGGGTGACGCCGCCCCGGCCGACCCGGGGTATCTGCTCACTCCCTCACCGGGTTTCCGGGCCCGGGTGTCGGTCGTGAACCTCGCCGGCCTGGGCACTGACGACCGGCGGGCCGGTTTCGTCAATCAGCTCCAAATGGCGCTGTTCGCCTGGATCAAGAAGAATCCGGCCGCCGACCGGCCACTCGGCGGACTGCTCGTTATGGACGAGGCGCAGAACTTCGCCCCGTCCGTCCGGATGACCGCGGCGTCGAAGAGCACGAGCGCATTGGCGTCGCAGGCTCGCAAGTACGGCCTCGGGCTCATCTTCGCGACCCAGTCGCCCACCGGCATCGACAACAAGATCTCGGCCAACTCCTCGACCCAGATCTTCGGACTGCTCAATCATCCGACGCAGATCGACCGCGCCAAGGAACTCGCCGCCAACAAGGGCAGCAGGATTCCCGACATCGGCAAGCTCCCGGCGGGGACGTTCTACATCGCGAGTGAGGGCGGGCGGTTCGCCAAGGCCGAGACGCCGCTCTGTCTCACCTACCACCCGTCGAGTCCGCCTACCGAGGACGAGGTCGTCGAGCTGGCGCGCTCCACGACACCGCGTCCGCGGTGACGGCCGGGCCCGACTTCGCCGACGGCCGAAGACGATGGTTGGCACAATGGACACCGTGCTCACGCTGACCGCCGGAGAGAACCGTCCGCTGCCGTCGACGGCCGTGACCGTCTCGGTGCGCTCGGCATCGCCGGTCAACACCTCGGCGATCCTGCTCACCGATGCCGGTCGCGTCCGCTCCGACGCGGACCTCGTCTTCTACAACCAGCCCAGCGGCCCCGGCGTCGGATACCGGTCTGCCGGCTCGGCCGACATCATCTCGGTCGACACCGCCGCGCTGCCTCGGGAGATCGCGACGGTCGTCGTCGCGGCGAGCCTCGACGGGACCGGGCCCACGAGTTTCGCGACCGCCGGCGCCCTCAGCGCGACGCTGACCGGAGGCGGCACCGAACTCGTCTTCAGCCCCTCCGGTCTCACCAGCGAAGCGGCCGTCGTGTGCCTCGAGATCTACCGGCGCAACGACGTCTGGAAGGTTCGTGCCGTCGGCCAGGGATACGACGCCGGTCTCGCGGGCCTCGCCACCGCCTTCGGCATCGAGGTCGACGACGAGCCCGCGACGCCGCCTCCTGGACGGCCGCCGCGAGTCACCGATCCGCAGCCCTGGCCGCCGGCCGCGTCGACGCCAACCGCGCCGCCGCCGACACCCGAACCACCGGCCCCGCAATGGAATACACCGTCCACACCGCCGCCTCCGCCCCGGCCTCCGGTCACCGCCCAACCACAGGGAGTTCCCATGCACAGCGATCTGTTCGCGCCGTCCCACGCCGAGGTCACCGGGCAGGGGATCCAGAAGCAGGGAAGCAAGATGTGCCGGGTCGGCCTCGCCGGTGAGGTCATGGCCCGCACCGGCTCGATGGTGGCCTACCAGGGCAACCTGAAGTTCGAGGCGCTCGGCTCGGGCGGCCTCGGACGGATGATGCGTCAGGCGATGACCGGCGAGGGCGTTCCGCTGATGAAGGTCACCGGACAGGGCGACCTGTTCCTGGCCGATGCGGCGTCGGACGTGCACCTCATCGACCTCGACGGTTCCGACGGCCTCACCATCAACGGCGCCAACGTCCTCGCCTTCGACTCCTCGCTGTCCTACGACATCGCCCGTGTGCAGGGTGCCGGCGCGATGAGCAACGCCGGACTGTTCAACTGCGTCTTCACCGGGCGCGGCCGGATCGCCATCACCACCGACGGCACCCCGGTCGTCCTCAACGTCGACGCCGCGACCTATGCCGACCCGCAGGCCGCGGTCGCGTGGTCGTCGAGCCTGCGCACCTCGGTGAAGTCCAATGACTCGTTCAACCTCGGCACCCTGATGGGACGCAGCACCGGCGAACGGTTCACCCTCGAGTTCTCCGGGCGCGGGTTCGTCGTCGTGCAGCCGTCCGAACTCCCGCCCGGCGGGTTCGTCGGCGGGACCGGTGGCGGCGGGTCGGCCGGGTCAGGGGCCGGCGGCGTGTTGGGTGGCATCCTCGGGCGCTGACGAGGCGGAACTCGGACGTCGCCCGAATCTGTCGGTGCCGACTGCTCTACTACGCTCCACCTTCGAACAACAGGAGCGAGCATGACCCACCACTTCTCCGATCTGCGGGGTCTGCCCCGCTGGCACCCCGACCCGCTGGTACGCGAGACGCTCGACCGCATCCGGCGCTACGGTTGGGCGGTGACGGCCGTCAGTGACGAGTGCACGTGTCACTCTCCCGAATGCGAAGCACCTGACTGCTCTTTCGCGTACACCACCGGCCTGCGCTTACACGACCTCCCCGAGTTGGCGGTGTACGGACTGGATGCACGAACGAGTGCATCGGTTCTCAACGAGCTGGGCAGCGTGTTTCACACCTATGACTGGCACTCGATCGTGTCGAATTCGGTTCCCATACAACTGGATTCGCTTGAGGTTCCGGTCACCGTCATCGAACTGGTGGACAAATCCGATCTCATCGTCACCAACGTCCTCTACCCCGACGCTCCGGTCTTACAGGCCGTGTGGCCTGACGATCTGGGCAGCTATCCGTGGGAAGAGGGTTACACCCTTGCACCGGAACACCAATTCGTGATGGGCGTGCACGACCCGCGAGCGACCGGTGGCGACAGTCCGCGCGTCATCTACCCGCACCCCGGAATGAACCGGGCCCAGCGGCGCAAGGCGGCCCGATGAATCGCCCCGGGTTTGCTGGAGGCTCGGTTAGTTGGTTCCAGCGTTTGCGGGGACCGGGTTCTCACGGTAGCTGGTGACGGTGTGGGTCGACCAGTAGGCGCTCTCGTACTCGACGGGTGGGACGTGTCCGATCTCGCCGTGCAGGCGGCGGTGGTTGAACCATTCGACGTACTCAGCGACGGCGATCTCGACCTCGCCCACACCTGCCCAGCCGCCTCGCGGGCACATCACGGGGTTACGGATGCATTCGGCTTTGAACAGCGAGTTGAACGCCTCAGCCATCGCGTTGTCGTATGAATCCCCTTTGGAGCCAACAGATGTCACCGCTTCGGCTTCGGCCAGTCGTTCGGTGTAGCGGATGGCTCGGTATTGCACTCCGCGGTCGGAGTGGTGGATCAGCCCGGCCACGTCGTGGCCGGCACGCGACCGTGCCCACAATCCCATGTTCAGGGCGTCGAGGGCGAGGTCGGTGTGCATGGTGGTCGAGACCTGCCAGCCGACGACCATCCGCGAGAACACGTCCAGGACGAACGCCGCGTACACCCAGCCCGAGTGGGTGCGGATGTAGGTCAGGTCCGCCACCCACAACGCGTTCGGTGCCGCCGCGGTGAACTGACGGTTGACCCGGTCAGCCGGCCGGGGTGTTTCAGCTCCCTCGCTGCGCGTGGTCTTGCGTGTCTTGAGTCTCGCTATCCCTTGCAGCCCATCGACTTTCATCAATCGCTCGACGGTGCAGCGGGCAACACTATGGCCCTGTCTGCGCAATTGGGCATGCACCTTGCGGGCACCGTAGACGCCGAGGTTGTCGGCATGCACCGCGCGGACCTGGGTAAGGAGCTCCCGGTCACGCACCACACGAGGCGCCTCGGTCTTCTGGGGGCTCAGGTGGGCTCGTACCGTGGACGGAGCGATCTGGGCGGACGTATCGCGCAATGCCGCACAGATCGGATCGACTCCGTGTTCATCGCGGTGAGCCGCGACGAACTCCACGATCAGCGCTGTGGGCGGTCGATCTCCGCCGCAAAGAAAGCCGAAGCCTGCTTCAAGATCGTGTTCGCTCGCCGCAGTTCACGGTTCTCCCGCTCCAACGCCGCGATGCGGTCAGCGTCCTCACTCGTGGTGCCCGGGCGGACCCCGCCGTCGATCTCGGCCTGACGAACCCAATTGCGCAACGCCTCGGGATGGACTCCGAGCTGATCGGCGATCCGCTTGATCGCACCTCTCGACGAATCGGGATCTTGTCGCGCTTCACATGCCATCCGGGTGGCCCGGTCCTTGAGTTCCTCACTGTACTTGCGTGGTGCTGCCATGCTCTCCATCCTTCACAGGTTCGAGAGCCTCCGACAGACCCGGGGCGGTTCACGACGCCGACGCCGACGCTGAGCAGGCGAGCGGCCAGGTGATCAGCCTGAGTTGCGGGGCCGGGCCATCGACCGTTCGGTTCTTGTCGGTGCCCCCGGATACAGTGAGTTCCTAGAGGCCACAGATGAAAGACGCATATCGGCAAGCGGTTACGCCGGTGTCGAACCAACGATGACGAGAAGCCCTACCTCCAGTTCTGTCCTGTGATGTGGAAGGTTCGTCATGACAACAACACTCGCCACCACGCCGTGCCGAGAGACCGAAGGTGCCGAACACCTCGACGGTGAGGGGTATCTCGCTGTGCTGACCGCGATTCGCGAGTCGCTGTGGGATCTCGCACCTGGTGGCGCAGAGCCAACCGCTCGTCAAGCGCACACCGCGATGACCCTGCTGATC
Organism: Gordonia hongkongensis; assembly: GCF_023078355.1. Classification (NCBI taxonomy): domain Bacteria; kingdom Bacillati; phylum Actinomycetota; class Actinomycetes; order Mycobacteriales; family Gordoniaceae; genus Gordonia; species Gordonia hongkongensis. The sequence continues at coordinate 3,968,752 of NZ_CP095552.1, forward strand.
GAACTCCGCGCCATCGTGGACCACCATGCCGCCGTCGGCGCCGCCACTCTCGACCGCCTCGGAGTCGCCCGAGAATCGACCGGCAAGACATCCATCCTCTTGATCGCCATGGGCGCGGCCCCCACAATCGCACACCGCTGGTTACGGATTGGCAATTGCCACCCCCGGCTTACGCAGCTACCCGGCTACACCGCCGACGGCGCCATCCCCGGCGAACATGCCGACGCCATCGTCACCGGTATCGCGCACGTCGAGCGTCGAGCACCCGAGGGTGTCTGCATCGAGGAACGAGCAGAAGTCGAGCAGGCATTGATCGCCCAGGCGATGTCCGGAGCCACCCCTGCGCAGATCGCGAGGAGAGCCCGCGAACTGGGCAACGAGTATGCGGCCATCACCGGCGGGCTACCGCCTGGCGAAGACCGCACCATCAACGAGTTCACATTCACACCGACCGGCGACGGCAGGCTCCGCGTACGTGGCGACCTCGACACGGTCATCGCCGAAAAGCTGACCGCTGCAATCGAATCCCTGAACAGTCCGCGACCGGAGCCCGACGGATCCGACGATTCTCGGACGCCCCGCGCCCGTAACTCGGACGCCCTGGAACTCATCCTCGATGCCGCGGCCGTGGCCGACACCAGCCTCGCCACACCGCCGAAGACCCACGTCAGCGTGCTGCTGCCGGCGACCGCTCCGGACAAGGCGAGCCTGTTGTGGATGGGCTCTATCAGTCCCACCACCGCGAGGTTGCTGGCGTGCGACTCCACGATCACCGATGTCGTGATCGACGGCGACTCCGTCCCCTTGCAGATGGGCACAACCAAGCGATTGTTTCCGGCGCACCTGCGGCGAGCGATCATCATCCGCGATCAAGGCTGCATCAAATGTGGGGCACCGGCCGGGCGCACCCACGTCCACCACATCGAGTTCTGGAGCAAGGGCGGACCCACAGACCTGGACAACGGGTGCCTGCTCTGCGCGTCATGCCATGCCCACATCCATGCCGGTGACTGGGACATCGTCATGGGCACCGATCACCACCCCTGGTTGATCCCACCTGCATCGATCGACCGGCGGCGGAGGCCACTCCCGGCGTTCAACCGCCGCACCAGGACTCTCGATGACCGGGCCGCAGCCTGATCGATCCACCTCAGTGATCGATGACCGGCTCGCATACGCGAGCGGCCGGAGAAAACCCGCGCGTCAACACTGCTGACGCAGGATCCCGACGAGGACGACGCCCTGCTCAACACCTTCGCGCGCCGATCCGTCGGACCGCGCATGCCCTTTGAGAACTCCATAGTGTTCACGCCCGGCCTGTGGTGCGGGCGAAAAGCGTGAGGCCCCACCTTCTTGGTGGGAGGTGGGGCCTCACAGCGGCCGGGCTCGGCACCGGTGGTGTGCTGGGCGGGATCCTCGGGCGCTGTGGCCCACCGGGTCTCGTAGCGAAAAGCGATGTCATAGAACATACTTGGCTACCGAATCCGGCGGGCGGGTAACGTCGACGCCATGCCCGAAGCAAGTGCGACCATCCTCGTCCGACACCCCCTCACCACGGTGTGGGAGTACTGCCTCATCCCGGAGCACGTCGCGGCGCTGACGCCCGGCGTGATCGGCGTCGAGACCGTCACCGACGGGCCGGTCTCGGTCGGGACCGTCTGGCGCGGCCAGATGAAGGGGCTCGGCCGCGCCGTCGAGTGGACCGGCGAGTTCACGCGGGTGGATGCGCACACCGCCACCGAGTTCTCCTCCACGGAGTCACCGCTCGAGTTCGCCATCTCGGCCACGTTCGCGGAGGTTGGTCGCGGCGTCGAACTCACCTATCGCATCCGCAACGCCGGCGTCGGCGGGGCGGTCGGGAAGCTCGCCGACGCGCTGGCGATCCGCGCGTATCAGCGATCGCTCGCCGCGAACGCGAAGAAGCTGCCGCGCCTGGTCGACGAATGGGCCGCCACCCGCTGACGACGACGCGGTCCGAGGAGTGCGATGTCGGGCATCAGTCCACGAGCGATCGATCTCCGACGGAGAAATCCATGACGACGACGGTCATGAAAGTCTTTGTTAGACATACGAATCGGGGACAATTCGGACGTAGCCTTCGGGCCGACGGGGAGTACTCTGACCGGCGGATGCATCTCGTTCGGACCGTGCACCACCCGCCCCGAGACGGTGTGCGGCGTGGCTCCGGCCCTGCCGACCCACAATCGTTCGCACACCAAGGGTTCCGTCATGCCCGAATCCAGCGCATCCGTCACAGTCCAGCAACCACTCGACATCGTCTGGGACTACATGTCCGCTCCCGAACACACCACCGCCTACCTACCGGGAACCGTCGAGGTCACTCCGCTGTCCGATGGGCCACTCGCCGTCGGCTCTCAGTGCAAGGGTAAGACGGCCGTCCTCGGTCGGACCGTGGACTGGCGGGGAGAGTTCACCCGCGTCGACACCTGTAAGGAGACGGAGTTCCAGACCGTCGAAGCGCCGTTCCCGTTCACCACGCACATCTCTTTGGAGGAGACCTCCGACGGCGTCCGGGTGACGTGTCGGATCACGTCCTCGACCGGTTTCGGCGGGGTGTTCGGCAAGATGGCCGATCCCATCGTCAACCGCATCTATCAGCGTTCGCTCACCGCGTCGATCGAGAGCGTCCCCGACCTCATCGAGGAGTGGCTCGCTCAGCAGTGACACGACAACGGCCCCACCTCGCCGAAGCGAGATGGGGCCGCTGGGGAATCGGTAGCACGAATGCGCTCCATGAGCGCATTCGTGCTACGAAATCCTGGGGGTGAGAGTCACCAGCTGGACTTCTGCACGCCCGGCAGCTCGCCGGCGTGCGCCATGTCGCGCAGGCAGATTCGGCACAGGCCGAACTTGCGGAACACCGAGTGCGGGCGGCCGCACTTGTTGCACCGGGTGTAGGCCCGCACGGCGAACTTGGGCTTCTTGTTGGCCTTGTTGACCAGAGCCTTCTTTGCCATGTCAGTTGTCCTTAACGTTGTTGTCCTTGAACGGGAAGCCCAGGGCACGCAGCAGCGCCCGGCCTTCGTCGTCCGTGGTGGCCGACGTCACGACGGTGATGTCCATACCGCGGGGCCGGTCGATGTTGTCGATGTTGATCTCGTGGAACATCGACTGCTCGTTCAGGCCGAACGTGTAGTTGCCGTTGCCGTCGAACTGACGGTCCGACAGGCCGCGGAAGTCGCGGATACGCGGGAGAGCGATGGACACGAGACGGTCCAGGAACTCCCACATGCGGTCGCCACGGAGGGTGACGCGCGCACCGATCGGCATGCCCTCGCGCAGCTTGAACTGTGCGATGGACTTGCGAGCGCGACGGATCTCCGGCTTCTGGCCGGTGATCTTGGCCAGATCCTCGACGGCGCCGTTGATCAGCTTCGCGTCACGGGCGGCGTCGCCGACGCCCATGTTCACGACGACCTTCACGACGCCCGGGATCAGCATCACGTTGGGGTATTCGAACTCTTTGTTCAGCGTGTCCTTGATCTCCTCGCGGTAGCGAGTCTTCAGGCGCGGCTGGATCTTGGGTTCAGTAGAGGTCATGTCAGATGTCCTTCCCGCTCTTGCGCGAGATCCGGACCTTCTTGCCCGTTTCCTCGTCGACGCGGTAGCCGACGCGAGTCGGGTTGCCGTCGGAGTCCACGACCATCACGTTCGAGACGTGGATCGAGGCTTCCTGGGTCACGATGCCTCCGGAGGAGGCACCGCGCTCGTTGGCCGACGCGGCGGTGTGCTTCTTGATTCGGTTGACGCCCTCGACGAGGACACGCTGGGTCTTCGGGAAGGCCTGGATGACCTTGCCCTTGGCGCCCTTGTCCTTGCCCGAGATGACGATCACGGTGTCACCCTTGTGGACCTTCATGTCAGATCACCTCCGGTGCCAGCGACACGATCTTCATGAACTTCTTCTCACGCAGCTCACGGCCGACCGGGCCGAAGATGCGGGTTCCGCGGGGGTCGCTCTCACCCTTGAGGATGACGGCGGCGTTCTCGTCGAAGCGGATGTAGCTTCCGTCCGCACGACGGCGCTCCTTGGTGGTGCGCACGATGACGGCCTTGACGACCTCACCCTTCTTGACGTTGCCGCCCGGGATGGCGTCCTTGACAGTGGCGACGATGACGTCGCCAATGCCGGCGTAGCGCCGCGAGGAACCGCCGAGCACGCGGATGCACAAGATCTCCTTGGCACCGGTGTTGTCGGCGACTCGCAGGCGGGATTCCTGCTGAATCACTCGTTAGTCTCCTTGACCTGGCTTCTTATGTACGGCGGATTTCCGACCCGACGCACACGGTCTGTTGCCATCGAACACACGCCTGCCTGGGGTTTTGACCAGGTTGTGACACCCGGGCCGTCCGCCCCAGTGGGTTCGTGAGCCGATTCGCGACACAGCGGTGCCGCAGGCAACCCCACAAGTGTAGGGGAATGCCCAGGTCCCGGCCAAATCGATGGTCCCGGCGACCGCGCGGGGGTTTCGGATGACGCCGGGCCGGCAAAGTTTTCCGCGCACTGACCCATCTGGGGTGCACCGCCACGCGAAGCACCCATGAGACGAGATCGACCAGACACAAGCCCGTCCGGCGAGCAATCAGTGCGAGCCGGAAGGGAGCGAAACACGGGGGGCGTGTCAGCGCCGGGGGTAATTCTCGGCTGCCGATCGTGAGCCGAACGGTCACCATGCTCCCCGGGCTCCGCAGTTCAGTCCGACAACTGCGGCCTGACGGCAAGTCCTCGACTCGGGGCCACCAGCCCCGTGAGCGATGACCGGAGTTCGAATCCCCCAGTCCGAGCCGGGTTCGACGCTGCCGTGCGGGCACGCACTCACAGGGGAGGCACGCGTGACCACAGACGACGCGGTCCGGAACACCGTTGCTACCGACATCGACACCGACCTGACGATCCCGATGACCGCCGCTCAGCGCGGCATCTTCTACGCCCAGCAGCTCGAGCCGGACGTGCCGATGACCATCGACGCGTTCGTCGAATTCCGCGGCGACACATCGGGTCCACAGGGCGAGAGCGGTGACGACCCACTCGTCGACGTCGATCCGGACATCATGCAGCGTGCTGTCACCCTCACCGAGAGTGAGACCGAGGCCCCGCTGCTGCGGCTGATCCCGACCGACGACGGCGAACCGATGATGGTTCTCGACCGGTCGCAGCACGTGGTGCTGGGTCGACAGGACTTCTCTGACGCCGAGGACCCGCGCGCGGCCGCACTGGCCTGGATCGACCGCCGGCGCAGTGCCAGCTCCGACGTCTTCGCCGACAACATCCTCGAGACACACCTGCTCAAAGTGGGTCCCGGACACTCGATCTGGTATTGCCACGGTCACCACATCGGCTTCGACGGCTATGCCGCGATGTACATGATGCTTCGTGTCGCCTCGCATTACACGGCGATCGTGAACGGAACGCCGCCGCCGATCGCGGACACCGCGTCGATGGTCGACATCGCCGAGTTCGACCGCGAGTACCGTGCCTCCGCCAAGTTCGCCGAGGACCGCGAGCACTGGGCGTCCCATCTGGCCGATATGCCCGAGATGACCACTCTCACCAGCCTTTCCGCTCCGGCCGCGCCGTTGTCGGTCGTCCGATCGGCGGTCCTCGACGACACCCTCGTCGCCCGGATCCGCGAGCTCGGACACAGCCACCGGGTCCGGCCGGCGTCGGTCATCACCGCTGCGGTGGCCGCCTACGTCGCGCGCTACACCGACCGCGACGAGGCCATGCTGAGCCTGCCGGTCGCGGCCCGCGACCGCGACGTGCTGCGCACCTCGGCGGGTCTGACCTCCAACGTCGTCCCGTTGCGTATCGCGCTCCACGACGATTCCGCCACCGTGACCGATCTCCTGAAATCGGTCAACGCGGAGATCAAGGCCGCCGTCCGGCACCAGAAGTTCCGGCACGAGGACATCACCTCCCAGATCCTCGGGGCAGCGGGGGCGCGGCGTGGCTTCTTCGGCCCGCTCGTCAACGTCATGCTGTTCTTCCAGCACATCGACTTCGGCCCGCTCAAGGGCGAATTGCACGTCCTGTCCACCGGACCGATCGAGGACCTGTCGGTCAACGTGTACGACAGCCTCGACGGCGGGATGACCCTGGACCTCGAGGCGAATCCGAACATCTACCCGGACGACGACATCACCACCCACCACCGTCGTCTCGTCGACTTCGTGACCGCCTTCGTCGGTGCGCCCGGCGACACGAGGATGTCGGACCTGCACCTCCTGACCGACGCCGAACGCGAAGCGCTACCCGAGCGCATGACCGGGGAACGGGTCGACCACGGCACCACCACCCTCGTCGACCTGCTCGACGACGCGACCCGGGCCCACCCCGACGACACCGCGCTCACCGACGCGCAGGACGGGCGATCACTCACCCATCGCGAATTCACCGACGCGGCAACGCAGCTCGCGGCGGCACTCACCCGGCGCGGGATCGGTCCGGAGAGCGTCGTCGGCGTTCAGCTGCCCCGCAGCACGGACCAGATCCTGGCGCTGCACGCGGTGATCCGTGCCGGCGGCGCATTCCTGCCGATCGACCCGGCCGAGCCGGCCGACCGGCTCGGGCACATCCTCGAGGTGGCCGCCCCCGACCTCGTCATCACCGACACGGTGCTGGCCGAACTGCGTGCCGACAAAGGGGTCGCCGCGGCGACAACGCCCCCGGGCCCCGACACGGCCGCGTACGTGCTGTTCACCTCCGGTTCCACCGGCAAGCCGAAGGGCGTGGTCATCACCCACCGCGCCATCGTCAACCGCCTCGCGTGGATGCAGGCCCGCTACGAGCTCGCACCGGACGACCGGGTGCTGCAGAAGACCCCGTCCACCTTCGACGTGTCGGTCTGGGAGTTCTTCTGGCCGTTCACCACCGGCGCGGCACTGGTCGTACCGACTGCCGACGGTCATCGCGACCCCTGGTATCTGCGTGACGTGATCGCCGAACACCGCGTCACGACACTGCATTTCGTGCCCTCGATGCTCGCCGCCTTCACCGCGGCACTCGACGCCGACGATGCATCGGAGCTGACGAGCCTGCGCCGCATCTTCACCAGCGGTGAGGCTCTGACTCCCGCGACGGTCGGTGCCGCCGCGATGCTGACGTCCGCTCCGATCCACAACCTCTACGGCCCCACCGAGGCCGCGATCGACGTCACCCACCACGACCACTGCCGCGCCGACGTCCCGGTGATCCCGATCGGCTCCCCGGTGTGGAACACCGGTGTCCACGTGCTCGACCACCGCCTGCGGCCGCAACCGCCCGGCGCGATCGGCGAACTCTATCTCGGCGGCATCCAGCTGGCCCGCGGCTATCGCTCCCGCGCGGACCTGACCGCATCACGGTTCGTCGCCTCGCCGGCCGTGCCGGGCGAACGGCTCTACCGCACCGGCGATCTCGTCCGTCTGAACGCCTCCGGCGAGCTGGAGTACCTCGGTCGCACCGACTCACAGGTCAAGATCCGCGGCCAGCGGGTCGAACTCGGCGAGATCGAGTCGACCCTCAGCCGGCTGCACGGCGTGACCGCCGCGGGCGTGGTCATCCGGGACGATCTGGTCGCCGGTGAGCCCACGATCGTCGGTTACGTCACCGGCACCGGACTCACCGACAAGGACCTGCGCGCCGAACTCCGAACCGCGCTACCGGATCACATGATCCCCACCGCGATCATGGTCCTCGACGCACTGCCCACCACTGCCAACGGCAAGCTCGACCGCCGTGCGCTGCCGCGGCCCGACCTGCGGACCCACCGCGAGTTCGTCCCCGCGCGTACCGCGCTCGAGCGCTTCGTCGTGGCGACCGTCGCCGATGTGCTCGACCTGCGCGACGGCATGTCCGACGAGGTGGCGAACGAGGCTCCCGCCACGGCTCCGGCGTCGGTGTCGCTGAGCGACAACTTCTTCGAGATCGGCGGGACGTCACTGTCGGCGACACGGATGGCCTCGCGGCTGTCTCGCGCCACCGGCCATCGGATCGGGATCCGTACGGTGTTCGACGCCGACGACCTCGCCGGCCTAGTAGCGGCCCTCTCCGACCTGGGCGTCGACACTGATGAGCCGGCCGTCGGCTCCGCCTCGGTCCCCTCCGACGACACCGCCGGGCGGACCGTCTCCGGAGCCGTGCCGCTGTCCCCGGCCCAGCATCGGCTGTGGCTCGCGACACGGTTGGACTCCGCGTCCTCGGCGACCTACAACATGCCGTTCACCGTCCGCTTCGTCGGCGCACTCGACACCGACGCACTCCGGACGGCCCTGATCGACGTCGTCCGCCGACACGAGCCGCTGCGCAGCGTCGTCGCCGAGATCGACGGTGTGGCATGCATCTCCGCGATCGACCCGGACGCGGTCGACGTCGACCTGCCGGTCCTCGCGACCGGTGACGTCGCCCAGTGCCCAGACCGCGACTTCGCCTCGCTCCCCTTCGATCTGGCCGCCGAGATCCCCGTCCGTGCGCGCCTCGTCCGAACCGCCGACGACGATCATCGACTCACGATGGTCGTCCATCACATCGCGGCCGACGGCTGGTCGCTGGCCCCCCTCGCCGGCGACCTGGCCACGGCCTACCGCGCCCGCCGCGACGGCGCCGAGCCCGAATGGTCGCAGCTGCCGGTCTCCTACTCGCAGACCAGCGCCGCACGTCACGCATGGCTCGACGAGAGTCCGCATGCCGCGGCCGAACTCGAGTTCTGGCGGGACACCCTCGACGGGGCGCCGGGCGAGACCGAGCTGCCCCTGGACCGTCCCCGAGGCCGGGATTCGGAGGTGACCGGTCGGTCCGGATCGTCGGTGACCTCGACCATCGACCCGGACACCTACGGCGCGATCCGGACCATCGCGACCGAGGCCGACGCCACGGTCTTCATGGTGCTCCACGCCTCGGTGTCGCTCCTGCTCCGTTCCCTCGCGCAGTCCTCGGACGTCATCATCGGCACACCGGTGTCCGGACGCGGCGACGCCGACCTCGACGACCTCGTGGGCATGTTCGTCAACACGCTGGCGTTGCGCACCGTCGTCGACAAGGACCTGCCGTTCGCCGACCTGGTGGCACATGTCCGGGACACCGATCTGAACGCGTTCGACAACGCCGACATGCCGTTCGACCGACTGGTGACCGAACTGAACCCGGCCCGTTCGGGCAATGTCCACCCGTACTTCCAGGTGTCGATGGCCCTGGAGGACCGTTCCGCCATCCGGCTCGACTTCGCCGGGCTCTCGGCGACCGCATCCCGCGTGGACACCGGTCGCACCACCTTCGATCTGCAGTTCACGTTCACCGAGGTGCGCGGGGCGACCGGCGAGCCCGCCGGCCTCACCCTCGAGATCGGTTACGCCACCGCTCTCTTCGACCGGGACACGGTGGCCGGACTGGGTTCGCGCCTGGTCCGCATGCTGGAGGCGGCGACCGCGGACCCGAGCGCCCCGATCGGCGACCTGCCGGTGCTCGACCTGCACGAGCGTCTCGATCTCGTCCCGGCAGTCGGCGAAGGCCGCCGTCCGGTCGAACACCTCACCCGGCTGCTGTCGGCGGCCGCGGAGTCCTCGCCGCACCGCGTGGCGGTCACCGACGGCACCCGGTCGCTGACCTACCGCGAACTCGACGCGGCGTCGAACCAGCTGGCGCGGGCGCTCATCGACGGTGGCGCCGGACCTGAAAACCATGTGGCCGTGGCACTTCCGCGCAGTGTCGAGTGGATTGTCGCGATGTGGGCGATCGCCCGCACCGGAGCCGCCTGGCTCCCGGTCGATCCCGCGTATCCGTCCGGCCGCATCGAACACATGCTGACCGACTCGGGCGCACGACTGCTCGTCACCGATCGGTCGTCCGATCCCGGCGCCGGGCCCGCTCTGAGCACAGTCGTCCTCGACGACCCCGCGATCCGCGACTGGATCGAAGCAGAATCAACGGAGCCCATCGCGGACTCGGAGCGCCGAGGCGTCCTCGACGTCGACCAGCCCGCCTACCTGATCTACACATCGGGGACCACCGGCACGCCCAAGGGCGTCGTCGTCAGCCACCGCGGACTCGCCGACTTCGGCGCGCAACAGGTCACGCAGTACGGGATCACGCCCACCAGTCGGACGATGCACATGGCGTCGCCGAGTTTCGATGCGTCGGTACTCGAGATCCTGATGGCGATCTCCGCCGGGTCGACCATGCACATCGTGCCGCCGGGCATCGTCGGCGGCACCGAGCTCGCCGAGCTGATGCGCGATGCGCGGATCACGCATGCCTTCCTCACCCCGTCGGTACTGACCACCATGACGCCGGACGACGTCCCCGATCTCGAGGTTCTCGTCATCGGCGGCGAGCACCCGAACTCCGAGGTGGTCCGCACCTGGTCGACCGGCCCGAAGCTGTTCAACGCCTACGGTCCCACCGAGACCACCGTGGTGGCCGCGGTGTCGCCGCCGATCAGTCCCGACTACACGACGCTGACCATCGGCCGGCCCATCCGCGGCATCTCCGCGCTGGTCCTGGACGAGCGCCTGCGTCCGGTCGCCCCCGGCGCGATCGGCGAGTTGTACATCGCCGGTGAGCATCTCGCCCGCGGGTACCACGGCGTCCGACCGCTGACATCCAAGCGCTTCATCGCCAACCCCTACGGCGATCCCGGCGAGCGCATGTACCGAACCGGCGACCTGGTCCGGTGGACCTCCGATCACGAACTCGAGTTCCGCGGGCGGGCCGACCATCAGACCAAGATCCGTGGGCACCGCATCGAACTCGGTGAGATCGACGCCGCCCTGGTCGCTGACGAGTCGGTGCGGGCGGCGGTCACCACCACGCATGGCGAGGGCGACCGCGCCCATCTCGTGTCCTACGTGACCGTGACCGCGGGCGCCCACGGGCAGGCCGCCGCGGTGCGAGACCGATTGGCGCAGCGCCTGCCCCGGCACATGATCCCGTCGACGATCATCGAGCTCGACGAGATCCCCACGACCCCGATCGGCAAGGTCGACCTCCGGGCACTGCCCGCGCCGGAGCCGGGATCGGTGGACGGCGACGTGGCGTTCGTCGCGCCGCGCAACCCCCTGGAGCAGGCGGTCGCCGATCTGATCGCCGAGCGTCTCGAGCTGGAACGCGGCACCATCGGCCGCGATCACGACTTCTTCGACCTCGGCGGCAACTCGTTGCTGGCGACCCAGATCGTCGGCGCACTCGAGAATCTCACCGGGCGACGAGTCCCCGTCCGCGAGGTCTTCGACCACTCGACCGTCGCCGGCATCGCCCGGCTCGGCGGCGCCGACGAGGGTGACACCGCCCTCGTCGAGGCGCGGACGCTCGCCGACCTCCGGCACGATCCGGACAGCCCCGCGCAACCGGGACCCGCGCAGCAGCAGCTCTGGTTCCTCAACCAGCTCGCGGGCGGTGCTGACGCCGATCCGGGTCGAGCCGACAACGACAACGGTTCGTCGACAGCCGATTACGCCATCGCCTTCGCGCTGGATCTCCGTGGCGATCTCGACGTGGACGCCCTCTCCGGCGCGCTCCGATACGCCGTCGACCGACACGAGATGCTGCGCACCGTCTACCCCGAGCACGACGGGCGCCCCGACCTGGACGTACGTTCCACCGACGAGGTGCAGACCGAACTCACCGTCGTCGAGACGACTTCGGCGGAGTGGCCGGCCCAGGCGCAGGCGCTGGCGCGTCGCCCGTTCGACCTGACCGTCGACGTACCGCTGCGCGTCGCACTGCACCGGATCGACAGTGACACCGCGCATCACAAGCTGACCCTTGTCATCCACCACATCGCTGCCGACGGTTGGTCCATGGTGCCGCTGCACCGCGACATCACCACCGCCTACGCCGAACTGCGGACGGCGGCCGAGAACGGTACCGAAGCCGCGGTCACCGCCGCTCCGCCGGCCCTGGACTATCGCGACTACCTGCGCTGGCAGGCCGATCACCTCGAGACCCGAACCGATCTGGCCGACCGGTGGCGACTGGACCTGGACGGGATCGATGTCGGTCCGATCCTCGTGCCCGACGCGCCGAGCGGGTCCGCCCGCACCGCGGGCGTGGTCGAGGTCGACTTCGACGCCGAACTACGCAGCCGCCTGTCCGCACTGGGCGGCGGCCGGGCGACCGAATTCATGTGCGTGCATGCGGTGTTCGCCGCGCTGCTGCATCGGCTGAACGCCGACCCGCAGGTTCATGTCGCCGGTTCGGCGTCGGACATCGTGATCGGCACACCCGTCGCCGGACGCGCCGATCCCCGGCTCGCCGACATCGTCGGCATGTTCGTGAACTCGGTCGTCCTCCGGACCCCGGTCGACGGGAGCCAGGGGTTCGCGGCCCTGCTCGACTCCGTCCGCAGCCGCGATCTGGACGCGCTGGCGGGCGCCGACATGCCGTTCGAGCAGATCGTCTCGATGCTCAATCCGCCTCGCACGGACCGGCATCCGATATTCCAGATCGCGCTGGCGTTCGACGCCGGGGTCTCTGACACCCTCGAACCGGACCACACCAGGGTGGATCTGCCCGGCCTGCAGGTCGTCGCCGAGGAGATCGAGACCGCGGCCGCCCGGTTCGACCTCGAACTGCGAATCCGCAATGGGCGCGCGCGGTTCACCTATGCGACCGATGTCCACACGCACGAGCGCGTCAGCGAACTGGCCCGGATGTTCGTCGATCTCGCACGCGAGGTCGCCGCGGATCCGTCGACACCGCTCGACGACCTCGCCGGGGCCGCTGATCTCGCGGCCACCGCCGATCCGGCTGTGCGCGACCACCGCTCGATCGAGCCGCGGCATCTCGCCGACATTCTCGCCGACACCGTCATCGACCACTCCGATCGCGTGGCGGTCGAGGACGGAGACCGCACGCTCACCTACGCCGAGATCGATCGGATCTCCGCGCGCTGGGCACTCACCCTGCGCGATCTCGGGGTCGGAACCGAGGACGTGGTCGCGATCGCCGTCGATCGCAGCCTGGAATCGGTGATCGCCACGTGGGCCGTGACGAAGGCGGGCGCGGCCGCACTGCCGGTCGACATGCGTTATCCGGCCGAGCGGATCGCCCACATGATCGCCGATTCGGGCGCCATCCTCGGCATCAGCAGCGCCGACCACCGTCGCGATGTGCCGCACGACATCTGGTGGCTGACCCCGGAGGATCTGCGCACCGGCGAGCGCGCTGGCTTCCGGCCCCCGGCCCGGCACCCGGATTCGATCGCCTACATCGTCTACACCTCCGGCTCCACCGGAAAACCGAAGGGCGTCAGCGTGTCCCACCGCGGCCTGGCCGCATTCGCCCAGACCCAGCGGGAGCGGTACGAGGTCGGCCCCGGCGATCGCACCCTGCTGTTCGCCTCCCCCTCGTTCGACGCATCGATGCTGGAGTTCCTCCTCGCTGTCGAGTCCGGCGCGACGATGGTGGTGGCACCGACGACGATCTACGGCGGCGACGAACTCGTCGAGTTCCTCGACGAGCGCGAGGTCACCCACGCGTTCATCACGCCGTCGGCCCTCGCCGCCGCGGCACCCCATCCGCTCCCCCACCTTCGGACCCTCGGCGTGGGCGGCGAGGCCAGCACTCCGGAACTCGTGGCGCGCTGGGGAACCGGCCGTCGCTACATCAACTCCTACGGACCGACCGAGACGACCATCGTCGCGACGATGTCGGCGCCGCTGCACCCGGGTGAGCCGATCACCATCGGCACGCCGGTCCACGAATGCACCGCACTCGTCCTCGACCACCGGTTGCGCCCGCTGCCCGACCACGTCCCCGGCGAGCTCTACCTCACCGGGCCGGGAGTGGCACGGGGCTACCTGGGGCGGCGCAGCCTGACCGCCGGCCGGTTCGTGGCCTCCCCCGACGGAAACGGCGCCGTCATGTACCGCACCGGTGACATCGTGCACCGCGACGCCGACGGCGCGCTGACCTACCACGGTCGCAGTGACAACCAGGTGAAGGTCCGCGGTTTCCGCATCGAACTCGACGAGGTGAGTGCGGCACTGGCGGCCGTGGACGGAATCGACTTCGCCACCACCGTCGTCCGCGGCGAGAGCGCATCGGCCACCCTGGTCGGTTACGTGACGCGCTCCGCCGGGGCGGCCGGCGACCCCGAGTCCGCAGACGCCCCGGAAACAGTGGACACCGCACAGGTGTTGGAGTCGGTCCGCAGCCGCCTGCCGCGCCACATGATCCCGTCCGCGATCGTCGTGCTGGACGAGATCCCATTGACCGGCAACGGCAAGCTCGACCGGCGGGCACTGCCGGAGCCGTCGGCGAGCAGCATGTCGTCCGTCGGTCGCGCACCGCGCGGTGATGCCGAGACCGCGCTGGTCGGCATCGTCGCCGACGTGCTCGGCCTCGCTCGCGAGGAGATCGGTGCCACCGACGACTTCTTCCTGCTGGGTGGCACCTCGCTGCAGGCGACCACCCTGGTCAGTCGGATCAACCGGGTGTCGGCCGACGGCCGCCTCCGCGTCCGGGACGTCTTCGACCACCCGACCGCCGAAGCCCTCGCGGACCTGATCAGCCTGCCGGCCGACTGGGCACCGACCGCGGAGTCCGACGAGTCGTCGGGTCGCCCGGTCCGACGGGAGACATTCCCGCTCGCGCCGGTCCAGCGCCGCCTGTGGTCGCTGGCGGCGGCCGACCCCGCGTCGACCGAATACCTGATGCCCTTCGTCCTGCGACTGACCGGGGACATCGATCTCGCGGCCCTCCGCGGCGCACTCACCGATGTCGTCGCCCGGCACACCAGCCTGCGGACGGTCTTCGAGGCGGTCGACGGGACACCGACGGGCCGGGTGCTCGACGATCCCGCGGCCGTCGTCGGCTCGCTGACCCCCGTCCTCCCCGCGGACCCCGACGCACTGATGAGCGAGATCGCGCGCCTCGCGTCGACGCCCATCGACCCGACCACCGAGGCGCCGCTGCGTGCCACGGTCGTCGCGGACCCCGGTGCGCGTGGCGAGACCGCGACGCACATCCTGCTGCTCGTCGTGCATCACATCGCCGCCGACGGCGCGTCGTTGCCGACCCTCGTCGGCGACCTGGCGCAGGCCTACCGAGAACGACGCGCCGGCCGCGCCGACACCTGGGATGCGGCCGCTCTCGACTACCGCGACCACGCCGTCGAAAGTGCGACAGCGCCCGCGGCGACCGACGAGCTGGGATTCTGGACCGAACACCTCGCGGGTGCGCCCGCCGAGAGCACGGTCGAACCGGTCGGCGGCGGCAGACGCGGTTCCGGTGCCCGGTCGGTGAGTCTGCCGCTCCCGGCACACACCCGGGCGGGACTGACCGCCTTCGCCCGCGAACAGTCGACGACGCCGTTCTCCGTCCTGCATACCGCACTGGCGATCCTGCTGCACCGTCTGGGCGTCGGCGACGACCTGGTCATCGGCAGTCCGGTCGACAACCGCACCGGTATGACCGGCGTCGACCGCGACTACAGCGGCGTGGTCGGCATGTTCGTCAACATGGTGCCGCTGCGCAGCCACCTGCGCAGCGCGGAGACCGTCGCCGCACTCGTCCGCCGGACCCGCGACACCGACATCGACGCCCTCGATCACCGCGGGGTGCCCTTCGACGACATCGTGACCGCGCTCAATCCCGAACGCGCGCACGGTCGACACCCGCTCTTCCAGGTGGCGTTGTCGGTGCACGACTTCGCCGGTGGCGCGCCGACCCCGGTGGGCGGTGCGGATTCCCTTGCCGGGACCGCCGTTCCGATGGACGACGACCTGATGGCCGAGGTGGCCGAATTCGAGTCCCTCGCAGCCAAGTTCGACCTGCAGTTCACCGTCACCGGCCTGGGCGCGACCGACTCCGACACCGACGCCGCCGTCCAGATCACCTACGACGCGGCGCGATACGGCCACGACGACGCCCAGATGCTGGGAACGCGGCTCATGCGCGTGTTGCGCGGCATGCTCGGCGACCCCGGACGCGCGATCGGCGACATCCGCATCACCGACCCCCTCGAGGTGGCCGAGCGCACCCCCGCTCTCGGACCGCGCGGCAACGCACCGACGACGCTGGACGTGCTGATCGCCGATGCGGTGCGGCGGCACCCCGACGGGCTCGCCGCGATCGGGCAGCCCACCGCGGACGGCGAGGGCCCTGAGACGCTCACCTACGCCGAACTCGACGCACGCTCGAACCGGCTGGCCCGGGTCCTCCTGGGCCGCGGGGTGGGGGCCTACTCGCGCTCGGACGACGAGCCGGGGACCGAGGGTCCCGACGTCCGGTCGTCCCGCGAACCGGTGGTCGCGATGGCGATCAGCCGTTCCATCGACTCCCTGGTGGCGATCTGGGCGATCGTGAAGGCCGGCGCCGCATACGTTCCCATCGACCCCGAGTATCCCGCCGACCGCATCGCGCACATGCTCGGCGACAGCGGCGCGCAGCTGGTCGTGACGACCTCGTCGTCGTGGGAACGCATCGCGGAGAGCTCGGCCGGGAGCGAGATACCGACCCTCGTCCTGGACGCCGCGTCGACCCGGACCCGCATGAAGCACTCCTCGCCGGCGCCGATCACCGACGCCGAGCGGGCGTCGACGATCCGCCCGGATCAGTTGGCGTACATCATCTACACGTCGGGATCGACCGGTAAGCCCAAGGGCGTCCTGGTCCCGCACAGCGGGTTGCGCGCGGTGCACGACGAACTCGCGGAACGGATGAACCCCGGACCCACGTCCCGCGTGTTGCACTTCGCCTCACCGAGTTTCGACGCCTCCCTGCTGGAGATGCTGCTCGCGCTGGCCGGTTCGTCGGCACTGACCATCGTCGAACCCCACGTCTACGGCGGCACCGCGCTCAGCGATGTGATCAGGGCGCGCCAGGCGACGCATGCGTTCATCACCCCCGCCGCGGTGGCCAGCATGGATCCCGCCGCCGTGCCGTCACTGCGCGCACTCGCGGTCGGTGGCGAGGCCTACGGAACCGACCTCGTGCGGCGCTGGTCGCCCGGTCGCACGATGATCAACGTCTACGGACCCACCGAGACGACGATCATCACGACCGGCAGCCGGTCGCTGACCCCGAACACGCCGCTGACGATCGGCACGCCGAACAACGGCGTCGGCGCGCTCGTCCTCGACGATCGGCTGCACCCGGTGCCGCCCGGCGTCACCGGCGACCTGTACCTGACCGGCGTGCAGCTCACGCGCGGTTATCACCGTCGGCCCGGCCTCACCGCGGTCCGGTTCGTCCCGGCTCCGATGGTCACCGGGCCCAGGTTCGCCGGCCAACGGATGTACCGCACCGGCGATCTGGTCCGCTGGACCGACGACGGGCAGCTCGTCTACGTCGGCCGCAGCGATTCCCAGGTGCAGGTCCGCGGATTCCGCATCGAACTGGGTGAGATCGACGACGCGCTCGCCGCCGAACCCGACGTCGACTTCGCCGTGACACTCGTGGACGGCACCGGGGCCCAGGCGATCCTGCGCAGCTACGTGACCGCGACGCGCGGGCACGAACCCGATCCCGCCGACCTGCGGCGCCGGGTGGGACGACGGCTGCCGCGGCACATGGTGCCGGTGTCCGTCTCCGTGCTCGAGAACATTCCGCTGACCCCCACCGGCAAACTCGACCGCGCGGCGCTGCCGACCCCGGCCGTCTCCGCCTCGGGCCGGGCGCCGGCCCCCGGGACCGAGACGACCATCGCCCGCGTCTTCGCGGAGGTGCTCGAGGTCGACCTCGATGCCATCGGTGCCGACGACGGATTCTTCGACCTGGGTGGCAACTCCCTGATGGCCACCGCCGTGACCGGCAAGCTGAGCGAGCTCACCGGACAGCACCTGGCGGCGCAATCGCTGTTCGGGGCCCCGAGTCCCGCCGAACTCGCCGAGCTGCTCGACGGAGGGGCGCACTCCGACGGGGACACCGGACCGTCGGCCTCCGGTCTCGACACCCTCCTGCCGTTGCGCCGCACCAGCAGCGACGCCGGAAGCGATGCTCCCCCACCGCTCTTCGTGGTCCACCCGGCGATCGGACTGTCCTGGAGCTTCACCTCCCTGCTGCCCCACCTGCCTGCCGACCGCGCGGTCTACGGCCTACAGCACCCGGCGTTCGCCGGTGATCCGTGCCCGCAGACGATCGCCGACCTCGCCCAGGTGTACGTGGCGAAGCTGCGCACGGTGTCACCGGAGGGGCCGTACCACCTGCTCGGATGGTCGCTGGGCGGGTTGATCGCCCACGAGATGGCCGTGCAACTCCAGGAGGCCGGCGAGACCGTCGAGCAACTCGTCGTGCTCGACAGTTACGTCGTCGCCGAACGGCCCGACCTCGACACCGAGGCGTCGATCGCAGAACTCATGCGCGAGTTCGGACTCGACGTCCCCGACGGTGGCGAGGAGGGCACCGAGCCTTCGGTCGCGGACGCGTTCCGCGTCATCTCCGCGGCGGGCGGCGCGCTCGGCGGCTTGTCCGAGGAGACGCTCACGACCGTGCACGAGGTGTTCCGCCACGCGTCCCCACTCGCCCGGAACTGGCGACCCCGGGTCTTCGACGGCGACCTCACCTTCGTCACCGCGACCGTGGACGCGCACGACGGCCCGCCGGCGGTCGCCGACTGGCGCAGCAAGGTCACCGGTCGCGTCGTCGAGGTCCAGGCGACCAGCACCCACGCACGCATGTTGCTGCCGGAGAACGTCTCCGAGTGGCTGACCGCAATCGAATCAGGCCCGATCGAATCAGACCCGGGCACACCGGGAATCGCAGCACAGGAGGAGGAATCATGACGAACCCGTTCGACGACACCGCGGGGACCTTCCGCGTCCTCGTCAATCACGAGAACCAGCATTCCTTGTGGCCGGACTTCGCCCCCGTCCCCGACGGTTGGACCGTCGTGTTCGGTCCGTCGGGTCACGACGAGTGCCTCGAGTACGTCGAGGAGAACTGGCGAGACATGCGGCCCGCCAGCCTGATCCGCGCGATGGAACGTTCGCAGAACAGTGAAAGGGAGGTCACACATGGGGCGGCACAGTATGGCTGACACCACGTCGGCCGAAACCACTCCGGGGACCACGGCGTCGCCGTCCGGTCCGGTCACGACTCCCGGCGAGACGTCCACCGATGGCGTCTCCCCCGCCCGCAACGCCCTCGAGCTGCGCGGCCTGCGAAAGACGTTCCGCACCGGGCTGTTCGGCCGGGGTCGCCGCGTCCATGCCCTCAACGGCCTGGACCTGACCGTGCCCGCCGGCACCGTGCACGCGCTGCTCGGCCCCAACGGAGCCGGCAAGACCACCACCGTCCGCGCGGTGGCGACGCTGATGAAGCCCGACGAGGGCAGCGTCGTGGTCGACGGTGTCGACGCGCTCGCCGATCCCGGCGCAGCCCGCAAGATCATCGGCGTGTCCGGGCAGTACGCCGCCGTCGACGGGAACCTGACCGGCTTCGAGAACCTGCGGATGGTCGGTCAGCTGTACGGACTCTCCCGGGGCGAGGCCTCGGCACGGGCGCGCGAACTGATCGCCGACCTCGCCCTGCAGGACGCCGCCGACCGCCCGATGCGTACCTACTCCGGCGGCATGCGCCGGCGGCTCGATCTCGCCGGCGCCCTGATCAACCGACCGTCCCTGGTCATCCTCGACGAACCGACGACCGGGCTGGATCCCCGTGGGCGACGCCAGATGTGGGAGGTCATCACCGAACAGGTCGCGAACGGCGCGACGGTCCTGCTCACGACGCAGTATCTGGAAGAGGCCGACGCCCTGGCCGACGAGATCACCGTCATCGACCACGGGACGATCCGGGCCCAGGGCAGTGCCGCCGACCTCAAGGCCTCCACCGGTGCGTCGATCCTCACCATCGAGGTGCGTTCGGACGGGACCGCTCACGACGAGCTGGTCGCCACGACCCTCGCCGAGGTCGGACTCGGCATGCCCGAACGACTCGACGAGTCGGATCGCCCCGACCCGGCACACACCGACAACTCACGGTGGTCCCTGCCGGTCAGCGACGGGAGCCGCAGCGCGGTCGCCGCCGTCCGGGCGCTCGACGCCGTCGGAATCGTCGTCGTCGACGCCACCGTCGCGACGCCGACCCTCGACGATGTGTTCCTGGCCCTCACGGAGCGGGACACGCCGGACAACGATGGCGGCAGTGACCACGGCGAAACATCGGCCACGGCCGATGCCGAGACCACCGTCATCCCGACGGTGGCCGACGCCGATCCCGATCTCTCCCACGCCCCGACGACCCGAACGGATCGACTCCATGCTCACTGACACCGCAGTGCTGGTCGAGCGGAACCTGCTCACCGTCAAGCGAATTCCCACCCTGCTCATCAGTGCCACCATCCAGCCGCTGATGTTCGTCTTCCTGTTCGCCTACGTCTTCGGCGCGACCTTCGGCGGGGGTTCCTACCGGGAATTCCTGATGGCCGGCATCTTCACGCAGACCGTCGTCTTCAACGCCGCCTTCACCACGGTCGGCCTGGCCAACGACACCTCCGACGGCATCGTCGACCGGCTGCGGTCGCTACCGATGTCCCGGTTGGGCGTCATCAGCGGCCGTGTCACCTCGGACATGCTCCTGGGCGTCGTCGGCCTCGCGGTGATGGTCGCGTGCGGGCTCGCCATCGGCTGGCGGGTCCAGGGCAGTGCCGGCGACGCCGCCCTCGCCTTCGGCATCATCGGACTGTTCGCGCTCGCCATGGCGTGGGTGGGTGCGGTGACCGGTCTCGCCGCGCCGAATGTCGAAGCCGCACAGAGCATCGGGTTCTTGTGGATGTTCCCGGTCACGTTCCTGTCGAGCGCGTTCATCTCCGCCCAGAGCCTGCCGGGTCCGCTGCGCGCGATCGCCGAGTGGAATCCGGTGACGGCAGTGGCGACCGCGTCCCGGCAGCTCTTCGGCAACGAGGCACCGCCGACCTTCCCCGAGGCCACCGGATGGGTGGCCGACCACGCGGTCGGATACTCGGTGGGATCGGCACTGGTCATACTGGCGGTGTGCATACCCGCCTCGCTCATCCTGTACCGCCGCGCCGCCAACCGGTGATCTGCAGGTCAGTGATCCATGGATTCGCGATCGGTAGCCCCGGGATCGACGATCACCCGAGAAATCCCTACGTCTTCGTTACCGTGGAACCGTGACACCGGACGATGGCAGCGCGGCCACCGACGCGCACCACGGACGCGGGGGCGAAGCACAGATGCTGCGGGAGTTGCTGGCCGCAGCCGCGACGGGCGACCGGACCGCGTTCTCCACGCTGTACGACCGCACGAGTTCACGGATCTACGGACTCGCGTTCCGCGTCGTGCGGGACCGTCAGTACGCGGAGGAGATCGTCCAGGAGGCGTACCTGCAGTACTGGCAGAAGGCCGGCGAGTACCAGCCCGGGCGCGGTTCGGTCATCACGTGGATGATGACCATCGCCCATCGGCGGGCCGTCGACCGCGTCCGATCCGAGGAGCTCCAGCAACAGCGCATGTCGCAGTATGGCGCGGTCTCGGTGGAGACACCGCGGAACATACCGCTCGAGGTCGTTGTGCAGACCGACGAGGCGCGTACGCTACGAACATGTCTCGGCACGCTCACGGAACTGCAACGGAGCTGCATCGAGATGTCGTATTTCGGGGGCCTGACCTATCCCGAGGTCGCCCGGCACACCGATACCCCCTTGCCCACCATCAAATCTCGGATTCGAGATGGCCTGCGTCGGTTGAGAACCTGCCTGAGGACGCACGAGGACGCCTGATCCCACAATGACCACATCCGATACGACCGGGGACCGCGGGGCCACCTGGCTCGACGACCACGTCGAATTGTTCGCCGTCGGCGCGCTGACCCCCGACGAGACCAGACGCGTCGAGTCAGAACTCGCCGCACTTCCACCCCACGAGCGGGCGGAACACGACGCCCAGATCGCCGACATCCAGGCGGCCATGGCGGGTTTCGCGACGACGTATGCGCTCGACGCACCGCCCGAACTCCGGGACCGGGTGCTGCAGCACGTCTTCGAGGGTGCGGCGCTGACCCCGGAGGCCTACGTACCCTCGGGCATCGATCCGGGCCCGCAGAACCCGGCCGCCGCGGTCGATCCCGTCCCGCCGGTCGCACCCGCGGGAACGGGCCGATCCGGCGAGAGCGACCTCGCGCCGCCGCCGCCGGTCGAATTGCGGCCCCGCGACTCGCGCCACGGACAGCATCGATCGGGTGGAACCGCGCGGCGCCCGGCACGCGCAACGGCGATCCTGGCGGCCGCGGCGGTGACCGTGGCCGTGGCGCTGGGGGCAGGCGTGCTCATCGGTCGCACCACCGCCCCCGAGTCGTCCACCTCGTCGACGGCGCTCAGCGACTCCCAGCGTGAGGTGCTCGGGGTACTCACGGCCGCGGACGCGTCCGTGAGCGTCGAGCCATTGGCCGACGACCGGGGCACCATCGCGGTGGTGACGTCCGAATCGGCCGACCAGGCGGTCGCGCTCCTGCGGGACCTGCGCACGCCCATCCCGGCCGACAGCACGTATCAGTTGTGGCTGGTGGGCGGTGCACCGCAGCCGGTGCCGGCCGGGCTGATCCCCGGAGACGACACCGCCCCGGTGGTGGTGGACGACGTGCGCGGGTCGAGCGTGCTCGCGGTCACCATCGAACCGGCCGGCGGTTCGCCGCAGCCGACGACACCGATCCTCGCCCAGGTCGCCCTCTAGGCCGGCGAGAATTCGATCCTTCGGGTGACAGCCCTGGCGATCTCCGCTCGTATCGTTCTTCTGTGTGCGGGCGATCCATAGACTGTGGGGCCGGCACGTCGGCGCGTCCGATCCGACGGGATCTCGAGAACGAGTAGGTGCGATGTGAACGGAATCGGTCGTCGGGAACAGCGGCAGCGACATCTCGGCGGGTGGCGAGTCCTCGCCGGGTTGCTGACGGTGGGTGCGGTCATCGCGGGCCTCGCGACCGCTCCCGGGGCGCCGGCGGCCGCCACCCCGTCGTCCCCCGACGGTTCCCGCGTCGTCGACTCCTACACCGATGACCCGCAGCAGGTGACGCTGCTCGTCCACTCCGCCTCGATGAACCGCACGGTCCCGGTCACGGTGCTCACGCCACGGGATCGGACCCGGCCGGCACCCACCCTGTACCTACTCAACGGCGCCGGTGGCGGGGAGGACTCCGCGACCTGGGACGCACGGACCACCTACAAGCGGTACTTCGCCGACCGGCACGCTTATGTCGTCACCCCGATCGGTGGCGCCTACTCGTACTACACCGACTGGCAGCGCGACGATCCCGCTCTCGGCCGCAACAAATGGCAGACCTTCCTCACGAAGGAACTGCCGCCCCTGATCGACGACGAGTTCGACACCACCGGCGTCAACGCGATCGCGGGGATCTCGATGGCGGGGACCTCGGTGCTCAATCTCGCCATCGCCGCCCCCGGGTTGTACCGATCCGTCGCCGCCTTCAGCGGGTGCGCTCGGACCAGCGACCCGGCCGGCCAGCAGTACATCCGATTGGTCGTCGAGGACCGCGGTCAAGCGGACATGACCAACATGTGGGGCCCGCTCGACGGTCCCGGCTGGCGAGCCAACGATCCGTACCTGAACGCGGCGAAACTGCGCGGCAGCAAGGTCTACATGACGACCGGGACGGGAGCACCGGGTGTCCACGAGCAGCTGACCGACCCGAGTATCGCGGGCGACGGTTTCACGCTGGCGAACCAGGCGATCGTGGGCGGCGGGATCGAGGTCGCCATCGACATCTGCACCCGGCAGATGGTCGAGCGTATGCGTGCGCTCGACGTCCCGGTCGAGGTGAACTTCCGCCCGACCGGCACCCACTCATGGGGTTACTGGCAGGACGACCTGTACCGGACCTGGCCGTATCGAACGCGACCTGCGCTGAGCGCTCAGTATTCGAGGGCCAGGCCTCACCACTGGTCGAGACCGGTGTAACCGTCCTGGAGTGCTCGCGCGAAAAGGTGGGTTTTCGTCGGCGCACTTCGCCCGACCGCGGTGTACTTCGCCCGGATGCGCGCAAGGTGCGTGCTCACCGTGGACGCCGAGATGAAGAGTCGTGCGGCGGCATCTTCTTTGGACTCGGCGGCTAGCCAGGCGAGCAGAACCTCGACCTCCCGGTCCGACAGACTCGGACGTGTCACTGCCGCTGAGCGCTCGACGGGAACCAGGTAATCAACCGGCTTGGAACGTTGCCGTGGCACGACTCCGTGCCGCGGTGCGGCCGCCGTCCTGGCTCGGAAGATATCTGAAGTGACCGTCATTGTTCCCATCCCCTGTTCAGACCGGCGCTATCTCGTGTGTCCCCGACGCCCCAAATCAATCTGTTTCAACGTTAAGACGGCGTAGTAACTGTCGGTAGACCCAGAAATGGGGACTCGACTCCCGCGGCCATGCCGTCAGCCATGTTTCGTTCGCCCCCAGGCCCCGTCGGGTGTTGACCGTCCCTCGTGCCGGTACCGCTGCGGCACCGGGAGCCATCCGTCTTCGACGGCACGCTTGAAGAGATCCACCTTGGTGCGCGTCGGCCGCCCGGCGTCCGCATACTTCTGGCGAATCCGCTTGAGGTACTCGTTGACCGTCTCCGCGGAGACCCCGAGAGCAGCCCCGACTCGGGCCGACGTCTCGCCGGACGCGTACAGCGCCAACACTTTCTGCAACTGAGGCGACAGGTCGACAGTCGCCAGTTCGGGGTCGCCGTCTATGGCGGCAGCCCATTCTGTGGTGAGGACCGCCCGGCCGTCGGCGGCCGCCCGGATGGCGTCGATGATGACCGACTCGTCCGCCGACTTGAGCACCACGCCGAGCGCTCCGGCGCGCGCCGCCGATCTCAACAGCGCCGGATGCTCTCCAGAGGTGTACACGACGGTGGCCACTCCGGCCGCCGACAATGCGTTGACGTTCTCGCGAGGCGTGGTGCCGTCGTCGAGACGGAGGTCCAGCAGGACCACGTCGAGCTGCATGACACTGAGCACGCCGGCAACCGTCGTCGCCGAGCAGACCAACGAGATGTCCGAAACCGGGTCCAACACTCGTTCGATTCCCCAGATCGGGGACCGATGGTCGTCGACCATTCCAACCCGGATCGCTGCATGACCCTCCGACGAATCCTCGTCGATCAAGGTCGTCTGCTCGTCGTTCACCAACACCCCCACGAGGCACATGCGAGACTCTCAGCCTTTACTCAGCTTCACGTTACTGAAACCTCGACCAAAGCTACGTGCCGAGTCGGACATATCACCCGTCGGAGCGCGAAACTACATCAACTGGTCCCGATCTGACCGCTGGCGTGTCCACATTCTTGGGGACACCACCCGGATGGGTCCCGCCGGGAGCGAAGGCATGCAAGACTAGAACATGTTCTAAAAAGGTGATCGTGCCGGCGTGGTCCGGCGACCCGACCCGACCCGACCCGACACGCAGGAGCAGAACAGGTGAGCGCACCTTCGACGCACGATGTACTCGGTACCCCGGTGACCATGCCGGTCGAGATCCGGCACGCACGGTGCTTCGTCGCCGGTTTCACCGCCGACACCCGGGCCGTGGCACGGGCCATCGACGCCGAATCGGCACAGCCCGGGACGCTTCGCCCGTTGCGCATCCGACCGGGTCGCACCATGTGCATGCTCGTGTTCGTCGACTACGTCGACGGCGACCTCGGACCGTACAACGAGTTCGGCGTGTGCTTCCTCGTCGAGGATCCGACCACCCCACCCGCCTCGCCGATCCGGGCAGTGCGCTCACTGCTGAAGGGGGACGCGCGTGCGCTGGTGCACCGGCTCCCCGTCGACGGCGACTTCACCCTGGCCGCCGGGCGCGGCATCTGGGGATTCCCGAAGACACTCGCCGAGTTCGAGGTCGATCACTCCTCCGCCACCAGACGCGGCCGCCTCGTGTCCGACGGCGCACTCGTCGCCGACCTGAGTGTGAAGCCGGGGCTCAAGGTCCCGGACTCGACCGCCGACACCGTGTTGCACGCCTATTCGCAGCTGGACGGGATCACGCGGATGACACCGTGGCGGCTCACCTCGACCACCGGGACCCGCACCCGCATCGGCGGCGCGCGCCTGACCCTCGGCGACCACCCCATCGCCGACGAACTCCGATCCCTGCAGTTGGGGCGGCACGCCCTGATGTCGAGCTCGGTCGATCGGATCACGATGCGTTTCGAGAACCCCACGCTGGTCTGACCGCGATCTCCGCCGGGTTCGCGGACGTCCGTGCCGCGGTCGCGGACAATGGTTCCATGAGCAATCTCGAGACGGACCCGGTCGAGGTCGAGTGCCATGCCGATGCCGGCGTCGCCGCAGGTTCGGGCCTCCTCCACATGGACGTCCTGACCGCGCGCGACGTACCGCTCGGCGGCCCACGCGCGATGACGGTGCACCGGACCCTCCCGCAGCGGTCACGTTCGCTGATCGGAGCCTGGTGCTTCATCGACCACTACGGCCCCGATGACGTCGCGAGCAGCGGCGGGATGGACGTGCCACCACACCCGCACACCGGACTCCAGACGGTCAGCTGGCTGTTCACCGGCGAGGTCGAGCACCGCGACACGATGGGCAACCACGCGATGGTCCGCCCCGGCGAGATCAACCTCATGACCGCCGGGCACGGCATCGCGCACACCGAGGTCTCGACACCCGACACCACCACCCTGCACGGGGTGCAGCTGTGGGTCGCGTTGCCGGCCGAGAACGCCGACACCGCACGCGACTTCGCACACCACCGGCCCGATGCTCTCGACCTGGACGGGGTCACCGCCAAGGTCTTTCTCGGCGAACTGTTCGGCACCCGCTCGCCGGTGCACACGTTCACGCCGCTGACCGGCGCCCAGCTCGACTTCGCACCCGGCGCCGCCGTCGACATCGACGTCGACCCCGAACACGAGCACGGCATTCTCGTCGACACCGGAAGCGTCGAGGTCGCCGGCGCCGACGCCGCACCGCTGGCCCGCACCGAGCTGGGCTACATCGGCTTGGGCGCAAAGCGGATCACGCTCACCAACGTCGCCGAGACCGACGCCCGGGTGATCCTCCTCGGCGGCGCACCGCTGGCGGAGGACATCGTCATGTGGTGGAACTTCATCGGGCGCACACACGACGACATCGTCGGCTACCGGGACCAGTGGGAGGCGCGCAGCGAACGCTTCGGGCAGGTGCAGGGTTACGTCGGTTCGACGCAGCACCTGCCCGCGCCGCCGCTGCCGCACTCACGGCTGCGCGCCCGGGCCAACACCCCGGGGCGCGCCGCCCCCGGGTGAGGGCGCATCACGCCGTTCCGAGCAACCTCGCGAAGTTCGCGATCCCCGCGGCCTCGACCGCCTGCTGCCTGCCGTCGGCCACGGCCGCGCGCGGCGGTTCCCCGTCGGCGGCATTCCCCGGCCCTGTGCCACCCCTCGGTCCGAGGAGCGAGACGAGTTCGGCTGCGGCACGGCCGATCCGGTCGTTCAACGACGCGGTGTCCCCACCGGCGCCCGCCCAGTCCGCCGACGCGGCGTAGACGCCGGTCGGCAGGACGACGGCACGTAGGTAGGCGAACAACGGTCGCAGCGCGTGGTCGAGCACCATCGAGTGGCGCGGGCTGCCGCCGGTCGCCCCGATCAGCACCGGTTTGCCCGACATGGCGTCGATGTCGACGAGATCGAAGAACATCTTGAACAGTCCGCTGTACGACGCGTTGAAGATCGGGGTCGCCACGATCAGGGCATCGGCCCCCTCGACCGCGTCGAGTGCCGCGCGTGCCCGGCCCGAGGCGAAGCCGACCGTCATCGCCTGTCCCAGGTCGGCGGCGAGGTCACGCAGGTCGACGATCTCGACGTCCGCGCGGCCCGCCCCGAGTCCTTCGGTGACGGCGGCGACCATCCGGTCGACGAGCAGTCGCGTCGACGACGGTTCGGAGAGACCGGCGTTCACCGCGACGATCCGCAGGGCGGTCACGAGGACACCTCCACATCCTGATCGGCTTCCTGGCGGGCGGCGACGAGCGAGGCGTGCGTCGGCGCGTCGGGAACGTCGTCGGGACGTCCCTCCGCAAACCCGGCGCGCAGGTCCGGTAGCACCTCGCCCAGCAGGTCGAGCTGCTCCAGCACGGTCTTGAGCGGCAGTCCCGCATGATCGACGAGGAACAGCTGACGCTGGTAGTCGCCGAAGGTCTCCCGAAAGGTCAGCGTCTTGTCGACGAACTCGGCCGGGCTGCCGACGGTCAGCGGCGTCTGCGAGGTGAAGTCCTCGAGCGACGGACCGTGTCCGTACACCGGCGCGTTGTCGAAGTACGGGCGGAACTCGCGCACCGCGTCCTGCGACCTCGGTCGGATGAAGAACTGTCCGCCGAGCCCGACGACGGCCTGGTGGGCCTTGCCGTGGCCGTAGTGCTCGTACCGTTCGCGGTAGAAGTTGATCAGCCGCTGGAAGTGCTCGTTGGGCCAGAAGATGTTGTTCGCGAAGAACCCGTCCCCGTAGTAGGCGGCCTGCTCGGCGATCTCGGGACTGCGGATCGAACCGTGCCAGACGAACGGTGCCACGTCGTCGAGCGGGCGGGGCGTCGAGGTGAAGGACGTCAGCGGGGTCCGGAACTGTCCTTCCCAATCCACCACGTGCTCGGTCCACAACCGATGCAGGAGGTGGTAGTTCTCGATCGCCAGCGGGATCCCCTGCCGGATGTCCTGGCCGAACCACGGATAGACCGGACCGGTGTTGCCGCGCCCGAGCATCAGGTCGACGCGCCCGTCGGCCAGATGCTGCAGCATCGCGAAGTCCTCGGCGATCTTGACCGGGTCGTTGGTCGTGATCAGCGTGGTCGCGGTACTCAGTTGCAGGCGCTCGGTCTGCGCCGCGATGTAGGCCAGGGTCGTGGTGGGCGACGACGAGAAGAAGGGCTCGTTGTGGTGCTCACCGAGCGCGAACACGTCGAGCCCGATGTCCTCGGCCTTCTTGGCGATCTGCACGATCGCCTTGATCCGCTCGTGTTCTGTGGGCGTCGTGCCCGTGGTCGGGTCGGTGGTGATGTCACTGACGCTGAAGAGTCCGAACTGCATGTCGCGCCTCCTTGTGATGGTTACACCGAGCATAACAGGACCGCGGTCCGATTAATTCCGGTGGCCGGTGAGTTAGTGTTGGCTCACTGCGGAGAAGCGCCGCGGATAGACAACTGCATCGAGGAGAGTCGCATGAAGATCCGGAAGTCCGTCGCTGCCGTCACCCTCGCCGGGGCCGCTTTGTTCGTCGCCACCGGTTGTTCGGAGTCCACCGACACCGTCGACGAGGCGACGAGCGCGGTGTCCACCGCCGTCGAGTCCGCGGCGAGCCAGGTCGAGACCGCCGCCAGCGACGCGGTCGACGAGGTCACCGGGCTCAGCAATGACGACGCACAGGAAACCCTGCGCCAGGCCATCGACCCGAACACCTCCTCCGAGGAGCTCGACCAGGTCATCGACGTCACCAATCCCGCCACCAAACCGGCCGCGATGGCTTTCGCCAAGGGCGCGTCCGCCGCGGGATACACCCCGGACGCGTTCTCGGTGAAAGAGGTCACCGAGGACGGCGACAAGGCCACCGCAACCGTCGCCGTGAAGAGTCCGCATTCCTCGACACCGGTCGACATCCAGCTCGGCTTCGTCAAGGTCGACGGCGACTGGAAGCTCAGTGGTGACGCCATTCAGCAGCTGATCAGCATGGGCAGCGGCCAGCAAGAGGGCAACTAGACCCACGGCGCACGTCGCCTCCTCGCCTACACTCGGACGGGTGTGGTTCCGACCCGGAGCCGGGCGGCGAGGAGGTGTACGTGCGTACCGATCAACCCACCCAACCGTTCGCTCCACCGGTGACCCAGCGGCACGCGCGGTGGCCGCTGGTCAATGATCTCGACGACACCGAGTTGCCGGCTGCGGCCGAACCGACCGGCACGCGGGTCGACGTGCATGTTGCGGTACCCGCGTCGCCGAAGCTGCCGACCAGGGTCGAGCCCGCGGCGGAATCGTCACCGTGGATGGTGACGCGCAACGCCGGCCGGCTGCCGGCACGGGAACATGCCGCATTGCCGCCGGTGGGCGACTTCTGGGGCCTGGAGAACGCCCGCCGGGCACCCCTTGCCGCGATGCCGCTGCCCGCGCGGACCTTTCCGGCGCGCTCGGCGCCGTACCTGACCCGGCCCGTCGGCGGCCGTTCCGTCGCACCGGCTGCCTCGCTGGCTCTGACCTCCGGGCTGATCTCCCTACCCCTGACCCTCCTGCTGGGACTGGGCGCGATCCTCGGACTGATCGCCGTCGTCGCCGGCGCGGTCGGAGTCAGGCAGGTTCGACGCGCCCCCGCAGAGCGCAAGGGCACCGGTCGCGCGATCACGGGCATCGTGACCGGCGCCGGCAGCGTGATCGTGGGCGGCCCGATCCTCTTCCTCGTTCTGCTCCTCGCCGGACTGTAGCCGCAGGCGCACTGTTCGAGGCCTGTCGCCGCCACGCTTGTCGCCGCCACAGTCGCACGACCGCAGAAACAACGAGACCCGCCTGTCGGCGGGTCTCGTCGGGTATGTCGGTGCGGGCCTCTAGCTGACCGCGCGGAGTCGGGGCCGGACCGAGGCGACCTCGCCGCGCTCGCGGCCGAGCCAGGCCTGGATCTCGCCGATGACCTGCAACCGGGAATCAACCGGGTCGATGTCCACGAGAGACGGCATGCAGTGCATCAGTGCGGCGTAGAACGCCGAGGTCGGCGACATCCCGTACTCGGCCAGCACGCTGCCGTAGTCCTCGACGCGATCGGCGAGTTCACCGTAGGTGAGAGCGTCATCGCCCAGCCGAACAGCGGTCAGGTGGGGCGTGATCGCCCCTCGTGTCTGGATGTCATCCAGTAGTAGCTGGTCCATGATTACTGCCTTCCCGCCCGTGGAGCGTCGATCGCTGTGTCCCCGCCTCCCCTGACGTTGGTACTCATGCGATCCTTCAACCAAGTGTGCCCTACCTCATTCAACTAGTAGAACACTGACTCAACATGTGTGGGATATTCCACAACAATTTCGGTAACTGTGCTGCAATCCGATGTTACGGCTGTGACTGCAGTTGCGACAGGTCACCACTGGGTTGATTCTTTACCTGTTATCCACGTGCAACTGTCCCGATATTCGAGCACGACCGACTTTCGCAATCGCGAGTGTCGGGGCCCGTCACCGACTCAGGCGTCGCCGCTCTTGTCCGCCTCCATCGCCTCGATGAGGCTCTTGGGCCGGAGGTCGGTCCAGTTCTGCTCCACGTACTCCAGGCACGCGGCGCGGCTGTCCTCGCCGAAGACCTTGGTCCACCCGGCGGGGATGTCGGCGAACGTCGGCCACAGCGAGTGCTGGTTCTCGTCGTTCACGAGCACGTAGAAGCGGCCGTCCTCGTCGTCGAATGGGTTCGTCATGGGTGTCCTTTCTCCATCGGCACGGCGACTGTCGTCACCCGCCTGCTTTGTTGTTGTCGAACGTAGTGGCTCGCCGCCCGGATTCACGCGAGGTCAGGTCGATGATGTCACGCAAATCCCCTCATTCCGGTGTCCGCTCGCCGAGGCCGTCGACCTGCGACAGCTGGGCATCGAGCGCGGGGCCGACGACCGCGAGCGCGTCGGCGTTCGCCATCCCGAGGTGGTGGGTGGCCACATCGACGTTGTCGACGGCGCCGGTGACGAACGGCCGCCAGGCCGCGGCCAGGGTCGACGGGTCGTCCTTGTCCTCGGTCGCGGTGAACACGTGTACGTCGCCGGCGAAGACATCGGGCCGGTAGTCGAGGACCACCTGGGTCGAGGACTCGAAGCTGTCCATGATGCGTTCCACCTGATCCTCCGCGAGCAGGCCCATGCCGGAGATCTGCTGCCGGATGATCGCGGTGACCTCCTCGGAGGTGGACGCCTGCACGTCGTCGCCGAGATCGAAGAGATCCCGCCAGCCGCCGAGGACGTCGACCACGGTGGACGCGTCCGGCTCGATCGCCGGCCCGGGCTCCGCCGCGGCCGCCTCGACCGGCTCCCCGTGCTGGGGGACGTCGTGGACGATCACCGGTTCGTCCTCCGGGCGGGAGTCCATGATCCCCAGGTAGGCGACCTGCTCCCCGAGTTCCCCGAGGTGGACGGCCATCGCGTGGGCGATCACGCCGCCGACCGACCAGCCGAGCAGATGGTAGGGGCCATGCGGCTGGACCCGCCGGATCTCCTCGACATAGCGCCGGGCCAGCACCCGCGCGTCGGTCACGCTCGGCTCTCCGGTCACCACATGCGGGTCCTGGAGTCCGTAGATGGGCCGATCCCGCAGGTGCGGTGCCAGCCCGCCGTAGAACCACGCCAGGCCGCCGGCCGGGTGCACGCAGAACAGCGGCGGCCGCGAACCCTCGCCGCGAAGGCTGATCACCACGTCGTTGCTCACCGCGTTGTCCTCGGCCAGTCGGCGGGCCAGACCACGCACGGTCGGATCGCTGAACAACCACGCGAGTTCGATGTCGAAGCCGTTGCGGTCGCGCAGCGCCGCCGCGACCCGGGTGGCCGAGAGGGAGTTGCCGCCCAGGTCGAAGAAGCTGTCGGTGGCACCGATCTGTTCGACGCCGAGGACCTCGGCGTAGGCATCGGCGATCGCCTGCTCGACCGGGGTGGCCGGGGCGACGAATTCGACGGAAGCCACCTCGGGAGCCGGCAGCGCCGCTCGGTCCAGCTTGCCGACCGGGGTCAGCGGGAACTCGTCGAGCACCGTGATCGAGGCAGGCACCATGTGTCCGGGCAGCTGCGCGGCCAGCAGACCACGAAGAGCGTCCACCTCTACACCGTCACCGACGACATAGGCGGCGAGGCTCGACGCCACCGAACTCGGGGTCCCCGACGAACCGACACCGACGACGACCGCGGATCGCACCTCGGGCGCCGAGCGCAGCGCCGCCTCGATCTCCCCCAGCTCGATGCGGAGGCCGCGGAGCTTCACCTGGTCGTCGCTCCGACCGGAGTACTCGAGGGTGAGACCTCCCGAGCGCGACTCCCGCCACCGCACGACGTCACCGGTCCGGTACATCCGTCGTCCGGCGCCCGCATACGGACTGGCGACGAACCGCGCGGCGGTCAGGCCCGGCTTGTCGAGGTAGCCACGAGAGAGGGCGGGTCCGAGGACGTAGAGCTCGCCGGCCACGCCGACCGGGACGGGCCGCAGGTGCGCGTCGAGCACCAGGAACTCGACGCCGGGCAGCGGACCGCCGAGGCGGACCGGCTCGCCGGGCGTCGCCGCCTCACCGACCGCGATCATGATCGTCGTCTCGGTCGGGCCGTAACCGTTGTGGATGCGGGTGTGCGGTGCCCAGGCGTCCATCACCGACTGCGGCACCGCTTCGCCGCCCACGGACACCGCCTGCAGGCTGGGCAAGGCGGTCGGGTCGAGCGTCGACAGCACCGACGGCGTGAGGAAGGTCGTGGCGACCTCGTGTCGCTGCATGAACTCCTGCAGCTCCGCGCCACCCACCGCGGTCGACGGCCGGTAGGCGAGCGTCCCGCCGTTGACCGTCGCGAGGAGGTATTCGAGCACCGAGGCGTCGAAGCTCGGGGACGCGAATCCCAGGACAACCGCGCCGTCCTCGACCCCGAGCGCCCGCGACTTCGCGATGGCGAAGTTCCGTAGACCCGAATGTGACACCGCGACGCCCTTGGGGCGACCGGTCGAGCCCGAGGTGTAGATGACATAGGCGACGTTGTCGGTCCGAACCGGTCCGGCCTGCTCCCCCGGCTCCACGGCGGCCTCGGAGGTGGCGTCGAGTTCGGCGACCACCGACGTGTCGTCGAGGCGAAGCCACTCGAAACCCTCGTCCGGCAACGCTCCGACTGCGGTGACCGACAAACCCAGCCGGGCGCCCGCGTCCTCGACCATCGTCGCCACGCGTTCGGCGGGATAGTCCGGATCGATCGGGACGTACCCGCCGCCGGTCTTCGCCACCGCCCAGATCGCGACCAACAGGTCGACGGACCGGGGAATCGCAAGCGCCACCAGTGTTTCCGCACCGACGCCGCGACCGATCAGCCACCGGGCAAGGCGGTTGGACCGGGCATGCAGCGCAGAGTACGACAGCGTCGCCCCGGAGGCGTCGACCACCGCGGTCCGACGCCGATAGCGCGTGCCGGCCTCGGTGAACAGGTCGCCGAGCAACACGGGTTCGGCGGCCTCGCCACCGCGCACCGGCACCAGCGACTCGGCCTCACCCGCCAGCAGGATGGGCGCGGCGGCGACCGGAGCGCCCGGGGTCGCGGTGAGCGCGTCCAGATGGTTGACGAACCGCGCCGTGAACCCGGCGGCGGTGGACTCCGTGAACAGATCGGTGGCGTATTGCACTGCCGCCGTCCAGGTCTCGCCCGCTCCGGCCTTCGCGACCGAGAACAGCAGGTCCACCTTGGCCGGCACCTCCCCCGCGTCGAGCGGGGTGACCGCGATGTCGCCGAGATCGGCTGGCAGCGACTGTCCGGCGAGCTCGGGCACCACGCTCTGGTCCAGGGTCAACCACACCTGGGTGAGCGGCGCGAACGACTCGGAGCGAACCGGATTGAGCCGATCGACGAGGGTCTCGAACGGCAGGTCCGCATGCGCGAAGGCGTCGAGGTCGACACGGCGGACGCGATCGAGCACGTCGGCGAAGGTGTCGGCTCCCGCGTGCGCGGTCCGCAGCACGAGCGTGTTCACGAACATCCCGACGAGCGGATCGAGCACGGCGGCGCCCCGACCGGCGATCGGCGTACCGACCGCCACGTCATCGGTGCCCGACAGATCGGCGAGCAGGACCGCCAGCGCCGCGTGCAACACCATGAACGGGGTGGCCCCGAACTCGTCGGCGACGGTGTCGATCCGCGCGGTGACGTCCGCCGGGATCGTGAAGGACACGCGCGCACCGCGCTGCGACGCGACCGCCGGACGCGGGCGGTCGGTCGGCAGCTCGAGCAGATCCGGCATGCCGGCCAGGTGTGCGGTCCAGTAGTCCAGCTGGGCGCCCATCGCCGACGTCGCGTCGTCGACATCGCCGAGGGCACGTCGCTGCCAGATGGCGTAGTCGGCGTACTGGACGTGCAACGGCTCGAATCGCGGCTGCTCCCCGGCCGTCCGCGCGAGATAGGCGGTGGTGAGGTCGGTGACGAGCGGGCCGAGGGATTCACCGTCGGAGGCCACGTGGTGCAGCACCACAGCCAGAACGTATTCCGTTGTGCCGGACGAGGTCTCGATCTCGAGCAGCCTGGTCCGCACCGGCCAGTCGGCAGTGAGGTCGAAGCCGACGGTGACCGCGGACCCGACGACCGCTCCCGGATCACGACCGTCGGCCGCCGGCACGAACTCGTGGTCGAGCCGGGTCGCGATGTCGGACACCGGGGCGATCACCTGGACCGGCATACCGCCGACCTCGGGGTAGGTGGTGCGGAGGATCTCGTGCCGCGCGACGACGTCGGCGATGGCGGCGCCGAGCGCCTCGGGATCGAGTGCACCGGTCAGGCGCATCACGGCCGGGATGTTGTAGGCCGCCAACGTCGGATCGAACCGGTTGATGAACCACATCCGCTGCTGGGCGTACGAGAGCGGGATCCGGTCGGGCCGCGGTGACACCGCGGCGATCGGCGGGAGTCCGCCAGTACGGTCGCCGAGGCGTTCGGCCAGCAGGCGCGGAGTCGGCGCCTCGAAGACGTCACGCACCGTCACGTCGACACCGAGAGCGTCCCCGAGCCGGGCCGCCGCCCGCATCGCCGACACCGAATTGCCACCGATGTCGAAGAAGTTCGTGGTGGCGCCGACGTTCTCCGGCGACATCGACAGCAGCTCGGCGAAGACCGACGCCGCCGCCGCTTCCCGCGGGCCGGCGACCGGCACGATCGCGGCGGTGTCGACGGTCGGCGCGGGCAACTGCTGTCGCACGATCTTGCCCGCGCTGCTCAGCGGCATCTCGTCGATCAGCATCCACATCCCGGGACGCATGAACTCCGGGAGCGCTTGCGCCACCGAGTGTTTGACCGCATCCAGGTCCACCGAGGCCGGCGTCAGGTAGGCCACGAGTTGCTGCCCGGCTGGGGTCTCGACGACGGCCGCCGCCGCGTACACGACGCCCGGCGCCGACGTGAGGGCCGACTCGATCTCGCCGAGCTCGATCCGCTGGCCACGCAGCTTCACCTGGAAGTCCGTGCGGCCCTGGTATTCCAGCTCACCGTCGGCTCGCCAGCGGACCAGGTCACCGGTCCGGTACAGGCGAGACCCCGGAACGCCGTACGGGTTCGGCACGAAGCGTTCGGCCGTCAGCGCGGGTCGCGAGGTGTATCCACGGGCCAGCTGGACACCGCCGAGGTACAGCTCGCCGGTGAATCCCGGTGCCACCGGGCGCAACCGATGGTCGAGCACCAGCGCGGCCGTGTTCGCGACGGGCCGTCCGATGGAGACCGAGTCGCCCGCGACCCGCGCGACGGTCGCGTAGATCGTCGCCTCGGTCGGTCCGTACTGGTTGTGGATCGGCGCGTGCGGGATCAGCTCCCGTACCGTCTCGGCGACGCGCTGCGGGAGCGCCTCGCCGCCTGTATGCAGGTAGCGCAGCCGTGAGAGACCGCGCAGCTGTTCGGGATCGGCGACCTCGGTGAGCACGGCGAGCATCGAGGGCACCAGCGTCGCCGACGTCACGCCGAAGTCCGCGAGGTAGCGCAGGACGGCGACCGGGTCGCGATGCGCACCCGGCTCCATGACCACCAGGCGACCGCCCGAGAGCGGCGGGCGGAGGATCTCGCCGACCGACGGATCGAAGGTCAGCTCGAGCACCTGCAGGAAGACGTCGCCGGGGCCGAAATCGTAGGCGCCGCGGTCGTAGTCGAGATGGGCGCGCAGGGTTTCGTGACTCACCGTGACGCCCTTGGGACGACCGGTCGAACCCGACGTGAAGATGGTGTAGGCCGGATTCGCGCCGACGACTGCCGACGAACGCTCCGCCGGCGCGAAGAGCGACGCCGGTTCACCAGCGTCCGAGTCGTCGTCGACGGCCACGACGGTCACACCGGGGTCGAGGGCCTCGATGCCCGCCGGGACCAGTCCCGGGCCGATCAGCACCGCCGCGACATCGGCGGTGCGCGCCAGATAGTCGATGCGATCGGCCGGCGCGGCCGGGTCCATCGGCACGAATTGCCCACCGGCGGCGAGAATCGCGTGGACGGCGACGATCATCTCCGTCGACCGCGGGATGCACACGCCGACCGCGACCTCAGGTCCGACCCCCAGACCCACGAGCCGCCGGGCGAGAACGCTCACCCTGCTTCCCAATTCGGCATAGGTCGAATGCGCGCGGGTCGAGGCCCCGGCCGAACTCACCACCGCAATCGCGTCGGGCGACGCGACGACGCGCTCGAGCAGGAGATCGGCGACATGGGTGCCGGACGGGATCAGCTCCGGGCCGGTCGACCACGTGTCGAGGCGGGCCTCGTCGTCCTTCGACATCGGTGGGATGTCGGCGATCCGGGTCTGTGCGTCGCCGGCGATGGCCTGCAGGATGCGCTCGAGGGACCGCGCGAAGACGGCGATCTCGTCGGTGGCGAAGGCGTCGGGAAGGTAGGTCAAGCGGACCGCGATGCCCGACGCGGTCGGCGAGGTCGCGAGGTTGAGCGGGTAGTGCGTGGCGTCGGAGACCTCGACGTCCCGGATCGCCAGTCCCACTGCCGCACTGGCGGCACCGCCGGCCAGTGAGTCGTTGTCGACGGGATATGACTCGTGCACGGTCAGGGTGTCGAACAACTGCGGCCGTCCGACGGCGGTGAGGATCTCGGGCAAGCCGATGTGCTGGTGATCGAGCACGGCGGTCTTGTCCGACTGCAACCGGCCGAGGACCTCGGCGATCGTCGCCTCCGGGTCGACGTCGACGACGGCGGGCAGCGTGTTGATGAACAGGCCGACCATCGACTCGACGCCGTCGAGTCCGGCGGGACGTCCGGACACGGTCTCGCCGAAGGTGACCACCCGGTTGTCGGTCAGCCGGGACAGCAGCACCGCCCAGGCGAGCTGCAACACCGTGGCCGTCGTCGAACCGGATTGCCGCGCCGTCCGCTCCAGGCCCGAGACCAGGTCGGGTTCGAGGACCCAGCGATGCTCGCGCGGCAGATGGTCTGCTGCGGAGTCGTTCTCGGCATCCTCGACGGCGTGGCCGGTGAGTCCGGGGGCGACCAGGGTCGGCTCCTCGACCGGTTCGAGGACTCGTCGCCACGCCGCGAGACCGGCGTCGAGGTCGGTGTCGGCGATGCGGGCCAGGTAGTCGGCGAAGTCGGTGCGTTCGGTCGTTCCCTGGCCGGTGAACGGGGTCCCGGTCGCATAGAGCGCCAGCAGGTCGGCCAACACGAGCGGCCCGGACCAGCCGTCGAACAGGATGTGATGGTTGGTGATGACCACGCTCGTGCCCTGTGCGTGGCGCACGACCACCGCTCGCAGCAGCGGCGGGTCGGCGAGGTCGAACGGTTCGGTGCGCTCGGCCGCCGACACCTCGTCGACGGCAGCCCGGACATCCACCTCTGCGGTGGTCGGCACGTCGAGCACGCGCCAGCGCAGCGGCACCGTCTCGGGCACGACGGTGACCACGTGCCCGCTGGGCACCCGGACGAACCCCGATTTGAGGGTGCGGTGGTGATCGAGCAGTGCGACCACCGCGGTGCGCAACCGCTCGAGGTCGACCTCGCCCTCGAGATGCAGAACTGCCTGCGTCACATACACATCGAGTTCGTCGGTGCCCGCGAGTTGGGACTGGAAGTACAGCCCGCGTTGCAGCGGCGACAGGGCCCAGACCTGCGCGCCGGGGAACCGCTGCGCCACGATGTCCAAGTCATGTTGGGTCACCTCGGCGCCCGGGACATCCGACGGCGAGCGGCCGACGTCGACGCCGTCGGTGACGAGGCGGACGACGTCGGCGAGTTCCGCGGTCCACCGTCGTGCCATGTCGCGGACGTCCTCCGGCGACAGGATCGCCGCGGGGAACTGCAGATCGGCCGAGAGCACACGCCCCTTCGAAGACGCACCGGTGCTCGCGT
The DNA here is from genome assembly GCF_023078355.1 of Gordonia hongkongensis. Lineage (NCBI taxonomy): Bacteria > Bacillati > Actinomycetota > Actinomycetes > Mycobacteriales > Gordoniaceae > Gordonia > Gordonia hongkongensis. The sequence continues at coordinate 4,007,691 of NZ_CP095552.1, forward strand.
TGACCGTCAGCACGCTCATGGCCGCCACCCCGTCGGACACCGTGGCCGGGAGGAACGGCGCGTCGGGTGCGGGCAGGAAGCCCGCACCGGCCGGTGTTGCGGTGTCGGACGACGGGGCGACCGACGACAGGGGGTCGGCCCCGTCCGGGTTCGTCGGGTCCTCGCTCTGACCGGTCGTACCGCGGGTCCCGAGATAGTTGAACGCGATCGTCGGCAGCGGACGCGAATGCAGTTGCGCGGCCGGGTCGCCGGGGCCGCGGCCGTCGGCGGCGTAACGCAGCAGGCCGAAACCGATCCCGGAGTCGGGCATGCCGAGACGTTCTTCCTTGGCCGCCTTGACCGCGTGGACCACGTCGTCGGCCGGATCGAGGGCGAGCGGGGCGATCGAGGTGAACCAGCCGACCGTGCGCGACAGGTCGGCGCGCCGCGGGTCCGGGCCGGTGAGCAGGACGTCCTCGTATCGGCCGTGCCCCTCGGTGAGCACGGTGACGGGAGCGGCGTCGGCGATGCCGCGATCATGTTGCCAGGAGCGGACCGCGCGCGCGAGGGTGCCGAGCAGGACGTCGACGACGGACGCCGAGAACGCCTCGGGCACAGTCGTCGTCAACGGGTCGACGATGGCCGGGTCGACGCGGTGGACGATCGAGGTCAGGGTGCCGTATCGGTCGCGGTCGGGGTCGAGCGGCGCGCCGAAGTCGGTCGGAAGGGCTGGGGACCGGTCGAGCCAGTACCCGGCTTCGCCACGACGGGCGTCGAGCTGCGCGGTGAGTGCCCGCTGCCACGCACGTTGCGAGGTCTCCTCGGCGCGAACCGTCACGGGTTGCCCGGAAACCAGCTGGGCGTGGACGGTCAGCAGATCCTCGATCAGGATCGGCCACGACACCGCGTCGACGGCGAGGTGGTGCAGTACCAGCACTATTCGTACGGGCCGATCCGCCTCGTCGGGAGAACCCTGCGGGGCGGCGCCGCTGACCACCGTCGCGGCGACCAGCCGCCCGGCGGCCGGGTCGAGGCGGCGCGCCGCCTGCGCATGCGCGTCGACCAGCGCATCGGCGAACCTGGCCTCGCCGGGTACGGTGTCCGTCGCCACCGACACGATCGAGGCGCCGGGATCGAAAGGTGTTCCGGTGGTGAGGGTCCAGGTGTCACCGGTCTGGGTGCCCCCGGTCTGGGTGTCACCGGTCTGGGTGTCCCCGACGGACTCCAGGCGCGCACCCAGCATCGGATGCGCGTCGACGACCGCGCCGAGCACCGCGCCGAGGTGGGCGACGGTGAGTCCGGCCGGTGCCGTGAGCACCATCGACTGGTTGAAGTCGGCGAGGTCGGCCGGCGTCCGCGCGGCGTCGACGAGCCAGGACACGATCGGCGGGAGATCGACCCGTCCGGCCGGATCGTCGGTGGGCTCCGCGAGCATCGGGGCCCGGTCCCCACCTGCCGACGCCACCCGCGCCATCGCGCGAATGGTCTTCTGCTCGAAGATCTCTCGCGGCGACAGCGACAACCCGGCGGCCTTCGCGGCGGACGCGAGCTGGATGGACATGATCGAGTCGCCGCCGAGCGCGAAGAAGGACTCGGTGACCGAGACGGTGTCGAGACCCAGCAGCCCCGCGACGATCGCCGCGAGGGTCTCTTCGGCGGTCGTCGCCGGTGCGACGTATCCGTCGGCGGGCGTGGTGAACTCGGGCACCGGCAGTGCGCGCCGGTCGAGCTTGCCGCCCGGGGTCACGGGCAGCTCGTCGAGCACCATCGCCGAGTGCGGGATCATGTGTCCGGCAAGCCGATCCGCCGCCCCGGCCAGGACGGCGTCGGCGTCGAGGCGGTCGCCGGCGGTGTCGTCGCCCACGAGGTAGGCGACGAGCCGGGTGCGACCGTGGTCGTCGTCGACACCGGTCACGACGACCGAGCCGACGCCCGGCTGGTCACCGAGAACGGATTCGATCTCGCCGAGTTCGACTCGCTGGCCGTTGATCTTGACCTGGTGGTCGGCGCGCCCGGCGAACTCGATCGCGCCGGTCGCGGTGATCCGCACCAGGTCGCCGGTGGCATACATGCGGTGGCCCGCCTCGCGGGCGAACGGGTCGGCCACGAAGGACGACGCGGTGAGGCCGGGGCGGCCGAGGTATCCGCGCGCCAACGAGTCGCCGCTCGACAGGTAGAGCTCACCCACCACGCCCTGGGGTACCGGGTGCAGACGGCCGTCGAGCACGTAGGCGGCGAAGCCGCGGACCGGTCGTCCGATGGTCACGGGCGCGCCGGGCTCGGATCGTCCGGTGGTCGCCCAGACGGTGGCCTCCGACGGGCCGTAGAAATTGAACATCCGGCGGCCGGATTCCGGTGTGGCCCACCGCGCGATCAGCTCGGGCGGGCAGGCCTCGCCACCGGTGACGAGGTTGCGGACGGTGCGGCCCCGGCGGGGGTCGACGGTCGCCAGCACCGTGGGGGTGATGAGGGTGTCGGTGACCCGATCGCGCTCGAGGATGCGGCCCAGTGCATCGCCGGCGTACTCCGACGCGGGCGCCACGACGAGGGTGTGTCCGACCGCGATCGACCACATCATCTCCAGCACCGAGGCGTCGAAGCTCGGGGAGGCGACGTGCAGGACACGCGTGTCGGGGGCCTGCGCCGGCGTTCCGGTGACCTCGGTCAGCGCGGCGACGAAGTTCGCGATGCCGCGATGCGGAACCCCGACCGCCTTCGGCCGTCCGGTGGAACCGGAGGTGTAGACGAGGTAGGCCAGGTCGTCGAGAAGGACCGGCCGATGACGCTCGACGTCGGTGACGGGTCCACCGGCGACGGCCGGATCGTCGAGCGAGGCGAGTTCGAGCCATTCGCAGGATGATTCTCCCAACCGGTCCCGCGTCGGCGCATCGGTGATGCCGAGGCGCACACCGGAATCGGCCACCATGAACGCAATGCGGTCACTCGGGTAGGCGGGGTCGATCGGCACGTAGGCGGCACCCGCCTTGATGACACCGAACACGGCGACCACCGACCCGATCGACCGCTCGAGGCCGACGGCGACCACGTCGCCGGGCCCGACCCCACGGGAGATCAGCTGGCGTGCGAGACGATTGGTTCGTTCCTCGAACTCCGTGTACGAGATCTCGTTGCCGTCGTGGACCAGTGCCGGACGATGCGGGTCGAGGGCGCGCCGCGCGAGGAGTTCGGTGAGGGTCACCGGCTCGGTGACCCCGCCGTCGGCGGCCGGCGCCGTCTCGCCGATGGAGTTGCGGCTCGGCGCGCTGAGGGTGGCCGCGTCGATGCCGGCGATGTCGACGTCTCCGACGGGCAGCGACGGGTCGGTGGCCATCGCGGCGATCACCTGCAGCCAGACCTCGGCGAAGCGGCGGATGGTCGCGGCATCGAACAACGACGTGGCGTACAGGAAGTCGGCCCGCATCGGCGACGACCCGGTCCGCTCGGACACCGAGACGGTGAGGTCGAACTTGGCGATCGGGGCGGCGGCCCCGAGCGGTTCGGCACTCAGACCCGAGAGCTCCACCCGGTCGATCTCCTCCGGCTGTCCCCCGGCGGCGACGAGGGTGTAGGCGATCTGGACCAGCGGCGGATAGGCCGTGGACCGCTCGGGCGCGAGTTCCTCGATCAGATCATCGAATTGCACGTCGGCGTGCGCGAAGGCATCGAGGTCGGTGGCGCGGATCGTGGCGATGAGGTCGTCGACGGTCGATGCCGGGTCGACGTCGGTGCGCAGCACGAGCGTGTTGACGAACATGCCGACGAGGTCGTGGAGCGCGGCGTCGGGGCGGCCGGCGATGGGTGTGCCGATGACGACGTCCCGGGTCGAGGCGAGCCGCGCGACGGTGACGGCGAGTGCCGCGTGCAGCACCATGAACACCGTGACGTCGCGGTTGCGCGCCAGGTCTTCCAGGGCGGCGGCGAGCGCGTCGTCGACGGTCACGGACTCGACGGCGGCCGCGGTGTCGAGCACGGCCGGCCGCGGGCGATCCATCGGCAGGTCGGTCACCGCGGGCAGATCCGCGAGGACCTCGCGCCAGTGCGCGAGCTGCCGCCCCATCGGTGCGCCGGGATCATCTGCGGCGCCCAGGTATTCGCGCTGCCACAGCGCGAAGTCCGCGTACTGGACCGCGGGCGCGGCGACCGGCGGTGCGGCGTTCGTCCGGGCCAGGTACGAACCGAGCAGGTCGCGCACGAAGATCGGGGTCGACTCACCGTCGAAGGCGATGTGGTGCACGGTGACGACGACGTCCACCGCCTCGGCATCGCGGCGCAGCACCCGGACCCGGAGGGGGAACTCGGCGGCGACGTCGAAACCGGTGGTCGCCGAAACGAACAAGTCCTCCTCGGTCTCCACCGCCTGCCAGTCGAGGCGGGCGCGGGCCGTGTCGGGATCGGTGATGAGCTGGAACGGCCCCTGCTCGTCGCTGGGGTAGGTGGTGCGCAAGATCTCGTGGTTGGCGACCACGTCGCCGACCGCGGCCTCGAGCGCGTCGAGGTCGAGAGTTCCGGTGAGACGCAGCGCCATCGGGATGTTGTAGGCCGCCGAGGCGGTGTCGAACTGGTTGATGAACCACATGCGACTCTGCGCCGTTGACAACGGCAACCGCGCGGGCCGCGGCATCGCGGTGACCCGCGGGACGCTCCGGCCGCGTCCGGACACCAGGCCGGCCAGATCCCGCACCGACGGCGCGTCGAACAGGTCGCCCACCGACACGTCGACGTCGAGCAGGTCGGCCACACGCGCCGCGACCCGCGCCGCGGACAGCGAGTTGCCGCCGAGGTCGAAGAACGACTGCGTCACGCTGACCCGGTCGGTGCCCAGCACATCGGCGACGATGGCCGCGATCGAGGTCTCGGCGTCGGACTCGGGTGCGGCGACTTCCTCGACGGTGAGTTCGGGGACCGGCAGCTTACGCCGGGCGACCTTGCCCGCACTGTTCAGCGGCAGCTGCTCGAGTGCCATCCACACCGTGGGCCGCATGTAGGCCGGCAGTGTCCGCGCGACAACCGATTTCACCGCGTCGATGTCGACCGACGCCGGCGAGACATAGGCGACGAGGTGTGATTGCCCGGACACCTTCGCCACGGTGGCGGCCGCGTGGAGGACACCCGGCGCCGACATGAGGACGGACTCGACCTCCCCCAGCTCCAGTCGCTGTCCGCGGAGCTTCACCTGGAAGTCCGTGCGGCCCAGGTATTCCAACTGGCCACGCGCATTCCAGCGGACGAGATCGCCGGTACGGTACAGACGTTCACCGGGTTCACCGAAACCGTCGGTGTTGTCGGCCGCCTCGCCGCGCGCGGGAGCCGCGAAGGGACTGGCGACGAACCGTTCGGCGGTCAGGCCGGGCTGCGAGGCGTAACCGCGGGCGAGTTGCACGCCCCCCAGATACAGCTCCCCGGGCACGCCTGAGGGCACGAGCTGCAGTCGCGAGTCGAGGACGAAGGTGGTGGTGCTCGGCACCGGGACGCCGATCGGCACCGACGTCTCCCCCGCCCGCACCTGATGAGCGGTCACATCCACCGCCGCCTCGGTCGGACCGTAGAGATTGTGGACCTCGTTGCCCGGCAACGCCGCCACCAACGCCTGCGCCACCGGCGCGGTCAACGCCTCACCCGAGGTGAACGTCAACCGCAACGACGACAGCTCACCCACCCCATCGCCCAGGACATCGAGGAACACCGACAACATCGACGGCACGAAATGGATGACCGACACCCGCTCAGCCGTGATCAACCCCGCCAGATACCGCGGATCACCATGCCGCTCCGGCTCGGCCACCACCAGCGTCGCCCCCACCGCGAACGGCAGGAACAACTCCCACACCGACACATCGAACGTCACCGGCGTCTTCTGGACGAAGACATCCGAGTCCTTGATCGAATACCAGTCCCGCATCCACTCCAGACGATTCACGATCGCTGCATGCGACACCGTCACACCCTTCGGCCGCCCCGTCGACCCCGACGTGAACAGCGTGTACGCCGCATCGGCGGGCTGCAGGGGCGCGAGCCGTTGGTCGTCGGTGACCAGTGCGGTGGCGAGATCGACCTCGGCGGTCGTGTCGACCACGACCGCGGTGACGTCCGCCGGCAGCTCGACGGCGGAATCGGCGGCGACGAGGACCAGCCGGGCGTCCGCGGTGTCGAGCATGTACCGGGTGCGGTCAGACGGCGCGTCGATGTCGAGCGGAACGTAGTGACCGCCCGCCGCGACGACGCCGTGGATGGCGACGAGAAGCTCGACCGACCGCGGGATGGCGACCGCGACGGCGACGTCGGGTCCGACACCGATGGAGATCAGATGACGAGCCAGTGAGTCGACCCGTGCACCGAACTCGGCGTAGCTGACGCGACGCGAACCGAACACGATGGCCGGTACGTCGGACCTCGTCGCCACATGCACCACATCGGTCACCGTTGGGCCTCCATCTCGCCTCGTCGCCTGCCGTCTCGTCCTGCGTTCCCCATTCCCCCCGTGTGTTCGCTGCGCTCAGTCATCCCCACCGGGACCACTGCCGTCGGAACCATCGTCACCGTAGCGACCCGCGTCCCCGTTCAGGCCGTTGTACCCGTCAGGATCGTCGAGGCCGTTGTACCCGCCGCGACTGTTGTACCCGCCGCGACCGTTGTACCCGACCCCGCGGCCGGCCACACCGTTCTCGCCGACTCCCGGCTCCCCCGCGCCGGGCTGCCGGGATCCGATGATGCCCGGCAGGGTCGCACCGGTCGGCCGCGTCGCGGCACCCGCCGACCACGCCAGCACGCGATCACGTTCCGCGGGCGTCACGAGCGGACACTCCCCGACCGCGGCATCCGGTCGGGCGGTGAGCCCGTCGAGGAGCGTAACCAGGCGCTGCGCGAGCAGTTCGACGGTCCCCTCGTCGAACAGGTCCGTGGCGTACACCATCGACGCCGACCAGGACCGGTCCGGACGGGCGACCACCGCGACCGTCAGGTCGAGCTGGGCGGACGTGACCGGCGACTCGAGTGGCGCGACCCGCAGCCCCTCCGCCTCGAGCACCGGTGAACCGCTGCCGGCGTTGGTCAGCGTGAGCATGACCTGTGCCAGCGGCGAGAACGCCCTCGACCGGGTCGGGTTCAGACGTTCGACCAGTGTCTCGAACGGCACGTCGGCGTTGGTGAAGGCGTCGAGGTCGACGACCCGGGTGTCCTCGAGCAGTTCGGCGAAGCTCATCGACGGGTCGACCTCGGCCCGCAGGACCAGGGTGTTGACGAACATACCGATCAGCTGATCGATCTCGGCGCGTCCGCGACCCGCGATGGGCGTGGCCACCGCGATGTCGTCGGTCGCGGTGACCCGGGCGAGCAGCACCGACAGGCCCGCGTGCACCACCATGAACGGCGTCATCCCGCGATCGCGCGCCAGCGCCGAGATCCGCGCCGCGACGTCGTGCGGGATCTCGAAGTCCACCCGCGCACCCCGCATCGACGCCACGGTCGGGCGCGGGCGGTCGGCGGGCAACTCCAGCACGTCGGGAACCCCGGCGAGCTGACGCAGCCAGTACGACAGTTGCCGGCCGACCACCGACGTCGGGTCGTCGACCGCCCCGAGCTCGCGTTGCTGCCACAGCGCGTAGTCGGCGAACTGGACCGGCAGCGGCGGCAGGTCCGGTGTCCGGCCCGCGGCCCGGTCGCGGTAGGCGGTCACTACGTCGGTCATCAGGGGCCGCATGGACTCACCGTCGCCCACGATGTGATGCAGCACCGCGAGCAGGACCCACGAACCCTCACCGCGCTGCCACAACCGGATCCGGACGGGCACCTCGGTGGTTACGTCGAACCCGGCGGACAGTGCGTCGAGGAGCTCGGCCTCCGAGGCACATTCGACGAGCCGGGGCAGTGCCGCCGGACCCTCGGCGTCGTGGACGACCTGCGTCGGCCGGCCGTCGACGGCGGGGAAGGTGGTCCGCAGGATCTCCTGCCGGGCGACGACGTCGCCGATCGCCGCGCTCAGGGCCTCGACGTCGAGCTCGCCGCCGAGTTCGACACCGATCGGCAGGTTGTACGCCGCCGACGCCGGGTCGAGGCGGTTGATGAACCAGATCCGCTGCTGCGCGAACGACAGCGGGATCTCCGCCGGTCTGGGCTCGACCCGGATCACCGGAGCGCGCAACCCGCCGCGGTGTTCTCCGAGAGCGGCCAGGGCCCGCGGGGTGGGCGACTCGAACACGTCCCGGACGCCGATGTCGGCGTTCAACGCGTCGCCGACGCGTGCAGCCAAGCGGGTCGCCGACAGCGAGTTGCCGCCGAGGGCGAAGAAGTCACCCGTCACCGACACCGCGTCGACGCCCAGCAGGTCGGCGAAGACGGCCACGACGCGCGCCTCGGCCACCGTCTCCGGGGCCACGAGGTCGTCCGCCGCGATCTCCGGGGCGGGCAGGGCCCGCTTGTCCAGCTTGCCCGTCGGGGTGAGCGGCAGGGCGTCGAGGACCGTGATCGTCGCCGGGATCATGTACGACGGCAACCGATCCGCGAGATGGTCGCGCAGCTCGCCGACGTCGACGGCCGCGGCCCCGCCCGCTTGCGCGTCCGACGTCGGCACGACGTAGGCGGCCAGGGCGGTCGCGACCGACCCGCCCACCCCGAGCACCACGGCCGTCTGGACACCGGGATACGAGGACAGCGCGTTCTCGATCTCGCCCAGTTCGATGCGCAGCCCGCGCAGCTTCACCTGGTCGTCCGAACGTCCCAGGTACTCGAGCACCAGCTCACCCGACGCCGAGCGCACCCACCGGACACGGTCGCCCGTGCGGTACATGCGATCGCCGGGCACCCCGAACGGGGACGCCACGAACCGTTCGGCGGTCAGTTGCGGGCGCCCGAGGTAACCGCGTGCCAGCGAGACGCCGGTGGCGTACAGCTCGCCGGCCATCCCGACGGGCACCGGCGCCAGGCGCTGGTCGAGGACCAGCAGACCGGTACCCGGCACGGGCGCGCCGATGGTCACCGGTCCGTCCGGATCGAGCGGACCGCTGATGGTGACCGCCACCGAGGTCTCCGTCGGACCGTAGGCGTTGTGGAACGCGACCCGGTGCGACCACGCGCGGACGAGTGCGGCCGAGACCGCCTCGCCACCCGAGGCGAGCATCCGCAGTGCGGGCAGCTCGTCGGGTTCGACCGTCGCCAGCACACTCGGTGTCAGGAACACGTGCGTCAGCGCGTGCTCGCGGAGGAATCCGGTGAGCACCTCGCCGCCGACGACCTCGTCCGGCCGGTAGACCAGCGTCGAACCCGAGGTCGAGGCGAGCAGCCACTCGAGCACCGAGGCGTCGAAACTCGGTGAGGCGTAACCGAGTACACGTGAACCCGGACGGATACCGAACCGCTGCGCCTCGGCGACCGCAAAGGCGTGTGCACCACGATGGGTGACCGCGACACCCTTGGGCACACCGGTCGAGCCGGAGGTGTAGATGACGTAGGCGAGCGCGTCGAGACGCGGGGCACCCGACACCTCACCCGGGGTGAGCGGACTGCCGTCGACCTTGCGCACCGCCTCGGAAAGGGTGTGCACATCGATCGACTCGACCTCGCCCGGGACGTCGACGCCCGAATCCGGTCCTCGTCGATCGGACGTGATGACCAGTCGCACACCGGAATCGGTGATCATGTGCGCGATGCGATCGGCGGGCAGCGTCGGGTCGACGGACAGGTACGCCGCACCCAGCTTCGCCAGGGCCCACTGCCCGACCAGACGGTCGACGGTGCGTCCCACCGCGAGCCCCACCACGTGATCGACGCCGATCCCCCGACCGGTCATCCACCGCGCGAGACGATTCGAGCGCTCGTCGAGCTCGGCGTAGGTGAGCGATGCGCCGGTGCCGTCGGTGACCGCGACGGTCTCGGCATGCGTGGCCGCGATGTCGGCGAAGACCTCGCCCAGCAGTCGCGGCTCCGGCGCCGCCGGACCGTTCACCGGGGCGAGTTCGGCGGCTGCCGCCGCGTCGAGCAGGGCGATCGCCGAGGTCGGCCGATCCGCATCGTCGACGGTCGTCCGCAGGATCTCGCGCAGTGCCGCACCGAACACCCGCACCTGGTCGTCGGCGAAGGCCGACGGGAGGTACTTGAGCTTCAGCAGCAGGCGATCGCCCGACGGTGACGACGCGAGGTTGAGCGGATAGTGCGTCGAGTCGTCGGCATCCACGCCGACGATCTGCAGACCACCGGCCAGCGACGTGTCCGCCGTCGACAGCGAGTCGGAGTCCACGGGGAACGACTCGAACACGGTGAGGGTGTCGAAGAGGGCACCCATCCCGGCCAGCGCGGTGAGGTCGGCGAGGCCGACGTGCTGATGGTCGAGGACTGCGACCTTGTCGGCCTGCATCGCGGCGAGCACGTCACCGATGGCGGCGGTCGGATCGACGTCGACGACGCTCGGGACCGTGTTGATGAACAGGCCGACCATGCCCTCGACACCATCGAGGTCCGACGGGCGGCCCGACACGGTCTCACCGAAGGCGACGACCCGGTTACCGGTCATCCGCGACAGCAGTACCGCCCACGCGAACTGCAGGATCGTGCTGACCGTGACCCCGCGCTCGCGGGCGAGCCGATTGATCGCGGCCGTCGTCCCGGCGTCGATCCACTCCTCGTGGTTGCGCGGCAACGAGGTGGTCGTGGCCTCCTCGGCGCCGGAAACCAGCGTCGGTTCCTCGAGCGGCGACAGCACCTCCCGCCACGCGGCGAGACCTGCGGCCCGGTCGGTGGCGGCGAGACGCCGGACGTGATCGCCGAAGTCGGTCTCCGCGGCGATGGTGGCCGTGTACGTGCCGACCCCGGCGTAGAGCGCGAGCAGGTCCGCGAGGACCAGCGGCCCGGACCAGCCGTCGAGCAGGATGTGGTGGTTGGTCACGATCAGGCTCAGCGTCGTCGCGGAACCGGCGGCGTGCTCGACACCGACGAACCGCATGAGCGGCGGATTCTCCAGATCGAACGGCGTGATCCGTTCGGCGTCGGCGATCTCGCGCACCCGCTGTGCGGCCCCGAGGTCGTCGAGACCCGCCTCCAGGGACACCTCGGACCACGGCAGGTCGACGCGCGGGGGCACGACGGTCACCAGTGCACCTCCGGGCGTACGCACGTACCCGCTGCGCAACACCCGGTGGTGGGCCACCAGTTCCTCTGCGGCCGACCGCAATCGCGAGCGGTCGATGTCGCCCCCGAGGTGCAGGACCGCCTGGGTGACGTAGACGTCCACGCTCGCGGCTCCCGCCGACAGCCCATCGTCGACGGCCGACGGGTCTCGCGACGCCATCTGCGACTGGAAGTACAGACCGGACTGCAGCGGCGTGAGTGGCCAGACGTCCGCACCCGGGAAACGCACCGCGAGCGCGTCGAGTTCGGCCTGGGTGACGGGCGTGCCCGGCACGTCCGACGGCGAGCGGCCCGGGTCGCCGACCGCGGCGACGTGCTGCGCGAGCGCGACGAGTTCATCCGCCCACAATTCGGCGAGCGAGGCGATGTCGTCGGTCCCGAACAGTGCCGACGGGAAGGTGAAGTTGGCCGTCAGGCGCCGGGCATCGCCGTCGCTCTGCGTTCCGACGTTGACGCTCAACGGGTTCAGCGCGACCATCGCGCCCGACACCGACGGCGGCATCCCCGGTGCGCTCGGCGCGCCGGTGAACGGGATGACGTCGTGCTCGGGTTCGGCCGCGGGGCGTCCCGCGCGTCCGGCGCCGAAGAAGTTGAACCCGATGCTCGGCAGCGGACGCTGCGACAGCTCGGTATCGGCGCCGTAGCGCAGCACACCGAAACCGAGCCCGCCGTCGGGTTGCCCGAGGCGTTCCTCCTTGGCCGACTTCACCGCATGGGCGACGTCGGTGGACGGATCGACGGCGACCGGGGCGATCGTGGTGAACCAGCCGACCGTGCGGGACAGGTCGACGGCGCGTTCGCCGTCGGCGGTGACGATCTCGTCCTTGCGGCCGTGGCCCTCGACCAGGACCGTCACGGGTGCGACGTCGGCGATGCCGCGCGCGGCCTGCCACGACCGGACCGCCCGTGCGAACGTTCCCAACAGGACGTCGTTGGCGTTGCCGCGGAACGCTTCCGGCACCGAGGTCAGCGCGGCCTCGGTCACCTGCGCGTCGAACGAGTGGACCACCGACACCTCGGTGGCGAACCGGTCCCGCGACGCGTCGAAGTCGATCCCGAGATCAGTGGGCCGGGCCGGGAGCCGCTCGAGCCAGTACGGCAGCTCGGTGGCGCGCCGGTCGGCCTGTGCGCCGACCGCGTGGGCCCACGCCCGCTCGGACGTCGCCTCGGCACGCAGGGCGATCGGCTGACCCGCTGCCCGCTGCGCCCATCCGGTCACCAGGTCCTCGACGATGATCGGCCAGGACACCGCGTCGACACCGAGATGGTGGATCGCCAGGACGACCCGGCCGACGCCGTCGACGTCGGTGACGATGCCCGCCGCGACGAGTACACCGGTCGACGGATCGAGGTGTGCCAGCGCCTCGCCATGCGCGGCGCGCACATCCTCGTCGTGGCCGGGGGTACCCACCGACGAGGCCGAGGACCGCGCGAACACGTACGGCGCTGCGCTCGGGCCATCGGTTCCCGAACCATCTGGGCTCACGCCGGAACCGGCGACGAGTCGCCAGCGGTCACCGTTGCGGGTGAGACGCGCGGACAGCATCGGGTGCACCGCGATGAGCTCGGACAGCAACTCCGACAACGCGTCCACGGTGAGCCCCGACGGTGCATGAAGCACCCGGTACTGCGAGAAGTCCGCGAAATCGCCCGGCTCCGAAGAGTGTTCGATCATCCACGACATCACCGGCAGCAGCGGCAGGTCGCCGTGCGCGCCGCCCGCGGGTTCGTCGAGCGCCGGCAGGCGGTGGGCCTCGCCGGCGACCACGCGGGCCATCGCCCGGATGGTCCGTTGCTCGAAAATGTCTCGCGGTGTCAGCGTGAACCCGGCCGCGCGAACCGCCGAGGCGAGCTGGATCGACATGATCGAGTCGCCGCCGAGCGCGAAGAACGACTGGGTGACCGAGACCCGCTCCAGTCCGAGCAGACCCGCCACGATGCTCGCCAGGGTCTCCTCCGTCGCGTTGGCGGGCGCGACGTGATCGGCGTCGAGCCCCGCGAAGTCGGGGGCGGGCAGGGCGCGGCGGTCGAGCTTGCCCGCGCTGTTCAGCACGACGTCGTCGATCGGCATCCACAGTGTCGGACGCATGTACTCCGGGAGTGCCTGTGTCACCGCGTCGCGCAGGACCTCGAGGTCCACGGTCGACGGCGCGACATAGGCGACCAGATGCTGTCCGCCCCCCGGCGCGTCGACCACCGTCACCGCGGCGTGCACGACGCCGGCCGCGGCCGCGACGACGGACTCGATCTCGCCCAGTTCGATGCGCTGGCCGCGCAGCTTCACCTGGAAGTCGGTGCGGCCGAGGTACTCGATCTCCCCGTCGGTGTTCCACCGCACGAGATCACCGGTTCGGTAGAGCCGCGAGCCGGGCCGGCCGAACGGGTCGGCCACGAAGCGCTCGGCGGACAATCCCGGTTGCGCGGCATACCCGCGTGCCACCTGATCGCCACCGAGATAGAGCTCACCCGGGACTCCCGTCGGGACAGGATTCAGTCGCGCGTCGAGCACATGGGTGGTCGTGTTCCAGACCGGCACGCCGATCGGCACGACCGACGGTGCCCGGGTCACGTCGGCGTAGGCCACCTCGACCGCCGCCTCGGTGGGACCGAACAGGTTCACGATCCGCACGTGTGGCAGCAGCTCGTGGGCACGGGCCACCACCGCGGGCGGTAGCGCCTCACCGGAGGCGAACAGCCAGCGGAGCGTACCCAGGCGCGAGATCGTCTCGGCCGGTACGACATCGAGGAACACCGACAGCATCGACGGGACGAAGTGCACCGAGGTGGCACCGCTGGACGCGATCAGGTCGGCGATGTAGAGCGGGTCGGCGTGACCGCCCGGTTCGGCGATCACCATCGTCGCCCCGGTCAGCAACGGCGCGAACAGCTCCGGCACCGAGACGTCGAAGGTGTACGGCGTCTTCTGGATGATGCGATCGCCCAGGGTCCAGGGGTACTCGTCGAGTCCCCACCACAACCGGTTGGCCACGGACGCGTGCGAGACGGTGACGCCCTTCGGCCGTCCCGTCGAACCCGAGGTGAACAGGGTGTACAGCGCGTCGTCACCGCGGATGGGCCGAACGCGCTCGGCGTCGGTGACCGGCGGAGTCGACTGATCGATGTCGCGGGTCGAATCGACGGTGACGCGCCGGATCCCGTCGTCGAGACCGGACAGGTCGGCCGCCACGGGCCGCGGTCCGACGAGGAGGACCCGCGCGGCCGCGGTCTCGACCATGTAGCGCACGCGGTCGCCCGGGGCCGCGGTGTCGATGGGCACGTACTGTCCACCCGCCGCGGTCACCGCGTGGACCGCCACGACCATCTCCACGCCGCGATCGATGCACACCGCCACCGCGACGTCGGGACCGACGCCCAGCGCCAGCAGCTCGCGCGCCACATCTGCGACCCGGGCTCCGAATTCGCGATAAGACAGCTCACGGTCAGCGAAGGTCAGCGCGATCGTGTCGGGATGCCGGGTAGTGCCGGCCTCTACCCCGGCGACAACGGATTCCGCTGCGATGACGATCTCGGTGCCACGGGACCGACGCAGTATGTCCGCAACCTCGGCGGGTTCGAGGAGCGCCGCCTCAGCCACCGGCGCCTCGGTCCGCGCCGTCAGCTGATCGAGGATCGCGACGAACCTGCGGGCCAGCTGAGCCACGGTGTCCTCATCGAAGAGGTCCCGTGCAAACACGAACTCGAGCGGCCAGTCGCCGTCGCGCTCGGGGACGGTGACACCGACGGTGAGGTCGAGTTTCGCCGGCGGGTCTGCGGGCGACATCGGTTCGATGTCGAGACCGGCAACGGAGGCCGGGGCCGTGTCGGCTCCCATCTCGGGGAGAGCCGTCTGACCGAAGGTCAGCATGACCTGCGCCAGTGGTGCGAACGCCTCCGACCGTACGGGGTTGAGTCGCTCGACGAGCGTCTCGAACGCGACGTCGGCGTTGGCGAACGCCTCGAGATCGGTCTCGCGCGCCTGCTCGAGGAGTTCGGCGAACGTCATCGACGGGGCGATCTGCGTGCGGAGGACGAGGGTGTTGACGAACATACCGACCAGCGGGTCGAGGACACGCTGGCCGCGTCCGGCCACCGGCGTCGCAATCGCCACGTCCTCCCCCGCCGACAGACGCGCCAGCAGAACCGCGAGCGCCGCATGTACCACGATGAACGGCGTCGCGTCGGCCTCGCGAGCGAGGTCGCGCACGCGGTCGCCGATCTCGGCCGGTATCGCGGCACCGACCCGGCCGCCCCGCTGCGAGGCGACGAGCGGCCTCGGCCGATCGAACGGCAGCGTGAGCACCTCGGGCAGATCGGCGAGTTTGTCTGCCCAGTAGGACAACTGGGCGCCGATCACCGAGTCCGGGTCGGACCCGTCGCCGAGGACATCGTGCTGCCAGAGCGCGAAGTCGGCGAACTGGACCTCGAGCGGTTCGAAGTCGGGTGCCCGCCCGGCGACCCGTGCGTCGTAGGCGTTCATCACGTCGGCCAGGAGCGGATTCATCGACTCGCCGTCGGCTGCGATGTGATGGACGACCACTGCGACCACGGACCGCCCCGGCTCGACCGGCCAGACCCGCACACGGACCGGCCAGTCGGCGCTCACGTCGAAGCCCGCGACGATCGCGCTCTCCAGTTCGTGCTGATCCGCCACGATGCCCCAGTCGAGGCGTTCGGCGATCTGCTCGCGCGGGTGGATCAGCTGATACGCCGCCCCCTCGACGGACGGGAAGGTGGTGCGCAGGACCTCATGGCGCCCCACCACGTCGGCCATCGCCTGATGCAGTGCGCCGGTGTCCAGAGGTCCGGTCACCTGCAACACCACCGGGATGTTGTAGGTCGGCAGCGACGGATCGAACTGGTTGATGAACCACATCCGCTGCTGCGCGAACGACAGCGGGACGAGTTCCGGCCGTTCGGCATTCGCGACGATCGGGGGCAGCGCCTCCGCGTGTCCGGACACCTCGCCCACCAGCGCACGCACCGTCGGCGCCTCGAACAGGTCGCGCACCGAGGTCTCGACGCCGAGCACCTCGCCCACCCGGGCGGCGACGCGCGTCGCCGACAGCGAGTTGCCACCGAGGTCGAAGAAGGACTCGGTCACGCTGACCTGGTCGATGCCCAGGACCTCGGCGAACACCGCGGCGACCGCGACTTCTTGGTCGGTCTCCGGTGCCACGATCTCACCGACCTCGATCACCGGTGCGGGGAGCGCCGCCTTGTCGAGCTTGCCGACCGGGGTGAGCGGGAGCTCGTCGAGCACCGCCACCGATGCCGGCACCATGTGCGCCGGAAGTCGTTCGCCGACAAATGCTCTCAGCTCTGCCGGATCGACCTCGGCCCCGGTGGTGACCACGTAGGCGGCCAGTGCGGTGGCGACCGAACCGCCGACACCGACGACCACGGCCGAGCGGACCGCCGGATGCTCGGCGAGAACTGCCTCGATCTCACCGAGTTCGATGCGCAGACCGCGCAGCTTCACCTGGTCGTCGCTGCGCCCGGAGTACTCGATGACCGGGGCGCCGGCGGAATCCTGCTTCCAGCGCACGATGTCACCGGTGCGATACATCCGGTCACCCGGGTGACCGTGCGGGTTCGCCACGAACCGATCGGCGGTCAGGCCCGGACGGTCGAGGTATCCGCGCGACAGCGCGCCGCCGTTGACATACAGCTCACCTGCGACCCCGATGGGGACCGGACGCAACTGCGCGTCGAGCACCATCAGGCCCACGCCGGCGAGCGGGCCGCCGAGCGAAACCGGCTCGCCCACCGCCATCGGCGCACTGATGGTCACGCCGATCGTGGTCTCGGTGGGGCCGTAGAGGTTCTGGATCCGCCGGAACGGCGCCCAGCTGTCCTTGAGCGCCTGCGGCACGGCCTCGCCACCGGCGTAGACGACCCGGAGGGCCGGGACGGCCTGCGGTTCGATGGTCGCGAGCACGGTCGGCGTCAGGAACGTGTGGGTGATCGCCTGCCGCATCATGAGGTCCTGCAGCGGCGGGCCGCCGACCGCGTCGGCGGGGCGGTAGATCAACACGCCGCCGGACACGATCGCGAGCAGGTACTCGAGCACCGACGCGTCGAAGCTGGGCGAGGCGAAGCCGAGCACCCGCGAGTACTCGTCGGCACCCGACCGGCGAATCTCCTCCGCGGCGAAGTTCGCGAGGCCGGAGTGGGTCACGGCGACACCCTTCGGTCGCCCGGTGGAGCCCGAGGTGTAGATCACGTAGGCGACGTTGTCCACCCGCACCGGCCCACGACGATCCGCTGCGGTGATCGGCGCGTCGGACAGTGTCTCGATCTCGGCGGACAGCGTGGCGTCGTCGAGACGGAGCCACGAGAAGCGTTCCCCGGGAAGGGTTCCCGACGCCTGGACGGCCAGGCCCAGGATCGCACCCGAGTCCTCGACCATGTTCGCCACCCGTTCGGCGGGATAGTCCGGGTCGATCGGCACATACCCACCACCGGTCTTGGCGACCGCCCAGATCGCGACGAGCAACTGCGCGGAGCGGCCGATCGCCAGAGCGACCAGCTTCTCCGGGCCGATGCCCTGACCGATCATCCAGCGCGCCAGGCGGTTCGACCGCGCGTCGAGATCGGCGTAGGACAGCCAGACGTTGTCGGCGTCGACGACGGCCTGACGCGGACCCCACTTCGCGGCGGCCCGGGCGAACAGATCGCCCAGGACGACCGGCTCGGTTCCCGGTCCCCCGGTGACGACCGCGTCGGAGTCGGCGATCGACACCGTTGTGCGCTCCGGCTCGGGTTGCGCTGCGGCGCGGGCGAGTTCGGCCAGCGACATCGTGTCGCCGAGCGTGATCTGCCGCAGCGGGGTCCGGGGATCGTCGACGGCCTCGGTCAGCAGTCCGACGAGCTGCTCGCCCAGGCGGACCGCGGTCGACTCGTCAAACAGGTCCGTGGCGTAGGTGATGGTGCCCGCCCACTCCTCGCCGCGGCCGGGCTGGGTCATCCCGATGAGCAGGTCGACGCGCGCCGGGGTCTGACCGGTGTCCACCGCACTCACCTGGAGGCCGGCGACCTCTCCCACCGACAGGTCGGCGCCGGCGAGCTCCGGCAGGGTGGATTGGTCGAAGGTGAGCCAGACCTGGGTGAACGGAGCGAAGGCCGCCGACCGCTGGGCACCGGCGGCATCGACGACGATCTCGAAAGGCACATCGGCATTCGCGAACGCGCCGAGATCGGCCTCCCTGGTGGCCTCGAGCAGATCGGCGAAGCCGCGGTCGAGGTCGACGCTGGTGCGCAGCACGAGCGTGTTGACGAACATTCCGATCAGCGGATCGAGCACGCGTTGACCTCGACCCGCGACCGGGGTGCCGATCGCGATGTCGTCGGTCGCCGACAGGCGCGAGAGCAGCGCGGCCAACGCCGCGTGCACGACCATGAAGGGTGTGGCGCCGGTGTCCTGCGCGACGCGCGCGATCCGGTCACCGACCTCGGCCGGCACGGTGAAGGAGGCGCGTCCGCCGCGCTGGCTGGCACGAGCCGGGCGGGGCCGGTCGGTGGGCACGTCGATCACGTCCGGCAGACCGGCCAACCGCTCGACCCAGTAGGCGAGCTGGCGACCGACAACGGATTCCGGATCGTCGGGCGAGCCGAGCACGTCGTGCTGCCAGATCGCGAAGTCGGCGAACTGGACCTCGAGATCTGCGAAATCCGGGTCGGCATCGGCGGTTTCGGCCAGATAAGCGGTGACGACATCGCTCACCAGGGGCATCATCGACTCACCGTCGGAGGCGATGTGGTGGGTGACGACCGCGAAGACGTGCTCGTCCGGGGCCACCTCCCAGATCCGCGCGCGGATGGGCCAGACGGTGGAGACGTCGAATCCGGCGGACACCGCGGCCTCGATCTCCGCCTGCGAAGACACCTCCTGCCAGTCGAGGCGAGCGGCGACCGAGGTCGCGCGGTTGATCTTCTGATACGGCGTGCCGTCGGCGGACGGGAACGTGGTCCGCAGCGACTCGTGCCGCGAGACCACGTCGATGAGTGCGGCATGCAGCGCCTCGGTGTCCAGCGACCCGGACAGCCGCAGCACCACCGGCAGGTTGTAGGCAGACGAGGCGGTGTCGGCCTGGTTGACGAACCACATCCGCTGCTGGGCGAACGCCAGCGGGATCCGTTCGGGTCGCGGAACCACCGGGACGATCGGTGCGCGCGCGGGATCGAGATCCGCACTGGCGCTGGCCAGTTCGCGAACGCTGGGTGCGTCGAACAGGTCACGCACCGAGATGTCGGTCCCGGTGACCTCGCCGACCCGCGCGGCCAGTCGCATCGCCGACAACGAATTGCCACCGAGATCGAAGAACGAGTCGGTGACGCTGACCCGCTCCACCCCCAGCACGTCAGCGAATACCGCCGCCACGGCAGCCTCGGCCTCGTCGGCCGGTTCCACATACTCACCGGCAGCGAACACCGGCTCCGGAAGCGAGCGGCGATCGATCTTGCCCGCCGTGTTCAACGCGATGTCCTCCACCGGCATCCACACGCTCGGCCGCATGTACTCCGGCAACGCTTCCGCGACGACGGCCTTCACCGCATCGAGATCGATACGCTCACCCGGCACACCGGCGAGGTAACCCACGAGATGCTCACCACCACCAGGAGCAGTCGCCACAGTGGCCGCCGCATGCACCACACCCGGAGCCGACGCGATGACCGCTTCGATCTCACCGAGTTCGATGCGCTGTCCGCGCAGCTTGACCTGGAAGTCGGTGCGACCGAGATACTCCAGCACGCCATCGGGACGGCGGCGCACCAGGTCGCCGGTGCGGTACAGACGCGAGCCCGGCCCGCCGTACGGGTCGGCGACGAATCTCTCGGCAGTGAGGTCCGGGCGGGCGGCGTAACCGCGGGCGAGTTGGACCCCGCCGAGGTAGAGCTCGCCGGGCACGCCGGGAGGGACCCGGCGCAACCGCGAATCCAACACCACTGCAGAAGAATTCCAGACCGGGACACCGATGGGCACCGTCGGATCATCCGCGGCGACGGAGTGAATCCGCTCGAACGTGATCTCTACCGCGGCCTCGGTCGGGCCGTACAGGTTGAAGAACCAGGCATCCGGCCACAGTTCGCGCACCGGTGCCGCGACCGCAGGCGGCAACGCCTCACCCGTGGTCGAGACGATCCGGAGGGTGTCCAGCGCGGCGAGCTGTTCGCGGTCGACGACCTCGAGGAACACCGAGAGCATGGACGGCACGAAGTGCACCATCGTCGTGCCGGTGCGGGCGATCTCGTCGGCCACCTGCCGCGGATTGAGGTGACCACCGTCGGCAAGGACGACCACGCGCGCACCGATCGCCAACGGCGCGAACAATTCCGGCACCGAGCAGTCGAAGGTGTACGGCGTCTTCTGCATCACGACGTCGTCGGGGCCGATCGGCAGCGCGTCCAGGCCCCACCACAGGCGGTTGAGCACCGCCGCGTGGGACAGGGTCACACCCTTCGGACGTCCGGTCGACCCGGAGGTGAAGAGGGTGTATGCCGCATCGTCCGGGCGCAGCGGCGCGAGTCGCTCCTCGTCGGACACCGGGGCGGCGGACGCCGCGTCGACGTCCAGCAGTGCCGAGGCGTCGACGGTCATGACACGGACCCCGGCCTCGTGCGCGGCGTTCACCGCGCCGGGTACCCCGTCCGCGTCGGCGACCAGCAGCACTCGCGCACCGGCGGTCTCGTACATGTAGCGAACGCGGTCCGCGGGTGCGGCCACGTCGACGGGTACGTACTGACCACCGGCGGCGACGACGGCATGGATGGCCACCATCATCTCAACCGATCGCGGAACACACAGCGCCACCGCGACATCGGGGCCGACGCCGGCGGCGATCAGTTCACGGGCCAGGGTGTTGACCCGGGCCGAGAACTCTCCATATGACACCTCCCGCTCACCGAAGACGAGCGCGGTTGCGTCGGGGGTGCGCTGCGCCTGCGCGGCCACAGCCTCGCTGACCGTCTGCACGGCGGGCAACGCGACATCGTCGCCCCACTCCGCAGCCTCGATGGCCGCAACCGTCGACGACGCCACGAACGCCGCATCCCCCACCGCGACCTCGGGCACAGCAGTCAACTCACCCAACAATCGAGTGAACCGATCGACGAACTCCACCACGGTCGACTCGTCGAACAGATCTGTCGCGTAGATGATCGAGACCGGCCAGTTCTCGCCATCGGGTCGCGAGGACACCGTCACCCACAGATCGACCTGCGCGGCGACCGCCACGTCGTCGTATGCGGCGACCGACAACCCACCCGCGTCGCCTATCGCATCCGCCGCCGAAGCAGCCGGGTCGAACGAGAAGATGACCTGCGCCAACGGCGAGAACGCTTCGGAACGGACGGGGTTCAGGCGATCGACCAGGGTCTCGAACGGGATGTCGGAGTGGGCGAAAGCGTTCAGGTCGACCTCGCGGACCTGTGCCAACAGTTGTTCGAACGGCTGTGCGCCGTCGACCGCCGTACGCAGCACCAGCGTGTTGACGAACATGCCCACGAGCGGGTCGAGCACTGCCTGCCCACGGCCGGCGATCGGCGTACCGATCGCGATGTCGTCGGTCGCCGACAATCGCGCCAGCAACACCGCGAGCGCCGCATGCACCACCATGAACGGCGTCACATCGGCCCCGCGTGACACCTCTGTGATACGGGCACCGATGTCAGCCGGAATCCCCACGTCGTACCGAGCACCCCGGCCCGACGCGACCGCGGGACGCGCCCGATCCGCCGGCAGCTCCAGCACGTCCGGGAGACCGGCCAATTGCGCGGTCCAGTACGCCAGTTGCCTGCCGACGATCGACTCCGGATCGTCCGGGTCGCCGAGAACGTTGCGCTGCCAGATGGCGAAATCACTGAACTGCACTGCCAGCGGGTCGAACTCGGGCTCACGCCCACCTGTCCGGGCGTCGTAGGCGGTGACCAGATCCGACACCAGCGGTGCCATGGATTCTCCGTCCGCACCGATGTGATGCATCACCACGGCGAGCACGTACTCACCGGGAGCGACCGGCCACAGGCGCGCCCGGATCGGCCAGTCCTCGGTGACATCGAAACCCGCGGTCGCCGCGGCCACAAGAGCGTCTTCGGAGTCGACGATCTGCCAGTCGAGGCGATCGTCCACCGCGGACTCCGGGTGCACGAGTTGGTACGGCAGACCCTCCACATCCGGGAAGGTCGTACGCAACACCTCGTGCCGCCGCACGACGTCGACGAGCGCCGCGTGCAGCGCATCGGTGTCGAGATCGCCCGAAAGACGCAACACGGCCGGCAGATTGTGGGTGGCCGCACCCGGTGCGAATCGGTTGATGAACCAGATCCGTTGCTGCGCGAACGACAGCGGAATCCGCTCCGGCCGTGGGTCGACGACGGTGATCGGGGGCAGCGCCTCACCGTGATCGCCGACGGCGGCGATGAGGGACCGAACCGTGGGGGCGTCGAAGACGTCGCGGACCGATACCTGTGTGCCGAGGAGTGCACCGGCGCGCGCGGCCAGGCGCATCGCCGACAGCGAGTTGCCACCGGAGGCGAAGAAGTCTGCGGTGACACCGATCTCGTCGACACCGAGTAGGTCCGCGAAGACCGCGGCAAGCGCGCTCTCCTGCGGCGTGCGTGCCGCTTCCCGGTCGGTGTCGATGTCCATCGCAGGCGGTTCCGGAAGCGACCGCCGGTCCACCTTGCCCGACGTGGTCAGCGGCATCTCCTCGACCTCGACCCACACCGCGGGTCGCATGAAGTCCGGAAGAGCCTGTGCGTGCCGCGACGTCATCGAGATCGAGTTCGCCGGCGCGCCGTGGCGACACGTATGCGACGAGGTGGTCGCCGGCGGACGTGGAGACGAGCGTCACCGCGGCGTGCAGGACGCCGTCGGCTCCGGTGACCACCGACTCGATCTCGCCGAGTTCGACTCGCTGGCCGCGGATCTTGACCTGGAAGTCGGCGCGGCCGAGGTATTCCACCCGTCCGTCGTCTGTCCATCTGGCCAGGTCCCCGGTCCGGTACATCCGGGATCCGGGTCCGCCCGAGGGGTTCGCGACGAAGGACTGGGCGGTCAGGTCGGGACGGCCGGCGTACCCGCGGGCCAACTGCACACCGCCGAGGTACATCTCGCCGATGAAGCCCGGCGGAACCGGGCGCAACGCGGCGTCGAGGATCTGGACCGTCGAGTTCCACACCGGTCCGCCGATCGGGACCACGGCATCGGTCGCGTCGAGGACCCGCTCCCCGGTGATGTCGACGGCAGCCTCGGTGGGGCCGTACACGTTCCAGATCTCCGCGCCGGTGCGCGCACGCAGGTCGCGGACGAGACCCGGCGTCAGTGCTTCGCCGCCGGAGAGGATGAAACGCAGTTCCGACAGCGCGGAATCCGCCGCGCCGTCGAGCAGCACCGCGAGCATCGACGGTACGAAATGCACACCGGTGGCCCGGTTTTCCCGAATGAGCCGTTCGAGATAGGCGATGTCGCGGTGCCCCTCCTGCGCGGCGACGACGAGGTCTGCGCCGGCGAGGAACGGAGTGAACAGCTCGCCGACCGACGGATCGAAGGTGTAGGGGATCTTGTGCAGC
Organism: Gordonia hongkongensis; assembly: GCF_023078355.1. Classification (NCBI taxonomy): domain Bacteria; kingdom Bacillati; phylum Actinomycetota; class Actinomycetes; order Mycobacteriales; family Gordoniaceae; genus Gordonia; species Gordonia hongkongensis. The sequence continues at coordinate 4,031,355 of NZ_CP095552.1, forward strand.
AGGATGTCGTCGGCGGTCACGCCGAAGGCGTCCACACCCCAGCGGATGCGGTTGATCAACGCTCGGTGGTCGATCGTGACGCCCTTGGGACGTCCGGTCGATCCAGAGGTGAACAACGTGTAGGCCGCGTGCTCCGGACGGAGGTCCGCCGGGGCGGCGAGTGCTTCGGAACGGCCCGTCGACGTCGACGACGCCAGATCCACGGCGACCAGCGCCACCCCGGGCAAATCCGCGTCGGCGACCGCGACCACGGCCCCTGGTGCGACCAGGACGAGGCGCACATCTGCGGTGGCCAGCACGTAGGCCGTCCGGTCCGCGGGGGCCTCGATGTCGATCGGCACGAACGCGCCGCCCGCGACGATCACGGCGTGGATGGCGGCGACCTCGTCGAGCGACCGAGGCATGCACACCCCGACGGCGACGTCGGGTCCGACACCCCGGTCCCGCAGCTCCGCAGCCAGCGCAGTGACGCGGACACCGAAGTCCGCGTAGGACAGTTCGGTGGCGTCGTCGCGCACTCGTGCGTCCGCGTGTCGGCGGTAGGCCTGCAGCAGCGCGCCGGCCATGGTCTCGTCGGGCAGTTCGACATGCGGGCCGGAGGAGAAATCCGCGACCGCGTCGCGGTCGGATGCGGAGAGCACTTCGAGCTCGCGCAGCCGTCGTGCGTCGTCCGTCGCGACGGCATCGAGAACACGGGTGATGATCGCGGCGAACCGCATGACCGCCGTCTCGTCGAAGGCGTTCGGGAGGTACTTGATTTTCAGGAGCAGCTCGTCGCCTGCCGGGCCGGTGACGAAATTGAGCGGGTAATGCGTGCCCGTCACCGTGTCGATGCGGGCGACGTCGAGTCCGCCGGTTACCCCGGTGTCGGCGCTCGAGATCGAGTCGGTGTCGATCGGATACGACTCGTGCACGGTGAGAGTGTCGAACAACGGGCCGGCGACTCCCGTGGACGCCGCGAGCGCGGGCAGTCCGACGTGCTGGTGGTCGAGCACCGACACCTTGGCCTGCTGCAGTGCCGACAGCACGTCGGCGATCGACGCATCGGGGTCGACGTCGACGACGGCAGGCAACGTGTTGATGAACAGACCGATCATCGTGTCGACGCCGTCGAGATCAGCCGGACGTCCGGAGACCGTCTCACCGAAGGTGACGACCCGCTCCCCGGTCAGCTTGGACAACAGGACCGCCCAGGCGAACTGCAGCACGGTCGACGTGGTGACGCCGCGCAGTCGAGACATCTGCTCGAGCGCCGCTGTGGTCTCCGCATCGATCCGGAAGTGGTGTTCGGCGGGCTGCTGATCCGTGGTCGCCACGGCGCCCCCGGGCACGACCAGGGTGGGCGAATCGACCGGAGCGAGCACCCGAGCCCACGCCCGGCGGGCCGCGTCGCCGTCCGCGGTCGCGATGCGCCGCAGATGATCTGCGAAATCGTTTCCGCCCGAGTAGGCCTGACGGGTGTAGGTCTCGTTCGCCGCGTACAGCGCGAGGAGGTCGGCCAGCACCAGGGGGCCCGACCAGCCGTCGAGCAGGATGTGGTGGTTGGTGACAATCAACGAGGTCTCACCGGGATGGTCGACCGCGACGAAGCGGACGAGAGGTGCATGTGCGAGGTCGAAGCCCCGCAGCCGCTCATCGTCCGCGAGTTCGGCGACACGGGCGTCGACGTCGTCTCCGGTTCCGAGACTCACGCCGAGCCAGGGCACGTCGACGGACGACGGCACCACGGTGACGACGCGGCCGTCGACCGTGGTGACGAAAGCCGACCGCAGGACACGGTGGGCGGCGAACAGCTTCTCCGCCGCCTCTCGAAGGCGATCCGAATCCACACCGCGCAGGGTGACGACAGCCTGGGTGACATACACGTCCACGACGTGGTCGGATTCCAATGCTCGGGCAGATTCGACGTAGAGACCCTGCTGCAACGGCGACAGCGGCCAGATGTCGGCGCCGGGGTGGGCCGCGGCCAGTGCGTCCAGTTCGTGCTGGGTGAGTCCGGTGCCCGGCACGTCAGACGGTGACAGTCCGACGGACGTGCCCTTCCGGACCAGGTCGACGACGGCCGAGAGCTCGTGCGCCCACAGTCCGAACAGCGCGGTGATCTCGTCATCGGCGAAGAGTGCACCCGGGAAGTTGGCCCCGGCCAACAGCTTTCGCCTACCGTCCGCGTCGTACGACGTGGTGACGGTGACACCGAGCGCGGCCAGCGACACCATCGCGCCGGACGCGGACGAGCCGAGGACCGGCGCTTCGGGCGCGTTGGTGAACGGCAGGGCGTCGGTCCGGGCGACAGCGGCCCCGCTGCCTGCGCCGAAGTAGTTGAACGAGATGGTCGGCAGCGGTCGCGACGCGAGTTCGGCGTCGGCTCCGGGCCCGTACCGCAACCAGCCGAACCCGATGCCGTTGTCCGGCTGGGCCAGTCGTTCCTCCTTGGCTGCCTTGACCGCGTGCACGACGTCCTCGCCCGGGTCGAGGGACACCGGGACCAGCGTGGTGAACCAGCCCACCGACCGGGACAGGTCGGCGCGGCGCGGCGACGGCTCGGTGGCGAGTACCTCTTCGTATCGCCCGTGCCCCTCGGTGAGGACCGTGACCGGCGCGGTGTCGGCGACCTCGCGATGGGTCTGCCACGACCGGACGGCGCGTGCGAACGCCCCCAGGAGAACGTCGTTGACGTTGCCCCCGAATGCCTCGGGCACCGAGGTCAGCACCGCCGCCGTGACGTCGGCGTCGATCTCGACGGAGACGAGGCGTTCGGTGGACATACGGTCTCGGTCCCGGTCCAGCTCGACGCCCAGCGAGGTGGGCCGGGCAGGCAGCCGGTCGAGCCAGTGGCCGACCTGTCCCGACCACGAATCAGTCCTCGCCGCAAGAGCATTGGTCCAGGCCAGGGCACTCGTCTGTTCCGCTCGCAGATCGATGTCGCGACCACTGGACAGCTGGGCCCAGCCGGTGACCAGGTCCTCGATCAGGACCGGCCACGACACGGCGTCGATGCCGAGGTGGTGGATCACGACGAGCACGCGTCCGGCGCCGTCGGGGTCCCGGACGATTGCGGCACGCGCGAGACGGCCGGTCGCCGGATCCAGCGTGGCCGAGATGGTCCGGAACGCGGCGCGCAGATCGGCGTCGAACCCGGCGGTGCCGATCGCCGCGGTGCTCGTGACGCCGATGACGGCCTCGGTTGCGTCGAAGCCGTTGCCCGCGACCGACTGCCAGCCGTCTTCGGTCTCGATCAGCGTCGCGGTGAGCATCGGATGCGCGGCGACGACCGCGGCGAGCAGTTCGCTCATGCGGGCGAGGTCGAGGTCCTCCGGCGCCAGCAGCACGGCCGCCTGGACGAAGTCGGCGAAGTCGGCGGGATCCTGGGAATGCTCGATCATCCAGTGGACGACCGGCGACACCGTGACCTGACCGACGCCGGCCGGGTCGCCCTCCTCCAGCATCTCCAGGCGTGCGGCACCGTTGTCGGCCGTCGCGGCCATCGCCCGGATCGTGCGGAGTTCGAAGATCTCGCGCGGGGACAGGTCGAGACCGGCGGCCCGCGCCGCCGAGGCCAGCTGAATCGACATGATCGAGTCGCCACCCAGAGCGAAGAACGACTCGGTGACCGACACGCGGTCGACACCGATCAGGTGCGCTACGATTGCGGCCAGCGTTTCCTCGGTCGAGCTCGCCGGCGCCACATAGTCCTCGGTGTGCACGCCGAAGTCGGGCTCGGGCAACGCCTTCCGGTCGATCTTGCCCGCGGTGTTCAGCTCCAGGAACGGAACCGTCACCCAGACCGTGGGTCGCATGTACTCCGGCAGCTCCGCCGCCACGGCCGCCTTGACCGAGTCGAGGTCGACGTCCTCCGGTGCCACGTAACCGACCAGATGGTCGGCGCCGGTCGGGGCCTTGGCGACCGTCACGGCGGTGTGCACGACGCCGTCGACGGCCGCGATCACCGACTCGATCTCGCCGAGTTCGATGCGCTGGCCACGCAACTTCACCTGGAAGTCGGTGCGGCCCAGGTATTCCAGCGAGCCGTCGGCCTGCCACCGCACCAGGTCGCCGGTGCGGTACAACCGGGAGCCCGGCGCGCCGAAGGGGTCGGCGACGAAACGCTCGGCGGACAGGTCGGGGCGCGCTGCGTAACCGCGCGCCAGCTGTACGCCACCGAGGTAGAGCTCACCCGGGACACCGGCGGGCACCGGCCGCAGCCGGGCGTCGAGGACCCAGGTGGACGTGTTCGCAACCGGCACGCCGATCGGGATGAGCGCGGGCGCCGAGGTCACGTCCGCGACGGCGACCTCGACCGCCGCCTCGGTCGGACCGAAGAGGTTGACGATCTGCACCTGCGGCAGCAGGGCGTGCAGCCGGGCGACGACGGCCGGGGGCAGCGCCTCGCCGGACGCGAACACCCAACGGAGCGATGAGAACTCGGCGAACCTAGCATCCGGGACGAGGTCGAGGAAGATCGACATCATCGAGGGCACGAAGTGCACCGAGGTGGCCCGGGTCTCGACGATCAGGTCGGCCAGGTACTCCGGATCGGTGTGTCCGCCCGGACGGGCGACGACCATCGTCGCGCCGGTCAAAAGCGGGCCGAACAACTCCGGCACCGAGACGTCGAACGTGTACGGCGTCTTCTGCACGACGCGGTCGCCGACTGCCCAGGCGAACTCCCCGAGTCCCCATAAGAGGCGGTTCATCACGGCGGTATGCGACACCGTCACGCCCTTGGGGCGGCCGGTCGAACCGGAGGTGAAGAGCGTGTATGCGGCGTGGTCACCGCGTAACGGCGCCAGACGCTCGGCGTCGGCGACCGGCGCGGCTTCCGTCGGCGGCGTCGAGGTGTCCACCTCGACGACCTGCACGCGGTCGCCGAGGCCGTCGATCGCGGGCGGCCGGGTTCCCGCGGCCACCAGCACGATCCGCGCCTGGGCGGTGTCGACCATGTACTCGACGCGGTCGGTGGGCGCTCCGGGATCGATGGGGACGTATTGGCCACCGGCGGCGAGGACGGCGTGCACGGCGACGACCATCTCCACCGACCGGTCGATGCAGACACCGACGGCGACGTCCGGCCCCACGCCGGATCCGATCAGTACCCGCGCGAGATCGGCGACGCGGGAACCGAATTCACGGTAGGTGACCTCACGGTCGGCGAACCGCACCGCGATCTGTGCCGCGTGTGCGGCGACACCGTCGGCCACCGCCTCGGCGATCACCGACCGGCCGAGGGTCGCCGACTGCCCCACGGACCACTCGGCGACGCGCGCGCGGTCGTCGGCGGAGACCAGTGCGAGGTCGCCCACCGCACGGGATAGGCGCCCGGCGCCGGCGAGATCGCTCAGCACCGACACCAGCCGGGTCGCGAGTTCGGTCACCGTCTCGGGGTCGAACAGGTCCTGCGCGTAGATCATCGTGCCCGACCACGCGCGGCCGGGGACATCGGCCGCAACGGCGACGGCCAGGTCGAGTTGCGCCGAGACCTGTGGCGGGTCGACCGGCGTGATGGACAGTCCGGCGAGTTCGGGCACGTCGGCAGAACCGCTGCCGTCGGCCGGCAGTACGGCCCCGGACAGCAGCGACTGGTCCATGGTCAGCATGACCTGGGCGAGCGGTGCGAACGCCTCGGAGCGGATCGGATCCAGATGTTCGACGAGGGTCTCGAACGGGAGGTCGGCGTTGGTGAACGCGTCGAGATCGGTGGTGCGGACCTGGGCCAGCAACTCGTCGACCGTCATGCCGGGGACCACGCGCGAGCGCAGCACGAGCGTGTTGACGAACATGCCGACGAGCGGATCGAGCACCCGCGACCCGCGACCGGCGACCGGCGTCGCGATCGCGATGTCGTCGGTGGCCGAGAGGCGGGCGAGGAGCACCGCGAGGGCGGCGTGCACGACCATGAACGGAGTGACACCGTGCGCACGAGCGGCACCGGCCACCGCCTCGGCGACGTCGGCCGGGATCTCGAAGCCGATGCGGCCGCCCCGGGCGGTGGCGATCGCCGGGCGCGGGCGGTCGGCCGGAAGCTCCAGCACGTCGGGAAGGCCGGCCAGGCGGCCGGTCCAGTGGGCGAGCTGCCGGCCGAGGACGGACTCGGGGTCGTCGGCTGAACCGAGCTCCTCGTGCTGCCAGATCGCGAAGTCGGCGAACTGCACCTCGAGCGGGACGAACGTCGGGGTCTCCCCGGCGCTGCGCGCGACGTAGGCCGTCACCATGTCGGCGACCAGCGGCTGCAGCGACTCGCCGTCGGAGGCGATGTGATGGGTGACGAGGCCCAGGACGTGGGTGTCGGCGTCGATCTGCCACAGGCACGCGCGGACCGGCCACTGGGCGGCCACGTCGAAGCCGCGGGACACCTCGGCCTCGAAGTCGCCCTGGGTACGCACGTGCGAGAAATCGAGATGCGCGGGCACCTGGTCGGCATCGGCGATCACCTGGTGCGGACCCTCGGCGTCCTGCGGGAACGTCGTCCGCAGCACCTCGTGCCGTACCACCACATCGGCGATCGCCGCGCGCAGTGCCTCGACATCGAGCCGGCCCGACATCCGGACGACGGCCGGGATGTTGTAGGTGGGCAGGCTCGGATCGAACTGGTTGATGAACCACATGCGCTGCTGTGCGAACGACAGCGGGATGTGTTCGGGGCGAGGCGACACCGCGACGATCGGGGCGCGTCCGTCTGCGTGCCGCGACCCGGACGCGATCAGATCACGGACGTTCGGCGCGTCGAAGAGGTCCCGGACCGTGACCTCGGTGCCGAGCACGTCGCCGACGCGCGCGGCCAGGCGCATCGCCGACAGCGAGTTGCCGCCGAGGTCGAAGAAGCTGTCGGTCACGCCCACCAGGTCGACACCCAGGACATCGGCGAAGACAGCGGCCACCGACTCCTCGACGGGGGTGGCGGGAGCGACGGTCTCGCCGCTGCCGAAGTGCGGCTGCGGCAGGGATTTCCGGTCGATCTTGCCCGAACTGTTGAGCGCGATGTCGGGCAGTGGCATCCACACCGTGGGACGCATGTACTCCGGCAGTTCCCGGACCACGGCCGCCTTGACCGCGTCCGTGGACACGGTGTCGGGAGCGAAGTAGGCCACCAGATGCTGTCCCGAGCGAGGCGACTCGGCCACCGTCGCGGCGGCGTGGACCACTCCCGGTACGGACGCCACAACCGTCTCGACCTCGCCGAGCTCGAGTCGCTGGCCGCGGAGCTTCACCTGGAAATCGGTGCGGCCCAGGTATTCCAGCTGGCCACGCGCATTCCAGCGGACGAGGTCACCGGTCCGGTACATCCGGCCGCCCGGCGCGGCGTACGGATCGGCGACGAAGCGATCCGCAGTGAGATCGGGGCGCGACGCGTATCCCCGCGCCAGCTGGACACCCGACAGGTACAGCTCACCGGGTACGCCGACCGGCACCCGGTGCAGGCGCGAATCCAGAACTCGTACAGCAGTATTGGGCACGGGGACGCCGATCGGCACCGACGTCTCCCCCGCCCGCACCTGATGGGCGGTCACGTCCACCGCCGCCTCGGTCGGGCCGTACAGATTGTGGACCTCGTTGCCCGGCAACGCCGCCACCAACGCCTGCGCCACCGGCGCGGTCAACGCCTCACCCGAGGTGAACGTCAACCGCAACGACGACAACTCACCCACCCGATCGCCCAAGACATCCAGGAACACCGACAACATCGACGGCACGAAATGGATGACCGACACCTTCTCGGCCGTGATCAACTCCGCCAGATACCGCGGATCACCGTGCCGCTCCGGCTCGGCCACCACCAGGGTCGCCCCCACCGCGAACGGCAGGAACAACTCCCACACCGACACATCGAACGTCACCGGCGTCTTCTGCACGAAGACATCCGAGTCCTTGATCGAATACCAGTCCCGCATCCACTCCAAGCGGTTCACGATCGCCGCATGCGACACCGTCACACCCTTGGGCCGCCCCGTCGACCCCGACGTGAACAGGGTGTACGCCGCATCGGCGGGCACGATCGACCGCCCGCGCTCGTCATCGGTGATCGGCGCGGCGGCGAGATCGACGACCCGCTCCGCATCGACGCCGACAAATGACACCGACTCATTCAGTCCCGCAACCGATTCCGGCACCGCGCCGGAGGCGACCAGGACGTGACGCACACCCGCGGTCTCGACCATGTAGGCCGCGCGATCGCGGGGCGCGGTCGGATCGACGGGTACGTAGTGCCCGCCCGCGGCGACGACGGCGTGGATGGCCACCATCATCTCGATTGAACGCGGAAGGCACACGGCGACTGCGTCTCCGGGCCGCACGCCGGAGGCGAGCAGGGTTCGGGCGAGGGTCCACACCTGAGCACCGAACTCCCCGTACCGCACCGACCGGCCGCCGAACGACAGCGCTCGCGCGCCCGGGTTCTCCGCGACCCGGGCGACGAGGGCGTCGGGCAGGGTGACAGCGGGAACGTCGGACTCGGCGCCCGACTCGGCGCTCTCGATCTGTGCGTGCGCGGCATCGTCGAGCAGGGTGGTGTCACCCACCGGGGCGGCGGGAGACGTGACGAGTCGGCGCAGCACCTCGACGAAGCGCGCGCCGAATTCGGCGATCGTCGGTTCGTCGAACAGATCGGTCGCGTAGATCAGCGAGACGTCCCACGCGGCGTCCGATGTCGCGGTCACGGTGACCGTCATGTCCATCTGGGCGGCGACCGAGTCCCGCTCGACCGGCGCGATCCCCAGTTCGGTCACCGTGTCGACGACCGCACCGGCCGTCATCGCCGGATCGAACGACAGCATCACCTGGGCGAGCGGCGAGAATGCCTCCGAGCGAACCGGATTGACTCGCTCCACCAGGGCCTCGAACGGCACGTCGGCGTGCGCGAACGCATCCAGGTCGGTAGCGCGGACCGCGGCGAGCAACTCGTCGAAACTCATGCCCGGCCGTACCTCGGAGCGGAGGACGAGGGTGTTGACGAACATGCCGACGAGTGGGTCGAGGGCACGCTGCCCACGTCCCGCGATCGGGGTGGCGACCGCGATGTCCTCGGTGGCCGACAGCCGGGCGAGGACGACCGCGAGGGCGGCGTGGACCACCATGAAGGAGGTCATCCCCCGCTCGGCGCGCAGGGCGTCGATGGCCGCGGCGACGTCTGCGGGGATCTGCAGGCTGTGGTGTGCACCGTGGTTGGACGCCACCGCCGGACGGGGACGATCCGCCGGGAGTTCGAGGACCTCCGGCAGTCCGGCGAGCTGGGCCGTCCAGTACCCGAGCTGGCGACCGATGATCGAGTCCGGGTCATCGGGGTCGCCGAGGACGTCGTGCTGCCAGATCGCGTAGTCGGCGAACTGCACCGCCAGCGGGCCGAACTCCGGCTCGGACCCCCGGCTGCGCGCCTGGTACGAGGTGACGACGTCGGAGACCAGCGGCGCCAGCGACTCACCGTCTGCACCGATGTGGTGGAGGATGATCGCGAGTACCGCCTCGGTGTCGTCGACTCGCCACAGTCGGGCCCGCAGTGGCCACTGGGCGGTGACGTCGAATCCGGTTCCCGCGGCGAGTTCGAGCTCGTCGGCGGAGTCCACCAGCGCCCAGTCGAGTCGCGTATCGACCTCGCCGGTGGGGTGGATCAGCTGATACGGCTCGCCGGCGTCGTCGGGGAAGGTCGTGCGGAGCACCTCGTGCCGCTCCACCGCGTCGACGATGGCGGCGCGGAGCGCGTGGGTGTCGAGCGGACCCGTCAGGCGCAGTACCGCCGGGATGTTGTAGGCGACCGAGTCGGGCTGGAACCGGTTGATGAACCAGATCCGGCGCTGCGCGAACGACAGCGGGATCCGGTCCGGGCGCGGCGACACCGCCACCACGGGTGGCAGATTCGCGCCGCGTCCGGCGACTGCCTCGACGAGGTCGCGGACGGACGGCGCCTCGAACACGTCCCGCACCGAGACCTCGGTACCGAGTGCATCGGCGACGCGCGAGGCGAGGCGGGTCGCGGACAGCGAATTACCACCGAGGTCGAAGAAGCTTGTCGTGACCCCGATCTCGTCGACTCCGAGCACCTCGGCGAAGACCTGCGCGACCGCGGTCTCCTGCGGGCCGGTGGGCGCGACGATCTCCTCGACCACGGTGGCCGAGTCGGGTACCGGAAGGGCGTCGCGGTCGAGTTTGCCGTTCGCGGTGAGCGGCAGGGTGTCGACGTCGATGATCTGGTCCGGGACCATGTACGACGGCACCGCGCGGCCGGCGATGCGCCGGACCTCGGTCGCGTCGACCGCGTCCTGCGCGTCGCGAACCAGGTAACCGATGAGTTGCTCACCGCGACCGGGGATGTCGACGACACGCGCCGCGGCCGCGCTCACACCCGGGACTGCCAGGAGTGCCGCCTCGATCTCACCGAACTCGATCCGATAGCCGCGCAACTGCACCTGTGCATCGCCGCGGCCGAGGTACTCGATGTCGTCGCCCACGCGACGGGCGAGGTCGCCGGTGCGGTACATGCGGGTTCCGGGCTCGCCGTAGGGTGACGCGACGAAACGCGTCGACGACAGCCCGGCGCGTTTCAAGTAGCCCTGCGCCAGTTGCCCACCGGTGACGTACATCTCGCCCACGATGCCCTCGGGGACCGGCCGCAGCCGGGTGTCGAGCACGTGGATGGCCAGCGACGACAGCGGACGACCGATGAAGCTCGCGTCGTCGGCCGCCACCGATTGCGGGTCGAGCGGCCGGAAACTGACGTGCACGGTCGTCTCGGTGATGCCGTACATGTTGACCAGCGTCGTGGTCTCGTCCGGATGATCGTCGAACCAGCGCCGCACCTGCTCGAAGCTGAGCGCCTCGCCGCCGAACACGATGTAGCGCAACGACAGCGGGGTGTCGCGGCGTCGGCGGGTCTCGGCGAGCTGGTAGAACGCCGACGGCGTCTGGCTCAGCACGGTGACCCGTTCGCGGGCGAGCAGGTCGAGGAACTCCTCCGGCGCCCGCGCCAGGTCCCGGTCGACCAGGACCAAGCGGCCACCGGTCAGCAGCGGTCCCCACAGCTCCCAGACCGAGAAGTCGAACGCGTACGAGTGGAACATCGTCCACACGTCCGTCTCGTCGATGTCGAAATCACCTGCGGCGGTGTCCATCAGGGTCACCACGTCGCGGTGGGTGACCTCGACACCCTTGGGCCGGCCCGTGGAACCCGACGTGTAGATCACGTAGGCACGCGAATCGGGATGAACTGTAACCGGTTCCGGACTCGCAGCGGCACCCTCGGCGACCAGCTGCGCGACCGACACCACCGGCGTGGTGCCCAACTGGGACAACAGTTCGAAGTCCGCGGTCGTGTCGTCGATGATCACCGCGCTCGGCGCGGCATCGGAGACGATGAAGCGCAGACGGTCGACGGGATTGGTGGTGTCCAGCGGCAGATAGCCCGCGCCGGAACGCAACACACCCAGGATCGAGGAGACGAGATCGACACCGCGGGAGGTCGCCACGGCGACGAGATCGCCGGTGGACACCCCACGCGCGTGCAGGGCCGCGGCGACCGCGGCGGAACGCTCGTCGATCTCGCGGTAGTCGAGTGTGGACGTGGTGTCGGTGACCGCCGGACGATCGGCGTGGGTGCGCGCTGCCCGCGCGAACAACTCGGCGAGCGAGACGTCGGTGTTGCGGGTCCGGGTCACCGGCGGCTTGAGCTCGCTGCGGTACTCGGCGTCGTCGAGCAGGGAGATGGCCCCGACCTCGGTTGCCGGGTCGGCGACGAGGGTAGTGAGGATGCGGATCAACGCATCCGAGTACACCTGCACCTGCCGCTCGTCGAAGGAGGCGGGCAGATACTTCAGTTTCAGCTCGATCTGGTCGCCGACCACGCCGGTCACCAGGTTGAGCGGGTAGTGGGTCGAGTCGGTGGCGTCGAGATCCTCGATCCCGATGCCGCCGGCGTCGGCCCCCTGCTTCAGGGACTGGGCGTCGACCGGGTAGGACTCGTGCACCGCGAGGGTGTCGAACAGCTGTCCGCGACCGACGAGTGCGGTCAGCTCGGGCAGTCCGAGGTGCTGGTGGTCGAGCACCGCGACCTTCGAAGCCTGCAGCGCGTCCAGGACGTCGGCGGCGCGGGCGCCCGGGTCGACGTCCGCGACCGCGGGCAGGGTGTTGATGAAGAGGCCGACCATCGTCTCGACGCCGTCCAGATCGGCCGGACGTCCGGAGACCGTCTCGCCGAAGACGACCGTGCGCTGACCGGTGATGCGCGAGAGCAGCACCGCCCAGGCGAACTGCATCACCGTCGAGACGGTGACTCCCCGTGCGCGCGTGAGGTCTTCGACGGCGGAGGTGATCTCGGCCGGGAGCAGCACGCTGTGATCGCGCGGAAGCTGATCGGAGGTCGCCTCGCGGCCGGAGCCGACGAGGGTCGGCTCGTCGACGGCGGACAGCACCGACCGCCAGGCCGCCAGTCCCGCTTCGGTGTCGGAGGCGGCGATGTACCGCAGGTAGTCGAAGTAGTCTCCCCGAGCCCCGGATTCGGCGGCGACGGTGCCGGTGTAGGTCTGACCGGTGGCGTACAGCGCGAATAGGTCGGCCATGATCAGCGGGCTCGACCAGCCGTCGATCAGGATGTGGTGGCTGGTGACGACCAACGTCGAGCGCGTGCCACTGCGGACGAGGACGAACCGCATGAGCGGGCCGGACTCGAGGTCGAACGGCGTCGCGCGTTCGACCTGCGCGACTGCGGCGATCGCATCGTCGCCGCTGTTGGCATCCACTGTTCGCCAGGGGATCTCGATGTTCTCCGGAACCACCGCGACGACCTCGCCGCTGGGTACCCGGACGAAACTGGAGCGCAGTACCCGATGGCGGGCGAAGACCGCGCGCACGGCCTCGGCGAGACGGGTGGCGTCGACCTCGCCCTTGAGCGTGAGAACCGCCTGCGCGGTGTAGACGTCGACCGCCCCGGCTTCGCGGCCCGCCGCGGCGAGTTCGGCCTGGAACTGCAGGCCGCGCTGCAACGGCGACAGCGGCCACACGTCTGCGCCCGGATACCGCCGGGCCAGGTGATCGAGATCGTCCTGGGTGACGCGCGCACCGAGGACATCCGACGGGGAGAGTCCCGGATCGCCGACGCGGGCGATCTCGTCGACGATGGTCGCGAGCTCGGCGTCCCAACGCCGCGCGAGGTCGTCGACCGCCTCGGTGTCGATCGCACCGCGCGGGAAGGTGAATCCCGCGACGAACTCGCGACCGCTGTCGCCGATCGCGGTTCCCGCGTTGATGCTCAGCAGGTTCGGCACGACCATGGCGCCGGTGACCGTGCCGGGCAGTCGCGGTGCGGCGGGGTCGGGCAGGAACGGCATGCCCGCCTCGCCCACGGCCGAGGCGTTCTCGCCGCCGGCCCCGGTCCCCGTGACGTTGCCGAGGTAGTTGAATCCGATGCTCGGCAACGGCCGCCGGGACAGCTCGGTGTCGCCATAGCGGAGGAGCCCGTAACCGATCCCGTTGTCGGGCTGGCCGACCCGCTCCTCCTTGGCGAGCTTGACCGTGTGCACGGCATCGCCGCGCACGTCGACGGCCATCGGCGCGATGGTCGTGAACCACCCGACGGTCCGGGACAGATCCACGGTCCGCGGATCGGTTCCGCGTAGCAGCGCTTCCTCGTATCGGCCGTGCCCCTCGAGCAGGATGGTCACCGGCCGGTCGTCGGCGATGCCCCGGGCCTGCTGCCACGACCGGACGGCGCGCGCCAGAGCAGCCACGAGAGCGTCGTTGACGTTGCCGCGGAAGGCGGTCGGCACCGAGGTCAGCAGCGCCTCGGTCACCGACGAGCCGACCGTGTGCACCACGGTCTCGGTGGTCGACATGCGGTCACGCGCGCGGTCGACCTCTGCCCCGAGGTCGGTGACCCGTTCCGGCGACCGTTCGAGCCAGTAGCGCAGCTCGTCGGATCGCCCGGCCCGCTGGGCATCGAGCGCGGCGGTGAAGGCGCGCGCCGAGGTGACCTCCGGTCGCAGCGAATACGCATGGCCGCCTTGATGTTGCGCCCACGCGGTCAGCAGGTCCTCGATGATGACCCGCCACGAGACGGCGTCGACGCCCAGGTGGTGGATCACGACGACGAGCCGTGCGGCGGCGTCGGGGTCGGTGACCAGGACGGCCGCGACGAGTTGCCCGGTGGTCGGGTCGAGACGCCGCGAGGCGTCCTCGAAGGCCGCGACGACGGTGTCGGAGAAGCCGGGGTCGGCGGTCCGTACCGGACTCGCGAGGGCGGTGACGGCGCCGGGATGCAGTGGCGCGACGCCGGTGCGCATGCGCCATTCGCCGTCGGACTGCCCGGGTTCGACCGCCGCGCTGAGCATGGGATGTACGGACACGACCTGCGCGAGGAGTTCCTGCGCGATCTCGACGGTGAGTCCGGCCGGCGCGGTCAGCACCATGGACTGGGAGAAATCGGCGAAGTCGGTGACCTCGTCGGTCTGATCGAGGATCCACGAGACCACCGGCGGCACGGCCATCGGGCCGATCCCGCCGCCCGCGGGTTCCTCGAGGGCGGGCACCCGCTCGCCACGGGCGCCGACGGCGCGGGCGATCGCACGAACGGTCTTGTGCTCGAAGATGTCTCGAGGCGACACATCGATCCCGGCGGCCCGCGCCGCCGAAGCGACCTGGATGGACATGATGGAATCGCCGCCGAGGGCGAAGAAGGAGTCGGTGACGCTGACGCGTTCGAGACCCAGGAGTCCGGCGATGATCGTGGCGAGCTGCTGCTCGACCGGCGTCTCGGCGTCGACGTGATCGGAGTCGACCTCGATGGTCGGCGCGGGGAGTGCCCGACGATCGAGCTTGCCCACCGGGGTCAGCGGCAGTGCGTCGAGCACGACGATCCCGGCCGGCACCATGAACAACGGCAACCGGTCGGCGAGGTGCTCGCGCAGCGTGGCGATGTCGACTGCGTCGCGCAACACCACATAGGCGGCGAGCGCCGCGACGACCGACTGTCCACTCGCGGCGAGCCCGCCGTCGGAGTCGACGCCGACGACGACCGCGGAGGCCACCGCGGGGTGATCGCCGAGCGCACTCTCGATCTCGCCGAGTTCGATACGCAGACCGCGAAGCTTGATCTGGTCGTCGCTACGACCGACATAGTCCACCGAGAGCGACCCGTCGCGGTCACGGGCCCAGCGGACGATGTCCCCGGTGCGATAGATCCGGTCGCCCGGCGCGCCGAAGGGGTTGGCGACGAAGCGCTCCGCGGTCAGACCGCGGCGCTCGAGGTAGCCGCGCGCAAGGGCCGGGCCGCTCACGTACAGTTCGCCCGCCACCCCGACCGGAACTGGGCGGAGCCGGGAGTCGAGCACCAGCAGGTCGACGCCGCCGATCGGCGGTCCGACGAGGACCGGTTCCTCGACCCGCATGGGCGGGCCGATCGCGACACCGATCGTGGTCTCGGTGGGTCCGTAGAGGTTCTGGAAGCGCACCAGCGGTGCCCAGCGGTCACGCAAGGTGTCCGGGACCGCCTCACCGCCCGCGTAGACGGTGTGCAGATCCGGGAGGTCGGCCGGATCGAGGGAGGCGAGCACTGTCGGGGTGAGGAATGTATGGGTCACGCGGTGCTCGCGCATGAAGTCCGCGAGCGGTGCACCGGCCACCGCGTCGCGGTGCCGGTACACGACGGAGGCACCCACGGTGAAGGCGAGCAGATACTCGAGTACGAAGGCGTCGAAACTGGGTGAGGCGAAACCCAGGACGCGTGAGTCCGGGGTGATTCCGGATTTCTCCGCGGCCTCGACGCCGAAGTTGCGCAGGCCGCCCGCGGTGACCTCGACGCCCTTGGGCGTACCGGTCGATCCGGACGTGTAGATCACGTAGGCCGTGTCGTCGGCCCCGACCGCGCTCGGCCGGTCGGCGTCGGTCACAGGCGAATCACTGGCCGCCGCAACGGCTTCGATGAGCTCCGGCGCGTCCAGTTCCAGCCACTCGCTGCCGGGAATCCCGGGCCCGGCCACGTCGCCGAGCGTGAGCCCGAGCCGCGCACCGGAATCGGTGATCATGTGCGACACGCGATCCGCCGGGTAATCCGGGTCGATCGGTACGTACCCGGCCCCGGTCTTGGCCACCGCCCAGATCGCGACCATCAGTTCCGCCGACCGTGGGATGAGCAGCGCGACCAGGGTGCCGCGGCCGATGCCGCGATCCAGCAGGTGACGAGCCAGCCGGTTCGACGCGGCATCGAGCTCGCCGTACGTCAATGACCGCTCGGGGTCGACGACCGCGGTCCGGTCCGCTCCGCCGCGCCGGACCGCGGCGGCGAACAGCTCGGCCAGCGGCACGGCCGGTGTCGCGGGCTGACGGCCCACGGGGGTCAGCAGCTCGCGCTCGTCGGTGTCGAACAGGTCGGCGTCACCGACCGGCACGGTCGCGTCGGTGACCAGCTCGTGCAGCAACCGCGCGAATCGATCCATCATCCGCGCGACCGTCGCCTCGTCGAACAGGTCCGTGGCGTAGTTGACCCGGCCGATCCAGGACCCGGCGCGACCCCCGCGGAGTCCGACCGTCAGGTCCACCTTGGCCGAGTTCTCCTCGGTCTCCACCACTTCCACCGCGAGCTCGTCGATGTCGGCGACGAGAGTGGACGGATCCGCGGGAGTGGGGTCGACGGTCAGCAGGATCTGCGTCAGCGGCGCGAAGGCCTCCGAACGTGACGGCGCGAGTGCGTCCACGACCGCCTCGAAGGGGGCATCGGCGTGGGCGAAGGCGTCGAGATCGGTGACCCGCACGGCGTCGAGAAGGTCGGCGAACCGCTGCGCCGGGTCGACGACGGTACGCAGAACCAGGGTGTTGACGAACATGCCGACCAGCGGATCCAGGGCGGCGTCGCCGCGTCCGGCGATCGGCGTGCCGATGGCGATGTCGTCGGTGGCCGAGAGTCGCGACAGCAGCACGGCCAGTGCCGCATGGATGACCATGAACTCGGTGACACCACGCTCGGCGGCGAGCCTGCGAACGAGATCTGCAGTTGCCGAATCGATCTCGAATCCGACTTCGGCGCCGGCCATCGACGCGACCTTCGGACGCGGACGGTCGGCGGGAAGTTCGAGCACCTCGGGAAGCCCGGCCAGCGCGGTGCGCCAGTAGTCGACCTGCGCCGAGACCCGCGAACCCGGGTCGTCGATCGAACCGAGCTCACGACGTTGCCAGAGCGCGACGTCGGCGAACTGCACCTCCAGATCCGCGAAGTCCGGCGAACGGCCCTGCGAGCGCGCCACATAGGCGGTCACCACATCGGTGACCAGAGGCCGCATCGATTCGCCGTCTCCGGCGATGTGGTGGATCACGATGAGAACGATGTGTTCGAGATCGTCGACGCGATGCACGCGGATGCGGATCGGTCGCTGCACCGCGACGTCGAAACCCGCGCCGGCGGCAGCGAACAGGTCGGATTCGTCGTCGACGACATCCCAGTCGAGTGCGGCGCCCACACCGGCGGCGTCCCCGATGACCTGCCGCGGTGCACCGTCGATCGACGGGAACACCGTGCGGAGCACCTCCTGGCGCTCGACGACGTCGACCATCGCGGCACGCAGCGCGGCGAGGTCGAGCTTGCCGCGCAGGCGCAGGGCGATCGGGATGTTGTAGGCCGCCGAGCTGGTGTCGAACTGGTTGATGAACCAGATGCGTTGCTGCGCATAGGACAGCGGGATCTCATCCGGGCGCGGGCGCACGGCGGTGACCGGCGGGAGGCCGGGTACGCGGTCGGCGACGCGCTGAGCAAGTTCACGCACGCTCGGCGCGTCGAAGAGGTCGCGGACGCTGACCTCGACGCCGAGCGCCGCACCGGCGCGGGCCGCGACCCGCATCGCGGCCAGGGAGTTGCCGCCGAGATCGAAGAAGGAGTCGACGACCGACACCCGCTCGACACCGAGGACTTCGGCGACGACAGCGGCCAGGGCCTGCTCGGCCGGCGTCGCCGGCTCGACGATCTCGGACCGGGACACGGTGGGCGCCGGCAGCGCGCGCCGGTCGACCTTGCCGGAGGCGTTACGGGGCATCTCGTCGAGGACGACCCACAGCGTCGGGCGCAGGTGGGTGAGCAACCGTTCCGCGGCGAAGGTGCGGACCGTGTCGACGTCCACGGTGTCGCCCGGATGGCCCGTCAGGTACGCGACGAGCGCATCGCCCGCGGACGTCGTGGTGACCGCGGCAGCGGCGGCGACCACGCCCGGCGCGGCGGACAGGACTGCCTCGGTCTCGCCGAGTTCGATGCGCTGTCCATGGATCTTGACCTGGAAGTCGGCGCGGCCGAGGTACTCGAGTTCACCGTCCGCGCGCCAGCGTGCGAGGTCGCCGGTCCGGTACAACCGCGAGCCCGTCGGCCCGGCCGGGTCGGCGATGAACGCCTGGGCGGTCAGCGCCGGCGCGCCGGCATACCCGCGGGCCATCTGCGCGCCACCCAGGTACAGCTCGCCGGGGACGCCGGGCGGCACCGGGCGGAGGCGGATGTCGAGGACCCGGGCCGTCACGCCCGGTGCCGGGCGGCCGATGGTGACGACCTCGACCGGTTCCGCCAGGGGCCGGATCGTCGCGTCCACCGTCATCTCGGTCGGCCCGTACTGGTTGACGACCACCGCGTGTGGGGCGGCCGCAAGCGTCTGCTGCGTCACCGCGGGGGTGAGTGACTCACCGCCGGTGAAGATCTGACGCACCGAGGACAGACCGGTGGCGGGATCGAAGCTCTCGTCGAGGAACACCGCGAGCAGCGACGGCACGAACTGCACGGAGGTGACCCGCTCGTCGGCGATGACCCGGGCGAGATGCGCCGGATCACGGTGGCCGTCGGGTGCTGCGACCACGGCCGTGGCGCCCGCGACGAACGGCCAGAACAGCTCCCAGACCGAGGCGTCGAAGGTGTAGGGGGTCTTCACCAGCACCCGTTCGTCCGCCGGGTCACCGGTGTAGGCCCCGAACCAGGACAGCATGTCGTGCAGGCCCCGATGGGTGACCGTCACGCCCTTGGGCTGTCCGGTCGAGCCCGAGGTGAACAGCGTGTAGACCGGGTGCCCGGCGCGCAGCGCCACCGGACGATCCGCGGGCGTGACGGGAGCCGACGCAGCGGTCGCGAGCGCGTCGAGATCAACGGTGACGAAGGTTTCCGGAACGGTGGACGCGGCCTCGGCCCAGCTCGGACGTGCCCCGGCGACGACCACCGTCGACGCACCGGACAGCGCCAGCTGCCGGCGGACGACCTCGGCCGGCGCCTCCGGGTCGATCGGCACGTAGGTTCCGCCGGCGAGCACGATCCCGTGGATCGCGACGAGCATCTCGACCGACCGCGGAACGGCAACCGCGACTGCCACATCCGGCCCGACACCCTGCTCGAGCAGTCGTCGTGCGAACGCGTGGACCAGCGCCCCGTACTCGGCATGGTCGTAGGTGCGCCCGCCCGCGCGAACGGCGGGGCGGGACGCGTTGCGGGCGAACGAGTCCGCCAGCGCATCCGCGACCGTGACGACCTGCCCGGGACCGGCGTCGGTGTCAGCCGCACCGACCCATCGTTCGATCGCCTCGTGCTCGGCCGAGGTCATCAGCTCGGCGTCGCCGACAGGCGCACCCGGGTCCGCGGTCAGGGCGTCGAGAAGGCGGACGTACCGATCGGCGAACAGGCGCACCGATTCGGCGTCGTACAGGTCGGTCGCATAGAGCACCGAGCCCTGCCAGTTGTCGCCGTTGTCGGCGATGCCGACGGTCAGGTCGACGCGCGCGGAGAGTTCGTCCGGTTCGGCCGGGGTCACGGCCAGGCCGCCGGCCTCGCCGATCGTCCCCCCGCCGATCGTCAACGTCTGCGAGGCCAGGTCGGCGATGGCCGACTGGTCGAAGGCGAGCCACACCTGCGCGAGGGGCGCGTAGGCCTCGGTGCGCAGCGGGTTCACCCGTTCGACGACCGCCTCGAAGGGGATGTCCGCGTTCGCGAAGGCCTCGAGATCGGTGCGGCGGACGTCGTCGAGCAGCTGGCCGAAGCCGGCCGAGGAGTCGACTCCGGTCCGGAGGACCAACGTGTTGACGAACATCCCGACCATCGGGTCGAGGATCGACTGGCCACGACCGGCGATCGGCGTTCCGACGGTGATGTCCTCGGTCGCGGACAGGCGCGACAGCAACACCGCGAGCGCCGCATGCGCGACCATGAACGGGGTCAGCCCGCGATCGCGGGCCAGACGCGCAACGCGCTCCGAGACCTCCTGCGGCACACTGAATTCGACGCGTGCACCGCGCTGTGAGGCCACGGCCGGACGTGGGCGGTCGGTGGGCAGCTCGAGCACGTCGGGCGCGCCGTCGAGTTGCCGCGCCCAGTACTGGAGCTGTGCCCCGATGAGCGAGGAGTCGTCGGTGGCGGCGCCGAACACCCGACGCTGCCACAGGGCGACGTCGGCCATCTGGACCGGCAGCGGCCGGAAGTCGGGCGCGTTCCCGGCCACCCGTGCGGTGTACGCGGTGATCAGGTCGGTCACCAGCGGCGCCAGGGATTCGCCGTCGCACGAGATGTGGTGCACCACCATCCCGAGGACCGCCTCGGTGTCCGAGATCCGGGAGAAGCCGACGCGCACCGGCAGTTCCGCGACCAGGTCGAACCCGCCGAGCATCACCTGCGGCAGCGCCGCTTGCGGCACCTCGCGCCAGTCGAGCATCGCAGCCGCCGCCGAGGGGTCGTGGACGAGTTGGTAGGCGTCGCCGTCGGCTTCGGGATAGGTGGTCCGCAGGACCTCGTGGCGGGTCATGACGTCGAGCAACGCCGCACGCAGCGCGTCGGCGTCCACGTCGCCCGACAACCGCAGGACCATCGGGATGTTGTAGGCGGGCGAGGCCGGGTCGAACCGGTTGATGAACCACATGCGCTGCTGTGCGAGCGACAGCGGGATGCGGTCCGGACGGTCGGTGACGGGTTCGATCGGCGGCAGCCCCGGCCGCTTCGACGCCGCGGCCAGCGCGAGGTCGCGAACCGTCGGGGCGTCGAATAGATCACGGACGGTGAGGTCGACGCCGAGCGTCTCCGCGGCGCGGCCGACGATGCGGGCGGCCAGCAGCGAGTTGCCGCCGACGTCGAACACCGACTCGACGACGCTGATGTCCTCGAGACCCAGTACCTCCGCGAAGATGTCCCGCAGGGCCGCCTCGGTGTCGTTGTCGGGCGCGACGAACTCGGTCGTCGACGCCAGCACCGGCCGCGGCAGTGCGCCGCGGTCGAGTTTGCCGTTCTGGGTCAGCGGTAGCCGCTCGACCGCCATGACGACGTCGGGGACCATGTACTCCGGCACCGTGGCCGCGACTCGGCGGCGCACGACCTGTTCGTCGACCTCGGCGCCCGGCTCGGGAACCACGTAGGCGGCGAGGATCTCACCCCGGTCGGGCAGATCCACGACGTTCGCCGCACCCGCCGCGATCCCGTCGACACCGACGAGTGCGGCCTCGATCTCGCCGTATTCGATGCGGAAGCCGCGGAGCTGGACCTGGGCGTCGCCCCGACCGAGGTACTCGATGTCGTCGCCGACGCGACGCGCCAGATCGCCGGTCCGGTACATCCGGTCACCGGAACCGTCGGGCGCGAACGGATTCGCGACGAAACGGGTGGCGCTCAGACCGGCTCGACGCAGATAACCCTGCGCGAGTTGCGTTCCGGTGACGTACATTTCACCGATGACACCCTCGGGCACCGGCCGCAGCCGCGAGTCGAGGATGTGGATGTCCAGCGACGACAACGGCCGTCCGATGAACGACGCGTCACCCGCCGACACCGCGTCGCGGTCCAGGGCGCGGTAGCTGACATGCACCGTGGTCTCGGTGATGCCGTACATGTTGACCAGTTGCGCCGGATCGGCCGGGTTGTCGTCGAACCAGCGCCGGACCTGCTCGAAACTCAGCGCCTCGCCACCGAACACGATGTAGCGCAGGGCAAGTGCGGCCTGCTTCTGCCGCTGGGCGGTGATGAGCTGGTAGAAGGCCGACGGCGTCTGGCTCAGCACCGTGACCCGCTCGGTCTCGAGCAGTTCGACGAAGGCGTCCGGATCGCGCGTGGTGTCCTGGTCGACCACGACGACGCGCCCGCCGGTGACCAGCGGTCCCCAGATCTCCCAGACCGAGAAGTCGAATGCGTAGGAGTGGAACAGTGTCCACACGTCGTCCGGACCGAACGAGAACTCCTGCGCCGCGGCCTTCATCAGCGCGACGACCTCGTGATGCGAGACGACGACGCCCTTCGGCCGGCCCGTCGAACCCGAGGTGTAGATCAGGTAGGCCGGCAGCCGCTCGTCGAGGGGTTCGGGCTGCGCTCTCACCGCTCCCTGAGGAGTCCCGGCTGCCAACTCCTCGGGCGCCGCGAACCGCACGTCGATGACGCCCCACGCCGCGGCCAGGTCTGCGTCGGCGAGCACCAGCAGCGGCGCGGCGTCGTCGACGATCGACTGCGCGCGCGCAACCGGCTGGGAGCGGTCGAGCGGCAGGTACGCCGCTCCGGTCTTGAGGACGGCGAGCAGGGCCACGATCAGCTCGGCACGGCGCGCGAGCGCGACACCTACGAGGCGACCCGGACCTGCGCCGGTGGCGCGGAGTGCGCCGGCCAGCACCTCGGACCGCTCGTCGAGCTCGCGATAGGACAGTACGGTGCCGGTCGCGTCGCTGACCGCGGGCCGGTCGGCGTGGCGGGCCACCGCGGAACGGACGAGACCGGGCAGTGAGCCGAGGTCGGTGCTGCCGATCAGCTCCAGGGCCCGCTCTCGGATCAGCCCGATCGCGCGCCGGGTGGCGTCGGCGATCTCCGCGGGTGCGCGGCCGGCGGCGGCCTCGGTCTGGGTGACCCCGGCGCCGACGGCTGCCTCGGTGTCGAGCCCCTGGGCGACGAAGATCTGGGCCGTAGCCGAGACCCGTGCGTACAGCTCACCGAAGGTGACCGGACCGGACGCCGCCTCGTAGGCGGTCTCGGAGGGTGCGACGCCGGCCGAGAAGGCGATTAGGTGCAGTGTCGAAGGCCGCGAGCCCCAGGCGAGAGAGATGTTGGAGGCCGTTGAATCGACATCGGTCACGTCTGAGTCATTCCTTTGGTCGACTGCACTGCTTCGTTCCCGCGGGACCTGCCTCCGGTCACGGCGCGCCATCCAGAACCCGGAGTGCGTTGGTGCGGAGCTCTTCCAGTACGTCACCGAGTGCGTCGGGCCCCGACACCGCGAGGCCGGGCAACAAGCTCATCAGCGCGGTGGTGAGGGCAGAGTCCGGGTCAGGGAGTGCGGCAGCCATCGCATCACTGATCGACGACAGCACCATGAACGTTACCTGCGCATCCTGATGTGCGGCCGCCACCGCATCCGGCTGTGCGGCCGTGGCACGGGCGACCAGATCGGGGAGCGAGACGGCGCGTTCGGCGTCGGCGATGTCACCGGCCGCCGCCTGTTCGGCCGCGGTGACGATGTCGATGTCGCCCACCAGCACCTGCGGGTTCTCCGACACCTCCTCGAGTACTCGCAGGTACCGCTGCGCATAGCTCTCGACCGTGTTTTTGGTGAAGATGTCGGCGGCGTAGATCAACTGGCCCGTCATTGAATCAGCGTCCTTTGCTGCCGGTGCACCGAAGTCGTTCGGGAACAACGTGAGCTGGAGATCCACCTTGGCTGGGGTCAACTGCTCGGATACCGGTGCGATCGTCATCGAGTCCATGTCGAGCGAGGGGATGGTGAAGTTCTGGTAGGCGAACATCACCTGATAGATGGGGTTGTAACTGGTGGGCGGAGAGGAGAGAACAGATGACACGATCGTATCGAACGGGATCTCGGCGTTCGCCATGTCCGCCAGGTCCTCGTCGCGGACCCGCTGTAGGAGCTCGGCGAACTTCTCCTCGTCTTGGAGCCGCGACCGCAGGGCCAGGGTGTTGACGAACATGCCGACCACGCCGTCGAGTTCGGGCTGACCCCGCCCGGCGAAAGGCGTGCCGATCACGATGTCGCGCTGGGTGGTCAGCCGACTCAGGAGCACCACCAGAGCGGTCTGCATCACCATGAACAGTGTCGCGTTGTGCTGGCGCGCGACCGCCTCGAGCTTGTGCACCAGGCCGCCGTCGATGTCGAACCGCACCTCCTCGCCGACGAAGGACGGCGTCCGCGGGCGGGGACGGTCGGTCGGCAACTCCAGCCGGGCCGGCGCGTTGTGGAGCCGATCGGCCCAATAGGCGAGCTGTCGGTCCGCCTCGGTCGTGCCGTCGGGCCCGGGAACGGCGAGGGACTCCTGCTGCCACAGCGTGTAGTCCAGGTACTGAACCGCGAGCGGTTGCCACTCCGGCCGGCGACCGGCCACCCTCGCCGAGTACGCGGTCATGACGTCGGTGGCCAGAGGGAGCATCGAGGCGCCGTCCGCGGTGATGTGATGCACGACGAAGACCAGGATGTGCTCGGTCTCGGTGAGCCGCAACAACATCATCCGCAGCGGCGGGGCGATCGTGACATCGAAGCCACGGCCGGTGAACTCCGCGATCACCGGCACGGGGTCGCCGTCGACGTCGACGACGCTGCGCTCGAGCAACTCGAGTGCCGCGTCCCGGTCGAGCACGAGCTGGATCGGCTCGCCGTCGACCAGCGGATAACGCGTCCGCATCGACTCGTGGCGGTCGATGAGGTCCTCGATGGCGCCGCCGATCGCGTCGGTGTCCAACTGCCCCGACAGGCGCAGCGCCATCGCGACGTTGTAGGCGGGCGACGCCGGATCGGCGCGGTTGATCAGCCACATCCCGCGCTGCACCGCCGACAGCGGCGCGCGGTCGCCGTGCGTGCGTGCCGCCAGACGCGGACGGCGCGAAGGGGTTCCGTGGTCGCTGGCGAAGGTTGCCATGGCCTGCACCGACGGCGCGTCGAACACCGCGGCGACCGGGATGTCGACCTCCAGGTCGGCGGACAACCGGGCGGCCACCTTGGTCGCGCTCAGCGAATTGCCGCCGAGGTCGAAGAACGACTCGGCCACGCTGATCCCGTCCACGCCCAGGACATCGGCGAAGACCCGCGCGATGATTCGTTCGGTCTCCGTGCTCGCCGGCACGAACTCGGCGGTCTCGATCACCGGTGCGGGCAGCGCCTTGCGATCGACCTTGCCCGCCGAGTTGAGCGGCATGGTCGGCAGCGGCATCCAGATCGTCGGCACCATGAACTCCGGTACGGTTCCGGTCAGATGCGACTGCGCCTCGGCCGGGGTGACGGAGTCGGGCGAGTAGTAGGCCACGAGACTCTGTCCGGCCGCGAGGTCGGCGACGGTGACCGCCGTGTGGACGATGCCCGGCACCGACATCAGCGCCGACTCGATCTCACCGAGCTCCAACCGCTGACCGCGCAACTTCACCTGGAAGTCGTTGCGGCCCAGGTATTCGATCTCCCCTGCCGAGCTCCACTTGCCGAGGTCGCCGGTCCGGTACAGACGCGATCCGGGCGGGCCGTACGGGTCGGCGACGAAGCGCTCCGCGCTCAGCCGGCCCTGCGACACGTACCCGCGGGCGAGCTGGACACCACCGAGGTAGATCTCGCCGGGCACACCGACCGGAAGTGGCCGCAGCCGGTGGTCGAGGATGTGGATCGTCGTGTTCGGTACCGGCCGCCCGATCGGGACGACGGTCTCCGAACCGCGGACGTTGTGCTCGGTGACGTCGACGGCCGCCTCGGTCGGTCCGTACAGGTTGTGCAACCCGACCGCGGGCAAGGCGGTGCGCAGCCCACCCGCGGTCGAGGCGGTC
Source organism: Gordonia hongkongensis (assembly GCF_023078355.1). Lineage (NCBI taxonomy): Bacteria > Bacillati > Actinomycetota > Actinomycetes > Mycobacteriales > Gordoniaceae > Gordonia > Gordonia hongkongensis. Next base: position 4,057,054 of record NZ_CP095552.1, read on the forward strand.
AGGGCCTCCCCCGAGGTGAACACCTGGCGCAGTGAGCTCAGTTCGGCCAGACGGTCCGCACCGACGACGTCGAGGAACGTGGACAGCATCGACGGCACGAAGTGCAGCGTCGTCACGTCCTCGCCCTGGATGATGTCGACGAGGTAGGACGGGTCGCCGTGGCCACCGGGCACCGCGACCACCAGGCGCGACCCGGAGATGAACGGCCAGAACAGTTCCCACACCGACACGTCGAAGGTCACCGGCGTCTTCTGCAGTACGACGTCACGCTGGGTGAGCGTGTAGTACTCCTGCATCCAATCGAGGCGGTTGACGATCGCGCGATGCGACACCACGACGCCCTTGGGTCGTCCGGTGGAGCCGGAGGTGAAGATCGTGTACGCGGCATTCTCGGGACCGAGCGGCCCGCGACGCTCGGTCGAGGCGAACGGCGCGGCGTCCGAGTCGACCGCGGCCGCGGCGTCGACCACGGTGACCGTGACGCGATCGGCGAGGTCGTCGACCACCGCGGGGCGACGCCCCGGTCCGACGAGTACGCGCCGGGTACCGGCGGTCTCGAGCATGTAGTCGGCGCGATCGACCGGCGCCTCGGTGTCGAGCGGCACGTACTGCCCGCCGGCGAGGACGATCGCGTGCACCGCGACCAGCAGCTCCACCGACCGCGGGATGCACACCGCCACCGCGACATCGGGACCGACACCGTCGTCGATCAGCTGTCGTGCGAGCGCCGTTGCACGAGAGGCGAACTCGCCGTAGGTGACCTCGCGGTCGGCGAAGACCAGTGCGACTGCCTCGGAGTCCTGGCGGTACCCGGTCAGCAGCGCGGCCGCGAGATCGGGCGCGGTCGGCTCGCGACGGGCGCCCTGCGACCAGCCCCGAACCGTGTCCACCTCGGCCTCGGGGAACGCGAACAGGTCGTCGACGCGCAGCGCCCGGCCGGCGTCGTCCGCCTCGAGCGACTCCGCGATCGTGCCGAGTACGTCGTGGAGGTAGCGCGCGAACCGTTCGACGGTGGACTCGTCGAAGAGATCACGCGCATATCCGAAGGCCACCGAGATCTGCCCGGCGTGGTCGCCGGTGTCGGCGTACTCGACGACACTGAGTGAGAGGTCGTACTTCGCGAACGGTGCCCGCGCGTCGATGAGGCTGATGCCGGCCTCGTCCTCGAAGAGCCGCTCGACCTGATCGTGCTGCATCACCAGCTCGACCTGGAACAGCGGCGAATGTGCGGTGGAACGGCGCGCACCCACCGCGTCCACGACCTGCTCGAAGGGCACATCGGCGTTGCTGAGTGCTTGCGCGCGAGTGTGATTGGCCTCGCTCAGCAGACTGTTGAGGTCGGTGTCGGGATGCACCCGCGTGCGGAGCACGAGGGTGTTGACGAACATGCCGATCAGGTCGGCGAGCTCCGGCTCGTCCCGGCCGGCGATGGCGGTGCCGATGGCGACATCGTCGCTGCCGCTGAGACGCGACAACACCACGGCGAGCGCGGCGTGGAAGATCGCGAAGACGGTCACACCGTGCTGCGCGGCCACCGCGTGCAGCCGGGCGACGGTGTCGGCGTCGAGGAGGGTGTCGACGTAACCGCCCGCACCGGACGGCCGGATGGGTCGCGCGCGATCGGTGGGCAACGAGATGAGTTCGGGCATCCCCGCCAGTTCGGTGCGCCAGAAGTCGAGCTGCGCCGACATGAGCGAGGTCTGGTCGGCGGCCTCCCCCAGAACCTCGCGCTGCCACAGCGCGTAGTCGGCGTACTGCACCGGCAGCGGGCGCCATGCCGGCTGCTCGTGGGCGAGTCGCGCGGCGTAGGCCGTCAGCACGTCGGTGATCAGCGGCCCGAGGGAAGCGCCGTCGCCGACGATGTGGTGCATGACGACGATCAGGACGTGATCGAGCGTTCCGTCGGTGGCCACGGCGCGGAAAAGTCGTGCGCGGACCGGATATTCGTAATTCAGGTCGAACCCGGTCACGGCGAAGTCGGCGAGCCTGCGCTCGGTGTCCGCGGGTGCCACGTCGACCACGTCGAACAGCCGGGCCGCGGCCGCCGCCTGCGCCGAATGGATGAACTGGTAGGTCTCCCCGTCCTCGTCGGGGAACGTCGTCCGCAACGGCTCGTGTCGTGCGATGACATCATCGATCGCCGCGGCGAGCGCGGCGGCGTCGACGTCGGCGCCGAGCCGCACCGCCCCCGGGATGTTGTAGGCCGGCGAGGTCGGGTCCAGCCGGTTGATGAACCAGAGACGACGTTGGCTGAAGGCCAACGGAATCCGGTCCGGGCGCGGCTGCGGCACCAGCTCCGGCCGGCGCGCGGCGGCGTCGTCGGTCACCGGTGTCGCGACCCGGATGATGTCGCCGAGGCTCTGACTCTCGAAGACGTTGGCCAGCTTGATGTCGAGCCCGACGACGGTACGCAGGCGCGACGCCAGCCGGGCAGCGGTGAGCGAGTCCGCGCCGAGGGCGAAGATGTTGTCCTGCAGCCCGATCGGCTCGATGTCGAGCAACTCTTCGACGATGGCGACCACTTCGCGTTCCCGCGGAGTCGACGGCGCGACGTAGGCGACCCGTTCGTCACGCGCGAACACCGGCGCGGGCAGCGCCTGCCGGTTCAGCTTGCCGTTCGCGGTGAGGGGCAGCTCGTCGATCAGCATGACGGTGTCGGGCACCATGTATCCGGGCACATGGGCGCGGACCTGCTCGCGGATTTCGGCTTCGTCGAGCTCGCAACCGTTTTCGGCGACCGCGTAGCCCACCAGTTTCGCCCCGCCGACCGATGCCGCGTCGGTGACGACCGCAGCGGCCGCGGCGACGCCGTCGACGGCACGCAGCGCCGTCTCGACCTCGCCCAGTTCCACACGGAATCCCCGCAACTGCACCTGGGTGTCGGCGCGCCCCAGATACTGGACATCGGTACCGATCCGCCGGCCGAGATCGCCGGACCGGTACATCCGCTCGCCGGTGCCGTACAGGTCGGCGACGAATCGGGTCGCCGTGAGGCCGTGGCGGTTGCGGTACCCGCGCGCGAGTTGTCCGCCGACGACGTAGATCTCGCCGACCGCACCCTCGGGCACCGGACGCAGGCGGTTGTCGAGGACCCGCAGGCCGAGCGAGTTCAACGGACGGCCGATGAGGCTCGCACTCTCATCGCGCACCAGATCGGGATCGAGCGGACGGTAGGTCACGTGGACCGTCGTCTCGGTGATGCCGTACATGTTGACGAGTTCGATCTCGTCACCGAACGCCTCGTACCAGTTGTGCACCTCGTCGAAGCGCAGCTCCTCGCCACCGAAGACGATGTAGCGCAACGCCAACGACGTTCCCGTCCGGCGCCGGACGTCGGCCACGATGCTGAACGCCGAAGGCGTCAGGGACGCCACGGTGATCTGCTCGTCGGCGAGCAACTGCAGGAACTCGGCGGGCGCGCGGGCGACCATTCGGTCCACGATCACGGCACGACCGCCGGTGAGCAGCGGGCCGAAGATCTCCCACACGGAGAAGTCGAAGGCATAGGAGTGGAAGACCGACCACACGTCCTCGGGCGTGAACTCGAAGTCGGCGGACGCCGCGTCGAGCAGCATGGCGACGTTCCGATGAACGATCTCGACACCCTTGGGCGCCCCCGTCGATCCGGAGGTGTAGATGACGTAGGCCGTCGCCTCCGGGGTCCGCGGGCCGCGCGGTACCGGGACCGCGGCGACTTCCGGAGTCCCCGCCTCGTCGAGGAGATGTCCGGCCTCGACGACCTCGCACTCCCCCGCCCACCCGGGCCGATCGCCGTCGGAGACGATCAGGCACGCCGGCGCGGCGTCGTCGACGATGTAGCGCAGACGCTCTTCCGGATTGCCGGTGTCGAGTGGCAGGTATCCCGCTCCCACCTTCAGAACGGCCAGCATCACGACGACGAGACTCGTGTCGCGCGCCGTCGCGACGCCGACCAGGTCGCCTGCTCCGATACCGCGAGCGTGCAACGATCGCGCCATCGCGTCCGAGCGGCTCGCGAGTTCGGCGTAACTGAGGGTCGTGCCGCCGGCGTCGGAGACCGCGCCCCGGTGACGATGAGCGGTCGCGACCTCGTCGAACATCTCGACGAGGGTCGGCGTGGTCGCCCGCGGTCGTGGCTGTGGAAGTGCCTCGAGCAGACGGCGATCGGTGTCCACGAGCAGGCCGACGTCGGCGACGGGGGTGTCGAGTGCCTCCTCCGACAGGAACCGGTCCAGGAAGGTCAGGAATCGCTGGTGCAGAGCGTCGAGTTCGGCCGGTGCGTACAGATGTGGGTTGCCGTGCAGGTCCACGACGAGCGGTGCGCCGGGGCTCGACTGGTACAGGTTGATCAGCAGATCCTCGAGGATGCCCGAGGTCAGGATCCGGTACTCCATCTCGGTGCCGTCGATGGCGACCTGCTCGTCGAAGAACACCATGTTGATGGTGGGTCCGAACGAGACCGAACTCTGATCGAGACCGGCGTCGCGGCGGATGTCGTCGGAGCGGTAGCGCTGGTGCCGCAGTGCGCCGGTCAGTTCGAGCTGCGCGGTCTGGATCAGCTCCCGCACCGACTTCGAGGCCACCTCACGCAACCGGATCGGCAGGATGTTGGACACCATGCCGCCGGAGATCTTGATCTTGGCGGTGGCCCGGCCGGTGACCGGGAGGCTGAGGACGATGTCGTCGTGGTTGCTCATGCGCGCCAGGAACGCGCCGAACGCCGAGGTCATCAGGACGGCCAGCGAACTGTTCAGCTCACCGGCGAGGGCCTCGTACCGGCGTTGCCGGTCCGGGTCGAGAGCTGCACTGGCCACGACATTGTCGAATGACAGCGAACCGGTGGTGCCGACCTTGGACAGCGTCACCCGCTCCGGCAGGTCCGCGACGCGCTCGAGCCAGTGCGCGCGGTCGGTTTCGCGCCGGGTGCTGCCCTGGTAGGCCTCTTCGTACTCGACGATCCCGGCCATCGTGGCCGGCGCCTTGTCGCGCGGCTCCTCGCCCCGCCGGAGCGCGTTGTAGCGGTCGACGGTCCGACGCATTATCGACAACGCGGCATAGCCGTCGATGATGATGTGGTGGGCACGGTTGTACCAGAACGTGCGCTCGTCGGAGATCAGCAGGATCGAGACGATGATGAACTGGTCGTTGAGGAGATCGACGGGTTGCCGGTACTCGGCCTGCATCCACGCCGTCGCGGCCGCAACCGGGTCCGGCTCGGACCGGAAGTCCAGGATGTCGACGGTCTGATCGAAGTCGACATCGACGTACTGCATCGGGATGCCGTCGATCTCGGTCAGACGGACGAACGGCGACTCAACGAGTTTGCCGACCTCCTCACAGCACCGCGCGAAGAGGTCGATGTCCAGTCCACCCGGCGCGTGGCGGATGTCCACGTACTGAGCGATGTTGACCGAGTACTCGGACGACAGCGACTCGGCGAACCACATGCCGCGCTGCGCCGCGGTGAGCGGAAGAACCTGAATGGTCTCGTCCACCTCACCCGGCGTACCGGCACGGTAATCGGCGATTGCCACGTCCTCTGAACACTCCCTCGTTAGTCCTGCAGTCGATCAGGACCTCGCACGATCCCGGCCGGTGAACCATCGAACGCACCATTCCGAACGCCTACACAAGTATTCGATCCTATTTCACTTACGGGTGGGTGCCGCGCCCGGGAGCGTCGGGTGACGCCTCTATCTATCGTGCATGGTAGGGGCACCGTTACAGCGGAACCGTCAGCTCATCGACTTACCCACCAGGTGAAATAGCAATCCCCCTTTCGCGGTCCGATGTCAGCGGTTACGACACTATGGTCTTTTTCCCGTTCCAGAGTGCAGCACCACGCTCGAATGGCCCAAGTCGCGTCGAAGATCGACTCATCGATCGCGCGCGGCTTTCCGATAGCCGCGCAGCGCGGGATAAATCGACAACGAGAGAATCACCACAACCCAAATCGTCACCTTCGTCAGACTCTCGGTGAGGGGCCCCCGGCCGCGAGATTGCGCATCGCATCGATCGCCGGCGTCATCGGCTGGTTGGCGACCACGGGTTGCAACCACGACGGGTAGGCGTCGATCGGGGAGAATCCGGAGTTGAAGAACATCAGCAGGCTCGAGAACAGGCCGAGATAGGGCACCAGCGGGGCGCCCGGGCGCGTGTTCACCGCCAACGCAAGGGTCATGCACGCAAAGGCCGCACCGTAGGCCAGGGCCACCAGAACGAGTCCGATCGCGGGCCCCAGCCCCTGAGTGAACCGGAAACCGATGAGGTGCCCCGCCACCAGGAGCGCGATCGTGGTGAACAGAATCCGGATCATCTCCGACGCCACCCGCGACGTGAGGTCCGCGGCGCGGTTGATCGGCAGGACATACAGGCGCGCCAGGAGCCCGGTCGAGCGCTCCCGGTTGAGGCGCGTCGCCGAGGCGATCGACCCGAACATCGCGGCGACCAGGATCACCAGCGGCACCGTGCCGAACGCGGAGTTGCGTCCGGTTGCCGCGCCGATCGTGTCACCGAGAACGACTTTGAACATGACCATGCTCAGCGCAGGGAAGAGCAGCGACTGCACGAGTGTGGGCCAGTCCCGGACATAGACCTTGACCTGCCGTCCGACCAGTGGTCGGGTGTGCGCCAGCCACCCGCGCAACGACCCCTCGAGGGCGGGCCCCGACCCGGTTCCCGCCGGGTCCGCCAGCCCGATGGCGTCGTCGTCTACGGGGACAGTCGTACGCGTGGTCATGTCCGGATCCTCCGATTACCCACCGCGAGCAGCACGACTGCGGCCGCCGCCAGTCCCACGCACCACCACACCGAAGGGCGGAGCAGGTCCCATGTCGCCACGCCGTGGTCGAGCGCCCTCATCGATGTGGTCAGCTGCGAGATCGGCTGATTGCGGACGAAGGGCTGTATCCACTCGGGGAACTCCGACAGCGGCACAAAGCCCGTCGAGAGCATTCCCAGGATGAGCGTAGGGAGAGCCATCGCCTGGCTGGTCGCCTCGGGCGTGCGGGCCACGAGGCCGATACCGTCTGCAAGAAGCGCTATCAAGATGCCGACGAGGCCGGTGAGTGCGAAGAGCGCGATCGTGTCGATCGGGCCGCCTTGGGGTCGCCAGCCGATCACGAGGCACGCCACCGCGCCGCACACCAATGAGACGGCGAGGAGCGATGCGTTGGTTGCGGTACGAGCCAGCATCGGGACGACCGCGGGCATCGGCAGAACACGGAACCGCGTGTTGATCCCCTCGGCACCGTCGAATGCCGACCGCATGGCTGCCGACGACGCGGCGAAGCCGACTGATTGCAGCAGGATGATGGGCATCAGGAACTGGCCGTAGTTCATGCCCGGGGCCGAGTCCATGAGGCTGCTCAACGGGAGATAAAAACATACCGCGAGAAACATCGGTGAGATGAAGGCGAAGACCGCCTCGCCGTTGCGGAAGACCTTCGAGACGCCGCGCCCGGTGAGCGCCCACCACTGCTGGACCGGACGCGTCCGCGCTTCCAGGGGCGGCAGCTTCGACTCGACCGACGACGTCGCGCCGATCGGCCGGGCCGCGCCCGACAGATCAGCGGTCACGACGTCGGTTTCCGGTCGCGGCGCGGATCGGTGAGCGCCAGGAACACCTCGTCGAGCGACGGTCGTCGCATCGCGACGTCCGACAGCGCGATTCCCGCTTCGGACGTCCGTCGGATGACCTCCACCAGGGTCTGCGGGCCGCCGGGGGCCGGCACCGCGACGACATGGGTGTCGACCGAGGAGTCGGCGGGTTTCGGCTCGAGGTCCGACAAAACCAACCGCAGCGCCGGGAGGTCGGATGCGTGGGCGGGTGTCACTTCGCAGTACGCGGCTCCGATTGACCCTTTCAACTCGTCCGAGGTGCCTTCGGCGACAACGCGTCCTTTGTCGATGACCACGATGTTGTCCGAGAGGGTGTCGGCCTCTTCGAGGTACTGGGTGGTCAACAAGATCGTCACACCTGACCTCTTCAGGGTCTCGACGAGCGACCACACCTCCTGGCGACTTCGCGGATCGAGCCCCGTGGTGGGTTCGTCGAGGAACACGACCTTCGGCGACGTCACGAGTCCGCATGCGATGTCGATCCTGCGTCGCATGCCGCCGGAGTACTTACCGACCTTCTTCGCACCGGCATCCACGAGCGAGAACGTGTCCAGCAGCTCGTCCGCGCGGGTTCGGGCCGCCTTCTTTGAGAGCCCCAGCAACCGGCCGAAGAGTATGAGGTTCTCCCGGCCGGTGAGCGACTCGTCGAGGGCCGCGAACTGACCGGTCAGCATGATGGATCGCCGGACGGCCGCCGCTTCGTGTTGCACATCGTGCCCGCACACCGACGCCGACCCGCCGTCGGGTTTGAGGAGCGTACACAGCATGTTGACCGTCGTGGTCTTGCCCGCGCCATTGGGTCCGAGGATGGCGACGATACTCCCGGCGGGAACGGCGAAGCTGACGTCCTCGACGGCGACGGTCTCCTTGAAAGTCTTGCGCAGATTCGACACCACGATCGCGGGCGGCGATGACGAGGGAGCCAGCACCGGCGCCTGCCGGTCGCCCGGTTGCGCCGGCTCGCGCAGAGGAGCCACCCGGGGCGTCTGGACGGGCTGGGCCTCACCGAACTCGGTCGGTGAGGTAAAGGGTTCGGGCGATGTGGAGGGTGTCGGCGATCCGAACGGAGCCGTCGGCTCGAAGGCGGCCGGTCCCGGGTCTGCGACCCGTTCGGTCATGGGCGTCTGCCACTGCCCCACTGCCCCGGCCGGCGACCGCGTGATCGCGGAGGCTGAGCTCCCCGCGCCTTTGGACGAGCGTTCCGCGACCGACTCCTCGGCGGGCGGCGACTGGCCGTTGGTTTCCGCGGCTACGGGGCCGTCACGTTCGGCGCGCCAACGCCGTAGCTTCTCCTCGACCGGATCGGGCAGGCCGAAGGGGTCGGCGAGGTCGTCGGGGCCGCCTTGAGATCGGCGATGCCGTGGCTCGTAGGCGGCAACGCGCTCGGTGGCCTCGGACATGTCTTCCTATCGCTCGATGGACATCGTGGAATCTCGCAACCAGCCTAGCGTCAGCCGAGGTCCTCGCGAGGTCGTCCGCACAGCCGCCGGGTGACGTCGTCTTCATCGTCGCGCCCCGCCGAATAGTTAGCCTTGCGCTGTTTTCCCAGCCCACCACCGCCTCAAACCGGCGGCATAGCGACTCATCGCCCGCCGGACGGCGGGGTGATGGATACCGTCCCTGAACGACAACAGTTCGATGTTCCTCCGGCGCGTCGTGGTGTGTCTCGAGCGTCCATGGGGGTGTTCATCGCTCGAGCCGTCTATCGTGCAGTTCGTGGACTCATCTTCGGGCAAACACATCCGACAACGAACGCGGGAAGTGCTCGAACAAGTGATTCCTTCGGACCACGGGGCGGCGCTCCTCGATTTCCCGAATCACGCAAACGCCGGCGATGCTCTCATCTACCTCGGGGAACTGGCATACCTCGCGGACATAAACTGCACCGTTCGCTATTCTTGCGTTTACAACACTTACGACAAATCAGTCATGGACGGCCGGGCTCCCGAGGCCGCCATTCTTCTACACGGCGGGGGCAACTTCGGAGATCGGTATCCGACCTTCCAGAAGTTCCGCGAACAGGTTATTGCCGAGAACGCGGAACGCACGATCGTGCAGATGCCGCAGACGTTCGAGTTCGCCGAATCCAAATTCTTGACGAATACGCAACGCATCTACGCTGAGCATCCGAATCTGACGATCCTGATCAGGCACCAGCACGACCTGGAGAGAATCTCCGAGCTTTTCCCGTACAACCGAGTTCTGTTCTGCCCCGACACGGCCTTCGGCGTCGGCCCGTTGCAGCCGACTCGAACTCCAGACCACGCCCTTGTCATCGTGAAACGAGTCGATGGCGAATCAGCGCAACCGTCCGGCAGCCTCCCGGCGAGCGTGACACACGATGCGTTCGTAGATGACTGGCGACCAATGTGGCTGGGTAACGCTTGGCGCTGGGTTCCGCGGTCGCTGTTCATCGTGGCGCTGAGCACTCGCCCAGCCCTGAGGGGCGCCATCGCCGGATGGAGTCAGCGATCGTTCGAGCGCCAAGCTCAGATCATCGTCGACCAAGCGGTGAGCACGTTGTCACGCGGGCGCGTCGTGGTCACCGATCGACTGCACGCCGGCATCTTCGGCTTGCTCATGGGCAAGCCCGTTGTGCTTGTCGACAACGCGAACCGCAAACTCTCCGCCGCCTATCAGGACTATCTCGCGAATCTCGGCTCGGTCGAGATCGCCGGAGACTTCGTCTCCGCCATAGACACTGCACGCACCCTCTCGGAATCGAACTGAGTAACGACGGCGACTGCGCGTGATGTCGCTCGATTCCATTAGTGCGTCAAACTAGCCACCAGTCGCGCGCGGACAATTCAAATGCCCTCCACGACACGTCCTTTCGCACGCGTCACCGTAGTGGTAATGTCCGTTGCCAGATTGCCCGGCGGGCCTATGCCCGTGCGTCAACGGCAGTTTTCCCCGCCCTCGACAGAAGGTCTGTATCAACCGTGCCCACGCTCAGCGTTGTGATTCCCGCTTTCAACGAGGAGGAAAACCTCGGGCCGTGTCTGGACCGGTTGCTGGCCCAGACAGTACCCATCGACGAAATAATTGTTGTCAACAACTGCTCGACCGACCGAACCGTCGACATCGCCGACGATTATGCAACGCGGCACGCCTCGGTCCGGCGGATCGACGAGCCGAGGCCCGGAATTCACGTAGCACGCCGTTGCGGACTGGACAATGCGACTTCCGAGATCCTCGCGAAGGTGGACGCAGACACAAGGGTCCCGGCGCTCTGGGCTGAGGTCGGTATACGGTTCTTCGACTCGAACGCAGACGGGGGCCCCGAGACCGCCGCACCACGCGATGCCAGCACAGACACCGACAGCCCAGCCGCCAAGACCGGCAACTTCGGCGCTTTGACCGGGCCGTTCCTGATGCACGATGCTCCGATGTACGAGCGGCAACAGCGCATCGCCACCAAGAGCTACCGCAAGTTGGCCAACGGCGGCCCCATCCAATCCGTGCATGGTCCCGCGTACTTCATCAGGGGCGACGCTTGGAGGACGATCCGAGACGACCTGCACGACCACGACCCTATCTGGGAAGACCTCGACATAGGACTCGCATTGCAGAATCACGGTCTAGGCGTCTATTTCGATCCCAGGCTGCTCGCGGACTCGTCCTGCCGGCGTCTCCGGTTCACCCCTTGGAGGAACATCCGGTACGCGCTCGGCGGCATCCACACTGCACGGGCGCATGGACAGCGCAAAGTGGCTGCAGCGATGGCGCTGAATCTACCATTCCGCCTCGCAATGTACGTCTACTTCTGGCTCCTCCTGCGACCTTGGGACAACGAGACCCGTACGTGGCGGCCCTACCGCTTTTTCCGCAGCGCATGAACGCGGCGACCGATGACGGCTACGCGTCGACGATGTCGGTCCGGTCGCTCGTGTCAAGCGCGACGCGCATCGGCGCCGAGATCACCGGACCGAACGACCGGTCGTTCACGGTCGTCACCGAGGCGAACTACACGCTGAACTCATCTCCGACACCGTGGCTGTCTGCAACACTGCCGGCAGCGATGAAAGCCAACATGAGCTTGACCCTGGCCGGCGACGTTGATGAGGCGGCTCTCGACAACTCGAACCGCGCTCAGGATGTTCTGTCGATGTGGTATCCGCGCCACTATCCCCGTGTCGTGGTCGAGGCTCAGACGACGCCGGCGTCCGCTGACCGCGCATCTGGGGTCGGCTGCTTCTTCAGCGGGGGCGTGGACAGCTTTTATTCCGCGTTCACGCGGAGCGAACAGATCACCCACCTGATCTTCGTGCACGGGTTCGACATTGCAATCGACGACGCCGAACTCGCGGCCGAAGCTTTGCAGGCTGCACGTGCGGCGGCCGCCGAAATCGGTAAGCCATTGATCGAAGTACGAACCACCCTTCGATCAGCATTCGGCGATCCACTGGAACTCACGTGGGGCCACATATATCACGGAGCAGCCCTCGCCCACGTGGCCAATGCACTGTCCCCGCACCTGGGCACGGTTATCGTCCCGTCTTCGTTTAGAACAGACCAATTGCACCCATGGGGGTCACATCCCGATTTGGACTCCGCCTGGTCGAGTTCGACAATGACCATCGAGCACGACAACGTTGATGTTGGACGCTTCCAGAAGATACGCGCGATCAGTGACTCTTCGATTGCGATGAAACACCTGCGTGTCTGTTGGCAGAATCGAGACGGCCGATTCAATTGCGGTCGGTGTTCGAAGTGCTTGCGCACGAAATTAGGGATCGAGATCGCCGGCGCTCAATGCATGACACTTCCAGGCAGCCTGGATCCCAAAGCCATCCGACGAATGTATGTCGACCAGACCGAGAGAATGTTCCTTCGCGAGGCTCTCACCGAACTCCGCGAGGGAGATCTCAACGCGCCAGAACTCGAACGCGCTGTGCGCTCAGCCATTCGCCGCAGCTATGTGTTGCAGTACTTCGCCCGAGGCTGACCAAACCATGCCAAGGTACTGATCAGCAAACCCGACTAGTCGAGACCGTAGTATCGCGACGTGGGGCAGTTCAGGGAAGAGTGGTCAGACATTGCAAGGTCCGAAGCCTCCGTCGAGCTGCCTGCCATAGTCGCCGTTACTCCACGGTCCGTTTTCCGAGAAGCGACGTCTACAGAGTCCCTACCACTATCCACCTGACCTGTATCTGATCAAACGAAGGAGCCGCCATGCCCACGTTGAGCGTAGCGATCCCCGCGTATAACGAGGAGTTGAATCTTGGCCCTTGCCTGGACCGACTACTCGCCCAAACACACCCCATCGACGAGATCATCGTTGTCAACAATTGGTCCACCGATCGAACTGCCCTGATTGCCGACGAGTACGCCTCGCGTCATCCGAACGTGCGCCGTGTCGACGAGGAGATCCCGGGTGTACACCATGCGCGGCGCCGAGGTCTCGACGAGGGCGCCTCCGACATCATCGCGAAGGTCGATGCCGACACCCGGGTGCCGCCCGATTGGGCCGAGACCGGACTCCGCTTCTTCCGAGAAATCGGACATGACGAGTCCGACTTCGGCGCGTTGACGGGCCCCATTCTCATGCATGATGCGCCGAGGTATGAAAAAAACAAGCGGGCGGCGCAGAAGAGCTTCCGCAGGTTGGGCCGGGGCCGTGCGATCGGTTCCGTTCGGGGTCCTGCGTATTTTCTACGGCGCAGTGCTTGGTTGGCGATCCGCGACGATCTGAACGATTACGACCCGATCTGGGAAGATCTGGACATCGGATTAGCTTTGAAGAAGCACGGCTATCGGATTTTCTTCGATCCGGCACTGCTTGCGGATTCCTCGTGCCGTCGATTCCGATACGCACCATGGAGGAACTTTCGATACGCCCGAGGCGGAATCGCGACGGCCCGAGCTCATGAAGACCGCAAGATAACCACGGTGATGATGGTAGACCTGCCCTTCAAGCTGGCGGTCTACACATATCTATGGCTGCTGTTGCGCCCGTGGGACCCACGCACCCGAACATGGCGGCCGCACCGTTATTTCCTGCCCCTTGCGCCCCATATCTCGGCCGAAATTCCTCCTCCCCTGCGGCCATAGATCGAACGGTTGGATCTGAAACGGGGACAAGTCACGCGGCGTCGTTGGGACCCGACACCCAATCGGCGATCCCATGAGGTTGGCCGTCGGTCACACCCGCGTAGTGGACAGCGCACACGACGCACCGTCGCGCAGAAGGTTCGACGACCTCGTCCGACGTTCCGCCCCGGAACTTGGCAGAGTGGTCCCCATGACCACTCCATCTCCCGAGCGCGAAGTGCTCACCTGGGAGCTCAACGGCATCGCCTGCCGTGAACTCGCCGAGCAGGTGGCCGCCGACGCGTTCGTCCCAGACATCATCCTCGGAATCGCCCGCGGCGGCCTGATCCCGGCCGGCGCCCTCGCCTACGCCCTGGACTGCAAGCTGATGATCTCGTTGAACGTCGAGTTCTACACCGGCGTCGGCGAGACACTGTCCGAACCGGTGATGCTGCCCTCGCTCTTGGAGTCGAGCGGTCTGACCGACCAGCGGGTGCTCGTCGTCGACGACGTGGCCGACACCGGCAAGACCCTCAAACTGGTCAACGATTTCTGCCAGGAGCAGGGACGGGTCGCCGAGGTCCGCAACGCCGTGCTCTACAAGAAGCCGCACACCATCACGATCCCCGACTACAGCTGGCGGACCACCGACAAGTGGATCGACTTCCCCTGGTCCGTGCACGGCCCGATCGTGGCGGTGCAGCGATGACCGCGGACAAGACCGGCGCCGAGACCACGGTCCGCGACAACCCCGCCGAACGCCGCTACGACATCCACGTCGACGCGCCCGGTGGTGAGGCACTGGCCGGCTTCGCCGAGTACCGCGACCGGGTCTCCGGGACCGACGCTTCGACGACCGAGCGGGTGTTCTTCCACACCGAGGTCGACCCGGCATTCGGCGGACGCGGTCTCGCGACGATCTTGGTACGCGAAGCCCTCGACGACGCACGCGCACGCAACCTCACGATCGTCGGCGTGTGCCCGCTGGTGGCCGCGTTCCTGAAGAAACACCCGGAATACGCCGACGCGACCGCTCCGGTGACGCCGGCCGTCCTCGAGTGGTTGCGCTCCTGATCCGGACTGATCCGAATCTCGTCCTCACGTGCCCGAGACGCTCCGCACCACCTCGCCCTCTGCGGTCATCTCGATCCGACGCGTGCAGTCTCGCGACGAGACGACCACGGACGCCGCCACCGGTCGGCCCGGCGGCATGATCCGGGCTGTCACCCGCTCGTTGTCGGCAGCCAACTCATCGAGCAACAGGCGCGCCATCCGATCGCGTGACGAAGCGCGGTCTTCTTCATCGAGCGATTGCAGCGCCCCGTCGTCGAGCAGGATCACCACCGCCCCGCGGGCTCGCGCCGCCCACACCGCATCCCGGATCGCGGGCGTGTCCCAGTCGGGTGCCCGGATGCCGTCGCGGAGCTGGGCCTCGAGCAGATGCACCTCGGCGATCTCCGACGACGAGAACTCGTCGTTCGCGGCGATGCGCTCCAGGACCGGGCGCGCACGCTGCTCGAAGTCCTCGAAATTGCGCCGGCGCTCGTCGGCGGCCGCCTCCGTCGATGCTGCGTCGAACGCCTCCCGGAGGGACCGGGCCCGCAGTTCGGCATTCTGATCGGCCATCGGCCGGAGGATGAGCAGGAACAGCGCCGACAGGACGAGAACCGGGTATGCCCACACGGTGATCGTCACGCCGGGAACGAAGCCGCTGCCCCGGTCGAGACCCCACAGCCCGCACAGCACGCTCATCGCCACTGCGCCGGCCCACGCGATTCCCGGCTGCCCACGCACCGCGACGAGCGTCAGCACCACGATTCCTCCTGCGGTCGCTGGGCCGTTCTGCAGCGTCATGTACTGCTCGGCGGGCAGCGACCACCACGAAATCCCGGTCGCGGCGAGCACCGCGACGGCGGCCGCAACGGCCGACCGTCGATCACATCGGCCGTCCGGGAGTCGCACCACCCGTCGTGCCGTGACCACCAGCAGCCCGAATGCCACGATCAAGCCTGCCCATCGACGGGGTGAGGTGATGTGCAGGCCGGTTCCGACGGTCACTGTCACGTACGCGACCGCGAATCCGACGAGCGCGACAAGCACTGCGCGGGATCGAAACCCGAAGAAGTCGTCGTCCTGACCGCCGGTCCCGGCGGCCGCGCAAGCAGTTGCGGCGGACGCCTGGATGCCTGCGCCGCTCATCTCGGCGACCATGAGAGCCTCACCACCGTCCCGCGGCCGGGAGCGCTGCGCACCTCCGCGTCGCCGCCGATCGCGCGCATTCGACCGATGAGTCCGGCGTCGATGCCGAAGCGCGACGAGTCGAGATGTCCGGGGTCGAACCCCACTCCGTCGTCGGCGACGCCCACCCAGAGCGCGTCGGCCGCGAGTTCACCACCGACGACCCGCTCCGCGTGGTCCCCGGCATGGCGCACGCTGTTGCGCATCGCCTCCGACAGAGCGGCGAGCACGGCCTCGACGACCTCCGCTGGATAGGTCTGGCCGTTGTCGACGACGTGGACGGTGAATTCCACGTCGTCGTCGATCTGTGCGGTCGTCAGCCGGACTTTCCGGAGCAACTCTGTCGGGACGACGTCACCGCCCACATCGCGGTCGCCGCGACGCCAGGCGTCGATCTCGCCGAGAGCCTGTCGGGCCTGCTCGGCCACCCGCTGGTCCCGGGTCGACGGCCGCAGCGCGAGGAGGCAGGCGATCACATGATCGTGTATCAACGCGTCATAGCGGGAGCGTTCGGCTTCCCGTGCGACCGCCGACGCGGTCACCTCCGCCGCCCGCACCGCGGTGGAGCGCGTCTCCCCCAGCTTCTGAGCGGTTCGCATCGTCACAATCCCCACCGCCATGAACACCCCCGTCAGCCCGATGGTCAGGGCGGTACTCGTGTACATCGTCGCCCGGACACCACCGAACACGGCCAGCTGATTGGCGGTGTGCACCATCGCCGTCGCCACCACGAGATAGCCGATCGCCGAGCCGAACCGGAGCGCGATCACCAACGCGAGCCCGGGGACGCCGGGAAACTGCACCAGCCACACCGGCCACCGTCCGTACCCGCCCGCGGTGTCGGGGTTCCATGCGACGAACCACAATGCCGTCGCCAGGAGGTAACCGGCGGCGCTGCAGATGCCCGCCGGCAGTATCCATCCCGTCGTCGGACGGAAACTACCGACGAGCAGTGCGATCGCGGGTCCGACGATGAGTGCTGCACTGAGCGGCGGCCACCACGAAGCCGTCAGCGAGGCCGAACCGATCAGAACCGGCAGCATCGCCGCGGAGTAGGCGATCACGCCCGCTCCGACGAAGCGAGCCGCATAGTGTTGTGCGCGTACCAGATCGGCGTTGGTCTCGATGGGTTCCGCGTCGGTTGCGGCGCCGTCGTCGACCCTCCGTGCGCTAGGCGTTCTCAGCACGTGCCTCGCGCCCGATTTCGGTGCGGACCAGCACACGGGGGTGGAACTCGACCCGGTGAGAGACGTGGCTCGCGTCCACTCCGACCGACGCGAGCGCGTCGCGACCCGGTGGCTGGATGCGTACCGTCACGCGGCCGTCCTCGACCTCGTCCAGCAGCTCGGCGACCGCGTTCGCCAGCCGTTCACGCGCCACGGCCGCGTGCGCGTCGTCGAGCGCGGCCAGCCCGCCGTCGTCGAGCAGAACGACGCGCACACCCCGCTGACGCGCCCGCCACGCCGCGTCCCGGACCATCGGGAGGTCGAGCCCGGAGGCACGGATGCCGTCGCGTAACTGCGCCTCGAGCAGTCGGGCCGTGGCCACCTCGTCGGCGGTGAAGGTCTCGCGGCGCGCCATGCGTGTGAGGACTGGGCGTGCGCGTTCGTCGAGAGCGGCGAGACGTCGGTCCCGCACCTCGGTGGCCGCAGCGGCGGCGGCGTCGAGCGCCGCCTGGCGTTCGTTGGCCGCGCGTAGTTCGTAGATGTTGCGGGCCATCGGGCGCAGCATGACGGAGAACAGCGACCCCATGATCATGATCGCGTATCCCGGCAGGGTGATCGACAGTCCCCAGACCGCTCCCGCGGTCGAGACGGCACCCCACACGCCCGCGATGACGCTGATGCAACCGCTCGCGAGCCACGCCGCCAGGGGACGACCGCGCACCGCGACGAAGGCCAGGATGATCACCGAGGCCCCCATCGGCGGCCCGGTCTGCATCACGTGCGACGGCGGCGACGGCAACGAGAACAGCGTCACGGCCACGGCCGAGACGGTCATCGCGGCGATGACGGAGGTCGTCGACCCGGGCAGCGGATCACCGGGCGAATCGAGGATCGTCATCCCGGCCACGACGAACAACACGAAACCGGCGAACACCCCGGTCCACTGCCACCACCCGGTGATGGACGAGTCGGCATAGAGCGTCACGGCGAAGTAGCCGCATGCGAACGCGCCCATCATCAGCCACAGGGGCCGCGACCCGATGCCGAACGCATTGACGACCTCGCCGCGTTGGGCGTCGTCGACGCCGCGAGAACACTCTCGTCTCACGGCCGCTCCCATCGGATCTGAACCGTGGTCCCCCGCCCGGCGCGACTGTGCACCCGCGCGTGGCCACCGGGCAGCCTCGCGAGACGACCGCGGATGCTCACCGCGATTCCCAGCCGGCCGACCGCCACCGACTCCGGATCGAACCCGACGCCGTCGTCGACGACCGCCATGCTCAGGGCGTCGGATGCCAACTGCACGATGACAGCGCATTCGGCATCGTCCCCGGCGTGGCGCAGCACGTTCCGCAACGACTCCGACATCGCCTCGACCACCGCATCGAGGACCTCGACGGGATACGAGGCGGGCTCGGCACGCCGAACCTCCACGCCGTCCTGGTCACCGGGGTCCTGGTCACCGGGGTCCTGGTCACCGGGGTCCTGGTCATCGGCGTTCTGGCCACCCACGACCTCCACGTCGAATCGTTCGGAGATGTCGGCGGCGGCCGACCTGATGCGACGGACCACCTCGACATCCGGAACGGTGTCCGCATCCCCGGGTCCCGGCACCCGGGCGAGTTCGTCGAGGGCCGACGCGGCCTGGGCGGCGAGCCGCTCGTCGGGACGCCCCGGCCGGACGGCCAGGAGTGAGGCGATGACCCGGTCGTGCACGATGGCGTCGAACCGCTCTTTCTCCACCTCGCGGGCCGACGCCGCGGCCACGTTGGCCGCGGTGCGGTAGGTCTCCTCACGCGTCTCGTCGAGCTCACGGCCGGTGCGGGTCGCGACCAGCACGACCGCGAGGAAGACACCGGTGAACACCAGCGACCACAGGATCTCCACGGGCGCATCGGAAGTCACCTCACCGAATCGGCCGAGCTGCTGGGAGATGTGCGCGAGGGTCGACGACACGAGCAGACCCGCCACCGCGAGACGCGGCCGCACGAGCATCAGCACCATGCTCGGCATACCGCAGAAGGCGACCATCCACTGCGCCGAGTCGTCGGGATTCGTCAGGGTCGTCCCGTTCCAGGCCACGAACCACAGACCCAGGCCGAGGATGTACCCGGCCCAGGTCGTCAGGGCGAGCGGGGTGAGCCACGCCGTGCCCGGTCGAAAGGTCGCCGCGATCAACAGGATTCCCGGTCCGACCGACAGCAGGATGCTCAGCGGTGGCCACCAGGCGTCGGTCAGCGGCGCCGAGGCGAGGATCGACGCCGCGGAGACCACGGGGTAACCGATGAAACCCAGGCCCAGGAAGCGGGCGCCCACCCGGCGGACGCGGTCCAGATCCGGCTCCGCCGAATCCGATTCGAATGCGCGCCGCACCCACGCGGGTCGTGCGGGGGTGTCGCCGCTCGCGAGATCGGTGGTGGGCATCGCGTCTCACCCTCACACCGCCGGACTCGGTGGGTCAATCCTCCGTTGAGACCAAAAAACGACGAAACCGGCCCGCTCCCTGGAGGGAACGGGCCGGTGACGGTAGAACTCGTTGGGAGAGGGCTTACTTGGCCTTCTCCAGCACCTCGACGAGACGCCAGTGCTTGGTCGCCGACAGCGGGCGGGTCTCCATGATCCGCACGCGGTCACCGACGCCGGCATCGCCGTTCTCGTCGTGGGCCTTGACCTTGCTCGTGGTCCGGATGATCTTGCCGTAGAGCGGGTGGCTCTTACGATCTTCCAGCTCGACCACGATGGTCTTCTGCATCTTGTCGCTGACCACGTAGCCGATGCGCTCCTTGCGGCGTGCGCGCACCTCGGTCTGGGTTTCGGTCACCTTCTGGTCCTCACTCATGCGTCATCACCATCCGGTCCGGACGCCAGGCCCAGCTCCCGTTCGCGCATCACGGTGTAGATACGCGCGATCTCGCGACGCACGGTCCGCAGGCGACGGTTGTTGTCGAGCTGGCCGGTGGCCATCTGGAACCGAAGGTTGAACAGTTCTTCCTTCGACTCTTTCAGGCGATCGACCAGATC
The DNA here is from genome assembly GCF_023078355.1 of Gordonia hongkongensis. Lineage (NCBI taxonomy): Bacteria > Bacillati > Actinomycetota > Actinomycetes > Mycobacteriales > Gordoniaceae > Gordonia > Gordonia hongkongensis. The sequence continues at coordinate 4,077,111 of NZ_CP095552.1, forward strand.
AGCGTCGTTGAGCTCACGAAGCTCGTTCGCAGCAACTCCGAGTGCCATCAGAACTGCTCCTCTCTGGTCACGATCCTGGTCTTGATGGGGAGCTTGTGCTGCGCGCGACGCAGGGCCTCGCGAGCGATCTCCTCATTCGGGTAGGTCATCTCGAACAGCACGCGACCCGGCTTGACCGGGGCAACCCACCACTCGGGCGAACCCTTACCCGAACCCATGCGGGTCTCGGCCGGCTTCTTGGTCAGCGGGCGGTCCGGGAAGATGTTGATCCAGACCTTGCCGCCACGCTTGATGTGCCGGTTGATCGCGATACGAGCGGACTCGATCTGACGGTTGGTGATGTACGCGCCTTCCAGAGCCTGGATGCCGTAATCGCCGAACGTCACCTTGGTGCCGCCCTTGGCCTGCCCCTTGAGGCTGGGGTGGTGCTGCTTGCGGTGCTTGACCCGACGTGGGATCAACATGGCCTAGCCCTCCTGCTTCTCAGCCGCACCAGCGGTGGCCTCGGCGGGAGCGGCCTCGGCCGCGCGAGCGGCGTCGGTGCTCGTCGCAGTGGTGCCCGAGGCACCGCTACGCCGGGGCCGGCTGGGCCGGCGCGGACGGCGATCCTCGGCTGCCGGAGCGGCCGCGGCCAGCTCACGACGTCCACCGACGATGTCGCCCTTGTAGATCCACACCTTCACGCCGATCCGGCCGAAGGTGGTCTTGGCTTCGTAGAGTCCGTAGTCGATGTCGGCGCGCAGCGTGTGCAGCGGCACGCGACCCTCGCGGTAGAACTCACTGCGGCTCATCTCTGCGCCGCCCAGACGACCCGAGCACTGGACCCGGATGCCCTTCACGTTCGGCTGACGCATCGCCGACTGGATCGCCTTGCGCATCGCGCGGCGGAACGCCACACGGTTGCTCAGCTGCTCGGCGACGCCCTGGGCCACCAGCTGGGCCTCTGACTCGGCGTTTTTGACCTCGAGGATGTTCAGCTGGACCTGCTTACCGGTCAGCTTCTCCAGGTCGCCGCGGATGCGATCGGCCTCGGCGCCGCGGCGACCGATGACGATGCCCGGACGCGCGGTGTGGATGTCGACGCGAACCCGGTCACGGGTGCGCTCGATCTCCACCTTGGCGATGCCGGCCCGCTCGAGCCCCGTGGAGAGGAGCTTGCGGATGGCAACATCCTCTTTGACGTAGTCCGCGTACTGCTTGTCGGCGTACCACCGCGACTTCCAGTCGGTGGTGATGCCCAGACGGAAGCCGTGCGGGTTGATTTTCTGGCCCACTACTAGGCTCCCTTCTTCTTCGGCTGACGCGAACGGCTACGGCCGCCGGCTGCCTTCTCCGGCAGGCTCTCCACGACCACGGTGATGTGGCTGGTGCGCTTGCGGATACGGAACGCACGACCCTGCGCGCGCGGCTGGAAGCGCTTGAGGGTCGGGCCCTCGTCGGCGAACGCGGTGGCGACGACCAGGGTCCGGCGATCCAGATCCAGGTTGTTCTCCGCGTTGGCCACGGCACTCGCCAGGACCTTGTACACGGGCTCGGACGCCGACTGCGGTGCGAACCGCAGGATGTCGAGGGCCTCGTCCACGTTCTTGCCGCGGACCAGGTCCAGGACACGACGCGCCTTCATCGGCGTGACGCGCACGAACTTGGCGGTCGCCTTTGCTGTCGGATTATCGGTCTGCGTAGTCATTACCGGCGCTTCGCTTTCCGGTCATCCTTGATGTGACCCTTGAAGGTACGGGTGGGGGCGAACTCGCCCAGCTTGTGCCCGACCATCGAATCCGAGATGAACACCGGCACGTGCTTGCGGCCGTCGTGGACGGCAAAGGTGTGACCGATGAAGTCGGGAATGATGGTCGAACGACGGGACCAGGTCTTGATGACCTGCTTGGTGCCCTTCTCGTTCTGGACATCCACCTTCTTCAGGAGGTGGTCGTCGACGAACGGGCCCTTCTTGAGGCTGCGTGGCATTCTCTTACCTCCTCCTGTTATCGCTTGTTCTTGCCGGTACGACGGCGGCGGACGATCAGCTTGTCGCTGGCCTTGTTCTTGCGGGTACGGCCCTCGGGCTTGCCCCACGGGCTGACCGGGTGGCGACCACCGGAGGTCTTGCCCTCACCACCACCGTGCGGGTGGTCGACCGGGTTCATGACGACACCACGGACGGTCGGGCGCTTGCCCTTCCAGCGCATACGGCCGGCCTTGCCCCAGTTGATGTTGCTCTGCTCGGCGTTGCCCACCTCGCCGACGGTGGCGCGGCAGCGCACGTCGACGCGACGGATCTCGCCGGAGGGCATACGCAGGGTGGCGTAGGTGCCTTCCTTGCCCAGCAGCTGGATCGACGATCCCGCGCTGCGGGCCATCTTCGCGCCGCCACCCGGACGCAGCTCCACGGCGTGGACCTGGGTACCGGTCGGGATGTTGCGCAGCGGCAGGTTGTTGCCGGGCTTGATGTCGGCGGTCGAGCCGCTCTCGACGACGTCACCCTGCTTCAGGCCCTTGGGCGCGATGATGTAGCGCTTCTCGCCGTCGACGTAGTGCAGCAAGGCGATCCGCGCGGTGCGGTTCGGGTCGTACTCGATGTGAGCGACCTTGGCGTTGATGCCGTCCTTGTCGTTGCGACGGAAGTCGATCAGACGGTAGGCGCGCTTGTGGCCGCCACCCTTGTGACGAGTGGTGATGCGGCCGTGAGCGTTTCGGCCACCACGCCCGTGCAGCGGACGCACCAGCGACTTCTCCGGGTGGTCACGGGTGACCTCGGCGAAGTCGGAGCCGCTGGCCCCACGACGACCCGGGGTCGTCGGCTTGTACTTACGAATAGCCATGAGTCTCTAGTCCTTCTCTGGGCGCCCCGGTCAGCTGACCGAGCCCCCGAAGATCTCGATGGGCTTGCTGTCTGCGGTCAGCGACACGATGGCGCGCTTGGTGGACTTGCGCTGGCCGTAGCCGGTGCGGGTCCGCTTGCGCTTGCCCTGTCGGTTCGCGGTGTTGACGCTGGCAACGCTGACACCGAAGATCTTCTCGATCGCGATCTTGATCTCGGTCTTGTTGGACTCCGGGTGCACCAGGAAGGTGTACACGTTGTCCTCCATGAGCCCGTAGGACTTCTCCGAGATCACGGGCGCCAGGATGATGTCGCGCGGGTCGGCAACGGTCGCCATGTCAGGCCTCCTCTGCTGTCTTCTCGACGGCAGCCTTGGCATCCGCCGTGTTCTGCTCGATGAAGGCATTGAGCGTCTCGACGCTGAACACCACCTCGTCCGAATCCAGGACGTCGTAGGTGTTGAGCTGATCCGGCGCGATCGGCAGCACGTTCTGCAGGTTCGCGACACTCAGCCACGCCGTCAGGTCCTCGCGGCCGAGGACGACCAGGAACTTGCGGCGATCGGAGAGGCTCTCCAGGAACTGACGCGCCGACTTGGTCGAGGGCTTCTGCCCGGAGACCAGTTCGGTGATCACGTGGATGCGCTCGTTACGAGCGCGATCGCTCAGCGCACCGCGCAGTGCGGCCGCCTTCATCTTCTTGGGGGTGCGCTGGCTGTAGTCGCGCGGCTGCGGGCCGTGGACGGTGCCACCGCCGGCGAACTGCGGGGCGCGGGTCGAACCCTGACGCGCACGGCCGGTGCCCTTCTGGCGGTACGGCTTGGCGCCACCGCCGCGGACCTCGCCGCGGGTCTTGGTGGAGTGCGTGCCCTGGCGTGCCGCGGCCTGCTGGGCCACGACGACCTGATGCATCAGCGCGATGTTGGCCGGGGCGTCGAAGAGCGCGGCGGGCAGGTCAACGGTTCCGTTGGTCTTGCCGTCGGCGGTCTTGACGTCCAGCGTCAGCTTGGTAGCCGTCTCGGTGCTCATTTGGCACCACCCTTCACTGCGTCGCGAACCATCACGATGCCGCCCTTGCGACCCGGGATCGCTCCCTTGATCAGCAGGAGACCGGCCTCGGCGTCCACCTTGTGGACGGTGAGGTTCTGCGTGGTCACCTTGTCGTTACCCATGCGGCCTGCCATGCGCATGCCCTTGAACACGCGACCCGGCGTGGCGCAGCCACCGATCGAACCCGGAGCGCGGTGTACGCGGTGGGCACCGTGGCTGGCGCCCAGACCGGCGAAGCCGTGACGCTTCATGACGCCGGCGAAGCCCTTGCCCTTGGAGGTGCCGGTGACGTCGACCAGCGCGCCGTCGGCGAAGATCTCGGCGGTCAGTTCCTGACCGACCTCGAACTCGGCGACGTCGTTGACGCGGATCTCGGCCAGGTGGCGGCGCGGGGTGACCCCGGCCTTGCCGAACTGACCGGCGACCGGCTTGGTCACCTTGCGGGGATCGACGGCGCCGTAGGCGAGCTGGACGGCGGTGTAGCCGTCACGGTCCGCGGTGCGGAGCTGGGTGATCACGTTCGGGCCGGCCTGGATGACAGTCACCGGGACGACGCGGTTGTTCTCGTCGAAGACCTGGGTCATGCCGAGCTTGGTGCCCAGGATGCCCTTGGTCGAACTCTGATTGCTCATGTGTTATCTCGCCCCCGTCCTACTGGATGTTGACGTCGACGCTGGCCGGCAGGTCGATGCGCATGAGCGCGTCGACCGTCTTCGGTGTCGGGTCGAGGATGTCGATGAGTCGCTTGTGGGTACGCATCTCGAAGTGTTCGCGGCTGTCCTTGTACTTGTGCGGCGAACGGATGACGCAGTACACGTTCTTCTCGGTGGGCAATGGCACCGGGCCGACGACGCGTGCCCCGGTACGGGTCACGGTCTCCACGATCTTGCGCGCCGAAGCGTCGATCGCCTCGTGGTCGTAGGCCTTGAGCCTGATGCGGATCTTTTGTCCCGCCACGCTGTGTCCTCTTCCGTCAGTTGTTCTCGACAGACAAACACCGCGTGATCTGGACCGACCTCTCGCCGGCTGAGCACATGACCACCGTGTGAGATACGGCAATCGACGCTGTTCATCTGTCGTTGTACGTTGGCTCGCACCTGGTACGAGCCGGTTTGCTCCGGCACCCGCGGTCGGGCGTGTCGGGACCGTGAACCGAAATCGGGGCACGCGTTACACGCCCAGTCCCCGTAGACCGGGCCTGGGAGTCATTCACCTGATCGCGACCGCGGGTCTGGCACATGGCACAACCTGCGTCCGCCGGTCAAGGCAACCCGAACAGTATGCATCAGGTCGGGAGCACGATCAAATCAGTGCCGGCGACCGTCGGCCGAACCTTACCTGACCGATGAGTAAGATACCGCCATGAGTTCCACGAACCCCACCTTCGCCCTGCGCAAGAAGCTGCCCGCCAATCCGCTGGGCAACGTCCTCTTCTCCCTCGGCATGGTCGCGAAGGTCCCGTACTTCGGCACCGTCCTGCCTCTCGTGCAGGAGATGGAGCCCGGCTACTGCAAGGTCACCGCGCCCAACTGGTTCGGCGTCCACAACCACATCGGCACCTTCCACGCGATCGCGGCGTGCAACCTCGCCGAGGCCGCGATGGGGATGCTGATGGAGGCCACCACGCCCACCACCCACCGTTGGATTCCCAAGGCGATGCAGACCAGCTATCTGACGAAGGCCACAACGCGCCTGACCGCCGAGGCGCGACTGGCCGACCCCGTCGACTTCGACGCGATCACCACCGGCACCGACGTCACCGTGTCGGTGAGCATCGCCGACACCGAGGGCGTCGAGGTCGTGCACTGCGACATCACCACCTGGTTGACGCCGAAGTAGTCGCCCCGCCCGGGGTGCCGTCCCGACCGGCTGCTCCTAGGGTGGGAGGATGCCTCCGCCCGGGGCACCAGGGCACCAGCGGCACCGGAGTACGACAGCTAACGAGGAGGACCACCGACCCATGTGCGGAATCTGCGGCGAGATCCGGTTCGACGGGACGGCTCCGGATGTCTCGGCGGTCGACGCCATGACCTGCGAGATGACGCGTCGCGGCCCTGACGGCTCGGGCGTCTTCTCGAAAGGCGCTGTGGCGCTCGGTCATCGGCGCCTGAAGATCATCGACCTGACCGAAAAGGGCAGTCAGCCGATGATCGACCCGGCACTCGGCCTGGCGTTGGTCTTCAACGGCTGCATCTACAACCACCACGAACTGCGCGCCGAACTCGAGGGCAAGGGCTACACGTTCTTCTCCCACGCCGACAGCGAGGTCATCCTCAAGGCGTTCCATGCCTGGGGCCCCGACTGCGTCGACCATTTCATGGGCATGTTCGCGTTCGCCGTCGTCGACACCGACACCGGCGTGGTCACCCTCGGACGGGACCGGCTCGGCATCAAACCGCTCTACCTCGCCGACACCCCCGGTCGACTCCGGTTCGCCTCGTCGGTGCAGGCGCTCCTGCGCGCCGGCGACGTCGACACCTCGATCGACCGGGTGGCGTTGCACCACTACTTCAGCTTCCATGCCGTCGTCCCGGCACCCCACACCATCTACAACGGCATCCGGAAGCTGCCGCCGGCCACCGTCATGACGATCCAGCCCGACGGACGCCGCACCGAACGCCGTTACTGGGAACCGGCTTTCGAACCGCATCCCGACCGCCGGGACTGGGACGAGAAGCGATGGCAGCACGAACTGCTCGACTCGCTGCGGACGTCCGTGCGCCGGCGCATGGTCGCCGACGTCCCGGTCGGCGTGCTGCTGTCCGGGGGCGTCGACTCCTCCCTGGTCGTCGCGCTGCTCGCCGAGCAGGGTCAGACCGACCTCGCGACCTTCAGCATCGGATTCGATTCCGCGGCCGGGGAATCGGGGGACGAGTACGCCTACTCCGACCTCATCGCCGACACCTTCGGCACCGACCATCACAAGATCCACATCGGGACCGACCGGTTGCTGCCCGCGATCCCGGATACGGTCGCGGCGATGGGCGAACCGATGGTCAGCCACGACTGCGTCGCGTTCTATCTCCTGTCGCAGGAGGTCAGCAAGTCGATCAAGGTGGTCCAGTCCGGTCAGGGCGCCGACGAGATCCTCGGCGGGTACAGCTGGTATCCCCCGCTGCTGGACGTGACCCGGGAGAAGACGACGCGCGCGTACGCCGACGTGTTCTTCGACCGCGACGATGTCGACATCCGCGGCATCCTCGCAGACGACTACCTCACCGAGGCCGGGTACGACCCGAGCTTCGAGTTCGCCTGGGCCCACCAGTCCGCACCGGGCGCGGCCACCGCCGTCGACGCCGCCCTCCGCCTGGACACGACCGTCATGCTCGTCGACGACCCGGTCAAACGCGTCGACACCATGACGATGGCCTGGGGCCTGGAGGCCCGCGTCCCGTTCCTCGACCACGAGTTCGTCGAACTGGCCGCCACGTGTCCCCCCGATCTCAAACTCGCGCATGGCGGCAAGGGCGTCCTCAAGGAGGCGAGCCGGGCGCTGCTGCCGTCGGCGGTCATCGATCGCACGAAGGGGTACTTCCCGGTGCCGGGTATCCGCCATCTGACCGGCGGTGTCCTCGATCTCGTGTCGGACACCCTTCGGTCGAAGGCGGCCCGCGATCGCGGCCTGTACCGGCCCGCGGCCCTCGACCGACTGTTCGCCGACCCCAACGGAATCCGCACGAGACTCGACGGCAACGAGCTGTGGCAGGTCGCCCTGCTGGAGATGTGGTTGCAGACGATGGAAGCGAACGCCCGACGGTGACCGCTCTGCGCTTCGACGACCGCGGCTGGAAGACCTACGGCGCCTCGCTCTCCCCCGACGGGAGTGCCTTCGCCTACATCGTCGACGAGGGCACCGGTTATCCGCGGGCCGCGCAGCGGTCGCTCTCGCGGGACGGCGTCGGCGAGTTGCGCTGGGTGCAGCTACGATCCACCGGGCCCGTCCGAAAGGTGGTGCACTCCACCGACGGTCGCTGGCTGGCGGTCGAGATCGCGCCGAGCGGCGGTGAGCATCACCAGGTGTGGGTCGTCACCACCGATCCCGACGACGACACCGCCCATCGCATCGCCGCGACCCGCCCCGACGGGCGATCGTTCGGCACGGTGGGCCTGGTCGGCTGGGACACCGACTGGGTCCTGATCACCGCCATCGATCAGGACGGCACCTCCCACGCGCTCCGCGTGCATCCGGGGACCGGGACGACACTCACCCTCGATCAGCGCGTCGGCAGCGTGCTGATCGACTCGTGGAAGGGCGCCACCCTCGTCCGAGTGGGCCCGCGGGGCTATCACGACATGTTGCTGCTGCGCCGCCGCCCCGAGTCGGGTGACGACGAGATCACGATGACCCCGCTGCTCCCACAGGATCCCGGCGCGGTCACCGACCAGGGTTACCTCCTCGACCAGGGTTTCGATCACTCATCCCTGGTGTTCGTCCCCGCCCCGAACGAACCGGCCCGCGACCTCGACAGTGTCCAGGCGCTGGTGCGCAGCGATTTCGACGCCAAGTTCCCTCGGCTTCTGGGAGTCGAGGTCAGCAAGTTCGGCGTGCGCTTCCGGGTGATGGCCCAGCGCGTCGACATCGGGCTCGACGAGTTCGCGGTCAGCCACGACCAGTCGACCGTCGCCCTGCTGTGGAATGTGCGGGGCTGCAGCGAGTTGCAGATCCTGACCCTGCCCGATCAGACCCTGCACCCGCCCATCGACCTGCCCGGCGAGGTGGCCTCCGATCTCTCGATCAGTGCCGCCGGGTCGGTGGTGACGGTGACGGTGTCGAGCCCGCAGCACTCCCCCTCGTCCATCTCGTGGATGTCGCCAACCGGCAGGTGTTCCCGGTCCGCGACGACGTCGTCGCCGGCGAGGGGCCCTCGTGTCTGCTCCGGCCCGAACTGATGGAGTTCTCGGCGCGCGACGGTATGCCGTTGTCCGGCTTCCTGTTCCGCGCCAAGCGAGCCGCCGGCACGGCCGTGCCCGGCCCCACCCTGCTCTACTTCCACGGCGGACCGGAGGGACAGTCGCGCCCGGACTACCAGTTCCTGTTCGGTCCCCTCGTCGACGCCGGGATCACGGTCTTCGCCGCGAACGTCCGCGGGTCGTCGGGATACGGCCGGCTGTTCGCGCACGCCGACGACCGATACGGACGGTATGCCGGGATCGACGACGCCGCGGACTGTGCCGAGTTCCTGTGTCGACAGGGCATCGCCGACCCCGACGCGGTCTACTGCTCCGGCCGTTCGTACGGCGGTTATCTGACCCTGGCATGCCTGACCTTCCATCCCGAGCTGTTCGCCGCCGGGATCGCCATCTGCGGCATGAGCGACCTGGAGTCGTTCTTCCGCAACACCGAACCGTGGATCGCGGTGGCGGCCTACACCAAGTACGGACATCCGGAGTTCGACCGTGAACTCCTCGCCGACCTGTCGCCGATCCACCGGATCGACGCGGTGCGCGCGCCGCTGCTCGTCGTCCACGGAGCGCACGACACCAACGTGCCGGTGAGCGAGTCGCAACAGATCGTCGCCGAACTCCAGGCACGCGGCGCCGTGGCCGAGATGCTGATGTTCGACGACGAGGGTCACGAGATCGTCAAGCGGCACAATCAACATCGGCTCACCGAGGCGGTCGCCGACTGGATCGCGCGTCACCCGTCCCGGAACCGGTCGTCGCGATGAACAGGCGGATGACCGACCGCCTGCTCGCCCAGCTCGCCGAGACGCGTTCGCCCAACACACGCGCGAATGTGCTCGAGGAACTACGTCGACTGATCCTGTCCGGTGGCGCGCCCCCGGGGACCCAACTCCCGCCGGGCGAGATCGCCGACGCCTTCGACGTGAGTCCGATCCCGGTCCGCGAAGCCCTGAAGACGCTGGTCGGCGAAGGCCTGGTGGTGCACCGTCCCGGAGTGGGGTACCGGGTGAGTCAGCTGTCCACCGAGGAGCTACGCGAGATCTACTTCGTCCGAGGCACTCTCGAACAAGCAGCACTCGCCCGGTCCGTCGGCCTGATCGACGAGTCCGCGCTGGAGACCGCACACGCACGCCACATCGAGCTGCTCGCGGCGGTGAAGTACAACGACGGCAAGGCCTTTCACGACATCTCCCGCGAGTTCCATCGCGCTCTCACCGAGCCGTGCGCGATGCCGCGGCTGCTCAACATGTTCGAAGCGACCTAGAATCTCACCGAGCCGTTCCAGGTGATGAGATCGGTGACCGCCGAGACCCAGCAGGCACTCAACACCGACCACGCCGACCTGCTCGCGGCCTTCGGCGACCGGGACACCGCGTCGGTCCTCGACGTCGCACACCGTCACCACCAGCGCCTCGAGAGCGCCGTCATCGAGACCGCCGCACTCCTCGACGTCCGCCACGACTGGGCCCCGGCGAAATATATCTGCCCGTTCATCGCGGGGTAACAATCCGTTCTTACATTTCTCCCATCAGCGTGCCCCCGTACGACTTCCGACCCCGGCCGCTGACCAGGACCAGGACAACGCCAATGCCCACACCACCCTCCGGGACGCCCGGACCGCAGGTACCCGCGGCCACGTCTCACACCGGCGCCGCCGGTGAGAGTGTCATCAAGTCCACCTACGACGATCGGCTCACCAACACCGATCTCGCGCCACTCAAGGAACAGAAGTGGACGTGGTACAACATCTTCGCCTTCTGGATGTCCGACGTTCACAGCGTCGGCGGCTACGTGTTCGCGGGCAGCCTCTTCGCGCTGGGCATCGCGGCCTGGCAGGTGCTGGTGGCGCTCGTGGTGGGCATCGTGGCCGTCAACATCCTGTGCAACCTGGTCGCGAAGCCCTCCCAGATGGCGGGCGTCCCCTACCCGGTGACGACCCGGGCCTCCTTCGGCGTCAAGGGCGCCAACATCCCGGCGATCATCCGCGGCGTGATCGCGGTCGTCTGGTACGGCATCCAGACCTACCTCGCCTCAGTCGCTTTCGGCCTCCTGGCGCTGAAGTTCTGGCCCGGACTCGAGCCCTGGGGCGATGTCGAACAGCATGGTTTCCTCGGCTTGTCCGCGCTCGGCTGGGCGGGTTTCATCCTGATGTGGATCCTGCAGGCGTTCGTGTTCTGGAACGGCATGGAAACCATCCGGAAGTTCATCGACTTCTGCGGTCCCGCAGTGTATGTCGTCATGATCGCGCTGGCGGCCTACCTGGTCGTCGAGGCCGGTTGGGACAACGTGAGTCTCGACCTGTCGGTCGGCGACGGGCTCTCCGGTTGGTCGTCGTTCACGATGATGATCAGCGCGATCGCACTCGTGATCTCCTATTTCTCCGGTCCGATGCTCAACTTCGGTGACTTCTCGCGGTACGGGCGCACTTTCGGCGAGGTCAAGAAGGGCAACTTCTGGGGCCTGCCGGTCAACTTCCTCTTCTTCTCACTCCTCGTGGTGTGCACGGTCTCCGCGGCGGTCACGGTCATCGGCACCGACGAGGACGGCAACATCATCACCGATCCGGTGCACATCGTCGATCGCATCGACAACACGACCGCCGCGGTGCTGGGCGTGCTCACCTTCGCCATCGCCACGATCGGGATCAATATCGTCGCGAACTTCGTCTCGCCGGCGTTCGACTTCTCGAATGTCGCGCCCACCAAGATCAGCTGGCGAACCGGCGGCATGATCGCGGCGGTCGGCTCCGTGCTCATCACGCCGTGGAACCTCTTCAACAATCCGACCGCGATCCACTACACAATGGACACCCTCGGCGCGGTCATCGGTCCGCTGTTCGGCATCCTCATCGCCGATTTCTACCTCGTCAAGAAGCAGAAGATCGAGGTGGACGAGCTCTTCACCATGAGGCCCGAGGGCGCCTACTGGTACCGCAACGGCTGGAACCCGGTTGCCGTCGGCGCCACCGCCATCGCGTCGATCCTCCCGATCGGTGTCGTCATCTTCGGCACCGTGTATCAGGCCAGCTTCACATGGTTCATCGGCGCGGGCATGGGCATGCTCCTCTACTGGCTCGGGATGAAGTTCGTGCCGACCCGCCTGATCTACGGACCCGCGGCGCTCGCACGGATGACCGATGACATCGAAGTGATGTCGGCGGAGCCCGAGACCGCGGGAACGCCGACCACAGAAGCCGCATCCACCGTGCCCGGGGGCAGTACCCGGAACTGACGGGCGGTGAACCACCGGGCCGCGCGAGCATCTCGCGCGGCCCGGTCTGCTGTGTGTGCGGCTTCCGAACCCACCGCCCACCCCTGACGCATCCATTGTGCCATTGACAAATGGCACGGTTGCTGATGGTGTGAGTTGATGCACACCAGGACGACTCCGACCCCGCTGCCGACCCGCGCGTCGGCACGGGCCACCGCGACCGCCCATGCGACGAGGTGGGGGCTCGGCACGTTCACCGGCGCGATTCCACTGAATCCGCTGGGCATCCGACTCTCGCGCGGTCTCATCGCCGCGATCATGCGCACGCTCGGACGTACGCCATCCGGAACAACCGTGTATCCGGTCCGCGAGAACGGCATTCGCGGCGAGTGGGTTCTCGGACCGGATGTCCGACGGGGGCGCCGCGCGATCTACTACGTCCACGGCAGCGCGTACAGCATCTGCTCGGCTCGCACACATCGGTCGCTGGCCGCGCGGCTCTCTTTCGCGACCGGGATACCGGTGTTCGTCGTCGACTACCGTCTGGCTCCCGAGCACCGATTCCCCACCGCCGCCGAGGACGTCGCCGACGGCTTCGACTGGCTGCTCCGCCAGGGCTTCCTTCCTGCCGACATCGTGGTCGCCGGCGACTCCGCCGGCGGTCATCTGGCCTGCGATCTGACCCTCCGACGCGCGGACGGCGGCGCTGCCCAACCCGCCGCGGTCGTCCTGTTCTCCCCGCTCATCGACCTCACCTTCAAGCTGGCGCGCACCCAGGAACGCATCCGGCGCGACCCGGCGATCACGGCTGCGGCTGCCGCCCGCCTGGTGGCGCTCTACACCCGCGACGTTGCCGCCGACGACCCGCGTCTCGCGCTGGATTTCGCGGCGGCACGGGATCTTCCACCGTTCCTCATCCAGGCGGGCGGCGCCGAGATGCTCAGCGCCGACGCCCGCCACCTGCACGAGCAACTCAGCGCGCACGGCGGTGACAGCCGGCTGGAGATCTGGCCGGGCCTGATGCACGTCTTCCAGGCCCTCCCCCGGCTCGACCCAGAAGCCGACGCCGCACTGCGCCGGGTGGCCGAGTTCCTGGGCGACCGGGCGGCGGACCGGCCGTCTCCGGCGACGGCCCCGGCCTCACTCACCGAGGCGGACGCGTCATGATCACCGCGGTCGACGGAATACGGCGTCGGTTCCTCCGGAATCCGGTGTCGCAGAACGCTCGCGCGCTCGTCACCGGTGCCGGGAGCGGGATCGGCCGTGCGTTCGCGCTCGAACTCGGCCGGCGCGGCGGCGAGGTGATCTGCGCCGATATCGACGAGACACGCGCCGACGAGACCGCGTCGCTGGTCACCTCCCGGACCGGGCGGGTGGCCCATGCGTTCACCTGCGATGTCGCCGACCGGGCCGCGATGGCCTCGCTCGCGGCGTTCACCCGCGACACCTTCGACGGTCCACCGACTCTCGTCGTCAACAACGCCGGAGTCGGCATCGGGGGCCGCCCGGTCGGCGACATCGGGTTCGACGACTGGGACTGGACGCTCGGGATCAACCTCTGGGGTGTGGTGCACGGGTGCGAACTCTTCGCACCGATGCTGCGCGAAGCGGGCCGCGGCGGGATCATCAACGTCGCGTCGGCCGCGGGTTTCGCCGCGGCGCCGGTGATGGCGCCCTACAACGTGTCGAAGGCCGGCGTGGTCTCGCTGAGCGAGACACTCGCCGCCGAGCTGGCCTCCGCCGGCGTCGGTGTCACGGTTCTGTGCCCCACGTTCGTCAAGACCAACGTGGCTCGCGACGGTCGGATCACCTCGGACGCACAGGATCTCGCCGGGACGCTGATGCGCTGGACCGGGGTGTCCCCGGCCGGCGTGGCCGCATCGACACTCGACGCCCACGATCTGGGACGTCTCTACGTCCTGCCGCAACTGGACGCCCGCGTGATCTGGCATCTCAAACGACACTTCCCGGCGTCCTACGTCCGCGGACTCGGACTCCTCAACCGCCTCCTGCCGTCGTCCTGACCCGGCGACCTCAGCGCACCGACCACAAGAAAGGACCACTCTCATGGCCATCGACCTCGACAACATGCTGCAGAAGATCAAGGACCGTCAATGGGCCCTGATCGACATCGATTGGGACGCACCGGGCGCCGAGCTCATCGACCCCGACCTCCACGCCAAGCTCAAACCCTTCATGAGTGACCTGATGTGGATCGAGAACGTCGGCGCACGGGGCTTCGCGGCCATGGCCAAGAAGGCGCCGACCCCGACGCTGAAGAGCATCTACGAACACTTCCACGCCGAGGAACAGAAGCATGCCAATGCCGAACTGGCACTGATGCGCAGGTGGGGCATGCTCGACGGCGACGAGATCCCGTCACCGAATGTCAACGTGCAGCTGGTGATCAACTGGCTCGACCGACACTCCGACGACATGTCCCTGTCCTTTCTGGGAACCGTGATCCCGATGCTCGAGGTCGCGCTCGACGGCGCGCTGATCAAGTTCATCACCGACGAGGTCAAGGATCCGGTGGCCCTGGAGGTGTTCAGACGGATCAACTCCGATGAATCGCGGCACCTCGCAGTCGACTTCGAGGTGATGGAGATCCTCGGACACGCGGGGTTGCGCAAACGGACGATCGATTTCGTCGGCGGGTGGGTCAAGCCGACCTTCCTGATCGGAGCTCTCAGTTATGTACCGCTCCTGAACAAGATGCGCGACAACATCGTCGCGATGGGGGTCGACGAGGAACGGCTGTACAGCGCGATGAAGCGCTACCGGGCGGTGGGAGATCGAAGTGAGTACGTGCGGCGCCTGCCCATGTTCCAGGTGGTCGCGTACCACGGTGCGGCGGTGATCAATCGAGGCAACGTGCCCTACCACCTGTTCGCCGACTCGATGGTGAAGCTCACCGATCGCATCCCGTTCGGGCTGGTCCACCGAACACCCACGTGGTCGCAGGAACTCACCTACGAGCCGACGGCCTGAGGCGGCGGTGATGCACACCTCGGTGGCCATCATCGGAGCCGGATTCGCCGGTATCGGCGCGGCGATCCGTCTCCGGGAGCACGGAATCGACGACCTCGCGATCTTCGAACGCGACGACCGGGTCGGCGGCACGTGGCGCGACAACACCTATCCGGGTGCCGCGTGCGACATCCCGTCGCGCCTGTACTCCTACAGCTTCGCGCCCAACCCGGACTGGTCGCACACCTACTCGCGCAGTGCCGAGATCCTCGACTACATCCGGTCGATGGTCGACGACTCCGGGATCGGACCGCACATCCGGTTCGGCCACACGGTGACCGGGATGGAGTACAACGCCGACGACGGTCTGTGGACCATCACCTTCGACGAAGGGCACGAACCGGTACGGGCGCGCGCCGTCGTCCTGGCCTCGGGTCCGCTCGCGAACGCCTCCTTCCCCGACATCCCCGGCATCGAGGACTACGAGGGGCACAAGATCCACAGCGCACGTTGGGATCACGACTACGACTTCACCGGCAAGAAGGTCGCTGTCGTGGGCACCGGGGCGAGCGCGGTCCAGATCGTGCCGGAGCTGGTCGAGACCGCCGCGTCGGTGAAGGTCTTCCAGCGCACGCCCGGCTGGGTCCTGCCCCGCGCGAACGTGCGGACCCGTGCGACGACCAAGCGGCTCTATCGGGCGGTGCCCGGCACCCAGCGACTGGCGCGTTCACTCTGGTTCTGGGGTCACGAGACGGTGGCGCTGGGCGTCGTCTGGAACACTCCCCTGACCCGCGTCGTCGAGGCGGTCAGCAAAATGCACCTGCGGTCACAGGTCGACGACCCGTGGCTGCGCCGGCAGCTCACCCCCGACTTCGCCGCGGGATGCAAACGACTGCTCATGACCAGTGACTACTACCCCGCGCTCCAGCGACCGAACTGCACACTGGTGACCTGGCCGATCGCCCGCATCGCCGAACGCGGCATCCGCACCGTCGAAGGTGTTGAGCACCAGTTCGATTGCATCGTGTTCGCGACCGGGTTCGACGTGTCCAAGACCGGGACGCCGATCCCGATCACCGGCCTCGACGGCCGCGACCTCGCGTCCGAGTGGGGCCGGGGCGCGTTCGCGTACCGCAGCGTCGCCGTGTCCGGCTATCCCAATCTGTTCTTCACGTTCGGACCCAACTCCGGCCCGGGCCACAGCTCCGCGCTGGTCTACATGGAGGCCCAGATCGACTACATCACCGAAGCGGTCACCCAGCTGCTCGAGAACGACTGGAAGGCTCTCGACGTGCGCGCCGAGGCGCAGGAGCGATACAACCAGGACATCCAGTGTCGACTGACCTCGACCACCTGGAACTCCGGATGCCAGAGCTGGTACCTGACCGACGACGGGTTCAACGCGACGATGTACCCCGGCTTCGCGACCCAGTACGTCAATCAGCTGCGCCGCGTCGAACTGCGCGACTACCGGATCCTCGTTCACCGGGACGCTCGGACTCCGGCCACCGCAGCGTTACAGTGAGGGGATGACCGAGTACCGGATCGACGACCTGGCGCGCGTGTCCGGAACCACGACCCGGAACATCCGCGGCTATCAGGAACGCGGGCTGCTCCCCCAGCCGCTGCGGCGCGGACGCGTCGCGATCTACACCGAGAAGCACCTGCGTAACCTCCGGGCCATCAACAAACTGCTCGGGAGCGGGTTCACCCTCAAGCACATCGCCACCTTCATGACGAATCCCGGCGCTCGCATCGGGGATGCGTTGGAGCTCAACGAGATCCTCGACGAGCATTGGTCGAGCACGTCACGCCCGGAGATCACCCGCGACGAGCTCGACGAGCGATTCGGTCCGCTGGACGATGCCCAGGTCGCGGCTCTCGTGCGAGCCGGTGTGATCTCGGAGACCCCGCGCGATGGGGTGTACGAGGCCATCGACCCGCGCATCATCGGAAACCTGGCGAGGCTCGTGCGACGGGGCGTGCAGATCACCGCGCTGGCAGATGTCCACGAACGGTTCACCGCAAAGATCAACGAGGCCGCCGAGATCCTGCTCGCTGCCGCGCATGACGAGGTGGACCGACGCAAGGGCCCGGGCTGGCTGCCGGAGAACGACGACGACGTCGCCTGGGCGGTGAACCTCCTGGGGATGATGCGCCGCGTCGGAACCGAGAACGCCCACGCCGCACTCGACCGCGCCCTCGACACGGCGCTGGACCGGGAACTCTCGGCCCACCAGAGCGCCGTCGACGAGCGCGCGGACGCCGACGCGCCGCAGCCCGGCCGGGAATCCGTCGAGCCCTCAGCCGGACCCGTTGTGCCGCTTCGGCAGAACGACCAATGAGGCGAGGAAGAAGCAGATCGCTCCCACGAACGTACCGACCGTCGCGGCCACCGCGTCGGCGGTGACGCCACCCTTGGTCACGAATGCTCCGACGGCCGACACCCCGAATGCGACACACCCGATCCAGTTGATCAGCACCGACCACCAGTCGCGATCGCGGAGATCCCACCGGCGTCCGGTTGCGCGGGTGTAGCCGGCGAAGGCGACCGCGCCACTGATGAGGAAGGCGATGGACCCGCCCGCGTCCGGGGTCCAGACCAGGTGCCGGTCGCCCCAGATCGTATGCGCGACCAGGGCTCCCGTGGTCGACACGTTGAACAGGATCGTACCCACCGATTGCGTGGCTGCTGTGAGCCATTCGGCACGGATGACCGAACCGGGCACCGACGACCGCAGTTCGGCCACGGTACCGCTGCGGATCAGCTGGATGAATCCGGCGGCGGTGAAGAACCAGGCGCCGACGAAGTAGCAGCTGTTGGCGAACCCGGCGCCCATCACATGTGCCAGCCCGGGGGCCGACCCCAGCGCGAACAGCGCCGACCCGATCATGAACCCCCAGCACTGCTTGGGCAGCGTCGGGGTTAGAAACGCATGTGTGCGGTCATGCGGTGACATCAAGGCTCGCGACGACCTTGCTCGGCTCGATCCAGATCCCCAGCTCGCCGGGGACCCCGTTGCGGGCTCCGAACTCCTCGGCCCGCTCGGCACCCATGTATCGCGCCCCGCACATCGTCGCGATGCGACGCACCTCGTCGAGGTCGTCGGTGACCCGCGCGATGCCTTGCACCTGCACGAAACCGAACGGCGGTGCGGGCAGGTCGACCGCCATCACGACACGTGGATCACGCAACAGCGCACGGCCTTTGGCAGTCGTGGCCCCGGTGTTGAACGCGATCCGGTCGCCGTCGAGGACGAACCACACCGGGACGACGAGCGGTCGACCGTCGGCGGCGGTGTATCCGAGGTGTCCGGTCTTCGTGCCGCTGGTGAGGAATTCGCGGATGGCCGGGTCGGACAGCGTGGGCGCAGACATGCCTCTCACCCTAGAGAGACCCGGCCGCAACCGCGAGGTGTTCGGACCCGACCGCCTCACCGTTGCGCGAGGACATCACCGATCCGGCACGCCATCATCATGATCGTCGCGTGTGGGCCACTGCGCCCGCTGGTGGGCAGAATGGACCCGTCGACGATCCGGAGTCCGCGAACCCCGTACACCCCGCCGAGCCAATCGGTCCGGACGCCCATCGGCATCGTCCCCCACGCGTGCTGGGAGAACCCCGCCCGATCGGCGATCCGCACGCTCCCCGGAACGACGACGTCGGCGAACTCGGGCGCGCGCAGCATCTCCACGACCTCCGCGGCCGCCGTCCGCAGCGCGACGGCGGTGGCCGGGTCGGGCTCGTCGAACGCCAGCCGTACAGCGACGCCGTCGGCGACGATCCGAACCGCTGAATGCCTCATCGCGGTCACCTCGACGATCGGACCCCAGGCGCGCAGGCCGCGTATGTACGAGGCAAAATCATCTCGGTAACAGCGAATTTCGATACCGCTGTCGGTGTGCACCACCGTCGGCAACACCATGCCCGGCCCCGCCGGTGTCCGCCTGGCGTACGACACCGCCAGGCCTCGATGCTCCCCGGCACCCAGCGAACGGGCATCCGCACGACCCCCGATGTCGAGTGCGGGCAACTCCGAACGCAACAGGATCCCCGCGGTACCGAGGGTGCCCGCGGCGAGGATCACCTCGCCCGCGCCGACCGTGAGCGAGCCCGCGTGCACGCCCGTCACCGTCGTACCCCCGGCCGACGCCACACGGTCCACTGTGCAACCGGTCACGACCCGGAGGTTGGGTCGCGACAGCGCCGGGACGAGGTACGCGTCGGCCGCCGAGCGGCGCGCGAGCCCGCTCCGATTGATCGGCACCCGGTTGAGCCCGACCACCGGCCACCGCAGCGCGAGCGGACGGACCGGTACCCGCGCCGTCCAGTAGCGCTCGAAAGCGGTTCCGGCGTCGCCGAGTTCGTCGTCGGCGACGGGTTCGACACCCATGGTGCCGCCGGGCGCGTCCAGTTCGTTGTACGCATCGGCGATGGCGTCAAGCCCCCACCCGGCCGGCCACGTTCCGAAGTCGTCGCGATGCCACCTGAGGAAGTACCCGCCGTTCACCGCCGACGAACCGCCGAGAGCCGACCCGCGGGCCGCCGACACCCCGAGGTTCGTGTCGTGGCGGACCGCATGCGGGGCGGCGTCGTCGATCGGTAGCCGAGACAGCTCGAGGTCCGCGGGGGTCGGCAGGCCTCCCGGACCGCGTTCCAGCAGCACGACCGTACGGTCGGGGTTCCGCGAGAGCCGCTCGGCGAGCACGCATCCGGCGCTGCCGGCGCCGACGATGACGACGTCGGCGGTGAGCGACCGGTCGGTCGTCGTCATCGAGAGATGACCGGGCGCAACGCTTCCGGGTCTCGGTGGGTGATGACGCCTTGCCACAGGCCCGCACCGTAGGCCAGGTCGTCGAGCCGGTGCATGAGGATGTAGCGCAGCGGGCCGAGCGTGGGCGGACTGGTCGGATCGGCGAGCAGATCCCGGACCCAGGACACCACCCCCTCGACGATCGCCACCTGCACGGCGAGGGTGCGGAAACGCTTGGACACGAGGGCGAGCAACACCGCCACCGGCCAATAGTGACGGCAGATGGCGTCAGCGGCCTGTAGCAGTCCGAACCCGGCCGCTCGTCCGGTCATCTGCGCCGACACCAGCGGGGCCGACGGCAGGTCGCCCAGTCGCCGCCGCATCCGAACCGCCAGATGGGTGAGGATGATCATCGCCAGGGCGGCACCGAACCGCGTCCGCGACAGCAACGCCACCACCGCGGCGGCCATCGGAACCGACATCTTCATCGGCGCCGCCCGGTCACCGTGCCGGGAGGCCAGGTGTGCGGCGCCGGTGCCGTAGAAACAGCGACGCGAGAGCACCGAGCGCAGGTCAGCGCGGTGCTCATGGGCCACACGAGCCACCGGGTCGTAACGGATCCGCCACCCCTCCGCGTGCATCCGCCAGCACGCGTCGACATCCTCGGCCACCCGCAGCGACTCGTCGAAACCGCAGAAAGCGCTGCGCCGCACCACCATCGCGGCGCTGGGCACATACGGGGTCCGGGTCGAGGGCGCCACCGCGGACTCCTCGGGTCCCATGTCCAGGGAGGACCACCCGTTCTCGTACCGCTCGGCCAGCGATGACGCCACCGCCGCGTCGGACTGCAATCCGACGATGCGCGGCGCGACGAGCCCGACCGTGGGGTCGGAGAAGTGCGTCAGCAGGATGGTGAGCCAATCCGGGTCGGGCACGACGTCGGAGTCGAGGAATGCGACGAAGTCGGTCGTCGCGGCCTCCGCCCCCGCGTTGCGCGCCGCGGACGGACCACGGTTGTCGTCGAAGCGCAGGACCCGCGCCGTGGGCCGGTCCGCCACGATCGGGGTCGCGGAGCCGTCGTCCACGACGATGACCGTCAGCCCGTCGAGGGCGTCGAGCAGGCGATCGATGCCAGCCTGGTTGTCCCGGACCGGGACGACCACGGTCACGTCCTGCGGCTGCGGCCCGAACATGGGCCGGGGATTGGCGATCCCCGCGTCCAGCAGTGCGCGCGCCAGTCGTCGGGTTACGTTGTCGCACACCTCGATCCGACCGTCCTCGGAGGTCATCCCGAGTGCGGTGTCGGACATGCGCAGCAGCCGCGTCGGCGAACCGCCGACCAGATACCGGAAGTCGCCCGCCTTGGCACAGCGCAGGTCGATCTGCACCTGGAAGCCGTCGGGCAGATCGGTGCGCGGCCCCGGAGTCGCGTCGGCGTCCGAGTGCGCTCCGGGTTCGACGGACTCCGAGTCGTCCCGGGCGGAGGCGTCGTCCGCGTCCTGGTTCCCGGCCCAGCGTCGTGGGGCCGAGTCGTCGAGGGCCGTCATCCCAGGCGCCCCAGATCGTCGATCTGCCACGACTCCAGGGCGGCCCACAGGCGGTCGGTCACCCCGTCGACCAGACCCGCCCCCGTCTCGGCGCTCGCGCCCTCCGGGTCGCCGAGGACACCGTTGGGACTCACGGCGGCGACACCGCCCGACCGCATCGCCCCCATCAGCGCCCCCACCGGCTCCCGGTTGCCCGTCACGGCACGGTCGGGATCCACGACGGACGGCGAAACATGCAGCAGCACAGATGTTTCGGTGAATCCCGCGTGGGCGTCGGCGCCGTCGAAAGCGCACGGGAACCAGGCGACGTCCCGGCCCTCGTAGCGGAGTCGGGTCACCGCCTCGATCAGCGTCCGGGTGTTCCCGCCGTGTCCGTTGACGAACACCACGCGCGCCGCCCATCGGCACGCACTGCGGCCGTACTCGACGAGGAGGCCGCGCAACGCCTCGTGCCCGATCGAGATGGTCCCGGCGAAGCCCTCGTGTTCGCCGCTGGCGCCGTAGTTCAGGTCCGGTGCGCACAGGAGTCCGGAGGCCTTCGATCGTCCGCAGACGCGCTCGGCGATCGCCGCCGCGATACGCGTGTCGGTGTCGAGCGGGAGGTGGGGCCCGTGCTGCTCGACCGAACCGAGGGGCACCAGCAGGGTGATCACCTGCCCATCGAGGTCTGGCCAGTTGCACTGCCCCAACGCCGATGGCACCGTCATTCGACCAATGCTAGCGATGGGGCCTGCGAGTGTGTCGGTCTCGCCCGAAAAACGGAGCGAAAAACGCGTCCAGATGTCGCGAACCACCACTCTGACGAGCGTTCGATCGGTTGTGGAATGCTGAGAGCATCCAGTGATACCTGACACAGTGCGCGAACAACGATCGGGAGGACGACACCCATGAGCAGTGCCACACCACACGACAGCGGCAAGCCCGGCCCACTGAGCTCGATCCGGGTCATCGAGTTCGCCGGTATCGGCCCCGGTCCGCATGCCGCCATGCTGCTGGCCGATCTCGGCGCCGACGTCGTGCGCGTTCAGCGTCCGGGGTCGCTGCCCAAGCCCGGCCGCAACGCCGATGCTCTGCTCCGCGGCCGACGCGTCGTCGAGGCCAATCTCAAGGACGACAACGACCGGGAGACCATTCTCGGCCTCGTCGCCAAGGCCGATGTGATCCTCGAGGGTTTCCGTCCCGGCGTGATGGAACGGCTCGGACTCGGACCCGACGACCTCGAGAAGGTCAATCCCGGCCTCGTCTACGGGCGCATGACCGGCTGGGGACAGGACGGACCCCGTGCCAACCTCGCCGGCCACGACATCAACTACATCTCGCTCACGGGCATGCTGCACGCCATCGGACGCAAGGACGATCGTCCCGTGCCCCCGCTCAACCTGGCCGGTGACTTCGGCGGCGGTTCGATGTTCCTCGTCGTCGGTGTGCTCGCGGCACTGCTCGAGCGCGGGGTGTCCGGCCGGGGACAGGTCGTCGACGCGGCCATGGTCGACGGCGCTTCCGTTCTGGGACAGATGATGTGGGCGTTCCGCGGCACCGGACTGTGGAGCGACACCCGGGGTGTGAACATGCTCGACACCGGCGCTCCGTACTACGAGGTCTACGAGACCTCCGACGGCAAGTACATGGCGGTCGGCGCGATCGAGCCGCAGTTCTACGCCGAGCTGCTCAAGGGCCTCGAACTCACCGACGCCGACCTGCCGGACCAGAACGACATCGCCCAGTGGGGGAAGCTGAAGGAGATCTTCACCGAGACCTTCAAGTCGCGTACCCGCGACGAATGGGCCGCGGTCTTCGAGGGCACCGACGCCTGCACCTCGCCGGTCCTCACCTTCGCCGAGGCACCCGCCGACGCCCACATGGCCGCCCGCGCCAACCTCGTCGACATCGACGGCGTGACCCAGGCCCAGGTGGCACCGCGCTTCTCGCGCACCAAGCCGGAGACCCCCACGGGCCCGACCACCGAGGCGACCGATCCGTCGACGCTCTGGGCCGACTGAGGGTCCCGCCACCGCTTCTCCGTGCGGGAGAAGCGGTGGTGACCCGCCCATTGCTCCCCGAGGTTCCAGGAGCGGTCGGACCCGCCCATTGCTCCCCGAGGTGCGAGGAGCGAAAGCCGCCGGGCCGAGCAAGCGACGAAGGAGCGCGTCGAGGTCGACGAGCCACGAAGGGCGACAACTCACGTCGCCCTTCGTGGCTCGCTTCGCTCGCACCTCAGGGAGCAGATGAATCGGCCACTCGCCCTCGAACGCAGGGGTTCTTTCGCGGCCGCGCGGCGTCAGACCTTCGAATGCCCCATGTCGATCTGGAACTCGGCCGCGGTGATCCCCTTGGCACTGTCGGACGCGAGGTAGAGGACGGCGTCGGAGATCTCGTCGAGCGCGGCGACCGGATGGTAGTCGAGGATCGACGTGAAATGCGGTTTGACCCAGGGGATTCCGAAGATCCGGTGGGCCTCGGTGTCAGCCACACCCATCGGGGTGTCGACCGCGTACGGGTGCACGCTGTTCACCCGGATGCGGTGATGCCCGAGCTCTTTGGCGGTCGTCTGCGTCAGTCCGACGAGGCCGTACTTCGACGCCGAGTACGACGCCTGCATCGGCATCGCCTTCAGGCCCGCAACCGAGCTGATCACGGTGATCGAGCCGCCGTTGGCCGCTTCGAGCATCGCCGGGATGGTGGCCTTCAGCGTCTTCCACGCACCGACGAGGTTGATGTCGACGACGTCGGTGAACTGTTCTTCACTGAGCTCCCAGACCTTGCCCCAGGTCAGCACGCCGGCGTTGGCGACCACGTGGTCGAGCCGGCCGAACTGCTCGACGGCGTCGGCCACGAGCTGCTGCTGGAAGGCGAGGTCCCGGGTGTCACCCTGTCGCACAAGGATCTTCCCACCGACGCCCTCGACGAGACGGATCGTCTCGGCTAGGTCGTCGGCGGTGGCCGCGGGGTAGGTCGCATGGTCGATGATCGGACCCGCGATGTCCAGGCCGACGATCGCGGCCCCCTCACGAGCGAACCGGATCGCGTGGTTGCGACCTTGACCCCGGGCGATGCCGGTGATGTAGACGACCTTGCCGTCGAACTGTCCCATGGCAGAACTGTAACACGTTCTAGTTCTGCTTCCCCAGGGTTCGCGGGCACATCCCCAGCGTCATCTGAGGACGGGTCAGATGCTCCCGAACGAGCGGGTGAAACCGTCGGGAACGACGAGGTCGGCGGCCGACAGCTCGTGCACGCTCTTGTGCCCGAGACCCATCAGCACACCGTCGAGCCCCATGCGCAGGAGATCCAGCACGTTCTCCACACCGGCCTGGCCGTTGGCCGCGAGACCCCAGAGGTACGCACGGCCGATCATGACCGCGCGGGCCCCGAGCGCCAACGCCTTGGCCACATCGCTGCCGCGTCGGATACCACCGTCGAGCAGGACCTCGATGTCGTTGCCCACGGCCGTCGCGATGTCGGGGAGAAGGCGGATCGTGGCGGGGGTGCCGTCGAGGTTGTTGCCACCGTGGTTGGACACCGACAGTGCGGTTGCGCCGATGTCCACCGCACGCTTGGCATCGTCGAGGCGGGTGATGCCCTTGACCATGAACGGCCCATCCCACTGCTCGCGCAACCACTTCAGGTCTTCCCAGGTGGGCGGCGGGGTGCTCATCCACGAGCCGTAGGCGCCGAAGAACGTCGGTCCCGGCACCCCCTGCGGTGTGAGGTTGGGTGCGGTCAGGTCGGGGATGTTGATCTTTCCGCCCTTGACCCAGTCGAGTGCGTACCGCGGCTTGACCGCGATCTCCGGCCCCAGGCGCAGCAGCGCCTTGAGGTTGACCTTCTCGGGGATCTCGGGGCTGCCCCAGTCGCGCCCGACGTTGAAGACCCAGTCGGTGGTGACGATGAGACCTTTCGCACCGGCCGCCTTGGCGCGCTCGGCTCGGGCGAGGATCTCGTCGCGGCTGCCCAGCCAGTAGATCTGGAAGTGGACCTTGTCGTTGACGGCGGTGACCTCTTCGACCGCGTGCGAGGCGAAGCTCGACAGTCCCATCGCGGTGCCACGGGCGGCCGCCGCGCGGGCCACGGCCACCTCACCGTCCGGGTCGACGGCCTGCACACCCGTCGGCGAGATCATCACCGGGAACGAGATCTCCTCTCCCATCACCGTTGTCGTCATCTCGCGGTCGGACTGCGCACCGACGACGTGCGGCGCCCAGCCCAGTTCGGAGAACGCGCGGACGTTGTCGTCGACGGTGACACCGGCCTGCGTACCGGCGACCAGCGACGAGTACACCGATTTGGGCAGCCGCTTCTTGGCCCGGCGCTGCGCCTCGGTGACGGTCTCGAACCAGGGATTTCGGGCCCAGGGGTTGGCAGACATGTTCTTCCTACTCATTGATCCATCCATGGAGACCGGTTGGCTCTCATGGAGACGGGGCGCCGGTTCCGACGACGGCGCGCCCCGTGGTGTACCGCGGGCGATCTACCGCGCGGCGGGGGTGAACCCGGCGAGCGGGTTCTCGTCACAGGACTTGGTGGGACGCGAGGCCACCGGGCTCAGGTCGCCGTCGGGCCGCCGGGTCATCAGGGTCAGCGGCGTGCCGCGTGAATGGTCCTTGTTGGCGGTCGGTTTCGTGCGGTCGCCGGCGAGGAGCTCCTCACCGTAACCCTGCACGCACTCCGGGTCCGGGCCGGCGAGCGGGAGGCCGGTGAAGAACTTCGCGGCCATGCACCCGCCGCGGCAGGCGTCGAAATGCGCGCACTTCGTGCAGGCGCCGGCATTCTGCGGTTCGCGCAATTCGGTGAACAGGTCCGACCGCTGCCAGATCTCCTGGAATCCGCCGTCGGACAGGATGTTCCCGGCGAGGAAGTTCTCGTGGATCGCGAACGGGCATGCGTACACGTCGCCGACCGGGTCGATGAGGCAGACCACGCGTCCCGCACCACACAGATTGAGGCCGGGGAGGCCGCCGCCGGAATCGGAACCGAACGCCGACAGATGGAAGAACGAGTCACCCGTCAGCACTCGATCACCGTGTGCGACAAGCCAGTCGTAGAGTTCGCGCTGCTGGTGCGGCAACGGATGCAGGTCATCCCACACGTCGGCACCCCGGCCGGAGGGGCGCAACCGGGTGATGCGCAGCGTGGCGTTGTAGCGGTCGGCGAGCGCCTTGAACTCGTCGAGTTGCGCGACGTTCTGTCGTGTCATGACGACGCTGATCTTGGCGTCGGCGAAACCCGCCTCTGCCAGGTTCTCCAGCGCACGGACGGCCATGTCGAACGAACCCGGACCGCGGACCGCGTCGTTGACCTCCGCGGTGGCACCGTCCAGCGAGATCTGGACGTCGACATAATCCGACGCCGCGAGTCTCGCGGCCACCTTCTTGTCGATGCGCAGGCCGTTGGTGGAGAACTTCACCCCCACCTGATGGCTGGTGGCGTAGTCGACGAGCTCCCAGAAGTCCGGGCGAACGGTAGGTTCGCCGCCGCCGATGTTGACGTAGAAGACCTGCATCCGCTGCAGCTCGTCGATGATCGCCTTGCACTGTTCGGTGGACAGCTCGCGGGGATCGCGTTTGCCCGACGACGACAGACAGTGCACGCACGCGAGGTTGCACGCATAGGTCAGTTCCCAGGTGAGGCAGATGGGCGCGTCGAGACCCTTCTCGAACTGGTCGACGAGCCGGCCGACCTTCGGCACCTCGCCTGCGGTGGGCGCGGGCGCCCGGAGTGCACTCGCGAATTCGGTTGCTGTGGGCGGCATCTCGATGGTCGTCATCGTTGAGGTCCTTGCATTCGGGGCTGGCGGTTCGGAACTGGGACGTCCGGGCCGGGACATCGGGCCTGATCGCTCAGGAGCGGGGCACGATCATGCCGCTGTCGGCGAGCGCGGTGAGCGCCTGCAGGTACAGGGGACGTTGGGCGGGCGAGATCCCGGCGGCGAGGAGGGCGGCCTCCGCCGAGTCGTGGTCGGCGAGCGATAGCACGATGCCGACGACGGTGAGGTTCTTGAGGAACGACAGCTTGCGCGTACCGAAGTGGTACAGCAGCGCGCCGAACGGTTCCGGCCGCAGAGCGACCTTCGGATTGAGCCGCCACGGCTCGAGCGTGTCGAAACCGGGCGCCTCGGCTGGGGTGTCGAACCGGACCCCGGCGACCGCGGAACGGTCGCCGGAGGTCGGATTCGATGTCGGGGCTGACATCAGTAGACCCCGCACATCCCGTCGATCGAGACCTCTTCGACGAGTGACTCGGCGAGGAGTTCGGTGTCGTTCGAGCTGTGACTGGTCGCAGCGGACTGATCTGCCATGATCCATACCTCCTGGTTGGTGGGTTAGTGATGTGGATCACGACAGACTTTAGTGGCACTCGGTGCAGAAATCCAGCGTTTGCGAGCGAACTGCCCGAATGGCCAGGTGGACGGTTCTGCCGATCCGAACGACACCGGTCCCATAGGCTGAGGTCCCGATGACCACGAAGATGCGCGGTGACGAGCCCGCACGTACCCCGCCGGGCCGGCGCCCCATCACGTCGCGTGCGCAGATCAGCGCACTCGCGATCCGCCTCTTCACCACCCAGGGCTTCGAGGACACCAGCGTCGACGACATCGCCGAGGCGGCCGGGATAGCCCGGCGCACACTGTTCCGGTACTACTCGTCGAAGAACGAGATCCCGTGGGGCGAGTTCGACGACCATCTCCGCGAACTACGCACCCTCCTCGCCGGCATCCCGCGCGAGACGCCGATGGCACAGGCCCTCGTCGACGCCCTCGTCTCGTTCAACCGGGTGCCCGCCGAGGAACTCGACAACCATCGCCGACGTATGTCCCTCCTCCTCGGGGTGCCTGCGCTGCAGGCACATTCGATGATCGTCTATGCCGACTGGCGTCAGGTCATCGCCGAGTTCTGCGCGACCCGGCTGGGCGTCGATGTCCGCGATCACCTGCCGCAGACCATCGGCTGGCTGTGTCTCGGTGCCGCCCTCGCCGCGTACGAGAAATGGCTCGACGACCCCGATGCCGACCTGGAGACGCTCATCGAGTCCGGCGCGCGCACCGTGGCCGACGGCGTGGCGGCCCTGGCGTGACTACGCTGGCAACGGCCGCACGGGATCGACCGCAAGCCCCTCGTGGGAACACCGGTCGTTGCGCTAGGCTGAAGTAGAACGTGTTCTAATTTGGGCCGGGGTGCCGGTCCTCGACGGCGGAGACTGCGCACATGTCTGACCTGACCCCTCACGGTTCACGCAGCGTGATCCTCACGGTGTCCGAGGTGATCGACGAGACGGCCGAGGCCAAGTCCATCGCCTTCGAGGTACCCGAGGCCTCGCCGAAGCCGTTCACCGATTACAAACCGGGGCAGTTCCTCACGCTACGGATTCCGAGCGAGCAGACCGGCTCAGTCGCGCGCTGCTACTCCCTCGCGTCGTCGCCGTTCACCGACCCGCGGCCCAAGGTGACCGTGAAGCGCACCGCCGACGGCTACGGATCCAACTGGGTGTGCGACAACCTCTCCCCCGGCACCCAGGTCGAGGTGCTGCCGCCGTCGGGCGTGTTCACCCCGAAGTCCTATGACACCCCATTGCTGCTCATCGCGGCGGGCAGCGGTGTCACGCCGGTGATGTCGATCCTCAAGGCGGCCCTCGAGAAGGGCGGCGCACCGATCGTCTTCTTCTATGCCAACCGGGACGTCGCCGACGTGATCTTCGCCGCCGAACTCCGAGAACTCCTGGCCGCCCACCCGGATCGGCTCACCCTCGTCCACTGGCTCGAATCACTCCAGGGTCTGCCGAGTGCGGCCGCTCTGGCAACGGCTTTCGCGCCCTACGCGACGTCGCACGTCGCCTACATGTGCGGACCGGGCCCGTTCATGGATGCCGTCCACAAGGGTCTGTCGGACGCGAACTTCCCGCACCACAACGTCCACACCGAGGTCTACAACTCGCTGTCCGGCGACCCGTTCGCCGACGTCGAACTCGGCGAGGTGAGTGAGGAGGAGCAGGCGGGTGCCGCCACCGTCGAGGTGGAGCTCGACGGTGAGACCCACACCCTGACCTGGCCTCGCTCACGAACTCTCGTCGACATCATGCTCGCCGCCGGACTCGATGCGCCGTATTCCTGCCAGGAGGGTGAGTGCGGTTCGTGCGCCTGCACTCTCACCGAGGGCAGCGTCGACATGGACAACGCCGGCGCGCTCGACCCCGAGGACATCGAGGACGGGTACATCCTCGGCTGTCAGGCGCATCCGACATCGGACACGCTGAAGATCGAATTCTGAGAGAGTGGTTCGAGTTCGTACAGTCACCGGTCCATCGAAGGAGAACGACGACGTGAGCACCATCCGCGGTTCCCGGCTCGACCCCGTCCAGCTCGCCCGTGGCCTCGCCGCGATGCTCATCAGCATCGGAGTGCTCCACTTCGTGGCACCCAAACCGTTCGACGAGATCATCCCGGAGGAGATCCCCGGCGACCCCCGCACCCTGACCTACGCTTCCGGTGTTGCCGAGATCGGTTTGGGCGCGGCACTTCTCGCTCCGAAGACCCGACGCGCCGCCGGCGCGGCGTCCGTGCTGCTGTTCCTCGCCGTCTATCCCGCCAACATCAACATGGTCCGGCTGTGGTGGGACCGGCCGCTGCCCTACAAGATCGTCACCCTGGCCCGGTTGCCGTTCCAGTTCCCGATGATCTGGGCCGCCGCGAAGGTCGCACGCGAGGGCTGACCCTTCGAGGCTCGTCGCTAACGCTCCTCACACCTCAGGGAGCAGAAAGCGCAGCGGCGCCATCGGATTCGAGAGCACGGAGCCGGTCAACGGAGGGCGCGGTAGTGGGCACGCTCCTCCGGGGTCCGGTGCTCGAGCGCGTATGACAGTGCGGTGCGGCCCATCCGGGCAGCGTTGTCGTCCAGGTAGCCGAGCAGGACGGTCTCGTCGACTCGTTTGCCGACCTCCCGCAGCATCCAGCCGAATGCCTTCTGGATGAGATCCCGTCGGTCGTCGCGGACGAGCGGCGCCACCGCGAGCAGTGCCGCCGGGTCGCCGTGCTTGATGAAGGCGAAGGTCGCGATCACCCCCACCCGGCGCCGCCACAGATCATCGTCCCGTGCGTGTTGCAGGACGAGATCGAGTTCGCCGCTGCGCCGGCAGTATTCGCCGAGGATAGGATCGGCGGACGAGTCGACGAGATCCCAGTTGTTCACCCGGCCGCGGCGCACCGCGTCGAGGTAGAGGTCGACCCAGCCCTTGCCGTCGCCGCCGCGGCGTAGCTCGCGTTCGAACTCCTCACGCAGGAGGAACAATGCGATCAGGCGATGCTCGTGGATCGGTGAGTCGAGCAACTCGACGACCTGATCCGGCGCGATGCCGCGGAACCCCTTCGCGAGCTTCCGTTGTACCGGTACACGGATTCCGAGGAATTCATCGCCCTCCCCGTATCCCCCCGGTCGGGCCTGGAAGAACGCGGCCTGGCCGAGCGCGAGTTCCGGGTCGGCCACCACGGCTGCCGCATCACGCACCCGCGCAGCGGTGGGCGTATCCGTCATTGCGTCACTACAGCAGATCCGCCACGGGCGTGGGGGTCTGCAGCTTCGGCCGGGTCTTCATCACGGCACCCACCTTGCCGGCGCCCACCACGCCGGTGAGCACGCCGTCCCGGCTGTAGTACGCGACGAACTTCTTGCCGTCGTCGTCGACGACGTGGACCTCGTCATCGGCGCGCGGAGAGCCGAGTACCTGGATCTTGACGTCGAACTGGTCGCTCCAGAAATACGCGACCGACGCGGTGACCGCGTCGCCACCGGTGATCTGGTGCGCGACGACCGAGGCCTGCTCGACCGTGTGGTTCCAGTGCTCGACGCGTTTCGGCCTCCCGTCCTCGTCGAGCCAGTTCGCCACGTCGCCGAGTGCGAAGACGTTCTCGGCGCTGGTGTGTCCGGTTGCATCACAGGCGATCCCACCCCCGACCTCGCGCGCGGCGAGTTCGATGCCCGAACCGTCCAGATACCCGGTCACCGGGGTCGAACCGATACCGACGACGACGATGTCGGCGGGCAGGGTGGTGCCGTCGGTGAGTTCGACCGCGCTGACCCGCCCGTCGGACACGTCGATCTTCGCGACCCCGACCCCGGTCCGCAGATCGATGCCGTTGGCCACGTGCAACCGCGACACCAGGGCTCCGATCCGCTCCCCCAGCGCCACGGCGAGCGGCGTCGGAGCCGGTTCGACGAGGCTGACCGCCAGTCCGCGGGCCGAGAGGCCGGCCGCCACCTCGCATCCGATGAAGCCGGCGCCGATGACGACTCCGGTGCTCGCGGAATCGATCTCGCCACGCAGCGCCACCGCGTCGTCGTAGGTGCGGAGCACGTGCGCGCCACGGACGTTCTCTGCGAGACCGGGAAACGGCCGCGGATCGAGCCCGGTCGCCAGTACGAGGGTGTCGTAGGCGACGGTGGCGCCGGAGGCCAGTGTGATCGTCCGGTCCGTCGGTGACACCGCGGTCACCGCTTCACCGAGTCGCAGCGTGATGTCGGAGTCCTCGTAGAACTCCGCGGGTTTGAGATCGACGCGGTCGTCCTTGCCCAGCAGCACCGACTTCGACAGCGGCGGACGGTCGTACGGCGGATACGCTTCGGCTCCGACGAGGGTGATCGGATCGGTGAAGCCGTTGTTCCGCAGGTTCTCCGCGACCCGGATCCCGCCGAGTCCGGCCCCGACTATCACCACACCCGCGCTCGATGCACTCATCTCTGGTCCCCTTTTCGTCATCCCACCCGCGAGCACCCGTCTGCGCCGGCGGTCGCGCGGACCGCCCGGGGGCGGGCATCTCGTGTCTCAACGGGTCACGTCGCCGACCGGTTGCAGGTCGGACAGCAGCCAATTCCCGTCGACCTTACGCATAAGTGCCCACCGGGCGATAGAGGTCGTCTCGGCCGGTGGACGGCTCGCGGCACCCGGTGCCGGTGAACCGGACCCGGCTGTCACCCGCTGGTCGGCGAAGACGAGCACCCGGGCGCGTTCCGAGTCGCCCTCCTGCAGTCCGGCACCGACGACCTCGCCGGTCACCGACAACGCTGATGCACGGACGCCGGGAATCACGACGTCGGTGCCGCGGTTCCGGTACTCCAGGCGTAGCGGGTCGGTCAGCAACGCGTCGGTCGCCTGCCGCCGGTCGGCGGGGTCGTCGGGCGAATAGGTCAGAAGCGCACTCACGGCAGCCGCAGCCGCGCTGAGGATCTCGCTGCGTTGCGCCTCGGTCGGGTCGGGATCGGGGCGCAGGGTCGCGGCGCCCGCGATCGCCGCGACCACCAGGGATACCGCCGATGCGGCGATGAGAAGCCGCATGCGGATGCGTTGGGTTCGGGTCGGCCGTGCCGGTAGCAGGACCCGGTCGTCGGCGGCGGTCATGGACGCCTCGCCTCGGCGATCTTCCAGCCGCCGTCGGTGCGCGTCATGGTGATCAGCGCCGTGATCCGCTCTCCGGTGGTGTCGATCTCCGAACCGTCCCCCGACCCGCCCAGGAGCGCCGGGTTCGTCGCGTCGGCGACGACGAGCACGTCCACGCTTCCACCGATGTCGTCGGACGACGGATCGGTGACGAGCCCGGCCGAGATCACTTGCCCGACACTCGAACCCCGTTGCCCGCCCACCTCTGTCACCAGTGCCTCCCGGGCGGCGTCGATCCGTTTCAGCTGCGGTCCGGTGCTCACCTCCGCCACGCGTACCACGTAGCCTTCGGGGTCGGCCGGGTCGGCGGTCAGCATGACGGTGACGGCGCCGCGGGCGGATGCGAGCACGTCGTCCTGCAACTCGGTCGCCGCCTGCTGGCCGCGGATCTGCCAGGCAAGAAAGCCGGCGACGCCAACGAGGACGACCACCGCGATCGCTGCTCCGACGAGAGTCCGGCGCACCGTCTGTGTCCGGCGTGCCGCACGCGCCCGGAGCGCCGGCGCGGCGACGATCCGGGCGGTGCGCGCCCGTCGGGTCGCCGCGTCGACCCGGGCGCGGGCGAGTTCGATTTGCGTGGTGATGTTCTCGGTCATCGCCGCACCCGCAGATTCCTTTGGACGCTCATCCGATCACATCCGCCGCCGCGAGGAGCCATGTGTCGTCCGACCGCGCGTAGCGGGCCAGGACCGTGCGTTGAACGGTCGTCGCCGGCCCCGCGGCCGGACGTACTGTCACCACGACACGCAGCAGCGCCTCCCCCTCCGCGGCGTCGACCGCGACGATGCTGACGACCTCGGGGCGCCAGGTCACCGACGACGTCCCCTCGGGCGGGGGCCGATCGAGCTGGGCCCCGTAGCTGTCGGTGAACTCGTCGGCGACCCGCTCCCGCGCCAGCGTCCGGTCCTGCTGCCAGCGGTACGCATCGACCGAGAACACGTCCGCGACGATCGTTCCCGCCTGTGCTCGCAACTGGTCTCGGCTCTCCGCGACGTCGGAGCCGGTACGGTGCGAGTTCCACAGGGCGAGCACCACGACGAGCGTCGCGACCAGGACAACCGCCGCGATCGCGAGGCGGATGGCGGCACCTCGCACCCCGATGGGCCGGGTCGTTCCGCGTCCCGGGACCGGCTCGACGCCCGGGGTGTGAGTCGGTGGCGTCATGGAAGGTACTGCACCGCACTCAGTTTCAGCGTGTCGTCGGCCGGTGTGATGAGCACCCGCAACCGGAATCTGCGCGCCCAGTCGCCGGTCTCGGCCGGCGCCGCCCCAGCGGTGAAGACGACGGTGGCCGCGACGAGGACCGTGGCGGTGTCGCCGGTCCGGACGGAGATCCCCGTGCCGTCGACGGAGGACTGCGCGACGGTGCCGTTGGCCCGGATGAATTCGGTGTAGCTGTCGGCGGATTGGGCGAACTCGTCGTAGAAGGTGCCGGTGGCGCCGGCCAGGATGCGCTGGGCGCGCCGATCGTCTCGGCTGTTCGGGGCGATGAGCACCGCAACCCGGTCGGCCGCCGCGGACTGGAGTTCGGCATCGGAGTACCGCTCACGGTCTCGCTGCCACGCGGTCACCGCCACCCCCGCGAGCACGAGCGCGACGACGAGGACCACGACCGCGACGACCCAGCGGAGCCGCGACAGGCGCCGACGGAGTCCGGCCTCGACCTCGAGGGCGTGCAGATCGTCCAGTGCCTCGCGCAGCTCGCGTCTCGCGGCCCGGTCGGCGGACACCTCCTGCGCCCCCGACCGAGCACCCATGCCGTCCCTCTTCACGACGACAGGGGCGTGCTCTCCTGGGGCTGCGTCAGACTGTCGCCCGGCGCCCGGGTGTCGATCTTCTCACCGCGGATCCGGCTGGAATATGCCGCGCGCGCCTGCTGGTCGGGGCTCAGGAAGATCGAGTCCAGCTTGGTCAACCGGCGCGACCACCGCTTCATCGCCTGCGGGAACAACGCGCCCGACTCCGCCCACCGCATCGACCGGGGCGCGTAGACGCGGACCACCGGCCGCGCGATCGTCTGCACGACGATCGACGCCACCTCGCCGGGCTCGACGGTCTGGATGAACTTGTTGGTCTGCAGGCCGGAGATCAGGGCGGTTCGCGTGAACGTGGGGAGTACCGCGCTGACGGCGACGCCCTGCGGCTCCAGCTCGGCGCCCAGCGCCTCGGAGAACTCGATGACGGCTGCCTTGGCGCCGTTGTAGATGGTGAGGCCGGGGGTGGGTATGCGCCCGGCCGTCGATGCGATGTTCACGATGTGGCCGGCCCGCCGGGGCGCCATCCGGCGGGCCGCCTCCTGGCATCCGATGATCACGCCCAGGACGTCGATCTCGTACGTCCGGCGGATGATCGTGTCGTCGTAGGAGAGGAACGGTCCGACCGGCATGATCCCGGCGTTGTTCACGAGCACGTCGATCGGTCCGAGCCGGTTTTCGACCTCGGTCAGGAACGCATCGAAGGACTCGCGTTTGGTCACGTCCACCTCGATGCCCTCGCAACCGAGGTCGGCGGCGGCCTTGCCCACCGCCTCGGAATCCACATCACCGATCGCGACCCTGGCCCCCGCCTCGGACAGCTGGGTCGCGGTCTCGAATCCGATGCCACGCGCGCCGCCGGTGATGACCACGACCTTGTCCCGTAGCGCGGCGCGGATCGCGTCGTGGTCGGGTGTGCGGGACAGCTTGTCACGCAGACTCATTGGATCTCCTTCGGTGGATGCGGACTTCAGACGAGAGGAACGGGGCCGGCGTGGCCCGTCATCTCCGGTGGGGTTTCACCAGATCATCGGTGCGAGGAACTTGGCGGCGAAATCCCGAACGCGCTGGGGTTCGTTGCGAGCAGGGTCCGACGGCGGCGTCTCCAGCAGTGAGATCACCAGTCGCACATGGATCTCGACGGCTTCCAGCAGATCCTCGACGGGCATCTGCGCACCCTCGTCGCGGAGTGTGGCCGCGACCCGGTCGGTGACCATGTCGATGAACAACGATGTCATCGTCGCCGTGACGCTCTTGATCTCGGAGTCGGTGAGGACGATCCGGCTCAGCAGCGGATCGGAGGTGACCCACTCGGCGCCGACGGCGAACGCCTCCACCAGCGCGGCCTTGGGTCCGAGCCCCTTCACCGAGGCCTCGAGTTTCTGCATGCCCGTCTCGTAGGCGTCGTTGGCCACCGCGTAGAGCAGCGCATCCTTGTTCGGAAAGCGCCGGTACAAGGTGCTGCGGCTCACTCCAGCCCGCGCGGCGACCTCGTCGATGTTCGCGCGTCGGACACCGACCTCGGCGAACTCCGCCCCGGCAGCCGCGAGGATCGCGGCTTCCTGGTCGGCCGGGCTGGCGGTGTTGCGGACCTTACGCGTCGAGGTCCGATTCCTGCTGTCGGCCTTGGTTCCGGTGCCTGCCACGGTCATCGCCGCCCACGGGTGGCGGGCAGCGAGTCCTCGGGTGCCGACCAGTGGTTTTCGTGCAGCCGGCGATGTCTGATCTCCGTGATCTCCATCTGGTCAAAATACAGCCCGGCGGTCCGGTGTCCGCGGACACCGCGACCCCGGCCGACGTGCAACGGGGTTCCGTCGCGGTCGGGAGACGGGACGCCGACCGAATCGACTGCTGCCGGCACTGTCGCCAGAACCGAGGCCATGATCGTCTCCCTCCCGCAACGGCCGCCCCGGGTACGGACGGTCGGCATGTGACCCACATCGCATGATAGACCACGTTGAGACAGATCGGAAAATGCGTTCCTATCCTCGCCCGCGACCCGTGGGCGACCCGTCCATCGTCAGCAGGCGGTGACACCGCCGCAGACGCTCGCGCCACCAGTACTGACGCTCTTCTTCGACCGCGGGTTCCCGCACGTCGACCGCGGCGTCGGGGCCGAACCATCGCGTTCCCACCGCGCCGTCGACCATCTGGAACGACGCGGCGACATCCGCGGCGAGCAACGACCCGGTGCCCAGCCCGCACGCAAGCTCCAGGCGCGGTAGCGCGGCCGCGGCAGCCACGCCGGCGGCCATCCCGATCGCGCTGTCGAGGGCACTCGAGACCACGATGTCGAGTCCCAGGTTCTCGGCGAGCTGGAGGGTTGCGCGCATGCCGCCGAGCGGCGCGACCTTGACCACCGCCACGTCAGCGGCGTCGGCCGCGACGACACGGTACGGGTCCTCGGCCTTCCTGATGGATTCGTCGGCCGCGATCGGCACCTCGACCGCCCGACGCACGGCCGCCAGTTCTTCGACTGTGCGACAGGGCTGTTCGGCATACTCGACCTCACCGATGGCGCGCAGGGCGGCGATGGCCTCGTCTACGGTCCAGCCGCCGTTCGCATCGATGCGCACCCTGCCGATGAGCTCCCGCGTCGCCGCGACCCGGGCGACGTCGTCGTCGAGGGTCTGCCCGGGTTCGGCGACCTTGACCTTCGCGGTTCCCGCGCCGGGGTATCGCTGCAGCAATGCGTCGACCTCGTCGGCGGGGATGGCGGGCACGGTCGCGTTGACCGGGACGGTGTCGCGGACCGCGGCGGGAGGGCCGACCCAGGCGGCCTCGATGCCGGCCCGCAGCCACGAGGCCGCCTCCGGGTCGTCGTACTCGACGAACGGACCGAACTCCCCCAGCCCGCCGG
This sequence comes from Gordonia hongkongensis, assembly GCF_023078355.1. Taxonomy (NCBI): domain Bacteria; kingdom Bacillati; phylum Actinomycetota; class Actinomycetes; order Mycobacteriales; family Gordoniaceae; genus Gordonia; species Gordonia hongkongensis. Next base: position 4,114,402 of record NZ_CP095552.1, read on the forward strand.
CCCCGCGAAGACCATCGTCTCGCGCGTGGTCAGGCCACGGAATCTCGTACGCATCGGCAGCCGAACCGCGACAGCGGAAGCGAGGACGTCCTCGACGTCGGGAAGGACCCAGTCCGGTTGCCTGCCCCGCATCATCCGTCCTCCCTCTCCGCCTACAGATCACCCCGCGTCGTTGGAACAACCTTCCAAGTTTGTTCCAAGTGCGATATTCTCGCCGCCATGTCAGTCAACCAGGGATTCGACGCCGGTATCCGCGAGGCAGAGCCGATGATCGTCGACGACACTCCGGACACCGCGGGCGAGATCGCCTCGCCACGTCTGGGCGCCGACTCGCTCGTGTGGAAGTTCTACGGCGACAACCGCGGACTGCTGGGCTTCCAGCGTCTGGCCGGCACCGAGAACTGCATCGAACAACTCGGCCAGGCCGTGCTCGATCACTCGATCATCTTCAGCGACTTCCTCGGCCGGGCCAAGCGGACCGGCCCCCCGGTCATGCGGACCGTGTACAGCACCGAGCCGGAGAAGTGGGGGCGCACGGTGCGCGACTTCCACCGCGACATCAAGGGCACCATCAGCGACGGATCGCGGTACCACGCACTCAATCCGGAGTTGTTCTACTGGGCGCACGCGACGTTCGTCGACCAGGTTCTCTACATCACCGACACCTTCATCCGACGCCTGAGTTACGCCGAGAAGGTCCAGATCTTCGAGGAGAGCAAGGTCTGGTATCAGCTCTACGGGGTGAGCGATCGCGGGCAGCCGCAGACCTACGAGGAGTTCGTCCAGTACTGGGACGACATGCTCGACCGGTTCGTGCCGCACAAGACGATCGTCTACGCCACCGGCTACATCCGGCAGGGGCTCCCCCGCCCCAAGAAGATCCCCGCGCCCGTGTGGAAGATCCTGTCGCTTCCGTTGAACGCCTTCATCCGCACCGTTGTCGTCGGAACGCTGCCCCAGCAGATGCGTGACGTGTGCGACCTCGAGTGGAACGACAGGCGCGAGAAGAACTTCCAACGGTTCGCCGCCCTCATGCGGGCTGCCAACCCGTTGATCAACCGCCTGCCGCTCAAGTACCTCTACGTCCCCTGGGCCTACGACGCATGGCGCAAGGTCGGGATCGACCCGCGACCGCTGCACAACAAGCCCGCCTGACCCGCTCCGCTCTCTGAGCTGAGGAGCACCATCCCCCGCCCCCGGAGGAGCACCATCCCGCCCCGGACAAGCGCGATCCCCCGCTCCCTGAGGAGCACCATCCCGCCCCGGAGGAGCACCATCCCGCCCCGGACGAGCGCCATCCCCCGCTCCCTGAGGAGCGAGCTTGCGAGCGTCACGAAGGGTCTTGGTGACATTCGTGGCAGACCCTTCGTGACGCGCCCTCCGCAAGCTCCGGGCGCTCCTCAGGGAGCAGTGGTGGGCCAATGGTTTCGCGGTTCTCTCGGATCAGGAACCAGCGAGCCGGAGATGACGCCGGCAGGCGTCAGTGCCCGAGGAACCCGTCGACGTGGGTGACGAACTCCTCGGCGCGGTCGCGGTGAACGCTGTGCCCCGCCTCGATGGTGACGAACCGCGAGTTCGGCAGGGCGTCGCTGAGGGTCCGCAGGTGGCGCGGCGGCAGGAAGCTCTTCTCGCCACCGGAGATGACCATGGCGGTGGCCTGCACATCCGGCAGCTCCGACCACCAGTGCGGCGCGCAGACGTCGAATTCGGCGACGATCTGGTCGCCCATCCGGCCGTCGTAGCGGATGACCGGAAAGGGGTTGCGCGCGAGCGCGATCAGCCCACGAATCTGCTCGCCCAGGGTGGCGCGCATGGCGATGCCCTCGGACAGATCGGCCTCGTCGCGGGGCATCGGCGGCACCTCTTCGAGCACCAGGCGTCGGATCCTCGTCGGCTCACGCATGGCCAATCGCAGCGCGGTGTGGGCACCGAGCGAATGGCCGACCACGTCGGCGACCGCGATCCCGAGGGTGTCGAGGACATAGGCCAGGTCGTCGCGGAAGTCGTCGAGCCGGTAGACCTCACGGGCCCGGCCGCTCCGCCCGTGTCCACGGAGGTCCACGCTGATCACCGCACGCCCGCGGGCGCGGAGTGCCGTCGCGAGCCGGCGCCAGGTCGAATGGTCCGATGCCATCCCGTGCACGAGGACGACCGGTACGCCCCGGTCGGCCTCCCCCGCGATCCGGACCGCGAGGTCGGGGTCGCCGCTTCGACGCAGAACACGCATGACCGTCAGCTTACGAACGTCGGCCGTGCGGGCGCCGTCACACTCCACCCGGCCGTCCGCGCAGACCGCACCTCACCGGTCGTCGTCACCGGTCGCGGAACCAGCCGCTGTTCTTGGCGCGCCACACCATGTCCTCCCAATACCCCCAGGCGTGTGTCCCGACGGACGGAAAGTCCGTCGTGACCGGGATGCCCTGCAACGCGGCCGCGACTTCGAACGACCGGGTCTGCGCGAGCGACACCACCTCCAGCGGTGTGCCCTTGACCGAGGCCACGGCGTCGGCGTTGTGCGGACCCCACGTCGCCGAACCGGACCCGATGCGGATCTTCATCCCCCGCATCCGCGGCAGCTGGACGAGTGCATCGTTGCGCGTCCACCGGTCACTCCAGGGCGGTCCCCACATGGCGTCCGCGCTGAACGGACCGACCCCCGCCCCGACACCGGCGTCGATCAACGCGAGCCGAACGGCCTCTCGCATCGTGGGCGCGGAGAGGTTCAGGTAGCCGGACATCGAGAAGACGTGCGAGATGCGCTTGCGGTGGTACGCCCCGTAGACCATCGCCGCGTTACCGCCCATGGAGATGCCCATGATCGCGTATTTGCCCAGCGGGCCGACGGCGAGTCCGCGCGCGTCGAGTTCGCGCACGATGGTGTCGAGTCGGCACGTCCACCGATAGCGGTATCCGACCTTGTTGGCCGGGCTCGCCGCTTCCCAATCGGTGTAGAAGCTCGCGAGACCTCCGACCGGTTGGATCACGTTGACGCCGGAGTCGGCGATGCGGTGGACACGCGTGTCGCGACGCCAGCCACTGATGTCACCGGTCGCGCGAAGACCGTCGAGAGCGATGACGGTTTTGCTGTTGCCCCACCGGGTCCAGGTGTCGACCGGGGTGCTCGGCATGCCGCAGCCGGACACGTGGAACCTGCCGAACGCGGCCGACGCGGACGCGTTACCCGACCCGATGGTGACCACGCCGACCACCGCGAGGAGCGCGAGGGCGAACGCGAGGGCTCGACGTCGGCGGGCAAGCCGACGCGGCCGTAGTGAAAGCTGCACCGACGAACTGTAATTCGATGACGATCAGCAATGCCACGGCTGTGACCCTAGGGCATCGACATCGATATCGAGTGGTGACCAGAGTGACTACAGTGAATCAAGTGGCGTATGTGGCAGAGGATTTACCTTGTTACAGACCATCCACGCATCCTCAGAGATCGTCGACGATGCGCTGACGCGCCCGCGCGTACTCCTCCTCGGTGACCGCGCCGGTGCGGCGCAGTTCGTCCAGCGACGCGAGCCGTTCGGCCGGCGAACGGCCCGGGTCACCACCCCGGCCCGACCCGCCACCGGCCTTGGTGAACGACGGGGGGTCCATTCGAGACGAGCTCGCCGAATCCGCCCGGACTCCCGCCCAGCCGCGCACGACCTCCATGACCTCCGCTCGGGCCGCGGGATTGGACCGCAGATCGATCACGCCACTGCCCGCCACCCCGTGACGCCCCAGGATCTGCAGGATCTCGCCCAGCGGTTCCGCCTGACCGGTGAGATCGTAGGTCCGGCCGTCCTCTTCGGAGGTGAACCTGGCCGGCACCGAACCGGCGAGCAAAGCGGTTGCCTGCCAGTCGATCTCGAAGTCCTGAGACTCGGGATCGACCATCACGGCCAACCGACGGGCGTGAAGCAGCGGCTGCTGGTAATGCGGCACGACCTTCCTCGTCGACACCTCGAACGGAGCGAGTCCCTCGGCGTGGATCCGGAGCCCGAGCTTCATCAGCGGCTGGTCGTTGATCTCGACATTCGTCTGACCGATCGAGGTGATCTCGGCGATGCCGAACACTCCGGCGGCGCGCAGGCGTTCCAGCTTGGCGCCACCCCGATAGTTGAACCACGCGATGGCAACGCCGAGAACGATATCCAGCACGGTGATGCCGATCCCGGTCCACAGCATCCACTCCGTGTCGGGTGCATCGATCACGAAGTAGGCGACGAGGAAGATCGGACCGACGATCCCGCACAGCATGACAAACGCGAAAGTGCCCACGGCACTCCACACATGGGCAGGAACACGTGGCCCGGTCCCCGACTCTCCGAACATGGTCATGCGCGAACTCTATGCGCGGACCTGCGGCGACGGAAGTTCGAAGGCCGAGGCGTCCCACCTTGGAACGACATGGAAGCGCCACCGTTCGCAGTCGGCGCCGGATACGAGTAGTTCGCCGCACTTTCCCGGGTCAAAGTTGCCTGATCTGCGGTTTCGGCACGACCCGGAGAGTCTCGGTGGCACACTCTGCGCTCAGATGAGCACGCCGAGGCTCACCACCGAGAGGTTCCCCATGGACGACACCCGCTCGCATCGGTTCACCCGGCTCCTCTCGACGATGGCCGTCACCGCCGCCATCGTCGCGAGCTCCGCCCTGAGTGGAGGCGGGGTCGCCTCGGCCGCACCACCGACGCCGACCCAATAACTCTGCGGCCAGAGCACCGACGATCCTGCCACCGATAAGTCCCTGCTTCTCTGGGGAAAGGTGAAGGGCACCAAGCCCGGTCAGATCGGCGACAACATCGACGTCATTCAGCCGGGTCCCCAGTACCAGCCGAACCCGAAGTACGTGAAGTACTACGCAATCCGTCGAGGTGGTGACCACAAAGGTCACAACGATGACTTCCTGCTCCTACCCACCAACCGGATCAGGGGCATCGAATGCCCCTATCTGTACAACGGTTCCGAGTTGAACCTGTGGAGCGCGGCGTGGCTGCAGGCGGGCAAATTGGTCGCCAAGAATCCCACTCGACCGATTGCGATAGGGGTGAACTCCGCCACGGCGCGCTCGCAAAACCAGCTGCACATCCATCTGGCGCAGGTGAATCCCACCACGCTGGCCGACCTGAGGGCGATCCCCAACCCGGAGACGCATCTGGACAACTGGACGAAGACCGACGTCGTCTTGAGGGTCAACAAGACCAAATCGAAGATCCCCCGGCACTTCCGCGTCGTCAAGTACACCGGCGGTCTGCCCGATCTGTTTCGTGTCCTGAAACGTCAGCTGCCCGCCACCGAGGACATGGCGGACCAATCGATCGGCGTGGTCGATGCCGGCCAGCCCAACACCTACTTCGTCCTCACCAGCAATCCGAAACTGGGTGGTGCCGGGACGGGACTGATGGACATGATCTACGGCTGGGGCGTCTGACCCTCGGCAGGATCAACGACAAAGGCGCCCGGCCACTTTCGTGACCGGGCGCCTTCGACTCAGTGAGTCAGTGAGTCAGAACGAGATCACTTGGTGATCTTGGTGACTCGACCCGCACCGACGGTGCGGCCACCCTCGCGGATGGCGAAACGCAGGCCCTCGTCCATGGCGACCGGCTGGATGAGCTTGACGCTCATCTCGGTGTTGTCGCCCGGCATGACCATCTCGGTGCCCTCGGGGAGGGTCACGACGCCGGTCACGTCCGTGGTACGGAAGTAGAACTGCGGACGGTAGTTGTTGAAGAACGGGGTGTGACGGCCGCCCTCGTCCTTGGACAGGATGTACGCCTGGCCCTCGAACTCGGTGTGCGGGGTCGTGGTGCCCGGCTTCACGATGACCTGACCGCGCTCGACGTCCTCACGCTTGAGGCCGCGGAGCAGCAGACCGGCGTTGTCGCCTGCCTGTGCCGAATCGAGGAGCTTGTGGAACATCTCGATACCGGTGACGGTGGTCTTGGTGCTCTTCTCGCGGATGCCGACGATCTCGACTTCCTCGTTCACGTTGACCTCGCCGCGCTCCACACGACCGGTGACCACGGTGCCGCGGCCGGTGATGGTGAAAACGTCCTCGACGGGCATGAGGAACGGCTTCTCGGTCTCGCGGACCGGGTCCGGGATCGACTCGTCGACGGCAGCCATGAGCTCTTCGACCGACTTGGTCCACTCGGGGTCACCCTCGAGGGCCTTGAGAGCCGAGACCTTGACGACCGGGGCTTCCTCGTCGAACTCCTGGGCGGCCAGCAGTTCGCGGACCTCCATCTCGACGAGCTCGATGATCTCGTCGTCGTCGACCATGTCGGCCTTGTTCAGGGCGACCAGGATGTAGGGCACACCGACCTGGCGGGCCAGCAGCACGTGCTCGCGGGTCTGCGGCATCGGGCCGTCGGTGGCGGCGACCACGAGGATCGCGCCGTCCATCTGGGCAGCACCGGTGATCATGTTCTTGATGTAGTCGGCGTGACCGGGGGCGTCGACGTGGGCGTAGTGACGCTTCTCGGTCTCGTACTCGACGTGCGAGATGTTGATCGTGATACCGCGAGCTTTTTCCTCGGGAGCCTTGTCGATCTGATCGAACGCGAAGCTCTTGTTGAGGTCCGGGTACTTGTCGTGCAGCACCTTGGTGATGGCCGCGGTCAGCGTGGTCTTGCCGTGGTCGACGTGACCGATGGTGCCGATGTTCACGTGCGGCTTGGTCCGCTCGAACTTCGCCTTCGCCACTTGATTGTCCTCCTGGACTTGTTGCTCTACTGGGCGGATCCCAGCAGGGGTTTTCTTCTTACGTTGGTGCGCAGAACTGGTCGGCGCATGTCGCTAGGACCGGATTTACTCGCCGGTGGCCTTCGCGATGATTTCCTTCGACACGTTCGCGGGAACCTCCGCGTACGAATCGAACACCATGGAGTAGTTTGCCCGGCCCTGGGTCTTCGACCGGAGGTCTCCGATGTAGCCGAACATCTCCGACAGCGGCACCTGTGCCTTCACGACACGCGCACCACTGCGCTCCTCCATGGCCTGGATCTGGCCACGGCGGGAGTTCAGGTCGCCGATCACGTCACCCATGTAGTCCTCGGGAGTCGTGACCTCGACGGCCATCAGGGGCTCGAGGATGACCGGACCGGCCATCCGCGCAGCTTCCTTCAGGGCCTGCGAGCCGGCGATCTTGAACGCCATCTCCGAGGAGTCGACGTCGTGGTACTGACCGTCGAGCAGGGTGACCTTCAGGTTCACCAGCGGGTATCCGGCGAGGACACCGTACTGCATGGCGTCCTGGGCACCGGCGTCCACCGACGGGATGTACTCGCGCGGGACGCGGCCACCGGTGACGGCGTTGGCGAACTCGTAGGTCGCACCGTCCTCGGCGTCCACCAGGGGCTCGAGCTTGATGATGACCTTCGCGAACTGGCCCGATCCACCGGTCTGCTTCTTGTGGGTGAACTCGTGCTTCTCGACCGTCTTGCGGATGGTCTCGCGGTAGGCCACCTGCGGCTTGCCGACGTTGGCCTCGACCTTGAACTCGCGCTTCATGCGGTCGACGAGGATGTCGAGGTGGAGCTCGCCCATACCGCCGATGACGGTCTGGCCGGTCTCCTCGTCGAGCTGGACCGAGAAGGTCGGATCCTCTTCGGCGAGCTTCTGGATCGCGGTGCCCAGCTTCTCCTGGTCGGACTTGGTCTTCGGCTCGATCGAGACGTTGATGACCGGGTCCGGGAAGCTCATGGACTCGAGCACGATCGGCGACGCCGAATCGCACAGGGTGTCACCGGTGGTGGTGTCCTTGAGACCGATCATCGCGTAGATGTGGCCCGCGGTGGCGTCCTCGACCGGGTTCTCCTTGTTGGCATGCATCTGGAAGAGCTTGCCGACGCGCTCCTTCTTGCCCTTGGTCGCGTTGAGCACCTGGGTGCCGGCGTTGATCTTGCCGGAGTACACGCGCACGAAGGTGAGCTTGCCGAAGAACGGGTGAGCCGCGATCTTGAACGCGAGAGCCGAGAACGGCTCGTCCGCGGACGGCTTGCGCGAGAGGATCTCCTCCTCGTCGCCCACGGCGTGACCCTCGACCGACGGCACGTCCAGCGGGGACGGCAGGTAGTCGATGATCGCGTCGAGCATGGGCTGCACGCCCTTGTTCTTGAACGCCGAGCCACAGATCACCGGGTAGAACTCACGGGCGATCGTGAGCTTGCGGATCGCGCCCTTGATCTCCTCGGTGGTCAGCTCTTCGCCGCCGAAGTACTTCTCGAGCAGTGCCTCGTCGGTCTCGGCGACCGTCTCGAGGAGCTTCTCGCGGTACTCCGCAGCCTGGTCGACCAGATCGGCGGGGATCTCCTCGATGGTCGGCGCAGCGCCGATCTCGACGGTTCCGCGCCAGGTGATCGCCTTCTGCTCGATGAGGTCGACGACGCCGTCGAAGTTGTCCTCGGCGCCGATCGGCAGCTGCAGGACCAGCGGCTTGGCGCCGAGGCGCTCCTCGATGGTGCGCACGGTGAAGAAGAAGTCCGCACCGAGCTTGTCCATCTTGTTGACGAAGCAGATACGCGGGACGTCGTACTTCTCCGCCTGACGCCAGACCTGCTCGGACTGCGGCTCGACGCCTTCCTTGCCGTCGAACACGGCGACCGCGCCGTCGAGCACGCGGAGGCTGCGCTCCACCTCGACGGTGAAGTCGACGTGGCCGGGGGTGTCGATGATGTTGATCTGGTTCTTGTTCCAGAAACACGTCACCGCCGCGGAGGTGATGGTGATCCCCCGCTCCTTCTCCTGCTCCATCCAGTCGGTGGTCGAGGCACCGTCGTGGGTTTCACCGATCTTGTAGTTCACACCGGTGTAGAAGAGGATTCGCTCGGTGGCGGTGGTCTTGCCGGCATCGATGTGGGCCATGATGCCGATGTTGCGAACCTTGTTCAGGTCGCTGAGCACTTCCTGTGCCACTTAATCGCCTCGCATTTTCGCTAGAGGTGTTGGGTCTGAGGTGGAACCGTCCGCGGCGTCGGGTTCCCGACGCCGCGGACGGTTGGTGTCACCAGCGGTAGTGCGCGAACGCCCGGTTGGCCTCGGCCATCTTGTGGGTGTCCTCGCGGCGCTTCACCGAAGCACCGAGACCGTTGGACGCGTCCAGCAACTCGTTGGCGAGACGCTCGACCATGGTCTTCTCACGACGCTGGCGGCTGAAGCTGACGAGCCAGCGGAGCGCGAGGGTGTTGGCGCGGTTCGGCTTGACCTCGATCGGCACCTGGTAGGTGGCACCACCGACGCGGCGGCTCTTCACCTCGAGGGTGGGCTTCACGTTGTCGAGAGCGCGCTTGAGGGTGACGACCGGATCGGTGCCGGTCTTGTCGCGAGCCTGCTCGAGGGCGCCGTAGACGATGCGCTCGGCGGTCGACTTCTTGCCGTCCAGCAGGATCTTGTTGACCAGCTGGGTGACCAGCGGCGAACCGTAGACGGGATCGTTGATGAGGGGGCGCTTGGGAGCGGGTCCTTTACGTGGCATGACTTATCAGTTCCCCTTCTTGGCGCCGTAGCGGCTGCGAGCCTGCTTGCGGTCCTTGACACCCTGGGTGTCGAGCGAGCCGCGGATGATCTTGTAGCGCACACCCGGGAGGTCCTTCACACGACCGCCGCGGACGAGCACCATCGAGTGCTCCTGCAGGTTGTGGCCTTCGCCGGGGATGTAGGCGGTGACCTCGACCGAGCTGGTCAGGCGCACACGGGCGACCTTGCGCAGCGCCGAGTTCGGCTTCTTGGGGGTGGTGGTGTAGACGCGGGTGCACACGCCACGACGCTGCGGGCTTCCCTTGAGGGCCGCGGTCTTGGTCTTGGCAGCCTTGTCGTGACGGCCCTTGCGGACCAGCTGATTGATGGTTGGCACTAGGTGTTCGTTCCTCTTTGTCATCGGTTGTGGTTGGTGCTCCGGGCAAGCACGAAGTGGCTCGCAGGCCTGTTTTCGCGGCTTCCACAACTCGCCCCACCAGCACGTATGTGCTGGTCAGTACATTTTCGCTACCCCGAGGTCGGGCGTGTCATACACTCGACAGCGGATTCGCCTGTCAGCCCCTCTGCCGGCCGTACCCCGAGATGCTCGGCGGCTCGAGAGCCGTAGGGCAGGCATGCGGACTGGCCCAGCATGGGCCGGGCACCGACGATCCACTCTACCGATCGGGTTTACACAGGTCAAAAAACGGATCCTGCACGCAACCGGCAGGTGAACGGGTCGTGCACGATCGGGTCCGGGTCACGCTCGTGCTCGGCGTGCCCCTCTCACTTCTACACCGTGAAACCGCATGCGTCGAGGGCGCGAACCGCGGGTGCGACCATTCCGTCATCCGCGCTGCACGGGTCGCCTGAGCTGCTCGATCACGGGTGCGGACGGGCTCTCGGGGTCGCGCGGTCGCCGCGTCGGCGAGGACTGGCCGCCGAACCACCGATCGACGATCGTCGCCTGCCGTTCCACCTCGCCCCGGCGCGGCATGTGGTGGTTCTCACCGACATCGCGCACGCCGTACACGTCCTCGCCCAGTTCGTACCGGGCCTGGTCGCCCAGCGCATCGGCGAGGAACCCGGCAGGGGAACGGGCAGCGGCGATCTGCCAGGCGTGGACCAGTTCGTGGATGAGCAGCTGACCCGGCACCGGATATGCCCTGGTCCCCGGCCCCAGGGTCGCGTCGAGGTGCGACCCGAGATTGCAGAGGATGCGTCCGTCGACCGCTGGCACCGTGAATGCGCGCCCGCCCCGACCGGCGAGATCGGTGAGGACGACGTCATCGAGCCACGCCGCGTCCCCGAAGACCGCCACGCCCACGCTTCGCTCGGCCGGGGTCAACCCGCGATGACGCACGCGGCGGCGGATGACGTTCGACGTGACGAGGCCCGCGACCAGCACGACGACGAACCCGAGCGGGCCGAGCCAGATCGTCACCGGCACCAGGTGCACCGCGAGGAGCACACCTGCCGTGGCCGCCGGGGCGTCGCCGAGTCGTCCCGCCCCGAGTCGGCGGGCGACGGAGAGCACCGTGCCGAGCAGGCGCCCGTAGGCCCGGGCGGCCGCGATGACCGAACGGCGCAGGCGCGTCGTGGACGCCGGGCGGGGCATCATTCCGGCGTCTGCGGCAGTTTCACCTTCGTCGCACCGGGTTTCGCCGGATTCGACGGCGGCGGGACCACCGGTCCGATGTCGCCATCGGGAGCCTCGTCGAGGTCGACGATGACCGGCGCGTGGTCACTCGGCTTGCTGCCCTTGCGTGCTTTCCGGTCGATCCAGGCGGCCGCGAGGCGATCGGCAGCGGACGCTCCGGCGAGGATCAGGTCGATGCGCATCCCGAGGTCTTTGTGGAACATGCCGGCGCGGTAGTCCCAGTAGCTGAACACACGCTCGTTCGGCCACCGGTCCCGGACGACGTCGCGCAGGCCCATCGATTCGAAGGTGGCCAGCGCGGCCCGTTCCGCCGGGGTGACGTGGGTGTGTCCCACATACGCGGCGGGGTCGAACAGGTCGGCGTCGGCCGGTGCGATGTTCATGTCGCCGCACAGGAGTGTCGTGGTCGGGTCCTCCACGGCGCGGGCCAGCGCCGCGAGCCACTCGAGTTTGTAGGTGTAGTGGTCCGAGTCCGGGGTTCGGCCGTTCGGCACGTACAGCGAGTGGATCCGGAGTCCGCCGCACACCGCCGACACCGCCCGCGCCTCGAGAGTCGACGGGTCGGGGTATCCGGGCATGCCGTCGAATCCGATCCGGACGTCGTCGAGTCCGACCCGCGACAACAGCGCCACCCCGTTCCACTGCCCCTGTCCGGCGTGCGCGACCTCGTATCCGCGCTCGGCGAGATCAGTGCCGAGTGACTCGTCGAACGCGGCGTCGGAGAGTTTGGTCTCCTGCAGGCACACCACGTCGGGTCGGCGCTCGTCGAGCCAGGGCAACAGGCGCGGGATGCGCTGCTTCACGGAGTTCACGTTCCAGGTCGCCACGCGCATGCGACCACGGTAGTACCCCGCCATCGGGGCCCGGCCACCGCCGATCGCGGACCCGGCCTTTCGTTCCACGGTGACGTGTGTCACGTTGGTGGGTATCGACACGTTGCACCGCACCTCCGATTCGTCGCCCCGACGGCCCGTCATCGAGTCGTCGTGGCGTCGGTCGGAGCTGTCCGGGGTCCGCCCCGAGGACCGGACGCCGACGCAGGTCCAGGACATCGCTGCCGCCGACCCGCTGCTCGACGCCGCCCGCCCGGTCCTCGATGACGCCGCCGCCCGACTCGCCGACACCGATGTCTCGCTGCTGCTCGTCGACCACGAGTGCCGGATGGTGACGCGGGTGGCGTTCGGCACGACCGTGGAGCGCCGTCTCGACGCGATCGGCGCCTCGCCGGGCGTGCCGTTCGGCGAGGACGTCGTCGGGACGACAGCCCTCGGTACCCCGGCGGAGACCCGGGGCGGGATCGTCGTGAACAGCTCCGAGCACTACCTGGACCAGTTCAAGTCGATCAGTTGCTTCGGACAGCCGATCATCCATCCCGCGACCCGCAGGCTGGCCGGGATCATCTGCATGTCCGAGATCGCCGATCGCATCAACCCCTTGGCGATCCCGGTCGTCAACGGGATCGTCGTCGACATCGCCGACCGCCTGCTGGACCGGTCGCGAGCGCACCAGCGATGCGTCCTCGACGCGTTCCAGCGCGCCGCACCGCGTCGCGACCTCGCCGTCGCGGCCATCGGCGACGACCTCCAGCTCACGAATGCCCTTGCCGCCGAACTGCTCTCCCCCACCGACATCGGCGCGATGCGGATCGTCGCGACCGATCCCGCACTGCGCGCGACGGTGCTGCCGCTGACCCTGGTGTCGGGCGCCGAGGTCGAGGTCGCCGTCGAACCCGTGCCGGGCGCCTGCGGCGCGGCGCTGTTCCGCTTCCGGCCGGTCAGCGAGCCGCCGCCGAGGCGGTCCGCGCCACCGACCGCCCCGTCCCGCACCAGCGTCGCGATCACCGGCGAACCGGGGACCGGACGCAGCACCCACGCCGCTGCGCTCGCCGCCGAAGCCGATTCGCCACCGGTGATCGTCGATGTCGCCGACGAGATCATCAGCGGTCGTCGCCCCGACATCCCCGCGTTCGTCGGACGCGCCCGGTCGATGAGCACGACCCTGGTGATCGACGGCGTCGATCTCCTCGACGCGCAGTCGGTCGCCCTACTCGGGCGCGTGGCGGTGTCGAGCTCGCCGGAGTCGCCGCTGATCGTCGTCGGCGGGCCGCGCGACCAGGCGAGTCCGGGAGTCGCCGCACTCCTCGCCCGGTGCGCCACACGGGTCGATCTCGCTCCACTACGTCATCGGACCTCGGAGCTGGCGTCGATCGCGAGCAGCGCACTGACCGACATCGACCCGGAGCTCACGCTGTCCGGACTGGCGACGGACGCCCTGCTGTGCGACGACTGGCCCGGGAACCTCACCGAGCTCAACTCGGTGCTCCGGCAGGCCGCCCTGGCGTGCCGAGCGCGCGCCGCGCGGGTCGTCGAACCCGCCGACCTGCCACCCGCCTATCGGACGACCAGCCGGGCCGCGCACCTGTCCGGCCGGGAACAGGCCGAGCGCACCGCGATCGTCGAGGCGCTGGACCGCGCCCGCGGCAACAAGGTGCATGCCGCAAGGGATCTCGGCATCAGCCGGACGACGCTGTACTCGCGGATGCGCGCACTGGACATCTGAGCGCGCGGTTACTCCGGCACCGCGGTGCGGGGCACCGGGTCCCGCAGCGTCTGCCGTGCGAGCGCCGCGATGAGGTCGGTCCGGGTCACGATGCCGACCAGGGTGTGCCCCTCCAACACCGGGACCGCGTCGCATCCGCTCTCGGCGAGCAGCGGCAACAGCGCCCCGACCGGCGTGCCCGGGGTCGCGACGGCCGGTTCCGCCGACATCACGTCCGCGGCGCACAACTCGACGTCGTTCGAACGCATCAACCGCCGCACGAGATGGATCTGGAACACCACACCGACGAACATGCCGTCGTTTGCGGTCACCGGCAGCGAGGTGAAGCCGTACTCGTCGAAGAGGACGGCGACGTCTCGCAGCGGCGTCTCGGGGTTCACGGTCACCAGGTCTCGGGACATCACGTCCGTCGCGGCGAGCGGGCCCGCGCGATGACCGGCAGCCTGCAGTTCGGCGGCCCCGATCAGTCGCGCGAGGTCGGCGACACCGAGGTTGAGCGACTGCTCGTACCGGTCGAGGATGCCGGTCAGTTCGTCCTCGTCCAGACCCAGCCGCGCCGCCGGCGGGGGCGCCGCGTCGAACCGGCGATACGGATAACGCCGTCCGGTCAACCGGGCGTACCCGGCGGCGAGGACCACCAGCAGGAGTGTGCCCGCGAGGACGGGTGCGAGGACGAACCGGAACCCCAGCGACTGGATCGTCTCCGGACTGAGCGCGGCTGTCATCGCCACCGCGCCGGCAGGCGGATGGACCGCGTGGCACCCGATCATCAGGGCCACGGACAGACCGACCGCGAGCGCCACCCGGAGCGCGGGCTGGCCGATGGTGAGGGTGGTCGCCACCCCCACGACCGCCGACACCGCGTTGCCGACGGTCGCGGGCCACGGCTGCGCCAACGGACTGTTCGGCGCGGCGAAGACGAGCACGGCGGTCGCCCCGAACGGCGCGATCAGGAAGAGTCCGAGCCGCAGGTCGACCCCCGACGCGGCGAGCACCAGACCGACGAGTCCGAGCGCCACCCCGGCCCCTGCTCCCGCCCGGAGGGCCTCACGGATCGAGATACCCCCGGTCACCGGGCCGAGGCCACGCAGGGCGGCGCCGACCCTGCCCGCTGGGCGCACGTTCACTCTGCTCCTCCGAAGGTCCCTGACTTGTCCGGCGTCTCACGGTAGCCACGCGGTGACGGCCGGTCGCCGCGACCCCTGTACAGCCCAGGTGTTCAGTTTCTGGACACGGCGACACGTCGGAACGGTGAGAGAAATAAGTCAGGTCGAATATGACCGAGATCACTCCACCGACCACATCACCGCCGGCACCACGCCGACCAGGAGGCCCCATGACCGCCGTCGTTCCCGACACCGCCCTGCATGAGCGCGTTCGCGATTTCATCTCCGCCGACCGTCCGATGCTGATCGGCGGCGAGTGGGTGTGGTCGGCCTCGGGCCGCACCTTCGAGACCATCGATCCCGCGACGGCGCGTCCGCTCACCTCGGTCGCCCACGGCGACGCGGCCGACATCGATCGCGCGGTCCGCGCCGCGCGCCAGGCCTTCGACGACGGCCCGTGGACCCGGATGAAGCCGAATGAACGCGAACGCCTGCTCTGGCGGGTCGGCGACATCCTCACCGAACGCGCCGAGGAGTTCGGCCAGCTGGAGGCGCTCGACAACGGCAAGGCGGCCACCATCGCCGCCGCGGTCGACACCAACTGGTCGGCCGACATCTTCCGCTACAACGCGGGCCTCGCCACCAAGATCACCGGGTCGACGGTCGACGTCTCGATGCCGTTCGTGCCCGGCGGCGAGTTCCACGCGTACACCCTGCGCGAGCCGGTCGGAGTCTGCGGCCTGATCGTGCCGTGGAACTTCCCGCTCCTGATGGCCGCGTTCAAGCTGGCCCCCGCATTGGCGGCCGGCAACACCGTCATCCTCAAGCCGGCCGAACAGACCCCGCTGACGGCCCTGCTCCTCGGCGAGGTGTTCCAAGAGGCCGGCTTCCCACCGGGCGTGGTCAACATCGTCACCGGTTACGGCGAGGCCGGCGCGGCGCTCGCCGCGCACGACGACGTCGACAAGATCGCGTTCACCGGCTCGACGGAGGTCGGCAAGAAGATCGTCGACGCCGCGAAGGGCAACCTCAAGAAGGTGTCGCTGGAACTCGGCGGCAAGAGCCCCAACATCGTCTTCGCCGACGCCGACTTCGAGAAGGCGGTCGCCGGGTCGGTCGCGGCCTGGATGTTCAACCACGGACAGTGCTGTGTCGCCGGAACACGTCTCTTCGTCGAGCGGCCGATCTTCGACGACTTCACCGCGGCCGTCGCGGAGGCGGCCTCGCAGGCCAAGATCGGACCCGGCCTCGACCCGTCGACCGAACTCGGACCGCTGGTCAGCCAAGAGCAGTTCGATCGCGTCTCGGGATACCTGGCAGCGGGCCTCGCCGACGGCGCACGGGCGCTGACGGGCGGAAAGCGTTGGGGCGACGAGGGATTCTTCATCGAACCGACCGTCTTCGTCGACGTCGACCCGAGTTTCTCTATCGTGCAGGAGGAGATCTTCGGTCCCGTCGTCGCCGCCATGCCCTTCGATGCCGACACCGGGGTCGCGGCCGCGGCCAACGACTCCATCTACGGTCTCGCAGCAGGCATCTGGACCACGGATCTGTCCAAGGCGCACCGGACAGCTCGACAGATCAAGGCCGGCTCGGTCTGGGTGAACCAGTACAACGGCTTCGACACCGCCATGCCGTTCGGCGGTTACAAGCAGTCGGGATGGGGGCGCGAACTCGGCTCGTCGGCCATCGAGCTCTACACCCAGACCAAGGCCGTCAACATCTCGCTCTGACCCCCATCCGCCCTCGAGTACACCCAAGGAGCACGATTTCATGTCTCTCACCACCAAGGCAGCTGTCCTCACCGGACCCGGAAAGCCGTTCGAGATCGTCGAACTCGACCTCGACGAGCCCCGCGAAGGCGAAGTGCTGATCAAGTACACCGCGGCCGGCCTGTGCCACTCCGACCTTCACCTGACCGACGGCGACCTCCCGCCCCGCTATCCCATCGTGGGCGGCCACGAGGGTTCGGGGATCATCGAGGCGGTCGGCCCGGGCGTCACCAAGGTCAAGCCCGGCGACCACGTGGTCTGCAGCTTCATCCCGAACTGCGGCACCTGCCGCTACTGCTCCACCGGCCGGCAGAACCTCTGCGACATGGGCGCCACCATCCTCGAGGGATCGATGCCCGATGGCACATTCCGATTCCACGGTGGCGGTGACGATTTCGGAGCCATGTGCATGCTCGGCACGTTCGCCGAACGCGCGACGATCTCGCAGCACTCGGTCGTCAAGGTCGACGAGTGGTTGCCGCTCGACAAGGCAGTGCTCGTCGGTTGCGGCGTGCCCTCGGGCTGGGGCACCTCGGTGTACGCGGGCGGCGTACGTGCCGGCGACACCGTGGTGATCTACGGCATCGGCGGCCTGGGCATCAACGCGGTGCAGGGCGCGGTGTCGGCCGGGGCCAAATACGTCGTGGTGGTCGACCCGGTCGCGCTCAAGCGCGACACGGCGCTCAAATTCGGTGCAACACATGCCTTCGCCGACGCCGCCGAGGCCGCGGAGAAGGTCAACGAACTGACCTGGGGGCAGGGTGCCGACCAGGCCCTCATCCTCGTCGGCACGGTCGACGCGGAGGTCGTGGCCAACGCGACCGCCGTCGTGGGCAAGGGCGGGACGGTCGTCATCACCGGTCTTGCCGATCCGACGAAGCTGACCGTGCAGGTCTCCGGAACCGATCTGACCCTGAACCAGAAAACCATCAAGGGCAGTCTGTTCGGCTCGGCCAATCCGCAGTACGACATCGTCAAACTGCTGCGCCTGTACGACGCGGGGCAGCTCAAGCTCGACGAACTGGTCACGCAGACCTACACCCTCGACCAGGTCAACGAGGGCTACCAGGATCTGCGGGACGGCAAGAACATCCGCGGGGTCATCATCCACGCGGAGTGAATACCCGGTCGGTTCGCCCGAGGTGCCGTCTCCCTCGGGCGAACCGGCCACCCACGTCGCCGGGCGGACTTCCCGGTCCGCGCCCGCACGAGGTGCTTGAATCACACATGTGACCGTGACCTGGTGGATACGTCTGCTCCGCATCGCCTTTGCCGCCCTGGGCGTCACCGCGCTCGTGTATCAGGCGGTGCTGCGCTACGGCGACGCCGGCTTCACGCTCGCGAACTTCTTCAGCTACTTCACGGTGCTGAGCAATATCTTCGCCGCGCTCATCCTGCTCGTCGGCGGACTGCTGGCCCCGGCAAGCCCGGCCTGGGAGTGGTGCCGCGGGGCGGCGACCACCTGCATGGTCATCACCGGGATCGTCTATGCGCTTCTGCTGCAGGGCATCGACGTCGATGTCACCTACGCCTGGGTGAACGACGTGCTGCATCGCGTCATCCCGCTGGTGATGCTCCTGGACTGGATCGTGGTGCGCGCCCGGCGACTCCCCGAGCGGGCGTGGCTGTCCTGGCTGACGATCCCGCTCGTGTACGGCGTCTACACCTTGATCCGCGGGCCGTTCGCGGACTGGTATCCCTACCCGTTCATCGATCCGCGCGGGCAGGGTTATCTGTCGATGACGATCTCGCTCATGGTCGTGTTCGTCGGCATGGCCTTCATGTCGTTCGGCGTCTACTGGGTCGGCACCCGCGGTCGGCGACCCGATGCGCCGGAACCCGGACACCCCGCCGCCGAACGCGGTTAGTCCGCGTCCGGCGGGTCCGCGGGCGCGCTCCCGAACGCCGCGACGAGCTGCGCCGACCAGGTGTCGACGACCAGCGCACGCCGGGCGGAGTCATCGGACAGCGTGTCCGCCAGGCCGAGTCCGCGCGCCATGTCCAGAGTCGCCTGCACCAGCCGGTAACCGGTCTCGTCGTCCGGGGCCACCCCCATCGCGGCCATCGTCCGCTGATGGGCCGCGCGGGCGAACTTCGCTTCGAGTGGCAGGATGAGCCGCCGCAGCGCCGGGTCGGACGCGGCGGCGGCCCAGACCTGGAGTGCTGCCTTGAATTCGGTGCCGGTGTAGACGTCGACGGCCCGCTGGACGGCGCGGATGACCCGGTCCGGGGTCACTTCGTCGGCCGCCTCCGGCGATGCGTGCGCATCCCCGACGGCAGCGCGGGTCATGTCCTCGAAGACCTGCTCGAGTGCCGCGGTGATGAGGGCTTCGCGCGTCGGGAAGTGATGTTGCGCCGCACCGCGGGACACGCCGGCACGTTCGGCGACCGCGGCCACGGTCGCGGCGGCCCAGCCGTCCGCGGCCAGCGCGTCGACCGTGGACCGCAACAGGCGCTCGCGGGTCAACCGCGAGCGTTCCTGTTGCGGAGAGCGGGTGTTCGCCGACGACGTGGTCACCGCGAGCCTCAGTAGGACTTCGGCAGCCCGAGGCTGGTCTGCGCGACGAAGTTGAGGATCATCTCCCGGCTCACCGGGGCGATGCGGGCGATCCGGGCGAGGCTCAGCATCGGCGCCAGTCCGTACTCGGTGGTCAGACCGTTGCCGCCCAGGGAGTGCACGGCCTGGTCGACGACCTTCACACAGGCCTCCGCGGCCGCGTACTTCGCCATGTTGGCCGGCTCGGCGGCGCCCCAGTCGTCGCCGGCGTCGTAGAGGGTCGCGGCCTTCTGCATCATCAGCTTGGCCATCTCGAGCTCGACCTTGCCCTGGGCGAGCGGGTGCGCGATCGCCTGGTGCGCACCGATCGGCGTCTTCCACACCGTGCGCTCCTTCACGTACGACACCGCCTTGTCGAGCGCGAACCGGCCCATCCCGACGGCCGACGCCGCGGCCATGATGCGTTCCGGATTGAGCCCGGCGAACAGTTGACTCAGGGCAGCGTCCTCGGAGCCGACGAGCGCGTCGGCGGGCAATCGCACATCGTCGAGGAAGAGCTGGAACTGCTTCTCGGGGTTCTGCAGTTCCATGTCGATCATCGTGTACGAGAAGTTCTCGGAGTCGGTGGGGACGATGAAGAGCGCGGGCTTGAGGTTGCCGGTCTTCGCGTCTTCGGTGCGGGCGACGATCAACACGGCCTGCGCCTGGTCGACGCCGGAGATGTAGACCTTCTGGCCGGTGAGCAACCAGTCCGAGCCGTCCCGACGGGCCGTGGTGGTGATCTGGTGGGAATTGGAGCCGGCATCGGGTTCGGTGATACCGAATGCCATCGTGATCGACCCGTCGGCGAGACCCGGCAGCCACCGCTGCTTCTGCTCGTCGGTGCCGAAACGCGCGATGACGTTGCCGCAGATGGCCGGTGAGACGACGAGCATCAGCAGTCCGGTGCCCGACGCGGCGATCTCCTCCATCACGATGGCGAGCTCGTACATACCGGCACCGCCGCCGCCGTACTCCTCGGGGAGATTGACCCCGATGAAGCCGAGCTTGCCCGCCTCGGCCCACAACTCGTCGGTCTTGCGGCCGGTGCGCGCGCACTCACGGAAGTACTCCTGTCCGTACTTCGCGGCGAGTCCGGCGACCGCCGCGCGCAGCTCGGCGCGTTCGGTGGTCTCCACGAACGGATTGGTGTCCACGGTCATGTCGATGCTCCCTGTCTCGGTCTTCGATGTGGTTCGGCGGCGGACGGTTTCGGCGGCCGGTCAGGCCTGGTAACCGAGCCGTTTGGCGGCCAGTCCGTTGAGGATCTCGGTGGTGCCGCCACCGATCCCGATGATGCGCATGTCGCGGTATTGCCGTTCGACCTCGGTGCCGGTCATGTAACCGAGGCCGCCGTGCAGCTGAACGGCTTTGTTGGCCACCCACTCCCCCGCCTCGACCGCGGTGTTCTTGGCGAAGCACACCTCGGCGATGAGGTCGTCGGTGGAGCTGACCTTCCGTTCGACGAGGGCCCGCGTGTAGGTGCGGGCGATGTCGATGCGGCGCGCCATCTCGATCAGCGTGTCCTGCACCGACTGCCGGGCGATGATCGGTTTGCCGAAGGTCTCACGGTCGCGCGCCCACTGCAGGGTGAGATCGAGGCAGCGTTGCGCACTGGCGTACGCCTGCACCGCCAGACCGGACCGTTCGGTGACGAAAGCAGTTGCTATCTGCGCGAATCCGGAGTTCTCGGGCCCGACCAGGTTGGTGACCGGCACCCGCGCATCGACGAAGGACAGTTCCGCGGTGTCGGAACTGCGCCACCCCATCTTGTCCAGCTTCCGCGTGACCTCGAAGCCGGGTGTGCCCTTTTCGACGACGAGCAGTGAGACGCCCGCGGCTCCCGGTCCTCCGGTGCGGACGGCGACGACGACGAAGTCGGCGCGGACCGCGGAGGTGATGTAGGTCTTGGAACCGTTGACGACGTAGTGGTCCCCGTCGCGCTCGGCCTTCGTCGTCAGGTGGCCGACGTCGCTTCCGCCGCCGGGTTCGGTGATCGCCAGGCTCCCGATCTTCTCGCCCGCGAGCGTGGGCCGCACCCACCGGTCGATCTGGTCGGGGTCGCCGGCGGCGATCAGGTGCGGCAGGGCGATGCCGTGGGTGAACAGCGACGCGAAGACGCCACCGGCCGCGCCGGCGTAGTGGAGTTCCTCGCCGAGGATCGTGCTGTCGATCAGATCACCGCCGGAGCCACCCACCTCCTCGGGGACCCCGAGCCCGAACAGACCCAGTTTGGCCGCCTCGATGTGCAGTTCACGGGGGATGGCACCCTCGCGCTCCCAGTCGTCCTGGAACGGGAGGATGTGTTTGTCGACGAATCGGCGCACGGTGGAACGCAGTTCGAGGCGTTCGGGTGTCTCCCAGATCGGACTGGCGATGGGCATCGTGTTCTCCTGTCGGACTGCGTGCGACTGCGTGCTGCTGCGATCGGACGATTCGGCGGCGTCTGGGGGGCGGTGGACGTCAGCGGCGGACGGTGAGGACGACGGGCGTCTCAGCTCGCCCGCGGTTCGCGACCCGGCCCGGGTGGGCCTGCGAAACACTGTGCGATACCCGACCATTCGACCGCGTCGGGTCCGATGAGCTCGAGTGCGAGGTCGGCGAGTGCGCGTCGCTGGGTCACCAGGAAGCAGAAGTCGAGGGCCGGCCCGCGCACGCTGTTCGACGCGTCGTCCGGGCCCCAGGTCCAGATCTCGCCCGACGGCGCGGTGAGCGCGTAGTGGAACGGCTCGGCCGGCGGGGTGCGGCCGTTGACGATGTAGGCGAAGTCGCGTGTGCGGACGCCGATGTGGGCGACGCTGCGGATCCGATCGGTCGGCACGACGGGAACACCGAGGGCGTCGGCGACATCGAGGCCGTGTGCCCATGTCTCCATCAGGCGCGCGGTCGCCATCGACGCCGCGGACATCGGTGGCCCGAACCACGGGATCTTGACGCCGGCCGGCACCTCGCGCAGCGCGTCGGCGAGACGGTCGCGGGCCGCCCGCCACCCGGCCAGGATCTCGTCGGCCGGCGCGGCGGAACCCGCTTCGGCGGCGTCGTCGACGTAGGTCGCCACGCTGCTCGCCGCCTCGGAGAGCAGTGCGCCGAACCGGTCCGGGTCGGTGGCCGCGATCGCCGCCACCTCGTCGGTCCACGCCAGATGCGCGATCTGGTGCGCGATCGTCCAGCCCGGCGCCGGCGTCGGGGTGGCCCAGCCCGCATCGTCGAGACCCGCGACGAGCGCGTCGAGCTGCGCGGCTTCGGCTTCGAGGTCGGCGACGACGCCGATCACGGCTGCTTGTCCCTCAGGCATGCGATCACCCTCACACACGGCCTCAGAAGAATCAAGCGCGCTTGATTGTTTTTCCCGCAGGGACGACCCGGCGCCTTCACCGCCGGTGGTTGAGCCGGCACCGAGCGGAGCGAGGCGCCGAGTCGAAGCCACTCGGCGACCTGCCCCCACCGCTGGTTGAGCCGGCACCGAGCGGAGCGAGGCGCCGAGTCGAAGCCACTCGGCGACCCGAGCCCCACCGCTGGTTGAGCCGGCACCGAGCGGAGCGAGGCGCCGAGTCGAAGCCACTCGGCGACCCGGGCACAAGAGGTGACCTCGACCGACGCGGCAACCTCGCCACGCCCGATAGACGCTGCTCGGCCGGCTGACGACCCAACTGCGGTCAGCGGTAGTGGATGTCGACCGTGGCTCGGCTCAGCAGGATGTCGTCGTAGGAGGTCATCGTCGCCTCGAAGGACGAGATGCGGCGGCCGAGTTTGATCGGCGTCACCTCGACCACCACTTCACTGCCGTCGACAGCAGGTGAACGGTAGAAACCGATCGCCATGTCCCCGATCGAGTACTCCTGCCCGGCCCCGGCATGCAGATGCCCGGCGAACGATGCCGCCTGGCCGGCGATGGTGGCGATGACGCCGCCGTGCATGGTGCCGAACATGTTGCCCATCCACGGTTCGGTGGCGCTGCGAAAGCGGATGCCGGACTCGCGGTCGGTGGTGCCGTCGATCACCTCGACGCGGCCGTTGAGCATGTCGGTGAGCGGGCCGGGTTCCCGCATCTTCGACGCGATCTCCTCGACCACGGCCCGCCCGGACAGCGCGGCGGGTATGGGCTCGGGCAGGACGGACCCGTCATCGTCGCTGCATCGCGGTGTCGCGAGACCGATCTCGGCGGACGGGGTGGCGCCGGTCGGGGCACGGCCGACCCGGACGTTGCGCGCGGTCCCGACGCAGCACAGGTCCCCGGTACCGGTGCGGATCTCGACCGACGTCGAGCCCCAGGCGTCGTCGTGCATGACCACCTCGGCCCGTGCGGCGACCAGGTCGCCCACTTCTGCGCGGCCGTGCGTGGACATCGTCAGGCGTGCCTGGAGGGTCGCCGCGGCGGGGTCGTCGTGGATGCGATGGAACGGGATACCACCGCAGTGATCGAACAGCACGGCGAGCGCCGGCAGCTCGATCACGCCCCGATGGTCGGCGAACCGCGGGCACAGCCGCTGCGAGGCCCGCACCCCCGACTCCGACACCGAGATGCCGCCGAGGTGGAACGCGGACAGGGGATCGTGCGGCTGGCTCATGAAATCTCTTGTATCAGCGATGTACCGCCGATCTCACAGTGGAGAGTCCAATCTCACTCCCGTAGTGTGGGTGCGTACGTGTCCAGAGTGACGGGAGAGACAGATGCGACGCACAACTGTGGCGACGATCGGGGCGATTGCGGCAGTGGGAGCGTTCGGCGTAGGAGCAGGCACCGCCTCCGCCGCACCCGCGGAACGACCCCTCAGCGTGGAGCAGGTCCCCAACGCCGGCGTCACCGTCGGCGCCAGCGGCATCACGGGCGGTTTCGTGGCGGGCATCCTCGCCTCGGCCACCGAACCCGGGGTCACGCTGATCACGCTCAACACGACGCCCACCGAGTCCTGCGCCACCAACCTGAAGGATGCGCGCGTCGGGATCACCTGGAAGAACACCTCCACCGGGGCGTCCGGCGACGAGGTCTTCGCCGCATGTGCGGACGGACGTCCGTCCGACGGGGTCGCCGTTGCGACCGGAGCGGGATCGGTCGAGTTCACCACGACGATCCTCGGCCAGGGCGACCAGACCTTCACGGTCGTCCCGGGCAGCGGATCGTTCACGCGCTGACGCCGAGCCGACCACAACCCACTCTTCGCTGAGGCGCGGGAGGTCCACGACGGACCGGCAGACCTCAACTCGACCGGCAGACCTCGATCGAAGTCTGCCGGTCGTGTTGAGGTCTGCCGGTTGCCCAGCCCACGCCCTCAGGCACGCCAGTAGACAATCTCGCAAATCTGTATACACGTGCGGTGAACACGTTCTAGATTTGCCGCATGGCCGAGACAGTCACCCAGCTCCTGCAGGCACGCGCCGACGACGACAACCTCGCGATCACCTACGAGGGTCGGCAATGGACGTGGCGCGAGTACATTCGCGACGCCGAACGCGCCGCGTCGGCGATTCTCGGCATCGCCGACACCGAGCGCCCGCTGCATGTGGGTGTGCTGCTCGGGAACACGCCGGACATGCTGATCGCCCTGGCCGCCGGCGCGCTGGGCGGTTACGTGACGGCGGGGATCAACAACACTCGCCGCGGTGAGGGTCTGGCGGCCGACATCGTGCGCGCGGACTGTCAGATCCTGCTCACCGACGCCGAGCACCGCCCTCTCCTCGATGGCTTGGAGCTACCGGGCGTGACGGTGCTGGACACCTCTACTCCGCAGTGGGCCGAGATGCTCTCCGGCGCCGCGGAGTTGACCCCGCATTCGGTACCCGGGGCGATGGACACGTTCATGCTGATCTTCACCTCGGGGACCAGTGGAAACCCCAAGCCGGTCCAGTTCGCGCACATGATGATGCCGTTCGCGGGTCCGGTGCTCGCCGACAAATACGACATCGGCCCCGGCGACGTCTGCTACCTGTCGATGCCCCTGTTCCACAGTGCCGCGCTCATGGGGGGTTACTGCGTCGCACTGTGCGGCGGTGCCGCGATCGCGCCCGCCAAGTTCTCCGCCTCGACCTTCCTGGCCGACATCCGCCGCTACAACGCGACGTACATGAACTACGTGGGCAAACCGCTCGCCTACATCCTGGCCACCGAGGAGAGGCCCGACGACGCCGACAATCCGCTCCGGGTGGCGTTCGGCAACGAGGCCACCGACCGCGACATCGACGATTTCTCGCGCCGGTTCGGTTGCACCGTCTGGGACGGCTTCGGTTCCACCGAGCTGGCGATCATCATCACCCGTGAGCCCGGCACGCCGCACGGTTCGATCGGCAAGGGTTTCCCGAACGTCGCCGTGTACAACTCGTCGACGCTGACCGAATGCCCGCGTGCCGAATTCGACTCCAGCGGAGCGCTTATCAATGCCGACGACGCGATCGGCGAGCTGGTGAACATCGAGGGCGGCGGGATGTTCATGGGCTACTACAACGATTCCGACGCCACCAGCGAGCGTCTCCGCCACGGGATGTACTGGTCGGGCGACCTCGCGTACAAGGACGCCGACGACTGGATCTACCTCGCCGGCCGGACCGGCGACTGGATGCGCGTCGACGGCGAGAACCTCGCCGCCGGACCGATCGAACGGGTGCTGTTGCGCGTTCCCGAGATCAATCGCGTTGCCGTGTATGCCGTTCCGGACGACCACGTCGGCGATGCGGTGATGGCCGCCGTTGTCCTGCAGGACGGCGTCGAGCTGACCCCGGAGTCCTTCGCCGAACAGCTTGCCGCACAGGCCGACCTGTCGCCGAAAGCGTGGCCGACGTATGTCCGGATCGAGGACGACCTGCCCACGACCGCAACGAACAAGATCCTCAAGCGCACCCTGAAATCCGAGGGAGCCGTCCCCGGCACGGGCACACTCTGGGTGCGCGAGCCGCGGTCCCGCGTGTATCGACAAGCCGTCGCCGCACAGGCATGACCTCGACCGCGGCCACCATACCGACACCGGAATCCGTCCCTCAGCAAACGCTTCCGGAGATCGGCTACTACGCACTCTCGCGCCATCCGGTCGATCCCGCCGAACTCGCCGACGAAGCGGGGCTCGCCGACCGCGCGGGCTTCGGTGCCGCCTTCGTCTCCGAGCGGTTCAACGTGAAGGACGCGGCCGTACTCGCGGGCGGTCTCGCGGCGGCGAGTCGCCGGATGGGCGTCGCCACGGCCGCGACCAACCACAACACCCGTCACCCCATCATCACCGCGTCCATGGCCGCCACGTTGTCGACCATGACGGATGGTCGCTTCGCGCTCGGCCTCGGTCGTGGATTCGCCGCACAGTGGCAGGTTCTCGGGGTTCCCGATGTCACGAGCGCCCAGCTCACCGACGCCGCCTCGGTGTTGCGCACCCTTTGGCGCGGCGAGATGATCCTGGGCCACGACGGCCCGCTCGGCACCTACGACTACCTCAACCTCGGTGTCGCGGTTCCACCGGTCCCCATCCTGCTCGTGACGATGTCGCCCAACACCTTACGTCTTGCCGGGCGCATCGCCGACGGTGTCGTCCTGCACACGTTCTTCTCCGACGAGGCCACCATCGCCGCGGTCGAGACCGTCCGGGCGGCGGCCGCCGAGGCCGGTCGGGACCCCGCTTCGGTGCGCATCTGGTCGGTACTGGCCACCGTGCCCGACCATCTCGATGATGACGACCGGTTGCGACGTCTGTACGGCCGGCTCGCGACCTATCTCCAGGGGTATCCGGACGTCCTGATGCGTGCCAACGGATGGCGTGGGGATGATCTCGAACGAATCAGAGACAGTCCGGCTTTCGCCGGCGCCCGCGGACCCATCGACGCCACCGCCACGGCCGACGAACTGGCCCGGCTCGCCGAGGTCATCCCGGCGTCGTGGGTCGCCGACAGCGCGGTCGGCAGTGCCGAACAGTGCGCGGCCGCCGTGGCGCGCCAGTTCGACCTGGGAGTCGACTCGGTCATCATGCACGGCGCCGCGCCGTCGGAACTGTTGTCGGTGCTGACGGCGTACCGGTCGATACGACCCGCCTTGCCGGCTCTGCCAGTGAACCCGGGTTCGGTTGCGGGACCACCGGTTCAGTGACCGTCAGTCGGGCACGCCGGGTGGCACCGAGTTCAGCAACGCGCCCGCCTCGACCCGGAGCTGTTGACCGGTCACGTACCGGGCAGCATCGGACACCAGGTAGAGGACCGCCTCGGTGACATCCTCCGGCGCGAGCAGGTCCACCGGCATCGCGTGCAACGACGCGAAGACGTCCTTGACGTCGTCGTAGACCGGCTTCTCGAGATCGGGTCGGAACAGCCGGTAGAGTTCGTCGTGATGCACCATCGCGGTGTCGACGTTGCCGGGATGAATCGCGTTGACGCGAATACCTTTCGGCGCCAGGTGCCGGGCGAGGTCGTTGACGAGTCGCGCCACCGCTCGTTTCGAGTGGCCGTAACCGCCTGCACCCGGCCCGGCCTGCGCGGACTCGAACGACGGCATGAACGCGGCCATCGAACCGATGCAGACGATCGATGCACCCGCTTCGAGGTGCGGCAGAGACAACTCGAGGGTGTTGATCACCCCACCGAGATTCACCGACACCGTGTTCAGCCAGGTGACCGAGGGACTCTCGGGCCCGAGCGGGCTGATACCGGCGTTGGCCACGACGATGTCGAGTCTGCCGAACTGCGCCACCGCGTCGTCGATCGCGGCCTGCAGGGCGTCCCGGCTGCGGACGTCGGCGATCTTCGCGATCACCCGACTGTCCGTCGCGTCGACCATCTTCGCGGTCTGCTGCAGGTCGTCCGGGGTACTCATCGCGTAATTGACCGTCGTGATCTGATCGCAGATGTCGACGGCGATGATGTCGGCACCCTGCTCGGCCATCCGCACGGCGTGGCTGCGTCCCTGGCCCCGTGCCGCGCCCGTCACGAGTGCGACCTTCCCGTCGAGTCTGGTACTCACTCGCGCTCTCCTCGTCCCGGCGACCGCGAATCGGGTCGCCGTATGTCCGCGCAGCCTAGCCGACGGCCATCCTTCGTGTGGCGGAATGGATTTGCTGATCGCGAGGTCGCCCTGCGCGGCCGGACCCGCACCGCTGCACACCGCCGCGCCGGTTCCCTGGACACCAGTCCAATTCCTCGGTAGTGTCCGATCAGCAGCCTGGGTGAGCCCGGTCACATCGGCCCGGCCCGCGCAGCTCGATCGAAAGGGCGTGCCCGTGCCGGACACCGTCGGAATCCCGACTTGCATAGACGAACTCACCCCGACGTGGTTGACCTCATTCCTCCGCTCTCACGGTCACGACGTCAGCGTAGAGTCGGTCGGTGCCGAACCGGTGGGAACCGGGCAGATGGCGGGTTCCTATCGCCTCCACCTCGCGCACGACAGCCCAGCGACGTTGCCCGACACCATGATCGCGAAGCTCGCGACCGGCTCACCGGACCAGCGCGAGTTCGGATCGGGGGTGTTCCGCAACGAGGTGCGCTTCTACCGCGACCTCGCCGGGTCGTTCACGGTGCCGATGCCAGACTGCTTCGCCGCGACCATCTCCGACCGCGGCACCGAGTTCGTACTCCTGCTGGAGGACATGGGCGCGGCCGTGCAGGGCGATCAGATCGCCGGCTGCACACCCGCGCAGGCCGAGGCGGTAGCCGTGGCGACTGCCGGTCTGCACGCTCCCCGGTGGAACGATCCGACCCTGCTGGCCGAGATGCCGTTGCCCACCGACGCCGACCGGGAAGTGATGGAGTCGATCCTCGCGCCGATGGCCGAGGTCTATCGCGAGCGCTTCTCCCCTATCGGTCCGTCATCGGCAGCGGTCGATTGGCTCGTCCGTGAGGCCGGCCACTGGCTGGTCGCCCCGCTGGACAATGCCACCCTGATCCACGGCGATCTCCGGGTCGACAACGTCCTGTTCGGCCCGTCCGGTGAGGTCACGGTGATCGACTGGCAGACGATCACCACCGGTAACCCGCTGCGCGACATCGCCTTCCTGCTGAGTACCAGTCTGACCACCGCCGACCGGCGCCGGCACGAGCGCGGCATCGTCGCCTCGTATCATCGGGCGCTGGTCACCGCGGGCGTCGGCGACTACACGCTCGACGACTGCTGGGACGACTACGTCGGCAACCTGATCCAGGCGCCGCTGATCATCGTGTTCGGCTCCGCTGCTGCACAACCCACCGAGCGCGGCAATGCGATGTTCGATGCGATGCTGTCCCGCAGCGCAGCCGCGATCGACGATCTCGCACCCGGAGGGTTGTGAACCGTGCCGTCACTGGTTATCGGGGGCAACGGGTTTCTCGGTTCTCATCTCGTTCGGCAGCTCGTGGACGCGGGCGTGGAGGTGCGGGTGTTCACCCGGCCCACGAGTGACCTCCGGACCCTGGCCGGTCTCGGCGTCGATCACGTGACGGGCGAACTCTTCGACGCCGACGCCGTCGCGCGGGCGATGACCGGTTGCGACGTGGTGTTCCACTGCGCGGTCGACACGCGCGCGTGGTTGCGCGATCCGGCACCGCTGTACCGGACGAACGTCGAGGCCCTGCGTTCGGTGCTGGACGTCGCAGCCCGGATGCCACTGCGGAAGTTCGTGTTCACCAGCACCGCGGCGACCATCGGGCGGGTGAACAGCCGTCGGGCGACGGAGGACGATGTGTTCAACTGGGCCGCGCGGGCTCCCGCCTATGTGCGCAGTCGCGTGGCCGCCGAGGACCTGGTGCTGCGTCGAGCGCAGGACGACGCGGTACCCGCCGTCGCGATGTGCGTCGCCAACACCTACGGACCCGGCGACTGGCAACCAACTCCCCACGGCGCATTCGTTGCCGGTGCGGCGCTGGGCAAGTTACCGTTCACCGTCCGCGGCTGTCGCGCCGAGTCGGTCGGCATCGACGACGCCGCGCAGGCGCTGCTCCTCGCGGCGGACCGCGGCGAGGTCGGCGAACGCTACATCGTCTCCGAGCGGTCCATCGACACCGGTGAGATCGTGGCCATCGCCGCCGCGACCGCGGATCGTCAGCCCCCGCGCGTCGTTCTCAACCGCGCTGCGCTGTACACCTTCGGGGCGGTGGGTTCCGCCCGTGGGGCGCTGACGCGCAAGCCGGTGCAGTTGACGATCCCCTCGGTCCGGTTGATGCACTTCATGTCCGAGATGGACCACGGCAAGGCCGAACGCGACCTCGGATGGCATCCACGTCCGGTGACCGAGGCCATCGCCGACGGTGCCCGCTTCTGGCTCGAACGACGCGCCGCCCGCCGCGCTGGTTGAGCCGACACCACCACCTCGCTGGTTGAGCCGGCACCGAGCGAAGCGAGGCGCCGAGTCGAAGCCACTTGGTGACCTCGACGAGCTCGGTCAGCGGGCGAGTCAACCCGCCCTGCTCCCCAATCCCCAAGAACCGCAAAAGCACTGGTCTCTGAGGTGCGAGGAGCGATAGCGACGAGCCACGAAGGGCCTGGTGGGGCACCTTGCGAGCCCTTCGTGGCTCGCTTCGCTCGCACCTCAGGGAGCAGAGGGGTGGCCCTCCGCAAGCTCCGCACGCTTCTCAGGGAGGACGAACGCGATCGATCTCAGGGACCGGAAGGCCCGGCCAGGATGCCGGCGAGTTCGTCGAGGCTGTAGGGCGAGGTGCCCTTGTGATCGCGGTAAGCGACGAAACTCGCCTGCTGCGACTCGAACCGGCCGATGAATCCACCGGCAGCGCTGAAGATCTCGCCGGTGATGTGCTCGGCCGCGTCACTGGCCAGGAACACGTACAGCGGGGCGACGTACTCGGGCGGGGCGGGATCGAGCGCCGCGTCGCGCGTGGGGTCGTCGAGGATTCCGCGACGATGGAGTCCTTCGATGTGGGCGACGTAGTCGTCGCCGGAGGACAACCTCGACTTCGCTCCCGGCATCACCACGTTGACGCGTACGTGATGATCCCGGAGGTCCGCGGCCGCGGCGAGGGCGAGTGCGTTGACGCCGCCCTTCGCCGCGGGATAGCCGCTGCCACCGAACATTCCGAGCGAGGCCGCCGAACCCGTGAGCACGACCGACCCCGATCCTTGTTCGACGAACACCCTCCCCGCGGCCTGTAGGAGATGGAAGGCGCTCATCAGGTGGGCGTCGATCTGCTCGCGGAACTCGTCGGAAGCGATCGTCAGCACCGTCGAACCGGGAGGTTCGGCGATGCCGGCGCAGTTGATGGCGATGTCGAGGGCACCGAACTCCGCCAGCGCCGCCTCGACCATCGCCTGCGCCACTCCGTCGTCACCCGCGGACCCGCGAACGCCCACGGCATATCCGCCGCCGCCGCGGATCTCGGCGACGGTGTCGTCGACGGCCTGTCCGTCGCGACCGTTGACGACGACCGAGACTCCCTGTCCGGCCAGCGCATACGAGACGGCCAGTCCGATACCGCGGGTCGCGCCTGCGACAACGGCGACCCGGCCCCCCAGTCCCGCGCCGCCAGGTGACCAACCGCCGCCCGACGTCACGCCGAGCTGCCCACCGGCGTGATCGGGATCGACCGCCCGCGGTCGACGAATTCGAAACTCGCGCCCCCGCTGAAGCGTGCGACGGCCACCTCACCGTACTCCTTCTGCGGCGTGTCCGCCTTGGTGATCCGGACGACGAGATCGCCGTCGGCCTCGGTCGCGTCCGCGACGACGAGATACGGATCGACGGCGGTCGCCGCCGCCTGCAACGGTTCGACGTGGTCGACATCGAGTATCGACGTCCAACCGCCGTCGGTCATCGCATAGGACTCCCGGGGGATTCGGACGGTGACCGTGTCCCCGTCGGCCTCTGCGGTGAGTCCCGTGTACTGGGTCGGACCGAAACACGGATGCAGTGCCAGTACCTGGGCGAGACCTGCGGCGTCGGCGGACAGATCGAGCGCGACGCGAATCCGGTCGGCAGCGAGTCCGGCGATGCCGATCAGCTGCTTGCGGAAGATCTCGGTGGTCTGCGCCTCGCTCTCGGCATACCTGCGCAGGCTGACGAGGAAGCCCAGCGACAGCAACTGGTGTTGCAGCGCAACCTCTTCGGCGACCCGCACCAGAGCCGACGTCGACCACTCCGCGAACTGCAGATCCTCGACGAGCGGGCCGCGGTAGTCGACCCAGCCGTCGGTCTCCGTGGTGTCGATGGCCGACAGGACGAGTTGACCGGCCCTCGTCTCGAACATGTCGACCGAATCCGGTGGGAGCGGCAGCTCGTCTCGATCCGGTTCGATCGTGACCGTCCACTCACAGTGCGGCGTGCGATCGACCGGTCGACGCGGGGGGCGATGAACCGGACGGATTCGTGCGCGCCGGTTGGTCGCGATCGCCGTCGCATCGAAGGTGGGGTCCTCGATGTCGTGGCACATGGTTGTCACGTAGTCGTCGCCGAGGGGTTCGACGTCGAGCAGCGCGCCGCAGTGATCGAGCACGAACGACCCGTGGTACTCGTCGTCGATGCGGTATCGGAAGTCCATGAACTGGGGTGGCGCACCGATGTCGAGTTGCAGACACTTGAACATGTCCTCGACACCGTCGCCGTCGATACCCAGGGCCGTACGCATGCGATGCGTGTAGACCGGACTCGCGGCCATCCACTCCTCGATGGCGACCTTGCCCATCACGTCCCTGCCGAAGGCGCTGATGAGATGCGCCATGCCGCTGCGGTCGATCATCTGACCCGACAGCAGCAGTTCCGGTACGAGCACGGCGAGCTGATCCTGACTCAGACCTTGGTAGGTCGGGGCTGTGGAAGTCATGTCAGTTCACCAGAACGCGACCGGGGCCTTGCCGAAGTCGTACCAACCCGGCAGATCACCCGGCGCCGACTTCTCCACACGCTTGAGCATCGGCTCACTCATCGCGTTGTTCTTCATCATTTCGATGAAGAGAGCCGAGACGTTGCCGTAGTCGAAGAAGTCACGCTGCCAACGGAACTGGAAGTTTCCTCCGTACTTGAACCAGCTACCCTGGATGCCCTCGAGGGCGTAGTGGCTGCCGTCGTCGCGTGTGCCCTCGTAGATCTGCTTCCACAGTCCGATCATGTCGCCGGTCTGGTCATCGATGACCCACGCCTGGTACGGGTACTCCCACCCCTGCAGACCCTCCATCTCCTGTCCGAGGGCGAGCTCGCGGATCTCCTCGCGGCCGACGGCCATGAAATCCTTGTTGGGGCCGTAGTTCCACCCGTAGGTGGCATCCTCGGTGTAGAAGTCGGCCAGGGGCTTCCAGTCCCCCGCCTTTTCGGCCTCGATGTTGGCGGCGAGCCACCGCTCCTTCATCTCGTCGAGTTCGGCACGGTCAAAAGACATGTGTTTCACCTTTATTCGATCGTTCGGGTATTGCGTGGGCGACGTGGTCGGAGCTCAGTCCTCGATGATCCGAAGGGCCTGAGTCGGGCAGTAGTGCACGCCGGCCTCGACCTCGGCGCGCTGGGATTCGTCGGGGGTCGCGTCGAGGATCTCCACATGATCGGTGTGCGCGGCGAAGACCTCGGGCGCCTCGAGCTCACACATCCCATGTCCCTGGCAGAGGTCCAGGTCCACCTCGACGCGCATCACGCGTCCTGACGCTTGCGGTAAGCGACGCGGCAGGGTTGCTGCAGCTGGACCACCATCTTCGAGTGGTCGTTGCGGTAGCTCTCCGGCGGCTGCAACATCTCGAACTCGTAGTTCTGGAAGAGCACCGAGAAGATGGCCTTCAGTTGCATGATCGCGAATTGCGCACCGACGCAACGGTGACGACCGGCGCCGAAGGGGATCCAGGTCCAGCGATTGACCAGATCCTCCTGCCGCGGTTTGTCGTAACGGTCGGGGTCGAAGGTGTCCGCCTCGGGGAAGTCCTCGGGCAGCCGGTTGGAGATCGCCGGCGAGACGGCGATCGACTGCCCGGCCTTCACCTCGAAGTCCTCGACGTGAAAGTCGTTCTGCACCACGCGCATGAGGATGATGAGCGGCGGGTGCAGCCGCAGCGCTTCTTTGAGCGCGTTCTCGAGCTGTGGCATCTGACGGGTGTGCGCAAAGGTGTATTCCGGGCGCTCGCCGGGCGGGGTCTCGCCGTAGATCTCGTCGAGCTCCTCGTACACGCGTTGCATGTAGTCGGGGTTGCGCAGCAGTTCGATGAGGGTCCACGCGGCGGTGCCCGACGTCGTGTGGTGGCCCGCGAACATCATCGAGATGAACATGCCGGTGATGGTGTTGGCGTCGAAGCCGACCTGGACGAGGACGTCCATCAGGTCGCGATCTTCCTTGTCCTCGGTCGGATTCGCGATCCGTTCGTCCATCACGCCCTGGATGAACTCGACCAGTTCGGCCCGGGCCTCGTCGCGCTTGCGGAAGCTCTCGATGTCGGCGTTGTAGTCAACGTAGGCGATCGGGTCCGTGCCCTTCTCGAGATCGTGGAACAGGTGGGCGATGTGCCCGTTGAGCCGCTCCCGGAACTTCCGCCCGATGAGGCACGACGACGACGTGTAGAGGGTCAGCTCGGCGAAGAAGTCCAGCAGATCGATCTCGCCCTCGTCGCCCCACTCGGCGATGATCCGTTCGACCTCGTTGGGAATGGTCACCGCGTGCTGCTTCATGTGTGCGCCCTTGAGCGCCGAGTTGTGGATCGCCTTGGATCGTTCCTCGGGACTGGTGTCGAACACGACGCCCTCGCCGAAGACCGGTGTCATGAAAGGGTAGGCGGCGGCCTGGTCGAGGTCCTCCTCGGGGGCGCGGAAGAACTCCTCGCTCGCCGCCGATCCCGAGACGAGCACCACCTCGCGGTCGGCGAGCTGGAACATGCCGACGTCACCGCATTCCTCACGGACGCGCCAGAACAGCGAGATCGGGTCGGTGGCGAGTTCGTCGAGATGTCCGTGTTCGCCCTCGCCACCCGAGACGCGATTCGGTTGTTTCAGGCCTGATTCGGTGATGGCGGTCATCCATCCGTCCCCTTCTCCTGTACTGCCTGTCGTTTCTTGTCGCTGACCGCGCCTTCGGCCTCCACCTCGACCGACCGCATGTGCGCTCCGCGCGGCATGGTCACCATGGCCGCGACGGCCTGTGCGATGTGTTCGGGCGAGAGGAAATTGCCGTGGCGGGCCAGACCGTGTGTGATCCAGTCGTTGAGCATGTTCTCGGTCGTCTTCGGGTCGAGGTTCATCCCCATGCCCGTGAGGGTCTGTCCGGGACGGACGACCCCGGCCCGCACACCGGTCCCCTCGAGTTCGAGCTGGATGGTCGCGACCAGTCCGTCGATACCGGACTTCGCGGCTACGTAGGCCGACGACCACGGCCGGGGGTGGATGGCGACATCGGACCCGATGAACACGAAATCGCCTCGCGCACGGTCGATCATGCCGCCGATCACGGCGCGGTAGATACGGTACGCGCCGGTGAGGTGGATGTTGATCTGATCGGCGAAATGATCGGTGCCGGTCTCGTAGGAGAGACCGACTGCGAGATCACCGGCGCCGGCGACGACGATCTCCAGCGGCCCCAGCGCCGCCTCGGCCTTCGCCACGCAATCCAACACCGATTGCTCGTCGGTGACGTCCAACGGTACCGCGACGGCTTCGCCGCCGGCGGCCGTGATCTTGTCGGCGAGTTCCTGTAGCTTCTCCAACCGGCGGGCGGCCAGGGCGACGGGATGGCCCGCGGCGGAGAGGAATTCGGCCGTGGCGGCGCCGATTCCCGACGACGCGCCCGCGACGAGGACCGGTCGGCGCTCGGGATGGGGACGGAAAGCCATCAGCGCACCGTCACCTTCACCGGGAGCTCGGCGAAGCCGCGCACGTTCACCGAGTGGACCCGTACCGCCTTGTCGGCATCGATCTCCACTGCCCGGATCGACTTGATCACTTCGGTCAGGCCGATGTTGGCCTCGAGGCGCGCGAGGTGCGCCCCGAGGCAGAAGTGGGCGCCCAGGCCGAAACTCATCAGGGACTGGGCGCAGTCGCGGCCGATCTCGTACCGGTCGGCGTCGGCGCCGAACACCTCGACGTCGCGGTTCGCCGAACCGACGAGCAGGAGTACACGGTCGCCCGCCGGGATCACGAAGTCGCCATAAGGGGCATCCTCGATCACCCGCCGCACGACGATCTGCGTCGAGTTGTCGTAGCGCAGCGTCTCCTCGGTCCAGTCCGGGACGACGACTTCCGGGTCGGCGAAGACCTTGGCGAGCTCGTCCGGATTGCGCCAGCCCCAATACAGGGCGTTGGCAAGCAGTTTGGTGGTGGTCTCGTTGCCCGCCACCACCATCAGAACCATGAACCCGACGATCTCGTCCTCGGTGAGCTTCGTCTTCTCACCGGTCTCGTCGTCGTCGATCTCGGCCGCGATGAGGGCCGAGACCAGATCCTCGCCGGGGTTCTTGCGACGGTCGGCGATGAGCTCCGAATAGTACTTGTGCAGTTCGATGTACGCGTACACCGCCGCCTCGGGAAGGTCGAGGTCGCCGTCCTCGCGATGCAACAGCAGGTCGGACTGGTGGCGCAGCCGGGTGCGATCGGCTTCGGGCACTCCCAGCAGTTCGGACACGACGTCCATCGGGAGCAGGGCGGCGAAGTCGTGCACGAAGTCGAACTCGCCCTTGTCGAGACATCTGCTCCAATGCTGATGGGTGAGGGCGGTGATCCGGCCGGTGAGTTCGTTGACGCGGCGAGGCGTGAAGCCCTTGGAGACGAGTTTGCGGATACGCATGTGCTTGGGGTCGTCCATGGCGAGGAACGACATCGACTTGTGCGCGTCGGGACCGTACGCCGAGGGGTCCATCGACACGCCCCAGCTGTTCGAGAGTCGTTGTGTGTCACGGAATGCGGCACGGACGTCGGCGTGTCCGGCGAGGGCCCAGAAGTTCATCCCGCCGTGGTAGTAGACCGGCGCCTCCGCGCGGAGACGGGAATAGGTCGGGTAGGGATCCTCGTGGAAACCATAGGCATACGGGTCGAAGGGGAGCTCGTGCTCCATCCCCGACACCGCCGTCGTTTCGGTCATCACTTCTCCATCAGTAGATGTGCGGCTGCGACAAGACGTTCGGAGGTCTGCTCGTAGGTCATGTGCCCCATACCGGCGTAGACCAGGCCGCCGGAGTAGATCATCTCCAGGGCGTCGAGCAGCGGGCCCGGGTTCTCCGGGTCCTCTTCGAGGGCGGCGGCGAGACGACGCCGGATGAATGCGCCGATTCGCACGCGCAGGTGTTCGACGTCAGGGTCACTGCCCAGCAGGGCCACCGTGACCGCACCACCCAGCTGCCCCTCGCCGGCCACGACCAGCGCGACCTCCCGAAGCACCTGCGCGACGCGCTCACTCCGCGGTGCACCGGGATCCGGTTCGAGCACCCCGGCCGAGAGGCGACGCCAGAACACCTCGGCGACGAGGTGACTCTTCGACGAGAAGTAGGTGTAGGCGGTAGCCGGCGCGACCCCGGCGATCTTGGCCACCGACCGCACGGTCAGACCGTCGAAACCCTCGGCGTTCAGCACGTCGACCGCGGCATCGGTGAGGCGTGTGACCGTCTCCGCCTGCTGCTGGGTCAGCCTGCGGCGGGTGGATTCCTGAGACACGGGACTGGACATGTGAGCCACGCTACACTAGGTTTGAACGCGAGTCCAGACACCTGTCCAGATGGAGTTCCAGCTCATGCCTCTTCGCCCCGAATCCGCGTCGGATCTGTTGATCGACGGCAAGCTCACCCCCGGGAGCGGTGGCGTCTTCGACGTCGTCAATCCCGCGACCGAGGAGGTCATCGGGCAGGCGGCCGACGCCACCGCGGCCGACATGGATGCCGCCATCACGGCGGCGCGCACCGCCTTCGACACCACCGACTGGTCGCGCGATCACGCCTTCCGCGCTCGCTGCCTGCGTCAGCTGCGCGACGCACTGCTCGCCCACGGCGACGAGCTCCGCGAGCTCACCATCGCCGAGGTGGGATGCCCGTCGTTCCTCACCCACGGCCCGCAGTTCGAGGGACCCGTCACCGATCTGGGCTACTTCGCCGACCTCGCCGAGAGCTATGAGTGGACTCGCGACCTCGGCACCGCGAAACCCATGGGACTGAAGAACCACCGTGAGCTGCGCTCGGAGGCGGTCGGCGTCGTCGGCGCGATCACCCCGTGGAACTTCCCGCACCAGATCAACTTCGCCAAGATCGGACCCGCCCTCGCCGCCGGGTG
Organism: Gordonia hongkongensis; assembly: GCF_023078355.1. Taxonomy (NCBI): domain Bacteria; kingdom Bacillati; phylum Actinomycetota; class Actinomycetes; order Mycobacteriales; family Gordoniaceae; genus Gordonia; species Gordonia hongkongensis. The sequence goes on from NZ_CP095552.1 coordinate 4,152,585, forward strand.
CACGGTGGTGCTCAAGCCCGCGCCCGACACCCCGTGGTGTGCGGCGCTCGTCGGCAAGGTGGTCGCCGAGGAGACGGACTTCCCGCCGGGCGTCCTCAACATCGTCACCTCGACCGACCATCAGCTCGGCGCCCAGCTCAGCACCGACCCTCGCGTCGACCTGGTCTCGTTCACCGGCTCCACCGCGACGGGCAAGAAGGTGATGGCGGCCGCCTCCGAGTCGCTGAAGAAGGTGTTCCTGGAGCTGGGCGGCAAGTCGGCCTTCATCGTCCTCGACGACGCCGACATCGGATCCGCCTGCGCCATGGCCGCGTTCAACGTCGTCACCCATGCCGGCCAGGGGTGCGCGATCACGACGCGTCTCGTGGTTCCGCGCGGAAGCCTCGATGAGGCGATCACCGCCACCCGCGACGCGATGGCCGGCCTGCCCGCCGGGGACCCGACCGACGGCGGCACCATCTGCGGACCGGTCATCTCGGCCCGGCAGCGCCAGCGCATCGAGTCCTACATCGAACTCGCCACCAGCGAGGGCGGCACCATCGAGATCGGCGGCGGCCGTCCCGCCGACAGGACCGCCGGATTCTTCGTCGAACCGACCCTGATCTCGGGTCTGGACAACTCGGCGCGAGTGGCGCAGGAGGAGATCTTCGGCCCGGTGCTCGTGATCATCCCCCACGACGGCGACGACGACGCGATCCGCATCGCCAACGACTCGCCGTACGGGTTGTCGGGCATGGTCTACGGGACCGATGAGGACCGGATCAACAAGGTCGTCAACGGAGTTCGCACCGGGACGATGGGTGTCAACGGCGGCATCTGGTATTCCGCCGACGTCCCGTTCGGCGGTTTCAAACAGTCGGGCATCGGCCGCGAGATGGGTGTCGCCGGTTTCGAGGAGTACCTGGAGACCAAGGCCGTCGCCCGCCCGGCGTGACCCTTCGAGGCTCGTCGCTATCGCTCCTCGCACCTCAGGGAGCAAAAGCCTCGCGCTATCGCTCCTCGCACCTCAGGGAGCAGATTTGACCGCTCCCTGAGGTGCGAGCAAACCGAGCCGTAACCCCCGCTCCCTGAGGTGCGAGCGAAGCGAGCCACGAAGGGCCAGCACATCATCCACACAGAAAGCAGGACAATGAGTTCCAAGCGTTTCGAGAACAAGACCATCATCGTCACCGGCGCCGCCGGCGGGATCGGCGAGGCCTATGCGCGTGCCCTCGCCGCGGAGGGCGCGAACGTCGTGGTCGCCGACCTCGCCGACGAGAAGGGCAAGCAGGTCGCGGCCGACATCGGCGGACTGTACGTCAGCACCGATGTCGCCGACGAGGATTCGGCGAAGGCCCTGGCCGCCGCCACCGTCGACGCCCACGGTTCGATCGACGGCCTGGTGAACAACGCCGCGATCTACGGCGGGATGAAACTCGACTTCCTCATCACCGTGCCCTGGGACTACTACAAGAAGTTCATGAGCGTGAACCTCGACGGTGCACTGAACGTGACCCGGGCGGTCTACCCGCACATGACCAACGGGGGCGGCGCCATCGTCAACCAGTCCTCGACCGCCGCATGGCTGTACAGCGGGTTCTACGGTCTGGCCAAGGTCGGCGTGAACGGCCTGACCCAGCAGCTCGCCACCGAGCTCGGCGGGCAGAACATCCGCGTCAACGCGATCGCCCCGGGCCCCATCGACACCGAGGCGACCCGGAGCACGACGCCCAAGGAGATGGTCGCCGACATCGTGAACCGGCTGCCGCTGAAGCGTTTCGGCACTCCCGAGGATCTCGTCGGAATGTGCCTGTTCCTGCTGTCCGACGAAGCCGGGTGGATCACCGGGCAGATCTTCAACGTCGACGGCGGCCAGGTCATCCGCTCATGAGCGAGTCGTCCCCCATCCGTCTGGGGTATGTCGGACTCGGCAACATCGGTGGGCCGATGGCCGGGAGCCTGGCCGCCTGGGCCGGTGGGCTGACGGTGTTCGACCTGTCGTCCGACGCCGTCGCGAAGGTCGTCGAGAAAGGCGCCACCGCTGCGGAATCGCTCGCCGATCTCGCCGCGTCGGCCGACATCATCGGCATCTGCGTGCTCGACGACGCGCAGGTCCGAACCGTGGTCGCGGGTCCGGACGGCCTGCTGTCGGCAGCTCGCCCGGGCACCGTCATCACCGTCCACTCGACCATTGCGCCGGAGACCGCCGTCGAACTGGCGGATCTGTGCGCGGCGCGCGAGGTGACACTGCTCGACGCACCGATCTCCGGCGGTGCGATGGGTGCGGCGTCGGGTCGCCTCGCCATCATGGTCGGCGGACCGCGGGACGCGTACGAGAAGCTGAAGGAACCGTTCGCGCTCACCGCCGACATGCTGGTCCACGCGGGGCCCGAGGTCGGCGCGGGTACCCGGATGAAGTTGGCGCGCAACCTCCTCCACTTCATCTCGTTCACCGCGACCACCGAGGCCGCGCGACTGGCCGAGGCGGCCGGCATCGACATCACCAAGCTCGGCAAGGTGGTCCGGCACTCCGACGCGGTGACCGGCGGGGCCGGGGCGATCATGTTGCGCGACACCACCGCTCCCGTCGAGCGCGACGATCCCTGGTACGGAATCCTCACCGGCGTCCGTACGCTGGGCGAGAAGGACCTGACGCTCGCACTCGCACTCGGTGAGGAACTCGGCGTCGACCTGCCCCTCGGGCAGCTCGCGCTGCAGAACCTGGCCACCGGGCTCGGCGTCCCCCACCTCGAAGGAGAACCAGCATGACCCGTTCCCACATCTCCGACGACGCACCCGACGAGGCGCGCAGGCGCGGCCTCGCCAAGATGTCGGAGGTCTACGGCTGGGAGGTGAGCGACGGTCCGGGCGACTACTTCGCGCACACCGCCGACCAGGTGTTCGGCAACGTCTGGGCCCGGGAGGGTCTGTCCAACCGTGACCGCCGGCTGCTCCTGCTCGGCGCGCTCGCCGCGAGCAACAACATCGACGTCGCCGAGATCCAGGCCGGTGCCGCACTCGGGAACGGAGAGCTCACCCCAGAGCAGCTCGAGGAGATCAGCCTCTTCCTCTGCTACTACGTAGGCTGGCCGCAGGGCACCAAGATGCACTTCATGTTCGGTGAGGTGATCAAGCAGCACCGGAAGAAGAAGTGAGTCGACTTATGCGGTTTCGAGTCCTACAGGGCGGCGACGGGTGTTCGTTGCTCAGCGCCTCTCCCCTCCCCGACCTCGCCGCGGCCGGATACACCGACATCGAGTACGCGGCGTCGGGGGTGGCCGAGAAGATCGTCGGGGACCCGCCCGCACCCGCCGCCGAGTTCACGACCCGGGTCGTCGTCCGACGCCCAGCGGAGCCCGCGACGTTCAGCGGCTGCGTTGTCGTCGAGTGGCTGAACGTCAGCAGTGGCGCCGACGCCGCCCCCGAATACTCCTATGTGGCTGCTGAACTGGTCCGTTCCGGGCACGCCTGGATCGGGGTCTCGGCCCAGTTCGTCGGAGTGGAGGGCGGCACCGGCTCGGTCGACGTCGCGACCGGTGCGCCGCAGAGTCTCGCCGCCAAGGACCCGGAACGGTATGCCGGACTCCACCATCCGGGCGACGCCTACTGCTACGACATCTTCAGCTCGATCGGACGCGCCGCCCGGGACACCGCTGGGGCCGACCATCCCCTCGCGGGCCTGACGGTCGCCACCGTGCTCGCGATCGGCGAATCACAGTCGGCGATGGCCCTGACGACCTACGTGAACGCCATCGGCCCGGATGCGGCGCCGTTCGACGGATACCTCATCCACAGCCGCGCGGCCGCCGGGTTGCCCGCAGGCGAGGTCGGTTCGGCCATCGACGTGGCGACCGTCTTCGGGCGCGAGCCCACCACGATCCGCACCGACCTCGACGCACCGGTGTTCGTGGTGCAGACCGAGACCGACGTCCTGACCAACTTCCGTTATCACACTGCGCGGCAACCGGATTCCGACCGGTTACGCGTGTGGGAAATGGCGGGCACGTCCCACGCCGACCTGCACCAGGTCGGCGACTTCGAGGAGTTCCTCGGCTGCCCCGACCCCGTCAACCGGGGTCAGCAGCGTTTCGTCCTGCGGGCTGCGTTGCGGCACCTGCGATCCTGGGCCGACGGTGGCGATCCGCCGCCGGCAGCCGACCCGCTGGCCCTCCGGGACATCGACGGCGCCGACCCCGTGTTCGAGCTGGACGACATCGGCAACGTCCGGGGCGGGGTCCGGACGCCGTGCGTCGACGCACCGACCCAGGTCCTCAGCGGAATCGTCGCCGACCCCGTCTCCCGCATCTGCCTGCTGTTCGGCACGACATTCCCGGTCCCCGCCGACGCGTTGGCGGCCCGGTACGGAACGCGCGACGAATACGAGAAGCACTACCGGAACGCTGCTGACGCCGCCATCGCCGGCGGATTCGTCCTCGCCGAGGACCGTGACGAGCTGCTCGCCGACGCCAATCCGGACCTGATCCCGAACTGACCGTCCGCCGATTCGTCTCGGCGCGCGGCGGTTTGAAAATCACCATGACTCCAACGGTGCCGGTGAAGTCGAGTTCTCAGTAGCGTCCCAGAAGTCCTGCCAGCCCTCTCCCAGGCGGATTTCGATGACTCTAGAACTCACGACACCCGTCGGTGTCGCCCCCGCCCCGTCCGCGGCCGGGCCCGTCGACGTGCCGTCCGGCGGCCCGGCGGCCCGAGTACGTCGGCGACGGCTCTCCCGTCACGCCGCCACACGCACGCTCCGTCAGTCCATCGGCCTGATCCTGGTCGTCGTCATCTGGCAGCTCGGCGCGCGGGGATGGCTCGGCGCGACCACCCCCGCGCCCACCGAGGTGGTCGAGGCGGGCTGGGAACTGATCAGCACCGGTGAACTCTGGACCCATCTGGCCGCGTCGGGGCGGCGCGTCGCGATCGGACTGGCGATCGGGATCGCCATCGGCGCGGTGCTCGGCGCGGCCGCCGGCCTCTTCAAGGTCGCCGAAGACCTGGTCAACGCACCGGTCCAGGTGCTGCGGATGATGCCCGCCGTGGCCCTCGTCCCGGTCTTCATCATCTGGTTCGGGATCGGCGACTCGTTCAAGATCGCCCTGATCATCGTCGCCCCGATCTTCCCCATCTATCTCAACTTCCTCGCCGGCATCCGGGGCGTGGACCAGAAGCTCATCGAAGCCGCCGAATCGCTGGAGCTGACGCGTTTCGAACTCGTGCGATACGTGGTCCTGCCGGGCGCACTACCGCAGATCTTCGTCGGGCTACGACAGGCGCTCGGCATCGGTTGGCTTGTCCTGGTCGTCGCGGAGATGCAGACCACCCCGGTCGGTCTGGGCTTCCTGATGAACGACGCCAAGGAGTACCTACGCACCGATCAGATCTTCCTGGTCCTGGTGATCTACGCGGTACTCGGACTGCTCACCGACATCGGCGTGCGAATACTCGAGCGTCGGTTCCTGTCGTGGCGCAACGGATTCGAAGGTAGGTGAGTGGAATGTCCGCAGATCGAATCGACGGTGTCCGCGTCCTCGGGGCCGGGCGCGAGTTCGACGGCCGGCGGGTTCTCGACCGCGTGGATCTGACCATCGCCCGGGGCGAGTTCGTCGCGCTGCTCGGAGCAAGTGGTTCCGGGAAGAGCACCCTTCTCCGGGGGATCGGCGGGCTCGACCGCGGTTTCACCGGCACGATCGAGGCACCCTCGGCCAAGGCGATCGTGTTCCAGGAGCACCGACTCATGCCCTGGATGTCGGTGTGGCGCAACGTCGCGCTCGGGCTGCGCGGCGGTGACACCGAGGCCCGCGCGCTCCGCGCACTCGACGAGGTGGGGCTGGCGGCCAAGTCCGGCGCCTGGCCGTCCACGCTCTCGGGTGGCGAGGCCCAGCGCACCGCGCTGGCACGCGCACTCGTCCGGGAGCCCGACCTGCTGTTGCTCGACGAACCGTTCGGCGCGCTCGACGCCCTGACCCGGATCAATGCCCAACGCCTGGTGGCCCGGTTGTGGGAAGCGCACCGTCCGGCAACACTGCTGGTGACGCACGACGTCGAGGAAGCCCTTCTCCTCGCGGATCGCGCGCTGATCCTGCGGGCCGGCCGGATCGCACAGGAGATCGTCGTCGATCTACCTCGCCCACGCCAGGTCACCGATCCCGAATTCGTCGCCCTCCGTTCACAACTGCTCGGCGGGCTCGGCGTCGGCGGAACCGACGCCGAATCCACCGGCCCCACAACGACACCGACAACGACACCCCGGGAGTTCACCCATGTCTGACGTACTGACCCTGTCCACGGACGTGCTGGTGATCGGCGGTGGTCCCGCCGCGACCTGGGCCGCCATCCACGCTCGCGACGCCGGAGCCGAGGTGATCATCGTGGACAAGGGTTACTGCGGCTCGTCGGGTACGACGGCCCCGGCCGGGACCGGGGTCTGGTACGTCGTCCCGGACCCGGACAAGCGCTCGGCGGCGAAGGCGAGTCGCGAAGCGCTCGGTGGGTATCTCGCGGACCACGCCTGGATGGACCGGGTTCTCGACAGGACCTACGCGAACATGCACCGGCTGGGCACCGAGGGTCGCTACCCGTTCCCGATCGACGAGCACACCGGGGAGCCCATCCGCACCGGTGTCCAGGGCCCGGAGTACATGCGTCGCATGCGCGCGTGGGTCCGGCGCCGCGGTGTACAGATCCTCGATCACTCCCCTGTCCTGCAACTCCTCACCGACAGCCAGGGCGCTGTGCGGGGCGCCGCCGGATACCAGCGGCAGACCGGCCGGGACTTCCGGATCTCGGCCGGCGCCGTCGTCGTGGCGACGGGCGGATGTGCGTTCCTGTCCAAGGCACTGGGCAGCAACGTCGACACCGGCGACGGCGCACTGATGGCGGCGGAGGTGGGTGCCTCGTTCTCGGGGATGGAGTTCGCCAACGCGTACGCGATCGTGCCGAAGGGCTCCACGGTGACCAAGACCGCGTACTACGGCTACGCCACCTTCTTCCACGCCGACGGACGCATCGTCGAGGGTGCGGGATCGACGAAGGGGCGGTCGGTGATCGCACGGACTCTGCTGCAGGAGAAGGTCTATGCACAGCTGGACCGGGCCGATGAGCGGGTGGCGGCACAGATGCGCCAGGGTCAACCCAACTTCTTCCTCCAGTTCGACCGCCGGGGCATCAACCCGTTCACCGACCGGTTCGAGGTCGATCTCCTCGCCGAGGGCACCGTTCGCGGAACCGGTGGCATCGACATCGTCGACACGGACTGCTGGACCGGCGTCCCGGGTCTCTACGCGGCCGGCGACGCCGCCACCCGCGAGCGGATCTGCGGTGGCTTCACCGGCGGCGGCAGCCACAACTCCGCCTGGGCGATGTCGTCGGGCAGTTTCGCAGGCGCTGCCGCGGCACGAGCGGCCCGCGACGCGGGCGGGGCATCCCCACTCGATCGGCTCTCGGGCGCCGGCACCGTCGGATTGGACTCCGCCCGGAGCGGGATCACACCCGACGAGGTGGTGACCGCCGCACAGGGCGAACTGATCCCCTTCGAGAAGAACTACCTGCGTCACGGCGACCGTATGGGTCCGGCGCTGAACGCCCTGGACTCGCTGTGGGATGAGGTCTCCGGCCCGGCCTACGGCGCCCGCACACCGGCGGGGCGCGTCCGCGCGCGGGAGGCGGCTGCGATCACCGCGGTCGGACGGTGGATCTACCGATCCGCACTCGCCCGCACCGAATCCCGCGGGATGAGCAAGCGCGCCGACCACCCCGAGCTCGACCCGGCACTGGGCGATCACGTCCGCACCGGCGGACTCGGCGATGTCTGGGTCGCCGCACCCGGATCGGCTGTCCGCCGGCCAGACCCGGCCCCTCGGCTCGCCGTCAGGATTCCCGCGTGATCGAGCTCGTCGTCGCGTCGGCGTGTATCGCCTGCGACAAATGCGTGAATGCCTGTCCCACCAACGTCTTCGACACCGGACCCGACGGCGTACCGGTCATCGCACGGCAGTCCGACTGCCAGACCTGCTTCATGTGCGAGGCGTACTGCCCCACCGACGCTCTCTACGTCAGCCCGGAGTCGTCCCCACTCGGCACCCGAGAATCGTTGCCGCTCGAGCTGATCGGCAGCTACCGGGAGCGGCTCGGCTGGGGCAAGGGGCGCGCACCAGGAAGCCTCACCGCGGTCGGGCCCCCGATCCCGCATGGAGACCCGCCACCCCGGCTCGTCGAGCAACACGCCGACTGACCGGCTCACCCCGTTCATCCCTTCAGATCGCCAGAACAGAGAAACCATGCCCACCACATCATCTTTCGGATCACCGCTGCGCCGGATCAGACGCGCCCTCGCCCTCTTGACGGCGGGCGTGGCAATCGCAGCGGTGGCCGCGTGCGGTTCCGACGACGCGTCGTCGGCGCAGCGCGAGGTCATCGACACACTCCGGATCGGCGTCATCGGCTCGAGCAACGTGATCGCCGGTCCGGTCGGCTTCGCCCACAGTCGCGGGGAACTCCTCGAGGCCTTCGCCCCGCTCGGTGTCAACAACGTCGAGGTCTTCAACTTCCCGAACGGACCCGATCTCAACCAGGCTCTCATCGGCGGACGCCTCGACGTCGCGAGCTACGGTGACACCCCCGCCCTCGTCGCCCGCGGCTCGGGACTACAAACCCGCCTGCTGTCGATCAACCAGTTCGACAACGATGCCGGCGTGGTGGCCAAAGACCCGTCGATCCGCTCGCTGGCCGACCTGGCGGGCAAGAACATCGGTGTGCCGAAGGGGTCCTACATCGACCGCTATCTGCAAGGCGCACTGGCCGAACAGGGCATCACCGCCAACCTGATCCACCTGTATCCGGCCGATCAGGAGGCACCGTTGAACTCCGGTGAGATCGACGGAGCGGCGCTGCCCGGCGTCATCCCGTCGGTGGCGCTGCAGACCTTCGAAGGCAAGGGATTTCACCTGGTCGACTCGGTCTACCGGGACCATCCCGATCTGGCCGGCACCAGCGTGACGGTCAGCAGTGACCAGTTCCTGGAGAAGAACCCGGACTTCGCCGCGACGTGGCAGCAATTGCACGCGTCGTCGGTCCGCTACGCGAAGGCGAACTGGGAGGAGTACCTCCAGTTCGAGCTCGGCAACTCAAAGGCACCCGAAGCCGCCGTCCGTGCCGCCGCCAACCCCGAGGGCTACTCTGAGGAGCCGTTCCCGGCCCGCGCCGTCGAATTGCTCACCGGCACCAAGGCATTCCTGGTCGAGCAGGGCAGCATCGAAGAAGACTTCGAACTCGACTCCTGGTTGCAGCGTCCAGCGACGGGAGCGAACTCGTGACCGGGCCCCGGTTCGGGGTGTGGGCCAATGTCTACGGCACGTGGGCCTCGGCACACCATCCCGACGACCCGGTCGACGCATCCTGGGAACGCAATCTCGCACTGGTTCGACGCGCGGAGGAACTGGGGTATCACAGCACCCAGTGAGGTGCGAGCGAAACGAACCCACCCCGGCCCTGAGGTGCGAGCCCTAACTACTGCTCCCTGAGGAGGCCGGAGCTTGCGGAGGCCGTCACGAAGGGTCCTGGTGAGATGCGGGTCGCACTCACGCAACCTGATTCGTGACCGACAGACTTCAACTCGACTCCCAGACTTCGATCGAAGTCTGGGAGTCGAGATGAGGTCTGTCGGTCGGGCGGGCCAATGGGTCTGTCCTCTTTCTGCTCCGGGAACAGCGCTGCCCTCACATCAGCGAACGGAGGCCCGGTTCGCTGTCTGACCGCGGGGGCGGGGCGGCGCGGAGGAATTCGTCGGTGGCCTGTCGGATGCTGCCCGAGATGGCATGTCCGACATGGCTACCGGAGTACCAGTGGACTTTCCCACCCCAGTGATTGTGTAGCTGCTGGGCGGCGGTCACGGAGGTCACCCGGTCGTTGAGCGCCGCGACCACCATGCGGCGTTCTGGTGTCGGAACCGGCTCCACGGACAGTGGGTTGATGACCGACGAGACCGCGCGAACCGGTTCGCTGCGCATCAACGACGCTAGATGGCGTCCCTTGGACCCGCCGCGCTCCATGTGATGAGCCAGGGTGGCATGCATCTCCAGCATCGGCACGACGGCTAGCACCGAGCTGATACGGGGGTCCATCGAGGCGACCATCGCGGCGATCGGTCCGCCGAGCGACGTCCCCGCGATAGCGATGTCGGCGGGTTCCTGACTCTCGATCCACGTGATGAGCGAGCGGATCTCGGCAATCGCCCGGATGGTGATGACAGTGTTGACCAATGGGTCGAACCCCGGATAGGCCACCTTCTCGACTCGCCGGGAACCGTGGGCGGGCAGGACGGGGAAGACCACGTCGTAACCGAGCTTGTTGTACAGGTTGGCCGCGCGGAACGCGTAGAGATCGTCGGCCCGACCCTGAGCCGCCCCATGGACCCAGATCAACCAGCGGCGACCGGCGCGTCGTCGTGACAGCACCCGCACCGAGGCGATCCCGTCGGCGTAGGGGTCGGCCGCGGCGATCGATTCCAGGAGCGGCACCGCCACCGAGTAGTCGATGTGATCGAACGAGGTGGTCCCGAAGGTCTTCCGGTTGCGGGAGACGATGCCGGGTGGGCCGGGGTCGAGGTGGACTCGCGACGGACCGAGGGCAGCCAGTTCATCTGCGACACCGACACATCGGTCGACGCAGTCTTCCACGAAGTCGATCGGCGGGATGTCCCGGATCACCGAGTTGACCGCGATGAACAGCTCGTCGACGGCGGTCTCCCCGACCATCCGCGGACCGCAGTCCGCCGGCGGGACGCCCGTCGCGGGATCCCCGCGGCCGGCCGCACGCGAACTGCCGATCGCACGGGGCAGCACTTTCGCGAACAACCCCAGTCGTGCTGCTCCCGACTCCCAGTCGATCAACTCGCCTCCTGCGCCATCGCGGTACTGTTCTCGTCCTCGTCGGCGGTCGTCCGTCCGAGCGCATCGGCGGCCTCGGCGACCGCGTCGGCCACCCGCCGCAAGAAGCCGGCCGGGTCGGGCATCGACTCCGGTGTCGCGATGAGGCCCATGCTGAGCCTGCCGGCATAGCTGTAGGTGGTGAGGTTGACGTCGGCGGGTGCGATGGCCAGCGCGAACGAGATCCAGTCGACGACCTCGATGTCCCCGACCCACCGCGTGGTGCGCGGACCCGGCATGTTGGCGGTGGTGATGTTGTTCATCACCAGCGGCGCGCGATTCGCGGCCAGACCGCGGAAGGTCGGGCCGAGCCGTCCGGTGTAGGTGGCCAGCGCGTCGGTGAGATCGAAGCCGACCTCGCGCCGGCATCGAACAGTCGCCGCGCAGCTCTCACCGGTGGCCGCGATCCGCTCGATCGGGTCGGCCAGATCCGACCTGAGATAGGCCATCGCGGTGGCGATCTCGTTGCCGTGCACACGGGTGGAGGCCAGGTCCTTGCATACCCCGAAGATCGAGACCGACACTCCCGGCTCCTCGCCGCGAGCGATGAGTTCCGCCCGGATCGCACCGGCGATGACACCGTGCAGAGCCCCGTTCACGGTGTTTCCGGTGGCCAGCGCGAGTCGCTGGACGGCGGCGAGCGGGATGTCGCCGGACGCACACACGCGTTCGGCGCCGCTGCGGGCGTTGAAACTCGTCCGACGGACCGTCAGGGGTTTCGGGATGAGTTCGGCATCGCCGGCCCGGCGTTTCGCGACAACCGCACGCGCCAGTGCCGACGCTGCCGACGGCAGGCGACGAACCATACGCCAGGATTCCGAACGCGCTGCGCGCGTGAGCTCGTCGTCGTCGTGCTCGATGCGGGTCGCGGAGATCGGCGCCTGCTCGACCCGCTCATCCGGACCGGCGGTCGCGGCCATGAACGTGTTGAGTGCGGCGAGACCGTCGGCGACGGCGTGATGGACGCGGACGACGACCGCCTGCCGCCCACCGGCGAGACCGTGCACGAGGGTCAGTCCCCAGAGCGGCCGACTCCGATCGAGTTGCCGGACGGCGAGCTCGGACAGGATCGCGTCCAGCTCGGCACGTCCCCCCGGTGCGGCGGCGGAACGCTCGTCCAGGTGCCGGCGCACGTCGAAGTCGTTGTCGTGCACCCAGAAGGGACGGGCGCCGTGTCCGCGAGCCCACGCGAGCCGCTGGGTCGCGCGCGGGAACATGCCGAGGTAGTCGGGCAGGACGTCGGCGATCTCGGTGAGATCGAGGGGCCGGCCACGACGGGAGGTGTCGAGCACCGCGACCTTCAGTGTGTGCATCGGGGTCGACGCCGATTCCATGTTCAGCATCAGCGCGTCGGGACCGGACATCCGTTCGGCGTCCAGAACACCGGTGGAGCGGTCGATCTGCTTGACAGCGTGCATGATTCAGCTCACCTTTCGTTCGGTCGACGGGGCGGACGGGAGTTCGCGTTTGAGGATCTTGCCGGTGGCATTGCGCGGCAGTTCGTCGAGGAAGTGGACGTCGCGGGGGACCTTGAACCCGGCGAGCTGTTCTCGCACGTGCCGCTGGATGTCCTCGGCGCCGATCTCGGCCTCCGGTGCTCGCACCACATGGGCGACGAGACGCTGGCCGAACCTGTCGTCGTCGACCCCGGTCACCGCGACCTCGACCACCTCGTCGAGAGCCCCGATGACCAACTCGACCTCGAGGGGATACACGTTCTCCCCACCGGAGACGATCATCTCGTCGTCGCGGCCGACGACGAACAGCAGCCCGTTCTCGTCGAAGCGGCCGACATCGCCCGACACCATGTGTCCGTCGCTGAATGCCTTGGTGTCCGAGCTGGTGTAACCGTCGAACCCGGAGTTGTTCGCGACCACGATGCGCCCGACCTCGCCGACGGGGACCTCGCGGTCGTCGTCGTCCAGGATGCGAACACTCGTACCCGCGAGCGGCCGCCCGGCGGTCTCCGGCGCGGTGCGCAGATCGGTTGGGGTGGCGGTGGTGATGAGACCCGCCTCGGTGGCGTTGTAGCTGTTGTAGACCACGTCGCCGTACCGGTCCAGGAATGCGACGAGAGCGTCGGAGCGCATCCGCGATCCGCTCGCGGTGGCGAAGCGCAGTGTCGGCATCGGGTGGTCGTCGAGGACGTCGTCGGGGAGGTCCGTGATGCGTTCGAGCATCACCGGAACCACGGCGAGGCCGGTGGCCCCGTGGTCGCGGACCATGTCGAGCGTCGCCACGGGATCGAAGCGACGGCGCATGATCATAGTGCACGTCATCGTCGCCGCGATGGCCACCTGCCCGAAACCCCATGCGTGGAAGACCGGGGCCGCGATGACGATGGACTCGCCTGCGCGCCAGGGAATCCGGTCGAGCATCGCGGCGAGGGACGCCACGTCGGTGCTTCCGCCTCGGCGCGCACCCTTGGGCGTTCCGGTGGTTCCCGAGGTCAGCAACACGATCCGGCCGGCACGATCGGGCCGCGCGGGTCGCGCGCCGCGATTCGCGCCGATCAGTCCGTTGACGGTGACACCTTGCGACGACTCGTACTCCGTCCATGCACGGATGCGCCGCAGTTCCGGAAGTCGTTGCGCCGCGCCCTCGACGACGGTGTCGAACTCGTCGTCGGCGATGAGCACGTCTGCCTGTTCACGTTCGAGGACGTCGGCGAGCTGGGGTCCGGCGAACCCGGTGTTGAGGAGTACCGCGTCGGCACCGAGCCGGGACGTCGCGGCGAGCGCCTCGATGAGACCGCGGTGGTTGCGGCAGAGGATGGCGACGGTGCCGACGGTCGTGCCGGGTAGATCGCGCAGACCGACGGCGAGCGCGTCACAGCGGGCATCGAGCTCGCGCCAGGTGAGTTGTCCCGCCTCGTCGATGAGGGCGAGTCCGTGGGGGTCGCGCGCCGCGGCGAGGCCGATCCCGCTCACCGGCGAGGCGCCGCCGTGCCGACGGAGGTTGAGCCCCATGCGGACATAGCGATCGACCCGGAGCGAACCGAGAAAGCCGCTGCGGACGAGGGTGCGAACGAGCCACATCTGTGTGGTGACGCGATCGCGGAGTTGCGAGATCACCGTCGTCTCCTGGTGATCAGCCGATGACCGGGAATCGGCGCTTGCGGGCGAGGTCGTCCAGTGCGTGCTGCATGCGTTTGCGGACCATCTGGTCCACCTCGTCGTGTTCGGGGTTGTTGCCGAACTCGGCGGTGATGTCGATCGGGTCGAGGACCTCGGTGACCAGCTTCGACGGCAACGGGATGTTCGGCGGGAGGTGCGCGGTCAGACCGAACGGGAAGCCGAGCGCGAACGGAGCGGTGTCGGTGCGGATCAGCTTGTCGAGCCGCAGTATCCGGGCCAGCGTGTCACCGCGGTTGAGGAACAGCTGCGTCTCCTGGCCCCCGATGGTGACGATCGGGACGATCGGGACGCCCGCCTCGAGTGCGGTGCGGATGTACCCGGTCCGACCGTGGAAGTCGATCGTCGCGCTCTGGCTGCTCGGCCGCAGCGCCTCCCACTCCCCGCCGGGGAACACGATGGTGGCCGCGCCGGACCGCAGGGCGGCGACCGCGTTCTTCGGGTGAGCCGGCAGGAACCCGACCTTTCCGAAGATCTGTTTGCCCGATCCGGTGAAGATGAGGTCGTGGGCCAGGGTGTACAACGGCCGGTCCGCCCCGAACTCGTCGGCAAAGGCCACGCTGATCACCGGGACGTCGAAGGCCATCAGACCGCCCGAGTGGTTGGACACGAGGAGGGCACCGCCGTCGGGCACCTTGTCCATGCCCCGGACCTCGGAGCGGAAGTAGGTCTTGGCCACGAGCTTGAGCACGGGCAGCACCCGCTTCACCCAGGTCTCGTCGCGTGCGGTGAGGTCGAAGGTCTCGGCACTCATCGGTCCATCTCCTGTGGGATCGATTTCGCGGTTCGCGCGGATCACCGCTGGATCGGTCGGAGCCAGATGTCCGACCGGGGTCGATGTCCTCGGAACCGCAAAATGAGAACACGTTCTAGTGGTTAAATTAGAACACGTTCTACTTTGCGTCGCCACACTTCGTTACCCATGCCACAACTGACTGATCGGTAGCCTTATGGACTTCATCCTGGAGGACATCTCCGAAGCGGAGGTCGCGCGTCGCCGCGCGGTCTACACCCCTCTCACCGACACCGTCCGGGACCTCGTCGACGCGGTGATCCGCACCGAGGTCGCCGAGGAGGACCTCGACGAAGCGCGCCGACGGATCGCCGACGTGGTGGCCGATTTGCGGAGAAGCCAGATGGACGGGGCCTTCGGGGTGCGACACACCCGCGAGAACACCGGGATGGCCTGGGGAAATGCGGTCATCGGCGTGCGCAATGCGCTCGCGCCACCGCTCGACGTGGTGCATGTCGCCGACGGGGTCCGCAGTAAGTTCACGCTGGGAGCGGCCTACGAGGGGCCGCCCGGTCAGGTGCACGGCGGGGTGTGCGCGATGGTCCTCGATCACGTCCTCGGCAATGCGGCCAGTGTCGAGGGGCCGTGCTACACCGGCACCCTCACCGTCCGGTACGGGCGACCGACGCCCCTGGGCGCACTGGTCGCGCAGGCGTCGGTGACCGAGCAGAACGGACGCAAACGCATCGTCCGCGGCACGATCTCCGACGCCGACGGGGTGACCTGCGAGGCCGAAGGGGTGTTCATCGTGCCCCGCTCCGCGGTCGACGTCCCGTCGGTGCGCTGGTCGGCGGGCTGATGCGAGCCGCGGTTACCGCCCCCGCAGAGTCCGGCCCAGGAGAGTCCGGCCCAGGAGAGTTCGGCCCAGGACAGTTCGGCCCAGGCGGATTCGTCGTCGAGCACCGTCCGGATCCGACGCCTGGACCCGGCGAACTCGTTCTGCGGGTCGCGGCGAACGGGATCTGCGGTTCCGACCTGTCGACCGCGCCGCTGCTCCCGGCCGGCACGATCATGGGCCACGAGTTCGCCGGCGAGGTCGTCGGCATCGGGCCCGCGGACCCGGACGTCCCCCACGCCTTCCGGGTCGGCGACGCCGTGGCCGCCATGCCGGTCATCGGGTGCCATCGGTGCCGCGCCTGTCTCACCGGTGACGTCGCCCGCTGCCCGTCTGCGCGCACCCTCGGACTCGGCGTCCTACCCGGCGGACTCGCCGAGTTCGCGGTGGTCGGTGCCGCCGAGAGTGTCCTACTCGACGACATCGACCCGGTCGACGGCGCGCTGGTCGAGCCGCTGGCGGTGGGTCTGCACGCCGTCACCCGCGCGTCCGTCCGGCCCGGCGACCGGGTGCTGGTCCTCGGCGCCGGTCCCGTCGGCCTCGCGGCGTTGCACTGGCTCTCCCGCGGCGTGGCCACCGAACTCGTGTGTTCGGACCCGTCGCCGGGCAGGCGCGCGGCCGCACTCGATCTCGGCGCGTCCGCGGTGTGCGCTCCGGACGAACTCCCCGCCCAGGTCGAATCGGGCTTCGACGTGGTCGTCGAGTGCGTGGGCAAGCCGGGGATGATCGCGTCCGCCCTCGACGCGGTCGCGACCCACGGCACAGTGGTCATCGCGGGCGTCTGCTTGAGCCCGGACACGTTCATGCCGGTGGCCGGAGTCGTCAAGGAGATCACCATGCACTTCGTCTCCTACTACACCAAGCGCGAGTTCGACACCGCCGCAGCGGAGTTGAACAAGGGCGCGATCGGGTCGTCGACGCTGGTCAGCGGGATCGTGGGGCTCGACGAGACCGATCGCGTCGTCCGCGAGCTCTCGGCGCCCAACGACCACCGCAAGGTGCTGATCGCGCCCGGGGTGTCCACGGTCGGCTGATCGGCACTCGCGGCCGCCCGCGCAACCGGCGTACGGTCACTCGGGTGAACAGTGCCGTCCCCGAAGCCCCCGAGCCGTTCAGCACCGACGAGGCGCGGCAGGTGCGCGCGATCTCTGCCGAGCTGGGCCTGCCGGGCATCGTCGACGTCCACACCCACTTCATGCCGCGACCGGTGATGGACAAGGTGTGGGCCTATTTCGATGCCGTCGGGCCGTTGGTCGGACGGGAGTGGCCGATCACCTACCGCGCCGACGAGGACGTCCGCGTCGCCACCCTGCGCGACTTCGGGGTGCGGGCCTACTCGTCCCTGGTCTATCCACACAAACCGAACATGGCCGAGTGGCTGAACGGCTGGGCGCACGACTTCGCCGCCAACCACGACGACTGCCTGCACACGGCGACGTTCTATCCCGAGGAGTCCGCCCACACCTACGTCTCCCGCGCCATCCAAGCCGGCACGCAGGTCTTCAAATGCCACATCCAGGTCGGCGACTTCGCCCCGACGGATTCGCTGCTCGACGGGGTGTGGTCGCAGATCGCCGACTCCCAGGTTCCGGTCATCATCCACTGCGGTTCCGGGCCCGCCCCGGGGACGTACACCGGACCCGACCCCATCCGCGAACTGCTGCACCGGTTTCCGTCGTTGCCACTGATCGTCGCGCACATGGGGATGCCCGAGTACACCGCGTTCCTCGACCTCGCGTTGGAGTACCCCAACGTGCGCCTGGACACCACGATGGCGTTCACCGACTTCGCCGAAGAGGACGCCCCGTTCCCGTCGGACTACCTGCCGCGACTGGCCGACGCCGGCGACAAGATCTTGTTCGGCAGCGACTTCCCGAACATCCCCTACGGCTACACCCACGCCCTCGAGGCGATCATCCGCCTCGACCTCGGGGCCGAGTGGCTCCGAGACGTGTTCTACCGCAACGGCTCCAGGCTCTTCGGGATCGGCTGACCGGGGCGAGCGCCTACAGCACCTGGGACAGGAACGCCCGCAGCCGATCCGACGTCGCGTCGTCGAAGACCTGTTCCGGACGCCCGGTCTCCACGACGGCACCGTGATCCATGAACAGCACGTTGTCGGAGACGTTGCGCGCGAAGCCCATCTCGTGGGTGACGACCACCATGGTCATCCCCTCGCTGGCAAGGTCGGCCATGAGCGCGAGGATCCCCTTGACCAGTTCCGGGTCGAGGGCGGAGGTCGCCTCGTCGAAGAACATGACCTCGGGGGTCATGGCGAGCGCACGGGCGATGGCCACCCGCTGCTGCTGGCCGCCGGAGAGGCGTGCCGGGCGCACATCGGCCTTGTTGGTCAGCCCGACGATCTCGAGCTGACGGAGCGCGACCTCGCGGGCCTCGTCCTTGCTCAGCCCCTTCAGCTTGCGCGGTCCGAGCGCGACATTGTCGACGACGCTCTTGTGCGGGAACAGGTTGAAGTGCTGGAACACCATGCCGATCCGGCGTCGGAGTTCGTCCGGGTTGTCCTTCAGGACCGACCGGCCGTCGAGCAGGATGTCGCCCTGGTCGGGTTCGTGCAGCCGGTTCAGCACGCGCAGGAGAGTGGACTTGCCCGAGCCCGACGGTCCGATGACCGTCGTCGTGGTGCCGGCGTCGACCTGGATGTCGACGCCCCGCAACACGTGGTGCTTGCCGAAGGACAGGTGCAGGTCGGTGCCGGTGAGCGAGACGGCCGTCCGGGTGGCGGTCGCACTCGGCGTCCGGGAGCCCGGCGTCTGGGAGCCCTCGGTGTCGGTCTCGGACTTGTTGAGATCAGGCATGGACCTATCCCTTCTCGACGACGGTCGGGGGCAGCGGGTCGTCCTGGACGTCGGTGGGACGTCCGGTGCGCAGGCGCCGGTCGATGTAGTTGACCAGGTGCGTCAGCGGGATCGTGAGGATCAGGTACATGATTCCCGCGGCGACGAGGGGCGAGAGGTTGCCCGTCTGCGCGTTCAGGTCGCGGCCGACCGCGAACAGCTCCCGCTGGCTGGCCAGCAACCCGAGGAAGTACACCAGCGAGCTGTCCTTGATCAGGCTGATGAACTGGTTCATCAGCGCCGGGAGCACCCGCCGCACGCCCTGCGGCACCACCACCAGACGCATCGACTGCCGATAGCTGAACCCGATGGCCCGCGAGGCCTCGAGTTGCCCGTCGTCGACGCTCTGGATTCCGGACCGGAAGATCTCGCCGATGTAGGCCGCGGCGAGCAGGGCCAGGGCGACCGCCCCGAGCCAGTACGGGTTGTTGCCGGTGATGCCCTTGACCACCGGGCCCACACCGAGTCCGACGATCAGGATGACGACGACGGCGGGCAGTCCGCGGAAGATATCGGTGTAGACGCGCGCCGGCCAGCGCAGCCACCGCGACCGGGAGATGCCGCAGAGCGCCAGGATCATGCCCAGGATGGTGCCGAGCACCCCGGACACCACGGACAGGATCAAGGTGTTCACGAGCCCGGTCTTGATCAGCTCCGGGAACGACTCCTTGTAGAGATCCCAGTTGAAGAAGGTGTCGCCGAGCTGTTCCAGGGTGCTCTTGGGCGCGGTCTCCTCGGCCGGGCCCGCCTTCTCCGCGTTCTCGGCGGCGATGGCGGCGATGTCGGGGAGTTCGGGCGCGGGCGCGGCCTTGCTGCCCGGCTTCCACCCCTCGGGTAGCTCGCGCGGCACCCAGTCGACGTAGAGGTCGGCATACGTGCCGTCGGCGATGATGGCGTCGAGTCCGGAGTTCAGGGCCTCGGTGAGCCGCGGCTTGTTCTTGCCGACGGCCCACGCGACGAAGTTGTTGACGCTGAAGGTGTTCTCGACGATCGCGGTGCCGTCGCCCTCTCGGACCGCACCCTCCGCCTGCTGCGACGGTGCGACCCAGGCGTCGACCTGACCGCTCCGGAGGTTGGCGTAGGCGGTGGCGTAGTCCGGAAACTTCACCGGGTCGAGGCCCAGGGTGTTGACGACGTAGTCGTCCTGGACGGTGCCCTGGACCACGGCGATGCGCGTCGAGTCGGAGAGGTCGCCAAAGCCCTTGATCGCCCCGTCGGTCGGCGCCACGAGTGAGAAGTAGCCGAAGTCGTAGCCGTTGGTGAAGTCGACGGTCTTGCGCCGGTCGTCGGTGGTGGTGATCGACGACGACCCGACGTCGAAGCGGTTGTTGGCGACCTGGGACAGCAGGCCGGCGAACTCGGTGCCGTTGAACTCGATCTGCAGACCCAGCTTCACGGCGACGGCCTTGAGGAGTTCGTTGTCGAAGCCGGTGAAGTCGCCCGCGCCGTTGACGCAGATGCTCGGTCCGGCGTCCGACAGCGTGCCGACGGAGATCTTGCCGGGCGACAGCAACTCGAGACGACTCACGTCGATCTGGTCGAGCGGCGTGGTGGACTTGGTGGTGTAGCGGTCCTCACCGCCCTGATCGGCTGCGGCGAGGTTGACCGGCGCGGCCGAGGCCGACGCGAGTCCAGCGGGCGCACAGCTGTCGGCGGGAGCCGCCTGGGCTCGTGGCGCAGGTCCGCCGAGGATGGTCAGCAGGCCGACGATGGCGACCGTCAGTGCCAGCGCGACGACGCGCACGGCGCGCGGCGCGGCCCGTCGGGCGCGATGGGATCGGTGGTTGGACACCATGTCGACACTATCCCCACGCGCAGGAGGTGTCCCAAATTTTTGCTCGCCGGTGGGTTTAACCCGGTTGAGCTGGGGATCGTCGTCGTCACGGGGCGCCTGCGAGGCGCGCTGCGGAGGCCACCGTCGGCCTGGCCATCTCACGCCGATCATCGGGGACACTTGCGTGGGGTCGACGCCGATACTTCTCTATCGGAATTTGCCAATTGCTTGTCGGAAAACGATTCGCGTGCTACCAATGATACAGGGATTCGGGATTTGTAACATCATTTCTTCACCGCGCCAGAAATCAACCCCCTCTTGATCATCTGGCACCCATCCCGCTATCCCACGGGCCGCCGACGTGCGCCTTTGTTGCGGCCTGCGTCCACTGTCGAATTCGAAGTGAAAGCGGGAAATATCATGCTGTCTGCAATCTTCTACGCAATCGAGGCTTTCGACAATCTGTTGTGGGACTTCGCGGAAATGATCGTCACCGGCAGTGACGAAGCCGCCGGCTCGTAGGCTCCACCACCTCAGGACGAGTTCAGCAGTAGGTATCGCCTCGCGATACCTACTGCTGAACCTGTGTGGGACTCCTCAGCCCCGAGCGGCAATCCGCGCCTGCACCTCGGGGCGCCGGAGCGGGGGCACCGTCTTCGGCGGCTGACGACGCTCGGGCAAGACGTCGAGCAGCGTGCGGGTAGCCGCGGTCACGGCGACCACCGCGGCCTCGAAGGCCTCCGCATTCGCCGGCGATGGGTTGCGAACTCCACTCACCTTGCGCACGTACTGCCGCGCGGCCGCCTCGATCTCGTCCTCGGTGGCCGGCGGTTCGAGTCCGCGGAGTTCGGTGATGTTGCGGCACATGGCAGATCCCTTCGATGACGGACGCGCTGGGCGGAAGGCGATGCGACCTCGCAACCGGCCGACCCGCCGAGGGCCTACTCGCCGATCTTGACCACCGCTTTCCCCAGAATCCGCCCTTCGGCCAGATCGGTCAACGCTTCCGGCAGTTGATCCAGCGTGTAGGTCACGTTGACCTGGGGTTCCATCCCGTCGGCGATCATCTTCGACAGCTCTTCGTGCAGCTTCGCGGGCAGATTCAGTTCCGGATGGGTGCGCACGTACTCGCCCCACGCGGCCCCGACGACGGCGATGTTGCGGAACAGGACTCGATTGAGTTTGACGGTCGGGATGCCACCGGCCGCGAAGCCCACCACGACGTAGCGGCCATCGGGGGCGACCTGACGGAGTGCCTCGTCGAACACCTCGCCGCCCGACGGGTCGATCATCACGTCGACGCCCTTGGGGACGATCTCCTTGAGCTTGGTACCCCAGCCCTCCTCGAGCTGGACGATCTCGTCGGCCCCGGCGCTGCGCAGCAGGTCCTCGGCACCCTTCCGGTGGACGATGGCGATGACCTTCGCGCCCATCGCCTTGGCGACCATGATCGACGCGGTCCCGACGCCGCCGGCGGCGCCGAGCACGCCGACCACCTCACCGGGCTGGGTGTGCGCACGGGTCTTCAGCGCGAACAAGGCGGTCTGGTAGTTGATGCCCATGGCCGAGCCCTGCTCGAAGGACAGCCCGTCGGGAAGCGGCAGGAGCTGTTCGGGCGCGGCCGCGACCTGTTCGGCGAATCCGCCGACGATCGACGCCACGAGCACCTTGTCCCCGACCTTCACCGAGGCACCCTCGGGAGCCGAGCGCACCACGCCGGCGACCTCGGTACCCGGCGTGAACGGCGTCGGCACGCGCAGCTGGTACTTGCCCTGACTCATCAGCACGTCGGGGAAGCACACGCCGCACGACTTCACGTCGACGACGACCTGGCCGTCGGCCGGGGTGGGATCGGGAACGTCCTGCAACTCGAGTCCGGACGGGCCTGTCTCTGCGGTGAGTACCTGAGCTTTCATACGGCTCACCCTACGCGGCGACCGTCACACACCCGATAGGATCTGATGCCATGTCACAACCTGCGGCACAGTCGCCGAACGCACCCTCCCCCGACCGCCTCCGCGTCGCGGACGAGGCACCCGGATTCATGCCGCTCGACGAGGCCCAGACGCTCTTCGAGATCGCCGGAGAATATCTGTCCCAACCTGATTCGACGAAGGTCGGCGTGGAGATCGGTACCTACTGCGGGAAATCCACCGTCTTCCTGGGATCGGCCGGCGAAGCGAACGACGCCGTCATCGTGACCGTCGACCATCACCGCGGTTCCGAGGAACACCAGCCCGGTTGGGAGTACCACGACGAATCCCTCGTCGACGCACACACCGGGACGCTCGACACCTCGGCACGCTTCCGCCGCACCATGTTCGACGCCAGGCTCGACAACACCGTCGTCGGGTTGCTCGCCCCGTCGGCCGTCGCCGCTAAGGTCTGGGGCCGACCGGCGGATTTCGTCTTCATCGACGGCGGCCACAGCATGGAGGCGGCGCAGACCGACCTCGACGGCTGGGCGCCGTGGGTGCGCATCGGCGGGGCCCTGCTCATCCACGACGTCTTCCCCGACCCCGCCGACGGCGGCCGCCCGCCGTACGAGATCTATTGCCAGGCACTGGAAACCGGACAGTTCACCGAGGTGCGGGCGGAGGGATCGCTGCGCGTCCTCCGCCGCGACTCGGGCGAGGTGGGCGCACCGCTACCGCGGAAAGCCTGACCACGTCGGAGGCCGTCAGCGTCAGGCCTCGCCGGCCAGCGCCCGCACCTTGCCGAGCACGTCGGGATAGCGCTTCAGGTGCGCACCGCCGTTGACGTCGAAGGCGGCACCGGTGATCCAACGCGCCTTGTCGGAGGCGAGAAAGGCTACGGTGTCGGCGATCTCGGCGGGTTCTCCGCTCCGGCCCAGTGGGGTGTTGTCGAGGTAGTCCTCGGTGAGGCCCGGTACGAAGCCGATGCCCTCGGTCAGCGGGGTCATCACAAGCCCCGGCGACACCGCGTTGACCCGCACCCGACGGTCGGCGAGTTCGAGTGCGGCCACCTCGACGAGCATCAGCACACCGGCTTTCGACGCGCAGTACGCCCCCATCCCGGCGCCCGGTTGGCGGCCGTTGAGTGAGGCGATGCAGGTGATCGATCCGCCCTCGGCGATCCGGGCGCCGGCGTGTTTGATCACGAGGAACGTTCCGGTCAGACAGATGTCGACGGTGTTGCGCCAGGCATCGAGTTCGAGTTCGGTCAGCGCACCCGGATTCGACAGTCCGGCACAGTTCACCACCGTGTCGAAGTCGCCGATGCCGGCGAAAGTCGCTGCGACCGAGTCCTCGTCGGTCACGTCCATGTGCACCGCCCGCGCCCCGTCGCGCGTCGCCGCCACCTGCTCGGCACGTTCGACGTCGCGGTCGGCCACCACCACCTGCATCCCCTCGCCGACGAACGCGTCGACGGTGGCCAGTCCGATCCCCGAGGCACCCCCGATCACGACCGCCCGGTTCATCGCGTAGCCGCTTCCACAACGTCGGCGTTCGATGCCAGATGACGGCGCAGGAAACCGATCTCGTGCGTGACGCAGAGCTCGAAGAAGTCGTTGCCCGCGAAGATGTCGAAATGGTCGCACGGGTAGTGGCGCACTTCGGCGTGAGCTTTGAACGCGGTCTTCGACGCCGCGTACGGCGGTGCGGCGGAATCGAAGTCGGCGATCTGGAACAGCACCGGGGCATCGACGCGCGCGGCGTGCTTGTCGACTCGGAACGAGCCGATCTCGAGACCGACCGAGGCGTCGACCTCGTTGCGCCACGACGGCCCCGCGATCGCGCGGTAGCTCTCCAGAAACCCTGGTGCGGTCAGCGCGGCGCCCACGTCGCCGGGTTCGCCGACGACCCGCAACATCTTCGGACCCCGGCCCAGCCGTCGACCCACCGAACTGGCCACTGCCGTGGCGGTCGAGCGGGCGATCGCCGCCCCGCCGACCTGGGCGTAGGCGACGCGACCGGCGGCGAGCCCATTGACCAGTGGCACCACCGCGATCACCGCGGCCACGTCGGTCCGGTCGGCCGCCACGGTCAGCGCATGCCCGCCGGATTGCGACACTCCCCAGAGGATGATCCGTTCCGGGTCCACTCCCGGCTGTTTCTTGGCGGCGCCGATCGCGGCGCGGTAGTCGTCGGCCTGCCGTTCCAGCGAAATCGACTGTCGCGGTTCGCCACCGGACAGCCCGAAGCCGCGGTAGTCGAACGCGAACACGGCCAACCCCGCGTCGGCGAACCGTTGCGCATAGGGCGCCAGACCCGAGTCCTTGGTCCCCGCGAAACCGTGCGCCATCACGACGACGGGGCGCTTGCCGTCGATCTCGAACGGCGAAGACTCCGCGCCCGGAAAGAACCAGGCGTCGCAGTCGGCGTCGGACGATCGGAAGCGTACGGTGGTCGCACCATTTGAAATGGTCATGCGGATGCTCCCTTCGAGACCAGATCGTCGGCCACCCCGGCCCACGTCGGCGGCCCCTGCTGGTGGGCCCGCCGGATCCCCGCCGGAATCTCCTTGGTCCGCATGTTGTGTTCGTAGAGATAGTGATCGAGTTGCTGCGTGTGCCGCGGGCGGTCGAGCATGTGTCCGGTGTAGTACTGCATGTCCGCCTCGATCGTCTGCCGCATCTCCGGTACCGACGGGAGCCGGTAGTGACCCGTGGCGTAGGCCCCGATCAGCCGCGCCTGGCATTCCACGAAGGGAAACAGCGTCGGAACCGCCTGCGCGAAACCGGCGAAGACGAGGTCGTCGATTCCCGGGTAGAACATGCGCTTGTAGAGGTCGATCCGATTGTCGGGCGCACTGATGAAGTTCGGGTCGAAGAACGGGAACGTGATGTTGTAACCCGTTGCGTAGATGATGATGTCGAAGTCGTCGGCGGTCCCGTCGTCGAAGTGGACCGTGGACCCGTCGAACCGGCTGATGTTGGGCTTGGGGGTCACGTCGCCCGAGCCCAGTCGCAGTGGCAGTTCCACCGACTGCGTCGGATGTGCCTCAAAGAACTTGTGATTCGGTGTCGGCAGACCGTAATCCTCCGGCCGGCCGGCGGTCACGGGTTGCATGACCTGGACGAACTTGCGCTGCCACGACGTCGGCAGATACGGCGTCGACCGGTAGTACTTGTCGGCGGGCTTGCCCCCGAAGTATTTCGGCACGATCCACGCTCCCGACCGCGTGGAGAGGGTCAGCTTGTTGTCCAGCGCCTTCGACGACAGTTCGACGGCGATGTCGGCGGCACTGTTACCCAGGCCGACGACGAGGATGCGCTTACCCGTGAAATCGTGCGGGGTACGCGGATCGATGTAGTGGTGGGCGTGCATCTCGATTCCGTCGAACTCGCCCGGGAAATCGGGCCAGCGCGGATCCCAGTGATGGCCGTTCGCCACCACCAGCAGGTCGAACCGCCTGCGCTCACCGCCCTGGGTCTCCAGTTCCCAGCCGCCCCCGTCCAGTCGGGTCGCATGCTCGATTCCGTTGGTGAACTCGATCGAGGAGTAGAGGTCGAAGGCCTCGGCGTAGGAGTCCAGGTAGGCCTTGACCTGGGTGTGGTGCGGGAAGTCGGGATACTCGTCGGGCATCGGGAAGTCGCGGAACGACAACTGGTGTTTCGAGGTGTCGATGTGCAGCGACCGGTAGGCACTGCTGTGACCGTTCGGGTTGCCGAAGGCCCAGTTGCCCCCGACCCGGTCCGAACTCTCGAAGCAGGTGTACGGCACGCCGTAGTCGGTGAGCATCTTGCCGGCGGTCAGCCCGCTGATACCGGCGCCGATGATCGCGGTGGTTGGTAAAGGCACACTGCCCCCTCGGTGGACCCGTTGGATGTAGACACAATCTGATTTGTGTCTACACGATGAGACGTATCGTGTACACAGAATCCGCGAACTGTCTACGCAGCGCCCTCCTGAGCAGACATGTGGATGTGGGGACGCGGCGCGCACCGACCACGACCACAGGAGGAGTCAGTGACCGAGGCCTCGACCACGACGGTCCACGAACGACTGCTCGACGCCACGCAGAAGCTGCTCGCCGACAAGGGAATCCGGGCGACCACCATGCAGCAGGTCGCGGAGTCGGCAGGCGTGTCCCGCGCGTGGCTGTATCGGCACTATCCGGACAAACCGTCCATGATCGGCGCGACCATCGTCCGTCTCACCGAGTCGTTCTGGCGCGACGCCCGGGCCGAACTCGACGCCATCCCCGACCTGGTCGGGCAACTCACCGCCGGCGTCCGGATCGGCCGGGGTGCCTACGACGACCCGGGCACGCTGCTGCTCCGACTCCGCACGGAGGAACCCACGGAGTTCGCCGAATGCGCCGGTGTCGGTGTCGTCAAGCTGGTTCCCGACCTGGCAGCGTTCTGGTTTCCGTTCGTCGAACAGGCCGCCGCCCGCGGGGAGATACACCCCGCGCACGATCCGTACGAGGTGTCCGAATGGGTTGCGCGCGTCCTGATCAGCCTCGGCACCTCCCCGGGTGAGGCCCTCGACATCGACGACGCGCGGCAGGTCCGACGCCATCTCGAGCGGTTCGTCATGCCGGGTCTGGCCACCGACCCGCAGGGATGAGTCGGTGAGGCCCCCGATGCCCTCTGGCCTGGGTGACGCCGATCACCTAGACTAGTGTCCAGTCAACCGTCCGGAAAACGCGGACGACCGAACGACGCCGTCGGAGGGCCCCATGGATTTCGGGATCGTGCAGTTCACCAGCGACCGCGGGCTCAAGCCCCACGTCCTGGCCCCGCTCATCGAGGACGCAGGTTTCGCGTCGTACTACGTTCCCGAGCACGGCCACATCCCGACTCGACGCGACGCCGCGCATCCCCGCACCGGTGACGAGACCCTGCCCGACGAGCGCTACATGCGCACCCTCGATCCCTGGACGTCACTCGCCGCCGCCGCGGCCGTCACCGAACGCATCCGGCTCGCCACCGCGGTCGCACTGCCGGTGCAGTCCGACCCCATCACGCTCGCCAAGACCATTGCGACGCTCGACCACATCTCGAACGGAAGGGTCACCCTCGGCGTCGGATTCGGTTGGAATCTGGACGAACTCGCCGACCACAACGTCCCGCCGAAGCGCAGGCGGACGATGCTGCGCGAGTACCTCGAGGCGATGACCGCGCTCTGGACTAAGGAAGAGGCCGAGTTCGCGGGCGAGTTCGTGAATTTCGGCCCCAGCTGGGCGTGGCCCAAATCGACGCAGTCGCACATCCCGGTCCAGGTGGGCGCGGCAGGCAACGAGAAGAACTTCAAGTGGATCGCGCGCAGCGCCGACGGCTGGATCACCACACCCGGCGAGGAGGACATCGAGGGGTCGGTGTCGTTGCTCAAGCAGATCTGGTCCGACGCCGGTCGTGCGGGCGACCCCGAGATCGTCGTCCTCGACTTCCGGCCGGTACCCGAGAAGCTCGAGAAGTGGCGCGAGATCGGGGTCACGACAGTGCTGTACGGCCTCCCCGACGACTCGGTCGAGCGCGCGAGCGGCTACCTCGCCAAGCTGGCCGGCAAGCTCGGCATCACCCCGGCGGTCGTGTAGGCCGTTGTGGGAGGTGCGAGCGAAGCGACCCACCCCCGCTCCCTGAGTCGAAAGAACCACCTGGCTCTTGTTCCCTGAGGAGGCCGGAGCTTGCGGAGGGCGCGTCAACCCCTGCTCCCTGAGGAGCCGGAGCTTGCGGAGGGCGCGTCAACCCCTGCTCCCTGAGGAGCCGGAGCTTGCGGAGGGCGCGTCAACCCCTGCTCCCTGAGGAGCGCCCGGAGCTTGCGGAGGGCGCGTCAACCCCTGCTCCCTGAGGAGCGCCCGGAGCTTGCGGAGGGCGCGTCACGAAGGGTCCTGGTGAGATGACGTCGCCACCCCTTCGTGGCTCTCGTCGACCTCGACGCGCTCCTCAGGGAGCGCGGATGGCCGCGCCCTCCGCAGCCGGCTCAGGGAGTCGGTGCGACGAGCCGCTGGCGGACGTCCCGGAAGATCCCGTTGGCCACGCTGGTGCGGCTCACCGCATCGGCCGCCAGGATCACAGCCGCCGAGGTCCAGCAGCTCTTCTCCACGGGCCAGCGTTTGCCATCGGCGAAAACCAGTCCGGTCCAATACGATCCGTCCGGATCGCGCAGATGCTGAATCGACGCGATGAGCTCGATGGCATCGGCGGTGTCACCGAGGGCATCGAGTGCCAGTGCCAGCTCACAGGTCTCGGCGCCGGTGACCCAGGGACGATGGTCGACGCAGCGAACACCCTTGCCGGGCACCACGAACTGTTCCCACCGCCGCGCGATGAGTTCCTGCCCGTCGCGTCCGCGGACGGCGCCGCCGAGGATCGGGTAGTACCAGTCCATGGAGTGTTCGGACGGCGGGGTGAAGGTCTGCCACTCGTCACGCGTGACGTCGGCACGGATCGCGTCGCCGAGCACACTGTGCGCCGCGATCCAGTCGGCGTCGGGCTGATCCATCTCACCGGCGATCCGGATCGCGCAGTCCAGCGCTTGGAAGATGCTGGCGTTCCCGGTGATCAGCGCTTCACCGAACATCGCTCCGGTCCGGTGGTCGCCGCCCCAGCGGAACGCACCGTCCTCACGCTGGAAGCGCAGCACGCAGTCGATCGCCGACCAGACCACCGGCCACATCTTCTGCAAGAAGGCGTCGTCACCGGTGATCAGATAGTGATGCCAGACCCCGACCGCGATGTAGGCGCAGAAGTTGCTGTCGGTGCCGGCGTCCTCCACCTTTCCTACGACGGTGCGGATCGGCCACGACCCGTCGTCGCGCTGTTTACGCCGCGACCACTCGTAAGCCGCCTCTGCCTCGGAGTGAAACCCGGTCACGGACAACGCCATCGCCGATTCGATGTGGTCCCATGGGTCGGTCTGCCCGCCCGGGAACCACGGCAACGCACCGTCGGCCTCCTGCATGCCGACGATCGCGGCACCGGTGGCCCGCATCTGCTCGGCCGTGACCACACTGGGGATCGCCGGGACGGCCGTCATGGGGCTCCCGTCCTGGAGGCCCCCGTCATGAAGACGCGGTGGCGGTCTCGGGCTTGCGCAGGTAGAGGGCCACCGACTTGCCGATGAGCGGGTTGAGCACCTGCTCGCCGACCCGGGTCAGCCACGGCTTGCTCATCATGTCCCAGACCAACAGCTGGTGGTAGCCCTTCACCAGGACATTGTCGTTGTTCTCGACTCCCACAGCGCATTTCAGCCACCAGTAGGGGGCGTGCAGGGCATGGGCGTGGTCGGTGCCGGTGACCTCGAGTCCGGCTCGCTGCAACTTGCCCGCGAGCTCGGAGGCCTTGTAGATGCGGACGTGTCCGCCCTCGACCTCGTGGTACTCGTCCGACAGGGCCCAGCACACCTTCTCCGGCCAGTACCGGGGCACGGTGACCGCGGCGACGCCACCCGGCTTCAGCACGCGCACCATCTCACTGATCGCGCCCTCGTCGGTCGGGATGTGCTCGAGGATCTCGCTCATCAGGACGACGTCGAAGCTGTTGTCCGCGTACGGGAGTCGAAGCGCATCCCCGACCTCGGCGCGCGCCTTGGCCGACGCGGGCACGTGACCCTCCGCCATCATGGCGTCGAACATCTCACCGACGTCGGACATGTCGCTCTCGGACATGTCGAAGGCGATGACCTCCGCGCCACGACGGAACATCTCGAACGAGTGCCTACCCTGCCCCGCCCCGATGTCGATCGCCTTGGTGCCCGGTCCAACGCCAAGCCGGTCGAAATCAACTGTGAGCACTCGATGTCCCTTCTGTTGCCCGCCGATGTCCGGCGAGCACGGTTTCGTAGTGAGCCGCAGTCTTCGCGGCCACTGCTGCCCAGCTGTAGTGCTCCTCGGCGCGTCGACGACCACCGTCGCCGAGACGCGTCCGCAGATCGGCATCGTCCAGCAGCCGGCCGATCGCCTGCGCCAGGCATCCGGAATCCCGCGGCGGCACCAGCAACGCCGCCTCCTCAGCGGTGCCGACGACCTCGGGGATCGCACCGGCCCGGGTTGCCACCAGCGGCGTTCCGCAACTCATGGCCTCGACCGCCGGCAGCGAGAACCCCTCGTACAACGAGGGCACACACGCCACCTCGGCGGAGGCGAGCAGGCCGGCGATCTCGGAGTCCTCGAGGCCGGACACCACCGAGACGCGATCGCCGATCGCCAGATCCTCGATCATCTTGGCGGACGGACCGTTCGGGTCCAACTTAGACACCAGTACCAATTCGACATCCCGCTCGGAGGACAGCTTCGCGACCGCCTCGAGCAGGTACGAGACACCCTTCAGCGGCGCGTCGGCACTGGCGACACACACGATACGTCCGGGAACGCGCGTGGCGGCCGGCGTGAAGATCTCGGTGTCCACCCCCAGCGGGATGGTGGTGATCCGACCCGACGGGATGTCGAAGGCCTTGCGGATGTCGACCTCGCTGCTGCGGGAAACGGTGAGCAGCTCGGGGATACGGCGTGAGACGCGCCCCTGCATGCGCAGGAACGAATGCCACCGCCAGGCACTGATCTTGCGCCACCCCTTGGCCGCCTTCACCGCCAGTGTGCGGTCGCGGGTGATGGGGTGGTGGATCGTCGCGATCAGCGGGAACCCGGCCTTCTGGATGTCGAGCAGTCCGTAACCGAGGCACTGGTTGTCGTGCACGATGTCGAAGTCGTCGCGGCGCTCTTTGAGAAGGCGCGCCACCCGGAGGCTGAACGTGAGCGGTTCGCCGAAGCTCGCCGTCCACATCGAGCCGACCTCGAGCACGTCGATCCAATCGCGGTACTCGCCCGGACGAGGCGTCCGGAACGGGTCCGGCTCGTCGTAGAGACCGAGGCTCGGCACTTTGGTGACGGTGACCCCGGCGTCGATGGCCACCTGGTCCAGTTCGGGGTAGGGCTGCCCCGAGAAGATCTCGACGCTGTGCCCCAGCAGTGCCAGTTCGCGGGAGAGGTGGCGGACGTAGACGCCCTGGCCACCGCAGTGCGGCTTGCTTCGGTACGAGAGCAGTGCGATGCGCACGGTCACTGCGCCCCGGCGGTGGCAGCCGCCTCGAACTCGGAGATTCTGACGAACTTCGTGCGGACCCGGCCGGTGGCCCTGCCCGCGGACTTCTCGGCGGCGTCGATCGCCTTCCAGCCCGTGAGGTCGATGCGGTTGGCGCCGCGGTCGGCCACGAGTGCGGCGACGTCGTCCCGCGAGGTCGAGGGGTCGTCGAACGCGGCGGCGACGAAGTCCGCGATGACCGCCTGCGCGGTCTCCTGACCGCAGATGCGGTTCATGCCGATACCCCCTGTCGCTCCTCGCTTGATCCAACCCGTGACGTACAGGCCGGGCATCACATCGCCGTCGGCCGCGGTCTGGACCCGCCCCTCGGTGTTGGGGACGACGCCGTGCCCCTCGTCGAACGGTAGGTCGGTGACCGGCACGCCCCGGTAACCGATGGCCCGCAGGACCAGTCCGGTCTCGAGGTCGAACCGATCCTCGGTGGGTGTCACCGCGACTGTCCCGGTCGCGTCGGCGTAGGCGTTGCGCACGCACGTAAGCGTAGCCACTTCCCCGTCACCGGCAATTTCGACGGGAGACGTGAGGAACCGGAACACGATGCGCTTGTTGCCCGGCGTCTGCGGACGCTCGGCGAATTCTCGGGCGAGACGCACCTTGGTGGCGATCGTCGAGTCGAGCGTGTCGTCGGACTGCGCCGCCTCCGAGGCCGGGTCGAGGACCAGCTCGTCGGGGTCGATGACGACGTCGACACCGTCGACGTCACCGAGTGCCAGGAACTCGCTGTTGGTGTATGCCGCCTGCGCCACGCCGCGGCGGCCCAGGAGCACCACCTCGGAGATGTTGGATTCACGCAGCTTCGCGAGGGCGTGGTCGGCGATGTCGGTCTTGGCGAGCTCGTCCGGGTCGGTGACGAGGATGCGCGCGACGTCGAGTGCCACGTTGCCGTTGCCGACCACGACGGCCCGCTCGCCCGACAGATCGACGTCGAGGTCGGCGAAGTCCGGGTGACCGTTGTACCAGGCGACGAACTGGGTCGCGGCGACCGAATTGCGCAGATCCTCGCCTTCGATTCCCAGCCGCTTGTCGGTCGCGGCGCCGACCGCGTAGATCACCGCGTGGTAGCGGGCGACCAGCTCGTCGTGGCTGATGTGCTTGCCGACCTCGACATTGAGGTAGTAGCTGAAGTTCTTCTTCGCCGCGACCGAGGCGAAGGTCTTCTCCACGCCCTTGGTGGCGCTGTGGTCCGGTGCGACCCCGGCGCGCACGAGTCCGTAGGGCGTCGGCAGCCGGTCAAACATGTCGACCTTGATGGCCGGTTTGCGGACGAGCTCCTCCGCGGCATAGAAGGCCGCCGGCCCGGCACCCACGATGGCCACGTGCAGTTCCTTCTCGGGCAGCTTGGGTGCCTTGCGCGGTGGCACGAGGCCGCCCTCGACGTCGTGGTCCTTGTAGTAGTCCGCGTTGATCTGGAGGTACGGCTCGTCACGCTCGTCCAGCTGATCGTCGGGGATGATCGCCTCCACCGGGCACTCGTCGATGCAGGCGCCGCAATCGATGCAGGTCTCCGGATCGATGTAGAGGGCCTCCGCCCTGAGGAACTCCGGCTCGTCGGGCGTGGGGTGGATGCAGTTCACCGGACACACGCTGACGCAACTGGCATCGTTGCAACATGGGCGGGTAATCACATGCGCCATCTGCTGTTTCCTCGTGATCCGACACGTAGAACGTGTTCTATTTTTCCGATTGAATGTATCTTAGCCGCAAAGATACCGGCGACCTATCGGAGGGACTCGAGTGAGCCAGGTTACGCCAGCAGTGTCGGTTGCATCACTCCCGGATCGCAAGCCTGGTGCCCAGTTCTACGAGGTGGGCTATCGCGTCCGCACCGGCGACGTCGATCAGGACATGCGTGTGCGCCTCGATGCGGTGGCCCGCTACCTGCAGGACGTCGCCAACGACAACCTCGAGGCAACCGAGTTCAGCGCGACCGACCCGTTCTGGATCGTTCGGCGGACCATCATCGATGTCATCGAGCCCATCACCTGGCCGGGTACGGTGACCGCGCAGCGCTGGTGCGGTGCCCTGTCGACGCGCTGGACCAACATGCGCGTGCGCCTCACCGCCGAGCACGAGACAAACCGGTTCAACCCCCGACCGCGTCCCGCGGGCCTGATCGAGACCGAGGCGTTCTGGATCAACGTCAACGAGCAGGGCGTGCCGTCACGCCTGTCCGACGACGCCTTCGCGATGCTGTCGGCGATGACCGACGAGCACCGCCTTCGCTGGCGGTCGATGAACCCCGAGAAGGCCCCCGACGCCGCCGACATCGACTTCCCCGACCGTGAACACGTTCTCCGGATCAC
Source organism: Gordonia hongkongensis (assembly GCF_023078355.1). Lineage (NCBI taxonomy): Bacteria > Bacillati > Actinomycetota > Actinomycetes > Mycobacteriales > Gordoniaceae > Gordonia > Gordonia hongkongensis. The sequence continues at coordinate 4,186,194 of NZ_CP095552.1, forward strand.
CGACTTCGACCCGTTCAAGCACCTCAACAATGCCGCCTACCTCGAGGCGATCGAGGACGAACTGGTCGAGCATCCCGACCTGGTCGACGCTCCGCACCGGGTGGTCATCGAGTATCTCCGGCCCATCGTGCCGGGCACGCGGCTGGTCCTGCGCCGGGTGCGCGAGGGCGACCGGCTCACCGTGTGGTTGCTGATGCCGGGCACCGGCGACGAACTCGTGGTCGCGGCCAGCGTCGTCGTCGGGCCGCTCCCGGGGTGAGCAACTTCTACTGACCGCCCTGGAGCAGCAACTCCATCAGCTTGATCGGCGCCGCGCACGGATCGCCCTGGGGCGCGCTGCGAGGTTCGACGAACCAGGTGAAGATGCCGCGGCTCGGCGCGCGGGCGGTCACACCGCAGACGCCCGGCCGGTCGGGACTGCGCTGGGTGAACGCCGACTGGCTGGCGACCTTGATGTTCTCGGTCTGGAACCCGAGCTTCTTGGCCGTCTCCTTCTCCACGTTGACGTTGCCCCACTCGAACCAGTTGAACGTCACACTCACCACGTCGGTGGTGCCGGAGACCAACCATCGGCAGATGGCCCCGCTGAACGACCGTTCGGCGAACCCGCCGCCGGCGACGACATCGGCGATCATCGCGTCGGGTAGCACATCGCATTCCAGCAAGAGCCGGTCGAACTGGTCGGTGTCGATGTCGCTGCTGCCGGACTGGTCCGCGGCCCCCAACGGCACCGCCTCACCGTCGACGGTGCGCGCACACCCAGCCAGGGCGGTCAGTCCCAGCAGCAGCGCGGTGATCACGATGAGGGCGCGCTTCACGACGCACGCTCTATCGACAGCGTCGCCAGCTCGCGTGCGGCGTCACAGATCTCTTCGATCGGCCGTGGTGTCGCCGCGTCGCCGCGGATCGACCATTCGAAGAAGTCCGCGCCGAAACCGATGCCGACCTCACAGATCTGACCTGATTGCGTGTAACCGATGAATCCCTCGTGGCCGTCGATCACGAGTCTGTTGGTGACGTCGCGCGACAACTTCACGTTCGCCTCCTCACGACCGATCGGCGATCCGCGATACCAGTTGAACGAGGCGACGGCACCCGTCCGCGAACCGGTCGTGTCCCATTCGCACACCGAAGTGTTGTTCACGGTCTCGGTGAGTCCACCGAACCCGGTGATGCGGACCACCTCGTCGAGGGACACGCCGCCGCATTCGCCGAAGAACGGTCCGGAACCGGCCTGGGCGGGCGCCTCGGGCGTGTTCGGAGTGTTTGGATCTGACGTCGGCTCGTCGTCCGAGCAGGCGCCGACGAGGAGCGTGATCGCCGCCAGTACCGCGATGAGGAATGTGCCGTCACGCAGCCGATCCAGTTGACGCCGTTCACGTTTCGTCGGCCGACCGGCACCGCGGTCGCGACGCGGCTGACTCGCGAGGATCTCCTTCGGCGGCGGCGGCGGAGACCGGTCGATGAAGCACTCGGCGGCCATCGGCGCCGACACCCGCTTACTGATCGTCCTGGTGACCTCGACGATGCGCTCCCGTCCGGCGAGCCGTACGCGGACCTCGTCACCCGGCACCACCGGCTGGGCCGGTTTGGCGGTCACCCCGTTCACGCGGACGTGCCCGCCCCGACACGCGGCGCCCGCCGCCGATCGGGTCTTGGTCAGACGGATGGCCCAGATGTAGGCATCGACGCGGGTGGACATGGTCAGCCGCCCAGCCGACTCGTCCGCAACCCGGGAGTCCGTCCGGCGCAGGCGCCCCGACCCGGTTCAGTGCCCACGACGCCGACTCCCTTCACCGCGCTTTCAACCCTGCCGGGTGCTCGTTGGGCACCACTGTAGCGGGGTCGCCCAGCTCGCCGCGGGTGCTGAACAGGCGACACCGTCAGCGCTTGCGCGTCAGCAGGTATGCGCCCCCGCCGACGGCCAGGACGAGGAACAAGATCGCCAAGAAGGTCTGGTCGAGCAGCAGCAACGTCACGAACACCGCGATGCCCGGTGACACCGCGACCAGGCTCATCGCCGGGTGCTGACGCACGACCTCCGACACCGCTCTGCTCTTGTCCCGATCGATGGCCATGATGCCCTCCCTGGTCGGTTGCACCCGGATCGGCCCGTGAACGGCCCGGGGTCGTGTGCCCAGGGTAGCCGCGTGTCGCGACAGGCCCGGAAAATCGCCCCCGTTCCGGTCAGGGACTCTGCGGTCTGACCCCTGCTCTCAGCTCATCGAACTGCCCGCGAAGCGAATAGCCATATCGTCAGCCACACGGTCCGATGTCGGCAGATGTATCTGCCCGAGGAGTCGGCCGGGACGTCCAACGCGAACATGTGCGGGTCGGCGAGGATGTCGGTGACCGCGGCGGAGCCGGCACCGATGTCGGGTCCACCCGATCATGTCTACTCCGACTGACATGTCTATGCCGTTCAGCGGCTTCCATTCTGGTGGAATGTGGAGGGCCGCGGTTTCTACTTCTTGCTTCGCTCCGAAGTCTGGTCTGACCTGGTTCACCTGGTAAGTAATCGACTGCATATTGCATCAGATGAGACGCCCCGGCGTTCTCACAAAGGATGGCCGCGGCAACCCCGTCCGGCGCATAGTCGTGGCATGCTGCGTTTCTGTGCTGACGTCTCAGCCGCGGACTGGATCACACGAAGTCGTGACGCGACCGACAACGTCGCGTCGGGCCAGGCTTGGAAAGCTCTAGCGCTGTTCGGCCCTCCTGAGTTCGAGGCCTACGCACGGGTCCGTTTCATACCGGATCCAGACCGTCCTCACCAGAGCGTTCCGAACAAGGACTTCACAGAGCCCGCCTATGAGGGCTACGAGCACGCCATCGTCGCCAGGACGTGTAGAGCCCTGGCTGCGGCGACGCGCAGCTCGGACGAGTGCTACTTCGCGATCTGGGCCGGCTATTCAGGTGTCGTGTCTCCTGTACCGGGTGGCCCTCGGATGTACATCCCCAACCGCGGCTACCACCTCTACGTCGGCACACTGTCCGACCTCAAGGCGTGGGAGGAGCCCTTGACGCACGAAACGCCTGCGATGTTTCACGACCCGCCGGCCTTTGTATGGCCCGCTGACCATGCCTGGTGCCTGGCAAGCGACACCGATCCTCACTGGGCCGGGATCGGGGCGAACACAGCCACCATCCGCGACCTCACATTGCGAAACGACATCGATGTCGTGACCGCAGACCGCTACGGTCGCCAGCCGTTCTACGACTGACCCACGGAACCGAGGACGGATGAAACGTCGCGGATTCCGATTACTGACCGTAGGTGTATGGCAGGTTGGCGTTGATCAGGTTGCCGATCCGATTGCACAGATGACGGAGCCGGCGGTCTTCCGGGTCGCGACCCGCTTTCGTCTGCCGATGCGGTGCGACTCGGCTGGGCTCAGGGAAAATGCGCGGGCAGTCGGCTGTTTCGTTGCACATCCTCGGCGTCGCACCCGCTCCTGTTGTCGGCTGCGTAGTGGCGATGACAACCCTGTTCGATCAACAGCCTGTGACTGCTGGGGTTTCTGTTCACCACGGTTCACTGCGGTTCACCACTGATGTTCGTGTGACATAGATTGCCGCACAGCTTGATTCGACGGCAGATAGGTTGTGGACAAACCTCGTCGTCGAACGTCTTGGCGAGTACATTGGTCTCATGTCCTCGATCACCGAGCTCCGCGACACCCTCATTGGTCTGCAACCCCCGCCCGACGACGGGAGTGGTCGCCTGGTAGTCGAGCGACTCGACGGACTACGCGTGCTGCGCAACGTCCTCGATCACCAGATCGCCGTCCACATCGCCCTGTTGGAGGATTCGGGGGCACCGGCGCGAGCTGGGTCGACGACCCGATCCTGGCTGATCGAGATGGGCCTACCCCCGACGGCCGCGCACCGCGGTGCACGGATCGCCGCCGGACTGGGATCGTTGCCGAAAGTCGCCGACTGCGCCGCCGACGGGTATCTCGCGGCCGAGTGTGTCGATGCCGTGGTCCGCGGCATCGCGTCCATCGACAAACAGGCAGCGCCCGCGCTGACCGACGACGACCTGTCGGCGTTCGAAAGCGAACTACTGGCGCAGGCCTTCTCCGGTGCCACCCCCGCCGAGATCAACACTCACGCCCGGAGCATCGCCATGCGGGTCGCCGATGACGATCCGCACGCGGTCGCGCCGGCCGATGATGCGTCGCTGAACACCTTGCACACCAGGGTGACCGACGAAGGCCGGGTCGCGATCAGCGCAGACGTCACCGCAGTGATCGGGGAAAAATTCTTGACGATGATCGACGAACGCTCCTGCCCACGCCCCGAACCCGACGGCGCCGACGACCGCCGCGATGCCGGCCAACGCCGCGCCGACGGTCTGGAACTCCTGCTCGATCAGGCCGCGATCGGCGCGGCCATGACCACCGCAGGAGCACCACGCACCCAACTACTGGTCACCATCCCTGCTGACGCTGCCGATCCGGCGCGTCTGCCGTGGGTGGGCGTGGTGTCGGCGTCGACGGCGCGCCGGTTGTCGTGTGACGGCGCGGTCGCCGAGATCGTCCTCGACGCCGAAGGCGTGCCGCTACGGATGGGAACGACGAAACGACTGTTTCCGCATCACTTACGTCAGGCGATCGTCGTGCGGGATGCGTGTTGTGTGAAATGCGGTGCCCCAGCAGCACATACCCAAGTGCATCATCTGGTCCACTGGGCCGACGGCGGACCGACGGATCTGGACAACGGCTGCCTACTCTGCCAGCGCTGCCACACCCAGGTCCATCACCACGGCTGGGAGGTGGTGATGGGCCCGGACCGGCATCCCTGGTTGATCCCACCCGCCGACATCGACCCGAAACGCCTCCCCCGACCCGCCTACAATCGGCGCACCATGCGACTCGACGACGCACTCGTCTAACCGTCCCCGCCGCACCAGACCCTCGGGCATCGACCCCGATGCCACACGATCTTTGACAACTCCACAGTGTGAAACCGAACCCCACCCACCGGGATGCTGCAGCGAAAGGCAATCACTTGCAATCACTTTCGGTACACATCCCGGTTGGGTCGGGGGCGACCTTGCAATGAAATCCACCGATCTCGCCCTCGACAGCAACCGTTGGCCACGCGGGTAGGTCAGCCATGGTCGGCCAACACCCACCCCTCAGCTCAGGAAGCACGGAACTTGCGGCTCTGCCGGATCAGGCCGCGGCATCTCCGGAGTCAGTGCCGGAATCTGAATCGACGCTAGAGTCCGACCCGCTCCCGGGGTCGGTGTCGTCGGAATCCGAGGTGTCGGCATCGGCTCCGTCGGAATCCGAGCTGTCGGGAGCCGAGACGTCGGGATCGACGCTGTCCGAATCCGGGTTCCCGGAATCCTCGCTGTCGGAGTCCGAGCCGCCCGACTCGGCTGCATCGGCGTCGCCGGCATCCGAGCCCTCGACGCCGCTGTAGTCGGTGGGCTCTGGCGTCCGGTGCTTGCCGACGTAGGAGTTCTCCGCCGAGCGGTGCTTGCCGACGTAGCTATCGGCCTCGTCGGTCTCATCGTCGGTGGCGGCCGAATCCGCCGATGTGTCGACGACCGACATGCTCGCGCGCGCCAAAGTGTTCGACGCGCCGGTGTCTATTGGATCGGTGGCGGGCAGGCCGAACGGGAACTCGTAACTCGGGATGCGGATCACGGGGACGAGTTCGCCGGTGTCGAGTTGCCCGAATTCGATGACCGGCAGGCCCAGTCGATTCGGCCGGAGCTCGCCGTTGACCTCGACCAGCGGTCGGAAGGTGACGGTCGAACCCAGCCAGTCGACGGTGATCGGAGCCGTGAATCCGTAATCGCTCGTCAGCCGGAGGAAGTTCCCGCTGAACAGGTCGTAGTCGCCCCCGATGCTCAGGCGGGCGAAGTCCTTGGAAAGCGACATCCAGTCGCCGTCGAAGTCGATTCCGGAACCACTCAGGGCGCCGGCGAGCAGACCCTCGAGAACGTCGGCGCCGAGTCCGCCGAGAACCCCTCCCGGATCGGCGATCAGCGCTGTCGGGTCAGTGAGCGCGAACTGGAGTTCGCCGTTCGGTTGCTGCCACCGGAAGTCGAAGGTGCCCAGCACGTTCGCGCAGGCTCCGACGCCGTCGGCATAGGCACCGGTGAGGCCGCCATAGCAACCCACGCCCTGGACGCCGGGGATCGTCGTGATCGTCTCGCCGAGGACCGTGACGTCGAGCGGTCCGGTGTTCCACGCGTGTGCCATCCCGATCAGTGCGAACGACCTCGCCGTCCGTCCGTCACTCGCCCCCGCGGTCGCGATGCTCAGCGGCAGATACGATGTCGCAGTCGCGTCGCCGCCGCGGTATGCGAGCGCGAACTGGAAACCGTTCCCGCCGACCGTCGCCGAGCCCTCGGTGGCGGGGCCGTCGGTCATCGTCGGCGGCAGGTCGATGCCGAGAAAGCGGAGGATGTCGCCGAGGACCGAACCGGACACGGTGTCGAACACCTGCTTGACCGGATCGTAGATCGCGACCGGCACCACCTCGATGCGGTCGGGCAGGACGACGGCGAGTCCGATGCCGCCGAGCTCGGTGCTCGACTGAGAGCAGTCGGCCCCGTCCCGGACGCCGCCGGACAGGCAGCTCTGGATGCGCCACTGCTCCGCGATGTCGGCGAGCGCGCCGTTCCCGATCTCGGAGATCAGACTGCCGAGCGGGTTTCCGCTGTTGAAACCGTTCAGCCAGTCGTCGAGTTCGCCGATCGCCGGTGGTATCACCGCGGCCTCGGCCACCGTCGGCTCCGCGACCTGCCCCGCTCCGATCGCGGCTACGGTCGCCAACGCGGCCGCCCCCGCGATCGCACGATGCTGCCGCCGCTGCTTCCGGTTCTCGCGTCGAGCGACCTTCTCCGATCGCTGAATTCCGCTGCGCCCCAACCTGGTCATCCGTCCCACCCTCTTCTCCCCGACCGCCCGAGCTGAGTAAGTGAATCATCACGCTCGGTGAACAGATGGTCGATCGGAGGAAATGGCACGAATCGGCGGTTCTGGTCAGACGTCCCACTCCTACCAGCGGTCGCGGTCGAGACCCTGACCGGAGGCACCGGCGTCGGCGGCGCACCCGAATCCCACGACCCAGCGGGCGGGACCGCTCTCTCCCGCGGCGATCTCGACCTTGCCCAGCATCATCGGCTCGGGCAGGGCGGCCAGGAACTCCCCCAGCGCCGACGGGGCGAGCGTCCACACCTCGCCGCGAATCGCACGGCCGGCCTCGGGATCGCGGATCAGTCCCGGTTTGGGCGGGGTCGTGTCAAGTGCGACCAGACGGTACGACGGGGTCGTGGTGACCTCGCCGGCCCACCGGGCACCCCGTTCGCTCAGCTCGTGCGTCAGAGGCCCACCCCGCATGTGCGCCCCGAAGACCGCGAGTTCGATCGCATCGTCGGGCTCCGCCCAGGAGGGCGCCACCGAGTCGTCACCGACGAAGCGACGTGCCACGTCGACGAGCACGGCGTCGGCATGCGCGACGCCCAGGAACGTGACGCCGAACTGTGCTGTGCTGCCGTCGTCTTCGACGACCGTCCCGGCCGGCACCGCGAGTCCGCAGAGGTCGAAGAGGTTGCAGAAGTTGGTGTATGTGCCCATCCGCGAGTTCACGCCCACCGGATCGGCGGCCACCTCGGCGAGCGTCGGGTGCGCCGGCGCGGTCGGGACCATCAGGACCGTCGCATCGCCCCACTGGTCCATCGCCGCCACCCGGAGGTCCGCGAGACGACGACGGGCGCGCAACAGGTCGACCGCCGAGAAACGGTCCGCCGCACCGATGATGGCCGACACCGTCGGATCGAGGCCGGCGGCGCCGGGATCGGCAACGGAATCGAGGTACTCCCCCACCGCCTCGTATCGCCGGCGACGAGCGCGTCGTCGTAGAGGAGCCGGGCGGCCTCGAGGAACGGCGACAGGTCGATGGTCTTGATCATGAGCCCCGCCGCCTCGGCACGATGCACCGCGTCGTCGAACGCGGCGCGCCATCTGTCGTCCAGACCGGGCAGCTCGGTGGGCACGGCGACGACCGGGCGTTCGGGCGCGGCGTAGGGCATAGACTTCGGGAAGGGGCGTGTCCCAGCGGCTTTCGCCATCACCGCAACCGATCGGTCGGCCAGCGCGAGGTCGGCGGCGAAGATGGTGAGGACATCGTAGCTCCGACAGGCGGGTACGACTCCGTCGGTGGAGACGACACCGAGGGTCGGCTTGACACCGACGATGCCCTGCAGGCCCGCCGGCACCCGACCCGACCCGGCGGTGTCGGTCCCGATGGCGATGTCGGCGAATCCGAGGGCCACCGCCACCGCCGACCCCGAGCTCGATCCACCCGAGATGCGGTCGGGGCGTCGGGAATCCCGCACCGCACCATAGGGACTGCGCGTACCCACCAGTCCGGTCGCGAACTGGTCGAGATTGGTCTTGCCCAGCACCACCGCGCCGGCCGCACGCAGGGCGGCGACCGCAGGCGCATCGGCCTTGGGGGTGAAAGCGAAACCGGGACACCCGGCGGTGGTCGGCAGACCGCCGACGTCGACGTTGTCCTTGACCGCGAGAAGAATGCCCGCCAGCGGGCCGCCGGTCGCGACGGACCGCTCGTATTCGGCACGCACCTCGGCCTCGGGCCGGAGCGTGATGAACACCTCCGGACGATCCGCCTCGGCGATCCGCGCGTACACCTCGTCGATCCTGCTCATGCCACCCGCTCCTCGTCGTCCGCGCTCTCCGACGCTCCGCCGTCGGCCACGCTCACACCGGCCGCCCGCGCAGCGAATTCACCTTGTAACGACCATCTCTCGCGCTCCTCCGCACGGGCGATCTCCATCGTCTCCCGGCGAGTCGCGATGTCACCGGCGTGCTCGTCGAGGAAGCGCTGATGCGCGGCCAGCGAGAACTCACCGTCGACGATCTTCGTGCTGTCGCCGCGCCCGGCGGCGACGTCGGCCCGCATGTCCAAGAGCTCTTCGGCGCTGACCGGATACCAGTGGATTCGATCAAAGAACCGCAGGAGCCACGGATGTTCGGGATCGAAACCCGGGGCCGGCAACGGATGCCGGTGATTCCACACCTGGGTTGTCCGTCCGACGAACTGATAACCGCCCGGGCCCTCCATGCCGTAGATGCACAGATAGGCGCCGCCGATACCCACCGCGTTCTCCGGGGTCCAGGTGCGGGCGGGGTTGTACTTGGTCGTGACCAGGCGGTGGCGTGGATCCAGCGGAACGGCCACCGGCGCACCGAGATAGACGTCGCCGAGGCCGAGCACGAGGTAGCTCGCGTCGAAGACCGTGCGGTACACGTCGTCGACCGAGTCCAGGCCGTTCATCCGGCGGATGAACTCGATGTTCCACGGACACCACGGGGCGTCGGACCGCACGCCGAGCATGTACCGCTCGATCGCCTCGCGAGTGGCCGGGTCTTCCCATGAGAGCGGCAGGTGCACCGTGCGGCTCGGCACCACGAGGTCTTCGGCGGCCGGCAGTTGGCTCTCGCATTCGGTCAGCCACTCCAGCATCTGCGCCTGCGACCACACATCCGGGTCCGCCTTCACCTGCAGGGAGCGGATTCCCGGCGTGAGATCGACCAGCCCGCGCGGCTTCTCGGCGGCGATCCGCTCGGCCAGCGCATGCACGCGGGCCCGCAGGGCCAGGTCGAGGTGCATCTCGCCGTACTCGACGAGCACGTTGTCGTCGCCGGACCGGCGGTAGGTGACGGTGGTCGATCCGTCGGCGGTCGTCGTGGTGCCCAGGATTCCGTTGTCGGCGTCGCCGCCCGACGACAGGACGTCGACGAAGCACGCCCGCCGGCCCAACCCGACCTCGGCGGGCGAGGCCGCACGGTCACCGCGCACCGCGACGAACCGGATCGTGTCACCCGGCTTCAGCTGGCCGAGCTTCCAGCGCTGCGCGGTCGTGACCGTCACCGGGCACACGAATCCACCGAGACTCGGGCCGTCCGGGCCGAGCAGAATCGGTGTGTCCCCGGTGAAGTCGAGGGCACCGACCGAGTAGGCGGTGTCGTGGATGTTCGACGGGTGCAGACCGGCCTCGCCACCGTCGTCGCGCGCCCACCGGGGTTTGGGTCCGATCAGCCGGATACCGGTCCGGTCGGAGTTGAAGTGCACCTCGTAGTCGGTCGCGAACAGATCGGCGATGTCGTCCTCGGTGAAGAACTCCGGGGCGCCGTGGGGTCCGACGGTCACCGCCAATTGCCAGCTGTTGGTGAACGCCGGCTGCTCGTCGGACAGGATGCGCCGAGGCGCGCCGACCGGCGCACCCAGCAACGCGAGATCGTCGCCGGCCACCAGTGCCCGCCCGTCGAGCCCGCCGAACTTGCCCATGGTGAAGGTGGACCGGCTCCCGAGGTGATCGGCGGCGTCGAACCCGCCCCCCACCGCCAGATACGCCCGCATGCCGAGCGCACCGATCGATCCGATGTCGAGCACGTCACCTGGTTCGATAGTCAGCGGAACCCATTGCGGTGCAACTGTTCCGTTGATCGTCACCGGGACCGGCGCCCCGGTGACGGCCACGACCGCGGACCGGTCGAACCGCAGGGCCGGCCCCATCACTGTGATCTCGAGACCGGCTGCCGTCCCCGGATTGCCGACAGCGATGTTGGCGAGCCGGAAGGACAGGTCGTCCATCGGACCGGAGGGGGGTACGCCGACCTTCCAGTACCCGACCCGGCCGGGCCAGTCCTGGATGGTGGTGAGCGGACCGGACCGCAGTACGGTCACCGCGCCCGTGGTGGTGGCAGACATGATAGTGGGTTCCTCGTCGGAGTCAGGCGACGCCCGGGGGGCGTGGAGGTGAACGGAGGTCAGGACGGCCGGGTGACGATGACGCGCACCGCCGTCGGATCGAATCCGTTGCAGGGGTTGTTGATCTGCGGGCAGTTCGAGATGAGCACGAGGGTGTCGACCTCGGCGCGCAGCGCCAGTCGCTTGCCGGGGGCGGACAACCCATCGACGATCCCCAGCGAGCCGTCGGGATCGACGGGGACGTTCATGAAGAAGTTGACGTTGCCGACGAGGTCGGCCTTGCCGAGGCCGTGCCGGCTGCCCTCGATGAGGAAGTTCTCGACGCATGCGTGCTGGTGCTTGGTGTGGTGGCCGTAGCGCAGCGTGTTGGATTCCTGCGAGCAGGCGCCGCCGAGGGTGTCGTGGTTGCCGACCTCGTCGGCGACGATCGTCATCAGCGGAGTGGAGTCGTGGTCACGGATCACGCTGCCGGTGGTGAGGAAGATGTTGCCCTGCGCGGCGATCGTCGCCTGGGCCGAATACCGCTGGGCAGTGTCGGCGGCGGCGTAGAACAGCGTGTCGACGGCCTGGTTGCCGTGCAGGTCGACGATGGTCAGCACGTCGCCGGCGGCGACGACGCCCGACCACGGAGCCCGGTCGCCCACATGCGCGTCGTCGACGACGGCGCCGGGGACGAGAGCGAGTTCGGCGGCGGGCGCCGAGGCGAAATCGGTGATGAGTGCGGTGTTTGTCTCGGTCACGATGGGTGGTCCTCTCTGTGGGTCGGCTCAGTGATGAGCCGCGGCCCAGACGTCTTCGGAGTTGGCGACCGCGCGCTGGTACTCGGGGTCGGTGCCGGCGACCTCGGCCAGCAGCGTGTCGAGGTCGCTCTTCGCCTGCCACGCCAGCACTTCCAGCGAGGTGGTGTCGAAATGCGGCGACGGGTCGAGCGGATGCGCGGTGTTGGCGATCGCGACTGTGCACGACAGATGCAGGATCAGATCGACCGAACGCCCGGGGCCCGCGCTGCCGGTCGAGCGCAGTGTCCCGTCGGCGTCGACGGTGACGCCGTGGAAGAACGACAGCGACGGCGCCACATCCGTGGGTGTCAGACCGTGCTTCGCGGCCGCGAGCGTGAACAGCTCACGTCCGGCCGGACTACCCGAATGCACCTCCCCGGCTCCGTATCTCGCGGTATTGCCCGCGAGGGTCGAGGTACCGCACAGGGCGTCGTGGTGACCGGAGTCGTCGGCGACCACGGTCGCGAGCACGCGGCCCTGATCGCTGAGGAGCGGATGACCCGCACCCAGGTACGCCTGCCACGGGACCTTCACGGTGTCGGCGACGTTGAGACGCTCCCACGGCGTGTCGGCGCGCCAGAGCAGCAGATGGGCGCAGGCCGCGCCGGCCACATCGGTGAGCCGCAACCGAGTCCCCCGTGCCAGGACCTTGCTGGTGTAGCGGCCACCGGGCACCGTCTCCGCCCAGGTCAGCGAGGTGAGCGGGACGTCTGCGGGCGGGTTGGGCCAGGCCGATGGCGGCACCACCGGCATGCTGTCGGTGATGGCACCGGCCTGCGCACGGGCGTGTTCGCGGGCGCCGATGGTGGTGCCGGTACCCGCCGCGGTGATCGTGCTCATTCGGAACTCCTTGTTGTAGATGGTGTTCGGGTGCCACCCTGCTCCCTGAGGAGCGAGCTTGCGAGGGTCTCCCCCTGCTCCCTGAGGAGCGAGCTTGCGAGCGTCTCCCCCTGCTCCCTGAGGAGCGAGCTTGCGAGCGTCTCCCCCTGCTCCCTGAGGAGCGAGCTTGCGAGCGTCTCCCCCTGCTCCCTGAGGAGCGAGCTTGCGAGCGTCACGAAGGGTCTTCGCAACTCGTCTCGCCAGGCCCCTTCGTGACGCGCCCTCCGCAAGCTCCGGGCGCTCCTCAGGGAGCAGTGGTTGTGCGGTTCTTTCGGATTAGGGAGCAAGGGGGCATCAGGCGGACGGGGAGGTCGTCACCGGTCGCGGGTGTTCTTTTCCGCGGGGGTAGCAGGCGATGCCGACGAGGACGGTCGCCACGATGCAGATGGGGCCGGCCCAGCGGAGGATCGGCATCTCACCGGACGGGTCGAAGACCTCGGCCCGCGGCCACGCCAGATTGATCACCATCAGGACGCCGTAGAGCACCGCGAGGGCGTTCACCACGATCCCGAAATGGCCGAGGCTGAACAGCTTTCGTCCGCCGGCGTCGACGGCCGGTGTGTCCCGGCCGCTGCCGTGCGGCCAGCCCTGGAACCGCCGGTAGAGCATCGGGCCGGTGACGGCCAGGTAGGCGAGGTAGATCAGGATGATGCACACGCTGGCGAGGGTCGCGAAGATCGCCGAGTTGCCGACGTTGACGAGCAGGATGCCGATGCAGAGCACACCGATCAGGATCGACGGCAGGATCGGGGTGCCGGTGCGGCTGTTGACATGTGACAGTTGCGCCGAGAACGGGAGCCGGCCGTCGCGAGCCATGGAGAACATCAGACGCGAGCAGGCGGTCTGGATGGCGAGGGTGCAGATGAAGATGGCCACCGCCACGTCGGCGAGCAGGACCTTGCCCCAGAAGCTGCCGAGCACGGAATCGAGGACGTACGGCAGACCGCCGGTCGCGAGTTGCTCATCGAGGGTGGGTGCCGCCATCAGGGTGCCGAGCAGCATCAGTCCGCCGCCGATGGCCGAGACGGTCAGCGCCATCCGGATGGTGCGCGGTGCGACGCGGCGCGGGTCCCTCGTCTCTTCGGCCAGCTCACCCGCCGACCCGAAACCGACCATGACGTACGCGGCCATCAGACCGGAGACGATGAACGCCCAGATGTAACCGGGCTGCTGACCGGGAACGCCGGTGTCGAAGACGACGTCGGGACCGCGCTGGGCGTGGGTGAACAGTGCCAGGATCACCGCTACGACACCGACCAGTTCGCAGACGACGCCGATGCTGTTGACCCGGCTCATCCACCGGACACCGATGCAGTTGATCGCGGTCACGATGACCAGCAGGACCGAGCCGAGGAGCACCGCGTTGGCCGCACCGCTCGTGGTGGTGAGGGTTGGGTCGTCGCCGATGATCTGAAAGCCGATCCAGATCGACGGCAGGACGACCTGCAGGGCGATCGCGGCCGCGGCAGCGGTGACGACCTGCGCGATCATCATGAACCAGCCGCCGAACCAACCGACGACCTCGCCGCCCATTCGCCGGGACCACTGGTAGATCGCGCCCGAGATCGGGTATCGCGCCGCGATTTCGGCGAAGCACAGCGCCACCAGGAACTGGCCGGCGTAGACGATCGGCCAAGTCCAGAAGAAGGCCGGGCCGCCGAAACCGAAACCCAGACCGAACAGCTGGAAGATCGTGGTCAGGATCGAGACGAACGAGAACCCGGCGGCGAAGGACGCGAACTTGCCGAGCGAACGATGGAGTTGCTGGTCGTAGCCGAGTGCCGAGAGGTCGTGTGCGTCGGCATCTCCGGCGCCCGGGCCGGACGATGATCCAGCGGCCGAGGAGGGCGATGCCGCGGGAGCCACTTCGGGGGTGGAGGTCATGCGCGGTCTTCCTTTCCGAGAAGAAGCTCCACGTTGAGCACGGTTGAGGCAGGCACTGTTTCCTGTCACCTGATAGGTAAGCCCTCGCTGATTTCTATCGATTGACAGAATTGTTCCGGTCGTGAAAACTCCCGTTACGTCCGCGTAACGCGCCTGGGATTTTCCCGGTCGGCGGGTCCGCGAACGGCCGAAGCACGCGGCCTGTCGGCTAGGGTCGAGAAATCCGGGTCACAAGATGCCCGGGTTGCGAGATCTGTTGACGCAATTGAGGAGACGACATGCCGTCCGGCTCGAGTACGGCCCCGACGCCGACCGGCCGCGGCCGCCCGCGCCTGGTACAGGCCCGACGCCGCGGGCAGACCGCGCGCGAGGAGATCCTCGACGCCGCTGCCGAATTGTTCACCCGCCACGGGTACACCGGGACGTCGACACGCATGATCGCCGAGGCGGTCGGCATCCGACAGGCGTCGATGTACCACTACTTCGGCACCAAAGACGACATTCTCGCGACCCTGCTGGAGACGACAGTCGTCGCCTCACTCGACCGCGCGCGGGTACTCCTCGACGGGGATGGACCCGCGCTCGCGCGGCTGCTGGAGCTCGCGCGCTTCGATGTCGATCAGCTGGCACAGTCGCGCTGGAACCTCGGCGCCCTGTACCTGCTGCCCGAGGTCGCCGACCAGCGTTTCGTCGAATTCCGTTCAGCACGGCAGGAATTGGCCGACTCGTATGCCGCTCTAGCGGCCGCGGCACTCGGCGATGCCACCGACAAGCGGACGCTGCTCCCCTTCCGGCTGGTGGAGTCGGTCATCATGATGCGCGCCGACGAACAGCGCGGCGAGCTCGGCGAGCACACGGCTGCCGGTCTCGCCGCCACCGTCGTCGACGCGATCTCGCGAATCCTGTAGCAACAGAGCGCACATGGCCGACGTCGCTACGGAGTTCCCGCGAGCGTGACGGCTAGCAGGTTCCGATCACGCCACCCTGCAGCGCCACCTCCATCTTGCGCACGATGGAGCAGTCCGCCGGACCACTCCCGACACTCCGCATGGGTTCGACCTGCTTCACCGCGGGGGTCGGGGCGAGCTGCCGGCCGACCGGCCCGGTGACCTGCGGTACGACCGGCTCCGGGGCGGCATGCCGCGGCTGATGCGGGACGACGACCCGCTCGGCCGACACCTCGGTGGCGTCCGCGCGCAGGTGTCGCGGCTTGTCGACCGGCACCTTCCAGCCCTTGTCGTAGCCGTGCGCCGCACCGATCGCGACACCGGCCGCGACCGCGGGCAGCGCAACGAGGGTGGCGACCAGAGCCGTCCCCACCACGGGTCCGACGACGAGTCCGGTGGGCAAGAACGGGATTCCGAACAGCAGACCCAGTCCGCCGCCCACCACACCGCCGACCGCGAGGGCGAGGGGTGCTGCCACCCCGGCTCCGATGACGCCACCGACCGCGGCGTCACCGACCATCTGCTCGGCCACCCGGTCGGCCCGCGAGACCGGTACCCCGTTGCTCTGCAACACATCCGAGATTCCTTGGACGATCTCGCCGGCTCCCGCCGAGATCTGCGCGGCCAGTTGCGGGGACACCGCTCGCGGACGGGTCAGGTCCAGGTTGCCGACCCGAACCCGGTCCCCGACATCGGCGACCGGCACCGCCACCGAACCGAGTGGCCGTAGGTGCCGCGGCCCCGGCGTCGGGACGACCGACGTCACGTCCGGCCACGACCCGACCACCACCGGCGCCGCATCCGAGACCAGCGCGGCGTCGATCTGCGCGATGCGGAAAGCGTTGCCGGGCAGTGTTTGTGCTCCCGACGTCGATGAGGAGGGTACCACCGGGACGGGCAGGGCCACCCCGGGTGAGACCGCCTGGGCCACGGCCGGGGCCGTCACCGTGAGCGACGCGGCCATTGCGCAGCCAAGCAAGGCGCCCGCCGGGCGGCGACCGCGCGGACGTGGGCAACGGTGTGCGCCGGATTTGCCGTTCTTGTCCATGGACGACCTCATCTCTTGTTGGTGAACCGATCATCGTGAGAAAACGCTAACCCCGAAGCGGCTTTCCGCGAGGCACTTTCGCGCGTCAGATGATCGTCGAGGACGGTCGCGATCTGTCTGATCGCCTCGTCCTCGGTCATCCCGAGGTGGTGGGTGTCGATGTCGACATTCGTTATGCTCCCCCGGACGTACCGACCCCATCCGTTGGCGCCCAACGCATCCGGTCGCCGATCGCGCACTGCGGTGAAGTAGAGCACGTCGGTGTCGACGACCGGCGGGTGCCAGTCACCGGTGGCCCGGATCAACAGGTTGTAGGCGTCGGTCAGCCGCTCGATCGTCGCGGCGTCGATGCCGAACCCGGCGCCGAGGCGCTCGGCGATCTGCTCGGCGGCTTGTTCGGCGGTCGCGTCCGCACTGACGTAGTCGATGCCGAGGACCGGGCCGAGGTTGCTGATCAGCTCGCCGGCGGTGACGGTGGTGATCGCCGACGAATCGACACCGTCGGCCTCGGTGTCGAGCATGGCGAGCAGCGCGACCTCGGAACCGGCCGCCCGCATCTCGGCGGCGACCGCGTGCGCGATCACCCCGCCCAGCGACCATCCCAGCAGGTGATACGGCCCCACGGGCTGTACCGTCCGGATCTCGTCGGCGTACCTGCGTGCGATTTCGGAGATCGTGGTGGGGCCGGGTGCCTCGCCACCGATCTGTGGCGCCTGCAGGCCGTACACTGGCCGGCCGGGCGGGACCTGCCGGCTCAGCGTCTGGTAGCACCAGGCCAGTCCGGAGGCGGGGTGGACGCAGAACAGCGGCGGCAGTTCGCCTTCCGGCCGGATGGGGAGCAAGACGTCGAAGCCCACCCCGCCCGGCGACTCGTCCCCCGGCCCGCGCGCAACGTCGAACCCGTTACGCATCCCGTCCTCGATCCGCCGGGCCAGGTCGGCCGGGCTCGAATCGGACAGCATCCACCGGACCGGGATCTCGACGTGCAACTCGGTCTCGAGGTCGTTGACGACCTGGACCGACCGCAGCGAATTGCCGCCGAGCGCGTAGAAGTCGTCGTCGGCACCGACCCGCGGGACACCGAGCACGTGCTCGAAGGTCCGGGCGATCTCGGTCTCCAGCCACGACGACGGTGCTCGGAACGCCGAGGCATCCCGGGTCGGCTGCGGCAACCTCGCCCGGTCGAGTTTGCCCGAGGCGGTGATCGGCAGCGAGTCCAGCACCATCACCGCCGTCGGCATCATGTATCCCGGGAGCGCCGCCGACGCGAACGCGGTGACCTCGGCGGTGTTCACCGACCTCTCCCCGACGTCCCTCACGCCGACGCCGCGGTCGGCCCCCGCCGGCACCAGGTAGACGGTGAGATAGTCGACCGTGTCGGTGGAGGTGACCGCGGCCGCCGCGCGGGCGATGTCCGGGTGCGCGGCGAAGACCGCCTCGATCTCACCGAGTTCGATGCGCAACCCGCGGAGCTTGACCTGGAAGTCGCTGCGTCCCAGATACTCGAGCACACCGCTTCGGCGACGCCGCACCAGATCACCGGTGCGGTACATCCGGGCGCCGGCGGTGAAGGGATCGGCCACGAAGCGGTCGGCGGTCAGAGCCGGTCGTCCGTGATAACCCCGCGCCACCTGCGTCCCGGACAGGTAGAGATCGCCGGTCACCCCCGCCGGCACCGGACGCAGCCGCGAGTCCAGCACGTACGCACAGGCATTCCACACCGGCGCACCCATCGGCACCGCGCCGTCGTCGGCCGTCCCCACCGCGGAGGAGGTCGCGTGCACCGTGAACTCGGTCGGCCCGTACAGGTTGTACAACTCCACTTCCGGCAGCGCACGGCGGGCGGCGTCCACCACGTCGGGCCCGAAGGCCTCACCCGCGACGAGCAGGGCCCGCAACGACAGCGCCGCGCCGGTGGGCAGGGCATCGGCGAACACCGCCAGCATCGACGGCACGAACGAGGTGATGGTCACCCGATGGGTGGACATGGCCTCGGCCAGGTAGCGCGGATCGGTGTGGCCGTCCGGTCGCGCGATCACCAGTCGGGCACCGACGGAGAGGGTCGCGAACAGTTCCCACACCGACACGTCGAAGGTCGCGGGAGTCTTTTGCAGCACCACGTCCGATCGGTTCAGCCCATACTCGGCGCTGATCCAGCGAAGCTGGTTGACCACCGAACGATGCGACACGGCAACGCCTTTGGGTCGACCCGTGGAGCCGGAGGTGAACAGCACGTACGCGAGGGCGTCCGGGGTCAGCGGCGTGATCCGGTCATCGTCGGTCAGCGGCGAGTCGTCGAACCCCGAGAGGTCGACAGAGTCGAGCGCGGACAGCACCAGCACCGGCTCGGCGCACTCGACCATGTAGTCGATCCGCTCGGCCGGATGGTCCGGGTCGATCGGCACGTAACCACCGCCGGCGGCGTGCACCGCGTACATCGCCGTGAGCTGGTCGAGCGAGCGTCGCATACGGAGCGCGACCAGCGAGTCCGGCCCCACCCCCTGTGCGACCATCCAGCGGGCCAGCCGGTTCACCCGACCGGAGAACTCGGCGTAGGTCTGCGAGACCGTCCCGCAGATCACCGCGGTGTCCTCGGCGTACGCGACCGCGGCCGCGGCGAACATCGAGACGAGGGTAACGGCGGAGTCCACCTCATGCATCGTCGCGTTCGGACCCTGGAGGGCGGCAGACCGTTCGGCGTCATCGAGCAGGTCCACGTCGTGGACAGCGCGGTCGGCGTCGATCGTCATCGCCTCGAGCATCGCCACCAACCGTTCGACGAACCGCTCCACGGTCGACGCGTCGAAGAGGTCGGACGCGAAGGTGACACCACCGGTGATGCCGGCCGGCGCCCCGTGCGCGTCGTAGGAATCGGCGACCGTCACCTGCAGGTCGAACAGGGCGAGTCCGGTGTCCGGTTCGACGGCCCGCACCGACAGATCGGGCAGTTCGATGTCGGTGCTCGAGATGTTCTGGAACGCCAGCATCACCTGGAACAGCGGGTTGTGGGCGTCGGAGCGGACCGGGTTGAGTTCGGAGACGAGCCGTTCGAACGGGACGTCGGCGTGACCGAACGCCGCGAGGTCGGTGGCGCGCACGTCGTCGATCAACTCGGCGAACGACATCCCGCTCCGCACCCGGGTGCGCAGGACGAGCGTGTTGACGAACATCCCGACCAGATCGTCGAGAGCACGTTCCCCGCGTCCGGCGTACGGGGTCCCGACGGCGACGTCGTCGGTCGCGGCGAGTCGCGCGAGCAGGGCGGCCAGCGCGGCATGGAAGACCATGAACAGTGTCGTGTTGTGGGCGCGGGCGACCCGTTGCAACCCGGCGTGCAGATCGGCGTCGACGGTCAGGCCGACGGACTCCCCGGCGTAGGACTGGGTGGCCGGGCGCGGCCGATCGGTGGGCAGTTCGAGCAGCGGCGGTGTGCCGGCCAGTTGCTCGGCCCAGTAGTCGATCTGCGCGCGCAGCAACGAGTTCGGGTCCGATTCGGAGCCCAGGACCGCCCGCTGCCAGATCGCGTAGTCGGCGTACTGCACCGGCAACGGCACCCATCCGGGGGCCTCGCCCTGCAGACGCGCGACGTAGGCCGTCATGATGTCCCGCGCGAGGGGCCCCAACGAGGAGCCGTCACCGCCGATGTGATGCAGGATCACGGCGAGCACCCACTCGTCGCCGCCGAGCTCGAAGAGCACGATCCGGGTCGACGCCCCGGCGGTGAGGTCGAACGGTGCCGCGATCAACTCCGCGATCGCCTGATCGACATCGGATTCCGCAACCTGGACGACCTCCATCGGGACGGTGTCAGCGGGCAGGATCACCTGGGCCGGTTCGCCTTCGACGAAGGGGTAGACGGTACGCAGGATCTCGTGGCGGGCGACGACGTCACCGATCGCCCGGTGGAGGACGTCGACATCGAGACTTCCGGACAGCCGTACCACGACCGGGATGCTGTACGCCGGCGACTCGGGTTCGATCCGGTTGAGGAACCACATGCGTTGCTGCGCGTAGGACAGCGGGATCCGCTCCGGGCGTTCGTGTGCCACCAGGTCGACGCGCCCGGTGTCCGTGTGCGACTCGGCGCGAGCGGCCAGCCGCGTCACCGTGGACGCCTCGAAGATCACCGACACCGGGATCGTGGTGTCAAGCGCCGCACCGATTCTCGCCACCACCCGCGTTGCGGCGAGACTGTTGCCGCCGAGGTCGAAGAAGTCGTCGTCGGCGCCGACCGCGGCATCGACGGACAGGATGTCGGCGAACACCCCCGCGACGATCTCCTCGACCGGCGTGGCCGGGGCTCGGAAACTCCGGGTGGTGACGACCGGCGCCGGAAGGGCACGCCGGTCGAGCTTGCCACTGGGTGTCAGGGGGATCTCGTCGAGGACCACGACCGCCGCCGGGACCATGTACGTCGGCAACACCTCGCCGAGTTCGGCACGCAGTTTCTCACCGACGAGGGCGACGCCCGGCGCGGGCACCACGTAGGACACCAGGCGCATACCGATGCCGGAGTCGTGCCGCGGGACGGTGACGGCGTAGGCCACCCGAGCGAGTTCTGCCCGCGGCGTCGATCTCCCCGAGCTCGACCCGGAAGCCGTGGACCTTCACCTGGAAGTCGTTGCGTCCGATGAACTCCAGGTCGCCCGAGTGGTTGCGGCGCACGATGTCCCCCGTGCGGTACGCGCGTTCTCCGGCATCGCCGAAGGGGTGGGCGACGAATCGGGCGGCGGATACCCCGGACCTGTTCAGGTAGCCGCGCGCGAGCGCGGGTCCGGACAGATACAGCTCCCCCGCGACCCCGTCCGGCACGGGCTGCAGACGGGTGTCGAGCACGAGCGTCTGCATCCCGGCGAGCGCCGTGCCGATTGTCGACCGTTCTCCCACCCGCAGCGGAGTAGTGGCGGTGGCGACGATGGTGGTCTCGGTGGGGCCGTACAGCACCCGGAATTCCCGGCCAGTAGCCGGATCGGCACCCACCCACCGGCTCACCAGGTCGGTCGGTACCTCGTCACCGCCCGACATCACGACCCGCAGGTCATCGAGCCCGTCCGGGTCCACCGAGGCCAGCGCGGCCGGGGTGACGAACGCATGGGAGACGCGGTGATCGCGGAGGAAGTCGGCCAGCTCGCGACCACCCCGCATCCCGGTGGGCGCCACGACGAGGGTGGCCGCGGCGCTCACGGCGAGCAGGATCTCCAGCAGCGACGCGTCGAACGAGGGAGAGGCGAAATGCAGTACCCGCGGGCTGGTTCCGGGCTCACGGTCGATGTGCAGCGTGGCGAGGTAGTCGGCGACGCCGGCATGCGTGACGGCGACGCCCTTCGGCACGCCGGTGGAGCCGGAGGTGAAGACCACCCAGGCGGTGTTCGCGGGCCGGACCGGGCACACCCGATCGGTCTGTCGGATCGGCGACGACGACAGTTCGGCGACCTCGGCGGCGGTGGCGGGGTCGTCGAGCACGACCCAGTCGAGCGTCCCGGACAGCGTCGGCCGGGACCCACGTGTCGTGATCCCCAGTGGCGCAGCCGAATCGGACACCATCTGGTCGATCCGCGCGGCCGGGTAATGCGGGTCCACCGGGACATAGGGAGCACCCGATTTCACGACGGCCCACCACGCGACCAGCGATTCCGCCGACCGCTCCACGGCCACCGCCACGGGCCGCTCCGGTGCCGCACCATTGTCGATGAGGTACCGCGCCAGCCGATTCGATCGGCGATCGAGCTCGCCGTAGGACAGCTCGACGTCGCCGCAGATCACCGCCGCACCGTCCGGGTCGGCCACGACGGCGGCCGCGAAGATCTCCGGCAGCAGCACGGGCTCCGCGACCGCACCCGGTCCCACCTTCGCCAACAGTTCCGCGCGCTCGGCTCCACCGAGCCAGTCGATGTCACCGACGGGTGTTGTCGCGTCGTCGACGATCGCGTCGAGCACACGGTGCAACCGACTGGCGATGCCGGCCACCGTCCCCGGATCGAACAGGTCGCGGGCGAACATCACGGTTCCCGAGAGACCCTGTGCCGTGCCGTCTTCGGTGTAGGACTCGGCGAGGACCACCTGGAGGTCGAACTGGCAGATGCCGGTGTCGGCCTGCGCGCGGGAGACGCGCAGGTCCGGCAGGTCGAGATGGACGTCGGACAGATTCTGGAAAGCCAGCGCGACCTGGAACAGCGGATGATGCGCGGTGGACCGTTCCGGGTTGAGTTCGGAGACGATCCGCTCGAACGGGACGTCGGAGTGCTCGAAGGCGTCCAGGTCGACCTCGCGCACGCGGTCGAGCAATCCGGCGAACGACTCCGCGGCGTCGAGGTCGGTCCGGAGCGCGAGGGTGTTGACGAACATGCCCACGAGCGGTTCCAGGCCCGGTTCGCCGCGCCCGGCGACCGGGGTGCCGATCACGACGTCGTCGGCGCCGCTCAACCGGCCGAGCACTGCGGCGAGCGCGGCGTGCACGACCATGAACAACGACGCTCCGTGTGCGCGCGCGAGGGCCAGGAGTTGCCCGTGCAGGCGGGCGTCGATCGCCACCGGCACCTGCCCGCCCGCCAGGGTCGCCACCGGCGGTCGCGGGCGGTCGGTGGGCAGATCGAGGACGTCCGGGGCACCCGACATGGTCGACCGCCAGAAATCCAGCTGGGCGTGCATCAGCGAGGTCGGATCGTCCGCGCTCCCCAACATGTTTCGCTGCCACAGCGCGTAATCGGCGTACTGGACCGCGAGCGGTTCCCAGGTCGGTTCCGCGCCGGCGATGCGGGCGGCGTACGACGTCATCACATCGCGGGCGAGCGGCGCCATGGACTGGCCGTCACCGGCGATGTGATGGACCACGAGGACGAGCAGGAAACGCCCGTCGGTCCCCTCCCGGTCGTCGTGTGCGTCGCAGGTGTCCGGGCCATGGGGATCGTCCACGCCGTCCGGGTCGATCGCGACCACGGCCACACGCATCGGCACCGACGCGGTCACGTCGAAGCCGAGGCGCACGAACCCGGCGACGACGTCGCCGACCTCGGTGGCCGATGCCCGCATCGACTCCAGGAGCACCGGGGCGTGGTCGAGGACGAGTTGCCAGGGCTCGCCGTCGGTGTCGGGGTAGATCGTCCGCAGCACCTCGTGCCGCCCGACCACGTCGTCGAGGGCCCGCCCGAGTGCCGCGAGGTCCAGGTGCCCTGTGAGTTCGAGGACCACCGGGATGTTGTAGGCCGGCGACTCCGGCTCCATCCGATTGAGGAACCACATCCGCTGCTGCGCCAGCGACATCGGGATGCGCTCCGGGCGAACGGTTGCCGTCAGCGCGGTGCGCCGGTCGTCGCCCAGCGACCCGACCAGCTCCGCCAGGGCCGCAACGCCGGGCGCGTCGAACACCGACCGCAGCGGAACCCGTACTCCCAGCTCCGCACCCAGCCGCGCCGTCACCACCGAGGCGGTCAGCGAGTCGCCACCCAGGGCGAAGAAGTCATCGTCGGCGCCCACGCGCGGCACGCCGAGGACATCCTGGAAGACATGCGCCACGGCGGACTCGGCCGGGCCGGACGGTGCGCGGAACCCACGCGGGGCGATCACCGGTTCGGGCAGGCGACTCCGATCCAGCTTGCCGGTCGGCGTGAGGGGTATCTCGTCCAGTACGACCACCGCGGCCGGGACCATGTACGCGGGCAGCGATCGCTCCAGCGACGCACGTAGTTCGTCACCGGAGAGCGACGCCCCCGCGGTGGCGGTCACGTAGGAGACCAGACAGTGCGGCGTTCCGTTCCCGCCACGCGGGACGGTCACGGCGTAGGCGACGTCGGCGCGCGATCCGAGGCGCGCGTCGATCTCGCCCACCTCTACCCGGGTGCCGCGCACCTTCACCTGGAAATCGTTGCGTCCCACGTACTCCAGTGCACCGGACCGGGAGACCCGGACGAGGTCGCCCGTCCGGTACATCCGGGTTCCGGGCGCATCGGCGGGGCAGGCCACGAACCGCGCCGCCGTCGTCGCGGGCCGGCCGACATAACCGTCGGCCAGGCCGGGGCCGACGAGGTACAACTCGCCGACGACGCCCTGCGGAACCGGACGCATCCACGTGTCGAGCACCATCGTGCCCACCGGTCCCACCGCCGTCCCGATCGTGATCGGATCACCCGCCCGCAGCGGCGTGCCGGCGGTGGCCCAGATGGTCGATTCGGTCGGCCCGTACAGGTTGATCATGTTCCGGCCGTCGGCCCACCGTGAGACCAACTCGGGCCCGACCGGTTCACCCGCGGTCGCCAGTACGCGCAGCGTGTCGAGACCGTCGGCCGGCACGGTGGCCAGTGCCGACGGCGTCAGGACGGCATGCGAGACCTGCTCGCGCCGAATCAGTTTCGCGAGCGCGGGGCCGCCGTAGACATCGGGTGGCGCCACCACCAGACGTCCTCCGGTCCCGTGGGCCATCAGGAGTTCGAACACGAAGGCGTCGAAGCTCGGTGAGGCCACCTGCAACACAGTCGACGACTGGTCGACGCCGAGGACCGCGCGCTGCGCCGCGACCACCGGCGCGAGGCCGCGGTGGGAGACGACGACGCCCTTGGGCGTGCCGGTGGAACCGGACGTGTAGATCACGTAGGCGGTGTCCCCGAGCCGGATCGGGCCGCCTTGTTCGACGTCGCTGACCGGATTGCTGGAGCGACCCTTCGAGACGCTCGCAAGCTCGCTCCTCAGGGAGCGGGGGAGCCGCCGCCTTCGTTCGACTGGGGGCCGTCCGTCCGCAGTTCGTCGACGAGGAGCCAATCGATGCTGTCGGGCAGTGCGGCCCGGCGCGCGCCGACGGTGATCCCCAACCCGGCGCCGGCGTCGGCCAGCACGAACTCGATGCGTTCGGCGGGCAGGTTCGGATCCAGCGGCAGGAACGGCACTCCCGCCTTGGCCGCCGCCCAGATCGCGATCGCCGCCTCGACGGACCGCGGCAGTGCGCATGCCACGACGCCGGACCGCGCCTGCCGCGAGATCTGTCGCGCCAGGCGATCGGACTCGGCGTCCAGCTGCCGGTACGACAGCGACCGCTCGCCGTAGGTCACCGCGATCGCATCGGGCGCCTGACCGGCTGCGGCGGTGAGGATGTCGAGCAGGGTGGCCGGTTCCGTCTTCGCGTCGATCCGACCGGCGCCTGCCTCGTGCCCGATGTGACGGAGTGCGCCGAGGCGCGAACCCGGCTCATCGGCGATGCGGGCGAGACATTCCACGAAGTGGTCGACGATCTCTCGTGCGCGGCTCTCGTCGAACTCGTCCCGATGGAACCGCACGGTGATGCCGAGTCCCGGTTCCCCCTCGCCGCCGTCGATCTTCGGCGCCACGACGACGCTCAACGGGTAGGGCGTGGCGTCGAGCCCGGTGACGCTGTCGACGTGCAAGCCCGCCGCGGTGACCAGTTGTTGCAGTGCGTCCTCGCGCAGCGGGAACGACTGGAAGGCCAGTGCGGTGTCGAACAGATCCGACCGGCCCACCGCGCGGTGGATGGCCGGGAGTCCGACGTAGTGGTGGTCCAGGACCAGCGCGTTCGCGTCCTGCACATGAACCAGCAACTCGCGCAATGACATCGACGGTTCGAGACGGACCCGGATCGGTACCGTGCTGAGGAACATCCCCAGCGCCCGGTCGACGCCGGGCAGCTCCGGTGGCCGTCCGGCGACCGCGGAGCCCAGGACCACATCGGTGTCGCCGGTGAGGGTTCGCAGGACGAGGGCCCACGCCGCGGACAACGCGGTCCCGACCGTCACCGCGGACTCCGCGGCGGCCGACCGCAGACGCGCATACTCCTGCCCGGGCAGCTCGGCGATGACCTCACCGGCGTCGAACACGGTGGTCGCGGCGCCGAGTCGGGTCACGCGGGTGGGTCCGTCGACGTCGGCGTAGGCCTGCGCCCACGCGGCCGTCGAGGCGTCCTGATCCTGTTCGCCGAGCCACGCGAGGTAGTCCCGGTATGAGGCTGCCGGCCGGCATGCGCCGATCTGCCCCGGGTCGCCGTAATAGTGGAGCAGTTCGCCGAGCAGCAGGGGCATCGACCAGCCGTCGAGGATCACGTGATGGTTGGTGACGTGCAGGGCGAAGTGGTCGCTGTCGAGCCGCACGAGGGTGAAGCGGATCAGCGAGGGTTCGGTCAGATCGAAACCGGCGGCGGCGTCGTCGGCGGCGACCCGCCGGGCGGCCCCGCGGTCCGCGGCAACGGTGAGATCGACTGTCCGGAAGCGCACCTCGACGCCGTCGACGACGACCTGTCGCGGGCCACGCGACGTCTCGACGAAGGCCGTCCGCAAGACGTCGTGGCGGTCCACGAGCGCCTGCGCGGCGCGGCGCAGCAGGCCGGCGTCGACCGGACCGGAGAGGGCGATCGTCGACTGCACGGTGTAGGTGTCCACCGCATCGGGATCGAGGGTCGAGTGGAAGTGGATACCCGACTGCGTCGGCGACAACGGCCAGACGTCCGACAGCCTGGGGTAGTCGTTGCGCAGCCGGTCGAGATCGGCATCGGGAAGATCGACGAGTGGCGAATCCTGCTCGGTGACAGCCTGTTCGACGGCCGAACCGGTGGCAGGGTCGCCGGTCGCGGATGCGGTGGTGGCGATGGCGGCGAGCGCGGCGACGGTCTTCGCCTCGAAGATCGCCCGCGGAGTGAGGGACAGTCCGGCGGCCTTCGCCGCCGCGACCAGTTGCATCGAGACGATGCTGTCACCCCCGAGGGTGAAGAAGTTGTCGTCGGCGGTGACGTCGTCGAGTTCCAGCACCTCGGCGAACAGCGCGGCGATGATGCGCTCGGCCGGTGTCTCCGGCGGGCGGCCGCCCCCGCTCTCGGCACGGAACTCGCACTGCCGCAGCGCCTTCGTGTCGACCTTCCCCGACCGGGTGACCGGCATCGACTCCAGCTCGACGATCGCTGCGGGAACCATGTAATGCGGCAGGGTGTTCGCGAGGTCGTCGTGCAACGCATGCACGTCCATCGGCTCGTCCGGCGTCCCCACGACGTAGGACACGATGACCGGACGACCCGCCGGTCCGCGCTGGAGCACGGTCGCCGCCTGCGCGACGCCGGCGATCCGCGCGAGATGGGCATCGATGTCCCCGGTCTCGATGCGCAGGCCGTGGACCTTCACCTGCTGGTCGTTGCGCCCCAGATAATCCAGCCGCAGGGCGCCGTCCGTGCGAATCCAGCGCACGGCATCGCCGGTGCGGTAGAGGCGTTCGCCGGCGGAGCGTACGGGATCGGCCACGAACCTCGTCGCGGTGACGCCTGCGCGGTCGAAGTAGCCACGCGCCAGACCGGGACCACCGAGGTAGAGTTCGCCGACCACTCCGACCGGCACCGGCCGCAACCAGGTGTCGAGCACGAACGCCGAGACTCCCCGGATCGGTTCCCCGATCGTCACCGGCTCCCCGGGCCGGAGATCGTCGGCGCCGGTCGCCCAGATCGTGGTCTCCGTGGGTCCGTAGTGGTTCATCAGCCGACGACCCGGCGACCACCGGGTGACGATGTCCGCGCCCGTCGCCTCGCCGACCACCGCGACGATCCGCAGCTCCGGCAGACGCGACGGGTCCATCGTGTTGAGCACCGTCGGCGTGATGATGGCGTGGGACACCCGCTCGGTCCGCAGCAGGTCCTCGAGGTCGGAACCGCCGTAGATCTCCGGCGGCGCGACGGCCAGGCAGGCGCCGGCGCTGTGCGCGACCAACACCTCCGACACGCAGGCGTCGAAGCCCGGGGACGCGACCTGCAGGACCGTCGAATGGGGTTCCACCGCAAAGGATTCCGCGTACTCGACCACCAGGTCGGCGAGGCCGCGATGGGTGACGTGCACGGCCTTCGGCCGGCCGGTGGAGCCGGACGTGAAGATCAGATAGGCCGCGTTGTCCGCCCGGAGCGGGAGCGGGTCCCCGGTACCGAGCGGTAGCGCGTCGTCGGTACCGAGCGGGAGCGAGCCGGGTCCGGTGAGGGTCAGCCACTCGACCGTGTCCGGGAGGTTCGGGACGACGGCGTCGACGGTCACCCCGATCGTGGACCGCGCGTCGGCGAGCAGTTCGGCGATGCGGTAGGCCGGATTGCCCGAGTCGACGGCGACGAAGGCCGCTCCGGTCCGGGCGACCGCCCAGATCGCCACGATGAGCGCGGCCGACCGCGGGATCGCCAGGGCCACCGACGTCTCCGGTCCGGCGCCGCGGGCGGCGAGCTCGTCGGCGAGCCGGTTGCTGCGGCGCACGAGTTCGCGATATGTCATCGTGACGCCGTCGGCGCGCACCGCCGGTGCCTCGGGGTGTCGTCGCGCGGTGTCGGCGAGGATGTCCCGGAGTAGGCGGGGCGACACGGCGGGCGGCCCCTCGATCGGACAGAGGGCGGATCGTTCGCTGTCCCAACAGGATGAGAGCGTGGCGACCTTGCGGCCCGGTTCGGCGGCGATCTGGCGCAGCAACAGCACGAACCGCTCGAGCAGGACCTCGGCGGACTCCCGGTCGAGGCGGTCGACGGCGTACTTCACCACCAGTTCGTAGGTGCCGGGCCGATCGGCGGCCGGTTGGTCGGCCCGTCCGGGCCGGGGCGGCGTGACCTGGAGGCTGACCGGGTACGGGGTCGCGTCGTGGGCGGCCAGGCCGTTTAATCGCAGTCCCGCGTCGCCGAGCATGCGGTTGATCTCGTCCGGGTCGACCGGGTACGACTCCAGCACCGTGGCGGTGTCGAACATGTCGGCCACCCCGGTCACCCGCTGGAGTTCGGCGAGGCCGATGTCGCGGTGGCCGAGCATCGCCGCCTGCTCGGACTGCGCTCTCGTGAGCAGGTCGATCACCCGCTCGTCCGGGTCGAGCCGGATCCGCACCGGGAGGGTGTTGATGAACAGCCCGATCATCTGCTCGATGCCCGGGATGGAGGCGGGACGGTCGGACACCGTGTTGCCGAAGACCACGTCGGATCGGCCCGTCATGATCGAGAGCAGCATCGCCCACGCCACCTGGATCGAGGTGTTCGCGGTCACCCCGTGGGCGCGCCCGAGACCCGCGATCGCCTCCGTCGTCGCGATGTCGAGATCGAGCGCGGTCTCGTCGACCTCGGCCGTCGCGTCGCGCTCCGCGGCGCCGGTGAGTCGCGTCGGACTCTCGATGCCGGCGAGGGTCTCCTGCCACGCGCGTGCCGTGGCGTCGTGGTCGCGGGTGTGCAGCCACTGCAGGTAGTCCCGGAACGTCCGGGGTGCGGGAAGTCCGGTAGCGCCGTCGGCGTCATCGTCGGCCAGGTACAACTGCAGCAGTTCGGAGATGACGACCGGCATCGACCACCCGTCGAGGACGATGTGGTGGTTGGTGATCGACAGCAGGAACTCGTCGCCACCCGGGTTCTCGGTGTCGCGCGTCAACCGGATGAGGTGGAAACGGACCAGCGGCGGCCGAGCCAGGTCGAAGGGGGCCGCCGACCCGGCGATGAGACGACGCAGTGCACGGTCCCGGTCGTCGGCGTCGGCGATCCCGGTGAGGTCGGAGTCCGACCAGTCGACGGTCACATCGTCGAGCAGGATCTGCCGCGGCCCCGCGCCGGTCTCGACGAATGCGACGCGGAGACTGTCGTGCCGGGCGATCAGCGCCTGCGCCGCCCGACGCATCCGGTCCGGTTCGAGCCGTCCGCCGAGTCGCAGTTCGGCCTGCACCGTGTAACCGTCGACGGCGGCGTCGTCGTAGGTCGCGTGGAACAGCAGTCCGGACTGCAGCGCGGTCAGCGGCCACACGTCGACCATCGACGGATGGGCGGCGGTCCAGTGATCGATGTCGGCCTGGGTGGTCGAGACCAGCGGGAAGTCCGACGGCGTGTGGCCGCCGGCCGTCCCGGACCGGACGTGCTGGGCGAGACCCTTCAGGGCCTGCACCCACAGGCCGGCCAGCTCCTCGACGTCGACCCGGTCGAGCACCAGCGCGGCGTACTCCCAGCCGACGTCGAGTTCGACGCCGGCCGAACCCGGTTCGGCGATCGCGTTGATGTCGATGATGGCGGGCAATGCCATCCACGGGTGCCCGGTCCCGACCAGCGCGTCGAAGTCGCGCGCCGGCATCCACGGACCGGTGTGATCGCCGGTCCCCATCCGGCCCAGGTAGTTGAGGCTGATCTGGGGTTCGGGCCGGTCGCCCAGTTCGTCGCGGCCGGTCGGGTCGAGATATCGGATCATGCCGTAGCCGATCCCGTGGTCGGGTGCCGCCCGCAGCTGTTCCTTGATCT
The DNA here is from genome assembly GCF_023078355.1 of Gordonia hongkongensis. Classification (NCBI taxonomy): domain Bacteria; kingdom Bacillati; phylum Actinomycetota; class Actinomycetes; order Mycobacteriales; family Gordoniaceae; genus Gordonia; species Gordonia hongkongensis. Next base: position 4,216,695 of record NZ_CP095552.1, read on the forward strand.
GCTTGATCGCCAGTCCGGCCGACGGACCACCGGTGAGGGCGTCCTCGACGTCGACGCCGTGCAATTCGAGCCGGACCGGGAAGCGAGAGGTGAACCAGCCCACCGTCGAGGTGAGGTCCGCGCCGGGTACCGCGGCCTCCTCGCGACCGTGGCCTTCGAGGGCGATCAACTCGCTGCCGTCGGCCTGCCCGCGCCGACGTCGCCAGTGCGCGAGCGCCAGGGCCAGCGCGGCCAGCAACGAATCGTTGGCACCGCCGTGGAACCGCGCGGGGATGGTGGTGAGCGCCGCCTCGGTCACGTCCGCCGGAATCCGCATCCGGATGCGGCCGGCGGTGGCGACGATGTCTCGATCCGGGTCGAGCGCGCGGCGCCCGAGCAACCGGTCGCCCGGCTCGAGGATCTCCGTCCATCGGTCGAGTTCGGCCGCGGCGCGCACGGGTGCCTGCTCGACGAGGCCGTGGACCCAACGGCGGACCGACGTCGTCGGCAGGCCGAGGTCCGGCACCGCGCCCCCGTGGATCTGGTGCCAGGCGGTGACGAGGTCGGCGAGGAGGATGCGCCAGGAGACCCCGTCGACGGCCAGATGGTGGATGACCAGCCACATCAGGTCGGGCGCGGTACGGTCGGGGTGCTGCATCCACACGAACCGCACGAGTACGCCGGCGCGTGGGTCGAGTCGATCGGCCGCGGCCTGGAGGTGGCGGTCGATCTCGTCGCCGTCCCGTCGGTCGAGCCACACGTGCTCGAGCGCCTCGTCGGCGTCGACCGCACCGGGTGGGCGGACCACCACGTGGGGTTGGTCGGCGAGATCGTCGACCAGCGTGGCCCGGAGGATGTCGTGCCGGTCGAGCACCGCGCTCAGTGTGCGCACCAGTTCGTCGCGCCCGGCGGCATCCGGGAGCTCGACCAGCGCGGCCTGTCCGAACCGGTCGACGGGACCGCGTTCGAGCATGGCGTGCATGATCGGTGACAACGGGATGGAGCCGACGGCGCCGCCGGGCAACTCGCGCAGTCCGTCGTCGTCGGAGACATCGGAAGCCATCGCGGCCAGCGCGGCGACGGTCTTGTGCTCGAACACATCCTGGGTCGTGAACGCGAGCCCGCTCGCCTTCGCCCGCGCCACGAGCTGGATGGACAGAATACTGTCGCCGCCGAGGACGAAGAAGCTGTCGTCGGCACCCATCTCGACCACCCCGAGTACCTCGGAGAAGAGTTGCGCCAGTCGGTATTCCCGGGAGTCGACGGCGGCCGCCCCGATCGCGCGGATGCGAACACGGGCGCGGGCAGGGCTCGTCGGTCGACCTTGCCGAACGCATTCAGCGGCAGGGTGTCGAGGATCGTGATGACGGACGGGACCAGGTGCGGCGGCAGGCACTCGCGTGCGAATCGCTCCAGCTCTGCCGGTTCGACCCGCTGTCCCGTCGCCGGCACCACGTACGACGCCAGGACGGTCGCGCCGGCGAGGTTGAGCGCGGGCACGGTGACGGACTGGTCCACCTGGGCGTGCCCGGTGAGGGCGGCGTCGATCTCACCGGGCTCGATCCGATACCCACGGATCTTCAGCTGGAAGTCGGTGCGGCCCAACAGCTCCAGCGACGGCGCGGTCCCCGCCCCGACCCAGCGGGCGAGATCGCCGGTCCGGTACATCCGTTCGCCCGGCGCGCCGTGCGGGTGGGCCACGAAACGCGCCGCGGTCTGACCGGGCAGACGCGCGTACCCGCGAGCCAGCCCCGGGCCGGCGAGGTACAGCTCGCCTGCGGTTCCCATCGGCACCGGTTGCAGTGTGTGGTCGAGGACCATCACCGACGTACCGCGGATGGGGCCGCCCACGGTGACGTCTGCATCGGGCTCGACCACCGCACTCGCCGCCGTGATCGTCGACTCGGTCGGCCCGTACTCGTTGATCATCGTCGCCGACCGGGTCCACCGTTCGACCACGTGCGGGGCGCACCGGTCACCGCCGACGACGACGGTCTGCATCCGGGTCAGCGATTCCGGCTCGATGGTCGCCAGCATCGCGGGCGTGAGGGTCAGGTGGGTGACCTCCTCCTCGGCGAGCAACTGGGTGAGCCGCTCGCCGCCGATCACCTCCGGAGGCACAATCACCAGGGCGGATCCGGTTGCGAAGCAGGTCAGCAGCTGTTCCATCGATGCATCGAAGCTCGGGGAGAGCGCGTAGGAGACCCGGGACGCCGGCGCGAGGCCATAGGCGCGGGTGCGATCGGCGATGAGACTCGCCAGCCCGGAGTGGGTGACCTGCACGCCCTTCGGCACGCCGGTCGAACCGGACGTGTAGGTCATGTACGCGACGTTCTCGAGCCGGGCCCGCGACGGAGCCGGCGGGTCGTCGAAGCCGCCGCCCGAGGCGTCGGTGTTCCCGTCGGGCGAGAGGTCGCCGAGGTCGATCCGGACCGCCGACGGGGGCACCCGCTCGGCGAACTCGTCGACGGTGATCGCCGCGCGAGCACCGCTGTCGGCGAAGATGTGCTCGATGCGCTTACGCGGGTATTCCGGATCCACCTGCACGATCGCGGCACCGGTCTTCGCCACCGCCCAGACGGCCACGACGGTGCCCAGGCACCGTCGCAGCAGGATCGCGACCGACTCCTCCGGCGCGCAGCCCGCGGCACGGAGGCGCCGCGCGAGTCGCGACGAGGCGGCGTCGAGTTCGCGATACGTCATCGAACGCCCGGACGCGCGCACGGCGGTCGACTCTCCATGTCGCGCAACGGTTTCGGCGAGAATGTCGGCGAGCACCCGCGGCGGGGCGCAACGCGCACCCCGCACGGGGAGCAATGTCTCCCGTTCATGCTCGTCGAGCAACGAGAGCTGTCCCACGCGATCGTCGGACGCCCCGCCGAGGAAGGCGTGCAGGAACATCAGGAAGCGACGGTGGTGCCCGGTGAGCTCGTCCGGGGTGTAGATGTTCGGGTTGCCCTGGAAATCGATGTGCGTGCTGCTCTTTCCCGCGCCCGGGTAGATGTTGACGAACAGATCGGACGTCGGACCCGAGGTCAACACGTGCAACCGCCCGGTGACCTCACCCAGCACGACCTCGCTGTCGACCATCATGAGGTTCACCGCCGGCCCGAAGGACGCCGACTCGTCTCGGGCCATCCCCATGTCGGCGAAGATGTCCTCCTGCCGGTACCGCTGCCGCCGCAGCGCACTCAGCAACTCCCCCTGCACGGAGGTCACCACGTCGCCGAGCGTGCGGCCGGCGACCGGCACACGCAGCGGCACGACGTTGGCCACCATGCCGCCCGACCGGCGCAGCACGGCGGAGTGGCGACCCGAGACCGGAAGGCTGAGAAGGACTTCGGCACTGCCGGTCATCCGCGCGAGGTACGCGGCGAACGCCGCGACGACCACCGGGGTCACGCCACCTCCCTCCTGCGCGGCCGCATCGAGCAGCGCGGCCGTCTCCGCGGGAATCGGCGCGCTCACGAGGATCGGGTGCAGCGTCGGCTTGCCGTGCCGGCCGGCCAGGGTCACGACCGGCGGGGCGCCGTCGAGATGGTCGCTCCAGTACCTGCGGTCGTTGTCGTGACGAGTCGACCCGGGGTAGGACGCGTCCTGGGCGATGATGTCGGCGATGTCGCTCGCCTTCGACGGCGGCGCGGGATCGCCGCGAACGGCCGCGTTGTACAGCTCGGTGATCCGCCGGACCATCGTCACCGCGGCGAATCCGTCGAGCGCGATGTGGTGCGCCCGCAGGTACCACATGTAGTGCGCGTCCCCGACGCGGTAGACGATGCTCGTCATCAGGTCGTCGGTGAGCAGGTCGAGCGGTCTCGTGTAGTCGAGCAGCATCAGCCGGTGCGCTGTCGCGGTCGGATCGGCCTCGCCGCGCAGATCCACGGTGCTCACCGGAGCGCTCTGGGAGGCGACGTATTGCCGCGGTTCGCCATCGACGACGACCAGGCGCAGGTGCCCCGAGCCGAACTCCCGCCCGGTGATCAGGCAGACCTCCGTCAGCAACTCGGTGTCCAGTTCGCCGTCGATGTCGACGTACTGTGCCACCGAGATCGGCAGGTCACCGGCCACATGCTGGGCGAACCAGATGCCGCGCTGCGCGGCGGACAACGGAAGTGAGTCCACACCGGGATCCGGTCTCGCCGACGTGGCGGCTCCGGTCGTCTCCGTGGGATGGTCATCGGCCGGCATCCGGGTCGACGAGGAGTGCGCGGACGGGGTGACGAGATCCTTGTCTGAGATGGTCACGTGGCCTCCATGCGTTCGTATCGATCGCACTCGTCCGGGTATCAGGACCACCCGGGCGCCCCCCGCAGACCACGGGATGGACAATTCACAACCCGCGCGAGATCAAGCCAGATAAGCCCCCTGGAGAGCTGTCGCCCCGTCGACAAATCGGACCATACTCCCGATTAACATTCGCCGACATCCCTTTTCGGCAAAGGTAAAACGTCAGTAAAGGCGAAGTAAAGACCAGCGAAAAAACGTCTCAGAATGGTCACGGAGAATTCGATGGTTCATTCGGATGAGTTTTCCGAAAGGCGTGGATTTTCGCCCGTGTCTCTGATTTTCAGATCAACTCATTCGGAAAGCGAATGTGGATTCATTACTCACACGGAGGCTGTCAAACCACAAGCAGCAGTTGTTCTTTGGGGCGACCGATCAATCGGTCCATCACGCCCTTCTCACGCAAATCGCCCAGAATGGACGGATCATCTTTAGGTGTCATTGCTAACGAATCGTTTATCCATGTTCAGCGTTTGGCGCCGAACTGGACTCATCGGAAAATCGACGCCGATGTCGACGACTCGGGACCAGATGATCGTCGACGTCATTCGCTGAGACGACACGACTGATGAATGAGAAAGAGCGAACGCAACTGCCCTGGGTCAGCCACGTTGCGGGGCCGGCCGGTTGCGCGTCAACCGAGCCGAGGCGGTTGCGGTTCCCGGCCCCACGGGGTGCCACCCGACCGCCCGGGCCAGGCCCTGCGGGGGCATCCCGCTCGAGATGGTCTCGTGTTCGCCGATGACGTAGGTCTCGTGCCAGATCCCGACCGAGTCGGTGTCGGCGAGCTCGCGATTGAACCACCGCCACATGGACAGATGCGGGGCGTCGGGGTCGGACGCGAACCGTCGGAGATCCTCGGCGCTGCGCCAGTACGACAACACCATCGGCGAACCGCCCAGATAGAGGCGCGCGTCGAGCATGCCCGCATCCGGTCGGCGCCGGAGGTGGATCAGCATCCGGGACATCGACGTAAGCACCGGTAACCAGGCGCGTACCCGCCAGGGTCGCGTCACCCGCATCCCGATCAAGAACACCGTCGTGCCCGGCGGCGGGGCGTCGTTGGTCATGCGGGCGGCTCGGCGAGCGGACATGAGACCTCCAGGACATTTTGTAACGTTGTTACGAAACGATGTTATGAAACGATTGCGGACATGGCAAGACCCCGATCCCACACCGAAGACGTCCGTGTCCGGCTCCTCGACGAGGCGGTTCGCATGGTGGCCGCCGACGGCATCGGTGCGCTGTCGGTGCGGGAGGTCGCTCGCGCCGCCGACACTTCCACCACCGCCGTCTACTCGCTGTTCGGCAACAAGGAGGGCCTGTCCCGCGCGATCCTGGTGCGGGCCTTCGATTCGTTCGCGCGGGCCCAGCGCTCCGCGAGCGTCGCCGCAACCGACCCGGCGACGCTCGCCGGCCTGGGGGTCGCCTACGTCGGGTGGGCGCTCGAGAATCCGCGCCTCTACGAGCTGATGTTCGGGGACGTGCTCGCCGGGGTCGAGCGCACCGAGGAGACCCGCTCGGCCGCGACCCGTGCGATCACGCCGTTGCGCGAGGGAGTCGAGCGAGCCATCTCCTCGGGCGCACTCCGCACCGCGGACATCGACACCGTCGTCGCATCGTTGTGGGCACAGGTGCACGGGACCGCGACGCTGCTCCTGTCCGGCAACTACCCGGCCGGCGCCGACCCGATGGCCGCGGCGACGGCCATCATCGACGGATGGCGAACTCCTGGTGCCTGACCGGCCGGACGAGGGCACGCGCACCGTCGGTACGTCTCGCCTCCTTCGGAGACACCCCACTAGGGTGTCGGTATGGCAGGGCGCAGCATGGATTTCGACCCCATCGCCGAAGCACGGGAGAACTGGACCCAGGCGGGGTGGGGCGAGGTGGCCGACGGCATGGTCGCGGTGACGTCGGTGATGCGCGCCCATCAGATCCTGCTCGCCCGTGTCGAGGCCGCCCTGCGTCCGTTCGATCTCAGCTTCTCCCGCTTCGAACTGCTCCGCCTGCTGGCGTTCTCGCGTCAGGGGTCCTTGCCGATCACCAAGGCCAGTGACCGGCTCCAGGTCCACGTGACCAGCGTGACCCACGCGATCCGTCGCCTCGAGGAGGGCGGGCTCGTCCGCCGCGTCCCGCACCCCACCGATGGACGTACCACGCTCGTCGAGATCACCGAACTCGGCCGCAAGACGGTGGGCGACGCCACGGAGACCCTCAACCGCGAGGTGTTCGGCAACGTCGGCATGTCCGACGACGAGATGACCGGCCTCGTCGGCGCCATCCAGTCACTTCGCAAGCACAACGGGGACTTCTGAAACGGCGCGCGGAATCCGTATGACGTCGTGCCCGGAATCCGGGTTCGACGTCATACGGATTCGCTCAGCTGCTCGGCGTTGGAACCGCGCGGTGATCGTCTGCGTCGAAACCCCATGGACCTCGCCGAACTGACCGCCCGCCGAGACGGCGTGTTCTCCACCCGCGAAGCGCGTGATTGCGGTGCGAGCTCGTCGACGATCCAACGCAAAGTCGCTGCCGGCGAGTGGAAAGCGGTAGCACGCGGGGTGTACCTCGTCGCCGGGCACCACCGCACAGCCCGGGCTCAAGCCCGCATCGCGGTCCTGTCGGTGCACAACATGGCGGTACTCGGCGGACCAGCGGCCGCCTGGTGGCTCGGACTGCACGACACCGAACCCCGAAAACACCTCGTCTACACCCCGACCCGCGGCAGCGCCCGACGCTCGTCCGCGACCGCGGTGGTCAGGTTCCGGCGACTACACGACGACGACATCACCGAGCATCAAGGTCTCCGAACAACGAGCGCCGCGCTGACCGTCCTCGACGCCTCCCTCGACCTCGGGATCAGCATCCTCGATTCAGCACTACTCAGCACCCGCGTCACCCTCGACGCTCTCCGCGCCGCCCACGACCGCTACCCCAACCGGCACGGGGCACCGCGCGTCGCTGCCTATCTGAAACTCCTCGGCGACGGAGCACGATCGGAAGCCGAACGACTCACCACCGAACTGCTGACCGCCGCTGGGATCTCCGGCTGGATGCCGAACATGCCCGCCTACGGCTACGTCATCGATTTCGCCTTTCCCGACAGGAAGGTCGCAGTCGAAATCGACGGCTTCTCCTTCCACCGTGACGCCGCGGCCTTCCAGCGCGACCGCACCAAGCGCAACCTGCTCACCGCCAACGGATGGACTGTCCTCAACTTCACGTGGACCGACCTCGTCGACCGGCCCGCCCAGGTCGCCGCGGACGTCAGGGCCGTGCTCCGACGAGCGGCCGCCTGAAACGCGTATGACGTTGTGCCCGGAAACCGGGCACAACGTCATACGGATCTCGTGAGGTCGGCGAACGACTAGTGCAGCGAGGTGATGATCGCGCTGAAGTCGAGGTCAGCGTGCTGTTCGGCGAAGCCGCGGTAGAGCTGTGCGGCGTGGGTGCCCAGCGGCGCACGGGCGCCGGTGCTGGCGACGGCGTCCATCGCGAGACCGAGGTCCTTGTTCATCAGGGCGGTGGCGAAGCCCGGCTTGAAGTCATTGTTCGCCGGCGAGGTGGGGACCGGCCCGGGGACGGGGCAGTTGGTCTCGACGGCCCAGCAGTTGCCCGTGGCGCCGGTGATCACGTCGTAGAGCGCCTGGTCGTCGAGGCCCAGCTTCTGGGCGAGTACGAAGGCCTCCCCCACCGCGATCTGCTGGACGGCGAGCACCATGTTGTTGCACACCTTGGCGGCCTGGCCGGCACCCGCGGCACCGCAGTGGATGATCTTGCCCGCCATCGGATCCAGGGTGGTGCGCGCTGCGGCGAAGGCCTCGTCCTCGCCGCCGACCATGAACGCCAGGGTGCCGGCGACGGCACCCTTCACCCCACCCGAGACCGGGGCGTCGACCTGTGCGAAGCCGTGCTCGGTGGCGCGCTGGTGGATGTCCCGCGCGTCGTCGACCGAGATCGTCGACGAGTCGATGAACAGGGCTCCGGTCGGAGTCGCCGGCAGGATCTCGTCATACAGCTTCTTCACGATGCCGCCGTTGGGCAGCATCGTCACCACGACCTCGGCGGCGGACACGGCCTCGATGGCGGCCGGGAAGGTCTCGATGCCGTTCTCCTGCGCGGTCTTCACCGCCTCGGGTACCGGATCGAAACCGCGGACGGTGTGACCGGCTTTCACCAGATTGGCGGCCATCGGGCCACCCATGTTGCCGAGGCCGAGGAAGGCGATCGTCGTCATTGTCTCTGCTTCCTACGAAAGTGGTTGTCTAAAGCGAAGTGTCAGCCCTTCGAGGCTCGTCGCTAACGCTCCTCGCACCTCAGGGGGCGAGGGACCGGTAGCGGGTCGCGATCGAACGGCCGAGCACGACCCGCATGATCTCGTTGGTCCCCTCCAGGATGCGGTGCACACGGAGGTCGCGGACGATTTTCTCGATTCCGTACTCGGTGAGATACCCGTATCCGCCGTGCAGCTGTAGCGCCTGGTCGGCGACCTCGTAGCAGGTGTCGGTGACGAAACGCTTCGCCATCGCGCACTGTTCGACCTTGTCGGGCGCGCCGTCGTCGAGCGCCGTCGCCGCCTGCCACAACATCAGCCGGGACGCCTGCAGCGAGGTGGCCATGTCGGCGAGGGTGAACCGGATGGTCGGCTCGTCGATGAGCGCGTTGCCGAACGCGCGGCGACTCGCGACATAGGCCGCCGCCTTGTCGAAGGCGGCTTGCGCCCCACCGAGCGACGACGCCGCGATGTTGATGCGGCCGCCGTTCAGACCGTTCATGGCGATGCCGAACCCGATGCCCTCGGTGCCGCCGAGGAGGTTGCCCGCGGGCACCCGCACCTCGTCGAGGATGACCTGGGCGGTGGGCTGCGCATGCCAGCCCATCTTGTGCTCCTGGGCCCCGAAACTCAGTCCGGGCGAATCCTTCTCGACCAAGAACGTGGAGATGCCCTTGGGTCCGGCGTCACCGGTGCGCGCCATGATGACGTAGAGGTCCGACGACCCGGCCCCGGAGATGAACTGTTTGACCCCGGTGAGCACGTACTCGTCGCCGGCCCGCTCGGCACGCGTGGCGAGCGCCGCCGCGTCGGAGCCGGCACCCGGCTCGGTCAGGCAGTAGCTCGCCACCGTCTCCATCATGGCCAGGCGCGGCACCCAGGTCGAACGCTGTTCGTCGGTGCCGTACTCGTCGACCATCCACGTGCACATGTTGTGGATGGACAGGAACGACGCGACGGCCGGATCGGCGTACGCCAGTTGCTCGAAGATGCGCACCCCGTCGAGGCGTCGCAGACCGCTGCCGCCGGAATCCTCGGCACAGTAGATGGCACCCATCCCGAGTTTCGAGGCCTCACGCAACTCGTCGACCGGGAAGTGGTTCGTGGCATCCCATTCGAGCGCGAACGGCGCCAGTTTCTTGGCCGCGAAACCCGCCGCGGTCTCGACGATGACACGTTCGTCACCGTCGAGCCGGGCGAGTGCGGCGTCGGCGAAAGTCGTCAACGCCGATCAGTCCATCGTCGGGATGACGAACTCGGCGCCGTCCTTGATGCCCGAGGGCCACCGCGTCGTGACCGTCTTGGTCTTGGTGTAGAACTGGATCGACGCCGGGCCGTGCTGGTTGAGGTCGCCGAAGCCCGAGCGCTTCCATCCGCCGAAGGTGTAGTACGCCACCGGAACCGGGATCGGCACGTTCACGCCGACCATGCCGACGTCGACCCGAGCGGTGAAGTCGCGGGCGGCGTCGCCGTCCTGGGTGAAGATCGCGACGCCGTTGCCGTACTGGTGATCCGACGCCAGGGCGAGGGCCTCCTCGTAGTCGCCGGCGCGCACGATCGACAGGACCGGTCCGAAGATCTCCTCGGTGTAGATGGTCATGTCCTTGGTGACGTGGTCGAACAGGGTCGGGCCGATGAAGAAGCCCTTCGAGATGTCCTCGTCGCCGAAGGTCTGCTCGTTGTTGGCGCGCTCACGTCCGTCGATGACGACCTCGGCACCCTCCTCGGCACCCTTGTCGATGAACCCGCGGACCCGCTCGAGAGCGGCGGCGGTGACCAGGGGGCCGTAGTCGGCCTTGGGGTCCAGGCTGTGACCGACGCGCAGTGCGTTGACCCGGTCGATCAGCTTGGCGCGCAACCGGTCTGCGGTCTGCTCGCCGACCGGGACCGCGACGCTGATCGCCATGCAGCGCTCACCGGCGCTGCCGTAGCCCGCACCGATCAGCGCGTCGACGACCTGGTCGAGGTTGGCGTCGGGCATGATGATCGCGTGGTTCTTGGCGCCACCGAAGCACTGTGAGCGCTTCCCGTGGGCGGCCGCGGTCGAGTAGATGTACTGCGCGATGTCGGAGCTGCCGACGAAGCCGAGGGCCTTGACGTCCGGGTGGGTCAGCAGCGCGTCGACCGCTTCCTTGTCGCCGTGGACGACCTGGAACACACCGTCGGGCAGGCCCGCCTCGGTGAACAGCTCGGCCAGCCGCACCGGCACGGACGGATCGCGCTCGCTGGGCTTGAGGATGAAGGCGTTGCCGCACGCGAGCGCCGGTCCGGCCTTCCACAGCGGGATCATCGCCGGGAAGTTGAACGGGGTGATGCCCGCGACGACACCGAGCGGCTGACGGATGGAGTGCACATCGATGCCGCCGCCGGCACCCGCGGTGAACTCACCCTTGATGAGGTGCGGGATGCCGATCGCGAACTCGATCACCTCGACGCCGCGCTGGATGTCGCCGAGCGCATCGGCGTGGGTCTTGCCGTGCTCGAGCGACAGCGTGGTCGCGAGCTCATCGGCGTTCTTGTTGACCAGGTCGACGAACCGCATGAGGACGCGGGCGCGGCGCTGCGGGTTCCAGGCGGCCCACTCCTTCTGCGCGGCCGATGCGGTCGCGATCGCGGCGGAGACCTCGTCGGTGGACGCCAGCGGAACCTGGGACTGCACGGCGCCGGTGCTCGGATTGAAGACGTCAGCAAAGCGGCCGCCCTCGGCGGTGACGCGCTTGCCGTTCAGGTAGTGCGGGATCGAGGGGACAGCAGGAGCGGACACGGAGATCACCTTCGACTTCGTTGGGGGGTATGGCCGGTGTCACCACATAGTAGGACATCCAAGTATTTCTTCCAACCCCTCTCAACTGGGATTTCGCCTCGGCGGGCGGGTTAGGCTACCCTCGCTTAGCGAAAACGCCGACGTCGAGAGGAGTTCACATGTCGGTCGTCATCCTCTACGGAACCGAAACCGGGAACGGTGAGCTCGTCGCCGACGCCATCGCCGACACGCTGGCCGCCGACCACGATCCGTCGATCTACGACATGAGCGAGTACGCGGTCGAGGATCTCGACCCCGAGGACTTCCTCGTCATCGTGTGCTCGACCTACGGCGAAGGCGAGCTGCCGACCGGTGCCGAGCCCTTCGCCGACGAACTCGAGAGCGTGAACCCCGACCTCACCGGTCTCCGCTTCGCGGTCTTCGGCCTCGGGGACTCGATCTACGACACGTTCAACCGCGGCGGCGAGATCGTCGCCGAGATGCTCACCAAACGCGGCGCGGTCCAGGTCGGCGAGCACGCCCGCCACGACAACTCCTCGCCCATCAAGCCGGCGAAGCAGGCCGCCGAGTGGGCCGAGGGCATCTCCCAGGAGATCTGAGCACGTCTGACGTCGACGCGGCCGGTCAACCCGCCGGGCGCGACGTCGCGCCCGCCGCCGGGCCCGCGTCGGCTGCGGCGTCGGCTGCGGCGTCGGCTGCGGCGGACTCCTCCGCCGCCACGGCCTGCTCGTATCCGCGCACGGCCGACAGCTTCGCGAGTTCGCACACAGCGCGCACCATGATCGCGAGCACGATGCCGAGGAACAGCGCGGTCGGCACAGACACCTTCAGGTTCTCACCGAGCAGCAGCACACCGAGCACCATCGCGACGGCCGGCTCGGCGACGGTCATCGACGGGAACGACGTCTGCAGATCACCGGCCCCGAACCCCATCTGCTGGGCGAGGATCGCACAGACCACCACCAGCACGAACAGGTAGATCTCGGGGTGGACGAAGGTACGCCAGAAGTGGTGCGTGATCTGGTAGATCACGGTCTTGACCAGCAACGCCGACACGCCGAACAGGATGCCGGCGACGAGCCCGTAGAACAGCGCCTTGTAGTGCGGACTCGAACGGTGGGCGAGGATCACCAGCGCGACCACGACGCCGATGACCGCCCCGACAGTGCCCCACAGCAGGAGAGCATCGGGGCGGCGCATCGACGGTTCGGGACGCGCCACGATCAGGAACGTCACCACGCACGCGACCAGAACCCCGCCCCACGCCCACTCGACACGGGCCGGATGTCGATGATCGGCCCACGCCTCCAGCGGAAGTGCGAACAGGACGGCGAGCACGACGAGCGGTTGCACGAGCAGGATGGAGCCGAGACCGAGTGCCGAGGCCTGCAAACCGAAGCCGCACAGCGCGATCGCCGCACCGGCCCACCATCCCGGGGTGATCGCACCGTTGACCCGGGAGGCGCGCTGACGCAACACGGTACCGGCGGCGATCATCAACGCGGCCAGCACCGCGAGGAGCGCGGGTACCCAGGTGTGCACGATCCCCAGGGTAACGGCGGTGAGCCGCGGTCGCGGTCCCGGCCGGGGTCGTCCCGGGCGACATCGACGGTGTCGTAACACCTACTGCCTGCCCGGACAACGTAGATTCGAACCCATGCGTTATCGGTCAGATCTGGAACGACTGGCCACCCTCGACGCCGCCGCGATCGAGGTGGCCTGCACCGACTGCACCTCGGTGGGTGAGCTCATCGACTGTGCCGTGGACGAGTACCTGGAGTTCGATGTCGCCGCCGACGAGGCCGAGGCCCGCGGTCACGACGAGCACGCGGCCTACCTCCGCCAGGAGGCCGCAGCCTGGCGCGCGACCGTGCGCGTCCTGCGGATGATCGAGTCCGAGTCGGGGTCCGGATCCCACGCCCGGGGCCGCGGCCGGCACGGCGCCGCATGAGCCGGACCCGCACGCTGGTCCTGATGCGGCACGGCAAGTCCGGCTATCCGCCCGCGACGCCCGACCACGACCGTCCGCTGGCCGAGCGCGGCGATCGGCAGGCCGCCCTCGCCGGGCGCTGGATGGCCGATGAGGGCCTGCGGATCGACGCGGTGCTGTGCTCGACATCGACGCGAACGCGCCAGACGCTCGCCCGAACCGGCATCGATGCGCCCGTGACCTTCGTCGAGGACATCTACGGCGGCGCGCCCGAGGAGATCCTGGAGGCCCTCCGCGTCCACGCGCCCGCCGACGCGCGGACGGTCCTCGTCGTCGGCCATGAGCCCGGGATGCCGTCGACCGCACTGACGCTCGATCCGCACGGGTACATCGAACGCTTCCCCACCTCGGCTTATGCGGTCGTCGGCATCTCCCACGAGTGGGACCGGATCGGGATGGCCCCGGACCCCGAAGCCCACCTCGTCGGCGTGCGGATCCCACGCGAGGAGTGACCGATGGCGCACACTGGGACCATGCGTGAGATCCAGCGAACCATCATCGACGCCCTCGCCGTGAAGCCCTCGATCGACCCCGGCGAGGAGGTGGAGCGGCGGGTCGGATTCCTCGTCGACTACCTCCGCGCCACCGGCGCCAAGGGTTATGTACTCGGCATTTCCGGCGGCGTCGACTCCAGCCTGGCCGGGAAGCTCGCCCAGCTCGCCGCCGAACGCATCCGGTCCGACGGCGGTGACGCGACCTTCATGGGCGTGCGGCTGCCCTACCAAGTGCAGCACGACGAGGACGACGCGGCCGCGGCCCTCGAGTTCATCGGCGCCGACGAGGTCGTGACCGTCAACGTGGCACCCGGCGTGGATGCCCTCGACGACGAGATCGAACAGGCCACCGGCACCCGGCTCACCGACTTCACCAAGGGCAACGCCAAGGCGCGGCACCGCATGGTCGCGCAGTACGCCCTCGCCGGTGACCGCGGATTGCTGGTGATCGGCTCCGATCATGCGTCCGAGAACGTCACCGGCTTCTTCACCAAACACGGCGACGGTGCGGCCGACGTGCTGCCGCTTTCCGGCCTGAACAAGCGGCAGGGGCGTGCCCTCCTGCGCCACCTGGATGCGCCGCAGCAGCTGTGGGAAAAGGTCCCGACCGCCGACCTGCTGGACGAGAAGGCCGGACAGACCGACGAGGACGAACTCGGCCTGCGCTACGACGACATCGACGACTACCTCGAGGGGCGCGAGATCCCCGAGGACGCCGCGGAGAAGATCGAGGCCGCCTGGCACCGCAACCGGCACAAGCGCACCACCCCAGTCGAGGTCGACGACACGTGGTGGCGGTCCTAGCGCTGCACCCAGCCGGCGCGTTCGGCGGACCCCACACGACGGCCTGTCCGCGATTAGGGTGTCGGAGTGTCTGTCTACGCAAATGGGTTCGCCCGCGTCGCCGGAGCCGTACCTGTCCTGACGCTCGCCGAACCCGCGGTCAACGCCGCGCGCACCGTCGAACTGGCGACGCAGGCCGCTGACGACGGCGCCTGCCTGGTCGTCTTCCCCGAACTCGGGCTGTGCGGGTACAGCGTCGACGACCTCTTCCACCAGGACGCCCTCCTCGACGCTTGCCGCACCGCACTCGACGACATCGTGACGGCCAGTGCCGGGCTGAAGCCGGTTCTCTGCGTCGGACTGCCGATGCGCGTGGGTGACGGCCTGTACAACTGCGCCGCCGTGATCCACGACGGCGCGGTCCTGGGGGTGGTCCCGAAGTCGTACCTGCCGAACTACCGCGAGTTCTACGAGCAGCGCTTCTTCGCCGCGGCGCGCGACGCGGTCCCCACGACCGTGCGGATCGGCGACGACGAGGTCCCGTTCGGTGCCGATCTCGTGTTCGAGGCCCGCGACCTGCCGGGTTTCGCACTGTTCGTCGAGATCTGCGAAGACGGCTGGGTGGCGATCCCACCGAGTACATGGGCAGCTCTCGGCGGCGCGACCGTGCTGGCCAACCTGTCGGGCAGCCCGGTCACCATCGGCAAGGAGAGCTACCGCACCAACCTGTGCACCGGGCATTCCGCGCGGACCATCTCGGCCCACGTGTACGTCGCTGCCGGGTACGGCGAGTCGACCACCGACCTCGCCTGGGACGGCGATGCCCTCATCACCGAGAACGGTTCGCTCCTCGCCCGCAGTGAACAGTTCGCGACGATCGACCAGATCATCACCGCCGACATCGATCTCGACCGCCTGCGGCAGGAACGCATGCGGATGATCAGCCTCCGGGACCAGGTCGGCGATCACTCCGACCGGTTGAAGTCGTTGCGTCGCATCGGTTTCGACTTCGGCGACCTGTCCGACGACGATGTCGTCCGGCGGGTGGTTCCCCGATTCCCTTATGTCCCAGCAGATTCCGCCGACCGCGACGAACGCTGCGCGGAGGTCCGCTCCATCCAGGTCCAGGGACTGGCCCAACGACTGCGCTCGACGGGTCTGGAGAAGATCGTCATCGGGGTGTCCGGCGGGCTGGACTCGACGCTCGCACTCTTGGTCGCGGTCGACACCTTCGATCGACTCGGTCTGCCGCGCACCAACATCCTCGGTTACACGATGCCCGGCTTCGCGACCGGCGGCCCGACACTGCGGCGCGCCCACGCGCTGATGAACTCGCTCGGGGTGAGCGGCGCGGAGATCGACATCCGGCCGTCCTGTGAGCAGATGCTCGCCGACCTCGACCATCCGTACGCGCGCGGCGAGAAGGTCTACGACGTCACCTTCGAGAACGTGCAGGCCGGTGAGCGGACCTCACACCTGTTCCGGCTCGCCAACGCCAACGGCGCCATCGTGCTCGGGACCGGCGACCTCTCCGAACTCGCGCTCGGATGGTGCACCTACGGCGTCGGCGACCAGATGTCGCACTACAACGTCAACGGGTCGGTGCCGAAAACGTTGATCCAGCACCTGATCCGGTGGATGATCACCAGCGGACACCACACCGCCGAGACCACCGAGACGCTCGTCGAGATCCTCGACGACGTCATCTCCCCCGAACTCGTCCCCGCCGGCGACGACGGCCGGATCCAGAGCACCGAGGACACCGTCGGCCCCTACGAACTGCACGACTTCTTCCTCTATCACCTGACGCGCTTCGGTTATCGCCCGAGCAAGATCGCCTATCTCGCGCGCCAGGCGTGGGGTGACCGCAGCCGCGGCCCGTGGTCGGATCTGCTGACCGAGGACAAGCGCAACGAGTACGACACCGCGACCATCGAGCACTGGCTCGAGGTGTTCCTGAAGCGGTTCATGGGCAACCAGTTCAAGCGCTCGGCGATGCCCAACGGCCCCAAGATCGGGTCGGGCGGGTCGCTGTCCCCGCGCGGCGACTGGCGTTCACCCTCGGATGCGTCGGCGCGGGTCTGGCTGGACGAACTCGCCGGGGGCTAGTGCGGCGGGTGGTCGCGCCCTGCGCAAGCTCCGGCCGCTCCTCAGTACCTGCGGCCGGGCGGCCGTCGTGGACTACGAAGAACCCCCTTGAGGGTCCACATCTCAGCTCCCTGAGGTGCGAGCGAAGCGAGCCACGAAGGGCTCCGCAGCCTGTGTCACTGGGCCCTTCGTGGCTCGTCGCTGGCGCTCCTCGCACCTCAGGGAGCAATGGTTATGTCGTTCTCTCGGGTTAGCGAGCAGGGGGTGGTCGCACCCTCCGCAAGCTCCGGCCGCTCCTCGGAGAACAGAACGTGGCCAGGGGTCATGCGGTTCTTCCGCCTCAGTCGCAGGCGGCCAGCAGCTGCTTGATCTCGTCGTCGAAGGCGTTCGCGATGGCCCACGGGTCCGGGGTCTGATCGGTGCAGCCGACGATGCCGATGTTGAGGTTGCCGTCGGCGGAGAAGACCGTGATGTTGAGTCCCAGGCCGTGCATGATCGGGCCCAGCGGGTAGACGCCGGTCACGCGCGCGCCGAGGAAGTACAGCGGGAAATCCGGGCCGGCGACGTTGGACACCAGGACGTTGAACACCGGCGGATGCGCCGACGCCCAGTTGCGGTCGCCGTAGATCTTCATCGCGGTGGACAGAGTCGTACCGGGAGCGAACTGCGCCCAGGACCGCAGGATGTTCGCGTCGATCTCGGCGTGGTGCTCCTTCGAGGTCCGGCTCAGCTCGGCCTGCTTGCGCAGCCGCGCGACCGGGTCGGGCTCGTCGGAGGACAGCAGGGTGAACATGCCGGTCACCTTGTTGGTGCCCTCGACGACGAGGTCCTTCTCGTCGGCGCCGTGCACCGAGACCGGGACCATCCCGACCAGCGGACGATCGGGGAGCTCGTCGTGGCCGAGCAGGTAGGTGCGCAGCGCCCCGCCGACCATCGCGAGCACTACGTCGTTGAGCTTCACCTCGAAGTGGTCTTTCACTCGCTTCACATCGTCGAGCGAGAGCTGGGTGACGGCGATGCTGCGGTGCGGCGTGATGGGTGCGTTGAACCGAGTCCGCGGGGCACGGAACGGTGCGGGCATCGCCGAATCCTGTTGTGCCCGACGGAACCAGCCGACAGGCACGCTCAACGTGCGGGGGAGCAGCTTGGCCATGGCGAGGGGCCGCTGCACGAAGTAGTTGACCGCGCCGCCGGCGGCCATCGCGACGCGCGACGACGGGCCGGCCGACTCCCCCACTTTCTCGGCGTCGAGATCCGGCGGTTCGGGCGTGAGCGTGCACATCTGGGCGAGCATCTCGGCGCCCGTCACACCGTCGGTCCCGGCGTGGTGCATGCGCAGCATCGCGCAGACCCGGCCGTCGGCGAGACCCTCGATGATCCACAGCTCCCACAGCGGCTTGCCCCGGTCGAGCGTCTGCCCGGCGAGATGACCGCACAGTTCGGCGACCTCGCCTGCGCCGCCGGGGGCCGGCACGCCGACCCGGTGCACGTGACGCTCGATGTCGAAGTCCTCGTCCTCGATCCACACCGGGTGGTCGATGTTGAACAACGAGTTGTCGAGTTTCCGCCGGAACGCGGGTATGGCAGCGATGCGTCGTTCCATCTCGGCGCGGAGTTTGTCGAAGCGGTAGCCGCCCGGCATGGTGCTCGGATCGATCTCGAACAGACCGATGACATGCATCAATTGCGAGCGCGTCTCGAGGAGAAACGATGCGTCCAGTCCGCTCAAGCGCTGCATGGGATTCGCCTTCCCTCGACGTCGGGCACCCGACCCCGTGGGCACCCCACGCCATCATGCCGCACGTGACGACCCCGGCGGGGTCGGTTCCGGCACAGCCGTGACGGCGTCGAGATGCCAGATGATCCCGGCTCAGAGCGGCAGCGAGTCGACCATGTCCAGAATGTCCTGTCCATCCGTTTCGAGGACGACGATCATGGCCAGCTCGCGCGACGGGTCGTCGGTGATCTTGAAGACCCCGCGTCCGTTCTCGTCGATCAACCCCGTCCCGTGCCGCCATCGCACCGGCCGCGACGTCTCCGAGGAACGCGAGTACTCCGCGTTCAGCGCATCTCGGGACGCGAACCAGAACACCCCGAAGGGGCGATCGACCGAGCCCGCGGCACATCGGACGACGAACACGGTGCGCACCTGACCCGCTCCGGTCTCCGACGGCCCGACCTCGTCGCGGCCGCCGGAGTATCGGCGAATGCACTCGGTGTTCATCCACTGCGCCGCGGTGTCGGGGGCCTGCGGGAGCAGCTCCGGGAACTGCGCCACCAGCGGCGCGAACTCCCCCAGCTCGCGCCCGTCCGGACCCGCTGCACGGGCCCGGGCTCGGAGTACACACCCGCGCGGATCGCGATGACCCGGTAATCATGTTCTCCGGCAGGCACACTCACGTCCTCGGCGGAGGTCTCGGGTCCCTGGTGGACGACGTAACCGTCGCCGCGGAGCAGCTGATAGGCCGACGCCCCGGACACCGGGTCCCACGACGCGATCACCCGTCCCGGTCGCGCCTGCAGGGTCAGGCCGCCGGGGGTGTCCGGCGCGTCGGGCGCGGTCACCGACCGGACGACGACGAAGCCGCCGACGGCGACCACCGCGGCGACGAGCACGATCAGCCCGATGAGCCACGGCCCCGACTCGAATCGGCGTGGCGAGCGCGGTGTCGTGGTAAGGGATGTCGAGGGTGTCGGCGAGGTCATCAGATCGGTAGCCTTCTCAGGACGTCGCCGGCTGCGGCGGCGGGCTCACCCGGGACGACCACCCACACCACCGACCGTGCGTGGTCGCCGTCGTCGAAGGTGAGGATCGCCTGCCCCTGATCCCGCTGCTTGTCCGACAGGTACAGCGTGCCGGTGTGCCCCTGCGCGGTGGTGTAGTCGACGCCGCGGAGGTCGTGGGCGGTCACCTTCGCCGCCGCGACCGCTTCCTCCGGGGTCTCGTAGGTGTCGACGATCACCTGATACGCCGCCACACCCGGGTCCGACGCCCGCCCGCTGTCGTCGCCGGTCGCGGCGTCGGCGTCGCGGGTACACGACACGGTGCGTTTGCTCGACGAGAACGCGAGATCGCCGTCCTCGCCCCAGCAGCGCATCGCGTCGAAGCCGTTGGTGCTCAACGGCGTGGCCGGGATCAGGTCGTGGTACAGGTCGGCGATGGGCTGCAACTCGCCCCATGTCATGAAGACATCGACCTGTTCGGAGTTCCGGGAGAAGTCCGACACCCGGCCGCCGTCGTGCGCCGCGACCTGATACGTATACATGCCGGGCACCGGCCGGGGCGCAGTGAACTCGGTGGCGGGCCCGGAATAGATCACGTCCTCGTTCTGGGTGACCACGTAGTCGGTGGCCCCGGCCACGCCGTTCCAGGTCAGTTCGACAGCGGTGGTCGTGACCTCCACGTCCGGGGGATCGGGGGTGTCCAGGGAGGTGGCCGACATGCGTGCGAAACCGATTCCGGCGCCGAGGATCCCGGCGACGAGCACCGCCACGATGCCGATCGCGGCGAGGTGGCGAGGCCGACGGACGGAAGTGGGTTGCGTCGCATCGTCATCGGGTGGCCAGGTCTGCACCGGTCCCGATTGCACGGGCGGTGGCGTGTACCCCGTGCTCCCCGCGACGCCGGCGCCGACGTGCCCGAACCCCGGGCTCGGTTCCGGACCGGCCGGTGCGGGCCCGGCGGGGTCCCGGCCGGGGGCTCGGTCGGGGCTCCGGGACTGATCGCCGGGCCGATGAGCGTTGCGCGGGAATCGAAGACGTCGGCGAGCGCGGCGGCGAACTCCCCCGCCGTCGGGTGACGGCGACCCGGCTCCTTGGCGATCGCCCGCGCGAGCACGGCGTCGACCCCGGCGGGCAGCGCCCGGTTGCGGGCGCTCGCCGACGGGGGTTCGTGATGCATGTGCGCGGTCATCAGTCCGTGCAGCGACGGCGAATCGAACGGCGGTGCACCGGTGAGGAGTTCGTACGCAGTGGCAGCGAGAGAATAGATGTCGCTCCGGCCGTCGACGCGCAACCCCTCGATCTGCTCCGGCGAGGCGTAGCGCATGGTCCCGATGGTGATCCCGGTACCGGTCAGGTGGGTCACCTCATCGAGGACCTGGGCGATGCCGAAGTCGGTGAGTTTGACGGCCTCCGGGGCGCTGTCGGTGGCGCCGTCCGCGCCCGGCGTGATGAGGATGTTGGCCGGCTTGATGTCCCGGTGCATGACGCCGCGCCGGTGCGCCGCGTCCAGACCCGCCGCCGCCCCGGCGATGATCGTGCACGCGAGACCGGGGTCGAGGGCCGATTCCCGGGCGAGCATCCGGGCCGCGTCGGTACCCGGCACGTACTCCATCGCGATCCACAGCAACTCGTCGAAGACACCACGGTCGTAGACGGCCACGATGTTGGGATGGTGCAGCGGAGCGACGATGTCGGCTTCGCGTTCGAACCGCGCGCGGAAGACCGGGTCCGCGGCATGGACCGAGCGGAGCACCTTCAGGGCGTCGGCGCGCGGCAGCCGGGGGTGCGCGGCCTGGTAGACCTCGCCCATGCCGCCGCGTCCGAGCACGTCGAGGACGCGGTACCCCGCGATCAGGTCCCCTACCTGGTACATGACGTCCTCACCGATCCGTGTGCGGTGGCTGTGCTGGGGACGAATGGTACCGATTGTCGCGAAACGCGGTGGACCACACCGGTGCGGACTCTACGATCGGCGGCGATGGAAACCACCGAGAACCCGACCCCGACGACCGCCGAATTCACCCCGGCAGAGCTCGACGAGGCCTTCGCACTGTTCCAGCGCACGGTCGCCGAGATCGCCGTGAGCCGGGACTGGGATCGCTATGCCGAACTGTTCACCGAAGACGCCGACTACATCGAGCACGCCTTGGGCACCATGCGCGGCCGCGAGGAGATCCGGACCTGGATCTGGCGGACGATGACGTCGTTCCCCGGCAGTCACATGACCGGGTTCCCCTCGCTGTGGCATGTGGTCGACGCGCCGACCGGCCGGGTCATCTGCGAAGTCGACAACCCGATGCGCGATCCGGGCGACTCGACACACATCACCGCCACCAACATCACCATCCTCACCTACGCCGGCGACGGCAGGTGGAGTCGCGAGGAGGACGTCTACAACCCGATGGAGTTCGGGCGCGCGGCGATGCGCTGGTGTGAGAAGGCACGCGAACTGGGCACCATCGACGAGCCGGCCACGGCGTGGATGGAGACGACGGGCGCGATGTTCGCCTCGCGTCCACGTTCCGGTTGAGGGCCTGCCGACCTGCGCGAACACCGGTTCCGGCGTCGCCCGCACCGACGTGACCGACACCACCGGCCGGTTGCGTAACGCGGCGCGCGGGCGTGAACGACACCCAGGCGACGGACTTGGGACACCGGTGTGCGTGCCGTACGCTAGAACTTTGACCAGTGGCGACGGGGCGGCGCGGGGGACCCGGCCCGACACCCCACGGTTCGGTGGGCGGGGTGCGCGCCTCCCCACGACGACGTCGCGAACCACGGTCGTGGCCGCCGGCCACGCGCGCGGATCGATCGACACGACGCACGACGACGACACGCAATGACTACACACGCGGACACCGTTCGGAGGACATCTATATGGCACGCGACCTGACGCAACTCGAGCTACTCAAGGAGCTGGCCCCGGTTGCCGAGGACAACGTCAACCGCCACCTCAAGATCGCCAAGGACTGGAACCCGCACGACTACGTGCCGTGGGACGAGGGCCGTAACTTCGCCGCCCTGGGTGGCGTCGACTACGACCCCGAGCAGTCGCAGCTCGACGAGGTCGCCAAGGCCGCGATGATCACGAACCTCCTCACCGAGGACAACCTGCCGTCGTACCACCGTGTCATCGCCGACAACTTCTCGATGGACTCCGCCTGGGGCCACTGGGTCGGTCGCTGGACCGCCGAGGAGAACCGCCACGGCATCGTCATGCGCGACTACCTCGTGGTCACCCGCGGCGTCGATCCCGTCGCCCTCGAAGAGGCGCGGATGATCCACATGACCAATGGTTACGACCCGATGCTGGCCGCCGCCGGACGCGTGGACGAGCTCGAGGAGCACGCCGACGAGCTCGGTCTGCTGCATTCAGTGGCGTACGTGACCTTCCAGGAACTCGCGACCCGCGTCAGCCACCGCAACACCGGCAAGGCGTGCAACGACCCGATCGCCGACAAGATGCTGCAGCGCATCGCGGCCGACGAGAACCTGCACATGATCTTCTACCGCAACATCTGCGGTGCGGGCTTCGACATCTCCCCCGACCAGACGCTGCGCGCCGTCACCGACATCGTGACCAACTTCCAGATGCCCGGCGCCGGTATGCCCAACTTCCGTCGCCACGGCGTGCTCATGGCCAAGCACGGCATCTACGACCTGCGCCAGCACCTCGAAGAGGTCGTCATGCCGGTCCTGCGCAAGTGGAACGTCTTCGAACGCGACGACTTCACCAGCGAGGGCGAGAAGACCCGCGAGGAGCTCGCCGCCTTCCTCGAGCAGCTCGAGAAGGACACCATCCGCTTCGAGGAGATGCGCGACCGTTCGCTCGCCCGCGAGGCCAAGAAGCGGGAGCAGCAGGCATCCTGAGCACCCTCGTCGACAGCCACCCGGCGCCCTCGACCACCGAGGGCGCCGGCTCTGCACTACGTATCGGGTCCATCGAACTGGCCAGCCCGGTCGTGCTGGCCCCGATGGCCGGTGTCACCAACGTCGCGTTCCGGACGCTGTGCCGCGAACTCGAGCTCGCCCGTACCGGTACCGTCTCCGGGCTGTACGTCTGTGAGATGGTCACGGCCCGCGCGCTCGTGGAGCGGCACCCGGTCACGATGCACATGACGACCTTCGGACCCGACGAGAACCCGCGGTCGATGCAGCTCTACACCGTCGACCCGGAGTACACGTACCAAGCCGCGAAGATGATCGTCGACGAGAACCTCGCCGATCACATCGACATGAACTTCGGCTGTCCGGTCCCCAAGGTGACCCGCAAGGGCGGGGGGTCGGCGATCCCCTACAAGCGCACGCTGTTCCGCAAGATCGTCGCGGCGGCCGTCCGGGCCACCGAGGGTACCGACATCCCGGTGACGGTCAAGTTCCGGATCGGTATCGACGACGATCACCGCACCCATCTCGACGCCGGTCGGATCGCCGCCGAAGAAGGTGCCGCCGCCGTCGCCCTCCACGCACGCACCGCATCGCAGCGGTACTCCGGTGAGGCCGACTGGGACGAGATCGCCCGCCTCAAGGAGCACGTCACCACCGTGCCGGTGCTCGGCAACGGCGACATCTTCGAACCCGCCGATGCGGTCGCGATGATGCGTCGGACCGGCTGCGACGGCGTCGTCGTCGGCCGCGGTTGCCTCGGCCGGCCCTGGCTGTTCGCCGAACTCGCCGCCGAACTCGGCGGATTCGACGCTCCGGCGCCGCCGAACCTGGGCGAGGTCGCCGACATCATGGTCCGGCACTGCCAGCTCCTCGTCGATCACCACGGCGAGATGAAGGGTTGCCGCGAGATCCGCAAGCACGTCGCCTGGTACCTTCGCGGCTTCCCGGCCGGCTCGGAGATCCGGCGGCGGATGGCGCTGGTCGGCAGCGTCGACGAACTGCGTGAACTGCTCGCCGAGCTGCCGGCCGACGCGCCGTTCCCCTCCGACGGTCACGGCCCGCGCGGCCGGCAGGGTTCGCCGGCGAAGGTCGCGCTTCCGGACGGCTGGCTCGACGACCCCGACGAGGACGTGATCCCCGCAGGCGCCGAGATCATGCACTCCGGCGGTTGAACCGGATTGCGAAAACCGTCACAACCGGCGCCTGGCTGAGACGCTTTCTCAGGTGGGATCAGTACAATTGCGCGGAGGTCCCGGCCGCCGTGGCCTGAATTCTGTGCGCACCGCGCTGGTCGAGCCCCGATCCGCGGTGACTCCGCGACACGACCACGGGGCATGAGGAACGTGCATTGAGTCGTAGGACACCGGGCCCGGACGACCCCGAGGTGGGCGACGCCGATCGCTCGCGTCGTGGTCGCCGCGCCGGACGCTCCCGCGACGACTTCGAGCCCGTCTCCGGTCCGCACGCACCCGGCCCCACCGACCCGGGCTCCCCTCCCCCGGCGCACCCCAGCCTCCGCGAGCCACGCTCGGCAGATCGCTTCGTCCGGGGACGCACTCGCCTGACGGTCCGCCAGCTTATGGAGCAGATGAACGCGGAGGAGTCGTCGCCGTCGGAGCCGCCCGCCGGCTCCGGCCGGTCCGGCGCCCGCCGCGCGACGCCGCCGCGCCCGGAGTCGCGGACGGGCGAGCCCCCGTCGTCGACCCGCGGGCGGTCCCGACGCCCCGGGCCACCGTTCGGCGGAAGTGCCGCGCCACCGTCGGCCCCGGGCGGGCGGGTCCCCGCCGCTCCGCAGCCGGCGCCCGACGACCGCCCGACCACCGTCCATCGTTTCGACAACGACGTCACCCAGAAGATCCCCACCGTCGGCGACGCCGCGCCCGACCTGTCCGATCGCGCGACCGAGAAGCGGGTGATCGAGGAATCCCGCGCCCAGGAGCCGGTCGCCGGCGGCCCGGCCGGACCGCCGGCCCCGCAGCCTCCGCTGGAACGCACACCCGACCTCACCGAACCCCTCGCCCTCCGTTCGGCGCCTCGTCGCCACCCCGGGCGTGACGAGGACCGGCAGGGCGCGATGCTCCGCAAGACGGCCGCGACCGGACGGATACTGGTCGCCATCGCGTGCGTGCTCGCACTCGTCGGCACCGGCTTCGTCTGGGGTTACCTCCAGTCGTGGAACGGCAACTGGCGCAACGTCACCGCCGTCGACCCCGACGACCAGAACATCCGGAACAAGGATGCCCAGTACGGCGACGAGACCTACCTCATCGTCGGCACGGACACTCGCGGTGGCCAGAACTCCAAGGTCGGCGCCGGCACCACCGCCGACGCCGAGGGCGCCCGTTCGGACACCGTCATCCTGGTGAACATCCCGGCCAACCGCAGTCGCGTCGTCGCGGTGTCGTTCCCGCGCGACCTGCAGGTGGATCAGCCGGCGTGCAACGCGTGGGACAACGAGACCGGTGAGTACGGCGCCGAGATGCCGGCCCAGTCCGGCGTCAAGCTCAACAGCGTCTACTTCTACGGCGGTCCGCAGTGTCTCGTTCGCGTGATCACCGCGATGAGCGGGCTCAACATCAACCACTTCATCGGGATGGACTTCTACGGCTTCGAGAAGGTCGTCCGCGCGATCGGCGGCGTCGAGGTCTGCTCGACGGTCCCGCTCTACGACTACGAGATCGGCCAGATCCTGCGTAAGCCGGGCAAGCAGAAGCTGACCGGCCGGCGCGCACTGAATTACGTTCGTGCCCGCAACATCAGCACGGAGGGCAACGGCGACTACGGCCGGATCAAACGCCAGCAGCTCTTCATGTCGTCGCTGTTGCGGTCGAGCCTGTCGGGCAATGTGCTGTCGAACCCCAACAAACTCAACGGGATCGTCAACACGTTCATCGAATACAGCTACGTCGACGGCGTCGACACCCAGTCGCTGATCAACCTGGCCGAGTCGATGCAGGGCATCGAGGCCGGCCGCGTCTCGTTCCTGACGATCCCGACGTCGGGTACCTCCACCGACGGCGCCAACAACGAGATCCCGCGCACCGACGACATCGACGCGATCTTCGACGCCATCATCGACGACCTGCCGCTCCCCGGCGAGCAGGCGCGCAAGAAGCCGCCGTCGTCGTCGAAGGCGCCGACGAGTCCCGGCGCACCGAGCACCGACTCGAACGCCGGCGCTCCCGGGCCCGTGACCGCGACCGCGCAGAACCCTGGCAATGTCGGCGTCCGGGTTCTCAACGGCACCGGCCAGACGGGCCTCGCCACCGAGGTGTCCGAGCAGCTCACGCCGTACGGATTCGACGTGCGGGGTGTCGCCGATGCGTCGGAGAACCGGGACGACACCGTCGTGCGGTACGGGCCGGGACAGCGCGACGCCGCCGCGACGCTGGCCGAGATGTTCCCGAACGCGAGCATCCAGCTCGACCGCACGGTCAAGTCGGGTGTCGAGCTCATCGTCGGTGCGGATTTCACCGGCTCTCTCGAGTCGGTACCGGCCTCCGGGGCGACCCTGACGGCGGACCAGCTCGCACCCGCGGAGAACACCGGCAATCTGCCCAACGACCTGGCCATCACGAACGCGGGCGACACCACCTGTACGTGATCTCAGGTGTCGGTGCACTCGCAGGTGGACGGATCTGCACCCGACGTTCACTGGACGTTCATCGATCGGAGTCGGCCTGGAGTGATCACGCACGTATCCTGGGACCATGCGTACCGCCTATCAAGAGCAACTCGAGGCGCTGACCTCGGTATTGGGTGAGATGTGCGAGCTCGCCGGCACCGCGATGGCGCGCGCCACGCAGGCACTGCTGCAGGCCGATCTCGCCATCGCCGAAGAGGTCATCGGGGACACCGACCGGATGAGCCGGCTGACGGCTCGCGCGGAGGAACAGTCCTTCGCGCTCCTCGCCTTGCAGGCCCCGGTCGCCGGTGACCTGCGTGGAGTCGTGAGTGGGTTCCAGATCGTCGCCGACGCCGATCGGATGGGCGCTCTCGCGCTGCACGTCGCCAAGGTCGCCCGCCGTCGGCATCCCGCCAAGGCGCTGCCGGAGGAGGTCAACGGCTATTTCGCCGAGATGGGCCGCCTGGCCGTCACCCTGGCCAAGAACGCACATGAGGTCCTCGTGACCAGCGACCCGCAGGCCGCCCTTCGTCTCCAGGAAGACGACGACGCCATGGACGACCTCCACCGCCACCTGTTCACCGTCCTGATGGACCGCGAATGGAAGCACGGCGTCGCCGCCGCGGTGGACGTGACCCTGCTCGGCCGCTACTACGAGCGGTTCGCCGACCACGCCGTACTCATCGGGCGCCGCGTGGTGTTCACCGCGACGGGCAAGACCCCGGAGCAGTTCCAGAGCGTGGGGTGATTTCTCTCGCTCGGTGCTGATCGTCGAGCGAGGGCCACACCGAAAGAGGCCGAGAATTCAGTTTCCAACACTGAATCTCGGCCTTTTTTCATGTCGGTGAATATCTGAGCCCCAACGACGTCGGGGAGATTTCACACGCGCCGAGGTCGTCGTTAGGGTGGCGACATGGCCCAGCACTATCCGACCGAGCCCGATTTCAATGCGGTGACCGACGAGGACGCAGAGGCTGCCGCCCACCGCCGCAAGATCCTGGCGTACCTGGGTGTGACCGCTTCGCTGGTCGCTCTGCTGGTGATCCTGCTGCTCAACATGTGACACCCGACACGACGACCCCCGGCACGACGAGGCCCGCTCCCCCGGACGGGTGAGCGGGCCTATTCGTGTCCTGCGGAACCTCAGCCGAAGCGGCCCGAGATGTAGTCCTCGGTCTCCTTCTTCGTCGGGTTCGAGAACATCGTCTCGGTGTCGTTGATCTCGACGAGCTGTCCCGGCTGGCCGACCGCCTCGAGGTTGAAGAACGCGGTCTGATCGCTGACGCGGGCGGCCTGCTGCATGTTGTGGGTCACGATGACGATGGTGTACTCCTTCTTGAGTTCACCCATCAGGTCCTCGATGGCCAGCGTCGAGATCGGGTCGAGCGCCGAACACGGCTCGTCCATGAGCAGGACGTCGGGAGAGACCGCGATGGCGCGGGCGATGCACAGACGCTGCTGCTGACCACCCGACAGTCCGCCGCCCGGCTTGTCCAGGCGATCCTTGACCTCTTCCCAGAGGTTGGCGCCGCGCAGGCTCTTCTCGGCGACGTCGTCGAGCTGTGATCGGTTCCGCACACCCTGCAGACGCAGGCCGGCGACGACGTTGTCGCGGATCGACATCGTCGGGAACGGGTTCGGCCGCTGGAACACCATGCCGATGGTCGCGCGCACGCTCACCGGGTCCACGGTCTTGCCGTAGATGTCCTCGCCGTCGAGCAGCACGCTGCCCTTGGCGTAGGCACCCGGGGTGACCTCGTGCATGCGGTTGAGGGTTCGGAGCACGGTCGACTTACCGCAGCCCGACGGGCCGATGAACGCGGTGATGCAGCGCGGCGGCACCTCGAGGGTGACGTCCTTGACCGCGTGGAAGTCGCCGTAATAGATGTTCAGGTCTTTGATGTCGAGGCGCTTTGCCATGTCATTGGTCCGTTCTGGAAAAGATGACCCGAGAAGGGTGGGTGGTCAGGAAGTCTTGGGGGCGAAGATCTTCGACACCGCCTTGGCGCCGAAGTAGACGATGGCAACGAGGATCACCAATGTCAGCGCCGCGCCCCATACCTGATCGAAGGCGCCCGGTCCGTTGTTGTACTGCTGCACCATCATCAGCGGCAGCGACTGCTGGTTGCCGTCGAAGGGATTCCAGTTCATCGCGCGGGTGGCACCGACGAGGATGAGGACCGGCGCCGATTCGCCCATGACCCGGGCGATGGCCAGCATGACGCCGGTGACGATGCCCGACAGAGCCGTCGGCAGGACGATCTTCACGATCGTCTTCCACTTCGGGATACCCAGGGCGTACGACGCCTCGCGCAGGTCCTGCGGGACGATCTTCAGCATCTCTTCGGTGGCGCGCACCACGAGCGGGACCATCAGCAGCACCAGCGCGATCGCGACCACGAATCCCGAGCGGGGCAATCCGAGGGTGGTGCGCCACACCGCGTAGACGAACAGCGCGGCGACGATCGAGGGCACACCCGAGAGGATGTCGACCATGAACGTGGTGACACGCGCGAGCAGCGATTTCTTCGTCGCGTACTCCACCAGATAGATGGCGACGAAGATGCCGAGCGGGATGGAGATGACCGCCGCGAGGGCGGTCTGCATCAGCGTGCCGACGATCGCGTTGGCGGCGCCGCCGCGTCGCTCGGCCTGGGTCCACCAGTCGATGTCGATGATCGTCTCGATACCCCGCGACACCAGCGTGAAGACCAACCAGAGCAGGGGAACCAGCGCCAGCAGCAGGGCGGCCATGACGGCGACACGGACGGTCCCGTCGGTGAAACGTCGGCGCCCGGACATCGGGGTGAAGCCGGAGGGCTTCTTGACCGGATCGGCCGCGGAAGTAGTCGTGGTCACAGACATGGTCACTTCTTTCCGGCGACGACCGCGCGGGCGGCGGCGTTGACGATGAAGGTCAGGACGAACAGGGTCAGGCCGGCCGAGATGTAGGCACCGGTCTTGGCGGGCGAGTCGAATTCGGCCGCGTTGTTGGCGATCTTGGTCGCGAAGGTCTCGCCGCTCTCCATGAGGTTGAAGTTCATGGGACCGGCGGTCGAGATGATGAGCAGCAGCGCCATCGTCTCGCCGAGCGCGCGACCCAGACCGAGCATAGAACCGGAGATGTAGCCGGAGAACCCGAAGGGCAGCACGGCGACCTTGACGACCTCGAACTTGGTGGCGCCCAGGGCGAGCGCGGCTTCACGATGCCCCTTGGGGGTCTGCATGAAGACCTCGCGCGTGACCGCGGTGATGATCGGCAGGATCATGACCGCCAGCACGATGCCTGCGGTCAGCAGCGTGCCGCCGGTGCTCATGTTCGCGATCTGGGTGGGCTCCTGGAAGAACGGCAGGAAGCCGAGATTGCCGACCAGCCACTCGTTCACCGGCACCAGCGCCGGGCCGAGCACGAGAATGCCCCAGAGGCCGTAGACGATGGACGGCACCGCCGCGAGGAGGTCGACGGTGTAGGTGATCGGGCCGACGAAGCGCTTCGGCGCGTACTCGGTGAGGAAGATCGAGATACCCAGCGCCACCGGCATGGCGATCAGCAGCGCGATGACCGACACCACGACCGTTGCGTAGAACAGCTGGGGGATACCGAAGGCGAGCTGATCTCCGCTGGTGATCCACTGCCCGGTGTAGGTGAAGAAGTTCTCCTCGTTCTGCGCCAGCGACGGAATCGCCTGTGCGAGAAGGAAGAGTGCGATCAGCGCGATGACGATCGAGACCACGAATCCCGAGCCGACGGCCAGGGTGCGGAACACCCGGTCGGCGACGCGGTGATGCGCGGCCGCGTGGAGCGAGGATCCGGGTTGGTCGGGCGATGACCCGGGGGCCTGGAATTCGCCGGTGTCCGGCGGGATCGCGCCACCCTCTTTGCTCAGCGAGGTCATGCGTCCTTCTTGTGATTCGGCTCTGGTCATTGGGGCCACTTCCCGCCGTCTCGTGGACACGCGAAATGTCGTGTCAGTGTGTCAACCACACGCGCGGGACCGCAACCGAGGCGGCCCCGCGCACGTGATCAGAGGGGATTGATCAGGCGTTCCCGGACCCACCGGACAGCGAGTCGATGGTCCCCTGCAGCTTGGTCTTGAAGGCGTCGGGTACCGGCACGTAGCCGATCTCCTCGAGGCCGGCCTGGCCGTCGTTCAGGACCGCGGTGAACGCGTCCTTCAGCGTCTGGCTGGTGGCCTCGTCCTCGTAGCCCGCCGAGCAGACGATCGAGTACGGGGTGAGCAGCAGCGGGTAGGCGCCCGGAGCCTTCGAAGCGAACAGGGCGTCGGTGTCGACGACGAGGTCCTTGCTGGCCGGATCGGCGAAGGCCAGCGACTCGAGGGCGTTGCCCGCGCTCTCCGCGTTCAGCGTGACCGGGCCGGCGCCGAAGTCGATCTGAGCGACACCGAGGTCGTTCTCGGTGGCGAAGCCCCACTCGACGTAGGTGATCGAACCCGGGGTCTTCTTGACGGTGTCGCCGACGCCGGTCGACTTCGAGGCACCGGAACCGACACCCTTGGGTGCGAATTCCTTGCTGTGCTCGTACGGCCAGTCAGCGGGGGCCGAGTTCTCCAGGAAGCGCTGGAAGTTGTCGGTGGTGCCCGAGCTGTCCGAGCGGTACACCGGCACGATGTCGGTGGTGGGCAGCGTCACGCCGGGGTTCAGCGCGGCGATCTTGGGATCGTTCCAGGTGGTGATCTTGCCGTTGAAGATCTGCGCGATGACGCTGGGGTTGAGCTTGAGGTCCTCGACACCGTCGAGGTTGTAGGCGACCGCGACGGGGCCGACGACCAGCGGGAGGTGCCAGGGGGCGTTGCCGTTGCAACGTGCGGTGGCGTCGGTGACCTCGTCGTCCTTGAGGGCCGAGTCCGAGCCGGCGAAGTCGACGTCGCCCGCGATGAACTTCTTGATGCCGTCGCCCGAGCCGCTGCCGGTGTAGTCGAGCACGATGTCGCTGTTGTCGGTGAGGACCTGGCTGAAGTGCTCCATGGCCTTCTGCTGCGCGGTCGAGCCCTCGCCGCTGACAGTCTGTTCGCTTCCCCCACCGCCGCACGCCGTGACGAGTGTCAGTGCCGCGATCGCCGACACCGACGCCAGGGCGCCGTTCCGATTGATTTTCACCGCTGGTGTTGCCTTTCCGTTCGCGTCCCCGCACCGACTGGCGTCGGCTCCGGAGTGTCCGAGTGGAAAGCTATGGGGGCGTGGTGGACTGATCCCCTCCAAAAGATGAACGACAGGTGAACTGGCCAAGGCAGACGGGGTGCGACCTGCCCAGGCGTGATCGTACGTGATCTGCGTAACCCGACATTCGAGACTTAGGCAAGCCTTGCTATAGTTCTGCGGATCGCACTCATGGCAACGCCTTCACCAACCCCGGATTCGACCCCCGGCACGTCGACCCCCCCGGCACCCCGACCCGGCGGGCTCCGGCGTATCCGAAGCGCGGCGATCGACCGGTTGCACGGACACAACCGGGCGGCGCTCGTCATCGGCCCCCTGGCTCTACTGTCCCGCGCGGTCGCCGCCGAACGGATCGTCCGGCTCGCGCGAATCGGTCCACACACCCGGGTCGGGCTCCTGCCCTCGCCGCACCGGCGACACTGGGTCTTCGATCCGGACGCGGCGGCCGACGCGGTCATCGCCGCACCACCCCCGGCGGCGGGTGCCGATCCGGCCCGCCTGTTCGAGGCCCTGTACTCGCTGCCACACCGGCCGCTTCGGATCGTGCTGGCCGGTGATCACCTCGCGCTGGACTACGACCACGGACTCGGCGACCTCACGCTGCTGAATCTGATCGTCGACGTGATCGTCGGCGCGGTCGACCCGTCGGGGTTGCCGCCCCGGGGCCCCGCCGTCCCCCCACTGCTCGTCGCGGCGGCGGCCACCGTGGCCGATCCACGACGAGCCCTGGCGCTCTTGCGTTTCCGGCGACACCGCGAAATAGTCCAGCCGGTGCCTGCGCGGCGACCGGTGCCTCCCCGACGACCGGCGGCCGCGAATGTCCACATCCCGGCCGACGACGTCGAAGCGATCCGGTCCGGCCGGGCGGCGTCGATGCCGGGAACCGGCCTGTTCGCCGTCTACACGGTCGCCCTGGTCGCCGCACTGACCGAGGCCGGCGTGGCGCTCAACCCGATGGTCACGCTGCCCTTCGACGCGCGCCATCACCTGCCGACGTCGATGCGGACCTACGCCAATTTCTCTGCAGGACTGAGCTTTCCGGTGTCCGACACCACGTCGGCGGCCGCCCTGCAACGGGAGATGACCGCGTCGGCCCGGATGGGCCGGCCGGCTGCCAACCTGGCGCTCGCCACCGTCAAGACCCTGCGCCGTGCCCGCACGGGCGGATCGGCTTCGCCGGCCCCGTGCGTCCCCGCCGAGGGCCCGGTCCATGCAGAGCTGCTCCATTCGAGTGTCGGTCACCTGCCCGGCCGCCGACGCGGCTGGCAGTGGTCCGACCCGGCGCGTGCCACCGTCATCGCCGTGGCCACGCCACCGTCGGCGGCCGGTATCACGGTCACGACCGGATTCGTGGACGGCGGGATCTCCATGACCGCCGCATTCCGCGACGACGTCTTCGACCCGGCCCGTATCCGCGCGGCCATGGATGCCGTCGCGGGGCACGCCGCCCGGATCGTCGGGGTGCCCTGACGCCCTCCGGTCCCCCGCCTCATCAGCGAACCCCATCCGACCCCGAGCTATCGAAGGCCGAAAAACGTGCTGTCCTCCCATCCTGTCGAGCCACTGGCCGACCCGGTGACCCCAGTCCCCGTCGCGGCCGTGCACGCTGATCCGGTCCCCGACGATGCAGTCCGGACAGAGCCGACCCTCTCGGTGATCGTCTGCTGCTACACGGAGCGTCGACGTCGGCTGCTCGACGCCGCGATCGCCGAGGTCCGCGCGCAACTGGGTCCCGCCGACGAACTGCGCGAGGGCGCCGGGCGACCGGTGTTCTGTTTCACCGGCGCGGGCGCATCCGCGCTCACCTTCGTGCCATTCGCCGATCGCATCGGCGAACTCGACGCCATCGGTTCGGTTTTCGCGTTCGCGCCACATGGCCTGGACACCCGCGGCATCCCCGACTGGACGGTCGACGCCGCCGTCCGGCGTCACCTCCGCGACCTACGTCGCATCCAGCCGGAGGGGCCTTACATCCTCGTGGGCCACTCTCTGGGCGGGTTCATCGCCCTGGAGACCGCGCGACGCCTCGAGGCCGACGGGCACCATGTCGATCTGGTCGTCGTGGTGGACACGTTCGTCCCACCGCGGGTGCTGCATCGCGCCAAACGCGCCGACCCGTCTCTCACGACGACCACCACATATGAACCGCTCCCCCGGAAAGAACTGTGGCGCCGACGAATTCGTGTTCCACTCGCCGGTGTGGTGAGAACCTCGCCGACCGCCGACGCGCAGGCACTCGAGGAACTCGGCGTCCGGGTGGCGCGGCTGCACCGCCCCCGCCCGTACACCGGTCGCGCGCTCGTGGTGCAGGGCAGCGAGAATCGTGACGACCCGTCGGTGTGGCGGCGGCACATCGTGACCGGGGACGTCGACGTCCTCCGTCTCGAGTGCAATCACCTGTCCGTGGTTCGCGAGCCCCACATCGGCGACGTCGTCGACGCCATCGGCGCCGCACTCGGGCAGCCTCAGCCGTAGGCGACGTCGACGGCGTATCGGGTGAACCCGAGGCGCTCGTAGGTGTGCAGCGCGGCGACGTTGTCACCCTCCACGTAGAGGTTGATCTGCGAGACGCCCTCGCGCGCAAGATGATGCAGACCGGCGAGCGTCAACAACCGACCCAGTCCGCGACCCTGCGCCGCAGGATCGACGCCGACGATGTACACCTCGCCGAGGTCCGCGTCGTGCCGCTTCGTCCAGTGGAACCCGAGGAGCTTGCCATCTCCCCCGCCCGACCCGTCGCCGGCACGGTCGAAGGCGAGGAACAAACCCGCCGGATCGAACCAGTCGGCGGCAACCCGTTCACGGATCTGCTCCGGCGACCAGCCACCCTGCTCGGGATGCCAGTCGAAGGCCGCGTTGTTCACCCGCAGGATCTCGGCGTCATCGGCCGCTCCGGCATAGGTCCGCAGGTCGACCGTCGGGTCGACGACGAGTTCGAAGAGTTCGTGGCCGGGTCCGACCGGGCGGCGCAGCTGCAGCAGTTCGCGACGTTTTGTCAGCCCCATCGCCGCGGCGAGCGCCACCGCACCAGGCAGATCCCCATGAGCCCACACCCGGACCCCCGACCCCGATTCGGGCGCGGCCCCGAACGCCGCGTCGAGCAGCGCCCGGCCGTGTCCCTCCCGGCGGTGCGCCGGGTCGACGACCGCCTCGATCATGGCCGGCTCGCCGTCGCGACCGGGGACGATGACGGCGTACCCGGCCTTCGACCAGACGTGCACGATCGGTGAACCCTCGGGGGCGTCGATCGCGGTGACCGCCCCCTCCGAGAGCGGGGCGACACCATCGGCGGCGTTCGCCTCGCGCACCAGCCGGTGAGCGAAATCAGCGACGTCGTCGGGCAGTGCGCCTCGACGCACCTGCGGGTCCTCAGTTCCCGGCACTGGCACTGAACTCCTCGTCGAACGGATCGGGACCGTCGAGCGCGTCGTCGAAGTCATCGGTGTCGACCGCATCGGGACCGGATGCGTCCTCGGACAGGTCGGCGTCCGCTGCGGGCGCCCGGCCACGCGTCGGACGGACTGCCTTGTATCCGACGTTGCGGACGGTCCCGATCAGCGACTCGTGCTCGCTGCCGAGTTTGGCGCGGAGTCGACGGACATGGACGTCGACGGTGCGGGTGCCGCCGAAGAAGTCGTACCCCCACACCTCCTGGAGCAGCTGGGCGCGCGTGAACACGCGACCCGCATTCTGCGCCAAGTACTTCAGGAGCTCGAACTCCTTGTAGGTCAGGTCGAGCGGACGTCCGCGCAGGCGTGCGGTGTAGGTGCCCTCGTCGATGACGAGTTCACCCAGCGTGACCTTGCCCGAGGACTCCTCCGCAGCAACCCCGCGGGTACGGACCACGAGCAGGCGCAACCGGGCATCGAGTTCGGCCGGACCGGTACCCGGCAGCAGGAATTCGTCTATGCCCCAGTCCGCGTTGACCGCGACCAGCCCGCCCTCGGTCAGCACCGCCGCGACCGGCACCGAGGAGCCGGTGCTGCCCAACAGGCGGCACAGCCCGCGGGCCGCCGCCAAATCGGCGCGGGCATCGACCAGCGCCACATCGGCGTTCCCCGCCTCCATGAGTGACGACACCTCGGTCGGAGCGGTCCGCACCGTGTGCGCGAGCAGCGACAACGACGGCAAGACCGACTCCGGATTCGGGTCGGCCGTCAACAACAAGAGATCCACCCAGCACTCCGATCTCGTTCGTCCCCGTCCCGGACCATCCAGATCGCTCACCACGACGTGAACGCCACCCGCGCGTGGCTCGGCGATTGTTTACGCCGCCTTACCAACGTGTGCGAGATAGGTGACAGAATAGCGCCACCGGCGCGCTCACCTGTTAACAAGGCGACCACGACCGCCGGATGACCACGACGGGGAGGGTGATCGGCCGAGCATGCCGCGCATCCGGAAAGTGCTTGTCATCGGTGTGGTCGCCGCCCTGGCCGCCGCGGGGGTCGCGCTCGGCGTGGACGTCGGGGCCGCCATTCGCGGGGAGCATCAGTTCTCCCGCGCCCTCGCCCAATCCCCCCGCGTGACATTCGATCCCGAGGTCACCATCGCGGGTTTCCCGTTCACCTCGCAGTCGTCCGCCGGTCACTTCGACGGGGCCACGATCGCCGCCCGCGGCGTCGAACTACCCGGATGTCCGCCCGCCCGCGGCGTCTGCCGCGGTGAGCTGGGTGCTTCTCTCGGCCCGTTCGACGTGGCCGACGGCAGCGGATTCTCGGCGAGTGATGTTCTCCACACCGGCTCGATCTCGGCGTACACCCGCCTCGATGCCGTCACCCTGGCCCGGTATCTGCGCATCGTCGACCTGACCGTCAGCACCCCGGGACCGGACGACACGGCGGGCGCAGGCGGGCCCCAGGACGGCATCGTCAGTCGCGAGAGCGGCGTCGTGCTCACCGGCACGGTCGCACTGCCGCCGGGCGACGGGCTCGATCCCGCCGACCCGCCGTCGGCGTCGTCCTACGACGGCCCCAAGGTGCGCGTGAGTGTGTCCGTCGACCTCTCGGTCGTCGACGGCGCACTGGACATCCGGGCGACCGGCTTCTACACCGGCCCCGAACGCCACGTCGACGCCGAGGTCCCGGCGGAATTCCGCGCCGCGGTGCTCGATCGGTTCAGCCTGACGCTCCCCCGCCTGCCGATGGCCTGGGATGTCGAACCCGATCGCGCGGAGAGTTTCGGCGGGGACGTCCAACTGGTCGGCGACTCCGGTCCGGCATCGGTGCGTCTCGACCGCTTCTGAGCAGTTCAGACCGTGTTCTCCCGGCCTCGGCGGCAAAGCACCCCGGCCGTTGGGGGCTCGATCGGCTCTGTTGTACCCTCGTGGGCATGCAGCAGCGCCGTGAGTACTTGCTCACACGACGCCGGGCGATCGACTTCTGTCGTGTCGCCGACTGCTGTTGTCGCACTCGCCGTTGACGGTGTGACCACCCGTGCTGCGTGAGCAGCCGGTCCGCCCACACCGTCGATGAGAACGGGGGCGTCTCCACCGAGGTCTGCGACCTCGTTCCCATGCGCCGTCACCCGTGCTCATCTCCCCGAGACGCGGGCATCCTTCCCGCGCCTCACCGTCTCCACCATCTCCATCTGTTCGACGACCATCACCGATCCACTCCGAAAGGACACCGCCATGGCACGTTCCGACGTCCTGGTCAGCACCGAATGGGCTGAGCAGAACCTCAATGCCGACAAGACCGTCTTCGTCGAGGTCGACGAGGACACCTCGGCCTACGACGGCGGGCACATCGCCGGCGCCGTCAAGCTCGACTGGAAGACCGACCTGCAGGATCCGGTTCGCCGCGACTTCGTCGATGCCGAACAGTTCGGCAAGTTGCTCTCCGAGCGCGGGATCGCGAACGACGACACCGTGATCCTCTACGGCGGCAACAACAACTGGTTCGCGGCCTACGCCTACTGGTACTTCAAGCTGTACGGCCACAACGACGTCAAGCTCCTCGACGGCGGCCGCAAGAAGTGGGAACTCGACGGGCGCCCGCTGTCCAGCGACGCCGTCAGCCGTCCCGCCACGACCTACAAGGCCGGCGAGCCGGATGTCAGCATCCGCGCGTTCCGCGATGAGGTCGTCGACGCCATCGGCACCAAGAACCTCGTCGACGTGCGCAGCCCGGACGAGTTCTCCGGCAAGATCCTCGCGCCGGCCCACCTCCCGCAGGAGCAGAGCCAGCGTCCCGGTCACATCCCGAGCGCGATCAACGTGCCGTGGAGCAAGGCCGCCAACGAGGACGGCACCTTCAAGTCCGACGAGGAGCTCAAGGAGCTCTACGGCGAGGCCGGACTCGACGGCTCGAAGGACACCATCGCGTACTGCCGCATCGGCGAGCGGTCGAGCCACACCTGGTTCGTGCTGAAGGAACTGCTCGGCCAGCAGAACGTCAAGAACTACGACGGCAGCTGGACCGAGTACGGCTCGCTGATCGGCGTCCCGATCGAACTCGGAGAAGGAAAGTAAGAGATATGTGTGCTGCACCCAAGCAGGGACAGAAGCTGCCCGCAGGCGTCGACGTGGAGAAGGAGACCGTCCTGACCGGACAGGTCACCGACGGCTCGGGTTCGCCCGTCGCCGGCGCCTTCGTGCGTCTGCTCGACTCGACCGGTGAGTTCACCGCCGAGGTCGTGGCATCGCCCACCGGCGACTTCCGTTTCTTCGCCGCCCCCGGCACCTGGACGCTGCGCGCCCTGTCCGCGGTGGGCAACGGCGACGTGACGATCAGCCCCGAGGGCCCCGGCATCCACGAGAAGGACATCACCGTCTCGAAGTGACGCCACGCTCGACCCGGCAGCCCGGTCACCGCACCCGCGGTGACCGGGCTGTCTCGTTCTCACCGCCCTGAGGAGGGAGCCCGCGACCGTCACCGCCCCCTGAGGAGGGAGCCTGCGACCGCCACCGCCGCCCCCTGAGGAGGGAGCCTGCGACCGTCACGAAGGGCCCACCCCTCGACGGCGCCCTGACCACGCCGGGGTTAGAATTTCCCTCGTGGTCCTCTTCTTCGAAATCCTGCTGATCCTGGCCGCTGTGCTGATCACCTGGTTCGGTGTCTACACCCTGTACCGTCTGGTGACCGACGAGTCGTGACGTCCTCACCCGGAGATCCGGCCGCGGACGGCCCCGCCGGCGCGGAGTCATCCGGTGACGGGTTCGCCGCCGACGCCCGCCGGTCGGGCGACGAGGCGATCAGTCAGGCCGAGGCCCGGGCGGTGGAGTCCGGCAGCCGTGAACGCAACGTCCCCACATGGGATGATCTGCCGCTCCCGGCCGACACCGCGAACCTCCGCCTCGGCGCGGACCTGCATCCCGGCCTCCTCGCACTCCTGCCGCTCGTCGGCGTATGGCGTGGCGAGGGCGAAGGCCACGATCCCCAGTCGGACACCGACTATCACTTCGCTCAGCAGATCGTCGTGTCCCACGATGGCCAGAACTTCCTCACCTGGGAGTCCCGCTCGTGGGTGATCGACGACGACGCTGCCTACCAGCGGCCCGACCTCCGCGAGTCCGGGTTCTGGCGGATCGGTGAGGACGACACCATCGAATTGCTCCTCGCCCACGCCGAGGGCTCGATCGAACTCTTCTACGGCACTCCCCTGAACCAGACCACCTGGGAACTCGCCACCGACGTCGTCATCAAGGCCGAATCAGGTCAACGCACCGGTGGCGCCAAACGCCTGTACGGACTCGTCGCCGACGGCGACCTCGCCTACGTCGAGGAGCGCGTCGACGCCGACGGGGACCTCACCCCACGGCTCTCCGCCAAGCTGCGCCGCCACGTCGGCTGACCCACCTCATCGACGGAACCCGCGGCAGGGACGCGCGCCCTGTTCCCGACGGCTCGCACATTCGCCCCGCTCGCTTCGCTCCCGGCGGCTCCCCCTGCTCCCTGAGGTGCGAGCGAAGCGCGCCTCGAAGGGCCGCCGATCCGAGAACGCAAGATACAGATTGCGTTTCGGCAGTGCGCTGTACACCGGCGCGCCGAGCATGACGACGACCGAACCGTAGGCGGTGACCTCCCCCGGCCGACCCGCCCAACCGGGATGCACGGTTCCCGACCTCGACATGTACGGTGCGTGCCCGGCCGTGCCGCCGCCCCGGCGACCGACGACCGAGAACACCTCGGCGCGGGCGGATTGCGGGGAGAGTTCGAAGACGGCACGCCCACCCGGTGGGCATTCGACGAAGGTGAACTCCGTGCCGGACCGATGGACCACCCCGATCCAGTCGCTGCCCGAGTTGCGTACGACGAACGTCGAGCCGCCCGTCCGGTACTGGTACGAGACACCGGCCGCCGCGGCATCGAGCATGTGCCGACCGGAGACACCGCCGTTCCACTCCGCGCTCCACGGGGTGAGATATCGCTGGTCGAGGAACTCGCGGCGGGTGGGGATCGGAACCGTCACCGGCATCACCCGCCCGTCGCGCACCCACACCGCGCCGTACAGAACCGGCCGGCCGGCAGCGGTGCGGGGGGCCTGGAGGTAGGTGAGCGAATCCACCTCCGGCAGAGCGATTTCCGAACCGGGAGTCAAGAGTTCGACATACGACCGGCCATCCTCGAGCA
This sequence comes from Gordonia hongkongensis, assembly GCF_023078355.1. Taxonomy (NCBI): domain Bacteria; kingdom Bacillati; phylum Actinomycetota; class Actinomycetes; order Mycobacteriales; family Gordoniaceae; genus Gordonia; species Gordonia hongkongensis. The sequence goes on from NZ_CP095552.1 coordinate 4,257,341, forward strand.
GGACCACGGCAGCCACGTCGTGCACACCGCGGTTGTGGACGGCGATGCGGTCACCGGGCTCCCGCGACAGGTCCTCGGCGTGGAACAAGCCGGCGGCGTGCGGGTCGGCGAACGCGAATCGGGGTGCCGACGCCGTCCCGAAGTCCGGGTCGCCCGGGGTCCAGTAGTTCTCGCCCACCACGGGTTCGATGCGATCGCGATCCTGCGTCCCGACCGCCGCGGCGACATGCATGGTCACCATGTCTTCTTCTCCCTCTCGACGCCCCGGCGGGCGCCGTGGACTGTGCTGTGCTCCCAGTCCAGCGGTTTCACGCCGCGGTTTCGCGAGTACTGCGCTACGCGAATCTCGTAGCGCTGCCCTACCTGCGCCCGGACCGGTTTCGGATGGAACCGGGACGCAGATCGAGTCGACGCAGCAGCTGTGCGTTCAACGCCACGACCACCGTCGAGGCGGACATCAGGATCGCGCCGACACTCATGGGCAGGACGAACCCGATCGGCGCCAGGATCCCGGCCGCCAACGGCACCGAGATGAGGTTGTAACCCGCTGCCCACCAGAGGTTCTGCGCCATCTTCCGGTAGCCGGCACGCGACAGCTCGATGACCGACAGGACCGATCGCGGATCAGAGGAGGCGAGGATGACGCCGGCCGAGCCGATGGCCACGTCGGTGCCGGCACCGATCGCGATCCCGACGTCGGCCTGCGCGAGTGCGGGGGCGTCGTTGACGCCGTCGCCGACCATCGCGACGCGACGACCTTCGTGCTGCAGGTCCGCGACAATGGCGGCCTTGTCCTCGGGCCGGACCCCGGCGTACACCCGGTCGATGCCCAACCGGCCGGCGACATCGTCGGCCACCGCCTGCGCGTCGCCGGTGATCATCACGACCTGCACGTCGAGAGCGTGGAGTTCGTCCACGGCCACACGCGACTCCGGACGGACCTCGTCGGCGAGCCGGAACGCCCCTACGACACGATCGTCGACGAGCACGTGCAGGATGATCGCCCCCTGCTCCCGCCACGACGACGCGACGGGCAGTTCGTCGAGGCCGTGCTCGGCGAGCAGGTTGGGTCCACCCACCCGGACCCCGTGGCCGTCGACGGATGCAGACACCCCCACCGCAGGCGACGAGGAGAAGTCCTGTGCGACGGGCAGATCGATTCCCTCATCTCGAGCGGCCCGCACGATCGCCGAGGCCAGCGGATGCTCACTGCCCGCCTCCGCGGCGGCCGCGAGGGTCAGCACTCGACGCCGGTCCTGCCCGGGAGCCGGTTCGAGCTCGAGGACGGTCGGTTCTCCCTTCGTCAGGGTGCCGGTCTTGTCGAAGAGCACGGCGTCGACGTTGCGCATCGACTCGAGGGCGAGCCTGTCCTTGATCAGGACCCCGGCACGCGCGGCCCGCTCTGTGGCGATGGAGACGACGAGCGGGATCGCGAGTCCCAACGCGTGGGGGCATGCGATGACCAGCACCGTGATCACGCGAACGACGGCCTCGTCGGGCGATCCGACCGCGGTCCAGGCGATCGCGGTGAGGACCGCGGCGCCGAGTGCGAACCAGAACAGCCACCCGGCCGCGGTATCGGCGAGTCGTTGGGCCCGTGACGACGATGCCTGCGCATCGGCGACGAGGCGTCCGATCCCGGCCAGCGCGGTGTCGTCGCCGGTCGCGGTCACGCGGACCCGCAGTCCGGAATCGGTCGCGACGGTGCCGGCGACCACGACGTCACCGACCTCCCGCCGAACGGGTGCCGACTCCCCGGTGACCATCGACTCGTCCATGCTCGCCGAACCGTCGACGATGGCGCCGTCGGCGGGCACGGACCCGCCGGGCCGGACGACGACCACGTCGCCGACGACCAGTTCCTCGGGAGATACCGAGATGATGTCGCTGCCCACGACCTTCTCGGCCTCGTCCGGAAGGAGCGCGGCGAGTGAGTCGAGAGCCGATGTCGTCCGGGCCAGCGAGCGCATCTCGATCCAGTGGCCGAGCAGCATGATCACGACGAGCAGTGCCAGCTCCCACCAGAAATTCAGGTGGTGGTCGAACAGGTGCAGCGTCGAACCCCAGGAGGCTACGAAGGCGACGGTGAGCGCGAGGGAGATCAGAAGCATCATCCCCGGGCGACGAGCTCGGAGCTCGGCGGCCGCGCCGACGAGGAACGGGCGCCCGCCCCACACATAGAGAACTGTGCCGAGCAGCGGCGACACCCACCGGACCCACTCCGCGTCGGGCAGACCGTAGCCGAGGATGTCGGCGAACATGTCGTTGAAGGCCACGGTCGGGACCGCCAGCACGAGCATGATCCAGAACAGTCGCCGGAACTGCGCGACGTGGTCGCCGTGGCCCGCGTGGCTGTCATGTCCGCCGTGGCCGGTGTGATCGGCGTGCTTCTCGTGGCCGTCGTGCCCGGGATCGACCTGGGGGCGGTGCGCGTGGTCGGCCGGTGCCGGCGTTGTCGGCGGATGGTCGTGGTGCGTGTTCATGAGGTCGAGGATATACCCCCCTAGGGTATGAACGCCAGGGGTACGTCTACCCTGTAGGGGTATTCCCGGAATGAACCCGTCAGCAGACATGGAACGGCCCCCGCACCGCCCTCGAAGGGCCTGTGCCGACCGGACCGGGTCGGGATACGGGGGCCGGGTGACCACCTGGTATTCGCTTGCGCCGACCGGCGGGAATCCCGCCTCGGTGCGACACGAATGCCACACGGTCAACTGCTAACGGATGGTCACCTCACATGTCCGATGAGAAATCACTATCAGACCACCTCCTTCCTTGTGTACCCGCGAACGTACGCCCGATTCGGGGGGGCCGCAACGGATTAAGGCGGTCAGGGAGTCGGCACCGGCGCCACGGACGGGCCGGGAGCCGGGGACGGCGCACCGGAGGGTGCCGAGCTCGGGCCGGGCAGCGGCTTCGCGTCGGGCGGCAATGACTCGACGACCTCGATCTTCGATCGGAACGTGTCGTCGGTGATCACCTCGATCGAGTTGATCATCCAACGGTCGCCCTCGCGTTTCATGTCGAAGGTCAGCCGCGACGGATTGATGCTCACGAGCTCCTTGTTGCCGCGGGTCACCGACTGGTTCATGAAGATCAGGACCTGCGAGGTGTCCTGGGTGTTGGTCACCACACCCGCGTCCTGGATCGTCACCTCGGACACCACCGACTGCTTGCGCACCTCGGCGGCGAGATTGTTGTCGGTGATCAGCTTCGTGTACTCCGGCTTCGCCGGCCCGGTGAGCACACTCATCGACTGGTCGATGTGCTCGGTGACGTTCTCGGCGTTGTACCCGAACATCGTCGTCGCGTAGTCCCGGGCCGCCGCCAGCGACGATGCGCGAGCGTCCTCGATCCCGCGGCCCTGGGTGAAGCGAAAGCCGAGAAATGCGGTCACGGCGATCGCGGCGACCAGCACCACGCCGAGTGCGATCAGACCCAGGCGCCCCTTGCGCAGGGCGAATCGAGATCCGGTCGACTTCGGCGCGGGCTCGGATCGGGGCGCGGACTCGGAGCGGGCCGACATCACGCCACCCACTCGAAGTCGGTCATCTTGAGGTCGCCGTTGATCCGCGTCATGTCCACCCGCCAGCGGAACACCTTCTCCTGTGACGGCACCTCGCCGTCGAGCGATCGCTGATGCCAGCCGAACACCATGATGACCGAGCCTTCGTCAGGTTCGGCCTTGGTCACCGCGGACGAGAGGATGAGCGAGCGGGTCTCGAGCTTGCCGTCCCGGACAAGGGCCGCCACCTGCTGGATGTTGTTCTCGACCTCTTGCTTGACCTTGCCGCTCGTGTCCTCCTGGACCGACGTCAGCGTCTGGTCGACGGTGTCGGGATTCATGCTGGTCAGGTTCACGAGAACCTGCGAAGCGAACGCGGAATACTCGGCCCGCAGGTCGTCGGTCCGGTCCTGACGCGCGATGCCGAGCGCGAACACCACCGATGCGATGGCGCACACGACGATGACCACAAGCGCCACGACAACGCCCACGACGGCGCGCGGTGAGCGACGCCCCGACCCGCGATACCTGATGCCGCGCTTGCGTTTCGGCGTGCCCGTGGACGCCGACGCCGCGGCCGTCCGGGCACGCCGGCGCTCCCGATAACTCACCGTCTTCTCGACCTCGGACGGGTCGGGCGCGATCTCCGCGGCGACGGACTCGGAATCCGGCGCGGTGTCAGCCGCCGGGGACGCCGTCGACGTCGCGTCCTGCGTCGGTTCCGCGGATGTCGGTGAGGCGCTGTCGACGTCTTCCGCCGCGGTGCCGGGCTCGTCGACCGGCGGCACCGGTGCGGCCGGCTTCGACGGCTTCTTGCCCGCCGGACGTCCACGCCGGATCGGCGCCGACCGCACGGGCCGCTTCGTATTCCGGCGATCGCCCGAACCCGCACGATCCGCGCCACTGCGATTCGGGGACGTCGTGCCGGGACCGTCCGGCGTCACGGGGTGACCGTCCCGCTGATCATCGTCTGCCATGTACTGCTCTGTTCCTGCTCATCGCTGCCGGCCCCGGCGTTGTACGTCTTGCCGTCGGGTCCGATGAAGTTGCCCGAATCCGGGTCGTAGGTCGTCGCATACACCGCGGGCTCCGCGTCGAAGTCCTTCGGTGTGCCCGGTGTCACGGTACCGGAGGACGCCGGCTGCCATTTCAGCCCGAAGGGCAACCCGCTCTGGAACGGGTCGACCGAGCCCGGTTTCGGTACGTAGCCTGTGGCACACTCTGCGGGGGTGGGTGCGCGACGGCCCGGAAACTCCGCGCACGGATAGTTACGCGCACCGCGGACGGCGATGTTGGAGTTCTGCGGCACCCGGCACAGCATTCCCGGCGGGAGCTCCCGGGCGGTCTGCACCGACGGCCAACGCCAGTCCTCCTTGGGGAGGAAACCGATGTTGCACGGCGGCCGGTCCTGGAAACCGAGCGAGAAGTTCACGTTCGGACCGAACCGGTTGGTGCCGGTGTTCACCGCCGTGATCAACGAACTGACCAGTCGCGGATAGAGAACGAGCACCTGCTTCCAGTTCGGCAGGTACACCACCTGGGTCTTGGCGATCGTACCGAGGTTCGACACGAGCAACGGGTACGACGCACCGAGGGATTCGAAGAGTTCCTGACTCTTCGACGCGGTCGACGGCCCCTTGCGCAGGATGTCGCCGATCTCGGGCCGGTTCGCCCGCAACTGATCGGTGAACGCGGTGACGTTTCTTGTCCAGGAACGGATGTCGTCGGCCGTACGTGACTGGGTTGCCAGCAGTGGTGCGCCCTGTTCGACGAGTTGGATTGTCGTGTCGGTGTTCTTGTTCGCCTCGTCGACGAACAGCACCATCGAGTCCAGCAGGCGCTGCAACGCCTCCCCGGTGCCGTTGAACGCGATGAACGCCTCGTCCATCAGCGACCGCAAACGGGTGTCACCGATCTCGGCCAGCAGGCGGTCGGCCTGGTCGAGCATCGCCGAGATCTCCACCGGGACCTCGTCGGTCGACACCGTCGCGCCGTCCTGCAGGTATTCGCCGGACTCGCCCGCCTCGGGATCCGGCGTGAACTCGACGAACTGCTCACCGATCGCGGAGACGCTGCGCACCGACGCGGTCGACGAAGCCGGGATCTCCGCGCTGTTCTCGATCGTCAGCACCGCTTCGACGCCGGTGTCGGTCAGCTGCACGGAGTCGACCTTGCCGACGTACACGCCGCGGTAGCTGACGTTCGCGTTCTGGTACAGCCCACCGCTGGTGGGCAGCAGCAGCTGCACCTGGTAACTGCCGACCCCGAACATCGACGGGATGCGGATGTAGAACAGCGCCATCACCACCATCGCGACCACGGTCACGATGGCGAAGATCATCAGCTGCATCCGGACGAATCTCGTGATCTTCATCAGCGGCCACCTCCCGCGGCCGGGACTGCCGCCGGCGTGGTCGGCGAGACCCGCGGGACCATGTTCGCCGGAATCGGTTCGGCCGAGTCGGGCACGCGTTCGCCGCCCGGTTGCAGGGGCGCGATGAACGGGTTCAGTCCGCGCGCGGCGGCGCCTGCGGGCCGTCCGAAGACGCCCTCGGGGCCGGTGACGCCGAGGCTGGCGAACATGCTCTTGCTCAGTCGTTCGACGGTGAGGTCGAGCACCAGATCGGAGTTCACGTAGTCACCCTTGACGATCTGTCGGATCGTCGGCTCGTAGAACGGGAAGGTCAGCAGGATGTTCAGCGATTGAGTCATCGCGGGACCCGCGGCCTGGAGCTGATCGAGGGCCGGTTCGATCCCCTCCACGATCGTCACGATGTCCTCGGAGTTGGCGTCGAGGATGTCGTTGGCGGTCTTCGACAGCGTCGCGACCGAACCAAGAGTGTCGAGGAACTGCTGACGCTGGTCGACGAGCAACTGCAGGATCTGCGGGGCGTCGGCGAGCGCCCGCTCGATGGTGCCCTTCTGCTCGTTCATGGTGCGCGACAACCGGTCGAGTCCCTCGGTCGCGCGGATGATGTTGCCCTTCTGCGCATCCAGATCGGCGACGAGGGTGTTCAACCGCGGGATGAGCTCCTTGATCTGCTCCTCGCGTCCGCCGAAGACGTCGCTCATCTCGTGCACGATGTCGCCGATCTGCGACAACCCACCGCCGTTGAGGACCACCGACAGCGAACTCAGCACCTGCTCGGTACTGGGGTAGGTACACGCCGACACCTGTTGTGCCGCATTGATGTCGGGCACCGCGGGCACCGACGGGTCGGTCACGATGTTGGACTGCTCGGGACACTTGGTCAGGGGGATCTGGTCGCCGGGTTCGAGCCGGCCGCCCTCGGGCTCGGCCGGTTGCACGATCTCGAGGTGCGTCGAACCCAGCACACTGGTCAGCCCGACCATGACATGCGAACCGCGCGGGACGATCACCCCGTCGTTGAGCCGCATCGTGACGAGCGCGTTCCAGTCCTGGACCTCGATGTCGCCGATGCTGCCGACCGTCGCGTCGTCGATGAGCACCGGCGCGTTGTTGACCAGTCCGGCCGCCGACGGGATGACCGCGGTGATCTCGTAGGATTCACCGCCGGTACCTTCGGCTCCAGGGACCGGGAGCGAGTTGGGGCCGTCGAAGGAACATCCGGCGAGGACGAGCGCGAGGCTCGCCGCGCCCACGATGAGCGAACCACGGGGTCGTACCGATCTCATCGCTCACCCCGAACGGCACCAGCAGATCCTCGAGCGGGCTGCCCCGGTTGTCACGACGGGTCTCGTTGTCGAGCCGGGTGACCCCGGCATTCGCACGAGCCCGGACGCTCGCGTTCTGGTACTCGAGCTGGCTCGGCGTGGCGTTGCGACCCTGCACCGGATTGGTCAGGAACGGTGGGTAGTTCATCGAGATCGACGACAGGACCGGAGCCAGGATCTCCACACACTTGTCGACATCCGCCATCGTCGATCCCGGCCGCTTGGTGGATTCCATGGTTCCGCACAACAGAGTGATGAGATTTGTTCCCATCCCCAAACCGAAGACACCCGACAGGGATCCCGAAAGCGGGTTGTAGATGTTGTAGAAGTTCGCGAGCTGGTTGGGCGCCGAATGCAACACGCCACGCACCTGTTCGTCCTTGTCCGCCACGATCTTCGTACTCGCGGCCAGACGCTCCACCGATGACGACAGCGCCGTCTGGTTGGTGTCGATGAAGGTCTGCACATCGGTCATCGCCGCGTCGAGACCTTTGAGCGCCTCATCGAGCTCGGTCGTGTTGTCCGCGAGCACGGAACTGACCGAGGCGATCCGGCCGTTGAACTGCACGAGTTGCTCGTGGCTTCCCGACAATGCATCGGTGAGTTTCTGAAGACTCTGGATGGTGGCGAACAGGTCGCCGCTGCCGGCTGCGAGGGTGCCGATCACGTCGGACACCTCCCGGATCGACGCGTTGATCGCCTCGCCGTTGCCCTCGAGATTCTCGTCGAAGACGTTCACCGCCTTGGCCGCCGAGCCCGGATCGGCCCCTTGCGGACCGATGGCCTCGGTGAGTCGGGTGAGCTGGGCCTTGATGTCGTCCCACTCCATCGGCACCGCGGTGCGGTCCATCGGGATGTCGGCGCCGTCGGACATCTCCGGCCCACCGGAGTAGACCGGCGTCAGCTGTACGAACCGACCGGAGACCAGGCTCTGCGCGACGATGACGGCCTTCGCGTCCTGCGGGATGTCGACGCTCTTGTCCACGCGCAGTTCGACTTTCACGTCGTTCTCGCGCGGGGTGATCGCGGAGACGCTACCCACGTTCACACCGAGCACCCGGACCGGGTCCCCCTTGTACAGACTGGCGACCCCGGCGAAGTAGGCGGTGAACGTATTCGTCGTCGACTTGGTGAACACCTTCCAGCCCACGAGGACCAGGGCGACCGCGAGAATCACGGCGAGTACCCCGAAGAGCACCTTGCGTCCGATGGACATACTTCCGACGGTCATGTCACCTCCCCCTCGTGGTCGGCGCGGGCGTGGGATAGGTCGGGCTGGGCAGTGGTCCGCGCGGCGTATCGCTACCCGCTGGAGGTCCCAGGCTCCAGCCCTGTGGAAGCAGCGGGTTGCCCGTGTACATCAGCGACTGCCACAGCTGCGGGTACCGACCGCGCAGGGCGTTGAGGAACACCGCGGTGTAGTCGCCGAAGGTGTTCACGCCGACGAGGGAATCGAAGTTCGGGCCCGACGCCACTGCTTCGCCGAGGGTGTTCGCGAACGGTCCGAGACGGTCGATCGTCTCCTTCAGCTCTTTCTCGTTGTCGGTGAGGATCGTCGCGACGCGGTCGAACTTCTGCAGCACGGGCGTCAGCTGCGCGTTGTTCTCGGCGATGAAGCCCCGCAGCTGAGCGGTGACGTCACCGATCCCCTTGATCAGCTGGTTGAGCGCGTAGCGCCGCATCTCGATCTCCCCGACGAGCGCGTTGGCGTCGATGAGCAACCGGTTGATCTGTTCGTTGCGGTCGCCGACGATCTTGCTCACCTGGTTGGCCTTGGCGAGCAGCGCCCGCAGTTCCTTGTCGCGGTCGGCGACCGCTTTCGACAGCCGCGCAACACCGTTGACCGCCCCCTGGACCTGATCCGGTGTCTCGGAGAACGTGATCGTCAGCGTGTTGAGCGCCTCGTTGAGCTGGTCGGTGTCGGTGTCGGCGACGGTGTCGGTCGCTCCTTCGAGTGCGTCCTGCAGCGAATACGGCGAGATCGTGTTGCCGACCGGGATCGAGCCACCGGGCTTGATCCGGTCGCCTCCGTGCGGGATGACCGTGAGATTGCGTCGGCCCAGGACGGTCTCGGTCCGGATCGCGGCCTGGGAGTCCGACCCCATCTCGACGGTGTCGTCCATGCGGAACCCGACCTTGACCTTGGTCCCGGCGTCGGTACCGGCCAATTCGATCGACTCGACCGTGCCCACCTGGACCCCGGACACGGACACGATGTCGCCCTTGGCGAGTCCGCCGGCGTCGTCGAAATAGGCACTGTAGGTGCTGATCGGCGAGAGATAGGGCAACTTGTCCATCTGCATGGCGGTGATCACCACCAGACCGATCACGACGATGCCGATGACGCCGACCTGGGCGCGGCTGCGCTGCCCGCGCTTCACCTCGCGGGCGACGTCGGCCTCGTCGGATTCGGATCTGCGGCTCGAGAACAGGCCCCCGAACGGAAGACTCATGAGCCGTCACACCTTCCGCCGGCCGTCGTGGTATTGCCCATCACGTTGTTCGACGTGTACAGGATCGTCTGGCCACCGGGCGCCGGCAGCATCAGCCGGATGCGGCAGAAGTAGAGTTGAAGCCACGCGCCGTAGGAGCCCAGGTTCGACAACGTCTTGTAGTCCTCGGGGAGTCGTGAGATCAGGTTGCGGACAAAGGGTTCCGCGGCCAGCAGCTCCTCCGAGACCCGACCGGTGTTGGTCACCATCGACTGCAGGGTCGGGCGGGTCGTCCCCAGCAGGTCGGCGAGACCGTTGGTGACACGGGAGGTCTGGGTCAGCGCGTTGCCGATGGTGCCCTTCTGCTCGGCGAGCCCGGTCACCAGTTGTTGCAGGAGGTCGACGCTGGTGTCTAGGCCCTCGCGGTCGCCGTCGAGCGTGGCGAGGGTCGTGTTGAGGTTGTCGATGACGTCGCCGATCAGTTCGTCGCGGTCGGCGAGCGTGTTGGTGAACGACGAGGTGTTCTCCAGCAGCGTGTTCAACGCGCCGCCCTGTCCCTGGAACACCGCGATCAGCGAGCTGGTCAGCGCATTGGCCTCGTCGGCGTCCAGAGTCCGGAACAGCGGTTTGAAGCCACCGACGAGCTTGTCGAGATCGAGCGCGGGCTCGGTCTGGGCGACCGGGATCTGGGCGCCGTCGGCGAGGAAGGTGGAGGTGTCGCCGGTCCCCTGCTGCAGCTCGAGATACCGGTCGCCGGTGAGGTTCTCGTATCGGATCAGCGCGCGGACCGATTCCGGTAGCGGATACTGCTGGTCGACGCTGAAGGTGATGACGGCGTCGTTGTCACGGTTCAGTTCGACGCCGCCGACGGACCCGACCTCGACGCCGGCGATCTTGACCTTGCTGCCCGACTGCATCGCCGAGGCGCTCGTGAAGACGGCGCTGTACTCGTTCGACGCCCCGGAGCGGTATCGGCTGAAGACGACCACCAGCGCCACGAACACCAGGACCATCACCACCGTGAAGGCGCCCAGCTTGATCAGGGTCGCGCGGAACGCGCGGGCGCGATTATCCACGGGGGGGCTCTCCGAACAGGATCTGGAACAGCTTCTGTGAGTTCGCCTTCGGCTTGGTTCTGGGTTGATAGGGCTGCGGCGCATTGTTTCCGACGTAGAACGGCGCGTGCACCTTGGTCGCCGGATCACCCAGCCCGCCCTGGCACGTCGGCGGGCCCTCTACCCCGACACGGGGCAGGTCGTACGGATATTGATACGGATCCTTGCCGGGGAGGATGCTCGCGTCGAGCATCAGCATGCCGTTGCGCTCACCGAGGAACGGTGCCGCGACCTCCGACGCGACCGCACTCGCGGTCAGGAAGCACTTGATCCCGGGCGCGTTGTAACCGAGCAGCGCGGCAATGGGATCGAGGTCGGACAGCGCACCGATGAGCGTGTTCTTCGACGGCGCGATGACCCCGTTGATGGTGTTCGCCATCCCGGTGGCATTGATGAGCAGGGCGTCGAGGTTGGACGTGTTGTCCACCAACGTGTTCCCGACGACGGTGAAGTTGTCGACGGTGCGCAGCAGATCCGGCATCGAGTCCGCGTACACGTTGGTGACGGTCGCACCTTCCCGGAACAGCCGGTTCAGCGCGGGCAGATGGGGATTGGTCTTGCCGAGCAGTGCGGTCAGCTGCTCGAGGGCGACGCCGATCTCCTCACCCTGCCCCTGCAGCGCGGTGTCGATCGCACCGAGCGTCGCGTTGAGCTTCTCCGGCTGCAGCTGTGCGAGCACCGAGACGAGCTGCTGGTACACGGTGTTCAGTTCGACGACGACGCGGTCGGCGGGGATCTCGGCACCCGCGGTCAGCGTGCCCTCCGGCTCGCCGGGCACCACGAAGTTGACGGCCTTGGCGCCGAAGATGGTGTTCGACTTGATGTCGGCGGCCACATTGGCGGGGATCTTCGCCATATCACCGTCGGCGATGTCGAGGGTGAGGATCGCGTCGCCCCCGCGCTCGGTGATCTCCGCGACGCGCCCCACCTCGACGCCGCGCAGCTTGACCTTGGCGTCGGGGTTCATCACCAGGCCGGCCCGGGGAGCCACGAGGGTGACCTGCTGGGTTCCCTGGAAAGCACCGAGGAACGACGCGCTGGCCCCGATGATCAGGGCCAGCAGCACCGCGACCATGACCACCGCCGCCGTCCGGCGGGTCGCCCGTGAACGCTCTTGTCTCCTGCTCATCGCTCAGCCCGCCAGGTTGAACTTGCCGTCGGCGCCATAGATGGCGAGGGAGGTCAGAAGTGTGATCACGACCACAACAACGAGCGATGCGCGGACCGCGTTCCCGACAGCGACACCGACGCCGACCGGCCCGCCCGAGGCGTTGTAGCCGTAGTACGTGTGGATCAGCATGACGGCGACCGCCATACAGATCGCCTGCACGAACGACCACAGGATGTCCGACGGGATGAGGAACGTGTCGAAGTAGTGGTCGTACACGCCGGGCGACTGTCCGTAGAGGAACACCGTCGCCGAGCGGCTCGCGAGGAACGACGCCAGTGACGCCAGCGCGTAGAGCGGGATGATCGCGATCAGCCCGGCGATGATGCGCGTGGACACCAGGTACGGGATGGACGAGATCGCCATCGTCTCGAGCGCGTCGATCTCCTCCGAGACGCGCATGGCACCGAGCTGCGCGGTCGCGCCCGCACCGATGGTCGCGGCGAGGGCGATACCGGAGATCACCGGGACGGCGATGCGCACATTGATGAACGCCGAGAAGAAGCCGGTGAGGGCCTCGACGCCGATGTTGGCCAGCGAGCTGTAACCCTGGACGGCGATCGTGCCGCCGGTGAAGAGGGTCAGGAACCCGACGACCACGACGGTGCCGCCGATCATCGCCAGCGCGCCGGTGCCCATGGAGATCTCGGCGATGAGCCGCAGCGTCTCCTTCTTGTAGTGCTTGATCGCACGCGGGATCGACACGACGCTGTCCCAGTAGAACAGCGCCTGGTCGCCGATCTGATCCCAGTCCTCGCCGGCTCGCTTGGCCGCGACGCGCGCGGTCCGGAACCGGGTGGTGAACGGAAGTACCATCGATCAGCCCGCCGTTGCCTTGAGACCGACCGCCGTCACGACGACGTTGACGACGAACAGCGCCATGAACGAGTACACGACGGTCTCGTTGACGGCATCGCCGACGCCCTTCGCGCCGCCTTTGACGTTGAGTCCCTGGTAGCAGCCGACCATCCCGGCGAACAGACCGAACAGAGCGGCCTTGACCATCGAGATCATCAGCTCGCCGAACCCGGTGAGCAGGGTCAGGTTGGCAACGAACGCACCGGGATTCACATCCTGGAGGTAGACGGAGAAGATGAATCCGCCGCCGATGCCGATCGTGCAGACGAGGCTGTTCAGCAGCAAGGCCACCCCGGTGGAGGCCACGATGCGCGGGACCACCAGCCGGTGGATCGGGTTGATGCCGAGCACCTTCATCGCGTCGATCTCTTCGCGGATGGTCCGGGCGCCGAGGTCGGCGCAGATCGCGGTGGCGCCGGCACCGGCGACGATCAGCACGGTGACGATCGGGCCGATCTGGGTGACGGTGCCGAGAGCGGCACCCGCGCCGGACAGGTCCTGCGCGCCGATCTCGCGCAACAGGATGTTCAGGGTGAAGCTGACGAGAACCGTGAACGGGATGGCGACCAGGAGGGTGGGCACCATCGACACGCGGGCGATCGCCCAGGACTGTTCGACGGTCTCCCGCCACTGGAACGGACGGTGGAACAGCTCGCGCGCCGACTCGACGCCGAGCGCCACGAAATCACCGATTCCACTGAGGGGTGTGGCCAGTTTGCTCAGCATCGCCCAACCCCCTTCACCCTCGCACCATCGCGAAACCTATCACGCACAATCGAGCTGAATTGGTCAGTTGACCAGAGCGCTGGCCGAGAATGTGCGTCCCGGATCGCGGTCGGCGAAGTGTCCCGTCAGGGTCTTCGCGAGGTCCTCGGCGGACCACGCATCACCCTCGGCGACGAAGACCTCGTCGACGGTCGGCGCGGCCATCAGGGTGACCTTGGGACCGTAGACGACGAACACCTGACCGGTGACGGCGTCGGAGTCGGAGCCGGCGAGGTAGGTGACCAGCCGCACGACATGCTCGGGATCGAGAGGGTCCACTCCGTCGGTGGGTGCGTCGCCGAAGACGGCGGCGGTCATCGCGGTCCGCGCCCGCGGGCAGATCGCGTTGGCGCGCACGCCGTATCGCTTGAGGGCACGCGAGGCCGACAGCGTGAGTGCGGTGATACCCGCCTTCGCGGCGCCGTAGTTGGCCTGCCCTTCGGGACCCAGCAGCCCGGCCTCCGAGGCGGTGTTGATGATCCGGCCGTACACCGGGCCGCCCGCCTCCTTGGAGGCCGCGCGCCAGTGGGCCGCCGCATTGCGGGTGAGCAGGAAGTGTCCGCGCAGGTGTACGCGGATCACCAGGTCCCACTCGTCGTCGGTCATGTTGAACAGCATCTTGTCGCGCACCACGCCGGCGTTGTTCAGAACGATGTCGAGCGAGCCGAGCTGGTCGGTCGCCGTCGTCATGATGGCGGCGGCGGTGGCCGAGTCGCCGATGTCGCCGGGCACCGCGACCGCGCGGCCGCCGGCGGCGGTGATCGTGTCGATCACGTCGCTCTGATCAAGCGCCGCGGGGAGGTCGTTCACGACGACCGTGGCCCCCTCGGCCGCCAATCCGATGGCCTCCGCACGACCGAGACCAGCACCTGCACCGGTGACGACCGCGACGCGACCGTCCAACGTGTAACCCACCCGATTTCCTCCTGAGCTAAAACTAGAACCTGTTCTAGCATGATTCGCGGATGGATGGAACAGATCGGCGTTTTCGCTCGGGTCAGTCCTCGACGACGGTCAGCGCCGACTTCGGACAGTTGGCGGCGACCTGACGCAGTTCCTCGACACGGTCCGCGGGGATGTCTTCTTGAAGAATCACCAGGTAGTCGTTGTCATCCAGATCGAAGAAGTCCGGAGCCATCCCCACGCAGATGGCGTTGGACTCGCAGAGGTCGAAATCTGCCTTGATACGCATCGGAACCGTCTCCTCGTCGATGGGTCACCTGTTGACTGGGCTGTGAGAACAGGTTAGAACGTGTTTCAGAAGTGCACGAGCACTTCGTCTGTCAACTTGACCATAAGCCGGGACCGGACGCTAGCCGATCCACCCCTTGGAGTGTCGATGCGCATCGCCTATACCGACCAACAAGCCGAGCTCCGAAGGGAACTCCGCGACTACTTCTCCGGCCTCATGACCGAGGAACGTCGTGCCGCCCTGTCCGGCGGCGACGGTGAACTCGGCGAGGGCGACGCGTACCGTGACGTCGTCGCGCAGATGGGCGCCGACGGCTGGCTCGCCCTGGGCTGGCCCACCGAGTTCGGTGGCCAGAACAGGTCGATGATGGACCAGCTGATCTTCACCGACGAGGCGGCGATCGCGGGTGCACCCGTCCCGTTCCTCACGATCAACTCCGTGGCGCCGACGATCATGAACTACGGGTCGTACGAGCAGAAGGCGTACTTCCTCCCCCGGATCGCGGCGGGCAAACTGCACTTCTCCATCGGGTACTCCGAGCCGGGCGCCGGCACCGACCTCGCCGCACTGCGGACCACCGCGGTCCGCGACGGCGACGACTACGTCATCAACGGCCAGAAGATGTGGACCAGTCTGGTCGCCTACGCCGACTACATCTGGTTGGCCTGTCGCACCGATCCGTCGACGCTGGAACCGGGCGGCAAGAAGCACAAGGGCATCTCGATGCTCATCGTGCCCACCACCGCCGAGGGCTTCAGTTACACGCCGGTGCACACCATGTCGGGGGTGGACACCAGCGCGACCTACTACCAGGACGTCCGGGTCCCCACGTCGTCGATCGTCGGCGAGGAGGGCGGCGGGTGGCCGCTGGTCACCAACCAACTCAACCACGAGCGGGTCGCGCTCTGCAGCGCGGCGCCGATCCAGACCGCCCTGCGCGAGACGATCGCGTGGGCTCAGCAGACCAAGACCGGTGACGGCCATCGGGTGATCGACGCCCCATGGGTGCAGCAGAACCTGGCCCGCGTCCACGCCAAGGTCGAGTTCCTCAAGCTGATCAACTGGAAGATCGCCTCGGTCGCGAGTTCCGGCGGATCGCCGAGCCCGGCCGACGCCTCCGCGACGAAGGTCTACGGCACCGAGTTCGCCACCGAGGCCTACCGACTCCTCATGGAGGTCGTCGGACCGGCCGCGACGCTGCGGACCGGGAGCACCGGCGCGCACCTGAACGGTCGCCTGGAGCGGTTCCAGCGCACGTCGCTGATCCTCACGTTCGGCGGCGGCACCAACGAGATCCAGCGCGACATCATTGCGATGCTCGCCCTCGGCCTGCCGCACCAGCGCAGGTAGCCCCGACCGCTGGTTGAGCAGCCAGCGAGCACGCCCTCTGGTTGAGCAGCCCCGAGCGAGCGCAGCGAGCACCCGCCCCACCCGCTGGTTGAGTAGCCCCGAGCGAGCGCAGCGAGCACCCGCCCCACCCGCTGGTTGAGTAGCCCCGAGCGAGCGCAGCGAGCACGCGGCGTATCGAAACCACCAACCGCACCCCGAACCTGGAGACCCACCATGGATTTCTCGCTTCCCGAGTCCGGCGCCGACGTCCGCGGGCTGGCCCGCGACATCGCGACGTCGATCAGCACCCCCGAGCGGGTCGCCGAACTGGAGACGGCTCGTGCCGCGCTCGACGCGGACCTGTGGCGCGAACTCGGCGGCGCCGGACTCCTGGGCCTCGAGTTGTCCTCCGAGACCGCCGGGGATGCCGGCGGCGACCTCGGGGTCGTCGAGAATGCGCTCGTGGCAACCGAACTCGGCCGCGTGCTGGCCCGCGTGCCGTTCGGTCCGCACGCGATCGCCGCCCTTCCGGTGATCGCCACGCACGGCTCGTCGGCACTCCGGGAGCGGATCCTGGGGTCCGGGGCCACCGGCGACTCGGTGCTCACGGTCGCGGTCGAGGAGGACCTGGCCACCGACTTCAGCTCGCCCGCAACCACCTTCTCGTCCGACGGCGGCCTGACCGGCGTGAAGGTCGACGTCCCCTACGCCGAGGCCGCGGACATGTTCGTGGTCACCGCGTCCGGACCCGACGGTGTCGTCGCGGTGGTCGTGGCCGCCGATGCCCCGGGCGTCGTCGTCACCCCGACCCCCGCCACCGGGCTGATCCCGTCGGCGCAGGTCGAATTCGACGGCACACCGGTGTCCGACGACGCCGTTCTCGACGGAGGCGCCGACACGGCCGCGACGCTCATCGCGCGTGCGACCCTGGCCTGCTGCGCCGAACAGACCGGCATCGTCGAACGCGGCCTCGAGCTCACCGCCGAGTACGCCCGCGAGCGCGAACAATTCGGCCGCGCCATCGGGTCGTTCCAGGCGGTCGCCCAACGTCTCGCCGACGGGTACATCGATGCCCAGGGGTTGGCACTCACGACGACGCAGGCGGCCTGGTTGCTCGACCATTCGACCGGCCACACCCCGGAACTGCAGAATGCGGTCGCCACCGCCAAGTTCTGGGCCGCCGAGGCCGGGCACCGGGTGGCGCACACGGCCGTGCATGTGCACGGTGGTGTCGGCCTCGACACCAGTCACCCGGTCCATCGTTACTTCTTGCGCGCCAAGCACAACGAGTTCGCATTCGGCTCCGCGACCGCCTCGGTGCGGGCCATCGGAGCCGAACTGGCCGCCACGCCGGCGTGAGCCGACCGGTCGCGGCGACGCACGCCTCGACGGTCGCCGATCTGCTCGCTCCGCTGATCGAGATCGACGACCGCGGGGTCTGGTTCGAAGGCGAATTTCGCACCTGGACCGATCATCTCGTCGATGCGGCGCTGCTGGCCGGGGTGTTGCGCGGCCGGTTGTCGGATGACCGCCCGCGTCACGTGGGCGTGCTGCTGGCGAATACGCCGGTGTTCAGCGCGCTCTTCGCCGCGGCGGCACGTCACGGATTCGTGCTGGTGGGCCTGAACACCACCCGGCGTGGCGACGCGCTCGCCGCCGACATCGCCCGTGCCGAATGCCAGATCGTGCTGTGCGGCGACGACACCCGGCATCTGCTGGACGGCCTCGACCTGGGCGGAACCCGCGTTGTCGATGTCGATTCGCCCGAATGGGCGGCCGCGGTGATCGCGGGTAAGCCGGCACCCCTTGCCGACGCGGCGCCGGACGACCTGCTGATGCTGATCTTCACGTCGGGGACGACCGGCGACCCGAAGGCCGTGCGATGTACGCACCGGACCTTCGCGACCAGCGGTCCGATGCTGGCCGAGCGCTTCGATATCGGGCCGGACGATGTCGCGTATCTCTCGATGCCGATGTTCCATTCGAACGCGATGATCGCCGGGTGGTGCGTCGCGGTGGCGGGCGGGGCGTCGATCGCGTTGCGGCGCAGCTTCTCCGCGCGTGGGTTCGTCGAGGACGTCCACCGGTACGGCGTGACATATGCCAACTACGTAGGCAAACCGATGCACTACATCCTCGCGACCGATCCGCGCCCCGACGACGCCGCGAGTCCGCTGCGGATCATGTACGGCAACGAGGCATCCGCCCGCGACCGCCTCCGGTTCTCCGAACGCTTCGGCTGCCGGGTGATCGACGGATTCGGATCCACCGAGGGCGGCGTGGCCATCACGCGCACCCCTGACACCCCAGATGATGCCCTGGGCCCACTGCGCGAACCGACCGCGGTCGTCGACGTCGACACCGCCGAGCCCGTTCCGGCCGGCGTGGTCGGTGAGATCGTGAACCTCTCGGGGCCCGGTCTTTTCGCCGGCTACCACAACGATCCCGACGCCACCGCCGAGCGCATGCGTGGCGGGATCTACCACACCGGCGACCTCGCCTGGGTCGACGACGCCGGTTACCTGCACTTCGCCGGACGTCTCGGCGACTGGCTGCGCGTCGACGGCGAGAACATCGGCACCGGCCCCATCGAACGAATCCTGCTGCGCCACCCGGCGATCCGGCAGGTCGCCGTGCACGGCGTGCCGGTGGAGATCGGGGACGAGATCGAGGCGGTCCTGGTCTCCGACGGACTCGCCGCCGACGATTTCAGCCAGTTCCTCTCCGCGCAGGACGATCTCGGCCCGAAACAGTGGCCGCACCGGGTGCGGCTCGTCGACGAACTCCCCGAGACCGCGACCTTCAAGACCGTCAAACGCCTCCTGGCTTCCGATGCCACCCCACCGACGTGGGTTCGGGACGGTCGGGTCTACCGCGCCGCGACGTAGGCTCCCTCCCACGATCCGTATGACGTTGTGCCCGGTTTCCGGGCACAACGTCATACGGATCTGCTGCCCCCTGTGGACGGCGTTCCGCGTTCGCGATCGTCACGCACTATGTTGACAGCGCACAGTTCTGGTATGCGCTGATCGTGCTAGCTTCTACGCACACTCTCGGGGGGAGACGATGGCAGATCTGACCGTAGATCCGGCAGCGCTGGTCACAGCCGCTATGGAGATCCAACAGTGCGCTTCGAACATCGGGGGGTTGCACCTCAGTGCAGGACTGGGGACCACCTACGCGACCCAGACGTTCGGCGGCCTCGCCGGCTCCTTCCGAGGCGCGACCGACGACATGAGCGATATCGCGAGCTCCGGTGATTCGCAGATCAAGACGTCGATGTCGAATGCTTCGAAGGCAATCTCTGCTTTTGCTGAGTTGGTGATCAACGCCCGCGACACCACCGTCGACACTGATCAATCCGGAGCAAACCGCATTTCGAGCGCGATCGCCTTCCCTTCGAGGACCGGCCCACTGACGGACCACCCAGTTCCGCTCGAAATTCTCCTGGGCGTCACGGAGAGGGGACCGCGGTAGCATGCCGCCGAGCTACAACGAGGTCACGGCATGGACGCCTGATCAACTCCGGTTCATCGCCAATGGACTCTTCGCTATGAAGGCTCGTCTCGACGCCGAGGCACCCAAGGCTGGAAACCCAGTCCTCAACCTGACGGGTGCGGAGTGGACGGGTAAGGCCAGAGGACCAGCCGATGACCGAGCGGAGGCCATCACACGCTGGCTCCGCGGCGTCGCGGACGAATACGGCGATCTCGCCGATGCGATGAACCGCGGCGCGTTTTCCATCGAAGGAGCAGTCACCGCCCTCGAGAACGGGACAACGTCATCAGAGTCCCAGGGTTATGTGCTGAATAGGGGAAGCCGCGAGTACGAGGTGACCTTCGAGAAAGCGAAGGCTCCGCCGGGCGCCGAGTACGACGCGAACGTCGCCTTTCAACATCAAACCGCCTTGCGCAATCTCGGTATCGCCGCGGACCAGGCGGTGAGCGACACGAGCGCAGCCGTCAACTCCGCTTTGGCTGCGCTGAGCGGAATAACACCGGCGTCGATCGCCACATCAAGCGGTTCGATGACACGGGTGACGAACCAAGTGGACGCGTTCCGCGAAGTCTACGGTCGAGTCCCGGTTGGTGAGAATGACTGGCGGATGGCCGCCGCGTTGGACCCGCATAGTTACAATCCGAAGAACAAAGGGGCCCCACCGGTTGTCAGCGTGATCAAGATCAATCCTGTACCCGGGCAGGGCGTCGTTGCCACGGGGCTGTTCATTCCCTCCGAGCGCGTAGTGTCAGGGCTAAACTTCTCCGAGTTCGAACTCAAGAGGAATCTCGGCGACGCCCGCGGGTTCGATCCGAACTTCGCTCCAGAAGACGCTCGCGTCTCATACTTCATCGATTACGAGAACGGCGTGATCGTGGCACGGCAAAACCCTTCGGTCGATGAGAATGGCAACGTCAAGACCGGAACACCTTCCGTCCATGCGAGCCAACTGCACGACGGTACCGTGGCAATCAAATATGACGCGTCCGATCCCCTGGCGCCACCTCATACAGAGGACATCGGTTGGAGTGTACGGGGCCAGACCATTGTCACGCCGGGCGCCGACGGTGCCAGCGTATCGGGTGAAAGAACGGACTTTCCCTCGATGGAGACGTACCAGTACATGCCTGACGGTCGTACTCGAATAATGTTCCAGGACGACGCTGGCGATCATACGGAATACGGGCCACTGCGCGACCTCCCCTCTCAGCATCATTATGGGCAATACACCTCAGATCTATCTCGATTCCCCAAGGACGCCGGGTCTGTCGTCTACGGCCCACCGCCCCACCCCATCGACGAGATGACCGAGTTCGGCGGTGCGGACGACCCTCCTAGGGTCAATCAGGCCAAATGACCATTCAAACGAGTTATTGACAGATACCGCAAAAAAATGAGGACGGCGTCCATGACCAACGAATCAAGCAGCAACGCACCACCCGGCGACCAGGCTGGTCAACGCGTCTTCGCTGCCCAAACGGCAACCGTCGTTGCCATCCTATGTTCGAGTTTCGGCATTCCGTTCCTATTCGCCGATAACCGAGTAGTAATAGCCTTGGTGCTGGCCACGACGACGTTGCTGATCGGATGCGCCCTTGCCCTACCTCGTCGCACCCGCTCGTGGGGAGGCGTGGTCGTTGCGGCCGCGGTGCCCGTCTACCTCATAACTGGTGTGATGTGACAAATCGCGACGACCGCCAATCGGCCAACCGATTCTTCGGACCGATCACGCCCTACATCTGCGTTGCCGCGATCACCCTCGCTTTGATTGCGGTGAATTACCTGTGGGTGATCGGAATATTGCTCAATATCGTGTTCGTATTCGTCGGCATTGCGCTCATGGCGAATCGGGGGGTGGCTCGTCAAGTCGGTACCGGGATTACTGTCGCGTACCTCACCTTCGTTGCCGCACTTGGCATCCTGATACTCTTCGACTACGTCAAGACTGGCGACGGCCCGTCCACGACATCGTCTTTGTCGGCTCCGCCCAACCCAGAAACGTCACATGGAAGTGACTGACGAAGTCGCCTCTGTGGGCGGAGAATCTTTCAACCCAACCCAATTGAGCTACGCGGCACAGACACTCGTGTCGTTGCTTCTGCCAGTCGCGATCTTTCTCGCTGCGCTCAACTCCGACACGTCACGCGTTCTCCCCGTCCTCGTAACGATCTCGCTAGCCACCGCGTGTGTCGTCGCCATCGTCAAACGTCCCGCTGCGCGCAGCTGGGTTATCACGATCACGACGGCCACCGTGACCATGAGTGTGGCCGTCATTCCCTACGGGGGTTGGCTGTGAACCCGTGCGATGAGCCACCCGACAACCGATTCTTCGGACCCGCGACTCCGATGACAGTGATCTTTACGCTGGTAGCGGCACCGTGCACGTTTCTGTTCGTGTGGGTCGCCAACGTCTTCCTGTTTCTGTTTCTCTTTGTCCTCGGCGCGGCAATGCTCGTCACCGGCACATCCCGCCAGATCGGCACCGGCCTAGTGGCCGGCAGCCTGACTTACGTACTGGTTCTCGCGGGTTTGCTCGTGTACGCCAGCGCCTGAGGAAGCGACACCGCCGCCTCACAAACCCCCTCGGTTCGACACCTGCGCCCGCCGGGACGATGAGGATTCTGTCCATTGGTGGTGGATGCGCTCCGAATGGGTGAGACTGGCACCGGTACGCCCGACGAGAGGCTGGACACCATGACCGGTAGGTACCTGCTCCGCACCCTGGGCATCGCACTCGGATGCGCAACCGCGGCAATCCTCTCCCCCGCGATCGCGAACGCCGCACCGAACGACGTGACGATCACACCCTCGGTGTCGGGCAACTCGGTCACCGTGACCGTCACGAACCGGTCCACGGCGGTGATCGGGTGCAAGATGTTCGGGCTCCCGGCCGGGTCCGTGGCCGACAGCGACTCGCGACCACCCTTCGGCTACGTCAACCCCGTCGACCCGCGCGCATTGATCGCGCCGGGTGGCACGCGCACCGTGGCGCTCGAGGTGTTCACCGACGAGGGTCCAAGCGGGTCCACCGTCCTGCCCGACGGCAACTGGGACCTGTACTGGGGATGCACCACCGTGCCAGGGTTCGACGGCGTCGAACAGTGGGGCACGCTGGGCCCGGCCGGAAAGCCGTCGACCGCGCGAACCACGCGGCTGACACTTCCCGCCGAAGTCGGCACCCTGATCGCACCGACCCCCATGCCGCCGGGGCCGTGCCCCGACGCGAGCTGCCTCCCGCCAGACGTCGCCGACATCGTCGACGACCTATGGGGCGAGTACACCTCGCCCTAGCCTGAGCCAAGCGGCGAGGCCGTTGCCGTCGGGGACACTCGCCCGGTCACCCAGTGGCTTCGACTCGGCTCCTCGCTCCGCTCGGTGCCGGCTCAACCAGCGGGGGGGTGGCCGACCGCGCGGGCACCTGCCTGCCGGCTCAACCAGCGCGGGGTGGCCGCTGGCGCGGGATCAAGACGACTGGCGGCCACGACGCAACGGTCGTGCCACCGCGTTGGTTCCGAAGACGGGTCGATTGGTGACCGATTGCCCGGCTGGTCCCGCATGTGGTCGGACTCACGTGGCGCCGACGGCCGACTTCCGGTGCTCTGGGAGATAGGGAACCGCTCAATTCGGGCTTCCCCGACGGGACAGACCGCCGATGCCGCCGGGACGCACTCCCCCGTTCGAAAGCCGATCACGACCACAGCCCTATCGACAGGACTGGAGCCGACCGATGACCGTAGCCGAACGCACCGCACCCGAATCCGACTCCCGCAGACAGTCAACCCGAACGGAGCTGCTGGGCCCCTTCCACGACGGGCGGGAAATGATTCTCGCCGCCGTCCTCGCCGCGTTGGCCGGGGCCACCGGCGCGGCGGCGTGGCTGTACTCCTCCGGGTGGTACGTGACCTTCATGACGGGCAACAGCGAGCGACTGGTGCTCGAACACGTCAAGGGGGCCCATCAGCTCGGCTTCACCGCTCTGCTCACCGTGGTGGTGTTCGTTCTCGGCGTGTTCGTGGCCACCCTGGCCAGGATGTACGTCTGGCGCAAGGCCCGGCACGGGGCGACAATGCTGACCGCGGGCTCGACGATCGCCGCGTGGCTCATCGACATCAACCTCGACAACGGCAACCGAGAATTCGGCGCCGGCCCGGTTCTCTGCCTGGCCTTCGGTCTCGGCGCACTCAACACCTCGATCAGCCGCAAGGGCGAGGTGGTCATGCCTCTGTCCTACGTGACCGGCACCCTGGTGAAAATCGGCCAGGGCGCCGGGTTGCACGTGTCCGGCGCCAAGCGATGGGGATGGGTCGCTCACTTGAGCACCTACGCGGGATTCCTCGCCGGTGCAGGATTCGGCGGCCTGCTGTTCAACGCCTTCGACGAACGGAACTCGCTGCTGACCCTGGCCGTGGTCGCGGTGGTCGCCGCGGCGATCACCTGGCGTCTGGATCATCCCAAGTTCTTGCGTGCCGACGTCCGCTGACATGACCAGCCGCGTCGTCGGCCGGTCGCGTCGACTCCTGGACGGGCCGGTCAGCCGCCCAGCGTCTTGTTCATCCGGCCGACGGCCTCGTCGTATTCGCTGACGAGGTCGGCGATGAGGTCGGCGACGGGCGTGATCGCGTTGCAGCGTCCGACGATCTGACCGGCCGGCATCGCGACGACATCGGGATTGTCGGCCTGTGAGATCCGTGCGTGCGCCTCGGCGACGAGCAGGTTCTGCAGCGGCATCGGCAACGGTTCGGGCGCGGACTCGGCGTCCCAGGCATCGGTCCAGGCCGTCTTCAGCAGTCGCGCAGGCTTTCCCGAGTAGATGCGGCGGCGCACGGTGTCCCGCGACGTCGCCTTCAGCAGCGCCTGCTGGACGGTCGACGGCTTGTCGGAACCCTCCGGCACGCCGAGCTTGTACTCCGCCGCCGTCAGCCAGTACGTGCCCATCCAGACGCCCTGCGCACCGAGCGCGATCGCCGCGGCGATCTGGCGGCCACTGCCCACGCCACCGGCCGCGAGGACCGGCGCGGTGTCGCCGACGGCGTCGACGAGATCCGGCCACAGGATCATCGAGGTGACCTCACCGGTGTGCCCACCGCCCTCGTAGCCCTGGGCGATGACGATGTCGACGCCCGCCTCGACGTGATGCAGCGCATGCTCTTTCGCGCCCGCGAGCGCGGCGACCAGGACGCCGTTGTCGTGCGCGGTCTGGATGACGTCGGCCGGCGGCGAGCCGAGTGCGTTGGCGATCAGCTTGATCTGTCCGTACTTACGACGATGCTCCATCGCGACGTCGACATGCGAGCGCGCGACCGAGTGCAACCAGCCGAGCACCCCGGCGTCGACCCGGTCTCCACCCGGGAGCGGGGGCACGCCCAGATCGTCCAGCGTGCGTTCGACGAACGCGCGGTGCTCCGGCGGGATCATCGAGTCGAGGTCCATCTTCGAGCCCTCGGTCGGGATCTTGGCGGGCATCACCACATCGACCCCGAACGGTTTGCCGTCGGTGTTGTCGTGCATCCACTCCAGGACTTCGTCGAGCTCCTCGGCCTCGTTGAAGCGGACACAACCCAGGACACCGAGGCCACCAGCCCGGCTGATCGCCGCCGCCACGTCCTGGCTGGGGGTGAATCCGAAGATCGGATACTCGATGCCGAACTTCTCGGCCAGTTCAGTACGCATGTTTCAGCTCGCTTCCGGCGCTCTACTGCGCCTCGTCGGCGGGACGTTCGGTGGTGACCGACGCTCCCCATCGATAGTCGGGTTTGCCTGCGGGAGAACGCTTGATCTCGTCCACGAACCACACGCTGCGCGGACACTTGTAGCCCGCCAACTCTTTTCGGACAACTTCGTTGAGACTCGTGAGCGACGGACGCGCACCGTCCCGAGTGGCGATGACCGCTGCGACGCGCTGACCCCACCGGTCGTCGGCCACACCCACCACGACGGTGTCGAACACGTCCGGGTGGGCCTTGAGCGCCCCCTCCACCTCCTCGGGGAAGACCTTCTCGCCGCCGGTGTTGATCGACACCGACCCACGGCCGAGCATGGTGATCGTGCCGTCGGCCTCGAGGACGGCGTTGTCGCCGGGCAGCGAGTAGCGCACGCCGTCGAAGACCTTGAACGTCTTCGCCGACTTCTCCGGGTCGTTGTGGTAGCGCAGCGGTACGTGGCCGGATCGCGCCAGCACACCGACCTCGCCGCTGCCCGGCTCGACCGGCGTACCGTCCTCCCGCAGGACGTGGGTCTCCTTGTCCGCCTTCACCCGCGGACCGCCGGTGTGCGGTGTGTCCTTCGCGACGACGCCCATCCCGCCGAAGCCGGTCTCCGACGATCCGATCGCGTCGATGATGACCGAATTCGGGAACCGGTCGAGGAACTGTTCCTTGACGCTCGGTGAGAACAGGCAGGCCGACGACGCGATCGACAGCACGCTCGACAGGTCACGGTCCCCACCGCTCTCCAGCGCCTCGATCATGGGGCGCCCCATCGCATCTCCGGTGATGAACACGACGTTGACCTTGTGTCGTTCGACGATGTCCCACGCCGACGATCCGCTGAACTCGGGGTACACCACCGCTTTTCCGCCGGCGAAGAGGGACTGGAAGATCGCCCACTGCGAGCCGCCGTGGATGAACGGCGGGATCGGGTACCGGACGAGCTGCCCGCCCTCGGCACCGGTCTTGGCGAGATGCCACTCGTCGGGTACGGGTTCGCTGGTGTACCAGTCGATTCCACCACCGAGGACGCGCCACACGTCTTCCTGCCGCCACACCACGCCCTTCGGCTTCCCGGTGGTACCGCCGGTGTAGAGCATGTACAGGTCGTCGTCGCTGCGTTCCCCGAAGTCGCGTTCGGTCGACGACGCCGCGATCGCCTCCTCGAAACGGATCGCATCGCTGTGGCCCGCACAGCACAGGTCCTCGTCCGACCCGTCCTCGATGACGACGCGGTACTCGAGATCGGGCGCTTTCGGCAACGTGTTGCACACGCGACCGGCGAAGCTCCGCTCGTGGATCAGCACCTTCATCCCGGAGTCGGTGAAGATGTGTTCCAGCTCGGCTTCGACGTAGCGGTAGTTGACGTTGACCATCACCGCGCGCGCCTTGAAGATGGCGACCATCGCCTCGACCGACTCGATGGTGTTCCTGCTGTACAGACCCACTCGGTCGCCCGGTTGTACGCCTAGTTCCCGGAGTTTGTGGGCGAGGGCGTTGGCACGCGCCTCCAGGTCGGCGTAGGAGCGCGAGCGGTCGCCCGACTCGAGCGCGACGCGCTCGGGAACCAGGTCGACGGCATGCTCGATGAGGTCGGCGATCGTGTAAGCCATGGGTTCAAAATTAGAACGTGTTATCGTTCTGGGCAAGCGGCAAAACGCGCCCGCCGCCATCACCTGATCACCACCCGAGCACAGCGACACCGGAGTGCAGCGATGACCACAGCAACCCCCGCCGAGTCCGTCACCGAGAAGGCACCCGAGTGCCTCGTCGAGAAGCGCGGGCACATCCTTATCGTGACGATGAACCGCCCGGAGGCGCGCAACGCGTTGTCGACGGAGATGATGCGGATCATGACCGAGGCGTGGGACCAGGTCGATGCCGATCCCGACGTCCGGGTGGCCATCCTCACCGGCGCCGGCGGGTACTTCTGCGCGGGTGCCGACCTGAAGAGCATGAACAAGAACGCTCCCGGCGACACCGTCGACTCCGGTGCGTGGAATCCGGCCTCGTTGCCGGCCCTGCTGAAGGGACGCCGTCTCACCAAGCCGCTCATCGCCGCAGTCGAGGGACCCGCCATCGCCGGCGGTACCGAGATCCTGCAGGGCACCGACATCCGGGTCGCCGGCGAGAGCGCGAAGTTCGGTGTCTCCGAGGCCCGTTGGGGCCTGTACCCGATGGGTGGCAGCGCGGTTCGCCTCGTCCGGCAGATCCCGTACACCGTGGCGTGCGACATCCTGCTGACCGGCCGCCACGTCACCGCGCGCGAGGCGCTCGAATACGGACTGATCGGCCATGTCGTCGACGACGGGACCGCTCTCGACAAGGCACTCGAACTCGCCGGGAAAATCGCGGCCAACGGTCCGCTCGCGGTGCAGGGCATCCTCAAGACCATCCGCGACACCGAGGGCCTACACGAACTCGACGCCTTCGAGATCGATGTGAAGATCGGCATCTCGGTCTTCAAGTCGAAGGATGCGAAGGTCGGACCCCGCGCGTTCGCCGAGAAGCGCACGCCGGAATTCACCGGGGAGTAGCAGCACCCGACAGTTCAGCCGCGCAGCGACTTCCGCGACGCCCCCGGTCAGCGGACGGCGTCCGACGTATCCCCCGACGACCTGCGTGGGCGCAGCACGATCTCGTCGAGACGCCGACGATGATGCTCTTCGATGGTCATGCCCGCCTGGATCTCGTCGACGAGGGCTGCAGCGACGTCGCGGATCTTCACGTTCTCCTGCTGTGAGCGCCACCGGAGCACATCGAACGCCCGGTCGGCGTTGACTCCGTAGACCAGCATGAGCATGCCCTTGGCCTGCTCGATCACGCCGCTGCTGTCGCGGAAGGCTCGTACCTGGTCGTCGACCCGCCGTTGCACCACGGCCATCTCGGCGTCGGTCAGGTCGAGGTAGAAGCCCTCGGTGCCGATGGCGCGCCCCGCGGCGTCGGTGATGGAATGCGCGATGACCGCAACCGGGCGGACCCGCCCGGACGTGTCGACGATGCGGTGCCGACTCGAGAACGGCGCGTGATTGGTGAGCATCTCGGCCAGCACGGCGTCGAAGTGGGCTCGATCGTCGGGGTGCTTGTGGCGGCGCATGAGTTCGGTGGTCGGTTCGACCTCCTCTGGCGCATAACCGTGCAGGGCGGCGACCTCATCGGACCATTCCCACTTCTCGCCCTCGTAGAAGAAGCGGAAGTCGCCGATACGTTGCATGCCCGCCGGCATTCGGTCGGGCACTTTGTTCTCTCGCCCCGTCGGCAGGCCGCCCCGTTCGTGGTCGGCGTCCCCGCAACGAGGACCGTGCTGACTTGGCTGCACGCGAGAAATTCTATGGTTCGATGTCGGGCCACGGCCGGAGTTCGCCGGTTACGGCTGTCGCCGGAGACGGTCGCACGCGGCGGATGACCGATACCGTGTCCCCTCCGGCACACACCGACACCGGGTGCGTCGTCACACCAACGTCGCGAGTTCCCGGATCGTCTCGGTGTCGCGGGCGGTGACCATGAGCATGGTGACGCCGGCCGCCTCCCACTCCTTGATCTGAGAGCGCACCTCGTCGGCCGTGCCGACGAGCATCGTCTCGCGGACCATCTCGTCGGGCACCGCGGCCATCGCCTCGGCCTTCTTGCCGCTGAGGAACAGGCTCACGATCTCGTCGACGGCGTCGGCGTAACCCATCCGCTTGTACAGCTCGGCATGGAAGTTCTTCTCCTTGGCGCCCATTCCGCCGACGTAGAGCGCCGTCGACGGCCGGTAGCGATCGATGGCCGCGGACACATCGTCGGTGATGACGACCTGAACCGTCGCGGCCACCTCGAAGTCGTCCCGGGAACGCCGTGCCCCCGGCCGGGCGAACCCCTCGTCGAGCCACGAGTTGTACTGGTCGGCGAGGCCCAGGCTGAAGAAGATGGCGAGCCAACCGTCGGCGATCTCGGCGGTCTGCGCGACGTTCTTCGGCCCTTCCGCGCCGAGCCAGATCGGCACGTCGGCGCGCAGCGGATGCGTGATCGGCTTGAGCGGTTTGCCGAGCCCGGTCGCCCCGGGCGCGTCGGCCGGATACGGCAGCGGATAGTGCGGACCCGAGCTGGTCACCTTGCCCTCCCGGGCGAGCACGTCCCGGACGACACGGACGTACTCGCGCGTGCGCGCCAACGGTTTTGCGAACGGTTCGCCGTACCAGCCCTCCACCACCTGCGGGCCCGACACCCCGAGCCCGACGATGTGTCGGCCGCCGGAGAGATGGTCGAGGGTCAGCGCGTGCATGGCGAGGGAGGTCGGCGGCCGCGCCGACAGCTGGGCCACCGCCGTGCCCAGACGGATGCGCGAGGTCGCCGCGCCCCACCAGGCGAGCGGCGTGTACGCGTCGGAGCCCCACGACTCGGCGGTGAAGACCGCGTCGAACCCGCATTCCTCCGCGGTGGCGATCAACTCCGGCGCTTCTCGAATCGGATCGGCACCCCAGTACCCCAGTTGCAGACCGAGCTTCACAACCACTCCCCTTCTCGCCGGGCCGCGCTTCCCACGGCCTGACATGCATCTTGTGCCCAATACTAGAACGTGTTCTACTCGAGATGTGAGCATGAGCGTAACGTCTCCGGCCGCCCCGAATCCCGTCGCCGAGGTGCCCGAGCCGAAGTCCCCCATCCTGACCGCTCCCCTGACCAACTCCTTCGACTACACACGGTCGCTGGGCCCGGTCCTGAGCCAGTTCGCGCTCGCGTTGCGCGATGGCCGGATCATCGGGTCCAAGGGCAGCGACGGCAAGGTGTCGGTTCCCCCGGTCGAGTTCGACCCCGTCACCGGCACCCAGTCCGCCGAGTTCGTCGAGGTGTCGACCGTCGGCACGGTGACCACGTGGACGTGGAACCCCGAGCCGCTGCCGGGCCAACCGTTGGACACGCCGTTCGCGTGGGCGCTGATCCGTCTCGACGGCGCGGACACCACACTGCTGCACGCGGTTTCGGCCGACTCGCCCGACGACCTGTCGACCGGCCTGCGGGTCCACGCCGTCTTCGGCGCCGCGCGCATCGGCCGGATCGACGACATCGCGTACTTCGCCCCCGGCGAGGAACCCGCCACCGCTCCGGCCAACACCGCCGACGCCCCCCAGGGCGCGGAGGCGGGGCTGCTCGTCATCCCCACCCCGGTCAGCACCGCGATCACGCACTCGGCCAACGAGGAAGAGTCCGTGTACCTCGAAGGACTGAAGGCGGGCAAGCTGATCGGCACCCGCATCGGTTCGGGAGTCGACGCGGGGCGCGTGTACTTCCCGCCCCGCGGCGTCAGCCCCGCCGACGGTTCACCCGCATCCGAGCGCGTCGAGTTGGCCCACACCGGCATCGTCACCACGTTCTGCATCGTCAACGTGCCCTTCCAGGGACAGCGGATCAAGCCGCCCTACGTGGCGGCCTACGTGCTCCTCGACGGGGCGAACATCCCGTTCCTGCACCTGATCCTGGACTGCGAGGCCTCCGAGGTCCGGATGGGCATGCGCGTCAAGGCCGTCTGGCTCCCCGAGGACGAATGGGAGTACTCGATCGGCAACATCAGCCACTTCGCGCCCACCGGAGAGCCCGACGCCGAGTACGAGACCTATAAGGACCACCTCTGATGACACTGCCACCGATCGCGATCATCGGCTTCGCGCACAGCCCGAACATCGCCGGCTCCCACGGCACCACCAACGGCGTCGAGATGCTGATCCCCTGCTTCGACAAGCTCTACGCCGAACTCGGCATCGCCCGCACCGACATCGAGTTCTGGTGCAGCGGTTCCTCCGATTACCTTGCCGGACGGGCATTCTCGTTCATCTCCGCGATCGACTCGATCGGTGCGATGCCGCCGATCAACGAGTCCCACGTCGAGATGGACGGCGCCTGGGCGCTGTACGAGGCGTGGGTGAAGATCGCGACGGGCGAGGTCGATCTCGCCCTCGCCTACGGATTCGGCAAGGCCACCGCGGGCAACGCCGACCAGACGCTCACCCTGCAGACCGATCCGTACACCGTCGCCCCGCTGCATCCGGATGCCCGGTCGCTCGGCGCCCTGCAGGCTCGCGCCGGCCTCGACGCGGGCGTGTGGACCGAGGCCGACATGGCCGCGGTCGGTGCTCGGACCTTCGGCGGTTCCGTCGACGAGCTGCTCGGTCGTGAGTACGTCGCGAACCCGCTGCGACAGCACGACATCGCGCCGTACACCGATGCCGCCGCAGCGGTCGTCATCGCCAGCGAGCGCAAGGCCCGCGAGCTGGTGGCCAACCCTGCCTTCGTCACCGGGTGGGATCACCGCATCGACACACCCAACTTCGGGGCACGCGATCTCACCGTCTCACCGTCGACGAAGCTGGCCGGCGACACCGCCTTCGGCGACCGCAGCCGCGCGGTCGACGTCGCCGAGATCAACGCGTCGTACACGCACCAGGAGATCATCGTCCGCAACGCGCTCGGACTCCCCGACTCGGTGCGCATCAATCCGTCCGGCGGTTCGCTGGCCGGCAACTCGCTGTTCTCCGCAGGTCTCCAGCGGATCGGGTACGCGGCCAACGAGATCCTCGGCGGCAACGCCGGCACCGCGGTCGCCCACGCCTCGAGCGGCCCGCTGCTGCAACAGAACATGGTGGTCACCCTGAGTGCCCAGAACAACGAGGGGGCCTGAGAACTGATGGGACACAACAATCGTGCCGCGGTGCTGGGCACCGGGCAGACACGGTACGTCGCGAAGCGGTCCGACGTCACGATGGCGGGCATGGTCCGCGAGGCCATCGACGCCGCGCTGATCGACTCCAAGGTCTCGCTCGACGACATCGACGCGATCGTCATCGGCAAGGCCCCGGACCTCTTCGAGGGGTCGATGATGCCGGAGCTCGCGATGGCCGAGGCCATCGGCGCGGTCGGCAAACGCCTAATCCGCGTACACACCGCGGGTTCGGTCGGCGGTTCGACGGCCAATGTGGCCGCGTCGCTGGTCTTTGCGGGCGTGCACAAGCGGGTCCTGGCCGTCGCCTGGGAGAAGCAGTCCGAGTCCAACGCGATGTGGGCCCTGTCGATCCCGGTGCCGTTCACCAAGCCGGTGGGCGCCGGCGCGGGTGGCTTCTTCGCCCCGCACGTCCGCGCCTACATCCGGCAGTCCGGCGCGCCCGAGCACATCGGGGCGATGGTCGCCGCCAAGGATCGCCGTAACGGCGCGCTGAATCCGCTTGCGCACCTGCACCAACCGGATCAGACGGTCGAGAAGGTCATGAGCTCGCAGATGCTCTGGGACCCGATCCGTTACGACGAGACCTGCCCGTCATCGGACGGGGCCTGCGCGGTCGTCATCGGCAGCGAGGATGTCGCCGATGCCGCGATCGCCGCAGGCGATCCGGTGGCGTGGATCCATGCCACCGCGATGCGCACCGAGCCGCTGTCCTACGCGCACCGCAACGTCGTCAGCCCGCAGGCCGGTCGCGATGCCGCGGCCGCGTTGTGGAAGGCCGGCGGCATCAGCAACCCGCTGGAGGAGATCGACGCCGCCGAGATCTACGTGCCCTTCTCCTGGTTCGAGCCGATGTGGCTGGAGAACCTGGGATTCGTGGCCGAGGGCGAGGGGTGGAGGCTCACCGAATCCGGCGACACCGAGATCGGCGGGCGCATCCCGCTCAACGCGTCCGGCGGTGTGTTGTCGTCGAACCCGATCGGGGCGTCGGGCATGATCCGGTTCGCCGAGGCCGCCATCCAGGTCATGGGCAAGGCCGGCGACCATCAGGTCCCGGACGCCCGGAAGGCACTGGGCCACGCCTATGGCGGTGGCTCGCAGTACTTCTCGATGTGGCTCGTCGGCGCCGACAAGCCCCTGCACTGAGCGGAACCTCGTGGCATTCATGCGCGCCATATGTGCGCATGAATGCTACGAAGTGCGTTCGGGGACAGCGCAGGCGAGGCCGTCGGCCATTCCCGTGGGTCGCACACCCAGCGACTGGTTGAGACGCGCCCGCTGATTCTCCCAGGCCACGGTCATCGCGAGTTCGACGATCTGCGTCTCCGACAGGTGTTCGGCCAACCGGCGGCGCAGGTCCGCGAGATCGTCGCCGACAGCCGGCGTACGGGTCATCGCCTCGGCGTAGCCGATCACGAGTTTCTCCAGATCGGTGTAGGCCGTCGACTCCTGGTAGCGCGGCAGATCGCGGAGTTGCTGCTGGGTGATCCCGGCGCCCGACGCCAGCGCGGAGCCGATGTCGAGGCAGAACTCGCAACTGACCATCCCGGCGGCCTTGAGTTCGGCCAGTTCTTTGAGTTTCGGGTCCATCCGGTTGGACAGCAGCATCGCGCTCTCCATCCCGGCGATCCCGCCCGCCACCAGCGGCCGACGAGCGAGGTGGCCGACGAGTTCGGCGCGATGACGACGAGCCCGCCGCATCGCGCGTACATAATTCCGGATTCGATGCAGTGCTCTCATACCCGCCCTTCCCGATCCGGCCGAAAACTGTAACGCCGCCCCAGCACATATGTGACCAGCAGCACCAGGGCAGCCACACCGACCGCACCGTGGGCGACCGCACCCCAGGCGAAGACGCCGATCTCGTGGAGACCGCGTCCGCCCATCACCAGTCCGAGCGGCACGCCCACGATGACGGCGACGGGTAGCCACTGGCGACGCGTCGAGGCGACCGCGATCGCCGCGCCGACGGCGATGAACGCCAATCCGCCGTCGACCATCGCGTGCTGGTTGAACGGCTCGCCGAGCGACGCCGAGATCCACTCGCCGGCAATCATGTTCCCGACGCCATGGATGATCAGGATCGCGCCGAGCGCGGCCGCGGCCACCTGCGCCGCCGACCACCGTCTTCTCCGACGACCGGCAGGCGCAGGATGCAGTATCCGGTCGACCGCCGCGTAGGTCGACGCGGGCGGATCGGGCCGCAAGGCACCGGCGAGCAACTCGAGTTCCGGGTCCGGAGCATTCGGGACATCGCGCCCGTCGAGAACTGCCGATATCGCGTCATCGAGTCGTTCGGCCGCAGCGATGTCCACGGGGTCGAACTGTTCACTCGGATCGTGAGGCGTCACCTCGGCATCACCTCCCTCAATTTCGCCACCCCGCGATAGACGAGCATCCGCGCGGCCGTCGCCGAGATCCCCATCGCCGCGCCGATCTCCTCGGAGGTGAGTTCGGTGGCGAATCGGAGGGTCACGGCTTCTCGTTCGCGCGCCGTCAGAACCCACAACCGGCTGCGCACGTCGTCGGCCGCGGCGGCCCGCAGCATCGCGGTCTCGGGATCGCCGTCGTACCCAGACGCCCCGGCGTCGCCGACGTCGACCTCGGCGACCGGCACCTCGCGGGATCGCCGGACCCACCAGTCCGCGACGACATGCCGCGCGATCCCGATCAGCCAGGCGCCGACGCTGCCGCGCCGGTCGTCGAACCGGTCCCACGAGCGCATCGCCTTCACGAAGACCTCCGCGGTCACGTCGTCGGCGTCGGCGGCCCCGGGCACACGGGTCCGCACGTAGCGCCAGACCCCCGCAACGTGTTCGCGGTACACCGCGTCGAACTGATCGACCGCGCCGGACTTCGAGTCGCTCCCCCTCCGTCGACGACGCCGTGGGGGCGTCGGTGAACCTGTCACCCCATCTTCGGGCCCGGCCGACGCACTGTAACGACGGATGGGAGAACCCGGCCCACAAACGACCGCGGGCGGGACAGGGTGAGCACCCTGTCCCGCCCGTGGCGGCTCGTGTTGCGACTATCCGGCCTTGCGCACCGAGTTGATCGTCTTCTCGACTTCCCAGAAGGCGCGCAGCGCCGACAGCTTGCCGTCGGCGTCGGCGCGATAGGTGAACACCCCGCGCGCCTCGGAGACGTGGCCGGCGATGTGGGTGACGATGCTGCCGATGTAGGCGACCTCGTTCCCGCAGATGATCTCCTCGTCGAAGCGGAACTCGATGCTCTCGGTCGTCCCGATCGATTTGTCCCAGAATTCCGAGATCTGCTCATGCCCGCGGAATCCGACGCCGTCCGGGTCGAACATCGACGGGCCGACCGGGTCCTCGACCGTGGCGTCGGCCGCGAAGTTGTCGATCCAGGCCTGTTTGTCCCTGGATTCCACGAACTCACGCGAACGACGCCCAGCCACGACTGCGGGATGGTTCTCCCGGTCGATGCCGAGGTAGGCCGGTGTCTGCTCTGCTGCGGTCACTTGGTGCCGTAGTCGACGCGGAGTTCCTTGACGCCGTTGATCCAGCCGTGGCGCAGGCGGCGCGGTGCGTCGAGCTTGGTGATGTCGGGCACCATGTCGGCGAGCGCGTTGAACATCAGGTTGATCTCCATCCGCGCGAGGTTCGCGCCGACGCAGAAGTGCGCACCGTTGCCGCCGAACCCGACGTGCGGGTTGGGATCGCGCATGATGTTGAACGAGAACGGATCGTCGAAGACGTCCTCGTCGTAGTTCGCCGAACCGTAGAACATGCCGACGCGCTCACCCTTGGCGATGTCGACGCCGCCGATCTGCGTGTCGCGCTTGGCCGTCCGCTGGAAGCAGTTGACCGGGGTCGCCCACCGCACGATCTCGTCGACCGCGGTCGCCGGGCGCTCCTTCTTGAACAGTTCCCACTGATCGGGGTTGTCCAGGAAGGCATTCATCCCGTGGCTGATGGCGTTGCGGGTGGTCTCGTTGCCGGCGACGGTCAGCAGGATGAAGAAGAACCCGAACTCGGTCTCGTCGAGCGACTGCCCGTCGATGTCGGCGTTCACCAGCGTGGTGACGATGTCCTCACCGGGGTTCTTGCGCTTCTCCTCGGCCATCGTGTAGCCGTAGCCGAGAATCTCGGCATTGGCCTGCTGCGGGTCCGTGGTGTAGTCCGGGTCGTCGGCGTTCATCATCGAGTTCGACCAGTCGAACAGCTTCTCCCGATCCACCTCCGGCACGCCGAGGAGGTCGGCGATGGCCAGCAGCGGCAGGTCGACGGCGACGTCCTTGACGAAGTCGCCACTGCCCTTCTCCGCGGCCCGCGTCACGATCTCGCGCGCGGCGTCGTCGAGCTTCTCCTCGAGTGAATGCACGGCGCGCGGCGTGAACAACTTGGAGACCAGCTTGCGCAGGCGGGTGTGCTCCGGCGGATCGTGGTTGATCAGCAATGCCTTGGTGATCTCGATCTGATCGGCGGTCATGTCGTCTTCGAAACGCATGATGACGCCGTTGGCGTTGGTTTCCCAGTCCTCGTTGTTCTTGGAGATCTCGCGCACATGGGCGTGCTTGGAGATCACCCAGTACCCGCCGTCGTGGAAACCACCGCCCTTGCCGGGCGCCTGGGCATTCCACCAGACCGGCGCGGTCTTGCGCAGTTGCGCGAACTCCTTCACGGGGATTCCCTGCTCGAGCAGATCGGGGTTGGTGAAATCCCACCCCTCCTGCTCCATGAACGGGCACTTCGCGACTACGTCGGAAGGGCTCGTGCGCGCAGAATCCGCCGGGGTCGGCTCGCTGCCGATCGGGGCGCTCTGGGCCTGGGTCACGTCACACCACCTCGCTGTGAGATTTAGAACCTGTTTCAACCACATTGAAGCACACTGTGACGCATACGACACCCTCAGATGAGAACTTGTTCTAGTTTTGTTCCCGGTCCGGTATCCCGACCTGCGATCTTCTGTCGCAGATCCGTTCACATTCATCGTCGTGCAGCGTCGACGCATGGCGTCGAACACCCGCCGAGTGGGCCGTCCTGCCCGCATCATCCACCCCAGCGTAGACGCAAACATAGAACGTGTTCTAGCGTGATCACAGCGGCCTCGACGGACCGTCGTGGCCTCATCCGTGGACATCCGGGTTCACCGGTACGAACGAAGGAGTGGCGATGGGCGTTCCCGTCATCGTGGAAGCGGCGCGCACGCCGATCGGCAAGCGCAACGGTTGGCTCTCGGGCCTACACGCCGAGGAGTTGCTCGGCATCACCCAACGCGGCCTCCTCGAGAAGGCGGGCCTCGACCCCGCCCTCGTCGAGCAGGTGATCGGCGGCTGCGTGACCCAGGCAGGCGCCCAGGCCGGCAACATCACGCGCAAGGCCTGGCTGTCCGCGGGTCTGCCGGAGGCGACCGGAGCCACCACCATCGACGCACAGTGCGGTTCGGCGCAGCAGGCCAACCATCTGATCGCTGGGCTCATCGCCTCCGACGCGATCGACATCGGCGTCGCCTGCGGGGTGGAGACAATGTCGGTCGTTCCGCTCGGTGCGAACGTCGGCACCAATGCCGGTCCGTACCACGCGGATTCGTGGGACGTCGACATGCCGAACCAGTTCGAGGCCGCCGAACGGATCGCCAAACGCCGCGGTATCACGCGCGCCGACATCGACGCGCTCGGCGAGCGCAGTCAACGCAACGCCCGCAAGGCATGGGACGAGGGTCGATTCGACCGCGAGGTCCTGAGCCTCAAGGCGCCCGAGCGCACCAAAGAGGGCGAACTGACCGGGAACATCCTCGACATCAGCCGTGACCAGGGTCTGCGCGACACCACGCTCGAATCCCTGTCCGCGCTCAAACCCGTTCTCGAGGGCGGTATCCACACCGCTGGAACGTCGTCACAGATCTCCGACGGCGCGGCCGCCGTGCTCATCATGGACGAGTCCCGGGCACGCGAACTGGGCCTGACACCGCGCGCACGCATCAAGGCGCAGGCGCTCGTCGGCGCGGAGCCGTACTTCCACCTCGACGGTCCGGTCCAGGCGACCGAGCGCGTCCTGGCCAAGTCGGGTATGTCGTTGTCCGACATCGACATCTTCGAGATCAACGAGGCGTTCGCGTCCGTGGTGCTCAGCTGGGCCCAGGTCCACGGCGCCGACCTGGACAAGGTCAACGTGAACGGCGGTGCCATCGCCCTGGGACACCCCGTGGGCAGCACCGGGTCTCGCCTGATCACCACCGCCCTGCACGAACTGGAGCGTCGGGACGGTCAGACCGCGCTGGTCACGATGTGCGCCGGCGGCGCCATGGCCACCGGCACCATCATCGAGCGCATCTGATGCCCGCACTCGACCCGAACAACAAGCCCGCGCAGCTCGATTCGCCGATCGTCAGCAAGATCATCAAACTGGGGTCGAAGGCGAACACCGCGCTGTACAAGGCCACCGGTGGTCGTGTCGGGGGCACCTGGCGGGTCGGTGCGGGCCTCCGCAAGCCCGCGCCGGTGTGCTTGCTGACCACCATCGGCCGCAAGTCGGGACAGCCGCGCACCGCGCCGCTGATCTACCTACGACGCGGGGACGCCTTCGTCGTCGTCGCCTCCCAGGGCGGCTCGGCGAAGAACCCCGCCTGGTACCTCAATCTCCGGGACAACCCGCAGGTCACCATCCAGATCGGCAAGGAGAAGCACGACCTCGTGGCGCGCACCGCCACCGATGCCGAGCGCGCCGAGCTCTGGCCTGATCTCGTCGACACCTACGCGGACTACGACACCTACGCCGCCTGGACGGAACGAACGATCCCGGTGGTCATCTGCGAGCCGGCCCGCTGATCGCTCAACACCTTCTGCTCTCCCGAGGTGCAACATCCTCCGCTCCCTGAGGTGTGAGGAGAGCAAGATCCTCCGCTCCCTGAGGTGTGAGGAGCGATAGCGACGAGCCACGAAGGGCGGCAGGGCATCTCACCAGACCCTTCGTGGCTCGCTTCGCTCGCACCTCAGGGAGCAGTGGGCCGTCGCCCGCCTCAGGGAGCAGGGGGCCGTCACGCTCGCACCCTCGGTCGCCAGACCCTTCGTGACGCGCCCTCCGCAAGCTCCGGACGCTGCTAGTAATAGCTGGAAGGGCTGGTAACTGGGACATCCTCCTGATGTGGTCATAAGGGGCTTGGTTATCCCAACCACAAAAGGAGGATGTCAATGTCTAAGGCTAGTCGTTTGAGTCGTGGAGACAAGCGTCGCAACGATCGGTTGAGCAAGTTCCGGGGCATCGTGCGCCGTGACTACGCGGTCGCAGCGATTGATCTGGCGTCGAAAAAGCAAGTTGTCGCTGTGGTCGATCACGACTCCCGCATCGTGGCGCGCAGAACTTTTCACTGCGCGCCACCGCAGTTGGCCACCGCGATCGAGTGGAGCCGTACCGCCGCTACCGCTGCCGGGTTTGCCGGCATCGTCATCGCGTGTGAACCGACCGGGCATCGCTGGAAAACGGTCCGAGACCTGACCGCGGCGGTCGGGGTGCAGATGGTGTGTGTGCAGCCGATCGCGGTGGCACGGGCCCGAGAGACCGAAGACTTCACCCACGACAAATCCGATGACAAAGACGCCCTGCTGATCGCACGGCTGACCACCCAACTTCATATCTATCTGCCCGAACACGCCGACGAGCAATGGACCCGGCTACGTCACCTCGGCGTACGCCGATCCCAGCAACTCACCCGCCGTGGTGCGGCGCAGCAACAAGCCCGCGACCTCCTCGAAGGCGCCTGGCCCCACGCCCTTGACTGCGCCGGGCAACCGTTCAAATCGGTGACCTGGCTGGCCGCGATGGCCGTCATCGGTTGCACCCCGGAAACGTTGACCGCCCAGGGCAGCCGGGAACAGGCGGTGGCGTGGCTCCGCGAACACGTACGCGCCGAACTGCCCTGCTGGGGTGGGCGTCGGGTCACTACCCGCATCCTGGTCGCGATCGTCGATGCCGCTTTCGCCGTCCAGACCGAGACCACGATCACCGCCGAGGCCGGTGCGCTGGAACGGGCCCGCTACGCCTTGGCCGACTTTCACCACGCCCGCACCGCCTGCGAGCAGGTCGAGGCGGCCATGATCGAGGTCCTCACCGGGCTGGGCCTGCACGAACTCGCCGGATCCATTCCCGGAGTATCGGCGGTCTCGGTGGCGGCGATCCTCGCCGAAACCGGTGACCTGACCCGCTTCGACTCGGCGCGGGCGGTAGTCAAACATGCCGGACTATGCCCCCGGGAGAACTCCTCCGGCGCCTACCGCGGCGCCACCCGCATCAGTGGTCGTGGCCGGCCGCTGTTGCGGGTCGCCGCCTGGCGAGCGGCGTTCGCGGCGTTGACCCACAACGAGGTATACGCCGCCCGCTATCGGCACCTGACCAGCCGAGAAGCAAACCGCCTCAACCCCAACCAGGCCCGGGTAGCGATCGCCGCGGCTCTGTTGCGGCAGCTATACGTCGTCATCACCACCGCCACGCCGTGGAACCCTGACATCGCTGCCGGCCGTACCCGACCCGTAGAAAGGACCGCCGCCTGACCCCTAAACCCCTTCCGGCCGGGACAAGCTCGCTGCTCCTTGGGCACATAAGCCCGACCCTGAGCCTGAGCAGTCCCACCCCGGCGCGAACCAAGCTCGAATGAAGGCTGTTGGGTACCAACCCGTTTGACCGCTAGGTAGAGCCCGCGCCAGGCAACGACCCCGGCCATCCAAAACCCCACCATCATCCATCCCGCAGCCACCACCGGCCGCCGGGCCACACCCCCACGCCCACACCCATCACAGGACCCTGTT
Organism: Gordonia hongkongensis; assembly: GCF_023078355.1. Taxonomy (NCBI): domain Bacteria; kingdom Bacillati; phylum Actinomycetota; class Actinomycetes; order Mycobacteriales; family Gordoniaceae; genus Gordonia; species Gordonia hongkongensis. The sequence goes on from NZ_CP095552.1 coordinate 4,298,062, forward strand.
GACACAAACCCTCATAGGCTGCTCAGGGAGCAGGAAGACGCGCCCTCCGGGCGCTCCTCAGGGAGCAGAGGGGCTCAGGGAGCAGAGGCCGCCACCCGCCTCACGAAGCCGGGACCAGCCCGCGGGGTCCCGGCCGGTCCAGTTGGCCAGTCGCTCAGTGGGTCCGGCGCCGGGGCGGGGTTCGACGACGACGCCGAACGGCACGTTGGGGTCGGTGCGGATCTCGGCCGGGATGAACTGCTGCGCGACCGCGAGGGTCGCCTCGGCCGTCGCGCGATCGGCTTCCGCGGGTTGGCCTGTCGCGACGGCGAGGTCCCAGCCGTGCACGAGGGTCTCGCTGACATAGCCCCAGAGCGCGCCTGCGCCGGGTACCTCACCCCACGGCACCTGGACCATGCGGGTCAGCGACGCATCATCGGCCCATCCCTCCAGGGCGGCCTCGACCAGCGCGGAGTAGGTGGCAGCGTCGTGCTCCTCGGCGATCGTCCGCATCGTTCGGACGTCGAGTCCGTCGGCGAGGGCCCGGGCGCGCTCGGCGGTCGCCACGACGTGCGCCGAGAGTGTCCGGACGTCGAAGTCCTCGCAGGGAGTGGGCGCTTCCAGCTGCTCGTCGGCGATCCCGGTCAACAGTGCGGCGACCCAACTAGTTGCCACTCGGAATGCGGGACGGGGGTCGGCGGGTGCGGCCGGGGCGGGCACGGCCTCTGGTGTGGTTACGGTCATGATGACGTCCTTTCCTGGTAGTCGGTCGGTCTGACACCAGTGAATCCGCAATACACGACATCTACTGTCATGTATTCGGGAGAGAATCATGATCGTGCGCGCCGAACGTCTCATCGCCCTGCTGATGGTGCTGAAGAAGCACGAGCGGGTGACCGCCGCCGAGTTGGCCGCCGAGCTCGGGGTCTCCGAACGAACCGTGCTCCGCGACATCGACGCGCTGTCGCTGTCCGGCGTGCCGGTCTACGCCGAGCGCGGCCGGCACGGCGGCTTCGCGTTGTTACCGGGGTATCGCACCGATCTCACCGGACTGACCGTCGACGAGGCCACGTCGTTGCTCGCCGGTACCGGACGGGTCGACTCCCCCGCGTTCACCAGCGCCATGCGCAAGGTGACCGCCGCCCTGCCCGAGGCGCACCGGAGTCATGCCGTGCGCGCCGCGCAGCGGATCCTGGTCCGTCCGGAGGGTTTCGTCAGAACCCCGGAGATCCTCGACGGCCTCCAGGCCGTACAACTCGCCGTGTTCGAGGGCCGACGGATCCGTGTGAGCTACCGGAGCCGGGGTGCGCCCACCCCGCGCGAGCACGTCCTCGACCCGATCGGACTCATCGTGGCGGGCGAGACCTGGTACCTCGTCGCCACCTCACCGCGCAGCACGTCGCACGACGGCGCCGGCTCGGCGGAACGCATGTACCGCGTCTCCCGGATGAGCGACGTGGACGTCCTCGACGAACCCGCGCGCCGGTCCGATGACGTCGACCTCGGCGAGATCTGGGAGCGGCATCGTGACGCGTTCCGACGCTCCTTCGAACCCGTCGACGTGGTGATCGACTGCTCGGCCGACGATGCCGAGCAGATCGAGTCAATCGCCGCCGCAACATATCTCGACCGCTCACCAGAAGGACGATGTCGGCTCGGACTCCGGTTCGCCGACCGTCGCCACGCCACGCGCGCGTTGTGGGCGTCGATGTTCGACCACGACTTCGTGGTCTGCGAGCCGGAATGGCTCCGAACCACGCTCACGGCCCGCGCCCGCGTTGTCGGCGGCGACTGAGGCGAGCACATCGGGCCGCCTGCACCGAACGAATGAATCCTCTGGCGAGGCCCCCCTGCCTGTGGTCTGATTCTCGAATGTTCGGGGTTCTCACTCCATGTCGGCACGCACTCGACGACGACCTGATGGACCAGTGGCGCTCCCACCTGTGCGGGGTCTGTCTGTCGCTGCGCGACAACCACGGCCAGTCGAGCAGGTTGACGGTCAACACCGATGCGGTGATGGTGTCGATCCTCACCGCAGCCCAGTCGACGTCGGAGTGCGCCTCCACCGAGGCCGGTCGGTGTCCCCTACGCGGAATGCGCACGGCGACAGTCGTGTCCGCCGACGAACCGGGTGTCCGCCTCGCCGCGACCGCCTCCCTCACCCTCGCCGCCGCGAAGGCGGCCGACGTCGGCAACGAGCAGCGACACGCGCTGGCGCCCCGTCGGCCGGTACGCGCGAAGCTCGCCGACTATGCCGGGAGCCACCTGCGCCGGAATGCCGCGGCCGACACCGAGGTCGCCCGACGTCTCGATGTCGACGGGATGATGACGACGCTCTCTCGTCAAGCCGAGATCGAGTCGACGAGCGTCGTCCTCGACGACCTCACCCGGGCGTCGGCAGTGGCTGCGGCACAGGTCTTCTCCGCGTCGGCGATACTCGCCGACGCACCCCGCAACGAGGCAGCGCTCTCCGACATCGGTGCCGATTTCGGCCGGATAGCGCACCTCTTGGACGCGGTCGACGACTATGACTCCGACGCCGAGCAGGGACGGTACAACCCACTCCGGTCCACCGGAACGTCGCCGGAGACCGCGCTCGAGCAGTGCCGGCGACTCGCCTCCGCGATCCGGACCCGCTACGCCGACCTCGAACTCGTCGACGACCGACTCCTACGAGTGGTGTTGCTCGACGGACTGCGCCACGCGATCCACAAGCGCATGCACCCGCACGCGGAGGCCCCTTCGGTGGTCGCCGACTCGCGCACCCAGTGGCCGCCGCACCGGCCGTTCGGCTATCCGACCGAGTGGCCGTACCCGCCACCCTTCAAACCGAATCGATCGTTCCACGAACGGATTCTGCCGTTCATCGGCGTCTCGTGCTTCGGCAAGGCCTGCTGCGTCGACCACTGGAATCACTTCACCGACAAGTACAAGGACGCGGTCTGCGACGACTGCGACTGCTGCGATTGTTGCGACTGCTGCGACCTGTGACCCGCCCGGGCGGGTCAATTGAGGAGCGAGCAATGCGCTCCCCCTGTGCTCCTTGAGGTGCGAGCAATGCGCTCCCCCTGTGCTCCCCGAGGTGCGAGCAATGCGCTCCCCCTGTGCTCCCTGAGGTGCGAGCGAAGCGAGCCACGAAGGGCGCCGCAACCTGTCTCACCAGGCCCTTCGTGGCTCGTCGACCTCGATGCGCTCCTTCGTCGCTTGCTCGGCCCGGCGGCTAACGCTCCTCACACCTCAGTATCTGCGGCCAGGCGGCCGTCGTGGACAACGAAAGAACCTCCGCTCCCTGAGGAGGCCGGAGCTTGCGGAGCCGTCACGAAGGGTCCTGGTGAGCCGGTTGCGAAGACCCTTCGTGACGCGCCCTCCGCAAGCTCCGGGCGCTCCTCAGGGAGCAGGGGGCAGGTCGTTACTTTCGGATCAGGGAGCAGAGGGGATCTAGCCGACCCCGCGGTCGGAGTCGGCCCAGTACTGGGACCGCAGCGCCTTCTTGTCCGGCTTGCCGAGCGCGGTCAGTGGCAGGGCATCGGCGAAGATCACCCGCTTGGGTGACTGCACCGCACCCTTGCGGTCTTTCACGGACTGCTGGATCTCGGCGGTGATCCGGTCCTTCGCCGCGTCGTCGGCGTCGGCATCGTTGCGCAGCACCACGATCGCGGTGACCGCCTCGCCCCACTTGTCGTCCGGGACACCGATCACGCCGACCTGACCCACTGCCGGGTGTTCGGCGACGACGTCCTCGACCTCGCGCGGGAACACATTGAAGCCACCGGTGACGATCATGTCCTTGGTGCGGTCGACGATGAACCAGAATCCGTCCTCGTCCTCGCGGGCCACGTCGCCGGTGCGCAGCCAGCCGTCGCGGAAGGTGTCCGCGGTCTGTTCGGGGAGGCCCAGGTACCCGCCGGCGAGAAGTGGTCCCGCGACGCAGATCTCGCCGGGTTCGCCCTGCGGGACGGGCTTGTCGTCGGGCCCGAGCAGGGCGGTACGCAGGAAGGCCGACGGCCGTCCGCAGCTGCTCAGCCGACGCTGGTCCTCACCGGGACCCGGATGGTCACCCTTCGCCAGGTAACTGATGACCATCGGCGCCTCGGACTGGCCGTAGTACTGCGCGAAGATCGGCCCGAAGCGCTCGATCGCCTCGGCGAGCCGGACCGGATTGATCGGCGACGCACCGTAGTACACAGTCTCCAGCGAGGACAGGTCGCGCGTCTTCGAGTCCGGGTGGTCCATCAGTGCGTACAGCATCGACGGCACCAGCATCGTCGCGGTGATCTTCTGCTCCTCGATCGTGCGCAGCACCTCGGCCGGGTCGAACTTGGACAGCACCACCATCGATCCGCCCTTCATGAGGGTCGGGACGAAGAAAGCGGCACCCGCGTGCGAGAGGGGCGTGCAGAGCAGGAACCGCGGGTGTTCGGGCCATTCCCATTCCGCGAGCTGGATCTGCGTCATCGTCGACATCGCGCGGGCTGTCCCGATGACGCCCTTCGGCTTGCCGGTGGTGCCGCCGGTGTAGGTGATGGAGACGACGTGGTCGGGTGAGAGATGCGCGGCGACAAGGGGCTTCGGCTCGAAGCCGTCGGCTTCGGCGATCACGTCCCGCGCGTGGGCGGCGAGTTGCTCCGGCACCGGCCCGAGGGTCAGCACCTGCTTGAGACCGGGAACCCGTTCGAGCAGTGCCGCGGCCCGCTCGACGAACATGGGCACCGGGTCGATGATGAGAGTCGACACGCCGGCGTCCGAGAGCACGTACGCGTGGTCGTCGAGTGAGCCCAGGGGATGCAGAGCGGTGCGGCGCCATCCCTGCGTCTGGCCGGCGCCGATCACGAACAGCACCTCGGGCCGATTCAGCGCAAGTAGGCCGACCGCGGTTCCCGTACCAGCACCCAACCCTCGAACGCCTGGATGTAGCGGCTGATCGACGCCGCCATCTCACCGCCGGTCATCTCGGTGTCGCCGAGAGACAGCACGGTGCGGTCGGCGTGCCGCCGCAGCGCCGCGACCATCAGGTCGCCCATGTGCGTGCCCCCGCGCAGGTGATCGAAGTCGGCCGGTGCTGTCGTCGTACCCTCGTTCGTCATGACCACCAGACTAGGACGTGTTACAGCTCTAGGGAAGAATCTCCACCAAAACAGGCAGACCCAACGGTAGAACTTGTTCTAGATTCGCATTTCCGAGACGTCGTCCGACCCCCTGCGCACGCGCCGGATGTCCCCCACATGGGAACCACCGGTGACCTAGGATCGAGTCATGACTGATCTCGACCTCGCCACCACCCGGCGTGACATCGCCGACGCCCTGCTGACCGCCCTCGAGCGCCGCCACGAGGTCCTCGATGCCATCGTCGACGCCGAGAATCACGACGAGGCCGTCACCGCGATCGTCGACCTGCTCGGCAAATCCAAGCTCGGCGCCGAGGCCATCCTCGACATGAAGCTCGACCAGCTCACCAAGGACGACCGCCGCAAGAACCAGGCCGAACTCGACAACCTCAACAGCGCCCTCACCTTCACGCTCGCCGAACGTCCGGCCAGCAGTGGGGACACCCTTGATCTCCGTCCGTTCGACCCGTCCGCCGACGCCGAACTGTTCTCGGCGCGCACCAACGAGATCGGCACCGCCGGCGACGGTTCGGGCGCTCCCGCCGGCGATGTCGCGGCCGAGATCGATGCCGCCACCGCCCGGGTCGACGCCGAGGAAGCCGTCTGGCTGGTCGCCGTCGAAGGCGAGTCGAAGGTCGGCTTCGTGTTCGGCGAACTGAAGGACGGCGAGATCGACCTGCGCATCTGGATCCACCCGCAGTTCCGCAAGTCGGGGTACGGCACCGCAGCGCTACGCAAGTCCCGTTCGGAGATGGCGGCGTACTTCCCCGGCGTGCCGATGGTCGTCCGCGCGCCCAGCGCCTGACGGTCCACCTACAGTCGACGAACCCACCAGCCGTTCGGGGTGGTGGGTTCGTCTGTTGGTGGCGTGCCGGACGGTCAGGTCCGTTGGGGCCGCGGGAGGCCGAAGTGGGCGACGATCGCGCGGATCCGGTTGTCCTCGTCGACCACGAAGGTCTCGGACACGGTGGCACCCAGCCGAAGGGTCTTGGGTCGGACGTGGACGATGTAGCGCGTGGTGACGCTGTGCCCGTCCACCGTGGCGGTGAAGTCCGAGATCCGGTGGATGAGGCGGAATTGCGGGCCACGCGCGAGGCTGCGGGCGATGTGGTCGCCGTCGCGCCCGGTCCGCACACCGAACTCCACGCGGGTGCAGTCCGGGTGCAGGACGACCGACGACGGATCGTGACTCACCAAGGCGTCCACATAAGCGCGCGCCGCGGCGATCCGCTCGGCCGAGGGATCTCGGGGCGAGGTCATCGCGCGCCGTACACGGGCATCGGCACCGGCGCCTTGGCCAGGATCTCCTCGATCACCGGGCCGAGCTCGCCGGCCTCCCACCGAGAGCCCTTGTCCCGCTCGATGCTTCGCTGCCATCCATCGGTGATCGAGATCTTGCCGCCCTCGACTTCGAACACCCGGCCGGTCACCGAGCCCGCCGCGGGCGAACCCAGCCAGACCACGAGGGGCGAGACGTTCGCCGGATCCATCGTGTCGAAGGAACCGTCGGCGGGCGCCGCCATCTGAGCGGCCATCGCCTCACCGGCACCCATGGTCATCTGGGTACGGGCGGCCGGAGCGATCGCGTTCACGGTCACACCATACGACCCCAGTTCCGCGGCCGCCTGGATCGTCAGAGCCGCGATGCCGGCCTTCGCCGCGACGTAGTTGCCCTGCCCCACCGAACCGTACAGTCCCGCACCGGAACTCGTGTTGATGATGCGCGCCTGCGGAACGTCGCCGGCCTTCGCCTGGGCACGCCAGTGCGCGGCTGCGTGCCGCAGACCGACGAAGTGCCCTTTGAGATGTACGCGGACGACCGCATCCCACTCGTCCTCCGACAGCGAGACCAGCATCCGGTCGCGCACGAAACCCGCGTTGTTGACCAGTACGTCGAGGCGTCCGAACGCGGAGAGTGCGGTCTCGACCATGGCCGCACCCGAATCCCAGTCCGCGACGTCGCCCACCGACGCGACTGCCTGCCCGCCGGCGGCGACGATTTCGTCGACGACCTCACTCGCGGGGTCCTCGGCGTAGTCGTTGACGACGACCTTCGCGCCGTCGGCGGCGAACGCGAGGGCGTGGGCGCGTCCGATGCCCTGGCCGGCACCGGTCACGATGACGACACGACCCTCATTCAACTTGCTGGTCACTGATGTTCTTCCTTTCCGAAGTGTCTGCGGCCCCGAACCGCACACCGGGTCTCAGACTGCGTTACCGGCCGTGGCGGCGTCGAGGAATGCCGGCTTCTCGCCACCGCCGTGGACGGTCAGCGTCGACCCGGTGATGTAGCCGGCAAGCGGTGACAAGAGAAAGGCGACCGCGTTGCCGACATCGGCGGGCGTGGCCATCCGCCCCATCGGGATGGTCTCGCCGACGGCTGCCACACCGGCGTCGTCGCCGTAGTGCAGGTGGGACTGTTCGGTGACGACCGGGCCGGCCACGACCGAGTTCACCCGCACCCGCGGCGCCCACTCGACGGCGAGCGAGCTCATCAGGTTGTCGAGTCCGGCCTTCGCCGCACCGTAGGCCGAGGTGCCGGGTGACGGCCGGTGGCCGCTCACGCTCGAGATGTTCACGATGCCACCGCCATCCGGCTGCGTCTGCATCACCGCGTTGGCCGCGCGGGCCACGGCGAGCGGGGCGAGCAGATTGAGGTCGACGATCTTGCTCGCGAACCGGACCGACGCGTCGGCGGCCAGCGCGAACGGGGAGCCGCCGGCATTGTTCACGACACCGTCGATGCGTCCGGCCCGCCCGATGATGTCGTCCATCATCGCCACGACCGCATCCGCGTCGCGGACATCGCAGGACACGAAATCGAGATCGCGGAGGTCGTCGGCGAGATTGTCGGCGTTGCGACCACAGATCACCGGACGGGCGCCGAGCGAACCCAGGACGCGGGTGATCCCGGCACCCACCCCGCGCGCCCCGCCCGTGACCAGGATGACCTTCCCGACCAGGCCCAGCTCGACCTGTGACTGCGTCTGCATGGGTGCTACCCTACCAAACAACCAAGCACTTGCTTGGTGCGCTTCCGCAGTCCCCTCGGACTGTCCGGACCGCCCCATGAGAGGAGCCCGCGTGCCGATCACCACGACACGTTCCGATACCGGGATCGTGACCGTCACCGTCGACTATCCGCCGGTCAACGCGCTGCCATCGGCCGCATGGTTCGAACTCGGCGACGCCATCACCGCCGCCGGCCAGGACCCCTCCACCCACGTGGTGGTGCTCCGCGCAGAAGGTCGGGGCTTCAACGCGGGCGTCGACATCAAGGAGATGCAGGCGACCGACGGCTTCGACGCCCTGATCGGCGCCAACCGCGGATGCGCCGCCGCCTTCAGTGCCGTCTACGACTGCGCCGTCCCCGTCGTCGTCGCCGTCAACGGGTTCTGCGTGGGCGGCGGCATCGGCCTCGTCGGCAATGCCGACGTCATCGTGGCCTCCGACGACGCCGTCTTCGGACTACCCGAGGTGGACCGCGGAGCACTCGGCGCCGCAACCCATCTCGCGCGGCTCGTGCCACAACACATGATGCGCACCCTCTACTTCACCGCCAAGAACGTCACCGCCCGGCAACTCGAGCACTTCGGTTCGGTCTACCGGGTCGTGCCCCGCGAGGAACTGCTCGACGCGGCACTCGAGGTCGCAGAGGCCATCGCCGCCAAGGACACTCGCGTGATCCGCGCAGCCAAGGAGGCGATCAACAACATCGACCCCGTCGACGTCAAGGCGAGTTACCGCCTCGAGCAGGGGTACACCTTCGAGTTGAACCTGGCCGGCGTCGCCGATGAGCACCGCGACGCGTTCGTGTCGACCGGCAAACCACTTGCCGCGAATTCCGCCTCGGATGGAGGACGTGCCTGACATGCCCACCGACAAGACAAGCACTTTCGACGATGTCATCGCCGAGCTACGCGACGGCATGACCATCGGCATCGGCGGATGGGGTTCGCGCCGCAAGCCGATGGCGTTGGTCCGTGCGCTCGCCCGCTCCGAAGTCAAGGACCTCACCGTGGTGACCTACGGTGGCCCCGACCTCGGATTGCTCTGCGCGGCAGGGAAGGTGCGCCGCGCGTACTACGGCTTCGTCTCGCTCGACTCGGCTCCGTTCTACGATCCGTGGTTCGCCAAGGCGCGCACCAACGGCGAGATCGAGGTACGCGAGATGGACGAGGGCATGGTGAAATGCGGCCTCGAAGCAGCCGCCGCACGCGTGCCGTTCCTGCCCATTCGTGCCGGCCTCGGCTCCGACGTCCTCAACTTCTGGGAGGGTGAGCTGAAGACCGTCACCTCGCCCTATCCCGACGCCGATGGCCGGACGCAGACGCTGGTGGCCATGCCGGCACTGAAGCTCGACGCCGCCTTCGTGCACCTGGATCTGGCCGATGCCCACGGCAATGCCGCCTACACCGGGGTCGACCCGTACTTCGACGACCTCTACTGCGCGGCCGCCGAACGTCGCTATCTCGAGGCCGATCAGATCGTCTCCACCGAGGTGCTCGTCAAAACCGTCCCACACCAACGTCTTCTGCTGAACCGAATGGCCGTCGACCGCGTCGTCCACGCGCCCAACGGCGCTCACTTCACGTTTGCCGGGGAGTACGGCCGGGACGAGAAGTTCCAGCAGTTCTATGTGGCGTCGGCGAAGGAGCCCGAGACCTGGGACGCGTTCTCGCGCCGATTCCTCCAGGTCGACGAACAGACCTACCAGCGAGAAGTGACCGCCTGGCAGGACGAGCAGAAGGAGACCGGACAGTGAGCACCGCCGAAACCGCGACCACGCCCGGTGAATCGTCCGGTACGGATGAACCCACCCGCGCCGAGTACTGCGTGATCTCCTGCGCCGACATCTTCGCCGGCGCCGGCGAGATCATGGCCTCGCCGATGGCGCCCACTCCCCTGCTCGGCGCCCGGCTCGCGCGTCTCACCACCGAACCCGACCTGCTGATCACCGACGGCGAGGCGCTGATCCTCGCCGACACCCCGCCGATCGGGAAGACCGGGCCGATCGAGGGGTGGATGCCGTTCCGCAAGGTGTTCGACGTCGTGGCATCGGGTCGGCGCCATGTTGTCATGGGCGCCAACCAGATCGACCGGCACGGCAATCAGAACCTGTCGGCGTTCGGTCCGTTGCAGCACCCCACTCGTCAGATGTTCGGTGTGCGCGGCGCGCCCGGCAACACCATCAACCACCCCACCAGCTACTGGGTGGCCCGCCACACCGCGCGCGTCTTCGGCGAGTCCGTCGACATCGTGTCGGGCGTCGGTTTCGACAAGGTTGATCCGGAGAACCCGGCCTTCGACGACCTGAACATCCATCGCGTGGTCACCAACCTCGGCGTCTTCGACTTCGGCGGACCAGGCCACACCATGCGGGCCCTGTCCCTGCATCCCGGCGTCGGCGCCGACGAGGTCGCCGAGAACACCGGCTTCGAGGTCGAAGGCCTTGCCGACGCACCCGAAACGCGCCGGCCGACGGCAGAGGAGCTCGGTCTGATCCGGGAAGTCCTCGACCCGAAGGGCGTCCGCAACAAGGAAGTCCGATGAGCAGTCCCACCAGCGCACAACCGAGTCCCGCGCGCGCCGCCGGACTGTCGACGTCGTTCACCGAGCTCGTCGGCATCGAGTACCCGATCGTCCAGACCGGCATGGGATGGGTGTCCGGACCGTCGCTGACCTCGGCAACCTCGAACGCCGGCGGGCTGGGCATCCTGGCGTCGGCCACGATGACGTTCGCGGAACTCGAGGCGGCCATCGCGAAGACGAAATCGTTGACGGACAAGCCATTCGGTGTGAACATGCGTGCCGACGCGACCGATGCCCCCGAACGCATCGACCTGTTGATCCGAGAGGGCGTCAAGGTCGCCTCCTTCGCGCTGGCCCCGAAACCCGAACTGATCGCGAAGCTCAAGGACAACGGCATCGTCGTGATCCCGTCGATCGGTGCGGCCAAACATGCCGTCAAGGTCGCCTCGTGGGGTGCCGACGCAGTGATCGTCCAGGGCGGCGAGGGCGGTGGTCACACCGGACCGGTCGCCACCACCCTGCTGCTGCCGTCGGTGCTTGATGCGCTGTCCGCCAAGGGTATCGACATGCCGGTGGTCGCCGCGGGCGGGTTCTTCGACGGCCGTGGGCTCGCCGCCGCACTCGCCTACGGGGCTCAGGGCGTGGCCATGGGCACCCGGTTCCTGCTGACGTCGGACAGTGCCGTGCCCGACTCCGTCAAGCAGGAGTACCTCGCCCGCGGTCTCGGCGACACCGTTGTCTCGGTCAAGGTCGACGGCATGCCGCACCGCGTGTTGCGTACCCCGCTGGTGGAGGCGCTCGAGAGCGGGAGCCCGGCCCGGGCCCTCGTCGCCGCGGCCCGCAATGCCAACGAGTTCAAGCAGATGACCGGCATGCGCTGGACGACGATGCTCAAAGACGGGCGCACGATGAAGAAGTCGGGCGAACGCACGTGGCAGCAGGTCATCATGGCGGGCAACACCCCCATGCTGCTCAAGGCCGGCCTCGTCGAAGGTGACACCCGCGCCGGCGTGCTCGCCTCCGGCCAGGTCGTCGGCATGATCGACGACCTGCCCAGCTGTGACGAGTTGATCCAGTCCATCATGACCCGGGCGCACGAACGATTGAAGGCGCTCGGGTCGTTGGGCTAGGGGCCGCGGCCGCCGGGCCTTCGAGGCTCGTCGCTGGCGCTCCTCGCACCTCAGGCAGCGCAGGGCGGGCCGTCACCCCCTGCCCCCTGAGGAGGCCCGGAGCTTGCGGAGGGCCGTCACGAAGGGTCCGGTACCTTCGGACCGTGACGACCCCGGAAGTCCTGCGCCTGAATTCGGTCGACTTCGTGCGGCAGTCCCGCGCGATCCTCGCCGACATCGACCTCACCGTCCACGCCGGCGAGCGGTGGGCGCTCATCGGCCCGAACGGCGCCGGCAAGTCGACGATCCTGAGCCTGTGCGGCGCGGAACAGCATCCGACGCGCGGGACCGTCCATGTCCTCGGACACCAACTGGGGCGCGTCGAGACCCGGAAACTGCGTGAGTCCATCGGCCACGTCAATCCGCGGCATCCGCTGCGGTCGCCGCTGTCGATCCGCGAGGTGGTGCTGACCGGTGCGACCGGCACGACCGAGTTGATGGACCACCGGGAACCCGCACCGGAGACACTGGCCCGCGCCGACGAACTGATCGAGATGCTCGTCTTGAGCGCGCTCGCGTCGGCGCCGTGGACGAACCTGTCGCAGGGCGAACGCGGCCGGACCCTGATCGCCCGCGCGCTGCTCTCCGATCCTCGACTCCTGCTGCTCGACGAACCGTCGACCGGCCTCGATGTGGCTGCCCGCGAGCGTCTTCTGCAGACCGTCGACCGGCTACACCGGACACATCCCGATCTCGCAACGGTGCTCGTCACCCATCACCTCGAGGAACTACCCGAGACGACCACGCATGCCGTGCTGGTGACCGGCGGCCGGATCCTCGCCGCGGGGCCGGTTCACGACATTCTCACCACAGCCCTGGTGACCGAGTGCTTCGACTACCCGATCGAGATCGCCCACGACGAAGGGCGGTGGTCGGCGCGGGGCGTCGCGACCACTTCTCCCTGAACTCAAGCACCGCGAGTGGTCCCCAGTGCGAAGGCCGCCGGCGACGAGATGGCCCCCTGCAGATTTCGTGCGCTCCGAGGTCGGTGGCGAACCCGGGCCCTCTTGTCGGCCAGCCGCTGTGTGACTGGTGGGGTGTCTGTTCACCACGGTTCACTGCGGTTCACCATCGGGACGTGTGTGACAGTGACTGTGGAACAACCATTTTCGACGAAATCGGGGTTGTGGAGAAATCTCGTCGTCGAACGTTCTGGCGAGTACCTTGGTGTCATGACCCCGATCACCGAGCTCCGCGACACCCTCATTGGTCTACAATTTCCACCCGACGACGGGAGTGGTCGCGCGGTGGTCGAGCGACTCGACGAACTACGCGTGCTGCGCAACGTCCTCGATCACCAGATCGCCGTCCACATCGCCCTGTTGGAGGATTCGGGGGCACCGGCGCGAGCAGGGTCGACGACCCGATCCTGGCGTATCGAGATGGGCCTACCCCGACGGCCGCGCACCGCGGTGCACGGATCGCCACCGGACTGGGATCGTTGCCGAAAGTCGCCGACTGCGCCGCCGACGGATATCTGTCTGTTGAGTGTGTTGATGCGATGGTCCGCGGTATCGCGTTCATCGACAAACAGGCAGCGACTGCGTTGTCCAGCGACGACCTATCGGCGTTCGAAAGCGAGCTGCTCGCGCAGGCCTTCTCCGGGGCCACCCCCGCCGAGATCAACACTCACGCCCGGAGCATCGCCACGCGGGTCGCCGATGACGATCCGCACGCGGTCGCGGCAGCCGATGATGCGTCGCTGAACACCTTGCACACCAGAGTGACCGACGAAGGCCGGGTCGCGATCACCGGCGATGTGACGGCGGTGATCGGCGAGAAGTTCCTGGCGATGATCGACGAAAACTCCTGTCCGCGTCCCGAACCCGACGGGGCCGACGACCGCCGTGATGTCGGGCAGCGTCGTGCGGACGGGTTGGAGCTACTGCTCGATCAGGCCGCGATCGGTGCGGCGATGACCACCGCAGGTGCACCCCGCACTCAGGTAGTGGTGACCATCCCCGCTGATGGTGTGGGCCCGGCGATTCTGCCGTGGGTGGGCGCGGTCACGGCATCGACGGCACGTCGGTTGTCGTGTGACGGCGGGGTCGCCGAGATCGTCCTCGACGACGAGGGGGTGCCGCTACGGATGGGGACGACGAAGCGGTTATTCCCGCATCATCTGCGTCAGGCGATCGTCGTGCGGGATGTGTGTTGCGTGAAATGCGGTGCACCAGCCGCGCATACGCAGGTGCATCATCTGGTGCCATGGGCTGACGGCGGACCGACTGATCTGGACAACGGATGTCTACTGTGTCAGCGCTGTCATACCCAGGTGCATCATCATGGGTGGGAGGTGATGATGGGCCCTGATCGTCATCCGTGGTTGATCCCACCGGCCGATATCGACCCGCGGCGTCTACCTCGGCCGGCTTACAACCGGCGCACCATGCGCCTGGACGACGCCCTCGTCTGACCTCACCCCGCCCCCACCAGACCCTCCGGCGTCGACACCGACCGACGCCACACGACCTTTGACAACTCCACAGCGTTCAACAAGCCCTGGCCGCCGGGGTCTGGTGGCGAAAATCTCTTGCGCGTTGCGCAATTTCGCTCCGAGATCCCGGTGGGCGGGGGGCGATCGGTCTCGGAACGAGGTCGACAGGTCCAGCCCGCTCTCACCGCCTCGGAAGGGCGCGCCTAAGCCGACGGCGTCAGCGTCCAGCCGGCAGCTGCGGTCCGCTGGTTCCAGAACTCGGTGTATCGCCCGCCGCGGGTGAGCAGTTCGTCGTGGGTACCGATGTCGTCGACGCCGCCCTGGTCGTCGAGCACGACGATCTGGTCGGCGGCGATCACGGTGGACAGCTTGTGCGCGATGACCAGCACCGTGCTGCGGTCGGCGAGGCGGCGGATGGATTCCGCGACGTGGGACTCGTTCTCGGGATCGAGAGCGCTCGTCGCCTCGTCGAACAGCACGATCGGCGCGCCCTTCAGCAGGGCGCGTGCGATCGAGACTCGTTGCCGCTCACCGCCGGACAGGGCAGAACCGCCCTCACCGACGACGGTCTGCCAGCCATCGGGCAGCCGGTCGACGATCGAGGTGACCCCCGCGGTCTCGGCGGCTGCTCGGATCTCGTCGTCGGTCGCATCTGGCCGTCCGAGTTTGATGTTCTCCCACAGGGTGTCGTCGAACAGGTAGACGTCCTGGAACACCTGGGACAACTGGCCCATGAGTGCACCGGTCTCCTGCTCCCGCACGTCGACGCCGCCGACCCTCACGACGCCGCCGTCAACGTCGTAGAACCGTGCGATGAGACGGAAGATCGTCGACTTACCCGACCCCGACGGGCCGACGAGTGCAGTCATCGTGCCGGGGCGGGCTCGCAGGGACACATCGCGCAGGACCAGCGCGCCGGTCTCGTACCCGAAAGCGACACCGTCGAGTTCGACAGCACCCGGTTCGGTGATCGGCGTGGGTTGATCGGGGGTGGGCATCCGGTCGGTGTCGAGCACCCCGGTGATGCGGTTGATCTCATCGGTGGACATACGCAGCGTCGAACCCAGTTCGGCGAGTTCACCGATCGGGCCGAAGAAGCGTGCGGCGAGGCCGAAGACGGCGATCAGCAGGGCCGGCTCGATGTGGCCCGCCACGGCCAGCCCCGCGCCGAGCGCGAGCACGGCACTGAAGACGACCTGCACCGACAGTCCGTTCAGCAGGATGCCGAGGATCGAGCGCCAGAGCATCGACTTGCCCACGCGTGCTTGTTGTCCGAGTGCGTCGGCGAGCGGCTTGTGCGCGGAGTCCGAGTCGCCGAAGGCCCGCAGCACCGCCTGGCAGCGGGCGAACTCCAGGACCCGGTTGTTGACCTTGACGGCCTCGGCACGCTTACGGCCCTCGGACTTCGCGAGGAACGAACTCGACAGCTTGCCGACGTACATCAGCAGCAGCGTCCCGGCGACCATCAGAAGACCGATGCGCCAGTCGAAGAAGCAGATACCGATGACGACCACGACGGAGCTCACCATGTTGACGACGACCGGGGTGATGTAGTGCGCGCCGGTACTGCCCACGAACATCGTTCCCTTGACCGCGATCTGGGAGACGTCACCGACGCGGTCGCGGGTGAACCAGCCGAGCGGCAGCGTGACCATGTGATCGCCGAGACGGTGGTGCAGCATGCGCATCGCGTAGAGCGCCATCGTCATGCCCTTGAGCGACTGCACGTAGGCACTGACCGCACAGATGACGACCAGAACGGCCAACGGCCACAACCACATCGCGGCGGCGGAGAGGTCACCGGTCAGCAGGTGTTCGACGATCGGGACCAGGGTCAGCATCGCCAGCCCCTGCGCGACGCCGTAGACGACCACCCAGGTCAGGAAGACGACCATCCGGGCCCGTTCGGAACCCAGGATCGTATAGAAACCGCGGATCATCGTGCCGCCTCGCTGCTCGTGACCGCGCCCCGCGCGATCTCCTCGTCCTGCCTGGTGGTCCCGGCCTCGTAGGAGGCCCACATCGACGCGTACAACCCGCCGCGGGCGACCAGTTCGTCCTGCCGGCCCTGTTCGACGACCCGACCCCGATCCAGGACGACGATGTTGTCCGCGTGCGTGATCGAGCCCAGACGGTGCGCGATGACGAGCACCGTGCGCCCGACCATCAACGCGCCGATGGCCTGCTGGATCTGCGCCTCCGACTCCGGGTCGGCGAAGGCGGTGGCCTCGTCGAGGACGAGGATCGGGGTGTCGGCGAGCAGGGCCCGCGCGATCGAGACACGTTGCGCCTCACCGCCGGAGAAGTGTGCCCCGTCGCCGACCACGGTGTCGTAGCCGTCGGGCAGCTCGAGGATGCGGTCGTGGATCTGGGCGGCGCGGGCGGCGTCGTAGACCTGCTCGTCACTTGCGTCCGGACGGCCGAGCCGGATGTTGTCGCGCACCGACATCGTCAGCAGCTGCACGTCCTGGAGCACGAACCCGACGTGGCGATAGAGCTCGGTGGGTGCGATGTCGCGGACATCGACCCCACCGATGCGCACCGCACCGGAGTCGGGATCGCCGAAGCGGGGCAGCAGCGTCGCAAGCGTCGACTTACCGCTTCCCGACGGCCCGACGAGAGCGGTCACGGTTCCCTCGGCCAGTTCGACACTGACCCCGTCGAGCGCCTTCACCCCGGACGGGACTCCGAGGCGCGGCGGGTAGGTGAAGTGCACGTTCTCGATCCGCACATCGTGCCCGGCGGGCACCTGGGGGTTCTCCGGAACCGTCAGCTCCGGTTCGGCGAGCAACGAGGCGATACGCAGGGCGGCGGCCGAGGCCTGCTGACGGGTGTGCACCGCGGTCGAAACCGTGAGCAGCGCGGTCGGGAGCACCATCGCGATCAGCGTCGACCCGACGAGCTCGATAGGCTGGACCCACCCGTTGTCGACGAGCCAGTACCCGACTCCGAGGTTGACCAGCAGGATCAAGGGCGCGCTGATCAGGACGGTGGTGACCGCCTGTACGCGGAGCATCGGCCCCATGTAGCCGGCGAAGTCGTCGTTGAACTCATCGGCGGCATCGACGAACCGCCGGTGTGCCTTGCCGGTCTGCCCGAAGGTCTTCACCACGGCGACGCCCGAGATGAACTCGACGATCGTGGCGCTGATCCGCGCGACGCCCTTGTCCATCTTCTCCATCTCGGTCGTCAGGTCACGAGCCATGTAGGAGTACGTCAGCGCGTACAGCGGCACCGTCGCGATCGCGAGCAGCCCCAGGCGCCAGTCCAGGTAGAAGCAGTAGATCAGCGCGAAGATCGGCGACAGCATCGCGGCCGTGGCCTCGACGGTCGCGTGCGCGACGAGATAGTGCAGGTCGGCGACATCGTTCTGCACCGACTTGCGGACCGCACCCGAGCTGGTCCGGCTGAACCACCCCAGCGGCAGCCGACCCAGCTTGTCCGCGATGCGGATTCGAAGTTGCGCCTGGAGATCGAGATCGGCGAAGTGGGTGATCGCGAGCGCGAGGAAGCTGAAGGCGGCGCGAGCGCCGAGCCCACCGACCACCAGCCACACGACCATCCAGACGCGCCCGGAATCGACCGGTCCCGGTTCGAGCAGGATGCGCCCGAGTTCGACGATCCCGATGAACGGCACCACCGTGGCGGCGGAGGCGAAGACCTGGACGAACTGGGCGAGCAGCGTGCGCTTCTTCACCGGGGCCAGGACGTCGGCGAGGGCAGCGGCTTTCGCCTTGGACTCGGATCTGGCCTGAGCGCGCGCGGCTTTCGGATCGTCGGGTTCGACGTCGACGTCGGAGACTGGTGCCGGCGCGGCCACATCGGTTCCGCCAATTGTCATACGCGCACAATAACGGCCAGACGCTGGGAAAGGAAAGCTACCCTAACTTCGACGCGCGTGGTCAGCGCGGCAGGATGCCGTCGAGGACCACCGACAGGTACTGATCGGCGATCGAGTCGACCGTCATCGAGCCCCCGGGCCGATACCACCGCACGGCGACCCACACGGTGTCGCGCATGAAGCGGTAGACGAGTTCGACGTCGAGATCGGCCCGGAATTCCCCGTTTTCGACGCCGCGCTGCAGCACCGACTGCCACAACTGCCGGAACTCGACGTTCAGTTCGGAGATATAGGCGAAACGTTCCTGGCCCGAGAGACGCTTCGCCTCGTCCTGGTAGATCGCGACCGCGTTGCGTTCGGCATCGATGGACTCGAACGACGCGATGACGAGCCCCCGCAGGGTCTCGGTCGCCGACTTGCTCGACGCCGCGATCTGCCGGTAGCGAGCGAACAGGTCGTCGAGAAAACCCCGCAGGATCTCGTCGACCATCGACTCCTTCGAGTCGAAATGGTGATACAGACTCCCAGAGAGGATTCCGGCCGCGTCGGCGATGTCCCGGACCGTCGTCGAGCGCAGTCCCTGCTCGGCGAACATGCGCCCGGCGGTCGCCAACAACTCGTCCCGGCGCGACGAACGAGTCGGCGCGTCGGCGGTGCTCGCAGCGGTCCGTCCGTTCGCGTCGATCCTGGTCTGACCTCGTGGTGACAAGCGCATCCTCCTGGAAGAGTCTGCGCTCACCCTAGCAAGCGCTTGGCCGGGACCGTCGCACGACGATCCCGGCCAAGAGCACCGATGTTATGCGCCGAGGCGCTTCCGCACCTTCTTCATGGCGCGGTTGTTGAAGAACTTCCACAGCTTCAGCTGGTTGTTGGTCAGCCTGGTGTCCTTGGGCAGGAACGGTGGCGACATCATCTCGGCAACGCTGACCGGCAGCGTCGAGAACGCGACGGCCCGAGCATGGCTGAAGGTCTCGAAGCCGGTGCGGCCGTGATACCCGCCCATTCCGCTGTTACCGACGCCGGCGAACGGCAGCTCGCCGCTGAACAGGTGGATGGCGAAGTCGTTGCCGTTGATCGAACCACTGCGGGTGTTGTCGGCCAGCTTCTGGAACCGCTCGTTCTGATCGCCGCACCAGTACATGGTCAGCGGATGCGGGTGCGAGCCGATCTGGCTGATGACCTCGGACAGGTCGCGGTAGGGGTACACGGTCAGCACCGGACCGAAGACCTCGTCCTCCTCGATCTTCATGCCCGCCTTGACACCGGTGAGCAGCGTCGGCGGGATCTTGCGGCGTTCGGCGTCCGGCAGCGGTTCGCCGCCGGGGACCACCTGACGCTTGGTGGCGCCGAGCTGCTCGGCGTCGTCGATGAGCCCGAGGATCCGCTCGTAGTTCTTCTGGTTGATCGTCGACGTGAACTGCTCGTTGTCGATGATCGTCGGGAAGTTCTCGGTCCACCGCGCGACGACCTTGTCGGTGAACTCACCGAGCTTGGCCTCGGGAACGAAGACGTAGTCCGGGCACAGGCACACCTGGCCGCCGTTGACCATGCGGGCGTCGGCGAGCATCGTCGCGGCCTTGTCGATGTCGGCGTCGACGTCGACGACGGCAGGGTTCTTGCCGCCGAGTTCGAGGGTGACCGGGATCAGGTTCTTCGCGGCTTCCTGGGCCACCGAGGCGCCCACACCGGGCGAGCCGGTGAAGAACATGTGGTCGACCTTGAGCTTGGCGAAATCCGATCCGGAGCCGTGCTTGGAGGTGGCGATCGCCAACTCCTCGATCGAGAAGTAGTTCGGTGCGTGCTTGGCGATCACGTCGGTGGTCTTCGCGGTCACCGACGACGGTCGCATGATGACCCGGTTACCGGCGGCGAACGCCGAACCCGCGGGCACGACCGTCAGCTGCAGCGGGAAGTTCCACGGCCCCATGATGCCGACGACGCCCAGCGGGTCGTGGCGGATGCTCTGCTTGTACCCGAGCAGGCCCTGCACCTTCGCGACCTTCGACTCGGCCATCCACTCCTTGACCCCGCGACGCTGGTGGGCGAGGTCGATCATGCAGCCGGCCACATCGGCGGCGAGCGAGAGCTCGCGCGGGCGGGCACCGAAGTCCTCGGCCAGCGCGGCGGCGATCTCGTCGGCGTTGTCGAGGAGCAGGGCTGCAAGCCGCGTGATGCGGTCGATGCGCGTGTCGGCGTCGGGGATCCCGTCGCGCAGGAACGCCGCGCGCTGGATCTCGACCAGTTCGGTCAAACTATGCGCTTCCGACGAGACGCCACGCGTCGCGCCGGTGGCGCCGGTGCTGGTGTGCTCAGCAGGCTTGGTCATCGAGATCCCCTCAGCTAGGTCGTGCTGCACCTGACGTGCGGCGGTTGGAACGAAATGGTCCGCGTGTGCCACACAATAGTATGCGCCAGATCACACCCGTATGTGGGCACGCCTGTTGTCAGAATGGTACGGCCTCGAGAGGGGAACGTCGAGGGGCGAACTGTGGCCCTCAGGCAGCAGAGGTGGTGACTCTCAGCCGAGCCGCTCGATGATCGTGACGTTGGCGGTCCCGCCGCCCTCGCACATCGTCTGGAGTCCGTAGCGGCCGCCGGTGCGCTCGAGTTCGTTGAGGAGGGTCGCGAACAGCTTGGCGCCGGTGGCGCCGAGGGGGTGACCGAGTGCGATGGCGCCACCGTTGGGGTTGACCTTCGCCGGGTCCGCGCCGGTCTCCTTGAGCCACGCGAGCACGACCGGCGCGAACGCCTCGTTGATCTCGACGACGTCGATGTCGTCGATGGACATGCCGGTCTTGTCGAGGGCGTACTTGGTGGCCGGGATCGGCGCGGAGAGCATCATCACGGGGTCGTCGCCGCGCACGGACAGGTGGTGGATGCGGGCTCGCGGTGTCAGATTGTGTTCCTTCAGCGCGCGTTCGGAGACGACGAGGGTCGCCGACGACCCGTCGGCGATCTGCGAGGCGACGGCCGCGGTGAGCCGGGAACCATCGGCGAGGACCTGCAGGCCGGCCATCTTCTCCATCGAGGTCTCGCGCGGGCATTCGTCGACGACGCAGTCACCGAGGGCGACGTTCTCGTTGTCGAACTTGCCGTCGGCGATCGCTGCCCGGGCCCGCTCGTGCGACTGCAGCGCCCAGCGCTCCATGTCCTCGCGACTGATGTCCCACTTCTTCGCCATCATGTCGGCGCCGAGGAACTGCGAGATCTGCGCGTCGCCGAAACGTTCCTGCCAGCCGGCGGATTCAGCGGTGGGCGTGGTGAATCCGAACTCCTTGCCCGAGATCATCGCCTGCGAGATCGGGATGGCGCTCATGTTCTGCAGGCCGCCGGCGACGACGATGTCCTGGGTTCCGCTCATGATGCCCTGCGCTGCGAAGTGGATGGCCTGCTGGCTGGACCCGCACTGCCGGTCGACGGTGGTGCCGGGCACCTCGAGCGGGAGACCGGCTGCGAGCCAGGCGGTCCGGGCGACGTTGCCCGCCTGGCCACCGATGGCGTCGAGGCAGCCGAACACCACGTCGTCGACGGCCGCGGGGTCGATGCCGGTGCGCTCGACGAGTGCGGAGATGATGTGGGCGCCGAGATCGGCGGGGTGGGTCTTGGCCAGTGAGCCGTTGCGCTTGCCGACCGGGGTGCGGACGGCGTCGACGATGTAGGCCTGGGGTGTGGTCATGGTCGGTGCTCCTTGGTTCGGTGGAAGTCGTTGTCCGTCAAGCGCGTTGGCTGGAGATCGAGACGACCTCGCCGGTGAGGTAGGTGGTGTAGTCGCTGGCGAGCATCGCGACGGTCGCGGCGACCTCCCAGACCTCGGCGGCACGCCCGTAGGCTTCGCGGGAGGCGAGTTCGTCGAGGAGGTCGTCGCTGGTGACCTTCGCCAGGAACGGGTGTTTGGCGATCGACGGCGCGATCGCGTTGATGCGCACCCCGACGTCGGCGGCTTCGAGTGCCGAACACCGGGTCAGGGCCATCACCCCGGCCTTCGCCGCAGCGTAGTGCGCCTGTCCGCGCTGGGCCCGCCAGCCGAGGACAGAGGCGTTGTTGACGATCACGCCGTTGTGCTCGACCGAGCCGAAATACCGCAGGGCTGCGCGGGTGGCGCGGAATGTACCGGTGAGCGTGATGTCGAGGACACGATCCCATTCCTCGTCGGTCATCTCGGCGACCGGGGTCTCGCCGCCGAGCCCGGCATTGTTGACCAGTACGTCGATACGTCCGAGTTCGGTTGCGGCATCGGCGATCAGCGCGTCGACCTCCGCGGTGACCTGCACATTGCAGGTGCGCTGGGTGACCGTGCGCTCCGGGAATTCCGCCGACAGCTTCTCGGCGGCCTCACCGAGGCGTCGTTCATGCCAGTCGCTGATGAGCACATCCGCGCCTTCGAGCAACGAACGCCGGGCCGACGCGAAGCCGATTCCCGTTCCGGCGGCGGCGGTCACCACGACCTTCTTGCCCAGCAGCAGGCCGTGCCCGGCGATCTCGGCAGGCGGTGTGGCCAGCGGCGAGACCGCTCGGCCGGCCGCCCGGGCCCCGTTGACGTCGACTCCGGTCATCTCAGCGTGCCTCTCGGGGTAGGCCGAGCACACGCTCGGCGATGATGTTGCGCTGCACCTCGTTCGAGCCGCCGTAGATGGTGTCGGCGCGCGTGAAGAGGTACAGCCGTTGCCATTCGTCGAGTTCGACGTGCTCGGGGTCGGTGATGTCGTTGGCCCGACCCTCCGCCGTCGCGGCGGGACCGATCAGCGCCGGTGCGCCGACGACGTCCATGGCGAGTTCGCCGAGATCGCGATGCCAGTTCGCCCACAACAGCTTCGAGACCGACGCCGCGCCGGCTTGCGAAGTGACATCGCCGTCGAGTGTCCGCTGGGCGTGGGCGCGCATGACCGTCAACCCGATGTCCGCCCGGGCCAGCCGCGACGCGATCTCCGGGTCGTCCAGCGCCCCGTTGGCTCGCGCGAGATCGGTGAGATTGCCCAGCTCGCGCGCGAATCCGACCTGCTGACCCAGCGTCGACACCCCGCGCTCGAACTGCAGCAGCCCCATCGCGACCTTCCAGCCGTCGCCCGGGTCACCGACGATGAGATCGGCATCGGTTTCCGCGTCGTCGAAGAACACCTCGTTGAATTCCGAAGTGCCGGTGAGCTGTTGGATCGGACGGACGGTGACGCCCGGTTGGTCGAGCGGCACCAGCAGGAAACTCAGTCCGGCATGGCGCGACGATCCCTTCTCGGTACGCGCGATCACGAACACCCACTGCGCCACGTGGGCGAGCGAGGTCCAGATCTTCTGGCCGTTGATGATCCACTTGCCGTCTTCGAGCCGCGCCGACGTGGACACGCCCGCGAGGTCCGATCCGGCGCCCGGCTCGGAATAACCCTGCGACCACAACTCGGTGACATCGACGATGCCGGGCAGGAAACGCCGCTTCTGCTCGTCGGTCCCGTAGGCGATGAGCGTGGGGCCCAACAGTTCCTCGCCCAGATGATTCACGCGCGCAGGTGCGTTTGCACGTGCGTACTCGCGATGGAAGATGATGCGCTGTTCGAGCGTCGCACCACGACCGCCGTACTCGACCGGCCAGCCGATGCAGGTCCACCCGGCGCGCGCGAGGTGACGATCCCATTCGAGGCGCTCGGCGAAGAACTCGTGTTCGCTGCCCGGCCCCCCACGACCCTTCAGATCGGCGAAGTCGCCAGCGAGGTTCTCGTCGAGCCACGCACGCACCGCGGCCGCGAACTCGGTGGTGGCGTTCGGTGTCGATTTCGCCCATTCACCCAGGTCGACGGCACGATCGGCGAGATTCGTCGTGGTCATGGGCGCTAGCATAACGCACCAAGCAAGTGCTAGGTTGGGCGCATGGCGCAGACCCCACTGCACGAGGTCCTCCCCACGCCCACGACCCCGGCCGCACTGCGCCGGGCGGCGCAGACCTGGCCCGACCGTATCGCTCTCGTCGACGGTCAGTGGCAGTCTTCGACGCATCCGCGGATCGAGTCGACCTGGACCCGTCTCCACGAGTCCGTCCGGGATTTCGCGGCAGCGTTGGTGGCCTCGGGTATCGAGGCCGGCGACCGGGTCGCCATCTGGTCGCCGAACAGCTTCCACTGGCCGATTGCGGCGCTCGGGATCCACTACGCCGGTGCGACGCTCGTCCCCTTGAACACGCGCTACACCGCGGGCGAGGCGATCGAGATCATCGAACGGTCCGGGGCCCGGGCCGTCGTCGTGTCCGGCGAGTTCCTCGGTGCCGATCATGTGGCCGAGTTGTTGCGCGATCACCGCGCCACGATGCCCGACGTCGTGATCCGGGTGTCGCTCACGGACGACGCCGCCCCGCTCGACGGTGCCGTCGACTGGGATGAGTTCCTCAGTCGGGCGGCAACCCCCGACGCACTCGCCGAAGCCGACCGACGCGCCGATGCCGTCTCCCCCGACGATCTCTCCGACATCCTCTTCACCTCCGGCACGACCGGGAAGTCGAAGGGTGTGCTGGCGACCCACCGGCAGACCCTGACCGGCTCGTACGGCTGGGGCGCGAATGCCGGCCTGGGCCCGGACGACCGCTACCTGATGGTCAACCCGTACTTCCACACCTTCGGGTACAAGGCGGGCATCCTGCCGAGCGTGCTGTTCGGCGTGACCATGCTGCCACTTGCCGTCTATTCACCGGACCAGGCGATGAAGCTCGTGTCCGACGAGCGCGCGACGGTCTTCCCGGGCGCGCCCACCATCTTCCAGACCATCCTCGACGACCCGAAGCGCGCCGACCACGATCTCTCGAGCCTGCGCATCGTCATCACCGGCGCGGCGATCGTGCCCGTCGTCCTCGTCGAACGCCTCCAGCACGACCTGGGCGTCGACACCGTCATCACCGCCTACGGCCTGACCGAGGCGAGCGGCTTCGTCTCCACCTGCACCCCCGACGACGACGACGCGACCGTCGCCAACACCTGCGGACGTGCGTTCCCGGGCATGGAAATCAGACTCTCCGACGACGGTGAGGTGCTGGCGCGCGGAGACATGGTGATGGTCGGCTACCTCGACGACCCGGAGGCCACCGCCGCGACGATCGACGCCGACGGGTGGCTGCACACCGGCGACATCGGGATCCTCGACGAGCGCGGCAACCTCAAGATCACCGACCGGCTCAAAGACATGTACATCTGCGGCGGGTTCAACGTCTACCCCGCGGAGATCGAGCAGACCCTCGCGCGGCTCGACGGTGTCACCGAGTCCGCGGTCGTCGGCGTGCCCGACGACCGGCTCGGCGAGGTCGGCCGCGCCTACCTGACGGTCCGGGCGGACGCCGACCTCGACGAGGCGCAGGTCATCGCGTTCGCCAAGGAGCACCTCGCCAACTTCAAGATCCCCCGGTCGGTGGTCTTCGTCGACGAGTTCCCCCGCAACGCGTCGGGCAAGATCCTCAAGCGCAACCTCACCTGACCCCGGGATTTCGTAGCGCCAATGCGCGCTATTCACCTACTGACGCTACGAAATTCGGGGCTGGGAACCGGCCGGACGTGCGGTGCGTCGAAGTGTGTATGACCGACGACCTGCGCGCCATGATCGCTTCCCACGACGGCGTCTTCACCACGCATCAGGCACACTCGCACGGGGTGTCGGCCGACGGCATCCGGCATCGGGTTCGGACCGGACAGTGGGTCCGGGTCACGCGAGGTGTCTTCCGGGTGGCCGACCGGACGGTCGACGATCGGATGCGGATGCGGCTCGCCGGGGTTCGCCACGCGCGCGGGCGATGCTGGAGGCGATGTCGTCGGGCGCGAGGTCGGAGGCGGAGCGGATCACCGCGAAGCTACTCGACGGCAGCGGGTTCACGGGGTGGTCGGCCAACACGCCGGCGTGTGGCTACGTCCTCGACTTCGCGTTCGAGGCGTCGAAGATCGCCATCGAGATCGATGGGATGGCATTCCATAGTGACGCCGTCGCATTCCAGCGAGACCGCACCCGACAGAACGACCTCGTCAGATCCGTACAGCCCTACGACGGAAATCCGTAGCGTAGATGCGGATATAGCGCGTATCCGCGCTACGAAATCCCGGTCAGGAGCGGGGCTTCACCAGCGGGAACAGGATGGTGTCGCGGATGCCGAGGCCGGTGAGGGCCATCAGCAGGCGGTCGATGCCCATGCCGGTGCCGGTGGTCGGGGGCATGCCGTACTCCATCGCGGCGAGGAACTCCTCGTCGAGGACCATCGCCTCGTCGTCGCCGGCGGCGGCCAGGCGGGCCTGATCGGCGAAGCGTTCGCGCTGGATGACGGGGTCGACGAGTTCGGAGTATCCGGTCGCCAGCTCGAAGCCGCGTACGTAGAGGTCCCACTTCTCCACGACGCCGATCTGCGACCGATGTGCGCGGACGAGCGGCGAGGTCTCGACCGGGAAGTCGCGGACGAAGACCGGGCGGTCCAGCTTCTCGCCGACCATGTGCTCCCAGAGTTCCTCGACGAGCTTGCCGTGCCCGTATCCCTTGTCCTTCGGGATCTCGAGGCCGACGCGCGCCGCGATGGCCAGCAGCTGCTCGACGGTGGTCTCCCCGTCGGCGCCGGCCGGGACGATCTGCTCGCCCAGCGCCTCCGACAGCGACGGGTACATCTCGAGTGCGGTCCACTCGCCCGAGAGGTCGTAGGTGGAACCGTCCGGCATGGTCGGGGTCTGGGTGCCGAGCGCCGCCTGCGAAACCTCTTGCACCAGTTCGCGGATCATGACGGCGGAGTCGTCGTAGGTGCCGTAGGCCTGATAGGTCTCGAGCATCGCGAACTCCGGTGAGTGCGTGGAGTCGGAACCCTCGTTGCGGAAGTTGCGGTTGATCTCGAAGACGCGCTCGATGCCGCCGACCACACAGCGCTTGAGGAACAGCTCCGGTGCGATGCGCAGGAACAGATCGATGTCGAAGGCATTGGAGTGCGTGACGAACGGTCGCGCGGCCGCCCCACCGTGCAGGGTCTGCAGCATCGGGGTCTCGACCTCGAGGAAACCCCGACGGCCCAGCGCCGCACGGAGTTCGGCGATCACCGAGATCCGGGTGCGGGCGATGCTGCGGGCCTCCGGGCGCATGATGAGGTCGACGTAGCGCTGCCGGACGCGAGTCTCCTCGTTCATGTCCTTGTGCGCGACGGGCAACGGCCGCAACGACTTCGACGCCATCTGCCAGCCGTCGGCCATCACCGAGAGTTCGCCGGTGCGCGAGCTGATGACCTCGCCCGAGATGAACACGATGTCCCCGAGATCCACCTCGGACTTCCACCGCGCCAGCGCTTCCTCGCCGACGCCGTTGAAGCTGACCATCGCCTGCAGCTGCGTGCCGTCGCCCTCCTGCAGCGTGGCGAAGCACAGCTTGCCTTTGTTGCGCAGGAAGATCACGCGTCCGCTCACGCCGACGTGCTGTCCGGTCTCGGTACCGGCCTCGAGGTCGGGGTAGGCGGCGCGGATCTCACCGAGGCTGTGGGTGCGCGGGATGGCGACCGGGTAGGCCTCGCGACCCTCGGCCAGGATCCGCTCACGCTTCTCGCGGCGGATGCGCAACTGCTCGGGCGTCTGCTCGTCGGTCGCTTCGGGGGTGGCGGTGCTGGTCGGGCTGTCACTCACCCCACGCACCCTATCGGGGCCGGTCATCGACTCCAACTCACTGCCTCGCGGTGACCGCGGACACAACCGGGTCGCGCTGGGCGGGTTCAGCTCTCGTGGGCGGAGATGACAGCGAGGTCGTCGGGCCGAATCCGACCGTTGACCCGTGCCGACCGCATCCGACGGTGCCCGCCGACGACGAACACCGCGCCGTGCACCCCGCGCGCCTGCAGGTGCCAGGCGAGCCATTCGGCCTCGTGCCCGTCCTCGCTGACGAGGATCCATCGTGATTCCGGCCGGGCGACGCGCAGTGAGTCCGGGGTGTCCGGCGTGAGCCGGTCGAGAACCTCGACGGCGTCGATGGCCAGGGCCCCGAACAGTGCGCCGTCGAGCTGACGGCGCCGGTGGGAGCGGACGTCGACGGGGGTGGCACCGGCGGCGACGGCGAACGCGTAGTCCTCGACCCGCAACGACAGCGGCGCAGACGGGGCCGGGGCGACGGTCGGCGGTACAGCGGCAAACACCGAAGCAGGGGCGAACACCGAACCGGCGGAAGAAGGACGAACAGAAGAAACAACCGAAGCGGTCATGAGAGGGAGTCCTCAGGTGATCGAGATCGAGCGGGGAGCGCGAAGGAGGGCAGCCGCAGACGCGGTATCAGCCCTGACAACACTCCCGACAGCTCGTGATCACGACGACGAGTATGCCACAGCACACCCCCACCGGCCAGACCCCAATCGGACCGAGGTCGTCACACTTCCGGCGGCTGCCACCGCTGCACGCGTCGCATCTGTGCGTTCAGGACGGCGTCGGGCGTCATGCGCAGAGCGAGGTCGCGCGCCCAGACAGCGGGGCCGGCACGCAGTTGCCCGACCCGGCCGATCATCGACGCCTGCCGCGCGATCTGCTGGGTCCGCGGGCGTCGGAGCCGGTCGTAGGTGCGCAAGGCCTCGTCGAGGTCAGCGCGGCCGTGCCGGCGTAGCAGCGCGGTCAGGGTGGCCGCGTCCTCCATCGCCTGGTTGGCACCTTGACCCAGGTTCGGGGTCATCGCGTGGGCGGCGTCGCCGACGAGAACACTCGAGCACCCCCGGCCCGCTCTGACGAACGTGGGCAGCGGCTTGGCGAGCTCCTCGATCGGCAGGTATCCGACGGTCGCCGGATCGGTGGCGTCGAGCAACTCCCCGATCGGTCGATGCCACCCCGAAAACCGTTGCCGCACTGCATCGAGACCGCCCTCCGAGTCGCCCCCGTCGTCCGACACCGAGGCGAACCAGTAGACATGCCCGTCAGGGAGCGGCGCAATCCCGAAACGCGCCCCACGTCCGGTCGTCTCGCCGGCCGCGTCGACCGACACCGGGGTCGTCGTGATGGCCCGCCACGCGGAGTAGCCACATCGCCGGACGCCCGGGTCCTCGACGACCGCGGCACGCACCCGGCTGCGCAGACCGTCGGCGCCGACGATCAGGTCGCAGTCACCGATCTCGGTGCCGTCGGCCAGCCGCACGAGACCGCGGTCGGGCGCGATGTCGTCGACCCCGGAACCGGTCCTGATGTCCACGACGGCGGCCGCGGCGGCGAGGAGGGCCGCGTGGAGATCGGTGCGGCGGACGACGCGCATGTCGGTCAGCGACGCCGGATCGAACCGACTGAGCCATCGCCCGCCCGGTGTCCGGGTTCCGCTGGTCGGCGGGGTCGACGCTGCGGCGCCGCCGAGGACCGACCGCATACCCAATGCGTCGAGTGCGCGGACCCCGTTGGCGAAGATGCTCAGGCCGGCACCCCCGCCGCGTACCTCGGGCGCGCGCTCGACGACCGTCACCCGGGCACCCGTCGACGCCAGTCCGACCGCGGTACACAGGCCGGCGATCCCGGCCCCCACCACGACGACCTTCATGAGACTGTTCTCCACATGGAGAAGAAGCTAGCAGATAAAATTCTCCGCGTGGAGAAATCAGTCAATGGGTCGACACGCGATCTGCTACTGGACACCGGCATCACCCTCATCGGCACCGTCGGGAGCCGGCAGGCGTCGGCACGCGCGGTCGAAGACGCGTCCGGGGTGCCACACGGGAGCGTTCGGCATCATTTCGGCGGTCAGAGCGGTTTTCTCGCGGCTCTCGTCGAGCATGTGTTCAGCGCCGACCGCGCTGCGGAGGGCGAGTCGACCCAGGAGGTGATCGTCCGCTGGTTGGGCACCGACCGCGTCCGCACCAGGGCGCGGTACGAGCTCATGCTCCTGGCGACACGCGACGAGGACCTGCGACGGGCGATGGTCGGGCACCGTGAGCGCTACGTCGACGGACTCGTCGACGGCGGGTTGACCCGTACCGAGGCCCGGCAACTGGTCGCCGCGCTCGACGGCCTCGTCCTCGACGCGCTCCTGCGGAACTCCGACGGCACCGACGCCGACCACGATCCCACTCCCCTGCTGCGCGCGTTCCGCTGACGATCCGGGGTCACGTCGTCCCGATGAGATCGGCGGCCAGCGCACGGAGGTGTGCCGCGAGCTCGTCGACACCGGGCTGCTCGACCGGGAAGTGCCCGCACCCGGTCAGCAGATGGATGTCGGCGCGCGCCGCGATCCGGCGCGCGAAGCGCACGCTGACCTCCGGCGGCGTCCACGAGTCGGCCGCCGGATGGACCAGCAGCACCCGTGGACCCCGGTACCCCTCAGGGGTTGGCACCTCGTGCGTCATCAGGTCCGCCAGGAACCCCAGCGACACTGACGATCCGGCACCGAGACGGTCGTCGACGCAGGCCCGGGACAGGTCCGGGTCGAGACTCATCGCCGACATCGGCGCCACCCAGCGGATCGGAAACCGCATCCGGGCGAGCACCCCGACGCGGCCGAGCACCGGCATCAGCGGGGTGAGGCGACCGAGCGCCGGCGTACGCGCGACCGCTCGACGCGCATCGGGATCCCCGGCCAGATCGAGCAGGCAGGTCGCGACGACCGCGGCCACCCGTCCGGTCCGGCTCGCGACCTCGTAGGCAAGCATCCCACCGAGACTCGCCCCCAGCACGATGAGCGGACGCGGATCGTCCTCGGTCTCGGCCACCACGAGATCGGAGATCAGATCGACCCAGTCCTGGTAGCGGACCCTCCCCGGATCGGCCACCCGCGTGCGTCCGTACTGCGGCAGATCGGGGGCGAGGACCTCGAACCCCTCGTCCGCGAGGATCGCGCCCAGCGGCCAGACCAGGGCACTGTGTCCGCCACCGCCATGCAGCAGCAACACGCGCAGCGGTGCCGCGCTCCGGCGCGCCCGCAGGATGTGGACGTCGACCTCCCCGCAGGCCCGGCCGGAGCTCGACGGCCAGGTCCACCAGGTGGATTCGGCCGCGACCCCGGCGGCGACGGACCGCCACGGCTCGGGCAAGAAGCGAAAGTAGGATTCGGGGGTTCCGGATCGGCGGATCATGTATCCATCGTCGAACCGGCGGCGGGACTCCACAACTCGCATTCCCCGAGGATCGATCAGATGCGCAAAAGGCCACGGCAGCAACGCTCTTCGTTCACCGTCGACACGATCCTCGAGGCGGCCACTCAGCTTCTCGACACCGAGGGCGCGGAGATGACGACCAACCGCATCGCCGAGAGGGCCGGGGTGTCGGTGGGCTCGATCTATCAGTACTTCGGCGACAAGCAGGCGATCTTCGACGAACTCGCGCTTCGCCATCTCGACGCGGCCGCCGGGGCGATGACGGCCGTCCTCGCCGACCACCCGCCCGGTTCGTGCCCGTGGCCGGAGGTGCTTCATGCGGTGATCGAGGTCGCGGTCAGCGAGAACTCTACGCACGGCCGCGCCCATGGGCGGCTGCGCGAACTGGCCGACCCGACACGCCTGGCCACGGAGTACACCACCCTGATCGATTGGCTGATCGACCGGTTGAGCGCCCATCTCGTCGCCGACGGCTGGACGGCGCAGTCCGCGGCCGCCGACCTCCGGCTCGCCTTCGCCGCCGTCGACGCCCAGATCCACCAGCTGGCCGGCACCGACCTGACCGCCGACGAACTGACCGACCGCATCACGGCCTACACCGAGGCAGCACTCCGCGCGCACCGATGACACGCCGAATCCCCGTGCCGCCGTTCGGTTCGCCTAGTGTCCCGGGTCGGAAATTCGTTTCATGAGTTCGGCGGTCCAGGTGGATGCATCGCGAGGCGGCGGAGGACGCAGCTACTGGATGTACCTGCGACGACGCCAACGAAGCGAGGCGCCGCCTGGGCGTCGCAATCATCAACGAATTTCCGGCGCGGGACACTAGATCTACTTCCCGCGACGCGGATTCGCCTTGGCCCGTTCGTGGACCAGACGTAGACCATCCAGGGTCAGGTGCGGGTGATGATCGGTGAGGGAACGACATTCGTCGAACATCAGCGGGGCGAGAAATCCGGTGGCGACCACTGTCACGTCGTCGCCGTCGAATCCCGGGACGGTGTCGCAGACGCGGTCGACCAACCCGTCCACCTGACCGGCGAAGCCGTACAGGATGCCGGACTGCAACGCTTCGACGGTGTTCTTGCCGAGCACGCTGCGGGGCGGCATCAACTCGACCTTGCGCATGGTCACGGTGTGCTCCGACAGCGCCTCGACCGCGAGGTTGACGCCCGGTGCGATGGCCCCGCCGAGGAACTCGCCCGTCGCCGAGACCGCGTCGACGACCGTTGCGGTACCGAACGCGACCACGATGCAGGGCCCGCCGAATTCCGTATGCGCGGCAAGGCAATTGGCGACCCGGTCGGTGCCGACCTCTTTCGGGTTGTCGACCAGGAGGGGAACCCCGGTCCGCACACCCGGTTCGAGCAGCACGTGTGGCCCGTTGCCGAAGTAGCGCGGCACCATCACGCGCAGTTCGCGCAGGAGCGACGGAACCGTCGACAGCGCACTCACCCCGGTCACCTGCTCGATGTCGTCGCCGAGCATGCCGCGGAACGCCCACGCCAGTTCGTCGGCGGTGTAATGCGGGTCGGTGTGGATTCGCCAATCACGCACCAGGCGCGCGTGATCCCCGACCCCGGCGTACACGCCGAGATGGATGTTGGTGTTGCCGACGTCGACGGTGAGCAGCATCGAAGGTCGTCGCCGCGTCAGAGCAAGGCGTCGGCGAAGATCGGGCTGTCGAGGTGACGCGGGTCGAGCAGGCCCGACCCCGCGGGTACGTCTGCCGGATCGTCGCCCGTGGTCACGATGCGGTTCTGCGCGTCGACGAACACCACGTTCGGCGAGTACTCACGCAGCTCGGCCGCATCGAGCATGCTGTAGGCGATGATGATGACCAGGTCGCCGGGGTGAACGAGATGCGCTGCCGCACCGTTGATCCCGATGACACCACTGCCGCGCTCACCGGCGATCGCGTAGGTCACCAGCCGGGCACCGTTGTCGATGTCGACGATCGTGACCTGCTCACCCTCGAGCAGGCCCGCGGCGTCGAGCAGATCGGAGTCGATGGTCACCGAGCCGACGTAGTGCAAGTCGGCCTGGGTCACGGTGGCGCGGTGGATCTTCGAGGTCATCATGGTGCGCAACATGGTCATCGTCCCTCTGTCGTGGTTGTGGTGGCATTGGTCCAGGCGATTTCTTCTTCGAGCGCGGCGATCCCGCCGACCGTCACGCCGACGTTGTCGATCAGGCGAGCGCCGCCGAGCCGGGCGGCGACGAGCAACCGTCCCGCGCCCTTCTCCGGTGGTTCCTCGAGCTGACGCCCGCGCAGGTCCAGGTAGTCGACCTCGATCTCCGGGACCGTGGCGAGCACCGACCGTGCGGCGGCGAGAATGGCATCGCGTCCGCCTTCGGCCGCATGGGCCCCCGCGACGAGCGACGCCGAGAGCGTCGTCGCCAGCTCCCGCTGCTCCGGGGTGAGATAGCGGTTGCGTGACGACATCGCCAGCCCGTCGGACTCGCGGACGGTCGGGACCCCGACGATGTCGACGTCGAGGTTCAGGTCGGTCACCATCTGCTTGATGAGCACCAGCTGCTGATAGTCCTTCTCACCGAAGAACGCCGCATTGGGTCCGACGATGTTGAGCAGCTTGAGGACCACCGTCAGCATTCCGGCGAAGTGTGTCGGCCGCGAGATCCCATCGAGGATTCGGCCCGCCTCGCCCGGGTGCACCGTCGTCCCCGGGCCGTTCGGGTACATCGACGACGCGGACGGCGCGAACACCAGCTCGACGCCCAGCGGTTCGAGGAGCGCGAGGTCGGCGTCGAGAGTGCGCGGGTAGGCGTCGAGGTCCTCGCCGGCACCGAACTGCAACGGGTTGACGAAGATGGACACCACCACCACGGTGTTGCCCTTGGCCTTGGCGGCCCGGACGAGCTGCAGATGGCCGGCGTGCAGGGCGCCCATGGTTGGAACGAGCACCACACGCTTGCCGGCAGCGCGCAGCGCGCGGGTGACGCGGCTCAGGGACGCCGGCTCTCGATGCACGGTCATCTTGCCGGCCGAATAGGTGGGCTGTGCGTCGGACGGGCCGCTCACGCCGTCTCCTCCGCTTGATGTCATCGGTCCTCCAATGCGTCGATCAACGCCTGCGGTGCGTGGCTGTGGTCCGCGGCGCGCCGGGCGAGTGTGCGATATGCCTCGGCGATGCCGTGCGGTCCCGGGCCGGCGGGGACGGTGCGCAGCGCCGCCAGGTGTCGGGCGACCGC
Source organism: Gordonia hongkongensis (assembly GCF_023078355.1). Taxonomy (NCBI): domain Bacteria; kingdom Bacillati; phylum Actinomycetota; class Actinomycetes; order Mycobacteriales; family Gordoniaceae; genus Gordonia; species Gordonia hongkongensis. The sequence goes on from NZ_CP095552.1 coordinate 4,332,359, forward strand.
GGGCGCGTCACCGCGGGCGACGGGCCCGGTCAGCGCCGACGGGCCGAGTTCCAGCACGTTTCGCAGCGACGCCGCGGCCAACGGCCCGAGGATGCGTTCGGCGAGGCGGTTACCGTGTCCGTCGACGGTCGCGGTGTCGCGGCCGGAGTGGTCGATGGCGGCGTTGAGTGCGAGGACCGCGTCGGAGATCAAGGCGATCAGGTGGTTGGCGCCGTGGGCCAGTGCGGCGTGGTAGAGCGTGCGCTCGGCTTCGGCGATCCGCACCGGGTCACCGCCCATTTCCAGCACCAGCGACGACGCGATGGCCTCGCCGACCGCATCGGCGGCGGTGATGGCGAAACAGGCGTTGGTGAGGCGCGCGGTGTCGTCCTCCGAACCCACGAACGTCATCGCCGGATGCAGTGCGATCCCCAGTGCACCGCGGTCGGTCAGCGGTTGCAGCACGGCCACCCCGTGCGCGCCCGCGGTGTGCGCGACGATCGTCCCCGGACGGAGCGAGTCGGACGCCGCGATCTCGTCGACCACGGCGGCGAGCTCGGAGTCGGGCACGCTGACCAGCAGCAACTCGGATCGCGCGACGACCGCGTCGAGGTCGAGGACCTCGGAATCGGGAAGTCGACTCACCGCGCGGGCCCGGGACTCGGGCGACCGCGCCACCACGGCTCCGACCACATGCCCGGCCTTCTCGAGCGCCTCGCCCAGAGCGGTCCCGACGCGGCCGGCGGACACGAGGCCGACGGTGAGGCGAGCGGGCGTCGGCAGATTCGTCATGCCGGGAAACGGGTCGGTGAGACCGGAACGGAGGTGCGAGCCATCGACGAAGGCGTCGTCGCCACCGGTTCGCCGTGCCGATGGCATACCGGCATCACCGCTCGGTGAGGTCACCGCTGTCCTCCAGAGTGTCGTTCCAGTCCCGCATCTGCCGAGACGTCCGTCGGATGAGCGGACTCATCGCGGCGGCGTCGGCACGGGTACCAGACGTTGCAGAGCAAGAGTAGGTCCGACACCGCGGCCCGTGCCAACGTCTGTGACAGGTGTCACCTCGAGGGCGTCCGGTTGATCCGCCGGTCGTGCCGACCGATCCACCGAACCGCCGGTGACCTGCGCCGACGCGGCGTAGTCTGAGACAGCCGCAGTCCGCCCAGGATTGCCGGCCCGGACGACTTCGACACACCCGCGCACACGAAGGTCCCGCCCATGAGCTTGGAACCGGGCACAGAGTTCGCCGGTTACCGGGTCGTGCGCAGGATCGGTGCGGGCGGGATGGGTGAGGTGTACCTCGTCCGCCATCCACGGCTCCCGCGCCATGACGTGATCAAGGTGCTCGCCGAGCAGGTGTCGAACGATCCGATCTTCCGAGCCCGGTTCACCCGCGAGGCCGACCTCGCCGCCCAGCTGGACCACCCGTGCATCGTCAGCGTCTACGACCGGGGCGAAGTGGACGGACGACTCTGGATCTCGATGCAGTACGTGCCCGGCACGGACGCCGCGGCACTGCTCGCCACCAGCCCCGGCGGGCTCCCGCTCGCCGACGTCGCGGCCGTGGGCGACGCGATCGGCGCGGCGCTCGATCACGCGCACCGCTCCGGTCTGCTGCACCGCGACGTCAAACCGGCGAACATTCTGATCAGCCCCGGGGAGTCCGATCCGCGACTCCCCCAGCACGTCACGCGCCGGCGTATCCGGCTGGCCGACTTCGGGATAGCGCGCCCGACCGACGGTGGTGCCACCTCGCTCACCTCGACGGATCTCGTCATCGGCTCGTTCCCCTATTCGTCACCCGAACAGCTCTCGGCCGAGACCCTCGATGCCCGCAGCGACGTCTACTCACTGGCCTGCAGCCTCTTCGAATTGATCGCGGGCACAGTGCCGTTCACCGCACGGACCCCCGCCATGATGATCCACCACCACCTCAGCACCCCGCCCCCGGAGCTGGCCGACCTCCGTCCCGACGTGCCGAGGGCGGTGTCCGACGTGGTGCGCTCCGGTCTCGCGAAGAACCGGACAGACCGTCCGTCGTCGGCGGGCGCCTTTGCCGCCGAGCTCCGTTCGGCGATCGACTCGACGGTCTTCGCCCCGGCGCCACCGCGGCCGGAGCGCACCGTGCGCGGCCACGCCGCGGCGGCACCGATGTCCGGTCCACCGATGTCCCGACCCGCACCGCGGGCGCTGCCCCCGACCGCCTTCGCACCCACTGCTGCGATCCCGGTCGCCGGTGCCACCCGGCCGGGGGACGACGGCTCTCGGCCCACCATCGCACGGGGCGCGACGGCATACTCCGGACTCCCCGGACACGCTGTCCCCCAGCATGATCCCGGGTCGTCGACGGTCCGCGCCTCGCGCGATCTACCGGTGCTGGACCCACCTCGGCCCGGCCCGGGTGCGACCCGGCGGACCACCGCGTCGCTCGCATGCGGTGTGGCGGCGATCCCGTTGAGCGTCGTCGGCGGACTGGGCCTGCCGGTCGGCGTGGCCGGCTGGTATCTCGCCGGCCGTGGTCAGCCGGGTTCGGCCGGGCGGTTCGCCCGCATGCTGTGCGTCTTGGGCGTCGTGCTGAGCCTGGGGTTCATCGCGTTCACCGTCGGACGCGCCGTGGCGATGCAGTTCTGACTTCGACGTCGTCGCAACGGATTTCGTCAGCGCCGGCTCCCTGGCCGGGACTTCTGCGGCTCACGCGCCTGCCTGGACAACGCGCCGAACACGGCGTCGACCACCCACAGGGTCAGGATCCCCGCCACGATGTCGACCACGTCGTCGAACGGTGAACGGAATCTCGGCGAGAACGGGTCCAGTACCTGCGAGGCCGGGACGTCGAGGAGTCTCCCGGTGCCGTCGACGATCGCGTCGACCGGGTTCGACGCCCAGCCCTCATAGGCGTTGATCGCCAGCAGCATGATGACCGGAATGGCCAGCACCCACCAGAATCCACGACGACGCGCGACCGACCACGCCACGATCAGCATCGTGACGAAGGCGGGCATGTGCTCCGAACAGAACGTGAGAACGGGGTAGTCTCCCGATCGCACCAGGACCGGGACCTGACCACCCCAGAATCCGAGTGCCCCGACCGCGCCGATCACCACCGCGATCCCCGACCGCAACGGGTTACGAGCCCAGATCCCCAGCACGAGAACCATGTACAGCGGCATCAAAGCCGTCAGCGACCAGATGAGCAACAGGCTCGCCTCGGGACCGTTGGCCTGGAGGTTCGCGTGGTACTCGGGGAACGGGGTGCCGTCGAGCGGGTCGAAGGTGAAGAGCCACAACACCGTCGGCCACCACGCGATGACCGGCAAGAACACCGCGGTGCTCACCAGCGACTGCTTGACCGCGTTCCCGCGCTCGGTATGGCGGATCGCGGCCATCGACGGATCGGACCCCGGCCCGAGACCGAACTCCCCACCCGCGAGCGTCTCGCTCATACGGGAATACTAGGGCGATCGTCCAACTCGTATCGGCGAATCCGCGGCAACGCCGCAGATGCACTCGGACGGATGACAGGGGCATCGGACCGCGACCCGGCAGTGTTGCAAGCGGCCGGGCCCCCGGCCGATCAGCCGTTCCGTCGGCGCCGTCCGCCGCCGGTGGACTCGGTCTGTGACCGCAGCTGGCTCAGGAGTTCGGAGACGGGCAACCCCGCCGAGTGTGCCGATTCCGCGTCGTCGGCGACCGCTCGGCGTCGACGACCACCGCCGAAGGACTGCGTGGGCCGACCGCCCGGCTGATTCTCGTGTCGTCCAGCGGACCCGAGGAAGGGCGGGGGCTCCACGTCGTCGGAAGCATCCGCGCCGTCCGGGGTCTCATCGCTCTCGGGTGCTTCGCCCGACGCCGACCGGGTCGACCATTCGTCGGTCGGGGTGTCGTCGGTGTAGAGCGGTTGATTCGCGTCCGCGACCGGCGACTGCGATCCCGGGCCTCGGGTATCCGACGCGTCGGCATCGCTTCCGAGGTAGAAGCCCCCGGAGAACGGCACGGACGCGGACTCTCCGGCGCCGGTTGACGCACCACTGTCCGCACCCGAGGTCTCGCCGCCGGCGGTGGCTTCCGTGCCGCCGGGGTGATCGGTGTCGACGATCTCGGCGTCGGAGACGTCCGCATCGGACGTCCCCGTCGCGGCATCGGGTTCGGCCGGCGCGCTCGTCGCCGCGGCCTCGTCGGGCGATACCTCGGTGGCGATGCGGCCCGAGATCGGGTCGTCGGTGACGACCGGGATCACCTCGGTCATCTCGTTGGGATCGACCGGTCCCGTATGCCTGCCGTCGTCCGCGGTCGGAGCCGTCGCCGCGAAGTCGCGCGCGGCGAGCACCCCGTCGTCGGCGTAGGTGGCGCCGTAGGAGGACACGCCACCGATATCACCGGAGAAGCCACCGCCGTAGGGTGCGCCGGATCGACGTCCCGCGCGTGATTCGTCGTTCAGGCCCGAGGCCAGTTCGCGCATCTTCTCACTCGACAGGGCGACCCGCTGATCCGGCAGCGGTTCACCGAGGAGCATCTCCAGGCTGGAACGCAACGCCAGCACCTGGGCCTTGAGCTCGGAGAGTTCTTCGTTCGACTCGGCGGTGACCTCTTTGCGGATGGTCGTCTCGACATCGAGTTCGTACTGCCGACGCGCGGCGATCTCGCGTTCCAGCTGCAGTTCGTAGACCAACCGGAGGTCACGGCTCTTCGCCTCGGCGCTCTCGGCCTGTCGACGGAACTTCGTCACCAGGATCGCGCCGATGACGGCCGCCCACAACGCCGCGATGACTGCCAGCGAGCCGGTGATCGACAGCCTGTCGGTGAAGACCATCAGGATGCTGGCGATCAATGCGAGCACGATCAAGAGGCCGAGCAACCACTGAGCCGTCGACCGACTCGAGCGGCGCGAGTCGGCGGCACGGCCGTTCGAGGTCGTCATGATCGTGAATTTACCCGCTGTGAGTGCATTCGGACCGCAGGCGGGTGCGGAGTTTCTCCGATAGTCGACATGTTAGGCGACGAGTGCGCGGGGCGACCGACACTCGCCCCGACCCTCACGGACCGCCGACGGCGGACGGATCGTCGGGTGCTCGGCAGCAGTACTCGAGCCACAGCGCGGCACCGACGAGGACCACCCCGCCGATCAGTCCGACGATCGCGCCCGGCCGGTCGTGGTCGGCAGCGGCCAGATCGTGTTGGCCGAGCAGGAAGGCCAGCAGACCCAGCCACACCCCGACGGCGATCGCGCCGAGGATCGCAGAAGCCTTGGCCAGGGCCAGCACTCGCGCGGCCGTGAGTGGATGGAGTTGTCCCCGCGCGCGACCGACATCCCGCGAATCGACCCGGGAACGGACGACGAAGGCGATGACGATCTCGAGTGCGGCAAGCACATACAGCACCACACCGGCGAGCAACGGCAGCGGCGGGAAATCGGAGTAGTTGTACCGCACCAGGATCCACGCGACGATCGCCGTGACCGCCGCGATGACGGCGAGATCGCGGATCCGGGTGGGACCGAGACCGGTCTCCTCGTCGTCCTGATCCGGCCGGCGCGGATCCGGCGCGGTCACGACTCGACCCCGGTCAGGCGGCCGACCGGACGCACCGCGTCCCGCTCTGCGGCGTCGAGCCCGGCCACGAGATCGGACACCGCGCGCGTACCGTCCGGGGTCCAGAGGATGGCATCGGGTTCGATCTCGAGCCACGGGACGAGGACGAAAGCCCGTTGCGCGGCACGGGGATGGGGCAGTGTCAGGTCCGGGTCCCCGGACACGACGACCTGGCCGGACTCGGACACGGTGATCACGTCGACGTCGAGAGTTCGCGGCCCCCAGCGGATCTCGCGCGTCCGATCGGCCGCCCGCTCGAGATCGAATCCGCGCTCGAGCCACCCGCGCGCATCATGCGGGCCGTCGACGACGAGCGTGATGTTGCGGAAGTCCTCCTGCTCGACCCCGCCCCACGGCGGCGTCGAATAGACCGCGGACACCGCGACCAGGTCGTCGGCGAAAGCCTCGACGACCGAACGCAGGTGCGCGGTCGGGTCACCGATGTTGGAACCGGCCGAGAGCACCGCGCGGCTCATCGCGTCCCCTTGCGGGAACGTCTGGTCACCACCGCGACGTCGTCGAAGGTCAGTGGGATCGGCGCCGACGGCTTGTGCACGGTCACCTCGCAGGCATCGATGCGCTCGTCGGTCATGATCGACTCCGCGACCTCGGCCCCCACCTTCTCGATGAGGTTGCGCGGTTCGCCCCCGACGATGCCGGCGACCTGCTGCGCGAGCGCGCCGTAGTCGACGGTGTCGGCGAGGTCGTCGGACTCGCCGGCGGCCCGTAGGTCCAGCCAGAGCACGACGTCGATGTAGAAGTCCTGGCCGTCGGCCCGTTCATGGTCGAACACACCGTGATTGCCGCGGACCTTGAGGCCGCGCAGTTCGATCCGGTCAGCCATTCGTGTCTCCTACCGAGGACGAGGTTCGGGAACCGCCGGTGCGCCAGGCCGCCGCGACCGCGACCGCGTCGCGACTGCTCGCGACGTCGTGGACGCGCACCCCCCATGCGCCCGCGGCGGCGGACAGCGCCGAGACCGACGCGGTGGCGACATCGCGTCCGGCGGGCGGCCGGTCCGCACCGTCGCGACGCAGCAGCGCCCCGAGGAAGCGTTTGCGGGAGGCTCCGACCAGCACCGGGAAGCCGAGACCGGTGATGGTGGGCAGTGCGTTGAGCAGGGCCCAGTTGTGCTCGGCGGTCTTGGCGAAGCCCAGCCCCGGATCCAGGATGAGGCGGTCGGCGTCGACGCCGGCCGACACCGCCGCGTCGACCTGGGCCAGCAGTTCCCCACTCACCTCGGCGACCACGTCCCGGTACCCGTCGACGTCTCCACTGCGGTGCGTGAACCGCCGGTCCGTGCTGTCCCCGGCCGGGCGCCAGTGCATCAGGATCCACGGCAATCCCGCGTCCGCGACGACCCGCGCCATGTCGGCGTCGGCACGCCCGCCGGACACGTCGTTGACGATCGCGGCGCCGGCCCGGATCGCGGCGGCCGCGACCGGGGCGCGCATCGTGTCGACAGACACGGTCACCCCGCGCGCGGCGAGTTCGCCGATCACCGGGACCACGCGCTCCGCCTCGAGACCGGGGTCGACCCGGACCGCGCCGGGCCGGGTCGATTCGCCACCGACGTCGATGAGGTCGGCACCCTGCTCGATGAGTTCGAGCCCATGCGCGATGGCCGCATCGGCGTCGAGGTAGCGGCCGCCGTCGGAGAAGGAGTCGGCGGTGACGTTGAGGACGCCCATCACGAGAGTCCGGTGCACACCGCCGCCGGCGGGGACTGCGTGCGCCTGCGTCACCGGGTGATCAGGTCGAGGGCTTCGCCGCGGGACACCGCACTGGTCTTGAAGATGCCGCGCACCGCCGACGTGGTGGTCGTCGCGCCGGGTTTGCGGATACCGCGCATGGCCATGCACAGGTGCTCGGCCTCGATCACCACGATCACCCCGCGGGGCTCGAGTCTGCGCATCATCGCGTCGGCGATCTGGCTGGTGAGCCGCTCCTGGACCTGCGGACGCTTCGCGTACAGGTCGACCAGGCGTGCCAACTTGGACAGCCCGGTCACCCGGCCCGACGCCCCGGGGATGTAGCCGACGTGGGCGACGCCGTGGAACGACACCAGGTGATGCTCGCAGGTGGAGTACATCGGGATGTCCTTCACCAGCACCAGCTCGTCGTGGTCCTCGTCGAACGTCGTGGCGAGGACCTCGTCGGGCTCGGTGTACAAGCCGGCGAACATCTCCCGGTAGGCGTTCGCCACCCGCGTGGGCGTCCGGATCAGACCTTCCCGATCCGGGTCCTCGCCGACGGCGAGCAGCAACTCGCGGACCGCGGCTTCGGCGCGTGCCTGGTCGAAGTCGGACCGGGGTCCCTCGAGTACGGCGTCCCGCCGCTCGCTGATACTCATCCGGCCACTTTACGAACTCGGACGCGAGTCGTCGTCACCGGCGCGATGGCCCCAGCCGTTCGTGTCGCCGTTGCGACCCGACCGCGGGTCGGGCTCGGGCGGCCAACCGGGTGCGGACCAATCGCGCGGCGCGCCGTAATCCGGACGCGTGCCGCCCCCGTACGGCCCACCCGACCCGGGTGCCGTCCGGCCGTTGCCCGGGTCCGGGTACTGCGGGTTGGGGTAGTTCGGGTTCGGATACTGGGGGTTCGGATACTGGGGATTCGGATAGTGGGGGCCGGGATCGGCCGGCGGATATCCGTGGTCGGGGTACCGCGGTTCCGGATTGCCCTGCGTCGGGGGTGTCGGACCACCCGGCTCGGGATACATCGGCGGGTAGTTCGGCACCTGGCCGGGGACCTGCGGCCCACCGGGATAGCCGGCACCGACCGGCTCCGGGATCTTGGCCTGCTCCGGCGGCGGCCACGGCTCACCGCGTTCGATCGCCAGCTCTCCCGGCGTCTTCACCGGCGGTTTGTCACTCGGAGTGCGTTCGCCGAAGTCGTTGAACGCGGTGATCCGCGGACGCTTGTCGACGTCGGCGAAGATCTTCTCGAGGTCCTTGCGGGTCAGCGTCTCCTTCTCGAGGAGCTGCGTCGCGAGCACGTCCAGGGTGTCCCGGTACTCGGTCAGGATGGCCCACGCCTCGGTGTGCGCGGCCTCGATGAGCCGGCGCACCTCGTCGTCGATCTCGCTCGCGATTTCCGCGGAGTAGTCGGTGTGCGAGCCCATGGACCGGCCGAGGAACGGATCGCCCTGGTCCTGGCCGTAGCGCACCGCACCCAACTTCGAACTCATGCCGTACTCGGTGACCATCGCACGCGCGATCTTCGTCGCCTGGTCGATGTCCGACGACGCACCGGTCGTCGGCTCGTGGAAGACCAGTTCCTCGGCGGCACGGCCGCCCATCGCCATCACCAGCCGCGCGATCATCTCCGAGCGGGTCATCAGGTCCTTGTCCTGCTCGGGGACGGCGAGCGCGTGGCCGCCGGTGCGCCCGCGCGCCAGGATGGTGACCTTGTAGATCGGGTCGAGGTCGGGCATCGCCCAGGCGGCGAGGGTATGGCCGCCCTCGTGATAGGCGACGACCTTGCGCTCGTGTTCGCTGATGATCCGGGACTTGCGGCGCGGACCGCCGATGACCCGGTCGACCGCCTCTTCGAGGGCCTCGGCGGTGATCGTCTGCTTGTTCTCCCGTGCGGTGAGCAGCGCCGCCTCGTTGACGACGTTGGCCAGATCCGCTCCGGACATGCCGGGCGTGCGCTTGGCCAGACCGTCGAGATCGGCGTCGGAGTCGATCGGCTTGCCCTTGGCGTGCACCTTGAGGATGGCCCGGCGACCCGCCATGTCGGGGTTGCCGACCGGGATCTGCCGGTCGAAACGTCCGGGGCGCAGCAGAGCCGGGTCGAGGATGTCGGGGCGGTTGGTGGCCGCGATCAGGATGATGCCCGAGCGGTCGCCGAAACCGTCCATCTCGACGAGGAGCTGGTTGAGCGTCTGCTCACGCTCGTCGTGGCCACCGCCGAGACCCGCGCCGCGCTGTCGGCCGACGGCGTCGATCTCGTCGACGAAGATGATGCACGGACTGTTGTTCTTGGCCTGCTCGAACAGGTCGCGCACGCGTGACGCGCCGACGCCGACGAACATCTCGACGAAGTCCGAACCGGAGATCGTGAAGAACGGGACGCCCGCCTCGCCGGCCACCGCGCGGGCCAGCAGCGTCTTGCCGGTTCCGGGAGGGCCGAAGAGCAGCACACCGCGCGGGATCTTGGCGCCCAGCGCCTGGTACCGCGTCGGGTTCTGTAGGAAGTCCTTGATCTCGTAGAGCTCTTCGACGGCCTCGTCGGCGCCCGCGACGTCGGCGAAGGTCGTCTTCGGCATGTCTTTGGTGAGCTGCTTGGCCTTCGACTTGCCGAAGCCCATCACGCCGCCGCGGCCACCGCCCTGCATACGGCTCATCACGAAGAAGAACAGACCGAACAGCAGGATCATCGGCAGCACGAAGATGAGGATCTGCCACAGGACGGACTGCTCGTTGACGTTGGTCGTGTACGGGGCGCCGGTGCCCTGGACGGCCTCGAAGACCTGGTCCCCCGCCTGCGCCGGGTACTTGGCGCTGATCTTGTCGGCGTCGGCGTCGTTGACCTTGATCGGGGTGTTCAGCTCGATGCGCAGCTGCTGCTCGCGGTCGTCGATGCTGATGAACTTGGTGTTCTTGTCGTTGAGTTGCTGCAGTGCGACAGAGGTGTCGACGCCGCGGTACTCCCGACCGGAGTCGCTCATCACGCTCCAGCCCCACAGGGCGAGCAGGATGAGCGCCAGGATGGCGAGGTTGCGGAAGACTGTCTTACGGTTCATGCCAGTTGGTGGGGGTCGTGCGGGCTCACGGGATCGAGTCCCGGTGCCGACGCCGTTCCCATGTCCTTCCCGTCGACGTACACATTGAGGCTACCGGTCAACGATCGCGCTGGTGAAACCGTTCCCTCGCAGGTCGGACACGCGGGCGCCGCGTCATGCGCCGGCGATGGATCAGTGCGTGTACACCGACGGCTTCAGTCGTCCGATGTAGGGAAGGTCGCGGTATCGCTCCGCGTAGTCGAGGCCGTATCCGACGACGAACTCGTTGGGGATGTCGAACCCGACGTCGGCGACCCGGATGGTGGAACGCACGGCGTCCGGCTTGCGCAACAGAGCGCACACCTCCAGGCTGCGTGGCGACCGTGTGGCGAGATTCTTCATGAGCCAGGACAGCGTCAGACCGGAGTCGATGATGTCCTCGACGATCAGGACGTCGCGTCCCTCGATGTCGCGGTCGAGGTCCTTGAGGATGCGGACCACACCCGAGGACGAGGTCGACGACCCGTAACTGGAGACCGCCATGAACTCCATCTGCGACGGGATCGGCAGCGACCGGGCGAAGTCCGTCATGAACATGATCGCGCCCTTGAGGACACCGATGAGGACCAGATCCTCCTCGATGTCGGCATAGCGCGACGCCACGGACTGGGCGAGTTCGGCGGTGCGCTGCTTGATCTCGTCCTCGGTGATCAGGACAGCGTCGATGTCGGCGGCATACGGATCGGCAAACTGCACGGTCCCAGCTTGTCATGTTTTGCCGATACCGCGGCGAACGGGGGTTGCACGAGGGCCGCGACCGTCGGTCGGAGAAATGATCGAGCATCGACCTGCGGTTTTATCGAGAAATGCCTGCTCAAATCATTGTTGACCTTTCACACCGACATTTCGCGGAATTGCTATGTGCATAACGGTCCCATAACAACTCATCACACCGGCACCATTCCGAGTGGTTGCGTTTCGAAGTGGATCAAGCGTCTGACATTCTCGGAAACAGAGTGCTGAGCAACAGACCTCTGAATTCCCCTCCCCTTCTCACGCCCTGTCCCGTGCGGACAAGAAGGAGCGCTCGTGTTCCCCACTTCGCGTTCTCCCCTGCGCAAAATACGTTTCAGCGCAATTCTCTGCCTGGTCACCGCGGTCGTCACCGTCTTCGCCGCGACCGCCGAAGCTGCACCTCAGCGGGCCGCGGCTCCGACCTACGACGCGTCGTGGAATGCCTCGGCCCTCACTCTCACGGTGCACAACGCATCGGTCAGCACGGAGAACGGAAATCTGACGATCCGGGACACCGCCGGCGCGGAACTCTTTCGCATGCCGCTCATGTATCGCAGCGAGTATCGGCAGTTCCCGATCGACACTCGGACCACGGGAAACAAGGTGACCCTCATTCCTTCCCGTGAGGTCGCGCGTTCGACGGCGCTCAATCCGACCGCGGTCGATCAATTACGCGGGGTGGCCCGACACAATGTCGCGGCGCCGCAAACGCGCCAGGAACGTGACGACCAGGCACTCGACCGATTCCGGTCCCAACTCGCCACCGGAACCTCGATCGGGACATTGGTCGGAACAATCGTCGGTGCCATTGTCGGCGGCGCGCTCGGATGCCTCGTCTTTATGCTCGCCGCGCCAGTCGTGGGTTGTCTCGTCGGAGTCGCTCCGGCGGCGGCCATCGGCGGGCTCGCGGGACTCTCCCTGGTCGGCGGCGGCGCGCTCATCGGTGCCGGCATTCACTACTTCCAGACGATCAACTCGCCGTTCACCCCGCCGCGTCGCTGATCGCCCGTAACCCCACGACGGTCCGTCTCACCTTGCGGTGAGGCGGACCGTCAGTGTGTCCCCGGCACGTACGACGACGCGTCGTGCTTCGGGGTCGCCGCCGATGGCCACCTGCGACCGCGCGTTCCCGGTGGTGGCCACCAGATCGTCGACGGCCGAGATGACGCGGTGTGTCGGTTCGGTGGCGCCGACGCCGAGCAGCCAGGCACGCAGGACACGCGTCCGGACCGCGAGCGGCACGGCGAGCAGCGGCGCGATCGCCAGCCCCTCGTCGCGCCCGGCCTCGGCGAGGACACCGGCCGCCCACTCGTCCAGCGCGTCGTTGTCGGCCCGCAGGCCCTCGGCGGTGCGACCCAGCGCGTCGATGACCCCGCCGTGCAGAACCTCCTCGAGCAGCGGCAGCACCTCGGTTCGCAGTCGGACGCGGGTGAACCGCGGATCGTCGTTGTGCGGATCGCGATGGGGCGCGAGACCGAGTTCGGTGCAGGCCGCCAGCGTCTGCCGCCGGCGGACGCCGAGCAACGGCCGGGCCCAGGGGTCGTTCCACGCGCGCATGCCCGCGATCGAGCGTGACCCGGACCCGCGGGCCAACCCGAGCAGCACGGTCTCGGCCTGGTCGTCGGCGGTGTGGCCGAGCAGGACGGGCCGCTCGGCGCGAGCCTCGTCGAGCGCCGCATACCTGGCCTCACGGGCTCCGGCCTCGAGGCCGCCACGCCGCCCGACGCGCACCGGTAGCACCCGGACGCGGGCGCCCAGATTCCCCGCCACCTCTCCCGCCGCCGCGGCGACCCGAGCAGAGTCCGGCTGCAGTCCGTGGTCGACGATCAGCGCGGTGACGTCCAGACCGGCGCCGACGGCCGCTGCGGTCAGTGCGAGCGAGTCCGGTCCGCCGGAGAGGCCCACACAGACCTGTGGCCCGGAGAGATGAGCGGCCGCGAACTCCGCGACCGCCCGTCTCACAAGACCCGCTGAATCCATGCCTGCGGGTCGTCGATCTCGCTCGGCAGCGGCATCGTGTCCGGCGAGCTCCACACGACGTTGAACCGCTCCATCCCGACGGCCTCGACCACCGCGTCGACGAAGGCCTTGCCGCGGATGTACTGCGCGAGCTTGGCGTCCATCCCGATGAGCGCCCGGATGAGCCGCTGGACCGGGTTATGGGGTGCGGTGCGTCGTTTGTCGAAGGCGGCGCGGATACTCGCGACCGACGGCACATGCGCCGGTCCCACGGCGTCCATGACATGGTCGGCGTGACCCTCGAGCAGCGTGCCCAGGACCATCATGCGTTGGAAGGCGGCGTGCTGCTCCGGGCTCTGCAGCAGTTGCATCGCCCCGATCACACCCTTTTCGCGCGGACCGTCGGAACCCTTGAGCGCCTTTGTCATTCGCGTGACGATCTCGGTGGTGGACTCGCCGGCGTCGGAGGTCAGCACGGCCACGTTGTCCTGCATGTAGTCGCGCAGCCACGGGTTGGCCGAGAACTGCACCCGGTGGGTGACCTCGTGTAGGCACACCCACAGGCGGAAGTCCGACGGGATCACCTTGAGCTGACGTTCGACGTTGATGATGTTCGGCGTCACCACCATCAGCACACCCGGTTCGCCGGTCTCCGGGTCGGGGGTGAACGGGTCGTACTGGCCGAGGATCGCGGTGGAGAGGAAGGCGAGCAATCCGCCGGCCTGGAGGCCGCCGAATCGGGCCCCGAGTCCGGGCGATCCCGCATCGATCGACTCGTCGGAGCCGAGCATCGAGCGCATCGACCGGGACGCGGCGTCGATCCACCCGGCCCGGTCGAGGACCCGGGTGGTCGGTACGCGCAGGCCGTCGGCGAGCCCGGTGACCTCACGGACCGGGGCTTCGGCCCGGGTCGCGGCGTCGGCCAGTTCCGTACGGGCCGCCTCGTAGGTGTAGGCCGTGGTCTTGGGACCGGGACGGGCGAGACGTTTCGCGGTCGACGCCGCGAGCGACCAGTCGATCTGCGACCCGATGCCCGGTTGACGGTCGGCGGTCTCGGCGACCTCGGTGGTCCCGGTTCCGGTGATCCCGGCGTCGGCGACGTCCGATCCGGCGATTCCTGACGTGGTCATCGGCACCCGCACTCTCTCAGTTGGCCCACCACGGCGTCGAGGGCGGGTCGCGCGTCCGCCGGCGAGGTGCCGCCGGACATCAGGGCGAACGACAGCACACGGCCGTCGACTGTCTGCACTATGCCGGTCAACGAACTGACCCCGGTGAGTGTTCCGGTCTTGGCGCGTGCCCAGCCCGCGCCCGGGTTGCCCGGGGCGTCGAACCGGTCCGCGAGCGTACCGGTGCCACCGGCGATCGGCAGCCCGTCGAGCATCGGGCGCAGCGCCGGCCGGCTGGGCCCGCTGGCGGCCGTCATCACGGCGTCGAGCAGTTCCGGCGTGGTGCGGTTGGCGTAGGAGATCCCCGACGCATCGTGCAGGGTGGTGCCCGCCCACTGGTCCGGGAACATCGACGACAGGACTTGTTCGATCGCCTCCACGCCGCCGGCGTGCGTGGGCGGCCCGCCCCGGTGCACCGACAGTTCGATGGCCAGGGTCTCGGCGAGCACGTTGTCGCTGTAGCGCAGCATGTCGTTGACCCGGGTGACCAGCGGCGCCGACTGGACCTTCGCGATGACGCGGTCGTTCCCCGATGCGGCTGCGCCGGAACCGGTCACCTCCGTGACGGGACCCTCCACGCCGAGAGCCGCGGCCAGCGCCTCGCCGGCCATGATGCCCGGTTCCGCGGTGCGCGGCGAGTACTCGTCGAGCGGTTCGAGCCGGGCGCCGTCGACCATCAGCGATTCGATCGGCGCGATGTCGCCACCCTGGATGTCCCGGCGGTCCCAGGTGGTGTCCATCGTCGGACCCGAGAACGCGCTCAGGTCGACGGCCACCGACGTCACCGGGATCTCGGTGTCCTCGATCTGCCGCGCGAGGTCGGCGATGCGACCGGGGTCGGTGTAGAAGGTGTCGGTGCCGGCGGGCTGTGCGGACAGGGTCGGGTCACCCGCCCCTCGGAGGATGATCTGCCCGTTGCTGCCGGCCACCACCGTCGTGGTCAGTCGCTGATCGTGCGGCACGGCTTCGAGGACGGCCGCGGCCGAGAGGACCTTGGCGTTCGACGCGGGGATCCGCGGACGCTCGGGGTTGCTGGTCCACAGGACCGCGCCGGTCAGCGAGTCGCTGATCATGCCGGTGAGTTCGCCGAGCGCCGGATTCCGCAGTGCCGGCGCGATGGCCCGCGACACACCGCTCGGCGTGGGCTCCGGCGCGGAGGCGACCACCGGGTCGATCCGGGGGTCGACGGCGATCGCGGCGGGCTGCGGGGGAACCCCCGGCGGCAGTTCGGGTTCCCGGTCGAGCCGGAGCGCGATGACCACCGAGGCCGTCGCGACGAGGGCCAGGATCACCACCGCGGTGATCGTCCACCACAGAAGTCTCCGACCGGAACGACCGCCGTTTCGGGTGGATGCGCCCACAAAGCCTCCGGGTCTCTCGCGGTTGACGGTCGATGGAACGGCCCGGACATACGCACAACGAGGGGTACGAACATCGAGGTCGCCGGACCAACAGTATCGTTGGGGCAGCGTGCGGGCGTTTCGGCCCGACGCGGCATCCCCGATCAAGACTGCCAGGAGGAACTGTGGAATTCGATGTGACCATCGAGATCCCCAAAGGTGGCCGCAACAAGTACGAGGTCGACCACGAGACGGGCAAGGTCTACCTCGACCGCTACCTGTACACCTCGATGGGCTACCCGGCCGACTACGGCTACATCGACGGCACCCTCGGTGAGGACGGCGACCCGCTCGACGCGATGGTCCTGCTCCCCGAGTCGGTGTTCCCGGGCATCATCGTGCGGGCACGGGTCGTCGGCATGTACACCATGACCGACGAGGCCGGTGGCGACGACAAGCTCCTCTGCGTCCCCGCCAAGGACGTGCGCTGGGACCACATCAAGGACATCTCCGACGTGTCCGAATACGAGCTGGGACCCATCGCCCACTTCTTCGAGCACTACAAGGACCTCGAGCCGGGCAAGGAGGTCGACCCGGGCGGATGGGTCGGCCGCGACCAGGCCGAGAAGATCGCACAGGAGGCCATCGATCGCCTCGCCGCGCACCCCGACGCGGCCAACGAGCCCTCGCGCGGCTGATCTCTCCCGCACACGAGACCGCCGGCACCATCATTCGAGATGGTGCCGGCGGTGTCGTCTGGTCACCAGGTGGCTTCGACTCGGCGCCTCGACCTCGACGCGCTCCTTCGTCGCTTGCTCGGCCCGGCGGCTACGCTCGGTGCCGGCTCAACCAGCAGTGGGTCAGGCCACGCGGTACCGCTACTCGGCGAGCACCGGCAGGATCTGTTCGCGGATGCGGCGTTCGGTGGCCGCGCCGTCGATCGGGATGAGGATCACGGCGTCGGCGACCTCGGCTGCGTAGATGTCGCGGACCAGCGTGATCAGTCCGTGTGTCGTCCCGATGTAGCGGATGGTCCCCGAACTCGTCTCCGACGACGCGTTCACCGCCGCAGCAGCGGCCGTGCGCGCCGACGCGGCGTCCGGCGCGACAGCCACCTCCACCTCGAGTGCGACCACGAACTTGGCCTGATCGTGGCTGCCGGCCCGGAGCAGGGAGCGGGCGCGCTGCGCCTCGCGGAGGGTCTCCCGCCGCACGACGATCGGAAACGTCTGTGCGAGATCGTCTCCCGCGAGCGCGATCTGGAATCCCGGACGTCCGATGCTGATCGGGGCCGTCGGGGTGGCAGTCGGTGCGGCGATCACGGTGCCGCGGTCAGCACGTGCGTCGAGTTCGATGGTCATCTATTCACCCCTGGTCGAGTTCGGTCGGTCTGGTCGGTTCGCGCCCGGAATGCATCGAGAATCCGGTCGATGTCGTCGACGGTGGTGCCCGCTCCGAAACTCGCGCGCACCGTGTCGGCCGGCGGTGCGAGGCCGTCGACGGTGTAGCCCGCGACTCCCGCGCGGTCGGTGGAATCGGTGAAGATCCGCAGCGGCGTGAAGCCGCCGATCGCGGCCAGGCCGGCGTCGAGACGTTCGGCGAGGCGGCGTTCGTGCAGCCCGATCGTCTCGGGTCCGAGATCGGCGAGCACCCGACACGCCTCGGCGACCGCGATCGCCCCGGGAACGCCGTCGGCGTCCGGCGAGGCGTCGACATCGGCGGCGTCGAACCAGTCACGACGACCGATCAGGACGCCGGGGCCATCCGTCCTACGACCTGGTTCACCGAACGCGACGTAGTCGATGCCGTGGCTGACGACGGAGACGGGCCGGTGCCCGACGAGTTGCGCGGCGTCGACCAGGATGCGGGCCCCGGACCGGTGCGCGAGCGAGGCGAGCCGGCCGATCGGCAGCACCTCGCCGGTGATGTCCGATACCGCGGTCACGAGCAAGAGCGATGCCGGCGCCGAGGCGAGCTCGGTCTCCAGCGCGACCAAGGTGTCCTCGATGGTCTCGCAGGCCGGGACGAAGCGCGCCCGGTCGCGCCCCTGCCGTGGTGCGCACCACCGCAGCAGGTCGGCGCCCTGCCCGATGTCGAGGACGACGACGTCGCCGGGAGTGATGCGCGCCGCGAGGTCGAGGGCAACGGCGGCATCGCGGGTGAAGACGACGGTGTCGTCGACCCGCGCACGGACGAACTGCCGCACCGATTCCCGGGCGGCGTCGAAGCGGACGTCGACTGCGGGCGACAGGCGACCGGCGGGTGCGGACAGGACAGCGGTCACGGCAGGAAACTCCTCAGACAATTCGCGCTTGCCGCGTCCGGTCGGTACGCGGCCGGGTCGTCACCCGGAGCACCCCACCGCGAAGGAGGGTTGCCGACCAGCGAGCCGGGGCTTGTCACTGGCACTCATGACCTACGACCAAGGGTCGTCGATCTCGCGCGGACGTGTCAATTTTCACTCAACGTGATCGGAAGTTAGGGCACACTTACCTGTAGCGTGTCAGGGGTGTCAGCGACTGATGTGTTCGTGTTGTCCCGCCCGCACGGCACCGTGCGGGGCACGGGCGCGGTCCGTGCGTTCACCGACGTCGACGCCGCCTCGGCCGCCCTGCGCGCCGGGACCGTCGACGGTCTGACCGGCGCGATCCCCTTCGACCTCGCCGACCCCGCCGCGCTGGTGGTGCCCGAAGTCCTGCACGTCGACGCGGCGCCGCTGGCAGGCACACCACCGCTGACGCGCACCCCGGTGTCGACGACCCTGCACCCCACGGCCGACGAGCACCGCGAACGTGTCGCACACGCGGTGAAGCGGATCGTCGCCGGCGACGTCGGCAAGGTCGTACTCGCCCGCAGCGTCGACATCGTGCTCGACGCCGAGGTCGAGCCTCGGCAACTCCTCGACGCATTGGCGGGCGGCAATGCCGGACACAACGCATTCGGTGTCGATCTCGGCGCGGCCACCGGCTCGGGTTCGTGGCTGTTGGGCGCGAGTCCCGAAGTGCTGCTGCGCAAGTCGGGCTCCGTCGTCACCTGCCACCCGTACGCGGGATCGGCGCCGCGGTCACCCGACCCGGTCGTCGACCGCGCCGCTGCCGACGGATTGTTCTCCTCGGCGAAGGATCTCGCCGAGCACGCCTTCGTCGTCGACCACCTGCGAGACCGGCTGGGACACCTCTGCGACGACGTCGACGCGCCGTCGACCCCGCAATTGCAGTCGACCGGGGAGGTCTGGCATCTGGCCACCCCGATCCGCGCGCGGCTTCGGGACCCGGCGACCACTGCGCTCGATCTCGCACTCCTGCTCGGCCCCACCCCGGCGGTCTGCGGCACGCCGAGTGATGTTGCTGCGCAGATCATCCGCGAGGTCGAGGGTGAGCGCGGCTTCTATGCGGGGGCGGTCGGCTGGTGCGACGCCGCCGGCGACGGGGAGTGGATGGTCACCATCCGGTGCCTCGAACTCGAGGCCGATCGTCGCAGCCTCCGGACGTGGGCCGGCGGCGGTATCGTCGAACACTCCGACCCGCAGGGCGAACTCGAGGAGACGGCGTTCAAGCTGCGGACGGTCCTGAACGCGTTGGGCATCGCCGCACTCGACTGAGCGGATCAATTGCGGACGCGCGCGATCTTCGCCCGTTACGCTCGTCGATGATGCCCGACGACCTGATCATCGCCCGAAATCCGGAACAGGGCTCCTCACTGCCCTTTCTGGTCCGGATTCCGCTCGGCAGTGACGGGATCGTCTTGAAGGTGAGGGAGACCTGGCCGCGAACCAGCAAGGTCTATTGTCATCGCGCCGACGAATGGCCGACCACACCGCAGATCGTCGAACGTCTTCCGGTTCGGTCGGTGACGCGGCGCGGGGCGGCGATCGATCTGGTGCTCGACCGCGCTCGCGAGAATCGGTCACAGTTCGTCGTCACGCGGGCTCGCGGACGCGAGATGATCTTCTGGCAGACGCGCAAAACCACCAAGCAGGCGCGTCCAAACGTCACGCTTCCCAAGGCTCGGGCACACGGCCAGGCGCTCGAGATCGTCGTCGACACAGGCGAGAAGTACGCCTACTCCTTCGGTCATCAACAGGCGACCACCACTCGACACCGCCTCGATGCCGGCGATTACGCGATCGTCGAGGACGACCAGGTGGTCGCCGCCGTCGAACGCAAGTCGATCGACGACCTCGGCAACGGTCTCATGAAGGGAACTCTCACCTACCAGTTGGCAGGTCTCGCGGGACTCCGACGCGCCGCGGTGGTCGTCGAAGCCTCATACAGCAAGGTGTTCACGCGCGAATACGTCAGCGGCGCCGCGCTGGCCGAGGCGGTCGCCGAGGCGCAGGTCCGGTTTCCGACCGTGCCGATCGTCTTTTGCGACAACCGCAAACTCGCCGAGGAATGGACCTACCGCTGGCTCGGTGCCGCGCTACACGAATGGCGGCTCACCGTCGGCAGCGAGCCCATCGTGCAGGGCCTGCACGGTCCACCGGCGACACCGTCGGAGATCAGGGCGTGGGCTCGCGCCCAAGGGATCGAGGTGCCCTCCAAGGGACGGATCCCGAGTACGGTGCGAGCGGCCTGGGATCGCCGGAACGACTGAATGGCACCACCCTCCGGGGACTCGGCCCCGCTCACCGAGGCGGATTCGCGCTGTGCCGCAACGGAATACGTCAGCGCGTACCCTCAGCCCAGCGCGTGGTCCAGGTCGCCCAACAGGTCGTCGACCCCTTCGAGGCCGACCGACAGCCGCACCACCGAGTCACTCAGACCGATCGCCGCGCGTCCCTCGGGACCCATCGCACGATGAGTGGTGGTCGCCGGATGCGTGATCAGCGACTTCGAATCTCCGAGATTGTTGGAGATGTCGACGATCCGCAGGCCGTTGAGGACCTCGAAGGCGCGCTTCTTGCCGTCGATGCCGTCGTGATCGTTGAGCTCGAAGGTCACCACCGTGCCGCCGCCGGACATCTGCGATTTCGCCAAGTCGTACTGCGGGTGTGACTGCAGGAAGGGGTATTTGACCCAGCGCACGCGCGGATCGCTCTCGAGGAACTCGGCGATCCGCAGCGCCGACGACACCGAGGCGTCGACGCGCAGACGCATCGTCTCCAGCCCCTTCACGAGGGTCCAGGCGTTGAACGCGCTCAACGCGGGACCGGTATGTCGCATGAGTTGCTGCACCGGTCCGTCGACGTACTCCTTGGTCCCGAGTACCGCGCCACCCATGACGCGCCCCTGGCCGTCGATGTGTTTGGTGCCCGAGTAGACGATGACGTCGGCGCCGAGTTCGAGACCCCGCTGCAGCAGCGGGGTGGCGAAGACGTTGTCCAGCACCACCTGTGCGCCCGCGGCGTGCGCCATCTCGGACACCTTCACGACGTCGACGAGGCTCTGCATCGGGTTCGACGGTGTCTCGAAGAACACCGCGTCGGTGGGCTTGGACAGGGCCCGCTCCCACTGCTCGAGGTCATCACCGTCGACGAACTCGGTCTCGATCCCCCAGCGCGGGAGGATCTCGTTGCAGACCACGAAGCAGGAACCGAACAGGCTGCGGGCGGCGACGAGACGGTCGCCGGCCTTCAACAGTGCACCGAGCGCGACGAACACCGCGGCCATGCCGCTCGCGGTGGCGAAACACGCCTCCGCACCCTCGAGCCGGCGCAACCGCTCCTGGAACATCTCGACGGTCGGATTTCCGTAGCGCGAGTAGACGAATCGTTCGTCCTCGCCGGTGAAGGCTCGCTCGGCGGCCTCCGCGGAGTCGTAGACGTAACCGCTCGTGAGATAGAGCGCCTCGGCCGTCTCGTGGAAACCCGAACGCGCCAGCCCGCCGCGCACCGCGATCGTGTCAGCCGAGAGCCCTTCAGGCAGTTCACGACTGACGGGCAGATCAGAACTCACGATTGCCTCCACGGCAGGTTCTCGGCACGCCAGCCCGACGTCCCGCGGTGGTCGTTCTCGTCGAGGGCGCCTTCGAACCCGTCGATCACGTTGTATGCCTTCGCGATACCGTCGGCGGTCGCGGCTTCCGCAGCGCCGATCGACCGGTGCCCCGAACGGCAGATGAAGATGACCTCCTGGTCGTCGGAGACACCGGAATCACGCAGCTGTGCCACGAAGTCGTCGTTGCGACGCCCCTCGGGGAAGGTGGTCCACTCGGCGAAGATCGCGCGCTTGCCCAGGACCTCGAGGTCGGGCACGCCGACGAACGACCACTCCGCCCGCGTGCGACAGTCGACCAGCACCGCATCCGGGTTGTTCTCGAGCTTCTCCCACGCCTCGCGCGGGGTCAGGTCACCGGCATAGCTCATGAGGAACACACCTTCCACTCGCCGTTCTCGCGCACCACGATCGTGTCCACGACGTTCACATCATCGGGGGTCTTGTCATAGTGCCAATGAACCTTCGCGGTCGCCCGGTCACCGTCGACCACCAGCTCGGTGATCTCCGGGATCTCGATGTGACCGTTGGCGAGCAGCGACTCCCGGTTGTCGGCGAGGAACTGTTCCTCGGAGACGAAGTCGGCCGCCTCGACGTCGGCCGCGCAGGTGTTCGCCCGGTATTCGCCGAAGTTCGGACCGTTGCGCGCGGTGTAGATGTCGTTGATCGCGTACTGGACCTGAGCCGAGTCGCCGGCCCGGTCCTCGGCCGGACGGGTCACATTCGACAGCACGACGCCGAGCACCACGAGTCCCACGACGCCGGCCGCGACGAAGAACGGCCAGGCGTTCTTCCACGACGGGGGCTTCTGGTCGCCCTCACCTGCAGCTTCGGCCATGGCGGGCAGTCTATCGAGCGTCCCGGCGGCGGTTGAGGCCGGCGTCGCCGGACCCCGGACGCACCGGGCGGAGCGCCGAACGACGTCGACATCGAACACGTCCTGCGTAAGGTGGCCCTAAGTTCCCGGCGAACGACGTCGCCGACCGCAACGACCAGCGAGGACCCGGATGCGCGCTTCCACCCACCGTTCACTCATCCTTCTCGTCGGGCTGCTCGCGGCAGCCCTGGTGGTGACCTCGTGTTCGCCGCCGGACGAGACGGTCGACTCCGGCACGGCCCACGTCCCCGCGCCCGAGGCCGGCGCGATCCCGGTCACCGTGCAGCAGGCCTACGCCCCCGCGACCGTCGACCAGGCACCCAAGCGCGTCGCCGCGATGGGCGTGGGTGACGGCGACACCCTCCTCGCACTCGGTGTCACCCCCACCACGATCGCCCCGTTCGCCGACCCCGACCAGGCGTCGGCGCCGTGGAACGCCGAACTCCTTGCGGACTCCGACCCGGTGGTGCTGCCGAACGCGTCCGGCGCGTTCGGCGATGAGATCCCCAAGGCGCTGGCCACCGAGCCCGACCTCATCACCGCCGTCGGCGCCGATCCCACCCGCGACCAGTTCGATCTGCTGAGCAAGACCGCCCCGACGATCCTGCGGCCCGCCCAGTTCCAGCCGTGGCAGGTGCCGTGGGACGCGCAGACCCGCCAGATCGGTACCGCCGTCGGACTGCCCGAACTCGCCGATCGCAAGGTGACCGAGACCGAGCAGTTCCTCGCGAACGTGCGGGAGCAGAACCCGCAGCTGGCCGGGAAGACGGCGGTCGTGGTCACCGCCAGCCCCACCGGCGGCGTGTCGATCTACGGCCCCGGCGACGGGCGCGGACAGACCCTCACCGGTTACGGACTCACCTTCCCGCCCGCGCTGCAACCTTCGGTGACCAGCGGTTTCTACGGTGACCTGCCGGCCGAGAGCCTGAACCTGCTGGACTCGGCCGACGTCGTCGTCGCCGTCGACTGGCAGGGTTCCAACGACCGGCTCAAGTCCAACGCGGCGTTCAACCGGCTGGCGGTCGCGCAGTCGGGCCGCGTGGTCTATCTGCCCCAGGAGGTCGGCAGCGCGATGTCGGTGCCGACGGTCCTGACGATCCCGTGGGTCGCCGAGCAGGCCGTCGGACCGATCGCCGCGGCCGCCGGCAAGGCGTAGCGGGCCCGAACCCGCCGGACACCACGCACCCGCCGAGTGAGGGTTACCTCACAGACGGATTTTGGTCGGGGACAGCAAGCGCCTACCGTAGAAGGGATAGGCCTTATCCATACGCGCGGACCTGGGGGTCACCGAGATTTGCTTGTCCTCGCGTGCTGAGCAACGGAAGACACCTACTCCATGAGCGACAACAGCCGCCCGCTGCGGGTTGCGATCGTCGGTGCCGGTCCCGCCGGGATCTACGCCGCCGACGCGTTGATGAAGTCCGACACCGCCAAGGACCGCGGGGTCAGCATCGATCTGTATGAGCGCATGCCCGCTCCGTTCGGTCTGATCCGGTACGGCGTCGCACCCGACCACCCGCGCATCAAGGGCATCATCACCGCCCTGCACAAGGTCCTCGACAAGCCCCAGGTCCGCCTGCTCGGCAACGTCGACTACGGCACCGACATCACCATCGACGAACTACGCGCCCACTACGACGCGGTGATCTTCTCCACCGGCGCCACCGACGACCGCGACCTCGACATCCCCGGCATCGACCTCGACGGCAGCTACGGCGCCGCCCAGTTCGTCGCCTGGTACGACGGCCACCCCGACTTCCCCCGCACCTGGCCCCTCGAGGCCGAGAAGGTCGCGGTCATCGGCGTCGGCAACGTCGCCCTCGACGTCGCCCGCGTGCTCGCCAAGACCGGCGACGAACTGCTGCCCACCGAGATCCCGGCCAACGTCTACGAGGGACTCAAGGCCAACAAGGCCGTCGAGGTCCACGTGTTCGGCCGCCGCGGTCCCGCCCAGGCGAAGTTCACCCCGCTGGAACTGAAGGAACTCGACCACTCCCCCAACATCGAGGTCATCGTCAACCCCGAGGACATCGACTACGACGAGGGATCGGCCGTCGCCCGCCGCGGGTCGAAGATCACCGACCAGGTCGCCACGATCATCGAGAACTACGCGATCCGCGAACCCAAGCAGGGCGCGATCCACAAGCTGTTCCTGCACTTCTTCGAAAGCCCCACCGAAATCCTCGGCGCCGACGGCAAGGTCGTCGGTCTGCGCACCGAACGCACCCAGCTCGACGGCACCGGCAACGTCAAGCCCACCGGCAAGACCACCGACTGGGAGGTCGGCGCGGTCTACCGTGCGGTCGGGTATCTCTCGGACAACCTGCCGCAGATCCCGTTCGACTCCCAGGCCGGGGTCATCCCCAACGAAGCCGGACGCGTCTTCGACGAAGGACAGCAGCTCACCGGTATCTACACCACCGGCTGGGTCAAACGCGGCCCCGTCGGCCTCATCGGCCACACCAAGGGCGACGCCAACGAAACCGTCGACTGCATCCTCAAAGACATGGCAGCCGGCACCCTGCTCGACCCGGCCCACCCCGGCGAGGACGCCATCGTCGAACTCCTCGAGTCCAAGAACATCCCCTTCACCACCTGGGACGGCTGGTACCGCCTCGACGAACACGAACGCGCCCTCGGCGCCGCCGAAGGCCGCGAACGCGTCAAAGTCGTCGAACGCGAAGACATGCTCGCCGCATCGGAGCCGGACAAGGTGTCGCGCCCGTCCGCATGACCCCGCTTCCCGCCGGCTGAGTCCACCCCCGTCGGCTGAGTCCACCCCCGCCGGCTGAGCCTGTCGAAGCCATAAGAGCGGCGGCCGAGTTCTCTCGGTCGCCGCTCTTTCGCATGCGCCCGGCGGGTGCGGGGGCGTCCTCCCCGCACGCCGCCCGGCGCGAATGGTTCAGTTGTGAGGCACTCTCAACTGTCGTCGGATGAGGTCAGCGACCGGGAATCGCGGGGACGCCCGCGACGTCGGTGCCACCGCCGGTCAGGGCCGCCGCCGAGGCGGAGGAGCCGGTGCCGAATCGGTCCAACGGGTTGTCGACGCGCCGGACGTTCCACCAGAAACCGGCGTTGTCAGTCAGGTTCTCGGCGTAGTCCGAGATGGCGTACCCGGCGATGGAGGACGGGAAGCAGCCGAACCAGGTGGTCTTGATCGTGAGCGACTCGTTCTTCTTCAGCAGCGACTTGAACTTCGTCGCGCCGTTGATCTCCTGCAGCGTGACGTTACGGAAATCGCCGTCACGCGCGGTGACGCGCATGAACCGGGTCATGCTCCACGCCTGATTCCACGGCGTGCCAGGGGCTGCGAACTGGCAGTAGACCCCGCCCGTCATCTGGAGGTTGGGAACAGCGGCCTGTGCCGGCGCGGCACCCACCAGCGATCCACCGGCGATTCCTGCAGCGACCAGAACCCCTGTGAGAGCCCGTTTCAGCGATTTCATCGATCCTCCTCGTTCGTAGGCGACACTGTGTTTCCCGACGTCGCCGTCGTGGGAGCGGTTCACGCCACCCCACCGACGACCGGTCTTGCTGCGGTCGGCCCGAGATGCCCACCGACACCGGGACTATCGACCCAGCCTGAGCGAAGTGTTACCGCGCGCACAGCGATCCCTCAGGTTTCGTCGGCAATTCGTTATACGAACGACACCCGCCGAGGCGCTCGACGCTGCGCGCGACGCCGCGTCGAAGAAGGTTGGTAAGGTTTACCTTCGTGCGCCGATCCCTCCGACTTCTCGGAATCCCGCTGCTCCTGGCGGTCCTCGCAGCGCTGGTCGTCGCGTCGGTTCTCTTCGGCACCCGACCGGTCCCGGTCGACGAGATCTGGCCCAGCTTCACCGCTGGTGTCGAAGAGATCTGGAACGCGCTGATCAACCTACGGATGCCGCAGGTGCCCAAGGATTCCGATGTCGACGGCATCGTGTGGGATCTGCGCGTGCCGCGCACTCTGCTCGGCCTCGCCGCCGGACTCGCGATCGGCGCGGCCGGTGCCATCAGCCAGGGCCACACCCGCAACCCGATCGCCGATCCCGGCATGCTCGGCGTCAACGCGGGTGCCGCCTGCGCGGTCGTCGGCGGCATCTACCTGCTGGGCATCACCAGTCCGATCGCGTTCATGTTCTTTGGTCTCGTCGGGGCGATCATCGCCGCCACCGTGGTGTTCGGACTGTCGTCGCTGAGCGGCTCGAGCCCACTGACCCTGGTCCTCGCCGGCACCGGCCTGACCGCGATGCTGACCGCCATCACGTCCGCGATCGTGCTCGTCGACACCAATTCGCTGGACCAGTGGCGCTTCTGGAGCGTCGGCTCCACCGCGGGTCGGGGCATCGACGTGTTCTGGGCGAGCCTGCCGTTCATCACGGTGGGCCTCGTCCTCGCGCTGGCGAGCGGCTTCTTCCTGAACGTCCTGAGCCTGGGCGACGACATGACCAAGGCCCTCGGTTCCCGTGTCGTGCTCATCCGCGCCCTCGGCGTCCTGACCATCACGCTGCTCATCGGCGCGGCGACCGCGGCGTGCGGGCCGATCGTGTTCCTGGGCCTGGTCGTACCGCATATCGCCCGCGCCTTCGTGGGCGCCGACTATCGGTGGATCATCCCGTATTCCGCTCTGCTGGGCGCCATCCTGCTCGTCGGATGCGACATCCTCGGCCGGATCGTCGCCCGTCCCGGCGAAGTGCAGGTCGGCGTCATGCTGGCACTGGTGGGCGCACCCTTCCTCATCGTCATGGTCCGCCGACAGAGATTGGGGACCGTGTGAATCCGCCGACCTCCATCAAGACCGACATCACGTCCGGAACCACGACGAAGGGCCGGATCGCACCGCACCCCGGCGGTTATCGGATCGCCGTCGAACCGCTGTCGATGGTGGTGCGACCACGGATGCTCACCGTCGCGGTCGTGTCCACGGCCGTCACGGTCGTCCTGTTCCTCACGAGCGTCGGTGTCAGCGACTTCCCGCTGACCCCCGTCGACGTCGCCCGCATCCTGCTCGGCGGCGGCACCCGCGTCGAGAACGTGGTGGTCTTCGACGTCGCGCTGCCCCGTGCGCTGGTCGCCCTGCTCGTGGGATTCGGTCTGGGCCTTGCGGGTTCGATGACCCAGCTGATCGCCCAGAATCCCCTGGCCACACCGGACATGCTCGGCATCACCGCCGGCGCGAGCGTGGCGGCGGTGACCGCCATCGCGTTCTCGACCACCAGCTGGGGTGCCTGGCTGGGCGATCTCGGCGTCCCGGCGGCGGCGATGATCGGCGGGTTGCTCACCGCGGTCGCGATGTACGTCCTCGCCTGGCCGGGTCGCAAGGCCAACAGCGGCATCAACCCGTTCCGGCTCGTGCTGATCGGCGTCGGGATGACGTGGTTGCTGCAGGCGCTCACCCAGTTCCTCCTCTCGCGCGCCGACATCCGGGATGTGGCTCGTGCGCAGGTGTGGATCGTCGGGTCGGTGTCCAACGTCGGCTGGTCCAACGTGTGGCCGGTCGCCGCCGGTGTCGTCGCGAGCATCATCGTGG
Source organism: Gordonia hongkongensis (assembly GCF_023078355.1). NCBI lineage: Bacteria > Bacillati > Actinomycetota > Actinomycetes > Mycobacteriales > Gordoniaceae > Gordonia > Gordonia hongkongensis. The sequence goes on from NZ_CP095552.1 coordinate 4,360,243, forward strand.
TGGTCGTCCTGGCCCGCCAGATCGGAATGCTCAGCCTCGGACCCGATCTCGCCCGCGGACTCGGAGTCCGGACCGGCGCGGTGTCGACGACGCTGCTCCTGACCGCGGTCCTGGTGAGCGCGCTGAGCGTGTCCGCGGCCGGGCCCATCGCCTTCGTCGCGCTGCTGGCCCCACAGATCGCGCTGCGGCTGGCCGGTACCGCCGTGCCCACGCCGCTCGTGTCCGGTGTCATCGGTGCGTCGTTGGTACTGGGCGGCGACCTGCTGGTGCGTACGGTTCTGCCGGGCGGCCTCCCGGTCGGCATCGTCACCGCGGCGATCGGCGGCCCGTTCCTGATCTACCTGATGATCGTCATGTCCCGAAAGGCGAGCGTATGACCGCGTCATCCCTCGAAACCCCCGCCACCACCGCCCGATTGCGGGGCGTCGGACTGACCGTCGGCTACGACGAGCGGATCGTCATCGACTGCCTCGACATCGACATCCCCGACGGTCAGGTCACGACGATCATCGGTTCCAACGGATGCGGCAAGTCGACACTGTTGCGTTGTCTCGCACGGCTGTTGCCACCCCGGGCCGGTGCGGTCTACCTCGACGGCGACGACATCTCCTCGGTCCGGCCCAAACAGGTCGCCCGCACCCTGGCGATCCTGCCGCAGAATCCCATCGCGCCCGAAGGGCTCACCGTCGCCGATCTGGTGGGGCGGGGACGTCATCCGCACCAGCGCTGGTTCGCGCAGGCCAGCGCGGCCGACGAGGCGGCAGTGGCGCTGGCGATGGAGATGACCGACACCCTCGACCTCGCCGACCGCACCCTCGACGCCCTGTCCGGCGGTCAGCGGCAACGGGTCTGGATCGCGCTGACGCTCGCACAGGACACCGACCTCATCCTGCTCGACGAGCCCACCACCTACCTCGACCTCGCGCACTCCATCGACGTCCTCGACCTGGTCCGCCGGCTCCGCGACGAGCACGGCAAGACCGTCGTCATGGTGCTGCACGACCTCAATCTGGCTGCGCGCTACAGCGATTCGCTGTTCGTCATGCGCAACGGAGCCATCGTCACCACCGGCTCGCCCACCGAGGTCATCGACGCCGAGACCCTCGACGCGGCGTTCGGCCTCCGGGCGCACGTCATGACCGATCCGATCACCGGTGGCCCGCTCATCGTGCCGCTGGACTCCCGGACCCGCGCTACCCCCACCGCGCTCTGATCCGAAGCGCGGCCCCTGCTCCCTGCTCCCTGCTCCCTGCTCCCTGCTCCCCGCTCCCCGCTCCCCGCTCCCCGCTCCCTGCTCCCCGCTCCCCGCTCCCTGCTCCCTGCTCCCTGAGGTGCGAGCGAAGCGAGCCACGAAGGGCTTCGCAACGTGTCTCACCAGGCCCTTCGTGGCTCGTCGACCTCGACGCGCTCCTTCGTCGCGTGCTCGGCCCGGCGGCTTACGCTCCTCGCACCTCAGGGACCAGTGGGTGTGTGGCTCTTCCGGATTAGGGAGCATGGGCGGCAGCTCGCAAGCTCGCTCCTCAGGGAGCGGGGGAGGCTCTTCTCGTCCAGCCGGTTTCGCGAGCATCCGCTCGCGAAGAGAGTCGTAGACCGGCGGCGACCCGGACAGATGGGCGACGAGCACCGCGGCGGCCGTCGCGGCCAGCATGGGGAGGGCGACCGTGGTCGTCGCGGTCATCTCCATCACGACGACCATCCCGGTGAGCGGGGCCCGGACGACCGCGCCGAACAGCGCCGCCATCCCGGCGAGGATCATCGCGCCCCGGAATCCCGACGCACCTGAATCCGGTTGTTGCACAATGATGTCGGCGACCTCGGCGAAGGCGGCACCCCACAGGGCGCCGAGCGCGAGCAGCGGTGCGAACAGGCCACCCGGCGTGCCCGCGGCATAGGAGAGCGGACCCGCGACGAACCGGACGAGGAAGAGCGCGACGAGTGCGGGGAGTACGACACCGCCGTCGACGACCGCCTGGGTGAGGCCGTCCCCGCCGCCCGCGGTGCGAGCGTCGAGGGCGAGAAGCGCACCGATCGCCGCGCCGATGAGGGCGGCACGACCGATCGGCGGCACCCGCGAGAATCGACCGACCCAGCCGAGGGTGCCGAGAACCATTCGGCTGTAGGCGATCCCGATGAGTCCGGAGACGAGACCGAAGACCACGAAGACGGGCAGCACCGTCACCGACGGCACGTCGAGCGAGGGCACGTCGAACTCCGGGCGGTCTCCCAGGATGACCCGTCCGGCGGCGACGGCGGCCACCACCGCGAACACCGTCGGCACCACGAGACGCAACCGGACCGAGCGGCCGACCTCCTCGAGTGCGAAGAGCGCGCCGCCGATCGGAGCCGTGAACGCCACCGCGAGTCCGGCGCCGCTGAGTGACGTCTGCATCACCCGGACGTCGGCGTCGTCGAGACCGCCGCGCCGGCCGGTCTCCGCACCGACGACCGAACCCATGTGCACCGTCGGGCCTTCGCGGCCCAGCACGAGTCCGGAACCGATCGCGGCGAGAGCGCCGACGAACTTGGCCGGGATGAGGCGCAGGGGCGCCGGAGACGCCTCCCCGCGCTCGACGGCCTCCACGTGTTGGATACCGCTTCCCGCCGCGGTCGGCACCAGCCGGACGGCGAGCGCGCCGAGCGCCGCACCGGTAGCGGTGACCGCGATCGGGACGAGCCACCCGGGGACACCGAGTCCCGCCGACCAGTCGAGCATCTCGACCCGCCAGCGGTCCAGGTGGTTCAGGCACCAGCGGAAGGCTCCACCGAGTACGCCGGTCACCAGACCGGCGATGACCGCCAGCAGACACAACCGCACCAGGCCGCGGTCGGCACGCTGTGGCGAGATCACACGTGGACGCTACCCTGCCGCGGGTATCACACCGGCTGAATCAACCGCCCCTGCACCACAAGCGAGGCGTTCTGCTTCAGCCGGCGCATCCGGATGCTGACCGAGTATCCAGTGACGCCGCCGATTGCGGCGACCCGGGTGCGCAGATACTCGTGGAAATGCGCGGTGTCCCGGCAGATCACCGACACCATGAGGTTCCACTCGCCGCTGATCGCCGCCGCGAACGCCACCTCGTCGTGAGCCGCGAGTTCGGTGCCCACCTGATCGAGAGCCGAGGGGGTCACCGTCAACCACAGCGTGGCGCTCAGGTCGAAGCCGAGCCGGTCGGGGAGGATCTCGACGTCGTAGAAGAGCGCACCCCCGCGCTCGAGCGTGCGCAGCCGGCGGCGCACTCGTCCGACCGTCCATCCGCAGATCCGAGCCAGTTCGCGGTGCGCTCGCCGACCGTCCTGGGTCAGCGCGTCGATCAGCACGGCATCGTCGGCCGTCAACCGCGCGCCACCCGCCGGGGCATCCGACGACGGATCGTCCTGCTCGGAGTCCTCCGGCATGTCGTCGACCACGGCAGCCGCAGCGGAAGCGAGGAGGTCGCGGTCCCGATCAGAGAGGTGGCCACCGAATCCGGTCCACCTCGACGCGGGGTGACCGGGATCGAAGGCGTGCAGGACGAGATCGATGCGGACGTCGGTCACCGAGGCTCGGGCGGGGAACGTCTTGGCGATGGCCTCCTCACCGGCCATGCCGAGCGGCGCCCGGATGAGACAGATGATCTCCGCACCACCGGACGCGACATACGCGAAGGCGACATCACGTCGGCGGGCGAGCGAGGACGCGAGCGGTTCCAGCCGGTCCGGACGGCACCGCACCCGCGCCACCCACTCCGACTGGCCGCGGACGGACGGCTTGATGATCCCGACGACCTTCATCACGCCGGCCCGCCGCATCGCCTGGTAGCGGCGCGCCGCGGTCTGCTCCGAGATCCCGGCCACCTCACCCAGCTGGCGGAACGTCGCACGCGGCGACACCTGCAGCGCACGGAGGATCGTGCCGTCGATGTCGTCCATGGTGGAGGAAGTGTATCGCCGCGCGACCCACAGTGCAGTATCGATACCGGCACTCGGGATCTGTGCGTGGTTTCGTAGACGCGGACCAGACAATGAACTCCTGCGCCGTTCGGCGACCCTTCATCGACCTGCGAAAGCGAGCGCGTTGACCGCGACCATCTCCCCCGTTCCCACCGGCGTACCGACTCCCCCGGCACGTCGGACGGCCACCGTCGTGATGGCCTGCCTCGGCGTCTTCGTCGCCTACCTGCCCATCACGAGCGTCGCCGTCACCCTGCCGGCGATCGGCACCGCTTTTGGCGCCTCGACCGCCCAGTTGTCCTGGGTACAAGACGCGTTCGTCCTGCCGATGGCCGCATTCATCCTCACCGCCGGAGTGTTCGGCGACGTGCACGGCCGTCGCAAGGTCTATCTGGTGGGCCTCTGCCTCACGGCGTCGGGCGCGTTGGTGGCGCTGTGTGCGCAATCGATCAGCATGGTGTGGATCGGACAGGCGCTCGCCGGAACGGGCGCGGCCGCCCTCCTGCCCACGACCCTGGCACTGATCAGTCACGCGGTCCCCGACTTCCGGGAACGGGGCAAGTTCATCGGCATCTGGGCGTCGGCGCTCATGCTCTCGCTGACCGTCGGGCCGCTGGTCGCGGGTCCGGTCGCCGAGTCCGCCGGCTGGCGATGGATCTACCTGCTGCCGATCCCGATCGCCCTCATCGCGCTGGCGGTGGCCGCGACGATGCTCCCGGAATCCCGCGCACCCCATGCCCGTCGCCTCGACTGGTCCGGCCAGATCTCGGCCGCGATCGCCGTCACGGCACTCGTCTTCGGCGTCATCGAGGCCGGCGTCTACGGCTTCGGCGACCCCCGCGTCGTCGTCGCGCTGCTGGCCGCCGCGGTCGCCGCAGTCGGGTTCGTCGTCATCGAAAAGCGTTCGGCGAGTCCGATGCTCGACCTCGACCTCTTCCGGAGCCGCGCCTTCACCGCCACCACCCTGGTCGCGATGATCGCCTTCCTGGCTCTGATCGGGTTCATCTTCGTGCTGAGCATGTATTTCGCGCTGGTGCAGCAACTCGGCACCGTCGAGGCCGGTTGGCGGCTGGCCCTCATGAACGGCGCCTCGATGCTGGTCGGCGGGCTCGCCGGCAAGATGATGCATCGGATTCACGCCCGGTTCCTGATCGGCGGCGGACTCCTGATGGTCGCCGGCGCCCAGTTCGCGCTGCTGACCCTCGACGCCCACACCTCCTTCGCCGCCATCTCGTGGCGTCTGGTCGTGCTCGGGCTCGGAATGGGACTGGTGATGGCGCCGATGACCGCGACCGCGGTGTCGGCGGTGCCCTACCACCTGTCGGGGATGGCCGCAGCCGGGAACAACGCCTTCCGTCAGGTCGGCGGCGCGCTCGGCCCGGCCGTGCTCGGCGCCCTCTTGACCGCCGGTGCGGTGAACTCGTTGCCGCAGAAGCTGATCGATGCCGGTGTCGCCGAGCCGGTACGTGACCGGGTGATCGGCGCGGTCGACACCGAGGGCCTGGCCGCCGCGAGCGGCCTGAACCTCGGCGCCGACGCCCCGGCCGTGATGAACGCCGTCGGCGACGCCTTCCTCGACGGAATGCGTCTGTGCCTCACGTTCTCCGGCGTGCTCACCGCGGCCGCTGCGATCCTCGCACTCGTGATGCTGCGCCCCGGGCGGGCCGTCGAGGAGCAGCCGGCGGGCTGACCGCCGGTCGGTCCGTCAGCTCCGGCGGCCCCCGACGAGTGAGGTGACGTAGCGCGCCGGGACGTCGAACCACACCTCGCGCACCGGGGCCTGCTGGAGCACCGAGCCGGGCAGCTCGGTCAAGTAGGTCAGACTCAATGTTCCGCTGAAGTCGGGGTTCACGCGCTCGAGCGCCGGGATCTCGATGACGAGCCCGCCGTCGTCGATGACCGCGCGGACCATCGAACCGCGCGGGGTCGTCCACTCGTGGTCGATGGCACGACCCGCCCGACCGGGCACGCTCGACATCGTCGCGAGGACGCGTCGAGGCGTCAGGACTACAGCACCGGTGAAGGGCCGGACGTTGCCCTGCGCCGATCGACCGGGCACTTGCCCGCTGAATCTCAGTGTCACGGGCACGAATTCGACGATGAGGTAGGCGCCGTCGGAGACGACCTGCGCACGGAGGTCGTCTGGGAGCTTGCCGATGCCGAGCATCCGGCGCAGGGAGGCCACCGCCACACCCTAGATCTCGGGACGCCGCGTCGTCAGGAGAACGCCGCCGCCACGTCCGCGGCGCGCCGGAGCTGATCAGGGTCCGAACTCGTCGGGATGAGTTGCACCTCGTCGGTACCGATGTCGGCAAACCGCCGCAGGACCTCGGCGAGCTCGGCCTCGGTGCCCGCCCACCCGGTGGTGGGTGCGATCGCGTCGACGAACTCCGACGGGATCCAGTTCATGTAGTGATGCAGGTGCCGGGTCACCTGCGCTCGGGGACCGTCGCCCTCACCGATCGCGAACCAGAACGACGTCGCGAGATGCGGTGCCGCCCGACCGGCATCCGCCCATGCCGACCGGGCAACATCGAAGAGCTCGTTCTGCTTGTCGGCATCGAGATCAAGGGTGACTCCGGCGATTCCGTCCGCCCAATCAACCGCGCTACGAATCGTCTTCGGCCCGGTGGTCCCGACATGCAGTACCGGACCGCCCTTCCGGTGCGGCGGCGGACCGACCGGCAGGACCGACTCGGTGAGTTTCTCCCCGGCCCACACCCGTTTCATCGTCTCGGCCCGGTCGGCGAGTTGACGCATCGTCTGCGTGGACGGGTCCGCGCCGACGGCCCGGTAATCCTCGTGCCGCCCGCCGACCCCGAGTGCCACGGTGAGGCGTCCTCCCGACAGCATGTCGCCGGTCGCCAACGACTTGGCGAGCATCACCGGGTCGTGCAGCTGCGGCACGACGACCGTCATCACGAGCGGCACCCGTCGCGTCCACGCCGCCAGCGCGCCGAGGAAGGTCAGGCATTCCGGATTGTCGAACGCGATACGTTCACCCCAGCACAGCGAGCTGAACGGACCGTCGTCGATGGTGGTGGCCCACGAATGGAGCATCTCGGCGTCGAGATCCGGCTCCATCACAGGCATGGTCATCCCGATGCGCACGTGCGTCATTCTGACACGGACGCACGATGCCCCGGGGGTTATTCGCAGATGTCGCGCATCGTCGCGAAAAGCGCAACGATGCGCGACATCTGTTATGTCACAACTGGTTCCATGCCGGGCGGCCCGACGCGGCCCGCCCCACATGCGCCGACCGCACCGGGGAATTCTTGAGTTCACGCAACGCCGTCCGCAGACCCCGTCGCTTCCCGGTCGCCGGGTCGACGCCGAAGTGGTCACTCATGCCCTCGCGGATCGCGAAGCGCAGCTCCGACGCCGTCTCCGGCGCGTCATCCGACGTCGCCTTCAACAACGAGTTCGGCAGTGCCAGCTTCGCGATGGTCCGGAACGACTGGGCATATTGACCCAGGAGGGTCCCCGTCGTGTACGGCAGGTCGTATTTGTCACACAACTCGCGGACACGCACACCGATTTCCTCGTACCTGCTGCTCGGCAGGTCGGGGAACAGGTGGTGTTCGATCTGATGACTGAGGTTCCCGCTCATGAACCGCATCAGCGGTCCGGCCTTGAAGTTGGCCGATCCCAACATCTGACGCAGATACCAGCGCGGTTGGTCCTCGTTCTCGAACTCGTCGACCGTGAACTTCTCGGCTCCGTCGGGGAAGTGACCACAGAAGATCACCATGTACGCCCAGTAGTTCCGGATGATGTTCGAGGTGAAGTTCGCGGTGAGCGTCGTCTTCCAGTTCGGACCCGCCAGAGCCGGGAAGATCAGATAGTCCTTGGCCGCCTGTTTGCCGACCTTGGTGCCGATCACCCGGAGATCCTTGGCCGCCTGACGGTAGGTCTTCTCTTTGTTGCGCAGCTTCTCCGTCTCCAGATGGTGCAGCGCCACACCGTATTCGAAGAACGTGCCGAGCGTCAGGTTGTAGATCGGGTTACCGACGTTCCACCACTCCCAGGGCTGGTCCCGGGTGACGCGCAGGATTCCGTAGCCCACGTCGTCGTCCATCCCGACGACGTTCGTGTACTTGTGATGGACGAAGTTGTGCGAGTGCTTCCACTGCACGCTCGGGCAGGTGGTGTCCCACTCCCACGACGACGAGTGGACCTCCGGATCGTTCATCCAGTCCCACTGGCCGTGCATCACGTTGTGGCCCAGTTCCATGTTCTCGATGATCTTGGCGAGCGAGAGCATCGCGGTCCCGGCAGCCCAGGCGACCTTCTTGTCGCTGAACATCAGGGCGAGCCGGCCACCGGCAGCGAGGCTGCGCTGCAGGGTGATGGCCCGGCGGATGTACTTGGCGTCGGCCTCGCCCCGCGACTCCTCGATGTCACGACGGATGGCGTCCAACTCGGCGCCGAGGGTTTCGACGTCGCTCTCGGTGAGATGTGCGTATTGATCGATGTCGGTGATGGCCATGAAGCCTCCTACAGATCTAGGGTGCATTCACCAGACACGGCGCTGATGCATGTCTGGATTCGTTCTCCTTCGCGACGTTCCTCGCCGGTGCGCAGGTCACGCACGTAACCCCCGGCGAGCGGCACGACGCAGGTCTGGCAGATACCCATCCGGCAGCCGAACGCCATCTGGATTCCCAGGTTCTCCCCTGCTTCGAGAAGTGTTGTGGCGCCGTCGATCTCGGCTTCCTTGTCTGAGATCGCGAACTTCACGGTGCCGCCTTCGCCGCCGTGGTCGGTGCGGGCGATGGCGAACCGCTCGACGTGCAGCCGCTCGCGCAGGCCGCCGTCCTCGTAGTGCGACTCCATCGCGTCGAGCAGCGCGACCGGTCCGCAGGCCCAGCATTCGCGTTCACGCCAGTCCGGCGCCCACTCGTCCATCCGCGAGACGTCGAACTTGCCCATCTCCTTGGTCAGCTGGAGATTCAGATCGTAATCATCGGCCTCGTCGGCGAGCGTCTCCATCTCGTCGAGGAAGATCACGTCGTCGCGGGTGGGCGCGGAGTGGATGTGCACGATGTCGGGTGTCTGACCGTGCGAACTCAGCTGCCGCAGCATCGCCATGACGGGAGTGATCCCGCTGCCCGCGGTCACGAACAGGATCTTGCCCGGAACCGGCTCGGGCAGATGGAAGTCGCCCTTGGGCGACTGCAGCCGGATGATCGTCCCGGGGCTGACGCCGTCGACGAGATGCGACGACAGGAATCCGTCGGGGTTCGCCTTGACCGTGATCGCGATGGTCTTGTCCTCGTTGGCGCCGAACGACGTCAACGAGTACGACCGCCAGTGCCACTTGCCCTCGATCTGCAGACCGATCCCGACGTACTGGCCCGGTTTGTACGACTCGGGGAACCCCCAGCCCGTCCGAATGGTGACGGTGGCGGTGTCGTCGGTCTCCTTGGTCACGTCGAGCACCTTGCCGCGGAGCTCGCGCGCGCTCCACAGCGGATTGATCAGGTGCAGATAGTCGTCGGGCAGCAACGGGGTGGTCGCTCGGGCCACCAGACCCCGGATGATGTTGACCTCCGGTTTCCGGGCCTCGACCCCGGCCGCCGGCCGCTTGCTCCACTTCAACAGGTTCACTCAGACTCCTCCCCTAGAAATCCCCACGGCTGGAGTTACTGACCGGTATTACCCTTCGGTGCACGACTGTACACATCAATCGGTGACCGCGATCACAAGATTTGATACTGGCAGGTCACGACCGGTGCCGCGACCCGTTCGGTCACCAGGTGAAGGCGCCGCCGGTCCAGATGCCCGTCGCGATCAGCGCGAAGAGGAGTTCGATGCCGATCGTCTTCACCGCCGCCTTCAGCGCCGAGAACGCGCCCCGCCACGCGCCGTCGAAGCTGCGCGTGCGAACGAGTTCCGATGCCAGCGCGCCCACGATGAAGCCGAGCAGCAGGCCGATGACGGGGACGACGAAGAAGCCGACGATGCCGACCAGGCCCCCGACCACGATCGTGCGGTTCGGGATCGCGTCCGCGCGCAGCGACCGGCCCGCGATCAGGTACTTGAGCACCTCGCCGACGCCGATGACGACGAGGGCCAGAGCGAATACCGACCAGGCCCAACCACCCACGACGAGGGCCCAGACGAACAGTGCGCCGACGATGAGCAAGGTGCCGGGCAGGATCGGCACGACGATGCCCACCAGGCCCACCAAGATCACCGCTGCGACCAGCAGCTCACCCCAGAACGGCACCCGGACCTCGTCCGATCACTCGCCGGGCTTCGACGACGCACCGGGGCGCGCGTCGGCGGGCCGGTCGTCGGTCTTGACCATCGAGGTCATCGCCGGGGCCTGATCGTGCGGGGCCTTTTCGTGCGGGGCCGGCCGTGGCGGCGGGCCCGACGGACGCGGCGGGGTCCCCGACGGGGGTATCGGCGCGGGCGGTACCGGGCGCGGACCCCCGGCCGGCCGCGGTACGGGTGGCCGGGGCCCGGGCGGCGGTCCCGGACGACCGGGCGGCGGTCCCAGCGGCGCACCCGGTGGTTTCAGTACACCGGGAGGCGGACCCACGGGTCCGCGCGGCGGGCCGACCGGGCCGGGCGGTGGCCCGGGGCGTCGCGGGGGCGCCGGGGGCGGGGTCGGCGGAAGGGTGGCGGCCTTGCGAACGGCCGGGCGGCCCGGCACGGGTGTGACGAGCGACGCGGCGCGGACGGCACGCTCACGCGCGACCGGCACGTCGTCGGCTGTCGCAGTGACCACGCCCATGCGCCGGCGGTGGAAGCTCTCGGGCTTGCCGAACAGTCGGATGTCGGTCTCGGGTACGGCAAGTGCGGCGGCGACGTTCTCGAAACCGATCGCCGGCTCGTCGAGTTGCCCGTAGATGACGGCCGAGGCACCCGGGGACGCGAGCGTGACGTCGACCGGGAGACCGAGGATCGCCCGCGCGTGCATCTCGAACTCCGACAACCGCTGGGTCGCCATCGTGACGAGACCGGTGTCGTGCGGGCGGGGACTGACCTCGGAGAAGTAGACGTCGTCTCCCTTGACGAACAGTTCGACGCCGAAAACGCCGCGCCCGGCCAGCTTTCCGTCACCGAGGGCGGTGGCGATGCGCGCCGCGATCGAGGTCGCCGAGGCGTGCGCGTCGGCGCTCATCTCATGGGGCTGCCAGCTCTCCACGTAGTCGCCGTTGATCTGCCGGTGGCCGATGGGCGCACAGAAGTGGGACGTGAGCCGGCCGGTGGCCGGATCGATCGCACGAACCGTGAGAAGGGTGATCTCGTAATCGAATTCGACGAAGCCCTCGACGATGACGCGACTGCCCTGCACCCGACCGCCGGTGTTCGCGGTCTCCCAGGCCGAGGCCAGCTCCTCGGGGCCCCGCGCAACGGACTGCCCCTTGCCCGACGACGACATGACCGGCTTGATCACACACGGGAACCCGACCTGACGCGCCGCGACAGTGAGGTCCTCGAGAGTGTCGGCGAAGAGATACGGCGACGTCGGCAGCCCGAGTTCCTCGTCGGCGAGACGCCGGATTCCCTCGCGGTTCATCGTGGCGACGACAGCGCTCGCGGTCGGGATGACCTCGGCGATACCGCGTTCGGCGACGTCGACGAGGGCCTCGGTGGCGATCGCCTCGATCTCGGGCACCACGTACGCGGGACGATGCTTGTCGATGACCGCGTGCAGGGCGGCGGGATCGGTCATGTCGATGACCTCGGCATGGTGTGCGACCTGGTGGCCGGGCGCGTCGGCGTAGCGATCGACGGCGACGACCTCGACGCCGAGGCGCTGGAACGCGATCACGACCTCTTTGCCGAGTTCACCTGCCCCGAGGACCATCACCTTGGTCGCGGTCGGACTCAGCGGCGTGCCGATGACGTCCGGCGGCCCGGTCGTCGGCGCCGGCTGGGCTGCGCTGGTCGCACTCTCGCTGTTCGACGTCATCCTCAAATCCTACTTGCCGCCAGCACAGATCCCGGCGCACTCCTCCACCTCGTCGAACACACCAAGGACCGTCGGGTGATCATCCCGTCACCTCGTGCACGAAGCACCACCGCCACACCTCGCCCGGCTCGGCCGAACGCATGACCGGGTGCCCGGTCTCGTGGAAGTGACCGGTCGCGTGTCGTCGCGGGCTCGAATCGCAACAACCGATGTGCCCGCACGTCAGGCACTTCCGCAGATGTGCCCAGTGGGTCTCGCCGATCGCGACACAGTCCTGGCAACTGCGGTCGTCGCCCGATGCCGGCGCCGGGTCGGCGGCCGGCGCGGCGTCGAACGACTCCAGTTCGACGCAGCGCGCCGTGCTCGAGGCGTCGGAACCGGACCCCGCCGGCCCGGACGCGGCCGCGGCCGATGACTTCCGCCGAAAGATCTTCATGCCCGACATTATCCATCGGGCCGGCGCGATTAGAGTCGCTCGAATGGGCGCATCGCTACTGCTGGTCGCGGTCATCGCCGTGGCGGTCGCCGCGTTGTGTCGTCGCTATGGCTGGTCCTCGCCGCTGGTGCTGGTCACCGTCGGTCTCGGGATCGCATGGATTCCCGAGTTGCCCTCGGTGGCCCTGGAACCCGAGCTCGTGCTCTTCCTCATCCTGCCGCCGCTGCTGTACTCGGCCGCGCAGGAGAGTTCATATCAGGCGTTCCGCGCCAACTGGCGTGCGATCGGATTCCTGGCGGTCGGCCTGCCGCTGGTGACGACCCTGGTGGTCGGATACGTCGCATACCTCGTCGTCCCCAATCTCCCGCTCGCCGCGGCACTGGTCCTCGGCGCGGTCGTCGCGCCGCCGGACGCGGTGTCGGCGCAGGCGATCGGCCGCCGGCTCGGTCTGCCGCGCCGGATGATGACGCTGCTCGGCGGCGAGAGCCTGCTCAACGACGCGACGGCCCTCACCGCGTTCCGGATCGCGCTCGCCGCGGCGGTGGGGGCCACCGCGACGGTCGGCGAAGGCGTCCTGACGTTCGCGGTGGCCGCCCTCGGCGGCCTGGTCGTGGGCCTCCTCGTCGGGGTGGTCGTGTCCTGGGTGCGTGTCTGGCTCACCGACCCGCCGATGGAGACAGCGATCGGCATCATCGTCCCGTTCGCCACGTACTACGCGGCCGAGGAACTGCACGGCTCGGGTGTCATCGCGGTGGTCACCGCCGGTCTCTACCTCGGCCACCGGTCGGTGCGGCTGGGCTATGCGACCCGTCTGCAGGACGAGGCGGTGCGCAAGTCGATCGACACCATCCTCGAGTCGTTCGTCTTCTTGCTCATCGGGCTCCAGCTGCCCATGCTCATCGAGGGTGTCGAGAACGAGTCGTGGACGCAGATCGCCATCGACGCCGCGGCGGTCCTGGCGGCGACGATCCTCGTGCGCATCGTCTGGGTCTACCCGGCGACCTATCTGTCCCGACTGCTATCGCGACGGATCCGCGACCGCGAGCCGCCGCCGAGTCCGGCGTCGGTGTTCGTCGTCTCCTGGGCCGGTATGCGTGGCGTGGTGTCACTGGCCGCCGCGTTCGCCATCCCCGTCTACACCGAGACGAACGAACCGTTCCCCGCCCGCGCCGAGATCCTGTTCCTGACCTTCGTGGTCGTGGTGGGGACGTTGCTGATCCAGGGCACCACCCTGCCCTGGGTCATCCGCTTCCTCGGGGTGAGCGGCGACGAGCGCGCCCAGGACCGGCTGGCGTATGCGGCCGCGCAGGACCGTGCGTCCCGGGAATCCGAACGGCGCCTCGACGATTACGCCACCGAACTGTCCGACGACGATCCGCGCCGGCTCCAGGTGGCGATGCTGCGCAAGTGGATCACCACGCAGCGCAATGTGGCCTGGGAGGAACTCGGCCGGGGTCCCGAGGATCTCGGCGAGAGTCCGACGTCCGCCGGGGCACGACTCCGGACGGAGATCCTGCAGATCCAGCGCGCGGTCTTCATCGCCGAACGCGATGCCGGACGCATCGACGACGAGGTCCTGCGAATCGCGTTGCGTCGTCTCGACTTCGCCGAGGGGCAGGGCGACCGGGATCCCTAGCTCCCTGAGGAGCCCGGAGCTTGCAGGCGACACCCCCTCGCTCCCTGAGGAGCCCGGAGCTTGCAGGCGACACCCCCCTCGCTCCCTGAGGAGCCCGGAGCTTGCGGGCGACACCCCCGTCGCTCCCTGAGGAGCCCGGAGCTTGCGGAGGGCGTCTCGAAGGGTCCCCCATCCGAACGAACCCGGGGAGTTCTGCCCATTCCCACTCGACAAGCCCTGTCCTACCTTCGCTCTCATGAACACGACCATCACCCGCCTGGCCACTGCCGGCGCTTCCCTCGTCCTCACCGCCGGCGCGCTCGCCGTCGGCACCTCGACCGCGGTCGCCGCGCCCTCGGCACCGTCCTGCGATCCCGGACAGCGGACCGTCACCTCCGTCGTCACCACCCGGTCGGCGGCGTCGATCTGTCAGTGGCGCGCCGACGGCACCCTCGAATACCGGGGTGTCGCGCGTTCGAGTGGCAACACCCTGTGCATCCCGGTGTCCGAGGTGCACGTGCAGGAGAACGGCAGCGGCCGTCACTACTACGTCGCCTACAACAACGGGTACAAGTACTCGGTCTTCGACGGACTGGGCCTCAGCATCGTCGGCCCGGACGGGCGGCTGATCAGCTCCGAAGACGCGATCGGCTGAGCGAGGCCCTCACTCGTCGTCGACGAATGCGGCGAACACGGTCGTCTCCTCGGTCCGGCCGCGCAGCGAGGTGGTCTCCTGTTCCTCCCACCGCTCGGCCTCGTCCCGCTGCGCGGCCTTGACCGCGCGTCCGGAGGCCAACGGCCGCCGCGGATCCCGTTTGGCCAGTTCCGACAGGCGGGCACTCTCGTTGACCGGGTCGCCGATGACGGTGTACTCGAATCTCTCGATGGCACCGACGTTCCCGGCGACCACGGCCCCGTGGCTGACCCCGATACCGGCCGACAGGTCGGGCACCTCCTCGGCCAGGCCGCGGGCGATGTCGCGCGCGGCGGCGAGCGCGCTGCCCGCGGCGTCGTCGAGATCGATGGGTGCGCCGAAGATGGCGAGCACCGCGTCGCCCTCGAATTTGTTCACCAGGCCGTCGTGTTCCTCGACCGCCCGCACGATGACCGCGAAGAACTTGTTGAGGATCTCGACCACCTCGGTAGGGCGTCGTTGCGCGGCAAGCGTCGTCGAACCGATGACGTCGACGAAGAGCGTGGCGGCGAGACGTTCGGTCCCGCCGAGTTCCGGGTTCGACGACATGGCCGCCTCGGCGACTTCGTGGCCCACGTGCCGTCCGAACAGGTCCCGTATCCGTTCTCGCTCACGGAGTCCCGCGACCATCGAGTTGAAACCCACCTGCAGGTCGCCGAGTTCGGTGCCGTCGTAGACGACGAGGTCGGCGTCGTCGAGGTCACCGTCGCTCACGCGGTTCATCCCGGCGCGCACGCTGCGGATGGGGCCGGTGACGCTCATGCTCGACAGCAGCGTCAGCAGCAGGCCGGTGAAGAGTGCGGTGACCCCGAGGACCGTGGCACCGACGAACAGGTCGAGCTTGGAGGTCTCGTCTCGCGCGAGCCCGAACGCCAGCACCAGCAGGATGCCGATGATCGGGGTCGCCGAACCCACCATCCACGAGACGACCGAGCGCGCCCGCACACCGGTACGTTTGCGCCGGCGGTGGCCGGCCGAGATCAGTTCCGCCGCAACGGGACGCAGGGTGAAGTCGATGAACAGATATGAGATCGCCACCACCACAACACCACTGAGGCTCACCACGAAGATGGTCTTGGGGATCAGCTGTGGGTCGACGATCCCGTACATGATCGTGAGCATGATGGCGGCGATGCCCCACAGGAATCCCTGCACCAGCGACAGTCGCCACGGCAGCCGCATGGTCCGCCGGGCGTCGCGTTTCGTCGGGGTGACATCGCGGATCGCCCACCGCAGATCACGGACGCCGACATAGGTGCCCCACCCGATCCCGACCACGAACGCCGCGGTGATGTAGACCGGCACGACGATGAAGTTGACCCACCACAACTCGGCGGTGAACACCGTCGGCTGCGGGATGCCGACCGCGGTGAGCGCGACCGCGATGATCGCCCCGAACAGGTTGGCCACCACGATGGATGCGGTCAGCAGGGTCTGGATACGGATCCGTTGTTTGACCGTGCTCTCGCCGACGGACCCGAGCAGGATGGATCCGTAGTCGCGACTCCCCCGCTTGGCACGCATGGGCACTAGCTAATCACGAGCCGACCGCGAATCCGCGACGAGCTCGCCGAGCGGAGCATCACCCCGCCCCAACCCTGCTCCCTAATCCGAAAAAGCGACCCCATTGCTCCCTGAGGTGTGAGGAGCGCAAGCAACTGCCCGCCGCCCCACTGGCCCCTGAGGTGCGAGGAGCGCAAGCGACGAGCCACGAAGGGCCTGGTGAGACACGTTGCGAGCCCTTCGTGGCTCGCTTCGCTCGCACCTCAGGGAGCATGAAATCAGACGCTCACGGGTGTTCTTTCGTAGACCTCGACGGCCGCCAAGCCGCCGAAACCCCAGGAGCGAAGGGTCAGACGATCTCGCGCCGCACGATCGTCTGGTCCCGTCCCGGACCGACACCCACGCACGAGATGTGCGCACCCGAGAGCTCCTCGAGCCGCAGGATGTAGTTCTGCGCGTTCTGGGGCAGTTCGTCGAAGGTCTTGCACTGGGAGATGTCCTCCCACCAGCCGGGCATCTCCTCGTAGATCGGCTTCGCGTGGTGGAAGCCGGTCTGGGTCATCGGCATCTCCTCGACGCGCTCACCGTCGACCTCGTAGGCCACGCAGATCGGCACGGTGTCGAGGCTGGAGAGGACGTCGAGCTTGGTGAGGAAGTAGTCGGTGATGCCGTTGACGCGGGTCGCGTAGCGGGCGATCACGGCGTCGAACCAGCCGCAGCGGCGGGCGCGACCGGTGGTGACACCCACCTCGCCGCCGGTCTTGGCGAGGTAGGCACCCCACTCGTCGAAGAGTTCGGTGGGGAACGGCCCGGAGCCCACGCGCGTGGTGTAGGCCTTCAGGATCCCCAGGACGGTGGTGATCTTGTTGGGTCCGATGCCGGCGCCGACCGCGGCGCCGCCGGCGGTCGGATTCGACGACGTCACATACGGATAGGTGCCGTGGTCGACATCGAGCAGGGTGCCCTGGGAGCCCTCGAGCAGCACCGTCTCGCCGTTCTCCAGGGCCTGGTTGAGCAGCAGCCGGGTGTCGGCGATGCGGTGCTTGAATCCTTCGGCCTGCCCGAGGACCTCGTCGACGACCTGCGCCGGGTCGAGGGCCTTGCGGTTGTAGATCTTGACCAGGATCTGGTTCTTCAGCTCGAGCGCCGCCTCGACCTTCTGGGTGAGGATCTTCTCGTCGAGGACGTCGGCGACGCGCACGCCGACGCGGGCGATCTTGTCCTGGTAGCAAGGACCGATGCCGCGGCCCGTGGTCCCGATCTTCTTGTTGCCCAGGAAACGCTCGGTGACCTTGTCGATCGCGACGTGGTACGGCATGAGCAGATGCGCGTCGGCGGAGATCAGCAGGCCGGAGGTGTCGACGTCGCGGTCCTCGAGGCCACCGAGCTCGGTGAGCAGCACGCCGGGGTCGACGACCACGCCGTTGCCGATGACGTTCTGCACGCCGGGCGTCAGGATGCCGGACGGGATGAGGTGCAGCGCGAAGGATTCCCCGGTGGGGAGTACGACGGTGTGCCCGGCGTTGTTGCCACCCTGGTAGCGGACAACCCAGTTGATCCGGCCTCCGAGGAGGTCGGTCGCTTTGCCTTTGCCCTCGTCACCCCACTGGGCTCCGATAAGCACGATCGCGGCCATGTCCGGTACTCCTTTGTGTGGCGCGCTTGGGACCAAACCTGACCAACACTACTGGGTCGGCGCGCTCGATACGCTATCCGCGTGCCGTTTGCCCTTCTGAGCCAGACCAGCCGCGCCGACGACAAGAAGGCCGTCCGCGCCGCGGTCGCCGACGCCCTCACCGATCCCGACGTCACCCGACTCGTCGTCGAGCCGCGCGTCGCGGAGCGCTTCGCACCGACCGTGGCGCACGAGAACGACATCTTCCTGTCCCAGGTGCTGGCCGCACTGATGGTCACCGAACGACTCGACGTCGAGATCGCATACGTCTCCGCCGAGGCCACGCCCGCGACGCGTCGCTACCGGTTGCCGCACGGGCCGGCGGCCCGCGAGCTCGCCGAGCACGGCACCGCGGTCGCGGTGCCGCTCGTCCGCGACGACGCCGCGACCGTCATCGTCGGCAGCGCGCGTCACCTGGGCGCCGAGGGCGCGAAGCTGCACGGTGAGACCTACGTCGACAACGAGCGCCTCTTCGACGGCGAGGTGCGTTCGATCCTCATCGAACCGACCCTGACCGCACCCGGCCTCCGCGCGCAGGTGGAGCGGATGTTGTTGCCGGGCAAGTGGTTCACCGGGCGCGCGTGTCAGACGGGCGGGACCAACGTCGTCGTCGAGCGCGAGGGCGTCGTGAACCCGCGCGTGCTCAAGCGCTCGACGTTCTACCGCCACGTCACCGATCTCCTGCTGGTGCGCCCCTGATCCGGGACTCAGGCGACCGGCCGCGCCTGGGGGCCCGTCGTGAGGTGGAGATCGTCGCGCCGGATGAGCGTCGTGGCCACGACGCTGATGATCGCGGTCAGCACGAGGTAACCGGCGGCGAGCCACGGTGACCCGCCGGCCGCCCCGATCAGCGCGGTGAGGATCAGCGGCGTCAGACCCGAGGCGTAGATGCCGGAGAACTGGTAGACGACCGACAGTCCGGTGTAGCGCACCGGGGTCGGGTACAGGCTCGCGAACAGGGTGCCCTGCGCGCCGTAGAAGAGTGCGTGGATCACCCCGAAGACGATCACCAGTCCCACGGTGAACCACAGCAGGTTCGAGGTCCCGAACAGCGCGAACACCGGGTAGACCGCGACGCCGTAGGCGGTGATCCCGATCAGGTAGATCGTTTTGGCGCCGTACCTGTCGGTGAGCAGTCCGGAGAACGGGAGCAGGGCCGCCATCACGAGCGAGGCGATGGTCACGGCCACCAGGACCGGGACCTTCTCCATGTCGAGTTCGCTGGTCGCGTAGGCGATCGCGAAGACGCCCCAGGTGTTGAAGGCCGATCCCTCTCCCCATCGGGCGAGGAGGCCGAGAACGGTGTTGCGCGTGTTCGGCGGGACCACGACGTCGCGCAGTGGTGCCGTGGACTTCTTGGCGAGCTCGGCCACTTCGGCGAACGCCGGCGTCTCGTCGACCTTCAACCGCACGACGAACCCGATGACCACCAGGACGATGCTCACCAGGAACGCGATGCGCCAGCCGTAGGTCAGGAACGCCTGCTCGTCGAGGGCCACCTGCAGCAGCGCGAACACTCCGGTGCCCAAGGCGAGTCCGAGGGCCAGGCCCATCTGCGGGATGCTCCCGAACAGACCGCGCTTGCCGTCTGGGCTGTGCTCGACCGACAGCAGCACCGCACCTGCCCACTCCCCGCCCAGCGCGAAACCCTGCACGATGCGCAGGAGGAGCAGGAGGATCGGGGCGAGCACACCGACCGTCTCGGCGGTGGGCAGCACACCCATCAGGGCGGTCGCGACGCCCATCATCACCATGGTGATCGCGAGCGTGCGCTTGCGGCCGATGCGATCGCCGATGTGCCCGAAGACGACTCCGCCGATCGGGCGCACGACGAAGCCCACCGCGAACGTCGCGAAGGACAGCAGGGTGCCGACGAACGAGCTCTGGTCGGGGAAGAACAACTGGTTGAACACGAGGCTCGCCGCGGTCGCGTAGAGGAAGAAGTCGTACCACTCGACGGTGGTGCCGAGAAGGCTTGCGGCGACGACGGTCCGGAGCCGTTTGCGACGTTCGACGTCGGTCTCGCCGGCGAGCACGGGTGGAAGCGTGGAGGTAGCCATGACCGACACACGGTAACGACGCGGCCACCCGATCCGACGACTACGAATCAGCGTGAACGAAAAGTTGCGGTCGGTGTCCGCACCTCGCCGTCGCCACGGGAGGGGCGGTCGGACCTCAGCGGCCCGCGGCGAAGTAGTCGTCGAGTGTCACCATGCGCAGCTTGCGATTTCGGATGATCTCGACGAGTTTTGGATACACCTTGGTCACCGGTTCGTGATTGGCGTGGCCGATGAAGATGCTCTGCGGACGGAAGTACTTGCGCGCGCAACGGATGAGGTACTTCTCGGTGATCAGGCCGGAGTCGGACAACGAGCCGTACCAGAGGGTCGGCACCGTGTAACCGAGGTCGGCGGCCACCGCGTCGACGCCAGCGTCGTGGTACCCGAACGGCGGGCGATAGTACGGCGTCCCGTCGACACCGAACTGGTTGCGGAGGAACCGTTTGGTCCGCCGCAGTTCGTCGGCCACCGCGCGCGAGGACAGCTCGGTGAGCGCGGGATGACTCCACGTGTGGTTGCCCAGCTGGATCTGGCCGGACTCGACGAGCGGCCGCAGGGTGCTGCGGTGGTCGGTCCAGCCGTCGAATGAAACGGTGACGAAGAAGGTGAACCGGGCACCGGTGTCCCGGGCGAACTTCACATAGGCGCCGATCACCTCCGAGCTCGCGCCGTCGTCGACCGTGAGCGCGAGACACCGGCCGGGACCGGGCAGTGCGGTGATGGCCCCGTCGGGCAGCGGTCGGCGGGTTCCGACCGCCGGCGGCAACAGTCCCGACGACGGGACGGGCGTCGTGCTGGTCGTCCGCGGCGGCGTGGACGGCCCATCGGCCGGGTCGATTTCGGCCGCCGGGACCGGCGTCGCGCAGCCCACGAGGGCGCTCGAGGTCAGAGCCCCCACGGTGCCGGCGGCGAGCACCGCGAGAAAATCGCGTCGTTCCATTCGCCGAAATGTAGGGCATAACCGACATTCACGGCGCCACGACGCACGGTCACCAGGTCATCTCGTCACGACAACGTCGCTGGTGGTCGTCGGGGTCGATCTGCACCGTCGCATGTTCGAGGCCGTGACGGGCCAGGACGGCCTGCGCGGCCGGCAACACCTCACCGTTGGGCCGACTGCTGCCGAGATGCACGGTGGCGACGTCCATCCCGGTCGTCAGCGTCCAGACATGAAGGTCGTGCACGTCGTCGACGACGGGGATGTCGGCCAGATCGGCCCGCAGGGCCTCGACGTCGATGTGGGCCGGCGCCTGCTGGTTGAGGATGCGCAGCGCATCGAGCGCGAGTCGCACCGCCCGCGGGACCACCCACAGCGCGATCAGCACCGCGACGACGATGTCGGCGTAACCCCATCCGGTCGTCATCGCGACGACGCCGGCGATCAGCACGCCGACGCTGCCCACGGCGTCGGCCAACACCTCCAGGTAGGCGCCGCGAACCGCGATCGACTCCTTGGCGTCCGCCCGCAACAGCAGCATGACCCCGAGATTCACCAGCAGGCCGATCAAGGCCACCACGATCAAAGTGAGGCCCGGGACCTGCGGGTCGCTACCGATACGCTCAACCGCCTCGTACAACACGAAGACCGCGACGCCCATCAGCAGGACGGCGTTGGCGACGGCGGTGAACACCTCGGCGCGATGCCATCCGAAACTTCGGGTGTCGGTGATCCGCCCGTGCCGGCCGAGCAACAGCGCGATCAGACCCATGACGAGTGCGACGACATCGGTCAGCATGTGCCCGGCGTCGGCGATCAGCGCGAGCGAGTTCACCACAATGCCGGTCACGAGCTCGACGACGAAGTAGCCGCCGATCAGCCCGACCGCCAGCACCATCGGCCAGAGCCGACGCTGTCCCGCAGCCGCGGCGGGAGCGTGCGAGTGCGAATGTGAGTGCCCCATGATGCCGGTCAATATATGCAGAACTTCGCATATGTGGCAACAGCCGGGTCAGCTCCGCAGGGTCGCCAGCGCGGAGGATCGGCGGAGCCCCGCGGTCATCAGCAGGTCGACGAGCAACGACCGGATCTCGGCCAGCAGGGCGGCCTCCGACAGTTCGCTGTTGGTCACCAGATCGGCACGCGCCTTGCGCACGATGCTGCGGATCACCCGCGCGGCATCGGCCTGATCGGGTTCCTCCCCGGGGTCGGCCATCATCATCGCGCGTAACACCTCGAACGCCCCGGCGAGATCGTCGATGATCTCGATCAGCTCCGGCTGCACCGCGACACCCCGCTGGGTGAGGCCGAGGGAACGCCGGGCGATGATCCGGAAGTTGCGGACCGCGTTGTCGATGGGGTCGGCCGTTGCCGAGATCCGGTCCAGCCGCATCCTCGATCCCCAGTACAGGGGCGAGATGCGGGTGACCTCGCGGCCGCCGGTCATGTCCGATCGCATCTTGTTGATCTCGGCCTGCGTCCCGCGACCGGATTCCAGGGCGGCCGCGATGAGCTCCTCGTCGCGTTCGCGGAGTCCGGTGGCCAGCTGGCGTGCCGCGTCACGAACGGTCGCCAGGACGCCCGCCGCGTCGCGTCGCGCCCGGCTGGCCGGGTTCACCGGCAGCAACGCACCCACGAGAATGCCCACCAGCCCGCCGATGAGGGCGTCGATCGCGCGATGGAAACCCGCCACCCCACCGGGCGGGAGGAGCGTCGCGACCAGCGCGGCCGACGAGGCGGCCTGCATGGGGACGAGCGGTCCGTCGTCGAGGAAGACCGCCACCGTCATCGCCAGTGCGACGACGACCATGATCTGCCAGGCGCCTTCGCCGACGAGACTGATGAAGAGGTCGCCGACGAGGATGCCGATCGCGACGCCGCCCACGAGTTCGGCGGCCCGGCGCCAGCGCTGTCCCAGAGAGAGGCCGAGCGAGATCACCGCGGCGATCGGCGCGAAGAACGGATCGGGATGATCGAAGATCTCCACCGCGATCCACCACGACGCCCCCGCCGCCAGCGCGCACTGGACGATCGGGACCAGCGACACGCGCAGCCGGCGCAGGCGGCTCTTCAGAGGCGCGGGCATCGCGTTGAACACCCGGCGCGGGTACGACGGGTTCGCGGCACTCGGAGCCATCAGGCGGACGTCATCCGCAGGTGACCGATCGACTCGGTGCGATCACACGAGGCCGAGTTCGGCGGCCGCGCGCGGGTCGCTGTCGTTGAGCAGGTCGAGGCAGCGCAGGTGCTCGTCCTCCTCGCCGATCAATTCGGCGGCCCGGGCCAGTGCCCCGACGCAGCGGAGGAAGCCGCGGTTGGGTTCGTGACTCCACGGCACCGGCCCGAAACCCTTCCAACCGTGGCGTCGGAGCTGGTCGAGGCCGCGGTGGTAACCGGTCCGGGCGTAGGCATAGGCCGCGATGACCGCGGCGGTGTCGATGTCGTCGCCGGCGGAGGCCGTCTTCGACGACTCGAGAGCCGCCTCGGCCAGGTAGGCCCAGGCGATCGAGGCGGTCGGGTGTGCGGCTGCGACCGCGGCCGGCGCGGCGCCGTTGAGCAGGTCCGATTCGGCGTCGTCGTCCCCGGTGAGCAGAACGGGTTGCGGGCCGAGTAGATCTCCGAAAGACGTCATGTCCTCTATTCAAGCACCGCCTGCGGACTCCGACGCCGTTCGCTCGCGGCGGCCGGCGCCCATTCGATCAAATGCCCTAGTGCTGGACCGCCGGGCCGTTCGCTAGGGTGAATGGCGCAATCGGTCCTGCTGCCCGCCGCTGAACGGCGACGCCGGGCGGCCGGGCCGTAGTCGTGCACGGGCGAGATGCGGGGTGATTCAGTCGATGGCGCGATCCGACAGGCCGAGAGCCGCTGTCACCAAGGCTCTGTCGACGCTCAAGCAGGTGCGGGACGAGCGCCGGGCTCGTCAGACGGACACGCGGCCGACCCCCGATACTGTTCCGACCGGCACCGACGCCGCTCCACCCAGCACCAGCAGAGAGGGTCACGAGCCACCCGTGGACGATCCCACCGAGAACGAGACCGCCGACGACACGGCCGCCCCGACCGAGGCGACCCCAGCGGAGTCCACGACAGACGCGTCCACGTCCGAGGAGACCACGACGCGCAAGGCAGCGACCGACAGGGACGCGACGGACAGGGACGCGGCGACGGACAAGGCCGCGAAGCAGCCCGCGGCACCCACCCCGAGAGGGGGCGTGGGATCGACGGCGCCACCCAGATCATCAACCGCGACAACCTCCCGTCCGCCGAGGACCTCGAGGACCTGGACGACATCGACCCGCTCAGCGAGGCCTCCGACACCGCGGAGACCGAAAAGACCGAGCCCGACGACGCCGAGGCCGCCCCGCCGGCGCCGGCCCGGCTCGGCCCGAGCGACTCCGCGACCACCGTCATCCGTCGCTCGGACCTCCCGGACGCCGCTGAGCTCGAGGACCTCGACGACATCGACCCGACGGCCCCGGGGCCCGAGGCAGCGTCCGCCGGAGAAGCGAGCGCCGACTCCACGACCGAGGGCTCCGACGCCGAGACCGCGTCCACCGAGTCCGGGTCTGCGCCCGAATCCGAGTCGGACCAGGACACCGGTGCGGCCGTCGAACCGGCGCTCGCCGACGACGACACGGACCCGTCGACGGGCACCGCGGTCAGCGCCGGTGTGGCCGCGGCGGGCGCTGCGGCCGTGGCAGCCGGAACGACTCGTGACGCCGACGACGAGTCCGAGTCCGAGTCCGTGGACACCGACGTGGCTCCAGACGAGGCAGCGACGGACGAGGCCACAGCAGACGACGCAGAGGCTCACCAGGACCCCGTCGCCGAGTCGGATGCCGACGACGAGCCGGTCGAAGCCGAGGGCGCAGAGGCAGAGGGCGCAGAGGCAGAGGGCGCAGAGGCAGAGGGCGCAGAGGCAGAGGGCGCAGAGGCAGAGGGCGCAGAGGCAGAGGGCGCAGAGGCAGAGGGCGCAGAGGCCGAGGGCGTCGAGACCGAACCAGCACCGGGGGAGCCGGTCGCGGAACAGCCTGTCCAGGATGAGACCCCCGCGGACGCGGCGACAGCAGACGCCTCGACAGCAGACGACTCGGCCGTGACGGAGGTCGACTCGCCGACCGAGACCGACGCTGCCGCCGACGTTGACTCCGACGCCGACTCCCCCACCGAGGCGATCGCCGTCCCGACCGGCGAGAACACCGACGCCACCGAGCCGGACAACGCCGACACCGACACCGAGGACGAGGACGACTCCGGTTCGGACGCGGCGACGGCCGTCATCCCGGCGGCAGTAGCGGCATCCGCCGCCGCCAAAGCCCGGACCGAGCCCGACGCGCCGGCCGACGACGACGCGCGGACGACCCCGGAGCCGGCCGTGGCCGCGTCGACCGCCGGATGGACGACCACCGACCGCGAGCCCCAGGTCATCCCGGGCAGTGACCCCAAGGCACCGCGCAAGAAGCGCGGCAAGGGTCTGCTGATCGCCGCGGCAGCGATCGTGGTGGCCATCGTGGCCGTCGTCGGCGGTATCTTCGCCTACAGCAGCCTGCAGGCACCGGCGCCCGCGGACGAAGCCGCGACCGTGGCCATGGATTACACCACCGCGCTCTACGAGGGCGACCTCGAGACCCTGCGATCGGTCACCTGCGGTGAACTCAATGCGTTCTACACCGACTTCGACGACGCCGCGTACGAGCGGACCTACGAGGCCCAGCGGTCTCGCAACGAGCTCGTACAGACGCAGGGAATCAACGCGGTCCGGGTCGTCGAGGGCGGCAATCAGGCTGTCGTCGAAGTCGTCGCGGTGCACACCAACGCCCCGGACCAGCCCGAAACCGTCACGCTGAACCTGCAGCGCGACGGCGACGACTGGAAGGTGTGCAACCCCACGTGACGAGCGGACACCGGCCGGGCCCGCCGCCCGGACCGGGTGGCCGCTCCGCGCCGGGTTTCTACACCCCGC
Source organism: Gordonia hongkongensis (assembly GCF_023078355.1). Taxonomy (NCBI): domain Bacteria; kingdom Bacillati; phylum Actinomycetota; class Actinomycetes; order Mycobacteriales; family Gordoniaceae; genus Gordonia; species Gordonia hongkongensis. The sequence continues at coordinate 4,385,992 of NZ_CP095552.1, forward strand.
CGTCCCGTCCGGTGGCACCCGCCGCATCGACGCCGCGGCCGCGTCCCGCCGCGGACAACCGTCTCGTAGGGCAGAGCCGGGTACCGAGCAATCGAATCCGGCCCTATGCGGTCGAGCCGCCGCGGCGATCGCGGTCGCGTGTCGACCCGGCCGTCGTGATCGCGGCGCTCGTGATGATCGCTCTCGCGGGTGCGGTCGTCGTCGGACTCGCCATCACCTGAACCCGGCCGCCGCGGGGACCGGGCCTTCCAAGCCTGAAAACAGTTCTGCCCGCACCCCTTTCAGGGTGCGGGCAGAGTGCTTTGTGACCGTCAGGCGGTCAGGGACTTGCCGTTGGACTTGAGGTCGTTGCACGCCTCGACGACGCGCTCGCTCATGTTGGTCTCGGCCTTCTTGGACCAGCTGCGCGGGTCGTAGACCTTCTTGTTGCCGACGTCGCCGTCGACCTTCAGCACACCGTCGTAGTTGCTGAACATGTGGCCGGCGACCGGGCGGCTGTAGGCGTACTGCGTGTCGGTGTCGACGTTCATCTTCACGACGCCGTAGCTCAGGGCCTCGTCGATCTCGCTCTTCAGCGAGCCCGAACCGCCGTGGAACACGAAGTCGAAGGGCTTGGCGGCATCGCCGAGGCCGAGCTTCTTGGCCGCGACCTCCTGGCCGGTGTTGAGGACGTCGGGACGCAGCTTGACGTTGCCCGGCTTGTAGACGCCGTGCACGTTGCCGAAGGTCGCCGCGAGCAGGTAACGGTTGCCGGAGTCGCTGGCACCGAGCGCCTCGATGGTCTTCTCGAAGTCCTCGGGGGTGGTGAACAACTTGTCGTTGATCTCGTTCTCGACGCCGTCTTCCTCACCGCCGACCACGCCGATCTCGATCTCCAGGATGATGTTGGCCGCTCCCGCCTTGGCCAGCAGTTCTTTGGCGATCTCCAGGTTCTCGTCGAGCGGTACGGCGCTGCCGTCCCACATGTGCGACTGGAAGAGCGGGTTGCGACCGGCGTCGACGCGCTCCTGCGAGATCTGCAGCAGCGGCCGGACGTAGGTGTCGAGCTTGTCCTTGGGGCAGTGATCGGTGTGCAGACCGATCAGGACGTCGTACTTGGCCGCGACGACGTGCGCGAACTCGGCGAGGGCGACCGCTCCGGTCACCATGTCCTTGACACCCTGGCCGGACCCGAACTCGGCGCCGCCGGTCGAGAACTGGATGATCCCGTCACTGCCGGCATCGGCGAAACCCTTGATCGCGGCGTTGATCGTCGACGACGAGGTGCAGTTGATCGCGGGGAATGCGTAACCGCCCTTCTTCGCCTTGTCGAACATCTCGGCGTACTGCTCCGGGGTTGCAATGGGCATCGACGAATCCTCCAGGGTGGTGATGTGCTCTGGTGTTCGGGTTCTCTCGCCGTCGACTGATGTTTCGGTGGCGAGCAGCCGGACTTCCCGCGGCCGGACTTCTCCCAGTATGGCAGGTGCCACATCGCCCGGCGCGGGCACCATTCGTGCCCGGACCTGCTGGAAAACGGCGGTGGCGGACCCGTGAGATTCTGTCCTCGACGGACGCGCAGGTACTCTGGCTCCCCGTGATCGACTCCGCACTTGCCACCACGACCACCAACCTGGCGCTGCTACCGGGATTCCTGGATCCGGTGAACCTGCTGAATTCGTTCGGCACGTGGATGCTGGCCGGTCTGCTGCTGGTCGTGTTCATCGAGTCGGGTCTGCTGTTCCCGCTGCTCCCCGGCGACTCGCTGCTCTTCACCGCGGGCCTCATCGTCGCGGCGAAGTCGGCGGAGATCGAGCCCTTCGCCCCGCTGTGGGTGCTGCTCGTCCTGATCCCCATCGCGGCGTTCCTGGGCGACCAGGTCGGCTACTGGATCGGCAAGAAGGCGGGGTACTCGCTGTTCCGGCCGGACGCGAAGATCCTGAAGCAGGTCTACATCGAGGAAGCGCACGAGTTCTTCGAGAAGCACGGCCCGGTGACGATCATCCTCGCGCGTTTCGTCCCGATCGTGCGCACCTATGCGCCGCTCGTCGCCGGCGCCGCGAAGATGCGGTACCCGATCTTCCTCACGTACAACATCGTCGGCGCGATCGCCTGGGGCGCGGGTGTCACCCTGCTCGGCTACTTCCTGGGCCAGATCGAGTTCATCCGCGACAACATCGATTACATCTTCCTGTTCATCGTCTTCATCTCGGTGCTGCCGATCATCTCCGAGATCGTCAAGCGCATCCTGCGCTCGCGGAAGAAGGTCGTCGAGGAGGAGCCCCTCCCCGCCTCCGACGAGGCCAACAACTCCGCCCCTCCCGCTGGTTGAGCTCCGTCACCACGCCTACCCCCGCTGGTTGAGCCGGCCCCGAGCGAAGCCGCCGGGCCGAGCAAGCGACGAAGGAGCGCGTCGAGGTCGCGGCGCCGAGTCGAAGCCACCCGCGCCCGTCACCACGCGGCGTCGAGGTCCGCGTGCTGACGGACCCACGCGTGCATGGCGATCCCGGCCGCGACGCCCGCGTTGATACTGCGCGTCGAACCGAATTGCGCGATCGACACGGTGAGGTCGGCCGCGCGCTGCGCGTCGTCACTGACCCCCGGACCCTCCTGCCCGAAGACCAGCACGCAGTCGCGCGGTAGATCCGCCGTCTCGAGCGGCAGGGCTCCCGGCGTGTTGTCGACCGCCGCCACGGTCAGTTCCTCGTCACGAGCCCAGTCGATGAGATCTGCCACCGTCTCGTGGTGCATCAGGTGTTGATAGCGGTCGGTCACCATCGCTCCGCGACGATTCCACCGACGTCGTCCGACGATGTGGACGGCGGCCACCGCGAAGGCGTTGGCGGTGCGCACCACGGTGCCGATGTTGGCGTCGTGGGCGAAGTTCTCGATGGCGACGTGCAGCGGATGCCGCCGGGCATCGATGTCGGCGACGATCGCCTCGCGCGACCAGTACCGGTAGGCGTCGACGACGTTGCGGGTGTCGCCGTGGGCGAGCAACTCGGCGTCGAGGCGCGGGTCGGCGGGTGCGAGTTCACCGGGATGTTCGACGGCCCAGGGCCCGACTCCCACGGCCGGCCCGGTCTGCCATTCGGTGGGACCGGGTACCGCGCCGGACTCGTCGGCGGAACCCGCCGGGCCGGCCTCAGTCAAGCCCGAGGTCGCCGAGATCGAGGAGCGAGCGGTACGGCACGCCGAGACCGGTGATGACCGCGTCCGCACCGGTCGCGCGGTCGACGACAGTGGCCACCCCGACGACGTTGCCGCCGATACCGCGGACGGCTTCGACAGCCGTGGACGGTGACGCGCCGGTCGTGCTGGTGTCCTCGACGACGAGCACGTCGCGGCCGACGATGTCGGGACCCTCGATCTGGCGTTGCATGCCGTGTGCCTTGGCGGCCTTCCGGACGACGAAGGCGTCGATCGGCCTCCCGTCGGCGTGCATGATCGACGTCGCCACCGGGTCCGCGCCGAGGGTGAGGCCGCCCACGGCGACGTAGTCCCAGTCCGCGGTCAGTTCCCGCATCAACCGGCCGATGAGGCGGGAGGCCTCGTGGTGCAGCGTCGCGCGGCGCAGGTCGACGTAGTAGTCGGCCTCCTTGCCCGACGACAGCGTCACCTTGCCGTGGACCACGGCGAGGTCGCGGACGAGCTCGGCGAGCCGCGCCTTCGCGGTCGGGTCGACCTGCGGGGTCTCGGCGGGAACCGGGGCGGACGAGGACATGCGGCTTCCCTCTCGGTCGAACATGGAGCGTTTCGCAATCAGTTGCGGTGCCGGTTGGGCCGCTCGCCGGTGTCGCGGCGGGGTGCGTCGTCGGAGGTCCCGGCGGACCCGCGGACGGGCATCGGCGACATCCGGCGGCCCCCGGTTGAAGGGGCCGGGGGCTTGCGGGCCGCAGCCGGGCTCTCGGTATCTCCGGACGCGCCGGTCTGGGACGCCGCTGCCGTCGGGGTGCCGACGGCCTGTCGACGGCGCTTGTCGCGGAGGGATTCGGTCTTCTCGTCGGCGAGCTCGGCCCGCGTGGGTCCGTGCGGGTCGCGCGGATCGGGTGAATCCTCCGGCTCTCGCATCGGCGGCAGCACCCGGAGGAGATCGGCGAACCGGCGGACGACCTCCAGGCCGGTGTTCAGCTTGGCCGGGTCGTTGGTCACCGGCATCGAGCCGAGCGCCCAGTTGCCCTCGTTCCACAGGACCTCGACGAACGCGGGCGCCTTGTTGGCGAGGGCCACCATGCGGCGGTCGCAGACCCGGCGGGCGACGTCGAGGTTGTTCGAGAACATGACGCGCGGGCCCATCGCGCCCAGCAGTTCCACGTCTTCCTCCGCGGGCGCGAGGACGTCCTCGTGCCGGAGGTCGACGACGACGTGCGAGGGCGAGGAGCGTCGGACGGCGATCACGGTCGCGGTCTCGGACAGGTCGAAGACCACGGCCTCCACCCCGGCGTAGTGGCCGTAGGCGACGTCCTGGACCGGGATGTGGTCGCCGACGTTCATCGTGGCGCGCCGAAAGACCTTGCGCAGCTTGGTGTCCGACTCGCGGAACTTGAACTCGTGCTCATCGCCCCAGACCGCACGCTGGTGCCGTGCGACGCTCGACCGCTGGCGGTCGAGCCACAACAGGACACCCGCACCCAGTAGGGCCACGGCGGCGATCAGGAAATAGACGGTGGTCATCGCGCTACAGCCTACTATCGGCGGGCCCGCGGTGAGGTCATCCGCCTACCCGGATGTACCCGCGTTCCTTGTCGACGACGTTGACCAGCATCTCGGCCGGGTCCGCGGTACCCGCCGCGACGTAGCGCCGCAGGTTGTCGAGGACCTGCTCGGCCAGCGCCTCGCGCCATCCGACGGCATCTCCGCTCATGTGCGCCGAGATCGCGACCCCGGGCAGATCCCAGAGCGCGCTGTCGGCGGGCAGCGGCTCGGTCACGAAGACGTCGAGGGTGGCCGCACCGAGGTGGCCCGAGCGGAGCGACTCGACGAGGGCCGCCTCGTCGACGAGTTCGCCGCGGCCGACGTTGACGAGGTGGGCGCCGGGTTTCATCGCCGCCAGCACCGTCGCGTCGATCATCCCGGCGGTCTGCTCGGTCAGCGGCGCGATCGCGACGACCGTGTCGAATCCGCCGACCTGTGCGGCGAGATCGTCGGTGGCCACGACATGCCCGAAGTCCGGATCCGAGTCGCGAGCGGTCCGACCCGCCCCGACCACCCGGACACCCACGGCGCGAAGCAGTTTCGCGATCGCGCGGCCGATCCCGCCGGTCCCGATGACCAGGGCGGAGGTGCGGTGGGTCGCCACGGTCTCGCGGTGTCGCCATTCATGATCGCGCTGCAGCGCCATCGATTCGTGTAAACCCTTGTGCCGCGCGAGGACTGCGGCGAGGACGAACTCCGCGATCGGCCGGTCGAAGACGCCGTGGGCGTTGGTCACCACGACGTCGGAGGCCCGTAGCCCGTCGAAGAGCAACGAGTCGACGCCCGCCGCACACACATGAACCCAGCGCAACGATGCCGTGGCCTCGCCCCAGTGGTCGGCGAGGCCACGGGAGAAGAAGTCCCACAACACGAGAACGTCCGCACCCGGCAGGGCCGCGCCGAGATCGTCGGCCGTGCAGAGCCGTACCGTCGCGAGCTCCTCGAGCTCGGCGAGGTTCCCCGGCGGGGGATCGTCGGGCGAGATCAGCAGGGCGACCACGGGCGCGTGTGGGGTCATGACCCCACCGTAGGTGACGGGTCGGTGCGTTCGTCGATGACGAAGAGCAGCAGCGTCACCGCGAGGAAACCCGCCGGCACCCAGGCGGCGCGGCCACCCATCACCTGGGTGCAGACCGCCCCGACGAGTGCGCCGCCGGCGAACACCCCGACCACGCGGCCGTAGACCGTGAGGGCCTTGCGCGCGTCCGGTGCCCGGTCGACGGTGACGCCGTACCCGGCCTCCACGAGGCGCATCAGATTCCCGGTCGTGGCCACCGCGATGTAGTTGAGATCGCCGATGTTGCGGAACAACTCGATCTGCATGGCGGTGATGAACGAGATGGGGATGGTGATGAACGAGTGCGGGACGGAGGTGGGGACGAAGCCGATCACGACGAGGATGCTCACCTGCAGCGCCATCGTCACGCGGATCGGGTACACGAGGAGATGGTCGAAGCGGCCGGCCTTCACGTGCACCGCCAGCACGACGCCGACGAGGAACGCGAGGATCGGCCAGAGATGACCCGAGGCCTGATACCAGTGCTGCTCCGACAGATTCAACGCGAGCAGGATGACGTTCCCGGTCTGGGCGTTGGCGAACACCCCGCCCCGGGACAGATACGTGTAGCTGTCGAGGAAGCCACAGGCCGCGGTGATCAGCAGGGCGAAGCGCAGCGAGGTCGACGTGGTCATCTCACAGCACCACCGGGATCGAACCGGTCCGGCACCCCGACCGGTCGAGCAGCGAACCCAGTCGCTTCGGGGTCTCCAGCGTGACCGAGCGGTCGGCGACGACGAGTCCCGGCACCCGGCTCTCGAGCTGCTGCTCGAACTCGGACAGTTCGCCGACGGTGTGCAACCAGACAGCCATCAGGATGTTCGCGGTACCGGTGACCTCACAGCAGACCCGTACCTGGGGCAGTTCGTCGAGCGCGTCGACGAGCGCCGCGATCGACCTCGACGACGCCCGCGCCCACACGTTCGCCGTGACGGGCCATCCGCTGATCACGTGCGACACCTCGCATCTGATCGACAGGACGCGTTCGGCGACGAGTGCGGTCAGCCGACGCCGAACGGTCGGTGCGCTCAGACCACTCGCGGCGGCCAGGTCGACCGCCGAGCGTCGACCGTCCTCGGCCAGGGCGGCGATGAGTCGCAGATCCATCTCATCGGGTTCGTGCGCCAGCGGGCGGTGCTCGGGTCGGTGCTCGGCGAGTACCGACTCGTCGGCGTCGGACAGCGTGTGCACCCGCCAGCGTTCGCTCTCGCCGAAGACACGCATCACCACCCTCGTCCGGGTCCGGGCGACCCCCTCGAGGTCGGCGAGTCGCTGCACCCAGTCGCCGAGGAAGCCGAGATCCGGGACCATCACGGTCAGCAGCAGGTCGCCGTCGCCCGCGGTGCGCTGGATGGTGGCCACGTGCCGGTCCGCCGACAACCGCTCGACGAGCGCCGCACGCCGTGACGAGGCCTGGACCTCGACGAACGCGCTGCAGCGGGTGTTCAGGTACGCGGCCCCGGGATAGGTCACGATCCAGGCGAGACCGCTGTCGACGAGCCGCTCCCAGCGTCGGGCCGCGGTCGCCGCGCTCACGCCCACGACGTCGCCGACGACGCCCCACGGCGCCCTCGGCGCGACCTGCAGAGCGTGAACGATCTGATAATCGAGGTCGTCCGGCACGCAACAATCCTGCATCACGAGGTGAACTTTTTTCGGTTTCGGCAGACGCCGGGACAGTCCGCGGCAGCGCTCCTACGTTTCCTCCCAACACCCCAGTGGCCGCTCGAGCGGCCCGAGATCGAGGAGGACGATTCGTGAAGGTCTGCGTCATCGGCGGAGGTCACGGCTCTTATGCGGCCGCGGCCGAGCTCAGCGAGAAGGACCACCATGTCACCTGGTGGCGACGGGACGGCGCAGCGTTCTCGTCCCTGGTCGAGCGCGGCACGCTCGAGATCGACGACCACCGCGGCCGGCGGCAGATCGGCGTCGACGGCGGAGCGGGCGGCGGGATCTCGATCGTCGCCGACCTCGCCGAGGCGGTGTCCAACGCCGAGGTCATCGTCGCGCCGGTCCCGGCGTTCGCCCACGAGTCGCTCGCTCGGCAGCTCGCCCCGCACCTGCGCGACGGCCAGGTCGTCTACCTGCCGCCGGGCAGCTTCGGGTCGTTCGTGTTCGCGCGGGCGGTGCGCGCGGCCGGCAATCCCGCGGACGTCGCGTTCGCCGAGACCGGGACCCTGCCCTACCTCGCACGCAAGCACGGCGACACCCGGGTCGTCGTCAGCGGGTACGCCACCCGTCTGCCCACCGGAGTGTTCCCGGCCCGGCACACCGATCGGGCGCTGGCGGTCCTCGGTGAGGTCTATCCCGCCGTCGAACGCAGCGAGGACGCCCTCAGCGGCGCGCTCATGAACGCCGGCCCGATCATCCACCCGCCGCTGATCCTGATGAATGCCGGTCCGCTGGAACACTTCCCGTCGTGGGACATCCACAACGAGGGCACCCAGGACGCCATCCGGCGGGTCACCTCCGCGCTCGACGCCGAGCGCATCGCGGTCCGGGAGGCGCTCGGCTACGGCGCACCGCACTTCCCGCTCGCCGACCACTACACCGCCGACGGCGACGAGTGGATGTACGGCAACGCCGCCCACGAGAAGCTCACCGACAGCGGCGACTGGCGCGAGAACATCGACCTGCACACCCACCGCTACATGACCGAGGACGTCGAGATCGGGCTGGCGCTGCTGAGCTCGGTGGGGCGGTGGGCGTCGGTACCGACGCCGGTGGCCGACGGCCTGCTCGCCCTCGCCGGCGCGGTCACCGGACGTCCGGCCGCAACCGGCGGCCGGACCTTGGAGAATCTGGGACTGGCCGACCTCGACCGGTCCGGCATGCAGGCACTGCTCCACGACGGACCGGCGCAGTGACGGGTCGCCACGTCGCCGTCGTCGGCGCCGGCCGGATGGGTCAGGGCATCGCCGCCGCGCTGGCCTTCGGGAACGTGTCGGTCACCGTCGTCGACCTCCGCGACCGCGGTGCCGACGCCGCGGCCTACCTCGACGGGGTTCGCACCGCGGTCCGTCAGGCACTGGCGCACAAGGTCACGCTCGGCCTGCTGGCGATCGAGGACCTCGACGACGTCGCGGCGCTGGTCACCGTCGTCGGCGAGGTCGACGCCCTGGGTCCGATGGCCGGCGCCGATCTGGTGTTCGAGGCGGTACCCGAGGTCGCCGAGATCAAGCGCGACGCGCTCACGTGGATCGAGGCGATGGTCGGCGACACCGTCCCCATCGCGTCGACCACCTCGAGCTTCCTCGTCGACGAGCTCGCCGGGGCGTTGTCGGCCCCGGAGCGATTCCTCAACGCGCACTGGCTGAATCCGGCTGACCTCATGCCGCTCGTCGAGGTCGCGCCGGGCACCGCCACCGGCCGCGGGGTCGTCGACGCCACCCGCGACCTGCTCGTCGCGGTCGGCAAGGTACCCGTGGTGTGCGCCCCGTCGCCCGGGTACATCGTGCCCCGGCTGCAGGCGCTCGTGATGAACGAGGCGGCCCGGATGGTCGACGAGGGGGTGGCCAGCGCCGAGGACATCGACACCGCGGTGCGCATCGGATTCGGCTCGCGCTTCGCGGTTCTCGGCCTGCTCGAGTTCATCGACTGGGGCGGCTGCGACACCTTGTTCCACGCGTCGAATTACCTGCGTGGTGAACTCGGCGAGCGGTTCGCGCCCGCCCCGCTGGTCGAGTCCAACATGACCTTCGGACGTCGTGGGATATCCGACGGCGCAGGCTTTTACGAGTTCGACCCGGCCACCGTGGCCGACTACCGCGCCCAGCGGATCGCTGACTTCGCCCGCGTACTCGACGCGGTCGGGCGTCTCGCCCGCCACGAGGAGTTCAGCACGGCCGACTGACGGATCGGGCGACGACCTCACCCGCCACCGGACCCGGTTCCGGTGGCGCGGTGAAGCGTGCCCGAACGCGGCCAATAGCTCGGCGCGGTAAAGCTTTTCCCGATTCCCCCCGCCTCGCGGGTTCGACACAATCGATCCATCCACGAGTACAGCCAACGAACGACGGCCTCGAGGGTCCGTTCGCCCACCGATGAGGAGTGATCCGTGGTAACTCTCGACAATTCTGCACCACCCGACCCCTCGGCCACCGGCACCGGCCGGCCGCGCCGGGAACGGACCACCCGCGTCGCCGTCGCGTCCGGTGTCGGCACGATCATGGAGTTCTACGACTTCGCGATCTACGGCACCGCGACGGCACTGGTCTTCAACAAGATCTTCTTCAACGTCGACGATCCCTGGTTCGGCACCTTCCTGGGCTTCGCGACCTTCGCGGTCGGCTTCGTGATGGCGCCGATCGGCGCGCTGATCTTCGGACACTTCGGGGACAAATTCGGCCGACGCAAGGCGCTGACCGCCGCCTTCCTGCTCATGGGCGGATCGACCCTGGCCATGGGCGTCCTCCCCGACTACCAGGCCATCGGGATCGTGGCACCGATCATCCTGGTCTTCCTGCGCATGGTGCACGGCATCTCGCGCGGCGGTGAGATCGGCGGCGCCGCCCTGCTCGCCGCCGAGCACGCGCCGACGCACCGGCGCGGTCTGTACGGCTGCTTCGTCACCCTCGGTTCGCCGGTCGGCGGCATCCTGGCCAACCTGTCGTTCGCCCTCGTCCTGCTGATGCCGATGGAACAGGTCCTGGCCTGGGGCTGGCGGATCCCGTTCCTCATCGGCGGTGTCGTGCTGGCGATCGGGGTGTGGACCCGGTCCCGCGTCAGTGAGACTCCGGACTTCGTCGAGTCCAAGCAGGCCGAGGAGAAGTCGCCGCCGGCCTTCGCCGTGCTCCGCCAGAACTGGCGTCGCGTCGCGCTGGCCGCCGGTATCAACGTCGGACAGAACTGTTACGCCTTCCTGCTGTTCACGTTCATGCTCTCTTTCCTGACCGAGACCGATCCGGGACGCGGCTTCGACCGGTCCCCGGTGGTCTTCGGCAGCACGCTGGCGCTCGCCTGCCACGCCGCGACGGTCGTGCTGGGCAGCTACCTGTCCGACCGGCTGGGCCGCAAGACGGTGATCGGCTTCGGGATGATCACGTCGCTGCTGTTCGCTCCGATCCTGTTCTCCGTCACCGCATCCGGGTCGTTGGCCGCCTGCATCACGGTCATCTCCATCGGCTTCGCACTGACCGGGTTCGTCTATGGTCCGATGCTCACCACCTTCGCCGAGTTGTTCCCGATCACGCAGCGCTACAGCGGCATCGGGATCGGTTTCCAGGTCGGCGCGGTGCTGGGCGGCGGCCTGGCGCCGATGATCGCGAACCGGATCGTCAGCGCCACCGGCAGCGTGATCCCCGTCGGTTTCTATGCGGCGGCGCTGATGGCGATCAGCCTCTGCTGCCTGATGGTCATCCGCGAGACGGCTCCCGCGCTCGCCGGGCGGCCCACGTTGCGGCAACGTCTGCGCAGCTGACCTCGCGGGCCAACTATTGACAGCATCCTGTCATTAATGACAGGATGCTGTCATAGTTGTCCGAAGGAGGCACCATGAAGACCGTCCATCTCGCCCTGTACCCGACGCTCGCCGATTGGGAGTTCGGGTACGTCGCGTCCGGCATCAACAATCCCGAGTACCAGGCCGAGCCGGGAACGTTCCGGATCGTGACCGTCGGCGCGACGACCGAGCCGGTCCGCACCATCGGCGGGGTCACGATGGTCCCCGACACGACGCTCGACGAGATCACGCCCGACGACAGCGCGATGCTCGTCCTGCCCGGCGCCCAGATCTGGGAGACCGACGACGCCTTCGTCGACGCCGCGCGGCGCTGGTCCGAAGCCGGCACCCCGGTTGCCGGGATCTGTGGCGCGACAATGGGTCTCGCGCGGGCCGGACTACTCGACGACCGACGCCACACCAGCAACGCGCCGGAGCAGTTGTCGCCCACCGGTTATGCCGGTGCCGCCCACTACGTCGACGCCCCCGCCGTCACCGATCGCGGCGTCATCACCGCGGCGGCGATCGCCCCGGTCGACTTCGCACGGGAGGTCTTCGCGCTGCTCGGCGTCTACACGCCGCCGGTGCTCGACGCCTGGTACCAGCTCTACGGCCACCAGGACCCCAGCGGCTTCTACGCGCTCGCCGGCGAGCAGTGAGAGACCCGCAGGACCTGTTGTCGGCCTCCGCGCTGACAGCGTTCCGGCTGAACGGGCAGTTCCTAGCCCTCGCCGAGCGTCTCGCCGAACCCGCCGGGCTGACCGCCACGCGGTGGCAGGTGCTCGGCGCGGTGCTCGACGAACCGCTGCCGGTCGCGGGCATCGCACGGGCGATGGGGATCACGCGCCAGAGCGTGCAGCGCACCGCCGACCTCCTCGTCGCCGACGGACTGGCCGAGTACCGCGACAATCCGGCCCACCGTCGCGCCAAGCTCGTCGCCCCCACCGACGCCGGCCTCGCGGCCGTCCGCGCGATCAACCCGGGACATCGCGCGGCGGCCATCCGGTTGGCGGCCGCACTCGACCCGGCCCGGTGGGAGCACGCCTTGACCGTACTCCGCGATCTCAGCGCCGCCCTTGACGAACTCGACGACCAGCGCTGATGTCTAATTGTTGACAATCGTACGATCGAGCGTCACCGTGTAGCCATGACTGCCGGCGTCGAGTCCCAGATCCACAGTTCCCAGGTCCGCACCGACCAGACCGCGTCGCTGAGCCCCGCCCTGAAACAGGCGACTCCCGTCGTCGTCGACACTGCGGCCGGTTCGTGGATCCGGGGCACCGACGGTCGCGACTACCTCGACTTCACCACCGGTATCGGCGTGACCAGTACCGGCCACTGCCACCCGCACGTCGTCGCGGCCGCGCAGGCGCAGTGCGCCAAGATCATCCACGCGCAGTACACCACCGTGATGCACACCCCGCTCCTCGAGCTCACCACCCGACTCGGGGCGGTACTGCCCACGGGCCTCGACTCCGTCTTCTACGCGAACTCCGGTTCCGAAGCCGTGGAGGCCGCCGTCCGTCTCGCCCGGATGGCCACCGCGAAGCCCAACATCATCGTGTTCCAGGGCGGCTTCCACGGCCGGACCGTCGCCGCGGCCAGCCTGACGACGGCCGGCACCCGCTTCTCCGCCGGCTTCTCGCCCCTGATGAGCGGCGTGCACATGGCTCCGTTCCCCTATGCCTACCGCTACGGCTGGGACACCGACACCGCCGTCGACTTCGCACTCCGTGAACTCGACTACCTGCTGCAGTCGCGCGTCGCGCCCAACGACACCGCGGCCTTCCTCATCGAGCCGGTGCTGGGCGACGGCGGATACCTGCCCACCCCGCCCCGCTTCCTCCAGGGCCTGCGGGAGCGCGCCGACCGCCACGGCGTCCTCCTGATCCTCGACGAGGTACAGGCGGGATTCGGTCGCACCGGCAGGTTCTGGGGTCACCAGCACGCGGCGGGCCTGACCCCCGACATCCTGATCACCGCCAAGGGCCTGGCGTCGGGATTCCCGATTTCGGCGATCGCGGCGCCGACGGAACTGATGAGCAAGGCGTGGCCGGGGTCGCAGGGCGGCACGTACGGCGGCAACGCCGTCGCGGCCGCCGCCGCGATCGCGACCCTCGATGTGATCGAGTCAGAGGGCCTCGTCGAGAACGCGCGCGTCCGCGGTGAGCAGCTGCTCGCCGGTCTGCGGCAGGTATGTGCACCGTTCCCGGGCGTCGGCGACGTCCGCGGGCTGGGGCTGATGGCCGGCATCGAGTTCATCACGACCGATGCCGCCGGGAGCACGACGCCCGACGCGGCGGCCGCGCTCGCCGTTCAGCAGGCCACCACCACCCAGGGGTTGCTCTCGCTCACGTGCGGGCCGTCGGCCAACGTCGTGCGCCTCATCCCCGCCCTGGTCGTCACCGCCGAGGAGATCGACCTCGGCGTCGCCCGCTTCGGTGCCGCGCTCGCCGCGGCCCTGGGCTAGACCTGACAGCCCGGTCTCACATGCCACGGGTGGACATCGCAGCCGAACTCACCGCTCTCGGTGTCGATGCGGACGCCTCGACACGTCGCCTGGCCGAATACTCCTACGACGCCTCGAATTACCGTGTCCCGCCCCTGGCGGTCACCTTCCCGCGCAGCGCCCGCGACGTCGCGACGGTGGTCGGGTGGTGTCATGACCACCGCGTCCCGGTGATTCCCCGCGGCGGTGGGACCTCCATGGGCGGCAACGCGATCGGACCCGGCGTCGTGCTCGACCTGTCCCGGCATCTCGACCACGTCCTGTCCGTCGACGCCGAATCCGCGACCGCGGTCGCGGGCGCCGGGATCGTCCTGACCACACTGGCCGCCGACGCACGAGCCGCCACCGGCGGCAGGCTCACCTTTGCGCCGGACCCGTCCTCGGCCTCACGCGCGACCCTCGGCGGCGCGATCGGCAACGACGCCTGCGGCAATCACTCGGTTCGGTACGGCCGTACCAGCGACCACATCGTCGAACTGCACCTCGTCACCGCCGACGGCCTGATGCTCACCGCAACCCGTGACGGCCTGCGGGCCACCGATCCCGCCGATGCCGCGGCAACGGAGCGGGCGGCCGAGATCACCGCGTCGCTGCGGGAGCTGACCGCCGCGAACCTGGCAATCCTGCGCACCCAGCTCGAGACCATCCCGCGGCAGGTCTCCGGTTACCATCTCGCGAAGCTGCTGCCGGAGAACGGTTTCGACGTGGCTCGCGCACTCGTCGGCAGCGAGGGGACCTGCGCGATCGTCGTGTCGGCACGCGTCACGCTGGTACCGGTCCCGACGTCTCAGCTCCTGCTGTGCGTCGGCTACCACTCCCCCGCCGACGCCGCCCGGGACGTACCGGCGATCCTTCCGTTCGCACCGTCGGCCATCGAGGGCATCGACCGCAAGATCGTCTCCACGATGGCGGCGCGGCGTGGCCACGACGCCGTCGCCGGCCTGCCCGACGGATCCGCGTGGTTGTTCATCGATGTCGACGAGGACAGCGCTGCCGCACAATCCGAGTCGGACGTACCGGCGACCGCCAAGCGGTTGCTCGACCACCTGCGTGCACAGGGACGGATGACCGACGCCACGGTGGTCGACGACCCCGCCCGCCGCCGGGCGCTGTGGCGGGTCCGCGAGGACGGCGCGGGTCTGTCGTCCCGACTGGCCGACCCCGACGACGAGAGCATCGGCGCGGGCTACGAGTCGTGGCCTGGTTGGGAGGACGCGGCCGTCGCACCCGAGCGGCTCGCCGACTACCTCGACGAGTTCGCCGGCCTGCTCGACCGGCACGGCCTCACCGGGGTCATGTACGGCCACTTCGGCGCCGGGTGCATGCACGTGCGCATCACGTTCGACCTGCGCTCCCCCGAGGGGCGCGCGGTGATGGCACGCTTCTGCACCGAGGCCGCCGAACTCGTGGTGCGACACGGCGGTTCACTGTCCGGTGAACACGGCGACGGGCGGGCCCGGTCGGCGCTGCTGCCACTCATGTACAGCCCGGCGATGATGTCTGCCTTCACCCGCTTCAAGGCGATCTGGGACCCGCACGGAATCCTCAACCCGGGCAGCATCGTCGATCCGCCCCCGATCACCGCCGACCTCGCCCTCGCCGACGTGCCGCGTCGCCACTGGCCCACCGCTTTCGACCTGGGGCACGAACTCCCGCTCGTCGACCCGTTCGTCCACGCGGTACAGGGATGCATCGGCGTCGGACGGTGCCGGGCGGACTCCGGCGGGGTGATGTGTCCGAGCTACAAGGCCACCCGCGACGAAAAGGACTCCACCCGCGGGCGCGCCCGTGTGCTGCAGGACATGGTCCGCACCGCGCCGAGCGTCGACGAGGGATGGCGGTCCACCGATGTCGCGGAGGCGCTCGAACTGTGCCTGTCGTGCAAGGCGTGTTCCACCGACTGCCCGACCGGCGTCGACATGGCCACCTACAAGTCGGAGTTCCTCGACCACCACTATCGACGTCGGCTCCGCCCGCTGTCGCACTACTCCCTCGGCTGGATGCCCGCGTGGCTGTCGGCGGCGGGGCTCGCGGCACCGGTCCTCAACCGCGCACTGCGATCCAGGCTGAGCGGTCTCGCCGCGCGCGCCGGCGGACTCGACCCCCGGCGCACGATGCCCGCCTTTGCGACACGGCGTGCGCGGCGCACCCATCTCGGTGCACTCTCACCGGTCGACGCGTCGTCCACGGTCGTGCTGTTCGTCGACTCCTTCACCCGCGCCTTCCGGCCGCAGGTGGCCACCGCGGTCGCCGAGATCCTCCGGGCCGCCCACTCCGTCGACCGTGCGTCAGATCCCGTCGACCGTGCATCAGCTTCCGTCGGCTGTGCGGCCGACAACTGCTGCGGTCTCACGTGGATCTCCACCGGCCAGCTCGATCGTGCCCGAAAGGTGCTGCGCCGTACCGTCGCCGACCTCGACGACGGGACGGACCGACCGATCGTCGTCGTCGAACCCAGTTGCGCCGCGGCGCTCGCGAAGGACCTGCCCGAACTCGTGCCGACCGACGCCGCCCGTCGCGTGGCTGCACGCGTGCGAAGTTTCGCCGCCCATGTGCCCACTCTGCTCGATGCCGGCTGGCGACCACCACCACTTCCCGACGAGGTGACGTTGCAGACCCATTGCCACGAGTACGCGGTGTTCGGCGCCGGGGTCGGCATCACCGCCCTGGAGGCCCTGGGGGTCACCGTGCACACCGCGGACGGTTGTTGTGGCGTGGCAGGCAACTTCGGTTTCGAGAAGGGTCACTACGAGGTGAGCATGGCCGTCGCCGAGAACGGACTCGCACCGGCGCTGCGGAACGCGCCGCAGCGGGCCGTCGTCACCGACGGGTTCAGCTGCGCGATGGCCGTCGAACACCTCGCCGCCGTCGACGACGCCCTCGCCCCCGCGCGCGCGTACGCGGAATCCATCTCGCCGAACTGCTCAGGGCATCACCCGATACCGATACTCCAGGAGTACAACCATGACGACCATCGCGCCCCAGACCGCTGCCGAAGCAGTGTCCCGCGTCCACACCGACCTGTTCGTCGACGGCGAGTGGGCTCCGGCCGCGTCGGGCAAGCACTTCGACGTCGTGAACCCGGCCACGGAAGAGGTACTCGCCCAGGTGGCCGACGCCGACGCCGTCGACGCTCGGCGCGCGCTCGAGACCGCGGCCGCGCACCAGGCCGAGTGGGCCACGACCTCACCGCGGTTCCGCAGTGAGATCCTCTATCGCGCACATCAACTCATCATGACGCGCGCGGACGAGATCGCCGCGGTGATGACCGCGGAGATGGGCAAGCCCCTCGCTGAGGCCAAGGGCGAGGTCGCCTATGGCGCCGAGTTCTTCCGCTGGTTCGCCGAGGAAGCCGTGCGCATCGGTGGCGACTCCACCACCACCGGCGACGGATCGCACCGGGTCGTGGTGACCAGGCAGCCCGTCGGCCCGTGCATCCTCATCACGCCGTGGAACTTCCCGCTGGCCAT
Source organism: Gordonia hongkongensis (assembly GCF_023078355.1). NCBI lineage: Bacteria > Bacillati > Actinomycetota > Actinomycetes > Mycobacteriales > Gordoniaceae > Gordonia > Gordonia hongkongensis. Next base: position 4,403,142 of record NZ_CP095552.1, read on the forward strand.
GGCGACCCGCAAGATCGGGCCGGCCGTCGCGGCCGGTTGCACCATGGTCTTCAAGCCCGCCGAACTCACCCCGCTCACCTCCCTACTGCTGGCCGACATCCTCGTCGAGGCCGGTCTGCCCGCGGGGGTGCTGAACATCGTCACGACCAGCGACCCGTCGACCGTCGTCACCGAGTGGATGGAGAGCGGACTCGCCCGCAAGGTCAGCTTCACCGGGTCGACCGAGGTCGGGAAACTACTCCTGCGTCAGGCGGCGGGCACGGTCATGCGGACGTCGATGGAGCTGGGCGGCAACGCGCCGTTCATCGTCTGCGCCGACGCGGACATCCCGCGGGCCGTCGACGGCCTGATGTTCGCCAAGATGCGCAACATCGGTCAGGCCTGCACGGCCGCCAATCGAGTCTTCGTGCACCGCAGCGTGATCGACGAGTTCACCGACGCCTTTGCCGCGAAGATGGCTGCGTTGCAGGTGGGTGATGGTGCGGCCGACGGTGTGCAGGTCGGCCCGCTCGTCGAATCGAAAGCCGTCGAGAAGGTCTCGGCGCTGGTGTCCGATGCCGTGGCCAAAGGCGCCACGGTCGTCTGCGGGGGCGAGAACCCGGACGGCCCGGGCTTCTTCTATCCGCCGACCGTCCTGACCGACGTCGGGCTCGACGCGGATCTCACTCGTACCGAGATCTTTGGGCCCGTCGCCGCGATCATCCCGTTCGGAAACGCCGACGACGCGGACGATCCCGCGGCCGACGACGAGGTCATCGCACTGGCCAACGACACCCCGTGGGGGTTGGTCAGCTACTTGTTCAGCCAGGACGTCGACCGCTGCGCCACACTGTCGGCCGCGTTGGAAACCGGTATGGTCGGGGTCAACACCGGCGCCGTGTCCAATCCGGCGGCCCCCTTCGGGGGTGTCAAGGAATCGGGACTCGGCCGCGAGGGCGGACGCGTGGGTATCGAGGAATTCCTCGACATGAAGTACACCGCCACGCCGATTCCCCGTCGCTGACAGGGGTTCCGTTATCCATCCCGTTCAGACAGGAGCGAGAAGACCATGTACCTGGGTGCTCAGCTGTTCACCGACAGCGAGTACGAACAGCGCCTGACACGGGTCCGCGAACTCATGGACCGTCAGGGGCTCTCGGCCATCATCGTCACCGATCCAGCGAACATCTTCTATCTGATCGGCTACAACGCGTGGTCGTTCTACACCCCGCAGATGCTGTTCGTGCCGATCGACGGCGAGATGATCTTCTACGCCCGGGAGATGGATGCGCATGGCGCACATCGCACGTCGTGGTTGCCTGCCGACCAGATCGTCGGCTACCCGGAGAGTTACGTGCAGCGCCCACATCTGCACCCGTTCGACTGGGTCGCCTGGTCACTGCGACAGCGCCACCAGATCGCACCGGCGTCCAAGGCCGGCTCGGTGGGGCTGGAGATGGACTCGCATTTCTTCTCTCCCAAAGCCTATCGGGCGCTGTTCAACGCGATCCCGGAGTGGAAACTCGTCGACAACTTCGAACTCGTCAACTGGGTGCGGTCGGTGAAGTCCGACGCCGAGATTCAGCTGATGCGGCAAGCCGGGATGGTGTGCTCGGAGGCCATGCGCGCCGCGATCGACACCATCGACATCGGGGTCCGGCAATGCGATGCGGCCGCGGCCATCTCGCAGGCGCAGATCACGGGCACCCCGGAGTACGGCGGCGACTACCCGGCGATCGTCCCGATGATGCCCACCGGCGCGGCGGCCGACACCCCGCACCTCACGTGGCACCAGGGCACTTTCGTCGAGGACGAGGCGGTCGTCATCGAATTGACCGGTGCGCACAACCGATATCACTGTCCGCTTGCCCGGACGGTGTCCCTCGGCACCCCGAGCAAAGACCTGGACTACGTCGCCAAGGCAACCGCCGAGGGCCTGAACAACGTGCTGGAGGCCATCAAGCCGGGCGTGGCCACGCGCGAGCTCGCCTCGACGTGGAACTGGACGCTCGCGAAGTACGGCCTCGAGAAGCCCTCGCGCCTGGGCTATTCGATCGGCATCGGCTACCCGCCCGACTGGGGCGAGCGCACGATCAGCATCCGCAGCGAGGACGAGTCGGTGCTGGAGACGAACATGACCTTCCACATCGTCTGCGGAATGTGGATGGACAACTACGGTTTCGAGCTGTCCGAGTCGGTCCGGGTCAGTCCGACCGGCGTCGAATGCTTCACCGACTTCCCGCGCGAACTGATCCAGAAGTAGCCACACAACCTGATCGACACCAGCACGACGACCACACAATCTGATCCCTGAGGTCCGAAACCAACACGACGACCACACCACCTGATCCCTGAGGTCCGAAACCAACACGACGACCACACCACCTGATCCCTGAGGTCCGAAACCAACACGACGACCACACCACCTGATCCCTGAGGTCCGAAACCAACACGACGACCACACCACCTGATCCCTGAGGTCCGAAACCAACACGACGACCACACCACCTGATCCCTGAGGTCCGAAACCAACACGACGACCACACCACCTGATCCCTGAGGTGCGAAACCAACACGACGACCACACAATCTGATCCCTGAGGTGCGAGGAGCGCAAGCGACGAGCCACGAAGGGCTGCCGAGACGAGGTGAAGAAAGTGACCACAACCGAAACCGCCTATCAGAACCGACATTCGGCACCAACACTGCCGTTGGCGGGCCGCGCCAAGGACCTCGTCGGTTCGATGATCGACTCGTCGACCTCGCTGCTCGCCGCGCAGTCCCACGACATCGTGCGGTTCGCGATGGGCTCCCCCGCGGACGAGGCCGTACCGGCCGACGAGTTCCGTCAGATCGCCGGTGAGATCCTCGATCACACCTCGTTCACCTACGGTGCCACGGAAGGCGAACCCCGGCTGCTGCAACTGCTCGTCGACTATCTCGCCACGACCCCCGACCCGTCGTCCCTCGACCGGTTGGTCATCACCACCGGCGGGATGCAGGGACTCGACCTCGCCTGCAAGCTGTTCGTCGATCCCGGGGATCTGGTCATCGTCGAGTCCCCCACGTACACCAATGGCAGTGCGACTGCGCTGTCCTACGGCGCGCAGTTGCTCGAGGTTCCCGTCGACGACGACGGCATGCAGGTCGATCAGCTCGAAGCGCTCGTCGCACGCACCCGTCAGACGCCGAAAGCGATCTACACGATCCCGACATTCCAGAATCCCTCCGGCGTCACCATGTCCGAGGAGCGCCGCCGCGAACTGCTGCGGCTGGCGCACACCTGGGGGTCGGTCATCATCGACGACGACCCGTACGGGCTGTTGCGGTTCGCCGGCACCGACATCCCGACCTTCCAGACGCTCAGCCCCGGCGACCCGCTGATCTTCTCGGTGCGCACGTTCTCCAAGATCCTCGCGCCGGGCTGGCGTGTCGGCTGGGTCGACGCCGATCCCTCCCTACGCCAGCTGCTGATCAACGGCAAGCAGGCGATGGACACCTGCACCAACGTGCCCAACCAGCACATCGTCGCCGAGTACATCGCCCGCGGCGGACTCGAGGACCATCTCGCCGGGATTCGCCTGCTGTACCGCGAGCGCAAAGAGGCCATGCTCGACGCCATCAGACGTCATCTCGGCGATCGGGTGGTGACCACGGACCCCGAGGGCGGCTTCTTCCTGTGGGTCACGTTGCGCGACGAGTTCGCCGAGATCGACACGCGAGAACTCTTCGAGGTCGCGCTCGCGGACGGGGTGGCGTTCATTCCCGGCCCCGCGCTGTCGCCCGGTGGACGCTTCCGCAACTCGATGCGTCTCTGCTTCGCGTCGAGCACCCCGGAACGGATCGACGAGGGTGTCCGACGTCTCACGGCCAGTCTTGAGAAGATGGCCGGGTGAGTCGTGAACCAGACCTGACCGCCGCCGAGACCGCGGTGCTCGGCTTCATCGACGAGGCCGCGATCACCTCGCTCACCTCGGCACTGGTCGAGACGCCCAGCGAGAACCCGGGCGGTACCGAGGAAGCCGCGGTCGACGTGCTCGAGAGTGCCTGCCGCGCGCTCGGTTTCGACGTCGTGACCCACGAAGTGGCACCGGGGCGGCCCAATCTCGTCGCCACCGTGCCTGCCGGCACCGGACCGGGACTGATGTTCCTCGGACATTCGGACGTGGTCCCGGCCGGTCCCGGTTGGTCAGCGGACCCGTACACGGTCCGCATCCGCGACGGCCGCATCTACGGCCGCGGTGCCACCGACATGAAAGGCGGACTCGCCGCCGTCGTCGCGGCGATGACCGCGCTACGCCGGGCCGCCGAGGTCGGGGTCGAACTCTCCGGACCGGTCCGCCTGGTGTGCACCGTCGACGAGGAGGAACACGGGACCGGGGTGCGGGACTTCGTGGGCCGCCCCGCCGACCTCGAGTTCCGCGGCTGCGTGGTCGCCGAACCCACCGACATGCAGGTGGTTCGGGGTTGCCGCGGTGCGTCGTACATCGAGGTCGAGGTGACCGGTCGCGCGGCTCATTCCGGACGTCCCACCGATGGTCGCAGCGCCATCGACGCCGCGGCCGCCGTCGTCGACATCATCCGCGCCGACGGTGAACGGCTGGCCGAGACGGCCGACGACCTGCTCGGTCACGGCACCTGGAATGTCGGCACCATCACAGGCGGACAGGGCATCTCGGTGGTGGCACCGGGTTGTTCGCTCGGCATCGACCGGCGCCTGATGCCCGATGAGGACCCGCACCGGATCGCCGACGATCTGCGAAGAGCGATCAGCGACAGAGGAATCGACACCGACGGCATCAGCGTCGACGTCCGGGTGACCATGGAGATGCCCGGTTTCGCGACGGAAGCCACGCACCCGCTCGTCACCACAGCGGTCGGTGCGGTCACCGATGCCGGGGCGGACACCTCGGTCGGCGGCTGGACTGCCGCCTGCGACGGTGGCTTCGTCAGCCGCGACCTCGGTGTCCCGTCGATCGTCCTCGGTCCGGGAAACATCAACACCGACGCCCACCAACCGGACGAGTCGGTGGCCATCGCCGACCTGGCCACCGCGGCGAGAGCCTACGCCCTCGCCGCGATGCGGCTGCTGGGCCCCTAGTTCACCTTCTGCTTCTGCAGACTCGTGAAATCGTTTTCCAGACTCGGGATCTCGGTACCGCGCAGCGAGGCGCCCGCGGTCTCCTTCAGGAAGACCAGGGCGACCATGCCGATGGCGCAGGCACCCATCATGTAGACCGCGGGGAACAGGTTCCAGTCGGTGCTCTCGACCACCGCATCGTTGACCAGCGGCGCGGTTCCGCCGAATGCCGCGGTCGCGACGTTGTAGGAGATCGCGAAACCGGCATAGCGGACCTGGGTCGGGAACATCGCCGGGAAGGTGGCCGAGATGGTCGCCAGCTGGGGGATGTACAGCACACCCAGGATGACGAATGCCACTATGGCCCAGGCGAATCCCTGCCCCATCAGCCAGTAGAGCGGCAGCGCGAGGACGAACAGGCCGATCAGCGAACCCCACCACATGGGTTTGCGGCCGGTCGAGTCCGACCACCATCCGAAGAACGGGATCAGCAGCATCATCACGAGCTGGCCGATGAGGTTGACGACGCTGGCCGAGGTCTCGGACAGATCGATGGTGTTCTGCAGGTAGGTCGGCTGGTAGGCCAGCAGGGTGTAGTTGGCCACGTTGAGCGCGATCACCAGACCGAACATGGTGATGATCGGACGCCGGTAGTTGACCAGCAGATCCTTGAACCGGGTCCAGGCCGAGCCCTTGATCTCGTTGTCCTGCTCGAGTTCCTGGAACACCGGCGTGTCTTCCATCTGCGACCGCAGGTACAGCCCGATCAGGCCCATCGGCAGCGCGAGCAGGAACGGGATGCGCCATCCCCACTGATCCATCTGGCTGTCGGACAACGCCAATTGCAGCAGGAGGACGAAGAGTGTGCCGCCGCAGAAACCGGCCAGGGTGCCGAATTCGAGGAACGAGCCGTACTTTCCGCGCTTGTTGTCGGGCGCGTACTCGGCCATGAACGTTGCGGCACCACCGTATTCGCCGCCGGTCGAGAAACCCTGGATGACGCGGAGCAGGATGAGCAGGACGGGCGCCCAGAACCCGATCGACGCATGCGTCGGCAACAGGCCGATCAGTGCGGTCGCGCCGGAGATGAGCAGGATCGTCATCGCCAGAACCGATTTGCGGCCGATGCGGTCGCCGATCGGTCCCCAGACCATACCGCCGAGGGGCCGCAAGACGAAGGAGATCGCGAAACCCAGCATGGTGCCGACGGTTCCGAACTCCCCCGGGAAGAACGCCTGCGTCAGGTAGACCGAGGCCGCGGCGTAGACGCCGTAGTCATACCACTCGGTCGCGTTGCCGATCGCCGAGGCGCCGATGGCCTTGCGGAGAAGTCTCTTGCCCTCTGGTGAGTTCGGGTCTGGTGCGAGCTGCTCGTAACTGTCTGCTGTCGTCGTGTCGCTCATCTGCGCTTCCTGAGTCGTGGGGCCGCTGAGGGTCGATCTCGTAGCTGCGATCGGTGGACCCGGGGCCGCGGGCGATCAGCCCCTCGCCACCTGCAGGTTCACGGCGTCCTCGCCGTTCCCGAGCAGGCGACGCAACCCGTCGGCCATGTGCTCGATCATCAGAGCATCGGCCGCCGCGGCGTCTCCCGCGGCAATGGCGTCCACCAACGCCTGGTGTTCGTCGATCCGGTCCTTTCCCGAGGAGTACGTCCCTCGCATGGCTCGCAGACACATTCGCGTCTCCACGAGGATCGTCTCGTGCAACCGCGAAAGTCGTTGACTTCCAGCATATTCCACCAAGGTCTGGTGAAAGGCCATGTCGGCCTCGGCCATCCCCGCACCGTTCGGCTCGTCGACGAAGACGCGCATCGCGTCGACCGCGCCGCCCAGTGCCTCCACCGCCTCCTGCTCGCGGTGCGCGATCACCTGTTGCACAGCAGCGCGTTCCACCGCAGTGCGGGCGACGTACATGTCCCGGATGTCGTCCTCTTCCATCGAGACGACGAACAAGCCGCGGTTACGGTGGCTGACCAGCAGTCCTTCCGCGGTCAGGCGCTGCATGGCCTCGCGCAGCGGACCACGACTGACGCCCAGATCGGCCGCCAGCCCCGACTCCGTCAACTGCGAGCCGGGTGCGAAGTCCCCGTTTGCGATCGCATCGTGCAACTTACGCGCGATGATCGCCGGTGTCGATTCCTGAACCAGCGGCGACAGCACCCGCCGACGTGGCGATTTGTCCTGTTTCGCCTGGTCGACGACGGTTCGATTCGTCCCCGGGTCCTGTGGACCCGGCGTCTTCGCCCCCACCTTCATGGTCACCGTCATTCCCTCTTTCTTACCGTGAATGGCGCGCGTAAGTCAGTGTTTCCCCGCGCGCGCCGCCCATCCAGACGTCATTGCAGGCTGCGGCGAAGTCGTCCAGACCCTCGATGATCGTGGCGAACACATTGCCCGGCACCCATCCGACGTCACCGTTGACCAGCAGATTGTTGCGGCCGTAGAACACTGCGAGGTCGATGAGGAGCCGGTGCTCGGCGGGGGCCGAGCCGAGCTCGTAGCCATACGCCGGGTTCTCGAGCACCCCGTCGAAGGTGAAGTAGCACAGGTCGCCCGGGATGGGCGTGATGGTGGTGTTCTCCATGCCCGGTTCGGTCGCGGAGAAGGCCGGCAGTAGAGTGTAGATCTCGTTGCGGGCGAACTTTCCGTGAAACACCTGACCGCCCAGCGGCAATGCGTCCCAGACCGCAGCTGCGGTGCGAGGCGCCTCGGCATCGAGCATCCGGGCGACCGCCGTGACCCCGCGCTTCTCCAATGTCACGGTGATGAACCGGTCATGTCGGGCCGCGGGGCCGGTTCGCTGTTCGTCGGTCACGCGCGGTCTCCCAACATCGTGAAGCCGGCGGCCGCCTCGTACGCTGCCGCGACGCGCAACACCGTCGCGTCGTGATGCCGGGCGCCGACGAACTGTGCGCCGGTCGGCAGACCATCGGCGAATCCACTCGGTACGGTGATCGCCGGCTGACCGGTGAGATTGAACGGGTAGCTGTAGGGAGTCCAGGATGTCCAGTCGGGCGACCCCGCCCCGTCCGGGACGATACGACCGGCCTCGAATGCCACCGTCGGCATCGACGGCGTCAGCAGGACGTCGAATTCCTCATGGAGCAGGCTCATCTGGGTACCCATCTCCATCCGTAGCGCGGTTGCGCTGACGAAATCGGTCGCAGTGAAACCGGAATGCCGTTCCACCGCGTCGATCAGCAGCGGGTCCACGTGTTCGGCCGCGTGCGGTCCGAGCCCGCGGACGACGACGTCGGCACCCGCGAACCAGATGACGTGGTAGGCCCAGGCCGGGTCCTCCCATCCGAGATCGACCTTCTCCACGGTCGCCCCGAGCTGTTCCAGTACCGACGCCACCCGGTCGGTGTTGGCCTGTACGCCTGGGTCGTTGGTGCCGAAGCCGAGATCGGCGCTGTAGCCGACACGCAGATCGGCGAGGTCGCGAACGTCGGCGACCGCGGTGACCGCACTGGTTGTCGGCGACGGCAGTGCGGACCAGTCACGGGGATCGAACCCGCTCAGGACATCCAGCAGCGCAGCGCAGTCCGACACCGTCCGCGTCATCGGACCGACGTGGGCCACCGGCGCGAACGGGCTCGGCGGATACATGGGCACCCGGCCGAGTGTCGGCTTGAACCCGACGACGCCGCAGTAGGCGGCCGGTATCCGGATGGAACCGCCACCATCGGTGCCGACCGACAGCGGACCCAAGCCGGCCGCGAGCGCCGCGGCACTGCCTCCGCTCGACCCGCCCGACGTACGCGAGGTGTCCCACGGATTGCGGGTGACGCCCGTGCGCGGACTGTCGGTGACGCCTTTCCATCCGAATTCCGGTGTGGTGACCTTTCCGAGCAGGACCGCACCTGCCTCACGCAGACGTGCCACCGCGGGAGCGTCGATGTCCCACACCATCTGATCGGGCTCGATCATCAGCGAGCCGCGCAACGTCGGCCATCCGGCGGTCAGCAGCAGGTCCTTGATCGAGACCGGAACCCCGTCGAGCGGGCCGAGGGGTGTCCCGGCGGCGAATCGCTCAGTGGACTCCCGGGCCTGGGCGCACGTGCGTTCGCGGTCGATGAGGCAGAACGCATTGATGGACGGATCGACGTCATCGATGGCGTCGAGCAGTTCCGCCGCCACCGAATCCGGCGTCAGCTCGCCGGTACGGTAGGCCTCGGCCAGTTCCGTGGCGCTGAGCCACCGCGTGGCGTCCGTCATGCGCCCCCTCGGAAGATTGGTAGATTGTTGACAATCTACCTTGGAGGTGTGGGCGTGACAACCACCGTCGCAATGCTCTATCCCGGCCACGCAGCCGAGGACGACTTCGAACTGATCGAGGCGGCGATCGGCACTGCCGAGCCCCACTCCGAGGTCCGATTGCCGGTCGTGATCACCGAGGTGGACTCCGACGACCACACCGTCCAGGCCATGACTGCGGTCAGCGAGCAGGACCGCCTCTTCGACGGCGTGCGGCGAGCGCAGGCCCACCACCCATCGGCGCTGATGTGGGCGTGCACCTCGGGCAGCTTCGTCTACGGTTTCGACGGTGCCCGACGCCAGGCCGCCGATGTCGCGGGAAAGTCCGGCCGTCCGGCGTCGTCGACGTCACTGGCCTTCGCCGCGGCCTGCCGGCATCTCGGTCTGTCACGGGTCGCGATCGCCGCCACCTATCCGGAACCACTGGCGAGTCGCTTCACCGGGTTTCTCGCCGACGCGGGTGTCGAGGTGGTGGCCCTGCGCGCCAACGACATCGGGACGGCGACCGAGGCCGGGATGTTCGACGGCGACGGACTGTTCGACATGCTGTCGGCCGCTGATTCCGGCTCGGCACAAGCAATCCTGGTCCCCGACACCGCATTGCACACCGCGATGTGGGTCGTCGACCTCGAGGCCAAGTTCGGCAAACCCGTGCTGACCGCGAATCAGGTCACCGCGTGGGAGGGGCTCCGACTCACCGGGCTCACGGTCGACGTTCCCCGGCTCGGGAGCTTGTTCACCTCTCCGCCCGGCCCACTCGCTGGTTGAGGGGTGTCCCTACCCGCTGGTTGAGGGGTGTCCCCGCCCGCTGGTTGAGTGCCTCCACCCGCTGGTTGAGCCGGCCCCGAGCGGAGCGAGGCGCCGTGTCGAAACCACTCACCAGTCTCGTCAGAGTGTGTCCCCACCCGCTGGTCGAGGGGCGTCCCCACCCGCTGGTTGAGGGGCGTCCCCACCCGCTGGTTGAGCCGGCCCCGAGCGGAGCGAGGCGCCGAGTCGAAACCACTCACCGGTCTCGTCAGAGTGTGTCCCCTACCCCTTGGTTGAGGGATGCCCCTACCCGCTGGTTGAGGGGTGTCCCCGCTCGCTGGTTGAGCCGGCCCCGAGCGGAGCGAGGCGCCGAGTCGAAACCACCTGGTAACCAGACAAACCCGTAAAGACCTCGGCCCTTGTTCGACCAACCCGAAAGCGCCGCAAATGCGTACGTCGAGTTGATGTCGTCGCGGAGGCGTAGCCCGACAAGCTGGCGTGTCACGCCGGCAGGCCGAAATCCAGAGACAGTCCGGAATGGCGCCGGCCTGATTGTTGGTAGTTGAGGTTCTCGGGTCGCCAGGTGGTTTCGACACGGCGACTCGCCTAGCGGCTCGTTGCCGGCTCAACCAGCGGAGGGGGGTGCCGGCTCAACCAGCGGGGGAGGGCTCCTCGACCTCGACGCGCTGTCAACGGGATTCGGCGCACGGTCGACGGGTCAGTCGATGACCGCTTTCGCGACGGTGATGCAGGTGGTGATCCACTCCCGGTCGGCCGGTCGGAGCGGGCGTGACGCGCGGTCGGCATCCTCGATCGCCCAGTGCGCGTTGAGGATCATCCGGACGATGACCCAGTCGCGGGCCCGGTCCGGATCGAGGTCCGCCGCATCGGTGATGGTGTAGAAGCGGCGGCGGATATCGTACCGGACGTCGGATACGCGCGGGCCGAGGCGATTCCACAGCATGGGGGCGAGTTCGTAGTGCGCATCCCCCGACATCGGGCTGGGGTCGATGGCGACCCATCGGCCGTCGGCATCGGCGAGGACGTTCTCGTGGTGCAGGTCGCCGTGCACGATGAGACCCACGGTGGCCGTGTCGGCCACGAAGTCCCGGCCGACCGACAGCGCCTGCTCGACAAACCGTCGCGGTACCGGAGCGTCCCGCGGGATGCGGGCCAGGTTGTCCAGCCAGCGCTCGAGATGTGTGGTGAGGAGCGCCAGACGCCCCGGGGCGGGGACGTGCAACCGGCCGTAGAGCCCGGCGACCACCAGGCATGCTTCGTCATCGTCGACGGTGGTCAGATCGCGTCGCGTCAGCCGTTCGAGGAGGATCGCGCGACGACGCGGATCGGCGCGCAACATGCGTACCGCTCCGCGACCGTGCCAATGTTGCAGTCCCAGTGCCTCTTGCGCACCTTCGTCGTCACCGTCGAACGCCACCTTGAGGACCGCCCGCGCACCCTGCCGATCGAGCACGGGAACGACGAGTGACTCGAACCCGTGCCACAACTCGTCGCCGTCACGACGCAATCCCCACTCGTCCAGGAGCGCCGAGACCGCGCCCGGTAGACGCGACAGCCAGTCCACCCACAGCGGACCGAGCGCGGCCTGCTCCGACAGACCGACCGGGATCTCCGACGCCGTGATCACGGTGCGCCACGGACGAACCGGTAGCCCATTCCGGCCTCGGTCAGGAGGTGCCGCGGGTGCGCCGGGTCCTCCTCGAGTTTGCGTCGAAGACTCGCCAGGTAAACGCGCAGGTAGTTGCTCTGCCCCAGGTACCCCGGGCCCCACACCGTGGTCAGGATGTCACTCTGCGACACCAGTTTTCCCTCGTGACGCACCAGCATCTCCAGGATGCCCCACTCGGTCGGCGTCAGGTGGACCGGAACCTCCCCGCGCGTCACCTGTTTGGCGGCCAGATCCACGACGAAGGCACCCGCGTCCACGACCGGTGCTTCCGACGTCGCGTTCGACACGGCTCCGCGCCGTAGCGCGGCTCGCAGCCGGGCCAGGAACTCCTCCATGCCAAAGGGTTTGGTGACGTAGTCGTCGGCCCCCGAGTCCAGCGCGACGACCTTGTCGGCAGCGTCGGTGCGCGCCGACAGGACGATGACGGGCACCGTCGTCCATCCGCGCAGTCCCTCGAGAACCGTCAGACCGTCGATGTCGGGCAGGCCGAGATCGAGCACCACGACGTGCGGGTTCTCCCGCGCGGCCGCTGTCAGCGCGGCGGCCCCGGTGGCCGCGGTCGTCACCGCGAAGCCACGCGCGTTGAGGTTGATCCGTAAGGCTCGCAACAACTGCGGTTCGTCGTCGACGACCAGGACCCGCGTCTTCTCGGCGCTCATCGAGTCGGCCCTTCGGTCTCGGCGTGCGTATCCTCGTCGGTCGCGGGCAGGTCGACGACCATGGTGGCGCCACCGCCCGGCGTGTCCTCGACGCTCAGCACGCCCCCGATTGCCGTGACGAATCCCCGCGCCACCGACAGCCCCAGGCCCACCCCCGACGACGCGCCGCTGGTGTCGCCATTCTGATGGAAGGGTACGAAGATCTGGTCTCGATCCACCATCGGGAGACCGGTTCCGTGGTCAACGACCCGGATCACGCATCGCGGCGGGTCGGCGGGGGTCAACCGGGCGGTGATCTCGACCTGCCCGCCGCCGTGTCGGCGCGCGTTGTCGATGAGGTTCGCCAGCGCACGCTCCAGTAGTCCGGGATCGGTATACGCCCAAGCATGTTCGAGATCGAAGACCGGGCCCGGTTGCCGGTCGGGTCGCCCCGCCGTCACCGCGGCGCGATGCACGACCTCGGGGAGGAAGGTCCGCTGCCGCTGGGGCCGGACCGCCCCTGCCGCGAGCCGCGAGGAGTCCAGCAGGTTCCCCACCAGCGAGGTGAGGTGATCGACCGACTCGTCGACGGTCGCCAGCAGTTCCGCGGTGTCCTCGTCGCTGAAGGTGACGTCGTCACTGCGCAGGCTCGACACCGCCGCCTTCGCCGCGGCCAACGGCGTCCGCAGGTCGTGTCCGACCGCCGACAGCAGGGCCCGCCGTAGCTCGTCGGTGCGCGCGAGCGCGTCGGCCGTCGCCGCCTCGGCTTCGAGGGCGTGACGCTGCACGGCGCCCGCCGCCTGCCCGGCCACGGCCGACAGGACGCGACGATCCCGCGCCCCGAGCTTCGGCCCGCGCAGGAGCAGTTCGAACTCGTCACCCGGCACGACGCAGACGGTGTCGGCGTCCTCCGGGGTCGTCGGCGGTGAGTCGCCCACCGCGGCCTCGACCGTCCGGCCGGCCCGCGAGGTCCGCCGTACAACCGACACGGCCGACTGATCGTAGGTCTCCCGGAACCGATCCAGCAGGACCGGGACGTCGGCACCGCCGAGCACGACGCTGGAGAACAGCGCCAGCAGTTCGGCCTCGCGGGCGGCGTCCTGCGCCTGTGCACGTCGAACGGTCGCCGAATCCACCAGCGCGGCAACCGCGATCGCGATCAACAGCATGACCAGGATGGTGATCAGATTGTCGGGCTGGCTGATCGTGAACGTGAACCTGGGATCGGTGAAGAAGTAGTTCAGCAGCAGGCCGGAGATGACCGCCGACAACGCGGCCGGCAGGATGCCACCGAGCATCGACACCGCCAGCACCGCAACGAAGTACAGCGCCGATTGGCTGGCGAAACCGAGCCACGGGTCGAGCAGCTGGAGCACCCCGGTGACGACGGCCGGGACCAGCACCGCGAAGACCCAGCTCAACGGCCGGTGGAAGCGGGTGTCCCGGATGTCTAGTCGGGACCGCCGGGTCGTCTCGTCGTGGGTCACCATGTGCACGTCGATGCGGCCGCTCTCGCTCACCACGGCGGCGCCGACGCCTTCGTCGAAGATCCGCTGCCATCGCGGTCGGCGCGAGGTGCCGAGTACGAGCTGGGTGGCGTTGACGCCACGTGCGAAGTCCAGCAGCGTGTCCGGGATGTCGTCGCCGACGACGGTGTGGATTCGCGCCCCGAATCCCGTCGCGAGTTCCTTGAGCGCGGCGAGGTCCACGCCCGCACCGGTCAGCCCGTCGCCCCGGACCACATGGACGGCCAGCAGTTCGGCGCTCGACCGCGATGCGATCCGGCTCGCGCGGCGGAGCAGGGTCGGCGATTCGGCGCCACCGGTGACGGCCACCACGACCCGTTCACGCGCTTCCCAGGTCTCGGTGATGGAGTGCGCCGCACGATAATCCGCAAGCTTGTCGTCGACCTGGTCGGCGAGCCACAACAGCGCGAGCTCGCGCAGCGCGGTGAGGTTGCCCTGCCGGAAGTAGTTGGCCAGGGCACCGTCGACCCGCCCGTTCGGATAGACCTTGCCCGCGGACAGGCGCTGGCGCAACGCTTGCGGATCGATGTCGACGAGTTCGATCTCGTCGGCACCGCGCACGATGTCGTCGGGCACGGTCTCCCGTTGCACCACTCCGGTGATCTGGGCGACGACGTCGTTCAGACTCTCCAGATGCTGGATGTTGATCGTCGAGTAGACGTCGATCCCCGCGGCGAGCAACTCTTCGATGTCCTCCCACCGCTTGCGGTTTCGGAGCCCGGGGACATTCGTGTGGGCGAGCTCGTCGACCAGCACCACCTGCGGCCGGCGAGCCAGCACCGCCTCGAGATCCATGTCCTCCAGCGGTGTCCCGCGGTAGGGCCGTCTGGTGCGCGGGACGACCTCCACACCTTCCGCGAGAGCGGCAGTCGCGACCCGACCGTGAGATTCGACGACCCCGATCACGACGTCCACACCCTCGTCGACAAGGGTTCTGGCCTGCGCGAGCATCTCGTAGGTCTTGCCGACGCCGGGCGCACAACCGAGGAACACCCGCAGCTTGCCGCGACCATCGTGGTGCCCGGTCACCGCTGATGTCATCGACCGAGTCTAACCGCGCTCACGGGGCGCGACAGCCGGGCGGCACGTGCCCCAGCGCGAGGTTCACCTCGAGGACATTCACGCGGGGCTCACCGAGGAATCCGAACTGTCTGCCCTCGGTGTGCGCGTCGATGACCGCCTCGATCTCCGCGGGTGACCGACGGTTCTCGCGCGCGAGCCGAGTGACCTGTAGCTCGGCATAGGCGGGACTGATGTGCGGGTCGAGTCCCGACCCCGACCCGGTCACCGCGTCGGTGGGCACCTGCGCGGGTGTCACTCCCTCCCGTGCGGCGATCAGCGCACGACGCGCGGTGACGTTGGTCAGCAGGAGCTCGCTGTTGGGCCCCTGATTGGTGGGCGCGGACGCTGCCGGGTCACCGGTCGCCATCGGGTCGTCCGGGGCGCCCACCACCCG
Organism: Gordonia hongkongensis; assembly: GCF_023078355.1. Taxonomy (NCBI): domain Bacteria; kingdom Bacillati; phylum Actinomycetota; class Actinomycetes; order Mycobacteriales; family Gordoniaceae; genus Gordonia; species Gordonia hongkongensis. Next base: position 4,418,514 of record NZ_CP095552.1, read on the forward strand.
GGCGTGCAGGTAAGGGTCGGGCGCACCCGAGTCGACCTGCGGATCGACACCGATCAGCGTCGAACCGACCGCACATCCCGCGGCGTCGAACACCCGCGAGCCCTCCGCCCCGTCGGTGTTCACCCGCGAGATCGCCCACACGGCAGCGGGATAGACGAGACCGAGGATGATCGTGAGACCGAGGAGCATGCCCGCGGCGGCGACGCATTGCCGGACGAAGCCGGACCAGACTGTGTTCATGACGTCATCCCATTCCCGGAAGAACACGAACGAGGAGATCGATCAGCCAGATGCCGACGAACGGCGTGACCACCCCACCGATTCCGTAGACCAGTAGGTTGCGGCCCAACACCTTCGACGCCGAGTCCGGCCGGTAGCGCACGCCGCGCAGCGACAGCGGGATGAGCGCCACGATGATCAGAGCGTTGAAGATCACCGCGGACACGATCGCCGACTGCGCCGAATGCAGGCCCATGATGTTCAGGGCGTCGAGTTGTGGATAGACGGCGGTGAACATCGCGGGCAGGATCGCGAAGTACTTCGCGAGGTCGTTGGCGAGCGAGAACGTCGTCAGGGCACCTCGGGTGATCAGCAACTGCTTGCCGATGCCGACGACCTCGATGAGTTTCGTCGGGTCGGAGTCGAGATCCACCATGTTGCCGGCTTCCTTGGCCGCCGAGGTCCCGGTGTTCATCGCGAGACCCACGTCGGCCTGCGCCAGTGCGGGTGCGTCGTTGGTGCCGTCGCCGGTCATCGCGACGAGACGTCCGGCGGCCTGCTCCGAGCGGATGAGATCCAGCTTCTGCTCGGGTGTGGCCTCGGCGACGAAGTCGTCGACACCGGCCTCGGTCGCGATGGCCCGGGCGGTGAGCGGGTTGTCGCCGGTGACCATCACGGTGCGGATGCCCATCGCTCGGAGCTGCGCGAACCGCGCTGTCATGCCGGGCTTCACCACATCGGACAGCGCGACCACGCCCATGACCCGGGCCGGTTGCCCGTGGGCACGGACGCCGACCACCAGGGGTGTGCCACCCGCCGACGAGATCCGTTCCACGTCGGCGGCGACCGTGTCGTCGACAACGCCATTCCCGGCCGTGACCCACCGGGTGACCGCATCGGCGGCGCCCTTGCGGTATTCGACCGGGTTCCCGCCGGCCCGGGAGTCTACGCCGCTCATCCGGGTCTGCGCGGTGAACGGGATGATCGTGTCGCTGACCGGACGGTCTGGGCCCGTCTCCACGTCGGCGTCCACCCCGTATGCGGTCCGGCAGAGGTCGACGATGCTTCGTCCCTCGGGGGTGTCGTCGGCGAGGCTGCACCGGTGGGCGATCCGTGCCAGTTCCTCGACGGCCACGCCCGGTGCCGGGAACAGGTCGGTGGCACGACGATTGCCGTAGGTGATCGTCCCGGTCTTGTCCATCAGCAGGGTGTCGATGTCGCCGGCCGCCTCGACCGCGCGCCCCGACATGGCCATGACGTTGCGCTGCACCAGCCGATCCATGCCGGCGATGCCGATCGAGCTGAGCAGGGCGCCGATGGTCGTCGGTATGAGGCATACCAGCAGCGCGATCAGTTTCACCGGGTCGGGTGACTGCCCGGCGTACTCCTGCATCGGTGCGACGGCGACGACCGCCAGGAGGAAGATCACCGTCAGGCTCGTCAGCAGGATGTCGAGCGCGATCTCGTTGGGGGTCTTCGTCCGCGCGGCGCCCTCGACGAGCGTGATCATCCGGTCGACGAAGGTCTCCCCCGGCGCCGTGGTGATCCGAACGACGATGCGGTCGGAGAGCACCACGGTTCCGCCGGTGACCGCCGACCGATCGCCACCGGATTCGCGGACGACCGGCGCCGACTCACCGGTGATCGCCGACTCGTCCACGGTGGCGATTCCGTCGACGACGTCGCCGTCACCGGCGATGACCTCGCCCGCTTCGACCACGACGAGGTCGCCGATCCGCAGGTCGCTGCCGGCGACCTCCTGGGTCGCCCCGACCCCGGCGACGTCGTCGTCGACAATGAGCCGACGGGCGACGGTGTCCCGCTTCACCTTTCGAAGGCTGTCGGCCTGCGCCCGGCCGCGTCCCTCGGCGACGGCTTCGGCGAGGTTGGCGAACAGGACGGTGAACCACAGCCAGGCGGCGACGGTCCAGCTGAACCAGGACGGCCGCAGCACCGCGAGCGCGGTGGTCACCACCGCGCCGAGGAACACGACGAACATCACCGGGTTCCGGGCCTGATCGGGCGGGCTGAGCTTCCGCAGTGCCAGCGGCATCGACGTCACCAGCGAACGCCCGTCGAAGGCGCCGCGCGACACCAGTGTCGGCTCGGGGTCGGTGGGATCCACGACGCTCGTCTTGTCGGGATCGTCGGTGGTGACGAGTTGTGTGGTCACAGCAGTGCCTCGGCAATCGGTCCCAGCGCCATGGCCGGGAAGAAGGTGAGACCGGCGACGAGCACGATGGTCGCGGTCAGGAGGAATCCGAACAGGAGTCCGGAGGTGGGCAGGGTCGAACGCGTCTCCGCCGCAACGTCATCGGTGGCGGTGTCGGCAGGGACGGTGAGAACCGCGGTCGACGCGCCGCCGACTCGGTCCCCGGTGGCGGCCGACGGTCGCGCGGGGTCCCCGGACCGGGCGTCACCACCGCGTGGCGTCTGCCGGGCGAGCAGCCCGGCCAGCGCGAGCACCAGCACGATGGGCAGGAAACGGCCCAAGAGCATGGCCATGCCGAGCGAGGTCTGGAACCAGTCACCGGTCACCGTGAGTCCGCCGAACGCACTGCCGTTGTTGTTCGCCGCCGACGCGTACGCGTACAGGACTTCGCTGAACCCGTGGATCGAGCCCGGAGTGCCCGGCTCTCCGCTGTTGCCCTGCGCCTGCGTCGTCGATCCCAGGATCATGGAGATCCCGGTGCCGATCAGCACGAGCGCCGGCATCACCAGCACGTACAGCGCGGCCATGGTGATCTCGTGCTGTCCGATGCGTTTACCGAGGAAGGTGGGCGAGCGCCCGACGAGCAGACCACCGATGAAGACGGTGATCATCGCCATCACGAGGATGCCGTACAGACCCGATCCCACACCGCCGGGTGCGACCTCACCGAGCAGCATGTTCCACAGGACGGCGCCGCCGCCGACCGCCGAGAAACTGTCGTGCGCGGAGTTCACCGCGCCGGTCGACGTGCCGGTCGTCGACACCGCGAACAGCGCCGATCCGGGGATCCCGAACCGGACCTCCTTGCCTTCCATCATCGCCCCGGCAGCCGCGGAAGCGGCCCCGGCGGTGCGGCTCTCGAAGACCCATACGAGCGTGAGCATCAGCGACCAGATCGCGGCCATCACGGCCAGCAGCGTCAGTCCCTGCCGGCGGTCGCCGACGAGTGTTCCGTAAGTGCGCGTCAGGCAGACCGGGATCAACAGGAGTGCGGCGATCTCCAACAGGTTCGACAGCGGCGTCGGGTTGGAGAACGGGTGTGCCGAGTTCGCCGACAGTGTCCCGCCACCGTTGGTGCCGAGTTCCTTGATGGCCTCCTGCGAGGCGAACGGGCCGAGCATGCTCCGCGCGTCGGCACCGTCGAGGGTGGTCCACCCGAACCCGGTGTGCCAGGACTGCACCAGCCCCTGGGTGATCAGCAGTGTCGCGAGGACGAGGCTGAGCGGCAACAGGATTCGGACCGATCCGCGCACCAGGTCCACCCAGAAGTTCCCGATCTCGCCGGTTCCGCGGCGGCTCACGATCCCGCGGATGACCGCGATCGCGACCGCCAGACCCACCGCTGCCGAGACGAAGTTCTGGACGGCGAGGCCGAGCATCTGTGTCAGGTTGCTCATCACCACTTCGGGCGAGAAGGACTGCCAGTTGGTGTTGCTGACGAAGGAGATCGCGGTGTTGAACGCCATCGACGGGGCCACACCGGACTTTCCGTCGGACCACGGCAACACCCCCTGCAGACGCTGCAGCAGGTAGACGACGAGGAACGAGATCAGCGAAAAGGCCAGCACCGCAAGGGCGTAACCCACCCAGGTCTGCTGGCGGCGCGAATCGACCCGCGCCATCCGGTAGAGGACGCGCTCGACGCGCAGGTCCTTGTCGCTGCTGTACACCCGCGCCATGTGATCGCCCAACGGGATGTAGGCGACGGCGAGGATGACGAGGAGCGCGGCCCCCTGGAGCAGTCCCGCAACAGTTGTGTTCACGGCGTCAGAACCTCTCCGGGAACACGAGCGCCACCAGGAGGAACAGCACCGTCGCGGCGGCCAGGGCCAGCAGCACGACGTTGGTCACCCCGTCCGCGGTCACGATCTGGTCCGCACATCGAGGGCCCGCACCGCCAGCACACACAGGGCGAACCCCGCGAGGGCCGGCAGCACGTACACGAGGTCCGCCACGCAGTCACTCTCCGATCACATCGACATCCACCACTCGGTGGCCACGTCGAAGGATCACGCAGCCCGACGGGCCGCGAAAGAGTCCTTAACGCATTCCATACGCGGGCCACGCCGTTATTGATGCGGCGTTGACATCCGCGCGGTGCGGACCTCTACGTCGTAGGCGTGATGACGATCCCCACGCTGCCGTGATCGCCCCGGCGGAGCTTGCTGCCCAGGATCGTGATCTTGCCCAGGAGTCCGTACTTGTCCGCGATGGCCTTCTTGACGCGGCCGCTGTCCGCCGCGTCGAGCACTTCGGCGGTACCGCTGACCGGTGCGCCGAAAGACTTGTGGCCCCGCACATCACAGGCCTGCACGACGACGCGCGGATCCCGGCGGAGGCGCTTGACCTTCCACGAATCCGCGACGGTCCACATGACGAGCTGGTCGCCGTCGAGCGCCGCCCACAGCGGCGAGGTCACCGCGGTGCCGTCCTTGCGGTAGGTCGTGAGATTCACGTACTTGGCGGTGCCTGCTTCGCCGAATGTCGCCGCGCTCGAGGTCATGCGGCAATGCTACGGGCAAACAGTGTCTGCGCATGGCCGTCCGACGTGCCCGCGGGCCCGTTGATCTCGCCGAGGACTCCGGCGTCGCACAGGGTCGCCCAGGCGGTGACCTGGTTCGCCGACAGGACGGGCTTGCCGAGTTCGGCTTCGAGGCCGGCGAGGATGTCGTAGGTCCACAGGTTGGTGCAGGACACGAAGATCGCCTCGGCGTCGGGGTGGTCCGCGGCGCGGATGAGGTCAGCGGTCACGTGGTACGGAATGGTCCAGATCTCGGAGTTCCGCCCGAGCCCCGCCTGGGCGACGACGCTCCGGCCGGACTCGGCGAGGAAATCGCACAGCAGGCCGGTGAGGGACGCGGTGTACGGCGTGGCGACCGAGAGCGTGCCGACGTTCAGCGCATCGAGGGCGCGGATCAGGGCCTCGGACGTCGTCACCGCCCGGTCGGCGCCGGCCGCGACCATGCAGTTCGAGATCTCGAGCGCACCGGCCATCCCGTAAACGAAGCTGCCCGACGCGCAGGCGTAACCGAAGGAGCGCGGACCGACCGACGAGACGGCGCGCACGGCGGCGGCGATCTCGGCGTGGTTGTTGAGGTCGCGGCACAGTTCCACGTCCACCGGCGCGTCGATGAAACCGGTGCGGGTGAAGTACAGCGACACCGAATCCGGCATCCACCGCCACAGCTCACGATCGAGAGCCATGTCGAACGGGCACACCATCCCGATACCGATCTGGGCCGTCATGCACGGATGATGGCACATTGTCGGATTGTCTACAATTTGTGCGGGCTCGCCTTGCGCAGCGCCGCTTCCACGTCCTCGCGGATCACGCAGCCGTACGCGTGGTCGTTGACCATTCCCGTTGCCTGCATGAGGGCGAACATCGTGGTCGGACCGACGAACCGCCAGCCGCGCTTCTTCAGGTCCTTAGACAGAGCGAGCGACTCGGGCGAGGTCGTCATCGAACCGGGTACGTGGTCCCCGGCGGGGGCATAGTTCCAGAAATAGGACTCCAGCGACCCCTGCTCGTCGATCAATTCGACGGCCCGGCGAGCATTGTTGATCGATGCCTCGATCTTGCCGCGGTGTCGGATGATGCCGGCGTCGGCGAGCAGCCTGGCGACGTCGGCCTCGGTGAAGCGTGCCACGCGTTCGATGTCGAACCCCGCGAACGCCGCACGGAAGTTCTCCCGCTTGATCAGGATCGTCCGCCAGCTCAGACCCGACTGGAAGCCCTCGAGGCAGACACGCTCGAACAGCGCCGTGTCACCGGCGATCGGGAACCCCCACTCCGTGTCGTGGTAGGTGGTCTCCGGCTCACGCGCCGCCCACAGGCAACGCGCTCGACCGTCGGCGATCGTTATGGTGTCGTCAGGCATGCACGCCCCTCTCGTCGCGAGGAGGCTACTCCGCGACACCGACATCCCAGCTCACCGGCGGTTCGGAGGGCGCGAGCGCCGCCGTTATCTCCCCGTTACCAAGTATTGCGAAAGCGTCCCGTTGTGTGTCGCGATGATCACTTTGCGCAGCGCGGGGCCTAGCGTTGGACACATCGCAACTCGGCCACCCGGCGCAGTGCCGCCCGACGTGAGCCCCGAGAGCGGGACAATCCATCTGCGGCAAGGAGCTTCGTGATGAATGACACCGAACTGAGCACTCTCCTCGCCCGGGTGGCCACCGGCGACATGGACGCGTTCGCACAGTTCTACGACGCGACGTGTGACCGGGTCTACGGCATGACGCTGCGTGTCCTCCGCGATCCGGGCTACAGCGAGGAGGCCACCCAGGAGACGTTCCTGGCGGTCTGGCGCAATGCCGATGCCTACGATCCCGCGTCCGGCTCCGCATTGTCGTGGATTCTCACGCTCGCGCATCGTCGCGCGGTCGATCGCGTGCGCTCGGAGTCGGCGGCGACCCGCCGGACCGTCGCCTACGGCATCGCCGACACCGGCCGCGAGGTCGACGAGGTCAGCGAATCGGTGGAGCGACGCGAGATCGCCCGCCTGATCCACACCGGCCTGGAAACCCTCACCCCGCTGCAGCGCCAGGCGATCGAGCTCGCCTACTTCCATGGGCTCACCTACCGCGAGGTCGCCGAACATCTCGACGTCGCCCTGCCGACCGTCAAGTCCCGCATCCGGGACGGCCTGATCAGGCTCCGGCAGACCGTGCCGGTTCGCGTCGCCTGACACCACCCGCACCAAGCCCCACCGTCCCGACCGGCCCCGCTCGACGGCGATCACCCGCCAACCGAGTGGGGTCGACTCATGTCGGCACCCGGGCGAACCATCTGTGGCGTCGACCACACAAATTTTGGGACGCAGGCCAGGTCACAGCCGTTACCACCTGGCGTTCGACGCGAATCCACCGACCACGTCTCCCGCCGCCCGGCCCGGACAGGCAAAATCATGGGTGGATGTCACGCGAGTCCATCCCCGTCGTGATATCGGTAAACCGGACCCACAAGGCCGCACACACAAACGCGTCGACCAAGACAGAATCGAGAACACATCGCATGAGTGCCGAACAGCCGACCATCATCTATACGCTGACCGACGAGGCACCCATGCTCGCCACTCACGCGTTTCTGCCGGTCGTGCGCACGTTCGCCGGGGCGGCCGGGATCGCCGTCGAGACCAGCGACATCTCCGTCGCGGCTCGCATCCTCGCCGAGTTCTCCGACCTCCTGCCCGATGACCAGAAGGTCACCGACAACCTGGGCGAGCTCGGCAAGCTGACCCAGGAGTCCGACACCAACATCATCAAGCTCCCCAACATCTCCGCGTCGGTCCCCCAGCTGCTCGCCGCCATCAAGGAGCTCCAGGGCAAGGGTTACGACCTGCCCGACTTCCCGGGCAACCCGAAGACCGACGAGGAGCGCGCGATTCGCGACCGGTACACCAAGTGCCTCGGTAGCGCCGTGAACCCCGTTCTGCGCGAAGGCAACTCGGACCGTCGAGCACCGAAGGCGGTCAAGGAGTACGCGAAGAAGCACCCGCACAGCATGGGTGAGTGGTCGATGGCATCGCGCACCCACGTCGCCCATATGCGCGAAGGCGACTTCTACCACGGCGAGAAGTCGATGACCGTCTCCGGCGACCGCAAGGTCAAGATGGAGCTGATCACCGACTCCGGCGAGACCCTCGTGCTCAAGCCCGAGGTGTCGCTGACCGACGGTGACGTCATCGACAGCATGTTCATGAGCAAGAAGGCCCTGATCAAGTTCTACGAGGAACAGATCGACGACGCCTACAAGACCGGCGTGATGTTCTCGCTGCACGTCAAGGCCACCATGATGCGGGTCTCGCACCCCATCGTCTTCGGGCACGCGGTCAAGGTCTTCTACCGCGAGGCCTTCGAGAAGCACGGCGAACTCTTCGACGAGCTCGGCGTCAACGTCAACAACGGGCTGTCGGATCTCTACAGCAAGATCGAGTCGCTGCCCAGCGCGCAGCGCGAGGAGATCATCGACGACCTGCACAAGTGCCACGAGCATCGCCCCGAGCTGGCGATGGTCGACTCGGCCCGCGGCATCACCAACTTCCACTCCCCCAGTGACGTCATCGTCGACGCCTCGATGCCGGCCATGATCCGCGCGGGCGGCAAGATGTACGGCGCCGACGGCCGGCTCAAGGACACCAAGGCCGTCAACCCGGAGTCGACCTTCTCCCGCATCTACCAGGAGATGATCAACTTCTGTAAGACCAACGGGCAGTTCGATCCCACGACGATGGGCACGGTGCCCAACGTCGGTCTGATGGCGCAGAAGGCCGAGGAGTACGGCTCGCACGACAAGACCTTCGAGGTCCCTGCGGGCGGCACCGCCAACATCACCGATCTGGAGACCGGCGAGGTGCTGCTCACCCAGACCGTCGAAGAGGGCGACATCTGGCGTCTGTGCATCGTCAAGGACGCGCCCATCCAGGACTGGATCAAGCTGGCCGTGAACCGGTGCCGCGATTCCGGGATGCCGGTGCTCTTCTGGCTCGACCCGTACCGCCCGCATGAGAACGAGCTGATCAAGAAGGTCCACAAGTACCTGCCGGATCACGACACCGAGGGCCTCGACATCCAGATCATGTCGCAGGTCCGCGCCATGCGGTACACCCTCGAGCGCGTCGTCCGCGGCCTGGACACCATCTCGGCCACGGGCAACATCCTGCGCGACTACCTGACCGACCTGTTCCCGATCCTGGAACTCGGCACCAGCGCCAAGATGCTGTCGATCGTCCCGCTGATGGCCGGCGGCGGACTCTACGAGACCGGCGCGGGCGGTTCAGCGCCGAAGCACGTCAAGCAGCTCATCGAGGAGAACCACCTCCGCTGGGACTCGCTCGGCGAGTTCCTCGCGCTCGCGGTGAGCCTCGAGGACGTGGGCAAGAAGTTCGACGACAAGCGCGCCGTTCTCCTCGCGAAGGCCCTCGACACCGCCACCGGCAAGCTGCTCGAGAACGACAAGGGACCGTCGCGCAAGACCGGCGAACTCGACAACCGCGGCAGCCAGTTCTACCTGGCGCTCTACTGGGCGCAGGAACTCGCCGCGCAGACCGAGGACGACGAGCTCGCGAAGCACTTCTCGTCGCTGGCCGAAACCCTCGCGGCCAACGAGGACAAGATCGTCGAGGAGCTCAACGCGGTGCAGGGCGAGCAGGTCGACATCGGCGGCTACTACTACCCCGACTGGGACAAGACCGCCGCCGTCATGCGTCCGAGCACGACGTTCAACGAGGCACTCGCCGCCGCGCAGCGCTGACTGGAAGCCGGCGTGGGTCTCGAGTGAGACCCACGCCGACTCGTCAGACCCATTCGAACTGGTTCAGACGCTGGCCCGAACTATTCGTCGCGACAACGACATCCGGACTGCGGAGTAGTGCATGCGATCGACAACATCCTCGAGGATTGGAACCGCAGCCGGGGTTGACCAGTCGTGCGGTGTCACGGCCCGTCGTGCGCCCATCGTGCGTGTCGGCGGGCACAGGCAACGCGTCTATCGCCCCGTGAAGCTCGGCGCGGCCGCACGTAGTCCTCTCGATCTCTTCGGCGTACACACGCTGCTAGCAAACAGGCCGGGGATCGGTCAGTCGGAGTAGCGGGGCACGACGGCGAACACCTCGATGTCGCGCGGTACCCCCTTGGCGCGGAATCGCCGACGACGAGTGGCGTACCGATCGGCGCCGGCGGCCTCGACGGTCGCTCCGCTGGCCAACAGCTCACCGGCTCCCGCCGCTGCCGCGACCCGAGCGGCGACGTTCACATCGACACCGAGGAAATCGTCACCGACCGCCCGCGGTTCGCCGGTGTGGAGACCGGCTCGCAGCTGTGGCCGGTAGTCCCCGACCGTCAGGGCACTCACGGCGACGATCACCTCGTGACCGGCCTCGATCGCTTCGACACCGTCGATGAACACGGCCATCGTCCCGTCGCCGAGATGTTTGACGATGCGTCCGCCGCGGCTGCGCACGATGTTCTCGGTGACGCCGTTGACGTCGCGCAGGAGTTGGAGGACCTGGTCGTCTCCGGCATGCAGGGCCCACGTCGAGAATCCGACGAGATCGGTGAACAAGATGGTGGCGGGGACTGGGGTGCGTTCGGATCGACGACGTCGTGTGGTCACCAACGCCTGCCACACCTGGATCGATGCGAGGCCGAGCTCTCGTATGGCACTGGGTTTTTCGGGCCGGGACTCGCTGATGAGGCGTGCCACGCGGTCGGATGCACGCGGCCCGGTGATCGGGCTCTCGTCGTGCGGGATCAGATCTCGTGCGGCGCGAGCCGCCTTGACGACCCCGGCGCTGGAGTCGGTGCGGGCCAGCAGGTCGGCCATCCGGCGCCCGGGTCCGGGACGGTCGGGATCGTCGCGTCGGACGGGAAGCCGGTCGCCCCGACGACGGGTCGACCCACCGGTTCTATCGTTCGCTGCGGAGGGTTCGTCCGCGTCGGATGTCGCATCGTCGTCAGTCGGACCGGGATCCGGGAGACCGTCGCGGTCACGTGTCGAATCGTCGGCTCCGGTCACGCCTTGAGTCTAGTGGCCCCGCTCATCGCGAGACCGACACCGCCGCGGCCTCGGTGACACCGTTCCAAACGCTGAACAAGCCACACAACGCCGACCCACGTCGCACTGCGACGGGGCCCGATGTGACGACTGATGACGTCGACAGTCGCGAACATCGACAAGGTGATCCAGACGCAGAACAACACAAACAACGCGAAACCGATATAGAACGGCCAGTTGTCCGCGCGGCAATCAGCAGCGCATTCGGATAGTCCGGCCGTGGCCATCAGCACATCCACAATCTAATCGCCGCGGGAAGCCCTACCCGACGGCCTTGTCGAGGAGGACGACCGTGTCGACGAGCGCACCGCCTGCACGGGGATCATGCCATCGAAATTCACTCATCCATCATTACGGTCGGCCCTCACAGGCGGGTCGTCATTAGTTCGAGTGGCGCTGTACGAACTACGCGAAGCGTGCTGCACCCGTTCGATCAGAATGGGGCGGCGGAAATGTAGAGCCATGTGCTGCGGTCACCCGCCTGGGGGTCGAACCACACGGTGAGATGACCGCCCCACTCCCCGCTGACGCCGGGTCGTTGTAGTCGCCAGCCGGCCGACCACATGCCATCAGAGTCGGTGAGCGCGGCGGACCGTGCCTCGACGGTGAGCGCATCGACGCCATATTCGGCGGATCGGTGGTCGCACAGCGCAGCCGTGACTGCCGAATGATCCTGTCGCGCAGCATCGCACTGTCCGCTTTCACGACGAGGTAAGCACTCGGTTTGCCTTGCAACTGCGATGTCACTTCCCCGTAGTCGATGGCACTGTCGTTCAGGTGAACACCCATGGCTTCGGCGATCCGTTCAGCCCCGTCGGCGTCTTCTGTGACCGACACCTTGGACAAGCTGTCCTCGAACCACGACGAGCGAAGAGTGAGCCAACCAGCGGCACCGATGAGCACGATCGCGGCGGCGAAGGCGGTGATGATTCCACCGAGCACCCAGAAAAACAACACCTTGGTACGCACTCATCAACTGTGGCACGCCTACATCTGCCCGCCATCACCTGCACGCGCTGGCCGCGGCGGCGCACCGCGTCTGAGCAGGTCGGGATTGACGACTCGGATGGCCTGGACGAAGGCAACGACGAGCGCTCCGTAGCTGCACACCGAGTACGGCCAGGGGCTGTGGGTGCTCATTGTGATGCGGGGGTCGTCTCGAATCCAGTAGGTGCAGCGCACGCCGAGGGGAAGGAGCTCGAATCGGTGAGACCAGTCGAGGCTGGGATGGAATGTGCTCACCACGTCTCGAGGCGGCGGTGGTAGTTGCTCAGGCGGAAAGCCGACGGGTACAAACCCATCACGCACCGAACACGTGTGACCGGGGTAGTCGTTGTAATCGTCGAGACTGGTCAACGCGAGGAAAGCAATTGCCCCGCAGATCGCCAGCACCGCAGAAACTGCGGCCGAAGATCGTCGGATGTTTCGGCCAGCGGCTCTGAAGGATAGCCAGATGGTCCACGCCCAGAACATGAGCGCGAGGGCGACCGGTGGCGTGAGCAGCACGAAGAACCCTTCCACCGTCACTCCTTCTCTCGCAGACCGCTACTACTCCGCAATCGTTCCACCTGACCCGGACTCCGATTGACCTCGATATCCGCGTCGGCTCCGGTCCTGCCGGAGGTGAACGAATGAGATTGGTCTCGCAGTGGTCCGCCTGAACCATTCTTCTTCAGCTTCGGCTTCGCCCACCCCGGCTGATTACGGGGCGTGTATGACTGGGCACCCGAGCTCTACACCGGTCCACTCGATCAGCCGTCACTCGCTACTGTGCAGCACCTCCTCCATCCCAACGAGCCCGTCATAGGCTCACCTGTCACTCAGTCGAGCGGTACCGGTTAGGCGACCAGTTGTTCGCGGCTTCTGCCGACACCTAGGACTGTCCCGTCGTCTACCGTCGAATCGTGGCCGACGTCAACTTCTACTTCGATCCCGTCTGTCCGTTCGCCTGGATGACGAGCAAATGGGTGCGAAAGGTACAGGCCCAGCGGGACTACACGGTGGAATGGCGGTTCATCTCGCTACGTCTGCTGAACGCACACGTCGATTACGACGCGCAGTTCCCGCCGGAGTACGAGGCCGGGCACACCGCCGGGCTCCGTCTTCTGCGCGTGGCGGCGAGCATCCGCCGCGAACACGGACCGGCCGCCATCGGTCCGCTCTACGAGGCCCTGGGTACACGAATCTTCGACGCGCACACCGGTTCCTACACCGTGGACGCCACCGACTTCCGCGGTACCGCGGAGTTCCTCGGGCCCGTGCTGGATGAGCTCGGGCTACCCGCGCACCACCTGGACGCCCTCGACGACGCCGAGTTCGACGCGGAGATCCAAACCGAGACCGACGAGGCCCTGTCGCTGACGGGTCGCGACGTGGGTACGCCGATCATCCACTTCCAGCCGCCGGAGGGAGTTGCCTTCTTCGGGCCCGTCATCAGCCGTCTACCAGGTGACGACGACGCGGTCGTCCTGTGGGACCACGTGATCGGCCTGGCGAGTTTCCCGGGTTTCGCCGAGCTCAAGCGGAGCCTGCGGGAGAAGCCACAACTGCGGGCCTTCGGAGTGACCGACGGCGAGGCGGGTGTCGAGGAGGACTGGCACGGCGGGAGTCGGCGCACCAAGAAGTGAAACCGCCCGGCGCCTACTTGAACGGATTGAGCGTCCGGCCGAGGAAGTACTGGATACCCGGCGGAATGGGACGCACGGCCGTCGTGACCAGCTTGTTCACCATGCCGGTCACGCACACCGCGTCGCCCTTCATCACCGCGTTCCACCCCTCGCGCACGACGTCCTCCGGCTCCTGCCACAGCACGCCGGGCAGGCGATCGGCGGTCTCGCGGGTCTCCGCACCCATCGCATCGTGGAACTCACTCCTGGTGAAACCGGGACAGAGCGCCGTCACGTGGATGCCGTGCGATTTCAGTTCCATGTCCAGGGACTGGGACATCAGCAGCACATACGACTTGATCGCGGAGTAGAGCAGGCCCTCCGCCGGAGGCAGCAGCGCCGTGATGGACGAGACGTTCACGATCCGCCCCCACCGGCGCTTCTTCATCCCCGGGAGCACGCGGTGGGACAGCTCGGTCAGCGAGGTCAGCATCAATTGCAGCTGCCCTCCGACCTCCCCCCACGGCGTCTCGGCGAACTTGGTGCTCAGCGACATCCCGGCGTTGTTGATCAGCACGTCGATGTCCAGCCCTAGTTCATCGGCGCGCTCGATGATCGCGGCCGGCGTGCCGGGTTCGGACAGATCCCCGGCAAACACCTCACAGCGAACGCCGTGCTCGCGATGTAGTCGCTCGGACAACTCGTCGAGCCGTTCGGCCCGACGGGCGACCAGCAGTAGGTCGTACCCTTCCGCGGCGAGTTGTTCCGCGAACGTCTTGCCGATCCCGGCGGAGGCGCCGGTGATCAGGGCGGTGCGGTGGTCGAATGAACTGCGTCGATCCGAGGACATGCGCCGGCTTTCTGTCGATGGACGATGCCGCGAGTACTACCAGACCGCGCGTCCCTCGTCGGATCACGACAGGCGATTTTGTTCCAACGAACAGGCTCAGGGAACGTGTCCGTACGGGTGCCATCCCGACGAATTCCATTTGCCACCGCGCCGTTCGCGGACCTCACGCAGGCTGGTGCCCACATATCGGGCCTCGAGTTCGGCGTCGGGTCTCCCGGTGTACACCCACCGCTTCGGATCGAGATTGCCATCGTCGTCGCGGTAGGACTCCCAGTAGTCGACACGATGGACGGCCCGGACGAGATCGTCGGCGAACACCAGCACCGGTAGATCGGGGACGGTCCGGTGCGGCCCCGCACGCCAAGCGCTGCGAGCGGATTCGTAGATCACCTCGGCAGTGGCGTCGCTGCGGGCGGACTCGTCGACCTTCACCAGCACGCACACGTCGGGCAACGGCGGCGACACCAGCGCCGCATGTCGCAGGATCAGCTCCTCGATGCGCCACGGCCCCTGCGCATCCGGCGTCTCCGGAAGTGCCGATCCGGCCAGAGCGACGACGTCGACTACCGTGCGCCGTAGCGAAAGCGCGTGCGCTGCAGCTGAATCGAGGGAACCGACGTCGTACCGCAGAATCCAGTGTTCGACGCCGAACCCGTCGGCGTCGATGTCGCGGATGCGCTCGGAGATGGCGGCCGCGACCTCGGCCGGATCGTCGTCGCCGACGATGTCGGCAGGGTCGGGTGCGTCGCCCGCCAGCGCGGCGGCGGTATGGCGGTACACGCGGTTCCCGCGGCCGGCGTCGACGTGGAACACCGTGGCGTCACGCGGATCGACCAGTGCATAGACGTAACTACCGAGCACCGTTTGCGCTTCGTGGGGAACAGGTTTCGGGGCGCCGGGCGCGGGGACCCCGACCGGCCGCAGCAGGGCGAGGACCTCGTCGACCACCGAAGGACGGACCCCGAGCCCCCCGGCGGTGATCCCGCCGAAGACGACCTCGCCGGCGCGCTCCCGGTCGACGAATCGCCGGCCGGCGAAACGGTCGACGGCGCGCACCACATCGGCGACCTCGGCGCGCCGGGCCGCCGCACCGCGGGAGGACGTGCGCTCGTCGTCCGGGTCGAGCATCTCCGCGAAGGCCGACGACGACAAGAAGTCGCCGAGCGCCGTCCGGGGCAGCTCGACCGCATCGATCCTGTTCACCGCCATGGTCGCATGATGCCAGCACTCGACAGGCAAACCCACGAAGCGCTAGTGTACGTTTGTACATGTACATCCGTACATTAGCTTGAGAGGACAGTCATGACGGAGGCAGCGCCCCGCCGCCGACGAGATCCCGAGGAACGGCGACGCACCATTGTCGAGGCCGCCGCCACGCTCATCACCGAGGTGGGCTCCGAGGGGCTCACCCACCGGCTTGTCGCGAAACGTGCCGGTGTGCCGCTCGGTTCGACGACGCAGTACTTCGCCACGCTCGACGATCTGCGCGAGGCAGCGCTCGCCCGCCTGGCCGACGACATCGACTCCGGCCTGGCCGAGGTGGCCGAGACCCTCGCCGAACACGGCCCAGCCGCGGCGGTCTTCGCCGAGACGCTCCACGACTATCTGTCGGACGAGCGGTTGATCCGCGCCGACCTCGCGCTCGTGTCGGCCGCCGTCCTCGATCCCGCGCTCCGCCCGCTCGCGGTTCGCTGGCCCGACGGGCTGGTCGAAATCCTCATCCCGCACGTCGGGCAGACGGCCGCTCGCGCGATCGCCGCGTACACCGACGGCGTGGCCATGCACGCACTCCTCTACGGGACGCCGCTGTCTTTCGACGACCTGACCGCCACCCTGACGGCCCTGACCGGGCTGCCCTCCCCCGAGCACGACCGGAGCCGACGATGACCCAGCGATCCGCCACCGAGACCACCAGCGCAGACGGCCTGTCCTTCCGGCGCCGATGGGCGTCGGCCGCCGTGTTGTCGGCCAGCCTGCTGGTCATCACCGTCGACCTCACGATCCTCAACGTCGCACTCCCCGACCTGGCCGGCGACCTGCGCCCGACCGCCGATCAGCAGCTGTGGATCATCGACGCCTACTCGCTCGTCCTGGCCGGCCTGCTGCTCTCCATGAGTTCACTGGCCGACCGGTGGGGCCGAAAACGGATGCTGGTCACCGGCTTCGCGGTGTTCGGTGGGGCCTCGGCACTGGTCCTGCTGGCCGAGTCACCCGAGGCGGTGATCGCGGTCCGGGTGCTGCTGGGCGTCGGCGGCGCGATGATCATGCCGACCACGTTGTCCCTGCTGCGCAGCATCTTCACCGACCCCGCCGAGCGTGCGACCGCCCTCGGGCTCTGGGCCGCGGTGTCGGGCCTCGGTGCGGCCGTCGGCCCGATCGTCGGCGGGGTTCTGCTCGAGTACTTCTCGTGGCGCGCCGCGTTCCTCGTCAACGTCCCGCTGATGGCGGTCGCCATCGTGGCCGCCGTGCTGATCCTGCCGGAGTCGAAGCACCCGCAGCCGGGCCGGTGGGACGCCGTCGGTGCGCTGATGTCGATCGCCGGCATGGTCGCCCTGGTCTGGGCCATCAAGCGGTTCGCCAAGGAGGAGAGCCTCCTCGCACCGGCCGCCTGGGTGGCCCTGATCGGCGCGGTCCTCATCCTGGCCCTGTTCGTCCGACGCTGCATGCGACGCACCGAGCCGCTGCTCGACGTCTCGTTGTTCCGCAGCCGGCCGTTCAGTGCGGGTGTTCTCGCCGCGCTCGGCTCGATGTTCGGACTCGCGGCGGCGCTGTTGCTGCTGGCCCAGTGGCTCCAGTTGGTCGAGGGCCACTCCCCGATCGCGGCCGGTGTGCGGCTGTTGCCGGTGGCGGGAGCGGCGATCGTGTCCTCGATGATCGCCGCCCCGCTCTCCCGGATGATCGGCGCCCGAGCCGTCGTGGCCGGCGGCATCGGCATCGCCGGCGTCGGGATGGCGCTGATGTTCCTCGGTTCCGACGGGCTCTCCTACAGCACCGTCGCCACCGCTCAGGTGCTTGTCGGATTCGGCATCGGATCACTGGCCATCGCATCGGCGATGATCATGGCCGGCACCCCGGATGCCAAGGCGGGCAACGCCGCCGCGCTGGAAGAGACCGCCTACGACCTGGGCAATGTGCTCGGTGTCGCGATCCTCGGCAGCGTGGCGTCGATCCTCTACCGGACCACGCTGACGGCCGAGCCCGTCCCCGGCGTACCCGCCGAGGTGACCGACGCGGCCGGCGAATCCCTCGGCGCCGCCATGGGTCTCGCCGAAGCCGCCGGAGCACCGGGCCTCGCGGAGCGGGCGGCGGCCGCGTTCACCGACGCCATGCAGCAGACGAGCCTGGTCGGCGGGGTCACGCTCGTCGCCGTCGCCGTGGCCGTCTTCGCGCTCGTCCCGCGCGGCACGGATGTCACGGCCGCGCAGCACTGACGTAGTCGTGCCTGTCATCCGGGCGGGTGACGAGCTCCCGGTTGAGACGGTCGAGAAGTTCTGCGATCCGCTTCGGCTGATCGTGCGGAGCCAGGTGGCCGCAGTCGTCCAGGACTTTCAGCTCGACGCCGAGCCGCGCATGTACCACCTCAGCCAGCCGCCGTGTCGGCAGGAAGACGTCATGGTCGCCGGAGACCACCATCAAGGGGCGGTCCGTCGGCAATTCATCAGACGGCCCCGGCGCCAGACTCGTACGGCAGTGTCCGGCAACCAGATCCATCCATGCGATCAGCGCGGGATCGACGTTTCTGTCCGGCGCCGTCATCATTCGCAGCAGATCATACGAGCGTTCCGGCCGAGGCGAGGCCAGCCATGAGACGGTTGTGCGCAATGTCCGAGGCGAGACCGCCAAACGGGTGATGCCCGCAGGTGACACGAGTAGGCGTCCGGCGATCAGCGATGAGGCACCGGCCAACGCGATCGCCGCCCCGAGCGAGTGACCCAGCACGATCACCGGATGGGCGACCGTCGCGCCGAGCACCTCGTCGAGCCACCGCCCGTAGGCAGGGATCCGACCGCGTCGCCGCGGACGTTCCGGTGCACTTGTCCCCGGCTGGCCGGGCACGTCCAGACTGATGACGTCGTTGTTCCGCGCGAGTTCGGACAGCAGCGGGATCATCGTCGCCGAGTTCATGTTCGTACCCGGCACCACGACGACAGTGCGCCGGTCGGCGGGTGCCGCCGTCCCGGGGTCGAGAGACCGGGATGCAACGATCCTGGTCCGCCCCGCCGACGTCTGGACTTCCCATTGCGCGGCAACACAATCTGCTGCCGACAACCGGATCTCGCACCATCGTCGGATTACGTCGCGGCCGGATTCGGTCTTGTATGCGGTGGTCATCAGGAAATCCCATCGGCGCGTCTTCACGGCACACGGCATCGATGATCAGCCCGGCAAGGGATGACAACGACACACGTGCAGCCGACCAGACTTCCCGGCACTCCACCCGCCACGATAGCAACGGTCGAGACGCAACCGCAGACGATGAGGTCTAGACTCGGACGGGTGCCAGCCTTCAGCCCCCTCGAATGGCCGGTGTTCCGCCAGTTGCGGTCGGGCGACGTCTTCGGACGCGGACCGGCGGTCACCTCGGCGAGGACACGCGGCATCGAACCGCGCACCGCCGCCGCGGACCGTGTGGTCCAGAGCGTGTGCCCGTTCTGCGCGGTGGGTTGCGGGCAGAAGGTGTACGTCAAGGACGAGCGGGTGGTCCAGATCGAGGGCGACCCGGACTCCCCGATCTCCCGCGGGCGCCTCTGTCCCAAGGGCGCGTCGAGCGAGCAGTTGGTCAACAACCCGATGCGGCAGACCTCCATCCGCTATCGGGCCCCATACGCGACCGAATGGCAGGACCTGGATCGCGACACCGCGATCGACATGATCGCCGACCGTTTCCTCGAGGCCCGACGCCGTGGCTGGCAGGACCGCGACGACGAGGGCCGGCTGCTCCGGCGGACCACCGGTGTCGCCTCGCTCGGCGGTGCCACCCTCGACAACGAAGAGAACTATCTGATCAAGAAGCTCTTCACCGCGGCGGGCGCGATCCAGATCGAGAACCAGGCCCGCATATGACACTCCGCCACGGTTCCCGGTCTGGGGGCCTCGTTCGGACGCGGCGGCGCCACGCAATCACTGCAGGACATGGCCAACGCCGATTGCATCGTTCTCATGGGCGGCAACATGGCCGAGGCGCACCCAGTGGGTTTCCAGTGGGTGTCAGAGGCGAAGGCCAAGGGCGCGACGATCATTCACGTCGATCCGCGTTTCACCCGTACCTCTGCGGTGGCCGACCGGCACATCTCCATCCGGGCCGGCTCTGACGTCGTCCTGCTCGGTGCGCTGATCAACTACGCCATCACGCACGAGAAGTACTTCCGCGAGTACGTCGTCGCGTACACGAACGCCGCCACCCTGATCGCCGCGGACTTCCGCGACACCGAGGATCTCGACGGCCTGTTCTCCGGCTTCAATCCGGAGACCGGCGAATACGACGCCACCAGTTGGGCTTACGAGGAACCGTCCACCCACTCCGACGACGGTGGCCGCGACAGCGAGGACGGCAAGGTCGAGTCGCCCGGCCACCCGGACGACGGGCCGCGGGTGAAGGACCGCGCGGTGGGGCACGAGCACGGCTCGGGCGGGCCGCCGCTGGAGCACGGGGCGACAGTGCGCGACGACACCCTGGAACACCCGCGCAGCGTGTTCCAGATCGTCAAGCGTCACTACTCGCGCTACACACCCGAGATGGTGCGCGACATGTGCGGGATCTCGGTGCGCGACTTCGAGTATCTGGCCCGGGCCGTCACCGACAACTCCGGCCGCGAGCGCACCACGTGCTTCGGGTACGCGACCGGCTGGACCCAGCACACCTTCGGCGCGCAGTTCATCCGCGCCGCGTCGGTTCTGCAACTCCTGCTCGGCAACGTCGGGCGCCCCGGCGGCGGCATCATGGCCCTCCGCGGACACGCGAGCATCCAGGGGTCCACCGACATCCCGACGCTGTTCAACCTGCTGCCCGGGTATCTGCCGATGCCCTCGGCGGGCAAGCATGACAGTTTCGCCGACTACATCGACGCGATCACGTCGAAGGCCGAGAAGGGTTTCTGGGCCAACGCCGAGGACTACATGGTGAGTCTTCTCAAGGCGTGGTTCGGGGATGCCGCAACCGCCGAGAACGACTGGTGTTACGACTACCTGCCCCGGCTCACCGGGCCCGCCGGGACCTTCCAGACGACGGTCGACATGCTCGCCGACAAGGTCGACGGTTACTTCGTCCTCGGCCAGAACCCGGCGGTCGGATCGGCCAACGGGCGCCAGGCGCGGATGGCGATGTCGCACCTCAAATGGCTCGTCGTCCGCGACCTCAACATGATCGAGACGGCCACCTGGTGGAAGGAGGGCCCGGAGATCGAGTCCGGCGAGCTGCGCACCGAGGACATCGCCACCGAGGTGTTCTTCCTCCCCGCGGCCACGCATGTGGAGAAGGCCGGCTCGTTCACGCAGACCCAGCGCATGGTGCAGTGGCGCCACCAGGCGGTCGAGCCACCGGGTCAGTGCCAGAGCGAGATGGACTTCTTCTTCGAGCTCGGGCGGCGCATCCGCGAACGCCTCGCCGAGTCGACCGACGAACGTGACCGCCCGCTGCTCGACGTCACATGGGACTATCCCCTCGACGACCACGGCAACCCCGACCCCGAAGCGGTGCTGTCGGAGATCAACGGCTACCACGTGACCGGCGAAGACGCCGGCACGAACCTCACGTCCTACACCCAGATGAAGCGCGACGGCTCGACCGCGGGCGGCTGCTGGATCTACACCGGGGTCTACACCGGCGCGGACACCGACGGGCCGTCGAACCTGGCCGCCCGCCGGGTCCCGCAGGGCGGTGGTGGCGTCACCCAGCACGAGTGGGGCTGGGTGTGGCCGGCGGATCGTCGAATCCTCTACAACCGCGCATCGGCCGACCCCGACGGCCGGCCGTGGAGCGAACGCAAGCGGTACATGGAATGGGACGCCGACGCCGGGCGGTGGGTCGGGCCCGACGTGCCCGACTTCCCGGTCGACCTGGCTCCCGACGCTCGTCCCGACCCGTCGGTCGGCGGCGTCGACGCCCTCTGCGGCGACGACCCGTTCGTCATGCAGGCCGACGGGAAGGGCTGGCTCTACGCCCCGCGCGGGCTGGTCGACGGCCCGTTGCCGACGCACTACGAACCGCAGGAATCCCCGGTGGTCAACGCGCTGTACCCCCAGCAGCAGTCGCCATCGCGAGTCCTGTTCCCCCGCACGGACAATCTCGACGCACCCAGCGGCGAGAGCCCCGGTTCCGAGGTGTACCCGTTCGTGTTCACGACGTACCGCCTCACCGAGCACCACACCGCGGGTGGCATGAGCCGATGGACGCCGTACCTGTCGGAACTGCAGCCGGAGATGTTCTGCGAGATCTCACCCGAACTCGCCGAAGAGCGGGGCCTCACCAACGAGGGCTGGGCGACGATCGTGTCGCCGCGCGCTGCGATCGAGGCGCGGGTGCTGGTGACCGATCGCATGATGCCGCTGACCATCAACGGCCGGCAGGTGCATCAGGTGGGTCTTCCCTATCACTGGGGCGTGGGTTCCGACGCCGTCGTCAGCGGCGACGCCGCCAACGATCTGATCGGGGTCACACTGGATCCGAACGTGCAGATCCAGGAATCCAAGGTGGGCTCGTGCGACGTCATCGCCGGGCGCCGCCCGCAAGGCCGGGCACTGCTCGACCTGGTGCGCGCCTACCAGGAGCGGGCCGGGGTCACCGTCGAGACCGACAACCAGCACATCACCGGGAAGGCGGAGGAATAGATGGGACAGCTGTCCGGGCCATCCGATCCCAGCGCCGACGCGCACTGGAGCACCCACGAGGAGCGCAAGGGGTTCTTCACCGACACCTCGATCTGTATCGGCTGCAAGGCCTGCGAGGTGGCGTGCAAGGAATGGAACGGCAACCCGCGCGACGGCGACCTCGCCCTCACCGGGATGTCGTACGACAACACCGTCGCCCTCGGCGCGAGCACCTGGCGCCACGTCGCCTTCATCGAGCAGAATTCCGAGCGCATCGCCGAGGCCCGCGAGTCCGGGCGTGCGCTCGTCGGACTCGGGATGCCCGCGATGCCCGGCTCCTCGCCTGAAGATCGTTCGTCTCTGCCGACCAGGCCCTCTCCCCTGCCGGCTGAGCCGGCGAGGAGCGAAGCGACGAGCCGAGTCGAAGTCCCCGACACCCCCGAGTTCCGCTGGCTGATGTCGTCGGACGTCTGCAAGCACTGCACGCACGCCGGGTGCCTCGACGTCTGTCCGACGGGCGCGCTGTTCCGCACCGAGTTCGGCACCGTCGTGATCCAGGACGACGTCTGCAACGGCTGCGGGACGTGCGTGGCCGGATGTCCGTTCGGCGTCGTCGAGCGCCGGGCCGACGGCACCGCCGCGCCGACGACCCGCTCCGGCGAACGCAAGGGCGAGCAGCCCGAGGTGCCCAAACGCGGTGTCGCGCAGAAGTGCACGCTCTGCTACGACCGGTTGCTCGACGACGAGACACCGGCTTGCGCGAAGACCTGCCCGACCACGTCGATCAAGTTCGGCGACCACGACGACCTCGTCGACGACGCGCACGCCCGCGTCCGGGCGCTGCACGAGCAGGGCATGACCGAGGCGCGGCTCTACGGCGCCAACCCGAACGACGGTGTCGGCGGCACCGGATCGGTGTTCCTGCTGCTCGACGAGCCGGAAGTCTACGGACTGCCGCCGGACCCGCGGGTGTGCACCGCGGACCTGCCGGCCATGTACAAGCGCGCCGGGATCGCGGCGGCCGGAATGCTGGCCGCCGCCGCACTCTCGTTCCTGCGGGGCGGCCGATGACCTCGTCGGAATTCGACTCCTTCCGTCCGCCGGAGCCGCCCCGGCGGCGCGGCCGGGGTTTCGGCCGCGGCGGAAAGCGAAGGCCGGGTGGAGGTTTCGGTCAGGGCGACGGCAACCGCGAGATGTCGATGGTGCCCGATGCCGAATTCACCTCGTATTACGGGCATCCCGTCGTCAAGCCACCACCCTGGGACGAGAAGGTGGCCGCCTACCTGTTTCTCGGCGGTGTCGCCGGCGGCTCCGGCGTCCTGGCCGCCGGGGCCCAGCTCACCGGGCGGGACGCGTTGCGCCGCAACGCCCGCCTCAGTGGTCTGGGTGCCGTGGGTCTGGGCGGGATCGCGCTCGTCGCCGACCTCGGACGGCCGGACCGGTTCTACAACATGTTGCGCACGTTCAAGGTGACGTCGCCGATGAGCGTCGGTTCCTGGATCCTGTCGGCGTTCAGCGGGGCACTCGGTGTCGCGGCGGTCGCCGAGGTCGACCGGATGACCGGTGCGCGGCTGCCGCTCGGGCCGCTTCGTGCGGTGTTGCGCGCCGTCGAGGCCCCCGCCGGGCTGGCCGCCGGCCTGGCGGGTCCGCCGCTCGCGGTGTACACCGCGGTGCTGCTCTCCGATACCGCCGTGCCGACCTGGAACGCCATGCACCGGGACCTGCCGTTCGTGTTCGTCAGTTCCGCGAGCCTGGCGTCGAGCGGGCTGGCGCTGGTCACCACGCCGGTCGGTCAGGCCGGGCCGGCACGGACGCTCGCGGCGCTGGGCGTGGTCGGCGACCTCGTGGCGATGCGACTCACGGAGCGACGGATGGACCCGGTCGCCGCCGAACCGCTCCACCACGGCAAGGCCGGCACCCTGCTGCGCTGGAGCGAGCGACTCGCCGTCGCCGGCGGAGTGGGCACGTTGCTCAGCGGGCGTTCCCGCCCCCTGGCGGTCGTCTCGGGACTCGCACTGCTCGCCGCGTCGGCCTGCACGCGATTCGGCGTCTTCGACGCCGGCATCGAGTCGGCCAAGAACCCCCGCTACACGATCGAGCCACAGAAGCGCCGCCTCGCGGCCCGTCGCGCCGCGGGAATCACCGACGACTCGATCACCACCGGGCCGCCCGCGCCCTGAGCGGTGCCCACTGAGGAGCGCCGCCACCCGCTGCTCCCTGAGCGCCAGCGCCGCACTCCGCTCCTGAGCGCAAGCGCCACCCCTCCGCTCTCTATCCGAAAAAGGCGGTCCCCATTGCTCCCTGAGGTGCGAGGAGCGCAAGCCGCCGGGCCGAGCAAGCGACGAAGGAGCGCGTCGAGGTCGACGAGCCACGAAGGGCCTGGTGAGACACGTTGCGTGACCCTTCGTGGCTCGCTTCGCTCGCACCTCAGGGAGCATGTTTTTCGGACGTTCACGAGTGTTCTTTCGTGGTCCACAACGGCCGCCAGGCCCCGCTCCCTGAGGAGCGCCCGGAGCTTGCGGAGGGCTAAGGCCCACCCCCCCCCCCCCCCCTCCCTGAGGAGCGCCCGGAGCTTGCGGAGGGCGCGTCACGAAGGGCCTTCGCGACCGAGTCAGCGAACCCGGATACCCGTCCCCGCCACCGTCTCACCGATCACCGGGTAGCCCGGGACCTCGCCGACCACGAGCAGCCCGCCCGAGGTCTGTGCGTCCGCGAGGAACAGCAGGTCGTCGTCGGAGACACCGGAATCGACCGTGAGGTGAGGCCGTACCCAGTCCAGGTTGCGGCGGGTACCCCCCGACACGAACCCGTCACGCAGGGCCTCGTCCGCGCCGCTCACGGCCGGCACCGAAGCGCGGTCGACTACCGCGCCGACGCCCGACGCGCGGCACAGTTTGTGCAGATGCCCGAGTAGACCGAAGCCGGTCACGTCGGTCGCCGCACGGACGCCGGCCGCGACCGCAGCAATCGACGCATCGCGATTGAGCGTCGTCATCAGGGCGATCGCCTCCTCGAACACCTCGCCCGTCTGCTTGTGCCGGTTGTTCAACAGTCCGACGCCGATCGGTTTGGTCAGGGTGATGGGCAACCCCGGCTCGGCCGCGTCGTTGCGCAACAAGCGGCCGGGTTCGGCCACTCCGGTCACCGCCATGCCGTACTTGGGTTCCGGATCGTCGATGGTGTGCCCGCCGATCACCGGACAGGCGGCCTGCGCCCCGACGTCGAGACCGCCGCGCAGCACCTCGGTCATCAGCTCCATCGGCAGCACCTCCCGCGGCCACCCGACCAGGTTGATCGCGACGACGGGGGTGCCGCCCATGGCGTAGATGTCCGACAGCGCGTTGGCCGCGGCGATGCGGCCCCAGTTGTACGGATCGTCGACGACCGGGGTGAAGAAGTCGGCGGTGGAGAGCACCGCGAGGTCGTCGCGGATGCGCACCGCCGCGGCGTCGTCCCCGTCGTCTAGCCCGACGATGATGTTCTCTCCGACCTGGCCGGTGAGCCCGGCGACCGCCTGCTCGAGCTCGCCCGGCGGGATCTTGCACGCGCATCCACCGCCGTGGGCGTAGCCGGTCAGTCGGATGGGTGTCTCGCTTCGCACGGTCACCGTGTCGAGGGTAGCCCTCCGGCAATCACCGATACGGTCCTCCGGCGATCGCTACCATCGGGCACATGAGGCAAGCAGACGGCGAGTACTACGTCACGGCCGGCGAGCTGCAGGCGTTCTGGGAATCCGGTCACGACTACTGGTACATGCGAGAGGACGGGTCGACCGACCTCTACGCCGACGAACTCGACATCACCCACGGCTGGCCGATCTTCCTGATGAAGCGCGACGAGGAGTGGTTCGCGAAGTGGGACGGCGATTTTGAGCGCGCCGTCGACGACGATCTCAACCCGAAGTTGATCCGCCATTTCGAGGAACTCATCACCGAGGGCAACTGGCCACACCGGCAGGACTGACCGGCCGCACGTCGGATAGGTTGGGACCGCATGGAGGCGTATGGGTCCTGGTGGGCTCCCCGGTCTTCAAAACCGAGGAGGTCGAGTATCTCGGCCTGGCGGGTTCGATTCCCGTCCGCCTCCGCCAGGGGTCGACCGTGAACCCCCGCCGGCTGAGCCGGTGACGAGCGAAGCGAGAGCCACCCCCCGCCGGCTGAGCCGGTGACGAGCGAAGCGAGAGCCACCCCCGCCGGCTGAGCCGGTGACGAGCGAAGCGAGAGCCCACCCCCGCCGGCTGAGCCGGTGACGAGCGAAGCGAGGAGCCGTGTCGAAGCCCCCGTCACCGATCCGCGCCGTCGAATTCCGCGAACCGACGCGCTGTTGGCCCTGCCCGCGGTGTCCGCGGCGCGAGCACGACTGGGCGACACAGCGATTCGCGACATCATTCGCCAGGCCCAGGACGCGGCCCGCCGCGGCGAGACGCCACCGGATGACGTCGAGCGGATCGTCGTGGAATCGGTCAGCGCGTCGTATGCCTCGTCGATCCGCCCCGTGCTCAACGCCACCGGGGTCGTCGTGCACACGAACCTCGGGCGGGCACCGCTGTCACCCGCGGCGCTCGACGCCGTCGGCGCGGCGTCGGGTTACGTCGACGTGGAACTCGATCTCGAGTCCGGCACCCGGTCGAAGCGCGGGGCGGCCACCCGCGCCGCTCTCCTACGAGCCTGTCCCGCAGCGGAAGACGCGCTGATGGTCAACAACGGTGCGGCCGCACTGGTACTGGCGACGACCGCCCTGGCGGCCGGGCGTGCAGTCGTCATCAGTCGTGGCGAGATGATCGAGATCGGCGCAGGCTTCCGGCTCACCGAGCTGATCGCGTCGACAGGCGCCCGGTTACACGAGGTCGGCACCACCAACCGCACCCACGCACGCGACTACGCCGACGCCCTCACCGACGACGACGTCGGAGCGATCCTCAAGGTGCATCCGAGCAACTTCCGGGTCGAGGGTTTTACCAGCGAGACCTCGCTCTCCGAGCTACGCGGCCTCGGCCGGGCGCACGATGTGCCCGTCGTCGCCGACATCGGCAGCGGACTCCTGCAGCCAGACCCGCTGCTGCCCGACGAACCCGACGCCACCACGACACTCGATTCCGGCGCCGACCTCGTCATCGCCAGCGGCGACAAACTCCTGGGCGGACCGCAGGCCGGACTCCTGCTCGGCGATGCGGCGCTCGTTCAGCGTCTCGCGAAACACCCTCTCGCACGGGCGGTTCGCGCGGACAAGCTGGCACTGGCTGCGATGGAGGCAACCGTCGGCGGGCCACGACCCCCGTCTGGGAGTACCTCCACGCCGATTCCGACAGGCTTCGGGTTCGTACCGAATCCCTGGGCACGGCAGTCGGATTCCCGATCGTCGCCCATGACGGACGGGTGGGTGGCGGTGGCGCACCCGGCGTGCCGCTGCCGGGGTGGGCAGTGCGGCTTCCGGTCGCAACGGCCGCCCGCCTACGCGTCGGCGATCCGGCCGTCCTACCCCGCGTTCACGACGACGCGTGTCTGGTGGACCTGCGCTGCGTTCCCGAAGCCGACGACGTGCGGGTACTCGCCGCGATCCGACAGGCTCTGGGCGCGTCGTGAAGTCGCGCTCGTGAAGTACGTGGTGGCCACCGCCGGACACGTGGACCACGGGAAGTCCACACTGGTGCGTGCTCTGACCGGGATCGAGCCGGACCGATGGGAGGAGGAACGACGCCGCGGGCTGACGATCGACCTCGGTTTCGCCTGGACCACACTGCCTTCCGGTGCCGACGTGGCCTTCGTCGACGTCCCCGGCCAAGAGCGGTTCATCCCGAACATGCTGGCCGGCCTGGGCCCGGCGCCCGTCGTCCTGTTCGTCGTCGCCGCGGACGAGGGATGGAGCGCCCAGTCCGACGACCACCGTGATGCCGTCGCCGCCCTCGGCATCGAGTACGGGCTGCTGGTCATCACCCGAGCCGACCGGGCCTCGCCCGACCGCGTTCGTGAAGTGATCGATCTGTCGCGTGATCGCCTCAGCCGCACCGGCCTTTCCGATGCGCCGGCGGTCGTGGTGTCGGCGCCCGATCGCGTCGGAATCGACGAACTGCGCACACGGCTCGACGCCGTCTTGGCCGGGATGTCATCGCCGTCGACCTCGGGGCGTGTCCGGTTCTGGATCGACCGGGTCTTCACCCGCACCGGCGCCGGCACGGTCGTCACCGGCACCCTGGCCGCCGGGACGATCGCGGTCGGCGACACCCTGGACCTGCTCGCGGTTGACGGCCGCCGACGACTCGATGTCCGTGGATTGCAGAGCGAGGGTGCAACTCTCACCACCGCGGCCCCGGTCAGCCGAGTCGCGATCAATCTGCGCGGCGTCGGCGTCGACGACGTCTCGCGTGGCGACGCACTCGTGACGCCCGGAGCCTGGCACACCTCTGCTGTCGCTGATGTCCGGCGCGTGAGCGGAATGTCCTTCGAGGAGGCACCGGAACACCTCGTCGCGCACATCGGCACAGCGGCGCTACCGGTCCGGTTGCGCCCCTTCGACGGCGACCACGCGCGTGTGACCCTCGCGCGCGCCGTGCCGATGTCGCGAGGCGATCGGCTGGTCCTGCGCGATCCCGGCCAACGTATCGTCGGCGGCGGCGTCGTGCTGCACCCCGATCCCCCGGCGCTGACCCGACGGGGCGACGCGACGCGACGCGCGGCCTTGCTGGCGGCAATGTCCGACGACGCCGGGGCCGCCGAAGAAGTGCATCGGCGTGGCGCGATGCGCGTCACCGATCTGACGCGACTCGGCCTGGTCGACGACGCCGAGCCCACACCCCACGGCGTACGAGTGATCGGCGAGTGGTGGGTCGCCGAAACCTCCCTCACCGCCTGGGCCGAGCGACTCCGCGCCGCCGTTGTCGATCTACACGACCGAGATCCGTTGTCGGCGGGGCTGTCCGCGTCCGGCGCACCTGCCCTGCTCGGGCTCCCGGACACGACGCTGCTGGCGACCGTCATCTCGGAAGCCGAGCTGTCGTCGTCCGACG
This sequence comes from Gordonia hongkongensis, assembly GCF_023078355.1. Taxonomy (NCBI): domain Bacteria; kingdom Bacillati; phylum Actinomycetota; class Actinomycetes; order Mycobacteriales; family Gordoniaceae; genus Gordonia; species Gordonia hongkongensis. Next base: position 4,447,767 of record NZ_CP095552.1, read on the forward strand.
GGCACCTGGCGGTCCCGGGTCACAAGCCCTCCCTGGGTGATGCCGACGACGCGGTCAGCGCACTGGAGCGCCGGCTCGCCGACCACCCGTTCCGTGCACCCGAGGCCGATGACCTCACCGCACTCGGCCTGGGCGCCCGAGAACTCGCCGCCGCCGAGCGCACGGGCCGGATTCTCCGATTGCGCGACGGTGTCGTGCTGTTGCCGACTGCGCCCGCCCTGGCGATGCGCACCCTCGCCTTGCTCGATCAGCCGTTCACCACCAGCGCCGCCCGCCAGGCGCTCGAAACCACTCGGCGCGTGGTGATTCCGCTACTGGAGCACCTGGACGCCCGCGGTTGGACCCGTCGGCTCGACGCCGGGCATCGCGAGGTCGTGCGCTGATCGACGGACGGTGGTCCTGTCGGACAGGTCGCCGCGTGCATCGCGGGAAGAGCTTCCGTCCGAGGCCCCTACCACACGACACCGACAAGTCGACGTCAACGAATAGCATTGCACAGCAGTATGTTTGGCCTTTCCACACGTCTGGATTGGTGTACACTCGAACCTACATTCGCAGCAACGGTTCTCGGGGGAGGTGACCGTCATGTCCGACACCACACACGTCGGTGGCGATTCGACAGCGCCGCAACCGCGTGCCGTTGAGTTGGTGGCTGATCTCCACCGCACCCTCGACAAGTTGCAGACCGTGGATCTGTCGCCGTGTACCGATGCCGAACTCGCTGAAGTGGCCGCGGAGACCGAACGCGCCATCGCACGTCTGACCGTCGCCGGTGACCGGCAGATCGATCAGGCCGTCGCTCGCGACCTGCCCCGCAAGGCCGGCTGCCGCACCCTCATGCAGTACATGACGCACCGGTTACGGGTGTCGAACCCGATGCGCCGCCGTAAGCAGATGGACGCCACCGCCCACCGGACCAGCCTCGGCGGCGAGGTACTCCCACCCGAATACCCCTGCCTCGCCGAAGCTTTCGCACAAGGCGCGGTCGGCACCGCGCACGTGCAGGCCACCCTCGATGTCCTCGACCGCATCCCGGTCGCCGTCGACCACGACATCAAGGTCGCCGCTGAACGGCAGATGGCCGAGATCGCCGAAGCCCATACGCCTGCCGAGATCACCCAGCTCGGCGCGCGGCTGCTTGCCCACCTCGACCCCGATGGCACACTGTCCGACGACACCGACCAGAAACGACGCCGCGGCCTGTGGATCGGACGGCAACGAGCCGACGGGACAGCCAAAATCTCGGGCACCCTGACCCCCGCACTCGCCGCCCGACTCACGATGATGTTCGCCGTGTGGGGCAAACCCGGACTCAACAACCCCGACGACCCCGCCTCGCCCAGCGGGCCGGCCGGTGCCGCCGACCCTGACGCCCTGGCCTCGGCAGTTGACCGCGACGGTCGCACTCTCGCCCAAACGAATCACGACGCGCTCGACGCCGCACTCGCCGCAGGTTTCGCCGACGGGACTCTCGGCACGTCGCACCGCGGCCTGCCCGTGCAACTGATCATCAAGGCCGACCTCGGCGACCTCGTCCGCGAAGCCGGACTGGCGACGACCGTCACCGGTACCCTGCTGCCCATCCGGGACTTGATCGCGATGGCCGGTGACGTCCAGCCGTGGTTGGCGATCTTCAAAGACGCCACCACTGTGCCGCTGCACTTCGGGCGCGGCAGACGTCTGGCCACCCGCGAACAGCGCCTCGTCTCTTTCGCCCGCCCCGACGGGGAAGTGTGCTCGGCACCCGGCTGCGATCAGCCCGCCACCCACATCGAGCTTCATCACGCCGAACGAGACTGGGCCAAGGGCGGACTCACCGACATCGATGACCTCGCCCCTGCCTGTCCCCGCCACAACCGGATGGTCGGCGACCAACCCGGCCAGTACACCACCCGGATCGTCCGGTCCGGGCCAGACGAAGGCCGCTGCGCCTGGCGATTGAACGCCGAACCCGGCGCCCCACCCAACCCCGAATACATCAACCGCCGGCCCGACATACCCACGCGGTTGCAGGCCCACCTGGCACAGGTGCGGCGAGAGATCCACGGACGCACCACGTCCGGCGACGAGTCACGCCCACATGACGCGCGCCGATCATGGTTGAAAACCAGCCACGTCATCGACTACCGGCCACCACGACCCGGACCACGCACACCCCGGCCCTCCCTCGTCGAAGCACACCTCATGGAGTTACTCGCCACCTGGTGAAGTTCGCCGGCTCATCCGCGGTGGTCAGCGCGTGAGGACCACCTTGCCGATCGCCCCTCCGGATTCGGAGATCTGGTGTGCTGTACGAAGATTCTCGATCGTGAAACCAGCCAGTTCACGGTTGACAGTGCTGCGAATCTTGCCGGCGTCGACGAGTTCGGCGACCCGGCCGAGGATCTGGTGTTGCGAGTCGTCTTCCGGTGCGAACAACGGCTTGGAGAACATCAACTCCCAATGCCAACTCTGGCTTTTCTGCTTCAGCGGGAGGGTATCGAGACCTTCCGGCTCGTCGATGGCGACGACCTGACCGTGTACACCCATGATGTCGGCATAGGACTCGACATTCCCGTCCGAGTGGGGCGAGAAGATGTAATCCACGCCGCCCGGGGCGCACGACCGCACGTCCTCGCGCAGGCGTCTCGGGTCGACGACGTGGTGGGCCCCGAGCCCTCGCGCCCATTCCTGCGACTCAGGCCGTGACACGGTTGCGATCACGGTGAGATCAGTCAGGGTCCGGGCCAACTGAATGACCATCGAGCCGACGCCCCCGGCACCCGCCACCACGACGATCGTTCCCGAGTCCGCGGAATCGACCCGCAGCTTCTCGAACAACGACTCCCAGGCAGTGATCGTGGTCAACGGCAGTGCGGCAGCCGCGCCGAAGTCGAGGGACGACGGTTTGAGCCCGACGAGCCGCTCATCGACAAGATGGAACTCGGCATTCGTTCCCGGCCGATCGATCGAACCGGCGTAGTAGACCTCGTCTCCGACCGCAAACCGCGACACCTCGTCGCCGGTCCCGACGACAATTCCCGCCGCGTCGAATCCCAGAACCCGCGGCGGATCGGAGTCACGCAGTCCTGCACGTACTTTGGTGTCCACCGGGTTGACCGAGACCGCGCGGACCTCGACGAGGAGATCGTGCGGACGGGGGTCGGCACCGGCATTGCCGACTCGACGAACGCGTTCGGGTCCTCGACGGAGTCCGCGGCGGCCACAACCAGGGCTGTCATCTCTCGTGTCATGGCGCTAAGGTATCCCGACGACCCCAGTTACCCACAAGGGAGCCTAGTATCCCTTAGAAAGCATAGAGGTTGACGCCATGCCGCCGCCATCCCATCGCGGAGACGCTTACTCTGCATCGTGTCCCTGCCGAGGGATGCTCGACCTTCTCGCCGACAAGTGGAGCGCCCTCGTCATCGGCGCCCTCCGCGATCGACCGATGCGGTTCGGAGAGCTCCGCGAGCGGCTCGACGGAATCAGCCCCAAAGTCCTCACGGCGACTCTGCGTCGGCTGGAGACAGCCGGGATACTCACCCGAACCGTCTATCCGGCGGTCCCGCTGCACGTCGAATACGAACTGACGGAACTCGGGGTGGACGCCGCCGGGCCGCTGGACACATTGCGCCTGTGGGTAGAGGACAACCTTGACCGCTTCCCACATCGGTAACCGACGCAGACAAAGGGACCCATCCCGAAGGATGGGTCCCTTTGTCATTCACGAACTCAGCCCAGTACCAACGACTCTCCGTCGGCACTGACGTTGACCGGCACGACGTCACCGTCGCGGATGTCGCCGGCGAGCAGCTGCTTGGCGAGCTGGTCACCGATGGCCTGCTGCACCAGGCGGCGCAGCGGGCGAGCACCGTACAGCGGGTCGAATCCGCGTGCGCCCAGCCATTCCTTGGCCTTGGTCGACACCTCGAGGTCGAGGCGACGCTGCGCGAGGCGCTTCTTGAGCTGGTCGAGCTGGATGTCGACGATCGACACCAGTTCCTCCGGGCTCAGGGCGTCGAAGATCACCACGTCGTCGAGACGGTTGATGAACTCCGGCTTGAACGCCGACCGCACCGCCATCATGACGTGATCCTTGTCGCCCCCCGCACCGAGGTTCGAGGTGAGGATCAGGATGGTGTTGCGGAAGTCCACCGTCCGGCCCTGACCGTCGGTCAGTCGACCTTCGTCCAGTACCTGCAGCAGCACGTCGAACACGTCCGGGTGAGCCTTCTCGATCTCGTCGAACAGGACCACCGTGTACGGACGACGCCTCACCGCCTCGGTCAGCTGGCCGCCGGCCTCGTACCCGACGTAACCGGGCGGAGCACCGACGAGCCTTGCCACGCTGTGCTTCTCGCCGTACTCGCTCATGTCGATGCGGACCATCGCCCGCTCGTCGTCGAACAGGAACTCGGCGAGCGCCTTGGCCAGCTCGGTCTTACCGACACCGGTGGGGCCGAGGAACATGAACGAGCCGAGCGGCCGGTTCGGGTCCGCGACACCGGCGCGGGCACGACGCACCGCGTCGGACACCGCCTGCACCGCATCCTTCTGACCGATGACCCGGTGTCCCAGTTCCTCTTCCATGCGCAGCAGCTTGGCGGTCTCGCCTTCGAGCATGCGTCCGGCCGGGATTCCGGTCCACGCCGACACGACCTGGGCCACGTCGTCGGGTCCGACCTCCTCCTGCAGCATCACGTCCTGAGAAGGATCCGTGCCGGTCTTCTCGATCGCGGCCTCGAGCTCCTTCTCCAGTCCGGGGACGCGACCGTACCGCAGCTCGGCGGCGCGTCCGAGATCACCGTCGCGCTCCGCGCGATCAGCCTCGCCGCGAAGCCTTTCCAGCTCCTCCTTGAGGTCTCGGACCGCGTCGATCGCGGTCTTCTCCGACTGCCACCGGGCGGAGAGCTCGTTGAGCTTCTCCTTCTGGTCGGCCAGCTCGGCGCGGAGCTTCTCGAGCCGCTCCTTCGACGCCGCGTCGGTCTCCTTCTGCAAGGCGACCTCCTCGACCTCGAGACGGCGGACGATCCGCTCGACCTCGTCGATCTCGACGGGGCGCGAGTCGATCTCCATCCGCAACCGCGACGCGGCCTCGTCGACGAGGTCGATGGCCTTGTCGGGCAGGAACCGCGAGGTGATGTAGCGATCGGAAAGCGATGCGGCAGCGACCAATGCGGAGTCGGTGATGCGCACGCCGTGGTGCACCTCGTACCGGTCCTTCAGGCCGCGGAGGATGCCGATGGCGTCTTCGACCGACGGCTCGCCGACGTACACCTGCTGGAAGCGACGCTCTAGTGCGGCGTCCTTCTCGATGTACTTGCGGTACTCCTCGAGGGTGGTGGCACCGACCAGCCGCAGCTCACCACGGGCGAGCATCGGCTTGATCATGTTGCCGGCGTCCATCGCGGAATCGCCTGTCGCACCGGCTCCGACGATCGTGTGCAGCTCGTCGATGAAGGTGATGACCTGTCCGGCCGAACCCTTGATCTCGTCGAGCACGGCCTTGAGCCGCTCCTCGAACTCGCCACGGTACTTCGCGCCGGCGACCATCGAACCCATGTCGAGGGAGATGACGGTCTTGTTGCGCAACGACTCCGGCACGTCGCCGGCGACGATGCGTTGCGCGAGACCTTCGACGATGGCGGTCTTGCCGACGCCGGGCTCACCGATGAGGACCGGGTTGTTCTTGGTCCGCCGGCTGAGCACCTGCACGACGCGCCGGATCTCGGTGTCGCGGCCGATGACCGGGTCGAGCTTGCCCTCGCGGGCGGCCGCGGTCAGGTCGGTCGAGTACTTCTCGAGAGCCTGGTAGGTCGATTCGGGATCCTCGGAGGTGACCCGTGCGCTGCCGCGCACGGCGACGAACGCCTCGCGCAGAGCCTGCGGTGTCGCACCGAGGTTGTGCAGCAGTTTGGCGACGTCGGAGTCACCGGTCGCCAGGCCGACGACGACGTGCTCGGTCGAGACATACTCGTCGTCGAGTTCACCGGCCAGCTGCTGAGCTGCGGTGACGGCCGCGATCGATTCGCGGGATAGTTGAGGCGTCGAGCTGGCGCCGGACACCGTTGGCATGCGATCGACCAGAGCCTGGGCCTGCGCACGAACGCTCGACGGGTCCACGCCCACCGCTTTGAGCAGCGGCGACGCGATGCCGTCGGACTGATCGAGCAGTGCCACGAGGATGTGGGCCGGTCGCACGTCGGGGTTGCCAGCACTGGCCGCCGCCTGCACAGCAGAACTCAATGCTTGCTGCGTCTTGGTGGTGGGGGTGAAGCTGTCCACTCGCGTGCACCTTTCTCTTAAGTCCAACAGGCTCAAGTATGAGCCATACGCGGTCTACAACGCCAACAGAGTTGAGTGCATTCCGCTCAAGCCTGAAGTTTCTGTGACATAGACCACTTGCTCCAGGATGTCGGGGGTTGGCGATCCCCCGCCCTCACAGCCGTCCAGGCTCGGGACCCGACGCCACAGACTCTCCGGAACGCGACAAACCGATCCGCAGTATTGAACGACGCACAAGTCGGGCGCCTATTCTTGAGCCCGATGTCACAGCTTTCACGCGACAAGAAGAAGCGCCGCGCCCAACGTAAGCGCAAACACGACTCCGGCAGTGGCAACCACTCCAACGTGGTACCGCTTTTCGGCACAGCAAGGCGACACGTTGCTCCCGAAGCATTCAAGTCGTGGCTCCGCGATGAGGTCTTCCCCGGCGACGAGGAAGCTGTCACCCACATCGGGGCGTACGCGTTCATCGTGCTCGACGCCGTCGGGCAGACGAACCCCGGTTTCGATCCGCTCTCCTGGACTACCGACGACGTCGACACCATGGTGTCGATGCTCAACCACATCGAGTCGAACCAGCAGCAGGACGCCAAACCGCTCGCCATCGCGATCGAGACGCTGCGCCGCTACCTGGTCGAGACCGGCATGTGGCTCAGCACCGAATCCGTATCGGCCTATGCCGCCGAGCAGTTTGCCCTTGCCTCCGGGCTCGAGTTACGGACCACGACAATCGAGGAAGTCGACGAGGCCACCGAACGCGCTGCCCTCCTGGACACACAGCCCGTCCGGCGGGTCACCGAGCTGTTGGACTGGCTGGGTCCGCACCGCCCCACCACGCAGAGTCGGTGGCTCAAACCGGCCGAGGCCCGCGACCTCGCCCGCCGACTCGACATCGACTTCCCCGCTCACGTCAAGAGCATGAGCGACGTCGCGTCGTTACATCACCTGTGGGGCTTTGCCCAGGCCCTCGATATCGTCGAAGCCAATACCTCGAGCGCACGTCCCGGGCGCGCCGCCCATCTGTGGCGGGAGGAGCCCCGGATCGACGTGCTGCGGGTGGGTCTCACCGCATGGGTTCGGTCCGGCTTTCCTCGGGAATACAACCCCGACATCGACTTCTCGTCGTCCTTGATCGGCGTGGTCATTAGCGGACTCGGCGATTCACCGCTGAGTATCGCCGAGATCAACGCCTGGGTCCCCAAACTCGGACTCAGCGAGTTCCTCGTCGAGGCAATCCATCGTCGGCTCGAGTTGTACATCGAAGAAGGCTGGCTGACGCTCGAGGGCGACAGGTACGTCGTTCCCGTCGCGTTACGCCCTGCCGTGGTATCTGCGCTCCCCCTGCCAGGACCTCCGCAGGACTAGACTTGGTCGGCGGCGCAGGGATCCGCTGACGTCCACAGTGCGCGATCGGTAACGGAATCCAGCACACATCCCGCACTCTGCACATCTGTTCGCGCAATATGGATTGAGTGACCACAGACAACTCCACCGGGCCGGTGATCTTCATCCTCTTCGGGTCGACGGGCGACCTCGCCAAGCGGATGGTCCTGCCGTCGCTGTACGAACTCCACCGGCGAGACCTGCTCCCCGACGGATGGCAGCTGATCGGCAACGGACGCGGCGACCGGACCGACGACGAGTTCCGGCAGCACGTGAAGGACGCCATCGAGGAGTTCGGTCCGGACGGGTCGGTGTCATCGGACGAATGGGAAGCGTTCGCCGAGACCCTCCGCTTCGCCGGCGGCGGGTTCACCGTCGACAACCCCGGCCGTCTGCCAGAGGTGATCGACGCGGCCCGTGACGCCGTCGGCGACGGTGCTCAACTGGTCCACTATCTGGCCCTCCCACCGACCACCTTCGTCGACTACACGAAAGCCATTGCCGCGCACGATCTTGCGAAGGGATCCCGAGTCGTCTACGAGAAGCCGTTCGGAACGTCCCCCGACGGCTTCCGGACTCTCGACAAGGCAGTCCACGAATCCCTGGACGAGAAGCAGATCTACCGGATCGACCACTTCCTGGGGAAGGAGAGCACCCAGAACCTGCACGTCCTCCGTTTTGCCAACGGGTTGTTCTCGGGGGTGTGGAACCGCGAACACGTGGCAGAAGTCCAGATCGACGTCCCGGAGATTCTCGACATCGCCGACCGCGCCGCCTTCTACGACGCCACCGGCGCATTCCTGGACATGATCGTCACCCACCTGTTCCAGGTGGCGGCCGAAGTCGCGATGGAACCCCCGGTCTCGCTCGGCGCCGACGACCTGCTCGACGCGCGGGAGTCGGTCATCGCGGCGTTCCGGCCGCTGGACCCCGCCGAGGTGGTCTTCGGCCAGTACGAGGGGTACCGCGGCACCGAGGGCATCCCCGAGGACTCCACCACCGAGACATTCGCGGCCGTGCGTCTGTGGGTCGACACCGACCGCTGGCACGGCGTCCCGTTCCTGCTGCGGACCGGCAAGATGCTCGACCACAGCTCCCAGCGACTCAGCCTCGTGTTCCGCTCCCCCGCCGACGGTCCGCTGACCGATAACCCGAAGGACGGCACCGTGCTGACCTTCGATCTGGCCGGCGACGGTGCCATCGATCTGGCGGTCACCGTCAAGGAACCGGGTTCGGGCACCGACCTCTCCGTCGCCCACATGACCGAACAGCTCGACGAGGTGGCCGACGGCCTGTCGCCCTATGCCCGACTCATCGTCGACGTGCTGCGCGGCGATCGGTCGCTGTTCACCCGACCCGATGGTCTCGCGCATGTGTGGGAGGTGGCCGCACCGGTGCTGGCGAATCCGCCGGCGCCGCAACCGTATGCGGCTGGATCGACCGGCCCCGCGGCCGCCGACGACCTGTGCGGCGGGTCCGGCTGGATCTGAACGCGGACATGAGATCCGGTTGTGGTTTGTCCCGGTTACCGGCACAAAACGCAACCGGATCCCGTGGCGCTCGGTTCAATCGCCAAGCCGTCGATCGAGATTGATGGCCGCGCTGATGAGTGCGAGGTGGGTGAACGCCTGCGGCATGTTGCCGAGTTGTTCGCCGGTGAGTCCGACCTGCTCGGCATAGAGGCCGAGGTGATTGGCGTGGGTGAACATCTTCTCCAGCGCCAGCCGGGCGTCGGCCAGGCGGCCGACCCGGGTGAGTGCTTCGACATACCAGAACGAGCACAGGGAGAACGTCCCCTCGGCACCGTCGAGCCCGTCGTGCCCGCCGTCGGTGTCGTACCGGAACACCAGGGAGTCGCTCACCAGTTCTTCCTCGATCCGCTCGAGCGTGCGGAGGAACCGATCATCGGTGGGCGACAACAACTTCACGGCGGGGATGAGCAACAGCGCGGCGTCGAGCCGATCGGAGTCGAGCGTCTGGACGAAGGCCCCCACGTCGTCGTTCCAGCCCCGCTCCATGATCTGCAGGAAGATGTCGTCGCGGGCCTTCATCCAACCGGCGACGTCGCCCGGTAGACCGCGCTGACGACTCATTCGGATCATCCGCTCGAGGGCCACCCACGACATCACTCGCGAGTAGACGTAGTCCTGCGGCTTGCTCCGCACCTCCCAGATGCTCTGGTCCGGACGATCCCAGTTGTCGACGAGCCATCCCGCCACCGTGCACAGATGCGTCCAGGACCCGTAGGAGATCCCCGGTCCGTACTTGTTGTACAGGTACACCGAGTCGATGAGCTCGCCGTAGATGTCCAGCTGGAGCTGGTCGGCGGCGGCGTTTCCGACCAACACCGGCGAGGTCTGCCGGTAACCCTCCCAGTGGTCGAGTTCGGTCTCCTTCGGCGGCGGATCCCCGTCGACGGTGTACATCAACCGCAGCGGTCCCAGATCCCCCGCTTCGTCGGCGCCGTCGTCGAATCGGCAGGTCAGCCAGTCCATGAAGGCGCCCGCCTCGTCGGTGAAACCCAGCCGCAGTAGCGCGTAGAGCGTGAAGGCGGCATCGCGGATCCACACGTAGCGGTAATCCCAGTTCCGTTCGCCGCCGATCTCTTCGGGAAGCGCGGCGGTCACCGCGGACACCACCGCCCCCGACGGTTCGTGCGTGAGCAGTTTGAGCGTGAGCGCCGACCGGTGCACCATCTCCCGCCACCGGCCCGTGTAGGAGGAACGCGAGACCCAGTCCTGCCAGAATGCGACCGTCGCGGCGACGACCGCGGGAGAACTGTCATGGTCGAGCACTTCCGACCCGATGGGGTCGGGGGCGAGGACGAACGTCACGCACTGACCGGTCTCGACGGTGAAGTGGGCCTGCGCATCCCGGTCGTCGACGGTGTCGACATCGACCGTCGACGCGAGATGCAACACCAGATCGTCTGTCTCGAAACGGAGTCGGCGTTCGTCCTCGACGACGACGGTGTGCGCCTGGCGCCCGTAATCGAACCGCGGCGCAACCGTCACGCGGAACTCCACGGAGCCGCGCACGCAGGAGACCCGACGGATGATCCGCGTGCGATGGTCGGGATCGTGCGGGCGCGCGATCGGCATGAGGTCCTGGACCTCGGCGACACCGTCCTCGCTCAGGAAGCGGGTGACGAGCACGTTGGAGTCGGGGAGGTAGAACTGCCGCGTGGTGACCTCTCCGTCGATGGGTTCCACGGTCCAGGCACCGCCGCGGCGGGCGTCGAGCAACGAACCGAACACACTCGGCGAGTCGAACCGCGGACAACAGAACCAGTCGATCCGCCCGTCGACTCCCACGACGGCCGCGGTACGCAGGTCCCCGATGACACCGTGGTCGGCGATCGGCAGATAGTCACCGGTGGCGTCGGCCGTCGTCGCGCCGTCGCATCGAGCCGTCGCAGCCGCGTCCTCGCCTGATTCGGAAGGGGTGCTCATGCCGGCCATTCGGTGCCCGACCCGTCCCGGATGGGCGGAGGTCCAGCGCGACCGTGCTGCATTGATTGCGCGCTCGTAGCCGTCTTAGTTTGAACACCCTAGCCAGCGAGCGTTCGCCGCACCTCCGCCTAGTACTTCAACCGATTTGTAGTCCGTGATGCCCCGGCGGGTCAGTTTCCGATCCGGCCTTCGCACAGGCCCGTGGCGCCGACGTTTTCGATCGCCGCCAGGTCCACGAAACCGCTGATGACCCCCTCTATTAGGATTCGCGCATGACGAACCCGAGGAGCCACGATGGCGCTTGATGACGGCGAATTCGGTCGCTATCGAATCGTGGCCAAGATCGGCCAGGGCGGAATGGGCCAGGTCTTTCGGGCCTTCGACACCCTCACCAACCGTGAGGTTGCGCTGAAAGTCCTCCCCTCGGAGTTCGCTGACAACACCGAGTTTCGGACCCGGTTTCAGCGTGAGGCGGACTTGGTAGCCGGACTTCGCGAACCGCACATCGTTCCGATCCATGGATTCGGCGAGATTGAGGGCCGCCTGTTCCTCGATATGCGGCTCATTGACGGCGTCGATGCGCGCTCCATGCTCGAGTCTCAGGGTCCCATGAGTCCTGAGCGCGCGATCGGGATCATTGATCAAGTGGCCGCCGCCCTCGACGCCGCGCATTCTGTCGGACTGGAGCACCGCGACGTCAAGCCCGAAAACATACTCGTCGCCCACCGTGATTTTGTGTATCTGATCGACTTCGGTATTGCCCGCGCAGTCAACGAGACAGGCTTGACCCGCACTGGCCTGGCCGTCGGAACCTTCGCGTACATGGCACCCGAGCGCTTCGGTGGCAACTCAGACCATAGGTCTGACGTCTACGCACTAACCTGCGTTCTGTACGAATTGCTCACCGGCGCTGCGCCATTTCCCGGCAACAGCATGGAGCAACTGATCGCCGCGCACCTGCACGAATCGCCACCCAAGCCGACGGAGCGGCAGCCGTCTTTGCCTGCATCAATCAACAATGTCATCTCACACGGAATGGCAAAGGCACCCGATCTACGGTACCGCTCTGCTGGAGAACTGGCCGATGCCGCCCGTCAGGCCCTGACGGGAAGCGTAGGTACGCCGTCCGGTGACGGACTGGCACCTGCGACAGTGCTGTCGGGAGAAGTAGCTAGCGAGCGTCTGAGTCCCGTAGCGCACGATCTCTCCCACGCTGCCCCAGTCGAGGTAGCTTCCAAACGCCGTTCCAAGCCCCGCCATTGGCTAATCGGTGGCGTCGGTGTCGTCGTTCTTGTCGTTATCGCTCTCGCTGTCGGTTTAGTCGTAACGCGCACCGAAGCCGGGAGCCCGTCAGCGCCGGAAGCATCCATTCTCGGCGAGAATGGAGGCGCCTCACACGATGGCTCGGAGGGTCCGCCTGCGCCTGGAGGGGCAAGTCAGACAGCACAAGATGTCGAGATCGCTGGCTTCACGCAGGTTGGTACCGACGTGTCGGTGCGTCTCCGGAACCCAAATAGGGACCTCGGACTTATCCGGACCCCGTTCGAGGCGACGCTGCTCGGCGAATCCGGGGAGATACTTGCCACAGTCGGTCAGGGCGGACTCCCCGGCGCAATCGTCAACACCATCTATCAGCTGCCACCGGGCGGCGAATACGGTATCAGCGTGGCAGCGCCCGGGAACTCGAAAGTTGCGTCAGTCGAAGTCGTGACGTTGGGAACGTGGCATGAGTGGCCTTCGATTAGCCCTCCGGAAGTAACCGTCAAAGGCGCCGCAATCGCCGATCAGTCCTCTACCTACGGCCCCGGCGTGACAGGCCGAATTACGCTGGATGGTGGCGTCCCGAGCAACATCGTGGTCATGGCCTACGTGCGTACCCCAAAGGGAACAGTCGTCAGCAACGTGATCGTCGACTGCGTCAAGGCCGCACAGCCGCGAGCGTTCCAGACCCACAGTTTCTCGCAGGTCAGCGGTCCGTTCGCGCTCGAAAAAGTACTCGCCTATCCAACGGCCGTAGAGGGAGTTGAGCCTTCCTATAAGGCCTGTTAGCGACGCTCATCACGCTGTGTTCGCCAATGTGCCGATCTGGACCACGCTGATATCGGACACTCGGAGCGACACGCACCCCTTGACGGAAGGACTCGCGCCGGTGCCGACAAGCAGCACGAGCATGACCGACGACGCCGCCAACGTCTTCGCCGACGCCAAGGCCTACGCCGACGAGCCGCGACTGCACGCCGCGATGGCCCACCTGCGGGCACACAATCCGGTACCGCGTGTCGACCACGGCCCCTACCGGCCGTTCTTCGCGATCACCAAGCACGCCGACATCATGGACATCGAGCGCGACAACAACCTGTGGCTGAGCGAACCGCGTCCGGTGTTGACCACCGCCGCCGCCGACGATGTGGCACGTGCTCAGCTGGAGTCCGGTGCCGGACTGCGCACCCTGATCCACATGGACGACCCGCACCACCGCAAGGTCCGCGCCATCGGCGCCGACTGGTTTCGTCCGAAAGCCCTGCGCGACCTACAGACCCGCGTCGACGAGCTCGCGAAGCGCTACGTCGACAGGATGCGCGACATCGGACCCGAGTGCGACTTCGTCGAGGAGATCGCGGTCGGCTTCCCGCTGTATGTGATCCTGTCGCTGCTGGGCCTCCCCGAGGAGGACTTCCCGCGGATGCATCAGCTCACGCAGGAGTTGTTCGGCGCCGACGACGTCGAATACCGGCGCGGAGCAACGCTCGAGGAGCGGATGGCGACACTGCTGGACTTCTTCGCCTACTTCAGCGAACTCACCGCATCACGCCGCGCGCACCCCACGGACGACCTGGCGTCCGCCATCGCCAACGGCCTCATCGACGGCGAGCCCCTGTCCGACGTCGACACCGCGTCGTACTACGTGATCGTGGCCAGCGCCGGGCACGACACCACCAAGGACGCCATCTCCGGCGGCCTCCGGGCGCTGATCGAGAACCCCGGTGAACTCGAACGACTTCGACGCGAGCCCGAACTCGTGGGGACCGCGGTCGAGGAGATGATCCGGTGGACCACACCGGTCAAGGAGTTCATGCGCACCGCTGCCGAGGACACCTCGGTGCGCGGTGTGCCCATCGCCAAGGGCGAATCCGTTTATCTCGCCTACACTTCGGGCAATCGGGACGAAGACGTCTTCGACGACCCGTTCACCTTCGACATCGGCCGGTTCCCCAACAAGCATCTGTCGTTCGGCTACGGCGTCCACTTCTGTCTCGGCGCCGCTCTGGCCCGGATGGAGATGCGGAGCTTCTTCGCCGAACTGATCCCGCGGCTCGACTCCATCGAACTGGCCGGGACGCCAGAACTGGCCGCAACAGTGTTCGTCGGCGGTCTCAAACACCTGCCGATCCGGTATTCACTGCGCTGACGCCGATCTAGTTCGAGGACCCCGTCAGGTCTCGACAGTCAGATCGACCCGCTCGTCGTAGAAGCAGATGAGGTCCCGGACGGGCTCGGCGTCGGTGAGCGGATCGGTGTAGGTCCATGCCACGTCGGGAATGACCTCGTCGCCGACGACGGCCGACCAGTAGGTCGCCTCGCCCTTGTACGCGCACACCGTGACGGTGTCCGACGGCACGAGCAGATCCATCCGGACGTCCTCGCGCGGCAGATAGTGTCGGGGCGGCAGATGGGTTTCGAGCAGCAGGGTCGGGCGTCGGCTGTCCGCCAGGACCGAACCACCCACCGTCACCACCACATGTCTGCCGGTGTCGAGGCAGTCGATGCGCTGGAACGGATCGTGCGGATGACCGATCGCCGTCTGCTCCTCTTCGCGCCACTCGTCGAAGGCCGCCCAGTCCAGCAGGACGTGGCCCGCGAGATCGGCATCGTCCGGACGGAACGCGGCGCCGGCCAGCGTCCGTTCGCCGGCCGCGATGTCGCAGGTCGTACCGGGCGTCGTGTGCACGTCGAAGGGATCGACCGGTGTGAGTATCGGCCCGTGATCGTCGGCGGCGTCGACTGCCTGCGCATCGCTCAGCGGCGCAACGACATCGGAGACGGGCACCGCGTAGCAGCCGACCACCCGGTAGGGCTCCCACACCTGGATGGCCCTCGCGGAGTCAACGACGACTTCTCCGTCGACCAGCGCGCGCACCCGTCGCCGCATGTCCGCCCAGCGCAGTGAACCCAGCTGGGACATCGTGAACTCATCCATCGATGTGGCCATGTGACCGATGGTCCTCCGGTTATGCCGCGCGCGCCAGGCCACATCGGGCTTTTCGCAGTTCGCCGGTGGTGCTTGGTCAACCGTTCGGTGGGTAGCGGAAATTTCGTCCACCTCAGCTCCGTGGAAGGGCAATGTGCCCTTCGGCCATCGTCAGCGGGACGAGAATTTCGGAGCCGACGCTCCCCCAGTACGGTGCGACGTCATGGGCGGGGACAAACGGCGCACGATTGCGGGTCCGAAGCAGATCGCGTGGATGGCAGCAGTCGCGGTGGGGTCCGCGCTCTTCTCCGGAATGCTCCGCGCGTGCATGTGGCTCGGCGATCGGATGCTGCCCGAAGCCGGTCTGATCTACGGCTTCATCGTCGGGATGGTCGCGACACTGGTGCTGTGGCCGAAGGTGCTGTGGGTCGTGTGGCGCGCGCGATGGGCCCACCTGCGGAACGTCGGCCGACGGGCGTCAGGAGCGGTCGTACGGAACGAGATGCGAAGAGACCACCGACGATTCGTCGACCGGTTCCGCCTCACGCTGACTGTAGACCTCGACCACCCGGTCACCGGCGAAGCCCGACGGGTGCGCAAGGAGTTTGTGGTCATCGCGCCACGAAAAGCGCAGCTCGAGTCGTTGCAGTCGCGTCTGCCCGAAGGCGGAACGGTTCCGCTGCTGGTCAACGGGACGTCGGCCGCGATCGACGTGCCCGACCGTCCATCGTGGGCGGACATCTGGTGACGACGGCGGGAACCCGCCCCGGCGCAGTAACCGCTTCGAGACGCGAAGGCACCGCTCGACGAAACCCCGTGGTGCGACGATGAGCAGATGACCAGCCCGTCGGACCTCGACCCCACCAGACCCGGGTCCGGCGACGCCGCGTGGAATCACGCCCAGCGCGACGAAACGGAAACCCAACGCCTGGATCGCAACTGGAATTCGCTGCTGCAAGAGCTGCGGGTCGTGCAGACCGGCGTGCAGATCCTCACCGGATTCCTACTCACGCTGCCCTTCCATGACGGTTTCGAAGAGCTCGGCGGCACGTTGCGAGTGATCTACCTGATCACGGTGTCGTGTGCCGTGGGCGCCGCGATCCTCCTGGCGGCGCCCGTGGCGCTGCACCGGGCCCTGTTCCGTCAGCACCAGCTCGCGCTGATCGTCACCTACGCGCATTACCTGGCTTTCGCCGGCCTCACCCTGCTCGGCCTGGCGCTGTCCGGTGCGGTCACCGTCGTCTTCGGAGCGACCGCCGGACCGGTTCCGTCGGCGATCGCGGGCATCGTCACCCTCGTGACGTTCTCCCTCGCGTGGCTGATCGTGCCGCTGTGGCTCCGCGCAGTGACCGGCGCGCGGGATGACTCCGTCGACGAACCCCGCCGTTGACAGTATTCCCCCGCCGGGGTACGCAGACGACGTGACCCTCGCACCGAGTTTCATCGAGAACCGCTACGACGAGGTGACCGTGCTCGCGTCATCGCATGGCGGTGCGTTTCCCTACGGCAACACGGTCGTGGTCCGCGGCTCCGCCGGGACCTTGGTGGTCGATCCCTCCCTCGAGGTCGACCACGACCCGGTGCAGCCCGACGCGGTGATGATCAGTCACGCACACGAGGACCACATCGCCGGCCTCCGGTACTTCTCCGCGGACAAGTTCGCCCATCACGCCGACGTCGACGGCGTGCGATCCCTGCAGGTCCTTCTCGACAACTACGGCCTGACCGACGAGGAGAGGGCCGGCGTCGATGCCCAGATCGGCGACACCTTCCAGCTGACGTCCGGCTTCCCCGAGGCCGCCGGGGTCGAGGACGGACACGCCTTCGAACTCGGCGGGGTCACCGCGACGGTCGTCCACCTGCCCGGGCACACCGCCGGGCATTCCGGCATCCTCGTCGAACCCACGGGCTTTCTCTATCTCGCCGACATCGACCTCACCTCGTTCGGACCGATGTACGGCGACCTGGGGAGCAGCGTAGACGACTATCTCGCGTCGATTGCGCGAGTACGCGACATCGATGCCCGCTGGTACGGCACCTTCCATCAGAAGGGCGTGGTCACCGGCGCCGACGAATTCCGATCACGTCTCGCCGACTACGAGGCCGTCATCCATCGACGCGAGGAACGCCTGCTGGAGTTGCTGCGCCGCCCACTCACGGTCGAGGGGATCGCCACCGAGCGGCTGGTGTATCGCCCGCATGTCCAGCTGCCCTTCGTCGACGCGGTGGAGAAACGGACAGCCGAACTCCACCTCGAACGGCTCGTGCGCCACGGCCAGGTCACGCGTTCCGAGGACGGCGTCTACCACCGCTCGTAGGGCGGTCGTGACCCCTCCTGACGTTTACCGGATGTCCGGTTCGGACACCCTCGGTGTGTCAGCGACACAGCGAGAGTGAGGAGCGAGTAGTGCACACCGACACCACCCGCGCAGACACCTGGGATTTCGGTCTGGGCAGCGCCATCCCCGACCTCGGAGACCCCGGCGACGTCGAGATCTCGTCGACGGATTTCAGCGACACGTACTACGACACCGAGGACCGGGACCTCCTCGCGCACGGCACCACGGTCGTCTACGTCGACGGGGACGAGCGTCCGGCCGGCTGGCGGGTCGTCACCCCCTCCCCCGCTGAGGCCATCACCGAACGAATCGATGCCCCCTCGACGGCCGTCCCGCCGACGATTGCCGATGCCCTATGGGGGCTGAGCGGCGGCAAACCGCTTCGCGTCGCGGCGATCGTGCACACGCACCGAACCCGCCACCGCCATCTCGACGCGAACGGTGAGACCGACTACCAGGTGATCGACGACACCGTCTCCGCCACCGCCACCGGCCCGGTCGCCACCGCCACGTCCTGGCGCGAGGTCGCGGTGCGCTCCGCGTCGTCGGATGCGGTGCCCAAAGGGGTACGCAAACGGATGGTCGGGGCCGGCGCGCGCCCGGCGTCGGCGTCGTCGACGTACGAGCGCGCCATCGGTCACGAAGCACCGCACCGAGCCGGATCGGCGTCGCCGGCCGCTGCCGCCGCACTGGACTACGTCCACGAGCAGATCGCGACCATCTTCGCCGGCGATGTCGCGCTGCGTCGCGGTGAGAACCCGGTGCACGGCGTTCGCGTCGCCATCCGCCGTCTCCGGAGCACGCTGCGGACCGCGGCACCGCTGTTCGAGCCGAGCGGCCTCGTGAGACTCGACGACGAACTGCGGTGGTTCGCAGGGGTTCTCGGCGAGGTGCGCGACCGGGAGGTCCTGCGCGCACGATTCGCCACCGCCCTCGCCGAACTGCCCGACGAGCTCGTGCTCGGACCGGTTGCGGCGCGGATCGAGGAGGAACTCTCCGCTCAGCAGCACCACCATCGCGAGAACGTCGCCGCCGAGATGACATCGGACCGGTATCGCCGGCTGCTGTCGACCCTCACGACCTGGAACGAGGCAGTCCCGCTCGTCGATGACCAGATCTCGAAGAAGCAGGTCCGTCAGATCGCCACCCGCGCGGCGCGCAAGGCGGACAAGCGGTTGAAGCAAGCCCTCGCCTCCGGGCACGAGGAGGATCTGCATCGGGCGCGCAAGGCGGCCAAGCGCGCCCGTTACGCCGGTGAGCTGGCCACGCCCGTCGTCGGGTCGATCGGTCGTGCGCAGGCCAAGCGCTACAAGAAGATCCAGACCGTCCTGGGGGAACACCAGGATGCCGCCGTTGCCGCCCGCGCCCTGCGGGAACTGGGCGCCGCCGCGGGAATCCGCAAGGGAGAGAACGGTTTCACCTACGGCATCCTGTATCAGCGCGAGCTCCACGCGGCCGCCGCGGCCCGCGACGCCGTTCTGTCCGGAAAGAAGTGATCGCCCGTTCAGCTCGACGTGTCGAGGATCGCGCGCCGTAACTCGGTGTGATCGTCGAAGAACGACGTCTCGGGCCCGTACCTGCGGAAGGTGTCGCTGCCCCGGCCGGTGACCACGACCACGTCGCGGTCACCGGCTATGGACGTGGCCGTCGAGAATGCGCGCCGCCGGTCGGGTTCCTCGATGACGACCGCCGACGCCTCCCGGTGCGCGCCGCGCAGCACACTGGCCCTGATCTCGCCGGGGTCCTCGTCCTCGGGGCTCTCGTCGGTGACGATCACGACGTCCGCGTAACGCGCCGCGACCTGTCCCAGTGGTTCTCGTTTCCCTGGATCGCGTCCACCGGTTGCCCCGACCACGACGATGAGCCGACCGTCCTCCGTCAACGACCTCAGGTAGGGGAACATCGCGTGTTGTCCCGCCGTGTTGTGCATGTAGTCCACGATCGCGCGATACGGCTGTCCGGCATGCACGGGTTCGCACCGTCCGGCGATGCCGGTCACCGAGGAGACGCCCTCGGCCGCAGCGGCGAGGTCGACGCCGTCTGCCACCACGGCGGTGAGCGCCAGTAGAGCGTTGCCGACCTGGTGAGGCCCCAGCACCTGCAGCCCGACCCGGGATCGCCCGTGTGGCGTGTGGACGGTGAACTCGGCGCCGAGACGCCCGGCCCGGATATCGGTGGCGACGACGTCGGCGTTTGTGCGCCGAGTCGAGCACGTCCAGGTCTCCGTCGTGGCCCCGGCCGCCAGACGCGCACCCCAGTGGTCGTCGATGTCGACCACCGCGATCTGCGTCCGCTCCGGTGTGAACATCGCGGCCTTGGTCGCGAAGTAGCCCTCCATCGACTCGTGGTAGTCGAGGTGGTCGTCGGACAAGTTGGTGAACGCCATCACGCGGAACGCGGTGCCGTCGACCCTCCCCTGATCGATCGCATGCGAGGAGACCTCCATCGCGCAGCAGGTGACGCCGTGGCGTCGGAATGTCGCCAGGGTCCGCTGCAGCATGGGCGCCTCCGGCGTCGTGCGGGCGGGCACGACGTCGTACCCGGGGCCCCGGATCCGCGCACCGGAGATGAGCCCGCCCGCCTCCCCGGTCGCCGCGAGGGCGGCATCGACGAAGTGGGTCGTGCTGGTCTTGCCGTTGGTGCCGGTGACACCGAAGATCCGCAGATCACGTGACGGTTCACCATGGAACCATGAGGTCAGCGGCCCCATGATGCGGCGAGGTCCGTCGACGACCAGAGAAGGCAGGACCGACGACGGGCGGTCGCTGATCACCAGGACGGCACCGGCCGCGGCCACGTCCCGCTCGAAGTCGAGTCCGTGCCAGCGGCGGCCCGGGATGGCCAGGTACGCATCCCCGGGACGGACCGTGCGGGAATCGTCGTCGATGTCGCGGACCACCGCCGACTCGGCTCTGGTGTCGCCCACGACGGAGGTGCCGAGGTGTTCGGCGAGTTGCGCGACGGTCACGCCGGATCCCGGGTCGGGGTCCGCGTGGCGAACACGCCGCTTCGGGTCCATCGCCGCGACGTACCCGTGACGAGGGCGAATCCAAACCTCGACGTACGGTCCGGCCGGGCCCGACGCAGGCCCGCTACCACACAAATCTCGGCAAACGGTCATAGCGCACGCCCTCGTAGACCGTTGTGACGCGCCTCACAATTTGTAGAACCCGCTGTGGCTCAACGTATTCGAGTCGGCGCGCCGGGTTGATTCACACCGGGGTGTTACATCTGCCCTCGTCGTGGCAACACTCGGGGTGTAGCCGATCCAACCCGCTCAAGAGGGGAGCAAGAACCGATGACCGTTTCCACCACCACCGTTCACCAGCAACTTCGCGCGATCCTCGCGTTGACGCACACCGAGATCCAGATCGCCGAGACCCGGCAGGCCCAGGCCCGTACCGACGCGATCCGCAAGGAACTGGCCCAGAACGCCGAGAACGCCCGCGAGCGCGCACTCACCATCGAGACCGCCCTGCGTGACCGCGGCGGACTCGTCGACGTCGTCCGGCCGGTACTCGGCCGCGTCGGTGCCGTCGCCAAGACGCTGGCCGAGCAGACCCAACCGCTCGACGAGGCCCTGCTCGACGACCTCGCACTCGAGCAGCGGCTCGTGGCACGCGCCACGTACCTGAAGGCACTGGCCACCGGCCAGGATGACCAATCACTCGTCGGCCTGGCCGACAAGCTCATCGACGCCCACACGGCGACCGTCCACTGGCTCACGACGGTTCTCGCCGAAGAGGCTCTCGGCGGCCCGGCCGCCCTGCGTCGCGGCCCGTCGCAGTGGGCGAGCGGCCTCGCCGCGCGCGCCTTGACCGCCCCGGCGCTCGGCGCATCGTGGGCGATCGACCGCACCGCCGAATTCGCCCGCCAACTCCCCGACCCCGTGGATACCCTGCGCAGCCGGTTCGGACGAGCGGTCGACGACGCGACGGAGACCGCGTCGCGGGCCGGTGACGCCGTCAGCAACGCCGGCGCCGCGGTCTCGAAGACCGTGGCCGCCGGTCGTGACGCCGCACTCGAGGCAGTCGAGGACAGCGCCCGTGACAGCGGCGCCGAGGGTGCCGCCGACGCGCTCCACCAGCTCCGCGAGATCACCGGAACCGTTGAGGCGGAAGACCTCCCGATCGAGGGTTACGTCGACCTCAACGTCACCGACGCGGTGGCCGCGGTCAAGGAGTTGACCAAGCCGGCCGACCTGCGGGTCACCCTCGCCTACGAGGAGGCACACAAGAACCGCCAGCGCGTGGTCTCCGCGGTCGAGATCCGCTTCGCCGAGATCGCCAAGGACCTGGTCGGCATCGACAGCTGATCTGCCGAACCGACCGACCCCGACGGCCGCCATCGACCTGATGGCGGCCGTCGGCCTGTCGGAAGCATCTGCAGATGTCGCGAAACGTGGCGCCAGACGCAACGACACACGACAACTGGCGTCGGCCCCACCCACCTCTGCACGAATTTGGATCAGATCCAGAAAAACCGTGCGAAGTGGCGGTCACGCCCCTATGGTGGGGGACGTGGCATCGACATCGGACCATGCCCAGCAACTCCGGGCCGCAGATCTTCGTGTCACCCAGCCTCGGGTGACGGTGATGGCCGCCGTCGACAAGCACCCGCATGCCGACACGGACACCATCTATCACGCGGTACGCGAAACCCTGCCCACCGTCTCACGTCAGGCCGTCTACGATGTGCTGCACGCCCTGACCGAGCGCGGGCTCATCCGCCGCATCCAACCCTCGGGTTCGGTGTCGCGCTACGAGTTTCGCACCGGAGACAATCACCACCACGTCGTCTGCCGCGCCTGCGGTGTCATCGCCGACGTGGATTGTGCAATCGGGGAAGCCCCATGCCTGACCCCCTCGGAAGACCACGGTTTCGCAATCGACGAGGCCGAGGTCATCTTCTGGGGCCTGTGCCCCGATTGCCTCAGCAAGGCCCCGACCTGATCACCTCCCGTGATCGCAGCCTGTCAGTCCCCTCGAAAGGAATGTCGTGACCTCCGACAGCCGCCCGCCCAACTCCGACGCCGACACCGCAAGTGCCAGCGAGAGCGAGAACCCGGCGATCCCCTCGCCGAAGCCGAAAGCGCATGCGCCGCTGACCAACAAGGACTGGTGGCCCGAGCAGATCGACCTCTCGATCCTGCACGCCCATTCCTCGCTGTCCAACCCGCTCGGCGAGGACTTCGACTACGCAACGGAATTCGAGAAGCTCGACGTCGAGGCCCTGAAGGCCGACCTGGTCTCGCTGATGACCACGTCCCAGGACTGGTGGCCCGCCGACTACGGCCACTACGGTGGCCTGTTCATCCGTATGAGCTGGCACGCCGCCGGTACCTACCGCATCTTCGACGGCCGCGGCGGCGGCGGTCAGGGTGCACAGCGGTTCGCCCCGCTGAACAGCTGGCCGGACAACGCCAACCTGGACAAGGCCCGTCGTCTGCTCTGGCCCATCAAGCAGAAGTACGGCACCAAGCTGTCCTGGGCCGACCTGCTGGTGTTCGCGGGCAACGTCGCACTGGAGTCCATGGGCTTCAAGACCTTCGGCTTCGGCTTCGGCCGCGAGGACATCTGGGAGCCCGAGGAGGTGTTCTGGGGCCCGGAGGACGCCTGGCTCGGCACCGACAAGCGCTACTCCGGCGAACGTGAGCTCGCCCAGCCCCTCGGCGCCACCACGATGGGTCTCATCTACGTCAATCCCGAAGGCCCCGAAGGCAAGCCGGACCCGATCGCCGCCGCCGAGGACATCCGCGAAACCTTCGGTCGCATGGCGATGAACGATGAGGAGACCGCGGCACTCATCATCGGCGGCCACAGCTTCGGCAAGACCCACGGCGCCGGCGACGCCGACCTGATCGGACCCGAGCCCGAGGGCGCCCCGATCGAACAGCAGGGCCTGGGCTGGAAGTCGGGCTACGGCAAGGGCAAGGCCGAGGACACGATCACCAGTGGTCTCGAGGTCGTCTGGACCTCCACCCCGACCCAGTGGGGCAACGGATTTCTCCAGAACCTCTACGGTTACGAATGGGAGCTCACCAAGAGCCCCGCGGGGGCCTGGCAGTACGTCGCGAAAGACGGTGCGGGAGCAGGCACGATCCCCGATCCGTTCGGCGGTCCCGGTCGCGCGCCCACCATGCTGGTGACCGACGTCGCCCTGCGCGAGTCCCCCATCTACGCCGACATCACCCGTCGGTGGCTCGACCATCCCGAGGAGCTCGCCGAGGCCTTCGCCAAGGCGTGGTACAAGCTGCTGCACCGCGACATGGGTCCGGTCAGCCGTTACCTCGGCCCGTGGGTTCCCGAGCCGCAGATCTGGCAGGACCCGGTGCCCGCGGTCGATCACGAACTGATCGACGCCGACGACATCACCTCTCTCAAGGGCACGTTGCTCGACGCGCTGTCCCCGACGCAGCTCATCAAGACGGCCTGGGCGTCGGCGGCCAGCTTCCGCAGCACCGACAAGCGGGGCGGTGCCAACGGCGCCCGCATCCGTCTCGAGCCGCAGAAGAACTGGGAGATCAACGAGCCCGGCGAGCTCGCCAAGGTGCTGCCGGTACTCGAGCAGGTCCAGAAGGACTTCAACGACTCGGCATCGGGCGGCAAGAAGGTCTCGCTCGCCGACATCATCATCCTCGGCGGTGCGGCGGCGATCGAGAGGGCCGCCGAGGCAGCCGGTTTCCCGGTCACCGTGCCGTTCACCCCCGGCCGTACGGACGCCTCGCAGGAGAGCACCGACGTCGACTCATTCGAGGTCCTCGAACCGCGCGCCGACGGGTTCCGCAACTTCAGCAAGGACGGCGAGAAGACTCCGCTGGAGTCGCTGCTCCTCGACCGTGCCTACATGCTGGACCTCACCGCGCCGGAGCTGACCGTCCTCGTCGGTGGTCTCCGCGTGCTCGACACCAATTACGGTGGCAGCAAGCACGGCGTGTTCACCGACCGGCCCGGCGTCCTGTCGACGGACTTCTTCCGCAACATCATCGACATGAACACCGAGTGGAAGAGCGGTTCCGACGAGAACGTCTACGAGGGAACCGACCGCGCCACCGGCGAGAAGAAGTGGACGGCAACGGCTGCCGACCTCGTGTTCGGCTCGCACTCGCAGCTGCGCGCGCTCTCCGAGGTCTACGCGCAGGACGACTCGGCGGAGCGTTTCGTCAACGACTTCGTCAAGGCGTGGGTGAAGGTCTCGAACAACGATCGGTTCGATCTGGCCTGATCCGTCATCTCACGATCGAGAACACCCCGCGGGCACCTCGCCCGCGGGGTGTTCTGCTCTGCCGGTGAGGTTCTCGAATCACCGTTCCCGCAGGCACGCGACGACCTCGGCGAGCACCTGCTCGACACGGGGCCCCGTGAGCGCGGAGGCCGCGCCGGTCACCAGGACCTGCAGCTCCCCCTGTGCGGTCGGCGAGCCCTCGATCTGCAGCATCCATCGCGTGGTCCGCGGTGGGAACACGTACAGGTGACCGCCCACGCTCGGCCGGGTGATCGTCGGGGTCCAGCCGAGCAGCACCGGCACCGGGAAGAGGCGCCCGTCGACGACCGGCCGGCCCAGTACGTCCAGCACGTCCTCCATCGGCCCGGTCGCCGCGGCGATGCACCGACGGGTGCGCTCGACCGAGCCGCGGACATCCTCGCGGGCGTCGAGCGGTGTGACCGCAGCGACGACGAAGTCGCCCACGGTGTCCTCGGCGCCCGCCGGCCGCGTCGACGCCGCGGTGGCCGCCATCACCCGGTCTTGTCCGGTCAGTCGCGCGAGCGCCTCAGACACCGATCTCCCGAATGCCTCGAACGGGGTCATGCCCTGCTCGGACGCACCGGCACGGAACCGTGCGTAGACGTCGGCGTCGACGAGAGCCCGGCGACGAACCGCCGTGGACTGCGCGCAGGAGACGGGGTCCAACCCGTCCAGGGTGAAGGACCCCGCAGGCGACTCACCGAGCAGTTGGTGCCACGACCGGCCGTCCATGTCGTCGTCAGTGCGTGGTGCGTGCGGCGAGATAGGTTGCACCGCAGGGACATTCACTCCGCGGGCGAGCAGGTCCGCCTCTCGGGCCAGCGTTCCGAGCGAGTGCCCGTCGACCGCGATGTGATGGAACACCGCGACCGCGGCCATCACACCGCCGTCGGCATCCGCCAGGATCCGCACGCAGAACGGCGGCGCGACCCGGACATCGAGCGACGCCGACATCTGTTCGGCGTGTGCGCGTAGGATCTGGCGTCCCGGGTTCGGGTCTGGGTCCGAAACCACCTGCACGGCAACATCGACCGCTGCGTCGGCGCCGCCGGCCAGCGCCCGCTGGACCGGCCCGGCGGGGGTGTCCGGATAGCTCGACCGCAGGGCGGGGTGCCGATCGGCCAACGCGCGGAGCAATTCTCGCAGTTCGGGAGCGGTGGGCCGCCCGGTCTCGGGTGGAACCCATCCGACGCGGACCAGCTGCCCGTGCGGATGTCCCGGCGCGCGTTCGACCGTCCGTTCCGCGGACGTGAGCGGACGGTCGTCGGCCGGTGCGGCCGGCCGCCGTACGGTGACGTCCGGGCGCACCGGCTCGACCATCCGCTCGGCCAGCGTCTCCAGGTCGGGCGCGGTGAGCACGTCGTCGGGCCCGATCTCGGAATGTCCTGCCGCGATCAGCGATCCGACGACCCGCATGACCGCCAGGGAGTCGCCGCCCTGCTCGAGGAAGCCGGCGAACAGATCGACCTCATCAGTGCCCAGCGCCTCGCCCACGACCCGAACCAGCAGGGTCTCGTGCGAGCCGACGGGTCCGCGCACCGACCGGCGACCGGGGAGCGGGTGGTCCACCAGCTTTCCGACTTCGAGCTTGCCGTTGCCGGTGCGGGGTAGCGCGTCGATGCCGATGATGAGCGCGGGCACCATGTACGACGGCAGGACACCGGCGACCGCGCGACGCAGCCCGGGTGCGTCGACATCCGTTCCGGTTCGCTGCGGCACGACGAATGACACCAGAGCGGTACGGCCCGACGGCAACTCGCGCAGAATCGTCGCGGAACTCCGCACGTCGGTGCATCGTCCGAGCGCAGCGTCGATCTCAGCGAGTTCGATTCGCAAGCCCCGCAGGGTGATCTGTCCGTCGCGGCGTCCGAGCAGTCGGATCTCACCGGCCTCGGTCCACTGGGCCAGGTCGCCGGTCCGGTACATCACCTCCTCGGCCGAGAACGTGCTCTGCACGAAGGCCTCCGCAGTGGACGCTGAATCGTCGAGATAGCCGTCGGCCAATTGCGGTCCCGCACAGTGGAGCGTGCCGATCGCCCCGGGAGGTTGTGGCCGGCCGAGGCGGTCCAGGACCGCCTCGTCGACTCCGACCATCGGCGGGCCCACGGTGATCGCCTCGCCCGGCAGCAGCGGAGCGGAGATGTTGATGCTGCACCGGGCTTCGGTGGGTCCGTACGCATTCCGCAGCCGGACGCGACCCGACCAGCGGTCGACCACCCGCGGCGACGGCGGTTCGCCACCGATGATCACCTGCACCAGATCCTCGGCCAGATCCAGGGGCAGGGTGTCGAGGACCGACGGCGTGACGATGAGGTGACTGACGCGATGCCGTCGGATCAGCTGTGCCAGAGCATCACCGCCGGGTGCCGACCTCGGCGCGACGACAACTGTCGCCCCGCCGACCACCCCGCACAGCATCTCGACGATCCCGGTGTCGAAGGTCGGGGACGACGCGTGCAGGATGCGTGACCCGGGTGCTAGAGCGTACGTCTGTCGGATCTCCGCGATCAGGGCGGGCAGGCCGCGGTGGGGCATGATCACGCCTTTGGGCGTTCCGGTGGAACCCGACGTGAACAGCAGGTAGGCGGCATCGTCGGGCCCGCGTTCCAAACCCGGCCACCGATCGGGGATCGGGGAGCCGGGGTCGTCGTGCTCGAGGTCGAGCCACCGGATCGAGCCCGGGTGTGGGGCGCCCGGCACGCACAATCCGACCTTGGCGCCGGAGCGATCGAGCAGATCCCTCGTTCTCGCGTCCGGTGCGAACGGATCGCCGACCGGCACCCATACGCCGCCCGCACACAGCACCGACCAGAACGCGACAACGGAGGCCGCCGACCGCTCGATGGACACCGCCACGCGGTCGCCCGCACCGACCCCGGCCTCCAGGAGCAACCGGGTCCCGCGAACGACCCGGCGCGCGAACTCGCGTCGGGACACCGACACCTCACCGTCGATGATCGCGATGGCCGCCGGGTCCGCCGAACGGTGGTCCTCCAGGTGGCTCACGGTCGGCGTGAAAGGCGGTGCCGGTGGTCCGCTCCGGCACCGAAACCGCTCCCACTCCCCGTCGACGAACACCGAATCGTCGGGAACCGTTGGGCCACCGTCCAGTTCGCGCAGCGTGGCGGTGAGGTATCGGTCGAAACGTCGGGCGAGGGTGGCCAGCGCATCGGTGTCGACGACGGCGTCCGGGGCTTCCCAGGTCACCGCCCGGCGACCGTTCTGATCGGCGGGGTGCAGGGTCACCGCGACGTCGGAGATCGGTCCGGTCCGCATCACCTCGAGTCCCCAGTGCAAGCCGTCGACAGCGGGCGGCCCGAAACCCGGCAAGAGGTTGACCACCGCACCGAAGCCGTTGAGCCCGTGCTGGTTCCGCAGCATGTCCTCGCGAGGGTAGCGCTGATGGCGCAGTGCCTCGATCAGGGCCGACGACACCGCGGAGAGGGCCTGCCCGGCGTCGCGGTCGCCGATTCCGTCGAGGCGCAGGGGCACGACGTTCGAGACAGGCTGCACCGCCCGGAGACGTGCCGCCGAGGTACGTGCCGCGACCGGGAGACTCAATCCCACGTCCGGGGCGTCGAGGAGCCGGGCGCACAGGCCCGCGAACGCGGTGACGAACTCGGCCGACGATGCGGTGCGCGGACTTCTCAGGGTTTCGGTGACGCGCGTGATCGACGACGTGAAATGCGGGATGGAACCGGCCAGCAGGGACGGCGCGAGGCCGTCGAGTCGTCGGGCCCAGTGTTGTTCGTCGGCCCCTCGGCGTCGCGAATCGCGGTACCTCTCCTCTTCGGCCTCGAGTTCGAGGTCGTCGGCGAGGCGCAGCTCGTCCGGCCGCGCCGTACCCGCGTAGACAGCGGCGATGTGCGCCATCACCCGCAGGACGCCGGCGCCGTCGGTGAGCACGTGGTGCACCCGCACGACCCACCGGTGGGAGTCGGGGGCGAGAACGTGCAGTTCGCTGCGGAACAACGGCAGTCCGAGGTCGGCACCGGCGGGGTCATCGAGGAAATCCTGGGCGCGCGAGTCGCTCGCAGCCGCCGGATCGGCACACCTGGACAGGTCGACGCATTCCACCGGGTCCAGTCCGGAACCGGCTGAGTGCAGGGGGTGCGGATGACCGTCGGCCGGCGACCGATTCGGGCTCAGACGCACGTCGTACCAGCCGACGTGGTCGAGCACGGCACCGGCCGTGCGGTGGAGTCGTTCGGCATCGAGCGGGCCGCTCAGGGTCAGGCCGAACGCGACGACATGCGAGACCTCGGGATGCAGCAGTTGCGAGAGCCACAGGCCGCGCCGGGTCACGGTCATCGCGGATCGCCCACTGGGCCTCGTCGGGTGGAGCCGTGCCCGGAGATCACGCCCCGACCGTAGGTGCGCCGAGTTGAACGGACGCTGAAATGCGAGGTCCGGCGGTCGACGACGACCGCCGTCCGCGGTGCATCTCCCGCGGCGTCACGCGCCGAGCGCGCGGGCGAACATCGGCCAGGACTCATGCATCTGGTCCTCCCAGTACCCCCAGGAATGCGTACCGGTCGCCGGGAGCCGGACGACGGCCGGGATGCGCAGCGCGGCGAGGCGGTTTGCCATCGTCACCGTGCACGATCGTGCGGTCGCTTCGGCGAATCCGCCGGCCGCGACCTGTTCGGCGAGCTCCCCCACGTTGCCGGCGATCCGCCGGTCGGACAGATTGTCGTGCGCACCGGGCAATCCGGTCGCCGCACTGATCCACAGGGCAGGGGTGCGACGCCCGAACTTGTAGGCGTTGATCACCGGATCCTGGGCTGCCCACTGCGGGTCCCCGGGCGGGCCGTACATGTTGCTGGCGTCGGCGAGTCCGGGGACGAACGCCACGTTGCGCAACAGCAACTGCCCGGTGGGCGACGCGGTGTCGGCGCATCC
This sequence comes from Gordonia hongkongensis, assembly GCF_023078355.1. Taxonomy (NCBI): domain Bacteria; kingdom Bacillati; phylum Actinomycetota; class Actinomycetes; order Mycobacteriales; family Gordoniaceae; genus Gordonia; species Gordonia hongkongensis. The sequence continues at coordinate 4,477,544 of NZ_CP095552.1, forward strand.
CGAGTAGGAGCCCACCGCCCGGTAGAACCCCGGGTGGTTCTCGGCGATCCGGAGCACGGCAGTACCCGCCATCGAGATCCCCGCGACCCCGCGCGAGCGTCCCGGGCCGGATCGTCCCCCGTGCGCGTTCTCGAAGGCGGCGGGCAGCTCCGAGGTCAGAAAGGTCTCCCACCGCAGGGGCCGTGACGTCTTCACGCCGAACCGGAAGTTCGCGGCCGGGTCGACGCGCCGCCAGTCGGCGTAGTAGCTCGCCGCGCCCCCGATCGGGGCCACGGTCCACACGTTCTTGTTCGCATAGAACGCGTTGGCGTCGGTGGCGTGCGTCCAGTCGTCGTTGTCCTCGCCACCGGACGATCCGCTGAGCAGGTACATCACCGGTGCGGCCTGGTTCCGGTTCGCGGGCGTCTGGACCAGCGACGGGACCTGGGTCTGCATCGACCGTGACCACACCGACACCACGAGATTGCGGGGCGACACCCAGGTCTCCCGGTATGGCGCGCCGGCCGTCGCCTTGGCGTATGGGACACCGGTGAGGGTGTCCGCCGACGCAGATCCCGCGGAGGGCACGAGCACACCCGCCACGCCCATCACCATGGACAGGACGGCAACGCCGACGCCGACGCCGACGACCAGGACATTCGGCAAGCGAGACATCGGCGGCTCCTCGAGTTCGTGCCGAACCATCACCGACCCGGTCCCGTCATCGTATGCACACCGCTCTGTACCCAGGACCGTTCGGGTCAATCGTCCAGGACTGTCGCACAACAGAATCGGACGAATCGGGTATGAGGTGCGTCGGCCCGACGTACGGTCGGACGATGACACCACTCCTGCGCACCGCCGTCGCGACGCTCGCCGCCGCGGCCGCTCTCCTGACGCCGCTCGCGATGTCGTCGGGGACGGCGAATTCCACGCCTTCGTCCGGAGTCTCGGCGGTCAGCCTGGCCAAGGCGGATATCCCGGCCGACCTCCTACCATTCGTGCCCGACGGCGTACACGTGGAGGTTCGGGAGATCACCATCGCCCCCGGCGGCACCACCGGGTGGCACTATCACGACGGCCCGCTCTACGGACTGGTCCGGCAGGGCACCCTCACCCACCCCGGCTCCGACTGCAAGCCGGTGGTGTACCGGACCGGCGAGATCATCGCCGAACCCGGGGGCAAGGCGAACACCCACGAGGGAACCAATCTCGGGACCACCCCGGTCGTGCTGATCGTCCTGTACCTGATGCCGCTGAACAAGCCGCTGTCCCAGGACGCACCCGCACCGCCGTGTGCGACGGCCACTTCCTGACGGCGGGCGAGCCAGCCCCTGCTTGCTGATCCGAAAGAAGCGACCCCATTGCTCCCTGAGGAGTGAGGAGCGATAGCGACGAGCCACGAAGGGCCTGGTGAGACACGTTGCGAAGCCCTTCGTGGCTCGCTTCGCTCGCACCTCAGGGAGCAGAGGGAGGCCGTCGCTGCACCCAACGGACCAGCGGTTCTGTGGTTCTCTCGGATCAGGGAGCAGAACGCTGCCGCCAGTCGAGCAGTGTCCCGAGTTCGGCTGCGAGCGAACGTGAATCAGCGGTCACGAGTTCTCCGTCGCGTACCACCCACCGGCCGGCGACCATGACGTCGCGGGGTCGCCGGCCCGGGCCGGCCCACAGCAGGCCGTCGACCGGGTCGGTGACCCCGGCGTCGAAAACATCGGAGCAGTCCCACACGCAGAGGTCGGCGGCAGCACCGGGCCGCAGGTGCCCCAGCTCGGTGCGGCCGAGACCGCCCGCCGAACCCTCGGATGCCATCGCGAGAACCGCACGGGCGGTGACCGGTTCACCGATCAATCCCGAGACCTGAATGGCCAGTCGGGCATCGGCGAGCAGGTGCCCGGCGTCGTTGCTCCCGCCGCCGCTGGTGCCGAGTCCCACCCGCACACCTGCGGACATGAGCGCCGCGACCCGCGCGACGCCCCATCCCATCGGCACGTCGCACCCGGGCGCGTGGGTCGCAGACGCTCCCGATCGCGCGACCAGAGCCACTTCGTCGTCGGTGATCTCGCACAGATGCGCCAGCGTGACGTCGTCGGCGAGCCAACCCCACTCGTCGAGCAACTCGAGGGGACGCCGCCCATATCGTTCCGCGGCGACCTGCACATCGACCTGCTCGTTCGCCTGCGTACGACGACGCAGGCCGAGTCGGGATGCGACCTCGCCGAGCGTCGCGAAGGTCTCCGGCCCGTCGCTGTGCACGCCGGACGGGCCGACGGCCAGCTGCAGCATCCCGTCCGCGCTCGTGCCGGTTGCCCCCGCACCCAGATGGGTTCGGTGGATGTCCTCGACCGATGTGGCTGCGGCTTGCGGGTCGTCGCGAGCAGTGCCCCGGACGAAGACCAATCGCGCACCGACCCGTGCGGCGGCATCGATGGTCCCGCCGGCCAACGCGACCGGGTCCTGACCACCGGGCCAGGTCAGATGATGGTCGGCGACCGTGGTCACACCGCACAGCAGGGATTCCGCGAGCCCGGCAGCCGCTGCCGCGGCGACGAGCTCGGGGTCGACACCGACCGATGAATAGCGTTGCGCCATCAGGCCGAGCCACTGCGGCATCGGTACCGACCGGCTCTCCGGACGCGACCGGAACGCGGTCTGCAGCAGATGGTGGTGCGCGTTCACGAGACCGGGCGTGACGACGCACCCCGAGACGTCGACGACCTCGTCCGCGGCGGCCCGGCCGCCGACCGCGGCCCCGATCCGCCGGTCGTCGACCACGACCGGATCGCGCGTGACCATCGACGCGTCACGTAGGACCGCCACGGCGCCGGTGAGCACCGTGACCGTCACAGCTCGAGCACCAGACGACCGCTCGTACACCGCGACACGCAGATCATCATCGATTCGTTCTCGGACCGCTCCTCCGGCGACAGGATCGAGTCGCGGTGGTCCACCTCGCCGCTGACCACCCCCGTCTCACAGGTTCCGCAGACACCTTCGCGGCACGACGACGGCGCCACCACCCCACGTCCGTCCAAGACGTCGAGGATGGTGCGATCCTGCGGCACCGTCACCGTCACGCCCGAGAAGGCAAGGGAGAGTTCGAACTCCGCGTCAGCCGCGGACTGCGTCGTCGTGGCGGTAAACTTCTCGGCGAACGAATCCACGGCCGGTTGCGGCTCACACACTTGCGCAACGGCTTCCAGCATCGACGGCGGTCCGCAGGTGTACACGGCGGTGCCGCGGGCGAGCCCGGCCAGGACGCCACCGAGATCCAGGCGCCCCGAGTGGGCCGACTCGTGAATCGTGACCAGTCCGGGGTACCTGGGTTCGATCTCGTCGACGAAGGCCATCTCCGCCCGGGACCGTCCGACGTAGACGAGCCGCCACGGCCGCCCGGTACGGCGGGCCTCGTCGACGAGGGCGAGGACGGGGGTGATGCCGATACCACCGGCCACGAACACATAACCGAGTGCACGTGTCAGCGCGAAGTGATTGCGCGGCGGGCTGATCCACACCTCGCCGCCCACCTGGATGTCGTCGTGCACGGAGTCCGAACCGCCCCGGCTGTCGATCCGCCGCTCGACGGCGATCCGGTACGTACTCGTGTCGTCAGGGAAGGAACACAACGAGTACTGTCTGACCGGGCCGGCCGGTGTGTGCAGATCGACGTGCGATCCAGCGGTCCACGACGGCAGCGCGGCGACACCGACCGGCGCGAGGACGAATTCGTCCACCCGACGGGCGAGCCGGCGCCGTGACACCACACGGACACGCAGTCCATCTCGAAGGTCGTTCGCTGACACAGACATCGGAGATCTCCTAGGTATTACGATCTCCGCCGGGATTCCCAGCCACGGGAACCACCCCCACCGTCGCGGATCTCCGACACCTGCGTTGACGCCTGGACAACGACGAGCCGAGCGGCCTCGGAACCGGTGAGCCGCCACCGGTGGGGAATGCCGCCAGCGTAGTAAAGGCTGTCGCCTCTTCGCAATTCGAGGAGACTTCCGTCGCCGAGGTCGACCTCGACCTCGCCGTCGACGACATGCAACCACTCGTCCTGCTCGTGCTGGAAGTACTCGCCGTAGTCCCGCCGGTTCAACAACTGCTCCTGGGGGAAGAACGCGGCGTCCCCTCGAACGAGCAACCGGGCGTATCCGGCGTTGTCGCCGGCCTGCGGAAGGACCGCGCCCTCGCCGGCACGCACCAGTTGCGTCCCGACGGGTGCCGGAGACGGTGCCCCCGCCACGTGCGCAGGGTCCGCGGCCAGCATCAGACTGACCTGGGTGGTGTCCAGCGCCCTGGCGATCCGTTCCAGGGTCGTCATGCTCGGACGCGCGTATCCGCGCTCGAGCTGCGACAAGAACGGATGCGAGATACCGGCCTGCGCAGCCAGATTCGTCAACGTGAGGCCATGCTGCTTACGTCGTCGGCGGATCTCGGCACCCAGCGACACCTGCGCGACGTCCGGCTCGTCGAGCGCCATGTGGCTCACACCCTTCCTGCAGAACCGATGGTTACACGCCCGCAGCGCTGGTTAACGTCGTGGCAACAGCGCATTCCTATATTCGGACGTGTTGACGTGATCAACAAGTATCACGAACCGCCCCACCCCCGCCGACCCCAGCCACAGCGGGACCACCGACCCAGTCGTGCACCGTCGCACGTCATTTCGATGTCCTCGAGGAAGTGTCATCAATGCCGACTCCGCAGACAGCGCCCGTGCCGGGCATCACCGGTTCACTGGCCGACGGGTCAGTGGTCGATGTCGAGCTGTCCGCCGACGCCGACGGTATCCACCGCGTCCGCGCCGTCTCACCGTTCTCTCCCGATGCCCCGCATCCCGCCGAATGGTTGGATCTCCGCGACCACCTGCTGCTCCCACCCGCCGCCGAACCCCATGCCCACCTGGACAAGGCCCTGTCGTGGCCGGAGTTGTCACCGCCGAGCGGCGACCTCAACGCCGCGATCGCCTCCTGGCGGGCCGGCAGTGTCTCCCTCGATGAGCAGTCCTTCCGGACGCGCGCTCTCCGGGCGACCTCGTCCATGCTGCGCAACGGCATCACCGCGGTGCGCACCCACGCCGACGTGCTCTCGCACGACGACCCACTGCGAGCCGTCCGCGTGCTCACCGAGGTCCGAGAGCACCTGCGCGGACTGATGGACATCCAGGTCGCGGTCCTGGCGAGCCCACTCACGCCCACCGCGCACATCGAGGCCGCGCTCGACGCCGGCGTCGACCTCGTCGGCGGGGCCCCGCACATCGCCGACGACCCGCTCGCCGAGCTCACGAGACTGCTCGACCTCGCCGAAGCGCGCGGTATCGGCGCCGACCTGCACGTCGATGAATTCCTCGACGGCGACCACCTGACCATCGAGGCCTTCGCCGACCGCGTCGCCGACTGGCCCGACGACCGGATACGCACGGCCGGCCACTGTTGCCGCCTCGACACCCTGGCCGCCGACGATCTGCAACGGGTCGCGCGGGCGCTCGCCCGGGCCCGTGTCTCGGTCGTCGCACTGCCGGTGACGAACCTGTACCTCCAGGGCCGATCCGGACCGTCCGCGGGGCGACGAGGCATCACGCCGATCGACGTGCTGCGCGACCACGGCGTCCGCGTCGCCGGCGGTGCGGACAACATCCGCGACCCGTTCAACCCCGTGGGCCGGGCCGACCCCCTCGAGACCGCCGCCCTGCTGATCACCGCGGCGCATCAGAACCCGGACACCGCAACGGATCTGGTCACCTCCGAGGCACGTGCCGTGCTCGGACTGGAGCCCGCGGGCCCCGTCGTCGGAGCCCGCGCCGACCTCGTCGCCATCCGCGGCGCCGATCTCGCCGAGGTCATCGCCACCGCGCCGGCCGACCGGGTCGTGATCGTGAACGGAGCCCCGGTCGCACGCACCGAGTCCACGACCTGGACGGCGTTCCCGGTCGCGTTCACGTCCCCGGCAGCAGCATCGCCGGCCGGAATGTCCTCAGCCGCAGCATCACCGCTGGGCCTGTCCCCCGTCGGCATGGAGAGATGATGAGTTCACCAGCAACGACCCCCAGACCGGCACTCGGTCACCCGCTCGTCGGCTTCGAACACGTGGAGCTCACCTATCCGGACGGCACTCACGCCCTCCGCGACGTGAACCTGACCGTGCGGGAGGGCGAGTTCGTCAGCGTCGTGGGCCCATCGGGTTGCGGCAAGTCGACCCTCCTGAGGTTGTCGTCGGGACTGGAGACGATCACCGACGGTTACCTGCAGAGCGGTGCCGAACGGATCGGTTACGTGTTCCAGGACGCCACCCTGCTCCCGTGGCGGACCGTGGCCGACAACGTCGCACTGCTCGGTGAACTCGACGGTGCACCGAAAACCGAACGGCGCGAAAGAGTTCGCGCGGCGCTGGAGACGGTCGGACTGACCGGGTTCGACAAGCACCTGCCGCACATGTTGTCCGGCGGCATGCGGATGCGGGTGTCGCTGGCCCGCTCGCTGACGCTCGATCCCGACCTGTTCCTGTTCGACGAGCCGTTCGCCGCACTCGACGAACTGACCCGCGAACGGCTCGGCACCGACCTGACCGAGCTGTTCGCCGTCAAACGCTTTGCCGGCCTGTTCATCACCCACTCGGTCGCCGAGGCGGCGTTCCTGTCCACTCGTGTCCTGGTGATGTCGGGACGGCCGGGAACCATCGTCGACGAGATCGAGGTCCCCTTCGACTATCCCCGGTCGCCCGACCTGCGTTTCGAGCCGGAGTTCGGCACGATCGCCGGCCGGATCTCCCGCGCACTCCGAGAGGCACATTCATGAGCGCCCCCGACACCGGCACCGAGACCGCCCCGGGCGTGCGAACCCCGAAAACCAGCAAGGGCAGTACACCCGACCCGGGCTCGACCACCGAGCTCGCCGTGGCCGCGCGCACGGGTCGACGCGGCCGTTCCCGGTCGAAGATGGTCGGAGTGGCCGCACCGCTCGTCGTGCTGGCGCTGGTCATCGGCGCGTGGTACCTCGTCAGCTACGCGGTGCTCGATCCCGGCCGTCGGTTCCTGATGCCGCCCCCGCACCAGGTCGTCACCGACGGACTGCTGGGCGACTCCGCCCAGGCGATGTGGGAGGCCCTGAGCCGCACGGCGACTGTCGCGTTGACCGGCCTGGCGATCGCCGCGATCATCGGCATCGCGTGGGCGGTGATCATGTCGCAGTCGCGGCTGATGGAGAACGCCCTCTTCCCGTATGCCGTGGTCCTGCAGTGCGTCCCGATCCTGGCGCTCGTCCCCCTGGTCGGATTCTGGTTCGGATTCGGCTTCAGTGCACGGGTTTTCGTGTGTGTACTGATCTCGCTGTTCCCGATCGTCTCCAACACCCTGTTCGGCCTGCGATCGGTCGACCGGCAGATGCGGGATCTCTTCGCCCTGCACCATCCGAGCCGCGTCACCATCCTGCGCAAGCTGGAGTTCCCCGCCGCCATGCCGGCCATCTTCGCCGGTCTCCGCATCTCGGCGGGCCTGTCGGTGGTCGGCGCCATCGTGGGCGACTTCTTCTTCAAGCAGGGCAATCCCGGCATCGGCATCCTGATCGACAACTACCGGTCGCGACTGCAAGCCGAGGAACTGTTCGCCTCGATCGTGCTCGCCTCACTTCTCGGCGTGGCCGTCTTCTGGTTCTTCGGCTGGCTCGGCAACCGCATCGTCGGACGCTGGTACCAGCGCTGACCTGATCTTCTCTCGCCGGGTGGTTTCGACTCGGCTCCTCGCTTCGCTCGGTGCCGGCTCAACCAGCGGGGGTATCGGCTCCTCGCTTCGCTCGGTGCCGGCTCAACCAGCGGGGGTTTCGGCTCCTCGCTGCGCTCGGTGCCGGCTCAACCAGCGGGTGGGTCCCTGTCGTCGACACCCCATGATCCTCCATCCAACTTCCGGAATCTCTCAGCCCGAAAAGGAACTCATCTCATGAACACACCCGTCTGGCGTCGCCTGTCCAAGACCACCGGTGTCGCCGTCGTCGCCGCCGCCCTCGCCTTCACCGCCGCGTGCAGTTCCGGGGAGAGCACCGAATCCTCCGGTTACACGGGGGCGGTCGGTCCGGTCGACCTGAGCGCCAACTGTCCCGACAAGGTCGTCATCCAGACCGACTGGAACCCGGAGGCCGAACACGGCCACCTCTACCAACTCCTCGGCCCCGACCCCGCGATCAATGCCGGCAACAAGCGCGTCGTCGGTCCGCTCTTCGACCGCGGCGAATACACCGGCGTCGACATCGAGATCCGGGCCGGCGGACCCGCCATCGGCTTCCAGTCGGTGACCTCGCAGATGTACTCCGACCCGGAGATCCTCCTCGGTTACGTCGACACCGATCAGGCCATCCAGAACTCGAAGGACAACCCGACGACGGCGGTCATGGCACCGCTCGACATCAGTCCGCAGATGATCATGTGGGATCCCGCCACCTACCCGCAGGTCCAGGGGATCGCCGACCTCAAGGCGGCGAACGCGCGCGTCCTGTACTTCGAGGGGGCCACCTACATGGACTACCTGACCGGGTCGGGCGTCCTCTCCCCCGCGCAGGTCGACGGCAGCTACGACGGGTCGCCGGCCAACTTCGTCTCCGACGGCGGCAAGACCGCCCAGCAGGGGTTCGCCAGCTCCGAGCCGCAGGTCTACCAGGAAGAGGTCGAGGGCTGGCAGAAGCCGGTGAAGTACCAGCTGATCCACGACGTCGGCTTCCCGTCCTACAAGTCGTCGGTGGCGGTTCGCTCGGACGCACTGGAGGAGAACGCCGCCTGCCTCGAGCAGCTGGTGCCGGTGTTGCAGCGCGGTTCGGTCGATTATCTGGCGTCGCCGCAGGCGGCCGACGCGGTCATCCTCGACGCCGTCGAGCAGTACGACACGGGGTGGGTGTACTCCCAGCGGAACGCCGACTACGCGCGGGAGACGATGGCCGACCTCAACCTGGTGAGCAACGGCACCGACACGACGATCGGCAACTTCGACACCGCGCGCGTCGCCCGGGTGATGGAGGTGACCGGGCCGATCTTCACCGAGCAGGGCACGCCCGCAGCCGACGGCCTGACGCCCGAGGCGATCGCGACCAACCGCTTCATCGACACCTCGGTGGGCCTGCCGTCATGACCGCTCCGGTGGTCGCGGTCGGCACCGACGAGGGACGCCCCGACTTCGGCCCCGAGGATGTCGATGCGCTGGCCGACGACCTGCTCGCGATCGTCGGCCCGCGTGGCATCAGCTCACTTCCCCGCGCGCTCGAACGGGCGGCCCGCGACGGCTCGGGGATGAGTCCGATCCTGTCGGCGCAGGATCTCGGCCGACCCGATCTCGTGTGCTACCCGCGCACGGCCGACGCGGTGCCCCACATCGTCCGCGCGGCGGTCGCCCGCGGCGTACCGATCACCACGCGCGGCAAGGGAACCGGGAACTACGGCCAGGTCATCCCGCGCTTCGGCGGACTCGTCCTCGACATGACGTCGCTGACCGCGATCGGGGACGTCACCGACCGTTCGGTCACCGCCCAGGCGGGCGCGCGGATGATCAACCTGGAACAGACCGCATGGTCGCACGGCAGCCAGCTGTGGATGTACCCGTCGACCGTCCAGTCGACGCTCGGCGGGTTCCTGGCGGGAGGTTCGGCTGGTACCGGCACGATCGTGCACGGCCGCAACCATCAGGGGTTCGTCGACGCACTGGATGTCGTCCATGCGACCGGCGAGGCCGAGGTGGTCCATCTCGAGGGCGACGACGCAACCCCGTTCGTGCACACCTACGGGGTCGCCGGCATCATCGTCGGCGCCACCGTCCGGGTGGAACCGCTGCAGGAATGGCGCTGCGTGTACGCGAGTTTCGGCTCCACACGCGAGGCGTTCGACGCGGCGCTCCGACTGGCGGCGGTCGAACCGAAGCCGCGTCTGCTGTCCGCGGACGGCCCCGTCATCACGGGGGCGCTGCCCGACGACCCCGCGCTCGTCCGCGGTCGCGCCAGCGTGCGCGGGATCATCGACGCCCGGGCATTGGCGGAGACCACCGACCTGGTCGTCGCCGCCGGCGGCCGCGTCGAAGCGGTCCGCGAGGGCATCGCCGAGACGGTCAAGCTGTCGACGCTCTCCTACAACCACCCGACGTGGTGGTTGCAGAAGTCGCAGCCGGACAGGTGGTTCCACATGGAGGTACGCGGGGACGCACTCGTCACCCGGCTCGAGGAGGTGGAGAAGGTGTACGAGGGCGGCATGCTGCATCTCGAGGTCGGCCACGAGATGATGTTCGGGATGCTCAACGGGATCTACCGCAGTCCGCAGCAGGTCATCGACGGCGTCGCCGCACTCGAGGATCTCGGGGTCGGCGTCCACTCCCCGCACCAGTGGTACGTCGATCTCGATGCCGAGCGCGTCCGCGCGCTGGCGCACCAGACCGACCCGAAGGGTCTGCTCAATCCCGGAAGGTGGATGTGAACACGGTGACCACCAGGACGACGCGCCCGGCCGCGCATCGGCGTTATGCCGAGCTGACCACCGAACAGATCGGCACCACCCTGTCGCGGGACTCGATTCTCGTACTACCCACGGGCGCAATCGAACCGCACGGCCCGCACCTGCCGTTGGCCACCGATCTCATCGTCGCGGAGTCGGTCGCCGAGGCCGTCGTGGACCGCGGTGCCGCCGCGGGGCACGATGTCTGGCTCCTGCCGGCGCTGGGTTACACCAAATCCGACGAGCACTCGCGGCTCCCGGGCACGATCTGGCTGCGGGCGAGCACCCTGTTCGAGACGATCGTCGACATCGGGGCGTCGCTCGCACAGACCCCGGCGCGTCGTGTGCTGTTCCTCAACGCGCACGGCGGCAACTCCGCACTGATCGAGGTCGCCGCGCGCGAACTCCGACGACGGTTCGACCTGCAGACCTTCTTTTCCTCCGGCCCGGGTCACCCCGGTCCCACCGAGCGCGGACTCGGTATCCACGCGGGCTGGGCGGAGACCTCGATGATGCTGCACCTCCGGCCGGATCTCGTGCACATGGACAAGGCGGTCGCGACGGTGGCGGACGCGGTCGCCGACGCCGGGCACGTCGGTTTCGCCGGCACCGTCCGATTCGGTTGGCTGTCCACCGATTTCGCCGAGTCGGGGGTGATCGGCGACCCCACTGGAGCCGACGCCTCGATCGGCGCGAAGCTTTTCGACGAGCGCGTCGAGGACCTGGTCGCCGCGCTGCCGGAGATCGCCACCTTCGACCCGGGCCGGGTGGGGCGTTGATCACCAGCGGTACCGGATTCGGAACCGATTGCGCGAGCGCGGATCAGCTCTCGGTCCACCCGATGACGCTGCTGCGGAACTGGCTTCCCCCGTCGGACGAGCCACGGCCGTTGATGGCACTGGCGACGTGCGGCCCCGACGGTTATCCCCGGGTCCGACACGTGCTGATCACCGAGGCCGACGACACCGCGGTCTACTTCCACACCGACAGCCGGTCGGCCAAGGTGGCCGAACTCGCCGACAACCCCCGGGCCTCGATCGCGATCGCCTGGCCCGCCGTCGGCCGGCAGGTCGTCGCGCACGGTGACGTCCGGCGAGCGTCGGACGACGAACTGTCCGAGGCCTACTCGCGCCGTTCCCGGTACCTGCAACTCCTGGCATGGTTGAACGACGACGACCTCGCCGCAATGCCACCCGAGGAGCGGCGTCGGCGATGGTCCGACTACGACTCGGCCCACCCGCGACTGACCGCACCGCCCACCTGGACCGGGTACGCCGTCGACTTGCGGGAGATCACCTTCTGGCGCGGCGACCCGGACGGGCCGTCGCAGCGAGTACGGTTCACCGACAACGGAAATCATTGGAATTCGGAGGTTCTACCGGGATGACCGGCACTTACCACAACGCCCTCGTACTGCCGGTCAGCGGCGATAGGCCCTGGTTCTGGGGATGGCTGTCGGTGGGCGAGGACGGCCGGATCTCCGGGATGGGCGAGGGCTCACCGCCGGCCGACGCACCGCTCCCCCGCCACGATCTCGACGGCGCCTTCCTCGCACCCGGTTTCGTCTCGGCACACAGTCACATCTACACCGGCGGGATGCGCGGGGTGGCGCCCAACAGCCCACTTTATGAATGGGTCACGCTGAACAGCACGATGCTGCTCGGCGCCGAAGCGCAGGACCTGTACTGGATGACGCTGGCCGGCGGGCTCGATCACCTGTCCTCGGGAATCACCTCCGTGTACAACTTCACCCAGTCCCGCGTCCTGGCACTCTTCGACTACGAGGAGTCCGTCCTCAAGGCGGCTCGGGTGCATTCTCCGGAGTTCGTCACCGCCCAGGTGGACGGCCTGGCGGCCACCGGGATCCGATTCGTCACCAGTGTGCGACTCGACGACGAGCAACTCGGCGAGGACGCCGCGTTCGCCGGTTTCGACGAGGTGATGAGCCACCTGGCGACCGTCGACCGCGACCTCGATCTGGGTGGTTCGGTCTACGGCTCGGTGCAGTGGTCGTCGTCGCAAGCGACCGCCGAACGCGAACGGGCACTGATGGACCGGTACGGGATCACCAATCAGGCGCACTTCGTCGAGACTGCCGAGCAGATCGAGATCCAGCAGTCGAAGTTCGACTGGTACGACGCCGCAGGCGTTCTGGGCCCCGGCTTCGCCTTCGGACACTTCGTGCACCCCACCGAGAACATGGTCGCGCGTGTGCGCGACACGGGGTCGGCGGTGGTGTGGCAGCCGATGTCGAACGGTCGGCTCGGTTCCGGCATCGCCGACATCCCCCGTCTGCTCCGGGATTCGGTGACCGTCGGCGTCGGTGTGGACGACCAGTCGTGCACCGACGTGTCGGACCCGTTCGAGAACATGCGCACCGGGCTGTTCCTGCAGCGCGGAAAGCACAGCGACGCCGCGATTCTCACCCCCGTCGACATGCTCGCCCTCCACACGCTCGGGTCGGCGTCGGCGATGGGCGTGGCCGACAAGGTCGGTTCGCTGGAGGTCGGGAAGTTCGCGGACTTCCTCGTCGTCGATCCCCGGTCCCCCCACCTCGGCCCCATCTGGGACCCCGTCGCCACCTACGTGCTCGGTTGCGGACTGCGCAACCTACGCGAGGTCGTGGTGGGTGGCCGCACGATGTGGGACCGCGACGTGGCCGATCCGCGACGCGCACAGGCCGATTCCGAACTCACCGAGCGGATGATCGCGTCAGCGGCGCAGTCGGGGATTCATGCGGTCCGCCCACCCCTCGACGTGTCCCACTGACGCTGCCGTTGACAACGGCGCCATGCAGATGACACCATCCCACAGTCATAGGAATCACCCGATTCCTGTATCGTGCGATGTCAGACGTCGAGACGAGGTACAGCCATGTCGGAACCCGACCGATCAGAGTTGCTGGAGCGGTCCGCCGACGGAGACGTAGGCTATTTCGGCCCCGATTCGTGGTCGTGGAAAGTCTTCCTACACCCTGCGACGCAGGTCATGATCGCCCAGATCACCAACGCACTGGAATCCCCACACATCGTCTTCCAGCACGTTCTCGCCGAGCACGATCCCGTGTTCGGCGCCCCGTCGCGCACAGCCCGAGTCCCCGACGGACCCCAGGTCACCTTCTTCGAGCGGGTACAGCGGACGGTCAGCGTTCCCGCTCCGATCCTCTTCGGATCGAAGAGCCAGGCCGACCTGGCCGCTCGCAAACTGTTCAACTACCACCGACCGATGCGCGGGACGATTGCCGGTACCAGCGAGAAGTATGCCGCCACCGACGAGTCGAGCATGCTCTTCGCCGCGGTCACGATCGTTCACGCAGCAATGCTCGCGTATGAGAACTTCGCTTACCAGGATGGGCGACGCGTTCGGCGTCTCACGAAAGAGGAGGTGTGCGAATACCTTTCCGAGGGAGCCCAGATCGCTGTTCTCATGGGTGTACCCCGCGACGCCTTCCCGACCAGCCCGGACCAGCTCGACGACTACTACGACTCGGTCGCAGACCAGTTCCGGACCAAGCAGGGTTGGTCTGCGGACCGGTTGCGCGCCATCCGACTGCTGACGACACTCGGCAACGGCCGTCGTCCGCGGCACGTCGCGGTCGACCTGGTGCTGGGACTGTCCGAACTGATGTGTCTGGCCGTTCTCCCCGAGGTGTTCCGACGCGGCAACGGCGTGCCGACGATCGCCGATCCGCTTCTCCGTCTGATGTACGTTGCCGTGCAACCCCTTTTCCGACGCCTCGGCAGCAGCGCATCGCTCACCACGAAGGTGCATGATCTGTATCGTCGCGACGACCCGTTGACCTCCCAGCTCCTCGACAACGCTCTGCGACTCACTGCGTCGCACACGGAGCCGCAATCGTTCCCGTTCGCGTCGACGCAGCTCACCCGGCACGCCGACGGTCGCACCTTCGGCGAATACTCTGCGGTACAACAAGTCTTCGACGAGCTACCCGCCGTCGAGGCCGGCGAGTTGCGGGGACGGTGGCGCGGTACCGAGATCCTCACGAAGCACAGGCTGGATGGGTCCCTGGAGCGGATCGGCTGGTACGGCAAGCACTTCGACGGCGAGGGCAATGCCCTGCCGATCCTGATCCAGACCCAGTCCGGGCGAATTCACCCCTTGAACCCGGCATTGATACCCACCCCACTGTTCCTTCGACCACCGAAACTCCCGCAGCGGGTCGACCGGTTGCTGCGTCGGGTTCTGAACGCCACGGTCCCGATCACGCCCGCCGACCGCCCAGCCGCGTCCGTGCGCATGATGGACTACCGCGGAGAGCAAACCGCCGCCATGATCTACGACAAGCAACCGGTCATCGACCTGTTCAAGTCAGCCGGGCCGAACGTGGTGCTGGGCGCCATGCAGTCGCGTGCGGAGGACCGCCCACACTTCTTCCTACTCGAGAAGGACGACGACGCGCGGAGCCCGATCTCCGTGCACTGACCCCGTCGACTCATTCGGGCGCCGCGCCGCGCAGTCCCGCCGATTCAGCCAGGGCACAGACGATCTCGACCGCGGCGTCCGCAAGTTCGTCGCGATCGACAGCCAACCGGCCGTCGGCGAAGTCGAGGTAGAGCGCGACAAGTGCACCCGACAGGCCGGTCGCGATGATCGGTAAGCGCCCCGGAGTCGGAACGAGCTCGTCGTCGACCCCCAACAGGCCCATGGTCGTCTCGACGAACAGCCGCGATCGTTTCGCACTGTGTTCACGCAAGACATCGTCGCTCAGCGGCTCACGGAGCAGGATGCGAGCACGGCGCGGATCCTCCTCGAAGAACTCACCGCACGCGCGGCACACCGCGTGGACCGACGCCCGGAAATCGCCGCCGGTCTCGATCGCGGCCACCCGCTCGAGGACTCGAGATTCGACCCTGTCGTATATCGACACAAGGAAATCGTCTCGGCCGGAGAAGGTCTCGTAGAAGTAGCGTGGACTGAGGCCCGCCTCTCGCACGACCGCCCGCATCGTCACCGCACCGGCACCAGAGGTTCCGAGCAACCTCTCACCGACGTCCAAGAGTTGGTCGCGCCGCTTCAGGGAACGATCCTGGAGCGTCTGACCTCGCCACCGCTTCTGCGACGAATCACCCACCGTCCGACCCCTCTCCACACTTTCGACCATCGTCCTTGACAGTACTCAACGCAAGAGGAATCATATGATTCACGTTGGTTCGAGATTCGACGCGCCGCCTTCACCGGGCCTGCGAGTCCACCTCTCCACCGTTCGACTCGAGGACACCGAACGCCGAGTTGGGCTCTCGCACAACGGCGACGAGCTCGACAACCTCACCACCAGCGCCGCTACACGCCGATCATCGCCGCCACCGCGGCACAATCGAAAGGACCGAAGATGACTTTCAGCGAAGAGATGTTCCAGGAGGCGTTGCGGAAACCCCGCCTCGCACGACCCGCACCCGAGTACCTCGATTCGAACCGTGGCGAACGGGTTCGTGTTTTCTCGGAAGAGGAACTCCAGGCCACGACTCGCGAGTGGTTCACGATGTGGGAAGCAAAACTTGATCTGTACAGCAGGGCCTTCGGTCGCGACTTCTCGTGGCTGATGACGTGGGCCAAGAAATACTGGTGGAGTTTCCTCGTCCGCGACATGAGTCTGAACGACGAACTGTACGCGGCCGACATGACATACACCGATGTGACGACGTTCGGCCGGACGATCGTCGGCATCGACGACTTCGTCACGTACAACTTCGCATTCTTCGATGCGATCCCCGACTGGCGCTATGACCCGATTCCCGACCAGGTGTACGTCGACGTCACACCGGAGGGAACCGTCCGCACCATGATCCGGTACATGGGGAGTGGACATTTCGACGGATCGCTACGCCTTTACCCCTACGACGACACGGCGGCGGTCGTCCACGGCAACGGCCGGTTCCTCCAGTGCCCCGCCGTGGATCGCTATCACTTCAACAAGGACGGCCTTCTCCAAGAGGGAGAGACGCTCTACGACTCGCTCGATGCGCTCCAGCGTTCGAGAATCCTGCCACGCGACGACAGTTGGCAGTTCCGCACCCTGTTCGCGGCATCGAAGGTCCCAGCGGTCCTACGGCAAGCACAGGTGAAGCTGGGCCGCGCGTCCTGAGGCGCACTGTGACGGCGCGACATCGCCACGGTCGGGGGGTCAGGACCCGAGGAGCGTCGACGACCAGCGGTCGGTGTAGTCGGCGATCCGTGAATCGGTGGTGTAGGTCGAGTCGATCAGGTACAGACCGGGTGCCGGGCACACCGCTCCGAGCTCCACCAGGACCGGTTTGAGCAGCAGATCGGGCGCCATCGCGTGCGCGGGGCCCGCCCCGAGCATCAGCGGGACGGCGACGACATCGCGCAGGCCCTCGGCCGTGGCGAACTGGTCGAGGAACAGTTTGAGGATGCCGGTATAGGTCGCCTTGAAAGTCGGGCTCGCCACCACGACGAGATCCGACGAGGCGACTACGTCGACCGCGGCCTGGACCGCGGCGTCACCCCATCCGAGCAGACCCGGCCCGAGTTCGATCACGTCGACGACGTGGTCGGGATCGGTCCCGGTCAGTGCCCGCGCCAACTGCCGGGCGGCGTCGAGCGTGCGCGAACCGGGCTTCGGGTTCCCGGCGACAACAGTGGTGGTCATGGTCCGCCTCTCGAGTATGGGTCCCGGCTATCGTGCCGCAGCAGGAGCGGGCACACCCGCCCGACGCCGCAGTATCGTCACTGCCGCGGTGGTCACGACCAGCGCGACGATCGTCCCGATCGCGACGCCGACGACCGCCGTCGTCGAGGCCTCGGCGGCCACGATGATCCCGACGAGCGCCCAGATCAGCGTGAGCGGGTACGCGACGAGCACCGACCCGACGGCGGCGGTCACGGCGAGGCCGAGCAGGGCACACGCCAGCAGGATGGTCAGCTGCCATCCCAGGGACCGAGGGTCGGCGAGGTCGGCACCGATCGCCGCAGCCCAGTTCTGGAAGACCGCCGTGGTGGCCCAGGCCGCATAGACACCGACGAGGATGCGGGTCAGGACCGTGAGCCACCGGGGCGCCGCGTCGTCGGCCGGTCTCGCGGCGATGCGGGCGGCGTCGAGCAGGACCACCGTCATGACCGTCAGCACGATCGGTGTCACCCACGTCCACTCCGCGGCCGACACCAGAATCCAGACCGCCGCGCCGGCGAACGCGACTTCGAGGTCGATGAGCAGACGCCGCGGGTCGTCGGTCCCGGTGGCACCTTTCCACACCACGGCAATGGCGAAGACGATCGACAGCAGGTAGATGAGACTCCAGATCGAGAACGTGTAGCCCGCCGGGGTGATCAACAGATCTGTGGTCGACTCGTTGGGCGAGGCGCCGAAACCGGAGAACGGGACCACGGGCGCGACCACCTGCGCGACCGCCAGGAACACGGCAAGCCAGGTGATCGGACCGGAGATGCGTGTGGGTGTCATGTGATCCAACGTAGGCACCAGTGTCCGGTTTGCGCCGCGAACTCTCTTGAGGTTGCGAGCGAGACACCCCCTCCGCCTAGCGCCCGAAGCTTGCGGCGGGACGTCTCCCCGCTCCTGAGGAGCGGCCTGAGCTTGCGGAGGCGCGGGCCCACTGCTCCCCATGGAGCGTCGGGTATACGCCATTGCTCGTTACAGAATCCCGTTGAGCAGAACGAGTTTCACACTGTGGAGTTGTCAAGGATCGTGTGGCGCCGGGGCCGACGCCGGAGGGTCTGTGGAGTGTTCGCGTGGACTGTCTAGACGAGGGCGTCGTCGAGTCGCATGGTGCGCCGGTTGTAGGCGGGCCGGGGTAGGCGCCGTGGGTCGATGTCGACGGGCGGAATCAGCCAGGGGTGCCGGTCGGGTCCCATCACGACCTGCCAGCCGTGGTGATGGACCTGGGTGTGACAGCGTTGACAAAGCAGGCACCCGTTGTCCAGATCGGTGGGACCACCGTCGGCCCAGTGGACCAGATGGTGAACTTGCGTGTGCGCTGCTGGCGCACCGCATTTCACACAACACCGATCACGGACGATGATCGCCTGCCGCAGATGATGCGGGAACAGTCGTTTCGTGGTGCCCATCCGCAACGGCACCCCTTCGGCGTCGAGGACGATCTCGGCCACCCCGCCATCACACGACAGCCGGCGCGCCGACGATGGCGACACCGCACCCATCCACGGCAGGCGTGCCGGGTCAGCGCCGTCGGCAGGGATGGTGACCAGGAGTTGGGTGCGGGGTGCGCCGGCGGTGGTCATCGCCGCGCCGATCGCAGCTTGATCCAACAACAGCTCCAGCCCATCGGCGCGGCGCTCGGCCGCACTGCGACGATCCGTCGCGCCGTCGGGTTCGGGACGCGGACAGGACCGTTCGTCGATCATGGACACGAACTTCTCTCCGATCACCGCAGTCACATCTGCGGTGATCGCGACCCGACCCTCGTCGGTGATGCGGGTGTGCACGGTGTTCAGCGACGCATCATCGGCCGCCGGCACAGTGCTGGGGTCGGTGGCGGCGACCCGCATGGCGATCCCGCGGGCATGGTCGTCGATCTGGGCCGGGGTGGCACCGGAGAACGCCTGCGCGAGCAACTCGCTCTCGAACGTTGACCGGTCGTCGTCGGACAACGCTGACGCGGAACGCTTGCGCACCAACGTGATCCCACGGATCACCGCGTCGACACACTCAGCAGACAGATAACCCTCGGCAGCACAGTCGGCGACCTTCGGCACCGACTCCAGCCCGCGAGCGATCCGCACATAGCGGTGCGCGGCCGCGGGCGGCATGCCCATCTCGATCAGTGCGTTCCGTGTGGTCGAGCCCGCCCGCGCTGCGGCACCCGTGACGTCGAAAAGTGCTGTGTGAAACGCGATCTGGTGGTCGAGCACGTTGTGCAACATCCGTAGCTCGTCGAGCCGCTCGTGCAGGGCACGACCACTGCCGTCGTCGGGCGGTGGTTGCAGGACGGCGAGGGTGTCGCGGAGTTCGGTGATCGAGGGCATGACACCAAGCTACTCGCAATCACGTTCGACGACGAGATTCATCCACAACCGCGGTGACAGCGAATCCTGTTGCACAGCAGTCGCTGTTACTCTCGTACCAGCAGTGAACCGTGGTGAACTGTGGTGAACAGAAGCCCCATCAGTCCCACTTGTTCAGTCAGAGCCGGTGCGCCCGAGTCACTCATGACCCGTTCCCCGAGGAGCGAGCTTGCGAGCGTCAATGCCTGCTCCCTGAGAAGCCGCCATCACACCTGCGGTACTGCGGACTTTCGGATCGGGGCGCGGAAAGGCTCGTCGAACGACCAGACCGATGGCGACGGCCGCGACCGCGGCGTAGACGACGCCGGTGACGATGGCGCCACCGAGGGTCCCGACTGCCTGGCCGGCGACACCGTCGAGCACCACCATCACACCCGCACCGCTGTAGGCGAAGGCGGAGAACCGCGACGCCACACGGCCCTGCTCGACGGCGCCGAGACCGCGGGTGACAGCGGCGAGCGCCACTCGGTACCCCCCGGCCTGACCGATCCCGCCGACGACCGTACCCAGGACGATCACGTCGAGCCGGCCGAGGACGAGACCCACCACCGCCGTCGACCATCCGACGACCAGGAGCACGCCGACCGCCGGTAGCGTCGTCACGAGCCGCACCCCCACGCCGGCGAGACTCGCGACCATCGAGACCAACAGACATGCGCCACCGACACATTGGGCCACCAGGAGCGAGTCGCTCGCTCCGGTGGCGAGGATCGCGGCGGGCATCGCGCCCACCGCGAGCGCACCGATCGCCCACGCCAGCGCGCCGACCAGATAGGCACCGGGATCTCGACGACGGGTGCCCGCGACGTCGAGGTCGCCGGTGTGGACGTCGAGGTCGCCGGTGTGAGCGTGCGTCGACTGCGCCGCTGAGCCATCGTCCGTCGACGAATCATTGCCATACGCAAGCAGATCGGGAGCCAGACGCAGACCGACGAGCAAGACGATCAGGCATACGGCGGTCGCCGCGGCGTGGATCGCGTACACCGTGACCAGCTGCCAGGGCAGGAACACGGCTATCGCGATGGCCGCGACCAGCCCGCTTCCGGCGCCGATGAGCGAACCGGAGGCGATGAACGCACGACCCCGTTCGCCGCGGGCGGCCACCATGATCGCCGCGGCGGCGCCCGTGCTCAGGCCCACCGACGCCCCGGTGAGGAACCGTCCCGGAAACAGCAGCACCTCGACCGATGCGCCGACGATCTGCAGGAGGTCGCCGACGATCGCCGCGAGGAGGGCGAGCGGTAACACCGTGCGGCTGTGCCGGATGAGCGGGCCGCGAGCCGAGATCAACAGGATGATGATCAGGGCGATGAAGTAGGTGGCGAACAGCACCGACGCCGCGGCGGGCCCGAACCCATGGGTGTCCATGTATCCCGGGAGCAGTGGCGTCATCGCATTCGAGTCGCAGATGGCGAGAATGAACCCGACCCCGGAAGCGCCTGCGAGCACACGGATTTCACGGTCGGATCTCAGAGCGATTGCCATGGGGAGAACTCAAACCGACGTCTGTGACCATCGGGCAACCCCGTCGTGGCCGTCGTATTGCGCACCTCGTCGCCCCGACGCCGAGGCGCTGACCTGCCACGTTCTGGCGGGTGACGACGATGGCGCCGGTCGCGCCGGAGACTCAGCCCACCGGGCGAAGGTCCGGAGTCGCCCCCGGACGGGGTCCCCAATACCTCTCGACCCAACTGCCCGACCCGGCCGGTTCATCGGTCTCGGTGATGTCCCAGTCCACGAACTCGTGTAGATCGCCCGCCATCTCGACGATGACGTCGCGCAGTTCGAGGGGCTCCAGCCAGCGCGGCGGGATGGCCTCGACCCCGTCGCGCGCACCCAGCAGGTTGCCTGCGATCGCGCCGGTGGAGTCCGAGTCGCCGTCGTGATTGACCGCGATGATCACCGCGTCCTCGAGGTCGTCGGCCACCAGCGCGGAGTAGACGGCGATCGCGAGCGCCTCCTCTCCGACCCAGCCCTCGCCGAGGCGCGTGATCGCCGACTCGTGGGACAGGCCCGAACCGGCGAGGACTTCCGCGGCCTCCAGTGCGGCAAGGGTCTCCTCGTGACCGGCCCGATCCCGGAGGATGCCCTTCGCCGTCGCCAGCGCCTCCGGCAGGCCGGCCCCGACGATCAGCTCGCGAACCGCGACCGCGAGAACGCCGGCGGGAAGCGAACCGGAGGGATGGCCGTGGGTGAGCGCCGCGAGTGTGGTCGCGAGGTCGAAAGTGCCTGCGGCAGACCAGTCCGCGCGGGCCGCGAACAAACCGACCGGCGCCACCCGCATGACACCTCCGCAGCCCTTGCTGTCGTTGTCGGCCGGGGCGCCCGGACGAGTGGTCACCCGGAGCGCCTCGAGACAGGTGGTGCCGGGTGCCCGCCGGCTGTGCAACTGCTGGTGCCCTGCCAGCCAACTGGACCGTTCGGTCGTCGCCAGCACGCCGTGCCGCGGATGGCCGCCCTGCGTGATGAACCACCGCAGGTATGCGCGGGCCGTCGTGGCCGCGTAGCAGGAGATGCCTCCCGCGCAGTCGCGGGCCCAGGCGCGCAGCAGACCCTCCGCAGTGAACAGCGTCATCTGGGTGTCGTCGGTGATGGTGCCGAGGCCGCCGTACGCCTCGGAGTAGGAGGTGATGCCCGCGGGTCCGAACCTCTCCAGGATCGCGTCCCGAGTCGAGAACTCGACTGCCCCGCCCAGCGCGTCGCCGGCAGCACCGGCGAGCAGACATCCGGTGAACCGATCCATGTTCGCCCCCTGTGCTTTCCCCGGCGTTCATCCATGGTCACACGGTTGCGCCGACTCTGCTGGACAGCGGACCGCGAACGGGTACTTTCAGAGGACCTCGAGACGAAGGGGCTCCGATCGTGCTCTCCCTAATCCCCGGTTCACAGCGTCGCAGCCTGGACGAGATCGTCGAGCGCCTCGACTTCTCCGTCGGCGACCGCACCGCCAAACGCAGCGCCTTCTGGTTGATGCTCACGCTGTCCGGCGTCATCGCGGTTTCGGGAGTCGTCGCCGACAGCACGGCGACCGTCATCGGGGCGATGATCGTCGCGCCGCTGTCGACACCGATCCTCGGCATCGGACTCGGAATCGCCACCGGCCGTCGTCGACTCGTGCTCGCGAGTGTCGGTTACGTGCTCGCCGGGGTCATCCTGGTGACAATCCTGGGCGTCGTGTTCGCCCAGTTGCTACCCAACCCGACCAACGTGCTCTCCAACTCACAGGTGCTGGGCCGGACGTCACCGACGCTCGTCGACCTCCTGGCCGCCCTCGCCACCGGCCTCGTCGGCGCGATCGCCATCACCCGTCGCGACGTCGGTGATGTGCTGCCCGGCGTGGCCATCGCCATCTCCCTGGTGCCGCCACTCGGGGTCGTCGGCGTCTGCCTGGGGTCGGGAGCCCCGTCGCTCGCACTGGGCGCCTTCGTGCTGTTCGCGTCGAACGTGGTCGCGATGATCATCACGAGCCTCGTCGTGTTGACGATCGCAGGCTATGGCCGAGAGGCCGCCGATCTCGCCGGTGCGGAACATCCGAGGGCCCCTCGACGCCGGGCCTACGCGGCACTGGCCGTAGCTCTCGTCGTCGTCACCGTCCCGATGGTCGCGAACTCGCTCTCGTCACTGTGGTCCCGGCAGATCGCGACCGCGGCGGAGTCGTGGCTCGGATCGGGCGGGAACGACTCGTCCGAGGTCACCGGTGTCAGCTGGACCGGCAGTACGGTCACCGTCAGTGTGCTCGCCCCACAGGACCTGCCGCCGATCGACGAGCTCCAGACGACGGTCGACGAGTTGGTCCCCTGGGACCCCGAGGTCGTCGTCGTCCACACCGTCGGCGAGCGGTCGGGTGTCAACTGAGCGTGCCGAACCCCGGCGAGGCATCCGCGCTTCTGACAGAGTGGTACGTACGCATCGCTCACCGAGAACGTCACCGTACGCA
The DNA here is from genome assembly GCF_023078355.1 of Gordonia hongkongensis. Taxonomy (NCBI): domain Bacteria; kingdom Bacillati; phylum Actinomycetota; class Actinomycetes; order Mycobacteriales; family Gordoniaceae; genus Gordonia; species Gordonia hongkongensis. The sequence continues at coordinate 4,500,936 of NZ_CP095552.1, forward strand.
CTCAACCGAGAATCGACGAGGTCAAGCACATGGCTCTCTCTCGAGACGCATCCCCTGCTGTGGCACAGGCGAATTCGTCCGCCCACGATCACCTCCCGTTCCAGGACACCCGCGACCTGGACGCCGCCACGCGCGGACTCGTCGCCGAACTCGATCCCCCCGCCATCGCCGGCCAGGACGGGAAGCCGGTGTGGGATTGCGATGAATTCTCCTTCCTCGCCGACGAGGCGCCTGCCACCGCCCATCCCAGCTTGTGGCGGCAGTCGGGTCTCGTTGCCCGACAAGGCCTCTTCGAGGTGACAGATCGGATCTACCAGATCCGCGGCCTGGACCTGTCGAACATGACCGTCGTCGAGGGCGACACCGGCGTCATCGTCATCGACCCACTGATCTCACAGGAAACCGCGGCCGCCGGCCTCCGCCTCTATCGGGAGCATCGTGGCGATCGTCCGGTCACCGCCGTCATCTACACGCACTCGCACATCGATCATTTCGGCGGCGTCAAAGGAGTCACCACCCAGGAGGCCGTCGACGCCGGCGAGTGCCAGATCATCGCGCCCGCAGGCATGGTCGAGCACGCGGTCGCCGAGAACGTCTACGCGGGAACGGCGATGGGCAGGCGCGCGGCGTACATGTACGGGGCCGCGCTGCCGAGGGGCCCGCGCGGTGCGATCGGCGCGGGCCTCGGCCAGTCCACGTCCACCGGCACGGCGACCCTGATCGCCCCGACCCTCGACATCACCACCACCGGACAGGTCGAGACCATCGACGGGGTCACCATCGAATTCCAGCTGACGCCCGGCACCGAGGCACCGGCCGAGATGAACTTCTACTTTCCGCAGATGCGCGCGCTCTGTATGGCCGAGAACGCCACCCACACCCTGCACAATCTGCTCACGTTGCGGGGTGCCCTGGTCCGTGATCCGCACGTGTGGTCGCGCTACCTGACAGAGGCGATCAACGATTTCGCGGCGCGCTCCGACGTGCTCTTCGCGTCGCATCACTGGCCGACATGGGGCACCGCGGAGCTCACGGAGTTCCTGTCCCTCCAGCGCGACCTCTACGGATACCTCCACGATCAGACCCTTCGGCAGCTCAACAAGGGCCGGACCGGTCTCGAGATCGCTGAGGACATCGCGTTACCTCCCGCGCTCGCGAACGCCTGGCACACGCACGGCTACTACGGCTCGGTGAGCCACAACGTCAAGGCCATCTACCAGCGTTACATGGGATGGTTCGACGGGAATCCGGCGCACCTCTGGGAGCATCCGCCGGTGGAATCGGCGAAACGGCATGTCGAGTTCATGGGCGGCGCGGACGAGGTGGTACGGAAGGCCCGCCGGTCGTTCGAGGCGGGCGACTTCCGATGGGCTGCCCAGGTCCTGAACTACGTCGTCTTCGCCGACCCGGCGCACGAGGAGGCGCGGAGTCTCCAGGCGGACACGCTCGAACAGCTCGGCTATGGCTCGGAGAACGGCACGTGGCGCAACTTCTACCTCATGGGGGCGTACGAGTTGCGCCACGGACCCGTCGGGACGCCGACCACGACGGCGGCCACGGACATCGTCGCCGCCATGTCGGTCGATCAGCTCTTCGACGCCGTCGCCCTGCGAGTCGACGGGCCGGCGGCCTGGGACGCCCACATCGTCCTCGACTGGCACATCACCGACGCCGACCGACGCCACCGGTCGGAGCTGCGCAACGGCCTCCTGGTTCATTTCGACGTGGATCAGGCAAGCGCTGACGACCCCGTCGCGGCCACGTTCACCCTGACGAAGCAGACCCTGCTGACGCTGCTCCTCGGGCTCGTGGATCTCGGTACGGCCGTCGAAGCGGGCGACGTCGGCGTCGACGGTGATCCGAGTGCGTTCGGCGAACTCGCCGGCTACCTGGACGACCCGGATCCCGATTTCGCGATCGTGACACCCTAGGAGACTGCTGAAATAGTCGGTGTCGTTTCGGTGTGGGGTGAGCGGGTTTGCCTGGTGGGCTGGGATCCTGGTGGGTATGCAGGGTGAGCCGGATCGTCAGGGTGAGTTTCTGGATGTGAACTCGGTCGTCGGGCATTTGCTGGCCGAGGGCAGTGTGTTCGCGTTTTTGGCTGCTCATCGCGAGCAGTTGTTTCCTGCGGAGATGTTCGCGGACCTGTTTCCCAGCGGCCGGGGCCGTCCGTCGATCCCGCCGGCCACGATGGCGTCGGTGATCGTGCTGCAAACGCTGCAGGGTTTGTCCGATCGCGAAGCCGCTGATGCGGTCACTTTCGATCTGCGGTGGAAAGCGGCGTGTGGATTCGTGTTGGGTAACAAAGGTTTTCATCCGTCGACTCTGACGTACTGGCGTCGGCGACTGGCAGCCAGCGATCGGCCGCACCGCATTTTCGAGGTGGTACGCGAGGTCATCACCACCACCGGGGTGCTCGCGGGTAAGAGTCGTCGAGCGCTGGATTCGACGATCTTCGATGACGCGGTGGCCCGCCAGGACGCCATCACCCAGGTGATCGCGGCGATCCGGCGGGTCGCCCGAGAGGTCGACGGTGGTGCGGTGGTGGTCGAGCAGCACGCGACTCGTCTGGCCGCGTTGACCGGCGGCGGCTATGACCGGCCCGGCAAGCCGCGGATCGCCTGGGATGATGAGTGTGCTCAACAGGACCTGATCAGCGCCCTTGTCGAAGATGGGTTGGCCGTGCTCGACGGTCTGGACCTCGAGGCCATCGACAAGGAACCGAGTAACCAGGCCCAGGCGCAGGCGGTGGCATTGCTGGCATTGGTGACCGGCCAGGATGTGGAACCGGCACCAGGTTCTGATGGCACCGACGGACGCTGGCGCATCGCGCCCCGGACCGCCCCGGACCGGGTGATCTCCACCGTCGATACCGACACCCGGCACGCCCACAAAACCCGGGCACGCCAGCAGGACGGGTTCAAGGGCCACATCGTCAATGAACCGGAGACCGGGTTGGTCACCGCGATCGAGATGACCAAAGCCGCTGGTCCGGACACTTCCGACGGAGCAGTCGGGGCACGGTTGTTGCTGAGCGATCCGACCGTCGCCGACGACGCCGACGATCGTGAGGTGCTGGGTGATTCAGCGTATGCCTCCGGTGACATGCTGGCCACGCTGGCGCGGACACGATGGAACGCGGTGATCAAACCCAAGCCACACATGCCGGCGGTTGCTGGTGGTTTCGTCGTCGACGATTTCACCTTCGACGCCGACTCGAACACATTGACCTGCCCCAACAACCTGACCCGACCGGTCAGCGCGAAAGGCCACGTCACCTACGGTGCGGCCTGCCAAGACTGCCCACTTCGGGCACGGTGCACCACCGCGGTTCGTGGACGCAAAATCAGTTTCGGCGAACACCACCAACTCCAGCGCGAACACCGACAACACTTCTCTGACAACACTATTGCCGACACCTACCGCCAGCATCGACCCATGGTCGAACGGACGATTGCCTGGCTCACCCGCGGTAACCGGCGGGTGCCCTACCGTGGAATCGAACGCAACAACAACTGGCTGCACCACCGCGCCGCCGCGATCAACCTACGCCGCCTGATCACCCTCGGACTGACTACCACCAACGGCACCTGGACACTGGCCACCGCCTGAACCGCGGCACCGCCGCCCACCTAGATCGATCACCACGACCACACCCCGGAACCGACACATCCCCGCAGCAGGAACCTCAACCCAGGCTGGACCCTAATTCAGCAGGCTCCTAGTTCCCGCCGGGCGGCCCGGCCGACCCGACCGAGGGTGACACTGCTCGAACACACGTGCGAAACTGTCCGGGTGGGCATGAAGTGGATTGGCGGGGACAACGGCCAACCACACCGGCCCGCCTTCGTGCGGGTCGGCCACAAGGCGGTGCTCATCGACCTCGGCGCGCTCTACCCCAATGCACCGCATTTCAGCGGCGAGTACCACCCCGACGGTTTACAGATCCGGTCGGTGCACCTCGGCGTCCTCACCGAGTGGGGGCGCGACGAATGGGGTGCCTGGTACGGCAAGGTCACCTACACGATCACCTCGAAGGACCGACAGGAGAAGGTCACGCACTGGGTGCCGTCGTGGGCGTTGCGCCCGGCCGGTGACCGGCCGCCCGGGCGACGGTGACCGCCCCCGAGGAGCGAGCTTGCGAGCGTCACCCCCTGCTCCCTGAGGAGCAAGCTTGCGAGCGTCACCCCCTGCTCCCTGAGGAGCGAGCTTGCGAGCGTCACCCCCTGCTCCCTGAGGAGCGAGCTTGCGAGCGTCACGAAGGGTCCTGGTGAGGCGGGTTGCGAGACCCTTCGTGACGCGCCCTCCGCAAGCTCCGGGCGCTCCTCAGGGAGCAGAAGGGTGACCCTCCGCAGGTGAGCAGAAGGGTGACCCTCCGCAGGTGAGCAGAGGGGTGACCCTCCGCCGGGAGCAGAAGGTGGGCCCTGCGCAGGGAGCAGAGGGGTGGCCTCCGCAAGCTCTGGGCGCTCAGCGGATGAGCGGGTCGCGCGGCAAGCCGAGGATGCGTTCGGCGATCTGGTTGCGGGTGATCTCCGACGTCCCGCCGGCGATCGACATCCCGCGGGCACCGAGGATCAGCAGGCCGGCCAGCTTGCCGGGACCGGACGAGAACGCGACGTCGGGTCCGAGCAATTCCGCGGCCAGGTGCGCGCGGTCGCTGAGATGCTCGGCGAGAAGCAGTTTCGTCACATTTCCCTCGGGTCCGGGAGCGGCGCCGACGACCGATCGGGCGGCACGACGCAGATTCAGCAGTCGCAGCGCATCCTCGACGGCGAGGAACTCACCGACCTTCGTCGCCGCCCCCTCGACCCGGTCCCCGTAGCCCTGGACGAGTGCCACCATCTGTTGGACCGCACCGTCGCTACCCGGCGCACCGCCGCCGATGCTGACCCGCTCGTTGCCGAGGGTCGCGCGGGCCACGGCCCAGCCGTCGTTCGGTGTGCCCACCACGTCTTCGTCAGGGACGAAGACGTCGGTGAAGAACACCTCGTTGAACTCGGACCCGCCGGTGATCTGCCGCAGCGGACGTACCTCGACACCGGGCGCCGACATGTCGATCAACACCGCGGTGATGCCCTTGTGCTTGGGGGCTTCCGGGTCGGTCCGCACCGTTGCCAGCCCTCGCCGGCACAGGTGGGCGCCGCTGGTCCAGACCTTCTGGCCGTTGATGCGCCATCCGCCGTCGACGCGCGTGGCCCTCGTGCTGACCGCCGCCGCGTCCGACCCGGCGCCGGGCTCGGAGAACAACTGACACCACACCTCGTCCCCGAGCAGCGCCGGCCGGACGAACCGGTCGATCTGGTCCTGCGTGCCCTCCTGGATGAGGGTCAGGATGACCCACCCGGTGATGCTGTAATCGGGCCGCTTCACACCCGCGGCCGCCATCTCCTCCTCGATGACGAGTTGCTCGACGGAATTCGCGGCGCGTCCCCATGGCCTGGGCCAATGCGGCATGACGTAACCGGTGTCGATGAGCTTCTCGCGCAGCGCGGACTCGCCGACATCGGCGATCTCGGCGATGTCGGCTCGTACGCGCGCACGCAGTTCTTCGGCCTCGGGTGGGAGGTCGAGGCTGTTGGCACGGGTGACGCCGCCTGCGGAGAACTCATACACGTCACGAGCCGGCTGTTGTCCGCCGAACAGCGCCTGCAGCACGGTGGCGCGGCGCAGATGCAGGTGCGCGTCGTGTTCCCAGGTGAAGCCGATGCCACCGTGCACCTGAATGTTCAGCTCGGCGTTCGTCGTGTACGTGGGCAGTGCCAGCGCGGCCGCCGATGCCGCGACCAGCCCGAGCGCGTCGGCGTTCTCGTCGGCCGCCCGCGCCGCGTCCCACACCACCGCGGTGGCGGCCTCCGCGCCGACGAGCATGTTCGCGCAGTGGTGCTTGACGGCCTGGAACGTACCGATGGTGCGGCCGAACTGTTCGCGGACCTTCGCGTAGGCCACCGCGGCGTCCAGCGCGTCCCGCGCCCCGCCGACGGCTTCGGCCGCGACCAGCGTCCGGGTGAGCGCCAGCGCGGTGGCCGCCAGTCTCGGCAGACGGACGGCGGCAGCACTCGACAGCGACACCCTCGCCGACAATCGGGTCGGGTCCAGATCGGCGTGCGCGCCCACCTCGACACCGGAGTCCGACGACTCCACCACCAGCACATCGTCGTCGCCGATGAGTACCAGCAGATCCGCGAGCGGTGCGCCGAGTACCGCGTCGACCTGACCGGAGACCGCCCCACCGGCCTCGGTCAGTCCCGGCACCACCGCGACACCCGCGGTGACCGTGCCGTCGACGAGCGACCGCAGCCAGCGGGCTCGCGTCTCGTCGTCGGCATGAGTCAGGATCGCCGAGGCGACCACGGTGGGCAGGAACGGACCCGGCGCCACCGCGCGGCCCAATTCCTCTGTCACGACGACCAACTCGGCGATCCCGAAACCGGAACCGCCGTACTCCTCGGCGACGTGCAGACCCAGCCAGCCGAGTTCGGCGATCTCCGCCCAGAACGTGGGTCTGGCCTCCTCGGGCGCGTCGAGTCGGTCTCGCGCCTGCGCCCGCACCTTTCGGTCGACGGCGAATTCGCGCACCACCGAGGCGAGTTCGACGTGGTCATCGGTCAGGGCAATACTCATGGCGACTCCCGGGATCGTCGGTCACCCGATCACACCATCTACCCCCGGTCCGGGGTGGACGCTTGAGACAAACTCATCGAATCCGTTCCCGACGCGCCCGTTGCACGACCGGGTCCGGGAACGGCACGGCATCGACGAGGTCCCTGGTGTACCGGTCTGCGGGCCGGGTGAGCACGTCCCGCGTTCCGGCCGATGTCCGCCGCGAGATCGACGACGCCGCGGAGACCTCGGCGGACTGAGGCGTTCCGATCACCGTGAGCGATTCCCTCGATCGCACCACCGTCGCGGTGGTCTGATGAATTCGATTGCCATCGAACGACATTGAGAAGAGGATGAGAGATGACCCTGGCGCAGATCGAGGACCGGACCGAGCGCGAGCAGGCAGCTCAGCAGATCTACCGCGACGCGGGGATCACCGTCGACAAGCTCGGCGAGCACATCGGGGCACGCATCGGCCAGGTGCGGCTCGGCGGCGACCTCGCCCCGGAGCAGGTGGAGGCGATCCGCCTGGCGCTGGCGATCAACAAGACGATCGTCTTCGAGGGCCAGGACCAGCTCGACGACGACAGCCAGTACGCGTTCGCCGAACTCCTGGGCGATCCCACCGCACCTCATCCGACGGTGACCTCACGCGGCGAACAGCTGCTGACCATCGAAGGCGCCGCGAACAGCTGGCACTCCGATGTGACGTTCGTCGATCGCATCCCGAAGGCGTCCATCCTCCGGGCGGTGACGCTGCCGAGCTACGGCGGCGCGACGACCTGGGCGTCGACGGTGGCCGCCTACGAGCAGCTGCCGAAACCGCTGCGCGCGTTGACCGAAGAGCTGTGGGCCACCCACACCAATCTGTACGACTACGTCGGCCAGAAGGAGCCCTCGGGTGGTGTCGACGTCAGCCGCAAGGCCGAGCACTACAAGGAGTTCACCAGCTCCGAGTACCAGACGCTGCACCCCGTCGTGCGCGTCCATCCCGAGACCGGCGAACGCAGCCTGCTGCTCGGACACTTCGCCAAGGAGTTCCGCGGCCTCAAGAGTTCCGAGTTCGCCGACCTCTACCAGCTCCTCCAGGCACGTATCACCAAGCTGGAGAACACCTTCCGGTGGAACTGGAAACTGGGCGACGTGGCGATCTGGGACAATCGCGCCACGCAGCACTACGGCATCGCCGACTTCGGCAACCAGCAGCGTGAACTGCACCGCATCACCCTCGCCGGCGATGTGCCCGTCGACGTCCACGGTCAGGCGAGCCAGGTTCTCCAGGGCGACGCGACGCACTACTCGGTCGTCGAAGAACCCGCCCGACTGTCGGTGTTCGCGGCCTGACCCGTGCGCGCGTCACCGCCCGCTCCCTGAGTTGCGAGGAGCGCAAGCGACGAGCCTCGAAGGGTCCTGGCGAGGTGCGTGGCAAACCCTTCGTGACGCGCCCTCCGCAAGCTCCGGGCGCTCCTCAGGGAGCAGAGAGTGCGGCTTGCGCTCCTCTCGCCTCAGGGCCGGTCGCCCTCGGCGACCGGCCGTTCCGGGTTCGACGACCACTGCGAGAACGAACCCGGGAACAGCGCGGCGTCGATCCCCGTGATGGCAAGCGCCGCGATCTGGTGCGCGGCATTGATCCCGGAACCGCAGTAGACGACGACATCGGAGCCGGCCCCGCCGTCGATACCGACATCTGCGAACCGGCGTCGTAGCTCCTCCGCCGGACGGAAGCGGCCGGAGGTGTCGACGTTGTCCGCCGTCGGGACACTGATCGCCCCGGGGATGTGGCCGGCGCGCGGATCGACCGGTTCGACGTCGCCGCGATAGCGTTCGGCGGCCCGGGCGTCGAGCAGGTGTGCCGGCCCGGCCGCGACGCTGTCCATGGTCGCGACCGGCAGGTGTCCGGGGCTCAGGGTCACGTTGCCCGCTCGCGGCCGACCGCCGTCGCCCGTCGTCGTGCGCAGGCCTTCGGCACGCCACGCCGCGAGGCCGCCGTCGAGAAGTCGCACGTCGGCGACACCCGCCCACCGCAGCAGCCACCAGGCGCGCGCGGCCGCGAGGTTGCCGGAGTCGTCGTAGACCACCACCGGGACGGCGTCGTCGATCCCCCATCGCCGGGCCGCCTCCTGGAGGTCGGCGACGTCGGGCAGCGGATGCCTGCCGCCGACCGGCCCGGAGGGCGGGGCCGCCAGTTCGGAGTCGAGGTCGACGTAGACCGCACCGGGGATGTGACCCTCGCGATAGGCGTGCCGACCATCGAAGTCGCCCAGCTGCCAGCGCACGTCCAGCAGGATCGGCGGAGTCGCCAGCAGCATCTCGGCCAGCTCGAGCGGGGTGATGAGGACCTCGGCCATGGCGGCGAGGGTACCAACGCGAACCGATGGCAGAATGGGGCAATCCGCCCATGACCGGGCACCTGGCCCTCCGTCGCCCTGCCGTCACCACCCTCAGGAGTCCATCCCGTGGCGTTGTTTCCTGCCGTCGTCTTCGGACTCATCACGTTCTGGCTGCATCGGCGCATCGTCCGCGCGACCGCGATGCCGCGCCCCTGGTCGATCATCGCCGACGTGGCGCTGGTCGTCCTGTGGGCGCTCGCCCTCATCGGCTTCGCCACCGGACGGGTGCTCGACCCGTCGTGGGCGCGGCCCATCGGCACGATCGGGCTGATCTGGCTCGCCGCCGTCTTCTACCTGTTCCTCGGCCTCGCGGTGGTGGGCCTCGTGTCGTTCGCCGCACACATCGTCCGCTGGATCCGGCGACGTCGATCCGGAGTGCAGGACAACCCCTCGTTCGCGGCCCGTCGGCTCAGCAAGCTCCGGGTCGCCACGGCCGCGGTCGTGGTGGTCGCGCTCGGGGTCACCGGCTACGGGGTGTGGGAAGCATCTCGCCCCCAGGTCGTCGACATCGACGCCACGTTCGCGAGCCTGCCGCCGCAGTTCGACGGAACGCGCATCGCGGTGATCTCCGACCTGCACGTCGGCCCGGCCCGTGACGCGTCGTTCACCCAGCGCGTCGTCGACGACGTCAACGAGCAGGAGCCGGATCTCGTCGTCCTCGTCGGCGACCTCACCGACGGCACCATCCCGAACGTCCGCGACACCCTCGACCCCCTCGCGGATCTGGATGCGCCTCTCGGGGTCTTCGGTGTGAGCGGCAACCACGAGTACTACGCCGACGACGGTGGTCGGTGGCTCGACGTCTGGGAGGAATTCGGCGTGCGCACGCTGCGCAACGCACGAGCGCCCATCGAGGTCGACGGCGCGACCATCACACTTGCCGGCGTCCACGACGCCACCGCCCCCGAACCGTACGAGCCCGACCTCCCGGCGGCGTTGGCGGGAACGTCTCCCGAAGACTTCACCCTGCTCCTCGCCCACCAGCCCAAGCAGGCCGTCGAGGCATCGGATCTGGGTGTCGACCTCCAGCTGTCCGGGCACACGCACGGCGGCCAGCTCTGGCCCATCCGCTACCTCGTCCGTGCCCAGCAGCCGACGATCACCGGGCTCGACCAGATCGGGAACACCACGATCTACACCACCCGCGGCGCCGGCGCCTGGGGCCCGCCGGTCCGTGTCCTCACGCCGCCGGAGATCACGATCCTCACGCTGCGATCGGCGCCGCCTGCCTCCTGAGGCGCGAGGAGCGAAAGCGACACCCCCTGCCCCCTGAGGTGCGAGGAGCGAAAGCGACGAGCCTCGAAGGGCTGGTGAGTTGACTCGCCGGCCCTTCGAGGCTCGCTTCGCTCGCACCTCAGGGAGCAGATGGGTGGGCTCGCTCGCACCTCAAGGAGCAGGATGGGGCTCGCTCTCGAGGAGCAGCGGCTCAGCCGTTGATATCGGAAGGATGGGTCGCCAGTGGGGTGACCTTGATCCGCATGTACTGGAACAGCGGCAGACCTGACAGCAGGGTGTGCAGTTCGTCGTTCGACTCGACGTCGAAGATCGAGTAGTTGGAGTACTCCCCGACGATCCGCCAGATGTGCGGCCACTTGCCGGCGCGTTGTAGATCCTGCGAGTACGCCTTCTCCCGGGCGACCGTGTCGGCCCGGACGTCGGGGTCGAGGTCGTCGGGGATGGACACGTCCATCCGCACGTGGAACAGCACTACTTCGCCGGATCCAGCACGAAGTCGTAGGAGATGGTGAAGCCGCCCTTGCCGTCGTCCTTCGGGTCCAGCACCAGTTCGGGCTTGACGGCGCTGGCGACGTCGTCATCGTTGTGCGGGTCGCCCGGGAAGTACAGCTGTGCGGTCAGCTGCTCGTGGCCCGGTGCCGAGACCTTGAGGTGCAGGTGCGCGGGACGCCACGGATGCCAACCGGCCGCGGAGATCATCTTCCCGCACGAGCCATCGGTCGGGATCATGTACGGCGCGGGCCGGATGGTGGTGATCTCGAAGCGGCCCTCGTCATCGGCGGTGAAGGTGCCGCGCAGATTCCACTCCGGAATTCCCGGCGCGAACTGCGAGTAGAAGCCGTCGTCGTCGGCGTGCCAGAGTTCGACAGTGGCGCCGGCGAGGGGGGTGCCGTCGCACGACCGGACCTGGCCGGTCCACACCAACGGATCGCCGGGCTCGTTGTCCCGCATGGGCAGAGTGCCCTTGGCGCCGAGTTCCGGAGCGTCCGGGACGTAGTACGGGCCTTCGATGCTGCCCTTGTTGCCCTGACGATGCGAGGTCGCGACGTCCTCGACGACGTGCTCCACCCAGACGTCGAGGAACAGCGGCCACTCGCCGTCCTCACCGACGTTGATGAGCCACGCCTTGAGCGCGTTGTACTCGTCGTAGGTCACCTTGTGCTTCCGGATCACCTCGTGCACGCCCGCGAGGACCTCGTTGATGAGGGCCGAGACACGTTCCGGCGCAGTGTCCTTCACTGCCTCGAACGGAGACTTGTCCGCGTGGAACCGCTCGGTGGCGGAGGCGCCGGACGCCGCGGCGGTGGCGACTTCCTGGGGATGCTCGGTGGTGGTCATGTTCTTCTCCTTGCTACTGGGTTCGTGGGGCTGCCACGAGACGTGTTGTGGGCGTGCGGGTCTAGTTGTCGGTGCGATAGCGGTCGAGCTTGTCCGGATCGATCTCGAAACCGATGCCCGGCGCGGTCGAACGGTGCAGGTGGCCATCGCGGATCTGCAACGGCTCGGTCAGCAGGTCGTCGCTCATGTCCAGGAAGTTCGACAGCTCACCCGCGTAGCGCGAGGTCAGCTCGAAGGCGCTGCCGAAGGCGAGCGTGCACGCCGTCCCGATCTGTCCGTCGATCTGGTTGCCCATGACGACCGGGACGCCCAACCCCTCGGCGAGGTGATGCGTGCGGCGTGAGGTGGTGAAACCCGACCGCGCGGTCTTGATGCTGACGGCGGTCGCCGACCGGCCGAGGATCTCGCGGGTGACGTCGGCTGGCGTGGGCACCGATTCGTCGGCGATGAACGGCACCGGCAGCTGTTCGACCAGCCACCGGCGACCGAGCACATCGGCTGCGTCGCAGAGCTCTTCGGCGAACAGCAGATCGAGGTCGGCCATCTCCCGCATGGCTCGCGCCGACTCGGCTGCGGTCCAGCCCCGATTGCCGTCGACGTAGAGTTCGACGTCGCTGCCGAACCGCTCGCGGAGCGCGCGGACGACCGCGGTGTCGAGGGATGCCGGGTGACGTCCGACCTTCACCTTGAAGGTGCGGATCCCGTAGGTGTCGACCATCTTCTCGGCTTCGGCGACCATCGCGGCCGGCTCTGCGAAACCGAGCATGTGACTGACGCGCATCCGGTCGGTGTAGCCGCCGAGCATGTCGCCGACCGGGAGTCCCAGCACCTTGCCCAGCGCATCCCAGATCGCCATGTCCACAGCGGATTTCGCGGCCGGGTTGCCGACCGTGCGAGCCATCCGGCCGGCGACCACCTCACGCTCGAGCAAGGTCAGGCCGACGACCGCGGGCGCGAAGATGCCCTCGATCACGGCGATGATGCCGTCCTGGGTCTCGCCGTAGGTGAACGGGCGGGGCGGCGCCTCGGCGACGCCGACCACGCCGGCGTCGGTGTGCACCCGGACCAGCACGTGGGTCGCGGCGTGCACCTCGCCGGAGGCGAACCTCAGCGGCTTCACGTACGGGATGGCGAACGGAATCGCCTCCACAGCGGTGATTTTCACGGTTTCTCTCCAGATCGAGCACCCAGTCGGGTCCTCACGGAACGGTGGTCGGCAAGCTGGGTGTCGCGCGACTGTGCGGCGGCGGAATCGGCGAAGGCAGCGGCGATGACGTCGGCGACCGCGGTGACGACCGGGTCGTCGGAACCCGATCGCCAGGCGAGTGCCACCTCGACGGTGTCGGCATCGACGAGGTCGCGCACCACCAAACCGTCGAGCGGAAGTGACCGCACCGAGGCCGGGAGCAGGGCGACCCCCAGCCCGGCGGCGACCAGGGCCAGCAGCACCGCGGTACCCGGCGCCTGGTGCGCCCGGTGGGGAACGAAACCCGCTGCGCGACATGTCCGTATCGCGGCGTCGTTGACGGCCGAGTCCCGGCTGTCGTACAGCACGAACGGCTCGTGGCGGAGGTCGGCGACGGAGACCACGGGCTCGGCGGCCAGTCGGTGATCGACCGACACCGCGAGAACCATCGGCTCGACATCGATGACCGTCGTGTCGATGTGCTCCCCGATCGCCGGCGGGCGCAGGATCCCGAGGTCGAGGGTGCCGGCGCGCAGGGCGTCGCACTGGCCCGGCGTGAGCATGTCGGACTGGATACGAAGATCCACATCGGGCAACTCCCGCTTGACGACCCGCGCGATGCGCGGCAGATGGGAGAACGCGGCGATACCGGTGATACCGACCCGGACGAGGCCGCTGCGGCCGGCGGCGATCCGACGCACGCCGTCCACGGCTTCGTCCACGCCGGCGAGAATTCGCTCGGCCTGGGCCCTGAGGTACTGCCCGGCCGGGGTGAGCGACACCTGACGGGTGGTCCGCGTGAACAGGGTGACGTCGAGCTCGGCCTCGAGCTGGCGGATTGCGTACGACAGCGCGGGCTGTGCCACGTGCAACGACTCCGCTGCCTGCCCGAAATGACAGGTGTCGGCCACGGCGGCGAAGTACCGCAAGTGCCGTAGCTCCATGACCCGCCTCGTCTCGTACTGATCGACACCGCGGTTGTGACCGCGGACACGTCTCACGGTAGAGCGTCGATCCATACATGACAAAGACACAAATTGCGGCAATTGATTGACACCATTGATCAATAGGCTGCTTGGCCAGGACTGGCAATTACCCGGGTGTGATCGCCACCACGTGCTGCCACAGTGCAGAGAGCAGCCCACTTCCTGGAGGTTTACGACCATGACCGCGTCCGTATCGGAACACTTGAATCATGTGAACTCGGTCCTCGACGACGCGGTCGTCGACGACCGAGACGCCGGTGTCTACCGCGCCAACCGGCGGATCTTCACCGATGAGGACATCTTCGAGTTGGAGATGAAGCACATCTTCGAGGGCAACTGGATCTATCTCGCACACGAGAGCCAGGTTCCCGAACCTGGCGACTACTTCACCACCTACATCGGCCGGCAGCCCGTCGTCATCACCCGCGACAAGAACGGCGAGTTGCACTGCCTGATCAACGCCTGCGCGCACCGCGGCGCGATGATCTGCCGGCGCAAGACCGACAACCGGATGACCCTGACCTGCCCGTTCCACGGTTGGACGTTCCGCAACGACGGGACCCTTCTGAAGGTCAAGGATCCCGATGGGGCCGGTTACCCCGACACCTTCGACGTCGACGGCTCGCACAACCTGACCAAGGTCGCCCGCTTCGACAGTTACCGCGGCTTCCTGTTCGGCAGCCTCAACGAGGACGTCGCCTCGCTAGGGGAGCATCTCGGCGACACCCGACTGATCATCGACATGCTGGTCGACCAGTCGCCGGACGGCCTCGAGGTGCTCCGCGGCGCGTCGACCTACACCTACGACGGCAACTGGAAGGTGCAGGCGGAGAACGGCGCCGACGGCTACCACGTGACCGCAACCCACTGGAACTACGCGGCCACCACGTCTCGTCGCAGTACCGGGGAGTCGACGAACGACACCAAGGCACTCGACGCCGGCGGGTGGGGAAAGTCCGGCGGCGGCTATTGGTCCTACCCCAACGGTCATCTGTGCCTGTGGACCTGGGCGGCCAATCCACAGGACCTTCCGCTGTGGGATTCGATGGAGCAGCTCAAGGAGATCCACGGCGACGCCAAGGGCGAGTTCATGGTGAAGGGTTCGCGCAATCTATGCCTGTACCCGAATGTCTATCTGATGGACCAGTTCTCGACGCAGATCCGCCACTTCCGTCCGATCGCGCCGGACAAGACCGAGGTCACCATCTACTGCATCGCACCCAAGGGTGAAAGCGACTCCGCGCGGGCTCACCGTATCCGCCAGTACGAGGACTTCTTCAACGCGTCCGGGATGGCGACTCCCGACGACCTCGAGGAGTTCCGGTCGTGCCAGCTCACGTTCCGGGCGCAGGCCGCGCCGTGGAACGACATGAGCCGCGGTGCCGAGCACTGGCTCACCGGTCCCGATCCCGTCGCCGAATCGCTGGGCATGACCGGGGTCATCTCGGCCGGCGTCAAGAACGAGGACGAGGGGCTCTACCCGGTCCAGCACGGTTACTGGCTCGAGCGGATGCGCGCAGCTGCCGCGAAGGAAGAGGCGGCGGCCGAACAAGCAGCGGCCCCAGCCCAGTAGACCGCCGCCCAGCCCACCGCCCTGAAGGAGAGCACCATGACCATCGCTGAGACCAATTCCGCCGCTGTCGATCCCGCCGGGTCGGGCATATCCACCGGCGGAAAGCTCATCACCCAGAACATGATCGAGCAGTTCCTGTACCGCGAGGCCCGCTACCTCGACGACCGCGAATTCGAGAAGTGGCTCGACTGCTACGCCGACGACGTCGTGTACTGGATGCCGGCCTGGGACGACCGTGATCGTCTCACCGAGAACCCGCACCGCGAGATCTCGCTGATCTACTACGGCAACAAGGGCGGCCTCGAGGACCGGGTCTTCCGCATCCGCACCGAGCGGTCGTCGGCGACCTCACTGCCCGAACCCCGGACGAGCCACAACATCGGCAACGTCGAGGTCATCGAACGGCGCGGTGATCTCGTCGACGTCCGGTTCAACTGGCACACCATGTATTTCCGGTACAACACGGTCGACCCGTACTACGGGACCTCCTTCTACACGATCGACTTCTCCGGCGAGCAGCCGTTGATCCGGCGCAAGACGATAGTGCTGAAGAACGACTACATCCACCACGTGGTGGACATCTACCACTTCTAGGACCCGTCCATGACTGTCACCACCGACAACGGCGTCGGCGCCGACCTGCGAACCCCCGACGGCGAGGCCACCATCCATCAGGTGGCGCTGTCCTTCGAAGACGGTGTCACGCGGTTCATCTCGTGCCGCGAGGACCAGACCGTCGCCGACGCCTCCTACCGTCAGCGGATCAACATCCCGCTGGACTGCCGCGACGGGGCCTGTGGAACGTGTAAGTCGTTCTGCGAGTCCGGCGATTTCGACGGCGGGGTGTACATCGAGGACGCGCTCTCCGATGACGAGTCCGCCGCGGGCTATGCGCTCCCCTGTTGCATGAAACCCAAGTCCGATCTCGTGCTGCAGATCCCGGCGACCTCCGATGTCGCCAAGACCCAGGCGTCCCGATTCACCGGCACAATCGTCGAACTCGATCGACTCTCGGACTCGACCATGCGTCTCGAGATCCGGATCGAGAACCGCGGGGAGCTGGCGTTCCTGCCCGGACAGTACGTCAACATCGAGATCCCCGGCAGCGACGACGGCGAGGGCACCCCGGTGTCCCGGTCGTACTCGTTTGCCAACGGCTCGCACGAGGACCGTCTCGTCTTCCTCATCAAGCTGAGTCCCGGCGGCGCGATGTCGACCTACCTGACCGACCGCGCCGCGCGCGGCGAGGAGATCGCGTTCACCGGTCCGCACGGATCGTTCTTCCTGCGCGAGGCCACCCGCCCCGTGCTGCTGCTCGCCGGCGGCACCGGCCTCGCGCCGATCTTGTCGATGTTGCGGAAGCTGCACGCCGACAACAGCCGTCGCAAGGTCCACCTCATCTACGGGGTGTCCACCGACACCGATCTGGTCGCCCTCGACGAGATCGAGTTCTTCGCCGAGCAGCTGCCCGGTCTGACGTGGGACCACTGTGTCTCGGACCCGGCGAGTTCCGCGGTCAACAAGGGCTACGTGATGAGCCTGATCGAGCCGGCCCATCTCTACGACGGGGATGTCGCGATCTACCTGTGCGGTCCGCCGCCGATGGTGGAGTCGGTCCGCAAGCACGTCGCCCAGGCCGGCATCGCGCCGACGGGCTTCTACTACGAGAAGTTCGCGCTCGCGGCGCGTCCGGAGGCCGGTGCCGAGACCGGCACGGTCCAGAAGACCGAGGCGCTCAGCGACGAAGCCGCCCCGGTGGCGACGCCGGAGGCGAGACCGGCGCCCGCGCCGGACGCCGACGACCCGATCATCGTGGCGTCCGACGCCCGGTCGATCGCCGGTCAGCAGACCCTCCCGGCCGCCGATCTCGCATCGTGGTCGGGCACCCGGCCGGTCGTTGCCGCCGACGACTCGCTGACCCGCATCGCAGGACAGCCGTTGTGGCACAGCGAATCCGATGACCGCGGACTGGACTCCGATGCGGGGTTGCTGCGACCGACGGCGTCGCATCCGGCGGGTCCGGCACGGTCGATCGCCGGGCAGGAGGTGTTCGCGCCGTCGAGCCTGGAACCGCTACACGAAGCGGTTCCCGCGGTGGCAACCGAAACGCCCACCGTCGGGGACACCGTCGCGGGACCGGCAGTCGTCGGTTCGCAGGGCTACCAGATCGGCGAGGAGCATCCGGCGATCCACGAGTCGGACGCCCTGTTCGAGGCCCGGGCCGCCCTGGAACTGGGCGCCCTCGAGCTGACGTTCGGGCGCTTGTCCACGCAACAGCTGGCCGGTTACCGTCTGCTCGCCGACGCCACGGTGCCGTACGTGGACGGTGATCGCTTCGTCGATGCCGCGGAGTACACCGAGACCAACGCCGCGTTCCACGACTACCTCTTCGCGCAGACCGGTAACGATCACCTGCTCGAGGCCTACAAGGCGCTCGGCGTCAAGGGCCGCATGAGTGAAGTGCTACGGAACGCGACCTGGTGTCACCCGTTGTGCGCGCAGGACCACATCGACATCGTCTCGGCGTTCGAGGCCGGGGACCACGACGCGGCACGAGCACTGATCACCGCGCATGCCGACCGGTCGAAGCAGACCATGCGCCGAGCGATGGCCGACGAATCGGTTTCGCGTCGATCGCGTTTCGTCACCCCGGGCCGGTTCGCCGGCAAGGTCGTCGTCATCACCGGTGCCGCACAGGGGATCGGCGAGCAGACCGCCCGGCGAATCAGCGCCGAGGGCGGCAGGGTCGTCCTCGCCGACCGGTCGAAACTGGTCGCCGAGGTGTCCCGCGATCTCGACGCGAACGGTCCCGGCGCGGCAGCCGCCATCGCCGACCTGGAGGGTTTCGGCGGCGCCGAGTCGGTGATCCGGCAGGCGTTGTCCACGTACGGTCGGGTGGATGTGCTGATCAACAACGTGGGCGGCGCCATCAACTTCAAACCGTTTGTCGAGTTCACCGAGGAGCAGATTCGGGCCGAGATCGACCGGTCGCTGATGACGACGCTGTACGCGTGCCGGGCGGTCCTGCCGTCGATGACACGCGCCGGGGGCGGGGTGATCGTCAACGTCTCCTCGGCGGCGACGCGAGGCATTCACCGGATCCCGTACTCGGCGGCGAAGGGGGCGGTGAACGCGTTGACCGCGTCACTGGCGATGGAGTACGCCGACGACGGCATCCGAGTGGTCGCCACGGCGCCGGGAGGCACCGAGGCACCGCCGCGTCGGATCTCACGCGGTACACCGGAGCCGCGCAACGAGATCGAGTCACAGTGGTATCAGGCCCACATCGACCAGACGATCGCGTCGTCGTCGATGCACCGGTACGGCACCCTCGACGAGCAGGCGGCCGCCATCTGCTTTCTCGCTTCCGACGAGGCGTCGTACATCACCGGGACCGTGCTGCCCGTCGCCGGCGGCGATCAGGGTTGAGCTGCTGACTAGTATGGACCGATGATGGTCACCGGCGGGTGCGTCGGCCGCGACCGCGAGATCGAATTGCTCTTCTCGCGGCTCGACGCCGTGTCGGAGTCGGGCTTTCTGGCCGTCACGGGAAGTCCCGGAATCGGCAAGTCGACGCTGCTGAGGCACCTGGTCCGGCGGCGACTGTCTGCTCCGACAACCGGTTCCACGTTGTGGGCCGCGGTCTCACCGTGGCGAGCGCACACGCCCGGCGCACTCATCCGGCAGCTGGTACAGGACCGGCCCGACGCCACACCCGCGACAGCTGCCGACCCGACCCCGGACGACCTGCTCGACGCACTACTCGCAGCGGTCACCACTCCTGCGGAGTCATCGACCGAGGTGCCCGGCGACACCGCCGGACTCATCGCCGTCGACGACGCCGACCTCGCCGACGAGGAGTCACTGCAGGCGTTGGTCTCACTCACCCGAGAACACCGGGATCGCCGAATCCTGGTCGTCCTCACCATGTCTCGGCCGGGTACCCGGCTCGTCGGCAACGCACTCGACGAGCTACGACTCGACGGCCTGGACCCAACGGGTACTGCCGACCTCGCCGCGCAGCGCGGCATCGTGCTGCACCCGGCGATGCGGGAGGAACTGGCCCGGCACACCGGCGGGAATCCCCGCGACATCGTGGCCCTGCTCGACGAGGTCCCGCCAGGCACCTGGTCCCGCACCGGCATGGGACTGCCCGCGCCGGCCCACGTCGTCGCGATGGTGCGGAAACGATTGCCGGACAACGACACCTCGGCTCGCGCGCTCATCGAAGCGCTCGCGATCCTCGACCCCGCCGAGCCTCTCGCCACTGCAGTCGCACTCGCCGGGATCACCGACCCCCTCGGCGCCATCGACGACGCGCGCGCAACCGGTCTGGTGACGGACGACAGGGCATTGACACCCGCGGAGGCGCAACCGCGTCTCGCCGGGCCCCTGGTGCGGGCCGCCGTCCTCGAGGTCCTCGGCATGAAGACCGTGGGCGACGCCCACCGTCGGGCCGCGGACCTCGTCGACGACCCTGCCCGACAGCTCCATCACCGCGTCGCTGCCACCTCGACGGTCGACGCCGCCCTCGCCGACGCCCTCACCGACCTGGCACGCGCCCGCGGCGCCGACGGTGCGTGGGCCGAGGCCGCCGGGCTGTACGGGCAGGCGGGCCGGCTCACCCCCGACCCGTTGCAGCGCGACACACGGGTGACGCTCGCGGTCGATTCACTTCTCGCCGCGGGCGACTGCACCGGTGCCGGCGCCCTCGTACCGACCGTGGAAAGCCTGCGCGAGACACCGCTGCGCAATGCGACCCTGGCGTACCTCGCCATCCTGCGGGGCCGGTCGGCGGAGGCACAGCTGCGTCTCGACCGGGCGTGGGCGATCGTCAACGTCGAGCGGGAACCCGATGTCGCCGCCCTGATCGCGCAACGTTTCGTCCTGCACAACCTGGTCCGATGCCAGGGCACCGAGTTGGTGGACTGGGCCGATCGCGCGGACGCGATGGCCGACGCCGGATCGGCCGCCCGAGTGGAGGCCGCCGTCATCCGTGGACTCGGACTGGCCTGGTCGGGACACCCGGATGCCGCACGCGCCGAGTACCAGACGGTGTCGGAACGGGTTCGATACGGCGCGCAGGCGCAGCGTGCGATCATGGGTCGCGGTTGGCTCGAACTCGGCCTCGACGAGATCGACGCTGCGCGTACCGATCTCGAAACCGCCGTGTCGATGGCGCAGCTCGGTGGCTCCACCCGGATCACGTTGTGGGCGCTGGCCTGGCTCGCCCGGGTCCAGTTCCTCACCGGCGACTGGGACGATGCGCTGCGCGGCGTCGAGGCCGGCCGCGCGCTCGCCCGCAACAGCGGCATCGCGCTCACCACGCCCCTGCTCAACTGGACTGCGAGCCAGATTGATTCGCTGCGCGGGAACTGGGAGGACGCGCATGGAAGTATCGCACAGAGCAGCACCTCCATCGGCGACTACGAGATCATGCGGATACCGGACCTGCTGGCCCGGGCCCAACTGGCGGAGGCCGCAGCCGACTACGGCAAGGTCCGGCGGATACTGACGCCGCTCGTCGCGATAGCCGAGTCCGTCCCGGCCCTGTCCGAGCCGGGCCTGTGGCCGTGGGTCGACGTCCTCGCCAACGCACTGGTCCTCGAGGGACGGCACGAGGCCGCCGACGATCTGCTGCGACGCTACGAGATCCGGTCCGCCGAGCGGGGCCACCGGTCGTCGGCAGCCCGGATGAAGTACGCACGCGGCCGCCACCTCGGCGCAACCGGTGACATCCACGGAGCACGGCGCACCTTCGAGGAGGGCATCGAACTCCTCGACGGTCTCGGCCTGCGCTACGACCAGGCGCGGGTGAACTTCGCCTACGGCCAGACGTTGCGACGTGCGGGCAAGCGCCGGGCCGCCGACGCCGTCATCGGGACCGCCCGCGACCTGTATCTGTCGCTCGGCGCGACCACCTACGTCGAACGCTGTGAACGCGAACTGAAGGCCGGCGGTCTCGCGACGTCGCGTGGTGAGAACCACACCGCCACAAAGGGTGCCGCCGAACTCACGTCGCAGGAGGAGGCAGTGACCGCCCTTGTCGCGCGCGGCCTGTCGAACCGGGAGGTGGCGGCCGAGCTCTACATCTCACCGAAGACGGTGCAGTACCACCTGACCCGGATCTACGCGAAGCTCGGTGTGCGGTCCCGCGCCGAACTCGCAGCCACCCGCCGGTGACGTCGACCGTGCGTCAGACTCCGTCGACCGTGCGTGTGTACCTGCAGGCGATCTATGCTCCGGCCGTCGCGTAGGCGGCGGTGCGGTCGGTGACCGGCGCACCGGTCCGGTCCTCGATCATCCCCAGGTCCACGCCCGGGGCGAACTCGACGACGTCGAATCCCGTTCCGGCGATGTCGAACACACCGAGGTCGGTGATCACGCGACTCACCACGCCGCGGCCGGTCAGCGGGAGCGCGCAGCCCTCGAGCAGCTTGGGCTCACCCTTCTTGGTGACGTGATCCATGAGCACGATGACCCGGCCGGCGCCGTTGACGAGGTCCATGGCGCCACCGATGCCCTTGACGAGGGCACCCGGCACCATCCAGTTGGCCAGGTCGCCGTTCATCGCGACTTGCATGCCGCCGAGGACCGCGACGTCGACGTGGCCGCCGCGGATCATCGCGAAGCTCGTGGCCGAATCGAAGTACGACGCCCCGGGCAGGACCGACACGGTCTGCTTGCCGGCGTTGATGAGGTCGGGGTCGACCTCGTCGTCGTAGGGAAACGGTCCGACCCCGAGGATGCCGTTCTCGGCGTGCAGGTGGACGCCGGAGTTGTCGGGCATGAGGTCCGGAATCATGGTGGGCAGACCGATTCCCAGGTTGACGTAGTCACCGGGGGTGAGTTCGCGGGCGGCCCGGGCGGCCATCTCGGTACGGGTCCAGGTCATGTCGGCACTCCTAGGCTGACGGCGATGCGGTGGGACGTTCACGGACGGTGCGCTTCTCGATCCCCTTGCGCGCGACCTGTTCCGGCGCGAGTTCGACGATCCGCTGCACGAAGATGCCGGGCAGATGGATCTCGTCGGGTCCGAGCTCGCCGACCTCGACCACCTTCTCCGCCTCGACGATGGTGATGCGCCCGGCCATCGCCGCCGGCGGATTGAAATTGCGTGCGGCAGCATGAAATCGGCAGTTGCCATCCGTGTCGACGACGGCGGCCCGGATGAGTGCGTAGTCGGTGACGATCGACTCCTCGAGGACCATCTCCCGACCGTGAAAGGTCCGAACCTCCTTGGGCGGGGACGCCTCCGCGATGGTGCCGTCGGAGTGGTAGCGCCAGGGCAGTCCGCCTTCGGCGACAAGCGTGCCGACACCGGTGGGGGTGAAGAACGCCCCGATCCCGCTTCCGCCGGCGCGCATGCGTTCGGCGAGGGTGCCCTGAGGGGTGAGTTCGACGGTGACCTCGCCGGACAGGAACTGGCGGCCGAACTCCTTGTTCTCACCGATGTAGGACGCGACGACCCGATCGATGCGCCGGGCCTCCAGCAGCAGACCCAGACCCGCACCGTCGGCTCCGCAGTTGTTGGAGACGATGGTCAGGTTCGCCGCCCCCTGCTCGAGGAGCGCGTCGATCAGGAAGCCGGGGATGCCGGCCAGCCCGAAGCCGCCGACCGCGATGCTCGCACCGTCGGGGATGTCGGCGACCGCCTCGGCGGCCGACGCCGCGAGTTTGGTCGGGCCGCCGGGACGGTCGACGACCGTCGTCGTGGCCGCACTGTCGCGAGTGCTCATTGCTGCTCCAGGTGTTCGATGAGTGCGGGAGTGATGGTGTCGACTTGTTCCGCGTTGGCCAGGTGGGCCGAGTCCGGGACCACCAGCAGGCGGCCGTTCGGCACGGCATCGACGATGACGCGCAACAGATCCGGCGGTGTCGCCGGGTCATCGGCACCGGCGATCGCCAGTGTGGGCGCGATGATCGACGACAGGTCGGATCGCTGATCCATGGCGGAGATCGCCTCGCAGCAGGCCGCGTATCCCTCGGCAGGAGTGGCGGCGACCATGGCCTCGAACTGCTGTCGGGCTTCGGTGTTCGCGGCGAGGTAGCCAGGAGTGAACCACCGCTGGACCACGGCCGCGGCGACCGCCGAGGTGCCGTCGGCGCGCACGAGTGCGGCACGGTCCGTCCAGCCCTGCGCCGGTGGCAGATACGCCGCCGTGCACAGCAGGGCCAGCCGATCCACTCGTTCGGGATTGCGTGCGGCGACGCGCATCATGGTCATCCCGCCGAGCGACAGCCCGACGAGGTGTGCTCGTTCGATGTCGAAGCGGTCCAGCAGCGCGATGACGTCATCGGCCAACTCATCGATCGAGTACGGCCCCGGTGGCACCGGCGAATCGCCGTGCCCCCGGGTGTCATAGCGCACCACGCGGAATCGCTCTTCGAGCGCGGCGACCTGCGAATCCCACATCCGATGCGTCGAACCCAGCGAGTTGGACAGTACGACCGCCGGTCCGTCGGGACGTCCGGTGACGACGGCGTGCACCTGCGCGCTCATCGGGTCGCCTCGAAGATAGCGGCGAGTCCCTGTCCGCCGCCGATGCACATCGTCTCCAGGACGAATCGGGCGTCACGCCGGCGCGCTTCGTAGGCCGCGGTGGCGAGGATGCGGGCGCCGGTGGCTCCGATGGGATGACCCAGCGAGATCCCGGACCCGTTGGGGTTCAGTCGTTCATCGGTCGGGTCGACCTTCCACTCCGCCAGGCAGGCGAGCACCTGGGCAGCGAAGGCTTCGTTGAGTTCGATGAGGTCGATCTCGTCGAGCGTGAGGTCGGCGCGGTCGAGGGCGGCGGCGGTGGCCCCGACCGGGCCGATGCCCATGACCTCGGGCTCGCAACCGGTGACGGCCCACGAACGCAGGGCGAGAAGGGGTTCCAGTCCGCGGCGCTCCGCCTCGGCGCGTGTGGTGACCACAGCCATGGCCGCACCGTCGTTCTGGCCCGAGGCGTTTCCGGCCGTGACCGTCGACTCGCCGTCGATCTTGAGCCTGATGGGACGCAGCGCTGCAAGCGATTCCGCAGTAGCGTCCGCTCGCGGGTGCTCATCGCGGTCGACGACGGTGTCGGGACGGCCACGTCGGCCCGGGATGGTGACGGGCACCAACTCGTCGGTGAAGCGGCCGCTGTCGTGCGCCGCGATCGCCCGTTCGTGGGATCGGGCCGCGAACTCGTCCTGCTCGGTCCGCGAGATGCCGTACCGCGCACGGAGATTCTCGGCGGTCTCGATCATCCCGCCCGGTACCGGGTGTGACTCGCCGCCCGCGGTCAGACGCCCGCGGTCGAGGCGATCGCGGAGTTCCACGCCACCCTGCTTGATCCCCGACCGAAGACCCAGCGCGTAGTGCTCGACGGTCGACATCGACTCGGCGCCACCGGCGACGACGAGGCGCGCACCGCCGGTCGCGACCATCGACGCCCCGGTCAGGATCGCCTGTAACCCGGAACCGCAGCGACGGTCGATCTGCATTCCGGGTACGCCGACTCCGAGACCGGCGTCCAGAGCCGCGATGCGACCGAGCGCCGGCGACTCACCGTTGGCATAGCCCTGCCCGAGGATCACGTCGTCGACATCACCCTCCTCGAGTCCGGTGCGCCGGACGAGTTCGCGAAGGAGGTCGGTGGCCAGTCGGGTGACGGGCACGGTCGACAGCGCCCCACCCATGCGCCCGACCGGGGTACGCAGTGGCGAACAGACAACGATGTCGGTACCCGCGTCCGTGGTGAGAGATGCCATGAGTCCACCCTAGGAAGCAACAGCGATATGCAGAAGTATCCATATCCCGGCATTTGATATGGAGCAGATATCAACGCTCTAGACTGACTCCATGGAACTGCGACACCTGCGCTACTTCCGCGCCGTCGCCGAGGAGCTGCACTTCGGCCGGGCCGCCGAGCGGCTCCACATGGCCCAGCCACCGCTGTCTCAGCAGATCCGCCAGCTGGAGGACGAGCTCGGTGTCGCACTGCTGGCCCGGTCGACGCGTCGTGTCGAGCTGACCCCGGCAGGTGCGGATTACCTGCAGCGAGCCGTCGCGATCCTGGACTCGGTCGACGCCGCTGCACGACAGGCGCAACGGATCGCCGACGGGCGGCAGGGCAACCTCGCGATCGGGTGCGTGGGTTCGGCCACCTACTCGCTGTTGCCCGCGCTCGTGCGCGCACTGAGCGACGAACTGCCCGATGTGGACGTCCACGTTCGCGGCGAGATGCTGGCACCGGCCCAGATCGCCGCGCTCGAGTCCGGGGACATCGACCTTGCCTTACTGCGCATGCCCATCAACACCACCGGACTGCGGGTCGAGTCGATCCGCAGCGACCGCCTCATCGTGGCACTGCCCCACGATCATCCGCTCGCCCACGGCGCATCGGATACGCCCGTCGACCTCGCGCTGTTGGGCGGCGACGACTTCATCGTGCACGCGGGCAGCGGGAAGTCGGTCATGCACGGGGTCCTGTCGGCGGCCGCCGGACGCGCGGGATTCGTCCCGCGCATCCGGCACGAGGTCGAGGAGACGTCGACGCTGGTGACACTCGTCGCCGCGGGGGTGGGGGTCGCCCTGGTCCCTGAACCCACCTCAGCGCTCGGTATACCCGGCGTCGTCTACCGCCCGCTCGACACCGACGACGAGGTCGAACTGGCCGTCGCGTTCCCCGACGGGCCCCAGTCCCCGCTCGTCGACCGGGTCCTGGCGGTGTTGCGCACACTCTCCTGAACGCCGCAAACCCACCCCTTTTCGGTATATCCACCCACCACACAGGGGGTGGAAACACCGAAAAGAGGTGGGTTTGCGAATGTCTCGGATCAGCGGTGGGTGAAGTTCGGGTCCCGCTTCTCGACGAAGGCGGCCATGCCCTCGGTCTGGTCGTCGGTCGCGAACGTGGAGTAGAACAGCGCGCGCTCGGCGCGGACACCCTCGACGAGGCTCGACTCGAACGCGCGATTGACCGCGTCCTTGGCGGCGGCGGACGCGATCAGCGACTTCGAGGCGATGACCTCGGCGACCTCGATGGCGGCGGCGCGGCAGTCCTCCTTGGGAACGACGCGCGAGACGAGGCCGAGGCGTTCGGCCTCGTCGACCTTCATCTGGCGGCCGGTCAGCACCATGTCCATCGCCTTGGCCTTGCCCACGGCGCGGGTGAGACGCTGCGAGCCGCCGATCCCGGGGATGACGCCGAGGTTGATCTCGGGCTGACCGAAGACGGCGTTGTCGCCGGCGATGATGGTGTCGCACAGCATCGCGAGCTCGCAGCCGCCGCCGAGGGCGTAGCCGGTGACGGCGGCGATGATCGGCGTGCGAGCCCGCGACAGCTCATCCCAGGCACCGAAGAACTGCTCGTTGACCACGTCCGCGTAGGACTTCGACGACATCTCCTTGATGTCGGCACCCGCGGCGAACGCCTTTTCCGAGCCGGTGATCACGATGGCGCCGATCCCCTGGTCGACGTCGAACTCCCGGACGGCACCGACCACTTCGTTCATCAGCTCGGTGTTGAGGGCGTTCAGTGCCTTGGGGCGGTTGAGGGTGATGATGCCCACCCGGCCGCTGGTCTCGACGATGATGGTCTGGTGTTCGGTCACGGTCAGTCCTCTTTCGGTTCGGTGACGGGCGGGATGTTACGGGCTGACTCCCACCCGGGGAAGGTCTCGGTCAGACGGTCGGGAACGTGAGGTCGTCGGGCAGTGGCGCGAAGAAGGCGTCGACGGCGTCCCCGGAGAACGTGGCCCACTTCGGATCGCGGTCCTTGTCGATGACCTGGGCGCGGATGCCCTCGGCCATGTCGGGATGCAGCAGGCAACGCACCGACACGCGATACTCGCGCACCAGGGTGTCCTCCAGGGTCGCGTCGCCGGCCGCCTCGCGCAGCGAACGCAGGGTGACGACCAGTGCAGTCGGGCTCTTCGCCTCGATCGCGTCGGCGGTCTTGTCCGCGAAGGGCGAGCCCACCGCGCGGCATCGTTCGACGATCTCCGAGACCGAATCGGCCGCAAACGCTTCCGCGATCCATCCGCGATGTTCGGCGAGTTCGGAAGCCGGCGCGTCGACGGCGTGCGCGGACAGTGCCGCCTCGATTCCCGACTCGCCGATCACGGCGAGGAACGCCGGCAGCGACTCCGACGGGACGAAGTGATCGGCCAGGCCCATCGCGATGGCGTCGGCGCCGCGCAGGTGACCGGCGGTGAGGCCGGCGTAGGTTCCGAGCCCATCCGGAACGCGCGAAAGCAGATGCGTACCACCGACATCGGGCACGAAGCCGATACCCACCTCGGGCATCGCGAGTTTCGTACGGTCGGTGACGATGCGGATGTCGCCGTGCGCGGAGACCCCGACACCGCCGCCCATCACGATGCCGTCCATGATCGCGACATACGGCTTGGGATAGCCCGAGATCAGCGCGTTCAGACGGTATTCGTCGAACCAGAACCTCGCCGACGGCGACTGCTCGGCGTCACGATCGGTCGACTCGGGATTACCGCTCAACGCGGACGCGTCGCGATGGATGGCGACGATGTCGCCACCGGCGCAGAGGCCCCGCTCACCGGCGCCGGAGAGAACGACGGCCTCGACCGCGTCATCGGCGGCCCAGGCCGCGAGGTGCTCGGCCATTGAGCCGACCATCTCGTGATCGATCGCGTTGATGGACTTCGGACGGTTCAGGATCAGCGACCGCGCCGACCCGTTCTCCTCCGTCAAGACCGATGGTTCCGACACGGGCGAACTCCTCTCCACACCGACAGTTCTCCGATGGTTGCATATCCTAGTAACTGAGGTCCAGCCCGACTCAGGTTAGGGTTACCTCATGGGCTATTCCAGAGCACGCGTTGCCGACGTCGCCGACCTGACGCCCAATCTGCGTCGCATCGTCTTCGACGTGAACGATCTGCCAGGACTCGGCTTGCCCGGCGGCGCCGACGAAGCCGTGGGCATCTACTTCCCACACGACCCCGAGCGTGTCACACCGGATATGGAATGTCGCGACGGCACGTGGGCCTATTACGACACCGACCCGGCGCCCGACGGCCGCAACTACTCGATCCGCTCGGTCGACCACTCCGCCGGCACCATGGTCGTCGACTTCGTCATCCATGCCGCCGGCCCTGCAACGCTGTGGGCCCAGCGCGCCGAAGCGGGGCACGACGTGGTGATGACGCACGCGCGGTGCTGGTACGCACCACCCGCCGGCGTCGAACGCCTGATCCTCGCCGCCGATCTGGCCGGACTCCCCGCCCTGGCCCGAATCCTCGACGAACTGCCGTCGACCGACGGTGTCACCGCCGTGGTCGAGGTGCCCGCCCCGACCGAACTGGCCTATCTGCCCGAGCGCGACGTCGAGCTGATCACGCTGGTCGGCGGCAACTCCCGCACGCCGAGCCGTCTCGCGGACACGGTCTGCGGACTCACCCTGCCGACCTCGGGCGCATACTGTTGGTTCGCCGGCGAGGCGGCGGAGTCGCGTGCGATCCGCAAGCACCTGCGCGGCAATCTTCGCTGGGACCGCCGGTCGTACGACGTCATCGGCTACTGGCGTGTCGACGCCGAGCGATGGACGCAGGCCTATGTGGAGCGGGGCGCGGAACTGTTCGCCGTCTATCGCCAGGCGCTCGACGACGGCAAGAGCGAGAAGCAGGCGTCGGAAGAGTTCGACGAGGCGCTCGAGCGGGCCGGCCTCTAGTACTCGGCGACCATGCCCTTGTCGGGGGCACGATACATCGTCCATAGGAACCGGGGTATCGCCCGCGGGGGCAGCGGCGACGGCCAGTCCCGTGCGCGCATCAAGGCTTCGGTGCCGCCGTCGACGGTGACGACCGCGCCGGCCATGAAGTCCGCCGCCGGTGACAGCATCAGCATGACCCAGGCGGCGAGCTGGTCAGGAGTTCCGTACTCGCGCACCGGAACCGGAAACGACTTCACGTGCCCGGCCTGCGGACCGTCGAGTTGCGACTGCAACAGCGGCGTCATGACCGGCCCGGGAGCGAGGACGTTGACCCGGATGCCCTCACCGGCCCATTCGGTCGCCGTCCCGTGCAGGCGGCACCACTGCGTGACCGCGATCTTCGACGACGCGTACGCCACCGGGCCCGTGACGCCGCGCCGGCGTCGGATCACCTGGACGGCCCCCTCGGGGTCGCCATCCAGCAGGCGTCGGATGGCGGATTTGGGGACCAGCGGCGTGACCGTCGTCGAATTCGAACCGAAGACAACCACTTTCGCCTTCGCCCCAGCGGCCAGCGCCGGACGCCAGGCGGTCAGCAGTTCGGTCACCCCGAACACGTTGACCTCGACGATCATCCGCTCCCGTCCCGGCCGCGGGGCCCATGCCCGCGGCCAGCACGGCCCCGTCGAGTTGCCCGCCGGATCGGGCGAGGACCTCGTCGGCCGCGCGGCGTCGGCCCTCGGGTGTCGACAGATCGGCGACGACGTCGGCATCGCGCTGATCGACCCCGATCACGGTGTGACCGTCCGCGCGCAAGGCGGCGGCCACCGACGCACCCATCCCCGACGCCGAGCCCGTCACCACGTATGTGCCGGCCGAGGTCACGCCAATCCCCTTTTCCCGCGGTCGGATTCATCGGCCGCACCGTGCCGGTGCTGGGTCCGCTCGTAGGCGTCGTTGAAGGCACGCAGCTCGTGGAGCAGGGCCTGCGGCGAGCCCGGGGCCAGATCGGCGAAGACCTGCTCGAGCCGTTCGGCACGCAGCAGGCCGTCGCGCCGGAACGCCTCTCGCCCGGCCTCGGTCGGGCGGATCATCTTCGACAGCGAGTCCTCGACCTCGAACCGCTCGACGTAGCCGTGTTTGATGGCTGCGTTGACCTGCCGGTTGACCGTCGACTGCTCGAGCTGGAGGTCGGCGGTCAGCTCCCGCAACGTCCGCGGCCGACCGTCGGAGAGAATCCAGAGGATCGCGAAGGCCGAGCGTTCCAGGCCGACGGCGGGATGCACCAGGCTGCGACGTCGCGACATCCGCAGCAACTCCTGCGCCAGGTCACGATGCACCGGCGACTGCCAGGGCGCATGGTCCTCCGACATCTCTCCTCCATCTGTCGACATGGACAACCTACTGTCCGATTTGCTTGTGTACATTACATATGTATGCTGCATACCTCGAAGGAGGTCTCCCCCATGAGCCAAGTACGAGGTTCCGCGCCCGAGCTGACCGACGACGCGTCCGACGCGGTCGAGAAGGCACCCGCCGGCGCGATCGGCAGCGTCGTGGTGTTGTGTTTCGGCGGCCTGGTCGCCTCGCTGATGCAGACGCTGATCATCCCGATCCAGCCCGACCTGCCCCGTCTGCTCGGGACATCGATCGGCAACGCATCGTGGATCATCACCGCGACCCTGCTCGCCGCCGCCGTGGCCATGCCGATCGCCGGACGCCTCGGCGACATGTTCGGCAAGCAGCGGGTCCTCCTGGTGAGTGCGGTACTGCTCACCCTCGGTTCGCTGATCTGCGCGCTGGGCGACTCGCTCATCCCGCTGATCATCGGACGCGGCGTGCAGGGTCTGGCCATGGGATTCATCCCCGTCGGCATGAGCCTCATCCGCGAGATCACCCCGCCCCGGATCACCTCGATGGCCGTCGCCGCGATGAGTGCCACGCTCGGCGTCGGCGGTGCGATCGGCCTACCGCTGGCGGCCTGGATCGTGCAGACCTGGGATTGGCACGCCCTGTTCTACGTGGCAGCCGGTCTCGGCGTCCTCGTCACGGTCGCGGTCCTCGTCCTGGTCCCGCGCGTGAACGACGCCGCGGGCGGACGCATCGACGTCTCCGGAGCGATCGGGTTGGCCGTGGGACTGTCCGCCTTCCTCATCGCCGTCTCGAAGGCGAACGACTGGGGTTGGACGTCCGGCGCCACACTCGGACTCGGTATCGGCGGAATCCTGGTGTTGATCGGATGGGGATTCTTCGAACTGCGCCAGCGTGAGCCGCTCGTCGACCTGCGCACCACCGCACGGCCCGCCGTCCTGCTGACCAACATCGCCGCCGCGGCGATCGGCTTCGGCATGATGGCCCAGTCCATCGTGCTGCCGATGCTGCTGCGCCTCCCGGAGGCCACCGGTTATGGTCTGGGACAGTCGCTTCTGGCCGCGGGCCTGTGGATGGCGCCTGGCGGACTGATGATGATGATCTTCGCGCCCATCTCGGGCATCCTCATCAACCGGATCGGCGCCAAGATCACCCTGGCGATCGGCGCCGCCATCCTGGGATGCGGCTACCTGCTCGCCTTCTTCCTCATGGACGCGGCCTGGAAGCTGATGCTGGCCTCGATCGTGTGTGCCATCGGTGTGGGGGTCGGCTACGCGGCGATGCCGACCCTGATCATGGGATCGGTGCCGGCCACCGAAGCCGGTGCCGCCGTGGGACTCAACGGACTCATGCGTTCGCTGGGCACCACCGTCGCCTCCGCCGTGATGGCACTGATCCTGGCCAGTGCCACGATCTCGCTCGGCGGCACCGAGGTGCCCGACCAGTCGACGTTCACCTGGTGCTTCCTCGTTGCCGCGGCCGCCGCCTTCGTCGGCATGGCGATCACACTGACCATCCCCTCGCGTCGCGGATCGTCGAATGTGCCGGAGGAGCAACCGCTTCCGGCTCGGGGCTGATCCAGATCCGGGTTGCGGTCATCGCCCAGATCAGGGACGCAGGGGCGGGAAATACGACTCGGCACCCAGTGCGCGAACGTCGTCGAGCCATCCCGAACCGTAGGCCTCGACGGTCCGCACCGAATCCGGCTCCTCCAGATTCCAGGCCTGTCGTTTGTAGGTCCAGTTCGTTGGTTGCAGACGGTGCGCCGCGCGCCAGTGATCGATCGACGCTCCGTGGTCGCCCTGCCGGTGAAAGTACTCACCGAGCTCGAAATGGGCAGCGGCCAGCGATTCGTTCGCGGACCGCGGCTGTGATCGCTCGATGACCTGATCGGGATCGAGGACATAGCGACTGGTGGCACCGTGTGCTGCCCAGTCACGGACCATGGCCGGGTAGAGCGCGTAATCGATCCTCATCTTGGCGATCTCCGACCTGACCGCGCGGTGGTCCGCAGGCATCTCGTCGAGCGATTGTGCGGCGACCTCGGAACTCTCGTGCGGATTCTCGAGCCAGGCCGGCTCAGCCGGTCGGACGATCACCCCCTGCTCGTCGACCCACATCGCGTTGGGGACGTTGGTGACACCGAAACGAGCTCCCAGGATGTGGGTCCGGTCGATCAGTGCCGGGTGTGACGGAGCGGCCTTCTCGATCCACGGACGCGCTGCCTCGGCGCCGCCGGTGTCGAGGGCAACCGTCACCACCTCGACTCCGGACGGATGCAGTTCGTCACGGAGCTCCCGCCACAGGCGCAGGTCTTCCCGACACCCACACCACGATGCCCACGCCACCAGGACGGTCTTCTGGCCCAGCAGGGAGTCAAGTCGAAAGAGGGTCCCGTTGAGTTGCGGCAGTTCCAATTCCGGAGCCACCGCCGTCGTAAGCGACCGGCCCGTGATCGTCGATTCCGGGCCCAGTGCCCATACATCAACCCGTTCGTCCTTCACCAGACCCATCCCGAGCCGCTCGGCGATGGAAACGATGTCCACATCGGCCGAGTCGCCATCACTCGAGTTGAGCAGGGGCACACACACTTCACCTTTGCAGGCGCCCTGGGGCTTGAGCGCCCAGCCGGTGCCCTGCAGAAACATGTCGGCGTCGATGTCCAGAGAAGTCAGGATCATCGCCCGGCCTCCACGGTCGTGTCTGTGATCCCCATGAGTTGTTGCATCCGCTCGGGATCGACGCCGATCCGGTGCGACAAGGAGAGGGCATCCCAATACTCCCGCCAGTTGACGATGAGTCCATCGTCATCGATCTCGAAGATCGCCAACAGCGGGTTGTGCACGCGAACGTTGTTGTGCAGCATCGTGACATGGTCGATCCGCTCGGTGATGACGTAGCGGTCGTCCGACACGACCGTAAGGACCTCGCACACGCAGTCCTTGTAGTCGTCGGCTTGACGGGCGAGCTCCCCGGCGATGGCATCACGCCCCTGGATCGCCTGCCGCGCAGGCACGCCGACCTGATACCAGGCATCCTCGCGGAACAACGCGGTCACCCGTTCCAGATTCGGCCGGAAGTCGCCCAGGTCGAGGATGCGCAGGACCTCGCGAACCGGCGCCTCTTGCTTCGAACCCATGTGGTCCCTCTCTCTCCATCGCTTGCATGTGATCACGGTCATATCATGTATATCACTGTCAGAAATGATCTGGTGTGAACCGGACCGTCATCGACGGTGGCCTCGATTCCGCACTGATGAGCCGTAATAGAGCGCCAAAACGCTTGCATCAGGAATTCAGCATGTCAGAATCGAGACTCACCGTCGTTTGAAGCGACCCTCGGCGAGCAACGTAGAGGCCGTCGGCCTGGATCAAGGGCGTACGTCGACAGCCGAACGGTCGAGGAAGTCCGCCAGGCCGGCAGAGAAGACGTCATTGTCGTCTCCTGCGACCATGTGGCCCGCCTCGCGGACGTCGACCACCTCGAGATGCGGGATCAGAACCCGCATCTCTGCGACTCCCGCGTCGGAGACGACGTCCGACATCCGTCCCCGGACGAGCAGGAACGGGCAGGTGACGTCTCGGGCGGCGGCTCGCGAACGCTCATAGACAACTTGGCTGTTCGGGTGCTCGGGACTGTCGGCAGAGTCTTCGACATCGAGACTGCGAGGGTCCCAGTGCCAATGCCACCGCTCCCCTCGTAGCCTCAGGTTCTTCTTCAGGCCCTCGAGACTGCCGGACCGGCGGCGCCGCGGGTTGTACGCGGCGATCGCCTCCGATGCCTGCTCCAGGCTGTCGAAGCCGTCGGGCGCACTCCGCA
Source organism: Gordonia hongkongensis (assembly GCF_023078355.1). Taxonomy (NCBI): domain Bacteria; kingdom Bacillati; phylum Actinomycetota; class Actinomycetes; order Mycobacteriales; family Gordoniaceae; genus Gordonia; species Gordonia hongkongensis. Next base: position 4,535,093 of record NZ_CP095552.1, read on the forward strand.
TGAAGTCACGGACCCGCGCACTACCGGACTCCTCGATCTTCGCGGCCACGTCGACCAGGACCAGCGCCTGCGCGAGTCCCCTGTTCTCACCGGCTGCGATCAGCGAGACAATGCCCCCCAGAGACGCTCCCACCAGCGACAACGGTTGTCCGGGTTCGCGGCGACGAATCTCGGATGTCAGGGACATCAGGTCATCGAGGTGCCCCGACAGACCATAATTGCCGTCGGGCGCCCAATCGCTGTCGCCGTGACCCCGGAGATCCACGGCGTAGGTCGTCCATCCCAGAATCGCAAGTCGTTCGCCGGCCGTACGCCAGGAATGCCGAGTCTGCCCGCCGCCGTGCAACAGCACGACGACGCCGCGGGAATCACCACCGGCCCACCGGTCGGCGGCCAACTCGAGTCCTCCGCCGGGAAGTGTCACCCGGTCGTGCGAGACCTTGTCGGTAGCCATGGCACCCCCTTCATCTGGTGCGATCCGTCGTCGCCCGCATCGATCAAGCACCATCGTGCCAGCCGCAGCCGAGATTCGCACAACCATGGATTTTGTTGCACACGAACACGATACGATCCTACTGCCCTAGAGTCAGGAGAAACATGGCTGCCCTCGACCTGGTCCTCGTCGAACATTCCGGTTCCACGTGCACCGTCACACTGAATCGTCCCGAAGCACGTAACGCCCTGTCGCAGGACCTCAACCGGGAACTCATGGCCGCTGTTGCCGACGCGGACGACGACCCCGGCGTGGCGGTCATCCTGCTCACCGGCGCGGGCGGTTCGTTCTGCGCCGGCATGGATCTCAAAGAGCTGTCCGCCAGGGGTTTCTCCGGGAGCGAGAAGACCGAGAACTGCATCGACCGCGTCGCCGTGTGCGCCACGCCGGTCATCGGCCTCGTAGACGGGCCGGCGGTCACGGGTGGATTCGAACTCGCGCTCGCATGCGACTTTCTCATCGCGTCGACCACCGCGCGGTTCGCCGACACCCACTCTCGCATCGGGATCGTCCCCGGCGGTGGGTTGACCGGCCGTCTTGCCGAAGCCGTCGGAGTTCGGCGAGCCCGGCACCTCAGTGCCACCGGGCAGTATCTCGATTCCGCCACCGCCCTGGCCTGGGGACTGGTGAACCAGGTGGTCGAGCCGACCGCATTGCACGACCGCGGACTGGCCGTCGCCGAAGCCTTCACCGCAGCCGATTCGGCCACACTGCAACAGATCTGGTCGCTCTACGACGGGCTGTCCGACGACGGGATCGTCGAGGCCCTCACCCGGGAGGCCGAGACCAACCGGGCCTGGACCGCCGAGGTGGCCGCCGTCGCCCAGTCGACGGCATCAGTCCTCGAGCACGGCCGTTCGCAGACAGCACACGACGGGCGCTGACGACTCTCGGGTCAGCGCCCGCGTGGGCTGTCGTGCAGTACCGTCGGTCACACGACCTGGTTGTCGGACTCTCTGTCCCGTTGCCCGACAAGGACTACATGCTGGTGGGGCCCCCGGGAACTTCAGGAGCGACCCGGCATCGCCACGCAGTTGCTGGCCTGTGACATAACGGGATTCGTCGGACGCGAAGAAGAGCACGGCATTGGAGATGTCCACGGTGTCCACATACGGGATGGGCATTGCCTGGAACGTCGCGAAGGCGGGCTCGACCTCTTCGCGCGTCGGATGTTCCAGATCCGGGCGGAACACCGAATACAGACCATCGTTGTGCAACAGATGAGTGTCGACGTTGGTCGGATGGATGACGTTCACGCGGATGAACTCCGAGGCCAAGTGCAGTGCGAGCTGCTCGGAATAACCGACCAGGGTCTTCTTGGACCACCCGTACCCGGCCGAGCCGGGCCCCATCGCCGGATTGTCCGTCGTGTTCGGCAACATCGCCGCCGTCGATCCGGTGATCACGACCGATGCATACGAGCCCAGGTGCGGCATCGACACCGCGACAGTGTTCATCACACCGACGAGGTCGACGTCGACGGCATCGACGAAATCTGACGCGTGCGGGTCACCCATGGCCATCGGCAGTATTCCGGCGTTGGCGACCACGATGTCGAGATGGCCGAGCGAAGCCAGTCCCTCGTCGAGCGCCGACTTCAGTTGAGCGCGGTTGCGCACGTCGGCCTTGACGGGCACGATTCGACGGTCGAGTTTCTCTCAGACCGCGGTGAGGACGACCTGTTCACCCAAGCTGTTGACCCAGAGCCTCTTCGGTGCCGGCTGGACCGCTGACCGTGTGGGCCGAATCTGATGAGGCCCGACCGGACCGACTACTGGCGGAGGCGTTCGCTCTGGTACGCAACGGCTTCACGAGCGCCTGATCCCGCGCCCGCCGAGCGGCCTCCTCGTGGGCACGTCAATCCCACATCAGTCCGCCGTCGATCAGCAGGGTGTGTCCGGTGACGAACCCCGCCTCGTCCGACAAGAGATAGGCGACCGCCGCCGCAACCTCTTCGGGCTTGCCCATGCGACCCACCGGAATGAGATCGGCCCACTTCTCCTGCTGGTCGGCGCCGAAGGCGATGATCCCTTCGGTCAGGATCGTGCCGGGACCGACCGCGTTCACCTGGATGTTCCGACGCGCGTACTGCAGCGCGGCGTTCTTGGTGAGTCCGACGACGCCGTGCTTGGCGGCGGTGTAGGCAGCCATACCAGGAGCATTCTTGGCGCCCGCGTTCGATGCCATGTTGACGATCTTGCCGTGCCCGGCGCCGACCATGTGAGCGAGTTCGCCACGCATGCACAGGAACGTGCCTCGGAGGTCGACGCCCATCACCGAATCCCACTCGGCGATCGACAACTCGTGCAGATCACCGGGAGTGTGCGCTATCCCCGCATTGTTCACCGCGAGATCGAGTCCCCCGAGGTATTCGACGGATCGCGAGATCAACGCCTCGACGCTGTCGGCATCGGAGACATCCGCCTGGATGAACGTCGCCTTCCCCCCGGCCGCGCGGATGCTGTCCACGGTCGTGGCACCACCTTCGTCACTGATGTCCGAGACCACCACGTTCGCACCGTCTTTCGCGAGGCGAAGTGCGATCGCGCGTCCCAGACCGGACCCCGCTCCGGTGACCAGGGCACCGGAATTCTCCAATGTCATCAGTTATCTCCTCGCTCGACTTCGCCGGCACCGGTCACGACCGACCGGATGGCAACCGGACGAACAGTGCTCGTGCCTCGGCGCACACTACGTCCCCGTCGAGCAGCGCGCCGCGCACGAAGGTCTTGCGCCCCTCGATGCTGTCGATGGTCGCGGTCACCCGGAGTTCACGGCAGACGGGGGTGGCGCTGCGATAATCGACTTTGAGGAACGCGGTACGCGAGTCCGGCTGTCCCTTGCGACTCACGAACATTCCCAGGACATCGTCGAACAGGAGGGTGATCACTCCGCCGTGGACCGTGTCGGTGCTGCCCATGTGGGCGAAACCGAACGTCACCGAACCGAGCATGGAGTCGTCGGAGGTGTCGGTCGACTCATAGGGCACGAGGATCGGGTGCCCGAGGCCCTGCATGCCCAGTTCTCTGGCCGTGCGCTGCCCTTCGGCCACCTCGAAGTGCCGGAGCCGATCGGTCAGATCCTCGATCGCCGCGGTCATCTCCGCTGCCGCCTCGTGCGGTGGGGCCACCAGACACAAAGTCGCCTGTAGGTCTCGAAAGGCTTCGATCATGCCCACGAATGCGTCGATGTCGTGGGCCTGTACGTGGGTCATGATTCGGACTCCTTACGCCGGGAACGCGTGCCGCTGCACGAGCCCTTCGCTCAGCACGCTGAGGTCGGTCTGGAAATCGGTGAAACTGCGGCTGGTCGGTTCGATGGTGATCCACGTGACGCCGGCATCTTCGTACGCGGCCAGTTCGGGCCCGACGGCGGCTACGAAAGCTGCGGCTCCGTCCCTGCGCAGCACTTCTTTCTCGAAAGGCACGAACGAGACATCGACGTCGGGTTTTCCTGCTGATGCTCGGAACCTGTTCAGTTCGCCGATCTGCGTGCGAAGGGCCCCGATGTCCTCCAGGGTGGCGTCCTCGTGATCGCGGCCGTCGACGCCTGCTGTGCGATCGGCATCCAGCCGTCGGCCTTGTCGATCACCCGTCGCCGAGCGGCGCGGCTGTTTCCCCCGATCCAGATCGGCGGACCACCGTCGGTTTGTGGTAGTGGCAGGGCGATGTGTCCCGCCGCGCCGTACGCCGGACCCTCGTGCTCCTCACCACGCCAGGTCGCCCGCATGGCATCGATGGCCTCGTCGAAGAGCTTGCCCCGGCCGCTGAAGTCGGCCCGGAGCGCGTCGAACTCGGTCTCGAGGTAACCGGCACCGAGTCCCAGTGTGACCCGCCCGCCCGATAAAAGGTCCAGACTGGCAACGGCTTTGGCGCCGAGATACGGGCTGCGATATCCGACGACCATCGCGTAGGTGAGCAGACGGATACGGCTGGTCGCCTCGGCGGCCACCGCCAACGACACGAACGGGTCGAACGCGTGATGACCACCTCGAGCCAGCCACTCACGGTCGGGGTAGGGGTGCTCGCTCATCGAGAAGCCGTCGAATCCGGCCTCCTCGCAGCACTTGGCCACCTCTCCGAGGCTGCCGTCTCCGATCCACTCGCGATAGTGTTTTACCGCCCGCATGGGGAACATCAGGTTGAACTTCAACGCCATCTCACACCCTCCGCCATGTCACACCTTCATCTGAAGAGTTCCCGTGCGACCACCAAGCGCTGGACCTCGGTGGCGCCTTCCCCGAGACGCTTCACTCGCAGGTCACGAAACCACCGCTCGAGTGGCAACTCATCGGAGAGCCCGAGCGCACCATGAACCTGGATGCAGGTGTCGATGACCTTGTAGGCCGCCTCCGTGCCGTACATCTTGGCGATGGAGGCGTCGACCTTGACGTCTCGGCCCAGATCGGCATTCCACGCCGCCTGATACATCAGCAACCGGGCAGCACGCAGTTCCACCTCGGCGTCGACGAGCATCCAGGCGACTCCCTGCTTGTCGGACAACCTGCCACCGAAGACCTCTCGGCCCTTGGCCCACCGACACGCCGAGTTCAGTGCTTCCTGCGCGATTCCGATCGGGCCGGCGGCGTACAGGATTCGGCTGTAGACGAGGAAGTCGCTGGCGAGTGCGAACCCACCACCCTCGGCACCGATGCGATTCGCCGCGGGCACCCGCACGTTGTCGAAGTGGAGTTCGTAAGGCGCGAACGACGCCATCACCCCTATCCGGTTGAACGTCAGCCCAGGGGTGCCCCTCTCCACGATGAAACACGAGATCCCGGCACGGCCTTCGCCGGTCCGTGCGTACACCACTCCCCAGTCCGCCCCCTCGGCATGGGAGGTCCACATCTTGCTGCCGTCGAGAACGTACTCATCACCGTCGCGGACCGCTCGAAGGGTGATCGCGCGGGCCGGGTCGGACCCACCTGACGCCTCGCTGATGGCGGTGTAGGCCTTGGTCATCCGGCCGTCGAGGATCGGCTGTGCGAATCTCTGGAACTGCTCGGGCGACGCCTTGAACATGATATTGGGAGGATTGCCGCCGAAGGCGCCGAGCGCTGGGAAGAACGCTCCCATACGGCATTTGGACGCCTCCTCGGCCACCACCACCTGACCGAGCACGCTGAGGCCGGCGCCGCCATACATCTCTGGAGTCTGCAGAGCCCACAGCCCCAGACGACGAGCTTTGTCCTGCAGCGGGATCAGCTGATCTCGCGAAAGCCCGGCGGTGTCATGGGGAAGCGTTGCCTCGAGAGGATGAACCTCGCGCTGCATGAACCGGCGAACCGTCTCACGAAGCATCCGCAACTCGTCGGGCAGTTCCCAGGATCCGAGCGGCGGACCTCCGGCCCCGGTCTCGGTTTCGATTTCCACAGTCACGGATGGCCTCAGACCTTCTGACCGAAACGGTGGTCCTTGGCGCTTTGCAGTTGAGGCACGTGGTTGGCGTCGTACTGCTCAATCCATTCTGCAGGAAGCTTGCCCCACGCCTCACCGATCTTGATCCGCTGCGCCTCGCTGAACACCTCGGAGGCGACCACGTCGCCGACGAAGATGGTGCTCTCCTGCACGTCGAGCGAGCCGATCACCCGGCATTCGACGTAGCTGTGGGCATCGAGGAGGATCGGTGCGCCCGTGACACCTTCTTTGGTCCGGAGTTTGCCGATCTTGTCGCCGTCCCGACCCGAGCTTCCGCCCAGGGTCATCAGGATCTCTATCGAAGCATCGACTTCGTCGTCACCGGCGCTGAGCATATGCATCGCAAAAACGCCGGAACTCAGCAGCATGTCATGCGTCATGTTGTACTTGGTCAGACTCACGGTCGCCCGCGGAGCATCCGGGATGATACTGGCGGCGCCGGCTGACAGCGACATCAGGCCGTTGGCGAAGCCCCCATCGATGGTGGTGATGGCGACTGGGAACGGCCGGAGTCCGCTGAGAACTTTGTTCGCAGCATCGGTGTCTACGGTCATGACTTTCCTTTGTTCGATTCGGGGAAGGACTACCTGTTCGCCGGCGCCGGGACGTCGATGACGACCGCACCGGCCTGACCACCACCCGCGCACATCGCGGCGACGCCGTAACCGCCTCCGCGACGGCGCAGTTCGTTGATGAGCGAGAGAATCATCCGCGCACCCGACGCCGCCACCGGATGACCGATGGAACACCCGCTGCCCAGAACGTTGACGATGTCGGCGCTGATACCGAGCTTCTTGCACGCCGCGACGGGGACGGCCGCGAATGCCTCGTTGATCTCCCACAGCGCGACGTCCGCCACGCCGATTCCGGCGCGGTCCAAGACCTTCGGGATGACGTCGAGCACGGCGAGACCGGTGTGGGCCGGATCGATACCCGTTGCCGCCCAGGCCTTCACCGAGGCCAGCACCTCCAGGCCCTCGTCGGCCGCGAGGTCGGAGCCGACCACCAGGACAGCGGCTGCGGCGTCGTTGATCCCGCTCGAGTTCCCCGCGGTGATGGAGAAGCCCTCGATCTCGGGGTGAAGTGGTTTGAGACCGGCCAGCCGCTCTGCGGTGGTGTCACGACGGGGATGCTCGTCCGTGGCGAACTCGACGAACGTCCCGTCCTGCTGCCGTGCCGACACCGGAACGATCTCGTCGACGAAAGCGCCCGAATCGATCGCCGCGATGGCACGCTCATGCGACCGCAACGCCCACGCATCCATCTCCTCACGGGTCAGGTCGAGTTCGGCGGCGGTGTTCCAGCCGACCGTGATCGACATGTCCATGTTCGGCGCCTCGGCGCTGTCCGGGTGGGTCGGCGGCATCCATTTCTGGGTGAACTCGTCCACGGTGCCGGGGGTCCGGAAGGACTGCATCGGACTGGTGGAGATGGACTGGGTGCCCCCTGCGATGATCGCCCGCTCTGCACCGGAGATGACCTGTGCTGCGGCGTTTCCCACCGCGGTCAGGCTTCCCGCGCAGTGCCGGTTGACGGCCTGCCCGGGGACCCGGGTCATTCCGGTGACCACTGCCGCGTGCCGCGCGACATCACCTCCGCCGTAGTTCGATTCGGCGAGGATGATGTCGTCGATCTGCGTGGGGGCCAGGCCTGATCGTTTCTGGACCTCTGCGACAACCACCTCGGCGAGTTCCATCGCCGTGGTGTCACGCAGGGTCCCTTTGAACGACGTGCCGACGGGCGTGCGTGCTCCGGCGACGATGACGGCTTCGATTGTTGACATGGCTGAATCTTTCGTTCGGTGTGCGCGGCCTCAGCCGAGCGTGAAGGGGTCGCGAGTGGCGCCGCTGAGTTCTACCCAGACGGCCTTGGTCTCGGTGAAGTCCGCGACGGCGTCGATACCGTTCTCACGGCCGATACCGCTCGCGCCGACTCCGCCGAACGGTACGTGCGGAGCGACCGTGCGATACGCGTTGATCCAGATCGTGCCCGCTCGCAGTTTGGCCGCCACCCGATGGGCGCGGTGCACGTCTTTGGTCCAGACCGAGCCGGCCAGACCGAATTCCGTGGAGTTGGCCGACGCGATCGCCTCGGCCTCGTCGGCGAATGTCGACACCGTCAGGACCGGTCCGAAGATCTCCTCGGAGACGGCTCGCATGTCCGCGGTGACGCCGGTCAGGACCGTCGGCTTCACGAAATAGCCACCCAGTTCCCCGGCCGGCACCCCGCCGTAGGCGATGGTGGCGCCCTCTTCGCGTGCAGCAGCGAAGTGCGACAGCACTTTTTGGTACTGCGGCTCGTTGGAGACCGGGCCCATCTCGGTCCGGGGATCCTTCGGGTCGCCCAGGATGATGGTCGAGGCGCGTGCGACGACCTTTGCGATCAGGTCGTCGGCGACGCTCTCGTGCACCAGCAACCGCGACCCGGCCAGGCAGGTCTGTCCGGTCGCGGCGAAGATGCCCGAGATCACCCCGTTGGACGCGGCGTCGAGATCCGCGTCGGGAAACACGACCTGAGCCGACTTCCCACCGAGCTCCAGGGTGAACCGGGTCATGTTCGCCACGGCGGCCTGACCGACGCGGATCCCGGTACCGGTGGAACCGGTGAACGCTATCTTGTCCACACCGGGATGGGAAGCCAGCGCGGCCCCGGTCTCGGGACCCCAACCGGTGACGACGTTGACGACGCCGGGCGGGAAACCGGCTTCCGCGAACAGCTTCGCGAACGCCAGCGTGGACGCGGGGGTGTGGTCGCTGGGCTTGATCACGAACGTGCACCCCGCGGCCAGTCCCGCCGCCAGCTTCCACGCCAGCAACAGCAGCGGGGAGTTCCACGGCGTGATCGCCCCGACCACACCGACCGGCTCATGGGTGGTGTACACGAGGAAGTTCGGCTTGTCGGTGGGGATGACGCTGCCTTCGAGCTTGTCCGCCATACCCGCGTAGTAGTAGAAGTACTCGGGGAGTCCGCGCATCTGCCCGGACATCTCGCGCAGGAGCTTACCGCCGTCGCGCACCTCCAGCTCGGCCAGTTCGTCGGCGTCGCGGGTGATGAGCTCGGCGAGTCGCCAGAGCAGCTTGCCACGAGCTGTGGCGGTCAGCTCGCCCCACGGGCCCGACAGCGCATCACGAGCGGCCTGCACCGCACGGTCGATGTCGACGGCTCCGGCGTCGGGCACCCGAATCCAGGGCCGGCCGGTGAACGGGTCGATGCTCTCGTAAGTCTTGCCGGACTCGGCCGTGACCTCCTCGCCTCCGATGAGCAATGGAACGGTCGCGATCTGTTCGGTGAGTTGGTCAGTGGTCACTTGCACTCCTAAACGAACCTGTCGGGTGTCAGCGGAATCGGGGCTCACGCCTGTTCTTCCGTGAGTCGCTGCGTCCCGATCCCGGGTTGCCGATCTGCGTGTACGACAGGCCGGTGCGAAGCGCGGTGGTCGGGGTCATGTCAAGGGACTCCCAGATCGCCCGAACCGTTCCCTGGATGGCTTCCGGTCGCCGGCCGGCAATTTCGGATGCCAGCTGTTGCGCGCGTTCGCGGAGGGAGTCGCGTGTGGTGATCTCACTGACGAGTCCGGTCCGCAGCGCGGTCTGGGCGGTGATCCGCTCGTCGCTTCCGACCAGGGCCCAGCGCAAGACGTCGCCCAGCGGAACACCGCGGGACAGCATGCCCATCGGCTCCAGCGCGGACACGATCCCGGCATTGGCATGGGGATCGAAGAAGTTGGTGTCCTCGCTGCAGATGACGATGTCGGACTGATTGACGAGATACATCGCTCCACCGGCAACCATCCCGTGCAGGGCGCAGACCACCGGCTTCCACACCCGGTGGTGCTTGGGCCCCAGCAGCACGCCGGGATCCTCCTGGTTGAACCGGTTGACATGAGTCCACCACGGGCCTTCGCCGACGTCGACGCCGGTACAGAAGGCCCGGTCGCCGTTTGCCTGTAGCACCGCGACATGGATGTCGTCGTCATCGCGGACACGCCCCCAGATCTCGGCGATCTCGCCGGTCATCACCTCGTTGAAGCAGTTGAGCCGGTCCGGACGATTGAGCGTGATCGTCGCGACATGGTCGTCGATCTCGAATTCCACGGTGCTATAGCTGTTCTCAGACGTCATGGTGGACACCGTTCTGCACCGGGGACGCGAGGAGTTCCTCACGTAGCTGCGACTTGTTGATCTTGCCGAGGGAATTGCGTGGGATCTGAGCGATCACTTCGATCTGTTCCGGGTATCTGCGTTTGTTCAGGGTGGTCGTCGCCAGGTACTCGTGCAGCGATCCGAGGTCGGGTGGTGCGCTCGAGTCGGACGGGACCACGACGGCACACACACGCTCGCCCGTTTCCTCATCGGGCATACCGATCACCGAGAGGTCGGCGATCGCAGGATGGTCGATCAGGGCCTCCTCGACCTCGCGTGCGGAGATGTTCTCCATCTTGCGGATGATGATGTCTTTGATCCGTCCCGTCACCGCGAGACGGCCCGCCGCGTTCAGGAATCCGAGATCCCCCGTGCGGAAGTACCCCTGCTCGTCGAGCGCGGACGCGTCCAGCGCCGAATCCACATAACCCTTGAAGAGTTGTGGCCCGAGTACTCGTATCTCCCCGACCTCACCGGTCGGCAACCCCGATCCGTCCGGCCCGACGATCCGTACCCGGCCGCCCGAGCCCGGCGTGCCCTCGAAACGCGCGTGTTCGTCGGCGGTGTCGTCGGGGCTCCCCCAGGTGAGGTACGGGCATTCGGTCATCCCGTAGCCGGAGATGATGCCGACGCCCCCCAGATGTTCCGCCGCGGCCCGGCTGAGGTCGACCGGCCGGCCCGAGCCGCCTCCCAGAGTTGCCCGCGCGTTCGGGAACAGCGGCGCGGTACCGCGTTCGTGCGCGATGCGCAGATACTCCGTGGTGAAGGGCAGGCCCGAACCGATGAGCGTCGCGCGCTCGGCTATCAACTGATCCGCATTGTGCTCGGGGACGAATGCCGACGCCGTGATGAGAGTGTGCCCGACCAACAGACTGCTCAGGACGTGGGCGATGCCGCCGACATGGGTGATCGGGATGTACGCCGCACAACGCTCATCGGCCGTGACCTGGACATTCGTGACGAATGTCTTTGCCGCGGAGATCAATCCGGAGTCCGAGTGCTTGACTCCCTTGGGCGCGGCGGTCGTTCCGGACGTGTAGAAGATCCAGCTCACCGCGTCATCGTCACGGTCTGTTCGGGTCGGCAGTTGCGTGGCGTCCCCGCTGATCCATTCGTCTGTCACGACCAGGATCCGAAGCCGCTCGTTTCGACCGGCGATCGCGGACGCCATCGCGGCGTGATCGAACCCGCGGAAGTTGTCGGGCACGATGAGAAGTGAGGCGCCGACCTGCTCGGTGATGAATGCGACCTCACTCTCCCGCAACATCGGGATGATGGGATTCTGCACCGCGCCGATCCGCGCCAGGGCCAACGACAGCGCCATCGCCTCGATGCTGGTCGGCAGTTGCCACGACACCACGTCGCCTGCCTGGACACCCTGCTCGTGGAGCGCGGCCGCGGTGGACTCGGCGAGGTCCACGAGGGCTGAGAAGGTGACCCGGCGGCCGTGCTCGTCAGTTGCGAACTCACGGTTCGGACTCAGGCGAGCACGTTCGATCAGGAGATCCCAGTAGTTGGCAGCCCCCGCGACACCGACGACCGGTGTGCGCTGCGGAGTGGTCACACCGGCCCCTGCGACGTCGAGACCGTATCCTGCGACGCCACCAGGGAACCGGCGACCTCGCGCTTGAGGATCTTGCCTGCGGGCCCGAGGGGGAGTTCGGACCAGAACTCGAAACGTCGCGGCTGTTTGTAACCCGCCAGTTCGGCGCGGCACAGCGCGGTCAGTTCGGTCCTGAGGGCATCCTCGTCGATCGTCCCCTTCGGAACCACGACCGCAACCGGCGTCTCGCCCCACTCCGGATCGGAGACTCCCACCACGGCGACCATGTCCACCGCCGGGTGGTGACCGATCACCCGTTCGATCTCGGCCGGGTAGACGTTGAATCCGCCCGAGATGATCATGTCGGTCTTGCGGCCGGTGACGTGCAGGTAACGCTCGGCGTCGAGGTACCCGAGGTCGCCCGACCACAACCCGGTGCGGCGGAACGTCTGCCTGGTCTGATCCGAGCGATTCCAATAGCCGACGGCATTGGCCTCGCTCACGATCACGATCTCGCCGACCTCACCGGTCGGTAGCTCATTGCCGTCCGCGTCGACGATCCGGATCGAGCACATCGGGGTCTCCTGGCCGCACGACGTCAGGATGCTCGTCTTGCCCGCCACCATGTCGCGATGGTCCTGGGGGGTGAGGATCGTCGCCTGGCCGCCGCATTCGGTCAGGCCGTAGCGCTGCTGCAGGTCACATCCGAGCAGATCCATCGCCCTTTTCGCGAGCCCGGGCGGCACCGGTGCCGAGCCGTAGCTGATGCGGCGCAGGCTCGACATGTCGCGGGCCGCACCCTCTTCCAGTATTCGCAGAGTGCGCTGCAGCATGGTGGGGATGAACGTGGTGAACGTGACGCCACTGCGCTCGATCTCGTCGATGACCGCCTCGGGATCGAATCGCTTGTGGATGATCATGGTCTGCCCCAGATACGTCCACGTCAGGGTGCGCACCATCCCGCCGGCGGTGAAGAAGGGTGTCGTCGCCAGGAAGATGTCGCTGCGGTTGGCCTCGGTCACCAGTGTGGTGTCGACGGCCTGCGCGAGCATGCCACGATGCGTGTTGATGACGCCCTTCGACCGGCCGGTGGTGCCGCTCGTGTACAAGATGAACTGGATGTCGTCCGGGCGCAACGACTTCGGTGTCGGATCGTGGGCGGCGGCCGCCCCCAGCGCCGCCTCGTACTCGTTCCCCACCGTGTCGCCACCGATCTCGAGGACCACCGCCAGGTCGCTCAACTCGGAACCGAAGCGGTCGACCTGATCGGTGTGGACCACCGCCGCGGTGGCACCGGAATCGTCACGCACGTGCGCCAGTTCGTCCGGTGCGAGCCGGATGTTCACCGGGACGGTGACCAGGCCCGCCTTCGCGAACGCGAAGGTGATCTCCGGCCACTCGATACAGTTGCGCGCGATGACGATCACCCGATCGCCCTTGCGGAGCCCGGCGGCCAACATGTGATTGGCCAGCCGGCGGGCCCGCTCGTCCACCTCGGCCCAGGTATGGGTCCGCCCTGATTCGACGATCGCGGGCTTGTTCGGGTATCGGCGCGCGTTGTTCTTCGAGATGTCACCTACAAGCACGTTGCCTCACAGGTACTTCGGCGCGAAGGACTGAGCCTCCGCGAGACTGGGATGGGGAAATGGAGATCCGACGGCGTCAGATCAGGAAGGCGAGAGTGTCGACTGGTCCCCCGGCACTGATCAAGTGGACAGTCTTGCCCGCGAGCTTGAGTCCATCGGGGTGCCGGCGGACCTTGTGGATGACCCTCCCAGCCCACACACGCTGGGTGTGACGATATTCGAACAGGGCGAAATTCGATCCCACCGTGACCGTGTCGTCGGTGGTGTCGAGGACCTCGGAATTGGTCAGCAGACGCCGCATCACCGACGGCGGGGTCTGCGAGTGTCGATTGCCGGTGTTCAACTGTGCTACTCGGCTTTTGATCCGGCGACGGTTGTCATAGATGTACGCCAGGTTGGTTGCCGGGTCGTCGTCGGGGTGCATCGGCACCCAGTACAGCGCGTCGTCGTCCCACAGCAATTCCCACTCCGAGTAGCGTGCCTCGTCGGCCAGCCTGGCCTCGAGGGACAGGAAACTCGCGATCTCCGGGGACGGCGCCGGCAGCGGCTGCAGTGCCGAAGACAGTACGTCGGTCTCGTCGAGTGTGCTCATCGGTTGATCTCCTGTCCCACGACATCTGCCCACTGACGGTAGAAACCGCGCTGAGGTGTCTCGGCGCTCTTGTCGCTGTTGACGATGCCGGTCTCGTCGGTCACATCGGTTTCCAGGCCACGTGACAACCGCAGCCATTCCGGATCCCTGGCCGCCAGTCCCGCTTGATTGCGCATTCCGATCTCGCCGTCGTCGGCGATCAGGAATCCGGCTGGGCCCATGGCGCCCTCGGACCGGCGGAGTGTACGCAGATTGAGTTCATCCTGTCCCGGGATCAGCGCCGCGGTGGTGTACGCGATCGTCTCGTCGGGGCCGATCGGCTCGACGTACATGACGTTCATCTCGGCGAGGAACAGGTTGGGCCAGATCAGGGTGTGCGGCGGTCCGACCACCAACGAATCGTGCGCCTTCTCCTCGCCGTACTTCTTCTCCAGCGCAGCAACGTACTTCGGTAATTTGGTCCGGGGTATCCGGCCGTACCAGATGAACTCCTCGTCCAGCTTTCGATACTCCGCCGAGTAGTCGATCTCGGAATGTCCGTCACCGATGTCGCGGACCACGACGTCGGTCTTGGATGGGATGTGCGAGACCTTCGCGGGTCGAATAGCGTCATAGACCGATGCGTGGGTGAACAATGCGTGATAGCCATCGACGTTGTTCTCCACCACCATCTTCCAGTTGGCGTGGTGCAGATGCTTCATCCAGTTGGCGCGCAGGTCGATCGTCCCGGTCGGCGACAGGTTGAGCAGGCGATCGAAGGCGGCGACGGCACCCCCGAGATGTTCGGTGAGCGATGGACCGTCGGCAGCCAGGGAAGCGAAGATGAACCCGCCGTAACTGTCCACCCTGGGCGCTTCGGCCATCCCGAGCTCGGACCGGACCGCGCGGAATGCCTCGCCGTAGCCCTCTTTCATCGGAACCGCGGTCAGCGAACCCGTGTTGCTGAAGGTCCAGCCGTGGTAGGGGCACCGAAAGGCGTTGGCGTTGCCCTTCTCGGCATTGCACAGCTTGTTCGCCCGGTGCGAGCACCGGTTGAGCAGCACCCGGATCTCTCCGTCCTTGCCGTGCGCGACGACGACCGGCTCGCTGCCGATCCGGCGGGTCAGGTAGTCACCGGGCTCACTGACCTCACTGTCATGGGCAACATAGACCCATCCGGTCCGGAAGATGGTGTCCATCTCGCGCTGGAAGATCTCCGGTGACGTGTAGACAGAACCGTGTACGCGATCGTCCTGGACGATCTTCGACACGTCGAAGTCGTCAGCCGTGCCGTGTTTCGACTCAGCGGTTGTCATCTGGGGCCTCCGTATCGGTGGTGTTCCTGGGCTGCGCGGCCGGGATCGCTACTCCGGCCAAGTTTCTGAAGCCGATGTCGACCACGTCACCGATCTGCGGCGAATCGGCCTGCCAGTCGACCGTTGTCATGATGAGGCGATGTCCGCCCGTGAGTTCGATGTCGACGATCGGATAGGGACCGGTCGTTGCAACCAATCCCGGTTCGAGGCGGTGCATGGTGGTCGACGAGTGCACGACCCCGGTCGGAACTGTTTCGGCCCAGTCGATCCGGCCGGATCCGCAACGGTCGCAGACGTGTTGTTCGAGATCGAGTGGGATCGCGCACCGAGCACAGAACGGGAGCACCAGGACGCCGCGCGCGGCCCCGGCGTAGAGGGGTTCCAACGGGTCACCCGCCACCGCCGGCGCAAGGCTGTCATCGAGCAGCCAGTCATCGACGACGGTCATGCTGCACGTTCCAGGACCAGCGCGGCGTGGTGATCCAGTCGACCACCGATCCCGCCGACGAGTGCTGTTGTCGCATCGGGTACCTGGCGCGCGTCGCCGTCGCCGCGGAGCTGAACGAGTGCCTCGGCCAGCGGGGTCATCCCCTGGAGATAGAACCCGGACAACTGCCCTCCGCCGGTGTTCGTCGGCAGGTTCCCTCCGCGCCCGGTGTGGCCTTCGCGGACGAACTGTCCCGCCGGGGCTCCACGGGTGAGCGCGTACTCTTCCAGCAGAATCAACGTGACGACCGAGAACGGATCGTAGAGCTGGACGGTGTCCACATCGTCGCGCGTCATGCCGGCGGCGTTCAGTGCATCGTCGACACAGCGCCTGCCCCCGCCGAACCAAGACTCGGCCCCGGCCCGCCGATGCCGGATCGGATGGTCGCGCCCGGTTCCGCGGATGTTCACCCGCACAGCGTGTCCGACCGCCGGGTCTGCGCTGACGATGACCGCGACCGCGCCATTGACCGGGCGTGCGCAATCGAGGCGCCGCAGCGGCTCGGAGATCATCGGGCTGTCGAAGTAACCCTGGGCATCGAGGGGGGCGCGGACCACCGCATCCGGGTTGTCCACCGCCCACGCACGCGCTGTGGTCGCCACCGCACAGAGATCTTCCGGTGTACCCGCGTTGACGTGCAACCACCGCTGTGTGAGAAGGGCGTAGGTCGGAACGGACCCGAGGACGCCGCCGGCGCGCTCCAGTCCCCGAGAACCGGAGTGGCCGCCGCTGTGTGCATAGGTCGAGCCGGCGGCCTTTCCGGCGACGAGCGGCGCGTCGGCGAAGACGCACATCACCACTCGCGCGCTGCCGCTCTCCACAGCGAACTGGGCACGCTGGATCATCGCGATCGTGGTGGCCCCCTTGATCTCCACATGCTCGAGCAGGCGGAGGCCGGAGAAACCACCCGAGGACGCGAATCCGACCCCGAGTCGGTCCGGGCGTACACCCTGCGACGAACCGACGAGCAATCCGTCGATGTCGGTGATCTCGATCCCCGCGTCTGCCAACGCATTCCGGCTCGCCTGACACGCCAGCTCGAGCGGACTGTCCCCCGGGCGCAAAGACATCGGGGTCATCCCCAGGCCCACGATCGACGCGCTCACGACGACCGTTCCGGCCGTGGCCCCAGTGAACGGTCACGACGCTCGTCCCGGTAATTTCCGACGCGCAGCCAATCCTCGCGATCGTCGGGCGTCGCCAGACACAGGCTCACGAGCTCCAAGGGCGACAAGAAGATGTGGTCGTCGCTCTCGAGGTCTTCGACGAGCAACCGGTCTCCGTTGCCGGTCGAATCCAGCGACAGGCGTACCGCCGCGAACTCGTTGATCAGGGATGCGAGTTCGCGACGCCGCACGCGGCGCTCGTCGCCACCGGATTCTGCACGTTCATGTGTGGTCATAGTCATCGACGACCCGTCTCGCCCAACCTTGCTCCGCTGAATTCTCGAAGAGTTGCTGCCAACTCGACAGAACCCACTTGCCCTTGCGGTCATCCCGCCTCATAGTCATATCGTATACCGGTGTCAGAAACAATCCCATGGATCGAAGACCAAACCGCTCTGAGTTCCATGTCGGCCCAGTTCAAGACACCACAGGCACATCCATCTAATGTGGACATAGTGGAAACCTCACCCGATCACAATGGAGGCCCGAGCATGACCGAGACAACGATTTCCACCCCTGCGGCCGACACCGGCGAGTACCGGAGCATCTGGACCTACCTCCGCGAACTGGAGTTCCGTCAGGGTTTCGTCGACATCGGCGGGATACGGACCCGATACGCCGAGGCCGGTTCCCCGGACAAACCGCACGCCATCCTGCTGCACGGCACCGGCGGCCACTGGGAGACCTTCGCGCCCAATCTCGGACCGCTGTCGGAACATTTCCACTGCGTGGCGATCGACATGGTCGGCAACGGCTTTTCCGAGAAGCCCGATTACGACTACGAGATCGCGGTCTATGTCGAACAGGTCCTCGGGGTGATGACGCACTTCAACATGGCGTCGGCGCACTTCATCGGCATGTCCCTGGGCGCGTGGGTGTCGGCCGCGGTCGCAACCGAACATCCCGACCGCGTCGACAAGGTCATCCTGATGTCGCCCGCCGGCCTGATCGCGACCGCGTCGAACATGGCACGCATCCGCGCCGAGCGCACCGAGGCCGTCAACAATCCCAGCTGGGAATCACTCCACAAGGTGTTCGCACACCTCATCGCCGATGAGGCCAACCGACTCCCCGACCTGATCGCACTGCGGCAGGCGATCTACCGCCGCGAGGACACCCGCACCACGATCGATCACCTGCTGATCCTGCAGGATGCCGAAACGCGCGACCGCAATCTCATCCCCGAGGAGAAATGGGCCACGATCGCCGCGCCCACGCTCGTCGTGGCCTCCGGCAAGGACGAGGGCGAGTACCAGAGCACTGCTCACATCGTCGCCGATCTGATCCCGCGTGCCGAGGTGTTCGAGATGCCCGCGGTCCGGCACTGGCCGCACTTCGAGGACCCGGCCGCGTTCAACCCGACCGCAGTGGAGTTCCTTCGCCGATGACGACGACTCTGGGCGACACCGACGTCGCCGACCTGGCACGCCGCCTCTACGAGGCGGAGAGGACACGGGTCCCCATCCGGCAGATCTCCCTCGAGCATCCGGAGATGACCATCGAGGACTCCTACGCGGTGCAGCGCGAGCTGATCCGGCTGAAGGTCGCCGACGGCGCGGTGTCGCGCGGCCGCAAGATCGGCCTCACGTCCAAGGTCATGCAGCGCGCGGTGTCCATCACCGAACCTGACTACGGCGTATTGCTCGACGACATGTTCTTCGACGACGGTGGCATCGTGCCGGCCCGTCGATTCATCCGGCCGCGCATCGAAGTCGAACTGGCGTTCATCCTCGGCGAATCCCTCTCCGGGCCCGGGATCACCCTCTATGACGTTCTCCGGGCAGCGGAGTACGTGACCCCGGCGCTGGAGATCCTCGACGCGCGTGTGCAGATGACGGACCCGGAGTCCGGCCACCGCCGGACCATCGTCGACACCATCAGCGACAACGCCGCAGATGCCGGGGTCGTCCTGGGCGGACGCGTGGTGACGCCCATGGACGTCGACCTGCGCTGGGTTTCGGCTCTTCTCCTACGGAACGGCTCGATCGAGGACTCCGGGGTCGCCGCATCGGTGCTCGGCCATCCGGCAAACGGTGTCGCGTGGCTGGCCAATCGTCTCGCCCCCCACGGAGTCGCACTGAGCGCGGGCGAGGTGATCCTCGCGGGGTCGTTCACCGCGCCGGTCTTCGCCGAACCCGGCGACACGTTCGTGGCCGACTACGGACCGCTCGGAACGGTGTCCATCCACTTCGCCCCGGAGGCTCCCGAATGACCGGCGAACGCAACCCCTGGATCCGGCAGTTGCACGGCGAGCATCCCCGGATCGGGATGTGGATCGCGTCGGGGAATCCCTACAGCGCGGAGATCTGCGCCGGCGCGGGACTCGACTGGCTGATGCTCGACCTGGAGCACGTGCCGAACGACGTCCGCTCCACGCTTGCACAACTGCAGGCGGTCGCCGCCTACCCCGTCGAGGTGCTGGTACGTCCGGCGACCGGCGACCCGAGCGTGATCAAACAACTCCTCGACATCGGGGCCACCAATCTGATCGTCCCGATGGTCGAGACCGCCGACGAGGCCCGCGCCCTGGTCGCCGCGACCCGCTATCCGCCCGAGGGCATCCGCGGGGTGGGAAGCGCACTGGCCCGCGCCTCCCGCTGGAATCGCATTTCTGACTATCTCATCACCGCAGACGCCGCAGTGTCGCTCACCGTGCAGGTCGAGACCGCCGGCGCACTCGACCAGCTGGACGAGATCGTCGCCGTCGATGGTGTCGACGCCGTGTTCATCGGGCCCGCCGATCTCGCCGCGTCGCTCGGCTACCTGGGCAAGCCCGAGCACCCCGAGGTCGTGGCGACGATCGAGGAAGCCTTATCGCAGATCAAGGCCGCAGGAAAGGCCGCCGGAGTCAACGCCTTCAACCCGGAGGTGGCACGTCGGTACATGTCGGCCGGCGCGTCTTTCGTGTTGGTCGGCGCGGATGTGACGATCCTCGCCCGCGGCAGTGAAGCCCTCGCCAAGCAGTACGCGGCACCGCCCCACTCCGCATGACACTTGACTCTGCGTTCCCAAGATCTGACAATAGTGTCACTGCGAGTCCCGTCTCGCACGACGAGGAAAGGTCCCCACATGGATTTGGACTTCAGCACCGAACAGTTGGAGTTCCGAGACGAGGTGCGTACGTGGCTCGACGAGAACAAACCCTCCGAGCCCCGGCCCCGGGATGCCGAGGGTATTCGTGAATACGACACTGCGTGGCAGCGGACCCAGTGGGAGGGCGGCTGGGCCGGTATCGCTTGGCCGAAGGAGTACGGCGGCGGCGGACTGACACTGTTGCAGCAGCTCATCTGGTATGAGGAGTACGCCGCGCGGGGATTCCCGGGCATCGATGCCAACTTCGTCGGACTGTCGCACGCGGGGCCCACCCTCATCACCCGCGCCAACGACGCGCAGAAGAGTTCTCATCTCCGGCGGATTCTGTGTGGTGAATCGATCTGGTGTCAGGGCTTCTCCGAACCCGAAGCAGGTTCGGATCTCGCCGCCCTCCGCGCCCGGGCGGTGATCGACGGGGATGACCTCGTCGTGAACGGACAGAAGATCTGGACAAGCTTCGCGACGATTGCCGACTACCAGGAACTTCTGGTGCGAACCGACAACACCGGCTCCAAGCACCAGGGCATCACCTGGGTCATCTGCGACATGACCAGTCCGGGCATCGAGGTCCGCCCCATCGAGACGATCGAGGGCGGCGCCGAGTTCTGTGAGGTCTTCTACGACAACGTACGAATTCCGCTCTCGAACGTCGTCGGTGAGATGAACGACGGATGGAGCGTCGCGATGTCCACGCTCTCGTTCGAACGCGGGACAGCGTTCACGGCCAATCAGGTCCGTCTGGCCAAGGTCGTGGAAGACCTCATCGAGTTCGCCCGCGATCATGTCGGTCCCGACGGACGCCGTCCGGCGATCGCCGACGACGAGATCGCACGACGACTGGCGCGAGCGCGCGCCGCGGTGACCTCACTGCGAGCCATGACCTACGCCGGCATCTGCCGCAGCATGCAGACGGATACGCCCGGCCCCAAGGGGTCGATGCTGAAGCTGTTCTACGCCGACCTGGCCAAGCAGGTCGCGGAACTGGCGTTGGACATCATCGGAACCGACGCCCTGCGCAGCACCTCCCGCTGGGACGAGAACGGCTGGGTGGGCAACTATCTGTACGCGTTCTCGCAATCCATCGGCGGCGGGACGTCCGAGATCCAGCGAAACATCGTCGGCGACCGGGTCCTCGGACTCCCGCGCTGAGCAAGGAGTACACCATGAACCTCCTCCCATCCGGCGACCAGCTCGAGCTGGTCGCCGCCGCAGGGGATTTCATCACTTCGCGACCACCGGTCGAAGAGATCCGCGTTCATCGCGACGACGCGTCACCCGTCGACCCCGAGATATGGCGCGGCGGTGCCGAACTCGGTCTGCTCACTCTCGGTCTCGACGAGGATTTCGGCGGTTTCGGTCAGGGCATCGACGACGAGGTGATGGTGGTCATGGAGTTGGCCAAGCATCTCGCAGTCGGGCCCTTCCTGGCGTCGACGCTCGGCGCCAGGGTCGCCGCGGCGACCGGACACCTCGAGCTCGTCGACCAGATCGCCGCGGGGACCGCGATGGTCGGGCTCGCGGAACTCCGCGGCGACGGGGAGATCGGCGCGGACGGGTTCAAGGGGTCCTTCGACCTCCTGGATTGCACGGGCGCGAGCCATGCCCTCCTCGTCACCCGCGACGGTGCCGCGCTCATCGAACTGGTCGAGTTCGGTGACGTCACACCGGCCGAATCGGTCGACCCGGGAACGCGGTTGGCCACCGCAACGGTGACGGCGGGCGATGTCACCGCCTGGCTGCCGGCCGGCAGCGAGTGGATCTGGGGTCGCGCCCAGATCCTCGCCTCGGCCTACCTCGCCGGCCTGGCCGAGGCGATCACCGAGATCTGCGTGGAGCATGCGAAGACCCGCGAACAGTTCGGACGGCCCATCGGCGTGCACCAGGCCATCAAACATGCCGTCGTCGACATGGCAGTCCGGGCCGAGTCCGCCACGGCGCAGACGTTTTTCGCGGCGACGGCATTCAAGGCGGGCCGGTCGGACACCGAGTTCCAGATCCTGGCAGCGAAGACGGTCGCGGCACAGGCCGCTATGAGCAACGGAAGCGGGAGTATCCAGGTGCACGGCGGGATGGGTTACACGTTCGAACACAACGCCCACCTGTATCTGAAACGCGCCATCGTCTACAAGCATCTGTTCGCAGGCGCCTCCGGAGTACTCGCCGAGCTGCTCGACCTCGAGGCCGCACAGTGAATCGAAAGGTCGCCATCGCCGGTGTCGCGCTCTCCGATGTCGGCAAGGTCGACAACAAGAACGCGTATGAGCTCATGGCCCAGGCCAGCCGTCGGGCGCTGGCCGACACCGGTCTGAGCCCCGCCGACATCGACGGGCTGGGATCGACCAGTCAGGGCACGCTGCCCCCGACCGACGTCGGTGAGTATCTGGGCATCAGACCGCGATGGATCGACTCGACCTCCGTCGGCGGTGCGTCCTGGGAGGTCATGGTCTCCCATGCGACCGACGCGATCGCCGCGGGTCACGCCGACGTGGTGTTGCTGACCTACGGGTCCACCGCCCGCGCCGACATCCGGAAGGGGCTGCGGGGAGCCAACATCAACTGGGGTGCCCGCGGCCCACTGCAGTGGGACGCGCCATACGGCCACACGCTGATCTCGAAATACGCGATGGCCGCACGGCGTCACATGCATCAGTACGGTACGACGATCGAGCAGCTCGCGGAGGTCGCGGTGTCGGCCCGGTTCAACGCCGCCGACAACCCCGAGGCGATGTACCGCGACCCGATCACCGTCGATGACGTGTTGTCCGGACCGATGATCGCCGATCCATTCACCAAGCTGCACTGCTGCATCCGTTCCGACGGCGGCGCAGCGATCATCCTGGTGGCCGAGGATCGGGTGCCCGATCTCAAGTCACCACCGGTCTGGGTGCTGGGTTCTGCGGACGCCACCTCCCACATGCTCACCAGCCAGTGGGAAGACATGACCGTGGGTCCCGCCGCGGTCACCGGCCCACTTGCCTTCGAACGCGCCGGTGTGCGCCCGTCTGATGTCGACGTCGCGGAGATCTACGACGCATTCACCTACATGCTCCTGCTGAGCCTGGAAGATCTCGGGTTCTGTGGGAAAGGAGAGGGTGGCGCCTTCGTCGCCGAGCAGAACCTACGTCTCGGCGGTGCGTTGCCGACCAACACCGACGGGGTGGCCTGTCCGCGTGTCACCCCGGTCAGCGTGGACTCTTCCTACTCGTCGAAGCAGCCAGGCAGCTGCGCGGCGAGGGTGGTGCACGACAGGTCCCGGACGCGAAGATCGCCTGCGTCAGCGGTACCGGAGGCTGGTTCTGTTCCAGCGGCACGGTCTTGCTCGGATCGGAAGAACCGTGAGCGCTCGGAGTTCAGCCGTACCCGCGATCGCACCGCCCCTGCAGGACACCTTCGCCAACACCCGGGAACTGCTGGAAGCAGCTGCGGAACTCCACGGCGAACGCGACGCCTACGTCGAGCCGGGGTCGCGGGTCTCCTTCGCCCAGTGGGTGTCCCGGGCGCGTTCGGTGGCCGCACACTTCGCCGCGTTGGGCGTCGGCAGGGGTGATGTCGTCACCCTGATGCTCCCGTCCGGTGTCGACTACGCCACCTGTTACGCCGCCGCCGCGATGCTCGGCGCCGTCACCGCGGGCGTCAACGGAAGGCTCGGCCCGACAGAGACCGGAGCCATCCTGAGGGTGTCCGCGCCGGCGCTCATCGTTCATGCGTCGAACCAACCACCGGAGTGCGGGGTGCCCGTCGTCGACCTGCGGCTGCTCAGAACGTGGTACTCCGATCCAGGAGAACCCCCGGTCGTCGATGTCGATCGTAGCGACCCGGTCGCCATCATCTTCACCAGCGGGACAACCGGTTTGCCGAAAGGAGCCTGGTTCGACGCCGACAACCTCGCCGCGTCGGCACAGGCCGCTGGGATCATGAGTGCCCCCTATGACCGCCGCATGACTTCTACGCCGTTCTCGCATGCCGGCTACATGTCTAAATTGTGGGACCAACTGCTCTGGGGCACAGCCCTCATCATTCCACCGGCGCCGTGGACGGCAGCCGGTATGGCTCGTACGCTCGCCGACGAACACGTCACGGTCGGCGGCGGAGTCCCCACCCAATGGGCGAAGCTGCTCGAACTACCCGGTCTCGATCGGGGTTCGTTCCCCGATCTCCGGGTCGGCGTCGTTGCCACCGCACCGGCGTCACCCGAACTCGTCGAGCGCACGACGGAACTGATCGGGGTTCCGTTGGTCGTCCGCTACGCCATGACCGAGTCACCGACGGTCTGCGGAACCGACCCGGCTGATCCGCCCGAGGTCCAAACCCGGACCGTCGGGCGCCCACAGAACGGGATGACTGTGCAAGTCGTCGACGACGAGGGGGCGGTTCTCCCTCCCGGTCAGGTCGGACGGGTCCGCATCAAGGGTGATTGTGTGATGCGCGGGTACTGGCGCGATGCGGAGTTGACAGCTGCCGCTTTCGATTCCGAGGGCTACCTGCTCACCGGCGACCTCGGCACGTTCACGCCCGAGGGCAATCTCCGGCTGGCAGGCCGGTCCGGTGACATGTACATCCGCGGTGGCTTCAATGTGCATCCGGTCGAGGTCGAGCAGGCGATTGCGCGGCACCCTCTGGTACTCGACGCTGCTGTCGTGGGGCACGGCGCGCCGGTGATCGGTGAGATCGGCGTTGTGTTCGTCGTACCCGCGGATCCCCATCGACCACCCACACTGGACGAACTTCGCGAGTGGACGACGTCCTTGCTGGCCGACTACAAATCGCCCGACCATCTCGTGCTGGTCGACACGATCCCCCAGACGGCGATGGCCAAGACCGACCGGACTCGCCTGCGAGATCTTCTCGTCGAGAATCCACCGCCGTCACGTACCCCGCCAGCCAACGCTCGGAACACGTGATCGACCGAGACCCGGACAGCTCCGGGTCACCTGCAGCCCGCTACGACCCCTTGAGGAGTTCACGATGCGAGTCCACATCGCTCTCGACGAATGTGAGGCGCACGGGATGTGCGCGCTTCACGAACCAGACCTGTACGAACTGGATGACGACGGTTACGCGGCCAACGCCGACTTCACCGTCGGTGGCGGCATGGAATCCGCGGCGCGCAACGGCGCCAGTCGCTGTCCGATGAGCGCGATCAAGGTCATCGACGATTGATCTCCTCCGTCTGGGAGACGACTGTCCTCCGTGGTGGCGAACTCCATTCGCCATCACGGAGGACACGGAACATATCCGACCAGCCGGAATCAATCGACCGTGCGCCATGGGAAGCGACGGTGTCCCCCGCTTTCTGACCGACAGCGTGGACGTCGTCACCGACGGCCACCGGAATCCGGTTCGCCACATCGACTTCGGGGCTGCGCAGCGTGCGGCACGTGGGCGATCGCGAACCCCGAAATCGAGTCGTGCTCCAGTATCCAGCGGGGAGATCGGGGTTCTTGCGCGGGAAGCCGAGAGATCGCCGGCCGCAGTCGGTCTGATGTCCGGCACACTCCGACGCACCAGGAAGACGACCGTCGGTGCCGACTTGCGATATCGCCTGAGGCACAGCACGGGTCGATCGGTGCCGCTATCCCGGTGTCATCAGGGCCCGGAGCGCTCCTGGCGGATTCTAGGGGTCCTCGCAACACCGTTGGTTAGACTGGCACAAGTAAATCACGCAGGCGCTCGGCTGGTGTTCTCCAGTCGAGCGTTTTGCGTGGTCGGCCGTTGGGTCTTTGGGCGACGAGTTCGAGGTCCTCGGCGCTGTGTACCGACAGGTCGGTTCCCTTTGGGAAGTATTGGCGCAGTAAACCATTGGTGTTCTCGTTAGAGCCGCGCTGCCATGGTGAATGGGGGTCGCAGAAGTAGACCGACACACCGGTGGTGACGCTGACCTGCTTGTGCGCCGCCATTTCACAGCCCTGGTCCCAGGTCAACGACCCCCGCAGATGCTCGGGTAGAGCACCGATCAGCGGGATCAGCACGTCGCGAACCTCCTCGGCTGTGTGTCCGCCAGGCAGATGCCCGAGCAGGACGTAGCGAGTCGTGCATTCGACCAACGTCACGATGGCCGATTCCGAACGGGTACCGACGATCAGGTCACCCTCCCAGTGGCCCGGTACCGCCCGGTCCTCGACCTCAGCCGGCCGATCGGAGATCATCACCATCTCGTCGACAAACCGGGCTGCGCGGCGGTCTGGGGACCGGCGAGTCTTACGACGTGTACGTCCGGTCCGCAACGCGTCGGCGACTTCACGGCGCAACCCGCCGCGGGCCTGAACGTAGATCGCCTGGTAGATCGTCTCGGTACTCACTCGCATTGCCTTGTCATCGGGGAACTCGATGATCAAAGCGTGACAGATCTGTTCTGGAGACCACTGCTGGGCAAGTTTGTCGCGGACGTAATCCCGAAGCGGCCCAGCGGTGGCGAGTTTGGACTCCTTAGGACGTAAACGCGCACTCGCCCAGGCCGTTTGAGCCCGATAAGGACGGTATACCCCTGACACTGAGTAGGCATCAATCTCGCGTTTGATCGTCGACGCCGCCCGCCCCAACCGGCGTCCGATCTCGCGCAACGAGTCGCCGGCACGGTGCATGTCAGCGATCTGCTTACGCTCAGACAAGCTCAGGAACCGAGGATGCAGCTGGGCTTCGATCTTGGCCACCGACGGCCGTCGCCCCGCTGAGTCGTACGTCGTCATACCGGTCTTGTAGTCGATGCGGCGACCATCGGGATGAAGGCGCGCGTGAGCACCTTTGCGTATCCCCTGATCCCAATCCTGCGCAGTCCGGATATTGACGCCCACCTGCCGGGCGGCGTCGCGACGACGAACACCAGCCGCCCGCAACTCGTCATAACGAGCGCGCCCGGGATGCCCAGAGGTCCCCGGCTTGCCACGCCCGCGTAACCCGGCTCGACGCACCCAGCCAGACGCAGTACTGCGATTAACACCCACACAACGAGCGGCAACCGTGACACTCCCGCCTTCGCGATCCAGCGCCTCGAAGAACCGATCCTTCAACTCTGCAGAAACCACGATCCCCGCAACTCCCTGAAAGCCAGGGTGTTGCGGGGATCGCTAGAATCCGCCCCTCGGACGCGGGCCCACCGTGACAAGCGGGATGATGCGGAGGTAGCTCATCCTGGACGGGCCGGCGGAACCCGACGGCATGGACCACTCGACGGCGCCTGTCCGAGAGGGCAGGCGCGGTCGTCGCGGTGGGTGCGTGGACTATCCGCCCAGACGCAACCCCGAGGCGCGCGTGCCGAACAGGTCGACACCCAGGACAGTACCGAGTTTCTCGGCGTCCCAGCGCTTTCCGCCGTTTGACACCGCACTGACGGGGGTCCAACCCTTCAACCACTGGATGTTCTCGCCCAGTGCCTTGATGACCTGTCCACTGACGTGTCCGGCCTCCGGGCTGGCGAGCCATGCGACCACCGGCGAACCAAGAGACGGATCCTTGGGGTCGAACTCGTCCTCGGACCGCTCGTCGGGTTCGATCGGCGCCGCGGCGCCGGCGATGGTGGCCGACATGCGAGTGCGCCCACCCGGGCTGATCGCGTTGACGGTCGCGCCGGTCGATGCGAGCTCGAGGCTGAGCGTCTGCGTGAGCCCGACGATGGCCGCCTTCGCCGCACTGTAATTCGTCTGCCCGAAGTGGCCCTGGAGTCCGGCACCGGAGGTGGTGTTGATGATCCGCCCGTAGACCTTGGCGCCGGTGTCCTTGGATTCCTGACGCCACTTCCGGGCCACGGCTCGGCTTGTCAGCCAGCTGCCCCGCACGTGCACCCGCATCACCAGGTCGAAATCGTCGACACTCATGTTCCAGATCGCCTTGTCGCGGACGATACCGGCGTTGTTGACCACGATGTCGAGGCGGCCCAGCTGGGAATAGGCGCGTTCGACGAGCAGATCGACCGACTCCTCGTCACCGACATCGCTGAAATCCGAGATGGCCTTGCCGCCACGGTCTTCGATGATCTGCACGACTTCGTCGGCAACCTTGCCGGTGCCCTGACCATCCAGGGAGGTACCCAGGTCGTTGACGATGACGGTCGCGCCGTGCTTGGCGAGTTCCAGCGCGTGGCCTCGCCCGATTCCGTGTCCGGATCCCGTGACCAAAGCCACCTTGCCGTCGAGCAATCCGCTCATGGTGCTGATACTCCTCTGCGTTGTGTATGTTTCGACCGCACGAGCCCTGCCGGTCGAGAGACCTAGGCCGGACGGAAGATCGTGGCCGTGAACTCGTCGGTGATGGGACGGAAGCCGACGGTCACCCGCACCCCGACTTCGAGGTCTGCGGGCTCGCAGTCTTCCATGTTCGTCATCAGCCGCGGACCCTCGTCGAGTTCGACGATCGCTGCGACGTACGGCAGCCGCTCTTTGAACGGATGCAGGTCGTTCATGTAGACGGTCGAGTACGTATACAGCGTCCCTCGACCGCTGGCTTCGAAACTGGTCACGTTCTCGCCCCAGCAGAACGGACAGAATGGCCTCGGGTAGTGGTGGACCTTTCCGCAGTCCCCGCATCTGGCCACGAGTAGTGTGCCCTGCGCGGCGGCATCCCAATATGGTGTGGTCGCGGCTTCGACGGTGGGGATGTCGGCGCGGGGCTTCGCCGGCCGGACCCCCGCCGGCTTTTCGGTGTCGGCCATCTCACCACCCCACGAATTCCGGTGGGCGCTTCTGCACGAAGGCCGACACGCCCTCGCGGGCGTCGAGCGAGTACGACTGGATTTCCTGAGCCATGGCTTCGGTGACGAACGATCCCGCTCGGTCCACGTCGGGCGACTCGTTGAACAACCGCTTCGTCAATCCCACCGCACTCGTCGGCGCCACGGCCAGTCGTCCGACGTAGTCGTCGACGGCGGCTTCGAGATCCTCCGGCGGCACCACCCTGTTCACCAGGCCCAGGTCGAATGCCTCCTGAGCGGAGAGCTTGTCGCCGAAGAACGCCATCTCCTTGGCCTTCTGCATTCCGATCCGCCGCGGGAGGAGGTACGCGCCGCCTCCGTCCACGACCAGGCCGCGCTTGACGAAGGACTCGGCGAAGTACGCATTGTCGGTCGCCACGACCAGGTCCGAGGCGTAGGCGAGGTGAGCGCCGATTCCGGCAGCGGCCCCCTGCACCACGGTCACCACGGGTCTGCTGCAGTCGAGCACCGATGCGATCAGACGTTGGGCACCACCCATGATGGTCTTCATCGGCCCAGTGGCCCGCTTCACGTTCTTGGCATGCCCATCGGCGAGTTTCACCACATCCGCTCCGGCACAGAACTGTCTCCCGCGGGCCCGGAGGACGACGACGCGAACCTCGTGGTCGGCGTTCGCATCCAGGAACAGCTCGGTGAGCGCGTCGCGATCATCGGGCCGAAGCGCGTTTGCCGCCTGTGGACGGTTCAGATGGATCGTCAGGACACCGTCGGTCAGCCCACTCTGTACCGCGTCCTCGTCGGCACGCACGTCGGCGAGTTCCGTCACTTCGTCACCGGGGTGTACTCGGCACGAAGGTGCTTGATCCCGTTGAGGAAGTTCGACCGCAACCGCACGGGTTCGCCCACCGACCTGATGTCCGGATAGCGCTCGAACAGCATCCGGAAGGCGACGTCGAGCTCGAGCCTTGCGAGATGTGCGCCCAGGCAGAAGTGGGCACCGGCACCGCCGAAAGCCACATGTGGGTTGGGATCTCGGGTGATGTCGAAGGTATAGGGATCGTCGAACATCGTCTCGTCACGGTTCGCCGAGGTGTACCACATCACCACCTTGTCGCCCTCGGACAATTCGAGGTCACCCAGCATCACCCCGTCCCGGGCAACCGTGCGGCGGAAGTGGATGACCGGTGTCGCCCACCGGAGCATCTCCTCGATGGCCGTGGACGCGTACTCCTCGTAATCCGACAACCACAGATCCCGCTGATCCGGGTGCTGGGTCAGCACGTGCAGGCCGTGCGAGATCACGTTGCGAGTGGTCTCGTTACCCGCGCCGACCAACAGGATGAAGAACTTCGCCATCTCCTGGGGTGTCAGGTTCTCGTCGTCCGCGGCGACGAGTTTGGTGATCAGATCATCCTGCGGATCGGCTATCCGGTCCTCGGCGAGATCGTTGAGAAGCGCGATCAGTCCCTCGCTCGCGGCGGTGACCGCCTTGCCGATACCGCGGGCGGACTGGTCCTCGATGTACTCGGGGTCCGATGCGCCGAGGATCGTGTTGGTGGCCTCGAGGATGAATTTCTCGTGCTCACGCGGGATTCCGAGCAGATTGTCGATGATGCGCAGGGGCAACAACGACGCGAACTCCTCGACGAAGTCGGCCTCGCCGGTCTGCGACATCTCGTCGAGGATCTCGCTGACCGTCTCCTCGATCTCGTCGCGCAACCCGGACAGATTCCGCGCGGTGAACCCGCGCGAGACGATCTTGCGCAGCCGCGCATGCTCGGGGTTGTCCATGTCGATGATGGAACCGCGGTATTCCCGGAGTTCGGCCGGCTGATCGAAGATCTGCGTCCCACCGATGCCCGACGAGAAGTCCTCGGGCCTCCTGCTCACCTCGAGAATGTCCTCGTATGTGGTCAGGGCCCAGAACCCCTTGGGGCGTCGGCCCTCCTCGGCTGGGCCCAGCGGCACGAACATCCGAGGCCGATCGCGGCGCAGCGTCGCGAACTCCGCGTCTCGTTCGGCCGGGGACTGCTGCCACCAGGAAAGGTCATGCAACGGGGTCGACGCGATCTCGTCGGTTTCGATCATGGGCACCGCCTCTGGTAGTTATGCTGGAGCTATTCTGGCATTCGTGTCATGTTTTGGCAAATACCTTGAACTGCATCTTCACACGATTTTGATCAACCACTCCAGATCTTAACTGGCTTCAACGTCACCTGAGTCACGGAGGAAGAATGACTCCATACAGCTCCCCCGCCCTGGTCATCAGCGAGTGCCAGCAGGGGCTGCTCGACCCGCCTCCGGGGTTGTTCTCCGGGCTCGCCGAGCAGGCCTCCGTCCGCGGCCTGGTCCGGAACACGGCAGAGTTGGCCCGCGCCTTCCGAGCGCGGTCGCTGCCCGTCGTTCACTGCACCATCGCCCACCGGTCCGACCAGATGGGGATGCTGCCGAATTCCTATCTGAGCAAACTGGCCATCCGCGGTCGAATGATGGTGGAGGGAAGTCCCGACATCGTCATCCCCGCGGACCTCGGTCCCGAACCGACAGATCTGGTCAGCTCACGCGCGACCGGTCTGACGGCGTTCTATGGCACCAATCTCGATGCGATGCTGAGACTGCAGCGTGTACAGACGCTGGTGCTCGCGGGCATATCCACAGATGTCGCGCTTCCCGGCTTGGCGCTCGAGGGCGTGAACCGAGGATACGACGTCGTTCTCGCAGAGGACTGCACAGCGGGTACGAGTGCCGAGAGTCACGACTACATGGTGACGAACATGCTGGCGATGCTGACGCGGATCACCCCGGCTGCCGACGTGATCCGTCGGCTGCCGGGGTGATGGCGTCGAGCCTCAGTTGGTGGCGAACGCTGCCGCTTCCGCATCGGACACCGCGTCACCGTTGATGGAGAACCCTCCGTCGACGGTGAGCATCGAACCAGTTGCGAAGGCCGATTCATCGGAGGCGAGATAGGTTGCCGCATAGGCGATATCCATCGGATTGCCGATGCGGGTGAGCCGTCCGCCACCGGTGTGGTGACCTGAATCTCCGCGTCCGGACACCACGCGGCCGACCAGGATGCAGTTCGCCCGGATCCCATCCGCCGCACCTTCGACGGCGAGTGACCGCGTCAGGCTCGTCACCGCAGACTTCGCTGCGCCATAGGCTCCGAACCCCTTGAAACCTGCGATCGCCTGACCGGATGAGACATTCAGGATCGATGCTCCTTCGGCCGAGACCAGGTGCGGCCAGGCGTACTTCGACGCCCAGAACACATTGCCGGTGAGGGTCCCGGTCATGATCGAGTCCCACTCCGCGGTGGAGTACTCATGTAACGGCTTGACCGTCGTGGCGACCACGTCTGTCGGTGCCGCGTTGTTGACGAGCGTCGAGAGTCCACCGAAACGCGAGACGACCGCGTCTATCGTGTTCCGCACACTGTCCTCGGAGGTGACATCGAGCGGAAAGAACTCGGCGTCGCCGCCGGCGTCACGGATGAAGTTCACGACTTTCTCGCCGCGCTCCACAGTTCGGCCCGTGACGGCAACCTTCGCTCCCTCCGCCGCGAAATGCTGAGCGATCGACCGTCCGATGCCCCTGGTGGATCCGGAGACCAGAGCGACCTTGCCGCGCAACCGCGTGCCCGGTGCAGTCACAGCGAGTCCCTCAGGTTCTCCATGGCAACCAGTCTGCGCCTCGCCAATTCGACCGAATCCTCGTTACCTGGTCCGGATCGGAGCTCGTTCAGCTTGTTCCGTTCGAACTCGATCTCCTCCTCGAGACGGTCCCGGGACTCGTCCCTGGTGAGCAGATCCTGATCGACCCAGTCGGCTGCGTCGATGTCTTTGCCATGAGCCATGATCGAGTCCTCAGCGAGCCGCGGCCTCGGTGCGCGGGAAGTTGTACAACTTCCGCGCGTTGAGTTCGACGATCTTGTGGGCCTCCTCATCGGGAACCTCGGCGAGGAGCTTCTCGGTGTACCGCCGGCTGTTGGGCCAGTTGGAATCCGAATGGGGGTAATCACATTCCCAGGTGATGTTGTCGATACCGACCTGGTGGCGACGGGCAACACCTTCGTGGTCGTCGATGAAGCAGCCGTAGATGTTCGACCGGAACAGATCCGAGGGACGGACCTCTTTGTTCACGTTCTGATACCAGCGATGCTTCTCCCAGGTCAGGTCGATTCGCTCGAGCAGGTACGGCATCCAGCCGATCCCGCCCTCGGACAGAGCGATCTTCAGGTTGGGGAATTTGTAGAAGACCGGCGAGAACAGGAGGTCTGCGGTCGCATACATCGAGTTCGTGCCGAATAGCGCGATCATGACCGCCATCGGCGCCTCAGGCGACGTGATCGGGGCCCGACCCGATGAACCGAAGTGCATGCACAACGGCATGTTGGTTTCTTCGGCCGCGCGGAACACTGGGTCCCAATGGTCGGTGTAGAACGACGGAAGACCCAGCGTGACAGTGTTTTCCGGGAAAGTGATCGCCTTGGCCCCCTTGGCGGCACAGCGGTAGATCTCCTCCGCGGCGGCCTGCGGGTCCCACAGCGGGAGAATGATCAGCGGGATGATCCGGTCGGGAGCCGCCGCCGCCCACTCGTCGAGGTGGAAATCGTTCCATGCCTTCACCGACAGCAGGGCGAGTTCTTTGTCCTCGCCCTCCAGGAAGACCGTGCCGGCGAATCGCGGGAACGAGGGAAAGCACAGGGCAGCCTGCACACCATCGATGTCCATGTCGGCCACGCGGGCCTTGGCGTCGTAACAGCCGGGCAACATGTCCGAGTAGCGCGTCGGGTCCATGCCGTACTCCTGCGGCTTCTTGCCGGCCACCGCGTTCAGTCCGATGTTCGGGTAGATGCGGCCCTCGTAAGACCACACCTCCGCGATCTTCTTCTTCGCGGCCCGACCGCCCTCGCCGCGTGCGGCATTGAGCAGGGCCGCCGAGAGACCTTCGTCCCCCTGCTGCTGACTCATGTCCATCTCGATGATCCGCGGACCCTCATCGAGGAACTTCTTCGGCAACCTGGTCGACCAGACGTCTGGCGGTTCGATCAAGTGATCGTCGACCGAGATCAAGTGCATGTAATCCTGGAGCGGCACAACGCCTCCTGCTACGTATGACGGGCTACAAGGGGGGAACAGGCCACTGTGAACCTGGGCATCGTTCCCATATCTGACACTATGTCACTTTAGTGACAGGCGTCACAAGAGTCAAGTTATTCTCGGAGAAATCCGGCATTCGCGCAAAGAATCTGGAACGTCGAGGTGGTCGAACGCAGCTCAGAACTGACATTGATGTCACCCCAAGCGGTTGGTGCCGGGGAGCGATCCGGACGTCGATGCCGCCGGCGGGGTCCCACTGAGAGGGAGCAGCGGCTGATTGCGTCCAACCCCTTCGCTCTGCCCCGGCGGATCAGGCATCATGACCGGACTTCCCCGGGTTCGCAGTCGGGTACTCCTACGTCGGTCGACGGTGTCTGAGTTCGTCTCCCGCGCACAGCAACTGACGTCGTCGGTGTCCACCCGGATTGCGGGTGGACACCAACGACGTCGGATGAACCGTCCCGATCAGGTACCGAGTTTCAGCAGCATGGAACCCGCCTCCGGACCCCCGCCGATCCCCACGGCGGCCACCGACAGGTCCTTCTTGATCTGGCGATCTCCGGCCTGCCGCCACAATTGGGTACAGGCCTCGTGCAGGAACCCGTAACCATGCAGACGGCCCGCCGACAACTGCCCACCGTGGGGGTTGATCGGCAACGTGCCGTCGATCGCGTAGTACCCCTCGTCGTCGAGGAACTGCCCGACCTTGCCGTGCTCGGCGAAGCCGAGCGCTTCGATCCACTGCGAACACAGGTAGCTGAATCCGTCGTAGAGCGTTGCGAAGTCGACATCGGCCGGGGTCAGGTCGGTCCCTTCCCACATCGACGCGGCGGCGTCGTGTGAGGCCATCGTCGTGAGGTCGGTTCGCTGGTCCCAGGAGTGTCGCTCGTAGAGCGCCGAGCCTGCCGCTTCGATGGTGATCGGTGTCTGTTTCAGGCCAACCGTCTCTTCTCGCCGCGACAGGATGATCGCGGTCGCTCCGTCACACGGGACGTCACAGTCGAACAATCCCATGGGAGTCGAGATCATCCGCGCGTTCAAGTAGTCGACCATCGACATCGGCTTGCGGTAGATGGCGTTCGGATTCCGGGCCGCGTTGGTGCGTGCGTTGATGACCAACTTTCCGAGATGCTCTCTGGTCAAGCCGAACTCATACATGTAACGCTGTGCGTACATGCCGATCCAGCTGGCCGGGGAGGCGGCTCCGAATGGCATCCGGAACTCCGCATGGCCCGACGCACGCATCGCCTTGCCCGTCAGCGCGGCGGCGCGACCAGATGCCTGGGCAGTGGCCTCCCAGACCGACCGAAAGCACAGCACGTGTGTGGCGCGGCCCGAAGAGATTGCCGCAGCCGCGTCGAGCAGCGTGCCTATCTGGCCCGACGTCTCCACACCGCTGACGTGCCACCTGGTCCTCAACCCGAAGGCATCGCGGACATCGTGCGTGGTCGCACCGACGAACCCGCCCTCCGCCTGTACCGGGCCCGGATAGCTTGCGACACCGTCGATGTCATCGAACGTCAGGCCCGCGTGGGCCACAGCGCGCTCGGCGGCCTCGAGCGCCAGGTCGATACCCGAACGCCCGATCCGCCGGCCGATCTCGGACTGACCTATCCCGCTGATGACCGCCTTGTCGTCCACGAAACTCATGCTGCCAACGGCCTGAAGAAGGGCAGGGACACATCGTCGTGTGACTCGAACACGACCTCGACCGGCTGTCCGATCTCGACCGCATTCACATCGACGCCGACGATGCACGTGGTCAGGCGGACATCGGGCTGATCGTCGAGTTCGACCACCGCGATGACGTAGGGAGGAGGGAAAGCGGGAAGCCAGGGGTGGTGATTGACCGTGAAGGACGCGATTCGTGCACGCCCGGACGCGGCCTCTGGTCCGACGTTGCGACTCCGGCATCGCCAGCATGCCCCGACCGGCGGGTGAATCCAGCCTCGACAGTCTCGACATCGGTATATGCGGAGTTCACCGTCGAATCCTCCGGTCCAGAAGGCCTCCGATTCCGGGGTCACCTCCGGCAGAATCCGACCTGCCTCGTTAGACATCTGCTCGTCCTTCCGAAAATCACTGTTGTCCGGGCGGCCGGCAGCTGCGCGACGCGCGTGACGGCGGTCACCCCGGTCTCAGGTTAGCATTCATCACCACTGTGTCAGATATTGATTTGCCAACTTGGCTCAAGGATCGGGTCGCAGGGGTGGATCTCGCATCCACCTGCCAATCTAGAGTCCAACTTCGTAGTGACACGCGACACAAAACGCGGGTATTTTCGTGTACACTTAGTCAGATATAGCCCGATGGGGCACGGCGACGATCAGTCGCGGCCCATCGAGTCAGGACCGAGAGGAACAATTGACGTGGTCGGTGTGCTGAACGGAATTCGTGTTGTCGAGGTGGCGGCCTGGACGTATGTGCCGGTGGCGGGCGCGATCCTCGCCGAGTGGGGCGCGGACGTACTGAAGATCGAGCATCCCGAGTCGGGTGATCCCCAGCGCGGGCTCGTGACGTCGGGATTGATCCCGGCCGGCGGGGTCAATCACATGTTCGAACTCCCGAACCGCGGAAAACGCAGCGTTGCAATCGATCTCAAGTCAGAACAGGGACGCGCCCTGCTGATGCGGCTGATCGCCACCGCCGACGTATTCCTGACCAATTTCCGTCCCGACGCCCGCAAGAAGCTGGGCCTCGACGTCGAGGACGTTCGGGCGGTCAACGACAAGATCGTGTACGTTCGCGGTTCCTCGAGCGGCCAGCGCGGCGAGGAAGCGAACCGCGGCGGGTACGACATGACCTCGTTCTGGAGTCGCGGCGGCGCTGCCGACAACATCAGCCCGGACGAACTGGACTACCGCCTCACCATGCCGGGTCCGGCGTTCGGCGACGTTCTCGGCGGCCTGACCCTGGCCGGCGCCGTCTCCACCGCACTCCTGCATCGCGAACGCACCGGCGAAGCCCTCACCGTGGACAGTTCCCTGCTGGCGATGGGTGCATGGTCGATGGGCGCGACCATCGCGGGCGCGCACGCGTTCAACATGGAGCGGTACCCCAAGCACACTCCCGCGACGGCCGCGAACCCGCTGGTCAACACCTATAAGACCGCCGATGGTCGGTTCATCTCGCTGGTCATGCTCGAGTCGGACCGCTACTGGCCCGAACTCGTCACCGTTCTCGGAATCCCCGAGATGATCACCGACCCCCGGTTCGAGAACCACGCGAAGCGCGGTGAGAATCGGCTCGAGGTCATCGAGGTCCTGAGCAACGCATTCGGCAAACGGACGCTCGAGGAGTGGAAGCCCGAACTGGCCAAGATCGACGGGTCCTGGTCGGTGGTCCAGACACCACGTGAGGTCGTCACCGATCCGCAGGTGCTGGCGAACGGCTACATCACGGACCTCACCGACGTGAACGGCGTGGACTACAAGTTGGTGAGCACCCCGATCCAGTTCAACGAGACGCCCAGCGAGCTGACCCGTGCGCCGGCCCACGGTGAGCACACCGACGCGGTGCTCGAGGAGCTGGGACTGCCCATGGAGGAGATCATCGACTACAAGGTGAGCGGCGCGATCCTCTAGTCCGAGCCGACGAAGGGGAGGACGCCGAACGGCGTCCTCCCCTTCTGTTCGTCTGACACCGGCTGTTCGAGCGTGGAAGGAACAGCGGATCACACGCCGGCAGCAGCCTTTTCCAACGACTGATCCTCTGGCGCGTCGGCAGCCGGGTAACGCAGGATGCCACGCACGTTGTTACCCGCGCGCATGTCGTCGTAGCCGTCGTTGACGCCCTCGAGCGGGTAGCTGCGTGTGACCATCGCGTCGAGGTCGACGAACCCACCGCTCCACAATTCCAGAACCTTCGGGATGTCGGCGCGCGGATTGGCCGAACCGTACAGGCTGCCGACGATCTGCTTCTCCTGCAGGGTGAGGTCCATCAGGTTCACCGAGATCTCGCGCTCGAGCATCGGGTGGATGTTGGTGACGATGAGCCGCCCGCGCTTGGCCGTCATCGCCAGGGCCTTTGCCACCAGACGTCCCTCGCCCACGCCCATGGCGCAGATGAACTTGTCGGCTCCCCGGTGCCACGTCGCCTCCGCGACCACACCCCGGGCGTCCTCCCACGATTCGGCCACGTGTGTGGCACCCATCCGAAGTGCGATCTCCCGCTTGTACTCCGACGGATCGATGACGGTGACCGTCCGCGCCCCGGAGAGCTTCGCCCCCTGGACCGCCGCGGCTCCGATGCCCCCGACCCCGGCGACGACGACGTTCTCGCCGGGCTGGACGTCGGCGGTGTAGACCGCCGATCCCCATCCGGTGATGAATCCGCAACCGAGTAGGCATGCGCGGTCCAGGGGGTGGTGCGGTTCGATCTTGATGCAGCTCGCCTCGTTGACCACCGTGTGGTGGGCGAAAGAACCCACGCCACAGGCGAGCGCGAGGTCCTCCCCCTTGGTGTGATGGCGCGCCGTATCGTCCTGGATCTGGTTCCCGCTGTAGATCTTGGCACCCAGATCGCACAGGTTCTGATGCCCGTTGGAACACGACGGGCACCGTCCACAGGACGGGATGAATCCGAACACGACGTGGTCGCCCGGCTGTAGCCACGACACGTGGGAGCCGACCTGTTTCACCACACCCGCACCCTCATGCCCGCCGATACAGGGCAACCGGAACGGCATGTCGCCGGTCACGATGTGCTCGTCGGAGTGACACATCCCCGAGGCATGCAGCTCGACGAGCACCTCTTGTTCTTTCGGGGCATCGAGTTCGATGGTCTCGATCTGCCAAGCTGTGTTGCGCTCCCACAGAACCGCGGCCTTGGTCTCCATTTATTGTCCTTCCACACTACGTTCCGACGAGACGTCAGAGGATGATCGATTGCGATTCGAGGTATGCCGCAATGCCTTCCGGGCCACCCTCGCGTCCGATACCTGATTTCTTGAAACCACCGAAGGGACTCCCGAAGTCCAGTGGCGCCGCTGAGTTGATCGACACCGAACCGGTTCGGATACGCGCCGCCACCCGGCTTGCCCGCACCGGATCCGCCGACCAGACCGCACCCGCGAGTCCGTACTCCGAGTCGTTGGCCACGGCGACCGCGTCGTTCTCGTCGTCGTAGGCGATGACCACCGCAACCGGCCCGAACAACTCGTCACGGGCGATCGCCATGTCGTTGTCGACGTCCGCCAGCACAGTCGGGCTGACATACGAACCGCTGTCGAAACCGTCAGGGCGGGTACCGCCGGCGACCAGGCGAGCACCGGCGTCGACCGCGCCCGCCACCGCGTTCTCGATTCTGTCGCGGGACGCCGCGTTGATGACCGGTCCCACCTCGGTGTCACGTTCTGCTGGATCACCGATGCGCATCGCCGAGACTGCTGCCGCAAACGGCTCGAGGATCTCGTCGTAGCAACTGCGCGGCAGCAGGATCCGCGTCTGCGCGGCACAGATCTGCCCGTTGTTGGCCATCACGCCGGTGACCAGTCCGTTGATGAGGGTGGCGTCGACCACGACATCGTCCAGCACGACAGCGGCCGACTTGCCTCCCAATTCGAGGGTCACTCGACGGACGTCCTGCGCACACGCGGCGCCGATCTGTTTTCCGGCAGCGGTCGATCCGGTGAAGCTGATCTTGTCCACACCAGGGTGGGCGACGAGCGCCGCTCCCGTGGCCACACCACCGGAGACGATGTTGATCACCCCCGCCGGGATACCGGCTTCCTCGATGCACTCCGCCAGCATCGAGAGGGCGAGCGGTGCCTCCGGTGACGGCTTGAGGACGATCGTGCACCCGGCGGCCAGCGCCGGAGCCATCTTCAACGCGGCGGTGAACAACGGTGCGTTCCAGGGCACGATCGCTCCCACCACACCGACCGGGAGTCGACGCACCAGAACCTCGCCACCCGTCGCCGACGGGCGTCTCTCCTCGAACTCGTAGTCCTCGACGATCGCCGCACAGGCCCGGTAGACCCCGAGGGCGGTGGCCAGTTGCCCGAAGGTCGTCCACTTCCGTGGTGACCCGACCTCGGCGGAGACGACGTCGGCCAACTCTTTCGTCCGTGCTCCGATCGCATCGGCCAGGGCGGTGATCGCCTGTGCGCGGATGGCGGCGGTGCTGGACTGCCACGGGCCATGCTCGAGCGCCGTCCGGGCGGCCTCGACCGCGACGGCGACGTCGGCCGCGGTCGCCTCGCCGACCCGTCCGAGCAATTCGCCGTCGGCGGGCGAACGGACCTCGATCGGCGGCCCCGATGTCGGACTCCATTTTCCCGATACGTACATGCCTTCGAATTCGTACACGTACAACCTCTCACTGTGCTCTGCGAGCGTGGCAGCCACGATGTCGTGATCACCCATCGGCCCGTCCGTATTTCTGGCAGTAATGTCACCCTAGACCAACGACGGTACCGCGCCCTCGGCGCTGCCGAACAGCGGTCCGAGCTGATCGGGCGTACTACCGTGCAGAACCAGTTCGTCGGCGCCGGCATCGCGGTACCGATCGAATGTCCGCCAGCATTCGGTCCCCGAACCCACCGCGGACGCCGACCGGATCCATTCCTCGGGTAGCGAGGACGCCACCTCGGTGAGCTGTTCGCGTGTCCGAACCGAATCCGCCGCCCCCCGGACACCGCGCAGGTGCGGATGCGCACGGAGCGCGTCCAGATCCTCGACCGACCATCCGTTGACCTTCGCCAGCTGCTCGCCGAACCCCGGGATCTGGTAGTACGTCACCGCACGGCCACCGATCACGGCCAGTTCCTCGGCGGGGTCGAGGCCGGAGGCCACGACCACGGTGGCGTAGATCCGCACGCTGCCGGAGGCGCGTTTCGCATCCTTCTCCGCCTGACGGACGACCCGGACCGATCGGGCGACGGCCTCCGGTGTCAGGAACGGGTGCAACAGCACCCCGTCGAAGTACCGGCCCGCGATGCCGAGCCCCCGGGGGCCGATCGCGGCGAACACCAACGGCGGAACCGGCTGGTCCGGAACATCGGCCAGGCGTAGCGAGGGATATCTGCCGGCCGGTCCGTCGTATGTGACCTTCTCGCCGCGACACAGCCGTCGGAACAGTTCGGCCGAGTCGACGATCGAGGCATTCGTGGATGGGGGTAGCCCGACCGCACGCCACATCGCGTCGACCGAGCGGCCGATCCCGATGACGATCCGTCCATTCGACATCGCCTGGGCCGTCATCGCCATCGAAGCGAGCATCGCCGGATGCCTGGACTGGAAATGAGTGATCCCCGAGGCGATCTCGATCGTGTCCGTGACCTGGCCGATCGACCCGGCGATGACACCGAAATCCTTCGTGCCCCACCGCTCGCTGAGCCACAGTGTGCTCAAGCCCAGGCGCTCGGCCTCGACCGCCTGGCCGATCACCGGCCGGGGATCCGGTACGCGCCCTGGAAGCGTGTACGCACCCACCGCCGGCCGAGGCGGTCGCCCGGTCCCGAGCGCAGGATCGAACGCGATCCCCGAAAAGTTGGCTTTTTCGTCGGTCATGGGCCTATTCTGACAGTGTTGGTCACTTTATGAAAGGGCGTGGCAGTCCGAGTTTCGCGGCGGCGCCCGGGCCGGAGGAATGGAATTCGTATGGTCTACACACCGACCCGGGGTGACCTCGGCGGCGATGCACGCGAGGTTCTCGACTCCTGGCTTCCCCCGC
Source organism: Gordonia hongkongensis (assembly GCF_023078355.1). NCBI lineage: Bacteria > Bacillati > Actinomycetota > Actinomycetes > Mycobacteriales > Gordoniaceae > Gordonia > Gordonia hongkongensis. The sequence continues at coordinate 4,576,327 of NZ_CP095552.1, forward strand.
GCATCGCACCCGACGGCACCGACTTCGAGATCTCGGATCTCTCGGCGCCGGATGCGGGCTATTCGGGCAAGACGGTATTCCTGACCGCGACGTGGACGGACCCGGCCGGAAACCGGCGACGCGCGGACCTCGTACTGCGGATGCAGGCATCGGACCACCAGTTGTTCACCACTCCGGACGCACCCCGCCAGGCCGAGATCATGAAACGGCTGGGCCGGACGGCGCGCGTCGCGGTTCCGGAGATCGTGTGCATCGAACGCGATTCCTCGATCCTCGGCGCCCCCTTCTATCTGATGCGACGTGTCCGTGGCCGCACGCCTTCGGACGTGCCGAGCTGGCACAAGCGTGGTTGGACCACCGAGCTCTCGACTCCCGAGCGAGAACTCCTCTACGACAACGCGATCGAGTCGTTGGTGGCCGTCCATCAGGTGGACGACCCGGACGTGCTGGACTTCCTGCGCGAAGCTTCCGCGACCGGGTCGACCGGGCTCGCCCGCTATCTCGACAACCTCCGACGTTGGTACGAGTGGGCTCGCCCCGATCTCGCCGTCGGCGCGGAGACCCTGGCGCGCGCGTTCGATGCCATCATGACCGGGGCGCCGACCACCGACCGCGAAGGCGTGGTGTGGGGTGATGCTCGTGTCGGGAACATGTGTTTCGCCGACGACATGTCGGTCGCCGCATTGTTCGACTGGGAGACCGCAACCACCGGACCCCCCGAGATCGATCTGGGTTGGTGGCTGATGTTCGAGGAATTCCTCTGTGAAGCACTCGGTTTCATCCGCCCCGCCGGTATCCTCGACAGCGAAGCGACTCTCCGTCGATACGTCGAACTCGGCGGACGAGTCGACGGCGACATCGGCTACTACAAACTGCTGGCAGCGTTTGTGCTGTCGCTCATCAACAACCGTCTCGCCATCCTGCTGGCCAGAGACGGTCTCGACATGGAGATCGCCCGCAGGTATCCCACCACCGTCGTCGGACTCGTGGACCGATATCTCACCGAACTGAGCACTGGAGAACCAGATGACCAACAGCGAACCGCCTGAACCGTCGCCGGTCGGCACCACCGGCCAACCCTGGGAGATGGTGATCGAACAGGGCAAGATCCGCGAGTTCGCCGCCGCGATGCAGTCGGACAACCCCGCTTATCAGGGACCCGACGCGATCATCCCACCGACATTTCTCGTCAACGCCGCGCAGTGGGCACCGGCGGGAGTACGGATCAACGTCGGTTTCGACCGCAGACGACTGCTACACGGCGAGCAGGAGTACACGTTCGTCGGCCCTCCCCCAGGGTCGGCGACGTCCTGATCGCGCAGGAGCGCATCGTCGACCGATACGAGAAGCCCGGCAAGCGGGGAGGTCAGATGCGATTCGCCGTCGTGAGAACCGAGTTCCGGGACCGAACCGGTGATCTGGTCGCCCAGGCCACCGCAACTTTCATCGAACGCGCTGCCCGAGGAGCAACCCGATGACCGCCCTCACCGTCGGAAGCACCGCCACGCCTCGACAGTTCGGACCGCTGACCCGTCAGATGTTCGTCCGGTACTCGGGAGCCTCTGGGGACCTGAACCCGATGCACTACGACGACACCATGGCACGCAGCGCCGGGAACCCGTCCGTGTTCTCGCAGGGAATGCACCAGTCCGCGTTGCTCGCGACCTTTGCGACCGACTGGCTCGGGGCCGAGAACGTACGCCGTTACGGTGTGCGGTTCCGTGAACAGGTATGGCCGGACGATGTCCTGACCTGCACCGGCGCGGTCACCGCGATCACCGAGAACGCCCGCGGCGAGACCATTGCCGCCGTCGAGTTGACGTGCACCCGGCAGAATGGCGCGGTCGCCATCGCCGGATCGGCCGATTTCGTCGTACCACATGTGGCAGCGTGACGAAGACGATCGTGCCGTTTCGGGACGGTCGGTCGTCCGCTGTGGCGATCAGCGGTTAGGCTGAACTCCCATGTCAGATGCAACGCCGATAACGCGCAGGGCCAGCTATGGCCCGTCGAGCCCCGAGGTGGGCAGCCGGGGCGCGAACACACGCACCAAGATCGTCGAGGTCTCCCTGGATCTGTTCGGCCGGCTGGGCTTCTTCAACACCTCCGTGGACGCCATCGCCAAAGAGGCCGACATCTCGAGGGCCACGCTCTACCAGTACTTTCCCGGCAAGGACGAGATTTTCCTCGAACTCCTGGATGTGTGCGGGCGGGCTCTGTTCCGGGTCGCGCGGCGTATCGGCCCGCTGGGCCCGACCAAGGTCGGATTCGACAACCTCAACTGGTGGCTCGGCGAGTGGAGCTGGGTCTTCGACCGATACTCCACGATGTTCGTGCAGTGGACGAGTGTGGCCATGTCCGACACCTCCGTCCGGCCGCAGATCGACACTTTCATGTCGGCCTACACAAAGCTGGTCACCGACAGGCTCGAGCGTTCGGACCTGCAGGGAATCGAACCGCGGGTGGCCGCGATGGCGATGATCGCGATCGTGCACCGCATCAACCTGTTCCTCGCCACTGATCGCACCTACGGTCGAGACACCCAGGCGGTGGTCGACTCGCTGTCTGTCTACCTGCAGTTGTTGCTGTTCCCCGAGACCCCGTCGTCCGTCCTCAACAGCATTCCTCTGGAGACGCCGCCCGAGGACGTGGTCATCGAGGTGCCTCCGCTGCCTTCGACCGTCGGCCTGTCCGTCGAGGACCGGACCGCGAATCTGAGCAAGCGTGCGATCAACACCGTGCGCACTCTGGTGGATGCCGGCGCGAAGCAGTTCCAGCTCAAGGGATATCACCGTACGAGCGTCGACGACATCGTAGAAGAGGCCGGACTCGCCCGCGGGACGTTCTACAAGTACTTCAGCGAGAAGCAGGACCTCCTGGTCGCCATCAGCATCGAAGCCGCCGATCTGGCGATAGATCACGCCGAGCGCCTGAGCAAGATCAATCTCACCGACCCGGACACCACAGAGCTCCGTGCCTGGATCCGCAGCCTGGACGATTTCATGAGGCGCTACTCGGGTTCGATCGGGGCGTGGAACGAGCAGACCACGGACAACGACATCGTGGGTCAACTCGGCGTCTGCGGGCAGGCGGCCATGGATGCGGCGATGGTGGCCGACCTCGTCGCGACGCGACGTGACTATCCGTTCGACCCCGTGGTCGCGGCCATCATCTTCCGCTCACTGGTCGCCAGAATTCCGCAGGCCGCGCGGGAACAGTCACCTCCGCTGTCGGAGGACGAGACCGCCGATCTCCTGATCGCGTGCATCCGGCGCGGATTCTTCAGCCATCTGGCCTGACCCCTGAGACCGGACTCGTCGGTGCTCTTCTGACCCATGGTCGGAAAGTTGCTTCGCCAGAAGCGTTGCTTTACACGACATCTGAAGCCTGGGACCCGTCCGTCATTGACTACTTCTGACGACTATGTCATCTTTGAGGGAACTCATTACGGGTGGTCTGATCGGCATTCGACCGAATGCCGCAGCAGGAGAGGAAGCTTCAGATGGATATCAGTCGCGCATCCGCGCTCGTCACCGGTGGCGCCGGCGGTCTCGGAGAGGCCACGGTTCGCACCCTGGCCGCCGCGGGTACGTCCGTGGTCATCGCCGACCTGAACGATGAGAAAGGCAAGGCCCTCGAAGTCGAACTCGGTGACCACGTGCGCTACGTCAGCACCGACGTGCTCGACGAGAGCAGTGTCAACGCGGCCCTCGCGGTCGCCAACGAGCTTGCGCCCCTTCGGATAGTCGTCAACGCGCACGGCGGGTCCGCTGGCGCGTCACGCGTGGTCGGTCGCGACGGTGAGCCGGCCTCGTTCGAACAGTTCCAGTGGTACGTCAATCTGTTCCTCAACGGGACCTTCAACGTCCTGCGACTCGGCGCCGCCTCGATGGCCAAGAACGAGCCCGACGAGGTCGGCAACCGTGGTGTCATCGTCAACACCGCGAGCATCGCCGCGTTCGAAGGTCAGATCGGACAGACCGCCTACTCCGCGGCCAAGGGCGGCGTCGTCGGTCTGACGCTGCCTGCCGCGCGCGACCTCACCAAGCAGGGCATCCGCGTGATGGCCATCGCACCGGGCACCTTCTTCACACCGGCCTTCAAGATGGAACGGGAGGAGGCCGAAAAGTACTGGGGTTCAACGGTTCCTTACCCATCTCGGATGGGTAGCCCGTCAGAGTACGCCGCCCTGGTGGAGCACATCGCGAAGAACGACTACCTCAACGGCGAGGTCATTCGCATCGACGGAGCGCTGCGGTTCCAGCCCAAATAGGACCCTGACGACCACACAACAAACGGATCGAGTCGCTCACCGGCGAGCGACTCGATCCGTTGTTGTCTGCGATGGGGTAGGGCGCGCCGGGAGGCAACCGCCACAGCTCACCGCTGCCTCACACGATGTTCGCGTGCCGCCACTGATCGATCGTCGCCGCGTCCACGCCCAGTTCCCCCAAGATCTTCTCGCTGTGTTCGCCCAGTGCCGGAACAGGATCCATCCGGGGATCGACCCCCTCAGATCAGCCGGCGGTAACAACGCACCGATCTGTCCGCCGGGTGTGCGCACGGTGCGCCACCGCTTGCGTTCGGCCAGCACCGGATGGTCCCACACTTGCACCATGGTGTTCGTCCGGGCGTTGGCGATACCCGCGGCCTCGAGCTTGTCTTCCAGCTCGTCCGCCGTGAGGGATTGGATCGCGGCGGTGATGATCGCCTCCAGTTCCTCCCGGTTGAGCACGCGCAGGGGGTTCTTGGTGAACCTGGGATCATCCGCCAACTCCGGCAGGCCGAGGACCTCCGCACAAAGTCGTTGCCACTCGGGCTGATTCTGGACGGCGAGCAGGACGATACCGCCATCACCGGCGGTGAACGGACCATACGGCGCGATCGTCGCATGCCTGGCTCCGGTCCGACGCGGAGCGGTGCCTCCATACCGGGAGTAGTACATCGGGGAACCCATCCACTCCGCGAGGGCCTCGAAGAGCGACACCGAAACGGCGGGCGCGCGGCCCGTCGTCGCCCTCGTGTACAGCGAGGCGAGGATACCCGAATAGGCAAAGGTCCCGGCCGCGATGTCGGCCACGGAGATCCCCGCCTTGGCGGCCTCGTCCTCGGTCCCGCTCACCGCGATCAGACCGGCCTCGGCCTGGACGAGCAGATCGTAGGCCTTCCGCGACTGCCACGGCCCCTCTCCGTAACCGGTGATCTCACAGACGATCAGACCGGGATGCGAGGCTTCGAGGTCGTCGGCACCCAAACCCATCCGGCGCACTGCCCCCGGACCGAGATTCTGGATGAACACGTCCGCATCTGCGAGCAGTTCGCGCAGAATCCGCTGCCCGACCTCGCTCTTGAGGTCGAGCGTCAACGATTCCTTGGACCGGTTGAGCCAGACGAAGTAGCTCGAATCCCCGTGCACCGTCTCGTCGTAACCCCGGGCGAAGTCCCCGACCCCGGGGCGCTCGATCTTGATGACCCGCGCGCCGAGGTCGGCCAGCTGACGAGTGGCATACGGCGCAGCCACCGCCTGCTCGAGACTGATGACCGTGATACCGACGAGCGGCAAGGAGGGGGTCATCGAACCGATGGTTCGCGCGGCAGGCCCAGCAGACGTTCGGCGATGGTGTTGCGCATGATCTCAGACGTGCCGCCGGCAATGGTCAGGCAACGCGCGAACAGGTAGGCGTACGTGAGGCCGGGAGTGTTTCCGGTGACCGCGGCGGTACCGGCCAGGTCGATGCCCAGCTCGGTGATTCGTTGCGAGTGTTCGGCTTTGATCAGCTTGGTGACGTTCGCCTCGGGTCCTGGTCCGGCACCGATGACCGCTCGGGCGGCCTGGCGGAGATTGAGGAGACGCAGTGTGTGGGCTTCGGCGATCATCTCGCCGACCCGATGCTCCGCGTCACGGGCGCCGGTCCCGTCCAGCAACTTGACCAGTTCCGCGACGCCGAAGTCGATGGAACCGCTGCCGCCGCCGATGGAAACCCGCTCGTTGCCCAAAGTGGCCCGGGCGACCTTCCATCCTTCGCCCACCTCCCCGACCACATCGGAATCGGGAACGAACACGTCGTCGAAGAAGACCTCGTTGAACAGCGCCTCACCGGTGATCTCGCGGAGCGGACGAATCTGGACTCCCTCGGACGAGAGGTCGATCGCCATCATCGACACACCCGCATGTTTCGAGGCGTCCGGATCGGTGCGGACGGTCGCGAGGCCCCACTGACATTCGAGAGCGACACTGGTCCAGACCTTTTGGCCGGTCACGCGCCAACCGCCGTCGACCTTCTTGCCGACGGTCCGGACAGCAGCAGCATCCGAACCCGCGCCGGGCTCGCTGAACAGCTGGCACCACTGGTCGCGACCGCGAAGTACCGGTTCGATCCACCGCTCTCGCTGATCATCCGAACCCACCTGCGCGATGGTGAGATTGACCCAACCCGTGATCCCGAGATCGGGCAGGTCGATACCCTCGAACTCTTCCTCGATGACCAGTTGTTCGATCGCTCCGGCCTCGCGTCCCCAGGGCCTACGCCAGTGCGGCACGAGGTATCCGCTGTCGACCAGGTGGTCACGGCGCTGCCCCTCGGGCAGGGATCGTACGGCCTGCGCCTCGGCGCGTGCAGCCGCGCGGAACTCCTCGGCCTCTGGTGGCAGGTCGAACGACGCGCCCTGCGCCTGCCCCGCACGATACGCATCGACGATGTCGGCGAGCGGATCGACGCCGTCGGTCAGAATCGCGGCCACGGTGGTCGCCCTGCGTAAGTACAAGTGGGCGTCGTGTTCCCAGGTGAACCCGATGCCCCCGTGCAGCTGGATGTTCATCCGGGCATTGCCCAGTTGGGCCGGGCCCGCGTACGCGGCAGCGACCGCCGAGGCGAACCAGATGCCGTCGATGTCACTCGCACGCGCCGCGTCCCAGGTGGCCGCGATCGACGCCTCGGTGGCGATGAGCATGTTGGCGCAGTGGTGTTTGACCGCTTGGAATGACCCGATGGACCGTCCGAACTGTTCGCGGACCTTCGCATAATCGGTGGCCATCTCGAGGCACGCGAGCGCGCCGCCGATCGCCTCTGCGGCGGCCAGGACGCGAAGGACACTGCGGCCCGCCCGACTCGCGCTGCGCAGAACACGGTTGGTCGGGACCGCGACTGCGGTCAGCGACACCGTGCCGATACCGCGAGTGGTGTCGAGGGCCTCGGCCGCCGCGACCTCGACGCCGGCTGTGGCCTTGTCGAGCACGACGAGGTCGTCGCCGAGGGAAAGCACGAGGAGGTCTGCCTCAGGTGCCGACAACACCGCGCGCACCTGGCCGCTGATCAGACCGTCGGCGTCGCGGGACAATCCATTGGCGAGCCCCACAGCGCCTGTCGTGGAACCGTCGGCGAGACCCGGGAGGAGTTCGGCGCGGAGATCCTCGTCGCCCGCGTGAGCGATCACGGCCGACGCGACCACGGTCGACAGGAACGGGCCGGGAGCCAACTCGTGCCCCATCGCCTCGAGGACAACGGCCAATTCGGCGATGCCGTAGCCTGAGCCCCCGTACTCTTCCGGTAGGTGCAAGCCGAGCCAACCGAGGTCTGCAGTGCTCGACCAGAAGGTCTCGAGTTCGACAGCCCCGTCCAGAGAGGCCCGCGCAGCCGCACGCACACCGTGCCGCGCGAGATGGCCGACGGCGGCGTCGGCCAGGTCAATGTGTTCGGAGGATATGGCAAGCGCCATCTCGGCCACCTTTCGATTGCGAACTCGTCGGGCCTGTCGACGTTCGAAACTGACCCTAGATGTCAGATCACCGATATTCAAGACTCGCTCGATCGCGGCCGGACCGAGCAGGCTTCGGCACCCCCATCTTGCGATGATGGATTCTGAACTGGGCAAATATTCGCCGCATCCGCGTCAGGGACTCGGCTCGGCCATTGCATGGACAGGGTGTCAGATGATCTACTATGGTTCCGTGCAGGAGTGACCCACGTCATTCACACGAGAGATTTGGAAGTCTTGAATGAGCATCTCGCTGATCTTGGACATGGCCTTGTCGGGCAACCCCGACAAGACGGCCATCACCGTCGACGGAGCCTCCCTGACCTACGCCGAATTCGGTGAACTGGTCACCGGCGCAGCGACCGTCATCACGCAGGCAGGCGCCGAGAACGTCGTCTTCCTCGGGGAATCCGGACTCGAACTCCCGGTGCTGCTGTTCGCCGCGGCCCATGCCGATGTCCCGTTCGTCCCGGTGAACTACCGCCTGGCCGCCGCGCAACTCGAGCAATTGATCGCGCGCACCCGCTCTCCATTGGTCGTGGCAGACCCGAGATACGTGTCCGAACTGTCGTCGGATCACAACGTGACGACCACCGAGGAGTTCGCGACGGCCGCGCGGGCCGCTGCCGCCGACCCCCTGCCGGCCGCGAACGTCGACCCCGACGATCCGGCCATCGTCCTGTTCACCAGCGGGACCACCTCCGCCCCCAAAGGTGTGATCCTGCGACACAGCCATCTGCTGAGCTACGTCATGAGCACAGTGGAATACGGCTCCGCAGCGGACAACGAGGGCGCGCTGATCAGCGTTCCGCCTTATCACATCGCCGGGATGGGCACGATCCTGACGAACGTCTACGCGGGCCGGCGGATGATCTATCTTCCCCAGTTCGACGCACACGGGTGGGTGGAACTCGCCCGCCGCGAGGGCGCCACCTCGGCGATGGTCGTGCCGACGATGCTGGACCGTATCGTCGATGCCCTCGCGGGTGCGCCGGCCGACCTTCCCGCTCTCGCATCGTTGTCCTACGGTGGGGCACGGATGCCGCGCCCCACCCTCGAAGCAGCGCTACGCGCGTTCCCCCAGGCGGGCTTCGTCAATGCGTACGGACTGACCGAGACGAGTTCGACCATTGCCCTTCTCGGTCCCGACGACCATCGCGCGGCCATGGAGAGCGACGATCGCGACGTCCAGGCACGCCTGGGCTCCGTCGGCCGGCCGGTGCCCGGGATCGAGATCCAGTTGCGTGGCCCCGACGGCCTCCCGGTGGCCGACGGCGAGCAAGGCGAGCTGTGGGTACGTGGACCGCAGGTCTCCGGTGAGTACATGGGGGCCGGGTCGGTCCTCGACGCCGAAGGTTGGTTTCCCACAAAGGACCTCGCATACACCGATTCCGCCGGGTATCTGTTCATCGTGGGGCGCAACGACGACACCATCATCCGTGGCGGCGAGAACATTGCACCCGCCGAGATCGAAGACGTACTCGTACAGCATCCCGCGGTCCATTCGGTGGTGGTTGTCGGTGTGCCCGATGCTCATTGGGGTGAGGCCATCGTGGCCGCCGTGGTCGTCGAGGCGGGCTCCTCGCCCGACCACGACGAACTGCGCACCTACGTACGCGAGCGCCTCCGTGGTTCCCGGACACCGGACAGGGTGGTCTTCCTCGACGACCTCCCGGCAACCGCGACCGGAAAGATACTGCGCAAGAAAGTCGTCGAGGACATCGTCGATCGTCCTGCGACCGCACACGCGTAGCGCGTGCACACCACCTGATCCGATCAGCAAGAGAACGGAGACACCGTGTTCAAGACCGGAAGTCGTCTACAAAGCCAGGTTTGTGGCACCCAGGTCATCATCATCAAGGCGCCGGCAGGCGAGGCAGCACTCGATTGCGGGGGTCAGCCGATGATCGATGTGACGCAGTCACCGGTGGCCGGGCTCAGCCCCGCCGCGGGCCTCGACGGCGGCACCCAGATCGGCAAACGCTACGTCGACGCCGACGACACCGTCGAGATCCTGGTGACCAAGCCCGGCACCGGAAGCCTGTCGCTGGACGGGAAGCTGCTGGACGTCAAGAGCGCCAAGCCACTCCCCTCGAGTGACTGACGGCGCAACTTCGGCGCGCGGACCGCTCGGCGGGATTCGCGTACTCGAACTAGCAGGTGTCGGACCGGCGCCGCACGCCGCGATGTTGCTCGGCGATCTGGGCGCGGACGTCGTCCGCGTCCAGCGTCGTGGCTCGCTGGCCCCGGATCGCCCCGCCGCGGCCGGACTTCGAGGTCGGACGATCGTCGAGGCCGACCTGAAGGACGCGGCGGACCTGCGTGACATCCGGGGGCTCGTTCAGCGAGCCGACATCCTGATCGAGGGGTTCCGTCCGGGCGTGGCGGAGCGGATGGGCCTCGGACCCGACGACGTCGCCGAGCTCAATCCGCGACTGATCTACGGCCGGATGACCGGATGGGGACAGACTGGTCCGCGTGCCGCCGAAGCCGGGCACGACCTGAATTACATCGCCATGACCGGGCTGCTCCACGCCGTGGGCCGGCCGGGTGAACGCCCGGTGCCGCCGCTGAACCTGTTCGGCGATTTCGGCGGCGGCTCGATGTTTCTGGTGATCGGGCTGGTCGCGGCCCTGGTCGAGCGACAGTCGTCGGGTCGAGGCCAGGTCGTCGATGCCGCGATCGTGAACGGCGCCCCCATGCTCGGGCACCTCTTGTGGGCCATGCGTGGCGCGGGTCGGTGGTCAGACGATCGCGGCGTCAACGTCTTCGACGGGTCCGCGCCGTTCTACGACACCTACGAGTGTGCTGACGGGAAGTACGTCGCGGTCGCCGCCTTGGAGCCGCAGTTCTTCTCGGAGCTCCTCGCCGTACTCGGTATCGATCCGCTCGAGGTGGGCGAGCAGCGAGACCCGGCCGGTTTCCCGCGGATGCGCACGATTTTCACCGAACGCTTCGGTTCGCGGACACGGGACGAGTGGGCCGCGATGTTCGCCGGGACCGACGCGTGTGTCACCCCGGTGCTGACGTTCGCCGAAGCCGAGACCGATGCGCACATGGTCGGTCGCGGTGTGTTCACCGCGATCGGCGGGGTCACCCAACCCGCACCGGCACCGGCGTTCTCACGGACGTCGCCTGCACTACCGACGCCACCGCCTCGCCGTCCGGCCGAGACCGCGGACGTCTGGGCCTGATCGTCAACCGTTGTCCGTACTACCGATCCTGGAGGAATTGATCATGACCGTGACTGCCGAAGCCCCCGCGCTGATCGAGCGCCGCGGCCACGTCTTGCTCATCACGCTGAACCGCCCGCAGGCGCGTAACGCCGTGAACGCCGAGATGTGCATTCTGGTGGGGGATGCCCTGGCAGAAGCAGACAAGGATCCCGACGTTCGCGCAGTCGTGCTCACCGGAGCCGGCGACAAGGCGTTCTGTGCCGGCGCCGACTTGAAGGCGATCATGCGCGGGGAAGCTGTGATCCCGCCCGGACGCGAGAAGTGGGGCCTGGCCGGATACGTCGGACAGGCGATCAGCAAGCCCACGATCGCGGCTGTCAACGGACCGGCGCTCGGCGGCGGCACCGAACTGGTACTCGCCAGCGATCTGGTCGTTGCGGCCGACACCGCGGTGTTCGGGTTGCCGGAGGTGACCCGCGGGCTGATCGCCGGAGCAGGCGGCGCGTTCCGTCTCGCCGCGAAACTCCCGCCGGCGGTCGCCATGGAACTACTGTTGACGGGCGAGTCGATCACCGCGGCCCAGGCACTCGACCTGCATCTGGTCAACCGGGTGGTGCCCGCGGCCGACGTTCTCGACACCGCGCTGGCGCTCGCTGCGACGATCGCCGGCAACGCGCCGCTCGCGGTTGCCGCCACCAAGCGAATCGCCCTGGCGCAGAACGAGAGTGGCGATCGTCCTCAGGAAGCAGTCGGCTGGGAGATGACGAACGCGGCACTGCCCGCAGTCGCCGGCTCCGAGGATGCCAAGGAGGGCCCGCGCGCATTCGCGGAGAGGCGCGCCCCGGTCTGGCAGGGCCGCTGACCGGTCGCGTCCTCCGGGCGGACGGACCACCTGTCCGGACGGCCGAACTGAGGCTGTCGCGAGAGACCCCTGGTAGCGATGCGCCAGGGGCTCCACCCCCTCATCGTGTCGGTCGCCGGGCGCAGGTCAACGCGATACGACGAGACCCATGCCGGTGATCCATTCTTCGACCGGCTGGTAGGCGACGGTGTGCAGCGGCTTCCCGCCGCCGGCGGCGCCCGCTGCGAGCCAGGTTCGCACCTCGTTGGCGCCGACGCCGGCCTGCGCACGCGCGTCGTCGGTGAGTGCGGCGAGTTCGGCACCATCCCACTCGGCCAGCGCATCCAGGAAGGCCCTGTCCCACTCGGGCTTGATCTTCTTCCGCGCGGCCGCGGCGCCCTCGGTGATCACGCGCCGCCGCTCCTCGTCGCTGATGTCGAAGGCATCGAGTTCCAGGCTCGGCGGCGAGTGCGACAGTCCGCCGGTCCCGACGACGAGCACGCGCGCGTCGATCGTGTCGAGAAACCGTCCGACCGCGTCGCCGAACGACAGGACCCGCGCAGCCGACGGCAGCGGCCCGGTCGCACAGTTGATGGGTAGCGGGATGACCGGGTACGCATTCAGGTCTCCGGTCAGATCTCGTAGCGGTTGCGCGAACGCGTGGTCGAGGCCGACCTCCCGACAGATCGAGATGTCGAACTCCGAGTCGAGCAGATGGGCGCCGAGCTCGGCGGCGATGTCAGCCGGAACGTCCAGGCGACCCTCCGCGTGGCCGCCTTCGGGAAGTATCGAGGCCGACAGCGCGACGGCAAAGGTCGGGACGATGTGGCGGAAAGCCCGCCGGTGGTCGCCACCGAACAACACCACGAAGTCGGGGTCGAACTCGGTTACCACGGCGCGTGCCTCGGCCAGACCCGCCCGGAACTCCGTTCCGAAGACCAGATCGGTGTCGCGCTCCATGCCGGGGCTGTGGCTCGCGCACACCACCAAGCGGTTCTGTTCGGTCATGTCACTCCTCGTCCGTACGCGGTGGGTGGCCCGCCCGCGCGCCGCCCACCGATCAATAGTGACACAGACGTTAGATCAAATACCGAACCCAGTCGAGAGCGGCTCGGTCATCCCTTGACAGAGGCACACACTCACGATCAAACTAGACGTAACTGTCAGATATTGGAGGTTGACTCACGTGGCTTTTGTGATCCTGCAAGCTTGTTGCAACGACGCATCGTGCGTCGATGTCTGCCCGGTCAACTGCATCCACCCAACGCCTGACGAACCGGACTTCATGCGGACCGAGATGCTGCACATCGACCCGCAGACATGCATCGACTGCGGCGCATGTGTGGAGGCCTGCCCCGTCGACGCGATCAAGGCCGAGGACGAACTGGACGACCCGGAGCTCCCGTTCATCGAGCTCAATGCCGATTACTTCGAACAGCACCCCCTGCAGTCCGGACAACTCGACGTCCCGAAACCGTTGTGGCGCAAAGCGGATTTCTCGGATATGCGCGTGGCCATCGTCGGTTCGGGACCGGCCGCGTTCTACGCGGCCGCCGAGCTGATCTCGCTGAAGGGCGTTCAGGTCGACATGTTCGAGCGCCTGCTCACGCCGTACGGACTGGTGCGCTCAGGGGTCGCCCCCGACCATCCCGGCACGAAGGCGGTCACCGACATCTTCCGGACACTGGAGCGCCGCAAGAACTTCAGGCTGCACCTCGGAGTCGAGATCGGCGTCGATCTGACGCACGAGGAGCTGCTCGCCCACAACCACGCGGTCATCTACGCGGTGGGAGCGTCGTCGGACCGTCGCCTGGGCATCCCCGGCGAGGACCTCCCGGGCAGTCATACCGCCACCGAGTTCGTCGGCTGGTACAACGGCCACCCCGACTACGCGGACCGGACCTATGACCTGAGCGGCGAGCGCGCCGTCATCGTGGGCAACGGCAACGTCGCCCTCGACGTCGCTCGGATTCTGCTCACCGATCCTGATGACCTCGACCGCACCGACATAGCCGATCACGCACTCGAGGTGCTGCGCACGAGCAACATCCGCGAGGTCGTGGTCCTCGGCCGCCGCGGTGTCGCACAAGCCGGCTACACCAACCCCGAGATGATGGCACTGCGCCATCTTCCGGGCGTCGACCTCGTGATAGACCCGGATGACGTCGAGATCGACCCGGTCACGCAGGGCATCCTCGACGCCGCCGACACCGAGTCGTCGGTGAAGGCGAAGATCTCCCTGGCCCGCAGGGTTGCCGCGGACGGCGACACAGGCGCGGCGAAACGTCTGGTCCTGCGATACCTCTCCTCCCCCACCGAGATCTCCGGGACAGACCACGTCGAGTCGATCAGCATCACACGCAACGAACTGCAACTGACCGAGTCCGGCGGAGTCGTCGCCGTTCCCACCGACGTCACCGACGCCATCGAGACGACCCTGGTGCTGCGCGCGGTCGGCTACCGCGGCGTTCCGGTCCCCGGAGTGCCGTTCGACGACGCTCGCGGGGTCATCTCCAACGTCGAGGGCCGGGTCGTCACTCTGCACGGCGGCGAGCCCGTTCAGGGCGTCTACGCCACCGGCTGGGTGAAGCGTGGTCCGTCCGGTGTCATCGGAACCAACAAGAAATGTGCAGCCGACACCGTGGATCTCCTCCTCCAGGATTACGTCGCCGAAGCTCTTGCCGATCCGCCGCAGGACGCGGACTCGTTCGCGGAACTCCTGGCCGAGAGAGCACCCGAAGTCGTCGACTTCGCCGGCTGGACCCTGATCGACAAGGCGGAGAAGGCCGCGGGCAAGCCGCGTAAGCGACCGCGGGTGAAGTTCGTCGACGTCGATTCGATGAGGGCGGTGGTCCGCGGGGACTGAGGTACCTCGCGACACGCCTGTCGTAGCTCCGACGCATCGCTACTCACGATCGTCACATATTTCTGACGAAGTGATCATTACTCCGTCAGACGCCGACCATGCTCAAGCGGGCTCACCATCCTCGCTTGACAATGGCTTTTCTGGGTTCTAGCTCGCTTTATTCCAGACTCTACGGTAACGATTAGGTAACATACGGCGGGAATGCTGGGAGTGACCCGCGCCATAGTCCAGTATCAAGGTGTCTCATCTGACAGTCCGTACTTTTTATGACTCACCCTCCATCGACGCGGAGTCCGGTACGACGCTCAGTCGAGAAACCCATCTGCGGGCGGAATCCCTCGTCCCGAACTCAGGAGCACAGCATGACGAAATCAAGGACCGGCCGGCGGTTCATCACCACGACCCTCCTGTCGGTCATCCTCACCGCGGGCATGGTCGCCTGTGGCGGCTCGGATGACGGTGGCGACTCCGCCGCGGAGCCCTCAGCCAATGAGTCGGTGCTGGGCACCCCGAACAAGGCCACCGGTACACCGATCACCATCGGGTTCATCAGCGACGGGAAGTCGCAGGCCATCGACGTCAGCGACGAGATCCGTGGCGCCGTCGCCGCGGCCGATTACGCCAACGAGTACCTCGGCGGAATCGGTGGTCATCCCATCGAGGTCAAGTCGTGCGAAGCGTTGGCTCAACCCGCCGCCGCCGCCGACTGCGCCAACCAGATGGTGCAGGCCGGTGCCGCCGCCGTGGTCGGTCCCACTCCAGGTGAACTGGACCACCTCATCGACGTCCTGTCGCCAGCCAAGATCCCGCTGGTGGTTCACAGTGGCACCACCCAGAAGGGCCTCAGCGCGCCGGGCGTGTACTTGCTGACGAACGGCACCGCCTACTTCGCGAGCTCGGCGACGGCGGCAAAGGACGAGGGGCTGAAGAACACCGTCGGCATCGCCATCGGCGTCCCCGGCGCCGAGGGACCCACCCGCCAGATCGGATCGCTGATCTGGGGCAACGCCGGCCTCGACTTCAGTGTGGTCGGCATCCCGCCGGGCACCGCAGACATGACACCGCAGATCAGCGCGGCCGGCGGTGACGCCGACAACTTCTTCGTGATCGGTAACGACAGCTTCTGCACCAGCGCCTTCAAGGCGATCAAGACAACCAAGCCGAATGCTCCGATCTTCGCGATCGATCGGTGCCTGACGATCGGTGGGGGGAGCTCGATCCCCAACGGCTACGAGGGCATCAACGTCGCCACCACACTCGATCTGAGCCCGGATGCCCCCGACTCGCAACTCTATTCAGCAGTTCTCGCCAAGTACGGTGACGGCGCGAAGTTCGGGAATCTCTCGTCGGTCGGTTACGCTCCGATGCTCGGCATGATCAAGGCACTCAACGCGGCAAAGGTCACCGACCCGACGGCGGAGACCGTCATGGCAGCCATGAAGACGGCACCGCCGACCGAGTATCCGCTGACCAACGGACTCATGTTCCAGTGCAACGGAGAACAGCTCCCCATCTCCCCCAACATCTGCAGCGCCGACGGCCTCCTCGCCAAGGCGACCAAGAACGGCGAACTCACCGATTATCAGAAGGTGACCGTCGATCCCTCGCTCTACGACACACCCGGCGCCTGAGCCCTGACCGACCAGTACGACCCGGCGTCGGCCGTCATCCTCGCAAGGGATGGCGGCCGACGCATTTCACCATTCGTCTCCCGTCGTCCGGGCTGCGCCGGTAGGCCACCGTGATCTACCCGGTGCCGATCGATCCAGCCAAGCCGGAGTCGCGTGGTTGCCAGGGTCCACCAGCAGGTGAGGTCAGCCACCCCCACTGATCCGGCCTGGCCGGCGATGGCCGCTCCCGCTCTACCAGATCGGGGTGCCGCGGCGCGCGATCATCGCGCCGGGTCGTGATCGTGCGATGTTTTCGCGGGTGACTCCGACGGTCTGCACACCGTGCTCGGTGAGGCGGTCGTGATACATCCTGCCAGCCCGCTCACGCGTCTCTGGATCACAGTTCCTCGGTGCACCATACCGGCATTCTCCCGATGGGATCACGGCCTCCACCAGCCCCAGGACGGTTCACCGGCCCGGACTCGCTCACCGCACCAGCCGCGGACACGACGATGCCAGTCACCCCCCACACGGCGGAAGTGACCGGCAGAGCGGGGTCAGATCAGACGGCCTCGCCCAGGTACGCCTGCTCGAGAAGTGCCGGATTCTTGGCCATCTCACTTGCCCGGCCGCGCAGACGGACACCGCCATGCACGATCACGAGCGCCTCGTCGGCCACCTCGAGAGCCAGCTGCACATGCTGCTCCACCAGCACCACGACAGCATTCGTCTCATCGGCGATACGACGGACGACCGGGAGCAGCTCTTCGACGATGACCGGGGCCAGACCCATGCTCATCTCATCGATCAGCAGCGCCCGCGGATTCTGGGTCAGCGCACGGGCCACAGCGAGCATCTGCTGCTCGCCACCCGACAGAGACCCCGCGCTGACCTTGATGCGTTTGCCCAGGGCCGGGAACAGCTCTATGGCCTCGTCCACACCGAATCCACCGGACCGTTTGGCGATCGCCAGGTTCTCGCGCACGGTCAGCGAGGTGAACAGAGCCCGGTCGTCCGGAACCAGCACCAGGCCATGCCGATTGGCCTCCGCGGGACGACCACTGCGCAGCTCTTTGCCCTCCACGATGACCTCCCCTCCCTTGCGTGGCAACAGGCCGGCCAGCGTGTTCATCAGAGTGGATTTCCCCGCCCCGTTCGGGCCGAGGATCGCGAGCACCGAACCCTCCTGGAGCGAGAAGCCGACATCGCGCACCACCCGGACCGAGCCGTAGCCGGCCGTCACCTCCCGGCACTCCAGGATCGGGACTCCCGTGGGCACGGCGGCGTCGGAGTCGTTGACGGTGTCGACCGTATTCACGTCAGCCATGGACCTGAGCCTCTTTTCCTAGGTATGCGGTGGCAACGGTTCGATTCGCCCGAATCTCCGCCGGAGTACCGGAGGCGATGAGTTCGCCGAAGTTGAGGACATGCACTTCGTCGCAGACGTTCAACACGAGATCCATGTCGTGGTCGACCATCAGGATGGTGATCCCGCTGTCCTGTATCTTGCGGAGTCGCTCTCCGAGCCAACGACTCTCGGTACTGTCGAGACCACCCGCCGGCTCGTCGAGCAGCAGCAGGTTGGGTGAGCCCGCCAGCGCGCGAGCGATTGAGACCAGCTGCCGCTGTCCCTGCGACAGTTCGCCTGCCGGCCGCTCGGCGATGTCGCTGATGCCGAGGAGGTCGAAGACCTCCGACAGATGACCGAGGTCGCCGTGTTCGGCCTTGGCGTCGGGACGGTGGACCGCGGCGGTGCGACCGACCTTGACGTTCTCGGTCACGCTCAGGTCGTCGTACAGCTCGATGGCCTGGAAGGTACGGCCGAGGCCGGCGCGAATCCGGTTGTGCGGCGCGAGTTCACTCAACGACGCGCCCGCCAGTGTCACGTCGCCGGTGTACTCGGCGAATCCGGTGATCGCGTCCATCAGCGTGGTCTTGCCGGCACCGTTCGGACCGATCAGGCCCACCAGAGCGCCCTTCGGGATCGCGAGCGAGACCTCTGACAGAGCCACCGCACCACCGTATTTCACCGAGACGTCGGCCAGGACGAGTTCAGGCTCCGCCGACCGATCGACGACCCGCGCTCGTGTCGACGGCCCCACTGCCGGGGCATCGGACCCTGCGTCCGCGTCCGCTGCCGGCTCGCTCGTATCCGGGATAGCCGCTGCGCGGCGCGTGGCCAACAAGGTGTGGGCCGGTCCGACGATTCCCTCGGGATTCAGGATCACGGTGAAGATCAGCAACACACTGGAGATCACCACATACCAGCCGCTGACCGACCACAGCTCGTCGACGACGATGAACAGCAGACCGTTGGCGGCCGTGAGGCCGGCCAGCACACCGCCGGACACCGAGGTGATTCCGGTCAGATAGACAGTCGCGAACAGGGCGACACCACCCATCGCGGCATAGGAGTTGAACGTCACGGTCTGCTGCTGGTAAGCCAGGAGCGACCCGCCGATGCCGGCGATGAACGCACCGATCGCGAAGGCCAGGATCTTCACGCGGACGACACTGACACCGGCAGCCGCAGCGGATCTCTCATTCGCACGGACCGCCAGCATCTCGGCGCCGAGCCGACTCCGCCGGAGCAGGGCGACGAATACGGCGACCCCCACGAGCACGAGCAGCACCAGGACGCCGAATGTGACCCGCGGGTAGTCCAGACCTTGTCCGATACCCAGATCCCAACCGAACAGGCTGGGTTCGGGCGCCCTGACCCCCGAGGCTCCGACGATGTCGACGTTACGGAACCAGATCGCTTCGACTGCGAACGCCATCGCAAGGGTCACCACGGCCACGGTGAGTCCTCGAATCCGTAGCGCGGGCAACCCGATCAGTACGCCGAGCGCAGCCGCACACAACGCGGCCACGACAGGGGCGATCGGGAACGGTAGATGGAACGTGTTGGCGATCGGCCCGAGTAGGAAGCCCGCGACACCGGCGATAGTCAGCTGGGCGAGGGAGACCTGACCCGCGTAGCCGGTGACGACCACCGAGGACAACGCGATGATGGCCATGACTAAGCTGACTATCAGCCCCGTGCGCAGCCGTTCGTCGAGCAACACGAGCGCCAGGACCCCGATGATCGTCATCACCACCGCGGTGGACGCCACATGGTTCGGTCTCGGCGCCCTGCCGAGGGTCTGCAGGATGATCGCACCGCGGGTCGGCAGCGGCTTCGCACGGATCAGAAGGACGGCCAGGATCAGGATCAGCGGCACAAGATCCGGCAGGCCCACGGACGGCAGCCAGTCGAATTGGGTTGCCAGATACTGCGCTTCGGACTGAAGCATACCCACGGCCAGACCAGCCAGTACCGCGACCACGACGAGATCGAAGCGAGCCAGGATCGCGGCGGCCAGAGCCGGGACGATGAACAGCGTGTAAGCAACCGGCACCAACGGGACGATGGGTGCAATCAGGATTCCGGCCAGACCCGCCACCGCCGAACTAAGCATCCAGTTGTAGGCAGCGATCCGGTCGGGCGAGATGCCGCTGACATAAGCACCTCGCTCGGTCTCGGCCGACGCACGAGTGGCCAGGCCGAACTTCGTGTAGCGGAAGGCCAGAGCCAGCACGATCGCCAGCACCACGATCGTCAGCGCGAAGAAGAACCGATCAGCAGACAGCTGGAGCTCGCCGGACTGCCAGACGTCAGTCGGGAAGATCGGTTCCACCGAAACCGGATCGGTACCCAGCTTCTGCGCCACCAGTCCCGCGATCAAGAGGGAGATACCAAGAGCGGCGACTGCGCGGGCCACCAGGGGTGAGGTCCGCAATGGCCGGAAGACGAGCAGGTACAGGACGAGCCCCAGGGCAGCTGCGATCACGAGCGAGATCGCGATCGCGGGCCACATCCCGATCGGCCCGCCGAGGTCGATCGTGTTGGGGAGCCCCGGGATCAGGATGAGCAACTCACCCTCGCGCAGGAACGCGTATGTGTACGCGGTGTACAACGCGATGGCGCCCGTCGCGAAGTTGACGACGCCGGAACTGCGGTAGGTGAGGACGACCGCCAGCGCCAGTGCGCCGAAAACCGCTCCGTTACCTAACCCCAGTAACAAGAACACCAGATGTTGCATAGAGACGCCAATCCTCACGGCTGTGCGGTCAAAGGTGACAGTGATGTTAGATCAAACTGCGATGTACGTCACCCCCTCTGCCCGAATTGACGCATCTCACATTGCGGGGCGGGTCACGCGGGGCGAATTGCGCGACGCAGCGAGCAGCTATGCTCGCTGCCACAAGAACCCGAATGGAGCAAGTCATGTCACGTCTGTTCACCAAGCCGGCCTCGGACCTCACTCCGGTCCAACTCCTTCTCCGAGGTGCCATCGGGGGCACGATGATCGCTCACGGAACCAAACACGGCCGCAGCATCGAAGGCACCGCGGGCTGGTTCCGGTCGATCGGTTTCCGGCAACCCACGCTCCAGGCGAAGGCCTCTGCGGTGGTGGAGGTCGGTGCGGGAGCCGCCATCGTCGCCGGCGCGGCCACCCCGGTAGCGGCCGCCGCGGTCGTCGGGACCATGGCCGTCGCCGCACGTTCGGTCCACCTGCCCAACGGCTTCTTCATCACATCCGAGGGCTGGGAGTACGTCGCCAATCTGTCGGTCGCAGCAATTGCGTTGGCCGCCTTGGGGCCTGGCCACTACAGCGTGGACCGGGCCATAGGCCTGGACTCGAGACTCAGCTCGGGACGAGCTGCCGCTCTCGCGGCGGGCGTCGGGCTCGCGGCAGCGGCAGCGCAACTCGCGGTGTTCCACCGGCCACCGCAGGCGACAGGGGCTGACCCACAGACGCCGACCCCCTCGTCGAACTGACCACAGCCGGTCCCGGCGGACCGCGGGCAGCGGAGGGAAAAAGCGCCGACATGGGGACACACGCGCAGCGATGGGCCAGCAGCGGTATGGCCTACCTGACCGGCGAACCGGAAGCTCCTGACTACTCCCGCGCGCCGATCATGGCGCGGGCCGACATGCTCGCCGACGTGTTCGGCGCTGATGTCGGCGAACTGCTGACCGGCCGGGCGGCCTTGATGGGCAGCTCCCGCGCCGGACAACAGTCCGCGGGCGGCAGCTCCCGTCTCATGCGGTGTCGCGATGGATGGATCGCGATGACGCTCTCGCGGGCGAGCGACATCGACTCACTGCAAGCGCTTTTCGCGCGGGACGATCCGATCGACAGTCCGTGGCAGGCACTGGCCGAGGCGTTGCCGCATCTTCACGTCGACGACGTCGTCGATCGTGCGCAGTTGCTCGAGATACCCGCCGCCGCATTGGGATCGGTGAGTTCGTCCCCCGTCGACATCGTCAGGGCATGGCCCGCTCAGCAGGCCACCCGCCCGCCGTCGCTGCTGGTGGTGGACCTGTCCGCGATGTGGGCGGGACCGTTGTGCGGTCACCTTCTGCAACAGCTCGGTGCGACCGTGATCAAGGTGGAGAGCCCCGAACGTCCCGATGGGTCGCGAGCCGGAAACCCCGACTTCTTCGCCTGGATGAACAGCGGAAAGCAGTTCTACACCACACAATTGAGCCACCGGGCGGTTGGGCTCGCGGGGTTGCTCGATGTCGCGGACGTGGTCATCGAGGCCTCCCGCCCGCGCGCTCTCGAACACGCCGGGCTGGACGCGTCCACCAGGTCGCCGCGCGCCGGGCGGGTATGGGTGCGGATCACCGGTTACGGTCGCGCTACCGGGATGGTGAACCGCGTCGCGTTCGGCGACGATGCCGCAGTTGCCGGCGGACTCGTCGGCCGGGGCACTCGTGGGCCGGTGTTCTGCGGGGACGCGATCGCCGACCCCTTGACCGGACTGGAAGCAGCGACTGCGGTGGTGCAGTCGCTCGCCCGCGGTGGCGGGGAGATAATCGACGTGTCGATGGCCGGCGTCGCCGCCAAGTACGCCGGGTGCCCCGTACTCGAGGACACCGAGCGGGTGACCGTCGCCGTGACGCCGCCCACCGCTCCCCGAATCGGTTCCGGTTTCGAGACGATCGGCGACAACGAGGTTCTGCGTCTCGTCGATGAACGTCGAGGTCCCAGATGCTGATCACCGGGGCGCAGCGACTCTCGGGTGAGCCGGTCGCGGTACGCATCACCGACCGACGCCTGACCGACGTCGCGGTCCACCTCGAGCCGGGGGACGACGAGCCGGTCCTCGATCTCCGGGGCGGCACTCTGCTTCCCGGATTACATGATCACCATCTACACCTCCGGGCGGCGGTGGCTGCGCTGCAGTCGGTGTCCGTCGGCCCACAACAGGTGGCCACACCGCAACAACTCGCCGAGGCTCTCGGCCGTTCTCGACCCCGCGACGACGGCTGGATCCGCGCTGTTGGTTATCACGACAGCGTTGCAGGGGAATTGGACCGTCATCGCCTCGACGAACTGTTCGCCCGCGCACCGGTCCGAATCCAGCATCGCAGCGGTGCGATGTGGATCGTCAACACGCCAGGCCTCATCGCCCTCGGGTGGCCGGATCATCCCACCGGCCGATTCTTTCGCCAGGACAACACCTTTGCTGCCGTGACCGCAGACGGTCCGACGGATTTCACACCACTGGGAGTCCGGCTCGCCAGGTTCGGCGTCACCGGGATCACCGAAGCGACCCCGGATCTCGGTGCCGCCGACCTCGACGCACTCGACACCGCCGTACGTGAGGAACGACTCCCCCAGCGGGTGATGGTCATGTCGCAGCACGGTGGACGACACTACTCACGGTTGGAGTTCGGTCCGGTCAAACGGATTCTCGACGACAGCACACTCGATCTCGACGAGTTGACGTCCTGGGTCGCGGAGCGACATGAGCACGGTTACGCGGTGGCCCTGCACTGCGTGACTGTCGTGCAACTCGTCGTCACGCTGTCGGCATTCCGGAGCGCGGGTGTGCGCGCGGGCGACCGAATCGAACACGCGGCGATGGTGCCCGACGATGTGATCGACGACCTCGCGGATCTCGGGGTGACCGTGGTGACGCAGCCGAATTTCGTGGCCGAACGCGGAGATGAGTACCTCCGCGAGGTACCCCGGCGGAGCATCACGAGTTGTGGAGGGTGGCCGGCCTTCGTCGGTCGGGGGTGCCGATCGCCGGTAGCACGGATGCGCCCTTCGGGGACCTCGACCCGTGGGCCGCCATGCGTGCTGCCAGAGATCGGCGGACCAGATCGGGAAAACTCCTGTGCCCAGATGAACGTGTCGGTGCAGCTGCCGCCCTGGCGATGTTCCTCGGCGACCTGCACACGCCGGCGAATACGCGGGATCTTCGTACGGGGGATCGGGCAGACCTGTGCCTCATGTCCGCCGGACCCGACGACGTGCTCGCCGAACTGTCGGCAGATCTGGTCGCAGCCACCGTCGTCGACGGACACCTTCGGTACGCGGCCTCATGAAGCCGGCGACGGGGCCGGCAGTTCGTCCACGTGGTCGACCAATCCCCATTGGAGAGCGGTCGTCGCGTCGATACGACGTCCGGTCATGAGCAGGTAGGCCGTCCGCCATCGGCCGATACGGCGTTGAACGCTCAGCGTTCCCCCGGCACCGGGAACCAGGCCGAGCTCGAGTTCCGGTAGTCCAAACCGCGCGTCCGGTCGAGCCGTGATGAACCCGCAGTACGCTGCCATCTCCAACCCGCTGCCGAGCACGGCACCATGAACATCGGCTCGGCAGGCGGTGCCCAGCCGGCTGGTCAGTGCGTCGAGGAGAAGCGCGGGACTGTGCCGAGTACGCGCCAGGTGCGAATTGGCCGGATCCGCGAACAACCCGAACTCGGCGAGGTCACCGCCGCTGCAGAACGACCGGCCCCGGCCGCTCAACCTCACGGACTCGATCGAGGTGTCCGCGAGCGCCACGGTCAAGCCGTCGATCAGGCCCGCCCGCAACACGTCGCTGAACGCGTTGTGCCGGTCCCCCCGATTGAAGACGATGTCGAGGTGCGAGTCCTCGCGCGTGAGGACCACGGCGTCGTCCTGCTGGTGACGCCGACGGCTGCCCTGAGACGCCAGCCAATCCGTGAATTCGGTCCCGGCCTGCAGCGCCGAATAGGCCAGCGACTCGGTGATCAACCCGCTGACGGTACTGCCGGCATCCGACACTGCACGTAACACGTCGTCGCCCACAGACGCCGCCACCGGATGCGCCGAGATCCTGTCGGTGAGCACGGCGATGGTGCCCTCGATGTCGGCGGTGTACACCAGCCGTCGATCGTCGGACGGTGTGTCGGTGAGGGTGAAGGTCGCCCGGTCCACCACCCTGTCTGCGCGGTCGGAGCCGATGACGCCGCTTCTGCACACGCCGACGGTGGGTCCGGAAAGCCGCCAGTGCTCAGTCGGAACATCCGCATCGGTGAGATCCAAGATCGTCAGGACATGTGTCACGGCAGAATCCTAGACCGAACGCGGTCGGAGATGCGCACCCGGTCAGAGCCCGCTGCGGCGGAGCGTCACCCGATAGGTGTAGTGCTCGGGGAGGAAGTAACTGACCGCGAGTTCGACTGCGCGGCCGCGTGAATCGGTGTACAACCGGTCGACGCGCAGCACCGTGTGCCCCACGGGGCAGCCGAGGCGGGCAGCGGTCTCGGCGTCGGCGACGGTGGCGGTGATCGATTGCGCGCACTCCTCGATCGGGTGCGCCAGATGCGGTTCGAGCAGGCCGATCATCGTGTGGTCACTGCGCGCTCCGGCCTCGACCTCGGGGGCGTCGATCACCAGGCGTGCGACCGACTCCGGCCACCACACGGTGGTCACGACGAAAGGGACACCGTCGTGGAATCGCTGGAAGACGATGCGGTACACCACGTCGGTGTCCAGTCGCAGGCGACCCGCTGCCTCGAGATCCACGCGGCGCGAGGGTGATTCGAGCACCTGCATCTCGGTGTCCGTCGACAGGTTCATGAGGTCCTCGATCGAACCCAGCTGGCGCAGGTACTGACCCGCGGTCTCGGTCGCGAACGTTCCCCGGCCGGGCACGCGGTACACCGAGCCCTCGCTCACCAATTCGAGGAACGCGCGGCGGACGGTCTGCCGGCTGAGCCCGTACTCCTGGGAGAGCTCGGATTCGGTCGGCAGCCGCACACCGCCGGCGTATCTGCCCGCGACGATGTGCTCGCGCAGTTCCGCGGCCAACGTCTTGTACGCAGGTGCGGACTGCTCGGACTCGCGCATGAAACCCACTCTCCCGCCGGACGACGGCGTGCCGCTCAGATCCCGCCGCGCGACACGAGTTGTGCCGCAATGACATTGCGTTGGATCTCGTTGGTGCCCTCGCCGACGATCATCAGGGGCGCGTCCCGGAAGTATCGCTCGACGTCGAACTCGGTGGAGTACCCGTAACCACCGTGGATGCGGACGGCGTTCAGGGCGATTTCCATCGCCACCTCGGAGGCGTAGAGCTTGGCCATCCCCGCCTCCATGTCGCAGCGCTCACCCCGGTCGTACTGTTCGGCCGCGTGCCAGGTCAGCTGGCGCGCTGCGGTGAGCTTGGTCGCCATGTCGGCGAGATAGTTGCCGATCGACTGATGCTTCCAGATCGGCTGTCCGAAGGATTCCCGCTGCTGCGCGTAGGCGAGCGAGTCCTCGAGTGCCGCGGTCGCGACGCCCAGCGCTCGGCAGGCGACCTGGATTCGACCGGTCTCCAAGCCCTTCATCATCTGACCGAATCCCTTGCCGGGCACCTCGCCCAGGATCGCCGTCTGCGGGATGCGGTAACCGTCGAAGGACAGCTCGCAGCTCTCGACACCCTTGTAGCCGAGCTTGGGCAGGTCGCGTGACACGGTCAGCCCGGGTCCGTGTTCGACGAGCACGATCGAGATGCCCTTGTGGCGCGGCTGCGCGCCGGGATCGGTCTTGCACATCAGCGCGATCAGCCCGGAACGCCGGGCGTTGCTGATCCAGGTCTTCGCACCGTTGATGACCAGCTCGTCGCCATCGGTCTTCGCCACGGTCGACATCGCCTGCAGATCCGACCCGCCGCCCGGTTCGGTGAGCGCCATGGTGGCGCGCAGTTCACCGGTCGCCATCCGCGGCAGGTACTCGAGCTTCTGCTCGTCGGTGCCGAACAGCGTCAACAACTTCGCGACAACCGTGTGCCCACCCATCGCGCCGGCCAGACTCATCCAGCCGCGCGCGAGTTCCTGGGTGACCTGCGCATAGCACGGCATCGACACCGGCGAACCGCCGAACTCCTCGGGCACCGCCAGCCCGTAGATGCCGATCTGCTTCATCTGCTCGATCCACTTCTCGGGATATTCGTTGGCATGCTCGACCTCCTGGACCGACGGCTTCACCTCGCGGTCGACGAAGGACCGCACAGTGTCGACCAGGAATGCCTCTTCGGCGGAAAGTGAGCTCATGACGGTGCCCCTACGATCTACGGCGGATTTGTACGGCCATTTTGTCGATCCCCGTCGGACCTGTCAACACTTCCCAAAGCTCGGCGCGGTCTGATACAACCGGAACCGCATCACATATGGCCGCACATTTGATCTCGACCCCTGGAGCAACCGTGCAGAGAAGACGAGCCGTCCTGGTCGCGCCCGCCTCCGACGACCGCAAGGCCCGCAAGGCGCTGGCTTCGATCGCCGATGAGGTCGTGCTCGACCTCGAGGACGCGGTGACCCCGGCGAACAAGGACTCCGCACGCGCAGCGGCCGCCGACCTGGTCGCCGAGTTCGGCGCCGACCGCGCGATCTCGTTGCGCATCAACGCGATCGACACGCCTTGGGCCGGCGCCGATCTCGCCGCCTGCGCCCAGATGCCGAACCTGACGTCGGTGGTGCTGCCGAAGGCCGACTCGCCCGCCGACCTCCGGTCGGCCGACGAGCAGCTCGGCCGAGCGTCGGTCCGCCTGCAGGCGTTGCTCGAATCACCGCGCGGCATCCGTGACGCCGGCGCCATCTGCGCGGCCACAAACCGGCTCGATGCCGTCCTCATCGGTTACGCCGATCTCGCCGCATCATTGGGACGCAGCCCCGACCTGCCGATGCGGACGTGGCACGTCGTCCAGGACTCGGTGTTGCTCGCCGCGCGCGCGGCCGGCGTGGACGTCATCGACGGACCGCATCTGACGATCGCCGACGACGACACCTTCCGCGACGCCAAGCGCTGGGTCCGCGACCTCGGCTTCGACGGCACCTGGGTGATCCATCCGGCTCAACTGCAGTCCGCCATCGACATCTTCACCCCGGACGCCGCCGCCGTGGAGGACGCACGACGGGTGCTCGACGCACTCGAGCAGGCAGCCGCCGCGGGTGCCGGTGCGGCCGAGCTCGACGGCCGAATGCTCGACGAGGCGCTCGCCGTCTCCGCGCGGCGCGTCCTCGCCAAGGCTGCGTCCGAATGAGCGCGTCCGAGCCGGTCGCCGTGGGCGGCCCGTTCTTCGACGAACTGTCCCATGGACAGTTGTTCGACGACGCGCCGTCGCTCACGTTGACATCCGGTCTCGCCGCGACGCACCAAGCGATTCTCGGTGACCGCCTTCGACTCTCGCTCGACGCCCATCTCTCGGATCGCGTGGTGGGTGGCGTCCTCGCCCATCCCGGCCTGGTCACCGACGTCGCGATCGGTCAATCCACGCTGGCCACCCACCACGTGAAGGCGAACCTCTTCTACCGCGGCCTGCGGTTCCTGAGCCACCCCCGGATCGGCGACACGTTGACGACCGTCACCGAAGTGGTCGGGCTGCGCGAGAACACACCGAAGCCAGGACGTGCGCCGACCGGGCTCGCCGCGCTCCACATGGTCACCACCGATCAGACCGGCGTCACCGTCCTCGACTTCTACCGGTGCGCGATGCTGCCGTTGTCACCCGACGCCGATCCCGGGCGGACCGTGCACGCTGACGACCTGAGCACCATCGGACCGGGAGACGATGCGCAACCGTTCATCCCCGAATGGGACCTCGACACCTATCGCGAATCCGCACGCGGACAACATTTCTCATCCGAGTTTGCCGGACGCGCCTTCTCCTCCAGCGCCGACGTGGTGTCCAGCGCACCCGAACTCGCCCGGCTCTCGCTGAACATCGCAGCCACCCACCACGACGAGCGGGTGGCCGGTGCGGCCGCCGGCGGTCGGCTGGTCTACGGCGGGCACACCATCGGACTGGCCCTCGCGCAGGCGAACCGGGCGCTGCCGAACCTGGTGACGGTGACCGGCTGGGATTCGTGCGACCACACCGGACCGGTGCACGAGGGCGACACCCTCAGTTCGACGATCCTCGTCGAGGAGGCGACGCCGCTCGCCGCCGGCGGCGTCCTGCGCCTGCGCTCCACCGTCGTCGCACACGGCGACGACTCCGATCGCGAGGTCCTCGACTGGCGTTTCCGCGTCCTGATGGCCTGATCGTCTGCCGAATCCCCCATTCCACTCCAGGAGTTTCCGCGCATGAGCTCGCATCCCCGTCCGCTCGAAGGCCTCCGCGTCGTGGAGGTGTCGAGCTTCGTCGCCTCACCCCTGTGCGGCCTGACCCTGTCGCAGCTCGGCGCCGAGGTGATCCGGGTCGACCCAATCGGCGGGGCCGCCGACATCAACCGCTGGCCGGTCACCGATGACGGCAACTCGATCTACTGGACCGGGCTCAACCGCGGCAAGAAGTCCGTCACCGTCGACTTCCGTGACCCCCAGGGACAGCGAATGATCCAGGATCTTGTCATCGACAGCGGGCCGGGCGGCGGAATCCTGGTCACCAACGCGGGCGGACGGTCGTGGATGAGTCACGAGACGCTGTCGGCGCGGCGCTCCGACGTCATCACCCTGGAACTGCTCGGCCGGACCGACGGCACTCCCGGAGTCGACTACACAGTCAACGCGGCACTCGGATTCCCGTCGATCACCGGCCCCACCGACTACGCCGGCGTCGTCAATCACGTACTGCCGGCGTGGGATGTCGCGTGCGGCCTCTATGCCGCACTGGCGATCACGGCCGCCGTCCGGCGCCGCGACCAGAACGGGATGGGGGCGCAGATCACCCTGCCCCTGGAGGACACCGCTCTCGCCATCGCCGGGACGCTCGGCTATCTCACCGAACCGCAGCTGAGTGGCGACACCCGACCGGCCACCGGGAACGACGTATACGGCACCTACGGAACCGATTTCGTCACCGCGGATGACTCTCGCTTCATGCTCGTCGCCCTGACCCCGCGGCATTTCCGCGGGCTGGTCGAGATGACCGGGACCGGCGAGGCGGTCGCGGCCGTCGAACGGGCGCTGGGAGCGGACTTCGTCAGGGAGGACGACCGGTACATTCACCGCGGTGTCCTCACACCGCTGTTCGCGGCGTGGTTCGCGCGACACACGTCTGTCGAGGTCGAGGCCGCGCTGGCGCAGACCTCCGTGCTCTGGGAGCGTTACCGGACTTTTGACGAGGTCGTCGAATCAGGTGTTCTGCAGCGCAATCCGCTCTTCACCGAGCTGGAGCAGCCCGGCATCGGCACCTACCTGGCCGCCGGCCTGCCGGCCATTTTCGACGGTGAGCACTACTTCGCCGGGCCGGCCCCGGACCTGGGCTCGTCGACGGGGTTCTGAAGGTCGTTCACCTGTGACCCCTCCGCTCCCTGAGCTGAGGAGCGAGCTTGCGAGCGTCACGAAGGGTCTGGCGAGACACGTTACGGGACCCTTCGTGACGCGCCCTCCGCAAGCTCCGGGCGCTCCTCAGGGAGCAGGGGGCAGGTCGTTCTCTCGGGTTAAGGAGCAGGGCCGTGCCGCTCGCACCTCAGGGAGCAGGGGACGACGAACTCACCTGTGCGCCAGATGATCCGGGCGTGGCTCGGTCCCGCCGAACGGCGCCTGGAGGGCGTTCGATTTCGCGTTGAAGACGACGAACAGATTGCTGCGCGGGAAGGGCGTGATGTTCCCGCCGGACGCGTGCATGCAGTTCGAGTCGAAATACAGTGCGGACCCGGCGGGGCCGGTGATCGTGTCGATGCCCAGTTCGTCGGCGAGGCTCGCGACATCCTCCTCCTCCGGTGTCCCGAATGGCGGCCGATACGACGTCAGCGATTCCCGGTGGTAGTCATCAGGTGTCTCGCCCACGCAGCTGACGAACCGGCGGTGTGATCCCGGGATGATCATCAGCGGACCGTTGGTGGTGTGGTTCGGCGTCAAGGCCAGCGAGACGCTCAGCGCACGTGGGGCGGGCATGCCGTCCTCGGCGTGCCACGTCTCGAAGTCCGAGTGCCAGTAGAACGGACCGCCCGCGAACCCGGGTTTCAGGTTGATGCGGCTCTGGTGGATCGTGACGTCGTCGTCGAGGATCTGCCGGGCCACCCCGGCAATCGTTTCACGCGAACATATCTCGGCGATGACGTCACTGAGCTGATGCACCGCGAACAGCGATCGCACCTGCCCGCTCGATGATTCGCGGATCACCCGATCGTCGTCGCCGAGCCGCTCGGTGATGGACTCCACCTCGCGTAGGCAGTCGGCGATGTCGGCGTCCGAGAGAATGTTTGTCTCCGTGTGGTATCCGCGATCGGCATAGTGCCGGAGTTCGGGCGCGGACAGCGGGCCCGGGTTTCCCATGCTCCCCCACACGGTGTTGTGTGGGCGCGGTTCGATCTGGCTGCGCTGCGCGAGCCGGGTGCGGTAGACGTCGACGGGTGTGCTCGTCGACTGCGCGCCGGGCGAGACATCGGCGGCTTCTGGAGTTCTGGCTGCTGTGTGAGTTACCACGATCGCAACGATCCTTTCCCTCATCCGGCGGGCCGCTCGCGGAGCAGTTCTGCCCCGGCGGCAGGCAAGGTGATTGTGTTGTGCGCGACCGTCGCACGACGACGCGTCGCGAGGTACGGCGTCCGCGGCGCGGAGTTCTGCACGCCCTTCGGGAAACGGCCGTATATGTGCACCCTGCCAGGGACGACAAACCCCCGCAACCATGCTGGTATGCGCCGCGGAGAAAGTCCTCGACTCAACCGAGCCGGGCGAACTCCAGGATGATGTCGACGGCCCGCGCCGCGCTCTGACACGCGCCCTCCATCGTCGTGGTCCAGTCGGTGCGGGTCCAGTCACCGGCGAGGGCGAGGCCGTCGACCTCGGTGCGCTGGTCTGGGCGGAGGCCGGCGGTCCCGGGTCGTTGCGCGAAGGTCGATTTCGGCATCCGGACCACGTGGCTGTGGACCACCTGCGCGTTCGCCGCCTGCGGGAAGTAGCGGCGCAGCATGTCCATCTGGATCTCGGTGATCTCGGCGTTCGTCTTCGAGATCAGATCGTAGGACGCCGACACCGTCGTCGAGTAGAAGTAGTTGTCGCGTGGTTCGCGCCCGTGCATGCGCTGGCGGTCCCAGACCTGTTCGAGCACTCCCTCACCGCCGTAGAGGATCTCGCCCCAGTCGGTCATCCCGATCGAGCGGTCGAGATAGAGGTTCACACTGACGATGGGCACCGGGGTCAGGTTCTCGACGGCGCGATAGATCCGCTCGTGCCCGGGCACCTGGTCGAGCAGACCCTTCACGCTCCACACCGGTACCGCGCAGATGACGGCATCGGCTGCGATCTTCTCGCCGTCGGCCAGCGTCACCCCGCTCACCGTCCCGTCGGTGACGTCGATCGACGAGACCACCGCCCGGTGTCGGACCTCCACACCGGCGTCGGCGAAGCGCTTCTCGGCGCCGTCGATGAACAACGTGTCGAGATCGACGGTGGGATACCCGATCGAGATCGGCGTACGCGTCTCGCGCGCCCGGCGGGCTCCCGTGACGAGCAGATCGGCCGGGACCTTGGCCGAGGAGATGTCGGGCTTGTCGCCGGTGAGGCCGATGACGATGCCGTCCCACAACGCATCCCGGGCCGACTGCGGCAGTCCGATGCGACGGAACCACTCGTCGGCGGTGACCTCGTCGAGCCAGTCGGGTTGCCGAAATGCCTGCCGTATCAACCTCATCTGCGCACGCGCCGTGCGCAACCGGTCGAGGCCGGTCACCCCGGGCAGGTCGCCGAGCGCGGCCCGCAGTCCGGGCAGGCCGGTGAACGCCGATCGGCGCGTCGCCCCACCGGGCATTCGCACCGTCATGTGACCCGGGAAGGCCACGTGCTCCCGCGTACCGACGCTGTCCAGATAGCGCATAAGGTGCTCGTACCCGCTGGCGAAGACGTGCTGCCCGTTGTCGGGCACGTCGTCGACGGCGTGCAGCGGCATCGAGATGGTGCGTCCGCCGAGTGAACCCCGCCGTTCGAGCAGGGTGACGCGTTGCCCCGCCTCCGACAGCCAGACCGCCGACGCCAGTCCGGCCAGTCCCCCACCCACGACCACACAATGCATGGCGACAGATTAGCGGTCAGGGCTGACCGATACCGACTGTGCGACGAATTGTCCGGGTCCCGGCGCAGACCTCGTCAACCGGTCATCTTGACGTCCTTGGCGGCGCCGAGGACGGAGAGCGCCTGGGGCACCAGCACGAGACCGAGCACCGCCATGGCCAGAGTCCACGAGCCGGTGACGTCATGGATGGCGCCGATGATGATCGGGCCGGCCGCCGCCGCCAGGTAGCCGACGCACTGCGCCATCCCGGACACCTGGCCCGTCTGTTCGATCCCGAGCTGCGCAGCACCATGAAGAGAAGGGCCAGACTGATCGACGAACCGGGCCCGACCATCACACAGGCCGCCCAGAATCCCGGCCAGACATCAGTGCTCAGCAGACCCACGAAGCCGACGGCGCAGACCGCGATCACCGACAGGGTCACCACCCGCTGACCGGCGAAGCGGCCGGCGACGATCGGCGCGACCAGCGACATGATCAGGGCGACCACCTGCGCCGACGCCAGGACCGCACCCGCCCGCAACGGCGACATGCCGGCGTCGACGAGGTACTGCGGCAGCCAGGCCACGAACGTGTAGAAGATCAGCGACTGCGTGCCCATGAAGACCGTGATCGCCCACGCGATCGGGTTCGTCAGCAACGACGATGTCGGCGCCGCCGAGGTCACCCGGTGAACCAGCGGCAGCTGCGGAATCCAGACGACCACGGCGACCAGCGCGAGCAGCGACCACGCGGCCAACGCCAGCCGCCAGTCCCCGCCGAGTGCGTCGTTGATCGGCACGCTCACCCCGGACGCGACCGCCGCCCCGCCGGAGAGAGTCATCGAATAGAGGCCGGTCATGAGCCCGGAGCGGTGCGCGAAGTCGCGTTTGATCAGCGCCGGGAGCACGACGTTGCAGGTGCCGATGGCGGCGCCGATGACCGCCGAACCCCCGAACAGGGCGGCCGGCGACGGGATGAGCCGGACGAGGATGCCGACGATCAAGACGAGCAGGGCCCCGAAGATGACCCGTTCGATGCCGAACCGGTTGGCCAGACGGGGAGCCACCGGCGCCGAGATCCCGAAGAACAGCACCGGCAGCGCGGTCAGCAGACCGGCGACGGCGCTGCTGAAGCCGGCGTCGTCGGAGATCACCCCGATGAGCGGTCCGACGGCCACCACGGCCGGTCGCAGGTTCGCGGCGACCAACATCACTCCGACCGCGGTGACGATGACCCCGACGGCGGACTTCTCGCGCGTGGACAGCGCCTGCGCACTCATCCCCACACCTCGGTGGAGTCGACGTAGGCGTACACCGCCGCGCGCGCTGCGTCGGCGTCGCCGCGCTCGATCGCGTCGACGACATCTCGATGACCGCGCGGGTGCGACTGCTCGGCCAGCGGACGTCGCAAGACCGACGGATGAGTACGGGCGATCGCCTCGGCGATTCCGTCGTACATCGCGATGAGCAGCGCGTTGCGGGACGCGACGACGAGCTCGGCGTGGAATGCGATGTCCGCCTCGGTGTATCGATCCAGGTCACCGTCGGCCATCGCGTCCTCGGTGCGCGCCAGCAACAGGCGGAGACGTTCGACGTCGGCGGCGTCGCCCCGGGCGGCCGCACCGGCCGAGGCCTCGCTCTCGAGAGCACGTCGCACTTCGAGCAGATCCCGGAGCTCCGACGGCGCGGAGGTCCGCGCGATCGCACCGGCGAGTGGGCTCCGGCCGCGCACATACGTGCCGTCGCCCCGCCGGGGCTCGAGCATGCCGGCGTGTTCCAGGGCCCGGGCGGCCTCCCGGATCGTGTTGCGGCCGACGCCGAACTGCGCCACGAGCTCGGGCTCGGCGGGGATCCGTTCGCCCAGGGGCCAGGTGCCGTCCGCGATCAACTCCTGCATGCGCTGCACGACGAGCTCGCTCGTCCGGCGAGGTGGGGTGATCTGTCCGGACACGCAAACAACCTAACATCCCATGTTTCAGTCCCGGTCGGTGCCGCACGGTCTCCCCCGCCCGTAGCCTCAGCCGGTGGCCGCCCGTTCCAGCGCTCCGGTCAGGTCGTCGACGGTGGTCGGCACCAAGCGCTGGTCGTCGAGAAAGAACGTAGGGGTGCCCTGTACGCCCAGGGCCAACCCATCGGCGACATCGGCACGAATCCGCTCCAGCGTGGCGGGACTGTCGTACGCGGCGTCGAAGGCCGTCATGTCCAGCCCGAGATCGATCGCGAAACCACGGAACACGTCGTCGGCGGGAGCCCGCTGCTCCCCCATCGGGCCTGGGTGGTGAACATGCGCTGGTACATCTGCTCGAATCGGCCCTGCTGTGCAGCCGCTTCGACGGCGCGGGCCGCGCGCTCGGCGTTGAGATGCCCGGGCATCGGGAAGTAGCGGACCACGAAGGTGATCCGGTCGCCGTAGGTGCGCCGGAGATCTTCGATGATCGGGTAGACCGCGCCACAGGCCTCACACTCGAAGTCGAGGAACTCGACAAAACGCGCCCGCTCACGTTCCGGCGACGTTAGGCGGTGGCTGTCCAGGCGCACCACGAGATCGGCCGCGACGGCGGTGTCCGCCGGGGCAGGCGCGGGTTCGCGGTCGATGAGTACCGCGACACCGAGGACGACGACGACGGCCGCGAGGGCCGTCCATGCGATCTTGGTCGGTCTGCTCACTCCTGCCCTGCCCACCCGCACACCGTAGGGGTGACAGAGCCGAAAACGGACATCCGCCTGCTCGATCGCTGACGCAGACACCCATTCGGTGCTTAGATGAGCCATGTCGTTCGGGGTGCGCACGAGTTGGCTGCGCGTGGGTGTCATCGGTGTGGTTGTCGGCGTGCTGCTCGGCGTGTTCGCGGGCACGCCCCCCGCCCAGGCCGCACCCGGGCCGGGCTCGCCACTGCCGTCGGCCGACCCGTTCTACCGTTACAACGCCTCACTGTCGGGCGTGGCTCCCGGAGCGGTGCTCCGCAGCCGTCCCATGCGGTTCCAGACGCCCACGATGTCCACCCCGATCACCGGCTCCCAGGTGCTCTATCGCACCACCGACCAGTTCGGCGGGAGCGTGGTGACGGTCGCGACCGTGCTACGACCGCTGATCCCGGGCCCGACGCGCCTGGTCTCGTACCACATGGCCTACGACGCGCTCGGGTCTCAGTGCGATCCGTCGTACACGCTCAGCGGGGGTTACACCAACGGCACCGCAACCGCCGAACAAGGCGTCATCGCAGGCTATCTCGCCGCTGGGTACACCGTCGTGGTCCCGGACTACGAGGGCGAGAAGCTGCAGTGGACCATCGGCCGGCAGTCGGGCTATGCCGCACTCGACGGCGTCCGCGCCGCACAGTCGTTCCTGCGGCTGCCGCGGTCGACCCCGGTCGGCCTCGTCGGATATTCCGGCGGGTCCATCCCCACGCAGTTCGGCGCCGAGGTCGCGCCGCGCTACGCGCCCGAACTGAACATCGTCGGCGCCGCCGCGGGCGGATTGCCGGTGGACCTCGCGCACAACCTGCCCTACATCAACGGAAGTGCGAAGTGGGCGGGTGTCATCCCGGCGCTCGTGGTCGCCTACCAGCGGACCTACCGGCTCGACACCTCGACGTTCCTCTCGACCCGCGGCCGACAGGTCGCCCAGGACGTCAGCGACGAGTGCATCTCGGAGTTCGCGTCTAAGTATCCGGGACTCACCAGCGCGGACATGGTCAGGCCGCCGTACGCCGGCCTGCTCGACGTGCCGCAGGTGGTGCGGGCGATCAACGACAACATCATGGGACGGTCGGGCACCCCGTCGACGAGGATGCTTCTCGCGGTGGGTCACTACAACGCGATCGGGGACACCCTGATGATCACCGGTGACGTGATCGGCCTCGCGAACGAGTACTGCTCACGCGGCGTGGACATCACCTACCGGCAGCTCAACGGCCTGACCCATCAGGAGGCGTTCCTCCCGTTCGAACCGCTGGCACTGCAGTACCTCACCGAGCGGTTCGCGGGTGCCCCGACACAGAGCAACTGCGGTTCGCTGCCGCGCGGGAACAGCCTGGCGCCGCTGCCGGTGCCCTGACCAGGCGGCCTACCCCGGCAGCGTCTCGCCGCCGATCGGGGCCAGCACCTCGCCGGTGTAGTAGGACGAGAGCTGCTCGGCCGCGAAGAACACGTACGACGGTGCGATCTCGTCGGGCTGGGCCGCCCGTCCCATCGGCGCCTGGGTGCCGAAGTCCTTGACCGCCTCGGCCGGCATCGTCGCCGGGATCAGCGGCGTCCAGACCGGGCCCGGCGCGACGCAGTTCACGCGGATCTTCCGTTCCATCAGCGCCTGCGCCAGCGAGTAGGTCAGGGCCAGCACCGCGCCCTTGGTGGCCGAATAGTCGATGAGGCTGTCGTTGCCACGCAGACCGTTGATCGACGACGTGTTGATGATGACGCCGCCGCCGGTCAGGTGCGGCACCGCCGCTCGCGTGGTGTGGAAGAAGCTGTCGATGTTGACGTCGAAGGTGCGCCGCCACTGCTCCGGCGTCAGCTCCAGGAAGTCGTCCACGATCTCCTGGTAGGCGACGTTGTTCACCAGAATGTCCAATGCGCCGAGTTCGTCGACGGTCCGCTTCACGATGTCGGCGCAGTGCGCCGGGTCGGCGAGGTCGCCGCGGTACGCGCGGGCCTGCCGTCCTTCGGCCTCGATGAGCTCGACCGTGTGGCGGGCGTCGTTGTCTTCCTCCAGGTAGGCGATGGCGACATCGGCGCCCTCCTTGGCGAAGGCGACCGCGACCGCACGGCCGATACCCGAGTCGCCGCCCGTGATGAGGGCGGTCTTGCCGGCCAGCAGATCGCGGCCGCGATAGTCACGCATCTCGTCCCGGGGACGTTCGCCCATCTCGTCGGTCTCACCGGGGTAGGAGATCGTCTTCGGTTCGTGCTCGGGGTTCTGGTCGCTCATGATCGAGATGGTGCCCGCTGAGAAGCGTGCGGAAACATCGGCGCGGACCGGGGCGCGGACGTCGTCAGGGGTTCGGGTCGGGGATCTCCTGGTCGAGTTTCTCGTCGAGGGACTCGCCTTCCCGCTGTTCCCGGGCGGTCGTGCCGGTCCGATCACTGGCCGACCAGTCCTCGGGCGGGTCCATCCCCTCCTCGAGCGGGTCCTGACCGAGCCGGTCCTCGTCGAGATCCTCGAAACCGGCTGTCGACGTCAGATCGGGGTTGATTCCCTCGGATGCCGCTGTCGCACTGTCGCCCACGTTGTCGGTACTCATTCTCGTCCTCCTGGCCGTAGCCGAGATCGGTGTCGGTCGGGCCGGGTCTCGCCGTCGGCCCTGCGAGTACGGCGGATACCCGCGAGACACGGCACCGAAACGATCTCCGCGAGTCCTGCCCCGGGACACGCACCGGGTCGATTCCCGCCAAATGCGTCAGCCAGGTAAGCTCATCTTTCGCCCGAGACCGCTGGCATTCCTGTTGATTTGTGGTTTGTAGGGGTGAGGGTGACAGACGCCAACGATCACACCGCCGGCGAGTCCCGTATCAGTCACGTCGGCAGCTTCCGGTTCTTGTTCGACACCCAGGAATGGGAGTGGTCCGACGAGGTCGCCGAGATGCATGGTTATCGGCCCGGTGAGGTCACTCCGACGACCGAGCTGATCGCGGGGCACAAGCACCCGGACGACCGGCAGTCGTTCGAAGAGCTGCTCGCGACGATGCTCGACCGCCGGATCCCGTTCTCGAGCCGTCATCGCATCGTCGACACCAAAGGTGAGGTCCGCCACGTCGCGGTGGTGTCGCAGCAACTCACCGACGAATCCGGCGCCGTGATCGGCGCCGAGGGGTTCTATCTCGATCTGACGGCAATCGAGGAGAAGGCCGTCAAGGACCGCGTCGACGAGCACGTCGCGCGATTCCGCGAGCACCAGGGCGTCATCGAGCAGGCCAAGGGCATGATCTCGCTGGCCTACGGCGTGAGCGCCGATCGCGCGTTCGAGGTCATGCGCTGGCGTTCGCAGACGGCCAACGTCAAGGTGAACGAGCTCGCGCGGTCGATCGTCACCGGCGTCCACCGATACGTGGTGCTACCGGACCCGGTCCGGCAGTCGTTCGACCATCTGCTGCTCAACGCACACCGCTTCGACGACGAGAACGCCTCGTCCTCGAAGTAGCACCGACGCACCACCGTTCATCGCGTCCACGGGCGGTTTCACCGCCGACATTCCGGGGTATCCGGACCGGCACGAGATAGGTGCCGGAAACCGGCAGTCATCTGCGGCTCGCCGAGGCCGCGATCGTGCAGGCCCGGTTGAGAACACAGCCGTTGCGACCCTAGTGAACGGATGTGGCAGTGAGCAGTGCGCAGCCAGGCGGAACAGCAACCCTCGAGACAACGGGGTCGAACACGACACGAGGTCTGTCGACGATGTCGGCGGGCCTCGGTTCGCGGAGGGGCGGTGCGACCCGCGTGCGCGTCGCGTCGGTGCCGCACTCCCATGTGTACGTCCGCCACCTGTCGCCGCTGAACGGGACGGTCAGCGGGCTCGACTCCGGCCCGGTCTCGGTCGTCCGCCTGCCCGACCCGGTTCCGGCCGACGGCGCCAAGGTGCCGGGCGGCTGGTGGCCCCCGCTGATGCTCGACCCCGCGTGGATCGCCCGCAACCACAACGAGTTCGACGTCTTCCACCTCCACTTCGGGTTCGACGCCGTCGAGCCGGCCGAGATGTCGAAGGTGATCGACGAGCTGCGCACCCACGGCAAACCACTCGTGTACACGCTGCACGATCTGCGCAATCCGCATCACCCCGAACCGGGACGCCACGAGG
Source organism: Gordonia hongkongensis (assembly GCF_023078355.1). Lineage (NCBI taxonomy): Bacteria > Bacillati > Actinomycetota > Actinomycetes > Mycobacteriales > Gordoniaceae > Gordonia > Gordonia hongkongensis. The sequence goes on from NZ_CP095552.1 coordinate 4,615,597, forward strand.
AGGTCTTGGACATCCTCGTACCGGCGGCGGATGAGGTCATCACCCTGACCCCCGGCGTCTCCCGGGAGATCGCGCGCCGCTGGCAGCGCAAGGCGACCGTGCTGCCTCACCCGCATGTCGTGCCGCCCGGCCGATTCGGTCCGCGCGCGCCGCACGCCGACGACTTCGTGGTGGGGGTGCACGCCAAGAGCATTCGCGCCAACATGGATCCGCTGCCGGTGATCATGACCCTGCTCGAGGCGGCCGCGGACTACCCGGACATGACGGTTCAGATCAACCTCCACGACGAGGTGTTCGTCCCCGGGAAGCACGCGTACAACCCGGACTTCGGCACCACGGCGCTGGCACTCTCCCGGCATCCGTATGCGCGCGTACTCGTGCACGAGTACTTCTCCGACGATCAGCTGTGGGATTACTTGCGGAGCGTGGACGTGTCGGTACTGCCGTACCGATTCGGTACCCACTCCGGGTGGCTCGAGGCCTGCCACGATCTCGGAACCACCGTGATCGCGCCGAGCTGCGGCTTCTACCGCGAGCAGCAGGACTGCCTGTCCTTCGAGTTCACCGAGGACACCTTCGATCCGGACTCACTCGTTTCTGCTCTGGCACAGGCATATTCGGCTCGTCCCGCGGCGGCCTCGTGGCCCGACCGGCGCGCGCAGCGCGAGTCGCTCGCCGAGCAGCACGCCGCCCTCTACACCAGGGCTCTGGATGCGTGACACGTTGAGGATCGCCATCGTCGCGTCGAGCCGCTACCCGATCGCGCAGCCGTTCGCGGGCGGACTCGAGGCCCACGTCTGGCATCTCACTCGCGCCCTCACCCTCGCCGGTCACGAGGTCACGCTGTTCGCGGGCGCGGGCAGCGATCTGCCGGTCGACTCGGATCGCCTGCGCGGCGAGTTGTTCGAGCCCTCCGCGGCCGCACGCTCGGATGTGTCGATGCCCCAACTCGAAGCACTGCAGGATCATCACGCGTACCTGTCGCTCATGCTGTCGTTCACCAACAACCCCGGCGACTACGACGTGATCCACAATCACAGCCTGCACTACCTCCCGGTCGCCATGGGTCCGGCCGTCGAGACCCCGATGGTCACCACGCTGCACACCCCGCCGACGCCGTGGCTCGAGTCCGCGCTGACCCTTGCGCCCGGTACGCGTTGTGTCGCCGTCAGTCGGCACACGGCACAGTCCTGGTCGCATGTGCTCGGCGAGATCCCGGTGGTGCACAACGGGGTTCAGTTGGACCGCTGGCCCGCCGGCCCCGGCGGAGACGACCTGGTGTGGTTCGGCCGGTTCGTACCGGAGAAGGGCGCCCACCTCGCGATCGAGGCCGCCCAGCGCGCGGGTCGTCGGCTCCGGTTGGCCGGACCCACCAGCGACACAACGTATTTCGAGCAACAGATCGCCCCGTCGCTGGGCGGGCTCGTCCACTATGAGGGACACCTCCACCAGCACGACCTGGCGCGATTGGTCGGCTCCTGCGGCGCGACCCTGGTGACCCCGGTGTGGGACGAGCCCTACGGCCTCGTGGTGGCCGAATCCCTTGCCTGCGGCACCCCGGTGGCGTGCTTCGCCCGTGGCGGTATCCCCGAGATCGTCGGCGAGCACGCCGGCGTCCTCGTGCCGCCGGGCGACATCGACGCGCTGGCCCTCGCGGTGGACGATGCGCTCACCCTCGACCGGGGCCTCGTGCGTCGGCGCGCGGAGGACCACTGCACGGACATCGCGATGATCGATCGGTACCTCGACATCTACGCCGATCTGGTCGCCGGGCGCCCGTTGGCCGACTCCTCGCTCCCCCGGGAGGTCGGGGTGTGATCGGTTACTACGTTCACCATCAGGGCCGCGGACACTGTTCCCGGGCCACTGCCGTCGCCGGCCACCTCGGCACCGACGTCGTCGCGCTGACCAGCGCGTCGCTGACCGCCCCGGTGTTCAGCGAGGTGATCACGCTCGAGCGCGACGACGCCGACCCGCAGCCGCGGGACGTCGACGCCGGCGGCCTGCTGCACTGGGCCCCACGGCACGACGGCGGACTACGCACACGCATGGCGCAGCTGGCCGAGTTCGTCGAGACGCGCCGACCGGCCGCCGTCGTCGTCGACGTATCGGTGGAAGTCACCCTCTTTCTCCGGCTGATGGGCGTGCCGGTGATCGTGACGGCGCAGCCCGGCGTTCGCGACGATCTGCCGCATCAGCTCGCCTACCGGGCGGCCGATGCGATCATCGCGCCCTGGCCCGCCGAGCTGTATCAACCGGACTGGCTCCGGGAGCATCTGCCGAAAACGGTCTTCACCGGCGGTATCTCGCGGTTCGACGGACGACTCCCCGTGTCCCACCCCACCTTCGCCGCCGACATCCTCGTCGTCACCGGCGCGGGCGGGGTACCGGGTGCCCCGCATCCGGCGACCACACTCGGCGAGGAGCTCCCGGAGCACACCGTCGTCGGGCTCGGACCCGCCTTCGGAACGTGGGTCGACGACCCGTGGCCCTTCCTGTGCAGCGCGCGGGTGACCGTCATCGGCGCGGGTCAGGGAAGCGTGGCCGACGCCGCCGCGGCCGGGCGCCCGGCGGTGGTCATCCCCGAGGACCGACCCTTCGCCGAACAACGGGCAACCGGCAACACCCTCGCACGCTCCGAACTCGCCCTCGTCACGTCGTCATGGCCGTCCGCCGAACGCTGGCGCTCGATTCTCGACACCGCCGGGAGTTCGTCGCCGGAGTGGTCGCGGTGGCACACCGCCGGCGCCGCCGAACGTGCGGCGCGGGCGATCGAGGCGGTCGCGCACCGATGACCGGCGTCCCCGAGGTGGCCGCCGTCATCACGATCGTGTCGGGGCGGCACCGCCACCTTCGACGACAACTCAAGGCGTTCGCCCATTCGACCCGGCGGCCCGACCTGCACTACGTGGTGGCCATGGACGACCCCGACATCACATCTGTCACCGACGGTCATCCGGTGGAGGTCATCCGGTTCGCCAACGACGACCCGGACACCCTGCAACTCGCCGATGCCCGGAACGCCGGCGCCACGGCCGCCATGACCGCGGGGGCCTCGCTCTTGGTGTTCCTCGACGTCGACTGCATCCCCGGCCCGGACATGCTCGAGCGCTACCTCCGCTCGTGCACGGCGACACCGGACCTGAAAGTCCTCTACTGCGGCCCGGTCACCTACCTCCCCTGCGACCAGCCGACCTTCGATGCGCGCGAGCTCGCCCGGTTCACCGATCCGCACCCGGCGCGTCCGTCACCGGGAACCGGGCAGACACAACTCTCATCGGAGCTGATGCTCTTCTGGTCGCTGTCGTTCGCGGTCCGGGCGACCGATTGGCTCGCCCTGGGCGGCTTCCACCCCGGCTACCGCGGTTACGGCGGCGAGGACACGGACTTCGCGATGTCCGCGCGCGACAACGGGTTTCGGATCGCCTGGGTTGGTGGCGCACACGCCTACCACCAGCACCATCCGGTCTCGAACCCGCCGGTCGAACACCTTGCGGACATCCTCCGCAACGCACGGGTGTTTTACCGGCGATGGGGCACCTGGCCCATGGAGGGGTGGCTGCGCGCGTTCGCCGACCGCGGCCTGGTCGCCTACGACACCGCAGGCGACGAGTGGCTCCGGGTCAGCGACGGAACTTCGAGAACCCGATGACGACGCCGCGGGAGGCGGCACCCGGGAGCGGTTCGTCGTAGGAGATCGTGTGAGTGTCGGTGACGGTCTGCACGATCCGCCATCCGAAAGTCGACTGCTTCAGGGTCACGTCCGGGACGAGCTCGCCTCGGATCTCGCCGATCACGCCCTGCGACGACATGTGCAGGGTCAGTTCGATGGACGACTCCTCAGCGGCGGCGGAGATGATCTGCGAGCAGATCTCGTCCACGGCCACCTTGGCGTCGATGACGTCGTCGAGCGCCCAGTCGTCGATGTACAGCGCGGTCTCGACCAGAGCGCGCATCAGCGCGAGACGATCGGTGGCGGCCGGAACCCGCAGGACCGTCGGCGTACCGCCGTCGATCGATAGCTGGGACGTCGCGTCGGAATCGGTCATCAAATGAGTCTTCTTCGCCCGTTGATTGGTGGTGCCGATCTCGGCTGGTCTGGTCATGAGTGCCCCGTGATTCCGTGTTCCAAACCGCGGCCGGAGGACCTTGCCGCGCTGAACGTGCCCCCCGAACACGTGTCGACACGTTAGCAGAGCGTTTACCCAGATCATGACTCGATGAGATTCACGTCTCCATCCGTCCCATGACCGACGCGGTCGCGGTGAGGCGACGTTTCATCGCCCGCCGCTCGCGGTAAACCCTCCGCACCGAGGCCGGTGTCGAGCACGCCGGCCACCGAGCCCCGACCAGACAGCGCAGGGAGTGCACCATGCCAGATCTGACACCCGAACGAGAAGTCGCGTCGCGTGAGGCCATCGCGCGGCGCCCGGCACGAAAGTCGCGAGGACTGAAGGCCGTCGGCCTACTCGGCTTCGTCTGCCTCGGACTCATGCTGGTGCTCGCCGGCATCGCCATCGCCGCCGGTGCGACCGACCGCGATGCGACGGTGTGGCTGGCGGTCGGCGCCGTCGTCATGGGTCTGATCGCGATCGGACTGCTGATCGGCAGCCGTGTCCTGCTGCGACGTCGCGCAGCCCGCGACGGCGATCGGGCCCATCAGGACCCGATCCAGCCCGAGACCACCGCCGAGGAAGCCGAACGCTATGAGGAGCGGTTCCACGACTTCCCGGTGGAACACGCCGGAAAGAGTGAACGAGGACGAGACGACCGCCTCGAGGAGATTCGCGAAGAGCGTCGAGCCGACAACGGAAAGGCCTAGAGAATGCGTGCAGTCACTTGGCAGGGCAAGCGGAACGTGTCGGTCGAGACCGTGCCCGACCCCAAGATCATCGAGCCCACCGACGCCATCATCAAGGTCACCTCGACCAACATCTGCGGGTCGGACCTCCACCTCTACGAAGTTCTCGGCCCGTTCATGCAGGCCGGCGACATCCTCGGGCACGAGCCGATGGGGATCGTCGAGGAGGTCGGCAGCGACACCGGCGACCTGCGGGTCGGCGACCGGGTGGTCATCCCCTTCCAGATCGCCTGCGGCACGTGTCTTTTCTGTCACGACGGACTCATGACGCAGTGTGAGACGACCCGCGTCACCGAACAGGGGACGGGCGCCGCACTGTTCGGCTACTCCCAGCTCTACGGCTCCGTGCCCGGCGGGCAGGCCGAGTACCTGCGCGTGCCGCAGGCCCAGTTCACCCACATCAAGGTGCCGCTGGAGAAGCCCGACTCGCGGTACGTCTATCTCTCCGATGTGTTGCCGACGGCTTGGCAGGCCGTCGCCTACGCCGAGATCCCCCAGGGCGGAACCGTCACGGTGCTGGGCCTCGGCCCCATCGGCGACATGGCTGCCCGCATCGCCACGCACCAGGGAGCGCGGGTCATCGGCGTCGACCGCGTGCCCGAGCGACTCGCCCGGGCGGAGGCCCGCGGCATCGAGACCGTGAACTTCGACGCCGTCGACAACGTCGGCGACGCCATCCGCGACCTGACCGGAGGACTGGGTACCGATTCGGTCATCGACGCTGTCGGCATGGAGGCCCACGGGTCGCCTATCAACAAGGCGCTGCAGAGCGTCGTCGGCCTGCTACCGGACGCCGTCGCCCGCAAGGCGATGTCGGAGGTGGGTACCGATCGGCTGGGCGCGCTCTACTCAGCGATCGACATCGTCAAACGCGGCGGCACGATCTCGCTCTCCGGGGTGTACGGCGGCGCGGCCGACCCGCTGCCGATGCTGACCATGTTCGACAAGCAGATTCGGCTGCACATGGGTCAGGCGAACGTGAAGCGCTGGGTCGACGACATCATGCCGCTGCTGACCGACGACGACCCGTTGGGCGTCGACACCTTCGCCACCCACGAACTACCGCTCAGCGAGGCACCGAAGGCCTACGAGACATTCCAGAAGAAGGACGACGGGATGGTCAAGGTGATTCTCAAGCCGTGAACCCGCGTGGCGTGCCGCGGCTCTTCGTCGCGGCACGCTCGCTGTCGGCCTGCGATCCCGGCCTGGAGTTCTCGTCATCGTCATCGACGACTTCCGATCGCAAGGTCTCGAGAATCCGCGTCAGCAGGCGCGACACATGCATCTGGGAGATCCCCACCTGACGCGCGATCTCGCTCTGCGACATGGACTTGAAGAACCGCAACGTGAGGATGGTGCGCTCGCGTTCGGTCAGCCGCTCGAGGGCCGGCTGCAGCGTGACGAATTCTTCGACGAGTTCCAGTCGCGCGTCCTCGTCGCCGAGGGTGTCGGCCAGCGTCCAGCCGTCGGTCGACGAACCGGCTTCGGCATCGATCGAGCTCGCCGTGTAAGCCGACCGGGCGACCATGCCCTCGATCACCTCGCTGACGGGCAGCCCGAGGTGCTGGGCGATCTCACTCGGGCGCGGCGACCGTCCGAGAGACTGCAGCAACTCCTCACTGGCCTTGGCGATGTTGAGCGACGCCTCCTGGGCCCGGCGTGGCACGCGGATGGACCAGGTGCTGTCGCGGAAGTAGCGCTTGACCTCGCCCATGACGGTCGGGACCGCGAAGGCCAGGAAATTATTGCCTCGTTCGACGTCGAAACGGTCGACGGCATGCATGAGACCGATCCGCGCCACTTGACGCAGGTCGTCAATGGGTTCCCCGCGCTCCGAGAAGCGCCTGGCGACATGGTCTGCCAGGGGCAGGCACCTCGCGATGACGTCCTCCCGCAGCCGGGCACGACGAGCGTCGTCCTTCTCCTCGTGCATGGTCCGCAGAGCCGGAAGGACATCACTGTAATCGTCGTGATCGCCCCGGTCACCCGACGCCATTCTCACCACCAGACTTCGAAGACAGCTCGAGATCGATGCGCAGACCTCGTGCCGCATCCAGAACAGGACTGATGTGCGCACCGGGTTCGACGCATATCCGAGTCCACCCAACCACGGTCGCCCGGCGGCGTCCAGCCACGGCGGCCCTCGGCTGGTCAGGGCGTCGCGTGGCAGGAACACACCGCATAGAAACCGCCGAAGTGGACACAACCTTGTAGGTCGCTCTTGTGCAACGTAGGGTAAGAGATGCGGTTCAGGTAGAAGCTGCGTTCTAGAGCGTTGGGCGCCCAGGGCCTTCTCGCTTTCCACCATCACGCTCAATCCCTCTGACCGGGTGATCGTGAACTTGGGGTACTGACGCCGATTCGGTGCAGCACCAAGGCTTCCGATCCAGAAGTGACGGTCGTGGCCAGACGCACTTGACTGAATTGAGAACATCATGGCTCTCACCTCTTCAACCATCTTTCGTTCGGCGTTCGATCCCACTGCGGAGTCCGCGCCGAAGGCCCATTCCCACCAGTTGGTCTCCCCGAAATCGTATTGCGTGCAAGGCTTCTCCGGCAGCGTCGACCGCGACTCGGCGGCCGACTTCGCCGCCGCTCTCGACCGCGTGATCAGCGGCCCCGTCGACGGCATCGTCCTCGACTTCTCGGGCCTGAACTTCTTCGGAACCGTCGGGTTGGTGCTACTGCGTTCGTTCATCGACGACGCCGGTCGCCGATTCGTCCCAGTGGTGGTCGTGGGTGGCCGCGCGGTGACCCGCCCCCTCGAACTCTGCGGAATGGCGCCGTATGTCAAGACTTTCGAGTCCATCGAAGACGCCGGACGCGCTCTGACGCACGATCAGGTCGGGCCGAGCACGATGGAGTTCACCGTCACCGAGTGACCAACCTTGCCCCGTGAGATGCAGGGAGCGGGTCTCCTGCCCCCTGAGGTGCGAGGAGCGCAAGCGACGAGCCTCGAAGGGTCGCGTCAGGTCACCGTGTGACGGTGATCTGCCGCGCGATGTCGACCAGCTTGGTGTTCGAGTCCTGCGACAGGCGCTTCAGCAGGTCGAAGGCGGCCACCGCGTCGATGTCGAACCGTTCCATCAGCATGCCCTTGGCCTGACCGATGACGTCCCGGTTGGCCAGGGCGCTGTGGAACTGCTTGTCCTTCTTCACCTTGTTCCACGCGAGGGCGGCATGCGTCGCGAAGACCACCCCGATGTCCTCGGCGTGAAGGTCGAAGGCGAACGGCTCGTCGGCGTAGAGGTTCAACGCCCCGATCGACGTGGTGTCGGCGAAGAGCTGGAACGACAGGACGGAACGAATCGGCGTCTCGACGAGCGCGCGGCGGCGGTATTCGGGCCAGCGCTGCTCGTTCTCGAGGTCGTCGACTCGGACGATGCGATCGGCGAGCGCTGCCGAGATGCACGGTCCCTCACCGAGTTCCGCTTGAATACGGTCGTGTACGTCGGCAACGTCGTGCGTGGACCCGAACGACGCGATCGATTTTCGGTCGATTGCGACGGTGAGGCCGGCGTACGCGACTCCGGGGATGTCGACCAGCGCGTTCTCGACGATCGTCTTCGCAACCTGCTCGTCGGAGTCGTCGCCGTGGAGTTCACGCGCCAGATCCGCGATCTTGCGGTGAACGTCATCGTCAGCCGGATCGGTCATGGTCGAACCCCTTTCGACGCCCGACGTGAGCGAACGACCACGGACGCGCATTGTTCGGCGTGCTCGTCCAACGTAACCCACTGCGCCACGTTCCGTGGGCGCCGGTGGTTACCGCGAGGCGCCCGACTGCCTCAGCGAAACGCCGCCGACCCGGTGAGTGCGCGCCCGATCGTGAGCTGGTGGACCTCCGAGGTCCCCTCGTAGGTGAGCACCGACTCCAGGTTGTTGGCGTGCCGGATCACCGGATACTCCAGAGTGATGCCGTTCGCGCCCAGGATGGTTCGGCATTCGCGGGCGATCGCGATCGCCTCGCGGGTGCTGTTCAGCTTGCCGGTGCTGACCTGCTCGGGCGTGAGTTCGCCGCGGTCCTTCAGACGGCCGAGGTGGTAGGCCAGCAGGTGACCCTTGCCCACCTCGAGCGCCATGTCGGCGATCTTGGTCTGGGTGATCTGGTAGCCGGCCAGCGGCTTGTCGAACACCTGGCGGGACTGCGCGTACTCGATGGCCGCCTCGAGGCAGTCGCGGGCGGCACCCATCGCCCCGAAGATGATCCCGAAGCGCGCCTCGCCGAGAGCGGTCAGCGGTCCGCGCAGCCCCTCCGCCTTCGGCAGCATCGCCGAGGCGGGAAGGCGCACGTCGTCGAACACGAGCTCGGAGGTGACCGAGGCGCGCAGCGACATCTTCTTGGTGATCTCCGGCGCCGAGAACCCCGGTATGTCGGTCGGGACGACGAACCCGCGGATGCCGCCGGGACTGTCGGCGAGGTCGGTCTGCGCCCACACCACCGCGACGTCGGCGATCGAACCGTTGGTGATCCACATCTTCGTCCCGTTGAGCACCCAGTCGTCGCCGTCCCGCTTGGCGTGGGTGCGCATCCCCGACGGGTTGGACCCGAAGTCGGGCTCGGTCAGACCGAAACAGCCGATCGCCTCGCCCGCCGCCATCCGCGGCAGCCACTCGTTCTTCTGCTCCTCCGAACCCCAGTGGTGGATGGAGAACATCGCCAGCGAGCCCTGCACCGAGACCAGGCTGCGGATGCCGGAGTCGACGGCCTCGAGTTCCAGGCACGTCAATCCGTAGGACATCGCGCTCATCCCGGGGCAGCCGTAGCCCTCGAGGTGCATGCCGAGCGCTCCGAGTCCGCCCAGCTCGCGGGCGATGTCGCGGGCCGGCAGCCGGGCATCCTCGAACCAGTCGGCGATGTGCGGACGCAACTTCGAGGCCGCGAAGTCCCGCACGCTGTCACGGATCGCGATCTCGTCGGCATCTAGCAACGAGTCCAGGGCGAAGAGCTGGGGCAACGTGCTGGTGCGGGACATGGCGGACCTCCGTCGAGAATGGGACTCGCGCGGACCGAGGGCCGTCGACGAGAACGTTTGCACGAACGTTTGCATCGCCTAAGGTAGGTGTTCGATGCCCATCGGGTCAATCAGGAAGAGAGAGGATCAGCGTGGTCAGTGGTCAGCGCGCCCCCACGCTGAAGGAGATCGCCCGGCGTGCCGGCGTACACGTGTCCACCGCCTCCCGGGTGCTGCGACAGTCCGAGCCCGCCGACGGGTGGTCGGCGTCGGCTCTGCGGGTGCGGGAGGTCGCCGACCAACTCGGCTACCAGCGCAATGTGTGGGCGGCCAGCCTGCGGACCCGCCGAACCACCACGATCGGGGTCGTGATGACCCGCCTCACCGACGGCGTCGTGGCCACGACCTACCAGGGCATCGAACAGGCCGCCACCCGGGCCGGGTACTCGGTCCTGCTGTCATCCCCGCCCGACGAGGAGGCCGCTCAGCGACGGGCCATCGAACTCCTCGTCGGCCGGCAAGTCGACGGTCTGCTGCTGAGCGGATTACACCTGCCGGGCCGGGACTTCGTGGAGTCCCTGCGGGTCGGCGACCTCCCGATGCTCACCCTCACCCGGCACGCCGAGGCCGGACTCCCCTTCGTCGGCGGCGATGACGTGCGCGGCGGACGCATCGCCGCCCGACATCTCCTGGAGCGCGGTCACACCGACCTCGCCGTCATCGGCGGACCCGGCCACGCCACGACGGCCACCGACCGGCTCCGCGGGTTCCGCGCCCAGCTGGCTGATGCCGGGATCACGCTGTCCGACGACCGCATCGTCGCTTCCGACTTCGAGGTTCACGGCGGGACGGCGGCCGGGCGCGCATTGCTCGATCGTCCGGACCGTCCCCGGGCGATCTTCGCGGTGTCGGACACCATCGCCATCGGAGTCCTCGGTGTCGCCCGCGACCTCGGCCTCCGCATCCCCGACGACCTCGCCCTGATCGGCTACAACGACATCCCGGTGGCCGCCCAGCTCCCCGTGCCGCTCACGACGGTCCGCTCCCCCGCTCGGGAGATCGGCGAGACCGCGGTGCGCGGCCTCCTCGACCTCGCCGCCGGGCGGGACGTCGAATCCCGCCGCCTCCCGGTCGAACTGATGGTTCGCGGGAGCACGTGACCCTCAGGGCGCAGAGGTACCCGAACGTTCTTGCGCCGCAAGGAACATCGCGACGACCGCGGTGCGGACGTCGCCACGATCGCGGACCGGGCGATCCCAGGCGAGCCGCACCCCGACGACCCCCTCGGGAACCGTGGCGTCGAACGTCGCTGCCTCGTGGTCGAATCCGGTCATCCGCGCCGCGACCGCATCGGGCCGCCCGCCCAGCACACGGCAGATCAGTAACGAGTCGTCGGCGTGGTCGTCATTCATGTGTGCAAGTACGGCTGCCACGACATCCGGTCTGAATTGCGCTGCATCCGTGGTGTTTTCGTCAGTCACGCCCGGCCTCCTCGCCCTCAGGACGCGCGAACCTCGAGACCCAGCCCCGGAAGTGGTCGACGTCGCCGCCGTGCTCCTCGAACCATCCCCACGCACCGCCGCGCGCACCGGTCACGTCCCCGACGACGAGTTCGATGGCCTCGCGCGGGGTGCGCAGGATCGGGGCGTGCAGCGTGGTGCCCGCCGGGATCCGCTTGCGGGACCGCAGACGCGCGAACACCCCGGCGATGCCGTCCTCGGTCCGGTGATAGTCGGTGACGACCGCTTCCTCGTCGACGCCCGCCAACAGCAGGGCGATCGCGATGATCACCCCGGTCCGGTCCTTGCCGGCAGCGCAGTGCACGAGCGTCGCGCCCTCGGAGTCGAACTCGTTCAGCGCGGCGGTGAGCCGATGCCCGCCCGTGCGCATCATCGCGGTGTAGATCTCGACGAGCGCGGTGTCGGCGAGGCGGTCGACGCGGGCACCCGAGGACACCGGACGGTGCACGACGCGAACGTTCGGCGGCCAGGTGACGGCCATCCGGCCCAGCTCGGTGGGGTCGCGCAGATCGACGACGGTCGCCGGCGGCCAGGGCAGGCCGACGGGGTCCTCGTCGTCGGGATACGGGGCATCGCTGCGGATCAGCACGTTGGCGGCGGTGACGCCGCCGCCGGCGACCCGCATACCGCCCAGGTCCCGGATGTTGGCGAAGGTCCGCAGGTCAGAGGCGGAGGAGAGGGTCACGGCGGTCCCGATCGTCGATGTGCGCGGTGGTCGGTCGCACCTCACCTTACGCAGGCGATGGAACGGGTGACGGCTGACGTACCGTGGCGATGGTGACGACCTACCACTCCTACGAGCCGTCGCAGGGCCACCGGCTCTCTCACGACCCGGTGAATGCCATCGTCGCGCCGCGGCCGATCGGCTGGATCTCGACGGTGTCCGACGACGGCGTCGGCAACCTGGCTCCCTACAGCTTCTTCAACCTCTTCAACTACACGCCGCCGATCGTCGGTTTCGCCAGCGTCGGTTACAAGGACACCGCGGCGAACGCGATCGAATCCGGCGAGTTCGTCTGGAACCTCGCCACCGACGATCTCGGCGAGCAGATGAACGCCACCTCGGCTGCGGTGCCCGCCGGCGAGGACGAGTTCGACGTCGCCGGCCTGACGCGCCTCGCCTCTGATCTCGTGGCCCCGCCACGGGTCGGCGAGAGTCCGGTGAGTTTCGAGTGCCGAACCACCCAGTCGTTCCAATTACGTACGGCCGCAGGCGACCTCGTCGACACCTGGATGGTGCTGGGCGAGGTGGTCAAGATCCACATCGCCACCCATCTGTTGCGCAACGACCAGACCTACGACACGGCCGGCGCCCGACCACTGCTGCGTGCGGGCGGGCAGGGCGACTACTTCCTGCCCAGCGACGACCACCACCGGTTCATGAAACGGCCGAAACCGGCCACCCGCTAGCGGCTCCCTCCCGGCCGGTTCCGCTCACATCGCGCGGCGGATCTCGTCGTCGCTCGGCATCCCGGTCCGGGCGCCGACCGCGGCGACGGACAGCGACGCCGCCGCGACACCACGTCTCGCCGCCTCGACTACCGTCGACCCGGCGGCGAGCGCGGCCGCGAACACGCCGTTGAAGGTGTCACCCGCACCGGTCGTGTCGACGACCCGCGCGACCCGTCCGGCGGGGAGCGAGATCACCTCGGACGCGGGGTCGGCGATCAGGACGCCATCGGCACCGAGGGTCACGAGAACCGGTGCGCCCGTTCGGGATGCGACCGCCGTCGCCTGTTCGGCCGCCGATATCTCCGGCGCGGCCACACCCTCGGAGACGAGTCCGTACAGGTCCCGCAGTTCAGAGGAGTTGGGCGTCAGTACCGGCGCCGACGCCAACAGGTCGACGGTCGACGGCAACACCGGGGCGGGGTTGACGACGCAGCGGATACCCCGGGCGGCGGCCGTCGTGACCGCCGCGGCGACGGCGTCGGCCGGGATCTCGGTGCTGACGAGGACACAGCCGGCCCAGCCCGCCGCACGGTCGACCGCGGCACGGACCTCGTCGGCACCGAGGACGGCATTCGCGCCTGCCCCGACCGCGATCTGGTTCTCCCCGTGCGGATCGACGACGATCAGCGCCATCCCGGTGGCGACGCCGTCGAGCACGTCCACGTCCGTCACGTCGACACCGGAGTCCCGCAGTTCGGCGAGTGCGCTCGCGCCCATGTCGTCGGAACCCACTGCGCCGCAATAGCGCACCTCGGCACCCGCACGCGCCGCGGCGACGGCGGCGTTCGCACCCTTGCCGCCGCCGTGACGTGTCACGCTCGGACCGACGACCGTCTCACCGGGCCCCGGCAGACGGTCGGTCGCCACCACGAGATCGTCGTTGACAGCGCCGACGACGAGAAGCCGGCCGGCTCGATCGAGGGAAGTCATCGTGCCTTCGTATCCGTCAGCGCACCCGGCGTCCAGTCCGGCCAGTCGGGTACGCCGGCGACCAGACCGTCGACGTACCGCGCGACGATGCGCGTGGTCGGTCGCTCATTGGCGTACACGGTTGCCAGGTCACTCCGCGCGATGGCCGTCCGGACGAGCGGCCACAGGCGTCGGAACCGCTCGCGGATCTTGACCTCCGGGACCGCGTGCCCGCCACTGTCCACGCGCAATCGGACGCGATGGACCGCGAGAGCCTCGGGGATCATCACGACGTGCAGCGCGACTCGGTATCCGGCGGTATGCGCACGTTCAATGAGCTCCAGTTTCGAGGGGTGCGAGAAGACCGTCTCGGCGATGAACGAGGTGCCGCGCTCGATGAGAGTGTCGCGGGTCGCCGCCGCCAACCGGGCGGCGTCGTAGGAATGGGCTTCCGCGGAGTCGGGCCACCGCTGCCGGGCGATCAGATCGGCGTTGACGAAGGGCACATGCAGCAGGGGTTGCAGATGACGCTCGACCAGCGTCGACTTGCCCGCGCCGTTGCATCCGACGACCAGATCGAGCCGCGGAGTCACTGCTCGAGGATGACGCTCGTCCCGTCGGGGCGGTGTTCGACGAGCCGTCCGGCGTCATCGACGACCACCGAGGACAACCCGGCCGAGGCACGACGAACCACGTGGTCGTCGGTCGTGAGCCGCGCTTCGAGATGAGCGTCGATCTCGGCGTCGTAGACGACGGCTTCCTCTGCGGTCAGCACTTCTCCCGGCAGATCGCCCGCCAGCGCGGCCTCGACCCGCTGACGCGACGCGGTGGTGCGCTGCGAGACGCTGCGCCCCAGACGCGCCCAGTGTTCGAGTTGCTGCCGCGCCGACCGCTGCTCTCGCGCGCCCTCCCGGGCCGCATCGGTCACCAATGCAGCAGACAGCCGGGTCACCTTGTCCGTACCGGTGCTCATCGCACACCTCCCGCGCGTGTGTAGCAGAGTGCTACATCGCCCCAGCATACGCCGACGAACCCGTCGACGGTCGTTGTCGCATGACCGTCGACGGGCGTCGGCACTGTCAGCCGGCCTCGCGCGTCACCGCGTGGACGCCGCGTCCCGCTTCGGCAGCACCCATCCCGGGCGCGGGAAGTGGCAGGTGTACCCGTTCGGGAAATTGAGCAGGTAGTCCTGATGTTCGGGCTCGGCCTGCCAGAACGGACCCAGCTCCTCGATCGTCGTGACCGCCTTGCCGGGCCACAGCCCTGACGCGTCGACGTCGGCGATGGTGTCCCGGGCGATCTGCTCCTGCTCCGGCGTCACCGGGAAGATCGCCGAGCGGTAGCTCGTGCCGACATCGTTCCCCTGCCGGTTGCGCGTGGTCGGGTCGTGGATCTGGAAGAAGAACGCCAGGATGTCGCGATACGACGTCTGGGTCGGGTCGAACACGATCTCGACGGCCTCCGCGTGACCGGGGTGGTTGCGATAGGTGGCGTGGTCGTTCTGTCCGCCGGTGTAGCCGACCCGGGTGTCCAGGACGCCGGGCTGCTTGCGGATCAGGTCTTCCATCCCCCAGAAGCATCCGCCCGCGAGGACCGCGGTCTCGGTGCCGGGACGGACGGTGATCTGGCCGGGGTCGGTCGTCATGCGTTCTCCTCCTGGGTATCGGTGGTGTGGGAATTCGTGGTGTGCGTGCCGCCGAACAGGCCGGCGTACTCGCCGTACCCCTCCGCCTCGAGCTCGCCAACCGGGATGAACCGCAACGAGGCGGAGTTCATGCAGTAGCGCTGTCCGCCGGCCTCGCGCGGCCCGTCGTCGAAGACGTGCCCGAGGTGACTGTCGGCGCCGGACGAGCGCACCTCGGTGCGTCGCATCCACAGGGTGCGGTCGGTCTTGGTGGCGACCGCGTCGGGCTCGATCGGCTTGGTGAAGCTCGGCCAGCCGGTGCCGCTGTCGTATTTGTCGGTGGACGAGAACAGCGGCTGTCCGGACACGACGTCGACGTAGAGGCCGGGTTCGTGGTTGTCCCAGTACTCGTTGTCGAAGGCACGCTCGGTGCCGTCACGCTGGGTGACGCGGTATTGGATGTCGGTGAGGCGGCTCAACGCCCCGGGGGTCTTGCGGTAGGTGTTGCTCACGTTTCCTCCTGCTGACGCTCCCTCGGCTCCGTCGAGCGACGGCGCTCGGAGGGCGTCACCGTGCACAACACCACCATGCCCCGATTTGGTCCCGCGACGCCAAGGGCCGCCGCCCACCGGGGTGGACGACGGCCCGGAGGGTCGTCAGCGCGTCGATCAGCCCACGACGTCGCGACCGAAGATCTGCCGCGCGAGCACCCACCGCTGTACCTCGCTGGCGCCCTCGTAGATCTCCCCGATCTTGCTGTCCCGGTACAGGGCCTCGACCGGACCCGACGAGTCGTCGTCGCCGAGCTCTTGCGTGAATCCGAAGCCGCCGAACGCCTGGACCGCGTCGCGGGCCATCTGGACCGCGACCTCGGTGCCGCGCAGCTTGGCCATCGCCGCCTCCGGTTCGGGAAAGCGCGTTCCGGCGTCGAGCCGCATCGCGGCCTTGATGTACAGGTCGCGCGAGATCGCGATCTCGGTCGCGCGGTCGGCCATCAGGAACTGCCAGTGCTGCCGGGCTGCGAGCGGTTCGCCGAAGGCCACCCGGGTGCGCAGGTGGGCAGCGGTGCGGTCGAAGGCGGCTTGCGCCATGCCCACACCCGCCGCCGCGATCCCGATACGTCCGTAGGTCAGCGTCTGCAGGGCGACCTTCAGCCCGCCGCCCTCGGTCCCGAGCAGGGACTCACGCCCCAGCTCCACCTCGTCGAGGTGCACGTCGGCGGTGATCTGGCCCTTGTTCCCGAGCTTGCGATCCGGCGTACCCACCCGGACCCCCGGGGTGTCGGTCGGGACGATGAACGTCGAGAGCCGGTCACCGGTGCGAGCGAGGACCACGACGAACGCGGCGACGACGGAATTGGTGATCCACCGCTTGCGCCCGTTCAGCACCCATCCGTCGCCGCGGCGGTGCGCCACGGTCCGGACCGCCTCGGGTGAGAGATCGCTCGACGCGGCCGGCTCGCTGGTGGCGAAGGAGCCGACGATCTCGCCGGCGACGACCGGGGCCAGCCACCTGCGGCGCTGCTCCGGCGTGCCCTGGTTGACGGCATTGCCCGCGAGGATGCAGTGGACGTCGAAGATCGCGGCGACGCTGTTGGAGAAGTACGCCACTTCTTCGACGGCGGTGGCCGTCGCGGTGGCCGGGTGAGCCAGTCCGTCGCCGCCGACATCGGCCGCGAAGGGGATGCGGTAGATCCCCGCCGTGGCCAGCCGATCGAACACGTCACGTGGGAAGCCGTCGAGTCGCTCGTCGCCCCGCGCGATCCGGTCGGCCACCGGCGCGACGTCGCGAAGCGCGACCTGCCGAACCCTGCGACGGACCTCGACTACCTCCTCGGGCGACACGAGGTCGTGGTACAGGGTGTCGGCGATCCGCGGCGGATGGTCGGGCATGTCGTCGGACGACGACACCCTGGTGATGTCGATGACAGTCAAGGAGTCTCCTGTTCTGATCGAACCGATCGACCCGGCTCAGACCGGCGCATCGGCCACGGCACGGGAGTGCTCGATCTCGTCGGGCATCAGTTCGACGACCGCCTCGGCCTCCGGCGCGGGCCCGCCCGGTCCGAAGTCGGCGAAGGCGGTGATGTGCTCGTCGAGCGGGAGCGGATTGGGCGTGCCGTAGGTGAAGTAGGTCTCCCACGGCAGCTTCGCACCGCCGACGGCCAGACCGGTGTCGATGTCGGACATCTGCCAGGTCTTCGTCTCGGCGGACGGATCGAGATGCAGGTATCCGGACTCGCCGAACAACTCGATGCGGTTGCCACCGGGTTCGAACACGTAGAGGAACTGACCCTGGGTGATCCCGTGTCGGTCCGGGCCGGCCTCGATGCGGATGTCGTACTCGCGGAACATCTCCGCGGCGTCGATGTTGTGCTGACCCGTGCCGTAGTAGAAGGCGAGGTGATGCAGTTTGCCGCGCCCGCCGGTCATGTCGCGCATGCAGGCGACCTCGTGGCCGAGGATGTTCGAACTCATCCAGGCGCCGATCTCGACATCACCGTCGACGACGCGCTCGGTGGTGCGGAACCCGAGGTGGCGTTCGAACTCGGTCTTGACCGCGGTGACGTCCGAGGCCATCAGGTTGAGGTGGTCGATGCGCTTGACCGGAATCCCCTGCAACGGCTTCTTCGACGGCCGGGTGAGGATCTTGCTCTGCAGTTCCGGTGGCGCGACGTAGGTCTCGGCTTCCCACACCAGCGCGAAGTCGTGACCGTCGGCGGTCTTGTATGCCAGCGTCTTGCCGTAGCCGAATTCGTCTTCGTGCCAGGAGGTGTCGATGTTCGCACCCTGCAGCGAGGCGGCACGGCGTTCGAGCGCCTCCGGAGAGCTGGTCCGCAGGCCGGCATGACCCATCCCGGGCTCGGCGGCCTCGGTGATCTTCAGACTCCAGGGGTAGGGGTCCTCGTAGGCCCGCAGGTAGACGGACTGGCCTTCGCGCCGGGTGACGTACATGCCCAGGAATCGGGTGAAGAAGTCGAGGGTCTCCTGCGGCTTCGGGGTCAACAGTTCGGCACGGGCGAGGTGCGCGACATCGAAGCGTGCGGCGTTCTCGGTCATCGTTTCTCCTGTGGATCGGGCGCCACCGGATCTCGGTGGCTGCTGGCTGATGAGCCTCAGCATGGCGACGAGATGTGACTGCCGTCACCGCCATTCGGGATATCCGAACAACGGTGCTGCCGAAGCAGTCCGCGTTCGGACTGTCCGTCCCAGCACCCCGCGGACCGCACCCGGCTCCTACGTTCGGTATCGAGCACGCCCGGGGAAACCGAGACGGACGTGCGCCAACAGCTAAGGAGACATGCGATGAGCCGGTTGACCGCCGCCATTGTGGGATCGGGCAACATCGGGACGGACCTGATGTACAAGCTGCTGCGGTCCGAGTACGTCGAACCGGTCTACATGGTCGGGATCGATTCCACCAGTGAGGGTTTGCGACGGGCACGTGACGAGGGGCTCGAGGCGTCGGCAGCGGGTGTGGACTGGCTGCTGCAACAGGCGACGCCGCCCGATCTCGTCTTCGAGGCCACGTCGGCCAAAGTCCACGCCGCTGTCGCACCCCGCTACGCCGACGCGGGGATCACCGCGATCGACCTGACGCCCGCGTCGGTCGGCCCCTACGTCGTCCCAGCGGTCAACCTCCGCGAACACGTGAACGCGCCCAACGTGAACATGGTGAGCTGCGCCGGGCAGGCGACCATCCCGATCCTCTACGCGATCAACCAGGCGGCCGACGCCAGTTACGGTGAGATCGTCGCGGCCATCGCGTCGGCGAGTGCGGGGCCGGGGACCCGGCAGAATTTGAGCGAGTTCAGCGAGAAGACGGGTCGCGCCCTGGCCCAGGTCGCGGGAGCCGACCGGGCCAAGGCGATCTCGGTGATCAACCCGGCCGAGCCGCCGATGAACATGCGCGACACGGTGTATGCGAAAGTCCGCAACCCGGATGCCGGCGCCATCGAACGCGCCGTGGTCGACATGGTCGCCGAGGTCCAGCGCTACGTCCCCGGCTACACACTCAAGCTCGTCGACACCGACGGCGATCTCGTGACCGTGATGCTCGAGGTCGTCGGCGCGGGCGACTTCTTACCCACGTACGCAGGCAATCTCGACATCATCACCGCCGCCGCCGTGCAGGTGGCCGAGGTGATGGCGCAGGAGAAGGCCGGAACAGCGACACTCCAGACAGGAGCACTGCGATGACACGTCAGTCCACAACCCGCCGACCACGATCGGTCACCCTCGTCGACACGACGCTGCGCGACGGGATGTCGAGTGTGTCGCACCGATTCACCACGACTGATGTCGCAGCGATCGCTGCCGGCCTCGACCGGGCCGGCGTCCCGACCATCGAAGTGGCACACGGCATCGGACTCGGTGCGTCGTCGGTCCAGTACGGCTTCGCCGCGGCCACCGACCCAGAATATGTGCGCGCCGCCGTCGACGCGGTGGACAACGCCGACATCGCCGCCCTCTACGTGCCGGGTATCGCGACGCTGAACGAACTGCGGGCGGCGGTGGACGCCGGCATCTCGACCGTCCGCGTCGCCGTCCACTGCACCGAGGCGGACTGCGGGCAGCAGCCCGTCGAGTGGGCGAAGGAGAACGGGCTCACCGTGATGACCTTCCTGATGATGAGCCACAAACTCGAACCCGATGCACTCGCCGAGCAGGCCGCGAAGTTCGACTCCTACGGCGCCGACGTGGTGTACGTGGTCGACTCCGCGGGTGCGCTCGTCCCGCAGCAAGCCGGCGAGCGGGTCGCGGCACTGCGTGGGGCAATCTCGGCGGACATCGGTTTCCACGCCCACAACAACCTCGGTGTCGGGATCGCCAACGCGCTCACCGCCGCCGAGAACGGTGCCACCTACATCGACGGCTCGCTACGGGGGCTCGGCGCCAGTGCCGGCAATGCCCAGACCGAAGTCCTCGCCGCCGCATTCGAACGCGCGGGCTGGGACACCGGCGTCGAGCTGTTCCCGCTCATCGACACCGCCGAGAACGTCGTGGCCCCACTGATGACCGAGCCGCAGATCGTCGACGAGACCGCGCTCGTGCTCGGCTACGCGGGTGTGTATTCCACGTTCTTCCACCCCACCAAGCGCGCCGCGAAGAAGTTCGGCGTCCCCGCCCGGGACATCCTGCTCGAACTCGGCCGTCGCGGCGTCATCGGCGGCCAGGAAGACATGATCATCGATGTGGCCTCCGAATTGGCGGGCCGCACCTACGAGACGCCGGTCGCGGCGGAGGTGTGAGGAAATGACTCTTTCCAGCCATCTGAAAAACACCGATCAGAGCGGTACTGCCGAGGTTCGCCACCTCATCGGGAACGAGTGGCGGACGGCCTCGGACGGCGCGACGTTCGAGTCGCGCGACCCGCACGACGGCGCGCTGCTCGCCCGGGTGGCGCGCGGCACCGTCGACGACGGCGTCGCGGCGATCGACTCTGCCCGCACCGCTTTCGACGACGGGCCGTGGCCGCAGATGTCACCCAAGGAACGCGCGGCGATCCTGCATGCGGTCGCCGACGCAGTCGACGACCACCGAGAAGAGCTGGCGCAGCTCGAGACCCGCGACGGCGGCAAGACGATCACGCAGTCGCTGCATGCCGAGATCCCGCGGGTGGCCCACAACCTGCGCTTCTTCGCCGATTACGTCTCGATGGCCGCGAACGAGGCCTACCCGGACGGCGATCTGCTCTCCTACGTCCTCTACCCGCCCGCCGGGGTCGTGTCCGCGATCAGTCCGTGGAACGCGCCGCTGATGCTGGCGACATGGAAGATCGCGCCCGCACTTGCCTTCGGCAACACCGTGGTCCTCAAACCGGCACCGCAGACACCGTTGACCGCCAACCGTTTCGCGCAGATCGCGCTCGCGGCGGGTCTGCCGCCCGGGGTGCTCAACGTCGTCCACGGCTTCGGTGGTGAGGCCGTCGCCGGACCGCTGACCTCCGATCCGCGCGTCGACCGCATCACCTTCACCGGATCGAGTGCCACGGGCGTGAAGATCCTGCAGGCGGCCGCCGCGAACCACACGCCTGTCTCGGCCGAGATGGGTGGCAAGTCGGCCAACATCGTGTTCGCCGACGCCGATCTCGACGTCGCCGTACCCATGTCGCTGCGGGCCATCTTCGGCGGCAACGGACAGGTCTGCCTGTCGGGTTCGCGACTGCTGGTGCAGAATTCGATCCGGGAGGAATTCGTCGAGCGCTTCGTCGAGGAGGCGCGGAAGCTCGTGGTCGGGGACCCGAAGGACCCGACGACGTTCATGGGGCCGCTCGTCGAGCAGCGGCACCTCGACAAGGTGCACAGCTACGTCGAACTCGCGCAGGATGAAGGCGGCAAGATCATCACCGGCGGCGAACGACTCACCGACTCCGATCGGGCGGGCGGCTTCTACTATCCGCCGACCGTCATCACCGGCCTGACCAACGACTCCCGTACGGCACGTGAGGAGATCTTCGGTCCTGTCGAGACGGTTCTGGGCTTCGACACCGAAGAGGAGGCGCTGCGCATCACCAACGACTCCCCTTACGGCTTGGCGGGTATCCTCTTCACGCAGAATCTCGACCGGGCGCATCGGATGGCCGCGCGCTGGAAGGCCGGCACGGTCTGGATCAACACCTTCTTCGAACGCGATCTCCGGCTGCCCTTCGGCGGTGAGGGCATCAGCGGCCTGGGCCGTGAGGGTGGCCAGTACTCACGCGAGTTCTTCACCGAACCCCGTGCGGTGACCCTGCGCATCCGGAAGTAGGACCCGTGTCCACAACCGAGACATGTGTGGTCGTCGGCGCGACCGGCGCGATGGGGACCGTGTTCACACGACGCCTGGTGGCACGCGGGATGCGGGTTCTCGCGGTGGGGCGCCGTGCCGAGGAACTCGAACAGCTCGCGGCAACAGACGAGCTGATCATCCCGTGCGCGGCCGACATCGCCGAGGACTGGTCCGTGGACGCGATCCGATCCTGCCTCGACGGGCCCGTACGACTCGCGGTGTTCGCGGCCGGTCTCCCGGTGCGCGGCTCCGCGGACGCGATCGAGCCATCGCTGCTGGCCACCGCGGCCAACATCAAGGTGGCCGGCACCGTCCGGTTGCTGCGAGCAGTCCGCGACCATCTCGCCGACGGCTCGCGGTTCGTCGCGGTCGCGGGTTCACTCGGACTCGAACCGGGGCCCCTCGACGCGGGACCGGGTACCGCCAATGCCGCGTTGTTCAATCTGATGCGACAGATCTCGGCACTCTATGGACCCCGGGGTGTCACCGTGCACACCATCGCGCCCGGGCCCATCGACACCCCTCGGCTCCGCGCCTTCGTCGACACCGAATCGCGTGAGACCGGTGCCGCGCCGCAGGAGATCTGGGACAGGTACACGGCCAAGACCACGCTGGGTCGCCTGCCCACACTGGACGAGATCGCCTGGCTCGTCGAGATGTTGCTCGAGCCCCAGGCCGCCGTGCTGCACGGCAGCGTCCTCAACGCCGACGGCGGAACTCGCCACGGCATCCAGTAGCCCGATCCCCCACGGACACGGGCACTTCCGATCGGAGCCGACATGCCGGTTGCACACTTTCACATCCCCGCGGGCACCGCGTCCACCGAGCAGCGCGCCGCTCTGCTGACCGACGCGAGCGGGACCTACTCCCGCATCCTCGACTCACCGATCGAGCGGGTACGCGCTTTCGTCGTGCAGTACGACCCCGCCGACCTCGCCGTCGGCGGACAGCTCGTCGCAGACGGCGGCACGATCGCGCCGTACTTCACCGCGATCGTGCTCGCAGGCCGTCCGGCGCAGCAGCGTTCGGACCTCCTGGCCGCGTTCACCGATCTCGTCGTCGAGCATCTGGACGTTGAACGATCGGGCGTCCGCGGACAGATCGTCGAGGTGGCGCCGGAGAACTGGGGCATCGGCGGCGTGCCGGCGAGTGATGTCCGGGCAACGGAGATCTCGATTCGTGCTGCTCGCCATACTGCTCCCTGAGCCGCAAGGACCACACCCACTGGTCCCCGGGGTGCGAGGAGCGCTAGCGACGAGCGACCCCCGCTCCCTGAGGCGCGAGGAGCGCACGCGACGAGCCTCGAAGGGCCGACAACCGCACCTGCTGGTATCTGTAGCGAAACTTTCTGCTAACTAGCATCTTTCGCTACACGATCCCCGCGGCCACGGCGCGTTTCACACTGTGGAGTTGTCAAAGGTCATGTGGCATCGGAGTCGACGCCGGCGGGTCTGGTGGTCGGGGCAGTGACTAGACGAGGGCGTCGTCGAGTCGCATGGCGCGTCGGTGCGACGGTGTCGTCGAACGCCCTGGTCATCTTCGCTTCCGGACGTGCCCACGGAACCAACTCAGTCTTCACATCATGGCGAGGACACTGCACACGCTTGGCGGGCAACTCGAGGAAGCACCGCCAACCGCCCATGTCGAGATGTCGCCACCGTCGCGGCGCCGCAGGTTGATCGTAACCAGGGCAGCGCTTCTTACAGTGCGGGCACCGTGATCGTGCGTTCTTGTGCAGTTCCAGCGACACGACCACCATCTGCCCGCGGTCATCCTCATCGAACCTGACACCCACAACACGGGCACGCTCGATTCCGAGCAACTTCTGCAGTACTCTGACAGTGCGCAACGCCCACTCCTTTGGTCTTGTTCTTCGCAAATCAAAACCTAAGCGAGACTGGGCGTTGCGTGCGTTAGGCTCGCGAAAAGGAACCCACTTCGACGTCAGAAGAGCCCAAAACGTTCGACGACGAGACTTATCCACAACCCGATTGCCGACGAATGTGCCTGTCAGGCAATGTATGTCACACACGCCCCAGCGGTGAACCGTGGTGGACTGTAGTGAACAGAAACCCCACCAGTCACACAGGAGTCACGTCTACGACCCACCAACCATCGTCCTGGAGCTGGAACGAAGTACTTCCGCCAACCTGGCCAGTCGCTGCAACGCATCCGGCTCGCCAGACCCTTCGTGACGCGCCCTCCGCAAGCTCCGCGCGCTCCTCAGGGAGCAGAGCTGACGCGCCCTCCGCAAGCTCCGCGCGCTCCTCAGGGAGCAGAGCTGACGCGCCGCGTCACCAACAGACTTCAACTCGACTCCTAGACTTCGATCGAAGTCCATCGGTCGAGTTGAAGTCTGCCGGTCGCCGGCCGGACCGCAGGTGTAGCGGTCTTTTCGGATCAGGGAGCGGGGGTGTGGGCGCAAGATGGTCTCCCGCGCCTCACGATTCCGTGATCGCCGCCTGACGTTCGGCGACGGTGACGTCGCCCGCCGACCAGTGGGTGGTCGGGACCTCGCGGACGCATACTCGGATGTTCGCGATCGGCGCGCCGATCGCACGGTGGGCGGCTGCCGTCAGTTCGCGCATCAGCGCGCGCACCTCGTCGGGTGAACGCCCCTGGGCGATGGTCACATCGATGAACGGCATCTCACCCTCCCGCGATCGTGATCGAGCCGAGCGTGGTGAAGTGTGCCGCGACCCGGCTACCCGGCTCGACCGGCACAGCGTCCGTCATGCCGCCGGTGAGGACGACCCAGCCCGCTTCCAGGGTGACGCCCCGCGCGCCGAAGGTGTTGGCGGCGAACGCCAATGCCTCGGCAGGATGACCGAGCACCGCTGAACCCGTCGCGGTGGCGACGATGTCACCGTCGACTTCCAACAGGCACGCCTCGAGCCCGAAGTCGACGTCCGCGATGTCGCGGATGACCGGGCCGGTCACGTAGACGCCGGAAGAGTTGTTGTCGGCGACCGCATCCTCGAGGGTGAACTTGAATCCGGAGTACCGGCTGTCGATGATCTCGATGGCGGCCATCGCATAGTCGACCGCGGCGAGTGCTGTGGCCGCGGTGACACCGGGACCGGTGAGGGGCCGCCCGAGCACAAAGGCGATCTCCGGCTCGGCGCGCGGATGGATGAGTCGCTCACGCGGAACCGGCAGACCGGCGGGCAGCACCATCGCGTCGGTGAGCCAGGCGACCGACGGTTCGTCGACGCCCATCTGTTTCTGCTTGGCCCGCGATGTCAGGCCCAGCTTGATCCCGGTCACGGTCTCTCCGCGCGAGCGCCGATCGGCGAGCGCGATGTCCTGAGCCGCATAGGCTACGTCGAGGGTCAGGCCCGGCCACTCGTGGTGGATCGAGGTCCGCGCCGTCCGCGAGCGTTCGGCGGCGAGCAGCGTGCCGGCGACGCGGGCCGCACTCCAATCGCCGATTGCGTTGTCTGTCACGTCTTCTCCTGATGGTTCGAGGACACGAGCACTCACGCGCCGGCCAGCACCGCGGTGACGCTGCCAAGTCCGGCGATGGTGGCGACCACGGTGTCCCCCGGTGCGACCGGCACGGCCGCGGTCATCGAACCGGGCAGGACCACGTGGCCTGGTTCGAGGGTGACACCCAGCGGCCCGACCGTGTTCGCCAGCCACACCAGCGCGTTGATAGGGGATCCCAGCACCGCACCACCGGCGCCGCTGTCGACGAGTTCGCCGTTCACATGCAGGTTGCAACCGGCCATCCGCAGGTCGACGTCGACGAGAGGCACCGGCCGTCCGCCCAGGATCACCCCGCCCGACGACGCATTGTCGGCGATGGTGTCGAAGATGCCGATCTGCCAGTCGCGGATGCGCGAGTCCACGATCTCCAGTGCGGGGAGCACGAAGTCGACGGCCGCGGCGGCCTCTGCGACCGTGACCCCCGGCCCGCGAAGCGGTTTGGCGAGGACGAAGGCGACCTCTGGCTCGATGCGCGGCTGGATGAAGGTGCCCGCCGGGATCGGGGCGTGCTCGAGATGGAACATGCTCGCGGTGAGGTGCCCGAAGTCCGGCTGGTCGACGCCCATCTGCCGTTGGATGGCGCGGGAGGCCAGTCCGACCTTGTGGCCCTTCACCGCATCGCCGTTCTTCTCCCAGTCCTGAACCTGCGCGAGCGCGATCTCGTACGCGGTCGACAGTGGGTGGCCTGCGAACCGCGAGGCCAGGGGTTCGATCGTGGTGTGGTGGCGGTAGGCGTCGAGGAGTGCCTCGGCGGCGGTGCGGACGAGGTCGGCGTCGTCGGCATGGTCAGTCATGAGCGGCATGGTCTTTCTGGGATGAGGGACAGCGACCGCGGGGTCATCCCGCCACCGCGTGCAGGACGGAGACCTCGCGCTCAGGCAGCCGGATGGGCGTGGACACGTCGCCGGACGAGGTGTTCAGCGCGCGTGACGCGTCGGCGGCGGCCGCGATCACCGCACGCCGGAGTTCGTGTTGGGCCGGGATGAATCTCGTCGCGGGCGCGGTGATCGACATCGCCGCCACGACCACCCCCATCTCGTCGCGGATCGGAGCCGCGACGCAATGCACGTCGGGAACGGCTTCGGCCAGGTCGAAGGCGCACCCCCGACGCAGCACACCCTTCAGTTCGGCCGCCAGTTCGTCCGGGTCCGTGACGGTCGACGACGTGTACCGCCGGAGCTGCTTGTCGGTCACGTTGCGGGCCAGCTGAGCCGGGTCGCAGTGCGCGAGTAGCACTTTGCCGACCGCGCTGCAGTGCGCGTCGAGCTGGGCGCCGATCCGGGCGCCGGACACGTTGATGACGTGATTGCCGAGCACCTTGTCGACGTAGATCACCCGGTAGCGTTCCATGACCGCGAGATGGGTTGTCTCGCCGAACTTCTCCGACAGCGCCTGCAAAGCCGGTGCGGCACAGGATTTGACGTCGACCGTGCCCTGCAACGCCTGGTTCAGCTCGACGACCCGCCAGCCGATGCGGTAGCGGCCGCGGGCGCGGCACTGGAGCAGGCCGATGTCGACCAGTGAGGCCAGCAGCGCGTGTGCGCTCGACCGGGGGACGCCGAGCTCACCCGCGACCTCCGACACACCCCACTCCGGACGTTCGACGGTGAACAGATCCAGCACCGGGCCGATCTTCTGGACGGTCTGCAACGCGGCCATCTCAGGGCCCCACCGTCGACTCGTCACTGAACAACATGGTGGCACCGCCGGTGGCGAAGTTCGCGACATCGCCGGCCGCGGCTTGCCCCTCGGGCGAGCCGAGTGCCTGCCCAAGAGACTCTTTTGAATCGAAGTACAGCTCGGCCACACTGTACGAGGCGGGTTCGGTGCCATCGAGGGACTCGCATTTGCCTGCGGCGAACCGCCGCAGTCCGGGGATGCGGCGAACCAGCTCGGCATGCTCGTTCTCGTAGTGCCGGTCGAAGGCCGCCGGGTCGAGCGGGTGTCCGTAGATCACGGTGAGTCGGTACATGGCTTGCCTTTCGGGTTCGAGCGGGATGTCACGACGCTGCAGTGGTCGCCACGGGTGCCGCCACGGTGAATTCCTCGCGGAAGATGAGACGGGGCGCCATCCGGCGACGTTTGAGCGCCCGGACTCCGGCCTCGATCATGGCCGGTGGGCCACACAGGTACGCGCTCAGCCCTTTACAGCTCCGGAAGTCCTCGACGACCGCATCGGTGACCATCCCGGTCGACCCGTCCCATTGCTCCTCGCTCAGGACGGGCCGGTAGTGGAAGTTACCGCGCTCGGCCTCGAGGTCGCGGAAGAAGTCGACGTCGTAGAGGTCGTCGCGGCGTCGGCCACCGTGGTAGAGGTACAGCTCGGGGACCAGACCGTGATCGAGCACATGACGGGCGATCGACTTGAGCGGGGCGAGTCCGGTGCCCCCACCGATGAGGATGGCCGGTTCGCTCTGTTCGCGGACGAGGTGGAACTGGCCCAGCGGTCCACGGAGTTCCACCCGCTCCCCCACCGACAGCGCGCTGAAGATCCAACCGTCCGTTGCCCTTCCACCGACGGTGCGCTTGACGTGGAACTCCAGGCGCTTCGGTTCCGACGGCGGGTTGGCCATCGAATACTGACGTCCGAGACCGGTACCGGGGATCTGCAGTTCCGCGTACTGACCGGCGTTGAACGACATCGGTTCGTCCAGTTCGACGACGAGTCGCCGCGTGTCGGTGGCGATGTCGTCCAGGGCGACGACGGTGCCGTCGAAATCGCGCAGTGGATGCCGTGGTGCGCCATCGTCCGACGCGGTGCCCAGTGGTTCGACGACCAGGTCGGAGCACGGCGTGGCCAGACAGCCCAGCGCCAGGCCGGCACACCGTTCGGCCGGCGTCAGCGTGTACTCGGGCGAATCATTGTGCGCCACCTGGCCGTCGAGTACCCGCACCTTGCAGGTCCCGCAAGTTCCTTGCGTGCAGGAGTGCGGGAGCCACTCCCCGGCACGCAGGACCGCGTCGAGAACCGACTGGTCGTCGGCGACCTCGAACGGGGTGTCCGAGCCCTGGATACGGACCCGATGTGTGCTGGTCACGGCTCAGACCTCCCACTTCACGTGGAGCTCCTTGGGACCGCGGAAGCCCCAGCCCCAGAAGTTGACCTCGTGGTCGGTGTCTCGCTCGATGTTCGGGATCGTCTCCAGCAGTTCCTCGAGCGCGATCCGGATCACGTTGTTCGCGAAATAGGTTCCGGCACAGGCATGGACGCCGCCACCGAAGGTCATGTTCGGGATCACGGCCCGGTCGAGGTCGTAGGCGGTCGGGGCGTCGTAGGCGTTCTCGTCCTGATTCGCCGACCCGTAGGACAGCATCACCACGGAGTTCTGCGGGATGGTCACACCGCCGACGACGACCTCGTCGGTGGCGATCTTCGCGGCCGCCGACCAGATCGGCGCGACCCACCGCATACCCTCACCGACCGCCCTGGGGATGAGGCCGGGATCGTCGACGACCCGCTCCAGCTGTTCCGGCCGGCTGAACAGACCGGCGAGTGTGGTCGCCATCGCATGTCCCGGCTCCTGCATCGCCCCGAGAAGGAACACATACAGGTTGGGGTAGATGACGTCGCGGCTGCGCGTCTGGCCTTCCGGCATCCCGTCGTGGAGCCAGTGCGAGATCGCGCTGTGATCCGGGTTGACGATCCACTCGTCGATCTTGGGGTCGACGTGCGCGATGATCTCGGCCTTCGCCTCGTCCCCCGGGACGAAGCCGTCGGGATTGGCGAACTCGCCGTCGGGCGTCATCGCGGAGTTGGTGAACGAGCCGCTGAGCTTGTGGAACCACTCCCGCAGTTTGTCCGTGCTCACATCTCCGAGGCCCAGCAGGTCGCCGAGGGCACGGACACTGACCGGTTCGCAGTACTCGGCGACGATGTCGGCCGAACCGTTGTCCTCGATCCGCTCCAGCAGTTCGCGTGCGAACGGACGCACCAGATCGTCGATGTAGTCGTCGACGGCCGACGGTTGCAGATGCGGCTCGACCATGTCGCGCAGGTCGCGATGCTCGGGGCCGTTCGAGTTGAGCAGCGCACCGTGGCCGAACGTGCGTCCGCCGGCCGGGGAGATCACCGCAGGCCAGGTGTCCGAGTCCTTCGCGATCTGCATGCAGAGTTCGCGGGTCGAGACGATGTACATCCCGAGTGACGGCACGAACGCCACCGGCGCCTCCTTTCGGAGCCGCTCGTAGAAGGGGTACGGATCGGCCTCCAGCTCGGCCATCGTGATCTCTTCGACGAACTTCGGGGTGACCTCGTGGGAGGGCTGTACTGCGGTCATGTGACTCTCCGTTGTCGTTCCGGATACCTGTTGTCTGGGGCCGGCTCGTTCGGTCATGCCGCCGGCCACGTCGGCGATGTCTTGTGATCTGGAACACTATGGGTGGAGGTGGTGGGAGAGAATGACTGCGAATGCACCGATGGATGACTCCGCGCGCACCGCCGGATCCGTGGAACTGAGCACCCGCGAGCTTGCGAGTGCCGAGGGCCGGGTGCGGTGGGCCGAGGCCCTCGACGCCACCTTCTGCGAGATGGACATCGACTGGCCCCAGGACCGACGCCCGTTCACCGCACAGATCGTCGCCCGACCCGTCGGCGCCCTGTCGGTCAGCGTGGTCCGCGCCGATCCGCACACCGTCGTGCGCACGCCGGCGATGATCGAATCCGATCCGGCCGACGACTATCTGCTGTGCCTCATCACCCAGGGGGCCGCGACGATCTCACAGGGTGAGCGCACCGGATTGCTGGAACACGGCGCCTTCGGGATCATCGACGCCACTGCACCTTTCGTCGTCAGTGGCGCAACCGAGTTCGAGCAGATCGTCGTGCGCGCCCCGCGGGAACAGCTCATCGCGCGGGCAACCCACGACGTCGTCGACGACGCGACGGGCCGGGCCATCGCGGTCGACTCGGGCATCGGACGGCTGGTGTCGAACTTCCTGGTCGATGTCGCGGCCCAGGTCCAGGGCATCTCCGTGCCGTCGTCGAGCACGGTGGCGAGCGCGGTCCTCGACATGGTCGCCGGCGCGATGACCGAGCAGGTCTCACCCCGCACCGCGACCGACCGGATACACGCCGCCGACCTCCGCGCGGTCCAGAACGCGATGGCCGATCACCTCCACGATCCCGACCACACCATCGCACTGGTGGCCGCAGAGCTCGGGATGTCGGTGCGCTACGTCCACAAGCTGTTCAGCACGACCGGCACCACACCTCGGGCGTGGCTCTACGCCCGGCGGCTCGACCGGGCCCGTAACCTGCTCGTCCAGAGCGATCTGGGCGTCGCCGACATCTGCGCACAGGTCGGGTTCCGCGACCCGTCGCACTTCAGTCGTGCGTTCAGCCGGACCTTCGGGGTCAGCCCGTCCCGGTACCGGACCATCGCGCCCTGAGCGGCGCCCTCCCTAGGATGGTCGGTACGCGACCGCAGGAAGGGCCCATGACGACCAGCGACATCGACCGCAGTGCCCGATTCACCCACTCCGAGTCCATCGCCGTCGACGCCACGCCGCAGCAGGTCTGGGACGTGGTGACCGACATCGCTCGCACCGGCGAGTGGAGCCCGATCTGCAAGGCGTGCTGGTGGAAGGAGCCCGCGACCGGACCGGAGGTGGGCGCGTGGTTCTTCGGCCGCAACGAGACACCCGAGCGGGTGTGGGAGACCCAGTCGCGGGTGGTCGCCGCACAGGAGCCCGTCGAGTTCGCCTGGATGGTCAACGGCGACGCCGTGCGGTGGTCGTACACGATCGAACCCGACGACGACGGGACGACGCTGACCGAATCGTGGGCCGTGCAGCCGGCCGGGTTCGAGCTGTTCGCACAGCGGTTCGGGGACGACGCCGACGCCCAACTCGAGCAGCGCCGCGACGCCGCGTTGTCGGGGATCCCGGTCACCCTCGCGGCGATCAAGGAGATCGTCGAACGCGTCTCTGCTCCCTGATCCGGAAGAACGACCTGCCCACTGCTCCGAGAGAACGACCTGCCCCCAGCTCCCTGAGGAGCGCCGGAGCTTGCGGAGGGCGCGTCACGAAGGGTCTTCCCGAGGCGAGTTGCGAAAGACCCTTCGTGACGCTCGCAAGCTCGCTCCTCAGGGAGCGGGGGGTGACGCTCGCAAGCTCCGGCCTCCTCAGCGAGCAGTAGTTGGGCTCGCTTCTAGCACATACAGGCTCTTTCGCATCAAGGAGCGCAGGCTCTACGAGCTGGCCACCTGAGAGTCCTGCCGACCCCACGCCGGCGACTTCTCGATCGCGCCGATGATCTGGGGCCGGAGCTCGTCGGCCTGGATGACCGCGTCGACCGAACCGACCTCGACGGCGCGTCGGATGCTGTGCACCGCGTCGAACTCCGCGGCGATCTCGCTGATCTTCTCCGCGCGCACCGACTGACGCAGATCGGCCAGCTCGGCGTTGAGCCGTGAGCGGTCGGGGCCGGTGGCCTGTGCGGTCTCCGCCTCGAGTTCGCGCACCCGTGCGTCGGCACTGACCCGCTTGGCCACGTCGCCGGCGAAGACCACCGCCGCCGCGGGGGCACCGCCGAGCACCGACGCGAACGACCCGTCGATCGCGAGCACGGTCATGTTGG
The DNA here is from genome assembly GCF_023078355.1 of Gordonia hongkongensis. Classification (NCBI taxonomy): domain Bacteria; kingdom Bacillati; phylum Actinomycetota; class Actinomycetes; order Mycobacteriales; family Gordoniaceae; genus Gordonia; species Gordonia hongkongensis. The sequence goes on from NZ_CP095552.1 coordinate 4,647,754, forward strand.
GGTTCAACGCCTTCGAGAACACCACGAATGCACCACCGTGGTAGCGCGAGATCACGCAGAACACGATGGGGCCCTCGAAGTTCACGATGGCCCGCCCGATCTCCGCGCCGTACTCCAGCTGGAGCTTGCGCAACGACTCCGGCGATCCGTCGAACCCGGACAGGTTGGCCAGCACCACGAGCGGTCGGTTTCCGCTGGCCACGTTGATCGCGCGCGCCGCCTTCTTCGACGACTGCGGGAACAGCGTGCCGGCCGTGTAGGTGTCGGGACCGTCCGTGGGGGTGTATCCCCGGCGCGGCACCTCCCTCGACTCGATACCCAACAGGCACACCGGGATTCCGCCCATGTGCAGATCGCACACGACCGCGGTCTCCGCGTCGGCCATCCCCGCCCAGCGCTCCAGCACCGGGTGGTCCTGGTCGGCGACGGCGCGGATCACCGTGCGGATGTCGAAGGGCTTCTTGCGGTCCGGGTTGGTGGCCGCCGAGAAGATCTGTCCGACCGTGGTGAAGTCGCTGCCCGCCAGGACGTGCGGGTAGTCGGAGATGTCGCGGTCCACCGGGTCGCTCGTGATCGCGCGACGCGGGGTCTGCTCGCCCGACGCCACGTAGGTGTGCTCGTAGTGAGCCATCAGAAGATCCCGTGCGGCACCGAGATTCGGCGCCCAGTACTGCGCCTGACCGTTGGGGCCCATGACGCGGTCGTAACCGCCGATGCCGAAGTTGTCCTCCGCCGACACACCGCCGGAGAAGTCCAGCGACTGCTTGCCGGTGAGCACCATGGCCGACTCCGGTGTCATCACGAGGATGCCCTTGGTGTGCATGAGCATCGTCGCCTCGGCGTTCCAGTACGGCTGCCCGCCCACGTTGATCCCCGCCACGACGATGTTGATCTCACCGCCGGCCTGCGTGAACTCGACGATGCGCTTCAGCGCCCGGGCGATCCAGTCCATGTTCTCCGTGCCGGAATCCATGGAGATCCGCGCGCCTGAGGAGAGTGCGTACCACTCGAGCGGGACCTGCATCTGCTCGGCGAGGTCGAGCGCCGCGACCAGCCGGCTGCACTCCGGTTCCGCCAGTGCGCCCAGCGATTTCGTCGGGTCGCCGAGCAGGACCACGCGGGTGACACCGCGCGGGTACTTCTCGGTCGGGGTGGTGACCACACCGGCGACGATCGCCGCGGAGTTGCGACCCTTGGCCCGGTCGACCGGCACCAGACGCTGCTCGGCGTCGAGGTCGTACTCGGTGAAATCGCCCAGGATGGCGGCCAATTCGTACGGATAGACGGTGTTGCGCTTCGCTGCCCGCAGCACCTTCTGGCGGTACTCGTCGACCGGTTCGATCGGCTCGTCGGTCGGGTCGACTACCCGGACGTCGAACCCGCCGGTCGGGTTGACCGAGAAATGGACCGACACCTTGCTCAGCTCGCCGGTGTCGCGGTCGCGGCGACGCGCGATGAGCTGGACCTCTTCGAGCCCCACTCCCTGTGTCGTGCCGCGGATGTGGTCGGCGATCGCGTCGAGGACGTCGGCGTCGACGTCGATCGGCGGCCACACGTACATGATGATCCGGTTGGCGCTGGACAGGTTGGTGGAACCGCGCTGCGCGCGCCGGATGGAGTCGACGCACGACGCGAGTGCGGCTTCGGCGGTCGGCAGCGTCAGCAGGCGGCCGTCCTGGTCGCGCAGTGCGGTCAGGTCGCGGACCTGCGCGAAGGCGACGAGACGGCGATCCGACGCGTTCTCCCGTGCGACACAACGGAAGAGGTAGACCTCTTCGTCGTCCGACGACGGCAGTCGGGTGAGGTCGAACTTGCGGAGCCGTTCCATCTGCATGCGCTGTGCGATGTAGGGGTGCAGTCCGCGGATCAGGCGTTCCTCGGCCATACCCGTCGCCGACGGCCGGAAGGTCACGTGGTGATGCATCCGCGCATCGGCGCTGCCGGCGACCGTGATGGTGACGCGGTGCACCTGCGGCGGAAGCGAACTGGTGGCGACGATGTCGTGCAGTGTCCCGGCGAGCACGTCGAAGTCGTCGGGTTGCTGCTCCCACGCCAGGTAGATGTCGGCATCGACCGCGGCGGTGTCGCGGGCGAGTTCGGCGAGTCCGCCGATCGTCGCCGGCAGGGCGTCGAAACCGACTGCGGCCGAAGCGATGTCACCGGCATCTCGCTGGGCGACCACGAACGTCGCCCCGCCGGCCTCCCGGATCCGGATGTCGGCGAGGCCGCGGTTGCCGTAGTAACGCCGGGTCAGAACCTCGAGCATCACCGTGTTGTCGGCGTGCCGCTCGATGCGCTGACCGAGAAGCCGGACGAGCGGTTCGGTGCTGCGCACCATGTCGTCGATGCGGCTCGTGCGGTCGGCGGCGTCGGGGTTCTCGTCGAGGTACTTGAGCTGCTTGCGCACATTGCTGTAGACGCGGGCGCGGTCGCGCAGCAGCAGCGGCTGGCCGTACCAGGCGTAGATGACGCCGCGGGCGAGGTCGGCGACGGCCGGGAAGCGGACCTGGGTGGCGGCGACGAGGCGGTCGAGGGCGGTGCCCACCGCGTCGCGCAGTTCGTCGCGCGGGGTCGGCTCGTCGAGCCATTCAAGGAGCAGCGAGCTGATCACCGCGGCCGAGTCGTTCGGGTTCTGCAGCGCGAGGAAGATCCGGAACACCGCGGCCTCGAGCTCCGGGGTGCGCTCGAGGTCGGTCACGCCGTAGTGGCTGAGCGCGCGGCTCAGCTGGTCGTGGAACGCCGCGGGCAGCCCGTCGCGTTCGACGTCGAGACTCTGCAGGTAGGTGTGGAAGTTCTCGCGTGCGCTGTGCACGTGCTCGACACCGACCTCATGACTCGACGGCCGGTTCTGGCTCAGCTCGGCCAGGTCGGCGAACACCGTCACCAGTTCGAGCTCGTCGGCCAGCGGACGACGGCCGCTGTCGAATGCGGCGCGCCGGACGGCGAGGTACTCGTCGAGCAGGCGCATCCGGTGGTTCGGGTCGACGTCGAAGCCGAGCAGCTGGCTGCGGAGGTCTTCCTGACTGCGGGTGGTGCGTTCGGTGGGATCGACCTCGAGCTCGGCAGGCAGCTCCAGGTCGACGGCGTCGGCGGCCACCTCCTCGACGGCGTCGTCCTCGTCGTCGGCGAGCGGTTCGAGGCGCATCAGGGTCGCGCCCGTCTCCACCTGGGTGCCGACCGACACCCCGCACTCCTTGACACGTGAGCGCACCGGCGCGCGCAGGACGGTCTCCATCTTCATGCTCTCCAGCACGAGGATGGGGGCGCCCGCGTCGACCTCGTCGCCGGCCTGCAGCGGCGTCGCGACGACGAGCGCCGGCGCGGGCGAGCGCACCACACCGCCCTCGTCGCGGCTGACGCGGTGGGTGACGCCGTCCACGTCGACGAGGTGGATCGGCCCGTGGGTGTCGGTGAGCAGGCGGTAGCGCACCCGGTTGACCACGAGCTGCGCGGCGTGCTCGTCGAAGCGTTCGAGGTCGACATCGGCGGTCCGGATCTCGCCCGGCGCCTCGATGGTCACGCGGAAGCGATGCGCGCCGATGGCCCCGACCCGGACGCGATACGCGACACCGCGCAGCTTCAGATCGAGCGGACGGCCGCTGTCGTGCTGCACCTGCGGACGACCGCCGGAGGCCGTCGACATCAGCCGCTGCCGCTCGACGAGTTCCTCTTCCTCGTACGCGTCGATGGCGGCGGCGATCAGCGCGATCGCCGAGTGCCGGTTGGCGACGAGGCCGCCCTCGGCACGCACGCGGTCGATCCAGCCGGTGTCCGCGCTCCCGTCGATGACCTGCGGCTGCGCGAGCAGCTCCAGCACGAAGCTCTTGTTGGTCGCGCCGCCGGCGATGATCACGCGGGTCTCGCGCATGGCCCGGCGGAGGCGGCCGAGTGCCTCGTCGCGGTTCCGTCCGTAGGCGATGATCTTGGCGATCATCGAGTCGAAGTCGGCGGGGATGGTGTCGCCTTCGCTGACCCCGGTGTCGACGCGGATACCCGGCCCGGCGGGCAGCTCGAGCAGGCCGATCCGGCCGGGAGCGGGCGCGAAGTCGCGGTCGGGGTCCTCGGCATTGAGACGGGCTTCGATGGCGTGCCCGCGCTCGCTCGGCGGCTCGCCTTCGAGACGTCCACCGGACGCCACATGAAGCTGCGCACGCACCAGGTCGAAGCCGGTGGTCGCCTCGGTGATCGGGTGCTCCACCTGCAGTCGGGTGTTGACCTCGAGGAACGCCAGCAGGTTCTCACCCGGGTGATAGAGGAACTCGACGGTGGCCGCACCCCGGTAACCGACGGCGACGGCGAGCCGCTCCGCCGACGCCTTGAGCTCGGCGACCCGATCGGCGGGCAGAACCGGCGACGCCGATTCCTCGATGATCTTCTGGTTTCGTCGCTGAACGGAACAGTCGCGAACGCCCAGCGCCCAGGCGGTCCCCTGGCCGTCGGCGATGACCTGGACCTCGACGTGACGCGCGCCGGTCACGAGCCGTTCGAGGAACACCACGCCGCTGCCGAAGGCGCGCTCGGCCTCCTCACGGGTGCGGGTGTAGGCGTCGCGGAGATCGGCGTCGCTGGTCACCTTCCGGATGCCGCGGCCACCACCGCCCGCGGTCGCCTTCAGCATCAACGGGTAGCCGATCTGGGCTGCCGCGGCCACGGCTTCGTCGAGGGTGTCCACACCGCCGCGGCTCCACGCCGCCACCGGGACGCCGACTTCTTCGGCGATGAGCTTGGCGCCGATCTTGTCGCCCAGTTTGCGCATCGCCTCGGCCGACGGCCCGACGAAGGTGACGCCGATGCGGTCGCAGAGTTCGGCGAACAGCGGATCCTCGGCCACGAAGCCCCAACCGACCCATGCCGCGTCGGCACCGGTCTCCAGCAAGGCGTGCTCGAGCACCTTCATGTTCAGGTACGGACGCGACGCGGCAGGCCCGAGGTCGTATGCGACGTCCGCCTCACGTACGAACGTTGCATTGCGATCCACGTCGGTGTGCAGCGCGATGACCTCGATGGGTTGCCCGGTCTCTTCCGAGAGGCCCCGAACGGCGTGGATGAGCCGCATCGCGGCCTCACCTCGGTTCACGATGGCGATACGAGAAAACAACACCGGCTCCATTCACGTCGTCGTCGTGCGGTTGAAGGTCCGCAGGTACGGTACAGCGCAGCGGCCCAGCTCAGTGGCGATCCGGGACGCGCGGGGTGGTTCGACGCTGTGATTCTTACGAGTCAAATCGCTACGCGCGAGTACGGCGCGTCGCGAGGTGCGCGAAACCACGCGATCCGGACTTCAGGCGGCCGATCTCGCGCAACCGTCAGGCTCCTCGGAGCACGGGCACCTCGCCGACAGTCGCTGGGAGAACGGCATCGAACCCGAGTCGGGGTCGACCCGGGCTGCGGTGGCATTACAGAGCGCCTGCTCTGTTAGAGTTTCGTCATGCCTCGTCCTCGCACGCACGACCTCGAGCAGTTGATGGATGCGGCCGAGGGCTTGGCGGTCCGGGCCGGCCCTGCGGCGGTGACGGTTCGTGCGCTGTCGGAGCTCACCTCGATGTCCAACGGCGCGATCTATCACGCGTTCGGGTCGCGCGCGGGTCTCGTGGGAAGGGTGTGGTTGCGCGCGGCCGAGCAATTCCTCGCCGCTCAGCGCGACGCGGTCGACGCGGTCCTCACCGGCGGCGACGGCAGTTATGACTCCGCAGTCGAAGCCGTCGTCGTCGCCGCGGATGCGCCCGCACGGTTCTTGCTCGAAGCTCCTGTGCGGGGTGGCTTTCTACTCACTGTCGATCGCGGAGAATTGCTTGGGTCCGATGACCTTCCCGACGACCTCGCGAGGGAGCTCCGCGGTCTCGACGGGTCGTTGACGTCATTGTTCGTCGAGTTGTCCCAGGCGGTCTGGCAGCGCGCAGACCGTGACGCCGTGTCCGTCATCAGAGACTGCGTGGTCGAACTTCCGACTGCATTGCTACTGCGCGGCAGGAGAACCCCCGATGCCGCAACCCGCGAACGCATTGCGACGGCGGTCCGCGCCGTACTGTCCCTCACCCCAACCGAACCATCGCATCAGGCCACTGCTTCGCGAAAGGACCCGTCATGACAGCTTCACTGGACTACCACGACGACATCGCCGTCCTGACCATTGGCGACGACGAGAACCGATTCTCCCCCGACTGGCTCGATGCCGTCGGTTCACTCCTGGACGACGCCGAGGCGAACGCCAAAGGCCTGATCACCGTGGGCGACGGCAAGTTCTACTCCAATGGTCTGGATCTGGACTGGCTCATCGCCAACGGCGATCGAGCCGACTGGTACGTCGAGCAAGTGCAGGCCCTGTTCGCCCGGACTCTGACGTTTCCGCTTCCCACAGTCGCAGCGGTCAACGGCCACGCCTTCGGCGCCGGAGCAATGCTCGCCACCGCGCACGACTTCCGGATCATGCGCGTCGACCGCGGTTACTACTGCTTCCCGGAGGTGGACATCAACATCCCGTTCACCCCCGGGATGGCCGCGCTCATCCAGGCCAAACTCACCCCGCAGGCAGCGCTCGTCGCGATGAGCACCGGTCATCGCTTCGGAAGCACCGAAGCCATAGACGCCGGCCTGATCGATGGGGCCGCACCCGAAGGCGACCTCGTCGATGCTGCCCTCGCCAAACTGGCACCGATCGCCGGAAAGGATCGCACTACCCTCGGGGCCATCAAGTCGACGATGTTCGAGTCGGTTACGACGGCATTGTGGCAAGGCCGAGCTCGATCATGACAGAACGATCCAGGCTGCTGACGTGTCAGGCAACCCGAAGAGCCCGGTTCACCGTCGAGTTCGACTGATCAGATCCCGAGATCCGGCGCCTGCCCGTACTCCTCGTCGGTGACCGGTTGCAGCCACTGCACGACATCGTGGTCGTCGTCGCCCTCGTTGATCGCGAGATGGACCATCAGACGCGTCGGCGCGGCACCGTGCCAGTGGTCCTCGTCGGCTTCGAAGAGCACGCGGTCGCCGGGGCGGATCACCTCGATGGGCCCGCCGCGCCGCTGGCACAGACCGATGCCCTCGGTGACGAAGACGGTTTGGCTGAGCGGGTGCCGGTGCCAGTGAGTGCGCGCACCCGGCATGAAATGGACGAGGCTTGCCGACACACGCGACGGCGGCTGGGAGGCGGCCGCCGCATCGATGTAGACGTCGCCGGTGAACCAGTCTGCGGGTCCTTTGACGGTGTCGATGGAGCTGCGAGTGATCTTCATGCAGAACACCTTTCGTTTGCCGTGAGGGTACCGACCGAGGTCAGACGGTGAGCAGCACCTTGGTCGCGCGGCGTTCGTCCATGGCGCGGTATCCCTCGGCGGCGTCGTCGAGGGGGAGGGTGAGGTCGAAGACCTTGCCGGGATCGATCTCCCGCTTCCAGATGAGGTCGATCAGGTCGGGCAGGAAGCGCCGCACCGGGGCCGGCCCACCGTGCAGGTGGACGCCGGAGAAGAACAGCTCCAGGCCGGGGAGTTCGACGTCGTGCGAGACGCCGACGTAGCCCACGTGGCCGCCCGGCCGAGTCGACCGGATCGCCTGCATCATCGACTCCTGCGTGCCGACGGCTTCGATGACCGAATGCGCACCGAGCCCGTCGGTGAGCTCCTTGATCCGTGCCACGCCCTCGTCACCGCGTTCGGCCACGATGTCGGTGGCCCCGAACTCGCGGGCGAGCGCCTGCCGGTCGGCGTGCCTGCTCATCGCGATGATGCGTTCGGCGCCCAGCTGTTTCGCGGCCAGCACACCGAGCAGTCCGACCGCGCCGTCGCCGACGACGGCCACGGTCTTACCCGGACCCACCTCAGCCGCCACGGCACCGAACCAACCGGTGCCGAGCACGTCCGATGCCGCGAGCAGCGACGGGATCAGGTCGGCATCCGGCTGACCGGGAGTCGGGACGACCGTGCCGTCGGCGTGCGGAATCGGAGCGTATTCGGCCTGCGTGCCGAGGGCGCCCATCGGCTCGGCGTGCACACACCGGGACTTGTAGCCGGCGCGGCAGATCTCGCAGGTGTTGTCCGAGGCGAAGAACGAACCCACCACGAAGTCGCCCACCCTGATCGACGACACCTGGTCCCCAATCTCGGTGACGGTGCCGACGTACTCGTGGCCCATCGGCGCGTGGTCGACGTCTTCGATGCCGCGGTACGGCCAGAGATCCGACCCGCAGACGCAGGTCGCGGCGATCTTGACGATCGCGTCGGTCGGTTCCTGGATGGTCGGGTTCTCGCGATCGGCCACCCGGATGGCGCCGGGGGCGTCCATGATCACTCCGCGCATGTGTTCTCCTCGTCAGTCGGTTCCGCCACCTGCTCGCCTCACGAGACGAGCACGACGGCAGCTGCGGTCACCCATCAAGGCAACCGCATGCGTCGCGTCCGCGACAGTTCCTGTCGGGAGGTGTACTGACAGGGCACCCCTCGAGGCCGCCGCCCGTCCTACGCTGGGCGTATGGACAACCGTGCCGAGGTTCGCGAGTTCCTCATGTCGCGCCGCGCGAAGATCACGCCCGAGACCGCAGGGCTCCCGGCCGGCGGTAATCGCCGCGTGCCCGGTCTCCGACGCAGCGAGGTCGCGACCCTCGCCGGGGTGAGCGTCGAGTATTACTCCCGCCTGGAACGGGGCACCATCGCCGGCGCGTCGTCGTCGGTCCTCGAATCGCTCGCCAGAGCACTACAACTCGACGACACCGAGCGCGCCCACCTTCTCGACCTCGCCCGGGCCGCCGACGGGATACCCGCCTCCGGACGCACGAGGCGTCGTTCGGGGAAGGCCACGGCCTCGCGCCACAGCCTGACCTGGGCACTCGACGCCATCACCGACGCCGCTGCCTTCGTACGCGACTCACATCAGGACCTGCTGGCCCCCAACGCCCTCGGTCGCGCCTTCTACTCGCCGGTCATCGGCGACGGCGGTCGCACGCCGAATCTGGCCCGCTTCCAGTTCCTCGATCCGGCGAGCCGCGACTTCTATCCGGACTGGGACCTGTTCGCCGAGATGTGCGTCGCCATCATGCGGGCCGAGGCGGGACGCGATCCGCACGACAAGGCGCTCCAGGATCTGGTAGGTGAATTATCTACGCGCAGCGACACTTTCCGCACCCTCTGGGCCGCGCACAACGTCCGGACACACGGCACCGGGACGAAACGCTTCCACCACCCGGTCGTCGGCGAACTGACGCTGGCCTACGAGGAGCTCGCCGTGACCGCTGATCCCGGGACGATCCTGATGATCTACACCGCCGAGCCCGGCTCCCCCAGCGCGGAACGCCTTCGATTGCTCGCTTCCTACGCGGCCAGCGAGGTCGCCGGCCTCTGAGTCACGTCAGCGTGATCTGTGCCGGTCCGGCCATTCCGCTGTGCGAGGGCCTACGTCGTGCTAGATGTGACAGAGATACAAGAACTGTTTCATTGCTACATCGCACGATTCCGACGAGGTGCAGCCCCCCATGTTGAACCCAGAGGTATTGCAGGACAGCCTTTCCCTGGTCATTGACGACGAACAGAAGTTGATGCTCGACTTCTACGACCGATTGTTCGCCGAACATCCGGAGGTCCGGCCGATGTTCGGCACGGACCTTCGACCCCAGGCGACCATGCTCCAAGAAGCCATCGGGGCCGTCCTCGACCACCTCGACGACGCCGAGTGGCTCGGCCGAACACTCGGCGCGCTGGGACGCCGGCACAACGACCTCGGCGTGACGCCCGAGATGTACGGATGGGTGGCCGACGCTCTGGTCACGACGATGGCCGAACACGGCGGCGGAGCCTGGACCGGCGAGATGACCGCGGCCTGGAACGACGCGCTCGGCGCGGTGGCGGGCCTCATGCTCGACGCGTATCCGGCCGTCGCCGACTGAACGGCGGCGGTCGGTCGCCGCCATCGAATGTCTACTTTTGCGGACTTATCTCGCTGTGTCGTGAGTCATAGCTTCTGATGTGTACCTCTCACGTCACACAGGAGTTCCGATGACCAGACTGAAGTTCGGCACGTTCCTCGCCCCGATCCACGAACCGGGACAGAACCCGACGCTGCTGCTGCAGCGCGATCTCGAATTCGTCCAGTACCTCGAGCAATTGGGATACGACGAGGCGTGGTTCGGCGAGCATCACTCCGCGGGTGCCGAGATCTACGCGTCGCCCGAGATCATGATCGCGGCGGCGGGCGAGCGCACCAGTCGCATCAAACTCGGCACGGGCGTCACCTCGGTCTCGTACCACAACCCGCTCTGGGCGGCCGAGCGCATGATCATGCTCGATCACCTGACCCGGGGCCGCGCCCTGTTCGGCCTCGGGCCGGGATCGCTCCCGACCGACGCCGCGATGCTCGGCCTCTCGCAGATCGACACCCGGGAGTTGCTCGCGGAGAACACCGACATCATCATGCGCCTGCTCCGTGGCGAGACGGTGACGGCCAAGACCCGCACCCACGAACTCTTCGACGCGAAGATCCAGATGGCCCCCTACTCGGATCCGCTGTTCGACGTCGTGGTCGCCGCGATCGCGTCGCCGACCGGTGCGCGCCTCGCCGGCAAGTACGGCATCGGCCTGCTGTCGATCGCTGCCACGCTGACCGCTGACGGTTTCAGTGCACTGCAACATCATTGGGGCCTGCTGGAGGAGTTCGCCGCGCAGGCGGGACGCAGCGACGAGGTGGACCGGTCGACGTGGCGTCTGGTCGGTCCCTTCCACATCGCGGAGACCAAGGAGCAGGCCTACAAGGACGTCGAGCACGGCATCGAGTACTGGTTCAACTACCTCCAGCACGTGGCGGCCTTCCCGCAGATGGACGTCCGCGGGACCAACAAGCACGAGATGATCGACTTCATCAACACCTCCGGCATCGGCGTCATCGGCACCGCCGACGAGGCACGCGCACAGGTCCAGCGCCTGATCGACCAGTCCGGCGGTTTCGGCACGCTGCTGATCCAGGGTCACGACTGGGCGAACCCGCAGGCCACCCGGCGTTCCTACGAACTGTTCGCTCAGGACGTCATGCCGTACTTCCAGGGGCAGGCGCAACCGATGATCGACGCCGCGGCACGCGCCCAGGCGGTCCGCGAAGGTCAAGCGGCCGAACACGTCAAGGCCGTCGAGCACATGACCAAGAAGTACGAAGCCGAACTGGGACGGGTGTGACATGGCGAGCATCGAAGTGACCAAGGACTTCCCGCTGTCCGCCGGGGACGTGTGGTCGTGGATCGGTGACACCGGCGCTGTGGCGGCGTGGATTCCGGCCATCGACGCATCGCGGATGGACGGCGACGTCCGTCACGTGGTCTTCACCGACGGCGCACCGGCGCGCGAGCGCATCGTCGCCTTCGACGAGGAGGCGCGCACGTACTCCTACGAGTACATCGACGGACCGCTTCCGCTCGAGCACTACCGCTAGACCATCTCGGTCACCGCAGTCGGCGACGACACCTGCTCAGTTCACTGGTCAGCGAAGTTCGGCGCCGAATCCGCAACGGTGGAAGCCGAACTCGCCACCGCGATCGAAGGTATCTACGCGGCCGCCCTCGACGAGTTGGCCACCAAGGCCGTCCCGGCCTGATCCCGGTTGCCCGGCGGGTGTGTGCGTCCTTGACCCCGCACCCGCCGCGGCCGCATCGGAAGGACTTCCATGAACACCAGTCACATCGCCGACGACGTCGCGTCCGTGTACGCCGACGACCAGGCGTCGGTCCGCGACCGGTTCCGTGAAGTGCTCGCGCACTTCGGTTCCGGCGTCGTGGTCATCACGTCGGCCGGCCCGGACGGTTCGCCCGTGGGCATGACCGTCGGCTCCTTCACCTCGATCTCGATGGAGCCGCCGCTGGTCGGCTTCTTCGCCGGCATCACCTCGACGACGCTGCCGTCGGTCGTGGCGAACGGCTCCTTCTGCGCGAACGTGCTGTCCGAGGATCAGCATGTCCTGGCGCGCACCTTCGCCCGGAGCGGCGCCGACAAGTTCGCGGGCGTGGAATGGACCCCGTCCGGCAACGGCTCCCTCGGCTGGCAGGTGCACATGCGTGGATCGAGTGCACCATCGACGAGCACCGCCCGATCGGCGATCACGAGCTCGTCGTGGGACGGGTCGACGCCCTCTCCGTTCCCGCCGCCAGCGAACCGTTGATCTTCCATCGCTCGCTGTTCCACGGACTGCGGGCACACCGATGAGCCACGAGGACCGTGTGCCCACGGACAGCACCGCCGCCGTCGAACGGTGTCTCGACCAGCTCCGCCTCGGGCGACCGGTGATCGTCGTCGACGACGCCGACCGCGAGAACGAGGCGGATCTCGTGATGCCGGCACAATTCGCCGACGTCGACGACATCGCCTTCTTCCTGGAGTTCACCTCCGGCTTCCTGTGCGTCGCGATCACCGCGGATCATGTTGCCGCACTGGAACTGCCCCCGATGGTCGACGACCCGACCGACCCCCTCGGCACCGCGTTCACCGTCAGCGTCGATGCCGCGGTCGGTGTCACGACCGGGATCAGCGCGGCCGACCGGGCCCGGACCATCCGCGCCCTTGCCGACCGCGAGGTGGGTCCGGCAGACCTCACCCGGCCGGGCCACGTGATGCCACTGCGCGCCAGGCCGGGCGGGGTCCTGGAGCGTCGCGGACACACCGAGGCAGCCGTGGACCTCTGCGCCGCAGCCGGTCTCGAACCTGCCGGTCTCATCTGCGAACTCGTCAGCCCCGACCGGCGCGCGATGCTCGGCGGGGCAGACGTCCGGGACTTCGCCGCGCGGCACGGACTCGAGATGGTCTCCATCGCCGATCTCGTGGCCCACCGCCGCGCAGGCTGCTCGGTGGAACGTGGCGCGACCTGCGCGCTGCCGACCGATCACGGGATCTTCGAGGCCACCGTGTACCGATCATTCAGTGGCGCAGAACATCTCGCACTCGTGTACGGCGAGCCCGCGCAGGGCGAACCGCTCGTGCGCATCCACAGCGAATGCCTCACCGGGGACACGCTCGGCTCGCGCCGATGCGACTGTGGCGCCCAGCTGCGAGCCGCACTCCAGCACGTCGCGGACGCCGGAGCCGGGGTCGTGGTGTACGTCGGCGGACACGAGAGACGCGGCATCGGTCTCGCAGCCAAGATCGCCGCCTACCGACTCCAGGACCTCGACGGCGTCGACACCGTCGACGCGAACCTGCGTCTCGGTCAGCCCGTCGACAGCCGGGACTATCGGGACGCGGTGGCGGTGCTGGCAGATCTCGGCGTCAGACGGGTCCGGTTGCTGACCAACAACCCGGCCAAGGTCGACGGGCTGGCCTCCAACGGCATCGAGGTCGTCGAGACGGTCGGACTCGAGATCGAGGCCACCGCGGACAACGCCGGATACCTCGCCACCAAGCGCGACCGGCTCGGCCACCGGCTGACGCCGTCCGTGGCAGCGACATCGACGGCGGTGGTCTGAATGTCCGACGACAAGAGCACGGAGAGAGCCGGATTCGGCTCACTGTTCGAGCGGGTGACGGTGATGCACGCGACCGACCGGTGGGCCGGCGTCGCCGGTGACGTCGAAGCCGTCATGGGATCACCCAGGTTCTCCGACGGGTCCGCCTGGGCGGCCTGGGATGCGCTGAGCGTCTCCGACGAGACGGACGGGCCGGCCTGGTCACTCCTCGCGCGGACTGCCGATCTGGCAGCCACGATCGACGTCGCGCGCTCACTGGGCTGGCATGTCGGCCAGAAGTCGGTGGGAGGCCACGAGACTCGCGTGCCCCTGCGTTCGCCTAGCGGGCTGACCGTCATCGCGTACACACCGACGCCTGCCCCGTGACCGCGCCGGGAGTCGTCTCGGGAGCAGCCCGTTCAGCGAGCGCGGCGGCGAGAACGCAGCACCGCGGTCGCGAGCTCGGCCCGGTTGCGCAGTCCCGCGGCGTCGAAGATGCGACTCACGTACTTCTTCACCGACAGCTCCGACAGCGACAGGCGCTGGGCGATCTCGGCGTTGCTCAGGCCGTCGCTGGCGAGCTCGGCGACCTCCAGCTGTCGCGGTGTGAGCGCGGCCAACGGGTCGACGGGCTCGTGCGCCGCGGACACCGTCGTGGATCGAGCCCGCAGCTGACGCGCGAGGATGCGCATCGCGAGCAGGTCGGATTCGTCCCACTTCCGGACGCGGTCGAACATGCCGACGAGGGCCTCACCGTCGGAGAGCGGCAGGTGCAGGGCCGACGCGGTCTCCATGTCGTTGGGGTGCAGATAGTCCACGACATAGGAGCGCTGCGGGACCGGCAGGCGCGACAGTTCTTCGAGGGTCGCGAATCCCTCGGCCGTGAGGACCCGCCGGGCACGCGGCAGCGCGAAGATGTCCTTGTCGCGCCATCGTTCGCGGTAGTCCCGCAGCAGCGGGGCCGCGGCGCCGGTCAGCAGCGGTGCCGGGTCGTCGAAGATCTCGCTGTAGGTGCGGCCGTGGAAGAACGTCACGTCACGAACCCCGAAGTATGTGGAGATGGCCTCGACCAGGCCCTCTTTGAAGTCCTGACCGCCGGCCGCGTGTTCGCACTGCTCGAGCACCGCCAGGACCCCGAGCATCTGCCGACGCGACAGCAGGTCCTGCCATCCACCGCGACACCTGCCTGACCTTCCGGGAGTTCGACGACGCGGTCGACCGGGTCGCCGCCGCGTTGCACGCCGCCGGCCTGCGGCAGGGGCAGACCCTCGGCATCCTGTCGCACAACTGCTGGCAATTTCCCGTGGTCATCTTCGCCGCCGCGCGAATCGGGGTCATCTCGGTCCCGATCAACTTCATGCTCACCGCGGCGGAGATCGCGTACATCCTCGACGATTGCGGCGCGTCCGGCCTGATCGTCGAAGACGCGCTCGTGCCCACCGCCGACGAGGCGATCGCCGCATCGACCGCACCGGTGACCGTGCGTCGGTCGATCCCGCTCGGTCCCGACAGTTTCGGTTCCCGATGGCCGTCCGTCGACGACTGGGTACGCGAACCGGCCGGGCCGCTGCCCGCTGTCCGCGTCGCCGACGACGACGTCATCCGCATCATGTACACCTCCGGCACCGAATCCCGACCGAAGGGCGCGATGCACACGAGCCGGACGCTCATGTGGCAGTACATGAGTTGCGTTGTCGCGGGCGGGATGAGCGACGACGACATCGAGGTGCACTCGCTTCCGCTCTACCACTGCGCGCAACTGGAAAACTTCCTCATCACCGACATCATGCTGGGCGCGACCAGCATCATCCTCGATCGCCCGGACGCCGCAACGCTTCTCCGCACTGTGGCGCAGGAGGGTGCGACCAAACTCTTCTGCCCGCCGACGGTGTGGATCTCGTTGCTGAGTTCCCCCGACTTCGACCCGGATGCGCTGTCGTCGCTGCGGAAGGGCTACTACGGGGCCTCCGCGCTCCCCGTCGAGGTGCTGGGCGAACTGACCGCAGCCCTCCCCGGCCTTCGTCTCCGGAACTTTTATGGCCAGACCGAGATGGGCTCGCTCGCCACGGTTCTGGCGCCCGACGACCAGGCCACGCGCGGCGGGTCCGCCGGCCGCCCCGCACTGAACGTCGAGACCAGGATCGTCGACTCCGACGGCCGGACCGTCCCTGCGGGCACCGTCGGCGAGATCGTGCATCGCAGCCCGCAGGTGACCGTCGGCTACCTCAACCTGCCCGAGAAGACGGCCGAGTCGTTCCGCGGGGGCTGGTTCCACAGCGGCGATCTCGGCTACTTCGACGGCGACGGATACCTGTGGGTGGTCGATCGGCAGAAGGACATGATCAAGACCGGCGGCGAGAACGTGTCGAGCCGTGAGGTCGAGGAAGTGTTGTTCGAACACCCTGCCGTGCAGGAAGCGGCGGTCATCGGCGTTCCGCATCCCTACTGGGTGGAAGCCGTTGCGGCGGTGGTGGTACCGGCCCCCGGTTACACGATCGACACGGGGTCGATCACACAGCACTGTCGAGACCGGCTCGCGCCGTACAAGATCCCGAAGATCGTGATCGCGAGCGAGTCCCTGCCCACGAACCCCAGCGGCAAGATCCTCAAGCGCGACCTCCGTGACCACTACGCCGACATCGCCTCGGGTGAAGGCTGAACCCGCTGGTTCTCAACCGGTTCAGCTCGCCTCGAGCCGTTCGACGATCCCGCGATCTCCATCGACCCGCACGCGGTCTCCCGTCCGCAACACCTGGGTGCCCACCAGGGTGTTCACGACGCACGGCAGTCCGTACTCGCGGGCGACCACCGCACCGTGCGAGACCGAACTGCCGATGTCGGTGACCAGTGCACCGATGACGGTGAAGTACGGCGTCCAGCCGACGTCGGTGACAGGTGCCACGAGGATCTCACCGCGCTGGACATCACGCGCCTCCACGATCGACTTCGCCACGCGCACCACGCCTTCGACGGTTCCCCGGCCCGCCGGTCGACCCACGATCCGGCCATCGCCGACATTCCGCTCAGGAGCCACGACGCGCGGGGACGGGCGGCCGACCGACACATCGTCGAACTCGAGCCGATCCTGGTACGACAACGCTTCTCGACGCTTCCGCGCACTCTCGACGAGGTCGGTGACGTCGCCGGCGCCGACGATCCGTTGCAGCTCCGCACGGTCGAAGAAGAAGACGAGATCGGCGTCGGGAAGCCGCCCGGTCTCGACCAACACCTCGCCGAGGTGCCGGTAACCGCGCTTGAGCCGATGGGCCATCAGCGCCATCCGCGACTTCGTCTCCTCGCGTCCCCGCGCACCGCCCTGCGCCAACCGGGCCAGGACTCGGATCGCCCGAGCGGGGTGCGGGTCGGCGGGCGCACGGTCAGGTCGCGCGACGGTCCGGGTCCCGACCGACCGCAGCATCACCTGCATCATCGCCCCCAGACCACCGGGGTCATCGGCCCAGGACGGGTCGCGCATGCACAGTTCGCGGTACCCGCGATGTCCGTGGCGCTCGAGGAATCTCCGCAGGGCCGAGCCGGCACTTCCGTCGGACGACTGCAACGTCGTGACCGCATCGTCGGGCGGTGCATCGAGGAACGCGTCGGCGACCGCGGGGTCCGTGGCGATGGCCCGAACCACCGCGTCGAGTTCGGCGAGCATCATGGCGCTCTCGACTTCCGACGCGCCGGCCATGAGCCGGGCGGCCTCGGCCTTGCCGTCGTCCTCGGTGCGGCCGTCCTTCTCCGCGCGCCGGACCAGCACGCTCTCGAGCACATTCGCCGCGACGGCAGCGCGTGAGGACGACCGCACATGGATGAGGGTGACGTCGCAGTACTGGGCGACCCCGGCTTCCAGCTCCTGCCATACGATCCGGGGGTCGCGGCTCGTCGGCACCGCGAACCCGGCGATCTCACCGGGCAGTCGACGGATGGCGGGACCGACCGACAGCGCATGCGAGGTCAGCCGGACGGTGTTCCCGAGCTTGCGCCGGAACGGTTGTGGCGGCTTGGGTTCGAGCTCGTCGATGACCCGCCCGCAGATCGAGGTCGAGAACTGTTCCAGCGAGTTCCCGAGGATGCCGGAACTCAGTGCCGTGCCCTCGGTCAGGTTCAGGAACATGTGCCCGTAGAAGTAACCCACCTGCAGCCAGGGTTTCTCGTATCGCTCCTGTGCCCGGGCGACCACCTGCACCATCTGCATCGCGTAGTCGATCGCGAACCCGGAGACCGATGCGGTCAGCGGGCAGAACGCGCCCGGCATCATCTCGCCGATGTTGCATCGTGTGTACACATGGTCGGCGCCGGCCACCGGCGAGTCCATCTCGTTCAGGTCACCGGGCAGCGTGGTGATCGGCCGAGCCTGCAACCACCAGAGCTCGCCAGACCTGTCGATCGCCCATTCGAGATCCATCGGCCGGCCCCACTCCTGCTCGGCCCGGCGGGCGCCGGACTGGATCGCCGCGATCTCGACCGGCGACAGAACCGGCGCCGCAACAGTTTCGTTGACCACCGCGGTTCCGTCGGCATCGAGCACGACGTGATCGGGAGCAACCGTCCCGTCAACGAGCGATTCGCCGAGTCCGGAAACGACGTCGATCACCGTCAGGTCCCGCCGACCTGAGACCGGGTCCGCGGTGAACACCACGCCCGCGGCGCGCGCATCGACCATCCGCTGGACCACCACATTCATGGTGGCCGAGGCATTCCCGCTGTACGACGACGCGCGGCGCGAGTGCACGGAGTCGGCACAGGCGCGAACCGCGTCGACGAAGCGGTCGACGGTGTCGACCCCCAGCACGGTGTCGTACTGACCGGCGAAGGACTGGTCGTCCCCGTCCTCCCCCACGGCCGAGGACCGGACCGCGACCGGTGTCCATCCGGCGGCGGCCATCTCGTCGAATCGTGCTGTCGCAGCGTCGGACACCCCCGACACGCCGGCAATCACATACCCGGGCGGCACCGGGAGACCCAGGCGCCGCAGACGTGCGAGTCCGGCCGCCTTGCCGCCGTACCGGTCGTCGGCGATCTCCTCGAATTCGACTGTCTTCGCGCTCATCTCGCGTCACCGGCGAGGGAGTCGACGATCTCGGCCAGCGGTTCCACACCGATGGGTCCCGGTTGATAGAGGCAGATGCGGTCGGACACACCGTCGACGCGGTCGCGGATGTGTGCGGCGATCTCGGCCGGAGTGCCGCAGGCGGCGATGGTGTGGAGGATCTCGTCGTCGATGAGTCCGGCCATCTCCTGCCAGCGGCCCTGCTTGGACATCGCGTTGAGTTCCGGCTGCAGGTCTCCCCATCCGTGCGCATCGAGCACGGGCCGGTATGCGGGAGTGGAACCGTAGAACGCCAACAGCATTCGCGTCGAGGCATGGTCGTCCGTCACATTCGGCCCGCTCGCTCCGCTCCCGGCGCCGGACGCGTCCGAACCGACCGAGACGATGATCTCGGGCACCACCTCGAAGTCGTCCTCGCTCCGACCGGCTGCCGCGAGACCGTCGCGGACCGCGGGCAGCGTCGTGCCGTGCAGGAACCGCTTCGATCCGAACGGCATCACCAGCAGGCCGTCCGCGACCTCCGCGGTGGCACGGGTCAGGCGGGGCCCCAGCGCGCCCAGGTAGATCGGTGGCGGCCCGTACGGGTTGGGGCCGGGCACGAAGGTCGGCGTCATCAGGGTGTGCCGGTGGTACTGACCCCGGAAGTCCAGACGCTCACCGTCGTTCCACGTCGCGAAGATCGCGCGCAGGGCGCCGACCATCTCCTTCATCCGCTCCACGGGTCGGTCGAACTCGGCGCCGTACCGCTTCTCGATCTGCGCGCGCACCTGGGTACCGAGTCCGAGAATGAACCTGCCCTCACTGAGCAACTGCAGGTCGTTCGCCTGATGAGCCAGTTGAATCGGGTTGCGCGGGAGCGCAATCGCCACATTCGACATGATGTCGAGCCCGTCCACCGCCGTCGCCAGCGCGAGCGGCGTGAACACGTCGTGCGGACCTTCGAAGGTGAACACACCGGACGCGCCAGCCTCCTGCAGCGCCCGCGCGCGATCGACCGCTCCGACCGGATCGAACAACGCCGTCATGATCTTCATGTCGATGTCCTAGCCGATCACATCGGTCCAGTCGGAGAATCCCGACGGGTGATGAGGACCGATGACGCCGTGCTCGAACAGACCGGCACCATGCCGGACGGTGCCGTCCGGTTCGGTACAGACGGCCGACCCGACGTGGTCGATCAGACTGAAGGGCGCCCGCGCCATCACCTCCGGGTCGGTGAGGTCGAAGCTGACGCGTTCGGCGAACGGTCCGTCTTTCCATGTGCCGTGTCCCCACGACGAGTCGCCGCCGTACCCCGATCCGAACGCGATGGGAGCGAACAGTTTTGATTCCACATCGAGGACCACCCGGTCACCGGCCCGGGTCAGGAACTCGACGTGCGCGCCCCGGGGAATCCGTGTGCCCGACGTGTAGTCGATGGCGACGCGCACACCGTCGAGTTGCTCGACGCGACCGTCCCGCCAGCGCCGCGTGCAGTCGTAGAGACTGCGATGACCGTCGGGATCCTCCTGCAGGATCAGGAACAACTGGAAGTCGTCGAAGGCCAACGGCAGGTACAGCCACCACATACCGCGGAAGGCGGTGTCGGGCCGGCCCGCGGGTTCGGACTCACCGACGGGGCGGATGCCCCACGACCGGTCACGACTCGCCACGCTGGTGTCGTGCTCGACCGTCAACCGCTCCCCGTCGACATCGATCCATCCCTGCCAGCTGCCCACTTGCGCAAACCGGCACGCCTGCAGGGTGACCCGCCGTTCGGTGAGCATGTCGTGCGGCTTCTCCAGCGCCGCGGGGAAGAGACCGCGCCAGGTCAGGTCGGCGGAGATCCCCTCGGTCTCGGCCAGCGTCAGATGTAGTTCTTGCAACGGCTCCAGCACATCCAGGCGGTAGCCGTTGACGTTCTGCCGCAGGCGGTCGTCGTCGATGGCGTCGCTCAGGTGCACCGCGGTCTGGGTGTCGCCGCGCCGGACGACGAAGTAGGCGTCCTTGACCCCGAGCCGCGGGTAGTAGCCGATGCCGGTCAGCGCCATGAACCGGCCCTCGCGGTCGAGGACGTTGAAGTACGAACGGTCGTAGAAGTTCCGGTCGGAGGTCGCCGGCCAGGTGATCGGCGCCGGGGCCTGATGGATCGGATATTCGTCGAGTGGACTGAGTTCCACGGACCCTCCCATAAATACGATGCACACCGTATTGCAACTATGCTGGGACTCATGACAGCAGATGGCCGAAGGGAACACAAGAGGTCGAACCCTGCGTCGCCCGGACGGCCCCGCGACGGGCGGATCGATTCCGCGATCATCGCGGCCACCCGCGAACTCATCCTCGAGACGGGCTACCCGGCGCTGTCCCTCTCGGCGATCGCGGCCCGCGCGGGCACCACCACCGCGGCCATCTACCGGCGCTGGTCCGGCAAGGCCCAACTCGTCCACGAAGCGGTGCTGGCAGCCGAAACCCTGGAACCGCCAACGGGTTCAGGTGACGCCCGACAGGACATCCGGGCCCTTGTCGAGATCGTGCGTGCCATGTTCAACCGACCCGAGGTGCGCGTGGCGCTTCCGGGTCTCATCGCCGACACCGTGGCCTCACCCGAGCTGCACAGTCAGATGATCGCCCGGCTCGCCGGCGACCTCACCGCCTTCGAATCCCGGTTCGGTCAGGAACGCCGGGGCGACGACCGGTTGCCCATGCTCGCGGAGGTCGTCGCCGGTACCGCGATCTTCCGCATCCTCATCCGCAGCGACGCCGCACTCGACGACGCGTGGGTCGAGGAGATGGTCGAGCTGATCACCGAGCGGTGGCCGGCGGGCTGATCGGCGCGCGCCCCAGGTCGACGATGACCTGGAACACCCGCGTCGGGTCTTCGGCGATGCGGTTGAGGACGTACAACCACCATTCCGAGCCGAAGATGCAGTATTCGCGCGTGGCGATCCCCTTCGCCGCCAAGCGGTCGAGGAGGTCGGTGCCGAGACCCATCAGCATCTCGACCTCGAGAGTGTCGGCGGCGCCGACCGAGTCGAGGACGCGGGTCAGGAGCACCTCGTCGTGGGTCGCGAGTGTGAGGGTGCCGCCGCCGTCGACGATGCGCCGCGCGAGCCGTTCGAAGCGCTCCGCCAGTGCCGGGTCCTCTCGCGACAGCGCGGTCGAATCCGATTCGTAGAACGCACCTTTGACGAGACGGATGCGGCCACCGATCGCGAGGAGGCGTTCGACGTCGTCCGCCGAGCGGTGGAGCCGTGCCTGAAGTGTGATGCCCACGTTGTCGAATCGCTGTGACAGCCAGTCGTAGACCTCGAGAACCTGGTCGGCCCGGTCCGACCCCTCGGCCGAGATCATGAAGACCGAGTTCACCGCGGCACACGCCTGCGCCAGGCGGGAAGCGTTGTCGC
The DNA here is from genome assembly GCF_023078355.1 of Gordonia hongkongensis. NCBI lineage: Bacteria > Bacillati > Actinomycetota > Actinomycetes > Mycobacteriales > Gordoniaceae > Gordonia > Gordonia hongkongensis. Next base: position 4,669,595 of record NZ_CP095552.1, read on the forward strand.
GCACCAGTTCCTCCGAGACGAGGAGGCCGATGTGCGACAGATCGCCGGAGACCGTCGACGGCAGTCCGGTCCGGCCGATGTGTTCGGCGACAGACACGAACACGTCCGTGGCCGCCGTCGCTTCGGCGGCATCGCGAACGCTCTCCCCCGTGTACTCGATGCTCACCCGGTGCCCGCGTTCCACGGCGCGCGCTCCGGCGCGGATCGCGGACTCGACATCTTCTCCCGCGGTGTAGCGGTCGGCGACTCGCCGCGCACAGTCGGCGAGCGCGGGGTCGGCCATGACCCGGGACTTCAGCTCTTCGTCAAGCGCCCATCGCCGGAGAGTGTCGGCCGCAGTTGTCGTCTCCAAGTCATCCCACCTCTGATCACGCCTGTGCCGACCCGCACACACTACGCGTGTGGCCCTCGAAAGTCGTTGTACCGTAATCCCATGGACCGACACGCCGCGGATCTGACGGGCCTCACGACGACCCTGCACGACGACTTCACCGGCGACGGTTTCGACCCCCGGACGTGGATCGCCGCGTATCTGCCGCACTGGTCGACACCCGAGAACTCCGCCGCCCGGTGGAGCACATCGGAGGGACGCTCACGGCTGTGCATCGACGACGACCAGCCCGCCTGGCGGCCGTCCGAGTCGGGGATGCGGGTCTCGAGCCTGCAGACCGGGCATCACGCCGGCCCGATCGGCAGCCCGGTCGGTCAGCACGCCCACCGCGACGGACTGACCGTCACCACCGATCGCGCCTCGGAGATCCGCTTCGCCCAAACCCACGGCCGGTTCGAGGTGACCATGCGCGCGATTCGCGATCCGGCCTCGATGGTGGCGTTCTGGCTTCTCGGCACCGAGGAGCGCCCCGACGAGTCCGGCGAGATCTGCGTCGCCGAGATCTTCGGCCCGCGGCCCGGCGAGCCCTGGACGGTCGGGGTGGGCGTCCATCCGCACCGTGACCCTCGGATCGTCGACGACTTCTCGGTCATCGAGATCCCGCACGATCTCGCCGACCTGCACGAGTACGCCGTCGACTGGGAACCTCACCGACTCGTGTTCAGCGTCGACGGGCACACGGTCAAGACGGTCGACCAGTCCATCGACTACCCGATGCAGTTGATGCTGAGCGTCTTCGACTTCCCGGACCGCGCCGTCCCCGACTCGACGGTCGGGTACCCGCGGATCTTCGACGTGGCCGCGGTGTAGGTCAGCAGACTCGACGGCACCTGAGGCCTGCGGCCGGAGCCTCAGAGCGAGTTCTCGGCCGCGGCGAGGATCTGACGCCGCAGGGTCGACGAGGTGTTGGGCAGCCACATCGCACGGACGGGCGCGAACGGCGGATCGGTGAACTCGACGATCCGGATGCGGTTGACGTAGATCCAGCCGGGTTCATTGGTGACGAAGGCGCACGCCTTCGGGTGCGCGATCACCGCCGTGTGCGGGGGCGTACCCAGCAGGGTCGACAGGATGATCTTCGGTTCGAACCCGGCACGCCGACACATGCCGACGAGGATGTCGGTGTACTCGTACTCGTGCTCGGGACCCCAGACGACGATCTCGTAGCCGGCGAGGTCGGCCATGTCGACCCGGTCGTGCGCGGCCAGCGGGTGATCGGCACGCACCGCCAGACGCAGTTCGTGTTGTGTCGCGATGGTGGTGGCCATGTCCGGCGGGGCCGCCACGCCTCGTCCGAGAGCCATGTCGATGGCTCCCGACAGCAACTCGTCGCGAATGAGTTCGGCGAAGACCGGTCGTACCGTGATCGGCACCGACGAGTCGGCGAGCACCACCGGTTCGATGATCCGGAAGACCTCGGAGGAGGCGAGGTCCGGGGCGTGACCGATCACGAACGGCGCAGGCGAGCCGGCGTCCACCCGTCGTACCTGCGTCGCGAGCTGTTCGCCACCGGCCAGCAACGGCACTGCACCACGGTAGAGCGCCTCACCGGCAGGCGTCGGCGTGAGGCTTCGGCGCGACCGCGAGAAGAGCTCCACACCGAGGTGTCGCTCGAGTTCGCGGATCGCCGAGGAGAGCGCTTGCTGGCTGATGAACAGGTCATCCGCGGCGACACGAAGGCTGGGCGCCTCCATCACCACGACGAACATCCGCAGCCGTCGGAGGTCGATATCGCGTAGTCCGGGCTCCCCAGGACCATTCATCAACCATCTCCTGTCAGTTATCCCGATTGATGTGATTGTAGGTTGACCATCGAGCCAATATGCTGAATTCCGCGAGGCCAGGTTCGCGTCGGCCACATCGCATTCGGACTACCTGCTGGGGTCCCTCCCGCGGAGGGGACGGGAGGACCCCAGCAGGAGGCGGCTGATCGGGCCCGATCGGCACGACCGTCTCAGCGCGCATCAGATCGACGGCGATTCTGCCGATTCTTACATCTTTCGCTCCGTTGGGTCATATCGCGGATTTCGAGAAGAAACGATCTTTAATCGTCCTCTAAACTCCGTAACGTGTGTTCGACGATTCGTCGTCGCGACATGCATGCGCGTCACGCGCATCACGAGTGAAAGAGGACGCGGCCATCGAGCACCGAAATCGCGGAGACCACGAGGAACGGCCCGCCGCACGTTTCCGGGCTCTTCGCCACGGGCCGGCCACCGGTGAGATATCCGGACACCCCCACCTTTTCTACGACAACGCCGATCACGTCCTCAAACAGGTCCGGATGCGCGAATGGCATGTCCGCGTCACCATCGCCGTACTGGTCGCGGTCTGCGGAGCGCTCGGCACGATCGCGCTCTTCACGCCGAGTGGCACACAGGGATCCGTCCCGCGCTCGATCGCCCTCGGCATCGTAGTCGCCACCACGATCCCGATGGCTTACGTGGTCAGCCGGGTCCACCTCGGCGTGATCTGGTGGACCAAGCAGTCGTCGATAAGAGGATTCAACACCCTGTTCGTCCTGTGGGCCGACGCTGTGCTGACCGTCGCGATACTCGCCATCTTCGACATCATCCTGGCCCAGTTCTGCGCCGTGATCTTCGCCGTCATCGGGTCATATGTGGCGCATTTCGTCCGGTCCCCGGTCGCGTACGCCCACATGATCTACTCGAGCATCGCGGTCTGCGCGATGGGCCTCGTGTCCTGGGCAGATGGCACTCCGGTGTTGAACGTCCTGTTCACCACCCTCGCATTGTTGGTCGTCACCAATGGCACCACGGCCCTTCATCGCAGTTACACATCCGATTTCCAGCGATCACTGAAACATCAGCTCATCATGGCGAATACCGATTCGCTCACCGGATTGCTGAATCGTCGCGGCTTCATCTGCGCGACGACGACAATGCTCTGTCGCAGCCCCGCCCACCCGTTCGCATTGGTCACCGCGGATGTCGACCGGTTCAAGGCCATCAACGACGAACACGGTCACGCGACTGGTGATGACGTCCTGGAGCGGGTCGCGGCGATTCTGCAGGGGGCCACCGACGAGCAGGCCATCGTCGCGCGACTCGGCGGTGACGAGTTCGCGATCGCGACGCTTGCCGACGAGACCTCGGTGCGCGCGCTCGCCGAACGCATCCGTGCGCGGCGCATCACGATCCCCGGTGGCGCGACCGCGACGATGAGCCTGGGGATCGCCGTGGGGGTCACACCGGGCGGCCACATGTCCGCCGACGACGCCGACGCCTTCATCCGGCACGAGTTCGATGTCGCCGATGACGCGCTCTTCGACGCCAAGGCCGCAGGCCGCGACGCCTATGTGGTGGCGGGGCGCACCGCGGCCTCCCGGTCCACCGGAGGACGCCCGGCTACAACAGCACGCCCGGGTTCAGCAGACCGTCGGGGTCGAGAGCCTGCTTGATCCGAGCCGTCAGTTCCATGACGTCGGGCCCCACCTGGTCGGGCAGCCAGCCCTTCTTCAGTCGCCCCACCCCGTGCTCGCCGGTGATGGTGCCGCCCAACTCGATCGCGAGGTCCATGATCTGACCGAAGGCGACCTGCGCGCGCTTCGCCTCGTCCACATCGGCGGGGTCGAAGACGATCAGCGGGTGCGTGTTGCCGTCGCCGGCGTGGGCGATCACCGAGATCATCACCCGGTTGCCGGCCGCGATCTCGGCGACACCGTCGATGAGGTCGGGCAACGAGGGCAGCGGTACGCCGACGTCCTCGAGCAGCAACGATCCCAGCTTCTCCACCGCCGGGATCGCCGCGCGGCGGGCCGCGGTGAACGCCTCGCCCTCGACGGGGTCGTCGGTCGCGAAGACCTCGCCGACGCCATTGGACTCGAACGCCTTCCGGATGAACTCGACCTCGGCCGCGCCGGCCGCACCCGGGGCGTCGGACTGGGCGACGAGCAGCGCCCCGGCCTCTCGGTCGAGGCCCATCCGCAACAGGTCCTCGACGGCGTTGATGGCCACCGAGTCCATGAACTCGAGCATCGCGGGACGCATTTCCCCGGTCACCGCCAGCACCGCTCGGCTGGCGTCGTGCACCGAACCGAACACACCGACGACGGTGCTCGCGGGGCCTTGCGGTGGCAACAGCCGCAGGGTGACCTCGGTGATGATCCCGAGCAGCCCCTCGCTGCCCACGAACAGCTTGGTCAGCGGCAGGCCCGCGGAGTCTTTGAGCTGCTTGCCGCCGACGCGTACCGCCCGGCCGTCGGCCAGCACCACCTCCAGGCCCAGGACGTAGTCCGTGGTGACGCCGTACTTGACGCAGCACAGTCCGCCCGCGTTGGTGGCGACATTCCCGCCGATCGAGCAGATCTCGAACGACGACGGGTCCGGCGGATACCACAGCCCCGACGCGGCGGCCGCGGCCTTCACCTCCGAGTTGAACAGTCCGGGTTGGACGACGGCGGTGCGCGTCGCCGGGTCGACGTCGATGTCCCGCATCTTCTCGGTGGACAGCATGATCGCGCCGTCGACCGCCGTCGACCCGCCCGACAGACTGGTACCCGCACCCCGCGTGATGACCGGGACACCGTTGGCGGCACACCAGCGAACGGTGTCCTGCACTTCGGCGGTGGTGGTCGGCCGAACCAGCGCGAGCGGGGTGCCGGCCGTCGGATCGGCGGCACGGTCCTGCCGGTAGCCGGCGAGGATGTCGGCGTCGGTGACCACCATGCCGTCGGGAAGGGAAGCGGCCAGCGAACTCGGGTCGGCACTCATCTGTTCAGAGTATTCGCAGACCGAACGACCACGGTTTCAGATTGATACATGGCCGGAAACGCCGGGCACCGCGACAATGAGCGACGTGAACGATTTCAACGCGACCGTCATCAACGAGTTCCGCTCCAACAACGGGCATGTGGACACCGCCGGCTTTGGCAAGAACCTGGTGCTCCTGCACACGCTGGGCGCCAAGTCCGGCGAGCCGCGGATCAGTCCCCTGTTCGCCCTGCCCGACGCCGACAGCTGGCTGGTGATCGGCTCGTACGCCGGTTCGCCGAAGGCCCCGGCGTGGGTGCACAACCTGCGGGCACATCCCGGATCGGTCGCCGTGGAGGCGCCGGCGGAGAACGGCGTCGAACGGCTCGACACCGCGGTGACCGAAGTCGAGGGTGACGACTGGGAACCCGCGTGGCAGAAGTTCATCTCGGCATCCGAGCAGTTCCTGAAGTACACCGAGACCGCGCAGGGCCGCCGGTTCCCGATCTTCCGGCTGACACCGGCTCGCTGACCCCGGCTCGCGGACAACGCGGTTACCGCCGTCGGCCCGCGAACGCCACTACCCTGGCAGGGTGTTCGAGGTTGGCGAGAGCGTGGCCGGCTTCACCATCGACGACTTCCTCGGTGGCGGGGCGAGCGCCGATGTGTTCCGGGTCCATCGCACCGGCGACGACGGGGACCCATCGTGCGATGGGCCGCTGGCCCTGAAGGTACTGCACCCGAACGCGTCCGACCACGCGCGGGTCCGGGAGCGCTTCGAGCGGGAATTCGGGATCGCGTCGCTGCTCGACCATCCGCACATCGTGCGCATGATCGAGCACGGCGAGATCGCCTCGCCGCGCGGGTCGCTCGGGCCGCGGCACCTGCCGTCGATGTGGCTGACCATGCAGTACATCGGCGGCCCCGCGGCGACCGCACTCGTCCCCGAGCGCGGCGACGAGCCGGACATGGACACCATCCTGCGGGTGGCGATGCAGATCGCCGATGCGCTGGATCATGCGCATTCGCAGGACATCCTGCATCGCGACGTCAAACCCGCGAACATCCTCCTCTCCCGCACCCCGCGATCTGTGGGTACACCCCTCGACGCCTACCTCTCGGACTTCGGGATCGCCCAGTTCCTCGACGACACCCGTCCACTCGCGCGCAACGGTCGTGTGCAGGGTTCCATCGGCTACGCCTCGCCCGAACTACTGCAGGCCCAGAAGCTCACCCCCGCAACCGATTTCTACGCATTCGCGTGCACGCTCGTCGAACTCATCACGGGCACACCGCCGTATCCGCGGAACACCGCTTTCGCGATCACCTATGCCCACCTCAACGACGACCCGCCGAAACTCACCCGACGCCGCCCCTGGCTGCCGTCGGCGATGAACTCGATCTTCGCCAAGGCGCTGGCGAAGTCACCGGAGGACCGGTATCCCTCGTGCACCGCCCTCGTCGAGATCCTGACCCGGCTCATGCGGGACGTGCCCGTGCCGGAGTCGCCGCAACGCTCGACCTGGTGGCCCCGCGGCCGGTGAGCGGTCAACCCGCCGCGTCATCGATCGTATAGACACGAACAGCGGTGTCGCGGAAGATCTTCCGCAGAGCCTCCGAACCCCACTGGGACACACAGTCGACGAGCGCGCCGACCAGCACGTCGACCGCGGCGTTGGGCCGGTCGATCGGATAGTTGGACCCGAACATGATGCGGTCCGACCCGAAATGGGTGACGATGTGCTCGACGAAGGGACCGATCATCTCGGCGAGCGTGGCCTGACCGCCGATGTTGCCCCACCGTTCGTGACCGTAACCCAGTATCGGCATCGCCAGACCCGACAGCTTGACGACGACGTTGCGGTGGTTCGCGAGGGTCGTCATCCGTTCTCGCCACAATCGCCAGATGTCCGCGCGCGCAGCGGCTGTCGCGCCGGTGCGGACACCGACGGGACCGAAGACCCCTGCCGGGATGCCGAAGTGGTCGAGGACGATCGTCGTGTCGGGGTACTCCCGGGCCAGCAGGATGACGTCGTAGAGCTGATGGGAGTACACCGACGCCTCGAAGACCAGATCGCGGCTCGCGAGTTCAGCGAACCCCTCGAGGAACGCCGTCGAGGACAGCAGGTTGTCGGTGTCCCCGCCGTCGCGGACTCGCGGATCAGGATGTCGGGACGCGACGATGCGGATGCCGCGGAACCGCGGGGAGGCCGCGAACTGTTCGTCGAGCATGGTCGCGAACGTGCGGGTCCGCGGATCGCCGTGCGAGATGACGGCGCCGAGGCGGGGGGTACCGGCCTGGCCGAACGGCAGGCTCTCGAGATATCGGGTCTCCTCGACGGCGGTGCTGTCCACCGGGGGCTCCGCGGCGTCGGCCACCTCGCGGCGCCAATGCGACTCGACGTGCACCACCGTGTCGATCGGTACCCCCACCACGGTCGGCACCAGCGCCGCATCGGTGGCGTACTGACGCGGCTCGTAGGCCCGGGCCACGGTGCGCGGGGTCAGGATGTACTCGCGGTCGGCGCGCGAGACGACGAGCGGAAACACCCGGTCGCCCAAGGTGGGGACGAACCCGTACAGCCGCGACGCCCGCGTGGCCGCCCACGGGGTACGCCGCGGGTTCCAGTGCTGCACATGGGCATCAACGATGCCCATGAGGACCCCTTCGAGGGACGTCATCCCCGTACCTTGCCACACCTCATCACTGTCCGACATGGGATGCCGGATCCTGAATTGTGACGTGTTGAAGGACTAGTGTGGGTCTCTTGAACCGGGTGGGGAGACGAGCCGCGACGGAGGTGTGATCTTTTCGAGATGGCGACACATACGCGCCACGCGCTGCATCAGCTGCGGACGGCTGTCAATCGACAGCCCGACCGGTTCGTCACCAACGTCTACACCCGGATGTTTGCGATCGATCCCGACCTGCGTGACCTGTTCGGGGTGTCGATGGCGGCCCAGCGAGTGGCCTTCCATCGGGTCATCGACCATGTGCTGGAAGCGATCCCGGCCGAGTCGGGTCACGCCGAACTCGTGGAGTTCCTCGCGCAGCTCGGACGCGACCATCGCAAGTTCGGGGTCGAGCCCGAGCATTACCACGTGATGTACGCCGCCCTGATGGGCGAGTTCGGCAGCCTCATGGCCGGTTACTGGGACGCCGAGACCGAACAGACCGTCTCGCAGGCGATGATGCTGGTCACCGGGGTCATGCGGGGCGCGGCCGAGAGCGCGACCCATCCTGCGCGCTGGACCGCCGAGGTCGTCGAGAAGTACCGGATCACCCGGGACCTCGCGGTCGTCCGACTCCTCGCCCACTCGCCGCTCACGTTCAACACGGGCCAGTACCTCGAGGTGCACACCCCGCAATGGCCCAAGCAGTGGCGCAATCTGTCCCCCGCCATCCCGCCCAACCCGGCCGGTGAACTGGAGTTCCACGTGCGTGCGATCCCCCGTGGAACGGTCAGCACCGCGATCGTGAGCGAGACCAGCATCGGCGATGTGTGGACCCTCGCCCAGGGGCACGGGACGCTTCACGTCGACCGCGACAGCAAGGTCCTCATGGTGGCGGGCGGGACCGGGCTCGCACCGCTGCGGGCGTTGTTGATCGAGATGTCCATGCGCGCGGATTCGCCGGAGACGCACATCTTCTACGGCATGCGCTACCCGGGCGAGCTCTACGACCTGACCGTCCTGCGCCGCATCGCGTCGACCAATCCCTGGCTGCGGGTCACCGCCGTGTCCCAGGAGGAGAGCGATCCGTGGTGGATCAACGCGGTGGCGACACCCGCCGAGCTCGGCATCGACCACGAGATCGGCACCCTCGCCGACGTCGTGGCCCGGTCCGGTGACTGGCAGGACCGTCAGGTGCTCATCGCGGGATCACCGCAGATGATCGAGAACACCCGACGCACGCTGATCATCGCGGGCGTCCGGGCCAGCCGCATCCAGCACGACCCGGTGTTCTGAGCCGGCACAGGAGTTGACTTCCCCGAACCGGTTGCAGCTCAGGGGACTTCGAGGCTCGGCTCGCTGCCGGCCGGAGCCGTGACCGTTTCGGTCTCGGTCACGGTGTACGTCTCGGGAGCCGACTCGGTCACCGTCTCCGTTCGAGTGACCGGACGCGGGGTGCTGGTGACCGTCGTCGTGCGGACGGAGGTCTCAGTCTCGGTCTCGGTGACCGTCGCCTCCTGGGTCGAGGTGACCGCTGCCGGTGTCTCGGTCACGGTGACGGGCGCGGGTTCGGCGACCGTCGACTCGGCGGTGACGATCAGCGTCATCCCGACGGCGGCCAGGAACACGGCCGCGCCGATGGCGGCGCCGACGAACCACCAGCGACGTCCCGTCGACGTCCGCGGGGCGACGGGGGGTGCTGCCGCGGCGACCACCGCGGCGTCGGCCGCACCGAGGGCCGAGGCCAGCGCCGGGTTGTCCGCGACGGTGACGGGGCGTTGCGCCGCGTACTCGAAGGCCGGCGCGATGCCGGGGAGTTGCGCGCCGGGGCCGACCACGATGACCGACGTGATGTCACGCCCGCGCGGCAGGCGGGTGACCGCCGTCGCGAGCCGGGTCGCCGCGTCGGGGTCGGTGACCGAGGCGATCTCGCCCGGCGCGAAGTCGGTCGTGCCGAGGACGGCGCCGGAAGACGTGTCGACAGTGGCGAGGGTCGTGCCGGCGGCCGGCGCGGCATCGCGATCCAGGTCGACGACGGCCACCACCCCACCGCGCGTCGCATGCGTGCATGCGATCTCGGCGAGTGCGGCGGCATAGCCGGTGACGACGACCTTCTCCGTCCACGACGGCCCGGTGCCGGCGCCCGGCGCGAAGGCCCGAGCCAGGTGGTCGCGGACGTCTGCGCGGGACGCCGAGATCCCGATGCGGTCGACCTCCACAGGGACGGAATCGACGAGTTCGAGGATCGCGGCCTCGGCACCGGCCGCCGACGCGTCCGGGAGGTCGACGAGATTGCTCGCCAGGACGTGGCCGTCGGCGTCGCGGACCACCGAGCTGATCTGGTCGTCGACGACGGAGATACCCAGGACCACGAACCCTGGCATCGGACCGTTTCCCGGTACCTCGGACATGGTTCACCTCCCGTCGCCGACCTTGCTGTGGCGTTCTGACCCGCAAGCCTAGCGGCTGACGCGAGGACCGGGGCATCCGGCTGTGTCCGGCGTCCGGCTCAGATCGACTCGGCAGCGTGCTGGGTGTACGCGGCGTCGCGCACCGCTTCGTCGGTTTCCAGGCCGGCGCCCAGGGCGCCGCCGACGGTCGCGAGTGAGCAGGTGAGCCACGCGACCTCCAGATAGTCGGTGAAGCCGACAGGGTGGTCGAGCGTCGCACCGATGACCTGCGGTACCACGAGGCAGAGCGCGCCGATCGCGGACAATACGAACAGCGCCGCGTAGAACGCGCCCACACCGAGAACGACTGTGATCATGGTGACGATGTTGAACAGCGCCACCTGTTCCCGCGTCTGTCGGGAGCCGCCGCGTTCCCACAGGTCGGCACCGATGATCAGCGTCGCGGTGATCGCGATGATCGAGCCGAGCGCCACCGCGGTCAGGCGAATCCCACCGAAAGTGTCTGCGAGAAGCCAGATGTCGGCGGTGACGAGCGCGAAGACCCCGGCCGCGATCGCCCCGGTGAGGGCGCGGGTGAGCCCAAGCGCGAGCCGCCACGGGCGGTTGGCGCGCACCATGCCGGTGAGCAGACGCAGGTTCCCGGTCAGGACACGCGCGGTGAACGCGGTGCCCGCCTCGTCGACGTCGGTCCCGAGTTGGCGGACGCGATGGCGCAGCGCCGACCGCGCCGGCGACTTCTGGTGACCGCGGAGATCGTCGGCGTCGGCACCGAGGAGTTGACCGACGAGTCCGGTGATGATGCCGCGGGCCCGCTGCCGCACTCCGGTGGCGCCGAGTGCCGGCACCGAGAGGACCGCGACGCCGTGCACTGCGTTGGCATGCGCGACGACCGGACGTTTGCCGACGTGCAGCGGCAGGTCGGTCAGGCAGAGCACCAGATCCCACTCGTGTTCGAGCAGAAGATCTCTCGTGGCGTCGACGATCTCGGCGTCGCCGGCCGGCGGCTGTACGACGCCGGCCTCCAGGAGATCCAGCTGCCAGCGCGCGCCGGGGAAGGTCGTCTGGATGTGGTCGGTGAGGTCGGCTTCGATGAGCTTGCGCGCCAGGCCGATCGCCTGGCCCGGCGCGGCGACGACACCGAGGACGACGACGGGTTCATCCGAGGCGTCGGACTCGGTCGACGTACCGGTGGCGGAGTCCATCGGCGGTCCGGCTCAGGCGAACCGGGCCGCGAGGGCCCGCAGGGTGCCCTCGATCCCCTTGCCGTTCTTCTTGTCGTAGCCGATGAGTTCCATGATCTTCGGTACCCGGAGCGTCGAGTAGTCGAAGGTCTCGGTGACCGCGGTCGTGGTCGGTGACGTCGACTCGAGTTCCCACCGCCAGCGGTGCCCCATCGGGTGCTGCCATTCGACGACCCGACCGGGTTCGAAGTCGGTGACGGTCGAGGTGATCTTGTACGGCACGCCGTACTGCTTCATCCCGACGCTGAAACGCGCCCCACGGGTCAGCGTCTCGGGCCCGTCCACAGGGGTGTCGCGGACCGTGCCGGAACCGTCGAGCTCCGGATGCCGATGCGGATTCGACACGAGCGCGAACACATCGGCGGCCGGGGCGTTCACGACGACCCGGCGCGAGACCTTGTGCGGGCCGGAGTCGACGGTGGTGACGGGTTCAGAAGCCATACGCTCAACGTTACGCACGTCCGTGGGCTCGCGTCGAAACCACGTCAGTCGGTGGTGCGTTTGCGTCGCGGCTGCCAGACGACCAGGGCGTTGGTGCGCGGCACCGGGACGAGTTCGCCGCCGCGGCGGGTCCGCGACGCTTGCACCTCGTCGGTCAGCTCGCGCACGCGGTGCTGGAGCGCCTCGACCTGATTGCTCAGGTCGATGATGCGTTTGATGCCCGCGAGGTTGACGCCTTCCTCCTGCGAGAGACGCTGGATCTCGCGCAGGAGTTCGACGTCGCGGGACGAGTAGCGGCGACCACCGCCACTCGTCCGTTGCGGGGTGACCAGACCCAGGCGGTCATAGGTCCGCAGGGTCTGGGCGTGCATGCCGGCGAGTTCGGCGGCCACCGAGATCAGGAAGGTCGCGCCATCACCGTCGAAGTTGCTCGCACCGGCCATCACTCATCGCCCCCAGTCCGCCCGCGGGTCGAAACCGCTTGCCCGCTCGGCCTGGTCGTAGGCGCGCATCGCCTCGACCGCGGCCTCGTCGAGCTTGTTCGGAACCGCGACCTTGACGGTGACGAGCAGGTCGCCCGCCCCGCCGGAGCGCTTGGGCACCCCACGACCGCGCACGCGCAGCGTGCGGCCGTCGGTGGTGTTCGGCGGGATCTTCACCCCGACCGAACCCTCCAGGGTCGGAACCGAGACCGTCGCTCCGAGAACGAGTTCGGAGATCCGCACCGGCAGCTGCACCCGAAGGTCGTTGCCGCTGCGGGTGAACTGCTTGTGCGGGGTCACGTTCACGACGACGTAGAGGTCACCCGACGGGGCGCCACGACGACCGGCCTCGCCCTGCCCGGCGAGCCGGATGCGCTGACCGTCCTCGACGCCGGCGGGGATCCGGACGTTGATGGTGCGCGCCCGGACCTTCACGCCGCTGCCGTCGCAATCGGTGCACGGGTCGTCGATCCGCGACCCGGTGCCCTGGCAGTCCTGGCAGGGCTCGCTGAATCCGAACGCGCCCTGGTTGCGGCTCACGAACCCGGAACCGTTGCAGTTCGCGCACACCCGCGGACTGGTCCCGGGCTTGGCGCCCGAGCCGTGGCAGGTGGTGCAGGGCGACGGACTCGTCACCCGCAGGGGGACGGTCGTGCCGAGCGCGGCGTCGGAGAACGAGAGCGTCGTCTCGGTCTCGAGGTCCTTGCCACGACGCGGCCGGCTCGCCGTCGAAGTACGTTGCGTTCCGCCGCCGCGGTTGAACAGGCCGTCGAAGATGTCGCCGAAACCGCCACCGCCGCCCCCGGTCTGTGCCCCGCCGAACAGGTCGCCGAGGTCGAAGTCGCCACCGCCGCCGGTGGTGTAGGTGGTTCCGCCGCCGGGGAAGCCACCCGGGAAGCCGTTGCCGCCGCCGCGGAATCGTCCGCCGGCGAACATGGCGCGTGTCTCGTCGTATTCCTTGCGCTTCTCGGCATCGCCGAGGACGCTGTGGGCTTCGGACACCCGCTTGAAGCGCTCTTCGGCCGCGCTGTCACCCGGATTCGCATCAGGATGCAGCTCGCGCGCGAGCTTGCGGTAGGCCTTCTTGATCTCTTCAGCCGAAGCGTCAGAAGCAACGCCCAGGTCCTTGTAGAAGTCGTGTTCTAACCACTCACGTTGTGGTGCCACCAGACGTCACCTCCTTGAGTTCTGTTGTCTGGATTGAAGTTTCAGTTGGGGCCACCTGCTCCCTGAGGTGCGAGCCGACCACCTGCTCCCCGAGGTGCGAGCCGACCATGTGCTCCCTGAGGTGCGAGCGAAGCGAGCCACGAAGGGTTCGTCGCCCTTCGTGGCTCGTCGCTTGCGCTCCTCGCACCTCAGGGATCAGTGGTGAGTTCGCCCACTCAGGATCAAGCGACGGTCGTTCTATTGTGCACCGGGCGCGTCGCCCGCGGGAGCGGGATCGGTGACCGTCACCATCGCGGTGCGGATCACCTTCTCGCCCAGGCGGTAGCCGCATCGGTACACCGATCCGATCACCGGGTTCGCGCCGGTGCCGTCGTGCTGCACGGCTTCGTGGAGTTCGGGATCGAACTCGTCACCCGCCGCACCGAAGGCCACGAGACCTTCGGCGGCCAGCACACCGGTCAGCTTGTCGGCGACCGCACGCAGCGGACCGCTGTCGAGGTCGCCGTGTTCACGGGCACGGTCGAGATCGTCGATGATCGGCAGCAGCTTGTCGATCAGGATCTGCTTGCCGTAGGCGACCGAACCCTGCTTCTCCTCGGCGGCACGCCGCCGGAAGTTGGCGAACTGGGCGCGTTCTCGCTGCAGGTCGGCCGTCAGCTCGGCGACGCGGGCATCCGGTTCGTCGGCTGCGGCGTCCGGCTGCTCCTCGGTGGCCTGTGACATGTCGGTCTGCTCGTCGACGACCGGTCCGGCATCGGCCGGGCCGGGTCCGGCGGCCGGCTCGTCGCGCACCTCACCCGTCTCCGGGTCGATACGACGACGGTCGGTCACCGTCACCGGCTCCTCGCCGGACCCATTCGACGAATGGGCTCCTGCGGTCACTTGTTCTCCTTCGAGTCGGCATCGTCGACGACCTCGGCGTCGACGACGTCGGGATCGCTGTCGGCCGCGGCGGACTCACCGTTGGGGGACTCGGCAGCGGCGCTGGCGTAGATCGCCTGGCCGAGGGCCTGCGACTCCTCCGACAGCTTCTCGATCGCGGACTTGATCGCCACGGTGTCGTTGCCCTTGAGCGCTTCCTGCGCCCCGGCGACGGCCGCCTCGACCTTCTCCTTCAGCTCCGCCGGGACCTTGTCCTCGTTCTCCTTGAGGAACTTCTCGGTCTGGTGGACCAGCGACTCCGCCTGGTTGCGGGTCTCGGCCTCCTCGCGGCGCTTGCGGTCCTCGTCGGCGTGCGCCTCCGCGTCCTTGATCATGCGGTCGATCTCGTCCTTGCTCAGGCCGGAACCGTCCTGGATGCGGATCGAGTTCTCCTTGCCGGTGCCCTTGTCCTTCGCGGTGACGTGCACGATGCCGTTGGCGTCGATGTCGAAGGTCACCTCGATCTGCGGGACACCCTGCGGGGCCGGAGCGATGCCGCCGAGCTCGAAGCTGCCGAGCAGCTTGTTGTGCGAGGCGATCTCGCGCTCACCCTGATAGACCTGGATCTGCACCGACGGCTGGTTGTCCTCAGCGGTCGTGTAGGTCTCCGACCGCTTGGTCGGGATGGTGGTGTTGCGCTCGATCAGCTTGTGCATCACGCCGCCCTTGGTCTCGATACCGAGGGAGAGCGGGGTGACGTCGAGCAGCAGCACGTCCTTGACCTCGCCGCGGAGCACACCGGCCTGGAGTGCGGCGCCGACGGCGACGACCTCGTCCGGGTTGACGCCCTTGTTCGGCTCACGGCCACCGGTCAGTTCCTTCACCAGGTCGGTGACGGCCGGCATACGGGTCGAACCACCGACGAGCACGACGTGGTCGATGTCGCCGACGGAGATGCCCGCATCCTTGATGACGGCCTGGAACGGTGCGCGGGTGCGCTCCAGCAGATCAGAGGTGATCTTCTGGAACTCGCTGCGCGAGAGCTGCTCGTCGAGGAACAGCGGGTTCTTGTCGGCGTCGACGGTGATGTAGGGCAGGTTGATCGAGGTGCTCTGCGAGCTCGAGAGTTCGATCTTGGCCTTCTCGGCGGCCTCGCGGAGACGCTGCAGGGCCATCTTGTCCTTGGTCAGGTCGATGCCCGAGGTGCTCTTGAACTTCTCGACGAGCCAGTCGACGACGCGCTGATCCCAGTCGTCACCACCGAGGTGGTTGTCACCGGAGGTCGCACGGACCTCGACCACGCCGTCGCCGATCTCGAGCAGCGAGACGTCGAAGGTACCGCCACCGAGGTCGAAGACCAGGATGGTCTGTTCCTTCTCACCCTTGTCGAGTCCGTAGGCCAGGGCGGCCGCGGTCGGCTCGTTGACGATCCGGAGCACGTTGAGGCCGGCGATCTGGCCGGCTTCCTTGGTGGCCTGACGCTGCGCGTCGTTGAAGTAGGCCGGGACGGTGATGACCGCGTCGGTCACGTCCTCACCCAGGTACGACTCGGCGTCGCGCTTGAGCTTCATGAGCGTGCGCGCGCTGATCTCCTGCGGGGTGTACTTCTTGTCGTCGATCTCGACGGTCCAGTCGCCTTCGCCCATGTGGCGCTTGACGGAGCGGATGGTGCGGTCGACGTTGGTGACCGCCTGGTTCTTGGCGGGCTGGCCGACCAGCACCTCGCCGTTACGCGCGAACGCGACCACCGACGGGGTGGTCCGTGCGCCTTCGGCGTTGGCGATGACGGCGGCTTCGCCGCCTTCGAGCACGGCCACCACCGAGTTGGTGGTACCGAGGTCGATTCCAACAGCACGAGACATGTTTGGCTTCCTCCTAGTTTGCGGGTGTGCACCCGAGTCCTTGTCCCGGGGTCTCGCGACCGCGGGGATGTCGTGGCGAAACTCTGCGGGACCGGACTTCAGTGCGTCCGACTCATGTCCTACTGAAAAAGTAGATCCGAGTCAAACCGACTTGAGTCTTCGCCGCTCAGGTTTCTCGAAGTGTGCAACGGGGGTGGCCGACGGATTGTTCCCGGATCGTCGAAAAAAGTTGAGCGGAGTTCGCTCAATGTCGGCCGGGGCCTCAAACGCGTATGACGTTGAGCCCGGTTTCCGGGCACAACGTCATACGGATGCGTGGCTTCTTCGACCTCGCCATCGCCGGGGCCCCGGGCCCGCAACTTCCACGGTGGTCAGTACGCCACCACCCCAACACGCTGCGCCTCCGTTAACCATCGGTCCCGGTCGCGTGGGGGCTACGGTCGATACATCCCCTCGACGCGGAGGTGGCGATGACCAAGACCACACCGAGCGATCCGCGATGGGTGCCGTGGCGGGTCGCGCCGACGTCGGGCTTCGAGGTCGACGACCCGACCGGGCGTGGCGAGGTCGAGATCGCGCAGATCGACGAGCGACAGTTTCTCGTGCGCAACGCCTTCCGGTTCTCCGATCCCGCGGTCGAGGAGTACCTGGTAACACAACTGGTCGAGCGAGGACAGACGGAAGCCGATGCGCGGGGCGCCGTCGACGCGGCCCGCGCGTTTGTGCCCGGCGACGACAACCCCACCGACCTCGCCTCGATCCCCCGATTCCTGCGCTGGTTCGAGAACCCTTACGGCAGAAACTCACTCGCGGCGCTCATCCACGACGAGCTCATCACGGGCACCGTCAACTCCGGCGCGCTCGGGAGTGACACCCTGTCCGACCGGTTCTTCCGCGAGATGATGCGGGCGTCCGGCGTCCCCTGGCTCAAGCGGTGGATCATGTGGTCGGCCGTGGCACTTCGCACGCGATGGGTCGCCGGCGGATGGCGACGTCTCAGTGTGGTCGGGTGGCTGGTGCTGAGCCTCGTCGGCATCTGCTCGGCGGTCGGTTCGAGCGGGGCGCTGCTGTTCGATTGGTCGTGGCCGACATCATCGCCGGCGGTCTCGCTCCTGCTCTCACTGCTGATGATCTTCGTCGCCGCGCCACTGTGGGGGCGCCAGTGGGCGGCGAGTCTCGTTGCGGCCGTGGCCGCCTTGTGGGTCCTGCCCGCCGCGATCGTGGCCTACTTCGCCTATGCGCTGTATCTGTTGTCAGAGAGGATCGCTCGCACCGTCGGGCTCACGTAGCGGCTCGGCCGAGCATTCTTGTCGGTGGTCGGGTCTACCTTGGATGTATCAGTTGGACCGGTCAACCAGGCCGGGTGGCAACGACTTCGGGGGGAGTCACTGTGGGGGCATGGACGGATCTGCCGGGCGAGTTCCTCGCCGGGGTCGATCCTGCTTGTCCGGCCGATGCCGACACCGCCACCCATATGCAGCGTCTGGGGTCGATCCGCGCGGGCGAGTCGTATCTGGCGTGGTGCCGCTATCAGACGATCCTGGTGTTGTGCGATCGGCTGTTGACCACGGTCGGCAACAGTTACGTCTCCGACGGTTTCGGTGACATCGTCGCCCGGGTCTCGCGCGAGGCCGGGATCACCCGCTACCGGGCGGGGATGCTGGTCGACGAGGCGTTGTGTCTGCGTGACCGGTTGCCGCGGGTGTTGGAGACGTTGCGCGACGGTGTCATCGGGCCGCACCAGATCCGCGAGATCATCGGACGCACGCACTTGGTGTCCGACGATCACCTTCTCGACCCCGGCGACCCCGCCAGCCGCCGGATCATCGAGGTGCTCGACGAATCGATCGCCGACCTGCTGCGCTCCCGGTCCGGGTCGTGGTCGACGTCAGGTCTGCGCGACATGATCGACCGCCTGGTCTTCGGCCACGACGCCGACGCCGTCCGCGAACGGCGCCGCGAAGCGCTCGACAAACGAGGCGTGTGGACCGAGAACCACGGTGACGGCACCGGTGAGATCACCGCGGTCATGGCCGCCGAGAACATCCGAGCTTCCGACGCCTCGGTACGGGAGCTCGCCGCCTCCGTCTGCGACCGGGATGGCCGCACCCTCGGGGAACGGAAGTCCGACGCCATGTACGCGTTGCTCACCCGAACAGCGTTCACCTGCGCGTGCGGTCAGTCCGACTGCACCGCAACATTGCCCGATCCTGCCGGCGCCACCGCGGGTACCGAGATCGTGATCCATGTCGTCACCGACGCCGACACCCTGGCCGGCGGGTCCGGACCCGGCTGGGTCGACGGGCATGGGGTGATCTCCGATGACCATGTGCGCGACCTCGCCGCCCGGCCCGACGCGACGATCAGGCCGGTCACCCCCATCCGCACACCACCCACGCAGGTCGTCGCCGGCGAGGGCGGATACGACGACGAGCCCAAGCGGACGGCGAACATCGCTGCGCCACAGCAGGCTACAGATGACACCGACGGCGCGGGTGACGCGTCGACACCCCCGACTTCGACCTCATCGTCGACGGAGCCGGTGTCGTCGGAGATGGTGGTGGTCTACCCGGCTGCCCTGCCTGGTGACCCGTACCGGCCGACGAGTGCGTGCGCGGAGTTCGTGCGGGTGCGCGACGGCTACTGCACCGAGCCGGGTTGCACGCGTTCGGCATTCACCGCCGATGTCGATCACGTCGCCGAGTACGACCACGCCCGACCCGCCCGCGGGGGTGCGACCTCGAGTGAGAACCTCAACGCCAAATGCCGTCCCGGTCATCTGCACAAGACCCACGGTGACTGGATCGATGTGCAGTACCGCGACGACGAGGGCCGCCTGGTCACCGAATACGTCACGCCCGAGGGCTTTGTGATCCCCGGCGAGGCCGAAACCCTCGAAGACCTCTTCCCCAACCTGCGTCGCATCCGATTCGAACAAGCCGCGAAAGCTCCACCCAGTCCGCGGATCATCGTGCCCGAACGGCAAGGCAGACAACAGCAAGGCCGACAACCGCGCACGATCACCGAACGCACCGCCGCCAAACACGCGAAGCGGCGAGAAGAACGTGCCCGCAACAAGAAACAACGCGAAGCGGATCGACTAGCCCGAGTCGAGGCAGCCAGCCATCAACCCGACACGCCCGACGACCCGCCACCCTTCTGACAGACGCCGACACCCCGGCGGAACGTGATCGTCCACGAACCACCGGGGCGTTGGGCTGGGCCTGGGCTACAGCGCGCGGGATCAGGCCGCGGTCACCTGCGCGTCGACGGCGACTTCCAGCGCCTGCGAGACGATCTCGGCGACGTCGGTCATCGGCCGCACGTCGAGGGCGTCGAGCACCTCGGCCGGCACGTCGTCGAGGTCGGGCTCGTTGCGCTGCGGGATGAAGATGGTCTTCAGCCCGTTGCGTTGTGCGGCAAGCAGTTTCTGCTTGACCCCACCGATCGGCAGGACCCGCCCGTTGAGCGTGACCTCGCCGGTCATCCCGACATCGCTGCGCACCTGACGTCCCGTCGCCATCGACACCAGCGCGGTGACCATGGTGACGCCGGCACTCGGACCGTCCTTCGGCACGGCTCCGGCCGGAACGTGCACGTGGATGGTCCTGTCGAGCGCCTTCGGGTCGACGCCGAGTTGTTCGGCGTGCGCCCGCACGTACGACAGTGCGATCTGCGCCGACTCCTTCATCACGTCGCCGAGTTGGCCGGTCAACTTCAGACCCGGCTCACCCTCGGTGGCGTTCACCTCGATGAACAGGACGTCGCCGCCCATGCCCGTGACCGCGAGACCTGTCGCGACACCGGGAACTGCGGTCCGCTCCGCCGATTCCGGTGTGAAGCGCGGACGCCCCAGGTAGTCGCGCAGATCGGGCTCGTCGATGGTGACGGGCGCCGTCGCGGTTCCCCCTTCGCCCGATTCGACCGCGAGGTTTGTCGCGGCCTTCCGAAGCGCCTTGGCCAGCAGCCGTTCGAACTGCCGCACACCGGGTTCGCGGGTGTAGTTGGCCGCGATCTCCCGCAGCGCCGCATCGGTGACGGTCACCTCGTCGGGTGTCAGCGCCGCCCGCTCGGCCTGCCGGGGCAGCAGGTAATCGCGGGCGATGGCGACCTTGTCGTCCTCGGTGTACCCGTCGAGCGTGACCAGCTCCATACGGTCGAGCAGGGCCGACGGGATGTTCTCGATGACGTTGGCGGTCGCGAGGAACAGCACATCGGACAAGTCGAGATCCAGATCGAGGTAGTGATCGCGGAAGGTGTGATTCTGCGCGGGGTCGAGGACCTCGAGCAGCGCGGCGGCCGGGTCGCCCCGGTAGTCCGAGCCCACCTTGTCGATCTCGTCCAGCAGCACAACGGGATTCATCGATCCCGCCTCACCGATCGCCCGCACGATCCGGCCGGGCAGCGCGCCGACGTAGGTACGCCGATGGCCGCGGATCTCCGACTCGTCGCGCACACCGCCGAGGGCGACGCGCACGAACTTGCGGCCCAGCGCCCGGGCGACGCTCTCACCGAGCGACGTCTTGCCGACCCCGGGAGGACCGGCGAGCACCATCACGGCGCCCGACCCGCGTCCGCCGACGACCTGCAGGCCGCGTTCGGCGCGACGGGCACGCACCGCGAGGTACTCGACGATGCGGTCCTTCACGTCGTCGAGGCCGTGGTGGTCGGCGTCGAGGATTTCGCGCGCGCCCTTGACGTCGGTCGAGTCCTCGGTCCGGGTGTTCCACGGCAGGTCGAGCACGGTGTCGAGCCAGGTGCGGATCCATCCGGTCTCCGGCGACTGGTCGCTGGCGCGTTCGAGCTTGCCCACCTCGCGGAGCGCGGCCTCGCGCACCTTCTCGGGCAGGTCGGCTTCCTCGACGCGGCCGCGGTAGTCGTCGGCGCCCTCGGGTTCGTCCTCGCCGAGCTCCTTGCGGATGGCGGCGAGCTGCTGGCGAAGCAGGAATTCCTTCTGCTGCTTGTCCATGCCCGCGCGGACGTCCTCGGCGATCTTCTCGGTCACCTCGGACTCGGCCAGATGATCGCCCGTCCACTCGATGAGCAGCCGCAACCGCTCCGCGGTCACCGGCGTCTCAAGCAGCTCACGCTTCTGTTCGTCGGACAGCCACGACGCGTAGCCCGAGGTGTCGGCGAGATCCGCCGGATCGGACATCTTGTTGACGGCGTCGATGAGCTGCCATGCCTCGCGGCGCTGCAGCATCGCCAGCACGAGCTTCTTGTACTCGCCGGCGAGTTCACGGTCCTCGTCGGTGACCTCGACGGCGTCGACCTCGGTCACCTCGACCCACAGCGCGGCACCGTGGCCCGGTGTCCCGGTGCCGATCTGTGCCCGCTGCTCACCCTTGACGACGGCTGCCATGCCGCCGCCCGGGATGCGGCCGACCTGCACGATCGACGCGATGACACCGTAGGTGGGATACCGATCGTCCAGACGTGGGGCGACCAGCAGTTTCCCGGTCTCGCTCGCCCGGGCGGCGTCGACCGTGGCCTGCGCGGCATCGTCGAGCGGGATGGGCACGACCATGCCGGGCAGCACGACGACGTCGGGAACGAAGAGAACCGGCAGTGAATATGTCTGCGACATGAAACCTCCAGAGTTAAGTCTGACCGACCCAACCCAGGTGGCAGGAATCTTGTTCCCGGGCGATTTATGCCAGGAGCGAACGGGGTGCGGCGGCCCAGGTGAAGCCGTCCGGTCGGGACGGTGGGCGTGAGCGTCAGCCGGGCGAACCTCAGGTGAGGTCGACCGCGGCGCGGGTGGCGAGGACGACGATCTGGGCGATCACCAGAACCGCGACCGCGACGAAGAACGCCGCGGTGGTCACGACGACACCGGCCGCCCCGCGCAGCGCACTCGGCACCGCATGCAGCCAGGACACGGAGAGTCGGTGTGCGGGTGCGACATCGGGGGTCATGGGCGGTCCTCTGCATACGACGAGCGACCACACCGTTGTGGTCGCAATCACAACACTCAATCACAAGTAAGTACTTCTGTGCCACAAATAGTCATCAAGACTCATCCCGACCCGAACCCTCCGGCGCTGACCGTCCGAAACCCCGCCCGCCACGAAGTGCGGTAGAACCGAACCGACACCCACCCGAGGAGCCCACATGTCGATCGTCACGCCGACCACCACTCGTCAGCCGCTGGGCCGGGCCATCGCCCGGATCGCCCTGGGAGCGGTGCTGGTGATTGCCGGCGTCGGCCACCTCACCGCCCAGCGCGAGGAGTTCCAGGCACAGGTCCCCGACTGGGTGCCGTTCAGCAAGGACTTCGTGGTGCTGGCCTCCGGCGGCGTCGAGATCGCCCTGGGCGCCGCGTTGATCGCGCTGCCCCGCCACCGCAAGGTGGTGTCGTGGATCGTGGCCGCGTTCTTCGTGGTCATCTTCCCCGGCAACATCAACCAGTATGTCGAGCACATCGACGCCTTCGGCCTCGACACCGACGAGAAGCGCCTGACGCGACTGTTCTTCCAGCCCGTCCTGGTGCTCTGGGCCATCGCGGCCGGCACGGGCGAACGCCGGGCCTAACCTGCCCGGGTAGCCGCATCCTGGCAGGCGGTGTCCACACCCGCCCGGACCTGCGGTCGCACGTCGGTGCTCGAGCGGATCGTGCACGCCGCCACCAGCCCGCCGACCGCGCAGCATGCCGCGCAGATGTACATGGCCGTCCGGAAGCCGTCGCCGAGCGGATCGCCGGGGCCCGCATCGATCCCTGCCACGGCGGGCAGCACCGCCACCGCGAGCAAACCCGCGAGCCGCGCCACCGCGTTGTTCACGCCCGACGCGGTGCCGGCGAGCGCGTCGTCGACGGCGGCGAGCGCCGCTGAGGTGAGCGGCGCGACCGTCACCGTCATGCCGAGGCCGAACAGCAGCACCCCGGGCAGCACGGAGTCGACGTAGCCCGAGCCCGGCTCGACCCGGGACATCAGCGCGAAACCACCGGCGGCGATGAGCGGGCCGACCGTCATCGGCAGCCGTGGCCCGGTGCGCTGCGCCAGCTTGCCGACCAAGGGCGACCCGAACAGCATGATGAACGTGCTCGGGAACATCGCCGCGCCGGCCTCGAACGCCGAGTAACCGAGGCTCTGCTGCAACTGCAGGGCCAGCAGGAACAGCGCACCGCCCAGCGCCGCATAGACCAGCAGCGTCGTCAGATTGGCGCCGGTGAACTGCGACGACCGGAACAGCCCCAGCGGTAGCAGCGGCGCCGGCACCCGCGACTCGATCACCACGAAACCCGCGAGCGACACCACACCGACGATCCCGGCGGCGACCGTCTCGCCGCTCCACCCAGTCGACGGCCCCTCGATGAGTGCGTAGATCACGCCCGCGAGCCCGACGGTCATCGCCAGCGCACCCGCCACGTCCAGCCGGGCGTTCGACGGCGTGCCTCGCGATTCAGGTACGTGCCGAATCGCGATCCACAAAGCGCCCAGCGCGAGCGGCACACTGAGCAGGAATGTCCACCGCCACGACGCCGCGTCGACGAGCCAGCCACCGAGGAACGGGCCCAGAGCCGTGGTCGCGCCGGACATCCCGGCCCACAGACCGACCGCCGCACCGCGGTCCGACGGACGGATCTCGGCGTTGATCAACGCCAGGCTGCCCGGCACGACCGCGGCGGCGGCGATCCCCTGCACGATCCGTGCGGCGACGAGGAGTTCGACGGTCGGCGCCAGCCCGCACGCGACCGTGGCCACCGCGAACACGGCGAGACCTCCGGCGAAGACGAGCCGACGCCCATACCGGTCGCCGGCGACACCACCGATCAACAACAACGCGCTCAGCGTGAGCAGATACCCGTCGAGTACCCACTGCTGACCGCGTAGACCGGTATCGAGGTCGCGCGCGATGGCCGGCAGTGCGACGTTGACGACGGTGCCGTCGATGAAGGCGACACCCGAACCGAGGACCGCGGCGACGATCAGCCACCGCCCCGCCGCCGACGCGGCCGGCACTCCACGGGCGTCGGTGTCGGCCGCGCTGTTCTCGCTCATCGGTTCTCGGCGGTGATGAGCTCGTCGGCGAGGACGTCGGCGAGCCCGTCGAACTGGTGACCGCCCACCGGATGACGATGCAGCGGCGCCGACGGAAGGAACGCCGCGTTCAGGTCCAGGTGCTCGACGGGCACCACGTCGTCGTCGACGCAGTGGTGGACCGAAGGGAGCAGAGTGCCGGTGCCGGGGAACACGTACTGCGGAACATCCCAGCCGTCCGGTCCCCAGTTCGGCATCGCAAGCAGCACAGCACTTCTCGAGACGACATCGGCGTCGGCGAAGACATGCATCAGCACCGTCGCCCCGAACGAGTGCGCGACGACGTGATCGTCGGCGTCCAGCCCCACGAGACGCTCGCGGATCGGCCGGGCCCACGCCTCGATCGACATGTCATCGTCGGAGAACCGAGGCATGTCCAGCGTCGCGTCGAGAGCCGCGGCCAGCGCCTCGGCGAGCGGGCCGTCGTCGGCGTATCCGCCCGCGCCGTGGATGAAGAACAGCCGACGGTGCGTCATGGGGTCTCCTCGAAATCGCGTTCCGTTCTCGAAGGCTGACTGCGACGTATGACGGATCTCATCGCCCCGCACCCTCCTCTCGTGCCGAAGATGCACCGGAGCCGACCAGCAGCAGACCGACCATCGCCCTGGCGTCGGCGTCGGTGTACCCGGGTCCGATGATGCACAGGTTGCCGATCGCCCGTAGGAAGGTCAGCGCGCAGATGTCCCGGCTGACCTCTCCCGTGGCCTGCGCCGGTTCGAGTAGCGAGGCGAACGCCGGCACGAGGGTGTCGAAGATGAGCGCGTGCAGATCGACGAGGCTCGGGTCGTCCGAGCTGAGCGCGTCACTCAAGCCGTGTTTGGTGACGAGGAAGTCGGTGAACGCCGACGTCCACCGGCACAGCGCGGCACGCGGCGGGACCTGTTCGGCGAGAAGCTGTTCCGCCAGTGCCGCACATTCGTCGACCTGGTGCCGGTACACCGCGGTGACCAGTTCCGCCCGGGTCGGGAAATGCCGGTACACCGTGCCGACGCCGACACCGGCACGCGTGGCGATGTCGCGCACCGGGGCCTGCACGCCCGCATCGACGAAGGCCGCGGCCGCCGCCTCGAGAAGTGCCGTACGGCTCCGTTCGGCCTGCATCTGACGTGCTGTTTTTCCTGCGGACACCCTCCACCCCTTGCTCGCGGAACACTGTTCCGCTAGTTTGGCGGAACATCGTTCCGTCCAGGTTATCGCGCACCGGCCCCGCCCCGAAGGGAACTCCCATGTCCACGAAAGTGCTCGCTCGTCAGATCGTCTCCGTCAAGCCCATCGTCGTCCCCACCTCGGACCGTCCGTTCCCGTTGACGGTGAGGGTCACCGCACCGGCCACCGGGGATCGGCTCCCGGTCCTCGTGTTCTCCCACGGCAACGCCTGGTCGATGGACGGTTACGCACCACTCGTCGATCGTTGGGCCGCATCAGGTTTCGCCGTCATACAGCCGACGCATCTCGATTCCCGGCGCCACGGGATCGGATTCGACGACCCGCGATTCTCGTCCATCTGGCGCACGCGGGTGCAGGACGCGCACGCGGTGATCGACCATCTCGACGAGATCCTGATCGCGGCCGGCGGGGACCTGCGCCCGCGCGTCGACATCGACCTGCTCGCCGCGGCCGGCCACTCATGGGGCGGTCAGACCGTCGGCACCCTCCTCGGCGCGCGTGTGATCGGGCCGGACGGGGTCGTCGGCCCGGATCTCGCACACCCCGCCGTGCGAGCGGGCGCGCTGATGGCGACGGCCGGGACCGGCGACAGCCTGAGCGAGTACGCGCGCGAACACCTGCCGTTCATGCGGCCGGACTTCTCGACGATGTCCACCCCGGCGCTCGTCGTCGCCGGCGGCAAGGACGACTCGGCACTGTCGACACGTGGCCCGGAGTGGCTGACCGATGCCTTCCACCTCTCGCCCGGCGCGACGGACCTGATGTGGATTCCGGACGGCGAACACACTCTCGGCGGTATCGCCGGTGAGGCGGTCCGGGAGACCACCGATGAGAACCCGGCCCGGGTCGCGCTGGTGGCCGACGCCGTCGCGGCCTATCTACTCGACGCGCTCGGCGTCAGCTCGGCCGCGTGGGAAGCTCTGCGGCACGCGGACTCCGCGGAGTTCACGGTGCAACGGAAGTGACAACGTCCGGGTCTACCCGGTTCGACACTAGGCCGAGTAATCCGCCTCCAGCAACGATTTCAGTTGTGCGAGATCCTTTTCCACCATCTGGGTGTCGCGGTCGAACTCGTCGTCGGACATGGCCAGCTGCCGGATCGTGAAGACGACTTCGGCACCTTCTGGATGTGCCAGCACCCGAAGCGGATTGAGCACGGTGTCCCCGGTGGGGAGCACCACCTCGTGGTCGACGACGCCGTGTCCGTTCCGCGGGACGAACCGGACGGCCACGGTGCCCATCGGCGACTCCACGAGCAACTCGTCACCCCGCCGGACCACCTCCGACTTCGCCAGCCCCGCGGCCCAGCGCGGCAGATTGTCGGGCTCGGCCGCGAAGTCGTAGACCTTCGCGGGTTCGGCGTTGATGACCACACTCACGTGCCGGCTGCGCATGTGGCCAACGTAGTCGTGACAGCATGCTGCCGCCTACCGATCCCGACGCCGATCCGCCCGGTCAGGAGAGAGACTCCGCGCTCCCGTCGGTGGGCTCGGCCAGTTCCCTCTCGATGAGCTGTTCGGCGACCTTGGCCAGCGGCGTGTTGGTGTCTTGGGACAAACGTCGGAGCAGAGCGAAGGCGGCGACCGCATCGATGCGGAAGCGGTACATGATCATGCCCTTGGCCTGACCGATGATGTCCCGGCTGGCCAACGCACTGCGGAAGTGTTGTTGCTGCCGCGCGGCACGCAACGCCAGGGCGGCGTGGGTCGCGAACAACAGGCCGACTTCCAGGGACTCGTCGCCGAAGGCGTCGGGCGTATCGGCGAACATGTTGAGCGCGCCGATGGTCCCCTTGTCGGTGAACAGCTTGAACGACAGGCTGGACCGCAGCGGACTCTCGTCGAGGATGCGAGCGGAGAAGGCGGGAAAACGCTCGTCGCGGGCGATGTCGTTCACGAGCACGGTGTGGTGGTCCCAGGCCGCCTGCAGGCACGGGCCCTCGCCCGTTTCCTTTTGAATCCGGTCCGCCAGATTCATCAGCGGGTCGGGTCGGTGGGCGCGAGCGTGTCGAAATTGTTCTTCTGATCGACCACGAGAACGCCGGCGTACTGCGCACCGGGGACGTACTCGACGGCGCCGGCGGTGACCGAGGGCAGCACCTCGGCCGACGTGTCCTCAGTGGACTCGGGAATGGCATGCATCTGCCGCGCCAGCTCGGCGATCTTGAAATGGACGTCTGTTGCCACCGGCACTCAACCTCGATTCGATGCGCCGGCTCAGCCCGGCGAACCCCGTGATTCTACAAATCGCGCATGCGCTCAACCCGGTTGTTCGTGCCGAACCGTCTCTCGGATGGCCCTGAATCGGCTCAATCTTTGGGACGATCAGGCCCTTATCCCCGGGCGACGTGATCTCTACCATTGGCCTGGTGATCAAACGGTTGAGTGTCTCCGTCCTTTGTGTCATCGCGGCGATCACGGGGGCGGTGGCCGTCGGCACGCCCGCGGCGCAGGCCGCACCGTCGTGCTCCGACGTCGAGGTCGTGTTCGCGCGCGGAACCGTGGAGACCTCTCCGCCGCTGGGCCTGACCGGGATCTCCTTCGTCGAGGCCGTTCGCTCGCAGCTGCCGGGCAGGTCCGTCAGCGCCTACGGCGTCAAGTACCCGGCCAGCGACCAGTTCAACAACCGGCTGAAGTTCGCGCGCACGGTGGCCGACGGCGTCCGCACCACCCAGAACCGCATCAAATACCTGGCCGCGAAGTGCCCGGACACCAAGGTCGTCCTCGGCGGCTACTCCCAGGGCGCCGTCGTCGCCGGCTACGCCGTCCATGCCGGGCTGGACCTGCCCGCCCGGTACGCCGCGTACGACCGGTTCGTGCCGCCGCCGCTGCCGGCGAACATGGCGCGCAACGTCGCCGCGATCGTGCTCTACGGCGCGCCGTCGGATCGCTTCATCGACGACATCGGCGCTCCCCCGGTCAAGGTGGCCGCACCGTACCGTAGCCGCACCGTTCGCTACTGCATCCCCGGCGACACCATCTGCGACGGTGCGCCGGTTGGCGGCCCGAATGCCCTGCACGTGCTCTACTCGGTCAACGGCATGACGCTCGAGGGCGCCCGGTACGCAGCCCGGCGGGTCTGACCCGGGCGCTCCTCGGGGAGCGACTCGGCGCTCGGCTCAGAAGTCCGGCGCAGGCACGACTTTCGCGAAGGTCCTGCTGGCGTCGGACTTCTCCGCTTCGTAGACGAGAGCCAGTTCGGCGCGCTCGAAGTTCTGGAACCACTCGTCCCAGGTGATGTGCTCGAGGTCGCCGTCGACCGCACCGTCGAAGTCGATGCGGAGCATTCCTGTTCCGCCGACGCTCCGGATGTCGCGAACGCGGGCGGGCACACCCCGGTGGGTGGTCGCCCACTCTCGGATCTCGTCGTGATCGCGCGTCGTCCTGCAGTGAGACCCCATCGGTCGTCTCCTATCGTGCCGCACCGAAACCCACCATTGGGCATCGCGGTCCGTGGACCGCCCTGTCCTTGTCTCGGCGTCCGGGCGTCCGACGTCAACCGCTGATCGGTGCGCTGTTCATACCCAGGACAGGCTCTCGTCAACCCTGCGTGACCCGGGATGTCAGGGCGCGGCTCGGAGCGAGACGGTGAGATCGAAATGGTCGAAGGCGCGTGGCATCTCGACGTCGCCGCCGCGCACACGTGGCGCGAGCACGTTGTCGTCGGTAGCGTCGGCCTCTCGACGGCCGCCCGCGTCCGCCAGGCCGCCTCGTGGAATAGCCCGCGGGACAGCGAGCGAAACCGGCACCGGTCATGCGCAATCCACTGGTCGGCGATGCCCCCCCGAGCGCGGAGTTTGACCCGTCGGGGCGGTTCCTCAGCCCGCGAGCAGCGCGACGATGGCCTTCGCCAGGCCACGTCGGGCCAGCTGCTGGTCCTGGAAGGTGCCGAGTTGCTTCTCCGACACCAGGCCTCGCATGGCCCCGGGCAGGAACGCCGCGACCTCGCGCACCCGCTCCGGATCGACGTCGAGGTCGGCGAATGCACGCTGGCACGAATCGATCCACGACGGCCCCCACGACGCGAACTCGGCGGCGGTCTTGGGAAACATCCGACGCAACTCGTCCGGATCGCGCGGCAGGGCCGCCCGCAGGGTCTCGATCGCGCGGGATTCGGGCGCGGTCAGTCCGTCGTACATGAGGTCGACGATGGCCGCAACCCGCTCTGCCAGTGGCGCATCGGGTTTCACACTCATCGGGAGGTCGCCACGATGTTCCGCGGTCCGATGAAGCACCGCCGCCCACAGGCCGTCGATGTCGTCGAACTGGTACTTGACCGCGCCCCACGTCGCGCCGATGTCCTTGGCGATCCGGTTGCCCGACACGGAGGCGGGGTCGCCGGTGGCCAACGAGGCGAGCGCGGCGTCGAGCATCGCCTCGCGCGTCGCCTGGCCGCGCCTGTTCACCCTCCGGGTGACGCTGCCCGTAGCACCGTTGGGGGACCCGTCGTCCGCGGCGCGGACGTCGGAGGCGCGGGATTCGCCGGGAACCATGGCTGCCGATCGTAGCCGCTGCCGACCGCGGTCACGACGTCGCGGCGATGCGCTGACCGGCGCGATGTTTGGCGATCGTTCGCTCGGCTACCCGTCCGTCGGGTCGATCGCGACGAAGTGCGGACGACCATCGTCCGACCAGGCAGCCGGCCCGTTCGGACACAACCCGACATTTGGCACAAACCGTTACCCGAAGCGGTAGATACAGACAGTACGAGTTTGTATCATTGTGCAGCCGATGTGACACACGTCACCGGCGGTCCGAGGGGGACGACATGAATGCAGCGACCGGCATCGGAGCCGCCCGCCACGCCCTGTCCGGCCTGCTGCCGGCCGAGGCGCGTCGCCGACTCCGCAACCGCGTCTACGTGGACACGCTGTTCAACAGCCGCGAACCCGAACGGACCTCATGGGCGGTGACCGACGACGGCGCGCGGTTGCGCGTCGTCCACCACGGACCGGCGGACGCTCCCGTACTCGTTCTCGTGCATGGTTGGTCGTGCTGTGTCGAGTACTGGAATCCACAGATCAATGCGCTGGCCGAGCGTTACCACGTCGTCGCCTACGACCAGCGCGGCCACGGCGAGAGCTCCTGGGGCCGTCGCGCGTTCGACACCGACGTCTTGGCGGATGACCTGTACACCGTTGTCTCCCAGACACTCCCCGAAGCAGCCACAGCCGTGTTCGTCGGGCACAGCATGGGCGGCATCACCCTGCAGGCCTGGGCCCACCGGCATCGTGATCAGGCCGAGTCGCGAGCCACCGCAATGATTCTCGCCAACACCACCTGGGGCGGGGTCGCCACCGAGAGCCGGGTGCTGCCACTCGTCAACGGCCCGATCAAGGCGCCGCTGTGGCTGCTCCAGATGGCGCTGTCCATACCGGTTCCTTTCCCGGGAGATCGGTTCACGCGGAGCGTCATCCGGCATCGCATCCTGAACGGCCGATCGGCGACCGTCGATCACGCCGCTTTCGTTCTCGCGATGACCCGCTCGTGCTCGCCCAGCTCCCGCGCGAAGTCCGCCGTGGCCCTTCTCCAGTTGGCGATGGGACCCGCCGGCGCCGACGCCATCACCGTGCCGACCACGGTCATCGGCGGTCGGCACGACCTCCTTCTCCCGCACGCGATGACCCAGCGCATCGCGCATGCCCTGTCGATTCGCGGCTACCTCGATCGCCTGGTCGTCCTCGACACCGGTCACGCGTCGAACATCGAGGCCGCCGAGGACTTCACGGCCGAGATCCATCGGGTCATGCAATCCGCGTCACCGAGTCCGGAGCTCGCCGCAACCGCCAGCTGACCAGGCACGGCCTTTTTCATAGACCCCTCTTGCATTCTCGTCGCGCGGGACCTACGGTTGCCGCATGGCGAGAACGCCGCTGTCGATGACACCCACCGGTTGGTTCCAGGTCGCCTGGTGCTCGGAGATCCCGGTCGGGGCGGTCCACACGATGAAGTACTTCGGGCGCGAGATGGTCGCCTGGCGGTCGCGGTCGGGCCGGGTCTCGGTGTTCGACGCCTATTGCGAACATCTCGGCGCCCACCTCGGCCACGGCGGCCATGTCGAGGGCGAGAACTTGGTCTGCCCGTTCCACGGCTGGGAGTGGAATCGCGAGGGGCGCAACGTCTGCATCCCGTACGAGAAACATCCCAATCGTGGGCGACGAATCCGCAGCTATCCGGTCGTCGAGCGCAACGAGGCCGTCTGGATCTGGCACGACATCGAGGGTCGTCCACCGCATTTCGACGTTCCCGACATCTTCGGCGACTTCGACGACGATCGCACCGCCGCCGACTACTACCCGCCGGTGCCCGCGGCCACCCTCTTCCGGCCGGGACTCGAGATCCACCCGCAGTACATCATGGAGAACGGCGTCGACTTCGCCCACTTCAAGTTCGTCCACAAGACACCGTTCATGCCCGAGTTCACCCGGCACGACTTCGACGGGCCGGTGTCGCATGTCGACTTCACCATCGCCTTCGAGGAGGGCGCAACACTCGAGAACGCCACCAGCGGAGTCGAATCCATCAACGCCGGGCTGGGTTGTTCGGTCACCAAGAGCTGGGGCATGGTCGACAACCGCACGATGCCGGCGGTCACCCCGGTCGACGAGCACACCTCCGACGTCCGGTTCACCGTGTGGATCGGCCGCAAGCCGGGCGAGGAAACCGGCGAGATCACCCGCTACGGGACCGTGATGGCCGACCTCGTCATCGAGCAGTTCGCCGCCGACATCGACATCTGGGCACACCAGCGCTACTCCGATCCACCCGCACTGTCCCGCAGAGAGTTCGAGGGCTTCACCGCACTTCGCAAGTGGGCGCGGCAGTTCTACCCCGACGGCGGACCCGACGATGCCGATCCGTCGTCGTCGAGTGGAGCGGTGCTGCCACAAGGCGATGACTTCGTCCGCATCCGCCGTTCCGAGCTCGAGGCGCTACGCGCCGCCACGCAGTCCTGACATACGTTCAGCCCGAGAGGATCTGTCATGACCACCACCGAACGAATCCGGGTCTTCCAGGTCGCCACCGGCAATCTGGGCACCGAGATGATCGGGCGCATCCAGTCGCATCCCGACCTCGAACTGGTTGGGCTGCATTGTTATACGCCCGACAAGATCGGTCGCGACGCCGGTGAGATCGTCGGCCTCGATCCGATCGGGGTGACGGCCACCGGCACGGTCGAGGAGATCATCGCCGCCCGTCCGGATGCCCTCACCTTCCACGGCGTCTTCCCCGACGAGGACCTCTACGTCCAGGTTCTCGAGGCCGGGATCAACGTCGTGACCACCGCAGACTGGATCACCGGATTCCATCGCGACACCAATCACCCGCACCACTCCGGACGCAAGGTCAGCGAGGTGATCGCCGAGGCCTGCGAGCGCGGCGGCGCAACCTTCTACGGCACCGGTATGAACCCCGGTCTGGCGCAGATCCTCGGCATCGTGCACACCGCCGATGTGGCCGACATCGAGAACGTGACGGTCATCGAGTCCGTCGACGTCTCCTGCCACCACTCCGTGGACACCTGGAAGGCGGTGGGTTACGGCCTGCCCGTGGACGATCCGAGCATACCCGACTCGCTGTACAAGTACACCGCGGTGTTCGCTGACTCCGTCTATCTGATGGCCGACGCCTTTGACCTCGAGCTCGACGAGGTGGCGTTCTCCTACGAACTGGGCGCCTGCACCAAGGACGTCGACCTCGGCTGGTATCAGCTCCCGGAGGGTTCGCTGGGCGGCAGCTACATCAAGTACCAGGGCATGGTCGACGGTGTGGCGCGCGTCGAATCCCACCTCGAATGGCAGATGACACCGCACACCGATCCGTCGTGGAACATCCAGGCCTGCTACATCACCCAGGTCACCGGCGACCCGAACATCTACTCCAAGCACATGATCTTCCCGCGCAAGGGCTTCGACCTCAGCAAGCCGGAGAACTTCGCATCCATCGGCATGACCGTCACCGGACTGCCGGCCCTCAACTCGATCACGTCGGTCGTCGCGGCCGCGCCGGGCATCGTGACGAGCGCCGACCTCCCGCTGCGGTCGTTCGCCGGGCGGTTCGCGATCTGACGAGAGGTCAGCCGAGGTCGATGGTGACCCCGGTGAGTTCGGCCCCGACGTCCCACAGCCGCGCGGCCACGCCGCGGTCCTTCGCCTTGTCCGACGGCTCGACCAGCACGGGCGGACCAACGAGCCCGAGACTGCCGACCGGACCGTAGTAGTCGCCGCCCTGAGCCTTCGGATCGGTGGCGGCACGAAGAACGGGCAGGGCACCGTCGGGCGGGTCCATGATGAACCGGTCGGTGAGCCAGCGCAGCGACGGTGCGTGGTAGGCCCACTGCAGGAACCGGCTCTGCTCACGCATCACCCCGGTCCGGGTGCCTCCGGGGTGGGCCGCCAGCGAGATCGCCGACACCTCAGCACTTCTCATCCGGCGGTCGAGTTCCATTGCGAACAGCATCTGGGCGAGCTTCGCACGCGAATACGCTGCGGCGGTACTGAAACTGCGGTCCATCGGCAGATCGGCGAAGTCGATCGAGCCCGCCCGGTGGACATGGCTGCCCACGGTGACCACGCGTGCCGAATCGGCTGCCAGCAGGCGGTCTGCCAGTAGACCGGTCAGCGCGTAGTGACCCAGATAGTTTGTCCCGAAATCCATCTCGAAGCCGTCGGGCGTCAGTTCGCGACGCGCCCGCATGACCCCGGCGTTGTTGACCAGCATGTCGATCCGTGGATGCCGCCGCCGGATCTCGGCGGCGGCATCACGCACGGAATCCAGACTCGCCAGATCGAGATCGACGATCTCCACCTCGGCGCCCGGAACCTTCGCGACGATGTCGTCGCGGGCCTCCGCAGACGTTTGAGGATTGCGGCACGCCAGCACGACGCGAGCGCCCAGAGTCGCCAGCCCGAGCGCGATCTCGCGCCCGATCCCCGAGTTCGCCCCGGTCACCACCGCGACCCGTCCGGTTTGCGGAGGCGCGTCGGCCAACGTCCACCCCGACTTCACATCTGCCCCCTCCGGCGCCGGCTCGAACGACGATGTTGTTCGTATCACACGACGCCGGAGGGGGCGAGAGTCAGGCGCTCACGGCCTCCGGGGCGGCGCTGCTGAACTGTCCGGCGGGCGCGAAGCGGGCGAGGACCTCGTCGTGCGGCTCTCCGGCCACCGCGGCGATGAAGCCCTCCACGTCCTCGCGGGTCCGCAGACCGAGCAGTGGATTCGGTTCGGAGAGGAGACCGAACAGGGCCGACGCGATGGCGGGACTGACGGCGGCAGCCGGAAACGACAACTCCAGGTGGGTCGCGTAGTCGGGGTCGCCCAGGTAGAGGCGGGTGACCTCGACGGCAGCCCGTCCGCGTCGCTCCCAATGCTTCTCGAATTCCGCCGACAGCCATTCGGCGGTGAACTCGCCCTCGTGGCCGCGAGCGGCCTTCAGTAGTTCGGCGACCTGGATCAGCGAG
This sequence comes from Gordonia hongkongensis, assembly GCF_023078355.1. Lineage (NCBI taxonomy): Bacteria > Bacillati > Actinomycetota > Actinomycetes > Mycobacteriales > Gordoniaceae > Gordonia > Gordonia hongkongensis. The sequence goes on from NZ_CP095552.1 coordinate 4,704,508, forward strand.
TTCTGCGCACCCTGCCCCGCCACCGGGTCGACGGCGATCGCGGTGTCACCGATCGCCGCGACCGGATGTCCGCCCGCGGTGGTGGCGACGGCCTGCCGCACGGTCGGGGTGACCGCACCCTTGAGCCACGACACCGGATCGGACTCGATGACCTGCAACCGGTCGATGACCGGCGCATCCTCCGGGAAGTATTCGGCGAAGATGCCGGAGATGGTCTGCCGGGCCGAGACCGCGTCGTGGACGTCGTCGATCCGGGCGGCCCACGCCCCGTCGGGCTTGGCGAAGACGATGAACGACCACGTCGGGCCGGCGTCCTTGTGCAGGAACGGTCCGACGAAGATCTCACCGTTCTGCGCATCCAGGTTGAACAGCGAGTGGTCGCCGCCCGCGCTGCTGCGGTAGGCGAAGGACTCGGGGCCGTGGTCGACACCGGTCAGGGTGACCTGCAGCAGACGACGCTGCGGTTCCCGGTAATGCGTGCGCGACTCGTCGACCGGGAACAGCGTCGACAGTCCGCCCTTGCCGGTGGCGACGAGGGTGATGTCGGCGTCGGCGGCGATCGCGTCGAGACGGTCGAGGCCGACCTGTCCGACCTCGAATCGGCCGCCGCGGTCCAAGAACCGGGCGAGCCGGTCGTCGGCGCGGAGGCGGAGGTCGACGGCCTGGGCGACGTAGCCGTAGTCCGGGTTGAACTCGAGGACCGCGGCGCGCTCGTCACCGCTGCCGGAGTACAACCGGGCGCTGATGCCGGTGGTGTTGCTGACCTCGTACAGGTCCTCGATGATCTCGGCATCCCACTCGCGGGACTTGCCGAACAGGACACCGACACCGGTCGGCGGCACCTTGTCGCGCAACGACTCGCGGTCCCGGTCGCTGTAGAGCGTGACGTCGAACCCGGCGTCGAGGAAGCCGAGGGCGGCGCTGGTCCCGGCCAGCCCGGCCCCGATGATCGCGACCGATCGTCGTGCTGTCATGAATGGATCTCCCCTGGTTGTCGGCGTGGAAATGACTGCTCGACAGGGTGCCGGGGCGATCGGTGCGGCTGAAGGGTTAGACGCACCGAGAACGAATCGGCGCGTCGGTGCCGCTCGGGTGGGGAACGCGCTAGGCGTCGTCGCGAACCCGGCGGTACCGCTCGTAGATCACCTGTCCTCCGTAGGTCCGGGTCTCGGCGAGCGACAGCCGGATCGTGTCGGCGACCGGCGGCAGCAACGGGGTACCGCCACCGACCGGTGAGCTCGTCGGCCAGCGATCCCTGCGCCAACCGCGCGTTGCCCTCAACCGACGTGAGGGTGCGGCTGAAGACCACCTTGGGCAGCGCCGACCAGAGGTCGGCGAACGCGGCATCCGCGTCGTTCTCACGCATCCGCGGGTCGGTCTCCCAGACCAGCATCGTCTCGTAGAGCCGGCGGCCGCACACGAACGCGCCGAGCTCGCCGACCCGTTCGGTGTGGAACGCGAACAGATCGTCAGAGGGGACCGACCAGTTGAAGTTGCCGTCGCGGTCGGAGATGAAGCCGTCCACCGAGACGCCCATCGACAGAAGCAGCATGTGGGGATGTTACGACGCCTCGCCGCCACAGTCGCGGACTCCGACGCAGCAGGTGAACCCATGAGTCTGCTGTGAGGTCCGACGACACCCCGCTCGTGCCAGGCTTCCCTCAGGTGCGGGCAAGTACCATCGCCCTCTGTGCGTACGCCCCTGACCGATGCGACACCCGTTGCAACCCCGAACGAGGACGCCGCGACCGGCAACACGTCCGGGTACCGGTTGGACCTCGACGGGCTGCGCGGCATCGCGATCGCGCTGGTCGCGATCTTCCACGTCTGGTTCGGCCGGGTGTCCGGGGGCGTCGACGTCTTCCTGACCCTGTCCGGCTACTTTTTCGTCGCTTCTCTGCTCAAGCACGTCCTGGCGACCCAGCCCGCGACGAGTTCCTGGGGCGCGGCGATCAATCCGTGGCCGCGGTTCTCCCGGCTCCTGCGCCGGTTGCTGCCCGCTCTGCTGCTGGTGCTCGCGGTCACCGCCGGACTGATCGCGCTGATCATGCCGACGACGCGTTGGGGACCGCTCGGGGCCGAACTGCAGGCCAGTGCGCTGTACTACCAGAACTGGCACCTCGCGTTCGAGTCGCAGGACTACGCGGCCGCCGACTCCGCGAACAGCCCGATGCAGCATCTCTGGTCGATGTCGATGCAGGGCCAGTTCTTCGTCCTCACCCTCGTCTGCGCGCTGGCACTGGGCGCGGTGCTGCGTGCCCTCGGCCGGCGATCCGCATTCTTCGCCGACCCCAAGGTGGTCCGTGGAGTCGTCGGGATCGCGCTCGGCGTCGTCGCACTGGGCTCCTTCGCGTGGGCCAACTACCGCCACGGGATCAACCAGCCCTTCACCTACTACGACACCGTGGCCCGTCTGTGGGAACCGCTCGTGGGCGGACTCCTCGCGGTGTGGATGCCGCGGATCGCGCTGTCGCAGCGGGTGCGTGACCTACTGGGACTCGTGGCCCTGGGCCTCATCGTGACGTGTGGCTGGTGGATCGCCGGCGTCCAGGAATACCCCGCGGCGTGGGCGCTCGTCCCCGTGGGAGCGACGCTGATCCTCATCTGGGTCGGCTCGTCCCAGACCGCCCCCATCGATCAGGCCCCCGTCGATCAGAAGACGGCGTCCGGCCAGACCTCGATCCGATCCGGGGTGAGCCGCGGTCTCGCCCATCCCCGGCTGGTGTGGCTGGGCTCGATCGCCTACGCGCTGTATCTGTGGCACTGGCCGCTGCTCATCTTCTACCTGGCGTGGCGCTATCAGGACGATGTCTCGTGGTTCGAGGGCACCGCCATCCTGGCCGTGTCCGTGCTGCTCGCCTGGCTGACCACGAAGTACGTCGAGGCGCCGCTGCGTGCCGGGTCGGCGAAGCGGAAGCAGTCCCCGGTGCCGCCCGATGCCGATGGCGTGGTCGCGCGGCCGCCGTTCGAGAAGACCAGAGGCTACCGGCGCGCCCTCGTCGCGGTACTGGTCGTCATCAGCGTCGCAGCCGGCGCCGCCGCGGTGACCTGGCAGCGCGACGCCGCCAACGCCACCCTCGACACCCAGAACCTCGACCCACGGCTGTACCCGGGGGCGCGGGCCTTCCTCGACGGCGCTCCGGTACCGAACGTGACCGCACAACCGAGTCCCGACGTCGTCGACATGGACTGGCCGATCACCTCCTACGACTCGATCATCAGCGGCTGGAAGGACCCGTCCATCAAGGTCGGGTACTACGGGGACGTGAACGCCACCCGAACCATCGCGCTGGTCGGCGGTTCGCATGCGGAACAGTGGATCACCGCGCTCGACGCCATCGGCAAGCGCCACGACTTCCGCGTGACCACCTACCTCAAGGTCGGGTGCGCCCTCACGACCGAGCACGTGTTCACGTGGTTCGGCCAGAAGTACTACCAGTGCAACGACTGGTCGCGTCGCGTCATGGAGCGGCTCGCCGTCGACAAGCCGGATGTCGTGTTCACCAACAGCACCCGGCCCGTCGAGTCGGGCGACGGCGACTACGTCCCGAAGGACTACGAAGAGATCTTCGCCGAGTTCCGCGACCGCGGGCAGCGGGTCGTCGCGGTCCGCGACAACCCCTGGGCGACCGGACAACTCAAGCCGCCGGAGTGTCTCGCCAGCGGTCGCAAACCCGAGGTGTGCGGCGTGCCCCGAGCACAGGCGATGGCGCCGGCCGATCCCGCCGCCGCACTCGCCGGCGAGTTCCCCAACATGAGCTTCCTCGACTACACCGACGCCATGTGCGACGACGAGTACTGCCCCGCGGTCGTCGGGAACATCCTGGTGTGGCACGACTTCCACCACCTCTCGGCGACCTTCGTCCGCAGCCTCATCCCCGCCGTCGAAGCCGATCTCCAGCGGTCGCTGGGCTGGTGGTGACCCTTCGTGACGCTCGCAAGCTCGCTCCTCAGGGAGCGGAACGGGGGTCGCTGGGCTGGTGGTGAGCCGACCCTTCTGCTCCCTGAGGTGCGAGGAGCGATAGCGACGAGCCACGAAGGGTCACCCGACCGCCGTCAGCACCGCCCGCGGCCCGGCGAACACCGTCTCGCGGATGTGATTCCGGGCGAGAGTCCAGACGGGACAGTCACATCGGGCCGCGACACCGCGCGCGTCGACGCCCTGGTCGCGGCACAACGCGATGGCGCGGCGCAGGTGGAAACCCTGCGTCACGATGACCACCTCGTCGACGCCGAACACCTCGCGGGCGCGTCGGCAGCTCGCCGCGGTGTCGAGGCCGGCCGGGTCGTCGACGATCGCGCGCGGGTGGACACCACGTTCCTCGAGATAGCTTCGCATCACCGCGGGTTCGTTTCCCGCCTCCTCGGAACCGTTGCCCGAGTTGATGATCCGGTCCACTCCCCGGACCGGTACAGCTCCAGCGCCGTGTCGAGCCGGCCTCGCACGTAGTCGCCGGGTGAGCCGTCCTCGTAGACGAGGGAACCCAACACCAGCAGCGCGGGCCGGCGGGCGGGCGCCGTCGCGTCGTCGATCCTGCCGACCGACGAGAAGTACATCCACGTGACGGCCAGGGTGATCCACAGTTCGACCAGCACCAGCAGCACCGGTACGACGAGACGAGCACCTGACCTCACCCCTACAACGTAGGGGGACCGACTCCCAACATGCCCATTCGAGCCCCGACCCGGCAGTCGCCCCGTGATACTGAGGAGACCTCGGTCGCGCTCAGCCTGTGCGCGCATCCATTTCGTGGTGTGAAAGTGATGGTGCGATGCCGTACATGCCGGTCACCTCGTCGATGTTCCTCCTCGCCGAGACGCGGGAGCAGCCCATGCACGTGGGCGGACTCCAACTGTTCGTACCGCGCGAGGGCCAGTCGTCGAGCGAACTCGCCGAAGAGATCATCGAGGCGTTCTGCGGCTGCACCGAAGTCCATCCGACCTTCCGCAAACGGCCGGCGGTCCCGGTGACCCTGCTGGGCAACGTGGCGTGGTCCTTCGACGACGAGATCGACTTCGACTACCACGTCCGGCGGACCGTGCTCCCCCGCCCCGGCCGCGTCCGCGAGCTGCTGCGATACGTCTCCCTCAACCATGGGGCCCTGATGGACCGGTTCCGACCGATGTGGGAGATCCACGTCATCGAGGGTCTCGACGACGGCCGGGTCGCGCTCTACAGCAAGATCCACCACTCCGTCGTCGACGGCGTCTCCGCGTTGCGCCTACTCCAGCGGACCTTGTCCGACGACCCCGACGACCGGTCGGGTACCGCACCGTGGGACCCGGCGCTGGTCGAGCGTCGACCCCCGCGCCCCTCGCCGAGTCTGCGCAGCCGGGTGTCCAGCCTGGCGAACGTGGCCGGCCAGGTCGCCGGCCTCGGGCCCGCGGCCGCGAAGGTCGCGGTGGCCGGCCTCCGCGACCCGGAGTTCGTCGCCCCACTGGGACGGGCCCCGCGCACGATTCTCGACGTCGCGATCGGGAGCGCCCGCCGATTCGCCTCGCAGCAGTGGGAGATCGACCGTCTTCGGGCAGTGGCCGATGCCCGGAACATCACCCTCAACGACGTGATCGTCGCGATGTGTTCAGGAGCCCTGCGGTCGTACCTCATCGACCAAGACGCCCTGCCCGACGCCCCGCTCATCGCGGCGGTGCCGGTGTCGATGCACACCGACGGCGATGACGACGGCAACGCGGTGACCGCCATCCTGGTGAGTCTCGCGACCGATGAGCCGGATCCCGAACGCCGCCTGGACAAACTCGTCGAGTCGGCGCGCCATAGCAAGTCGGTGGTCCGGGGCCTTCGTCCGCTGCAGGCCCTCGCGCTGGGCGCGGCGAATTTCGCGCCGCTCGCCTTCGCGACCGTGCCCGGCTTCGTCCAGTACGTTCCCCCGCAGTTCAACATCATCATCAGCAACGTCCCCGGGCCGTCGAAGCACCTGTACTGGAACGGCGCCCGCCTCGACGGCGTGTACCCGGTCTCCATCCCGACGCAGGGCCTCGCGCTCAACATCACCGTGACCAGCACTGCCGAGCACATCAACTTCGGGCTGATCGGCGCCCGGGCCCAGCTCCCGAGCCTGCAACGCCTGCTCACGCACCTCGACACGGCGCTGGAAGAACTCGAGAAGGTCGCGCGAACCCGGTGACGTCTCCGGGCGCCCGCGGCCCGGACGTGGCCTCGGACACCCTGACTCGACAGTAAGTTACTCGCGAGTATCATCTGATATGAGGTAGACCAGCGTAATTAGGCCAGCCTTGGCAGCGCGCCGGTGGCGCAACGAATTACGGTTACCTGTAGTACACCGCCCCGTGGTACCCAGCCTCGCGTTCCGCGACCGGGGGCGGACGACCTAGACGAAAGGCCGGTACGCGCCCGTGACTACCACGACGATTGCCATCGGCACGACAGCCGCGGTGATCAGCCTCCTCTGCTGGTACCTGTTCCTCGGTGGCGTGGTGCGGATCTTCCGCACCATCAAGCTCGGGCACAAGGTCGACAGCTCCCGCTTCTGGCCCATCCTCCCGCGCTTCCTGACGATGATGAAGGAATTCATCGTCCACACGCGCATGGTGAAGTTCCGCACCGTCGGCTGGGCGCACTGGCTCGTGATGGTCGGCTTCCTCGGCGGATTCCTGCTGTGGTTCGAGGCCTACGGACAGTCCATCAACCCGGAGTTCCACTGGCCCGTCTTCGGTGACACCTTCGCGTGGCACCTCTGGGACGAACTCCTCGGCATCGCCACCGTCGTCGGCATCATCGTGCTGATCGTGATCCGCCAGCTCAACCACCCGCGCGTCCCCGAGCGGTTGTCGCGATTCGGCGGTTCGCGCTTCGGACCGGCCTACTTCGTCGAGGTCATCGTGCTGCTCGAGGGCCTGGGCATGATCCTGGTCAAGGCGTCGAAGATCGCGACCTACGGCCACGCCAACGCCTACTCCGACTTCTTCACCATGCAGGTCGCGAAGATCCTCCCGGCCTCGCCGACGCTGGTGTCGATCTTCGCCGTGATCAAGCTGATGAGCGGCATGGTCTGGCTGGCGATGGTCGGCATGAACATCAGCTGGGGCGTTGCCTGGCACCGTTTCTCGGCCTTCTTCAACATCTACTTCAAGCGCGAGCAGGACGGCGGCGTCGCCCTCGGTGCCGCGAAGCCGATGATGAGCCAGGGCAAGGTCCTCGACATGGAGACCGCCGATCCCGATGTCGACGCGTTCGGCGCCGGCAAGATCGAGGACTTCTCGTGGAAGGGCTGGCTCGACTTCACCACGTGTACCGAGTGTGGTCGCTGCCAGTCGCAGTGTCCGGCGTGGAACACCGGCAAGCCGCTGAGCCCGAAGCTGCTGATCATGTCGCTGCGCGACCACGGCAATGCCAAGGCCCCGTACCTGCTCGCCGGTGGCCGCAAGGACATGGGCGGCGACGAGGTAGGCCTCGTCGACGCCGACGGAAACGTCCTCGAGGACAAACTCAACGCGATCCCCGAGTCGGCGCGCGCCGAGGCGGCCCGCAAGCTCGTCGGTGAATCGAAGGGCGATCTCGGCGGCGGTCAGGTCGTCGAAGCCGTGGAGGGTGAGTTCGATCCCGAGGCGCTCGGTGCCGTCATCGACACCGAGACCCTGTGGAGCTGCACCACCTGCGGTGCCTGCGTCGAGCAGTGCCCGGTCGACATCGAGCACGTCGACCACATCCTCGACATGCGCCGCTACCAGGTCCTGATCGAGTCGGACTTCCCGACCGAGCTGGCCGGCATGTTCAAGAACCTCGAGAACAAGGGCAACCCGTGGGGCCAGAACGCCTCCGCGCGCACCGCCTGGATCGACGAGATGGACATCGAGATCCCGGTCTTCGGCAAGGACGTCGAGTCGTTCGAGGGCTTCGAGTACCTGTTCTGGGTCGGCTGTGCCGGTGCCTACGAAGACCGCGCGAAGAAGACCACCAAAGCCGTCGCCGAGCTCCTCGACATGGCCGCGGTGAACTTCATGGTCCTCGGCGAGGGCGAGACCTGTACCGGTGACTCCGCACGACGTGCCGGCAACGAGTTCCTCTTCCAGATGCTCGCGCAGCAGAACATCGAGATGCTCGGCGAGGTCTTCGCGACCGCGCCCGAGCAGCGCAAGAAGGTCGTCGTCACCTGTGCGCACTGCTTCAACGCACTGGGCAACGAGTACCCGCAGCTGGGCGCGAAGTACGAGGTCGTCCACCACACGCAGCTGCTGAACCGTCTCGTGCGCGAGAAGCGACTCGTTCCGGTCGCACCGCTCGGCGAGGGTGTCACCTACCACGACCCGTGCTACCTGGGCCGCCACAACAAGGTCTACGACGCCCCGCGTGAGTTGATGGGTGCGGCCGGTTCGACGCTGACCGAGATGCCGCGCCACGGCGAACGGTCCATGTGCTGTGGTGCCGGCGGCGCCCGCATGTGGATGGAAGAGCAGATCGGCAAGCGGATCAACATCGACCGGGTCGACGAGGCGCTCGATACTCTCGGCGATACCACCGGCGATCAGGTCAAGAAGGTCGCGACCGGCTGTCCGTTCTGCCGCGTCATGCTCACCGACGGTGTGACCGCCCGGACGAGCGGTACCGAGTCCGAGGGCAAGGTCGAGGTCGTCGACGTCGCGCAGTTGCTGCTCGAGTCGGTGAAGCGCGACCGGACAGAGGTCAAGCTCGGCGGCCGGTTCCTCGGACCGCGTCCCACCCTCGCCGAGCCGGAGCCGGAACCCGAGCCCGAGAAGGTGCCCGCGGCGGCGACTGCGTCGGCCGCGACCACCGAGGCCGCGCCGAAGCCGAAGGTTGGCCTGGGCATGAAGGGCGGCAAGAAGCCGGGCGCGGCGGCCAAGACCGCGGCACCGGAAGCACCCGCCGAGAAGGCACCCGCCGAGAAGAAGCCGGCATCGAAGGGCTTCGGCATGAAGGGCGGCAAGAAGCCCGGTGCCGCAGCGGCGTCGGCCGCCCCGGAGCCGGCAGCCGCCGACACCGCAGCCGAGGCACCCGCCGAGAAGAAGCCGGCAGCCAAGGGCTTCGGCATGAAGGGCGGCGCCAAGCGTCCCGGTGCCGCGAGCAAGCCCGCCGGTGGTACCGCCGAGCCGGTGCCGGCCGAGACCGAGTCGTCCGAGGCGGTCAAGGAGGAGGTCGCCGAGGCCACCACCGAGACGCCGCAGGCCGAGAAGAAGCCCGCATCCAAGGGCTTCGGCATGGGCAAGGCCAAGCGCCCGGGTCAGAAGACCACCAACGCGGCGGCCCCCGCCGCCGGGGTGACCGCGCCCGCCGAGAGCAAGGTCGACGAAAGCGAGTCGGCCCCGGACGCCGCCCCGACCGTGGACACGGAATCGGCTTCGGCGACAGCGGGAACGACGACAGCGGAGTCGGCTACCGCGGGATCGGCGACGGAATCACCTGTTGCTACCGCAACGGAGGAGAAGCCCGGCAAGGCCAAGGGCTTCGGGATGTCCGCGGGCAAGAAGCGGCCCGGCGGTATCGGCAAGGCCGCGGCCAAGCCGGCCGCGGCGCCTGCCGAGGCTGCGGACGCCCCCGCTCCCGAGACGGACGTCGCACCTGCCGAGACCGCCGAGGCACCCGCTGCCGAGGCTCCGGCTGCTGAGACTCCAGCCGCCGAGGCACCGCAGGGCGGCTCGGCCGCCGTGCTGACCGAGGAGAAGCCGGCCAAGGCCAAGGGCTTCGGCATGGCCGCGGGCAAGAAGCGACCGGGCGGCGCGAGCAAGGCCGCACCGGCAGCTGCTCCGGCTCCGGAAGCGGCCCCTGAGCCGGAACCGACGCCAGAACCCGATGCCCCGCAGGCCGAGGAGGCACCAGCCGAGGCCGCAGCGACCGAAGCGCCCGGCGACGAGGCCCCGGCCACCGAGGCTTCGGTAACAGAGGCCGACGACGCGGGGACGGCCGAGGTCGAGACCGCGAGCGACGCAGACGACGCCGATACAGAGGCGGCGCCTGCGGCGTCGAGCAACGGTTCGTCCGCTGCTCGCACGGTCGCCGAGACCGGCGCGTCGAAGGCCAAGGGCTTCGGCATCGCGGCCGGCAAGAAGCGGCCCGGCCACAAGTAGTCGCTCAATAGGGCATACAGATGTCGCCTTTCGTTGCGAATACCGCAACGAAAGGCGACATCTGTCTTTTCAGCTGGCCTCACCCGCACTGGCAGAAACGCATTTGCCACCGGCTGCGACAATGTACCCGTGAGTAGGCCCCATGTTTCGCACCTCAACCAGAACCTCAAGCCGCTCGAGCAGTCGCTCAAGCTGCAGAACGTGTGCTACGAGATCCGCGGTCCCGTACACGCGCACGCGCAGCGGCTCGAGGCGGAGGGCCATCGAATCCTCAAGCTGAACATCGGCAACCCGGCGCTGTTCGGTTTCGAGGCCCCCGACGTGATCATGCGCGACATGATCCACGCCCTCCCCTACGCGCAGGGCTACTCCGAGTCGGCCGGTGTCCTGTCCGCGCGTCGTGCCGTGGTGACCCGCTACGAGCTCATCCCCGACTTCCCGTACTTCGACGTCGACGACGTCATCCTGGGCAACGGCGTCTCCGAGCTCATCACGATGACGATGCAGGCGCTGCTGAACGACGGCGACGAGGTCTTGATCCCGGCGCCCGACTACCCGCTGTGGACCGCGATGACCTCGCTGTCCGGCGGGCAGCCCGTGCACTACCGCTGCGACGAGGAGAACGGGTGGAACCCCGACGTCGCCGACATCGCCGCGAAGATCACCGACCGCACCAAGGCGATCGTCATCATCAACCCGAACAATCCGACCGGCGCGGTCTACTCACGGGAGGTCCTCGAGCAGCTCGTCGAACTCGCCCGTGAGCATTCGCTGTTGATCCTCGCCGACGAGATCTACGACAAGATCATCTACGACGACGCCGAGCATGTGAACGTGGCGTCGCTGGCGCCGGATCTGTTGTGCCTCACCTTCAACGGTCTGTCGAAGGCGTACCGCGTCTGCGGTTACCGCGCCGGGTGGGTCGTGATGACCGGACCGAAGGACCACGCGCGCGGGTTCATCGAGGGCATGGGCATTCTGGCGTCGACGCGCCTGTGCGCCAACGTGCCGGGCCAGCACGCGATCCAGGTGGCCCTCGGCGGTTACCAGTCCATCGAGGCCCTCGTCTCCCCTGGCGGCCGGTTGTACGAACAGCGGAACGTGACCTGGGAGAAGCTGAACGAGATCCCCGGGGTCAGCTGCGTCAAGCCCAAGGGCGCGCTGTACGCCTTCCCCCGCCTCGATCCCGAGATCTACGAGATCCACAACGACGAACTGTTCGTCCAGGACCTGCTGCTGCAGGAGAAGATCCTGGTGGTGCAGGGCACCGGGTTCAACCTCGACGACCACAACCACTTCCGCATCGTCACGCTGCCGTGGTCGCGCGATCTGAAAGAGGCTGTCGAGCGTATCGGAAACTTCTTGTCCTCGTACCGGCAGTGATCTCGGAGAATTCTGCGCAAACTCCCTGATGAGGGCCCGGTCTTCGGACCGGGCCCTCACTGCTTTTCCAGGGTCTGGACATTTGTGTAACCGTTGGTAACGTGTACCTCCATCGGCGCGGCACACACAACGAGGTGACACACATGTCCGAGAAGGCAGTTCAGCAACCGGACTGGCGGCGGGGAACCGTCACCAGCAACGGGATCCGATTGGCCACCTACGAGCTGGGCGATTCGTCGAAACCCACGGTGCTGCTGGTGCACGGCTGGCCCGACAGCCACCACCTGTGGACCCACGTCGCACCTCAACTCGCGCAGGACCACCACGTTGTGGCCTACGACTGCCGCGGCTTCGGCGACAGTGACCACCCCGACGGAGACGATGCCTACCGACTCAGCGAGCTGGCTGACGACCTGTTCGCGGTCGTCGACGCGATCAGCCCGGGCCGACCGGTGCACGTCGTCGCGCACGACTGGGGGTCGGTGACCGGGTGGGAAGCCGTCGCGCGTCCGGATGCCACCGCGCGCATCGCCTCGTTCGTGTCGATTTCCGGACCCAACCTCGATCAGCTCGGTGCCTGGGCGCGTGACAATCTCTCCCGACCGACGCCTCGCCGACTGGCCCTGAGTCTCGCCCAAGGTGGCTCGTCGGCGTACACCGCGTTCTTCCAGCTGCCGGTCCTACCGAAGCTCTTCTTCCGGATCGCCGGCTCGGAACGTCTGTGGCGCGAGTTCCTGTACCGAGTCGAGGGCACCCCTCGCGAGAACGCAACCTTCCAGCCGAACCTCCGCACGGACATGATCTCGGGACTTCGTCTGTACCGCGCCAACATCCGCCCCAAGCTCGGCAACCCGAACCCCCGGCCGACATCGGTTCCCGTGCTCGAGGTGATCAACGAACGCGACATCGCCCTACGGCCCGCGATCTTCGACGACACGCACCTCTATGCAAAACGCCTGTGGCGGAGACGAACTCCGACCGGACACTGGCTACCGCTCACGCGACCGGACTACGTCGCCGCACTGGCCCGCGAATTCGTCGCCGAGCAGTCGGCAAACGCGACACTCGAGCACCCCTCGAAACTCGCCCGCACTCGCGTCGTCGGACCACCCAACAGACTAACCGGCCGGCTCGCCGTGATCACCGGCGCCGGTAGCGGCATCGGACGCGAGACCGCCTATGCGCTCGCCGAGCGCAGTTGTGAGTTGATCCTCGCCGATCTCGACCTCGAGGCCGCGGAAGAAACCGCCAGAGAGACAAAGCGATTCGGCGCACAAGCGACTGCATACCGACTGGACGTCTCGGACACCCGCGGTTTCGCGGCGTTTGCCCGGGAGGTCCGCGAGGCCCACGGCATCCCCGACATCGTGGTCAACAATGCGGGAATCGGTTTGGCCGGTGGGGTGTTGGCGGCCACCGACGAGCAGGTCGACCGGCTCCTCGACGTCAACCTGCGCGGCGTCGTCACCGGCAGCCGGGAGTTCGGCCGGCAGATGGTCGAGCGCGGGGTCGGCGGGCACATCGTCAACATCGCGTCGGCCGCGGCGTTCACGCCGTCACGCAGCCTCGGCCTGTACTCGGCGTCGAAGGCGGGCGTCCTCCTCTTCTCCGAGTCGCTCCGCGCCGAGCTCGCCGAACACCGCATCGGCGTCAGCGCGATCTGTCCCGGACTCGTCGACACCAACATCGTCTCCTCGACGCCGATAGCCGGCCTCGACGCCGAGGCCGAACAGGCCCGCCGCGATCGGCTCGACCGGTTCTACCAGCGCCGGGGATTCACTCCGGACCGGGTCGCCGGTGAGATCGTCGCTGCCATCGAGCACAACAAGGCGGTGGTGCCGGTGACCGTGGAGGCGAAGGTGGGATACCGGATCTACCGCTTCGCGCCGTGGCTGTCGCGCATCGGCGCCCGTCAGAACATCACGGGGTGAACGCCATGACGCACAACGACAATCGTGCACCGGGGGACGCATCGTCGGCCGATCCGGGGCCCGTCGAGCTGCACGCCCGCAACGTGGCGTTCGACTGGGACGATGTCCCGCTCCACTGGATACCCGGCCACCCGGTCGCGTCGAACTTCATCAGCGTGCTCAATCTCCTGCTCCCGGAGGGCGAGCGGTGGTTCGTGCAGACCTACAACGAGGCCCTTCCGCTGGTCGACGACGAGGAACTCGCCTCTCGCATGCGAGGATTCATCGGCCAGGAGGCGATGCACGCCGAGGCCCACGATCACGTCCTGTGGGAGTTCCTCGATCACCACGGCATCGACCCGCGGCCCTACCAGCTACAGATGGAGTGGATCTTCCGCAAGGTGCTCGGCCCGCTGGAGGGTGGCACCCAGGAGGCCCGCGACAAGCATCTCGTCGAACGCCTCTGGCTCATCGCGGCTTTGGAGCACTACACCGCCATCCTCGGCGACTTCGCGCTGAACAACACCTGGACCCGGGTCGGGGCGCACCCCACGATGACCGACCTGTTCATGTGGCACGGCGCCGAGGAGGTGGAGCACCGGGCCGTCGCACACGATGTCGCCGCGTACTTCGGCGACGGATATCTGCGTCGCGGCCGGGCGATGTTCGTGGTGCTGCCGATCCTGTTGATCCTCATCCAGCGGGGTTACCGATTCATCATGGGCCAGGACAGGTCGTTGTCGTACAACTACTTCCAGAAGACCTGGCATTACCACCGTGGGGTGCGGGCCGGCGTGCTCCCGAAGATGCGGACGATCGTCTTCGCCACCTTCAGCTACTTCCGGCCCGGGTTCCGGCCGGAGGACATCGGCAGCACCGCACAGGCGGTCGCCTATCTCGCGAGCTCGCCGGCCGCGCGCAACGCGGCGTGAGTGCGGACGGGAGAGCAGGGTCATGAACCAACGCGCGCATCCGCATTCGACAACGCTCACGCAACCACCGCCCCACCTGCACGGCCGATGGCGGCATGACCCGCTGCTCACCGTCGGCACCATGATGTTCCGGGCGTGGTGGCCGGTCTGGCGGCCGCTGTCACCGCTGCGCCGAGGTGCGGTGCGCGACGGGGCCACCCGGGTCCGGATCGTCGGACGCGAGGTGGTCGCGCGCGACGAGAACGTCATCGCGCTCACCCTCGCCGCCGCGGACGGTGGCGCGCTGCCGAACTGGCACGCCGGGGCGCACATCGATCTGTTGTTGCCGTCGGGACGCATGCGGGAGTACTCACTGTGCGGCGACACCGCGGATCGGGAGCACTACCGGATCGCGGTGCGCCGGATTCCCGACGGCGGTGGCGGTTCGGTCGAGGTCCACGACTCGTTGCGTGTCGGCGACGTCTTCTCGATCAAGGGTCCCCGCAACGCCTTTCCGTTCGCGGTCCCCGGCCACGGATCACCTGCGCGCCGAATCCGCTTCGTCGCGGCCGGAATCGGCATCACCCCGATCCTGCCGATGCTCGCCACGGCCGAACGCTTCGGGCTGGACTGGTCGATGATCTACACCGGCCGCACCGCCGAGTCGATCCCGTTTCTCGACGAGGTGGCCGCGTTCGGCGACCGCGTCACCATCCGGACCGACGACGTCCACGGACTGCCGAGCATGGCCGAACTCGTCGGTCCCGTCGACGCCCCCGCCGACCTCGCCGTCTACTGCTGCGGCCCGGTTCCCATGCTGGAGGGGCTTCGCCGTCATCTCGCGACACGCGCCGACATCGAGCTGCACTACGAGCGGTTCAGCCCGCCGCCGGTGGAGAACGGCTCCGAGTTCACGGTGACCCTGGCCTCGACCGGTCAGGAGATCCCGGTCGCCGCAGACGAATCGGCGCTCGCCGCGATCCGCCGGGTGGTGCCGTCGGTGCCGTACTCGTGCCGGCAGGGATTCTGCGGCACCTGCAAGGTCAGGACGCTGTCCGGGGAGGTCGACCACCGCGACAACATCCTGACCGAACCCGAGCGCGCCGCCGGGACCATGCTGACCTGCGTCTCACGCAGTCCCGGCGGGAACCTCACCCTCGACCTCTGAGGCTTCCGCCCCCTGAGCTGAGGTGTGAGGAGCGCTGGCGACAACCCCTCCGCTCCCTGAGGTGCGAGGAGCGCTAGCGACGAGCCACGAAGGGTTTCCGCTGCCCCGCAACAGGAATGCCGCCGCGACGCCCGCGACCGCCGTGACGGCGACCGCGGCCCAGACCGCGTCGTGCAACCCGACCATGAAGGCGTCCTGCACCGCGATCCGGACCGCATCACCGATCGCGCCCGGCGCCTGGCCGGCCACCCCGACCCCGGCCATCACCGATTGCTTCGCCGCGTCGACCGCCTCGACCGGCAACCCGCTGCCCGACAGCCGGTCCCCGACCCCGGCGACATACGCCGATGTCAGGATCGACCCGAGGACCGCGACACCGAGCGTCCCGCCGATCTCGCGTGTCGTGTCGTTGACCGCACTGCCCGCACCGGCCTGTTCCGGACGCAGCGCGTCCATGATGAGCTGGGTGCACGGACCGGAGATGAAGGCGAGACCCGCCGCCATCAGCGACATCGCCCAGATGATGAGTTCCCAGTACCCGGAGTCCCGCGCGGAGAGCTCGACGAGCGCGAACCCGCCGGACATCAGGAAGGCACCGGTCACCGAGACCACCCGGGGCCCGAAACGGTGCGACAGTGCCATCGCAACCGGGGACAGCGCCGCCATCACGATCGCGAACGGAAGGGTACGGACACCGGCCGCCAGCGGACCGTATCCCTTCACCGCCTGGAAGAACTGCGTGATCAGGAAGATGAAGCCGAAGAGCGCGAAGAACGCCACGCTGATCATTCCGGCGGCGGTCGCAAAGCGCCGGTTGGCGAAGAGCCGGACGTCGAGGATGGGGTGCGCGATCCGCAGCTGTGTGGCCACGAACACCGCCAGGATGGCCACTGCGACAACGACACCCACCACCGTGCGCGCCGTGGCCCAACCGACGTGGGGCGCCTCGATCAGGGTGAAGGTCAGCAGGCCCAGGCCGGCGATCGAGAGCACGACCCCGAGCGCGTCGAACCGGGGCACCGACACCGGTCGCGTGCCGGGTACGACCGCCAGGATCATCGCGAGGGCCACCACACCGAACGGGACGTTGACCCAGAACACCGATGTCCACGAGAAGTGTTCGAGGAGCCAGCCACCGAGAACCGGTCCGATGGCCACCGCCACTCCGGAGACCGCCGCCCAGATCCCGACAGCCATCGCGCGTTCCCGGGCATCGACGAAGATGGTCGTGATGATCGCGAGCGTGGCGGGGAAGACCAGCGCCGCGAAGACCCCGAGCCCCGCGCGACCGGCGATGAGCTGCCCGAGGTTCTGGGATGACGCCGCCAGCACCGACACCAGCATGAAACCTCCGATGCCGGTGAGGAGCACGCGACGGTGCCCGAACCGGTCACCGAGGTAGCCGCCGGTCAACAGCAGGCCGGCGAAGACGAGCGTGTAGGCGTCGACGATCCATTGCAGGCCCGAGATCCCGGCGCCGAGGTCGCGGGCGAGCGTCGGGAGGGCCACGTTGACGATCGTGTTGTCGATCATCACGAGTAGTTCGGCGAAGCTGAGGGCGCCCAGCGCCCACCAGCGAGCATGCGTGCGTTCGGTTGGCATCGATCTTCTCCTGGTCGGGTGGCGCAAGCGATTTCTGCGATCCGTTAGAACAACGTTCCAGCGTTGTAGCACAGTGTTCTATTCAAGAAGAACACCGTTCCAGTAGGTTGTCAACATGTCTCCCGCGAAGCCGCGCACGCGTACAGCAGGCGCCGACGTCCGATCCGCGCTGCTCCGGGCAGGTCGCACGATCCTCGAGCGCGATGGCACGGCCGGTCTGACGGTTCGGGCCGTGGCCGGTGAGGCGAAGGTCGCCCCGATGGGCGTCTACAACCACTTCGACGGCCGGGACGGCCTGCTGGACGCCCTGGTCACCGACGGGTACGCGGAGTTCGGACGGGCGATTGCGACGAGGGAAGACGATCCGGCGACTCGTCTGCGCAACGCCGGTGTGGCGTACCGGAAGTTCGCACTCGCCAATCCGGTGCTCTACGGGCTGATGTTCTCAGCGCAGTGCACGCCCGAGATCGACGTGGCCGCAAACGCATTCGAGGTCCTCGTCGACACCATCCGGTACGGCCAGGTGGCCGGGGTCATCTTGTCCGCCGACCCCGTCGAACAAGCCATGCAGACCTGGTCCGCCGTTCACGGCGCCGTGAGTCTCGAACTCGCCCATGCCTATCACCCCGACGTCGATGCATCGGCGAACTACGAGAACGTCCTCGACTTCGTGGCGCGCGCACTGGCGCCCCGGCCCGGCGACTGAGACCCGGCTCGGGGACGGTCATCGGGTTCGTGCGTCAGGGCAGGACGATCGGCGGCAGACCGGGAAGCGGGATCGTCACACCACCTGGCGGACGCGGAGTCCGTGGCCGGGGACGAGGCCGGGGCGCGGGCTCCTCCGCGGAGGGCGTCGTCGTCTCCGGCGGAGGAGGAGTCGTGTATCGGCGCGCCGGTTGCCGGGCCTCGGCATAGATTGCGGGATCAGCGAATTCGGGTTCCGGGGTGGCGCTGGTGCGCTGGGGAAGCGGCGCGGCCACGGTCGGCGACGCCTCATCGTGTCCGACGGCCAACGCCGTGGCCACCGCGACGACGGCCACCGCGCACAGCAGCGCCACCGCGGCGAGAACGCGCTTGCCTCCGTACCGCCGTCGGCTCGCTCCGGCCGCCTGCGGCCCTACTACGGACACGTCGAAGTGCGGTGGAGCCCCGATGGCCGACCCTGTGTCCGCCGGATACCCGGCCATCGGATCGACGTTCACCTCCCCATCGCCGGACCGGACGGGCGGCGTGGGCGTGTGCGCCGACGTCCACCGTGGCGCAGACTCGGCCGACGGCGGCGGCTCGGCAACCGGATTCGTCGGCGTGCGCTGATCGTGACCGACCGGAGAGAGCTCGGAGAACTGCTGGTCGTCCCGAAGCGGCTGGGCGCGAGGGACATCCGGGGCAGCAACATACGGAGCGAGCGCCCCGAACGCCGTGGCCACCACCGGTGGCGACTGAGTGACGGACTCGAAGATGGGGGTGTCGTGCGTGTCGTGCGTATGGTCGTCGCCACGCGGAGCGATCTCGGCCATCTCGGCGGGGGCCGCGAAACCGTCATCCGACCGGGTCGGGACCGCATCCTGTTCGGCGGGCGGGGTCGCCACTTCCACGTCTGGTTCGATCACATCGCCGGACACCGCGATCGGGTGCGGTAACTCAGGTTCCGCCGCGTGTCCGCCGTGCGCCGGGGGCCGAGTGATGCTCCCCGACGGATCGACGTCGACGACCGGCACGGGTACGGCTCGCGCGATCGCGTCCCGGAGGCCGGGCCATGCGCTCACGCGATCGGTGACCACGACCGCGGGGGCGGAGGCTCCGGACACCGCCGCGCGAGCGAGGTCCTCGGCGCGTGCGGTCAGCGGGGCTCCGGCTTCGGCGACGTCGCGGCGCGCCATGCGGAACAGCCGGATGTGGTCGCGGCCCATCAGGAAGGTGCCGTCGGACTCGCGGAGCCGCTCGCGGCCGCGGGTGACGAGGTCGAGGACCTCCTCGTGCCATTCGCGCGAGGTCGGTGCCGCCACCCGCCCGACCCGAACGAGATGGTCGGCGATCACCTCATCCAGGACGGCGAGGGTGAGACCGGAATCGGAGTAGGAGTCCGCGACGGTCCCTCGAGCCGGGTCCAACCGTCCCACCGAGACGCCCGCCCGCGGATCGAGATCGAACAGCACGACCTCGGCATTCTGCGCGATCCCCCGCTCAGCGAGTTCGGCGCGCACGGCGTCGACGACGGCAGCACTGACCGTGACCTCTGCCTGCGCAGACGTCGGTGTCACGGCCGGATCGGCCACCGTGTCGGTCATCTGGTTGATTCCTGCACCTCACGTGCACCTCGCCTCATGTCCCCCACCGGCGAGTAGGTGCCCCCTGGACAGTCGCGAGCTCAACCTAGCACGACTCAGCGGACGGTGGCCCCCGGCGCATATCCGTTCACCTGCTCGGACGGGTGGTTTCGCGGCGCAGGGCGGGTGGGAGCGGGGCCGCCCAGGGCGCGGTAGTCCCAACCCGCGTCGCGCCACATCTGCGGGTCGAGGCAGCGCCGGCCGTCGACGATGCGTTTGGCGCGGACGACGCCCTCGAGTTCTTCGGGCGCCATGTGCACGAACTCGGCCCACTCGGTGGCGATGACGACGACGTCGGCCCGGTCGCACGCGTCGCGCGCCGAGGTGGCGTAGCCGAGGCTCGGGTGGACGCGTCGTGAGTTGTCCATGGCCTTCGGGTCGAAGACGGTCACGGACGCCCCTTCGAGCGCCAGCCTGCTGGCCACCGTCAGCGCGGGTGAGTCACGGACGTCGTCGCTCTCCGGTTTGAAGGCGGCGCCCAGGACGGCGACGTTGCGCCCGAGGACCTCGCCGCCGAGGGCCTCGAAGACCAGTTCCACCGCCGCACCCCGGCGACGCATGTTGATGGCGTCGACCTCCCGCAGGAAGCCGACGGCCCGCGGGGCGCCCATGTCGTCGGCGCGCGCGGTCAGGGCGCGGATGTCCTTGGGCAGGCAGCCCCCGCCGAAGCCGAGACCGGCGTTGAGGAATCGGCGTCCGATCCGCGGGTCGTGCCCGATCGCGTCGGCGAGGGTGTTGATGTCGGCGCCGGCGATCTCGCACAGTTCACTGATCGCGTTGATGAACGAGATCTTGGTGGCCAGAAAGGCGTTCGCCGAGACCTTCACGAGTTCCGCGGTGGCCCAGTCGGTCTCGATCAGCGGCACGCCGGTCTCGAGGATCTCGCGGTAGATCTCGCGGGTGACCTCCCCGGCCGACGACCCGGCGTCGGGGTCGTCGGCGGCCGTGTTGAGGCCGCTCGGGTCGAGCGAACCGGTACCGAGGACGAGCCGATCCGGCCGGAGCGTGTCCTCGACGGCGAACCCCTCGCGCAGGAACTCAGGGCTCCACGACAGCTCGACATCCGCCCCGGCATGGGAGAGCACCGAGATCCGTTGTGCGAGTTCAGCACATGTGCCGACCGGTACGGTCGACTTGCCGATGATGAGGTGGGCGCCCCGCAGCGTCGGCACGAGCGCGTCGATCGCCGAGTACACGTGCGAGAGGTCGGCCCGGTGCCCACGGGGTTCCTGCGGGGTCCCGACGCCGAGGAAGTGCACCGAGGCGTGGTCGGCGGCCGCGAGGTGGTCGGTCGTGAAGCGGAGTCGTCCGGCGTCGATGTTGCGGCGCAGGATGTCGGCGAGCCCCGGCTCGAAGAACGGGACCTCGCCGGCCTGCAGGCGTTCGATCTTGTACGGATCGACGTCGATGCCGACGACGTCGTGCCCGAGTTCGGCCATGCAGGCCGCGTGAGTGGCACCGAGGTAGCCGCATCCGATCACCGTGAGCTTCATGAGGGCAACGGTTACCCAGCTGGAACCACCGGTAACCATCCTCGCCGTGGCGGGTTGTCATCGGCTGGGTGAACTTCCGGAGCCGCGCCCACCCGGTCCGTCCACCCGCCGGTTGAGCCGAGTGCTCCCGCTGGTTGAGCGGAGTCGAAACCTCAGTCGTGCTTCTGGAAGTTCAGGTACGCCTTCGACGGGGTGGGTCCACGTTGTCCCTGGTATTTCGATCCGACCGACGCGCTGCCGTACGGCTCCTCGGCCGGGCTGCTGAGGCGGATGAGGCACAGCTGCCCGATCTTCATGCCGGGCCAGAGGGTGATCGGTAGATTCGCGACGTTCGACAACTCGAGGGTGATGTGACCGGAGAAGCCGGGGTCGATGAAGCCCGCCGTCGAATGCGTGAGCAGGCCGAGCCGACCGAGTGACGACTTGCCTTCGAGGCGGCCGGCGAGGTCGTCGGGCAGCGAGCACACCTCGAGGGTGGACCCCAGCACGAACTCGCCCGGGTGCAGCACGAAGGGCTCGCCGTCGGCGGGTTCGACCAGCGAGGTGAGTTCGTCTTGGCGTTGCGCGGGGTCGATGTGGGTGTAGCGGGTGTTGTTGAACACCCGGAACAGGCCGTCGAGCCGGACGTCGACGCTGGAGGGCTGGACGAGGGCGGGATCGAACGGATCGATGGCGAGGCGCCCGTCAGCGATCTCGGCGCGGATGTCGCGGTCGGAGAGCAGCACGGTGTCGAGGTTATCGAATGGTCAGGGAGGATCTGCGCCGGTGTCGGTCGGCGCCGACCCTCCGCGCTCCGGCACCGCTGTACTGCGCCGCCGCCGGACATCAGCGCGCATCCGGTCGAGGATCGCGTCGGTGCGATGGGCATGGTTGATCCGCGGCGTCGACGACGGGTGCGAGCAGGGCGGGTGCCAGACGGCGCGGCCGGCGTCGACCCCTTCGGTGGCGATGGTGGTGACCCACTGATCCACGCCGGTGCCGACCACCCGGTTGTGTGGTGGGCAGGCGGTCGCGAGGGTGTCGAGGTCGGTGGAGCCGTGGTGGGCGTCCCACTCGACGACATGGTGGATCTCGCAGTCGAACGACGGCCGCGTGCATCCCGGGAAGGTGCAGCCGCCGTCGCGGGCGACCGCGGCGATTCGTTGTGCGCGCGAGGCCAATCGCCGGGACCGTCCGAGATAGAGGACCTCACTGGAGTGGTCCCGGAACACCGCGAGATGATGCTGCGCGTCCGCGGCGAGGTCGATGGCGTCCTTGATGGGTAGGAGGGTTCCCGTCGCGGTCCGTGCCGGGTCGCCGGCCGCGTCGCGCAGCGCCGATTCGGTGATGGAGACGACGAGGTGTGGCGGTAGCCCGTGGTGCGAACCCCCGAGCGCGCCGGCGTCGAGCACGAAGCGCAGCATGGCGCGCAACGCGTCGTGGTTCCGCTTCTCGGCCGTGCGCTCGTCGCGTCCGGCAGCGGCGGCCAGCGCGTCGGGGTCCGCGGCGGCGGGGTTCCCGGTGGGCGACTCGGGATCGGCGGGATTGTTCATCCCGGGAGCGGCCCACACCGACAGGACGACGTCGAACATGGCGCGCGTCACGGGGTCGAGCATTGCGGTGAGCCGGGACATCAGTTGGGCGTCTTGCGGCCCGAGTTTGAGTCCGCGGTTGCGGGCGCGGTCGCGATCGTCGGTGATGGTTCCGTCGGGGTCGAGGTGGGCCAGGATGCGGGCGCCGAGGTCACGGAGTGACGACGGGTCGTACTCGCGTGCGTAGTGGGCGAGCGTCGCCTCGGCGGCTTCCCGGTCGGCGGGGTCCACGTCGGCGGGAATCTTGCGCATCACCTCGATGACGACGTCGACATGGCGTCCCGAGATCTCGCCGTCGGCAACACCTTTGGCGGTCTCGGGGAAGCGCGGTTCGAGCGGCACCCCCTGCATGTCCGGGAACCTGCCCAAGGCCCAGACCCGGTTCATCAGGCGGGTCGCCTCGCCGCGCCGGTTCAGCGCGTGGCACAGGAAGTTGGAGACGGTCTGGCACCCCATCTTCCGGTACGCCGACCGCTCGTCGATGTCGACGATGTGATCGGTGAACAGCGACAGCATCCGTCGTTCGGCACGCTCGTGCTCGATCGCGACCTGTAGTAGGTCGGTGTCGGAGCAATCCGTGGACTGCGTCTCGGCGATCTCGTCCATAAGTGCATGCAGGCGCTTGTACTGGTCGAGAAGAAGTGGTGGTGCAGATGGCCCGGTAGAAGCCATGATTTCATCCCCCGTCATCATGGCTTTACTCGAAACTACGTTCGAGACTACCGGCCGGTCGTCCGATGCGCAACCCCTTCCGGCGAGTTGGTCTGCGTCGCAACTGAATCGCGTCGGCCCGCCGAGACCCGGCCTCGCCCAGATGTCGCGGTTCGTTGCGCCTGACGCCACGATCCACGACATCTGCGCGTGCCGACGACCGGCCCGGCTCCGGGTTTGCTAGGCTGTCGTTCGCGAGTCCGGCACTCGCACGCCGATGTAGTTCAATGGCAGAACATCAGCTTCCCAAGCTGAATACGCGGGTTCGATTCCCGTCATCGGCTCCACCATCACCGCGACTCGCGAGGCCCCTGGTCCGGTGATCGACTAGCCGAAGAGAGCGACAGCGGTGCCGGCGATCAGCGGCACACTGAGCAGGACCAGGACGACTCCGTTGATCCATCGGTGGTCACGCAGAACCGCCAAGAACTCACGGACCTGGGCGTTGGGGACGAAGTATCGCGCGGTGTGGGCGCCGGTCGAGAATCCGTCGATCCCGGCAGACCGCATGAGCATCGCTCCGCGGAAGGCGTGATAGCCGCTCGTCACCACCGCGACCGGTTCGGTCACTCCACGCTCGTCGAGCACACGCCTCGAGTACCGGAGGTTCTCCGCGGTGTCGGTGGATCGGTCCTCGAGTGCGATGGCATCACGATCGACGCCCTTCGAGACGAGGTACTCGGCCATCGCCGCGGCCTCCGACAGCCGCTCGTCGCCACCTCTGCCTCCGGAGCAGATGATCAGCGGGTCCAGGCCGGAAGGCCGGGCCAGATCATAGATCTCGCGACCGCGGTCGAGTCGTGACGCCAGCAGCGGACCGACGCGGGACCCGTCGAGCAGACCGGCACCCAGGACGATGATCGCGCCGACCTTCGCCCGTCGCGCCCGCCACCTGCTCCACCGGCCATACAGCCACGACCAGAGAAGCAGCGAGGCGAACACGAAACCCAGGTAACCGGCCGGCATCCCCACCGCCATGAGGAAGTTGAGCAGCGCGTTGCTCGTCGACACGTCGAACCATCCGACCATGATCCCGAGCAGGACAGCGAGCGCGTAACCGGACAGGAGTGCACCCAGGAGCGCCGACAGCAGGTTCGATGGACGGCGCCCCTCTCGGCGCAGAAGCGTCAAGCCGTTGGCGATCAACGACACCCCGAGAATGAGGATGGCAAGCAGCGCAACGAGTCCGAGGGCCACGATGACCACCGCCGGCGCGAGAACCGAGCCGTCGTCGCCGACGCCCCTGTCCACGACCGCGATCACCGCGGCGAGCATCACGCCCGACAAGCCCGCGGTCAGCAGGATGCCGGGGCTCAGACGACGTGGGTCCTGCCATGCGAGCACCGCGCTCATGATGAGCAGCACTGCCGCAACTATCAGTACGCCCATCACGAGCTCGATGGTGTCACAGGTGTCGCGCAGGTCGGGAAATGAGGAATGAGCCCAGTGGCTCTAACTCGATCTCGGCGCACACGAAACGTTTCTCCGTACCCATTCCCAGACACGTTCGAAACCGCGCGGCCGGCGTGCAATCATCAGACGAGTTGGGCCGACGCCACAGTCGGTCCTCGTCATCCCAGGACGCTCACAATGCATCTGCCCGCGATGAGAACTCCGATTCTGGTGCTGAGCATCGGCCTGCTCCTGAGCTGGCTGCTGCCGCCGCCCGCACATGCGTCGCCCAACCGGGTCGATGCCACTCCGGCTGGGCTGACCCTCTATGGACGCCAGTGGTGGCCTTCCGGATTCGACGCCTACCAGCTGGCCACCGATTGGTCGGTGAATG
This sequence comes from Gordonia hongkongensis, assembly GCF_023078355.1. NCBI lineage: Bacteria > Bacillati > Actinomycetota > Actinomycetes > Mycobacteriales > Gordoniaceae > Gordonia > Gordonia hongkongensis. Next base: position 4,729,432 of record NZ_CP095552.1, read on the forward strand.
CCGGATGCGGAGCGATGGTTGATCTCGACGACTATTTCGCCGCCTTACCTCCGCATTCGCTCACTCGCTTCAATCTGTTCGCTCAACTGGCCGTGAACAAGTACACCCAGCAATTGGATTTCGGGCCGATGGATGCCGTTTTCGACGCCGCCGCGCGGCACGGTCAGATCGTCTTGCCTGTCCTCGCGGCCGCCGATGGCGCATGCGAGAGCGGAGTTTTCAAGGAACGAGACTGGTACCGATCCGGCTGGCGAACCGTCGCCGGCGCGGGTGGACTCACGTTCGAGCAGTGGGTCAGGACGGCAGTGGGACGCTGGAAGAGCAGGTCGGCCCTGGCGGGATGGGAATTGGTGGGTGAACCCGAAACGTCCATCTGTGGCGATCAGTCGTGTGGATGGCAGCAGCGGTCGTGCCCGGTCGACGCCGCGCGCGTACTGCGGTCGTTCTTCGGCAGCGCAGGTGCGATGGTCACCCGGTTGCACGGCGGGGCGGTGATCTGGTCCGGCTTCACCGGCGGTGGCCAGTGCGGCACCGCCGGGCCCGACTACCAGTACGTCGCCGGCTCCCCGTACGTGGACGTCCTGGACTATCACGACTACGGTGCGGACGGTGTCGCGCTCCCCGGGGATCAGTGGAACGGACTGGCCGAACGTCTACGCCAGGCACGCGTAGTCGGAAAACCCCTCGCGGTGAACGAGATCGGCCAGCATGCCGGCTCATGCGGTTCGACATCCGAGCGCGCCGACGACTTCCGGACCAAGGTCGCCGGTCAGCGGGCGGCCGGGACGGCAACCGCACTCTTCTGGGCATTCGTCCCGGACCCGAGGCACGACCAGTGCACCTACGACATCGGTCCCGGTGACCCGGTGCACGAACTGGTCTCCGAACTGACAAGCCTCGATTGAGGGTCAGCACTCGGGCAACAGTTCAATACCCGGCCGACGGGCCGACCGGCCGTTAGACTCTGCCGATGTCCAGTCCCCTGGGGATCACCCCCGACGAGTCGCTGCGCAAGGGACTTCAGAGTCGTCACATCAGCATGCTCGCGCTCGGCGGTGCCATCGGCACCGGCTTGTTCGTCGCCTCGGGCGCCACCATCTCCGACGCGGGCCCGGGTGGCGCCATCCTGGCGTATCTGCTGATGGGCTGCATGGTCTTCTTCCTGATGCAGAGCCTCGGCGAGATGTCGGCGTACATCCCGTGCAGCAACCCGTTCGAGGAGTACGGAAAGCGCTTCGTGTCCAAGTCCTTCGGCTTCGCAGCCGGGTGGAACTACTGGCTCAACTGGTCGGTCACCCTGGCCGCCGAGTTGGTGGCCGCCGGGCTGATCATGAAGTACTGGGCACCCGACGTGCCGTCGTGGATCTGGTCGGTCGTGTTCCTGGCGGGTCTGCTGGCGCTGAACCTGTTCGCGGTCAAGGCATTCGGCGAAGCCGAGTTCTGGTTCGCGGCGATCAAGGTCATCGCGGTGGTCGTCTTCCTCATCGTCGGCGTGCTGCTGATTCTCGGTGTCATCGGCGACCGTCCTTCGCCGGGCTTCAGCAACTGGACGATCGACGACGCTCCGTTCGTGGACTTCCCGCTCGGCATGCTGTCGGTCTTCCTCATCGCCGGTTTCGCATTCCAGGGCACCGAGATGATCGCGGTCGCCGCCGGCGAGGCGGTCGAACCGAAGACGGCCATTCCACGCGCCGTGCGCACCGTCTTCGTGCGCATCCTGCTGTTCTACATCGGCACCCTGACCGTCATCGCGTTCCTGATCCCGTACACCGACCCCAATCTGCTGAATGCGTCCGAGGAGAACATCGCGATCGCCCCGTTCACCCTCGTGTTCTCCGACGCAGGGATCGCGGTGGCGGCATCGATGATGAACGCCGTGATCCTGATCGCGATCCTGTCGGCGGGCAATGCGAGCCTGTTCGCGGCAACCCGCGCGTTGTACGGCCTGTCGGTGCAGGGCAACGCCCCACGTGTGTTCGCCTGGGTCACGCGATCAGGAGTGCCACTCCTCGCCGTGGCCGCGACGACGGCCATCGGCGCCCTCTGCTTCCTGGCGAGTCGGGTGGGCGACGGTCGCGCGTACGTCTGGCTGGTCACCGCCTCGTCGGTGGCGGGCTTCATCACGTGGATGGGTATCGCGTGGGCCCACTACCGTTTTCGTCGGGCGTGGCAGGCGCAGGGTCTGGACCTCGGCAGACTCCCCTACAAGGCCTGGCTCTACCCGGCCGGCCCGATCATCGCGTTGCTCATGTGTGTCGCCGTCATCGCGGGGCAGAATCTCCCGGCGATCCGCGACGGATCCGCGGGGAATCTCGAACTCTGGCTCACCGCCTACGGCGCACTGTTCGTGTTCCTCGCTCTGTGGTGGGGCCACAAGGTGATCACGCGCAGCCCGACCGTCGACCTGCTCACCGCCGATCTGTCACCCACATCGGCTGCGTCGGCGCATCGCGATCCGGATCCGGACCTCGTCGGCTGACCGGATCGTCGGGCGATCGCGGCGGGGCCGGGTCTCGCTCAGTCGATGACCTCGCGGATCAACCGACAAGTTCGGCGATGTGGTTCAACGAGTTACGCAGATGGTCGTCGGCGAACGGCGGGAACTCGATGTACTCGCGGATGTGGGCGGGTACGGCCGACCAGTCGTAGGTCAGGGTGAGCTCGGTGGACGACTCCCCCACCGGCACCAGGTCGTACCGCCATGTCCAGCCGCCGAACTCGAGCTCCCCGGAGTCGTTGCGCTGCCCTGGTTGCCACGCTATCGCCGACAGCGGTTCGATCACCTCGACCCGGTTCTCCATCAGGTAGTCACCATCCGGATGGTTGGAGTGGTACATGTTCATCCGGAATACCTGGCCCACCTCCCGCAGCGGTGTCGTGTCGACTGCGTCCCGAACCCAGCCGGTGCCGTCGATGGCCTGGTGTGTGCGGGGGTCGGCGAGCGCCGCGAACACCTCGTCGGGCGTGGCGGAGATCGTGCGTCTGACGGCAACGTTCTGGTTCGTCATGGTGCTGGCCCTTTCGGGTCGGGTCCCCTGGATCGGGGTTCGGACACAGAGGTGGACCCGAACCGGCGCCCGAGCTCATCGGTGACCTTGTTTCCCACGAGTGCATGCCATCCTCGGATGATGGACCTGCGCCTGAGTCGCGAACGCTTCGCCGCCGCCCGGTCGGTCACGCTCGCCACCGTGTCACCCTCCACCAAGCCGCACCTGGTCCCCGTCGTGTGCGCACTCGACGACGACGTCATCTACACGTGCGTGGATCACAAGCCGAAACGAACCACCGCACTCCGTCGTCTCGCCAGCATCGCGGACAACCCCGCGGTGTCACTCTTGGCTGACGTGTATTCCGACAACTGGGATGAACTCTGGTGGGTGCGGGTCGACGGCCGGGCACACGTCGTCGACGCCGGTGAACCCATCGGCAGTCACGGCATCGACACGCTGGCCGCGAAGTACCCGCAGTATCGACTCCGACGGCCCGATGGACCGGTGATCGTCGTGGAGTCTCTGACGTGGCACAGCTGGTCGGCCACCTCATAGGCACGTCGGCGGGCGGCGGTTTCGGATAATTCCGACACGCTCCTCGATAGGCTGGGTGCCACGCAGGCATACCGAGGAGGCTCCGATGGTGCAGCGCAGCGGCGAACGGCCACGCGACAACCGGTCCGACACACCGGGCTCGGCCGGCCGAGGCTCCGGATCGCCTGACTCACAGCAGGAGTTCGACGAGATCGACCACCAGTCGGCGGGTGAGCGCGCCGACGAGGTGGAACCGAAGATGCGGCGTCGGCAGTGGATCGGACTCGTTGCCGGCGTGGCACTCGCGGCACTGGTCTACGTGATACTGCCCGCCGAGGTCGGGCAGGGAGCCCGGCTCACGGCGTCGACCGCAGTTCTCATGGGCCTCTGGTGGATGACCGAGGCGATACCCATCCCCGCGACCGCGCTGCTGCCGCTGGTGATCTTCCCGGTCTTCGGCTCAGACGAAGCAGGCGAATCGATCTCGGTGAACGACGTCGGCGCGGCCTACGGGAACAACGTCATCTTCCTGTTCATGGGCGGCTTCATCATCGCCCTCGCGATGCAACGGTGGAATCTGCACCGCCGCATAGCCCTGGTGACCGTCGCAGCGATGGGCACCAAGCCGCCGATGGTCATCGCCGGCTTCATGATCGCCACCGGATTCCTCTCGATGTGGGTGTCCAACACCGCAACCGCCGTGATGATGATCCCGATCGGCGTGTCGGTCCTGGCGCTGGTGCTCGACCTCGGCAAGGAATCGGGCACCGACGCCCCCGCGCCGAAGGCCACCGGCACCGACGAACCGGTGGACGGTGAGACCCTCACCCAGGCGGTCATCAAGAGCAACTTCGGCACGGCACTGATGCTCGGCATCGCCTACGCCGCATCGATCGGATCGTTGGGCACGATCATCGGCACCCCGCCCAACACCCTCCTGGTCGGATACCTCGAGGGTGAAGGCATCGACATCGGGTTCCTGGAGTGGATGATCGCCGGCGTCCCGCTCGCCGTGATCTTCCTGGCCATCGCGTGGTTCCTGCTCACTCACGTCCTGTTCAAGCCGGAGATCGACGACATCCCCGGCGGCCGGCGCATCATCCGCGATCAGCTCGACGGCCTCGGCTCGATGTCGCAGGGCGAGATCCGGGTCGCCGCGATCTTCGGCCTCACCGCACTGGCGTGGATCGCGGTCCCGCTGATCTGGGACGAGAATCCGCCGATCTCGGACACCGGCATCGCGATGACGGCGGCGATCCTGCTGTTCCTGCTGCCCAGCGGCTCCAAACCCGGTGTGCGCCTGCTCGACTGGGAGACCGCGATCAAACTGCCATGGGGAGTGCTGCTGCTGTTCGGCGGCGGCCTCGCCTTGTCCCAGCAGTTCGAGTCCAGCGGACTGACCGCCTGGATCGGCGACGTGGCCGCCGGGCTCGACACGATCCCGGTCATCGTGCTGGTGGTCATCGCGGCGACCGCGATCATCTTCCTCACCGAGATCACGAGCAACACCGCGACAGCGGCAACCTTTCTCCCGGTCGCCGGAGGCGTGGCCATGGGAATGGGTCTCGACCCTCTGGTGCTCACGATCCCCGTCGCCCTCGCCGCAACCTGCGCATTCATGCTCCCGGTGGCGACGCCACCGAACGCGGTGGCCTACGCCAGCGGGTACGTCACCATCGGTCAGATGATCCGCGGCGGGCTCTGGCTCAACCTCATCGGGATCGTGCTCATCACCCTCGCCGCCTACACCGTGTTCGCGTGGTCTCTCGGCATCGCGTACTGACCCACGACTCGACCGGGCCCAGATCGAGTCGCTCGTCACCCTCCCGCCGACCACGGGAATGCACCGAACCGACGGATCCGTTGCGCGAAGGGTCAACAACGTCGTCGAACAAAGAGGTGCAGTTGTGAAGATCGGGATCATCGGAGCGGGATTCATCGGCGGGACGCTCACGCGTCGTCTGGCATCGTTGGGGCACGAGGTGCGGGTGGCGAACTCGCGCGACCCGGAGACGCTGGCCGAACTGGCCTCCGAGACCGGCGCCACCGCCGTTTGGGCCGCCGACGCCGCGAAGGACGCCGACCTGGTGATCGTCAGCATCCCGCAGAAGAACACCCCCGACCTCGCGCCGGGCATCCTCGACGCCCGCAAGCCCGACGCCCCGGTGATCGAGACCAACAACTACTACCCCCAGCAGCGCGACGGCAAGATCGAGGCGATCGAGAACGGCACCCCCGAGAGCGTGTGGGTGTCGGAACTGCTCGGCGTCCCGGTGTACAAGGTGTTCAACGGGATCTACTGGAAGCACCTGCTGAACAAGGGCGTACCCGCGGGCACAGAGGGCCGTATCGCGCTGCCGATCGCCGGCGACGATACGGCGGGCAAGGAGATCGTGTTCCGCGTGGTCGACGAACTCGGGTTCGACCCGGTCGACGCCGGACCGCTCGCCGAGTCGTGGCGGCAACAGCCGGGAACGCCGGTGTACGGCAAGGATTTCGGCGTCGACGACACCCTCAAGGCGCTCGCCGAGGCGTCGCCGGAACGCACCGCTGAGTGGCGCGCCTGACGCACTGACAGGGGCGGCACGCCACGGCGGGAATCACCGACGCTTCGGACGTCCGGGCCCGCGTCGCGCGCCCTTGCCGGGGATCTTTCCGGCCGCCTCGCGTGCCGCCCTCTTCGCCGCCGCCTTCTCCTTGGCCGACCGTTTGGGCGCCTCGTCGGTCCGCCCCCGCGACGACGTCGCCTTGCGGCCGCGCACGATGCCGATGAACTCATCGGCCAATTGAGTTGTGGGAGCAGGCCACAGGAGTCCGACGCTCCCGGTCGGGGCGTCGGTGACCGGTCGATACACCAGGTCCTTGCGGTGATGCAGGCGCGCCAGCGACTGCGGCACGAGCAGTACGCCGACGCCGGCCGCGACGAGTTCGACTGCGTCACCGGTGGTCTCGGGCCGATGATCCACCGCCGCACCCGGGCGTTCGGATACTGTCAACGGCTCGTCCAGCGGCCACAGGAACTGCTCGTCGGCCAGATCAGCCAGGGTCATCTCGTCGCCGGCGGTCAGGGCGTGGTCCTTCGGCACCACGACGACCGTCGTCTCCTCGTACAGGTCGATCGTGTGATGTTCCCGCGCATCGCCGGACCGCAGGGCATCGGGCAATCTGGTGATCGCCATGTCGACGCGCCGCTCCCCGACCGCCTCGGCACAGTCCGCGACGTCGACGGCGACGAGTTCCAGCGGGACGTCGGGACGCCGCTCGGCCCAGATCCTGACCCACTTGCTCGGCGTGACCCCCGAAACGTACGCCAGTCGGAAGACAGGGGCCTCGCCCGCTGCGTGAACGTCGGGTGTGGTCACGCCCAAAGGCTACCGCCCGATACCCTCGTCGAATGAGCTCGCAGTCGATGAAGCCGGCCACCGCCGCCAAGAAGCTGGACGTGTACCTGCCGGCCACTCCTGCGGAGTTCCAGCAGGGCCCGATCACCCGGGCCGAGCTCGCCGCCCTCCAGACCGACCCGCCGGAATGGCTCCGCACGCTTCGCGCCGACGGCCCGCACCCGAAGAATCTGGTCGCGGCACAACTCGGCATCTCGAACTCGGGCCTGGTTCGCGGGGGAATCACCGAGGCACTCACGACGGCACAGATCGACGACCTCCTCGCCGAGATGCCGGATTGGCTGGCCGCCGAACGCGCCACCCAGATCGAGGTCCGTCGCGAGGAGCGGCGCGTCAAGTCGCTGCATGCCGACCGACGACGCGCCCGCGAGGAGGGTGACACGGACCCGGAGAGTTAGTCCTCCGACCGGTCCGCAGCAGCACAACGGTATCCGCCCGACAGCGAATATCGTTTCACTGCAACGTCTCTCGGATCTCGACCGCCAGCCCTGTCAGATACTCCCGGAGCACGCGCTGCGCGCGAGCCGGCGAATCCGTGTCGGCGAGGAGCAGGTGCATCGCCAGACCGTCGACAAGGGCGTGTACCGCGATCGCTTGAGAGTCGAGTTCGCGGCCGGCGCCGATCAGCCCGTGCTCGTCGAGGACGCCCAGCACCGTCCGACAGAGTGAGCGCAAACCGTCGTGGGCCTCGCGCGCAGCATCCGCGAGACCGGGGTGTGCCACCGACTCGGTCACCATCGCGAGGTTGACGTGCATCTCGACGCGCCGCTCGTCGTCCAGCGGTAGGACCTCGGACAACACGGCTTCGGCCCAGCGGAGCGGATCGCGGATCCGGTCGTGCTCGCGGATGCGGAGCGCCACCCGTTCATAGATCAGGCGCATCGAGAACTCGAGCAGCTCTTCCTTGTCCCCGAACACGTGTCGAAGCGAGCCCACCGAGATGTTCGCCTCGGCCGCCACCTCCCGGACCGATACTCCGGATGCGCCTTCGCGCAACACGATCCGCCACAGGGCCTCGGCTATCTCGGCGCGTCGCCCGTCCCGGTCGATCAACTTGGGCATTGACCCATGCTAGTACACCCGTGCTACCTTGACTTCGAGTTTTGATAGCACGGTTGTGTCAGCAAAAAAGTGGCACAGGACGGAGACACGATGGCGACCCGACACGCGGCGCTGGACGTCCTGCGCGGCATCGCGATTCTGGGCACCCTCGCCACCAACATCTGGATCTTCACCAACCCGGAGGGGTTGATCGGCTACATCCAGGGCGCCTACCGGGCCACCGGCTCCTGGGCGGTGGCCGAGGACGTCCTGCAGCAGCTCGCCCAGGGCAAATTCCTCGGTCTGCTCACGATCATGTTCGGAATCGGGCTGGCCATCCAGCAGCGGTCGGCTGTTCGACGAGGCCGGCCCTGGCCGGGACGGTACTACTGGCGAGCCGCGCTGCTGTTCGTCGACGGCGTGATCAACTACTTCCTCTTCACCGAGTTCGACGTCCTCATGGGTTACGCGGTCACCGGACTCATCGTCGCCTACCTGCTGTCGATGCGGCTGCGGCGCCAGTACGTCGCGATCGCGATCGCCGCGTCGACGCATCTGGCGCTGCTGGGGCTGCTGAGCTGGGCCCTTCTCGCCGCGCCCGCTGCATCGAGTCCGGGCGCCGGGCTGTCCCCGAACCCCTACGCAGACGGCAGTTTCGTCGACCTCGTCGCTTTTCGCGCCGAGAACTTCCTGATGTTCCGTGCCGAGGTCCTCTTCATCCTGCCGATGTCGATCGCGCTTTTCCTCATCGGCGCGGCCCTGCTGCGCGCCGGCGTCCTGGAACCGCGCGGCGCCCGGCTTCGGCGACGCCTGATGGCCGTCGGGCTGGGGATCGCCCTACCTCTCGACCTCGCCGTCGGACTGGCCGGTGGCGATGCCGGACTCGTCGTGGGGCGGTACGGGTTGGCGCCGGTCGTCGCACTGGGGTTGCTCGCATGGGTCGCCGGGTACTACGCCGACGGCCGCACTCCCGGGCGGTGCGGCCGCGCGCTGACACCGGTCGGTCGAATGGCGTTGTCCTGCTATGTGTTACAGAACGCGATCGCGGGTGCCGTCTGTTACGGCTGGGGCCTGGGGCTCGCGCAACATCTCGACGGCTCGACGCTGGTCCCCGCCACGGTGTCCCTGCACCTCGCCATCGCCGTGGTGCTCATGCTGTTCTCCCGCTTCTGGCTCAACCGATTCGAGCGGGGCCCTCTCGAATGGCTGTGGCACCGAAGCTACGACCGCATCACCACTTCCGCCGACCGGCGAATGTCACCCGAACGAGTGGACTACCCGCGGTGACGGCTGCTCGACCGCAGGTCAGCGAGCTGACCGGGATGGGTTAGCCATCCCCGCCGCGGGGTACCCGACGCGCACCATCATCCGACCGAGGAGTGAGTCGTGGACACCGCCATCTGGATCATCATCGCCGTCGTCGTCGTGATCGTCATTCTTGCGCTCGTGTTGCTGCTTCTTCGTCAGCGAAAGGCACGCCGACGGGTTCAAGCCGAGGAGATCAGGCAGAACGCCACGCAACAGGTCTCGACCGTCCGCCACCGCGAGGCCGTCGCCGAGGAGGCCGACGCCCGGGCACGGAAAGCGCAGGCCGAAGCCGACGCCAAGTCCGCAGAGGCCAAGCGGCTGCAGGAACAGGCACGCCACCACCAGGGACACGCGGCCGAGTCGCGGCACGAGGTCGAAAGCGAGTTCGCCCGTGCGGACCGTCTCGACCCCGATGTCCGACGGAACGCGGATGGACGGGACACCGAGGGACAGGGCGCCGACGGGCGTGGTGCGGACGGGCGGAACGACCCGAACATCGCAGGCCGGCACGCCGGTCAGCCGTCGAACAACCCTATCGATCCGCGTCACCGCCCGGACGCCGATCCCCGCGGACACCAGACGCCGCCGAACGCCCGCTGACGAGACCCTCTCGCAAGGCGACACCGGCCACACCTGCAGCGCGGCGGACGGAGCAAGATCCGAAAAGTGGTACTCAGTCCCGAGTGTTAGTGGGTACCATTTCTCTCGTCATCTGCGCCGGGACCTTCGGGGGCCGGTCTTCCGCAGCACCAGAGGGGTCCACGCATGGCGTCGTTTCTGTTCAAGCTCGGAAGCTTCTGCTTTCGCCACAAATGGTCGGTGATCGCGGCCTGGCTGGCTGCGCTCATCGCGGTCGCCGGACTGGTCGGCGCACTCCAGCCCAAGTTCGCGCAGGACTTCAGCCTTCCCGGCACCGACTCGGGGGTTGCCACCGAACAGGTCGAGCAGTACTTCCCACAGGTCATGGCCCAGCAGGAACAGGCGTCGACGAGCATCCTCGTCGCTGCCGAGGACGGGCTGCAGAACCACACCGCGCAGCTGAACGAACTCGCCGCGGCCCTCCGCGGACTCCCCGACGTGATCGAGCCGCAGACTGTCGTCAACCCGCTGACGGTTGCGGCCGCTGAACCAGCACTCGCAGCGCAGGTCGTCGGCGACAACGGTCGGGTCGGCCTCATCCAGGTTCGCCAGGACATCCCGATCCTCGACCTCACCGTCGAGAACAAGGAAGAACTCGTCTCGATCCTGGACGAGTTCTCCGTCGACGGTCTGCAGGTGGAGGCAACCGGGTCGCTGATGCAGGTGATGGAAGCCGGCGGCACGGCCGAACTGCTCGGTTTCGCCGTCGCCTTCGTCGTGATGATCGTGGCGTTCGGAGCTCTCATCGCCGCCTTCATACCTCTCGTCACCGCGATCGTCAGTGTCGGCATCACCATCCTGCTGCTCACGCTGTCGGCCGAGGCTCTGTCGATCAACGAGTCCGCCACCGCCATCGTCACGATGCTCGGCATCGCCGTCTCCATCGACTACGCGCTGTTCATCGTGTCCCGGTACCGCGCGGAACTACTCCGCGGCGGCGCGCCATCAGACGCCATCGGCCGAGCCGTCGGCACAGCCGGGTCGGCGGTGGTTTTCGCCGGCCTCACCGTGATCGTGGCGGTGGTGGCCCTCATGGTGATCGGCATCCCGATCATCACTCAGATGGGCGCGGGTGCCGGCGTCGCCGTGTTCATCGCGGTGCTGGCTGCTCTGACCCTCATCCCCGCCATTCTCGGCGCGTTCGGGCGATTCGCCTTCCTACCTCGAATCCCCTGGATCAAGCACGCCGTGGAATCCGAGGACGACACTATGGGCGTCAAGGTCGGGCGCACCGTCGTCAAGTGGCCCATCCCGTTCATCGTGATCGGCCTGCTGGCGCTCGCGGCCGCGGCCATCCCGGCAACCAAGCTGGAACTCGGTCTGTCGCTGTCCAGCGAAGCCGAAGCACCCGCGCAGGAACTGCTGAGCCGCGGTTTCGGTGAGGGCATCAACGGCCCATTGCTCGTCGTCGTACACGACGAGGACGGCGCGATCAACGCCCCGGCCGAGGAGACCGTGCGGCACATCGCAACCCTGAGTGATGTCGCCAACCCCGAGGGGCTCACCTGGACGGGCAACCGAGCAGGCGACACCGCGCTCATCATGGTCACCCCGGAGAGCGCGCCGTCGTCAGCCGCCACACACGACCTCATGGAGCAGATCCGCGCCTTCGCACCGACGGTCGAGAACCGTGGCGCGGAACTCCACGTCGGCGGTCAGACAGCCATCATGTCCGATCTCTCCCAGAAACTCGACGATGCACTCATCCCCTACCTGGTCGTGGTCGTCGGTCTCGCATTCCTGATCATGATCGGCGTCTTCCGGTCGCTCTGGGTCCCGCTCATCGGCACCCTCGGATTCGTCTTCTCGGTCCTGGCGACCTTCGGCGTCACCGTGGCGATCTTCCAGGAGGGCTGGCTGGGATTGATCACCCACACGCAGCCGATCATCTCCTTCCTGCCGATCTTCCTCATCGGCGTGGTGTTCGGGCTCGCGATGGACTACCAGGTGTTCCTGGTGACCCGAATGCGCGAGGAGTTCATGCACGGCTTGTCGGCCAAGGAGGCGATCGTCGCCGGTTACCGGCACGGAGCCCGGGTGGTCACGTCGGCGGCGATCATCATGATCAGCGTCTTCGCGGCGTTCATGCTCTCCCCGGAGACGACCGCCAAGATGATGGGTTTCGCGCTGGCCGCGGCAGTGTTCTTCGACGCCTTCGTGATCCGCATGCTGGTCGTACCCGCGGCGATCGCGTTGCTCGGCGACCGGGCCTGGGGCCTCCCGCGCTGGCTCGACCGCTTCGTGATCAACTTCGACATCGAGGGCGAAGCAGTCCGCCATCGTGGGCTCGAGGAACCGGACGACACCAGGTCCCCGGTCCCGGCGAGTTGATAAGCCGCACAATCCTTCTGACAAGAAGTGAGCACGTATGGGCAACTGCCTGACTGTGCACGCCGGCTCCGACGCCCCGGAACCCGCACCGGGGCGTCGGATGGGCCTGCGTGAACAGAACAAACTGCGCACCCGCAACGCCATCCGGCAGGCGGCGATCACCCTGATCGCCGAGCAGGGGTACGCCAAGACCACCGTCGAGCAGATCGCCGAGGCCGCCGGCGTCTCACACACGACGTTCTTCCGCTACTTCCCGTCGAAGGAACAGGTGGTCGTCGGAGACGAGCACCTGCATGCCTAGGCGCACGCGATCGTCGAGTCCATGCCGCCCGGCCTCAGCCACTTCGATCTCATCCGGCGCCTGATGACCGAGCTGCACCGCCTGACGGTCGACGACCCCTGGGTCGGCAATCCGCTCCGCATGCAACTGATCCGCACCGAGCCGTTGCTGCAGAAGCCCTTTCAGGTCGAGTCCGAGCGCATGATCTCGGACATGACCCAGCTCATCGCCGACTACTTACGGATCGCGCCCGACGACTTCCGGCTCAAGGTGTTCCTCGACGCGGTGGCCGGGGTGACCTTCCATCTGGCCACCGAGTTCGACGACAACCGGGAGATGCCCCAGCTCGAGACGACCCTGCGCGCGATCGATCTGCTCGAGCAGGGGTTGCCGGTCGGATGAACAGTAGTTGTCCGGCCATTCGCCCCGCGAACATTCCCTCTAGGATTCAGAGCGTGATCTCGGACAACGCTGCCCGACCGCGACCGATGCCGGGCCTTCGACACGGCTCCTCGCTGCGCTCGTCGCCGGCTCAGGCAGCAGGGGGCACTGGCCGCTGGTCAGTGATTGCCATTGCGGTGGTCGCGGCCATCGCGGCCACCGTCTCGCTCGCGGCATCGGCCCAGGCCGCGCCGGCCAAGCCGACCCCGGCACCGTTCCCGGTGACCGACATCGCGCGGCTCTACGCCTCGGACGTCTCGTCGTATCCGGGCGGCGTGTACCTGCAACCGGTGGAGACGTTCACCGCCCTGCGCCGCGATCACCCCGAGGTGATGGCCCGCAATCTCGAGACGGCCGTCGCGATCAACCAGTCGGCGGCCGGCAACCCGGGACTGCAGCGCCGAGCGCTCGCCGACGCACACGACGATCCGCTCTGGACGATGTCCGATGCCTTCGGCGACCGGCTCGGACGGGATTTCCGGAACGCCCTCGCCGCCAATCGCCTCCCGAAGACCACGGCCCTCTTCAGCGACTACCTCGCCCGCGCCGGTGGGCTCGCGAACGCGACGCTCGTCGAGAAGTACGTGTTCGGGTACGAGCGGCCGTTCATCGTCGCACCCGAGCGGATCCGCAAGTACATGCGCGCCGGAGCCAGCGAGTACGACGCGCTGGGCAGCAACCCGTCGTTCCCGTCCGGCCACACCAGCCTGTTCTTCTGGCGGGGCACCCTGTTCGCGTCGATGCTCCCGGAACTCGCGCCGCAGTTCCTCGCCCGTGCCTCGGAGGGTGGATATCACCGCATCGTGCTGGGCGTGCACTACCCGCTCGACGTGATCGGTGGAGCGATCGTCGGGCAGGCCGCCGCCGCCGATCGCTGGAACGACCCGCAGTTCCGCCGGCTCCTCGCCGCGTCTGCCACCGAGATCCGCAAGGAACTCGAATGGCGTTGCGGCGCAGCCCTCTCGGTGTGCATCGCGCGTGACACGCCCTACGCCACCGATGCCGCGGCCCAGACGATCTACGCCCAGCGCATGACCTACGGATTCGGACGCGTCTCGTCGCCGACACATCCGATGGTGGTGCCCCGACAGGCCGTCGAACTGATCGCCGGGGCGTACCCGCGACTGACCGACGAGCAGCGGCGTCAGGTCCTGGAACAGACCGCGTCGCCCGCGGGATATCCGCTCGACGACCAGCGTCCCGGCCGCGCCTCCTGGCAGCGCCTGGACCTCGTCCGTGCTTACACCGCCGACGTCACGGTCGGCCGCGACGGTCGGGTGACCGTCCACTGAGGGCCGCCCTGACCTGCCGGTAACTGAATCGTTTGTCCCACTGCCCGTTGCGAACTCGTTCGTGACGGGCAGTGTCGTGCCATGTGGTCCACTGTGTGTCCAGTTTCGCCGAACAGCTTGACACCGGCGTAAGGGTATGGCTACTTTTCGAGTGGCCCACATCACATCCGACGTGGACTCACCGCCGTGACCAGGGCGGACGGTGCCGGAATCGCGGACCCAGACACAGCACTGGGTCGATGAACTCAATCCTTCTAAGCCCCGCCGGGGCGATGTCGCCGTGCCCTCTCGCAGGGCGGTTCCGTCGTGCCCGGAGATCATCGGGAAAGGCAGTCGAAACACGCGTTGGTCGAATTCACGCAGGAGAGCCGGACGGTTGGCGGCGGTCGCCGTCGCCGCGGCGTGCATCTTCTCGGTCGTGTCGTGCAGCAGCGACGACGGCGGATCGTCGGACGGCTCCGCCGCGGATGCCAGCGGCACCAAGGCGTCGGGCGAGGCGATCAAGGTGGGGTTGTTCAACCCCACCAAGGGCCCCGCCACCCAGGGTGGCGTGACCACCGGCAAGGACGCCGCCCTGGACTACATCAACAACCAGATCGGCGGCATCGGGGGCCGGCCCGTCGAGATCGTCGACTGCGGAATCGACCAGACCGCACCGGAATCGACGGTGTCGTGCGCCAACCAGTTCGTCGAGGCCGGCGTGGTCGCCGCGATCGACGGCTACAATGCCGAATCCGCCTCCGCGGTGCCGATTCTCACCTCGGCCGGCATCCCGCTGGTCGGCCAGATCCCGTTCAACACCTCCACCGGCGCCTCGGCGGAGAACCGCGTGTACTTCGGTCCGCCACCCGCCGCGTTCCTCGTCGGTTTCATGCAGCAGCTCAAGGCCGCGAACAAGAACTCGCTGACGCTGGCGAATGCCGATCTCCCTCAGGCACATCAGGTCTTCGACGGTTTGATGAAGCCGCTCGGCGCCCAGCTCGGCATCGACGTCAAGTCGGTCTACTACCCGCCGACCGGCCCGAACTTCACCTCGCTGGCCACCACCCTGGCCGAGGGCAACCCCGCCGCGGCCGGCCTGATGACCTCACAGAACGACAACGTGTGCACCAAGCTCGCGCAGTCGCTGCGGTCGGTGAACTACGAGGGCACCATGTTCATGGCGGCCTGCACCGACTTCATCGACACCATGGGTGCGCAAGCGGTTGGCGCACAGACCTACTCACCGATCTGGCAGCCCCCGGCCATGGACTCCGCACCGGAGCCGGCCAAGGCGAATCTCGGGATCGCCCAGAAGTTCATCGACGAGCAGGGTGGCACCGGCGGTTTCTACGCCTACGGCACCTTCGCGACCCTCGCCGACTTCGCGATCACGCTCAACAACGCCAAGGTCACCGATTTCACCGGCCCGAACGTGCTCGGTGCGCTCAAGGCAGTCACCGACTACCAGTCGTTCATCGGCCCGAAGCTCAACTGCGGTAAGCCGACCACGCCGAACTGCACCACCGAGATGCTGCTGTTCGACGTCGTCGCCGAGAAGAAGACCGAACCCGCCACCGGCGGCTTCATCACCCCGCTTCCGGCTGCGCTGCAGCGCATCCCGGGCGCTTACTGACACGGGTCGCTGGTGTGGCGGGGTGGTCACCCACCCCGCCACACCCGGCTCTGCTCCCCGATCCGAACGCTCCGCATCCTCACACGCGCGTGAGATCCGTACGCGCCGAACGAATGAGTACGCCACATGGGCCAGTTCCTCCAGTTCGTCTTCCTCGGACTATCCGCCGGTGCCATCTATTCGGTGCTTGCGTCGTCCCTCGTGGGCATCTATGCCGCCACCGGCATCATCAACTTCGCGCAGGGCGCCATCGGCCTCTACTCGGTCTATCTCGTCGCCGCACTGCGCACCGACGGCAGTCTCGTCCTGCCCATCGGCACACTGAAACTCGGGAGTGAGTCCGACCCCACCTCGATGGAGTTGGCACTGGTCCTCGGCGTGCTCAGCGCGGTCGTCTGGGCCCTGCTCGCACACGTACTCATCTTCCGGCCGCTCCGCTCGGCCCCGGTGCTCGCCCAGGTCGTCGCCTCGGTGGGACTCATGCTGTTCATCCAGGCGCTCGTCCATCTCCGCTTCGAGACCGAGAACCTCTTCGCCGAGGCCATCCTGCCGGAGGACACCGTCGACATCGCCGGCGCGGTCGTCAACGTCTCGGACCTGATCCTGGCCGGCGTCGCCATCGCCATCTCACTGGTGCTGTGGGCCTACTTCCGGCTCACCACCCTGGGCGTCGCCACCCGCGCGGGCTCCGAAGACGAACTCGCCGCCCGACTGTCGGGTTACTCCCCGGACCGCCTCGCGGCGATCGTGTGGGCACTCACCGGTGCGGCAACCGGTCTCATCGTCGTCCTCGCGTCCTACACCATCGGACTCACCGAGACCAGCTACACCTTCTTCGTCATCCCGGCCCTGGCCGTCGCCCTCGTCGGCCGGCTCACCTCCTTCGGGATCGCCTGTGCCGCAGGTCTTGTCCTCGGCGCATTCCAATCCACCATCACGTGGCTCACCACCAAGGACTGGTGGCCGGAATGGGCGCAGGCCGGCCTCGGCGACGCCGTTCCGTTCGTCATCGTCGTCATCGCCCTCTTCCTGCTCGGCGGTCGGATCCCGTCGCGCGGCTCGCTCGGCGAGGTGCGCATGCCCGCGGTCCGGATCCCCCGCATCCGGCTGATCCCGACCGTCGTCTGCATCGCGGTGGTCGTCGTGGCGATCCTCCTCACGTCCGGCAGCTGGCGGTTCGGCGTCGTCACCTCGGTGATCCTCAGCCTCATCGCATTGTCGCTGGTCCTGCTCACCGGTTACCTCGGCCAGATCTCGCTGGCCAGCATGGCCTTCGCCGGCGCGGCCGGGTTCGCCCTGTCGAAGCTGACGACCAACTGGGATGTGCCGTTCCCGTTCAGCATGATCTTCGCCGCCTTGATCGCGACCGGCCTCGGTGTCCTGGTGGGCGTGCCCGCACTCCGATCCGCGGCGCCCAGCTGGCCGTCGTGACATTGGCAGCGGCCCTGGCCATCCAGAGCTTCGTCTTCAACAACCCGGCGATCACGTCCTTCGAGGGCAACCTCATCGCGGACCCGACGATCTTCGGCCTCGACCTCGGGGTGCGCGACGGCACCAACCTGGTCACGATCCGGTTCTCGCTGATGGTCCTGATCGTCGTCGCGATCGCGACTCTCGTGGTGTTGCGCTTCATGGGCGGCTCGACCGGCCGGGCCTTCCTGGCCGTCCGCTCCAACGAGCGCGCCGCGTCGTCGGTCGGGATCAACGTCGCCGCAACCAAATTGCTCGGCTTCGCACTGTCGGCGTTCCTGGCCGGCATCGGCGGTTGCCTCATCGGTTACAGCCGCGGACAGCTGTCGGCCGGCTCGTTCACGGTGATGATCGGGCTGACGCTGCTCGCGATGACCTACGTCGGCGGCATCACGTCGTTCGCCGGTGCGGTCCTCGCCGGCATCATCGGACCGCTGGGCGTGGGTTACGTCTTCCTCAACCAAACCCTCGCTCTCGGTGAGTACTACGAGCTCTTCGCCGCCGGCAGCCTCCTGCTGATGGCGGTGCTGAATCCCGTCGGCGTCGCGGGGGCCATGTCGGAGCTCGGCGAGAAGCTACGCGCCCACCGGCACAAACCGTCCCCCCGTCCGGAAGCGCCCGGCGCGGCACAGAACGCACAGGAGGGTGCACATGTCTGAGTCGACACTCGAGAAGCCGGCCACGTCGACGACACTCCTCGAGACGGGCGGGCTGTCGGTCCGGTACGGCGGCGTCAGCGCCAACTCCGACATCGACATCTCGGTCTCGGCGGGCGAGATCGTCGGACTGATCGGACCCAACGGCGCGGGCAAGACCACGTTCGTCGACGCGGTCACCGGATTCACCAAGGCCACCGGCACGGTGTCGTTGCGCGGGGAGAGACTGGACAAGGCGAGCCCCCATCGTCGACGCCGGGCCGGCATGGCCCGAACGTGGCAGGCGGGCGAACTGTTCACCGACCTCACCGTCGAGCAGAACCTGGCCGTGGCGGTCCAGCCGGTCGGCCTGCGTGCCATGCTCGCCGACGTCCTCAACGGTTCCCGTCCGCCCGCCGATGTCATCTCGTCGGCACTCGAACTCGTCGGCCTGGCCGATGCCGCCGACCAGTTCCCCGGCGAGCTGACCCTGGGACAGCAGAAACTTGTCGGTGTCGCGCGGGCGTTGGTCGGCGGGACGCAACTCGTCCTGCTGGACGAGCCGGCCGCCGGACTCGACACCCACGAGAGCCGCGACTTCGGGACCGAACTCCGCCGGATCGCGGCGACCGGTATCGGCATCCTGCTCATCGACCACGACATGTCGCTCGTCCTCGACGTGTGCGACCGCCTGTACGTGCTCGACTTCGGCCGGGTGATCGCCAGCGGGCCCCCGGCCGCCATCCAGGACGATCCGGCGGTCATCTCGGCCTACCTCGGCAGTCCCGAGGTGGACCCGGACGCCGCCCCGACCGGACCCGACCCGAAGGAAACGCGATGAGCGCGCACGCCGCCCCCGGCCAGGCGACACCGGACCCGACGACACCGGATTCGACGACCCCGGTGTTGACGATCGACGACGTCACCGTCGGTTACGGCGGGGTTCCCGCCGTCCGCGGTCTCAGCGCCGCCGTCCGTCCCGGCGAGATCCTCGCGCTGCTCGGTCCGAACGGGGCGGGCAAGACGACGAGTCTGCTCGCCGCGGTCGGTGCCCTCGGACTGATGTCGGGCACGGTGACCGCCCTCGGCGACCCCATCGACCGTCGCATCGAACGCAACGCGCGGCGCGGGATCACCCTGGTCCCCGACACCCGGGGCGTCTTCCACCGTCTGTCGGTGTCGGACAATCTCCGTCTCGCCAAGCGTCGTAACGGGCCCGACCTCGACACCGTCTACCAGTACTTCCCGAAGCTCAAGACGATGCGGGGCCGACGCTGCGGCAATCTCTCCGGCGGCGAACAGCAGATGCTCGCACTCGCCAAGGCGCTGCTGGCGGACCCGAAGGTCCTCCTCATCGACGAGCTGAGCCTGGGCCTGTCCCCGGTCGCGGTCCAGGACCTGCTGCCCCGGCTCCGGTCGATCGCCGACGAACACCAGATGGCTGTCGTCCTCGTCGAACAGCACATCGATCTCGCCCTCGGCATCGCCGACGCCGCCATCGTGCTCCATCACGGTCGGGTCGCGCTCTCGGCACCCGCGAGCGAACTCCGCAACCGGCGGGACATGGTCGAGGCGGCCTACTTCGGGCGCACCGTCGAGGACCGCGCCTCCTAGGGCCGCGCGGTCTGCAGGCGTACGGACGAGACGACGGAACCGGGACGACGTGGCCACCGGAGACACCGACGATCCGGTGGCCACGGACGCCGGCGTCGTACGACCGGCCCGCAACACCCGCAATCGGCCCACCGACGACGAGTTGCTCGACGCCGCATGCGCGGTCATCGCCGAGGTCGGTGCCGAGCGCACCACGATGACCGCCATCGCCGAACGCGGCGGCACCACCCGGGTCACCCTCTACGCACACTTCGGGTCCCGCGACGAGCTGGTCAACCGGGTGATGACCCGCGAGCTCGACACGTTCACCTCGTTCATGTTCGAGGTGTACGACGCGAGTGAGGACATGCCGTACGGTGCCCGCGCCCGCTACTCGGTGCAGGCCCTGTTCGACTACGCCCGACGCCACCCGGCAGGTCTGCGTGTCCTCATCGGCCACCGGGAGGGTGGCAGTGACCGCCGGTTGTACGCCGCGCTCGAACCCCGTATCGCCGCACGCCTACGCCAGAACTACGCCGAACGCGGCGCGCGGATCGCGGCCAGTGCCGACACCCTCGCGTCGCTCCTGCTGGGGATGAGCCTCGACGTCGCCCACCGCGCGCTGATCGTCGACGGCGCCGGCGTCGACGAGGCCTGCGACCTCGCGATCACCGCGACCCTCGCCGTGCTCCGCGACGTCCGCGCGGACCAGCTGCGCGCTCTCGACGAATCGCTCGGGCAGCGCTGAACCCGTGACAGGCGGTCGACACGGGCGCGCTCAGGACCCGGGGCGGTCACCCCAGCCAGCGGCCGGCCCGCCGGCTGTGGCCCGCCTTCGTCGCCGCGGGCAACCGGTCGTAGGCCCGGGCGAGGAAGTTCGACCGCGCATTGGCCTCGAAGACGTCCCGGTGGTCGCGAACGAACGTCCAGTACAGCCCGTCCCAGTCCGCGGCCCAGTCGCCGGGCGGTATGTCCGACATCTTCTTCAGATAGTTGCTGCCCGAGACGTAGGGCTTGGTGGTGATCGCCTCACCGGCCGCGAACTGACTCATCGCGTACACGTTGGGGACCATCACCCAGTCGTAGGCGTCGACGAACATCTCCATGAACCACTCGTAGATCTGCTCCGGGTCGATGCGGAGCAGGCACATCGCGTTGCCCAGGACCATCAATCTCTCGATGTGGTGGGCATACCCGTTGGCGAGAATCCGCCGGATGACGAGATCGACCGGCTCGAGTCCGGTCTCGGCGGTCCACCACCCGTCGGACAGCTTCCGATCGTGGCCCAGATGATTCCGGCTCCGGAGGGCACGCCCGCGGGTCTCGTACGACGCCCGCATGTACTCCCGCCAGCCGATCAGCTGCCGCACGAACCCTTCGACGCTGGCCAGCGGGACACGGTTACGTCCACCGGCCTCGAGCGCCCTTCTCAGCACCGTTCGCGGGCTCAGGAGCCCGGTGTTGAGTGCGGGCGTCAGCAATGAATGGAAGACGAACGGGTGCTCGGTGCTGATCGCATCCTCGTAGGGTCCGAACTCCGCGAACCGGTCGGCCAGGAACTGCTCGAGCATGGCCCGCGCCTCGTCGTGGGCGGTGGGCCAGGCGAAACCGTCGGCGTCGCCCGGGTTGTCGGGGAACTCGTCGGCCACCCAGGCGATCGCGGCGTCGACCTCGGGATGTCGCGCCGGCGGTGTCGGTTGCGGGACCTCACGGTTCTTCGGCAGTTTCTTCCGGTTCTCGGTGTCGAAACTCCACCGACCGCCCGCCGGTTTGCCGTCGTCGTCGACGAGGATGCCGAGCCGTCGTCGCTGCCAGGTGTAGAACTGCTGCATCCGCGGTCGCTTGCCGGCGAAGAACTCGTGGATCTGCGCACGGGTGGTGAGGAAGTTCGGACTCTCGACGATGTCGTCGGCCGCGAGTGGACACCCGGCGTGCTGGAAGGCCGCCAGCAGGTCGCCCGTCAGCCAGTCGTCGACGACGTCGTACAGGTGAACCGACGCCGGCGCCCGGCGGGACAGGTACTCCACGAGCTGATCGTGACTGGACTCCTCCGCGTCGGTCTCGAGCACGTCGACCTCGAAACCCCGGTCCCGCAGCCGGTCTGCGAACCTGCGCATACTCGCCCGGTGCAGGACGAGTTTCTGCACGTGGAACCGGTACTGCCGGAACATCAGATCGTGTTCGACGAGGACGAAGCGGGTGCCGGGGTCCGCGTCGAGGTGCGACTCGAACAACTGATGCGGCAGCACCACGCGGACGACATCGCCGGACGGACCTGACATCGGCTCTCCTCTCGCCCCCGCTACACGCTCCCGACTTGGACGGCCCCCTCAAGGGCCGGACAAGTCGACCCCAAGTTCGCACCAAGCGCCCGGCGACATCCTGTCGTTCATCACCCGAACACCACGATGAGCCGCCGAGACCGGGCACCCGCCCACTCCAGACGATAGGAACCACGATGTCGCGCAGCACCGCCAGCTATTCGCACCCCTCCGACGATCGGATTGCCGAGTCCGGCGGCGACGTGCCGTCCGTGGACAGGCCCCTCTGGCAGCTGGGCCGGCGTGCCACGGTCATCGCGGCCTGCGTGGGCTTCGCCGCCCTCGCGGCCTGCAGTGTCAGCGTCGGCACGCAGTCGATCGAAGAGGCCTCCGACATCGACGTGGGCGAGTGCCTGCAGATCGGTGCCGAAGCCGGTGAAGGCAAGGTCGAGGCGACCAAGGCCGAGTGCGAAGGCACCGAGGGACTCACCTTCTACGCGGCCGACAAGGTCAGCACGTCGGCGGAGTGCGGCACCCCCAACACCTCCGCGCTCACCTTCGGTGAAGGCGACCAGAAGCTCTGCCTCACACCCAACTTCGCCGTCGACACCTGCTACCAGATCCCGATCGGCGGCGGCAAACTCGCCGACTACCGTGAGGTCGCGTGCGACGCCTCCCCCGCGGAGAGCACCATCCTCGCCAAGACCGTCAGCCGCGGCGCAGACTCCCTCACCTGCACCGAGGACGAGACGAAATGGGCTTTCACACAGCCGCTGTCGGTCAGTTACTGCCTGACCGAGGACGTCACGGCCGCGAGCCGATTCGACGGCTGAGCGGCGGCCTGCGGGCCGGGCGCCGCGTCGACGAGGTCGTGGGTGACGCGGTAGTCCTCCCGCATCCGCGCCATGGCGACATCCCTTGCGCGATACGATTTCTCGACGCGTGCTCGTGCCCGCCGGGCGCCACCTACCCGCTGCGCCGAATCCGCCACCGCGAGAACCGGTCCGACCCGTCTCAGCACATGTGTGAACCGGCCGTCGGGGATTCCGAGCGCGTCGGCGTCGGCGTCACCGATGAACACCCGCTGCAGTCCGTGCATGGTCTTCGTGGCCAGCCGGCGTCGCAGGGCCTGCGGCCCCGGGAACACCGCGGCCAGTTCGGGCACCAGATAGTCGCCGGTCAACGCGACCACGAAATCCCGGTCGTCGGGACCCGGCCCCGGCGAGGTCAGCCGATAGAGCTCTTCGATCCGGACGTGGTCGGCCTCGCAGACCGGGTTGAGCTCGGGGCTCATCCCGACCACATGCCCCACGTACCGCCACAGGTGATAGATGTCGTCGAGTTCGCGGTCGGTGAACCGCACCCCCAGCTTGTGCATCGCGTCGATCGCGATGTGCCCGAACTCGGCGATCGTGAACGCCATGTACGGCTGCGGAATCGGCACGCCCCACGCGGTCTCGTCCCAGTCTCCGCGCTTGAGCAGCATGGAACGGACATGTGCGTGGATCATCCGGACCCGCACCGTGTATGCGAAACCGTCGCCGCCGCGGCGCATCCCGCCGGGCGTCAGGACCTGTCCCAACCACTCACCGACCTCCACCGACCGCACCGCCGGCTGGGACACGTAACGCCCGGTGACCGCAAGCGGCTTGCCCGCGATCGTGTTTCCCGCCCCACGGACCAGCGATGCCGCGCCGAGCACGATGCCCAGCGGTGCGGTGTTGACGACCAGCGCGTCGGCCGCGCGATTCATCCGATCATGATCGACCCAGTCGGGCTCGTCATCGAGGAACTCGAAGAGCGCGCGCAGCGAGTCGGTCGCGTCGTCGACCGAGTCGATGCCGTTCTTCAGCGCCGCCCGCAGCACTGTCGTGGTCGGGCCGCCGGGTTGCCGGTCGGCGGCCACGGCGTCGGCGAGCGGGTCGGCGATCCACATCTGATCGAGCCAGTCGCGGCCGGCTGTCCCGAACCGCTGCACGGCGAGGTCGGTGTTCACGAGGTCGGCGGGTGCGCTCCGTTCCATGAATCCATGAGAACACGAGCAATCCTCACTTACTATTCACTTTTGATGGCATCGTCGACGACTCCCAAAACCACCGCATCGCAACGGCGCAAGGCACCCGAGCAGCAGCGTAGTCGCGAGATGAGGCAGCGCCTCCTCACGTCGGCGCTCACTCTCCTGGAGCGTCGTCCGGGCCGACGGCCCACCACCGCCGAACTCGCCGACCACGCGCACGTCAGCATCGGGACGGTGTATCGCTACTTCGCCGACATGGACGCGATCATCGAGGAGCTGCGCCTCGCGGCCGTTCACGACATCACCGCCACCCTCGCGAGCGGGATCGGCCGGGCGATGGATCAGCAACCGGACACCGCGATGGTCACGGTGGTCGAGACCCTCGTGTCATCGTTCGAGTCACATGCGCCGGTACTGCGCGCCTCGCTCGAGATCGGCGAACACGGCTTCGGCGACGCCTGGGCCGAGGTAGAGGGACCGCTCCTTCCGCTGGCGCGGATCCTCCCGTCACGGATGAGGCCCGACCTCGACGATCGGGCGATCGACGAACTGGTCTTCCTCACCATGGGCGCGACCGCGAGCCTGTGCCTGCGCATCGCCCTGCAACGCCCGCGCGAGGCCGACCGGACCTCGCTCATCGCGATGGCGGCACGAATGTTGTTGGCGGCCTTCGACTCACCGCCGTCGGGCAGTGCTGGTCGAGTAAGTGCTGGGTGAGTCGGCGACTCAGAGGCTGCGCTGTTTCGCGTACTCCGCCATCGCCGTTCGCTCCGCCTCGTGTCTGGGGTAGAAGAAGAACACCACCGCCGCACCCACCACCACGATGGCGGCCGCCGCGCCGTAGGCGTTCTTGTCGCCCTGTACGAACGCGTCGCGGGCCGCAGCGATGATCTGATCGGCGTACTGCGGATAGCGCTCGGCCAGGACCTCGGCACTCGAGAACGACTTCGTCAGCGCGGCCTCGGTCTGTTCGGTGACCTGATCGGCCTGCGGCGAACCGGAGATGGTGTCCCGCAATTGATTCGCGTAACCCGCGGTGAGGATCGCGCCGAGGGTGGACTGCAGGATCGCGCCGCCGAGGTCGCGCTGCAGATCGGACATGCTCGACGCCATGCCCGCGCGCTGCACCGGCACCGAACCGGTCAGCGATTGCGAGGCCGGGGTTCCGGCGAGACCGACGCCCACCCCGACGAGGACGTAGACCAGACCGACATGCCAGAAGTGGGCGTCCTCATCCCAGGTGAGCATCGCGAGCACCAGGCCGACGACGATGAAGGCGTAACCGGACAGCAGCGTGAACCGCGAACCCATGCTCTGCACGAGTTTGGCCGAGCGCGGGGCCACAACGATCATGGCGGCCGCGGCTGGCAGGATCGTGGCGCCGGCCGCCAGCGTCGAATAACCGAGCACGTTCTGCATGTACTGCTGGCCGATGAACATCGCGCCCATGAGCGTGCCGAACACGATGAGCCCGCCCACCGCCGCGACCCAGAAGGTGCGTCGGGCTGCGATCCGCAGGTCGAAGAGCGGAACCCGCACGCGCAGCTGCCGCCAGACGAAACCCGCCCCTGCCAGCAGCGCGATCGCGGCCAGGATGTAGACCTGCAGTCGCTGATCGGAGTTCGGGGCGAAGTTGATCGCCAGCACCAGCGAGCCCACCATCACGATGGACACGACGCCGCCCAGGTTGTCGACGACCGCCGCCTGGTCGCCGTTGTCGTCGGGCACCAACCGCCACGCCGCGATCAGCGCGACGACGGCGAGCGGCAGGGTCACCAGGAACACCGAGTGCCAGGCCAGGATCTCGAGGAGTGCCCCGGACAGGACCGGTCCCAGCGCCGAGATCGCACCGCCGAATGCCGACCACGCGGCGATCGCCCGGACCCGTTTCGGCCCCGACCACAGTGCGGTGATCACCGCGAGGGTGGTCGGGAAGGCCAGGCCCGCGGCGATGCCGCCCACCAGACGAGCTCCGAACAGGACCTCGACGTTGGGCGCGAATCCGGCGACGAGCGACGCCGGGATCGACAGGCACATGCCGATGACCAGCATCCGCTTGCGCCCGTGCCGATCTCCCAGCGCGCCGAAGTAGAGCACCGACGCCGCCAGGCCCAGCGAGTAACCGACCGCGACCAGGTTCAACTGCGTCGAACTCGCGTCGAGCGCCTTGCCGATGTCGGGTAGCGCGACATTCGCCACCGCGAGATTGATGTTGGCCACCCCGGCGACCAGGATCAGCGCGACCAGGATCGCCTTCGCCCGCTTCGGAGCCGTCCCCGCCTCGACCTCGGCCGTTGTCGACGTCATCGGGGAATCGTACGTGCGCGAGCGCCATCGGGCCGGGGATCGGGACGCTCCGGCACGAAATGGTCACGCCGGCGTCGACTTCTGGTGGGGTACGAGGAATCCGTATGACGTCGTGCCCGGTTTCCGGGCACAGCGTCATACAGCTCGGATCAGATCAGAGGCAGACGCTGATGGTCACCGGCCCGATGGGGATGCCGAAGCAGATCGCCACCGAACCGACGGCCTGCACCGGCTGCACCGGCTGCACCGGCGCCGGCGCGGCGGAAGCGGCCGGCGCGGTGGCCAGTCCGATCGCACAGGCGGCACCGACAGCGGCCACCCCGACAGACGTACGACGCATGATCCCGGACATGTTCATGAGCAGCTCCCCTCGAGCTCGAGTCCCCCCGGACAACCCTGCGGATGGGGTCAACACGCAGGTGATGGTGACTCGAGATTCTACGCCCCGGCGTAGGCGTCGTCCCCATCCCGAAGGGCCGAATCCGCGACGGGTGTCACAGGCTGATGCGGAGGCCGTCCCACTCGTGGTCGTGCATGAAACCCTCCGCCAGCCCGACCCGGTACTTGAGGCAGCTGCGCAGGATCCCGCCATAGGCGAACGGGAGCATCAGCGCGGGCTTCTGGTCGCCCGGACTGCTGACGACATCGGACGCGCCGCGGAAGTCGCGGACGAAGTCGCGCAGGGTCCGGTCCTTGCGCGACGACGGACGCCACCCGTAGAGCAGCATGCCCAGCCCGATCATCTTGTCCACGCCCGACCCGGGCGTGATCGGTCCGTCGTCGGGATCCCAGGTCCCGAGGAACGCGCGATCGACACCGTCCTCGGGCGTGAACATCATGATCCCGCTCGTGGCGCGCGGATTGCACTCGATGCAGAACAGGTCGCCGCCACCGTTCCGATCCTCGATGAAGTCGAACCCGATCTGGCCGGTGAAGTTCGCCCGGCGAACGAAATCGCTGACCCACTCGGCGATCCGCGAATGATCCACGGACCGGAAGTTGAGGCACGAACTGCCGTCGATGGCGTAGTCCACCGGATACGTGGCGTGGGCGTGGACGCGGCCCTCATGGCAGACCGAATACGTGCAGAAGTTGTTCCCCGACGCCCACTCCTGTGCGATCCACGGGTTCTGCTCATCGTGTTCGAGCCAGGTGAGCGGATCGTCGGGAGTCACCTTGTGAACCTTCTGCGAGCCCCGCGAATAGCAGTGTTTGAGCGCGAACGGCTTGGTGAAATCGAGCGATCCGACGTCCTCGGGTCCGGACACCCGCGCGAACTTGCGCGTCGGGATTCCGAGTTCGACGAGCAGCTCCTGGAAGTCGTACTTGTTGTGCAGGCGGTTCTCGGTGGTGAAATCGGAGAGGAACAGCCGACATTCGGGCGGGAACACCTCGGCGAGCATCGCGATGATGTCGGTCTCCTCGTGCACCGGGATCACCATGTCGACGTCGTTGTCGGCCACGATCCGGGCGAGGGCGAGACAGTATGCGAGCGGCTCGAACTTCGGCGGGGGCACGCGGTGAAAGTCGCTCACCGCGTTGGAGAATCGGCCGATCCCGACCGGGATGGAGTCGACGATGCTAACCCGGTGACCCGCCGCGGCCATGAGCCGCGCGAGTTCCAGGGTGAGGAACGATCTGCCGAATGTGATCAGTACATGGGTTTGTCCGGCGCTGTTCACCCGAGCGAGTGTAGTGCCGACGGGCCCTGAGCACGGAAGCCGGACGGCCTGCGAAAAAATTCGGTCAGGTCGGGAATCTTCAGTACCGCCCTGTCGGTTCACCCTGCTAGCTTTTTGCACGATCGGCCGGTCCGGGTGCTTCGCTTCCGGTTGCGGAACAGCAGTTGCGGAGCAGCGCTGGTGCGGCCCGAGCCGATCGCGTGCGTACGCAGTCGGGGTGGTCGTCGGTCCGAGCCTGTCGAGGCTCATCCGGGCCGAGTTGGAGGAGGCATGCAGCTGTTCGTCATCGGCGTCATCGCCGCGTGCCTCGCCGCAGTCGCCTACGGGATGTCCACGGTCTTGCGCGCGCTCGGCGCCCGCCGCGTGGCAGAAGCCGCTGCCGACGAGGGTGAGGGCATCACCACCGAGAACGGCGCACCGACCCTCTCGTCCACGATGTCGACGCTGGTCGATCCGGCCTTCATCCTCGGCACGACACTGGTCGTCCTCGGCTTCGCGGGTGGCGCCCTCGCTGCCCGGTTCCTACCGCTGTTCCTCTCGCAGACCATCGTGTCGGCCAACCTGGTCATCACCGCCCTGCTCGGCACGATCATCCTCAACATCGCGCTGCACACCCGCGAATGGGTCGCCATCTGGCTGGTCGTGACGTCGCTCTGCCTGCTCGGCGTGGCGTCGTCCCATCACACCGGCGGCGGCGAAGAGGTCGGATTCCACTGGGGTCTGTTCGTCGCGACGCTCGCCCTCTGCGCTCTTGCTCTGGTGGGCGTCTACAACCTCGGTCCGGCGGGCGCCATCGTCGGCGGCGCATCGGCGGGTCTGCTGTTCGGCATCATCGCCATCGCCGTGCGCATCCTCGACGGAATCCAGCCGTTCGATCCCGTGGCGCTGCTGACCGATCCGGCCGCCTGGACCATCGCCGCCGCGGGCGCGGTGGGCTTCTACGTCCAGACCGTCGCCCTGCAGCTCGGCGCGGTGAACGGGGTGACCGCGGTGCTCGTGGTCGGCGAGACGGCCGGCCCGAGCCTGGTCGGGGTCGTCTTCCTCGATGACACGGCCAAACCCGGACTCGGCTGGCTGGCCATCCTCGGTTTCGTCGGCGCGGTCATCGGTGCCGTGCTGGTCGCCTGGTACGGCTCGGTCGACCCGGATCACCTCGGCGAGGCACCGCCCATGAAGGGCGGGTGGCGCCGTGGCCGCGAAGAACCCGCCTCCGACGAGGAGCAGGGAGCATCCCCGGCAGACGCCGATCCCGAGGTCGCGGATGCCGATCTGTGGACGACCGACGACCCCGTCTTCGAGAGCCGGGACTCCCGGCGCACCTGACGCTCCCGCTCTCGTCGTCGCAGGTGGTTGACACCCGCCCCGCTGATGGAGAGGGTGGGTTGATGACATCGACCAGCACGGGCTCCGCTGCCCGGCTCGCCTACGAAACCCTCGAACCCTTCCACATCCTGGCCTACTTCAACCCGGGACTGAAAGGCGCGCAGGCAGACACCGGGCTCGATCCCTACGCCTTCTACGTCGGTGCGCGCGGAGCGCCGTTCGGTCCGTGCGCGGCCTCGGTCGTCGCCTCCGCCTTCTACAACTTCAACCACGAACTCATCGCGAAGGGCTGGACGGCCGCCGTCGACGCCGGGCTCGACCGGGTCCACGAACGACGCAATCAGATGCTCGACGACTCGCTGCGAGAGATCCTCGGCGAGTCCATCGACGACTCCCTCCTCGACGAACTCGCCTCCGCCTATTACGATCTGGCCGCCCGACTACCCCTCGGCGGACGCCCGCTCGCTGCCGCGTGGTCGACGGCCCCGCGACCGGACACCGCGCGCCTACGGCTGTGGCACGCCATCGCGATTCTCCGAGAGTGGCGCGGCGACAACCACATCGCCGCTCTCGCCCTCAACGGTCTGAACGGCTTCGACGCGGCCGTCTTCCACGAGTCGCAGCTTCCCGACCCCACGGTTCGTCGTCCCACCCTGGGCAAGCGCATCGTGCTGATGACCCGCGGCTGGTCCGAACAGGACTGGCAGGACAGCGTCGATCGCCTGGTCGATGCCGGGCTGGCCGAGCGCGTTGAGGACGGGCACCGTCTCACCGCTTCCGGCGCGGCGACCTACGACGACATCGAGGCCACCACCGATGCTGTCGGAGAAGCCATCTGGGCCGGCACCGACGACCTCCTCACCCGGACGAGACCGGTCGTGAAAGCCGTCATCGATGCCGGAATCCTGCCGGGAACGAGGACGAAGTGAGCGCGCCCGCCGGCGGCTTCGAGGACCTGCGGGCGATCGAGAGCCTCAAGTATCGATACCTGCGATCCCTCGAC
The DNA here is from genome assembly GCF_023078355.1 of Gordonia hongkongensis. NCBI lineage: Bacteria > Bacillati > Actinomycetota > Actinomycetes > Mycobacteriales > Gordoniaceae > Gordonia > Gordonia hongkongensis. The sequence continues at coordinate 4,759,595 of NZ_CP095552.1, forward strand.
ACCAAGGACTGGGCGACGTTCGAGTCGACGCTCACCGAGGACGTCACCGGTAACTACGGTGAGAGCCTGGCCTTCTCGAATCGGAACGAGCTGGTCGGATACATGCGCGAGAACGTCGGTCCCGCAGTCATCACCGAACATCGTGTCGCACACCCGGAGATCGAGATCGACGGGGACACCGCACGCGGACGCTGGTACCTGCAGGACCGGGTCATCGTCGCCGGGTTCTCCTTCATGCTCATCGGGGCGGCGTTCTACGACGACACCTACCGCCGCACCGCAGACGGATGGCGGATCAGCAGTACCGGTTATGACCGCACGTACGAGGCCACCGTCGGGCTCGCCGACGTGCCGAGCTTCGCACTGAAGGTCGGTCCCGCAGTCCAGGTCTGAGGCCTGCCCATGCGCGCCCGCATCTTCGCCGACCGCCGCGAGGCGGGTCGGTTGCTGGGTGCGCGGGTCGTCGAAGTCCGGTACGGCGACGGGGTTCCGGAGGCCGGTGCGACAGAACCTGTCGTCCTGGGACTCGCGCGCGGCGGGGTTCCGGTCGCCCGCGAGGTCGCCGACGCCATCGCGGCGTCGACAGGCAGGTGCGCGATGGATGTGCTGGTGGTGCGCAAGATCGGGGCGCCCGGCCACGAGGAGTTCGCCATGGGCGCGCTCACCGCGCACCACCTGGTGGTCAACGACGACATACCGCGTCGGCTCGGGGTGTCCCGCAGCGAGTTCGACGAGGCCGCCGATCGACAGCGGCGCATCCTCGACGACCGCGAACGACGTTACCGCGGCGGACGTCCCGGCACCGAGCTCGGCGGTCGGACGGTCATCCTGGTCGACGACGGTCTCGCCACCGGGTCGAGCATGGCCGTCGCGGTCGACTCCGTCCGGTCCGCCGGCGCCACCCACGTGGTGGTGGCGGTACCCACGGCACCCTCCGATTCGATTCAGCGACTGCGGGATCGGGGCGCCGACGACGTGATCGTCCTCGTGACGCCGGAACCGTTCCGGGCCGTCGGCCTGTCCTACGGCGACTTCACTCAGGTGGACGACGACGAGGTGATCGCGGCCCTCAGCCGGCCGGGCGACTGAGCCGTCGAGGACCGCACTGGAAACCACCCGTCCGAGGGGCACCGGCGACCTGTCGTCGACTGTCCGTTTCCTGCGGGTGGTTTTCAGCCGGGCTTTCGCTGGTCTTTGAGGAGTAGCTCGGCAAGCTCGGCACGGTCACCCACATCCAGCTTGGTGTAGGCGCGGAACAGATGCCCTTCGACGGTGCGGACCGAGACGGTGAGTCGCTGCGCGATGTCCTTGTTGGACAAGCCCGCCGCCGCGAGGTTGGCGATCTCCCGCTCGCGCGAGGTCAACGGCAACGGTTGCGCAGCCGAGATCAGCGCCGGAGTCCGCAGGCCACCGCACTGCGACGCCAGTCGGTTCGCCACCGCGGCCGACGCCACGGTCGCGGACCGTCTGCCCGCCGCGTCGTGCAGGACACTGGCCTGCGCGGCCGCGTCCGCGGCGGACAGACACACCCCGGAGTCCTCGAACGCCGTCGAGCACAGATCGAGTTCGACCGCATCACCGTCGCGGAGGGCCGCGGCGTGGCGCGCGTACAGATCCGAGAGCGGACCGTCGACGCGCTCGGCCAGTTCGGTGAGCCGGTCGGCGACGCCGCCGTCCCCGAACCGGGCGGCGGTGTGCAGGGCCTCGGCCTCCACCGCGAACTGACCGGCGGCACGGGCGGATGCGGCCGCGGAGTGCGCGAGTTCGACGGCGGGCGTGACGGTTCCGGCGGCCGCCGACTGCCAGGCCGCCGCGATGGCGAGCATGGGCCCGAAGACGGCCACATGCTTGCCGGACCGCTTTCGCGCCTTGGCCAGCGCGGCCGCGGCACGGTCGGCCTGTCCCAGCGCACTCAGGGCCTGCACCAGGAAGATGTGGGCCGGGAAGTTCCACGACTCGGAGAACCGGCCACTGTCGAGGATGGCGAGGGTCTGCTCCATCCGCCGGGTCACCGAGGCGCACGATCCGCGGGCGAGTTCGACTGCGGCGACGAGTATTCCGGACATCGCCCAGCCCAGGTACTGCGCGGCCTGCGCGGCGGACACGAAACGCCCCGCGGCGCCGTCCGCGTCGTCGAGTCGGCCGGTGAGGGTCAGCGCGAGGGTCTCGCCGAAACCGGTGGGGAACCGGAGCAATCCGTCCACCTCGACCTCGCGCGAGTGTTCGGCCAGCGCCCCGACCTCCGCTCCCCGACCGGCGACCGCACGGGCGAGGCTGCCACCGAAGACCGCCCACTCCACCGCCCACGGCAGCGCCCTGGATTCGGCGAGGACGGTGTCGGACAGCGTGATCGCCTCGTCGATCCGGTTCTCGAAGAGGGCGCACGCCGAGGCGATTCCGGTGACGATCGGCGTGAGTGCCGGGTGGGTGACCCGCTCGGTCAGCAACCGCAGGATCTCGTCGGCCCGATCAGCGTCGCCCAGAGCCCAGAACGTGTTGCCGATGATCGAATTGCCCCACAGCACGAGTCGACCCTCGTCGAGATCGTCGGGCGAGAAGCGGGACAGGATGTCCCGCGCCTCGTCCGGATGCCCCTGCCACATGACCGCCCGCGCGAGCAACTCGGCCTCCTCGAGTCCACCGCCCTCGTCGAGCGCCGCCCGCGCGAATCGCTCGCCGAGCGGCGTCTGCGCGAGGTTCAGGGCATCGCGTGCGGCGGTCCGTACCAGCGCGAGGTCGATCTCCACGTCGCTCTCGATCGCGAGATCGGCGAGCCGAATCCGCTCGGCCGGGGTGTTCGTGGGCCGTGACTGCAACGCCTCGACGAGCCGGCCACGCAGCCGCCGCGACGACACGAGACCCAGGCGGCGCCGGATCACCTCACCGAACAGCGGATGGTGGAAGGCGACGTCGAGACGCCGCCCGTCGCGGGTGATGCGCACCAGCCCGGCGATCTCCGCCTCTTCGACGGCTTCTTCGCCGGCGAGCTCGGCGAGGACGTCGATGTCGAGGGGTTCGCACAGACTGAGGTATTTGAGGGCCCCGAGAACCGGCGCGTCGAGTTGCTCGATCCGCCCCTCGAGCAGCGATGCGAGCTCCGAGGTGATGGCGGCGCGTCCGCGTAGCTGCCACACGCCGTTGACCTGCCGCAGCGTGTCGGCCTGCCGCGCACCGTCGACGAGATGCCGTAGGAACAGGGCGTTCCCACCGGAGGCCTCCCACATGAGATCGGCCGAATGCTCCTCGAGCTGCCCGCCGAGCACTGACTCGATGAGGTCGACGCTCTGCTCTTTGGTGAACGGCGACAACGTGATCCGCGTGAGGTGATTGTCCTTCCACAGCGAGGTCACCGCATCCGGGACGGTCTCGCCGCTGCGGACCGTCGCGACGATGTGCACCGCACGGTCGATCGCGAGCTGATGCAGCAGCGTCGCCGACAGTTCGTCGAGCAGGTGGGCGTCGTCGACCCCGATCACGACATCGCCGTCGGCGAGGAGCGATTCACGGGCCGCCGCAAGGTAGGTGACCGGATCGCTCGACGTCGCCGGACCGACGAGATGCGCGAACACACCGAGCGGGATCGAGCGCGCGGACTCGGTGCCCGCCACCCAGCGCACCCCGGTCGGCAACTCGGCGGTGACGTGCCGGGCGAGGGTCGTCTTGCCCACGCCGGAGTCACCGGTCAGGACCACCCCACAGCCGGTCGTCTCACCCCTGAGGGCCGCCTGGATCGTGCGGAACTCCCGATCGCGCTCGACGAGCGGCCAATTCGTGGACATAACCGCGAATTTTAGTCTGCTGGGCCCTACAATGGGCCGCCCGGAAGCACCAATGTGGTCCGACCGGATGGCCCTGTCGACACGCGGCTAATCCCGGATTTGACATCGGCGGAAGAAAATCCGCGAACTACGCATCCCGGGCATTGGTCACGGCCACTGCCGCCGCCAGCAACACGATCGTGAAGCCCGCGAAGTAGGCCAACGAACCGTAGGCGTTCCAGTGGAACGTGTCGCTCCCGCCGGCGAGGAAGTTCCACCCGTTCAGGAACGGCAAGAACGACACGATGTGCTCGCCCACCCGCGGGAGCACCGACACGATCCGCTCGAGGGCCAGCATCCAGACGAGCACGATCGCCACCGCACCCGCCGAATGCCGCACCAACGCGCCCACCGCGAGGCCGATCAGCGCGCACAGCATCGCGAAAACCGGCGTCCCCCAGAGATGCCGGACGGTCTCGGGCCCGGTCAGAGAGACTCCGACGCCGGCGAGCACCTGCGCCGCCACGACCGCGACGACGGACACGATGGCCACCACCGCGAACGAGAGTCCGCCGAACACGACCGCTTTCGCGAGGAGGACCTGTGGCCGACGCGGAATCGCCGCGAACGTCGGTCGGATCGTGCCGAAGCGATATTCGGTGGTCACGCCCAGGATCGACATGATCGCGAGCACCGCGACCCCGAACTGGTTGACGCCGAGCAGGAAGTCGTCGGTCAGGGTGTCGGTCTCACCGGGACTGCCGTAGGAACCGCCGGCGATGGCGCCGAGCAGCACCGCGAAGCCCAGGCCCAGCACCACGACGACGCCGAGGCACCAGTACGGCGACCGGGTGCTGGCAAGTTTGATCCGTTCGGCGTTGATCGCGGCGATCACCGGTTCACTCCCCGTGGTTCCCGACGGCCCGGTTGTGGGCGTCGGGGTTGTGGACGTCGGGGTCGTGGACGGCGCGGTTGTCGACGGCGGTGTAGTCGACGGCGTGCGCCGTCATCGACATGAAGACCTCTTCCAGTGACGCCGACTCGGCGGCGAGTTCGTGCAGGGTGATGCCCGCGGCGGCGGCGAGGTCGCCGACCCGATCGGTCGTGGTGTCCGGCACGCGCATCACCGGGCGCCCGTGGGCATCCGGGTCGCCCGGCGCGGGATTCAGCCCCGCCGCCGCGAGCGCGGCGTGCAACTGTTCGAGCTGCGGGCCGCGCACCCGCACCGACTGCCGGGCCCGCCCGGTGAACTCCGCCACCGAACAGTCGGCGATCAGCCGGCCCCGCCCGATGACGACGAGATGGTCTGCGGTGAGCGACATCTCGGTGAGCAGATGGCTCGACACCAACACCGTCCGCCCTTCCGCGGCGAGCTTACGCATGAACCCGCGGATCCACACGATGCCCTCCGGGTCGAGGCCGTTGACCGGCTCGTCGAACAGCAGCGTGTGCGGGTCGCCGATCAGGGCACCCGCCAGCCCGAGCCGCTGCGACATACCGAGCGAGAAGCCGCCGGCGCGCTTCTTGGCCACCGAGGTGAGCCCGACCGTCTCGAGCACCACGTCGACGCGGGCGGCCGGAATCCGGTTGCTCGCCGCGAGCCACCGCAGGTGGGACCGCGCACTGCGATTGGGATGCACCCACCGGGCGTCGAGCAGCGCACCGACCTGCCGCAGCGGATGCTCGAGGTCCCGGTAGCGCTGCCCGTTGATCGTCGCCGTGCCCGATGTCGGGCGGTCGAGTCCGAGCATCATCCGCATGGTCGTCGACTTGCCCGCACCGTTGGGCCCCAGGAAACCGGTGACCCGTCCCGGCCCCACCTCGAAGGTGAGGTCGTCGACCGCGCGTTGACCGCCGAAGTCCTTCGTCAGATTCGCTACCTGCAACACGACTCGACCATAGCCGCCGAACCCCGAGCGGCCCGGTCTGTCATTCGGACGGCCTGCCGCGGGACCGCGCGTCAGTCCCGGTCGCGCCCGGGCGAGGACGCGTGCGCCCAGAAACGCTTGGGGATCCGGCCCGCACGCGCGGCCAGTCGGCCCCCGGCCACCGCGTGCCGCATCGCCGTCGCCATCAGTTCAGGGTTCTCCGCCCGGGTCACCGCCGTGGCCAGAAGCACGCCGTCGCAACCGAGTTCCATGGCCAGGGCCGCGTCGCTCGCCGTCCCGATGCCCGCGTCGAGAATGACCGGCAGCGGGTCGTCGAAGCGGGTGTGGCAGTCGTCGACGATCATCTCGATGTTGTGCGGGTTGAGGATTCCGAGTCCGGTCCCGATGGGCGATCCGAGGGGCATCACCGCCGCCACCCCGAGATCGGCGAGTCGCGCCGCCAGGACCGGATCGTCGTTCGTGTAGGCCAGCACGACGAAACCGTCGGCCACCAGTGCGGCCGCGGCGTCGACGAGCTCGATGGCGTCGGGCATCAGGGTGCGTTCGTCGGCGACCACCTCGAGCTTCACCCAGTCGGTCTCGAACGCCTCGCGCGCCAGTTGGGCGGTCAGGACCGCCTCGGCGGTGGTGTGACAGCCCGCGGTGTTGGGCAGGACGGCGATGTCGAGCCGGCGCAGCAGATCGAAGACCCCGGTGCCCGAGGCCGCGTCGACGCGCCGAACCGCGACGGTGGTCAGCTCGGTCCCCGACGCGACCAGCGCGCGTTCCAGGGTCGCGAGATTCGACGCGCCGCCGGTGCCGGTGATGAGTCGCGACGAGAAGTCGCGACCGGCGATGCGCAGATGGTCCGCATCCGGGATCGTCTCGTCGCCGGACCTCTGCTCGGTCCGCGAGGCGTCGGGCTTCAGATCGGCGAGGTCAGCCACCCTGCACCGCCGTGACGATCTCGACGACGGCACCGTCGGTCATCGTGTGCCGGTCCCAGCGGCCGCGCGGGACGACCGCGCCGTCCACCGCGACCGCGATCCCCCGGTCCGGCAACCCCAGCCCCATGACGACGTCGCGCACCGACGTGTCGGCGCCGACATCGACGCTCTTGCCATTGACGGTGATGTTCGCGGTGATACTCATTCCTCTGCTCCTTCCAGAATCGACAACACGCGGGCGGCGGTGCCCGGGGCGAGGACGATCCCGTTGCGCCCGTGCCCGGTCGCCACGACCGTTCGTGTGTCCACACGGGTGACGATCGGCAATCCGTCCGCGGTGCACGGCCGCAGACCGGCCCCCGCTTCGGTCAGTTCGTAGGTCCGCAGCCCGGGGAAGACCTCGATCGCGTCGGCGAGCAGATCCGCGACCCCACCGGCCTGTGGCGCGCGGTCGGCCGTCCCCTCGGCCTCGTACTGGGTGGCGCCGACGACGACTCCGTCCTCGCGCGGCACCAGGTACACGGCCCGCCCGTGGAGGCGTGCCCGGACGACGTGACCGGGCGGCGGCACCGACCAGCGCGTGCGGCGCAGACGGAGGATCTCCCCCTTCGCCGCATGCAGGTCCACGTCCGGCCAGAGGGCCGCGGTGCCGAGTCCGGCGGCGAGCAGGATCTGGGTGTCGGAACCGAGGTCGTCGAGATCGGCCAGGGATTCGACACGCGCGGAGACCAACTCGGCACCCGCCGACGTCGTGGCGGCGCGCAACGCCTCGAGCAGCCGCCGGTTGTCGACGGACCACTCGCCGATCGCGCGGTAGCCACCGACCAGTCGAGAGCTCAGCGACGGTTCCAGGGTCCGGATGTCGCGGCCGGTCACCGGCTGCAGCGCGGCATCGGTGGCGGGCTGCCCGGCCCAGACGAAGTCGGCGAGATGCCGCAGGTATTCGATGTCGGTGGCCGATGCCGCGACGAACAGCGAGTCGGTGGCGGTGACGACGCCCGGGTCGTCGAGCCGCTTCACGAGCGCCGGCCACAGCCGGACCGATTCGACCGAGAGGGCCAGGGACGCGTCCTCGCCGGGATGACCCTCGCCGAGTGAACCGAGCATGCCGCCGGCGACCCAGGACGCGCGCTCGTCGGTGCCGGCGTCGAGGACGCGAACCCGCCATCCGGCGTCGGCCGCGGTGAGCGCACAGGTCAGCCCGATGACACCGCCCCCGACGACAGTCAGGGCGCGGTGGGCAGGGCGCTGCGGTGGGGAGTCCACGCTGGGAATCACCTTCCTTCGCCGGAATGACCCGGATCAGGTTCGACGGTCAGCGGAATCTGTCCGCACTCTCAGCCCGGCCGATCCGGACTCCCGTGTGTTCGTGCGATCCACCCTACGCCGGGGCGTCGGGGGTCCGGTTAGCCTGGTCGGCGTGACGACCCCGAACCGCACCAGCTCCGCGTCGACGGACCCCGGCTCCGCGACGGACCGTCGCCGGCGGCTCTCCACGGCCCGCCTGTACCTGTGCACCGACGCCCGGCGCGAACGCGGTGATCTGCTCGACTTCGTCGACGCGGCGCTCGCGGGCGGCGTCGACATCGTGCAGCTGCGCGACAAGAACTCGCCGGGTGAGCGCGAGTTCGGGACCCTGGAGGCGGGCGAGGAACTCGAGATCCTCGCGGGCATGCGGACGGTCGCCGACGCGCACGGTGCCCTGCTGGCGGTCAACGACCGCGCCGACGTCGCGGCGCTTTCCGGGGCCGATGTCCTGCACGTCGGACAGGGCGACCTGTCGCCGTCGGCGGCCCGCCGGATCGTCGGACCGGACGTCGTCATCGGCGCCTCGACCCACGACCCCGAGCAGGCTGCCGCCGCGATCGCCGACGACGACGTCGACTACTTCTGCGTCGGTCCGTGCTGGACCACCCCCACCAAACCGGGCCGCGCCGCAGCCGGCCTCGACCTCGTGTCCTCAACGGCCGCAACACAATCAGCCAAGCCGTGGTTCGCCATCGGCGGTATCGATGCCGGCCGCGTCGGGGAGGTCACCGCGCTCGGGGCGCGGCGCATCGTCGTCGTGCGGGCCATCACCGCGGCCGCCGACCCGACCGCCGCAGCCACCGATCTCGCCGGGATGCTCTAGCGGTTCCCCCGGCGGAAACACGTTTGCCCGGTCGGTGTCGCGGGTCTATGGTGGACCGATCATGTTGTGCATCACGAGCGTTCTCGTAACCCGCCGCAGCGGGGTCTGAATCTGACCGACCCCCCGCTGCGGGTCGGTTGCGCTCTCCAGTCGGTCATCCGTTCTTCGACCGAAATCGGTTTTCGAGATGCACCCTCTTCATCTACCTCGTCGATCCTGTTCGTGGACCGAGCGCGACGACCGGCACGGCGGCGACCACTTCGCCGCACGTTTCGGCCGCCCGCTTCCCCCCGGGATGCACGAGGAGGCCGCCGGGATGACCTGGCAGGAATTCACCGACGAGTACTCCCGTGGCGGCACGATCCGGCTGGGCTCCTTCTCTGCCGTTCCGTGCTCGGGCGACCTGATCGAGTGCCGCGCGACGCTCGCGATCGCCGACCGCATCATGTCCCGCAGCGCCGTCGCCGCCGGCCCCGTCGGTGCGATGACCTCGATCCTGTACGACGTCGGCGCCCCGGTTCAGATCGTCCGGCTGCACCAGCGGGTCGTCGACGGCCTGGTCACGACGTTCCTGCTGTGCGAGCACGACGGCCGGCAGGCCTGGGCCGTCGGCGAGGGCGCGAGCAGCGACGAGGCGAACGTCCACGCGCTGGTCGCCGGGGCGAACCGACTGCTGGACGCCGGGGTGTGACCCTGGCCCTCAGTATCTGCGGCCTCGCGGCCGTCGTGGACTTCGAAAAAACCTCTGCTCCCTGAGGAGGCCGGAGCTTGCGGAGGCCGTCACGAAGGGTCCTGGCGAGATGGGTCGCCAGCCCTTCGTGGCAGTGAGAATGGGTGTGGGTGGTTGACCGGGTTTGGGTCTGACTTACTTCGTGGCTGACGGTGCTGTCATGGGCGAGATGTGTCGGCCCAGAACTTCGGTCGATCACCTGCACCAAGTGACCTTGAGGGCCGGGGCGGGTGTGACCTGATTAGGACCCTGTCTGGCTGGTAGGCCGTGACTCTTCACTGTCCTGTCCACCCGCCCCGGTGAGGTCATCCCACACCGCAGTGAAGGAGACATCGCCAGAATGGCTGAGACAACAGTGACCACGCAAGTGGTCGTACTCGGAGTCGACACCCATCAACAGACCCATCACGCCGCGATCGTCGCCACCGACGGCCGCCCGCTGGCCGATCGCGAGTTCCCGACCACCACCGCCGGCTACACCCAGTTGTGGCAGTGGGCGTGTGGCTTCGGCCGCGTCGAGGATGCCGCGGTGGAATCGAGCGCCTCCTATGGGGCCGGGTTGACCCGCATGCTCACCGCTGAAGGGGTGCGAGTGATCGAGGTCAACACCCCCGATCTGCCGCGCCGCTACGCCCACGGTAAGACCGATCAACTCGATGCCTACGCCGCGGCGATGGCAGTCATCACCGGCCGCGCCACCGCGGTGGCCAAAGACACCCGAGGCGCGGTCGAATCTGTTCGGATGCTCACCGTGGCAAGGGCTTCGGCCGTCGCAGAGGCCACCCGGATCGGTAACCAGATCCGTGACCTGTGTACCACCGCGCCGGCCGAGTTCGCCGATGACGCGCGCCAGGCACGCACCATCGCCAAGCGGGCAGCGTTCATCACAGACTTGCCGGTACCGGCCGAGAAAGCTGATCTGTCCGCGCCGGCCGCGGCGTTCGTGCGCGCGGCGCGGTCGCTGCTCGACCGACACCGACTCGCCCAACAAGAAGTCCGGTCCTTGGCCCGCGAACTGCAGCGACTGTTGGTGAAGGTGGTGCCGACCTTGTTGTCGCGCCCGCAGATCGGGCCGATCACCGCCGCACGCCTGGTGATCACCGCCGGTGACAACGTCGAGCGGATGGGCACCGAGGCACGGTTCGCCAAACTCGTCGGCGCCGCACCGTTACCGGCATCCTCAGGCAAAACCAGCCGCCACCGACTCAACCGGGGCGGGGACCGGCAAGCCAACAGCGCTCTGCACATGATCGCGGTCGGACGCATGAAATCCCACGCCCCCACCCGCGCCTACGTCGAACGCCGCTCCGCCGAACACAAAACGAAGAAAGACATCCTCCGCTGCCTCAAGCGATACATCGCCCGCGAAGTGTTCCGCGACCTCACCACCGACCTCGGAGCACTTGACAAGCTATAGGACCCTCTCGTCGCTTGCGCTCCTCGCACCTCAGGGAGCAGGGGTTATGCGATTCTCTCGGATTAGGAGCCTGCTGAATTAGGGTCCAGCCTGGGTTGAGGTTCCTGCTGCGGGGATGTGTCGGTTCCGGGGTGTGGTCGTGGTGATCGATCTAGGTGGGGCGGCGGTGCCGCGGTTCAGGCGGTGGCCAGTGTCCAGGTGCCGTTGGTGGTAGTCAGTCCGAGGGTGATCAGGCGGCGTAGGTTGATCGCGGCGGCGCGGTGGTGCAGCCAGTTGTTGTTGCGTTCGATTCCACGGTAGGGCACCCGCCGGTTACCGCGGGTGAGCCAGGCAATCGTCCGTTCGACCATGGGTCGATGCTGGCGGTAGGTGTCGGCAATAGTGTTGTCAGAGAAGTGTTGTCGGTGTTCGCGCTGGAGTTGGTGGTGTTCGCCGAAACTGATTTTGCGTCCACGAACCGCGGTGGTGCACCGTGCCCGAAGTGGGCAGTCTTGGCAGGCCGCACCGTAGGTGACGTGGCCTTTCGCGCTGACCGGTCGGGTCAGGTTGTTGGGGCAGGTCAATGTGTTCGCGTCGGCGTCGAAGGTGAAATCGTCGATGACGAAACCACCAGCAACCGCCGGCATGTGTGGCTTGGGTTTGATCACCGCGTTCCATCGTGTCCGCGCCAGCGTGGCCAGCATGTCACCGGAGGCATACGCTGAATCACCCAGCACCTCACGATCGTCGGCGTCGTCGGCGACGGTCGGATCGCTCAGCAACAACCGTGCCCCGACTGCTCCGTCGGAAGTGTCCGGACCAGCGGCTTTGGTCATCTCGATCGCGGTGACCAACCCGGTCTCCGGTTCATTGACGATGTGGCCCTTGAACCCGTCCTGCTGGCGTGCCCGGGTTTTGTGGGCGTGGCGGGTGTCGGTATCGACGGTAGAGATCACCCGGTCCGGGGCGGTCCGGGGCGCGATGCGCCAGCGTCCGTCGGTGCCATCAGAACCTGGTGCCGGTTCCACATCCTGGCCGGTCACCAATGCCAGCAATGCCACCGCCTGCGCCTGGGCCTGGTTACTCGGTTCCTTGTCGATGGCCTCGAGGTCCAGACCGTCGAGCACGGCCAACCCATCTTCGACAAGGGCGCTGATCAGGTCCTGTTGAGCACACTCATCATCCCAGGCGATCCGCGGCTTGCCGGGCCGGTCATAGCCGCCGCCGGTCAACGCGGCCAGACGAGTCGCGTGCTGCTCGACCACCACCGCACCACCGTCGACCTCTCGGGCGACCCGCCGGATCGCCGCGATCACCTGGGTGATGGCGTCCTGGCGGGCCACCGCGTCATCGAAGATCGTCGAATCCAGCGCTCGACGACTCTTACCCGCGAGCACCCCGGTGGTGGTGATGACCTCGCGTACCACCTCGAAAATGCGGTGCGGCCGATCGCTGGCTGCCAGTCGCCGACGCCAGTACGTCAGAGTCGACGGATGAAAACCTTTGTTACCCAACACGAATCCACACGCCGCTTTCCACCGCAGATCGAAAGTGACCGCATCAGCGGCTTCGCGATCGGACAAACCCTGCAGCGTTTGCAGCACGATCACCGACGCCATCGTGGCCGGCGGGATCGACGGACGGCCCCGGCCGCTGGGAAACAGGTCCGCGAACATCTCCGCAGGAAACAACTGCTCGCGATGAGCAGCCAAAAACGCGAACACACTGCCCTCGGCCAGCAAATGCCCGACGACCGAGTTCACATCCAGAAACTCACCCTGACGATCCGGCTCACCCTGCATACCCACCAGGATCCCAGCCCACCAGGCAAACCCGCTCACCCCACACCGAAACGACACCGACTATTTCAGCAGTCTCTTAGGGAGCGGTGATCAGCTCTGGGGATCCAACATCGCGATCCGCTCGCGGAGAACGGGCCACGCGAGTCCGAACGCGGGATGCAGCGGGAGTTGATCGACGCGCTTCTCGTCGACCCATCGCAGTTCCGTGGATTCGAAGTTGGCGACCGTGCGGACCGGCGAGTCCGTCTCGGCGATGACCGTCGTGTAGGTCCATCCGCCGGGCGCCTCGAGGGTGACGACCGCTGCGACGACGCGCAGGTCGTCGGCGGTGATCCCGGCTTCCTCCTCTGCCTCGCGGATCGCGGTGTCGATGGCACCCTCGTGCGAGTCGCGGGCCCCGCCGGGCAGCGCCCACGTGCCGCCCTGGTGCGACCACGCGGCGCGGTGTTGGAGGAGCACCCCGGTCGATCCGTCCGGCAGCGGCGCCCGCAGCAGCAGACCTGCCGCGCCGTGGATACCCCAGTATCGAGAACCGTCGGGATCGATCACCCAGCCGTCGCCGTCGCCGCGCACCACGCCTCCTCGCAACCCGGTCGCCCCGACCGGGTGCCTCCACCGTAAGTGAGATGCGCAACACCTGCCAGGGAGACCGCGAAGCCCTCTCGTCGCGGCTAGGAACCTCGAGGTGCCGTCGGCGAGCACCCGGCACGCGCGAACCGCCGAGGTCGGCGGCGCGGCGCCGGTCGACTCGGGAGGAACCCGGCACGATGACATAGGGTGAAACACGCACGACCCGGTGAACGATGACCCAGATGACACAACCCCTGACGTTGATCGCCCGGTCACGCGAATCCGGAACGGGGAACCGGTGACCGTAGGACCGCACCGGAGACGATCCAGCGTTTGAGAAGGGATCAGGTAGGTGACCGGCGACGCGTCCTCCGTGCGGACGGCGCTGACGCGTGGCGGTCGCACGATCCGTCCGGCGCAGGCCTCACCCCCGATCCGACAGGTGCTCGCCGACCGACGCGAACTCGTCGCCACCGCCCGGGAACGCGCCCAGTCCCCGTTCCAGACCCTGCGCCACTTCGCCGTCACGACCCCCGGCAAGCTGATCATCATCTGCGGAATCCTGGCGATCGGCTGTCTGAGCACCGGCCTGTACGCATCGACGGTCCTGGAAGACCGCACCCAGACCCTGCAGCGCCTCATCGATCGGACCGAACCGCTCGCCGAGGCCGCGCAGGTTCTCTACAGCTCGCTGTCGATCGCCGATGCGTCGGCGAACGCGGCGTTCATCTCCGGCGGACTGGAGACCCCCGATCTGCGGCAGCGCTACTCCGACGCGCTGGCGACGGCGTCGTCGTCGCTGATCCTGGCCACCGGTACCTCCAGCGAACCCGGTTCCGGCATGGTGTCGGACCGGGCCGAGCAGGCGGTCAGCGCCGATCTCGAGACCCTGTCCACCTCGATCCCGGTCTACAGCGGACTCATCGAGACGGCGCGGACGAACAACCGGCTCGGCAACCCGGTGGGATCGGCGTATCTCGGCCAGGCGTCGTCGATGATGCAGGACCAGATCCTCCCGGCCGCCCAGCGCCTCTACGAACGGCGATCGATGGCCATCGCCGACCCCCAGCAGACCCTCACCCGTCCACCCTGGACCGTGTATGCGCCGCTCCTGTTCCTGCTCGCCGCGCTTGTCCTGACGTCGCGCTACCTGGCGCGGCGGACCCGGCGGCGGTTCAACATCGGCATCGTGGCGGCCATCTTCGCCCTCAGCGTCGGGACCCTGTGGTTGCTCGCCTCCGGTCTGATGTCGGTGGCCGCCACCAGCGATGCCCGCACCGAGGGCGCCGACCCGCTCCGCGACCTGACCGCCGCCCGGATCCTCACCCAGCAGGCGCGGTCGGCCGAGACGCTCTCGCTCATCCGCCGCGGTGATCAGGGCGGTCTCGAGCGCAGCTTCTCCGCGGCGACCAGCGAGATCGGCAACATCGTCGACGACGTCCGCGAGGGCACCGAAGACGGCGACAGCGCGGTCACCGGCGAACAACTGGACACGGTCACGGCGGCGCTGACCGAGTGGCGCCGCACCGACGCCGCGGTCCGCCGCTACATCCAGACCGGCAACTTCGGTCTCGCGCGCCTGCACACCGTCGGCGACGGACCGGACAGTTCGGCCCGCGCCTACACCGCGGTGGACACCGCGCTGGTCGATGCGATCACGACTGCCCGGAACTCCTTCCGGGACGACATCAACACCGCGCAACGGGTCCTCGGGTTCACCGGCACCGGCATCCTGCTGCTCACCGTCTTCGCCGGCGTCGCGGTCGTGGGCGGTCTCATCCCGCGCATCCGGGAGTACCGATGACCGTCCCCTCGCCTCGCCGCCTGCTGACCGTCGTGGTCCTGCTCGCGCTCACCGGCCTCGTCGCCACCAGCTGCGTGCGTTTCCCCGCACCCGACTCACCCCCACCGACGGCGACCGCCGGGCAACCGATGCTGCCCGGCGTCCAGTTCGACGTGCCCGTCGAACCGCCGCCGAGTTCCGAGGCCTGCAACGCGACCCTGACCCTGCGGCCGCCCGCCCAGATGCCGCCGCCTGCTCAGATGCCGATCAATTCGACGATGGCCGGCATCCTCGAGCGGGGCCGGCTCATCGTCGGGCTCGACATCGGGTCCAACCTGTTCAGCTTCCGCGATCCGATCACCGGCGACATCCAGGGCTTCGACGTCGACATCGCGCACGAGATCGCCGGCGCCATCTTCGGCGACGACCGCCGCGTCGAGTTCCAGGTGTTGAGCTCGGCGCAGCGGATCGACGCCCTGCGGGACATGACGGTCGATCTGGTGATCAAGACGATGAGCATCACCTGCGACCGGTTGCGCGACATCAGTTTCTCGGCTCCTTATTACGTCGCGTCCCAGCGCATCCTGTCGTTCCAGAACTCCAACGTGACCGGTCCGGCGCAGCTCGCCGACAAGCGGGTCTGCGCCGCGCGCGGGACCACCTCGATCGGTCGTATCCAGGCCATCCAGCCCCGAGCCAAGATCGTCAGCACGACGACCTGGGCCGATTGTCTGGTCCTGATGCAGCAGGGTCAGATCGACGCGGCGACCACCGACGACGCGATCCTCGCCGGTCTCGCCGCGCAGGATCCGTGGTTGCGGGTCGTCGGCCCCAGCCTCGGCGAGGAGTTCTACGGCGTCGGGATTCCCAAGGGCCAGGACGACATGATCCGGTTCGTCAACGGCGTGCTCGAGCGCATCCGGGTGACCGGCCGCTGGCAGGAGATCCGGGACCGGTGCTGTCCATCCTCGACAGTGGGTACGGCGCTCCCCAGCCGTACTACCGGGACTGATCCCCATGGACGACGCGGCCCGAAACGATCACGACACAGACGACGTCACCCACGGCGAACGGGGCGACGACCTCGGCACCCAGCGGGTCTCGCTCGACGCCCTGCTCGGCGACGACGACGCCGACCTCGACGGTCCCGGCCCGGGCGGTGGCCGTCCCGGTGGTGAGGACGCCGAGACGACCGCGAAGGTGGTCGACGTCGGCACCCAGCGGGCCGACCTGGCGGCTCTGACCGAGGGCCCCGACGACATGGACGACACCACCGACCCCCGGCCCGGCCGACGCACCGACCCGGATGTCGGAACCCAGGCCGTCGCACCGGTGTTCACCGTGGGGGTCGACCCCGACGACCGGACCGACCGCGTCGAACGGCAACCTCCGGCCGTGCCCCTTCCGGAACCCGACTCCGGTCCGCTCGGCCGGCGTCTGGTTCCGCGGCGTCGGCCGCCGGTGCACGAGCGGCGGCTCGGCAGCGGCCTGGTCGAGATGCCGAAGATCACCGACATCGAGCCCGAGGACGCCGTCATCGACGACCCGGTGATCGCCGACAGCAAGCGGTTCTGCTGGCGCTGCGGCAAACCCGTCGGTCGAGCCGAGGGCGAAGGCGCCGGTCCCCCGACCGGCGACTGCGGCAACTGCGGCGCCCGGTATTCCTTCGTCCCGGGACTGGCTCCCGGAACATTGGTCGCCGACCAGTACGAGATCGCCGGCGCCATCGCCCACGGCGGCCTCGGCTGGATCTACCTGGCCATCGACCGCAACGTGAGCGACCGGCCCGTCGTCCTCAAAGGCCTGCTGAATTCCTCGGATTCGGAGGCGCAGCGCGTCGCGGTCGCGGAACGGCAGTTCCTCGCCTCGGTCAACCATCCCGGGATCGTCAAGATCTACAATTTCGTCGAGCACGTCGACGACGATGACCGCTTCGGCTACATCGTGATGGAGTACATCGGCGGCCAGACGCTCAAACAGATCACCGCGGGCGATCCGGACAACTCCCTGCTGTCGGTGGAGCAGGGCCTGGCCTACATCCTGGAAGTGCTTCTCGCCGTGGGCTATCTGCACTCGGTCGGCCTGGTCTACAACGACGTGAAACCCGAGAACATCATGGTCGGCAGCGACGAGGTGAAGCTGATCGACCTCGGTGCGGTCTCGCCGATCAACGGCTACGGGCACCTGTACGGCACGCCCGGGTTCCAGGCACCGGAGATCGTGAAGACCGGACCGCAGATCGCGACCGACATCTACAGCATCGGACGCACCCTCGCAGTCCTGACCGTGCCGATGGAGATGCGGAACGGACGCTACGTCGACGGTCTGCCCGCCGCGTCGAAAACGCCTGTCTTCCGGAATAATCCGTCGTACTACCGCCTCCTGCAACGCGCCACCGCCCCCGACCCGGCCGATCGGTTCGTCTCCGCAGAGGAGATGAGCACCCAGGTGCTGAATGTGTTGCGCGAGACTGTCGCCGTGCACACGGGGGTCCCGCGGCCCGCGCTGTCCACGGTCTTCACCCCGCAGCGCTCGACGTTCGGCACCGACCTGATGCTCGCGCCGGTCGATGGCTTCTTCGACCCCGATCAGGCGGCGTTCTACGATCCGGTGGACATCGCCAACGCCCTGCCCGTCCCGCTGGTCAACCCCCTCGACCCGGCGGCGAGCCTGCTCACCTCGGCGGCGCTGTCCGACCCGCGACAGACCCTGGATTCCATCAACACCGCCCGGGCAGAGGGTTTCGCCTCGCTCTTCGGCGGCCGGCCGGTCAAGAACGCCCACCCGTCACGGGAGATCGATCTCGCCGAGGCCCGCGCGCATCTGCAACTCGACGACGTCGACACCGCGCTCGCCCTTCTCCAGGAAGTCCGCGCCCACCACGGCGATTCGTGGCGGGTCGAGTGGTACATGGGCATCTGCGCGTTGATGAACGACGAACCCGAACTGGCCTACGAACGCTTCGACGAGGTCCTCGGCGCGATGCCGGGCGAGGTCGCGCCCAAGCTCGCCGTCGCCGGCACCGCCGAACTCATCGGCCGTTGGCTCGCCGACGAGAAGGGCCCGGCGAAGTCCGCAGAGAAGATCACCAAACTGTATGACGTTGCGCAACATCACTATCACGATCTGTGGTTGACCGATCACAGCATCGTGACCGCCGCGTTCGGTCTGGCCCGGCTCGCCGTGGCGGCCGGTGACATTGATGCCGCGATCCAGCCGCTCGACGAGGTGCCGGCCACCAGCCGCCACTTCAACACCGCGCGCGCCACGGCGATCATCGCGCTCGTGCACGGGCGACCCACCTCGCAGGTGACCCGCGAGCAGATCGTCGAGGCCGCACGCCGTCTCGAGCAGATCCCGGACACCGAACCGCGCAAGGCCCGGATGCTGCTCATCGTGCTGGGCACCGCACTGGGCTGGATCCACGACAATCCCGACGATGCCAAGCAGGACAACGAGCCCTCGACGCTGCTCGGTTTCCCGTTCACCGAGTACGGCATTCGCACCGGCACCGAACGTTCGCTGCGCCAGCTGGCCCGCCTGACCCGCACCAACCGGGACCACCGGTTCATGCTCGTCGACCTCGCCAACTACGTCCGGCCGAATACGTTGTTCTAGGGCTGTCCGAAGAACGTCCCTGTTGCGTTGCGTACCAGCGGGTCGTCGCCGAGGAGCTCCGCGAGGTGGGCCTCGACCGGTGACGGACGGGTGCTGCGCACGCGCCGTGGTGGCCGGACGTCGATGACGTGGCTGGTTTTCAGCCATGAGCGGCGTGCTTGATCGCCGGGCCCCCTGCTCCCTGAGGAGCGCCCGGAGCTTGCGGAGGGCGCGTCACCCCTGCTCCCTGAGGAGCGCCCGGAGCTTGCGGAGGGCGCGGTAGCACTGCTCCCTGAGGAGCGCCCGGAGCTTGCGGAGAGCGCGTCACCCCTGCTCCCTGAGGAGCGCCCGGAGCTTGCGGAGGGCGCGTCACGAAGGGTCCGGCGACCGAGCCCGCGAAACCCTTGTGTGGTCGGTCCGTGGATCTCGTCGCGCACGGTGTTCAGGTGTTCTGCGAACCGCCGCGGTATGTCGGGTCGGCGGTTCAGGCGACCGGGATTGGGTGGGGCGCCGGGTTCGGCGTTCAATCGCCAGACGCAGCGGCCTTCATCAGGTCCGGAGCGCTCGATGTGCGTGGTGTACTGGCCGGGATTGTCGCCGACCATCCGGTTATGACGGGGACAGGCCGGGGCGAGGTCGTCGATGTCGGTGAGACCGCCCTTGGCCCAGTCCCGTTCGGCGTGATGAAGCTCGATGTGGGTGGCGGGCTGATCGCAGCCGGGTGCCGAACACACTTCCCCGTCGGGACGGGCGAAAGAGACGAGGCGCTGTTCGCGGGTGGCCAGACGTTTGCCCCGTCCGAAGTGCAGCGGCACAGTGGTGGCGTCTTTGAAGATCGCCAACCATGGCTGGACGTCACCGGCCATCGCGATCAGGTCCCGGATGGGCAGCAGGGTGCCGGTGGCGGTGGTTGCGAGTCCGGCACCCCGGATCAGGTCGGAGAGGTCGGCTTTGATGATCAGTTGCACGGGTAGCCCGCGGTGCGAGGTACCGAGTGCGCCGTCGGCGAAACCGGCGGCCAGTGCGGCGTCGAGCGCGTCGTGATTGGTCTGGGCGAGAGTGCGCCCGTCGCGGTCGGCTGCCGACGCCAGGGCGTCGGGGTCGGCGGTACCGGCCGGGCCTTGGGGTGAGGCGGGGTCGTCGGGGTTGTTGAGTCCTGGTTTGCCCCAGACGGCGAACATCATCGTGAGCCGGGCGTGGAGTGCGGGTGTCAGGGTGCCGGAGATCTTGGCGGTGCCGTCGGCTCGTTGCCGTCCGATCCACAGGCCGCGGCGTCGTTTCTGGTCGGTGTCGTCGGACAGGGTGCCGTCGGGATCGAGGTGGGCAAGCAGCCGCGAGCCGAGCTGGGTGATCTCGGCAGGCGTGTGGGCTTCGGCGATCTCGGCCATCTGTCGTTCGGCGGCGACTTTCACGTCGTGTTCGACAGCATGCGGGATCTGGTCGAGGACATCGATGGCGGCCTGGACGTGCCCGGTCCCCACGGATCCGGTGGCGAAAGCCTCTGCCAGCGTGGGGTGTTCAGGTTCGAGACGGTCGCCGTTGAGGCAAGTCAGCGCGGCGGTGGCGTTCAGCTGCTTGCGTCGACGCATCGGGTTGGAGATCCGCAGCCGATGGGTCATGAACTGCATCAGAGTGCGGCAGCCGGTCTTGCGGGGCAGATCACGAGCCTCGATTTCGGCGACTTGCCGGTCGCCGGCGTAAGTGGTTCGAGCGATCGCGCGTTCGGTAGCGGCGGCGACTTCCATCAGTTCTTCGTCGGTGCACTGGGACAAGTCGACGGTCTGCAGTTTGTCAAGGGTCGCGTGCAGCTCGGCCACCAAATCGACGGCGCGTGGTTGCGGCGTGATTGATTCGTCAGACATTGTCACCCCCGGAGACGATTGCACGAATACATGTTCGAGTGTAGACGCTATAGCGCTGGTGTGCAACGTTTTTCGTTGTCCATTCGCAGCGAGCATCTTGTCGGTGGCGCGTGGTAGGGCAGCCGATTCTCGCACCTGCGGCCGAGGATCAGTCCGCCACCACCGCCGCCGACTGCCGCGCGATGGCCAGCTCCTCATTGGTCGGAACCACAAGGACCTCTACCGCACTGTCATCCGCCGAGATGCGTCGGGCCTCCTTGCCACGCACCGCGTTTCGCTCGTCATCGACGACAATCCCGAACCCTTCCAACCCCGCCAGCGCACGGGCGCGGACGACCGCGGAGTTCTCCCCCACACCGGCCGTGAAGGTGATGGCATCGACACGTCCGAGGGCGAAGGCGTAGGCACCGATATAACGGCGCAGGCGGTGGATGTAGACGTCGAAGGCGCGTCGGGCGGCGTCGTCACCGTTGTCCATCAGCTCGGTGATGGCGCGGAAGTCGTTCTCGCCGCACAGACCTCGAAGTCCCGAACGCTTGTTGAGCAGCGTGTCGATCTCGTCGACGGACAGGTTCGCCACCCGGTTCAGATGCAGGACCAGTCCGGGGTCGAGGTCACCGCTGCGGGTCCCCATCACCAGCCCCTCGAGCGGGGTCATCCCCATCGACGTGTCGATCGGCTGCCCGCCCGCGATGGCCGACGCCGACGCGCCGTTGCCCAGGTGCAGCACGATCTGGTTCAGCGACGCCGGGTCGCGGTCGAGGAACTCGGCCACCCGACCGGAGACGTATTCGTGGCTGGTGCCGTGAAAACCGTAGCGGCGGATGGCATGTTCGTCGGCGACCGCGCGGTCGATCGCGTATGTCGCCGACGCATCAGGGAGCCCGTGGAAGAACGCGGTGTCGAACACGGCCACCGAGGGGACGTCGGGGAGCAACTCCCGGGCCGCCAGGATGCCGACCAGGTTGGCCGGATTGTGCAGCGGCGCCAGCGGGGAGATCCGCTCGATCTCCGAGATCACCTCGGGGGTCACCACCGTCGGCTCGTAGAACGACCGGCCACCGTGCACCACCCGATGTCCGACCGCGCTCAGTCCCGCGTCGGCCAGATCGGTTCCGTTGCCGGCGAAGAAGCGCTCCGCGCGTCGGACCGCGGCGAGGTGATCGTCGAGTTCCAATGTCTCGGTGACCGTCTCACCATTCTGTTCGTGTGTCATCGACGAACCGGAGTCGCCGATCCGCTCCGCGATGCCCTCCGCGATCACCGTGCCGTCCGCCGGTTGCACCAGTTGGTATTTCAGCGACGACGAGCCGGCGTTGAGCACCAGCACCGCACCCGACGCCCCGCTCATCGGGGACCCTCGGCCTCGGCGGAGGCGGCGTTCTCGGCGAGTGGGTCCACGCCCTCCTGCTGGGCCTGGATCGCGGTGATGGCGACCGTGTTCACGATGTCCGAGACGAGGGCGCCGCGGCTCAGGTCGTTGATCGGCTTGTTCAAGCCCTGCAGCACCGGACCGATCGCGACCGCGCCCGCGCTGCGCTGCACCGCCTTGTACGTGTTGTTGCCCGTATTGAGGTCGGGAAAGATCAGCACGGTCGCACGGCCGGCCACCGGCGAGTCGGGCATCTTGGTCTTCGCCACCGAGGGTTCCACCGCGGCGTCGTACTGGATCGGCCCCTCGACCAGCAGATCGGGTTGCCGCTCGCGTACGAGTTCGGTTGCGGTCTTGACCTTCTCGACGTCGGCACCCGATCCGGATGTGCCGGTGGAGTACGACAGCATCGCGACCCGGGGATCGATACCGAAGGCCGCGGACGTCTGCGCCGAGGAGATGGCGATGTCGGCGAGCTGTTCGTCGGACGGATCCGGGACGATGGCGCAGTCTCCGTACGCGAGCACCTTGTCGGCCAGGCACATGAAGAACACGCTCGACACGGTGGACACACCCGGTTTGGTCTTGATGATCTCGAAGGCCGGCCGGATCGTGTGGGCCGTGGTGTGCGACGCCCCCGACACCATCCCGTCGGCGCGCCCGGTGTGCACCATCATCGTGCCGAAATACGACACGTCCCGCATCTTCTCCTGTGCCCGTTCCAGATCCATACCCTTGTGCTTGCGCAGCTCGGTGTAGATCCGGGCGAACTCGTCGAGATACTCCGACTCGGCCGGGTCGATGACCGTGACGTCGGAGAGGTCGAGTCCGAGTTCGATGGAACGCTCGCGCACCGCTTCGGGATCACCGAGCAGAGTGAGGTCGGCAACGCTGCGCCGCGCAAGCCTGTTGGCGGCCCGCAGGATCCGGTCATCGTCGCCCTCCGGTAACACGATGTGCTTTCGGTCGGCGCGCGCACGGGAGATCAGGCGGTACTCGAACATCTGCGGCGTCACCACGGTCGGCGTCGACACGTTGAGGTTGCGCATGACCTTCTCGGGGTCGACATGGGTCTCCATCATCGCCAGTGCGGCCTCGATCTTGTGTACCGAGCCCACCCCCACCTTGCCGCGCGTGTGAGCGGCGGTACGCGCGGTGTCGTAGGTGCCCTGCGGGCAGCTGATGATCGGCAGGGTCGGCTTCAACCCGCTCACCAGCGCCTCGATCATCGGGTGCGGTTTGAGTCCGCCGTTGAGGATGATGCCGGCGAGACGCGGGAAACCCTGTGCGGTGTTGGCGTTCACGAGTGCCAGGAGAACATCCGACCGGTCGGCGGGCGTGATGACCACGGTGCCGTCGGTGAGCCGCTCCAGGATGTGCTCGACGGTCATGCCACCGACCATCACCCGGAGCGCCTCGCGGTCGAGCAATTCCTCGTCACCGCTGTACATCGTCGCGCCGAGCGCCTCCTTGAGCTCCCCCATCGTGGGGGCGAAGAGCACCGGCTCCTCGGGTAGGCACAGCGCCGGAATCCCGGTGCTGCGCAACTGGTCCCGGATCTCGTCGAGGCGGTCGGGGTCGCACCGGTTGGCAACCAGGGCGACGGGGGTGGCATGGGCAGCGGTCACCTCGGCGATCAGCCCCTCGGCCAGACCGTGCATCTCTTCCGGCGACCGGTCGATCGCCTTGATCGCCAACACCATCGGCGCCGACAGATTCGCGGCGATCCGGGCGTTGTAGCTCAGCTCCGACGGGGTGCCGACGTCGGTGTAATCCGAACCGACGATGACCACGCGGTCGCAGCGGGACTGGATGGCGTGAAAGCGCGCGACGATCTCGGCGACCGCACCTTCGGGATCGTTGTGCACCTCCTCGTAGGTGACACCGAGACAGTCCTCGTACGGGAGGTCGGCGGATTCGTAGTCGAGGAGGAGATCGAGGATCGGATCACGATCCTCCGCGGCCGTCCGCGAGATCGGACGGAACACCCCGACCCGCCCGCCGGTCGCCGACAGCAGGGCCAGCAACCCCAGCGCGACGATGGACTTACCGGTCTCGCCTTCGGCCGAGGCGATGTAGATGCTGGTCGTGGGGTCGGCGACGATCTGATCCGCGCTCGCGGGTCCGTCGGCGTCGGCGGTCTGGACTCTATCCGTGGCCATGCGCCCCAGCATAGTGGCGGACGGACCGGGCAACCCCGGTCCCGGAGTCGGGCGTCAGAGGAGAATACCCGGATTGCACACACCGTCGGGATCGAGCGACGCCTTGACCGACCGCAACGCGTCCAGGGCCAGGGGCCCGATCTCGTCGTGGTACGCGTCACGGTGATCCCGCCCGACCGCGTGATGATGGGTGATGCTGGCACCGGACGCCCGGATCGCGGAATTGGCCGCGACTTTCGCCGCCCCCCACTGCGCCAGCGGGTCGTCGGCGAACGGTGCGACGACCGTGAAGTACAGCGAGGCACCCGACGCGTAGACGTGACTCACGTGGCACATGATCAGCGGCGGCGTACCCGAGGCAGTGAGCGAGTCCGTCAGCGCGGCCGTCACCGCGGCGCGCACGTCGTGCAGCCGCGACCAGAACGCGACGGTCTCGAGCGTCTCGACCAACACCCCGGCATCGAGCAACGGGTCGCGAAGGTACGGTCCCGCGAAACGTCCTGTCCGCCAGGCCTCTCCGGGACCCTCCCCCAGCGCCCCGCCACCGGCGTCGATCAACACCGACGATGCCGCATCGCGTCGCCGCGCCACCTCGTCGGCCGCACCCTCGTACCCGGCGACGACCAGACACCCGCCGCCATCGCCATCGCCATCGCCATCACCATCGCCCTCACCGCTCCCGGCGCCGGCGTCATCCGGCCCGCTCGCTTCGCTCCCGGCGCCGGCGGGATCAGCGAGATTCAACGCCGTCTCCACCTCGTCGGACAGCCGGAGCACCGTCGGCAGGGGACCGTCTTGGGCCAGCCGACGGAGAGCGGTCGCGCCCTCGGCGAACGAGGCGAACCGCCAGGCGTCGAAGACGCGGGTCGTCGGGGCCGGGCGGATACGGATCTGCACGCTCGTGATGACACCGAACACGCCCTCCGACCCGAGGACGAGCTGACGCAGGTCGGGTCCGGCCGCCGACCGCGGCGCGGTACCGAGTTCGATGGTTCCGCGCGGAGTCGCCAACACGAGGCCCTCGACCATCTCGTCGAAGCGCCCGTATCCGGCCGACGACTGGCCGGCCGAGCGAGTCGCGGCATAGCCACCGATCCCGGCGCCCTCATAGGACTGCGGGAAATGACCGATGGTCCAACCCTTCTCGCGCAGGAGCGCCTCGGCCGCGGGTCCGCGCAGACCGGCCTGCAGGGTCGCCGTCCGGGAGATCTCGTCGATCTCCACCACGCGGTCGAGGCGGCGCAGGTCGAGACTGATCACGCCGTCGAATCCGGCGCGGTCGGGTGTCAACCCACCCACCACGGATGTCCCGCCGGTGAACGGCACCACCGCGATCCGTCGCTTCGAACACACCCGCAGGATCGCGACCACTTCCTCGTGGTCGCCCGGGTACACGACGAGGTCGGGCGCGTCGTCGGCGTCACCCGCGCGCAACCGCAGGGTGTCCGGGGTGGAGTACCCGCGCGTGTGCTGTACCCGTGTCGCGTCCGCGTCGGAGACGTGGTCGGTGCCGACGACAGCCGAGATCTCTTCGCGGACAGCAGCATCGACCGCCAACCGAGCCGGCGAGATGGTGTCCGGATCGACGCCGGCGTCGGTTTTCCGGTCCCCGGCCAGCGCAGCCGCGGCGCCGGGCAGTTCGGCCGTGCGCGCCGGGTCTCCCCAGCGCGGCCGAAGCATCCCCACGACGGGGATCGCGGTTTCGTCGGATCCGTGCTCGCCGGTCATCGGACCGGGCCCGGCCGGTTGCCGCCCGTCGGCGCGCCACCGCTCTCGGTGTCGTCTCGGACGATCGCCCGCACGACCAGTTCGGCGATCTGCTCGTCACTCAGGAAGCTGTCGGGGATGAGCATGAGGGAGTAGATGGTGCGCACGAGGAACTCCGCGGCCCCCCGCGGGGTGGGGAACAGCTGGTCCCCGATCTCGGGTTCCAGATCGGGCAGGGCCTCCGACACGATCTGATGGATGAGCGTGGGCCCGGCCGAATCGTTGGTGGCGACGAGCGCGCGGACCACTTCCTCCGGCTCCTTGCGCAGCACGTACTGCAACGCGTCGTGGTTGCGGATGTAGGGCAGCACGTTCACCACCTGCGCGTGGATCTTGCCCGGGGCGTCGGGCGCGGTCGCCGACCATTCGATCAACTTGACCCGCAGCAGCGACACCTCGCGTTCCACGATGGCCGTGACCAGCGCTTCGCGGCCGCCGAACATCCGGTAGGCGGTCGCCCGCGCCACCCCGGCGTGCCGGGCCACCGACGTCAGACTCAGCGTCTTGGCCCCGAACCGGGACACCAGCCCGACTCCGACATCCACCATGCGGTCACGATCCATGCGAAAACCGTAGCGAATCAGGATGCGGCGGGAACCGTCGTGGTGGTCGTCGTGGTCACGGCGCGCTCCGGTGCGGCGTCCTCGGTGGTCGGAGGTGTCGTGGTGATCTCGGCGGGGCCCTCCGGCTCGGATGACGTCGAAGGCGCCGACGGGACAGGCGCCGGTGACGTACGGCGGACCGAAGGCGTCGTACGCGCCGGCTCCGGCGTCTCGGCGCGCGCGGTGATCGTGGTCTGCCGGTCCACGCGGTCGGCGCCCGCACCGCCGCCGAGGCAATGGACGACGAAGGTCCTCGGCACATTCGGGTACACCGACGCCGTGAGGGCCCCACGCGACCCCGGCCCCATCGTGGTGGCGGCCGTGGGATGGACCGCGCCGCTGGGTGTGAGGGTGCATTCCACCGCCGGATTGCGCGTCGCATTGTTGTAGAGACTGATCTGCAACCGGGTCCCGTCGACGCGGTACGAACACCCGGGGATCGGTCCGGAACCGGCGAGCGGTCCGCAGTTCACACTGGGCGACGCCGCGGGCGACTCCGAGTCGACAGCCAGAAGCGTTGTCGCCGTGGCGAAAGTCAGCGATCCGCCGATGGCGAGGCCGGCGACGAACTTGCGCATGGCGATGTCTCCTCGGTTGCGGTCGTGCCGGAAACGCGTCGTATATCGGAGGGCGTCATCGTCGGCGACGACACGTCCAGGCTACGCGCCGACCGGCCCGTACGCGGCCTCATCCGCAGCAACCGCCGGGCGATGGCGACCCCGCCGAGACAGAGGAGTCCGCCGACGATGCCGACACCGGTGGGCAACTCGTCGAGCAGCGCCCACGACAGGACGATGACGATTGCGGGGACCACGAGGGTGGTGGCCGCCATCGCACTCGCATCAGTGCGGGCCAGCGCATAGGCCCACGTGGAGAACGCGATCGCGGTCGGCCCGACCCCGAGGTAGATCACCGCCCAGATCGCCCCCGACTCGGCGCCGGACAGTTCGGTGACGGCCACGGGGGCGAAGGGCGCGGTGGCCACGAGACCGGCGACCGCACCGAGCCAGGTCGCGGTCAGCGCGTCGACGCTGCGTAGGGCCGATTTCTGGATCAGCACCCCGGTCGCGTACAGAACCGCCGCGCCGACCCCGAGCACGATGCCGAGCCAGTCGGCGTGCGCGTCCGCGGTGGCGGACCCGCCGACGGCGATCAGCACCACACCAGCGAAGGCGATCGTCATACCGATCACGAGATGACGCGGAAACCCCTCTCCGAGAAACAGTCCCGCGGCGACGGCCACGAGGATCGGCGCCAGGTTCACCAGCAGCGCCGCGGTCCCGGCGTCGAGGTGACGCTCGGCCCAGTTCAGCAGGACGGTGTAACCCGCGAACCAGGCGACCCCGTACGCCGTCACCAGTGCGAGCGCACGGCCGCGCGGTAGCAGCGGACGGGCCGGCGCCCCGGTTGTCCGTGGGCGCAGACGTACCACCACCACGATGAGCGTCAGCGGGATCACCGCCGCCAGCAACCGCAGGAACGCCATGGAACCCGGCGAGAACGTGTCACCGAGCGCGCGGATGCCGATGAACGCCGACGCCCACAGCACGACGGTGACGACGGCGGCCAGAGCCGGCAGGGATGCGGTGGCGGACCCAGCCGATGCCGGTGTCGGGCGCGAGGACATGTGTTCCAGATTCACTCATCCGGCACTTCAGGACAAGTGAATACTTGTTCCGAACATTTCAGCGCCGCTGCACAGTCGCCGCGGTATCGTCGCTCCATGGTCGACATCCACCGCCTCCGGGTTCTGCGCTCGGTCATCGGCGAGCAGTCCATCGGCGGAGCCGCGGCCTCGCTCGGATACACGCCGTCAGCGGTCAGCCAGCACATCGCCACCCTGCAGCGCGAGACCGGGTTGTCGCTGGTGGAGCGAGACGGTCGCGGCATCGTGCCCACCGAGGCCGGCACCATCCTGGCCCGCGAGTCCGACACCGTCTTCGAGCAGATCGCCCGTATCGACGGTCTGATCTCGGAGCTGCGCGACGGCCGGCTCGGTCAGCTGCGCATCAACTACTTCGCCTCGGCGGGCGCCACCTGGATCCCGCCGATCGTCGCCACCATCTCGCGCGAGTTCCCCGGATTGCGACTGGATCTCCGCCTCATCGAGCTGATGGGCCCGTCGTCGGCGGCACCCGACATCGAGATCTATGTCGAGGACAGTCAACGCCCGTCCGCGGACGTGGCCGGGTTCGTCGGACGCCGGCTGACCACCGACCCGTATTCCGCTGTCGTACCCGTGGATTCAGCATGGGCGGCGCTGGAGTCGGTGACCCTGCGCGAACTGTCCCAGGTGCCGTGGGTCGACAACGACGTGGCGCGGGGACCCTGCCGGCAGGCAGTGCTCGACGCATGTACGTCGGTCGGTTTCGTACCCGACTTCAGCGTCGAGACCCAGGACTACCCGACCGCGATACGGTTCGTCGCGGCCGGGGTCGGACTCACCGTCGTCCCCCGGCTCGCGCTCGTCGACCTGCCGCCCGGCGTCACGGCAGTTCCCATCGTCGACCCGACGCCCGCACGCGAGGTGCGGGTCCGGGTACGACAGAGCGGACTCGACCTGCCGCCCGTCCAACGGGTGCTCGAGATGCTCGACGCCGCTGTCGCGCAGGGGTTTTCGTGATCAGCCGAGCTTGCGCAGGCGCGGGGCGAGGTCGCGTTCGAAGTTCTCCAGGAACCGCTGCTGGTCGTGGCCGGGGGCGTGGAAGACGAGGTGGTTGAGTCCGGCGTCGGTGTAGAACTTGACCTTCTCGACGGCCTCGTCGGGGTCGGAGGAGACGATCCACCGCTTGGCGACCTGCTCGATCGGGAGCTCGTCGGCCAGCCGCTCCATCTCGGTCGAGCTGTTGACGCTGTGCTTCTGCTCCGGGGTCAGCGACAGCGGGGCCCAGAACCGGGTGTTCTCCAGCGCCAGTTCGGGATCGGGATCGTAGGAGATCTTGATCTCGATCATCTTGTCGATGGTGTCGACATCGCGCTCGGCCTTTGCCGCACCCTCGGCGACCGCGGGCAGCAGCTTCTCGGTGTAGAGCTCGGGCCCCTTGCCCGAGGTACAGATGAAACCGTCGCCGGCACGCCCGGCATAGCGTGCGACCACCGGCCCGCCGGCGGCGACGTAAACCGGGATCGGTTGCTCGGGAATGTCATACATGTAGGCGCCCTGCGTGTGGTAGTACTCGCCGTCGAAGTTGACCTCTTCGCCGGTCCACAGTTCGCGCATGAGTTTGATCGACTCGCGCAGGCGCGCGAAACGTTCCTTGAACTCCGGCCACTCTCCCTGGAACCCGGTCGCGCACTCGTTGAGCGCCTCGCCGGTGCCGACACCGAGCATGATGCGTCCGGGGTAGAGGCAGCCCATCGTGGCGAAGGCCTGCGCGATGACCGCGGGGTTGTAGCGGAAGGTCGGGGTCATGACCGAGGTGCCGATCTGCACGCGCTTGGTGCGCTCGCCGACCGCCGCCATCCAGGCCAGCGAGAACGGGGCGTGGCCGCCGTTGTGCCGCCAGGGCTGGAAGTGATCGCTCACCGCAACCGAATCCATGCCGTGCTCTTCGGCCGCGACCGCGATCTCCACCAGCTCGCGCGGATCGAACTGCTCCGCCGATGCCTTGAAACCGAGCTTGAGTTCTGCCATGTCCATCGCTCCTTTGCCACCGGCCCTCACCCGCCGGCGCGGGCCGGTCTGCGGAGTCGGCCCCATCGTCGTGTGACCTCGCATACCAACGTAGAGCATGCGGACAGACGCCGACGTCGGGAGCCGGACGGGACCTCAGCCGGCCGGGGCGACCCAGCATGTTCGCACTCGGGATTCCTCTGGCAGCGAACAAGCTGGACCTCAAGTTGGGTTTAAGTTCTACCGTGGACGGCATGAGTATGCAGTCCGTGGCCTGGGACATGATGTACAAGTCCTCCACCCAGCCCAGCAGCAAGCGATTACGGGGCGACCGCCGGGTGACACTTCGCCGTATCGGTGGGTTCGCCCGACCGCACCGACGCCGGATCGGATGGTTCCTCCTGCTGTCGGTCTTCACCGCGGTGCTGACCGTCGTGACCCCGCTGTTGGCGGGTCGCGTCGTCAACGTCATCACCGAGAGCGGCTCGGAGATGATGATCGTCGGACTCGCGGTCGCCATCGCGCTGATCGCCGTCGCCGAGGCCGCCGCGGGAATCGGGGTCCGGTGGCTGTCGGCGAACATCGGGGAGGGTCTCATCCTCGACCTACGGCGAGCTGTCTTCGACCACGTGCAGCGGATGCCGATCGCGTTCTTCACCCGCACCCGCACCGGGGCCCTGGTAAGCCGGCTCAACAACGACGTCATCGGCGCCCAGCGGGCATTCAGCGACACCTTGTCCGGCGTCGTCTCGAACATCGTCACCCTCACCCTGACGCTGGGCGTCATGATCGCGATCAGCTGGCAGATCACGTTGCTGGCGCTGATCCTGCTGCCGGTCTTCGTGATACCGGCGCGACGGATGGGCCGGCGCATGGCCGCACTCTCCCGCGAGGCCGCCGAACACAACGCCCGCATGTCGACACAGATGACCGAGCGCTTCTCCGCCCCCGGCGCCACGCTGGTGAAACTGTTCGGGCGTCCCGATCTCGAGTCGCGCGAGTTCGCCGACCGCGCCGACCGGGTGCGCGACATCGGCGTACGACGGTCGATGTTGCAGGCGTACTTCATGACGACGCTGATGCTGGTGTCGGCGCTGGCCCTCGCCCTGGTCTACGGGCTCGGCGGATGGCTTGCGGTACAGGATCATCTGTCCGCGGGCGCGGTCGTCTCCCTGGCCCTGTTGCTCACCCGGATGTACGCACCGCTCACGGCCCTGGCGAACGCACGCGTCGAGATCATGAGCGCCCTCGTCAGTTTCGAGCGCGTCTTCGAGGTCCTGGACCTACAACCCCTCATCGCCGACGCACCCGACGCGGTACCGGTGCCCGGCACCGAGAGCGGGCGGCCCGTGCCGGTGTCCGTCCGATTCGACGACGTGTCCTTCGCCTATCCGGCGGCGGACAAGGTGTCGCTGGCATCGCTGGAAGAGGTTGCCCAACTCGACAATCGGGCCGGCACGACGGTCCTGCACCGTGTCGACCTCGATGTCCCGGCCGGCAGCATGGTGGCTCTCGTGGGCAGTTCCGGTGCCGGCAAGTCGACCATCGCGAGTCTCGCGACCCGCCTCTACGACGTCGACGAGGGCTCGATCCAGCTGGCCGGAGTCGACATCCGGAAACTGCAGACCGCATCGGTCCATCGAACCGTCGGTCTCGTCACCCAGGACGGCCACCTCTTCCACGACACCATCCGGGCGAATCTCGTGCTCGCCCAGCCGAACACGTCTGATGACGAGATCTGGGACGCACTGCGACGGGCTCGGCTCGACGAGCTGGTCGGCTCACTGCCCGACGGACTGGACACCGTCGTCGGCGAACGCGGGTACCGGCTGTCCGGCGGTGAGCGCCAACGCATGACGATCGCCCGTCTGCTGCTCGCACAACCGTCGGTGGTCATCCTCGACGAGGCGACCGCGCATCTCGATTCGACGTCGGAGGCGGCGGTCCAGGCGGCGCTCGGCGAGGCCCTCGAGGGACGGACCTCGATCGTCATCGCGCACCGGCTCTCGACGATCCGGGCCGCCGACGAGATCGTCGTACTCGAAGCCGGGCGTGTCGTCGAACGCGGTGATCATCCGACGCTCCTGGCGCGCAACGGACGCTACGCCGAGCTCTACCGGACGCAGTTCGCCGAGGACTCGGATTCGCTGACGGCGTGACCCTTCGTGACGCGGGCTCCGCAAGCTCCGGCCGCTCCTCAGGGAGCGGTGGCAGACGCGGCCTGGTTTCCTGCTACCTGAGGTGCGAGCGAAGCGAGCCCAACCACTGCTCCCTGAGTTGCGAGCGAAGCGAGCCCAACCACTGCTCCCTGAGGAGGCCGGAGCTTGCGGAGGCCGTCACGAAGGGTCCTGGTGAGATGCGTCGCCAAGCCCTTCGTGGCTCGTCGCTAGCGCTCCTCGCACCTCAGGGAGCATAGGGAGGGCGTCGCTTGCGCTCCTCGCACCTCAGGGAGCAATGGATATGTCGTTCTCTCGGATCAGGGAGCAGGGGTGAGCTCAGTCGTCGAGGTCGTCGAAGTTGTCGATCAGGCCGCGGCGCCGGGGGCGATCGTCGGTGTCCTTGACCCGTTCACCGAGGCGGCGGCGGAGCTGCATGGCGATCAGCACGACGTTCACGACGACCACGGCGATCCCGACGACCACCCAGAACCACCGGCCGTCCTGCCACCAGCCGACCGTCAGCCAGCCGATGCAGAAGATGAGGATGGTCGCGCCGACGATGGTCAGCGTCATCGAGAACGTCTGCGCGCTCCGCGAGAAGTCGGGGCCGGTGGTCACGATGATCTCCTGCAGTGGTGGACAGCTGATGGTCGCGGCCGCCGACATGGGCAGCGTGCCGTTGTGGAGCGCAGGTCAGGACTGGATCACCATGGCAACCGCGACGAGGACGGCCACCACCACTATCGCAGCGACCACAAGCATGACCTGCGTCGGCCCCGGCATCTCGCCACCGGAGGTCAGCGCTCGCGTGGTCCGTCGCCACCGCCAGGCCCCGAGAACCGCCAGCGAGGCACCGAGTCCGACCATCACGACGCCGAGCGTGATGTCGACCATCGGCGTCGTCTCGTCGGGAGCGAGGTAGACCACCGCGATACCGGCCGCCATGAAGCCGAGTGCGGTCCGGACCCAGGCGAGCAGCGTTCGTTCGGCGGCGAGGGTGAATCGGGCGTCCACTGCGCCTGGCGGTCTGGTCTCCAGCTCGTCGGCGTACGACTGCCCCGGGTTCACCGCATCCGGAGTCGCCGGGTTCGGGGCACTCACCCCGTCAGCCGGCCCGTTTGCCCGTTCGCTCGTCAGTGCTCTTGCCCTCTCGGATCGCTTCGGCGGCGAAGGCCGCGGTCACCTCGACCGCGTCCAGGGTCTCCGGGTGGCGGGCGCTCAACACCGGGAAGGCGTGCACCTGCCATGCGTAGAGGTGCGCCACGGCCGTGACGCCCGCAGCGTCGAGCGACTCGACGAGGTCGATGACGTCGGGCTCGAGCATCTCACCTTCGGCCGCGACCAGCACGGTCGGCGGGAACGAGGTGAGATCGGCGTCGGCGATGCGGCGCACACCGGTCAGCTGGACGGGCCCCTGGTCGAACTGGGGCGCCAGCCGGGCCATCTTCGACTTGGGCAGATAGGCGTCGGATCGACTCGAACGGTCCGGGTGGACCCCCAGGTCCATGTCGAGGAGCGGCGAGAACCCGATCAGCGCCGTGGGTGTGGGCAGGCCGCGGGCTGCGGCGGCCTCGACCACCTTCGCGGCCAAGAAACCGCCGGCCGAGTCACCGGCGACGATCACCCGCCGGAAGCCACGCTCGTTGATCAGCTCCGCGTAGGCGTCGACCGCGTCCACGACGGACGTCCCGACACCGGCCTTCGGCAGCTGCCGGTACTCGAGTGAGAACACCGGCACCTCACACGCCCGCGCCATCCGCGCGGCGATCGATCGGTGGGTGCCGAGCCCGCAGACCACGAAGGCCCCGCCGTGCAGGTAGAGCATCGCGGTGTCGCCGTCCCGGCGGGACGGTCCGACCGGCATGATCAGCTCGGCGGGTCGCCCGGCGAGGACCAGCTGCTCACGGACCACGCCGCGGGGTTTGGGTCCAACGGCAAAGATGCGGTCGATGAGGAACAGCCCCGCCAGCCCCTGCTTGTTGACCGGCCACAGCGCCAGGGTCGGTTTCAGCAGCGCACGCGCACCGAACCAGATGGGGAACGACCGCAGGCTCGGCCGACGGTGATGAACGATGGGCATCAGATTCCTCCTGTGCCCGAACGTACACCCCGGGAGCGTCCGTTTCAGTCCGTTCGTCGGGGTCGCCGTTCATGGTGTCGAGGTCGTTCGGTCACCTTCGTCGGCTATATTCTCGGACTCGTGACCAGATCGCGGATGCGCCCGGCAGGTGCCGTTTAGGTGCCCATTCCACCTCGATTCCTCCTGTCTGCACAGGCAGACCCGCCGCGCACCCTCTGCGACGTGCTCACCGCCACCGCGCGTGCACACCCGGATGCCGCGGCCATCGACGACGGCGAGATGACCCTCACCTACGGCCAGTTGCTGGCCGTGGTCCGCCGCACGGTCGCACGTCTCGGCGAGGTCGGCGTCGGGCGGGGAAGCCGGGTCGGCATCCGGATGCCGTCGGGGTCGCGGGACCTGTACGTCGCGATCCTGGCGACCCTCTATGCCGGCGCCGCGTATGTGCCGGTCGACGCCGACGACCCGGACGAACGCGCCGAGCTCGTCTTCGGCGAGGCCGAGGTCGACGCCATCGTCGACGCCGACGGACCCCGTTCGACGAAACCGGCGTCGACGCCTGCGCAACCCCCTGCCCGCCCCACACCCGACGACGACGCGTGGATCATCTTCACCTCCGGTTCCACCGGCAAGCCGAAGGGCGTCGCGGTCACCCACCGCAACGCGGCGGCGTTCGTCGACGCCGAGGCGGCCATGTTCCTGCCGGACGCCCCGATCGGCCCGCACGACCGTGTCCTGGCCGGACTGTCGGTCGCGTTCGACGCCTCGTGCGAGGAGATGTGGCTGGCGTGGCGCAACGGCGCGTGCCTGGTGCCCGCACCGCGCTCGCTGGTCCGCAGCGGGATGGACCTCGGGCCGTGGTTGGTGGCGCGCGACATCACGATCGTGTCGACGGTTCCCACGCTGGCATCCCTGTGGCCGCCGGAGGCGCTGGAAGCCGTGCGGCTGTTGATCTTCGGCGGCGAGGCCTGCCCGCCCGAGCTCGCCGACCGGCTCGCCGTCACCGGCCGCGAGGTGTGGAACACCTACGGCCCCACCGAGGCGACGGTCGTGGCGTGCGCCGCCCCGCTGGGAGGTGACGGCCCGGTCCGTATCGGATTGCCGCTGCGCGGTTGGGATCTCGCGGTCGTCGACGCCCAGGGCCAGCCGGTGGCCGAAGGCGAGGTCGGCGAACTGGTTATCGGCGGCGTCGGCCTGGCACGCTACCTCGATCCCGCGAAGGACGCGGAGAAGTACGCACCGATGCCCACGCTCGGCTGGGAACGCGCCTATCGCAGCGGCGATCTCGTGCGCCTGGACACCGCCGGCCTGTTGTTCATGGGCCGCGCCGACGACCAGGTGAAGGTCGGCGGACGGCGCATCGAACTCGGCGAGATCGACAACGCTCTGCAGAACCTGCCCGGCGTGAGCGGAGCCGCGGCCGCGGTCCGCAAGTCCGCGGCTGGCAACAGTCTGCTCGTCGGCTATCTCGTGTCGGCCGATCCCGGCTTCGACGTCGCCGAGGCGCACGCCGAACTACGACGACAGCTGCCCGCCGCGATGGTCCCCACCCTCGCCCTCGTCGACGAATTGCCCACGCGCACTTCGGGGAAGGTTGATCGTGATGCGCTGCCCTGGCCCCTGCCGGGCAGCGACAGACCAGTCGATGACGACGTTGAACTCAGCGAGACCGAACTGTGGCTGGCACAGCTGTGGACCGACGTCCTCGGCATGGCCGTCTCCAGCCCGGACGTCGACTTCTTCGCCGAGGGCGGTGGATCACTGGCCGCGGCCCAGCTCGTCACCGCGGTGCGGGAACGCTACCCCGACATCTCGGTGGCCGATCTCTACGACCGTCCGCGACTGGGCTCCATGGCCGAGATGCTCGACGCCCGCCGCCCGACGACGAGCATCGATGAACGCCTCGTCGAACCGACCCCGCGCTCGGCCGGGCTGGCGCAGCTCCTGCTGACCATCCCGCTGACGACGCTCACCGGATTGCAGTGGGCCACATGGCTCGGCGTGGCGAACAACGTGGCGCTGCTCGTCGCCGACCGGATGGATCGCACGGTCGAGTGGCTGGTCGAGATCAACTGGTGGGTCCTGCTCGCGGCGTTCCTGATCTTCATCACCCCGCCCGGCCGCATGTGCATCGCGGCGCTCGGTGCGCGGGTGCTCCTCGCCGGGGTCGCTCCGGGCGTTCATCCGCGGGGCGGGAGCGTCCACGTCCGGCTCTGGGTGGCCGAGCGACTCCTCGACGCCAGCGGTGCCGCCAACCTGTCCGGTGCGCCGTGGATGATCTACCTCGCGCGGGCTCTCGGGGCGTCGATCGGGCGCGGCGTCGACCTGCACACCATCCCGCCGGTGACCGGACTGCTCACGGTCGGGGACGGCGCGTCCGTCGAACCCGAGGTCGACATCTCCGGATGGTGGATCGACGGCGACGACGTCCACATCGGCGAGATCGCCATCAAACGCGGCGCGTCGATCGGTGCCCGGTCGACGCTCACCCCTGGTGCGGTCGTCGGACGTGACGCGGTCGTCGCCCCGGGTTCGGCGGTGTTCGGCCGGGTCAAGGCCCGGCAGCACTGGGCCGGGTCGCCCGCGGTGAAGATCGGCAAGGCCGAGCATCCCTGGCCCGACCACCGGCCCCCGCGGGCGACGTGGTGGGTACCGATCTACGGACTGTCGTCGTTGGGGCTCGCCGCCATCCCCCTGCTCTCGCTCGCCTCCGGCCTGGCCGTCATCGGCGCCTGGGCGCTGACCGCGGACCGGTTGCGCGACGTCGGGATCCGGGCGCTGATCCTGTTACCCGTGGCCACCGTCACGAGCCTGTTCGTGTTCGCGGCGATCACCGCGGTCCTGGTCCGGCTCGCCTCGATCGGGCTCCACACCGGGTATCACCCGGTCCGGTCCCGCGTCGGCTGGCAGGTCTGGATCACCGAACGCCTTCTCGACGCGGCCCGCACCTATCTGTTCCCGCTGTATGCCAGCCTGCTGACCCCGACGTGGTTCCGCATCCTCGGCGCGAAGGTCGGTGAGGGAACCGAGATCTCGACCGCGCTCGTGCTCCCCAAGTTCACCACGATCGGCGACGGCGCCTTCCTCGCCGACGACACGATGGTCGCGTCGTACGAACTCGGTGGCGGCTGGCTGCACATCGACGAGGCGAAGATCGGCAAGCGCTCCTTCCTCGGCAACTCCGGCATGACCGGCCCCGGGCGCAAGGTCCCCAAGAACGGTCTGGTGGCCGTGCTGTCGGCCCGACCGGGCCAAGTCGGGCTCGAGTTGGCTGGGCAGCCCACCGGTCCGCCTGCGCCGCACCGCCGCCGAGATCGACACCTCACGCACCTTCGACCCGCCGGCGACGCTCAAGGTCGCCCGAGCACTCATCGAGACACTGCGCCTGGTGCCCGTCATGGTGTCGTTCGGACTCGGCGTCGGACTGCTGCTCGCGCTGCAGTATGTGGCCGTCCATGAGCACTACGGGGTCGCGGCAGCGGTGAGCGGTCTGCTCCTGCTGGTCGTCGGCGCGATCGCCTGCGTCACCGCAGCGGCGGCGAAATGGCTGGTCGTCGGCCGCATCACGGTGAGCGAACATCCGCTGTGGAGTTCGTTCGTGTGGCGGAACGAGCTGTCCGACGCCTTCGTCGAGACAGTGGCGGCTCCGTGGTTCGCCAACGCCGCGACCGGCACGCCGATCCTCAACCTGTGGCTGCGGATGCTCGGCGCCAAGATCGGCCGCGGCGTCTGGTGCGAGACCTACTGGCTGCCCGAGGCCGACCTCGTCACCCTCGGCGACGGCGCGACCGTGCAGCGCGGCTGCGTCGTGCAGACCCACCTGTTCCACGATCGGGTCATGGCCATCGACCGCGTCACGCTCGGGGCCGGCGCGACCCTCGGCCCGCACTGCGTCGCCCTACCGGCGTCCGGACTCGGCGACTCGGCGACCGTCGGACCGGCATCGCTGGTCATGCGCGGCGATGTGGTCCCGGCCCACACCCGCTGGCAGGGGAACCCCATCGCTCCCTGGCCGCGCTGATCCGAGAGGATCGCATAACCCCACCCCTGCTCCCTGAGGTGCGAGGAGCGCAAGCGACGAGCCACGAAGGGTCCTGGCGAGACGAGTTGCGAAGACCCTTCGTGACGCTCGCAAGCTCGCTCCTCAGGGAGCGGAGGGCGACGCTCGCAAGCTCGCTCCTCAGCTCAGGGAGCAGAGCAGTGACGCTCACGAGTGTTCCGGCTCAGACCGCGGGCTCCCCGGTGGCCGGCTGCTCGACCTTCTTGGGCAGCGTGAGCAGCGTGGCGATCGACAGCGCGACGAGCATGATGCCGCCGACCCAGGCCAGCACCTCGAGCGAGAACGCGGGCAACACCATC
Organism: Gordonia hongkongensis; assembly: GCF_023078355.1. NCBI lineage: Bacteria > Bacillati > Actinomycetota > Actinomycetes > Mycobacteriales > Gordoniaceae > Gordonia > Gordonia hongkongensis. Next base: position 4,798,153 of record NZ_CP095552.1, read on the forward strand.
ATCACGATGCCCGCGATGATCGCGATGATGCCGGAGAGGATCAGGAACCAGGTGGGTGCGTGCCCGGACTTGGTGATCGCGGCGTACAGGTCGGCGACTCCCTGGAAGATCCAGCCGATGCCGATGAACACCGCGAGCAACCACACGGCGTCGCCGGGACTGAACAGCGCGATCACGCCGGCCAGCAGCACGATCGCGCCGACGATGCCGAGCATCACCCGGACCCCGGTGCTCAGGAACGACGCCGCGAAGGCCTGATAGATGCGGAAGATGCCGGCGATGATCAGCGAGATCGCGAACAGGATGGCGAGGACGACGATGGTCGGCCCCGGCCACAGGATCGCGATGACCCCGATCACGATGCCGACGATCGACGTGATGATGAGTGCCGTGCGGACGGCACCGACCAGTTCGTCGGGGAAGTGCTTGGTGTACACCGTGGCGAAAGTCATGGTGGGAGGTTATCCGGCACAGCAGGATCCGGCGCGCTATTCGCTCAGGAGCGGCACAAACCCGACCGCATCGCCGACGCAGATGAACAGCGGGGTAACAAGTAACGATGACCAACATCGCGTTCTTCGAGCCGATCTCCGACACCGGCCGGCCCGACGCCGGTCTCCGATACCGGCCGACACCCTTCGCCGCCAGCCTGTGGGCGCCCGGCACCCTGAACGGACCGGCGGTGTGCGGCCTCGCCGCGCGGGCGGTCGAGACCGAGTTCGGTGATGATGAGTTCGTACCCGCCCGGTGCACCATCGACCTCTTCAAGGCCGCGCGCGACATCGTCACCTCCACCCGGGTCCGAATCGTCCGATCGGGCGGACGAATCCGGGTCGTCGACGTCGACGTGGTCCAACACCCCGAAGGTGCGGATGAGGTGCTCGTCGCGCGCGGCACGACGGTGTTCCTGCGCACCTCGACCAACCCGCCCGGGCAGCGGTGGCATCGCCCCGCGGACGCGGTCACCTTCCACCCACCCGAGACCGCCTCCGACGACGACCTGTCCCCCCGGTTCGCCTCCGATGCCGCGGACGACACCGTCGGCGAATGGGAGCGCGACATGGGCAATCACCAGAACGGGCACCGCAAACGGATGTGGTCGCGGGCCGCACCCATCGTGGCGGGCGAGAAGCTCACCCCGTTCCAGCGGGCGGTCGTCAGCGCCGAATCCGCGAGCCTGGTGTCGAACTGGGGCACCACCGGCATCGGATTCATCAACTGCGATCTGACCGTCGCCCTGAGCCGTCTGCCGTCGGGTGAGCGGGTCGGGGTCGAGGCCGATGTCCACATCGAGGACGACGGCGTCTCGGTCAGCAACGCCGGACTCTACGACGCCGACGGCATGTTCGGGACCGCGCTCGTGACCGCGGTGAACAATGCTGCCGCACAGATCGACTTCACCACCGTGGACACCTCGGAACGCTATCGCGAAGCCTGAGTTCGACACGACCGTTCGCGGTGGTCGGGCACCGTAGCGGACCTCACACATATCTCTCAGGTCTTGATAAGGTCACGGCCATGACACGGCGCCTCGCACGGCTTTTCCTGGGTCTTGTCGTCACCTTGCTCGCTCTGGCCCTGACGACGACCCTCGCCGCCTCCCCCGCCCACGCCGCCCGCTACGCCAACGGTCCGGCGACCATCGTCAACCGATTGACGGGGCCGTTCGCGATGAACGACACCATCGGGCGGTTCAACATCGTGGGTACCGATCTCGGTGTCATGTGGGACAACGGCCGAGGTGAGATCCTCACGGCGTTCGGTGACACCCAGTCGTTCAACGGGTGGTCCCTCCTGTACGGCGAGCTCTACTACTGGCGGTCCAACGTCCTGCTGCGCAGCACGGACCGCCACCTGGCCGACGGCATGACGTTCACCTCGCACGCCGGCCGGCCGGGTCATGCCAAGCGCCTGCTCAAGCCGAACGTCCGCCGCGAGATCACGATCATCCCGACCGCCGGCGTGGCCGCCAACGGCAAGCAGTACATGACCGTGATGTCGGTCAAACGGTGGGATTCGCCCGGCATCTGGACCACCAACTGGGCGGGCCTCGTCTCCTCCGCCGACAACGGCGAGAACTGGCGCTCGGTCGGTGCGTTCCGCCCCAATGGCGGCGGCAACAAGAAGTTCCAGATGGGCGCCTTCCTGAAGGTCGGCAAGACCGTCTACTACTACGGCACACCCGACGGCCGCTGGGGCGGTGTCTACCTCGCGCGCGTCGACGAGAAGGACATCGAGAATCTCGGCAAGTGGCAGTACTTCTCGTACGGCCGTTGGGTTCCGAACAACCCCGACGCCGCCACCCCGGTGATGGGCGCCCCGACGGGCGAGATGTCGGTCCAGTGGAACGACTATCTGGGCAAGTACATCTCGCTGGCGAGCCAGGACGTCGGCGTGACGCTGCGCACCGCCGACAACCCCTGGGGCCCATGGACTTCCGGCGAGATCGTCGCACCCTCGGTGGACCCGTACACGGGTTACGCGCCGTACATCCACCCGTGGTCGAAGGGCAGCACCCTCTACTTCACCTACTCGGTCTCCATCGGCTATCAGGTGTACCTCATGCGTCTGCCGCTGCGGCGCGGCTGACCTCGACCACCGACATCGGGGCGATTGCCCCGTCGCTCTCGATGATCAACTGTCGGCGATGGTGAGCACGACCAGCGGGATGGGGCGGTCGACCTTGGACTGGAAGTCCGCCAGCAGTGGGTTGTTGGCCAGCACCCAGGCTGCGAACTCGTCGTAGTCCTCGCCTTCGAGCACCTTGCCGGTCCCCTGGTGCGTATTGTTTCGGAACTCGATCCTGACCTGTGGATTCGCCTTGATGTTGTACCACCATGCCGGGTACTTGTCCTCGATGAACGAGCTCACGTACATGGTGTCGTCGCGGTGACAGGGTCCCAGTGGAACCGTGTGCGGCTTTCCGCTCTTGGCCCCGGTGGTGGTGAGCAGGATGAGGTCCGCGCCCGCGTAAGCGCCGCCCACCTTGCCCGCGTTCTCCCGAAACTCCTTGATCACATCATCGTTCCAGTTGGCGATGCCACCCTCTTGATCCCACGCCTGGTTCCACGGCGCGTTCGGATCGTCGTAGTCGGTGATATTGGTCTGATCGGGTTGTCCTGCGGTCGATTCGGTTTCACTCATGATCCGAGTGTGTCGTCGAGTTAGGACAGTTACGGTCCTAACTCAAAATCGCTACGAAAACCCGTCCTGCGCCTGTCGGTAGGTGACCCGCCGACACGTCGGGGCGGTTGACGTCCGTTTCCGGACCCAACCGCCCCGGCGTCGCTGGCTGGAGAGATCAGCGCTGGCCGAGCATGCCCTTCATCTGATCAATTTCCGCCTGCTGGGTTTTCTTGACCTCCAGGGCAAGGGTTTTCGTCGCGGGGTCGACGCCGTCGGCGAGTACCGCGTCGGCCATCGCGATGGCGCCCTCGTGGTGCAGGATCATGCCCTCGAGCCAGAGCCGGTCGAACTCGGGACCGCGTGCGTCCCGCAAGGCGGTCATCTGGTCTGGGCTGAGCATGCCCGGCATCGCGGAGTGACCACCGTGGCCCATGTTCTCGTGGCCGTCGTCGAGGCCGTCGGTACTGACGCCCCAACTCTCCAGACGGTTCTCCATCTGCTCGATCTCGGCGTCCTGGGCCTTCTCGATCGTCGACGCGAGAGCGATCAGTTCTGCATTGTCCGTCCGGCCCTCGACGAGTTCGGCCATCTCCACGGCCTGGTCATGGTGTCCGATCATCGTCGAGGTGAACTCGACGTCGGCCTCGTTGTGGGTGGCCGACGCCGGAGCTTGCGTCGCCGCCGATGCCGAGGTGTTGGCGGAGGTGGCGTCGCTCGCTGTTTCGTCGGGCGAGCAACCGGCGACTGCGATGAGTGCCGCCGCGGCCAGGCCGATCCCTGCCGCCGTCCGGATACGGCGCCGAGATGTGTTGTGTACGTACATGAGTGCATTCCTTGCTGCTGTCGGAGTTCCCGGCGGGCGCGACGCCGGCCGAGAGGGAGGAGAGATGACGACACGACGGACCGAGCGGTCCGCGGAGGTCAGCTCAGCAGCGGATCACCTGTAGTTGCAGATGGGAGTACATGGCCCACGGCGGCGGACGACCCAGGATCGTCGTCCGACGGCGAGCGGTGTCGACGATCCGCGGAAACGCCGCAAGCGACCAGAGCAGGAGAACAAGAACCACGGCCGGAAGATCGACGCCCGCCGCACGGATGAACACGCAGTCGTGCGAGTGCTCACCGCAGTCGTCGGTTCCGGTCATCTTCGGGGCTGACGTCATCGTCGACGATGCCGTGAGCGCCGAATGCTCCGCATGGTGGGACATCCCGCTCTCGCCGTGTAATTCCGGCCCGCTCGCTCCGCTCCCGGCGCCGCCACCGGAAGGCCCGCCGTGACCCGACACCACCGTGTGCATGAGCATCACGGCGATAGCGAGCACGAGAACGAGTGCGCGGCGCCGGACGACGGCGCCACGACCGGTTCTGCGGCGGCGGCTCACGGTGCCAGGTTACGAGGTCACGATGCCGTCGTCGACGCCCTGGCGTCATCGGGACGCCGATCGTCTCCCGACTCCGACGCGGCATCCTCGGCGGCTCGGCGTCGTTGTCGTGGGATCAAGATCTTGCGATCGATGATCTGGTAGGTCGCGACCACCGCGGCGGCCAGCAGCCACCCGAGCACGATGTCGAAGATGTAGTGCTCGGCGGTGTACACCAGGGCGAACGCCATCGCGAGGGCGTAGCCCATGAACAGTGTCTTGCCGAGCGCCTTCACCCGCGGCCACATGAAGAGCGCGAGGAGCATCGTCAGACCCGCGTGCAGCGACGGGATCGCGGCCACCAGGTTGGACTTGCCCTGCCCGACCTCGACGAGGTTCGACGCCGCGTGGATGTTGAGATACCCCCAGCCGCGAGCCGAGATCCGTTCGACGTAGGGGTTGGCGTCCGGATACTCGTTATCCAGCGTCCCGAGCAGACCGCCGGGCTCCTTGGCCTCGGGCGAGTACATGCAGATCGGGTCACGCGGGAAGTCCTGGACCTCGGCCGCGGTGCATCGCGCGGCGGCCCACGGCGGGGCGCCCGGGACGAGGGTGTAACCGACCAGGGCGAGGAAGGTCGTCGCCACGAAACACGCCGCGTAGCGTCGCCAGGCGGCGCGGTCCTTCAGCCACAACACGGCCGCGACCGCGTACGGGATGATGAAGTACGACATGTAGACGATGCTGACGATGACCTCCCACCAGGGCGGACTCGCCTGCTTGAGGTGCTCCTGCAGCCATGCCGTGGGATTGACCCCGCCGGTCAGCCAAGCATCGAAATCGATCGCCAGATGCCAGTGGGTGGGCATGTCGACGATGCGCGCGACGTCCCGGGTCCAGTCGTAGAGGATCAGGATCAGCGCGAACGGCGCCCAGTCGATGAGGATCGTGATGAACTTGCGCCGGCCGATACAGGCAGCCGCGAGTCCCAGACACATCAGGATGATCAGGCGCGTGCGGTCGAAGGCCAGACCGTAGAGGGCGACGTGCACCGCCATCAGCACGATCCAGGCGCCGATCGCGATGCGCCGGACCATCGTCAGATCGCGACGGCTCTCGGGATCGGCTTCCATCTCGGCGGCGGCGGCCAGGTCGTCGAGGATCGGTTCCACACCCGCGCGCCCGGTGTCGTCGCGGTCGGTGTCCTCACGACCGGTGGCCACCACGGAGTCCTTGGTGTCGGAGGTGGTCGTCTCGGCGCTCTCGCGCTCGTCGCGCTTGGAGGGTCTGCCCGGCTGCGGGACGCCCACCGTCTCGTCGACACTCACCCGACACAACCCCGCCCGTCACACCCCGCAGGGCAACCACCCACTTAAACTGCCGTCAGTGTAATGGCCATCTGTTGTTCGCGAGCCAAGCCGACGGCCAGGCATGTCGGATTTGAGCATTTCCGGCGCCGCGACCCAGGGCGAGGGGTCTCCGCCAGCGGTTTTCGCCGGACACCTCGCCGATCAGGGTGTTGTGGATCACACTGGAGGGCGTCGATCCCCTGAAGGAGGTCTCGGTGCCCAATCGCTACCTGCGCTACGGCGACCAGCGCTACATCATCAACAAGGAGGCGGAGGCCCGTCTCAACCGCACCCTCGACGCGGTGTACGCCGACGGAACCCGCGGTCACGAGTGGCTGAACCTCTATCACGACAGCGCGGCACCGTGTCGACTCCTCATCGCACCCGGAGTCCCGATCACCATCGAGACCGAGCCCTGCCTGGGCGACTGATCTCCCGTCGCCGCGGAGAGCCGGTTGGACGAAGCAGGTGACCGCCCCGGCGTGTCCCCGTGATCCATGACGACGGGCGCGTCCGCGTGTCAGGGCGGGCCACTATCGTTGTCGCATGCGCATCGGAGCCCATCTTCGCGAGGACGCCGACCCCTTGGCCACTGCCGCCGAGCTCGGGATCGATGTCTTCCAGATGTTCGTCACGGACCCTCAGAGCTGGAAGAAGCCGCAGCCGAACCCGCGCGCGGCGGAGTTCCGTGAGTCCGACATCGACGTCGTCGTGCACTCGAGCTACCAGATCAACGTCGCCAGTCTGAACAACCGGCTGCGGATGCCGTCGCGCAAGGCCGTCGAGCAGCAGGCCGCGGCCGCCGCCGAACTCGGCGCCTTCGGGCTCGTCGTCCACGGCGGGCATCTGCGCGACGGGGAGGACAGCGCCGAGGGATTCGCCAACTGGCGCAAGCTGTTCGACCGCCAGGCCGACAAGGGCGGCTTCGGCGTCCCGATCCTCATCGAGAACACCGCGGGCGGCGACCACGCGATGGCACGCACGCTCGAGTCCATCGACCGTCTGTGGGAGGCGGTCGGCGACTTCGACCAGGCCGGCTTCTGCCTCGACACCTGCCACGCCTGGGCCGGCGGCGAGGATCTCGTCGGACTCGTCGAGCGCGTCCGTCAGATCACCGGCCGGATCGATCTCGTGCACCTCAATAACTCTCGCGACGAGTTCGACTCGGGCCGCGACCGACACGCCAACCTCGCGTCGGGCCACATCGACCCCGAGGTGCTCGTCGCCGTCGCCGAGGCGGCGGGCGCACCGGTCATCCTGGAGACACCCGGCGACGGCATCCCCGACGATCTCGAGTACCTGCGCTCGGCGCTATAAGACGTCGATCACGACAGATTCCAGGCGGGCGCCGGCGGAGTCACCGGGTATGCGGCGACGTTCATGACGACCGTCCCGTCGCAGGGCCCGCCGTCGATCGTGGTCCGCCACACGCCCTTCAGCGTGCCGTCGCCCTGCGGGGTGTAGGTCGCGATCGACGTCGCCGGGCGCCACACCTTCGGCACACCCGCGCCCTGCCAGCAGTCCCATTCCCAGTCATAACGATGCACCCAGGATCCTGCCTCCCAGGTGTAGCGCGGCGGCTGCGGCAGCGTCGGATTCGCGGGTTTCGGCCCGTCGATCACCGTCGCCACGCACGTACCGCCGTCGCACGATGTCCTGAAGGTGTAGTCGTCGGAGAAGTCCGGCTCCGCCTGCCGGGCCGCGAGGCTCGTTCCGGTCTTCGAGGCGGCGAACCGCTTCAACGAATACACGCCGTCCCACGAGGGCGTCGCCGCGGCGTCTGCCGGGGCGACAGCCACCAGAAGTCCGGCGGCCAGGGCGACGATCGAGATCACGACGCTCACGAAACCTGTCGCACCGACACGTGCGGGTCCGATCACCAGTCTGCGCATTCGTTCATTGGAACGTACTCGCGGTTCCTGCGCCGGCGTTGCGGATTTCTCGGCGCTCCGGGTGCGCCAACCGGCGCAGATCACACATCTTCTGATTGATCCGGCGGGGATATGGGGCTATTCTAGGGTTACCGGCGAGTAACATAGCTCGGACCGAACAGCCCCCTCATCCGGCCGGTACGCGCACAACCGTGAGCGATCGGACCGGGTCGAGGACGCCATCGCAGACGGCCACACCAGACAAGGAACAACCATGGGCCATTACAAGAGCAACATGCGCGACCTGCAGTTCAATCTCTTCGAACTGTTCGAGCTCGACAAGGTACTGGAGTCCGGCGACTTCGGGGACCTCGACCACGAGACAGCCGTCGACATGCTGCGCGAGGTCCGTGCGCTGGCCGAGGGCCCGATCGCCGAGTCCTTCGTCGACGCCGACCGCAATCCCCCGGTCTTCGACCCCGACGAGCACACCGTCACGATCCCCGAGTCGTTCAAGAAGTCGTACAACGCCCTGGTCGAGGGCGGCTGGGACAAGATCGGCATCGCCGAGGAACTCGGCGGCCTGCCGGCCCCGCGCTCGCTGTACTGGGCCATCGGCGAGATGATCCTCGGCGCCAACCCGCCCGTGTTCATGTACGCCGCCGGCGCGGGCTTCGCGAACATCTTCTACAACAACGGCACCGACGAGCAGAAGAAGTGGGCTGCCATCTGCTCCGACCGCGGCTGGGGCGCCACCATGGTGCTGACCGAGCCCGACGCCGGTTCCGACGTAGGTGCCGGACGCACCAAGGCCGTGCAGCAGGAAGACGGTTCCTGGCACATCGACGGTGTGAAGCGATTCATCACCTCGGCCGATCAGGACATGACCGAGAACATCTTCCACCTGGTGCTAGCCCGCCCCGAGGGCGCTGGCCCGGGCACCAAGGGTCTGTCGCTGTTCTTCGTACCCAAGTACCACTTCGACTTCGAGACCGGCGAACTCGGCGAGCGCAACGGCGTCTTCGTCACCAACGTCGAGCACAAGATGGGCATCAAGGCGTCCGCCACCTGTGAGGTCACCTTCGGACAGCACGGCACCCCCGCCAAGGGCTGGCTCGTCGGCGACGTCCACAAGGGCATCGCGCAGATGTTCGAGGTCATCGAGCACGCGCGGATGATGGTGGGCACCAAGGCCATCTCGACCCTGTCGACCGGTTACCTGAACGCGCTCGAGTACGCCAAGGAGCGCATCCAGGGTGCGGACATGACCCAGATGACCGACAAGGCCGCACCGCGCGTGTCGATCACCCACCACCCCGATGTGCGTCGTTCGCTGATGACCCAGAAGGCCTACGCCGAAGGTCTGCGCGCGATCTACCTCTACACCGCGTCGCACCAGGACACCGCCGCCGCGAAGATCGTGTCCGGCGCCGATGCCGAGATGGCCCACCGCGTCAACGATCTGCTGCTCCCGATCGTCAAGGGCGTCGGCTCCGAGCGCGCCTACGGCACCCTCGGTCACGAGTCGCTGCAGACGCTCGGCGGGTCGGGATTCCTCCAGGACTACCCGATCGAGCAGTACATCCGTGACTCGAAGATCGACTCGCTGTACGAGGGCACCACCGCCATCCAGGCCCAGGATTTCTTCTTCCGCAAGATCATCCGCGACAAGGGCCAGGCGCTCGCGCACGTCGCCGGGCAGATCCAGAGCTTCATCGACTCCGAGGCGGGCAACGGCCGGCTGAAGACCGAGCGGGCACTGCTGAAGACGGCGCTCGACGACGTGCAGGCGATGGCTGCCTCGCTGACCAACGATCTGATGGCGGCACAGGAGAACTCGACCGAGCTGTACAAGGTCGGACTCGGTTCGGTCCGCTTCCTGATGGCCGTCGGCGACCTGCTCATCGGCTGGCTGCTCCTCCGCCAGGCCGAGGTCGCCCTCGCAGCTCTCGACAACGGGGCCTCCGACGCCGACAAGTCCTTCTACGAGGGCAAGGTCGCCGTGGCGAGCTTCTTCGCGAAGAACATGCTCCCGCTGCTCACCTCGGTCCGCGTCACCGTCGAGAACATCGACAATGACATCATGGAACTCGACGAAGCGGCCTTCTGAGCCCGACCATACTGAGAACTCCCACCGGCGAATCCGCCGGTGGGAGTTCTTCTTTGCGTCGAGCCCGCGCACATCGCGGCTCAGACCGGCGGTGCGGCAACTTCAGTCGATCACACTGAAGCAATAGCCGACCGGGCGCGGTTTCTCCGCGAAGTAGGTCCCGTCCGAGTCGGGACATTCGGGCTCCCCCGCAGCCTTGGTGTCCACGCGGATGTTCGTTCCGCCGGAAACCGGCGACCCGCAGTCGTTCTCACGAATGTCGGCGAGCGCGGTACCACCGGTCGCCGACGGGATGTAGTAACAACGGCCCTCCTGGTAGACCGGCGCCAGACAGAGCGCACCCTCCTCGCCCGCGACCCAGTAGCGCGAGTAGTTGGGACCGCAGAGCCCTTGCGTGATGGACTTCTCCGCGACGACGTAGTGGAAGTCGGTGTCGCCGCAGGACACCTCGTCGGCCTTGAGGGTCTCCGGCTCCGCCGTCACGACGATGCACTCGCCGGCGTCGACGTCACTGGTGTCGGTGACCCCACCTCCCTGCGCCGACGACACCAGCACCCGCGCCACGCCACCGGCGATCACGATCAAGAGCAGCACCCCGACAATTCCCAGCGCGACCCACAAACCGGTGCGCTTCTTCTTCGGTGGCGGCGGGAACGGCGGTCCGGGCGGGTACATCCCGCCCGGCATCGGACCCGGGTACTGGGGCCGACCGCCGTAGGGCACCTGGTTCGGCGGCGGTGCGCCGTAGGGCTGGTTCGGTGGCGGGTACCTCCCGTTCGGCTGGTACTGCCCGGGTTGCGGTTGTGGCCCGAATCGCGGGTCCCCCGGCTGGTATGGCGAGTTGGTCACGCCGCGAACACTACCCGCGCGCCGGTGGCGTTACCGGACCGGCGGCCGAACTCGCAAACCCACCACTTTTCGGCATATCCACCCCGTCTGAAGGGGGTGGATATGCCGAAAAGTGGTGGGTTTGCGCAGCGGTCAGACCGCCTTCTTCCGCTTCCGCTGCCCGGCCCGGGCGGAGACCGCGGCACCGAGGAGGATCATCCGCATGGTGCGCTCGGCGGCGTCGGCGAGGAGCTTCTCTCCGTTGGCGACCGCCTCCGACAAGGGCATCGGCACCGTGATGATCGACGCGATCGCCCCGATCCCCACGTCGTGGACGGCGGGAGCACCGTGCCCGAGCGAACCCGCCAGCGCGACAACGGGCACACCCCGTAACTGGGCGCGGCGGGCCACCTCCGCGGGCACCTTGCCGCGGGGGGTCTGGAAGTCGATCGAACCCTCTGCGGTGATCACCAGATCGGCCTTGCCGATCCGATGATCGAGGTCGATGCCGGACAGCCCGGAATCGAGTAGTGCGTCGAACCGCGACCGCAGTTTCCCGCCGGCTGCCGCCAGGCCCGCACCGAGTCCACCCGACGCGCCGGACCCGGCCCCCTGCCGATAGTCGATGTCGGCCAGCCCATCCCGCTGCAGTATGTCCGCCCAGACGTCGAGCGCCGCCGACAGCGAGTCGACCTGTGCGGGCGTCGCCCCCTTCTGCGGCCCGAAGACGCGGGCGACGCCGCTCGGTCCGCAGAGGACGTTGTGCGGGTTGCCCGCGACCACCACTTCGGTCTCACGCAACCGCGGATGCAGGCCGGTGAGGTCCAGCGACGCCGCGCGCGCCAGTTCGTTTCCGCCACGCCCGATCTCGTGACCGTCCTGGTCCAGGACGCGCGCACCGAGCGCCTGGAGCGCCCCGGCCCCGCCGTCACATGTCCCCGAGTCGCCGCATCCGACGAGAATCGCCGACACCCCCGCGTCGAGTGCCGCGGCAATCAATTGTCCCACTCCGTAAGTGGTCGTGGCGCCGGGATCGCGCTGCCCCGCCGGAACGAGCGCCAATCCAGCGGCGGCAGCCATCTCGACGACGCCGATGCGGTTCCGACCGACGCCGACCTCGGCCCAGTGCGACTGCACCGGCTCACCGGTGGGGCCGCAGACGGTCAGCTCGTGGAGGCGCCCGTTGCCCGCGGCCGCCAGGATGCGCGCCGTTCCCTCCCCGCCGTCCGCGATCGGTGCGATGTCGACGCGCACCCCGGGGAGCGTGCGCCGCACCCCCGCGGCGATGGCGGTCGCCACGGACACGGCGTCGAGGCTCTCCTTGAAACCACTCGGGGCGACCAGGATTCGTTGCGGAACTCGGACGGACATCGGCACTCCTGTTGATCGATCGGACAAGGTCTTGATGAGGAGACGGGAACTCGCACCCGGAGGCACATTCGGGACGGTCGCGGCGATGCGACGGTCAGGACGAGAGCAGGGGCAGACCCAGGTAGGGCCAGACCCAGAACGCGAAGATGATGAGCAGCACCAGCGACACCGGCGCGAGCAGCGCCGACATCGTGAGCAGATGCCGGGGTTCGTAACCGGGGACGTCGTCACTCGCCGCGAACATGGCGACCGGTTTGGCCGAGCTGGTGAGGGTGATGCAGAACCCGGCGGCCGCGGTGGACAGGAAGGCCGCGGCGACGGGGTCGACCCCGACGGCCGGGGCGGTCACCACGATGATCGGGATCAGTACCGCCGAACGGGCCGAACGGGATTGGATCACCAGATGCGCGAGCAGCGAGACGATCGCCGCGACGACGACGAACACCATCGCCGCCGCCGGCCCGGTCTCGGCGATGGACCCGAAAGCCTGATCCGCCAGCCACTCCGCGGCACCGCTGGAGTTGAGCGCCATCCCCAGCGCGAGGGTGGCGGCCATGAACAGCAGGAGCGTCCACGGGATGGTCTTCAGCGCCGCGCCCAGCGTCGTCGCGCCGACCGCCGGCGCCGACGCGGCCAGCGCGCCGAGCACCGCGACGATGGCCGGGTCGACGCCGTGCAGGGGTTCTGAACACCACAGCACCACAACGAGTCCGAGAACGACGGACACCCGTCGTTGAGCAGACGTGAGCGGTCCGGAGGTCGCCGTCCCGGTCGCCGCGAGAGCGGTCGGCGGCACGCACAGCGGACGTGCCCGTTCGGCGTGATCGGTCATCAACCACAGCGCCGCCTCGGCCGCGAGGTGCCACCACACGAGGGCCAGGGGGATGCCGAGGACCGCCCAGTGCAGGAATCCGATGCCGCCACCGGTTGCGGCCGAGACGATCTCGACGGTGATGAGGTGCGCGCCGGCACCCAGAAGCGATCCCACCGCCGAGAAGAGGATCACGATCGGGAAGACCAGCGCGAGGCACAGCACCAGACGAGGTCGGTCACGCAGGACCGCAGCGAGCGCGAGAAAGATCGGAAGGGCAAGGGCCGCACGGCCGGAGGTCGCCGGGATCGCGAACGTGGTCAGCAACAGGGCCGCGGTGATCAGATGGACCAGCTGACGAGGCGTCCGGGCCCGGCGGACGACACGCGCCGACACACGAGCCGACAGACCTGACGCCGTGACCGCGGCCGCGATCACGAAAGCACCGATCAGCAACCAGATCACGCCGGAGCCGAGGGTGCCCGCGAAGGTGTTGGCGTCGATGATCCCGAAGACCACCAGAGCGATACCGCCACCCAGCGCGACATAGGTGTCATCCAGCGGCGAGAAGATCCACGCCCACACCGCGACGAGGAAGACGAGGAGGGTGACGACGGCGTCGAACGGCAACTTCCCGGTCCACCCGGCATGTCCGACGAACGCCCCGGCGCCGAGAACGACGACGAGACCGGCTGCCGCCCAGGGGGACAGCGCGCTGCCGACGGCGTCGAGGAGGGTGCGTCGTGGCGGCGGTGGCGGCGTCACCGTGCGCACGGGTGGGCGCGTCGCGTACATCGTCACCGAGCCCGGGTGATCCGGAGGTCGGTCGATCGCGTGCGGAAGGTTCATGGCGACCACTCTGCGGTGCCGGCGTGACACCTTCATGAGGCGCGAATGAAAGTTCTTTCACGGAAAGAACCGGTGAACAGACGGCAAACCCACCACCGGCTCGGGCCGGTGGTGGGTCTGCGCGGTTACCCCGGTGGGGTGCCGGATCTACTTCGGTGGCATCCGGATGCCACCGTCGACGCGGATGACCTCCGCGTTCATGTAGCTGTTGGTGACCAGCTCGACGACCATCGAAGCGAGCTCGTCGGGCGCACCCAGGCGGTGCGGGAACAGGACCGACTCGCCGAGCTTGGCCTTGAACGCCTCGGCCGCTTCGCCCTCACCGTAGATCGGGGTGTCGATCAGACCGGGGGCGATGGTGTTGACGCGGATGCCGACCGCAGCCAGGTCGCGCGCGACCGGGAGGGTCATGCCGACGACGCCGCCCTTGGACGACGAGTACGACGCCTGGCCGATCTGGCCGTCGAACGCTGCGACGCTGGCCATGTTGACGATCGCGCCGCGCTCGCCGTGGCCGTCGAGCGGCTCGTTGCGGCTCATGGCGGTGGCCGCAAGACGGATGCAGTCGAAGGTGCCGATCAGGTTGATCGCGATGACCTTCTTGTAGGCGTCGAGGTTGTGGGCCGACCCGAACTCACCGTCGCGACCGATGGTGCGCTGCGCCCAGCCGATGCCGGCCGAGTTGACCAGGGCACGCAGCGGGCCCAGTTCGGTGGCCGCGTTGACGGCGGCTTCGATCTGTTCGGTCGAGGTCACGTCGACGGCGACGAACTGTCCGCCGATCTCCTTGGCGAGTTCTTCGCCCTTGTCCGCGTTCAGGTCGGCGACGATGACCTTTGCACCCTTGGCCGCCAGCTGGCGAGCCGCAGCCGCGCCGATGCCGGACGCGCCACCCGTGACGATTGCACTAGCTCCATTGATATCCACGCCCCGGAGCCTATCGAGCGTTCTATCGCTCGGTAAAGCCCTTCGGGGAAACACCCCGCATCGAAATCCTCCACATCAGATCACCCCGCGCCGAATCACCCCGGGGTCAGACGCACTTCACGATGGGTTCGGGCGCGTAGCGGACGGTGCGGGTGGACCGATCGATCTCCCGTCCGGTACGCGCGTCCTTGATGATCCGGGTGTCCGATGCCGTGAAACCCTTGCTCCCGCTGCTCGGGATGCAGTCGTCCCCGCGCGGAACGCGGACTCGCGGCGGATCGGTGGGGGCAACCCGCTCACCCGTGACCGACTCGACCTCGAACGCCTTCGTGCCCCAGAGCCGCACCGTCACCGACGACGGCGACCAGGCGGTCTCGATCAGCACGCCATGCCGCGTGTTGTTGCGGAACTTCAGGTCGATGGCGCCTTCGAACACGGTCGCCTCCCGCGCCTCCGGGTACCGCGAGATGTAATACGCGTGTTCGGTGTGATCGACGTCCTCGAGCCCGGCGAAATACGTCGCGTTGTACAGGGTCGTCGCGAACTGGGAGATCCCGCCGCCGACCGCGTTCGACGCCCGACCGTGGTCGATGATCGTCGACTCGACGTACCCCTGCTCCGCTCCGCGCGGCCCGGTGTGCCCGTTGAGCGAGAACACCTTTCCGGGCAGGACGAGGGCCCCGTCGACCTCGGCGGCTACGAGCCGGATGTTCTCCCCGGAAGCGCTCGAGAAGCCACCTGTGGTGTACTCGCTGATCAGTTCGGTGACCCCGAGCTTGCGCGCGGCATCGGTCGTGAGCTTCGGCTCGACGTCGTCGTAGACGACCTCGACCCTGCGATCGCCACCGTCGGCCGCCGCACTCGTGGCGACGGCGGCGAGGGTCTTCGGCCAGTTGATCGCGGCGCCGTCGACGCCCGGCACCACCTGCGGACGGCCGGACGCCAGACTGAACGTCGCGCTGACGGGGGCCCGTTGCGAGGCGTCGAGGTCGGGGGCGAGGATCTCGCGCCCCACCTTCTCGTCGGCTCGGGGGGTGAGCCCGCCGCGGCCGTCGGGCCCGAAGGTCACCATCGACGCCAGGTCTCCCGCGGGCACCTCGACCGTCCGTTTGCGGCGGTCCACGAGACTCACGGGAGCCGCGACCACCCGTTCGGCCGGTCCGGCGACGGTCGCGACCACGACCTCGGCGCTCACCGTCGGCGAGAAGGGTTCCATGGGCAGGTCGACGGGGGCGCCGTCCAGCCAACGGTCGACGAGGGTCGCGGCGGCAGCGTCTCGCGCGATGCGTTCACCCTTGGCGGGCTGATCCCCAACAGGCTTGGTGCCGTCGTAGTGCACACCACCCTCGACCGCGGCCTTCTCGAGTGACGCGCGCTGGGCGTCGAGCGCCGCGTTCATCGCCGTCCGATCCAGCGTGACGACCGGCTCGACGTCGAAGTCGCGGCCGAACAGCGCGGCCAGACGGACGAGCGGATTGCGCGGTTGCTCGAGGAGACGAGCCCGCGTCGCATCGGCGTCGTATGTGAGTCCCAGCTCGGCGGGCGAGACCTCGGCCGAGCCCTCCGGCGTCCGCAAGACAACCGGTTGTCGCGAACGCGCCGTCAGCTCGTCGAGTACGGAGGTGAGTTCGGCGGAGTTCCGACCGCCCGCATCGATACCGCCGACGACGGCGTTGCGTGGGGAATCGGAGCGGGTGGCCACGAACTCCGCGGCGAGGACGAGCGTGATCACGGCGACGACGGCGAGCACGGCGCGTAGCGCGGATCGTGCTCGGCGAGAGCCTGGGGTCACAACTCCATCCATCGGGGCTGGCAGCTCGGCCGGGCTGACGACTTACCGATCAGGGGGTGGCCGCAGAACTACGGTCGGGAAAGTAGGCGCTCCGGCCGAGCTGTCGGGTCGGGGGTCTGACAGCGCAGCCGGAGCTATAGACATATTTACGCTACTTTTCGGCCGGAGGCATCCCCGGACGGCCGATTCTGTCGAATATGTGACGAAGTACCCCGATTCGTCCCACGAAAGTGAGACGGATCGGCCGATCAGTCGCCGATCCGTCTCACTTATCGGGATTCCAGCTCCCGATGATGTCCGCTTCGGGTCGTCAGCCCTCGATGATCGCGGTGACGCCCTGGCCGCCCGCGGCACAGATCGAAACCAGGGCGCGACCGCCGCCGTTCTCCTTGATCTGCTTGGCCGCCTGCGCGACGATCCGGCCGCCGGTCGCCGCGAAGGGGTGACCCGCCGCGAGCGACGAACCGTGGACGTTGAGCTTGCTGCGGTCGATCGAACCCAGTGCCGAGTCGAGGCCGAGGCGCTCCTTGCAGTACTCCTCGGACTCCCACGCCTGCAGGGTCGCGAGGACCACCGACGCGAAGGCCTCGTGGATCTCGTAGAAGTCGAAGTCCTGCAGCGTGAGCCCGTTGCGGGCGAGAAGACGCGGCACCGCGTAGGTCGGGGCCATGAGCAGCCCGTCGGGACCGTTGACGTAGTCGACCGCGGCGGTCTCGCTGTCCACGAAGTAGGCGAGCACCGGCAGTCCGCGGTCGGCGGCCCACTCGTCGCTGGCGAGCAGCACGGTCGACGCCCCGTCGGTGAGCGGCGTCGAGTTGCCCGCGGTCATCGTCGCGTCGCCGAGGGAGACGCCGAAGACCGGCTTGAGCTTGGCGAGCTTCTCCGCGGTGGAGTCGCCGCGCAGGTTCTGGTCGCGGGTCAGGCCCAGGAACGGGGTGATCAGGTCGTCGAAGAAGCCAGCGTCGTAGGCGGCGGCCATGTTCTGGTGGCTGCGGGCGGCCAGCTCGTCCTGGTCGGCTCGCTTGATGCCGAACTCCTTGGCCGTGACGGCGGCGTGCTCGCCCATCGACATGCCCGTGCGGGGCTCGCCGTTGCGCGGGATCTCGATGCCGAGCTTCGTCAGCAGCTTCGCGGCGCCGAGGATCTGGTCCTTGGTGCTCCGCGCGCGGTTGACCTCGAGCAGCTGACGACGCAGGCCCTCGCCCACGGCGATCGGCGCGTCCGACGTCGTGTCGACGCCACCGCCGATCGCGGCGTCGTAGCGGCCGCGGGCGATACCGTCGGCGACCGTCGTGATGGCCTGCAGTCCGGTGCCGCAGGCCTGCTGGATGTCGAACGCGGGCGTGTACGGCGACAACGCCGAACCGAGCACCGACTCGCGGATGAGATTGAAATCACGGGCGTGCTTGAGCACGGCGCCGCCGGCGACCATGCCAAGCTGCTCGCCCTGCAGGTTGAAGCGGCTCACCAGGCCGTCGAGCGCGGCAGTGAACATCTCCTGGTTCCCGACCTTCGCGTACGCCTTGTCCTGGCGTGCGAACGGGATGCGGTTGCCGCCGAGGATCGCGACGGGACGATCGCTGCGGGTCTTCGGCTTGCTGGTGGGGTTGGACTGTTCGGCCACGTCGATCTCCCAAGGGTCGGGTGCGGTATCTATAGCGTATTCTTACTCATCAGTAAGTTCGTTGTCGAACGACAGTCAGAGGAGATCAACGTGGCCGCCAACGGAAACACTGGCCTGTACTCGAGCTTCGTCCATTCCGCGCCCGGCGCATTCATCGCCAAGCAGGCCGGTTTGCCCGTCCCGGCGCCGCTACGGCGCTACAAGGCCTCCGAGCCGCCGCTGCCCGGCCCCGTTCTGCTCGGCGGGTCCGGCCGGCTCGTCGAACCGCTTCGCGAGATGCTCTCGACCGAGGACTACGACCTCATCCAGAACGCCACGACCGGGCGCAGCGCCGACAAGTACGGCGGCCTCGTCTTCGACGCGACCGGAATCACCACTCCCGCCGAGTTGCGTCAGCTCTTCGAGTTCTTCCAGCCCGCGATGCGCTCGACCGCGGCCTGCGCGCGGTTCCTGGTCATCGGCACCACGCCGGAGCTGGTCACCGACCCCTCCGAGCGCGTCGCGCAGCGTGCACTCGAGGGCTTCACCCGCTCGCTGGGCAAGGAACTCCTGAAGGGGTCCACCGTCCAGCTCGTCTACGTCTCCCCCGACGCCAAGACCGGGCTGACCGGCCTCGAGTCGACCGTGCGCTTCGTGCTGTCGGCGAAGTCGGCCTTCGTCGACGCCCAGGTCATCCGGGTCGGCGGCGCCGACGCCACCGCGCCGAAGAACTGGGACAAGCCCCTCGAGGGCAAGGTCGCCGTCGTCACCGGTGCCGCCCGCGGCATCGGTGCGACGATCGCCGAGGTCCTCTCCCGCGACGGCGCGCACGTCATTGCCGCCGATGTCCCGCAGGCCGGGGACGCCCTGTCGGAGACGGCGAACAAGGTCGGCGGCACCGCCTTCCCGCTCGATGTCACCGCGGCCGACGCCGGCGCGAAGCTCGCCGAGCACGCCCTCGAGCGGCACGGCGGCATCGACATCATCGTCAACAACGCCGGCATCACCCGCGACAAGCTGCTCGCCAACATGGACGACTCCCGCTGGGACGCGGTCATCGCGGTCAACCTCATCGCACCGCAGACCCTCGTCGAGACGCTGCTCGAGAAGGGCGCTCTGCGCGAGGGCGGCGCCGTCGTCGACGTGTCGTCGATCGCCGGCATCGCGGGCAACCGTGGCCAGACCAATTACGGCGCCTCGAAGGCCGGTGTTATCGGCCTCGTCGACGCCTACGCGCCGATCCTCGCCGAGAAGGGCATCACCATCAACGCGGTGGCGCCCGGCTTCATCGAGACCAAGATGACCGCGGCCATCCCGCTCGCGACCCGTGAGGCCGGTCGCCTGATGAGCTCGCTGCAGCAGGGCGGTCAGACCGTCGACGTCGCCGAGACCGTGGCCTACTTCGCCAACCCGGCGAGCAATGCCATCACCGGCAATGTGGTCCGCGTCTGCGGCCAGGGATTCCTGGGGGCCTGATGGGCAAGACGATCACCCTCCCGTCCGCACCCGGCACCGCCGAGCTGTACGGCAAGGCGGTCACCGCGCTGCTGCCCGGCATCGGCAAGCCGCCACGGGTGCCGGCCGACGCCACCGCACCCGAGACGCGTTACCGGCTCGACGGCGTGCGGGTGGATTCGACTGCGCTGCAGGCGTATTGCCACGCGACCGGGCAGCGGTTCGGCGGCACCCTGCCGCTGACGTATCCGTTCGTGCTGCAGTTCCCGGTCGTCATGAAGCTCATGACGTCCGACGAGTTCCCGTTCGGCGCCGTCGGTTCGGTGCACATGACGAACACCATCGAGCGCACGCGGCCCATCGAGGTCGGTGAGCCGCTCGACATCGTCACGCATGCACAGAACCTGCGCGAGCACCGCAAGGGCATCCTGATCGACGTCGTCAGCGAGATCCGCGTCGGATCGGAACTTGTCACCACCCAGACGGCGACGTTCCTGAAGCAGCAGCGCACCAGCCTGTCCGACGAGCCGCGGGGTCCCGAACCGAAGTCGAAGACCCCGCCGCCGCCGGACGCCATCCTGGCCGTCGACCTCAAGCGGATCCGCGAGTACGCCGCCGCCTCCGGCGACCGCAACCCGATCCACATGGGCAACCTGCCGGCCAAGGCCTTCGGCTTCCCCAAGGCGATCGCCCACGGGATGTGGAGTGCCGCAGCAGCTGTCGCGAACGTGGAGGCGCAACTGCCCGACGCCGTGACCTACGACGTCAGGTTCGGCAAGCCGATCCTGTTGCCGGCCAAGGTGAACCTGTACACCCGCCGCATCGACGGAAAGGGGAGCTTCGACATCGCGATCCGCGACCGCCGCAAGGGATTCCCGCACCTCACCGCGACGACGCGGGAGGGCTGAGGGCTCTCGCCTTTCGCTCCCGCGGTCTCGTTTCCGTCCCGCTTATTGGATCCAATCAGCGGATAGGAAGCGGGGCCGCGGGAGCGTTTGCGTTGCACCTCAGGTGTCGACACTTCAGGCGTCGGTACCGACGCCCTTCAGGCCGCGCCAGGTGATGCCGACGAGGAGGTTGGTGGCCTTCTCGAGGTCGACGTCACCCTCCGTGATGCGGTCGGCGACGGCCTCGGCGGCGCCGACGATCGACACGGCGGTGAGTTCGAAGTCGATGTCGCTGTCGACCTCGACGGTCGTGCCCGCCTTGATCAGTTGGGCGACCATCTCGGTGACCCGCTGGCGGCTCTCGGAGACGATGCCGGCGAAACCGGCGGTGCCGATGGCGACGCGGTACAGCACCCGCCAGGACTGCCGGTGCTCGTGCACGAAGCGGAGGAACTCACGGATCACCGTGACGGCCTGCTCACGTTGCGACAGCGACGGGTCGAAACCGACGCTCATCGCGTCGATGAACAGACCGGACTCACGGGCGATGCACGCACTGAACAGTTCGTCCTTCGAGCCGTAGTACAGGTACAGCATCGGCTTGGAGATCTGCGCCTCGGATGCGATGGCGTCCATCGAGGTCTCGCGAAAACCGTTCTGCGCGAACACCTTGACGGCCGCATCGAGCATCTGCTGCTCGCGCACCGCGCGGGGCAGGCGCTTGGTTCCGCCCGACATGACCGCCACCTCCGTTCACGACTTCTGTTCCGTCCGACGATATCAACAACTTACCAATCGGTAAGGTGAAACCCCATTCAGACCGTCGGCGCCGGGGGACTCAGCAGGTCAACAGTTCACCACACCCTTGGATCGAAGGATTCGCACGACCTTGTCGTCGAGTCGTGCCGGCGCCAGGCGACCCGCTGACACCGCGCGTTCGAGATTGTCGAGCACCGACGAGACACGGTCGGTCGACAGCCACAGCGCGATGTCGCCGCCGGCGAGGATGAACTTCTCCACCGCCTGCTCGATGGGGTACTGGGCGCTGATCGCCGCCATGCCCGACAGGTCGTCGGAGTAGATGACGCCGTTGAACCGCGGACCGTCGTAGCCGACGCCGGTGCGCAACATCTGGATCGCGGGCCGGCTGATGCTGGCGGGCAGTCCCTTCGTCAGACCGGGCACGATCAGGTGCCCGACCATGGCGCCCGCGGTCCCCGGGTCGCGCAACAGCGTCCGGAACGGCACGAGGTCGCTGTCCTGCAGCTCCGCGAGCGACGGAACCGTCACAACGCCGAGATGCGAGTCGCCCGACCCGTGTCCGTGACCCGGAAAGTGCTTGTACACAGGCGTGATTCCCGCGTCGGCCAGCCCCGCGGCGTACGCGCCCGCGTACTCGGTGACGACGGCCGGGTCGTTGCTGAAGGACCGGTCGCCGATCACCTCGTTGTCCGATTCGTCGCTGACGTCGGCGACGGGAGCGAAGTCGACGGTGACCCCGAGCCGCTTGAGCTTGCGGCCCACATCGGCCGCGATCGCCCGCACCTGCTCGGGCGTCTTGGTCTGGGCGAGTTCACGAGCCGAGGCGTGGTCGATGCCGAGCGCGGACAGGCGCGACACCCGCCCGCCCTCCTGATCGACGGTGACCATCAGCGGGATCGGCGAGTTCTGCGAAATACGTGCTGCCGCACCGCTCGTCAGAATCGCCTTGTCGGTCCAGCTCCCGACGAAGATCCCGCCGATCTCCTCGTTCTCGACGATCTGCTGGGCGTCGGCCGCCCCGGTCACGCCGACGACGATCAGCTGCGCCAGCTTCTGGCGTACGGACAGCTTCGCGAGTTCGCTTGCGCCACAGCTGTTTGCGACCGGAACGGTCGTCGGCGACGCCGACGAAGACGCCGAGGCGTACGACGACGCCGAGGACGAGGGAGTCGGCGGCGGTGAGTCGGGCGTCGATGACGCGCACGCCGCCAGCGCCGCGCACAGTACGGCGACCGTCCCCGTCGTCATCGCATTCCGGATCCGGTTGTCACGGATCCCTTCGCGACGAATCCGCCGGGGTCTGCGAGTTGGGCCCATGGCTCGAGTCTGGCATGTAGCCTGAGCCAATGGACGTGGGGTCCGTTTCGTCCGGGTCCGCCACCGCCGGCGGCGGTAGCGGCGCCAAGGGTGCCGCACAAACCCTGATGATCGCCTATGACGGGTCTCCCAACGCCGACCGCGCCATTCGCTACGCCGGTCATTTCCTCCGTGCCCGCTCAGCTGTCGTCGTCACCGCGTGGCAGCCCGGCGCGATGACGCCGGCACGCATGTCCACCCTCGCCGGTGGGATGCAACCCTTCATCGACACCCAGCTCGACGTCGGCGTCGACCAGGCCCTCGAGGAAGAAGCCGCCTCGATCAACGAACGGGGCGTGGCCCTCGCCGTCGACTGTGGGCTGGCCGCACGCGGATCGCTCGTCGAGGTCGAGTCGACGGTGTGGGGGGCGCTCGTCGCCGCGGCCGAGGCGCTGAACGTAGATCTTCTGGTCACCGGAACGCGCGGCGCATCGGGACTCAAGGCTCTGCTGCGGTCCAGCGTCGCCGAACGGGTCCTCAAACACTGTCATCGACCGGTGTTCATCGTTCCCGCGAAGTGCGAGAAAGAACCGCAGGTCACGCTGTAGCGCAACGCTGCTGGTCGAGCGTCCCCACCTGACGGCCGAGCTAGTCGAGGTCACCAAGTGGCTTCGACACGGCGCCTCGCTGCGCTCGGAGCCGGCTCAACCAGCGGGGGTGGGGCGCCTCGACCTCGACGCGCTCCTTCGTCGCTTGCTCGGCCCGGCGGCTCCGCTCGGAGCCGGCTCAACCAGCGGGGGTGGGGCGCCTCGACCTCGACGCGCTCCTTCGTCGCTTGCTCGGCCCGGCGGCTCCGCTCGGAGCCGGCTCAACCAGGGGGGCGAGCCGGCTCGAGCAGCGGGGACGGGTACCGGCGCAACCGGTGGTGGGGACCAGCTCAAACAACAGTGACGTGTCCTGATCTGTGGGATGCGTGGCCTGGACGCCACGGTGCGGGTCGGAAACGGTGTCCTCATGACTCGATCGGTGCTGATCCTCGGATACCCCGGGGTGCAGGCCCTGGACGTGACCGGACCGGCCGACGTGTTCACCACCGCGTCGTACGCCCTCGCCGACCAGGGCGCGCAGGTCCGCTACGACCTGCGGCTGGTGTCGACGACCGGTCTGCCGGTGGGCACCGGCGTCGGGCTGGAGTTCGTCGCGCAGCCGCTGCCCGACCCGGCCGAGCCGCTCGACATCCTGATCCTCCCCGGCGGCACCGGCGTCCACGACGCCTCCCGCGACCCCGACCTCGTCGACTGGATCCGACGGGCGGCGCAACGGGCACGACGCGTCGTCAGCGTGTGCAACGGCGCGTTCCTCGCCGCCGAGGCCGGCCTCCTCGACGGCAAACGCGCGACGACGCACTGGGCCGTGACCGAGTTGCTCGCCGAGCGGTACCCGTCGATCCAGGTCGACGCCGAGGCCCTGTTCGTGCGCGGCAGCGACCGGGTGTGGAGTTCCGCGGGCGTCACCGCCGGTATCGACCTCTCGCTGGCCCTCATCGAGGAGGACCACGGCACCGAGCTCGCACAGCTCGTCGCGCGGTGGCTCGTCCTCTACATGCGGCGCCCAGGTGGTCAGAGCCAGTTCGCCCCGCCGGTGTGGATGCCCCGGGCCCGGCGCACGGCGATCCGCGAGATCCAGGAACGCATCGAGGCCGAGCCGGGCCGGGTGCACCGCGTCGACGATCTCGCCCGCGACGCGTCGATGAGCCCACGCCATTTCTCCCGCATCTTCACCGACGAGACCGGTGAGGCGCCGGGCGCCTACGTCGAACGGGTCCGGACCGACGCCGCCCGCCGGGCACTCACCCAGAGCGACGACACGATGCCGGTGATCGCCACCCGGTGCGGGTTCGGGTCGGCTGAGACGATGCGGCGCACCTTCGTCCGCCGGCTCGGCGTGCCGCCCGATCAGTACCGCCGCACCTTCCGCTAGACGCACACCCGAGAACCCACGACCCGGAAGGCATCCATGACCCAGATAGCGATCGTGCTCTACCCGCAGTTCACCGCGCTCGACTTCATCGGCCCCTACGAGGTGCTGCGAGCCCTGCCCGACACCGATGTCAGATTCGTCTGGCACGAACCCGGGCCGGTCGTCGCCGACTCGGGCGTGCTCGTCGTCGGAGCCACGCATTCGTTCGACGAGACACCGTCGCCGGACGTCGTCCTGGTGCCGGGCGGTCCCGGTTTCCTGGCCGCCTCGCAGGACGAGAAGGTCCTCGACTGGCTGCGTGCCGTACGGCCGGGCGCCCAGTGGACGACGTCGGTCTGCACCGGTTCGATCATCCTGGCCGCCGCCGGTCTGCTCGACGGGAAGCCGGCCACGACGCACTGGTCGTCGATGGCCGGGCTGTCGCTGCACGGCGCGAAGCCGGTGACCGACCAGCGGATCGTGCGCGTCGCGCCCCACGACGACCTGGTCACCGCGGCCGGTGTGTCCGCGGGCATCGACCTCGCGCTGTGGCTGGCCGAGCAGATCGCCGGGCGTGCGCGCGCGGAGGCGATCCAGCTGATCATCGAGTACGACCCGCAACCCCACCTGGACTCCGGGCATCGTTCCAAGGCGTCTGCCAAGACGATCGCGACGTCGACGATGCTGCTCAGCCGCGACGTCGACAAACCCGAGATGGTGAAGTCGAGCGTGCGTCTGTTGTGGGATCGCGCCCTCACGAAAGTGCGTTCCGGACGTTGAGCTCGACACGGTGCACCCGCACGTGTCAGCGGGTGTCACCCGGAAACGGACTCGGGCGATGGTAGTTTCATCGCCATGACCAACAACCGCCTTGTCGCCGGAGCCGTCGCCGGGGTCGCCGGCATCCTGGTGGGACTCGGCGCGGTGTTCCTCGGCGGGTTCCTGGCCTCCGAGAACAGCCCGTCCACCGATCTGAACAACATCAGCCCGAACAACGGATTCGTCCAGGGTTCGGTGGACTACGGTTCGCGCGGCGGAGCCGGCGAGACCAACTGACCCATCCACGACGCCGCCGGTCCCGGCGTCTCCTGATCGACAGCAGCCGCAACTGAGTACTCCGCCTCCGCCACCGGATCAGTCCGTACTCAGCCGACGCGGTATCGCCGTCGTCGGCGCGATCTCGCTGCTGATCTGCCTGCTGCAGTCACCGGGCCGCATCGCCGCCGACACCAAACTCGACCTCACCGCGAATCCGCTCGGGTTCCTCGCGCGCGCCGCGCATCTGTGGACGCCGAACGCACCGATGGGGCAGGTGCAGAACCAGGCCTACGGGTACTTCTTCCCCCACGGGGCGTTCTTCGCCCTGGGTGACCTTCTCGCCGTTCCGCCGTGGATCGTGCAACGCCTCTGGTGGGCGGTGCTGCTCACCGTCGGCTTCGTCGGCATCGTCCGCCTCGCCGAGATGCTGCGGCTGGGCTCGCCCGCCTCGCGGATCATCGCCGCCACCGTCTTCGTGCTCAGCCCGCGGGTCCTGACCACCCTCGGCTCGATCTCGTCGGAGACGCTGCCGATGATGCTCGCCCCGTGGGTGCTGATCCCGGTGGTGCGGGCACTCGACACGCGGGCCGAGAACGCTGCCCCGCTGTGGCGGGAGGCCGCGCGTGCGTCGGCGGCGGTCGCGCTGATGGGCGCGGTCAACGCCGTCGCCACACTGGCAGCGCTCGGCGTCGCCGCCCTGTGGTGGCTGCTGCACAGTCCGCGCGACCGACGCTGGTGGCGGTTCGGCGCCTGGACCGCCGCCGGCCTGACCCTGGCGTGCGCGTGGTGGCTCGTCCCGCTGCTGATCCTGTCGCGCGTGAGTCCGCCGTTCCTGGACTACATCGAGTCGTCCCGGGTCACCACGCAGTGGACCTCGCTCACCGAGGTGCTGCGCGGGGCGAGTTCGTGGACGCCGTTCGTGTCGCCGGAGCGCGTCGCCGGGGCGGTGCTCGTCACCCAGCCCGCCGCGGTGCTGGCGACCGGGACCATCGCGGCTGCCGGGCTCGCCGGATTGTGCATGCGGCACATGCCGTTCCGCGGCCGTCTCGTCGCGATCCTGGGCGTGGGCCTCGTCCTGATGTGCGTCGGCTACGCGGGTGAACTCGGGTCGCCGGTCGCCGAGCAGGTACGCGTCTTCCTCGACGGCTCCGGCGCCCCGCTGCGCAACATCCACAAGTTCGAGCCGCTGCTCCGCATCCCGCTGGTCCTCGGTGTCGCACATCTCCTGGCGCGGGTTCCGCTGCCGGGGAGTGCGAGTCGCCGGGAGACGCTCTCCGCCTTCGCCCAGCCCCAGCGGTCGCGACCGGTCGCCGCGACCATCGTCCTGCTCGTCGCCGTGATCGGCGCCGGGTCGTTGATGTGGACCGGTCAGCTCGCGCCGGACGGTACGTACCAGGCGATTCCACGCCACTGGCAGCAGACCGCCGACTGGCTGACCGAGCACAGCGAACGCGACGACGGCGCCCCGCCCGCCCGCGCGCTGGTCGTCCCCGGCGCCCCGTTCGCCGACCAGCTCTGGGGGCTCACCCGCGACGAACCGCTGCAACCCCTGTCCGACACCCCGCGGGCGGTCCGCGACGCGATCCCGCTCACCCCGCCGGGCGCGATCCGCGCCCTCGACTCCGTACAACGGGAGATCGCCGCGGGCCGTGGCTCCCCCGGTCTCGCCGCCACCCTCGCCGGGCAGGGCATCGGATTCGTCGTCCTCCGAGCCGATCTCGACCCCGACACCTCGCGGTCGGCCCGCCCGCTGCTCGCGCAACAGGCACTCGACGAGTCGCCCGGGCTCCGTCGCGTCGCCGAGTTCGGTCCACCGATCGGGCCACCCAGCGTCCGAGGAGTGGTGCGCGACAACGGACTACGGCCGCCGATGCCCGCGGTGCAGATCTACGCCGTCGGCGAACCGGGCGCGACGACCGGCACCGGTCCGCGACTCGTCGACACCACCGGGCTCCCCCGCATTGCCGGCGGGCCCGAGGCGATCGCCGAACTGGCCGACGTCCGCGCACGCCAGGGACTTCCCCCGCTCGGACCCGTCGTGCTCGACGCCGACGCCCGCCGCGCCGGGATCGTCGACGGCCCGTTGATCGTGACCGACACACCCGCTGACCGGGAGACCGACTTCGGCCGCGTCGACGACCACAGTTCGGCGATCAGGTCGCCGTCGGACCCGCGTCGGACACAGAACGCCGTCGCCGACTACCCCGTCGACGGCCAACCACTGGTCCACGGGGAATGGTTGTTGGACAACGAGAGCGGCGAAGTCGAGGTGTCGACGTCGGGATCGGCGGCGGACGCGGTCCAGCCCGGGCAGACCTCGCCGGCCAACTCGGCGGCCGCGGCCTTCGACGGCAACCCGCAGAGCGCCTGGGTGAGCGGCGGATTGGAGACCGCGGTCGGACGATGGATGCGCATCGGTTTCACGACGCCGCGCACCGATCTCGCGGTGACCCTGACGACCGCGAAGGCGCTCGGACCTGACGTCACGAGTGCGCTGATCACCACCGAGGCGGGCAGCACGGTGGTCTCCGGTCTCGCTCCCGGCGAACCGGTCACCGTGACCGCCCCCAGCGGCCCCACCGGTTGGCTCCAGATCCGCGCGCTCCGCACCGACGACGGCACGGCGGGAAACCAATTCGCGCTCGGCGAGGTGACGGTCTCCGATCTGCGGACCGCGACGCCGTTGCGGATCCGCCACCGCGTGGTCCTGCCCGAACTCGAGGCCGGCACCGACGTGGCCCAGTGGGTGCTGTACCAGGAGCTGTCCGGGCGGGCGTCGTGCGTCTCCGACCCCGAGCGGCAGATGACCAGGTGCGCACCGGGTCTCGCACTCTCGCCGGAGACGTCGGCGGTGTTCGGGCGCGCACTCTCGGTGCCGTCGGATGTCACCGTCTCCCCCACCGCGATCCTGCGACCCCGACCCGGCGATGCTCTGGACCGGCTGCTCGCCGAAGACGACCGGGTCACGGCGCGTGGGCCCCGCCCGGTGACCGATCCTCGCGGCGGGCCCGCGGCCGCCGTCGACGGCGACCCCGGAACCTCCTGGACCGCACCGGAGATCCCGGACGAACGGCCATCCCCGGCGCGCGACGCTCGAACAGATGACGACGCAGCAGCCGACGAGAACACTCCCACCCTGGTCTTGGACCTCCCGCGCGAACAGCGGGTCGAGTCGCTGACGATCGCCGCCCCGCGGGGGTATCCCGCGGCGCCCACCGAGGTCGCCGTCGACCTCGGGACCGGTGAACAGATCCGCGAGGTGGACGAGAAGGGCATGGTGCGACTCGATCCCGCGGTTACCGACCGCATCGAGATCACCATCCGCGCACAGTCCGACCTCATCGACGTCAACAGCCTCGGATTCGCCAGTCCCGCACCACCGGGAATCGCCGAGGTCCAGGTGTTCCCGTCGCCGGCGACCGGTACGGACGCCGACCGGATCGTCGAGATCGGTTGCGACGCCGGGATCGGTCTGACCGCCGCGGGTCAGGTCGTCCGGATGTCCGTGCGCGCCACCGCGTCCGAGCTGCGCAGCGGACGGCCGGTGGTCGGGCGCCCGTGCGGCGACGGCCGGCTCGTGCTGCCCGCCGGCCAGCAGGAGGTGTCGGTCAATCCCGGCGACGCCTTCACCGTCGACGCCGTCTCGCTGGTGAACGGTGATCCGGTCTCGGCGCCCGCGTCGACGTCCCCCGAGGTGACCGAGTGGTCGCCGGTGCGGCGCGTGGTGACGGTCGACGCCGGTGCGCAACGACTGCTCGTCGTGCCCGAGAGCACCAACCCGGGGTGGCAGGCGCACCTCGACGGCACGCAGCTACGGCCGGTCGTCGTCGACGGGTGGCAACAGGGGTGGGTCGTCCCCGCCGGTGCAGGCGGAACCATCGAACTCACCTTCCGATTCGACTCGCTGTACCGGTGGGCGCTGGTGATCGGGCTCGCGCTGATGGCGCTGCTGCTCGTCGCCGCGTGGTGGCCGTCGGCGCGTCGCACCCGGGCCGGTGAACCCGTCGTGGTTCCGTCCGGGCGCAGCAACGTGCTCGCCGCGGGGGGTGCGGTGTTCGCCGCGGCGTGGCTGGTGTCCGGCTGGTGGGGACTCGCGGCCGCCGTCGTGGTCGGCACCCTCGCCGCAGCGGTACCGCAGAAGACCGGCGTCACAATCACATTCGTGGCGATGATGACCGCGACCATCGGGCTGGCGGCCGGCCCCTGGCACGCCTCGGGCGGGTACCACGGGTCGCAGTGGTGGGTTCAGCTACCGGCGCTGGTGGCGGTGTCGATGACGGCCTGGCTGGTGTTCTTCTCGGCCGTCGACGACGGTCCGTCGTCCGACGAGGCCGGCGAGGACGACGAGGCGGCCGGGACCTGGCGCACGCGATTACGACGACGGCTCTCGCGAGTGCGCAACCAGTTCCGCGTCGGCTCCTCGATGAAGGCGTAACTCGCCGCGGCGATGCCGATCGACAGGCCGAGGGTGATCACCAGCACCAAGAGGGTGTTGCCACTGAACGGCACGATGCCGAACAGCGGGAAGACCACCGCAAGGATCGCGACGTGCCAGATGAAGATCCCGTACGACCACCTGCCGAGGGCCAGCATCACCCGTGAGGTGAGGATGCGGAACGGCCCGTCGTTGCAGACGAGCGGGGCGAGCAGCGCATATCCGCAGAGCGCGCCGAGAACCATCTTGGTGGCGAACTCGATCTCGGTGACCGCGCCGAGACCGGTCGGGCCGGCGATCCTGGTGCATGCCAGCGCGTAGGCGACGACGAGGACGCCCAGCATGAGCGGGCGGTTCGCGCTGAGGCGGATCGTTCCCGCCATCCAGCGGCCCGTCCCCGACGTCCCGGATGCAGAACCCGATTCCGGTTCACGTTCGAGGACTCCGGCGATCTCGGCCAGGACCAGACCCGCGACGAACCACGGGAGGTGGCCGAACACCCAGTTCTTGGTCTCCACGCCGTCGGCCACGGGCAGCGAGGTGCCGACCCAGGCCCAGCCGAGGCTCAGCGCACCGAGGAGGACGATCGCCGGCACCCGCGCCCGCAGACGGCTCCCGCGCAGCCGCAGGAGAGCGAAGCCGATGAGCGGCAGCAGTGCGTAGAAGGCGATCTCGACCGAGAGGCTCCACATCTGGGTCAGACCGGCGGTCAGTGTCAGCGGCACGAAGACCTGCGTGAGCGTGAGGTTCGCCAGCCAGACCTGCGCATCCGCTCCCTGCGCCTCGGGGAGCAGCAGGATCACCAGCGTCACCACGACCACATAGGCCGGCCAGATCCGGACGACGCGATGGCGGAAGTACCGCGGCACCGACGGATGACCGGTCCCGCGATGCGCGGCGTCGACCCACGGTCGCCAGAGCAGAAAGCCGGAGAGCGCGAAGAACAAGGCGACCGCGAGGTCGAGACGACCGAGGACCGGTCCCAGCACGGGGATCTCGACCGCGCGGGTCTGGAAGGCCACGTGCGTGACCAGGACCCCGATCGCGGCGATGGCCCGCATGCCCTCGAGCTGCGGATAGAACCGCCGGGCGGAACCCGTTGCGGGTTCGGCGGTGGCGGGGCTGGTGGGGCCGGGGTCGGTGCTGGTCATGCTGCTGACAGGGTAGCCGGGAGGCGTTGCGTACCCTCGCCACCATGTCCTCGCCGTCCTCCTCGTCGCACCCGGAGCCCCATCGCTGGTCGACGGCGGACCTCGCGGGACCGACGCTGATCTTCGTCGGCGCGTTCCTGCTCGCGGTGACGATCGCGCTGCCCACCCTGCTCGTCGGCGGGTTCCGCACGATCCCGCTGAGCACCGACTTCACCACCGTCGCCACGGCCGACGACGCGACGATCTTCGACCGGTGCTCGCTGGAGACCCGGAGCGCCCGTACCGTCGGCGCCGACCTCGTCCGGCAGCAGCGCGTCGTGGCGGTGCAGCCGTCCGACGAACACCGGGTGACGCTGCAGGCCGGTACGTCGATCCAGGCCGAGAAGCTGCGCATCGACGATCGCGAGGTCGACCCCGGTGATCCGCGCCCCGGTGTCGATGCCGATGACCCGTCACAACCGTGCAACGAGGCGACCGTGAATGCCATCAAGGATCGGGTCACGCTGGACCGGAAGAACGCGCTGCCCCGACTCGCCGCCCGCGGGGCGTCGGAGATCCAGTACGACAGCGGTCAGGCCGCGGTGCTCGTCCCGGACCGTAGCGGCGTCACCTATCTGCTGCCCTTCGACACGGCGATCGCCGACCGCGAGTTCTTCGACCCGATCACCCGCACCACCGTGCCGTTGGTCCACGACGGTGACACCGAGGTGCAGGGTCGCGACGTCGCACGGTTCCGCGCCGAGGTCCCCGACACCGACCTCGCCCGCGAAGCGCTGGGTCGACCGGTCGGCACGAATGTCTCGATCACGCGTCCGGCGTCGTGGTTCGGGTTCGGCGGCTCGAGCCGGCCGTTGACCGCGAGCCTCCATCACCGGAGTTCGTGGGATCTCGCCGTCGACACCCGGACCGGCACCATTGTCGACGCCACGATCACCGTCGACGAGGCGTACCGCTTCCCCGACGGCATCCCCGGCGTCCCGGCCGACTTCGAATTGCCGCATCTGCGCGCGACTTTCGGCTACGACGACGACACGCAGGCCCGGATGACGGACCTGTCCGACGATCTCGCGTCCCCGATCCTGATCTGGGGCCGGCTCGTACCCATCGGCACCGGGGTCCTCGGGGTCGTGGCTCTGCTGGCCGGGTTGATACTCACCAATCCGGCCTGGCTGCCCGCCCGGTTCCGGCGCCGAAGCGGCGCGGAAACCGTTGGCGAGCAACCGGAGTGACGGGGACCGCCGTCAGGACGTCGACTCGACGGCGAGCCTGCCGAGGGTGTCGTTCAGCTGGTGCTCGGTGACGAGCGGGAACTTGACCTTCTCGAGCAGGTTCTTGTCGGTGACCTTCGACCAGTCGTAGGTGTGGCGCACCAGCGTTTCGTTCGGACCCTGGGACTCCAGCTCCCACAGCCATTCCCACCCGGGCGGCTCGGTGCCGGCGGGGGCGGTCTGCCATGCCAGCAGCTTGTCCTTGGCGTAACCGGTGACATGGTTGTCGGTCTTGTAGTCGCCGCCCATGTGGTCGCCCGACATGTTCATCGTGAACACGTCACCGACCTGCTGGATGCGATCGGCGTGGTCCACGCCGCGGATGAAACCCGAACCGTCGAGCGCCTGATGCCGTTCGGGATTGGAGAGGACGTCGAACACCGCGTCGACGGGCGCCTCGATCGTGCGTTGGACAGTGACCTGTGTGCTCTCGTTGTCGCTCATGACACAACACTGCCGAAACTTCGGGCACTCGGCAACGTCCGACCTCAACTCAGCGCGCGACCGCCCACGTCCCCAGCGCGGCGATCGTGGCGGCCACGGCCGCGGTGCCCGCGACCCCTACCACCGAGCCGGTGAGGGTGACGATGACCAGCACCTCGGCGCCCACGACCAGCCAGGTGCCGAGTGCCACGCGCGTCCGGTCGCGCGCGATCGCCGACAGTAAAACGACCTGCAGGACTGCGAGCGCGGCGCCGATGTAGGCGAAGAGCCACAGGATCGGCACCAAGGCGTCGTAGCCGTCCCCGAAGACGAACGGGACGACCGGGCCCGCCGCGCCCGCCAGCACGGTCAGGACGACCCCGATCCCGGCGACCACCGTCACCGCCTGACGCAACGAGGCCGACGACCGTGCTGGGTCGGCGAGACGCGGATAGAAGACGACGCCGATCGCCTGCGGGAGCCAGAAGGCCACCTTCGTCGCGATCGCGCCGAGGGCGTACACACCGACCTCCTCGGCGTCGAGGACCCGGGGCGAGAGCAGCAGGTCGATCGACGACGCGACGATCAACACCAACTGGACCTGCGACGCGCGGACCACGCTGAGCACCCCGGCGGCTCCCGACGGCGTCCGCCCCGGCCGTCCGGACCGTGACATCGACCAGACCACGAGCCAGACGACGGCCGCCGACGCGGCGGCACCCAGCGTCCCGGCCAGCAGCCCACCGGCCGGTCCGGCGCCGGCGGCGAATGCCCCGATGATCGGCATCGATCGTGCGACTCCGACGACGGCCAGCACCCAGGACAGCGCCCGGAACTCGCCGCGTCCCTGCAGAATGCCCTGACCTGCGGCGATGAGCGCCAGCAGCGGCGCCGAGGCGAGTGCTGCGGCCGTCGTAGCGACGTCGGTGCGCAGCAGCAGCCCGACCAGCGGGGTGGCGACGACGGTGAGTACGACGACCCAGCACGTCGTCACCACACCCAGCGCGCGGAGCCGTCCCTCGTCACCGCCGAGCACGACCTCCCGGGCGATGACGTTCTGCAGCGCCATCGCCGGCACGCCCAGCACGAGCATCGCCGACAGCAGCACCGCGAACTCGCCGTATTCGCTGACGTCGAGGAAGTGCGCACTCGCGACGAGGTGCACCACGTACATGCAGACGTTGGCCACCATCGACCCGATCGCCACCGACCCGACGGCGCCGACCGTGCCCGTCGTCCGACGCGTCTGCTGCATGGACCAAGTGTGCCGATCGCACCGCGGCGGTCTCGCGCGGGGCGGGCACGAGGTAAGCGAGCCGGGTTTTGCACGGGCAGTCGGGCATAGGCAACGATGGGAAGGCTGTTGCCGAGCGCGGGTCCCCCGATCGCGCGTGTCCACCGGACCGAGAGACCGTGATGTACGACGACAACCCCACCTACGACGCCGAGTCGACCGACATCGGTTCGCGCATCGACCCGGTGCTGGCCCGGAGCTGGCTGCTGGTCAACGGCTCCCACTACGCCAAGTTCGAGCCGGCCTCGCGTTCGCGCGCCGACATCGTCGTGCTGGACATCGAGGACGCGGTGGCTCCCAAGGACAAGGTCTCCGCGCGCGACAACGTCGTCCGCTGGCTCGGGCCGAAGGACGGCACCGCCGGTCCCGGCGCCGGAGACTGGGTTCGCGTGAACGGATTCGGCACACCGTGGTGGGCCGATGATCTCGAGGCGCTGTCGCAGACCGCCGTCGGCGGGGTGATGCTGGCGATGGTCGAGTCCGTCGACCACGTCACCGAGACCGCCAAGCGACTGCCCGGCCTGCCGATCGTCGCGCTCGTGGAGACCGCGCGCGGACTGGAACGCATCAGTGAGATCGCAGCCACCAAGGGCACGTTCCGTCTCGCGTTCGGTATCGGGGATTTCCGCCGCGACACCGGCTTCGGCGAGAACCCGCAGACCCTGGCCTATGCCCGTTCGCGTTTCACGATCGCCGCGAAGGCCGCCCACCTGCCCAGCGCCATCGACGGCCCGACGGTCGGTTCCAGCGCGCTCAAGCTCAGTGAGGCGACCGCGGTCAGTGCCGAGTTCGGCATGACCGGCAAGATCTGCCTCACCCCGGGCCAGTGCGCGCAGGTCAACGAAGGACTGTCCCCCTCTCAGGACGAGATCACCTGGGCGCGCGAGTTCTTCGCCGAGTTCGAGCGCGACGGCGGCGAGATCCGCAACGGCTCCGACCTGCCGCGGATCGCGCGGGCGACCAAGATCCTCGACCTGGCGCGGTCGTACGGCATCACCGAGTCCGACTACGACGACGACCCGGTGCACGCCCCCGCACCATCGGACACCCACCACTTCTGATCGGCTCGCCGCGGTGACTCCCCGACGACTGTTGCCGGTTCTGTACGGCACCGGTGTCGCTGCGGCCGCGGTGATCCTGGCGCCGCTGCTGCCCGGCCTGATCGGGGCCGGCGACCGGTACCTGCTGTACCGCGATGCGGTGTCCACGCCGCGCACCCATGTCACGGACACCACGCTCGGGATCGGTGACCTGCCGCCCCGCGCCGTGCCGCAGGACTGGTTCCTCGCGATGGTGAGCACCGTCATCGACGGCGGGATCGTCGTGCTGGCGGTCCTCGCCGCCTCCCTGGTGTGCGCGGGCGTCGGGTACGGACGTCTGGCAGCTCGCCTGGTCCCGGGCGCCGGGCGCACCGGCGCCGCGGCGGCAACGCTCGTCGCGGTGTGGAATCCGTTTGTCGCCGAACGTCTTCTCCAGGGCCACTGGAGCCTGCTGGCGGGTTATGCGGCACTGGGGTGGATTCTCGTCGCGGTTCTGGATCTGCGGGAGCACGCCCGGCTGATTGAGCCGGCACCGAGCGAAGCGAGGAGCCGAGTCACTCCGCTGGTTGAGCCGGCACCGAGCGAAGCGAGGAGCCGAGTCGAAGCCACCCGGCGACCGGACCCCCGAGCAAGCACCGTCCAACTTCTTCAACTGGGCGGACTGTTCGCGGTCGCAGGCTTGACCCCCACCGGTTCTGTCCTCGCCGTAATCACTCTGGCGACGGCGCTCGTGGCCCGTCCGATCGGTCTGCGACCCACGATGGCCGTCGTTGCGCTCTGGCTCCTCAGCACGCTGCCCTGGTTGCTGACGTCGGTGATCACCGACGCCCCGACCACATCGGCGGCCGCCGGGGTGGAGGCATTCGGTCTGCGGTCCGAGCCGTGGCTCGGACCCGTGGGTACGGCTCTGTCACTGGGCGGGATCTGGAACGCCGATGCGGTGCCGGCGAGCCGGACCATCGGGTGGGCCGCGGTGGCCACCCTCGGCCTGCTCCTCGTCGTCGCGGTCGGCGCCGGTCACCTGTGGCGGCGTCGCGCGGAGTCGGACCCGCTGGTGCGCGCCATCGCCATCCTCGCGGCGGTGACCGCGTTCTTGTTGGTGCTGAGCACTTTCGGACCGGTCCGCACCGGCCTGGGGTTCGTCGTCGAGCACGTCGGTGGCGGCGGACTCCTGCGCGATACGCAGAAGTTCGCCGCACTTCTCGTCCCGGCGGTCGCGGTGTGTGTGGCAGCGGCCGTGGCAGCGGCGAGGCGCCGGGTCCCGTCTGGTTTCGCGTACGCCGCGGTCGCACTGCTCGCGGTCGCGCCGCTCCCCGACCTGGCGTGGGGGGTCGGCGGTGCGGTGCGCACGGTCGACTATCCCGACGAGTGGCGGCAGGTCGCCGAGATCGTGCCGCCGGACCGGGGTTCGGTGGCCCTGTGGCCTCCCGGCACGGTGCGTGAGTACCCCTTCGCGCGCGATCCGTCGCTCGATCCCGCCGCACGGATGCTGCGGGCGCCGGTCGTCGAATCCGGTGAACTCCGCGTCGACGGCGTCGTGATCGACCCGGCGGGCCGGCACGCCGCCGCGGTGACCCGGGTGCTGGAGTCCGGCGGGTCGCCGACCGCTCTCGCCGAGCTCGGCGTCGGCTGGGTGCTGGTCGAGAACGGTTCTCCGCCTATCCAACTCGCGGACGCCGGACGCCTCGTCTTCGACGGGCCGGATCTGAGGCTGTATCAGGTGGGCGACGTCGTGGATCGGTCCGCCGACGCCACCGACCGTGCGATCGCCCTCGGCGCGCACCTCGTATGGGCCGCGCTGCTCATCACCGGACTCGTCGGTCTCGGCGTCCGTGTGATCAGCGGCGCGAGTCGGACAGCACGGCGTCGAACGTCGCCATGAACCCGTCGCAGGTCGCCGACCACGAGTAGCGGCTGGCCGTGGTCTGCGCATTCCGGCCGAGTCGATGCGCCTCGTCCGGATTGTCGATGAGTTTCCTCGTTGCGCTGGCCAGTTCGTCGACACCGTCGACGAGGAGCCCGGTGCGACCGTCGTCGATGGAGTCGGCGAGTCCGGCGGCACTGCGGTAACCGATCGTCGGGACACCGTGCTGGGCGGCTTCGACGACCGCGAGGCCCCATCCCTCCTTGCGCGACGGCATGAGGTGGACCCGGGCCAGGGCGAGCAGTTCGTGCTTGCGGCGCTCGTCGACGTGGCCGTGGAAGGTGACCGCGTCGGTCACCGCGAGTTCGGCTGCTGCACGGTGCAATTCGTCCGACCACCAGCCACCGCCGATGACATCGAGACGGGCGTCGACACCGTCGCGACGCAGCCGGGCGAGTACGGTCAACGCGTCCTCGACCTGCTTGTGGGGCACCAGCCGCGACAGTACGCAGAGTCGTACCGGCACACCGGGAGTCGACGCCCCGGTGCGCGCGGGCGCCTCGATACCTTGAGGTACCGGATCGATCCCGTTGCGCACGACCGCGATCCGCCCGGCATCGACCCCCAGCGCGACGAGTTCGGACTTCGACGGCATCGAGACCGTGACGTATCGGTTGCGCCGATGGACGCGCGGCGAGACCCGCGACTCGAGGAACCACCCGATG
Source organism: Gordonia hongkongensis (assembly GCF_023078355.1). NCBI lineage: Bacteria > Bacillati > Actinomycetota > Actinomycetes > Mycobacteriales > Gordoniaceae > Gordonia > Gordonia hongkongensis. Next base: position 4,835,748 of record NZ_CP095552.1, read on the forward strand.
TGGCCGAGCAGACGGCCGGCGACCGGCCACTGCTCGCGATGACAGTGATGGACGAGGACGACCGTCGGAGCCGGTGAGACGAGCGCCGAGAAGAACGGGACACCGTTCTGGGTGTCCACGACGACGTCGGGGCGGCACCCCGACAGCGGGCCGAACCCGAGCCGGCCCGCGACGATGGTTGCGAGCATGAGCGGATACACGCTGATCCGTCCGCCGGCGCGGAAGAACCGCATGCCGTCCCGGTGCTCGTGGCGCAGCGACCCCGGGTACGCGGACGTGAGGAAAGTGACGTTCGCGCCGCGTCGGGCCAGTTCGGCGCCCACCCGTTCCAGGTAGGTCTCGCTGCCGCCGCCCTGAGGGTGGCGGGTGTCCCGCCAGCACAGGAGCAGGATGTTCGACGGTGCGCGCATGGTGTCCGTCAGCCTACCGATCAGGCCGTGAGCACCGGAATCCGCCGCGCGAGCGGCCCGGCGAGGAACCTCTCGCCGAGACACCCCACTAGAGTGACCCGACGATGACGACTTCACTTCCCGGGGCGCGCGGATGGCCCGGCTCGCCACCCTGCGACGCGCCGCGGGACTGCTGAACGACTTCCGTTACGAACAATCCGATCCCGCGCGCTTCTACGGCGCGCTCGCCGGCGACACCGCGGACATGGTCGAGGCGTTCGTCCCCGACATGGGCGGATCGGTGGTCCTCGACGTGGGCGGCGGTCCCGGATACTTCGCCGACGCCTTCCGGGCCCGCGGCGCGCACTACGTCTCCGTCGAACCCGATCCCGCCGAGATGCACGCCGGTGGGCTCGAGCATCGCGGATCGGTCCGCGGCTCCGGCCAGGCCCTGCCTTTCGCCGACGGATGCGTCGACGTCTGCCTGTCGTCGAACGTCGTCGAGCACACCCCGACGCCGTGGGAGATGGCCGACGAGATGCTGCGGGTGACGCGTCCCGGCGGCGTCGTCATCATCAGCTACACACTGTGGTGGGGACCGTTCGGTGGTCACGAGATGGGCCTGACGCACTATCTCGGCGGCCATCGGGCGGCCCGGCTGTACACCCGACGCCACGGTCATCCACCCAAGAACCTTTACGGCACATCGCTGTTCGCGGTCTCCGCCGCCGACGGGCTGCGCTGGGCCCGATCCGCGACCGGAACCGGGCGCGCCGACCTCGTCGCCGCATTCCCCCGCTACATCCCGCGCTGGATGTGGTGGGTCATGCGCGTGCCGGTGCTCCGGGACGTCCTCGGCACCAACCTCGTGCTCGTCCTGCGTCGACGCTGACGTGCTCGGAGTCCGGTTGCGTCTGGCTGAGCCCACTGCTGGTTGAGCCGGGACTGAGCGAAGCGAAGCCCCGAGTCGAAGCCACCTCCGCACCCAGCGGCCTGAACTACTCGGCGGCGAGGTCCGCGGTGCAGTTGAGGGTGCCGCCCTGACTGGTCGCGGCGGCCAGCTGTTCACCGTCGGCGAGGATGGCGCACGACACCGGTCCGCGGATCACGATGGCCGACATGCTCGCGCGGGTTCCCTCGAGCTGCACCCGCTGGGACCACGGCGAGCCGATCGCCGGGATCACCGTCGGCGATCCCTGGCCGCGGGTGAACGTCAGCGCGACGACGTCCCCGTTGCCGGTCAGCTGGTAGGTGATGGTCCCGGAGCGCTGCGTCGTCGTCGTGGTCGACGTCGTCTCCTCGGTGGTCGGGGTGCTCGACGAGGTCGTCTCGCTCGTCGTCGCCGGCTCGCTCGACTCGGTGGTCGACGATGACGCCGCGCTGGTGGAGTCGCCGTCGCCAGAGCGGGTGACCAGCACGACGACGAGACCCAGGACCACGAGCGCGATCAGGGCGACCAGCGCCAGCCCGATGGTCCGGCCCTTCGACCCGGAACCGCGGGGCGGTTCACCACCGGCCGGCGCGTCGTAGGGCGAGGCACCGTAAGGCGACCCGCCGGTGTACTGGGGGTCGCCATACTGGGGTTCGGTGTAGGGACCCGGATACGGCTGTCCGGGCTGCTGCGGTTCGGTGTACGGACCCGGATAGGGCTGACCGGCCTGGTGCGGTTCCGTGTAGGGACCCGGATACGGCTGCCCGGGCTGCTGCTCGGTGTAGGCCTGCGACGGCGGTGCCGACGGGTCGAAGTCCGGATCGAACTGACGGGTCTCCGGCGGGTCGTTCCGCGGATCGTTGGGATCGCCCTCTGGTGGTCGGGTCATGCGGACGATTCTGTCATCCCGGACCGGTCCCGGACCCGACCACCACGAACCTGCGTCAGATGTCGGCGATCGCTTCGAGCGGTCCGGTGCGCGCCGCGCGGACGGCCGGCCACAACGCGGCCAACACACCGACCACCGCCGACGCGATCAGCGTGATCGCGATGAGCGACCACGGGATCACCGGCGCGCCCAGGCCCCACTCGGCGAGCGTGCGGACCAACGCGACGCCGATGACGGTCCCGAGGAGCACACCCAGCACTGCGCCGAAGATCGAGATCAGCACCGATTCGAGGTAGATCGAGCGGCGCACCTGGGCTCGGATCATGCCGATCGCGCGCAACATCCCGATCTCGCGTTTGCGTTCGACCACCGACAGCGCGAGCGTGTTGATGATGCCGAGCACCGCGATCAGCAGTGCCAGCCCGAGCATCGCGTACAGCGTGCCGAGCATCTGATCGATCTGCGACGAGATCTGGCCCTTGAACTGATCCCGGTCCTGGATCTGCACCGTCAGGTAGTCCGACGTCGCATTCTCCAGATCGGTGCGCAGGGTCTCGAGGTCGGTGCCCGGCGCGGCGTTCACGAAGAGCGTGACATTGACCCGCGCGAAGGGCGGGACCAGTTTCTCGTAGACGTCCGGACCCACGACCCACGGTTGGAGCGCTTCGTTGTCCGCGTAGACGCCGGCGATCGGGACCTGGACCTGCTCCCCGGTCGCGGAGGTGAACGTGACCACGTCGCCGCGCTTCCAGCCGTTGGACTTACCGGTCCGCTCGCTGATCAGCATCCCGTCGGCGGGCAGATCCGACGACGCGCCGTCCTGCATGTCCATCACGGTCACGCTGTTCAGCGGGCCGCCGAGCGCCGAGAACCCGGTCTCCGACTTGTCGTCGACCTTGGCCTGGACGATGCCGAACGACACCACCTCGGCGACGCCGGGCACCCCGTCGATCGCGCCGGTCACCGCGGGCGGCAGCGGCGACTGGTTGGTGCCGGCCACGATGTAGTCGGCCGTGATGCCGGCGTCGACGGCGTCGTCGACCGTGCCCTTGAACGACTGTCCGAGGGTGCCGATGATCGCGACCAGCATCAGCCCGAGGGTGAGCGCGAACGCCGTCGCGGCCGAGCGCCGCGGGTTGCGGACCGCGTTGGTCCGGGCGAGGCGCCCGATCATGCCGAAGGGCGCACCGATGACCCGGCCGAGCACGCTGACGAACGGACGCGCGATCGCCGGGCCGATGAGGACGGCCGACAGGACCGCGCCCGCGGCGCCGGCACCCACCGTGATCGCCGGGCCGGCACCTTCACCCATCGCGCCGACCACGATCGCGACGATCGACGCGACACCGATGACCGCGCCGATGGTCGTGCGGTTGCGCAACGAGGCCGACCCCTCGGCGGCCGATGCGCGCATGGCCTCCACGGGCGGCACCCGGGCGGCTCGCGCCGCCGGCACCCAGGCACTGACCATCGTCACCACGACGCCGACCAGGATGCCGGCGAGGATGGCATCCGGACCGATCGCCAGCTCACCGTCCGGCAGGCCCGACGTCGCACTGGTGATGGCCTTCAAGGCGGCCGCCAGCCCGATGCCGATGGCGAGACCGAGCGCGCCGCCGAGGACGCCGACGACGAAGGCCTCGAACAGCACCGAGCGCGAGACCTGGCGCTGGCTCGCGCCGACCGCCCTGAGCAACGCGAACTCCCGGTTCCGTTGCGCGACGATCATCGAGAAGGTGTTGTAGATGATGAACGTGCCGACGACCAGACCGATCGCGGCGAACGCCAGCAGGATGTACTGGAAGATCTGCAGGAACTCGTTGACCTGCGCCTTCTGGTCCTCGCGGACCTGGTCGCCGGTGCGGACGTCGTAGAGATCGGCGTCGGCGCCGAGCGCGGAGATGATCCGTTCCTGCAACTGTTCCGGGGTGACCCCGGCGACGGCCGACATGTCGACGACGCCGACGTGCTCACCGTCGGTGAACAGGCGGGCCGACGTCGCGGCGTCGAACTGGGCGTTCACGTAACCACCCGTCGAGCTGGGCGCGTCGACGAGGCCGACGACGGTGACCTCGAGCGGCTCCGAGTTGCCCTGCCCGACGACGATCTTCGTCTTCGACCCGACCTTCAGCCCCGCGGCCTCGGCCGCCGAGGTGTTCAAGACGATCTCACCGGCGTTCTCCGGCCCACGTCCACCCGGCAGAATCCGCGACTCGTCCGGGTCCAGCGCCTCCGCCGGCGGGATGTAGGTGCTGCCCACGCTCGGGGCGCCACCGGTCTGGATGGCCTTGCCGTCGGAGTCGGCGACCGTGACCAGGCCGTTGTTGTTGACGACGAGTTTGTCGATACCGAACTGGGCACGCTGGTCGCGGAGCTGGTCCACGATCGTGTTCGGCACACCCGGCGACTGCCGGTCGGCCGGGGTCACCTCGACCGCGACACCCTGCGCCGCACTGTCGAAGATGTCGTTGAAGGCCTTCGAGATGGACCCGGTGAACACGATCGACCCGGCCACGAACGAGGTGCCGAGGACGATCGAGAAGAGGGTGAGAAACAGCCGGAGCTTGTGTGCGCGCAGGTTCCGTAGCGAGACCCGGCGCATCACCGTCGAGGACGCCACGGCTCAGAGCGCTTCGGCGGTGTCGGGCGCAGGTACGTTGTCGAGGTTCTTCATGACCTCGAAGACGTCGTCGGCCGACGGCCGGGAGAGCTCCTGCACGATCTGGCCGTCGGCCAGGAACACCACTCGATCGGCGTACGACGCCGCGCGCGGATCGTGGGTCACGATGACGACGGTCTGCTTGAACTCGTCGGTCGCCGCCCGCAGGATCGACAGCACCTCGCCCGAGGAGCGGGAGTCCAGGTTGCCCGTCGGCTCGTCGCCGAAGATGATCGACGGCTTGCCGATCAGCGCACGGGCACAGGCCACGCGCTGCTGCTGACCACCGGACAGTTCACTCGGCAGATGTCCGAGCCGGTCGGTGATCCCGAGCCGGGCCACCACGGCGTCGAACCAACCGGTGTCGACGGTGCGGCCGGCGATGTCGACCGGCAGTGTGATGTTCTCCTTGGCCGTCAGCGTCGGCACGAGGTTGAACGCCTGGAACACGAAGCCGATGCGGTCGCGACGCAGCATCGTCATCGCCTTGTCCGACAAAGCGGTGAGATCGGTGTCGCCGATGAACACCTTGCCGTCGCTCGCGACGTCGAGACCGGCGAGGCAGTGCATCAGGGTGGACTTACCCGACCCCGACGGCCCCATGATGGCGGTGAACTCGCCCTCCCGGAACGAGATGGAGACGTTCTTCAGGGCCTCGACGGCGGTGTCGCCGACGCCGTACCGCTTGGAAAGGTTGTCTGCCCCGGCAGCAACCGCGTGCTTCGGCGTCCCAAAATCATCGCCACCGTCGTCTCGAGCGGCCACATCAGTCGTCGTCATGCCCTCAACGGTGCCAAATCCTGCGCCGGTTGGCCATCAGGTAACACCCTGACCCCACCCTGACGGCAGTGACGTTGGGCACTGCTGCGGCCTCTACTTCGGGATCTGGACCTCGAACGAGTGGAGGCGGTTGGGCGATCCGACGTTGTCCGACACCACGAGAAGGGTGCGGGTGCGGGTCTTCGCGAACGGGTTGTCGGGATGCCAGTTACCCCAGGCGAGTCCCGACATGTTGCCGGTGAGCAGGTGCGGCGTCGCGGTGGTCGAGAAGATCCGACGCTTGGTCATCGCCTTCTCGCGTCCGCTGAGCTTCTTCTTGTTCGTCACCGAGGTGGCGCCCCGGGTCGTCGTCCAGAAGATGTTCGACAGCTTGCCCGGGCCACGTTCGAGCACGAGGAAGTCCGTCGAGTTGATGGCCAGCACATCGGCGGCCACCTTGTTGGCGTCGGTGCGATAGACGAACTCGCGATTGGTCTTGCCGAAGGTCAACAGACGAGCCGATCGTGCGGCGTCCTGTCGGAGTCCGCCGGCGGTCAGGACGCTGACCTGACCCTGGGGTCCGACGGCCACGCCGGTGAGTCCGCGCTGGCCCGCCAGACCCGACTTCGACGACGGGCGCCACACCGACGGGAGCGGCAGGTCGCGGAGGACCTGTCCGATGGGCCCGATCTGCCGGACGAACTGGTTGTTGCCGCCGCTGACGACGGTGTAACCGCCCGCGGACTGACGGATGCCCTCGAACTGGGCCTGTCCGGGCAGCAACGGGAGGAACCACGGGCCGAGGACCGTGCCGCCGCCGTTGATCCGCGGCTGCCCGGTGAAGGACGCGGTGACGGAGGTGTACCCGATCGACGCCGTGAAGAAGCGAGCCGGGAGCACGTCCTCGGCGATCATCACGTAGTTGCCGTTACCGGTCCGATCGATGCCGGAGATCCGGTTGACGGTGGGAAGCCCGTTCCCGATCGTCGTCGAATCCGTGAAGAACGCCGTGACCCCGGCCCCGGAAGACGGTGTCGCCGAAGCCGGTTGGACCGCGACCGACGACGCCAGTCCCAGCGCGCAGGCAGCGGCGACCGAGGCGCCCCACAGACGTAGTTTCATGAGGGGCACGATACCTCAACCGTCACTTCAGACCCATCCGTACGTTCAGCCCCGGAACCGCGCAGCAAGGCCGCGTCAGGCCAGGCGCTGTTTCAGACCGTCGAGCTCGTCGCGCAACGAGCTCGGCAGCTTCTCGCCGACGAAGTCGAACAGCTCCTCGATGGACGGGATCTCCTCGCGCCACTCGTCGGGATTGAAGGCGAGCGCCTCCGCGACGTCCTCCGCAGGCACGTCCAGACCGCTGACGTCGATCGACTCCGGCTTCGCGACGATGCCGATGGGGGTCTCGACACCCTCGGCCTCACCCTCGATGCGCTCGATGATCCACTTCAGCACGCGGCTGTTCTCGCCGAATCCGGGCCACAGGAAGCGCTTGTCGTCGCCCCGACGGAACCAGTTGACGTAGAACACCTTCGGCAGCTTCGACTCGTCGGCGTTCTTGCCGATGTTCACCCAGTGCTGCAGGTAGTCGCCGACGTGGTAGCCCATGAACGGCAGCATCGCCATCGGGTCGCGGCGCACGGTGCCGACCTTGCCCTCGGCCGCGGCGGTCTGCTCGGAGCCCACGGTGGCACCCATGAAGACACCGGTCTGCCAGTCGCGGGCCTCGGTCACCAGCGGCACCGTGGTCTTGCGGCGACCGCCGAACAGGATCGCCGAGATCGGCACGCCCTTCGGGTCATCCCACTCGTCGGCCAGCGACGGGCACTGCGAGATCGGGGTGCAGTAGCGCGAATTCGGGTGCGCGGCCTTGTGATCGGACTCCGGCGTCCAGTCGTTGCCGAGCCAGTCGGTGAGGTGCGCGGGCGCCGGGCCGTCGATGTCCTCCCACCAGATGTCGCCGTCGTCGGTGCGGGCGACGTTGGTGTAGAGGGTGTTTCCGGCCTCGATGGTCTTCATCGCGTTCGGGTTCGAGTCGTAGCTGGTACCGGGAGCGACACCGAAGAAACCGAATTCGGGATTGATCGCGTACAGCCGGCCGTCCTCGCCGAAGCGCATCCAGGCGATGTCGTCGCCCACGGTCTCGGCCTTCCAGCCGGGGATCGTCGGCTGGAGCATCGCAAGGTTGGTCTTGCCACAGGCACTCGGGAACGCCGCGGCGATGTAGTACACCTTGTTCGCCGGGCTGGTCAGCTTGAGGATCAGCATGTGCTCGGCCATCCACCCCTCGTCGCGGGCGATGACCGAGGCGATGCGCAGGGCATAGCACTTCTTTCCGAGCAGCGCGTTGCCGCCGTAACCCGATCCGAACGACCAGATCTCGCGGGTCTCGGGGAAGTGGGTGATGTACTTCTCGGTGTTGCAGGGCCACGGCACGTCGGCCTGGCCGTCCTCGAGGGGCGCACCGACGGAGTGCAGCGCCTTAACGAAGAAGCCGTCCTCGCCCAGGATCTCCAGGACGCGGGGGCCGACGCGGGTCATGATCTTCATCGACAGCACGACGTACTCGGAGTCGGTGATCTCGACACCGAGCTTGGGATCGTCGGAGTCCAGCGGGCCCATGCAGAACGGGATGACGAACATCGTGCGGCCGCGCATGCTGCCGCGGTAGAGCTCGGTCATCGTCGAACGCATCTCGGCGGGATCGACCCAGTTGTTGGTCGGGCCGGCGTCCTCTTCCTTCTCCGAGCAGATGTAGGTCCGCGACTCCACGCGGGCCACGTCGGCGGGGTCGGAGTTGGCGAGGAAGGAGTTCGGCTTCTTCTCCTCGTTCAGCTTCACCAGGGTGCCGGCCTGCACGAGGTCGGCGGTCAGGCGCTCCCACTCCTCGTCACTGCCGTCGGACCACACCACCCGGTCGGGCTGGGTCAGCTCGGCGACCTCGGCCACCCAGGCCAGCAGTCCCGCGTGCTTCGTCGGAGCGCTACTCGGGTCCAGTCCGGGAATGGTGGCTGCGGTCATCGTTGGGGCCTCCTCCGAGGTGGTGGCCGCTTGAATGGCCACCTGTCAGGTCGTCTCGCGGTCAAGGATACGTCCACCGAGCGGGCGCTAGGTCACGGGGTTCGCCAGGTGCGGTCTATCCCACGCCCGACGGACAGGTGACAAAAGTCCCTGGTGATCGCACGCGCTCGGTCTCGGCGCGGAACGGGCCGGGTCGGGCGCCGGTCACGTGTCAGCCGATTCGTCCCGATCCGCCGGAGATCCACTGGCCGGTATCCGGGTCGAGAACCGCGGAACGGAACTCGCCGTCCGCACCGATCTCGGTGATCTTGTCGACCTGCCCGTCCCGATCGCTGTCCGTGTACACCGTAAACCCGTCGGGCCCGTTGCGGGTGAGCGAATCGTTGATGCCGTCGTTGTCGGTGTCCACCTCGGCGGGTCCGAGATCCCAGATCCGGCCGTCGTCGTGCATCCACAAGTGATCGTCGAGATCGTCGGACGCCGGTGTCTCGTGCAGTGCGGCCACCGAGTCGACCGAGTGCGGGTCGGCGCCCTCGGCCGCGCCGAACAGCGAGGCCTCCTCCGGGCGGGCCGGGTCCGGAAGGTCGTCGGGGAACATCGGGTCCATCGAGATCACTGCTTCCCGTCGTCGTGGCCGGCCCGGGCGACCCCGGCCGTTCCGTCGTCATGCCCTCGGTCGTCCCGACGTCCCGCCGGATCGTCGGATTCCTCACCCGGGTCGTCGGTGCGGGAGACGACCGCCCAGAGCGATTCCGACCGCGCCACCAACTCACGGCGGATCTCCGCCGCGCGCTCGCGACGGGTTCGAGCGTCGCGGACGCCGACCCCGCTGCGCAGTCGGCGGATCTGCTCGTCGAGGCGCGCGACGTCGGCCGCCACCTCTCGGTTACGGCGTTCGTGCGCCCGGGCGATCTGGCCGGCGATCCGGGTCTCGGCCGCGGTGACGCGCAGGGCGAGCTGGTGATCGAGCGTCGCCCGCGCCTCGGCGAGGAGCTCGGCGGTGCGTGCCTCGCGATCGGAACGCTCCGCAGCACTGCGCCGGACACGGATCACCCACGCCGCGACCGCGACTCCGAGGATCAGGGCGAGCGGCATGCTGACCCACTGCAACGTCTGGACCGACTCCATCGGTGCGACGACGAGGCGTCCCACACCCAGACCGGTCGAGGCCCCGAGGACGACCACCAACGCGTCTTCGGCGCCTGCGCGCCGCGCCCGGCCGCTCGACCGCTCGGTGTGGAGGGGTACCGCGGGCCAGTCCTCGTCCGCCGACGGCTCCGCGTCCAGGCCCACCAGGGCGGTCGACCGGACCGCGTCGACGCGCTCGTCGGCGCGACGACGGACGCCGTCGGCGAGGGCGGCCCAGCCGGTACGGACCCAGGCGCCGTACGCAGAATTCGCGGCGGGAGCGTGGCCGGCGGCGGACGCCGCCAGATCGCGCACCCCGGCGTGCAGTTCCGCCGACGTCTGCGATCGGACGCGCGCGAGTCCGGCGCGCACGGCCGCCAACCGGTCCGGGCGTCCGCGGTCACGTGCGGCGACCAGTTCGCGACGCACGGCCAGGAGATCATCGACGGCAACCTGTGCGGACGCCGCCTCGTCGGCGCCGCTCGCCGGCGCGCCGAGGAGGTGCTCGACCGCCCCGAGGCCCGCCGCGAGCCTTGCCCGCTCGGCGCGGAGTACGCCCGGCGCGTCAGTCGTCTCACGCAGCCACTCCACGAGGGCGTCGATCCCCGACTCGTCCACCGCACCCTCGAGGGCCGCGACCGACGACACCCCGAACAGCGGCAGCGTCGCGAACGGGTCGAGGACGGCCCGGTGGGCGCGCACGGTCCGCGGCCACTCCCAGAACGCGTCGATCTTCGTGCACACGATCGCCACGGTCCCGACCTGCGCGCGCATCTGCTCGACGAGGAGACGTTCCTCCTCACCGGCCGACGACGACGGGTCGACGACCACGACCGCCGCACCGGCCGACGCACCCGAGCGCCCGCCGCGGGCGACGATGTCGAGGTCCGGGGCGAGCGCCCGGCAGGCCTCGACCAGCGTGCGGACGCCCACTCCGTCGGTCCCGACGACCAGCACGTCGGTGCCCGCGTCGACCCCGATGGCGTCGAAGCCGGTCAGCTCCCGCGCGGCGGCGAGTGCCGTGTCGGTCATGTGCCCGCTCCTGCCCCGGCCAGAAGTCGCTCGGCACCGGCGCGGTCGACGCCCGCCGCGGCCGCCTCCTCCAACCGGGCGCGCAACTCGACCTCACGCCAATGCCGAATCCGGTCGACTCGCTCCCCGATCGGTCCCGCGAGATCAGGAACGCCGCTGGCGTCGCGGAGCGCCCGGCTCAGGGCCTCGGCGTTCGCGGCCACGGCGGAACGGGACTCGATGAGCGCGAGCGCGGTGTCGATGCCGTAGGCGTCGAGCCGGCGCAGCAAACCCTGCCGCATCAGCCGTTCGTCGGAACCCGGACGTCCCACGAGGAACCGGCCGGCCATCGACGGCATGCCGACGCCTGCGGCCGCCATCGTCGCCAGCGCGGCGAATTCGGCGTCGTCGAGGTCGGCGCAGGCCAGCAACTGCGAGACGGGGTACACCGGCGTGTCCAGACGCCCGGCACACGACGCCGCGACCTCGACCGCAGCATCCCAGTCGCCGTGCGTGTCGGCCTTCCCGAGCACCACGAGCACACGGTCGGCCGGGAGGGACGCGAAGAGTTCGCGGTCGGCGCGCCGCGGCGGTCCCGCCAGGACCAGAACCCACAGATCGGTGTCAGCGGCCCCCTGCTCGTCCTCACCGGGCCCGATCACGGTGAGCGACAGTCGTTCTCGCAGCGCACGAGCCATCGTGTCCCGACCGGTCCCGGGCCGGCCGACGACCTGGACGTGCAACGGACGGAGGAAACGCCGGCCCGCGCCGGCCAGGACGGGCACGAGCGGCGACACCGGGTCGACGAGGTCGACGAGTCGTCCCTGCTCGGCGGCCGTCCACAACTCGCTCCCGGCGGGCACGCCACGCCGGCCACCGTTCACCGGTGCCCCCACCGCAGCCTCCTCGCCATCCGACCCCTGCGCCTCCCACGACCCGCGTCCACCGCACCGCCACCCCGGGCATCGGCGCACGTGAACCGCGACAGGGCCGAGAATAATCGGGATCCGGGCGAACGGCGGAGACGGCTCCACATCCCCTCGCGGGGCCGGACGGGTCCGCGTCCGCACCGCTGCCGTCCGGGCCGCCATTCCCCCGCGACTTCGCCGCGACGGCACGATGCGCAACGATGGACGCGTGAACAACAGCCCCGACAGGTCCCGGTTGTACCCCCGCGTGACGAGCTTCCGCTTCCGCCGCGGCACGCTGACGACCGGTCAGCAGCGCAACTGGGAGACCCTGTGGCCGGTGCTGGGCCGCGACCTCGAGATCGGGCCGGAGCGGGTCCCCGAGCCGCAACTCGACCTCACCGAACTGTTCGGGCGCGAGGCCCCGAAGGTCCTCGAGATCGGCAGCGGTACCGGCATCTCGACCGCCGCGATGGCCGAGGCCGAACCGGATGTCGACGTCGTGGCCGTCGAGGTCTACAAGCCGGGCCTGGCCCAGCTCCTCGGCCTCGTCGACCGCAACGGCCTGACCAACGTCCGCCTGATCCGCGGCGACGCGGCCATCGTCCTCACCGAGCTCATCCCGTCGTCGAGCCTCACCGGTGTGCGGCTGTTCTTCCCCGACCCGTGGCCCAAATCGCGTCACCACAAGCGACGCTTCGTCCAGACCGGCACACTGGAACTGATCGCGGACCGGCTCGTCCCGGGCGGGGTGCTGCACATCGCGACCGATCACGCCGGTTATGCGGAGTGGATCGCGGAGGCGCTCGCCACCCAGGACGCCGACCGCCCCCACGTCGTGCAGTTGACGCGGGAGTCGCCGATCTCGCTGCAGCGGCCGACGACGAAGTTCGAGGGACGCGCGGAGCGCGAGGGCCGCTACGTCAGCGAGTTCGTCTACACGCGGCCCATCCCGCCGGCCACCTCGACCGGCGACACCCCGACGGGAGCCCGCCATGAGTGACCACAGCCCGACCGGCTTCGCCGACACCATCTCCGGCCAGACGGGGACGCGCCGCATGCTGCTGGTGTGGGACGCACCCAACATGGACATGGGCCTCGGCGCCCTGCTCGGCGGACGCCCCACCGCCGCGCACCGTCCCCGGTTCGACGCCCTGGGCCGGTGGCTGCTGCAGCGGACCGCAGATGTGTCCGCTCTCACCGACGGAGGCGGCGCGGTCGAGCCCGAGGCCACCGTGTTCACCAACATCGCCCCTGGTAGCGCCGACGTCGTCCGGCCGTGGGTGGACGCTCTCCGTAATGTCGGTTTCGCCGTGTTCGCCAAGCCGAAGCTGTCCGACGACAGCGATGTCGACTCCGACATGCTCGACCACATCGAACTTCGCAGGCACACTGTTGGACTAGCCGGCGTGATCGTGGCGTCCGCCGACGGTCAGGCATTTCGCGAACCGCTGCTCGAGGTGGTCGGCGACGGGGTGCCCGTCACCGTCATCGGGTTCCGCGAACACGCCAGTTGGGCGCTGAGCACCGAAGAACTGGAGTTCATCGATCTCGAGGACATCCCCGGCGTGTTCCGCGAGCCGCTGCCACGCATCGGCCTGGACTCCCTGCCCGACGAGGGCGCCTGGCTCACACCCTTCCGCCCGCTCAGCGCACTGTTGCGCTGACCTGCGGCGTCGTGGCCCTGCCGGGGTCGTCGGGCGGCGGTCCGCGACCCGGCATCCGACGCCGATGCGGGTGTGCCCGCGCGTGACCCCGAGGCCCACGCCTCAGGGATCACTCAGGCAACACTGTCAGGATCTTTCGGGAAACTGACAGAATCGCCACCGGCGCCCCGAGACGACGGCGCCGAACAGGCCTGACCAGTCGTACACGAAAGGACATCGCGTGTTCCGGTTCATCGGCACATTCGTCTACCGAATGCGCTTCCTCGTCATCGCGGTGCTCATCGCGATGATGGCCGGACTCGGGCTGTACGGTCTCGATCTCGGCAAGCACCTCAGTCAGAGCGGCTGGTTCGATCCGACGTCGGAGTCCGACACCGGTGCGCGCTACGCCGACCAGGCGCTGGGGCGCGACCACACGTCCGACATCATCCTGCTGGTCACCCCGCCGGAGGGCACCCGCGTCGACGACAAGGCGTTCGGCGCGAAGGTCGAGACGTTCGTCGAGGACCTCATCGCGACGCACCCCGACATCGTCGGACGCGCCGATCCCGGTCTGTACGACCCGTTCCTCGTCCAGCCCGCGCAGAGCACGCTGCAGGAGCGACTGTTCACCGAGGACGGCAGACACGCCTTCATCAGCATCGGCGTCGCCGGCAACGACGACACGACGGTCCTCAACAACTACAAGACCATCGAACCGTTCTTCGAGGACATCCCCGAACGCTTCGATCTACCCGGTACGACCTTCGAGCTCGCCGGCCTGCAACCGGTCGCCGGATCGATGGCCGAGGGCATGGACAAGGACATCCACCGCGCCGAGGTCCTCGCGCTGCCGCTGGTGGCGATCATGCTGTTCTTCGTCTTCGGCGGCGTCGTCGCCGCGTGTCTGCCCGTCCTCATCGGTGGTCTGACCATCGCCGGCTCGCTGGGCATCATGAAGATCCTGGCGCTCACCACCGAGCTGAACATCTTCGCGCAGTCGGTGGTCACGCTGATCGGTCTCGGCATCGCGATCGACTACGGCCTGTTCATCGTGTCGCGTTTCCGCGAAGAACTCGGTGAAGGCTATTCGACCAAGGCCGCGGTCCGAAGAACCGTGATGACCGCCGGTCAGACGGTGGTCTTCTCCGCGACGATCATCGTCGCCGCCCTGGCATGTCTGCTGATCATGCCGCAGGGATTCCTCAAATCCGTCGCCTACGGCGCGATCGCATCGGTGTCCCTCGCCGCGATCCTGTCGATCACCGTCCTCCCGGCGATCCTGGGCATCCTCGGCCCCCGCGTGAACATGCTGTCGATCAGCACGGTCATGAAGTACACCGCGGTCCCGCTGGCCCGCCGCTTCTCCGGCGAGGAACGCGCAGCGGCCATCGAGAACCGGTTCAGCGGTCGCATGAAGACCAGCCAGGAAGTCGAGAACGGCTTCTGGGGCCGACTCGCGACGTGGGTGATGAAGCACCCGGTCAAGACCGCGGTCCCGACTGTGCTCCTCTTGCTCGCGCTGATCATCCCGTTCGGCAGCATCCAGTTCGGCGGGATCAGCGAGAAGTTCCTGCCGCCGGACAACCCCAACCGGGTCGCGCAGGAGAAGTTCGACGAATACTTCCCGAGCGAGCGAACCGAGGCCATCAAGCTCGTCATCATCTACGACGAGTCGAGCCAGGCCGACCAGAACAAGCTCGACGCCATCGCGCAACGCGCCGACGCGGTCCCCGGCTTCACCAACAAGTTCAGCGACGCCGACAAGTCCGACTTCGGGTCGTTCGACGCCGAGCGGTACCCGAACGTGGGCGTCTACCAGGTGTCGGCCGGTCTCCAGGACCGGAACACCGCCGCCCAGGCGATCGAGCAATTACGCGCGATCGACACCGAGGGCCTCACGATGTACGTCTCGGGTACCCCGGCCCTCACCCAGGACTCGATCGACGCGCTGATGCAACGGCTCCCGCTGATGGCGGTCATGCTCGTCCTCATCACCGGCCTGCTGATGTTCCTGCAGTTCGGTTCGATCGTCCTGCCGATCAAGGCCGCGCTCATGACGGCCCTGGGTCTCGGTGCCACGCTCGGCATCCTGACGTGGATCTTCGTCGACGGTCACGGCGCCGAGCTGGCCAACTTCACCCCCGGCCCGCTGTTCGCAGCGGTGCTCGTGCTGATCATCGCCATCGTGTTCGGCCTCTCGACCGACTACGAGGTGTTCCTGCTCTCCCGCATGGTCGAGGCCAGACAGAAGGGCGCGAGCACCACCGAGGCGATCCGCAGCGGCACCGCGCACACCGGCGGCATCATCACCGCGGCCGCCGCGATCCTGGTCGTGGTCACCGGCGCGTTCAGCCTGTCCGAGATCGTGATGATGAAGTACATCGCGTTCGGCATGATCGCCGCGCTGATCCTGGACGCCACGGTGATCCGCATGTTGCTCGTCCCGTCGGTGATGAAGCTGCTCGGGGACGACTGCTGGTGGGCACCGCGGTGGATGCGCGTGGTCCAGCGCAAGATCGGCCTCGGCGAGACCGTCCTCGACGACGAACCCGACGAACAGCGCGACGCCGGTGCCGGCGCCCGCCCGATGAGTGCGGGCACCGTGGTGGCCGAGGCGCCGACCTCGGTGATGGCCGCGGCACGCAGGCAACCGGTCGCCGCCGGCGCGGTCCCCGCCCGGGGTCGTGTCCCGGGCGCCGTCGGTCGCCCCGCCGCACCGGCACGGCCCGCCCCGGACCGACCGCTCACCAACGGTCGCCCGACGGGTCAGGCCCCCGACCAGCGCACAGGTCCCGGTCCCACCCCGACTCCGCCGTCCCCCTCGGGTCCGCCGCCGACCACCACCGGCCGCCCGGGTACTGCGCCGACCCCGCCGCGCACTCCGCCGGCGCGCGTCGGACCGACGCCCGTGCCCGGTGCCCGGGCCCCCGAACCGGCCGGACGCCGTCCCGCGACGCCCTACCGCCGCTCCACCGTGTCGAAGGGTGATCGTCCCGACACCGGCGGCTGGAGCCTCGGCGAGGGTGGCATCCGACTCGGTGACCCCGCACCTCGCTCGGAGAACGGGGACCGTCCGGCGGTCACTCCCCCGTCCGCCCCGCCACGGGTGCCGGAGACCGGGCGGCCGAATCCCGGAACCGCCCGGCCGACGCCGGAGCCGACCGGCCAGCGCTCACCGCTCGGACGCCGGCCCACCCTCGACGAGACCGGTCGTCGCCCCCTGGCCGCCTCGGTCAGCCCCGAGACCTCGACCCCGTCGTCTCGGAGTCGTCGCAGCAACGGTCCGTCGCCGATGGAGCGCGGACTCAGCGCCGATGCGACCCCGGCCGCCGCGCGGTCCGACGCCGGTCCCGCCTCGGGTGAGCAGGATCGCCCGGCCGACGAGTCGAACCGCCGCCGTCGCCCGCGTACCGACCGGCACGCCCGGTCCGACGAGACCGGTGACGACGGCCAGATCAGCGTCCAGGAACTGCTGAAGCGGAGTCGCTCACAGAAGTGACCGCTCGGACCCCCGTTCGCGGCCACGGGTCTCGTAAGCGGATTGATCGCGAGTCATGCTGGTCAAGTCACCCAAGCCGGCAGACGCGCCCGCGAGCGGTTCGCTGACGACCTCGGGGCTCGCCGTCAGCGAGTGACCCGGCGGCACCCGCCACCGTCGAACACGGCCTGGCCGAGGACTCAGTCCTCGTCCAGGCCGTGTTCGATCACGTAGCGGGTCAGTTCCACGCGGTTGCCGAGCTGGAGTTTGCGCAGCGTCGCCTGGACGTGGTTCTCGACGGTCCGGTGACTCAGGTCGAGGCGCCGCGCGATCTGCTTGGCGCTCAGTCCTTTTGCGACCAAACGCAGCACCTCGGTCTCACGCTCGGTGAGCGCGGGCGCGGCGGGTGCGGCGTCGGGCTGCTGGGACATGCGCCGGTACTCGCCCAGCACCAGCCCCGCGAGACCCGGGGTGAAGACCGCCTGGCCGTCGGCCGTCGCCCGGACCGCGTCCACCAGTTCTTCGCGTGACGACGACTTCACCAGATAGCCGCTGGCCCCGGCCTTCACGGCCTCGAGAACGTCGTCGCGCTCACCCGATGCGGACAGCACGAGGATGCGGGTCTTCGGCGAGACCTCCAGGACCGCCGTCGTCGCCTCCGTACCGGTCCCGTCGGTCAGCTGCATGTCCATCAGGACCACATCGGGGGTGACGGCGGCCGCACGTCGACCGGCACTGCCCACGCCGTCCGCGGTGGCGACGACGTCGAATCCCTCGTCGGCGAGATCGCGGGCCACCGCCTCTCGCCAGATCGGGTGGTCGTCGACGACCATGATCCGCAGCGGCGCCCGCCCCTCGTCACTCCGGCCTGCACTCATACTCGATGCTCCCCTTCGCCTTTCAGCTCTCGTCCCGCGGGACGGTGAACTCCCATTCCGTACCCGCACCCGGTTCGGTGTCGAGGCGCGCGGCGCCGCCGAGGGATTCGATCCGTCCGACGATCGACTTCGACACCCCGACGCGTCCCTGCGCAACCGCCTCGGCGAGCCGGCCGTCCGGGATGCCGATCCCGTCGTCCCGCACACTCACCACGATGTCCCGCCCCAGATCCTCCACCAGGATGTACGCACGCGCACCGGGACCGGCGTGGTTCACGACGTTGTCGAGCGCGTTGACCACCGCCGCGCGGATCTCCGCGCCCCTCTGCGCTGACACCATGACCGGGTCCGCGGGAGCACTCACCGACACCCGCGCGTCGGCGAAGACGCGCAGGGCGGCGGCGAGATCAACGCTGCATTGCGCATCGGTATCGGCGGCGACGGGTTCGTCCGTGTCGGAGATCAGCCGACGCAGCGTACGCTCCTGCTCCGCCGCGAGGGTGGCGAGTTCACCTGTCGGACCGCCGATCTCGCGTCCGCGACGCGCGATCAGCGCGAGCACCTGGAGTACCCCGTCGTGCACCTCACGGGAGAGCCGTTCGCGTTCCTCGGCAGCCGCAGCGATCCGCGCCGCCCGGGACAGCTGGTCCTGGACCCGACGCGCGTTCGCAGCCGCGAGCCCGACCGCCATACCGGTCGCCACGATGACGATGATGGTGGCGTTCCGACCGAAGTCGAGGTTCAGTTCGCCCTTCACGAAGGTGCTGGTGCCGCCGATGACGAGCCCCGACACGATCCCCCCGACCGGGCCGGTGAGGATCGCGACCGAGATGACCGCGTTGGTGGCCCACAGCGTCGTCGGCCAGCTCTGGTTGTTCCACGCCCACTCCGCGCCGGCGACATACGACGTGGACAACATCAGCGCGCAGACGACGAGCACCTCGGCACCGACCCACACCCGGTTTCGCGCGAACCCGACGAAGTAGCCGATCCCGCTGACCAGTGTCCACGCGGAGAGCAGGCCGAAGAGCACCCAGGCGACGCCGCCGCGGTCGAGGTCGGGATTGACGGCGATGTGGAAGCCGAGTGCGTACAGATAGGACAGCAGCCGGAAGATCTGGGCGCCCCGCCACAGCGGACCGACCGGGTCGTCGTCGATGACACGTGCCAGACGATCCGGATCGGTGTCCCGGTCCGGCGGGCCGACCTCGAGCCCCGGCCACCGGCGCGTCACGTTCCCGCGCCCCGACCGTCCCCGCCCCGGTCACTGCCCTCGCGGTCGGTCTCGACCTCGTCCCGGCGACCATCCGCCGGGCGTTCGGATCCTGGGTTCCCGGCCTTCGAGGGGGTGCCGGGGGCCTCGTGTGCGAGCGTCTCGGCCGCGGCGTCGGGGTCGTCGGTGTCCCACGCCGGTGAATCCGGCTCGGCGACGACCCCCGGGCGCCCGTCCACGGGCTCGGTCGAGTCCCCCTTCAGGCGTCGGATCGCGGTGTTGAAGAACGCGATCAGGGGCACCGCGAGCAGACCACCGATGATGCCGGCCGACACCAGGCCGGCCGCGATCCCGAGCACCACCGCAACCGGATGCAGGCGCACCGACCGCCCAAGCAGGAACGGTTGCAGCACATGGCTTTCGAGCTGCATGACACCGACGACGATGGCGAGGGCGACGACCGCGGCGATCCAGCCCTGGGTCACCAGGGCGACGAGCACCGCCAGCGTGCCGGTGACCAGGGCACCGACGATCGGGATGAAGGCGCCCAGGAAGACCAGCGAGGCCAGCGGAAGCGCCAGGGGCACTTGCAGGATGGCGAGTCCGATCCCGATGCCGCAGGCGTCGACGAAGGCCACCGCGACGGTCGCCCGGACGTACCCGACGAGTGTGCCGAAACCGGCGATACCCGCCTCCCACACCCGATTCCGATTGGTTTCTGGGATGAGCTTGACCGAGAACTGCCAGATCTGACCACCGCCGTAGAGGAAGAAGATCAACAGGAACAACGTCAGCAGGGCGCCGGTGATGATCTCGCTGGCCGTGGTGGCGGTGGCCAGCGCACCACTGGTGACACGGTCCTGGTTGTGCTGGATGAAGTCGAGCGTGTCGGTGCCGAAGTTGCGCACCTGGTCGCGATCGAGCCCGAGAGGCCCGTTGATGAGCCATTCCCTGGTCTTCTCGACGGTCACGGTGACCTGCTCGGCGAGTTCGGGAACACCGTCGATGAACTCGCGGACCACGAAGGTCATGACGGCGGCGAGCAACCCGATCGCGACGACGAGGTTGACGATCACCGCCAGCGAACGCGGCAGACCGCGCCGGTCGAGTGCGTCGACCCCGGGAACCAGCATCGCCGAGATCAGGATGGCGAGGGCGACCGGCACGAGGACTTCCTCGAACTCCCGGAACAGCCTGGTCGCGACGTAAGCGGCCGCGACCAGGAGCAGTAGCCGCCACGCCCACTCCGCCGCCGCGCGTACCTGCGGATGGACCTTCGCCCGGTCGATGGACGCGAGGTCCCGGACGTCGCGCGGCCGGTCGGCTCGTTCGGCTTCGGTCACGAGAGTCACACTAGTGCTGCACCGCGGGGACAGGACGCCGTACACACCCCCGATTGCGCAGGTCGCCGACGGGGTCGTCACCGACACCGGCCCCCCTACCCTAGGGTGGCACGTATGTCGTCGGAGGATGTTGGCTCGCCGGGGGGCGCGGCAGCCCCGGTGACCCGTCCTCGGTTCTGGTGGGTCCGATGGGTCCTGCTCACCGTCGTCCTGGTCATCCTCGCCGTCGAAGTCGTTCTCATCTGGCCCGAACTGCGGGGCGCCTGGCTGCGTATCGGTGAGATCGAGTGGCACTGGGTCGCGGCGTGTCTCGTCGCCGCGATGCTGTCGATGGACAGTTTCGCCCAGGTCCAGCGCGCACTGTTGCGCTCGGCGGGCCTGCGGGTCACGCAGTGGAAGTCCCTGTCGGTCATCCTCGCGGCCAACTCGCTGAGCCAGACGATGCCGGGCGGCCAGGTCCTCGCCCCCGCGTTCACCTATCGGGAAACCCGCAAGTGGGGTGCGACACCGGTCATCGCGTCGTGGCAGGTCGTCATGTCGGGCCTGCTCGCCGGCATCGGTCTCGCGGTGCTCGGGTTCGGCGGCGCCCTCCTGGCCGGAGCGAAGACCAGCCCGTTCTCGGTCGTCTTCTCCGTTGCCGGGTTCCTCGCGGTCGCGGTGGTCCTGCAGTACCTGGCCAGTCATCCGGAATCGTTGAAGAGCACCGGGATTCGAGTCCTGGGTTGGGTGAATCAACTCCGGAACAAGCCGGAGGACCACGGCACCGAGAAGTTGTTCGAGACCCTCGAACAGCTCCGGGCGGTGCAACTCACCAAGCGCGACACCTCGGTCGCATTCGGCTGGAGCCTGTTCAACTGGGTCGCCGACGTCGGGTGCCTGATGTTCGCCTGCTGGGCGGTCGACGCCCACCCGAGCATCTCCGGACTGATGGTCGCCTACGCGGCGGGCAAGGCCGTCGGCTCGGCGATCCCCCTGCTGCCGGGCGGCATCGGCGTCGTCGACGCGGTGCTCGTCCCCGCACTGACCAGCGCCGGCATGCCCGCCGCCGACGCCATCACCGCGGTCCTCATCTACCGGCTGATCAGCTATGTGATCGTGTCGGGCATCGGCTGGGTGGTCATCGGTCTCATGTTCCGTAACCGCATCAAGCGCGACGACACGTTCATCGACGAGGTCGAGCGGGACGCCGACGCCCTCGAACGCTCGGCCGACGACCCGTCGCCCACGACGCCCGACGGTACGGCGCTCCCCATCCCGCCGCCGGATGGTGTCGAACCGCCGGGCCCGGGGGCCCCGCCCGCGGACGGACCCGACAACCCGCAACGAGGGGACTCCGCACGAACGTCCGACACCGATCCGCCGTCGGACCCGGTACGGTAATCCACCATGCTGAGCTCGAAGACGGACCGGGGCTCCGACGCGACGGCGGAGACGGGGTCCTCGCCGGCGCGCGGAACGGCGACGGGTCCCGTCGCCGCCCTGTTCGACGCCGTGGCGATCACGGTCTTCGTCCTCATCGGCCGGGCCAGTCACGAAGAGGGCTATGCGCTGACCTCGGTGCTGCACACGCTGTGGCCGTTCCTCGCCGGCTGTGCGGCCGGCTGGTCGATCACCTACGTCTACGCGCATGTGCGGTCGAGCGACTTCTTCGGTCACGACTTCCGGCCGGACCGGGTCGTCCCGGTCGGTCTCGTCATCTGGTTCTGCACGGTGACCGTCGCGATGATCCTGCGCTTCATCCTCAGCCAGGGCGTGGCGGTCAGCTTCGTCATCGTCGCGGCCGTGGTGCTCGCGCTCTTCCTGCTCGGCTGGCGAGCCGTCTTCGCCTACCTCGGTCGTCGCGCCGCCGCCTGACGACGAGGGCCGCGAGCGTTCGCGGACCTACTTGATCGTGAAGTACTTCTGCGCGACCTGGAGTGCGGCGGTCCCCGACTTGGGTCCCTCGGTGTAGATGACGACGACCTGACCGCCCTGGAGCCCCACGAACCAGCCGGGCCCCTCGGGGCCGTTGGTGCCGACGAGGGCACGCAGTCCCGGCGGGGGGGGGGGGGGGGGGGGGGGGGGGGGGGGGGGGGGGGGGGGGGGGGGGGGGGGGGGGGGGGGGGGGGGGGGGGGGGGGGGGGGGGGGGGGGGGGGGGGGGGGGGGGGGGGGGGGGGGGGGGGGGGGGGGGGGGGGGGGGGGGGGGGGGGGGGGGGGGGGGGGGGGGGGGGGCGCGGGTGAGGTCACTGGCGTCGCCGGTGGCGGCAGTGGCGGTCATCGCCTGCAGCACCGGCCGGACGACGGCCGGATCGAGCCCGCCGAGCTCGCCGCCCGCGATCTTCGTCGGCACGTTTTTCAGCACGAACGGCGGCACCGACGAGGATTGCCCGGAGGCGCTACGCGCCATGGCGACACCGAAGGCGGCCATGTTGGTCATCGACATCATGCTCGAGCCGGGACGGTAGTCGATGGTCGCGATCCCGGGACGGTCAGCGGTCGGAACGCTCGCACCGGGCACCGTGAACTGGACGCCGAGCCCGAGCCGGTCGAGCAGTTCGTCGCCACGCTGCTGGTCCGACCCGACGGCTCGCCCGATCGCACCGAAGACGGGATTGAGGGTGGTGCCGACCGGATAGGGCTGGTCGAGGTCGACGCCGCTGTCGATCGCATACGAGTTCTGCGCCATCCCGGTGATCGCACCGGTCTGCGCGTCGAGGGTCATGATCGTCGCGGGTTGACCGACCTCGACGGCCGCGTCGCCCAGGGACAGCTGGACGCCCTGGTCCATGGTGGTCGGGACGTCGGGTCCGGGAGGACCCTGCTCGCCGGCCAACTTGCGGGGCGCGGCACCCGGACCGAGCATCTCGACCTGCCACCCGGCGGTGGCGTCGCGGATGGCCTGCCAGTAGTTGGTCAGCCCGTCCTCGAGGGGGAGGACAGGCGCCGGTCCGCCATCACCAGCTGGTCGGACCGGTTGACCACGACACCGGGGACTCGACGCGGGTCGCCGGCCAGCACCTCCATGTCGGAGTCGCGCAGACCCACCGCGGTGATGGCCCTGCCCGGCGCCGCGTCGAGCTTCTCGCGGATCACCTGGCCGGTGATCAGGGGTGCGATCGGCGCGATCACCCTGGCGAGGGCCCGGACCGAGGCGTTCAGGTCGGAGGTGCGGGCTGGGTCGAGCACGATCTCGTTGACCGGCTGGGCATACATGAAGATCCGGCCGGTCCGGCTGCGCACGGTCGGCGCCGGCTTCGCGTCGGTGCGGATCTCGCGCAGCGTGCCACCGGCGGCGAGGCCGGCGTGCAGGATCGCGGGGTCCCAGGTGACCTTCCACCCCGACGACAGCTTCCGCGCGGTACCACCGCTGGTCGATTCGAACACGCGGCCCTTGTCCCAGTTCCACGTGGTCGTGACGGAAAAGGTCGCGGTCCCGTCGCTGTATTCGACCGGATTCTCGACGTCGACGTCGACGCGTTGGGCATCCATCTGTCTCAGAGTGGTGGTGAGACTGTCACCGGCTTGTCCCGGTGCGGTGGTGAACGTGGCGGCCCCGCCGGCGTCCTGGCGGCTGAGGGCGTCGGCGAATGCGTCGATGGCGGCAGCGGCGCCCGTGTCGGTCGAACCGGCGAACCCACAGGAACTCACCATGACCGCGCACGTGACCGCGGCACAAGCGGCTGTCGTCGCGCGCTTGACCCAGATCTTCATGACGACAATTTTCACTCGTGTAACACTCGAAATCGACGCCGCCAGCTTCCATTCGGGGATCAAGCCGGTCACGAACTCATCTCGCCCACGGGACTTTTGACACTCCGCGGCGTGCGCGATCGCCGTCCGAGGACCGACGTCGACAGATCCCGGACCCGGCCGTCCCCGACCGCCCTCACCTTGCCGCACTGCGACAATGGGCGCATGGTTTTCACCGTCTTCCGTGGCGACGATCGTCCGGTCACCGCCACCGACTGGCTGACCTCACGGCACTGCTTCTCCTTCGGCGACCACTACGACCCGTCGAACACGCACTTCGGCGCGCTGCTCGCCGTCAACGACGAGGTCGTCGCACCCGGCGCGGGCTTCGATCTCCACACCCATCAGGAGAGCGAGATCGTGACGTGGGTGGTCGCGGGGACGCTGGTCCACCGCGACTCGGCCGGGCACTCCGGTGTCCTGTACCCCGGCCTGGTACAGCGGATGAGCGCGGGCACCGGCGTCGAACACTCCGAGCGCAACGACTCATGGCCCGACCTGCCCGACGCCGGCACCGAGCCCGTCCGCTACGTCCAGATGTGGCTGATGCCCGACCGCCACGGCCTCGCGCCGTCGTACGCGCAGGCCGATGTCCGCGACCGACTCGCCGCGGGCGGACTCGTACCGATCGCGTCGGGCGTCGCCGATGTCGACGCCGCGGTCTCCGTCGCCAACTCGGGCGCCACCCTGTTCGCGACGCGACTCCGCCCCGGCGAGACCGTCGAGGTGCCCGCTTCCCGGTTCACCCACCTGTTCGTCGTGCACGGACAGGTCGAGGTCGACGGGGTCGGCGTCGAGGAGATCGGCGTTCTGGACCCGGGTGACGCCCTCCGAGGCGTCGACTCCGCGTCGTTCCCGATCCGCGCCGGCGACGACTCCGACGCCGAGGTGCTGGTGTGGTCGATGGCCGCCGGGCTGGGTGCGTAGAGCTCTGGCCGCCACCGATCACCGTCGGCGCGTGCCCCACCGTGCGGCGAGGCGTCGGCGCCGTCAGGGGTTGATGCTCTTGGCCGCGATGGCCACACCTATCCAGCGGTGCAGGAATTCCCGCAACTCAACCGGGGTGCGTGTGAGTTCGCGCGGATCCACGAGCAGTGACTGGACGAACCGCAACATCACCTCGACGAGCTCGTCCATGTCGTCCTCGACCCACCCGTGGGCAGCCCAGTCGACATCGAGATGTTCGACGATCACCCGACCCATCGCGATCGCCTGGGGTGACGTGACCTCGGCAGTGAAACGGCCGTGCTCTGCCTCGGCGAAGAGCAGGCCGAATCGCCGGTGTTGTCGCAGCCGTTCGAAGGTCAGGGCGATGGCTTCGACGATCGCATCCGCCGGGTCGGTCAACCCCTGTAGCGACCGAGCCAGATCCGCCAGGAATTCGTCGGTCGCGTGCTGCGCCGTCGCCGACAGCAGGGCTTTCGTGTCCGGGAAGTAGCGATAGACGGTCTGACGGGCCACCCCGAGCCGCTGAGCGACCTGACGGATGTTGACGCCACCGGCTCCGGCGTCCATCAGCTCGCCGGCCGCAACGACTATGCGCTTGCTCGCTTCGTCATCGTCGGTCGGAGGGGTGGCCCCGGCCCAGCCGTGGGTGCGCATCCACACATTGTGTCGTGCTGCGGGGATCCCCGCAGCCCCTCCCCTCAGGCCGGACGTCGCAACACGGCTGGACATAGAACGTGTTTCATGTATTGTCAGGCCCCAGCCGACTGAACGGACCCGAAAGGACAGCCCCCGTGACGATCGACATCCCCGAAACCACTCCCTCGACCAGCTCGTACGGTGCCGATCTCACTCGTCGAGCACTGGATCTCGCGATGTCCAGCAGCACCGACATGGCCGAGTCGACTCTCCGCGTACCGCTGGACTACTACCGCGACGACAAACTCGCCGAACTCGAACAGACTCGACTGCTGCGCGAGACGCCGCTGGCGCTGCTGGCCTCGGCGCAGATCCCGAACAACGATGACTACGTCGTACGAACGGTGCTCGACGACTCGTTGCTCATCACCCGTGATCGAGACGGGCAGACCCACGTCTTCCTGAACTACTGCCGTCATCGCGGTGCGATGCCGGCCTGTGGCGCGGGCAACGCCCGACGCTTCACGTGTCCGTATCACGCGTGGGTCTATGACAACACCGGCAAACTCCGCGGGGTCCCCGGCAAAGCCGGATTCGACGATCTCGACCGCTCCGACTACGGACTGGTCGAACTGCCGAGCGAGGAACGGCACGGATTCATCTGGGCCGTCCTCACCGCCGATGCGCCGCTCGACCTGGACGCCCACCTGGGCAGTTTCGACGACGAGCTCGCCCGTTGGAGGTATCAGGACTTCCAGTACCACGACGAGCGACATCTCGAATCGACGGTGAGCTGGAAAGGCGCCCTGGAGGCTTTCGCCGAGGGTTACCACTTCCCGTTCGTCCACGGCAACAGCGTGATCGGTCAGAACACGATCGCGAACACGCACGTCTACGACGAGTACGGGCCACACCATCGGATCGGGTTCCCGTTCAACTGGATTCGCGACCTCGCGGACAAAGAGCCCGACGCCACCTGGGACGATCCGAGCGCCTACATGGGCCTCATCTATTGGATCTACCCGAATCTCATCCTCGCCAACAGTCCGGTGGGGGTCGAGGTCATCGACATCCTCCCTGCCGGTTCGGCGACCCGCTGCACCGTGCGCCACAGCTGGATGGCCAAGTACCCGGCCGACACTCCGGAACAGACCGAGATGTATGCCGGCATCTTCGCCCAGGTACACGCGGCGGTCCGCGACGAGGATTTCGCGATGCTGCCACAGTGCGGCGAAGGTGTGCGACGCGGCCAGCACGAACACATGGTCATCGGGCGCAACGAGATCGGGGTGCAGCACATGGTCCGGGTGATGGCCGGACATCTCGGCATCGCGCTCGGATGACCCGGCGGACCGTCGACCACGCGCACCGGCGACGCTCGAGATCCCGGTGATGGCGTACACCGGCGCCCGCGCCGAGATCTGGGACCGCTGATGGACATCGACTGGTGCTCACTCGAAGATCACCTGATCCGCTGCATCGAACTCGCGGTCGCCGAAGCCGCCGAGCAGCATCCGGCGAACACCGTCTACGCTGCCGCCCTGACCGATGTCCACGCTCGGGACATGCTCTTCCTGTGGCCGTCGATCCGGGTGGCGTGGCAGCCCCAGGGCTCCCCGGCCACCGAGCGCGGCGACCTCCGCAAGCGGGACGTCGACGACTGGGACCGGCTCGTCGACGCGCCCCCGACCGGGGATCTGTGGGCAGAGCGGCTCACCGCGTCCGTGGGCCGGCACGGCCATCCTTGGAATGTCGTTGCCGCGCAATTTCATCGGAGTCTCGGCAACGCCTGCCGTCGCGCGACGGCGACGCTTCCCGGGTCGGCCCACCTCGACGACGACTTCGTCGTACTCGTCCACGATCCCGAGTGCCGAGAGGCCGCGATCCGGGCATCGGTCGACGACGAGGTTCTGCGACGGCTCTTTCCCGAGCTCCACCGGACCTCGGCGATCGAAGCCCGCCTCGACCGTCTGTCCGAGCCCGACCGAATCGATGCGCTGGTCGAGATCCTGACCTCCGACACCGACACCGACGGCGAACTGCGCCCGGTCGCTCGCCGACTCCTGGCCGCGCAGGGCCCGATTGCCGCGCAGCGCGTGGTGGACGAGCTGCGCAGCACCCCGCTCGATCCATCGAACTCGCATCGGGTCGACCGCCTGTATGACGTCCTCATCGACACCGGGATCACCGATTCCCAGGTCGCGGACCGGTTGGCGGACACCGTCGAACGGGCAGGCAATCGGCCCGTCGACGTGGCGAAGGCGGCCACAGTACTGTGCATGCTCGGCCACGTCCATCGAGCCACGCACCTCGTGGCGGGCCTCCCCGACGACATGGCCGCCCAGGCCCTCAGCGCTCCTTTCCTGGCCGAGCACCGGCGAACGCCGCTCGACTATCGACTGCTGGCCGAGATCCTCGCCGCCCGTCCGGTTCTCGACGACCTCATGCTCGCCTCGTTGACGCCCACACGCATACACGACATCGCCCACGAGGACCTGCGCACCGCTTCCGACGCCCTGGCGTCCCCGTGGCAGTTCATCCGGCGCCACGCCGCGATCGTGCTGCTCTCCTCCCACCTGTGACCCGGCGCGCGACGCCAGCCGGTCACGCCGGCAACCCGGGAACTACACCGCAGGTCGACGCCGATCAGACCCGGCGTCGAGCTGACGTGCCATCTGCGCGTACCCCTCCCACACCGAGGCGTAGCGTGGTCGCCAGTCGGTGGCTGACCGAAACCGTCTGTTGGACACCCGAAGCGAACGTGTCAGCGACGTGGTGCGTTCGCCGAGCAGGAGGGCGGCCCGGCCGGGACCGGTCACGTACGGGTGCTTACCGACCGCACCGGCCAGGGCGGCCGTGTGGAGCTTCTTGTTGACCGGTAGGTCGTCGACGATGTTGTAGGTGCCGGAACCGATTTCGAGTGCGGACACCACGGCGTCGGCGGCATCGGCGAGGTGGATCGAGGAGACGTAGGCACCGGGTCGGCCGGCGCGGAAACCGATCCGTCGTCGGGCGAGCGCCATGAGCTGCTCGCTGTGGGCGGCGCCGACGCCATAGAACAACCCGAACCGGAGCACCACGCCGATCCCACCCGAATCAGTGAACCGGCGGGCCGAGGCCTCGGCGGCGTGGTTGCCCACCGCGATCGGATAGTGGTCGACCGGCGACTCCTCGTCGATCCACCGGTCACCGGCGTCGGTGTACACCATGGCAACCGATTCCTGCACCACCCGCGGCACGCCGGCGGCGAGTGCGGCGTCGACCACCGCGGCCGAGCCCTCCCGCCGGATGCGATGACAGTCCGCCCAGGCCGACTTCCGGACGAATGAGGCGGTCCCCGGAAGGGAGGACGCGAGATTGACGACCGCGCCGCAGCCGTCGAAGTACTGGGCGAGTCCGTGTCGATCGAACAGCGACACCCGAATCGGGGCGGCGCCGTGGGCACGCAGCGCGGAAGCGGCGGCATCCGAGCGCGCCAGCGCACACACGTCGTGTCCCGCGGCGACCAATGCGGGCACCGCGTATCCCCCGATGGCCCCCGTACCGCCGGTGACGAATACCCGCATGCGGGCGAGTATCCCGGATCGCGGTGCGGTTTGTCCCGGCTACCGGGACAAACCGCACCGTCATGTGTTTCGCCGGTCAGTCCCCGGTCTGCGACAGCGCGTGCAGATCCTTTGCGGTGGGCGACTTCTCGACCGTGTCGGGATCGGGATAGGTGTGCAGCAACCGGTCCGCGGTGCCCGCGGTGGTGACCGCGAACCAATAGTGCTCGTTGCGGTAGTGATGGAATCGATGGTTGCGCCACAGCCGGCGATAGTAGGCGTGGCGCGGCCGGTAGTCGGAGTGGATCAGATAGTGCGTCCATTCATAGACCAGTCCGATCGCCGCGAGCGTTGCCATGAACGTGAGACCGCGCTCGGCACTGGCGAAGACGAGGAGCCCCACCGCGACGGCCGCGAGGACGACCGTGACCAGCACCTGCCACGGGATGAACACCAGAGGGATGTTCCGCGGGTCCGAGTGGTGCTCGCGATGCTTACGCGCCACCAGCGGATCGATGGTGACCGGTCCCAGGCGCTTCGGCCGCCAGTGCAACACGACGACGTGGATCAGCCATTCGGCCAGCGGGTAGCTCGCGATCATCACGACCGGGACGACCAGATCGGCGATTCCCCACCCGCCCAGCCAAATTCGCGCCGCCGACGAGGTCACCAGGAACGCGGCGATCATCCAGGGCGACGGGTGCCGGAGGAACTCGGCGAATGCGGCACGCAGGGTCGTCGACCGCCGTGATCGCATTCGCCGTTCCTCCGCCGCCACCTGCCGGCGCGCCCTGTGGTCGATGTGGTCGGCGTCGATGCTCTCGGCAGACATTCAGTTCCCCTCTCCGATGTCGGACTCCGCGCCCTCGAGTGCCTGACAGAGTTCGAGCAATGCCGCGGTCGCGGGCGCGAGCAGTTCACGGGCAGCGGCCTCGGCGCGGCCGGGTTCGCGAGACGTGATCGCTTCGACGAGCGCGCGATAGCCGTCGATGTTGCCGACCTCCGACTCCAGCATCGACGCGAGCGCGGGAAGCGCCGGTTCGTACGCGGCGCGGAGCGAGTTGTACATGAGACGGAATGCGATCGAGTCGGCCGCGTCGACGATCGCGCTCCAGAACTCGAGTGCCGCGACCTGCTGTCCGACCGGGTCCGGTTCGGCGGCGAGATCGGCGAGCAGCGCTGTCAGCCTGACGATCTGGTCGTCGGTCACCCGCCTCGCCGCCAGTCCGGCAACATCCGGGCCCACCGCGGCGCGTGCCTCGACGATCGAGCGAGCGACACTCGGCACGAGCGCGCCGCCCCGGATCAGGAGTCGCGGCAACAGATCGAGGCCACCCGTCCGCGCGATGTCCTGGACCCGTGCGCCGTCGCCCTGCCGAATGGAGACCAGACCGGCCGCCGCCACCCGCTTCAACGCTTCCCGCACGGTGGGCCGCGAGACGCCGAGGATGCGGGCCAGTTCCCGTTCGCTTGGAAGGGTCTCGCCGGCCGGTAGGTCACCCGACAGCACGCCCTCGACGATCTGGTCGAACACGATCTCGGGGGCGCTCTGCTGGGACACGGGCTCGAACGGCATGCACCGACCGTAGAACCAAGAGGACAGATGGTCAAGTGGTCAGACCAGTTAGCTGCGTAAGGAATGATCGGCGGGCGCTCGGGTTGTACCCACCATGAGTGACATCGCCGCGCCCTCGTCCGACACCCTGACCGCCGACGATCTGGACTTTCTCAGCCGCCCACTCCTTGGCTTCTTCTCGACGGCGACCGGCCCGACGCCGCCGCAGCCTCGGCCGGTGTGGTTCGAGGCGACCGCGGACGGCGAGATCCAGCTCTTCACCGGTCCCGATTCGCTGAAGGTGCGTCGTCTGGCCGCCGATACGCGCGCCTCGATCGTGGTTGCCACCCCGGTCGAGGAACGCGAGCGCTGGATCTCCGTTTCCGGCGCCACGCGCATCGAGACCGACGGTGCGGCCGCGCGCGAACTCGCAGCACGACTGGCCGACCGCTACTGGGACCTCGACGATCCCACCCGCGCACAGGATCTCGCGGAGATCCTCGCCGACGACTGGGTGCGGATCGTCATCCGGCCGGACAAGATCCGGCGACTGAGCTTCTGAGCGGGGCCTTCGACTCGGCGACCGCCGGGCCGCGGCTCATCGCAGCTGATCGAGCAACCGCAACCAGACCTCGCTGATGGTCGGATACGACGGAACCGCATGCCACAGCCGCGAGAGCGGGACCTCGCCGACGATGGCCACCGTCGCCGAATGGACGAGTTCCGCAGTCTGCGGCCCCACGAAGGTCGCACCGACGAGGATGTCGCGGCTCGCATCGACGACGAGACAGGCGTGACCCGAGTACTCGGGATCGGTCAGGTAGGACCCAGCCACGGAGATGTCCCCGTCGGCGATCCGCACGTCGATGCCGGCCTCCTTCGCCTGCTTCGACGTCAGCCCGACAGATGCGATCTCCGGCCGGGTGAACACCACCTGCGGTACGGCACCGTGGTCGGAGGTTGCGACGTACCGCGGACCGTCGAGGTCCCGGTTCTCGGCACGTGCGGCGATCACGTCCCCGGCCACCCGCGCCTGATACTTGCCCATGTGTGTCAACGCATTTCGGCCGTTGACATCTCCCACCGCGTACAGCCACGGGTGGTCGGCCACCGTCAGATGGTCATCGGCGCGCAGCGGGCCGCCCGCCTCGAGTCCCACCGACTCCAGACCGAGGTCCCGCGTCGCGGGCGAGCGTCCCGCCGCCACCAGAATCTCGTCGACGACGAGCTCGCCTGCGCCGTCACCGTCGAGCCGGATGGTGGCGGGGCCGCCGTGGATGCGTCCGTAGCCGGTGTCGGCGGCGCCGGGCCGGTCGACCGACTCGATCGTCGTGCCGAACCGGATGTCCACGCCGCGGGCAGTCAGCGAGTCCGCGATCCGCTGTGAGACGAACGACTCCATCTTGGGCAGCAACCGGTCTCCGCGGATGGCCATGACGACCTCCGCACCGAGGTCGAGCAACCAGGTCACCGCTTCGCACGCCACGACGCCACCGCCGACGACGAGGATCCGCTCCGGCACCTCGACGAGATTCGTCGCGTCCCGGGAGGTCCACGGGTGCGCCTCGGCCAGACCCGGTGTCGGCGGGATCGACGCCGTGCTCCCCGTCGCCACCACGACCGCCTCACGCGCCGTCACCACCGTGTCGCCGACGGTCACCTGTCGTTCACCCGACAACCGCCCATGCCCGCGGATCACCGTCATCCCGGCACCTTCGGCCCATTTCACCTGCCCGGAGTCGTCGTGGGTCGCCCCGGGCCCGTCCCGTCGGTCGTTCACTGTGTCGCGCCACGCCAGGAGTGCGTCGGCGTCCGGACGATCGCCGCTCACCCGTTCACGCGCACCCGCCAGGGCACGGGCTTCCTCGAGCGCGGACCCCGGACCCAACAACGCCTTGCTCGGCATGCATGCCCAGTACGAGCACTCACCCCCCATGAGCTCGTGCTCGATGACGACAGCAGTTCGATCGCTGCCCCGTATCGCATAGTCGGCGACATTCTCGCCCACCGGACCGCCACCGATCACGACGACGTCGAAGGTTGCATCCATTGGTTCAGGGTAGGTCGTATTCGCGACTGCGGTCGGCGAGTGCACAGATCGCCTCGAGGCTCCCAACGGCCAAAGGGACACGATCCACTCTCTCGCAGCGTATTTCAGATTGCAGTGGGCGCTGTATCGAGTCCCGGGGGCAGTCTGATCCGCTCAGCGGCTCACAATGCCCCCGGATTCGTCGTACCCCCGCTCCCCTAGGACACCCGGAGCTTGCGGAGGACAGCACCTCCCGCTCCCCTAGGACACCCGAAGCTTGCGGAGGACAGCACCTCCCGCTCCCTGAGGAGGCCCGGAGCTTGCGGAGGACAGCACCTCCCGCTCCCTGAGGAGGCCCGGAGCTTGCGGAGGGCCGTCACGAAGGGTCTCCAGCAGCATCGACCAGCGGTTCTCCGATTTCGCCCACGGCGGAGGCGGCTGACGAATGGACGATCCGGTGACAGGATGGAGCGCGTGACTGCATCGAATACCGACCTCAGCTCCGGACTCGACCTCGAGTGGGTCGACGATTCCGTCCGCGTTCAGGACGACCTGTTCGCTCACGTCAACGGCAAGTGGCTCGAGTCGCACGTCATCCCCGACGACCGTTCCGTCGACGGCGCCTTCCACGTGCTGCGCGACAACTCCGAGGAGAACGTGCGCGACATCATCACCGACTGCGCTTCGTCGAACCCGGAAAGCGGTTCCGACGAGCAGAAGATCGGCGACCTGTACGCGTCGTTCATGGACACCGACCACATCGAGGCCCTCGGGATCGGCCCGATCACCGGCGAACTGGAGAAGATCGCGGCCATCGACTCGCTCGAGGCGCTCGCCCGGCGGATCGGACGGTTGCAGCGCCACGGCACCGGTGGCCTGTTCGGTTACTACGTCGACACGGATGCGAAGCAGTCCGACCGATACCTCGTGCACCTGACGCAGTCCGGTCTCGGACTTCCCGACGAGTCCTACTACCGGGAGGACAAGCACGCCGAGACCAGGACGGCGTATGTCGCGCACGTCGAGCGCATGTTCGCGCTCGCCGGCTTCGACGACGCCGCCGCCCGGGCCGCGACGGTCCTCGACCTCGAGACGGCTATCGCCGCTCAGCACTGGGATGTGGTCCGACGCCGCGATGCCGAGCTCACCTACAACCTCATGTCCCTCGACGAGTTGAGCACCACCGCAGACGGTTTCCCGTTTTCGGAGTGGTTCGGCGGCCTGGGCACGAGCGGTGACGCGACCTTCGCCGAGGTCGTCGTCGCGCAGCCGTCGTTCCTGTCGGGCGTCGCCGGCCTCCTCACGGATCGCCCCCTGGACGAGTGGAAGACCTGGCTGACCTGGCGGCTCGTGCATTCGGCCGCGTCGTACCTGTCCGCACCGTTCGTCGACGAGAACTTCGACTTCTACGGCCGCATCCTGACCGGCGCGGAGGCCAACCGCGACCGGTGGAAGCGGGGCGTCGGGTTCGTCGAGGCCGCGATGGGATTCGCGGTCGGCAAACTCTATGTGGCCAAGCACTTCCCGCCCGAGGCCAAGGCACGGATGGACGAGCTGATCGCCAACCTGGTCGAGGCCTACCGCCGCAACATCTCCGACCTGCCGTGGATGACCCCGGAGACCCGGGAGAAGGCGCTGGTCAAGCTCGGCAAGTTCACCCCCAAGATCGGCTATCCGGCCAAGTGGCGCGACTACAGTTCGTTGAGCGTCGATCGCGGCGACCTCATCGGGAACGTCGCCCGGTCCGCGTCGTTCGAGCAGGACCGCGAGTTCGCCAAGATCGGCTCACCGGTCGACCACGACGAATGGTTCATGACGCCGCAGACGGTCAACGCCTACTACAACCCCGGCATGAACGAGATCGTGTTCCCCGCCGCGATCCTGCAGCCACCGTTCTTCGACCCCGACGCCGACGACGCGGTCAACTACGGCGGCATCGGCGCGGTCATCGGTCACGAGATCGGGCACGGATTCGACGATCAGGGCGCGAAGTACGACGGCGACGGCAACCTCGTCGACTGGTGGACCGACACCGACCGGACCGAGTTCTCCTCGCGGACACGCAAACTCATCGACCAGTACGGTGAGTTCACCCCGACCGGACTCGATCCCGAGCACAAGGTCAACGGCGACTTCACCATCGGTGAGAACATCGGTGACCTCGGCGGGTTGTCGATCGGACTCGTCGCGTACCAGATCGCGAACGAGGCGAGCGGGGCCCAACCGCCGATCATCGACGGCCTGACCGGAACACAGCGCGTGTTCTACAGCTGGGCGCAGATCTGGCGGACCAAGACCCGAGATGCCGAAGCCATCCGACGCCTCTCGATCGACCCGCATTCGCCGCCGGAGTTCCGGTGCAACGGCGTCGTCCGCAACATGGACGCGTTCTACGAGGCCTTCGACGTCAAGCCCGGGGACTCGCTGTACCTGGACCCCGCCGAACGCGTGCGGATCTGGTGAACGACGTGCCCGGCGGACCCGATCCGCGCGACGAGGGTCCGCCGGGTACGGCCGCATCACTGGGTCTGGTGCGGGGACGCGAACTCACGGTCGCTCTGCTGCGACCGATCGGAGCCGCCGTCGTCCTGCTCGCCGGATACTTCCTGCTGCCCATCGACAAAGAGAGCGATCTGAACTATCTCGGGCTCGTCGTCGGGGCCGCGTTGCTGATCGCGTTCTGTGTCTGGGAGGTCCGCAAGTTCGCCGGTTCCGACCGGCCCGTCGCGACCGCGATGGAGATGCTGGTGGCGCTGGCCGGGTTCTACATCGTCGCATTCGCGACGACGTATTTCCTGTTCTCCGAATACGATCCCGGCAGTTTCAACGAGTCGCTCACCCGGGTCGACGCGCTGTACTTCTGCCTCACCGTGTTCACCACGACGGGTTTCGGCGACATCGCGCCGGATTCGCAGGGTGCGCGCGTCGCGGTGTCGATCCAGATGGCGAGCACCCTGCTGCTCCTCGGTCTGGGCGTGCGCTTCCTCAACCTGCTGGTGAACCAGCGACGCCAGGCCACCGGACGGTGACCTGGCGTCGCTACTGGCTCAGTCTCAGTAGTCGTCGTCCCCGTAGACGATCATGCCGCGGATGTTGTTGCCCGCCAGCATGTCGTCGTAGGCCTCGTTGATCTGGTCGAGTCGGTAGGTGTTGGTCACCAGGCCGTCGAGGTTGAGCTTGCCGGCCCGATACTCGTTCAGGAGCGCCGGAACCTGGGTGCGGGGGCTCGCACCGCCGAAGATGGCGCCCTGCACGCGCTTCTGCATGAGGGTGAGATCGAAGAGGTTCATCTGGGCGTCCATGGACGCGAAGTTGCCCATGCCCACGACGACGACCTGTCCCGCCTTGCCGGTGAGAGCCAGAGCCGGGGCGATCATCGACCCGTCGATCTCACCCACCGTGAGGATGGTCGTGTTGGCCATCTTGCCCCAGGTGATGTCACCGATCGCCTCGAGCGCCGCCTCCATCGACGGGAACGTGTGTGTCGCACCCAGCTTTTCGGCCATCTGCAACTTGAACGGCACCGGATCGACGGCGATGACGTTGCGCGCACCGGCCGCCGCGGCACCCTGCACCGAGTTGATACCGACACCACCGATGCCCACGACCACCACGGTGTCACCGGCATGCGTGCCGCCGATCTCGACGGCCGAACCCCAGCCGGTCGCCACACCGCAACCGAGCAGCGCAGCCGTCTGGAGGGGGATGTCGTCCTCGATCTTGACCAGCGACGCCTGATTGACCGTGATGTACGGGGCGAAGGTGCCGAGCATGCACATCTGCACCAGTGGCACCCCGTCGTGGGTGTACGCGCG
Organism: Gordonia hongkongensis; assembly: GCF_023078355.1. Classification (NCBI taxonomy): domain Bacteria; kingdom Bacillati; phylum Actinomycetota; class Actinomycetes; order Mycobacteriales; family Gordoniaceae; genus Gordonia; species Gordonia hongkongensis. The sequence goes on from NZ_CP095552.1 coordinate 4,872,265, forward strand.
GTTCGTGTCGTCTGCGATGGACAGGCCGGTCAGGAGCCGCGCGCCCTCGTCGCAGATGTTCTGCTGACCGCGTGAGCACGGCTCGCACGTGCCGCAGGCGGGGATGAACGCGGTGACGACGTGGTCACCTTCCTTCAGGCGGGTCACACCGGGACCCACCTTGGTCACGACGCCGGCACCCTCGTGACCTCCGAGTACCGGCATCGGGGCCGGGCTGTCGCCGGTCCGCAGGTGGTGATCCGAGTGGCACAAACCCGAGCTGACGAGTTTGACCTGGACTTCGCCCGCCACCGGATCGCCGAGCTCGAACTCCTCGATCTTCCACTCTTCGCCCGGATTGCGCAGAACTGCACCTTTGGTCTTCATTCGTGCTCCTCGCTCGTGCTGCCCCGACTCGGGGCGTCAGATATCGCCGTCTGCTTGTGCGACGTAGCTCACATGGTGGTCCACCGCCGACACTCTCGCAGGCGTTTCGCATGATCCATGGCACAGGATTGGGGGTGACGTTCCAGCCGCCGTTTCCGGGGCGCAACCGACCCGGGTGCCGGTGCGCGGCCCGGGCACGCGCGATGTCGGGGTCGAGAACACCGTCCGATCGGCGTCTCGGTGGAATCTTTGTCCACGGCAACAGAGTTGGCCGATCCAGTACCCACGGATAGAGGAAGGGGTTAGCGTCGGGGTATCCCGATTCCGAAGTGTCTGGCTGGTGATCTCATGACTCTCATCGAACACAAAGCGGAGGGCCGGCAGGACTTCTCGTCGTTGCGACAGGGCGGTCTCAACTGGGACTCGTTTCCGTTGCGGCTCTTTGTGAAAGGCAACGCGCGGTTCTGGGATCCGGTCGCCATCGACTTCGCGCAGGACGCACAGGACTGGGTCGAACTCACCGACGAGCAGCGCCGGAGCGCGACCTACCTGGTGAGTCAGTTCATCGCCGGCGAGGAGGCGGTGACACAGGACATCCAGCCCTTCATGAAGGCGATGGCGACCGAGGGCCGGTTCGGCGACGAGATGTATCTGTCGCAGTTCTGTTTCGAAGAGGCCAAGCACACCCAGGTGTTCCGGCGGTGGATGGACGCGGTCGGCCTCACCGGCGACCTCCAGAGTTTCGTGAGTGCGAACCCCTACTATCACCAGCTGTTCTACGAGGAGCTGCCGGCTTCCCTGCACATCCTCGACCACGACCCATCGCCCCGGAACCAGATCCGCGCCAGCGTCACCTACAACCATGTGATCGAAGGCAGCCTGGCGCTCACCGGCTACCACGCGTGGCAGAAGGTGTGTACCCAGCACGGGATCTTCCCCGGGATGCAGAAGCTGATCCGGTTCATCGGCGACGACGAGCGCCGGCACATGGCGTGGGGGACCTTCACATGTCGCCGTCATGTGGCGGCCGACGACTCGTTGTGGGACGCCGTCGGCGAACGCATGAACGAGCTGTTGCCGCTCGCGCTGGGCATGATCGAGTGGGTCAATCAGCAGTTCGAGGTCCAACCCTTCGGCCTCGACAACGACGAGTTCCTCGCCTACGCCGCCGACCGCGCCCAGCGCCGGCTCTCGGCCATCGAGTCCGCCCGGGGCCGCCCGGTCGCCGAGATCGACCTCGACTACTCCCCCGAGGTGCTCGAAGACCAGTTCGGCGAGGACGACGCCATCCGCTTGCAGATGTGATGGGGCACCCTTCGGTCCCCGAGGAGGGCCGTCACGAAGGGTGGCCTCGACACGCGGCGTCCTCGTTACGCTCGGTCGACGCTGCTCGACCAGCAGGGTTCCCCACTGCTGGTTGAGCCGGCACCGAGCGGAGCGAGGCGCCGAGTCGAAGCCACTTGGCGACCCGTCCGCCCGGAACCGTCAGCGCCGATCGAGGTCGACGACATCCCGGCTGCGCGACTCCACCAGCCGCCGGTCGTGGCTCACCAGCAACAGCCCCGCCCCGTCGGCGACGAGGTCGTCGAGCAGCGACGCCACAGCCCGCGACGCGACCGGGTCCAGCATCGCGGTCGGTTCGTCGCACAGGACGACCCGCGGTTGCTGCACCACGAGCCGGCCGAGGCACGCTCGCTGGAGTTGACCGTCGCTCACCTGGGACGGGTAGCGGTCCAACAGGGTTGGGTCGAGGCCGACGCGATCCGCGGCTCGTTCGACGTCACAGTCTCGTCTCGCGATCGTCGCGGGTTCGGCGACGATCCGGCGCAGCGTCCACCGTGGGTTGGCGACGAGGCGCGGATGCTGGGCCAGGAGGGCGATGTCGCCGGGGCGACGCCCGCCCGGCCACGCGACTCTTCCGGCAGCCGGCGCGGCGAACCCCGCGAGGACGCGCAGCAGCGTCGTCTTGCCGCTCCCCGACCGCCCGACCACTCCGGTGACCGTTCCGGCACCGACACCGACGTCGAGGCCCTCGAACACGAGGGTGTCGCCGAAGCGGGCCGACAGGCCCGTGCCGACGAGAAGGTCCCCCGTGGTCACGGCACTCTTTCGAAGAACCCGGCGACATAGGCGTCGTCGGAGGCAACGATCTCATCGAGCCGACGATGATCGACGATCCGTCCCGCGCGCATGACCGCCACCGAATCGCACCCGCGCCGCATCGTCTCGACGTCGTGGGTGATCACGAGCACCGCCGCGCCGGCACTCGCGGCTTCGGCGAGGAGCTCCCAGATGTCGGCTGCGAGTTCGGCGTCGAGCGCCGAGGTCGGCTCGTCGGCGACGATCGTGTCCGGATCACCGGCCAGGGCTGCGGCGATCGCGGCGCGCTGCGCCATCCCGCCGGACAGCTCGTGCGGATACAACCGGAGTGCGGCGGGGTCGAGGTGCACGCGCCGGCACAGCTCGACGGCATCGTCTGGCCCGCCGAGGATGCCGATCACCTCGTCGAGCTGGGCACCCACACTGCGCACGGGAGTGAACGAGGTGGACGCCGACTGGGGAACCGAGCCGATGCGGTGCCCGCGGAGTCCACGCCACCGGCGGTCGGCGCCGGTGAGTTCGCGATCGGTGAAGACCTCGTCGCCGACCCGCAGCCGTCCGGTCGGCGCGGACCCCGGCGGAAGCAGACCGGACAGCGCCGCCGCGACCATCGACTTGCCGCAGCCGGACTCACCCACCAGCGCGGTCATCGACCCGACGGGCAGCGGCAGCGTCACGTCGTCGAGCACGCGGACGGTCGACCGGTTCCACCGATTCCGCGCCACGATGTCCACTGTCACCCGGTCGAGCCCGGCCCTCATCGCCACACCTCCCCGACGGGCGGCAGCGTGGCGCGGCGCAGTGACGACGCCGCGGCCGCACAGGCGAGAGCGGTGACCATCAGGGCGACCCCCGGCACCACGAGCGTCCACCACGCACCGGTGAGGATGTCCCCGCGCGCCTGCCCGAGCAGCGTGCCGAGACTCGCGGCATCCGGGGAGAGCCCGACGCCCAGGAACGACAGCGTCGTCTCGTGCCAGACCGCGTGCGGCAGCAGCACGGTCATCGCCACCAGCACCTGTCCGCTCACCGCCGGCAGCAGGTGACGGACGGCGACGAAGGTACGGGACGCACCGGCCAACCGGGCGGATTCGACCCACCCCGACGACGTCGCCTCGAGTAGTTCGGCGCGCACCACCCGCGCGACGGACGGCCAGTGGGTCAGCGCGATCGACGCGATGATCGCGACCGGTTCACCGCGCCACATCGCGGCGATGACGACTCCGACGACCAGGTGGGGCAACGCGTTGACGCCGTCGACGACGCGCATGACCACCGCGTCGAACCATCCGCCGATCGTCACCGCACCGAGTCCGACGATGACGCCGATGGCCGTCGCCAAGACCGCGCACGCGGCGGCGATGAGCAGCGAGATCCGCAGCCCCTCGGCGGTTCGGACACCGAGGTCGTACCCCGAGTGATCGGTCCCGAGCACCGCCTCGGTACCCGGGGGCAGCAGTGAGCGAGCGAAGTCGGCGGTCTGTTCGCCTGCGAGAACGGGCCACCCGACCGCCATGACGACCATGACCGTCAGCACGACCCACGGTGTGACGAGGGCGGCGCGGTGACCGATCGCGGCCCGACGGCTCACGACCCCGACGCCCGTCGTGTCACCGATGGTCGTCATGCGGTCAGTCCGATCCGCGGATCGATCCACACGGCCGCCGCATCGGACAGGGCCGACCCGAGCAGCACGAGTACGGCCGATCCGACCGCGAGCGCGGCCAGCAACGAGAAGTCCAGTGCCACAGCCGAATCCACGAGCGCCGCGGCGAGGCCGGGCCAGCCGAAGACGGTCTCGACGATGGCGGCGCCGGCGATGATCTCGGGCAGGCGGGTGCCGAGGAGCGCGAGGGTGGGCAGTACCGACACCGGCACCACGTGCCCGCGCAGGAGCGCCCACCCGTCGACACCGCGGGTCCGGGCGGCCCGGACCGCATCGGAGGCGGTGGCGTCGACGACGGCCGCGCGCATGGTCAGCAGCAACCACGGGATCATCGACACGGTCAGGGCCAGGTACGGCAACACGGCGTGGGTGAGCAGACCGTCGAGGGAGTAGTCGTCGCCGGGGCGTCGAGCACCGGAGGTCGGAAACCACCCCAGCGTCACCGCGAAGATGCTGACCAGCACCAGTGACACCACGAAGGGCGGGGTCGCGGCCAGCATGGCCGCCACCGCCGTACACGCCCGGTCGACCAGCCCGCCCCGCCGCATACCGATGACGGCCCCTCCGACGACGGCGAGCAACGCAGCGGAGATCAATGCAGCCGTCGACATGCCGAGGGTGAACGGAAGACGTTGCGAGATCACTTCGTCGACCGCGCGGCCCTGGGTCGAGGACCAACCCAGATCACCGTGGAGCAGCGCACCCCACCAGTTCCACCAGGCGCTCAGCCAGTACTGGTCCACGTCATAGGCGGCCGCGGTCGCCGCCCGCTGGGCGGGGGTGGCCGACTGGTAGTTGTCACCGAGATGAGCGGTGAGCGGATCGAACGGCGACGCGGCGGCGACGGCGAAGATCCCGAGGGACACCAGGATCGTCGTCGGGATCATCAGGAGGACGCGCCGGAGCAGGAGTCGTCCGGCTCGCCGAGTGCGCGAGTCCGGCCGCCTCGTGCGCCGGCGCCGCGGGTGCCGCCTGTCGGTCCGATCGTCGGCGTCGGTGCCGGCCGGCCGGATCGACCGCACCGACGAGGCGAGGGAGGTCATGAGATCGGTTGCCACGACGGCACGTTCCACCACGGGCCCCAGGTGACGCCGTGCGAATGCGGTTCGAGGATCGGGTCGTCGTGCCGCCAACCCTCGCCCCGAGAGGCGTAGGTGTGGTGCAGGAACGCCAGGAAGACGTACGACGGCGCAGCCGCGTAGATCTGCTGGATGCGCTGATACCGCTGGTCATTCGCCGGCCCGGGCGCGCTCGCACGTGCCTCGTCGAGAAGGGCGTCGAGCCCGGGGGCGGTGAGGTCGCCCGGGTTGGAGTACGGCGACGAGTTCGCGACGCGCGTGTGCAGGGTGTCGTAGACCTGCGAGTCGATGCTGTACGGCGTCGCGCCGCCACCCAGAAGCACCGCTGCCGAGGTCAATTCGGAATCGATCTCGTCCCAGCTGGTGCCGCGGGTGAGGACCTCCACACCGATCCGTTTCATCGACGCCGCGAACGCCACCGCCAGATCACGGCGAAGAGTGTCCTCGGCGTTGTAGAGGAGGGCGAACGACGCCCGGTCGGCCCCGCGGGCCCGGATACCGTCGGGAGCCGTCCGCCACCCGGCGGCGTCGAGTGTCGCCCGTGCACGATCGGCGTCGAAGCCGAACTGCGCCTGCTCGTCGTAGACGTCAGCCCCGTATACCGAGGCGATCGGCGTGCTGGCGGGTTCACCGTCGCCGGTCAGCACGTCGTCGACGACGGCCTGCCGGTCGACGCCGAGGTTCATCGCGAGGCGAGCGGCCGGGTCGGCGGTGAACGGGTTCGTGCTCGGCAGTGAGATGCCGCGCCAGTCAGCGGATTTCACCGACACCACGTCGATGCCGTCACGTCCGTCCAGGCTCTCGGCGAGCCTAGGTGGCAGGTTCGCGCCGTCGATCTCACCGGCCGCGATCCGTTGCGCGCGGGTGTTGTCGTCGGGAACGTGGGTGTAGACGATGCGTTGTACCGCCGGCTGGTTTCCCCAATAGTTCTCGCGCGCAACGAGAACGGCCTGGTCCGGCTCGAGCGAATCGAGCCGGTACGCCCCGGTGCCCACGGGCTCGGTGTTCAGGGCCCACTCCGCCGCCGGCGCATCCTCCACCCGCTCGGCGGGCACGACACCCACGAGCAGGTACGGCGACGGGTCCGCGTCGGTGTTCATCCGAACGGTCACCGCCCCGGGCCCGTCGGCCTCGACCGAGACGATCGGCGCGAAGTCGGTCGAGATCTGCGACGCGACCCGTGGATCGACGACGGCCCGGTAGGTCGCGACGACGTCGGCGGCGTCGAAGGCGGTGCCGTCGGAGAACGTGACGCCACTCTTGAGCGGCACCCGCCACGTCCGCGGCGCGACACGCTCGGGGCGGGACGCAGCGAGCGCCGGGACGAGGTCCGGAACGCGGTCGTCGCCGTCGGCGGCCGGGATGAGGAGGCCGTCGTAGATGGGCGAGACGCCGAGCTGTGCATAACCGAGCATCGGGTTGAAGTCACCGGGGTCCTGTCCCTCGCCGAGGACGATCAGGTCGGTCGCCGTTGCCTGATCCGACACCGAGCAACCCGCGAGGGCGACCATCGCGAGAAGAACGGCGGCTCCGACCGTGACGACTCCGCGAACAGCCGACGACGCTCCCTCAACACGTGTGTGCACAGACATATGTTCTCTCAGACATACATTTGCCGCCACCGGGGCCGTGAGGAACGATGAGCTGGTGTCCATCGACGAAGTGACGAGGAGGGGCCGGTGACCGACTTCGACCCACACTCATTTCACGCGGACTCGTTCGACGCGGACTCCTGGGCCGCACGTTTCATGCTCCTGAGCGACCCCAACCGCCTCCGACTCGTCGCGGAGATGCATGCGCGGCCGGGTTCCACGGTCGCCGAACTGGCCACCCGTATCGGCATCACCGAGAACGCCGCCTCCCAGTCGATCCGCAAGCTGCGCGACCAGGGGTGGGTCCGTTCGGAGAAGGTCGGCCGGATGGTCCACTACGAGGTCGTCGGCGACGCGATCGTGCACCGCATCCTGCACGACATCATCGGGGTCGGTCACATCGCCCCAGGCCATGGGCCCGATCACGCACGCCCGTGACAACAGATTAGAACACGTTCTAATCTGTTGGCGTGGATGTCTCCTTCGATGCGACCAAACGGGAACTGACGACCGACCAGGGCACCCTGCGCTACCACGAGGCGGGTGACGCCGATGCGCCGCCGCTGATCCTGCTGCACGGCTCCGGCCCCGGGGTCACCGGCTGGCGCAACTACCGCGGCAACCTCGGCCACTTCGCGCAGACCCATCACTGCTACGTGATCGAGTTCCCCGGCTTCGGCGTCAGCGACGCTGTCGAAGGGCACCCGGTCCTCACCGCCGGTGGCTCGGTCATCCGGTTCATGGATGCGCTCGGCATCGACAAGGCACCGATGATCGGCAACTCGATGGGCGGCGTCGTCGGCGTCAACCTGGCGATCAAGAAGCCCGACCGCGTCGAGAAGCTCGTCACCATCGGCGGCGTGGGCCCGAATGTGTTCAGCCCCAGCCCCAGCGAGGGCCTGCGACTCCTGCAGGAGTTCACCGACGCCCCGGACAAGGACAAGCTCGTCCGCTGGCTGAACTCGATGGTCTTCGACCGTTCCCTGGTCACCGAGGAACTCATCGAGGAACGCTGGGAAGCCGCCATCAACCCCGACGCCCGCAAGACCGCCCAGATGATGTACGGCTCTGCGGCTTTCGAGATGCAGCAGCAGTTCATGGCTGCCTCCGACACCCCGCCGTACTGGGCGTCGATGCACAAGGTCGCCTGCCCGACGCTCCTCACCTGGGGCCGCGACGACCGCGTCAGCCCGCCCGACATGGCGATGGCCCCCATGCGCCTCATCCCCGACGCCGAACTCCACATCTTCCCGAAGTGCGGCCATTGGGTGATGATCGAGGCCAAGGAGGCCTTCGAGGCGACGGTCACCTCGTTCCTGACCCGCTGACCGCCCGGTCCCGCTGCACCTTTTCCTTCCACCCCATACTTTTCCTTCCGGCTGGTAGAACTCGATGAGCCGGAAGGAAGCGGTTCCGCGGGAACGGCTTTGCCCCACGCCGTCGAACCATCCCACCGGGTCACACGGTGCTGACCTACCGGGGTACCGAGGTCCAGTGCCCGGAAACCGGCCGTCACCGGGTTCCCAACCCCGAGTCGACCGTGACCGTCGACCTGCGCGACCGACTCATTCCCGTTGCGCCGCAATAGACCTCACCTTGGGCTACATTGCGATCCACGTCGCGGCGGCCGAAGTCGCCGCGGCCGTCGGTGTCGAGTTGCTCGATGCCGTCATCCGCGTGCGTGCGATGCGTAGGGGGTGGGGGTGACAAACGGGGAGGGTCGAGGTGGGCCGGGTGCGGCCCGGGTCTACCGGGCGGGTGATCGTGCCGCGTGTTCGATTCCGGTGGCGGCGCGTAGCTGTTCGGGGTCGTAGCCGTTGGCGGTGTTCATGTCGCAGCGGACCGTGCCGTAGCCCTCGGGGAGGCCGTTTCCGTAGCCCTGGCCGTCGGTGTACTGGTGGGCGATCATCTGTGCGGCCAGGTCGCGGGTGTCGGCGGTGAACCTCGGCCGTGAGCCGTAGGAGGGGACGACGAACCCGATCGGGGGGCGGGTGGGCCAGATATGGGCGTCATGGGGGTTGAGGTAGCCGATCACGCGCCGCGGCTTGCCGTGGACTTGGGGGCCGCGCCAGTCGCTGAGGCCCCAGACAAGCCGGTTGATCGGGTCGCTGTTGTCGCCGGTGATCTGTCCGCCCCACGATTCGACGTCGACCATGGACACGACGTCGGGGCGGTTCTCGCCTTGCATCTGTCGGTGGGTGGCCAGCACGTCTCGCCAGTTGCGCCGGTACACGCAGTAGACGATGAGCCCCCGCAACCGGCCTGAGTCGAGCCACGACCGCGCCGTATCCCAATTACGGGCGAAATTGCGGTCACGATAGGTGCCGTCATTCGATCGGATCGATAACCATTTATAGGGATAGCTGTCATCGATAGGTGGCTGCCATTCGAAAATATCAGCAAACACTGTGTCGACCATTATCTTCTACTCCATTTCTGATGATTCGGGGTTGATCGTCGGAGCGGTAGAGACTGAGTCGGTCGGTGGCGCTCAGCCACCCTGCCGTGACCGACCTACTCCGCAAACCCATTGGGGTAAAGCTGCTCTCAGGTGTAGTGCAACCTGCCGACAGATGTGCTGCCGGAGGGGCGAAAAGACTATTGTGATCTTCGGTGTTGCGTGGAGGACGGGTGTCCACAACACATCCTGCTGCACCGGTTGGCGTATTTGGGTGTCGATTTATGGTGCGGCCTGGGTTGATACGTAAGTGTCGGTGGCGGATGCCACCCTGTCGTCGGCTTGTCACCTGCGGGCGCCGCCGCGGGGAGCATGCTTATGTCAGTTACGTAGGTGAACACCTGCCCCCCAAACGAATACAAGTGCCGGGGTGTCTTCCCCAATGGTCACCATGGAGCCGCACCCCTGATTGAACCGTCCTGGATCGGATGGAGACCTCGTTTAGGCCACCGCCATCTCGGAGGTGGCTGTCTCACGGTAGCGCCTCTCGTACTCAATGGGCGGGCAGTAGCCGATCGATGAGTGCAGCCGCTCGGTGTTGTACCAGTGCACCCAGGCGGCGGTCTCGCGCTCGACTTCTGCGCGCCCGGTCCACGATCGCTGGCGCTCGATCAGTTCGGTCTTGTACAACCCGATGGCTGATTCCATCAACGCATTGTCGAGTGCATCGCCGACCGACCCGATCGATCCGGCCAAGCCGGAGTCGCGTAATGCTTCGGTGAACGCCAGCGCTGTGTACTGACTTCCGGCATCGCTGTGATGAATCAAACCTGTTGCAGTGAACGAGAAGTCGGTTCTACGTCGGGTGAACAAGGCCTGTTCGAGAACGCTGGTCACCAACGGTGTCGACTTGCTCGTCATCACCCGCCACCCGAGGATTCGACGCGAGTACACATCGACGAGAAACGCGGTGTAAACGAACCCTGCCAGGGTCCAGCAGTAGGTGAAATCAGCCACCCACCACTGATCTGGCCTGGCCGGCAATGACCACTTGCGCTCCACCAGATCAGGATGCCGCGGCGCGCGATCATCGCGCTGGGTCGTGATCGTGCGATGTTTTCCGCGGGTGACTCCGGCGATCCCGCAGATCCCCATCAGTCGGCCCACCTGATCACGGCCCATCTCACGGCCCTCGCGGCGCATCGTGTGCCAGATTTTGCGGACGCCGTACACGCCACGATTGCGATGAAACGCCTGGTAGACCGCGTTAGCGTCGTACGCCTCGGCCAATCGTGTCACCGAGACCGGACCCGCTTGCGTGCGGGCGTAGTAGGTGGACGGGGCGATCTGCACGCCGTGCTCAGTGAGCACTCGGCAGATCGGGGCGACCCCGAACCGACCCTTGTGAGCGTCGATGTAATCAACGATCACCGCAGTCGGCGGTCGACCTCCGCCGCGGCGAAAAACGCCGACGCTGTCTTCAAAATCTCATTGGCCCTTCGCAATTCAGCGTTCTCCTTGCGAAGCGCCGCCAACTCGGCGTCCTGCTCGCCCACCGTCATCGTTCCCCGCGCAGTCACGATCGGCCGGTCCTTCTCGATCCAGTTCCGCAACGTCGCCTGGTTGATATCGAGCAATGCGCCCACGTGTTTCCGGGCGGCGAGCTTTCCGCCGCCATGCTCGGCGAGGTGGTCGTGATACATCCTCACAGCCCGCTCACGCGTCTCTGGATCAAACTTCCTCAGTGCACCCATACCGGCATTCTCCTGGTGAGATCACGGTCTCCACCAGACCCAGGACGGTTCAGATCGACTGAGACGCTGCCCGATCGGCCCGTCAGCATCTGCGCGGAGCAGACATTCTTGTCGCTCTCGCTTCGAGCGTGCGTGCTGACACGCGCCACACGGCGAACCAGCCAGATGGCGGTGCGGGTGGACAGAACTGCGCCGTGATGGCGGTGTACGGGGTTCGCGGGGCTCACTAGAGTGTGATCCGTGACACTTCAGGAAGAGGGCGGCAGGGGTGCGGGCGTACGGCGTCCGCGCTTCGACCCCGAACTGAAGGCCGGCCTTGCGGTTGTCGGTGGGGTCTTTCCGCCGACCATTACCCCCGACTTGATCCCATTCATGCGACGGTCTTATGCGTCCCCGCCGGTGGCGGAGACCCTTGAGGGCCGCCACGTCCTCCACGAGGAGTACACCGTTCGGGGTCACGGCGGCGACGAGATCGTAACCTCGGTCTTCCGATCCCCTGACCATCCCGGATCGCGGCCGGCCATCGTGTATGCCCACTCGGGTGGGTTGATGTTCGGCGATCGCTTCAACGCGCTGGCGATGAACCTCGATTGGGTCGAGCAACTCGGCGCCGTTCTCGTGTGCCCCGAGTACCGGTTGGCACCGGAATTCCAAGACCCGTATGCCCGCGAGGATCTATACGCCACCCTCGTGTGGTCGGTCGCCAACGCCGGTGATCTGAGCATCGACCCCCGTCGAGTGATGGTCGCCGGCGCTAGTGCCGGGGGCGGTCTGGCCGCTGGCGCCGCACTGGCCGCCCGCGACCGGTCGGGTCCCGCGCTGTGCGGACAGTTGCTCGTCTATCCGATGCTCGACGACCGGGGGCGAACCCCGTCTACCGGGCAGTTCGACGGCGTCGGGGTGTGGGACCGCATCAGCAACGAGACCGGGTGGGCGGCGGTGCTGGGTGACAGATACGGCAGCGACGATGTCTCGCCCTATATCGCCCCTGCTCGCGCTACCGACCTGACCGGCCTCCCACCGGCGTTCATCGACGTGGGGTCGGCGGAGATCTTTCGCGACGAGGCGATCGACTATGCGACCGCGATCTGGCGGGCCGGTGGTGACGCCGAGCTGCACGTATGGACCGGTGGGTTTCATGCCTTCGACATTTTCGCCCCGCATACCGCGCTCGCCCAGGGCATGATGCGTGCCCGTTTCGACTGGGTGGCGAATCGGTTGTCCGACTGAGTTTCTCGCAGTGAAAGTTACACAGAACAAAGGAGTTCACGATGACAACGACGAATAGCAGCTCGATCGCCGAGGCGGTCGACAGCGTCGTTCAGGACGCGGCGTCTCGGGTCCCCGGCGTCGTCGCCGGCGTCACGACGGCGGAGGAGACGGTATACCTCGGGGCCTCCGGATACCGCGACCTGGGCACCAAGACGCCGATGACCACCGACTCGGTGTTCGCGATCTTCTCCACTACGAAGGCCCTGACGGGTGTCGCGGCACTGCAGCTGCGCGAGAGCGGGGACCTTGACTTCGACGCGCCGGCAAAGGAATACGCTCCGGCGCTGGGCGAGGTGCAAGTCCTTGAGGGCTTTGACGACAACGGTGATCCGGTCCTGCGGGCGCCCAAGTCCGACATCACCACCAAGCAACTGCTGCTCCACACTGCGGGGTTCGGATACGACTTCTTCAACGAGCAGTACAACCGTCTGGCGGAAAACCATGGGCAGCCCAGCATCGTCACTTCGAGTCGCCGCGCTCTGCAGACACCGTTGCTGTTCGATCCGGGCGAGCAGTGGGAGTACGGCAGCAACATCGACTGGGCCGGACAGGTGATCGAGGGGATTACCGGCCGCCGGCTCGGTGAGGTGTTCCGCGACCGCATCCTCACTCCGCTGGGCATGACCAACACATCGTTCACCCTTGATGGCGACATGGAATCGCGGGTGGCGACCATGCACCAGCGCGGCGCCGACGGGACGCTCGAACCAACCGACTTCCGTCTGCCCGACCCCGAGGTCCACATGGGTGGTCACGGCCTGTACTCGACGGTCGGGGACTATCTGTCCTTCATTCGGATGTGGCTCAACGACGGCTCGGCGACGTCGGGCGAGCAGATCCTGCGGCCCGACACCGTCGAGTTCGCCGCGCAGAACCACCTCGGCGATCTCAAAGTCAAGATGCTCCCCGGGGTGATCCCCACTCTGAGCAACGACGCAGAGTTCTTCCCCGGCCAGTCCAAGTCCTGGGCTTACACCTTCATGGTGAACGACGAGGAGGCGCCGACGGGACGTCCCGCTGGCAGCATCGCCTGGGCGGGGCTGGCAAATCTCTACTACTGGATCGACCGACGCAACTCGATCGGCGGATACTGGGCCACGCAGATCTTCCCGTTCGCCGACGCGGACTCCGTAGCCGGTTACCTAGACCTGGAAACCGCGACCTACCGGGCGTTGCGCGGCTGACAATGGGTCTCGCCCGTCCGTCGCCGTCCCGTCGCTGAGGAGTTCGTGATGCAGGAGCTGCTCGGCAGAATCGCGGCGCTCGACCCCGACGCCAGTCTGGGGATTCGAGTGATCGCCTGCTTCGACGAACTCATCCTCGGCGACGTCAACACCCGTGGTCTGCTGGCTACCGCAGCGTCGCTGGCGGGGTGTCCGGCGGGGGCCAAAACCGGCGCCGGAAGATCCGAGCTACGGCTCGGCCCTTCCGGCGACGTGCTCACAGGCGCCCGCCCCGACGACGTCACGGTCAGCCAGCTTCCGGGGGGCGTCCACGTCTGGTTGGAGCGCAGCGGGTCGCCACACGCCAACGACGCGATCATTCTCGAGCGATTAGCGCTAGCGGTGGGCGTACGGGCAGGGATTGAGCGCCGGGACATCGAGCCGCGCCGCGATCTGCGTGTCGTGCTTGACTCGGCGACGTCCGCGTCGGAGCGAGCCGAGGCAGCCGGACGGCTGGGCCTCGACGCGACCCGGACCCACAGGGTCGTAGCCGCTCCGCTATTCGCTGTGTGGGAATCACATCCGGCGGGTCCCTCGGACGTCATCAGCACCGCGTTTGGTCCGGTACACGCCACGGTCGTGCCTGCCACGACCACCGAGCTCGACGTGCGACCGTCGGGGGTCGGCATTGCCACCCCCATCGACGAACTCGAGGCGTCGTTCCGCACCGCACTCGTCGCGGTCCGGCTGTGCCGCCCGCCGTCGGACCCGTTCGTCTGCGCGGACCGTTACGGCGGGCTGATTCAGCTCCTCGCCGACGCCGGGCCATCCACGACCGCCACCAGCGACTCGGCCCGCATCGCTACAGTGATGGCCCACCCGTGGGCCGATTCCACCATCGAGGCCATTCTGGCCACGTCGTCAGTACGCCAGGCCGCCCGCCACGCCGGCGTCCACCACAGCACGGCGCAGACGCGGTCCGAGCTTCTCCGCGCCGAGGTCGGCTTCGACTTCCAAGACGGGTACGGCCGCATCAGGCTCGGCCTGGCATATCTCGCATGGCGACTCGACTCCTCGCGAGTCTTCGACCTTCCCGCTCCCGGGTAGGACGAATCCGGCCACCCTCCTGATTACGTCGACTCAAGCCCGAATCCCCCTGTCGTTCCACTGGTTTGAAATGCCGACAACGTAGCGTTCTGACACTTGTGTCATCGTCTGCGGTCAGAACTGGCGCGGGTGGGCGCTGCGGATGATCCGGACTCTGAGTGCTCGGGATTCATGGCTTTGTCGTCGGCGACCAGTGCCTCGGTGTGCACGGGCGGCGGCCCGATCCCGTTGAACCGCCTCGAGATGGGCGGTCGCGCCCTTCGGCGCTGTCACGGTGTCCGCCAATCAACTCAGCATCCTGCTCACCCACCGTCGTGGTTCCCCGCGAGGTCACGATCGGGGTGTTGCGTTCAATCCAGTTCCGCAGTGTTGCCTGGTTGATGTCGAGCAGAGCACCCAGGCCTGCGGGCTGTCGGCGGTGCGGCGGGCATGCACGGGGCGCCGCCCCGCGGTTAGTTCTGGAGCTGTTGGACCAGTTCGACGATCATGGTTGCCGACAGCGACAGGATCGCGAGGAACCCGACTACGCCGAGGACGTTTTTCCACCAGGTGTTCTTCAGGTCGCCCATGAGGTTTCGGTTGTTACTCATGGTGAGCAGCAGGTAGCCCAGAAACGGTGCGACGAGCACGGTGAGGGCTTGGGCGAAGATGATCAGTTGGACTGGGGATTTGGTGAACAGGATGGTGATGACCAGTCCCCAGAGCAGGATCGTGGCGCTGGTGCATCGGGCGATGCGGGTGCTGGGTGAGGGACCGCGACCGAGCGCGTCGGAGAGCATGGTGCCGCCGGTGGTGGCGTTTGCGACCATGGCTGAGAACGCAGCGCCGGAGAGCCCGAGGGCGAAGATAGTGGAACCAAGCTCTCCGGCAACAGGTTCGAACACTTTCGCGAGGCCGGCCAGGGTAGTGGCTTCAGCACCCTGTTGGCCGAGAACGGCAGCGGCGACGACAATGACCAGCGAGGTCATGATGCCGGGCGCGATGATGCCTGGGATGGTGTCGACGATGGTGGTGTCGCGGTACTGCGCTCGGGTGCGGCGGCGTTCGTGGGTGCCGTAAGAGGTGAAGAACGCGGCGTTGAGTGAGAAGTTCGTGCCGACCATGGCGATGACTACGAGCTGCGCGCCGGGCGGAATCGTGGGGATCAGCCCCTCCGCCGCTTGAAACCAGTCCGGGCGGGAGATGATCGCGCTGACGACAAAGGTGATACCCAGCAGCGCCACGATCACCAACAGGATCTTCTCGACGGTGCGATACACGTTGCGGAACAACAGGATCAATCCGACGAATCCAGTGCACAATGCGGTCCAGACAACGGGGGAGCCACCGAACACCATGGACAGGCCAAGGCCGGATCCGACAGCGTTTCCGACCGAGAAGCACAGAGTGATGATGAAGACGCCGAATCCTGCGGCCAGGCCGACGCGATGGCCTAGGACGTCCTTGACCGAGCTGATCATCGAGATCGGGGTGCGGATGCCCAGGCGCACGCTCATGTCGGCGTAGACCAGCATGAATGCGGTCGAGACGACGATGACCCAGATAAGGGCGTATCCGTAGTCGCTGCCGGCTTGGACTGCGCTGGCAAGGTTACCGGGTCCGAACTGCCAGGCTCCGGCGACGAAGGCAGGGCCGGCGAGGGCGAGGGTACGCCACCAGGCGCGGGCCTTAGGGGGGCCGGTGATGGACAACTCGGCGGATTCGGTGACATCGGTCGCGGCGTCAGGCGCAGTGGACTCGCGCGTCCCGCTGGACGATGAGGAGGAGGGTCGACTCATCGGTGAGCCTTTCTGTGCGGCGTCCCGGGAGGTCGGGCGCCAAAACCGACCGAGGCCGGTGGAATGAGGTAGATCGTAGGGCGACTTGCCCCGGGAGCCGCAGAATCGGCAGCCCCCGGGGGCACCAGTTGAGCGGATCAGGCGAACGCGGCAACCGAGCCGAGTCCGGCCGATTGCAGCGCCGCGGCAATCTCGGCGTCGGCGCCGGCGGCCAGCGGCAGCAGCGGCGAACGCACGGTGGCGTGCTCGAGGATGCCGCGAGCAACGAGGCCTTCCTTGAGAGCCACGGTTCCCTCCATGTGTGAGCCGCGGTGATAGACGTTGGCGGTGACTGGCAGCAGACGGTCGTGGATCTCACGAGCCCGGGTGTAGTCCTTGGCCTTGCCGGCAGCGATGAGCTCGACCAGCGGCTCCGGGGCGAGACCGCCGTAACCGACCAGAGCGCCGTCGACGTCGAACATGGTATGCAGCAGATACTCGTCGTGGCAGGTCAGGATCTGCAGATCCGGGAACTCCTGGCGCAGGACCGGGATCTCGCGGTCCCAGCGGCGCATGTTGCGGACACCATTCTTGGTGGCGAACACGCCAGGCTGCGATGCGATTTCGAGCTGCGTTTCCAGGTCGTAGGTGGCTTTGGTGACGTCAGGGTACTGGAACAGGATCAGCGGTAGACCCGACTCGTCGTAGATCTGCTTGTAGCGATCCTGAGGGGCACCCTTCTGGAAGCCGAAACGCAGCCACCCATGCGACGGGTAAACGAGGCCGGCAGTGGCGCCGGCGTCCACGGCGCGCTTGGCTTCCTCGGCAGCTACCGCGGTGCCTTCGCCGGTGATTCCGGCGATGATCGGCAGCCGATCCTGTACTGCGTCGCGAAAGGCGGCAATGGTTCGGACCTGCTCGTCCTGGGTGAGGAAGGTGCCTTCGCCTGCGTGGCCGAGAACGACCAGACCTTTGACACCGTCCACGCTGGCCAGCCACGACCCGAGTCTCTGGATGGCAGCGTAGTCGACCTCGCCGTCACGGGTGAAGGGGGTGACCGGGGCGGGGGTCAGTCCGCGCAGATCTATGGACTTGGGATCGACAGTGGACATCTGCGTCCTCGCTTTCCTGATGGTTGCTGAACGGCGGCGGCCGCCGAGATCGCGGTCGTGAAATCGTTCTTGGGAACGTTCCCGCTATCGGTTGCTACACTATGTCCACACCAGGCGATGTGTCAACGGTCACGTACGGGGTCGGTTATTGCTTTCGTCGCAACAAGGATTCGAGGGTATTTGAGAGATGATGAGGGCGATGTCCACCAACAACACCGCCAAGCCGATGGGCGCAGACACCCCAAGCGCGGTCACACTGCTCGACGTCGCGCGCGCCGCGGGCGTGTCGAAGTCGACCGTCAGCCGCGTTCTCGACGAGCGCATTCCGCCCTCACGCTCGGCTACTGCCCGCCGAGTGCGAGAGGTGGCCAACGAACTCGGATATCGGCGCAACACCTACGCCTCGAACCTGCGGCGAGGGGCCACAGCGACCATCGGAGTCGTGGTGCCGCGCCTGAGTGACACGGTAATGGCCTTGATGTTCGAAGCCATTGAGCGTGCTGCGCTTCGTCGCGGGTACTTCGCGATCGTCGCAACCAGCGGAGATGAACCCGCCGATGAAGCAGCTGCGGCATCGACACTGCTCGACCGCAACGTTGATGGACTGATTCTGGCGTCCAGCAGAATCGATGATCCGCTTCCTCAGCAACTCCGGAAGGACCGGGTTGCCCACGCGCTGGTCTTGCGGACCGATGGCAAAAGTCCCTCGGTGATCGGAGACGACGAGGCCGGCGGATACCTGGCGGTGCGCCACCTTGTGGACCTCGGCCACCGCGATATCGGGGTTCTCAGCGGGCCGCTGTTCACCTCGAGCGCCACGGGACGCCTCGCAGGGGCACGTCGCGCACTGTCAGAGGCCGGGCTCACCGTGCCCAGTGATCGGTTCATCGAGTCCGGATATGGGATCGAGGACGGAGCGCAGGCCGCACGGACACTGCTCACCGATCCCGAGGCACGACCGACCGCCGTCTTCTGCGCCAACGACAACCTCGCCATAGGCGCCATGTCCGCCGCCCACGAACTGTCCCTGGCCATCGGTACGGACTTGTCTCTCATCGGCTACAACGACATCCCGCTCGCCGCACGACTCCCCACACCGCTCACCTCGGTGCGTACCGCATTCGACACAATCGCCGCCGAGGCGCTAGCGATCGTCTTGCAACCCGACCCCGGACAACCCCTTGTCCGCACAGTCCTGCCGACACTCATCCCCCGCAACTCGACCCGGCCGTTCGCGCGACCCTGACACCCTGACGCCCGGCGATCGAAACCGTGCCGTCATCCCGGGCGAGTAACACAGCACCCGGGATCGCTGCCGTTTAGCCCAGGTCGGGTCTGTCCGATATTCGGTGTAAGCGGCGGTTTTCCGATTGCTCGGTGGGTCAGCGTTCTTCGGCTGCGGGCATACGATCGGCGAACGTGATTGCCAGGGCGTTGAGCGCTGGCTTCCAGCGTACGGCCCACTTCGTCTGACCGGTACCCTTCGGGTCCAGTGACCGGGTCACCAGGTAGAGCGTCTTGAGTGCGGACTGCTCGTTCGGGAAATGCCCTCGAGCGCACACTGCACGCCGATATCGGGCGTTGAGACTTTCAATCGCGTTGGTAGAAAACAACACTCGCCGAATCTCGACGTCGTAATCGAGGAAGGGGATGAACTCTTCCCACGCGTTCGCCCACAACGAGACGATCGCCGGGTACGGCGTGCCCCACTTCTCAGCGAATTCTCCCCACCGCACCCAGGCATCAGCGACGGTCGGCGCGGTGTAGATTGGTTTGAAATCGACGCTGATCTTGTCCCAGCACATGCGGGAGGCATACCTGAAGGTGTTCGGAGATCAGATGGATGATGCACGTCTGAACTGTGGCCAACGGGAACGCAGCAGACACACTGTCGGGCAACCCTTTCAACCCGTCACAGACAACGAAGAAGATGTCGCGGACACCCCGGTTGTTGAGATCGGTGAGCACCGCCAGCCAAAACTTGGCCGACTCGCCATCCCCGTCGCCGGCCCACCTCCCGAGGATGTCTTTGTGCCCGTCGAGATCAACACCGATCGCAGCGTAGATCGGCCGGTTACGCACCTGCCCGTCCCGGGTCTTGACCATGATCGCGTCAATGAACACCGCCGCGTACACCTTCTCCAGCGGGCGTGCCCACCAACTCACCATCCCCTCGATCACCCGATCAGTGATCCGGAAACGGTGTCTTTCGACACCGACGCACCGTACACATTGAATCGCCCCGGGTTTGCTGGAGGCTCGGTTAGTTGGCTCCAGCGGTTGCCGGGACCGGGTTCTCACGGTAGCTGGTGACCGTGTGGGTCGACCAGTAGGCGGTCTCGTACTCGACCGGCGGGACGTGTCCGATCTCGCCGGGCAGGCGGCGGTGATTGAACCAATCGAGGTACTCGGCGACCGCGATCCCAACCTCGCCGACACCACTCCAGCCACCGCGAGGACGCATCACCGGGTTCCGGATGCACTCGGCTTTGAACAACGAGTTGAATGCCTCGGCCATCGCATTGGCGTACGAATCACCCTTGGAGCCAACCGAAGTCACCGCTTCGGCCTCGGCCAATCGTTCGGTGTAGCGGATGGCTCGATACTGCACGCCGCGGTCGGAGTGGTGGATCAGCCCGGCCACGTCCTGGCCGGCACGCGACCGCGCCCACAATCCCATGTCCAGGGCATCAAGGGCAAGGCTGGTGTGCATGGTGGTCGAGACCTGCCAGCCCACGACCATCCGCGAGAACACGTCCAGGACGAACGCCGCGTACACCCAACCCGTGTGGGTACGGATGTAGGTCAGGTCGGCCACCCACAGCGCGTTGGGCGCCGCCGCGGTGAACTGGCGTTTGACACGATCGGCCGGCTGCGGAGTTTCGGCCCCCTCGCTGCGAGTGGTCTTCCGCGTCTTCAGCCGCGGTATCCCTTGCAGCCCATCAGCTTTCATCAATCGTTCAACGGTGCACCGTGCCACGCCGACACCCTTCCTGCGCAGTTCGGCATGAACTTTGCGGGCACCGTAGACGCCGAGGTTGTCGGCATGCACGGTGCGGATCTCGCCGAGGATCTCGCGGTCGCGGACCACTCGTGGCGCCTCGATTCGTCGAGAGCTCAGATGGGCTCGGACTGTGGACGGAGCGATCTGGGCGGCCGTGTCGCGTAGGGCCGCACAGATCGGATCGACTTCGTGTTCGTCACGGGAAGCGGCGACGAACTCCACGATCAGCGCTGTTGGCGGTCGATCTCCGCCGCAAAGAAAGCCGAGGCCTGCTTCAAGATGGTGTTCGCCCGCCGCAACTGCCGGTTCTCCCGCTCCAGCTGCGCGATCCGCTCAGCCTCGCCGGTCGTGGTGCCCGGTCGCACCCCGCCATCGATCTCGGCCTGTTTGACCCAGGTGCGCAGCGCCTCCGGGTGCACGCCGAGTTGGTCGCCGATGCGTTTGAGCGCTCCCGGCCGGGTCCCGGCGGGCTTCCACCGCCATCCGCGTCGCCCGCTCCTTCAGCTCAACGCTGTACTTCCGTGGTGCTGCCATACTCTCCATCCTTCACAGGTTCGAGAGCCTCCGACAACCCCTCGGCGATTCACATCGGCGATTCACATCGGCGAAATGCGCCGATATCTCTCCGGTCGTGAGGCCTTTGACATACAGCGACAGAACTACCCGATCCACATCGGTGACGCGTCGTTTGCTATTACCGACGATCCCCGGATCGAAAGTGCCGTTGCGGTCGCGGGGCACCTCGATCGGCACCTGCCCGCACGCGTCGGTCAGCACCCGTTTCGTACGCGTGCCATTGCGTGAATTGCCGGTGTTCCGGCCGGCCACGTCATGTTTGTCATAGCCCAGATGCTCGGTCAGCGCTACACCCTGAGCACGTGAGCTGCGCACCAGATCGCTCACCAAGGCCTGCTCGGCCTTGGTGAGCTCACGCACCGCGTCCGCGGCGGTGACATCGTGTTCCTGACCGGTCCGAACCGGCCCCGCCACTGGGGCATCCACGCCCCCGATTGTGTCGGTCAGCGTCGTGATTCCTCCTGCCCCACGCCGGGGGCGATCAAAACCACTTACACCGAATCAGCGACAGTCCCTAGCGCGCCGGTGGATGCCGAGGACTCTGATTGCTTGCCGCAAAGTGGTGGTGTCAGCGATCTGTGAGACTCCCAGTGTCGAGCCATATGTTGACTCCGCGTCTCAAGGACAGACGATTTCGAGAGTTGCGGCGAGGCCGTGTCAGTCATTGCAAACTTCATCGAATCTGGCTGTGGGGCTGCTGATGGCAGCAATTCGGCACTGAGGTTCGTCCTGACCATCAGCCAGTCCTCCGGGATATCGCTCCGGCCGGGAGCGGTCTTCGGAGTCATGCTACGCCAGATTTGTTAATCCGGAAGACATTTCCTTCTGGATCACGCAGGACAGATTGATATGCACCATAATACGTCGTGTAGGGAGCCTTGACGAGGCGACCGCCGGCTGCGACTGCTGAGTCGGTGAGGGTGTCGACGTCCTGTTTGTCGTGGACCTCGAAGGTCCAGAATGCTGCTGCTGCATCACCGATCGGGGTGTCTTGCGGAAGGTCGAGCAGACTGATGGCGGCCGTAGTGTGAAACCCGAGGATAGTGTCGCCGAGTCTAAGCGCGCGGAAGTGGTCGGAGGACAGCTCAGTGGCTGTCGGTAGCGCGAAAACGCCTGCGTAGAATGCTGATTGCGCAACGATATCATTACAGATGACGCTCACGAACGAGAGCGATACGCTGGGGAATGCCGTCATTTGAGTCTCCTTGGGGAGATCTGGTCCAGTTAGTGGGGGTGGCTAGAGTTGGCCGGCGGGCAATAGCGTTGGCGCCAGGCATGACCTGCTGAACTGCACGGTTGTAGAGCGTTAATCAGCTGACAGTGGCTGCGAGGGCCCGTCGGCGCAGGTACTCGCCTGCTTCGATCGGTGCCAGGTTCGTGTTCTTGCCGATCGGAGCGGGCATCGGTTTGATGACGGCGTCGACGTTGGCATCGCAAAACTGGATGAGTGAGATCAGCTCTTCTTTCGGTGCCTGATCCTGCGGGGGCAGGACGCGGTGGCGGGTCGATCGCCACCGATCGCCGGTCCATCGGGCCATGAGGTCGCCGATGTTGATGACCAGTGCTCCTTCTACGAAAGGTGCGTCGAACCACTGTCCGTGGCTTTCGACCTGGAAGCCGCCGTATCCGACCTGACGGTCGAGCAACGTGAAGATGCTCCAGTCGGTGTGGGGGCCGACACGAAATTGGCCATCCTTGGGTGCGCCGGTCTCTTCCATGGAAGGGTAGCGGTTGATGTTGAGGGTGCGAGTTCCGTTGGCGCAGCGTTCGATGAACCAGTCTGTGCCCAGTCCGAGCGCCGCACCGCAGATGCGGAGCAATTCGTCGTACACGCCGTACATCTGATCCATGTAGCGGTTGGCCTGGGCTTCGAGTTCTGGCACCTCTGTGGGCCACACGTTGGCTCGAAACCAGTACTCGTCTATAGCGGGATCACCGGTGAGGTGATTGCGTCCGATGGTGTAGCTCTCTTTCATGTCGGGTTTGTCGGCGTCTGCGTCCTCTCCGTCGAATGAGTTGGCCTCTCTGCCGCTTGGAAGCCAGCCGCGGCCTCCGACGGTGGTTTCGTATTGCGCCTTGATCTGTGTTGGTAGGGAAAAGAACCGTTTCGCGGCTTCTCGCAGGCTCGCTCCGAGGTGGGCGGCGACGCCATGGTTCGCGAGCAGCAGAAAGCCTGACTCAGTGAGTGCGCGATCCACTTCTGCAGCGACTGCCGCCCGGGACTCGTTGTCTCCGGTGCGCCACGAGTTGAGGTCGATGAGCGGAATGTGTGGTTGGTTCATGGTTTTCCTTTTGTCGATATTGACGAGGGCGATGGCAGGGGGTTGTGCCTTAGCGGCGTCGCTCAGGCTTGGCCGTAGCCGTTCGAGGCGGCAAGGACCCGCGATGCTTCCCGGACGGCGGCGGTGTTGGCCTTACCTTGCTGGGAACCAGCGAGTTTGGCCTTGATGTGGTCGCGGACCACGATTGGTTCGTACGCCAACCCGTCGGCAGCGTCGAGATGGCTTGGCAGTGTCGCAATGGTGGCGTCGATGTTGCCGTCGTGGAAGAAAGCCACCGATCGGCGGCGCTGGATGGTGCCGTCGATGATGGGTGGCTTGACGCGATGCAGAGTCGACATCCAACGGTCGTTGGTCAACCGGGCGGTAAGGTCGCCGAGATTGACCAGCAGGGCCCCATCGATGGGCTGGACGTCATGCCAGTTGCCCTCGCGGCCAAGTACTTGCAGGCCAGGGACTTGATCAGCCCACAGTACGGTGACAAGTCCAAAGTCTGTGTGCTCGCCCATGCCGGTGAGATCGCCATCAAGGGTAACGGTGCCTTCGGGGAGCGCGTAATTGTTCATGCGTAGTACGTCAACCGAGTGGTCGGTGAGGTACTCGAAGTAATCGTGTGGCAGGTTCAGAGCATCGGCGAAGACGGTGGTCAGGGTGCGTGCGACTCGTGAGGCGTGGACATAGTACTTTTCGACGTTGGTGCGGAAGTTGGCGATGTCCGGCCACACGTTCAGGCCGTAGTCGTCCTCGGAGAGGTCCAAACCTGCGAACGACTGTGCCTCTGTGCCAACATTGAACGCCTCAAAGAAGTCGTTCATCCGTGTCGCAGATTCCAGTCCGAGGCTCAAGCTCAACGATTCGCTCTTCGGGGGTGTGTAGCCGCGATTTCCCTCGACTATGTAGCTCTTCTTGAGGTGCAAGGGCATGGCGAAGAAGGCGTCGACCGCGTCGGACAGCCCGACAAGTACGTCAGCGGGGATGCCGTGGCCAAGAACCTGGATGAACCCGACAGTGGAGCACGCGACATCGAGTTGACGGGCCGTTTCTGCTCGGGCGGCGATGGTGCGTTCCGAGGTGTACGAGCTGATGTCGACGGCGGGGACTTGAAATGTCTCAGCGGTGTCAGGATTTGGAAGCGACATGTGCGTCTTCTCCGATCATGTTGTGGGCTGCAAATGGGGATGAGTCCGACTTGTCGGGTGTCATGGCCCGGCGGGCGTTAACCCCGAGTGCCGTGTGATTGAGAGCAAGGTTGAGTGTGAACGCAGTGATCGCGGCCAGGGTGATACCGCTGCCCAGCACGATCTGGGTGGAGTCGGGGAACTTAGCGAACATGCCGGGCATGAAGGTAGGGAGTAGCCCCACGCCCACAGTGGCCGAGGCGATAGTCATGTTGATTGGGTCACCGAGGTTGATGTGACGGAGTGTGTTGATTCCGACGATCGCGACCACGGCGAACATGATCAATCCGACGCCCCCGATGACCGGGCCCGGAAGGCCCGCTACAAAGGCGCCGAGCTTCGGCACCAAGCCCAGCGCGATCAGGATGACTCCGCTGACTGCCGTGACGTATCGACTGAACACCCTTGTCGTGGCAACCGCGCCGACGTTGTTGGTGTACACGGTGTCAATGAAGGCGTTAAAGACGGCTCCGAAAATGCCCGAGATCGCGTCGCCGGTCAGTCCGCGGGCGAGGTCACCACGGCCGATGTCTTTGCCCGTAATCTCGCTCAGCGCCAGAATGCTAGCGGTGGATTCAGCGAACACCACGATCATCACGATCGTCATCGCAACGACCGCCGTCAGTGGGAATTGTGGAGCACCGAAGTGGAACGGCTGGGGAACCCCGAACCAGGACGCATCTCCCACGGCGTCGAGGTTGTAGAGACCCAGGGGCAGCGCGACTGCAGTGCCGATCATTAGCGCCAGCAGCACCGCGAGCTGCCGCCAGATACCGCGAGCGAGACACAACAGCGTCACTGCGATGGCGATAACCAACACTGCAAGACCAATGTTGCCGGGCGAAGCGTAGTCGGCGGCTTGGGTGTCTTGACCGACAATGAGTCCCCCTGCGACGCCGATCAGCGATAACCCCACGACAGTCAGGACAGCCCCGGTTACCAGGGGCGGGAAATAGCGCAACAGGCCAGCAAAGGCCCAGGCGAGAGGAATGCCGATGACACCGCCGAGCAGCATCGACCCGTAGACCGCCGGCATACCGTACTCATGGGCGATCAGAATCATGGGCGTCAACGCCGTGAAGGTGCCACCGCAGATCACCGGCAATCGCACCCCGACCGCCTTCCATAGCCCGATGCTCTGAACAACGGTGATGGCCCCCGATATCAGCAAGTCGGCCGAGATCAGAACACCTATGTCAGAAGCGTTTAGTCCGACCGCGGCACCGAATATCAGCGGCACACTGACGCACCCGGCGTACATGATCAGCACGTGTTGAAGACCGAACGCGAACAAGCGTGGGATCGGGGGTCGGAGATCAACGGGGTGCGCATCCGAGGGAGCGTCGGGTTCAGAGACAGCAGGCATGGAATACTCCGGAAGGGTGGGAAAGCGTGGCTCGCCAATATTCTCTAGGAAATATTTCATTGGCTGGATCAATAAAGTTGCGGTGCTGTTTCCGTTGTAACTGCTTAGTTACGTCCGCGACACCAGGTCCGTTTTGGCTGCTTTCGGGGCTGCTACCTTGCGTAGGTGGATGTTGATGACCAGCTGTTGCTCGCGCGGTCTCTGGGAGCCTCGATCCGGGCCGCGCGTAAGGCGGCGCAGCTCACCTTGTCCGAACTCGCACGAAGGACCGATCTCTCCCAGCCCTTCCTGAGTCAGGTGGAAAACGGAAACACGACACCCAGTGTGATCAACCTGCACCGGATTGCGCAGACCCTGGGCACCACCGCGCACGACCTGCTCGAGCAGAGCAACCGGTCGCCGGTCAAAGTAGTCAGGGCACAAGAAGCGCGACGCTACAACCTCGGCCCCTCGGCAGTGTTGCGTTTCTGCGTAACCGGCACCCGTCTCATGGACTGCAACGAGGTAACCGCCGAGCCACATAGCGCCGCCGAATCGGGAACAACCCACGCCGGTGAAGAGTTCGTGTACGTCATCTCGGGCGAGATTCGACTCAACATTGACGGCCAAGACGTCGCGCTGCGCGCCGGCGACACCGTCTACTACTCGGCCAACGTCCTCCACCAGTGGTTCAACGACACTGACGAGACCGCCGTATTCCTCTTCGTAAGCACGCCCCCCAGCTTTTAGGTGGTGGGAGTCCCGGTTTAGGCCACCTCCGCTTCGGAGGCGGCCGTCTCACGGTAGCGCGTCTCGTACTCGATGGGCGGGCAGTAGCCGATCGCTGAGTGCAGCCGCTCGGTGTTGGACCAATGCACCCACGCGGCGGTCTCGCGCTCGACCTCGCCGCGGCCGGTCCACGATCGCTGGCGCTCGATCGGTTCGGTCTTGTACAACCCGATCGCTGCTTCCATCAACGCGTTGTCGAGTGCATCGCCGACCGAGCCGATCGATCCGGCGAGGCCGGAGTCGCGTAGCGCCTCGGTAGACGCCAGCGCTGTGTACTGACTGCCCGCATCGCTGTGGTGCACCAATCCTGCTGCTATAAACGAGAAGTCGGTTCTTCATCGGGCGAACAAGGGGGACTGCTGCACGGATAGGTACCAGTGGGGTGTCATACCGCGGTTCCCTTGCCAGTGTGGTTGCCGAAGATATCTCTGAGCCGCAGGCAGTTTGGAGCATCAGCGGTGAAGCTGCGTTGGACCGGATCGTCCTGAACGGGTCGACCTGATCGCCGGCCGTTGCGCCCTCGCTTCTCTCCGAAGACCGACCACCAGCGGTTGTCGCGGCAGATCCGCCATGCGGTCCGCTCAGCCAGATCCCATGTGGCCCCGGGCAGCCGACGCCGGCCGGGAACGCGGAACAAAACCAGCGGCGCACTGTAGTCGATCGCAAGCGCGACGATCCACAACCTTACTCGTGCTGCATCATTCGCGAGGCCGCCGGCAATCCAGAATACGCCGGCGGCGATCAGCAAGAGGAGGATCCGGCCGGCTCGCTCGCGCTCGATCGTGCCCTTCGCAGCGACGACGAACGTCAGAACGCGGTGGCGCCGACCTGGATCGAGACGTAGGCGTCGGACGAGCCTCAGCTGCGCCAGTGCCGGGTGCGGGTCGAGGAGTCGACCCGCATTCGCAAGTGCCCGCAGCGTGAGGCAGTGCCGAACGGTGCCCGCGTCGTGCTCAGCGTCGGAGGTGCCGAGGCGCCGTCGGAGGATTGAGCTTCGCGCGTATGAGTTTCCGTCCCGCCTCTTGAGCTCACCAGATGGGACGGAAGTCGATGCGCGGGACGACAAGGGCCCCGACCGGAACGAATCCGGCCGGGGCCCTTGTTGTCTGCTGGTCACCCAGCGAAATCCCTACTTCGCAGCGAGGTTTTCGTTGGTCAGCTTGGTGACACCCTGCTCGGCCTTCTCGACCAGCGAGGCCGGCGGCTCGAAGTGCTTGCCGTACTTGCCCGCGAGTTCCTTGGCACGCGCGACGAAGCCGGGCACGCCACCCTCGTAACCGTTGATGTACTGGATGACACCACCGGTCCAGGCGGGGAAGCCGATGCCGAAGATCGAACCGATGTTGGCGTCCTCGACGGAGGTGAGCACACCTTCGTCGAAGCACTTGACGGTCTCGAGGGACTCGGCGAAGAGCATCCGCTCCTTCATGTCCTCGAGCGGGATCTCCGTGGTGCCCGACTTGAACTGCTCACGCAGGCCCGGCCAGAGCTGGGTGCGCTTGCCGTTCTCGTCGTAGTCGTAGAAGCCCTTGCCGTCCTTCTTGGCGGTGCGGCCGTTCTCGACCATCCAGTCGACGACGGCGTTCGAGCCGTGCTGCGGAACTTCCTTGCCCTCGGCCTTGGCCGCTGCCTCGGTCTCCTTGCGGATCTTCTGCGGCAGGGTCAGGGTCAGCTCGTCCATGAGCTGCAGCGGCGCGGCCGGGTAGCCGGCCTGGGTGCCCGCATGCTCGATGAAGGCCGGCTCGACGCCCTCGCCGACGGCCGCGATGGCCTCGTTGACGAAGGTGCCGATGACACGGCTGGTGAAGAAGCCACGGCTGTCGTTGACGACGATCGGGGTCTTGCGGATCTGCAGGGTGTAGTCGATGACCTTGGCCAGCACGGCATCCGAGGTCTTCTCACCCTTGATGATCTCGACCAGCGGCATCTTGTCGACCGGCGAGAAGAAGTGGATACCGATGAAGTCCTCGGACCGCTTCACGCCCTCGGCGAGGATGGTGATCGGCAGGGTCGAGGTGTTGGAACCCAGGACGGCGTCGGGCTCGACGATGTCCTCGATCTCCTGGAACACCTTGTGCTTGACCTCGACCGACTCGAAGGCGGCCTCGATGACGAGGTCGACGCCCTTGAAGTCGGCGGCGTCGACGGTCGGGTGGATACGGGCGAGCAGCGCGTCGCTCTTCTCCTGGGTGGTCTTGCCCTTGGCGAGAGCCTTCTCCTCGAGCTTCTCCGAGTAGCCCTTGCCGCGCTTGGCGGCGTCGAGGTCGATGTCCTTGAGGACAACCTCGATGCCGGCCTTCGCCGACACGTAAGCGATTGCCGCGCCCATCATTCCGGCGCCGATGACGCCGACCTTCTTGGCGGTGAACTTGTCGTAACCCTCGGGGCGCGAGCCGCCGCCGTTGATGTGCTGCAGGTCGAAGAAGAACGCCTTGATCATGTTCTGCGCGACCTGGCCGGTGACCAGCGAGACGAAGTAGCGGGTCTCGATGATGTCGGCGGTGTCGACGTCGACGTAGGCGCCCTCGACCGCGGCGGCCAGGATAGCGCGCGGAGCCGGCATGTTGGCGCCCTTGATCTGCTTGCGCAGCAAGGCCGGCAGCGCCGGGAGGTTGGCGGCGAACGCCGGGTTGGTGGGGGCACCGCCCGGGATCTTGTAACCCTTGACGTCGAACGGCTGCTGAGCCTCGGGGTTCTCCTTGATCCATGCCTTCGCGGCGGGGATCAGTTCCTCGATGGAGCCGACGACCTCGTTGACCAGGCCGGTCTCCTTGGCCTTGGTCGGGTTGAAGCGCTGGCCCTGGAGCAGGACACCCATGAGGGCGTTCTGGATACCGAGCAGACGGACGGTACGCACGACGCCACCGCCGCCGGGCAGCAGGCCGAGGGTCGCCTCGGGCAGGCCGATCTGAACACCCTTGACGTCCGCGGCGATGCGGTAGTGGGTGTGCAGCGCGATCTCCAGGCCGCCGCCGAGCGCGGCACCGTTGATGGCCGCGACGACCGGCTTGCCCAGGGTCTCGAGACGACGCAGCACCTTCTTCATGGCGTTGGTGGTCTCGGTGATCTGCGTGGCGATCTCCTCCTTGGAGACACCGCTGCGATCGCTCGTCATGTCCTTGAGGTCGCCGCCGGCGAAGAAGGTCTTCTTCGCGGAGGTGAGGACGACACCGGTGATGTCGTCCTTCTCGGCCTCCAGGCGATCGACGGTCGCGGCCATCGACTCCTGGTAGAGCGCGTTCATCGTGTTGGCGCCCTGGTTGGGGTCGTCCATGGTCAGGATGACGACGCCGTCGGCGTCCTTCTCCCAGTTGATCATGTTGTCACTCATGGTGATTCGCAGAGTTCTTTCTCGTGAAGTGGTGGTCGCCGGGAGGGTCAGAGACGCTCGATGACGGTCGCGACGCCCATGCCGCCACCGATGCAGAGGGTGATCAGGCCGTAGCGGCCGCCGGTGCGCTCGAGCTCGTCGAGGCAGGTGCCGTAGATCATCGCGCCGGTTGCACCGAGCGGGTGACCCATGGCGATCGCGCCACCGTTCACGTTGACCTTCTCGTGCGGGATCTTCAGATCCTTCATCCACTTCATGACGACCGAGGCGAAGGCCTCGTTCAGCTCGAACACGTCGATGTCGTCAACCGTCAGGCCGGCCTTCTTCAGCGCCAGCTCGGTGGCCGGAGTCGGGCCGGTGAGCATGATGGTGGGCTCGCTGCCGATCTCGGCGAAGGACACGACGCGGGCGCGCGGGGTCAGGCCGTTGCGCTTGCCCGCCTCCTCGCTGCCGACGAGCACGAGGCCCGAACCGTCGACGATGCCGGAGCTGTTGCCGCCGGTGTGGACGTGGTTGATCTTCTCGACGCTCGGGTACTTCTGCAGTGCCACGTCGTCGAAGCCGGCCATGTCGGCCAGGGCGGCGAAGGCGGCCTTCAGCTTGCCGAGGCTCTCGACGGTGCTGCCGGGACGACGGTGCTCGTCGTGATCGAGGACGGTGACGCCGTTGATGTCCTTGACCGGAACCACGGACTTGGTGAAGTAGCCGCTGTTCCATGCCTTTTCGGCACGAGCCTGCGACTCGGCCGCGTAGGCGTCGACATCCTCGCGCGAGAAGCCCTCGATGGTGGCGATCAGGTCGGCACCGATACCCTGCGGGACGATGTAGTGGTCGTATGCAGTGGCCGGGTCGGTGAACAGCGCACCGCCGTCGCTGCCCATCGGGACGCGCGACATCGACTCGACGCCACCGGCGAGAACCAGGTCGTCGAAGCCGGAGGCGACCTTGGCCGAGGCCAGGTTGACGGCCTCCAGACCCGAGGCGCAGAAGCGGTTGATCTGGGTTCCCGGGACGGTCTCGGGGAGACCGCTGTTGAGGGCGGCGGTGCGCGAGATGACCGCGCCCTGCTCGCCGACCGGGGAGACGACACCGAGGATGACGTCGTTGACGTCGGCCGGATCGAGGCCGCCGTGACGCGACAGGACCTCGTTGATGAGACCGGAGACCAGGTCGACCGGCTTCACGCTGTGCAGCGAACCGCCGCGCTGCTTGCCACGAGGCGTACGGATCGCCTCGTAGATGAATGCTTGATCAGGCACGAAAGTGTTCCTTTCACACGAACCACTGGTTGGTTACCCACCGAGGCTAACGCGGAATAACTAGTTTGGCTATACCCGGTGGTCAAGAGGTCTGGCGTTCTGTCGAATGTGCGCTATGGTCTGTTCACCATGCCTGACCCCAAACCCGCCACCCGCACCAGGGGCGCCGACCGCAAACGACAGCTCGTCGACTCCGCGGCCGCGCTCTTCCTCCAGCGTGGGTATGCGCAGGTCTCGCTGGCCGACATCGCGCGCTCGGCGGGCGTCACCGCGCCATCGGTGTACCGGCATTTCGACGACAAGCAGTCGCTGCTGGCCGCGGCGGTCCTGGCCGGCGTCGACGATCTCGAGTCCTGCACCGACCGGGCGCTCGCCGACGGCGTCGACGCGAACTCGCTGATCTCGACGGTCTGCGACCTGGCCGTCCAGCGTCCCCAAGCGGCATCGCTGTGGCGGTGGACCAGCAACTACCTCACCACCGAACAGAACAAACTGGTGGCAGTCCGCACCCGCGAGGTGATCGGCCACTGGGCGTCGGCGCTCGCCGCCCGGCGCACGGATCTGACCGACCGTGAGGCCGTGCAGCTGGCGTGGGCGGTGCTGAGCGTCAGCGGCAGCCTCACCGTGCACCACACCCGCATGTCCGGGGCGCGTGCACGAGGCGAGATCGAGAAGCTCATCCGTCGGATTCTCGCCCTGAGACCCACCGCGGCACCGCCGTTCGCGACGTCGCCGACGGTCACCTCTGTGCCCGGTTCGCGGCGTGACGAGATCCTCGACGCCGCCGCCGAGTTGTTCGCCGACCGCGGTTACACCGACGTCGGCGTCGACGAGATCGGCGGCGCCGTCGGCATCGCGGGTCCCAGTGTCTACAAACATTTCTCGTCGAAGCTGGCCATCCTCGTCGCCATCGGACAGCGCAGCGGCGCGCGCCTGGAGGCGGGGGTGATGGCGGCCTACGGCGCCACCTCGGACCCCGCGAAATTGCTTGCCTCGCTCGTCGATTCGTATGTCGACGTGATCACCAGCACCCCGGATCTGTCGGTGAGCTTCAACAACTCCCCCGCGCTCGCCGGACAAGCGAGCGCCACCGATCTCGTCGACGTGCAGCGACGTTATGTGGCGCGCTGGGTGGATCTGCTCATGCAAGTCGATCCGGAGATCAAGCGCGATCAAGGCGCGGTCGCCGTGCACGCGGCGCTCTCGATCGTCAACGACGCCGTGCGCATGCGACGCGGCTCGGAGAGTCCGCAGTTCGCCGCGCGGATGGCGTACCTCATGAAGGGCGTGCTCGCGCTCTGATCCGCGCGAGGGAGTGCGCTGAATCGGGTCGCGGCTCAGATGAACCCGACGCTGTCCACGTTGTAACGTCCGGCACAAGGGAGGGTCACGATGTCGGTAACTGTGGATGACGGTCCCAGATCCAAGCGCGCGCAGATCCTGACCGTCGCGACAGAGCACTTCGGCACAGTCGGTTACGAACACACGAAGTGGGCATCCATCGCCGACGAGGTCGGCATCGGACAGACAGCGCTCTACCACTATTTCGAGTCGAAGGCACACTGTCTTCTGACCATCATGCGCATCCAGCTCGCCGATTCGATCGAGCGATTCCGAGCAGGGACCGCCGGTATTCCTGACCCGGTTGAAGCCTTCGGCTCAGCAGTTGCGTCATCGCTGCGCGGGGAAACCGTCGACGTGCTGCAGCGACGAATAGTCCAGAACCAGATTGTCATCCTGGGTACCCCTCGCCGGTCGGACGGAGAAGAGGCCGAACGCGTCCGGTCGCGCGAACTGGTCGCCGAGATCGAGAGCAACTGGGCACACCTGATCAAGCGTGGAATGGACGCCGGCGATTTCGTCGACGGGGACGCCATGCTCCAGGCGCGTCTCGTACTGGGCGTCCTGGGGAGTGTGTGGCGCTGGTACCGCCCGGGTGGCCCGTTGTCTCTCGACGACGTGATCCGCACGGTATCGGACGCGACGATTCGGATGCTCTCCGCGCGTTAGACCGACCCTGCCGGACCGGT
Organism: Gordonia hongkongensis; assembly: GCF_023078355.1. Taxonomy (NCBI): domain Bacteria; kingdom Bacillati; phylum Actinomycetota; class Actinomycetes; order Mycobacteriales; family Gordoniaceae; genus Gordonia; species Gordonia hongkongensis. The sequence continues at coordinate 4,905,422 of NZ_CP095552.1, forward strand.
CTGCCCGCTATGCTGAGCCGACGCCGGAGATGGGACTCGGATCGGATGAACGACGCCTCGGAAGCGCGGGACCGCCCCCGCTACACTCGCGACGAACTGGTCGCCGAACTCGGACTGTCCGCTGATTTCGCCGAGAAGGCTTGGAATGCATTCGGTTTCGTGCGTCAACCGTCCTCGGACAAGGTTTTCTCCGATCGCGACCTCGCCGCGCTCCGGATGTTCGCATCCTCTTCGGCGGCGATGCCGGAGACCAGCCAGATCGCGATGGCCCGGGCCATCGGACAGACGATGTCCCGACTCGCGGAGTGGGAGGCCGACCTGCTGCGTGACATCGTCGACGACCCCGCGGTGCCGTGGGACTTCGACCAGATGAGCCTCGCGCTCGGCCAGATCCAGCAACTCATCTGGCGTCGGCACATGGCGCAGGCCATCGAGCGTCGCACCGATCACTCCGACGACGAAGAGATCGACCTGATCGTCGGCTTCGCCGACATCGTCGGCTATACAAGCCTTTCCCGGCGCATCGATCTGAATGACCTGGAGTCCCTGCTCGGTTCGTTCGAAGACGACACGTTCGACGTGGTCGTAAATCATGGTGGCCGCGTTATCAAGACCCTCGGCGACGCTGTGATGTTCACCTTCGACGACGCCCCCGCCGCCGCGAGTGCCGCGCTCGAGATCCATCAGCTCTCCACGGACGACAGTCTTCCGCCGTTGCGGGTCGGCATGGCGCGCGGCTCCGTCCTCGCCCGGCTCGGAGACGTCTTCGGCGAGCCGGTGAACATCGCTTCCCGCCTCGCCGGATCCGCCCGTCCCGGAACCACACTCATCGACGACGCGATCGCCGACCAGCTCGGCGGTGACGACCGCTTCTACCTCAAATCGATACCGACACTGCGCGTTCGGGGGTACAAACACCTCAAGGCCCGTGTCCTCGAAGCACACCGTGACGGGCCGCTGAACGACTGACCCACTGGCGAACCTCATTTCGACCGATGGACTTCGATCGAAGTCAATCGGTCGAGTTGAGGTTCGCCGGTCACAGCGACTCATGGCTGTGGACGGTGGCGAGCTGTTTGCGCCCTGCCCGGCTATCGTCATCGTCGAACATTTATGGTGGTTCGCGAAGTCAAAGGGGGAATTTTGTCGGACATGATCGTCGATCCAGCGGCTGTCGGGGCGTCAGCGACGGAGATCTCAAGATGCGCATCCCGTCTGATGGCGTTGGAGCTCACCTCCAATGCCGGACTGGACGGTACGACAGCGACCTTCAGCCAGCTCGCCGGACAGTTCCGCGGGGCTTCGAGCGATATGTCCGCGGTGGCGGCGGGTGCGGACGAACGGATCGCATCCGCGCTGGCCAATGTGTCCGGCACGGTTTCCTCGTTCTCCGAACTGGTGCTCGGTGCCAAAGACACCACCGTCGAGACCGATCAGGCGAGTGCGAGCACGATCAAGGACGCCACGGCGTATCCCGCACGGCAAGGACAGCAGACCGACCACGTGGTCCCGCTCAGCGTTCTGCTGTCGGTCCAATAGGTCGTGCCGCCCAGCTATGACGACGTCATGTCCTGGAACCCCGAGGTCATGACGTCGATCGCGAATGGGATCACTCGACTGCAGGCACATCTGGAGGTCGAGGCACCAAAGGCCGGAGAACCCGTTCTCAACCTGACGCGTGCTCAGTGGACCGGGATGGCTCGAGGTCCTGCCGATGATCGCGCCGAGGGCCTCACCCGGTGGATTCGCGGTGTGGCCGATGAGTTCGGTGATCTGGCTTCCGTACTCACGAACGGGCAGGTCGGCATTCGCGATGCGATGAAGGCTCTCGAGACCCGAACCAGCCTTGCCGACTCCGACGGCTACGTCCTCGACCGCGGAAGCCGCGAGTACACCGTCAACTTCGACGCCGGTCGCGCACCCGAGGGTGCCGAGTACGACGCGGGACGAGCCTACGAACACCACGCCGCGCTGATCGGTCTCGGCACCGCGGCCGATAACGCGGTCACCGCGACCCGAGACGCGATCAATTCCGCAGTCGGTGAACTCGGCGGCATGACACCCGCTGCGAACGCGGTCAACCGCGGGATCGTCGACGCGACTCTCGCCGCGAGCGACGCCGCCGCTGTGCGCAATGGCACCGCAACTCCCGAGCAGCGTGGGCGATTCCTCCGCGCGATGAATCTGACCCCGGAGCAGTTGGAGAAGTTGAAGGCCGGGCAACCCACAGACGTCGATCCTTCAAGACTGGAGTACCTCAAGAACGCGTTGGGGCTCCCTGCAGGAAGCTCGCTTGCGGGGCCCGCGGTCACCACCGCACTTGGCGCCCTCGAACAACGCGGCCAGGATATCCGCTACGCCTACGACACCGATCGCCCCGGCGGACGCCATTCAGCGGGACGCGCGGGATTGACCCCGGATGACCTCTCTCGTCTCAACAAGATCGGCACCAATCTCTATCGCGGTTCCTTGGTCGGAGGCGTGGTGGTCACGGCGTTCGACGAATGGAGCAAGTACGAACGCGGTGAACAGGATGGCGGAGACGCGGTCGCCTCGGGCGTTGGTGCGGTGGGCGGCGGCGTGCTCGGCGGCATGGCCGCGGGGGCAGCTATAGGATCGTTCGCTGGTCCGATTGGTACAGCAGTTGGAGCAGGGATCGGCGCTGCGATCGGCAGTAATCTCGGTTCCAAAACCGGCAAGTGGGTGAAAGGGATTTTCGACTGATGATGGCCAGCAGAAAGGCGGTCAGGGTCGGGCGACCTCGTCATCGATCCAGGCGGCTTCCAACCAACTACTACACCGCGTATGTCACTTCCCGCCTCCAGAACGTGCTGGTATGCCTGCCGGCATCCCTCGCATTTGTTCTCGGTCTGCTCACCGGAGGAGCTCTGTCGTGACAAGAGCAAGCACGTGATCGCTGCAATCGAGTACGCGATCGTGAATCTCGGCAGCACGGCGACGCTCCGCGCTTCGACGCCGACGCTGGACTTCTTGCCGGCACCGGCCTGGTATGACATGGACACCGAGACCGCTCACGAAGCTAGCGCAAGTCGAGTCCTCCTACGTTCGGAGAGTCCGGTTCCAGAGTTCGTCTCGAACGTAGTGGTCCAATATCTCGACCTGGGCCCCATTGACGTCCTTCGGTTAGACACACTCGATACCACGCTGGACATCGCAGCACTGGAGAACGCTACAGTGCTGAACCACAGTGCGCACCGAGACGGCTATCTCTGTGTGGACGACGGAAACTACACAGCCAAGGGTCGCGAGTTGCGCCTTCGCCGATCACAGTTGGCCTACCGCGGATCGGATGGGAACTCGATGCTGTCCCTGTTCACGGGTACCGTCCCGATCGCCGATTGGGACCGGGTAATCAGCGAGATAACCGAGATGGAGGACCGTTGGCTGCGGACGACGACAACAACAAGTGGCGGGAACTGAGGACCTACTTCAGTGGGAGGTTCTCGATGTTCGTCACCTACCCGATCCTCTGTTTCATACTTGGATTGGTCCTGGCCTACTTCACCAGCACGTCCTGACCACGGCGCCGAGAGCTACCGGTGAACCTCATGCCGACTCGTAGACTTCGATCGACGTCTCGCGGTCGAGCCCGTGGTCGCAGTTCATGTTCGGCGCGACGATGACGTGGCGCGCATCGTCAAGTCGCAAGGATCAGTATGGAATCGAATCACGACGTCAGAAGCCAACGTCCCTCGCCCAGAACCTTGATGGACGGACAGTCCGATCGATGAGTCGTCAGTATGTCGGACGGCATAGGCACGCCGAAGGTCACCAGCCGGCGGAAGCGTTCTCAGCACGCTTCTCACGGTCGGTGTCGGACACGACCAGCTACCTCGTCAACACTGCGATCTGCCTTCCGTCTGGCATCGCATTCTTCGCCGGCCTGTTCTGCGGCCACACGATAGCCGGTTGAAAGGACAAGCCCTGACCCAAGCCCAACCCCCAGACCTCAACTCGACCGCAAGACTTCGATCGAAGTCCATCGGTCGAGTTGAGGTTCGCCGGTCAGAGCGAACCGGGCCCTACGCCGCTGATCCGCACCTCGCTCGCCTTGACCACCAGGTAGACCGCTAGTCCGGTGACGAGTCCGAGGTCGGCGACCGCCGCCCAGGTCACCTCGGCGGCGACGATCTGCTCGCCCACCTCGGCGGTCATCACGGCGTGGTCACCCCGGGGCGCGACGTCACGGACGGTCGCGGCCAGCGTCGTACGCGGACTGCCATGCGGCGCTTCGAGATAGACGGCGACGGCCCGTGGCGAGAACGTGGCCGCCGCCCCGGCCCCCGGTGAGGGTCCATCGACCTCGACACGGCCGACGACCCGATTGCCGGAGGCGTCGACGACGGCGTCGCCCGCGTCCAGGAGGCCCACGAAGAGGTTGAGCCCGGACAGCGACGCCGCGAAACGACTGGTGGGTCGTGCCAGAACCGCACGCGTCGAACCGGATTCGACGACGCAACCGTCCTCGAGGACCAGGATGCCGTCGGCCAACCCGAGGGCGTCCACCGGGTCATGGGTGACCATGATCGTCGTGCGGTCCCGATCGGCGAGAAGTGTGCGCAACAGCGCTCGCAATCGGCTCGCGACGTCGACGTCCAGGGCCCGAAACGGTTCATCCAGCAGCAGGATTCGCGGCTGCGCCGCCAGCGCTCGGGCGATGGCAACCCGCTGCGACTGGCCGCCGGAGAGCTGGTGCGGTTTACGGTCGGCGAGGTCGGTGACCTCCGTTGCCGTCAGCCAGCGTTCCACTCGCGCCCTGATCTCCGACCTCGAGAGACGCTGCGCCGAGGGCGCGAACGCCACGTTGTCGGCGACCGTCAGATGCGGGAACAGCCGCGCGTCCTGCGACAGTAATGCGATTCCGCGCCGACTGGGCGGCACGAAGGTCGTCGCGTCACAGAACACCCTGTCGCCGAGCACTATCCGGGACCGATGGTCGCCGCGCACCAGCCCGGCGATCGCGCGCAGCATCGTCGACTTGCCGGCGCCGTTGGGCCCGACGACCGCGGTGGTCGCGCCCGCGGCGAACCGGTGCTCGACCCGCAACGCGGGCACCTCGAGGTCGATGATCACCTCCAGATCCGCGCCGGTCACAAACCACCCCCGACGCGCGAACGGCGGCTGTGCACTCCGACGACCACGATCAGGGATACGACAACCAGGATGAGCGACAACGGGATCGCGGCCTGTGGGTCGTCGATGGCCGACACATAGATCGCAAGTGGCGCGGTCTGGGTCACCCCGGGCGCGTTGCCGGCGAACGTGATCGTCGCACCGAACTCGCCCAGCGCCCGCGCGAACGCGAGCACGAGACCCGCGAACAGAGACGGCAGGACCAACGGGAGCGTGACCCGCCAGAGCGTCCGAGTCGGCCCCGCACCCAGGGTCGCGGCGACCTCCTCGTATCGCGTCCCGACGACGCGCACCGCGCCCTCGACGCTGATCACGAGGAAGGGCAGTGCGACGAAACTCTGCGCCAGTACCACCGCCGTTGTCGTGAAAGCGATGTCGATGCCGGCCGCATGCAGATGTTCACCGACGACCCCGAGCCGGCCGAAGGTGTACAGCAGGGCAAGACCACCGACCACGGGCGGTAAGACCAAGGGCAACAACACGAGTGCGCGGAGCACCCGGATCACCGGACCGTCGTATCGCGCGAACACCAGTGCCATCGGCACCCCGACCATCAGGCAGATGGCGGTGCTGCACGCGGCGGTGATCAGTGACAACCGCAGCGCGTCGAGCGACGAGGGCGACGAGATCTGGTCGACGAAGGTGCCCCACGGCGAACGGAAGAGCAGCGCCAGCGGAGGTAGCACGATCAACACGACGCCGATCAGTGCCAAGCCGTACGTCCAACCGGGCAACCCCGCCGGGTCCCGTCGGGAACGAAGGACCGTGCTCAAGGCGCCCCGAACCCGGCGTCGCGCAGGAAGCGCTGACCGTCCGCGCCCAGGACGAGGTCGACGAACTGCGTGGCGAGTTCGCCATCCCCGGCGCCGGCGAGCGCCGCGATCGGATAGGAGTTGACCACGGCGGCGAATGCCGGATCGGTCACGGTGGCCACCCTGTCGCCGGCTCCGCGCGCGTCGGTCACATACACCACGCCCGCATCCGCTTGGCCGGTCGTCACCTTGGTCAGCACCGCGCTCACCGACTGTTCCTCCGAGGCGGCGTCGATGGTGACACCGGTGTTGCGCTCGACGGTCTCGGTCGCGGCGCCGCACGGTTGAGCCGACTGGCAGATGACCGTCGTGACGTCAGGCTTGTTCAGATCGGAGAATGACCGGATCCCGCGGGGATTGCCCGGCGCCGTGACGATCACGAGTGTGTTGGTGGCGAAGACCGCCGGGTCGACGGCGAGATCACCCAGCTTGCGCATGTTCTTCTCGTCGGCGCTCGCGAACACATCGGCCGGCGCCCCCTGCTGGATCTGGTTGGCCAGCGTCGACGATCCGTCGAACGAGAGTCGTACCGTGACGCCGTCGTGCTGTGCCTCGAACTCATCGGCGATCGCCGTGAACGTCGTCTTCAGCGACGCCGCCGCCGAGATGTCGAGGGTCGAGGCCGCAGACCCGCCGGCATCTGAGCCACCGGACGAGCACCCTGCCACGATCAGCAGTCCGGCCGCGGCGACCGCGACGATGGACCTCCTCATCTGGCCTCCCTGTTGGTCTCGACGATCACCGTCGTCGCCTTGACGACGGCCGTGGCCACGACGCCGGGCCGTAGATCGAGTTCGTGAACTGCGTTCGCACTCATCAACGACGTCACCTCGAACGGACCGCATTGCAGGGTCACCTGAGCCATCACCGCGTCCGTGCGGACATCGGTGACGAGACCGGTGAACCGATTACGCGCCGAGCGTCCGACCGATGCCCCGTCGTCCGGTGCCACCGCGCGCTCGCGGGCCAGCGCGGCGAGCCGTGCGCCATCAACGGTGGCGACCGGTCCGCCATCGGACTGTTCCAAGACGCCGGTGGCCACCCACCGTCGAACCGTGTCGTCACTGACGCCGAGCAGAGTGGCTGCGTCTTTGATCCGAATAGCGGTCACGACGACATCCTATCCGCATATGCGGAGATATCGGTCTCCGGCATCCGCAGGCACGGATCTCAAAAAGGTTGACTTCAACTCAACTTGAAGTCTTACGCTCGGTTTCGGTCCGACCGTCGGATTCGCAGCCCCGCAACCGATGAATTCGGTGCGGGCAGACGGTCTGACTTCGAGTACGAGATCGCCACACCCCGAACATGCCCTGAATTGTTCCCTGACGTCACCCGCGCGCCACGTAATTCGGTCGCGGCTGTCACACCCCCTCTATACCGTGGAGAAACATGAGCTCAGTCACAGTTCCCACCACCGCACCGGGAGAAGTCGCGACGGCCGATGTCGCCATCGAGGCCATCGACCTGGTGAAACGCTTCGGCGATTTCACGGCGGTCGACGGCGTCAGTTTCACCGTGCCGCGGGGTTCCGTGCTCGGCCTGCTGGGCCCCAACGGCGCCGGCAAGACCACCACCGTCCGAATGATGACCACCCTGTCGCCGCCCACGAGCGGGACAGCCCGCATCGCCGGCTACGACGTGCGGGAACAGCCCGGGATGGTCCGCCAGAACATGGGCCTCACCGGCCAGGCGGCCACGGTCGACGAGATCCTGACCGGCCGCGAGAACCTCCGCATGATCGGCGGTCTGTACGGCATCGGACGCAAGACCCTCGCACGTCGATCGGAGGAACTCCTCGAGCAGTTCTCCCTCTCAGAGGCCGGTGACAAACAGGTCAAGTCCTACTCCGGCGGAATGCGCCGTCGACTCGACCTCGCGGTCAGCCTGCTGGCCACGCCACCGGTGCTCTTCCTCGACGAGCCGACCACCGGCCTCGACCCGCGCAGCCGTTCCGAACTCTGGGACGTCCTACGCGATCTGGTCGCCGACGGAACCACGTTGCTGCTCACCACGCAGTATCTCGAGGAGGCCGACCAACTCGCCGACGACATCGTCGTCATCGACAAGGGCACCATCATCGCGCACGGCACGTCACTGCAGCTCAAGGAGCAGGCCGGTTCGGCCAGCCTGGTGCTGACCGTCTCGCACGCCGACGACCTGACGACCGCCGAGTCGCTGTTGCGCAAGAACGGGGCGGAGGTGTTCGTCGACGTGGCGGCCCGCCGGCTCACGACAGCCGCAGCCGGCCTGGGCGACCTGCCCCGCGTCGCCGCCTGGTTCGACGAGAGTGGCATCTCCGTCGACGACTTCGGACTCTCCCGGCCGAGCCTCGACGACGTCTTCCTCTCCCTCACCGGCCACCGCGCCGAGGAGTCGAGCAACACCGACGACACCGACAACACCACCGACGAGGAGCGTTCCTGATGACCACCACGGCACAGACCCACGCTGTGGTCGCGGACAAGCCGCGGATCCACCCCACCACGATCTGGCAACAGGCCTGGATCATGGTGAAGCGCAACATGATCCACACCAAACGAATGCCGGAGATGCTCTCCGACGTGACCATTCAGCCGATCATGTTCGTGCTGCTGTTCGCGTACGTGTTCGGCGCGTCGATCCAGACCGACTCGGCGTCGTACAAGGAGTTCCTGCTCCCGGGCATCATGGGTCAGACGATCGTGTTCACCGCGTTCATCGTGTCCACGGGTATCACCGCCGACCTCGAGAAGGGCATCATCGACCGGTTCCGGTCACTGCCCATCCAACGGTCGTCGGTGTTGATCGGACGCAGTATCGCCAGCCTGCTCCACAGTTCGATCGGCATCGTCGTCATGGCCGTGACCGGCCTGGCCATCGGCTGGCGGATCCGGGGCTCGTTCGGTGAGGCGGTCCTCGCATTCGCGCTGCTCCTGCTCTTCGGCTTCGCGATGATCTGGTTCGGCATCCTCATCGGTTCGTGGCTGCGGACGGTCGAGGCCGTCAACGGCTTCATGTTCTCGGTCCTGTTCCCGATCACGTTCCTGTCGAACGCGTTCGTCCCGACCGAGCCGATGCCCACCTGGCTCCGGACGATCGCCGAATGGAACCCGATGTCGTCACTGGTCCAGGCATTGCGTGTGCTGTGGGGTAACGGCCCGGCATTCGGTCCGGATGCGGCTCTCCCGCTGCAATATCCGGTCCTCGCCACCCTGATCTGGACGGTCGCGCTGACGCTCATCTTCGCGCCGTTCGCGCTGCGCGCCTACAACAAGCGAACCTCGGACTAGACCACCACCCGACCGAGGTTCGTCGACGCGACCCGCTCAGGCAGTCAACGTGATTGCTTGCAGCGGGTCGCTGTATATCGCGTCGAGAGACACCGCGCCGGCGGCCTGCTGCTGCACGGTCGCTCCCGAATGTGACACGCGCACATCCCGTTTGCTCACGATCGAGGTCTCGCGCACGGCCTTCGCGACCGTCGGAAGGCCGGCCGCGTAATCGGTGAACGCCTGTCCGCCGAGGATGATGTGATCGGGATTGAAGATGTCGGCGATCAGTCCGACCGTACGTCCGAGCACCTCCGCCCGCTCTTCGAGCAGACGACGTGCCGTGAGGTCACCGCTACGGGCCAGGGCGTGGACATCTTCCACATCGGTCGCCGAGAGGCCCAGTGCGCGTGCAGCTTCCACGACACCGGTGTCGCTCACCGCGGGCTCCAGGCGCCCCGTCCGGTTCGGGTCGAGCAACGTGGTCGATCCGGTCGGGAAGTGACCGATCACCGGCGGTCCGGCGGTCGGCGTGTGCACGGTCCCGCCGACGCTGAACGCGATGCCGAGCATCTCGCGCGCGTAGAAGTACAGGAAGCTCGACTGCTGGTCGTCGGGGTTGAGCACGAGCTCGGCGGCCGCCATGGCCTCGACGTGGGACGCAACCGACACCGGCAGTCCGACGGCCTCGGCGATCGTCCGGCCGACCGGCGCGCCCTCCCAGCCGAGTCGGGGGTGGTCGACGATGCCGCCCTCGGCCACACGCCCACCGAGCGCGACACCGACCCACAGCACCCGCCGGCCCGTCCAGCGCTCGGCGAAACGCCGTGCGCTGACACCGATGGCGGTGAGTGCTTCGTCCGGTGAATCGGCATGCGGGGTAGGGATCTGGATGGCCCCGACGACACGATGCAGCAGGTCATGGGTGGTGATCGCGGTGACCTTGTATCCGATGTGGATACCGAGGGTGAGGAACTCGGAGATGTTGACCTCGAAGGGCAACCGCGGCCGCCCGATGGCGCCCGAGGGCGCAAGGTCGGCCCGTTCGCGGATCAATCCCGCCTTCAACAGCGCACTGACCTGGCGATTGACCGTGGAGATGCTGAGCCCGGTGCGCTCGGCCGCATCGTCGCGGAACAGCGGGCCGGACAACCGGGCGGCCCGGAGGACGAGCGCCGCGGGTTTGGTCGACAACTCCAGGCGCGGCGTTGCGACGTGCACCCGCTGGTCCCCCTTCACTGGTCCGCGTCGGTCGGCGACCGGACCCGGGGTCCGAGTCGGCGGTACGGAAGTCAACGGTACGGGCTGGCGCGTGCCCTGAGGAGCACGACGCACCGCGCGGGTGACCGGCTGACGCCGGACAGGAGAGGCGGGGGCGTTGCGCAAAGTACGGGTGGAGAGTTCGGGCAGTGTGGCGGTCATGATCGTCCTCGTCGAAAGACCCCGCGCATCGCGGGGCGGAAGCCGGAAGCTGGTGCTCTGAGAAGAGACTCGAGAAGCGACGCCCCGGGGAGGAGATTGACTCGGCGGGGGTCGGTCAGCGCATTCGACGACAACAACAGAGAACGCGTGCAAGCGGCAGACGACAGCCCAGCGCGGTGGTCACGTAGGTGACCTCCGTGAGCCTGTGGTCGGCACTTGTCATGCGGATGAAGCTAGCAACGCGGCCCCGTACCGGCAAGCCCGTCCCACCCCTGGTCACGGGCACCGACGACCGGTCGCACACGCGTCCACCGGCGAGAATAGGCCCGTGGCGCGACGCGGACAGGGGTTGCACTCACCCTGATCCGAACTCGTCCGGCGTCCGGTCGCTCGACCTGCGAACCGACGGAGAAGCGGACCGTGGTCGGCTTGGCCACTCGGGTCGAGCCTGTCGGTGCACCCCGGTAGATTGTGAGCATGACCACAACCAGCCCCGCGGCTGAGTCCAGCGCCGCGACCGACACCGAGTTCCTCGAGGTCAGCGAGCCGTTCCGCCGCGAGATCATCGCGCACTGCTACCGGATGACGGGGTCCCACCACGACGCCGAGGATCTAGCCCAGGAGACCTTCCTCCGCGCATGGAAGGGCTACGGGAAGTGACCATCGGGCGTCCGTGCGCACGTGGTTGCACAAGATCGCTACCAACACGTGTCTGACCGCTCTGCAGAGTTCACAACGACGCCCCCTCCCCTCCGGCCTCGGTGGCGACGCCTTCGACCCGACCGACGACCTGCTGCAGAACCACGAGGTGCCCTGGCTCGAGCCGTATGCCGGCACGGCCGACGAGATCGCGCCCGGCGACGACGCGGACCCCGCGTACGTGGTCGGCGCCCGCGAGTCGGTACGGCTGGCGTTCATCGCGGCACTGCAGCATCTACCCGAACGGCAGCGCGCAGTCCTCGTCCTCCGCGACGTGCTGCAGTGGCGCGCCGCCGAGGTCGCCGACACCATCGGTGTCACCACCGCCACCGTGAACAGTTTGCTGCAGCGGGCCCGCGAGCAGGTCAAGACCGCACGCCCGCAGCAGGATTCGGTCGGAGTCGACGCCGCGACGACACTCGACGACGCCGCCAAGCGCGAGCTGCTGGCCCGCTACGTGTCGGCCTTCGAACGCTACGACGTCGACGCGATGGTGGAGCTCTTCACCGACAAGGCGATCTGGGAGATGCCGCCCTTCACCGGCTGGTACCAGGGCGCAGAGAGCATCGGAACCCTCATCCGTTGCAACTGTCCGGCCGAGAAGGCGGGCGATCAGATCATGCTGCCCACGACAGCCAACGGGCAGCCGGCCTACGGGCTGTACATGCGCGAACCGGACGGCGTCCACCGACCGTTCCAGCTCCAGGTGCTCGAGATCGACCCGCAGACAGCCAAGGTCAGCCATGTCGTCGCCTTCTTCAGCGACGACATGGAGAGCGATTTCGCACGCTTCGGTCTGCCGGCGACCCCGTACGACGCACCGGCACGCACGTCGCCGAGCCCCTGGCACTGAGACCGTCCGGTTCGCGCGGCGCCGATCAGTCGTCAGCGGTCTTCGGGATCTGCGAGGGGTCCATCCACACGATCTCCCAGGCATGACCGTCCGGGTCACAGAAACTGCGGCAGTACATGAAGCCCAGGTCCTCGGCTGCGCGGAGTTCCCGGCCGCCGCAACCGAGTGCCGCTTCGGCGAGCCGGTCGGCGTGTGCGCGGCTGTCAGCGGAAATGGCCAGCAACGACTCGCGGCCCTGCAGTGGGTCGGCGACTGCGGTGGCCGCGTAGCCGGCGAATCGTCGTCGCTGCATGAGCACGACCATCGCCGAGTCGTTGATCATCATGCACGCGCTCCCGGCATCGCAGAAGATCTCGTCGAAGTGGAAGCCGAGCGATCCGAAGAACCGACGAGACCGCGCGACGTCTACGACGGGCAGGTTGACGAACAGCATCGGCGTCACGGGCGCACTCCAGACATCTCGGGGTCGCTGATACTGACCGGCCCGACGCCTCGAACTCATCGAAGCCGACATAGGGTGCAGGAATGGGTGTGATCTATCTGGTTCGTCATGGTCAGGCGAACGCATTGGCGTATGGCATCGCCGACGCCACCGACGATCTGAGCAACGGACCCGGCGGTCTCACCACGGCCGGGGCCACACAGGCCGCGCTGTCCGGTGGATTCCTCGCCGGGCAGATCGGCACCTTCACCGCAGCCGCCAGTGGCGACCTCCCGCGCCAGCAGCAGACGCTGAGCGGCGTGCTGGGGGCTTTCGACACCGGTCGACCTCAGCCGCACGTCGACCCGGGGTGGAACGAGTACTCACTGCCCGCACTGGTCGGCGAGGCCACGCCGGAGATGTATCGCGACGGCCGCAGCTACCAGGAACAGCTCGACAAGGGGCTCGCGGCCTGGATAGCGGCCGGCGAGCACGACGCAGCTCCTGGCCTCGACGGCGGCCCCGCCGAGAGCTACCCCCAGTTCAAGGCGCGCGTCTCCGACGCGGCCGCCCGCGCCACCGAGCTCGCCGGGTCGGGTCAGACGGTGCTCGTGGTGTCCTCGGCCGGCACCATCACCCAGTGGATCGCCCAGTTGTGGGGCATCCCCGACGAGACCTGGCCGGCGATGGCCCGCACGATGGTCAACGCGTCGATCAGCAAACTGATCGTCGGCCGCAGCGGCGTCTCGGTGGTGTCGTTCAACGAACACGGTCACCTGTCGGACCGCGACGGCGGGATCGCGACTTTCCGGTAGCCCTTCGAGGCTCGCTTCGCTCGCACCTCAGTATCCGCGGCCTGGCGGCCGTGGTGGATCACGAAAGAACACTCCGCAGCATCCACATCTCTGCTCCCTGAGGTGCGAGCGAAGCGAGCCACGAAGGGCTTCGCAACGTGTCTCACCAGGCCCTTCGTGGCTCGTCGCTAACGCTCCTCGCACCTCAGGGATCAGGGGTTTGAGGATCTTTCGGATTAGGGAGCAGGGGCAGGTCCGAGCCTAGGCCCGGTGCAGGTTCTCGCCGGGTCGGGTGATGACGACGTTCGGCAGGACCGCGTACCGCGACAGCTGGGTGATCGAGTGGGCGATCACCGCGATGTCGCCTGCGGTGATCATCTCGTCGGCGGGGAGGGAGTCCTTCAGCCAGTCGGTCATGTCGGTGTTGACGTAGCCCGGTGCGATTGTCGTCGCACTCACGCCGTTCTCGGATTCCTCGAGATTGAACGTCTCACACATGGAGACGAGAGCCGCTTTGGTCGATCCGTACGCAACGTACTCGGGCTCTGGATAGACGCCCGTGATCGAGGACACGGCAATGACTTTCGCAGTGCCATGTGTCTCCGCTGTGGCACGGAGGGCCGGCAGGGACGCCTGCAGGAGGATGAAGGGGGCCCGGACGTTCACCTCGTACAGACGGTCCAATCGCTTGACCGGGAAGTCGGCGATCGCACCTTTCGATCCCATCCCGGCGTTGATGATCAACGCATCCAACCGCCCGAAAGCCTCCGCATGCGTGGCGCTGAGCGCGGCGATCGACTCCGCATCGGTTATGTCTGCAGGAAGGACCTCCACCCGCCCGGCGCCACGCTCGAGGAGCTCAGCCGCCTTCTTCTCCAATGCTTCTCGACCACGGGCACTGATGGTGAGGTCCCAGCCGTCGGCGGCGAACCGGTCGGCGATGGCCGCACCGATCCCCCTCGACGCCCCGGTCACCAGCGCAGAACGGTTGTTGCCCGATTCACTCATTGCCTACCCTCTGTGGATGCGCACACCGCGCGACTGTGTTCTGTTGACGCCGTTGCTCGATCAGCTGATGTGGCGTAGGCCGTCGGCGATGAACGCCGCCGTCGCCTCGGCAGCCTTTTCGGCGCCGTCTCCCGAGGACGCCCCCGAGAGTGCGCGGTAGGTGATCCCCTCGGCGATCACGCCGAGCTTCAGGTTCGCCAACCCCAGGTAGAAGTCCCAGTCACCCAGGTCGACACCCGTTGCGGTCGAATACTTCTGAGCGATCTCGTCGACCGACGCATAACGGTCACTGGTCCAGGCCGCGGAGAAGCCGAGAACCTGGTCGAAGGCGCCGGTGCGGTAAACGCACATCAGCGCGACATCGGTGAGCGGATCTCCGAGGGTCGACATCTCCCAGTCGACGACCGCCGCGATCCGGGCCGGATCGTCGGCGTCGATGATCGTGTTGTCGACCCGGAAGTCACCGTGCACCAACGACTCTCGCGCCTGCTCCGGAACCCGCGCGGCGAGCGCGTCGACGAGACGCTCGACGTCGGGGAGTTCACGCGTCTTCACGTGCCCCCACTGCCGCGCCCACAGTTTCACCTGGCGGGCGGCGAAACCCGCGGGCCGACCGAACTCGCCGAGCCCGACCTCGCGATAGTCCACCGCGTGCAGGTCGGCCAACGTCTGCACCAAGGCATCGAGATTGCGGGCGACCTCGTCGTCTGAGTAGGCGTCGAGGTCTTCCGCGGTCCGGACGACGCGGCCGTCCACGAACTCCACCACGGTGCACGGCGCACCAATGACCGAGCCGTCGGCGTCGAAAGCGACGGTCCGCGCAACCGGGACCGACGTCGACTGCAGCGCACTGGTGACCGCCCATTCACGGCCCATGTCGTGAGCCGACGGCGTCAGTCCGCCGGTCGGCGGTCGGCGCGCCACCCACGTGGTCACGCCGTCGGTGACCGTGTAGGTGAGATTGGACTTGCCGCCGCTGATGAGGTCGATGGTCAGCTCACCTGCGGGCTCGACTCCGTTGTCGATCAGCAACCGGCGCAGGCGATCCTGGTCGAGTGCTGCGTCCGTGGCGGTCATCGGGCACCCGCCGATGCCTTCGCCTCGAGCGCCTGCTGGGCCTTCTTCGCACGCCCGACGGCGCGACGGGCGATCGCCCACCGGTGGACCTCGGACGGGCCGTCGTAGATGCGGAACGGCCGGAGTTCCTGCGACAGGCGGGCCAGCGGGAGGTCGGCGGACACACCGAGCCCGCCACACATCTGGATGCTGCGATCGGCGATCCGCGAATACGCCTCGGCAGCAAAGGTCTTCGCGATCGATGTCTCGTCCGACGCGTGGTTGCCCAGATCGAGCTCGTGGCAGGCCTTCAGCAGCAACGCGCGAGTCGCGGCGAGGTCGATCTCGTTGTCGGCGACGAGTTGTTGGATCATGCCCAGATCTCCGAGGCGGCCACCGAATCCCTCACGGCGTGAGACATAGTCGACGGCGACGTCCTGGCAGCGCTTCGCCGAGCCGAGCCAGCGCATCACGTGGGTCATCCGAGCCGGCCCGAGCCGGACCTGGGCGTAGCGATAACCCTCGTTCACCTCGCCGAGGATGTCCTCGTCGGGAACGAAGAGGTCGGTGAAGGTCACCTCGCAGTGACCGCCGATCATCGCCTTGTCGATAGTGTTGATGTGGCGCCCGACGGTCAACCCGGGCGCATCGGCGGGCGCGAGGAACATGGTTGCGCCGCCGCGGTCACCGGGCGCGCCCGAGGTCCGCGCCATGATGATGAAGAAGCCCGCACCGTCGGCGCCGGTGATGAAGTGCTTGTCGCCGTTGATCTTCCAGCCGCCGTCCACACGGACGGCCTCCGTGCGCAGCGCGTTGGGATCCGAACCGGCGCCCGGAGCCGGTTCGGTCATCGCGAACGCCGAACGGACATCTCCAGCGGCCAGCGGGGCGAGGTACTTCTGCCGCTGATCCTCGCTCGCGATGTGCGCGAGCATGTGCACGTTGCCCTCGTCCGGCGCACCGATGTGCAGCGCGATCGGACCGAACGTCGAATACCCGGCCGCCTCGAACACCGGCGCGCGGTCACACATGTTGAGACCGAGTCCGCCGTACTCGACCGGGGCATGCGGGCCGAAGACCCCTGCCTCCTTGGCCTTGGCGTTCATCTCGCGACGGATGTCGTCACCACCGGCCGCCGTGATGTCACCGGCCGCCTCGTCCTCGATGGGCAGGACGTAGTCGCGGACGAAGGCCTCGGTCTTCGCGACGACGTCGAGCACGTCGTCGTCGTGCCGCAGGTCTATGGGCATGGTGACTCCTTAACGCATGAGCAGGGTGGGGATCCCCGAACACCGACCGATCGATCGCTCGGCGTTGCATACCTTGCCAGGCGATACCCGCCGGGTCAAGCGGCCCAGCAGACGGCGCCCTGCGCGACGGCCGTCAGGGTGTGCGATACCCGACCAGCGCGCGGGCCATCTGGAGATTGCGCGCGATGAGTTCGTCCGGACCCAGCAGACCGTCGAGCTTGAACCAGGTGGACACCCCGACGCACATGGTGGCCACGGCACGCGCCGCATCTTTCGGATACTCGGTGGTGAACTCACCCGTTTCGACGCCGGCGAAGACGATCACGTCGACCATCCGCTGCTGGCGGTCCCGGTGTCCGATGTAGGTGGGCCGGTAGTTGTCGTCGAGGCTGCGGATCTCGGTGGAACCGACGAACGCCTGCTCGCGGCGATACATGTGGAACCGCAGAAGCGACTCGACGACGGCGTCGAACTGCCGGATCGGCTCGGGACCCGCCTCGACGATCGCGGCCTCCGAGCGTGCCAGGAGGTCGGTCATCGTGCGTTCGAGGAGCCCCTGCAGCAACGACTGCTTCGACGGGTAGTGGTGATAGAGCCCTGGCACCGACAAATTGGCCCGCGCGGCGATCTCCCGGACCGAGGTCCCGTGGTAGCCCTGTTCGGCGAACGCCGCCAGCGCCGCCGCCAACGGGACCGGCAGTTCGGGCTCGCCGTAATCCCGCCAGCCGCCCAGTGGCCGCGTCGCCGGACGGATGTCTGCTTCGCCGGTTCCGCCACTCATGCCATCAAACATATCCCGACATGCGGACCTACTCCGCATCGCCGGTGCGACGCGAGAGACTCTTCTCGAGCATCTCGGCGGGTGAGACGAGCAGCGCGATGCTCAGATCCACCACGTCGGCCTTGCCGAGTTCGACCTCGCCCTCGAGCCACGCCGCGAGCAACCGGCTCAGACCGCCGACCTGATAGTGCGCAACGCCGACCGCTGCCGCCGGCCCGACGTGGACGTCGAGAATGGCCGACGTGCTCTGCAGGGTGAGGCCGGCGAACAACGTCGTCGACTCCATGCGCTTGGCCGCGATGACCGGACTCAGAAGCGCCTGCGAGAAGAGCAGCCTGCCTTTGCGGCGGTCCGCGTCGATGACGTCGACGATCGCCGACACCGCACCGGCGACCTTCGCACGCATGCTGGCCCCCTCGGAGAAGGCTGCCAGACTGGCTTGCGCGATCTCTTCGATGACCTCGTCGTACATGACGCCGACCAGCTGATCGACGGATTCGAAGCTCTCGTAGAAGTAACGGGCGGTGAGTCCGGCCTGCCGGCACACGCCGCGCACGGTCACCGCGCCCACGTCATCGGCGCCGAGCAGATCCAGTCCTGCATCGATGAGGGCGGATCGACGCCGCGCGACCCGGGTGTCGCCGCCCTCGCCGCCATAGGCCCGAAGCGTGCCGGCCGCGTCGGAGTCCGCACCGGAACGGCTGTCCGGGGTCGATGGTGCTCGTCCCATGATTCCTATCTTGACACCCCGGTAAGTTAGGTGTGTCATAAAACGGGAAACAGACGTTTCCAGAATTCGAGCAGGAGGGGTGTTCGATGGCAACGGAGCCTATCACCAGTGGAAGTTCGGCACTGTCAGCACAACCGGTGACGGATGTGACCGCCGAAGTGCAGGAGTTTCTCACCGCGGAGCGCCCCGACACCGAGTTCCTCCCCTCCTCCGCCCGTATGTCCCGCGCAGAGCTCGATGCACTCCCCACCAGCGACCTCGACCCGCTCGGCATCGGTGTGATCGCGGGCGCGGCGAACGTGATCATGCAGCTCAGCCTCCCCGCGGTCGGTTACGGCGTGTACGAGAGCCGCGTCGACTCGGGAAACCTGTTCAAGCATCCGATGAAGCGCGGCCGCACCACGTTGAGCTACCTCGCCGTCGCCGGACTCGGTAGCGCCAAAGACCGGAAGGCCTACCGCAAGGCCATCGGCAAGGCCCATGCGCAGGTCCGTTCGACCGCCAACAGCCCGGTGAAGTACAACGCCTTTGATCCGAAGCTGCAGTTGTGGGTCGCCGCGTGTCTGTACCGAGGCACCGAGGACGTCCATCGCATCTTCGGCGGGGTCACCGAGGTGACCGACGAGCGCTATCAGGCCGGCGCCGTTCTGGGCACGACGCTGCAGGTCCCCCGCGAGATGTGGCCCGCCACCCGCGAGGACTTCGAGACCTACTGGAACGACACGGTCGAGACGCTCGAGATCGACGACACCATCCGCGAGTACCTGATGTCGATCGCGCGCGCCGAGTTCCTCGGCCCGGTGATCTCGCGGCTCTTCGGCTGGCATTTCGAGATCATGGCCATCGGCTTCCTGCCGGAGAACTTCCGCCGCAAGATGCGCGTCCAGCTCTCGCCGTGGCAGGAGCTGTACTTCGACAAGCACAACGCGGTCCTGCGCGCGATCATCACGCGGGCCCCGCGGTGGGTGCGCGGCTTTCCGTTCAACGTCCTGCTCGCCGACGTCCGGTGGCGCATGCGCACCGGGCGGCCGCTGGTCTGACCCTTCGCGACGCACCCTCCGCAAGCTTCGGGCGCTGCTCAGGGAGCAGTGGGTCTCTCTCTCGAACAGACGCCAGACGGCCTACATCCGGCGCAGCGCCTCGCGGTCGAGGTCGGCGACGTCGGTGTGCCCGGACAGTCCGAGGGTGAGGTCGAGTTCGGCGATGATGTCGGCGACCGCGTCGCGGGCACCGTCGGCTCCCGCGAGCGCCAGGCCGTACATGTGCGGTCGTCTGATGCAGGCGGCGTCGGCCCCGAGTGCGAGCGCCTTGAACACGTCGGAACCGGTGTAGATCCCGGAGTCGATGAGGACCTTGATGCGACCGTCGACGACCGGCGCGATGGTGTCGAGAGCGTCGATCGTGCTGATCGCGCCGTCGACCTGCCGACCGCCGTGGTTGGAGACGATGATGCCGTCCACCCCGGCGTCCACGGCGCGACGCGCATCGTCGGGGTGCAGCACGCCCTTCAGCACGATCGGAAGAGCGGTGCGGGCGCGCAGGCCGGCAAGATCGTCCCAGTTCAGCGACGGTCGCGAGTAGATGTCGAGGAAGGTCTGCACCGCGGCGCGCGGCTGGGGCGACCGCAGGTTCTGCAGAAACCAGCCCGGGGCGTTGCGGGTGATGGAGAGGAGGGTGGCGATTGCGCCGAGGGAGATCTCCGGACGTTCGTCAGCAGCGCCACGTAGCCGTTCGGCGACGATGTCGACGAACCTGCGGTCGGACGTGTACTGGGCGATGCCCTCACCCTGCGCGAACGGCAGCGAACCCAGGTTCAGGTCCTGCGGCCGCCACCCGAGCATCGTCGTGTCCAGCGTGACGACGACGGCCTCGGCGCGGATGGCCGCCGCGCGCTCCAGGAGGCTGTCGACGAGGTCGTCGTCGGTGGACCAGTACAGCTGGAACCAGCGCGGCGCCCCGGCGCTCGTGTCGTCCATCGCGGCCGCGACGTCCTCCATCGAGACGCTCGCCTGATTCGACAAGATGTAGGGGACACCGAGTTCCGCGGCCGCACGCCCGATGAGGGCGTCGGCGTCGGGCGCGGCGAGCGAACCGGCGCCGACCGGCGCGAACAGCACCGGCGCCGTGATGCGGCGACCGAACAATTCGACCTCGAGGTTGCGCTGCGAGACATCCCGCAGGATGCGCGGCACGATCGCCCAGCGGTCGAGTGCCGCGCGGTTGGCGGCCATGGTGCGTCCCTCACCGGCACCACCGCCGATGTACGCCCACGCACGCGCCGACATCGCACGTCTCGCACGTCGCTCGAGCTCGGCGAAATCCGTTGGTACACGCGGCTTTCGCCGGTGCACCCCGGCGGTGTAGATGTCGTTCTGCCGTGCACGCCCATATCCCGCGGTCATGGGTGGTGATGGTAGTGCCGCCATCGGGGCGTCCGGCCGGTATTGCCGGGGCGCGCCGCTCAGCGTGTGGCGACGGCAGTGGCGCCCGCCGCGGCGACGGTCACGGCCGCGACCGACGGCCACGCGCCGATCTTCTTCGCCAGCGGGTGCGAGCCGCCGAACGCCGCCAGGTAACCGGCCAGCAGACCGCCCGCGACCGCGGGGCCCTTCGTCGACGCCCACCGGCGAGTGCACCAGGCGCCGGCTGCGCCGAGCACCACACCACCGAGTTCGCGTCGCCCGCTGTAGCGCGCGACCGCGAAACCACCGACGAGACCGACTGCCACCACGGGCACCGTTGCATCCACAGCCATGCGACTCAGGCTACGTCTGGGTTCCCGAAACCGTTCACAGCCACCTGCCAGCCGATCTCCAGGCTGACGGTGGCGGAGGCGTCGACTCTGGACAGGAATCATCTGAGGAGGACCCATGACCGCAGTACTGGACAAACCACCGGCGCCGTCGCCGTCCGATCCCGCCGCCCCGGCGCACCGACGACGCGTCGCCGCCCGGCCATGGTGGGGACGGCTCGGCCTCGTCGGACTCCTGGCCGTCACCGCGGTGCTCTACCTGTGGAACCTGTCCGCAAGCGGGTACGCCAACACCTTCTACGCCGCTGCGGCGCAGGCCGGATCACAGAGTTGGAAGGCCTGGTTCTTCGGTGCACTCGACGCATCGAACTTCATCACCGTCGACAAGCCGCCGGCCTCACTGTGGGTGAGCGGACTCAGCGTCCGCATCTTCGGGATGAACTCGTGGGCCGTTCTGGCGCCCCAGGCGCTGATGGGCGTGGCCGCGGTCGGGCTCCTCTACCCGACGATGCGTCGGACGATCCGCGACCCCCAACTGGGTGCCGCGGCCGGCCTGATCGCCGGCGCCGTGCTGGCCTTCACCCCGGCGGCCGCGTTGATGTTCCGTTTCAACAACCCGGACGCACTGCTGGTGTTGCTGATGGTCGCCGCGGCGTACGCGCTGACCCGGGCTGTCGCCACCAACTCGGGTCGGTGGCTCGCCCTGGTCGGCGTCGCCCTGGGATTCGCCTTTCTCACCAAGATGCTGCAGGGCCTGCTGATCCTGCCGTTCTTCGGGCTCGCCTACCTGCTGTTCGCGAAGACCGGGTGGCGCAAACGAATCGCCCACCTCATCGGTGCGACCGCCGCATTGCTCGTCTCCGCGTTGTGGTTCCCGATGGTCACGATGCTCGTGCCGGAATCGGCACGTCCTTATATCGGTGGTTCGACGGACAACACGTTCATGGACCTCGTCCTCGGCTACAACGGCGTCGGCCGCATCAGTGGTGCCTCCGGCGGCGGCGGAGGAGGCGGCGGTCAGGCCGGCGGGTCCTTCGGCGGGTCCACCGGGCTGGACCGACTCTTCGGTTCCGAGATGGGCAACGAGATCTCCTGGTTGCTTCCGACCGCACTCATCGCGCTGTTCTTCGCCGGCTACCTGGTGGTGTGCAGCTTCCCGGTCTTCCGCTTCGAACACCGTCTGGCACGCACGGAATCCGCAGCCGTGCTCTCGTGGGGCGGCTGGCTGCTGGTCACCGGCATGATCTTCTCCTTCATGAGCGGGACGATCCACCCGTACTACACGGTGGCACTGGCGCCGGCGATCGGCGCAGTCATCGGACTCGGCGGCGTGCTCGCTTGGCGTCGACGCAACCGCTGGGCGGCCAGGATCGCCCTGGCGGCGATGGTCGGTGCAGCCGCGGCGTGGTCGATTGTCCTGTTGAACCGCAACGACTTCGGCCCGACCTGGTGTCGTTGGCTGATCGGCGTGGTCGCCTCGATCTCGGTGGTGGCCCTCCTCGTCGGTGCTGCACGCGGGTGGCGACGTGCGGTTGCCGCGGCACTCATCGCGGGTTCGCTCGCCGGATTCGGCGGGACGGCAGCGTTCTCGATCGCAACCGCGGCGACCCCCCACAACGGCTCGATCCCGACCGCGGTGTCGACCTCGATCGATGGCGGCGGAATGGGCGGCCCCGGCGGTGGCATGGGCAGTGGCCCCGGGGGTCGGGCGGACGGCGGACAGCCCGGTGCCCAGCCGGCCGGCGCCCGCCCGGGCCAACAGGGAAACCCGCCCACCGCCATGCAGGGCGGCAGCGGAATGACGGGCGGCCCGGGTGGCGACACCGCGTCGAACGCCGAACTCGTTGCCGCGCTGAGGGCAACCACGACAACGTGGGCGGCCGCGACCAACGGGTCGCAATCCGCCGCCGAGATCGAGATCGCCACTGGCACCTCCGTCATGGCGATCGGTGGATGGAGCGGGGACCCGGCCCCCACGCTCGAGCAGTTCATCGCCTACGTCAGGGACGGCAAGATCGCCTATTACCTCGGCAACGACGGCGGCGGTCCGGGCGGCAACTCGGAGATCGCCGAGTGGGTCGCCGCCAACTACACGGCCACAACCATCGGAGGAACGACGGTCTACCAGCTCTTCTGACGTCTCGACACGGTCCTGCCCGTTCCCGACCTTCGGGGGCGGGCAGGACACATGGGCAACCGATCGACGGTGGTTCAGCGTTTCCTGTGCGGCAAACCCCAGGCGCGACGCCGCGGCGTGGCCGACGCCCACATGTCCCCGTCACCCATCCGCTCGCAATCGCGGCTCCGAAGACGGGGTAACCGACCGCTCCCCCGGACTTTCGAAGGGCTCCGTCATGACACCGACCGCCGAGATGACCGACTCGTCGGCGCCGCCTGCACAGTCGGCATCCCCGGCTCCCGATCTGCACCCGATCACCGCCTCGACGACGGATCTCGAACTCGTCGAAGAGGTGCTGGCGGCGCACTTTCGTCGCCACGCCACCACCTTGCAGCAGGTCGGCGGGGAATTGACGCCGGCGATCGATGTCCTCTCGGCGCGGATCGGCGGAGGTAAACGCCTGCGCGCGTCGTTCTGCCTCTGGGGCGCCCGAGGCGCCGCCGGTGGTCGGAGCGTCGCGGGCATCGTCGAGATGGCGGCCGCCATCGAACTGTTCCATCTCGCCGCCCTCGTGCACGACGACGTGATGGACGACAGCGACGTCCGGCGCGGCCTGCCCACCGTGCATCGGCACTTCGCCGACGATCATCTGTGCGGCCGACGCCGTGGGGACGCCGAGCGCCATGGCACCGCCGTCGCGATCCTCGTCGGCGACATGTGCCTGTCCTGGTCCGACGACCTCGCCGCTGCCGCGGTGGACGACGTGTCCGCGGACATCCGACGCGCGGTCCGCGACACCTGGTCGGTGATGCGCGACGAGGCCTACGCGGGCCAGTACCTGGACATGCTGAGTCAGACCGAGGACACCACCGACGCCGATCGCACGGCACGGGTCCTGCGCTACAAGAGTGCGCGGTACACGATCGGTCAGCCGCTGCGTCTGGGCGGCACGCTCGCGGGTGCCCCGTCGGCGCTTCTCGAGGCATACGATCGGATCGGCATCACCGCCGGCGAGGCCTTCCAGCTCCGCGACGACATCCTGGGCGTCTTCGGCGACGAGAAGGTCACCGGCAAACCCGCCATCGACGACCTACGGGAAGGCAAGCGCACGATGCTCATCGCGGCGGCCGAGGAATCGGCGGGACGGATGGAGCGCCGCGTGCTCGCCGACGGTCTTGGCAATCCGGACCTCGACGCCGACGGTGCCGCGCGGATGCGTGAGGTCCTGTACTCCACCGGCGCCGTCGAACGAGTGGAACAGCGTATCGCCGACCTGCACGCGGAAGCGCTCGGCATCGTCGACGCCGCTCCGATGGACCCGGCGAGCCGGCACGCACTGACCGCCCTCATCGAACGTTGCGTGTGGCGGCGCGCATGACCGCTCCCGCCGGGCCGACGGTCGAACTCCGCGTCTGGGGTGTCGACCGCGTGCTACCGGCGCTCGGCCGGATGTCGTCGGGTCGACGGGTGCTGCGCCGTACTCCCGGTCTGCGTTTCGCCAAACTGCTGGGCACCGGCACCGCACGCACGTTCACCCTCGAGAGCGCCGACCTGAGACACTGGGCCGCGTTGACGGTATGGCACGACGCCGACGCTGCTTCGGCCGCAAGCGATTCCGTCGTGTTCCGCCGATGGCGAGAGTCCAGCACGGAGGAACTCCGGATCACCATGCGACCACTCCGGTCGAAGGGCCGTTGGTCGCGCGTCGACCCGTTCGAGACGGTGCGATCGTCGACCGACCACGACGCGTCCGGACCGGATTGGGCGGGCCCGGTCGCCGCGTTGACCCGGGCACGCCTCCGGCCCACGAAGATGGCATCGTTCTGGCGTGCCGTCCCGCCGGTGGCGACCGAACTCGCCGGGGCACAGGGCAATCGATTGGCCCTCGGCGTCGGCGAACTCCCGCTCGGGGTGCAGGGCACGTTCTCGATCTGGAATTCGGCGCAGGACCTCACCGGCTTCGCCTACCGCTCCCCCGCACATCTGTCGGCGGTTCGGCGGACCGCACCGTCGCGCTGGTATGCCGAGGAATTGTTCGCCCGTTTCGCCGTCACCGAGGTCGTCGGCACATATGAGGGGAGACCGGCGTGAGTCTCCTGGACGGCTCCACTTCGCACCGATCGGACCAATCGTCGCGATCGCGGCGTACCGACGGCACCGCGCCCTGGAACCGCGGCCTGGTCACCCTGGCGTGGATCCTGCTGGCGGCGACGATCGGCGTCCAGATCGCGTTTCCGCTGACCGGTGGCGGCACCCTGCCGCTGACCGTCGCGAGCGTGCTGCTCCTGGCGTCGGCCTCGCTCGTCCACGTTGCCGCAACCCGCGGCGCCGCCGCCGCGGTCGCCCTCGCGGTGGTGGCCGGTGGTGGCGGGCTGATCGCCGAATCCGTCGGTGTGAGCACCGGGTTCCCGTTCGGCACATACGAGTACACCGACGGGCTGGGACTGAAGGTCCTCGGCGTCCCGGTCCTGGTCCCGCTGGCCTGGATCATGATGTCGTGGCCCGCGCTGGTCGTGACCCGACGACTCGTCCGTGCGATGGGCATCGCCGGACGGTGGGTTGGGCCCGCCACCGCCGTCGTGGGTGCTTATGCACTCACGGCGTGGGATGTGTTCCTCGATCCGCAGATGGTCGACCAGGGCAACTGGGTGTGGCGGTACCCGACGCCGTCGCTGCCCGGGGTCGCCGACATCCCGCTGACGAATTTCGCGGGCTGGCTGCTGGTCTCGTTTCTCATCGTCGGCATGCTCGACCTCCTCATCCGCCGCGACGATCCCGACGCGACCGGGTCTTCCGGGATGGACGCCGTGCCCGTCACCGCGTACCTGTGGACCTACTTCTCCTCGGTGATGGCGCACGCGGTGTTCTTCGGCCGTCCGTCCGTCGCCCTCACAGGGGGTCTCCTCATGGGTGTCATCGCCATCCCGCTGCTCGTCGTCGAGATCAGGGGTCGCCGTGCGGGTGTCTGACCTGCTGCGGCCGCTGGTCGCGACGGGAACCGCTATGTCGCTGGCGTCGCTGGCCCTGACCCTCGACAACGCCCGCCGGGTCCGTCGGCCCGGTCTCGCCGACATCCCGGCGCCGGAACCACTGTCGGTTCTCATCCCGATGCGCGACGAGGCGCACAACGCCGAACGCTGCCTACTGGCCGTCCTCGAGGCGGCGGATCGCTGGCCAGGACCGGCCCGGATCCACGTGCTCGACGACGGCTCGGCGGATGGAACCGACGCCGTGCTCGCCCGCCTGGCCTCGATGGACGACCGGGTTCGTGTCCACCCCGGCTCGGCGCCTCCTCCCGGGTGGCTCGGAAAGACCTGGGCCTGCGCCCAACTCGCGGAGAAGGCGTTCCCCGGCGGGGTCCACGTCTTCCTCGACGCCGACGTCGTGGTCGAGCCCCACGCGTTCACCTCATCGTTCGCCTTGCTCCGCAACGCCGGACTCGATCTGGTGAGCCCGTACCCCCGGCAGGTCGCGGTCGGCGCGGGCGAGCGACTGGTGCAACCGCTGCTGCAGTGGTCCTGGCTGAGCACCCTGCCCCTCGGTCTCGCCGAGCGCTCACCGCGCGAATCTCTCACCGCCGCAAACGGTCAGTTCCTGGTCGTCGATGCCGCGATGTACCGTCGTGCCGGCGGTCACGAGGCGGTGCACGACGTGGTCCTCGAGGACATCGCCCTGTTGCGCGCCGTCAAGGCGGCCGGCCGGTCGCGGCGTCGTGGCCGAGGGAAGCGACGTCGCCACCTGCCGTATGTACCGCGGCTGGGACGAGGTCCGCGCGGGTTACCGCAAGTCGCTGTGGTCGGCCTTCGGGTCTCCGGGCGGGACGCTGGGCGTCACCGGTCTGCTGTGCCTGATGTACGTACTCCCCGCGGCAGCAGCACTGTTCGGCTCCCGGACGGGTCTCGTCGGATACCTGGCCGGGGTGGCCTCACGGGTGGTGTCCGCACGCTGCACCGGCGGACGCGGATGGCCGGACGCCTTCGCCCATCCGCTCTCCATCCTCGTCTTCACCGGTCTCGCAGTCGATTCGACGCTGGCCCGACAGCGCGGCGACCTGCACTGGAAGGGACGCCCCATCGAGGTCCGTCGATGACGCGGGTCGTGGTGATCGGCGCGGGCGTCGGCGGACTCTCCGTCGCGATGCGCCTCGCCGCGACCGGTCACGATGTCACCGTTCTCGAGCAATTCGACGATGTCGGCGGCAAACTCGGGGTCATCGAGCACGACGGGTTCATCTTCGACACCGGGCCGTCGCTCGTCACGATGCCGCACGTCTTCGAAGAACTCTTCGACGCCACGGGCGCGTCGATCCACGACCACCTGACCCTCGAACGGCTCCCCGTCGCCGCGCGCTACCGCTTCCCGGACGGCACCGAACTGGACATGCCCGGAACGCTCGACGACATCCCCGCTGCCCTCGACGCCGCACTGGGGCGTGGGCGAGGCGCTCAGTGGTCATCGTTTCTGGAACGCGCACAACGTGCCTGGGACGTCACGCACGAACCCTTCCTGGAATCGCCGATGAGCATCCGCACGATGATCGGCGGGATCGCCACGCCGACGGATGTGCGGACCGTCGCGCCATGGAGAACGCTGCGTGGACTCGGCGAGGATTACCTCGACGACCCGCGCCTGCGGATGCTGCTGGACCGCTACGCGACCTACACCGGTTCCGACCCGCGCCGCGCGCCGGCGGCGCTCGCGTCCGTGCCGTGGTCCGAGCAGGCATTCGGATCATGGTATGTACGAGGCGGATTGGGCCGCATCGCCACCGCGATGCACGACCGTCTCATCGAACTCGGCGGGCGGGTCGAGCTCGGTGTCGAGGTCGACCGGATCTCCGTGGACCACACCGGTCGGGCCGATGGCGTGGTGCTGTCCGACGGAAGCCGGCGCCCAGCCGATCTGGTCGTCGCGAACGCCGACGCCCAGCAGGTCTACGACCGTCTCGTACCGCGTCGCGCCGCGCGTCGGCCCGCGGCGCTGCTGCGACGGACGACGCCGTCGCTGTCCGGGTTCGTCCTCCTCCTCGCCCTCGACCATCCGCCCGCTGCGCCGCACCACCAGGTGCTGTTCGCCGAGGACTACGACGAGGAGTTCGACGCGGTCTTCGGATTCCGCGGCTCACCGCGTCCGGTCGCTCGACCGACCGTGTACATCTCGGCTCCCGCCGATCCCGAGATCGTGCCCGCCCCGAGAACCGGCGCGTGGTTCGTGCTGGTGAACGCACCCCGCCACGACCCCGAGCACGGCGTCGACTGGGACGCCAAGGGCTTGGCGGACTCTTACGCCGACCAGATTCTCGAGGTGATGGCCGATCGTGGACTCGACGTGACCGGCCACGTGCGCCACCGTCTGATCGTCTCGCCCGCCGACCTCGAACGTCGGACCAGGACACCGGGCGGCTCCATCTACGGGTCGTCGTCGAATGGACCCCGCTCGGCGTTCCTCCGGCCGTCGAACACCTCCCCGGTGCCGGGCCTCTACCTCGTCGGCGGATCGTCGCATCCCGGCGGCGGTCTGCCGCTCGTGGTCATGTCGGCGAAGATCGTGGCGGAGCTGATCGGTCCGGCCGTGAGTCACTGACCGATGGGCCTTGCTCATCGGAGCCTTTAGCGCGGATCGATACGGAACACGGCGCATCGGCCCGCCGCGGCAGCAAAGGCTTCCGGGGTCACGTCGTCGACGACTCCCGCGTCCTTCATCATCTTCGGGCCGTCGGTGCCCGCCAGCTCCGGCCAGGCGCGTAGCACCGGAACGGCCTGATCGGCCGAGAGTTCGACGAGGCGGACATCGCTCATCTCCCCTCCCACCGACAGCTGGGCACGTCCCTCGGCCGCACGGACGTTGCGTGCCCAGTCCGCCCCGGGAAATCCCTCGAGCAGGTAGCGCTCGCCCGTACGGTGATCGAGCACCTGCCTCAACCATCGCCACGATGCGATCAGCGAGTCGTGGGACCTCGAAGCGTCAGATCAGACCCGGTCGCGATAGCTGTACGCATGTCCACCCAGCGACGCCGTCACGACCGCCACCGGAACACGGGAGGCCTGGAGGTTCCGGCGCTCTTCGGGGGTCAGGTGCTGACGAGACCACGTCCATCGCGGGCCGCGCCACCACGCATTCGTCCGTGCCTTCTCCATGTCACCGGTACCTTTCGCGCCGCTCGCTGTGAGCCCTGTCACGCGACCGTACCCGGATGATCTGCGTTCCAAACCTTCCGGCGCAGGTCAGCGTGTCGCGACCGGCATCGGCCCCACCGACCGGTCGCCGCGGAGCTTCTTCCGGATGAGTTCGGCGCTGATCAGGCACATCGGCAGGCCGATGCCGGGACGCGTGCTCGACCCGGCGTAGAAGAGGCCGTCGACCTTGCGTGACCGGTTCGTCGAGCGCAGAAACGCGCTCTGCCGCAGCGTGTGCGCCGGGCCGAGGGCTCCGCCGCACCACGAGTTGACCGAGTCGACGAAGTCCGCGGGGCCGATGGTGCGGCGGACGACGACACGATCGGCGAGGTCGGGAACACCTGCCCACTGTCCGATCATCGCAATGGCCCGGTCGGTCACCTTCTCGATGTCGGGGTCGCCGCCGCCGTCCACGCCGCCGCGGCCGAGACCCGGGTCGGGCGGGACGGGCACCAGGATGAAGAGGTTCTCCGAGTCCGACGGCGCGACCGACGGGTCGGTGGCCGACGGCTTGCACACATAGAGCGACGCCGGGTCCGGTACGCGCGTGGGACTCTCGAAGATGGCGTCGAAGTTGGTCTTCCAGTCCTCGGTGAAGAACAGGGAGTGATGCGCCAACTCGGGAATCTCACCGCGTACGCCGAGGAGTGCGAGCACCGCCCCCGGGCCGGAGGTGGCGCGGTCCCAGTACCGTTCGGGGAAGGTCTGGAGTTCCCGGGGCAGCAACCGAGTCTCGAGATGGTGCAGATCGGTGGCACCGATCACGATGTCCGCGACCAGTTCTCGCGGTGTGCCGTCGGCTCCTTCGACGCGGACGCCGGCCACCTCGGCGCGACGACGCGACGGCGTGGACCGCTTCCCAGCGCGTTCCCGCGTGAGGATGGCGGTCGCGGCCGTGCCGGTGGAGATGCGTACGCCCCGTTCCCGCGCAACCCGCTCCAGCGCGTCGACCAGGGTGGTGAAGCCGCCGTTGGGGTACCGCACACCGTCGGCGAGGTCGAGCCAGCTCATCAGGTGATACATCGCAGGGGTGCGCTCGGGCGAGGAACCGAGGAACACCGCCGGATACCCGAGGACCTGGCGGAGCCGGCGGTCGGTGAAGCGGGCCGCGATGTAGGACTGCAGCGAGGTCGTCAGCAGCGTGACAAGCGTTTTCGCGTGCCGCAACACCGGCAGGCCGAGGAAGGCACGTGGCGAGTCGAAGCTGGTGTACAGGAACCGTTCCACGGCAAGGTCATACGCTTGCCTGCCGGTGCGCAGATAGTCGTCGAGTGCGGCTCCCGCGCCGGGCTCGATCTCGTCGAAGAGCGCACGGTTCCGGTCCTGGTCACCGAACACGTCGATCGGCTTCTCGTCGGACCCGTTGTCGTCGAAGAACACTCGGTAACCGGGGTCGAGGCGGACGAGATCGAGCTGCTCGGCGGTCGACGTCCCGAGCATCTCGAAGAAATGGTCGAACACCTCCGGCATCAACCACCACGACGGACCGGTGTCGAAGCGGAACCCGTCGCGATCCCAGGTACCGGCCCGACCACCGAGGTCGTCGTTCTTCTCCACGAGTTCGACGTCGTGCCCGTCGTGGGCGAGGAGGGCGGCGGTGGCCAGGCCGGCGACTCCGCCACCGATGACGACGACGCGTCGGGACTCGCTCATACGTTGCTCTTCCTTCTGTTCAGACCGGCGGCGTCGGCACGTGCGGGTCGCGGCATACCGCGGCGGGCGACGGCGGCCGCCGCGATCTTCGCCTTCCCGGCGTTCGGGACGCGGACGCGGGTACGGCGGGCCTCGGTGGCCGACGACTCGCGAAGGCGGGCCGTCAGCTCGGCGAACAGGTCGTGCGCGGTGCACACCGCGACGCGGCTGCTCGCCGGCAGGTGCGGGATGGCGGCCGCAGCGGCGGTCAGGTCGAGGTCGATGTCGTCCAGCCAGAGCGACCAGGCGGAGTCCGCCGGATCGTCGGGATCGAGGCCGACCAGGTAGCGCCGCCCCAGCCCGTCGCTGTCCTCGCCGAAGTCGCGGAGGAAGTTGATCTTCTGGAAGGCCGCGCCCAGCCGTTGGGCGCCGGGTGCGAGGTGGTCGTACTGGGCGGCGGATTTCGGCTCGTCGGCGAGGAACGCCCGCAGGCACATCAGACCGACCACCTCGGCCGAGCCGTAGATGTAGGTGGCCAGCGACTCGAAGTCGTGCTGGACCTGGGTCAGATCGCTGCGCATCGAGTCGAAGAACGGGCCGACCAGATCAAGATCGATGCCGACCCGGCGGGCGGTCTGCGCGAAGGCGTGGACGACGAGGTTGCTGCTCGACCCGGTGACGAGCGCGACGCTGGTCTGCTCCTCGAGCTGGTCGAGTTCATTGCTGCGGTCAACGAGCCCCTGCTCCGGGCGCGGGGCGTCGACGATCTCGTCGGCCACCCGCACGAGCGCGTAGATGTTCTGGACGTCGCGCCGAATCCGCGGCGTGAGCAGACGCGAAGCGAGTCCGAACGAACTCGAGTACGACCTGATCACCATCGCCGCACAGGCTTCCGCGACCTCGTCGTATCGCCGGTGCGGTGGGATCACCTGAGTGTGACCGGGAATGTGCATCATCCGACCGCTCCTCGACCTGGTGACTGAACGCCAATTGCCTGACGTCATGAATTCGACGCCCGGGACATCACCGGATGGGTGTCGTAGACCGAACCGGGGTCGTCGGTCGGCAGCTGCCGCACCTGCTCGACGAACCACGGACTGACCGCCCACGGGGTGTTCGCGACGAGCGACCACACGTCGGCGACGTCGGCCCAGGCGTGCTCGGCGACCTCATCGGGATCCGGTCGAAGTGTTCCCAGCGGACGTGCGACGAACACCGGGCAGATCTCGTTCTCCACGATGCCGCTCGCGTCGACCGCCCGGTACCGGAAGTCCGGCAGGATGCAGCGGACATCGGCCACCTCGATACCGAGCTCGCGCCGGGCATACCGGTGCACGGCGTCGACGACGTCCTCGCCGGGGCGCGGATGACCGCAGAACGAGTTGGTCCACACCCCGGGCCAGCTGCGCTTGGACAACGCCCGGCGTGTCATGAGGATGCGGCCGTCGACGACGAGATGGCACGAAAAGGCGAAGTGCAGCGGGGTGTCCGGTCCGTGCACCCCCTCGCGGTCGGCGGTGCCGCACGGGCGGCCGTCGGCGTCGGCGAGAACCACCGAGTCGTTCGTCATCGACATTTCCTCATCGCATCGAGATCGGGCGAGCTGCTCTTCGCACCATTGTTCGTCACCGGAGCGCGAACCGGATGGGAGCCGCCCGCGACGAGAACTCATCCGAGCCGTCGGGTCTGCCTCCGCACCGCGATCCCCAACTGGACCGTCCCGATCAACGCCAGTGCCGCGCCGATTGCCGCGATGAATAGAGCCAGGCCGGACGCGACGGCTGAGCTCAGTCCCGAGCACCACCACGAACCCGCACTCACAGTGGCGACGACCGCCAGTATCACCCGCGACGGCCGCTCCCACACGGTGACCGTCCCTGGCCCCTTCATGCCCACCGCCTGGGCCGTGGCGCGGGTGATCTCGAGGATGAGGGTGAGCACCGCGATCGTCGCGCCGAGCCATGGCGGTGCACCCACGACCACCACGATGCCGACGAGCATCACGTCCGAGAACCGGTCCGCCACCGAGTCGTTGATACGCCCCCACCGCGAGGCCGTTCCGGTCTGGGCCGCGATGGCACCATCGATCCCGTCGAGGAGCGCCGCCAGGACGATGACGAGTGCGGCGAGCAGCGGCCACCAGTCGCCGAGAATGGTCAGGCACAGCGCGATCGCGGTGGCGATGACTCCGAGAGCTGTCACGGTGTTCGGCGTGAGGCCCAGTCGGGCCAACGGTCGCGCGCAGGCGTGGCTGACGAGCACCCAGTTCCGGACCCAGAAACTCGCGCGCGGATCGAGCCCTCCGTGGAGCTTCGACCACGAGTCGAGTGCCTCGTCCCGGGCGCTCGTCGTCCGCTCCGCACCCGACGCCGCCGTGAGGCTCCGGCCCGCTCGCTCAGGCTCCGCGGACACGTCCCCTCCTCTGCTTCTCGATCGCCTGCCCGAACGCCCATCCGATGATGACGATGACGTGCGCGACGTACAGCCACAAACCGACCGCGACCACCCCGCCGATCACCCGGAGACCCCCGTACGGGATCCCGACATCGATCGGCAGGGACAGGAACAGCAGGAAGCCCTGGGTGAATCCGGCGATGAACGACGCGGTGCCGAGAGCGCTGGCCGCCGCCACCCCGAGTGATGGCTCACCGGGCGTCACCTTCCAGTACACCCAGGTCAGGGCCACCGTGACCAGCATCCACACGACGATGAACTCGACCACGATCCGGACCACGAGGTCGCCGAAACCACCCGTTCCGCCTCCCTCGGGCGCAAACGTCGTGAGTGTGCCCGCGACGCCGACGACCACATACGCCAGTGGCGGCACGACGACCACCAATCCCAGCACCCAGATCCGAGACCGCCATCCCGTGAACCGGTCCTCGCGCGGATACAACGTCATACACGCGCGGCGAAGACCCTCGCCGTAGAACGACGCCGGGAACAGCAACACCAGTGCGCCCATCAGCGTCAGTCCGGTACCGACCGCGACGGCCTCGTCGAACACGCCACGGCCGCCCATGGCCGGTGGGATGAGGACGCGCAGCTCCGCCAGGGACTCCTCGGCGGACGGGCCGCGGAGCCAGGTCGTCGACCAGATCCCCAGCAGCGCCCACGGCACGACGGCGATCGCCGCGAAGTAGGTGAGGGTGGCAGCAGCCGCGGCGAGGTCGCCGCGGCCCAGTACATGGCGCACATCGGTCACCAACGCACGCACGTCGAACGTCGTCGTCTGCTCGCGGATCGTGGTGTCGCGAGTCACCGTCGGGGCCGATCGGCGCGGTGTCACCCCTCCGGGATACCCGAAACACCCCACTCGCGCCGCAGCAGTGTCCGATCTGAGTCCTCGGTGACTCCAGCGTGATCACACTGTCGCCTCCACCGCTGTCCTGCACCCGTCCGGCTGCCGGGGGAACCCGGGTGACGACACCGGTCACCGACGAGCGCCCCGCACATGCTCGGAATGCGTGTCAGATCGACGCGAACAGCGCGATCGCCATCCCCAGCATGATGACCGCGACCACCGCGTCGAGCATCTTCCACGCCCGCGGACTCGCGAAGAATCCGGACAGTCTCCGAGCTCCGCCGCCGAGCGCGGTGAACCAGAGGACACTCGCGATGCAGGCACCGAAGGCGAACGCCCACTTGCCGTTTCCGTGGCCGTTGGCGATGGCACCCATGGTGATGACCGTGTCGAGGTAGACGTGCGGGTTGAGCCAGGTCAGAGCCAGGGCCGTACCCACCGCCACCCAGCGGCCGGTGGACTCGGCCCCGATCTCGTCAGCGGCTGCGATGGCCTCGTCACTGCGCACACAGCGTCTGGCGGCCATGACGCCCAACGCCCCGACATACAGTCCGCCGGCCGCTTTCGCGAACGTCACCACCTCCGGGTGCGCGGCGACGAGCGCGCCGAGGCCGGCCACCCCTGCCACGATGAGTACGACGTCGGAGAGGGCGCAGACCGCCACGATCTGACCGGTGTGCCTGCGGGCGACGCCCTGACGCAGCACGAAAACGTTCTGGGGTCCGATGGCGATGATCAGACCGGCGCCGGTGAGAAGCCCGGCAAGTGTCGGTACGAGGTAGGCGGTCACCGGGACGACGCTAGGGCGACACGCCCCGGTCAGTACAGCGAAACTTTTTCACGAATAAACAGTTGAACTTCAGATTGTGGACGCATCGTCGCCCAGTCCGATGCCGCGTAGAACCGCGCACAAGGCCTCGATGTAGTCGGTGACGTCCACGTCGCCGACCAGGCCCTGCTGAACGACCACCCCCTGCATCGCCGAGACCATCACCTGCGCGAGCACCGCAGGCTCCGCGGGCAATTCGTGGCCCGCGGCCCGCCAGGCCGTCAGCACGCGTTCGAAGACGCCCCGCAGCCCACGGATGATGTCGCGCACGGTCTCGCGCAGCTCCGGGTTGTTGGCGGCCTCACCCCATACCGTCAGGACCATCCGGAAGCCGTCGGTCATCGGCGCGATCTCCAGCAGGACCCGTTCGGCCAGCGCGCGTACAACCGCCTCAGGCGACGGGGGTTGCTCTACCGGGTCGTCGAAGCTGCTGATCCCCGACTCGTAGGCGGCGAAGATCGACCGCGCAACGGCGGCGATCAGTTCTTCTTTCGACGAGTAGTACGAGTAGACGGCACCCGCACTGAGCCCGGATTCCCGGATCACGTCAGACATCGACGCACGGTGGAACCCCTTGTCGACGAAGCATCGGCGAGCGGCGGCGAGGATCTGCCGGCTTCTTTCGAGCTTGCGTTCGTCGCTGATCTTGGGCATGCCGACAGTCTAAAACGAATATTCGTTCTTGATTCCTCGCGGCCCTCCGCGCATACTCAGAAAAACGAAGATTCGTTCTTTTTAGGAGTGGTCATGAGCACTGAACTGCACTCGACAGATTCGCGCGATCGGGCGCCCGTTGCGACCGCGGAGGCCGACGGTGCGCCCCCGACCGGGCGGGCACCCAGTTGGCGCCTCGTGGCGGTGATGGCGCTGCTGATCCCGACGTTCGTGATCGCGATCGCCGCGACGTTCGTGTCACTGGCCGTCGATCCCGAGCCGCATCAAGCCCCACTGGGTCTCGTCGCACCGCCGCCCGCGGCACAGGCGATCGAGACGGCGCTCGCCGACCGGGCCGGTGAAGACGCCTTCGCCGTCGAACGATTCGCCGACACCGAGGACGCGCGTGCCGCCATCGAACGGCGCGACCTGGTCGGCGCGATCGCGGTCGGGCCCGGCGGGGTCACGGTGCTGACCGCGGAGGCGGGTTCGCCGGTGCTGGCGCAGGTCGTCGCCGGGGTCGGGAACGGCATCGCCACCGCCCAGCGTGTACCGGTCGCCGTCGAATCCGTGGTCCCCACTCCCGAGACTGATACACGCGGAACGGGTTTCGCCGCCGGACTGTTGCCGTTGCTGATCGCCGGCATGGCACTCGGCGGAGCCGCCGCGATCGGGCTGCGCGGCCCAGTCGCCATGCAGGCGACACTGGCGGTCCTGGGGCCGCTCGTGGCCGGGTTCGGTTTCGCGGCGACGTGGTCATGGTTGGGCGTCATCGACGGCGGTATCGGCCCCGTCGGACTCGCCGCAGCCCTGATGATCGGAGCGATCACCTGGTTCACGGTTGGTGCGGGCAGCCTGCTCGGACCCGCCGGGGTCGGGGTGTCCGCGCTGGTGATGGTGCTGATCTCCAACCCGCTGTCGGGGCTGGCATCGTCGCCGTACCTGTTGCCCGCGCCGTGGGGAACGATCGGCCAGTGGTTGCCGCCCGGCGCCGGCGGCACGCTGCTCCGTTCGGTCGCGTATTTCCCGGCGGCGAGCATCACCGGACAGGTCGCCGTTCTCCTCGGGTGGATTGCCGTCGGCGCCGCGCTCCTCGCACTCGGCATGGTGCGCGGACGGCGGGCCGACTCCGCGGGCGACACCGTCCCCGCCTGATCCGGCCGGCGGTGGTGTGTCTCGACTGTCCGGCGGGACACACCACTAACCTCGGCTCGTGGACATCAGTCAGGAAGGCCTGCGCACGCTGGCCGCGGTCCTGCGCGAGGGCACCTTCGACGCCGCGGCCACCGCCCTGCACATCACCCCGTCGGCGGTGAGCCAGCGGATCAAGGCGCTGGAGTCCGCTGCCGGGCGGGTACTCCTCCGGCGGACCAAGCCGGCGACGGCCACACCCGATGGCGAGGTGCTGGTGCGGTTGGCCAAGCAGTGGGAACTACTGCTCGCCGAGACCCGCGCCGAGTTCGTGGGCGCGCCCGACGACGACGATCTGCCGCTGGTCGAACGTCCCCGTGTCCATCTCCCGGTCGCGACGAATGCCGACTCGCTCGCGACCTGGTTACTGCCCGTGCTCGCGCGATTCCACCGGGAGCACGCAGTGGCGGTCGAGGTCTTCCGAGACGACGAAACCCGCAGCAGCACCCTGCTCCGCACCGGCGACGTGCTCGCCGCGGTGACCTCGGAACCACTGGCGATCCGCGGGTGCGCACTGCAGTCGCTCGGCACGATGCGCTATCTGCCGGTCGCCACACCGGAATTCATCGACACATGGCTACCCGACGGGCCCGATGCCGATGCACTGGCCCGGGCCCCGATGGTGCAGTTCGACCGCAACGATCACATCCAGCGGAACATCTCGGCCGCCCTCGCCGGCCGGCCCGTCGACCCGCCCGCGGTCTACATCCCGGCGTCGACCGAATACCACCGCGCCGTCGCGCTCGGCATCGGCTGGGGCGCCGTCCCGGTCGTCCAGATCGCGGACGCCCTCGACACCGGTCGCGTCCGCCTCATCGCCGACCACCACATCGACGTCCCGCTGTACTGGCAGCACTGGAAGCTGAGTTCGCCTCTGCTGCAGACACTCACGACGAGCGTCGTCGACGGCGCCGCGCGGGTTCTCCAGCACTGATCGCGCTCGACTCGTCGCCGTCCACGACGGGCAGACCCAGCTATGGACGAATCGGACGTTGTCACACGCCTGAGGTCGACGGTGTTCCCGCGACCGCCGGGCTGTCGTCGACCGTGCGCCGGCCCCGAACGACAGCGACGCCCAGCACGCCCACAGCGACCACGAGGCAGGCGATCACGTAGGGGAGACTCCCGATCGGTGTGTTGTCGGCGGTGATTCCGTCCTCGGCGTCAAGGTAGGCGGGCAACGCGGCGCACCACAGTACGAGGTGCACCCCGAGGAACAGGACCGGGAACACGACGAGGAAGGGCCGAGCGCTGCGAGCGTCGTCGACGCCCAGCGTCGGGTCGCTGCGCATGCGTCGCCATTGCACGTACAGAAGTGTCAGTCCGATCCCCCACACCAGGGCCATCTCCACCCAGTACACGACGGTCTGCGCGTCGTGATTCGCGTGCTCGTCACGGCCGAACAGCGCCGTCGGAATGGACAGGAGTGGCATGCTGACAACGGCCACAACACCGGACACGACGACGCGCCATGACAACGACCATCCGCGCGGGGCGCGTCCTCGGGAGGTGGGGATCTGGACCAAGCGCACCGCGACGTAGACGAGCACGGCGAACGAGACGGTCGCGAAAAGCCAGACGCTCCCCCACGGCACCGCGGCCAGTGTGGGCTCCGCGGCGGGATTGCCGAGCTCGTCGGGGGCGACGCCCTGGGCTCGGAGCTGGGCGAGGGTGTCGCGATAGTACGGCGCGTCGACGTTCCACGCCCACCACTTGAGCTGCGGGCCGAGCTGGTCGAAGATCTCGTAGAAGGTCTGGAACACCAGGGCCAGAACGAGCGAGCCGCGCAGCGCCGAGCGCTTCGACCCGTCGAAGAAGCCCCACGCCCGCACGAGCTCGTAGGCGACCTGGCTCACGGCCGGATAGAACGCAACAATGTACAACGACAGCCGGTCGTACATGAACATGACCGTGAACACGTTGTGGGAGAACATGAATCCCATCGCTTCTTCGGCGTGGAACCAGTTCGGGAAGTACAGCGGCGGCTCGATCACGAACAGGTAGACCAACGATCCGATCCACACCGTCAGGTTGGTGGGGTCGCCGTCGCGACGCAGTCGGCGGATCGCGTGGATCAGCGCGAGGACGGCACCGAGGATGATCGTGACCTCGAGGACCGGTTGCGTCCAGTGCTCGAGGTCGGCCGGATTCCGGATCGTGACAATCGGATTCGCGCCCTCGCACTCGAACCCCAGGTAGCCGGTGATGATCGACGGGACGTCACCCGGCGTGCAGACCGCCATCGTCTTCGCCTCCTGCAATGGCTGCGCCGAGCCGCCGAGCCCACTCCGCTACGTCACGTCGTGCCCTGTGAATGATGTGTCACCGTAGTATGTGCTCCAGGTCACGTCAACGGACCGCAGCGGAGTCGACCAACTTCGGATTCGACTCGTCGACAAGGGGGTTCTCGATCTCGTCGCGCCACATGCCGGCCGCGAAGTAGAACGCCCACGCGATCGGCACCGGGAGCAACCCGGCCAGCACGAACGTGGCGGTCAGGCCGATCGCCGACGAGACCGGGGCGGCGATCGCCATCGACACCGGCATCAGCGCGACCGATACGAAGAAGTCGAGACTGGCGATGCGACCCAACAGTGCCGGCGGCACCCGACGCTGTAAGAGCGTTCCCCACAGCACCATCGGGCCGTCGAAGAGGATGCCCATGATCACACCGGCGGCGACGAACATCCACGTCGAATCGGCGAGACCCATCAGCACCAGCGGCAGGCTGGAGAACGCCCACAGCGAGAACATGACGGTGAGGTACCGGCGCGGCATCGGGATCGAGGCGAATACCAGTGACGCCGCGGCCGCGCCGAGTCCGAATCCAGCGAGCACCCAGGCGTGCTGGGTCGCGTCGCCGTCGATGCGCTCACGTAATGCGAACGGGACGAGCACCTCTATGGGGCCGAGCGTCGCCAATACCAAAACGCAGGCGAAGAGCAGCGTCCCCCACAGCCACGGGGTCCGGGCCATGTAGACGAACCCCTCGGCCAGGTCGCCGACGATCCGGCGGGCACCCGCACCCTCGACGACCTCCGGCGCGTCCTCGCCCGTCTCGCCGAACCGACGCGCGGTGACCGGGGCCATCCCGAGATAACAGACCCCCGACAGGATGGCCGCGATCGCCGCCATCAGCACCGCGGGTCCCGGCGCCCAGGCACCGATGACCGCGCCGGCGACCATCGGCCCGACCGCCTGGAAGACGACCGGGCGGAAGAAGCCCTCGATCCCGTTGGCCGCCTGCAGCTCCGACGGCGCGACGACACCGGGCAGCAACGCCGAGTAGGCGGGGTAGTACATCCCGGTGGTGATGCCGCCCAGAAGGGACGCCACCACCACGTGCCAGAGCTGCAGTACGCCCGCGATCGACGCCAGACCGATCGCACCGAACGCGATCATCTTCGCGACCTCGAGTCCGATCATGATGTGGCGCTGCGAAATACGGTCGGCGAGCACACCACCGGCCAACGTGGAGAACAGCATTCCCACCGCGGCCACGCCGGTGGCCAGCGACACCTGGCCCGGACCGCCGCCGAGCGCGATGATCTGCCAGATCACCGCGATCGTCCACACGCCGTCGGCGAACATGGCGAGGATCAGTCCGGACGCGAGCAGCCGGTACTGTCGACGCGCGAACGGCAGCAGCGCGCGGGGCAGTCGGGAGTCGGCGGCGGAAGTCACCCTTCGAGCTTGCCCGAACCCGTGGGCGTGGTGCCAACCCTTTTCGGACCGCCGTTGCCCGGCGGTGCGGGTCAGCTCGCCTTGCGCGAGGACTTCTTGGCGGGCGCCTTCTTGGCCGTGGACTTGCTCCCGGACTCGCCGGACCCCGAGGAGGTCTTCTTCGCCGTCGACTTGGAAGCGGTCTTCTTGGCCGGCGCCTTCTTCGCGGCCGTCTTCGCCGCAGCCTTCTTGGCCGGTGCCTTCTTGGCCGCGGTGTCCTTCGAGTCCGAATCCTTCGAATCGGATCCCCCGCGGTCCTTCACCGACGCGCGCAGCGCGGCGAGGAGATCGGCGACGTCGGAGTCCTCGGTGTCCTTGTCTTCGTCGTCGGATTCGGGGAACGCCTCGCCACCCTCGGACTTCGCCTCGATGAGCTTCGTCAGCTCGTTCTGATAGGTGTCCTCGAACTCGGAGGGGTCGTAGTCCGATGCCATCGACTCGATCAGCGAGGCCGCCATCTGCAGTTCCTGATCGCGGATCTCGGTGTCGTCGTCGAGGAAGCCGAAGTCGGGTTTGCGGACCTCGTCGGGCCACAGCAGCGTCTGCAGCGTCATCACCCCGTCGACGACGCGCAGCGCGGCCACGCGTGTCCGGTTGCGCAGAGTGAAGGAGGCGATCGCGAGCCGGTCCGTCTCCTCCAGCGCCTTGGCCAGCAGGACGTAGGCCTTCGGCGACTTCGACGACGGTTCGAGGTAGTAAGGCTTGTCGAAGTAGATCGGATCGACCTGCTCGGCGGGTACGAACTCCAGGATCGAGATCTCGGGACTCTTCTGCACCGGCAGCGTGGCGAGGTCTTCTTTGGTGAGGATCACGGTCTCGCCGGACTCGGATTCGTAGGCGTTGGCGATGTCGCCGTAGTCGACTTCGGTGTCGGTGCCCTCGCGCACGCGGCGATAGCGGATGCGGGTTCCGTCCGACGAGTCGACCTGATACGACTTCCGGTCGTGACTCTCGGTCGCGGAATAGACCTTGACCGGCACGTTGACCAGGCCAAAGCTGAGGTCGCCCTTCCAGATCGAGCGCATGGGGGCCATTCTGCCAGGGATCCGGGCCGGATGGCGGCAAGCTGCACGACGTTCTGACCGGCGTTGTGGACAATAGGAGCATGGCAGGCGGCGAGACACTGGAGGTCGACGGTCGGCGGATCTCGATCACCAATCTCTCGAAGGTGCTCTATCCGGCGACGGGGACGCGGAAGTTCGAGGTCATCGACTACTACTCGCGGATCGCCGATGTCCTCCTCCCCCACGTACGCAACCGCCTCATCACCCGTAAGCGGTGGCCCAACGGCGTCGAGTCGACCCCGTTCTTCGAGAAGAACGTTCCCGAGAGCGCACCTGACTGGATCCGACGCCACGGCATCCAGCACAGCGAGCGGGTCATCAACTATGCGATGGCCGACGATCGCGCCACGCTGGTCTGGCTCGCGCAGATGGCCGTGCTCGAGATCCACACGCCGCAGTGGCGGCTTCCCATGGGGCCCGACGGCGCGCCGATGGCCAACCGCATCGTCTTCGACCTCGATCCCGGGCCACGGGTGCCGCTGCACCGGACCGCGGAGGTGGCGTGCGAGATCCGCAACTGGCTCGGCGGGGCGACGACGTACCCGGTGACCAGCGGCGGCAAGGGCATCCACCTCTACGCGCGGCTCCCGAAGCCCGTGACGTCGGATGCGGCGCGCAAGGTGGCTCAGGAGGTCGCCAACGAGTTCGCCCGTCAGCACAGCGATTTCATCACCGCCAAGATGTCCAAATCGCTGCGCGACGACAAGGTCTTCATCGACTGGAGCCAGAACACCGCCGCCAAGACCACTCTCGCGCCGTACTCGATGCGCGGACGCGAGCAGCCGTGGGTGGCCGCGCCGCGCACCTGGGAGGAGATGGAGGACCCCGGACTCTCCCAACTGCTCTACACCGAGGTGCTGGACCGCGTCGAGGAGTTCGGCGATCTCCTCGACGGCCTGGACGACCCCTACGACGACGAGCCGGAGGTCGTCGTCGAGCCCGCGGCGGGACAGGTCATCAACCTGAAGGAGTACCGGCGCAAGCGCGACCAG
Source organism: Gordonia hongkongensis (assembly GCF_023078355.1). Taxonomy (NCBI): domain Bacteria; kingdom Bacillati; phylum Actinomycetota; class Actinomycetes; order Mycobacteriales; family Gordoniaceae; genus Gordonia; species Gordonia hongkongensis. Next base: position 4,948,089 of record NZ_CP095552.1, read on the forward strand.
TCGAAGACACCCGAACCCTTCGGCGATGAAGCGCATCGACAGCGCATCGAAGCCGAGAGCTCTGCTGCAGAACCTGATTCCTCGGACACGCAGACCGAGAGGGCACCGATCTTCGTGATCCAGGAGCACCACGCCCGACGGTTGCACTACGACTTCCGGCTGGAACACGACGGGGTCCTGGTGTCGTGGGCCGTACCGAAGAACCTGCCCACCGACCCCGACCAGAACCGGCTCGCGGTGCAGACCGAGGACCACCCGATGGATTACGCCGACTTCGAGGGCGACATCCCGGCGGGCGAATACGGCGGCGGTCACGTGTCCATCTGGGACAGGGGCACATTCGAGCTCGAGAAGTGGCGGGACAAGGAGGTCATCGTCCGCCTCCACGGCGAGCGCGTGCAGGGACGGTACGCCTTGATCCGGACCGGTGAGAAGAACTGGCTTGCCCACCTGATGAGCGACGAACCGCGTCCGATCGTCCCCGACAGCCTCACCGACCCGCGCCCGATGCTCGCGACCGACGAGTCGATCGACGGACTCAACGGTCGAGACTGGGCGTTCGAGGGCAAATGGGACGGATATCGGCTCCTCATCCGTTCGGTCGGCGGCGAGTTCCGGCTCACCTCCCGATCGGGTATCGACATGACCGCCGACTTCCCCGAACTCACCGGCCTCGCAGACGATCTCGGCCTCATGGACGTGGTGCTCGACGGCGAGGTCGTCGCGATCGACTCGTCGGGCCGCACCAATTTCACGCTGCTGACCTCACGTCGGCACACCGACGAGCCGTATTCGTTGCGGCTACACCTGTTCGACATCCTGTTCCTGAACGGTTCGTCGTTGTTGCGCAAGCCATGGTCGGTTCGGCGCGAACTCCTCGAGGAGCTGGCGCCCGCGTTCCGCAACTCCGCCTTCGTCGAAGTGCCGCCGCTGCTTCCGGGCCCGGGATCGGCCGCCGTCGAGTACAGCCGTGAACACAATCTCGAAGGCGTTGTCGCCAAGCGCCGCAACTCGGTGTATCAGCAGGGACGCCGGTCGACGACCTGGCTGAAACACAAGAACTGGAGCGACATCGAGGTCGTGGTCGGCGGATATCGGCCGGGCCGCGGCAACCGCGCGCACACCATCGGTTCCCTGCTCATCGGTTTGCCCGAGGAGACCGGACTCCGCTACGTCGGTCGCGTGGGAACCGGCTTCACCGACGCACAGTTGCGTTCGCTTGCAGAGGAACTCGGACCGTTGGAGATCTCGCGGTCGCCCTTCCTGGACAAACTCGACCGGCCCGTCGAGTCCAGCGCGGTGTGGGTCCTGCCGAAGATCGTCGGCGAGGTCCGGTTCATGGACTGGACGACGGCCGGGCATCTGCGGCATCCCAGCTGGCGGGGGATCCGGAGGGACAAACTGCCCGGTGATCTGTGACCCGGGGCGTGAACCGAGCAGAGGAGCGTGGACATGACGGGTGAGACGATCACCATCTCGGCGGCCGACGGAGAGACCGAAGCCTATGTGGCGCGGCCCGATTCATCCGGGACGTCACCGGGAGTCCTGTTCCTCACCGATGTGATCGGCCTACGACCTCGCATCGAGGCCATGGCCGACCGCATTGCGTCCTGGGGTTACGTCGTGCTGGTGCCGCACCTGTTCCACCGGTACGGGTCCGCGGCCGAGTGGGCGCCCACCGAGGATCTGCTGCTGCCCGAGGCGCGGACCGCATTCTTCCGATCCGCGATGCCGCGGGCACGGACCCTCACGCCCGAGGCGGTACGTCCCGATCTCGTCGCCTACCTCGACGCGCTGCAATCGCTCCCGGGCGTCACACCCGGACGTGTCGGTGTCACGGGCTACTGCATGGGCGGCCGGCTCGCGCTGAACATCGCCGCCGCCCGGCCCGACGACGTCGCCGCGGTCGGCATGTTCCACACCGGCGGCCTCGTCACCGACGACCACGACAGTCCCCACCTGTATCTCGTCGGCATCGACGCGTTCGTCCTCGCCATCCACGCCGACAAGGACTCATCACTGCCCGCGATGGCGGTCGCGCAGTTCGAGCACGCCCTGACCGGTGGGGGCGTGGCGCACTCGGCGACCGTCTATCCCGGTGCGCCGCACGGGTATACGATGTCCGATCTGGCGGCGTATCACCACGAGGCCTGCGAACATCACTTCGATGAGCTCAAGGCTCTCTTCCGGCGGACGTTGTCGAGGTGAGGTGGGTCCGCTCCGACTGACGCTCACGACGCGGGTGACGACTCCGGTGCGCCGATCGGCCGTCCCTGACGCAGCGGGAGTTCCTTCCAGGTGACCGTTCCCATGATCGCGAGCAGCGCGACGATCGACACCGCCAGGAACACCCGGTCCATCGAGTCGGCGAACCCCTCCTTGATGGGTTGGGCCAGTTCGGCCGGCAGCTTCTCGATGACCGAGGTGTCACTCATGACACTGTCCGACGATCCGGTTGCGGCGCCGGGATTCTGAGCGGCCGCGATGAGCGAGTGCCCGAATGCGCTGACCTGCGGGTCGCTGCTCTGCGAGGCCTCTACGACCGCGGCCCGGTACTCGGGTTGGGCTGCCGCCGCGACCATCTCGTCCTTGATGTTCGGCCCCATGAAGGAGAACAACAGCGAGAAGAAGACCGCGACACCGAGCGTTCCACCGATCTGACGGAAGAAGGTGGCGGTGCCGGTGGAGAGTCCCATGTCCTTGGGCGGCAGGATGTTCTGCATCGCCAGGGTGATCGGCTGCATCAGGTTGCCGAGCCCGAAGCCGAGGAGCGCGGCCATCAGCATGACCAGGTAGAGCGGTGTCTCGGTGCCCACCAGGTGCAGCAGGAAAGTGCCCGCGGTGATCAGCACGGCGCCGATGATCGTGAAGATCTTGTAGCGTCCGGTGCGCGAGATCAGCTGGCCCGACAGGATCGAACCGGCCATCAGACCGAGCACCATCGGCAACATCTGGAGGCCGGCGATCATGGGGCTCGATCCGCGGAGGACCTGGAAATACTGCGGCAGCATCGAGATCCCGCCGAACATGACGGCGCCGATGATGACCGAGATGATGATGCCCTGGCTGAACACCCGGTTGGTGAACACGCGCAACGGGATGAGGGCGTCGTCGCCCATGCGGTGCTCGATCCAGATGAACGCGGCGATGCCGGCGACGCCGATCCCGTAGCAGAGGAACGACAGTCCGGAGGTCCATCCCCACTGGCGCCCCTGTTCGGCGACGATGAGCAGCGGAGCCACGGCGACGGCGAGTGCCGTCGCCCCCCAGTAGTCGGTGCGCCCGCCGACGCCCTTCTGCTGGTCGTAGTTGAGCACCTTGTAGACCACGAACAGCGCGACGAGTCCGATCGGCACGTTGACCAGGAACACCCAACGCCAACCGGACACCCAGAGGATCGTCTCCTGGCCGGCGAACAGACCGCCGAGGACCGGGCCGAGGACGCTGGAGGTGCCGAACACGGCGAGGAAGTAGCCCTGGTATTTGGCGCGTTCCCGCGGCGGGACGATGTCGCCGATGGTCGTCAGTGCGAGCGTCATCAGACCGCCCGCGCCGAGCCCCTGGAAGGCGCGGAACGCGGCGAGTTGATACATCGACGACGCGATCGTGCACAGCAGCGAACCGACGATGAAGATCGAGATCGCCAGCAGGAAGAACGGTTTCCGGCCGTGGAGATCGGACAGCTTGCCGTACAAGGGGGTCACGATCGTCGCGGTGACGAGGTAGGCCGTGGTCACCCAGGCCTGCAGGTCATACCCTTGCAGATCGTCGGCGATGGTCCGGATCGCCGTCGACACGATGGTCTGGTCGAGAGCGGCGAGGAACATGCCCAGCATGAGTCCGGCCAGGATGGTCAGGATCTGGCGATGGGTCAGTCCGGCGCCGGCGACCTCCTCGTCGTGGTTCACCGTGTCGGCGGCCGAAGAGTCTGTCACTGTCGTCCTTTCGGGTCATTCGCATCTGTGTCCGGGCTGCGGTCCGGGCACGCCGGGTGCAGGGCTGCGTCGGCGGCATCGACGAACCGCCCGAGAAGTGTCACGAGGGTGTGGAGTTCGTCGTCGGTCCAGTCGGCCATGACATCGGCCATGGCGGCGCGACGCATCTCGCGCATGGCCACGACGCGATCCCGTCCGGCGGCGGTGATGACGAGCATGGTGGCGCGCCCGTCGTCCGGGTCCGCCTCGCGGCGGATCAGGCCGTGCTCCACGAGCTGAGCCACATGCCGACTCACCGTCGACGGGTCGGCATTCATCGTCTCGGCGAGGTCGCGCGATCGCATCGACCGTCGCGCGAGCGGGAAGAGTGCCTTGAACGCCGCGGCCTCGAACTCGCCCTCACGCGTACGGAACGTCGTGTGGACCGCCCGTTCGCGGATGCGGACGAAGCGCAGAAGGGTCTCGAAGAGGTCGTCGATCGCGTGTTGATCGAGCACTGTCCTCACCGCCTACCCGAAAGTTTTACTTGCTCTTTGCAATTAGTTGCAGAGCGCAACTAACACCGCTCGCCAGTGTGCGCGTGAACTCGGGAGAATGCAAACAGCGCCGAAGTCTTGCATCGACGGAGACAAAGACGGTCGCCGACCTGCCAGGTCGGGGGTTGGCAGGTCGGCGACTCATCATCGATGTCGCTCGCCGGCCGCTGTGCGTTACAGGGGAGCCGGCACCCGAGCGGGCTGAACCACACCGACGTCATGGGAGTGCGTTGCGCCTCGCGGCCCTGAGGCGATGCGTCGTCGGACCCTGGCTGCGGTTAGCCTCGTGGGAGTCAGGAACCGTGACAGGAGCTCTTCGTGTTCGTTGTCGCCCACATCAGCGACCTGCATTTCAACGGGACGCGGTTCAATCGGGCCCGTATCCAGTCGACGTTGAGCTATATCAACGCCCGCGCCGCCGGGATCGACGTCCTGCTGGTCACCGGTGACATCGCCGATGAAGGTGCCGCGAGCGAGTACCGCGAGGCGTACGGGGTGCTGGAGAGTCCGCTGCCGATGCTCATCACCGCCGGCAACCACGATGTCCGGGAACCGTTCAGCGCGGCCCTGATCGGCACCGAGACCTCTGGTCCGATCAATCACGCGCGGACGGTGCGCGGGCGCGACGGCTCCGACGTCCTCTTCCTGATGTGCGACAGCTCGATACCCGGACGCAACGACGGTCGTCTCGACGACGCGACCATCTCCTGGCTGTCAGACCGGCTCACCGCGACGTCCGTGGCGACACCGGTGTTCATCGCCTTTCACCATCCGCCGGTCGACCTGCTGATGCCGTTCATGGACTCGATCCGCCAGCGCGACGAGGGCCGCCTCGCCGCCCTGGTGGATCAGCACCCGAACATCGTCGCGTTCCTGTGTGGACACGCCCACACCCCGGCGGTGACCACGTTCGCCGACCGCCCGCTGTGCATCGCACCGGGTGTGTCGTCGACACTGAACCTGCCGTTCGAAGGCCGGGAGGTCGTCAACCGCGGTCAGCCGCCGGGGATCGCGTTCCATCTCTACGACGACGAGCGGTTCGTCACCCACTTCCGATCGGTGATGTTCTGACATGCAGGACGGTGCCGGCAATCGGCCGTCGCGCTTCGGCGCTCGGCAACGAGAGGCAGGCGAGCTACATCGTCGGCAACATCGCGCAACCGGTATCGCCACCGGCGGGGCGACGACGCGTCATCTGACGAACCCGCGCAGCAGGTCGGCCATCGCCTCCGGCTGGTCTTCCGGGATGAGAGTCCACGAATCGTCGACGACGACCTTGGATGCGTTCGGGAAGAGCTCGACGAGGCGGTCCGCATGCTCAAGGGGCATCATCCGGTCCTCCCTTGCCCAGACCACGAGCACCGGGCGATCGAACCGCCGCATCATGTCCGACAGTTCGAGCAGCCTGCGGCGGGAGGGCGCGCCCGTGGCGAACTTGACCAGATCCCTTCTGATCGAAGCGTTTTCGACAGCGGGTCGGAACCACTCGTCGAACAGCGAGTCCGGAATCCCCGACTTCGTCAGCGCGCCATACGCCCGTGTGCTGTGCCGGAAGAATCGAGTGCCCAGCATCCGGGTGAGAATCCACCCGCCGCCGGGCACTCGGCACAACAGCGCCGCGGGGCGCGCCGGCTCGGGAGGATAGTTGTCGAAAGCCGTGCACGATGCCAACACCAACCTCCCAACGCGCTTGTCCCGGCCTTGGGAGATCACGAACTGACCACCGCCCCAGTCGTTCAGGACGAGCGTCACGTCATCGAGGTCGAGGGCATCGAGAAAGTCGGCAAGGATCGATGCCACACCCGTCTCGGTGAGGTCCGCGTCGGCGTGCATCGGCTCCGTGTGCGCCCCCATCGGGAGCGTCGGTGTGATGCAACGGAATTCGGCAAGCAGCGGGATCACCTTGCGCCACTGCCGGCCGTCCATCAGCAACCCGTGGCCGAGTACCAGGATCGGCCCGGGACCGCCGGTGTCTTCGTAGGAGATGGAGCCGGCCGGCACGTCGACTGTGGGCACGTCGCCTCCTAGATAGATCGTTCTACTTAGAAGCAAGATAGGCTGGCATCGGCACGATGCGCAAGGGATGGAGACGTCATGGCAGATTCCGCTACTCGCGACCGGATCCTGGAGGCAGCCGCAGAGCTGTACCGGCGGCAGGGCATGCCGGCCACCGGCATCAAACAGATCTCGGCGGCGGCTGAAGCGCCCTACGGTTCGATCTACCATCACTTCCCCGGCGGCAAGGAAGCGATCAGCGTCGAGGTCATCCGACGCGAAGGGTTGCGCTACGGCGCGTTCGTCGGCGCCCAGCTGGAGACGACCGACCCCCTGACCGGCATCCCGACGCTGTTCGAGAACGCCGGAAAACTGTTGGAGTCGCAGGACTACAGCGAGGCCTGCTCCATCGAGACCATCGCACTGGAGGTGGCGAGTACCAACGAGCGTCTCAGGCTGGAATCCGCCGAGGTTTTCGAGAGCTGGTTGACCGGCCTCGCAACGTGGTTCGGACAACTCGAGATCACCGAGCCGGAGCGTCGACGGCTGGCGTTGATCACCCTGACCGCGCTGGAAGGTGCGTTCGTGTTGTGCCGCACCCTGCGCTCCATCGAACCGATCGTCGTCGCCGGGCACGGCGTGCAGGCGGCCGTGCAGGCGGCCGCCGGCTTGTAGCAACAGACCGTCGACACCGGCGCCTCAGCCCACACTCGTCCATGGACGGCGCCTTTCCGACCGGCGTTCACGGTCGCGCGGCTGCCGCCTCGACGACCGGTGCGATGCTCTGCTGGGTGACCTCGTAGACCCGCGCGGTGGCGATGTCGAAGTACAGACCGACGATGCGTAGCCGCGCTTCTGCTGCGGCGCGCCCGACGAGCGGGTGCCGCGCCAGGGTCTCGATCTGCTTGGCCACGTTCACGACGGCCAGCTGGTCGACCTCGGCCAGTCCCAGCTCGGCCGCGGCGCGCCCGGCGGGGTGTCCGTGCCGAAAGGCCACCCGGCTGGGGATCGCGTGCTTGAGCCATCGCTGGATCGGCGTGCTCTCGGATCCGGCCGGGAGGTCGGATACATCGACCTGTTCGCGGTCGAGCAGCGCATGCATGGCCCCGCACGACGAGTGGCCGCAGACCACGATCGACGACACACCCAACTCGCCGATGGCGAATTCGAGTGCGGCCTCCACGGATACGTCGTCGTCGCTGTCGGTCGGTATCAGATTGCCCACGTTGCGCACCGTGAAGAGGTCCCCGGGCCGCTCGCCGTGATGATGTTCGGCATCAATCGCGAATCGGCACACGTCACGAAGAACGAGTCGGGATCCTGGGACTCGGTGACATCGGCGAGCATGGCGCGGAGGGCGTCGGCGTGCTCGTTCTCGTACTCGTCGACGCCGCCGAGAACGGATCTGAGTGCGGCCGGACGGTCCGGGGACGCGGACGCCTCCGACCCGGTTCGGTTACGCCACGGCGTCAGACCGGCGAATCCGGACGTGTGGCGCCGCGGTGGCCGTCGAGGGGCGTCGACGAGCCGAGCGCGACCCTTCTCCACCAGGAGGACCGTGCCGCCGCCGGCCTCGTGCGCCCAACGGAAGTCCTCGAGCATCTCCATCGCCGCGTGATCGAGGAAGTCGGTGTCGAGTTCCAGTGTCAGGTGCGCCCCGTCCGGCACCTGTGACAACGCCTTGTTCAGTTTCGGCAGCGACAGGAAGCTCAGCGAACCGCGAACACGTACGGTCCACTGACGCTTGTCGTCGGTACTGCCTGCCTCCGAGGTGATCTCGGCGCGAACCACCCGCCAGACGACGAGTCCGATCGCCACTGCCAGACCGATCGCGACACCTTCGAGCAGGTTGAGGAAGACGACCGCGAGCACCGTGATGATGTACACCCACAGGTCGCCCGTCCGCAGCGCGATCTTCATGTGCGCCAGCTTGACCAGCTGGATACCGATGACCACCAGCAGGCCGGCCAGCGCGGCCATGGGGATCTGTTCGACGAGACCGGTGAGCAGTGCCGCGAAGACGAGCACCCACACACCGTGCATTACCGCCGAGGCCGACGTTCGCGCCCCGGAGTTGACGTTGGTGGTGCTGCGCACGATCACTCCGGTGACGGGCAACCCGCCGAGCATCCCGGAGGTGATGTTCGCACTGCCCTGACCGAGCAGCTCCCGGTTGAGATCGCTGCGTGGGCCGGTGTGCATCTTGTCCACCGCGACCGCTGACAGCAGGGACTCGACACTCGCGATCAGGGCGACCGTCAACACTCCGAGAAGCACTGCGCCCCAACTGCTGTCCGGTAGCTCCGGAAGCGTGATCGCTTCGAAGAAGTTGCCGTCGATACTGATCCGTTCGACGTCCAGGCCGAAGACGATGGTCAGTGCCGTCGCCCCGACGATAGCGACGAGCGGTCCCGGCACCTTGCGCACCGCCGAGGGCATCAGTGGCCAGATGAGGAGAAGCGCGATCACGGTGCCTCCCACGAGCGCGTCCGACGTCTCGATGTCGGCGATCCCGGCCGGCAGCGACGTCACGTTCTCCCATGCACTGCTGGCCGAGCTGCCGCCGAGGAGCACGTGGATCTGTTGCAACGCGATCGTGATGCCGATCCCGGCGAGCATCGCGTGGACGACCACGGGAGCGATGGCCAGCGCGGCACCTGCGACCCGGCTCAGGCCGAACAGGATCTGCAACAGACCCGCACCGACGGTGATGAAACATGTGACGCGCCAACCGAAATTGGCGACCATGTCGGCGACCACCACGGTCAGGCCCGCGGCCGGTCCTGAAACCTGGAGTGCGCTACCGCCTATCAGACCGGCGACGATCCCGCCGACGACCGCGGCGATGAGACCGGCGAGCACGGGGGCATCCGATGCGATCGCGATGCCCAATGACAATGGCAGGGCCACAAGGAAAACGACGAGAGATGCCGGTAGGTCGTACCGCACCACCTCGCGAATTCGGGGGCCCCGACTCCCCTTTGTTCGCATATGTCCGAACTTACCGACGGTTTGTTGACTCCAGATGAACTCTGCCGTCAGGAAGCTGTGAAACCGCAGGGCAGCAGCGCAACACTGTGATTCACTTCACCGGACTCCGCCGCCCGGTGCGGGGAGATCGGCCCGTCAGGCCGACGATCCCGCCTTCAGAAGCTCTTGGAGGATCCGGCCACCGATCTCCGGGATCAATCCGGGGCCGGTCTCGGGTAGGTTCTGCGGCAGCAGCCCGGGCTCATGGGTAGCCGGGATACGCGCGGTCCGGGTGGCCTCCACACGTATGCCGGTCTGCTGCGCCTTGGCCAGCGGGGTCCGGTACTTCTCCAGGTCCGTCGCGGTGGTGAGTGTCCCGACGACGCGCAGGCCCATGGCACCGAAGTCCGCCGCCCCGCGCCGGATGTGGTTGGGCGACGTGACGAGCACGATGTCCCGGATTCCCTGTGCGCGCAGGATCTCGGCGGTGTTCTGCGCATTGGCCACCGTAGACCCGGACTTGTCCTCGACGAGGATCCGGTTCGCACTGACACCGTTGTTCTCGAGCCAGGTCCGCATCGCGGCTGCTTCGGTGATGCCCTTCTTCGGGACACCTCCGGTGACGACGATCGGCGTGTTGGTGGTCAGTTCCGCCTGGGCCTTCGCCGCGGAGACGCGATTGACGAGCTCCGGCGCCATCTTTCCGTTCGCGTTCAGGCCGTACCCGAGCACGACGATCGCCGGGCGTCCCGACACCGCCTTGGGAGTGGTGTCGGGGACGATCTGCGCCGCCGTCGCCACACCCGAGATGATGTTGCGGGCCGTCGTCGCCAGGGACGGATTCATCATCGACAACCGGTTCAGGGCCGAGCGTCCCGCGACGACGTCGTCGATCTGGTCCGACCAGATCGCCTGGAGTGCAAGCGCGTCGGTATCGGCCGGCGCCACCGCGAGGACCTGCTGGAGGAGTTCGAGTCCGCCCGCGACGTCGCCTCCGGCGAACTTCGACTGCGCGCTGTTGTACAGGCCGGCCGGGTCAAGCTCGGAGGCCGTAGTCACGACGGAGGCGTCCGGCCCGGGCAGCGTCCCGACCGCCACCCCGCCGAGGGCGGCGATCGCGATCGTCGCTGCCGCCGCCAGTTTCGTGCGCTTCACTCTGGTCACACCAGTCACTCGCGTAACGGTACGAGAGATGCACAACGACCCCGCACCCGTCCGATCCCAGATCGGTAACGGGTGCTTGGCCGGTTGGAGGATGGCGACGCTCAGCGCTTCAGGCCGGCCACCTTCAGCAACTCGGGGCGGCGCAGGGCCAGACCGATCCACATCAGCACGCCGAGGTAGACCGCGAACAGGACCGTGTCGAACAGCGGTGCCTCGATCCTCATGTTGGCGGTGACCGCGCCTCCGAGGTAGGCCGTGATCCCGAGGGCGCCGAGGACTGCGGTGCGCGGGATGGCGAACACAACGAGACAGACCAGCAGGACGATACCCATGACAAGCGCCTGGTCGACCGGGAAGCCGAGCTTGGCCATGGAATCGACCACCTCCTGCGGGCGCGTCAGCTTGATCACGATGTCGAAGACCAAGAAGGCGCCGATCAGCACACTGATGACGATTCCCGTTGTGCGACGCCAGTTCCGTCGGACGGGTTGCGGATCGGCGGCGGCCGTGGCCGCCGGGTCGGCGGTGCCTGCGGTGACGGTGTTGCGGCTCATGATGTTCTCCTGGCGAGTGATGCGAGTGTGTTGTGCAGGGATAGACACCCGTACTCGCCAGAACTCATCGCCGAACCGGCCCGGAGCCGTCTATCTCGACGACGATCGACGACTACGCCGCCGACCTGGCTGGGTCGGCGCGATAGGACCTGCTTTCCTTCCACTCCCAGACGGCGTAGAGCACCTCGGTGGTGTAACCGAGGTCCATCCGACCCCCACCGATCGGGACCGTCGCGTCGATACCTATCGCAGGGTTCGGTTGCCACCCACTCGGTTTCGACGTCAGCGGCGCCACCTCGATCTCGGCGCCGTCCGGGCGTTGAAACGTGAACCGCTGCAACCCATGCGCGGTGATCGCGAACTCGCCCAGATGCAACGCCCGATGACACGACCCACACAACAAGATCAGATTGTCCGGATCGGTCCGCCCACCCGCCGACCAGAACACCACATGATGGGCATGCAGATGACGCGTCCGCCCACACCCCGGCACCTGACAACACCGATCCCGCACGAACAACGCCCGCACCAACGCCTTGTTCGGCGCCCGCTTCCGACGCCCCACCCCCAACAACGCCAGCTTCCCCGGCTGGCCAGCAATCCTGCGGCTCACCACATCCCGCGTCGACGCCCCGCACCGGGCTTCGGCCACCTCAACCTCCGACAACCCCGGACCATCATCGAGATGAGCCGACTCCACCCCCTCACCGGCATGAATGAGGATCTCCGCACCTGGCGCAAGATCGGGCATCGCGATCCCGTCATGCACCATGTCGGCCATCGCCACCACCGCCGGCGCCACATTCGACGGCACCTGCCGCCACAGATCCCGACGCCGAGACGGAACCACCTCCGAATCCTCAGATGCCGAACCGGCTTCAGTGTTCCGCGGAACACTCTCCACCGTAGGAAGATCCTGGTCATCACAAGTCCGGGTGCGTTCATACTCCGCCCGCACCGACCCAGCCAGGAACCGCGCACCATCCACAGGACTCAACCGCAACGACACCGACAACGACCCGTCATCGTTCCACTTCCACCGCCCCGTCGACTCCACCGGCGGCCGGCTTTCCTCTTCGACGCCACGGTTGCGGTCGATCTGGCCCATCGCCCGCACCGCCCGATCCAACTGACTCGCCGTCGTCGACAACGCCAGATTCACCAACTCCTGCTCACGTTCAGGCGTAGCCACCCGTGTCAGGGCGCGGACCTTCGAATACGACAACCGACCTTCGCGAAACGCCGTGCGGATCACCGGCAATTCTCGCATCGCCTTGGCGACCCTCAACTGCTCATGCGCCGTTCGCGGCGCGATGCCTGCCTTCCACGACAACCAGTGCGCCAGCGAATGAATCCCCGGCCCCCGCCACGACTCCCGCTCATCCAACTCCGCCACCAATTCCAGGAAATCCGCTGTCAACGCCGTGATCTGCGCGGCATACCCCAACACCCGCGCCTCGAGCACCTCATCCGACAATAAGACCGGATCCGCATCATCGAACATCGACGACACATCCCCACACGAACGAAAAGCACTGACCCCCAACGCAACCCCCTGAACCGAACGAGAAGTACAGCAACAAGGTATCGCCCGGCACCGACAGTCTTTCGGGGCTCAACCCGAGGTCACGAGTGTTCCGCGGAACACTCTTGAGTTGCCCGTTGACCGCGCCGCCTGCCGGTCCGCCCAGCTCCTACCGCCCCGTTTCGGACCACCGATCACGAACGCGCGACGAGCCTCACGAGCGGATACTCGCGCGAGGACTTCTTCTGGTACTTGGCGTATCGGGGTTGCGCCTCGACAACCCGCTTCCACGCCGTGCTGCGTTCGTCCGCGCCGAGGACGACCGGCGTCACCGGCACCGGGGCCTCCCCGTGTCGCTCGACCGACACGCCATCGGGATGGGCGGTCAGGTTGGCGAACCAGTCCGGATTCCGCTTGCCGCCGCCCGATGCGACGACCAGCCAGTCGTCGCCGTCGGGGAACCAGCTGAGTGGTGTCTCGCGCGCGAGACCTGAGCGTCGACCGGTCGTGCGCAGGATGAGCATCTCCATCCCCCACATCGATCCGGACTTCTTGCGGATGCGGGCGACGGTGCGCTCGTTGGTCCTTCGCTGGTACCAGAGCGACAGGGACCGAAGTGACAGAGACATGTTTTCCCTCCGTTGAGATCAGGCGATGCACCGACAGTACGGTGATGGCGCAGCCGGCCGCTTCTCGATTCCTGACCGGTCCTCATCTCGACGAGAGTCACCGGATGAGTCCGGCAGCTACTCCTTCCAGGATCTGTTCGAGAATCGACTCCGAGGTGGCGAAGTTAATCCGCACATACGCCGCACTCGATTCACCGAATCCGCGGCCGCCGTCGACGAGAACGCGACCGCGGCGACGGATCGTGTCCACCGGATCGTCGAGCCCATACGCCGAAACGTCCACCCAGCTCAGGTATGTGGCATCGGGAAGGTGATGCACGGCCTCGGGAACTTCGCCGACAAGAAATTCGTGCACCCGCCTCCGGTTACGATCCAGCACACGGATGAGGTCGGAGTGCCAGTCCGATGCCTTCTCCCACGCCGCGACATGCCCGACCACCCCCGGCACCGACACCGTCCCGTAGAGATCCGGCGGCTCCGCATCGCGGCGGCCTAAGAGCTTCGACGACCCGTAGTGGACGACTGCGCAGCGCAACCCGGCCAGATTGAATGCCTTGCCCGCCGAGGTGATTGTCACCGTTCGTGCCGCCACCTCATCGCCGAGCGATCCGAAGGGAATGTGGCCGTGCGGGTGATACACGAGGTCTGCGTGGATCTCGTCACTGATGACCAGGAGGTCGAACCTCTCCGCCAGTTCCGCGATTCGGGTCAGTTCCGCCCGGGAGTGCGCCCGACCGGTGGGGTTGTGCGGATTCACGAGAACGAGCACCTTCGGCCGTCGACGCTCGAGCGCCCGCTCGAACTCGTCGAAGTCCAGACACCATCCCGACGACGTTCGGCGAAAAGGCACGTCGACAGTCTGCAGTCCCATCCTCGCCAGCGTCGCGAGGAAGGGAGGATAGTTCGGAGTCTGGATCGCCACCGCGTCGCCCGGACCGGTACTCAGCCTGAGGAGCAACTGCAATGCCTGGATGAGGTCGGTCTGCTCGCGCACCCGCGCGGGGTCGACGACCCATCCGTATCGGTCGGCCATTCGCCGGGCGAACGCATTACGGAGTGGTGTCCCACCCAACCAGTCGGGGTATCCGAGATCCCCCTTCTCGATCGACTCGACGAGCGCGTCGCGAATCGGCGGTGCGATGGGAAAGTCCATGTCGGCGACCCATGCCGGAATAGTCCCGTCGGCGCGCGCACGAGACCATTTGACGCCCGGCCGCCGGCTGAGTCGAGTGACTTCGAGGTCATCGAAACCTGGATGCGCCGAACGAGTCCGGCTGCTCATGGGCATGGCCGATCACCGCCGTCCTGCGGCCAGGGCCGTCAGCGCGTCGCGAGATAGTTCGATCTGCCCGTGATGCTGAGCGAGTTCCTCCAGCACGTGCAGCAGCACACCGCTCGGCGACAGTGGACGAGCCGGACCCTCGTAGTCGCCCGGCGGGGTGTTCCGCAGCGGCGCATCAGGATCGAAGCCTGCGAGGTCGCCGTCCAGTCGGCCCTCCAGTGCGGCGATCCGCTGTCGGAGGTCGTCGATCGATCCGCTTGCCGTGAACTCGGCCGTTCGGTTGCGATCACTGGGTCGGCCGGCGATGAGGTGCCCGATCCAGTACTCGGCGACCTCGGTGCAGTGGAATGCGATGGCCCACGGCGGGTTCGCCCCGGCGAGGGGCGGTGCCTGATTGGCCTGGTCGTCGCCGATCTCGCCGAGCGCGTCGAGCATCCCCGCGAAGGCGCGATGCACGAAGTACAGGTATTCCTCGGTGTTCATCTGATGACTTTCTGTGATTCGTGTGGTGAGGATCAGTCGATCTGCTCGAGTACGGCGTTCTTCGTCTCGGGCAGAAGGGTCAGGACGACACCCGCGCCAATGGCGAAAAGCACGGCGCTGGTCGTGAATACGAGTCCGGTTCCGCCGAAGCCGAGCAGTGCCGGGACGGCGAGCGGACCGAACACGGAGCCGAGACGACCCATGGCAGTGGCAGATCCGACGCCGGTGCCGCGGCTATGGGTCGCGAACAGTTCCGGGGTGTAGGCGAAGATGGAAGAGAACATTCCGAAGAAGAAGAACTGCAAGAAGGATCCGGCGACGATGAGCTCGACGGTTTCCGAGCTCTGGCCGTAGAAGAAGGCGGCGATTCCGGAACCTACGGTGTATCCCGCCAGGCAGTATCGACGCCCGAGACGCTCGATGAGATAGGCGGCGGACAGGAACCCGGGAATCCCCCAGAGCGCCATGGCCAAAACGAATCCGATGCTCTTCGCGACATCCAGACCGCTGTCGGTGAGGAGCTTACCGATCCACGTGGTCAACCCGTAGTAGCCGGTCATCAGGCAGAACCACACCGCCCACACGGTCAAGGTGCGTGCTCTGTTGCGGACGTCGAGAAGCGCTCGCAACCCGCCACCCGCCGTGCCGGGTCCGGCGTCCGAAATCGGCCTGTAGTCGGGAAGTGGTTCGGCGGTGGCCTCCCGCACCCGCTGCTCGAAGGCGCTGAGCGTTCGTTCGGCGTCCGCCTCATGGCCCCTGGCGATCTGCCACCGCGGTGACTCAGGCAAGTTCCTGCGGACGATCAACGCGATCACGGCGAGCCCGGCCTGCATGAGAAAGAAGCCCCGCCAGCCGAATTGCGAGGCGACCAGGAGATAGGAGAGCGTGCCGGCAGAGATGAATCCGAGCGGCCACGCTCCCTCCAGCAGGGTCGCATACCGGCCACGTTTCGACGACGGCATGAATTCGGCGAGAATTGCTGCAGCGACCGGGAATTCAGCCCCCATACCGATTCCCAGCACGAACCGGAAGGCCAGCATCGATTCGTACGACCAAGCGAACGAGAGGCCGACGCTGGCGAGCCCCCAGATCACGATGCTGTACTTGAAGACACGCAGGCGACCGAACCGGTCGGCCAGCGCTCCTGCACCGATGGCACCGAAGAACATCCCGGCGAAACTCGCACTCCCCAGTACGCCGGTCTGCGCCGGGCTGAGATCGAAGTGGTCGCTGATGGGTGAGAGCAAGAAGGTCATCGCCCCCAGGTCGATGGAATCGAAGAACCACGCAGTTGCGATGACCAGGAACAGGTTTCGCTGCACGGGCGACCAGGGCAGTCGCTCCAGGCGACCGGCGACTTCGGCTGGGGTGAGGGTCGTGGGCGCGGTCGTCGAGGCCGCGAGTGGTGGTTTCGTCAATGGAGTTCGATCTCTCTCGACAGAAGGAGACGGCGCAGCGGCGCACCGTAGATGACTTCCCGGGACTCCGTCACCGGCTTAACCGGTTACGGATTGCACCGAGTGTGTACCTTCGATTCGTCACCTGTCAAGGAGGTTACTCAAATTCGGATACGCGGCACTACCAGGTATTTCCGTCGTTTCAGAGCCGTCATGACGCCGTAACACGGCTGCGCGGCCACCCGCGCCCGACGACCGTCCGGGGCGCAGAATCGTGAGGACCCGGCACCGGCGATGATCGACCGAGTAACGGGAGAACTTCCTCGCGGAGAGGATTCAGGTGGAGAGTTCCTTGTGGCGGCGTCGATAATCCGCCGCCTTCTTGCGATTGCCGCATTCGGCCATGCCACACCACCGCCGTGAGCCGCCGCGCGACACGTCCACGAACAACCGGGTGCAGTCAGGGTTCGAGCACTCGCGCATCTTGGCGAGGTCGGCGGACGCGAGCAACTCGATGGCGTCCCGCGCGAGCAGACTCAATCCATTACGAGTCGTCCCTGTCACTTTCGCCATTCCGTCGATGTCCAGCGTGACAGTGGGCAGAGGCGTGGCGGCAGCAGAATTGAGCACGGCAGCGGACTCGGGATCGAAGTTCATCCTGCCGACGGACGTGTCGTCGCCGGAGCCGAGGCAACCGACCACCACGTCGTAGATCGCCTCACGAACCCGTCGGGCGTACTCGATGTCCACGGTGTCCGGATCGTCCACCAGGTCGAAGAGTCCCGCTTCGGAGAACCACCGGGACAGGTCACCGGAGTCGCCGAGGAGTTCGGTACGTATGGTTCGACGCCACAGCATCGTACCCGCGAAATCGAGGCTCGACCGCCCGCTGACGAACACAAAACCCGACACATAACCATCTTGACAGGTGACGGCGCTCGATTCAACGTATCGAGATGTTTCCCGCCGAGAAACAGCCGAGGCCCCGCAACCAGAACGGTTGCCGGGGCCTCGGGAGAAACGTGAAAACGCTAGAGCGCCTTGAGTTCCTCGATGACGCTGTCGACGCTCTTCTTGGCGTCGCCGAAGAGCATGCTGGTGCCGTCGGCGAAGAACAGCGGGTTCTCGATGCCGGCGTAACCCGAACTCATCGACCGCTTGAGCACGATGGTCGATCGCGCCTCGTCGACGTTGAGGATCGGCATCCCATGGATCGGGCTGCTCGGATCATTGCGCGCCGCGGGGTTGGTGACGTCGTTGGCGCCGATGACGATGGCGACGTCGGTCCGGCTGAACTCGCCGTTGATGTCGTCCATCTCCTTCATCGAGTCGTACTCGACATCGGCCTCGGCGAGCAGCACGTTCATGTGACCGGGCATGCGGCCGGCGACCGGGTGGATCGCGTACTTGACCTCGACACCCTTGGCCTCCAACAGCTTCGCCATCTCCTTGACCGCGTGCTGGGCCTGCGCCACGGCCAGACCGTAACCCGGGACGACGATGACCTGGTTGGCATACGCCATCTGGATCGCGGCGTCGGCAGCCGAGGTCGCCTTGACCGTGCCGCCGGCCGCACCCGGACCGCCCGCGGCAGCGGCATCGCCGCCACCGAACGAACCGAACACGATCGCGGGGATCGACCGGTTCATGGCCTTGGCCATGAGGTTGGTCAGGATCGAACCCGACGCGCCGACGATCATGCCGGCCACGATCAACGCCGTGTTGTCCAGCGCGATACCCGCGGCCGCAGCCGACAGACCGGTCATCGCATTGAGCAGCGAGATGACCACCGGCATGTCCGCACCACCGATGGGGAACACCACGAACAGACCCATCACGCCCGCGGCGACCAGGACCCCGACCATCCACCAGACACTCGCGCCGCCACCGTTGGAGGCGTCGACACCGAGGTAGATCGCCAGCCCGAGCGCCACGATCAGCAACACGATGTTGGCGGCCTGAAACAGCTTCGCGTTGGAGACGAAGGTCTTCTCCAACCCCTTGGGCATGATCTCCTGCAACTTGGCGAAGGCCACCAGCGATCCCCAGAACGAGACCGACCCGATGATCGCGGCGATCAGCGAACCAATCACCAGCGGCGAGGCCGGTTCGACGTTGTGGAACGACGAGAACCCGGAGGTCTCGATGAACTCGGCCCACGCGATGAGCGCGACGGTACCGCCGCCGACGCCGTTGAACAGCGCCACCAGCTGCGGCATGGCCGTCATCTTGGTCTTGAGTGCGGGCGGGATACCCAGCGCCACACCGAGAATCAGACCAACGGCGATGAGCACCCAGTTGATCGTGGGCACGCCCTCGGTGGAGTGACCGTCGGAACCGACCGCCCCCTCGTTCCACACGTAGAGCAGGGTGGCGGCGACCGCCAGACCCATACCCACGGCGGCGATCCAGTTGCCACGCACCGCGGTCTTCGGCCCGGTCAGACCCATCAGGCCGTAGATGAACAGGGAGAACGACACGATGTAGAGCGCGGTCACCAGGTAGCCGACGCCCTCACTCGGGGTATGCGCACCCGCCGCGAGTACCAGCTGTGACACAGAAGTCTCTGGGGAGCCGTTCACTTGGCCACCTCTTTCTTACCCTTGAACATGCCCAGCATCCGGTCGGTGACCGCGAAGCCACCGATGACGTTGAGCGTGCCGAACACCAGCGCGACGAACGCGATGATGCGCACACCCCACCCGGCGTCGGCGGGCAACTTGCCCAGCACGACCAGTGCACCGAGCACGACGATGCCGTGAATGGCGTTGGTGCCCGACATCAACGGGGTGTGCAGGGTGTTGGGGACCTTGGAGATGACGGCGAAACCGACGAACCCGGCGAGCACCAGGATCGCGAGATTCGCGAGAAGACCGGCATACATCAGGCAGACACCTCCTGCTCGGTACGGGTGACACACGCCGCCGCGACGACCTCGTCGTCGAAATCCGGTGTGATGGAGCCGTTGTCGTCGAGCATCAGCTCGATCAGGGCCAGCAGGTTCTTCGAGTACAGCTCGCTGGCGTGCTCGGGCATCGTCGCCGGCAGGTTCAGCGGAGCGGCGATGGTGACGTCATGTTTGACGACGGTCTGACCCGGCTCGGTCAGCTCGCAGTTACCGCCGGTCTCACCGGCGAGGTCGACGACCACACTGCCCGGCTTCATACCCTCGACCGCGGCCGCGGTCACCAGACGCGGAGCCGGACGACCCGGCACCAGCGCAGTGGTGATCACCACGTCGAAACCCTTGATCGCGTCTTCGAGAGCCTGCTGCTGCTGCGCGCGCTCGTCGTCGGTGAGCTCACGGGCGTACCCGCCCTCACCGGCGGCGTCGATGCCCAGATCGAGCCACTGCGCGCCGACCGAACGGACCTGCTCGGCGACCTCGGGACGCACGTCGTAACCGGTGGTCCGCGCACCCAGACGCTTGGCCGTGGCCAAGGCCTGCAGCCCGGCCACACCGACACCCAGGACCAGCACCGTCGCCGGCTTCACCGTGCCGGCCGCCGTGGTCAGCATCGGGAAGAACCGCGTCGACACATCCGCGGCCACCACGACCGACTTGTAACCTGCGACATTCGCCTGCGAACTCAGCGCGTCCATCACCTGGGCGCGCGAGATACGCGGAATGGCTTCCACCGCGTACGCCTCCACGCCCGCTTCCCGCAATGTGGCGATCTGATTGTCGGCGTTGCGCGGCGCGAGAAAGCCGATCAGCTTCTGCCCGCTCCGCAGCTTCGCGATCTCCGAATCCGACGGCGGCGACACCCTCAGGACCACATCGGACCCATATGGATCGCCGATCGTCGCACCGGCCTCGGTGTACGCCTCGTCGGGGATCAGAGCGCCGAGACCGGCCCCCGACTCCACCACGACGGGCACACCCTTGCCCACCAGCGCGGCGACGACCTTCGGGACCAGCGCCACCCGGCGCTCCCCCTCGGCCGTCTCGCGCACGACACCCACTGTCATCTATCTCACCTGTCTGGTCCGGCGCCATCGAGCAGCGCCGCGGTTCGGCGCCAGGACTCGGCGCGTCTTGTCAACGAGGTGACCCGCTTCCAGATCGTGCAGCTCCGCCATGTGTGGGCGCAGCGGACGACCTGACGCAGGTCACGAGGTGCTCGGATGGGACAGGATGGCTGTCACCCGGCTCACATAAAGGTGCGATGAACATAACATGCGCTCTCAGCGACAGCTCAGGTGAGTCAGATACCTCACTCAACCCTTGACGCTGCGGTTTTCGCTGTTTCTGGACAGGTGTCTGTACAGATGTCGTCCCGCTGGCCTCCCGAGTCTTTCCGGGCTTGGCCTCCGCGTCGCCCTAGACGATGGTGTAGGTGCGGTCGTCGAGTCCGCTCGCGCCGTCGGGTGCCGGTGCCTGATAGCGCTCGATCTGCGGCTTGCCCTGCTTGTCGATCGCCCGGCACTCGAGGGTGTGGTTGCCTTTGGTCGCCTGCCAGGCGAACCGCCACTGCCGCCACGTGTCGATGCTGTACTCCGTCGTCAGCTCCGCGGGTTGCCATGGCCCCTGGTCGACGCGCACCTCGACGCGCTCGACGCCCGTGTGCTGGGCCCACGCGGTGCCGGCCACGACGACCTCCCCGGCCGGATGCTCGGTGCCATCGGCCGGACGGTCGAAGCGCGACGCCATCTTGATCGGGCCGAGCGCCGACCACCCGCGGGTCGTCCAGTAGGCCTTGGCCTCGGAGAACCGCGTGATCTCCCAGTCGATGACCCATTTGGTCGCCGAGACGTACCCGTACAGTCCCGGCACCACCTGCCGGACCGGGTATCCGTGCTCGAGGGGAAGCGGCGAGCCGTTCATCCCGACGGCGAGAAGCGCGTCGCGCCCATCGGTCACCGCCGAAATCGGTGTGCCGCAAGTCCATCCGTCCACACTCGTGGACAGCAACATGTCCGACCCGGGTCTCACCCCGGCGAGATCGAGGACCTCGCGCATCGGCACCCCCAGCCACTTGGCGTTGCCGACGAGGTCGCCACCGACCTCGTTCGACACGCAGGCGAGCGTCACGATCCGCTCGGTCATCGGCATGGCGAGCAGGTCGTCCCAGGACAGGGTCACCTCGCGGTCGACGTCCCCGTGAATCCGCAGTCGCCACTCGTCGGTCGTGAGCGTCGGAACCTGCAACGCGGTGTCGATGCGGTAGAAGTCGGCGTTGCTGGTCATGAACGGGGTTGCACCCGAGAGCTCGAGCTGCGCACCGGCCGGGATCGGCGGCGCCTGGCTCGCCGCACGCGGCAACAGCACTCGGGCGCGGTCGGCGACGACGCCCGCAGTGTCGGCGAGCACTCGCCGGGCCACGACACCGACGACCACCGCGGCGGCCGCGACACCGCCGGCGGTGAGCACGAAGCGGCGCGAGAAACCCGACCGCACAGCCGATGTGGGCTCGTCGCCCGCGGCGTCGGGATCCGCCTCGGGGGACTCCGCCCCCTTGGGACGTAGCTGCGCGATGAGGACACGCAGCACGACGATCCCGACGACGCCGGCGATGATCGACGGCAGTGCGTGCGTCCAACCGGCATCGGGACGGTTGAGTGCGGCCAGCATCCCGACCACCCCGAAGGCTCCGATGATCACCGAGCCGAGCGGAGGTCGTCGTCGTTCGAGGTATCCGCATGCCGCCGCGAGTACCGCGATGATGATGCCCATCCCGATGAACAGTGCGAGCTTGTCGTTGACGCCGAACGTCTCGATGGCCCACTTGCGTACGGCCTCGGGCGAATGGTCGACGACCGACGATCCGACCGCGAAGTACGGGGAGGAGTCGGGCGAGATCGGGACGGCGGCCAGTTCGCCCGCGGCGAGAGCCGCGCCGACGGCTACCACGCCCGCCAGCGCAGGAGCCGGCGAGGATGCGTGACGCGTCGTGATGGAGGCCATATCCCTTGGTACCGGAGAACCCTGTGAATATGCCGTGCGTCTGATGGTCCGAGACCGGCCGGTGACCACCGACGGCACCCCGTCGACGAATCGTTACCAAGACTAGAACAGGTTCTAGTTTGTCCGCTAATCTGAGCGGCATGGCTACCAGCACCGAGATCCCCGAGACCGTCGCAGTCGATTCGGTGAGCGAGTTCTCCGACGAGGTCGACGTCGTCGTGATCGGATTCGGCATCGCCGGCGGATGCGCCGCCGCCGAGGCCGCTGCCAACGGCGCGCGTGTGCTGTTGCTCGAGCGCGCCGCCGCGCCCGGCGGCACCACCTCGCTCTCCGGTGGGTTCTTCTACCTCGGCGGCGGGACCGCAGTACAGCAGGCCACGGGCCAGGACGACTCCGTCGAAGAGATGGAGAAGTACCTCACCGCCGTGTCGATCGAACCCGAGGCCGACAAGATCCACGCCTACTGCGTCGACAGCGTCGATCACTTCAACTGGCTCGAAGGGCTCGGCTTCACCTTCGAGCGCAGCTTCTATCCGGAGAAGGCCGTGATCCAGCCCGGCACCGAGGGACTGATGTTCACCGGCAACGAGAAGGTCTGGCCGTTCAAGAACCAGGCCGTCCCCGCACCGCGCGGCCACAAGGTCCCGGTCCCCGGGGAGACCGGGGGCGCGAAGCTGGTCATCGATCTGCTCGTCACCCGCCTCGATGAGCTGGGTGCCGAGGTCCGGTATGAGACCGGCGCCCGCCAGTTGGTCGTCGACGAGCAGGGTGCGGTCGTCGGCGTGACGTGGAAGACGCCCGACGCCGAGGGCGTCATCCGCGCGGACTCGGTGATCATCGCCGCCGGCGGTTTCGTGATGAACCCCGACATGGTCGCCGAACACACCCCGCATCTCGCCGAGAAGCCGTTCGTGCTCGGCAACACCTACGACGACGGCCTCGGCCTGCGCATGGGCCGATCGGTCGGCGCCGCACTGAAATACATGGACAAGGCGTTCATCACCGCGCCGATCTACCCGCCCGCCAGCATGGTCATGGGCGTCATCGTGAACAAATTCGGCGAGCGGTTCGTCACCGAGGACTCCTACCATGCGCGGACATCGGGATTCGTTCTCGAGCAACCTGATTCGGTGGCTTACCTCATCGTCAACGAGTCGCACATGAACGAGAAGCAGAACTACCTGGTCCCGTTGATCGACGGCTGGGAGACCATCGAGGAGATGGAGCGGGACCTCGGCATCCCCGACGGCAAGCTGCAGGCGACCATGGCCCGCTACAACGAGAACGCAGCGAAGAAGGAAGACCCCGACTTCCACAAGGCACCCGAGTTCCTCGAGCCCCAGGACACCGGACCGTGGGCGGCATACGACCTGTCGCTCGGCAAGGCCATGTACGCCGGGTTCACCATGGGCGGTATGGCGACGTCACTCGACGGTGAGGTGCTCGACGAGTCGGGCACCGTCATCCGCGGGCTCTACGCCGCCGGGGCCAGTGCCACCAACATCGCGCAGGACTGCAAGGGATACTGCAGCGGAACGCAATTGGGCGAGGGCTCCTACTTCGGCCGGCGCGCGGGGCGGCACGCGGCGGCACGGGTCGCCACCAGCGCCTGACGGTCGGGCACCCGATCGAAAACCGCCCGCCGGCGAACCATAGACGACGAAGAGTCGTCGGCGTAGCCGGCGAGGGCGGTTTCCTATCAGCGCCGCGGCGTGAACCCGCGGAGTCGCAGGCTGTTGCCGACGACGAACACCGACGAGAGCGCCATGGCCGCGCCGGCGATCATGGGATTCAGCATCCCGGCGGCGGCGAGAGGAATGGCCGCGACGTTGTACCCGAAGGCCCAGAACAGGTTTCCCTTGATGGTGCCGAGGGTTCGACGCGCCAGAGCAATGGCATCGGCCACCGCGCGCAGGTCACCGCTCACGATCGTCAGATCGCTGGCGGCCATCGCGACGTCGGTGCCGGTACCCATCGCGAGGCCGAGATCCGCCTGCGCAAGCGCCGCGGCGTCGTTGATCCCGTCCCCGACCATCGCCACCACGTGGCCCTGCTCCTGCAGTTCGGCGATCACCTCGAGCTTCCGCTTCGGACTGACCCCGGCGGTGACGTCGTCGATCCCGACACTCGAGGCCACGGCCCGGGCGGCGCCCTCGTTGTCGCCGGTCAGCAGCATCGGAGTCAGACCCAGTCGCCGGAACTCGGAGATCGCCGCGGCCGACGAGGGTTTGACCTGGTCCGCCACCACGAGAACCGCGACGGGAACAGGTTGTCGGGCAGGCTCTTCGGAGGAATCCTCGGCGATCAGGACGACGACCGCGGTTGCGCCGTCGGATTCCGCGACGACCACCGCATCGTCGAGCGGCGGTGGCAGGGGCGCGTCGATCGTGTTCGGCGACACCACTGTCACGAACCGGTCGCCGACGATCCCGGCGACACCGGCGCCCTGCGTGGACACGAAATCACGGACGCGGGAGTCGATGTGGCCGCGTCCCGCGTCGACGATGGCCGCCGCGATCGGGTGTTCCGATCCCGACTCCACCGATGCCGCCCAGCCCAGGACCTGTTCGCGCGCATAGCCGTCGGCCACGGTGATCCCGGACAGCGACATCTCACCCGTCGTCACGGTGCCGGTCTTGTCCAGCACGATCGTGTCGACGCGTCGCGTCGATTCCAACACCTCCGGGCCCTTCAGCAGGATGCCCAGCTGTGCCCCTCGCCCGGTACCGACCATCAGGGCCGTCGGAGTGGCGAGTCCGAGCGCGCACGGGCACGCGATGATGAGGACCGCGACGGCGGCGGTGAACGCGAAGGTCACATCGCCACCGGCGAAGTCGGTCGTGGACGCCACGCCGAGCCAGAAGCCCAGGGTCGCAAGCGAGATCGCGATCACGATCGGGACGAACACCGACGAGATCCGGTCGGCCAGTCGCTGGACGTCGGCCTTGCCCTCTTGCGCCGCCGTCACCATGCGGGCCATCTGGGCGAGCGCGGTGTCGGAACCGACAGCGGTCGCACGCACGACGAGCAGACCGCTGGTGTTGACGGTCGCGCCGACCACCGAGTCGCCGGAGGTGACCTCGACCGGCACCGACTCACCGGAGACCATCGACGCGTCGACCGCCGACGCACCGTCGACGACGACTCCGTCGGTGGCGATCTTCTCACCGGGCCGGACCACGAACTCGTCGCCGACCGCCAGCTGCGCGATGGGGATTCGGGACTCGGCGCCGTCGGACCGTCGGACGACGACGTCCTTGGCCCCGAGGTCCATCAGCGCGGCGAGTGCGTCACCGGCCCGCCGCTTGGCGCGCTTCTCGAAATAGCGGCCGGCCAGCAGGAAGGTCGTGACTCCGGCCGCGGCCTCGAGGTAGATGTGCGACGATCCGTCGGTCCGCTGGGGCAGCAGGTCGAATCCGTGGGTGAGCCCGGGCGTGCCCGCGGTGCCGAGGAACAGCGCGTACAGCGACCATCCGAACGCCGCGAGGGTGCCGACGGACACGAGGGTGTCCATCGTCGTGGCGCCGTGGCGCAGGTTGATCCACGCTGCGCGGTGGAACGGGTAGGCCCCCCACACGACGACCGGCGCGGCGAGCGTCAGGGACAACCACTGCCAGTACGTGAACTGCAGCGCCGGGATCATCGCGAGCGCGATCACCGGCACCGAGAGGATCGCGGAGACGATCAGGCGCTGCCGGAGACCGTCCAATTCGGGATCGCCGGACCCCGCTCCCGGGTGTTCCGGAGCGTACGCCGACGAATCGGTCAGGATCGGCGACGCGTCGTAGCCGGCCGCGCGGACCACCTCGACGAGGTCGCCGGGCGCCAGACCCGCAGGTACCTCGACGTGGGCACGTTCGGTCGCGTAGTTCACCGACGCGGTCACACCGTCGATCTTGTTGAGCTTGCGCTCGATACGGTTGGCGCAGGACGCGCAGGTCATGCCGGAGATGTCGAGGTCGACCAGTTGTCCGGTGCTCGCGGTCATGGGTGACCACCTTCATGCGGGTCGGATGTCGGTTCGCCGGTGACGACGCCGTGTGACGGTGCGTCGTGAGTCACCGGCTCCACGTCGGGGCCCCACGCACGCCCGACGCCGAACGCGATCACGAAGACCGCGATCAGCGCGACGACGTAGGCGAGGGGCCCGGTGGCAACGCATCTCATGGTCAGACCAGTGCGTAGCCGGCTTCGGTGACGGCGGCCGCGACCTCGTCTCGACCGAGTTCACGGTCGGCCGCGACCCGCACCGAGCCGTCGTCGACGGTGACCTCGACACTGGTCACGCCCGGCAGCGCCTCGATCTCCTCGCGAACGGACGCGGCACAGTGGCCGCAGGTCATGCCGGTGACGGTGTAGGTGCTGGTGGTGCTCATGCGGATACTCCTCGGATCGTCGAAGTCAACGGGGTTGGATCAGGAAGGACGGTCAGGACTTGACCAGGCGGGTGATCGCGGCCATGGCCTCGTCGACCTTGGCCTTGCCGGCCTCGTCGCTCTCCTGCGCGGCATGCACGACGCAGTGCGCCATGTGCTCTTCGAGGAGGCCGAGGCTGACCGCTTGCAGCGCCTTGGTCATCGCAGACACCTGCGTCAGGATGTCGATGCAGTAGGTGTCTTCCTCCACCATCCGTTGCAAACCGCGCGCCTGACCTTCGATGCGCTTGAGTCGGCGCAGATAGTCGTCCTTCCGGCCGATGTAGCCGTGCTGGTGCTCGTCCATGATCTCTCCCGTCCGGATACCCCTCAAGGGTATGCCCGACCAGGTATACCACCGCCGAACGCGAAACGGTACCCCCCTACCGTATACGCCGGCGGAAAAGGAAACGTGCGCGCGTTACCCTCTGCTCTCTGAGGAGCGAGCTTGCGAGCGTCACCCTTCGCCCCCTGAGGCTCAGGGAGCGGTGGGTTGGCCGCGCCTCCGCAAGCTCCGGGCGCTCCTCAGAAAGCGGTGTTTTGAGAACCAGCGGTGTCGTGGTGTTTCGGATGCCCCTACGAGCGGAGTGCTGCGGCCAGTTTGGCCAGGGCGGCGGCGACCTCGTCGAGCGCGTCCCCGATGGCGGCAACACGCGCCGCGTCGAATCCCGGAGCGGTGGGGTCGGGCACGGCCGGGACGTTCCGCGGCGCGATGCCCGTCGTCTCCGAATTCGGGACACGGACGGACGGGCCGGCCTGGCCGCTGCCTGCCTGTCCGTCGAACGATCTGCCGGGGTCCGGCGCCGGCGGGTAGGCGACGTCGTAGCCGTCGGTCCGGTGGCGTCGGCCGTGGTAGTCCTCGGCGGCCAGCGGCTCGGCATTGGTCGACCGGCGTCCGCCGCGGTACTCACCCGGTTCGGGCTCGGCCGCCGGGGGTTGCGTCGGCAGGGCAGCCGGGTGCGAGTCGGGCAGGCGGTGCGAACCCATCCGTGACGAACCCATCTGCGGCGGCTGACGCAAAGGGTCGACGGCGTGATCAGGCGCGACGGTCTGCGGGTTGGAAGCGCTCGCGCCGGTCATCACCGACGGTGCGTGGCCGTTGCTGCGCGCATAGAAGTGCGGGCCGCCGTGCCCGGCGAAGAACACGCATCCGGCGCCCTCTGGGGACGGGACCGGGCACGGATTGCGTTCGATGAGCGACTGCGCGCGGTCGTCGAAGTCGTTCCATTCGAGCCACAGCCGGCGGTCGTGCCGTGGGTGAGTACTCGCGTCGGTGGCGTGATTGCCCCGATGGCCGATCGCCAGACGGCATTGCAGCAACCAATCGGAGTCACCCGACCCCCAGCGCCGCGCGTTCGGTCGGCCGGCACACCACCGTCGACCAACAGCCTTCGCCGTTCATACGGACTCCCCTTCATGCCTTGCATCGCCGCGAGATCTTCGCGCGACCACACCCGTGTGGCGCGCACGGTCGTCTTCTCGTACCCGTCGGCTTCCTGCCGCCCGGTGGCAAGCCCCCCGGCATGCGCTTCTGCGGTGGCCCTCCCCCGGTGGCCACGGTGTGGTGAAGATCCCGCGGGTCAGTGTACGAAGCGGGCCGGTCCGGTGCCACCCTCTTGGCCCCGCGCGTCCGAACCGAGGAACGCGAGGATCCTCGCGTTCACCTCGTCCGGCTGGTCGAGGTGCAGGAAATGGCCCGCCCCGGCGACGACCGCGGCCGCACTGCCCGCCGGCAACACCTCGCGGACCGCGTCCGCAAGACGCGACTGCATGCACCCGTCGTCTGCTCCATGCAAATACAATGTGGGAGAACGTGATTCGCCCAGCCAGTCGTTCCGCAACGCGGCGTACCGAGGATGGGTCCGCGGCCGGCGAAGTGCGCGGTAGTACCCGAGCGCGGCTGCCCGATGGGCACGTGTGGGCAGCGCCGCGAGCGCGTGGTCGACGTCCAGTCGGTGGTCGGGCCGGACAGGGGTCGCCGCCGAATCGAGCCGCCAGCGGCGCCACAGGAGCGGGATGAGGCGGTCGAGAGTCTGTTCGGGCAACCACGGCAGCTGATTGAACGCGATGTACCAGCTCATCACCGCCTGACGCGCGAGCGTCTTGACGCCGTCGACCCCACCGCCGATCGAGCGCCGGACCGCCGGAACCGGCGGGACCGACATCGAGACCACCCGCGCGTACGGATTGTCGTCGCGGTGCGCCACCGCGTTCGCCGTCATCGCGCCCCAGTCGTGCCCGATCAGGACGGCATCGGCGCCGGCTCCGACCGCGCGATGAACCGCCAGCGCATCGTAGGCCAGCGCCGCAACGTGAAAGTCGTTGTCCTTCGGTATCTCCGACGGTGCGTAACCGCGTGTGAACGGGGCGACCACGCGGTACCCGGCGCCGGCGAGTTCGGGCCCGAGATGCCGCCACGTCCATGCCGAGTCGGGAAATCCGTGCAGGCACACGGCCACCGGACCGGCCGCGGGACCCCACGCGAGCGCGTGCAGGGTGATGTGTCCGAGCTCGAGGGTGATTCGTTCCGGGCCCCCGGGAACAGGGGTGCGGGAATCCGGGTCGTCGCGATCGGGGCCGCCCTGGGGCCCCGAACCGTCTGCGGAGATCTGGGTCATCGGGGTCAATCTATCTCCGACAGCACCCCAGAGGCGTCGACTTGACCGGTCCGCTCAGCCGGGCAGGCTCACGGGACGGGCCTCCCGCAATTCGCCGTCGACGATCCGGAACACCCGCGACTCCGCCACATCCGCGGTCAACGGGTAATCCGTGCGGACATGCGCTCCGCGGGATTCGGTACGCGCGGCAGCGGCGGCGACGACCGCGGACGCGGTGAGCGTGAGTGCCGCGTCCTCGATGTCGCGTACCGAGTCGGCCATCCGACGCGGCGCGGCGGCGAGCGTCGCGGCGACTTCGGCGAGACCGGCAGCCGACCGTCGTAGCGCGACATGACGCGTCATCATGTTCTGGAGCTGTTCGCGGTCCAGGACGGGGACCGGCTGCTCGACCTTCCGTTCGGCGCGTTCGGGAACCGGGATCTCGCGACGCGCGACTGCCACGGCGGCCGCGCGACGGCCCATCACCAGGCCTTCCAGCAGGCTGTTCGATGCCAGACGGTTGGCGCCGTGCAGCCCGGTGCGCGCGACTTCGCCGGCCGCGAGCAACCCATCGACCGCGGTGCGGGACGACTCGTCGGTCACGACCCCGCCGCACAGATAGTGCGCGCCGGGGACGACCGGGATCCGTCCGGACGCGGGGTCGAGGCCGGCCGCGCGGACACCTGCGGTCACCGTCGGGAAGCGTGCCTCGAAGTCGCCGACGTCGGCGATGTCGAGATACACGCACGGGTGCCCGGTGAGCTCGATCGCGGTCTGCACCGCGTCGGCCACCACGTCGCGGGGTGCGAGATCGCCCATCGGGTGGACGCCCGCGGTGAGCGACCGGCCCTCGACGTCGATGAGCCGTCCGCCCTCGCCGCGCACCGCCTCGCTGATGAGGGTCCGCCGACCCCGCGCGCCCGCGGTGTAGAGCATCGTCGGGTGGAACTGGATGAACTCGAGATCGGACACCTGCGCCCCGGCGCGCAGTGCCAGCGCGATGCCGTCGCAGGTGGCGCCCGCCGGATTCGTGGTGGCGGCGTAGAGGTGCCCCGCCCCGCCGGTCGCGAGGAGCACGGTCGGGGCGAGGACCGACGTGGGACGGCCGTCGCGCAGGCACGCGACACCGACTGCCCGGCCGTCGTCGAGGTGGATCGCGGTGGCGATCGTGTCGTCGAGGAACCGGATCGGCGGCACGTCTCCGCCGGCGGTCTGCCGGACGGCCTCGTGCAGCGCGCGCTGGATCGCGGCCCCGGTCGCGTCGCCGCCGGCGGTCTGCCGGACGGCCTCGTGCAGCGCGCGCTGGATCGCGGCCCCGGTCGCGTCGCCGCCGGCGTGGATGATGCGCCGGCGGGTGTGGCCGCCCTCACGGGTGCGCAGGAGCAGACCGTCGGTGTCCCGGTCGAATTCGGCACCCCAGCCGATGAGGGCCGACACCGAGTCCCAGCCGTCGGCGAGGATGAGGCCCGACGCCGCGGCATCGGTGAGACCGCCGCCGGCGGCGACCGTGTCGGCGAGGTGGCGGTCCACGGAATCGGCGCTGTCCGGGCTTCCCGTCTCCGCGCCGGGCATCACGACCGCGACCCCACCCTGCGCGTAGAACGTGGACGTGGGTTGCTCCGCATTCGCGACGTCCCAGCCCGGCCCCTTGTTGAGCACGACGACCCGGAGCCCCTCGTGGGCGGCCCACAGCGCCGCCGTCAGTCCGGCGATTCCGGCACCCACCACCACGAGGTCGGCGCGGACCGTTTCCTCGGTCCCGGTCAGTCCGCGAGTGAACCCGCTCATGTCAACCGCCTCTCGCCGCGGCTCGGGGTGCCGCAGGCCCTCCGGGCAACACCCCGGACATGTTTTCGATTCCCAGTCGAAAACCCTACCCTGCGAGTGCGCCGCCCGAAATGCTCGGCGGCCCGCCGGCTCCGATGTTTGATCGTCTCCGGCCGCGATGTTTGATCACCTCCGGCAAGGGCAAAACCGGTCAGCATGAAAACCCTCTGGTTCGACCCCGCAGGTGAGGCAGCCCCCGAGTACCTGCCCGATGTCCGCCCGGAGACGATGCCCATCGACGTCGTCGACAGATTCGACCAGGTCATCGTCGGAGGTGGCATCACCGGTCTGACGACCGGCCTGCTGCTGGCCCGCGCGGGCCAGTCGGTCGCGGTCCTCGAAGCCCGGCACATGGGCGCCGCGGCGACCGGCCACACCACCGGCAAGCTCTCGCTGCTCCAGGGCACTCGACTGTCGTCGATCGCGAGCCGCCACGGCCACTCGGCCGTACAGGACTACGTCGAGGCCAACCGCGAGGGACAGGCCTGGTTGCGCCACTATCTCGAACACCGCGGCCTGCAGGTCGACGAACGTGCGGCCCTCACCTTCGCCGCTACCGCGTCCGGCGCGAAGTCGGTGGAGAAGGAGTTCGAGGCCTGCCGCGCTCATGACCTGCCCGTCGAACACGTCGACTGCCCCGAGCTGCCCTTCGACGTCCGCACCGCCATTCGCCTCGACGGTCAGGCCCAGATCGACCCGATGGTCGTGCTCCGTGCCCTGGCCGACGACCTGCGCGCACACGGCGGCCACTTCTACGAGGGCGTCCGTGTGCAGGGCCTCCGCCACGGCTCACCGAACGTCCTCTCGACCGACGCCGGTGACGTCCGTGCCGACTCGGTGGTCATCGCCACCGGACAGCCCTTCCTCGACCGCGGCGGCTACTTCGCCCGGGTCCATCCCCAGCGGTCCTACGCCGCGGCGTTCACCGTCGACGGGGACATCCCCGGCGAGATGTACCTCGGCTCCGACAACCCGTCGGTCTCACTGCGGACGGTCTCCCGGCCCGGCTACGACCGCGAACTGCTCATGGTCGGCGGCTTCGGACACGAGGTGGGCCGGACGAAGTCCGAGCGACAGCATGTCCTCGACCTGATCAGCTGGACCCAGAAGCACTTCCCCTCGGCACAGATGGTCGCGCGCTGGTCGGCCCAGGACTACACGACGATCGACGAATTGCCTTATGTCGGACCGATTCTGCCGGGCGTCGACTCGGTGCAGGTGGCGACCGGGTTCGCCAAGTGGGGTCTGACAAACGGCGTCGCCGCGGCGCTCGCGATGACGGGACGCATCCTCGGTTCCGAACCACCGTGGTCGACGACCCTGCGCCCGTGGCGCACGACCGAGATCAGCCGCCCCGGCTCGCTGGCCTCGGCGGTGTCGGCCAACGCGCAGGTCGCGGGATACATGGCCGCCGGTTACCTGTCGCTGCTGAAGCCGACCGACGGCGCACCCGAGGAAGGCGACGGCAGCGTCGGGCGTTCCGGCGTGAAGCCCGAGGGCGTGTGCACCGTGCAGGGCCAGACGCGGTCCGTCGCGCCGCTGTGCACGCACCTCTACGGCGTGCTGCGATGGAACGATGCCGAACAGTCCTGGGACTGCCCGCTGCACGGTTCGCGATTCAGCCACACCGGCGAGGTCCTCGAAGGTCCGGCCACCCGGAACCTGGCCTCGCACAACGACTGAGCGGGACACAGCGGACCGTCGTCGGGCCCGACGACGGTTCGCCTTGTCAAGTCCGGACGACGGCCGGCGCCGAACCGGCAAGCGCGGCCTCGCCCAGCATGCGTCGGAACACCGGACCGGTCAGCGTCGCGATCGGGCGCTGCACCGCTCCGGCCAGGACGCGGACACCTACGTCGAGTGCTCGCGCGTCGAGGCCGACCGGAATGCGGTCCCGGCCGCTCAGGACCCCGTGCAGGATCGCCGCTGCCGCGGCATCCGGCCGCGTACCGGGCAGGCGACGGTTGAACCCCCGCGTCACGAAGTCCCGCACCCCGGGCGTCACGTACAACGCGCGGGCGGCGATCTCGGTGTGCACGACGCCGGGATGAACACTGTGCACCCGGACGTCGGACCCTTGGGCACGAAGCTGTAGCTGGATGGTCTCGGAGTAGCCGCGCGCGGCGAACTTCGAGGCGGAGTACGCGGACTGCGTGGGGCAACCGAGGAATCCGAAGGCGCTGGAGGTGTTCACGATCGACCCGCCGCCGGCCGCCTGCAGATGCGGGAGGAAGGCCACGGTGCCGTTCACGACGCCGCCGAGGTTCACGGCCATGATCCGCCGCGCGTAATCGTCGTCCTCCTCGAGAACGCCCGCCACCATCGTGATCCCGGCATTGTTGAACACCATGGCCGGCGGGCCGGACCGACCGATGACGGCGTCGGCATATGCGGTCATCGCATCGGCGTCGGACACATCGACCTCGTCGAGATGCACCCGGGCACCGGCGTCGCACAACCGCACCGTTTCCTGCGCGGCCGGAAGGTCGACATCGCTCAGGAACACCTCGACACCCGCACGATCGAATCGCCGCGCGAGTGCCCGGCCCATCCCCGCCCCGGCACCGGTGATCACCACCGGCCGCCCGGCGCAGCGCCGACGAAGCCGGCCATCGGAGACCTGCGGATGCCACAGTCGCGCGGGCGGAAACGCCGGGTCCAGGCGCAGCGACCGGAGTTCAGACCAGTTCGTCACCCGTGCGGACTACCCGCTTGCCCCGGCGCTACACATCCCTCAGAATCGCCGGGCACGGCTGCGCCTCGACCCGCGCGTTCACCTCCCGCGCGCATCGTCGGCGTTTACGGTCGGGGGCCGCGGGTAACCCGCGCACCGGACAGCGTGACGTACCGGCCCGGAGCACATCGGCCGGGTGAGATCGATACGGACGAGGGGAGTCGACCGTTGAGTGTGTCGGATGCAGTGGTCGTCGGGGCCGGCCACAACGGGCTCATCGCCGCGATCCGGCTCGCCGATGCGGGCTGGGATGTCACGCTCCTCGAAGCGCAGCCCGAGGTCGGCGGCGCAGTCCGGAGCGCCGAGATCACCCCCGGGTACGTCACCGACCTGTTCAGCGCCTTCTATCCGCTCGCGGTGGCGTCGCCGGTCTTCGCCGACCTCGACCTCGCCGATCACGGTCTGGAGTGGAGCCGCGCACCGCTGGCCGTCGGCCACCCCGCTGGGCCCGACGACGTCAACGCGCCGGTCGTCTTCCCCGATGCCGCCGACACCGCCGCGCACCTGGCCACCTTCGACGAGCGTGACCGGCGCGCCTGGCTCGACCTGGTCGAGCAGTGGCAGCAACTCCGGCCCGCGATCCTCGACACCCTGTTCGGTCCGTTCCCCCCGGTCCGCGCGCTGTTGTCGCTCCTCCGCTCGCTCGGCACGGCAGACGCCCTGCGCCTGGCCCGGTTCCTATCCTGCCGGCCGATCAGATGGTGCGTGAACTGTTCCACAGCGAGAAATCCGGTCTGCTCATCATCGGCAACTCCCTGCACGCCGACATCCCGCTCCACGCACCCGGCAGCGGATTGATGGGGTACCTGCTGACCATGCTCGGCCAGGACACCGGGTATCCCGTACCCGTGGGCGGGGCGAGCGCACTGCCCGCGGCCCTTCGACGCCGCGCCGAGAGCGCCGGGGTGACCGTCGTCTGCGACACCCGCGTCACCCGGATTGACGTCCAGGGCGGGCGGGCCACCGGGGTGGTGGACAGCACCGGCCGCCGATGGCCGGCGAAGCGCGCCGTGCTCGCCGACGTGGCAGCGCCCACGCTCTACACCGAGCTGCTGTCGGCCGACGTCGTGCCCGCGCGCGTCCTCGACGACCTGAGGGCCTTCGCCTGGGACACCCCGGTGGTCAAGGTGAACTACGCCCTGCGTGAGAAGATCCCTTGGCGCAGTAACAATCTCAGCGGAGCCGGCACCATCCACCTCGGCGCCGACGCGCGCAACATCGCCTACGGGACCGCCGACATCGAAACCGGCCGTGTCCCGGAGCATCCGTTCCTGCTCTTCGGCCAGATGACCACCGCGGACCCGGGCCGGTCCCCCGCGGGCACCGAAAGCGCTTGGTCCTACAGCCATCTCCCGCGCGGAGTGACCGACGACGAGGCGGCCCAGCTGCTGGCCCGCAGGATGGACGCCGTCCTCGAAGCCCACGCGCCCGGTGTCTCCGACCTCATCGTGGGACGGCACGTCCAGACCCCACACGACCTGCAGGCCGCCGACGCCAATCTCGTCCATGGGACGGTCAACGGCGGTACGGCACAACTGTTCCAGCAGTTGATCTTCCGCCCGACGCCGAACCTGGGCGGTGCGTCGACGCCGGTGGATCGCCTCTACCTGGCGGGGGCGGGAGCGCACCCCGGTGGCGGGGTCCACGGCGCCTGTGGCAACAATGCCGCGCGCGCCGCCCTCGCCTCGGACGGGTTCCGCGGATTCCCGCGAAGAGTATTCGACCGCAACATCATCCGACGACTGACCAAGACCGACAACAATCACTGAACGGAGCAGCGGAGCATGAACCGAGTCGAACGTCATACGAGTGCCACACCGGCGCAGGTCTGGTCGGTGCTGTCCAACGGCTGGCTGTACGCCTCGTGGGTCGTCGGGGCCTCCCGCATCCGCAACGTCGACCACACGTGGCCGCAACCCGGATCGAAGATCTATCACTCGGCGGGGGTGTGGCCGGCTCTGCTCAACGACGAGACGGAATCCGTCGAGTCGAAGGCCGGGCTTCTCGAATTGTCGGCCGCCGGATGGCCTTTCGGTCGTGCACGAATCCGCATGACGATCGAGAAGGACGGTGACGGTTCCCTCATCGGCATGGAGGAGTTCGTGGAGACCCCGCCGCTCAGATGGATTCCGCCGACCATCCAGGAAACCGTCATGTCGCCGCGCCTCAACGAATGCCTGAAACGGCTGGCGATGCTCGCCGAGAACCACGCGGGATGACAGGGTTGCAACCGGGTCGGTGCGGGTACGCCTTCTGGCATGACCACAGCACTCGCCATCAACTGCACCCTCAAACCCTCTCCTGCTGAATCGAGCAGCGAGCTCATCGCCCGACATATCCTGGACGCACTCGCCGAGCAGGGCGTGACCGGGGACATCGTCCGAGCGGTGGATTTCGACATCCGGCCGGGAGTCGAACGAGACATGGGCGACGGTGACGAGTGGCCCGCGCTCTTCGAACGGGTTGCGGCCGCCGACATCCTGGTGATCGCGACCCCGACGTGGCTGGGCCACATGTCCAGCGTCACCCAGCGTGTTCTGGAACGCCTCGACGCGGAGATCTCCGAGACCGACGACGCCGGCCGCCCCGGGATGCTGGGCAAGGTGGCGATGTGCGGTGTCGTCGGCAACGAGGACGGCGCCCACAAGATCATCGCCGATGTCTTCGGCGCGCTCAACGACATCGGGTTCACGATCCCCGGGCAGGGCAACACCTACTGGAACGACGAGGCGATGGGCGGCCGCGACTACAAGGATCTCGACTCGGTTCCCGACCCCGTCGACTCCGCCACCCATGCCGCCGCCCGCAACGCGGCACACCTCGCTCGACTGCTGTCGCAGAACAGCTTTCCACCGTACGAATGAGCAAGATGTCCGCGGACGACCTTTGTCGACTCCCAGTCGCTGTCCGATGTCGTGCGGCTCAGGCCGTCTCGCCGTCCGCGAGATGACCGGCGTCCTCGGCAGCCTGGCGGCGTAGTCGCTCCCGGTATCCGTAGGTGGCCCGCAGGACGTCGTCGTAGCTGTCGGCACTGGAACCGAGGGCGCCGGCGAAGATCCCCATCGACGTCGCCAGCCATGCCAGGTACACGTAATTGCGCAACCCCACCGGATATCCGAGCTGCGAGGCGAGGAAGTTCTCCTCGATGACGATGAGCGCCGCCGTCAGTGTCGCCAGGAACAGCCCGGCGTACAGCACCACCGCGCTGAACACGACGGTGCACACCGTCGCCATGTTGTAGAGGCGCGCACGCGGTTTCGCGGTGACCGTCACCCGTTCCCACAGGCGATTGTTGACGATGAGCCACAGCGAGGCGAGCACCAACGACAGCAGGGTGATGGCTGCGAGACGCCACGCACTCAGCGCATTGGCCATCGACCAGATCGTGGAGAAGAAGATGCCGAACGACGCCGCTGCGGCGGCTGCGGCGGTCATGCCGGTGAGGGTCGGGATCAGCCGCCACGGCCGATTTCCCCGAACCATTCCGGCCATCAACTTCAGACGACGCGAATAACCCTCGGCGCACACGTATTCGGTGTCGCCGTCGCCGATGACGACGATGCCGCGCTGCTCCTCGAACTCGCGCATGGACCCCGCACCGGTCACCGCCTCGGCGATGGTGGAGATCAAGGTCCGCAGCGCTCGCCGGGGAGCGGGTCCGAGAGCTGGGAGCGAGACGACGGCGGCGTTGCGTTCGCGGTCGAGTTCGGCCAGCACCACAAGGTTTCGTGGGCTGCGATCGTTGCCGTCGGCGTCCCGCGGCTTGTACAGCCGCGGCATCTCGGTGACGAACACGACCACCTCGTCGGCCGAGTCATCCGTACCCCAGACGGTCTCCAGATCACCGCGCGGCGTCATCTGCAGTGTGGTGTCCCTCGTGACGGTGTGTCCGCGGTACTCCAGTGACAGCTCGTCGGCGATCTGCTCGAAGCGGTCCTCACCGCGCTCGATCAGGGCGGCCGGAAGACCGTGTTCGGCGACGATCCGCAGCGCTCCGGCGCGCCGCGGATCGTCGTTCTCGGTGGTCATGTGCGTCTCTGCCGTCATGATCAGGCGGGGCCTCAGTCCGGCGGCTCGGACTCCCCCGCCGCAGGGGAGTCCGGGTTGTCCTCGTCGTCGCGGGCGGTGGCGGCGGAGGGGTCCACCTGCTCGTCCGTGTCGGGTTCGTCGACAGTCCGCTCCTCGAGTTCGTCGACCTTGCGTCGAGCATCATCCGGCGTCGCGTCCGGCTTACCGGTCTCGGCCGGCTCCATGGGCAGTTCTTCGGTCATCGTGTGCGTCGACCCTCCGGTTGGTGTCGCTCGGTGGTGCCTCTGTCAGAGGGACGGGTTCCCGTTCACCACAGCGGGCAAACCCGGCGGGACACCGACCAAGCGCGGAGACGGTCGACCGTCACCGAGCCGTACTAGAGCGTCGAGGTGTCGATCACGAAGCGGTAGCGCACATCCGAGGCCACGACGCGGTCGTAGGCCTCGTTGATCCGGTCCGCGGAGATCACCTCGATCTCGGCACCGATGCCGTGTTCGGCGCAGAAGTCGAGCATCTCCTGGGTCTGTGCGATGCCGCCGATCATCGAGCCGGCGAAGCTGCGCCGCTTTCCGATCAGCGCACCCGCGGGCACGTCGATCGGATGTTCGGGCAGCCCGAGTTCTACCAGCGTGCCGTCGAGAGCGAGCATGCCGAGGTATTTTCCGATCGGCAGGTTGGCCGACACGGTGTTCAAGATGAGGTCGAACGAACTGCGCAGTTCACGGAAGGTCTGCGGGTCGCCGGTCGCGTGATAGTGGTCGGCTCCGAGGCGCAGACCGTCCTCCATCTTCTTCAGCGACTGCGACAGCACCGTCACCTCGGCGCCGAGCGCGTGGGCGATCTTCACCCCGACGTGACCGAGCCCGCCCAGGCCGACGATCGCCACCTTCTTCCCCGGGCCGACCCCCCAGTGCCGCAGCGGTGAGTAGAGCGTTATCCCGGCACACAGCAGCGGGGCTGCCTCGTCGAGTGCGATGCCGTCGGGAATCCGCAGGACGTAGTTCTCGTCGACGACGATCGACGTGCTGTATCCGCCGTGCGTGGGTGTCCCATCGCGGCCGACGGCGTTGTAGGTGCCCACGTTGCCCCGCTCGCAGTACTGCTCCTCGCCGAGTCGGCACGGTTCGCACTCGCGGCACGAGTCGACGAAACAGCCCACGCCGACCCGATCACCGACCGCGTACCGGGTGACGTCGTCGCCGACGGCCGCGACCGTCCCGGCGATCTCGTGGCCGGGCACCACCGGGAACTTCGTCCCGCCCCACTCGTCGCGGGCGGTGTGGATGTCGGAATGACAGATCCCGGCGAACGCGATGTCGATCGACACGTCGTGCGGGCCCAGGTCGCGTCGTTCGATGGTGGTCGGTTCGAGCGGGCGATCGGCTGCCGGCGCGATGTAGGCGTTGACCGTGGTGGGCATGCGGACTCCTGGGTACACATTCGATGGGTGGCAGATGGGCGATGCGCAACGCACCGACGACACACGAACAGATGCGGGCTGATGCATGTGTCCGACGCCCGCCAGTCTGCCCCCCGCGCGTTTTCCTTGCCATAACGGCACGTCGCGGCGTCGCGGGTGCTGTCCATCGGGGCGCGAGGCCACTGGATCCGTCGGCGATGATCGTTACAATGACCGACGGTGACGATCAACAGCTCAGTCGACGACGGTCAGCGCACGCAGTTGCACCCGGTGTCCCCGATCGCCGAGCTCACGCGATTCGGGACGACCACCGCTCACGCGGCTGCGGGCGTCGGACGCTTCGTCCTCCACACGGCAGGCGACGCCCTACGGGGTCGCCCACCCGGCGCCGCCCGCGTCGCGCACGAGATCCGGACCACGTTCGAACACCTGGGTCCGACCTACGTGAAGCTCGGCCAGCTCATCGCCTCGAGTCCCGGCGTCTTCTCCGAATCGATGTCCACCGAGTTCGAATCACTCCTGGACCGCGTGAAACCCGCCGACCCCGCGCTCATGCGTGCACAGTTCATCGCCGAACTGGGCCGAGCGCCCGAGGAAGTCTTCGCCACGTTCGATCCGGTGCCCATCGCGTCGGCGTCGATCGCCCAGGTGCACACCGCGACCTTGCGCGGCGGCGAGGAGGTGGTCGTCAAGATCCAGCGTCCGGGCATCGCCGACCGCCTGGCGCCCGACGTCGCGATCCTCGAACGCCTCGCCGGCCTCGTCGAGATCTCCGAGTACGGGCGGATGCTCAGCGCGCGGCACGTGGTCGAGGACTTCGCGGCCGGCCTCGACGCCGAACTGGACTTCCGCATCGAGGCCGACACCATGCGCGAGTGGTTCGCCTGCCTGCAGCCGGGCCCGTACGGCGACCGAGTCCGCGTGCCGCACGTCTACGACGACTTCACGACGCAGCGCGTGCTGACCATGGAACGAATCCACGCCATCCGCATCGACGACGTCGCGGCCGTACGCGCCGCAGGCCACGACGGAGTCGCGCTGTGCCGCAACCTCCTGCTGTCCCTACTGGACTCGGCATTCCACGGCGGGTTGTTCCATGGGGACCTGCACGCCGGGAACGTCCTCGTCGACGACGCGGGCAAGCTGGTCCTCCTCGATTTCGGCATCGTCGGGCGT
This sequence comes from Gordonia hongkongensis, assembly GCF_023078355.1. NCBI lineage: Bacteria > Bacillati > Actinomycetota > Actinomycetes > Mycobacteriales > Gordoniaceae > Gordonia > Gordonia hongkongensis. Next base: position 4,988,665 of record NZ_CP095552.1, read on the forward strand.
TTCACCCCGCGCACCCGGCGCATGCTCCGCCAGCTCGTCGTCGACCTCGTGGTCCGCGGGGACTACGAGTCCGCCGGCCGGGCGATCTTCCTCCTCGGCGCCGTCCACAAGCCGGGTTCGACGTCGCAGGGCGCGGAGGACATCAAGAAGGTGACGACTCCGCTGTCGACCACCGACCTCGGTTCGATGTCCTACACCGACCTCGGGCGGCAACTCGCCGCCGTCGCCAAGGCCCACGACGCACGGCTCCCGCGTGAACTCGTCCTCGTGGGTAAGCAGTTGCTGTACGTCGAGAAGTACACGAAACTGCTGGCGCCCCGGTGGAAGGCCATGTCCGACAAGGAGATCTACGGCTACATGGCCGGCATCCTGAAGGAGGCGGAACGCGATCGTCGAGCCGCCCAGGGCTGACTCCCCGCCGCGGATCCCGGCATGTCGGACCGACTGTGGCCAACTGTGGCAAACGCGACAGTTAGGGTGGGAGCGATCAGCTGATTCCAGGAGTCACACATGAGACGTTTTGTGCCGGCAGTGCTGGCCTTCTTCGGCGCTGCGTGTATCGCGGCGGCCATCGCCATACCGCTCTACCTCGTGCCGCAGTTGAAGGTGGTTCCGCTCGATCTGGACATCACCTCCGACGCGACCACGGTGGCGGCGGACGGTTCGACCGGAGAGCGCTTCCCGGCGGTGATCTTCGACCGTTGCTCGGTGTCCGAGGATCGTGCCCGCACTCTCGAGGCGCATCTCACCCAGCAGCGACGCTCGATCATCATCGAACCGTCGGACAGCCGCCAGGCGAGCCTGCAGTCGGCGCAGACCGTGCGCATCGACCGCCTGCGCGACGCCGAGGGAACCGAGACCGAACCCAGCTTCGCGGCTGCGGGCGAGACCCGCACCTGTGAGGACGGTCTGCTGACCGCGACCATCGACCGCGTGTCGGTGAACCGCAAGACCTCGGCACCCAACGGGGCGGTCAGCTCGCTGCAGCTCGAGGCGGTCCCCGAGGGCGGCAACGTCAATGACGTGTCGGTCGCCATCGACAACCGCACCGGATACCAGTACAAGTTCGGTTTCGACGTGCAGCAGCGCGACTACCCGTACTACGACCTCAACACCCGCCAGGACTGCGCGGCGAAGTTCGAGGGCGAGGAGACCATCGACGGGATCAACACGTATCACTTCGTGTGTGACGTCCCGGAGACCGATCTCTCCAACCTCCCCAACGCGCAGGGTGAAGCAGCTCTGGGCACGATGCTGACGATGCCTGCCCGCTGGTGGGGCATCACCGGGCGCGGAGTGCGGGCGAACGACCCGATCACGATGCACCGGTACGCCGCCGCGACCCGCCACGTGTGGGTCGAGCCGGAGACCGGGACCATCGTCGACGGTCGTGAGGACCAGCACCAGTACTTCAAGTCGCCCGACCAGAGCGACGCCACCCCGGAAGCGGTGCGCGAGTTCCGGATGGACGCCCTGAAGGGCACCTTCAAGTGGACCGACGACACCGTCTCCAACCAGGCGAGCAAGGCCAGCGGCTACGTCGACCAGCTGAAGGTCGGCGGCTTCTGGGTGCCGATCATCCTCGGCATCGTCGGGGTGATCCTGTTGATCGCCGCCGCGCTGCTGCTCTTCCGCGGACGCCGCGACGACAACCGGGTCGATGACACCCCGGCGCCGACGACACCGCCCGCCGACGAGCGCGACACCACGCTGATCAATCGCGACGCACCGCCGGCCGGTGCAGCACCCGCGAGCGCCAACCCGTGGGAGCGGCCGACCGAGCAGATCCCCAAGGTCGGTGACACGCCGCCGCCCGACGACTCGGCCACGCGCACCTTCCGCAAGCAGCCGCCGCCCGAATAGGCAGCGACGCAACGACCACCGCGGGCGCATCCGGTACCACCGGATGCGCCCGCGGTGTTGTGTTTGTGGTTAAGGGGCGGTGACACACTCCTCCGTAGGCCGGCCCACCCAAGTGACCTCGACGGACGCGCGGGCACGCTACGCGTGCACGAGCTGCTCGGCCAGCAGGGGTTGCGCGCGGCAGAGTGTCTTCCGCTCCCTGAGGAGCGCCCGGAGCTTGCGGAGGGCGCGGCCAATCCCGCTCCCTGAGGAGCGCCCAGAGCTTGCGGAGGGCGCGGCCAGCCCCGCTCCCTGAGGAGCGCCCGGAGCTTGCGGAGGGCGCGGCCAACCCCGCTCCCTGAGGAGCGCCCGGAGCTTGCGGAGGGCGCGGCCAACCCCGCTCCCTGAGCAGCCTATGAGGGTTTGTGTCAACAGGGTCCTGTGATGGGTGTGGGCGTGGGGGTGTGGCCCGGCGGCCGGTGGTGGCTGCGGGATGGATGATGGTGGGGTTTTGGATGGCCGGGGTCGTTGCCTGGCGCGGGCTCTACCTAGCGGTCAAACGGGTTGGTACCCAACAGCCTTCATTCGAGCTTGGTTCGCGCCGGGGTGGGACTGCTCAGGCTCAGGGTCGGGCTTATGTGCCCAAGGAGCAGCGAGCTTGTCCCGGCCGGAAGGGGTTTAGGGGTCAGGCGGCGGTCCTTTCTACGGGTCGGGTACGGCCGGCAGCGATGTCAGGGTTCCACGGCGTGGCGGTGGTGATGACGACGTATAGCTGCCGCAACAGAGCCGCGGCGATCGCTACCCGGGCCTGGTTGGGGTTGAGGCGGTTTGCTTCTCGGCTGGTCAGGTGCCGATAGCGGGCGGCGTATACCTCGTTGTGGGTCAACGCCGCGAACGCCGCTCGCCAGGCGGCGACCCGCAACAGCGGCCGGCCACGACCGCTGATGCGGGTGGCGCCGCGGTAGGCGCCGGAGGAGTTCTCCCGGGGGCATAGTCCGGCATGTTTGACTACCGCCCGCGCCGAGTCGAAGCGGGTCAGGTCACCGGTTTCGGCGAGGATCGCCGCCACCGAGACCGCCGATACTCCGGGAATGGATCCGGCGAGTTCGTGCAGGCCCAGCCCGGTGAGGACCTCGATCATGGCCGCCTCGACCTGCTCGCAGGCGGTGCGGGCGTGGTGAAAGTCGGCCAAGGCGTAGCGGGCCCGTTCCAGCGCACCGGCCTCGGCGGTGATCGTGGTCTCGGTCTGGACGGCGAAAGCGGCATCGACGATCGCGACCAGGATGCGGGTAGTGACCCGACGCCCACCCCAGCAGGGCAGTTCGGCGCGTACGTGTTCGCGGAGCCACGCCACCGCCTGTTCCCGGCTGCCCTGGGCGGTCAACGTTTCCGGGGTGCAACCGATGACGGCCATCGCGGCCAGCCAAGTCACCGATTTGAACGGTTGCCCGGCGCAGTCAAGGGCGTGGGGCCAGGCGCCTTCGAGGAGGTCGCGGGCTTGTTGCTGCGCCGCACCACGGCGGGTGAGTTGCTGGGATCGGCGTACGCCGAGGTGACGTAGCCGGGTCCATTGCTCGTCGGCGTGTTCGGGCAGATAGATATGAAGTTGGGTGGTCAGCCGTGCGATCAGCAGGGCGTCTTTGTCATCGGATTTGTCGTGGGTGAAGTCTTCGGTCTCTCGGGCCCGTGCCACCGCGATCGGCTGCACACACACCATCTGCACCCCGACCGCCGCGGTCAGGTCTCGGACCGTTTTCCAGCGATGCCCGGTCGGTTCACACGCGATGACGATGCCGGCAAACCCGGCAGCGGTAGCGGCGGTACGGCTCCACTCGATCGCGGTGGCCAACTGCGGTGGCGCGCAGTGAAAAGTTCTGCGCGCCACGATGCGGGAGTCGTGATCGACCACAGCGACAACTTGCTTTTTCGACGCCAGATCAATCGCTGCGACCGCGTAGTCACGGCGCACGATGCCCCGGAACTTGCTCAACCGATCGTTGCGACGCTTGTCTCCACGACTCAAACGACTAGCCTTAGACATTGACATCCTCCTTTTGTGGTTGGGATAACCAAGCCCCTTATGACCACATCAGGAGGATGTCCCAGTTACCAGCCCTTCCAGCTATTACTAGGAGCGCCCGGAGCTTGCGGAGGGCGCGTCACGAAGGGTCGGCGACCGAGGTTGCGAAGACCCTTCGTGACGCTCGCAAGCTCGCTCCTCAGGGAGCAAGGGGTGACGCTCGCAAGCTCGCTCCTCAGGGAGCAAGGGGTGACGCTCGCAAGCTCGCTCCTCAGGGAGCAGAGGTCGGGCTCGCAAGCTCGCTCCTCAGGGAGCAGGGGGTGAAGCTCGCTCCTCAGGGAGCAGGGGGTGACGCTCGCAAGCTCGCTCCTCAGGGAGCAGGAGGGGTCCGCACGACAAGGGCCGGTGACCCGAAGGTCACCGGCCCTTGTCAGAGGGTCTGACTCAGAAGAAGGCGGGGCGGAAGGTCTTGGCCCACGACTCCTTGAAGGTGCTCTGCCAGTAGTCCCACCAGTGCGCACCGTCCGGGGTGATCCGGGTGGTGAGCTTGACGCCCGGGACGAGCGCGAGGCGGCCGATGTAGAGCTGGCTGGAGGTCGACGCGGCGACCTCGAGCGGGATCATCTGCGCGAACTTGACGGGGTCGAAGTTGGCGCTGGCCGGGTTGACCGACGAGTCGTACTTGCTGCCGACACCGCTACCGGACGAGACGTACACGTTCTTGCCCGCCAGGTTGCCCGCGCTCAGGAACGGGTCGTTCTGGAACCAGGTGCCCGCGGGGTAGAAGCCCCACATGTTGAACGGGTTGCCGCCGACCTCCGCGACCGAGGCCATGATGCCCTGGGTGAAGCCCGGCATGGTGACCGTCGGGTAGCCGCTGTAGGACGCGACCGCCTTGTAGAAGTTCGGGTGGCGCGATGCGAGGTTCAGCGCCGAGGTGCCCGACATCGAGAGTCCGGCGATGCCGTTGCGACGGCTGTCGCTGCCGTGACGCGCAGCCATGTACCGCGGCAGTTCGCGGGTCAGGAACGTCTCCCACTTGTTGACACCCAGCTTGGGATCGGGGGTCTGCCAGTCGGTGTAGAAGCTGCCTGCGCCACCGAACGGGATGGCGACGTTGGTGCCCTTGCCGGCCATGTAGCGGGCGACGTCGGTGTTGATCAGCCAGCCGCTGTTGTTGTTCGGGGCACGGAGTCCGTCGAGCAGGTACAACGTCGGCTTGGGTCCGCCGCCGCCGGCCGAGACGATGCACACGGGCACGGTCCGGTTCATGGCGTTCGAGCGGACGTACTCGACATTGCAACCGTTGGCCGCGGAGGCCTCCGGCGGAGCTGCGACCAGCGTCGCACCCGACACGGCCACGAGAGCCACGAGTCCGGCGACGAGGCGCTTACGGGCGCGTGTCAGCATTCGTCAGTTTTCCTTTGGATCACCACGGCCGGAGCCGGCCGCTTGCGGGTCTTGCCTACCGGGTACTACTGCGGGCTTGCATACGGAGTCGTACGTAGGGGGATTGTATTGGTCCCCCCGGGCAGCGGTACCCGTCGTGCTGAAGTGTAACGGCACGATAACGCCTCGGCAAAGGCGAGAGCGAGTCCTGTGATGACATCTTTTGGTGGTGCACGTCACAGCACTCGCCGTTGAACAGCTCATTTCGTACATAGGCGGCGCATGTGGCGAATTCTTCATCTGTTCGGGCCACACATCCTCGATCTTCCCGTTACCGGTTTGCCCGGGCAACGGTGACCGTCCGATTCTCCGGTGACGGGCCGGGCGCCCGGGCAGGCCGGGCCATCGGCGCCAAGTCCGCTCGGCCCGCTCCCCGAACAACTAGGGTCGGGACGTGCACATGGGCGAGTATCTGTCCGCGGACGCGACCACCCTGGCCGGTCTCGTGGCCTCCGGCGAGGTGACCGCCGCCGAACTCCTCGACCTCGCACGAGCCCGTGCAGACGCGGTCAATCCGTCGCTCAACGCCATCGTGATCCGCATGGACGCCGAAGCCGACGCCCGCGTCCGCAGTGACCTCACCGGGCCTTTCGCCGGCGTCCCGTTCCTCATCAAGGACCTCGCGCAGGACTACCGCGGGTATCCGACGACCCGCGGCTCGCGCGCCCTCGCCACGCACATCGCCCGTGAACACTCCTTTGGCGTGCGCCGGTTCCTCGACGCCGGCCTCGTCGTCTTCGGCAAGACGAACACCCCCGAGTTCGGCGCGAAGGCCATCACCGAACCCACCCTCTGGGGACCGGCGCGCAACCCCTGGGACCTCGACGTGACGCCCGGCGGATCATCGGGCGGCAGTGCGGCCGCGGTGGCCGCCGGGATCGTGCCGGCGGCCGGGGCGAGCGACGGCGGCGGTTCCATTCGCATCCCGGCCGCGTGTACCGGGTTGTTCGGGCTCAAGAGCTCGCGTGGCCTGATGCCGTTCGGTCCGCAGACCGGTGAACCGCTGTTCGGGATGGGCGTCGAAGGTGTGGTGACCCGGACCGTCCGCGATGCCGCCGCACTGTACGACGCCCTGATCGGACCGACGCCGTCGTCGACCTACCCGGCGCCGCTGCACACCGAGACCTACAGCGCCCGGATCGCGACCCCGCCCCGGTTGCTGCGGATCGGGTACACCACGACCTCTGCGATCAACGCGAATCCGCACCCGGAGGCCGTCGCCGCGGTCGAGCACGCGGCGTCGATCCTGACCGAACTCGGCCACCAGGTCGAGGAGGTCGATCCGCCGCACGACGACGCCGCCCTCGCCCGCGACTTCCTCGACATCTGGTTCGCCAAGTGCGCCGCCCAGGTCGACGAGGTCCGACGCCTCACCGGCGCTCCCGACTCCCACTTCGAGGCCGACACCCTGACGCTGGCGGAACTGGGCCGGGCCGCCGGCGTCGTCCCGCTGTTCACCGCGCTCGACCACATCAACGACCACGTCCTGGCCCTCGACCGCTTCCATCAGACCCACGACCTGCTGCTGACGCCCACCCTCGCGGTACCGCCGCCGCGGGTCGGGTCGATGACCACGCCGCCGGTCCTGCAGCGGGCATCGCGGCTCGCCTCCCGCGCGCGGTCCGGCCGTGCGATCTCCCGCTTGGGGATCGTCGACAAGCTCATCTACGAGAGCCTCGGCTGGGTGCCGTACACGCAGCTCGCCAACCTCACGGGCCGGCCGGCGATGAGCGTGCCGCTGCACTGGACCGATGCCGGCCTCCCGCTCGGCGTGCAGTTCGTCGGCCGACTCGGCGCCGACGGCGATCTCCTCGCCCTCGCTGCGGGCCTCGAAGCCGCCGCGCCGTGGTTCCACCGGTACGCCGACATCGCGCTGTAGTACGGGGCTAATCTCGTCTGCGAATGCACATGTCCCGGGACCGGCCCGGTCATTTTGGCGGTGTGAGGAGATGCGGTGGCGGAGCACGGGGCCGACGCGGTGGTCGTCGGCGCGGGACTGGCGGGTCTCGTGGCGACATACGAACTCACCAAGGCCGGACGCCGCGTCGTCGTGGTCGACCAGGAGAATCGCAACAACCTTGGCGCGCAGGCATTCTGGTCGCTGGGCGGGTTGTTCATGGTGGACACGCCGGAGCAGCGTCGGCTGGGCATCAAAGACTCCGCGGATCTCGCCCTGCAGGACTGGATGGGGTCGGCCGGTTTCGATCGTGACGACGAGGACTACTGGCCGCGCCAGTGGGCCCGCGCCTACGTGGACTTCGCGGCCACCGAGAAACGGCAGTACCTTCACGACCTCGGGTTGCGCATCACCCCGATCGTCGGGTGGGCCGAACGCGGCGGCGGGTTCGCCGACGGCCACGGCAACTCGGTGCCCCGCTTCCACCTCACCTGGGGAACCGGACCCGAGGTCGTGCGGGTCTTCGCCGAGCCGGTCCTGGAGGCGGAGAAGCGCGGGCTCGTCGAGTTCCGGTTCCGGCATCGCGTCGACGAGCTCATCGTCGACGACGGCGCCGCCGTCGGCGTACGGGGTGTCACGCTCGCCCCGACCGACGCCGAACGCGGCCAGGCGTCGAACCGGGATGTGGTGGGCGACTTCGAGATCCGTGCCGGGTCGGTCATCGTCACCTCGGGCGGCATCGGCCACAATCACGACCTGATCCGCAAGAACTGGCCCGTCGACCGTCTCGGCCCCGCGCCGGAGACGATGATCTCGGGCGTCCCGGCGCACGTCGACGGCCGGATGCTGGAGATCAGCGAGACCGCCGGCGCGAACATCGTCAACCGCGACCGGATGTGGCATTACACCGAGGGCATCCACAACTGGGACCCGATCTGGCCCGACCACGCGATCCGCATCATCCCCGGCCCGTCGTCACTGTGGCTCGACGCCAACGGCAACCGCCTCGCGCCGCCGAACTTCCCCGGCTTCGACACCCTCTCGACGATGAAGGCGATCCTGGCGGCCGGTCACGACTACTCGTGGTTCGTCCTCACCCAGACAATCGTGGAGAAGGAGTTCATGCTGTCGGGCTCGGAGCAGAACCCCGACATCACCGCGAAAGACGTCAAACTGGCCGCGAAGAGCCGGCTGGCGAAGGGCGCCGCGGGACCGGTCGATGCCTTCGTGCGGAACGGCGTCGACTTCGTGGTCGCCGACAACCTCCCGGAACTGGTCGCCGGGATGAACAAGATCGCCCGCGGCCCCGAACTCGACCTCGCGCACCTCGAACGCATCATCTCCGCACGCGACGCCGAGATCGGCAACAAGTTCTCCAAGGACGCACAGCTGATGGCGATCACCAATGCCCGACAGTTCGTCGGCGACAAGATCGTTCGGGTCGCCAAGCCGCATCGACTGCTCGATCCCGAACACGGCCCGCTGATCGCGGTCCGGCTCAACATCCTGACCCGCAAGACCCTGGGCGGGCTCGAGACCAATCTCGACTCCCAGGTCCTGCGGCCGGACGGCACCGCCTTCGACGGCCTGTTCGCCGCCGGCGAGGTCGCGGGCTTCGGCGGCGGTGGCGTCCACGGGTACAACGCACTCGAGGGGACGTTCCTCGGCGGATGCATCTTCTCCGGCCGCGCCGCCGGCCGGGCGGTGGCGCGGGCCACAACGCGCCGCTGACCCGTCACCGGTCAGCGTCGAAAAGGGTTGCCTGCCCTATACATTCGCGGCACGATCTGCTGCCCCACGGTTTGTACGCATGGGCTAGTGTGTTCAGCGTGCCGGTGCCCCAGACGATCCTGACGCGGAAGACCAAGTCGGCGATCTTCCTCGTCTTCACCATCGACGACGGCGGTGAAGACGCGGTTCGCGCTGCGCTGGAAGACATCCCCGGCCTGAACAACGCGGTGTCCTCGCGGGCTCCCGAGGCGGCACTGGCCGGGATCGTGTCGATCGGCTCCGCGGCGTGGGACCGCCTGTTCACCGGCCCGCGACCACGCTCGTTGCGGCCGTTCGTCCCCTACGAGGGCGATGTCCACACCGCCCCGGCGACGCCCGCCGATCTGCTCGTGCACATCAAGTCCGACGACATGGGCCTGTGTTACGAACTCGGCGCCAAGATCACCGAGGCATTCGGGGACGCGGTCACCGTCGTCGACGAAGTGCACGGGTTCCGCTACTTCGACCTGCGCGACCTCATCGGCTTCGTCGACGGCACCGAGAACCCGATCGGACAGGCGGCGATCGACGCGATCACGGTCGGCGGGGAGGACCCGGACTTCGAGGGCGGCAGCTACGTCGCCATCCAGCGTTACATACACGACCTGTCGTCGTGGAACGACCTGAGCACCGAGGAGCAGGAAGCCGCGATCGGGCGGACCAAGCTCGACAACGTCGAGATGGCCGACGACGTGAAGCCCCCGAACTCCCACATCGCGCTGAACGTCGTCGAGGACGAGAACGGCGAGGAGATCGACGTCGTGCGGGACAACATGCCGTACGGCGACGTCTCGGGTGCCGGTGTCAACGGCACGTTCTACATCGCCTACTCGGCAGCGCCCGACGTCACCGAGGAGATGCTGCGCAAGATGTTCATCGGCGACCCACCCGGCACCTACGACCGCCTCCTCGACTTCACCACCGCGGTCACCGGGGCCCAGTTCTTCACCCCGACACTCGACTTCCTCGAAGACCTGCCACCCGCGCCCGACGCCGCACCCACGGCTTCCCCCGCCCCGACAACCCGTTCCGACGGCTCGCTGGGCATCGGGTCACTGCACTGACGACACCCGCCATCCGACCACCGCATCCGCCACAACCCGGCCGCACCAGGAGGACACCATGAACAACCTGCATCGCGAACTCGCACCGATCTCCGACGCGGCCTGGGCGGAGATCGAAGAGGAGGCGACCCGCTCCTTCAAGCGCAACGTCGCGGGCCGTCGCCTCGTCGACGTGACCGGGCCGCTCGGCTCCGACACCGCATCGGTGACGCTCGGACATCGCACCAAGATCGACTCACCGTCGCAGGGGATCACCGCCTTCCAGCGGCGCACCCAGTCGCTGGTGGAACTCAAGGTCCCGTTCACGGTGTCCCGCGAGGCCATCGACGACGTCGACCGCGGCGCCAAAGACTCCGACTGGGACCCGGTCGTGGAGGCCGCACGCGAACTCGCGCTCGCCGAGGACCGGGCGATCTTCGAGGGTTACGCCGCGGCGTCGATCACCGGCATCCGCGCCGAGGCCGCCGCCACCCCGATCCCGCTGCCCGCCGACGTGCGCGACTACCCGGAGGCGGTCAGCCAGGCGCTGAGCACATTGCGCCTGGCGTCGGTCGACGGTCCGTACGCGGTGGCCCTGTCGGCCGAGGCCTACACCCAGGTCAACGAGACGTCGAACCACGGCTACCCGATCCTCGAACACATCCAGCGCCTGTTCACCGGCGACATCGTGTGGGCGCCCGCGATCAGCGGCGCGTTCGTGATGAGCACCCGCGGCGGCGACTTCGAACTGACCATCGGCCAGGACGTGTCCATCGGCTACGACTCACACGACGCCGACGTGGTGAACCTGTACTTCCAGGAGTCGTTCACCTTCCTCACCCACACCGCCGAGGCAGCCGTCGCGCTGACCGAGCCGCCGACCGTCTGAGCACCTGCCCGCGGTCCCCGCCTGCGCGGATTCCCGGTGGGCAGATACTCGGCGGCGTCCGTTGCGAGCGGCAACTAGTCTGGCGCAGGTGATCGCAGTGAACTCCGGCCGGTCCTCCCTCCCGGCGGCCAGATGCTGACCCGACTCGTCCGCACCTACCTCTCCCGGTACCGCATCAACGTCGCGCTCGTCATCGTGCTGCAACTGCTGGCGACCATCGCGATGCTGTACCTGCCGAGCCTCAACGCCGACATCATCGACAACGGCGTCGCCCGCGGGGACACCGGTTACATCCTGCGCATCGGCGGCTGGATGCTGCTGGTGAGCGTCGCCCAGATCATCGTGACGGTGACCGCGCAGTACTTCGGCGCGCGCGCCGCGCTCGGGGTCGGGCGCGACATCCGGGGCGACCTACTGCATCGGGTGAACTCCTTCTCCGCACGCGAGGTCGGCACGTTCGGCGCGCCGTCACTGATCACCCGCACCACCAACGACGTCCAGCAGGTGCAGCTGCTCATCGTGATGAGCAGCGCGATCCTGGTGATGGCGCCGATCATGTGTATCGGCGGGATCGTCATGGGCGTCCGGGAGGCGCCGGCCCTGTCCTGGGTCATCGCCATCGCGGTGCCCATCCTCGGGGTGTCGATGGGGGCCATCATCGCGAAGATGATCCCCGGCTTCCGCGCGATGCAGGAACGGATCGACAACGTCAACCGCGTCCTGCGCGAGCAGATCACCGGCATCCGGGTTGTGCGGGCGTTCGTGCGAGAAGACTACGAACGCAAGCGTTTCGCTGTCGCCAACGACGACCTCGCCGACGCGACCCTGCACGTCGGCCGGTTGATGGCCCTGATGTTCCCGGTCGTCATGGTGATCACCAACGTCACCATCGTCGCGGTGATCTGGTTCGGCGGGCACGCGGTCTCCGACGGTTCGCTGGAGATCGGCGCACTGACCGCGGTGATGAGCTACGTGATGCAGATCCTGATGTCGGTGATGATGGCGTCGTTCCTGGCGATGATGGCCCCGCGCGCGGCGGTCTGCGCTGAACGCATCTCCGAGGTCCTCGCCACCGACACCTCGGTCCATCCGCCGACTGAACCGGTCGGTTTCGCCACCCACCCCGGTACGGTGGAGTTCGATGCCGCCGAGTTCCGCTATCCCGGCGCCGACGACCCGGTGTTGAGCGGCATCGACTTCCGCGTCGAGCCGGGCACCACGACCGCGATCGTCGGCTCGACGGGGTCGGGCAAGACCACCCTCGTCGGGCTGGTGCCGCGGCTGATCGACACGACCTCCGGCACGGTCCGGGTCGGCGGTACCGACGTCAAGCGGCTCGATCCCGACGAGCTCCGGTCGGTCGTCGGTCTGGTGCCCCAGCGGCCGTACCTGTTCTCGGGAACCATCCGCTCGAACCTGCTGCACGGTAAGGCCGACGCCACTGACGACGAGATCTGGGAGGCGCTGCGCATCGCGCAGGCGGAGGACTTCGTGTCCGCGATGCCCGACGGTCTGGACACCAAGGTGTCCCAGGGCGGGACGACCGTCTCCGGCGGGCAGCGGCAGCGCCTGGCGATCGCACGCGCCCTCATCCGGCGGCCCGCGATCTACCTCTTCGACGACTCGTTCTCCGCGCTCGACCTGACCACCGATGCGCGGCTGCGCGCCGCACTGCGCCCCGCCACCCGCGACGCCGCGGTCATCGTCGTGGCGCAACGCATCTCGACCATCGTCGACGCCGAGCAGATCGTCGTGCTCGATCGCGGCCGGGTCGTCGGGCTCGGTACCCACGACGACCTGCGGCAGTCGTGCCCGACCTACGCCGAGATCGTCGAATCGCAGATGGCGATGGAGGAGCGCTCATGACCCGGCCCGGAGGCCCGCCGATGGCGGCCGGACCCGAATCCAAGCCTCGCTCGTTCTGGCCGTCGGTCAAACGCGTTGTCGCACAGCTCGCGTCGTACCGACTGCTGATGACGGTCACCCTCGCGTCGCTGGTCGGCTCGGTCGTGCTGATCGCGATCGCGCCCCGCGTGCTGGGTTACGCCACCGACCTCGTCTTCGACGGCGTGATCGGCCGCACCCTGCCCGAGGGGCTCACCAAGGAACAGGCGGTGGCCGGGCTCCGCGAGAGCGGAGACGACACGTTCGCCGACATGGTCTCGTCGATGGACGTGACCCCCGGCGTCGGAGTGGATTTCGGCGCCGTCGGTCGCGTGCTGTTGATCACCCTCGTGCTGTATGTGGTGTCCTCGGCGCTCGCCTGGCTCGCCGGGTACCTGCTGAACATCGTCGTCGTCGGCACCATCCGCCGGCTCCGCGACGACGTCGAGGCCAAGGTGCATCGCCTGCCGCTGCGCTACTACGACACGATGCCGCGCGGCGAGCTGTTGAGCCGGGTGACCAACGATCTCGACAACCTGTCGCAGAGCATGCAACAGACCATCTCCCAGTTCGCCAACTCGGTGCTGACGGTGATCGCGCTGCTGATCATGATGATCTGGATCTCGCCGCTGCTGGCGCTCATCGCGGTGGCCACGGTGCCGCTGGCGATCATCGCGACCGGCATCATCGCGAAGCGTTCGAAGCCGCACTTCTCGGCCCAGTGGTCGTCGACGGGCGCGCTCAATGCTCAGGTCGAGGAGGCCTTCACCGGGCATGAGCTGGTGACCGCCTTCGGCCGTCAGCGCGAGATCGAGGCGACCTTCGACGAACGCAACGAGAAACTGTACGAGTCGAGTTGGCGCGCGCAGTTCATCTCCGGCGTCATCATGCCGACAATCATGTTCCTGGGGAACCTCAACTACGTGGCGGTCGCGGTCGTCGGTGGTCTGCGCGTGGCGTCGGGCTCGCTGAGTCTCGGTGAGGTGCAGGCGTTCATCCAGTACTCGCGCCAGTTCACGCAGCCGCTGACACAGATCGGTTCGATGATCAACCTGATGCAGAGCGGTGTCGCCTCCGCCGAGCGGATCTTCGACATCCTGGACGCCGACGAGCAGTCGCCCGACGCCGCGAATCCGAAGACGCCCGCCGAGGACAAGGGACTCATCGAGTTCGACGACGTCTCCTTCCGGTACGTCGAGGACAAGCCGCTGATCGAGAATCTCAGCCTGGTGGCGCGCCCCGGGCACATGGTCGCGATCGTCGGCCCGACCGGCGCGGGCAAGACCACCCTGGTCAACCTGATCATGCGGTTCTACGACGTCGATTCCGGTGTCATCCGGGTCGACGGCGTCGACTCCACGGACATGACGCGCGACGACCTACGCGAGCGCACCGGTATGGTGCTGCAGGACTCGTGGCTGTTCGGCGGCACGATCTACGACAACATCGCCTACGGCGACCCCACCGCCTCGCGAGAGGAGGTGCTCGACGCCGCCCGGATGAGTCACGTCCACCACTTCGTGCGGACACTCCCCGACGGCTATGACACCGTGCTCGACGACGAGGGCGGTGGCGTCAGTGCCGGTGAGCGGCAGCTCATCACGATCGCGCGGGCCTTCCTCGCCCGGCCCACGATCCTCATCCTCGACGAGGCGACGAGTTCCGTCGACACCCGCACCGAGCTGCTCATCCAGAAGGCGATGGCCAATCTGCGGTCGGATCGCACGAGTTTCGTCATCGCGCACCGGCTCTCCACGGTGCGCGACGCCGACGTCATCGTCGTCATGGAGGACGGGCACATCGTCGAGCAGGGCAACCACGACGAACTGCTCGCCGCCCGCGGCGCCTACTGCCGGCTGTACGAAAGCCAGTTCACCGGGGCCATCGAGGCGGGCTGAGACCCTTCGTGACGCTCGCAAGCTCGCTCCTCAGGGAGCACAAGGAGGCTCGCTTCGCTCACACCTCAGGGAGCAGGAAAAGCGCGTCCCCACCCCGCTCGCTAATCCGAAAGCGCCACACACCCATTGGTCCCTGAGGTGCGAGGAGCGATAGCGACGAGCCACGAAGGGCCTGGTGAGGCACCTTGCGAGCCCTTCGTGGCTCGCTTCGCTCGCACCTCAGGGAGCACAAGTAGGCTCGCTTCGCTCGCACCTCAGGGAGCAAGAAAAGCGCGTCCCCCACCCCGCTCCCTGAGGAGCGCCCGGAGCTTGCGGAGGGCGCGTCACGAAGGGTCACGCCGGCCGCTCGTTGCGCGCCGCCCGTTCGACGATGGTGGCGATGCGTTTGGTCTTGGTCTCCGGCCGCTTCGCCAGGGCGAGCTGCGACAGTCCTAACTTGCGCGCGCTCGGCGGGAACGCGTCCCACTTGGCCCGCGCGACGGGATCGGCGTCGAGGGCGGCGGCGAGTTCGGGGGATTCGATGAGCGCCTCGGCGTCGTCGAACAGCGTCCACAGGCCGCGGACCTGAGCGTCGTCGATGACGGCCTGCCCGGCGGGCTGGATGCGGCCGGCGGCCGCGAGGTCGGCGACCCGCGCCTTGTTCGACGCCGACCATCCGCTGTTGCGACCGTGCCGGGTGAACCACATGCCGCGGCGGTCGGAGTCGATCACACGGGTGTGACCGTCGATCCACCCCCAGCACAGCGCTTCGCGCACGCACTCGTCGTAGTCGAGCGGTTCCCGGCCCGAACCCCTGCGCCAGAACACAAGCCACACCCCCGGCGAAGTCTCGTGGTTGTCGCGCAACCACTCTCGCCAGGCCTCGACGGTGTCGAGGCTGAGCTTCGGCGCGTCCGGGTCGGCCATGTGTTCACCCTAATGACCTCGGCCTTCTCTCGGTACAGTTGAGCCGTGAACGAGATCGTCGACTTCGCCGAGAGCTACTGGTGGCTGATCTTCCCGGTCGGCGCGGTCGTCGGCGGGTGGGCCGGTTCGATCGGCAAGTACAACGAGAAGCGACGCAAGGACAAGATCGAGCTCGCCCGGATCAAGGCGAACGCCCAGACCGAACAGCTGAAGCTCACGACGACCTCGGCCGACCAGTTGCGCCGGGTCCGCAAGCAGCACGACGCGCTCAACGAGAAGTGGTTCGCCTACGAACTCGATCTCGCCACACTGATCGAGTACCCGCTGATGACCGACATGCGCGAACCGTTGACGCTCGCCTTCCACCGGGCCCGGGTCCGCGCGGATGATCTACGGCCCGAATCGGATTCCGCCGCCGTCGGCACGGCCGAGGCCTCCATGTCCGCAGCCGACTTCGCCGAGTACCGCGATGCGGTCGGCGACTACGCCGCCGCGTTCGACGCTGCCGAGCGAGAAGCGCGGCGTCGCAAGCAGACCGGGTTCTCCCCCATCGAACGCGAGGCACTCGACCGGGCACGCAAACTCATCAACGTCGCCGCCGACACCGGCGCCACGCCGGCCGAGAGGCAGGCCGCCTACAAGAAGGTCCGTGCCGAGCTCGACGGCATCATCGACGTTCCCCGGGTGGCGGCCGCACATCTCGAACAGCAGATCGCCGGCGCGCTGGAGCGCGGCTCGGACTGAACGTTCCGGGCCGATCAGAGGTCCGGGATCGGGAGATCCAGGTTGGGCGCGATGATCCCGCCGTCGACCTCGAGGATCTTGCCGGTGACATACGCACCGGCGGGCGACGCCAGGTAGAGCGCCGCCGCGGCGATGTCCTCCGGATCACCGAGGCGGTGCAACGGCGTGGAGGTCTCGACCTCGGTGCGCATCCCTTCGTCGCCGGCGACGATCTCCAGCGCCGAGGTCAGGATGGCGCCGGGAGCGATGCCGTTGACCCGGATCTTCGGGTTCAGATCCATCGCCGCGATGCGGGTGTAGTGCGCGAGAGCGGCTTTCGCGGTGCCGTAGGCGGCATAGGCGCGTCCGGGCACGCGGCCGACCGCGGAGGTGATGTTGATGATCGACCCCTGGCCCGTGGTCGCGAGGATCTGTTTGGCGCCGGCGACGACCAGCGCGTGCGCGTTGCCGACGTTGAAGTCGAAGGCGTCCCGCAGGTGCTTGGGACTGGTGTCGAACAACGGCCGCGGCATCGCACCGCCGACGTTGTTGACCACGGTGTCGAGGCGACCGAACTCATCGACCGCGGTCTGAGCGAGTGCCGCCGCGGCGTCGGGATCGGCGAGATCCACGGCGACGGCGTGCGCCCGTCGGCCGGCCGCACGGATGCGCTCGGCGACCTGAGCGAGGTCGGACTCACTGCGGGCCGCGATCACCACGTCGCCGCCTGCCTCGGCGAAGGCGACCGCGATCGCCGCCCCGAGTCCCCGGCTCGCGCCGGTCACGATGGCCACCTGGTCGTCTATCCGGAATCTGTCGAGAATCACCCGTCGACCATGCCACGGCGAGGCACAAAACGAGAACGTGTTCTAGAAATCGGCCGAAACCGGCAGGTCACCCGGGCTCAGTAGTCGCGGTTCGTGGTCACCACGGACAGGAGTTCCTCATCCGCGACGAATCGGCGCAGGTTTTCGGCGACCCACGGCGCGAGCTCACGCGTCAGACCCGACGCCGGGTTGGCGACGTGCGGGGTGATGATCACGTTCGGAAGCGACCAGAGCGGATGGTCGTCGGCGGGCGGTTCCGGATCGGTCACGTCGAGCGCCGCCCCCGCGATCTGCCCGTCGACCAGCGCGCGGTGCAGCGCCTCCTCGTCGACAAGGGGCCCGCGCGCGACGTTCACCACCCACGCGTGTGCGGGTAGTGCGGCGAGGCTCTCGGCGTTGATCATGTGCCGCGTCTCCGGCGTCGACGGCGCGGCCAGCACAACGTGGTCGAACGTCCCCCACAGCTGATCCAACTCATCCGACCGTCGGACCTCGTGCGCGCCGGGCACCTCGCGCCCGGACCGGTTCACCGCGACGACGCGAGCGCCACATGCCCGAAGACGCGGAGCGAGGGAGGCGCCGATCCCGCCGGCTCCGACGATGGCGACCGTGGAACCGTGCAGCGACCGGACCGCGGTGTCGATCCGCTCCTTGTCCCAGTGGCGCAGGACGGCGGTGTTGATCTGCCGGAGCCCGGCGAGGAGCAGAGCCAGTGCGTGTTCGGCGACGTTCTCGGCATAGAAGCCGGACGCATTGGTCCAGATCCGACGGTCGTCGAGTACGTCGGCGGCGACGAAATCCTCGATCCCCGCGGTCTTGAGGGCCACCCATTCGACGGCGTCCGGCAGTTCCGGGAACTCCCCGGGCGGCCCGATCCACACCAGCACCCGGGCGTCGTCGAGACCGACGATCCGGCCGCCCGCACCTTCGATCGCGGCGACCAGATGCTCGTCGCGGACGGGTTCGACGGCCACCGCCACCGGCGTCATCGGGCCACCGATCGAGCCGCGGTGGTCGCGAGTTCGTCGGCGATCTCGTTGAAGTGATCGCCGGCATGCCCCTTGACCCAGCGCCACTCCACCTGATGTCGCTTCTCCTCCTCGACCAGACGACGCCAGAGATCCGCGTTCTTGACCGGCTTGCGATCCTTGGTCTTCCAGCCGTTCGCCTGCCAACCGTTGACCCACTTCATGATGCCGTTGCGCACGTAGGTCGAATCGGTGTAGATGATGACGGTCGACGGCCTGGTCAGTGCCGCCAGGCCTTCGATGGCGGCCGTGAGCTCCATCTTGTTGTTCGTCGTATCCGGCTCCGACCCGGAGATCCGCTTCTCGGTGCCCTTGTATCGAAGCACCGCGCCCCAGCCACCCGGGCCCGGGTTGCCCAGGCAGGCACCGTCGGTCGAGATCTCGACGACGGCCGAGCCGGCCGCCGGATCTGCGGAGGAGCCGTCGATTGCCTGGTTCGCGGAAGCTGTCACGCAGGGAAGCCTACGGCAGCCGCGACCCCCGATCGCAGGCTCACGGTTAGGGTGGAGTCATGGTTGTGTGGGACCCGACACGCTATCTGCAGTTCGCTGACGTCCGTGCGCGTCCGTTTCTCGACCTCATCGCACAGATCCCGACCAACCCGCTGTCGGTGATCGACCTGGGTTGCGGACCGGGTCATCTCACCAAGCACCTTCGGGCACGCTGGCCGTCGGCGGAGATCCTGGGCATCGACGATTCGGCGGAGATGGTCGATCGCGCGATCCGCGACAACACGGATCCGCATGCCAACTACGACGCCGCCGACGTCTCGCAGTGGACGCCTCACCGGCCGGTCGACCTGATGATCTCCAACGCGATGTTCCAGTGGGTGCCCGACCACCTCGACGTCATCGACCGACTGCTCGACCACCTCACCGACGGAGGCGCGTTCGCTCTGCAGGTACCCAACAACACGGACTCCCCCACCCACTCCGCCCTCGCCGATCTCGCCGCGACCGAGCCGTACCTGGGGGCCTTCGGCGACCTGCGGGCGCTCCCTCGACTCGACGCCGAGATGTACCTCGAGTTCTTCGCCGACCGCGGTTACCACGCCGACGCCTGGGAAACGACCTACTTCCACGTGCTCGACGGCCAGGACCCGGTGTTCGACTGGATGTCGGGCACCGGCGCCCGCCCGTACATGCAGGCGCTGTCCGACGAACTCCGGGTGCAGTTCGTCGCCGATCTCAAGCAACGCCTCGCCGAGGCCTATCCCCGACGCGAATGGGGCACGGTCCTGCCCTTCCGCCGTACGTTCGCGGTGGCCACCCGCCGCTGATCCGCACCCCGTCGCCCCGAAGGGTCACGCACCAGCTTCGGTTCGGCATCGACGCTTCTCCCAGCTGACACTTCTGCAACACTGACACCACCTGTCATCTCCCAGGGGGTACATCCATGCGTCGACGCAGCCGGATTCGTCTGCGCCCGGTCCGCCGCGTGCTCGCAGCCGTCGCGATCGCCGCCCTCACGGGCGGCCTGCTCGCCGCTGGGTCCGCACCCGCCGAAGCCGCGGTCTGCAACGCCACCGGCATCACCGGGGGCGATGTCGGCAGCACCGGCAGTTCGGGCTCCAGCGAGCTCGGCTGGGGCAGTCTCGACTTCGGCAGCTATCGGGCGGATGGGAAGAAGCCGCAGGGACCGCTCCCGAAGCTCACCGGCGCCAGCAAGGCCATCTCCTGGGTGACCGGTCCCCGAAGTCCCGCCCGCACCGACACCCGTTTCGGCATCACCGCGACCGACGTCGGCGTGCCGTGGGACAACGGCTCCGGTCAGATCCTGATGGCCTTCGGTGACACCTGGGGCAGATGCGCGGGACAGATGGCCTGGAAGCACAACACGATGTTGCGCAGCGACGCGACTTCCGACCTCGCCAAAGGAATCCGTTTCCCGAACGCCGTACCCGGATCGGTCCGGTCGGGCGCCTCGGTGACACCGGCCCACCCGACGTGGGCGCAACCCATGTTCAACGCGGTCGGGGTGCGCAACATCGAGGTCGGGCGGATTCCCACCGGCGGGATCTCTATCAACGGCACGCAGTTCGTCAGTTTCATGTCGATCCACCGGTGGCTTGGCCCAGGCCGCTGGAACACCAACTATTCGGGAATCGCCGTGTCGCACAACAACGGTCAGACCTGGGCCGTCGACAACAACACCCTTCGCTGGAATGCCGACCTGACGATCCCGGGCGTCCCCCAGGTGACGCGTGGCCACAACCGGTTCCAGATGGGCGCCTTCCTTCGGAGTGGCGAGTACATCTATCAGTACGGCACCCCGAATGGGCGTTTCGGCTCTGCTCACGTGGCCCGTTTCCGCCCCGCCGACATCCTGAACCTCGACCGGTACCAGTACTTTCGCGGCGGCACGGGCTGGTCGTCGAATCCGGCCGAGGCCACGCCGATCGTCGCCGGCCCGGTCAGCGAGATGTCCGTGGCGTACAACGCATTCCTCGGCCGGTTCATCATGCTGACCGAGCGGTCGGGGACGATCGTGATGCGCACGTCGCCGTCACCCGTGGGTCCGTGGAGCGGCGAGCGGGTGCTCGTCTCGCACAAGCAGTCCAGCGGTCTGTACACGCCCTACATCCACCCTCGATCGTCGGGCAAGGACCTCTACTTCGTCGCCTCCCGGTGGGACGACTACAACGTGATGCTGGTTCGGACCGACCTGTCGAAGGTACGTTCGTGAGCCGGCGCATCGTGCTGATCCGCGCGGTGAACGTCGGCGGCGCGAAACTACCCATGGCCGAATTACGCGAGCTGGCAGCCGATCTCGGGGCAACGGAGGTCTCCACCTACATCGCGTCGGGGAACCTGATCTGTTCGCCGCCCGCCGACCCCGAGCGGTTCGACCGCGCGCTCGAGACCGCGCTGCAGGATCGCTACGGCTGGTTCCGGGAGGTCATCAGCCGCTCGCCCGAACAGGTCCGGGCCGCGCTCGAGGCGCATCCGTTCGACGTCGTCGACGACAAATACTCCTACGTCTACTTCCTGACCGGCGAACCGGCGCGCGACAAGGTGGCCGCGTTCCAACGCAAGGACTTCGGCGACGATGTGGTCCGCGTCCTCGGGTCCGACCTGCACATCCGCTACGCCGACGGGGCCGGACGATCGACCCTGACCGCACCGGTCATCGCGCGCGGCCTGGGTGTACAGGGCACCGGCCGCAACCTGCGGACCGTGCGCACACTGCTGGAACTCGCCGGCCCCTGAGTGTCGCCCGCTGGCCGGTCTTCCGACACGGGCGTAGCGCCGGAGAAGGAATCAGGACGAACCAAGCGAACCGCGAACGACACATTCGCGTCGAGAGGAGTCCGCACATGAGTCAACCGGTCCCGCCGCCCCCACCTCCGCCCGAGCCCGTGCCGGCGCCCGAGCCCATCCCGGAGCCGCCACCGGAGCCGCCGATTCCCGTTCCCACCCCGCCGCCGGCTCCCGACCCACAGCCGGCTCCCCCGCAGCCGGACCCGCCGCCACGGCCGACGGTGATCTGACCGTCAGCCGCGCGACAGCACTCGGGCGACACGGTCGAGGTCGGCGAGCTGTTCCTCGCGAGGTGCCTCCCACAGCTTCTTCGGCAGCTTCTCGAGGTCCTTGATCCCGGCTTCGGCTCGGTCGAGGGTTTCGGTCGCCTCCTCGCCACCGAGGTCCACCGATGCGATGAGCCGGTCGTCGAGTTCGAAGACCGCGTCGTCGAGGCGGTTGCGTGCCGCGACGAGTTCGTCGTCGTGCGGGATCGCCGGGTTGGCATGCACGTCGGCGATCGCGTATCGAATGCGCCGATGCAGCAGTGCTTCCCGGGTGTTGTCGGTGGCCCAGCTCTCCGGCGCCCGACCCGGTCGGCCGGGAATCAGGTCGGTGGATCGGGCGAAGGTGCGCACCCGTTTGTCCGAGTCGTACGCGAACCAGGCGGCGCCGCCGAGGATGAACAGGGCAACCACCACAGTGGCCACGATGATGATGACCGCGATCATGTGGTCAGCCTACTCAGGACGACTGCACTCCCTTGGGCGCCTTTCCCGACATGAAACCGAACAGGTATCCGGCGACGCGTCGCATCTGGATCTCGTCGGCACCTTCGGTGATCCGGTAGCGCCGATGGTGCCGGTAGATGTGCTCGAACGGCTCGTGCCGCGAGTATCCGCGTCCGCCGAACACCTGCATCGCCTGGTCGGCGGCATCGCAGCACAGCCGGTTCGCCTGGTAGTTGCACATGGAGACCTCGGCCGACGCGGCGAACGGCCCGTAGGTGTCCATCTTCCAGGCGGTTTCGCGGATCAGCGCCCGGATCATCGCGCACCGGGTGTGCAGGTCGACGAGCGGGAACTGGATAGCCTGGTTCGTCGAGAGCTTCTTGCCGAACGGCGCGCGCTCGTTGGCGTAGGCCACCGCACGGTCGACGCAGTACTGGGCGGCACCGAGACTGGAGGCCGCCTGCCGGATGCGGTTCTCGTTGAAGAAGTGCTGCACGACCTGCAGGCCGGCTCCCTCCGCCCCGAACACCGCGGAGTTCGGCACCCGGACGTCCCGCAGCGTGATGTGCGCGTGGTCGGTGGGCATGTTGAACGTCCAGAGATATTCCTCCACGGCGAAACCCGGATCCTGCGGGTCGACGAGGAACGCCGTGATGCCGCGGGCCTCGCCCGGTTCGCCGCTGGTGCGCGCGAAGATGATGTCGCGATGGGCGGCGTGGATACCGGTGTTCCACGTCTTCTCGCCGTTGATGATCCAGTCGTCGCCGTCGCGGACGGCGGTCGTCTCCATCCACGTGGCGTCGGAGCCGTGGTCGGGTTCGGTGATGCCGAAGGCGAAGAACTTCGTACCCGCGGCCAGGCCCTCCACCCATTCCTCCCGCTGCTCGGGGGTGCCGTACTCGAGCATGAGGAGCAGCCCGATGTTGTTGCCGACGATGGCGTGCTCGTTCTGCAGATCGCAGTGCAGCCCCAGACCTTTCGACGCCAGGTGCTCGCGGATGATCGCCATCGCCAGGTTCGATCCGTCCCGACCACCGAACTCGGACGGGAAGGGGTAGCGGAAGTGGCCGGCCGCATCCGCGCGTCGTCTCGCCTCTCCCAGAAGAGCTTCCCACTCCTTGTTCGGCAAACCACCACGCTCCCAGTCTGTTCGGGAGTCCTCGCGCCGATGGTCGAAGAAGCGGATGTTGTCGTCGGTCTGCTCGAGGGGAATGATCTCCGCCTCGATGAAGGCATCGAGTTCGGCAAGATAGTCGGTCAGCGACTCGGGCAGTGCGAAGTCCACGATGAACCCCTCTCGGTTGGGATCGGATGTCCGGCGGTCACGGGTGAGGGACCGCGAAGTACTTGGGGTTGGCGACCAGGAGTCGCGCCCGCACGTCGGCGACAACGGCGTCACGGACCTTCGGGTCGGTGCCGTCGAGTTCGCCGGAACGCAGGGCCTCGCACAGCGCGTGCTGATCAGTGACCCCGAGCGCACTCAGACGTTGCGCGCTCGCTTCGGCGTCCCGTGCACCGGTGAGCATCTGTCGACGCACGACGTCGACGACGTTGCCGGCCACTCTCGTATGGAAACGCACCTGCGGCGACAGGTCTGCCTGTACCGCGTCGGACCGCAGGAATTCGGTGAGCGCCTCGAGTAGTTCGACTGCAGTCGGTGAACCGTAGAGATCGTTGTCCGGTTCCTCGCCCGGCGCCTCGGCCAGCGGATCGGGTACCGGTCCCGGCGACACGAGACCCAGGTCGAGCAGTGCGTCGAACTCCTGCTCGGCACTTCGGCGTCCGATCGCGGCCAGTTCGACGGATCGTTCGACGCCATCGAGGTGCCGGGCGGCCTGCACCGCGCAGATCAGTCCCCACTTGACGGTGGCGTAGAGCTCCCACCAGCGCAGGGCTTGTTCGGTGGGACGCCAACCCGCCTCGCGCGCATAGGCGTCGAGGAGCGAGGTCCGGTCACCCATCCCGGCCACGGGCGTCGACCCTCCGAAACGCCACGCCTTCGCACATAGCCAACCGAGGTCCTCGACGGGATCGCCGAGGTGCACCAGTTCCCAATCCAGAACCGCAGCAACTCCTTCGGCGTCGACGAGCAGATTTCCCAGCCGGAAGTCGCCATGCACGAGCGTGTGCCGTGGTGACGGTTCGGGCCGGTTGTCCGTGAGCCACTGGGTGGCCAGCACCAGGCCGGCCGGCATCGCATCGAACTCGCGTGGGAACAGGTCCCGCAAACCGTCGATCGGATCGCCGAGATCACCGAGACCGGGCGTCTGTGCGACGTCTATCCGGTGGATACGTGCGAGGATCTCGCCGCACTGATCGACGAATCCGGCGCGCGCACCCTCGTAGGCATCGTCTCGCAGAATGCGCCGCGGGATGGATTCTCCGTCGATGAAATTCATTGCCAGATAGGGGAATCCCAGCGCGTTGTCGTCCTCGTCGAATCCGGCGTCGAGGATCTCCGGCACCGGCACCCCGGCGTCGGCGGCGGCACGCAGGACCTGCGCCTCGGCCCGCAGTCCGCCGTCGTCGGTTGCAGCGGGAACCGCGCGGATGATGATCGGCTCGACCTGCCCGGTTCCGTCGACGAGGGTGGCCGCGTACGTCGCCCTGCTCGCGCCCGCCGGCAGGAGTCTCGCGCCCTCGACCGAGAGCGTGCCGCCACGCTTGTCGGCGAGGCGGGACGCGATCTTCGCGGCGACACCGTCCGCTTCCGGTACTCCCACGCCCGATCCGTCCCTTCGCACCGTCGCCCGGCGGATGTAACCGCCACCACAGCGAAGCTAGCACGGGATCTGAATCCGGCCTCAGAAATCCAGGCCCGGAGTCTCAGGACTTCGGTGCCTGGAACTCCGGTTGGTCGATGATCCGCACCCACGATCCGTCGGCCTGCCGCGCCACCACCTGCGCGCGGGCGCCTGCACCATCACGGGGTGGAGTCGACGTGAGTGCGAGATCGTCCCCGAATACCAGGGTCGGCAACGGCGGTTCCGGCGCGAAGGTCGGCCGGTGCGCCAAGACCGATGCCCAGAGATCCCGGATCGCGGCCCGTCCGCGCGTGACCTCACCGCGCCGGCCCCGGGGCCGCACCGTCGATCTCGCCTCGCTGCGCGACCGATCGCTCATCTGCCTGCCCCGCGGCGCGGGTATCCGAAGCGTGTTCGACGCGGCGGCCTCGGTCGCCGGAGGAGCCATCCGACCCGCGATCGAGGCCTCGTCGCCGGACGCCATCATCGAGTTGGTCTGCAGCGGAATGGGAGTCGGCATTCTCAGCGAGTCGATCGCCGCGGCCGACGACCGCGTGGTCGGGGTGCCGATCCGGGATGTCGATGCCACCGCACATCTGGGATTGCTCTGGAGGCCGGGAAACTCCGCTGCTGCAGCACGGTTCGTCGAAATTGCCCGAGACGCGTTCGCGGTCGGTGACCGATGAACTCGAACTCGACCGATGGACTTCGATCGAAGTCCATCAGTCGAGTTGACGTTCGTCGGTCGGGTGGATCGGCCCGGGATCGGCGGGAGCCGAGGCCTCCAGCGACGGGGCGACCACGCTCGCGGGGTCGGTGGGCTTGCCCGCGATGAGGTCGCCGATGCTCAGACCCCAACGGCCCCAACGGTCGTCGAATCTCTTCGCGCGGGCCCGCGCTTTCTCCGTCTTCGCCGGTGCGTACCGCCGGCGCGCCCACGCCGAGTGCGGTCGGGCCAGCCGGATGGCACCGGCCCAGGCGAACACCGGGATGAAGACGCCGACGATGGCGGTGGAGAACTTGCCCTTGAGCACGCACAGGATCGCGCAGGCGACATTGATCGGCACGGTGGCCACCAGCGCGACGGGACCGATCTCCACGTCCGCGTCGTCGAGCGGGTTGAACCCGAGGACCGCCATGCCCAGCGCGGCCACAGTCAGCGCCACCACCTGAACCGAGAGCTGGCCCTCCGGTGACCAATACACGTCCTGAAGGCGCAGGATCAGTGCGAACTCGTCGAGCACCAGTGAGGCGCCGACACCGATCAACACCGCACTGATCTCCGCACCGGGCGACACCCCGTTGACACCCACCGAGAGGAAGGCGCCGACGATCGTCAGGATCAGACCGGGCACCATGTGGTGCACGTGCACGCCGTCTGAGACGTTGTTGCGGAAGGGCCCCTTGCCCGCCCGGATGAGTCGGGTGATCACCCGCGTGACGATGAACGTGATGACGAACGACGCGAACAGCAGGAACAGCGGCAGTCGCTGGTGCGTGAGCTCGTCGAGGAAGTTCACCGGGTCACCGTCGGCGTCAGCCGGGGACGATACCGGTGCGGCGCTGCTCGATGATCAGGCAGCGGTCCTCGACGTACAGCAGACCCGCATCCTCGGCGATCGCCCGCGCCTCCGCCGAGATGATCCCGAGCTGCAGCCAGAGCGCGGTCGCGCCGGCGGCGACGGCCGCCCGGGCGACGTCGGCGCACTCGGGTCCCGGGCGGAACACGTCGACGAGGCCGACCTGTTCCGGGATGTCGGCCAGGGTGCGGTACACCTTCTCCCCGACGATCTCGTCGGCCGCGGGATTCACCGGGATGATCCGCCAGCCACGGTTCTTCATGTACGCCGGCACCTCGTTGGCGGCCTTCGACGGATTGGCGCTGGCACCGACCACGGTGATCGCGTCGTAGGTGGACAGGATCTGCTCGACGACATCGTCGGTGTTGCTGGGGGCGGTCATCCCACGAGTGTAGGTGGATGCGGGCGAGTCATCGGAGAACTCCGTGCACGACGATCGCGCTCAGCTGATCGGCCCACGCGGTCTCGAAGTCGCGATTGTCGAGCAACAGCGCATGCAGCATCGCCGCCCCGCCGACTGCTTCGATGAGTCGGTCCGGGTCCACGTCGGGATGCACCTCGCCCCGGTCGACCGCGATCACGAGGCGGTCGCGCAGGGCGCCGAACACTTCCGCGAACCCGGCGTGCACACGTGCCGCCAGCTCGGGATCGGCGGCCATGTCCGAGATCAGCCCGGGTAACGCCGCGCGGGTCACAGGGCTCGCGAAGAGGTCGCGCGCCGCTCCGACCATCGTGCGGATGTCGGCGCCCACCTCTCCGCTGGACGGCGGGAGTCGTGTCATGCGGGCGAACGCCAGATCGTGCACCAACTCCGCCTTCCCCGACCAGCGGCGGTAGAGCGCGGTCTTCGTCGTCCCCGCACGGTCGGCGATCGCGGCCATCGTGAGTTTGCGGTATCCGACATCGACGAGCAGTTCGGCTGCGGCGTCGAGTACCGCGGAGTCGATACGCAGGTCGCGCGGCCGCCCCGAGACCGCTTCTCCCGTCTCAGTACTCATCGCTTGCCAACTCTCGCACAGAGATTTCCCGAAGTCGCTGCGGACCGCACGACCGTTCTGCTGTCATAACGCTACTCACCGTAGCGAATCCGCCGGTATCGATCACAGGGGGTGCCATGGCCACCGAGCCAGCCGTCGAGCAGATCGACCATCTGCAACGTTCCAGCCGCGACAACGCCTCGGTCCCCGAGACGCTCGCGCGCTGGCTGTCCGAGCAGGACGACACATCCGATGTCGTACCGGAGGTCACGGTCGCAGCCTCCGGAGACAGCAACGGCATGTCGTCGGAGACGATCCCCGTCTCCGTGTCGTGGCCCGGCGAGCCCACCCGGCACTGGGTGATGCGGATGGCGCCGTCGAACACCGACGTCCCCGTGTTCCGTTCCTATCGAATGGATCACCAGTACGAGACGATGCGCTTGGTCGCCCGGCTCAGCGACGTCCCGGTCCCGGTAGTGCACCACCTCGAGCCGACCGGCTCGCTGCTGGGAGCCCCGTTCTTACT
This sequence comes from Gordonia hongkongensis, assembly GCF_023078355.1. Taxonomy (NCBI): domain Bacteria; kingdom Bacillati; phylum Actinomycetota; class Actinomycetes; order Mycobacteriales; family Gordoniaceae; genus Gordonia; species Gordonia hongkongensis. The sequence goes on from NZ_CP095552.1 coordinate 5,016,638, forward strand.
CATGGACCGGTGCGAGGGCGAAGTCCCACCCGATGTCATGCCGTACACGTTCGGCGACAACTGGTTCGGGGACGCCGCCGAGTACGATCGCCGGCGGGCCCAGGAGTCCGCGGTCGGCGTGATCGCCGCCCTGCACTCGATCCCCGACGCGGCCCGGCACTTCGACTTCCTCGCCGACGACCTGCCCGCCGGTGACACCCCCCTTGCTCGTCTGCTCGCCTGGTTGCGGGACTGGTACGACTTCTCGGTCGAGGGGATCGGGCGCTCTCCTCTCGTCGAGCGGGCGCTCGCCTGGCTCGCGGACAACTTCCCCGACGATGCCACGAACGCCGAACCGGTGCTGTCCTGGGGAGATTCGCGCATCGGGAACATGATGTTCGTCGACTTCACCCCGACGGCGGTGCTCGACTGGGAGATGGCGCGCACCGGTCCCCGCGAACTGGACATCGCCTGGGTGATATTCGCACACCGGGTCTTCCAGGAGCTCGCGACGATGGCCGGCCTTCCCGGGCTGCCGGACCTGCTCCGCGAGAACGACGTCCGCGACACCTACCGCGAACTCACCGGAGTCGAGTTGGGCGACCTGCGCTGGTTCTACGTCCATGCCGCGGTCCAGTGGTGCTGTGTCTTCATGCGGACCGGCGCCCGCCGCGTGCACTTCGGCGAACTCGAACGTCCCGACGACGTCGACGGCACCCTGTTCTACCACCGACCACTGCTCGAACGACTCCTCGAGGAGGACTGACCGCATGAGCCGACACGGCTTGGGCCCGATGGACGAGTACCCCATTCATCAACTACCGCAGCCGATTGCATGGCCGGGCAACAGCGACCGCAACTTCTATGACCGCGCGTACCTCAACGCCCACGACCGCAGCGGCACCATCTTTCTCATCACCGGGATCGGTTACTACCCCAACCTGGGTGTGAAGGACGCGTTCGTGCTGATCCGGCGGCGGAACCCGGACGGCACCGACACCCAGACCGCGGTGCACCTCAGCGACGCGATCGACGACAACCGGCTCGAGCAGCGCGTCGGCAACTATCGGCTGAGCATCGAGAACCCGCTGCGCGCGCTGCACCTGACGCTGGACGAGACCGAGGGCATCGCCCTGGATCTCCACTGGGAGGGCCTGTTCGACGCACTGCTCGAACAGCCGCACGTGATGAGGCAAGGCGCAAAGGTCACCCTCGACGCGCAGCGGTTCGCGCAGGTCGGCAGCTGGCGTGGTTCTATCACCGTCGATGGCGAGGACATCGTCGTCGACCCGTCGACCTGGATCGGCACCCGCGACCGTTCGTGGGGAATCCGGCCGGTCGGCGAGCCCGAGCCCGCGGGGCGGCCGGCGGATCCACCGTTCGAGGGCATGTGGTGGCTGTACGTCCCCATGGCCTTCGACGACTTCCAGCTCGTCCTCATCCTCCAGGAGGACCCCGACGGCTACCGCACACTCAACGACTGCTCGCGCGTGTGGAAAGACGGCCGCGTCGAACAACTGGGCTGGCCGAACGTCTCGGTCCATTACGCACCGGGCACCCGGGTACCCACCGGTGCAACGATTTCCACGACCGGGGCAGGGGGTTCCTCGGTGACGCTGCAGGTGGAGTCCCTGCTGCCCGTTCCCATTCATGTGGGCGGCGGTTACGGCGGTGACCCCGACTGGACCCACGGCGTCTGGCGCGGAACGGACTTCACCGAACGCCGCACCTACGACATGACCAGTGCCGAGATCGTCGGTCGCATGCCGTTCGGCGTGATCGATCACGTCGGACGCGCCGAATGCCGGGAGTCCGACGGCACCACCCGCACCGGTTGGGGACTCTTCGAGCACGGGGCACTCGGCCGGCACGACCCCTCCGGGTTCGCCGACTGGCTCAGTGTCGCACCGGAGTGAGGAGCGACTAGTTCGACGCGCGTAGCCGATACCCCATGCCGCGCACCGTCTCCAATCGGTGAGAACCGATCTTGTTCCGCAGGGCGCGCACGTAGACGTCGACCACATTCGACGCCGGGTCGAAGTCGTAACCCCAGACGTGGCCGAGGATCTGTTCGCGCGAGAGCACCTGATCGGGGTGACGCAGGAACACCTCCAGTAGTGCGAACTCGCGCGCGGTGAGGTCGAACGTCTCCGCACCCACCCGGGCGCGCCTGGACTTCAGATCCAACCGAAGATCCCCGGCGGACAACAGGTTCTCCGACGCGACGGCCGAGTCGTCGACGAGTCGTAGCCGGATGCGGGCGAGCAGTTCGGCGAACTGGAAGGGCTTGGTCATGTAGTCGTTGGCACCGCCCTCGAGGCCGTTCACCGTGTCGCTCACGCTGTCCCGGGCGGTGAGTACCACGACCGGCGTCGTGATCCCCTCGCCGCGCATGGAATACAGGACATCGAAGCCATCCATCGCCGGGAGACCGATGTCGAGGACGACCATGTCGAAACCGCCGCTGCGCACGGCCTCGAGCGCCGACAAGCCGTCGGACACGTGCTCGGTGCTGTACCCGGCCGCACGCAGTCCGTTGCCGATGAACGAGGCGATCCGCGCGTCGTCCTCGGCGATCAGAACCCGGCTCATCGCCGCTCTCCTTCTGCTGGCACCGACGGCGCTGCATCGGTGTAGGGGGTCGTGTCGGGAACCGGGACGTCGATGCCGAACGTGGCGCCGTGCCCGGGAATGCTACGTACCCAGGCGATTCCGTGATGGGCGTCGGCGATGGCCCGCACGATCGCCAGTCCCAGCCCGGCGCCGGCCGCGTGCTGAGGCGCCGACGCCGACTGCCCGCGCTGGAACCGCTCGAAGATCCGCGCCGCGTCCTCCTGCTCGACCCCCGGACCGTCGTCGGTGATCCAGATCGACAGGTGTCGCTGCGCTCCGACGCCGGCGAAGCGTGAGCCCAGCTGGATGACGGAACCGGCATGGGTGTGCCGAACCGCGTTGGAGGCGTACTGCAGCATCGCCTGGGTGATCCGGTCGTGATCCACCACGCACGGGCCCTCGGCGACCTCCATGAGCAACCACTGCCGGTCACCGAGCGGTTGCACCTTGGACTCGATGTCGAGCATCAGCTGAGCCGCGTCGGTCGGCCTGGCCACCACGAAGTCGGGTTGCTCCGACTTCGCCAGCACGAGCAGATCGCCGACGATGCGGCCCATCCGCCCCAGCTCGCTGTCCACGAGATCGAGGGTCTTGCGCCTCTCCTCCGGATCGTCGGGCAGCAACTCGAGATGGCCGCGCACGACCGTGATCGGGGTCCGCAGTTCATGTCCGGCGTCGTCGACGAACTGCCGCTGCGTCGTGTAGGCATCCTCGATACGGTCCAGCATCGCGTTGAAGGTCTGGGCCAGCGCGGCCACGTCATCGCGTCCGATGACCGGGACCCGTGCGGTGAGGTCGTTCTCGCTGATCTCCGCGGCGACCATCCGCACACTGCGGACCGGCGCCAGGATCCGGCCCGCGACCAGATACGCCACGCCGGTGGTGACGATCATCCCGGCCAGGCCGACGATCGCCAGCACCCGCATCGTGCGGTCGACCAGTTCCCGGCCCGGGTCGGTGTAGATGCCGACGATGAAGGTTCCCGGCTGCGACGCGCCCGACGCCGGGTCGGCCGAGCCGCCACCGACGGGCGTCAGATCCACCTTGCCCCAGCGGATCTCACCGTGTGCGGTCATCAAGACCCCGGCCGCCCCGCTCTGCGCCCGCAGTTCGTCGAGGACGCGACGCCCCTCGCCCGGGGCCGGCCAGGCGTTGCCCGGCAGTTCGAGGATCTCGGTGTCGCCGACGACGCCGGCCATGACCTCGCCCTCACCGGCCGACTGCCGCGACAGGAACACCTCGAGCAGTCGCGACACCGAGGTGAACGGTTCCGTCGTCGTCGGATCGACCCCCTCGGACGCGAACGTCCGGAACTCGCTCGCCTCCTGCGCGACGTAGTTGTTCACCCGGGTGTCGACGTCACGGAGCAACAGGTTGCGCGTCACCACGAACACCACCACCAGCAGCAGGAACGTGGTGAGCATGATCCAGGCCGTGATGCGCCAACGCGCCGAGAGCGCGGGGCGCTGACGCACACCCGCACTCTCGGCTGGTCTCGCTGTCGCGTCGTCAGTCGTCCTGGCCGTCATCGATGTCATCGTCCCAGTCGTCGTCCTGGCCGTCCCAGTCGTCGTTGTCGTCCCGGCCGTTGTCGTCCCAGTCGTCGTCACAGTCGTCGTCGCGATGGGCCGCGTTGACGTCGCACCAGTCGTCGTCGTCGGAACCCAGGTTCGGCGGGACGGCCCGCTGCACCGGCGCGCCGGCCGGGACCCGGGGAACCGGGGCCGCGGCCGGGGTCGGCACCTGCGGCGACTGCGCGGGAGCAGTCTTGGCCTCCGGCGTCTGGGACACATCCACGGACACGGCGTCGGAGGCCAGGCTGGGCTCGGGCGAACGGATGAGGAAGAAGCTGGCGGTCATGACGGCAACCGCGAGCGCACCGAGGGCGATGGTGGCGAGTACTCGTGAGAAGTTCATGTCAACGACTCTGGCGGACGCCGGTGAGCCGTCCATGAGTCGAAGATGAAGGTTTTTTCATCTACGAACTGCGTGCACCGACGTCAAGAACTCGTCGATGCGGGGCCACGTCTGCTCGACCGCAGCGGACCCGGCGATCAATCCCAGATGGCTGGTCTCCACCGTGGTGAACTCGACGCGCGGCGCCCCGGAGAGCAGCCCCACCCCGTGGTGGGCGGCGGCCCAGCTGACGATCGCGTCGCGGTGACTGCCGAACAGCGCGACCGGTACCGCGACCTCGGCGAGGTCGACAACCCGTCCGCCGAAGTCGAGCACCCCGTCGGCGAGTTCCCCGCGCATGATGAAGTTCTCCCACATCTGCTCGGACACCTTGCCTGGATAGCCGGGCATCGTCTCCTGGAAACGGTCGATGGCCTTCATCCGGGTCAGCGCGTCGGTGTCGTCGGCGTTGCGCAGGATGTAGCCCGGCTTCTTGAGTTCGCGCTGCCAGGCCGTGCCCCGATAGGCGAGGCGGACCAGCGGCGCGGGGATCCCGCCGAGCGCTCGCAGCGCCATCGTCACCGGCGCGGTGCCGACCGGTTTCATCAGCGTCTTGACCAGCGGATACGGCGGGACTTTGGAGTAATCGAGAGGCGTCCCGACCGCGACGACCGACGCCACCGGCAGGTCTGGGTTCGCGGCAGCGGTCAACAGGCTGATCGTCCCGCCGATACTCCACGCGAGCAGATCGACTGCTGAGGAATCCCGCGACGTTCCGGCGGCCGGGTCGTCGGCGCTGCCGTAGAAGTCTGCGACGGTCGCAGCGACGGCCCCGGGGACGATGTCGTCGAAGAAGTCGGCGAACCCGAGGTGCCGGTCGGCGCGGGTCATGTCGCCGAAGTCGAGCACGTACGGAACCCGGCCGGTCGACAGGAGAAACTGCACCACCGACAGCCCGTCGGCGAGGTCGTAGCACGATGTGGACACCGCGAGCGGCGGGATCAGCAGCACCGGCCGCCGTCCCGTGCCGACGGCTGCGATCACCTCGTCGTCGGTGCCGTACCGCCGCAGCGTGCGGTGCGGTACGTCGGCGATCACCGTGTGCGGCGTCTCGTGGGACTCGCCGATCTGTCCACCACGTGCCAGATGGACCAGCGTCGCGACGCCGTCGAAACCACCCACCACTACCTCCCAGCCGTCGTCCGGGGACATTCAACACACCCCGCCCGGGTCATGCCCGGGCGGGGTGTGACCGTTTGGTGCACGACGCCCGCGGGTACCGGATCCGACGAGGCGCCGATGCCGTAGTCGGCGCGTACAAGGAGGTACACGGCCATGGCCGAAGAACTGAACGGCACCACCATCGCTTTCCTGGTCGCCCAGGAGGGCGCCGAGCAGGTCGAACTCACCGAACCGTGGAAGTCGGTCGAGGCGTGCGGCGGCAAGCCCGTCCTGGTGTCCACCGACTCCGGCACGGTGCAGGCGTTCAACCACCTCGACAAGGCCGACACCTTCCCCGTCGACACCCCTCTCGAGGACGCCCGCGTGATGGACTTCGACGCGCTGGTCCTGCCGGGCGGTGTCGCGAACCCGGATTTCCTGCGAACCTCGGAGCCCGCCGTCCGCTTCGTGCGCAGCTTCTTCGATGCCGGCAAGCCGGTCGCGGCCATCTGCCACGCGCCCTGGACCCTGATCGAGGCCGACGTTGTCCGCGGCCGCACCCTCACGTCGTTCCCGAGTGTGCGCACCGACGTCATCAACGCCGGCGGCACCTGGGTCGACGAGGAGGTCGTGACATGCCGCGACGGGGACAACGTGCTGATCACCAGCCGCAAGCCCGACGACCTCGCCGCCTTCAACGCCGCGATCGTCGCCGAGTTCGCGCGCACGAACGTCGCGAGCTGACCGCCCCGTCGGGGACGTCAAACGACGGACAACGGTGCAGATTCCCTGCCGGTCAGGGTGAGCAACGCCTGCTCGCCCTGACCGGTGAGCAGTGCGGTGGCGGCCGCCGTCGACAGCGCTGACGCCAGCACCTCGGCCGGCAGCGGGAGATCGGAACCGATCGCCCGCGAGATGTCGAGACCGTGCACCGCGAGTTCGAAGGTCCGGGTGGGCAGGTAATCGGACAGCATGATGCCGCCGAACGGCGTCGTCAGGGGCCGATCCCCCGTTCCCGCAAGGGCGTCGACGGCCTGTGCGCGCCGCTCCCGGACCCCGGCGCGCGGATCGTTCCCCAGGGACAGCCCGGCGTCCACTCCTCGCTGTCGGACCGACGCGGGGTCTCCGTAACCGCGGATCGATGCGAAATAGGCCGCGGTCGAGGTCAATTCGACATCACCACCGGGCTCGGCCAGGTAGGTGACGACCGTCGTCAGCGATCTGCTCGCGTGTCCGACGAGCGATCGCAACGACCATTCGCCGAGACCGGGTCCGTCCCAGCGATCGTCGGCGATCAGGTCCACCAACCGCGTCAGATGCTCGGCACCGGCCGTGAAGTCGTCGATCGCACGTGTCAGTGTTCCCTCTGCCATCTCAGTCCTTCGGAGTGCCGGCGGTCGTCGACGACGTCCCGCTCGCGGTCGCTATCTTGCGGACACGGTCGTAGAGGAGGGCGATGGTCGCGGCGAACACGATGACGCCGAGGATCTGTGCCCAGGTCCCGAAGCCGTCGCCGACGATCGCCAGCGCCGAGTCGTCGCCCGTGGCCGCCACGATGCCGGCGAAGACCACGCCGAAGAGCGCCTCGCCGACGATCAGGCCGGTGGCCAGCAGGACACCCATCCGCTTCTTGTGTTCCACTGCGCCGCCGCTGCGTTCGGCCCAGCGGTTGTAGTAGTGACCGATGAAGGCGCCGATCGGGATGATCAGGACCACCGACATCGGAAGGTACATGCCCATCCCGACAGCCAGCGGCGGCAGCCGGAAACGCCCTGCGCGATCGAGGAGTTCGTCTATCACGATCACCACCGCGCCGATCAGGGCACCGATTCCGACGAGTCCCCAGTTCAGGTCCGCCCCCAGTACCCCTTGCGCGAGGGTCGTCAGCAGACCCGCCTGCGGCGCCGCGAGCGCGTCCTCGGTGGCACCCGGCGCGCCGACGAACCCGAAGGCCTCGTACATCAGCTGCAGGATCGGCGGGATCACGGCCGACCCGAACAGCACGCCGATGATCAGCGCCACCTGCTGTTTCCACGGTGTCGCCCCGACGAGTTGACCGGTCTTGAGGTCCTGCAGGTTGTCATTGGAGATGGTCGCGACGCCGAAGACGACCGCGGCCGTGAACAACGTGTAGGCGATGAGCGCGTCGGTCTGCGAGTCGTCCGCCGGCCCGAAGGTCAGCTTCACGAGCAGTGCGGCGATGAGAACCACCAGGATGCCCACGCCGGAGATGGGGCTGTTCGACGACCCGATCAGGCCCGCCATGTACCCGCACACCGACGCGACCGCCAGTCCGATGACGAACACGAAGACGATGCTGACCACGATGATCCCGGTGGCACTGCCCTCCAGAACCGTGTCGCGCACGAAGTCCCACAACAGGATTCCGATCGGGATGAGCAGCACGAGGATGCTGCCGCCGACGATGTTGATCGGCATGTCCCGCTCGGTGATGTCGACCGTGAACCCCTCCCGACGCGATCGCGAGGAGACCATGGCCGCCCGGATTCCCCGCACGATCGGACCGATGACCTTGATCAGCGTCCAGACGGCCGCGATGGCGATCGCCCCGGCCCCGATGAGTCGCACGTCGTTGGCGAAGATCGAGCTGACGGCGTCGCCGAAATCCTCCCCCGCCGTGCGCCCCTGGGTCTCGATGGGCAGCAGTACGACGTAGGAGATCACCACCCCGACGAGCATGGCGATGCCCACGGTGATCCCGACGAGATGGCCGATGCCGATCAGCGACATCGACAACCCGGCACTGAACAACGTTCCGCCCGTGCCGATCCTGATCGTCGTCGAGATCGAATCGCTGAGGACCTGGAGTTTGGTGAGCAGGGCGAAACCGGCCGACGCGAGCGAACCGATGACGATCGTGCGCAGGCCGGCCTTGTTCTCCGCGGCACCGCCCGCGGAATCGCCGACCTTTAGTACCTCTGCTGCCGCAACGCCTTCCGGGTAGGGCAGGTCGGAGCCGGTGACCAGCGCGCGTCGTAGCGGGATCGAGTACATGACGCCGAGGATTCCGCCGATCGCGCACACCGCCACCGTGATCCAGTACGGGAAGCCCGTCCACCATCCGATGATGACCAGACCGGGTATGACGAAGATGATCGCCGACAGCGTGCCGGCGGCGGACGCGATCGTCTGGACGATGTTGTTCTCGACCACCGAGTGGTTGGCGAAGTACCGCAGAATGCTCATCGAGATGACGGCGGCCGGGATCGCGGTGGCGAACGTGAGGCCCACCTTGAGTCCGAGGTACACGTTGGCGGCCGTGAAGACCAGCGTGATGATGCCACCGAGGACGGCACCTCGGAGCGTCAGTTCTCGCAGGTTCGCCGTGGCCGGAGGCGCAGTCGCCATCTGGTCCCTCCCAACAGTCGGGTCCTGCGACCGGCGGTCGGTCGGACGGTGGATCATCCGGGCATTCGTCGATCCACCTTAGGCCCGGATGACCACTCGCGCTGCGACTTCCCGCGCAGCCGGGGTCGGTTCGCGTGTCGCGTCGACGCACCTCCGTACGGCACTGACCGCTTTGCGGTGTTTCGGCGAGTCGGACACGGCCACCATCCCGGCGTCTCGATCGGCGACGGTAGGGCATCATCGATCCATGAGCGAAGGGAAGACGGAGCAGTCTGCCCGCACCCGTGCGCTGCTCATCGAGGCGGCCGAGAAACTGATTGCCCTGAACGGGGTCGCGGCCGTGTCCAGTCGCCAGATCAGCAAGGCGGCCGGTCAGGGCAACAACTATGCCGTCGGCCATCACTTCGGTTCCAAGGACGATCTCCTCCGCGCCACCCTGACGTCGCACAACGTCCCGATCGAGCGGCTTCGCCAGAAATGCCTGTCGGAGGTCGGACCCGACCCCGGGGTCCGCGACTGGCTCCGCTGCCTCGTCGGGCCCGAGGTCGAGTACCTCGCACAGATCGGTGCGCCGAGCTACTTCGCCCGGTTCTTCGCCCAGGTGTCGAGCGATCCGTCCGCGACCGCCCTGCTCTACGAGGAGACCGCGCGATCGGAGGTCCTCATGACGATCCTCGACCGGTTCTACGCCACCTTGCCGACCTTCCCCGACGACGTGCTCGAGGTGCGCAACAACCTGACGCGCCACATGATCGTCAACGCGCTCGCCGACATCGAACGGGCCGCCGAGGGCGGCGGGACTCGAACAGCCCCATGGCAGCACGAGCGCGACCTGGTCGTCGATGCGCTGACCGGGATGTGGCTCGCGCCGGCCGCCTCCCGGTGATCAGATGACCGTGCCGACATCCCGGGCGACGATCCGGTCGAGAGCGCGCTCGGCGACCGCCGCGATGGTCATCGACGGATTGCAGGCCGCGGTGTTGCCCGGCATGAGTGCGCCGTCGATGACGTAGAGCCCGCGCTGGCCGTGGACGCGTCCCTCGAGGTCGCACACCGCACCCATGTTGGCCCCGCCGAGCGCGTGCCAGGTCGAGGGGAACACCGCATTGGTGTCGGTCAGGACGGCGTCGGGTCCGGCGATCCGGCGCACGGTCCGGTCGATGTGCTTGGTCTGGATCTCCGAATCGCCCTCGTGTGGCCAGCGGATCACCGAGTCTCCGATCGCCGAGTCGTAGGAGATGACGCCACGTCCCGAGCTCACCCCGAAGCCGACCATCATCGTGGTCCCGGCGTACACGGGTAGTGGCGGCAGCGATGCCTGGATGACGGTGAACGCGCTCTTCGGATCACTCCAGTTGGGGCTGCCGAAGACCACCGGTCCGCCCTGTACCGTCCCGAAGTCGATACTGGGGCTGGTCCAGGTGTAGATCCGGTCGGCGTTGGTGCCCCATCCGTGCCCCACCCCGTCGGGCAGGCCCGGCACGGTTCCGGTCGCGCGCGCCTTCACCAACAGCTTGGTCGTGTTCACGCTGCCCGCCGACAGGATGAGTGTCCCTGCGATCAGTTCGTTGTGCTCCAACACTTTCCCGGACTCGTCGGTGCGTTCGACCTCGAGGGACCATCGGCCGTCGGGTCGGCGGGAGACCTGCCGCACGGTGTGCAGGGTTCGGACCTGAACCCGCCCGGTCGCCTCGGCCTCGCGGATATAGGTGACGTCGACGCTGTGCTTGCCACCGTTGTTCACGCCGATGGCGCCGTCGCCGTTGGTGTAGGCGGGCTTCATCTCGCCACGCAGCTCGGCCGCGGCATACCCCCAGTCGATCGGCATCGGGATCTTCTGCAGCGGAAGGCCCTCGGCCCGAACTCGTTTCGCGAACTGTCGCGGTGCCAGGTATTGCGGGGAACGCACCACCGAATCGGGCGCCACCGCGACCTTCAGCATACGCGCGACCCGCGGGTAGTGCACACGGTTCATCAGTTGCCAGTCGAGCGCGTTCGGGAAGTGCTCGTTGAACACCGCCTCGCTCGGTTGCAGTGTCATGCCCTGGTAGACAAGGGAACCACCGCCGAGGCCGGCCGGGGAGAGTGCGGTCATGTTGACGCCCGCGACCGACTCGAACAGTCCCACATAGGGTTCGACGCTCAGCGGCTTGCCGAAGAGGTTCGGGGTCGACTCGTGCCACAGGATCCGCTTGTCCGGACTCGACGCACGCGGGAAGGTTTCCGAGTTCGGACCCGTCGGCCACCGCCGACCCCGCTCGAGCAACAGGACCGGCACGCCGGCTTGCGCGAGCCGGAGGGCCGCGACGCCACCGCCGAATCCCGAGCCGACGATCACCACCCGATGCTCTTCGCGTGTCCGCCGGATACGTCGCGATGGATCTCCCGACGCCGGTCCGGCTCCGGTGACGGCCGCGGCCGCCGAACCCGCCGCGGTCATCGCCGCCGCTCGCAGGAAGGTACGTCTCGTCGGTGATATCCCGGTCATGGTTCTCCTGTCGTTCGGCGCGAGATGGCGCCGGGTGCTTGGTGATTCGGCAGCTCGAGAGACGGTGGAGACCGTGGTCGCGGGTCGAGGACGCCGCGTGGGACGGACCGGGGCGTGGCCGTCGCGACACAGGATTTGTCATGGACGACCTGTGTGTCAAGGGCCACTTCGGTAACCAGTGGTGATCGGGGACATCGCCGACGCAAACCTTGACAAGCCCTTCAGTCATGTGACTGAATCGTCGCGGGCGTGGGTAGGGCCGCCATCGGTGTACGGCTGATGCGCGGGCGTGAGTGCGGCGCGCCGCGCTCGCGTGGACCTGGTCGGGATCGTGACCGAGTGCCGAAGAGCGAAGAGAGGACGGGGAGTTCGCCGAGCAGGCGGCAACGGAACGCTAGGATGACGCGACCATGTGTCGCGGGCGGGGAGTTGCATGTCTGATCATCTGCAGGGCAAGACCATCATCATCACCGGCGCCGGAGGCGGTTTCGGCAAGGTGATCGCGGAGATGTGCGCGGCACAGGGCGCTCACATCGTCGGTGTGGACATCGACGCCGACGGGCTCACCGTGGTCGCCGACGGCATCACCGCCACCGGCGGGTCGGCTGTCGCACACGTCGCCGACGTCACCGACATGGACCAGATGAAGGGCGCCGCGGCGGCGGCCGTCGACCGGTTCGGTGCGATCGACGTGATCGTCAACAACGCCGGGGTGATGCCGCTGGCGTTCTTCGCCGACCACGAGCGGGCCTGGGAGAAGTGGCACCGGGCCATCGACATCAACATCAAGGGCGTCGTGAACGGCATCTCGGCGGTGTACGACCAGATGGTCGCGCAGGGCCGGGGTCAGGTGGTCAACATCGCGTCGATCTACGGCAACGGCGGCTTCGAGGGCTCGGGTGTCTACAGCGCGACCAAGGCCGCCGTGACGATGCTGTCGGACTCCTTACGCATCGAGGCCAAGGGCAAGATCAAGGTGACGACGGTCAAACCGACCGGCGTGGCCGGCACCAACCTGGCGAGCTGGATCGTCAACGACCGCGCGATCCGCGGGATCGTCGGGCAACGTGCGGCGTCGTACCGCGAGCACATCACGGAGCTGATGCAGGGCACGCTGCCCGACGAGCTCGTCGACGTCGACTCGGTGAAGTACTGGCTGATCACCCCGGAGGATCTCGCCCGGGCGGTCGTGCATGTCATCGACCAGCCGTGGGGCATCAGTCTGTCCGACGTGACGGTCCGGGCCAGCGGCGAGGACTACCTGTACTGAACGTGAGCGCCGTCTCGGCCTAGTTCGACGGGCGGCGTCGTTCACCGCGGTACTTGCGGTGGTACTCGTCGTAGAGGTCCGAGTTCTTCTCTCGTTCGAGCTTGTTCACCAGGTCGGGATCGAGTCCGTGCTGGACGAGCCGGTGACGGCGGTAGACCCGGTTCAACGCGATCGAGAAGAAGAGGTAGGCCAGCAGGATCGGCATGGTCATCGTGATCCGGACGCCCCAGTCGGCCGGGACGAACAGCATCGGGGTCAGCACGATGATGCACGGCACCGCCCAGCGGACCACCATGCGTACCGACGCACCCGGGCCGGCCAGGTCGTTGGTCACCCAGCCGAGCATCGATTTCGGCAGACGCGCCCAGTAGGCGTACGTCACGTACTCCCAGGCATTCGGCTTGGTGCGCGGTTCAGAGGTCACCTGTCGATCGTGCACCACGTGCGGGAGTCGTCCGACGTCGCCTCCCCCACCCCGGCTGGGTAACCTGACCGGCATGGGTTCGGAGATGACCGCGTCGGCCGACGACCCCACCGGCCCGGATCCGATCAGCGGCCTCGAGGCCGAACTCACCGATTTCTGGCGACGGGGCCGGGTGCGCACCCGGTTGCGCGCCCGCGCCATCGACCCGCGGCTGGACCCGTCGTGCTACCCGCTCATCACCGTGCTGGCCCGGCACCATTCGATGCCGATGTCGGATCTGGTCACCGCCGTCGGCATGGAGAAGTCGACGGTGACGCGGCAGATCGACGCGATCGTGCGGCTCGGGCTCGCCGAGCGGCACCCGGACCCGCGCGATGCCCGCGCCCGCGTGGTCACCCTCACCGATCACGGTCGCGAACGTGTCGACGCCGTGCTCGCCTCGGCGGTCACCGATTGGCGTGCTCGGCTGGCCCAATGGGACCCCGACGACATCCGGACGCTCACGTATCTGCTGCATCGCCTCACCGAGGCCACCAACGATCCCGAGGCCGGCGAGGGGTCTCGTTGACCGGGCGTGGCACCGTCGGCGATCCTTGGCCGGTGACTCCGGACGAAGGACTCCTGCCCCTCGAGGGCATCACCGTGGTGGCGCTCGAACAGGCGGTCGCCGCACCGCTGGCCACCCGACACCTCGCCGATCTCGGCGCCCGGGTCATCAAGGTGGAACGGGTCGGTGACGGGGACTTCGCGAGGCAGTACGACGCGGCGGTGCGCGGCGGCGCCGCCTCGCACTTCGTGTGGCTCAACCGCGGCAAGGAGTCGGTCGCCCTCGACCTCAAGAGCGAGGACGGACGCCAGGCGATCCGAACCCTGATCGCCGGCGCGGACGTCTTCATCCAGAACCTCGCTCCCGGGGCGGCCGCCCGGCTCGGCCTCGCCGCCGACGATCTGCGCGCCGACCATCCCGAGCTCGTCGTCGTCGACATGTCCGGATACGGCGACGCCGGACCGTATCGCGACCGCAAGGCCTACGACATGCTGGTGCAGGCCGAGGCCGGGCTGATCTCGGTGACCGGGACGCCCGACGAGATGTCCAAGACGGGTATCCCGACCTCCGACATCGCAGCCGGTATGTACGCACTGACCTCCGTACTGTCGGCGCTGTTCCGACGCGCCACCACCGGAGTCGGCGCGCGCGTCTCGGTGGCCATGTTCGACGCCACGGTCGAATGGATGGGCCACCCGATGTACATGCGCCTGTACGGTGGCCGGCAGATCGCCCGTGCCGGGCTCGGCCATGCGGCGATCGTGCCCTACGACAAGTACCCGACCGCCGACGGCGACATCCTCATCGGCGTCCAGAACGACCGCGGCTGGGACATGCTCACCCGCGTGGCCCTCGAGCGCCCGGATCTGGCCGACGACCCCCGCTATCGCACCAACATCGAGCGGGTCTCCCGGCGAGCCGAGGTCGACGCCGCGATCGGCGCCGAGACCAAACGGTTCACCACCGACGAGCTCGACCGTCGCCTCGCCGACGCGGGCATTCCCGCGGCCGAGATCCGCGACCTCGAAGGCGTCGTCGCGCATCCGCAGCTGAGTGAGCGCGACCGCTGGCGCGAGGTGGACACCGAGGTCGGCCCGGTACGGGCGCTGCTTCCGCCGCTGACCTTCGACGACGTCGAACTCGCGATGGGTCCGGTACCGGCGCTCGGACAGCACACCGAGGCGGTGTTGCGGGAATTCGGGATCGGCGTCCCGCCGACCCCGTCGGCGTAGGATCGGCGGAACGGACCTGCAGCCCTCGGGTCCCGTTGTTCATGCCCGGATACGACGACCTCTCGGAGGCGATATGTCCGACGATTCTCTGTTCACCACCCGGGATTCGGGAGCACCCGCGGGGAGTGACGAACACTCTCTGACGGTTGGCGCCGGCGGCCCGATCGTCCTGCACGATCACTACCTGATCGAGCAGATGGCCCAGTTCAATCGCGAGCGCATCCCCGAACGCCAGCCGCATGCGAAGGGCAGCGGCGCTTTCGGCACTTTCGAGACGACGCAAGACGTCTCGGCCTACACCTGTGCCGCACTGTTCCAACCCGGCGTGAAAACCGAGATGGTGGCCCGGTTCTCGACCGTTGCCGGCGAGCGCGGCAGCCCCGACACCTGGCGTGACCCGCGTGGTTTCGCACTGAAGTTCTACACCGACGAAGGCATCTACGACATGGTCGGCAACAACACGCCGGTCTTCTTCGTCAAGGACCCGATGAAGTTCCAGCACTTCATCCGTTCGCAGAAACGCCGTCAGGACAACAATCTTCGCGACCACGACATGCAGTGGGACTTCTGGACGCTCTCGCCGGAGTCGGCGCATCAGGTGACCTGGCTGATGGGCGATCGGGGGATTCCCAAGACCTGGCGCCACATGAACGGATACAGCTCGCACACCTACCTGTGGGTCAATTCCGAAGGTGTCAAGCACTGGGTCAAATACCATTTCAAGTCCGACCAGGGAGTCGAGCACCTCACCCAGCACGAGGCCGACCAGATGGCTTCTGCGGACACCGATTTCCACACCCGGGACCTGTTCGAGAACATCGCGTCGGGCAACCATCCGAGCTGGACCCTCAAGGTGCAGCTCATGCCCTTCGACGACGCGGTGAGCTACCGCTTCAACCCGTTCGACCTGACGAAGGTGTGGCCGCACGGCGACTACCCGCTCATCGAGGTCGGCAAGATGACCCTGCACACCAATCCGGTCGATCACCACACGCAGATCGAGCAGGCCGCGTTCGAGCCGAACAACGTCGTGCCGGGTATCGGTTTCAGCCCCGACCGCATGCTGCTCGCGCGCGTGTTCTCCTATGCCGACGCCCATCGCCACCGGATCGGCGGCAACTACAAGCAGATCCCGGTGAACGCGCCGAAGAACGACGTGCATTCGTACTCCAAGGACGGGGCGATGCGCATCCACAACGTCCCCGACCCGGTCTACGCACCCAATTCCAAGGGCGGCCCGTCGGCGCTGTATCCCGGCCAGGGCGAACCGCAGTGGGCGGCGAACGGGGAGATCCTGCGCAGCGCCTACGTCGACCATCCCGAGGACGACGACTGGGGTCAAGCGGGGACGATGGTCCGGGAGGTCTTCGACGACGAGCAGCGTGAACGTTTCGTGGACAACGTCGTCGGGCACCTCCTCAACGGTGTCTCCGAACCGATCCTCCAGCGGGCGTTCGAATACTGGCATCGCGTCGACCCCGACATCGGTGCGCGGATCAAGTCCGGTGTGACCGAGAAGCAGGACGAATCCGATCCGAAGGCCGATGACCAGGCCAACCCCGCCCGGTCGTCCGCCCAGGAGAAGGCCAAGGCCGAGAAGGCCTGACATTCTCCTCGCAGTTCGCACCGAACCGTGGAACGCGCCCTCTGACGGGGGCGCGTTCTGCGTCGGTGGCCTACTAGGCTCGATGGCGTGAGTGTGCGCGCAGGCATCGTGGTCACCGGAACCGAAGTCCTCACCGGCCGGATCACCGACCAGAACGGGCCCTGGCTGTCCGAGGAACTCCTCGAACTCGGGGTGGACGTCGCCCACATCACGATCTGCGGCGACCGGCCCGCCGACCTCACCGCGCAACTGCGCTTCCTCGCCGAGCAGCAGGTGGATCTGATCGTCACCAGCGGCGGGCTCGGCCCCACCGCCGACGACCTCACCGTCGCCACCGTCGCCGAGTTCTGCGGCCGCGAACTACTCCTCGATCCCGGACTCGAGGAGCACATCGCCGCGATCATCCAGCGTTGGCGCGGGATCGGATTCGACGTCGATTCCGGCCCGACGAGGGCGGGTATCCGCAAGCAGGCCCTGGTACCGGTGGGGGCGGTTCCGGTACCACCGACCGGCACCGCGCCGGGTGTCGTCATCCCCGCTGCCGCCGGCGTGCCGACGATCGTCGTCCTGCCCGGCCCGCCCTCGGAGCTCCAGGCGATGTGGCCGACCGCGATCGCCACGGCTGCCGTCGCCGACGTCCTGTCCCGCGCCGACGATCTGCGGCAGGCGACCATCCGCGCCTACGGTCTCCTCGAAGCGGAACTCGCCGAGACACTGCGATCGGCGGAGACCGCGATCCCCGCCTTCGGGCAACTCGAGATCACCACGTGCCTGCGGCGAGGCGAACTCGACATGGTCACCCGATTCGCCGCAGCTGATGCGTCGGTCTACGACTCCCTCCTCGACCTCCTCGTCGAACATCATGGGCGGCAGATCTTCTCGACCGACGGTTCCACGATCGACGATCTCCTGGTCGCCGCCTTGGACGGGCGACTGATCGCGACCGCCGAATCGTGCACCGGCGGACTCGTCGCGGCGCGGCTCACCGACCGGCCCGGCTCGTCGGCGTACGTGATGGGCGGCGTGGTCTCGTACTCCAACGACGCCAAGTCGGATCTGCTCGACGTCCCGGCCGAGCTCATCGCCACGCACGGAGCCGTCAGCGAGGAGGTCGCCGCCGCGATGGCCGAGGGTGCGCTCGCACGGTTCGGAACCGATGTCGCGGTGTCGACCACCGGAGTGGCCGGTCCCGGTGGCGGCACCGAGACAAAACCGGTGGGCACCGTGTGCTTCGGGGTGGCTCTACGAGACCGGCCCACGGTCACCGTCACCCGCAGATTCCCCGGTGGCCGCGATCGTGTCCGGTCGCTGACCACCACTGCCGCACTGCATCTCGTCGTACGCGCGCTCAGCGACGCCTCCGCCTGACACGACCCTGCGGTGGTTTAGTGCAGCGATCCTCGGCTCCTCAAACCCGCAAGAGGCGACGCTCCATTGCTCCCTGAGGTGCGAGGAGCGCAAGCGACGAGCCTCGAAGGGCCGCCGCCCAGAAATCTGTTTCCCGGCAATGCGCAGTAGGTCAGACTGTCCTGATGCTGTTGACCATCTCGGCCGAACGTTCATCCACGCTCGAGACCCCGAGCGATCTGGGCTTTCTGCTGCACAAGCATCCGGAGAAGGTGCAGCCCTTCGACGTGTACGGCGGAACGGCGCACGTCTTCTACCCCGAGGTCACCGATGTTCGCTGCACAGCCGCGCTCCTGGTGGAGGTCGACCCGGTTGCGTTGGTGCGAGGACGATCCGGGACGCGCGACGGGTTCGCGTTGGGCCAGTACGTGAACGATCGGCCCTACGTCGCCTCGTCGTTGCTGGCAGTGGCGATGGGAAAGGTCTTCCGGTCTGCGCTCCATGGGCGCTGCGCGAGTCGCCAAGAGCTTGCGGACTCGAAGTTGGATCTGACGATCACCCTACCGGTGGTCCCGGGCGATCCCTCCCTGTTGTGCCGCCTTTTCGAACCCATGGGTTGGACTGTCACCGCCGAGGCCATCGAGCTGGATGCCACGCGACCCGATTGGGGTGATGCGCCGCTCGTGTCCCTGGCCCTCGTCGGATCGCTTCGTCTGGCCGCGGCACTCAATCACCTCTACGTCTTGCTGCCGGTACTCGACGATGCCAAACATTATTGGGTCGGTGACGACGAGGTGGACAAGCTCGTCCGCGCCGGATCGGGATGGTTGGCCGGCCATCCGGAGCGGGAGCTGATCACCCATCGCTACCTGGCCCACCAGCGCGGGCTGAAAGATGCTGCCACACAACGGTTGGTCGAACTGGACGACCGGCCGGTCGAGGACGCCGCGGAAGACGACGATCCCGATGTCTCGCGCCCGCTGGTGCGGACAAGGCACGACGCGGTTCTGGACGTCGTGCGCGAGTACCGACCGGCGACGATCGTCGACCTCGGATGTGGGTCGGGAGCTCTGCTCGGTGCGTTGCTCGAATTGCGCGGCGTGACACGGGTGATCGGCACAGATGTGTCCGACTCGTCCCTGTCGAAGGCGGCCAATCGGCTGCATGTCGACCGGATGACCGAGCGTCAATCCGAGCGCCTCACATTGTTGCTGTCGTCGCTGCAGTATGAGGACGATCGCCTCGAAGGCCTCGATCTGGCAATTCTCATGGAGGTCATCGAACACATCGATCCAGCACGGCTCCCGGCGGTCGTCGACAACGTCTTCGGGACGATGCGGCCCCGCCGCATCGTCGTCACGACACCCAACAGCGAGTACAACGTGCGGTACCCGGCTCTGGTCGACGGCGGCTTTCGACACCCGGACCACCGTTTCGAGTGGACGCGCCGGGAATTCGAGACCTGGGCCGGTGCGGTGTGTGAATCCTACGGCTATGTCGTCGATTTCAGACCGGTGGGCGAGCACGACGACGCGATCGGGCCGCCGACGCAGATGGCTGTGTTTGCACAACTGTCGACGGGACGGGCAAACGCATGACCGAGCTCAGTATTCCGGAACTGTCCCTGGTCGTCCTGATCGGTACGACGGGTTCCGGCAAGTCGACCTTCGCGGCCGGCCACTTTCTTCCGACGGAAGTCGTGTCCAGTGACGACTGCCGAGCGATGGTCTCGGATGACCCCAATGAACAGGGCGCGACGTCGGATGCGTTCGATGTGCTCGAGTACATCGTCGGCAAGCGACTCGACCGCGGCCGGCTCACCGTCGTCGATGCCACCAATGTGCAGGCGTCCGCGCGTAAGTCGTTGTTGGCGCTGGCCAAGGAGCACGATGTCCTCCCGGTGGCGATCGTCCTCGACGTTCCGGTCGCACTGGCGCTGGAGCGCAACGCCGCTCGGCCGGATCGGGACTTCGGCGCGCACGTCGTGAAGCGTCAGCATGACCAGCTACGAAGGTCGCTACGCAGCCTCAAACGGGAAGGGTTCCGCACGATCCACGTCCTGGATTCTGTCGAAGCCGTTTCATCGGCGTCGATCGTGCGGACGCGTCTGTTCAACGACCGCCGAGACGAGCGCGGCCCGTTCGATGTGATCGGCGACGTACATGGTTGCCGCGACGAGCTCGTGGCGTTGCTCGAGCGATTGGGATATGCGGTCGTCCGCGACGACGAGGGACGCTGCGTGGACGCCGCGCACCGGGATGGCCGCCGAGCAGTCTTCGTCGGCGATCTCGTCGACCGCGGTCCGGACTCCGCGGGCGTGCTGCGCCTGGTGATGGGCATGGTGGCTGCCGGCAATGCGCTGTGTGTGTCGGGCAATCACGAGGCGAAACTCGTGCGTGCTCTTGGCCGTAAAGACGTCAAGCCCACACACGGCCTGCAGGAGACACTGGATCAGCTGGCCGCAGAGGACACTGAGTTCGTCGCCGAGGTGCGGCGATTCTGCGATGGTCTCGTCGCGCACTACGTACTCGACGACGGCAGGCTGGTGGTCGCGCACGCGGGATTGGCCGAGAAGTATCACGGCCGGGCGTCCGGGCGGGTGCGGGCGTTCGCACTATACGGCGACACGAGCGGCGAGACCGACGAGTTCGGTCTGCCGATCCGTTACCCGTGGGCGACTGAATATCGAGGCGCGGCAACAGTGTTGTATGGACATACTCCGGTGCCCGAGACCGAGTGGGTCAACAACACCATGTGCCTGGACACGGGATGTGTCTTCGGCGGCAGCCTCACGGCACTGCGCTACCCCGAGCGCGAGGTGGTGTCCGAACAGGCACGAGCGACGTATTACGAACCCGTCCGTCCGCTGGTCCCGCCGCCGCGCCGCCCCGAGGTGCTGACCCTGACCGACGTCCTCGGTCAGCGCGTGGTCGACACCCATCACATGGGTCGGGTGTCCTTGCGAGACGAGACCGCCGCCGGCGCCTTGGAGGTGATGAGCAGATTCGCGATTCCGCCGGCCGAGCTGCTCTACTTGCCGCCGACGATGTCGCCGGTGGACAGCTCGTCGCGCGATGGACTGCTGGAGCACCCGGATGAGGCGTTCGGATTCTACGCGAAGCACTCGATCGGCCGGGTGGTCTGCGAAGAGAAGCACATGGGGTCCCGTGGGATCGTCCGGGTGGCGCGCGACGGGTCCGGCTGCATCCATTCGCGGACCGGACGCGCCTTCTTCTCCGACGAACGGCAGACGGAACTGCTGTCGCGGATCGCCGATGCCGTGACCCGCGCCGGTGTGTGGACGGACCTCGACGCGACCTGGATACTCGTCGACGCTGAACTGCTGCCGTGGACTGCGAAGGCGGAGGCCATGATTCGCAGCCAGTACGCCCGGGTCGGCGCCGCGGCGACGCACGCACTGCCGGCGGCGGTCGACGTACTGGCGGTCGCAGCCGCGCGCGGAATCGATGTCGATGATCTGCTCACCAGGGTGCGGTCGCGCGCCGCCAACGCCGACCGCTTCGTCGACTCCTATCGTCACCACGTGCAACCGATCGACACTCCGTTGGGAATCCAGGTGGCGCCCTTCCAACTTCTCGCCACGGATGCCGCGACGTATGAGACCCGCGATCACGAGTGGCACCTCGGCATTGCGGATCGCCTGGTCGCCTCCGACCCGGAGTTGTTCCGGCCCACCCGACGCCTCGTCGTGGAGACAGCCGATGCATCGTCGCGCGCAGCAGGCGTCAGCTGGTGGGAGGACCTCACCGCGAGCGGCGGCGAGGGAATGGTCGTCAAGCCGCTCGACAATCTCGTCCGCGGACCGAAGGGCCTCGTCCAGCCGGGGCTCAAAGTCCGCGGTCGTGAGTATCTGCGAATCATCTACGGCCCCGACTACACCGAAGCGGCGACCCTCGCCCGGCTCAAGAACCGCAACCTCCGATTGAAACGGTCGATGGCGCTGCGCGAGTACGCCCTAGGGCTCGAGGCGCTGCGTCGAGCAGTGGCAGGAGAGCCGACGTGGCGCATTCACCAATGCGTGTTCGGCGTCCTCGCGATGGAGTCGGAGGCCGTGGACCCGCGGCTGTAACCGCTGCGGGTCAGAGCGGGCCGGTCGGGAGGTGCCGGCGGACGAGCTTGCCGGTGGGGTTGCGAGGCAGGTCTTCGACGAAGACGACGTCGCGGGGCACCTTGTACCGGGCGAGGTGCTTCTTGGCGTGCGCCTTGATGTCCTCAGGCGTGGGGTTCGCATGTTCGGCGGCGACGATGAAGGCGCGCAGACGTTTTCCGTATTCGTCGTCGTCGACGCCGATGACCGCCACGTCGTCGATGTCGGGATGCTCGCCGAGCAGGTTCTCCACCTCGAGCGGGTAGACGTTCTCGCCGCCGGAGACGATCATGTCGTCGTCGCGGCCGTCGATGTGGAGGAGCCCGTGCTCGTCGAACCGGGCCATGTCGCCGGTGGACATGTAACCGTCGATGATCTCCTTGTTGCGGCCGTCGGTGTACCCCTCGAACGGGGCGCCGTTGCGCACGAACAGCCTGCCGCGCACGTTGGTCCCGGAGATCCGGTTGCCCTTGTCGTCGAAGAGCGCGAGTCGGCTCGTGACCGGTGCGCGGCCCACCGTCCCCGGTGCCAGACGCAGCTCCTTCGGTTGCGCGACCGTGGCGATCGCGACCTCGGTGGAG
Organism: Gordonia hongkongensis; assembly: GCF_023078355.1. NCBI lineage: Bacteria > Bacillati > Actinomycetota > Actinomycetes > Mycobacteriales > Gordoniaceae > Gordonia > Gordonia hongkongensis. Next base: position 5,039,259 of record NZ_CP095552.1, read on the forward strand.
CCGTAGAGGTTGTAGAGCACGTCACCGAACGTGTCCTGAATGGCTTCCGAAAGTGTCGGCGACAGAGCCGAACCCGCGAGCACGACGATCTTCAGCGACGACACGTCGTACTTGCCGATGACGTCGGGACCCAGGGCGACCATGCGGTGCAGCATGGTCGGGACGGCGACCAGCACCTCCGCCTTGTGCTCGGCGATCGCGGCGAGGGTCTTCTCCGCGTCGAACCGACGCATCACCACGGTCTTGTTGCCCAGCGCCGTCCCCACCCCCCACAATGCGAAACCGGTGGAGTGGAAGATCGGCGAGACGATCACCATGGCGCTGCGCTGCGGCAACGAGATCCGGTCCAGCAGAAGCGCACTGGCGAACGGTGACATCTTGGATCGCTGGGCGCCCTTGGGCAGTCCGGTCGTGCCGCTGGTGAGGATGACGAGTCCACCCCACGCGGCTGGTTCGGGCGGAGTCGACGTATCGCCGGTGGCTGCGATGTCGTCGAGGGTCTGGACGCCGTCGCCGACGGGGCGGTTGCCGTCGATCCAGGTGACGATGCGCAGGGTGTCGGCGGGGAGGGAGTCGGCGAGGTCGGTGAACTCCTCGTCGTAGAGCATCGCCACGATCTTCTCGCGTTCGGCGACCTCGGCGAACTGGGTCTTGCCGAAGCCGGTGTTCATCATGGCCAGGCGGAACCCGGCCTTGCCCGCGGCGCTCATGGTGGTGAGCAGACCCCGGTGGTCCCGCGCGATGACGCCGATGACCGATCCCGGCTTGATGCCGGACGCGAGCAGGTGGTTGGCGAGTGCGTTGGCGTGCGCATTGAGTTCACCGAAGGTGAGCTCGCCGTGCTCGTCGGCGACGGCTCCGGCCTCGGGATACTCGTCGGCACCGTGTGCCACAGCCGCCGCACACGGACCGATGATCTTGGCCCGCTTGACCGTGGTCAGCAGCTCCTTGGGTTTCGTCGGATCCACGAGACCCGATCGCCGCAGGACCTTGAACGCCCCAAAGGCATCCTGCGCCGATTCCACCACCGTGCCGACCGCACCGGTCACCGAGACCATGTCCACCCCACCTTCCGCGGCTGGGCCGCGTCGTCGCTCTCTTCCGGTTCGCTGCGCGCCCGACGCACCCTGGTCACCGTCGTCACCAGCCGTGCCACAGGTGCAGGATATGCCGACCATGCCGACCGATGTCCGTTTCACCCGAATCGGTTGTCACACTGATCAGTTCACCGCATTTCGCACTCAGGTCACCGTTCGCCGTCCCGATGGGGTCGACCGAACGGCGATCTCGTGGCGACAGGCTACCAAGTCTGACAACTCGCGTCATCAGATTGGAGCCCCACGTGCTCTCGGGTCAGTACGGCGGTGGGTCGATGCGGTCGAGTTCTTCGCGGGCTCGTTTGTTTCGGGCGCGTTCTTGTCGCCGGCGGGCCAGTTTGGCGTCCAGTCGGCTGTGTGTGCGCTCCGGGTTGTCGGAGGCGATGACCCGTGGTGTGGGTGGGGCTTGGGCGGCTTGCTCGAACCGGATCCGCCGAAGGTTCGGGAAGGTGTCTTCCAGCGTCTCGGCGTCGCCGGGCAGAGTGACCCCTTCGGGCGTTTCGTATTCGGTGACCAGGCGACCGTCGTCGTCGCGGTACTGCACATCAACCCAGTCCCCGTGGGTCTTGAAGAGGTGACCGGGGCGGCATTTGGTGTTGAGGTTCTCACTCGACGTCGCCCCACCCCGGGCGGGGTCGGTGTGGTCGTACTCGGTGACATGGTCGAGATCGCACGCGAATGCCGAACGGGTACAGCCGGGTTCGGTGCAATACCCGTCCCGCACCCGCACGAAATCAGCACACGACGCGGTGGGCCGATACCCGTTGCCGGGATGGGTCGCCGGATACACCACCGCCACACCCGCGGCGGTGACATCGGTCGAGTCGCCGAAGTGGGTTGCGGTGGAATGCTTCTCGCTGTCGGCTCGGGTGTCCTCGGCTGGTGCCGGGCCGTGCGCACTCCGCCGCTGGTCATCGTCATTGGTGCTGCCGGCCACATAGATGGGCGCGGTGCGGGCGGGGGTGACCGGGGACAGCGTGGCGTCCGGGCGGGCGGCGAGGTCACGGACGTGTTCGTCGCTGATGATGCCGTGTTCGTCGAGGAACCCGACCCCGGGTGCCCCGGCCAGGGTCGCGGCATCGGTCACCACATGGATCACGATCTCGGCGCGGACCGCGTCGAGGACGCTCTGTGGGTCTGGGATGTCGGCAGTGCACGGCTGTTCATCGTCGCACTGGCAGTCGAAGCTGGTGCGGGTCAGCAGCGCGAACATCGCATCGGATCGTCGTATCCCCTGGGTGCGGGCATCCCGCTTGCAGACCGTGTCGGCGAGGATGGCGACGGCTTTGGCCGAGATCCGCACGTTTTCCGCCGACATCACGGCGGTGAGTTCGGCGGTGCCGTCGGGCAGTTCGTGGCTCCATACCCCACGTTGGTCCATGGCGTCTTGGCGGCGTTGGCGTACCGCGTCGGGGTCGTGGCGAAAGACGAGGCGGTCGACCATGTCCCGCAGGCGGGCCCGATCCCACACACCTGTTCGGCGACGCACCGTGTCGGCGATCTCGGCATCCAACGCGGGGGTGATCGGGTCGTCGGTGGGGATCAGTTCGGTGCGGGAGATGATCAGCCGGATCTGCCACTGCGACAGGACCCCGTCACGCAGGGTGTCGGCAACCTCGGGGAGCCGGTCGCGAGGCGCGATGGCCTCATCGATGAGGGTTTCGGCATGCCGTCGCGACACCCCGGCCTGGCGGGCGATGCGGGCCGCGCAGTCAGCATGGCCGTCCATGACGAACCCGGACGCGCTGGTGGTGATCAGGCGGTCGGTCATCGCTGCGATCGTCTGATACTGGTGCCAGGCGAGGTAGGACTCGCCGCGCCGGGTGGCGTCGAGGCCGGCCATCAACATGACCATGTCGGTCTCTGCGGCGTGGGCAGGATCGACCCCGGCGACGAACTCGCCCGGTAGATCGGTCCACGCCTTCACCACGCCCCCCGACGCCTGTCCACTCACCCGCTGCGACCAGGTGATCCGTTGAAAAACAATGTAAACCCGGCCACCGACAATTCCGGTTGAGTCTCTACAGGAGTGACATCGTTGTCGACGAAATGGGCTCTGGGCGTTGCGGTGTGGTGCCGTCCGGGTTGGCGGCGGCTGAGTTCGTCGGGTTGCCAGGTGGTTTCGACACGGCGACTCGCCTAGCGGCTCGTTGCCGGCTCAACCAGCGGGGGTGGGCGACTCGCCTAACGGCTCGTTGCCGGCTCAACCAGCGGAGGTGTGCCAGCTCAACCAGCGCGGGGAGGGGCACCTCGCTCCGCTCGGGGCCGGCTCAACCCAGCGACGGATTTCGCGGCTGCGCGCCGAGCGCTCCGCAGGTCAGCGACGACGAGTAGGTCGAACGCGCCGATCCGGAACCACTCCGCCGGCGCTCACACCGACGCCGCGCGGGCCCGTCCGAGCATGGCGCGCGCGACGGTGTCGACGTGCACGTCGTCGTCCTGGAACAACAGCTGGTCGGTCTTGGCCCGCCGGAAGTGGTGATGCAGCGGGTGCTCCCACGTGAACCCGATCCCGCCGTGGATCTGGATGGCCTCCTCCGCGGCGTACATGGCGGCCCGCGAGGCCAGCACGCGAGCCGACGCGGCCCGCTCGGCCAGATCCGCGTCGTCGAAGCGGTCGACATCCGCGGCGTCGAGGACCGTCGCCTCGGCGAGCTCGGTGGCAACGAGCATGTCGACGAGGCGGTGTTTGAGCGCCTGAAACGATCCGATCGTGCGACCGAACTGCTGACGCGTCTTCGCGTAGTCCACCGTCATCTCGAGGCACCGGCGGGCGATACCCACCTGCTCGGCAGCCAGGGCGATCATCAGCAGCGACCGAACCCGGCGCAGCCGCTCCTCGAGATACGGGCCCGACACCCGGGTCGCCTCGACACCGGTGAACTCGACAGTCGCGAACTCTCGTGTGAGATCCAGGCTTTCACGCTGGTGGCGGCCGATGCCGGCAGCGCCACCGTCGACGACGGCGAGTTCCACACCGGACGCGGTGTGCGCGACGACCACGAGCACGTCGGCCGACGCCGCGTCGAGGACGACGTCCTGCCGTCCGTTCAGGACAAGCGTTCCCTCATCGGTGACCTCCGCACCGATCGACGAGGAGACCACGGCGGGGCCGCAGACGAGCGCGGCGCGCCGCTCCCCGGACGCGATGGCCGGCAGGTGTGCCCGTCGCCCCTCGTCGTCGGCGGCATGGAGCAGGGTGAGGCCGGCCATGATCACCGACGAGAGGTACGGCGAGGAACCGAGACAGCGACCGTGGGCGGTCATCACGACCGACGCGTCCTTCACCCCGTACCCGGCCCCGCCCAGATCCTCCGGAAACGGGATCTCGGTCAGTCCGAGTTCCCGAATCGACGGCCAGACATCCTGCGCCGGAGCGTGTTCCGACCACGCATCGGTGAGGGCGGCTTGCAGATCGCGCTGCTCCACGGTGAGTTCGATGGGCATGTGTACTCCTAGAGGGGTTCGCGCGGCAGTCCGAGGCCGCGTTCGCCGATGATGTTCCGTTGGATCTCGTCCGAGCCGCCCGCGATGCGGTACCCGGGTGCGCCGAGCAGATGCTCCGACCATGCGAACGTGTCGGGCTCGCCGGTGTCGGCGACGATCCGGTCGCCGAGGAACGACGCCGCGGCGTCGCCGACGCGCTTCAGGTTCTGCGTCCACACGAGTTTGCCGATGGAGCCCTCGACGCCCGGCACGGCACCCGCCCGTTCACGTTCGGCGTAGCGCGCCACCATGAGCGCCGCCGCCCGCTCGTAGATCGCGGCATCGCCGAGACGTTGCCGGGCCAGCGGGTCGTCGGACAGTCCGAGACGGTCGACGAGGCGGGCGAGGTCGACGCTGTTGCCGCCGGCACTGACGATCCCGGCGCTCGAGTTCCGCTCGAAACCGAGTGTGGTGAGCGCGACCTTCCATCCGTCGCCCTCGGCACCGACCCGCAGGGCGTCGGGCAGTTCGACGTCGGAGAGGAAGACCTCGTTGAACGTCGACCCACCGGACATCTGTCGGATCGGCCGCACCTCCACGCCGGGCGTGTCCATCGGGACCATGAATGCGGTCATGCCCTTGTGTTTCGGCGCCGACCGGTCGGACCGGGCGATGAGCAGACCCCACTCGGAGAACTGCGCGCCAGAACTCCACACCTTCTGGCCGTTGATCCGCCAGGTGTCCCCACTCCGAACGGCTTTCGTCGACAAGCCGGCCAGGTCCGAACCCGCCCCGGGCTCGGAGAACAGTTGGCAGCACAGCTCGTCCGCGCGCAGGAAGGGGCGGACGAACCGCTCCCGCTGCTCGTCGGTCCCGAGTGCGTGCAGGGTCGGCGCCACCAGTTCGACTGTCACCAGGACGTTCTCGTGCCGGTCGGGGGCCTGGTACCCGCGTTCGAGGTTCACGTAGACGCGTTCGTGGCCCGCGGTGAGACCCGGCCCGCCCCAGTCCGGGCCCCAGGTGATCGCGCCGAAGCCTGCGTCCACGCGTCGGGCCTGCCACGCGCGCGCCGCGTCGATCAGCGCACGTTCCTCGTCGTGTGTCCGATTGTGGAAGATGGCGTAGGTCGGGTCGTGCTCCTGTGCAGCCCGGGCCGGGAGTTCGGCGTCGAGCCAGGTCCGCGCCTGTTCTTCGTAGTCATCGAGCGTGATCGCGCCCGGTGCGGTCGTCGTCATTCTCGTCGTTCCTGTCCTGCTCGGTCGTGCTGTCCTGCTGGATTTCTCACCGTTCGTGCGCCGCGGAGATGGTCACGGCCTGCATCTGCGGCGGTGTGGTGTTGCGGTCGCGGGTCCAGTCGCGGAGGGCGAACTTCTGGATCTTCCCGCTGGCCGTCTTCGGCAGGGAGTCGACGACGAACACGCTCTCCGGGACCTTCTGCATCGCCATTCCTCTCGCGGACAGGAACTCTCGAACCTCCTCGAGGGTGAGGTCGACGGCGTCCCGGGTGACCACGAAGGCGCACCCCCGCTCCCCGGTTCGGGCGTCCGGCCCGGCGACGACCGCGATCTCGGCGACCGCGGGATGCTCACTCAGTTCGTTCTCCACGTCGTGGGTGCTGATCTTCTCGCCGGACCGATTGATGATGTCCTTGATCCGGCCGACGATGTGGATTCCACCGTCGGCATCGAAGTAGGCGAGATCACCGCTGCGGAAGAATCCGTCGGCGGTGAAGGCCTCGTCGTTGAGCGATGCGTCGAGGTATCCGAGGAAGGTGTCGGGCCCGCGCCACAGCACCTCACCGACGACGCCGGTCGCAGCGATACCCCCGGCGCCGTCGGACACGATGACCTCGGTCGGGGCGAGCACGCGGCCATCGGTCCCGGTACGCAGGCGGGGTTCGTCGGAGCGATTGGCGGACGTCACCGACGGCCCCTCGGTGGCGCCGTACATCCGCGTCACGGTGCCCAGCACCTCGGTGGATCTGGTCACCAGCGAGTCCGGGATGTCGGCACCCCCGCAGATGATGTAGCGCACCGACGGTGTGCGTACGCCACGCGCGACGGCCGCGTCCAAAAGGCCACGTAGGAACGGGGTCGCGAAGATCATGAAGCTGGCGCGCTCCTCGAGCACCCTCGTCAGTGCGACCTCCGGGTCCCACGCGTCCTGGAGCACCACCGGCGCACCGAGGAGGAAGGGCAGGGTGAGGGCGCAGTTCACGCCCGTCACATGCGTCACCGGCGACGGGTTGAACACGACGTCGCGCTCGTTGAGTCCGAACGTGTCGATCATCGACATGTTCTCGAACACGAGGGTGTTGTGACTGTGCAACGCGCCCTTCGGATCCGCGGTGGTCCCCGATGTGTACAGCAGCAGGCACACGTCGTCGGGATCGGCGGGCGGCAGCGCGCGCACCGCCTCGATCATCTCCGGCGTCGCGGACGCGATCAGATCGGCGAGTCCGACGGTCTGGCCGTCGGTTGCCCGGCCGTCAGTCGTGACGACCAGGTCCAGTTCCGGAAGTCGTTGTCGGAGAGTTGCATACATCGCGACGTGATCGAATCCTCGGTGTGTTCCGGGAACGAAGGCGACCTTGGTGCCCGCCTGGCCGAGAATGAACCCGACCTCGCGTTCCCGGTAGATCGGCACGATCGGGTTGGCGACACCACGGACCCGATGGATCGCATGGAAGACGACGACCGCCTCGGCCGAGTTGGGGAGCTGGAACGACACCACGTCGCCCGGCTGCACACCGCGGTCGTGGAGCGCCGCGGCCAAGCGCAGGGATTCCCGTTCCACGTCGGCGAAGGTCAGCCGCCGGTCGCCGTCGATGACCGCGACCGTGTCGGGATACCGCGCGGCTGCCCGCTCGAGGAAGTGATCGACCGTCTGGTCTCGCCAATGTCCCGCCGCCCGGTAGCGCACGGCGAGATCGGGACGTGGAGAGTGCGTGGGACGCATGATGATTCCTCCGGATGCTCTTGCCGATTGCTCGTGACGCGTTCTACAGTAACCCACGTCTCACTAAATATGTACATATTAGTGCTCCCCGAGTCCATTCCCAGAAAGAGACCTCATGGCATCCCAGGATCGACGGAGTCGGCGAGCGGTCGTCGCGGCCGGCATCGGAACGGTGGTCGAGTACTACGACCTGACGGTGTACGCGTACCTCGCGGTCGTGGTCAGCCCGCTGTTCTTCCCCAGCGATGACCCGACCGCCTCGCTGCTGTCCAGCCTCGCCGTCTTCGCGTCGGCATATCTGATGCGGCCGATCGGCGGCATCTTCTTCGGACGTCTCGGCGACCGCTTCGGCCGCAAGCGTGCGCTCCTGGTGTCGGTGATCCTGATGGGTGTGGGCACCACGCTCATGGCCCTGCTGCCCACTTACGCCGCGGTCGGGGTCCTCGCACCGATCCTGCTGGTCATCGCCCGGTTGCTCCAGGGCTTCTCGGCGGGCGGTGAGCTCGGCGGCGCGCTGACCTACGTCTACGAGATCGTCGGACCGAAGCGTCGCGGTCTGGGCGGATCGATCGTCGCACTGGGCTCGAACAGCGGCTTCGCCCTGGCTGCGATCGTCGTCGCGACCACCTCGGCACTGACCTCCGAGGCCCAGATGGACAGTTGGGGCTGGCGCATCCCGTTCGTCGCCGGCCTACCGCTGCTGGTCCTCTGCCTGTGGCTGCGAACCCGCATCGAGGACTCGCCCGAGTTCACCAAGACCGCCGAACGGCGCGAACTGCCGAAGGCGCCGCTCCGAGAGCTGTTGCGCAGCCAACCCGCCCAGGTCCTGCAGGTCCTCGGGTTGGGTATCGCCCAGAACGCGACCGGGTACATGGTGCTCACCTACATCGGCATCCACCTCGTCCGCGAGGGTGGATACAGTCAGACCGCAGTCACCTGGACCGCCGCCGGCGTTATCGTCTTCATCGCATCGTGTATGCCATTGGCGGGAACCCTGGTGGACCGCTTCGGAAGTCGGCCCGTCCTCATCGCCGGACTGCTCACCGCCGCAACTCTCGCCTACCCCGCGATGGCTCTGATGACCGGTCACGGCCTGGCGGTGGCCGCCATCGCCTTCGCGGTGTTCGCATTGTGCACCCCACTGATCCAGGTCGCCACCGCGCCGCTGTTCCCGTCGCTGTTCGACACGAAGGTTCGTCTGACCGGTGTCGCCCTCGGCTTCAACCTGTCGACGGTCCTGGCCGGCGGGACCGCCGCCTACATCGCCACGTGGCTCATCGACCGCACCGGCAACTCGCTCTCCCCCGCCTACTTCCTCATCGGTTCGAGCGCGATCGGTCTGCTCACGCTGATGACGATCCGACGGAAGCGCCGCGGACTCGGCGAGGCCGGTGACGCTGCCGACGACACCCCGGCCGTTCCCGCGCGTACCTGACCCGACCCGGCGTCATCCGGCGCCCGACAACCGAATCCGACGAAACGGACGCGGACCGCCTCTGCACAGTGTGGTCCGCGTCCGTTTCGGCATACTGTTCGAGAACTCAGTCCCTCGAACCCCGGAGGTTCACGTGGCCAGTGGTCTCGTCGCCCTGCTCGATGACATCGTGACCCTCACCCGGGCGGCCGCCGCATCTCTCGACGACATCGGCGCGGCGGCCGGCAAGGCCAGCGTCAAGGCGGCGGGAGTCGTGGTCGACGACACCGCGGTCACACCTCGCTATGTCCACGGGTTCACGCCCGACCGCGAGTTGCCGATCGTGCGCAAGATCGCCCTGGGCTCGATCCGCAACAAGTTGCTGATCATCCTGCCGGTGGCGATGATCCTCAGCCAGTTCCTTCCGCAGGCGCTTCCCTACCTGCTGATCGCCGGCGGCCTGTTCCTCTGCTTCGAGGGCGCCGAGAAGGTCTGGGAGGCGATCGGCGGCGGCCACCACGCCGAGGAGCAGACCGCCGGTCAAGCCGGTCCGGAGTTCGAGAAGACGATGGTCAGCGGCGCGATCCGCACCGACCTGATCCTGTCCGCCGAGATCATGGTCATCTCGTTGTCCTCCGTCGAGTCCGAACCGTTCTGGACCCGTCTCGCGGTCCTCGTGGTCGTCGCCTTCCTGATCACCGCGCTCGTCTACGGCGTCGTCGCCGTCATCGTGAAGATGGACGACGTCGGGCTGGCACTGGCGCAGCGCGAGTCGCCGACGGTGCAGAAGATCGGCCGCGGTCTGGTCCGCGCCATGCCCAAGATCATGTCGACGCTGACGGTCGTCGGTATCGCGGCCATGCTCTGGGTGGGCGGCCACATCCTGATCGTCAACGTCGGCGAGGCCGGCTTCCATTGGCCCGCCGATCGGCTCCACGACGTCGAGCACTGGTTCGAAGAGCTTGTCCACGGCGGCTTCGGCGCCGTGCTGTCCTGGACGGCCGGCACCGTGCTCTCCGCCGTCGTCGGCCTCGTGGTCGGTGCCATCATCGTGGCGATCCTGCACGTCATCCCGCGGCGCAAGAAGGACACCGCCGCCGCGCACTGACCCGAGGCCCGTCGACTGGGCATCGATTCACGTCGACCGTGCACCCCGGGATCACGCGAGCAGTCGCCAGAGACCGATGAGCCCGACGACGACGATCACCCCGCGAAGCGCGCGGGGGGAGAGGCGCCGTCCATACCTGGCGCCGAGGAAACCGCCGATGAGCGAGCCGACGGCGATGGCCGCCGCGGTCCACCAATCGATCCGGTCGAACGCGACCAGCGTGTACGTGACAGCGGCGACGACGTTGACCACCAGGGACAGCAGGTTCTTCGCCGCGTTCAGCCGTTGCAGGTGGTCCGGTACGACCACCCCCAGAATGCCCATCAAGAGGATGCCCTGCGCGGCGGTGAAGTAACCGCCGTAGACACCGACAGCGAATGTCCCGATGGTCATCGCCGCGACCCGCAGGGGACCGAGATGCGATGGCGTGAGGTCTCCGCCGAGAGAAGTGCGGGTGCCCACCCATCTCTGGATGTAGGGCTGGGCGACGACGAGGATCAGCGCGGCGACGAGCAGAATCGGGACCACGGTCTCGAACACCGTCTCCGGCAGATGGAGCAGAAGCCAGCAGCCGGCGATCGCACCGGTGAACGACCCCGGAATCTGCCACCGGAGTCGCGGCCACTGGCCCTCGAGTTCACGCCGGTATCCCCACGTTCCGGACACCCCGCCGGCGACGAGGCCGATCGCGTTGGACATCGTCGCGGTGACCGGCGGGACGCCGAACGCGACCAGCGTCGGGAACGTGATGAGGGTTCCGCTGCCCACGAGGGCGTTGATCGCGCCCGCCCCGACGCCGGCGACGAGTACGACGACTAGTTCCCAGATGGTCACAGTCTCCGAGGGTGCCCTTCGAGATCTACGCCGGGTGCACCGGGGTGGTTTCGACAGGGCTCAACCAGCGGAGAACACGGCTCAACCAGCGGAGAACAGGGCTCGACCAGCGGAGAACAGGGCTCAGCCAGCGGAGAACCTCGCGACGCGAAACGGTGCCCAGTCGACGGGTCGGTCAGTTGAGGCGGTCTCCACTCGACGGGTCGAACAGGTGCACCGCGCTGTCGGACTGGCGCAGGCGAATGCCCTCGCCCCGCTTGGCCGGTGAGCGTTCGGCAGACCGCGCGACCATCACCATCGGATCGCCGTCGAGGTTGCGGACCGAGTCGTCGGCGAGGTTGGCGTAGATGTAGGTCTCGCTACCGAGTTCCTCGAGGAGAGCGACGTCGGCGTTGAGTCCGGTGCCACCGTCGGACAACGCGAGGTGTTCCGGACGGATGCCCACGACCACGGACTCCAGACCGGAACGACGCAGCGCGGCCTGCGCTTCGGCGTCGATGTCCACGGCGGCGCCCGACACGGTGATCACACCGTCGACGACCGGCGCCACGAAGAGGTTCATCCCCGGCGAGCCGATGAACCCGGCGACGAATGCGTTGACCGGGCGGTCGTACAGTTCCGTCGGCGTGGAGAACTGCTGCAGCACACCGTTCTTGAGGACAGCGACACGATCCCCCATCGTCATCGCCTCGACCTGGTCGTGGGTGACATAGACGGTCGTGGTGCCCAGACGCCGCTGCAGGGCCGCGATCTGGGTACGGGTCTGAACGCGGAGTTTGGCGTCGAGGTTCGACAGCGGTTCGTCCATGCAGAAGACCTGCGGTTCGCGAACGATGGCCCGCCCCATGGCGACACGCTGCCGCTGGCCACCCGACAGCTTCGCCGGCTTGCGGTCGAGGAAGTCGGTCAGGTCGAGCAACCGCGCGGCCTCGGCGACCTTGCGCTTGCGCTCGTCGGCGGGCACGCCGCGCATCTTCAACGCGAAACCCATGTTCTCCCCGACGGTCTTGTTGGGGTACAGCGCGTAGTTCTGGAAGACCATCGCGATGTCGCGGTCCTTGGGCGCGACGCCGACCATGTTGTCGCCACCGATCCGGATCTGACCCGAGTCGATCTCTTCGAGCCCGGCGAGCATGCGCAGGGCGGTGGACTTGCCCGAGCCCGACGGTCCGACGAGGACCACGAACTCACCGTCGTCGATGTCCAGGTTCAGTGAGTCGACGGCGAGTTTGTCCGCGCCGGGGTAGACGCAGCAGGCCTTGTCGTAGGTGATGGAAGCCATGATGTTCTCCGGTTTCTACAAGTTGTTGGGGGGATGCGGACTACTTGATCGCGCCGAACGACAGGCCGCGGACGAGCTTGTTCTGGGCGATCCAGCCGCAGATGACGACCGGCAGCGCGGCGAGCACGGATGCGGCGGACAGCTGCGCCCAGTACAGGCCCTGGCCGGACATGAAACCGGTCAGGAACACCGGCATCGTCTGCGCGTTGACCGCGGTCATGTTGACGGCGAAGAAGAACTCGTTCCACGAGAAGATCACGCAGATCAGTGCTGTCGCTGCGATTCCCGGCGAGATCAGCGGCAGGATCACTTCACGCACCGACGTCCACAGACTCGCGCCGTCGATGCTGGCGGCCTCGAGGAGTTCGCCGGGGACCTCGAGGAAGAACGACCGCATCATCCACACGGCGATCGGGAGGTTCATCGCGGTGTAGAGGACGATCAGGGTCCAGATGTTGTCGAGCATCCCGATCTCGCCGACGATCACGTACAGCGGGATGATCGCGGCGACGATCGGCAGCATCTTGGTGCTGATGAAGAAGAACAGCGCGTCCTTGGTCTTGCGTACCGGGCGCAGCGACAGCGCGAACGCCGCGGGCACGCCCAGGAGCAGCACCAGGATCGTCGACACGATCGTCGCGAACAAGGAATTCAACAGGGGTGTCGCGATTCCCGCGTCGAAGACGTCTCGGAACTGCTGCAGCGTGGGCTCGAAGAAGAAGGTCGGCGGGTTCGTCGCGGCGTCGCTCTCCTGCTTGAACGCGGTCAGCACCATCCAGAGCACGGGGAAGAAGAACCCGATCGCGAGAATCCAGGTCACCGCGGTCAGCGCCGCCTGCCGCGGACGGCGCCGACGGCGGATCTCGGTGCCGGACTTGTCTTCTGTATTGCCCGCCGACGCATGGTCGGAGCGAATGTCGGTGGTCATCAGGCCGGCTCCTCTGTTCCGGAGAATGATTTGAAGATCAGTCGCAGGGCGAGCGTGGCGACGACGATCGTGCCGATCACCGTCACGACACCCATCGCCGCGGCCTGGCCGATGTCGAAGCCGAGGAACGCGCGCTGGTAGATGTAGTACGACAGATTCGAACTGGAGACACCCGGACCACCGGAGGTCATCATGTACACCGCGTCGAAGGTGTTCACCAGGTAGATGGCCCCGAGCACCGCACCCAGTTCGATGAACCGGCGCAGATGCGGGAGTGTGAGTTCCCGGAAGAGCCGGAAGCTCGTGGCGCCGTCGACGCGTGCCGCTTCCTGGATGTCACGGGGCATCGACTGCAGGCCCGCGAGGATCAGCAGCATCATGAACGGCGTCCACTGCCAGACCAATTCGGCCATCACGCTCATCAGCGGGAACTCCGACAGCCAGTCGGTCTCGATACCGAACGGACTCAGCGCCCAGTTGACGAGTCCGTTGGTCGGCGAGAGCAAGCTCGTCTTCCACAGCAGCGCAGCCGCCACCGGGGTCACCAGGAACGGCGTGATGAGCAGTGTCCGAACCACGCCCCGGCCCAAAAACTTCCGGTCGAGCAGAAGGGCGAACATCAGACCGAGGAGCACCGAGATGAGCACCGTGCCGACGATCAGCAGGATCGTGTTGACCGTCACCCGCCAGAACTGACTGTCGCCGAAGACCGCGACATAGTTGTCGAGACCGACGAACGCACGCGAATCCGGACGTACCAGGTTCCATGACTGGGTGGAGTAGTACAGCGTGAACACGAACGGGATCTGCGTGACCACGATCAAGAAGATCAGGGCCGGCAGGAGCGGGCCGCGACGCCGCCAGCCCTCGGCGCGCGTGACGTGATCACGCGAGGACGTCAGCGGTGCCTTCGGGGTCGTGTCGGGTGGTGGAGTGGAGACTGCGGTGGCCATGATCACTGCTCCCTTTGGTAGGACTTGCCGACGACCTGGGCGTACTCCTGTGCCTGGGCGAGCGCGTCGTCGACACTGATCTGACCGGCGATGGCTGCCGAGATCTGTTGACTCACCCGGGTTCCGAGGTCTTGGAACTCCGGGATCGCGAGGAACTGGACGCCGGTGTAGGGCACCGGCTCGAGGGTCGGCTTCAACTGGTTCGCTGCGCGCATCGCGCTCAGTGTCTGCTCGGCGAACGGCGCGGCGAGTTCCTTGTAGGCCGGCAGTTCATACGTGGACAGGCGGCTGCCCGGTGGGACGTGACTGGGCCCCAGGGACTCCGAGACGTACTCGATGTAGCTCTTGCTGGTCATCCACCGGATGAACTTCCACGCCTCGTCCTGGTGCTCGCTGCTGGTGGGGATGCCGAGCGACCAGGTGTAGAGCCAGCCGTTGTCTCCCTTGGCCATACTGGGCGCCGGCAGGTAGCCGACGTCCCCGGCGATCGACGAGGTGTCCGGGCTCTCGAGCACCGACACCGCCGAGGTCGCGTCGTACCACATCGCGACCTGGCCCTGCGACAACAGGTTTCCGCACTCCTGGAAACCCGACGACGCGGCGCCGGCCTCGCCGTGGTTCCGGACGGTGTCGACGTAGAACTTCACCGCCGCGGCGACCTCCGGACTGTCGAGCTGCGCGTTCCAGTACTCGTCGTACCAGCGGCCGCCGAAGGCGTTGATCACCGTGTTGAGCGGGGCGAGCACCTCACCCCAGCCGGGCTTGCCGCGCAAGCAGATGCCCGCGGTGCGCTCGTTGTCGAGCTTGGCCGCCGCCTCCGCGACCTGTGGCCACGTCGGTTGGGCCGGCAACGACACCCCCGCCTCGGCGAAGAGCTTCTTGTTGTACATCAGGAACGACGACTCGCCGTAGAAGGGCGCCGAGTACATCGAACCATCGTGAGACAGAGCCGTTTTCAGCGTCGGGATGAAGTCGTCGGCGTCGTACTCGGGATCCGCATCCATGTACGGGCTCAGATTCACGAGCCAGCCGTACTCGCCCCACATCGGGGTCTCGTAGTTGCTGATCATCACGACGTCGAACTCACCGCCGCCGGTGGCCACCGATGCGGTGATCTTGGCCCGCGCCTCGTTCTCGGAGAGGGTCACGAATCGCACCGTGACGCCGGGATTCTGCTCCTCGAACTGCGTGGACAGCTTGACCGCGTCCTGCATCTGCGAGTTGGAGACCATCGCGACGGTGATCTCGCGACCACCGCCGCCGGTGAGTGAACCGGCGCCGGAGCAGCCGGTCAGCACCAGCGTCACGGTCGCGATGATCGCACCCAGCGCCCATCGCACTCGGTGTCGGGAGAACATCATTGTTCGCCTTTCTCTTGCACCACCAGCCATTCGGCGGTGGCGAGGTCGGTGACGAGAATGGTGGCGTAGCCACCGCGCAGTGCACCGAGGATGGATTCGCGACGGTGTGTGCCACCGGACACGAGGATCGATGTCGGGCAGGCCCGGACCGCGTCGAGCGACACCGAGACGGTCCGATCGACGAGACTGGAGGGCACCGCGACGCCGTGCGCGTCGTAGAAGCGTCCGCCGATCTCTCCGACCGCGCCGAGTTCCAGGAGTTCGTCGAGGACGACGGCATCGATGAACGAGCCCTCGAACAACGTGGTCGACGTCGACACCGACCCGACGCCGAAGAGCATCACCTGTGCACCGCGCGCCGCCGAGAGCGCCTGCGACAGAATCGAATCACGGTTCACGGCGGTGACCGTCTCCGGGTCGACATAGAGCGGTGCGACCAGCCGCAGCGGACGGGCATGAAGACGTTCGGAGAACCGGGACAGCGCATGGTCGACGCCGGTGTGGTACTCCACCGAGGTCATCGAGCCGTCCATCTGCACGACCCGCTGACACGACGCCGATGCGGCCATGGCGTCGGCGACAGCCACCTGCTCCGGCCCCCAGGTGAATCCGAAGGTGTCGGTCGCCTGGATGCGGCGGGTGAGCACCGAGGCCCCGGCGCGGCCGAGCGCGGCGTTGCCGGTGGTGGTGCCGTCGGCCACCTCGTCGATGATGAGCACCTCGTCGAGACCCAGGGTCTCTTCCACCGCGCGTTCGAGATCGGTGTGGATCGAGGCCGAGAGGTGCGCCGGCGCAGCCACGGACACGCGGACGAGGCCTTGCGCCCGGGCTCGCGCCACCAGCCGACCGGCGGTCGGCCGCGAGACGCCCAGGCGTGATGCGATCTCGGCCTGGGTGAGCCCCTCGAGGTGGTACATCGTCGCGGCGCGGACGAGAAGACGCAGGTCCTGGCCGGAGTCGGGAGTTCCGCGCGAGGCCGCGCGGACTGTCGAGACGGACGGCTCGCCGTCGTCGCTCGTCGACTTCCGAGGTGCCATGGTCGCGTGCCCCGTCCCTGTCGTCGCCGTCGCCCGTTGAGCCAACGACGGTGAGCATCTGCTCACTGGCGGTCAATGTGCTCAATAAGCTAGCATCCGGGTGTGACCCACGCAACAGCCGATCGCCCCATAGCGGACGTTCCCGACGCGATGCGCGCCGCCGTCCTGCATCCCGATCTCTCGGTGACCACCGAAAGTCGCAGGTCGCCGGACCCGGAGCCCGGTGACGTCACGGTGGCCGTGCGCGCGGTGGGGGTCTGCGGGTCCGACACCCACTACTTTCGTCACGGACGGATCGGCGAGTACGTGGTCCGCGAACCGCTCGTCCTCGGTCACGAGGCGGCCGGGGTCGTCGTCGCCGTCGGGGAAGGGGTGGACCCGGGCCGGGTCGGCGAGCGGGTGTCCATCGAACCGCAGCGTCCCGACCCGACCACAGCGGAGAGCAGACGCGGTGACTACCACCTGTGCCCACACATGCGGTTCTACGCGACGCCTCCGGTGGACGGCGCCTTCGCCGAATTCGTGACCATCGGAGCCGATTTCGCCCATCCCGTGCCACCCGAGGTCTCCGACGAGGCCGCCGCCCTGTTCGAGCCGCTCTCCGTGGGCATCGCCGCGATGCGCAAAGCCGAGGTGTCGGTGGGCGGCTCGGTCCTGATCGCCGGCGCGGGTCCGATCGGCCTGATGGTGGCGCAGGTCGCCCGGGCGTCCGGTCTCGCACGCATCGTCGTCAGTGAGCCCGATGAGCAGCGACGTTCTCGCGCACTCGAATTCGGTGCCACCACGGTGATCGAGCCCGGAACCGGGAGCGAACCCGTCGACGCCTTCGTCGATGCCAGCGGTGTCGCGGGTGCGGTCCGGGATGGACTGGCCCGGGTGCGTCCCGGCGGGCGCGTCGTCCTCGTCGGGATGGGCGCCGACTCGATGGAACTGCCGGTGTCGCTCATCCAGAACCGCGAACTGGTGCTGACCGGGGTGTTCCGCTATGCCAACACCTGGCCGACGGCTCTCGCGCTGGTCCGGAGCGGCGCCGTCGACCTCGATGCGATGGTCACCGCCCGGTTCGGACTCGACCAACTCACGGATGCACTGAATTCCGATCGCACACCCGGCACCATCAAAGCTGTGGTCTACCCGTCTCTTTCGAGATACCTGCCCGGGCCCGCCGATACCGCCCCGAACGAGACGGAAGGAACTCGTCGATGAGCACACCCCTGAACAACGAGACGATGTCGGGCCTCGCCGGCGTGGACGTCCCGACGTACGACCGTTCGGGCGTCACCCCCGGGATCGTGCACTTCGGTGTGGGTGCGTTCCACCGTGCACACCAGGCGATGTACCTCGACCGTCTCCTCGCGACCGACGCGTCGGCGAGCGGGTGGGGCATCTGCGGGGTCGGCGTCCGTACGGCCGACGCCGCGATGCGCGACGCCCTGGGGCCGCAGGACGGACTGTTCACACTCACCCTCAAACACCCCGACGGCGCCGTCGAGACCTCGGTGATCGGATCGATCGTCGAATACCTCTACGCTCCAGACGATCCTGAGAAAGTCATCGAGCGGCTCAGCGACCCGGCGACACGCATCGTCTCGCTGACGGTGACCGAGGGCGGCTACAACTTCTCACCGTCGACCGGCGAGTTCGACGCCACGAACCCGGACATCGTCGCCGACCTTGAGACCAGTGCGCCGCCGCGCACCGTCTTCGGACTGGTGACCGAGGCACTCGCGCGGCGCCGGGACCGCGGTGTCCCGTCGTTCACGGTCATGTCGTGCGACAACATCCAGGGCAACGGGCACATGGCACGATCGACCTTCCTCGCCTATGCGCAGCTGCGCGATCCGGAACTGGCCGCGTGGATCGAATCCAACACCCGGTTCCCGAACTCGATGGTGGACCGCATCACCCCGGCCACACCGCCCGAGTTGGCCGCCGAGGTCGCCGATCGCACCGGTGTCGACGACAACTGGCCGGTGGTCGCCGAGCCCTTCACGCAGTGGGTGCTCGAGGACGAGTTCTCGATGGGACGCCCCGCACTGGAGCAGGTGGGAGTCCAGGTCGTCGACGACGTCACCCCGTACGAGCTGATGAAGTTGCGACTGCTCAACGCCGGTCACCAGGCGCTGTGCTACTTCGGATATCTGCTCGGGTACCGCTACGTCCACGACGCGTCGTCCGACCCGGACATCCGGAACCTGCTGCACCGCTACATGACCGAAGAAGGCGCAACCACCCTCCGTCCGCTTCCCGGCGTCGACGTCGAGGAGTACATCGACACCCTCCTCGAACGTTTCGCCAACCCGGCGATCGGTGACACCATCGCGCGACTGTGTCAGGACTCCTCCGACCGCATCCCGAAGTGGCTGGTCCCGGTGATCCGCGAGCGCCTCGAACAGGGCCGGCGAAGCGACCTCGCCGCTGCGGTCGTGGCGAGCTGGACCCGCTACGCCGAGGGCACCGACGAGGCGGGGGAACCGATCGACGTCGTCGACCCCCTTGCGGCCGAACTCGTTCCGCGAGCGCAACGGTCCCGCACCGACCCGCTGGCCTTCGTCGCCGACCCCGAGCTGTTCGGTACCCTCGCCCAGGATCCGCTGTTCACCACTCCGTATCTGTCGGCGCTGGATTCGTTGCGCAGCAAGGGAACCCGCGCGACACTGATCGACCTGCTCGCATGACGACGCTGGTCGCCGGGATCGATTCGTCGACCCAGTCATGCAAGGTGGTCGTCTGTGACGCCGACACCGGGCAGGTGGTGCGCACCGGGCACGCTGCGCACCCCGCCGGTACCGAGGTACACCCGGATCACTGGTGGGACGCACTGTGCACTGCGGTCGCCGCCGCGGGCGGCTTCGACGACGTCTCCGCGGTGTCCGTGGCGGGCCAGCAGCACGGCATGGTCTGTCTGGACGGGAACGGCCGGGTGGTCCGGGAAGCATTGCTGTGGAACGACACCCGATCCGCACCGAGCGCTGCTGCTCTCGTCGACGAGTTCGGCGGATCCGAGCAGTGGGCACGCTCTGTCGGGGTGGTGCCGGTGGCTTCCATCACCGCGACCAAACTCCGCTGGCTGGCCGACCACGAACCGGCGCACGCCGACGCCACGGCTGCGATCTGCCTTCCGCACGATTGGCTGACCTGGCGACTGCGCGACAGTCACGACCTCGCCGAGCTGACGACCGACCGCAGCGACGCCTCCGGCACCGGCTATTTCAGCGCGGCGACCGGCGAGTACCGAACCGATCTGCTCGACGCCGCGTTCCGCGGCCGTCGACCACTTCTGCCCCGGGTCCTCGGCCCCGCGGAACGGGCCGGCGTCACGCCGACCGGCGTCGTCGTGGGCGCCGGCGCGGGCGACAACGCCGCAGCCGCACTGGGACTGCACGCCGGCCCCGGGGATGCCGTTGTCTCCCTGGGCACGTCGGGCGTGGTCAGCGCCGTCGGCGACGTGGCGCCGAATGATCCGTCGGGTCTGGTGGCCGGGTTCGCGGACGCGACCGGGCGTCACCTGCCACTGGTCTGCACCCTGAACGGCGCCCCGGTGCTGGCGTCGACCGCGTCGATGCTCGGCGTGGACCTGGCCGAGTTCGCGCGGTTGGCCATGTCGGCTGAGCCCGGCGCGGGTGGCGTCACGATGGTGCCCTACTTCGCCGGCGAGCGCTCGCCGAACCTCCCCGACGCGACCGGCACGCTGACGGGGCTGACCGCGGCCAACTTCACCCCGGCCGCGATCGCCCGCGCGGCCGTCGAGGGCCTGGTCTCGTCTCTGGTGTTCTGCCGCGAACGAATCGAACAGCAGGGCATCGACGTCGAGCGCGTGCTGCTCACCGGCGGTGGCGCGAAGTCGGCTGCGGTGCGCCACATCGCACCGGGTCTGTTCGGCGGCGAGGTCGTCGTCCCCGCCGACGGCGAACACGTGGCGCTCGGTGCGGCGCGACAGGCCGCGTGGGCCCTGACCGGTGAACTGCCCGCGTGGGAGACATCGACCCAGACACTCACCGGGACGCCCACGCCCGAGGTGTACGCGCACTACCGGGAGGCCTCGCTCATGGTGGAACGCGAGGCGGGGCGGTAGGACTGCGGCGGCCCGGATACGCCGAACGTCCGGCAGCCGTGCGCACTTGCCGGGACAATGGCCCGGGGTCGGTACACAACCGAGGAGTGAGCGATGGTCGATTGGGACGGTGACCGGTACGCGGACGTGAGCGCCTTGCAGCGCATGGTCGCCGAGGAGTCGATCGGCGACCTCGAACTCACCGGGACCGAACGCCTGCTGGACATCGGGTGCGGCGACGGCTTCATCACGATGCTGCTCGCCGACCGGCTGCCGTCGGGCTCGGTCGTCGGCGTCGACGCCTCGCGCCGGATGATCGAACGCGCGCTGCTCCGGGTCCCGGCGGACCTGCTGCGCGTCCAGTTCCACGTCGACGACGTGCTTGCCCTGCCCTTCGACGACGACTTCGACATCGTGGTGTCGTTCAACGCGCTGCACTGGGTGCACGACCAGAGGGCAGCGCTGCAAGGAATCGCTCGCAGTCTCGTCGACGGCGGTCGGGCGGTGCTACAGATGGTGTGCGCCACCGAGAGACCGAGCATCGAGGACGTGGCGATGGAGGTCGCGGCGCAACCGGAGCGAAAGCGCTACTTCGAGGGCTTCGACGCGCCCTACGTCCACGTCGAACCGGCGCGATTCGGGGACCTCGCCACCGACGCCGGTTTCATCGCGGACGACCTGACGGTGAAAGACCTGAACTGGCAGTTCGATTCGGTCGACGACTTCCGAGCCTGGTTCGCGGTCGGGGCGTCGGATTGGACGAGCCGCCTACCGGACAGCGCAGTCGACGACTTCGTCGACACGGTCATCGATCGCTACACCGACGTCGTCGGCGAACCCGCACTGTTCCGGTTCAGCCAATTGCGCGCATCGCTGTCGAAACCTGCTCGCTCAGAGAACCTTTGCTGACCTTCCGGGCACCCCCGTCCCCTGATCCGAGAGAACGACAGCCCCAATGGTCCTTGAGGTGCGAGGAGCGATAGCGCCGCCCCCCGCTCCCTGAGGTGCGACGAGCGATAGCGCCGCCACCCCCCGCTCCCTGAGGTGCGAGGAGCGATAGCGCCGCCACCCCCGCTCCCTGAGGTGCGAGGAGCGATAGCGACGAGCCACGAAGGGCCTGGTGAGGCACCTTGCGAGGCCCTTCGAGGCTCGCTTCGCTCGCACCTCAGGGAACAGAAGGGTCACCGCTCGCACCTCAGGGAACAGAAGGGTCACCGCTCGCACCTCAGGGAACAGAAGGGTCACCGCTCGCACCTCAGGGAACAGAAGAGGTCACCGCTCGCACCTCAGGGAACAGAAGAGGTCACCGCTCGCACCTCAGGGGAGCACAGTCGACGGGGGGGTGAATCACTCCGGCACGTAGTTGAAGGTGTCCGGATCGGGCCCGATGCGCTCGTCGCTGTTGAGGCGGTCGATCTGGGCGACCTCGTCGTCGGACAGTTCGAAGTCGAACAGTGCGAAGTTCTCCTCGACGCGCGAGCGGGTCACCGACTTCGGGAAGACGATGTCGCCGCGCTGGATGTGCCACCGCAGGGTGACCTGCGCGGGCGAGCGGTCCTTGGACTTGGCGATCTCGGTGATTACCGGGTCGTCGGTCACCTTGCCCTGGGCGATCGGGGACCATGCCTCGGTCGCGATGCCGTGCTCGGAGTTGAACGCGCGCAACGGGTTCTGCGACAGATACGGGTGCACCTCGATCTGGTTCACCGCGGGTACGACGTCGGTCTCGTCGAAGAGACGCTGTAGATGCGCCTGCTGGAAGTTCGACACGCCGATCGCTCGCGCCTTGCCGTCGGCGTAGGCCTTCTCGAGCGCCTTCCAGGTCTGGACGTAATCGCCCACCTCCGGCAGTGGCCAGTGGATCAGGAAGAGGTCGATCTGCTCGACGCCGAGGTCGGCAAGGGTCCCGTCGAGCGCCTTCAGGGCGTCGTCGTAGTCGTGGAAGCCGTTGTTCAGCTTGCTGGTGATGAAGATGTCGTCGCGCGGAATGCCCGAATCGCGGACCGCTTCGCCGACGCCCTTCTCGTTGCCGTACATCTCTGCGGTGTCGATGTGGCGGTATCCGACCTCGAATGCGGTCAGAGTTGCTTCACGCGTGTCCTCCGGCGGAACCTGGAAGACTCCGAAACCCAACTGCGGGATGGTGATTCCGTTGTTCAGTGTGATGTTCGGGACTGCCATGAGCACTTGTCCTCTCTCTAGGGGTCGTCTATCTCTGCCCCGCACCCGCGCGGCGGGCGGTCTGGGGCCACGTTGTGGTTCAAGGCCACCGGCCCATCCGGGTATTCCCGGCCGGTCACGAACGGGTGCCGCCGGCGCCGAGCAACCGCTCGAGGAAATCCGGCGACAACGCTGCCGGCGCGGGACGGTCACCGGCACGAACACCGCGGGCGACGTCGTCGACGAGCCGGGTGAAGTCGTCGCCGCCATCCAGCGGGAACCGAACCATGCCCGACGCTGCGCACTGCGCCAGGACAGCCAGGGTCTGTGCACGTGCCTCGTCCGGCCGCCCGGCCGCGTCGAGACACATCGCCAGGAGTCGTCGCGCCCGCAGAATCGCTCGGTGGCGGCCGCTGCCGACCAACCTGTTCACCCACTCCTGCGCCCATCGACAGGCGACGTCAGGGGCTTCGGCGGACTCGCCGGCGTCGAGCATCAACCGGATCGCGGTCTCGGCATGGAGTTGCGCGACGATCGCCGCGATGCCGCGTGTCGGCACCTCGGCGTCGGCGTCGACACGCGCAGACACCCCTCGACGAGCCGGCAGGTGCCTCACCACCTGCTCGTTCTCGGCGACGGCACGCAGCCGCGGGGTGTCGAGCCGCTCGGCGATGTCCACGGCTTCGTCGAGGTAGGACCCCGCGACCGCCCGGTCACCGTGGCACAACGCCACGCGCGCCCCGACGAGATGCCGAGCCTCGATCATGTCGACGACGCCTTCGGCGGCCCCGATGAAGAAGCTCTCGTCGAGCAGCCGTTCGGCTTCGTACAGATCACCGCGCTCGTACCGGACCGCCGCGAGAAGGGCGCTGGCGAGTTGCGCACCCTGCGACTGGGTCGACGAACCCTGTTCGCGCGACAACCGCAGTCCCGTACGGAAGCATGCTTCGGCACGATCGAGGTCGAGCTGTTCGACGTAGGCGAGCCCGTCGAGTCCGTAGCCGTACATGACCGCGTACGGACCGGTGTTGCGTCGGTGTGCCGGGATCGCGCGTTGTTGCCAGCGGTGAGCCTCGTCGAAGTCGAATCGCAAGGTGGCGCCGAGGGTCCCGACATTGTGGATGGCCGACACGAGGAACGGCGGCAACCCGTCGAGGTCGTCGTCCAGGCGCGCCACCAGTTCGTCGAGCCCGTCGAGCCGGTCGGAGATGGCGCGCACGCACGCCTCGGCGATGTCGGCCTCACGGCGAATTCCCAGGGCAGCATCTGACCTCGCCAGTCGCTCGAGTGCGACCCGCGCCCGTTCGAGGGAGGCTTCGGCGAGCGCGGCGCGGTGCAGGAGGAGGTTCGCCCACGCGAGTTGCATCTGCAGGATCGGGTTGGCCGCCACCGTCACAGGCGGCAACTTCTCCATCAATGTGATCAGGGTGGTCATTCGCGAGTGTTCGATGAGTGACCGGCCGTAGGTCTCGACGAGTTCGATGGCACGGTCCGCATCACCGGCGGCGAGCGCATGGTCGACCGCCTCGGTCAGCATTCCGTGCCCCGCGAACCACTCCGACGCCCTGCGGTGCAGTTGCGGAATGAGTTGCGGTTCATCGCGTTCCAGCCTGCGCTGGAGAAACTCGGCGAACAGGGAGTGGAATCGGAACCACTGTCCGGCCTGATCGACCCGGGTGAGGAACAGGTCACGGAGCTCGATCTCCTCGAGCATGGCCTGTCCTCGCTCCTCGCCGCTCAGCGTGGTCGCGAGATCGGCGCAGATCCGTTCCGGCAGCGAGACGGTGAGCAGGAAGTGCAGGACCTCCGGTTCCAGCACGCCCAGGACGTTCTCGGCGAGGAAGTCACCGATGGCATGGTGCCGGCCGGAGATGTCACCGATCAGCTCGCCGGGACGCCCGGATCGGCGCAGCGACACACACGCCAGTTGCAGCGCCGCGACCCAACCGTCGGTCGATGACCACAGATCGGCGACCTCGTCGCCCCGCAGGTCCAGACCGGCGACATCAAGGAGGAACCGCCCGGCTTCCGCCTCGTCGAAACACAGTGCTTCCATGTCGATCTCGATGATCTCGTCGTGGACGTGCAGGCGACTGACCGGGAGGCCCCTCCGGGTGCGGCTGGTCACGATCACCTGCAGGTGATGACAACCGTGTTCGAGTAGATAGTCCATCACTCCGATGACCGCCGGGTCCGTCACCCGGTGCCAGTCGTCGACGATGAGCGCGATGCGCCGGCCGTGCTCGTGAACCTCGTTGATCAGCGATGTCAGCACGTACTCCTCGGCACGATCGCCGTGTTCCTCGACCGCCGCCGCGAGGTCGCCGACGGCGTCCGGGGCCGCCCGGCGCAGTGCCTCGACGAGGTCGGCGAGAAACCGTGCGACGTCGTTGTCGGTGTCGTCGACCGTTAGCCACGCCACCGGCACGCCGTCGACGGCGAGTTCCTCGGCCCACTGCGCCGCGACCGTGGTCTTTCCGTAGCCGGTGGGTGCGTGGATGAGCGTGAGACGGCGCAGCTTCCCGTCGCGCAGTGTCTTCAGGAGTCGGGCCCTGGTGACCTGTGCCCGAGGCCGGACGGGTGGGCGGAATTTCGTCGACGGCATGGGCAGCGTCATCGTCGTCCGCCGCCGCGGCGTCGTCGTCGTCGTCGTCGTCGAGGTAGCAGGTACCGTGGCCCCGTCTGGCAGCGCCATCCCGTCGAGTGGCACCCCGAGCCGCCGCTGCGCGTTCCGCAGTTCCTCGCCCAGCTCTGCCGCCGACCCGGGGCGGTCGGCGGGTTCGCGCGCCATCGCATGTTCGATGCAGCCGGACACCTCCGCGGGGAATCCGGCCGACGTGAGATCGGGGACTCCTTCGCTCGCGACGCGGAGGAAGTGCGCGACCACTTGCTCCCCGCTGCGCCTCTCGAACGCCGCGTGGCCGGTCAGCGCACAGAACAGGGTCGCGCCCAGCCCATAGACGTCGGAGGTCACTGATGGCGTCGCACCGGCGAGGAGTTCGGGCGCGGTGGAGGCGGGCGAACCGGTGACCAGATCGGCGTCGGTCTCGAAGCCGCCGGAGATACGGGCGATGCCGAAGTCGGTCAACTGGGGTTCGCCGTATTCGGTGAGCAGGATGTTCCCCGGCTTGATGTCGCGGTGCAGGGTGCCCGCCCGGTGGGCCGTCTCGAGCGCACCGGCCACCTTGATGCCGAGCCGGAGCACGTCGCGCCAGTCGAGCGGACCGTCCCTGCGGATGCGCAGATCCAACGATGCGTGGGGGTGGTATTGCATCACGATGAACGGAAAGCCCTCGGGCGTGGACCCGACCTCGAGGATGTTGACGATGTTCGGGTGCCCGGAGAGTCGTCCCATCGCACGCTGCTCACGCACGAACCGCTCGAGGTTCTGCGCGTCGAGGTGGTCGGTCAGCACCTTGACCGCGACATCGCGGTCCAATGCGGGCTGGCGGCAGCGATATACGGCACCGTAGCCACCACGACCGATCTCGACCGGATCGGCGAAACCTGCTTCCACCAGTTCACCGGCGACGTCGCGGACGGCATCGCGTTGTGTGGTCAGCGGATCGTTCTCGGCCATGACGTGCCTCGATCGCAGGTCGATCGCGTGGTGCCCTGTCCAGCCTACTCACGCAGACCCCGAACACCCGGGTTTCTTTCTCGAACGGGGTACCCGCGCAGCGGACCGCCCACAACGATTGCGCCCTGCGTTTCCCAACGGTCCTCATCTGTGACAGAGTTGACGGGCGGCCATCGGTCTTGGTGGTTGCGCACACTGAAGAAAGAAGTACAGCAGTATGGCACAGGGAACCGTCAAGTGGTTCAACGGCGAAAAGGGCTTCGGCTTCATCGCTCCCGACGACCAGGGCGCAGATGTCTTCGTCCACTACTCCTCGATCCAAGGTAGCGGCTTCCGCAACCTCGAAGAGAACCAGCGCGTCGAATTCGACGTCGAGCAGGGTGCCAAGGGCCCCCAGGCTACCAACGTCAGCGCGCTCTGAGCTCCTGACTTGCGCGAAACGCCCCGGACGGCCACTCGGTCGGATGGGGCGTTTCGTCATCCTGACGAAAACCACCCCCCTCGGCGTAGTCCACGTCACAATTAGGCGGGGCCGGACCCCAGGAGACGTGAGGGTGATGCAGGTGACCGATCCGGTGGTGGTGCTGACCAAAGCCCGTACGTCGTGCGAGATGCGGGCGGTACGCGAGTGGACGGCGGCGAACTATCCGGACGCGACGATCTCCCGATCGGCGGAGATCGACTTCGACGGCATGGCGCCGGAGACGTTGCTCGTGCCTGTCCGGGCGGTCTGGCTCCCGGCGGTCCGGCAGGGTGAGCGGCGGGTCACGCTGGGCGACGTCCTGGTGCTGTCCAATCCCCGGCGGCCGCTCGGAGCGGTCCAGCCGCTGATCCGGAAGAGACGTCCGGACAGTCTCCGCGTCGTTGCCGGTGCACCCGCCACGATCGAGGAACTACGCACCCGGTATGCCCATCACCAGGCGCAGGGTGAGCCGTTCGCCCAGTTCGTCCTGTTCCAGGCGTCGGTGTCGGCCGAGCGAGCCGAACGCCAGATCGTCGGTGATCGCTACAAGGTCCCCCGGCTGGTCGCCGAGCAGATCAGCAGTTCGTCGCGATTCCAGACGTCCGCGGCCAAACTCGCAGCCGAGCTGGGTCGGCCCACCGATGCGGTGGTCGCCGAGGCCACCGACAAACTCTCGACCTTCGTCGCCACCCAGAGCCGGCTCATGGACGACGTGTTCTCGGCGACCTTCAACCGACTGCACGAGCGGGCCTGGAACGTCACCGTCGACGTCGAGAACCTCAACACCCTGCGCACCCTCAACAAGTCCACCGGCCTGATCTTCCTGCCCTCCCACCGGTCCTATGTCGATCCGCTGGTCCTGGCGAAAGTGCTGCGCAACAACGACTTCCCACCCAACCTCGTGCTCGGCGGGAACAATCTCTCGTTCTGGCCGGTGGGCCCGGTGGCCCGCCGCGCCGGCATGATCTTCATCCGGCGCAAGTTCGGCGCGGACCCGGTCTACAAGTTCGCGATGCGCTCCTACCTCGCCTACATCGTCGAGAAGCGCTTCAACCTGGAGTGGTACATCGAGGGCGGTCGCAGCCGGACCGGCAAGCTCCGGAAGCCCAAACTGGGACTGCTCACCTACGTCGTCGACGCGGTGGGGCAGCTCGACGAGGCCGACGTGACGATCGTGCCGACCTCGATCGTGTACGACCAGCTCCAGGAGATCGGCGCGATGGCGGCCGAGGACGCCGGTGGCACGAAGAAGCCCGAGGGCGTCGGGTGGTTGTTGCGCTATGCGAAGGCGCAGCGCGCGTACCTGGGCGAGGCCCGGGTGCGATTCGGGACCCCCATCTCGCTGCGGACCGCTCTCGCCGACGCCGGCGAGGGCCGCGCGCGACTGGAGAAGGTCGCGTTCCGGGTGATGGACGAGATCAATTCCGCCACCCCGATCTCGGCGACCTCGCTGGCCGGTTTCGCCCTCCTCGGCGCGCACGACAGGGCGTACACGCTCGCGGAGATCGAGGCCATCCTGGCTCCCCTGCTCGACTACATCCGCCGGCGCGAGCTACCCGGCCCGGACCCGGCCCTGTGCCGCGGGGTCGGGCTGACCCAGACCCTCCGGGTCCTCGCCGGCAACGGCGTGGTGAGCTGCTTCGACGGCGGTTCCGAACCGGTGTGGTCCATCGTGCCGGACAATCACGCGGTCGCGGCCTACTACCGCAACGGGGCGCTCCATCACTTCGTCGACCGCGCGATCGTCGAGGTCGCCATGATCGCCGTGGCCGACGGTGACGTCCGGGCCGACGACATCCCGCCGGACGAACACCCCGTCGGATACGACGAGACGGCCGACGGTCCGCTCGCCGACGAGGGGCTGCTCGCGGCGTCGCAACGGGAGGCCCTGCGAATCCGCGATCTGCTCAAGTTCGAGTTCTTCTTCCCGGCCAAGACCGAGTTCCTGCACCGACTCGGTCTCGAACTCGATCTGCTGGCCCCGGGCTGGCGTGCCGTGACGCCGACGCAGGAGTGGACCTACGAGGTACTGCACGGCCACACCGGCGGACTCCTCGCCCGACGCACCCTGCAGCCGTTCTTCGACGCCCAACTGGTCTTCGCGACCAAACTCGTGGAACTCGGCACCGCATCGCGCGACAAGGAGGACCTGATCGTCGAATGCCTCGGTCTGGGACGCCAGCTGTCCCTGCAAGGTGTTGTGCGCAGCAAGGATTCGGTTTCCAAGGACCTCTACGACGGCTGTTATCAGCTCGCCGACAACCGCCACCTGATCCACGGCGAGGAGGTCGCGGACCTCGCGACCGCCCGCCGGGACTGGCTCGACGAGGTCGAATCGATGCGCGAGCGGCTGGCCCGGATCGCGTCGATCGAGGATCTCCAGCGTGCCGTGGGCGGAGCCGACACCATGGACACGGTCTGGTCGGAGGGGACACCGTGAGTGCCTTCACCGACCGGATGCGGGCCATCCGGTCGGCACCCACCGGTAAGAAGGTCGCCGCGCTGTTCGACTACGACGGCACCCTGATCGAGGGCTTCTCCGCCGCCGCCATCATGCGAGCACGCTTGCGCAGCATGGAATTCGGTTTCGGCGAACTCGCCGACTTCCTGCTCATCGGATTGCGCGGCGTCGTGTCCGAACAGGACTACGCAGAAGTGCTCGACGCCACGCGTCCCACGTTCGCCGGCAAGACCTACGCCGAGCTGATCGAGTTCGGCGAACACCTCTTCAAATACGAGACGGCGGCCAAGCTGCGGCCGCAGATGTGGCAGATCCTGCGCGCGCATCGGGAGATGGGACACACCATCGTCATCGCGTCGTCGGCGACCCGATTCCAGATCGAACCCATCGCGCGGGAGATCGAGGCCGACTTCGCACTCGCCACCGATGTCGAGGTCGTCGACGGGGTGGTCACCGGCAACATCCGGGGACGCCCGCTCTGGGGTCCGGGAAAAGCCGCTGCGGTACGCACCCTCGCCCGTGAGCACGGCATCGACCTCGACGCCTCCTTCGCCTACAGCGACGGCAACGAGGACATCCCGTACCTGGAGTCGGTGGGCAACCCGGCGGCGGTCTCCCCGCGCCGAATACTGCGGGCGGAGGCCGAATCCCGCGGCTGGCCGATCATCGACCTGAAGAACCCCACGTACAACCGGCTCGGGATGCTGGCCCGAACCGGCGCCTTCTACGGTTCGTTTCTCGCCTCCGCCGCGGTGGGCGTCACCACCGGGCTCGTTCGACGCGATCCCGCCGCACTCGTCGAGGCCCTGCCGACCGGTACCGACGTCGGGCTGTCACTCGCCGGGATCCACGTGCAGGTCCTCGACGGAGGCGAGTACCTCACGTCGGCGCGGCCGTGCGTGTTCCTGTTCAACCACCAGTCGAAACTCGACCTGCCGGTGATGATCAACCTCGTGCGGTCCGAGGCCACGGGGGTGGCCAAGAAGGAGGTGCAACGGGTTCCGGTGGTCGGGCCGATCCTGCAGCAGGCCGGGTTGGTGTTCATCGATCGCGCCGACCCGGGCCGCGCGATCGAACAGCTGGCGCCGGCCGTCACAGCTCTGCGGGACGAGGGAATGTCGCTCGTGGTCGCGCCCGAGGGCACCCGGTCGCCCACACCACGTGTGGGCAGGTTCAAGAAGGGTCCGTTCCACATCGCGATGCAGGCGGGTGTCCCCGTCGTACCGGTGGTCCTGCGTAACACCGGCGAGTTGATGTGGCGCGGTGCGCAACTCATCCGACCGGGGACCGTCGAGGTGATGGTGCTGCCGCCGGTGGACACCAGCGACTGGTCGCCCGACGAGATCGGCGACCGCGCCGAGGAGGTCCGGCAGATGTACATCAGCGCCCTGGCCGACTGGCCGCTGGACTTCTTCGCCGACGACGACGCCCGGCCACCCGTCGAGGTACCGGAAGAGGCAAGTGTGAGCGAGGAACCGGACCTGACCGACGGGGTGGACCGACCGCTCGACTGGGCCAACGAGCCCCACATGAGCTCGGTGGACACCATCATGTGGCGAGGCGACACCGATCGCCGGATGCGCGGGACCATCTGCATGCTCGAGGTGTACGACTGCGCCCCGGACTGGGACCGGCTCGTGGCTGCCCACGAATGGGGAAGCCGAATGGCCCCGCGATTCCGGCAGCGCGTCGTCGACTCCCCGTTCGGCATGGGAACGCCCAGCTGGGCAGTCGACCCGGACTTCGACCTGCACTACCATCTGCGCCGAATCCGTCTGGGCGGCAACGGCAGCATGCGTGAGCTGCTCGTCACGTGCGAGCAGCTCGCGATGACCGCGCTCGATGCCGCACGGCCGCCGTGGGAGGGCACGCTGATCGAAGGGCTGCCGGACGGCAAGGCCGCATACTTCCTCAAAGCCCACCATGCGCTCACCGACGGCCTGGGCGCGATCATCGGACTCGCCCAGCTGCATTCGCCCACACGCGAACACAATCCGGGCAAACCCCAGCCGCCGAGTCCCGACCCGGTGAACATCACGCCCGTCGACCTGCTCCGCCGGCAGGTGGGCGAGGAGATCCGGCGGATCCCGCATCGTGTCGACACGACCTTCCGCGGCGTCCGCGCCCTGGCACATCCCCGCCAGGCACTGAGTTCCGTTCTCCGCTATGGTCGCTCGGTTCCACGCGTGGCGGGACTGGTCAGTCCCCCGGGTTCCCCGTTGCTCGCGCACCGGAGCCTGTCGTGGCGTTTCAGTGCGTTCGAGGTCCCGTTCACCGACCTCAAGGCGACCGCGACGGCGACTCGTGCGTCGATCAACGACGTCTACCTCGCCGGGCTCATCGGCGGCTTCCGCCTCTATCACGAGAAGATGGGCACCCCGATCGAGACGATGCCGGTCGCGATCCCGATCTCGGTGCGGCGTCCGGAGGATCCGGCGGGTGGCAACCGGATCGCGGTGGGACGGCTCGCCGGACCGGTCGGGATCGCCGACCCCTTCGAGCGGGTCCTCACCATCCGCGAACAGGTCCGCGTCGCCCGGCACGAACCGGCCGTCGACATCTTCAACACGCTGGGCTCGGTGATGGCCTGGTTGCCCGGATCGGTGCTCATGCAGTTCAGCGGCACGACCAGCCAGAACGATCTGCAGGCCAGCAACGTGCCGGGCATCCCGTGGGACACCTACGTGGCCGGCGCCAAGGTCGAGCGGATGTTCCCGTTCGGCCCGCTGCCCGGTTGCGCGATGATGGCGACGATGATCACCCACAACGGAACGGCCTGTCTCGGAATCAATTCCGACGGCGCCGCGGTCACCGACCTCGAGTTGTTCGCCGACTGCCTCGTCGCCGGTTTCGGTGAGGTGCTGGCTCTCGCCGCCGATGACGACGTCGTGCCGGGGGTTCTGCGACGGGTGGTGTGAGGGAACTCGTGGCCCACGTTCTGTGCATTCGAACCAGTCCGAATGGTCAGAACCGAGTAGAATCGGCTCATGAGAACCCTGAGCAGCACAGAAGCCAAGGCGCGCCTCAACGCCGTGCTGGCTGAGATCGAGAGAACCGGGGAAGAGATCACTATCACCACGCATGGCCGACCCGTCGCAGTACTCAGGCCCGTGGCACCACCTCCGCGTCGATTCGGGCAGTTCCCGGCCATGGTTGTTCCCGACGACTTCGACGCACCGCTGTCCGCCGACGACCTCGAGCGCTGGGAGTCGGGTTCGTGACCGATGTCCTGCTGGACACCAACGCGGTCCTGTGGCTGGTCAGCGAACCGGACCGGCTGTCACCCACCACCTTGGACATCCTCGCGAATCCCGGCAACGCTCTCTACGTGTCGGCTGCGTCGGCCTGGGAAATCGCCATCAAGACGCGGCTGGGCAGACTCGACGGAGCGCCGCTCCTCGCCGCGTGGGAAGAAACCCTCTCGTCCATGTCAGCGACCGACCTCGCCATCGATTCCAGCGACGCGGTGACAGCAGGACAGCTCGCCTGGGAACATCGCGATCCCTTCGATCGCATGATCGTCGCTCAGGCCACCCGCCGAGGTCTGACCATCGCGACGAGCGATCAGGTCATCCAGACCGGCACGCTGACACCTGTCATCGACACTCGCCGGTGAGTCCTCGGTGTCAGTCCCCTCCCCTAGAGAGGAACTCATGGACTTTGATGCGTTCACCACTCTGTGGGAACGCCATCCCGCGTGGCGGCTCCTGCGCGCCCACCACTCCCCGCTCATCCTGACGTTTCTCGGGACATTCTTCGTCGAGGGCAACCGTGGTGCGAGTTCAGCTGGAGAACTGGCCACCGCTCTGGATGATCTGCTCTACGACCTGAACACCTCGCTACCCACCAACGACGGTTCGGTTCGATTTCCCAAAGAACCCCGCGCCTACCTCGAGGATTGGGCCGGCACCGAGGCTGGGTTCCTACGACGCTTCTGCCCCTCCGGCGACGACGAGATCTATTACGAGGTGACGCCGGCTTTCGAGAAGGCGTACGCCTGGATCGTCTCTCTACAGGGCAGAGCGTTCGTCGGTACCGAGTCGCGACTGCACACCGTCGTCGAGCTTCTTCGGCAGATCGTGGACGGCACCGAGGTAGACCCCGAGGTTCGACTGGCAGAGCTGCGGCGGCGTCGCGCCGAGATCGATGCAGAAATCGCCGCGGCCGAGTGCGGCGAACTGACGTATCTGGATCAGACCGGGGTTCGAGACCGCTATCAGCAGGTGGCGTCGACCGCACGTGAACTGCTCGCCGACTTCCGAGAGGTAGAAGACAACTTCCGCCTTCTTGATCGCTCGGCCCGCGAGAAGATCGCGTCCTGGACCGGGCCCAAGGGCGAACTCCTCGCCGACCTGGTGGGCAGCCGATCCGAGATCGCCTCGTCCGATCAAGGTCGTAGCTTCGGGTCGTTCTACGAATTCTTGCTGTCCGATTCGCGCCAGACGGAACTGGCAGACTTGCTTGCGAAGGTGTCGTCGCTGGAGATGATCGACGTCGACGAGCGCATCCGCAGCATCCATCACGACTGGTCCGAGGCTGCCGACCGAACCCAGCGCATGGTCCGACAGATCTCTGAACAGCTACGCCGATTCCTCGACGATCAGGTCTGGCTGGAGAATCGCCGCGTACTCGACCTGGTCCGGTCCGTAGAGGCTAGCGCCCTCGAGATTCGTGGCAGGACACCAGATTTCGGGCTCACTGTGGATCAGACCGGTATCGAGATCGCGCTGCCGTTCGACAGGCCACTCTATCAACAACCCGCCTCTGCGACCGTCGAGAGTCGGGTCGAGGACGCGACCGAGAACCTGGACGCAGACCTGTTGTTCGCCCAGACGTTCGTCGACCAAGCCCGCCTGGCAGCCAACATCCGCAGCATCCTCCCGGAGAGATCGTCGGCACTGCTATCCGATGTGGTCACCATGTATCCGATAGAACAGGGTGCGGCCGAGATCGTCGGTTACCTCGCCCTCGACGATGACGATGTCAGCGTCGACATCGACGACACCGACGAGACCCTGCTCGAGTACGCCGACCCGAGTGACCCGAGCACGGTCAAACGTGCCCGGCTGCCGAGTGTCACTGTGAGGCGACGATGACCGACGACCACGCAATTTCGAGTGCCATAATCCGATTGATGCGGGGCGTGGTGTACCGCGAATCGGACGAGGACATCTGGGCCACACTCGAACGCTCGGGAGCCGGCGTACGCGATCACTTCACCACGATCGGCGTCGATGTCATAGTCGACGAGTCCGAGGGCTACGCCTATCTGCGCTCACACCCGGAAGAGGAAGGCGAAGAGCCACTTCCGCGGTTGGTCCGCAGGCGGGCGCTGACCTACAACGTGAGCCTGCTGCTCGTGCTGCTACGCAAACGCCTGCTGGAGTTCGAGATCACCGGCGGTGAAGGACGACTCGTCCTGTCAACGGATCAGATCGTGGAGATGCTACAACTCTTCCAAGCCGAATCGACGAATGAGGCGCGCCTGGTCGAACAGGCCGATAACACCATCAAGAAGGCCGTCGAACTGGGCTTCCTGCGCCAGTTACGTGGGCAGACCGACCAGTGGGAGGTGCGTCGCATCATCAAGGCGTACGTGGATGCGCAAACACTGTCGGATTTCGCGGGCAAACTGCGCCAATACGCAGGAACCGCGGGCCCCGATGACTGACGGTCTGTTCTCAGCGGTCGAACTCGGGGGTGCCGGAGGCGCCGGGTTCCGATTGCAGCACGTCGAGGTGTTGAACTGGGGCACCTTCCACCGACAGGTGTGGCGGCTCACCCCCGACACAGACACCGCACTACTCACCGGCGACATCGGGTCGGGCAAGTCGACGCTGGTGGATGCGGTGACCACACTGCTGATGCCCGCACACAAGATCGCTTACAACAGGGCCGCGGGAGCTGAGGCCAAGGAACGCACGCTTCGCTCCTACGTCGAAGGCCACTACAAGTCCGAACGACAGGAAGCAACCGGCCGCTCTCGCGCCAAAGGCCTTCGGCAGGAGCGCAATACATACTCGGTCATCCTGGGCGTCTTCAGCAATCGGGGATATGACGAGACGGTCACCCTGGCGCAGGTTTTCCAGCAGCGCGACACCGCCGGACAGCCCTACCGGTTCTACGTCACCGCAACCAAACAACTCGCCATCACGACGGACTTCGCCGATTTCGGTTCAGATTTGCGCGACCTTCGTAAACGCCTACGGTCCGGCGGGGCCGAGGTGGTCGACGAGTTCCCGAAGTACTCCACTTCGCTGCGCCGATTGCTAGGCATCCGATCAGAGCAGGCGTTGGAGCTACTACATCAGACCGTGTCGATGAAGTCCGTGGGCAATCTGAACGATTTCGTGCGCAACCACATGCTCGAGCCGAGCGACGCCGGCGAACGTGTCCGCGACATCATCGACCATTTCGACAATCTCACGAAGTCGTACGACGCGGTCAAACGCGCCCGCGAACTGCTCGAGGCGCTGGATCCCATCGTGGTCGCCACAGAGAAGTACGATGCCGCACTTGCCGAGCGCGAGGCTCTCGACGTACAGCGTGCGGCCATACGCCTGTTCATAGCCGAGAATCGCTCGCGCCTGCTGGCAGACGACATCGCCACCTATACGAGCCAGGGCGAGCAGCTCCTCCGCAACCAGGATGCGGCCAGAGGACGGCTACGCGAGTTGGCCCGCGAACGCGAGTCTCTGATCGAGGAGCGGGCAAGAGCCGGCGGCGATCGAGTCGGCGAACTCGAGCGACTCGCCGCCGTTGCCCGTGACGACGTGGAGAAGCGCCGTCACGGACGATCCCTCTTCGACGCCACCGTCACGGCTGCAGGCTTCGCCCCCGTCACAACGGTTGAGCAGTTCACTGATCTTCACGGCTTCATCACCCGCGAGACCACTACTCGTCGAGGCGAAGAGATCGCTCGATGCTGCGAGCGCCGACGCCATCGGCCGAGAGAAAGAAGCGGCCCGACGTCAGGAGACCATCCGGACCGAGCTCGACGATCTGCAGAAACGCACCAGCAACCTGCCACCCGACCAGGTCCAGATACGCGAACAGCTGGCCACCGACACCGGCCTGACACCTGCCGACCTGCCCTACGCGGGTGAACTGATCGACGTCGTCGAAGAACACAGCGAGTGGCGTGGCGCTGCCGAACGTGTCTTGCGTGGCTTCGCACTGTCGCTACTGGTACCGCAGCAGCACTACGATGCCGTGACGAACTGGGTCAACTCCCGCCGACTCACGTTCCACAATCACGGCGGCCGGACTGTCGGTGCCCGGCTCGTGTACGAACGAGTGCCGATCCGTCGAGTTCCCCTGCAGAGAAATGGCTCTGATCTACCGATTCTCGCTGACTGCCTCGAGATCAAGAGCGGGCCGTTCGAGGGCTATCTGCGCGACGAACTCCTCCGGCGCGCCGAACATCAGCGGGCCGCCACCATCGAGGAGTTCCGCGCTGCCAAGCGCGCCGTCACCCGCGAAGGTCAGGTGCGGTCCGGTGGCCGTCACGAGAAGGACGACCGACACCGGGTCGACGACCCACGCCGATGGGTGCTCGGATGGGCCAATGAGCGCAAGATCGCGGTCCTACGAGAGGATCTCGACGAGTCCGACCGCGAGCGCGTGGCTGCTTCGGCGGAGGTGGTGGCGCTGTCGGAGGAACGCGACGCCACCCAGAATCGCAGCGAGTCCCTGGCGCGGCTGGAAGGATTCCATTCCTGGGCCGAGCTCGACATCGAGGAAGCACAACGACGCGTCGCCACCCACGAGGCCGAGCGCGCCCGGCTCGAATCGGGGTCCTCACGCCTTCGCGAGATCACCACGGCGCTGGAGCAGAACGCCGCGCTCGCGGATTCCACGGCTGCCGCGATCGACGACCTCACCGGCAAGCTCGCAACCACCGCCGCCGCGAGTCATCGGGCCGAGCAGGACAAGAAGAGCGACGACGAGTTCGTCGCGGACCACCCGGAGGCTGAACTCGACGCCGCACGAGCATGCTACGACGCTCTGGAACGTCGGCTGGACGGCGGTGTTCCGGCAAGGGCAGCAGACTGCACCACAGCTCAAACGACACTGACCGCGACGCTTCATCAACGGATCGAGCGCCTCACCCGCGAGCTCGGCGGCTTCGGACAGCGCCTAACGCAGCACATGACCGAGGTTCTCCGCCGGTGGCCGGACCTGCGATCGGACATGGATGCCGACGTCGATGCCAGGGCGGATTTCGTCGCCCTCCGCGAACGGGTCGCGACCGACGATCTGCCGCGCTTCGAGTTCGAGTTCAAAGAACAGCTGAACAAGAACGCCATTCAAGAACTCGCCGGCTTCAACAACTGGCTCAACCGGCAGGCCGCATCCATCGACGAACGCGTGCGGCGGATCAACGAAGCGCTGGGCGCCGTGCCCTACAACCCCGGTCGGTATATCCGGTTGGAGCGCGAGTCAACCACGAATCAGGATGTGGCACAGTTCCGCTCCGACCTGCGGAATCTGACGAGCGACAGTCTCGCAGTAGACGGCGATCAGTATTCGGAGCAGCGTTTCCTCGACGTCAAACGCATCATCGAGCGTTTCCGCGGACGGGACAATCACGCCGACCTCGACAAGAATTGGACGCGGCGTGTCACCGATGTGCGCAACTGGTTCGTGTTCTCCGCATCCGAACGCGATGTCGAGACGGACGTGGAGTGGGAACACTACAGCGATTCCGACGGCAAGTCAGGTGGGCAAAAAGAAAAGCTCGCCTATACGATCCTGGCCGCGTCCCTTGCCTACCAGTTCGGACTCGAGTGGGGTGTGAAGAAGTCGCGCGACTTCCGGTTCGCCGTCATCGATGAGGCATTCGGGCGCGGCTCTGACCTGTCGACCCGTTATGCGCTGGACCTGTTCGCCAAATTGGGTCTGCAGCTCCTGATCGTCACCCCTTTGCAGAAGGTGCACGTCATCGAGCCCTACGTGAAGGCGATCGGATTCGTCGACAATCCGACGGGCACTTTTTCACGCCTGCAGACGATGACGATCGAGGAATACCGGTCACGCCGTGACGGGCGTCTGCGGTGACCGATCGTTGGACCACCCCGGCCGACATCGCCATCAAAGCCAGACGCCGCTGGGACGACGGGACGCTGCTCCGGACGTTTGCGAACCGAGAACCATTCGAGCCCATCGAGATTCCGCTGCGCGGGCCCACCGCGTCGCAGATAGGAGCAGATCTCGGCGCCGCTCGCGACTGGGTCACGGCGTTGGACGGCGGACGTCGTGGCGACACCAGGTACTCCCTGGTCTGGCAAACAATCGGCGGCCGGCACGTCGGGCGTAACACGCTTCCACGACGGGCGATCATCTCCACCTATGAGCAGGCGTGGGCACTTCTGAACGTGAAGGCAGCGGTACAGCCGTTCGAGAGGTTGCTCGAGCTCGCCGCCGACGATCCCGCGGTCCACGCGTGGCTGTTCCAGAACCCGTTTCGCGCAATAGATCTGGCATCGGAGTTTCCTCGACTGATCGACGCGCACCGATGGCTCGACACGCATCGGGACTCCCGACGCTTCCTGCGTCAGATCAGCGCACCTGGGGTCGACACCAAGTTCACCGAAAGGCACCGGGGAGTCTTGGCGTCGATACTCGGAGTGTCGTCGACGGCGTCCGGTTTCGTGACCGGGCTGGGTTTGCAGACGAAACCAGAGTTCGTGAGACTGCGACCGTCACCGTCGCTGGGACTTCTCGAGCACGTTTCGGAGGTGAGCCTCCGAGCTGACGAGCTCACCCGGATCGACTTGCGTCCCTCGCGCGTCCTGGTCATCGAGAACGAGATCACCTATCTCAGCGTCGATGTTCCAGCCCACGGAGCCGTGTTCTGGGGCAAGGGATTCGAGATCGACAGAATCGGGCGCCTTCCCTGGCTGACCGACGTGCCTGTTCGGTACTGGGGTGACCTCGACACACACGGCTTCGCGATTCTCGACCGGCTACGTGCCTGGCTTCCGCAGACCGAATCGATCTTGATGGATCGCGAAACATTGTTCGCGCATCGCGATCGATGGGTTACCGAGCCGAGCCCCACCACAGCCGCACTCCGCCACCTCTCACCCGCAGAACACGACCTGTACGCCGACCTCGCGGACGACTCGCTCGGTGAGCGGGTTCGGCTCGAGCAAGAACGCATCGACTGGGCGTGGGCTCTGGAGCACCTCGAAAGGTAGACGTGTGCCGACGATCAGATCTGCCACTGCACCGGCTGGGAGATGATGTCGCGGAGCCGTCGGCGGTAGTACCGGGCGGACTCCTGGTTGAAGACGTCCATCGCGGCCGCGGTGGCCTCGACATCGCGAGCGCGCATGGCGTCGAGGATGTCCTGCTGGAGTTCGAAGGCCGCGAGCCGCGTCGCGATGGGATGCTCGACGGGTTCGGCGTCGCGAACGAGCAGCCACAGCGTCTCCATGACCACCCGCAGTGCGGGATTGCCCGCCGCCTCGTACACCCCGCGCTGGAATGCGGCGTTGTTCTCCTGGAAGTTGGCGTGGTCCTCGGGATGGTCGCGCATCCGGTCCAGTGCCCGCTGCATCGACTCGATCTGCTCGTCGGTGACGTTCTGCGCCGCGGCCCGCGCGACCATCGGTTCGAGCATCAACCGGACGTCGATGACATCACTGATGTTCGCGCCGTTGATCTGGAGGAACAGCTTCATGATGTTGCCGAGCGAATCGAGTTCGGGCCGTTTGGCTATGGGCCCGCCGCCGATTCCCGCCTTGATCGTCACGAGGTCTCGGCTCTCGAGGAGCCGCAGTGCCTCACGCACCGTCGTGCGTGCCACGCCGAACTCGCTGACCATCTCCTTCTCGGTCGGCAGGCGCTGACCCTCGACGATGCCACCGCTGAGGATCTGATCGGCCACCATGTTGGCCACCCGCGCGGACATCTTCTGCCCGCGCGGCTGCCGGGTGGCGGGCTCGTCGGCGACGGTCATGCGGCTCCCGTGTCTCGGCTGATCGGTCGGTGCCGACACCTTACCCGCCCGCACCTGCTCTCTAGTTCGGATCGGGGCGGCAATGGTCGCCCTCGAACGATCGGTGCGGTGGCGAGACGACCCGTCGTCGTAACTGTGTACATATTTTGCTCGCTCGATTACCGTGAGTCCCGTTCCGTTCGTTCGCGCCGGGGCCCCGACCGCCCGTCGGCGCAGTCCACGACAGATAGGCACCCATGCAGACCACCTCCCCGGCCTCCGGGAACCTCTCCGTCACCGTGCACCAGCCCGGTATCGCACTCGTCGAGCTCTCGCGGGGCAAGGTCAACGCCATCGACGGGCAGATGTACGAGGACATCGCGGCGACGTTCGACGCGCTGTCCGACGACCAGGACGTGCGCGTGATCGTGCTGACCGGTCAGGGCCGCATCTTCAGCGCGGGCAACGACATCAACGAGTTCCGGACGATGTCCACTGTCAGCGGCGACATCGCGATGCGGCGGGCCCGGCGGGCGCTGTTCAGCGTGCGCGAGTGTCACCTCCCCGTGGTGTCCGCGGTGAACGGCCCGGCCCTGGGAAGCGGGTTCGGACTCGTCGCGCTCTCCGACCTCGTGGTCGCGTCCGAACGCGCCACCTTCGGACTGCCCGAGATGAACGTCGGGGTCCTCGGCGGTGGTCGCTTCACCGCCCGCATGTTGCCCCAGCAGGCGATGCGCCGCATGTTCCTCACCGCCGAACCGGTCGACGCGTCGACCCTGGAGCGGTGGGGAGCACCGCTCGAGGTCGTCGCCCACGACGATCTCCTGGAGATCGCGACCGCCCGCGCGCGCTCCATCGCGGAGAAGAGCAGGCACGCCATCGTGCTCGCCAAACAATCCCTGAACGGCTGCGAAGATCTCGACATCCGTCGCGGTTACGAGCTCGAGCAGTCCTTCACCGTGCGACTGTCCGAACACCCCGACTCCAAGACCGCGGTGGAGGCCCAGGTCGCCGACCTCGCACGCAAGTGACGACGTCGGGTCCGCGCCATCGGGACGCGGACCCGACGCACCGCGTCAGTCCGTCGCGATGGTCAGCAGGAGATCCCCGCCGTCGACCTCGGTCGATCCCGACACCGTGACACGCTGCACGATCCCGGTGACCGGCGCGGAGATCGAGGCCTCCATCTTCATCGCCTCGATCGTGCCGATCGGTTCACCCCGGCGGAGTTCGTCGCCCTCCTTCACCGACAGCGTCACCACACCGGCGAAGGGTGCGGCGAGTTGCCCCGGGAGGGCGGGGTCGGCCTCCTCCGCGGTGCGTGTCGTCGACTCGACCGAGCGGTCGCGCACCCGAACCGGCCGCAGTTGCCCGTTGAGGATGCAGAGCACGTTGCGCATCCCGGACTCGTCCGGGTCGGAGATCGCCTCGAGCCCGATGAGCAGTTCGACGCCCTTCTCCAGCTCCACGCGATGTTCCTCGTCCTGGCGCAGGCCGTAGAAGAACTGGTTGGTGGACAGCCGAGACGTGCCGCCATAGGTCTCGCGGTGCTCG
Organism: Gordonia hongkongensis; assembly: GCF_023078355.1. Taxonomy (NCBI): domain Bacteria; kingdom Bacillati; phylum Actinomycetota; class Actinomycetes; order Mycobacteriales; family Gordoniaceae; genus Gordonia; species Gordonia hongkongensis. Next base: position 5,080,874 of record NZ_CP095552.1, read on the forward strand.
CGGAACTCACGATTCGGTCCGGGGAACAGCAACCGGTTGAGCGCATCACAACGCTCCGCCGACGTACCGGCGAGCGCCGCGAGGTCGCTCTCGGTCAGGGCGGTCACCGGGCGAGGGTCGGTGCGGCCCTCGAGGGCGCGCGTGCGGAGCGGCTCCGGCCACCCGCCCGCGGGCTCGCCCAGATCGCCCCGCAGGAAATCCACCACCGAGTCCGGGATGTCGTAGGCCGTCGGATCGTCCGCGAACTCGGCGGCGCTCGCGCCGGCGCCGACGAGTGCCAGCGCGAGATCGCCGACGACCTTCGACGACGGTGTCACCTTGATCAGTCGCCCGAGCACGGTGTCGGCGCCCGCGTAGGCCGCCTCGATGTCCTCGAACCGGTCCGCCAGCCCCAATGCCAGGGCCTGCTGCCGCAGGTTGGACAGCTGGCCGCCGGGGATCTCGTGGGCATAGACCCGGCCGGTGGGTGCCGGCAAGCCCGTGTCGAACGGCGAGTACGCCGCCCGGACCGCCTCCCAATATGGCTCGAGAGCGCAGCAGGCCGCGAGGTCGATCCCGGTGTCGCGGTCGGTGTTCGCCGTCGCGACGACGATCGCCGACAACGGTGGCTGACTCGTCGTGCCGGCCAGCGGTGCGCTCGCCCCATCCACCGCGTCCACCCCGGCCTCCCAGGCGGCGAGGTAGGTCGCCAGCTGCCCGCCGGCGGTGTCGTGGCTGTGCAGATGGACGGGCAGGTCGAACCGCCGTGCGGTCGGTTCACGGTGACGTCGGCGAGATACCGCAGAATCCGGGTACCGCGGTCGGCGGAGGCGTGCTGCTCGAGCAGGTCCGGTCGGGATTCGATGAACGAGGTGGTGACCCGCCACGCGCCGAAGTCGTCGTCGGCGAGAACCGCCTGCAGGAACGGGATGTTGGTGGCGACGCCCCGGACCCGGAACTCGGCGATCGCACGACGTGCGCGCGCCCGCGCGGTCTCCAGGTCCCGGCCGCGACAGGTCAGTTTCACGAGCATCGAGTCGAAGTGGGAGCCGATCTCGGACCCCAGGCCGACGCTCCCGTCCAGACGGACACCCGAGCCACCGGGCGTGCGGTAGGCGGTGATCCGCCCGGTGTCGGGCCGGAAGCCGTCGGTCACGTCCTCGGTCGTGATGCGGCATTGCACTGCCGCGCCGCGGATCTCGATCGAATCCTGGGTCAGTCCCAGCTCCCGCAGCGTCGCACCGGATGCGATCTGCATCTGGGTGGCGACGAGGTCGACGTCGGTGATCTCCTCGGTGATCGTGTGTTCCACCTGAATGCGCGGGTTCATCTCGATGAACACGTGCCGACCGTCGGAACCGAGCAGGAACTCTACGGTCCCGGCGCAGGTGTACCCGATGTGCCTGGCGAAAGCCACTGCATCCGAACAGATCCGATCACGGACAGCCGGGTCGAGCGCGGGTGCGGGGGCCACCTCGACGACCTTCTGGTGGCGGCGCTGGAGCGAACAGTCGCGTTCGTAGAGATGGATGACCTCGCCGGTGGCGTCCCCGAGGATCTGCACCTCGATGTGCCGGGCGTCGACCACCGCCCGCTCCAGGAAGACCGTGCCGTCACCGAAGGCCGTCGTGGCCTCGCGCGAGGCCGCCTCGATCGCCCCGCGAAGCCGCGACGGCTCATCGACGCGACGCATGCCGCGCCCGCCACCACCGGCGACCGCCTTGACGAACAAGGGCAAACCGACCGCATCAGCCGCGGCCACGAGCTCGTCCACATCACTCGACGGGGTCGACGAGGTCAGCACCGGGAGACCGGCCTCGGCGGCGGCCGCCACGGCCCGGGACTTGTCGCCGGCGAGTTCGAGCACCTCGGCGGACGGGCCGATGAAGGTGATCTGCCGGGTCGCACACGCACGGGCCAACTCGGCGTTCTCGGAGAGGAAGCCGTACCCGGGGTACACCGCATCGGCTCCGGACGTCGCCGCGACGCGGACCATCTCGTCGACCGAGAGGTACGCGCGGACCGGATGCCCGCGTTCGCCGATCTCGTAGGCTTCGAACGCCTTGGCCCGATGAACGGAGTTGCGGTCCTCGTGGGGGTACACGGCCACCGTGCTCGCGCCGAGCTCGACCGCGGCACGAAAAGCCCGTACCGCGATCTCGCCTCTGTTCGCGACCAGCACCTTCTCGAACATGGGTTTCCTTTCGTCACCGGATGCGCCGGAAGTAGCCACGCGAGAAGCGGGCGGCGCGGGAAGGATGTGACCCACATCCCTGGGCCTAAACGTCAGGTTACTCTACTCTAAGTAAAGTTACTTAGCGCCGCGACTGGCGGAGTCTTTACCCTCAAACTGCTGAGAAATATCTATGTACATGTTTCCATCTGTCGCAGGTTTCTATAGTGTGACTTGACATACAGCCTGTCACCTCGATGAGGAGGAACACATGAGTGACGAGCAGTCCGCGGGGGCGGTCGACATCGATCGCTGGATCACCGACTGGGAGTTCAGCAGCCGATACCCGGTGTACACACGCGCCAACGCCGGCGAAGTGCTGCCCGACCCGTCGAGTCCGCTGAACGTCACGATGGTCTGGAACAAGGGCCTCAACATCGGCTGGCGCCAGGGCTACGTCGACAACCTCGGCACTCACCTTGCCGAGGAGATCGACGAGGTGATGCCCGAGATCATCGGCAACTTCGGCGGCTACCACTACACGAACTTCTCGATGACCGAGCTCAACGGCGCCCGGCTCCCGGGGCTGACCGTGCCGGTGTGGAACAGCCTGTGGGTGGGCGACCATCCCGACATCCCCGAGTACGTACCCAAGCCGGGCGACGAGAACGCCGAACTGACGGCCGGTCTCGCCGAGAAGACCGCCTGGGCTCTCACGACCGATGAGTTCCCCGAAGCCGAGGAGGCCAAGCGCCGCGCCGACCGGGCACGCGACCAGCGTCCCGATCTCGCCGCGATGAGCGATGCCGAACTCGTCGAGCACGCTCGTTCGCTGCTCCCCGACCTCATCTACTGCTACGCCTATCACCCGGTCACCACGACGCTGTCGACGATGGGTCCGGCCGTGGCCGGTCAACTCCTCGAAACCATCGGCGAGGCAGACAAACTCGGCGATCTGCTCAGCGGACTGGGCGGCGTGGACTCGGCCGCCCCGTCGTATGCGATGTGGAAGCTCGGGCGCCTCGTCGCCGGTTCGTCCGAACTGACCGGGATATTCGACGACGGGCTCGCCTCCGCCCTCGACGCGATCACCGCGAGTGACTCCGCCGACGCCGCGAGGTTCCGGGAGGAGTTCGACGACTTCCTCTACCGCTACGGCTCGCGCGCACCGAACGAATGGGACATCCGATCGGACAGCTGGGAGACCAAACCCGTGCTGGCGCTGATGGCCATCAACGGGATGCGCAGCAGCCCGGCGGAGGCCGATCCCGAAGCGATCCTGCGCCGCAATCAGGACAAGCGTCTCGCACTCACCGAAGAGCTCGCCGCCAAGATGCCCGACGCGGAGTCGGCCACCGCGTTCCGCAACGCGGCGAAGTCGATCACCAAGTTCATGCCGTGGCGGGAGCGCACGAAGACCGCATGCGTGAAGATCATGGGTGAGATGCGGGCCGCCCTCTACGAACTCGGACACCGGATGGTCGGACGCGGGATCATGGACGACCATCACGACATCACGATGCTCGTCGACGACGAGCTCGATCGTTTTGTCGCCGAACCCGAGTCGTTCGCGGACACCATCAAGGAGCGACGCGAGCAGTATCTCGCCCTGTTCGATCTGCAACCGCCGTTCTTCCTGTTCGAACCGCTCCCCCTCTCGCAGTGGCCCCGGCGCACCGGGCAGCGGGTGGACCCCGCGGTGCCCGGTGACGTCCTCTCCGGAGTCGGCGGCGCCCCGGGCGTCGCCCGGGGACGTGCGCGAATCCTGCACGACCCGTACGAGGCCGAGCAGCTGGAGGAAGGCGACATCCTCGTCGCGCCGCAGACCGATCCCGCCTGGACGCCGTTGTTCGTCTTCGCGGGCGGTGTCGTCGTGAATGTCGGCGCGACGATCACCCACTCGTCCATCGTGTGTCGTGAGCTCGGAATCCCCTGCGCCGTATCGGTTCAGGACGCGACGGCCCGCATCCCGGACGGCGCGATGATCGAGGTCGACGGCAATACCGGGTCGGTGACGATCCTCTGATGGCGATGACTGACGGCGCCCGCGGCACGACGATCGGGCTCGCCCTCCCCCAGCTCGGCGAGCACGTCGATGCCGCGGCCGTCCGCGACTTCGCGGTGGCCGCCGAGCAACTCGGATTCACCGGACTGTGGGCGCAGGAACACCTCTTCTACTCCGAGCAGAACGCGTCGGTCTACGGTGGCCGGCACACCACGGCGGTGCACCCCGCCTACCGTTCGGTGCTCGGGGCCACCGAGCTCATGGCATTCGTCGCGTCGTGCACCCGGCGGGCGCTGATCGGGAGCAGCATCCTGGTTGCCGGGTACCACCGCCCGGTAGAGCTCGCTCAGCGTCTGGCCACTCTCGACGTGCTCTCCGGCGGACGTCTCGTCGCCGGGCTGGGCGTCGGCTGGTCCGACGAAGAACATCGACTCATGGACGTCGACCCCCGGACGCGCGGGCGCCGGATGGACGAACTCGTCCGCGCCGTCCAGGCGTGCTGGGGACCGGATCCCGTCGAGTTCGACGGGGAGTTCTTCACCATCCCGACCTCCACCGTGCGGCCGAAGCCGGTCCAGACACCACATCCGCCGCTGCTGTCCGGGCTGCGGTCGGAACGCGGTCTCGCCCGCACCGCGGCACTGTTCGACATCTGGAATCCCAGCAGCGGCACAGCCGAGGCCCTGCAAGCCCAGCTCGACGGGATGGCCGCGCAGCGTCCCGCCGGACGGGCCCCGGTCCGGCTGTTCCTGCGGTCCTACCTCCAGCGCCCCACCGACCCGGTGGGATCCGGCGGACAGGGCATCGACGGTGTGGCCGCCGATATCGCCACCGCGAAGGCGGTCGGTGCGGAACACTTCATCATCGAATGCAATTTCTCCGACGACATCCGGTCGCCGGAGGACTGGGCCACCATGCCCGAGCGGCTGGCGCCGCTGATCCAACTCGTGCGCGACGACAGCTCCGCGGTGCCCGACTCGTCGGGCGCCGCCCGGCCCCAGAAGGAGAACGCATCATGAAAGCTGCTGTCTGAGAGGGCAGTACACCGACACTCACCGTCGAGGAGATCCCGCGCCCGACGCCCCGTCGTGGCGAGATCCTGCTCAAGGTCACCGCGTGCGGGGTCTGTCACACCGACCTGCACGTACTGAAGTCCGAGGTGAACTTCCCCGCTCCCGCGGTCCTCGGCCACGAGGTCTCCGGCGTGGTCGAGGAACTCGGCGACGGCGTCGACACCCTCGCGGTGGGCGATCGGGTCGTGTGCAGCTTCATCATGCCGTGCGGCGAGTGTCGCCACTGCGCGCGCGGACTGGACGACCTGTGCGAGAAGTTCTTCGCCCACAACCGGCTCAAGGGCACGCTCTACGACGGCGAGACCCGGTTGGCCCGCGCCGACGGCACCCCGCTGGCGATGTACTCGATGGGCGGACTCGCCGAGTACTGCGTCGTCCCCGCGTCGGACGCCTTCGTCGTCCCCGACGGGGTCGGACTGGGTGAGGTCTCCATCCTCGGCTGCAGTTCGTTCACCGCGCTCGGTGCCGTGACCAACGCCGAGCTGCGGCTGGCCGACCGCATCGCCGTCGTGGCGGCCGGCGGCGTGGGATCGTCGATCGTCCAGTTCGCGGCGGCGGCCGGAGTCGCCCAGATCATCGCGATCGACGTCAACGACGACAAGCTCAAGGCGGTGGCCGAGCTCGGTGCGACCCACACCGTGAACTCGCGCGACACCGACGTCGTCGCCGAGGTACGGGCACTGACCGACGGCCACGGCGTCGACGTCGCCTTCGAGGCCCTCGGGCACCCGAGCACCTTCGCGACCGCGCTGGACATCCTCGACGACGGGGGCCGCGCCGTGGTCGTCGGGATCGCGCCGGCCGGGACGCCCGGTGAGCTCGATCTGGCTCGTCTCGTGCGCCGCAGCCTGCAGATCCGCGGTTCCTATGGCGCGAAGGCACGACGTGACATGCCGGCGCTGCTGCGCATGGTCGCCGGCGGGATCGTGGAGCCGGAACGTGTGATCACCCGCCGCTACCGCCTCGACGAGGTCGACGAGGCCTACCAGGCCCTCGCCCGCGGCGAGATCGTCGGCCGGGCGATCATCGAGATGGACTCCGAATGACCGACACCGTGTCCGGCACCGTCGCCATCGTGACCGGTGCCGGCTCGGGCATCGGCCGTGCGGTGACCGAGCTCTTGGTCGGTCGCGGGAGTTCGGTTGTCGCGGTCGACAACTCGCCTGCGGTTCTGGACGAGCTCGCGGACCGGCCGCGGATCGTCCCGCTCGTGGGGGATGTGACGTCGGCCGACGACAACCGGCGCGCGGTCGAGACGGCGGAACAGCGCTTCGGCCGGCTCGACGCGTTGATCCTCAATGCCGGGGTGCCCGCTTCCGGGTCCATCGAGACCCTGGACCTCGACGTCTTCGACCGATCCCTCGATGTCAACCTCCGGTCGGTGGTTCTCGGTGTGCGCGAGGCGATCCCCGCCTTCCGGCGATCCGGGGGCGGTGCGGTGGTGGTGACGGCGTCGGCGACGGCCCTGGGCGGCGAACCCAACCGCTGGCCGTACGCCGCGGCGAAGGCCGGCGCGGTCAACCTCGCCCGGTCACTGGCCCTCGACCTCGCCGTCGACGGCATCCGGGTCAACTCAGTCTGTCCCGGCCCCATCGAGACCGGGATGACTCGACGCATCGCGGTCAACACCCCCGAACGCTACGAGTCCCTGCGTCGGATGGTTCCACTGCAACGCTGGGGCACGGCCGACGAGGTCGCCGAGGTGATCGCGTTCCTCGCCTCGCCGCTGGCCTCGTTCGTCATCACCGGTGCCATCCTCAGCGTCGACGGTGGGACCGCGTCCTACTGAGTTACGCCCCTCTGCAACCTGGCGACAGCCCGTCTGCCACCGCTCCTCGCACCTCAGGGAGCAAGGGTTGTGGCGTTCTCTCGGATTAGGAGACTGCTGAAATAGTCGGTGTCGTTTCGGTGTGGGGTGAGCGGGTTTGCCTGGTGGGCTGGGATCCTGGTGGGTATGCAGGGTGAGCCGGATCGTCAGGGTGAGTTTCTGGATGTGAACTCGGTCGTCGGGCATTTGCTGGCCGAGGGCAGTGTGTTCGCGTTTTTGGCTGCTCATCGCGAGCAGTTGTTTCCTGCGGAGATGTTCGCGGACCTGTTTCCCAGCGGCCGGGGCCGTCCGTCGATCCCGCCGGCCACGATGGCGTCGGTGATCGTGCTGCAAACGCTGCAGGGTTTGTCCGATCGCGAAGCCGCTGATGCGGTCACTTTCGATCTGCGGTGGAAAGCGGCGTGTGGATTCGTGTTGGGTAACAAAGGTTTTCATCCGTCGACTCTGACGTACTGGCGTCGGCGACTGGCAGCCAGCGATCGGCCGTACCGCATTTTCGAGGTGGTACGCGAGGTCATCACCACCACCGGGGTGCTCGCGGGTAAGAGTCGTCGAGCGCTGGATTCGACGATCTTCGATGACGCGGTGGCCCGCCAGGACGCCGTCACCCAGGTGATCGCGGCGATCCGGCGGGTCGCCCGAGAGGTCGACGGTGGTGCGGTGGTGGTCGAGCAGCGTGCGACTCGTCTGGCCGCGTTGACCGGCGGCGGCTATGACCGGCCCGGCAAGCCGCGGATCGCCTGGGATGATGAGTGTGCTCAACAGGACCTGATCAGCGCCCTTGTCGAAGATGGGTTGGCCGTGCTCGACGGTCTGGACCTCGAGGCCATCGAGAAGGAGCCGAGTAACGAGGCCCAGGCGCAGGCGGTGGCATTGCTGGCATTGGTGACCGGCCAGGATGTGGAACCGGCACCAGGTTCTGATGGCACCGACGGACGCTGGCGCATCGCGCCCCGGACCGCCCCGGACCGGGTGATCTCTACCGTCGATACCGACACCCGCCACGCCCACAAAACCCGGGCACGCCAGCAGGACGGGTTCAAGGGCCACATCGTCAATGAACCGGAGACCGGGTTGGTCACCGCGATCGAGATGACCAAAGCCGCTGGTCCGGACACTTCCGACGGAGCAGTCGGGGCACGGTTGTTGCTGAGCGATCCGACCGTCGCCGACGACGCCGACGATCGTGAGGTGCTGGGTGATTCAGCGTATGCCTCCGGTGACATGCTGGCCACGCTGGCGCGGACACGATGGAACGCGGTGATCAAACCCAAGCCACACATGCCGGCGGTTGCTGGTGGTTTCGTCATCGACGATTTCACCTTCGACGCCGACTCGAACACATTGACCTGCCCCAACAACCTGACCCGACCGGTCAGCGCGAAAGGCCACGTCACCTACGGTGCGGCCTGCCAAGACTGCCCACTTCGGGCACGGTGCACCACCGCGGTTCGTGGACGCAAAATCAGTTTCGGCGAACACCACCAACTCCAGCGCGAACACCGACAACACTTCTCTGACAACACTATTGCCGACACCTACCGCCAGCATCGACCCATGGTCGAACGGACGATTGCCTGGCTCACCCGCGGTAACCGGCGGGTGCCCTACCGTGGAATCGAACGCAACAACAACTGGCTGCACCACCGCGCCGCCGCGATCAACCTACGCCGCCTGATCACCCTCGGACTGACTACCACCAACGGCACCTGGACACTGGCCACCGCCTGAACCGCGGCACCGCCGCCCCACCTAGATCGATCACCACGACCACACCCCGGAACCGACACATCCCCGCAGCAGGAACCTCAACCCAGGCTGGACCCTAATTCAGCAGGCTCTTAGGGCGCATGGGGCCTCTGTTCGCTGAATCGATAGAAACACAGGAGGTCGGGCCCGCGACCGGCAGACTTCAACTCGACCGATGGACTCCGATCGAGGTCCAGGAGTCGAGTTGAAGTCTGCCGGTCACGAAACGGGGCATCGGGGAACGCTCTGACCCTCAGAACGTCCCGCGAACCGCCCAGTCCACGCACCGGCCGAGGATGGTCCGGTACTCCGGCACCTCCCAGCTCCCCCGGTCGACCCGTCCGAGATCGTCGATACCCAGGTCTTGGACATCGAACCGGCCGCGGCAGTGCCCGAGCGTGAAGTAGCAGACGGTTCCGGCGTCATGCTGCTTGAGGTAGAGGACCGGCAACGGATCGTCGGAGGTGTTGTGCCCTCGGCGAAACCGGTCGACTCGCCGACGAACCGCGTGTGGGCGAGAACCTCTATCGGCTCGAACAATTCGCTCACGTAGAGCTCGTCGACGGCGTAGAAGGCCTCGACACCTGCCACGAGCGGATGATCGGGCGCGGCGATCTCGACCCGGTACGGCGCGATCGGCGGATGCCCGAGGAACTGACTGCCGACGAGCTGCGGCAGCACGCCCATGGTGCGTGGGGTGACGTACTTGCTCGGCGACCCCGGTGGCGTCGGCTCGATCGCGGAGTTGGTGGCGTGCAACGCCAGCCATCGACCGCCGCGTGCGAGGAACTCCGTGAGCGACCGCTGCGCGGCCTCGTCCGGAATCCGGTTGCACGTGTAGGTGATCAGCAGATCCGCGTCGTCGATGGCCGGGATCGCACCCGCGTAGTCGTCGAAGACTCGCGTTCGCACCACTTCGTGATCGGCCAGCAGCGTGAGGATCTGCAGTCTCGCGTAGTCGAAGTCGTGCCATTGCCCACCGCAGATGACGACCGCGTCGAGGCGGCCGGCGGGTCCGGACATGTCGCTCCTCGAGATCTCAGGCGTGTGCGTGCAGGGGTTTGCCCGCCAGCGCGAGGTGGGCTTCGCCGAGCGCCTCGGCCTGGGTCGGATGCGCGTGCACCAGGTTCGCGACGTCGTCGGCGGTCGCCTCCCAGTTGTAGATCAGCTGTGCCTCACCGATGAGCTCACCGACCCGATCACCGACGAGATGGATTCCCACGACGGGTCCGTCGGACCCGGCGCGGACGAGCTTCACCCCACCCGACGTCTGGAGGATGCGGCTCTTGCCGTTACCACCCAGGTCGTAGATGGCGGTGGTGACGTCACCGTGCCGTTCGACGGCTTCGGCCTCGGTCAGCCCGATCGAAGCAACCTCGGGGTGGGAGTAGGTGACGCGGGGAATCCCACTGTCCGCGACCGGCACACAATCGAGGCCGGCCAGTTGCTCCGCCACGAAGATCCCGTTCGCGAACCCGCGATGGGCGAGCTGCGGTCCCGGCACGATGTCGCCGACCGCGTAAACGCCCGGCACAGTGGTCTGCAGCGCATCGTCGACCTCGACGAACCCGCGGTCGAGTCGGATGCCCGCCTCCTCGAGCCCGAGACCGGACGCCCGCGGACCACGCCCTACCGCCACCAGCAGGATGTCGGCGTTCAGCGACTCGGAGTCGCCGAGATCGGCGGTGACCCCGGCATCGGTCACGCGCGCGGCGGACAGCATGGCCGCGGTCCGAATGGTGATGCCGCGCTTGCGGAACGCTCGGGTCAACTGCTTCGACGACCACTCGTCCTCGGTCGGGACCAGTCGTGGTGCCGCCTCCACGATGGTGACCTCGACGCCGAGCGACGCCCACAGACTGGCGAACTCGCAACCGATCACGCCGCCGCCCAGGACGATCGCCGACCTCGGGATCGAATCCAGCTCCAGCGCACGGTCGCTGGTCATGATCGGACCGCCGATGTCGATGCCCGGAAGGGTCCGCGACTGCGATCCGGTGGCGAGGACAAGGGCCTCACCCCGGTGTCGCGAAGTCCCCCGTCCGCGAGATCGACTGCGACCGTTCGGTCCCCGACGACGCGGCCGTGACCACGCACCACGCGGATCGCCCGCGATGCGATCAGTCCCTCGAGGCCGCGGTACAGACCGTCGACGACCTTCTGCTTGTACGCATGCACCGCGGTGATGTCGACACCGTCGAGCGAGGCCTTGATTCCGAAATCGGCCGCAGAGCGCACGGAGTCGACGATCTCCGCGGCATGCAGCAGCGCCTTGGTGGGGATACAACCGTTGTGCAGGCAGGTACCGCCGAGCTTGCCGGACTCCACCAGGACGACCGACATGCCGAGCTGCGCGGCGCGCAGGGCACACGAGTATCCGCCCGAACCGCCGCCGAGGACGACGACGTCGGCGGTCTCGGTGGAGTCCGCGCTCATCTCAGAAGTCGAATCGGTTGGTGAAGCCGCCGTCGACGACCAGGTTGGTGCCCGTGATGTGACCGGCGGCGGGCGACGCCAGGAAGGTCACCGCGTTGGCGACATCTTGGGCGGCGGCCAGCTTGCCCAGTGCGGCGGACGACAGCGCCGCGTCATAGAGTTGCGGGCGCTGCTCCTTGATGGTGTCCCAGGGTCCGCCTTCGAAGTAGACCGGACCGGGCGACACCGCGTTGACGCGAATCCCCTTGGCTCCCAGGACACGTGCCTGCGCCGAGGAGTGCTGCAACACGGCGGCTTTGAGCGCGCCATAGCTGTTGGCGGTGGTGATCGGGCCGGCCTCGATGGCCGATGTCGTACTGATAGTGACGACCGACGCGGCCGAGCTCTTCTCCAGATGCGGTGTCGCCGCCTCGATGAAGCCGACCAGGCTCATCAGATCGACGTTGAAGCTGTTCTCCCAGGCCTCGCGCCCCTTACCGGTCATCGCCGATGCGTTCACGATGACGATGTCGACCCCGCCGAGCGCCTCGGCCGCGTCGTCGACGAAGGACGTGACCGCGGTGGAGTCGCCGACGTCGACGGACTTCCAGAACACCGTGCCGGACTCCGACAGTTCGTCGGCGACGGTCTTGAGTTGGGCTTCGCCACGGGCGCAGATGCCCACGGACGCCCCCTCGGCAAGGAGGGTCTTGGCGATGGCGAGGCCGATGCCCTTGCTCGCACCGCTGATGAGGGCGCGCTTTCCGGTGAGGTCGAGATCCATGTCTGGTCCTTCTTCTTTCGGTCGTGCTGGCGGTTCGGGGCTGGTTGTTTCGGCGGGGTCGGACTAGAGGTTCATCGCGCCGACGGAGGTCTGGAAGTCGAGCACGTGTGTGAAGTCGTTGACGGACTGCACCGCACGGCGGGTGTCCGCGCCGCGCAACACGTTGACCGACGTGTGGTGAACGCGGACCGGCATGTCGAAACCGCTTCCGAGCGCGTCGGCGAGCACGGCATTGATCACCCCGCTGTGGCAGGTGACCACCACGCGCTCGCCGAGGTGCGCGTCGACGATCCGGCCGATCTCGCCGAGCACTCGCGCGCGGAAGGCCCCCGGGTCCTCCGCGTACGGGAACGGTTCGTAGCTGCGGGTCCTGATGTGTTCGCGGAAGATCCGGGATATCTCGTCGTGCGGAAGGGTCTCGAACGGCGATTCGTCGGCAGGGAAGGACTGCCACGGCTCGTACTCGGTCAGGGTGTCGCGGACGATCGGTTCCAGACCGTGATGGGCGGCAATGGCCCGGCCGGTGTCGAGGGCCCGGCGCAGCGGCGAACTGTAGACGGCATCGACGGTGTGGGTGGCGAGCCGGTCGGCCACGGCGCGCACCTGTCGCTGCCCGAGGTCGGACAGAGGCGGATCGACGGTCTCGGCTGCGCTGAGCTCTTTGCTCAGCGCCTGCTCGCCGTGGCGGATGAGCACGAGTTCGCACAGTCCGGCCAGTGGCGCGAACGGGTTGTCGAGGTCGATCGAGCGCGCGCGGGTCTGGTTGGGCACGGCTCCAGTGAACCACAAACTAGGTTCTTTATAAAGATACTATCGCGAACCTCCTGCTCAGGTGAGTGATCAGACGCCGAAGCTATAGGTTCAGAGGTGTCACATCACACGCTGGCGATGTCGGCGGCGAGCTCACGCACCTCGTCGGAGAAGCGCCGGCGCCCCAGGTTCGCGAGGACGACGTCCTCGGTGAGCCACGACGACGCGGACACCTCGAGGAGGCTGGACAGTGCCGTCGCCGCAGCGGCCTGCTTGGCCTTGGACGTGATGCGGTTGCGCACCCGCAACTCGGCGGAGAAGATCGCGAGCATCTCCAGACGCACCTCCCGGCGCAGCGCCTCGATCGACAGACTCCATCCGGGCGACCGCACGAAGTAGACCAGCGACGCCGCCCGGTGGGCGTCGGTCCACTCGAGAACCGAGATGATCACGTCGCCGAGCGAGGCGTCGGGATCGGCGTCGATCTCCGTGCGCAGTTGGGTGAGCATCTGCTCGGCGAAGATCCGCAGTCCGCCGAGGAGTACCTCCTCCTTGGAGGGATAGTGGTAATACACTGCCGCCGAGGTCATCTGCGCCTCGGCGGCGATGTCTGCGACGGTGACGTCCTCGATCGACCGCATGGAGTAGAGGTGCATCGCCGCCTCGACGACGACGTCGCGTCGAGACGGCCGGTGCGCGGCCCGCTTCGCGCCGCTGCCGCCACTCGGAGCGCTCGCCGACGCGCGCCCGGCGTTGCGTCGGCCGGAAGTGCTTCGTCCTGAGGGATTCTTGCCCGCCATGCGATAGATCATGACAGCATCGGGGGCTGTCACGGGCTGTGCCATCCTGATGGCACGCCGTGAACGGAACCGGGAGGTCTGCGCCACGGCGGATCGGGACGGGGAGCACGGCGAGGAGGACGTATGGCGAGATCGAGGCGAGACAACGCCCGGCCGGCCGACGGCATGTCGGAGTCGGACGCCGACTGGCTCGGCTGGGATTCGACCCCGGCTGCCGACGACATCGCACTGGCGGCCGCGGATCCGGGGGCGGGCACCGGCCCACAGGAGGACGTCGATCCTGACGCCGCACCCGACATCTCGCCGGTGGAACACGAGGCCGGCGCCGAGGGCGCACCGCCGGACTCACCGGTCCAGAACGGATCGGGCGCCGGCAACGGCACGACCGCGCACCGTCCGTCGCGGCGGCATCTCATCGTGAAGGCCGCGGTTCGGGTGTTCTCGCGAAAGGGGTTCGCGGAGGCCTCCATTCAGGAGATCGCCACCGAGGCGGGAATGGTCCCGACCGCGGTCTACTATCACTTCGCCAGCAAAGAGGAGCTCTTCGAGAGCGCACTCGGCTATGCGATGGACGCGAGTTCGGCCGCGGCGCAGTCGGCTCGACCGGACGATGTGTCCGCGAGCGCGGACTCGTTCAAGGACGTCGTCGCCGCGGTCTGGGACTGGACCGCCGAGCACCCCAATTCCGCCCGCATGCTGTTCCTGCAGATGGCCGGCGGCGCGACCCCCGGGACCCGGCTGCTGACGAAGGAGTACGAGGAACGGCACATCCGGCGTGCGTTCGACTACTTCCCGGCCGGTGAGGACCCGCCCAACCGGCGTGCGGCCACCGCACAGCACGCGGCGCGCACCCTCCGGGTCCGGACGATGATCGCGATGACCATCGCCATCCAACCCCTGCGTATCGAGGGTGGGCCGCTGTCGGACATCCCGGTCCCCAGTCTGCGCACCGCGACGACCGACGTCTGCACCAAGATGATCGAAGGCCGCTGACCCGAGCCGAGCCCGTCGAGTAACTTTAATTCCGAAACAGTTACTCCGATGCAGGTTGGACTCGAACATGCGCATCCTCGCGATCACCGGCGGCCACTCCTTCGACCGAGCCGCCTTCGCCGATCTCCTCGACGCCCTTCCCGGTGAGGTCACCTGGCGCGAACATCCCGACGCCGCGATCGGGCCCGACGACCTCGCCGACCACGACGTGTCCCTTCACTACGACATGCCGGGCACCCTGCCCGAACCGTACGACCCGCCGGAGTCGTTGCGGGACTGTCTGCGCGCGGCCCGCGAGACGGGGCACGGATACGTCGTCCTGCATCATGCGATCGCGAGTTGGGCCAACTGGGACGAGTGGTCGGAGTTCGTCGGCGGCCGCTACCTGTACCAGCCCGGAACCGTGCGCGGGGCACCGCGCCCCGACTCCGGCTATCGGCATGCGGTGGAGCAGCGGATCACCATCGAGGACAGCACCCACCCGGTGACCGCGGACCTGCCGGCACATCTCGACCTCGTCGACGAGACCTATCTCTGCGAGGTGTTCGAGGACTCCGTGACGCCGTTGCTGCGGACGAACGCACCGATGACCGACGACGTGCACTTCTCCACCGCACTGGCCATGTCCGGGCGGCGGGGTGAACGGGAGGGGTGGCAGCACGCCGAGGGATCGTCGCTGGTCGGCTGGTGTCGCACCAACGGCGCATCCCGCCTGGTCTACCTCCAGCCCGGCGACACCGCGGCCACTCTCGCCCACCCGGACTATCGGTCCCTGATCGCCAACTCGCTCCGGTGGGCAGCCCGTTCCATCTGGACTTTTTTTACAGCGAATACAGTTCGATGTGTTGCCGCTCACTCTCGGTGCTACAGTTAGTGAATACGCTGCCAAGTAAGAGGCGCGCCAGCCCCACCGAGGAGAACCCGATGCGTCAGATCCAGCATCCGATGAGTCGAGCCATCTACGAATTCGACGAGGACTTCAACGTCCTCGTGACCACCAAGGACGGCAAGACCGGCACCTTCGACCCCGAAGGCCGGTATCTGCACGGCGAAGTGAAATCCGTTGACCCGGAGATGGCCCGCTGGGTCGGTCTCGGTCCGCGCGAGCCCGTCCCCATCACCCAGAACCGTCGCTTCATGGGCGCTGCCAAGCTCCTGGAGAAGATGCAGGCGGACCGACTCGCCGACGAAGCCCGCAGCAATCGCCTGGCCGAAGGAGGCAAATTGTGACCGAGATCGACACACGCACCCCCGGATCGTCGGCATCCGACGACGAGCAGGCCGACTACGTCGCCAGCTACCATCGACTGCTCGACACCGACACCCACCCGGTCCCGCAGGTCCTGCGGGAGGAGACCCACGACCTCTACGAGGATCAGAACTTCATCCCGGTCTCGCGGTACATCAGCCGCAAGTATCACGAGCTCGAGCGAGATCGTATGTGGTACAAGGTCTGGCAGATGGCGTGTCGTGAAGAGGAGATCCCCGAGCCCGGGGACACGCACATCTACGAGATCTGCGACAAGTCGATCCTCGTCGTGCGCGGCAAGGACATGTCCATCCGCGCGTTCTACAACTCGTGCCTGCACCGCGGCCGGATGCTCCGCGAGGAGAGCGGTCCCGCGGGCAACGACCTGCGTTGTCCGTTCCACGGCTTCTGCTGGAACCTGGACGGATCGCTGAAATCCATGACGTGCGAATGGGATTTCCCCCACGTCGACAAGGATGCAATGAACCTTCCGCAGGTCAAGGTGGACACCTGGGGCGGCTTCGTCTTCATCAACATGGACCCGCAGTCGGAGTCGCTTGCCAGCTTCCTCGGCGACCTGGGCAAGCACTTCGAGGCCTGGCCGCTGGAGGATCGCTACATCCAGGCGCACGTCGCGAAGGTCATCGACGCGAACTGGAAGATCGCCCAGGAGGCGTTCTCGGAGGCCTTCCACGTCATCACCACCCACCCGCAACGTGTTGTGGGGACCGGGGATTCGAACAGCCAGTACGACTCGTGGGGCAACTTCAACCGCGGGATCACCGCCAACGGCGTGCCCAGCCCGCACATCAAGTTCACCCCGAGCGAGCAGGAGATGTTCGACTCGATGGTGGACGCGCGCATCGACGAGGACCCGATGGTCACCCTGCCCGACGGTGTCACCGCGCGCGAGATGTCCGGCCTGCTCGCCCGCGAGGGGCTCCGCGACGTCATCGGTGATGTCAAGGCGGACAACATGTCCGACGCCGAGTCGCTCGACAGCATCTACTACACGGTGTTCCCGAACTTCCATCCGTGGGGCGCCTACCAGCGCATCGTCTACCGGTTCCGGCCGAACGGCGACGACCACAACACGTCGATCATGGACGTCTACCTGCTGGCGCCGTTCACCGGGCCGCGCCCGCCGGCCGCGAAGGTGCAGTGGCTGACGCCCGAGCAGACCTGGATCGACGCCACGGTCCTCGGCAGCTCGGCCCGTGTGTTCGACCAGGACGCGTACAACATGCCGAAGGTGCACCGCGGCCTGAAGACCACCACCCAGAAGTACCTGCCGATGGCGGCGTACCAGGAACTCAAGATCCGCCACATGCACCACCTGCTCGCGAAGTGGGTGGGCGAGGAAGTCGACTGATCCCCCCGTCGTCAATGATCTCGACTCGGCGCTGCGACTTCGGATGAAGCCGCAGCGCCGACTTCGTCTGTACTCGCCGACTGTGCACTCGCCGCCGGTTGAGCTGCCTCCGCTGGTTGAGCTGCCCCCGCTGGTTGAGCCGCCCCTCGCTGGTTGAGCTCCCCCCGCTGGTTGAGCTGCCCCCCCGCTGGTTGAGCTTGTCGAAACCACTCCCTGCTGATCGGCATGATGGTGGGTGTGTTGATGCTGACGCTGATGCTCGTCGCCGGGGCCGCTGCTGCCGGGTGCGCGATGACGGCGGCGTACGTCTACCTGCGGCCCGGTGACGACCATGTGCGCGCCGAACGGCTCGCCCGGCGGTGGCTGATCGTGACGGCGGTCCTCGGTGTCACCGCGCTCTGCCTGCGATTCGGGTGGCTGTTGCTGAGTTGAGATCCAGTACGTAGGCCACGCAGCGCAAAATGCGGGATCCGTGTCGGAAACCGTTACGTATCCCTCACTCTGTTCTGCTGAGGCATACGATGCCGAGCAGTACCCGACCCACGGATTCGGAGTCATGATGCGACTCGGACTACACGCGCTGGGCATCGGGACCGGGGCACGCCGCGACATCATCGACGCCGTGGCCCGCGAAGCCGAGGCACGTGGTTTCCGCACACTGTGGTGCGGCGAGCATGTCGTGATGGTCGACGACCCGGCGTCGCCGTACCCGTACACCCCCGACAAGAAGATCGCGGTTCCCGCCGAAGCGGACTGGCTCGACCCGACGATCGCCCTCTCCTTCGCCGCCGCGGCCACCACCACGATCCGGCTTGCCACCGGGGTGCTGCTGCTCCCCGAACACAACCCGGTCATCATGGCCAAACAGGCCGCGTCGCTCGACCTTCTCAGCGGGGGACGACTGACCCTTGGCGTGGGAATCGGTTGGTCCCGTGAGGAATTCGAAGCACTGGGGGTACCGTTCGCTCGACGAGGTGCCCGGACCGATGCCTACGTCGAGGCGATGTGCGCGCTCTGGCGGGACGAGATCGTCACACATCACTCGGAATTCGTTGCCTTCGAAAGCATTCGGGTCAATCCGAAACCGGCGGCGGGCCGGATTCCGTTCGTCGTGGGCGGCAACAGTGATCAGGCGTTGCGCCGGGTCGTCGGCTGGGGTGATGGCTGGTACGGATTCAACCTCGACGACGTCGACGCGGTGGCTGATCGGATCCGCACGATCGACCGGTTCTGCCAGGAGAGCGGACGGGACCGTTCTGATCTCGATATCGCGGTCGCGCTGCGGAATCCGGTTCCCGCTGACCGCGCCGGTCTCGACGCTCTCGGCGTCGACGAACTGGTGCTGGTGGAATCACCGCCCGCGGATTCCGATGCGGTGCCGGGATGGTTGGACAAGCTGGCGGGGCGCTGGGCGGTCTGAGGCGGACGGAACTAGCGCGACCACAGTTCCGGCTCCTCACGCAACAGACGCGCACGCCCCTTGCGACGGTAGCGGTAGATCTGGATGGCGCCCAGCCCCCAGAGCATGAACTGCGCCGACATCGCGCAGGTGAACGCCTCCGGCGGATATCCCTGGACCCCGTCCGGGGTTCGCCAGTCGAGGATGAGACCGATGAGCCCCGCGAGGATCAAGCTGGCAATGAACCCCGCCTGATTGATGATCCCGGTGGCCGTGCCCGCCCGCGATGCCGGATTGGAGGTGCGGCCGACATCGAAACCGATCATCGACGCCGGACCGCCCATTCCACAGACCACCACCAAGAGCACGAGGAGCGCGAACGGCGCGCCGCCGGGCCACGCCAGTACCACCGTCCAGGTGGCCGCGATTCCGGCGAGCACCGCCAACACCAGCGTCGACCTGTGCCACGGCCACCGGGTGATCAGCCACGCGAAGATCGGGCCGAACGCCATGATGGCGAACACCATGATCGTCAGGAGCAGACCCGCCGCACCGGCGCTCATCCCCTCGCCCTCGACGAAGAAGGGGTAGCCCCACAACAAGCCCAGGACGGTGGCGCTGAAGTGGGTCGAGAAGTGCATCCAGAAACCCAGTCGGGTGCCGGGGTGATCCCACGACTCGCGAAGGTTTCGCCGGATACCGGCCAACCCGAGCATCGGTCCCGACACCGACCGCACCGCCGCGGAATCGCGCACGACGACCAGTGCGACCACGAGCAGAACGGCGCCGATCCCAGCGGTGGCCAGGTACGCGCGACTCCATCCGAAGGTGGACAGTGCCCAGGTCATCGGTATGGCGGCCGTGACCGCGCCGAGTTGGCCGAGCACGCCGGTGAGCTGCGTGATCAGCGGGATCCGCCGCGCCGGGAACCAGCTCGTCACCAGTCGCAGGACACACACGAAGGTCATGGCGTCGCCCACCCCGACGAAGAACCGCGACGACAGCGCCCACGTGTAGTTGTCCGCGAACGCGAAGCTGATCTGGGCAAGCGTGAGGATCAGCGTTCCGCTGAGGAGTACCCGACGCGGACCGAACCGGTCGACGACGAGCCCGACCGGCACCTGCATCAGCGCGTACACCAGCAGCTGGAGCACGACGAAGGTCGACAACTGCGAAGCGCTGATCTCGAAACGCTCGGCAGCCAGCAGGCCGGCAACGGCCAATGAGGAGCGCTGCAGCACCGCAACGAAGTAGACCGCGACCCCGACGACCCAGATGGTCATCGCCTGCCGCGAACTGACCGGCGAGGTCACCTGCGGACCTCGCCGTCGGGCCGAACCCGGGAAACTCTTTCGATCACCTAACTATTGTCGGGCACGGCGCGAACGGATCGCGGGCGCCCTCGGAACTGCCGCCATCACTCCGCGGGTAGGCCGAACCCGAGCTTGAGCAGAGCGGTCCGGAACTTCGACTCATGCTCGGGTTGGACACCCAAGAATCGGTCTCCGAGCAGATGGCACAGCGGGCGGAGCCTGCGGTCATGGGCGATGAGCATCGCGGTGGCCGGATCGACGCACTCGATCACGCGAAGAGGTCCGCGGTCGATGAGTTGCGCTCCCCGCCGGCGGACATCTTCTATCAGAGTGGTGAGCGTCGAAGGCAGTTCGTGTTCAGCGCGACGGTGTAGGTAGTCGGTGAACTCGGTGAGGTCGCGCCCTGCCCCGAGGGCTGCGGTCAGGGTGGTCGGCGACACGTTCCAGGTGTGGTCGGCGGTTTGGGTGGCGAAGGCGGCGAGGGTGAGTCTCTCGGTGTGGGTGATGCCGCGGGCAACCACGATGTCGAGGTTCGGCAACGCCGTCAACGGTGAGATCTCGTCGAGATCCTCAGTCGGCGTGAAGGTGTCGGTGAGGCCCAACGCATAGGCGCCGAGCGGTGTCAGCCGGATTCGTCGAAGACCGTCGTATCGGCTGAGGGTCTCGAGGAAGTCGCTCCCCCAATTGCTGTGATAGTCCGTACGGGCGCCGACTGGATCTCGGTAGTCGAGATCGAACAGGCCCAGCGTGCCGGCGTATTCGAAAGTCACCGCCATCGTGTACCGGCCCTCGAGCAATGACCAACCATGATGTCCGTCGTATCCGAAGCTCCCGTACTCGGGATCGAGAATATGGAGCCGCCACAATGCCCGTTCACTTCTGGCGATGGTCGGGCTGAGGCGCTTCCGACGCATGGTGGCGAAGAGGTCGTCGATCTCGATCCACTCGCCCAGAGGACAGGTGGCCAGTCCATCGGCGACGGTTGAACGGCGCCGCTTCACCGCGCTGAGCACGTTGGCGCCGCGCTGCCCCTTGATCGCCTCGATTCGGCCGAACTCATCGATCGCCCCGTGCGTGAGCCATCTGCGCCACACGGCGAGGATGACCTCCTCCGGCCGGTTGCGTAGAGCAGCATGACCTTTCGGTGTCAACGTGAGGCGAGTGCCGTCTAACTTGGCCAGCCCGGCGGACTGGACGAGTAGTGGCCAGGCGAACGCGGCGATCGCCTCGTCGACATAGAAGTCGCCGTTGACAAGATGGCTGGCGACAGTCTTCACCGTGGCCGCCGATGGGCGCGCGGTCTTCGCACTGCATTTGAGTTGCCCAGATGCGCACAGTTCCAGGACCGCCCGCACATTGGCCAGCGCTTCCTGTTCGGTCGATCGAACCTGGGCGCCGTCATCAATACCTACGTCCGCCACTCTCACACCTCTCCGGGTCGGGTCGACGGACTCTCATCGACGCGCCATAGGCGTTGCGCCTCTGCGGAGATCGGTCTGACTCCCAAACAACTGGGCGGTTCGCACCCTCAGTGGGAACGGCGTCGTCGCGGTCCGTGACTCTTGTCGAGATGCAGCGAAGGTTAGCCGGACGCGCCGGGCAACTTTGACGGATCTCGGGTGAGCCGGCACGGCCCGTCAATCTACCCTGCGCCGGCTGGCTAACCTATGGCATCATGCCTCAGCTCCCCGCAGACTGACCTCGGTTTGATTGTGATCCGTTGGTAGTTTCGGCCTATGACGCGCACCCCGAAAGCCACGGCTAAGGCGCCCACCCTAGTTCGGTACAAGGATGGGAACAGCTCTGAAAACCGTTTGCTGCGGCTAGCACTGTTGAAGGCATGGGGAGAGCTATGCTACCTCTGCTCGACGCCAGTCACGTTCGTCGGAGCTGAGATCGACCATATCCTCCCCAAAACCATCACTGATGAGGACCTCGACAAGGCCAAGCACGAGTGGCTCGAACCCGCACGGGCAACGGCCTTCGATCTGAACTCGGCGCACAATCTCGCACCTATATGCCGCAAGTGCAACTCGGACAAGTCCGATACCAGATTCACTGGAGTTCGGGCCATCGCAATGTGGCTAGACGAGGCGCACAAGAAGCAAGCTTCAGTCGAGAGGTACGTCAAGGGCTTTCGCAACGCATCTGGCGTACAAGGAGCCCTGGTCAGACTCCTCGAAGCCGACTTCTCGTCAGCGGCGGCGAAGGACTGCCTGCTCGAACTGGGACCAGCTCTCTTGGACCGACTCCGAGCAGAGTCCCCTAGTGTCCTGGAAGCTCCTTCAACTCATGAGTACAGGGGCAAATACAGCAGCTACGGATGGCATGAGTTGGAGCCTCGCACGTTCGCGGACGGCCCACTGGTTGCCTCGGTGGTCCTGGACGAGGGTTCAAGGCGAGCGAAGGTCGTCTTAGAGGACGTGTTCGGATGGGACTTCGATCGATCGCTAGACGTTGCACTTGAGGCCACCGCGTCGGCCGTAAGAAGCGATCTAGCCGACCAGATTGCGGGCAAAGTCAGAGCAGCTGGCCACGACGACCCGGACCTCGGTTCTGTGGAAGGGTTCATGCAGCTCGCGGTCGTCGAAGTCCGATTTGATGCCGACGATCGTTGCATCCTCGTGAAGGGCCACTTTGACGCGGACGGTTCGGCGGAGGTTGCGATCGCTGACTACCAAAACGATTCAGGGACCGTGTGGGGGCAATGGGACGCTGGAGCTACGAGCGGGTCCTTCGCAGTGTCCCTGCTGGACGCGACCGCTGATGACGTCGCGGAGGTAAGTTCCGGCGATGTCGTGGCAGTGGTAGGGGATGTAGAACTGACCGTCTCAACCGACTGAGGATGGGTGAACTGTCGTGAGCCCCGCACGACGCGACGTGTCAGATATGCGTCAAGGTCCAGGTTCTCGTGGATCGGTCACCGACCATGTCAACGCCGATACTAAGTTGCCTGTTTCGTGGGACTCACCGATTTTGGTTCGAAGTCAGCAACTTTCGGCATCGATCCACCGACCGAGGCTAGGCATTCGCATCCTGCACGAGGACCCGTACTGACCAACGAGGATCCCGTCGTAGCGCAGCAACGGTATTGTCGAGTTGATCTCGACCGCCAATCTCCCTAGCGAGTACTCGCCGGACAATTGGTTCTTCATCAGCTGCGAGCCGTTCGGCAGTAACGCCGTCGGAGTTTCGAACGCAGATGACCGCGGCCGCGCAGCGTAGTTCTTTTTGTGGTGCGGCAGCAAGGACGCCCAAGAAGGGCTCCACTACGTGCCCGTCGAGAACGATTAGTGCTTGAGCGAGGTCTCGGTGACCGGCGAGTACATTTGTTGCAAGCTGAATGCCCTGGTCTCGGATTGCTTTCTGCTCAGCATCCGTCTTGGCCAACCGGGCAGCGAGGAGCAGCGCAGAGGGTCGGCTATCCGCGACACCGTTCCATCGCATAAAGCCGAGCGGATCTCCAAGTGATGTGTGAAAGCCGTCAGGCTCTGACATCGGCGCAGTCCGGGCGAGATCGAATGCCCTGTCGAAGAAGTCGGCACGTTGGCGCTCAGGCAAGTCGTCGACCAGGTTCGATGAGGCGTGGTGGTAGTCACGGCGGTTCTCCGCCCCCTCATAGGGCGATTTTGCTTTGGTGAGCAGAGCTTCGATGCATCGAATGCGATCCTCAACCGGGAGATGGAGCGCGACCAGGGACTGCTCGACCACCCGGGTACCGACTCCATACCTCCCCGGACCGTTCTTGGTGTCTTTCTGTAGGTACTCGGCCGCTGCATCGAGCCGAGCTTGGGAGGGCTTCTGGTCATCGTGTAGCGCCAGAAGTGCAGCCGCGTCGTGGTGCGGTTGCTGCACACGGTCGGCAAACAGCCGAAGTCTTGACCCTGTGAGGTCAAGGTTGTCGACCAACACTTGCGATTCGGTGGTGCCGAACCAGTGCGACTCACGCTCGAACAGGCCCAGCAGCTGGTCTATTGCGGTCTCGCGCAGCGACGTGTGGGTGCGCGTGATGCCGGACATGATCTGAACGTGACTCTTGTCAGTGTGCCAACCTGCATTGGGCGGCGCGGCTACTCGTTCATCAAGTAGAGCAATTACTTTCAGTGCTTGAGATTCCGTCAGGCGGTCAGCGACGGAGGCGATGAAGGTGTAGGCAGCGAGTTGAAGAGACGGGTCAAAGAACGACTCAGCCCGAGTTTCGTCCAGTACTTCATCAATTGCACATAGGGCACTGTCTACGACCGTTGGTACTTGGCTGTCGGGGATCAAGTCGGCCTGCGCCGCGGCGAATCGTAGGGCAGTCGCAGCGATCCATTGATGCGGACTCTCCACGAGTTCGGCGACGTTGTAGTACTTGTCACCGAGGGCACGGGCTGCCTGCTCCGCTTCCTTGGGCCGGCCGGCGTAGACGTATTGGTGGGCGGCCAGATCGGGGTGTCCTGACTTCATGAAGACACTGCCTAACAGACTTCGTGCATCTCGTTCGTCGGCGAGGGCACCGCTGATTATCGAGTCACGGAGGTATCGCCTGAGGGAGATCGCCGCTACGCGGTCGCGTCCAGCGTTCAGCGCTGCCAAACCACTCTCTCGGCTGCGCTGAGCGGCTGTTGCTAACCTCGGCTGCCCCGGGAGGTTCGCTATCTCGCGGGCAAGTGGGTGCCATCTGTCGGTCAGGATTCCGGAATATCTGGTCGCGATCTCACGCTGGCTGTACAGCCATTTAGCCGCGTCGCTGTGTCGCTGCGTCAGACAAGCGTTGTCGATCGCCTCGCTCCACTCGTCTTGTGCAGTCGTGTAGTCGCCCTTCCCGGCAAGGTGGCGGGCGTAGCGCGCGTGAACCAGCGCGGCTGCCTCCTTCGGTAGGGAGATCCGTGCTGCGCGTACCAGCTGCTTCCAGTCGCCATCGGTATCGGCGACTGCGATGAGTATGCGTGACTGGAGGATTGGGTCGTCGCATACTTCTGCTGCGGATTGCCGCAAATTATCGGCGAGCTCAAGAACTCTGTCGGTGCGGTCGTCACCGAGATCGGATTCGGTAATCAGCAGCAGTAGGCGCGCTCGATCGGTTGGGTCGAGGTCGGCGAGTGCTGTGAGGTCGCCGCCAACCCTGTGCGGTACAGGCGAGGCTAGGGAATCCGCAACGAGAGAAGCGGCCCACCGCGCTGCTTTCCACGCGGGGTTGTCTCTCAGATCGTCGTGACCCTCGAGTAGGCGTTCGATATCTCGTTGACATCGATCAGCGACAGCGCTGTCGCCTGCTCGTTCCGATTGCCAGAGCATGCGCATTATCAGTTTGAGGGCATCGCCGGTTCGGCCAACCCGCACGAGCAGTGGGACACGGTTCTTGTCGAATTCAGCAGCGTGACCGGGAAATCCGCGTTCCTGGAGCTTCTCCTGAACTTCTCCGTACAGTTCAAGCGCCTCATTAGGGTGGGTCTCAGACTTCACTCGCGCTTGCTCGAGTTGCAGCTCGACGTGCGCTGATCGAAGGGGGCCCCGCACTATGGCATCAGCTGTATCGACAGCATCTTTCGAAGGCACGGCGATCGGGGTGACGATGTGAGGAAGGCAGAACCTCTCTGCGGTCGCTGGACCGAAGAACTCGATCACGATCGAAGGCTGGTCTCGCAGCAGTTCGCTAATGCGCTCCTGGTCCCAGATCTCGATATGTAGCGGATCATGAGTGGTATTCAGTTCGGTCACTCGCTCAATGATCGACCTCTCTGTGACCGTGCAGGCGACACCAATGATTAGGCGGTTCACCGTAAACGGAAAGCTTGAGTCGAGGAACTTGTCGACGGCCTTGTCGAGGTCTGCCCTTGTGAAGGTCTGGTATCGCTTCGACTGGATGGCCACAGCGTTCAGGTCAGCGTCCAAACCAACTACATCGATACCCTTCTGGGCTTGTCCCGCGCTTCCGAACCGCTTGACATCGCGTAGTCCGAGTACATCGTGCCCGATCCGAAGGAGTAGGCGTTCGAAGTTCTCCCATTTCACAGCCGTTGTCGGGAGCGCCTCGCTCAAAGGATCGACGCCCTGCAGGGCAACATCTGAAGCAGACGCCAGCACTGGGTCCAACGGGTCGATTACGGACAGTTCGACCGCTTCAGTCATTGGTCTAGATCTCCTCAAAACCCGACTGGTCAAACTTCAGGGTCCTCGCGTTCTCAGAAACGGTTCGAACCCGGTTCTCGTTGAAGCCGTCAGAGTCAGTCGCTTCAATCTCAATCCGTACTCTCACGTTTGTGTTTTCCCCCGAACGGAGGTGGGCGAGCACCTCGTCAGCAACATTCTTGAACTCCAGCGCGATCTTGTCGGAGTTGAGTGTCTTCACCCCGAAAAAGCGTGTGGGCCATTCAATATCCTGCCTTGGTCCGGGGCCGGGCGGTGGGGTTGGTCCTGGTCCGGGGCCCGGCGGTATGGGGCCAGGTCCCGGTTTCGGCTCGGGGCCGGGTTCGGCCGAGCGCTGCTGCTCTGCGATGTCGGGCCGTACGAGCAGCAAGGTGTCGGTGGCAACGGGCGCAGCGCCCTTGTCCTCGGGCGTCCACAGGCCGATATAGCGGCCGACAGTCTGGTCGTAATCGGTGGCGAGCGCGAACGCATCAGTCGACCAGATCATCGGCAGGTCGACGATGCCTTCGTCGAGTACCTTCCGATCTCGGAGCCGAGGCATATACGGGTACTGCGAATAGAGACCCCACAGAGCGCCCAGCGAGACGTGCCCGTCCTTCCAGATCTGCGGCACCTTGTTGATCGCCAGCCGGATGGTCGCAGCCGCCTGTCGAGTTGAAAGATCGCCGTCATTGCCAAGTCGACGCGAAACACGCTCAGCCAACGACTCAGATTGACCCTCGACTCTGGTCTCACGGATCAAGAACGGTGAGCTGGGCTCCGGCTGCGTCGGCACTAGCGCCCAGGTGAATGTTTGCAACAGCCGCGCGGTCACGGTCTGGTCGGCCTGGTCGCGACGTTGTGCAGCTTGGTTCTTCTGGTTCTGTGTCAGGTCGAGGTCGGCCTCGTTGTCGAGGACATGCTTCCAACCGAGGAAGTCCCTTGTCGCCGAGTCGAGTTCTTCGAGACGCGCCTCATCCGCGGCCAGGTAGACGATCATGTTTCGATTGGTCCGGTTGGCGCTGCCCCGCTGCTCAGTGGCATTCTGCGCGAAAGCCTTAGCGTCAGACTCCGCCTTGCCCTTGTGCGCAACCTTCGGGTGAAGGATGACCAGCCGCGCCTCGTCGGTGTCGGGTATGTCAGCGTTGCTTTCGGGGCAGACGTGGACGCCAGCGAACTCGCCGCGCGTTCGACCCTGACTCTGTAGGCGGCGAACAATCTCAGCCCAAACGTCCTCCTTGTGCAGGCGCTCCGCTTGATCCTTCGCTGTACGGGTGATGTTGGGCTGCAGGTCGTACCAGTACTTGCCGGACCCTGAGTAGAAGTACGTTGCGCGGTCACCGAGCTGTGTCAGCGCGGCGTGGAAGTTGCCCGGAACATCCCCGGGCACGGCGGTACCGAGGAAGACGCGCTGGGTGCCGATGCCCTTGTGGGTCGAACCGGGCGCGATGGTTGGCGCCGCACCGAAGAACACTGTGCGCGCGAGTCGCTTCGTGAGGGCACGCTGCCCGAACAGCGGCTTCTCCTTGTCGATACGTCCTGGCTCGGAGTTGGGGCCGTCGACGTCGGCGTCGATGATCGTCTTCCAGGAGTCCTGAAGGTACTGTGTCAGTTCGGCATTCACATTTGCGGTGGCGAGCGGAATCGAGCCGGGCATGATCAAGGGCGATGCATCCTCGCCCGTCCAGAGGGCGTGGATGACCGTGCTCATCAGGCGCAGGACACCACGTGTTCGCTGGAAGCGTTCGAGGGATGACCACTCCTCGTAGAGGGTGTCGAACATCTCCGGGTGGATCGGGTAAGTCCGCTTGATGCGGTCTTCGTATGCCGTATCGCGTGCTTCGCGGGGGAAGTCGTCGGTGTACTTGCGGTACATCTCACCGTAGGTCCGCGCAGTCGCGCCGATCGAAGCCAACGCCGCGGCATCGGCATCCTTGAACAGCCGCTGCTTAACGATGCGATACGCCTCGTCGGACGACGCCGGCCGCCACTGATCGGCCACTCGACGCACTACGTTCTGGAGACGTTTCAACGCCTCCAAGCCATGGGCGCCACCGACCTCCTCCGCGTTTCCAGCGACGATCTTGTCTCCGCTGTCGCCACTTTCGGAGGCCGGTATCGAAATCGCGAGCAGGACACCCGAAGTGCCCTTGGCTGCCTCTGTCAGCGACTGGGCGAAGGTGAACTGGTCGTCGAACGTGCCACCAGCGAGGTCGTCACGGCCAACGAGTGATCGGGCGTATGCCACCCACTCGTCGATCAGAATGACAGCGGGTGCATAAATGCTGAGCAACTCGTGGAGTTTCTCGCCGGGGTGTGTGCGGTCAGCGTCGGACCGGGAGATGAGAGCGAACGCCTCGGCACCACCGAGCTGCCACGCAAGCTCACCCCAGATCGTGTTGACCTGAGTTCCGTCGTCCTTGGTCACACCCGACGGGCTGAAGTGATTCCCGACGATGGCGACGCGATTGACCTTGTCGCCCTGGTAGCCGCTGGCGAGGAGCAGCTCCTGGGTT
Organism: Gordonia hongkongensis; assembly: GCF_023078355.1. Classification (NCBI taxonomy): domain Bacteria; kingdom Bacillati; phylum Actinomycetota; class Actinomycetes; order Mycobacteriales; family Gordoniaceae; genus Gordonia; species Gordonia hongkongensis. Next base: position 5,109,383 of record NZ_CP095552.1, read on the forward strand.
GCCTGCGGGAACTCGCCCACCGGTAGCCCGGCGGCAATATGCCACAGAGACAGCATCGAGTGTGTCTTGCCGCCACCAAAGTTGGTCTGAAGGTTGATGACCGGAGAGACATTGTCATCTCCGGCGAGACGCCGCACCGCTCGACCGATCAGGTCGCTCAATCCATCGGTTAGGTATGTGCGCCGGAAGAACTCGACGGGATCGGAGTAGTCCGAGTCGACCTCGCCTCCTGTCGCAACCTTGTACAGGTCAGCCGCGAACTCCGACGCGTGGAAGTTGCCTGTCGCGACATCATCGTGGGGCTGAAGTACTTCTCGCCAAGGTTTCAGTCCCCCGATGGCCTCGGGGTTGTCGACCGCTGCCTTCAAGGCTCGCTTGTCGTCACGGTCGGCGGTCACGCGCCGCAGGTTCAGGCGAATGGCCTTGATGCTGTCGGCTTCACCGGGCTTGGCAAGCAGACGCATCAACCGTTCTGCGGTGTCGAGAACGCGGTAGGCATCGTCATCGGTGAAGGAACCGTTGTGGGCCCAGGTGTTTCGGGCATTCTTGAGCTCCGTCGCGAATGCCTCACCAACACGACCCAGGGTGTCGGAGAACGGATACCAGCGAGGCTTGACGTTGGTTGTGATCGCCGACTCCGTGAGTATCCGCAGCTGCACCTGGGGATCGAGGGGGTCGTATACCTTCCCAGCGTGTTTGTCTTTGGCCGCAACGAGCTGGACCCAGTTCGCGCCAGCCCCCGGGTCTACTGCGCCGATCACAGACGAAATGTAGTCATCCAGTGCTGGGGCGATGGCCTCGAACATTTTGCCGATTCGGTCGCGGTTACTCAGTGCCATGTCAGTCGTCCTCGTCGAAGTCGAACGCACCTTGCGTTTGAGTGGATTTCTTGGCTGCGAGGGCAACTTCGAGGATCTCGGGCCAGCTCGTCACGAGCGCGTTGAAGGAGAGGGCGTCCTTCGTCCAACCGTTATTCTCGGCGACCCTGAAGAGCAGGTGAGCCAGCTCCTTCACGAGGTCGGCGTCAATCGCACCATCAGGACGGCGCAGAGCTGACTTGAAGAAGTCGCCCGCCGGTGCGATACCGTCCCTCTCAAGCACCTTGATCAGGTGATGAAGTGCTTCCCAGTTGCTCGTATGAAGGTCCTCAATCGGGTCGTAGTCCCAACTCAGATCAGCGGACTTAATCAGCTGCACCTTGCCGCCCCTGCTGGATAGGACTCCATTGCGGTCCATCGCGTCGACCGTGATATTACGAGCGTTCGCGAGGTTGTTAGCGTCACCAAAACTGCCGACGTCGTAACCGTGCTGGCGATACCACGCAATGGCGAATCGGGAGGGCGCATCGAAATCGCCTTCCTGCTCATTGAGCACTTGGTCCAAGATCTCGTTGATACGCGCGAGTGCAGAGCGGACAGTCATCTTCTTGCCGTCGGGCTCCAGCACAGCTCTATACCGGCTGAAAACAGCCATACCCGGCCCGATCGCGGCCTGCGGAAGGTCCACTGGTGCGATCTGTCCCTGCTGCAACTTCCTTAGCGCGTCGGGAAGTTCGGCCTCGAGCGCAGCAATGAAGCCGCGGCGATCGGTGCTCGGGGTCGCTTCAGGCCGTGGACGAAGCGACAGGATAATGGATGAGGCAAGCGCGTTCGTCCCGATGCTGATCATCCGACCCCCACGTTCGCTACGCAGCGGCCACGTTGAGGTGATCTCCCAGCCGCTTCGAATCATCCCTTCAAGTAGCTTCTCCCAACCCGTGGATGCTTCGCCACGATCGTCAGCATCACTCTGCTTGAAGGCGTAGTACACGGCGATCGGAAACTCGTCGGAGGCAGAGGAACGCGCGTGCGCAAAGACGCTTCGAAAGCCCTCCTCGAAGAATTTTTCGGCCCCAGCCTTTCCGCCGTGTCGGAACTGATTTGCGACCAATTCCGCAGTCTTGGGCACCAACATCGTTGAAAGTAGCTCAGAATGGACAGACCGCAGCGACCGCCGAAGCCAAACATAGAAGAAGTCCGACAGGTCGGAGTAGCCGATGTTGTCGTAGTACGGAGGATCGGTTGCTATTACTGCCTGGTCGTAACTCCGTGCAGCTGCATCTTCTTGAGTGACGATTCCTTGAGGTCCGCTGACGGGAAGCGACTCAATCGCCGCCGCAATCCATTCAAAGTGTCCGGAAGCATTGCCTACAGAGTTTGAGAACGGGTTGATCTCAACGAAGTCCCACACCATGGGAAGCGCTTGTCGGGCGAACGTGTCCCGTACGCCTTCGATCTGCGGAATCCAACTACAAAGGGAAGATAGCCAATCAGCGAGCTTTGACCCCAGGAACGCCAGGTAAGTCGCGACAGCGTCACTGTAGGCACGATCTCCCGAATCTGCGATCACACGCTCTCGTGCTTCGCCGACAAGATCGCTAAAGGTCGTTAAAACTGCCAACTGTCGGTTGGTGTAGAGATCTACCCACTTCGTCATTCCGTAGGCCTGCACACGAAAGCTGGGCGCTTGGGACGGGATGGGGGCGTCAGGCAGGTCGATAGGCCGATCAACATCGGCGGCCGCCACGTGCTCTTGGGTCGGCGCGATATACACCCGCCGGCGGTTGCCCTCGGCGACTGTCGCGATGAGTTGCTGTCCGATTCTTCCTGCCTGGCCTTCCGCACGGATGTATTTGAGATCAACACCCGCAGAGCACGAGATACAAGTGGCACCGGTACGACCCACGGTCCCGTCGTTGCTCGCAGTCGGCGCATCAGACCGATCGTGTACAATTGCGTACTTGACCCTAAACCCTGACGAATGCGTCGAGTCATCGATAACGGACGGGCGAATGTAAGCTTCGCGTCCCTTCTTTTTGCCTAACCACCACGTTCGAACAAGCGGCATATCTATGCCGCAGCCCGGATTCGGACAAACCACGGTCCGCGCCCAGATCCATGCGATGACAACTGCGCTCGAACCATCCTCAAGCTCCGCCTTCGGAAAGTGTGAACCGACCCGCCTATATGCTTCTTCGCGCATCCAAGCCCCGTAGGCCCTGACGTCAGCTGCCAAGCCTTGTGTGCCTGACCAGGCGCGGATCTCCGAGTCCGCCAAGCCAGGGAACGCGGGCTTCCGGCCTCTGAACTGGACTGGCAGGTCGATCAGGGACTTGTTGATCAGACCCGCGACTGGGTTCAGATCTGAAGCCCGAGCCTGCAGACCGAGACGTTGAGCTTCGAGCGGGATGGTGCCACCGCCAGCGAATGGATCGATGATGTCCGGGATTGAGCCGCCGGTCGATCTCACGATCTCGTCGTGTGCCTGGGCCAGTAAGCGGCTGTCGTTCGTGCTCTCCCACTTCGAAAGTTGAACGATGATCTCATGCAGTCGCTCGCGCTCGGCCCGCTGCTCACCTTCCGTCGGGAACAGATCGAGACGCGAGCTTGGGTCGTCCACAAGTTGTGCGAAGAGCAGGGCGCGCGCTGCGGCGAGCGGACGGCGCGCCCACCACAGGTGGAGTGTGGCCGGGTGCCCTTTCCGCGGCACGGACTTCTCGTGTGCGGACTCGCTGTTGATTGATTCCAGCGGCAACGCCACTTCGATCAACTTGCGCTTCTGAACCACATCGACCCCTCTGCCCAGCGTTCCAGCACTTCTGAGCGACGCCGAGGCGCCGCAACTTGAAGATCTAAGTTACCGGTGACCCCGACGGATACTGCAGGGACCGGACACGCGACGCCTAGAGGGCCTTCATGTCGATGATCGCGCGAAGTGGCCGAGCTGTACGTATCCGCTCGACGGCGGTCGCGGTGATGCCAAGACTGGAAGCCAGCACCGAACTGCGGCTCGCCAAACCCTGATCTCAAAACGGCGCCTTCCCCTTGGTCCACTGCTTCGCCCAGTCGCCGCGGACACCAGTCGCGTCGAAGTCTCCAAGGTCGGTGGTGGCGAACGGGTTGTCGAGGTAACGGACCTCGTCGTGCTGGGCGCCGCGTGGGTCGACGCGGACGAGCGCGAGTCGGTAGCGCGGGACGGCATTCTTGCCGACCATCACCTCGTTGTGGGTGACGAAGAAGTCAGTGGCTCCATCGATACGGGCTTTGACCTCGATGCGGTGGGTGTCTCCCTTGGCGTCGGTGGAGAGGATGTCGAAACCGGGATTGTTGAACGCCTGCTCGACGGGCTTCCGACCGAGTTCACGTTCACGGGCCATCACCAAGTCGACACCGCGGCGTTCGACCTCTTTAGTCTCCTTCGCGTGGATGGGCGCGGTCGCGGGTAGGTCGGCCTCCAGTATCCCGACGGGGAGCACTAAAGCTGCGGTGACGATGCGTGGTGGCTTGGTCGACATGAGCTGCTGCTGGTCAAGCAGTGCGAGCCTCTTGCGTAAACGGGCGTCGAGTTCGACGGCCTTACGATTCAGGCTCTCCGATGATTCTCTCGGTTTCTCACCAGCGCGTTCCTTCTCCGCCGCGACGGCGGCATCGAGGATGAGGCGGTCGCGTTCACCTTCGAGCCGCTTAATGACCAGATCCCGTGCCTTATTCAGCTCGGCAAGGCGCCTCGGCTGAACGTCGGCGAGGTAGTCGGGAAGTTGGTTGGCGATGATCCAGCTGGTTGCTTTGTCTTCGGCGTCGGCCAGCCACGGAAGGATGCGAGCGGCCTCGGTGACGGCGTTCTTGGGTGCTGCCACGCAGTCCAGGTAGGGGGCGGGGCCAGCTGGGGTCACGGTGCCGAAGCTGTCGACGTAGGCATAGCCGAAGCGGCGTGCGACGGACCCTCCCGTCGCGTCGGCGACCTCTTCGATCACGCCGACGAGCAGGTGTGTCTCCTCCAGCGTCGAGGAAACTAAAACCGTTCCTCGGTTGAGGGAGCCGCCGAACTGGCGCACGGACTCGTCCATGACCGTGTCGTGCAGCGGATGACCTGGTGCGAGAAGGTCGGCGCGGCTGCGTTCGTCCGCGTGCACCTTCCCAAGATTGAACGTCACGCGGTCGTACTTGGTGGCGATCGGCCCTGTGCCTGCGGCGCGGATCTGCTGGGGCACGTTCGCGATCTCGTAGCGGCCCTGTTCACGCTTCACAATGCGGCCGCCTAAGCGGGTGAACGCTGCCTTGAACGCCATCTCGATGTAGTGCGGTTGGAGCCTGCGGGCGCGGGCCTCGTCCATTGCCGCGCGCAGTGCATGCAGGTCGGCCTCGGCCAGGTTCTCCGACGCTAATGCCCGTTCGTCGAGGAGATCTTTGAGTCCATCCCCGACCGAGGCGTCGATGACCTCGTGCATCTTGGCCTTGACGTCGGGGCGCTCACCATACTGGATGGCGTCGAGCAGGAGGTTGCGCAGCGGGGTCTCGGTGAACGCCTCGCCGAGGACGTCGAAGACTTTGCCACCGTATGTCTGACGCATCTGGTCGAGCTTCTCCAGCAGGCGGGTGAAGACTTCACCCTCGCGGGTGTTGGAGGCTACGAGGTTCCAGAGTCGGCAGACCTCTTCCTGGCCGATGCGGTGGATGCGGCCGAAGCGTTGCTCGATGCGGTTGGGGTTCCACGGCAGGTCGTAGTTGACCATCAGGTGCGCGGCCTGAAGGTTAAGCCCCTCTCCAGCGGCGTCGGTTGCGATGAGGATTTGGACGTCGCGGTTCTTGGTGAACTCCTCGGTGATCACGCGCCGCTCACCTCGGCGGACGCCACCGTGGATCGCCTTGACCGAGTCGGGCTTGCCGAGCAAAGAGCCGATCTTGGACTGAAGGTAGTCAAGGGTGTCGCGGTGCTCGGTGAAGATGATGAACTTCCGTGGCCAACCGTTCGAATCGGTGACCAGCGCATTGTCCTGAAGGATCGTGGAGAGTTCGGTCCACTTGCGATCGGTGCCAGCCTCGCGGACCTTCTTGGCGGTCGCAATCAGATCGGCGAGTTCGACAAGTTCTGCGTTGAGCTCCTCGACGGTCTGGGCGGCGGTGGCCGCGTCCATCACGTCTTCCTCAAGCTGCTCCAGTTCTTCGGCGTTGTATTCATCTTCGTCGAAGTCGCCCGAGCCGATGACGTCGTCGGGTTCCTTGTAGGTGCCGTTGAGGATCTCGGTCTTCTTGCGCTCCAGCCGTTCGGTGCGGCGGACGAGGCTCTTGTAGATCGCCTCAGGGCTGGAGGCGAGTCTGCGCTGAAGTACAGTCAGGGCGAATCCGACAGTGTTCTTACGCTTGCCGCCGAGCCTGTCGGCACGGTTCATGCCCTCGCGGACGTAGCGAGTGACGTCCTCGTAGAGGTCCTTCTCCCGCTCGGTCAACTCGTAGGGCACAGTTTCGGCGATGCGTTCAGGGAAGAGCTTCTTACCTTCGAACGTCAGCAGGTCTTCCTTGACCATGCGCCGCATGATTCCGGTGACGTCGACAGACTTCTTCTGCTTGCCCTCGAACCGGTCGCGGTCGAGCAGGGTGAGGAAGAGTTGGAAGTCTTCTTCCTTGCCCGAGTGTGGGGTCGCGGTCATTAGCAGTAGGTGGCGGGTAATTTGGCCGAGCAGCTCCCCCAGCAGGAAGCGTTTGGTCTTCTCCAGCTTCCCGCCGAAGTAGTGCGCTCCCATTCTGTGTGCCTCGTCGACGATGATCAGATCCCACTCCGTCTCCTTCAGTTGGGCCTGGAGTGCCTCGTTGCGGGAGAGCTGATCCATGCGTGCGATCACGAGTGGGTTCGTTTCGAAGACGTTGAGGTTGATGTTGGCATCGATGAGCTGGTTGGTCAGCAGGTCGAACCGCAGCCCAAACTTGAAGAACAGTTCGTCCTGCCACTGCTCGACCAGTCCACCGGGAGCGATGATCAGGCACTGCTTGACGTCGTCGCGGAGCAGCAACTCCTTGACGTAGAGGCCGGCCATGATCGTCTTGCCGGCCCCTGGGTCGTCGGCAAGGAGGAACCGCAGCGGAGTCCGCGGCAAGAGCTCCCCGTATACCGCACGAATCTGGTGCGGCAACGGCTGCACGTCACTCGTAGCGACAGCCAACATCGGATCGAACAGCCCAGCTAGCGAGATGCGCTGGGCCTCGGCGACGAGCTTGAAGTCACTGGCGGTTGCGTCGAACGCGCGGCTCCCGCTGGCGGCGACGCTGAGGTTGTCTTGGTCGTTGCGGAACACAACCTGTTGGCCGAGGCCACCTGAGGCGTTCTGGTAGGTGAGTGCAAGTGCGTCCGTGCCATGCCACTGGGCAGCGATGACGGTGATCACCTCTGCGGGAATGAGACCCTCGATTCGCAGACCGGGCTTCAACTCTTCAAGCTGCACGTTTGGACCTCCTGTTGACAGCCCTTGAACGCTACCCGCTCCCACTGACACTTCTTCGTGGAAATTTCATTGGCCCGCCCAGCCCTTCAACGCGGTAGCGCCCCAAATCGCGGCCGAGTCGACGGAGGCTACGTTGACCTCCGTCACGCTGCAGACTGCAACGCCCGGGTGAACAGCCTTAGGGTGAGCGTGCTTCGTGAACATTCTGAACGCCGTCTCCGTGCCGCGGGTGATCAAATTGCGAGTGCAACGGGCAAGCGCCGTTGCCCTTCTAGCTCCATCCCTGCAGGTGGGGCCTTCGGCGTCGTACCGCTGTTGTACCCTTCAGCCGTGCGAAGCGAGCCTGATCAGCATCAGTGGGCGTCGCACGACCGCAGCGAAAAACAGGACCGAGGAGATGCTAGTCAACATGGGGTTCTGGCACACCGGCTACATAGATTTCCATACTTCGACAGAGGATCACCACGGCCCGTTCGCGGAAAAGCCTGCTACGTTCACGTGCCAAACGTGCGATGCTCATTTCGCCACGCGCCGTGATCTCGATGTCCATCTCTTCGAGGGCCACGCAACGTCGCGACCGTTGCTTATCCTACGCGGCCGCGAATGCGGTCGAAGCCGGCTCACTATAACCACGGAAACGTCACCCAGCGACTGGGCGATACGGTCATCGGACCGAGTAACCGTGAACAATGCGAGGGTCGCGATCGACGAGGCGATCCGGCTACTGTCGGCGCAGCGGCGTGGTGTCGTCGACATCGGTTTACATAACTCCGGGGTGGAACAGAAGTTTGAGTTTGAGTTCGCACTCGCCGACAACGACGATCTCGAAGGGGTCGACTCTGCTCTGCAGCACTTCATCGAGGGCGGCGAACTCAGTCGCCGGTCCATTGACGATTTCATTATGCGGTCACATCATTTCGCGACAGCTTCAACGTACCGAAGCGGTATCGCCAGCTACCTTTACGGAGTTCTCACCCGCGAACGGGAGTCAGAAGCGGGCGTAAACAGCGCAGGCTCGGGTGCGTATGAAGCAAAGTACGACCAAGCCGTAGCTAGGCTAGGCGCCTTCGACCGTCCACCCGCCGAAGCTATTTGTGGGATTGTCGCATTTCACTACAACCAGTTCCGCCGCGCTATGACCAAGACACGAAGCAGACGAGTTGCGGAAGTCGCCCTGCGTTTCGAGTCGATGTTGAACGGCACGTCGTGGAATACATCAGATCTCACGGTATCGCCGAACGCGAGCCTCGACCACATGCTCAGCGATTCCGTGATCGAGCAGATAGTCACTTGGAGCGCAATCCCACTCGACGGCTCCGCGACCGAAGCCACCGAACTCATCAGCAGCATTCATTCTCAACGGTCCTCCGACGCCTTCAAGCTTCACCTTATCGCCGCTGAACACCTTCGAGCGGCCGGTGACACCGCCGCAGCAAGGCACGAAGCGGATCAGATTCGTCACGCAAGAGCCGCCGAAGGTTGGTACAGGAACTTCCGACTTCGCACCCAAGGAGAACATTCACTGTGACGACAGGATCTGAGATTCCAGCGGACACTCCGCGCCCCGAGTCGACTGTGAACAGCAGTTCACCGACACAGACTTCGCGGAAAAAGGTGCGCTCGAACGCTAACAAGCGCCCGTTGACGATTGCAGCCCTCCTTGACTATGCCTACCAGCAAGGCGAAAAGAAACTGGACCTAACACAGACATCGATGCACGCCATCAAATTGGAGCCGGACGCTGAGGCTGCAGAGATTGACCAGGTCACCCAGCTCGCTTCCAACGATCCACTAGTCGACGTTCCACCAAAGCTGTTGTCCAGCCTAGCCGCGCTCGGTGCACAACCTGTCGTACGTAAGCGGCTCATCCAATTGGTGACTGTGGCCCTCGCGCACCACCCGCTCTTCGAGGGACGTCAAGACGTCCTAATTGGCACCTATGCGGCAAATACCCCTTTGGCTGCTGAACTAGCGGCGAGAGTAAACGAACTCGAACCTCAGATCGTCGGCGTGGCTGGCGAGGAGGAATTCACGGCCGCGAAGAAGGAGCGTCTCAAGGTAAATGTGATCTCGGCTTATGCATTGCTTTGCGTTCTCCGAGGAGAGTGGACATCCGCGCAGTTCATCGAAGCGATGTCCTCGGCTGTGTGGGTGCGCCCCACTCAACCCAGTGTCCAGAAGACTGCCGCACTCCTCGCATCATCAAAGGCAATCGACGAACTCAGCCAACTTACAGCCCACCACTCATCAGTCCTCCGCCGAGCGCACCACGAACTGGATTTCAGCACTGCAGAAGCATCTGAACTCCGGAGACAATCCGCAGAAGCCAAAACAAAGGCCGATTCATTGGCCTTAGAGCTCGAGCACCAGAGTGCCAAGTTGGCTGAGTCCACGTCACAAGTTGCCCAGCTCAAGCAGCAACTCGCAGACGAGCGAAGTGGTCGAAGCGTCGACCACAGTCATGCTGTCGACGACTTCGAGCACCTACGCAGCCGAGTACTGCGTCGACTGTCATCTCAAGTCGGCATGCTCACCGACGGACTCCACGCCGTGCGAAACGGCCGCACTTCAGTAGCGGAGGAGTTTGTAGAACGTGCGCTGGACGCCATCAAAGGCGAAGTCGACGCATTGAAAGATCTTGACGAAGGAGCGCTGTGATAGTCGGATTCGATTTTGGCACGACCAATAGCTTGATTTCTGTCGTCTCGGGCGACAGAGTGATCGACTCCCTTGATGAATCTGGACTCCCGTACCCATCCGTAGTCCGTTATGAAGGCGAGGACGTGGTTGTAGGCCGCGGAGCACGGGAGGCGCTTGAGGAGGTCGGCTTGGGCGTTCACGGCAATACGGTGCGCTCCCCAAAGTTCCTGCTGGGGCAGGAAGCCGTGACCGTGGGTGGCGTGGAGCGCAGCCCAATCGATATCGTTGCAGATGTCATTCGTCATGTGCGCTCTGAATCTTTGACGCGTAGTCGCAGGAAAGCGTTGGGTGCAGCGAACCGCGCAGTGGTCACTATCCCCGTGAACATGAACGGGCCACGTCGCGCAGCACTTCGCGAGGCTTTTGCTCAGGCTGACATCTCAATCGCACAGTTTGTCCATGAACCATTTGCCGCACTGTACGGATACATCCGCGGATCGGACGACCCGCAAAGTCTCGTCCGAAAACTCAGAGGCCGCAACGTGCTTGTCGTCGACTGGGGTGGCGGCACTCTCGACTTGACGCTGTGCAGGGTTGAGCCTGGAAGAATAGTTCAGTTACGCAACGGCGCAACAGAGGACGTCGGGGGAGATCAGTTCGACCAGGTGATTCGCGATGAAGTAGTGGGCCGCTTCGCTATTCGCCACGGCATCGAAGACACCGACGTGCCCACCCCAGAAGCTCGCTTACGACTGCTTCAGAGCGCCGAACGGAACAAGATCGATCTTTCCGAGAGGCCAGTCGTCACGTTCTACACTCCTGGCTACTTTCCACAATCTGACACGGCACTTGAGTACTCACTGAGCCGGACAGAGCTCGATGAGATTACAAGGCGTCTAGTCGTGTCCGGGATAGGAAAGATCGATTCACTGCTTGAGAGCGTCGGCGTGGCACCCGGCCAGATCTCGCTATGCCTCGTGGCGGGCGGGATGGCCGCAATGCCAAGCATTCGCAGCAGTCTTCACGAGATGTTTGGACCTGAACGAGTTGTAATCCCAAAGAACAGCGCGACCATAGTGTCGCAGGGAGCCGCATGGATCGCCCACGATTCGCAGACTCTGGTGCTAGCCAAGCAGATCGAGCTCGAGATGGCACGCGGGTCCAGGCTCCCACTGTTACGCGCTGGCACACCGATGCCCAGCGACGGGGACGTCCGGCACGAGCGATTTGATCTTTACTGCACTGATCCAACCGACGGGACCGCCAAATTCTCGATAGTCACTCCCACAGCGATCGCTGATCAACCGCAAGCCAGCGATCCCCGAACATTCCTGGGCACAACAACTGTGAAGGTGGACACGACAGCACCACCACTTGTCGAACGACTCAACCTCAACGTCGAAATCGACGATGACCTGATCCTGCATGTCAATGCATTCTCGACGCAACGCGCAGATCGCTCGAAGGCATCATATTTCGACCTTGAGTTTGGGATCGCCCTTCCGAACGACGACAACACAGACCCGGCAAGCAAAACGGATCAGCCTGCAGACCCGCCCAAAGGAGGACTTGTCGTCCGAGCGAATGTCGCTGCCGAGAAGGACGACGACCTGATCCCGGGAGACGTTCTTTACAAGAGCAAGCCTCATGCATTTGCCCGCATGCCGGGACGCTACCAAGCGACCGAGGACCAGAGGCTCGAGCACCTCTATTACAAACCGTGCGCAGTCTGTAAGAGGCACTGGGGCGACCCCGCGTGCAGGTGCGCTACCGCGAGCTGAGGATGGGAGCGCAGCAGGTTGTCGCGAGAGTCACCCATGCCGATGAGGAATTAGAGGCAGCGATACGAAGGCCAGTTCGGCTGACACCCAACGGATATGCCGGCGTTGTTTACGGCGGCGCCGTCTACCTTCTCCGGGAGGGAAACAGAGTCGATATCGCAGAATCGTCGTGGGAGATAGAGGATTGCAATCGCTTCCTTATGCCCAACTCTGCGATTCCATACGCTCCGACTTCAGTCGGGTCACCATCCGTACCTGATTTTCCGGGCATTCGGGGTGACTGGTCCGTCGAATCGACCGACTTTGGCCACTACCTTCTATTCAACTCGTCCGAAGCCGAAGCGAGCAAGATCGTTGTAGGGCTCGAATCGAAGGGCATCACGGTCCAAAGGTGGGACGTCAGCCACCGACCCGCATTAGACGGCCAGTTCTACGACTGGTTCGCGCGTCTGCGATTCGTCGGATCCCACGACAGGGCGCTTGAGCTCGTAGCAGACGCCCTCACTCCACCTGAACCTTTTATCGCAACCGAGTCTCCGACCACAGTCACCGCCAACCCGACGCATCCCGCTGAGTCTCTCGATACACGGATCGAAGACCTCGTGAACGCGAACGCCGCACTCAGCCAGCGACTCGAGTCTTCTATCAACGAGATTCAGAGTCTTCACCGCCGGCTTACCTCCACCGAGGACCGTGAATCGTCCCTGCTCGCAGCATTCGAGCGGATGCGCGAGCATCAGAAGTCCATCCAGGCCGAAGTCACCGAACTGAGCCAATCTCCGGCGCTCGGGCTGGATGCACGTGAGTTACTCACCAAGCGATCTGACGCCGAAGAACTCCTCGAAATTGCTCTGGCGGAAAACACTGAACTGAACCAGGAAGTTTCCTCGCTTCGCGGACAACTTCTCACCACAGCAGACCAGAGTCGTGTCCTGACCGAGACTGTCCAAGAACTTCAACAACGACTCGCCGAGGTGACGACACTCGAACGCGAGCGCCGCAAGGTAAGTGCAGCGAGGAACACTCGACGTCGCGGAGTAGCCGGATTTCTTGACTCTACGTTTGCCCGAATCGATTTCGTACTCGATAGCCAGGAGGTGTTAGCCGCCCTGGACTCACCGGCGGCCATAATGCGTTGCCTTGTCCAGGTCGATATGGGCGTAAACATCGGCAGCGGACTGGCTGGTCTGCCCGGATGGCGCGAGGTGACCAGGCTCGCCACCGGACTTTCTGGGAGTGAGGATATGGGGCGCGTGTACTACAAACCGGACGGAGGCCGCGTTCTCGTGAGCGTGCACATCAAACGCGATGAGAAGGAACAGCGTCGTCACATAGAACTGCTGCGGAGCCTCGGCTGAACAGCCGCCTCAACCGGCGGGGCCGATGAGACAAAGCGTTCGTTAGGCTCAAATCTCACGCTACCGGTCAGTCGTCTCAAGTTTCCCCTGCCAGGGCACTTCCCTACCCCCGCGCCATGTCCACGAACCGGGACAGGTGCAACTGGTGGGCCACGGTGATCGTGGCGGTCGGGCCGTTACGGTGCTTGCCAACGATGATGTCGGCCTCGCCTGCTCGCGGGTCGTCACGCTCGATGGAGTCGGGGCGGTGCAGCAGGATGACCATGTCGGCATCCTGCTCCAGCGAGCCGGACTCACGAAGATCCGACACCTGGGGCTTCTTGTCGGTACGTTGTTCCGGACCACGGTTCAGCTGACTGATCGCGATCACCGGGACCTCGAGTTCCTTGGCCAGCAGCTTGAGCTGACGGGAGAACTCCGAGACCTCCTGCTGGCGGGACTCTACCTTCTTGCCCGACGTCATCAGCTGCATGTAGTCCACCGCAACGACTTTCAGGTCGTGCCGCTGCTTGAGACGGCGCGCCTTGGCGCGGATCTCCATCATCGTGAGGTTGGGTGAGTCGTCGATGAAGAACGGCGCCTCGGAGATCTCCCCCATTCGACGTGCGAGCCGTGTCCAGTCGTCGTCGCTCATGGTGCCGGCACGCATGTCGGCGAGCTTGATCTTCGCCTCCGCCGACAGCAGGCGCATGACGATCTCAGTCTTGCTCATCTCCAGCGAGAACATGGCGGCGGTCAGACCGTGTCCGATGGCCGCGGAGCGCAGGAAGTCCATCGCCAGGGTCGAATTGTGCGTCGGGACCATCGCTTCACCCGCGAGATACAGGTGGTCGGCGTTGTCGACCTGCACGCAGCGCACCGGGACCGGATCGACGGGACGAACGGCGACGACGCGTCGGACACCGGCCCGACGACGCAGCTCCTTGTGCCGAATCGCCTTGTGGTGCACGGTGAACACATCTTCGTCGGCGTCGACGCGCAACCACCCCGTGGCCGACCGCTTGTAGTTGAAACCGAGGCCGGCCACGAGGTCGGCGACGACCGCCGTCATGTGCCGCGTCGCGGCGGGCACGGTGATCCAGCCGTCGTCGTCCACCGACGCGCGGGCATCCAGCAACCCCGCGAGCAGGGCACGACGCTGCGCGATCGAACCACGGAGATACTCGTACGGAATCCGGCCACCGAGGTCCGCCATCAGCGTCATGACGTCGACCGGGCCCTCCGCGTCGATGCGCATGCTGATCTCGGGATCGTCGAAGGCCATCCCGGCCAGCGCCGCCACCGTGTACGGGCCGTACGCGAACCGCTTGCGCGGCAACTCGAGCGGCGCGGTGTTGCGCACGACCGCGCAGCCGACGTGCGCCCGCAGGCCGGCGGTCGTGATGACCCGCCGCTCGCCGTCGATCTCGGCCGCCCACTGGTGTTGCTCGTCGGCGACGATCGTCGCGCCGTCGTTGAATTCGATTTCGTAGCAGGGCCGTTCGGTCATCACCTCGGTGGCGGCGACGACCCGGGTGGGCCGGCCGTGGGCGTCGAGCAGGAGATCGCCGACCCCGACCTTGCCCATCGTGGTCCAGCCCGTGGGCGTCGGCAGCGGGGTGTCGAGCGCGAGCGCCTTGCCGACACCAGGACGTGCGGCGACGATGATCATCTGACCGGGGTGGAGCCCGTTGGTGAGCTTGTCGAAATCGGCGAAGCCGGTCGGGACACCGAGCGAGATGCCGCCTCGCGACGCGATGGAGTCGATCTCGTCCATCGTCGGCTGCAAGAGATCCTCGAGCGGGACATAGTCCTCGGCGGTGCGCTTCTCGGTGACCTCGTACACCTCGGCCTGGGCGCGGTCGACCACCTCGGCGACATCCTGCCCGTCGGCGCCCGCGTAGCCGTACTGGACGATGCGTGTGCCGGCCTCCACGAGTCGACGCAGCAATGCCTTCTCGGCGACGATCTCGGCGTAGTAGCCGGCGTTCGCCGCGGTGGGCACAGTGGAGATCAGCGTGTGCAGGTACGGCGCACCACCGATGCGCTTGAGCTCGCCCGCCCGCTCGAGTTCCGCGGCGACCGTCACCGCGTCGGCGGGCTCGCCTTTCGAGTACAGGGTGAGGATCGCCTCGAAGACCGCCTGATGGGCCGGACGGTAGAAGTCGCCGGTGCGGATCTTCTCGACGACGTCGGCGACCGCGTCCTTGGACAGCAACATGCCACCGAGCACCGACTGCTCGGCGGCGAGGTCCTGCGGAGGCTGCCTACCGAAGTCCTCGGCGGGGATCTCGTCTTCCCGGCCTCGCCCTCCGGCGGCGGGGCCGCGCCCGCGGTCATCCACAACAGCCACGCGTGTCAAACCTCTCGCAACGTTCGATCCCACCCGACATCGAATGAGTACGACCCTGAGTCTGGTGTCGGCCCCGGTAGACCACGTCGCGAGTCCCCGGTGTCGACGTCGTGTTCTGGTCAGTCTCTTCCTATCGGGTGGCACCGACAGCGAAGTGTCGTGTGCGCCGAGACGGACGGAGACGCTGAGGCGTGACACTAGGACGTCTGCGACCGCTACTCAAACCGACCTGTTGACGGATCTGGGGAACACTTGTGGACGGTGTGTGAGTTGCGCGGGGACGAGTTGTGCAGCCTTTGTGGACAACCTGAGGAATCAGGGTGTGAACAACACAGTTTTCGCAGGTCAGCGCCCTGACTGATTTCCACAATCAAGTAATTGGAAATCCTTTGTACTTCTTCGGCGCGTCGTCTTGCGGGCGTGTTGCGGACACCTGTTCAACTCCCCGTGGCGAATATTCGGGTGAACATCCGGTGTGGTCTGCGTTACACCTGGCCAGACGGGCCGGGCGACGCCGGTTCGCACGATTCTGCGGCGATCGCCGAACGACTCCCCTTCGGGTGTGATGCAATGTCGATCGTGTCGAGGTTGGGGTTGAGGTCCGTCGTCGTCCGTCGTGCGGTCACCGTGCTGGCGGCCGTGACCGCTGCCGCCGGGCTGGCGGTGGCCCCGCCGACGTCCGCCGCGCCAGGCCCCTCGATGCCCCTCGAGTTCGATCTGTCGCGCTATCAGCCGGTCGCCCCGACGACGTTCCGATCGCTGGCCTATGTCGACAACGGACGGTCCTTCTTCACCACCGGCAGGTGGGTGTGCGAGATCGGTCCCGGCTACCGCTACGTCGGCTGCGCGGGCCGTCCCGCGACCGCCCCGCCGAACGCGACCGGTGCGGTGATCTCCGACGATCAGCAGGGCCCGTGGTGGGCGCGTGCCGATCAGACCTACCGGTTCGGCCCGGAGAGCGGCTTCCGGCCACCGGTCCTCGGTGTCGGCAAACGGGTCACCATCGAAGGCGTCACGTGCACCGTGCCCCGTCGCGACACCGTCGCCTGCCGCACCGGCGACCGCGCTCTCATCTTCACGCCCGCCTGGCACAAGTTCTTCTTCCCGTCCTGGGATACCCTCCGACCGGGCAACAATGCGGTCGACCACAGCGCCAACCCGGCACCGCAGTACCTTCCGCCGCGACTGCAGTACTGGAACCAGCTGCCGGCCAGTCCGCCTGCGCCGAAATAGGGGCCCAGCGGAGGCGCTCAACAGACACGACAAGGCCGGGTGGAGGATCTCCACCCGGCCTTGTGTATGTAGAACGCTGAGGTCAGCTCGCGGCGACGACGGCGAGCTGGACGGTCGCCGAGACCTGCGGGTGCAGGTTGACGACGACCGGGTAGCTACCGGTGGCCTTGATGTGCCCCTTGGGCAGCTCGACGCTGCGCTTGTCGAGGGTCGGACCGCCCGCGGTCTTGATGGCACCGGCGACGTCTGCCGCGGTAACCGAACCGAAGAGCTTGCCCGAGTCGTGGGTCTTGACGTCCAGCGAGACGTCGGCGAGACCCTCGAGGGCCTGCTTCAGCTCGTTGGCGTGCTCGAGACCGCGGACCTCGCGGGCCTCCTGTGCCCGACGGATGCCTTCGACCTGCTTCTCGGCGCCGCGGGTGGCCTTGATGGCCAGGCCGCGGGGCAGCAGGTAGTTGCGGCCGTAGCCGTCCTTGACCACGACGATGTCGCCGGCTTCGCCGAGGTTCTCCACGGCGGCGGTGAGGATGAGCTTCATGTCAACTGATCCTTTCCGCTTATCGGCTGGTCGAGGTGAAGGGCAGCAGGGCCACCTCACGCGAGTTCTTCACTGCCACAGCGACGTCGCGCTGATGCTGCACGCAGTTACCGGTCACGCGACGCGACCGGATCTTGCCCCGGTCGGACAGGAAACGACGCAGCAGCGCGGTGTCCTTGTAGTCGATGACGGCCTTCTTGTCCTTGCAGAAGCTGCACGCCTTGGTCTTGGTGACCTTCTCGACGCGAGGCTTCCGGCTCGGCTTTGCCTTTGCCATGTGTGTGTTGCTCCAGTCAATGCTGTCGGGAACGGTCGCTGCCGTTCCCGGGCTGTTCGGGGCGGATCATCGTGCCCCGACCGATATCAGAAAGGTGGTTCGTCGTCCCCGCCGCCGAACGATCCCCCGCTGTTGCTGGCAGGCGCGCTGCCCCAGGGATCGTCGGCAACCTGCTGGTTCGAACCGCCGCCGCGGCCACCGCCGCCGCCCGATCCGAATCCACCGCCGCCACCGCCACCGCCGCGCGAGGCCCGATTGACCTTGGCGGTGGCGTAGCGCAGCGAGGGGCCGATCTCGTCGACCTCGAGTTCCACGACCGTGCGTCGTTCACCCTCTTTGGTTTCGTAGGACCGCTGCTTGAGCCGTCCCTGCACGATCACCCGGGAGCCCTTGGTCAGGCTTTCGGTCACGTTCTCCGCGGCGTCGCGCCAGATGTTGCAGCGGAGGAACAGCGCTTCGCCGTCCTTCCACTCGTTGGTCTGGCGGTCGAAGGTGCGCGGGGTGGAAGCCACCGTGAAGTTGGCAACCGCTGCGCCGGACGGCGTGAACCGCAGTTCCGGGTCGGCGGTCAGATTGCCGATGACGGTGATGACCGTGTCGCCTGCCATGTGTGTTTCCCCTCGGGTCGTTGGTGGGCACTCGATGATCGACATGCACCGGATTCTGGGCTCAACCCTAGAACCCGGTACCGACGTCTTCAGACGATCAAGAAACCCTGTGGATTACTTCCGCAGGACCTTGGTGCGCAGAACCGACTCGTTCAGCTTCAGCTGACGATCGAGCTCGGAGACCGTGGCGGGCTCGGCATTGAGATCGATGACGGCGTAGATGCCCTCGTTGTGCTTGAGGATCTCGTAGGCGAGTCGGCGCTTGCCCCAGATGTCGACGCCGTCCACCGAACCGCCGTCCTTACGGACAACGTTGAGGAAAGTATCGAGTGAGGGTGCGACGGTGCGCTCGTCCAGATTCGGATCGAGGATGACCATCAATTCGTAGTGACGCATAAGACCACATCACCTCCTATGGGCTAGGTCGGCCACGGACTGTCCGTGGCAGGAGGGTCGCCTGCGTCGGCAACCGGTCCAAGATACATGACCTGCCCGTTCGCAGAGAAATCCGTGGTCGCGGGCCGCCTCGGCGACACATCATGGGACCACCTACGCTGTTGCCCATGTCGGAGCGGCGGACAACCCCGGGCCGGTGGTCGGCGCGGCTCTCCGGCCGTGGTGAGACGGCCGTGATCGTCCTCGTCTCGGTGTTGGCGACAGCCGCGACGATGTTCTGGAGTTTCCAGGCGAAGCTGCGGTGCGGCGGCGCCCCGTTCGATGCACTCGGACGTAGCGACAACTGGCCGACCGGCGATCCGGACGCGGTGATCCCCTGCTATTCGGACCTGATGTATCTCTGGCTCGGTCGCGACATCAACACCCACGTCTTTCCCTATATCCACGGTGGGATCACATCGGACGGCACCCTGTTCGGTGGCGTCGTCGAATATCCGGTGCTCTCCGGCGTGCTCATGTTCGTCGGTGCGGTCGGCGCCGACACCGACACCGAGTTCTTCACCCAGTCGGCGCTCCTGTTGGCGCCTTTCGGTTTCGCGATCACCGTGCTGCTCGCATCGATGGTGCGCTGGTGGGCGTTGCTCTGGGCCGCAACACCTCCGCTGGTGCTGTACTCCTTCCACAACTGGGAGCTCCCGGTCGTCGCCACCGCCGTCGGGGCCGTCGCCGTGATGGCATGGGGCGCGTCGGTCCACCCCGTAACTCGTCGACGACGACTGCCGCTTCGTACTAGCGCGGTGATCGCGGCGGTTCTGCTCGCGATCGGATTCTGCCTCAAGCTCTACCCGGGGATCTTCGTATTGCCGTTGGCGGCATACGTTCTCACGCGCGGAGCCGGCGGAGCGCGCATGGTCGAACGACGACGAGACGCCCGCGGCGGTCTCGACTGGACGGGCGCCTGTTGGGTGGCGGGCGCTGCCGTCGTCACCGTGGTCGCGATCCAGTTGCCGTTCATGGTGCTCGGATTCGACGGGTGGAAGGCGGCGCTGTCGTTCCAGAGTCGACGACGAGCCGACGTCGACACCAATTCCATCTGGTACTGGGGGCTGCGATATGTCACCGGGACCGGTGACACCTACCAGTCGCTGGTCAGTGTGCTGTCGCCGCTGTTGATCCTCACGTCGTTCGGGGTCGCGATGTACCTCGGGTGGCGCCGCTTCGACCGCGTCGGCACCTTCCCCTGGATCGGCGTGAGCGGCGCGATGCTCGCGGGTTTCATGCTGTTCCACAAGGTCCACTCCCCGCAGTACACGCTCTGGATCCTGCCGTTCTTCGTTCTGATGAAGGTCCGGTGGCCGGTGATCCTGACGTATCTGCTCACCGACCTCGCCCTCGACCTGACGATTTTCCGGCTGTTCCCGATCCGCGATGCCGGCGATCCGCTGCCGTGGTGGATCGTCACCGGCGTCGCCGGTTCGGTGTGGGTGCACGCCGCCCTGCTGGCCTACCTGATCGTGACCCTCCCGCGGACCCCGCTCCGAGAACCGTTGGCCTCCCGGGTGGCCGCACGCGTGCACGCGGCCGCCGATCGGGAGTCCGCTGACGCACCCCGGCACCCGCCGCGCAACGCGATGGCGAAAGGCTCGTCATGACTTCCTGGTTGGCGACCGGCCCCCTGGTGCACGGACGAGTCACGTTGCGACCGATCAGCATCGAGGACATCGGACCGTTGGCGCGCGTGGTCGACGACCCGACCCGATTCCGGTGGGTCCCCGGAGTGCCGACGGACGAGGACAGTGCCCGCCGGTTCGTCGACTCGGCGCTCCGTTCCCGGGTGGCGTTCGCCGTGGTCGACAACACCGACGGCAGTGTCGTCGGGTCGACGAGTTTCTACGACATCGACGAGGCCAACCGGGCAGCTTGCATCGGGTACACCTTCTACAGCGAACGCGTCCAGGGAACCGCGGTGAACCCCACCGCCAAGTTCCTGCTGATGCGCCATGCGTTCGAGGAGCGCGGCGCCGTCCGCCTCACCTGGCACACCCACGAGAACAACACTCAGTCCCGCGCCGCGATCACCAAACTGGGTGCCAACTTCGAGGGTCTGCTGCGCAAGCACCGCCGATTCGGCGACGGCTGGCGCACGACCGCCTTGTACGCGATGACCGACGACGAGTGGCCGTCGGCGAGAGATCGCCTGTTACAACGAATCTCTCCCTGACGACCTAGGGATTCGCGGTGTGCTCGGGATGGCCCTGGGTGCGCCGGTCTTCTTTCATCCGCGCCTCGTGCACGTGTCGCTGACCGTCGGTCAGGTCGGCTCGAACCCGGTTGACGTACTCGCGCAACGGGCCCCAGTAGGTGTCGTCGAATTCCTCGACGACCTGGAATGTCCAGCGCCCCTCGAGAACGTTGCGACCCACCAACTCGGTGGACAGCTCGTCGGCGAACTCCCCGTGTCCGGCCTTTCGTAGTTCGTCCACTGCTTCCCCGAGCAGCAGATCGCCGCGTCCGATGAGTTGGTGGAACGAATAGAGGTGGCCGCGGGCGCGCTCGATGTACTCGAGCGCCTCCCCCACCTTGCCGACCGCTTCCGCGGTGTCGTCCGAGATGTGTGGTGCGGTATCCGACATGATCCGTCATTACCCACCGGAGCGGTCACCCAACCGTCAGTACTCCCCGTGGTAGGAGTGCCGGTAGCGATCGCCCTCGAGCGACGCCCTGATCTCACCGACCTCACCTCCTAGTGCGGTGTTGATCTTGTGCCCCAGCCGCTCGAACTCCTCGTGTGCGGCAGCCGATCTGGAGGTGAGCGCGGCGAGCGTGGACAGCCAGCGGTGTACGGCGCGCAGGTCGTCCGTCGTCAACGGTCCCCTCACCCAGTTCTCGCGTTCCCACGTCTGTCGTTCCCATGCCTGCCACGGATGATCCCAGCCGCTCGGCGGCGAGATGGCGAAGAGGCCCCGCACGATGACGTCGTTGCGGTCGATGCCCGCATCCGCACGCCACCCGTCGACGACCTTCGAGTAGGCGACGTAGTCGGCCGCGGTCCACGTCGACTCGCGAAGGTCCCGCCAGCCGGCACGGCGCAGCGACCTGGCCACTTTGCTCTCGAGGACCGGACTCGGATGTTTCGGCTCCCCGGCGCCCGCGAAGTAGAGAAACCAGGTGAAACCGGCCGGACCCAGACGCTCGATCATGTTGCCGCCCTTGTCGGGCCGAAGCATTGCATACGCCGCGCCGGGCTCCTCGCGGCCCGTCTCGGCCGCGTCTCTCAGCAGCCCGCCGAGGTACTTCCGGTCGGCGGACACCGCGGCGATCCGCTTCTTGCCGTCGGAGGTGCGGCGGCCGAGACAGAACGCGACGACGTTCCACAGCAACGCAATCGCGTCGTCGGGCGAGTCGGTGGCCCGAGACCCCAGCGCGAACAGGTCTGCTCTGTTGATCTCGTTGCTGAGCAACGAATCCGGGAGTCCGTGTTCGGCGAGCGCGTCCGTCCACCACTGCCGGTCGACGGCGACGGTGTCGGAGTGCAGTTCGGCGGCCCGGTCGCTCGCCGAGAGCCAGTCGGTGAGATCGTCGGGGAGTGCGAGTGTGGTGTGCTTCATGGTCGTTTGGACGCAGCGGGGTCCGGTTCGGTTCCGTCGCGTTCGGTGACCGTCATCCGCCCACCGGGGCCGGTTCCCGAGGACCATCCGCGGTGCCGAGCGTCCTCGCCCGGCGGCCGATCCGGTCGGGAGCACCGTCGAGGACACCACCGGCCGGGTCGTCGTACCATCGGCCGTCGTTCCCGCGGCGGACGAGGTCGTCGCGCGGATGCCAGATCTGCCAGAGGACGACGGCACAGAGGACCAGCACCATCAGTCCGCGGAGCACGACGGCGGCGGTGAACCACTGGTCGGGAAGCCAGCGACGTTCGGCCTCCAGGAACAGACTCATCCGCGGCACCCAGATCAGGGCGTCGAGCGTCATCCAGGCCAGCAGCAGTCGAGTATGTGGAATGGCAAGCACGGCAAGCGGAACCAGCCACAGCGAGTACTGGGGACTCCACACCTTGTTCACCAGCAGGAACCCCGCCACCGCGAGAAAGGTCATCTGGGCCACGCGGGGTCGGTGCGGCGCGAGGATTCCGATCGCGGCCACCGCCGCGATCACGGCGACCGTCAACCCCACCGACAACGCGTTCAGATAACCGATGTTCCATGTGAAACCAGCCGAGTCGGCCACGATCCGGTAGATGGTGTCGGGGTCCGCCGACCGATCGCCGTTGAATCGGAAGAACTCCCACCACCCCGTCGGGAACGGGATCAGGATCGGCAGGTTGACCGCCAGCCAGGCGCCGATCGCCGTCGCAGCCGTGATCCCGAACTCGCGGACTCTCCCGCTGCGCAGACAGAGCGCACCCAGCACCACCAACAGGAGTGCGGGATACAGCTTCGCGGCCGCGCCGAGCCCGATGAACAGGCCGGCCACCCAGAATTTCTCCCGCGACCAGGCCAGCAGGGCCACCGCGACGGCCGCGGTGGCGATGGCGTCGAAGTTGGTGAACGCGTGGACGACGACGAGGGGGGACAGCGCCACCAGCCATACCGTCCACATGCGGGTTCGCGCGGTGAGGGCCGTCGCCCAGACGGTCACGAGCCAGAACGCCGCCAACGCCAGGGCGGCGATGGTGAAGAACAGCACGACGTCGAGCGCGCCGGGGACACCCCAGTTGGCCTCGGCCCAGACCCAGCCCTGCGTCAGCTGCGCCGCGCCGTACATGAACATCCCGGTGACGACCGGATACTCCATGTACCGCTTGATGGTCTCGCCTTCGGAGCCCTCCTGGAACCAGAAGTCGCGGTAGGGCAGCGCTCCCCGGTTGAGGCGTTCCGCCCCGAACAGGCTGATCACGTCGGAGTAGCAGAGGTTGGTGAACTGGCGCTGATCGTCCCAGTCGAGTCGCATCTCGGCGCTCGCGCCGTTGGCCCCGGAGTCGGCCGGCGCCTGCTGCAGACACCCGGCCTTGCCGAACCAGCCGAGCGCGAGTCCGCACAACGCGAGCGCGAACAACACTCGCAGCGGTGTCAGACGCCGACCCCGCCCGATGACGGCGTGTGCCCCGACCGGCCCACCGACGAGCGAACTCGCCTCTCGCACCAGACCGTCCGTGCGCGTCGGGAGGACGCGCGCGTCATCGACGCGCTGATCGATCGCCAGTGGTGCAGGGCTGTCCCAGACGGGTTCGGAGCCGCTCGCCGCGGAGTCGGCCGGGTCCGGGTCAGCCGATGGGCGGTTCAGGGACTCCTCCGCCACCGTCTCCACCGCCGCCGGGTATGCCGCCGAGGTCGCCACCGTCGCCACCGCCGGCGTCGCCACCACCGGGGCTGTTCCCGCCGCCGGCGCCACCACCGCCGCCGTTGCGCGGAGCGCCCGGGATCGGGATCGTCACGCCTGGTGCGAGGGTGAGGTTGCCGTCACCGCCCTGGTCGGGGATGTCGAAGTTCGGTATGGAAGGCCCACGTCGGGGCTGCGACGGCGCGTACGTGGTGGCCGGCGCCTCGTACGGCACGCCCGCCACGCCGCCGACCGATTCCGGCTCGGGGAACTGCTTGATCTCCTTGCCCTCGAGCGCGGCATCCATCGCCGACTTCCAGATCGACGACGGCAGGCCGCTGCCGTAGATCGACGCGCCGTTGTAGTTCGTCAGGGCGGTGCCGTCGCTGGTGCCGACCCACACCGCGGTCGACAGCTGCGGGGTGTACCCGACCATCCACGCGTCCTTGTTCTGCCCGGTGTCGCCGAGCTGGACGGTGCCGGTCTTGGCCGCCGACGGCCGCGAACCGAGCGAGGAGTCGTAGAGCGAGTTGCCGTTGGAGTACGCCGCCACCGGTTCGAGCGCCGCGCTGACGTTGTCGGCGACCTTCGCGGGGAAGACGCGCTTGCCCTCGGTCTTGCGCTCGTAGAGGACCTGCCCCTTGGCGTCGACGACCTTCTGGACGAAGTGCGGCTCGTGGTAGACACCCGAGGCCGCGAGCGTGGCGTAGGCCGAGGCCATGTCGATGACCCGGGACTGATACTGGCCCAGGACCACACCGCCCTCGGGCTCGCCGTTGGCCTCCTGCAGGGTGTGCTCGATGTTGCCGAAGGACTCGGCCACACCCGCGCGGTGCGCGGCGTCGGCGACCGCCCGGGCACCGCCGTCGAGGTCCATCATCAGGCGGTAGTACACCGTGTTGAGGGACATCTTCATCGCCGTCGCGAGGTTGCAGGTACCGCAGCTCTCACCGTCGGAGTTCTCGACGGTGAGTTCGCCGCTGGCCTGGAACGGCGCGGAGCTGTAGGTCTTCGACAACGGGATGTCCTGTTCGAGCGCCGCGACGAGCGCGAACACCTTGAACGACGACCCGGTCTGCAGGCCCGCCTGGGCGAGGTCCCAGCCGCCCGGGTTGTCGCCGCCGTAGTAACCGCGCACCCCGCCGGTCTGCGGATCGATGGATACCACCGACGCGAGCAGATCATCCGGTTCGCCGTTCAGCTCACCTTCGGGGCACTTGTAGATCCGGTTCTTGCGGCAGGCCGCCTGGACGACGCCGTTCTGGACCTGCGGGTCGATCGTGGTGCTGATCTTGAGACCGCCGGTCCGCAGTTGCTTGTCGGTGATGCCGATGCGGTTCAGCTCGGCGAGGACCTGTCGCTTGATGAGGCCGTTGGGCCCGGGGGTCTCGTCGGAGTCGCTGATACGCGCCTTGACGGTCTTGGGGAAGACCGCGTTGTCGGCCTGCGCGCGGGTGATCGCACCGGTCGCGACCATGCCGTCGAGGACGTAACGCCAGCGCGCCTCGGTGACCTCGCGGTTGGTGTCCGGGTCGTAGTAGGACGGCGCGCGGATGACCGCCGACAACAGCGCGGCCTCTTCGAAGGTGAGCGGGTTGCGCTCGGCGCGACGCTTGTCGGTGATCGACTTGTTGAAGAACTTCTGCGCGGCCACCGCGACGCCGTAGGCGCCCCGGCCGAAGTAGATCGTGTTGAGGTAGGCCTCGAGGATCTTCTCCTTCGACCAGCCGTGCCGGTCGTTCATCTTCGCGGCGATCGCGAGCTCTTTGAACTTCCGGGAGTAGCTGACCTCGTCACCGACGATCGCGTTCTTGACGTACTGCTGCGTGATGGTCGAGCCACCGCCGGCGGTCTGGTTGCCGGTGATCTGACCGATGGCAGCGCGGGACAGGCCGCGGGGCGAGAAGCCGTTGTTGGTCCAGAACTCCCGGTCCTCGGCGGCGACGATCGCCTGCTTCATCGTCTCGGGGATCTCGTCGAACGGGACGACCGTGCGGTTGCCGTCGGGCGAGGTGACGTCTGCGAGGGTCCGCCCGGACGTGTCGACGATGGTGGCCTTCTGGCTCACCTCCGGTTCGGGGATCTCGGCGGTGAAGTAGATGGCCGCGAACGCGATGATGAGCACCAGCACGATCGCCGGCACGATGGCGCCCACGATCCCCAGCGCCCACGCGAACCGTCGGTGTCGTGTCGCTGTCTGACTCCTGTTCTGACCGCCGCCGCCCGGACCGGGTCGGACTCCGGTGCGTCGCGGCGTGGGCGAAGAACCACTTGCCTCGCTCATCGTCCACCTTCCTACCGGGTCGCACGGACATTCGTCATCCGGCGAGCACGGTCAACTTCTCTGGCCTCGTGCCGCTCCACTGTGACAGCAGGCCACCACCCCGGGCAAAAAACCGCAGGCCGACGCGCTACTTGGCCACGCGTCGGGAGCGACGCGTGGTCTGCGGCGGCAGCCCGGCAACGTACGACTGGACCAGATGGTTCCAACTGCAGGTCCGGCACACCTCGACCACGTGCACCGAGAACTCCTCGGCGGTCGTCGCGAGCCGGGCGATCTCCTCGTTGCTGCGCGCCGACCCACTCACCTGACCGAGGCGGTCGCCGAACACCCAGGACACCAGCGTGACCTGCTCTTTTCGGCAGATCGGGCACATCGTGGTGCTGGGCCGACCATGGAATTTCGCGGCGCGCAGGAGATACGGGCTCGCATCGCAGACCTCGGCAACGGCGGTCCGGCCCGCGTGGACCGAGGACAGCCGAGCGCGCCGCTGCAGGGCGTAGTCGACGATCTGGCGTTGCACGGTTCTCAGGGTACGTGGTCTCCGCCGGGGCGTCGGGCCGACGGGGTCCGGCACGCGGGTCCGACGGACCCACACCCGGGATGGTCGATCGCCGCGTGGCGGCGTCGTCGGGTGTCCGTCCTCCCGCCGACCGACCGCTCGTGGACACAGTTATATCGGTGCGATACATTGGCAAACACATCGGAGCGAGGTGTCGGCTCGTCAGAGCGTGCCGGCACATCGATCCGAGGAAGTAGCGACAGTCATCGGCAGGACCGCGAAGGGGGTGGCGAAGTGCTCGAGTTGGCCATTCTCGGACTGCTTCTCGAATCCCCCATGCACGGCTATGAGCTGCGCAAGCGGCTCACCGGCCTGCTCGGCGCCTTCCGTGCGTTCTCGTACGGATCGCTCTACCCGACGCTGCGTCGCATGCAGGCCGACGGCCTCATCGACGAACCGGAGACGCCCCTGGGCGTGAAGGTGCGGCGAGGCCGGCGCGTCTACCAGCTCACCGACGCGGGCCGGGAACGGTTCGCGGAGCTGGTCGCCGACACCGGACCCCAGAACTACACCGACGACGGTTTCGGTGTGCATCTGGCGTTCTTCAGCCGCACCCCGGCGGTCGCGCGCATGCGCATCCTCGAGGGACGCCGGCGGCAGGTCGAGGAGCGTCGAGAAGGGTTGCGGGAGATCGTCGGGCGGTCCAACCGGGCCGTCGACCGGTACACCCGTCAGCTGCATCAGCTCAGCCTCGAATCCAGCGAACGCGAGGTCCGCTGGCTCAACGAGCTGATCGCGGCCGAGAGCTCCCAGCATGACGGGTCGCCAGACCCGTTCGACGGACAGTTCGACGACGACCTCGCCGACGGCGAACGGTCACCGTTCGATCCGGGGCGGCCCACGGCCTCCACCGGACGAGCCGATGACGAACATCAAGACCCGGACTCGACGCCGAGCCGGGACGAACAGCTCGACGAACCCGAGCAACGGAAAACACCGGTTGCGCAGCGAACGACTGCGATGCCGCGAGAAGAAGGAGAACCCGACCATGGGTGAGCCCAATAAGGTGCGCGTTGCCATTGTGGGCGTAGGAAACTGCGCTTCATCCCTGGTGCAGGGCGTGCAGTACTACAAGGACGCCGACGAGAGCTCCACCGTTCCCGGCCTCATGCACGTGAAGTTCGGCCCCTACCACGTCCGCGACGTCGAGTTCGTCGCCGCGTTCGACGTCGACGCCAAGAAGGTCGGCTTCGACCTGTCCGACGCGATCTTCGCGAGCGAGAACAACACCATCAAGATCGCCGACGTGCCGCCGACCGGCGTCACCGTCCAGCGCGGCCACACTCTCGACGGCCTCGGCAAGTACTACCTCGAGACCATCACCGAGGCCGACGGCTCCGGTGTCGACATCGTCCAGGCCCTCAAGGACAACGAGGTCGACGTCCTCGTCAGCTACCTCCCGGTCGGGTCCGAGCAGGCCGACAAGTTCTACGCCCAGTGCTGCATCGACGCGGGCGTCGCGTTCGTCAACGCCCTGCCGGTGTTCATCGCCTCGGACCCCGAGTGGGCCCAGAAGTTCGCCGACGCCGGTGTCCCGATCGTCGGCGACGACATCAAGAGCCAGGTCGGCGCCACCATCACCCACCGTGTGATGGCGAAGCTGTTCGAGGATCGCGGCGTCACCCTCGACCGCACCTACCAGCTCAACGTCGGCGGCAACATGGACTTCAAGAACATGCTCGAGCGTGAGCGTCTGGAGTCGAAGAAGGTCTCCAAGACCCAGGCCGTCACCTCCAACCTGAACGGTCCGCTGGCCGGCAAGATCGCCGACAAGAACGTCCACATCGGCCCGTCGGACCACGTCGAGTGGCTCGACGACCGCAAGTGGGCCTACGTCCGCCTCGAGGGTCGCGCCTTCGGCGACGTGCCTTTGAACCTGGAGTACAAGCTCGAGGTCTGGGACTCCCCCAACTCGGCCGGCATCATCATCGACGCCGTACGCGCCGCCAAGATCGCCAAGGACCGCGGTATCGGCGGACCGGTCATCCCGGCCTCGGCCTATCTGATGAAGTCCCCGCCGAAGCAGCTCGCCGACGACGTCGCGCGTCAGCAGCTCGAGGAGTTCATCATCGAGGCCTGAGCCTCGGCGAATCCCTGTCACGACAGATCCGACGAAGACCGCCCATCGGAGGCGGCCGACGACTTCGAGTCGACGGCCATGCCGCCGGTGGGCGGTATTCGTCGTGAACACATGGAGCATCGGGGTGAACTGCTGCCGCCGCGAGCCTCACGGCGAGGCGAACGCGCAGGTCATCCATCCAAATCAGTGACCGCGCCAGACCCTTCACATAGAGTGTTGTCGATTGCTCCGAGTGGCCCGTATCGGGCACATCGGACATCACGAGACCCTGTACCAACAGAAAGGCGCAAACCATGGGCGTGAGCCTGAGCAAGGGCGGAAACGTTTCGCTGAGCAAGGAGGCTCCGGGCCTGACTGCGGTCTCCGTCGGCCTCGGCTGGGACATCCGAAGCACCACCGGTACCGACTTCGACCTCGACGCCAGCGCCATCGCGCTCGGCGCGGACAAGAAAGTCCTCTCCGACCAGCACTTCATCTTCTTCAACAACCTGCGTTCGCCCGACGGCTCGATCGAGCACACCGGCGACAACCTGACCGGTGAGGGCGAGGGCGACGACGAGGTCATCAAGGTCGACCTCGCGGGCGTTCCGCCGAACGTCGACTCCATCGTCTTCCCCGTCTCGATCTACGACGCGGATGCACGGTCGCAGTCGTTCGGCCAGGTCCGCAACGCGTTCATCCGCGTCGTCAACCAGGCCGGCGGCGCCGAGATCGCCCGCTACGACCTCAGCGAGGATGCCTCCACCGAGACCGCGATGGTTTTCGGTGAGCTGTACCGTCATGGGTCGGAGTGGAAGTTCCGCGCGGTCGGCCAGGGCTACGCCTCGGGTCTCGCGGGCATCGCCCGCGACTTCGGTGTGAACGTCTGAGTCTCTCGTAGACTCCGGCTGTCCGCCTGAACGTGCTTGTGGATGCCGCACCCGTTGTCGAACGGGTGCGGCATCCGCGCGTCACCACTCCTCTCCGACAATGCGGTCGGCTGGTTTCCACGCACCCTAGAAAGGCCACAAGCCAGTGGTAGTAAGAATTTTCGGCCTCTCGGTCGTCGTGACGATCGTGTCGCTGATCATCGCTTTCCTCTATGGCGGCGTCGAAGCGCTGATCCTGACCGCCATCCTCGGCGTCTTCGAGATCTCGCTCTCCTTCGACAACGCGGTCATCAATGCCACGATCCTCCGCCGGATGAGCGAGTTCTGGCAGAAGATCTTCCTCACCATCGGCATCCTGATTGCCGTCTTCGGTATGCGACTGGTGTTCCCGCTGGTCATCGTGTGGCTCGCGTCGGGTCTCAACCCGGTTGAGGCGCTCGACCTCGCACTGAACCCGCCGCCCAACGATGCGGCCTACTTCCCCAACGGCGATCCCAGCTACGAGACGATCATCACCGACGCCCACCCGCAGATCGCGGCCTTCGGCGGCATGTTCCTGCTGATGCTGTTCCTCGGCTTCGTCTTCGAGCAGAAGGAGCTCACGTGGCTGACCTGGATCGAGCGGCCGCTCGAGAAGATCGGCAAGCTGGAGATGCTCGAGGTCGTCATCGCCATGACGCTTCTCGTCCTCACTGCGACCTACATCGCCGCGCCCGACGAGCGGTCGACGGTCATGATCGCCGGCTCACTCGGCATGATCACCTACATCCTGGTCAACGGCCTCGGCGAGTACTTCAACGTCGAGACCGCGGAAGATGACGAAGCGGCCGAGCCCGGCACCGACGCCGCGGAGAAAGCGGCAATCGAGAAGACCAACGGAAAGTCGGGACCGTCGGACCTGGCCAAGGCGACAGGCAAGGCCGGCTTCTTCCTGTTCCTCTACCTCGAGGTGCTCGATGCGTCGTTTTCCTTCGACGGCGTCATCGGCGCGTTCGCCATCACGGCGGATCCGATCATCATCGCCCTCGGCCTCGGCCTCATCGGTGCGATGTTCGTCCGTTCGCTCACCGTCTACTTGGTGCGCAAGGGCACGCTGTCGGAGTATGTGTACCTCGAGCACGGAGCGCACTGGGCGATCGGCGCGCTGGCGTTCATCCTGCTGTACTCCATCGGCACCCACGTCCCCGAGATCATCACCGGCCTGATCGGTGTCGCGCTGATCATCGCCGCACTGATCTCCAGCATCGTGCGTCGAAACCGCCTCGCGGCGAAGGGCGAAGAGGAGAAGGTCAACATCTGACCCTTCGCCCTCTGAGGAGCACCCGGAGCTTGCGCAAGCTCGCTCCTCAGGGAGCAGAGGCCGGAGCCGGGTACCACCTACGAACGACTGCGCCGCAGGACCCCGAAGGTCCTGCGGCGCAGTGGTTTCGAGAGCCCGACTCAGCCCTGCTGCTGCCCTAGTTGCTGGGTGATCTGCTGGTTGATCTGGTGCAGGCTGGGCACCGACATGCCCGGGAGATGGCCCTGGATGGTGCGCAGGACCGACGAGTCGTCGCGCACCTTCTCGCTCGACTGCACGAGAACCGTTCCCGCGCCGGTGAAGTCGAACTGGCGCTCCTCGCCCGAGTTCAACCCCATCCGCCGGCCCGCGGCCGCGATGAAACCGTTGACCCACGCCTCGTCGTAATGGTGACTGGGCGACGGGCAATCCGACCATCCGACAAGCGCTTCGGGATCGACGCGCACCGGCGGTTCGACGAACATCACCGGGCCGTTCGACGACGCGAGGAACTTACCGGTGCCGATGAGCGTCAGGAACCCCGGCACGATCGACTGGTTGAGCGACAGGTTCGGCTGGAAGGCAAGAAGATTGGCCGCCCGGATGGTGAGGTTGCCGTCTTCGAGGTCGTAGGCGTTGATGTCGTATCCGCGGTCGCCGATGATCAGCTTGCCGTGGCCCTCGGCGACGACGTAGTCACCGAGGTACAGCGGGGCGGAGAACTGCTGCGCCACCATCTGCAGCATGTTCCCCTGCAGACCCTGGGTCAGCGCGGTGAACTGCATCTGCCCGTAGTAGGCGATCATCGCGCCCTTGGACATGAACCACGGCTGGTTGAGGTCGATGCAGAAGGAGTAGTTGTTGTCCGGCACGTTGTCGTCCGACGGCAAGTTCATCGGACTCCACACGGTGTTGAGTTGGCTCATAGTTTCTCCTCCGATGCCTGCACGTACACGATGCCCTGTCCGGAGCACTCCAATTGCATTGCCTCACCGCCGGTTCGGCCTACGTTGCGCCAGCTCATCGCCGACCGCAGGCTGGTGTTGACCTGACCGGCCGACCCGACGAACGCCTGCGGGTCGACGGTCACCGGCGGCTTGGCCGGGGACACCTCGAGCTCGAAGACCCCGCCGTGCCCGAGCAGCACCGCCGAACCCGGACCCGACAGCTGCGTCGTGAACATGCCCTGACCGGTGACGGCTCCGGCAGCAGCGGACCGCAATGCACCGAACAGGCCGCCACCACCGCCGCCACCGCCGCCCTGTGAGGCGACCGAGACGACGGAGGCCTGCAGGTTGGCCGCGTAGGCGAGCAGCCGCGACGCCTCGACCCGGATCGTGCCGCCGACCGCTGCGAGATCCACGACGTGCACCTCGATGCCGAGGAAGCCGTAGTGCACCTCGCCGTGCCCCTGCGCGATCATCGTCGACTCGTGCTCGCCGGCGAGCATCCGGCCGGCCATCCCGCCCATGCCGCCCAGTCCCGGCATCCCGCCGCCCATACCGCCGGCCCCCGCGATCTGGTGGGGCTGGAAATGCACGTTGCCCTTGTAGAAGAGCATCGCCCCGCGTCGCGCGACGACCGGCCCGGTACCGCCGATGTCGACGGAGACGACCTTGCTGTTGACCTTGGTGAACATTCTCGCTACCTCACCCTCACCGCTCGGCCGGCTGGATCGACACGACGCCGCTGCCATCCCAGCGCAACGAGAACGCCTCTCCGCCACCCTGTCCCAGCGCCGACCGCCAGGAGACATCGGTGACGAAGGACTGACTCAACTGGCCGCGGGCGCAGACGAACGCGTCCGGGTCGACCACGAGCGGATACTGCGGTGACACCTCGAGGTGGATGAGCGGGCCGCCGTTGGACAACAGTGCGATCTGCCCGTGGCCGCTCACCGTCGTGGTGAACAGACCCTGACCCGACGACGCTCCGCGCAGGCCGGCGAAGGTGACGTTGGTCTGCAGGTTGCCGTTGAGCACCATCAGTTGCTCGGATTCCACCTGCAGGGTCTCGTTGTTGAGCTCGATGACGGTCGTCTCGGCGGCGTTGTGCGCGAAGTACACGATGCCGTTGCCGGAGGCCTCCATGAGCGACAGCGCCTCCCCGGTGGCCCGCTGCTTCAGGCCCGCGAGCACGCCGTCGCCGCCGCCGAAGCCCGCCGATTTGAAGGTGACCTGTCCCTCGTAGGCGACCATCGACCCGCTGATCGCGCGGACCGAGGAGTTGTTCAGCCTGGCTTCCACCACGCGTTTGGACCGTTGTACCAACTGCATTCGACGTGCCTCTCTCGCGCCGTGGGGAGGCCGCCGTTCGACCATCCCTCGTTCGTCTCCCGACGCCATCCCCGCACCGCGGCACCTGCCGGCATCTCGGCATCCCAGCTCGCCGTGAGCCGGGGAATCCGGCCTCATACCGAGATGAAAATAGCCGATAGCATCGAGTGGTGCCCGGAAACTTCGTACGTCGTTGGTTCGGGAACGATTCACGCACGAATTCCGCGCCACCTGCATCATCGGAACAAATGACGGCGGCGTTCCTGGAGTCCGAATCCGTCCTGGCCGAGATCGATCCGGCCGTCGCGGTGACCGCCGCCCTCGACCCGCGCTCTCGCCTGCGCGCCTCGTGGTCGGATATCCGCGAGCAGCACGCCCAGGCAACGTCGGACTACCTCCGGCTGGTGTCCCCGCCGGCCGGCACACGCGTCGACCCCCGGGATCTCGACCGGTCGACGCAGACGCTGCGGTCGATCACCGCCTCCATGCGCGACTTCGCCCAGACCAACGCCGAGACCCTCGAGCGGGCGCGGGCCACGGCGCGGGCCGCCGACGCCCAGGACCACGAGGCCCGGGTGGCCGCCAACCGGGCGATGACCGCCCTGGAGAACACCGCACCGGCAGTGGCACGACTGCAGTCGGTGTCGGACGCCACCGACGACCTCGCGCGTGCGCTCACGGCTTTCGACCAGGGCGCGGGGCTGCGTGACCGGCAGACCGCCGCGGCAGCCGTGCTGAGCTCGGCGCGCCGCCTCGAGCAACTTCTCGCCGATGCCCCCGCCTTCGCCGACCGCGCGCAGCAGGTCATCCGTTCGGTGGAAACGCGCCGGAGCGCGGTGTCCACCCGGAGCGCGCAACTCCCCGACACCCTCTCGGCGCTGCGCCGGGAGTTCAGTGCCGATTGCTCCCTCGATCTACAGCGCAACGGCTCGGTCGTCGACGAACGGCTCGAACACGCCGACGCCGAGCTCGCGGCCGCCCGCGCGATGGTCGATGCTGCCCCCGACCAGGCCATCGGCCGCGCCGACGCCGCCCGCGACGACCTGGCCGTCGCGGAGAAGGCCGTCGACGCCGTGCTCGACCGGTTGCGACTCCTGCGGGAGGTGCGCGCCGACCCGCGGGGCGCGGAGCAGCGCGTGCGCTTCCGCCTGCGCGACGCCCAGCTCTTTGCGGTCAATCACCGTCTGGTTGACGAATGGGGCTCGGTCCTCGATGCTCAGGCCGACCGGATCGAGCGCGCCAAAGGGGTTCTGGATCGCATCCACCCCGACTACTGGAGCTACCTGACGCAGCTGCGTGCGGTGGACGACCGGATCACCGAGATCGTTTCGCGGATGAGAGGACAGGTGGCCGCAGGATGACCACCACTGCACGACACGACGACACCGGTCTCGAGCCCGGGACGATCCGGCACTTCGACCACCTGGAGCCGTCGGTCTCGAACTCCCTCTTCCACCGGCAGCCCGAGCCGATCGAGCCGACCTGGCCGGCGCAGCGGCTCGCCGTCGCGCTGGGCGCCACCCTGTACGTCCCGGCAACCCGGCCCGATCTTGCCGAGGTCATCCGCCGACGCCGGGCCGAGGGTGTGATCTCGATGGTCATCGACCTCGAGGACGCGGTCGCCGACGACGAGGAGGCCGAGGCGATCGAGCACGCCGTGGCCGCGTTGCGCGCTATCGCCGCGAACCCGTGCCGGCCGATGTTGCTGTTCGTCCGTCCGCGGTCGGCCGACCGGATAGTGCCGATCGCCACCACGCTCGACACCCCGTCGGTGCTGACCGGGTTCGTCATCCCGAAGTTCTCGTCGGAGAATGCACCCGAGGCGTTCGACGCCGTTGCCACTGCCGGACAGATCCTCGACAAGCACCTCTGGGTCATGCCGGTTCTCGAGTCGGCCGCGGTCGTGCACCGCGAGACCCGCGACGACGAGTTGACCGCCCTCGCGTCGCTCCTGAGCGCGCACCGCGACCACGTGCTCGCCGTGCGCATCGGTGCCACCGACATCTGTAGTCACTTCGGCATCCGCCGGGATCGTGACCTGACCATCTACGACGTCCGGGTCGCGGCCGATGTGATCGCCGGCATCGTCAACCATCTCGGCCGCAGCGACGAGAGCGGCTTCGTCGTGACGGGGCCGGTGTGGGAGTACTTCGCCGACCACGAGCGCATGTTCCAGCCCATGTTGCGTCACACGCCGTTCCGCGAGAACGACGCCGTCTACTTCCGGCAGCAGCTCGTCAGCCGCGACATGGACGGTCTCCTCCGCGAGATCACCCTCGATCGCGCCAACGGCCTGCACGGCAAGACCGTCATCCACCCCGCGCATGTCGCCGCGGTGCACGCGTTGTCGGCGGTCACCCACGAGGAGTATCACGATGCACTCGACATCCTGGCCGGTGAGTCCGGCGGGGTACGGGCGTCGTCGTACCGCAACAAGATGAACGAGCTGAAGCCCCACCGCAACTGGGCCTTGCGGGTCATCGATCGCGCTGCCGCCTTCGGCGTGACCCGCCAGGGGGTCTCGTTCGTCGACCTGCTCACCGCGCTCGCCTCGCCCGGGTCGGCCACCTCGTGAACGATCCGGACACCGTCGGCATCGACTGGGTGACCGAACGTTTCGGCGTCGAGATCGCCGACGTCGGCGACACTCCGGGTCACACGGTCCGCGACCTCGTCTCACTCGGCTTGCGCCACAACCGACGCCGTGCTCATCTGCTGGTCTCGACCGTGCTGGGCAAGCACATCCCGACCTCGCCCGCGATTGTGCGTGGCGCCGCCGACGACCTCGGCGCCGCGATCGTCGCCGAGATCGGCGCGAATGCGGCGCGCGACGCCGTCGTCTTCGGTTTCGCCGAAACCGCGACCGGGCTCGGACACTGTGTCGCCGAACGCATCTCCGCATCCCGGTATCTGCACTCGACGCGGCGCAGACGCCCGGATGTGGTGGTGACGGGCACCTTCGAGGAAGGGCATTCACATGCGACGACGCATTTGCTGCAGCCCAGCGATTCCGCATTTCTCGACCCCGTGACGCCGGACGAGGTATTGATCCTGGTCGACGACGAGATCTCCACCGGCAAGACCGCGCTCGGCGCCATCGAGGCCATCGTCGCGGACCGTCCCCGTAAGCGGTTCGTCGTGGCGTCCCTGGTCGACATGCGTACACCCGCGCAGAAGTCCGAATGCGATGATCTCGCAGCTAAACTCGGCGTCGATGTCGCCTACGTGGCGCTCGCGCACGGCTCGATCACCCTTCCCCCGGACCTCCTCGATGAGGTGTGGCAGCTCCGGTCCGACGAGCTCAACCCGGTGGCAGCCCGGCGCGGCGGCCAAGTCGCGGTGGCCCTCGACTGGCCGGCGGCAGTTCCCGACGGCGGCAGGCACGGAATTCTCCGCACCGACTCGACGGGCTTCCGGCGAGCGGCGACCGCGGCCGCCGACACCGTGGCGGCACAACTCGATCCGCGGCGCCCGGTGGTCGTGATCGGGCACGAGGAACTGATGTACGCACCCTTGTGCATCGCCGAGTCGCTGGAGCGTCGTGGCTTCGCCACCGGATACCAGACCACCACGAGGTCGCCGGCCCAGGTGCACGACGTCCCGGGGTATCCGCTCCGGCGCGGATTCCGGTTCACCGCACCGGAACCCGATCCGGAGACGCCGCGCTATGTCTACAACGTGTCCTCCGTCGACCATCCGGACCCGCAGGTCGTCCTGATCGTCGACTCGCCGGCGGACACCGATGAGTTACGCGCGCCCGGTGGACTCGTCGACGTCCTCACCGCCGCCGGGCACCCGGTGGTGCTGGCCGTCTTGCCCGCCACCGACCAGCCTGCCCTGGCACGAACCCGAGAGGCGGTGCGCTGATGGACATCGCCACCACCACACCACCGCTGTGCGGACCGGAGTTCGGTTCGTACGCGGCCGACGAAGTCACCTGGCTGCTCAAAGACCTGTCCGACGTGGCGCTGGAAGGTGAACTGCGCGAACGGGAACGTCGAATCCAGTCCGGTCAGGCCCACTATGCGGAGTCGCTGCCGATCGAGTATCAACCCGGCCGCGAGTACCAGGAACTCTTCCATGCGACGCTACGGTCTTCCGCCCAGCGGCTCGCGGAAGCCGTCGGAGTGGTGTCCGAACTCATTCTGGCCGAGCGGCATTCCACGCCGACGCTGGTGTCGCTGGCGCGGGCCGGCACCCCGGTCGGCATCCTGATCCGACGGTGGATGGCGGCCGTCCACGGCATCGAACCCCAGCACTACACGATCTCGATCGTGCGCGCCCGCGGGATCGACACCGTCGCACTCGATCACATCGTGGCGCGGCACCCGGCGGAGTCGGTCGTCTTCGTCGACGGCTGGACCGGCAAGGGTGCCATCCAGCGCGAACTCACCGCCGCTGTCGACGGGTACGCGCGCGCCGGCCGGCCGCAATTGCACGACGAACTCGCGGTGCTGGCCGACCCCGGCTCCTGCACGACCCTGTTCGGCACCAGGGACGACTTCCTCATCGCCTCCGCCTGCCTGAATTCCACTGTCTCCGGCCTGGTCTCGCGCACCGTCCTGAATGCCGACCACATCGGTCCGGGCGAGTTCCACGGAGCGAAGTTCTACCGCCATCTCGCCGACTTCGATGTCTCGGGACTGTTCCTGGACACCGTCAGCGCCGAGTTCGATGCAGTCGCCGACCGAGTTCGGGCGACGGTGTCGGCGATGACGCCGGAGTCACGCCGGCCCGACTGGTCCGGTTGGCGCTCCGTGGAGCAGATCCAGACCGAGTACGGCCTGTCGTCGATCAACCTGGTCAAGCCCGGCGTCGGCGAGACGACGCGGGTGCTGCTGCGTCGCGTACCGTGGCGCATCCTGGTGCGCGCCGACGATCTGCCCGAACATCGCCACATCCGGTTGCTCGCCGCCGAACGAGATGTGCCCGTGGAGGTCTCGCCCGATCTCGCGTACTCGTGTGTCGGGCTCATCAAGGAGGACTCGTGAACGCGCTGGTCGCCACCGATCTCGATCGGACCATGATCTACTCACGCGCCGCCATGGGCGACGAGCAGTTCGCGGCCCTGGAGACCGTGTGCGTCGAGATCTACCGCGACGCGCCGCTGTCGTACATGACCACGACCGCCGTCGAACTGATGACCCGTCTGGCACGTGAGGTCGTCGTCGTACCGACGACCACTCGCACCCCGGCACAGTTTGCCCGGATCGAGCTGCCGGGCAGCCCATTTCGCCACGCCGTGGTCAGCAACGGTGGCCGGATCCTCGTCGACGGCGCCGACGATCCGGAATGGCGTGCGCACATCGACCGCGAGGTGACCCGCGCGGGCGCCACCCTCGACGAGGTCCGCGACGAACTCCGAACACGCATCGACGACTCCTGGGTCACCGCTCTGCGGACCGCCGACGACCTCTTCTGTTACCTGGTCGTCGACCCCGCGGTCCAACCGCCGGAGTTCCTCGAACAGTGGCAGCAGTGGTGCGACGCACGGGGCTGGACGGCATCCCAGCAGGGTCGCAAGATCTACGCGGCCCCGCAGCCGGTGACCAAGTCGGCGGCCATCGCTGAAGTCCGGCGACGGCTCGTCGCAGACGGCACCCTCGACGACTCGGCAGTGCTCTGCGCGGCCGGCGACGGCTGGCTCGACACCGACCTGTTGCTCGCCGCCGATCACGCGATCCGCCCGCGGCACGGTGAGCTGGAAGCACTCGGCTGGTCGGCGCCCGGGCTCGCGATCACCGCCGGCACCGGGGCCCTCGCCGGTGTCGAGATCCTGCGGTGGTTCGGCGAGCGGAGCGGGATCAGCGTGCCGGAATCCGCGACGCCTCCAGCGCGAGACCGGACCGTCGGGGTTCACGCGAACTGATCAACCGAACTGATCACGTGGGCATCGATCCGAGGACGTCGGAGTGCCCGTGGCGTCGGCACCAGCTGATCAGGTATCGCGCGTGTAGGCCGCACCACCGGTAGACGGCGGCCTGGGTCATCGGCAGCGATGCGTCGTGCTCACCGCGCTCGACGATGATGGGCCCGAGGTAGTGGCTCGTCACCTTGTTCGCCGTGTTCGGCGACACCTTGGCGGCGCGGGCCAATGAGGCGTTGTCCGAGGCGCTGCCCGACGCAATCGCCCCCGCGAGACGGCCCGCGGTATGGCCGCGCCGACCATCGAACAACTCGTAGAGCGGTGGACGGCGCGCCGACGCGGCCCTGGGCAGGGCCTGGCCGAGCGCCACCGAGCGCACAACACCGACCAGCGTCGCGAAACCGTCCGATTTGGCGATGACCCCCGCGACCTCGTCGCGCAACCGCGCCTCGTCGAGATGGTCCTGTTCCAGCCCGTGTCCCTGGGTCGCCAGGACAACCGGCGCGTGCCGGTCATGGTGGTCGAGGGTGTCGATGACGTCGAGTCCGTCGAAGGTCCATTCCAGGTCGGGTCGGTTCCAGATCAGATCCGCCACCACGACGTCGAATCGCACGTTGCCGGCGATGCACTGGACGAACTCGTCGCGGCCGGTGGCAACGGTGACCGTGGCCTGGTCGAGCGCCTTGGTCAGCGGCACCGCGACCACGTGTCCCAGCGGGGAGGCGACGAGGACCCGCATGTCGGTCGGCACAGGCATGATCATGCCCGATATGTCCGCGGTGTGCGCGATCACGCATCCGATCGGACGACAGGGTGATTATTTACCCTGCAATCACCACATCAGGTCCGAGATACCGCTGACAAACCGTCTCACGTTCGTAAGGCTGAAGAAGTTGGCGTTCGTGAAATAAATTCTCGATGCCCGATCGCGAGTCATGTCGATCATCCGAGAGAGTCCCGCCGTTTGTTCGGCTCACAGCTCCCGGCCGAATCGAAGTCGACAGGAGATCCCGGCACGTGTCCGTACCCCTCAACGACGCCCCCCGGTCGGCGACCCCCGGCACCGGGCCCACTGCCGCGCCGAGTCCGGAGCGGCGGATCACGGCCGTCGTTGCCGAGCACGACATCTTCGACGCCGCCCTGGCCGCTCTCGTGGAGAGCGCCGGCTACGACGCGACGGTCGTCGAACCCGCACAGCTCGCTGCCCTACGGAACCCGAGCGCGATTCTGGTGCGGTCGGCCGCGATGCTCGGATTCGTCCGGCGGGTGGCATCGCTGCGCACCGTCAACGTCATCTTCGTGGGCAACGGGGTCGCGGGCTTCGATCACATCCGTGTCTCACCGCGGGCCCCGGCCGCCGAGGACGAGCTGCAGCGGGCGCTCGAGACTGCGGTGGGGCCGCCGACCCCGCCGTCCGCACCCACACTTGCGAACCGGGTACGCATCACCCAGCGGGAGCTGGAGATCCTCCAGACCTACACATTGGGTGCGACGCTGCGTCAGACGTCGCGTGTCCACGAGATCGCCGAGAGCACGGTGCGCGAGCACTATCGGCGTGTCGCCCGACGCTACGAGGAAGCCGGCCGGCCGATCGGGAACAAGGCCCAGTTGCTGGTCGAGCTCATCGCCGACGGCTGGGTGCGCCCCTGACACCGCCGCCGTGGCCGACGTGCGGCTCAGTTGGTGTCCTTTGCCTCACGGCAGAGGCTCTCGGACGGTGCAGACTTCCGACCATGACCGCGCCTGCCGACTCCCTCGACGAACGGGGGATCGGGAACCGACGGACCGGCACGGCGTGGACGCTCGCCGGGATGGAGCTGTTCGTGTCGTTGTCGGCACTCGCCGGCGGCTCGGCTATCATGACCGATCAGTGGTCGATGCCGCGGGAGTGGCTCACCCACACGCCGTTCGAGACCTGGACCGCTCCCGGTGTCGCACTGATCGCCGTAGTCGCGTTACCCCACCTGGTGGCTGCCGTGGTCGCCGCCGTCCCGTCCGTGCCCGCGCGGTTGGGCATAATCGGCGGCCTGCTCGCCGGGTCGTCGCTGATGGTCTGGATCATCATCCAGATCGCGCTGCTGCACGTGTTCTTCTTCCTACAACCCGTGCTCTTCGTCGTCGGCATCGGTGAAATCGCGCTGGCGATCCGCTGGCGGCGTGTCCGCTGCCCGTCGACGCCGGGTGACGGCGCTGAACCCTAGAAGAGCCCCACGGCGCGGCCGATCAGACCGAGCGCGACGATGAGAAAGATGATCGCCGCGACGGCGATGACGATCACGCCGCCGGCACGCCTGCGTTGCGGCGGTTCGTGCTCCTCTCCACCGACCGCGGATTCCGCCGGCGGTGTGTCACCGGGCGCCACCCCGCCGCCGGGTTCGAGTCCCGCCGTGCTGGACGGGTCGGGGTTCTGCGGGTTGAACGGTTTGCGGGCGGGGTCGTTGTCAGCCATACGGGCGGTGTACCCGGAATGGCGCGAAGTCACTCGTGGGCTGTCAGAGACCGGGTGCGAGTGCGGCGAACATCACGGGCAGATCGTCGGCCCAGTAGGGCCATGCGTGCGTTCCGATCGCACGGAAATGGACGACCGGCTGCAGTCCCTCGGACCTCATCCGGCGAGCGAACTCGTTCGAGCACGCGTTGACCGAGTTCTCGAGCACCGCTCCCGTCGCGATCTTCTCCCCACGGTGCCGGCCCGGGTCGAGCCGGGTGCGTTGATCGAGGGGGCCGGGCGCGCCGGTCCCGGACGCGATGAAGACGCGCTTCCCGACGAGGGCCGGCAGGC
Source organism: Gordonia hongkongensis (assembly GCF_023078355.1). NCBI lineage: Bacteria > Bacillati > Actinomycetota > Actinomycetes > Mycobacteriales > Gordoniaceae > Gordonia > Gordonia hongkongensis. The sequence goes on from NZ_CP095552.1 coordinate 5,151,115, forward strand.
GGCGACCCGGGTCGTGGTCGGCCCATCCCGGCGCGTTCCATGGACCCCACATGTTGGTGGGATCCCCACCGTCCCGGATGATCGCGGCTCGGATCTGCCCTTCGTGCACCGGGCCGGTCGTGAACGGGCAACCGCTGATGGAGCCGACGCCCGTGTACAGGCCCGGCCGGCGCGTCGCGAGTGTGAACGCGGCCTGTCCGCCCACGGACAGGCCCGCGATCGCGTTCCGCCCGTTGCCGTGGAACCGGCCGTCGATCAGCGACGGCAGTTCGACGGTCAGGAACGTCTCCCACTGCGGACGCCCGAACGTCGCGTCGTCGTGCTGCCAGTTCGTGTAGAACGCCCCCTGGCCGCCGGGCAGCACTGCATTGACGTCCTTGTCGCGGAAATACCTGTCCGCGCCGGCTTCCCGAATCCAGTCGCTGATCGCCGTCTTGTGGCCGCCCCCGTCGAGTAGATACAGCGTCCCGCGCGACCGGGAGTGCGCCGGGTGCAGCACGCTCACCGGCACGTCCCGGCCCATCGCGGCCGAACGGATCACCAGATCGTGCCGCTGCGGCCCGACCGCCACACTGCTGATCACCGACGCCGGCGCGGATACCGGTGCCGCCGAGACGATTCCCTGCGTACCCGAGACGATCGGTCCGGCGACGAGCGCGGCCGCGAAGACCCTGATCAACCGGCGCCGAGCACGACTCATCCGGGGAGCACACCCAGCTGCCCGAGGAAGTCGAGCTGATCGAAGTACAGGTGCTCGGACATCAGCTCCGAGCCGTCGATGCGGTAGGTCGCACTCCATCGGAACGAGACAGGCCGTCCGGTGGGTTCGACCGGACCCGACGGACTCTGCAACACACCGTCGTGGACACCGTCGAACGTGCCCTCCACCGAGGCGTTGTCGTCGTCGACGACATACGAACCGACGGTGAGGCGACCGTCGGAGAAGGCGCCCTGGAAGACGGACAGGAAACCCAGTACGCCCTCCCGTCCCGTGAACACCCCACCCGGCGAGACCAATTCCGCATCGGCGGACCATGGTTCGTTCTCCGGTGCGCGGTCGTTGAAGGCATCGATGTGCGCGTCGATGACTGCTCGTGCATCACTCATGTCGGGCTCTCTTTCTCGGTTGTCGTCGGCAGGTGCGCCGACATTCGGCTATCCGGATGACACCGACCGCGCGGCGGGTCAGGATGAGCGGGTCGATCGACGAACCGCCCGATCGACTTCGGTCACGATCGTCTGGGTCGAGTCGTAACCGGCGATCGCATGCGCCATCTGCCGACACCGAACGGCAACGCCGTCGTCGGCCAGGATGCGGCGTACCGTCGCGGCGAGGTCCGCAGGAGCGGGTCGCCGGGTCCCCAGATCTGCGCCGACCCCGAAGTACGCCACCCGAGCCGCGACTTCGGGCTTGTCCTCACCCCCTGGTGCGACGACGACGGGCACGCCGTGGCGCAGTGCCTGCAGCACTCCGCCGTAGCCGCCGTTGGTGATCAGCACCGATGTGCGCGGCAACAGGGCGTCGTAGTCGAGGAACCGCGCGACCCGCGTGTTGTCGTTCCGCGGCACGGGATCCGGGTCCGCACCGCCGGTTGTCACGACGACCTGGACGTCCATCTCGGCCAGCCCGGCGACGGCGGGTTCGATCAGTTGGGAGAAGTCGTCGTTGTCGAGCGTGCCCTGGGTGACGTGAACGATCGGGCGGTCGTCGTCGACCATCTCCGACCACCACGGCGGCGGGGAACAGCACCGCCAGGGAACACCGGCCCCGCGAACACCGTGTTCGGCGCGAGATCTGATCTCGGATACTCGAATTCGGCCGGGCCCAACTGAACGAAACGGTCGAACGCCCTGGACAGGTCGAGGACGAAATGATCAAGCGAGCCCCCGGCCCGTCGGACCAGGTCACGCACCGAGGACTGCGTGGACGCGAACAACACCCGCCGTACTGCCATGTGAGCCAACCGGTTACGGAGCCGACCCAGTGGACCGGACATCGGCGGCAAGCCACTGTTGAAGGGGGCGACGTCGGGACTGGACTGAGCGAGCGGCATGGTGCCGACACCGATCACCGGAGGCCGCCGGCCCGGTGGTCGAGACAGCAGGGGGATGATCCCGGCGAAGGTGCCGTCGCACAGGATCACGTCGACGCCCCGGCGGCCGACGACCGACGCCACCGCCGTCGCCTGCTCCGGCAGCGGCGCGATGAACGTCCGCTCGACCTGATAGCGCGACAGCGCCAATCCGCGGTACCGATGCCGATCGGGGGTGAAGCTGTCGGGGTCACGTTCGTCCAGATCGGCGACTCCGGTCAGCGATTCGACGGTCAACCCGGCGTCGCCAACCCGCTCGGCGAAACGCGAGCCGGTCAGCATGATCACCTCGTGACCCCGATCCGCGAGCACACGTCCGACAGCGGTGAGCGGACCGACGTGTCCTGCCAGCGGGGTGGCGCACACCAGAATGGTCGACATCAATCCTCCATTTGGGTAGAGCTTGACTCTAACCAAATTAGACGTCGGATGAGCGCTCTCACGCGATCGGTCCCATCTTTGCACTTCAGCGGGCTAAGTGAATTCGGGGACCGTGATCGACCTTTGGGCGAAGCCCAGCAATGCCACTACTATCGTTGTCGTTGGAGTCCGACCCGACCGGAGGCCGGCGTGAGCAAACGCCCCTACACACCGCGTAAGCGCGCGATCAGCGCCGCGCAGACGCGGACACGCATCCTCGACGCCGCCCAGGCTCTATTCGTCCAGCAGGGATATTCGCGGACCACCGTGCAGCAGATCGCGCAGCAGGCCGGGGTGTCCGTCGGCACCGTGCATCAGGCGGGGTCGAAAGCGTCCCTCATGACGGCCGTCCTCGAACGCGCCTTCACCGGTGACGAGAAGTTCGTCTCGCTGCTCGAGCGACCCGAGTTCATCGCGATCATGAACGACACCGACACCGATCGCGCCATCGGGCGGTACGTCGACCACGTCGTCGCCGCGAACAGCCGGATCGCCGATCTATGGCATGCCGCGACGCTGGCGGCCGACACCGACCCGGCCATCGGCGAACAACTCGAGCGGTCTGAGCTCCGCCGGCTCGACGACGTGCACACCGGCTGCCACTGGTTCGTCCACCGGGGCCTGATCTCCGACACCCGGGTCGACGAATTCGCCGACATTCTGAGCTATCTCACCGGCCCGGCGACCCATCGCTACTTCACCGTCGAACGGAACTGGAGCACCGCGCGATTACGCAGTTGGCTGCTCACCGGCATCATGGCGGCGATGCGGTAGTCACGCGTACGGGTCACCGGTTGTGGTGAGTGGTGGTCGAAGGACCAGGACGACGACAATCGCGACGAGGAAGACGGCGGTCAAGGCGAACGGGACCGGGATGACCGGGTCGAGCAGGACCAGCACGGCACCGACCGGTACCACGGTGTTCACCACGCGATCAGCGTTGGCGCGCAGAGCAATCCACCAGATGCCCAGGATGAAGACGGCAATGGGGATCGTGACCGTGAACGACGCCTGGGTTTCCGTCAGCTCGCTGTGGTGGGTCAGGACGTCGATCTCGACCTCGATACCGGCCGAGAAGGCACCGGCAGCGGCGAAGACGAAGTAGTGGACGTATCCGTATCGAAGGGAGTCGGCGAGCGATCCGATGGCCCGGTGGTGCGGCGGCCAGAAGTAGATCCACCACAGCGCGGCGGTCGCGATGAACGTGAGGATCGCGATCGAGATCAGCGGGGCGAGCTCCTGTTCGTTGTGCAGGGCCTCGATGATGGCGTTCGACGACGCCAACAGGCTCTCGCCGAGCAGGATCAGCGTGAACAGTCCGTACCGTTCGGTGATGTGATGCGGATGCCACGGAGTGTTTCCCTGCTTCTCGGCGACCACCGGCACCGCGAGCTCGGCACCGACGAGCATCACGAACCCGATGGTTGCGGCTGCTCCCGACGGTACGAACAGCCATAGCAGCCACAAGATCTGGACGACGGCGATCCCGGCGGCATAGAGCCGGGTCGTCCGGCGGCGGTCTCCGGCAGAGCCGGAAGCGCGCAACCACTGCGCGACCATCGCGACGCGCATGACCACGTAGCCGAACACGACCAGGGTGAACTCGTGGTCGACGAAGGCGGGCTCGATCCCGGCGGCCAGCACCAGCACACCCGCCATCTGGACGAAGGTGAGCACCCGGTAGAGCCAGTCGTCGGTGCCGAACGATGTCGCGAACCAGGTGAAGTTCATCCACGCCCACCAGATGGCGAAGAAGATGAAGGCGTACGACACGACCCCGTCGACGATGTGGTTCTCGGTGAGTGCGTGATGGAGCTGGACGGCTGCGATGCTGACCGCGACCACGAAGACCAGATCGAAGAAGAGCTCGAGCGTGCTGGCCGTCCGGCCCGGTTCGGCCGGGTCTCGTAGGCGCATGGTGCTCAGGTGAAAGCGCTCAGACATCGTTGCCCCCGATCGGTCGCTGCGTGTGCACGAGATCATGCCATCGGCGCCGAGGGCATGCGCTCAGGAGTGCGGGTCGGGGTGTCCCACCGCCGACGGCGGTCGGCGTGAGGGGCGCACGCCGTGTGACCTCGGCGATCTGCGCAGGTGACGGGCGGGATGGACCCGTCGTGGCACAGTGAACACGTGCTGCTGCCCACCCTGACCCCCACCGCACCGGACGACCCCGCCGTGATCCGGGTCGGCGACGACAAGCTGTCGCGCGAGGACCTCGTCGGGGCCGCGACGGCGGTCGCCGAACGGATCGCCGGTGCCCGAACCGTCGCGGTACTGGCCACGCCGACGGTGGAGACGGTGCTGGCGGTGGTGGGCGCGCTGATCGCCGGGGTGCCGGTCGTCCCCGTTCCGCCCGACTCCGGGCCGCGCGAGTTCGAGCACATCCTCGCGGACTCGGGGGCACAGGCGTGGCTCGGACAGGCCCCCACCGCGCCGACCCTGCCCGTCATCCCGGTCCGCCGCTACGCGAAATCGTGGCACCGTCACCCGGAACCGCACGCCGATTCGACCGCACTGATCCTCTATACCTCCGGCACGACCGGCCTCCCCAAAGGTGTTCCGATCACCAGGCAGAGCATCGCCGAGGGCCTCGACGCACTCGCCGATGCGTGGCTGTGGACCGCCGACGACACTCTGGCGCATGGCCTTCCGCTGTTCCACGTCCACGGGTTGATCCTGGGGGTCCTGGGTCCCCTGCGACGGGGCGGGCGACTGATCCACACCGTCACCCCGACCGCGGACACCTAAGCCGGTGCCGCCGGATCCGGCGCGACCATGTTCTTCGGCGTGCCGACGGTGTGGAGCCGCGTCGCCGCCGATCCGACTGCGGCACAGACGCTGTCGTCGGCGCGCGTCCTGGTGTCGGGCAGCGCCCCGCTTCCCGTGCCGGTCTTCGAGCGGATCCACGAGCTCACCGGCCACGAGATCGTCGAGCGTTACGGCATGACCGAGACACTGATCACCGTCAGCACGCGCGTCGACGGACAGCGCCGGCCCGGATGGGTGGGTCTCCCGCTCGCCCACGTGGAGACCAGGCTGGTGGAGAACGGTGAGCCGCTGCCCCACGACGGCGAGAGCGTGGGCGATCTCCACGTCCGCGGCCCGATGATGGCGTCCGGGTATCTGAATCGTCCGGATGCGACTGCCGAATCCTGGCTTTCCGACGGCTTTTTCGCGACCGGTGACGTCGCGGTCATCGACGGGGACGGGATGCACCGCATCGTCGGCCGACGAGCGACCGACCTCATCAAGTCCGGCGGGTTCCGCATCGGGGCCGGCGAGATCGAGACCGTCCTGCTCGCCCACCCGGCGGTCCGCGAGGTGGCGGTGATCGGCGTCCCCGACGACTACCTGGGCCAACGCATCGTCGCCTACGTCGTCGGCGACCAGGTCGCCGACACCGAGCTCATCGAGTTCGTCGCCGGCGAGCTGTCGAATCACAAGCGGCCGCGCGAGATCCGGTTCGTCGAGTCCCTCCCGCGCAATGCGATGGGCAAGGTGCAGAAGAAGCTGCTGGAATGACCGTCGTCTGAAAACCGCCCGGTGGAGCGGACCCGACGACGGTCTGTCGGCTGTCCGTTTTCCACGGGCGGTTTTCAGATGGCTGACGTAGTTATCCACAGACGTCTCGGACGCCGGGTTCTGCCCGCCGCCACGACCGACACTGTCCCGCATGACCTTCGACGAGCTCACCGAGGGGTTCGGCGGCGTCGTCGCCACCCATCAACTCCTGGCCGCCGGCGAGACCGCCGCATCGATCCGGGATGCGTGCCGTTCCGGCACGCTCTCGTCGATACGCCATGGGTGGTATCGGACCGAGTCCGCCGATCCAGAAGTGGTCGGGGCCGTCGCCGATCACGGCGTCGTCTCCTGTGCGACCGCGCTACGACGCCACGGACTCTGGATACCTGAACATCCCGAACAAGTGCATTCGCGGGTGACGCGCCACGAGCGTCGCCGATCCCACGACAGGTGCCGACGGTAGGCCGGCCGACCCCGGCCGACGGCGCCGTCGACGATGTCGCGACAGCATTGCAGTACGCCGCCCGGTGCTTCGACGTCGAGGGATTCGTCATCCTGTGCGACTCCGCACTCAACACCGGCAAGATCACGCCCGCACGACTCCGCACCGAGTTCGATGACGCGCCGATGTTCATCAAGCGCGCCATCGAGAAGACTCACCGACTCGCCGCGTCGGGAACCGAGACAGCAGCCCGCCTGCGTCTCAGAAGCGCCGGCTTGCGAGTCACGGTCCAGCACCACGTACCCAGTGTCGGATGGGTCGATCTGCTCGTCGGAGAACGGCTCGCGCTCGAGCTGGACAGCGTCGAACACCACTCCGGAATCGAGAAGTACGAGGAGGATCGCACTCGAGACCGAAAGCTGATCTCACGCGGTTACTTTCCGTTGCGGGTCACCTATGCACAGGTGTTCGGCGACTGGGCCGACACCTATGCGGACATCGCCGAGATCATCGCTCGGGGGTACCACCGCACCCGGTCGCCTGCCTGGAGAAAGCCAAGCTGATAACCGCCCATCAGAAACGGACACCGGGCGCTACGTCCCCGAGCACTTTCCACCGGGCGGTTTTCAGCGAACCCAGGCCGTCAGTTGGCCCACGACCGCTCGGCCAGCCACTCGGTGATGGTCCCGACCGCCTCTTTCAGGTGTGGGATCTGGTCTCGGCCCGAGTAGTAGTGCGTCGCACCGACAATGGTGTGCAGGGTCTTGTCGGGATGACCGACCGCGTCGAAGAGGCGGTGCGTATGACTGGGCGTGCACGCGTTGTCGGCGGAGTTGCCGATGACCAGTGTCGGGACCGCGAGATCGGCCGCACACCGGGGACCGTCGCCGTTGGCGTCGTCGAAGCTCCACTGCGACAGCCAACTTCGCAGCGTGGTGAACCGGGCGAGTCCGACCGGGCCCATGTTGACGATCCGCGGATCACCCAGATAGCAACCGAGCTTGCGATCGCTCGGGTCGACGGTCAGGTCGAGCCAGCGCGGATCGGCCATCGTTCCGTGCACGATGAAACCGCGCTCCATCAGCGGTTCGCCCCGCCCGCGCAGATCGACGAGTCGCTCTTTCACCCAGGCGGTGATCCGCCGGTTGCGGTCGATCTGCGCCGCGCGGTAACGGTCGAGGAACTCCGCCGAGTACGGCGGATGGTTCGGGTTCGAGGGATTGTAGAGGTCCAGCTCCGGATCGCGGTTGTCGGGATCCGACTCGTCGAGGATCGACGGGTCCATCCACTCGGTCAGGGTCCCGTGCCGCGAGACGTGCGCCGCGAGCAGCATCATGCCGTCGGCGGCGGGGAGGTCGAGGGCGGTCAGGTCCGGCGGTTCCCCGGCAGGTGTGGCGGCGACCGTCGCGTGCTGTGCCTGCTGCTGGTAGTACAGCGACAGTGCGCCGCCGCCGCTCCACCCGGCCAGGATGACCTTCTCGTAACCGAGGCGTTCGCGCGCATCCTTCACGCACGCACCGAGATCCTGCACCACCTTCTCCATGATCAACGCACTGTCGACGCCGCGATACCGGCTGTTGCAGTAGATGACATGGTGGCCGGCGCGGGCGAGCGCATTGGTCATCGGCAAGTAGGCGCCGCCCCCGATCGGGTGCATGAAGACGATGACGTTCTTCGACGGCACGCCACAGGGGCGGAGCAGGTAGCTCTCGAGCACCACACTCTCGGTCACCCCGCCGTAGGTGTCCTGGTACGCCGAGAGATCATCGAAGACAACGAGATAGGGAATGCGGTCGTAGTCGTGACGAGGCACGTCCCCCCGGTCGCTCATACTCGTGACCCGGCGCCGGCCTGTGCGGAGTCCGCGACCCCGGATTCGAAAAGTGCGGGTGCGGCGATCAACCGTCGACGGGTGTCGATCGAGATCACCTGCCATTCCACGCGGTCGAACTCGTCGAACTTGCGCCGGGAACGCTCTCGCGCCCGCTCCGGGATGCCGTGATGCATCCCCTGGGGTGCGTGGGAGATCAGGCCCGGCGGCATGCCGACTCCGAACATGCTGCCGCCGTGGAAGAACGCGATCTCGTCGAAGTCGGTGTTCCGGTGGTACCACGGCAGCCGTTCGGCACCTCTGCGCGCCTCGGCGGGGCGCGGCAGGAAGTTCATCACGTACACCCCGGTCGCCTGCATGAACAGATGCACCGTGGGCGGCAGATGCACCGTCTCGGAGGTGATGACGTCGTAGTCCTCGATGTTGAACGTGAACGGGAAATTGTCTCCACGCCAGCCCTCTACGTCGAGCGGGTGGAACGGGTAGAACAGCGATGTCTGCCCCTCTCGCTGCCGGAACCGCACCTCGTACTCGTCTCGGCCGTCACCGTCGAACGCCTCCGCCTCGGGAACGACGACGAGCGAGGAGTCGAAGGGGAAGAACCTGCCCAGTACGCCCGGTTCGGGCACCCGGAACTCGTCGACCGCCTCGATGACGAGCAGCAACGACGCACCGTCGGGCACCTGACGATAGGTGCACCCCTTGGGGAGATATACGTAATCGCCGGGCCGGTAGGGCAATCGACCGAACTCGGTCTCGAAATACCCGGTGCCCTCGTGGACGAAGACGAGTTCGTCGCCGTCGACCGGGCGAAACCAGAACGGAGCGGCCTCTTTCCGACGACTCAAAGAAATCCGGCAGTCCTCGTTATGGAACATCAGCAGCGGCTCACCCGCGGGGTCGTTCTGGTCGGTGGGCGCGAGGTCGGTGACGATTCGATCGACGCCGGTGTGGGTGCCCACCGCCCGGAACTGCGTCGGGTCGTTGCGTCGATACAGATGTGCCGTGCGGCCGGTGAAACCGTATCGTCCGAGCTCATCGTCTTTCAGATCGGCGACATCTCGGTGCACCTGCCGAGGCGTGCGCCCCTTGCGGTGCTGGACGAACGATTCCATGCCGAACTCCTGTCTCTGCGTTTTTCTGATGCTAGATTCAGGTTCAGAAGATGACAAGGGTCACACTTTCCGTCGATCCGAGTGCGGTCATCGACCGTCCCCATGGTTCGATGGAGAATCGGTCCGCGGAAGGAGCTCACGGTGCCGCCGACGAACAAAGGTCGCCAGACCGAGGCCGCGTTTCTCGACGCCGCGCGCCGGACGTTCGCCGAAAAGGGCTACCTGAACACCAAGATCTCGGACATCTCCGCCGCTGCCGGCCGGTCGACCGGTTCGTTCTATAACTACTACGACAGCAAGGACCGACTGCTCGAAGCCCTGCTGGATCAATTCTCGGACGAAGTGGTGGAGCAGTCGCTCGCGACCCGGCACACCGAGCCGGAGGCGAGCGTCCGCGCGGCCGTGACCGCGTACTGGACGACATACAAGAAGTACCTGCCCGAGATCATCGGCCTGTTCCAGATGTCGATGACCGACGACGATTTCCGCAACCGCTGGCTGGCCAACCGGGTGTCCGGTGTGAAGCAGGTGTTGTCCGGTCTGCACGGTGCCGAGCGCGCGGGTTACTCCATCGGGCTGCCGCTCGAGCCGCTGGCGTCCGCGCTGGTCGCGACCCTCGAATCCACGTGCTGGACCTGGCTTGCGGTCCGCGGTGACGCCGCCGGACCCATCCCCGACGACGACACGGCCATCGAGATCCTCACCGCGATCTGGTACCGGACCGTCTTCGGGGCCGGACCGGCACAGTCGGCTCCCTGACCCTTCGTGGCTCGTCGCTGGCGCTCCTCGCACCTCAGGGAGCAATGGTTATGTCGTTCTTTCGGATGAGGGAGCAGGGGCGTGAGCGACAGCCACCGGGCTGACACCGGCCCGCTTGCCGTCCCGGACCGAGCCGACGACGATGGGCCGCATGCCCATCGAGGTCCGGCCCGCGACGATCTTCGACGACATCGCCACGATGGTCGGTCCGAAGAAACCGACGTCGAACGTCTGCTGGTGCCTGAGCTACCGCATCCCGAGCAAGCAGAACCAGGAGCTGGTCCGCGAGCAGCGCGGAGAGTTCGTGAAAGAGCTGTGCGACAGCGGCATTCCGCTGGGTGTGCTCGCCTACGACGACGCGGGCGAGGTCGTCGGTTGGGCGGCCGTCTCGCCGCGCGCGGACACGACCTTCGCCCGGAACCGGAAGATCCCCCACGTGGACGACCTGCCGGTGTGGTCGGTGTGGTGCATCCGGGTCCGCCCCGGTCATCGCAAGCAGGGGATCTCGCACGCACTGCTGGCCGGGGCCGTCGACTACGCGCGGTCGAACGGTGCGCCGGCGATCGAGGGCTACCCCGTCGACAATCAGGGCGCCAGAGTAGATCTGACGATGGCCTATGTCGGAACCCGCGGCCTGTTCGAGAAGGCCGGTTTCACCAAGGCGGCAGACACCTCGTCGGTCCTCGCCGGTTTCCCGCGCGTGCTCATGCGGTTGTCGCTGGACTGATCGAGACCACGATTCAGATCAGTTCCGCCAGTTCGGCGGTGGGTACGTGGATCCAACCCTCCCGCGCGGCGACCGGCCGGTCGGTGGCATCGGGCAAGATGGTCCGGCCGAGCTCGGCGGCACGCGCGATCAATGCGGTGATCACGGCGTCGAACGCGTCGTCGTCACGGGCCATGGTCTCGGCATGATCGCCGAGATCCAACCATGGCGCAGCTTCTTCGAATGCCACGACGAGTCCGGCGAGCACCGAAACGTTGGCGGCACGTTTGTATCCGCGCGAGGTCAGTCCCCATCGTTTGAGTGCCCCCGCGGGGTACGCCTCGACCGCCCACCCGTCGACGCGGTCGTCGACTCCCAGGTCCGAGAGCAGGCCGGCGCATCGGAACGCGACGTGCGCGATCTGGTCCGCCGACACGCTGAGCGGGCGACCGACGCCGGCGTCGACGATCCGCAGATCGGTGCGACGTAATGCAAGTGGTCGTCGACGGGCGATGTCGTCGAGTTCTCGCCCCTTCGGCAAGTCGTTGCGATGATGCGCGACGACGAAGTCGACGAACTCGTCAGGCCAGCCGAATGGGGAATCGATCCCGATGCGGGTCGCCCCCTCGACGAGGCGCCGGACGGCGGTGTCGTCCGCGCCCACGACGAGATCGGTGAGCACGGCCTTGCCGGCATCCCAATCGACGCATGCGACAGCAGTTTTCGCCGGCGATGCGGACAGGTCGATGCCGACCGTCCGCATCGCCGGGATCACGGTTCCGGGTCGAGTCAGAAGTTGCCCTCGAGGAACTCGGCATACGCGGGCAGATCGAGTTGCCCGTGGCCCGACAGTCCGATCACGACGACCTCGTCCTTGTCGCTGTCGGCGACGTGCGCGGCGCAGGCCGCGATCGCGTGTGTCGACTCGGGAGCCGGGACGATGCCCTGGGTCCGGGCGAACTGCACGCCCGCGGAGAACGCGTCGTGCTGGGAGATGGCAACGCCCTGCACCAGACCGAGCTCCACCGTGTGGCTCAGCGCGGGCGCCATGCCGTGGTAGCGCAGACCACCGGCATGGATCGGGTCGGGCACGAAATCCATACCGAGCGTGTGCATCTTGAGCAACGGGGTGAGTCCGGCGACGTCACCGTGGTCGTACCGATACTCCCCCTGCGTGATCGACGGGCACGCGGCGGGCTCGGCGGCGATGACGCGCGGATCCGAGCGGCCGTGCAGCTTCTCCCGCAGGAACGGGAACGACAACCCCGCGAGGTTCGAACCGCCTCCGGCACAACCGAACACGACGTCGGCACCACCCGGCTCCACCGCGTTGAGCTGGTCGACGGCCTCCTGCCCGATGACACTCTGGTGCAGCACCACGTGATTGAGCACGCTGCCCAGCGCGTAACGGGTGTCGGGGTTCGAGGCGGCGACCTCGACGGCCTCGCTGACGGCCATCCCCAGGCTGCCCGTGGTGTTCGGGTCCTTGGCGAGCATCGCGCGACCCGACTCGGTCAGCTCGGACGGACTGGGGTGGATGGTCCCGCCGTAGGTGCGGATGAGGAACCCCCGGTAGGGCTTCGAGCTGTACGACGCACGGACCTGCCACACTTCGACGTCGATGCCGAACTGCGCACCCGCGAACGCCAGTGCGCTCCCCCACTGACCGGCTCCGGTCTCCGTCGTCAGTTTGGTGACACCGTCGAGGCTGTTGTAGTACGCCTGCGCGACAGCCGAATTCGTCTTGTGGCTGCCGACCGGACTGACGCCCTCGTACTTCACGTAGATCCGCGCCCTGGTGTTGAGCGCCTCCTCGAAACGACGCGCGCGGATCAGCGGCGACGGCCGCCACATCCGGTAGATCTCGCGCACCGGTTCGGGGATCTCGATGTAGGGCTCGGTGGACACCTCTTGCGCGATGAGGCCGCTCGGGAACAACGCGGCGAGATCGCTCGGACCGACCGGTTCCTTGGTGCCCGGATGCAGGTGCGGCGGGATCGGCGTGTCGAGTTCGGCCGCGAGGTTGTACCAATGGGTCGGGACATCCACTGTGATCAGATCCGGATTACCGGTCTCGACATGCATCGTCATGGATCACCACTCTAATCCTCGGGCCGGTCCCCGCGTCCCGCGCCGACCGATCCCGTTGTCACGCCCCGGGCAGCCGGTACTCCTGCCGGGGCCGGCCGGTGGTGCCGTACTGGAGCGACATCGTCAACCGCCCGGCCGCCACGAGGTTCGCGAGGTGCCGCCGCGCGGTCGGTGCCGCGATGCCGATCTCCCGCGACACATCGTCGGCGAACAGCGGAGCGCCCTCGGCGAACAACGCCAGGATGCGCTGTTCGGTCGGCGAGCCACCCTCGGCCCGGTCCGCGGCGCGGGTGCCGAACCGCAGTGCCGACAGCGCTGCGTCGACGGCGTGCTGGTCGACGTTCTCGCCCGCCAGCATCCGCCGGTACTGGGCATAGCCGGCCAACCGACGGGCGAGGTCGGCGTCGTCGAAGGGTTTGATCAGGTAGGCGAGCGCACCGGCACGCATCGCGCTTCGTACCGCCGAGGCGTCGGTCTCGGCGCCGACGATGAAGCAGTCGCAGTCGAGTTCGGCGACCAGTTCGATGCCCGAGCCGTCCGGCAGGTAGACGTCGAGGAGTGCGAGATCGATGTCGGGGTGCTCGGCCATCGCCTGACGTGCCGCACCGATGCTGCCCGCCCGGGCTCGCACCGAGAAGCCCCGGACGGCGTCGACGATCGCGGAGTGCAGCGCCGCGACCCGGAAGTCGTCGTCGACGATCAGGACGCCGAGGTCGTCGGTCATGGGGTCACTCCCGGTTCGTCGGTCTGGCTGTACGAGTCGTCTTCGGCCTCGTCCGTCGGCGCGAGCACGCCGGGCAGGCGGGCGACGAACACGGCCCCGCCCGGTTCGTCATCATCCGCGGAGCCGCGACCCCCCGCATCGGCGACCCACACGGCGCCGCCGACCCGGCGCGCGATCTGCCGGGCCAGGGCGAGTCCCATACCGCGGCCGCCGGGTACGTGCGCGCCCGATTTGGTCGTGGCGCCCTCGGCGAAGACGTCGTAGGGGTCCTCGAAGGCGATGCCGGGTCCAGAATCCCCGACGGTGACCAGGACCGTGTCGCCGTCGGCGATGACCTCGACCTCGACCTCACCGGGCTGTCCACCGTCCGGTCCGGTCGCGGCATCGATCCCGTTGTCGACGAGGTTGCCGACCACGGTGGTGACGACGACGGGTTCGGTGAGCACGCCCTGAATCCAGGTCTGGTCGCCGAGTCGCAGCACCACCCGGCGCTCGCGCGCCTGAGCCGCCTTCGCGTCGAGAAACGCGTGGAGGTGTGGTTCGCGCACATTGTCGAGTCCGCCGAGGAGCGCCCCTCCCGGTCCGGTTCCGGTGACCTCGTCCAGGTAGGCGAGCGCTTCGTCGGCGTGCCCGTGCCGGAGTAGGCCGGCGAGTACGTGCATCCGGTTGGCGGTTTCGTGGCGCTGTGCGCGAAGGGCGGTGCTCATCGACCTGATCGAATCCACCTCGCGGCTGAGTGCTTCGACGTCGGTGCGATCGATCACCGACAGGACCATGCCGAGGTCGCGACCGTCGGCCCGCACCCGATGGGAACTCACCAGGACCACCCGTTCGCCGACACCGGCGGCGAGGGGTTCGTCGGTCGGCGTCGCCAGGACGGTCGCCACCCGCGGGGTCAGGCCGAGGTCGCCGGCGGGGGTGCCGACCGGGGCGTCGATGTCGAGCAGCGCACGCGCCCGGTCGTTGACGACGCGCACGATGCCGTCGGCGTCGACGGCGAGCACGCCGTCGGCCATCGAGTGCAGCACCGCCCCCTGTTCCCGGACGAGCTCGGCCAGTTCGTCGGGCTCCAAACCCAGGGTGAGCCGGCGCCACCGACGGGCCAGCAGCACCGAACCCACCGCGCCGATACCCAGTGCCGCAAGCGCGAGGAGCGCGATCGCGACGATGTCGGTGCGGGTCTCGGAGCCCAGGCGTTCGGTGGAGACACCGACGCTCACGAACCCGACGACCACGCCGTCGGTGTTCAGGACCGGGACCTTCGCGCGGACCGACTCGCCGAGGGTGCCCCGGTCGGTGTTCACCTCGTTCGATCCGGACAGCACCTTCGACGGGTCCGTGGAGACCGTCCTGGCCAGCTCCGTCACCTCGGGATGTGCCAGACGGATGCCGCGGTCGTTGCCGATGACGACGAACAGGGCTCCGGTCCGGGCTCGTACTGCCGCCGCCTGACGTTGCAGCGGGCCGTCGACCAGGTCCGCCGCGTCCACCCGGTCACCGGGATGGGCGGCGACCTCGCTGCGGACCTCGGCGTCGGCGGCGACCGACTGCGCGATGGCGAGCGCGCGCTGTGCGTACTCGTCGCGCACCCGGTCGTCGGCTCCGGCGATGACCAGACCGAACCCGACCGCGAGGCTGACCGCTATCACCGCCAGCTGCAGGAGCAGCACCTGCGTCCGCAAACGCATGGTGTCAGCCTAATGCTCGCTGTGGGGCAGGCACGCCGACGCGGCGATCCGTGGGGAACGGATCGCCGCGTGGAGTGTGGATCGGCATGCACCGGTTGGGCCGTATCAGAACGGGATGGCCCCGACCAGGACCCCGACGGCGAGCATCACCAGCGAGACGACCGTGGCGCGCCACAGGACCTTCTTGTGGTGGTCGGCCAGGGTGATCCCGGCCAGTGCGACCAGCAGCAGGATCGCCGGGACGAGTGGGCTCTGCATGTGCACGGTCTGGCCGGTGATCGATGCCCGCGCCATCTCGGTGGGGTCGATGCCGTAGCGGGTCGCGGTCTCGGACAGGACCGGTAGCACCCCGTAGTAGAAGGCGTCGTTGCTCATCAGGAAGGTGAGCGGGATCGAGAGCACGCCGATCACGATGGCCATGTGGGGGCCCATCCAGTCGGGGATGCCATCGGCCAGCCAGTGCGCGATGGCGTCGACCATCCCGGTGCCGTTGAACACGCCGGTGAGGACGGCGGCGGCGAGGACCATGGCGACCACCGACACGATGCTCGAGCTGTGCCGGGTGATGGCCTCCTGCTGCTGCTTGATGTGCGGGAAGTTGATGGCCAGGGCGATGCCGGCGAAGATCATGAACAGCACCGGGATGGCGACGATGTCGGCACCGAGGATGGCCAGCAGGGCCACGGTGAGTCCGGCGTTCACCCAGAAGAGCTTGGGCCGCAGGGTTTCCCGATTGGGGTCGAGGACGCCCGAGAAAGATGCGTCGCGGTCGTCGTCGGCGGCGCCCGCCACGGGGCGGCTGAGATCGTGATCGCCGGTGGGAGCGTCGTCGTAGGCGCCCGAGCCTGTTCCCGTCGAACCCGAACCGCGCGCCCGACGACCCTTGGGCGGCAACCCGGTTCCGCCGCCGGCGCCGACCAGTACCTCTTCCTTCGGGGCGAGGATCGAATCCCGGATCTCCAGCTTGCCGATGCGCCGGCGTTCGAGCACACCGAGGTGATAGGCGAAGAGCAGTACGACGATCAGCGCCGCCACCAGTGCGGGGACCATCGGGACGAAGACGTCGTTGGTGTCGATGTTCAGCGCACTTGCGGCGCGGGCGGTGGGGCCACCCCACGGCAAAATGTTCATCGTGCCGTTGGTGAGTCCGGCGACGACCGTGAGGACGACCGGGCTGACGCCGAGCTTCAGGTACAGCGGCAGCAGTGCGGCCGTCGTGATGATGAAGGTCGTCGAACCGTCGCCGTCGAGGGAGACGACACCGGCGAGCACCGCGGTTCCGACCACCAGGCGGGCCGGGTCGTCGTGCACCGCGCGGACGACCGCCCGGACCACCGGGTCGAAGAGTCCGACGTCGATCATGATGCCGAAGAAGATGATCGCGAAGAACAGCATCGCCGCGGTGGGGGCGAGGTCTTTGATGCCGTCGGTGATCATGTCGCTGATGCCGAGGCCGGCACCGGCGAAGAGGCCGAAGGCGACGGGGACGAGGATCAGCGCGACCACGGGCGTCGCCCGCTTGGTGATGATCAGCACCATGAAGGTGGCGACCATCCCGAGGCCGAGGGCTACCAACATTGTCTTACTCGATTCTGCAGCGGATGTGAGGGCGACCACATCGGGTGGTCACATCAGAAGTGTTGGGGGTCACCGGCATCACAGTCACGCTTGGGCGCATAAGTAGCGTTTCGCGCTTTTCGCGCTAGTCGGGCAGCATCGGTGCGTCGTCGCCGTGGTTGCGTCCGATGAGGACCGCGCGGGTGACCGAGTCGCGGCCGAACCGGTCCCGCAGCAGATCCATCGTCGCGTCGAGTTCGTGGGCATGGTCGGTGTCGAAGGGAAGCGTCAGCTGGATGCTGTCGTGGTCGTCGAGGTTGGTCAGCGACAACCCGACCAGGGTGCATCCCCGTTCGCGGATGATCGGCATCGCGTCGGCGAGGAGGCCGCGCGCCGACGCCATGATGAGGTCGGTGCGGTCGGTGGACTCCAGCAGCGTGCGGGACCGGGTGGCGCGGGTGAAGTCGTCGAAGCGCAACCGCAGAACGATTGTCCGACAGACCCGTTCGGCCGTTCGGAGCCGTTTGCCCAGTCGTTCGACGATCGCGGTGATGGTCGCCTCGAGGTCGGCCTCGGACTTCGGACGTCGGCCGAGCGCGCGTTGTGAACCGATTGAGCTGCGTCGTTTGCCGGTCTCCACCCGACGCGGGTCCTGGGCGAGTGACAGCGCGAGGAGGTGCCGTCCGGCACCCGACCCGACGATGCCGCGCAACGACCGCTCCCCGAGGGCCGCCAGCTGGCCGACGGTCTCGACTCCTGCGTCGTGCAGCTTGGCCTCGGTGACCGGACCGACCCCCCAGAGTCGACGGACCGGGAGCGGATGCAGGAAGTCGAGTTCGGTTCCCGGCTCGACGATGAGCAGGCCGTCCGGCTTGCCGACGGCGCTGGCGACCTTGGCGAGGAACTTGCTGCGTGCTCCGCCGACCGTGATGGGGAGACCGACCTCCTCGCGGACGCGGCGTCGAATCGTCGATGCGACGTCGTGCGACGTACCGCTGATCCGGCCGAGCCCCCCAACGTCGAGGAAGGCCTCGTCGACCGAGATCCCCTCGACCACGGGAGTGGTGTCGTGGAAGATGTCGAAGACCTCCCGACTCGCCTCCATGTAGGCCTCGAACCGCGGCCGGACGACGATCGCGTCGGGACAGAGTGCCCGCGCCTCGTGGCCCGGCATTGGCGATCGCACCCCGCGGGCCTTGGCCTCATAGCTCGCCGCGAGGACGACGCCGCCGCCGACGAGAACCGGACGGCCGCGAAGCGAGGGGTCGTCCCGCTGCTCGACCGAGGCGTAGAACGAGTCGAGATCGGCATGCAGGATCGACGGATCCCGCCGTTCCCGCCGCTCGATGCGCATAGAACACATGTTCGCATGACGCTCGGACATGCACCAGCACGTCCGAGGCAGCCGACGCGGGCTATGGGCCCATCGGCTTGGTGGGATCGCCGATGGCGGACGACCGAGCGCAGCGCCAACACCACGATGATCGCGTCGTCGGCGTAGCCGAGGACCGGGATGAAGTCGGGAATCAGGTCGATGGGAAGGACCAAGTAGATCAAGAGCAGCATTAGCCGGACGCGGACACCGCGGGGGAGTTCTCGGTCAGCGGCCAGCCGTCGCAGCAGTACGACGGTGTCGGGCAGTAGCCGAAGGAGGTCTTTGGCCCGCAAACCGGGTGGGCGAGCGACGAGGAGAGCGATCACCAGGATCACCCACAGCAACAGCACCCCACCTGCGACGGAGATCGCGATGGCGACGAGGCGTTCCATCAGGACGGCTCCGTTCTGTCGGCGAAGGGTGAGACGTCCGCCACTTTATCGGGAACCGTTGTCAACACGTCTACGCTGAATCCATGCCAGGCCCGAGCATCGCCGAGATCTTCAATTCGACCAGTCCCGATTTCGACCTGGTGACTCCCCTCGTCTGGGGTCCGGCGGGCGAGACCCTCGTTGCTCGGGCACGGGTCGCGCTGGGCGATGAGGTTCTCGACATCTGTTCCGGCACCGGTGCCAGCGCGCTGGCCGCCGCGCGGGTCGTCGGACCCGACGGGCACGTCACGGCAGTCGACTTCGCCGCCGATCTGGTGGAGCGTGGCCGAACCAGCGCCTATGCGGCCGGTCTGCGCAACATCGACTTCCGGGTCGACGACGTGACCGCGCTGCCCGGTCGGGAGCGCGGCGAATACGACGTGATCACATGCGGTTTCGGCGTGTTCTTCCTTCCGGACATGGACGACTCGGTGCGCAATCTGCTGCCGCTCCTGCACCCGGGAGGTCGTCTCGCCGTCGCGGTGTGGCACGACGATGCACTCCACGACTTCACCGGCGCCTACTTCGCCGAGGTCGCCCGCGTGACGAACACGCCGCCGCCACCCGGTCCGCGTGCCCCGTCCGACGGACCGCCCCACCCCATCACGCGGATCGACACCGAGGAGAAGATCGTCAGGTGGCTCGAATCGCTTGGCGCAGAAGAGGTGTCCGCGTCAGTTCTCGACCTGCGCGTACCACGGACCGACGAGTTCTCCTGGTCGATGGTCCTCGGCAGCGGGTTGCGCGGCGCACTCGCCGACCTGGACGCCGACGCCGTCGAGGACGTGCGAGTCGGGTTCCTGCAGCGGCTGGCAGACGAGGGAATCACCGAAGTCGACTGTGACACACTGATTGCCGTTGGCGACCGACCCGCCGACTGACCTCGCGGCGCTTCCACCGCCGGGCGTCGACGGCTTCGCGCGATTCGGCTGCAGACGCCCAATCCGTGGTGAGACCGCGGGTACAGTCGCATTCGCGCTACGCGATGCCGCGGTCAACGGAAGCGGATCAGGCCTGGCTCATCATCCGGCGCGGTCCATCCGTCTCGCGCGAAGTCCGCCCAGATCCGTCGCAACGTGCGGCCGTCCTCGGCAGCCCGATCGGCGTCGTGTCCGGCCAGGATCGGGGCACCGGCCCAGATCTCCGGGGTCCCGAACAGCAACGGGATGTCGACGGTGTGCACGGCGTGCAGCGGGTGATCTGCTGCGCCCCAGTCGATGACGTATTGCGCGGCCTTGCCGCCGGCGTGTCGGTGGCGCCGGGCGAAGCGGTCGGCCGCCGACGTGTAGATGGCACGGGTGAGTTGCTGGACAAGGCATTCGTACAGGCGGTTGCCGACCAACGGAACCGCGGGGAGCGACGACACCCCGTCGATCGCCGCGGTGAAGAACGCGGCCTCGCGGCTGCACCAGCCGATGAGGACCTCGACGTCCCGCGCTCGACTCTCCCAGACCGCGTCCACCTCGTCCTCGGGTGGCAGCGGATGGTGGCCGTACTGGGGACCGAAGGACATGAACGCCGGAAGTCCATGTTGCAGAATCGCTTTGAGTCCCATCATCGACTCCTGGACGGCCAGGACCTCGTCGACGGTCGCCGACGCCGACACCTGGTGCGACGCAGCGAACATGTCCGCATGCAACCGCTCGCGACGTCGGGTGATGCCGAGGGGCGCACTCTGGATGATGGCGCGGCGGAACAGGCCCGTCACGCCGTCGGCCGCCATCAATTGTGCAACCGCGTCGCCGCCGGCTGATTCGCCGAAGACGGTGACGGCGTTGGGATCGCCGCCGAAGGACGCGATGTTCCGCTGAACCCAGCGCAGCGCTTCGATCATGTCGAGCAGGCCCAGGTTCGCCGGCCGGTTGATGCCGTCGCCGAGGA
This sequence comes from Gordonia hongkongensis, assembly GCF_023078355.1. Lineage (NCBI taxonomy): Bacteria > Bacillati > Actinomycetota > Actinomycetes > Mycobacteriales > Gordoniaceae > Gordonia > Gordonia hongkongensis. The sequence goes on from NZ_CP095552.1 coordinate 5,171,750, forward strand.
ACCCGAACAATCCCAGTCGGTAGGTCACTGACACGACGACCACCCGCTGTTCGGCGACCAGCGCCGCCGGATCGTGGCAGGGCGCGTCGGCGGCGCCGATGATGTACGACCCGCCGTGAATCCAGACCATCACCGGGAGAGCCTCGTCGGGTCGACGGTCGACCGGCACCGTGACCGACACGTACTGGGCGTGCTCGTCGCCGACCATCTCGCCCAGCGCGGCATCGCCGAAGGTGTCGTGGACGATCCCCTCGCCGTTGCGCTGAGGACAGGCGGGCGACCACGAGGTCGCATCGATCGGCTCGTCGGCCGGCGGCTGCGGGGACGGAACCTCGAAGCGCGCCGCCTGCGCATAGCGGATCCCGGTGGCGCGCACGACCTGTCCGTCGGTGCGAGCGATGATCGTCCCGGCCGGACACTCGAAGGTCGCGGTCGTCGTGGGTACCTCGGTCATGCGCGGACTTCCTCCGCCGACGCCGACGGAGCCGGTTCGACCTGATACCGGATGAGCCGAGAACTGTTGAGCACCACGGCAACCGATGATGCGTTGTGCAGCACGGCGGCGAGGACCGGCGAGAGCGCACCGCCCGCGCCGATCACCAGCCCCAGGGCGTTGACGGCGATCGACATACCGTAGTTCTGTCGTATCACCTCGACGGTGTGCGAACCCAAATCGCGGATGTCGAGCAGCTTGCGCAGGTCGTCCCCGGCTAGCGCGACGTCCGCGGTCTCGACCGCGACATCCGTTCCGGCCAACCCCATCGCGATGCCGATGTCCGCGGCGGCCAACGCGGGGGCGTCGTTCACACCGTCACCCACCACCGCGACCACGTGGCCGAGGGCCTGCAGCTCACGAACCACCGCGAGCTTGTCGTCAGGGGTAACCTCGGCGGCCCACCGCTCGATGCCGAGTTCGGCGGCGATGGTCGCCGCGGTGACCGGGTGATCGCCGGTGAGCATGGCGATCTCGGTGACCCCGTCGGCACGCAGCGCGTCGAGCACCTCACGCGCCTCGGGACGCAGCTCGTCGGACAGACTCACCAGACCGACGAGCGTGCCGTCGACGGCCAGCAGCAGCGGTGTCTCGCTCGCCTGCCGTAAGCGGTCCACCCAGCCGATGGCGTCGTCGGAGATCGCGACGCCGTGCCGGTCGAGGAGCGACGGATTACCCAGCAGGAGCACGCGCCCGTCTTCGGCGCGGGTGCGCATGCCGAGTCCGACGATGACCTCGCATTCCGCATGCGTCGGGATCTCGATGCGACGTTCCTCCGTGGACCGGATGACCGCTTCGGCGAGCGGATGACGCGAATGGATCTCGGAGCTGGCCGCGTAGGCGAGGATCTGTTCGGGCTGCCACTCGTCGGAGAAGGACACGACGTTGGTCACGACCGGGCGCCCGACGGTCAGCGTGCCGGTCTTGTCGAACACCACCGCCGAGATCCGTCCCGAAGCCTCGAGGTGCGATCCGCCCTTGATGAGGATTCCGCGCCGCGCGCCGTTCCCGATGGCGCCGCTGATCGCGGTCGGGGTGGACAGCCCCACCGCACACGGGCACGCGATCAGCAGCATCGTCATCGCACGACGGAGATCGCGCGTCACCAGCAGCGTCAGCGCCGACAACGCGAACGACGCGGGTACGAACCGCCGGGAGAAGTTCTCCCCGACCGTCTGGATGGGAGCGCGGTCGCGCTGGGCCTCCTCGACCCGGCCGATGATCCGACCGATCGAGGTGTCGTCGCCGACCGCGTGGGCCTCGATGACGATCCGGCCGGTGAGTACCACCGAGCCGGCCTGCACGCGGTCGCCGACGTGCTTGGTCACCGGGAGGTTCTCGCCGGTCAGCGCGGACTGGTCGACCACCGCCTCCCCGTCGACGACCACCCCGTCGACCGCCACCGCGACCTGCTCGTGCACGATCACCGCGTCCCCGACGTGGAGCGCGTCGATGGCCACCTGCACCTCGGTGCCGTCGGCGAGGCGGACCCACGCCGTGTCCTGGGTGCCGCGGAGGAGGTCGGCGATGGCGCGGCGGGTGCGTCGCAGGGTGAGGTCCTGGAGGAACTCACCGATGTTGAGCAACCACAACACGGTCAGCGCGACCACGTTCTCGCGCAGCAGCAAACTCGCAATCGTGGCAGCGGAGACCAGTGCGTCGGTGCCGGCCCGGCCGCCACGCAGCGAGCGGAGCGCGCCGCGGAGGAACGGGTAGCCGGAGAAGATGGTGACACCGGTGGCGACGGTGCGCGAGGCCGGACCGAGCAGCGGCGGACGGCGGAACCCGTAGCGCCGGAAACCCAGCAGGACCAGGGCTCCCGCGCCGATGCCCATCCGCAACAGGTCGGCATTGGTGACGTCGGCCGAATGCGGTGCGCGGTCAGGAAGATTCGCGGGGTCGGCGTGAGTGGCCGCCGCGATCGCATGATCGATGGCATCCCGGTCGGTGTCCGCCCGGAACCACACGACGACCGAGGCGGTGCGCGGATAGGCGTGCACGGCGCGCACACCCGTCACCCTGGCGACGCTCTCCTCGATGGCCACGGCACGGCGGTCGGCGACAGTGCGATCGGTGACCCGCAGCCACGGAACCGTCATACGCACCCGGCCCGCCGCCGACGACCGGACGACGATCTCGGTCGGTGGCAGCTCGGGAGAGTACGTCGGCGCGGACGTGCTCACGATTCAGTGATCGTGGTCGTGGTCGTGAGCCACCGCTGTTCCCGGCGGTGTCGACTCCTCGCCCAGCCGTTCCTTCGCCTCGGCGACGATGTCGGCGGTGTTGAGCCGCACCGACTCCGCGACCTCCTCGGCCTTGCGGGTTCCACGGATACCCCACGTGGTCGCCACGACGGCTCCCTCACGCAGCGGGGCGCGTCGGGCGACGGTGCGTACGGCGTCGTAGGCGACGGCTCCGACGAAGCCGGTGGCGACCGTCGCGCCGGCCTTGGCGAGCAGTGCATGAAGTGCCATGTGGGGTCCTCGCTATCCGATGTGCTTGCACACGTGGTGACAGGACACCACGCTACAGGCGCACCGCGACCCACATGGTGTGGCCGCGGGTGCGGTTGTCGGACATGCGGACTCGCTAATGTGAGTGGCACCGTTCGGGCGCCCTTCGAACTCGGTCGCCGGACCCTTCGTGACGCGCCCTCCGCAAGCTCCGAGCGCTCCTCAGGGAGCAGGACTGCCGCGCCCTCCGCAAGCTCCGAGCGCTCCTCAGGGAGCAGGACTGCCGCGCCCTCCGCAAGCTCCGAGCGCTCCTCAGGGAGCGGGGATGGCGTTTATGTTCACGCCGGCAACGCTCCCCGCGCGGAGTGCTCCTCCGCCCACCGGAGCGCGTGGTCGGCGACCTTCTCCCACCCCGCTCACCGCAGGTCCAGTGCGACCGCCCGGGGAACTCGTAATACTCGGTCAGCGCCTTGGACCGGCGGTACTTCTTCGCGTTCGACTTGTTCACCGCGGGCGGCATGATGTGGTCGGCCCCGCCGGCGATGAACAGCAGCGGTGCACGGTCGTCGCGCCGGTAATCCACCCAGGTCTCCTGATGTCCCGGGGTGAGGTTTGCGAACACGCCGTACTTCCAGACCCACGATCCGGGCGCGGCGATCGCGTACCGGTCGTACACCGCACGCGAGTCCTCGTCGCTCAGGGTGTTGGTGAAGGCGTAGTGCCACTCCTTCGGTGTGAAACCGGCCGCCTTGTGGCGGTTCGAGAAGCGCTTGAGGATCGGGAACAACGACTTCACCTGCGAAAGCGGCTGCGTCCGAACGCCTTCGGTCGGCGCGGAGTTGATGGCCACCGCAGCCGCACCGAGCCCGCGGTCGACCAGCAACTGCGTGAGCACGCCACCGAAGGAATGCCCCATGATGATCGGCGGCGACGGCAGCGCGCGGATGATCCCGGCAAGGTGGTCGACCGTCGCGGGCACCGTGAGATCCGCGATCACGTCGGAGTTCTCCCTCAGGGACTCGACTTCCACCTCGAAGCCGGGGTAGGCCGGGGCGATGACCCGATACCCCTTGTCTTGGTAGTAGGTGATCCAGTCTTCCCAGGACCGGGGCGTCACCCACAAGCCGTGGACGAGGACGATGGTGTCGGGCGGCGGTGTGGTCATGTGCAGTCTCCGATTGTCAGGGCCCGGCGTGGGCTCAGGGGGCGGTGTAGGTGTCGAGGAAGGCGAGCAGATCGTCGTCGAGCTCGCCCTTGTGCGTGTCGGTGATCCCGTGAGGTGTACCGGGGTAGACCTTCAGCTCGGCGCCGTCGACCAGTTCGGCGGACGCCTTGCCGCCCACCTCGAACGGCACCACCTGGTCGTCGTCGCCGTGGATGACGAGGGTGGGGACGTCCACGCGTGCGAGGTCGCTCCGGAAGTCGGTGGCCGAGAACGCGGCGATGCTCTCGTAGGCGTTGTGTGCGCCCGCCTGCAGGCCCTGTCGCCAGAAGGCATCACGCATGCCCTGCGACGGACTCTGGCCGTCTCGGTTGTTGCCGAAGAAGGGCCCGTCGGCGAGATCGCGATAGGCCTGCGAGCGATCGGCGGTGGATGCCGACCGGATGCCGTCGAACACCTCGATCGGGACCCCACCGGGGTTGTCGTCGGTCTGGAGCATGAACGGGGGCACCGCGGAGACCAGCACCAGTTGCGCCACGCGATCGGTACCGTGCCGCCCGATGTAACGGGTGACCTCACCGCCACCGGTGGAGAACCCGACGAGCGTGAGCTCCTGCAGATCGAGATGCCGGATCAGTTCCGCGAGATCGTCGGCATACGTGTTCATCTCGTTGCCCGACCACGTCTGCGACGAGCGGCCGTGTCCGCGACGGTCGTGCGCGATCGCCCGATACCCGTTCTGCGCCAGAAAGAGCTGTTGAGACTCCCAACTGTCGGCGTTGAGCGGCCACCCGTGGCTGAGCACGACCGGACGTCCGGCACCCCAGTCCTTGTAATAGATCTCGGTTCCGTCGAGCGTGGTGACGTACGGCATGGGTCCTCCGGGATCCTCCGGTGTCGATGTGGGATCACCGTAGGAGGAAACCCGTCAGCCGATCGTGTCGAGACTGCACGGTTCTGTGCTGTCCGTGACGCGGACCGGTTGTGGAGGCGGTCGTGGCTCGGCGCCTCGTGCCCCCGCAACGTTTCTCAGTGTGGGGCGAGCGAGCTCCGCAGACTCCGCCGGACCGCGGCCCGGACGTCGGCGTCCGGGTCGTCGGCGGCCCCTTCGAGAATCCGCCGGACCACCGGATCGTCACTCCACTCCGCGAGGGTGACTGCGGCAGCACGCCGGACGTCGTTGTGGACATCCGCGATGGTCTTTTCCAGCGCCGAGACCGTCGTTTCGTCTCGTGCGATCGCGAGCCCCCGCGCCGCGCCGACGCGCACCTGCCATGCGGTCTCCCGTAACGCACGGACGAGGACCGGGCCGTCGACAGCGCCGTCACCCACGACCGCCATCGCGGAGAACGCCGCGGCCCGGACGAGGGGATCTCGGTCGGCCGCCAGTGTCCGCACGGCTTCCACACCACCGCCCCCGACCGTCGCCAGTCCGTCGGCCACCGCGATCCGGACCTCACGGTCGGGATCCGTTGCCAGGCCGGCGATCAGCTCGGACTCGTCCCGAGACACCAGCGCGCGGATGGCCTCGATCCGGACGCGGTGGTCGGAATCCTCTGTGGCGGAAGCGAACAGGTCCACCCGATCAGCGCGCACGGCGCGCAACAGGTCGACGACGGTCGCACGCACGACCGGGTCCGGGGACTCGGCGTGATTGGCGAGCGCCGACACGAACTCCGCGGTCGGGTCGATGATCTCGACGAGTTCCCGCAGCCCCTGCGTCGCCGCTCCGCGGACCGGTGCCACAGCGTCGGCCAGCGCTCCGACCACGGCCATCTCGAACCCGTCCGGGGTGTTCTCGGTCAGCACCGCGATCGCGGTTCGGCGGACCGTCGGATCCGGGTCTGCCAGATAATCGGCGAGATCGGCGGCGTGGGTCACCGAGGTTCCGAGCAGTTCGACGATCCTCGGTGACGCCGTTGCCGTGGACTCGTCCTTCCTCGTGGTCTCACGCACCGGGCTCTCGACACCGCGGTATCCCGGGCCCGTCGACACGACCGGTTGTTCGATCGCGATCACCGTGCGGTCGGCCGGCGGGATGTGGTCCAGCCCCTCGACATCGACCAGGAAGGGTTCGACCGGCCGACCGAGGAACTCCATCGTGCCGTCGGCGGCCTTGCGGACGTTCAGGTGGTAGCCCCACTCGTCGTCCCGGCGCTCGGGGAGATCGGCACGCTCGTGATAGAGACCCCACCGACTCTCGGTGCGTGTCAACGAACTACGGGCCGCCAGTTCGGCGCAGTCGCGGATGAACGACACCTCCGCACACCGCATCAATTCGTGCGGGGTCCGCCCGCCCATCTGCTCGATCTCCGAGCGCATGCGCTCGAAGGTCTCGATGGCGATGGCGAGCTTGTTCGACGTCTTTGGCGGCGCCACATAGTCGTTGACGAATCGGCGCAGCTTGTACTCCACCTGTGGCTGGGGTGGGCCGTCGGGGTGGGTCAGCGGTCGGTAGATCAGCTCGTGGGCGGCACGCAGTTGGTCCATCGGCAGTTCGGTGGGCGCGGCCAGGTCGCGGGCGGTGTCGCTGGCATGCTGACCGGTGAGCTCGCCGTAGACGAATGCGCCGATCATGTAGTTGTGCGGCACGCACGCGAGGTCGCCGGCCGCATACAGGCCGTCGACGGTGGTGCGTCCGTGCTCGTCGACCCAGACGCCGGACGCGGAATGTCCACTGCACAGACCGATCTCGGAGATGTGCATCTCGATGTCGTGGGTACGGTAGTCGTGTCCGCGGTTGCTGTGAAACGTTCCCCGCGTGGGTCGTTCGGTGGTGTGCAGGATCGACTCGAGCGAATCCAGCGTCTCGTCGGGAAGGTGACTGACCTTGAGATAGATCGGGCCGCGCGCCGACTCGATCTCGGACTTCACCTCCGCCATCATGTCGCCCGACCAATAGTCGGAATCGACGAACCGCTCACCGTCGGCGTTCACCTGGTACCCGCCGAACGGGTTCGCCACATACGCACACGCCGGGCCGTTGTAGTCCTTGATCAGCGGGTTGATCTGGAAGCACTCGATGCCGCTGAGCTCCGCGCCCGCGTGGTAGGCCATCGAGTAACCGTCGCCGGCGTTCGTCGGGTTCTCGTAGGTGCCGTAGAGGTACCCGGAGGCGGGCAGGCCCAGGCGGCCGCAGGGCCCGGTGGCGAGAATGACCGTCTTGGCTCCGATCTCGACGAACTCGCCGGTGCGCGTGTGCAACGCGGCCGCACCCACCGCGCGCCCGCCCGCGGTCAGGACCCGGACGGGCATCAGCCGGTTCTCGATCGTGATCTTCTCGCGCATGTCCCGCTTGCGCAGGACGCGGTACAGCGCCTTCTTCACGTCTTTGCCCTCGGGCATCGGCAGGACGTACGACCCCGACCGGTGCACCCGGCGGACCGCGTACTCGCCGTACTCGTCCTTCTCGAACTTCACGCCGTAGCGTTCCAGACGACCGATCATTGCAAAGCCGCGAGTCGCTGTCTGATACACCGTCTTCTGGTTCACGATGCCGTCATTGGCTCGAGTGATCTCGGCGACGTAATCCTCGGGGGTGGCCTTGCCGGGGATGACCGCGTTGTTCACCCCGTCCATCCCCATGGCGAGGGCCCCGGAGTGGCGAACATGCGCCTTGTCGAGCAGCAAGACCGACGCGCCGTTCTCGGCGGCGGTGAGAGCGGCCATCGTCCCGGCTGTCCCGCCGCCGATGACCAGCACGTCACAGTCGAGCCGACTCCGGTCGGCGATGTCTGGGATATCCACTGCCGGTTCACTTCTCCAATGCATCGAGGATGGTGCGGCGAAGCCGCCGGGTGGCGTCGTCCCTGCGGCGATCCGGGTCGCGAGGGTGCGGGACGTCGACGGTGGCGCGGACGGTCTCGCCCGCACGGCCCAGTACGACGACCCGGTCGCCCAACAGCAGCGCCTCGTCGACGTCGTGGGTCACGAAGACCACGGTCGACGGGTGCGCCGACAGGGTCTGCAGCAGCAATCGCTGCATGGCGGTCCGTGTCTGCGCGTCGAGCGCCCCGAAGGGTTCGTCCATCAGAACCGCTCTCGGCGACCCGGCGAGGCCACGGGCGAGCTGCACGCGCTGACGCATGCCGCCGGACAACGACTTCGGCAGGTGGTCGGCGAAGCCGTCCAGACCGATCTCGGTGATCCACTGCTCGGCCTGATCCCGGCGGTGTCGCCGCGGGACGCCGCGCAATGTCAACGCCAGCAGGATGTTCCCGCGTACCGTCCGCCATGGGTGCAGCGCATCGTCCTGGAACACCATGGCCCGATCCCGAGACGTGGTGCCAACCGGGTCGCCGTCTGCGAGGATTCGACCGCCGCGGACCGGCAGGAGACCCGCGATGGCGCGGAGGATCGTGGACTTCCCGCACCCGGACGGTCCCGTCAGGACGACGATCTCGCCGGCGCCGACGACGAGGTCGAAACCGTCGATCACCGTCGAGTCCCCGTAACCGATCCGGATGTCCTCGAGATCGAGTCGCATCGCGGCGACCGAGTCCGCCGTCAATGCCGTTGTCGCGGGGGCCATCGTCGCTCCTGCCGTCGTCGGGGTCATCGTTGCTCCTGCCCTCGCGGCAGCCAGCGGGTGACCCGCCGTCCGATCACCTCGATCAGCCCCGACGTCAGTGCGCCGAGGACGCCGATGGTCAGCATCCCGACGAACACCTGCGGGTAGTCGACCACCGTGTACGCCTGCCACGTGCGGTATCCGACCCCGTGCCGGCCGGAGATCATCTCGGCGGAGATGAGGCAGATCCAGGCGACGCCGACCCCGACCGACAGTCCGCTGAACACACCCGGCGCGATACCGGGCAGGATCACCCGGAGGACGACGTCTCGACGGGTGCCGCCCATCGTCCGCACCGAGTCCTCCCAGATCGTGGGCAGCGCCCGGACGGCATGGCGGGTCGCAACGAGGATGGGGAAGAACGCCGCGGCGAAGGTGATGAAGACCATGCCGGCCTCGTCGGTCGGCAACACCAGGATCGCGACCGGTACCAGGGCGATCGCCGGTATCGGACGGAGCACCTCGGTGAGGGTGCCGACCGTGAGTCGCGCTGTCCCGGAGCGGCCCAGGGCGATTCCCACCGGGATGCCGACGCAGACCGCCAGCGCGAATCCCGTACCGATCCGGATCAGCGACTGGCCGAGATCCAGGTAGTACTGCTCGGAGCCGAGAGCTGCCCAGAACGCCTGGCCGACGTCGGTGAGCGAGGGAATGGTGTCGAACCTGGCCCACAGAACCACATCGTGCGTGGTCAGCAGCTGCCAGACGACACCGGCCACCACCAGGACCAGTATCCGGACTCCCCAGTGCCAGTACCGGTTCGACCCGTCCGGGGTCCGGGCCGGCACCGAATCGGTGGCCGTGTCGTCGACGGCGACCGATCCGATCGTCGCGGTGGTCATGACACGACTCCGGCGAGTGCCTGCTCGTACGTCACGTCGACGGCACCGGGATGCGTCGCGCGGTACTGTCGCGCGCTGTCGGTCGTGGTGAACGCGACGTACCGGTCGCCCTCCCGCAGCCACACCGCCTTGTCGGCGAACCAGCGGGTCCCGAGCTGCGGGTCCGAGATGTAGGCGGCCCGGACTTCCTGCCCCTGTCGTCGAGCCTGTGCGACCGCGCGCAGCAAGCAGGTCGGATCCGCGGCGGGTTGGGTCCGTTCCTGTCCGCGCAACCAGAGCTCACCCGCGGTCGCCGGGTCGACCGCGACCCCGCAGATCGGATCGTCACCACGGGTGACGGAGGCATTGCCGGTGCGGCTCAGGGCTTCCGAGTGGTTGATGCCGGCCGCGGCGAAGGTCTCCTGCAGCGGCCCCGGATCGACGAAGGTGTCCAGGTCGATCTCGTGGGGGAAGCTCCCGATGGACTTCAGGTAGGGGACGTCGTTGCGCAGCGCCTCGACGAGGCCCGACTTGATGGCCGGATTGAAATCCGTTCCGCCCGGGCCGTTGTAGAGGTAGACGACCTCGGCCGGGAGACCGCTGTTCTCCGCGACGAGTTCGGCGGCCGCGAGCGGGTCGCGGGTCAGGGACTCGGTCGAATCGAGCTGCGCGCGCAGAAAGGCCTGGACCACGTCCGGGTTCTCCTGCGCGTAGGCAGATCTCGCGACGACGCCGTGCAGGGTCGGAACCCCGAGCTGAGCTCCGTCATAGAGCAACCGCGCCTTGTCCTGGAAGACCAGGAGTCCCGGCCAGGCCACGAACTGGGCCAGGGCATCCACCTTGCCCGACTCCAGCGCCGACGCGCCCACCTGCGGCTGTTGGTTCTGCACCTGCACCCCGGTGGTGGGGTCGATCCCGGCGCGGTCGAGGGCCTGCACGAGCGTCCCGTGACCGGCCGATCCGACGCTGGCCGAGATCGACTTGCCGCGTAGATCGCCGATCGTCGATGCCGGTGAATTCTGAGGGACCACAACCATGTTCAGCGAACCCCGCGGGCTGGATCCCGTGACCGACAGCATCTCGGTGCGGGTCTTCTCCTCAGCACCGGCACGGGATCCGTTGATCAGCAACGGATAGTCACCCATCGACCCGATGTCGATTTTGCCCGCGATCATCCCGGTCGTGATCGGCGCGCCGGTGTCGAAGTCCTGCCACTCGACCGTGTACTCCTGGCCGGTCCGTTCGGTGACCTCGGCGAGCCGCTTCTCGAACTGACCTTCCGCGCGTAGCAGGGTCCCGGCGGTCACCGTGTTGATCGTCTTCGACTGATAACCGACGACGACCCGGATGGTGTCGGTGTCACCGGTGTCCTCGAGCGAGCAGGCGGCACTGCCGAGGACGACGGCGAGCGTGACGGTGATCGCCGCCAGTTGTCGGGATCGGAGACGTGTTCTCATCGGACGTCCTTTGGGCTGGGACCATGGGCATGGGTGATCGCCGCCGGTTGCGTTGCAGTACCGGCGTTGTGGGACAGAAGATTTCAGCGGAGCAGATAGGGCATGTTGACGGTGACCGCACCCGTCGGGCATCGGACCGCGCACGGCCCGCAGTACCAACACTCGTCGACGTGCATGAAGGCCTTGCCCGATTCCGGGTTGATCGCCAACGAGTCGAGAGGACAGACCTCGACGCAGAGGGTGCAGCCCTCGATGCACAGCGATTCGTCGATGGTGACCGGCACGTCGACGCGGTTGTTGACCTGACTCATGAGCCGGCCGCCTCGCGTCGGGCGGTGCTCCGCAGACAGACTCGGTCACTGCGCATCCGGATGTACTCGAGGTCGACGGGGCGGCTCTCGTGCGCGAGATGGGTCAGTCGTTCGAGCAGCAGCAGCGAGGTACCCGAACCGGTCTCGAGATGCGCAGCCGAATGCGGGTCGGCGTCGACGGCCTCCACCGTCATCGTCGCGTGTCCGAGGGGTCCGCCGGCGATCTGCTCGAGAAGCGTGAACACGTCGTTGTTCTCGAGGTCGTGCTCGAGCAGCGGGATGCCGAGGTCCGGCACGAGATACGTGATGTCCAGGCTGATCGGCTCGTCGTCGAGGTAGCGCAGCCGTTCGATGTAGACGGCCTGCGCGTCGGCGAGTTGCAGCCGCCTCGCGACTGCGCGGGGGGCATCGACGAGGGTGGCGATCTTGACCGTGTTGCGCACCTCGCCGTGCATGCGGAATGTCTCTTTCAGTCCCTGCAGGGCATCGAGCCCATGATCGAGTTTGCGAGCCACCACATGGGTGCCGACCCGTGGCGCTCGCTCGATCAGTCGTTCCTCGGTGAGGATCGCGAGTGCATCGCGGATGGTGTTGCGGGAGACATTGAAGTCGGCGATGAGGGTGCGTTCATCGAGCGACTCGGCGAGGTCGCCGTCGTGGATCTGTCGCCGGAGCACGTCGGCGACCATACGGGCGTTGTCCGCCCGGAGCCGTCCGGCTGCTGTGGTCCTGAGCTGCATGAATGGCACGATAACGCGATCGCGCCGGCCCCGGAACGCCTGTGCGCGGCGCTGGTCGCGGCCCGGGGTGAATGCGCCACCGGCGGTACGCCGTGACCTGCGGCCCGTGCTCGGCCGCAGGTCATTGCGCCACCCTCGTGCGCCTCGGTCCGATTAGAATCACCGCGCTCACAATGCGGTGTCGGCCCCCCGGGTCAGCGCGGTTGCGTCGCGTCGGCCGCTCGCAGCACCGTCCGCGAGACCGCGTCGGGGCGCGACACCAACGACGCGTGCGAGGCGTTGACCTCGGCGGTGCGCCCGGGTACGGCTCGTCCGGCCAGGAAGCGCTGCAGCGCCGTGGGATCACCCGATCCTGCTGCGAGACGAGGTACCAGCTGGGCACCCGTGCCCACGACGGCGGTCCGGACGGTTCCAGGTTGGCGCGGAGCGCGGCGGATTTCTGGTGGGCGAACATGTCGGCGGCGACCGCGGGCGACACGTCCTGCGCGAAGATCTCCCGGAAGTACGGGCGCGCGATGTAACCGTCGACGTTGCGTCCGGCCACGCCGGTCGGGTCGTTCTCGACCACCGTCAGCTGCAGGGCCGGCGGAAGGAGCCGGCTACCGGGATAGGTGATCGGGTTCAGCAGCCCCTGGACGAACTCGCCCGTGGTGCATCGGGTGTTCCGACCACTCGCCGGCGATGACCACTACTCTTGCCCTCATGACCAAGCGAACCGAACCGGACGCCGAGATCGACATCAAACCGCGTAGTCGCGACGTCACGGACGGCTTGGAGAAGACCGCGGCCCGCGGCATGCTCCGCGCGGTGGGCATGGGCGACGACGACTGGGTGAAACCGCAGATCGGCGTCGGGTCGTCGTGGAACGAGATCACGCCCTGCAACCTGTCGCTCGACCGGCTGGCCAAGGCGGTCAAAGAAGGCGTGCACGAGGGCGGCGGGTACCCGCTCGAGTTCGGCACCATCTCGGTCTCCGACGGCATCTCGATGGGTCACGAGGGCATGCACTTCTCGCTGGTGTCCCGCGAGGTGATCGCCGACAGCGTCGAAACCGTCATGAGCGCCGAGCGGCTCGACGGTTCGGTCCTGCTGGCCGGTTGTGACAAGTCCCTGCCCGGCATGCTGATGGCCGCCGCCCGACTCGACCTCGCGTCGGTGTTCCTCTACGCCGGGTCGACGCTGCCCGGATACGCGACGCTGTCGGACGGCAAAGAGCGTCAGGTGACCATCATCGACGCCTTCGAGGCGGTCGGAGCCTGCTCGCGCGGACTGATGAGCCGGGAGGACGTCGACACCATCGAACGCGCGATCTGCCCGGGTGAGGGTGCGTGCGGCGGCATGTACACCGCCAACACGATGGCCAGCGCGGCCGAGGCACTGGGGATGTCCATCCCGGGCAGTGCCGCACCCCGGCCCCGGACAAGCGTCGCGACCAGTTCGCCCGCCAGAGCGGGGTCGCCGTCGTCGAGATGCTGCGCCGCGGGATCACCGCGCGCGACATCATGACCCGCGAGGCCTTCGAGAACGCGATCGCCGTGGTGATGGCGTTCGGCGGCTCGACCAATGCGGTGCTCCACCTCCTCGCCATCGCCAACGAGGCCGAGGTCGAACTGTCGCTCGACGACTTCATCAGCGTCGGCAGCCGGGTTCCGCACCTGGCCGACGTCAAGCCGTTCGGCCGGCACGTGATGACCGACGTCGATCGCATCGGCGGTGTGCCGGTGGTGATGAAGGCACTCCTCGACGCGGGCCTCCTGCACGGCGACTGCCTGACGGTGACCGGATCGACGGTCGCCGAGAACCTGGCGCACATCGCGCCGCCGGACCCGGACGGCCAGGTCCTGCGGGCCACGAAGTCGCCCATCCATCCCACCGGCGGCATCACCATCCTCAAGGGATCGCTGGCCCCGGAGGGCGCGGTGGTGAAGTCCGCAGGCTTCGACTCCGATGTGTTCGAGGGCACGGCACGGGTTTTCGACCGCGAACGCGCCGCGATGGACGCGCTCGAGGACGGCACGATCACCGCCGGGGACGTCGTCGTCATCCGGTACGAAGGCCCGAAGGGCGGACCGGGCATGCGGGAGATGCTCGCGATCACCGGCGCCATCAAGGGCGCGGGTCTCGGCAAGGACGTGCTGTTGATGACCGACGGCCGATTCTCCGGCGGCACCACCGGTCTGTGCGTGGGTCACATCGCGCCGGAGGCCGTCGACGGCGGACCGATCGCACTGGTCCGCGACGGCGACCGCATTCGGCTCGACGTCGGCCGCGGTCTCCTCGACCTCCTCGTCGACGACGACGAACTCGCTTCGCGTGCACGAGAGTTCACTCCCCTGCCCCCGCGGTACACGCGCGGCGTGCTGGCGAAGTACTCCAAGCTCGTCACCTCGGCGTCGCAAGGGGCGGTCTGCCGCTGAGCGCGGTACCGGTCCCGCTGGACCCCTTGAACCCCGGTGCCGGCGTCAGGTTGCGGTTTGTCCCGGATTGCGGGACAAATCGCAACGGGATCTCCGGTGACCGCCGTCGAATGGGCCTACAGTCTCTGGCATGGCCAAAGACCGTGGCACCCCGAAACCCACTGCTGGGAGCTCGTCCGCGCTGTCGAAGGTGTCTCTGCCGCAATGGATTGCGCTCGGACTGACCGTTCTCGCGGTGGTCTTCATCGTGCAGAACCGGACCACGGTGCGCATCGACCTGTTCTGGGTGAGTGTCGAGTCCCCGCTGTGGTTCATCCTGGCCGTGGTTTTTCTCGTCGGCTGGGTCGTCGGCGTACTCGCCGCGCGCGGCCGTTACCGGCAGCGCCGTCCGCACTGAGTTCGACGCCGCTTCGTCGGCGAAACCGGCGCGGTCTCACGACGATCGGCCGGGCGGCAGCTCCTTTCGCGGGGTGAGGTGGCCGAGCAGCCAGTCGTAGATCGCGTCGTTGTTCAGCAGGGTGAAATGGTGTGCGTTGCCGATGTGGAACCCCTCCTGGAACTTCAGCCCGCGACGCTGCCGCGTGTGCTGCCCGCGCCCACTCGGCGCGAGCACCAGGCCGTCACCCAGCAGACGCCCGACCGGGTGGTCGGGGTCGCGGGTGATCGTCGCGGTGACGAAGAGATGGCGAGCGCCCGCCAGCAGCGGCACGTCGGCGCCGGGCGGCTGTGACCACGCGTCCGGGTCGTGACCTGTCCAGTCGTCGTCGGTCAGGCTGCCGTGGAACAGGTCTCGCACCCCGGCGCTGCGACGACGCAGCAACGAGCCGATCGGGCGGGTGACCGGCGTCCGGTTCAGCGCATTCGTGGCCAGGTGGACACCGCGGGCCAGTGGAGCTCCGAGGTGCGGCGTCCCGAGGCACACTGTCTCCGACACCAGGCCCGTCCAGTAGTCGCCGCGCTGATCGGCTGCGTGGCAAGCACTTCGGACGACCAACCCACCCATCGAATGGCCGATGAGGGTCAGTCGTGTCACCGGCGTCGGCCAGAGCAGGACGAGTGCGTCGAGAAGGTCGGCGAGGGCGCGGCCGTTCTCGCTGATGTGGCGACCGGTGTTGTAGCGGACCTGGACCTCGGTGGCGCCGATGTCGTCGGTCAGCCGCTCGCCGTATGTGGGTTGCTCACCTAGAGACCACGCGAACTCCGACTCCATCAGGCCGTGCAGGAACACGACGACGTGTCCACCCGCGTCGGGGAAGCCATCGCGGAGCGACTCGGCGTCGAGGGAGACCGGCCAGCCGTCGACGCGGATCGACATGTCGGCCGTGAGGGGCGAGTGCACGGTGTCCAGTTCATCGCCGATGAGACCGTTGAGGATGCCGAGGAGCACCGCGCCTCGAGGGGTGTGCGAGGGCGCGCGGCCCTCCGACCAGGGCACATGGTCCGCAGCCGACCGGCCGGCGTCGAGGGCAGCGGTGATCGAGTTGTACGTCCCCTCGCTGACGGCGTCATGCACCATCCGCGCGGTGTCGACGGAACTCCCCAGGACAGGCCGGAGCATCCGGAAGACGCCCCCGGCGATGACGCGGTGCATCGCTCCGACGCCGCGCGTGGCAGCGCCGGCCTCGTACAGCCCGAGATCGGTGAGCGCCCGCAGCTCGGACTCACGCGTGGTCGTGGCGGTCATGCCCCGAGTGTACAGATGTGCACTCAATTCGGGGCGGAGCTGAAGTCACGACCGCCACCCGTCAGATCCGATTGCGTTTTGTCCCGGCTACCGGGACAAAACGCAAGGGGATCTCAGGCGGCCCGGCGTCGCGCCCGGAACACCACGTCGTGGGTGTGGTGGCCGCCTCCCGCGGCCTTGCCGCGTTCCCGCGTCTCGTCGGTGACGATTTCCCAACCGTCGCCGAGCAAGGCCACGAAGCCCTTGGGCTGCACATAGGCATCAGGGTCGAAGCCATGCGCACGCACACCCTCGGGGGCGTGTGCCACGACGAGCAGGGACCCGCCGGGGCCGACGGCGTCGACCAGCCGCCGCGCGGCGTCCAAACCCTCCTTCGGAATCGGGAAATAGTGCAACGTCACGAGGTCGACCCCGGCCGCCGGCACGTCCTCGGCGATCACGTCGGCACGCAACCACGTGATCGACGGCCGCGGGTCGATCTCACGGGCCCGATCCACCGCGACCTGCGAGATGTCGAGGGCCGTGACCTGCCATCCGCGGTCGGCGAGCCATCGGGCGTCGGCCCCCTCGCCCGACCCGACGTCGAGCGCGGTGCCCGGCTCGATGTCCGACACCTCGGCGACGAGCGCAGGGTTGACGTCGGAGGTCCACAAACGGTCCGCGCTGCGGTACCGCTCGTCCCAGCCTTCGGCGGTTCCCGGATCGTTGCTCCCCCGGGACTCGGTGGCGGCCTGGGGGCGGTGGCTGTTCTCGGTTGTCATGCCTTCGACTCTGGCACGCACCGTCGTGAGCGGCAAGGACGGTTGCCGATCCGGCAAGAAGTGATGGTGGAGGGAGACCCCGGGTCAGTGCACCACGCCCGCGATCCGCCGGATGGCCTCGGTGAGCACGTCGGCGGAGCAGGCGGCGTTGAGTCGAACGAAACCGGCACCCGGATTCCCGAAGGCGTGTCCGTAATGCAGGGCGACGCGGGCTTTGTCGAGAATGACGAGCCCGGGGTCGTCGCCCAGCCCGGTCTCGCGGAAGTCGAGCCAGGCGAGATACGACGCCTCCGGCCGCGTGTACCGAACCGTCGGAAGATGCTGCGCGAGCAGCTGTTCGAGGAGATCGAAGCTCTCCCCGATGACCTCGAGGGTGGCGTCGAGCCACTCGTCACCGTGCGCCAATGCCGCTTCGGCCGCAGCGCGGCCCAGAATGATGCTCGTGCGATAGCGCACCTCGTCGGGTTGCCGCGCGATCAGAGCCCGGCCCCGATCCGACGCGACAACCGTGAGCGCGCACTTGGCACCGGCGAGATTGAAGGCCTTGCTCGCCGAATGTGCGGCCACGCCGACGTCGCGCGCCGTGTCGCTCACCGCGAGGAACGGGACGAACTCCACGCCGGGGTGGACCAGCGGCGCATGGATCTCGTCACTGACAACGGTCGCCCGCGGCCAAGTCGGCCAGTCGCGCGAGGTCGGTGGCGTCGTGGACGAGACCGAGCGGATTGTGCGGGTGACACAGTAAAACCGCGCGGGCCCCGGCGGCGAGGGCGCGTTCGATGCCCGCCAGATCCATCCGCCAGGTCGTCGACGACGACCCGCGTTCCTCGAGAAGGGGCACCTCGACGACGCGACCTCCGGCCTCCGGGATGAGTTCGAAGAACGGCGGATAGACCGGGGGCATCAGCACGACACCGTCGCCGGGACTGATCGCGACACGCAGACTCTCGACGATGACGACGCTCACGTCGGTCGTCGAGTTGACGTCAGCCGGATCCACCCGCCACCCCCACCGACGGTCGGCGAACCCGGCGAAGGCCTCCCCTGCCGAACCCGAGGTCGCCGCGTAACCGATGTCGGACGCACGTACCCGGTCGATGATGGCGTCGGCGACCACCGGTGCGAGCGGATAGTCCATCTCCGCGATGAACAGCGGTAGTACGTCGTCGGGGTGCGTGTTCCACTTCGCGCTGGTACGACGGCGTAGTTCGTCGAGCGGCGGCGCGACCGGTCTGATGCTCACCGCTACTTCGTACCGCCGATGCCAACGCCGCACCACCACTGCGCGGCCACCATGTCCGTCGACGATTCCGCCGTCAGCGGGCAGACTGGTCGGCATGGCCTCCCCATTCGCATCGGTGTCCAGATCCAGCCCCAGCACGCACCCGAGTACTCGCTGATCCGTGACGCGGTCCGCCGCGCCGAGGACACGGGCGTCGACATCGCGTTCAACTGGGATCACTTCTATCCGCTGTACGGCGCCCCCGAGGGCGAACACTTCGAATGCTGGACGATGCTCGGCGCCTGGGCCGAGCAGACCTCCCGGGTGGAGATCGGCGCGCTCGTGACCTGCAACTCTTACCGGAATCCGGAGTTACTCGCCGACATGGCCCGCACCGTCGACCACATCAGCAACGGCCGTCTGATCCTGGGCGTCGGGGCCGGCTGGTTCCAGAAGGACTACGACGAGTACGGGTACGACTTCGGCACCGTCGGTTCCCGGTTGAACGATTTCGGTGCCGCCCTCCCGCGGATCAAGTCGCGGCTGGCCAAGCTGAATCCGGCTCCCACCCGCGACATCCCGATCCTCATCGGCGGCAGCGGCGAGAAGAAGACGCTGCGCTACATCGCCGAGCACGGCGACGTCTGGCACGGCTTCAACGACGTCGAGCAGTACCGGCACAAGTCCAAGGTGCTGGCCGAGCACTGCGCCGCCGTGGGTCGCGATCCCGAGACCATCGAGCGGTCGTCGGGCGTGCAGTTCGACGGGGACACCGACGCGCTGCTGCGCGATGCCGATGCGCTCGCCGACGAGGGCGTCACGCTGCTGACCGTCGGCGTCACCGGCCCCGACTACGACCTCACCGCACTCGAGGCGCTGTGTCGGTGGCGCGACTCGCGGAACTGACCGCGTAGCACCCGGGCGCACCCGCGCCCGGGTGCCGACACTCCCCCGAAGGCGTCGACGACACCGCACGCCCGCACGGCTAGGTTTGTGATCATGCATCGAGTGCCGGCACTTCGGGAACTGCTGACACGCGCGGCTTCGGCGGTCGCGCTGACGGGACTGCTGGGCGTCCTCATGGCCCTGGCGTCCCCCGGCGCGGCGTCGGCGGAGCCGCCCACCCGGCTGCCGAACTACGTCGTCGACTCCGCCGATGCGATCTCCCCGGCGCAGCGCGCCGAACTCGAGACGGCGATCGACTCGCTCTACAACGCCCACGCGGTCCAGATGTGGATCGTGTACGTCCGCGATTTCGACGGTCTGACCAGCGAGGAATGGGCGGATCGGACCGCCGCCGCCAGCGAGCTGGGTGACCATGACGCCCTGCTCGCCGTCGCCACCGAGGACCGGGCGTATCGGTTGTTCGCACCCGACAGCGTGGGCGGCCTCGATCAATCGACACTCGAAGAAGTCGCGAACGACGACGTCGTCCCGCAATTGCGCGACGAGAACTGGGCAGGTGCGGGCCTGGCGGCGGTCAACGGACTGTCCGGCGCACTCGATCCGAACCACACCGGCCTGATCGCAGCCGGCGTCGTCGGCGGCGTGGCCATCCTCGGCGGCGGCGGCGCGTACCTCTACTCCCGACGCCGCAAGCAGCGTCGTATCGACGACAGCGTCGAGACCCTGCGAGAGCAGGAACTGACTGTCGACCAGTTGGCCGCGCAACCCGTCGAGGTGCTCGACCCGTGGTCGCGTGAGGTGCTCACGGACCTCGACAACGCCATCCGCACCAGCAAGGAAGAGCTGCAGCTGGCGGTCGGCGAGTTCGGTGAGGCCGAGACGGCTCCGTTCACCGACACCGTGCGGCACGCCGAACAGGCGCTCGGACGGGCGTTCGGGCTGCGCCAGCGTCTCGATGACAACGTTCCCGAGACCGACGACGAACGACGCTCGATGCTCGTCCAGATCATCACCACCTGCACCGAGATCGACAGCACGCTGGACGACCACGTCGAGAACTTCGACGCGATGCGCAACCTCCTCATCAATGCGGACTCGCGATTCGACGCCATCACCCAGCAACTCATCGGTCTACGCGCCCGTCTGGAGACGGCGACGCAGCAGCTGACCGACCTCATCGGCAAGCACGGCGAGGCCACGTTGACCTCCATCCTCGACAACGTCGATCTCGCCCGAGCCCAGATCGACTTCGCCGAGGCGACCGCGGATCAGGGGCGCGCCGCCATCGCCGCACCGGTGGGTCAGCAGGGACCGGCCGTCGCTGCGATCAGGTCGGCCGAGGGATCGATCGAGCAGGCGACCACGCTGCTCGACGCCATCGATCACGCAGATGCGAACATCGCCGTCGCCCGCTCGCGAATGCCGGCGCTCATCGCCGAGGTGGACGACGAACTGGCCGAGGCCAACGCCCTGGCACAGACCGGCGGGACCTCGCTGGTGACTGCGATCGAGGTCGCGAGCGCCGCGGTCGCCAATGCCCGCAGCAACTTCGACGCCGATCCGCTGGGTACCTTCACGGCGCTCGTCGACGCGGATGCCGATCTCGACGACGCACTCGCCGCGGCCCGGGACGCCGCGGCCGAGCGCATCCGTCGTGCACAGGTCCTCACCGCGGCACTCGAATCGGCCGAGGCCAAGGTGACGGCGGCGGCCGACTTCATCGGCACCCGCCGCGGGGCCGTGCAGTCCACGGCACGTACCCGACTGGCGGAGGCGCAGCGGCTTCTGCAGTCCGCGATGGACGCCGCTGCCACCGATGCACCGGTGGCGACCGCGACCGCACGTCGCGCCGGTTCCCTGGCCGACCAGGCGCTCATGGCCGCTCAGACCGACGTCGTCGACTGGCAGTCGCAGCAGCGACATCCGGGCGGCTCGTCCACCGCCGGTGCGGTCCTCGGCGGAATCCTCGTCGACAGCTTCCTACGCGGCACCGTCGCGGGACGCGGGGGCGGATTCGGCGGCGGTTTCGGCGGGGGCGGCTTCGGAAGCGGCGGACGCAGCCCCGGTTCCTTCGGCGGCTCCGGGTCGTCGGGCCGGATCGGAACCGGCGGGCGGTTCTAGGCCCCGGCGCCGGGAGCGCAGCGAGCGGGCCGAATCAGCACGGCGCCGGGAGCGCAGCGAGCGGGCCGGATCGACACGGCCGCGTGATGTTCCACGTGGAACCAACAGGGGTGTTGGGCTGCCGTTAACGCTCGGGTAGCCATCGGTTCGTTTCATCCTCCTAACGTGCTCCTCGTCGTGCGCCGGCCCCGTGGCGCGACCATGTTTTCAGAGGAGCCCGTGTGCGTATTCCGTTGCAGCTGTTCATGTCCACCGGCGAGGATGCCGGACGTTCGTCCCGCGCCTACGTGACATGCCGCTACAAGTGCGGCGACGCGTGCCGCCACGATCCCGGGAACACCAGCGACAACAACTACTTCCGGGACATCGTCCGCACCGCGGTCTCGCGTCGAAGCGTTCTCAAGACCTCGGCCGGTGCAGCGGTGGCCGTCGGTGCGACCTCGCTCCTCGCGGCGTGCGGTGACTCCGGGTCGTCGGAGTCGGCCTCGTCGTCGAGCGGTGCGACATCCGGAGATGCGATGCCGGGCATGAACTTCGCCGCCGTCGCACCGAACACGGAGGACGCCGTGGTGATCCCGGACGGGTACCGCCAGGAGGTGGTGATCAGGTGGGGCGACCCGATCCTGCCCGGCGCTCCCGAGTTCGACTTCGCCAATCAGACACCCGAGGCGCAGGCCGGGCAGTTCGGCTTCAACAACGACTTCGCCGGCCTGATCCCGGTCGACGGCGTCGCCGATCACCACTACCTGGTCGCCAACCTGGAGTATCCGACCGAGCCCTTCATGTTCGCCGGCTACAAGGAAGGCGAACCCACCGAGCAGCAGGCCCGCATCGCCATGGCGTCGGTCGGCATCGCAGTCGTCGAGGTCACCGCGCAATCCGGCAGCGGCGCTCTCAAAACCGTTGTGGGCCCTCGCAACCGACGTCTGGCTGCCTCGAGTCCGTTCCGTCTCACCGGCCCGGCCGCGGGCAGCGAGTTCGTCAAGACGGCCGCAGACCCGGCGGGCACCACTGTCCTGGGCACCTTCGCCAACTGTTCCGGAGGTCTCACCCCGTGGGGCACGATGCTCTCCGGGGAGGAGAACTTCAACAACTACTTCGCGAACCCGAGCACCGTCACCGACGCCAAGGCCAAGGAGCGGCTCGAGCGCTACTCCTTCGAGGACGACGGCGACGAGCATTACTGGGGACGGTTCGACAAGCGCTTCGACCTGGCCGTCGAGCCGAACGAGGGGAATCGCTTCGGTTACATCGTCGAGGTGGATCCGCACGACCCGAATTCCGTTCCGGTGAAGCACAGTTCGATGGGCCGGTTCAAGCACGAATCGGCGAACATCTACGTGGTCGGGAGCGGGCCGGACAAGGACACCGTCGTCGCCTACAGCGGTGACGACGAAAGGTTCGAGTACATCTACAAGTTCGTCTCCAGCCGCAAGATGAAGTCCGGCCTGTCGAAGACGGCCCGCGACCACAACATGGGCATCCTCGACGAAGGCACGCTCTACGTCGCCACCTTCACCGGGGACTCCCCCGACCCGGTGGACGGCACCGGAACCCCGCCCGCCTCAGAGAAATTCGCCGGGAAGGGGTCCTGGAAGCCGCTGCTGACGGTCAATGCCGACGGTTCGGCACGCTCGTACATCCGCGGCATGTCCCCCGCCGAGGTCGCGGTGTTCACCCGGCAGGCCGCCGACACCGTCGGCGCGACCAAGATGGACCGGCCCGAGGACATCGAACCGAATCCGAAGTCCGGCAAGGTCTACTGCGCGCTGACGAACAACGACGATCGCGGCACCGATGGAGAAGCGCCTGCCGATGCGGTGAACCCCCGCAACGAGAACAAGAACGGTCAGGTCCTCGAGATGACCGACGACCACACCGGCACCGAGTTCACCTGGGAACTCCTGCTGGTGTGCGGCGACCCGGCTGCTGCCGACACCTACTACGGCGGGTTCGACAAGACCAAGGTCAGTCCGATCTCCTGCCCCGACAACGTCGCGTTCGATCCACATGGCAATCTGTGGATCTCCACGGACGGCAACGCACTCGACAGCAACGACGGGTTGTTCGCGGTCGCCCTGGACGGCGATCGACGCGGGGAGACCAAGCAGTTCCTGACCGTGCCCAAGGGTGGCGAGACCTGCGGCCCGATCATCGACACCAATCGTGTCCTGATCGCGGTTCAGCATCCCGGCGAACTCGACGACCACTCCGCGGACAACCCGGCGTCGCACTGGCCCGACGGCGGACAATCGCAGCCCCGGCCCTCCGTCGTCGCCGTGTGGCGCGACAACGGAGGCGAGATCGGCGTCTGACCACACCTCGTCATCCGAGCACCCTCGAGTCCCGGCCACTGCCGCCCGGCTCGGGGGTGTTCTGCATCTCCCACCAGGACTGTCCAGCGGCACCGAGCCGTTGACCTGGATCTTTCGTGGACCACACCCCGATCGTGACAGTCGTCAAGGTTTTTCTTGACGACTGTCAAGACCCAGGCCTAGTGTGGCGTGCAGCACATGTCGTCTCGACTGTGTCTTGCTTCTCCGCCTCGGTCGAGGCGGTCTCACGGAGGTGGAACGATGACGAGTTATGACCTGACCGGGCGGACGGCACTGGTCACCGGTGGCGCACAGGGTCTCGGTGCCGGGATGGCCGAGGCGCTCGCCGCAGCGGGCGCGTCCGTCGCGATCGGCGACGTGAACTCCGACGGCGGTCGGCAGACGGTCGAAACGCTTCGGGCACAAGGCGCGAAGGCCGAGTTCGTCGCGCTCGACGTGACCGACGACGCAGCCTGGGAGTCGGCCGTGGCGTCGACCGTCGAGTCGCTGGGCGGGCTCGACATCGTCGTGAACAACGCCGGCATCGAGGTGACGAACCTCCTGGTCGATCTCGACGCCGGCGAGGCGTCGAAGATGCTGGACGTCAACGTGCTCGGTACTGCCCTCGGCATCAAGCACGCGTTCCGCGCGATGCGTCCCGGCGGCATCGCAGGCAGGGGCGGAGCCGTCGTGAACATCGCATCCGTCGCTGCGACAATCGCTTTCCCCGGCATCAGCGTCTACTCCGCGACGAAGTCGGGTATCGACCGCCTCACCCGGGTGGCGGCCGCCGAATCCGGCAAGCTCGGCTACGGAGTGCGCGTCAACTCGATCTATCCCGCACTCACCCCGACCGCGATGGGCAACAAGCTCGCCGTCGAGACCGCGGCCCTGGGGCTGTTCGAATCCCCGGAGGCGGCTGCCCAGGCGGTCGCCGAACTGACGCCGCTGGGCCGGCTCGGTCAGGTCGACGACATGGCCGACGCCGTGGTCTTCCTCGTCTCCGACGCCGCGAAGTTCATCACCGGCGCGGGCCTCCCGGTCGACGGCGGCATGGGGATGTGATCCCGCCGACGTCCACCGCCGCAACGCTTTTCCCGAACACCCGCATCGAACACCCGAACCAGACACGAGGAGTCCCACCATGCCCACCGACAAACGCGTCGTCGTCTACGGAGCGTCCGGATACACCGGCCGACTGATCTGTGAGTACCTGCGCGAGTACAACATTCCGTTCCTGGCCGCGGGCCGCGACCACGCCCGGCTGAAGAGCGCCGTCGAGGCGGTGCCGGGCATCGACACGGTCGCGTACGACATCGTCGAGGTCGAGCACACGGTCGAGGCGCTGACCGAGGCCTTCCGCGGCGCCGACGTCGTACTGAACACGGTCGGGCCGTTCGCCCGCTACGGTCACGAGGTCGTCCAGGCGTGCCTGGAGATCGGGGCCCACTACACCGACACCAACGGTGAACAGAACTGGATGATCGATGCCGAGGCGCAGTACGGAGCCGAATTCGCTTCTCGCGAACTGGTCTTGACGCCGGGCCTGGCGCAGATGTACTCGATCGGCGAGATCGCCGCGAACATCTGCCTGGAGAACCCCGGACTGGACACCCTCGACATCCAGGTGTTCTGGAAGGGCCACCCGACCGTCGCGTCGACCAACACGATCCTCACCAATGCGGCATTCGCGAAGGCGTACTACCTCGAGGAGAACGAGTACGTCGAATGGCCGGCGGACGCGGGTCTGTACACGGTCAGCGTGCCCGGCCAGCACGACCTCGGTCTCGCTCTGCCCTGGGGCGGTACATCACACCCGGTGTGGTTCAAGAACGACCCGCGCGTGGCCACCGCAAAGGCACTCGGCGGCGTCTTCAACCGGCCACTGATGCAGGGCGTTCCGGTTCTGGTGGCCGCCGCGCTCGAACAGATGGAGGGCAAGTCCGAGGAGGAGAAGTACCGGATCATCGACGAGCAGTCGGCCGCCATCCGCAGCGAGATGCCCCCGCGTGAGAACCCGCGCCTGAACACCTCGCTGGACTCGGTGTACGCCTCCGGTCCGCTCGGCCGCGCGCACTGCGTGATCCACGGCAACTCCAACTACAAGCAGACCGCCCTGCTCAACGCGCACGCCGCGAACGAACTCCTCCAGGCCCGCCCCCGCCGTGTCGGCTTCGTCTCGAGCTGCCAGGCGTTCGGCCATCGCGAATTGCTCGGCACCCTACGCGCTTTCGGTCTGGTCCTGGACCCGATCGTCACCGTGCACCGCTGAGGACGACATGCGACTCTCGGAGTACCTCGACAAGGGCGCCTCGCTGGGGCGCGACGCGCCGTGCCTCACCGCCGGCGGGGTCACCTCGACCTACGGCGAGGTCCAGGATCGGTCCACCGCCATCGCGGGTGCATTGCAGCACAACGGGATCGAGGCCGGTGACCGGGTCGCCGTCCTCTCGGCCAACGATCCGCTGGCCCTGACATGCGTCTTCGGCATCTCGCGTGCGGGTGCTGTGTGGTGCCCGGTCAATCCGCGCAACGAGGCCGAGGAGAACCGACAGCTGTTCGATCTCTTCGGGTGTCGGCTGCTGTTCTTCCAGGCGAAGTTCACCGGCCTGATCGAGAAGATCAAAGATCAGCTCCCGCAATTGGACCGGATGATCTGTCTGGACGGCGACGTCGACTGGGCGAGGCCGTTCGACGGCTGGCTCGACGAACATCGGGCCGAGCCGGACGAACGCCGACGACCAGATGGCGGTCTGTGCATGCTCGCCGGTACCGGCGGGACGACCGGCCGACCGAAGGGGGTGCGACTCACCGAGGACAACATGATGACCTCGACGGCACTGGCGTTGATGAGCTACCCGTTCGGTGAGCGCCCCCGGTACCTGGCGCTCGCCCCGCTGACCCACTCGGCGGGGGTGCTGACGTTCCCCATCCTCAGCCTCGGCGGGGAGGTCGTGATCATGCCGGCACCTGACATCGGGGACTTCCTGGCGCTGATCGAGCGGCATCGAATCACCCACGCCTTCCTCCCGCCGACGGTGATCTACGGGGTGCTCGACCATCCCGACCTCGACAGTCGGGATGTGAGCTCGCTGCGATGTCTGTGGTACGGCGCGGCGCCGATGTCGCCCACGCGGCTGGAAGAAGCACTGACGCGTATCGGACCGGTGCTCGGCCAGTTGTTCGGGCAGACGGAGGCGCCGAACATGATCGCCACCCTCGCGCCCGCCGAGCACTTCCATGACGACGGGTCGATGGCCACCGAGCGGTTCGGATCGGCCGGGCGGCCGACACCGCTGACCACGGTCGCGATCATGGCCGAGGACGGGTCGCTGCTGGGTCGCGGCGAGCGCGGGGAGATCGTCGTCCGGGGACCGCTCGTGATGGACGGGTATCACGAGAACCCCACGGCCACCGCCGAAGTGAGCGCGCACGGCTGGCATCACACCGGCGACATCGGCTACCTCGACGACGACGGCTACCTCTTCGTCGTCGACCGCGCCAAGGACATGATCATCACCGGCGGGTTCAACGTGTACTCGGCCGAGGTGGAACAGGCGTTGCTGGCCCATCCGGCGGTGAAGGACTCGGCCGTCATCGGGCTGCCTGATCCCAAATGGGGCGAACGCGTGACGGCCGCCGTCGAACTGCGTGCGGGGCACGACGCCGACACCGAGGAGCTCATCGCCTTCGTCAAGGAACGGATCGGCAGCGTCAAGGCGCCGAAGGAGATCGAGATCTGGACCGAGCTGCCGCGGTCCAAGATCGGCAAGATCCTGAAGACCGAGGTCCGGGGCGCATTCAGCTGACCGGATCGAGGCCTCACCCGGTGCCCGCCCGGCTGGCGCCGACAAGCGTCGAACTCGGCCGGGTGGGTACACTCGGGTCTCGAACTCCATCACTTCCCGAGCAAGGGAATCCCCGGCAAGGACCGCGAGATGACACAGGTCGTCGACCGACAGGCCCGCATCGAGGCCCGCGCACGAGACAAGTTCCAGGCCAAGCGCGACGAGCTGGCCATGGCGACTCTGACGACGCTGGCCGAACTCGGGTACGCGCGGACGAGCCTGCGCGAGATCGCGCAGAACTCCGAGTACTCGCACGGCGTGTTGCACTACTACTTCACCGACAAGCTCGACCTCATCGCCCACGCGGTCCGGCAGTACGAGGCCGTCTGCGTCACCCGCTATGACGAGGTCGTGGCCCAGGCGGTGACCGCGGACCAGTTGCGCGACGAGTTCGCCGACACCTTCTTCGCAGGCATGCACTCCGAGGCAGCCATTCATCGGCTCTGGTACGACCTGCGCAACCAGAGCATGTTCGACGACTCCTTCCGCGCGGACGTGATCGAGATCGAGCGCCGGCGCGAAGAGATGATCTGGCGTGTGGTGGAGAGATTCTGCGAGTTGTCGGGGACGCAGCCCGCGGTGACACCGGCGGTCGCCTACATCGCGCTCGACGGCATCTTCCAGCGCGGACTGCTCAGCGAGATCGACGGCCGGCCCGACGGCGTCGCGACCGCCCGCGAGGACCTGATCGCCTTCTTCGGAGTCGTGGGGCACCACTGACCGTCTGAACGAGTCGAGTCGCAGATGCGTGCGCAGCGTCACAGCCTTCCGCCCTAATACTTCGAATCCCTAAGTATTAGACTCTCTAAACGTGTCCGCTTCCGACCCCGCCCAGCTCGCCCAGACCCTGCGGCCGACGATCACCAGGCTCTACCTGGCCCTTCGTCGTCGCGCACCGTCGGTCGAGCTGACCGCGGCGCAGACGTCTGCCCTGAGCGTCCTCGCCGATCACGGGCCGATGCGGATGGGTGTATTCGCCACCCGCGAATCCATCCGCATGCCGACAGCGACGTCGGTGATCGACGGACTCACCAAGCACGACCTGGTCGAACGCAGACCTGATCCAGACGACCGCCGAGCCGTGCTCGTCGGCCTCACCGACCACGGGCGCACCCTCGTGCGGCAGATCCGCGAGGAGCGGGACGTCATCCTGACCGGTGCGCTCGCCGCACTCGACGATCAGCAGCGCGAAGCCATCGCCGCGGCCGGACCGGCCCTGCAGGCCCTGCGCGACCATCTCGACAATCACCCGGTATCGCACCCCGCCCGCCCGGCGAGTGCGTGAGCGGCCCGGTCGGGGTTCGACACCGCCGGCCGTCCGCCTGATCTGGCAGAGGAATTCATGACCGTCACCGAACACACCCCGGGCGACACCGCCGCGGTGGCGCGCGACACCACCGCAACCGAACCGTCGATGCTCGCCTCTCTGCGCGCCCAACCGCGCGCGGTGTGGATCACCGCCTTCGCCGCCGTCATCGCCTTCATGGGCATCGGCCTCGTCGATCCGATCCTGCACAGCATCGCCGAAGCGCTGAACGCCCCACCGGAGAAGCTCACGCTCCTGTTCGGTGTCTACGTCGGCGTCCAGTGCGTCGCGATGCTGCTGACCGGTTGGGCCGCATACCGTTTCGGGCCGCGACGCACACTCACCGTCGGGCTGGGACTCATCGTCGTCGCAGCCGGCGTCTCGGCCTTCGCCGACAACATCGACCAGCTCATCGCCTACCGGGTGATCTGGGGTCTCGGCAACGCACTGTTCCTCGCCACCGCACTGGCTTTCATCGTCCAATCGGCGGTGGGCAACCGCAACAGCGCCATCATGATGTACGAGGCCGCCCTGGGCATCGGGCTGGCCGTCGGACCGCTCCTGGGTGCGACGCTCGGTGAATGGACTTGGCGCGCACCGTTTGCCGGTACCGCCCTGCTGATGCTGGCCGGAGCCATCCTGTGCGCGTTCATGCTTCCCGCCGACGGCCCCCGGTCCGAACGAGTGCGGGTCCGGATCGTCGACCCGATCAAGGTCCTGCGCAACCGCACCCTGTTCGTCACGTCCGTCGGTTCCGCCTTCTACACGGGCGCCCTCTTCACCGTGATCGCCTGGGCGCCGATCGCGATGGGCCTGCGACCCATCTACGCCGGACTCGTCTTCTTCGGCTGGGGTCTACTCACCGCGGTCGCCGGAGTCTTCGTCGCGCCGCTGCTCGCTCGGGTCGTCGGTGAGAAGGCCGGTGTCATGGTTGCCATCTCGACATACGGACTTGTCATGGTGCTGGCCGGGATCGGCACGTTCACCGGACAGATCTGGCTGATCGGCCTGGCCGTCATCCTCTCCGGCTTCCCCTCGGGCGTGCTCAACACCCTCTTCACCGACGTCGCGATGTCGGCCGTCGGCGGCGACACCCCGCGCTCGGTCTCGAGTGCCGGGTTCAGCTTCCTCCGCTGGATGGGCGCCGCGATCGCGGCCGTGCTCGTCGCGTACCTCGCGAAGTGGACCGGTTCGGAGGCGACACCGTGGTGGTTCGCCACCGGATACTGCGTCGTCGCCCTCGGCGCGGTATCGCTGGCCAAGGTCGCCCACGACCACAAGGTCGCCGACGATGCCGCTCTCATCGGCGCCGAGGAGTTCTGAGGTTCGCGCACACGCGGCTTCACGCTCCCTGAGCACAGGCGCAAGGAGCACGGCCCCCTCCCGCTCCCCGAGGTGCGACGAGCGCGACGCCTCCGCTCCCTGAGGAGCGGCCGGACGGCCGTCGTGGACCACCGAGCGAACACTCCTGGGCGCCCGAATTCTATGCTCCCTGAGGTGCGAGCGGAGCGAGCCACGAAGGGCCACGCAACGTGTCTCACCAGGCCCTTCGTGGCTCGTCGCTGATATGTAGTGCTGCTCTGTCAAGTCCCATGGCGAAATTGCCTCCTTCTCAGGGGCTGTTGTGGGGTTGGCCACCCGCCGCGGTGTGTGGTGGTCGTTACTCGCGACGGTGTTGTCGGACTGATATACGCGGGTTGGTTACCGCTCAACGGTGTTCGACAGGAGATGAAAACGCTGGCCGACGGGTCTATGTAAACGTGCGTACCGTGCACCCAAAAGTGCTGGCGCACATAGCGACGCCGTGGATTCGTTCCCTGTTCACCACAGCGGGAGTCCCGCGACGGGTGGCCAAGATTGTGTGTCAGTGCTGGTTAGTCGTCGAGCACCGCCAGCGACCAGCACCAGCCGGCGAGCTCACGAGCGATCGCGGTGTTGGCCACGCAGGGATGTTTGCTGCGGCGGTCGAATTGTTGCCAGCGCTTGTGTAGCCGACGATTGCCGGCATGGCCACGGGCGCGGGCAGCCGGTGTAGCAGCCTCCCACCGGCGGCGCATGGTCTGTCCGGGTGTGGCGTAGGGGCGTCGGTGTTGCCAGGCCGCCTCGACCAATAGCCGCCGCACGTGGGCGTTACCGGCCTTGGTGATCGATCCCTGACTGCGGGTCCCGCCGGTCGAGTATTCCGAGGGCACCAACCCGGCGTAGGAGCCGATCGTGGCGCCACTAAACCGTGACCAGTCGCCGATCTCGACCGCCAAAGCGAACGCGGTCAGCGTCGACACGCCCCGCAGACACGACAGCCGGGTGACCACCGCCCGCCACGGATCGGTGGCCGCGGTCTGTTCGATCAGCTCATCGAGGCGGTCACGGCGGGCGGTCACGCTCAACACCGCGTCCAGGTCGTTGTCGAAGGCGGCTTGCAGCAGCGGCAGCTCGAAACGTTGACGCTGCAGCCACCGCTGATGAACACCGGTCCAGGGTTTCCCGCCGGAGTAGACGATCCCCTGTCGCAGAAGCAGTTTGGACAATCGATGCCGAGCGCGCATCAAGTCGCTGCGGGCGTCCTCGCGGGCGCGGACCAGATCCCGTGCGGCTTCGGTGCCCACCTCAGGAACACTGACCGCCACCACTTCGCCCAGGCGCAGCAACTTCGCCAAGTGTGCAGCGTCTCGGGCATCGGTCTTGACGCGGTCCCCGGCTGGCCGCTGCAGCTTCGAGGGCGCGGCAACCACACACTCCATCCCGGCCGCCGTGATCGCCCGCGCCAATCCAAAGCCGGTCGGACCGGCCTCATAGGCCACCCGCACCGGCGGGGCCAGGCCTTGTAGCCAGCTGACGATGGTCGCCGCATCAGGGACCAAGGTCTCCCGAATCACCTGCCCGGTGTCTTCATCGATGGCGTGAGCGACCACCGAGCGTGCGTGAACATCCAATCCGACACTTGTACCCTGAACAATCACCGGAGGCCTCCTGATCTGCAATGTGGTGCTACCGCCGAGTGTGAACTCAGCAGCAGCAACCCACGATGTGTTTGCAGCTTGAGGCCTTCGGCCCCAAGGCCCTCATACCGTCTATCGCTCCTCGCACCTCAGGGAGCAGGGGGCTGTCGCTTGCGCTCCTCGCACCTCAGGGAGCAGGGGGCTGTCGCTTGCGCTCCTCACAGCTCAGGGAGCAGGGGGCTGTCGCTTGCGCTCCTCGCACCTCAGGGAGCAGGGGGCTGTCGCTTGCGCTCCCCACAGCTCAGGGAGCAAAAGCGCGGATGGATCTGCGAATCGGCGACCGGCGCGCGGAACGACCGGTACCGTCCGCGGGATGACGAGTTCCAAGGTGATCGTCGCCATCCGGGGCGACGGGCCGAGCCGCACCGACGCCGACGATCTCGTCGAGCGCTGTATGGCAGCGGGGGCAACGCGCGTGCAGGTCAACCTCAGCGACGACGCGGTCTCCGGGGCCATGCGCATCGACGAACTCGACCCGCCCATCGTCGCGGTGCTGTCCTTCTGGGCGCCCGACCCCGACCCGGTCCTTGCCGTCGTCGATGACGAACTCGACGGTCCGATCGCTGCCTGGGCGGTCACCGCGCGGGCGCCGCTCAATCCGGACCTGCCCGCGGACGGGACGCGGATCGACGCCCTGTCCAACGTCGCGTTCCTGCGGCGACCCGACGAACTCGACCACGCCGAGTGGTTGCGCCGCTGGTTGGACGATCACACCCAGGTCGCCATCGACACCCAGGCCACGTTCGGTTACGTCCAGAACATCGTCGAACGACCGTTGACCGAGGACATCCCGCCGGTCGCGGCCATCGTCGAGGAACTGTTCCCGATGGCGGCGGTCAGCGACATCCACGCGTTCTACGGAAGCGGCGGTGATCAGCTGGAACTCGAGCGCCGGATGACCCTGATGCTCGAGAGCGTGTCCCGCTTCGGCGCGGACCGCCACCTCGACGTGGTGCCGACCTCGCGCTACGACTTCGACCTCAGCCGGTCGCGAACCTGAATGGGGCTGTCACACGGCCGAATCCGGGAACGCGATCACCGACAGGAAGCGCACCGGCAGCTCGACGAGTTCGACGGGTCCATGCGCGCCCTCGCCGTCGATCTGTAGCGAGTCGCCTGGATGCATCCGGTACACCGAGCGACTGTGGGCGTAGTCCATCACGCCCTCGAGGACGTACAGGAACTCGGTTCCCGCATGCTGGAACAACGGCTGGGTCACCGACTTCTCCGTCAAGGTGACGAGGAGACATTCCAGGCGTTTGTGCTCACCGCGCAGCGACCCGAGCAGCTCGTACTCGTGACCCTCCCGGGACCCCTCGCGCACGATCTCCGAGCCCTCGCCCGCTTTGACGAACACCGCCGACCGCTCCATCTCGGCGCCGCGGAACAGCGAGGTGACCGACACGTCGAAGCCGTTGGCCAGGCGGGCGAGCGTGCTGAGACTGCACGAGGTCTGGGCGTTCTCGATCTTCGACAGCATCGCCTTGGAGATGCCGACGCGAGTGGCCATGTCTCCCACCGACAGTCCCTGCTGACGTCGCAGGCGACGCACGTTGTGCGCGATCGCCGTCTCGAGCTCCAGCTCCTCGACCGACTGGTCGACAGGTCTCTCTCGCGCGGTGCCGGACTGATTCCGGATCAATGGGTCGTCCGTCACGCCGCCAGCATAGTGAGAAACAACGTTTCCTGACAGTTGACACACGATTCCACCCCTGTCGACGGCCACGGCCTCGGATCATCCGGCGTCCCGGTCAGCGCATCTCGCCGGCTCCCACATACGGGAAGCGCGTCGTCAGCAGGTCGCCTTCGGCGAACCGCGTGAACCGGAAGTCCGACTCCGGAATACGCGGGTCCGCGCTGCGTCCGTCGACGACGAGGTCGGCGATCAACCGGCCGACCGCCGGCGAGATCTTGAACCCATGGCCGCTGAACCCGGCCGCCAGGACGAGCCCGTCCAGTGGTCCGCTGGAGATGATCGGATTCCAGTCGGGTGTGACGTCGTAACACCCGGCGTAGCTCGTGGTGATCGCCGGATCGGTGAACCCGGGGAACCGGGTGCCGACCTTGTCGACGGTGAGGTCGATGAAGTCCGAGTCCGCGCGGTTCCGGTAGTCGTCGGGATTCGCTATGTCGAGCGCCGCGAGATCGCTGTTGCCGAACAGAATCTCGCCGCGGACGTCCGGTCGGACGTACTGCAGCGACACCAGGTCGGAGAAGACCGGCACCTCGCCGAGGTCCTCACCGGGGTGAATCATCACGATCTGTTCGCGGTGCACCTCGATCGGGATGTCGACCCCGTAGGGCGCGAGGAACGGTTTGGACCAGACACCGGTGGCGACGACCACGGTGTCCGCGGAGATCGTCGAACCGTCCGCGAGTCGGACTCCCGTCACCCGGTCGGCGTCGACGATTAGGCCGGTGACGTTGGTGCCCTGACGAATTCGGATTCCTGTTGCCCGCGCCGAGGCCGCGAAGGCCTGCGCGGTCTGATACGCGTCCCCGTAGCCGCCGCGCTCTTCCCAACCGAAGGCCGCGAAGGGTTCGAGGTCGGCGGTGGGCCACATCGCGGCGACATCGGCGGCGTCGATCTCCTCGGTCTGCACGCCGACCGCACGTTGCGCCGCGAGGCTCTTGCGCATGTTCTCGACATTCGGCTCGCCGACGCCGACGACATATCCGGTCTGACGGAATCCGATGTCGGAGCCGAAGATCTCCTCCGCCTTCTCGAAGACCTCGAGTCCGACCGCGGCCATCGCCGCCAGCGAACCGACGCCGTAGTGGCACCGCACGATTCCCGAAGACTTGCCCGTCATCCCGCCGCCGACGGTGTCCCGCTCGCAGACGATCACATCGGTGATGCCGCGTTGTCCCAAGGCCCAGGCGGCCGCCACGCCCTCGAGGCCGCCACCGACGATGACGACCGAGGCGGTCTCGGTGCTCACAGGCCCGCCCCCGGAATCCAACTCGTCCCGGCGAGCGGAACGCGGGCCATCGCCGACGCCTCGATCGAGATGGCGACGAGATCTTCGGGCTCCAGATGCTGCAGGTGCGCTTTGCCGCACGCACGGGCGATCGTCTGGGCCTCCATCGTCATCACGCGCAAGAAGTTCGCCAGGCGCTTTCCGCCGAGGACTGGGTCGAAACGCGCCGAGAGTTCCGGGTCCTGCGTGCTGATGCCCGCGGGATCGCGCCCGTCCTGGAAGTCGTCGTAGAAACCGGCGGCCGATCCCAGCGCCTCGTACTCCGCGGCGTATCGGGGATCGTTGTCGCCCAACGCGATCAGCGCTGCGGTGCCGATGGCGACGGCGTCGGCACCGAGGGCCATCGCCTTGGCGACATCGGCGCCGTTGCGGATTCCGCCCGACACGATGAGTTGGACCTCTCGGTGAACACCCAACTCCTGCAGGGCCTGCACCGCCTGCGGGATGGCGGCGAGGGTCGGGATGCCGACGTGCTCGATGAAGACGTCCTGGGTCGCCGCAGTTCCGCCCTGCATCCCGTCGACCACGACGACGTCGGCGCCGGAATGCACCGCGAGTTTCACGTCGTAATACGTGCG
Organism: Gordonia hongkongensis; assembly: GCF_023078355.1. NCBI lineage: Bacteria > Bacillati > Actinomycetota > Actinomycetes > Mycobacteriales > Gordoniaceae > Gordonia > Gordonia hongkongensis. The sequence goes on from NZ_CP095552.1 coordinate 5,206,895, forward strand.
GGTGGCGCCGACCTTCACATAGATCGGCTTCTCCCAGTCGGTGATCTCGCGCAACTCGTTGATCTTGATCGCCAGGTCGTCCGGTCCGGTCCAGTCGGGGTGACGGCACGCGCTGCGCTGGTCGATTCCCTGCGGCAGGGTACGCATGCCCGCCACACGCTCGGAGATCTTCTGTCCCAGCAGCATTCCCCCGCCGCCCGGTTTGGCACCCTGGCCGAGCACGATCTCGATCGCGTCGGCCTTGCGCAGGTCGTCGGGGTTCATCCCGTATCGCGACGGGAGATATTGGTAGACGAGGTGTTTGGACTGACCCCGCTCTTCGGGCGTCATCCCGCCGTCACCGGTGGTGGTGGAGGTACCGACCTCCGAGGCGCCGCGCCCCAGCGCTTCCTTCGCCCCGGCCGACAGCGCGCCGAAGCTCATCCCGGCGATCGTCACCGGGGTGGAGAGATGCAACGGGTACTTCGCATTTCGCGAGCCGAGGACGACGTCGGTGTCGCAGCGCTCGCGATAACCCTCGAGGGGGTACCGGGACATCGATGCGCCGAGGAACAGCAGATCGTCGAAGTGCGGCAGCTTGCGCTTGGCGCCCCAGCCACGGATGTCGTAGATGCCGGTCTCGGCCGCGCGCTGGATCGCGGCGATGGTGGTGCGGTCGAACGTGGCCGACTCACGCAGGCCGCGCTGTTCGATGCTCAGGTTGTTGGTCATCGGTAGTTCTCTTTCGTCGTGTGGTCGTGCGGCGTTGCGGCCCTTCGTGGCTCGTCGCTAACGCTCCTCGCACCTCAGGGAGCAGGTGGTCGGCCGCGCTATCGCTCCTCGCACCTCAGGGAGCAGGGGTTGCGCCTCCGCAAGCTCCGGGCGCTCCTCAGGGAGCGGAGGAGGGTCAGTACGCGGAGGTGTTGTCGACCTTGAAGTGGTAGAGCTCGCGGGCGGAGCCGTAGCGGGTGTAGTCGCGGGGGTCGTCGTCGCCGAAACCGGCGGCCTTGAGCAACCCGGCCAGTTCCTCGAGGTGCTCGGCGCGCATCGGTTTGGCGATGCAATCGGCACCCAGCGAGGCGACCTCGCCGCGCACGTAGATGCGGGTCTCGTAGATCGAGTCGCCGAGACCGTCGCCGGCGTCGCCGCGGACGACCAAGCGGCCCGCCTGAGCCATGAAAGCGCTGTTGTGCCCGACGTTTCCGCCGACGACGATGTCGACGCCCTTCATCGAGATGCCGCAGCGTGCCGCGGCATCGCCCTCGACTACGAGGAGTCCACCGTGCGCGGTGGCGCCGGCCGACTGCGAGGCGTTGCCCTTCACGATCACACTGCCGCTCATCATGTTCTCGGCGACGCCGGTGCCGGCGTTGCCGTTGATCGTGACCTCGGCCTGCTGGTTCATGCCCGCGGCGTAGTAGCCGACGTGGCCGTTGATCGTGATCTTCACCGGCAGGTTGACTCCCGCGGCGACGCTGTGGGCTCCGGCCGGGTTGTCGATGACGATCTCGCCGGAGATGTCCCCGTGCAGCATCGAGTTGATCTCGCGCAACGGGGTTTCGGCGAGGTCGAAGGTGTGATTGGGGTTCATCGTCTCAGCTTTCGCCGTGTCGTTCGAGGCGGGAACGGTAGGGGTGGAGGGAAACTCGGCGGTCATCGAGTCCATGCGTAGACGACCTCCGGCTCGGGCTCCCAGATGCGGGCGTTCTCCACGCCGGGCAGTTTGGCCAGTGCGCGGTACTCACTCGCCATGGCCACCCAGTCGTCGGTCTCGGCGATCACGGCCGGTTTGCATGCGATGGCGTCGCGCACCACCGCGAACGAATCGCGATTCGACACCAGCAACGTGTAGAAACCGTCGAAGTTCGCGCAGACCTCTTTCAGTGCTGTTTCCACGTCCTTGCCCGCCGCAAGCTGGTGTGCGACGAAGCGCGCCCCGACCTCCGTGTCGTTCTCACTGTCGAATTCCACTCCGGCAGCGCGCAGTTCACGCCGGATGGTCGCGTGATTCGCAAACGAACCGTTGTGGACCAGGCACTGTTCGGGGCCGACCGCAAACGGATGTGCGCCCGAGGAGGTGACCGCCGATTCGGTCGCCATCCGGGTGTGCCCGACGCCCTGCCATCCCGACGCCGCGGCCAGGCCCCAGGATTCGGTCAGGTCACGGGGTGCGCCGACGCCCTTGAGGACGGTCAGGTCCGACCCGAAACCGGCCACCAGGGCCTGCGGGTATGCGGCCCGGGCGGCGGCCAGCAGCTCGTCGGCCGGCGCCGGGGCGGAGGCCACCAGCGTCACGTCGATCGTCTGTGCCGCGACCGGCACCCCGAGGGCCGCGCTCAGCGTCGTGGACACCTCGTCGGGAAGAACGTCGAGTTCGAGGAGGGAGATGCAGCCGTGTCCGGACGGTGCCCACGTGGGGTTGCCGTAGACGGCGATACCCGCCGAATCCGCGCCACGGTCTTGCATCTCGCCGAGCATCCCGGCGAGCATCTCGCCCAACCGGGGGTGAAGGTCAGGGTTGCGCAGGTGCAGCCCGACGATTCCGCACATGATCAGTTCCTTACGTCGATCGATGAATCTCGTTGAGAGGTCTTGTGTTCTGGGGGAAGGACGGTCAGAACGCCGTCAGGTACTTGTCGACCTCCCACGGCGTGACCGCCGCGTGCCAGTCGAAGAACTCGTCGCGTTTGAGTCCGGCGAAGTATGCCGAGACCCGCTGCTCGTCCTCGGGCCAGTCCTCGGGAAGCGCGGCGTCGAGCGTGCCGGCGACGACCCCGTCGGCCTCCAGCGCCTCCACCGCGTGCAGGAGGGTGAGCGGGAGTTCGGCGATGTGGCCGGGGCAGTTGCCGACGGCGCCCGGGTCCAGACTCCGCTTGATGCCGTCGAGTCCCGCACCGAGCAGCGCGGCGACGGCCAGGTACGGATTCGCCGACCCGTCACCGCCACGGAGCTCCACGCGCTGCTCGTCGGGCACCCGGATGTAGTGGGTGCGGTCGTTGCCGCCATAGGTGGCCCGCCGCGGGGCCCAGGACGCACCCGAGCGCGTCGCCGTCGCACCGGTTCGCTTGTAGGAGTTGACCGTCGGTGCGATCACGGCTTGGAGCGCGGGTGCGTGTTCCAGAATCCCGCCGATGAACCCGTACGCCGTCTCCGACAACCCCAGTCCTCGCTCGTCGTCGGTGACCTGCGGGAACACCGGGTCGCCCGCCTGCGTGAGGGACAGGTGGAAGTGCAGACCCGACCCGGTGCGCTCTGCGAAGGGTTTCGGCATGAAGGTCGCGATCATGCCCTTCTCCGCAGCCAGGGCGGAGAGCAGGTACCGGAGCGTGACGACGCGGTCGGCGGTCGTGAGCGCGTCGGAGTAGGCGAAGTTCTGCTCGAACTGGCCGTTCCCGTCCTCGTGGTCGTTGGCGTAGTTGCTCCAGCCGAGTTGGTTCATCGCGGTGGACACGGTGGTGAGGTGGTCGTACATCCGGGTGAGACCGCGGACGTCGTAGCACGGCTGGTCGGAATCATCGGCGGCGTCGGCGGTCACCAGCGAGCCGTCGGCGGCCCGTTTCAGGAGGAAGTACTCGACCTCGGCCCCGACCCACGGCTCGAAACCCGCGTCCGCGGTCTGCGCGATGAGCGCCTTGAGGATGTTCCGGGGCGCGAACGGCCACGGCTTGCCCTCGACATGGGGATCGCACTGAACGACCGCGAGGCCCTCCTTGATGAACGGGATGGGCAGGAAGGACCGGACATCGGGGATCGCGATGAGATCGGGATCCTTCGGCTCCTGGCCGATCGCGCCGACCGCATATCCGGCGAAACCTACGCCCTCGGTGGCCAATTCGTCCACCGCTTCCACCGGCACCAGTTTGGCGCAGGGCTTGCCGCGGAGGTCGACGAACATCGCGAGGATGAACTTGGTGCCGTGCGTCGCGCAGAGATCGGCGAGTTCGCCGGTCGTTGTCTCGGTGGTTGTCATCATGTGCTCCGGGGTCGACTCTATGGGCTTTCGTTCCGCATGTCTACTAGCGTGAACCATTGTCTACTATTAGTAGACCCGGTGGATGTTTCGTCCCTGTTTCGACTCCGTGAGCGGTGGGTGTCAATCTGTCCGGCAACGTTTTCCACGTCCTCGGACGCACAGCGCTCGGGGGCCCACCGTCGAACGGTGAACCCCCGAGCAGTTGCCAACCGATGACCGGTATGGATCAGACCCCGGCCGGTGGCGCCGAGGCCGGAGTCGACGGCGGCATCGCCTCCTCCACCTTGTCCGCGGCACGGGCCGGCGACATGGTCGCGAGTCCGCCGGCGTGACCGACCGAGGCGGCGGGGATCTCGTACGCCGTCTCCGCGTGGACCGCGGTGTCGAGGCCGACCATCTCGGTCTCCTCGTCGACGCGCATGCCGATGAGCTTGTCGAGTCCCTTGGCGATCAGCCAGGTCATCACGAACGAGTACGTGCAGGTGATGACGATGCCGGCGAGCTCACGCCAGACGATGTCCACCGGACCGCCGAACAAGATCCCCTGGACACCGGCCGGCGCGGCCTCGGTGGCGAAGAGCACGATGCAGATGGTTCCGACGATCCCGCCGATGCCGTGCACGGCGAAGGCATCCAGCGTCTCGTCGATCTTGAGCTTGCTCTTGAAGCTCAGCAGGAACGCCACGACCGCCGCGGCGAAGATGCCCACGAGCAGCGCACCGAGCGGTGCCATGCTGCTGGCCGCCGGGGTGATCCCGACGAGGCCCGCGACGGTGCCGGTGATCATGCCGAGCGAGGTGACGTGCCCCTCGCGCCACTTCTCGATGATCGCGAACCCGATCATGCCCGCCGAACCGGCCAGCAGGGTGTTCAGGATGACGTGCGCGAGGAAGTTGGCGCCGAGCGCGCAACTGCCGTTGAACCCGAACCAGCCGAAGAACAGGATGCCGCCGCCCATGATCGTCATCGGCACGTTGTGCGGGCGCTCCATCCGCCGCTTGCGCGCACCGAGCACCACCGCGAGGGCAAGGGCCGCGACACCGGCATTCATGTGGACGGCGGTGCCGCCTGCGTAGTCGACGATCTCGAGGTCGTTCAGCAGGAACCCGCCGCTGTAGTTGTCGTCGACGTCGGCCGCGAAGACCCAGTGGGCGACCGGGAAGTACACCACGATGAGCCAGATCGGCGCGAAGACCAGCCACGCCGAGAACTTCATCCGGCCCGCCGCGCCGCTGGCGACGATCGCGATCGTGATGGCCGCGAACAGGATGAACCAGGCTGCGAAGTAGAGCGTCTGGGTGGCGCCGGAAGCGTCGTCGGTGAGCCAGTTGGTCAGGCCGATGTAGTCGGTCGGGTTGCCGATGAGGCCCCACCCGCCCACCGACGGACCGGACACCAGGCCGTGCCCGATCACGACGTACAGGACCGCCGTGATCGCCAGGGTGGACATGACCATCGTCATGATGTTGAGGACGTTCTTCGATCCGACCATGCCTCCGTAGAAGAAGGCCAGGCCCGGGAACATCAGCAGGACGAAGACGAAGGCCGCCAGCATCCATGCCAGGTCGGCATTGGCGGCGAGTATGGGTTCCATGAGCGATCTTTCGGTTCTGGGACTCTACGAGAAGTCGGGTGTTACGGGACCAGGGCTCACGGGCGACTTTGACCGCGGAGGTATGCGACGACGTTGTCGCGATAGTCGAGAAAACCCTTGTAGGCGGCGATGTCCTCGCCGAGCGTCTCGATGACGGTCGCCAATTGACCGGCCCACTCGGGTATGCGCTTCACGTCCTCGAGCGAGGCCATGAATGTCCGGATATTGAACGTCACCGCACCCGACATCGGCAACCGGACGAAGTGTTCCAGCTCGATGCGCAGTCGCGCGCGACCGAAATCGCCGTCGGCGATCATGCCCGCGACGTCGGCCGCCCACTCCGGCAGCTCCTCGAGGCTGACGTCGAGTTTGTGGGAGTCCGACGCCGACAGCGTCCAGTTCACCCTGCGGTACACCTGGTCTGCGGGTAGCCTCCGCAGGAACTGTTCGGCGCGGGCGACGATGCCTTCGCGGAGCATGCGGGGAACGGGCGCGTGGATCTCGTACATGTCCATCCCGACGTCGAAGGACACCGACCACGCGGCGGCGAAGGTGACCACGCCGGCGTCGAAGTACAGGTGCCCGTCGCGTTCGGTGACGAGCAGCAGGTCGTCGGGTACCTCACGCGCCAGGAATTCCATGGGGCCGTAGGGAAGGGTGGCCGGATCACCCAGGACGAACTCCTGATCCGTACCCAGAAGCCGGTTGCACCAACGGAATCGACCGTCACCGTGTTCGGTGAGCTCCATCGCCGCGGGGTAGGCGTGACCGAGATCGCGCAGGTAGTACAACAGCAGATCCCAGGAGGCCAGTTCCATCCCCGGGCGCACACGGACGCGTGTCGGATCGGCGTCGAGGATCCGCCGTCGCTCGGCCATGATCTCCGGATACTCGGCGCCGCCGAGATCGACGAGGTGCCTGCCCCATTCGCCGGCCCGGGTCGGACGCGGGATGCGTGCCGGTTCGACGTTCACGCTGTAGGAGAACTCCTCCATTTCGTCCGGAAACGGCCACGGCAGGTTCGTCAGGTGGTCGACCCGACGGGTCGGGAACGATTCGATGCTCACAGGTCCACCTCGATGTCCTGACCGCGCGAGACACAACACAGCATGGCGTCGCCCACGGTCTTCTCGTCGTCGGTCAGTACGAAGTCGCGGTGCTCGATTCGGCCGCTTCGCACCGGGATTCGGCATTCGCCGCACACGCCTTGGCGGCACAGACTCGGCACCGGGACGCCGTTGTCGAGCAACCGCTGCAGCAGCGACACACCCGGTGGCACGTCGATGCGGAGGCCCGAAGACGCCACCGTCACGGTGAAGGGATCGCCGGGATCCTGTTCGGGGGCGGTGAAACGTTCGAGATGTACTCGCGCGCTGGGCCATCCGGCGTCCTCCGCGAGCCGCGTGTACGCCTCCAGGAGTGACGTGGGACCACAGGCATAGGCGTGCGTTCCGAGCGGCTGCGCCCGCAATCGCTCAGCGATCACCCGCATGGTGGCCGCGGCCCCGGACACCTCGTGCAGCGTCACGGAGGGTTGCATGGCGAGCGCCCGCAGGTCCTCGGTGTGCGCACCGCATCCACGCCGATAGGAGTAGACGATGTCGGCCCGACGCCCGTCCCGAGCGAGGGCACGGGCGTGCGACAGCACCGGCGTGACCCCGATTCCGCCCGCGATCAGCAATGCGCCGCGCTGATCGAGCACCGGCGGGAACATCGAACGCGGACCCTCGATCTCGATGACGGCATCGACGACGAGGTTGTCGTGCAACCAATCCGAACCACCGCCCGCACCACGTCGCAACACCGAGATGCCGTAGCTGGTCGGGTACATCCCGTCGTCGACGAGCGAGTAGGCATTCCGCTGTCCGCCGGCCGAGATGATGAGATGGCTGCCCGGCTGGTACGCGGTCAGGACCGCGTGGGCGTCGTCGACGGGGCCGAACCGGAAATGCGTGACCTCGTCGGTGAGTTGTCGCACGGACATGACACGCATCGGTCGCGGACCGGTGGCATAGGCCGGATGAAGGTGGGCCGGGTACTGCCCTACGGCGACCGCGGTCATTCGTCGCCGCCGACCGCAGAGGCCAGGAAGCTGCCCATCACCGGTGAATGGTGTTCGTGCACCTCGAGATCCCGAGCGCAACCGGGGCACGCGACGACGCCGCCGACAACGGCCTCGGCGCGAAAGGTCTCGCGGCAATGCGCGCAGTAGAGCGGTAGGTCGCGGGTGTGCGTGACATAGCACGACAGTTCGGCCGCCACCGCCCCCGCGTTACGCGCCATGGCGAGTGCCGTCATGACGTCGTACTGCCCGCCGGTGACCAGGACTCGGGTACCGGTGCGGCACTCGTCCAGAGCAGACTGCAACGCCGATCTGTCGACCGCGTCGCCCAGTGAGTCCAGGACCACCAACCGCGTCCCTCCGGCTGCCTCGGCGGCCGCCACCCAGTTCCGTGACACGTGCGCGGCTGCCGGATCGTCGCCGATCGCCACCACGAGGAACGCCGCCCCGGTGGTGTCGACGGCCGGGGGCGAGGCGGGCCACCGCGGCATGCCGGCCCCGGTGGTCTCCGGCGTCGCCGGTGCGGCCGCGCGCAGCCACTGCGCCGCACGATCCCGGAACTTGATGATGCCCTTGTAATCGGCCATGTCACCGGGCAATTCGGCCAACACCTCCGCGGTGCGTCGGCGCCAGACCTCGACGGTGGCGAGTTGCTCGAGCGGAAGCATGTACGTCCGGATGAGGAACATGACCGCACCCGAATCCGGCAGCCGGATGAGGTGTTGCACTTCGACGCGGAGGTGTACCCGCCTGCCGAACTCGTCGTCGGGGACCTGTTGGATGACCTCCCGGTCCGGTCCCCACTTGTGATAGATCTCGGTCGAGACGTCGAGCCTGCGGTCGATCGTCAACGTCCAGTTGGTTCGTCGATACGGCTGATGAGGTTGGAGGCGCTTGAGGAACTCGTGCGCACGGGTGATGACGCCTTCGGGGTGGATGCGCGGCACCGGTCCGTGGATCTCGAGGAAGCTCATCCCGACGTCGAACCCGAAACTCCAATCGGCGGCGAAGGTGACGACCCCGGCATCGACGTGGAGTTGCCCATTGCGCTGATCCAGAAGGGCGATGTCCTCCTGGACCTGAGAGCTGATGTAGCGCAACGGTTCCTCGGGAAGTGACGCCGGGTCACCGTATCGGAAGTGTTGCTCGATCCCGAGGATTTCGTTGTGCCACAACCAGGTGTCGGGTCCGGTCGACGCGAGCCGGAACTCGGGACAGGTCGCGGCGAGCTCACCCATGACGGTCAACATCGCGTCCCACGCGGCCGGGACCATGTGCGGCAACACAGCATGGCGGGTGGGATCGGCGGCCAGGATCACCGCGCGCTGATCGATCTCGGTGCGGTACTCCGAATCGATGTCGACAACCGACGTCCCCCACTCGCCCGCCGCCGTGGTCACCGGGGTCCGGGCCGGCTCGACATTCGTGCTGTAACGATAGCGGTCCTCGGGGAACGGGAACGGGAAGCCCGCGAGGAGATCTGGCGCGACCGTCGTCGTCGCTCCGCCCGGGCCGAGAGTGTCTGTCACAGGGGAACCTCCAGGGTGCTGGCGGCCGCAGCGCGCGAGACGCACGGCATGATGGCGTTGCCCGCGTCCTTCTCCTCGGGGGTGAGGTAGAGATCGCGGTGGACCGGGATACCGCCGGCGAGCGGGATGCGGCACTCACCGCACACGCCTTGCCGGCAGAGATTCGGCACGACGATGCCCTCGTTCTCGAGAGCCTCGAGCATGCTCGTCCCCGCCGGTACATCGACCGTCCGCCCGGAAGCGGTCAGCTCCACACGGAAGGGGTCGCCGGCGTCGAGAGCGTCGATCCCGAACCGCTCGAGATGAATCCGCGATTCCGGCCAACCGGCGTCCACCGCCGCAGCAGTGACCGCGTCGATCATCGCCGCCGGACCGCATACGTACAGGTGGGTACCGATCGGCTGGGTACGCAGGGTCTGTGCGAGGCGATCGGCGAAAGAGTGCCGGTCGGTGAACAGTTCGGCACGGGGTCCGGCGAGTGCGGTGACCTCGTCGAGGTGGGCGGCCGCCGAATCACGGAAGACATACAGCAGTTGCACATCCCGGCGCCAGCGAGCCGCCGACCGAAGGTGGGACATCATCGGCGTGATCCCGATCCCGCCGGCGATCAGGAGATGTTTACGCGCCCGGGCGACCGGAGCGAACGCGCTGCGCGGCAACCCCACCGACACCGTTGCGCCGACCTCGAGTTCGTCGTGCAACCAACGCGATCCGCCCTTGCCGTCATCGAGTCGGAGCACCGAGATCGAGTAGTGCAACGGATGCGCGCCGTCGCCGGTCAGGCTGTAGGCGTTGGTGAAGGCACCCCCGTGCACGACGACGTGACTGCCCGGGATGTAACCGGGCAGCACGTTGCCGCCGGGGTCGGAAAAGGTGATCGCGCGGATGTCTCGGGCGGGGGCGTCGACAGCCGTGACGACGAGTTCCAGCGTCGTCGCGCCGGCTCCGGGACGCACGACGGACTCGGGGCTGCTCATGTCGGCCACTCCGGTGTTCATGAGGGATCCTTCGTGAGGGTGGGTACCTCGCCTGGTCCGGTTCCCGGACAGGCCGACTGGGCGGTCTCGGCGTCGGCCATGAAACCCAGATATTGTCCGGTTCGACGCGAGACGTGGTGGTACACGAGCAGGTCGCGACGGCAACCGACGCACCCGACGATGTCATCGACGGCCGCGGCCGCGCGGGTGACCGATCGGCAGTGTGCGCAGAAGATCTGCACGACCGACTGCGGCGCGGAAGTCACCGGGACGACGGCGATCTCGTCGTCCTCGAGTCCGGCACCGAGCGCGACCGCGCGCAGTGTCAGTGCCGATCCCGGCTCCGCTGCTATCCAGACTCGCACGCCGACAACGGCTTCGGCGAGGGTGCTGCCGAGCTGGGCGGCGACCGAGTCGGTATCCCCGTGGATACGTGTGGTGGCACGCGGAGGTAGTGATGACTCCCAGCGAGCCAGGGTCTCGGCGACATCCCCGACACCGACCAGCACGTACGAGTTGCCGGTCGGTGGGGGCGTCGTCGCCTCGATCGGTACGCCGGGACGTGCCCACGTCGGCACGCTGGAGAAGTCGATCTGCGACATGGCAGCGACTCAGAGGAGGGTGGCGTCGCGCAACCCGGTGTAGAAGGCGAGCGCGTAGTCGGGGGTGCTGAAGTAGATCTTGGACCCCTTCGGGAAGAAGATCGCGTCCTTGGCCGGCCACGGTCTTCTGCCCGGTCTCCCTGTTCTCCAGGAGGAACTCGCCTTCGAGCACGACCTTCATCTCGTCGTATTCGTACTCGTAGTACAGCGGCTCGTCGGTGTGGCGCAGCTCGAAGTACCCGCTGCACATGGGGCTTCCGTCCGGGTTCTCGTAGACGTCTCCGATGAAGCCCTCGGTGCCCGGGTACTCCGCCTCGGGCATCTTCGGCAGATCCTCGTATCCGCCGCTGGTCACGCGGAACTCCAGGGCCTTGGCACTCTCGATGGTCACGATGCTCCTTCACAGGTTCGATCTGGGCGTACTCGCGGGCGGCGGTACGTCGACGACATCCGGGGTCCGCGACCCATCGGCGCGACTCCCCGTAGTGGACTTTGTCCCCTGTTATGAAACAAGCGTCGTGTTTCGTAGGTGTGACGGCACTGTAATGGCGTGCTACGGAACCGGCCCGTCCCGGACAGGGTGATCGGTCGGGCACGCAGACATCGACCCGCAGGTGCGCACCGTTTCGGCCCCTGGTCGGTCGGGTACCGCGGTCGGCAAGCCGGTTCCGCCGCATGCGAGCGCCCCGGCCCAGGCGCCCGGTTGAGAACCCAGCCGGGCGCCGTCTCATGACTCGACTCCGCGGGCCTGCTCGGCACGACTGCGACCGCGCCGCAACGTGATTCGCGATCAGTGTTGCACCTTCGACCAGACTCTGACAACATACGTTCTCAGTTTGATCGGAGGGATCAATGGGCCATCGGCGTCAGTGGGTGACGGTTGCCGGCGCAACCAGCACGACAGGTCGTGCACGAAGTGCGCGCGATGTCGGCGGAGTGCCTGACATGCAACCCACGTGTACCTCGAACCCGGACGCCTGGTTCCCGGAGCAGGCCGCCGGTGCCCGGAGCCTGGCCAACCGGCACGCTGTCGACGGGTGCGTCCGCTGTCCGATCCGCTCGCGCTGCGCCCGCCTCGCACTGGACGATCCGACTCACCTGACCGGGATCTGGGCGGGTGTCTACGTGCCGCCGCCGGGCAACCAGCACCGGGCCCGTACCCATGCACTGAATCGACTGCAATCCATCGGCTTTCCGCACGCGCACCCGAACGAAGAGCACCGGACGACGGCCTGACCCGACGATGCGGTGGCACTCGCACACGACATCGGCCCGGGTGCGGCGACTACCTGAGAGGTAGTGGCTCTCACGACGTCTGACGCCGACACTGGGATCACGACGATCCGCAGAGGAGGTGTCCGATGACCGACCGACCGACCGCCGTCGGCAGAAGACCCGCTGCTCTCCGCGCGCCCACGGGCTCGTGTCCGCGGTGGCTGACCGCGGTCATGCGGTGCGACCGCGCCCTGTCCTCGTGGTTCATCGGGGCGGGCTTCTTCTTCGCGCCGGTCTTGTTGATCCTCGACCCGTGGCCGGCCGCTGTCGTGATCGCCTGGGTGACGATCTCGATGTCCGGGCTGTGGCTTGGTCTGCTCGGCGTCTTCATGGCCGCCGGCTTGGCGCAGGTGCTGCGCGCCGGCGACGAGATCCCCGACGAGTTCTGGTCCGGTCTGCTGGATTACCGGACCCGGTGAGCCGGCCGGGCCGACGGTCGAGCGGCTAGGCCGACTCGGCGGCCCGGGCCGCCGGCGCACCCGTTCGGCCACGGACGAGCGCGGCCGCTGCGATGAGCACAAGCGACAGGCAGGCCGCGACGACGAAGGCCAGGTAAATGCCGTCGGCCCCCGCCTGCAGCGGGTTCACCCCGTCGTCGATGGCCGACTGTGTACCCCGGGACATCAGCGTGATGAACAGCGCGGTGCCTGCCGCTCCCGCGACCTGCTGGATGGTGCTGACGGTCGCGCTGCCGTGCGAGTACAGCTCGGGACTCAGCAATCCCAGCGCTGAGGTCATGAGCGGCGTCAGACCGAAAGCGATACCAGCACTGAGGATCACGTGAGCCGCGATCACCATGCCCAACGACGACCCGGCGTCGAGCGTGGTGAGCAGCCACGTGCCGGCACTGACGGCCAAGGTGCCCGGTAGCACCAGTGGTCGTGCACCGACCTTGTCGAACAATGCACCGACGAAGGGCGCCAGCAGACCCATCACCAGGCCACCGGGCAGGAGCACGAGGCCGGTGGTCAGGACGTCCTTGCCCATCACGTTCTGTAGGAAAAGGGGAAGCAGGATGAGCGCGCCGAAGAGCGTCAGCATGAACCCGGCCATCAGCACGACGGCCAAGCGGAACGGTGCGATCGCGAAGGTCCGCAGGTCGAGCAGTGCCAAGCCGCGGTCGGCGAGTTTGAGCTGTCGCACGACGAACAACGCGAGCGCGACGGCGCCGATGACGAGTGGCACCCACGGTGGGATCGGGGCGTGCCCACCCGCCGACTCCCCGATGCTGCTGAGACCGTAGACGACACCGCCGAAGCCGAGAGCCGACAACGGGACCGAGATGAGGTCGAGCTGCGCGGGCCGCCGTTCGGTGACGTTGCGGACGAACACCCCGCCGAGGATCAGCGCACCGATCGCGATGGGCAGCACGATCCAGAACATGGCTCGCCAGCTGAGGGACTGCAGGATCAGGCCGGACACCGTCGGACCGACGGCCGGCGCGACGGCGATGACGATGGAGACCAGTCCCATCGTGCGGCCCCGATTCTGCTCCGGGACGACGTTCAGGATCGTCGTCATCAGCAGCGGGACCATGAGCGCGGTGCCGGACGCCTGCACCACGCGGGCGACGATCAGGAGTTCGAAGCCCGGCGCGAGGGCGGCGGCGAGGGTGCCGATCGTGAACAACGTCATCGCCGCGATGTAGATCGACCGCAGGGTGAAGCGCTGCATCAGGTAGCCGGTGATCGGGATGACGATCGCCATCGTCAGCAGGAACCCGCTGGTGAGCCATTGCGCGGTGGCGGCGGTGATCTCGAGGTCGGCCATCAGGGTGGGCAGTGCGACGCTCAGGATCGTCTCGTTCAGGATCACCACGAAGGCCGCGACCAGCAAGACCCCGATGAGCAGCACGGCGCTGCGATCCGTGCCGGTGTCGGTGCGGTTGTCGGTGCCCGGGAGGGCGGCGTTCTCGGTCACTGTCGTTCTCTCATCGCTGTGGTGGTCCGGGTCGATCACACGGCGACGCTACCGAAAAATGGCAGGGACTGCCAGGCTGGCACCGACTGACACCTGCGCCGGTCGACCGCTAGTCTCGACCCATGCCGGAATCCTCCGAGACCGGCGGGTTGCGGGCCCGCCGTCGAGATGCGACGCGCCTGGAGATCCACGAGGCCGCAGTGGATCTGTTCGAGCGCAACGGATTCGACGAGACGACGGTCGACGAGATCGCCGCTGCCGCCGGGGTCTCCCCGCGCACGTTCTTCCGGTACTTCCCGACCAAGGAAGAGTGCGTGCTCTTCGACCGCTTCGGTTTCGACCAGGCACTCGACGACCATCTGGCCGGCACCGACCCCGATGCCCTGTCGCTCGCCGACATCGAGGGCGTCTACCGGCAGCTGCTGGAGGGGTTCGGTGATCGCAGCGACGACGTGTCCGCCCATTTCATGCGCGTGCAGAAACTCGTACTCGCGACACCCACCCTGAGCCGAGCCGCCCTCGGCCGCTACGCCGACAAGTCACGCCGACGGCCCGAGGCCCTGGGCGACCGCAGCTCGGCGCGAACTCGCGGTCAGCTACGGATGATCCTGGAGATCGCCAATCTCGAGGTGCAGTGCGCCTTCGAGGAATGGGTCGAGATCAACGAGCGTCCCGGGTCGTCGGGGACGCCCCGGCCACTCGTGGACGTCTACGACGACGTGTGCCGTCGGATGCGGGAGCTGTGATCAGAGGTCACTCATGTCGAGGACGAAGCGGTGCCGCACCTCCCCTCGGCGAAGGCGGTCCAGCGCGACGTCGACCTGGCTCGACGGAAACACCTCGACGTCCGCGGCGAAGTCGTCGGGCGACGTGGCCACCGCCACCGTGTGCGCTCCGAGCGCCCGGCCATCGGGGACCTTGGCGGCGGTCGAGGTGCACGCCGTGACCTCGGCGCAGAGCGCCACCGCGAACTTCACGGCGAGGGGTCCCAGACCGCCGACTCCGGCGACGCCGACACGGACGCTCGGGCCCGCGTTCCACCTCCTCAGCGGTGCGGTCGATGATCATCTCGCTGGCGGCCACATGGGTCCCGGCGTCGATCGTCGTCGTCGCCGACCAGGACGAGAACCCCGAGATTCATCGGCGACGCAAAGCAAGCGCTCGCCGCGAGCGCTTCGCGAGCTTCTTCTCGGTGTGACCGCCCACGATGGGTCGCCCCGGCCCGGGGTACGGACTTCGAGCGTCCGCACCGCACTGACCGGGGCACGCGTCAGGACGCGACGTCGAGGACCCAGGTGACCCCGAATCTGTCGGTCAGCATGCCGAAACCGGGACTCCACTGCGACGCGGCGAGCGGTTCGACGGTCGACGCCCCGACGGACAGCCCGTCCCAGAACTGCTGCACTTCGTCGAGGGTCTCCCCTCGGACGGAGACGAAGAAGGACGCGTCGGTGACCGTCATCCCGTTCTCGCGTCTCGTCGTGCCGGCAACGTCTGCCGAAACACCCGCCGGACCCGGAACGTCATACGCCATCACTCGGAACCCGTTGTCTGATACGACCGATCCGAAGACCACGTCGTCAGCACCGGGCGCCTCGGCGGGCATCCCGAAGTCGCCGTAGGTCCGGATGACCATCTGGCCGCCGAAGACCGACCGGTAGAACTCCAGGGCCGGGCGTGCATCGCCACGGAAGTTGAGGTGCGTGGTGGTGGTGATCATCATTCTCCTGGATGTGTGTCGCGTTGCCGACCGATTCTCGGTCGCACAGACGACGATCGCCCGTGAGTAGGTCACCTTGTGTCCGCCACTGCGAACTACATTTGTCTGGTGCGCACACCGACCGCCCGGCACCTACGGCTGCTGTCTCTGCTGCAGACGCGGCGGGACTGGCCCGGCGCGCTGCTGGCCGACCGTCTGGAGGTCAGCCACCGCACCATCCGACGGGACGTGGACCGTCTGCGCGACATGGGCTACAACATCCAGGCGACGATGGGACCCGAGGGCGGTTATAGACTCGAGGCCGGCGCGGAGTTGCCGCCGCTGCTCTTCGACGACGACCAGGTGGTCGCCCTCGCGCTCGCCCTGCAGACCGCGAGCGCCACCGGTGTGGATGTCGGTGAGCCGGCCGCACGTGCGCTGGCGACCGTCCGGCAACTCATGCCCTCCCGTCTCCGCCATCGTCTCGATGCGCTCCCCGTCACCGCCGGTGGCCCCGAGACCGATCTGGCTGGGCCGGATGTGCTGAGCGCGATATCGCGGGCCGTCCACCACCGCCACGTCCTCCGGTTCGACTACGCACGCCGTGTCGGCTCACCCGAGTCAGCTGATTCTCGTTCCACTGCATCGGTTCCCGACGTCTCACCACCGCGCCGGGTGGAACCGCACCACCTCCTGACCGCTCGGGGACGCTGGTACCTGGTGGCGTGGGATCTCGAGCGAGACGACTGGCGCATCTTCCGTGCCGATCGAATGAGCCCGCGAGTACCCACCGGTCCGCAGTTCACTCGGCGCGACCTACCGACGGGAGACCCCGCATCGTTCGTCGCCGCCCGGTTCAAGGGCTCGACCGATTCCGACACGTGGCCGTGCCGCGGCAAGGTGATACTCGACCTGCCTGCCCGCGATGTCGCCCCGTTCGCCGGCGACGGCACCGTCGAAGAACTCGACTTCGATTGTTGCAGTGTGGAACTCGGCTCCTGGTCATGGATCGGGATGGCCGCGTCGCTCAACCGGTTCGACTGTTCCGTCGAAGTCGTATACCCGGCCGAACTCGCCGCGGCCTTCGGCGTCCTCGCGGCCCGCAACGCGGCCACGGCAGAGAGCTCAGGCGGCCCGGGCCTTCCCTCGGGCCCGGTTCCGTCCTGCTGATGGGATGCCATCAGCGGGACGGAAACGGCACCAGGACGACACTATTCGCTGCAACATGTGGCGAATCCGCACCAGCTCAGTCGAGCCAGTCCAGCACCGACGCCGCGGTCCAGCTCTGCTGCATGCTGCCGAGCGGCTCCCCGGTGAACGGCTCGTAGTACTCGGCGAACGTCCCGTCGGTGGCCTGGCGGAGTCCTTCCTCGCGCAGGCGCGCCGACCGCTCGGTCCAGCCACGGCGGGCGAACGCCCAGCTGAAGAGCCAGGTCATCACCGGCCAGACGGGCCCGCGCCAGTACTCGCGCGGGCGGAAGTCGGCCGAGATCGGTGACGTCGACGGCGGGACCGCATACCGCAGATCCGGGTGGCCGCAGTACCGCGGACCGTCGAAGAGTCGCAGCAGCGCGCGTTCGCGGTCCCGGGAGAGGCCGCCGCATAGCAGCGGCGCGAACACCGCGATCGTCTCGGTGTTGATCCACGAGTTGGCGCGCAGGTCGAAATCCCGTGCGGCACCGTTCCGGTCGTTGGCGGCGGACACGACCCCGGCCCGGAACCGGTCAGCCCACGCGCGGAGATCCCGCACGTCCGACCGCGGCTTGGAGTAATCCTCGCCGATCGTCGCCAGCACGTCGCAGGCAACGGCGAAGATCGCGCTGACGAACACATCCTCGACGGCGAAGCTCATCACCTTCGGGAGCAATTCGTCGTCGTAGTTGGCGCGCTTCATCTGTTCGACCAGCCAGATGTAACGGTCGTACTCGAGGTCGGTGGGCCGCATCGAGAAGTCGTCGACGTGATCGAGGTCGGCGCGTTGGTACGGGGGGAGGTCCACCCCGGGGATCACGTTGGCGTACGCGGAATCCCAGCGTGGCGAGTTGTCCATCCCCGACTCCCAGCCGTGGAAGATGGTGATCCGCCCGCGCCCGTTGGGGTCTCGCGCGTGTGCCAGCCACCGGTGCCACCGCACCAGCGAACTCCAGCGCCGGTCGATGAACTCGTTGGCGACGGCGCGGGTGGTGCGACCGTGGCGTCGGGAGTGATCGAGGATGCGCTGCACCGCGATCGCATGCACCGGCGGCTGGGTGATACCGGACGTGTCGGGGAAGTCGGGCGCGCACTCGGCGAGGCGGGCGCACTCCCAGCGAGCCGGCCCCGGGAAGTAGCCGTCGCGGCCGTTCGCGAAGACGATGTGCGGAATCATCCCGTTGCGCCACTGCGCCGACAGCAGGGTGTCCATCTCGATGACGGCCCGCTCCACCGACAACGGTGCGAGACCGACCGTGACGAACGCCGCATCCCAGCTCCACATGTGCGGATACAACTTGGGCGCAGCGCTTGTCATCGTGCCCAGGTCGTTGCCTCGAAGCAGGTACGCGGCACGTGCCGACAGCTGCGTTGGGGTGAATCCGTACCTGGCCACGTCGACGATTGTGCCCCGCGACGTCGGCGTCTGCTCATCGAGCCCGACGGGGCTGCCGCCCACGGATTCGCAGTAGGGTCGAGAGGTGCCCACCGCGTTGATCACCGGGGCGAGCCGCGGCCTCGGAGCCGAGATCGCCCGCCAGCTCGCGCCGACCCACGACCTCCTGCTCGGCGGACGACCCTCCCCCGAACTCGATCGGCTGGCGACCGAACTCGACGGCGCGAGCACCTTCGCCGTCGACCTCACCGACTACGACGAGGTCGAAGCCGCGGTCGAGGCGATCACCGAGCTCGATGTCCTCGTCCACAACGCCGGAGTAGCCAGCAGTCTCGAGCACGTCGCGGAGACGCCGGTCGAGGAATGGCGTCACATCCTCGAGGTGAATCTCATCGCGGCCGCCGAGCTGACGCGGCTGCTGCTCCCCGCTCTGCGAGCGGCTGCGGGCCACGTCGTGTTCATCAACTCGGGCGCGGGACGCCGGGTCAACCCGGGATGGACCCCGTACGCCGCGAGCAAGTTCGGGCTGCGCGCTCTCGCAGACGGATTGCGCGTCGAGGAACCGACCCTCCGGGTGACGTCCGTCTTCCCCGGCCGCATCGACACCGACATGCAGCGCGACATCGTCGCCATCGAAGGAGACGAGTACGACGGGTCGCGGTTCCTGCGTCCCGCGACCGTCGCCCGAGCAGTCGTGCACGCCATCTCCACCCCGGCCGACGCCCACCCCGAAGAAATCGTGCTGAGGCCGACGGGGCGGGGCTGACCCTTCCTGAGCGTCCGTATTCTCTGCTCCCTGAGGTGCGAGCGAAGCGAGCCACGAAGGGCCCGCAAGACGTCTGGGGGATCGCTAGAAACCGCCGTCCACCAGGCCCTTCGTGGCTCGTCGCTTGCGCTCCTCGCACCTTTTGGGAGCAAGGCTGACTCGCCCTCCGCAAGCTCCGGGCTCTCTCAGGAGCGGAGGGATCGCGGTCAGAGTTGCTTGAGATCCGACTGCTGCCAGACCGCGCGCATCGTCGACACCTTGCCCTCGGCGTCGAAGACCATGATGTCGACGGGGGTGATCTCGAAGGCGAGTCCGGCGGTCTTGGTGACCAGGGTGAACTCGAAGACCGCGGTGTCGCCGGCGATCTTCTTCCACTTGAGCGTCGCGGTGCGCTCGTCCATACCGGTGATCACCGAGTAGAACTCCACCAGCTGCTCGCGGGTGTCGCGGATGTCCGCGCCGATGGGGTCCTCGACGGTCGCGTCGGCGGCGTAGAGGTCGGCGATCTGCTCTGCGGTACCCGAGTTGAGCAGCTCGATATAGGCGTCGACGGCCGCGTCGATCTTCTCCGCGAGCCCGGCTTGTTCCACGGTCATGAATCCTCCAGAAAAGTAGAACGTGTTCTAATTCGGCACGGTAGCACGGCGTCCGTCAACCGGTGGATGATTTCGGTGCCCGGTCGGAGTTGTTTGATACGTTCGCCGCACAGTTTCCCCGCGTGCGGAAAGGCCGGTGCACCTCTCGATGACCGAGCCGCCGCGCGTACCTCCACCACCGTCCGGCGAGCCCCAATGGCAGCCGCCCGTCGTCTCCGACGAGTGGAGCCCGGTGCCGGATGCCGGACCGCCGCAGGGTCCACTCACACCGCGCCCTCCGACCGTGCCCGGACCGCAGCCCCAATGGGGCTCCGCGCAATGGGGCCCGGCGTTGTCGCCGCCGCACGAGCCGGGAGCGACCCCTCCGGGCAACGGGTGGCCGGGGTGGATGCCGCAACGACGACCGACGTCCGTCAACTCCTTGCTGCAACAGATCTTCTCCACCACGTTCGCGGCACCGCGTGTCTTCCTGGGCCTCGTCGGCGTGAGTTGGGGCGCGGCGGCGGCACCAGTCGCGCTCATCACCTGGTGGCTGGTGAGCGCCGAACCGACCCTCGACGACCCGGACGACTTGGCATCGAGCCTGGCACCGGTCACCGCGTTCGTCCTCATCGTCTTTGCGCAGTGGACCGTCATGACGGGCGCACTCAGCGGTCTCGCCGCCCGCCCCCTGGCCCGCCTGCGCGCCGGGTCCGTACCGACGCTCGACGACGCCCTGCGCGCGGGTCGCCGGTCCCTCGCCCGACTGTCGGGGTGGACCGCCCTCCTGGGACTCGCCGTCGCGGCGGCGTTCACCCCGGGCATCGCACTCCTCGGTCTGGGAGTCAGCTCCGACGGGATCGTGCTGATCGCCGGGAGTCTCCTCCTCTTCCTCGTCGCGCTCATCCCGGTGACGTGGCTGCTGGTACGCACGGTGTTCACGGCACCGGCGATCGTGATCGACGGCCTCTCCGTGCGAGACGCGATCGCCCGCTCGGGGTCGTTGTCGGCGGAGCGGTTCTGGCGGACCTTCGGCATCCTGGCGGTCATGGTCGTGCTGGCGTGGGTCGCGATGCCGACGATGATGTACCCCTTCGATCTCCTCGGATCGATCGCCGGCATGTGGTTCGACAACTGGGACGCCCGTGGCACCGAGACCGTCGTCGCGGTGATCGGCACCGTCGTGGCGTCGATGGTCGTGCAACCGGTACTGACCGTCGTCCCGGCCGTCCTCTATGACGATGCACGCGCCGAGGCGGACCCGAAGCCGTTCTTCTCCGGACAGGGCGACCGGTGATCGGAGTTCTCGCTGCGCCACTGAACCCCGGCAACGACGAAGCACGCCGGTGGGCCGAGGAGGAGCTGTCCGACTCCGAGTATCAACCACCCGAACCGTCGTGGTTCGACCGCTTCGGTGAGCGGCTCTGGGAGTGGATCGCCGACAACGTCTTCGGCTGGTTCGGCGGCTCCGACACCCTTCGGGGCATCGTGATCGTCGTGGCGATCGCCCTCGTCCTCGGGCTCGTCGTCGCGGTCGTCCGGCATCTCCGACGCAACCCACGACTTCCCCGCACCACCGCTGGCCCGCCAACGGGGTCGGTACTGACAGGTCCGGCTCGGTCCGCGGCCGACTTCCGGTCCGACGCCGACGCCGCCTTCGCCGCAGGCCGGTACGACGAGTGTGTGCTCGCCGCCGTGCGTGCCATGGCTCGTCGGGGTATCGAGCGCGGTCTGCTGGCCGATGAACCGTCTCTGACCGCCCACGAGGTCGCTGTCGACCTCGGACCCCGCTTCCCCACCTACGACTCCGGGTTACGAACGGCGACAGACCTGTTCGACGCCATCGCCTACGGCGACCGACACGCATCGGCCGAATCCGCGCGCGCGGTCCTCGACATCGAACGCGGGGTCTCGTCCGCACGGCCGGTCGACCAGGACACGGTCCGGTCGAGCCGACTGGCGGTGCCCCGGTGACCGGAACCGTGCAGGCGACGCCACCCGGACCCGTCGCGTCGACGCCGATGCGACCGGCGCCCGCGAAGAACAAGACGCCGGCGTGGATCTGGGTGACCATCGTGCTGGTGGTGGTCGTCGTGGTCGCCGGCGTCGGACTCCTCGGTGTCACGGCACTCACCGGGGTGCAGGGCACGCCCGGTCCCGGCGTCAGCTACGACCCCGACAACGCCCAACCCACCGGATCGCGCGCTCTCGCTCAGATCCTCGACGACCGCGGGGCCGACCTCAGGCAGGTGCGCGGCCTCGCGGAGTTCACCGACGCCCCGCGTCCCGGCCGCGGGACCACGGTGGTGGTGAGCTCGACGTCGTCGCTGAATCCCGGTACGACACAACAGTTCCGAGAGCGCGTGCAGGACGCCGACCGCGTGATCCTGATCGCGCCGGACACCACCGTGCTCACCGCGCTCGACCTGCCCGTCACGTCCGGCTACGGCGCCGGCCCGGCAGCGGTCCCCGCGGGTTGCCGCACGCCCGGCATCGACGAGACCGACGTCGTCGACTTCAGTCCGTTCGGATACTCACCGACCTCGCCCGCGGCCACGGCCTGCTTCACGTCCGACGGGACATCGAATCTGGTCGTGGTCCCCCGCACCACCGACCGTCCCGAATTTGTCGTCATCAGTGGCACAATGCTCACCAACGATCAACTGGCACAGCAGGACAACGCCGGCGTCGCCGTGCGGGTCTTCGCGAGGTCCGACGAGATCCTCTGGTACGTTCCCTTCTTCACCGATCAAGTCGCGACCGAGGACGAGGAGTCCGACATCCCGGCCGCGGTCGGGCCGCTGATCGTGTTGACCGTCTTCGCGGTTCTGGCCCTGATGTTGTGGCGGGGCAGGCGATTCGGCCCGCTGGTCACCGAGCCGCTCCCGGCGGTCGTCAAGGCGGTCGAGACCACCCGGGCGCGGGGCCGCATGTATCACCGCGCTGGAGCCGACGCGCGCGCCGCGGCGGCGCTGCGCATCCACACGCTGGGTTCGCTGGCGTCGTATCTGGGACTTCCGTTCGACGCCGCCCGTGCCACCGACGCACTGTCGCGACCCGACTGGGACACCGTCGTCGCGCCGACCGAGAACTCGGACCCGATGGTGTCGGCGATCGTCCTCGCCGTGGTGGGGGCAACGCACCGCGATCTGGGCGAGGTCCGGTCGCTGCTGTCCGGTCCGCTCCCCACCACCGACGCCCAGCTCGTGCACTTCACCGCCGAGCTGACCAACCTCGAGAAGGAAGTCCGACACGCGCCATGACCGTCGACCCGTCCCGCAACCCAGGCCCCGGTCCGTTCGCCCCGGACGCATCCGTACACGCAGACCCGTTCGCCAAGGCACCTGCCGGGCCACCACCGGAGCACGCCCACCACCGACCCGGCGGAGCGCCGAACCGCGCCCGCGATGCACTCGGGGCCGTCCGCGGCGAGGTCGGGAAGGCCGTCGTCGGCCAGGACCCGGCGGTGGCAGGCATCCTGATCGCGCTGCTCTGCCGCGGGCACATCCTGCTCGAAGGCGTTCCCGGCGTGGCCAAGACGCTGCTCGTCCGGTCCGTGGCGGCCGCGCTCGACGTCGAGACCAAGCGCGTGCAGTTCACCCCCGACCTCATGCCCGGTGATGTCACCGGCTCACTCGTGTTCGATTCCGCCAGCTCCGAATTCACGTTCCGCGAGGGACCGGTGTTCACCAATCTCCTGCTGGCCGACGAGATCAACCGCACCCCGCCGAAGACCCAGGCATCGTTGCTCGAGGCGATGGAGGAACGGCAGGTCACCGTCGACGGGGATCCCCGCCCGCTGCCGAGCCCGTTCCTCGTCGCGGCGACGCAGAACCCGGTCGAGTACGAGGGCACCTACCCGTTGCCCGAAGCCCAGCTCGACCGCTTCCTGCTGAAGGTCACCCTGCCGCTCCCCCTCGCGACGACGAGATCACCGTGCTGACGCGGCACGCCTCCGGATTCGATCCGCGGAATCTGTTCGCCGCCGGCCTCCGTCCGGTCGCTTCGGCCGCCGACATCGAGGCCGGCGCCGAGCAGGTCCGCCGGGTCACGGTCGCCCCGCAGGTCACCGCCTACATCGTCGACATCGCCCGGGCCACCCGATTCTCGCCGTCACTGGCCCTCGGCGTCAGTCCGCGCGGCGCCACCGCACTGCTCGGCACGAGCCGGGCATGGGCGTGGCTGAACGGCCGCGACTTCGTGACCCCCGACGACGTGCAGGCGCTCGCTCAATCGACGCTCGCGCACCGCCTGTCGTTGCGCCCGGAGGCCGAACTCGAAGGGGTGTCGGTGGGTTCGGTGCTCGACGCCGCGATCAACTCGGTGCCCGTCCCCCGCTGATGTTCCTCACGGGGCGCTTTCTGATCCTGGTGCTGCTCGGTGCGGTGCCCATCCTGATATGGCCGAACTACTTCGTCCCCGTGCTGTGGGCGCTGTTCTGTGTCCCGGTCGTGTGCCTCGACATCGCGCTGGCAGGGTCCACGAAATCGATCACCATGTCGCGGTCGGCACCCGGCCCGATCCGGCTCGGCCAGAGCACGACGTGTTCGATCGCGGTCACCAACCACGGCTCTCAGACGTTCCGCGGAGTGTTGCGCGACAGCTGGCAGCCGTCGGCGGGCGCCTCGTCGAACACCCACCGCGTCAGCATCCCCCGCGCGGAGACACGCTCGATGACAACGACTCTCACCCCCACCCGGCGCGGTGACCGACTCGCGGTCCGAGTCGCCGTCCGCCGGGTGGGTCCCTTCGGCCTCGCCGGACGCCAACGGTCGGTGCCGCTCCCGGGCCGAGTCCGCGCACTCCCGCCCTTCGATTCGCGGCGGTTGCTGCCGTCACGGTTGGCCCACCTGCGTCAGCTCGACGGTCGGTCGGCAGTGCGCGTGCGCGGTCAAGGTACCGAATTCGATTCCCTGCGTGACTATGTCGAAGGCGACGATGTCCGCAGCATCGACTGGCGGGCCACCGCCCGGCGTCGTTCGACCGTGGTGCGGACCTGGCAGCCGGAGAAGGATCGGCACATCGTCATCGTTCTGGACACGTCTCGAACGTCGGCCGGGCGTGTGGGCGACACACCTCGGCTCGACGCCGCGATGGATGCCGCACTATTGCTTGCCGCACTCGCGTCGCATGCCGGCGATCGGGTCGATCTGATCGCCGGTGACCGGCGGGTCCATCGACGGGTGGTCGGCGTCGGTCGCACGATGCTGCTCAACAGCCTTGTCACCGCGATGGCTGATCTCGAACCCGCCCTTCTGGAAGCAGATTGGCCACTGCTCGGCGCCGAAGTCGCCAAGATCGGACGCCAGCGCGCACTGTTGGTGCTGCTCACACCCCTCGAACCCGCGGCCGTCGAGGAGTCGCTTCTACCCCCGCTGTCGGTGCTTGCGCAACGCTACAAGGTCATCATCGGCTCGGTCGCCGATCCCGCCCTCGACGACATGCTCACCGAGCGTGCCGACGCCGCACAGATCTACGACGCCGCCGCCGCGGCACGCACACTCACCCTGCGGGACCGAACCGCCACCGCGGTGGGCCGACTCGGCGTCGACGTGGTCGATGCGGCGCCCGACAAGCTCCCGGCGAAACTCGCCGATCAATACCTATTGCTCAAGTCGCGAGGGTTGCTCTGACCTGGGCGATTCACACTCTTCGAGGGTGTCTACCTGGCGACCACTTTCATAGACACCGGGAGTCGAGAGGGAGGGATCGACACGCGTAGCTACCACCTGCGAAGTCACTCAGGATGTGGAAGCCGTGTCCTCCCAACTTGTTTCCACTCGTCCTCGTCTTTCGCCGATGCTCTACCTTCTGTCGACTGAAGTGCTGCATATCGCTGCCCAAATATGTCGGGCTTGCCAAGAGCCACCCGAGGAATGAACCTGGGCTGCCCACCTCACTCCGGGTCATGCCACGCCACGTTCGAGGCGTGACACCGATCACGGCAGTACCAGCGATCCGCACAGATCCATCAGTCGAACTGAATATGGACAAGGATGGCACTCGGCCGACGGGGAGGACGGCGGGTGTCATCCTTGTCCACTTCTCTGCCTGCCATCGCCCAGAGCCCGGCACCGCCAACCCTTTCGACTCCCGGACGCAGGCGTCTTTCAGAAGCTCTCAGATCGAGGTGGGCGGGCCACGCTGCCGCCCACCTCGCCTCACCACTCGGTGTCGCGGCCGCAGGTGCGCGATGCGAGCGGCGGTTCGGCATGAACCAGGTACCCGGCGCCGAACGGTGGCGACCCCGCACGTGAGGGTAGGTAGCACCTGTTGCGGATCGCCGACCTGCGCGAAGACAGCATCGATTTCAGCGGCCAGCCAGGTGTCTTCGGCGTCGATCACGTCGACACATCCGGCTGGCGACGCAGCCGTGACGCAGCCCATCATCATCTCAGACCTCCCGGTACTGGGGTGACAGTGACGAACCACCTCCCCGGTCAGTCAGCCCGAGGCCGCCTCGGAGCCGGCGGTGATCTCCTGACGTCCGTCGCCGGAATGCTCGATGGCCACCTTGCGAGGCTTGGCTCTCTCGGCCACCGGGATCGTCACCGTGAGCACACCGTTGTCATAGGCAGCAGAGATCTTCGCCGGATCGACACCCTCACCCAGAGTGATCTGCCGACGATAGGTGCCGGCGAAACGCTCGTTGCCCAACCACTGCACACCCTCATCCGAGAGTGCGCTGCGATGCGCCGACAAGGTCAACACCCCGTTGTCGACGTTGAGATCGATCGAACCAGGATCAGCACCAGGCAGGTCGGCAATCAACGAATAGTGGTCGTCGACCTTGTACACATCGATCGGCATGAATCGCGGTGTACGTCGGCCAGCGCCGGACTCGCCGGTGAGAAGTCCTCGAGCCCAGTCATCAACCATGGAGAACGGATCGATACCCAGCATCGCAAACACCTCCTTGATCCACGGGTGCCGCCACGCTGACGGCACCACATCAACCATCACTGCGCGCCATCAGATTAGCACTCAACGCCAGTGAGTGCCAAGCATCTTTTCGATGATCAACGCACTCAGTCCTCCACCGGCACAACAGCACTCGACCCAAGAGCAGAGCAGTAGCCCGCTTTCGGCATCGGGTGGCGATTCACCCAGACGAGTGCTATCTAGGAACACGACGTTCACCCCCGGCACGTTCCGACGACATGACCCAGGAAGGACCCAACCGATGTCGGCCCCCGCCCCTGAACTTCACCCGATCGTCTGGCCCGACCCCAGCCCGCTGCAGCACTGGTGGACCCACGTCATGGGCCGGCCACGTCTCCACCCGGATCAATCCGAAACACCGGTACCAGCCACACCCGGCACCCATGACCAGCAACGACGCACGCCCGGCCCGGCATTGACCGCCAGCATGGGTGCCCGCGGCCGCCACAGCATGCCTCGACAGCAGCTGGCTTCCGCTCGACGGCGCTGACCGCGTCACACACCTCTACGGCCGGGCCACGCCTCCCAACGCACAGCGACATGACCCCCGACCTCAGGGTGCGTTCTGTTCACGCGCGGGACGGGCATTGGCCCTACGACGACTCTTGCTGTCCCACAACGCCAACTTGATCGAACTTGCAGTCATGACATCCCGCAGCCTCACATTTCACCGTTACACCCCGCCCACCCCACATCACGACCTACGGTGGGCCCTGGCCTACCTCATCACCCTGGCCGCCATCCTTGTATTCCTCACCACGTTGCAATGACACCTCGATCTCCTGGCGGGCTGGGCAACCCAACAACGGGTGACGGCAGCGGCGTACCCGCCGCGACACTGTCACGCCGCACACGTAACGTCCGATGACCGGTCGTAGATCGGTGTCGCATCGGCCCTAGTAGATCCCGAAACACACTGCGCTAGAGCACTTTCGAAACACATTGAGCAGGACATCAGAAGGAAGGTCAGACGCGTATGGTGAGCCTGGGTGGTCTTGTCATGCCGGTCGCTGTGATGGTCGCCGCGTTGGTCATGGAAGCAGTGCAGAAACGCATACACCCCTATTCGCCCGACGACGACGTCCCACGCCTCTGACAGACCGGGCGCGCCCATCCTGGCCACGGCCTTTCTGCCAGCAGCGGCGGGACCACCTCTGGCAAAGCGGTTTCGGGGCCGGCTTCCGACTGATCTCCGCAGGACGACTCTGGCACTGAGTGTCTAATACCCTGTCCAGCAGCGATTCACAACCACTGGCTACGACGATCAGGAGGAGTGGCCAGGCTGACACATCTGGGAGATATGCAGGCTATTGCTGCGGGTAACACTGCATATCCGCTTGCTGCGTTGGTCCTGCGTTGATGGCTCACTGTCCGATGACACCGTAGTTGGGAGTTGTGACAGCTAATTGGTGAGTCACTAACCCGCGTTTGCGGCACCCGGATTGCGTAGTTCGCTGCCAACTGAATCGAGATCGCGGGTTCGGCACAGGCGTGGCCCCGACGGCCGGCCTGCTGACTCCTGTCGAAATACGCTGTGCGAGAACGAATACTCTGATTCGATGGTGCCCAATGTGCTAGGACCAATGGAAGGTCGGGGACGTTCAGAATGCCTAGCGAGAGACCGGACAGGTTCGGCCCCAGCCACTCCCACCGAAGCCCTCGCCCCGGGAGCAGCGTAGGGGCCTGGGTCGGGTTGACCGGCGGCGGGACAGTCTGTACCGTTTGGTACATCGCATACTATTCAGTACACTCTGAACCGATGGGTACACCCGTGCTCTTGAAAGGAGCTTGTCATGTCTCGTCCTCCGCTGCCGCCGTTCACCGAGGCCACCGCTACCCAGAAGGTCCGCGCCGCAGAAGACGCGTGGAACACGCGTGACCCCGAGCGCGTCTCCCTCGCGTATAGCGAGGACAGCTGGTGGCGGAACCGATCGACTTTCGTCCAGGGCCGTGCCGCGATCGTCGAATTCCTCACAGACAAGTGGGACCGCGAGCTCGACTACCGACTCATCAAAGAGCTGTGGGCATTCACCGGCGACGTCATCGCGGTGCGCTTCGCCTACGAGTATCGTGATCTCACCGGCCACTGGTTCCGCGCATACGGGAACGAAAACTGGCACTTCGACAAGGACGGCCTGATGACCCACCGCCACGCGAGCATCAACGACGTCGCGATCACGGAGTCCGACCGCAAGTTCTTCTGGGACGCCTCCGGTCCCCGGCTGGCCGACCACCCCGGCTTGAGCGACCTCGGACTGTAATGGCCCGAACCGTCCTCGACCGATCCGACGCGGTCCGCGCGCTGGCCGGCGTCTTCCGCAAGCGAGGCTTCGAAGCCGGCTCGCTGTCGGTCATCCAGCAAGAGACCGGACTCGGCCGCGGCAGCCTCTACCACTTTTTCCCTGACGGGAAAACGGACATGGCGCGTGCCGTTCTCGACGAGGTGAGCGAGTGGTTCGAGGAACGGGTCTTCGTGCCACTTCGCACGACCGAGAGCGCAACTCAAGCGGTCGAGGCGATGTCACAAGAGGTGGCCGACTACTTCATGTCCCGCGAGAGCGTGTGCCTGTTCGCGGCAATGACGTTGGGCCAGGAGAAGGAGACATTCGCTGACGCGGTCCGCAGCTACTTCAGCGACTGGGTCGACGCTCTCGCGGAAGCGCTACGGCGCGGCGGGCTCACCAACCAAGAGGCTTCAGACCGTGCCCTGGACGCGGTCGCGGCGATCCAAGGCGGGCTGATCTTGGCCCGTGCCTACGACGACAGCGCGACCTTCCTTCACATCGTCGACCGCACCCGGCAGCGCCTACTCGCCCCCGTTTCCTGAGCGGACGCTGACAGTAGGCCGAGCCGCCGTCACTCTCGGCTGCCGGACTTGCCTCATCGCGACGCCCGACGGTTTCATCGGATCGACAGACAGACCCTATGTCACCCAACCGTGAAAACTGTTCTTTGTCAGCGTCATTCATCGAGGTCGGCGCTCGGTCGCCCCCTGACATCGAGACGTCCCCCTCCCGCCCCACGCCGGACAACTTTCTGGAGGAGGCACTTAGGAGCGCGGGGCTGGAGTGAAGGCGTGGGGTGGCTCAGAAGTAGTAGCTCTTGTTCGCGACGACGGTGACTCGCTTGATCGCGGTGCGGTACGCCCCTGCGCCGTACCAAGTCTTGCAGAACAAGTTGGCGGTGAGCTGAACACTTGCACCGGCGGGCGCGGTAACGGCTGTCCAACGTCCGGGACGCCAGTTCGTGGAGTTTCCTGGTGTGGCCGCGACTTGCAGGCTGCTCACAGACCCCCGCCCCAGACAATTGGCGTCACTATAGTTGGGATAGATCGTCACCATCGCCGCGTCGGCGGTGGGTGCGGTGAGCAGTCCGGCGCCACACACCATTGCCGCAGCCGCGGCCGATACTCCCAGTCGATGCTTCATTCTCATGCGGTGTACCCCTTGTCTTGGTCAGAAATACGAAATGCCAGCTGCCTCGACGACGGCGGCAAATGCACTATCGCAACGATTTGAGGGTGTCGGCACCCGACCTGCGAGAATTCACCCGTACGGGCCAACCGATTCCAGCGTTTGGCCCGCACCGCCGTGCCTTGACCCCCGATTCATACTCCGGAGTACTTATCTGACTTCGTCGTCGGTCGCCGACGAGGCGTGCGCTGATTCAGGATCGCGACGGCCAGGCATCGACCTCACCTCACACCACTGCGACAGAGGACATTCCGCGGCGCACCACCACCCGACTCGCCGCGACTGGCCCCTCGGCGAGCCGAGCGTGCCCGCGATCGGAGGCAGCGCGAAGCCACGCAAGAAGCCGAACGTCATGACCTACTGGAGGACCGCCGACGTTCCTCTCACACCTCCACGACAGTCACACCGCCACCGCCGGGATGTCGGCCGCGTAGCGGATGACCGAACCGACCCGGCCGAAGCGACGTTCGATGATCACGATCGCCTCCGCGAGCTGGTCGGGGTCGTCGACGTCGGCGACGAATGCCGCGGTGTGCCCGTTGTTGCCGAGCATGAACGGCAGGACCGCGGAGTACTCACTGCTGACGACAGCCAGCGGGATGTCGCGACGGAACAGGTCGTACGCGTGGTCGATGGCAGCAGGGTCGTCGAGGACGACGAGCGGGACCGAGGAGATGTGCTTGTTCTTTCTCATGTATCGAGAGTGAACTCGCAGGTTATGAGGGGGTTGACCGATCACTGTGAATTCGCTGGCAGCTACGCGTTGCCACCCCCCGGCCCGCGAGGTCACCGCACGAGTTGCTCGTCGAGAATGCTGGGGATGACTCCGCCGCGTCGGAGAAGCCGACGATCCAAATCGGTCTCGGCGGCCACCTGCGCGTCGAAACGCATCTCGGAACCGTCGACCCGTCGGACCACGACCGTCACCGTCCCGCGCTCGACGGCGTCGGCAGTCCCGTTGACGTGCAGTCGGTCTCCGGGCTGCAGGTCCTGCAACCCGCCGTCGACGTCAGCAGGAACCAGCAACGGCAGGACGCCGACACCGATCAGATTGGACCGATGAATCCGCTCGAAACTGCGCGCGAGCACGGCCCGCACTCCGAGAAGACGCACCAGCTTCGCCGCCCAGTCGCGCGAGCTGCCCATGCCGTACCGTTCCCCGGCGACGATCACCACTGCGTCGCCGGCGTCGGCATAGCGTCGGGCGGCTTCCGGGAGCAACACGACCTCGCCCGTGGGGGCGTGGACAGTGTGCGCGGGAGCCGCATCCGGTGCGAGCGCGTTGCGGACGTTCTTG
The DNA here is from genome assembly GCF_023078355.1 of Gordonia hongkongensis. Classification (NCBI taxonomy): domain Bacteria; kingdom Bacillati; phylum Actinomycetota; class Actinomycetes; order Mycobacteriales; family Gordoniaceae; genus Gordonia; species Gordonia hongkongensis. Next base: position 5,238,145 of record NZ_CP095552.1, read on the forward strand.
TTCTGAAAGCCGCCCCGCAGCATGGCTTCCCAATTGCCGCGCCGGGAGGCGTAGACGTTCAGGTCGCCCGGTTCCGCACCCCGCTCCACGAGGTATCGACCGGTCGGGCTGTCGGGCTTGATCGCCCCGGCCGGGGAGATGTGGTCGGTGGTGATGTCGTCGCCGAGCACGAGCAGGGGATGCGCGGTGTACTCCCCGAGCATGGTGTGCGCGTAGCCGTCATCGGCAAAAGGAGGACGCCGCAGGGCCGTCGACGACGGGTCCCAGGGAAACAGCGGCCCATCCGGTACATCGAGTGCGTCCCACGCGGGATTGCGGGATGCCGACGCGAAGTCGTCGACGACATCGCGCGGCCGCCGCGACGAATCCGTCAGAGCATCGATTTCGTCAGGGGCGGGCCACAGATCAGCGAGCAGCACGTCGTGTCCGTCGGCGTCGACGCCGATCGGCTCCGAGGTGGGATCGATGGCCGCGTCACCGGCAAGGGCGAAGACGATCACCATCGGCGGCGACATCAGCAGACCCAGTTCGAGGTCCGGGTGGACGCGGCCGGGGAAGTTGCGGTTGCCACTGAGAACAGCCACCGGCTTCCGGGTGCGCGCCTCGGCCACCGCGGTGATCTCCGCCGGCAGCGGACCCGAGTTGCCGATGCAGGTGGCACAACCGAATCCGACGATGTCGAAACCGACCGCGGACAGGTCGTCGGTGAGACCGGCCCGCTCGAGCACGCCGGCGGCAGAGGGCGAACCCGGCGCGAGGGAGGTCTTCACATACTCCGGCACCCGCATCCCTCGCTCCCGTGCGCGGCGGGCGACCAGACCCGCAGCGATGAGGAGGCGCGGGTCAGAGGTGTTGGTACAGCTCGTGATCGACGCGATGGCGATCGGGAAGGCGGGCATCGGGATGTCGTCGTCACATCGAGAAGGCCCCTCGGCGTCGAAGGTCGCCGGCAACTCGGTCACCGTAACCAGGTCCTGCGGACGACGCGGACCGGCCACCGACGGGACCACCGCACCCAGGTCGATGTCGATCATGCGGGTGAAACGCGGCTCGGCGTCGGGGTCGAACCACAGTCCGAGCCGTCGTGTCACCGACTCGACGAGCTCGCAGTGTTCTGCGGCACGTCCGGTGTCGGCCAGGTATCGGACGGTCTGTGCGTCGACGGGGAAGAACCCGGTGGTGGCACCGTATTCCGGGGCCATGTTGGCAATCACCGCCCGTGCGCCCACCGTCAGTGCCGATACGCCCGGTCCGTAGAACTCGACGAACTCACCCGTGACCCCGAGCTCGCGCAGACGGTGCGTGACCACCAACGCAAGGTCTGTGGCCAGCACACCCGCGGAGAGCGTCCCGGTGAGGCGGACTCCCACAACGTCGGGGATCCGCAGTGTGGTCGGCATGCCGAACATCACCGTCTCGGCTTCCAGACCTCCTATGCCCCAGCCCAATACACCCAGCCCGTTGATCATGGGCGTGTGGCTGTCCGTACCGAGCATCATGTCCGGAACCGCGTGGTCGACGCCACCGACCTTCTCCACCGTCACCACGGTGGCGAGCTGTTCGAGGTTGATCGTGTGCATGATCCCGGTACCCGGCGGGTTGATGTGCACGGTGTCCATCGTCGTCGACGCCCAGGCCAGGAAGCGATACCGCTCCGCGTTGCGGCGCATGTCGTGGGCGAGATTGGCCGCGGCGGCATCGCGGCGCGCGAACGACTCGACCGCGAGCGAATGGTCCACCGAGACCTCCACCGGCAGGCGGGGACTCAACGCCGTCGGATCCCCACCTCGGGCGGCAACCGCGTCACGCATCGCGGCGATGTCGACGAGGGCGGGCGTGCTGGTGGTGTCGTGCATCAGCAACCGGCCCGGCACATACGGGATCTCGGCGTCGCTGGTGCCGGCGCGAAGCCAGCGGGTCATGTCGTCCAGGGCTCGATCGCGCGTCTCGGCGTCGGCATGGCGAGTCACGTTCTCGGCGAGTAGACGGACCACCGTGGGCCACTGCCGGTACACGTCGGACCCGACCCGCCGCTCGACATCGACGACCGGCAGATCGGGTTGCGCGCGGCGTTCAGCTCCACTCATGCATCCCACCATAGGTTATAACCTATAACTTGCACCACCGGTGATATCATCGCGGCGTCCGGCGCTGCCGCACCTCGACGTCCCATGACCACTGCCGGGAGGCCGCCATGACCACACCAGGCGGGATGTTCACCAAGAACGATTACGCATACGCCGAGCTCCAACGGCGAATTCTGACCGGGGTCCTGCCGGCCGGCGCGGTGATCCCCCAGGCCAAGCTGGCGGCCGAGATCGGCGTCAGCACGACTCCCCTCCGCGAGGCGATCCGCCGGCTGTCCGCCGAGGGCATGGTCGAACTCGAGGCCCACCGAGACGCGCGGGTGACCCCCGTATCGGCAAATGAGGCGCGCCACCTCTACCAGGTACGGGAGAACCTGGACCCGCTCGCGGCGGCGCTCGCCGCGCGGACGCGAACGGCGGCCGACATCGCCGCCATCAGCAATGCCTTCGATCGCCTCTCGCCTATTGCCAGTGCGTCCGATGTCGATGCCCTTGTCCGACACCGGGAATTCCATCGCACGGTGTACCGCGCGTCGGGCAACCCCGTTCTCATCGACATCCTCGAACGACTCTGGGACAAAGCAGATCGTTACCGCGTCATCGGCCTCTCCCACCGGGGCGATTCACCCGACGACCGGTCGCGGGTCACCGCCGAGCACCGGGCGATCATGGAGGCCGTCGCCGACGGTGACGCCGAGCGTGCCGACGCGGTGATGCGCGAGCACATCGGCAACAGTCTCGGACGTCGTGCCATCGATGCGCTCACCGCGGACCCCGTCGCCGGTTGACCTGGCCGCTGCCACTTTTCCAACCCCTGTGTCCTGCGTCACGGCCATAGGTTATAATCTATAACTGTGCGACGCCGAGTGCGCGCGAAAAGCGCAAAACGATACTTATGCGCCCAAGCGTGACTGTGACGACGGTTACGCCAACACTTCCGATGTGACCACCGACGTGGTTGTCCTCACATCCGCAGCAGAATCGAGTCAGACGATGTTGGTAGCTCTCGGCCTCGGGACCCGACCCCGAACGAAAACGAGGACCGCATGACCGCACCATCCCCCGGCACCGACGAATCGACAGAGCTGTCCCGCACGTCTCGTCCGCCGAAACGTGTTCCCACGCTCGTCAAAGCACTCGGCGCACTGGTCGCCGCAGCGATCGTCGTCGTCGGCGTCGTCGACGCGGCCGGTAGCGAGGGCGGCGCCGACGCGCGATCGCAACTGACCCTGATCGCGCCCGCGGCCGCCGGTGGAGGTTGGGACGGTGCGGCGCGCGAGATGCAGCAGGCGCTGCGAGCCCAAAACATCGTCAACAACTCGCAGGTCGTCAACATCCCCGGTGCCGGCGGCACGATCGGACTCAGCCAGTTCGCGGGGATGACCGGCGACGCCACCACGATCATGGTCATGGGCATCACGATGCTGGGCGCGATCAACATCAACGGGTCCGACGTGGATCTCGGAGACGTCACCCCCATCGCGCGGCTCGCCGACGATTACGACGTCGTCGTCGTGCCGGCTGATTCTCCGATCACGACCATCGAAGAGCTGATGGCCGAATGGAAGAAGGACCCCAAGAACTTCACGTTCGGTGGCGGTTCGCTGGGCAGCGTCGACCAGATGATCATCAGCCAGATGGCTCGGGAGAACGGTATCGACCCCGCCGCGGTCAACTACATCGCCTACTCCGGTGGTGGCGAACTGGCGACCTCACTCATGTCCGGGACGATCAAGGCCTCGGTCAGTGGTTACGAGGACTTCGTCGACCAGATCACCGCCGGAAATCTACGCGCACTGGCGATCTCGGCTCCCGAGCCGGTCCCGGCCATCGATCTGCCGACCCTGTCCGAACTGGGTTACGACGTCACCCTCACCAACTGGCGCGGGGTGGTCGCACCGCCGGGCATCACCGATGACCAGCGCACCGAACTCGAGGCGATCGTCACCGAGGTCGTCGAATCACCCGAGTGGCGAGATGCACTGCAGCGCAACAACTGGTCCGACACGTTCACGCCGGGTACCGGATTCAACCAGGTCATCGACCAGCAATCGGAGTTCGTCCGCGGCATCTGGGCCGACCTCGGGTACTGACCGACCGCCTGTCGGCGAACCCGCACTGCACAACCCCTGCCCCACACGACATCACGGAGAACCCATGCCCATCCTTGTCGCTTTCGCCCACACCCCCGAAGGTCGAGCGGCCTTCGAACACGGCCGGCGCCTCGCGCGCAACGAGAGCTCTCAACTGATCGTCTTCGACATGGAGACCCCCGCTGTCGACGACGACGGTGGCATTCCCGAGCCCGACTTCGCCCCTGTCGAGAATGCCGGCAACAACACCGCGATTCGCTGGCTCGGCCATCGTCGCGAGGATTCCGATCCGGCCGCCGAACTCATCGACGTCTCAGAAGAACTGGCCGCCGATCTCATCGTCGTCGGCCTGCGCCGTCGGTCACGGGTCGGGAAACTCCTGCTCGGCTCGAACGCACAGCGCATCCTCATCGACGCCGAGGTCCCGGTACTGGCAGTGAAGGCAGCCCATCATGACGACTGACAATGCGGCGGCACAGCCCGTCGGCACGACGCTCGACGACGGACACGGATCGGACCCCGCGCGCCGACCGCTCACCGGACGAAGCGGTCTGGTCGTCGCGGGCCTCATGCTCGCACTTGCCGTCTACCTGACCGCGGGCATCATCGGGATGGACATCCCGGGCAGCGCAGCGACTCCCGGACCCGCGTTCTTCCCAATCATCCTGACGATCTGCGCGTACGTGATCGCCGGACTGCTGACCGTGCAGACCCTGCGTCACCCCGACGAGCCCGACCCCGACATCGTGCCGCCCGCGACCGGTCAGTGGCGAACGCAGAGTGATTGGCGTGCACTGGGTCTCGTCCTGGCCGGGCTCATCGCCTTCACCGCGCTGCTGGTTCCGCTCGGTTGGATTCTGTCCGCCGCGCTGCTCTTCTGGATCGTCGCCTATGCCATGGGTTCCACCCGTCCGGTCCTCGACATCGCGGTGTCGCTCGTCGTCTCCTGTGCGGTGCAGGCGTTCTTCTCGGCGGGTCTCGGGCTGAACCTCCCCGCCGGCATCCTGGGAGGTCTGTTCTGATGGACAACGTCTCACTCCTGTTGGAAGGTTTCTCCCAGGCGCTCACCCCGATGAACCTGCTCTGGGTCTTCATCGGCGCGCTGCTCGGCACCGCAGTGGGTGTGCTCCCGGGCCTCGGTTCGGCGATGGCCGTCGCACTGCTGCTGCCGGTGACCTTCACCCTCGACCCCACCGCCGCGTTCATCATGTTCGCCGGCGTGTACTTCGGCGGCCTGTTCGGTGACTCGACCATGGGCATCCTGATGAACACGCCTGGTGGGTCCACCGCCATCGCAACATCATTCGAGGGTCATCGGATGGCCAAACGCGGGCGGGCCGCCCAGGCCCTCGCCACCGCCGCGGTCGGCGCCTTCATCGGCGGCATGATCGCGACGACCATCGTCGTGTTCTTCGCACCCAAGCTCGCCGATCTCGCCATCCAGTTCGGTCCCGCCGAATACTTCGCCCTCGCCGTCTTCGCCTTCATCGCGATTGCCTCGGTGGTCTCCGACTCCGTCATCAAGGGTCTGACCGGACTCCTCATCGGGCTGATCCTTGCGGTCGTCGGGATCGACGGGATCTCGGGCACCCAGCGCTTCACGATGGGGGCGCCGGAGTTGTTCGACGGCATCAGCATCATCGTCATCACCGTCGGCACCCTGGCCCTGGGCGAGGTCCTCTACGTCGCCTCTCGCATCCATCGCACACGTGCGCCGGACGCCGACGCCGTCATCGGACGGCCCTTCCTCAAGCGCGCCGAGTTCCGCGAGGCGCTCCCGGCGTGGTTGCGCGGCACCGGTTTCGGCGTCCCCTTTGGCGTCATCCCGGTCGGCGGCGCAGAGGTGCCGACGTTCCTCGCCTACGGAACCGAGCGTCGTCTCGACCGCAAACGACCCGACCCCCAGTTCGGCCACGGCGCCATCCGCGGTGTCGCCGGTCCGGAGGCGGCGGGCAACGCGACGTCGGGCACCGCGATGGGAGCCCTGCTCGCGATGGGTCTGCCCACCTCCGCCACGGCGGCGATCATGCTGGCCGCATTCCAGCAGTACGGCCTGCAGCCCGGCCCCCTGCTCTTCGAACGCAACGCCGATCTCGTCTGGACGCTCATCGCCAGCCTGTTCATCGGCCTGGTCATGCTGCTGATCCTCAACATGCCGTTCGCCGCCATCTGGGCGAAACTGCTGCTGATCCCCAGGCACTACCTCTACGCGGGGATCGCGGTGTTCTGCGTGCTCGGTGTCTACGCGACCTCGGCCGCGATCACCGACCTCATCCTGGTCATCGCCATCGCCTTCGTCGGATATCTGCTGCGACGCTATGGTTTCCCGCTCGCCCCCGTCATGATCGGCGTCGTCCTCGGCCCCCTTGCCGAGACCAGCCTGCGCAACGCGATGATGTCGAGCGGCGGCGATCCGAGTGTGCTGGTGGGCAGCGCGATCACCTGGGTCCTCTACGGAGTCCTGGCCGTCGTCGTCCTGTTCACCGCGTTCCGCCGCCTGCGGATGCGAACGCGTCAGGACACCTGATGCGACCGCAGTTCGTCCCGCGCTTCTCGCCCGCCCTCACCGAAAGTCAGCCGCCGACGCCCATGCGCACCACCACCGACCGCGCACTCATTCGCTCCCGCTTCCTCGCCGTCGACGTCGCGAACGTCGCCGACGTCCTCGACGACCTGGGCCACCGTGATCAGGCGCTCGCCACCGACATCAGGTGTGTGGCCGGACGCGAACGGCTGGCCGGGTGGGCGTTCACCATCTCGGGCGCGATGAGCGCCGCCCCGGGACGGGACCCGCTGAAAGCGCAGGCGTGCAGCCAGATCGGCCCGGACGAGGTCTCCGTGTGGCAGGGGAACGGCCGGGGCGTCTGTTACTTCGGTGAACTCGTCGCGATCGGCATGATGCAGCGGGGCTCCGTCGGCGCAGTGGTCGACGGCGGTGTGCGCGACAAGAGATGGCTCCACGAGATCGGTTTCACGACGTTCTCCTGCTATCCGACCTCGGTGCAGACCAGCGGCCGTTGGCGCGTCGAGACGTGGCAGCAACCCGTCACCATGCCGGGCGCATCCGGGCAACCGGTCGTCATCGAGCCCGGCGACTTCGTCCTCGGCGACGACGACGGTGTCATCGTCATCCCCGCCGGGATCGCCGACGTCGTGCTCGAGGCAGCGGAGACCATGACGGAGAAGGAGATCGACGTCCGTGCCGCCATCCGCAACGGCATGACCCTCGCCGACGCGATGGCGGAGTTCGGACGGTTCTGATCCCGCACTCTGCGGCGTCACCTCCGCCCCACGGTCACTTCTTCGCGAGAGCCGCCCGGTAACCGAGGAACCCGACGTAACCGGCCAGCCCGGCCAGGCCCAGCCGGCGGGTCCGCGGCGACACCAGTGCGAGGCCAATAGCGGTCTCGCAGGCACCGTTGCGGTAGGTCCAGGTGGTGGTGTCGTCGGGGAATACCGGCTCGGTGATAGGGCCGAAGATCTCGGGCTTGATGAAGTGCGCAACCCCGGTGGCGGCCAGTCCCCCGCCCAGCAGCGAAACAGCGTCGAGTGATCCCTTGCGAGTTGCCATCAGAGTGTTCCCCTTCGTCGTCGTCGACTCTCCCCGGTGATCGTAGGCGTCGTTCCATTCCGGTTCGACGTCGACGGGCCGCTATCTCGCCGTCGGGACGGTGAGCCCGCGAGCTGCCTCGTCGAGATCGCCGGTGTCGCCGTACTCGTACGCGCGGCGCCCGGCGATGAAGACGTACGCCATGAACAGCGTCCACGCCGTCACACCGATCCCGATCCGGGCCCAGGTCGGCAGCGGGGACGGCGTGACGAACGCTTCGATGACCCCGCACAGCAGCAGCACGACGACCAGACCCAGCGCGACACCGACCGCTGCCCGGCCCTCCTCCCCGAGAGCCGTTGCACGCGTTCGGTTCCCCGGGGCCACCCAGGCCCAGAAGATCCGCAGGCCCACGCCCGCGGCGACGAACAGGCAGGTCAGCTCGAGCATGCCGTGCGGCAGGATCAGTCCGAAGAACAGGTCACCACGACCGTGCCGGATCATGATCGACGCCACGACCACCAGATTGAGGATATTCGTGTAGAGCATCCAGATCACGGGGAACCCGAAGACCCCCAACGCGATACACAGCGCGGCCAGCCAGAAGTTGTTGGTCCACACGCGAGCGGCGAACGACGTCGCCTCGTATTCGCTGTAGTAGTTCTCGAAGTCGTTGGTGACGAGACGCTCAATCTCCGCGGGCGATGCGAACGAACTCTCGATCCGCGGGTGGGCCAGCACCCACCACGTCATGATCACGGCCGCGCCGAGGGACCCGCCCATCACCGAGAGCCACCACCAGCGCATCCGGTACAGGGCCGCGGGGAACGATCGGGTGAAGAACTCGATCACCGTCGCCGGCGTGCTGACCCGGGTTCCGGTTGCGCGACCGCGGGCGCGGGCCAGGAGGCCCGACAGGTATGCCACCAGCGAGGCATCGGGCGCCGTCGAGCGGATGACCGACAGGTGGGTGGCCACCCGCTGGTAGGTGTCGATCATCTCGTCGGCCTCGGCGCCGGTGAGTCGGCGGCGCCGCGAGAGCGCATCGAGCCGCTCCCACGTCGCGCGGTGCGCGGACACATAGGCGTCGAGATCCACTCGGCCAGCGTATCGGGCATTCTCACCTCCGCGGCACGTGTCATTCAGCGGACGTCGGGGCTGTGAGTTCCCGATGCGCTGTCGACGAATTGCGTCGTAGGGTGAGGCGTGATGTCTCGTCCATTGCCGCCTCGGCCCCCCGCGGGCCCGGGCGCACCCGTCGCCGGCCGGCCCGGTCCGGTCGCATGGGGCGCGGGCGCCACGACGACGGTCGGAGTTGGACGCAACGACCTCGTCTCCGGCGAGGCGGTCGCTCTCGCACTCCCGCCGGCGAACCTCGGCTACCGGATTCTCTCCGGCATCATCGACGTCCTGCTGGGGTTCGGACTGTGGTTGTTCCTGTGGTGGATGTCGTTCAAGGTCGCCGGCGAGGCGAGCGAGGCGTGGCGGGGAACCATCAACACCCTGATCCCGATCGTCGCCGTCGTCGCACTCCCGACGCTGCTGGAGACCGTGACCCCGGGGAAGACCGTGGGACACCTCGTCCTGGGCCTCCGAACAGTCCGCGATGACGCGGGCCCGACCGGGTTCCGCCACTCCCTGACCCGAGCACTAGTCGGCTTCGTCGAACTGTATGCGTGCCTGGGACTCCCAGCGCTGATCTCGGCGGCGATCTCGCGCAAGAGCAAGCGCCTGGGCGACCTGCTCGCCGGGACCTACGTCATCCGCGACCGCCACCGGCTCGTCGAGCAGGCACCCATCGAGATGCCACCCGGCCTGCACTCGTGGGCCGTGTCCGCCGACATGGCCGCCCTCCCCGACCCACTCGCGGTGATCATCCGCCAGTTCCTCAACGGCCGCCACGGCATGAAGCCCGAGCCGAGAGCCCATGCCGCCCGGAGGATCGTGTTCGACGTCGCGCCGTTCGTCGCACCCGCTCCCCCGCCCGGCGCCCCGTTCGAAGACGTGTTGTCGGCGATCATGGCCGAGCGTCGCCGCCGGGACACCGAACGGCTCGCGCGCGAAGCCGTACTGCGCCAACGTCTCCTGCGCTGATCTGTGCTGCGACCCGCCGAGGCGGCGCGGCGCACCCGAATCCCGGTTACTCTGCTACGGGTGACGTTGCCCACCCTGCTTGCGAAGGACACGAGATCGATCGGCGGCCGACGGCTTCTCGCCGCAGTCGTCGGAGTCGCGTTGACCTTCACCACGGTGCTGACCGTGCAGGCTCCCGCCAGGGCGGGAGGTCCAGGGCCGGATTCGGCGGCCGGTGTTCACGTGGTCCCGCGCATCGTCGACTCCGAAACCGTAACGGATCCGATCGTCGCACTCCCCCAGGCGGGTTCGACGCTCCGCGTGCGATACAGCTCGACGTCCATTCACGGTCTCCCGACGGAGATGACCGGCACGCTGCTCACACCGTCGACGCCGCCGCCCGCCGGGGGTTGGCCGCTCGCCGTCTGGAATCACATGACGGTCGGCGCCGCGGACCGGTGCGCGCCGTCGCGAGCCCGGGCCGGTCATTCCGAACTGCCCCGCATGACGTCAGGTGACGGCATCGTCGGCCGGTTGCTCGACGCCGGATTCGCCGTCACACGGCCCGACTTCGAGGGCATCGGCGGGCCCGGGCCGCACCCGTACCTCATCAGCGACTCGCTGGCGCGATCGACGGTCGACATGGCGCTGGCCGTCGCGGATCACGACCGACGGATCGGCCGCGACGTCGTCGTGGCCGGGCATTCCGAGGGCGCCGTCGCCGCCTTGGCCGCGGCGGCGCGGCCGTCATCGGAATGGGGTGACCTCCGACTACGCGCGGTGTCGGCACTCGCGCCGCCGACACAGGTGGCCGCGCTCCTCGACGGGGCGTCCTACGTCCCGTTGTCCGGTCCCGCGATCAACGAACTGATGGGATTGGCCGCCCTCATCGGATATGGCGCGGCCGCAGCCGATCCCGAGTTCGACGAGCTGATGTCCAACGGCGGGCTCAGCGCGACGGCGAGGAGGCTCCGTCCGCAGGTCGAGACCCGCTGCTACGCCGACCTGACCTCACCGGACTCGTTCGGCGGCCTCGCACCGGCCCAGCTCCTGGGACCGCGCGGCGACGAGATGAAGGTCGCATTGTTGAAAGTGCTGCGCGACAACGACGTCGACCGTCTGCGTTTTGATCGGGGGCTACCGGTCCGCATCGACTCGGGCACCGTCGACACCGTGTCGCCGCAACCGCTGGTGTCCGGTCTGGTGCAGACCTATCGGCGCGCCGGGGTGCGCGTCACGTACTCCGACCGGTTCACCGGGCATGCGGGCGTGGCCACCGACCGCGCGAACGCTGCCACGATCGCGGCGTGGCTCATCGCGCAGGTTTGAGAACGTTCGACGACACCCAGACTTCAACTCGACCGCCAGACCTCGATCGAGGTCTTGCGGTCGAGTTGAGGTCTGCAGGTGACCTTTTTCGGCGGTCGCGACCAGTGGACTGCGGCCGGACTTTCGAGAGTCTTACGTCAGATCGGTCGAGCTCTTCCCCAACACGCGCCGGGCGATGATCAGCTGCTGGATCTGCTGGGTTCCCTCGAAGATGTCAAGGATCTTCGAGTCACGCGCCCACTTCTCCACCAGTGACGTCTCGGAATAGCCTGCCGTCGCACCGATCTCGACGGTCTTGTTGGTGATGTCGGTGACGGTCCGACCGGCCTTCGCCTTCGACATCGATGCCTCGGTCGAGTTGGGCTGCTTGTTGTCTGCCATCCACGCCGCCCGCACCGTGTGCAACCACGAGGCCTCCCAATCGGATTCGAGGCGGATGAACTCGGCGACGGTGGCGTGCTGCGACGACGCGGGACGGTCGTAGTCGATCTCGTGACCCGCTTCCTCCAGCATCCGACGCAGCTCCTCCAGGGAGGCGCGACCGAGCCCGATGGCCATCGCGGCGACCACCGGACGGGTGTTGTCGAAGGTCTGCATGACCCCGCCGAAGGCCTTCTTGGTGTCGATCTCCGGCGAGCCGAGCAGGTTCTCGGCGGGGACCCGCGCGTTCTCGAACCGGATGACCGCCGTGTCGGAGGCCTTGATGCCCAGCTTGTGCTCGAGGCGGGCCACGGTGACGCCCTCGGTGGTCATCGGCACGACGAAACTCTTGATGGCCGCGCGTCCGACGCTCTTGTCGATGGTCGCCCACACGACGACGTGGTCGGCGCGCGATCCCGCGGTCACGAAGATCTTCTCCCCGTTCAGGATGTAGTCGTCGCCGTCGAGGGTCGCGGTCGTCGACACTGCCGCCGAGTCCGAGCCGAAGCTCGGCTCGGTGATGGCCATCGCCGCCCATACGTCGCCGAAACGTTCGAGCTGCTCGGGGTTCGCCACGGCCGCGATCGCGGCATTGCCCAGGCCCTGACCGGGAATGGAGAGCAGCAGGCCCACGTCGCCCCAGCTCATCTCCAGAGCCGACAGGAGCCCGCGCATGTTCGCGCCGTTCACCGACGGAGCGTCGGAGGCGGACTTCTCGGCGTCGGCGGACTTCTCGGCGTCGGCGGACTTCTCCGTGGAGCGACTCTGCTTGGCGAGCTTCGCCAGTTCGTCGAGTTCGACCGGGTACTCGTGCTCGGCCTGGTCGTACTTCCGCGAGATCGGCCGGAAGAGGTGCTCGGCAGCCATGTGGGTGCGCTCGACCGTCGAATCGAACTTCTTCGGGAGCTCCAGGTTGATCGCCATGGCAGTACCTTACTGCGCAGTAAGTTCGTTGCCAAGTCCCGGTTCGTGACCGAAGCCGAATAATGTGGACCGGTGGCGTACGACGAGGAACTGGCCTACCGCATCCGTGCTCTGCTGGCGACCGAGTGCGGCCTCGACGAGAAGCGCATGTTCGGCGGGCTGGCCTTTCTGATCAACGGCAACATGGCCGTCGCCGCCAGCGGCAAGGGCGGGATCATGGTGCGCGTCGCACCCGAGGAGACCGAGAGCCTCCTCGAGTACCCGCACACCCGGCCGATGGTGATGTCGGAACGCGAGCTCCGGGGATGGCTACGCGTCGACGACGCCGGCATAGCCACCGACCGCCAGCTCTCCCGCTGGATTGCAATCGGTTCGAACTACGCGCGGAAGTTGCCGCCGAAGTAGATGGCAACCGCTCCGCCCTCTGACCTGGGAGAACCGCACCCCATTGCTCCCTGAGGAGCGCCCGGAGCTTGCGGAGGGCGCGTAACGAAGGGTCTGCCAGGCATCTCACCAGGACCCTTCGTGACGCTCGCAAGCTCGCTCCTCAGGGAGCGGGGGTGTTACGCCCGAGCCCCGCGGGGAACAGAGGGGGTCACGACCCAACCACGCGGGGAGCAGAGCAGAGGGGGTCACGACCCAGCCACGCGGGGAGCATGAGTACGGCCCTCTCGGATCAAAGAGCAGAGAGGTGCCGTCAGGGAACGATGTTCACCATCCGACCGGGCACCACGATGACCTTGCGGGGTTCGGCGCCGTCGAGGAGCGCGACGATCTTCTCGTCGGCGAGCGCGGCGGCACGCAGGGTCTCTTCGTCGGCGTCGGCCGGGACGGTGATCCGACTGCGGACCTTGCCCTTGACCTGAACCGGGATCTCGACGGTGTCCTCGACCAGCCACTCCTCATCGGCGACCGGGAATGCGGTCCGCACCACCAGGGTCTCCCGACCCAGCCGATGCCACAGCTCCTCGGCGATGTGCGGCGCCAGGGGAGCCAGCATGATCACCAGCGCCTCGACGGCCTCCCGCGGGGCGCCGGTCTTCTCGAAGTTCTTGGTGAGGTGGTTGGTCAGCACCGTGAGCTTGGCGACCGCCGTGTTGTTGCGCAACGCGTCGTAGTCCTCGCGGACGCCGGCGATGGTCTTGTGCAGCAACCGTTTCGTGTCGTCGTCGAGCTCGGTGTCGGCGACCCGGAGCGCACCGGACTCCTCGTCGACGACGAGTCGCCAGATGCGCTGCAGGAATCGCTGCGACCCCACCACGTCCTTGGTGGCCCACGGCCGCGACTGGTCGAGCGGACCCATGAACATCTCGTAGACGCGCAGCGTATCGGCACCGTAGTCACGGCAGATGTCGTCGGGCGCCACCGAGTTCTTGAGGGACTTGCCCATCTTGCCGTACTCCCGGCGAACCTTCTCACCGTTGTAGAAGAACTCGCCGTTCTCTTCGGTGACCTCTTCGGCGGGCACATAGATGCCGCGCGAATCGGTGTAGGCGTACGCCTGGATCATGCCCTGGTTGAACAGCTTTCGGTACGGTTCGCGACTCGTGACGTATCCGAGGTCGAAGAGGACCTTGTGCCAGAACCGCGAATACAGCAGGTGCAGCACCGCGTGCTCGACACCACCGATGTAGAGGTCGAGGCCACCCGGGTCGTTCTCGCCGTGCAGTGCCGGCCGGGGCCCCATCCAGTACGCCTCGTTCTCCTTGGCGCACAGGGTTTCCGAGTTGGTGGGGTCGATGTAGCGCAGCTGGTACCACGAACTGCCCGCCCACTGGGGCATGACGTTGGCGTCCCGGGTGTAGGTCTGCACGCCGTCGCCCAGGTCGAGTTCCACCGTCATCCACTCGGTGGCCTTCGCCAGCGGAGGCGACGGCTCGCTGTCCGCGTCGTCGGGGTCGAAGGACACCGGCGCATAGTCGTCGACCTCTGGAAGCTCCACCGGCAGCATCGATTCCGGCAGCGCGTGGGGTTGGCCGGCGGCGTCGTAGACGATCGGGAAGGGTTCGCCCCAGTAACGCTGACGGGCGAACAGCCAGTCGCGAAGCTTGTATTGGATTCTCCCGGTGCCCACCCCGTCGGCCTCGAGACGTTCGACGATCGCCGCCTTCGCGTCCTCGACATTGTGACCGTCGAGGAACCCGGAGTTCACCAGGGGTCCGTCGCCCACGTACGCCTCGGTGGCGATGTCGGTGTCGGAGCCGATCACCTCGCGGATCGGCAGTCCGAACACCGTCGCGAACTCATGGTCGCGGGCGTCGTGGGCCGGGACCGCCATGATCGCGCCGGTGCCGTAGCCCATGAGGACGTAGTCGGCGACGAAGACCGGAACCTGCTCTCCGTTCACGGGATTGACGGCGAAGCTGCCGGTGAAGACACCCGTCTTCTCCTTGTTCTCCTGGCGCTCGAGGTCGGACTTCGCGGCGATCGACGCGCGGTACTCCGCGATCGCGGCCGCGGGGTCGGCCCCGCCGCGGGTCCAGCGATCATCGGTGCCCTCGGGCCATGCTCCGGTGATGAGGTCGCCGACGAGCGGATGCTCGGGCGCGAGAACCATGTAGGTGGCGCCGAACAGGGTGTCGGGACGGGTGGTGAACACCTCGATGCCGCCGACGCCGGGCACGTCGAAGCGAACCTGGGCACCGCGCGAGCGTCCGATCCAGTTGCGCTGCATGGTCTTGACCTTGTCCGGCCAGTCCAGCAGATCCAGGTCGTCGAGCAACCGGTCGGAGTACGCGGTGATCCGCATCATCCACTGCCGCAGATGCTTCCGGAACACCGGGAAGTTGCCGCGGTCACTGCGGCCGTCGGCGGTGACCTCCTCGTTGGCCAGCACGGTGCCCAGTCCTGGGCACCAGTTCACCAGCGAATCACTCAGGTACACCAGGCGATGGTCGTCGAGGATCTCGGTGCGCTCGGCAGGGGAGAGGTCGGCCCAGCTGCGCCCCTCATGCTTCCCACCTAATGCTCGTGCACCCGAGGCGAATTCGTCGACCAGCTCGGAGATGCGCCGAGCCTTGCCCTGGTCGGTGTCGTACCAGGCGTTGTAGATCTGCAGGAAGATCCACTGGGTCCACCGGTAGAAGTCCACGTCCGTGGTGGCCACCCGACGGCGCTCGTCGTGGCCCAGCCCGAGCCGTCGGATCTGGCCCAGGTAGCGCTCGATGTTCTGCTCGGTGGTGGTGCGCGGATGGGTGCCGGTCTGCACCGCGTATTGCTCGGCGGGCAGGCCGAACGAGTCGAAGCCCATCGTGTGCAGCACGTTCTTGCCGGTCATCCGCTGGTAGCGCGCGAAGACATCGCTTGCGATGAAGCCGAGCGGGTGGCCGACATGCAGGCCCGCGCCGGACGGGTAGGGGAACATGTCCTGCACAAAGAGCTTGTCGGCGGCGTCGGCGTCCCCGCCACCGAAGTCGGACAGGTCACCGGCGAGCGGCCCGACGGGATTCGGCGCCTCGTAGGCGTGCTCGTCGGACCAGGTCTGCTGCCAGCGCTGCTCGATCTCGCCGGCGACCGCCGCCGTGTAGCGGTGGGCGGTCGTGCCGGCGGTGTCGCCGCTCGTCTTCTCGGCTGAAGTCACGCGACCAGGGTAAATCCTGTCCGTCGCCGCCCCCAATCCGGTCGCCTCCGCCGTAGGCGGCACCGGCTCGTCAGATACCGATTCACCTCGGTACGACGCACGGTCGTATGCTGTGGGTCGTGAATGCCGTGTCCGTCGCCGTTGCCGTACTGCTCTTCGTGCTGGCCGGACTCTGGGCGGTGGTAGGAATCCGCGGACTCCGCGGCACCCTCCCGCGCAATCGTTGGATCGGCGTTCGCTCCGCGGAGACCATGCGATCCGACGAGGCTTTCCGCGTCGCCAACCGCATCGCCGGACCGGGCACCCTCGGCGCGTCGGTGATCCTCACGCTGGGGGCCATCGCGACC
Source organism: Gordonia hongkongensis (assembly GCF_023078355.1). Taxonomy (NCBI): domain Bacteria; kingdom Bacillati; phylum Actinomycetota; class Actinomycetes; order Mycobacteriales; family Gordoniaceae; genus Gordonia; species Gordonia hongkongensis. Next base: position 5,254,548 of record NZ_CP095552.1, read on the forward strand.
CTTGCTGTCCCGGGCGGGTGGGCACTGGCCTTCGGACTCGTCGCGCTGGTGGCCGCGCTCGTGGTGGTCGGACTGGTCAGCGGCATCGGGGTACGCGCCGCTGCAGCCGTACCCGCCGACGACGAGGGCTGTTCCTGCTGTTCCGGCGGCGACGCCCACAGCCATGCTGCCGACGAGAACCCCTCGGACCCGGCGGCCGACTGCGGCACCAGCAGCTGCGGTGCCTGCTCGTTGCGCGGCGTCTGCGCAGGCGACTCGGCCCAGGCCTGAGCCGGCCGGCGTCGTCTCACACCACTGATCTCGGGGGCACATCCATGCGTACTCTCAAGAATCTCCTTGATCGTTCTCCGATCGACGGCTTCATCCTGGCCATCTGCATCGCCGTCGCGGTGGCCGCATTCCTGCCGGTTCGCGGCGCGGCGGCGGAGGCACTCGACTGGGTGGTGATCGTCGCGATCGCCGCACTGTTCTTCCTCTACGGCACGCGACTGCATCCACGCGAGGCGCTCGAAGGTCTCCGGCACTGGCGGCTGCACGTCACGATCCTCGCGTTCACGTTCATCGTGTTCCCGATCGTCGGGCTCGCGCTCAAACCGGTCGTCGAGCCGCTGATCGGCGAGGACCTCTATGCCGGACTGCTCTTTCTATGCCTGGTCCCGTCGACGGTGCAGTCATCGATCGCTTTCACCTCGATGGCCAGAGGCAACATCGCCGGGGCGATCGTCAGCGCATCCACGTCGAACATCCTCGGCGTCTTCCTGACCCCGCTGCTGGTGGTCGCGCTGATGCAGAACGCCGGCGACATCAGCATCGACGCGACGTCGGTCCTGAAGATCGTCGCGCAGATCCTGGTGCCGTTCCTGCTCGGGCAGCTCGCCCGCCGGTGGGTCGGCCCGTTCTTCACCCGGCACGCGAAGATCACCAAGCTCGCCGACCGCGGCGCCATCGTGCTCGTCGTCTACGTCGCGTTCAGCGAGGGCGTCGTCCAGGGCATCTGGTCGTCGGTGGAGGTGGGTCAGGTGATCGCCGTGACCATCATCTCGCTGCTGCTCGTCATCGTGATGCTCGCGATCACCGGCTGGCTCCCGAAGCGGCTCGGCTTCGACCGCGCCGACACGATCGCCATCCAGTTCTGCGGCACCAAGAAGAGCCTGGCCACCGGCCTGCCCATGGCGACCGTCCTGTTCACCGGCACCACCGTCGGCCTCATCGTGCTGCCGCTGATGATCTTCCACCAGATCCAACTCATGATCTGTTCGTGGCTGGCGACCCGGTACGGACGCGAGGCGGACGACGCCGAAGCGGCCGGGGCGCCCACTCCGGCTCCCTGAGGAGCAAGGGGGTCCCGACTTTCGGATCACCGAGCGAAGGGCGGTTATCCGGTTGTTTCGGGTTGAGGGACAGAGGTTGTCTGATCAGCCGACAGGCCGACCCACCGGGGTCGACAACGGTAGGTTCACGAAGCTCGGCCGGTTCGGGTCGAGCTGGATGTGTTGCGGCCGGAGCCCGGACTCGTTCAGCAGCGGACGCAACGGCAGACCGCGCGGGAAGTTCATCGCGAACACGTCGATCCGCAGGCGGTGGCCCGGTTTGATGAGTGCCTCGGTCGGCAGCAGGCCGATGTCGACACTCACCGGGCGGCCCGGCACGACGCGCTGGCGTGACGCCAGCGTGAGCTCGTAGAACGGATCGATCACGTCGCCGTTGGGCGCGAACTGCGACCTCGCGTCGTCGTATCCGCGCAACGACGCCATCACCTGACCGGAGGTCAGGACCTTCGACGTCCCGTCGGGGGCGACGTCGTTCAGGGTGGCGGTCCAGTATCCGTCGGTGGCGTCGAGCACGGTGTTCAACCGCACGTTGGCGTACCCGGACACGCTGCGCGTCGTGGTCATCGGGGGAGTGGTGAACGTCAACGCCGCACGCTCGGAGATGCGTGCGTCGAGAGCACAGAACGGGAAGATCGCGAGGGCACCGGCCAGTTGCTGTGCAGCGTCGCGTGAACACATCGGTGCCAGACCGGGCGCGATGGTCATCCGGGCGCGGGATGCGGGAGCGGCCGGGGTCAGGCTGCCATCACGGACCGCATGTGCCGCGGTACCGGTGCGCCGGTCGCTGAGGTAGAGCCGCTGGCGTTCCATCCCGGCGCGCGGGAACTGCTGCGCGGTGATCCACGAGTCGCCGACCTGCTTGAGGTTGACGGGCCCGTAGGCGTCGACACCGTTGTCGATTCCCTTGAGCCACTTGTCGAACCACGCCTTCTGCAATACGTCCAACCGGGGTGGGGTGTTGCGCCTGCCCTCCTGGCCGCCGCCGATCGTCAGGTGATAGCCGTCGCCCATGATGAGTTGCTTCTGGCCCGGCGGCAGCGGGATCTTGTTGTACATCCGGACTTCACTGTTGGTGAAGAGGTCGAACCAGCCGCCGTAGATGAACGTCGGCGTGGTGATGCGGTCGGCGTGGTCGAGCCACGACGATCTCGGCTCGGAATTGTTGTCCAGCAACGCCTTCAGGTTCGGCGGCACCGACGAGATGTCGGGGGTGAGCAGAGCGGCGAACAGCTGTGGGTAGAAGGTGAACGGGTCGGAGATCCGGTCCGCCAACCACTTCCAGTCGAAGGTGCCGTTCAGCATCGACGCGACGTTCGGGATCATCTTGGTGGTGTTGACCAGCGTCAGCCACAGCGGGAGGAAGCCGACACCCAGAGCGCCGCCAGGCGCGACGATGTCGCGGATGAGGTCTCCGCCCGGCTCGACCGGGAAGATCGCCTTGAGTGCCTTCGGGTTCTTGTTCGCGGCCTGGATCTGGTTGATCGCCGAGTACGACACACCCGACATCCCGACCTTGCCGTTGGACCATCGCTGCTTCGACGCCCAGTCGATGACCTCGATGGTGTCGCGCTGTTCCCGCGACTGGAAGACGTCCCAGACTCCCTGCGAGAAACCGGTGCCGCGCACATCGACAACGACCTGCGTGTAACCGCTGCGCACCAGATCGAAGTCGACGAGGAAGGTCTTCGCGCCGCCGTCGCGGATGGTGTGCGCGATGTCGTTGATGCCGTCGATCGGCGTGCCGGACAGGTTGATCGACCGCGCGATCTGCAGCAGGTAGGGCTCGAGCACCGGGTTCTGCATCACCGCGGAACCGACGGTGGTGATGAGCTTGGTGTAGGGCGTCATGTTGACGATGACCGGCGTCTTCGTCGACGTGGGACGCTCGCGAGCGTCGGCCGGGCGGTACACGTTGGCCCGGAGAACCGTGCCGTCACTCATCCGGATCGGCACATCCCAGGTGACGTTGACGCCGGCATAGGGTTGCGGGCCGTCGTGGCTCGCCGCCCATCGCGCCCCGTCGGCGCCGCCGGTGGGTCCGACCGGGGCAGCGCCCGCCACGGCGATGGGCGCCACCAGCGCGACCACCGCGAGGATCACCCCGACCAGAACCCGCGCACTCTTCGACCCGCTCATGCACACCCCCGCATGTCATGCGCTGGAGCAATCCACGGTTTGTCCAGCGAAAAATTGATCAAGCGTCCACAACCTAACACCCCGCGGGTGACGTGGATCACCGGGTATCTCAGGCAACGCTCAGCATCACCGTCCGGACGGACGGACTCAGTTCACGCTGAGATCGATCGGGTGGGTCGCGAGGAGAGGTTTCGGCCAGGCCTGCCTGCGCAGGACGTCGAACCACACGTCCGACGCCGGCGGCGCAAGCAGGTCGCGGGGGAGTGCCGAGGCGACCATCCAGCTGAACTGGTCGAGTTCGTCGTCGAGTTGCCCGATGCCCCATCCGCTGTAGCCCGCGAAGATCCGGACACCCTCGAGGACCTCGGCGAGGGGCTCGGGGTCGGCGTCGAGATCGACCAGGACGACCCGGCCGTCGACCGGACGCAGGGCGGGCACGTCGTCGATGTCGGTGCCGGGTTTCACCACCCCCAGGCACAGCGCCGCCTCCTGGTTCACCGGCCCGCCCACATAGAGGGCGCGCGGCGAGGCTGCGATGTCGGTCCACTGCGGCAGGAGGTTGTGCACGGCGGTCTGGCTCATCCGGTTGAGGATGACCCCGAGACTGCCCGACTCGTTGTGCTCGATGACGTAGATGACGGTTCGGGCGAAGGTGGGTTCGATGAGATCGGTCGAGGCGATCAGCGCGGTGCCCGGGCGCACCCGCGGCGTGGGGTCGGCATCCCAGGGGACGCCGGGCATACGCGCACCACCACCGCTGTCCGCCGAGTGTTCTCCGGGGCGGGATTCCGGTGTGGGATCGTCTGCGTCTTCACCTCCGGCCACCCGACCATCATCGCACGTCCGTGGCCGACGACGTCCATCGTCAGCTCGGTAGGCTGGATCGGTGAACAGCACCCAGGTGACCCGTGACCAACGCGGGTGGTCGGTGTTCGTCCACTCCCTCCGTTCCTCGCCGGGACTAGGCCGGTTGTTGTCGGTCCGGTTGTCCAGTCAGATCACCGACGGGATCTTCCAGGCCGCGCTGGTCGGCAGCATCCTGTTCAACCCCGAGCGCCATGCGGATCCGCTCGCGGTGGCCGGTGGCCTCGCGGTGCTGCTGCTGCCGTATTCGCTCATCGGCCCGTTCGCGGGCGCGTTGCTCGACCACTGGGATCGACGCAACGTCCTCCTGTACGCGAACCTGCTGCGCGGGCTGATTATCGGGCTCGTCGCACTGGCCGTCGCCTCCGGCGCACCCGATGTCGTGGTGCTGATCTCCGCCCTCGCCGCGACGGGTGCGAGCCGGTTCGTGGCGGCCGGACTGTCGGCCGGACTGCCGCACGTCGCGCGGCGTGAGGTGCTGGTCGCCACCAATGCGTTGTTCACCACGTTGGGCGGCGCGATGCTCACGGTCGGTCTCGGCATCACCCTGGGACTCCGCGCGATCTTCGGCGACGACAACGTGGGCAGTGCCCTCACGATGGTCGCCGGGATCGTGCTGGCCGTCGTCTCCGGCGGGCTGGCGCATCGGTTCCGACCGCTGCAACTCGGTCCCGACGAGCCCGACGACCCGGGTCGTTCGGCCGTGCACGCGGTCTCGGTCGGACTCTGGCACGGTGCGCGCGCCGTCGTCCACCACAAGACCGTGGCCGCCGCGTTGTCGGCTATCGGGGCCCACCGGCTGGTGTTCGGGATGAACACGCTGATGATCCTGGTGCTGACGCGCCAGATGGGTCCCGGCGACGGGGTCGACCGCGTCAGCGTGGTCATCGGTTTCACCGGCGCGGGGGCGCTTCTCGCCGCGGTCATCACGCCGATCGCGGTGGCACGGGTGGGCCGGTACGTGACGCTGCTCGTCGCGCTGGCCGTCGGGGCGGTCGCCGAGATGTCCGTGCTCAGCTTCGACTTCGCGGTGATCTGCGGGTCGGCGTTCGTACTCGGACTCATCGGGCAGATCGCCAAGTTGTGTGGCGACGTGGCGATGCAGGTCGATGTCGACGACGCCGTGCGCGGACAGGTGTTCTCGGTGCAGGACGCGGTGTTCAACATCGCCTACGTGGGTGCGGTGACCGTCGCGGCGCTCGCAATCCCCGACGACGGCCGGGCGGTCGGGCTCGTCGTGCTCGGGGTGGTGCTGTACCTGCTCGGAATGCTCGTGGTGCGCCTCCTGCATCCGCGTGGGCACTGGTCCGCCGAGCCCACGACGGTGCGGCCCAGCGTCACCGACCCCGCCGCGTGAACCGCGGGTCCCGGTTGTCATAGGCGGCGTCGGCCACGCCGTCCGCATCCAGGTCCACCAGCACCACATCGTGGCCGCCGTCCGCGTCGGAGTCGACGTAGAGTCGTTCGCCGACGATCCGGCCGCCCCGGTCGGCGCCGATGATCTCGGCATCGGGATCACCGTCGTCGTCGAGGTCGACCCGGGTGACCTGCGCTGCCGGGGGCTGCGGAGTCCGCTCGGGGACGTCGCGCCGCGGCAGTTGTTCGCCGGCGAGATCGGCTCGCGCGACGGGCCGGTCCCAGAGACCGGCACCGGAGTCGCGGTAGTAGGCGTCGGGCTCGCCGTCGTCATCGGTGTCGAGCGCGGCGACGTCGGCGACACCGTCGGCGTCGGTGTCCCACATCGCGTCATCACGACGACCGTCGCCGTCGAAGTCGAGCCGGATCGCGTCGAAGAGATCCGACCGCGGTTCCCCGAGCGCGAGGTCGGCGGCCCCGGACCAGCGCGTCGTCGGACCGTCGCCGGTCCCGAAGAAATACTCGATCGCCGGGTCCATGAGGTCTTGGACGCACCGGGGCCCAATCCGGTTCCCATCGATCGGTTCCCAGCGCCCGGGTTCCCGCTGTGCGGTTCCCGATGGGTGTGGACACCTCGACCACCCGGTAGGTTGTGGCCCATGTACGTCAGCGATCTCGGCGAGCAGTGGCATGCGGCCCGGCTCGAACCAGCCCTGGCACATCTCGACTCTGCTTCGGCGGGCCGCTCGTCGTACGCACTGATCGGCGCGATGACCGCGCACCTCTGGCGGGAGACCGAACGCGGGTCGTATGTCGCCGCCGACGACCGCGCCGAGGAGATCGCGCGCGACACAAGGAATCTCGCTGCCCTGATCGGACACACCGGCGACGAGGTGGTCTTCCGTGAGAGCGCCCGCGCCGCTCTGCGCGCCCTCCTCACCAACTGGAGCCTGCCCGTCACATCGACCGTGTGGGTGGCGAAGAACGAGTTCGGGCCCAACCTCGAGGAGTTCGAGCGCCGCGGGTACGCGGTACGGACCATGCCCGACGGGGACGTCTACGGTCACGTCGACACCGACGCGCTCGAGAACATGCTGCAGTTCGAGCAGCCCGACTTCATCCACGTCTGCCACATCGGCTCGATGTCCGGTGTGGTGCAGCCGGTCACGCGGATCGTCGAACTCGCGCATCGGGCCGGTGTGCCCGTCGTGGTGGACATGGCGCAGTCGGTCGGTCACGTCCCCACCGTCACCGGTGCCGACGTCGTCTACGGCACCAGCCGCAAGTGGCTCACCGGCCCGCGTGGCGTCGGGTTCGTCGCGGTGCGTCGAGACTCGTTGCGGCCGGTACGAATCGACGGTTCCGAGGCATTCATCGCCGGTCGCCTCGGACTCGGTGTCGCGGTCCGCGAGTTGCTCGAGATCGGCCAGCAGCGCGTCTTCCGCGAACTCGCGAAGATCGGCCGGGTCACCCGCGAACGACTCCACGGCATCGCGAGCTGGGAGGTCCTCGAACCGCTCGACGAGCCGTCGGCGATCATCACCCTCGCACCACCGCCCGGATGGCAGTTCGACGACGTCGCCGCGGCCCGCGACAAACTGCTGTCACTCGGTGTCCTGGTCACCGCCGCGGACACCTGGCGCGCACCGCTGGCGACCGAGCATCCGGTGCTCCGGATCAGCCCGCACCTCGACGTACGCCGGTCCGAACTCGACCGCGTCGCAGACACATTGCGCACGATGGGTTACTGACGCCGAGCAAGCTCACCCGAGGACCTCGCCGAGGATCCGCTCGATCTCCGGCCGTGCCGCGTCGGCGTCGCCTCGCACGAGGCCGATCCGCGTGCGCCGGTGCAGGATGTCGTCGGCGTCGAGGGCACCTTCGTGCGTGATCGCGAACTCGATCTCGGCGCGGGTGACGTCGATGCCGGGGACGATCGGATCCAGGGGACCGGCGAGAACGGCGGCGTCCACCACCGCCGGCGCCTCCCCGCCGAACCGCTGCACGAGCGAAGCCGGCAGACCCTGCTCGCGCGAGTTCCGTAGGGCTCCGACCAGCGGGGTCGTGGTCGTGACACAGTCCCCGGCGGTGAGGTCGGTGGTCGCGAGGGCGGCGTCGACGGCGTCTTGCGCCATGCGCCGGTAGGTGGTGAGCTTGCCGCCGAGGACGCTGACGAGACCGTCGCCGCGGACGCCGACGTGGTGCTGCCGCGAGACGTCGGCGAGGGCGTCGGAGTCGCGACCGCCGCGGGTGTCGACCAACGGTCGCAGACCCGCGAACGTGCCGATGATGTCCGAGCGATCCAACGGTCGTGCGAGAGCGGGATTCACGGCGTCGAGCAGAAAGTCGATCTCCGACTCGTCCGGCATCGGGACGTCGGGGATCGGCCCCGGCGCCGCGACATCGGTGAGGCCGACGTAGACGCGCCCCAGCTGCGCGGGGATCACGAAGACGAACCGCGACACCGAGGTGCCCAGCGGCGTCATCAGCGCGGCGTCGGGGAATCCCAACCGCGCCGCGTCGACGACGAGATGCGTTCCGCGGCTGGGATGTACGGCGAGTGCATCATCGATGCCGCCGGACCAGACGCCGGTGGCGTTGACGACCATCCGCGCGCCGACGTCGAAGCTCTCACCGGTCAACTGATCGGTGAGGGTGGCCCCGCGGCCGTCCAGGCGCTCCGCCCGCACCCGGGTGCAGACGGATGCGCCGTAGCCGGCCGCCGTCCGCGCGAGGGCGACGACGAACCGAGCGTCGTCGACGAGTTGACCGTCGGAGGTGGAGATACCGCCGCGCAGACCGTGGGGCGACACCGCCGGGAAGCGGGCGAGGGTCTCCAGGGCCGACACCCGGGCCGGCGGGGGCAGGAGCGAGTCGGGGGTACCAGCGTTGCGTCGGAGCACATCTCCCGCGCGCAGGCCCAATCGGATGATCGAGGTTTGCCTGCCACCGCGGTCGGGGATGATCTGGCGGAGGGGAGCGATCAGATGCGGAGCGATGGCGGTCATCAGATGATGACGTTCGACGGCACTTTCGCGCGCGATCCGCAGATCACCCCTGGCCAGGTAACGGAGACCACCGTGAACGAGTTTGCTGCTCCAGCGCGAGGTTCCGGCCGCGAGGTCGTCCTTCTCGACGAGCGCGACGCGCAGGCCACGGGTCGCGGCGTCGAGCGCCACCCCGGCGCCGGTCACACCGCCGCCGATGACCAGCAGATCCAGGGGATCGCCGGACGTCAGACGGTCGAGCGCACGACGACGGGTGTCGGCGGACAGGGTCGCCATCAGAGTCGCACCGCGGGACCGGCGCTCACGACGTCATCCGTCGACGCCCGCGCCGGCCGGACGCAGATACCCGGCCAGCATCTCGTGCAACTCGGTGCTCCAGCCCTCGGCGATGATGTCGGAGACCAGTGCCCCGGACTGGAGGAACGACTGCGCGATCAGCAGCACCATCGCCGCCATCCGTTTGGCGTCACCCGCCCGGACGTGGCGCCGTTCCTGGGCCTGCGACAGCATGTCCGAGAGAATCGCGAGCGCCCCTTGCTGACTCGTACCGAGACGCTCGAAGACGTACGGCGCCATGAAGTCTCGCTGCTCGCGCCACAGCGAGGCGATCAGTTCGTCGTCGCGGAGCGCGCCGACGACCGCGACCACCCGATCGACCAGCGCATCCAGATCGGCGGGTTCGCCTCGTCCGCCGATCGCGTCCTCGACGACTCCCAGGACCTCGCGGGTCAACAGCCCGCGGATGATCTCGTTGATGTCGGGCCACCGGCGGTACACCGTCGGTCGACTGACACCTGCTTGTCGGGCCACCTCGGAGACAGTCACCTTGCGTCCGCCGCTACGCAGCAGACAGCTCCGTGCCGCATCCAGAACGAGATCCCCGATCTCCTCGTTACGGATTGCCATGATGTGTAACACTGTAACGGATCACTTGAACGGCGGGGGGCCGACTCATATGACTATCGAACACGCCACACTCGTGGCCACTCCGTACGCACGGCACGGAACGGGCCTGCGCGTCGCCCACGACGCCGCAGAACTGCTGCGTGCCCGCGGCGTGGAGGTGGAGATCATCGTGGGCGAGGACATCGCCGACGCCGCCGATCTCGCCGGCAAGGCTGCCCGGGGGGACACCGACGTCCTCGTCGTCGTGGGGGGCGACGGCACGGTGCGTCTGACGGTGGAGGCCACGATCGGGTCGGGCAAGCCGCTGGCCGTCGTCCCGGCCGGGAGCGGGAACGACTTCGCCCGCAACCTCGGCATCCCACTGGATCCGGCCGACGCCGTCGAGGTCATCCTGGCCGGCCACCGGCGACCCATCGACCTCGGCCGGGTCAGCTTCCCGGACGGGCAGACCGCGCTGTTCAGCACGGTCGCCGCCACCGGGTTCGACGCCGCGGTCACCGCGCGGGCCATCGACATGCGCCGGCCGCGCGGACAGTCCCGGTACACGATCGCGGCGCTCCTCGAACTACTCGCTCTGCGGTCGCGTCACTACCAGGTCCGCGTCGACGACCAGGCCGTCGAATCCGACCTCATCTTCGCCGCGATCGGCAACACCACGTCGTACGGCGGTGGCATGAAGATCACGCCGCAGGCGTCGATCACCGACGGCCGGCTCGACGTGACCCTCGCGCTCAACCCACCGCGGCTGGCACGTTGGACGATTGCGCGCGTCTTCCCGAAGGTGTTCTCGGGCAAGCACATCGACAGTCCGAACGTCCGGACCATGCGCGGCGCGGAGGTCGAGCTGTACTGCGATCCGCCGGCCCTCGTGTCGGTCGACGGTGACCTCGTCGGCGAGCTGCCGGCGGTCTTCGAGGCGGTACCGCACGCGATCGAGGTGTTCGCGCCGGCGAGCTGAAACGCCCGGGGCGTCTCGCAGTCCTCACTGACCGCTGCGCGCCGCCCACCATTCGCGAAGGGCATCCTCGGCTTCGTCGCGGCTGAGCGGTCCACGGTCCAGGCGTAGCTCCTTCAGATGACGCCACGCCTGTCCGACGATCGGACCGGGCGGCACGCCGAGGAGTTCCATGATCGCGTTGCCGTCGAGGTCGGGCCGGACCTTCTCGAGATCCTCGGCCGCCTGTAGGTCGGCGATCCGCTGCTCGAGACTGTCGTAGTTCTGCTGCAGCCGCCGGGCGCGCCGCTTGTTGCGGGTGGTGCAGTCGGCGCGCACCAGCTTGTTCAGCTTGTCGAGTAGGGGACCGGCATCGGTGACGTACCGGCGGACGGCCGAGTCGGTCCACGCGCCGTCTCCGTAACCGTGGAAGCGCAGGTGCAGGAAGACCAGCTGCGCCACGTCGGACACCACCGCCTTCGGATACTTGAGTGCCCGCATCCGTTTGCGCACCATCTTCGCGCCCACGACCTCGTGGTGATGAAAGCTGACGCCACCCCCCGGTTCGTGCCGCCGCGTCGCGGGTTTGCCGATGTCGTGCAACAGGGCCGCCCAGCGCAGCACCAGGTCCGGATCGCCGTCCTCGAGATCGATGGCCTGGCGGAGCACGGTCAGGGAGTGCTGATAGACGTCCTTGTGCTGGTGGTGCTCGTCGATGGTGAGCTTCATGCCGGGCACCTCGGGCAGCACCCGCTCGGCCAGACCGGTCTCGACCATGGCGTCGATCGCCTCGATCGGGAACTCGCCGCAGATCAGTTTGTCCAGCTCGGTGCGGATGCGTTCGACGGTGATGCGTTCGATCTCACCGTTCATGTCGGTAATCGCCTGCCACACGCGCGGCGCGAGCCGGAATCCCAGCTGGGAGACGAACCGGACGGCGCGCAGCATCCGGAGCGGGTCGTCGCCGAAGGACTGTGCAGGCGTGGCGGGGGTGTCGATGACCCCGGCCAGCAGGGCGGTCATCCCGTCGAGCGGGTCCCGGAAGTCCTGGGCGCCCGCCGAGCCGATCCGGACCGCCATCGCGTTGACGGTGAAGTCCCGTCGGATCAGGTCGTCGTCGAGGGTCTTGCCGAAGGTGACCTCGGGATTGCGGCTGACCTGGTCATACGAGTCCGCGCGGAACGTCGTGATCTCGATCAGGTGGTCGCCCTTGCGGACCCCGACCGTGCCGAACTCGATGCCGACGTCCCAGAACGCGTCGGCCCAGCCGCGGAGGAGCTGCGACACCGTTTCCGGGCGCGCATCGGTCGTGAAGTCGAGGTCGTTGCCCAGACGCCCGAGAACCGCGTCGCGCACCGAGCCGCCCACCAGGTACAGCTCGTGGCCGGCGGTCTCGAACAGCTTGCCGAGGGGCACGAGGACGTCGTCGAGGTCGCGCAGTGCGATCGCCGCGGCGGCGAGCAGGCGGGTGCGCCGTTCCGGGTCCGCCGAGTGCACCTGGTCCGGCTGGGCTGCCCCATTCCGGAATGGCCCAGACGCCGCCGCACCGGACGAGGAAGTGTCGTTCACGGCTTGCCACCCTACCGTCGTGACCCGCGACGACGACGCCGCACAGCTCGTCGGCGACGACTCATACACCCCCGGCGCACTCGCGACACTGCGAATCCACAACCTACGCGCCCTCGGAGGCGTCCGGACAAACTGCAGGTGACCAGCCGCTAGCATCGTGGAGTGTCCACCGATTCCTCGACCAACCCTTCAGACGTCAGCGGCGTCTCGTCGGGTGCGCACGGTGAGGGTGGCGGACAAGGCGAGCAGAATGCCTCCGGCCAGGGGCGTCGTGCCCGGCGCGGCCGACGCCGCCGGGGCCGGCGCAAGTCCGAGAACCGAGGTGCGGCGCCCGCTCACACCCCGACGGCGCACAGTCCGCACGGGCACAAACAGAGCGGTCATGCCCAACCCAAGAACAAGCAGCCGACTCCCGGCCAGGCGGGCTCGCGGCCGGGCCACAAACCGGGCTCGCCCAACCCGGCCTCCGAACCGGCACCCAGCACTCATCACCCGACTCCCAATGACCTCGCCCGCGCCCGGGCCGCCGATCCCGCGTGCCCGGATCCGGTCGAGGCCGAGCCCGTCGACAAGCTCCCGGTCGATCCCGATCGTGCGCGACCCCGCGTCACCCCGCCGAAGCCGTCGGACATGGTCGCCGTCAGCGCCAAGCTGACCAAGACCGGTCTGACCCAGGCCGGCGGCAAGGCGTCGAAGGGTCGACGGCGCACGGCGCGGGCGGACCGTGCGTCCGAACGCCCGGCTGCCGACCGCGTCCATCCCGACCGCGCGGGCAACGAGAAACTCCGCACCGTGCGCGAGACCTCGGCAGGGGGGCTCGTCATCTCCGACCTCGACCTCCCCGTCGACCAGTTGTCGGCCGCGCTCATCGGTCGCGTCGACCGTCGCGGCCGCACCATGTGGTCGCTGCCCAAGGGACACATCGAAACCGGCGAGACCGCCGAGCAGACCGCCATCCGCGAGGTCGAGGAGGAGACCGGGATCCAGGGCACGGTGGTGGCCCCGCTCGGCAAGATCGACTACTGGTTCGTCAGCGAAGGTCGTCGGATCCACAAGACCGTGCATCATTACCTGCTGCGGTGCACGGGCGGCGAGCTGTCCGACGCCGACTACGAGGTGTCCGAGGTGGCCTGGGTGCCGTTACACGAGCTCCCGCGTCGGCTCACGTACTCTGACGAGCGGCGACTCGCCCGGATGGCCCGGGGTGTGATCGCCGAACTCGCCGCCGACCCCACCCGGCTGGCCCAGTCCGAGGCCGACAGCATCCGTACCGAACCCAACGCCTATGAGAAAGCCGCCGCCGCGCGCAACCAGCGCCGCAACGAGCCACCGCCCCCGGTTCGTCCGCGCCGGCGCCGGCGCCGTCCACGACGGCCCGCGGCCGGCGATGGCTGAGCCGCGCCCGTCCGCCGCCGAGCCCCGTTCGTCTCGTTCTCTCGCCTTCTCGCATGCGCTGCGGTCCGGCGCGCTCGCGACGCTGGCCTCCGCCGTGGTCCTGGCCGTTCTCGGTCTGATGGTCCTGTCCGGCGCGGTGGGACCGGCGTCGGCGGCGCCGGAGACGGCCACCAGCGATTCCGACGCCGGATCCGGCGCGTCGGACCGGTCACCGAGCCGCTTCGCCCGCATCGTCATCGATTCGATGACCCCGAACATCGTGACCACGACCAGCCGGCCGGTGGTCACCGTCAGCGGACGCGTCGACAACGTCGGCGACCGGTCCATCACCGACCTGACCATCCGGCTCGAGCGCGGCGATCCGGTGGCGTCGGCCGCGGGCCTGCGCACCGACCTCGCCGACGACGATCCGGCCGTCGCCGTGGCCGGCCCCTTCGAAGCGCTGTCCGACTCGCTCGCCCCTGGCGAGAGCGTCGGCTTCCGCATGTCGATGGCACTCTCGGCCAACAACGGTCCCGACGGCCAGGGCCTGGCCATCTCCCAGCCCGGCGTGTACCCGATGCAGGTCAACGTCAACGGCACCCCGGAGTACGGCAACACCGCGCAGGTCGCGGGATCGCGGATGCTGCTGCCGGTGTTGTCCCTGCCACCCGACGACACCCGGGCCGCCGGTTACGTCGACCCGTCCACCGAGTACTCCGACGCCGACCCGGTCGTCGGGCTCGGGCCGGACGGGTCGGTGTCGGCGAACCTGTCCAGTCCGGCACGCATGACGATGGTGTGGCCGTTGGCCGCCCCGCCGCAGCTCGCGCCGGGTGTGCTGGGCGGCAACACCGAACCGGTCCGGTTGATCAACGAAAACATGGCGCGGTCGCTCGCCGACGGCGGCAGACTCGCCGAGCTACTCGCCGCGCTGCAGCGGGTCGTCGGGGAACCCCACCCGCACAATCGGATTCGGTGACATCGGACACGCCGCCATCCGAGACACCGGAGAACCCGGAACCGAGCGCACTGCCCGGTTCGGAGAAGCTCGCCGACAGCATGTGCCTGGCGATCGACCCCGACCTCGTCGTCACGGTGCGCGCGATGTCGCTGGGGTACGAGGTGTCCGACAATCCCGCCGATCCGAGGTCGACGACCCGGCCCGGTAGCGGCGTGGACGCCGCCGGTCGCTGGCTCACCGGCCTGCGATGGATCGCGCAGCGGATGTGCGTGGTGGCCCTGCCGTACGCGCAGGCCGATCTGACCTCCCTGACCCGGATCGGCAACACCGGCCTCACCGAGGCCGCGCTGCGGTCACCGGCCGACATCATCGACACCGTGCTCGGCGTCCGGAGCGTGCGCGGTCTCTCGATCCCCGCCCTGGGGGCGATCGACGCCGACGGCGCCGCCGCCCTCACCGAGGCCGAGATGACCGCGACCGCGGTGTCGTCGAATTCCGTCGCGCCGGTCGGTCGCCGCGACGCCGCCGGCCGCTACCGGATCGGTGACCTCGCCGCCCAGACCTACGACGCACCTGTGACCGCCTCGTTCGCCGCGCTCGGTACGGCGCCGTCCACCCCCGCTCTGACGCCTCCGAGTCAGCGCGTCGACCTGTCCGACGAGTCCGAGGGAAGCAGGCGCCAGAGCGCGATCGGTGCCCTCGCCTATCCCGCGATCGCCGCGCCGGAACCCGGTCCGACCGCACCCGGGGCACGCCCGTCGCCCGACCCGGTCGTCGGCAGATCGGCGTTCCTGATGCCCCCGACGTACTGGTCGCCCACGTCCGCCGACGCCGAGGCCCTGTTCACCACCGCACGGCTGCTCCTCGAATCGGGTGCCGCGACACCGGCTCCGCTGTCGACGCTGGCCGCCGACCTCAATTCCGCGCCCGAGCAGGCGCGGCTGATCGACCCGCCCGGGGTCGGTCCGGTGGGCGAGGTGGGCTCGGTGCTGACGAGCGACGCGACCGGATCGATACGACGCAATGTCGAGGACAGCTGGCAGTTCGAGGGCGCCCTGGTGCGCTCGGCGGATGTCGCCGCCACCCCCGAGCGGTACATGTCGCCGCTGCGCGAGGACCAGCTCCGGGCGATCCGCTCCCCGGATGCCCAGGGGTCGGCCGTCTACACCCACCTGCGGCGCGCGCAGACCGAACGCATCGACGCCGTCGCGTCGACCCTGTACCGGATGTCGCAGTCGGTCACCATCCTCGATCCCGGCGGTCGTTACACGCTGGCTTCCGAGCGGAGTCCGCTGCTGCTGGTCGTGAGCAACGACCTCGCGCTCCCGGTGCGTGCCCGGATCACCACGTCCGAGCCGGCGGGCATCGAGATCGGCGACCTCGGGGTGATCGAGATCCCGGCGCGCGGAACCCGGCAGATCCAGCTGCCCACCCAGGGCGACGCCTCCGAGGCGATCAGTGTGCAGATCCGGTTGTCGACGGTCACCGGCGTGCCACTGGGCCAGCCGATCAGCCTGTCGGTGCACACCAACGCGTACGGCAAGCCGCTGTTCTACATCACGATCATCGCTGCGGCAGCGCTGGTCCTGCTCACCGCGCGTCGGTTGTGGCATCGTTTCCGCGGCCAGCCCGATCCCGCCGACGCCGACCGTCCCGAACCCGACGAACTCGAGCGATTGCTTGCCGGAAGCGGGTATCAGGAGCGACGCCGTACCCTGCAGAGCGAGGGTCGGACGTACGGCGAGGAACCGGGCGATGACCCTCCATGACCGACATCACCACGACCCGAGGACGGCGGCAGAAGCGACGTGACCTGGAACGATGAGCCGCGTGTACCGCGGTCGGGGACACCCGGCCCGGTGCCGCCCCAGCGTCCCGAGCGCGCCGCACCCCGGCGGATTCCGCCGAACCGGGTTTCGGGTGGCCGGGTCCCTCCGACGCGGATCCCGCCCGGGTCCCCGGATCCGGGACCCACTGCGCCACGGCCTGCCGAACCACGATCGCCCGACGCGCGGTCTGCGGCCCCACGACCCGCGCCGCCGCGGCCGGGCGGGCGGGCACCCTCGGCCCCGCGTCCGCCCGCGCCATCGGCACCTACTCCACCGGCCCCCACGCCGGCCCGGCCGGACGTGTCACCGGCCCAGAACAACACGCGGGTCATGACCGCGTCCGACCCCCGCGGACCGTCGAACGGTCCGGTGGCCGCCGGCGCGGTGTCCGTCCAGAAGGCACCCGACGAGAAGGCGCCCGACGGGAAAACGCCCGACGGGAAAGCGTCGTCGACCGGTCTGGCGCGGGACTCGGACTCGAGCATCCTGCGCACCAGCGGGTCGATCGCGATCGCCACCCTGTTCAGTCGCATCACCGGCTTCCTGCGGACCGTACTCATCCTCGCGATGCTCGGCCCTGCCATCGCCTCGGCGTTCCAGGCGGCCGACGTGCTGCCGAACATGATCGCCGAGGTCGTCCTCGGCGCCGTGCTGACGGCGATCGTCATCCCGCTGCTCGCCCGGGCCGAGGCCGAGGACGACGACGGCGGCGAGGGTTTCATCAACCGGATCTTCACCATCACCGTCGTCGTCCTCGGGACCGCGACGGTCGTGGCGGTGATCGCGGCGCCGCTGCTCACCTATCTGAACCTGGGGGACGGGCAGGTCAATCGCGAGCTGTCGACCGCGCTCGCCTACCTGCTGCTGCCGGAGATCCTGTTCTACGGCCTGTCCGCGTTGTTCATCGCGATCCTCAACCTGCGCGGCTACTTCAAGCCGGGTGCGTGGGCGCCCGTACTGAACAACGTCGTGCAGATCACCACTCTCGTGCTCTACGCGGTGGTGCCCGGCGAGATCACCCTCAACCCCGTCCGGATGTCCGATCCGCAGCTCCTGGTGCTCGGCATCGGTTGCACGACCGGTGTCGTGCTCCAGGCGCTGATACTGGTGCCGTTCCTCCGCAAGTCGGGGGTGCGGCTGCGCCTGCAGTGGGGGATCGACGCGCGCCTGCGCCAGTTCGGGAACATGGCCGTCGCGATCGTCGCGTATGTGGCGCTGCTCCAGGTCGGCCTGATCGTCACCTACCGGATCGCATCGTCGGCCGACGCGTCGGGCGTCAGCATCTACTTCACCCACTGGCAGTTGTTGCAGCTTCCGTACGGCGTGCTGGGCGTGACCATCCTGACCGCGATCATGCCGCGACTGTCGCGCAACGCCACCGCCGACGACACCAAGGCGGTCGTCGACGATCTGTCCCTGGCGACGCGACTGACGATGGTCGCCCTCGTCCCGGTCGTGTCGTTCATGACGTTCTTCGGACCGGCCATCGCCATCGCCGTCTTCAACTTCGGCAAGTTCGACGCCGCCTCCGCGTCGCAGCTGGGTTCGGTGCTGTCGTGGGGTGCGTTCACCCTCATCCCGTACTCGATGACCCTCGTCCAGCTGCGCGTGTTCTACGCCCGCGAGGACGCGTGGACCCCGACGTTCATCGCGCTGGGCATCACCGTGGTGAAGGTGGTGTCGTCGTACCTGGGGCCGGTGCTCTTCGACGATCCCGAACTCGTCGTGCGCTGGCTCGCGCTGTCCAACGGGTTGGGCTATCTGGTCGGTGCCGTCGTCGGGCACTTCCTGCTCCGCAGCCGTCTTCGCGGGGCCCGGCTCTCGGATGTGGCACGCACGTCCGTCGTGACCCTGGCTGTCTCGATCGGGGTCTCCGCCACCGTGTGGGCAGTCGCGAAACTCACCGGCCTCGACGACATGATCGGCTGGCTGGGCAAGGTGGGGTCGGTCCTCTACCTCGGGCTGACCGCCGCGGTGGTGCTCGCGGTGACCTACGCCGGTCTCGCCGCGGCCCGCGTACCGGATGTCGTCGCGATCGGGCTGGCCGTACGCCGTCTGCTCGGCCGGTTCATCCCGGCGCTCGCCCCGCCGCCGCAGCCCGAACGTGAACAGTCACCGGCGATCACAGTTCAGTTTCCGCGCGTCACCGGCGACGAATCGCTCCCGTACTCTGGTCAGGTACAGGTGCTGCGCCGCTTCGACAGAGGTACCGCGACGTGGCAGTCGTACTCCGTACACTCCGGTGGCGCGATCGGCGCGACCCGGGATGTGCGCCCCATCCCCGAACGCGCGCCGGTACCGCGCGACATCAGATACCGCAGGAGAGGAGTCCGTCGCGTGAGTGACAGTGAGGTCGACACCACTGCTGCCACCGGGCCGCCCGCCGAGCCCCGAGCCGGCGACGCACCCACTCCACCGACCCCGACTCCCGCCGCCGAGACCGGTCCGGCCGACAGCGCGGCGAGCCCACGCCGCCGCGGACCACGCCTCATCCCCGGCGCTGCGGTCGCCGGCGGCCGGTACCGACTGCTCGAGCAGCACGGCGGCACCCGCGGTCTGCAGTTCTGGCGGGCCCAGGACATCAACCTCGACCGCGAGGTCGCGCTGACCTTCGTCGACGCCGAGCAGCTCGCACCGCCGCCCGAGCGTGGTCAGGCCGCCAAGATGTCCGATCAGGGACCGCAGGCCGTGCTGTCGCGCACCCTGCGCCTGGGCCAGATCAACTCCGACGGGGTGGCACGGGTCCTCGACGTCGTCCGCGGATCGTCGGGCGGCATCGTCGTCGCCGAATGGGTGCCCGGATCGTCCCTGGCGGATGTCGCCGGGTCGGGACCGTCGCCGATCGGCGCCGCGCGGGCGGTGCGTTCACTCGCCGCGGCCGCCGAGATCGCCCACCGCTCCGGTGGCGCGCTGTCCATCGACCATCCCGACCGCATCCGCATCAGCCACGACGGCAATGCCGTGCTCGCGTTCCCCGGCACCCTCGCCGGGGACGACAAGGCGTCCGATGTCCGCGGCCTCGGGGCCGTGCTGTACGCGCTCCTGCTCAACCGCTGGGCGCTCGATCCCGCGGACGGGTCCCGGCTGATCACCACCGCCGACACCACCGAGCCCGTGGGTGGGATCCCCGTGGCCACACCCGGTGAGGACGGACAACCGGTCGAGCCGCGGCTCAGCAAGCCCGACATCCCGTTCGAGATCTCGGCGGTCGCGGCGCGCGCGCTCGACGGTTCCCGCGGGATCCGTACCGCGGCCACGGTGCAGCACGTCCTCGATCAGGCCACGGTCGTCGACCTGAACACCGACATGTTGCCCGCCATCACCGACGCCGACGCCCCGCAGCCGGTGAGCGTGGCGCCCCGACTGGGTGCCGGTGGCGACGCGAAGCCACCGCGCCGCAACCTGGCGCTGCTCATCGGGGCCGGACTCCTCGCCCTGTTCATCGTCATCGCGCTGATCGTGGGTGCCACCAACATCTTCGGCGGCAGCAGCGGCTCGAGCGACATCGACTCGATCCTCACCACGACCGAGCCCTCGCCTCCGCCCGGCGCCCAGCCGCCGCCGACGCCCGCGGCCCCGGCGGCCCCGCAACCCATTGCGCTGCAGTCGGTCTCGGTCGTCGACTTCTCCGCGCAGACACCGGACAACTCGGCGAACGTACGCAACGTGATCACCGGCGCCGCCCCGCCGTGGCAGACCGACAACTATCGCGGGCGTCCGGACTTCGGCGGGCTCAAGCCGGGGCTGGGCCTCATGTTCGACCTCGGAGCGGAACGCCCGGTGCGGTCGGTCACCATCGAGAGTCCGACGCCCGGGATCAGCGTCGAGATCCGTACGTCGCCGTCGGCGCGTCCGGCGTTCGCCCGGACGACGACGGTGGCGTCGGGTCAGGTGGACCAGGCGTCCACCACGATTCCGATCGCCCAGCCGCCGACCACCCGCTACGTCATGGTCTGGCTCACGAGCCTGCCAAATTCGGGAAGCGGCTATCAGGCCGAGATCTCGCGCGTCACGATGGCCGGCTGACGCACCCGTCGAGCACCTGACCGCGGCCCGCGATTATCGGCGCGTGCAACTCGAGGTCCGAGTTACGACCAACGAGTATGAACGACGACGGCACTCGGGTACGTGCGGGGCATGACGCGGAACCATCGGCGCGGTCTCCTGTACCGCTGCCCTCGACACCAGTGTCGAAATCCGCAGACATCGCGAGTGCGAAGAGCGCTCGACTGCCCGAACTCCGGCTCGAACACCTGGTCCGAGAGGCGACACGCCTGTTTCAGGAGTTCGGCTATCGCAACGTGAGCATGGAACAGATCGGGGCGACGGTCGGACTGACCGGGCCTGCGTTGTACCGACACTTTCCGTCCAAGCAGGACATCCTCGCGCAGGCGTTGACCGCGCAGGTGCGGACCGTCAGCCGGTTCATGGCCGATGCGCAGGAGCGCGGTGGCACTCCCGAGGAGCAAATCGGGTTGTTCTTCGACGCATTGGGTGACATGACCGCGCATCGAGATGTCTCCATCCTCTGGAACCGCGAACGATTGCACCTGGAGCGATCGGGCCTGTCCGAGTTGAATCGCTCCTTCGGGGGACTCGTGGACACGCTGGCGGCGAAGATCAGCGCCGCCCGACCCGCGGTCGACCCGGCGGGCGCGGAACTACTCGCGACCGCTGTCCTCAGTGTGTACTCGAGCACGGCCCGGATGCGTGGCTCACTGTCGGCCAAGCGCCTCATGCAGGTCCAGCGAGCGCTCACGGACTCGATTCTCGACTGTGACCTGGCAACGGCTCCTGTTGTGGTGGGGACAGATGACGCACGATCACGTCGAAGTCCGATCGCCCGACGCGAACGAATCCTCGACGTCGCGACCGAGTTGTTCTTCGTACGCGGCTTCCGGAACGTTCGTATCGACGAGATCGCCGCCCACGCGGGCGTCTCGGTGGCGACCGTCTATCACGAGCACGCAGGGAAGACAGAGATCTTGTGGACGGTCATCCGTCGAGGCATCGAAGGCTTGTTGGGGACGTCGATCGCGGCACTCGACGGAGCCGCCGCCGGTGACACGCTCGACGTGCTCCTGCTGGAGCAGGCTCTAGCCGGGTTCGCCGGCCACGTGATCTCGTCCCCCGAGCTCCGCTCTCGGCCGGCATCGACGGGCAATTGAGGAAACTGGCATACGCCATCCTGATACCGCGCGCTCGTATCTGACGTGACGGTTCCCTCGGCCGACCCGCGGTACTCACGCGACCGCCTGACACGCGAGAAGGGTAGGACCGACCCGGGGGCCTCGGGCGCTTCGCCGTTCTCGGGGCGACGGTGGTGGCAGCAGGGCTCGGATACCTGTTCGCGGCAGGCTCAGATGCACGAACCAGATTGCGTGAGCTGAGGTCTGGCTCATGAGCTTCGCGATCAGCCCGGCGGCGCTCGGCATCCAGACCGCGCTCATCTCACTCGTCACGACGATCGGCACAGTGACCGCATATGGCGCCCGACCGACCTCGCCCTTGAGGCCGCTCCGTCAGACGCCTTCCGAGGATGCGCCAGTCGTCCCCGCCACCTGCTCTCCGACCAGGTCGCGTGGCGTCCATCCCGGCGGCCCGAAGACATAGCCGAGGCGGGCGCGCCACGTCGACGCACCGCGCACATCCCGCGCGATCGCCGCATATTCGTGCGTCTGCAGTCGCAGGATGTTGTATGTGTCCACCGGTTTGGTCAGGCCGTAACGGGGCCGGCGGATCTCCGGCGCGAACGTGCCGAACATCCGGTCCCACAGGATGAAGACCCCGCCGTAGTTGCGGTCGAGGTACTCGGGGTCGCAGCCATGGTGTACCCGATGATGCGACGGTGTGTTGAGCACGAATTCGACGGGTGCCCACAGTTTTCCGATCCGTTCGGTGTGAATCCAGAACTGGTAGATGAGATTCAGCGAGTAGGCGGCGAACACCAGGGCGGGCGGGATGCCGAGGAGCGGTAGGGGGATCCACATCAGCACCGCGGCGCTGATGTTCCACTTCTGCCGCAGCGCCGTCGCGAAGTTGAAGTACTCGCTGGAGTGATGGGCCTGATGGGTCGCCCACACCAGGCGGACCCGATGCGAGACGCGATGACTCCAGTAGAAGAGGAAGTCCACGCCCAGGAAGGCGATCATCCACGTGTACCACTCGTCCGCGGGCAGCTGCCACGGGGCGACATAGGCGAACAGCACGCTGTACAGCAGGAGTCCGAGGAATTTCCAGAAGGCGCTGGTCGCGATCGACACCAGTCCCATCGAGACGCTTGAACGCGCGTCCCGCGAGTCGTAGGCGCCCGGCGGCGCTGTCTCGGTGTCATCGTGCTCGAGTTTGGCCGCGGCGAACCACTCGATGGCCAGCAGGGTGACGAAGAACGGGATCGCGAGCACGGTCGGCTCACGCATCGGCTCCGGCAAGAACTCCAGCACGATTGTCCCCTCACAGCGATATCTGACACGACGCCATGTCACTTACTTCTGACAAGGTAACGTGTCAGAAGATCTGATGTAAAGACCCGGGAGGGAGCTCGCGTGACAGCCGTGCCGGACCCGACCCCGTCGACGCCGACCCCGCCCGGACGACGCTATGGCGGAGCCGACCCGACGCAGCGGAGAGAACGCCGTCGAGCCGCTCTGATCGCGGCCGGGCTCGACGCCTTCGGAACCGACGGATACGCGAACGTGTCGGTGAAGGGGATCTGCGACCTCGCCGGGCTGACGCAGCGATACTTCTACGAGTCCTTCACCGACCGCGCCGCCCTGCTCGTCGCCGTGTACGACGACTGCGTCGACTTCGTCCGGGCGGCGACCGTCGATGCCGCAGCGGAGATCGCCGGCGCCGCCCCCGGATCATCGGACTCGGCGGAAGGCGTTGCCGCCGAGCATGTTCCGGAGGTCACCCGGGCGGCTCTCGGCGCGTTCATGTCCTGCCTCGCCGACGATCCCCGGCGCGCACGCGTGATGCTCGTCGAAGTGGTGGGTGTGTCCCCGGAGATCGAGCAGGTCCGCATGCGCGCGATCCACGACTGGGCCGCGCTCATCTTGGCACTCGCTCGTGGCTCGCGACCGACGTCGGACCGCGAACGGCTGGCGTCGGTGGGCCTGGTCGGAGCAGTCACCCAGCTTCTCGTCGACTGGTACGTCGCCGGTGCGGGGGAGGCCGACGCGGAGCGCTATGCGCTCGACGAGATCCTCGACGTTTGTGTGGAGCTTTTCGTCGCCGCCTACGGCCGGCTTCTGACCTGACCCTTCGAGGCTGCTCCCATATCCGCAAGAACTACAGAACCGCTGCTGTGTGGGGTGAATGCGATGCCCTCCCTCTGCTCCCTAAGAGCCTGCTGAATTAGGGTCCAGCCTGGGTTGAGGTTCCTGCTGCGGGGATGTGTCGGTTCCGGGGTGTGGTCGTGGTGATCGATCTAGGTGGGGCGGCGGTGCCGCGGTTCAGGCGGTGGCCAGTGTCCAGGTGCCGTTGGTGGTAGTCAGTCCGAGGGTGATCAGGCGGCGTAGGTTGATCGCGGCGGCGCGGTGGTGCAGCCAGTTGTTGTTGCGTTCGATTCCACGGTAGGGCACCCGCCGGTTACCGCGGGTGAGCCAGGCAATCGTCCGTTCGACCATGGGTCGATGCTGGCGGTAGGTGTCGGCAATAGTCTTGTCAGAGAAGTGTTGTCGGTGTTCGCGCTGGAGTTGGTGGTGTTCGCCGAAACTGATTTTGCGTCCACGAACCGCGGTGGTGCACCGTGCCCGAAGTGGGCAGTCTTGGCAGGCCGCACCGTAGGTGACGTGGCCTTTCGCGCTGACCGGCCGGGTCAGGTTGTTGGGGCAGGTCAATGTGTTCGCGTCGGCGTCGAAGGTGAAATCGTCGATGACGAAACCACCAGCAACCGCCGGCATGTGTGGCTTGGGTTTGATCACCGCGTTCCATCGTGTCCGCGCCAGCGTGGCCAGCATGTCACCGGAGGCATACGCTGAATCACCCAGCACCTCACGATCGTCGGCGTCGTCGGCGACGGTCGGATCGCTCAGCAACAACCGTGCCCCGACTGCTCCGTCGGAAGTGTCCGGACCAGCGGCTTTGGTCATCTCGATCGCGGTGACCAACCCGGTCTCCGGTTCATTGACGATGTGGCCCTTGAACCCGTCCTGCTGGCGTGCCCGGGTTTTGTGGGCGTGGCGGGTGTCGGTATCGACGGTGGAGATCACCCGGTCCGGGGCGGTCCGGGGCGCGATGCGCCAGCGTCCGTCGGTGCCATCAGAACCTGGTGCCGGTTCCACATCCTGGCCGGTCACCAATGCCAGCAATGCCACCGCCTGCGCCTGGGCCTCGTTACTCGGTTCCTTGTCGATGGCCTCGAGGTCCAGACCGTCGAGCACGGCCAACCCATCTTCGACAAGGGCGCTGATCAGGTCCTGTTGAGCACACTCATCATCCCAGGCGATCCGCGGCTTGCCGGGCCGGTCATAGCCGCCGCCGGTCAACGCGGCCAGACGAGTCGCACGCTGCTCGACCACCACCGCACCACCGTCGACCTCTCGGGCGACCCGCCGGATCGCCGCGATCACCTGGGTGATGGCGTCCTGGCGGGCCACCGCGTCATCGTAGATCGTCGAATCCAGCGCTCGACGGCTCTTACCCGCGAGCACCCCGGTGGTGGTGATGACCTCGCGTACCACCTCGAAAATGCGGTGCGGCCGATCGCTGGCTGCCAGTCGCCGACGCCAGTACGTCAGAGTCGACGGATGAAAACCTTTGTTACCCAACAC
Source organism: Gordonia hongkongensis (assembly GCF_023078355.1). Lineage (NCBI taxonomy): Bacteria > Bacillati > Actinomycetota > Actinomycetes > Mycobacteriales > Gordoniaceae > Gordonia > Gordonia hongkongensis. The sequence continues at coordinate 5,279,593 of NZ_CP095552.1, forward strand.
GAATCCACACGCCGCTTTCCACCGCAGATCAAAAGTGACCGCATCAGCGGCTTCGCGATCGGACAAACCCTGCAGCGTTTGCAGCACGATCACCGACGCCATCGTGGCCGGCGGGATCGACGGACGGCCCCGGCCGCTGGGAAACAGGTCCGCGAACATCTCCGCAGGGAACAACTGCTCGCGATGAGCAGCCAAAAACGCGAACACACTGCCCTCGGCCAGCAAATGCCCGACGACCGAGTTCACATCCAGAAACTCACCCTGACGATCCGGCTCACCCTGCATACTCACCAGGATCCCAGCCCACCAGGCAAACCCGCTCACCCCACACCGAAACGACGCCGACTATTTCAGCAGTCTCCTAATCCGAAAGGACGCCCTGCCCCCTGCTCCCTGAGGAGCGCCCGGAGCTCAGGGAGCAGTGGTTGGGCTCGCTCCAACACAACGGGTTCCTTCGTAGCCACGACGGCCGCCAGGCCGCAGATACTGAGGTGCGAGGAGCGCAAGCGACGAGCCACGAAGGGTTGATGCGCCCGCGGCTGTCGTTCGATCGGATCGGGGAGCAAGGGCGTGCCGAAAACGCTCCTGAACCACGCGGTCGGCGTGTAAGTTCTCCTGCAACTGCGCTGCGACGGTCGGACAGGGGCCCGGGAGGTGTCCGGTGAGCACTGCCGAAGAACGTGCGAGACAGCTCGAACTCGTTGCGCGACTTAAGTCCTCGTATCCCGAGCTGCCGGATGCCCCCACGCCCGATCTCCTCGACCACGATCGATTCGTCGCCTACATGAAGCCGGTGCACGACGTCGGGGGTGAGCCCGACGCACCGATCACCTACGAGGGCAAGGCGTACGAAGAATGGGAGCACATGACCTATGTCATGTGTGAGGTGCTCGCCTGGCGCGGGATCTGGTTGTCCGAAGAGCGGCGTCGGATCGGCAACGTCGACGTCGGTCGCGCGGTCTACCTCGGAATCCCGTATTACGGACGCTGGTTGCTGGCGGTCGCCAGAATTCTCGTCGAGAAGCACCACATCGCGCTCGGCGAGCTCAGTGAACGCATGCTCGAGGTCCGGGAGCGATACGCGGGCGGACTGGACGGCCGGCGTCTCGAGGCCCGCCCGCGCAGCGTCGGAGACGGATCCGACGTCCCGCGGAACACACACCATCGGCACGCGATCGGAATCGGCGACCCGCAGATCTACGCCGGGCGGGCGGGCGACGCCGCGTTCGGCATCGGGGACCGGGTCCGGGTCCGCGAGCTGCCCGTCCTGTTGTACACGCGGACACCGGAATACGTCCGGGGCGCGGTCGGCGAGGTCGCGGCCGTCGCCTACGAGAGCCCAGCGCCCGAGGACGAGACCTGGGGTCTCTCCGACGCCCAACCGGAGTGGTTCTACGTGGTCCGGTTCACCATGGGCGACCTCTGGCACGGGTACACCGGGCCCGCCGACGACACCCTGCAGACCGAGATCCCCGAACGCTGGCTCGAATCCGCCGGCGGAGAGGACGACCGCCGATGAGCGACGATCACCACGACCACGACCACGACCGGACGGTCAAGCCGATGGTCGACGAGATCACCGACTTCGAGGTACTCGAGATCGCGCTGCGCGAGCTGTGCATCGAAAAGGGACTCTTCACCGCCGAGGAGCACCGCCGCTTCACCGAGTTCGCCGAACAGATCGGGCCGACGCCCGCGGCGACGCTCGTCGCCCGGGCCTGGCTCGACCCCGAGTTCGAGCGGTTGGCACTCGACGACCCGATGGCCGCCAGCAAGGAGGTCGGCGTCGACTGGCTCGAACCGACCGGCTTCGGAACACCCAGCGATTTCACGGCTTTCGAGATCCTCGCCGACACCCCCACGATCCATCACGTGATCGTGTGTGCGCTGTGCTCGTGCTATCCGCGCCCGATCCTGGGGAACTCGCCCGAGTGGTACCGAACGCCGAACTACCGCCGCCGGATGGTGCGGTGGCCGCGACAGGTGCTGTCCGAGTTCGGACTCCAGCTCCCGGAGGGTGTGTCCGTACGCGTGCAGGATTCCAATCAGAAGCACCGCTTCATGGTGATGCCGCGGCGCCCGGCAGGCACCGACGGATGGACCGAGCAGCAGCTGTCGGAGATCATCACCCGCGACTGCCTCATCGGCGTCGCGCTCCCCAGACCGGGGGTCACCACCAACGTCGTCTCGGCCATCCGCCCGGCCGTCCACCCGGCGGGGGAGTAGCCGATGATCGAGGACGGACGCACCGGATCATCCCACGGACCACTCGAGGAGATCGTCGACCGGAACCAGGTGTGGCACCGGATGGCCGCGAAATACGGTGTGGAGAACCCTGTTCCACCGTGGAAGACAAGCCTCGACGGTCTCTGCGATGCGCTCGACCGGGTGGCCGACTCCACCGCGGTGAACGCGGGTACCCCCGGCGTCGTCGAACGACGCGACGAGGAGGACCGGCTGTCGGCGACCATCTACGCCGACCTGCCCTACCCCGAGAACCAACTGGTCGCCCTGGCACACACACTGCTCGACCGCGGGGTCATCGACGAGAGTGAGTTGCGGACGCGGATGGCTGCCGTGCGCGCCCGCCTGGAGTCCTGACCGACCGGCCTGAGGACAGATCCGTCACCCGGCGACAGCTGTGCACAGCCGTCGCTCCAACGGATGACGCGGTGTCGGCTCCACTACTCTCAGCCCATGCCCGGGGGGAACGACGCGATCGACACGCGTAGCGACGAGCAGCTTCTGCACGCTCACCTCGCCGGCGACCCACACGCCTTCTCCGATCTCATCAGCCGCCATCTCGATTATCTGTGGTCGGTGGCGCTGCGGACCAGCCAGAATCCCGAGGATGCCGCAGACGCGTTGCAGGACGCCCTCTTCGCAGCGCATCGGACCGCCCACGACTTCCGGTCCGATGCCAAGGTGACGAGTTGGCTGCACCGGATCGTCGTGAACGCCGGCCTCGATCGCATCCGACGGAACAAGGTCCGCAGAACCGTGCCGCTGCCGGAATGGGACGTGGTCTCCATCGCCGACACCACCGACGACATCGCCGCCGTCGACCTGTCGGTGTCGATCGGGCGGGCGCTGCACGTCCTCCCCGAAGGGCAACGGGCGGCCATCGTCGCCGTCGACATCGAGGGTTACACGGTCGCCGAAGCGGCCGAGATCCTCGGTGTCGCCGAGGGCACGATCAAGAGTCGATGCGCTCGCGGCCGCCTCAAACTCGCCCAGGTCCTCGGACATCTGCGGAGCGGCTGACCCGCCATCACCCCGACTGGTCCATCCCGTTCCCGACAGATCGCGGCCGGGGGGAACCGAACCGGGGCGGGCCGCGTCCAAGTATCCGACGGATCGCGACCAGGAGACCGCCTCCTCTGACCCGACTCCGCTCGTGAACCACGCCGAACCGAGCCGAACTCCACGAACGCCCGCCATCCCCCGGAATGGAAGACTGACACCATGACCCCTCGGGGACCAGACGACCACGAGACCGGCGATGTACCGGACCCGCCGTATTCGGCGGAGATCCTCGCCGACCTGCACGCCGGTGCACTGCCCGACCGGACAGCCGCACACATCCGTTCCCGTATCGTCGATGACGTTGCCGCGCAATCCATCCTGGCCGCGCTGGATCACACCTCCGACGATCTGCGCTCCGCCGGTCCGGCGCCCGCGCCCGTTCCCGACCAGGTCCGCGCCGACGTCGCGACCACCCTCGCCGCGCTCGGCCGGGATCCCGCACCGGTCGACATCTCGGCCGCACGCCGCGGGCGTCGACCCGCCCGCTCCCGATCGCGCGACGACCGTCGAATGGCCGGCCGTCTGTTGCTGGCTGCCGCCGCGGTCGTCGTCGTCGCGGTCGGAACGGTCGGAATACTGCGGCTGGTCTCGGCGCCCGACGCGACCAATCCCGGGCAGACACCGCGCGCTCAGTCGTCGTCGGTCCCGACCCCGGCGGGTCCCGCGGGCATCGCGACCGCACTCTCGGTCCTCGGGCGTACCGACGGAGCACCCTTCGGTTCCGTGGAGGCGCTCCGCCGCTGCACCGCCGCGCACCTGGTACCGGTCGAGGTGGTGATCGTCGGGTCCGGTCGAATCCTCGTCGACGGCACCGGAGCCGCCGCGATTCTCTTGTCGACGGGCGTGGCAGGACGTTTCGACGCGCTGATCGTCGGCCTCGACTGTGACCTGGGAAATCCGGCGCTGATCTCACGGGGGATCGTCGGCGGGTGACCGGCACCTCGCGATGCCCGGGTCTGCGCCGACCGGCCGGGGCACGCGTCGCGTCCGCGGGAACATCTCCGCCTACCCTGGTGTTGAAGCAGCCGTGACCCGCCTGGACTGGGCGGGTCTCGCTAAACCCACAGCACGGAGGACAAGTGAGCCAGCCAGAGACCCAGCAGATCCACGAGTTGATCATCATCGGATCTGGTCCTGCCGGGTACACCGCAGCGATCTACGCCGCACGCGCCGAGCTATCTCCGATCGTCTTCGAGGGCACCCAGTTCGGTGGCGCCCTGATGACGACCACCGAGGTGGAGAACTTCCCCGGTTTCCAGACCGGTATCCAGGGTCCGGCGTTGATGGACGAGATGCGTGAGCAGGCCATCCGCTTCGGCGCCGACCTGCGCATGGAGGACGTGGACACCGTTCGGCTGACCGGCCGGATCAAGGAGGTCGAGGTCGGCGGTGAGATCTACCGGGCCCGCGCCGTCATCCTCGCCATGGGCGCGGCGGCGCGCTATCTCGGCATCGACGGGGAGCAGCAGCTCCTCGGCCGCGGTGTGTCCGCCTGTGCCACCTGTGACGGTTTCTTCTTCAAGGACCAGGACATCGCCGTCATCGGCGGCGGCGACTCCGCGATGGAAGAGGCCACGTTCCTGACCAAGTTCGCGCGAAGTGTCACGCTGGTCCACCGTCGTGACGAGTTCCGGGCGTCGAAGATCATGCTCGAGCGCGCACGTGCCAACGACAAGATCCGTTTCGTCACCAATGCCGCGGTGCAGTCCGTGGTCGGCGACGGTTCGGTGTCGGGCCTGAAGGTCGAGGACACGCGCACCGGCGAGGTCAGCACCCTCGAAGTGACCGGCATGTTCGTCGCGATCGGCCACGACCCGCGCAGCGAGCTCGTCCGCGGGCAGGTCGACCTGGATCCCGAGGGTTACGTCCTGGTCCAGGGACGTACGACCCTCACTTCGCTTCCCGGCGTGTTCGCCGCCGGGGACCTCGTGGACCACACCTACCGACAGGCCATCACCGCCGCGGGCAGTGGATGTTCGGCGGCCATCGACGCCGAGCGCTGGCTGGCCGAGCAAGGTGAGGCAGCCGACCTCAGCGTGGACGACGCCGAAGCGGCCTCCGTTTCCGAGATCGACGCTGCTCAGGCACCCGCCTGAACCGTCAACCACTCACCACCTGGGCCACCCGGCCCGGTCCGACCAAGGAGATCAGATCATGGGTGCACACACCGTTGCCGTCACCGACACCACGTTCAAGGACGCCGTTCTCGGCGCCGACAAGCCGGTTCTGGTGGACTTCTGGGCCACCTGGTGCGGTCCCTGCCGCATGGTCGCTCCGGTTCTCGAGGAGATCGCTCGCGACCACGGCGACAAGCTGACGGTCGCCAAGCTCGATGTCGACGAGAGCCCGTCGACCGCGCGTGACTTCCAGATCATGTCCATCCCGACCATGATCCTGTTCGACAAGGGTCAGCCGGTGAAGACGATCGTCGGCGCCAAGGGCAAGGCCGCCCTGCTTCGAGAGCTCGACTCGGTCGTCGGCCAGTCGGCCTGACGACCTGCGATTCTCCGCACATCGACGCGACAGTCCGACGGGTGAACGACGTTGCCGTTCCACCCGCGGACTGCTTGCGTTGGTAGTGTCGGCCGTGGTCTCGACCGGAGACCCCTGCACGCCGGATCACACCGATTCGGCTCCGTGCAGTTTGGTGTAGTGAAGTCCAGCTGCGAGAATGCAGGCTGACGTTTCACCGGTGTACCGCTTGGCTACATCGGACATCGCGCAGAGCCGCACCTGCCGCGATTCGTACGAGGGGTGACCAGATGCCATTGTTCCGACTTGGTGATCACGGCTCGGCGGTGGCCGAGATCCGCGCCATCCTCGTCGGACGTGGTCTGTTGCCCGACGATGGATCCTCCAGCGCCACACACGGTGGGCCGGCGAACGGGTGGAATCCACCCGAAGCCGTCTTCGACGAGGCGTGTGACCGGGCCGTCCGTGCGTTTCAACAGGAGCGCGGCCTGATCGTCGACGGCATCGTCGGTCCGGCCACCTACCGCGTCCTGCGCGAGGCGTCCTACCGACTCGGCGCTCGAGTGCTCTCGTATCAGCTGTCGGCGCCCATGGTCGGCGACGATGTCGCCACCCTGCAGAGCCGGCTGCAGAACCTCGGTTACTTCACGTCGCTGGTCGACGGCATCTTCGGCCTGACCACTCATAACGCAGTCTGCCTTTACCAGAGTGAATACGGTCTCGCTTCCGACGGCATCTGCGGTCCGGCCACCCTGCGTTCGCTGGAGCGCCTCGGCACGAGAGTGACCGGGGGTTCGCCGTACGCGATCCGCGAAGAAGAGCACGTCCGTCGTTCCGGACCGCAACTGTCCGGGAAGCGGATCCTCATCGACCCCGGCTCCGGTGGACTCCATGCCCTGTCGACGGGTGAGGTCGCCGATCGCGAGTCGGAACTGCTGTGGGACCTCGGTGCTCGTCTCGAAGGCCGGATGGCGGCCGCCGGAATGCAGACGTTCCTGTCGCATGACGGTCGGGGACGTCCCGGGGACGACGAGCGCGCTCGCGTCGCGAATCTGATGGACGCCGACCTGATGATCTCGCTCCGCTGCGGCCATTACCGGAACGCGCGCGCCAATGGTGTCGCGTCGTTCTACTTCGGCAACAACGACTCGTACTCGACGATCGGGCGCAACCTTGCCGGCTTCATCCAGCGGGAGATCGCGGCACGCACGCCGTTGTCGGACTGCCGGACTCACGAGCGCACCTGGGATGTCCTCCGGCTCACCAGGATGCCCGTGGCGCTCATCGACGTCGGTTACATCACGAACCCGAACGACGCTGCAGTGCTTGCTGATTCGGATTGGCGCAACGTCATCGCCGACGCCATCGTGGTGGCGGTGAAGCGACTGTACCTGCTCGATCAGGACGATCGTCCTACGGGCACTTATACTTTCGCGGATCTGCTGGCCGCGGAGAACAGCTCCCGCTGATCCGCTGCGGCCCGGTTCCCACCGGGACCGCCGTCCGCTGCCGACCGGCCAGATCCATCTCGGCCATCACCACCAGTTTCTGCAGCGCACTCTCGACCTCGACCTTCCAGCCGAGTCCTTCGTCGAGCTCCAGTCGGAAACGCGGGAACCTCTGGTGCGACGACACGACGTCGAACCCGGAATCTTTCAGAAACGACGCGTCATTCATACAGTTCGTGCAGAGGTCGCCCTGTGGGTCGTCGAGAATCTCACGCGCGACTTCGACGATCGCCTCATCCGACCAGAGCTCGAGATCGTCGGCCACCCCACCCGCGCTCCCGGCGAGCACAAAGGGATCCGCGCCGGACCCGTTCCGTACCAGACCGAACGATTCGACCGCCCGGACGCCTCGTCGGATCAGGTCGCCCAGCACCGCGTCCAGCAGGATGGTGGCGACTTCGTCGTGGCCGGGCTCGGTACGGATGCTGGTGAGCAGCACGGCGTCGTGGCTGACCGGCGACGTAGGGAAGTGCTGCGACCGCGGAACACGATTGGGCGGCGCGTAGAAGGCTGTACCGATGACAGTGTTCGTGCTCGACTCGATCGCGACCTGCCCGCACGCACCCCAATCGAGGAGAAGACCCGAGATCCACGCCTCCTTGTCGAACTCGCTCTCGTAGGGTTCGAGATCGCCGGGGCCCGGTACCGTGCCGCGGCTTGTCTGCGCCACGGGCTCGACTTCCCAGAAGACGCAATTGCGGGTGTGGCGGGGGAGCGACGCGAAGGATCCCAGTTCCAACCGAGTGACGGACACACTCATGTCGGTGCGCCCCGGTCGAGAATTCCACGGATGCCGAATGTAGCAGCGCAACAACAGCTTTCGCTGTACAAGCGCCCGCTGGCTACGTCAATCGTCACTGTGACATTACTTCCGCGTCTAGGTGGTACCGGAAATCCCGCGTCGAAATTCACTTCTTCGGATCGATGAACTGGACAATGCGTTCCAGGTCGTCGACCGAGCCGAACTCCACCACGATCTTGCCTTTTCTTTTCCCTAGACTGACTGTAACCCTGGTGTCCAGACTGTCGGACAGTCTCTCCGCGAGATCCTGGAGGCCTGGCATCTGCATCGGACGGCGTTTCGGCGCCGACGGAGATTTCGCTTCCGGACCGTCGCCACGATTGGCGAGCGTGACAGCTTCCTCAGTCGCCCGCACCGACAACCCTTCGGCGACGATCCGCGCCGCGAGAGCTTCCTGAGCGTCGCTTCCGGTCTCGAGGGACAGGAGAGCGCGGGCATGGCCGGCCGACAGCACCCCCGCCGCGACCCGGCGTTGCACCGGAATCGGGAGTTTGAGCAACCGGATCATGTTGCTGATCAGCGGGCGAGAACGGCCGAGGCGAGAGGCGAGCTCCTCGTGCGTCACACCGAACTCCTCGAGCAGCTGCTGATAGGCCGCCGCTTCTTCGAGTGGGTTGAGCTGCGCACGGTGGATGTTCTCCAACAACGCATCGCGCAGCATGTCACCGTCAGGCGTCTCCCGCACGATCGCGGGGATGGCCTCGAGCCCTGCCTCCTGGCTTGCCCGCCACCGGCGCTCACCCATGACGATCTGATAGGCGATCCCATCCGCGGTGGGCTGCTTGAGTCGGCGCACCACGATGGGCTGCATCAGCCCGAACTCTCGAATCGAGTGCACGAGCTCCGCCATCGCCTCGTCATCGAAGACGGTTCTGGGCTGACTGGGATTCGGCTGGATCTCCTTCGGGGGCAACTCGCGGTACACCGCGCCCGCCTCTTCCGGGCTGAGAGGTTGCGTCCCGGTCGCCTGCGTAGCGGCAGTCGACGAGGTCTTGACGCCATCATCAGCTGTCGTCGGACCCTTGCCGATGACGACATCCGCTGCGGCGTTGCCGAGGCGCGGGGCGCCCGATTGGTCGTCGGCAGGCCCCGTCGGAATCAGCGCCGCGAGCCCTCGTCCGAGTCCACCCCGGCGCTGAGCGGCGTCTCGTTGACTCATTGGTGCTCCCTTTCGCGATGATGGTCGTGAGTCGGCGTGTCACGTGAACCGAGGCGATACCGGATCACGCCGGCGCCCCCTCGGCAGCCCGCAACGCCAGTTCGCGTGCGGCATCGAGGTAACTCATTGCGCCGCGAGAGCCGGGGTCATACTCGATGATCGTCATCCCGTAGCCGGGGGCCTCGGACACCTTGACGCTCCGCGGGATGATCGTGCTCAGCACCTTGTCGCCGAAGTGACGCCGCACTTCTTCGGCCACCTGGTCGGCCAGTTTCGTCCTGCCGTCGTACATCGTCAGCACGATCGTGGAGACGTGGAGCTCACGGTTGAGGTGCGCCTGTACGAGTTCGATATTGCGCAGCAGCTGTCCGACGCCCTCGAGTGCGTAATACTCGCACTGGATCGGGATGAGAACCTCACGGGCTGCCACCATCGCGTTGACGGTCAGCAGACCCAGTGATGGGGGACAGTCGATGAACACGTAGTCGATCTGGTACTTGGCAAGCACATCGTCGGCGAGCGCATTACGCAACCGATTCTCGCGGGCCACCAGCGACACGAGTTCGATCTCGGCGCCGGCCAGATCGAGAGTCGCAGGCACGCAGAACAGGCCGCGCTGGCTGGGCGACTCCTGGATCGCTTCCTCGAGGGTCACTTCACCGAGCAACAACTCGTACACCGATGCGATGTCCTCTGCGCGATGATCGATGCCGAGCGCGGTACTGGCGTTGCCCTGGGGGTCGAGATCGACAACCAGAACGCGAAGACCGCGCAGCGCGAGTCCCGCCGCAAGGTTGACGGTCGTCGTGGTCTTCCCGACGCCGCCCTTCTGATTGGCGACGGTCATGATCCGTGTATGCGGCGGTTTGGGTAGTTGCCCCGCACCCCCGGGAGTCAGTACCTGACTCGCGCGCTCGGCGGCCATGGCGATTGGGGTGTCGGCGAAGGGCTGGCCGTCAACTCCGGGGTGACCCCCTGCCGCAGTTTCACGTGAAACATTCGGGTCTTGATCGACCACGCGTGGACTCCTTTGACCGACCTCGTACGGACTCGCGTCCGTACCGCCGGCGGCTGTAGCTGCCGACCCTACGGTCGCGGAAGCGTCCATTGCAGCACCTTCGGGGGTGCCGACAGAACGCTTCCTATTCTGCGCCCTCCGCGGACTCCACACCAATCCGATCGCCTCCTCAGCGCCGTCCGGAACGGCCACCGCGCGACCGCTCGGTCTTCGTTCCCACGATCACGGTCGTCGGCGTCTCGAGAACGCGATCGCCACACGTGTGAACCGTCAGTTCTGTGATCCCAGAGCGCCCGACCACCGCCCGATCGCGTTCGATCTCTTCGGCGGCTGACGACCCCTTGATCGCGATCATCTGGCCTCCGGGACGGACCAGGGGAGCGGACCATTTCGCCAACCGTTCGAGCGGCGCGACTGCTCGCGACGTCACCACATCGGCGGGCTCGACGACGGCGCGTACCGCCTTCTCTTCCGCTCGCCCTCGGATCACGATCACGTTGTCCAACGAGAGCGCGGCAGCAGCACGGTCCAAGAAGGTGCTGCGTCGGAGTAGCGGTTCGATGAGAGTGATCGAGAGATCTGGGCGTGCAATGGCGAGGGGGATGCCGGGGAGGCCGGCACCGCTGCCGATGTCGACCACGCGCAACCCGTGCGAGATGAGCTCGCCGAGTACGCCGCAGTTGAGAATGTGACGATCCCACAGTCGCGGGACCTCTCGCGGACCCATGAGTCCGTGGTCGATCCCGTCGGTGGCGAGGACGCGCCAGTAGTCCACCGCCAGCGCCACCCGCTCACCGAAGACATCAGTCGCGATGTCTGGCGGAACCGCCAACGCATCAAGATCGTGCTCGTGCCCGGGTTGTGCGTCAGACGGCACTTCGCCTCCGTTCGAGTGGGATACCTAGACAGTGTTTCACGTGAAACCCAACCCTCTGGCAGGTCGGTGCACATCGGGTCCTAGCGCGATGTTTCACGTGAAACACATCGATGTGATTCGACGACAAACCGACGGAACTGAGCGCAACGTCCCGTCGAACCCGCGATCGACATCTGCGTCGCTTTCGCCCCCTCCCGCTCCCTGGTCCGAGAGATCCGCTAGATCTCTGGCCCTGGGGCCAGAAGCAAAAGCCGCCAGGCCCAAACAAGCGACGAAGAAGCGCGGTCGAGATCGACGAGCCTCGATAGATTCGCGACGCATCTCGCCAGGACCCTTCGTGACGGCCTCCGCAAGCTCCGGCCTCCTCAGGGAGCGGTGGTTCCCTCGTAGCCCACGACGGCCGCCAGGCCGCAGATACCGAGGAGCGAGCTCGGGAGCGATACCACCTGCTCCCTGAGGAGCGACCTTGCGAGCGTCATCCTGCTCCCTGAGGAACGACTCGCGAGCGGCACCGCCTGCACCCTGAGGAGCGACCTGGCGAGCGGCACCACCCGCTCCCTGAGGAGCGAGCTTGCGAGCGTCACGAAGGGTCTTGGTGGGCCGGGTTGCGAAGACCCTTCGTGACGGCCTCCGCAAGCTCCGGCCTCCTCAGGGAGCAGGGGGTGACGCGCCCTCCGCAAGCTCCGGACGCTCCTCAGGGCACGGGAGGCGACGCGCCCTCCGCAAGCTCCGGGCCCTCCTCAAAGAGCGCAGGTTTGCCGCGCCCTCCGCAAGCTCCGGACACTCCGTAGGGGCGGAACTAGACGCGCCCTCCGCAAGCTCCGGACGCCCTCAGGGAGCAGGTCGTTCATTCGGACCAGGGGAGCACGGACTCGGATGTTCACGAGTGTTCTTCCATGGTCCACAACAGTCGCCAGGCTGAAGATAGTGACGTGCGAGCCCTGCGCCACCCAGCTCCCTGAGGTGCGAGCGAAGCGAGCCTCGAAGGGTCTGATGACGACCGTTTCGATTGACACTCCGGTCCCGGAAGGAAGCGTCACGTGACAATTCGACCAGTTTGCGTCCGGACCGAGCAGCGAGCGGTGTCGTTGGCCAGTGGCGACGCGTGGCGCGGGTATCCCAACCCGCCGGAGAGTCACTGCCGCGGTCCGCGCTGCCAACACCCGGAACTGCCCTGGCGTCACAGCGGCCGCCGAGACTGCAACTCGGCAGCCGCTCGACCGAACGGGCCTCGACCCGGTCCGGGCAATGAACGGCTTTGGGCTCTCTCGTCGCGTCCGGCACACGTGGCCATCCACCGCGCTACGAGGACGTCCATGGTGCGAGTTGGCGCTACCGCCATGTGCAGCAACGTCGCCGACTGAGTCGGCCACCGGGCGCGGGGGATCGAGGCATCCGAAGGTGACGGTTACGCATTCCGTCGGCGACATCCCGGGACGTTTGACCGCAACCCGAGTTGCAAGGGGCGCCGACCGTCGACTCGATCGTGCACATCAACGCCCCGCGCGCATCCGTTCTGTGCGCCGCCTCAGCGGACGAGTCGTGTTTCACGTGAAACAACAACAGTGTAAGTAGCCCACAGCGCGCAACGCCGTCGAAACGCCACCCGCTATCGCGGCACACAACCAAGCAGTACCCGGAAACAAAGCAGGCCCCGACCGAGACGGTCGGGGCCTGTTCACCTCCGTGGGGGAGGGGAGTACTTGCTACGAGGGGAGGACCACCACGCGACGTTTCGGCTCTGCACCCTCGCTCTCGCTGACGACGCCGTCGACGACCGCGACCGCGTCGTGCACGATCTTCCGCTCGAACGGCGTCATCGGATCCAGCGCTTCGCGCTCGCCGGACGACAGAACCCGCTCGGCGACCTCACGACCGAGGCGAGCCAGTCGATCGCGGCGATCAGCCCGCCAACGGGCGATGTCGAGCATCAGGCGGCTGCGTTCACCTGTCGCCTGCTGGACCGCAAGGCGGGTCAGCTCCTGGAGCGCGTCGAGGACCTCACCCTTGCGCCCGACGAGCTTCGTCAGGTCGTCGCCGCCATCGATGCTGACGACTGCTCGGTCGCCATCCACATCCAGGTCGATGTCACCATCGAAGTCGAGGACGTCGAGCAGCTGCTCGAGGTAGTCGCCGGCGATCTCGCCTTCTTCGACCAGACGGTCTTCGTCGTCTTCGTCCTCATCCGAGTCGTCGTCATCGGAGTCGTCGTCGACATCGGTCTCGTCCGCGGCGTCATCATCGGCGTCGCTATGCACCGCTTCCGTGACGGCGTTCTCCGCCACCGCACCGTCGTCGCCGGCGGCCGACGAAGACGTGTCGGCCTGGTCCTCGGTCTGGGATCCCGCCGTGGTCTCGGCGTCCGTACCGGCTTGAGTTGCAGTCTCTGCTGTCATCTCATTCACCTAACTTCTGTGCTTCATCGAACAAGTCTGGGGCGGTCATCGTTTGCCACCGCGTTTGTTTCCGCGTTTGGCCGTCGAACGGCTTCCGCGGTTGTGGTTCTGCTTCTTGCCCGGTGCGGCGCCGGCGCCGGGGCGTGTGGGCTTCTGACCCGGCTTGGGTTTGGCTCCCGCCCCGGTGTCCGCTGCGGCGGTCGTCGACTCGTCGGGCGATGCATCTGCGTCGACACCGTCGGTCCCGGCCTTGTCCGACGATCCGTCCTTCGAGAGGGAGACGTTCGTCGAGTCGGCGCCGTTGGTGTTCGTCGCCGCGGGCTTCTTCTTCCGGTCGGGTCGCGCGCCCGGCTTCGGCGCATTGGCCTTCAGCTTCTCCTGCTTGAGGAGCTTGGCCTCTTCCTCTTCCTTGGCGATGTGCCCGAAGACGATGTGCTGCTGACCGTAGGTCCAGATGTTGTTGCTCATCCAGTACAGGAGGATGGCGACCGGGAAGAACGGACCGGTCACGAGGATGCCGATCGGGAAGACGTACAGCGCGAGGTTGTTCATCATCCGGGTCTGCGGATTCTCCAGCGCCGCTTCGGGCTGACGGGCAACCGACGCACGCGAGTTCAGGTGCGTCGCGATGGAGGCGACGATCATCATGGGGATGACGACGAACGCGATCTGCGGGCGCGTGAAGTCGATGGGGGAGCCGGGCTCGACGAAGGCCTGGAACTCGGTCGCCGGCTCGACGAGGTAGGACGACAGCGGGACACCGAAGAGGCGGGCGTCGAGGAAGTTCTGCACCTGTTCGGCGCTGAACACGTAGTTGCCCTGGGACCGGGTCTCTGCCGCACTCATGCCGAGCTGACCCATGCCGGTGCCCATACGGTTGAACGAGCGCAGCACGTGGAACAGACCGATGAAGACCGGGATCTGGAGCAGCATCGGCAGGCAGCCGAGCATCGGGTTGAACCCGTGCTCCTTCTGCAGCTTCTGCATCTCCTCGGTCATCTTGACCCGATCCTTGGCGTACTTCTTACGGATCGCCTGGAGCTGCGGGTTGATCTCCTGCATCTTCTTCGTGGTGCGGATCTGCTTCACGAAGGGCTTGTAGAGAATCGCACGCAGGGTGAACACGAGGAACACCACCGACAGGGCCCAGGCGATGCCGTCGCCACCGGGGGAGTTCGGTGTGACATGGCTGAAGAGCCAATGCCAGACCCACATGATCCCGGAGACCGGGTAATAGATGAAGTCGAGCACGGGTCAGTTACCCCTCACTTGTTGTACTCACAGAGCACGCGTCTCGCCGGACGCGTGCTGATGGTTTCGAGGTCGGTGTGTGCCGGTCGCCGAGCGCCACAGGTCGCGGCACAGTTCGCCGAAGCCGCGTTCGGGAACCGGGTCGTAACCGGGTTTGTGCCAGGGCCCGCACTTCGCGAGCCGGATGACCGACAGCACCGAGCCGTAGAGGAAGCCGTGCCGGTCCAGTGCCTCGACCGCATATCCCGAGCAGGTGGGTTCGAACCGGCAGGACGGCAGACGCATCGGCGACACCCAGGTGCGGTACAGCTCGATGAGGAAGATGACGGTGCGGCGGGGGAGGAGGCGGAGTCCGCGCCACAGGCGCGCGCCGGTTCCGCTCGAGGCCGCGTGCGGAGTCGTCGAATCCGCCTCGGTCTCAAGTGACGGCGTGGTGTCGGTGTTGCCCATCACCGCGGTCCCGCTCCGTCGGCCGACGCCGCGACGGCCTCGGACAGGGCGAGGACACGACGACTGGTGAACGCGTCGCGGAGCTGGTCGGCGAGCTCGTCGCTGGATCGCTCGGCCGCGCTTCGGCGGGCACGGACGACCACATAGGTCTCGTCGGGAAGCAGATGCGATGCGCCGGCGAATGCCGCGCGCAGTCGGCGGGCGACGAGATGGCGCGTCACCGCATTGCCGACGGATTTGCTGACCACGAGACCGAACCAGGGACCACCGGACATCGCCACGTCCCGTCGAAGGCTGCGGGGGTCGGGCCATTCACGACCGACCATCGCGAGATGGACGACGAAGTCACGACTGTTCACCCGCGCACCGGACTTGAGGGTGCGAGAGAAGTCGGATCCCCGTGAGATCCGATGAAGGGGCGCAGTCATCGAACAGCTGACCGGGCCCCGTACGGGACCCGGTGAGAGCCGACGATCAGGCGGTGAGCTTCGCGCGGCCCTTGGAACGACGGCCGCTGACGATCGCACGTCCGGCGCGGGTCCGCATGCGCAGACGGAATCCGTGCACGCGCGCGCGACGACGGTTGTTCGGCTGGAAAGTACGCTTGCCCTTGGCCACGGTGACTCCTTGTGCTCCCTGTGGGCACGCCGGTTACCCGGGCATGACCCACATGTTGTCGTTGGTCTGTTGATCCAGGACGGTGCCGAACTGGTGTCGGTGATGACTCGGCGAACACGGAAGTTCGCCGCGCAAATCCGCAACCTGGATGACCAGTCGAGACTACTGACACCGGGCGTCCAAATCAAACGACGACGTCCGTTCTCGGTGACCGTTCGCGACCAGTGTGTTCTGGGCCACGAAAGCAAGATTGTCAGCAGAATCGAGTCAAACGTCCCGATCGCTTTGTGGCCCTCCCCGACCTCTGTTACGTTCACTCACAGCGTCGGCCACCCCTCCCGTCGAGGTAGATCCTCGAGGACCTGGCTCCGACCGAAGTCCCCAGTTCGTCACCTTTGTACACAGGTGTGGATAACCCTGTGGAGAGACGGGGACTCCGGCGCAGATGCCACCGCGCTCGTGAACGCTGGTAGTTTTCCGGACCAGGAGGCCAGCCCC